>NZ_CP015506.1:37500-5461741 GCF_000294775.2 Cytobacillus oceanisediminis 2691
AGTCGGGCTTAGTGATCCGGTGGTTCCGCATGGAAGGGCCATCGCTCAACGGATAAAAGCTACCCCGGGGATAACAGGCTTATCTCCCCCAAGAGTCCACATCGACGGGGAGGTTTGGCACCTCGATGTCGGCTCATCGCATCCTGGGGCTGTAGTCGGTCCCAAGGGTTGGGCTGTTCGCCCATTAAAGCGGTACGCGAGCTGGGTTCAGAACGTCGTGAGACAGTTCGGTCCCTATCCGTCGTGGGCGCAGGAAATTTGAGAGGAGCTGTCCTTAGTACGAGAGGACCGGGATGGACGCACCGCTGGTGTACCAGTTGTCTTGCCAAAGGCATCGCTGGGTAGCTATGTGCGGAAGGGATAAGTGCTGAAAGCATCTAAGCATGAAGCCCCCCTCGAGATGAGATTTCCCATAGCGTCAAGCTAGTAAGATCCCTGAAAGATGATCAGGTTGATAGGTCAGAGGTGGAAGCGTGGCGACATGTGGAGCTGACTGATACTAATCGATCGAGGACTTAACCAAAACGAAAAGCGGAGGCGACTGTTCAACTTTGAGAGACGTTGGAGAGCCGGCCATTCAAATCCTGGTTTTGGGATTTGGAGGGACGGATCGAAACAGCCGAGAAGTTAGGAGCCGAAGCTAGACAAGTCATTGGTGAATACTCGGCAAATGCTTCTTCATGCATTATCTAGTTTTGAGGGAACGAAGTTTCTTCAGCCAAATAGTCCGGTGGCGATAGCGAGAAGGTCACACCCGTTCCCATACCGAACACGGAAGTTAAGCTTCTCAGCGCCGATGGTAGTTAGGGGCTGTCCCCTTGTGAGAGTAGGACGCTGCCGGGCATATGAAAGAGCACCTGATGGGTGTTCTTTTTTTGTATGTGGATGATTTATTGAATCCAAATATCTTCTTACTCTTCTTTTTATGATAAATGCATATATGCGTCACTTCAGCTAAAAAAATGCGCCACTCTTTATTCCGCCGTCTGTTTTAAAAGTCAAATCTGTTTTCAGCAAAGATGACTGTGCCAAATGTGAAATATACATAAAACATGCGAGATAAAATCGGATACCTGCTAGGTAAAATCAAAAACCTGTTACATAAATCCAATTCATGTCAGATAACACTGAGATTAATAACTCAGCGGCCCAACAAACCGGCAAAAAAATAAAAAGCCCCTATCAAAGGGCTTACATTTCAAGAAAATATCTCCGGCATGGTTATTTTCCGCAGTTTCTTTAAGTAATAATTATATTTTGGATTGCTTGTATCCGTGGTGACTAAATCTTTTTCACAATCTGTGCAGATAAAAGAAGTGTATAGATGTATTCCCCTGGTTTTTGCCTGCTCGCATATGACACATTCTTCCCCTGCATGTTTTTTTGCTAATAGCGAACCCAATCACTCCACCTCCATACACTTATTCTGCCCAGATCAATGTTATTGTATACAATTTTTCGAATATTCATTGGCGGGTTTTTTGAGGTTACTTGATTTATATTGTATGATGGAAATCTAATTTGGGTGTATGTCTATAATGGATTTCTTTCATAAATTTCCTTAATCCTTTATGGACTGGCGCAGATATCGACCTAATGTTTCTTTTATAGCACGCACATACTTGTTTTGTTAAAATAGGAGAAGAATCTTAGGAAAGTGATGTAGATATGAATCACGAACAGACTCCATTATGGGAACAATTAAAAAAACATGCTTCACATCAGCCTGTATCTTTTCATGTGCCGGGACATAAGAACGGTCAACTTGCAGGCGGTGAGGGAGCAGATTATTTTAAAGATATTTTAAAGCTCGATGCTACTGAGCTTAGCGGACTGGATGATTTGCATTCTCCTGAAGGAGTCATTTTGAAAGCGCAAAAGCTGCTTGCCGATTTGTATGGGGTTCCAAAAAGCTTTTTCCTTGTTAACGGATCCACCTCAGGGAATCTCGCCATGGTCATGTCAGCCGCAAAGGAAAATGAGACTGTACTTGTTCAGCGGAATTGCCATAAGTCCATTCTTAATGGCATTACTTTGGCTAGGGCTAAGCCTGTCTTCTTAGCGCCTGAGTTTAATGAAGAGTGGGGCGTTGCCGGGGGAGTAGCTTTAGAGACCGTTAAAGAGGCAATCAGACAAAATCCGGAAGCAAAAGCGCTAATCTTAACCTATCCCAATTATTACGGAATGGTGTTTAACCTTGAAAGCATTATTGAGTATGCTCATGATCATGGAGTTCCAGTATTGGTGGATGAAGCGCATGGAGCACATTTGATCGGGGGAGATAGTTTTCCCGCTTCGGCCGTTCAGCTTCAGGCAGACCTGGTTGTACAATCGGCACATAAGACTTTGCCTGCTATGACGATGGGGGCTTATCTGCATTTTAATAGCCGTTTTATAAAGGAAGAAAGAGTGTCCAAATATCTGGGGATTCTCCAATCAAGCAGTCCTTCCTATCCCATTATGGCATCTCTTGATTTGGCAAGGGCCTATTTAGCCTCATTCTCGGGAAAGGATGAGGAAGCGCTGCTTGAAAAGGCGGGGCACTTCCGAAAGAATCTAAGTAAAATAAAAGGAATTAAAGTACTGAACTTTGAACATAAAAACGGTGATCCTTTAAAAGTGACCATCCAGTCGGCAGCTGCCCTCAGCGGGTATGAACTGCAGGCTCTCCTGGAGAAGCATGGGATCTTTACGGAAATGGCAGATCCTTATAATGTCCTATTTGTATTGCCTCTTTTAAAAAAAGATATGGATTATCCATTTGAACGGGTTATTCAATGCTTGGAAGAGGAGCTGAAATCATTTGGCCCGGCAGGCCGACATGAAAAAATTCCTTTCAGTAAAAGGCCTGTCTCCGGCCTTGCCCTGGAGCAAAAGGAACAAGACCGATGCACCATTAAAACGGTGGCACTGGAAGAGGCGGTTGGTAAAATATGTGCACAGCAGGTGACTCCATATCCGCCAGGCATCCCGCTTTTATTCCCAGGTGAACTCATCGAAGGGGAAGACATAGCAAGCATAAGATTTCAAATTAAGGCCGGAGCACGGTTTCAAAATGGGGAAAATATAAAAAAAGGCAGCATTAACGTTTATCAGGATCTATATCAGCAGCTGGAGGAAGTAAAATGAAAAAAGGTAAGTTTATTACGGTCGAAGGACCTGAGGGTGCCGGAAAAACAACGATTATAGATATGCTGGCAAGCAATCTGGCAAAGGAAGGCTATCAGGTTCTTCAGACAAGAGAGCCTGGCGGAATTGAGATTGCCGAGCAGATCAGAAGTGTCATACTCGATAAAAATAATACAAAGATGGATCCGCGAACAGAGGCTCTGCTGTATGCGGCAGCCAGAAGGCAGCACCTGGCTGAAAAAGTAAAGCCAGCAATGGATAAGGGATATATCATATTATGTGATCGGTTTATTGATAGTTCTCTTGCTTATCAAGGCTATGCAAGGGGCCTTGGCATTGATGAAGTATACTCTATAAACAGCTTTGCCATCGAAGGCATGATGCCTGAACTGACGCTGTATTTTGATATTGAACCGGAGGCCGGGCTGGATCGAATCAACCAGCATAAAGGACGGGAAGTGAACCGCCTGGACCTGGAAAAGCTTGATTTCCATCACAAAGTGCGGGAAGGCTATTTGAAGCTAATGGAGCTTTACCCGGAGCGCATCTTTAAAATCAATGCTTCGGGAACATTGGAGGAAGTGTATCAGCAGGCGGAGAGCAAGCTGAAAGAAATAATATAAACATTTGCCTTAAAGATCATATTCTTTAAGGCTTTTTTATAAGCTTGCCAGTCAGTTTTTAAAATAATTTTTCCGGTATTCCCTTAATTTCTGCTTGAAGATAAAATAATTGATATAATAAAAGTAAGATAAAACGGATTAAAAACTTGTAAAGGGGATGGGCTTATGAAATTAATTCTGGCAGTCATTCAGGATCAGGACAGCAATAAGCTAATGAATGCGTTGGTTGACAATAATTTTCGTGCGACAAAATTGGCCAGCACGGGCGGATTTTTGAAATCAGGCAATACAACGTTCATGATTGGGACAGAGGATATCCGTGTGGAGAGAGCCCTGCAGATTATTAAGGAAAATTGCAGAGCAAGAGACCAGCTGGTAGCACCTGTATCGCCAATGGGCGGAAATGCTGATTCTTATGTGCCTTACCCTGTGGAAGTCGAAGTTGGCGGTGCGACGGTATTTGTCCTGCCAGTTGAACAATTCCACCATTTTTAATACATTCAAAGGGAGCTTAATGCCCTTTGCGGAGGATTAGGTATGAAAATTAATCAGGAACTTCGGCTCAAGATGGAAAATGTCCGCAATGAGCAGAAGCAGGCGGCGGGAAACGGCGTGAAATTTTCCGAAATGGTGCAAAAGCAGGACCAGAAAATGCAGGCTTCTCAGCTTCAGGGTCTGTTAAAGGATATAGATGCCGCTGGAGAAAGGCTTGCCCGCTCCAGAACCTTTAAGGATTTAGCCAAATTTAAAACGCTTGTAAAGCGGTTTGTAAAGGAAGCCGTTGACTTTGGGATGGAGCTGAAGCAATCGCACAGCTGGAATCAGCATGGACAGGGCCGTTCTCTGAAAGTGGTAGAGACGGTTGATGAAAAGCTGTCAGAGCTGACGGATGAACTAATGAAAAAAGAAGAATCATCTATCGATATACTGGGGAAAGTCGGCGAGATTAAGGGGCTTTTAATAAATATATATATGTAAGTGAGTGATCATTGTGGGAAAAACGTGGGAACAGCTGGAGGTCATACAGCCAGTTGTATTGAAAATGTTTAAAAATAGCATAGAGAAGGATCGGCTGGCCCACGCCTACTTATTTGAAGGGATGAAAGGAACGGGAAAGCGGGAAGCAAGCATGCTTTTAGCGAAAAGCCGATTCTGTCTTGAACCGCTTGATGGGTATGTTCCATGTGAAACATGTTCAAACTGTAAGAGGATCAACAGCGGCAATCACCCTGATGTTCATATCCTTGAGCCGGACGGGCTTTCTATCAAAAAAAGTCAGATTCAAAGCCTGCAGGAAGAGTTTTCAAAGACCGGGGTGGAATCTAAGCGCAAGCTTTATGTGATTGTACATGCTGATAGAATGACAGTTAACGCTGCCAACAGTTTGCTTAAATTCCTGGAGGAACCCCATGCAGAGACGACCGCTGTGCTTATTACCGAGCAGTCGCAGCAGATGCTTCCTACTATTCTATCCCGCTGCCAGACCATTTCTTTTAAACCATTATCTCCTGCAGAAATGATTCAGCAATTAAAAAATAATGGAGTGGATCCTGCCCAGGCACCATTACTTGCACAAATTACCAATAATTTGGATGAGGCTTTGCAATATAGTTCTGATGATTGGTTTGTACAAGCGCAAAAAATAGTGTTAAAATTATATGAAGTGGTAAAGAAGAATCCGCTAGAGGCGATGGTTGCCCTGCAGGAGGATTGGTTCTTGCACTTTAAAGAAAAAGAGCAGATTGATCGCGGCTTGGATCTATTACTTCTTATTTTTAAAGATTTACTATATATTCAGCTTGGGAAACAAGACCAGGTTGTCCATCTGAACGAAAGAAATCGTTTAGAGCAGTTTGCACTGCAATCTTCTACAAAACGTCTGACGGAACAGATGACGGCTGTTTTGGAGGCCAAAAGAAAATTACAGGCAAATATGAATCCGCAGCTGTTGATGGAACAGCTTGTGCTAAAATTGCAGGAGGGATCTTCCTTTGTATGATGTAGTAGGAGTGCGCTTTAAAAAAGCGGGCAAGATTTATTATTTTGATCCCGGAGATCTCTCAATACAAAAGGATGACTTTGTCATTGTCGAAACTGTCCGAGGCGTAGAATACGGAAAAGTGGTAATTGCCCCGAAGCAGGTCGATGAGCATGATGTTGTCCTTCCATTAAAAAAGGTTCTTCGTATTGCAGATCAAAAGGATCGCATGATTGTCGAGGAGAACAAGCAGGCCGCCAAAGAAGCATATGAGGTCTGCTGTGAAAAGGTCCATACACATCAGCTTGATATGAAGCTGGTCGATGTTGAATATACATTTGACCGAAATAAGGTCATTTTCTACTTTACAGCTGATGGCCGGGTTGACTTTCGCGAGCTTGTCAAAGACCTCGCAGCCATCTTCAGGACAAGGATAGAACTTCGCCAGATTGGTGTGAGGGATGAAGCAAAAATGCTGGGCGGAATTGGTCCATGTGGAAGAATGCTCTGCTGTTCCACCTTCCTTGGTGATTTTGATCCAGTATCCATCAAAATGGCAAAGGACCAGAATCTTTCGTTGAACCCAACGAAAATATCAGGTTTGTGCGGACGCTTAATGTGCTGCCTGAAGTATGAAAATGATGAGTACGAAGCAGCAAAAGAACAGCTTCCGGACCTTGGGGAATGGATTCAGACCCCTGATGGAGCTGGAAAAGTGGTAGGCTTGAATATATTGGAGCGTGTTCTTCAGGTTGATGTAAAAGAAGCGGAGCGCGTCCTCGAATATACATTGGATGAAATTTTAAAACAAGGTGCTGTATCAGTTCAGTCCACAGATTAAGAGGTGGAAGTCGTGGATAAAAAAGAAATCTTTGACTCAGTGAGTAATATGGAAACCCAAATTGGAGAGTTATATCAGCAGCTTGGTGAGTTAAAGCAGCATTTGGCAGAAATACTTGAAGAGAATAACTCTTTAAAGCTGGAAAATGAACATTTAAGACGTCATTTAGACATATCAGCGAAAAAGGAAAGTACATCGGCGAAAAAAGGCAAATCAGAGCAGTCTGCCGATGCTGCTGATGATGATAAGGTGATTGATATTGGAGAAGGCTATGATAACCTTGCCCGCCTTTATCAGGAAGGCTTTCACATTTGCAATCTCCATTTCGGCAGCCCTCGAAAAGAGGGAGACTGTCTGTTTTGCTTGTCTTTCCTGAATAAGAAGTAAATTTTAGCCTTCCTGATGATAGGAAGGCTATTTTTCCATAGAGGCAAAGAATCAGAGTAGCATGGAGGATCAAGAATGGATTTTTTAAAAGAAGGGGAGCGGCTGGACTATTTGCTGGCTGAAGATTTGAGAATTATTCAAAGCCCGGCCGTTTTTTCTTTTTCACTGGATGCTGTCCTGCTGGCCAGGTTTGTATATGTACCGATTCAAAAAGGCAATCTCATTGATTTGTGCAGCGGAAATGGTGTGATTCCGCTTTTTTTAAGCACACGAACAAAGGGGGCCATTACAGGCGTCGAGATTCAGGAGCGTTTGCATGATATGGCAGTCAGAAGCATTGAATACAATAAGCTTCAAGGCCGGATTGAGATGATTCGCGGGGATATTAAAGAAATACATCAGGTTTTAGGATATGGGAAATTTGATGTTGTGACCTGCAACCCGCCCTATTTCCCTACTCCTTCCCGGGAAGAAATCAATGAGAATGAACATTTGGCGATAGCCCGCCATGAAATCCTCTGTACACTGGAGGATGCGATTAAAGCATCAAGCGGTCTTGCGAAACAGGGCGGCAAGGTAGCATTTGTACACAGGCCGGGAAGGTTCCTGGACATTGTCACGCTCATGCGCAAGTATAAGCTCGAGCCAAAAAGGGTGCAATTCGTCTACCCGAAGGCCGGAAAAGAAGCGAACACCCTGCTAATTGAGGCAGTAAAAAACGGTAATCCGGATCTGAAAATCCTGCCTCCTTTATTTGTATATAATGAAGAAAATGAATATACACCTGAAATGAGAGAGATTTTATATGGAGAATAGCCATTATTTTTATGTTCTCCATTGCCGTGATGGCAGCTTATATGCAGGATACACTAATGATCTTGAAAAACGGGTGAAGGCCCATAATGAAGGAAAAGGGGCCAAGTATACAAGGGGCAGGGGGCCGGTGGAGCTGGTCTTCTCCCGCCCTTTTTTGGAAAAAGGCGAAGCGATGAGAGCAGAATATGAATTTAAGCAATGGTCCAGGAAAAAGAAGGATGAGTTTTTAATGAAAGAGACGGGTGGTACATATGTGGCAGCAAAAAAGCTTTGAACATGAAGAAACAAAGGGAATTTTATACTTAGTCCCGACTCCGATCGGCAATCTGGAAGATATGAGCTTCCGAGCAGTAAGAATCCTGAAGGAAGCTGACTATATTGCAGCGGAGGACACACGCAATACGAAGAAGCTCTGCAATCATTTTGAAATCGCCACACCCATCATCAGCTATCATGAACATAATAAGGAGGCAAGCGGACAGAAGCTGCTTGAGAAAGTGGCTAATGGCGCAAAGATTGCCCTTGTCAGTGATGCAGGAATGCCTGCGATTTCAGATCCGGGCTTCGATCTTGTAGTGGCGGCGGCTGAAGAAAAGCTGACAGTGGTCCCCCTGCCTGGTGCGAATGCTGCCCTTACCGGACTGATTGCTTCCGGCATTGATACTCAGCCTTTTTATTTCTACGGATTCCTGAACAGGCAGAAGAAACTTAAGAAGCAGGAGCTGGAGAATCTCTCAAAGCTTTCGGCAACCATCATCTTATATGAAGCTCCCCACCGCCTGAAGGAAACTCTCTCGCTGATGTCGGATATTATGGGCAACAGGAATATCGCGTTATGCCGCGAACTGACGAAGAGATATGAAGAATTTATCCGGGGAACTGTAGGGGAAGCAATGGAATGGGCTTCGAACGGCGAGGTAAGAGGAGAATTTGTGATTATTATTGAAGGAACTTCCGAGGCTGTTCAGGATGAAGAAACAGCCTGGTGGGAGAATCTCCCGGTTGAAGATCATGTTAGACATTATATAGAAGAAACTGGACTCTCGAGCAAAGAAGCCATTAAGCAAACGGCAAAAGACCGGGGATTAAATAAGCGGGATGTTTACCATGCTTATCATATTGAGGAATAAAAAAAAGCTTCTCACACGCGTGAGAAGCTTTTCTTCATTCTTATTTTGCTAATTCAAAAGTGTTTTGAATTTCTTTTAACAGCTGTTCAGCACCGTCACGGCTTAGAATTAATTTGCCGTTAGCTAAAGAGATATTTTCATCAGATACTTCCCCAGTAACTTGGCAAGTCATGTTTGGCTTGTACTTTTTAAGGATGATTCTTTCGTCATCTACGTAGATTTCCAAAGCGTCCTTTTCGGCAATTCCAAGTGTACGTCTTAATTCGATAGGGATAACTACACGGCCAAGCTCATCAACTTTACGAACAATACCTGTGGATTTCATAATAAAAGTCTCCTCTCAAATCTCCAATAATATTTTTCTCTATCTATGTTGTTTCGTCATTATTCGACAAAATCTTTATTACATTTATAATACCAGCCATTCCCATATACGTCAATTACTTTATTTTCAATTAAAATAGAAAATTTTGGGATGCCAATTGAAGCGTTGATATAACAACGTTTTTATAGAAATAAAGAAGGTTTAATATAGAAAGGGGAAAGAACTACTCAAAAAGCAGTAATATGACTCATTTCGACATTTCGACAAAATTCTACAATTATTATACTTTTGCTATAATAATATTCGAAAGTTAATTTCCTTTTTTAGGGATAGAAAATAAAAAAATTTATTTTAAGAAGAATCCTGCCATCCCTTCTGCCTATTGGTTGCACAATTTCAAGTTTTTAGGTATATTTTGATGGTATAAGAGGTTATGCTGACGAATATAACTTCTTGTAAAATATCGATATAGAAGGCCCAATAACGGCACGATTTTCTGATTAATACTCTCGTCCAAATTGGGCGGGATTTTTTAAAATTTAAGAAAGTATAACGTTAGACTTCGATAACTATCTAGCTCCGGCGCCTACCCCCTCTAGGTACAAGCCAATCCTCCCAGAAAGGCAAAGAACGCCTTTCCGTGAGGATCGTCTTGTGCTTGTCGGGGGTGGGCAAGGCGCTTGCGCTTTTAAAATGAGGGAGGGAATCTTGTGGAGGACAAATTAAAGACGTTTTATTTAACCACTCCAATTTATTATCCTAGCGGAAATTTACATATAGGACATGCCTATACAACTGTTGCCGGTGATGCGATGGCGCGTTACAAGCGCATGCGCGGCTTTGACGTTATGTACCTGACGGGAACGGATGAACATGGACAGAAGATTCAGGAGAAGGCAGAAGAAAAAGGAATAACACCGCAGCAGTACGTAGATGAAATTGTCGCCGGTATCCAGGAACTATGGAAGAAGCTTGATATTTCCTATGATGACTTTATCCGTACTACTCAAGACAGACATAAGCAGATTGTAGAAAAAATTTTCGCTCAGCTTGTGGAACAGGGCGATATTTATCTTGGTGAATATGAGGGATGGTATTGTACGCCATGTGAGTCTTATTACACAGAACGGCAGCTTGTGGATGGAAACTGCCCTGACTGCGGACGTCCAGTTCATAAAGTAAAAGAAGAATCCTATTTCTTTAAGGTAAGCAAGTACGCTGACAGGCTTCTGCAGTATTATGAAGAAAATCCATCTTTTATACAGCCTGAATCCCGCAAGAATGAGATGATCAATAACTTCATTAAACCTGGCCTCGAGGATTTGGCGGTATCCAGGACCACTTTTGACTGGGGAGTGAAAGTGCCGAACAATCCTAAGCATGTTGTTTATGTATGGATCGACGCACTATCAAATTACATCACAGCGCTTGGCTATGGAACCGATGATGATTCCAAGTATCTGAACTATTGGCCTGCTGATGTGCACCTGGTAGGGAAGGAAATTGTGCGCTTCCATACGATTTACTGGCCAATCATGCTGATGGCATTGGATCTGCCTCTTCCGAAAAAGGTGTTTGCTCATGGCTGGCTATTGATGAAGGACGGCAAAATGTCCAAATCAAAAGGAAATGTAGTGGATCCTGTTACCCTTATCGACCGGTATGGTCTGGATGCACTTCGCTATTACCTGCTTCGCGAAGTGCCATTCGGCGCAGACGGAGTGTTTACCCCAGAAGGTTTTGTGGAAAGAATCAACTTTGATCTTGCCAATGATTTAGGAAACCTTTTGAATCGGACGATTGCGATGGTTAATAAATATTTTGACGGTGTCATTCCGTCATATAAAGATTCAAACGGAGAGTTTGACCAGCAGCTGCTGCAAATGAACCGTGAGACGGTTTCCAAGTATGAGGAAGCAATGGAAAAAATGGAGTTCTCTGTTGCTCTTTCGGCAGTCTGGCAGCTTGTCAGCAGAACGAATAAATATATAGATGAAACGCAGCCCTGGGCTCTTGCCAAAGAGGAAGAGAAAAGGGAAGATCTTGCGAGTGTGATGGCCCATCTGGCGGAATCCCTGCGCAGAATCGCGGTGCTTCTGCAGCCATTCCTGACACGTACGCCAAAAGAAGTATTCTCACAGCTGAATGTAAACGAAGAAGCATTAACATCTTGGGAAAGCCTTGAAAAATTTGGTCTTATCCCTGAAGGCACAAAGGTATTAAAGGGAGAACCGATTTTCCCTCGCCTGGATATTAATGAAGAAGTCGAGTTCATTAAAACCAAAATGCAGGGATCTGCTCCTAAAGAGGAAGCAAAGCCGGAAGCAAAAGCAGAGGAAAAGCCGGATAGTGAGGAAATCACAATCGATGACTTTATGAAAGTCGATTTAAGAGTGGCTCAGGTCATTCAGGCTGAACCGGTGAAAAAAGCTGATAAGCTCTTAAAATTACAGCTTGATCTTGGCTATGAAAAGCGCCAAGTCGTTTCCGGGATTGCCAAATTCTATAAGCCGGAAGACCTAGTCGGCAGAAAAGTCATCTGCGTCACAAATTTGAAGCCTGTTAAACTTCGCGGTGAGCTTTCAGAAGGAATGATTTTAGCAGGAGGAAAAGACGGAGAACTTTCACTTGCCACAATCGCTGAATCTCTTCCATTGGGTGCAAGGGTAAAATAATATTATTGATTTCTTCTGTTAAACATAAAAACATAGAAGTGTTAAGCGTATACCGTGGGCATTTCTATGTTTTTTATTTTTGGGAAAAATTATACTTAGAAAGTAATTTCTAGTGAGTTTATTAAATTCGAACCATTCTGCTAACACATTATTTTTGTTACATTCCTGACATAATAGTAATAGAAAAATAATATGAAGAAAAAGGAGTTTTTTGATGTTTTTCGACACACACGCACACCTTAATGCCGAACAATATAACGAAGATTTACAAGAGGTGATTGACAGGGCCCTTGATGAAGGAATTTCCAACATCGTGGTCGTTGGGTTTGACCGTCCAACGATTGAGAAGGCGATGGAGCTGACTGAGAAATACGATTTCATCTACGCAAGTGTAGGATGGCATCCGGTTGATGCCATCGATATGACAGAGGATGATCTTCGGTGGATCGAAGAGCTTTCCAGCCATCCAAAAGTCGTTGCCCTGGGAGAAATGGGCCTGGATTATTATTGGGACAAGTCACCAAAGGATATTCAGCAGGAAGTCTTCCGCAAGCAGATCCGTCTGGCAAAAAAAGTTAAGCTCCCCATCGTTATCCATAACCGTGATGCCACAGCAGATATAGTCGAAATCCTTAAGGAAGAAGGAGCGGGAGAAGTAGGCGGCATCATGCATTGCTTTAGCGGCAGCCCTGAAATTGCCAAAGAGTGTGTAGATATGAACTTTTTTATTTCACTTGGAGGCCCGGTGACATTCAAGAATGCAAAAAAGCCAAAAGAAGTAGCCGATGTGATTCCGCTTGAAAAGCTATTGATTGAAACAGACTGCCCTTACCTTACCCCTCATCCATTTAGAGGAAAACGGAATGAACCTAGCTATGTCAAACTAGTTGCAGAGCAGATAGCTGAAATAAAAGGACTATCGGTAGAGGAAGTTGCACAAGCAACCACAGAAAATGCAAAAAAATTATTCGGCATAAACTGATATCTCTTTTTGTCGAAACCTGTGGGAGCTTGTCCAAATTTTTTCTGATTCTAAAAAGTTCTACATGTCTCTGTCTTCTCATAGGATAACCATGTCGATAAGTCTCTCTTTCCTTTCTCCTGGTTTTTTTGCATAATAGGAAATACGTTTACGAGAGGGCTTGCCATTTACTAGAAAAAGTGCTGTTCTAGCACCCCTGCCGATCGAGCGGAGGGCGTTTGCTGCCAGTTGAGGAGCGTGACAGATAGAGAACCGGCAGTCTGAAGGTTTGAGGAAACTTCCGGAATCGCTCCCGGTTGCTGAGCGCCTGATCGGCAGAAAACGAGGGATTACCAAAAGAGACGTAAAAATCCCTAAATCAAAAAAAAGAAGGATTTTTCAGATGAGTGTGGAAAAGTATAAATCCAAGGCAAGCATCATCGAAAACGGGGCATTTGCAAGAAGGCATGCATAGAGAGGAGCTGTCTTTCATACATAGAGATAGAGTGCAGTTCTATGAATTCAGGCAATCATAGCCCGATGCCTGCATTCACCAGCCTTTCGGAAGCTGGAAAATTGAAAGAGTTGACAGTCGGCAAGATACTCTATATAATCACTCCGAGAGAAAAGGAGGCGTTTTTCATCGTGATTCAAAACATGAAAAACCTGTTATCCAAGTCTTTGAGTAAAAAGAAATTGGCCATTTTTTCTGCTAGTTTAGTAGTCTTTGCTGCTGCCTGCGGTTTCATTGCATATGAAACGACAAAGAAAACAGTAGCACTGACGATAGATGGCCAAGAGAAAGTCATCAAAACGCATGCATCAACGATTCAAGATATATTCGATGATCTAGATATTTCACTTCGCTCAGAAGATTATGTGTTTCCCTCGGTAAACACAGAGGTTAAGGACAATACAGAAATTGTCTATGAACCGGCTAAACAGGTGAACGTTGTAACAGATAACGAGAAGAAAACGATTTGGACGGCTGCAAAGACGGTCGGGGACGTTTTAAAAGAACAGAATATTACTCTGACTGAACATGATAAGGTTCAGCCAAAGCCAGAGGATAAAATTAAAAGCAACCTTGAAATTCAAGTAGAGAAAGCATTCGCTTTAACGCTTAATCATGGCGGCAAAGAGAAGCAGGTTTGGTCAACTTCGACTACGGTCGCTGACTTTTTATCACAGCAGGGAATCAAGATCAATGATTTAGACCGTGTTGAACCAAAGTTGGAAGAGACAGTCAAAGCCAATGACATCATAAAAGTCATTCGAGTTGAAAAAGTCACCGATGTAGTGGAAGAACCAATTAATTTCGCAGTTGTGACAAAGAAAGATAATAGCTTGGCTAAAGGCACTGAAAAGGTGATGAATGCTGGAAAAGAAGGCCTTAAGGCGAAAGAATTTGAAGTCGTCCTGGAGAATGGCAAGGAAGTTTCCAGAAAGCTGATCAGTGAAAAGCAAGTGAAAGAAAAGCAGGATAAAGTCGTTGCTGTCGGAACAAAGGTGGCTGCAGCAACACAGGTCGTTTCCCGCGGAACAAGCAGCAAGGCAAGCGGAAAAGAAATATATGTATCGTCAACAGCCTATACGGCCAATTGCAGCGGATGCTCAGGCAAAACTGCTACTGGCTTGGATCTGCGTGCCAATCCGGGTGCAAAGGTCATAGCGGTTGATCCAAGTGTCATTCCCCTTGGAACAAAGGTCTATGTTGAAGGTTATGGCTATGCTGTTGCAGCAGATACAGGCGGCGCCATCCGTGGAAACAAAATCGATGTATTCTTCTCCTCTAAATCAGAAGCTTACAAGTGGGGAAGAAAAACCGTAAAGATTAAAATACTGAACTAATTTTTGTGATGCAGGGGCTTCCCCTGCATTTTTTATTTCAATGCAGAGAAGGTTAATAATTAACATTTTTCATTTCTCAGCTGCATCATATATAATAAGAACTATTCTTTATTACTATATTCTTCTTACATCTATTTAGACGAATTACATTACAGAAATGTTTCAAGTTTTTTTCAATTTTTTTATATTTAATTTTTCCTGGAGGAAGTATGAAAATCAAAGAAATTATTGTTGTAGAAGGCAAGGATGATACAGCGGCGATCAAAAGAGCCCTGGATGCCGATACAATTGAAACCAATGGATCTGCCATTAATCAGGAAACCATTGAAAAAATAAAGCTTGCCCAGAAGACCAGAGGGGTAATCGTATTCACAGATCCGGACTTTCCCGGTCAAAAAATCCGGAATACGATCACCAATGATGTACCCGGATGCAAGCATGCCTTTATAGAAAAAGCGGATGCTCTTCATAAGCACGGCAGAGGAGTAGGCGTTGAGCATGCATCGCCTGAAATGATCCGTCAGGCATTACAGGACGCACAGGTTATGCAGGAAACCTATGAAGAAACCATTACCCAGGAAGATCTGGTAACCGCAGGCCTGATTGGCGGAGAGGGCGCCAAGGAAAGAAGAGAAAAGCTTGGCAGACTTCTCAAAATCGGCTACACAAACGGCAAGCAGCTTCATAAGCGCTTAATGATGTTTCAAATCAGCCAGAGAGACTTTGCTGAGGCAATCGAAGCTATTCGCGAGGAGGAACAAAATGCATAAAGATATTGCAACACCAGCCAGAACACGGGCGATTTTGGATAAGTACGGATTTTCTTTTAAGAAAAGCCTGGGACAGAACTTTTTGATCGATACGAATATTCTCCGGAGAATTGTCGATCATGCGGATTTATCGGAAGAATCGGGCGCCATTGAAATAGGCCCTGGAATTGGGGCATTGACTGAACAGCTGGCCCGGAGAAGCAAAAAGGTACTTGCTTTTGAAATTGACCAGCGGCTGCTTCCAATTTTAGAGGAAACTCTATCGCCATATCCCCATGTATCCATCATCAATGAAGATGTATTGAAGGCAGATGTTAAGACAGCAATTGAACAGGAGTTTGAAGGCATTAACGATATTATGGTTGTCGCCAACCTTCCGTATTATGTTACAACGCCGATTATCATGAAATTGCTCGAGGACAAGCTTCCGATCAGAGGAATCGTCTGTATGCTCCAGAAAGAGGTAGCAGACAGAATTTCAGCCCGTCCGGGAACGAAAGAGTACGGCTCACTCTCCATTGCTGTTCAGTACTATACAGAGGCTGAAACGGCCATGATCGTGCCGAAGACGGTCTTTGTTCCGCAGCCGAATGTGGATTCAGCCGTCATCAAACTGACAAAGCGCAAAGAGCCTGCAGTGGCGGTTAAAAGTGAATCCTTCTTTTTTAAGGTGACAAAAGCAAGCTTTGCACAAAGGCGCAAGACTCTGCTGAATAATTTAACAAGCCAGCTTCCTGGAGGAAAACAAAAGAAGGAATATATTCTCTCCGCTCTCGAACAAGCCAATGTCGAGCCGGGCAGAAGAGGGGAAACTCTATCCATTGAAGAATTTGCCCGCTTGAGTGATGCCCTGCTGCCGCATTTTTCATAAAAATGAAGCCCTGCTGAAAACAGCGGGCTTTTTTTTTGCCTCAAATTTTTAACGCCAATAACTGGATAGCACTACAAGGAATGCCTCGTCAGCTTCATCATCATACGAATAAAAGCATAGCTTTTAGGACGAGCACCTGCCCCCCTCGAGGAGTCGGGGGCGGGCAAGGCTTTTTCGCTTTTCTAATTCTACGCACATGTTTATAGACGAATGCATAATTTATGACATAAATAATAAATCACAAACAAGAGACCAGAAGAAGCCCGCGTTTATCCTCGGGCAATTGGAGTGACGACATTGACTATAAATACGATGGATATCGTCGGAAGAATTTCGTATCACTGTGATATTTTATTCCGCGTGATTGATATTAAAGAACAGGGCGGCCAAAAAATGGCCATATTATTCGGAGAAGATATCCGTCTCGTTGCGGATGCTCCCTGTGAGGATTTAATCGTCATTAACCAGGCGCAGCGGATGAAGCTTGAGCAGGAGTATAGGTCGCTTGAGGAACAGTCTTTCCAGCTGATCCGGCAGGACCTGGCTCTTTTAAGAGAGAAGCAGGAGTATGAGGTGACTGACGGCTACAGCAAGACACTTAATTATTTTCAGATACCAGGCAGGGTGCTTCATCTGGATGGTGATCCATCTTATTTAAAGAAATGCTTAAGTGTCTATGAAAAAATAGGAATACCCGTAACTGGAATTCATTGCAGTGAAAAGGAAATGCCGATGAAAATCGGACAGCTCATCGACCATTACAGGCCTGATATCCTGGTTGTAACAGGTCATGATGCCTATTCAAAGTCAAAGGGAAAGAAATCCGATATCAATGCTTATAGGCACTCCAGGGAATTTGTACAGGCGGTGAGGGAAGCGCGGAAAAAAATACCCCACCTTGATCAGCTTGTCATTTTTGCCGGAGCATGCCAGTCCCATTTCGAATCGCTGATCCATGCTGGCGCAAACTTTGCCAGTTCTCCTTCCAGGGTGAATATCCATGCCCTTGACCCCGTATACATTGTTGCGAAAGTCAGCCTTACTCCATTTATGGAAAGAATCAATTTATGGGATATCTTAAGAAATACATTAACAGGTGAAAAGGGACTTGGAGGAATTGAAACCCGGGGAGTCCTGAGAACAGGAATGCCTTACAATGACGATGATCTAAACGAATCCTAATCAGCAGGCCGTTTGTGTATTATAGCGGCTTGTTTTTTTATGTTTTCCCGCAAAAAATTAGAATTTGTTAAGCATTTTTCGAGGAATTTCGCGCATGTGAAATTTGACTATTTCCCAGGTAATGAAATGCAGTCTCATAAGGCTTTCCAAAACTATACATAATCTTTGCCATTTAAGGTAATCCTAAAATTGTTGAAAATTAGAAGAAAAAGTAGAACAAAACATATTGACATTTATTTTTAAACACTGTTATAATTTATATTTTTGTTTGACAGTAATGTGTCAGTGTGATATACTTAACATAGTGAGGTGGACCGAATGGCAAAAACATTATCAGATATTAAAAAAGCTCTTGATTCAAATCTTGGGAAAAGGCTCCTGCTAAAAGCAAATGGCGGGCGCAGAAAGACCATTGAACGCTCAGGGGTTCTGGCAGAAACGTATCCTTCAGTATTTGTGATTGAGTTAGATCAGGATGAAAATGCATTTGAACGGGTATCTTACAGCTATGCAGATGTTTTAACAGAAACGGTTCAAATTACATTCTATGAAGACACATCAGGACAGGTTGCTTTAAGCTAATATATATGACAGCGGGCGGTGAACAAATTGTTTACTGCTTTTTGTTTGCCTATTTTTAAAGCTGTCAGCAGCCTGCCCCCTTGAGGTGTCGCCGGGGGTGAGCGCCATGGAAGGGCTTCAAAGGGCTTCTTTGGATCCTCTCCTCAGGAACAAGCGGTTATTGGCTTGTTCCTGAGGCACTTGCGCTTTTCTTAATGAATAAAAGGTCTTTTTCACATACTATACATACCGCAGTGTGAAAGGGGATGTTAATGTTGGGCAGAAGACGGGGCGTTATGTCAGATGGTTTAAAAGAAGAAATTGCGAAAGAGCTTGGCTTTTATGATGTAGTCCAAAAGGAAGGCTGGGGCGGCATCCGTGCCAAAGATGCCGGCAATATGGTTAAGCGGGCTATCGAAATCGCACAGCAGAACCTTCTTAACAAATAGCATTCGCACAGATTATGTTTAAGCATTAATATGCACTGCGTCAGCCGAAGCCTATGCTTCGGCTTTTCCTTTTATCGAATAGGGTTAACCCTTATATTCCAAGCCACCTGAGCTTTTATGTTTAATTTGTGGTAAAATAGGACAAAAAATGGAGACGCTCTAGAAGAAAAGCACAATACTGCCGCTTATTGCCGTTTAAAATAAAGTCAATACTGAATGTGGTATGGCTTTCCCTGCGGGCCAAAGTGCTTCGCTTGTGGAGCTGGACAGGAGTCCGATTTATAGGAAAGAAGTAGGTGGAAATGTTGAAGGTCATGGTTAAGGCGCCTGCTAAGATCAATTTGTCATTAGATGTTTTACATAAACGGGAAGATGGCTATCATGAAGTGGAAATGATAATGACAACGATTGATTTGGCAGATCGCCTGGAATTAACACTTTTAGATAAAGATGAGATAAAAATTGTCTCTCATAACCGTTTTGTTCCGGATGATCAGCGGAATTTGGCTTATCAGGCTGCACACCTTCTTAAGGAACGGTTTCAAGTGAAAAAAGGTGTGTCCATTACAATAGAAAAAGCAATTCCGGTTGCTGCAGGACTTGCTGGGGGCAGCAGTGATGCAGCGGCAGCTCTAAGAGGCCTTAACAAGCTGTGGGATTTGGGGCTTTCATTGGATGAGCTTGCTGAAATCGGGACGGAAATCGGTTCTGATGTTTCTTTTTGTGTATACGGAGGAACTGCTTTAGCTACTGGAAGAGGGGAAAAGATTCAGCAGCTTCCTGCTCCTCCTACATGCTGGGTCATACTGGCTAAGCCGTTCATCGGCGTATCGACTGCTGATGTTTATAGAAGACTGGACGTAGAGCAGGTACAGCATCCGAATACTGCAGGAATGATCGAAGCGATAAATGCGGGCAGCTATGATGATGTCTGCCGGAACATGGGAAATGTTCTGGAGGATGTAACATTAAATATGCATCCCGAGGTGCTGCAGATAAAAGACCAGATGAAACGATTTGGTGCGGATGCCGTTTTGATGAGCGGCAGCGGACCGACCGTTTTTGGACTTGTGCATCATGATTCGAGAATGCATCGGATTTATAATGGCCTTAGAGGGTTTTGCGATCAGGTTTTTGCGGTCAGAATGCTCGGAGAAAGACATAAGCTTGATTAAATCCGTATATTAATGGTATATTATCGTTAAAATATTCGGATTTAAATGGGGGTTCCACAATGAAATTTCGCAGAAGCGAACGGTTGATAGATATGACCAATTATTTATTGAACCATCCGCGTCAGCTGGTATCCTTAACTTTCTTTTCAGAAAGGTATGGTTCTGCCAAGTCTTCGATAAGTGAAGATCTCACAATCATTAAAGAAACATTTGAACAAAGAGGAATAGGCACTCTGCAAACTGTTTCCGGAGCAGCAGGCGGCGTAAAGTTTCATGTTAAAGTAACAGATGATGAAGCCCGGCCATTTGTAGATGAGCTCTGCAGCTTAATTGCCAGTCCGGAAAGGCTTCTTCCCGGCGGCTATCTTTATATGACTGACATTCTTGGAGATCCTTTAATTGTACAGCGAGCAGGAAGGCTTTTTGCATCAGCCTTCGCGGATAAGCCCGTTGATGTGGTCATGACGGTAGCTACAAAAGGGATTCCGCTTGCTTATGCTGCCGCTAACTATCTCAATGTGCCGGTAGTCATCGTCAGACGGGACAGCAAGGTGACAGAAGGATCCACGGTAAGCATTAACTATGTATCAGGTTCTGCGAAAAGGATTCAGACCATGGTTCTTTCAAAAAGAAGCCTGGCAGAAGGATCCAACGTCTTAATCATTGACGATTTTATGAAAGCTGGCGGAACGGTTAATGGCATGGTCAGCATGCTGGAAGAATTCAAGGCAAACCTCGCTGGGATTGCTGTCCTGGTCGAGGCGGAAAAAGCAGAAGAACGGCTTGTTGATGAGTACCTTTCTCTAGTGCGTCTATCCGATGTTGATGTGAGGGAAAAGAAAATCAATGTAAGTGAAGGCAACTATTTTAAAAAATAATCATATTTTTTAGGGGGAGAATTCATGAAAGTCATTCAAACGAATCAGGCTCCGGCAGCAATTGGGCCATATTCTCAGGGAATTACTGTAAATAACCTATTCTATAGCTCAGGGCAAATTCCGCTTACGGCAGAAGGTGTTATGGTAGATGGGGATGTAAAGGAACAGACGCATCAGGTTTTTAAAAACCTTCAGGCAGTGCTTGAAGAAGCGGGTGCGTCATTAAATACCGTGGTAAAGGCAACGGTGTTTATCAAGGACATGAACGAGTTTGCAGCCATCAATGAAGTATATGGGGAATATTTCAGCACACACAAGCCTGCGCGCTCCTGTGTTGAAGTGGCACGCTTGCCAAAGGATGCATTGGTTGAAATTGAAGTAGTGGCCCTCGTCAAATAAATAACCGCATTTATTTCGCTCGTTCAAGTGAACGGGCGTTTTTTATTACAGAAAAGTGCTTTAACAGACAATGCTTTACTTTGAACAAAATATTCAAAAAATATTTTTTATCTAAGAAGGAGATTCAGTAAATATGTTGAATTTATACAATTAGGATTATATCTTCTCGAAAAGGTGGTGAACAGAATGGAAGTGACAGACGTAAGATTACGCCGCGTTAACACGGATGGACGAATGAGGGCAATCGCATCTATTACGCTGGATCATGAATTTGTTGTTCATGATATTCGTGTAATTGATGGGAATAATGGCTTATTTGTAGCTATGCCGAGCAAACGTACTCCGGATGGGGAGTTTAGAGATATCGCGCACCCGATCAATTCAGGAACGCGCGGTAAAATCCAGGAGGCTGTATTAGCCGAGTACCACCGTTTAGGTGAATTAGAAGTGGAATTTGAAGAAGCCGGTGCTTCCTAAGAAAATATATCAACAAGGGCCTGCTACATAAGTAAGGCTCTTTTTTATTTAGCTGTGAAGAATTAAAGCTCTGAGACCCCCTGTTACAGGCGGTGCTTAGGGCTTTTTTCTATCTTCTTCATTACCCTGTCTGTGAAAATATTAAACCATTTCTTCAGAAAATACCGTTAATGGTAATGACAAATATATGTACTTTGTCATCATTTCTTGAAATAAGAGCCCATTTAAGATATATTCGTTATGGATAAAAAGGTTAAATTGGAGGCCTGTCAATGTCTAATCGATACGCGGTCATTTTAGCCGCAGGCCAGGGGACAAGAATGAAGTCAAAGCTTTACAAAGTCCTTCACCCTGTTTGCGGCAAACCGATGGTTCAACATGTTGTTGATCAAGTTACAAAGCTTAACATAAAAGAAATTGTCACCATTACTGGACATGGAGCGGAAATGGTGGAGCAGCAGCTTGGCTCTAGCAGCAAATATGCTCTTCAGGAGGAGCAGCTTGGCACCGCTCATGCCGTTATGCAGGCTCGCGATATGCTTGAAGGCAAAGAGGGCGTGACGCTCGTAGTCTGCGGAGATACACCGCTCATCAAACATGAAACAATGGAAGCGCTTTTCAAGCATCATGAAGAGCTATCTGCCAAAGCGACTATTTTAACAGCCCATGCGGAAAATCCATTCGGATATGGACGCGTGATCCGAAATGATATGGGGATGGTTGAAAAAATCGTTGAACAGAAAGATGCTTCCGAGGAAGAACGAAAGATAAAAGAAATCAATACTGGGACCTATTGCTTTGATAATAAGGCCTTGTTTGAAGCATTAAACAAAGTTACAAATGATAATGTGCAGGGTGAATACTACCTGCCGGATGTGATTGAGATCCTGAAAAATGAAGGCGAAGTCGTTACGGCTTACCAGACGGCTGATTTTGGCGAAACCCTGGGTGTCAATGACCGGGTAGCCTTATCACAGGCCGAATCCTTCATGAAACAACGGATTAATGAAGAACACATGCGTAACGGCGTTACCATTATCGATCCGTCAAACACGTATATTGGTGCGGATGTGAAAATTGGCTCTGATACAGTTCTTTATCCTGGAACGGTCATTTCCGGCAATACAGTCATCGGTTCTGATTGTGTGATCGGTCCTCATACAGAGATTTCTGATTGCCATATTGGGGAAGGCACAGTGATCCGCCAGTCTGCTGCACATGACAGCCATATTGGTTCACAAGTGAATATTGGGCCGTTTGCTCACATTCGCCCGCAATCAGATATTCATGATGAAGTGAAAATCGGCAACTTTGTTGAAGTGAAGAAGTCTGTTTTTGGAAAAGGAAGCAAAGCCTCTCACCTGAGCTATATTGGCGATGCAGAAGTTGGAAGAGATGTTAACCTGGGCTGCGGCTCAATCACTGTCAATTATGATGGCAAAAATAAATACCTGACCAAAATCGAAGATGGTGTTTTCATTGGATGCAACTCCAATCTCGTCGCACCGGTAACGATTGGGGAGGGGGCATATGTGGCAGCAGGATCGACGATTACAGAAGATGTGCCGGGAGAAGCTCTTTCCATTGCCCGTGCACGCCAGGTGAACAAGGAAAACTACACGCAAAAATTAAATATTAAGAAATAAACCGAACTTTCTATATGTAAGAAATAAATCGATGGAGGCCCAAAATGTCAAACCAGTATTTAGATCCAAACTTAAAGGTGTTCAGTTTAAATTCAAACCGCAAGCTAGCTGCAGAAATCGCCAATGTAATTGGTGTGGAGCTTGGTAAATGTTCCGTAACTCGCTTCAGCGACGGCGAAATCCAAATTAACATTGAAGAAAGCATCCGCGGATGCGATGTATATGTAATCCAATCTACAAGCTCTCCTGTTAATGAGCATTTAATGGAGCTTTTAATTATGATCGATGCTCTTAAGCGTGCATCTGCCAAGACCATCAACATTGTAATGCCTTACTATGGCTATGCCCGCCAGGACCGCAAAGCAAGAGCGCGTGAGCCGATTACAGCTAAGCTTGCAGCAAACCTTTTGGAAACTGCTGGTGCAACCCGTGTGATTACACTTGACTTGCATGCGCCGCAAATTCAAGGTTTCTTCGATATTCCGATCGATCATTTAATGGGTGTGCCAATCCTTTCTGATTACTTTAAGAACAAAATGATGGATGGCGACATCGTAATCGTATCCCCAGACCACGGAGGCGTAACACGTGCACGTAAAATGGCTGATCGCTTAAAAGCGCCGATTGCCATCATTGACAAGCGCCGTCCAAAGCCAAATGTGGCTGAAGTCATGAACATTGTTGGTAACATCGATGGCAAAACTGCCATCTTAATCGACGATATTATTGATACTGCCGGAACCATTACATTAGCAGCAAATGCCCTGATCGAGAACGGTGCATCAGAAGTCTATGCATGCTGTACACACCCGGTTCTATCTGGACCTGCCATCGAAAGAATTGAAAACTCAACAATCAAAGAATTGGTTGTAACAAACTCAATTACTCTTCCAGAAGAGAAGAAAACAGACAAGATTGTCGAACTTTCCGTAGCACCGCTAATAGGTGAAGCAATCATCCGAGTTCATGAAGAGCAATCTGTCAGCACTCTGTTTGATTGATAGGTAATTAAATAACTTTTCCAGGCTTGCTGTAAAGCAAGCCTGGTCTGCGTTCTTTTTAAAAATAGCATATGAAAAAAACAAAAACGTTTAGACTTCCTCATTTTAGGGCATTTTTTTATATAGACGAGAATTTTTCAAAATGAGGAAGGGGACGTATTTATGACAGCTGTATTGCAAGCAAAGGAAAGAAAAGGTTCACGCAACTCCAACTTAACTTCACTGCGAAAAGAAGGTAATATTCCGGCAGTTGTGTATGGTTCAAAACTTCAAAGCCAATCCATCTACTTAAGCGAAGCCGATTTTCTAAAGACGATCAAGGAAGTAGGCAGAAACGGCGTATTTTCATTAGATGTAGATGGCAGCAAACATGAAGTGGTGCTTGGTGACTACCAGTCCAATCCGATTAAAAATGAAATTGTCCATGCCGATTTTCTAGCGGTGGATATGAATAAGGAAATGACAGCCGATGTACGCGTCGTCTTGACTGGAGATGCAGCAGGAGTAAAAGATGGAGGCGTAATGCAGCAATCCATGCATGAAGTCTCTGTTACAGCGACACCGAATAATATTCCACCTTCTGTTGAAGTGGATGTAACAAATCTGCAGGTGAATGAGACCTTAACAGTCGCTGATATCAAGGCAAATCGCGGCTATGAAATCAATAATGAAGATGAAGAGGTTATCGCTTCCATCCTTCCTCCGAGACAGGAAGAAGAAATCAACAGCGGTGAAGAACAGGAAGCTGGTACTCCTGAAAATGAAGAAGGCAGAGAAACAACAGCAAATGAAGATAAAGCAGGTGGAGAATAAGCTCAGGGAAACTATTCTTGCAGGGGCTTGGCAATAATGGCCAGCCCCTGTTTGCATGGCATTAAAATGAATCCGAATGAGACGCGCATTCGGATAAGATCAGAAGCAGCAGGGGCAATCGAGTCCCTGGCACAACTTCGACAGAATTCTTCTTATCGAACAACACACTTTCTACTATAATGAAAAAGAGAAATGAAAAAGCTCAGAGCGCACGCCTGGATAAATGCTGGGCTTCTGCGCTTTTCGAATATGGGGTGAGAAAATGAAATTAATTGTAGGGTTGGGGAATCCCGGCAAGCAATATGATAAAACAAGGCACAATATTGGCTTTGATGTGATTGATGTCTTATCGGACCGGCTGAATATTCCTTTGAATCAGGCCAAGCTGAAAGGCGTATTTGGCACAGGTTATGTGAATGGAGAGAAAGTATTTCTGCTAAAACCTCTTACATATATGAATTTATCAGGAGAATCCATCCGGGCTGTTATGGATTATTTCGAGATAAATGATGATGAACTTGTGGTCATTTATGATGATCTGGATCTTCCTGTAGGCAGGATACGTCTCCGTCAAAAAGGGAGCGCAGGAGGCCATAATGGGATCAAATCTACAATCGCACATCTGGGAACACAGGAATTTAACAGAATCCGAGTTGGCATCGACCGTCCGCCGAGCGGCATGAAGGTGCCTGACTATGTGCTGGGACGTTTCACGAAAGAAGAACAGGCTATTATGGACGAAACGGCTAAAAAGTGCGCAGATGCCTGTGAGGAATGGTTCAAAAAACCATTTTTACAGGTAATGAACGATTTTAATCAATAATCTTCATATTTTATCAATCTTATCATAGAATAATGTATCTTTTCATTGCCGGCATCGTCTTTTGCATGAATAAGTTCCCTTCCTGAGGTCCATACTAGAATCATGGACAGTTTAACGGGAGGGACAGGCATGGCTATTCATTATCATTGCCGTCATTGCGGAACAAAGATTGGTTCAATAGAGAAAAGCTCAGTTTATTCAGAGCAGCTTGGCTTCCATAAGCTAAACGATCAGGAACGCCAGGAGATGATCTCCTATGAACAATCAGG
The DNA here is from genome assembly GCF_000294775.2 of Cytobacillus oceanisediminis 2691. GTDB lineage: Bacteria > Bacillota > Bacilli > Bacillales > Cytobacillaceae > Cytobacillus > Cytobacillus pseudoceanisediminis. Next base: position 63,531 of record NZ_CP015506.1, read on the forward strand.
AGATATGCATGTAAAAGCGATCTGTGAGGATTGCCAGGAATCACTGGAACGCAATCCGGATTATCATCAGCAGGACTTTATTATTCATTAAAAAGCTTTGGAGACAATCCAAAGCATTTTTCTATTTCTATTTGAGGCAATCATTTTATTTAATAGAAACCGTTCTATAGATTCTTGTTGCATCCATATTTTATTAGTAAGATTAATGAAAGTTAAAATGGATTTTGCAGACTGTCAGTTATCTGGCTCGATGGGCCTGAATTGGCATCTGCTTTTTGGCGGTTGAACTGCCTGGGAAAAGATACTCTTTAAATGTTGAGAACTGTCTAGCTGCAGCGCCTGCCACCTCGAGGTATAAGTAAATCCTCCCAAAAGGCAAAGAACTCCTTTCCGTGAGGCTCGTCTTATGCTTGCCGGGGATGATAGATGATAGGTGCGCTTGCGCTTTTCTAAAAAGATAGAAAGTATAACTTTTAACTTCGAGAACTGTCTAGCTTCAGCGCCTGCCCCCTCGAGGAGCTTGTCGGGGGTGGGCAAGGCGCTTACGCTTTTCTTATAGGAGGGGCTTTCATGTTAGGTCTTAAAGAGATTATTAGCCGGCAGGATGATGTAAGTTCCATCATGTCTGGCATAGAGGAAGGACTTAGGGAGCAAATGCTTGCCGGATTATCTGGATCAGCACGCACCTTGTTTTTGTCTTCCATATATGAGCAATCGGGAAGGCCGATGCTAGTAGTAACACACAACCTTCTGCAGGCACAGAAGCTATATGATGATATTGTCAATCTGGCTGGGGAATCGGAAGTGTTTTTGTATCCTGCAAATGAGTTGATTGCAGCGGAAATGGGGATTGCCAGCCCGGAATTAAAGGCCCAGCGGATTGAGGCTTTAAATTATTGGAGCAAATATAAAACAGGAATCATGATCGTCCCGATGGCCGGGTTAAGAAAGATTCTCCCGCCTCCAGGCCACTGGCAGAAATACCAGCTGTCTTTAAAAATTGGTGATGAACTGACAGACGAACAATTAAAAAACTTTGTCCATATGGGCTATGTTCGTTCGGAAATGGTTTCTTCGCCGGGAGAATTCAGCGTCAGGGGCGGAATCATTGATATCTATCCACTGACTGAGGCTGATCCAGTTAGGATTGAGCTATTTGATACAGAAGTTGATTCAATCCGGACTTTTTCTTTGGAGGACCAAAGGTCAAAAGAAAAATTAAACGAGATTTCGATTGGACCAGCAACCGAAATACCTCTGGATTCAGAACACTTCCAGACATTAATTGAAAAACTGGAAAAAGGTTTGGGATCAAGCCTGAAAAAACTGAAAGATGATAAAGCGAAAACACAGCTGGCCCAGAATGTTGGCTATGAATTAGAACAGCTTCGAATGGGGAACAAGCCTGAACACCTTTTCAAATACCTATCGTTTGCCTTTGAGGAAGGAAGTAGTTTAGTAGACTATCTCCCTGCCAATGGCTTAATTTTCATTGACGAAATCAGCCGTGTGCAGGAAATGAATGACTCTCTTGATAAGGAAGAGGCCGAGTGGTATACAAGTCTTTTAGGCGAGGGCCAGATCATTCATGATGTGAAGATTTCACACACCTTAAAAGAGTTTCTGCACCGTTCAAAGCATCCGATTACGTATATGTCGCTGTTCCTGAGACATGTACCGAATACAAATCCGCAAAACATCATTAATGTCACCTGCAAACAGATGCAGAATTTCCATGGACAAATGCATGTGCTGAAAAGCGAGCTGGACAGGTGGAAAAAAGGCAGATATTCAGTCGTATTCCTGGGTCCGGACGAAGAGCGGATTAAAAAGCTGCAAAGAGTGCTTGAAGACTATGAGATTGAAGCGGCATTTGTGAGTGAGGATGACCCGATTTTAACAGGGAAAATTCAAATTACAGAAGGCAGTCTTCAGACCGGATTCGAACTTCCAAGCCAAAAGCTGGCTGTTATTACGGAAGAAGAGCTTTTTAACAAGCGCACAAAAAAGAAAGCCCGCAGGCAAAAGCTTTCAAATGCAGAAAGAATTAAAAGTTATTCCGAACTGAAGGTTGGAGACTATGTCGTTCATGTTAATCACGGGATCGGAAAATACTTAGGGATTGAGACTCTTGAGATTAACGGGGTCCACAAAGATTATCTCCATATCCGCTACCAGGGCAGCGACAAGCTGTATGTGCCAGTAGAACAGATTGAGCTTGTCCAGAAATATGTCGGCTCCGAAGCAAAAGAGCCAAAAATTTATAAGCTGGGCGGAAACGACTGGAAGCGGGTTAAGAAAAAGGTTCAATCATCTGTTCAGGATATTGCGGATGATCTGATCAAGCTATATGCAGAACGAGAGGCATCAAAAGGCTATGCCTTCAGTCCGGATGGGGATATGCAAAGGGAATTTGAAGCGGCCTTCCCATACCAGGAAACAGAGGACCAGATCCGTTCCATCCATGAAATTAAGAAAGATATGGAGAGGGAGCGCCCGATGGACCGCTTATTATGCGGAGATGTGGGCTATGGGAAAACAGAAGTGGCGATCCGTGCTGCTTTTAAGGCGATTGCGGATGGAAAACAGGTTGCCATCCTCGTTCCGACGACCATACTGGCTCAGCAGCACTATGAAACGATGAGAGAACGATTCCAGGATTACCCGATTGAAATTGGGTTATTAAGCCGATTCAGATCGAAAAAGCAGCAGACCGAAACTCTTAAAGGCTTAAAGGCAGGGACTATTGATGTAGTTGTCGGCACACACCGGATTTTATCAAAAGATATCCAGTATAGAGAATTAGGCCTGCTCATTATTGATGAAGAACAGCGCTTTGGAGTAACACACAAAGAAAAGATCAAGCAGCTTAAGACAAATGTAGATGTCCTTACCCTGACTGCAACGCCAATCCCGAGAACCCTTCATATGTCAATGCTGGGCGTGAGGGATCTATCGGTTATAGAAACGCCGCCTGAGAACCGGTTCCCGGTCCAGACTTATGTGATGGAGTATAATGGTGCATTGGTTCGAGAAGCAATTGAAAGGGAACTGGCGAGGGATGGACAGGTCTATTTTCTATATAACCGGGTGGAGGATATAGAACGAAAAGCCGAGGAAATATCCATGCTAGTTCCAGATGCAAGGGTAACATATGCCCATGGGAAAATGACGGAAAATGAGTTAGAATCTGTTATGTTAAGCTTCCTGGAAGGCGAGTCCGATGTTCTCGTCAGCACAACGATCATTGAAACTGGCGTAGATATTCCAAATGTCAACACGCTGATTGTCCATGATGCAGACAAAATGGGTCTGTCCCAGCTTTATCAGCTTAGGGGACGGGTTGGCCGTTCCAACCGGGTTGCCTACGCATACTTCACTTATCGAAAAGATAAAGTATTAACAGAGGTAGCTGAAAAGCGGCTACAGGCCATAAAGGAATTTACAGAGCTCGGTTCTGGTTTCAAAATTGCCATGCGGGATTTATCAATCCGGGGCGCCGGCAATCTGCTTGGAGCAGAACAGCATGGATTCATCGACTCTGTCGGTTTTGATCTGTATTCGCAAATGCTTAAAGAAGCGATTGAAGAACGGAAAGATAAGCTGGATGGCGTCGAGGCAAAACCGGCTAAGATCGAGATCGACCTGGATGTTGATGCCTATATTCCTGATTTTTACTTGTCTGATGGCCATCAGAAAATAGAAATGTATAAGCGCTTCCGCGGCATTTCTTCGCTTGAGGATGTGGAAGAGCTCCAGGATGAGATGATTGACCGTTTTGGCGAGTATCCGGATGAAGTGGGATATTTATTCCAGATTGCCGAAATGAAGGCATACGGTGAACTTGCCGGAGTCGAGACAGTTAAACAATCCAAACAGGAAGTACTGATTCTATTATCGGAAAAGGCCAGCGAGCATATAGATGGCCAGAAGATTTTCCAGATCACAAGCAAATACGGCAGAATGATCGGCCTGGGCATGGAAGGAAAGAAACTGAAAGCTGTCCTCCATATTAAAGGCATAAAAACAAATGAATGGCTTAACATTGCATACGAAGTGATCAAAGGAATGCAGGAAGCGAAAAAAGAGCAGGAACATCCAACTGCGTAAATTTATGGAAATACCACTGTCAATAAAATGAAACAATAGAAATGTTTATCTCTTTCTGACGAGGGTAATTTTAAGTTGAAGGATCATTTGGAATGTTTATCCGGTTTTGGAATGAATAACATCTATGAGAAAAAATTTTTGTGCACGTATATAACTTTCCATATGAAAGATACTAAGTTCAAACATGGCGATGCATTCATTTTCTCCCAATTATGGATCATAGCCAAAAGAGGAAAGAGTAAGTGCTGAGCTGGTGTTAGAGTTGTCTAGCTCCAGCGCCTAGCCCCTTGAGTCATAAGTCAAATCACTTTAGAAATCGGGATTTCCTGTGTGATTCTTCTTATGCTTGTCAGGAGTGAGCAAGGCACTTCCGCTTTTCTATTAAATCATCAGATGAAAGTGAGGCAACGTTGGATGAAAGCAACAGGTATAGTTCGTCGAATCGATGATTTGGGTCGTGTAGTCATTCCTAAAGAAATCCGCAGAACACTGCGTATTCGTGAGGGGGACCCGCTGGAGATTTTCGTAGATCGTGATGGAGAAGTCATCTTAAAGAAATATTCACCAATCAGTGAACTGAGCGATTTTGCAAAAGAATATGCAGAAGCATTATATGACAGCCTGGGAAATCCAGTGTTAATCTGTGACAGAGATACTTACATTGCTGTTGCAGGAGGTTCTAAAAAGGATTACTTAAACAAAAACATAAGCGATCTTGTTGAAAAAACAATGGAAGAGCGCAGTTCAGTCCTGGTTAACCAGTCAGGCGACATCTCGCTTGTAGACGGGAACACAGAATCTTCCTCCGCTTATACAATCGGCCCAATCATTGCAAACGGCGACCCAATTGGAGCAGTTATCATTTTTGCAAAAGAAGATTCACTGGGCGACGTGGAACAAAAAGCAGTTGAAACAGCAGCAGGCTTCCTGGCCAGACAAATGGAATCATAAAAATGGATACTTAATGAAAGGGGTAGCGGAATGCTGCCTTTTTTCTTTGGGCTCGGGGATGGCGGGCACGTAAACCGGGTATTCAGCACAGAAAGTAAGTGAGTTGCGCCAACACACAAAAGCCCTGGACCGGCGCGTAATCGAGGAGCGCGCATAAAACAGGTACTTCCGCGCATAAAGCAGATCGCGCGCGCAATTCAGAGGAATTCGCGCACAAGAACCCCGAACCCGCGCGTAACCGAAAAATTGACGCGCGAAAACAAAGATTTCCCGCGCACAAGGATAGTGAGCGCGCGCAACCCAAGGATATCCGCCCGAAAAAATACGAAACCCGCGCAGAACCGAAAAACAACGCGTGCAATCCTGGTAAATCCGCGCATAAAGCCCCAATGTGCTATAATACTTTCGAATTCAATTGGAAGGAGATGGGCAATTGAAGCCCGTTCAGACATCTGGCGATTTGTTTAAAGGAGCGTTTATCCTTACGATCGCTGCCCTGATTACAAAAATTTTGAGTGCTGTTTACCGGGTCCCCTTTCAAAATATCGTTGGGGATGTAGGGTTTTATATATATCAGCAGGTTTATCCATTCTATGGAATCATTATCGTGTTATCTACATATGGATTTCCTGTCATTATTTCAAAGCTTTATGCCGAGCAGGCCGCTCTAAAGAAAGAGAAGGATATTCAGAACTTATTTGCCGTTTCTGCCTTTGTTCTGTCCATAATAGGTTTTATCGGGTTCTCCATTCTGTATTGGGGTTCGGAATGGCTGGCTGTCAGGATGGGCGATCCGCAGCTGGCGATATTACTTAGAGTGGTGGCAGCCATGTTTCTTCTTTTTCCGATTCTGTCCCTGTTCCGGGGATATTTTCAAGGCACAGGAGATATGGTTCCAACCGCAGTCTCCCAGGTAGGAGAACAGCTTGTCAGAGTCATTACCATCCTGTTCGCTGCTTATTTGCTTGTTAAGGGAGGAAATTCTCTATACATGGTGGGAAGCGGGGCCCTTTTTGGTGCCATAACCGGCGGACTTATTGCCATCCTGATTTTAATCACCTTCTTTTATATAAAAGAAAGAAAAAACCTGCCGTCCGCCATTGCCATCGATTTTAGACAAAGCGGCAAGCTGGCCAAAACGATTATCATACAGGGATTTGCCATCTGCATCAGCAGTCTCGTGCTTATTTTCATTCAGCTGGCAGATTCGTTCAATTTATACTCGCTTCTATTAACATCCGGAATTGAAGGAGAGGAAGCGAAGGCGCTGAAAGGTGTGTATGACCGCGGACAGCCGATTATCCAGCTGGGCATTGTTGTGGCAACATCCATGTCCCTGTCGCTGGTGCCGCTCATTTCCAAAGAAAAAATGAGAAATCATCCTGCATTTCTTCATAATAAAATCAGACTTGCCCTTCAAATCGGCATTCTTGTTGGTGCTGCAGCAACGGCTGGCCTATGGAATATCATAACGCCTGCAAATATTATGCTGTTTGAAAACTCGTCGGGATCGGATGTCCTGGCGATTCTTAGTCTGCTGATCTTGCTGAGCAGCCTGATCATCACAATCACAGGAATCCTGCAGGGACTGGGATTTATCTTTTTCCCGGCAGCGGCTATTTTGATGGGATTTGCCGTGAAACTTGGCCTGAACATCCTATTGGTTCCTTCTTACGGCACAGCAGGTGCAGCGGCCGCATCGTGCCTGGCGCTTGCTGCCGTCTTAATTTTTCTTATTGCAAAGCTTCGTTTATATTTGAAGATATCATTGATTTCTCTGCGCTTTTTATTGGTGGCCGGATTTGCTGCTTTGATGATGTCGGTTGTTTTGCAGCTGTATCTTCAGGCCACAGCCATGCTGCCAATACCGGATCCGGGCAGAATGTTTGCCGGATTCCAGGCATTAAGCTGCGTAGCGCTGGGGGCCTTAACGTATTTGTATATCGTATTTAAAGGCAATACTTTTAAAGAGGAAGAGCTTGCTCTGCTTCCGCTTGGAAGCAAACTCATGTTCTTGCTTCCCAAAAAGACTAGGAGATGAATCGCTTTATGAAAAAAATAACCATTCTCGGGCTTGGAGCAGGAGACTTGGATCAGCTTCCTTTTGGCGTATATCGAAAACTTAAACAGGCAGAGGTCTTGTACCTGCGGACAAAGGAGCATCCGGTTCTGCGGGATCTCGAACAAGAAGGGCTGACATATCAGTCTTTTGATCATATCTACGAAAAACATGAGAAATTTGAAGAAGTGTATGAGGAAATTTGTGAATTCCTCCTGGAAGAAGCCCTTGCCAAAGAGATTACATATGGAGTTCCAGGACATCCGCTTGTTGCGGAACGTACGGTGCAGCTTCTCATAGAGCGTGCTCCGCAGAGAGGCATTGAGATTATGATCGAAGGAGGACAAAGCTTCCTTGATCCTTTATTTCAGGCTTTGAAAATTGATCCGATCGAAGGATTTCAGCTTCTGGATGGAACCGATTTAAACAGAGATGAGATCCAGGTGGCCCAGCACGTCATCATTGGACAGGTTTATGACCAGTTTGTTGCGAGCGACGTCAAGCTGACACTGATGGAAAAGCTGCCTTACGATTACGCAGTTTATATTGTAACAGCTGCCGGCAGCAAGGATGAGGTTATTAAACAAGTACAGCTGCATGAACTGGATCATAATATGGAACTGAATAACTTAACTTCTGTATATGTGCCTCCTGTAAAAAATGATGCAGTCCTCTATAAAGATTTTTCAAAACTGCGGAGCATTATTGCGGAACTGCGGGGGCCAAACGGATGCCCATGGGATAAAAAGCAAACTCATGAATCATTGAAGAAATATTTAATTGAAGAAGCCTATGAGCTGATTGAAGCAATCGATAATGAAGATAGCGAGCATATGACAGAAGAACTGGGAGATGTCCTTCTCCAGGTGATGCTGCATGCACAGATTGGCGAAGACGAAGGTTATTTTACCATCGATGATGTGATCGAAGGACTTTCTGAAAAAATGGTCCGCCGTCATCCTCATGTCTTTGGTGATGTACAGGCAGAAAATGAAGAAGAGGTGCTTAAAAATTGGCAGAGCATTAAGCAGGAAGAAAAGGGTGAAAAGCAGGAATCCATGATGGATACTGTCCCGAAATCATTCCCGAACTTAATGAGAGCGGCTGAAATTCAGAAAAAAGCAGCAAAAGTCGGTTTTGACTGGAAGGAAGTTGAGCCTGCCTGGGAGAAGGTAAAAGAAGAGATTGCCGAATTCGAGAAGGAAGCCGTGAATTTAAGCCCCGAGATGGAGGCGGAATTTGGCGATATCCTGTTTGCGCTTGTGAATATTGCGCGTTTCTATAAAATTGATGCCGAAGAAGCTGCGAGAAAAACCAATGAAAAATTCATCCGCCGTTTTACTTTTGTGGAAGAACGGGTAATGATGAGCGGCAGTAAATTTGAAGACTTTACACTCGAGCAGCTCGATGAATTCTGGAATGAGGCAAAATCCAAAGGTTACTAATAGAGGAGTGGCAATAGATGAGATTAGATAAATTCTTAAAAGTATCAAGGCTTATAAAAAGAAGAACACTGGCAAAAGAAGTCTCCGATCAGGGAAGGATCTCCATAAATGGACAGCAGGCCAAAGCGAGCTCAACCGTTAAAGTGGGCGATGAACTTCAAATCCGCTTCGGGCAGAAGCTGGTAACGGTCAAAGTGGAGCGCCTGCAGGAAACGACCCGCAAGGAAGAAGCGGCGGAAATGTACTCGATTGTTAAAGAAGAGAAGGTTGAATCGGAAGCATAAGGCCTGCTCCTATGGAGATTGGCCGTTAAACTATCGGTTTCGGCCGATAAAAGAGCGTTGTTGGCCGTTAAATTCCCGTTTTAGGCCGATATAATCTTCATATTGACCGTTAAATCTTGATTTAGCGTAATTTCATCCGTATCATTTTTCAAATTCAGCAGCGCCTCCGCTTTTCCTATTGGCTTGTTCTATTTTAATTCCCCTTTTCATAAACATGTACAAAAAGGTTGTACTATGCTGATTGCGGGGGATGAATAATGAGTCAATATTATGAGTCAAGTTCAAACAAAACCAATACTCAGGAACACGATGTCATTATGAGAGGCAGAAGACTGCTCGATATTACTGGCGTTAAACAGGTCGAAAGCTTTGATAATGAAGAATTTTTGCTGGAGACGGTGATGGGTTTCCTGGCGATTAGAGGGCAGAACCTGCAGATGAAGAATCTGGATGTGGACAAGGGAATTGTTTCCATCAAGGGGAAGGTATTTGACCTTGTTTATATTGACGATCAGAATGGAGATAAAGCTAAAGGCTTCTTTAGCAAGTTGTTCCGATGACACTGACCACTCAATTTGTGACCATGCTGGCAATGATCGGCATGGGAAGTGTATTTGGGGCTGCCCTTGATACGTATAATCGTTTCCTGCAAAGAACCAGGCGGAAAAGCTGGCTTGTATTTATTAATGATATTCTTTTTTGGCTCGTCCAGGGCCTGGCAATCTTCTATATTTTATTTCTGGTGAATCAAGGCGAGTTAAGGTTTTATATTTTCATTGCTTTGCTGTGCGGTTTTGCCGCTTATCAAAGTTTATTTAAGAAAATGTATCTGCGGGTATTGGAGATATCCATCCGGATGGCGATCTCCATATACCGCTTTTTCGTGAAGACCATTACTTTGCTCATCTATAAGCCCATCCAGGGTCTTATTATGGCGTTAATTGCGATAGCCGTTATGCTTGGAAAAGGACTTTATTCCCTTTTAAAAGCCATACTTCGAGTCTTTTGGTTCATCTTGAAAGTGGTTTTTCTGCCTGTCAAATGGATTTTGTCACTTTTGTGGAAGTTATTGCCGAAAAAGATTAAAAAAACAGTCGAGAAGTTATATAATAAATTGGCAGGATATTTACAGCTGATAAAGAATTATGTTTTAAAATGGATTGCAAAGTGGAAGAAACCTAAAGAGTAAGGAGGGAGTGCGGAAGTGAGTGCCACCAAGAAGAAAAATGTAGCCAAAATGGAAACCAGCTATGTTAAACAGCAGGAAGCAGCAGAGATCAGTGCGGGCCGTAAGAAAAAGCTATTATTTCGCAGATTAGCGGCATTTTTCACACTGGCAGCCGTCGTTTCATTTTTTATGATTTCCACACTCGTTTCGCAGTCTGCTGCTCTGGAAGAAAAAGTGGAAGAGAAAACCCGGCTGGACCAGGAGCTTTCTGACCTTAAGAAAAAGGAAGTCATGCTCGAAGAAGAAATTGTTAAGCTGAATGATGATGAGTATATCGCGAAGCTTGCCCGCAAAGATTACTTCCTATCCGACAATAACGAAATCATTTTTAACCTCCCTGAAGAAGAGACGGAAAAAGAAAAGAAAAAGGAAAAAAAGGCCGATTGACGCTATATTGACACTCTTTTTTTGGTTTCTGTATAATATATAGTAAGTTTGATTTATCGCAGATTAACAGGCAGTCCCCTTCGTTTAAAGTAAGTTAAACCTAATGAAGTTAGTAAAAAGGGAACTGTCTGTAAAGGTCCGGTAAGTTCAACTCCCCATCAGTGAATATGTATGAAAATATAATTCTGTACAGCTGGACTGAGCTGAGGATGTATTTTGCAGCACCTGATGGAAGTTTCACTTTATATCTTTCAAGGAGGCAATTTTTTTAATGTCAATCGAAGTAGGCAGCAAGTTAAAAGGAAAGGTCACAGGCATTACAAAATTCGGAGCATTTGTGGAGCTGCCGGAAGGCTCAACGGGTCTGGTGCACATAAGTGAAGTCGCTGACAAGTATGTAAAAGATATTAATGAGCACCTCAAAGTGGGTGATATGGTTGAAGTGAAAGTCATTAATGTCGAAAAGGACGGCAAGATTGGATTATCCATCAAAAAGGCAAAAGACCGGCCTGAGCGTTCTGAAAGACCTGAAAGAGGCGACAGAAAAGAATTCAGACCTAATTCAAACTCTGGCCGACCTCGCCAAAACCGATCAAACGACCATCGCCCTAAAGAAAACTTTGAAGCCAAAATGGCTCGTTTCCTAAAGGACAGCGAAGATCGTCTGTCATCGCTAAAACGCCATACTGAATCCAAACGCGGAGGAAGAGGCGCTAAACGAGGATAACTTGCTGCTGATTGATCTATATAGCAGGATGGAAAACAAGTCCGATTGGGCTTGTTTTTTTGTGCTGTTTAATGAAGTAATTTCTGATGGAAACTTATTAATAGTGAAATCTTAATGCAGCGCGAAGTGACCGATAATCCGGAAAAGTAACCGATTTATTGAAAATCTGACCGCTAAACATGACAAAGTGACCGATAACTGGAAAGCAATTAAAAAAGGTTCATCAATTACTAGGTAACTGCTGTTCTGAAAGAAGAAAAATTCATCCAAAACAATCAAAAAAACGCCAGCCTAAGGCTGACGCTCTTTTGAAATGACCCGTACGGGATTCGAACCCGTGTTACCGCCGTGAAAGGGCGGTGTCTTAACCGCTTGACCAACGGGCCAGGATAATATTGAATTTTGAGGAGCTTGAGTGGTTTAAGCTCAAACCTCGAATATTTCAGATAGCGGCGGAGGGGATCGAACCCCCGACCTCACGGGTATGAACCGTACGCTCTAGCCAGCTGAGCTACACCGCCATATTTTTATAGATTTATAGATGTGCTCTGAAGCACAAGATTTATAATACAAATTTTTAAAAAGGAAGTCAATAAGATATTTAAAGAAATATGTCGTAAATTTCCCTTGCCTCTTCGTCAATTTCTCCCAAGCTTCTCTTTCCGCGGAAAGCTGTCCTTCCAAGGGTTTGTTTACTTTTTTTGTCAGAACCAAGCGGAACTTCAGAAAGACCAATTTTAAATCTTGTTATCTATCCCCATATATAGTGGAAAACCGTCGAACGAAAAGCCGGGGCTTGTCCGCTATTTTGACAAACTTCTGGAGCGCTGGATTTTATAATTGTCAGCAACGATAAAAATATGGGGAGTGTAGTTTAATGGAAAAGGTAGAAAGGAATGTAATGGAGCCGATCGGGGAAGTGCCCTTCAACAAACCGAAACTGGATTTTGCCAAAGGCTTAAAAAAACTCCACTCGGGGTTGGAGAATTTCTTTCTGAAAAAAGGCTATGTTCTGCTGATCATTGGCTTTTTGCTTGGAAGAGCCTTGATATTGGCGAAGCTTACCCCATTTAGCCTTCCGTTTTTTGCGGCGGTTTATTTCATACGAAGGGATAAGGCGCCCCTGGCCCTAGTGGGATTAATGGCAGGCGCTGCCACATTGTCCATCTCCAATGCTGTATCTGCTTTTGGAATAACCTTCATCTTTTTATTTGCCTTCCGGGTCTCGAAAAAATGGCTGCATAATGAAATCAGGGCACTGCCTTTTTTCGTGTTCTTCACTCTTTTAGGAGGCAAGCTCCTGGAGGCTTTCATTACGAAGGGCCAGCTGACTTTATATGATGGAATGATGGCCGGTATTGAATCAGGCCTTGGTTTCATTCTAACGCTGATTTTCCTGCAGGGTCTGCCGCTGCTTTCGATAAATAAACGCAGACAATCACTGAAAACCGAAGAAATTGTCTGCCTGATCATTATGCTGGCATCTGTCATGACGGGAACGATCGGCTGGACGGTCTATGATCTTTCGGTCGAGCATATTATGTCTCGCTATCTTGTCCTGCTCTTTGCTTTTGTAGCAGGAGCCACCGTCGGTTCTACAGTAGGGGTGGTAACCGGTCTGATCTTCTCCCTTGCGAATATATCGAGCTTTTATCATATGAGTCTGCTGGCCTTCGCGGGTCTATTAGGCGGTCTTTTAAAAGAAGGCAGGAAGTTCGGTGTGGCATTCGGCCTTCTGATTGCAACACTCCTGATGGGCATGTATGGAGAAGGAAGCGGAAATCTCATGAAAACTCTGTATGAAACAGGCGCAGCGATTCTCTTATTTTTATTAACTCCGCAGGCTTTAACGATGAAATTGGCCAAGCACATCCCGGGGACGCCTGAATATGCCGCTGAGCAGCAGCATTATATGAGAAAAATGCGCGATGTGACAGCACAGCGTGTTGCCCAGTTCTCAAGCGTCTTCCAAGCCCTTTCCAAAAGCTTCTCCTCTCATAATGAGCCATCTGAATGGGAGGAAGACGGTGATAGGGAAGTGGATTATTTCTTAAGCAATGTAACGGAAAAAACATGCCAGACCTGCTTTAAGAAAGATCATTGCTGGTCAAAGAACTTTAATACAACCTATGACTATATGATGGATATTATGCACGATGTGGACAACAATGAAGGTGCTCTTTCTCCAAAGCTTGCGAGGGATTGGGAAAAGTACTGCACAAGATCGAAAAAAGTGACTGAAGCTGTACAGCAGGAGCTGACTTATTTTAAGGCGAACCAAAGGCTGAAGAAGCAGGTTCAGGAAAGCAGAAGGCTGGTAGCTGATCAGCTGATGGGTGTTTCGGAGGTAATGGGGGATTTTGCGAAAGAAATCCAGCGAGAGCGGGAAAATCATCATAAGCAGGAAGAACAGATTCTTGAAGCACTTCAGGAGTTTGGCATTCATATCGAGCAGGTGGAAATTTACAGCCTGGAGCAGGGAAATGTCGACATTGATATGACCATCCCATATTGCCAGGGGCATGGGGAATGCGAAAAGCTAATTGCACCAATGCTATCTGATATTTTGGGAGAAACGATATTAGTAAATTCAGAGGAATGCGCCGCGTTCCCAAATGGATACTGCCATGTCACATTCCGGTCAGCCAAGGCATTCGTGGTTGAAACGGGCGTTGCACATGCTGCGAAGGACGGCGGTTTAGTATCAGGGGACAGCTATTCCACTATCGAACTGGGCTGCGGAAAGTTTGCGATTGCCATCAGTGATGGAATGGGCAATGGGGAACGGGCTCATGCGGAAAGCCAGGAAACACTTCAGCTCCTGCAGAAAATTCTTCAATCGGGCATTGAAGAGCAGGTCGCCATTAAATCAGTCAATTCCGTTCTTTCTTTAAGGACAACAGACGAAATTTTCTCCACCTTGGATTTGGCTATGATTGATCTGCAGAATGCCGACGCGAAATTTTTGAAAATTGGATCAACTCCAAGCTTTGTAAAGAGAGGCCATAAGGTAATAAAAATTCAGGCCAGCAATCTCCCGATGGGAATCATTCAGGAATTTGATGTAGATGTGGTCAGTGAGCAGCTTAAAGCGGGAGATTTGCTGATCATGATGAGTGATGGCGTTTTTGAAGGGCCGAAGCATGTCGAGAACTTTGATTTGTGGATGAAGCGCAAGGTATCCGAGTTGAAGACGGACGACCCTCAAGAAGTGGCCGATTTAATTATGGAAGAGGTCATCAGGTCAAGATCCGGGAATATTGAAGATGATATGACGGTGGTTGTGTCAAAGGTCAAACACAATACTCCGAAATGGACCAGCATTCCCGTACATGCCATGCGCCAAAAGGCCAACTGATTAATTTGCTCATTGCTAAATAACTCAATAAAGTCTCTAAATTAGATAATTGTCCAGCTCAGCACCTGCCCCCTCGAGGTCATAAGCTTATCAAGCTGCGGCTCCCAGGGACGAAAGGCTTGCCAATCCCTTCCAGAAGGGAAGAACACCTTCTTGCAGGGTTCGTCTTATGCTTAGCGGGGGTGAACAAGGTGCTTCCGCATTTCTTAGGTATAAATCCCCTCCTTTCAGTCGAAAATGCTAACAACTCAAATGTGGAGGGGAGATTCAAATGAAAACAGGAACATTGAAGCAAATTTTACTGATAACGGATGGCTGTTCAAATCAGGGTGAAGATCCCGTTGCCATGGCGGCCTTGGCCAAGGAGCAGGGAATAACTGTGAATGTCATCGGAGTCATGGAGCAGGATGTCATTGATGAGCAGGGAATGAATGAAATTGAAGGAATCGCGATGTCAGGAGGCGGTGTCAGTCAGGTTGTCTACTCTCAGCAGCTGTCCCAGACGGTACAGATGGTGACGAGAAAAGCCATGACCCAGACCCTTCAGGGAGTTGTGAACAAGGAGCTTCAGCAGATCCTCGGCGGTTCCAAAACAATGGAGGACCTTCCGCCTGATCAGCGCGGCGAGGTGATGGAGGTTGTGGATGAACTGGGTGAGACAGTCGAACTTGAAGTGCTGGTTCTCGTGGATACCAGTGCAAGTATGAAACATAAGCTTCCAACCGTTAAGGAAGCCTTGCTGGATCTTTCTCTAAGCCTTAATGCACGATCTGGTGATAACCGATTTTCCGTATTCGTATTTCCCGGGAAAAAGAAAGATGTCGAAAAACTGCTGGATTGGACGCCGAATCTTGAATCGCTGACCAGCATTTTCTCGAAATTGACAACAGGAGGGATTACGCCTACAGGTCCGGCTATTCAAGAGGCCTTAAACCATTTCAAGAAAAAACGTTCATTAAGGAGTCTGCTTTCCCGTGATGATGAATCATTCTTTGAAGAGTCAGTGTAAAGTAAACCCTGGTACTGTAATTGAAGGAAAGTGGCACCGAAACCGATATACCATTATAAAGGAATTAGGGTATGGTGCGAATGGGATTGTTTATCTCGCTAAAAACCAAAATCAGCAGGTTGCTTTGAAAATGAGTGATAACGGGATGTCCATCACGTCTGAAGTGAACGTCCTTAAATCCTTTGCAAAGGTCCAAGGCTCTGCCCTCGGGCCTTCTTTGCTTGATGTGGATGATTGGGATAGGAGAAGCGGAAAGGTTTCGTTCTATGTAATGGAATATATACAGGGCCCTGATTTACTGACATTTATCCAGCAAAAAGGATCATCCTGGACCGGTGTTTTAATCGTACAGCTGCTGAACGATCTTGATTCCTTGCATAAAACGGGCTGGGTTTTCGGTGATTTAAAGCCGGATAATTTGATCGTAACAGGCCCTCCTTCAAAAATACGCACCATAGATGTGGGTGGAACCACCATTCAAGGCAGGGCGATAAAAGAATTTACCGAGTTTTATGATCGCGGCTATTGGGGATTGGGGACCAGAAAGGCTGACCCGGCCTACGATCTCTTTGCTGCAGCCATGATTATAATCAATACGGCATACCCAAAAAGGTTTGCCAAGACAACCGGTGACTTCAAACAGCTCAAAATGATGGTCCGCCAAAAGAAAGAGCTGCTGAAATACGAAGATGTTATTCTAAATGCCCTGCAAGGCCACTATAGCTCGGCTGGTGAAATGAGAAATGATATGCTCCAGCTCACTCGTTCAAATCCTGTGCAAAGGAGCACGGGAAACAGGAACGCCGGACAAAAAGCCCGTCCTCAGCCTGCCAGCAGGCAAGTGTACAGGCAGAAAAAACAGAAAGGGAGCATCTTTGAAACTCTGCTGATTACCCTTATCGTGACGCTTCTTTATTTCTTATATATTTATGGGCAGCTGCTTTAAATTTGAGAAAAATGAAACTTTCTTCTCCCTGATTCGTATAGTAAGCTTAATCCCTTTTGATATTTACCCTTTAAAAATGATATGCTTTTCTATATGAAGGATTACGCTGCCCTTTGCAGGGGTAGTATAAAGTGAAACTTCAATAATAGAGGATGATTTTTTTCTCTGATTGTCAGCGATAAATATATTTCTATCGGATAAGGAAGAAGCCTATGCTCCAAGAGAAAGTGAGTGCTTTCCTTAAGAAAAAGGGATTGGATTTAAATAATAAGAAAATAGTAGTCGGTGTATCGGGAGGACCGGATTCAATCGCCCTGCTTCATTATTTTTGGAACCAGAGACAGCAGCTTCAAATAGAACTAATCGCCGCTCATGTCGATCATATGTTCAGAGGCGAGGAATCTTTTCAGGACGCCATGTTTGTGAAGGATTACTGCAGAAAGAAAGCCATTCCATTTGAAATGGAAAGAGCGAATGTACCGGAGTATATGGAGAAGTCCGGGAAGAGTTCCCAGACAGCTGCAAGGGATTGCCGCTACAGCTTCTATCAAAGAACCGCCAAGAAATATGGGGCAGAGTACATAGCGCTGGGACATCATGGCGATGACCAGGTTGAAACCATATTAATGCGGCTCACAAGGGGAAGCACCGGCAGCGCAAGAGCAGGAATTCCTTTCAAGCGTCCATTTGGCGATTATTTTATCATCCGCCCTTTCCTGTGCTTGAATAGAGCCGAAATCGAAGACTACTGCCTGAAGGAACGCCTGAACCCCCGGCGGGATCCAAGCAATGAAAAAGGCATATACAGCCGCAACCGATTCAGACAGGAAGTGCTCCCATTCCTGAGAAAAGAAAACCCTCAGGTGCATGAGCATTTTCAAAGATTCAGTGAAGATTTGCAAAGTGATGAAGCATATCTGCAGGAATTAACGGTCCACAAAATGAATACAGTAATGAAAAAGAAGGCCAATGAGGAAATTAGTATGGATATCGATGCTTTCGAGGCAATGCCAATGCCTTTACAAAGGAGAGGGATTCAACTAATATTAAACTATCTTTATAAGGAAAGGCCGGCATCGTTATCGGCATCTCATATTGAGAGCATTTTTTCCTTAATGAAAAGTCCTCATCCATCGGGAAATCTAGATTTTCCAGGCGGTTTACATATTGTACGCTCCTACCGGCAATGCCACTTCTTATTCCCGAAGGAACCTGTACAATCCTATCGATATGAAATCTTCGAACCTGCATGCATTAAACTCCCAAACAGCGGATCGATTATCCTTGAATATGCTGACTGTTCTGATGGAATTCTAAACAATGATACCCTGGTATTAGACAGGGAGAGTGTTTCTTTTCCAATCATTATCAGGACTAGGGAAAAGGGAGACCGCATGACGCTTAAAGGAATGCAAGGGTCCCGAAAGATAAAGGACATTTTCATCGATCATAAAGTACCGCTGCATGATCGGAAAACATGGCCAATTGTGACAGATGCACAAGGCAGGATCCTGTGGGTGCCTGGTTTGAAGAAATCACATGATGATAGGCAGCAGCAATCTTGTACCAGCTATATTATTTTAAAATACATAAAGCAATGATCTTCTAGGGGGCACAATAAATGATGAAAAATGATATTGAAAAAGTACTGATTTCGGAAGAGGAGCTGCAGGATAAGATTAAATCCCTTGCTGCTGAACTCACTGAAGAATACCAGGACCGATTCCCGCTTGCCATTGGGGTGTTAAAAGGAGCAATGCCTTTTATGAGCGACCTTTTAAAGCGTGTGGATACATATCTTGAGATGGACTTCATGGATGTTTCAAGCTATGGGAATTCAATGGTTTCTTCAGGAGAAGTGAAAATTCTGAAAGATCTTGATACTTCTGTGGAAGGCAGAGATATTCTGATTATTGAGGATATCATCGACAGCGGCTTGACACTCAGCTATCTTGTTGAGCTGTTCCGCTACAGAAAAGCGAAAAGCATTAAGATTGTAACACTGCTTGACAAGCCAACAGGAAGAAAGGCTGATATCAAAGCTGATTATGTAGGATTTATTGTTCCTGATGAATTCGTAGTCGGCTACGGCCTGGATTACGCGGAAAAATACCGCAATCTTCCATATATTGGAGTCCTGAAGCCGGAAGTATACAGCAACAACGATTAAGGAAATCCTAAGCATTGATCTTGCATTAAAGCCCTTTACTGAAACAAGAATCACCCGGTTTTAAGAAGTCTAATTCCTTGTATTGGCACGATTTTCTATGATACTATACACTATAGTTTGTTTACCGTGGGAGGAGGTAAGGGATGAATCGGATCTTCCGGAATACCATCTTTTATTTATTAATATTTTTAGTCATTATTGGAGTTGTCAGCTTCTTTAACGGCAACAATGAACCAACGGAGCACATCTCTTATAATAAATTTGTTGATCACTTGGAAAGCGGCGACATTACGTCCATTTCCCTTCAGCCTGAGAGAGGTGTATTTGAAGTACGGGGTCAGCTTGAAGGATATGAGGAGGGCAAATACTTCCTGACTTATATCATGAACAATGATAATATCCTTGACCGTGTGGATCAATTAGCCCAGTCTTCAGATGTAGAAGTCATGCCGGCTAAGGAAACAAGCGGATGGGTGACATTCTTTACGTCAATCATTCCTTTCATCATCATCTTCATACTATTCTTCTTCCTGCTGAACCAGGCGCAGGGCGGAGGAAGCCGTGTGATGAACTTCGGCAAAAGCAAAGCCAAGCTTTATGATGAAAGCAAAAAGAAAGTGCGCTTTAAAGATGTTGCAGGCGCCGATGAAGAAAAGCAGGAGCTAGTTGAGGTCGTTGAGTTCCTTAAAGACCCGCGCAAATTTGCTGAATTGGGAGCAAGAATTCCCAAAGGGGTTCTTCTTGTAGGACCTCCAGGAACAGGTAAAACCTTGCTTGCACGGGCGGCAGCCGGTGAAGCGGGCGTTCCGTTCTTCTCCATAAGCGGTTCTGATTTCGTTGAAATGTTCGTAGGTGTGGGTGCTTCCCGTGTCCGTGACTTATTCGAAAATGCGAAAAAGAACGCGCCATGTATTATATTTATCGATGAAATTGATGCTGTAGGGCGCCAGCGTGGTGCCGGCCTAGGCGGCGGACACGATGAACGCGAGCAGACCCTTAACCAGCTTCTAGTTGAAATGGATGGATTTGGAGCAAATGAAGGAATTATCATCATTGCTGCCACAAACCGTCCGGATATCCTTGACCCGGCATTATTGCGTCCGGGACGTTTTGACCGACAGATTACAGTTGACCGCCCAGATGTCAAAGGCCGTGAAGCAGTGCTTAAGGTACATGCCCGCAACAAGCCTTTAGATGAGTCGGTTAACTTAAAGAGCATTGCGATGCGTACACCTGGATTTTCAGGTGCAGACCTTGAAAATCTATTGAATGAAGCAGCGCTTGTAGCGGCCCGCCGCAATAAGAAAAAAGTCGATATGGAAGATATCGATGAAGCAACAGACCGCGTTATTGCAGGACCAGCTAAGAAAAGCCGTGTTATTTCCCAAAAGGAAAGAAACATCGTTGCTTTCCATGAAGCCGGTCATACAGTCATCGGTTTAGTGCTTGATGAAGCTGAAATGGTTCATAAAGTGACAATCGTGCCGCGCGGCCAGGCTGGCGGATACGCAGTGATGCTTCCGAAAGAAGACCGCTACTTCCAGACGAAACCAGAGCTTCTCGACAAAATTGTCGGCTTGCTTGGCGGACGTGTTGCAGAGGAAATCGTGTTCGGCGAAGTGAGTACAGGTGCCCATAATGACTTCCAGCGTGCGACAGGCATTGCCCGCCGCATGGTAACCGAATTTGGAATGAGCGATAAGCTTGGACCATTGCAATTTGGACAGTCTCAGGGCGGCCAGGTCTTCCTTGGACGTGACTTCCATAATGAACAAAACTATTCAGATGCAATCGCCTATGAAATTGATCTTGAAATCCAGCGCATTATCAAGGAATCTTATGAAAGAGCAAGAAAGCTCCTCACAGAAAACCGAGATAAGCTAAATCTGATTGCAAATACATTGCTTGAAGTCGAAACGCTTGATGCGGAACAAATCAAGCATTTATCAGATCATGGCAGACTGCCTGACCGTTCAGTGACTTCTATTTCAACTGATGAAGATGTGAAAGTGAACATCAGCATCAAGAAAGAAGATCCTGCTGAAACAGGCGAAATTCCTGAAACAAGGGAAGGCTCAAGCCCTGCAGAAGCTGACGTGCCTCCTGCCATCGACGAAGAACGCAAAGACAAATAACCAAAAGCGCCTCTAGGGGCGCTTTTTTTTGCGGGAAAAATATCAATTGCCAGACCAGTTGGAATTTCCGATTACACGAAACAATAACAGTTGTGATATGATGTTTTCAGTGTAAAAAAAATATCAGATAAGGCTATTTTCGTAAAGGTTGTTGCTCTCAACTGCAAACTTGTTTTAATTTGCTGAGTTGATTGCAGCGGAGGGTGCTTGATCCTCGAAAATGCTTCCGCATTTTCTTTGTGCGGTGCTAATTCAAGGAGTCTTACTCAATGTCCTGCGGGAGAGAAGTGGAAGACCCCGAAGGCTTCATTTTTCCCCGCGAAAAGCAAGTGCCCCGTGCTGAATTCAACGGGCAAAATATAAGTAACAACTATTTATGATAAAAAGTCAATAATCATAAAGTGGTGAGAATGTTGATCTTTGTTTTCGACGTAGGAAATACGAATATCGTTCTGGGTGTCTATGATCAAGATGAATTAAAGCATCATTGGCGAATTGAAACCAACCGGAATAAAACAGAAGATGAATACGGAATGATTGTGAAGTCTCTGTTTGAGCATGTGAATCTTTCCTTTTCAGATATAGATGGCATTATCATTTCCTCTGTAGTGCCTCCAATCATGTTTTCGCTTGAAAGAATGTGCCAGAAATACTTCCATGTTAAGCCCCTTGTCGTGGGTCCTGGAATCAAAACAGGCTTAAACATCAAATATGAAAATCCGAGAGAAGTAGGTGCAGACCGCATCGTCAATGCAATAGCAGCCATTCATGAATATGGAAGCCCGTTAGTCATTGTCGATTTTGGAACAGCCACTACCTATTGCTATATCAATGAAAATAAGCAATATATGGGTGGCGCAATTGCCCCGGGAATTGGAATCTCGACCGAGGCTCTTTACTCACGTGCCGCCAAGCTTCCAAGAATAGAAATTGCCCGTCCTGATCATATTGTCGGGAAGAATACTGTATCTGCCATGCAGGCTGGGATTTTATATGGTTATGTTGGCCAGGTTGAAGGTATAGTAAAAAGAATGAAAGATCAGGCATCGCAAAAACCTACTGTCATTGCCACTGGGGGTCTCGCAGGTTTAATTGCGCAGGAATCGGATATCATTGATGTCGTGGATCCATTTTTAACTTTAAAGGGTTTGCAGATTATTTATAAACGAAATATGGAAACCATAAAAAAATAGGACGTAGCTTAAAAAGCCGCTGACATTATAAGCGGTTTTCTGGAAGATAAGTAAATGTAAACTTTTTGAACTCGAAAATTGTCTAGCTCCAGCGCCTACCCCCTCTAGCTCACAAGCCAATCCTCCCCAAAGGCTAAGAACGTCTTTCGGCGAGGCTCGGCTTGTGCTTGTCGGGGGTGGGCAAGGCGCTTCCGCTTTTCGTAGAAAGGAGAAAAAAATGAGCGATTATTTAGTAAAAGCACTTGCATATGATGGACAAGTCCGTGCCTATGCATCTCGCACTACCGAAACAGTTGGAGAGGGCCAGCGCAGGCATTATACATGGCCAACCGCTTCAGCCGCATTAGGAAGATCCATGACGGCGGGCGTCATGATGGGCGCCATGCTGAAGGGCGATAACAAGCTGACTATCAAAATCGAAGGCGGCGGTCCCATTGGCGCCATCCTTGTAGACAGCAATGCTAAGGGAGAGGTGCGCGGCTATGTAACAAACCCGCAGACGCACTTCGATCTTAATGAGCAGGGCAAGCTTGACGTGCGCCGCGCGGTCGGCACTGAAGGGACGCTGACTGTCGTGAAGGATATTGGAATGAGAGAGCACTTCACAGGACAGGTTCCGCTGATTTCTGGAGAACTTGGAGATGATTTCACATATTACTT
Source organism: Cytobacillus oceanisediminis 2691 (assembly GCF_000294775.2). GTDB lineage: Bacteria > Bacillota > Bacilli > Bacillales > Cytobacillaceae > Cytobacillus > Cytobacillus pseudoceanisediminis. The sequence goes on from NZ_CP015506.1 coordinate 86,193, forward strand.
TGTTACTTCTGAACAGGTGCCTTCTTCCGTCGGAGTGGGTGTTCTTGTTAATCCTGACAATTCCATTCTTGCTGCTGGGGGATTCATTCTGCAGCTTATGCCGGGAACTGATGAAGAGACGATTACATTAATTGAGAACAGACTGAAAGAAATTCCGCCTGTATCCAAATTAATTCAGCAGGGATTAACGCCTGAAGAGCTACTGGAAACAATCCTTGGCAAAGACAATGTGAAGTTCCTTGAAAAGCTTCCTGTCTCCTTTACTTGTACATGTTCAAAAGAGCGTTTTGCCAATGCGATTATAAGTCTGGGTGAAGAGGAAATTCAGCAGATGATCGATGAAGATGGCCAGGCAGAAGCATCCTGCCATTTCTGCAACGAGAAATACCACTACACTAAAGAAGAACTCGAAGAATTAAAGAACGAAGTAAAGTAATAATTGAAATTGCTAAAGCGTCTGTCTGACTGCATCTTTTAGGCTCCTGAAAGTAAGGCCGCTGAGGTTCGGATAGCGCGGCTCTTGGGCTAATTGTATTATTAAAATTCATATCTTTGAACTTCGAGAATTGTCTAGCTCCAGCGCCTGCCCCCTCGAGGTGTCGGGGGATGTGCAAGGCGCTTGCGCTTTTCTTAGGGGGAGGAGCACTTGGAAAAGAGACAGCTTTTTATGATTATTGCCGGTTTGGTGCTGCTGAACCTAATCACATTGGCCTTTTTGCTATTTAAAGGCGATGGCAGCGGGGAAGCAGTAGCAAAAGTCGGGGGAGATAAAATCACTCGCCAGGAATGGATGAGTGAGATGGAAACAAAATACGGAAAAAGCACATTAAGTGAATTAATTGATCAGAAGGTCATTGAAGAAGCAGGGGAAAAATACGGGGTGAAGGTCTCTGAAAAGGCTGTAGATCTTGAACTGAAAATGGTCAAGACCATGTACGGCGGCAATTTCACCGATGAGATGAGCGAAGACAAGTGGCGCAGGCAAATCAAAAATAACCTTATTCTTGAAGAACTGCTGACTGCCGATGTCTCCGTCTCTGAAGAAGAAATGAAAAGCTACTATGAGCAAAACAGCAGTCAGTTCCAAGTTCCGGACACTTATCACATCTCTCAGATTATCGTTAAAACAAAAGAAGAAGCGGAACAGACATTGAAGGAGCTGGATGAAGGCTCGAGCTTCTCTGTGCTTGCGATGGAACGGTCGATCGATGAATTTACCGCCAGCCTGGGGGGGAATGCAGGGTATGTCAGTGAAGATGATGAACATATACCGGCAGAAGTCTTTGAACAGGTTAAAACCCTTAAGCCCGGCAAGTGGACCAAGCCGATTAAAACGGAAAATGGATATGCCGTTGTAATGCTCCATGAGCATTTAAAGGGAGAAAATTATTCCTTTAAAGAAGTGAAGAGCATGATTCGCCGCCAGATCGCTCTTGAGCAGATGGATGTTCCTGTCTCTGCAAAGCCCTTTTGGAAAGAAGCAGAGGTCGAGTGGTTTTACGGTGAGCAGTAAATAAAAAGCACGGAGTGTTCCGTGTTTTTTTCTGTATACATTGAGTATCATGTATAAAAGTGGGTAGTTTAAATATAATGACAAAAGTATGAATTTTCTTTTAAATAGCAATCAAATTCATTGACATTCCCATTGGGAATTGGTAAATTTGTATTAAACCAATAAAAATAGTCGGAAATGAGGAGTGGGGAAATGGTACGTGTAGCAAATTCGATTGCAGACCTTGTTGGCCAGACGCCAATTGTGAAACTAAACCGTTTAGTTGATGATAATAGTGCAGATGTTTATCTGAAATTGGAGTACATGAATCCTGGAAGCAGCGTAAAAGACCGTATTGCCCTGGCAATGATCACTGCCGCAGAGAAAGATGGAAGCCTTAAGCCAGGTGATACCATTATTGAACCGACAAGTGGAAATACAGGAATCGGATTAGCGATGATTGCAGCAGCAAAAGGCTATAAAGCGGTTCTTGTCATGCCGGAGACGATGAGTATGGAGCGCAGAAATTTACTTCGTGCTTACGGGGCCGACCTTGTACTCACACCTGGACCGGAAGGAATGGGCGGTGCGATCCGCAAGGCGCAGGAACTGGCAAAGGAAAATGGCTATTTCGTGCCTCAGCAGTTTGAAAACCCTGCGAACCCTGAAATTCACCGTTTAACAACAGGACCTGAAATTACAGAGCAGATGGGCGACCAGCTGGATGCATTCATATCCGGAATCGGTACAGGCGGAACGATTACAGGTGCCGGCCAAGTGCTTAAAGAAAAATATAAAAACATCAAAATTTACGCAGTTGAACCAACCGATTCTCCTGTACTATCAGGCGGAAAGCCGGGTCCTCATAAAATCCAGGGCATTGGAGCAGGATTTGTACCGGATACCCTGGATACAAAGATTTATGATGAAGTGATTCAAATTACAAACGATGAGGCATTTGAATATGCCCGCCGCGCGGCCAAGGAAGAAGGAATCCTAGGAGGCATTTCCTCTGGTGCGGCGATCAGTGCGGCCCTAAAAGTTGCCAAAGAGCTTGGAAAAGGGAAAAAAGTTCTGGCGATTATCCCAAGTAACGGCGAGCGTTATTTAAGTACTCCTTTATACCAATTTGAAGCTGAATAATGATATGACAGCGGTCTCCAATGACCGCTGTTTTTTTTGTATGGGGCGACTGCAAAATTGAACGATGTAAATAACTCTGTGGAAGAGTGTCTGCATCTAGCTCCAGCGCCTACCCCCTCGAGGTCACAAGTCTGTCTAGTTTCAGCTCCTTAGGGACTCGAGACATAAGCCAATCCTTTCCAGAAGGAAAGAACACCTTCTTGCAAGGCTCGTCTTATGCTTGTCGTCTCTGGGCAGCCGCCACCACAATTCGGTTTGTCTTGTTTCGGCTCCTGGGGACTCTCAGGTCTAAACCATTTCCTTTCAGAAAAAAGAACCTTCTTACAGGAATCGTCTTTTGCCTGAGGCCCGCAGGACAAGGAAGGCTTCATCAGCATAAACATCGACAGCTTTTTGGAGGATGCGGGTTATGCAGACGTTGCCACAGGACGTGGGCGTTCTTAGTCTGCCATCTTTCGCGGGCAAGGCGCTTCCGCTTTTGTTTCGTATAATAAAAATTATGAAAGCATGCCCTACATCATGTATGATGAAAAAAGAGAAATATATAGGGGTGACAATCATTGAAGCAGCTTCACATCCATGCCAAAAAAATACCTTATACATATAATCGGTTTTTCCGCCAATACCGCTCGCTGTCGGAGGGATTGGCGCATCATGTTCTGCTCGAAAGCGGACGTGGCGGCAGGTACAGTATCGCAGCCTTTGAGCCGGAAGCTATTTTAACAGGCAAAAATTCAGAACTTGAAATTTTGAGAGACGGCGAAAAACAGGTGCTGGAAGGCAACCCCCTTCATTTGATGCAGGAATGGCTTAATCAATATAAAGCAGATAAGCTCGATGAACTTCCTGACTTTCAGGGAGGAGCAATAGGGTTTATCAGCTATGATTACGCGCGTTATATCGAAAAGCTTCCAAAGGAGGCTCAAGATGATCTGCAGATACCTGATATTCATTTTTTTATTTATAAAGAATGCTTTGTCTTTGACCATGAAACCAAAGAGCTCTGGCTGATTTTCTTATACGAAAAAGGGGAAGAGCACTCGATTGGGGAATGGGCAGAGAATTGGGAGCAGAGATGGAAGAATGAAAGTGAGGAGCCTTCTGCGAAAGCGGAATACAATCAGGCTGAAAATACACTGGGTGTATCCATGAATGAAGAAGAATTCATGGCTGCCGTCAGGAGTATTCAGGAGTATATTTCACAGGGAGATGTCTTTCAGGTAAATCTCTCGGTACGCCAAAGCCGCCCAATTCATATTCAGGCAATGGAGGTATACGAGCAGCTGAGAGTGTTAAACCCTTCTCCGTACATGGGGTATTTTCACACTCCGGGATACCAGCTTGTAAGCGGATCCCCGGAACTGCTGATTAAGAAAAAAGGAAACACCGTCAGCACGCGGCCGATTGCCGGGACAAGATCCCGCGGGAAGGACCATGAGGAGGACCTCAAACTCGCCAGTGAACTGATTGAAAATGAGAAAGAGCGCGCAGAGCACGTGATGCTGGTAGATCTGGAGCGAAATGACCTTGGAAGAGTCTGCAAATATGGTACCGTTACAGTGGATGAGTTCATGGTCATTGAAAAATACTCACATGTGATGCATATTGTCTCCAATGTAAAAGGAGAGCTGGCAGACGGGAAGAATGCTGTTGATATCATCGACGCTGTATTTCCGGGAGGGACCATTACAGGAGCGCCAAAGGTAAGGACCATGGAAATCATTGAAGAACTTGAACCGGTCACAAGGGGCCCATACACCGGCTCTCTTGGCTGGATCAATTTCAGCGGCGACCTGGAACTGAATATTATCATCCGGACCATGCTTGTTAAAGAAGGACAGGCCCATGTGCAGGCTGGTGCCGGCATTGTTATTGATTCCAATCCTAAAAATGAATACAAAGAGTCGCTGAAAAAAGCAATTGCTCTTTGGAAAGCAAAAGAACTTGCAGAACAGGCAAAAGGGGATCAGCTATGATTTATATGATCGATAATTACGACTCTTTTACGTATAATCTCGTACAGTATCTCGGTGAATTAGGCGAAGAGCTGGTTGTAAAAAGAAACGATGAAACCTCTATTTCTGAAATAGGCAGTTTGCAGCCGAAGTTCCTAATGATCTCTCCGGGGCCGTGCAGCCCGAATGAAGCCGGCATCAGTCTGAAAGCTATTGAAGCTTTTGCGGGCAAAATCCCTGTTTTTGGCGTTTGTCTGGGACATCAATCGATTGCTCAAGTATTCGGTGGTGATGTTGTGCAGGCCGAGCGGCTCATGCATGGAAAAACCTCCGAAATTTTTCATGATGGGAAAACAATTTTTAAGGGCTTGCCCAATCCGTTTCCTGCCACCCGCTACCATTCGCTGATTGTAAAAAAGGAGACTCTGCCAGCTTGCCTTGAGGTCTCGGCCTGGACAGCTGAAGGGGAAATTATGGCCATTCGCCATAAGGAGCTCCCTTTGGAAGGTGTCCAATTCCATCCGGAATCGATTATGACGACGGCCGGAAAGGAACTCCTTCAGAATTTTATTCAGCATTACAAAGCTTTACTGCAGACAGAGGGGATTTAACCTTGTTTATATACATGAATGGTGAAGTTATCAGAAAAGAGGAGGCCAGGGTTTCTCCTTTTGATCATGGTTTTTTATATGGTATGGGGCTGTTCGAAACATTCCGTGTCTATAATGGTCATCCCTTTTTGCTGGATGATCATCTGGAACGGCTGAATTGGAGTCTGGAAGTTCTGAATATCAATGCGAGTTATAAAAGAGAACAAGTGCTTGGAGCGCTGGAGATGCTGCTTGAAAGAAACGGTTATAAGAATGCCTATATCCGGATGAATGTGTCAGCGGGAAACGGGGAGATTGGCCTTCAGACAGCTCCGTACACAAACCCGAATACGATTCTTTTCTGCAAACCGCTTTCTTCAAGGAATACGGGCGCAGAAAAGCAGGCAGTGCTGCTGAAGATTCCCCGCAATACACCCGAAGGGGCAGAACGCCTGAAGTCCCATCATTATTTAAATAACATTCTGGCTAAAAAAGAAGCGGGAAACGACCCTGGCATAGAAGGGTTATTTTTGACAAAGGAAGGCTTTTTGGCCGAAGGGGTCACTTCGAATCTATTCTGGATTAATGGAGGCCATTTATTTACGCCCTCGCTTGATACTGGCATACTTAACGGCATTACCCGAAGATTTGTGATGAGGCTTGCAGAGAAACTGGGGATGAATGTCCAGGAAGGCATGTATAGGCCGGAAGCTATAGTTGGGGCAGATGAAGTTTTTATAACGAACTCCATTCAGGAAATTGTACCGATTTGCATGTTTGATGGCCATCCCATGCCAGGGCTTTCCGGCAAGAAAACAAGAGAGCTCCAGATTCACTATGAATACCACTGTGAATACTTATGGAGCAGGAATGAACTGTAGGAGGATTCATAATGTCTAAAACAACAATTCAGTGTGGACCGTATACGTTGGATTACGGAAAGAAAACCATTGTAATGGGGATTTTGAATGCAACGCCAGACTCCTTCTCGGATGGAGGCAAATACAGTCATCAGGATCTGGCAGTCAAGCATGCTCTGGCAATGGTTGAAAATGGAGCGGATATTATTGATGTCGGGGGAGAATCAACCCGTCCGGGGTTTGATCCGGTGCCTGAAGACGAAGAGCTGAAGCGTGTTTTTCCTGTCATTGAGGCGATATCAAAGGAAGTAGATGTTCCAATATCAATTGATACCTATAAAGCTGAAGTCGCCAGGCAGGCCATTGGAGCCGGGGCTCATATTATCAATGATGTCTGGGGTGCCAAAGCGGATCCTCAGATGGCTTCCGTCGCGGCGGAAACGGAAGCGCCGATTATCTTAATGCATAACCGCAAAGATATGGAATACACTTCATTTTTCCGTGATGTCCTGAATGATCTGTATGAAAGCATCACGCTTGTAAAGTCAGCCGGTGTTAAGGACGAGAAGATTATCCTTGACCCGGGCATCGGTTTTGCCAAAGACTTAAATTATAACCTGCAAATGATGAGAGATTTGGACAAGCTTGTTGCCGTTGGGTATCCCGTGCTGCTTGGAACATCGAAAAAGCGGATGATCGGAACCATCCTGGACCTTCCGGTAGAAGAAAGAACGGAAGGAACAGGGGCCACAGTTTGCTACGGCATCCAAAAAGGATGTCAGATGATCCGTATCCATGATGTAAAGGAAATGAGCCGAATGGCTAAAATGATGGACGCTTTAATGGGAAAAGGTGAATACAATGGATAAAATCTATGTAAACCGAATGGAGTTTTATGGCTACCACGGTGTTTTTCAGGAAGAAACGAGGCTTGGCCAGCGCTTTGCTGTGGACCTTACCGTGGAAGCAGATCTGAAAAAAGCCGGGGAGACAGATAATCTTGATGACTCCATTAACTATGGCGAGCTGTATGCAGTCTGCAAAGAGGTTGTGGAAGGAAAGCCTTATAAGCTGGTTGAAGCTGTAGCAGAAAAGCTGGCGGCAGAACTTCTTTCGCGTTTTCCGCTGATTCTGCAGCTGACTGTCAAAGTAATCAAGCCTGATCCGCCCATTCCTGGCCACTATCAATCAGTTGCTGTTGAAATTACGAGAGGCAGATCATGAAGAATACCGCTTTTATTGCACTCGGCTCAAACATCGGCAGCCGGTTTGAACACTTGAAGGAAGCCATTGAGCTGATTGATCAGCTTCCGGATACCCAAGTGGTAAATACTTCATCTATTTACGAAACCGACCCGGTTGGGTATGAAGATCAAGAACAATTCTTAAATATGGCGATCCAAATTTCTACAGGATTAAATCCCTTTAAATTGCTGGATGCATGCCTTGATATAGAATTAAAACTTGGGAGAAAAAGGGAAATCCAGTGGGGCCCCCGGACAATAGACCTTGACATTTTGCTGTATAATCACGAAAATATTGAAACAGAGAAGCTTATTGTTCCTCATCCTCGGATGCATGAAAGAGCATTTGTCCTTGTTCCTCTTTTAGAGGTTGATTCCAGCATCAGGCTTCCGAAGATGGAGAGGCCCTTAATTTCAATACTGGAAGATATACCTGACAGAGAGGGAGTACGGATATGGAAGCAGAAAAATGGGGAAGACGTATTCGCGCTTTTCGAAAGTTAAAAGGATTTACGCAAGAAGGATTTGCGAGAGAGCTCGGTGTATCGGTTTCGATATTAGGTGAAATTGAAAGAGGAAACCGCATGCCTGCACCGGCTTTAATTGAGCAGATTGCACTGGCGCTTAACATAACACAGGAAGAATTGGCTCCCAGGCAGGAGCACGAATAATATATACGTTTGAATGATTTAAAAGGAGGTGCAATCATGTTCAAAATTGGAGATATCGATCTGAAAAACCGTGTTGTACTGGCTCCGATGGCCGGAGTGTGCAACTCGGCTTTCCGTCTGACTGTAAAAGAATTCGGTGCCGGTCTCGTATGTGCTGAGATGGTCAGCGACAAAGGGATTGTCACTAAAAACGAAAAAACCATGAACATGCTCTATATTGATGAAAGAGAAAAGCCGCTAAGCCTGCAAATTTTCGGAGGCGAAAAAGAAACGCTTGTAGAAGCGGCGAAATTTGTAGATAAAAATACAAATGCAGATATCATCGACATTAACATGGGATGCCCTGTCCCTAAAATCACCAAATGTGATGCAGGTGCCAAGTGGCTCCTTGACCCGGATAAAATTTATGAAATGGTTTCGGTTGTAACGGACGCTGTTGAAAAGCCTGTTACTGTGAAAATGCGCATGGGCTGGGATGAAGATCACATTTATGCTGTAAGAAACGCTCAAGCTGTTGAACGCGCAGGCGGTAAAGCTGTAGCCCTTCATGGACGTACGCGTGTCCAAATGTATGAAGGGAAAGCAAACTGGGATATCATCCGCGAAGTGAAGCAGAGCATTAACATTCCGCTTATCGGAAATGGTGATGTGCAGACACCGGAGGATGCCAAGCGCATGCTGGACGAAACAGGCTGTGACGGTGTCATGATCGGGCGTGCTGCACTAGGAAACCCATGGATGATTTACCGCACAGTCAAATACCTTGAGACAGGTGAATTAATGGGTGAGCCTTCTATACGCGAGAAGATTGATGTGTGCATTCTTCACCTCGACCGCCTGATTTCATTAAAAGGTGAATTTATCGCTGTCCGTGAAATGAGAAAGCATACAGCGTGGTACCTTAAAGGTATACGCGGCAATGCGAAAGTCCGCAATGCGGTCAACGAATGTGATACGAGAGAAGATCTTGTTACATTGCTGAACGCTTTAGTGATCGATGCAGAAGAAAAGGAAAGAAGCCAGATACAGGCAGGATAAGCTGCGTAAAGTTTGACAGGCAGTCTTTCTTTGCCTATAATACTTTTGATAAAAGGAAACTGCCAGTGCATGAACTGGCAGTTTTTATTCTATTTAAATATTTAGGATGTCTGATTTACTCACTTTGTGTAAAATAATAGAGATATACATTTTTGAAGGATCGCAGAATTGTGCGTACATAAAAAGATTTACAAAATGGAGATGATTTCAGTGAGCCAGAGTCATGAAGAATTAAATGACCAGTTAAAAGTAAGACGCGAGAAAATGAACAGCTTGCGCGAACAGGGAATGGATCCTTTCGGGAAACGTTTCGACCGTTCACACCAAAGCAAAGAATTAATAGAGCAGTACGGTGAGCTTGAAAAAGAAGAAATTGAAGAAAAGAATGTTTCTGTCACTCTGGCAGGCCGTATTATGACAAAGCGCGGAAAAGGGAAAGCTGGATTCGCTCATATACAAGATCTATCAGGACAAATTCAAATCTACATCCGCAAAGATGCAGTTGGGGAAGAGAACTATGCAATCTTCGAATCTGCCGACCTGGGAGATATCATTGGGGTCAGCGGTACGCTCTTTAAAACAAAGGTAGGCGAATTGTCTGTTAAAGCGCAGGAATTTGACCTTCTGACAAAATCCCTGCGTCCTCTTCCGGATAAGTTCCACGGTCTTAAAGACGTTGAGCAGCGTTACCGCCAGCGTTACCTGGATCTAATTATGAGTGAGGAAAGCAAACAGACTTTCATCACGAGAAGCCGCATTATCCAATCCATGCGCCGCTACCTTGACAGTCATGGCTACCTTGAAGTTGAAACACCTATGATGCATTCCATTGCAGGGGGGGCATCTGCACGACCATTTATCACTCATCATAATGCGCTGGATATGGAACTTTATATGCGTATCGCGATTGAGCTTCACCTGAAGCGCCTGATTGTGGGCGGCCTTGAAAAAGTGTATGAAATTGGCCGGGTATTCCGTAATGAAGGTGTATCTACACGGCACAATCCTGAATTCACTATGATTGAATTGTACGAGGCTTATGCTGACTATAGAGATATCATGAGCCTGACAGAAAACCTTATTGCCCACATTGCCCAAGAAGTTCTCGGAACAACTTCTGTGCAATACGGTGAGTATGAAGTGGATCTTAAGCCTGAATGGAAAAGGCTCCATATGGTAGATGCCATTAAGGAATATACAGGGGTAGACTTTTGGAAAGAAACAAGCAAGGAAGAAGCACAGCAGCTAGCCAAAGAACACGGTGTTGAAATCAAAGACAATATGGAGTATGGACATATTGTTAACGAATTCTTCGAGCAGAAGGTTGAAGAGAAATTAATTCAGCCTACATTCATCTATGGCCATCCTGTCGAGATTTCACCGCTTGCGAAGAAAAATGAAGAAGATCCACGCTTTACTGATCGATTTGAATTATTCATTGTAGCCCGAGAGCATGCGAATGCTTTCACTGAGCTGAATGATCCGATTGACCAGCGCGAGCGTTTTGAAGCACAGCTTAAAGAACGTGAAGAGGGCAATGATGAAGCTCATATGATGGATGACGACTTCATTGAAGCTCTTGAATACGGCATGCCGCCAACTGGAGGACTTGGCATCGGAATCGACCGCCTTGTTATGCTGCTGACAAACTCTCCTTCTATTAGAGATGTTCTGTTATTCCCGTTAATGCGCCATCGTTAAAATTAATAAAATCAGGCAGAGTACAGTACGTACTCTGTCTTTTTTTTTGTTTTATATAAAGGATTTGGGGACGTAAAATCTGCATAAATGATACTTTTTCCCGAGCAGAATAATGGGAATATTTTTTCTTTCTTTTTTGCGGATAAAAAAGAAAAAAACATATTGCATGTTGTCCTGCAAGGTGATATATTTATATTCGTTGCTGCGAGACAGCGACTTGCAAAAAAGATTTTAAAAAAAGTTATTGACTCAGGTGGTCGAATCTGATAAGATAATAAAGTCGCCTTTGAGCGGCGGATTGATCTTTGAAAACTGAAAGAACAAAAACGTCAACGTTAATTCTTTAGTCTTTTTTGAAAAGACAACTTATGAGCTTAATCAACTCTTATATGGAGAGTTTGATCCTGGCTCAGGACGAACGCTGGCGGCGTGCCTAATACATGCAAGTCGAGCGGACAGATGGGAGCTTGCTCCCTGAAGTCAGCGGCGGACGGGTGAGTAACACGTGGGCAACCTGCCTGTAAGACTGGGATAACTCCGGGAAACCGGGGCTAATACCGGATAATTCTTTCCCTCACATGAGGGAAAGCTGAAAGATGGTTTCGGCTATCACTTACAGATGGGCCCGCGGCGCATTAGCTAGTTGGTGAGGTAACGGCTCACCAAGGCAACGATGCGTAGCCGACCTGAGAGGGTGATCGGCCACACTGGGACTGAGACACGGCCCAGACTCCTACGGGAGGCAGCAGTAGGGAATCTTCCGCAATGGACGAAAGTCTGACGGAGCAACGCCGCGTGAGTGATGAAGGTTTTCGGATCGTAAAACTCTGTTGTTAGGGAAGAACAAGTACCGGAGTAACTGCCGGTGCCTTGACGGTACCTAACCAGAAAGCCACGGCTAACTACGTGCCAGCAGCCGCGGTAATACGTAGGTGGCAAGCGTTGTCCGGAATTATTGGGCGTAAAGCGCGCGCAGGCGGTTCCTTAAGTCTGATGTGAAAGCCCCCGGCTCAACCGGGGAGGGTCATTGGAAACTGGGGAACTTGAGTGCAGAAGAGAAGAGTGGAATTCCACGTGTAGCGGTGAAATGCGTAGAGATGTGGAGGAACACCAGTGGCGAAGGCGACTCTTTGGTCTGTAACTGACGCTGAGGCGCGAAAGCGTGGGGAGCAAACAGGATTAGATACCCTGGTAGTCCACGCCGTAAACGATGAGTGCTAAGTGTTAGAGGGTTTCCGCCCTTTAGTGCTGCAGCAAACGCATTAAGCACTCCGCCTGGGGAGTACGGCCGCAAGGCTGAAACTCAAAGGAATTGACGGGGGCCCGCACAAGCGGTGGAGCATGTGGTTTAATTCGAAGCAACGCGAAGAACCTTACCAGGTCTTGACATCTCCTGACAACCCTAGAGATAGGGCGTTCCCCTTCGGGGGACAGGATGACAGGTGGTGCATGGTTGTCGTCAGCTCGTGTCGTGAGATGTTGGGTTAAGTCCCGCAACGAGCGCAACCCTTGATCTTAGTTGCCAGCATTCAGTTGGGCACTCTAAGGTGACTGCCGGTGACAAACCGGAGGAAGGTGGGGATGACGTCAAATCATCATGCCCCTTATGACCTGGGCTACACACGTGCTACAATGGATGGTACAAAGGGCTGCGAGACCGCGAGGTTAAGCGAATCCCATAAAACCATTCTCAGTTCGGATTGCAGGCTGCAACTCGCCTGCATGAAGCCGGAATCGCTAGTAATCGCGGATCAGCATGCCGCGGTGAATACGTTCCCGGGCCTTGTACACACCGCCCGTCACACCACGAGAGTTTGTAACACCCGAAGTCGGTGGGGTAACCTTTTGGAGCCAGCCGCCTAAGGTGGGACAGATGATTGGGGTGAAGTCGTAACAAGGTAGCCGTATCGGAAGGTGCGGCTGGATCACCTCCTTTCTAAGGATATTTACATGAAACGTGACGTGTTTTGTTCGTTCAGTTTTGAGAGTTCAATCTCTCAATGAAAGATTCGTTCTTTGAAAACTAGATAATGTTAATGAAGAAGCAATAACTGAGTAATCGCCATCTTAGTTTTTTTCTCTGATTTTGAAAATAAGTAAGAGCACAAACCATGAGGACGATGAGCGGCAAGGAGATCAAGGAAGCGACCGAGTGAGCACCGGAGCGTACTTCAGTACGTGAGGAGCGGAGCGAGAGAGCTGACGCAGAGATCCGCAGTCGATCAGCGGCCGAAGTAGGTTAAGTTAGAAAGGGCGCACGGTGAATGCCTTGGCACTAGGAGCCGATGAAGGACGGTACTAACACCGATATGCTTCGGGGAGCTGTAAGTAAGCTTTGATCCGGAGATTTCCGAATGGGGAAACCCCCTATCCGTAATGGGATAGGATCTTTACCTGAATACATAGGGTATAGAAGGCAGACCCGGGGAACTGAAACATCTAAGTACCCGGAGGAAGAGAAAGCAAACGCGATTCCCTGAGTAGCGGCGAGCGAAACGGGATTAGCCCAAACCAAGAGGCTTGCCTCTTGGGGTTGTAGGACACTCTACACGGAGTTACAAAGGAACGAGGTAAATGAACAGGTCTGGAAAGGCCGGCCAGAGAAGGTAAAAGCCCTGTAGTTGAAACTTCGTTCCCTCCAGAGTGGATCCTGAGTACGGCGGGACACGAGAAATCCCGTCGGAAGCAGGGAGGACCATCTCCCAAGGCTAAATACTCCCTAGTGACCGATAGTGAACCAGTACCGTGAGGGAAAGGTGAAAAGCACCCCGGAAGGGGAGTGAAAGAGATCCTGAAACCGTGTGCCTACAAGTAGTTAGAGCCCGTTAATGGGTGATAGCGTGCCTTTTGTAGAATGAACCGGCGAGTTACGATTACATGCGAGGTTAAGTTGATGAGACGGAGCCGCAGCGAAAGCGAGTCTGAATAGGGCGAATGAGTATGTGGTCGTAGACCCGAAACCAGGTGATCTACCCATGTCCAGGGTGAAGTCCAGGTAACACTGGATGGAGGCCCGAACCCACGCACGTTGAAAAGTGCGGGGATGAGGTGTGGGTAGCGGAGAAATTCCAATCGAACTTGGAGATAGCTGGTTCTCTCCGAAATAGCTTTAGGGCTAGCCTCATGTAGTAAGAGTCTTGGAGGTAGAGCACTGTTTGGACTAGGGGCCCCCATCGGGTTACCGAATTCAGACAAACTCCGAATGCCAAAGACTTATCCATGGGAGTCAGACTGCGAGTGATAAGATCCGTAGTCAAGAGGGAAACAGCCCAGACCACCAGCTAAGGTCCCAAAGTATACGTTAAGTGGAAAAGGATGTGGAGTTGCTTAGACAACCAGGATGTTGGCTTAGAAGCAGCCACCATTTAAAGAGTGCGTAATAGCTCACTGGTCGAGTGACTCCGCGCCGAAAATGTACCGGGGCTAAACGTATCACCGAAGCTGTGGATTGACATCTTACGATGTCAGTGGTAGGAGAGCGTTCTAAGGGCGTTGAAGCCAGACCGCAAGGACTGGTGGAGCGCTTAGAAGTGAGAATGCCGGTATGAGTAGCGAAAGATGGGTGAGAATCCCATCCACCGAATGCCTAAGGTTTCCTGAGGAAGGCTCGTCCGCTCAGGGTTAGTCGGGACCTAAGCCGAGGCTGAAAAGCGTAGGCGATGGACAACAGGTTGATATTCCTGTACCACCTCTTTACCGTTTGAGCAATGGGGGGACGCAGGAGGATAGGGTAAGCACGCTGCTGGATTAGCGTGTCCAAGCAGATAGGCCGGTAACGAGGCAAATCCCGTTACCACATAGGCTGAGCTGTGACGGCGAGGGAAATTTAGTACCGAAGTTCCTGATTCCACACTGCCAAGAAAAGCCTCTAGCGAGGGAAAAGGTGCCCGTACCGCAAACCGACACAGGTAGGCGAGGAGAGAATCCTAAGGTGAGCGAGAGAACTCTCGTTAAGGAACTCGGCAAAATGACCCCGTAACTTCGGGAGAAGGGGTGCTCATTAGGGTGAATAGCCCTGATGAGCCGCAGTGAATAGGCCCAGGCGACTGTTTAGCAAAAACACAGGTCTCTGCGAAGCCGCAAGGCGAAGTATAGGGGCTGACGCCTGCCCGGTGCTGGAAGGTTAAGAGGAGAGGTTAGCGCAAGCGAAGCTTTGAATCGAAGCCCCAGTAAACGGCGGCCGTAACTATAACGGTCCTAAGGTAGCGAAATTCCTTGTCGGGTAAGTTCCGACCCGCACGAAAGGCGTAACGATCTGGGCACTGTCTCAACGAGAGACTCGGTGAAATTATAGTACCTGTGAAGATGCAGGTTACCCGCGACAGGACGGAAAGACCCCGTGGAGCTTTACTGTAGCCTGATATTGAATTTTGGTACAGCTTGTACAGGATAGGTAGGAGCCTGAGAAGCCGGAGCGCCAGCTTCGGTGGAGGCGTCGGTGGGATACTACCCTGGCTGTATTGAAATTCTAACCCGCGCCCCTTATCGGGGCGGGAGACAGTGTCAGGTGGGCAGTTTGACTGGGGCGGTCGCCTCCTAAAAAGTAACGGAGGCGCCCAAAGGTTCCCTCAGAATGGTTGGAAATCATTCGCAGAGTGTAAAGGCACAAGGGAGCTTGACTGCGAGACCTACAAGTCGAGCAGGGACGAAAGTCGGGCTTAGTGATCCGGTGGTTCCGCATGGAAGGGCCATCGCTCAACGGATAAAAGCTACCCCGGGGATAACAGGCTTATCTCCCCCAAGAGTCCACATCGACGGGGAGGTTTGGCACCTCGATGTCGGCTCATCGCATCCTGGGGCTGTAGTCGGTCCCAAGGGTTGGGCTGTTCGCCCATTAAAGCGGTACGCGAGCTGGGTTCAGAACGTCGTGAGACAGTTCGGTCCCTATCCGTCGTGGGCGCAGGAAATTTGAGAGGAGCTGTCCTTAGTACGAGAGGACCGGGATGGACGCACCGCTGGTGTACCAGTTGTCTTGCCAAAGGCATCGCTGGGTAGCTATGTGCGGAAGGGATAAGTGCTGAAAGCATCTAAGCATGAAGCCCCCCTCGAGATGAGATTTCCCATAGCGTCAAGCTAGTAAGATCCCTGAAAGATGATCAGGTTGATAGGTCAGAGGTGGAAGCGTGGCGACATGTGGAGCTGACTGATACTAATCGATCGAGGACTTAACCAAAACGAAAAGCGGAGGCGACTGTTCAACTTCGAGAGACGTTGGAGAGCCGGCCATTCAAATCCTGGTTTTGGGATTTGGAGGGACGGATCGAAACGGCCGAGAAGTTAGGAGCCGAAGCTAGACAAGTCATTGGTGAATACTCGGCAAATGCTTCTTCATGCATTATCTAGTTTTGAGGGAACGAAGTTTCTTCAATTACATAGTCCGGTGGCGATAGCGAGAAGGTCACACCCGTTCCCATACCGAACACGGAAGTTAAGCTTCTCAGCGCCGATGGTAGTTGGGGGCTGTCCCCCTGTGAGAGTAGGACGCTGCCGGGCGTATATTATGGAGGATTAGCTCAGCTGGGAGAGCATCTGCCTTACAAGCAGAGGGTCGGCGGTTCGATCCCGTCATCCTCCACCATACAACTTGCCGGTGTAGCTCAATTGGTAGAGCAACTGACTTGTAATCAGTAGGTTGGGGGTTCAAGTCCTCTCGCCGGCACCACTTCAACGAGCCATTAGCTCAGTCGGTAGAGCAGATTGCAGCATCAGTGAATTTCTTCATCTGAATAGCAATCTGTGACAAAGCGTTTAGCTTTGGAACATCTGACTGCACATAACAGGCTTTAGGAATTCTCATAAAATTATGAGCCATTAGCTCAGTCGGTAGAGCATCTGACTTTTAATCAGAGGGTCGAAGGTTCGAGTCCTTCATGGCTCACCATTTTAATTTCATATTGCGGGTGTGGCGGAATTGGCAGACGCACCAGACTTAGGATCTGGCGCCGCAAGGCGTGGGGGTTCGACTCCCTTCACCCGCACCATTCTTTAAGCGGAAGTAGTTCAGTGGTAGAACATCACCTTGCCAAGGTGGGGGTCGCGGGTTCGAATCCCGTCTTCCGCTCCATTTTTATGCCGGGGTGGCGGAACTGGCAGACGCACAGGACTTAAAATCCTGCGGTAGGTGACTACCGTACCGGTTCGATTCCGGTCCTCGGCACCATTTAATTTTATATTGCGCCCGTAGCTCAATTGGATAGAGCGTTTGACTACGGATCAAAAGGTTAGGGGTTCGACTCCTCTCGGGCGCGCCATATTACGGGGAGTAGCTCAGCTTGGTAGAGCACTTGGTTTGGGACCAAGGGGTCGCAGGTTCGAATCCTGTCTTCCCGACCATTAATATTGGGGCCTTAGCTCAGCTGGGAGAGCGCCTGCTTTGCACGCAGGAGGTCAGCGGTTCGATCCCGCTAGGCTCCACCAAAAAAACTTTCAAAAAAAGTTATTGACTCAGGTCTTTAAACCTGATAAGATAATAAAGTCGCCTCAAGCGGCGGATTGATCTTTGAAAACTGAACGAACAAAAACGTCAACGTTAATTCTTTAGTCTTTTTTGAAAAGACAACTTATGAGCTTAATCAACTCTTATATGGAGAGTTTGATCCTGGCTCAGGACGAACGCTGGCGGCGTGCCTAATACATGCAAGTCGAGCGGACAGATGGGAGCTTGCTCCCTGAAGTCAGCGGCGGACGGGTGAGTAACACGTGGGCAACCTGCCTGTAAGACTGGGATAACTCCGGGAAACCGGGGCTAATACCGGATAATTCTTTCCCTCACATGAGGGAAAGCTGAAAGATGGTTTCGGCTATCACTTACAGATGGGCCCGCGGCGCATTAGCTAGTTGGTGAGGTAACGGCTCACCAAGGCAACGATGCGTAGCCGACCTGAGAGGGTGATCGGCCACACTGGGACTGAGACACGGCCCAGACTCCTACGGGAGGCAGCAGTAGGGAATCTTCCGCAATGGACGAAAGTCTGACGGAGCAACGCCGCGTGAGTGATGAAGGTTTTCGGATCGTAAAACTCTGTTGTTAGGGAAGAACAAGTACCGGAGTAACTGCCGGTGCCTTGACGGTACCTAACCAGAAAGCCACGGCTAACTACGTGCCAGCAGCCGCGGTAATACGTAGGTGGCAAGCGTTGTCCGGAATTATTGGGCGTAAAGCGCGCGCAGGCGGTTCCTTAAGTCTGATGTGAAAGCCCCCGGCTCAACCGGGGAGGGTCATTGGAAACTGGGGAACTTGAGTGCAGAAGAGAAGAGTGGAATTCCACGTGTAGCGGTGAAATGCGTAGAGATGTGGAGGAACACCAGTGGCGAAGGCGACTCTTTGGTCTGTAACTGACGCTGAGGCGCGAAAGCGTGGGGAGCAAACAGGATTAGATACCCTGGTAGTCCACGCCGTAAACGATGAGTGCTAAGTGTTAGAGGGTTTCCGCCCTTTAGTGCTGCAGCAAACGCATTAAGCACTCCGCCTGGGGAGTACGGCCGCAAGGCTGAAACTCAAAGGAATTGACGGGGGCCCGCACAAGCGGTGGAGCATGTGGTTTAATTCGAAGCAACGCGAAGAACCTTACCAGGTCTTGACATCTCCTGACAACCCTAGAGATAGGGCGTTCCCCTTCGGGGGACAGGATGACAGGTGGTGCATGGTTGTCGTCAGCTCGTGTCGTGAGATGTTGGGTTAAGTCCCGCAACGAGCGCAACCCTTGATCTTAGTTGCCAGCATTCAGTTGGGCACTCTAAGGTGACTGCCGGTGACAAACCGGAGGAAGGTGGGGATGACGTCAAATCATCATGCCCCTTATGACCTGGGCTACACACGTGCTACAATGGATGGTACAAAGGGCTGCGAGACCGCGAGGTTAAGCGAATCCCATAAAACCATTCTCAGTTCGGATTGCAGGCTGCAACTCGCCTGCATGAAGCCGGAATCGCTAGTAATCGCGGATCAGCATGCCGCGGTGAATACGTTCCCGGGCCTTGTACACACCGCCCGTCACACCACGAGAGTTTGTAACACCCGAAGTCGGTGGGGTAACCTTTTGGAGCCAGCCGCCTAAGGTGGGACAGATGATTGGGGTGAAGTCGTAACAAGGTAGCCGTATCGGAAGGTGCGGCTGGATCACCTCCTTTCTAAGGATATTTACATGAAACGTGACGTGTTTTGTTCGTTCAGTTTTGAGAGTTCAATCTCTCAATGAAAGATTCGTTCTTTGAAAACTAGATAATGTTAATGAAGAAGCAATAACTGAGTAATCGCCATCTTAGTTTTTTTCTCTGATTTTGAAAATAAGTAAGAGCACAAACCATGAGGACGATGAGCGGCAAGGAGATCAAGGAAGCGACCGAGTGAGCACCGGAGCGTACTTCAGTACGTGAGGAGCGGAGCGAGAGAGCTGACGCAGAGATCCGCAGTCGATCAGCGGCCGAAGTAGGTTAAGTTAGAAAGGGCGCACGGTGAATGCCTTGGCACTAGGAGCCGATGAAGGACGGTACTAACACCGATATGCTTCGGGGAGCTGTAAGTAAGCTTTGATCCGGAGATTTCCGAATGGGGAAACCCCCTATCCGTAATGGGATAGGATCTTTACCTGAATACATAGGGTATAGAAGGCAGACCCGGGGAACTGAAACATCTAAGTACCCGGAGGAAGAGAAAGCAAACGCGATTCCCTGAGTAGCGGCGAGCGAAACGGGATTAGCCCAAACCAAGAGGCTTGCCTCTTGGGGTTGTAGGACACTCTACACGGAGTTACAAAGGAACGAGGTAAATGAACAGGTCTGGAAAGGCCGGCCAGAGAAGGTAAAAGCCCTGTAGTTGAAACTTCGTTCCCTCCAGAGTGGATCCTGAGTACGGCGGGACACGAGAAATCCCGTCGGAAGCAGGGAGGACCATCTCCCAAGGCTAAATACTCCCTAGTGACCGATAGTGAACCAGTACCGTGAGGGAAAGGTGAAAAGCACCCCGGAAGGGGAGTGAAAGAGATCCTGAAACCGTGTGCCTACAAGTAGTTAGAGCCCGTTAATGGGTGATAGCGTGCCTTTTGTAGAATGAACCGGCGAGTTACGATTACATGCGAGGTTAAGTTGATGAGACGGAGCCGCAGCGAAAGCGAGTCTGAATAGGGCGAATGAGTATGTGGTCGTAGACCCGAAACCAGGTGATCTACCCATGTCCAGGGTGAAGTCCAGGTAACACTGGATGGAGGCCCGAACCCACGCACGTTGAAAAGTGCGGGGATGAGGTGTGGGTAGCGGAGAAATTCCAATCGAACTTGGAGATAGCTGGTTCTCTCCGAAATAGCTTTAGGGCTAGCCTCATGTAGTAAGAGTCTTGGAGGTAGAGCACTGTTTGGACTAGGGGCCCCCATCGGGTTACCGAATTCAGACAAACTCCGAATGCCAAAGACTTATCCATGGGAGTCAGACTGCGAGTGATAAGATCCGTAGTCAAGAGGGAAACAGCCCAGACCACCAGCTAAGGTCCCAAAGTATACGTTAAGTGGAAAAGGATGTGGAGTTGCTTAGACAACCAGGATGTTGGCTTAGAAGCAGCCACCATTTAAAGAGTGCGTAATAGCTCACTGGTCGAGTGACTCCGCGCCGAAAATGTACCGGGGCTAAACGTATCACCGAAGCTGTGGATTGACATCTTACGATGTCAGTGGTAGGAGAGCGTTCTAAGGGCGTTGAAGCCAGACCGCAAGGACTGGTGGAGCGCTTAGAAGTGAGAATGCCGGTATGAGTAGCGAAAGATGGGTGAGAATCCCATCCACCGAATGCCTAAGGTTTCCTGAGGAAGGCTCGTCCGCTCAGGGTTAGTCGGGACCTAAGCCGAGGCTGAAAAGCGTAGGCGATGGACAACAGGTTGATATTCCTGTACCACCTCTTTACCGTTTGAGCAATGGGGGGACGCAGGAGGATAGGGTAAGCACGCTGCTGGATTAGCGTGTCCAAGCAGATAGGCCGGTAACGAGGCAAATCCCGTTACCACATAGGCTGAGCTGTGACGGCGAGGGAAATTTAGTACCGAAGTTCCTGATTCCACACTGCCAAGAAAAGCCTCTAGCGAGGGAAAAGGTGCCCGTACCGCAAACCGACACAGGTAGGCGAGGAGAGAATCCTAAGGTGAGCGAGAGAACTCTCGTTAAGGAACTCGGCAAAATGACCCCGTAACTTCGGGAGAAGGGGTGCTCATTAGGGTGAATAGCCCTGATGAGCCGCAGTGAATAGGCCCAGGCGACTGTTTAGCAAAAACACAGGTCTCTGCGAAGCCGCAAGGCGAAGTATAGGGGCTGACGCCTGCCCGGTGCTGGAAGGTTAAGAGGAGAGGTTAGCGCAAGCGAAGCTTTGAATCGAAGCCCCAGTAAACGGCGGCCGTAACTATAACGGTCCTAAGGTAGCGAAATTCCTTGTCGGGTAAGTTCCGACCCGCACGAAAGGCGTAACGATCTGGGCACTGTCTCAACGAGAGACTCGGTGAAATTATAGTACCTGTGAAGATGCAGGTTACCCGCGACAGGACGGAAAGACCCCGTGGAGCTTTACTGTAGCCTGATATTGAATTTTGGTACAGCTTGTACAGGATAGGTAGGAGCCTGAGAAGCCGGAGCGCCAGCTTCGGTGGAGGCGTCGGTGGGATACTACCCTGGCTGTATTGAAATTCTAACCCGCGCCCCTTATCGGGGCGGGAGACAGTGTCAGGTGGGCAGTTTGACTGGGGCGGTCGCCTCCTAAAAAGTAACGGAGGCGCCCAAAGGTTCCCTCAGAATGGTTGGAAATCATTCGCAGAGTGTAAAGGCACAAGGGAGCTTGACTGCGAGACCTACAAGTCGAGCAGGGACGAAAGTCGGGCTTAGTGATCCGGTGGTTCCGCATGGAAGGGCCATCGCTCAACGGATAAAAGCTACCCCGGGGATAACAGGCTTATCTCCCCCAAGAGTCCACATCGACGGGGAGGTTTGGCACCTCGATGTCGGCTCATCGCATCCTGGGGCTGTAGTCGGTCCCAAGGGTTGGGCTGTTCGCCCATTAAAGCGGTACGCGAGCTGGGTTCAGAACGTCGTGAGACAGTTCGGTCCCTATCCGTCGTGGGCGCAGGAAATTTGAGAGGAGCTGTCCTTAGTACGAGAGGACCGGGATGGACGCACCGCTGGTGTACCAGTTGTCTTGCCAAAGGCATCGCTGGGTAGCTATGTGCGGAAGGGATAAGTGCTGAAAGCATCTAAGCATGAAGCCCCCCTCGAGATGAGATTTCCCATAGCGTCAAGCTAGTAAGATCCCTGAAAGATGATCAGGTTGATAGGTCAGAGGTGGAAGCGTGGCGACATGTGGAGCTGACTGATACTAATCGATCGAGGACTTAACCAAAACGAAAAGCGGAGGCGACTGTTCAACTTCGAGAGACGTTGGAGAGCCGGCCATTCAAATCCTGGTTTTGGGATTTGGAGGGACGGATCGAAACGGCCGAGAAGTTAGGAGCCGAAGCTAGACAAGTCATTGGTGAATACTCGGCAAATGCTTCTTCATGCATTATCTAGTTTTGAGGGAACGAAGTTTCTTCAACCAAATAGTCCGGTGGCGATAGCGAGAAGGTCACACCCGTTCCCATACCGAACACGGAAGTTAAGCTTCTCAGCGCCGATGGTAGTTGGGGGCTGTCCCCCTGTGAGAGTAGGACGCTGCCGGGCATATGAAAGAGCACCTGATGGGTGCTCTTTTTTGTATGTCTGGAGATTTATTGAATACAAATTTCTTATTTGGACTCTGCTTTTTAGTGGGAAATTGAGCTAAATGTGAGTTTACTTCATAAAGCTCAATTCATGCTAGATAAAAGTATCGCTAACTGCATCGCAGCTTCATAGAATCCAGAATCAGGGCATTCAGCAGGTTCATTCAGCCATTCTGCAGGATTCCATCTCTCTATTCCGACCGAACATCAAGCCAGGACAGCTAACCATATCATCTGTCCATCTGGCAATCAAGCGCAAAACACTTCCCAGCCTCCAAAAAAACTTCTCCCATCCAAGCACAAACCCGCCCAATCAAAAATATATTGTTATCGACATTAACTTCCATTTTCAGGTTTGGGAAGTCAAAAAATGGGGGAAAATTATTAATACCCGCCAATTGCAAGAAATTACATAAATCATGTATAATTAATGTCAAATATAGTCAAAGTCAGATAGGGGGAGGCCTGGTGAGGAATATATCCGACATAATTGAAAATTATCTAAAACAGGTTTTAGAGAAGAGCGAAAGGGAAATCGTGGAAATTAAAAGAAGTGAAATTGCTGATAAGTTCCAGTGTGTTCCTTCTCAGATCAATTATGTGATCAACACCCGTTTCACGATTGAGAAAGGCTATGCAGTAGAAAGTAAGCGGGGAGGCGGGGGCTTCATCCGGATTATGAAAGTCCAGTCCTATGACCATGCTGATTTAATTGACCAGTTAATATCATTGGTTCAAAGCAGGATTGCCCAGAGCAGTGCAGAGAATGTCATTTACCGTCTGGTAGAAGAAGAGATTATAACACATAGGGAAGCTAAAATAATGCTTAGTGTTATAGACCGCTCTGTTCTGTATATTGATCTTCCATTCAGGGATGAGCTGAGGGCAAGAATGCTTAAGGCAATGTTAACCACTTTGAAATATAAATAGTAGTGAGCTGGAGAGGTGACGTCATGATTTGTCAGGAATGTAACCAAAGGCCGGCCACGCTGCACTTTACAAAGGTTGTAAATGGCGAGAAAGCAGAGTTTCATCTTTGCGAGAAATGCGCACAGGAAAAAGGTGAAATGTTTATGCTGGGCAGCGGGTCTGGTTTTTCAATAAATAACTTGCTTGCTGGTCTTCTGAATATTCAGCCTGCCTTTCAGGAATCGGGCCAGGACGCTTTTCAGCAGGAGAAAGTCCTGCAGTGTGAACAATGTTCCCTCACCTTTCAGCAGTTTATTAAAGTAGGCCGCTTTGGATGCGCCAACTGCTATGAGACCTTTAAAGATCAATTGAACCCTATTCTTAGAAGGCTACACAGCGGGAATTTCTCACACAGCGGAAAAATTCCTGCGCGAATCGGGGGAACCATTCACTTGCGAAGGAATATTGATGATTTAAAAAACAATTTAAAAGAAATGATTGCCAAAGAAGAGTTTGAAAGAGCGGCAGAATTGAGGGACGAAATAAGGAAATTGGAAAAGCAGCTCAATGCCGATCAAAAGGGAGGGGAGTAAGCTTGTCGCTGGAACGTTTCATGAATCAAGCTATTAGCTCCTGGATGAGTGCGGAAGGTCCTGATTCCGATATTGTATTAAGTTCACGAATCAGGCTTGCCCGCAATATAAAGCAATATAAATTCCCCACTTTATTTTCAAATGAAGAAGCAGAAGCAGTCATTGAAAAAATAAAGGCGAGGGTGGAGCATTCTTCTTTTTCGAAACTTGGGGAAATGGAGCTTTTATTAATGGATCGCCTTCAGCCTCTTCAAAAAAGAGTGCTGATGGAAAAGCATCTGATCAGTCCCCATCTTGCTGAGAATTCAACTTATGGTGCCTGCCTTCTTTCTGAAAATGAAGAAGTCAGCATCATGATTAATGAAGAAGACCATATAAGGATTCAATGCCTGTTTCCGGGGTTTCAGCTTTCTGAAGCCTTAAGTATGGCGAATGAAATTGATGATTGGCTGGAGGAAGAAGCCGATTATGCATTTGATGAAAATATTGGCTTTTTAACAAGCTGTCCCACAAATGTAGGTACAGGGCTCAGGGCATCGGTTATGATGCATTTGCCGGGCCTCGTTCTCACACAGCAAATGAACCGGATTATTCCGGCAATTAACCAGCTTGGTTTAGTTGTTAGAGGAATTTACGGGGAGGGCAGCGAAGCTTTAGGTAACATCTTTCAAGTTTCAAATCAGATCACTCTCGGAAAATCAGAAGAGGATATCGCAGAGGATCTGAAAAGCGTTGTCAGCCAGCTGATTTCTCAGGAAAGATCGGCAAGGGAAGCATTAGCAAAGACTTCTAACATACAATTAGAAGACAGAGTCTTCCGCTCTTATGGCATTTTATCAAATAGCCGGATCATTGAATCAAAGGAAGCAGCACAATGCTTGTCTGATGTTCGCCTGGGGATTGATATGAAGTACATTAAAAACATATCAAAAAATATATTGAATGAGCTGATGATCCTGACACAGCCCGGATTCCTGCAGCAATATGCAGGCGGGCCGCTGAGACCGCATGAACGCGATATCCGCAGGGCTTCATTAATCAGGGAAAGATTAAAAATGGAAGATCAAGAGTTGGGAGGATGAAAATATGATGTTCGGACGATTTACGGAAAGAGCTCAAAAAGTATTGGCTTTAGCACAGGAGGAAGCAATCCGTTTAGGACATAACAACATCGGAACAGAGCATATTCTGCTGGGGCTTGTACGCGAAGGTGAAGGCATTGCTGCAAAAGCTTTGTATGCTTTAGGCCTCGGCTCTGATAAGATCCAAAAAGAGGTTGAGAATTTAATCGGCAGGGGGCAGGATGCTTCCCAGACCATTCACTATACACCGCGTGCCAAGAAAGTTATTGAACTTTCCATGGACGAAGCAAGAAAGCTTGGCCATTCCTATGTAGGAACAGAGCATATCCTGCTTGGCCTGATCCGCGAGGGCGAAGGCGTGGCAGCGAGAGTGTTGAATAACCTAGGAGTCAGCCTCAATAAAGCGCGTCAGCAAGTGCTTCAGCTATTAGGCAGCAATGAGTCCGGCAGCCATCAGGGAGGGTCCGCAGCCAATGCGAACACACCGACACTGGATGGATTGGCACGTGACTTGACTGCTATTGCCAGAGAAGGAAGCCTGGATCCGGTTATTGGGCGAAGCAAAGAAATTCAGCGCGTAATCGAAGTATTAAGCCGCAGGACGAAAAACAACCCGGTTTTGATCGGTGAGCCTGGTGTAGGTAAAACAGCCATTGCAGAAGGCCTGGCACAGCAGATCATTAATAACGAAGTGCCGGAGACTCTTCGTGATAAAAGGGTTATGACGCTTGATATGGGTACAGTTGTAGCTGGAACGAAGTATCGCGGTGAATTTGAAGACCGCCTGAAGAAGGTAATGGATGAAATCAGGCAGGCCGGAAACATTATTTTATTCATTGACGAGCTTCATACATTAATAGGTGCAGGCGGAGCAGAAGGGGCGATAGATGCTTCCAACATCTTAAAGCCTTCTCTGGCACGCGGTGAACTTCAGTGCATAGGTGCAACAACTCTTGATGAATACAGAAAATACATTGAAAAGGATGCGGCACTTGAAAGAAGATTCCAGCCTATTACGGTTGATGAGCCTACTGCGGAAGAATCAGTACAGATTCTTGAAGGTCTTCGTGACCGTTATGAGGCACACCATCGCGTGACGATTACGGATGCAGCCATTCAAGCGGCTGTAAAACTATCAGACCGCTACATCTCAGACCGCTTCCTTCCAGATAAAGCGATTGATTTAATTGACGAAGCGGGTTCGAAGGTAAGACTTCGATCTTATACTACCCCTCCAAACCTGAAAGAGCTGGAGGTTAAACTCGAGGATGTAAGGAAAGAGAAAGATGCTGCCGTTCAAAGCCAGGAATTTGAAAAGGCGGCTTCCTTAAGAGATACAGAGCAGCGCCTGCGCGAACAGCTTGAAGAAACGAAGAAAACATGGAAAGAAAAGCAGGGCAAAGAGAACAGTGAAGTGACGGTTGAGGACATCGCCAATGTTGTGGCCAGCTGGACTGGAATCCCTGTATCGAAGCTGGCCCAAACAGAAACAGAAAAGCTTCTGAACCTGGAAGAAATTCTTCATTCCCGTGTAATCGGACAGGAAGAAGCGGTTAAGGCCATTTCGAAGGCTGTCCGCCGTGCCCGTGCAGGCCTTAAAGATCCGAAGCGCCCGATTGGCTCATTTGTATTCCTTGGGCCGACTGGTGTAGGTAAAACGGAGCTAGCCCGTGCATTAGCAGAAGCGATGTTCGGTGACGAGGATGCGATGATCCGCATCGATATGTCAGAATACATGGAGAAACACTCTACATCCCGTCTGGTAGGTTCACCTCCGGGCTATGTAGGATATGAAGAAGGCGGGCAGTTAACCGAAAAAGTCCGCAGAAAGCCATATTCTGTTGTGCTGCTGGATGAAATTGAAAAGGCACATCCTGATGTATTCAACATCCTTTTACAGGTATTGGAAGACGGAAGATTAACAGACTCTAAGGGCAGAACCGTTGATTTCCGCAATACCGTTCTGATTATGACATCCAATGTAGGTGCTGAAGCACTTAAGCGGAACAAATACGTTGGTTTTAACATCCAGGATGGGGAACAGGATTACAAAGATATGAAAGGAAAAGTAATGGAGGAGATGAAAAAGTCCTTCCGACCGGAATTCCTGAATCGTATCGATGAAATCATCGTTTTCCATGCATTGGAGAAAAAGCATCTTCAGGAAATTGTTTCGCTGATGTCTGACACGTTAACGAAACGATTGAAGGAACAGGATATTACACTGGAATTGACGGATGCAGCCAAAGAAAAAATCTCGGTTGAGGGTTATGATCCTGAGTACGGTGCACGTCCGCTTCGCCGGGCTATTCAAAAGCATATTGAAGACCGCTTATCCGAAGAGCTGTTAAAGGGCACAGTCCTAACCGGGCAATCCGTGGTAATCGATGTAAAGGATGGAGAATTTGTTGTGAAAACGGCTGAACCAAGCGGAACAGCAAATCTTCAGAAATAAGGTTAACGAACCCCTAATAAAGCATCAATAGATTTTACACAGCAAAAAGGTACACGTCCCTGTTATACGTGTACCTTTTTGTACTCTATCAGCCCATTTTTTCATTACAGCCTTAAAAGAGGTTTATTCTGCCGTTTTATGTTAATTTTAAGAGAGAAAGAGATATCAGGACAAAAACATTTTAAGACCCGTTGGAAAAGGGAATAGGAAGTAAACCGTACTTCTGTCATCACTGGTTCTTTCATGCAAGGCCGGTAATATTAAGATTTCCTTTAATACGGCTGGATGAATGTGTACAGAGAGGGGAAGAAGTATGGCTAAAAGAAAAACGAAATTCATGTGCCAGGAATGCGGCTATGAATCACCGAAGTGGATGGGGAAATGTCCGGGATGCGGACAGTGGAATACGATGGTGGAAGAGGTGGAGAAGCCTGCTTCAACGAGAAGGGGCGCTTTTGCTCATTCACAGGGCTCTGCCATAGCGGCGAAAGCTACACCGATTACATCCATTGAAACAGTCAGCGAACCACGCATACATACCGATTTAATAGAATTAAACCGTGTCCTTGGGGGAGGAATCGTTAGAGGTTCCCTTGTTCTTATTGGGGGAGATCCGGGCATCGGGAAATCAACGCTTCTTCTTCAAGTGTCATCACAGCTGGCGAACAGGAAGCATTCTGTTCTTTATATATCAGGGGAAGAATCCATGCGTCAGACGAAGCTGCGTGCTGACCGCTTAGGTGTTTCTTCAGACAATCTGCTTGTTTACTCGGAAACCAGCCTTGATGAAATCAGCAGAACAATTGATTCAGTGAGTCCTGACTTTGTCATTATAGACTCCATTCAGACGATCTTTCATCCTGAAGTGACATCAGCGCCTGGCAGCGTTTCTCAGGTCCGGGAATGTACCGCTGAGCTAATGCGCATCGGCAAAACGAAGGGAATTGCCATTTTTATCGTAGGGCATGTTACAAAGGAAGGGTCCATTGCCGGTCCAAGACTTCTGGAGCATATGGTTGATACGGTTTTGTACTTTGAGGGTGAACGCCATCATACATACCGGATCCTGCGGGCAGTGAAAAACAGATTTGGCTCAACAAACGAGATGGGCATTTTTGAAATGAAGGAATTTGGGCTTGAGGAAGTGGCTAACCCGTCAGAAATTTTCCTGGAAGAGCGGTCACAGGGAGCTGCCGGTTCAACAGTAGTTGCTTCTATGGAAGGAACGAGGCCAGTCCTGGTTGAAATTCAGGCGCTGATTTCTCCAACAAGCTTTGGAAATCCAAGACGAATGGCGACAGGAATTGATCATAACCGGGTTCCGCTCCTGATGGCGGTTTTGGAAAAACGGGTCGGGATGCTCCTGCAAAATCAGGATGCATACTTAAAAGTGGCTGGCGGAGTGAAGCTTGATGAACCGGCTATTGATCTGGCCATTGCTGTGAGTATTGCGTCAAGCTTTCGGGATAAGCCAACAAAGGCAACAGACTGCATCATCGGAGAAGTAGGACTCACAGGAGAGGTCAGGAGAGTATCAAGAATAGAACAAAGAGTGCAGGAGGCAGCCAAGCTGGGTTTTGAGCGGGTTATCCTGCCGGCGAACAATCTTGGCGGCTGGAGCGCACCGGGAGGAATTGAACTAATCGGAGTAAGTTCGGTCGGTGAAGCTCTTAAGGCTGCGTTAGGGGGATAAAGATGGAGACTAAAAAAATGGGCGAAAAAACGATGAGTGAAATCCTTCGGTTCATGGCTCCGGGTACGCCTATCAGGGAAGGGATTGATAATGTTCTTCGCGCTAATACAGGCGGGCTGATTGTATTGGGATCAAAGGAAAAGTTGAGTAACCTTGTTGATGGCGGGTTCCAAATCAATTGCCCATTTTCGCCAAGCTATTTGTATGAACTGGCCAAGATGGATGGAGCCATTATTTTAAATGAAGAAGGGAACAAGATTCTCATTGCTAATGCTCAGCTGGCTCCCGATCCTGGTGTACCTTCAACCGAAACGGGCATGCGGCACCGGACGGCTGAGCGGGTTGCCAGGCAAACAGGCGCATTAGTGATTGCCATTTCCCAGAGACGAAATGTCATTACCCTTTATAAAGGCCATTCACGCTATGCCCTGCGTGATATTGGCGTCATTTTAACTAAGGCGAATGTAGCCGTGCAGACTCTTGAAAAGTATAAGGTCGTTCTTGAACAGAGCATCGGCAACCTTAGCATCCTGGAATTTGAAGAGCTTGTTACATACAGTGACATCCTGCATGTTTTTCATAATATCGAAATGGTTCTGCGCATTAAAAATGAACTGCTCACCTACTTAAGTGAACTGGGTACTGAAGGAAGGCTGATTCGGCTCCAGATGAATGAGCTGCTGATGGAGCTTGAACGAGAAGCAGAATGGATTATAAAAGACTATGCTCAATCCAGGGACATCGACTCAAGGGATGCAATTGTTAAGCTTCAGGAGCTATCAAAAGGGGAAATGCTCGAAGATTCTGTCATTCTTAAGCTTCTTGGCTACAATGGGTATATTCATACGGAAGAATTCAAATGCCCCCGCGGCTACCGCATGCTGAATAAAGTTCCCCGCCTTCCGCCGATTATTATCGACAATCTGATTAACCGGTTTGAAGAATTTCCGAATATCATCACGGCGACAGTAGAGGAGCTCGATGAGGTAGAAGGAATCGGAGAGGTAAGGGCCAGAAAAATTAAAGAAGGACTTAAGCTCATAAAAGAGCAGGTTTTTGCGGACCGTCAGCTATAAAGAGACCATTGAACTATGTAATTAGTTATGCTAAAATGATAAGTTAATTATTTGACAGTTTATTGCCAATGGTGCTACCCTTAAAGTGTGTAGAAGTAAAAATTTAAGCAGTATAAAGACGTTTTTTTACTATCGTGAAATAATTATTAGGGAAAAATTGAAAATCCCCCGGATTCAGGGTTTCAATTTTGTGAATTTGTTTATAATGATTAAAAGGAGGTGACGGAATGTTAAAACGTATTGTACAGGCATGCTTCCTTATTATCGGGGTAACGCTGGGTATATTTTTGATTCCTGACTTATTAAAATTAATCAGTTTAGATGACATTCCTCTTTTAAATAATCCATATGTGTCCGCCATTTTAGGTGCTATTATTTTTTATCTTTTAACTTTTTGGGCGGTTGATCATGTCGTCAATTTCGTGAGATGGGCAGAAGAATCACTGGTAAAAGTACCTATAACAGATATTATTTTTGGAAGTGTCGGCCTGGTTTTTGGATTAGTCATTGCCTTTTTAATCGGATATGCACTAAATGCGATTGAGGTCCCGATTCTGAATACCGTTGCTCCGATTGTTCTGACGCTCCTGTTCGGCTATCTAGGATTTCAGGTGGGCTTTAAAAAGCGGGATGAGCTTTTAAGTTTAATTTCAAGCAAGAAAAAGAAGAGCAGTGAAGAAGAACCCGAACCTGAAGCTGCACCCAAAAACTCACTCAAGATTCTTGATACCAGCGTTATTATCGATGGACGCATTGCTGATATCTGTCAGACGGGCTTTCTGGAAGGTACGATTGTCATTCCTCAGTTTGTACTCGAAGAGCTTCAGCACATTGCTGATTCTTCAGATGTATTAAAGCGCAACCGTGGCAGACGGGGTCTGGATATACTGAATCGGATCCAAAAAGAGCTTTCGATTAATGTGGAAATCTATGAAGGCGATTTTGAAGAAATCCAAGAGGTGGACAGCAAGCTCGTGAAGCTGGCTAAGCTGACGAATGGCGTCGTTGTGACCAATGACTTTAACTTAAACAAGGTATGTGAACTGCAAAAAGTGGCAGTCCTCAATATTAATGACCTGGCAAATGCCGTCAAACCGGTTGTGCTTCCAGGCGAAGAAATGAAGGTACAGGTTATTAAGGACGGCAAGGAACAGAATCAGGGAATTGCTTATCTGGACGACGGCACGATGATTGTAGTGGAAGAAGGCAGAAATTATATTGGCAAACATATCGATGTTCTTGTCACAAGTGTTCTGCAGACATCAGCCGGACGAATGATCTTTGCAAAACCTAAGCTTCTGGAAAAAGCTTTATAATGTATGATAGAAAGTAGGACAGAATGTGCAGGGAGATTGCTTTCCCTGCCTTTTTCCTGCTTTTTTAAAAGATAGGAGCCATAATATGAATTATCAAGTGATTCTCCCGGCGGCCGGGCAGGGGAAAAGAATGGGAGCCGGAAAGAATAAGCTTCTCCTGGAAATCGGGAATGTCCCTGTGTTTATACATACGTTAAGAGTTTTTGAAAGTGACCCGGAATGCACGGGCATTTATCTGGCAATCAATCCTCAGGATGAGGAAGAAATACGCATTCTGTTAAAAGAGCATCAGATTACAAAAGTGGCCGCTATGGCAGAAGGCGGGCAGGAAAGGCAGCATAGCGTCTATAATGCGGCCAAGGCGGCTTCGGGTGAGCAAGTGGTGCTGGTTCATGACGCTGCCCGCCCTTTTATTACCCGGGATTTACTGCAGCCGCTGGTGAAAGCAGCATGGGAAAAAGGAGCTGCTGTTCTTGCAGTACCGCTGAAGGATACAGTTAAAAAAGCTGACGGAAATTTAATTACAGAAACACTTGAACGTTCCTGCCTGTGGGCTGTTCAAACTCCACAGGCCTTTCGTGTTTCTTCCCTGCTTGAGGCACACCGCAAGGCCGAGGAAGACGGCTTCCTGGGAACAGATGATGCCAGCCTTGTGGAGCGTTTAGGCAATGAAGTGGTGATTGTTCAAGGAAGTTACGATAATATTAAGCTGACTACACCAGAAGATATTTATTTTGCGGAAGCAATTATAAAGAAAAGAAGTCATATATAAAGGAGATTGTATAATGTTTCGGATTGGACAAGGTTTTGATGTTCATCAGTTTGCAGAAGGGCGCCCGCTGATTATCGGGGGTATTGAAATACCATATGAGAAAGGGCTGCTGGGGCATTCAGATGCAGATGTCCTGCTGCATACAGTGGCCGATGCCTGCCTTGGAGCAATTGGAGAAGGAGACATTGGTCGGCATTTTCCTGATACTGATCCTGAATTCAAGGATGCCGATTCTGCGAAGCTGCTCGCGCATGTGTGGGGAATCGTAAAAGAAAAAGGGTATGAGCTGGTTAATGCAGACTGCACCATCATTGCCCAGAAGCCGAAAATGGCTCCTCATATCGGGAAAATGCAGGAGCGGATTGCAGAGCTTCTGGAAACCGGGAAAGAAAATATTAATGTGAAAGCAACAACTACAGAAAAGCTTGGATTTACAGGACGGGGGGAGGGAATCGCCTCCCAGGCCGCTGTTTTGCTGAAAAAGAAAGAGAGCCAGTAAAATTACCTTTCAGAAGAAAAACCTGAGTGTTAAAATATAGCTTATTGCAGTCTAATGGGCAGTAAGACTCCCGATTTTGGACTCAAAGGATTCCAAGGGAGATACGCGGGAGTCAAACTGCCCGTATAGGCCCGATTGGTTCAACCAGCAATCAGTAGCGGGAAAGCTGGCTAAATGAGCAAATAAGTGTTCTATCGTTTGTATCAGCAACAAATCCCCATAGTTGTACCACTGATTGAGTTTCACTTTATCGTTAAGATTTTAAGGAGGCAATTAGTATGTCAAATGAAATCCGCGTCCGCTATGCTCCGAGTCCGACTGGACATTTGCATATCGGAAATGCAAGAACGGCGCTTTTCAACTATTTGTTTGCAAGAAGCAAAGGCGGGAAATTCATCATCCGCATTGAGGATACAGATAAGAAAAGGAATATTGAAGGCGGCGAAGAAAGCCAGCTTCACTATTTAAAATGGCTTGGCATGGATTGGGACGAGAGCATCGACCAGGAAGGCGAATTTGGCCCATACCGCCAATCTGAAAGAAATCATATCTATGAAACATACTACATGGAATTGCTCGACAAAGGGCATGCCTATAAATGCTATTGTACAGAAGAGGAACTGGAAGCAGAGCGAGAAGCTCAATCTGCAAAAGGCGATACTCCTGCTTACTCAGGAAAATGCCGTCATCTGACAGAGGATGAAAGAGCTGCACTGGAAGCAGAAGGCAGAAAGCCAAGCATCCGCTTCTTAGTGCCAAAAGGCAGGGAATTGACATTCAATGACATGGTAAAAGGCGAAGTGTCATTCGAATCTGAAGGCTTTGGCGATTTTGTCATTGTCAAAAAGGATGGCACTCCTACTTATAACTTTGCCGTAGCAGTGGATGACCACCTTATGAAAATTTCTCATGTCCTGCGCGGAGATGACCATATCTCCAATACGCCTAAGCAGCAGATGATATACGAAGCATTAGGCTGGGACATTCCGACGTTTGGCCATATGACGCTGATTGTCAATGAAAGCCGCAAAAAACTGAGCAAGCGGGACGAGACAATTATCCAGTTCATTGAGCAGTATGAAGAGCTCGGCTATCTGCCGGAAGCGCTCTTTAACTTTATTGCTCTGCTTGGCTGGTCTCCTGCAGGCGATGAAGAAATCTTCTCCAAAGAAGAATTCATTGATATTTTTGATGAAAGCAGATTATCAAAATCTCCTGCCCTTTTCGATAAGCAGAAGCTTGAGTGGATGAATAACCAGTACATGAAGAAGCTTGATCAAGACCGTCTGGTGGCCATTTCAGCCCCTCACCTGGTAAAGGCAGGTAAGATCAGTGAAAACTGGAAGCAGGAAAATGAAGATTGGGTTAGAAGCCTGATCACTCTTTATCAGGAAAAAATGAGCTATGGCGCTCAAATTGCTGAGCTTTCAGAACTGTTCTTTACAGAAGAAATGACAGTTGATGAAGAAGCGAAGGAAGTTCTGGCTGAAGAGCAGGTTCCTGAAGTGCTGTCTGCTTTCCTGCAGGAAATTGATAATATGTCAGAGTTCAAAGCGGATGAAATTAAAGCGGCCATGAAGGCTGTGCAAAAATCAACAGGCCACAAGGGCAAGAAACTGTTCATGCCAATCCGTTCAGCTACTACTGGCCAAACCCATGGGCCTGATCTGCCGCAGGCCATCGAGCTTTTAGGAAAAGAAAAAGTAAAAACTCGATTAATGAGCATTATTGGTTAACATCTTGGAGAAAATGTAATATAGTATTAAGTAAATTCTATATCGAAAAGTGTTGAAGAGGAAAAGTAAGAAAAAAGATGCTTTTTAGAGAGAACCATCACCGGCTGAAAGTGGTTTAAGCCTCTCCTTTTTCCGAAGTGCGCCTCAGAGCCTCAATTTGAACGGATGCCCATGTTTCCTAGTAGATTTGAGCGGAACTTATCCGTTAACAAGTTAAAGTTGAGGCTTCTGAAGCCTAAACAGAGTGGAACCGCGCATAAAGCGTCTCTGTCCGATTGTGGCAGAGGCGCTTTTTTATATTTTAAAACCTACTTTTATGGGCGGAGAAATATTATAGGGGAAAAGCTTTAGAAAAATAAAAAAAGAGATCGAGATCTATGTCGGGAGGGGAAATGAACAATGTTTGCAAGAATGAAGGAAGATATCGAAGTGGTATTTGAACAGGATCCGGCAGCAAGAAGTTATTTGGAAGTAGTATTAACATACTCAGGATTGCATGCTGTCTGGTCGCATCGCATAGCCCACGCACTTTTTAAAAGGAAGTTTTATTTTCTTGCAAGAGTTGTTTCCCAGGTCAGCCGCTTTTTCACAGGAATTGAAATTCACCCTGGAGCTAAGATCGGCAGACGCTTTTTTATCGACCATGGCATGGGGGTTGTCATCGGGGAAACTTGTGAAATCGGTGATAATGTAACTGTTTTCCAGGGTGTGACACTTGGGGGAACCGGAAAGGAAAAAGGCAAGCGGCATCCTACAATTAAGGACAACGCGCTGATCGCGACTGGTGCGAAGGTTTTGGGTTCCATTACTATTGGAGAGAATTCTAAGATAGGGGCAGGCTCTGTTGTCCTTCATGAGGTTCCGCCCAATTCAACCGTAGTCGGCATTCCTGGAAGAGTGAAAGTCCGGGATGGAGTAAAAATTAGCAAGGATTTAAATCATTGTGATCTTCCCGATCCAATTGCAGACCGGTTTAAGGAATTGGAGAAGGAGCTGCAGGAATTAAAAGGCGAAGTCGAAACGCTGAGGAAAGAAAGGAGCCAGATTCATGGCCATTCAAATCTATAATACACTTACTCGTCAAAAAGAAGATTTTATTCCCATAGAAGAGGGAAAAGTGAAAATGTATGTGTGCGGTCCTACCGTTTATAACTATATCCATATAGGGAATGCGCGCCCGCCAATTGTATTTGATACTGTGCGCAGATATCTTGAATTCCGCGGCTTCGATGTTCAGTATGTATCCAATTTTACTGATGTGGATGATAAGCTGATCCGCGTAGCCAATGAACTGGGAACGGATGTTCCAAGCATCGCGGAACGATTCATTAATGCCTACTTCGAAGACGTTTCTGCACTGGGCTGCAGAAAGGCTGATGTCCACCCGAGAGTGACAGAAAGCATCGATATCATTATTGAGTTTATCCAGACATTGATTGATAAAGGCTTCGCGTATGAATCAGAAGGGGATGTTTATTACCATACCCGTAAGTTCGATGAGTACGGAAAACTGTCCCATCAGTCCATTGATGAGTTGCGGGTCGGTGCCCGCATTGCGGTCGGCGAAAAGAAACAGGATTCTCTCGACTTTGTTCTTTGGAAAGCAGCGAAGGAAGGGGAAATCGCGTGGGAGAGCCCTTGGGGACAGGGAAGGCCGGGGTGGCATATTGAGTGCTCGGCTATGGCAAGGAAATACCTCGGGGACACAATTGATATTCATGCCGGCGGACAGGATCTGTCTTTCCCGCATCATGAAAATGAGATCGCCCAATCGGAAGCATTGACAGGCAAAACGTTTGCCCGCTATTGGATGCACAATGGCTATATTAATATCGACAACGAAAAAATGTCTAAATCACTGGGGAATTTCGTCCTGGTTCATGACATTATCCAAAAGCATGACCCGCAGGTTCTAAGATTTTTCATGCTGTCCGTACATTACAGACATCCGATTAACTACAGTGATGAGCTTCTTGAAAATACCCGTACAGGGCTCGAGCGCATTAAAACGTCTTATCACAATTTGCAGCATCGCAAAGAAGCAAGTGTGAACCTGACTGATAATAATCAGGAGTGGCTGGATAAAATAACCTCTCTACATGAACAGTTCATTCAAGATATGGATGATGATTTCAATACAGCCAATGCCGTATCTATTTTGTTCGAACTGTCTAAGCTTGCGAATTATTATCTGATGGAGAAAAACACAGCTGTTGAAGTGATTGATGCTTTCACGAAAGAATTCGAAACGCTGTTTGACGTATTGGGCCTTTCTCTTGAAGAAACAAATGCTGACCTTCTGGATGAGGAAATCGAACAGCTGATTGAGCAGAGGCAGCAGGCCAGAAAAGAGCGTAATTTCGAACTGGCAGACAAAATCCGCGATCAGCTGAAAGAGATGAATATTATCCTTGAAGATACACCGCAGGGAATCAGATGGAAAAGAGGCTAAGCAATGCTTCACTATGAAAACAAAATAGATGAAAAACAATTGAATAGTCTTGCCTTGGCGTATATGGGGGATGCGGTATTTGAAACCTATATACGCCACCATCTCCTTCAGAATGGACGGGTTCGGCCCCATTTTCTCCATAAGGAGGCAACCCGATATGTTTCTGCAAAAGCCCAGTCCATAATCATTCATGAATTAATTGACTCTGAACGGCTGACGGAGGAAGAACTGGCAGTAGTCCGCAGGGGGCGAAATGCAAAGTCCGGATCGGTGCCGAAAAATACAGATGTCCAAACATACAGATACAGCACAGCTTTTGAATCTCTTATCGGATATCTGTTTTTGTCGAAAAGACAGGAGCGGATGGAAGAGCTGATTCTGGAATCCATACATTTAGTTGAGAAAAGGAAAGGAGGAGCGGCAAAGTGAGCCAGGATTTTATCATCGGGAAAAATCCCGTTATTGAAGCATTAAAGTCAGAGAGGGATATTAATAAGATATTCATTGCAGAAGGTTCGCAAAGCGGGCAGATGCAGCAGGTAATCGGTTTGGCGAAGTCCGCCGGGGTACTGGTCCAGTTCGTTCCCAAGAAAAAAATAGATGGGATGGCAGAGGGGAATCATCAGGGTGTTATTGCACAGGTTGCTGCTTATCAATATGCAGAAATCGACGATTTGTTTGCTGCTGCAGAAAAGAAAAATGAAGCAGCTTTCTTCTTGCTGCTGGATGAGATAGAAGATCCCCATAATCTTGGCTCCATCATGAGAACCGCAGATGCAGTCGGGGCGCACGGGATCATTATTCCGAAGAGAAGAGCGGTCGGGCTCACGGCAACAGTAGCCAAAGCCTCAACAGGAGCGATCGAGTATATCCCGGTTGTCCGGGTTACGAATATGGCCAGAACAATTGATGAATTAAAAGAAAGAGGCGTCTGGATTGCCGGTACCGATGCAAAAGGGAAACAAGACTTCCGTCAGATGGATGGAACGATGCCTTTAGGTCTTGTAATTGGAAGCGAAGGTAAAGGGATGGGCCGCCTGATTCGCGATAAATGTGATTTTCTTATTAACCTGCCGATGGCTGGACATGTTACTTCCCTTAACGCATCAGTTGCTGCTGCGCTGCTCATGTATGAGGTTTATCGGAAACGGCACCCGCTTGAGGGATAGAAATGGACATCCTTCTTGTTGATGGATACAACATAATTGGTGCTTGGCCAGAACTCAGGGAGCTCAAAAACAAGGATTTATCGTCAGCAAGAGACCGCCTGATTGAAAAAATGGCCGAGTACCAGGGATATTCCGGGTACAGAGTGATTATCGTGTTTGATGCCCATTATGTAAAGGGCACGGAAAAAAAGTTTAAGGATTCAAAGGTCGAAGTTATTTTTACAAGAAATAATGAGACGGCCGATGAACGCATTGAAAAATTGGCTATTGATCTCAGTAATATTAAAACCCAAATTCATGTGGCAACCTCCGATTTCACAGAGCAATGGGTCATATTTGGCCAGGGAGCTCTAAGAAAATCAGCAAGGGAGCTGCTCAATGAAATGAATTTGATTGAAAGCAGCATCGAAAAAAAAGTAAAAAAAATTCAGCAGAAAAAGCCTGTATCCAAGATACCTCTCAGTGATGAAGTGGCAGAAATTTTTGAAAAATGGCGCAGAGGAGGACAATGAGCGGTTGAC
This sequence comes from Cytobacillus oceanisediminis 2691, assembly GCF_000294775.2. Classification (GTDB taxonomy): domain Bacteria; phylum Bacillota; class Bacilli; order Bacillales; family Cytobacillaceae; genus Cytobacillus; species Cytobacillus pseudoceanisediminis. The sequence goes on from NZ_CP015506.1 coordinate 124,888, forward strand.
GCTTGAAAAATCCGTGCTGTATAATATTTCTAACCATGCTTGTACGGTCGGGGGGATCCTAGTGAGTGCTGACTTCAAGACAATCGACGAAAATCTTATAGACTTTATCCAGCTTGAGGACGAAGAAATAGTTGAGCTCGTGCATAAGGGCGAGAGTGAGGCCCTTGATTATCTGATTCATAAGTACCGCAATTTTGTCCGGGCAAAAGCAAGATCCTATTTTTTGATTGGCGCAGATAAAGAAGATATTGTACAAGAGGGAATGATCGGCTTATACAAGGCGATCCGCGATTTTAAAGAGGACAAGCTGTCTTCATTTAAAGCGTTTGCCGAACTGTGCATCACCAGGCAAATCATAACCGCCATCAAGACAGCGACCCGCCAAAAGCATATTCCGCTGAACTCTTATGTGTCTTTGGACAAGCCCATTTATGATGAGGAATCGGACAGGACGCTTATGGATGTAATCTCTGGGGCGAAGGTTATGGACCCTGAAGAGCTTATTATCAACCAGGAAGAATTTGATCACATTGAAGTGAAAATGTCAGAGCTTCTGAGTGACCTTGAACGAAAGGTGCTTGCCCTTTATTTGGATGGGCAGTCCTATCAGGAAATTTCCGAAGAACTGAACCGCCATGTTAAATCGATTGACAACGCCCTGCAGCGGGTGAAAAGAAAGCTGGAAAGATATTTGGAAGTGCGTGAATTTTCCCTATAGACAGAATTTCCCAACACCTTGCTTTTTTTGCAGTTATTGACATGTTTTGGGGTGCGTGTTAAAGTTTTAAGGGCGTAATGTGACTTAGTAGGTGGAAATATGACTAAAAAGGTAATTTTGGCTTGCTCTGTATGTGGTTCCAGAAATTATTCCACTGCGGGCAAAAATGATTCTGCAAGGCTGGAACTGAAGAAGTTCTGCAGCACATGCAGCGCTCATACGATCCATAAAGAAACAAAGTGATTATATAGATAAGAAGTTTGCTCTTTTAATAGCAGAAGCCTGAGCGTTTTATGCAGACTGGAAGATTGGTCTGATTTTGAAGCCGCTTTCGCTTCTTGTTAAAGGGTACATCTCTTGAAAGTTGGGGGTTACGAAATGCAGCGCATCGTGAATTTTTTCCGTGAAGTTGGCCGGGAAATGAAAAAGGTCAGCTGGCCTAAACGCAAAGAGCTGACAAACTATACTGTTACCGTTCTTGCTACGGTTACGTTCTTCGCTCTGTTTTTTGCGGTGATTGACCTGGGAATTTCTGAATTGATTCGTTTAATTCTTGAATAACCCCTGAGTTTCCATGGTATAATGGAGAATAACACAGGAAACATTTGCAAAGCCCGGAAACGGGTTTTTTAATTTGGTCAAAAATAATAAATTGTTGAATACAGGGAGGGAAGGACGAACAAGTCCTCGTAAATGGAAAAGAATTGGTATGTTGTTCACACGTACTCCGGCTATGAAAATAAAGTCAAAGCCAATCTGGAGAAACGTGTTGAATCAATGGGTATGCAAGATAAGATCTTCCGCGTGGTAGTTCCGGAAGAAGAAGAAACAGAATTGAAAAACGGCAAGAAAAAAGTAGTGAAGCGCAAAGTCTTCCCTGGTTATGTACTAGTAGAAATCGTGATGACGGATGATTCCTGGTATGTAGTAAGAAATACTCCGGGTGTAACTGGATTCGTAGGTTCAGCAGGTTCTGGCTCAAAGCCGACTCCACTATTGCCGGAAGAAGTTACGAACATCCTTAAGCATATGGGTGTTGAAGAAGCACGCTTTGATATCAACTTTGAGATCGGTGAAACAGTTCAGGTGAAAGAAGGTCCGTTTGCGAACTTCACAGGCACCATTGAAGATATTGATAAAGATAAGGCGAAGATTAAAGTGCTTGTCAACATGTTTGGCCGTGACACTCCGGTTGAATTAGATTTTTCACAGATTGAAAAACTGTAAGAAGCAGTCTGCTGAAAGTACTTTTATATATCTTTGTAAAAAAACTTGAAATTGCCTTTGAAAAGTGATAATATTTCAAAGGTCAGTATGTCTCGGACAAAGAGACTGGACAATTGTTAAAAGTTCTTTATCTTAATATAAAGACTATAAGTTGAGTGGGAGGGAATTTTCCCTATTACCACATCACGGACTTTAAGGAGGTGTGTCTCGTGGCTAAAAAAGTAATCAAACTTGTAAAGCTGCAAATCCCTGCAGGTAAAGCAAACCCTGCACCACCAGTAGGACCGGCACTAGGTCAAGCAGGTGTTAACATCATGGGATTCTGTAAGGAATTTAACGCTCGCACAGCTGAACAAGCTGGCTTAATCATTCCTGTTGAAATCACGGTTTTTGAAGACCGTTCATTTACATTTATTACGAAAACTCCTCCTGCTGCAGTTCTTCTTAAGAAAGCGGCTGGAATCGAGTCTGGTTCTGGTGAACCAAACCGTAATAAAGTAGCAACAGTCAAGCGTGACAAGGTACGCGAGATTGCTGAAACAAAGATGCCTGATCTAAACGCTGCTAGTGTAGAAGCTGCAATGCGTATGGTTGAAGGTACTGCACGCAGCATGGGTATCGTTATCGAGGACTAATCCATGCACGAAGCAGATTTAGGGATGAGGTTGCGACGCTGAATTTTGTTTCACTCGCAACCTTTGTTCTGTCTAGAGCAGGCGCCTTTGACCGAGGCGCCTCCGCTTTTAGTGTCTAGCTGCGGCGCCTAGCCCCTCGAGTCATAAGCTAATCCTCCCGGAAAGGTAAAGATCACCTTTCAGTGAGGCTCGTCTTATGCTTGTCGGGGCTGACCGAGGCGCCTCCGCTTTTACTCGTGGGAGGTTATTCCGCTAAAACCACAATCAAGGAGGAAATAAAAATGGCTAAAAAAGGTAAGAAATACGCAGAAGCTGTGAAGCTTGTTGATTCTTCAAAAGCTTACCCAATTGCTGAGGCGATTGAACTTGCGAAGAAAACTAATTTTGCAAAATTTGATGCAACTGTTGAGGTAGCATTCCGTCTAGGAGTTGACCCTAAGAAAGCTGACCAGCAAATCCGTGGAGCAGTTGTTCTTCCAAACGGAACTGGTAAAACTCAGCGCGTTCTTGTTTTCGCTAAGGGTGAAAAAGCGAAAGAAGCAGAAGCTGCTGGAGCAGATTTCGTAGGTGATTCTGAATACATCAACAAAATCAGCCAAGGCTGGTTCGACTTTGATGTAATCGTTGCTACACCTGACATGATGGGTGAAGTTGGTAAACTTGGCCGCGTATTAGGACCTAAAGGCTTAATGCCAAACCCTAAGACTGGCACAGTTACTTTTGACGTTCAAAAAGCAGTTAACGAAATCAAAGCAGGTAAAGTTGAATACCGTGTTGACAAAGCTGGTAACATCCACGTGCCAATCGGTAAAGTATCTTTCGAAGACGAAAAGCTTGTTGAAAACTTCAACACTATTTTCGATACAATGATGAAAGTGAAGCCTGCTGCTGCTAAAGGAACTTACATGAAGAACGTTTCTGTTACTTCTACTATGGGACCTGGCGTAAAAGTAGATCCTTCATCTGTTGCAGTAAAATAATAACAATTGACATTCTAAAATACATGCTGTAATATGTATTTTGTTGTTAAAATATAATAACATTTGTGCCGTAGACAGCAGGTGCTTAATTGCTTAATTTCCTGCCGAGGTATTACGATAGAATTGCTTTTTCTTGCTATTGTATACTTCCTCCATGTCTGCAAAGTCGTGGAGGTTTTTTATTGGACGGTATGAATGTAGAAATTCTACAGGAGGTGTAAGGATGAGCAGCGTTATCGAACAAAAGAAACAAATCGTAGAAGAAATTGCTGATAAGCTTAAATCAAGTTTATCAACAGTTGTTGTTGACTACCGTGGTCTTACTGTTGCTGAAGTTACTGAACTTCGTAAACAGCTTCGTGAAGCTGGCGTGGAATTCAAAGTATACAAGAATTCAATGACTCGCCGTGCTGCTGAAGCTGCTGAACTTTCGGGTTTAAACGAAGCTTTAACTGGACCTAACGCAATCGCGTTCAGCACAGAAGATGTAGTTGCTCCAGCGAAAATCCTTAATGATTTCGCGAAAAAGCATGAAGCACTTGAAATTAAAGCAGGTGTAATCGAAGGAAATGTCGCTTCAGTAGAAGATATCAAAGCTCTTGCTGAACTACCATCACGCGAAGGCTTGCTTTCTATGCTACTCAGCGTACTTCAAGCACCTATCCGCAATCTTGCTCTTGCTGCAAAAGCTGTTGCAGATCAAAAAGAAGAACAAGGCGCGTAAGTTGATTTTAGCGTTAAACTAATAGATTCAAACCAAAAATAAGGAGGAAACATAATCATGACTAAAGAACAAATCATTGAAGCAGTTAAAAATATGACTGTTTTAGAACTTAACGACTTAGTAAAAGCTATCGAAGAAGAATTTGGTGTAACTGCTGCTGCTCCTGTAGCTGTAATGGGCGGAGCTGCTGGTGGAGACGCTGCTGCTGAGAAAACTGAATTTGACGTTGTTCTTGCTTCTGCAGGCGACCAAAAAATCAAAGTTATCAAAGTGGTACGTGAAATCACAGGTCTTGGACTTAAAGAAGCAAAAGAACTTGTTGACAACACTCCAAAAGCTCTTAAAGAAGGCGTTTCTAAAGAAGAAGCTGAAGAAGTTAAAGCTAAGCTTGAAGAAGTTGGAGCTGGCGTTGAAGTTAAGTAATAACATTTATGAAAAGTCCGCTGCTTAAGCGGGCTTTTTGTTTTGCTGTAAAATCTATAACTTTAATCTGAAGGTACTGTCCAGCTAAACAAGGAACGCTTCGTCAGCTTTATCATCGTACGACTAAAAGCATCGTGTTACGGAGGAGCCTGTTCCCTCGAGGTGTCGGGGAAGGGAAGGGCGCTTCTGCTTTTCTGTTTACTTTTTGCTTTTTGATGGGCAATCCTATATAATTCCTTCGAAACCACTTAATTGTGATTCTTCTATTTTCTTCTTATATATTCTCCCTGGAGGTGATTTCATGTCTGAACACTACTATTCCCAAACGCAAAAAGTTGAAAGCAGCCCTAAAACCTGGAGTTATACTCTAAAGGAGTATCCATTCCGATTTAAAACAGATAATGGTGTTTTTTCAAAGGGTGAAGTGGATTTTGGTTCAAGGTTATTAATTGAGACTTTTGAAGAGCCGGAAGCTGAAGGTAACATTCTCGATGTAGGCTGCGGATACGGGCCCATTGGGCTGACTGCAGCAAAGCTGATGCCTGAACGGACAGTTCATATGGTTGATGTAAATGAGAGGGCGCTTGGACTTGCGAAAGAAAATGCTGAATTGAACGGCATTAAAAATGTGCAAATCTATGAAAGTGACCGCCTTGAAAATACAAAAGGAAATAAGTTTGCGGCCATTCTGACAAACCCGCCGATCCGCGCCGGGAAAAAGGTTGTTCATGATATATTTGAACAAAGTTTTCATTCGCTGATTTCTGGAGGTGAGCTATGGGTTGTCATCCAGAAAAAGCAGGGTGCACCATCTGCCATAGATAAACTGACAGAGTTATTCGGTGAAGTAGAGACAGCAGAAAAGAAAAAAGGCTATTTTATTTTAAGAGCAAAAAAAGATTGACTTGACTTTTTTGCTATGATAGTATTGTAAAATGCCAACATATTATATTTCTATTTATAACTAAATTTATCTAATAGTTGTATAAATTTGGTTTTAATGGGAAAGCTAACAAAATAATAGTCGTATTGTGAAAATGTGGTTTTTGAAGTGAAAACCCTTTTTCTTTTTGTCTTATAAGAATGGAGGTTTGGCTTATGTCCCTGTACTTTTTCGGGAAAAGTCCAGCTTCTAAGCCAGTTCGCTGGCGGCACTTTGCGCCATCGGTTCCGGCTCTTTTGCTTGTTGCCGATAGGCAGGCGCTCTATAGCTTTTCTTATAAGATGATATAAATTGCTATTAGCAACAATAACGCTTGATTTGAGGGGTGAATCAGTTGACAGGTCAACTAGTTCAGTATGGACGACACCGCCAACGTAGAAGTTACGCACGAATCAGTGAAGTTTTAGAATTACCAAATCTAATCGAAATCCAAACCTCTTCTTATCAATGGTTTCTTGATGAGGGTTTACGAGAAATGTTCCATGATATTTCTCCGATTGAAGACTTTACTGGTAATTTGTCGCTTGAATTTATTGATTACAGCCTTGGCGAACCAAAATATTCCGTTGAGGAATCGAAAGAACGAGATGTTACATATTCTGCACCTTTACGTGTGAAAGTGCGTCTTGTAAACAAAGAAACAGGCGAAGTTAAAGACCAGGATGTCTTTATGGGTGACTTCCCGCTTATGACAGAGACAGGTACGTTCGTTATTAACGGAGCGGAACGTGTCATTGTATCCCAGTTAGTACGTTCACCGAGCGTATATTTCAGTGGAAAGCTTGATAAAAACGGGAAAAAAGGCTTTACAGCAACCGTAATCCCGAACCGCGGCGCTTGGCTTGAGTATGAAACAGATGCCAAAGACGTCGTATACGTCAGAATAGATCGTACTCGGAAACTGCCCGTTACGGTTCTTTTGCGTGCACTTGGGTTCGGCTCTGATCAAGAGATCATCGATTTGATTGGAGACAACGAGTACATTCGCAACACTCTTGAAAAAGATAATACTGAAAGTACAGAGAAAGCGCTGCTTGAAATTTATGAGCGCCTTCGTCCGGGCGAACCGCCAACGGTTGAAAATGCGAAAAGCTTGCTTGTCTCAAGGTTTTTCGATCCAAAGCGCTATGACCTGGCGAATGTTGGACGCTATAAGATCAATAAGAAGCTTCATATCAAAAATCGCCTGTTCGGTCAAAAACTGGCTGAAACGCTTGTGGATCCAGAAACTGGCGAAATCATTGCGGAAAAAGGCGTTACGCTTGACCGCCGCACTTTAGACCGGATCCTTCCTAACCTGGAGAAGGATATCGGCTTTAAAACCGTAAGCCTTTTAGGCGGAGTTGTAGATGATGAAGTGCTGCTTCAGTCTATTAAGATTTACGCGCCTAATGAAGATGGCGAAAAAGTCATCAATGTAATTGGCAATGCTTATGTTGAAGAAGCAGTGAAAAACATTTCACCTTCTGACATCATTGCTTCAATCAGTTATTTCTTTAACCTTCTGCACTCTGTAGGAGATACAGATGATATCGACCATCTTGGAAACAGACGTCTTCGTTCAGTCGGAGAACTATTGCAGAACCAGTTCCGCATCGGTCTTTCCCGTATGGAGCGTGTGGTCCGCGAGAGAATGTCCATCCAGGATACAAATACCATTACGCCTCAGCAGCTGATTAATATCCGTCCTGTTATTGCGTCAATTAAAGAGTTCTTTGGAAGCTCGCAGTTGTCCCAGTTCATGGACCAGACAAATCCGCTCGCTGAACTGACACATAAACGCCGTCTTTCTGCGTTAGGACCTGGTGGTCTGACACGTGAACGTGCCGGCTTCGAAGTACGTGACGTTCACTACTCTCACTATGGCCGTATGTGTCCGATTGAAACGCCGGAGGGACCAAACATCGGTTTGATTAACTCCTTATCTTCATTTGCGAAGGTAAACCGTTTCGGATTTATCGAAACACCGTATCGCCGAATTGACCCTGAGACCGGAAAAGTTACATCCCGCATCGACTATCTGACAGCTGATGAAGAGGATAACTATGTAGTGGCCCAGGCGAATGCACTTCTTGGTGACGATGGCTCATTCCTTGACGAAGAAGTAGTTGCCCGTTTCAAAGGTGAAAACACAGTTGTGAAGCGAGACCGTGTTGACTACATGGATGTATCGCCTAAACAGGTAGTTTCTGCTGCGACGGCATGTATCCCATTCCTGGAAAACGATGACTCCAACCGTGCCCTGATGGGAGCGAACATGCAGCGTCAGGCTGTGCCTTTGATGCAGCCGGAAGCGCCAAGAGTTGGTACTGGTATGGAATATGTATCAGGTAAAGACTCAGGTGCTGCAGTCATCTGTAAGCATGAGGGGATCGTTGAGCACGTAGAAGCTCGCGAAGTTTGGGTTCGCCGCATTCAAAACGTGGATGGCCAGGAAGTTAAAGGCGATCTTGATAAATACAGAATGCTTAAATTCATCCGTTCCAACCAGGGAACTTGCTACAACCAGCGCCCAATCGTTGCTGTAGGCAACCGTGTAACTAAAGGAGAAATCCTTGCTGACGGACCTTCCATGGAACTTGGTGAATTAGCGCTTGGACGCAACGTTCTCGTCGCGTTTATGACATGGGATGGATATAACTACGAGGATGCGATCATTATGAGTGAGCGCCTCGTAAAAGATGATGTTTATACATCTATCCATATTGAAGAATATGAATCAGAATCACGCGATACAAAGCTTGGACCTGAAGAGATCACAAGAGATATCCCTAACGTTGGGGAAGATGCACTGCGCAATCTGGACGAACGCGGAATTATCCGCACAGGTGCGGAAGTAAAAGATGGCGACCTTCTTGTTGGTAAAGTAACTCCTAAAGGGGTAACGGAACTAACAGCTGAAGAACGGCTATTGCACGCAATCTTTGGTGAAAAAGCTCGTGAAGTCCGCGATACTTCCCTTCGTGTGCCACACGGCGGCGGCGGTATCGTACTCGATGTTAAAGTATTTAACAGAGAAGATGGAGATGAGCTTCCTCCAGGTGTTAACCAGCTTGTGCGTGTATATATCGTTCAGAAGCGTAAAATCTCTGAAGGTGACAAGATGGCCGGACGCCACGGTAACAAAGGTGTTATCTCCCGTATTTTACCGGAAGAAGACATGCCTTACCTGCCGGATGGCACCCCAGTAGACATCATGTTAAACCCTCTCGGGGTTCCATCGCGTATGAACATCGGACAGGTGCTTGAGCTTCACCTTGGTATGGCTGCCAGAGCATTGGGCATTCACGTAGCATCTCCTGTATTTGATGGTGCCCGCGAGGAAGATGTATGGGCAACGATCGAAGAAGCAGGCATGGCGCGTGATGCTAAGACTGTCCTTTATGATGGACGTTCAGGCGAGCCGTTTGACAATCGCGTATCAGTAGGAGTCATGTATATGATCAAACTGGCGCACATGGTTGACGATAAGCTCCATGCCCGTTCAACAGGACCTTACTCTCTTGTTACGCAGCAGCCATTGGGCGGTAAAGCTCAGTTTGGCGGACAGCGTTTCGGTGAGATGGAGGTTTGGGCACTTGAAGCATATGGTGCTGCCTATACACTTCAGGAAATCTTAACGGTTAAGTCCGATGACGTCGTTGGACGTGTTAAGACTTACGAATCAATCGTCAAAGGCGAGAATGTTCCTGAACCGGGCGTACCGGAATCATTCAAGGTACTAATCAAAGAACTTCAAAGTTTAGGTATGGATGTTAAGATCCTTTCTGGCGATGAAGAAGAAATTGAAATGCGCGACCTGGAAGATGAAGATGATGTTCAGCAGGCTGAATCATTGACAATCGCTCCGGAAACGCAAAATGAAGAACAGGTAGTTACGAAAGAATAATTTAATATAAATCCTTAATCCCTGGGCGCTCCGCCCTAAATGGCGGAGGCTGCTGGGGATATTATTGGCACTTTTGCTGCTGTTTGAGCAATAAGGGTAAAACCCGGAGATCAAAAGGGAGGTAGGCCCCTTGCTAGATGTAAATAATTTCGAGTATATGAAAATAGGTCTTGCTTCACCGGATAAGATACGTTCTTGGTCACATGGTGAGGTTAAGAAGCCTGAAACGATCAACTATCGTACATTAAAACCAGAAAAAGACGGTTTATTCTGCGAACGCATTTTCGGACCGACAAAAGACTGGGAATGTCACTGCGGAAAGTATAAGCGTGTTCGATACAAAGGCGTTGTCTGTGATCGATGCGGCGTTGAAGTAACACGTGCAAAAGTGCGCCGTGAAAGAATGGGCCACATTGAACTTGCAGCCCCTGTATCCCACATTTGGTACTTCAAAGGCATCCCAAGCCGTATGGGTCTTGTGCTGGACATGTCTCCGCGTGCACTTGAGGAAGTTATTTACTTCGCTTCTTATGTTGTAACGGATCCTGGCGATACGGCTCTTGAAAAGAAGCAGCTGCTTTCCGAAAAAGAATACCGTGCATACCGTGAAAAGTATGGAAACAAGTTCCAGGCATCCATGGGTGCTGAATCCATTAAGAAACTTCTTTCTGACATAGACCTCAACAAAGAAGTAGATACCCTTAAAGAGGAACTGAAAACTGCCCAGGGCCAGCGACGCACTCGTGCTATCAAGCGCCTGGAAGTTCTTGAAGCTTTCCGTGGCTCCGGAAATGAACCATCCTGGATGATTCTTGACGTTCTTCCGGTTATTCCTCCGGAACTTCGTCCGATGGTACAGCTGGATGGCGGACGTTTTGCCACTTCCGACTTAAATGATCTGTACCGCCGTGTAATCAACCGCAACAACCGCCTAAAGCGTCTATTGGACCTTGGTGCTCCAAGCATTATTGTTCAAAACGAAAAGCGCATGCTTCAGGAAGCAGTAGATGCGCTAATCGATAACGGCCGCCGCGGAAGACCGGTAACAGGACCAGGAAACCGTCCGTTAAAATCCCTGTCGCATATGCTTAAAGGGAAGCAGGGACGTTTCCGCCAAAACTTGCTTGGTAAGCGTGTTGACTATTCTGGACGATCGGTTATCGTCGTAGGACCAAACTTAAAAATGTACCAGTGCGGACTTCCGAAAGAAATGGCATTGGAATTATTCAAGCCATTCGTTATGAAGGAATTGGTGGAAAAAGGCTTAGCCCACAACATCAAGTCTGCAAAACGCAAGATCGAAAGAGTGCAGCCGGAAGTTTGGGATGTTCTTGAAAGTGTCATTAAAGAGCACCCTGTATTGCTTAACCGTGCCCCAACTCTTCACAGACTGGGCATTCAGGCATTTGAACCGACATTGGTGGAAGGACGCGCTATTCGTCTTCATCCGCTTGTGTGTACTGCATACAACGCAGACTTTGACGGTGACCAAATGGCTGTTCACGTGCCGCTTTCAGCAGAAGCACAGGCAGAAGCCCGCCTGCTGATGCTTGCAGCACAGAACATCCTGAACCCGAAAGACGGTAAGCCAGTTGTTACTCCTTCACAGGATATGGTATTAGGTAACTATTACTTGACACTTGAAAGAGCCGGCGCTGTCGGAGAAGGCATGATCTTCAATGATACAAGTGAAGCACTGCTTGCCTATCAGAACGGCTATGTTCATTTGCATACAAGAGTAGCTGTCCATGCTGGATCCTTGAATAACCAGACATTCACCGAAGAACAAAATAAAAAGCTTTTATTAACTACGGTTGGTAAGCTTGTTTTCAACGAGATTCTGCCTGAGACATTCCCATACATCAACGAGCCTACAAAAGAAAACCTTGAGATTGAAACTCCTGAGAAATACTTTGTAGAGCCTGCTACTGATGTAGCTGCTGTTATCAAGGAAATGCCTCTAGTAGATCCGTTTAAGAAAAAGATCCTTGGAAACATCATTGCGGAAGTCTTCAAACGCTTTAAAATCACTGAAACGTCTAAAATGCTTGACCGCATGAAAAATCTTGGATTCAGATACTCCACAAAAGCCGGCATCACGGTTGGTGTAGCTGACATCGTGGTATTGGGCGAGAAGCAGGAAATTATCCACGAAGCACAAAGCAAGGTTGATAATGTCATGAAACAGTTCAGACGCGGTCTTATTACCGAAGATGAGCGTTATGATCGTGTTATTTCAATCTGGAGTGCAGCGAAGGATAATATCCAGGCAAAATTGATGAAGTCATTGGATAAATCCAACCCAATCTTCATGATGAGTGACTCCGGTGCCCGTGGTAACGCATCCAACTTCACTCAGTTAGCTGGTATGCGCGGACTCATGGCCAACCCGGCTGGACGTATCATTGAATTACCGATTAAATCAAGTTTCCGTGAAGGTTTAACAGTACTCGAGTACTTTATTTCTACACACGGTGCCCGTAAAGGACTTGCCGATACAGCCCTTAAAACAGCTGACTCAGGTTACCTGACTCGCCGTCTGGTAGACGTAGCACAGGATGTCATCGTTCGTGATGATGATTGTGGAACTGACCGCGGATTGCTGATCGCATCTCTTAAAGATGGTACTGAAGTTATTGAAGCGCTTGAAGAGCGTCTGATTGGCCGTTATGCAAGAAGAAATATCAAACATCCTGAGACAAATGAAGTGATTGTAGCTGAAAACGGATTGATCACTGAAGATATTGCAGTTGAAATTGTTTCAGCCGGCATCGAAAAAGTATGGATCCGTTCCGCGTTCACATGCAACACACGTCATGGGGTTTGTAAAAAGTGCTACGGCCGCAACCTGGCAACCGGACAAGAGGTTGAAGTTGGTGAAGCAGTAGGTATCATCGCTGCCCAATCCATCGGTGAACCAGGTACACAGTTAACAATGCGTACGTTCCATACCGGTGGGGTAGCAGGAGACGATATCACTCAAGGTTTACCGCGTATCCAGGAAATCTTCGAAGCGCGTAACCCTAAAGGTCAGGCAGTCATTTCTGAAATTGATGGTGTGGTAGTTGGCATCAATGAAGGCCGTGACCGCCAGCATGAGATTGTTGTTCAGGGTGAAGTGGAGTCCAAGACGTATACAGCACCTTATACAGCCCGCTTAAAAGTAGCTGTAAACGATGAAGTAGTACGTGGACAGGAATTGACTGAAGGTTCTATTGACCCTAAAGAGTTAATTAAAGTAAAAGATGTAACAGCTGTTCAAGAATACTTGCTGCGTGAAGTTCAGAAGGTATACCGCATGCAGGGTGTTGAAATTGGCGATAAGCACATCGAGGTAATGGTACGCCAGATGCTTCGCAAAGTGCGTGTAATTGATGCAGCAGAAACAGATGTACTGCCAGGTACTCTGCTTGATATCCATCAATTTACAGATGCCAACGAAAAAGCCCTTCTTGCTGGCAAAATGCCTGCAACAGGACGTCCGGTTCTGCTTGGTATCACAAAAGCATCTCTTGAAACAGATTCATTCTTATCAGCAGCATCCTTCCAGGAGACCACAAGAGTTCTTACCGATGCAGCGATTAAAGGCAAGCGCGATGAGCTTCTTGGCCTGAAAGAGAATGTAATTATTGGTAAGCTTGTCCCTGCCGGAACAGGAATGCAGCGCTATAGAAGAGCAGAGCCTTATACAAATGAGGAAACTGCTGAAAATACTGTTACTGTAGAATAACTTTATTATTGCGGTGCTTGCTTATTTACCAGCAAGTACCGCATTTTAAAGTGAATAAATAAAATAAAATTCATTTTGCTTGTTGACATCGAAAAATGAAGATGGTACTATAGCAAAGGTGCTCCTATTCACCGGATACTTTGGAGGATGTCGTAAATGTCTTATGATAAAGTATTGCAGGCTAAAAGTTTTATTGTAGGAACAAAGCAAACAGTCAAGGCTCTCAAACTGGGAACAATTGATGAAGTCGTAGTCGCCAGTGATGCTGATCCTAGGGTTACAGCTAAAGTGGTTAGTACAGCGAATGAGATGAACGTTCCGATTGTGTATGTTGATTCGATGAAAAAGCTCGGTAAAGCATGCGGAATCGAAGTTGGGGCAGCAGCTGTTGCCATATCTTTTTAAAAACTGTTTTTGTAGATTGCTATCTGCAAGAACTTTGTTTTTGCATCAAAATGAACCACCTGGATGTGTGGGCTTAAACAAATTCGAAGGGAGGAAAAATCAAATGCCTACTATTAACCAATTAGTGCGCAAGCCTCGTCAAACTAAGTCAGAGAAGTCAAATTCACCAGCTCTTAACAAAGGCTACAACAGCTTCAAGAAAGCTCAAACAAACGTAGCTTCACCTCAAAAGCGTGGTGTTTGTACTCGTGTTGGTACAATGACTCCAAAGAAACCGAACTCTGCATTACGTAAATATGCTCGTGTTCGTTTAACAAACGGTATCGAGGTTAATGCTTACATTCCTGGTATCGGACACAACCTTCAAGAGCACAGTGTTGTTCTTATCCGTGGAGGACGTGTAAAAGACTTACCGGGTGTACGTTACCACATCGTGCGCGGCGCTTTAGATACTGCTGGTGTTAACAACCGTATGCAAGGCCGTTCTAAATACGGTGCTAAGCGTCCAAAAGCAGCTAAAAAATAATTCTAAATAATAGACAACCATCTTTGAAAGGAGGAACAATCCATGCCACGTAAAGGTCCTGTAGCAAAAAGAGACGTATTGCCGGATCCGATTTACAACTCAAAGCTAGTTAGCCGTCTGATCAACAAAATGATGATCGATGGTAAGAGAGGTAAATCTCAAGCTATTCTTTACTCTGCGTTCGATATCATCAGCGAGCGCACTGGCAAAGAGCCAATGGAAGTTTTCGATCAGGCACTTAAAAACATCATGCCTGTACTTGAAGTAAGAGCACGCCGTGTAGGTGGAGCTAACTACCAAGTACCAGTTGAGGTGCGTCCTGACCGCCGTACTACTCTTGGTCTTCGCTGGTTAGTAAACTATGCGCGTCTTCGCGGTGAAAAGACTATGGAAGAGCGTTTAGCTAACGAAATCCTAGATGCAGCTAACAACACTGGTGCATCTGTTAAGAAGCGTGAAGATACACACAAAATGGCAGAAGCGAACAAAGCGTTTGCTCACTACCGCTGGTAAGATATACAGCTTAACTAAAATAACACTCATACTAGGAAGGAGAAAGACCCAATGGCTAGAGAGTTCTCCTTAGAAAATACTCGCAATATCGGTATCATGGCTCACATTGATGCCGGTAAAACAACAACAACTGAGCGTGTACTTTACTACACTGGCCGTATCCACAAAATCGGTGAAACACACGAAGGTGCTTCACAGATGGACTGGATGGAGCAGGAGCAAGAGCGTGGAATCACAATCACTTCTGCTGCAACAACTGCACAGTGGAAAGGCCACCGCGTAAACATCATTGACACTCCTGGACACGTAGACTTCACAGTTGAAGTTGAGCGTTCACTTCGTGTTCTTGATGGTGCGGTTGCGGTACTTGATGCACAGTCAGGAGTTGAGCCTCAAACT
This sequence comes from Cytobacillus oceanisediminis 2691, assembly GCF_000294775.2. GTDB lineage: Bacteria > Bacillota > Bacilli > Bacillales > Cytobacillaceae > Cytobacillus > Cytobacillus pseudoceanisediminis. Next base: position 140,000 of record NZ_CP015506.1, read on the forward strand.
GAAACAGTTTGGCGCCAGGCAACTACTTACGGAGTACCACGTGTGGTATTCGTAAACAAAATGGATAAAATCGGTGCTGACTTCTTATATTCATTGAAGACACTTCATGATCGTCTGCAAGCTAATGCGGCAGCTATCCAATTACCGATTGGTGCTGAAGACCAGTTCGAAGGAATCATCGATCTTATCACAATGAAAGCTACGTTCTACGGTAATGACCTTGGTACTGATATCGAAGAGCGTGATATCCCAGAAGAATACATGGATCAAGCTGAAGAATACCGTGAAAAGCTAATTGAAGCGGTAGCTGAACTTGATGAAGAATTAATGGAGAAATACCTTGGCGGTGAGGAAATCACTAACGAAGAGCTAAAAGCAGCTATTCGTCAAGGTACAGTAAACGTTGAGTTCTATCCTGTAATCTGTGGTTCTGCTTTCAAAAATAAAGGTGTACAAAAAATGCTAGATGCAGTAATCGATTATCTTCCTTCTCCATTAGATGTACCAGCTATCAAAGGTACACTTCCAGATTCGGAAGAAGAGGTTACTCGTCCTTCTAGCGATGATGCACCTTTCTCAGCTCTTGCATTTAAAGTTATGACTGACCCTTATGTCGGTAAACTTACATTCTTCCGTGTTTACTCTGGAACATTGAACTCAGGTTCATATGTACAGAACTCTACTAAAGGGAAGCGCGAGCGTGTAGGACGTATCCTGCAAATGCACGCTAACTCTCGTGAAGAGATCTCAGTAGTTCACGCTGGAGATATCGCAGCAGCTGTAGGTCTTAAAGATACTAGCACTGGAGATACACTATGTGATGAAAAGAATCTTGTTATTCTTGAGTCTATGGAGTTCCCAGAACCAGTTATCTCATTATCTATCGAGCCGAAATCCAAGGCTGACCAAGATAAGATGACTACTGCTCTGCAGAAACTTCAAGAAGAAGATCCTACATTCCGAGCGCATACTGACCAGGAAACTGGACAGGTTATTATCGCTGGTATGGGTGAGCTTCACCTTGATATTCTAGTTGACCGTATGAAACGTGAATTTAAAGTGGAAGCAAACGTAGGTGCACCTCAGGTTGCATACCGCGAAACTTTCCGTTCTTCAGCTCAGGTTGAAGGTAAATTCGCCCGTCAATCCGGTGGACGCGGACAATTCGGTCATGTATGGATCGAATTTGCTCCAAATGAAGAAGGTAAAGGCTTCGAATTCGAAAATGGCATTGTCGGTGGTGTTGTTCCACGTGAATACATCCCTGCAGTTCAAGCTGGTCTTGAAGATGCTCTTGAAAGAGGAGTACTTGCTGGATTCCCATTAGTAGATATCAAAGCTAGACTATTTGATGGTTCTTACCATGATGTCGACTCTTCTGAAATGGCATTTAAAATTGCTGCCTCTATGGCACTTAAAAATGCAGCGTCAAAATGTAATCCTGTAATTCTTGAGCCGGTTATGAAAGTTGAAGTAGTAATCCCTGAAGAATACATGGGTGATATCATGGGTGATGTTACATCACGCCGTGGACGCGTTGAAGGTATGGAAGCTCGCGGTAATGCACAAGTAGTTCGTGCGATGGTTCCACTATCAGAAATGTTTGGTTACGCAACTGCATTGCGTTCTAATACGCAGGGCCGCGGTACATTCTCAATGCACTTCGACCACTATGAAGAAGTACCTAAATCAATTTCTGAAGAAATCATCAAAAAAAATAAAGGTGAATAATTGATTTTACCTTTTTAATAAAGTATAACTACTATTGTAGGCAAAAAGCGCTGTGGGAAGGGAAACCTCTCCACAGCAAAAATTACTTAACTTTTATAATCTGAAGGAGGATTTTTCAAATGGCAAAAGCTAAATTCGACCGTTCAAAACCCCATGTTAACATCGGTACAATCGGACACGTTGACCATGGTAAAACTACTTTAACTGCAGCTATCACAACTGTTCTTTCTAAAAAAGGCGGCGGTGAAGCACGCGGATACGATCAAATCGACGCAGCTCCAGAAGAGCGCGAGCGTGGAATCACAATCTCAACTGCACACGTTGAGTACGAAACTGAAAACCGTCACTATGCACACGTTGACTGCCCAGGTCACGCTGACTATGTTAAAAACATGATCACTGGTGCTGCTCAAATGGACGGCGGTATCCTAGTAGTATCTGCTGCTGACGGCCCAATGCCACAAACTCGTGAGCACATCCTTCTTTCTCGTCAGGTTGGTGTACCTTTCCTTGTTGTATTCATGAACAAGTGTGACATGGTTGACGATGAAGAACTACTTGAATTAGTAGAAATGGAAGTTCGTGACCTTCTTTCTGAGTACGAATTCCCTGGTGATGATATCCCAGTAATCAAAGGTTCTGCTCTTAAAGCTCTTGAAGGTGAAGCTGAGTGGGAAGCTAAAATCGAAGAGCTTATGGCTGCTGTTGATGAGTACATCCCAACTCCAACTCGTGACACTGACAAGCCATTCATGATGCCTGTTGAGGATGTATTCTCAATCACTGGCCGTGGTACTGTTGCTACAGGACGTGTTGAGCGTGGACAAGTTAAAGTCGGTGACGTTATTGAAATCATCGGTCTTGCTGAAGAGCCAAAATCAACTACTGTAACTGGTGTAGAAATGTTCCGTAAGCTTCTTGACTATGCTGAAGCTGGAGACAACATTGGTGCCCTTCTTCGTGGTGTAGCACGTGAAGATATCCAACGTGGACAAGTACTTGCTAAGCCAGGTTCTATCACTCCACACACTAAGTTCAAAGCTGAAGTATACGTTCTTTCAAAAGAAGAAGGTGGACGTCACACTCCATTCTTCACAAACTACCGTCCTCAGTTCTACTTCCGTACAACTGATGTAACTGGTATCTGTAATCTTCCTGAAGGCGTAGAAATGGTTATGCCTGGAGATAACATCGAAATGACTGTAGAACTAATTGCTCCAATCGCTATCGAAGAAGGTACTAAGTTCTCTATCCGTGAGGGTGGACGTACTGTAGGCGCTGGCGTAGTTGCTACAATCCAAGAGTAATTGCAATAGATAAAAACAGATGGGTGACAACCCATCTGTTTTTTTTTTGTGTTTTTGCGTCGGGCAAAATATCAGCATAGTTTCTTTGACAGTATGAAACTTTGTGCTCCTGCTGAGATAGAGATCGAATTTACTAAATCGCTTCAATGCTAACCATCAAGATTCTGCAGCTTAAACAACCAAAGCTCATCAAAAGTATCCTATTATATACATTACTTTCTTCTATATATAATCACCTATTCTAACTACATCATTTGACAGTTCCCATGGACCTAAAGCAAATATTTAGACTTCTTCCTATCCTATTGAAAACTTTGTAATCTGCAGTTATAATAGTAAAAGTGTGCGAAACATAAAGAAATAACATATACATGTTGCATTTCATTTATTGTTTCTGTATAATAGACAATGTTGGTCTTTGACTGCGATGATGTGAAAGGTTGCTGACACACCCGGCCGCTTTGCCATGGCGAGTGTGTGGGAAATTTTCACGGAGAATGTCTATATTAAAATAGGCGAAAAGGAGGGAAAATAATGGCAAAACAAAAAATTCGTATTCGTTTAAAAGCGTATGATCACAGAATTCTTGATCAATCAGCAGAAAAGATTGTTGAGACTGCAAAACGTTCTGGTGCGGCTGTTTCAGGTCCGATTCCATTACCAACTGAAAAGTCTATTTACACAATCCTTCGTGCGGTTCACAAGTACAAAGATTCTCGTGAGCAGTTCGAAATGCGTACGCATAAACGTCTAATCGACATCGTTAACCCAACACCACAAACGGTTGATTCTCTAATGCGTTTAGACTTACCGTCTGGTGTAGATATCGAAATCAAACTTTAATCAATAAATAATCATAAGAAAATTAGGAGGTGTGACTGAAATGACCAAAGGAATCTTAGGAAGAAAGATTGGTATGACTCAAGTATTTGCTGAAAACGGTGATCTTATCCCGGTAACAGTTGTTGAGGCAGCTCCAAACGTTGTTCTTCAAATGAAGTCAGTTGAAACTGATGGATATGAAGCGATCCAGCTTGGATTTGAAGATAAGCGCGAAAAGCTATCCAACAAACCTGAAAAAGGCCATGTTGCTAAAGCAAACACTGCTCCTAAGCGCTTCGTACGCGAATTCCGCGGAGCTGATTTAGGACAATATGAAGTTGGTCAAGAAGTCAAAGTTGATATATTCGCAGAAGGCGAAACTGTTGATGTAACAGGAATCTCAAAGGGTAAAGGTTTCCAGGGTGCCATCAAGCGCCACGGACAATCTCGCGGGCCTATGGCTCACGGTTCTCGTTACCACCGTCGCCCTGGTTCAATGGGTCCTGTAGCTCCAAACCGTGTATTTAAAGGTAAACTATTACCTGGACGTATGGGCGGAGAGCAAATCACTGTACAAAACCTTGAAATCGTTAAAGTTGATGCTGAGCGCAACTTGCTATTGATCAAAGGTAACGTACCTGGTGCTAGAAAAGCATTAGTAAAAATCAAAAGTGCGGTAAAAGCATAATAATTAAACCGGAAAGGAGGAAAACAGAATGCCGAAAGTAGCATTGTTTAACCAAAGCGGATCTAAAGTTGGTGATATCGAACTTAATGATGCGATCTTTGGTATCGAGCCTAACCAGCACGTATTATTCGAAGCTATTGTTATGCAAAGAGCTTCTTTACGTCAAGGGACTCATAAAACTAAAATTCGTTCTGAAGTAGCGGGCGGAGGACGCAAGCCATGGCGCCAAAAAGGCACAGGCCGTGCACGTCAAGGTTCTATCCGTTCACCACAATGGCGCGGAGGCGGTACTGTATTTGGTCCTGTACCACGCAGCTACAGCTACAAACTACCTAAAAAGGTTCGCCGTCTGGCAATCAAATCTGCGTTATCTTCTAAAGTGTTAGAAGAAAACATCCTAGTATTAGAAGGCCTTGCTTTCGAAACTCCTAAAACAAAAGACTTCAAAGGTGTATTAACTGGTCTTTCTGTTGATTCAAAAGCACTTATCGTAACTGCTGACCTAGATGAGAACGTAGCATTATCTGCTCGCAACATCCCTGGTGTAACAGTTGTGTCTGCTTCTGGAATCACTGTTTTAGATGTTTTAAACCATGATAAGCTTATCATGACGAAAGCAGCGGTTGAAAAAGTAGAGGAGGTGCTTGCATAATGGATGCACGCGAAATCATTAAGCGCCCCGTAATCACTGAACGTTCTACTGATATTATGGCTGATAAAAAATATACGTTCGAAGTTGACGTACGAGCTAACAAAACTCAAGTTAAGGACGCTGTAGAGCAAATCTTTGGCGTTAAAGTTGAGAAAGTTAACATCATGAACTACAAAGGTAAGTTCAAGCGTATGGGCAAATTTGGCGGTTACACTAACAAACGCCGTAAAGCGATCGTTAAATTAACAGCTGAAAGTCAAGAAATCGAGCTATTTGAAGCTTAAAACTACTATAACTAGAAGAGGAGGGAAACGAAATGGCGATTAAAAAGTATAAACCTACCTCTAATGGTCGTCGCGGCATGACGGTATCTGATTTCGCAGAAATCACGACTAACAAACCAGAAAAGTCTTTACTTGCTCCTGTTAAGAGAAAAGGCGGCCGTAACAACCAAGGTAAGTTGACAGTTCGTCATCAAGGCGGCGGTCATAAACGTCAATATCGTATCATCGATTTCAAACGTAACAAAGATGGCATTCCAGGACGCGTTGCCACAATCGAGTATGATCCAAACCGCTCTGCAAATATTGCACTAATTAACTATGTGGATGGAGAAAAGCGTTACATCCTTGCTCCTAAGAATTTACAAGTGGGCATGGAAGTAATGTCAGGTCCTGAAGCGGATATCAAAGTGGGTAATGCACTTCCACTAGCTAATATTCCAGTGGGTACTGTAATCCACAACATCGAATTAAAACCTGGTAAAGGCGGACAATTAGTACGTTCTGCTGGTACTTCTGCACAAGTTCTTGGTAAAGAAGGAAAGTATGTATTAGTTCGTTTGAACTCTGGTGAAGTTCGCATGATTCTTGCTGAGTGCCGCGCAACTGTAGGTCAGGTTGGCAACGAGCAGCACGAGCTTATTAACATTGGTAAAGCAGGTCGTTCACGCTGGTTAGGCAAGCGCCCAACTGTACGTGGATCTGTAATGAACCCTAACGATCACCCGCACGGTGGTGGTGAAGGACGTGCGCCAATCGGACGTAAGTCTCCAATGACTCCTTGGGGCAAACCAACACTTGGTTACAAGACACGCAAGAAAAACAACAAATCAGACAAATTTATCGTACGTCGTCGTAAAAAATAACGGGATTGTACTACGGTTCCAAATAAGAACCGTAGAGCAATCACGAAGGGAGGTTCAATCATGGGTCGCAGCTTAAAAAAAGGACCTTTTGTTGATGAACATTTAATGACAAAGATCGAAAAGCTTAACGAAACAGAAAGCAAGCAAGTTACTAAAACTTGGTCTCGCCGTTCTACGATCTTCCCACAATTCATCGGACACACAATCGCAGTTTATGATGGTCGTAAACATGTGCCTGTATACATCACTGAAGACATGGTAGGCCACAAGCTTGGAGAATTCGCTCCAACTCGTGCGTACAAAGGCCATGGCAATGATGATAAGAAAACAAGACGTTAATGAGAGGAGGGCATTCTAATGCAAGCTAAAGCTGTTGCAAGAACAGTTCGTATTGCTCCTCGTAAAGCTCGTTTAGTCGTAGATTTAATTCGAGGAAAGCAAGTAGGCGAAGCAGTAGCGATTTTGAACCTTACACCTAAAGCTGCTTCTCCAATCGTAGAGAAAGTTTTAAAATCTGCACTAGCTAACGCTGAGCACAACTACGAAATGGACGTTAACAATCTGGTAGTTGCTCAAGCATTCGTAGACGAAGGACCAACTTTAAAACGTTTCCGTCCTCGCGCTATGGGCCGTGCAAGCCAAATCAACAAGCGCACTAGTCATATTACTATCGTTTTATCAGAAAAGAAGGAGGGATAATCAGTGGGTCAAAAAGTAAATCCAGTCGGTTTGCGTGTCGGTGTCATCCGTGATTGGGAGTCAAAATGGTACGCAGGCAAAGACTATGCTGATCTTTTACACGAAGACCTTAAGGTTCGTGAGTACATCACAAAGCGTTTAAGCGATGCTTCTGTTTCTAAAGTAGAAATCGAACGTGCTGCTAATCGCCTGAACATCACTATCCACACTGCGAAACCAGGAATGGTTATCGGTAAAGGTGGTACTGAGGTTGAAGCACTTCGCAAGTCACTTAACTCATTAACTGGCAAGCGTGTTCATATCAACATTCTAGAAATTAAAAGAGCAGACATTGATGCGAAATTGGTTGCGGAAAACATTGCTCGTCAATTAGAAAACCGCGTATCTTTCCGTCGTGCTCAAAAACAAACTATTCAACGTGCAATGCGCGCTGGCGCTAAGGGTATCAAAACAATGGTATCTGGTCGTTTAGGCGGTGCTGATATCGCTCGTTCAGAATCATACAGCGAAGGAACAGTTCCACTTCATACTCTTCGTGCTGATATCGATTATGCTACAGCTGAAGCTGATACAACTTACGGTAAATTGGGCGTAAAAGTATGGATCTATCGTGGAGAGGTCCTTCCTACTAAGAAGAAAACTGGGGAAGGAGGCAAATAATATGTTATTGCCAAAGCGCGTTAAATATCGTCGTGTACACCGCGGAAAAATGCGTGGTCAATCAAAAGGCGGAACTGAAGTAAACTTCGGTGAATATGGTCTTCAAGCTCTTGAAGCTTCTTGGATCACTAACCGTCAAATTGAATCTGCACGTATCGCAATGACTCGTTACATGAAACGTGGCGGTAAGGTTTGGATTCAAATTTTCCCGCATAAGCCTTACACTGCAAAGCCTCTAGAAGTCCGCATGGGTTCCGGTAAAGGTGCTCCAGAAGGATGGGTTGCAGTTGTTAAGCCTGGTAAAGTAATGTTCGAAATCGCTGGTGTATCTGAAGAGATCGCTCGTGAAGCATTACGTCTTGCATCACACAAACTTCCAGTTAAGTGCAAGTTTGTAAAACGAGAAGAAATTGGTGGTGAATCAAATGAAAGCTAATGAAATTCGTGACCTTACCACTGCCGAAATTGAACAAAAAGTAAAATCATTAAAAGAAGAGCTTTTCAACCTTCGCTTTCAATTGGCGACTGGACAACTTGAAAACACAGCTCGCATTCGTGAAGTACGCAAAGCGATTGCCCGCATGAAAACTGTTATTCGTGAAAGAGAAATCGGCTTTAGCAAGTGATATTGAGAGGAGGTTCGCACAATGAGTGAACGCAACCAACGCAAAGTTTACACTGGACGCGTCGTTTCTGACAAAATGGATAAGACAGTAACGGTTCTTGTCGAAACTTACAAAAAGCATCCACTTTACGGTAAACGCGTTAAGTACTCTAAAAAGTTCAAAGCTCATGATGAGCAAAACCAAGCAAAAACTGGCGATATCGTTCGTATTATGGAAACTCGTCCACTATCTGCGACTAAACGCTTCCGTCTTGTAGAAGTAGTTGAAAAAGCAGTTATTATCTAATTGTTCGGAATAAGGTTTATCCCGAAGGGAGGTTACACACATGATTCAACAAGAATCACGTTTAAAAGTTGCTGACAACTCTGGTGCTCGTGAAGTACTTACAATTAAAGTTCTTGGTGGCTCTGGCCGCAAGACTGCTAACATCGGTGATGTTATCGTTTGTACAGTGAAACAAGCAACACCAGGTGGCGTTGTTAAAAAAGGTGATGTTGTTAAAGCGGTAGTTGTTCGTACTAAGAGCGGTGTACGCCGTAATGACGGTACTTACATTCGTTTCGATGAAAACGCATGTGTAATTATTCGTGATGACAAAGGACCACGCGGAACTCGTATCTTCGGACCAGTTGCCCGTGAACTACGTGAAAACAACTTCATGAAAATTGTATCTTTAGCTCCAGAAGTATTATAAATAACAAATTAAATTGCCTTTAAGGAGGTGCGCACAGATGCATGTGAAAAAAGGTGACAAAGTTATGGTCATCTCTGGTAAGGATAAAGGCAAAACGGGCGTTATTCTTGCAGCGTTCCCTAAACAAAGCCGAGTGCTTGTTGAAGGAGTTAACATTGTAAAGAAACACTCTAAGCCTTCTCAGATGAACCCGCAGGGCGGAATCATCAGCCAAGAGGCACCTGTTCATGTATCAAACGTTATGCCTGTCGATCCTAAATCTGGTGAACCAACTCGTGTAGGCTATAAAACGGTTGATGGCAAAAAAGTACGTGTTGCAAAAAAATCCGGTGAAGTTCTAGATAAATAGTTTAAAGAAGAAGGGAGGTACAATGGATGAACCGCCTAAAAGAAAAGCATTCAAAAGAAATTACTCCTGCTCTAATGAGCAAGTTTAACTATAAATCAGTTATGCAAGCACCTAAGCTTGAAAAAATCGTTATCAACATGGGTGTTGGTGACGCTGTTCAAAACGCTAAAGCACTAGATAAAGCTGTTGAGGAATTAACATTGATTACTGGTCAAAAGCCGGTTATCACTCGCGCTAAGAAATCTATCGCTGGCTTCCGTCTTCGTGAAGGTATGCCAATCGGTGCGAAAGTTACTCTTCGTGGAGAGCGCATGTATGAGTTCTTTGATAAGTTAGTATCTGTATCTCTTCCACGTGTACGTGACTTCCGCGGTATCTCTAAGAAGTCATTTGACGGCCGTGGTAACTATACTCTAGGTGTCAAAGAACAGTTGATCTTCCCTGAGATTGATTACGATAAAGTAAGCAAAGTTCGTGGTATGGATATCGTTATCGTAACTACAGCTAACACTGATGAAGAAGCTCGTGAACTTTTAACTCAATTTGGAATGCCATTCCAAAAGTAATCGCTAAATAGAGGGAGGCGAAAACGTGGCTAAAAAGTCAATGATTGCGAAGCAAAAACGCACGCCTAAACACAAGGTACAGGAGTACACTCGCTGCGAACGCTGCGGACGTCCACATTCTGTATACCGTAAATTTAAGCTTTGTCGTATTTGTTTCCGTGAATTAGCATATAAAGGACAAATTCCTGGCGTGAAAAAAGCTAGCTGGTAAACCCCAAGTATGGGAAGGAGGTAAAAACAATGGTCATGACAGATCCAATTGCAGACTTGCTAACTCGCATCCGTAATGCGAACATGGTTCGTCACGAAAAATTAGAAGTTCCTGCTTCTAACATCAAGAAGGAAATTGCTGAGATCTTAAAGCGTGAAGGTTTTGTACGTGATGTTGAGCTTATCGAGGATAACAAGCAAGGCATCATCCGCATTTTCTTAAAATACGGTTCAAACAACGAACGCGTTATCACTGGTCTTAAGCGTATCAGTAAGCCTGGTCTTCGTGTATACGCAAAGGCTGATGAAGTACCTCGCGTACTTAACGGTCTTGGAATCGCACTAGTTTCTACTTCTCAAGGAGTTCTTACAGACAAAGAAGCTCGCGCTAAACAAGTCGGCGGAGAAGTATTAGCATACGTTTGGTAATAGAGTTTTTCATGAATGGAGGTGCAATTAAATGTCTCGTATAGGTAAAAAACCAATCGAAATTCCATCTGGTGTTACTGTTACTATCGACAATAACACTGTTACTGTGAAGGGTCCTAAAGGTGAACTTTCCCGTTCATTCAACCAGGATATCGAAATCAAGGTGGAGGAGAACGTAATCAACGTTTCCCGTCCATCTGAAGCGAAAGAACACCGCGCATTGCACGGAACAACTCGCGCACTTCTAGCTAACATGGTTGAAGGTGTGTCAAAAGGATTCGAAAGAGGACTAGAGCTTATCGGTGTCGGTTACCGTGCTCAAAAACAAGGCAAAAAGCTTGTTTTAAACGTTGGTTACTCTCATCCTGTTGAAATCGAGCCTGAAGAAGGTATTGAAGTTGAAGTGCCATCTAACACAAAGATCATTGTTAAAGGTACTAGCAAAGAGCGTGTTGGTGCATTGGCTGCCAACATCCGTGATGTTCGTCCTCCAGAGCCTTACAAAGGTAAAGGTATCCGCTATGAAGGCGAATATGTTCGTCGTAAAGAAGGTAAAACTGGTAAGTAATGCCGCTTAGGTAAACGAAAGGAGTGACCGAAATGATTACGAAGGCTGATAAAAATGCAGTTCGTAAGAAAAGACATGCTCGTGTGCGTGCGAAACTTTCTGGAACTGCGGCTCGTCCTCGTTTAAATGTGTATCGTTCAAACAAGCACATTTATGCTCAACTTATTGATGATGTAAACGGAGTTACTGTAGCAAGTGCTTCTACACAAGATAAAGAAGTAAACCTTGATGCAACTGGCAACGTTGATGCAGCAGTTAAGGTCGGAGAATTAGTTGCAAAGCGCGCAGTCGAAAAAGGCGTTAAAGCTGTCGTTTTCGATCGTGGTGGCTATCTATATCATGGACGTGTTAAAGCATTAGCTGATGCAGCACGTGAAAATGGTTTAGAATTTTAATAGACAAAGGAGGGACACAAAAAGATGCGTCGTATTGATCCAAACAAACTTGAACTTGAAGAGCGCGTAGTTACGGTTAATCGTGTAGCAAAGGTTGTTAAAGGTGGACGTCGTTTTCGTTTCTCTGCTCTTGTAGTAGTAGGTGACAAAAACGGTCACGTTGGCTTTGGTACAGGTAAAGCACAGGAAGTTCCTGAAGCAATCCGCAAAGCTATTGAAGATGCTAAGAAAAACTTAGTCGAAGTACCTATGGTTGGAACTACAATTCCTCACCAGGTAATCGGTCACTTCGGTGCTGGAGAAATCCTTCTTAAGCCTGCTTCTGAAGGTACGGGAGTAATCGCCGGAGGTCCAGTTCGTGCGGTTCTAGAATTAGCTGGTGTTGGTGATATCTTATCTAAATCTTTAGGTACTAACACACCAATCAACATGGTTCGCGCCACTTTGAACGGTTTAACTCAATTAAAACGTGCTGAGGACGTAGCGAAATTACGTGGTAAATCAGTAGAAGAACTGTTAGGATAAGGAGGGATATCAAATGGCGAATAAACTAGAAGTAACCCTCACTCGCAGCGTGATTGGTCGCCCGCAAGACCAGCGCGAAACAGTTAAGGCTCTTGGCTTACGCAAAATGCACCAAACAGTTGAGCATCAAGATAATCCTGCTATCCGCGGAATGATCAACAAAGTTGCTCACCTTGTTGTGGTAAAAGAAAAATAATTCTATTCTTCTACAAATAAGGAGGTGCCAACATGAAACTTCATGAATTAAAGCCTGCAGAAGGTTCTCGTCAAGAACGCAAACGCAAAGGCCGTGGTATCGGTTCCGGTAATGGTAAAACTGCTGGTAAGGGTCATAAAGGTCAAAACGCTCGTTCTGGCGGCGGTGTCCGTCCTGGATTCGAGGGTGGTCAAACACCTTTATTCCAACGCTTGCCTAAGCGCGGTTTCACTAACATCAACCGTAAAGAATACGCGGTTGTGAACCTTGATGCTTTAAACCGTTTCGAAGATGGAGCAGAAGTAACTCCTGAGCTTCTTATCGAAACTGGTGTAGTAAGCAACGAAAAAGCAGGAATCAAGATTCTTGCAAAAGGCAAAGTTGAGAAAAAGCTTACAGTTAAAGCTCATAAATTCTCCTCTGCTGCAAAGGAAGCTATCGAAGCTGCCGGCGGTCAAACTGAGGTGATTTAATGTTTCAGACAATCTCCAATTTTATGCGTGTGGGTGATATAAGACGAAAGATTATTTTCACCCTTTTAATGCTGATCGTATTTCGCATCGGTACATTTATCCCTGTACCGGGCGTAAATGCAGATCTATTAAAAGCCCAGGATGAACTTAATGTATTCGGTGTTCTGAATACATTCGGCGGCGGGGCGCTCCTGAACTTCTCAATCCTTGCGATGGGCATCATGCCGTACATTACGGCATCCATCATTGTGCAGCTTCTGCAGATGGATGTTGTTCCTAAGTTTACGGAATGGTCTAAGCAGGGTGAGGTTGGACGCCGTAAGTTAGCTCAGTTTACCCGTTACTTTACTATCGTGCTTGGTTTTATCCAGGCTCTCGGTATGTCTTATGGGTTTAATAACCTAGCAGGCGGAATGCTGATTGAAAATCCGGGAATTACTTCTTATCTATTGATTGCTGTAGTATTGACTGCCGGAACTGCATTTCTAATGTGGCTTGGCGAGCAGATTACATCAAAAGGCGTTGGCAATGGTATTTCCATCATTATCTTTGCTGGTATCGCAGCTGGTATTCCTTCAACGGTTAACCAGATTTATGCTCAGCAGTTTGAAAATGCTGGAGAGCAGCTATTCCTTCGCATTGTGACAGTCGTGCTTATCCTGGTTGCAGTCATCGCTATTGTTGTGGGAACGATCTTTATCCAACAGGCATTAAGAAAAATTCCTATTCAATACGCTAAGCGCGTAACAGCAGGGAAAAATTCTGCTGGCGGACAATCAACTCATCTTCCGTTAAAAGTTAATGCAGCTGGTGTAATTCCAGTAATCTTTGCGATTTCTTTCATCATCACGCCAAGAACCATTGCAGGTTTCTTTGAGCAGAATGATGTGACGCTTTGGATTCAAAGAATATTTGACTACACGTCTCCAATCGGGATGGTCATTTATAGTGCATTAATCATTGCTTTTACTTATTTCTATGCTTTCATTCAGGTGAATCCGGAGCAAGTTGCGGAAAACCTGAAGAAGCAGGGCGGTTATATCCCGGGCATCCGTCCAGGAAATAACACGCAGGAATATTTGACTCGCGTCTTATATCGTTTAACATTGGTCGGTGCGCTCTTCCTGACGGTCATTTCTATCCTGCCGGTATTCTTCATTAATATCGCTGGATTACCTGAATCTGCGCAAATTGGAGGCACAAGCCTGCTAATCGTTGTCGGTGTTGCACTTGAAACGATGAAGCAGCTTGAAGCACAGCTGGTTAAGCGTCATTATAAAGGTTTCATTAAATAATTTGGGTGTAGGGAGCGTCTCGTTCCCTTATACCATTTAGAGACTAGGGGGAAATTGACGTGAATTTAGTTTTAATGGGGCTCCCTGGTGCCGGAAAAGGTACACAAGCCGAGAAGATCGTCCAAAAATACGGCATCCCTCATATCTCTACTGGAGATATGTTCCGTGCGGCTATTAAAGACGAAACGGACCTAGGCCTTAAAGCAAAATCATTCATGGATAAAGGCGAGCTTGTTCCTGATGAAGTAACAATCGGCATTGTCCGTGAACGTTTAAGCAAGGATGATTGCGAAAAAGGCTTTTTGCTGGATGGCTTCCCAAGAACGGTTGCCCAAGCAGATGCCCTTGAAAACATCCTTTCTGATTTAAACAAGAAAATTGATTATGTCATAAATATTGATGTTGATCAGAGCATTCTAATGGAACGTCTTACCGGACGCCGCATCTGTAAAGACTGCGGAGCTACTTATCACTTAGTATTCAATCCGCCAGCGAAGGACGGAGTGTGCGATCGCTGTGGCGGTGAGCTGTATCAGCGTGCTGATGATAATGAAGCTACTGTTCAGAATAGACTTGACGTTAATATTAAACAAACAAAACCGTTGCTTGATTTCTACGAAACGAAAGGTTATCTGCGCAATATTGATGGTCAGCAAGATATTAATAAAGTATTTTCTGATCTTGATGCTTTGCTCGGGGGCTTACAATGATCATTTGCAAAACCCCGTGTGAACTTGATATAATGCGTGAGGCCGGCAGGATCGTAGCACTTACACACCAGGAACTGAAGAAACATATTGTACCCGGAATCACAACCCGCGAATTAGATGATATTGCTGACCAGTTTATCCGTAAACACGATGCAATCCCGTCTTTTAAAGGGTATAATGGTTTCCGCGGCAGCATTTGTGCTTCAGTTAACGATGAACTTGTTCATGGGATCCCTGGTGATCGAGTTTTAAATAACGGTGATATAATCAGCATTGATATCGGTGCTAAATATAACGGTTATCATGGTGACTCAGCCTGGACTTATGCTATTGGCCAAATTGATGAGGAATCCGAGCGTCTGATGGATGTGACAGAGGAATCGTTATATAAGGGTCTTGAAGAAGCAAAACCGGGTGAGCGCTTGTCGAACATCTCCCATGCTATCCAAACGTATGCGGAATCTAATGGCTTTTCCATTGTACGCGAGTATGTCGGCCATGGTGTAGGGCAAGACTTACATGAGGATCCCCAAATTCCTCATTATGGACCGCCTAACAGAGGGCCGCGCTTAAAGCCGGGTATGGTACTTGCTATTGAACCTATGGTGAATGCAGGAAGTCGTTATGTTAAAACCTTAACCGATAACTGGACAGTTGTAACGGTTGACGGTAAAAGGTGTGCACATTTTGAGCACACAATAGCGATCACTGAAACCGGTTATGAAATATTAACAAAAGCCTAAGGTGCAGGTGATTCCATTGGTTGGTTCTGATACGAATCCGCAGCCTGGTCAAATTGTTTTGATCAAAAGCGGGCGCGATGCTGGTCAATATGCTATAATTATAAGGTTGATGGATGAAAGGTTTGTTATGCTTGCTGACGGCGGCAGGAAGAAATTCGATTGCCCGAAGAAAAAGAACATTCAGCATCTGCAATTGCTTAATTATATCTCTCCAGAAGTTCAGACCAGTCTCGAGGAGACCGGCCGTGTAACAAACGGAAAGTTGCGCTTTGCGCTTGCAAAGTATGTAAATGAATTCGTATATGATATGAAGAAGGGAGTATCGTTCAATGGCGAAAGACGATGTAATTGAAATAGAAGGCACAGTTGTTGATACTTTGCCAAATGCAATGTTTAAGGTAGAATTAGAAAATGGTCATACAGTGCTAGCTCATGTATCCGGTAAGATCCGTATGCACTTCATCCGCATTTTACCTGGAGATAAAGTAACAGTTGAGCTATCTCCATATGATTTAACACGCGGTAGAATCACATATCGTTTTAAATAATCATTGCACTCCGTACTATTAAGGAGGTTAGGATAATGAAAGTAAGACCATCAGTTAAACCAATCTGCGAAAAGTGTAAAGTTATCCGCAGACGTGGAAAAGTAATGGTTATCTGTGAAAACCCTAAACATAAACAAAAACAAGGTTAAATTGAAGGAGGTGCGCTTATACAATGGCACGTATTGCTGGTGTAGATGTTCCACGTGAAAAACGTGTAGTAATCTCATTAACTTATATCTTTGGTATTGGTAAATCTACAGCTCAAAAAGTTTTGGCTGAAGCTGGTGTTTCTGAAGACACTCGTGTTCGTGATCTTACAGAAGATGAACTTAACAAAATCCGTGACATCATTGACAAATTGAAAGTTGAAGGTGACCTTCGCCGTGAAGTATCACTTAACATCAAACGTCTAATGGAGATCGGAAGCTATCGCGGTCTACGTCATCGCCGTGGTTTACCGGTTCGCGGACAAAACACAAAAAACAACGCTCGTACTCGCAAAGGTCCTCGTAAGACTGTAGCGAACAAGAAGAAATAATCGGTAAAGGAGGTACTTTAAATGGCTCGTAAAACTAATACACGTAAGCGTCGTGTGAAAAAGAATATTGAACAAGGTATTGCACATATCCGTTCTACTTTCAATAACACAATCGTAACTATCACTGATGTTCATGGAAATGCTGTTTCCTGGTCAAGTGCTGGAGCTCTTGGATTCAAAGGTTCTCGTAAATCTACTCCATTCGCAGCGCAAATGGCAGCTGAAACTGCAGCTAAAACTTCTCAGGAACACGGTATGAAATCTCTTGAAGTAACTGTTAAAGGACCTGGTGCAGGACGTGAAGCTGCTATCCGTGCTCTTCAAGCTGCTGGTCTAGAAGTTACTGCTATCAGAGACGTAACTCCAGTTCCTCATAACGGATGTCGTCCACCAAAACGCCGCCGTGTATAATTTTTCTGTATAGATTTTGTATCCTTGTCTATAATGGGATATGATACTAATTTTTTAGTTATACAGAACAATTATTCCAGTTGTTGTGCACAAAACGGGAACGTATACATGGGGGAATTTCGGTTAGAGATTGCTAGCCGGGGTTTCGACGTTTTGAAGGAGGGTATATTTTGATGATCGAAATAGAAAAACCAAAAATCGAAACGGTTGAGATCAGCGATGATGCCAAGTACGGCAAGTTCGTCGTCGAGCCACTTGAGCGTGGATATGGTACAACTTTGGGTAACTCCTTACGTCGTATCCTTTTATCCTCACTCCCAGGTGCCGCTGTCACATCGATCCAAATTGATGGGGTACTTCATGAGTTCTCAACAATTGAAGGCGTCGTAGAAGATGTAACATCTATCATTTTAAACATTAAAAAACTAGCACTTAAAATCTACTCTGATGAAGAAAAAACATTGGAAATCGATGTTCAGGGTGAAGGTGTAGTGAAGGCAGCTGACGTAACTCATGACAGCGATGTTGAAATCCTTAATCCGGATCTTCATATTGCTACTCTAGGTTCAAATGCCCACCTGCGCATGCGTTTAACTGCAAGACGCGGACGAGGGTATACACCAGCTGACCAAAACAAGAGAGAAGATCAGCCAATCGGTGTGATTCCGATCGATTCCATCTACACTCCAGTATCTCGCATTTCTTATCAGGTAGAGAATACACGTGTGGGTCAAATGACTAACTATGATAAGTTAACATTCGATGTTTGGACTGACGGAAGTACAGGTCCTCAAGATGCGGTTGCACTTGGAGCGAAGATCTTAACTGAGCATTTGAATATCTTTGTCGGTTTAACTGATGAAGCTCAAAATGCCGAAATCATGGTTGAAAAAGAAGAAGACCAAAAAGAGAAAGTACTTGAGATGACAATTGAAGAACTTGATTTATCTGTACGTTCTTACAACTGCTTAAAGCGTGCTGGCATCAATACTGTTCAGGAATTAGCCAATAAGACTGAAGAGGATATGATGAAGGTCCGTAACCTGGGCAGAAAGTCACTTGAGGAAGTAAAACATAAATTAGAAGATCTTGGACTGGGCTTACGCAAAGACGATTGATTGATGTAAATTGATTCATCATCTTTATATGTTTGGCTTTCAGCAGATTGAATGACTTCAACAAAGGAGGGAAACTTTCATGGGATACAGAAAGTTAGGACGCACTAGCTCACAACGTAAAGCTATGCTGCGTGACTTAGCAACAGATCTAATCATCAATGAGCGCATTGAAACAACTGAAGCTCGTGCAAAAGAACTTCGTTCAGTTGTTGAGAAAATGATCACTCTTGGAAAGCGCGGCGACTTGCATGCACGCCGTCAAGCAGCTGCTTTTGTTCGCAATGAGGTAGCTAACGCTGAAACTGACCAGGATGCAGTTCAAAAATTATTCAGCGACATCGCAACTCGTTATGAAGAGCGCCAAGGCGGATACACTCGTATTATGAAACTTGGACCTCGTCGTGGAGACGGTGCGCCAATGGTAATCATCGAGTTAGTATAATTTTTTAAGGAAAGGGCGCGGGACGGTTTCATTGAACTTGTTCTTTGCCCTTTTTCTATAAAAGCGGCTGTTTCCTTATTATGTTAGGAACGCCTATTTCAGGCCAAAAACGAGCGTTACGATGAGCATGTACAGCTATTATACAGGGATGGATGACCAATAGATTCCCCATTACCTGGTACACTGTCTTGTCTAGCTCATGCACCTCTTCCGGAAAGAAGATTTGCGCCCGGCAGTTTACTGCCTGACGGAAAGAGGTGCAGGCTTTTTTAAATTTAGTATGTTCATAAACCATAAGGAAATCGAGGTCTCTGAACAGTCATACTATAGCAAGAACCAACCACCATACTGCGTCAGTATGAGCTTTTAATAGGGAGGCATAATAGGCATCCAATAAGCTTAGATAGCAGAAATCCAGATTTTCTTGTGTATTACAAGTGTGGGAGAATGGTATCATTCAACGCTTGCTATCCGGTAACATAACCTATTATCGAACTATTTAAAGCTCGCCAAAAATGGCGGGTTTTTTCATTAGGAGCAGAGCTGAAATAGAGAAGCAGAGCTGAGAGGAGGACTTCACATGAACGAGCCGCTGGTAGAATTGAAAAATGTTTCGTTTAAATACGATGCAGAGGCTGGATATGCGCTGCACAATGTCTCTTTCAATATCTTGAAAGGGGAATGGCTTGCTATTGTTGGCCATAATGGTTCCGGGAAATCAACACTAGCCAAACTGCTGAATGGCCTGCATTATCCTCTGGAAGGCAGTATTGCAGTAGGAGGAATTCCATTGACCGAAGAGACCGTCTGGGAAACCAGAAAGAAGATCGGCATGGTTTTTCAGAATCCGGATAACCAGTTTGTCGGAACGACCGTACAGGATGATGTGGCTTTTGGTTTAGAAAACCATGGAATTGAAAGAAATGACATGGTTCAGCGTGTTGCGCAATCACTGGAGAAAGTCAAAATGGAACAATTTCTTAATCAAGAGCCGCACCATCTTTCTGGCGGCCAGAAACAAAGGGTGGCCATTGCCGGCGTCATCGCCCTAAGGCCGGACATTATAATTCTGGACGAGTCAACCTCCATGCTTGATCCAAGAGGGCGTGAAGAGGTGCTTGAAACCGTCAGAGAGCTGAAGCAGGACTATCATATGACAGTCATTTCCATCACACATGATTTGGAGGAAGCTGCAAAGGCTGATCGCATCGTGGTTATGAACAGAGGACAGTTATATCGGGAAGGCACACCTGAGGAAATCTTTCAAATGGATGAAGAGCTTGTAAAGCTGGGCCTGGATATTCCTTTTCCTGTGAAGCTAAGCAAGATATTAAGAGAAAAAGGCTTGCCGTTATCAAGGCATTATTTATCTGAAGAAGAGTTGGTGGAAGAATTATGGACATCTCACTCCAAAATGTAGAATACCGGTATCAGGTCAATACGCCATTTGAACGCCTCGCGATAAAGGATGTTTCCATTGATATTCCATCAGGCACGTTTCTGGCAATTATCGGTCATACGGGATCAGGCAAATCGACTGTCCTCCAGCATTTAAATGCCCTGCTTAAACCGACAGAAGGCCAGGTAGTGATTGGAGAGCGTCTGATCACCTCGCATAAGAAACAAAAAAACCTGAAGGAAATCCGCCAAAGGGTCGGCATCGTGTTTCAATTTCCTGAGCATCAGCTGTTTGAGGAAACGGTCGAGAAAGATATATGCTTTGGTCCGATGAACTTCGGAGTGTCAGAAGAGGAAGCCAAAAAAAGAGCAAGAGCAGCCATAAGCCAGGTTGGCCTGCCGGAGGAAATTTTACACAAGTCCCCATTTGACCTGTCAGGCGGCCAAATGAGACGGGTGGCGATAGCCGGAGTACTGGCAATGGAGCCTGATGTCATTGTCCTGGATGAGCCTACTGCAGGGCTTGACCCGCGGGGCAGAAAAGAAATCATGGATATGTTCTACAGCCTGCATGGTACAAGAGGGCTATCGACAGTGCTCGTGACACATAGCATGGAGGACGCCTCCCGCTATGCTGATCAGATTGTCATCATGCACAACGGTGAAGTGTACAGAAAGGGAACGCCTAAAGAAATCTTTTCTTCTCCGGAAGGCTTGCTTAAGCTTGGCCTCGATGTTCCGGAGGTTGTCCGTTTTCAGCTGAAAATGGAAGAATCACTTAACATCCGTTTCTCTAAGACATGTCTGACCATGGATGAGCTGACGGATGAGATTGCTGCTGCGATGAAAAGGGGGACGCCAAAATGATGGATAAAATGATCTTTGGGCGCTATGTTCCGGCAGAGTCTGTCCTGCACAGGATGGATCCCCGTTCTAAGCTAGTCCTTATTTTCTTATTCGTGTGCATTGTCTTCCTGGCAAATAATATGCTGACATACGGCTTACTGACGGTTTACACCTTTTTGATGATTGCTTTATCGAAGGTTCCGATCCGGTTTATCTATACAGGGTTAAAGCCGGTCCTTCTGCTTGTTATTTTTACATTATTCCTCCACTTGTTTTTGACAAAAGAGGGTGAAGTCCTCTTCCGTTTTGGATGGATTACAATCTATGAAGAAGGTTTGAGACAGGGGATTTTCATATCATTGCGCTTCTTCCTGCTCATTCTGATGACTTCCATTCTGACTTTGACAACGACTCCGATTGAAATAACGGATGGTCTGGAAAGCCTGCTGGCTCCATTGAATAAAATCAAGTTTCCGGTGCATGAACTGGCATTAATGATGTCGATTTCTCTTCGCTTTATCCCGACACTTATGCAGGAAACGGATAAAATCATGAAAGCTCAGACAGCCAGGGGAGTCGACTTTTCAAGCGGCCCGATTAAAGAACGTATCAAAGCCATTATTCCTCTCTTAATCCCTTTGTTTGTCAGTTCGTTCAAACGGGCTGAGGAGCTTGCTGTAGCGATGGAGTCACGCGGCTATAGAGGCGGGGAAGGCAGAACGAAATACAGGCAGCTTAACTGGGGTCTTAAGGATACGGCTATGCTGGCAATGCTTGCAGCCCTGACTCTGGTGTTAATCCTGCTGAGGACGTAATGAGGTGACCCTATGCAAAGATTTAAATGTAATATAACGTATGACGGCACCCATTTTGCAGGCTATCAGGTGCAGCCTGGCAAGCGGACTGTTCAAGGAGAGCTGGAGAGGGCCTTAAAGAAGCTTCATAAAGGAGAAGACATCAAGGTCACAGCCTCAGGCAGAACCGATGCGGGTGTCCATGCAAGGGGCCAGGTGATCCATTTCGATTCCCCTTTGAATATTCCTATTGGAAAATGGGAAATCGCCCTTAATTCCCTGCTGCCGGATGAGGTGGCCATAGTGGGGGCTGAGACAGTGCCTGATGACTTTCATGTCCGTTTTGATGCGAAAGGGAAGGAATATCGGTACTTCGTGCATCGCTCATCCAGGAGAGACCCTTTTAAACGACATTATGCCTATCATTACCCCTATCCCTTAAATACGGATGCAATCAAACAAGCGGCTGCGGATTTAATAGGGACACATGATTTTACAAGCTTCTGCTCCGCTAAGACGGAAGTGGAGGATAAGGTCAGGGAACTACAGGAGATAGAGGTGCAGGAAAAAGAGGATATGCTCATCTTCCGCTTTAGAGGCACCGGATTCTTATATAATATGGTCCGCATCCTGGCCGGCACACTACTTGAAGTTGGCTCAGGGGAAAGAGACCCCGATTCCATGCCTTCTGTTCTTAAAGAAAAAAACAGATCAGCTGCAGGGAAAACAGCGCCTCCTCAAGGTTTATATTTGTGGAAAGTTTTTTATTAAAATTTTGGAAAAAACAATTGAAGAACCGCGAGGGCGCGTTGTAAAGCCAAACTCATATAAAAAAAGAGTTTAAAACAACTAAACCAGGTGTAACATTCGCTTGACATTGGACTGTCAAAGTTATATTATAGCATATGGTATTATTATTAAAACCACGATAAGCCCCGGAACTTATTGTGTCGAATAGATAAACCAAAAAAATGATTATGAATGGAATTATTAGGAGGGAAACTGATGCGTACAACGTTTATGGCGAATTCAAACAATATCGAACGTAAATGGTACGTGATTGATGCTGAAGGCAAAACTCTTGGTCGTCTTGCTAGTGAAGTTGCATCAATTCTACGTGGTAAACATAAACCAACTTATACACCACATGTTGATACTGGTGATCATGTAATTCTTATCAATGCTTCAAAAATCGAACTTACTGGGAAAAAGCTTACTGACAAGATCTACTATCGTCACAGCATGCACCCAGGCGGTCTAAAAACAAGAACTGCTCTTGAAATGCGTACAAACTACCCTGAGAGAATGCTTGAGCTTGCAATCAAAGGCATGCTTCCAAAGAACTCTCTTGGTCGTCAAATGTTCAAGAAATTACACGTATATGCTGGTAGCGAACATAAGCACCAAGCACAACAACCTGAAGTTTACGAACTTCGTGGATAATTTTTAGGGAGGTTATTAACTTGGCACAGGTTCAATATATTGGTACTGGTCGTCGTAAGAGCTCCGTTGCACGTGTTCGTTTAGTTCCAGGCGACGGTAAAATCATCATCAATGGTCGTGAAATCACAGATTACATTCCTTTTGCAGCTTTACGTGAAGTTGTAAAACAGCCGCTTGTAGCTACTGAAACTGTTAACAGCTACGACATTCTTGTAAATGTAAACGGCGGTGGATACACTGGTCAAGCTGGCGCAATCCGCCACGGCATCGCTCGTGCATTGCTTCAAGCAGATCCAGAATTCCGTCCAACATTAAAGCGCGCAGGACTATTAACTCGTGACGCACGTATGAAAGAGCGTAAGAAATACGGTCTTAAAGGTGCTCGTCGTGCTCCTCAGTTCTCAAAGCGTTAATATTTGCTTATCAAAGCTCTCAGCCATTTTGGCTGGGAGTTTTTTTATTTCTTATTTTATTTATTTGCAGCTTTTTTATTCGGCACAGCTCAGCCAGTTGGCCAGGCTTTGTGTTTGTGCACTTTTAAGAAATGGGAAAATATATTTTTGCAAATATGGGCCTGAGAGGGGATTATTCACGCTGAGGGAGCCTCAGCGAATCTTAGGCAGCATATGTTAGCGTTTTCATTCACTATCTCGCCCATATCCTCCCGTCTTTCCCTAATACCCTTGAATATGTATTTAAGCATGTTACGATAGATAACGTTGATAAAATACGAACGGTTATACGAACAGTTTGTTCATTTAAAGGAGGATGTCCATGTTAGCCAATAAAACAATTGCTTTTTTAGGAGCAGGGTCAATGGCTGAATCAATGATCTCGGGAGTGATGACAGCTGGGGAAATATCACCCGATCGAGTATTTGTAACGAATAGGAGCAATGCAGACAGACTGGAAGAGATTCATGATAAGTACGGTGTGAGTGCGATGCCCCAAAGCGAGCTTCCATTTGAGGAGATTGATTTATTCATTTTAGCCATGAAACCAAAAGGTGCAGAGGAAGCTCTGCGTTCGATTAAAGATAAATTAAATCCCGGCCAGGTAATTCTTTCTGTTTTGGCAGGCATTACAACTGAGTTCATGGAAGACCATTTAAATCCGGGACAGCAGGTTGTGCGTGTGATGCCAAATACTTCGAGCATGATTCAGGAATCTGCGACGGCTGTCGTGGCAGGCAAGAATACCAGCATGGCCAATGTAGAATTGGTTAAGGAATTGCTGGAATGCATGGGGGAAGTGTATATCATTGATGAAGACCAGATGGATGTTTTTACGGGATTAGCCGGAAGCGGTCCTGCTTACTTCTATTATCTGATGGAAAATATGGAGCGGGTAGGGGTGCAAAAAGGCATGGATGAAGAGACTGTACGAAAAATTGTCGCCCAGACGATTTTTGGAGCAGCTAAGATGGTGCTTGAAAAGGATGAAGCTCCAACTTCTCTTAGAGAGAAAGTGACCTCGCCAAATGGCACAACTGCTTCAGGGCTCGAAGCTTTAAGGAGATACAATGGAGGAGAAGCTATCACACAGGCAGTGGAGCATGCCGCCAAACGTTCAAAGGAGATCAGCGAAGAATTGGAAGGCGCCCTTGTCACTTCCTAAGGGAAATGGGATTTATAAGTTCACAGGAGGTATTGGATGTTGAGTAAAGAAAAGCAGATAAAAAGAGTTGTTATTAAGATCGGAAGCAGCTCACTAACAAGCATGCATGGGGAGATCAGCCGCAGAAAGCTTGAAAAATTTGCAGAGCAAATTGTCGAGCTGAAGGATGCTGGCTATGAAACAGCTGTCGTGTCATCAGGTGCTGTAGCTGCAGGCTACCGGAAGCTCGGCTGCCTTAACCGTCCTTCTTCCCTTCCGGAAAAACAGGCTGCTGCTTCAATTGGCCAGGGCTTATTAATGGAATCTTACTCAGAACTCTTTTTATCTCACGGGTATGTCGCTTCACAAATCTTAATTACCAGAAGCGATTTCTCCGATGAAAAGCGTTATGGCAACATGCATAACACCATGAATGTGCTGCTGGAGCGCGGAATCATCCCGATTATAAATGAAAATGACACGGTTACAGTCGACCGTTTGCGATTCGGGGACAATGATACCCTGGCGGCAAAAGTGGCAGGTCTGATCGATGCTGATTTATTGATTATTTTATCAGACGTTGACGGCCTCTATGACTGCAACCCCAATGACAATCCTGGTGCAAGTCTTCTGGAGAGGGTTCACAGCATTACACCTGAAATTGAAGCTGCTGCAGGAGGATCTGGAAGTGCTGTAGGAACAGGCGGCATGAAGTCAAAAATCCAGGCAGTGAAAATTGCCATGGCTGCGGGAATTGATTCTTTTTTAGGAAAAGCAGGTACGGAAAATATCTTAATGGAAGCTGTGGAAGGCAGGGCGAAAGGAACCTACTTCAAGCCGGAACCGGATGCATTCAATCTGGATAACCAGAAACAGTGGATTGCATTTCACTCAGGCCCTGAAGGCAAGGTGACCATCAGCTCTCATGGGATAGAGGCGATTGTGGATCATCAGGAAAACCTTTATCTCTCTGATATTCAGGAAGTAAAAGGGCGATTTAAAAATGGCGCAGTTGTCCGCATTCTGGATGAAGAGGGAAAAGAAATCGGCCTCGGCCGCATTAATTATTCAAACGAACAGTTAAATGACCATACAGCAGATGAAGAGCTGGAACCGGCCATTGCTCAAGAAACGTTTGTATGTTCCCGCGACTTTAAGCTGCCGGCACTTGTTTAAACTAATAGGAGGGATTCAATGACTACTGCATCAGCAGTAAAGACAAATAATGTAGAAGAACAGGCGAAAAAAGCCAGGAAGGCTGCCAAAACATTAAGTATTTTAACAACGGAAGAAAAGAACGAAGCACTCCATACAGTTGCAGATGATTTGGAGACTGGATATGAATCAATTCTTGCAGCCAATATGGCCGATTTAAAAAACGGCAAGGAAAATGGATTTGAAGAGGCATATATGGACCGGCTGTCATTGACTAAAGAGCGGGTTTTTGAATTTGCAGCTGGCCTTCGCCAGGTAGCTGAACTTCCCGATCCGGTTGGAGACGTCATGTCTGGATGGACTTTGGATAATGGGCTGAAGGTTGAAGAGGTCCGGGTTCCGCTGGGTGTCATCGGCATGATTTATGAAGCAAGACCCAATGTAACAGCAGATGCAGCAGGTCTGGCTTTAAAGTCAGGAAATGCCATTGTCCTAAAAGGCGGATCATCAGCCCTTAATTCGAATCAGGCTATAGTGGAGATCATTCATGGTGCTCTTGAAAAAACGAAAATACCTAAAGAGGCTGTTCAATTTATTGCCACAGCAGACAGAGAAGCGGCAATGCAGCTGTTTACAATGAAAGAGCATATTGATGTCTTAATTCCAAGAGGCGGCGCATCCCTTATTAAGGCAGTGGTTGAGAATGCAACAGTGCCTGTTCTTGAAACAGGGGTGGGAAACTGCCATATCTATGTAGATAAGGAAGCGAATCCTGAAAAAGCAATCAATATCCTGGTTAATGCCAAAACAGACCGTCCGGCTGTCTGCAACGCAGCAGAAACGCTGATTGTACATGAAGCATGGCTTAACCAGCATAAAGATTTGCTTGCAGAAGCTCTGAAAAAGCACGGTATAACAGTACATGGAGATAAGGCTGCGGCAAAAGCTTTGCCTAATGTTGTGCCAGCGGGCGAGAGCGATTGGGCAAATGAATATTTAAGCCTGGATTTGGCGGTAAAAACCGTTGATAGCCTTGAACAGGCCATTGATCATATTGACCGATATGGAACAAAGCATTCTGAGGCGATCATTACGGAAAATGGTGAAACAGCCAAAAGATTCATGCAGCTGACAGATGCTGCAGCATTGTACCATAATGCCTCGACCAGATTCACGGATGGTGGTGCTCTTGGCTTCGGTGCTGAAATCGGCATATCCACACAGAAGCTCCATGCGAGAGGCCCAATGGGACTGCCGGCATTAACAACCCGAAAATATCTTATGTCCGGAAATGGACAGATCCGATAAAAAGCGTTTTTAAAAGCATCAGCTCCGGCTGGTGCTTTGCGTAAAAAATAAGAATTTATTCCTGTATTAGATAACTGTCTGACTATAGGAAGAGGCGATTTTAATCGGGGTTCCTTTAAGCGGGCTCCTTTCGCTTTTCTGATAAAAAATTGGCAGCCGATTCGCGGCTGCTTTTTGCATTTCTCTCCCTCTGCAGATAAAGACTATCTTCAAGGGGTGAGAAAGCAGTGACTGTCATAACAACGTTTAAAGAGAAAAAAAGAGAAAAGCAGATCAAATATGAAAAATCCGTCCTTCGGGAAATTTCGATAAAAGCTTTAAAAGAGAAGGTACAGCAATTTTTTGGTTCTTCCAGATTTGTCTCCGGTCTGATGATGAATGCCGGAATTGAGGAGGCATGCTATGATGTTGCGATTGAAGCCTATTTGCTGGGGGCCAACTACAGCCGTTTTGGGCTCTATGGCGAATCGCTGGATCAGGTCCGCTATAGATGTGAAAAAGAGTATAAGCATTTAGTGGACACACTATATAACTTTTTCCTTTATTGGGGTCATGGTTCGGAAGCGGTAATGAGCGAATCCCTTTATTATATGTGTGAGCAATATGTAAGCAGCTGGTGGTCGGAAGGATTCAATAAAGGGGAGAGAAGGCATAAATTGCGTCTCCACTGAAAAGTACAATGTAAAAAGGGGTGTCCTGATCAAAGTTCTAGATCTCCATCTTGTCCCATATATTGAAATGAGGATAAGCAGGGGGGACTGATTGGGACATATGAAGAAAAAATTAAAAATAGGCGGGTTTGCGATCGGGCTTATCGCCCTTTTTCTAATTTTGCAATATGACTTTACGGATGATGATTCCTGGGAATCGTGGAATCTGCCTTTAACAGGAAAGATTATCTTGCTTGATCCAGGCCATGGCGGTCCGGATGGCGGGGCAGGCGATGAAGGTGCACTCGAGAAGGATATCGCATTGGATGTATCATTAAAAGTAAGGGATTACCTTCAGGAGCAGGGAGCGCTTGTGCTGATGACGAGGGAGGAAGACAGAGACCTTGCACCAGAGGGAACCAGGGGTTACAGCCGGAGGAAAGTAGAAGACCTGAAGAAACGGCTTGAAATGATCAATACTTCTAATTCTGATTTTTATGTCAGCATTCATTTAAATTCAATTCCTTCCCCCAGATGGAGCGGAGCGCAGACATTCTATGCACCGGCGATTAAGGAAAATGCCAAAGCGGCAAAGTTCATACAGGACGAACTCCGCCGCAACCTGGAGAATACCAAGCGGAATTCGAAGCCTTTAAACAATGTTTTTATTTTAAAATACGCCAAAAAGCCAGGTGTCCTAGTAGAAGTTGGGTTCTTATCAAATCCGGGGGAACGGGCCAATCTGAAAACTGATGAATATCAGGATAAAATTGCTGCCTCCATTTACAATGGAATCATGCGCTACTATACCAATGAAAAAGAACTGACCGAAACATGGGAATGAAAAGGCGCTTAAAAAGTGCCTTTTCTTTTTAGATGCAGGGAAATAGTGAATGTATCCCTGGTGTGATAGAATTAACAGTATAGAATATTCAATATGTTATACTAAATTGGAAACGAATTCAGAAGGCGGGTGCAATGTATGTTAACTGAACAGAAAGTCAAAGAAGCTTTAAACGGCTTAAAGGAACCATTTATACATAGAACATTGGGCGAACTTAACGCCATTGAAGAAATTAAAATCAAGGAAGAAAAGAACCATGTCAGCGTCAAGATTCAAATTGCCAAGACAGGTACAGCTGAACAGCTTCAGCTTCAGACTCAAATCGTCAATCTTCTAAAAGAGGCAGGAGCGGAAACCGTTGGCATACGCTTCAGCGAGCTTCCGGATGAAGTGCTTTCACAATATAGAGAGGCAGCGGCTGAAGAAGACAAAGGCCTGCTTTCTTCTGGAAATAAAACTGAGTTTATTGCGATTGCCAGCGGAAAAGGCGGAGTCGGCAAATCCACCGTATCTGTAAACCTGGCAGTATCCCTGGCCCGTTTAGGAAAAAAGGTCGGTCTGATCGATGCCGATATTTATGGATTCAGCGTACCGGATATGATGGGCATTACAAAGCGCCCCGTAGTCAGAGGAGAAAGGATTCTGCCGGTTGAGCGCTTTGGAGTAAAGGTGATTTCAATGGGATTCTTTGTAGAAGATAATGCACCAATTATCTGGAGAGGCCCAATGCTTGGCAAAATGCTGAACAGCTTCTTCAATGAAGTAGAATGGGGCGAATTGGATTACCTTCTTCTTGATTTGCCGCCGGGAACAGGAGATGTGGCCCTGGATGTGCACACAATGCTCCCTTCCTGCAAGGAAATCGTTGTGACAACTCCGCATCCTACAGCTGCGTTTGTCGCTGCGAGGGCGGGTGCTATGGCACTTCGTACTGAGCATGAAATCCTGGGTGTTATTGAGAACATGGCCTATTTCGAGAGCCAATTGACTGGTGAAAGAGAGCACGTATTTGGTCAAGGCGGCGGTGAAAAGCTTGCTGAGGAACTGTGGACAGAAGTGCTGGGCCAGCTGCCTCTTCAGCAGCCTGATTGGAATGAAGAAGACTTCGCACCGTCCATTTATGATGAAGAACATAAGCTCGGACAGATTTATACAGATATCGCCCGCAAAGTTATCCAATCAATTGAAAGCAAGTAATGAAAGAAACCTCTTCCGAATTGGAAGAGGTTTTCTTTTTAAAGGTGGAGTTATGCTCCGCCTCCCTGGCCTTCACCGCCGCCGCCTTGGTCTGCACCCTGGCCGCCGCCTTCACCGCCGCTTTCTTCACCGCCTTGCTGACCGCTTTTCGTTTCCTCTGCTGCTTTCAGAAGGATGTCCTGAATTTTTGCTTTAAAAAGCGGGCTTTCAAATGTCTCGGTCATTACTTTCTGTATATGCTCCCGATATTCCTTGCTTTTAAGGACATCCGTAACTTCTTTTTCGAGTTCGGGATCTTTAAGTACTTCTATCATCATTCCCCGATATTCAGGGTCTTTCATTAGATCTTTTAATAGCTGTTCATTTTCTTTCTGCATACTTTTTGCCATGCTTTCGGCAAACTTTGGATCATCAAAGGACTTCTTCCAAAACTCTGTACCTTTATCAGAGGTTAAGGTTTTTTCAATTGTATCGGCTACTACCTTTTGGTCCATGACCATCTTTTGCTGCATTTTTTCATCAGCCATCAATTCTTCGAGCGCCTTTTTTCCTTCATCGGTCTTTAATATATCTACAACCATTTTTTTAGTCTGCTCATAATCCATTTGGCCGTTGCCCGTTTCACCTTGGCCGCAGCCTGATATGAAAAACACTAGCGCTAATGGAAGGAGCAAACGGAATTTTTTTATCATGATGAAGCTCCTTTCAGAGGTGTCCTTACCTTTAGAATGAAGAAATTCAGCAAATATTATGCGCTGGAAATACAATGCCTAGATTTTTCAAACTTTGGTTGGTACAATCATAAAGAATGAATTTATTTATTATGGGGGAAAAATAAATTGACTAGCCGTAATTGGGTAAAGCTTTTTATATCAACTCTTTTAGTTGGAGGATTAACTACTGGAGTTGTCGGATTTATTGTGCGCTGGGATGAATTTGCGCCTATTTTTACTGACTTCGATTTCCTTGAGATTCTGTCGGTATTCTTCTGGCTTATAGGTGTAGGATTAATCTTCAGCATCATTAGCCAAATGGGCTTCTTTGCATATTTGACGGTACACCGCTTCGGGTTGGGGATTTTTAAAGGATTGTGGAATCCTATTCAGATTGTCCTGATTTTATTTGCTTTGTTTGACTTGGTTTACTTCCGCTATAAGGCTTTTGCGGGAGGGGGAGACAGCATGCTTCCGTATATTGGCGTAGCGGCTTTTCTTCTTATAGTCGCACTTGTGGTTGCTGCAATTAAAGCAAAGCAGACCAATCAGCATGCATTTATTCCTGCAGTATTTTTTATGGTGGTTGTAACCGCAATTGAGTGGGTGCCGGTCTTAAGGGTAAATGAGGAAAGCTGGTTATATTTAATGCTGTTCCCATTACTAGTCTGCAACACCTACCAGCTGCTTATCCTTCATAAATTAAATGAGGATTCTCAAAAACAAAGAAGCAATCTAGCTCAAAAGCCATCCAAATAATGGATGGCTTTTGTTTTAAGTATAGAATTTTGAATGTCGATAACTGTCTGGCGCAAGCATCCTGCCCTCTCGTCTTGTGCTTATCGGGGGTGGGCAAGGCGCTTCGTTTATCTATTTTATTTCACTTGTCTTCGTCTCAGCATTAGCAATCATTTCAGAAACGGAAACGAATTTGAGTCCCTTGGCTTTTACATCATTTAAAATGAGCGGAAGGGCTTTGGCTGTTTGTTTTGCAGAATCGGACGCATGCAGAAGTACAATGTCTCCTTTTTTAGCTTTTGATACATTTTCTGCAATCCTCTCTGCACCCGGATTGGTCCAATCCTTTGAATCAACACTCCAATGGACAACAGTGTAGCCCATTCTTTCAGCGACCTTTAACGTTTTCTGGTCAAAATGTCCAGTTGGGGCGCGCACAAGCTTAATGTCTTTAATATTCAGCTTTCTAAATGCTTCCTGTGCTTTTGCGAGGTCTCTTCTGATCTTGTCTTCTTCTAGCTCTGTATAATCTTCATAGCCATAGCCCAGAATCCCAATTTCGTAACCTTCTTTGACGATTCTTGAAACTAAATCCGGATGTCGTTCGGCCCAGGAACCAGCCAGAAAAAAGGTCGCCGCTTTAACATTCTCTTCTTTGAGAATATCCAGTATGGGTTCTGCTTTTACATCCCCCCATCCAATATTAAATGTGAGGGCTAAATCCTTTTCCCCTTTGTATATCGCTTTAGGCCCGTCTTTGGCTGAAAAAGCAGGCAAATGGACAATGCTCTGCATATAGAGGAACCAAGCTGTGAAAAATGCTGCAATGACAACCAGCGAAACTTGTTTTAAAGACTTACCATTCAATACATAAAAAAAGTTCATAACAATTCACCTCGTCCGATACCTTCCTAATCCATACCTATGCTGAACTTGTCTCTTCCATGTATAAAAAATTCACTCATAATAAATCCTAAATGGAAAAATACTACAGAAAACAAATTGAAAAATACAATGGAGGCAATCAAAATGATTGGAATGCTATTAAACCAAAAAGAGCTGAAAGAAATCGAGTACCTCATTAAGCGGGAAATGGACGAAATATTATTCGATTTAAAAGATGACAGGATCGACCATATTGTCAAAAGAGCTATGGAAGAACGATATAAAATCTTATTTTCTTTATTTCAGCGTATGGCAACGCCAGCAGACTGCCTTAAATACATGCGTTCAAGACAGCATCGGGAAAATAAGGGATAATAGATATTTCTTTTCTTATTAAAAAAATATAAAAAGCTGTTGACTTGTTATTGGTATCTTGGTATATTAATAAACGTCGCTGATGACGGAAAGCACCAATAAAAAACAACTTAAAAAAAGTTGTTGACGTCGATGCTGACACGTGATATATTAAGAAAGTCGCTTCTGAGCGGCGGATTGATCTTTGAAAACTGAACGAACAAAAACGTCAACGTTAATTCTTTAGTCTTTTTTGAAAAGACAATTTATGAGCTTAATCAACTCTTATATGGAGAGTTTGATCCTGGCTCAGGACGAACGCTGGCGGCGTGCCTAATACATGCAAGTCGAGCGGACAGATGGGAGCTTGCTCCCTGAAGTCAGCGGCGGACGGGTGAGTAACACGTGGGCAACCTGCCTGTAAGACTGGGATAACTCCGGGAAACCGGGGCTAATACCGGATAATTCTTTCCCTCACATGAGGGAAAGCTGAAAGATGGTTTCGGCTATCACTTACAGATGGGCCCGCGGCGCATTAGCTAGTTGGTGAGGTAACGGCTCACCAAGGCAACGATGCGTAGCCGACCTGAGAGGGTGATCGGCCACACTGGGACTGAGACACGGCCCAGACTCCTACGGGAGGCAGCAGTAGGGAATCTTCCGCAATGGACGAAAGTCTGACGGAGCAACGCCGCGTGAGTGATGAAGGTTTTCGGATCGTAAAACTCTGTTGTTAGGGAAGAACAAGTACCGGAGTAACTGCCGGTACCTTGACGGTACCTAACCAGAAAGCCACGGCTAACTACGTGCCAGCAGCCGCGGTAATACGTAGGTGGCAAGCGTTGTCCGGAATTATTGGGCGTAAAGCGCGCGCAGGCGGTTCCTTAAGTCTGATGTGAAAGCCCCCGGCTCAACCGGGGAGGGTCATTGGAAACTGGGGAACTTGAGTGCAGAAGAGAAGAGTGGAATTCCACGTGTAGCGGTGAAATGCGTAGAGATGTGGAGGAACACCAGTGGCGAAGGCGACTCTTTGGTCTGTAACTGACGCTGAGGCGCGAAAGCGTGGGGAGCAAACAGGATTAGATACCCTGGTAGTCCACGCCGTAAACGATGAGTGCTAAGTGTTAGAGGGTTTCCGCCCTTTAGTGCTGCAGCAAACGCATTAAGCACTCCGCCTGGGGAGTACGGCCGCAAGGCTGAAACTCAAAGGAATTGACGGGGGCCCGCACAAGCGGTGGAGCATGTGGTTTAATTCGAAGCAACGCGAAGAACCTTACCAGGTCTTGACATCTCCTGACAACCCTAGAGATAGGGCGTTCCCCTTCGGGGGACAGGATGACAGGTGGTGCATGGTTGTCGTCAGCTCGTGTCGTGAGATGTTGGGTTAAGTCCCGCAACGAGCGCAACCCTTGATCTTAGTTGCCAGCATTCAGTTGGGCACTCTAAGGTGACTGCCGGTGACAAACCGGAGGAAGGTGGGGATGACGTCAAATCATCATGCCCCTTATGACCTGGGCTACACACGTGCTACAATGGATGGTACAAAGGGCTGCGAGACCGCGAGGTTAAGCGAATCCCATAAAACCATTCTCAGTTCGGATTGCAGGCTGCAACTCGCCTGCATGAAGCCGGAATCGCTAGTAATCGCGGATCAGCATGCCGCGGTGAATACGTTCCCGGGCCTTGTACACACCGCCCGTCACACCACGAGAGTTTGTAACACCCGAAGTCGGTGGGGTAACCTTTTGGAGCCAGCCGCCTAAGGTGGGACAGATGATTGGGGTGAAGTCGTAACAAGGTAGCCGTATCGGAAGGTGCGGCTGGATCACCTCCTTTCTAAGGATATTTACATGAAACGCGACGTGTTTTGTTCGTTCAGTTTTGAGAGTTCAATCTCTCAATGAAAGATTCGTTCTTTGAAAACTAGATAATGTTAATGAAGAAGCAATAACCGAGTAATCGCCATTTTAGTAAATTCTCTCTATGTTAAATAGAGTAAAAAACCTTTGATGCTGTTCATCTTCGATGAACCCGTCAAATACGGTTAAGTTAGAAAGGGCGCACGGTGAATGCCTTGGCACTAGGAGCCGATGAAGGACGGTACTAACACCGATATGCTTCGGGGAGCTGTAAGTAAGCTTTGATCCGGAGATTTCCGAATGGGGAAACCCCCTATCCGTAATGGGATAGGATCTTTACCTGAATACATAGGGTATAGAAGGTAGACCCGGGGAACTGAAACATCTAAGTACCCGGAGGAAGAGAAAGCAAACGCGATTCCCTGAGTAGCGGCGAGCGAAACGGGATTAGCCCAAACCAAGAGGCTTGCCTCTTGGGGTTGTAGGACACTCTACACGGAGTTACAAAGGAACGAGGTAAATGAACAGGTCTGGAAAGGCCGGCCAGAGAAGGTAAAAGCCCTGTAGTTGAAACTTCGTTCCCTCCAGAGTGGATCCTGAGTACGGCGGGACACGAGAAATCCCGTCGGAAGCAGGGAGGACCATCTCCCAAGGCTAAATACTCCCTAGTGACCGATAGTGAACCAGTACCGTGAGGGAAAGGTGAAAAGCACCCCGGAAGGGGAGTGAAAGAGATCCTGAAACCGTGTGCCTACAAGTAGTTAGAGCCCGTTAATGGGTGATAGCGTGCCTTTTGTAGAATGAACCGGCGAGTTACGATTACATGCGAGGTTAAGTTGATGAGACGGAGCCGCAGCGAAAGCGAGTCTGAACAGGGCGAATGAGTATGTGGTCGTAGACCCGAAACCAGGTGATCTACCCATGTCCAGGGTGAAGTCCAGGTAACACTGGATGGAGGCCCGAACCCACGCACGTTGAAAAGTGCGGGGATGAGGTGTGGGTAGCGGAGAAATTCCAATCGAACTTGGAGATAGCTGGTTCTCTCCGAAATAGCTTTAGGGCTAGCCTCATGTAGTAAGAGTCTTGGAGGTAGAGCACTGTTTGGACTAGGGGCCCCCATCGGGTTACCGAATTCAGACAAACTCCGAATGCCAAAGACTTATCCATGGGAGTCAGACTGCGAGTGATAAGATCCGTAGTCAAGAGGGAAACAGCCCAGACCACCAGTTAAGGTCCCAAAGTATACGTTAAGTGGAAAAGGATGTGGAGTTGCTTAGACAACCAGGATGTTGGCTTAGAAGCAGCCACCATTTAAAGAGTGCGTAATAGCTCACTGGTCGAGTGACTCCGCGCCGAAAATGTACCGGGGCTAAACGTATCACCGAAGCTGTGGATTGACATCTTCCGATGTCAGTGGTAGGAGAGCGTTCTAAGGGCGTTGAAGCCAGACCGCAAGGACTGGTGGAGCGCTTAGAAGTGAGAATGCCGGTATGAGTAGCGAAAGATGGGTGAGAATCCCATCCACCGAATGCCTAAGGTTTCCTGAGGAAGGCTCGTCCGCTCAGGGTTAGTCGGGACCTAAGCCGAGGCTGAAAAGCGTAGGCGATGGACAACAGGTTGATATTCCTGTACCACCTCTTTACCGTTTGAGCAATGGGGGGACGCAGGAGGATAGGGTAAGCACGCTGCTGGATTAGCGTGTCCAAGCAGTTAGGCCGGTAACGAGGCAAATCCCGTTACCACATAGGCTGAGCTGTGACGGCGAGGGAAATTTAGTACCGAAGTTCCTGATTCCACACTGCCAAGAAAAGCCTCTAGCGAGGGAAAAGGTGCCCGTACCGCAAACCGACACAGGTAGGCGAGGAGAGAATCCTAAGGTGAGCGAGAGAACTCTCGTTAAGGAACTCGGCAAAATGACCCCGTAACTTCGGGAGAAGGGGTGCTCATTAGGGTGAATAGCCCTGATGAGCCGCAGTGAATAGGCCCAGGCGACTGTTTAGCAAAAACACAGGTCTCTGCGAAGCCGCAAGGCGAAGTATAGGGGCTGACGCCTGCCCGGTGCTGGAAGGTTAAGAGGAGAGGTTAGCGCAAGCGAAGCTTTGAATCGAAGCCCCAGTAAACGGCGGCCGTAACTATAACGGTCCTAAGGTAGCGAAATTCCTTGTCGGGTAAGTTCCGACCCGCACGAAAGGCGTAACGATCTGGGCACTGTCTCAACGAGAGACTCGGTGAAATTATAGTACCTGTGAAGATGCAGGTTACCCGCGACAGGACGGAAAGACCCCGTGGAGCTTTACTGTAGCCTGATATTGAATTTTGGTACAGCTTGTACAGGATAGGTAGGAGCCTGAGAAGCCGGAGCGCCAGCTTCGGTGGAGGCGTCGGTGGGATACTACCCTGGCTGTATTGAAATTCTAACCCGCGCCCCTTATCGGGGCGGGAGACAGTGTCAGGTGGGCAGTTTGACTGGGGCGGTCGCCTCCTAAAAAGTAACGGAGGCGCCCAAAGGTTCCCTCAGAATGGTTGGAAATCATTCGCAGAGTGTAAAGGCACAAGGGAGCTTGACTGCGAGACCTACAAGTCGAGCAGGGACGAAAGTCGGGCTTAGTGATCCGGTGGTTCCGCATGGAAGGGCCATCGCTCAACGGATAAAAGCTACCCCGGGGATAACAGGCTTATCTCCCCCAAGAGTCCACATCGACGGGGAGGTTTGGCACCTCGATGTCGGCTCATCGCATCCTGGGGCTGTAGTCGGTCCCAAGGGTTGGGCTGTTCGCCCATTAAAGCGGTACGCGAGCTGGGTTCAGAACGTCGTGAGACAGTTCGGTCCCTATCCGTCGTGGGCGCAGGAAATTTGAGAGGAGCTGTCCTTAGTACGAGAGGACCGGGATGGACGCACCGCTGGTGTACCAGTTGTCTTGCCAAAGGCATCGCTGGGTAGCTATGTGCGGAAGGGATAAGTGCTGAAAGCATCTAAGCATGAAGCCCCCCTCGAGATGAGATTTCCCATAGCGTCAAGCTAGTAAGATCCCTGAAAGATGATCAGGTTGATAGGTCAGAGGTGGAAGCGTGGCGACATGTGGAGCTGACTGATACTAATCGATCGAGGACTTAACCAAAACGAAAAGCGGAGGCGACTGTTCAACTTTGAGAGACGTTGGAGAGCCGGCCATTCAAATCCTGGTTTTGGGATTTGGAGGGACGGATCGAAACGGCCGAGAGGTTAGGAGCCGAAGCTAGACAAGTCATTGGTGAATACTCGGCAAATGCTTCTTCATACATTATCTAGTTTTGAGGGAACGAAAAAATGAAATTTCCTCTTGAAAAAAACATCAAAAGAAAGTATAATCATACTTGTCTTTTGAAAATAGTCTGGTGGCGATGGCGAGAAGGTCACACCCGTTCCCATACCGAACACGGAAGTTAAGCTTCTCAGCGCCGATGGTAGTTAGGGGCTGTCCCCTTGTGAGAGTAGGACGCTGCCGGGCTGTTTACAAATACCACTTTTCCGCAGTAGCTCAGTGGTAGAGCATTCGGCTGTTAACCGAACGGTCGCAGGTTCGAATCCTGCCTGCGGAGCCATTTCCATAAAGCCCTTTTGGGAATTATGAGCTGTTGCTTCCATAGCTCAGCAGGTAGAGCACTTCCATGGTAAGGAAGAGGTCACCGGTTCGAGCCCGGTTGGAAGCTCTTTTAATGTAGACAACTAGAGTACTAGGCCCCTTGGTCAAGCGGTTAAGACACCGCCCTTTCACGGCGGTAACACGGGTTCGAATCCCGTAGGGGTCACCATAATGGAGGATTAGCTCAGCTGGGAGAGCATCTGCCTTACAAGCAGAGGGTCGGCGGTTCGATCCCGTCATCCTCCACCATATTTGCCGGTGTAGCTCAATTGGTAGAGCAACTGACTTGTAATCAGTAGGTTGGGGGTTCAAGTCCTCTCGCCGGCACCATCTTTTTTTTATAGATGGAGGGGTAGCGAAGTGGCTAAACGCGGCGGACTGTAAATCCGCTCCTTCGGGTTCGGCAGTTCGAATCTGCCCCCCTCCACCATTTATTTTTAATAAAAACACAAAAAACTGGACAAGCTATGAATGTCCTTTTTATTTTGTAATTATTGGGCTATAGCCAAGCGGTAAGGCACCGGACTTTGACTCCGTCACTCGCAGGTTCGAATCCTGCTAGCCCAGCCATTTTTGAGCCATTAGCTCAGTCGGTAGAGGATTTTAAAAGATTGCAGCATCGAAGCGTTACATCCTGAATGGCAAGCTTTTAAAATCTGCGACAAAGACCGCAGGGCTTTGAAGCACATCTGCAAATGAAGTTTAGGCATCAGAATTATATTTCGAGCCATTAGCTCAGTCGGTAGAGCATCTGACTTTTAATCAGAGGGTCGAAGGTTCGAGTCCTTCATGGCTCACTTTATAGAAAAACACAGACCTTGGGAATCGAGTCCTGAAGGTCTTACTTGTGAATATAAATATGTTTGCGGAAGTAGTTCAGTGGTAGAACATCACCTTGCCAAGGTGGGGGTCGCGGGTTCGAATCCCGTCTTCCGCTCCAAATAAATGGGGCCTTAGCTCAGCTGGGAGAGCGCCTGCTTTGCACGCAGGAGGTCAGCGGTTCGATCCCGCTAGGCTCCACCATCATACATAATACGACATTCCTTAAACCAGCATGGTTTAGGGATTTTTTATTTTATTTCACAAAACAATAAGTGGCAAAACTTAGAAAGTTACTATGGTATTTTTAGAAGCTTCTTTTTCCGGCAGCCGCATATATATACACGATTTTGTCGAGTTGAGTCATGTGTTTGAAAGCGGTTAAAATATGAGTATGAAGGGAAAGGGAGGACTTTACTATGAAAAGACAGAAATTATCGATAATTGGAATGCCAATGGATCTTGGCCAGATGAGACGCGGTGTGGACATGGGGCCAAGTGCGATCCGATATGCCGGTGTGAATGAGCGATTAAAGTGTTTATTCGAAGAAATCCATGACCAGGGCGATATTGCCATCGGCCGTCCGGAAGTTCAAATCGATCCAAAATCAAATCTTAGAAACTTGGACCTTATTGCTGAAAAAACAGAAAAACTGGGCGAAGAAGTTGATAAAGCAATAGAAAGTGGTTCTTTTCCATTAGTACTGGGCGGGGATCACAGCATCGCAATTGGAACATTGGCCGGTGTTTCGAAGCACTACAAAAATCTTGGGGTAATCTGGTATGATGCCCACGGGGATTTAAATACAGCTGAAACATCACCTTCAGGGAACATACATGGCATGCCTCTTGCGGTAAGCCTGGGAATTGGCCACCCGCTTTTAACCAATGTAGGGGGATATGCTCCAAAGGTTAAGCCAGAGAATATTGTCATTATTGGGGCAAGATCTTTGGATGAAGGAGAGCGGGAGCTTATTAAGGAAAAAGGCATTAAAGTATACACCATGCACGAAATTGACCGGCTTGGGATGACAAAGGTTATGGAGGAGTCTATTACATATTTAAAAGAAAGAAATACAGATGGTGTTCATCTGTCTCTGGATTTAGATGGGCTGGATCCGCATGATGCCCCTGGTGTTGGAACTCCGGTTATTGGAGGCATCAGCTACCGTGAAAGCCACTTGGCCATGGAGATGCTTGCAGAATCGCAGATCATTACATCGGCTGAGTTTGTAGAGGTTAACCCAATCCTGGATGACAAAAACAAAACAGCTACTGTGGCGGTCGCGCTTATGGGTTCACTATTTGGCGAGAAGCTTCTATAAATAATTGAATTAAAAATGAGCAGAACGTAAACAAGTTCTGCTCATTTTTTTGCTGTGAGTGTATAATATTTATTTAGAAGCTGATCAAGTTTTGTGCTCGTATCAACTACCGAGTGGTCTGTAAAAGAAGCGGAAGCTGTTAACTGGATCATTCTTGACCGGCATTCCTCAATATCTCTCAATAATTCCTTAACACACACCGTAATCAACCCTTTTCGATTAATTTAGTACTTTTATACCCTAAAAGGAAAAAAATAAACCAGAATAAGTAAAAATTTGCTAATATAGAAATTGAATGTTTTTTAATTAAAATGAAACCTTTTCCGCTATCGATTCGTATTATCGATTAGCCGCACTGGAGCGGAGGTAAAAAAATGGAGACAATCGTAAAGAAGAGGATAAAGCAAGTATTAAAAGGCGACCAGGATGCTTATGCTGAAGTTGTTGAAATATACAAAGATAAAGTTTTTCAGATTTGCTACAGAATGCTGGGAAACAGGCATGAGGCAGAGGATATCGCTCAGGAGGCTTTCTTAAGAGCCTATATAAACATTGCCAGCTTTAATATTGACTTGAAATTTTCCACGTGGCTCTATCGGATTGCCACTAACCTTTGTATAGACAGAATTAGAAAAAAGAAGCCTGATTATTATCTGGATGCAGAGGTCGCAGGAACGGATGGACTGAACATGTATTCTCAAATTGCTTCAGATGCGAGGCTGCCGGAGGAAGATGTAGAAAGTCTGGAATTGCAGGAAACAATCCAAAGGGAAATATCGAAGCTTCCGGAAAAATACCGTTCGGTTATTGTTCTAAAATATATTGAAGAATTATCGCTGAACGAGATCAGTGAAACGCTCGATCTTCCTCTGGGAACGGTTAAAACCAGGATTCACCGGGGCAGGGAAGCACTTAGGAATCAATTAAGATACGTTTAAAAAGAGGGTGAGAACTTTGAAATGTCCAGCAGAAATGGTTGTTTATATGCATGAGTACCTAGATGAAGAGATCTCAGCCGAACATGAGAAGGAATTAAGGGCACATCTGCAGAACTGTGAGGAATGCCAAATTCATTTCCATGAATTAAAGAAGACGATCGCTTTAGTCCAAAGCACTTCACATATACAGGCACCTGAAAATTTCACGGCAAACGTTATGGCGAAATTGCCCAAAGAAAAGCGGAAAGTCGGGGTCCAGCGCTGGTTCAGGCATCATCCGCTTTTAACTGCTGCATCCCTCTTTCTTGTTCTGATGATGGGAAGCGTCGTATCATCCTGGGATCAGGATCACCAACTATCAGTTTCCAAACAGCCAAACCTTGTGGTGGAGAACGATAAGGTGATTGTACCAGAAGGCGAAGTGGTAAAAGGCGATGTAGTAGTTAAGAACGGAGACTTGGAAATCCAGGGCGAAATAGACGGAAATGTTACGGTCATCAATGGCCAGCAATATATGGCTTCAGCCGGTAATGTTACCGGAGAAATCGAAGAGGTTGATGCCATTTTCGAATGGCTGTGGTACCACATCAAAAAGGCAGCCAAGGATGCTGTAAATGTATTTGAAAGCGGAGAAACAGATAAAGAGAAATAGACATAACCATAGTAAGAATCCCTGCTTTAATGCAGGGATTCTTAGTGTACTTATTTTTCCAGGTAGTGTCTGTTGTCTCAAAATTGGAATTAGCGTCAAATATGATATAATATGAAAGTTACATAAAGGAACTTTAAGCATGTATTGCTTTTGAAATATATATTTGGAGGAAGGATAATGTCGTTTGCAGATTTCTCTATTTTGAAATTGTTGGCTAATACAATAGACATTCTCCTTGTCTGGTATGTCATCTATAAACTGATAATGATTGTAAAAGGAACAAAGGCTGTCCAATTGCTAAAAGGGATTTTTGTCATTATCCTGGTCAAAGTAGCAAGCGACAAGTTCCACCTGCAAACATTAGGTTGGATGATGGAACAAGTGCTTCTTTGGGGATTTCTGGCCATCATCATCATTTTCCAGCCGGAGCTGCGAAGAGCATTGGAGCAATTGGGGAGAGGGAGATTCTTCTCAAGGACAGCTAATCAGGAGGAGGAAAATC
The DNA here is from genome assembly GCF_000294775.2 of Cytobacillus oceanisediminis 2691. Taxonomy (GTDB): domain Bacteria; phylum Bacillota; class Bacilli; order Bacillales; family Cytobacillaceae; genus Cytobacillus; species Cytobacillus pseudoceanisediminis. The sequence continues at coordinate 182,181 of NZ_CP015506.1, forward strand.
AGGAGAAACTGGTCGAATCCATTGCTAAGGCTGTGGATTATATGGCTAAACGCCGCATTGGGGCGCTTATTTCAGTTGAGAGGGAAACAGGGCTGAACGATTATATTGAAACCGGTATTCAGCTGGATTCTAAAATTTCATCTGAGCTCCTGATTAATATATTTATACCGAATACACCGCTGCATGACGGAGCCGTTATCATTCAAAAGAATTGTGTGGCAGCAGCAGCGTGTTATCTGCCTCTGTCAGAAAGCCCATTCATCTCAAAAGAGCTCGGCACCAGACATAGGGCTGCTTTAGGTATAAGTGAAGTAACCGACAGTATTACCATTATCGTTTCGGAGGAAACAGGAAGTGTTTCCCTAACCAAAAACGGTGAGCTGCACCGTGATTTAAAAGCTGAAGCTTTTAAAGATATGCTTTCAAGTGAATTGCTTGTTCAACAGAAAATAAAGCAGACTTCTTCAGGTCTTTGGAACTGGAGGGGGAAAAAGAATGGATAAGTTAATTGATAAATTGGTAGATACCCGCTGGTTCATGAAAATTGTTGCGTTGATTCTGGCACTTTTTCTATTTGACTCTGTTTATGATGCAGATAAGGAATTAAAGGATATAAACGTTCCTGGCCAGCAGGATTCAGGCATTGTTGAAGATGTCCCGGTGAAAAGCTATTATGATACGGAAAATCTGGTCGTTACCGGTATTCCGGAAACAGTGGACTTAAGTATAGAAGGGCCAAAAAGCCATCTGGAGCAAGCTAAAAAACTGCAGAACTTTGAAGTATATGTAGATTTGACAAATGCAGAAATCGGCTCTCAAAGAGTGGAAATTAAGATCCGCGATATCTCAGATAAACTTGATGTGACGATCAATCCGCAATATGCTGATGTGACAGTCCACGAAAAAGTGACCCAGGAGTTTAAAGTGGATGCAGAATTTAATAATGGCCTGCTTGGTGAGGGGTATTCAGCCGATGCGGCATCTGCGGAACCAAAGACGGTAAAAATCACAGGAGCAAAAGAAGTGATCGAGCGGATCAGCTTTGTTAAAGCAACCTTGGATGTAAAGGGACCAATAACCGAGACAATCACTGATGAAGCAACTGTCAGGGTATTGGACCGTGAGATGAATAAGCTTGATGTTATTGTGGAACCCCAAGTAATTCAAGTAACAGTGCCGGTTAAGCAGTTAAGCAAGACGGTTCCCGTTACGATCGTCCGGAAGGGGGACCCTCAAGATGGTGTTACCATTAATTCGATTGAACTCGATGTTAACGAGGCTTCCATAACGGGCCGGGAAGAAATATTAAATGAGACTGAAAGTGTCAGGGTAGAGGTGGATGTCAGCAAGATTGAAAAAGATACCGTGCTCACCTTGCCGGTTATTATCCCGGATGGCATTTCTGCAGTGGACCCTAAGACAGTGAAGGCGTCTATTGACGTTAGTACTGAGGAGAATGCAGAGAATGCAGAGAATGCTGATAGAGAAGAGGAAAACACCGAAGAGCCTGCTGAAGAAACACAGGCACAGGAACAAGAGGAAACCAAAACCTTTTCAAGCCTTCCCATCAATTTAGCCGGCTTAGCTGAAGAATATGAAGCAGTACTAAGAAATCCAGCTTCCGGACGGACAAGTATTACGGTTACCGGAAAAAGCAGCACGGTTCAGGATCTCAAAGCGGAGGATTTTAATCTATATTTGAGCCTGTCAGACCTTGGTGAAGGTGATCATGAGGTGCCAATCAATGTCGATGGCCCTTCAGGGGTGGATGTAAAACCTGCATCAGGTAATGCGACTATAACAATTACGCGAAAAGAAGAAGCTTAATATAGTTTTTAAAGTTAGAAGGAGCGATTATAAAATGGGTAAATATTTCGGTACAGATGGAGTACGAGGAGTTGCAAATAGTGAATTGACACCAGAGCTGGCTTTTAAACTGGGCCGTTTTGGGGGTTATGTATTAACGAAGGACCATGATCGTCCGAAAGTATTAATCGGCCGTGATACCCGTATTTCGGGCCATATGCTCGAAGGCGCACTGGTAGCGGGGCTTTTATCAATTGGAGCAGAAGTTATGCGCCTCGGTGTCATTTCAACGCCTGGCGTCGCTTATTTAACAAAAGCTCTGGGTGCAGAAGCTGGCGTAATGATTTCTGCATCCCATAATCCTGTTGAAGATAACGGAATCAAATTCTTTGGCCCGGATGGGTTTAAATTATCCGATGACCAGGAAGCTGAAATTGAGGGATTAATGGATATGGCAGAAGACCAGCTTCCAAGACCGGTCGGAGGCAGCCTGGGACAGGTAAATGATTATTTTGAAGGCGGACAGAAGTATCTTCAATACTTAAAGCAGACGGTTGATGAAGATTTCTCAGGCATCCACATTGCGCTCGATTGTGCACATGGGGCCACTTCTCCGCTGGCAACACATCTATTTGCTGATCTTGATGCTGATCTTTCCATGATGGGAGCATCTCCTAACGGATTAAATATCAATGCAGGAGTCGGTTCTACTCATCCTGAGGCATTGTCTGCCTTTGTTAAGGAAAAAGAAGCCGATGTAGGTTTGGCTTTTGATGGAGATGGCGACCGTTTAATTGCCATTGATGAAAATGGCGATATTGTTGATGGCGACCAAATCATGTATATCTGTGGAAAATACATGAAGGAGCAGGGAAGACTTAAGCAAAACACAGTTGTTTCCACTGTGATGAGCAACCTTGGATATTATAAAGGGCTTGAAGCCAACGGTGTAGAAAGTGTTCAGACAGCTGTAGGTGACCGCTATGTTGTGGAGGAAATGAAGAAGAACGGCTACAACCTTGGCGGAGAACAGTCAGGTCATATCATTTTCCTGGACTACATCACAACTGGAGATGGTCTTTTGACAGGCCTTCAGCTTGTTAACATCATGAAAGTAACCAAGAAGCCGCTATCTGAGCTTGCGAATGAAATGCAGAAATTCCCGCAGAAGCTTGTAAACATTCGTGTAACGGATAAGCATCATGTGACAGACAATGAAAAAGTGAAAGAAGTCATTGCGCAGGTTGAAGAAGAAATGAACGGAAACGGCCGGATTCTGGTACGTCCTTCCGGTACAGAGCCGCTTGTCCGCGTAATGGCGGAAGCCCCAACGGGTGAACTTTGCGCATCCTATGTAGAGCGCATCGCTGCTGTTGTTGAAAGTGAAATGGGATTAAAAGAATAAAAGCACAAATCATATGCATAAGGGAACTCCTGAACTCCCTTATGCATATTTTTATATATGGAGTTTACAGCCCCAACCAAATGGAAGGCTGGCAGCTGCCTTAACTTATCTGTTGACGGAAGTCTGACTTTGATGTATGATAATCCTGTTTTTGTATTTAGGAATACAGGACATCTTTATTCAAGAAGAGAAAGGTGGATCGTGAGAAATTAATTAAATATAAAGCGCCTGAACTGATCCTGGACGTAAGGATCAGTTGACGAGGAGGAGGTTTATCGAATGTTCGGCGGATGCCTCCCGGTTGAAAGCACAACCGATGATTTCTTCTTTAAAACATTCTGGCAACTGAATGCACAAAGAGAAGGGAATGCTAAAACTAAGAAACGCTCATTCAAGAGGCTGTAATGCCCCTGGAGCTGCGTATATAAAAAAACAGAGATAAGGGGCAGGACTGCCCCGAAAAGGCTTCTTGCCCCTTCATTATTAGGAGGAAAAGAAGTATGTGTGGTATCGTTGGATATATTGGAAACTTAGATTCAAAGGAAATTTTATTAAAGGGCTTGGAAAAGCTTGAATATAGAGGCTATGATTCAGCTGGCATCGCGGTTATGAATGATAACGGCGTTCAGGTTTTCAAGGAAAAAGGCCGTATTGCGGACCTTCGCAATATTGTTGATGAAGATGTGATGGCAAACACAGGGATCGGACACACCCGCTGGGCGACACACGGTGTTCCAAGCACAGTAAATGCTCACCCTCATCAAAGCAATTCCGGCCGTTTTACGCTTGTTCACAATGGCGTAATTGAGAACTATGACATCTTAAAACGCGAATATTTGCAGGGAGTTGCCCTTAAAAGTGATACAGATACAGAAATCATCGTTCAGCTGATTGAATTATTCGTGAACGAAGGTTCTAATACTGAAGAAGCGTTCCGCAAAACGCTGACACTTTTAAAAGGCTCTTATGCAATCGCCCTTTTGGATGCAGAAAACGCTGAAACGATTTTTGTTGCGAAAAACAAGAGTCCTCTTCTGGTTGGATTAGGTGAAACATTCAATGTAGTCGCTTCTGATGCAATGGCGATGCTGCAAGTTACAGATCAATATGTTGAACTAATGGACAAAGAAATCGTTATTGTCACAAAAGATGCTGTTAAAATTCAGACGCTGAATGGCGAGGAAATCAGCCGTGATCCGTATACGGCTGAATTGGATGCAAGCGATATCGAAAAAGGAACATATCCTCACTACATGCTGAAAGAAATCGATGAGCAGCCTTTAGTGATGCGCAAAATCATCCAGAAGTATCAAAATGAAAATGGCGAGCTGACAATCGACCAGGAAATCGTTGAAGCGATGAACGATGCAGACCGCATTTATATCATTGCTGCCGGGACTTCTTATCATGCAGGTCTTGTTGGAAAGCAGTTCATTGAAAAAATCGCAAAAATCCCAGTAGAAGTTCATATTTCAAGTGAGTTTGGCTATAATATTCCGTTGCTTTCAGAGAAGCCGCTATTTATCTTTATTTCTCAAAGCGGCGAGACAGCAGATAGCCGTGCCGTACTTGTAAATGTGAAGAAAATGGGCCATAAGGCGTTAACCATTACAAACGTTCCAGGTTCAACTCTATCACGTGAAGCAGATTACACATTATTGCTTCATGCCGGTCCTGAAATTGCGGTTGCTTCTACAAAGGCATATACAGCCCAGATTGCTGTATTATCCATTCTTGCAGAAGTTACAGCGAAGAGCCGCGGATTGGAATTGGACTTCAACCTTGTTCAGGAGCTAGGCATTGTTGCTAACGCAATGGAAGTCCTTTGCGATGCAAAGGAAGAGTTCGAAGATATAGCACGCAAATTCCTTTCTACTACACGCAATGCGTTCTTTATTGGCCGTGGGATCGACTACTATGTTGGCCTTGAAGGTGCACTTAAGCTGAAGGAAATTTCATATATTCAAGCTGAAGGCTTTGCAGGCGGAGAATTAAAGCATGGAACCATTGCTTTAATCGAGAATGGTACGCCAATCATTGCCCTGGCAACTCAAGAAAGTGTTAACTTAAGCATTCGCGGCAACGTCAAAGAGGTTGTTGCCCGAGGAGCAAACCCTTGCATCATTTCCATGAAAGGGCTGGAAACAGAAGAAGACAGCTTCATCATTCCGGAAGTGAACGAGCTATTAACACCTCTTATCTCTGTAATACCTTTACAATTAATCTCTTACTTTGCTGCGCTGCACCGTGAGTGTGACGTAGATAAGCCGCGTAACCTGGCTAAGTCGGTTACTGTGGAGTAAGGAAAGTCTGTACTGAAAATAATGTGTTGAGTGACAACAAAGTCGGGTACTAGACAACAAAATCGGGTACTAGACAACAAAGTTGGGTACTGGACAAGAAAGTCGGGAACTGACTTGATTGGTTTGTTTGATCACAATAAAAGTGGTACCACCAACAAAGTTGGTTAATAGTTAACGATGTCGCGTACCAAAAAAATAAATAGCCCACTTAATATCAATATATATATAGGACTCCATGAAATATTCAATGGAGTCCTTTTTCATTTTAAATATCTCTTTATTATTTTCAATATTACTTATAAATCGTCCCCCTAATTCCTTAAACCAAATATAGTTATTAACTTTGTATATGGTGATATTAAAAAAACTACACTACTGGCAATAGTTCAAAAGACCGAACCCAAGTTCTCTTATGGAAAAATCAGTAACTTGGTATAATCAAGGTATATAATTCGGCAAATTCTGATAATGAAACATAATTATTATAATAGGAGGGGGAAAATTGGCGTCATCTACACAGGCTTCTCGATATGAAGATATTATAGAACGATATATAGCATCACTTTTACGAGGTAAAGGGGAGGAGCTAAATTCATATCTCGTACAAGTAGAATCAAATCAAACAGTAGTTGGAACAAAAGCGATTACAAGATGTTATATGGTGAAATCTAATGCACAAACTATGCCGAGAGTAGAAGACCTAGCATTACGCTTAGCGGATTTTATGATCGATTATGCGATTCCAAGGTCTGAGATAAAAAAAGCTAAAAATTTAGATAGTGAAGAAAATACGACTCTCCATACTTCCGCTTTGGCAAGGAAAGCAAGGAAGTTGTTCACTAAACTTAAGAAAACAGGTGAAGGTGGCGAATTGTTACTTTATTTACTGATACAAAGTGTTTTGAGATTGCCTCAAGTAATTTCCAAAATGTCATTAAAAACAAGTAATCAAATGCATTATCAAGGTGCAGATGCTGTTCACATGGGCTATGATGCTTCTACTCAAAAATTACAATTGTATTGGGGAGAAGCAAAGCTATATCAATCACTTGACCAAGCAATCACAAATTGTTTTAAAAGCCTCTCACCTTATTTAATTTCCCCAGGCGGTGCTGAAGATCCCAGAGAACGGGATATGCAGCTATTATTGACGAATCTGGATCTCGCTAATTCAGAACTAGAGACAGCTATACTGAATTATTTAGATCCCCATCATCCTTCGTATAACTTACTAGAATATAGAGGTGCTTGTTTGATAGGCTTTGACAGTAGTTCCTATTGCAAAACTCCTTTTGACAAAACTCAAGAGATTGTCATGGAGGAATTAAAAAGTTCCCTGACGAGTTGGTTAGGAAAGATCAATAGTGGAATCACTAAGCATCAGCATTTAAATAAATTTACTTTAGAGGTTTTTCTGGTACCTTTTCCTTCTGTTCAAGATTTTCGAGATAAATTCTTGGAGGCTATATCTTAATGCAAAATTCTGTTTTACCAACAAAGATTTATGGACTTCGTGGCTTTCAAGAAAAGTACCAACCCCTATTATATCAATCAGTTTCCGAACAATTTGACTTAGGGGAACATACGAAATATGTTGATTTGGATTTCCGCTACTTATTAATGTGTGCAAGCATTTTTGCGGAGTCATTAGAAGCTAAATATTTAGATGCGGCATATCGTATTGCCCAATACGTTATACAGTGTGACGCCACTACCGAAAATCAAAAAGTTTCAGCAGCGTATGTGCTTAGTAAAATGACGAATCAGGGAGCAATTAACCTTGCTATCGAGAGACAACGAATCCCCGCAGATTTTGAGGATAAGACGCCATTGGAGTTTCAATTAGAAATTATGAACAGACTTATGAAATATTCTATTTTTGATAAGCATGAGAATATAATCCCTATAAATAAGTTTCAATATGAAGTGTTGGAAGGAATTATGAGGAGTGATTGGGTAAGTATATCAGCACCCACATCAGCAGGGAAATCGTATATTCTATTACAGCAGATAAGACGGTATTTTGAAAGTGTCTCGGAGGGAGTTATTATCTACGTTGTACCAACTAGAGCACTAATCCAACAAGTAGAAGTCGATGTTAAGAAAATGTTTATCGAACATAAAATGAAAGACACATTTGTCTCCATTGTACCAATCCTTGATAAAATGATGGAAAGCTATAAAAAGGTTGTATTTGTCCTCACTCAAGAGAGGTTACAATGGCTCCTAAACGATTACCAGGATTTTGTTCCGAATGTCCTAATTATTGATGAGGCCCAAAAAATAGGGGACGGTACGCGGGGGATTATCTTGCAACAAACAATTGAGGATATCTCCAGGAGATCGTCGAGAGTTAAGGTGATTTTTTCTAGTCCAATGACTTCTAATCCAGAAATACTGCTGGAACAATCTAACCAAAATGTACGCAAAGAAACTATTGAGAAAGAGCAGGTTACAGTTAACCAAAATTTATTATGGATAAATCAAGTATTTAGAAAACCGAAAGAATGGGAATTGTATTTGTGTACAGAGGAGAAAACTGTAAACCTTGGGAGATTAACATTGGGTGAAAAGCCAAAGGATGCGGAACGATTACCATACATTGCTCATAGGCTAGCGGATACTATTAGTGGAAATCTCATTTATGCTAACATCCCTTCCAGTGCAGAGAAGTGTGCGTGGAAACTATGGGAATTAAGAGGTCCAGAGAAAGAATCAACGCATCCTGAGATTCATGAGTTGATTAAACTAATTAAAGATACCGTAAATCCTGATTATACACTTGCCCATGTTTTAACAAGAGGTGTAGGTTATCATTACGGAAATATGCCCTTAATTATAAAAAATGAAATAGAAAGATTATTTTCAGAAGGTGTCATTCATTTTCTTGTTTGTACCTCCACCCTAATTGAGGGCATCAATCTTCCCGCAAAGAATATCTTTGTTCGAGGCCCTCAAAAAGGTAGAGGAATTCCGATGGGAGAAATGGACTTTTGGAATTTAGCAGGTAGAGCAGGAAGGCAAGGAAAAGAATTTCAAGGGAATGTTATATGTGTAGATACAAACAAAGAAGAATTATGGAATTACATTCCACCAAGAGCACGAAAAAAATATGTTATTGAAAGAACAGTAGACAACCTTTTAATTAAACATATTGACCGCCTAATAGATTTTATAAATGAAGGCTCACCTCGCGACAAAAGTGTAAAATTTCCAGAATTAGAATATGGTTTTTCCTACTTAACAGGAGAATATATCCGAAATGAAGGTTTAAAAGATGCTCCTTCTTTAGAGAAGTATGGAAAAGATTCCATTGAAAGACTTGAACGAACAATAGGAGCAGCAATAAAAGAGCTTGAGATTCCACCCGCTATTATTCTAAAACATTCAGGTGTTAGTCCTATTGCTCAGCAACAACTGTTGGAATTCTTTAGAAGAAATGAATTAGTAATTGATATGTATACTCCAGTACATCCGAGTAACCAAAAAGCTCTAGGTTATTATCAAACAATTATTAATACCATTCAAGAAATATTATCAGGAGAACATCCAGGGAAAAATTATCATTATTCCTTATTAATTTTAGAGTGGATGAGGGGATATCCATTATCACGTATAATTGACCGAAATCTTAGGTTTTGGAAAGGAAAAGACAAAAGCAAGAATAAACAAGCGATAATTCGAGACACCATGAAAGACATCGAGGAATTTGCACGCTTTAAATTTATTAAGTATTTTGCATGCTATCGAGATATTTTGACTTTCTTTTTAGAAACAGAAGAAATAGTCTCAGGTATTGAGTTTCCAGATCTTAATTTATGGTTAGAATTAGGTGCATCAGAGAAAACAACCATTTCATTAATTAGCTTAGGTTTTACAAGAACTACTGCAATCAGTTTATCAGAAATATTAAAAGATCAAAACCTAGATCGAGAAGAATGCGTAGATTTGCTTGCAAAGATAAATTGGGAAAGGCTGTCTATCTCCCCCATCATACAAAGGGAAGTTGCACAAGTTGTCCAGCTTTATGTATAAATGGTAAAGAATATATTAGAAAATGTTCTTCCTAGAAATGGCTGCAGAATGACCAATGTATTGTATGGAGAAAATGGAATCGGACTTTGTAAGAATAAAAATTAGAAAACTCTTTATCTAGAGGTACAACACCCTACTATTTCCTAAAGTAGGGTTTTTTTATTAAATGGAATGCTCTTGATAGCGAATATATTCTATAATAAATAAAATGACAATTCTGAGTATTGTTAAATACTTATTTAGGAAAAGATGATATTGAGAGAAGAAATCGAGAGGGGATTGGCCATGTACGTTGATAATATCCGCACGGCTATTAGTGAGTTAAAGCCAGAGGAATATAAAGAGTATTTAGAGAGGTTACGACTTGTACTACGGAAAAATTATAGTAAGAATGTAAAGCCATCCGAATTGAAGCAAAGGGTGGATGAATTTGTTGCAGGAAGAGACCCAAAGATAGACTCATTTGAGTCTTATCTATTAACTTTCGATGAATTTACTTCTGATGGTGCCATAAACGCATTAAATAAAAAGAAAGTCAATATGCCAACAACATGGAGAGAACTATTAATAAAAGTGACAGAGGATCGTACAATATCACCAGATATTATGAAGCATTTAGAAGATGAACAGATCATTAAAGAAGTTAAAACGATGTTCCAGCTTTCCATTAAATTTTGCAGTAGTAATAATCATGAACAATTTTACAACCAGCTATATCAATTTAACCAATTCTTGAAAATTGGGATGCGTTAATGAAGCCTTGTTATGAAAATAACAGGGCTTTTTTTAAATTAAATTGAATATAAAAGACGTTTCTTGTTAAAGATATCAGAAAATGTAGTTTATAAACTACAATATAATCATTAAAAAATAAATATACGTTGTTTATAAACTACAATAAAATATATTTTTTTCTAAAAACATACATTTGATTGGAAAAATAAAAAGATACAATAATATCTTTTTATTTTATTTCAATCATTATGAAGTTCGATAGTAATAATCAATGTTGGAAAACTTTATCCCATGCAAGGAATGGTTTTCCTATTTACTATATATAGAAAATGCAAGGAAGTGATTCACTAGATGGCTAAACGAAAAAATATCCTAACTGAAAAGAAAATTGTAGAAATGGAAAAGGAAGGCCGAGGGCAAGGGGGCTTAGATAGGTATAAACCGTGGATTAATATTCAGGACTTTCCATCTAAGGGATTAGCAACTAGAGGAAAAGGGTGGAAAACAAATCGCATCCACCAATTCTTATCCAAACTGGAAAGTGATTATTTCTATATTTTGGAATGGTGTAACTCTGTTTTGGATATACAGGAGCAGTTTCCACTGATTCGTGATGATACTTGGCACATTGCTAGCGAGAAAGGAATTAAACATCCGATCGACCCAAAATCCCAAGTTCCTATTGTGATGACAACCGACTTTATTATCACATTAAAAGATTCCAAAGGGACCAAGAAGGTCGCACGAACCATAAAGCCGTCAAGTGAATTGGAAAACGAGCGGACAATTGAGAAATTTGAAATTGAACGTGCATATTGGGAAGGTCGCGGAATGGATTGGGGGATTATTACGGAAAAAGAAATTCCAAAGGATATGGTTGAAAATGTTGAATGGTTACATCTATCCTATTACGAAATTGAGGACTTGCCCGCCGCAACACTTAATTCCTACGCCCAGCAAATGAAATTATCTATCAAAAAATATAACACTTCCATTATTGAAATGGTTTCGGAATTCGATCAAACCTTTCAACTAGATAATGGAATGGGGCTTGAAATCCTCAAGCATTTAATCGCTCGGAAAGAAGTCCCCGTTGATATAACAAGGAAGATTTACACCCACCTTTGGGTAGGAGATGTAATAAAAATCGATTCTATATAAGAAGGAAGGAATTAAATGTTTGTAATCAATGACATTATTAATATCGAAGCAGCTGATGGCAAAAAACGATTGGAACGAATTATTTGGATAGATGAAGGCAACGTTGTTTGTTTCACCATTGACATGGAAAAAGAAAAAACCCTTCCCATTAAGCGGAAAATCTCTGATTTACAACAAATGGATTCGGATCAATTATTATCATTTGTCGATGAAGATCCTTTTGGGTTTATTTATAAAGATGATGAACAGCTTCCCGAAAAAAGCAGGTTGTTGCGAGATGAACGGTGGGAATGCATCAAGGATATGGTTTTAAAAGAACCTGAAATTTTTGATGCCGAGAAAAGAGGTCCCCTGATTCGCCATGCTATGGAGAGTACGCGAAAGACGAAACGGCTGCTTTATAAATATTTGACCCAATATTGGCAAAGAGGCAAATCAAAGAATGCTTTGTTGCCTGACTTTCAAAATTCTGGAGGAAAGGGAAAGGAAAAGAATTTTACCGTAAAAACGGGACGACCTAGAAAGTTTAAATCAACAATTGGAGAAGGCATCGTTATTAATGATGAAATCAAAAGGATTTTTGAGGTTAGTGTTAAGAGATTTTATCATACAGTTAAACAAAACCCACTTGCAAAGACATATGATTTAATGCTCAAAACATTCTTTGTGAAGGACTACCGCTATGAATGTGGTGTAAAGTTGCCCATTCTTCAGAATCAGGATAAGCTCCCATCATATAGGCAATTCCAGTTTTGGTATCAGAAGACCTATAAAGCGGAAGAAAAACTTCGTAAAAGAAAAGGAAACCGAAAATACGAATTAGAACATCGTGCGGTTCTGGGAACATCCGTAGGTGATTTATATGGACCAGGAACGAAATATCAAATCGATGCGACGGTTGCTGATGTTTATCTGGTAAGTTCCTTTAATCGGAATTGGATTATCGGTCGCCCTGTAATTTATGTGGTCATAGATGTATTTAGCCGAATGGTAGTTGGCTTATATGTAGGACTTGAAGGGCCTTCTTGGTTTGGAGCGATGATGGCATTAGCCAATACCGCAAGCGATAAAGTTTCTTATTGTAAGCAATACAGAATTGATATAGCAAAAGAAGAGTGGGATTGTCATTACCTTCCTCAAGTATTATTAGCAGACCGCGGAGAACTAGAAGGTTACAATGTGGAGCGGCTTATTAACGCTTTTCATATGAAAGTAGAAAATACACCGCCATATCGAGCAGATTGGAAAGGGATTGTCGAGCAGCACTTTCGGGTAATCAACACAAAAGTTAAACCATTTTTACCTGGAATGGTAGATACTGATGTCAGGGTAAGAGGTGACAGGGATTACCGCCTTGACGCTACCCTAACATTGGAAGAATTCACAAGTGTTATCATTCATTGTGTCCTGCACCACAATAATCATCATTGGCTAAAAAACTATAATCAAGATGAAATGATGATTCAGGATGAGGTTTCTCTTATTCCGCGAGTACTTTGGAATTGGGGGATTAAAAACCGTTCAGGTAAACTCCGTTCTTATTCGGAGGATATCGTAAAACTTCATCTCCTACCGACCGCAAATGCAACGGTAACGGATCAAGGCATCGTGTTTAAAAAGATGCGTTTCAGCAGTGAAACCGCATTAAAAGAAAATTGGTTCGGTGAAGCAAGTGTAAAGAGCTGGAAAATACCAATTTGCTACGATTCAAGAGATATGTCCCACATATACTTGCCTAGTGAAGATGGCAGAAGCTATGAAGTGGCAACGCTGCTTGATCACCAAAAGAAATATAGTGGCAAAACCATGGAAGAAGTTGAATATTACTTTAACTATCAATTGTTTAAGGAACAGGGATATTCACATGAGGAAAAGCAGGCCAATTCCGATTTAGATAGCAAGATAGCACACATTACTGAAAAGGCGAAGAAGTCGTTGGATAAAGAGAAGGTGGAAATAAGCAACAACCAAAAAGTAAAAGGAATTCGTGGTAATCGATCAGCGGAAAAAGAAGCAAGACAGAAAGAAGAAGCCTTTTTACTTGCAGATGCACAGCAGTGTACGCTACCGATTGATGAGAAAATTGTGGAGGAAACGGCACCAAAACAAGGTGTTTCAAAGATCGAATTATTACGTCAAAAACAAAAGGAGAAGTTGAATCGTGCAAGGGTTAGAAGCAAGTGAATCACAGATACTTCATGGTGAAGAAATGGTGGACGCTATTTACAGCGAGCAGATTGTTCAAGATTACGAAGATAATCCTTTAATTGAAGCTCTTCCTCCCATTTTCACGGAGGATGACGTAATCGAACAATTATCAGTTTTCCCTCCGCATGACGAAAAGGAACGTTCTTTAAATGCCACTTATCGCTTTCATTGTGTGCAAAGATTGTTTCAATACTTCCAGCCGTTTGAAAAGCATCTGGACCTTGAACAGCGAATTTCAAGTGCGATTCGTCAAGGTTACTTGCGTCGAAATCCAATGAATAGAGAAGAAGTGCTAAGGGTTCATGAAAGCTACAAAGCGATTAAAGAGGGTAGGTTTTTAAAAACGTACCAAACTGAAGCAAAACGGACAGCGACTGGTTTTACCATCATTGGACTATCAGGTATAGGAAAATCAACTGCAATCGAGAGAGTGCTGTCATTTTATCCGCAACTTATCAAGCATCAAGAATACAAGGGAAAACCGTTTCAATTTACACAGATAAGTTGGCTGAAGCTCGATTGTCCGTTTGATGGTTCTTTAAAAGGTTTGTGTATGAGTTTTTTCTCTGAACTTGATCGGCTACTCGGTTCCAATTATTTAAATAAATTCGGGGCACAAAAAAATACAACGGATTTAATGATGCAGCGAATGGCACATTTAGCAAGCCGCCATGGGATCGGACTTTTAATCATTGATGAAGTTCAACATCTTAGCCTTAGCAAAAGTGGCGGTTCTGATAAAATGTTGAACTTCTTCGTAACATTGGTTAACACGATTGGTATTCCTGTCTTAATGGTTGGAACTAATAAAGCCATTTCCATTTTGCAAAGTGAATTTCGTCAGGCAAGACGCGGAAGCGGTCAAGGAGATATGGTTTGGTCGCAGATGCCAAAAGATGAATCCTGGGAATTATTTGTTGAGGGTATGTGGGAGTATCAATGGACACAGAATTTCACTGAATTAACAAGTGAATTTAGCGATCTTCTTTATGAGGAGAGTCAAGGTATTCTTGATATTGCGGTCAAACTCTTTATGTTCTCACAGATAAAAGCAATTGTAACGGGGTATGAAAAAATAACCAAGCAAATTATGAAACAAGTGGCAAATGACAGTTTACGGTTGGTAAAACCAATGCTGGATGCGTTACGGTCTGGCATACCTAGTGAGTTCGCCAAATACGAGGACATTCGTCCAATTGATATGGATGAGGAAATCGAAAAATACAAAGCATCCCTTGATTTGCAGGAAAAGATTCGGATTCAAAAGAAGTTGCAGCAGAAAAAACGTCAGAAGAAAGAGCAATCTCTTTTGGAACAGGTAACATTGCTATTGTTAGAAATGGACTTTGACCCAAAATTAGTCGATGGAGCAGTAAAGAAAGTGTTCAAAAAGTCGGAGGAAGAAATCGATAAATCAACATTGCTAAAAGAGGCGGTCAAGCTCCTTATTGATAAAGACGAAAAGAAAGCAGAAAGAACCGCCAAGAAAAAAGAGGTTTACTTATCAAGCGAAAATTACTTGGTTCAATTAATGCAAGAAGCAAGGAAAAAGAAAATATCAGTACATGAATATTTTCTGGATAAAGGTATCATTAAACAAACATTAGATGAATTCTGGGATGATGAAGAAGATGCTGCATTGGTTTCCGACACCTTATCCTGATGAACTGTTGTATAGCGTTTTGGCACGGTATCATGTGTGGTCTGGAAATATAAGTCCCAAAATGACAATAGAAGAACTGTTTGGAAAACGGACAGTTCGTTCCGTTTGGGATTTGCCTGCTAATATAAATATTTTACTGAATCAAATGGGTTCTTATTGTGATGCTGACCAATTGATTTTTAATCATACTATGTACCCTTATTATGCAGCTTTCTTGCTTCCGAATCAGTCAAAACAAGTCAAGAAGTCTATGTTGGAGAGTAAAGGAAGCACGATTCACACAAGAATTGGCATTGCGGCAAGCAAAGTAAAATTAAAAACGAATCTTTGGGTGTGTAGTGATTGCATCAAAGAGGACATGGGCTCATATGGTGAAACGTATTGGAGGCGGGTTCTCCAAGCTCCTGGTATTTTTGTATGTCCAAAACATGAAATTGTATTGGAAGAAACGAATGCCTCAGTCAAATCTCAAAACCAACATGAGTTTATTGTTGCAACCCCAGATGTTGAAAGGCAAAGAGTAAATTTAAATGAATTAAATACAGAAGAGTTTCATCTCTTGATTAAGATTTCAAAAGCAACCGAATCTGTTTTAAACAACACCCTTCTTCAATCGATGGATAATACCATACGGTTAAAATATATGGAACTACTGAAGCAAAAAGGGTATGCAACTGTAAACGGTATGGTGAAAAGGGACAAACTGTATCAAAGTTTTGGTGCAAGATTCTCCGACAAAACTTTGGAACTATTGCAGTCACCAGTAATCTTTGAAGAATCGGATTGGCTGACTAAGATTTTTCAAAAACATCGTAAGTCTTTTCATCCGATAAGGCACTTATTGGTAATGATTTTTTTAGATATAGATATAGACCATTTGTTTGACAATAAAGAATACATCCCGTTTGGGGAGGGACCTTGGTTATGTCTTAACGTAGCGTGCTCTAATTATAAAAAAACAGTTGTAACTGATTTAAATATCACCATTTGTTACAACACTAGAAAACCTGTGGGGACTTTCCGTTGTGATTGCGGTTTTGTTTTTTCAAGAAGAGGGCCAGACAAAAACAAGGATGATAAATACTGCATTGGAACAATAAAAGATTACGGTCACGTTTGGAAAGCTAAATTGACAGAATTGGTCATTGATGGCAACACTCTTACAGAAATTTCAAAGGAAATGCAAGCGGATCGATCAACGATTAAAAAATATGCCGCAGAACTTCAATTAAAAGTCCCCTGGACATTGCCAAAATCTAAAAATAAAAACATCAATCAGTCTTTAGGGGAAAATGAAATTCAATTAACTGAAAGAAAAAATAAATGGATAAAACTTCAAGAGAATTATCCTGAAAAATCCAAAACAGAATTAAGGAAGCTGGTTCCAGATGTTTATGCTTTTTTGTATCGGAATGCCCCTGATTGGCTTAATGAATTTTCTCCTTTAAAGAAAAAAATACAAACTCCCAATCAACGTGTTGATTGGGAGCAAAGGGATAAAGAGTTGCTAAAAAAAGTAAAGCAACTGATTCGAACTTGGGATAGAGATTGTGAAAAGCCAACAAGGATTACTGTTACTTCAATTGGTAAAAAATTAAAGAAACTTGCAATGATTGAAAATTATGCTGTTAAGTTACCAACTACAATGGATTATATTATTAAAAACACAGAGGATACAGTAGCTTACCAAAAGCGTCGAGTGGAATTTATTATTCAGAAATTAAGTTATACTGGCGAACCTATTTCAGAATGGAAAATACACCGCTTAGCGGGACTAAAGCAATCTGTATCCGATGATGTAAAACGTTTTGTTACATTAAAAGTAAATGAATACAATTTAATAAAAGTAAAATAAGGATGCCAATGATATGGCATCCTTATTGATCGCGTATGGAGAACAGAAAACCATTAACCAAAAATTATTTGAGGAAGTTATTTCTCTTAACAAAAATCTCACGATTATCTTTTTCCTGAAGATTTAACTCGGATAATCCAAAAAATGATACCATAAGAACGAAAATAAATGTTATTAGACATAATGCATATGCAATGAGATTTTGTTTATCAAAAAGATCAAAGTATATAGATGCCCAAATACCAAATACAATCCAGGTGAAAACTAAGAAAAGTGAGAGTAATTGATTAATCTTTGAAACAGAATAGGGGTATTCCTTATGTAACTTCCAAAATTCTGCAGATTGCATGTTTATAGCAGTCTTATAAAGGGGACCTATTATTTCATCCTCCAACATATCAACATGTCGTTCCCAATTATTTTGCCAGAATTTGCTCCCTCGATTTACTAAATACCAACAATATGTAAAAGTGAATCCTAAAGAGCACAATGCGAGTAAAATTATACCATCAGTTGAATTTCTTTTATCTAAGTCCATTCTTGAAATAAGAAGAAAAAAACCAGCAAGCGTCGCCCCAATAAAGGTCCAAAAGTAGGTGGCTCTTTTCCAATACATTTCAATTTCAAATTTCCTTATATCTAAAGCATGCTCCAGAGCTAACCTTTTCTTATTATCAGCTTTCCTATCCTCTTCTTGCGAGTTGGAATCTGAATCGGAAAAAAAAGCATTATATTTTTCTGCTTTATCAATTGTATTTTCTTTCAAGGCCCTCACCCTTCACCTGTCCAAGTAGTATATACCCTTATATTACCAAAGAATTTCATGAATAAACAGCAAGGGATGAGCGAGAAAAAGAGCTGGCAACAATTTTTTGATAAAAAAAGGATTTTCGATCAATTACCCCGAATATCCTTATAAAGGATATTCGGGGTAATTGAATCTAATTTTTATTTAAGCTATATTCTTCCCTTGACCAATATTATTTTATATGTTAGTATATGTTTGTAGTTAATTTATTCGGGCTGCAACTCTCGAATTCTCCCCGTCGGAGAGGTTAAACATGAGACGTGACCTTTAAAGTTGCAAAGTTTTGATTTTTATTACCTAGGGTATTAATAAGGGACTGAAAAGTCATTCGGGCTGCAACTCTCGAATTCTCCCCGTCGGAGAACTAAAAAATGAGACGTGACCTTTAAAGTTGCAGAATTTGTAAAAATGGGTTAACATCTAGAATTTTTTTTTGACTAGTTGAATATATTAAAATAAGGGACTGAAAAGTCATTCGGGCTGCAACTCCCGAATTCTCCCCGTCGGAGAACTTAAAAATGAGACGTGACTTAAAGTTGCAAACAGAGAAAGCCCTGATTATTGTTGATCAGGGCTTTCTCTTAGTTATATAGATATAAAAGAAATTCTTGGGGAGAAACTATGATTACGTCTATTCATCAATTGTATAATTTAGCTCAAAGTCCAAAGATAAATGAAATTAGTCTGAGTTTATTGTGTGATTTTTATGATAGTTATCTGAATCCTTACACATTTCAGTACCGAGTATTAGATACATCTGGTGACAAGCCCATCACTTTCACAGTTAATTTAAAATTTGATAAAGAAAATTTTTGTCATCTATTAGCAATTGAGAAAATTGTTCAACGTGTAAAGAACAGTACAGAATTAAAGCAATTTAAAAGCCTTGACGGGTGGAACAATGTGAAAAACGGAACAATTACTATTCCTTCTCTTCGTCAGAAACCCACAAAAAAAGTTTTTAATAACAATAAGGACAAATATGTATTTTTTTACATACTCCCCAAATTATTAGATAACTAAAGGGGTACTGTTTGATAAGTCAAAGGTAATTGGAACTCCCACAAATATAGACTGTGAAATTGTATTCCATGATCAATTTAATGATGCAATGGTACATTTGGGTATTAAAAGAGATGAGAAACTTGGTTATTATATACCCAAGTCCTTCTTTGTTGAACGGATTACACAAAATAAGAATGGTCTTCGTTTTGTTGGTGATCAACAGCAAGTAACAGTTACAAAAATATAATATTTTAGGTAGTCGAGTACCCAACTTTGTTGTAAAGCTAGAAAAAAGTCGGTACCCAACTATCTTTTTTTACGAAATGAATTTTAAACATAGGAATGCGGGTTTCAGTGTTTTACAGTACCCGACTTTGTTGTCATTTAACATAATGCTGGATCAGTAAAGTCGGGGATGCCGAATTGAAAACTGCTGCTCCACAACATTCATACTGTCTGATCAAAAAAGACCCAATCCAACTACTGGATTGTTATTATCCCCTTCAGGTAGACAGTAAAAAAAGAGAACATGATATGATGTTCTTACTAGTCTACTTGGAGGGGTTTTTTCTATGGCCAAAAAAGGACAAACCTTTAAAACCTATACAGAGGGGTTTAAGCGAGAAGTTGTTCGTTTGAAGTTGGAGGAGAAATGGTCTTATAAACAGCTTCGAGAACATTTTGGTATTAAAAGTGATGCCCAAATTGCAAATTGGGTTAAAAAAGTACGAAACGGAGAATCATTTGATGACCAGCGTGGGCATTGGAATAAGAAAAACTTTAATAATTTGGAAGAAGAGAATGCCTATCTGAAAGCGCAGGTGGAATACTTAAAAAAGCGCAATCCAAATCTACATGGGAAGGAATGGTCCTAAAAGCAGATCGATTTCAAATTATTGATAATTTAAGGGAAAAGTATCCCCTTGCGTGGCTACTGAAAATTGGGGAAGTTTCAAAAGCAGGATATTACAAGTGGCGCAATACAAATCCTATACGAAGAATCCGTCTTGAGGAGAATATTTTAGTAAAAGAGCATATCTTAGCCATCCACAAAATGCATCCTTACTACGGATATAAACGAATGACAAGGGCTCTTTCCCGGGAGGGAATTGTAGCTAATCATAAACGGGTCAGAAGATTAATGAGGGAATTAGGTATTCGTTCTGTCATTCGCAAGAAACGTCCATTCTATGGACGAAAAGGATCCGTTTTATTTCCCAATGTCTTAAATCGGGAGTTCTTTGCTGAAAAACCGTATGAAAAACTCGTCACAGATATTACTTACATCCGAGTTGGGGATGAGTTTGTCTATCTGTCAGCTGTTTTAGACTTATATAACAATGAAATTGTTTCATGGCAGTTATCTGAAAGGAACGATCTTAAGTTAGTCATAGATACTATAAAACAGCTAGAAGGCAAGCAGTTCGCAAAAAATGCTTTAATCCACTCAGATCAGGGGTTTCAATATACAACCAAAGCATACGAAAAACAAGTGAAGGAGGACCTCCAAGTTATAGGCAGCCATTCAAGAAGAGGAAACTGTCATGATAATGCTTGTATAGAGTGTTTCTTTTCTCATTTAAAGACGGAGAAAGTTTATTTAGTACGTCCCAAAACAATGGAAGAAGCTTACGTAGCAATTCAGGATTATATACATTTTTACAATCAAGACCGTTTTCAAAGTAAATTAAACGACCTTTCCCCGATAGAATATCGAGAAAAGGCCGCAGCTTAGTATACTCTTTTTTCAATGTCTACTTGACAGGGTTATGTGCAGATTGGGTCTTTTTTTAATAAGAAATTGCATATCATTCAGCATTCATATAAACAGTAAAAATTTTGCCGTCTAATGTAAATAAAATGAAGGAAGTTAAGGATTTAGTCAGGATTTACAACCGTTTTCTTAAAGGGTATGATTTTTATAGATAGATAATAGATAATGGGAGCGGAATAATGAAAGAATTAACATTCAAATCTTACGACCAATTTCTCCAATTTAACGAGCATAAGGCGATGGAAAAAGCGATCATGAAAGGACTTCAAGGTGATGAGCTAGTAAAATTCAAACTTGAGTTCCTGCAAAGAGCCAAAACAATGTGGAAAGAGTATGATTGTGATCTTTGGATTCAAAAACACGGATATGTCATCATAAATGTATGGAAAGATGGCAGCGGCAAAAGAAAAGTTACGAGAGGAAGGCCAAAAAAACTTGATTCTGAAAAATATTTACACACTGTTCATGTAAGGCTGGATGAGGAAACGTATCGGCAGCTCACGAATCACTGCCAGGAGAATCAGATCGACGTATCGGAAGCTATTCGGGTTCTAATTAAAACACTATAGTGGCAAGCAAATGGGAGTTTCAACTTTTCTGTTTGAATCTCCTTTTAATGTGAGCTTCCTACTATATCTTAAAGTGAGAATAAATTTAGACAATTGCCGGAATTTACAATCTGCCTCTTTTCTTTTATTATTTTTTGTGATACATTAATTGTGGTGGCAAGTTGATAATCATTTTCAATAAACCAAAAAGTTATACATATCAAGGTTCTTTTTTTTGCTATTAGATGATAATGATTATCATTCTTTTAAAAATAGTTTTATAGAGTTACTCCTATTCCTTAACTTGGAATAATGATTTTTTCAATTGTTGATTGATAATAAACATGTTATGAGGGTTATTAATGAGATTATGGATGTTAGGAATTGCAGCCATCGTTCTGTCTTTTATCTCGCTATTTATCGGAGCAATAGATATAACGCCAAAGGATCTGCTCAATTGGGAATCAGATGAAACACATATTTTCCTTATCAGCCGCATCCCACGGTTATTAGCGATAATATTAGCGGGGGCAGGGATGAGTATTGCCGGTTTAATTATGCAGTCTTTAAGCCGAAATAAGTTTGTATCACCAACAACTGCTGGAACTTTGGATGCAGCAAAACTGGGTATTTTAATTTCCATGCTGTTTTTTACGAATGTAACCTATACACAGCAAGTTATTTTTAGTTTTGCCTTTGCTTTAGCGGGTACATTTCTCTTCATGCAGATTTTAGATCGTATAAAATTTAAAGATGTTATCTTTGTTCCGTTAATTGGAATTATGTATGGAAATATACTATCTTCTATTACAACGTTCTTTGGATATGAAGCGGATCTGCTGCAAAATATATCTTCCTGGCTTATGGGAAGTTTCACTTTGATTATTGCTGGCCGTTATGAGCTTTTATATGTTAGTATTCCAGCTATTATTCTAGCGTATCTTTATGCGAATAAATTTACAGTTGCCGGAATGGGTGAAGATTTTGCGAGAAATCTTGGTTTAAGCTATAAGCTAGTACTAAATATTGGTCTGGTCCTTGTTGCGGTTATATCGACAACGGTTGTCCTTACTGTCGGGGTAATTCCATTTCTAGGGCTCATAGTTCCCAATATTGTCTCCTTATATTTAGGTGACAACCTGCGCAAAACAATTCCGCATACAGCGGTGTTAGGGATTGTCTTCTTATTAATATGTGACATTCTAGGGCGCATCATCATTCATCCTTATGAAATTCCAGTTAATGTAACAGTGGCAGTGATAGGCAGTGCAATCTTCTTAACGATGCTGCTTAGGGGGAGAGCATATGCGAAATAGTACAAAACTGATGATTTTAGCAGCTATTGCTCTTGTGTTTATTTTGTTATATGGCTTTTATGATATTAAAGGCGGCTTTGATTATGCCTTTCCTAAGCGTATGCTCAGAGTTACAGCGATGGTTATAACAGGAATCGCAATTGCTTATTCTACAGTTGTGTTCCAGACAATTACACATAACCGTATTTTGACACCTTCTGTTATGGGCCTTGATTCTATGTATCAAGTAGTACAAACATTAATCTACTTCTTTGCAGGGTCGATGTCAGTGTGGGTGTTAAATAAATACTTAAACTTTGGCGCAGCCATTTTTGCCATGGTCGTCTTTGCCCTGATTTTATATCGATTTTTGTTCAGGGCTGATAAGCATCCCATCTATTTTCTTCTATTAATAGGGATGATTATAGGGACACTTCTGGGAAGCTTTGTCACATTCCTGCAAGTATTGATAGATCCAGTCGAATATTTGAGTCTTCAAAGCCGGTTGTTTGCGACCTTTACAAACGTAAAGGCTGAGTTATTATTTATTTCAATTGGCATCCTATTTCTTGCATTTCTCTATGGCTACCTTATTATGGATAAACTGGATGTTATGTCACTGGGCCGCGAAAATGCGATAAATCTTGGCATTAATTATGACGGCATGGTAATGAGAATTTTAATTTTATCGTCTGTTTTAATTGCCACATCTACAGCGCTTGTCGGACCAATTACATTTTTTGGATTAATTGTTGCCAATCTCTCCTATCAATATCTGGTGACATATAAACACTCCATCCACATATTAGGGGCGAGCTTGATCAGTATTATTGCATTGGTCGGCGGTAATTTCCTTGTGGAACATATTTTTGAGTTGCGTACAACATTAAGTGTCATTATTAACTTTATCGGCGGTATTTACTTTATTTATCTATTACTTAAGGAAAGTAGGGCAGCAGGATGATTGAAATCAAGGGATTAACAAAACAATTTGGTAAAAAGCCTGTTGTAGAGGATGTTACAGTCACAATCGAGCCGGGGACCATCACCTCTTTTATTGGACCGAATGGTGCTGGTAAATCAACACTTCTTTCTATGGTAAGCCGTTTATTAGAAGCAGATACAGGTGAGGTATTACTCGATCAGAATAATGTGAAAAAGTGGAAGTCTTCGGATTTTGCAAAGAGAGTATCCATTTTGAAACAAGCCAATTACCTTAATGTGAGATTGACAGTGCGTGAGCTTGTGTCATTTGGGCGCTATCCCTATTCAAGAGGTCGCTTAGCGGCTGAAGACGAAAAGTTTGTTGATCAAGCCATTGAATATATGAATTTAGCTGATATGGAAGGCAAATATTTAGATGAATTATCAGGTGGTCAAAAGCAACGGGCGTTCATTGCAATGGTCATTGCTCAGGATACGGATTATATCCTGCTGGATGAGCCTTTAAATAACCTGGATATGAAGCATTCAGTTCAAATTATGAAAATTTTGCGCAAGCTGGTTGATGAACTTGGAAAGACAGTTGTCATTGTTTTGCATGACATAAATTTTGCATCTGTTTATTCTGATCGTATCGTAGCGTTGAAAAATGGCCGGCTGATGAAAAATGGGCCGACCAGTGAAATCATAAATTCTGATGTGCTTCGTGAAATTTATGATATGGATATTCCAATTCAAGAACAGAATGGCTGCAGAATTTGTGTCTATTTTAATTCACATACGTAAACAATGAAGTATTAAATATACCTGGAGAAATCTATTGGATTTCTTCAGGGATTAGCTTTTTTGTGTAAGATTATTGAAAAATTGGAAGATAATTTAAAAAAATATCAAAAAGTTATTGACTAATAAAGATTATTCAATAATAATTATCATCATGATTGATAATGATAATCAATATCAAATAATAAATGAAAAGGGAGAGTTAAGAAAGATGAAAAAACTATTTTATGCATTGTTAGCAGCTATGGTATTATTGCTTGCCGCATGTGGTTCTAACGAAGAAGCTTCAAAAGAAGAATCAACTGATAAAGGTGCAGAGGAAGAAACAAATGGAGCTGGAACAGAAGGAAGCTCTGCTTATCCAATGACGGTATCTCCAACAGTTGCCTCAACTGAAGGCAATGAGGGTGGTACAACTAATTTTGAAGATGTGAAATTTGAAAAGATGCCAGAAAAAATTGCTGTATTCGATTATGGTTTCTTAGATACATTAGATGCTCTAGGTGTTGAAGGAATTGTTGGGGTTGCAAAAGATTCTACCCTGCCAGCTCACCTTGAAAAATACGCATCTGATGAGTATAAAAGCGTTGGTGGATTAAAGGAACCTTTACTTGAAGATATCGCTGAAATGGATCCGGATGTAATCTTTATCTCTGGGCGTCAGTCAGCATTCTATGAAGAATTAAAAGAAATCGCTCCTGTCGTGTTTGTTGGTACTTCTGAGACTGATTACTGGAACACATTCCAATCTTCTGTAGATCTAGCGGCGAAAATGTTTGATAAAGAAGCAGAAGCTGAAGAATACATGGCAAAATATGATTCAGCTTTAGAAGAAATCAAAGCTTTAGCTGGAAACTACGAAACCTCTCTAGTTACAATGTACAATGAAGGAAAATTATCAGGTTTTGCAACAAACTCCCGTTTCGGCTACATTTATGACATTTATGGATTCAAGCCGGTAACAGAAGATATCGAGTCTTCTTCTCACGGTTCTAACTTCGGTTTTGAAGCCGTCCTGGAATTTAACCCACAAGTGCTATTTGTAATTGACCGAACAGCAGCTACTGGTGGCGACTCTAATATTGAAGCTGATATGGAAAACGACATCATTAAGAAAACTGATGCCTTTAAAAATAAAAGAATCGTTTACTTAGATGGACCTCTATGGTACCTAAGCGGAGGCGGTTTACAATCCGAGCTTGCTAAAATTGAAGAAGTTTTAGCTGAGTTGAAATAAACTATGTAAGGGACTGTCCAGAATGTCAGTGAAAACTGACCCTCTGGCAGTCCCTTTTTATTGACTGGTTGTATACATGTGTATACAATTTAAAATGATGCATCGTATACATGTGTATACGAAGAAAGGCGGCTTACTATGAATAACGAAAAACATAGAGTTCGTGGTGAAAACAGACATCAAAAAGATGGTCATGAACGAAGGGATCGCGGTGCAAAAACATTTCGCAGAGGAAGAGCCCTTACCTTTTTAGAGAGAATGAGCCTTAAACGCTCTGCACTAAAGAAACAATTAGAAACACCAGAGCTGCAATCAATTAATCCGATCCTAGTCGGGGAACTAAAAGCAATTGATATGGTGATCAGCGAATTCGTACAGTTATTTGAGCTTTACGAATTTGAAGAAGGGGAAGCAGTAAATAGCAAAACGGAAGACAAGGAAGATTCCAATGAAGAGAAAAAATAAAAAGGGGCGGGGAAAATGAAACAAATTAACAGATATATCGATTCAGTTTTTTACAGCCAAGATGATATTTTAGAGGAGGTTCTTAATTCCATAAAAGAGAACGGTATGCGATCCATCTCAGTATCTCCTTCTACTGGTAAGCTTCTTACGCTGCTAGTATCCATGTCAGGGGCAAAAAATGTCCTGGAGATCGGGGCCCTTGGGGGGTATAGCGGGATTTGCTTAGCCAGAGGGCTCGATCGGTCAGGAACATTAACTTCCCTTGAACTTATGGAGAGCTACGCAGAATTAGCGAATACTAATCTGTCTAAAGCCGGTTTTGGCAGTCAAGTATCATATTTAACCGGACCAGCTCTGCAAAGTCTCGAACAGCTTGTTAGCGATAATAGACAATTTGATTTTTTCTTTATCGATGCAGATAAAGAAAACTACGAAAACTATCTAAATTATTGCATCAGACTAGCGGAAAATGGAGCATTAATTGTTTGTGATAATGTATTGGCCAGAGGCACTGTAGCAGACGAGAGTGCTGAACCTGAACGTCATACTGAATTCATGAAAAAATTTAATGAAACAGTGGCTAACCATCCTCAATTGGAATCTGTGCTTATTCCTATTGGTGATGGGCTGACTATCTCAAAAGTAAAAAAATAAAAACATTATTCGCAATCTATATAAGGTAAATATGCACCATACACAAAAAGCAGGATGCTTGCTAAAGCATTCTGCCTTTTATTGTTTAAACCTCATAGTAATGGAGAAGCAGATAAGCAATCCATCTGCAATGAGGGTTGTTTCTGATATTTGTAATCAGCCCTTTTACGATAGCAGGATTCAAGCTGCGCTCCTGTATATCCTCCTTTAGCAGGATGAGGGATTCCTTTTCAATCGAGTCTTCTAATTCCTCTATTTTTTGCTCCATAATTTCAATTAGTTGCCCGTGAGTCATCTCTTCATGTCCCGTCTTCCTGAACATCTCGTAAAGCTCGTCGGTTATAAACGGGATAGTCGAATTGTTTGCAAGAAGTTCTGTTTTCTCTGCAAGTGATCTGCACAGAAGGTCCAAATCCAAAGGCACATTGAAAAATAAAAATAAGTGAGAGTACACATGCATAAAGCCTTTGATGCAATAGATTAAATCGTATTTGGTATGCTGGACACTTTCTCCATATAACTGATCAAGCATGGATAGGGTGATATCATCGATTAATTGGTCAAAGTGCCGCCCTTTTGATATAAGCTCTTCGTTAAATGTATGTGCCTGTTCTTTAATAAAAATCTTGGCAAAGTCTGAATGCTTTTGAAAGGAGTGGAATGTGGTATAAAAAAACTTTCTTAAAAGCTCTTTTCCCGTGTTATTCGAGTCTTTGACTATATGGTCAATATCTGAAACGAATTGCTCCATAAAATGATCAATCAAGGCCATGATCAGTTCATCTTTTGATTTGAATGATAAGTAGAAAGCTCCTTTGGAAATACCGGAGTGCTCTGTGATCTGCTGTACAGATGTAGCTTCAAACCCTTGCTTCGCAAAGAGTTCTAAAGCGCTTTCCATAATTAATTGCTTTTTGCTCATGTAATGGTGTCACTCCTTTTTGATTGACAAATGACCAACCAGTCATTATTATATGTAATTGAGTCTAACAAGTCAATTAAGGGTAGGTGCACAAGTGAAAGGTTTAGTGAATTTCGTCCTGCAGAATAAACTTGCAGTCTGGCTGTTAACAATTATTATCACGGTATCTGGCATCTATTCAGGTACGCGGATGAATATGGAGACCATTCCGGATGTCTCAATCCCTTACTTAATGGTAATGGACGTATATCCGGGGGCGACTCCTGAAAAAGTGATGGAAGATGTGTCCATCCCAATTGAAAAGGCCGTAGAAGGCCTTGAAGATGTTAAATCAGTTTACTCAAATTCATATTCTAACATGTCAAATATCCAAGTGGAATATGACTATGGTATTGATATGGTCGAGGCCAAGCGGGCTCTCCAATCAGCTCTTGATACAGTGGAGCTGCCGGAAGGAGCACAGGAACCTTCCATCACGGCTATCAGCATGAATATGATGCCGGTTGCTGCACTGAGTGTAAGCAGTAAATCAGAGGATATTGTTGAGTTAACCTCAACTGTAGAAGATATCATACTTCCAAAAATTGAAAAAATTGATGGTGTAGCCTCAGCGACCATCACTGGTCAGCATGTGGAAGAGGTGCAGCTCACATACAACGAAGAAAAACTGGCTGAGCTGGAACTGACTGAAGATAAAGTAAAGGAAATGATTCAGGCAAGCAACATGGCTGTATCATTAGGACTTTACGAGTTTGAGGAAGGAGAACAGGCTGTCGCAGTAGACGGCAAGTTCATGACCGAGGATGAATTAAAGAACATGCTCATCCCGGTAACACCAACCGCACAAAACCAGTCACCTTTTGTGAAGCTGAGTGACATTGCCGAGATTGATACCGTCGGCAGAGTGCAATCTGTTTCCCGCACAAATGGCAATGATGCCATTGCGATCCAAATTGTAAAAGAACAGCAGGCAAACACCGTTGAAGTGGTCAACAGTGTCAAAGATTTAATCAAGGAAGAAAAAGAAAAGGTCGAGGGTCTCGTTATAGATCTTTCACTTGACCAGGGTAAGCCAATTGAAGAATCTGTTTCAACCATGATTGAAAAAGCCGTGTTTGGCGGGCTGATCGCAGTCTTGATTATTTTACTGTTCCTGCGTGATTTTAAATCCACGATTATTTCAATCGTATCTATTCCAGTTTCGATTTTCATGGCTTTGCTGCTGTTGAACTGGATGAATATTACCTTGAACATTATGACGCTTGGAGCCATTACGGTTGCGATCGGCCGAGTAATTGATGACTCTATCGTTGTGGTTGAAAATATTTACCGCCGCCTGCATTTAAAAGAAGAAAAACTAACAGGGCGGGCACTTATTCGTGAAGCTACGATCGAGATGTTCAAGCCAATCCTTTCCTCGACATTAGTAACGGTTGCTGTATTCGCACCGCTCATTTTTGTAGGAGGTATGGTCGGCGAGCTGTTTATGCCATTCGCATTGACGATGACGTTTGCGCTTGGTGCTTCACTCCTTGTAGCTATTACAATCGTTCCAGCGCTGTCTCACTTCTTGTTTAGGAAGAAACTGTACAGTGAAAAAACGGAAGGCAGCCATAAAGAAGCTGGAAAACTATCAAAATGGTATAAAGGCATTCTTGAGAAATCTCTTAATCATAAGATTATTACATCCATCATTGCGGTAGTATTGCTGGCGGGCAGCGTAGCTCTGACACCAATGATCGGATTCAGCTTTATGGGCAGTGAAGAAGAGAAAGTGATGTATCTAACATACACACCTGAAGCTGGAGAACTTAAAGATGAAACATTAAAGAACGTTGAAGCAGTAGAAGAAGAGATGCTAAAGCGTGATGATATTGACATCGTTCAAATATCTGTAACCGAAGAAGCGGATCAAATGTCTGCCATGATGGGCGGAGGAGCAGGCGGAGCCCTAATGTACCTGATCTTTGACCCTGAAATGGATAATTTCCCTGAAGTCCGTGAAGAAATAGAAGATTATGTGTTTAATATCGGACAATCAGGTGAATGGAAGAGCCAGAACTTCTCTTCTATGTCCGGTTCAACCAATGAAGTCAGCTACACATTCTACAGTGAAGATTTAGATAAACTGAATGATTCTGTCAAAATGGTAGAAGACGTAATGAAGGAAAATGAAGAATTGGAGGATGTTTCTTCAAGTGCAGAAGACGCATATGTTGAATATACCTTCAATGTTGAGCAGGATGAACTGCTGCAGTATGGTCTGACAGCCGGACAAATTGTCATGATGCTGAATCCGTCAAACACCAAGGATGTTCTGACAACGATTGAAAAAGACGGTGAGACGCTTGAAGTCATTGTCCAGCAGGAGCAAGCGGAACAGCCGAAATCCATTGATGATATCCTGGCAACACAGGTGCCGACAGCGATGGGTACAACTATGCCTCTTTCCGAGCTGGTTACAGTGAAAGAAGGTACAACGCATAATACGCTTGCCCGCAGTAAAGGCGAGTACTACGCAACCGTGTCAGGTACGGTGAAGGGCGATGACATCTCAAAGGCTACTTCTAAAACAGATGAAGCGATTGATGAATTGGATCTGCCTAAGGGTGTAACAGTCGGAGTTGCGGGCGTTCAGGCAGATATGACTGAGACGTTCACACAGCTTGGCGCTGCGATGCTTGCAGCCATTGCGATTGTGTACTTCATTCTGGTTGTTACATTCCGTGAAGGAGTGGCGCCATTTGCGATTCTCTTCTCTCTTCCATTTGCCGTGATTGGTTCTTTCGTTGGCTTATTGATTGCTGGCGAAACCATTTCTGTGTCGGTCATGATGGGACTATTAATGCTAATTGGTATTGTCGTAACCAATGCCATCGTTCTGGTGGACCGGAGCATCCATATGGAACGTGACGGTCTGGTCATGAGGGAAGCGGTGCTGGAAGCAGGAGCAACCCGACTTCGCCCAATCCTGATGACAGCCATTGCGACAATTGGTGCATTAATTCCATTGGCCATCGGCTCTGGCGGCGGAGGGCTTATCTCCAAAGGCCTTGCGATTACCGTTATCGGCGGTCTGACAAGTTCGACGCTATTGACCCTTATTATTGTGCCAATCGTGTACGAAGTATTATCTAAAATGTTTAAGAAAAATCGCAGAGAAATTGAAGAAAACTAAAAAGAAGCCCTGCAGGTTTAAAAGCCTGCAGGGCTTTTGCGTTTCTTCTGCGATTTTAGCTGGAATTAAATTTTCTATGAATTTGCGGTGTCTTTCATTGCCAATATCAAATATTTTAGAGCCTGTGCAAGGATATCAGTCAAAATACCCTTTTATCGGTCACCTCACCACCATAGATATCGGTCACTTCGCGTCAAATCAGCTTTCCAGCCAGATCATAGTGAAAACAATACTCAAACTCTGACCAAAATCTTACATTCCCCTAATAAACTCCCTCTTTTCTTTTACAAGATCCACCCTTGCAAACAGAAGTGCATACATAAAAGTAAAAATAAGATACGATAAGCCAATAATCAGGCTAAGAGTCCTCGGGTCAAAAATCTCCAGCAGGAATCCTGCTGCACCCATGGAGATAGCCAGGGAAAGGTTTGAAACCATCTGCATTAAACCAAAAAAGGTTCCCTGTCTTGATCGGGGTATGAATTTCATCATGACCGTGTCCAGGCAGATGTTGCCAAGGCCGCCTGCAAAGGTGATCAGCACAACAGTGAAAAGTGCTGTATAAAAGCTTGGTGCGAGGCTTAATAAAATATGGCCAGTGCCTTCTAAAGCGATAAAGATGATTGCGAGTACAAGGAGGCCTTTCTTGATCATATGAGAAAAGAATGAACTTAGAATAAGCCCAATCCCCAGTGCTCCATACATAAATCCAACGCCCAATTCTCCCATATCAAAAACCTCCAGACCATAAATGCTTACAAGAATATTGTCAATACCATTGGCGAGCGGCATGGTCAGCATCATGATAAAAAAGGCAATCAGTGCAGAAGAGCCAAGTATAAGTCTCGCTGGCGAAATGGCAGCGGATGTTTTCGTTCTTTTTCTATTTTCCTCAGAGACAGCCGGGAAAACCATCCTGGAGATTAGATATGCTGATAACAGGAAGGTAAGGCTGTTAATCATGAAAGCGGCATTGTTACCTAGAAAGTAGGCGAGAATTCCGCCTGTGCTTGATCCAATAATGAGGACGGCCCCGATCATGACTTGTTCAATCGCGTTTACAAATATGAGCCTATCTGACTTTACAAGGGCAGGTATCGCAGACATCCTGGCTGGTGAGTAGATGGCTTCTCCCGTTGCGATTAGGAGTGCACTTGCGTAAACAATCCATAAATCCCCTGCCTCCCTTACGAAAAGCAGCGCCAGGACAGCAGGCACTCTCAACAAGTCTACTGCCACGAGAATGGCCTTTTTGGAAAAACGGTCTGCCAGCATTCCGCCTATTGGAGCAATGAAGAAAAAAGGTGCCATGCGAATGGCGAATAACAGCCCAATTGCTACTCCGGAACCTGTTACGTGGTATAGAAGTGCAAGCAGCGCAACCTGTGTAAATCGATTTCCAATTCCATTAATGACACCAGCCCAAAAGAGCTTTTGATAATTTTCTTCCTGTTTCCATACAGTCCAATTTGTCATTTTTTCCGCACCTCTGCGAATGTTGATTCGATATATATCTAATTAGATTATATTCGAATTAGTTTGTTTGCACAATCAATAATTTTACGTTTTTTTGTAGCGATGAAACTTTATCTTTTGGATAATCGTAAAGATTATTAAGGAGGCGGGTATGATGAAATTAATTTTCGAGGTTCTATTTCTATTAATCGTTATCTATTACAGCTATCATTACATTTTTTTAATAGCACAAATGAAGAAACCTGCCCTTATTCCTTTTGACAGGACTGACCTGAAAACAGTAAGGAAATTCCCCCAGAAATCTGCGGATGCCCCTGTTATCTCAAAAAACAAGCTGGGACTAACGATGTATGCTGTCATGCTGGCTTTTCTAATCGCTATGTTTATATTCGGAAAATATAATATGAAATTCAGCTGGACGTATCTCTATCTTCTGTTTATCCCTTTAATTAATGCCAAGGATCTGCTGAATGTATTTGCTGTCTATGATGACGGCTTTATAAGCGGAAGCAAGTTTGTTCCATGGAAAAAGCTGCAATCCTTCCATTTCAAAAAAATCGATCTGAATCATAAATACTATGGTTATTCTCAAGAAGTAAATGAAGGCTATGAACTTATACTTAAAACAAAAATGGGCAGCCATAGCCTTGTTGTAACGGAAAAGGAAATGAAAGAAAGGCTTGCGTGTATTTTCGAAGAGCAGGTGAAAGAGGGATAAGGAGTTCTACAGTTATTCACTGAGTTGATTGGAGCGGAAGGTGCTAATCCAGCGAAAATGCTATCGCATTTTCTTCGTGCGGTGTTTTCTCGAGGAAGCTTATTCAACGTCCTGTGGGAGGAGTGGGACAGGTGATACCCCACAGACGCGGAGCTCGACCGAGGCTTGGTGCCCGCCCCACGGAAAGCGAGTGCCTCGTGCTGAAATCAACGGGCAATATTTGGGGGAAGAAACGTAAAAAGTTTTAAAACGTCCTTTTGTTGGTATTTATATAATAAAACATCAGGAAAGGATCAAGAGAGATGAAAGAAATTACCGTAACTGTTGACTATGAAGGTTTAAAATATCAAACGAATATCATTACAAATAAAGAAGCCGGCGACGAGGAAATTTTAAAGCAGGCAGAAGACCAGATCAAAAGACAGTTGAATAATTAAGAAAAAAATTACCCCCTTAATCTGAAGATAAGGGGGTTAATTGTGGGTCAATGCAATTTTTGATTTAGTTTTTGCTGCAGCATTTCAATTTTATTCGGCAGGACAAATAAGTACTCTATTAAACTCTCTAAGAGCTCCATCAGCAAAGAGGCCATTTCCTGATCAATATCTTTTTCGAGATCAAGCATCTGGTAAAAGGCGCTGCCTGGCTGTGCCAGCTGGCTTAAAGATTGCAGAGGCCTTGCTAAATCAACATGCTCTGGCAGCTGTTCAAACTGCTTTGAAAGGTTTTGCCCCTTGACCTCTTCGCCGAGGAAGTTCTTTAGTATGCTTTCAAGTACCCGTTTGGACATCACGGCAGTAGCAACCGTATCTTTGGAATAGCTGACATTTAAAGCCGACCGGTAGGCTCTTGTCAGGTCTCCCGGCACTTCCTTTATTTTCTCAAGCTGAGTCAGGAGCTCTTTCGCTGAATTGGGATCATAGATATAGAGTATAGTCTCGTCGCTCGATTGTTCAGCTTGATTAAGAATCATGATAAAAACCGATTCCTTTTTGCAGGCAGAACAACCTCCATGTGAAAGTATACTGGACTTGCTTGTATGATTATAATTTGCCTTTATCGTAAAAAGGCTCGGTTTACTGCATTTAGGGCACTCGCATTGGACACTTGATGGTATCTTCCTATAACCAAATTGACTATGAGAAATAATTTGTGCTGGCAACACTCTTCTCATTATCATTTCCCCCCGCTAGGTTTCTGTTTTTCCATTCCATTACATTTAAGTATAACTTTGAAAAATAATTCGGACAAACCTGAAAAATCTGGAATTTATTCAATTCAGATCCAGTATTCAAATGTGAAAGCTGCTGCCACTATCTATATAAACGCAAAAAAGGAGCTCATCCCATTCTTGGGAAAAGCTCCTTTTTCTTTATCCTTTATAAGGGTTATTGCGGTTCTCCCTTACATTATTAAAATCATAAGCATCTCTGTAGCGGGTATCCACATCATCGTTGTAGGCCGAAACAGTACGGTCTGTATAGTCATCTGTTGTCGTGTCGTCAAGCTTTTCGCTTAGCGGACGGTTTGAGTCCAGATTCTCATCTGTCCAAATACTGCTGCTGTTTCTGGCGTTATCCTTAAAAGCATTCGTTCCGCGGTCAAGCTCCCCGGGGTTTAAAGGGTCAGCGTTTGTATAGGTTGTCCGGTCTCCTTCCAGAACAGAACGATTTGTATCTGTATAGCCGTCAGTAAAATCGGTGGATTTAGTTTCAGGGTCGACTAACACAAGAATTTTCCCTGATTTGACATCAGCTTCATAACGATGTGCTTCCTCTTCAGGAATACCCATGCCGATAAGTGCTCCTGCAATACCGCCGGCACCTGCGCCAACAGCAGCTCCTGTTAATGTAGCAGCGATTGGTCCGGCTGCCACAATCGGCCCGATACCGGGAATCGCCAATGCGCCTACACCGGCCAGAAGACCTGTTAGTCCTCCAAGAATTCCGCCTGTTGCCGCTCCGGCAGCTAATCCTTCTTCCGTTTTTGTGCCTGTTTCTTCTGTAACGGCATCTACATCATCTTTATTTTTGCTGATTACGGAAATGTCTTCAGGGCGGTATCCCTCCGCTCTTAACTTTTCAACCGCTTGAATGGCTTCTTGCTCTGTATCATATGCACCTACAATATGCTTGTTTGTTGCCATGTTCATCATCCTCCTTATAATTTATTGCTTATCTATTGGTGTACATACCTTTTTCATCACATCCATAAACCGTGTGGATAAAATTACTAATAATTTCCCCTTGACTAATAAGTGGCTTGACCTGTAACTGCATAATCGGTAGTTTAAAAATAGAATAGTTACAAGGAAGGTTGGTTCGCTTTGAATAAACTTTATTATGAAGATCCATATATCCAAACATTTGAAACGGAACTTGTCTATCAGGCAGAAGATGACAAGGAAAAGATATATGCCGTCCTGAAAGAAACGGCCTTTTACCCAACTGGCGGAGGACAGCCTCATGATGAGGGAACACTTAATGGCGTAAAAGTGTTGGATGTTGAAGAAGCGGAAGGGGAAATCCGTCATTATTTAGAAAGGGAATTGGACCCCTCCATTTCCAGTGTCTCAGGAGAAATAGATTGGAACAGACGGTTTGACCATATGCAGCAGCATGCAGGACAGCATATTTTATCGGCTGCCTTTGAAGAGCTTTACGGCTATAAAACGGTCAGCTTTCATTTAGGTAAAGAAACATTAACCATTGATCTGGATATCAGTGAATTACCGGTCCGGCATGCAGAAGAAGCGGAGAGGCTGGCGAATCGCATCATTCTTGAGAACCGGCCAATAGAAGCCAGGTGGGTGAGTGCGGAAGAAGCTTCCCAATTTCCGCTCCGCAAGCAGCTGTCTGTCAGGGAAGACATTCGGCTTGTGATGATCCCGGAATTTGATTATAACGGATGCTGCGGAACCCACCCATCTTCAACCGGCCAGGTTGCCGGCATTAAAGTATTGGACTGGGAACGCCAAAAGAAGAAAATCCGTGTGCAGTTTATCTGCGGGAATCGGATCCTTGCGCAGCTTCAGAGCAAACATGAAATTACAAGAAATCTTAGTCAGCTTCTTAATGCATCAGAAGAGGACTTGCCTTCAGCAGCCAGCCGTTTGATTGAAAATGGGAAGAACCTGGAGAAACAGCTGGAAGCAGCAAAGGAAGCGCTGTTAGCTTATGAAGCAAAAGAATTGTTCATAGCAGGAAACGGGGAGTGTACCAGCAAGGTCTTTGAGGGACGATCCATCCAGGAGCTGCAGAAACTGGCCCGCCTAATCGCATCCCAATCTGAAAATGCTGTTGTTATCCTAATCAATGAAACCACCGATAAACTTCAATTTGTTTGCGCCAGAGGAGCAGATTCCGGGTCTGATATGAAGGGCCTGGCTGCAGAACTTTTGCAGAAGATTAACGGCAAAGGCGGGGGGAATCCTCAATTTGCACAGGGTGGGGGAGACAAACTTATGAGCGGGGAGAACCTGCTTCAGTATGCACTGAGACTTGCAGGGCAAATCAGCTCTGAAAACTGATAATGTAATAATGAGAAGGAACAGTCTTAATTGATAAAATATTTAGAAAAGTATTGAAAAGTGATTGTAATACAGCTTCTGTTGTATTACAATTTTGGTACGGGCCATGCATTATAATGAATGTTTATGATAACCTCATAAACGCCTCATATAATATCCGGTTCTGCAGGAGGCAAGTTCATGTACAGACAAAATACCGTCTATATCATCGGGGACAGCAAAACATCATTGAACAATCCGATTATGCAAAAATACAATGGCTTCTTTATAGGTCTTGTAATTGACAGGGAAACAGATGAAATTGTAGATGCAGAATGTTCATCTACCATTAACTTAACCTCATTATTTATTAAATCAATATTTGTCGGCAAATCCATACTGGAAGCTGACAAGGTAACGGAAGAAATCGAAAGCCGCTACTTCGGCTCCTCTCAAAAGGCACTAATAGTTGCCTTTAAAAATGCCCATATAAAATATACACAAATTATGAATAAGTAGAGCTGCTTTTTCTGTTTTTCGCAGATGAAATCCAGCTATCAGAGAAAAGCATTATTTTCTCCGATAGCTGGATTTTTTGCATTCTGCCTATATAAAAGGTAGATTACAGGTTAATTTTACAGAAAATATCAAATAATCTATAATATAAAACTATAACAATATAATATTTGGGGGATTTTTAATGAAGCTTTATCTATCGGTTGATATGGAAGGAATAACGGGTCTGGCTGATCACACACATGTTGACTCTTCGAAGCACAATTATGAACGCAGCAGGATAATCATGACTGATGAAGCAAATCATGTGGTAACAGCTGCCTTTGACGAGGGCTGCAGCGAGGTTATGGTAAATGACAGCCACTCGAAAATGAATAACCTGCTCATTGAAAGGATGCATCCAGAAACACAGCTGATTACTGGCGATGTGAAGCCATACTCAATGGTTCAGGGGCTTGATTCAACCTTTAGCGGTGCCATGTTTGTTGGTTATCATGCACGTGCTTCCATGAAAGGAGTTATGTCCCACTCCATGATATTCGGTGTAAGACATATGTACATCAATGACCATGCCATTGGGGAAATGGGCTTTAATGCTTATGTGGCAGGTTATCATGGCGTACCTGTTCTCATGGTGGCCGGAGATGACCAGGCGGCTCTGGAAGCAGAAAAATTAATCCCGAATGTCACCACTGCGGTTGTAAAGGAAACGATTTCCCGCTCAAGCGTGAAATCGCTGACACCTGCAAAAGCCGGACAGCTTTTAAGAGAAAAAGCAGCAGAGGCTCTTAGCAGGAAGGAACTTGTAGAACCGCTTGTTCCACCAGAAAACCCTGTATTGAAAATTGAATTTGCCAACTATGGCCAGGCTGAGTGGGCTGCTTTAATGCCTGGTGCAGAGATAGAAGAGAATACAACCATTGTCCGCTATCAGGCTAAGGATATTCTTGAAGCATACCAGGCAATGCTGGTGATGACTGAGCTGGCCATGAGAACTACATTCTGTTAGGAAGTGTTAATGAATGACTGGATACATAATAAAACGCCTTATCGCAATGGTCGTCACACTTTGGTTCATTATCACTCTGACTTTTTTCTTAATGCATTCCATACCGGGGTCGCCTTTTAATGAAGAAAGAAATACAAGTGAAGCG
Source organism: Cytobacillus oceanisediminis 2691 (assembly GCF_000294775.2). Lineage (GTDB taxonomy): Bacteria > Bacillota > Bacilli > Bacillales > Cytobacillaceae > Cytobacillus > Cytobacillus pseudoceanisediminis. Next base: position 220,335 of record NZ_CP015506.1, read on the forward strand.
GTTCAGCGAAATCTGGAAAAATTCTACCATTTGGATGAACCGCTCTATGTCCAATATGGGATGTACTTGAAGTCCGTTGTGACATTCGACTTTGGGCCATCTATTAAAAAATCTTCCCAGACGGTTAATGAAATGCTCGGACGGGGCTTTCCGGTGTCTTTCGAACTGGGAATCGTCACATTGATCGTGGCGGTTTTTTCGGGAATTGCCCTCGGAATCATAGCTGCCCTCCGGCACAATGGCTTTATTGATTATTTAGCGATGACCATTGCTGTTCTGGGAATATCGGTGCCAAACTTTGTGCTTGCCACACTGTTAATTCAGCAGCTTGCTGTCAACCTGGCAATCCTGCCGGTGGCTACCTGGTCAAGTCCGAAGCATATGATACTGCCGACTCTGGCGCTTGCGACAGGGCCCATGGCGATTATCGCCCGTCTGACACGTTCAAGCATGCTGGAGGTGCTGACGCAGGATTACATAAAAACGGCCAAAGCAAAAGGCTTATCACCAGTGAAAATTGTGTTTAAGCATGCACTGAGGAATGCCCTTCTGCCTGTCGTAACTGTATTGGGATCTTTGGCAGCAAGCATTTTGACAGGTACGTTTGTCATTGAAAAAATCTTTGCCATTCCTGGAATGGGAAAGTATTTTGTAGAAAGCATCAATACACGTGATTATCCCGTCATAATGGGAACCACCGTTTTTTACAGTTCAATATTGATTATTATGCTGTTCCTTGTGGACATTGCATATGGAATTTTAGACCCGAGAATTAAGCTTCACAAAAAGGAGGCGAGCTAATGGAACTGCGCAAACAGCATGATAACCGCAACCTTGCACCCGATATTCCGGATGACTGGTTTGTGCCTAAGGCCAAGGACCAGAATGCAGCGGAAGCAGTTGTAAGGCCGAGCCTTTCCTATTGGCAGGATGCATGGCGCCGGCTTTTGAAGAATAAGCTGGCAATGGCAGGGCTATTCTTTCTTATTGCTTTAGCCTTTATGTCTATTTTTGGACCCATGCTTTCCCCGCATAGTGTATCTGAGCAGTCTCTGACTAATCAGAACCTTCCGCCATCATCGAAGTATTGGTTCGGCACTGACGAGCTGGGCAGAGATGTATTCGCCAGAACATGGTATGGTGCAAGAATTTCCTTATTCGTGGGAATCGTTGCTGCCATGATTGATTTTGCAATCGGAGTCATCTATGGCGGGATTGCCGGCTATAAAGGCGGCAGAACAGATAATGCCATGATGAGGGTTGTGGAAATTCTTTATGGACTTCCTTATTTGCTTGTTGTTATTTTAATCAGCGTCGTAATGGGACCTGGTTTGTTCACGATTATATTTGCCCTTTCTGTGACGGGCTGGGTTGGGATGGCCCGGATTGTCCGCGGGCAGGTTCTGCAGATTAAGAACTATGAATTTGTACTGGCATCAAAGACTTTTGGGACAAAAACTTCGAGGATTATTAAGAAAAACCTGCTTCCGAATACGATGGGCCCTATTATTGTACAGATGACACTTACCGTTCCTTCAGCCATCTTTGCAGAGGCTTTCCTGAGCTTTCTGGGATTAGGCATTCAGCCTCCTTTTGCCAGCTGGGGATCCATGGCCAATGATGGGCTGTCTACAATTCTATCAGGTCACTGGTGGCGCCTGTTCTTCCCTGCCTTTTTCATCTCCCTGACCATGTTTTCGTTTAATGTGCTGGGAGACGGATTGCAGGATGCCCTTGATCCAAAGTTAAGGAGGTAGCAGCATGGAGAAAGTACTGGAAGTAAAAGACCTGCATGTCACATTTACCACTTATGGCGGTGAAGTCCAGGCTGTAAGGGGAGTAACATTTGATCTGTATAAGGGGGAAACCCTTGCAATTGTCGGTGAATCCGGCTGCGGGAAAAGCGTGACTTCCCAGAGCATCATGCGGCTGATTCCCTCCCCGCCCGGGAGAATAGCTGATGGCGCTGTCCTTTTTAAAGGGAAGGATCTGACCAAATTAAAAGAGTCTGAAATGCGGAATATTCGCGGTGCAGACATTTCGATGATCTTTCAGGATCCAATGACGGCTTTGAACCCTACTATTACCATTGGGGAGCAAATTATAGAAGGAATTATGCAGCATGAACCCATTTCCCGGCAGGATGCCCGTAAAAAGGCCCTGGAAATGCTTAATTTAGTTGGGATTCCAAATCCGTCCGAAAGATTGAAGCATTATCCCCACCAGTTCAGCGGAGGGATGAGGCAGCGGATTGTGATTGCCATGGCCCTTGTCTGTGCGCCCGAAGTGCTAATTGCCGATGAACCTACAACCGCACTTGATGTGACCATACAAGCACAAATATTGGATTTGTTTAAAGATATCCAGAAGAAAACTGGAGTATCCATTATCATCATTACCCATGACCTTGGCGTTGTCGCTCAAGTAGCGGACCGCATTGCCGTCATGTACGCAGGAAAAATAGTGGAAGCCGGAGAACGAAGGGAAATCTTCTACAATCCACAGCATCCCTATACGAAAGGCCTGCTGAATTCAGTTCCGCGTCTTGATCTTGACGGAGCCGATCTAGTTCCCATTGGCGGATCCCCGCCGGATTTATTCGCTCCGCCGGCCGGCTGCCCGTTTGCTGCCCGATGCGGCTTCGCAATGGAAGTATGTGACCGGGTTTATCCATATAAAACTCATATAAGCCGTGATCATCATGTAGATTGCTGGCTCCAGGATGAACGGGCACAGAAAATGCTTGCATCCGTAAAATAGGTTTTTCCTTTCACAGTGCTGGATCAGCACAGTGAAAGTTATGATTCTATCAGCTGTCAAACAGGCAGCTGATAGATAAAGAAATATATTTTAAGAGGGGGAAAAAGAATGAAAAAGTTTTTATCACTGCTGCTGGCAGGTGTATTGCTGTTTGTCATGGCAGCCTGTACGGCAAATGAAAATGCCGGCAAAGAAACAGACAGCAAGGATGATGGCAAGAAAGAAGAAGAAAGTGCTGAAAAAGTGCTTTATTTGAACAATGGCCAGGAGCCGACTTCGTTTGATCCTCCTATCGGCTTTGACTCTGTTTCCTGGAGCGCACTGAATAACTTGATGGAAGGTTTGACCCGTCTGGGGCAAGATCATGAACCAGAAGCAGCAATTGCTGAAAAATGGGATATCTCAGAAGATGGAAAGGTTTATACCTTTCATATCCGTGAGGATGCAAAATGGTCAAATGGTGATCCTGTAACTGCAGGTGACTTCGAATTTGCATGGAAGCGCCTTTTAAATCCTGATACAGGTTCTTCAGCCGCTTTCCTTGGTTACTTCATTGAAGGCGGAGAAGCTTATAACAATGGGGAAGGATCAGCTGATGATGTAAAAGTAAAAGCAGTTGATGACAAAACATTTGAAGTTACTTTAGTTAGTCCGCAAGCTTACTTCTTAAGTGTAATCACTAACCCTGCATTTTTCCCAATTAACGAAAAAGTTGCAACAGAAAACCCGAAGTGGTTTGCTGAAGCTGAATCTTTTGTCGGAAATGGTCCTTTTAACTTAACGGAATGGGAGCATGACAGCCATTTTGTGATGGAGAAAAACGATCAATATTGGGATGCTGAGACTGTAAAGCTTGATAAAATTCACTGGGCAATCATTGATGATACAAATACAGAATATCAAATGTATCAATCGGGAGAACTGGATGTATCGGATGTACCTTCTGAGCTAAGCGAGCAGCTGCTGGGAGAAGCAAAAGTTGAAGACCAGGCTGGAGATTATTTTTATCGATTTAATGTAAACATGGAGCCATTCCAAAATCTAAACATCCGTAAAGCATTTGCGATGGCAGTGGACCAGCAGCAAATTGTTGATTTCGTCACAAAGAATGGCGAAAAGCCAGCATATGGATTTGTTTCATATGGTTTTACTGATCCTTCAGGAAAAGATTTCCGTGAAGTGTCGGGAGATCTTGTAAAAACAAATGCAGAAGAAGCGAAGGCATTACTTGAAAAGGGCATGGAAGAAGAAGGATATGATAAGCTTCCAGAAGTTACCTTAACATACAGCACGGATGATACACACAAGAAAATAGCTGAAGCACTTCAGCAAATGTTCAAAGAAAACCTTGGCGTGGAAGTAAAGCTTGCCAACATGGAATGGAATGTATTCGCTGAAGAACAAAAAGCGCTTAAATTCCAATTATCACGAAGCTCATTCCTTGCTGACTACGCAGATCCTATCAACTTCCTTGAAAATTTCCAGACAGGTCATTCCATGAACCGCACCGGCTGGAGCAATGAGAAATACGATCAGCTGATTAAAGATGCAAAGAATGAAGCTGATGAAGCCAAACGCTTTGAACTAATGTATGAAGCAGAAAAAATCTTATTTGAAGAAATGCCGATTATCCCTATCCATTTCTACAACCAGGTTTATCTTTATAATGATGCTGTTTCAGGAATCGTCCGCCATCCGGTTGGATACATGGAGCTTAAATGGGCAGATAAGAAGTAATGCTTCTTCTGCTTGATTTGAAAAAAGGGGTGTTCGTGCGAACATCCCTTTTTTTCGAAATATAAAATTTTGAGAATTGGGATCTTTGAATTTTGATAACTGTCTAGCTCCGAGCGCCATCGGCTCAAGGTCTGAAGCTTGGCTAAATGCGGCTCCCTAAGCAGTCGCCTTCATTTTTTCGGGCAATCACTTCTGAAGGCAAAAAACGCCTTCTGCCTAGCGCTTGTCTTAAGCTTGTCGCCGCTCTGCGCTTTTCAAATTATTTCCCGAAAAATAATACATTTTCTCGAATTTTAGCTTATATCCTCGACAATTATTTCATTTCCCAAACAATGCTTTTGCTGAAGGAGCATATAATGCTAATAAACAACTAAAAGGATGTGGCAGCATGGCAATGAAACCTCAGCGCCTGGAAAAAGGCGATGCGATTGGAATTATAGCACCGGCAAGTCCGCCCAATCAGGAAAACCTGAAGCGATCCCTGGCCTTTTTGGATGAGCTTGGCGTAAAAGTAAAAATGGGCGATCATGTGACTGATCAATATGGATACCTTGCCGGAAATGACGAGGACCGGCTGGCAGATTTACATAAAATGTTTTTGGATAAGGAAGTCAAAGCCATCATTTGCGCGGGCGGCGGCTATGGCACAGGGAGAATTGCGTCCCAAATTGACTACAGCCTGATTAAAGAAAACCCGAAAATTTTCTGGGGCTACAGTGATATTACATTCCTGCACACCGCAATCCGCCAGCAGACGGGATTAGTCACCTTCCATGGCCCGATGCTGGCATCCGATATTGGCAAGGAGGATGCGGATCCGCTATCAAAGCAATATTTTAACCAGTTATTTGAGCCTGTAACGCTTGACTATCCAGAAGGGATTTCAAATCTGGAGACAATGGTAAGCGGCAGGGCTTCGGGAGTCTTAACGGGCGGAAATTTGTCTCTCCTGGCCAGTACGATAGGGACACCCTATGAAATAGATACAAAAGATAAGCTTGTTCTTATTGAAGACATCAATGAAGAGCCCCGTGCGGTCGACCGCATGCTAAACCAGCTGCATATGGCCGGGAAGCTTGAGGATGCGGCCGGCTTTATCATCGGGGACTTTAATAATTGCGTCCCTGAAAGAGAACTTTCCTTAGAACTGGATGAAGTACTGGATACTTATATAAAAAGGGTGAATAAGCCGGCTGTAAAAGGCTTTAATATCGGCCATTGCTCTCCGCATATTTCTGTGCCTTTAGGTGTAATGGCAGAATTGGATGCTGCCGGTAAAAAGCTGATAATCGAAAGCGGCGTTAAGTAAAAGGGTGGTATAGATGAAAATAAACACGATCGAAACATTTAGAGCTGCGGTACCACTGAAAAAACCATTTAAAACAGCTTTGAGAACGGTTGAGACAGCAGAAACGATTGTTGTAAAAGTAACTTGCGATAACGGTATTGCCGGCTGGGGGGAGGCCCCTCCAACTGTGGTGATCACAGGAGACAGCCTTTCAAGCATCGAATCCGCCATTCATCATGTATTAAAGCCGATGCTGGTCAATAAGAGTCTTCTAAACTATGAGGATATCTTCCAGGGAATTCAGTCAGCTTTAATAGGAAATTCAAGTGCAAAGGCTGCGGTGGATATGGCATTGTATGATTGTCTTGCACAGCAGTGCAAACTGCCCCTTTACCAATTTTTAGGAGGACATAAAAATGAGGTGGAAACGGATTATACGGTAAGCGTCAATGGCCCGGAGGAAATGGGAGAAGATGCTGTTTCCTATGTTCAGCAGGGCTTTAATGTCCTTAAGGTGAAGGTAGGCAAGGATGATATTTTAACAGATATTGAGAGAATTAGAGAAATCCGCACACGTGTCGGATCAAAGATTAAAATCCGCCTGGATGCCAATCAGGGCTGGAAATCAAAGGATGCTATCCATGCCATCCGAAAAATGGAAGCTTTGGACTTGAATATTGAGCTTGTCGAACAGCCTGTGAAGGCCTGGGATATAGAGGGCCTTAAGCAGGTTACCGATGCGGTTGATACACCGATTATGGCAGACGAAAGTGTCTTTTCCCCGAAGCAGGCATTTGAAGTCATTAAAACGCGAAGTGCTGATTTAATCAATATTAAGCTGATGAAATCAGGCGGCATTTATCAGGCGCAGATCATCAATCAGCTCGCTGAAGTCTGCGGGATGGAGTGCATGGTGGGCAGCATGATTGAAACCAAGATCGGCATTACGGCAGCAGCCCATTTTGCCGCAAGCAAAAAGAATATAACCCGTTTTGATTTTGACGCTCCATTGATGATGGCAAAAGAAATTGTGGAAGGCGGAATCCATTATTCCGGCCGTAAAATCACCCTGCCGTCGGAACATGGTCTGGGCATCAGGAATGTATCGTTAATAGTGAACAAGCAGGAACTGACTTCCTGATAAATCATGAAAAGGAGGAATTTGTTTTGGCAATTCAGCAAAAATGGCTGGTATCGGTTCCTGTAGCAACCTTGTGGACATCAAGCGATTCATCAAGAGAAATTGACTTTGAAGCGATCACCAATCCAGTTAATCTGGATTCCTGGCTTGGAAAGCTCACATATGAGCCCCGGCTTGAACTTTGCGAAGGGAATCTTGTTCAATCACAAGTTCTGTACGGAGAAGAAGTGATTGTATTGGAGGAGAAGGATGGATGGGTTCATGTTGTTGTCCCGGGCCAGCCTTCTTCTAAGGACGAGAGAGGATATCCCGGATGGGTGCCGAAAGCCCAGCTGACTAAAAATGAAGATTGGAAGCTTGGTAGCAGAAAGGCTGCGGTCATTCAGAAGAAAAAGGCAACCCTCTATTCTAATGACAGAGAGCCGGAACTTATACTAAGCTATCAAACCATACTCCCGGTGTTAAGAGAAGAAGCTGAGTGGATTCAGGTGCAGACACCTGAGGGAGCAGGATATCTAAAACCTGAAGATGTGCAGGTGTATGAAACAATCGGGGCTATACGGAAAGGCAGCGGAAAAGACATCATCGATGCGGGGGAACAATTTATAGGCCTGCCATATCTATGGGGCGGCATGAGCAGCTTTGGGTATGACTGCTCAGGATTCAGCTATTCTATGTGCAAAGCAAATGGATTTATCATCCCCCGTGATGCCCATGATCAGGCGGAAGCAGGGGATCCGGTTGAACTTGACGCCATTGAACCCGGGGACTTATTATTTTTTGCTTATGAAGAAGGAAAAGGCAAACTCCATCATGTTGGCATCTATTATGGTGATGGGAAGCTGCTTCATTCTCCTAATACCGGTAAAACCATCGAAATTATCGACTTGAAAGACACCATCTATGAAAAGGAATTATGTGCAGCTAGACGTTACTGGCAAGAGACGGGGGAATAAATATGTCAAAAGAAGCACTGTTAAAGGTCAATAATTTGAAGAAGCATTTTTCAATGGGGAAAGGACAGACTCTGAAGGCCGTTGATGATGTCTCCTTTCATATCAAACAAGGAGAAACCTTCGGGATTGTCGGCGAATCCGGCTGCGGAAAGTCAACCGCAGGGCGTACAATTATTGGTTTATATAACCGTACAGAAGGCGATGTCCTTTATGACGGAAAGAATGTCCATACCATGACTGAAAAAGAAAGGTTTGCTTTTCACAGGAAGATGCAGATGATCTTTCAGGATCCATATGCTTCGTTGAATCCGCGGTCAACCGTCCAGGAGATTATTTCGGAGCCCATGGAAGTGCATGGGTTATATCCGAACAAGAAGGAACGGCTTGAGCGGGTCTATCAGCTTCTGGAGGATGTGGGACTTAACCGCGATCATGCCAACCGCTACCCGCATGAATTCAGCGGCGGACAAAGGCAAAGAATTGGGATTGCCCGTGCATTAGCGCTGGATCCGGAATTCATTATTGCTGATGAGCCGATCTCCGCACTGGATGTATCGGTACAAGCCCAGGTAGTCAACCTGCTTAAGGGGCTCCAAAAGAAAAAAGGCCTGACCTACTTATTTATCGCCCATGATCTCTCGATGGTCAAACATATCAGCGACAGAATTGGCGTTATGTATTTGGGGAATTTAGTGGAATTAACCACAAGCGAAAACTTATATAAAAATCCGCTTCACCCTTATACGCAGGCCTTACTTTCGGCGATTCCCATCCCTGACCCTGATGTTGAGGATCATCGGGAAAGAATCATTTTGGAAGGGGAACTCCCAAGTCCAATGAATCCTCCAAGCGGCTGCGTATTCCGCACGCGCTGTCCTTATGCGATGGAGGCTTGTGCTTCCATGAAGCCTGAGTGGCAGGAGATTGAGAAGGATCATTTTGTGGCCTGCCATTTATATAATGAAAAGGTAACGGGCGACCATAACCGGCCGCAAGTAGCCGCTGCGAAATAACATGAACTTTCTTACTATCAAAGCAGAAATTCTTGATTTGGCCAGCTGCTGTGAAGGACGTGTGGCCGTATACATCCATACAGAGGATGGTGTTATCGAAACAAATGCCGATGATGTTATCTCTTCCGCAAGCTTAATTAAGGTTCCCATTTTACTCGCGGGGCTTTCACAGGCGGAGAATGCCCTGCTTGATCTCGATGAGGAAGCAGAAGTGAAGGATGCTGCCCGGGTTGGCGGAGCCGGGGTATTGCAGGCCATGAGCAAGGGTCTGAAGATGAAGGTTATAGACTTAATGACGCTCATGGTCATTGTATCTGATAATACTGCGACCAATCTCATCATTGAGAGGCTGGGAATAGAGAAAATCAATCAGTTTATCAAAAGTTTGGGGTTTAATTGCACGGAATTAAACAGAAAGATGATGGACTTTGAGGCATTGAAAAACGGCATGGACAACACCACGACTGCCAGGGATATGGTGTATGGCATGAAGGCATTGGCAGAGAATTCGCTTTTATCCGGGAAATTTACAGAAAAAGCACTGGATATATTGGAAAAACAGCAGTATAAGAACAAACTTGCAAACACAATGGACACGGAAAAAGTCAAGGTTGCCAGCAAAACAGGAGAACTACCCGGAATAGAGCATGATTGCGCCATATTTACCCATAAAGGAAACACCGTTTACGCCGCTGTCCTTGTCGACCAGCTTCAAAGTCAGGCAGCTGGAAGAGAAGTACTGTCCGCAATTGGCAGTCGCATTAATCAATATATAACTCATAAATAAGGAACCGTTTACTGAGAACGGTTCCTTATTTATCTATGCAGTTTTTTGCTTTTCAGGAAGAATTAGTGGATCGACGGTCCTCGAAGATAATTCGTGCGCTAGGCGCTGAGCTTTCAAAATTATTTATGATGAAAAGGGCATTTCCCTTCGATTGGTTTAATGTCATCACCGATAAAGTATTGTTTCCACTCACGGTGTTCGGGATCGCCATAATGGCTGATGTTTGGATGGGTAGGGAGGCCATCCCATTTTTCAACCCGTTCCCTTACTTTTTCCCTGGACATGATGCCGCCTTTAGAGGTGCCTTCAAGGCCTTCAAAAATGCGGCGCGGCTGGAAGCCGAGTACAAGGCTATTGCCTAAATCCCTCGTCTTTCTCTGCTTGTAGGCAGGCGCATTTCCAAACACAAAGAATGGTTCCTCAGCAAAAGAAAACGCCCATAAGTGGTGGTCAGGATCTGTCGGATAATCCTTAGGCCAAGGCTTTGTATCAACCTTATGCAAATACTGCAGAATATTCCAGAAATATTCTCTGTAATGTTCAAGCGGTTTTTCATCTGTCTCCGGCTCCACAAATACAAACAGGCCATGTCGAATGAGTTTTGGTGCGTCAAAAAGCTCGATAAAGGATTCGAGGGCTTCCGGCAGGTTAGACCAATCTTCCTGTGTAATATAGGCATATCTCAATTCGCCGCGCATTTCAGCAGTCATTCCAAAATAGCACGGGAAGGTTTTATCTGTAACTGTATCATGAAATGTTTTATATTCCTGAATAACCCACTCAGGCACAATCTCGGGGTTAATCATATCTTCTTTTGTTAAAAGAAACTTACTGGCAGTTTTCATTTTTTCACCTCAGAATGTTCTACTTATGAAATATGTACCCCTTAAAAAGTCCTTTGAAACTAGCTGGGTGGAAAAGGAAATGAAAAAGACAGCCGTGTTGGCTGCCTTAAGCTTTATAAGATTTTCGGTATTTATATTGATTGAGCTGAAAGCGGATAAAACAGCCTATGCAAAATCCAAGAATGGCGACAAATGCTGATAGAGCTACCATAGCTGTAAAAACATATCCTGCAGCTGTCCAGCCCAGAAGAAAGCTGATCAGGCCCAGCGCCAGGCATGCAACGGCAATCACTTGATTAAATTGCTGCTGCTCCCAGTCTTCAGGAATGTAATCAGCAGGATTTTTTCTTAGAAAAAGTTTTGCTGCACGCATAATGGGATTGTAGCCGAACAATAGGCCCATTATACCTGCAAGGAGGGGTGTGGCAAGAATCCATGCTTCACCGGTTAGCCACGAAGCTAAAACACTTAATACGATCGACCATTGATTAGTTCTTACGAGCGGGCGGGGAATAGAAACAGGTATATTTGCCAATTATTTTCCGACCTTTCTCATTGGTTTTATAGGTATTAATAGTTTACTTAAATTGCAAGTTTTTGTGAAGAGAAAAAGCTTGGGAAAAAAAAAATAGTCCGTTATGAAGGACAATATCGAAAAGAACCCTGCGCTACTTCGGACAGTAGGAGGTGAATTCTGGTCAAGAGAGTCCGAACCCGGTGCAACTTCGGACAGGAGAAGAAGAAATCCGCAGGAGAGAGTCCGAACCTGGTAAAACTTCGGACAGTAGGAGGTGAATTCTGGTCAAGAGAGTCCGAACCCGGTGCAACTTCAGACAGGAGAAGAAGAAATCCGCAGGAAAGAGTCCGAACTCATGCAACAGCCTTTAAAGAAAAAAGACTTTGGAATGGATTCCAAAGTCTCCTGAAAAGATTTTATCCGTAAAAACACGTTACGTGCTAAAACGATTCTTTGCTGCTTTTTTTAATGTGAACTGCGGAATGCTGATTCCGATCAGGATCAGCACGATTCCGAAAGTCTGTGCTTCTGAAATTCTCTCGCCAAGAATCAGCATGGCAGCAGCAACAGCGGCCGGGAGTTCGGCAGAACCTACAATTGTGGCAAGACCTGAATCTAAATGAGGTGAGCCGATTGCAAAAAATACAATTGGGAAAATAGCCCCGAACAATGCCATCAGCAGCCCGAATTTCCATAGGCCCTCAAGCTGGATGCCACCGCTTATTAAAACGGGGCCTGAAAAAGCTGCAACCAGAAGAAGTCCGCCAAACGTGATGAAGATGCTCATCTGGATGGTTGGAATTCCTTTACCTGCCTTGCCGCTTGCAAAAATGAATACGGCAAATGTTACCGCAGATAATAAGCCATAGATCAGTCCCTCAGCTTGAATAGGATGTGACCCGGAATTAATCAGGTTGCTTGCAAATACAGTCCCTATAATTAGCAAAATCGAAGAAATGATTTTTGCTTTGCTGGGCATCTTTCTTTCATATAGAGCTTCTAAAAGAATTCCTATCCAGGTGAACTGAAATAAGAGAACAACAGCGATGGAGGCCGGATTCCGATCAAGGCTCATTCCATACAGAATGCCTGTTAAACTTAGGGAAGCACCGGTCAATAACAAAGCTGCTGTTTGTTTAAGGGTGATTTTTGTTTTTTTGATAAATGGGAAAGAAAGCAACAGCAAAAGGAGCCCAAATAAATATTGGCTTCCGGTCAATTCAGGAACAGAGTGGCCGGCCTGGAGTCCGAGTTTCACAATGGATGCCAGAATGCCATAACTGCATGCCCCAAGAAAAATGAATAATGAATATTTTAAGTTTGCCATTATGGATACTCCCTTCTGAAGATGATATCAGGCAATCAGGTCAATCATAACATCTCAGTAAGTCTTTAGGGGAAGATTTTTTCTGCACAAAAATAAGAGCCAGTGATTTTTCTCACTGACTCTTTCTTAATTATCGATTATTCTCCTAAGTAGGCATTTAACATCCAAATATGCGTATCCAATTTTTCCATAAGACCGATGGCAAAGTCGCCTGTCACTTGATCTTCCTGCTCCTCAGCAAGCTGTGCTAAAGAAATTAATTGTTCTTTAATATGTCTATAATCGGAAGCAAGAGCGGCAACCATATCTTCTGCTTTCTTTTCCCCATTAGACTCTTCAAGAGTAGTGATGCTTAAGAACTCCTTAAGTGTCGCTGCCGGTGAGCCGCCGATGGCTAGCAGGCGTTCGGCTGCCTCATCCACAACTTCAGCTGCTTCATTATATAATTCTTCGAACTTTTCATGAAGGGTAAAGAAAAGCGGGCCTTTTACAAACCAGTGGTAGCGGTGCAATTTAGTATAAAGAACACTCCAGTTTGCGATTTGTACATTTAATGCTGCATGTAATTTTTCCATTTTTATATTCCCCCTAAGTCATTTATATATTTATTATAACAAATATCAAATTAAAATCAATACTTATTTATAATAATTATAAATAAGCAAATTCAAAATCCACAGTATAACCATGGCTGATTATGGTAAAGTGATATAGTACCGCTTAATTGGCAAGACATACAGGTTAGTGAGGATTTTTTAATGGAATATCTCTTATTTATTACGCTCGGAGCGCTTATTAGTGTGCTCTCTGGTTTTTTTGGGGTAGGCGGGGGATTCATTCTTACTCCGACACTCATGCTGTTTGGCTTTTCTCCGGTAGAAGCAATCACAACGAGTTTGCTTTTTTCAATTGGTACCTCTCTTTCAGGCATCTTCGCTCATATCAGGATGAAGAATATATGGCTTAAGCAAGGGCTGATTCTTGGACTAAGCGGTATGGCAGCTACTCAGGCCGCCCATCCCTTTGTGCTGTTTCTTGAGGAAAAGGGCTGGGATGCGTGGGCAGTTCCTTTGTTTTATATCATTCTGCTGTCTTATTTTGCTTTGGGCATGTTAAAAAGAGGGAAAAAATCAGCCAATGCCGCTCCGTCATCTGAACATTCTCCATCCATTGTGAAAATGGTTCTGATTGGATTTTTTGCAGGATTTGTTTCTACGACATTAGGTGTGGGCGGCGGCTTTATTATGGTGCCTTTATCGGTTGCCTATTTAGGGATGATGCCGAAGAAAGCAGTAGGAACCAGCTTGTTTGCTATCATGTTAATCGTATCTGCAGGCTTTCTATCCTACGCTTCCACTGTCAGCATTGATTATTGGATTGGCATTTCACTCGTAACAGGAGGCCTGATAGGGTCACAATTTGGAGCGAAGCTTACCTCCTATTTTGAAAACGAAGAAATCACCTATATGCTCGGAGCCTTATATATGGCTACAGTGGCAAGTGTGATTCTGAAATTAATACATTTGAATTATACCGGCTTAGTGCTGATGGCCATTTTTGTCGGCGGCTTTTTAGTAAGAAGCCTTGTGAAAATGCATAAAGCAAATGCCCGCACAAAGGCAAAAAAGGAGAGACCATAATGGCCTCTCCTTTTACATTTGCCGGGGCACCTTCATGCCGAGTGTCTGCATCCCGTCGGAAAGAACAATTGTGACTGCTTTGACAAGGGCAAGTCTTGATTTGATGCTGTTATCCTTTTCTAATATTCTTACCTGTCCGTAATATTTATTGAAGGCTTGAGCCACATCAATCAAATATTTAGCCAGGACAGAAGGGGAAAGCTGCATATAAGATTGTCTGATTTTTTCAGGATACTGATAGAGCAGCTTGATAATTTCCCAGCTGTAAGAATCAGATAGCCCATTTTCGGCAGATGGAATATTGTCTGCCTTGCGGAGAAGAGAATAGGCCCGGGCATTGGTGTATTGCAGATAGGGTCCTGTTTCTCCTTCAAATGTCAGCATATCTTCAAGTGAAAATTCAATATTATTCATGCGGTCATTTTTCAGATCATGGAACAGAATAGCCCCGATGCCGACTGCTTCAGCGACTTCATCTTTGTTTTCCAAGCCGGGATTTTTAGCTTCGATATTGGTCTTTGCCAGAAGGATTGCTTCATTCAGGACCTCCTCAAGAAGGATGACTCTGCCTTTTCGGGTAGACATCTTTTTCCCATCTTTTAAATAGAGGCCAAAAGGGACATGTGTCATATTATCCGCCCACTCATAACCCATCTTTTTAATAACGCTTTTAACCTGCCTGAAATGGATGCTCTGTTCCTGACCGACAATGTATAGGGAATGATCAAACTGATAGGTTTCTTTTCTATAAAAAGCTGCAGCGAGATCCCGTGTTGCATACAGAGTCGCTCCGTCGGATTTTTTTATCAGGCATGGAGGAAGGTCTTCATCAGGCAGTTGAACCACCTCTGCGCCATCAGACTCAGCCAGCAGGTCTTTTGCCATGAGTTCCTCTATGACGGGTTCCATTTTATCATTATAAAAAGCTTCACCATTGTATGAGTCGAAATGAATGCCAAGCATATCATAAACCCGCTGGAATTCTTTCAATGATTCTTCTCTAAACCAGCTCCAGAGTGCCTGAGCTTGCTCATTTCCGTTTTCAAGCTCTTTGAACCAGGAACGCGCTTCATCTTCAAGGGCTGGGTTAGCTTCTGCTTCTTCATGGAAGCGTATATATAGGCTAAGCAGTTCCTTTATGGGACTTTCCTTCACTTTATCCGGGCTGCCCCACTTTGTATAAGCGGTGATCAGCTTGCCGAATTGTGTGCCCCAGTCGCCTAAGTGGTTGATTCTGACCGCTGTATAACCGCATTTTTCGGCCAGGCTGCCGAGGGCGTTTCCAATGACCGTTGACCGCAAATGGCCCATGGAGAAGGGCTTTGCGATGTTTGGCGAAGAGAAATCAAGCACGGCTGTTTTGCCTGCGCCATCATTCAGCTGTCCATATTCTTTTCCTTCGTTCAAAATTTTTTCCATTATGACTGCACCGGCTGACTCTTTGGAAAAGAAGATATTAATGTAAGGACCAGCAGCCTCTGCTTTTTCGATATGCGGTCCCTGAATCAGGCACGCTGTCTCGTCAGCAATAGAGGCAGGTGACTTCCTGAATGCTTTTGCAAGTGTAAAACAGGGAAAAGCAAGATCGCCATGTGCCGGATTCTTTGGCGTTTCGATTAAGTCCGCAATTGCTTCGTCAGAAAGCTGCCCATTCAGCACTGAAGCCAGCTGAGCTGTGAAAATAGCTTTGAAATTGATCATATTAACACCTCCTGGAAAATAAAAAAGCCCGCCTCTATATAAAAATAGAGACGAGCTGAAGTCTACCCGCGGTACCACTCTGATTGTCCAAAGGACCTCTTTTGAAAGGACGTTTCAAAATATGTTTGAACGCATTTCCTAAAGGGGTTTGGTAACGGGACTCCTTACCCGGCATAGCCTACTTTTCTTTCAGCTATGCATCTCCGAAGTGCGCTTCACTAAAGGATTTCCCGACAGGCTTGCACCGTCCCTGTCTCGCTTTTAGGAAAGAGCCCTTTGCTACTCTCTTCATCATAGACACTAAATATATTAATGTTATTATACGCCGTTGGATTTATTTTGCAACATAATTTGAATCTGTTGAAAACATATAAGTTCTGTGATGGTAGCGGATGCTGAAAATCAGGCCCATCGCCATCATGTTTCCCATAAGCGAGCTTCCGCCGTAGCTGATAAACGGCAGCGGAATGCCGGTGATTGGCAGGACCTGAATAGTCATACCGATATTTTGAAATACATGGAAGGTGATCATACTGATGACCCCGACGCAAATATAGGTATTAAAAGGGTCGGTCGTCTCCAAGCCGGTTTTAGTTAAGTGATAGATGAGCAGAAAGAAAAGGCTGATTACTACACTTGCACCAAAAAAGCCGTACTCCTCGCCAATGACGCTAAAAATAAAATCAGTATGGGCATCAGGCACATACACCTGTCTGTCAGTAAACCCTTTTCCGGATATTAATCCTGAGCCGATTGCGAGCATGGAGTTGTACAGCTGCATTCCGGCTCCCTGCTTGTGATTAACCGGGTCAAGCCAGGAATAAATTCGGCTGAACTGATAGGGGTCTATCCCAAGGTACTTCTCTAAAATCTCCGGTGCTATGATGACCAGATAGAGCACCGTTCCCGCGAAAGCGCCAAGGATTCCATAAATCGGAACAAGGATTTTCCAGGTGATCCCGGAAACCAGGATGATTCCAGTTAATATGGCGATGATGACAAGGGCGGTACCCAGGTCTTCAATAATAATCAATCCTAATGGAGGCAATGTGGCTGCCCCTAATTTGATTAGAAGGAAAAAGTCCGTGCCTGCAGTCTTTGCCTGATATTTCAGATGGTGGTCAGCGATGATTTTGCTGAGGGCAATGATAAGGAATACCTTAACAAACTCTGAGGGCTGCACAGAACCAAGTCCAGGAATGATATACCACAATGTAGCCCCTTTGCGCTCTGGTGCAATGCTTTCCGGTGCAATGAATAACCCGACAAGCAATAGGATGCCTAAACCGTACAGCAGCCAAGTAAGCCTTCTGATTTGCTCGCTGTCAAAATACATGACAATTGCCACAATGATAGCTCCGACAACATAATTTTTTATTTGTGAGACGACAAAATTCCCTTCATATTGATTGGAGGATTGTCCGCTGTAAATAGCGATGCAGCTGATGAGGAAAAATAGTAGCAGCAGAAAGCATAACGTCCAATCGAATCGGTCTGAGAATCTATTATTCTTGTTCATTTGTATACACCTGGTTTCTGTACCTTTTTACATTTTTATCCTAACAAAGAAAAAAAAACCTTACAATGGAGAACAGAATACATTTTTTCTCTGCATGTAGTTAGACGAATGAATCAGCATGATGGTTTCCTGTATTTTCAAAAAACCGGGCAGGCTGCAATTTAAAATTTTTTCTCATCGGCAAAGATATTTTCAGTTATTTTTGCTACAATAAGAGAATAAAATACTGGATGTTTAACAGGCAGTTTCAAAAAGAAGCTGTCTTTTTACTAATTTGTGAAGGCGCTTGCGCTATTCTTATCTGTCTAGCTCAGTGCTTTTCTTTGAAAACACCACTTTGGGTAACGGTTCGGAGGTTTCGTCATTGAAAAGAAGGAATCATGCTATTCGTGATCTCATCTACATCCATCTTAATGAACAGGATCAGTATGTGATGACTTATGGAATTGAGTTTGCAGAGTTTGCCCAAACTCTTTCCGATTCTATTAACAATCTGCTGTTGTTAAAGCATCGTTTTGAACATGGGGACTTTAATACCCACACGATGTTCGATTATGTGTCAAGGGACAAGCTTGGCAGGCTGGTTGAGGATGATGTATATGGCTATGGCGATTTTTGCTGGATTGATTTCGAGGAAGAGGAAGCGGTGAATGAGCTTCCCGGCCAGACAATTGCTGAGCTTCTTTATCTCGGCCATGTCAAGGAACATCTTAAGCCGCCTTTTTACAATTATCTGAGCAATCGCTATGTGTACCTGGCCCATGATGATGGCTGGTTTAACCGTACATATTATCGCGATCTGAACGATTTTTACCGCATGCTTGGGGAAGTAATCCCCGGTAAAATGGGACAGATGAAAGTCGAAAAAACGCTCCTTGGCATAAAAAAGAAAAAGACGTATCCTCCTATCACCAGAGATGTCCTGCTTTCCTTAAAGTCTCTTATGAAAGAGGGAGCGGTACTTTCCATTAAGGATATCGAACAGAATCGGGTCCGGATAGAAATTCCTATTTGGATTATTGGCGACTTTGCGAATATGGATGATATGTATGACGAGTATGAGGCCATTGTGAAAGAGCCATGTGAGGCGAAGATTGTGTTTGATAAGAAAACAAGGGAATGGAAAATATACTCGCGCTAGAATTCTGAACTTTTTTACAACATTCAGCAAAATTCTCTTACTTTTTCTGCGTGATGGTGTATAATCGGAGATAGAAAATTTTATATCAGCATAGAACAGGTGTTTTCTCAAAAGGGTTTTAAAACAGGCTCTTTTGAAGACTTAATAGGGAAGCTGGTGAAATTCCAGCGCGGTCCCGCCACTGTAAATGGAAGCTGTCTGTAAATCCACTGTACAGGAATGTATGGGAAGGAGCAGAACGCATTGACCATGAGCCAGGAGACCTGCCTGATTCTTAAGCACCCATAAACCTACGAGGATAGGGAGGTGTTTGGTCCGGCCATCCTTTCTGCACTAATTGATAAATGACCATGCCAACATCTCCTTGCCGTCCGAGGGGATGTTTTTTATTTGGTTGTTTCTAAAAGTCTATGGGTGGCTAACTTAGTTTCTGCCACTGAGTTGATTGCAGCGGAGGGCACTTGACTCCTGCGGGAAGTGAGGGAAGTGAGAGACCCCACAGGCGAAGCCGAGGAGGCTCTCATCTCTCCCCCGGAAAGCAAGTGCCTGCAGCGGAAATCAACGCGCTAGGTTTGTAAGCTGAAAAATATTATGAGAACCAGCCTTTTATTTTTTAAGATGGTGTTAGACACCATCCGAATTTTGTCGAAAGTTCTAGGAGGATTGCTGAGTATGAGAAAGTTTTATGCATTTTTATTAACGATGCTTCTGGCTGCAGGAGTGCTAGCAGGCTGCGGCGAGAGTGCTGAACAGCCTAAAGAAGAGAAAAAGGTTGAGGAAGGGCAGAATACTGGCGGGGAAGAGGCTGCTTTTCCTGTTACGATAAAGGATGCTCTTGATAATGAAATCGTCATCGAATCCAAGCCCGAAAGAATCGTTTCCATGATTCCAAGCAACACCGAAATTGTTTTTGAATTGGGGCTTGGCGAAGAAGTTGTCGGAGTCTCCGATTTTGATAACTACCCGCCCGAAGCCACAGAAAAAGAAAAGATTGGCGGCATGGAATTTAATGTCGAGAAAATTATTTCTTTAAAACCGGATCTTGTCCTTGCTCACGCGTCAAGCGCACATAATTCCGAAGCTGGCCTTCAGCAATTAAGGGATGCAGGTGTGACCGTCCTTGTTGTCAATGATGCAAAGAGCTTTGATCAGGTTTTTGAATCCATTGAAATGGTTGGAACCGCAGCGGGAGAGAAGGATGAAGCAGAGCAGCTTGTTTCAGATATGAAGAGCAAGCTCGAGGAAATCAAAACAAAAGCTCAGGGCATAAAAGAAGAAAACCGCAAATCGGTTTTCGTGGAAGTTTCACCTGCTCCTGAAATCTATACAGCAGGTACAAAAACATTTATGGATGAAATGCTAAGTGCCATCAATGCAGAAAATATCATTTCCGAAGAAGGATGGCCGAAAATGGATCCGGAAGCGATTATCGAACGGAATCCGGATGTAATCATCACAACTCATGGCTATTACACTGAGGATGCTGCTGGCAATGTAATGAAAAGGGATGGCTGGCAGGATATAACCGCAGTAAAAAATAAGCATGTTGCCGATGTTGATTCCGATATGGTAACCCGCTCTGGCCCTCGTATTATTGAAGGAGTCGAGGAACTTGCAAAAGCAGTATATCCGGACGTATTTAAATAATAAATTTTTAGCTTATCTAACAGCAGCGGCTTTCCTGCTTTTAGCCATGCTGATGGGGATTTCAATTGGAACAGTGTCTGTTCACCCCATGACGATTATCAGAGTAATAAGCGCTGAGCTATTTCCTTTTATTTCATTGGGAAACACGGATGCTATGCATTCAAATATCATTTTGAATATTCGCCTGCCGCGCGTTTTGCTGGCTGGCTTAGTAGGGGCGTCTCTTGCAATTGCGGGAGCCGCCTTTCAAGGTTTATTAAGAAATCCGCTGGCAGATCCATATACAATTGGGGTTTCATCCGGGGCTTCACTAGGTGCTGTTTTAACATTATTCTTAGGATTATCCATTCCGTTTGCAGGAATGTTTACGCTGCCGTTATTCAGCATTTTATTTTCCTTTTTAACCATTTTTGCCGTTTTGCTGTTTGCCAGAAAAATTGAAAGATCCATGAAAGTGGAAACGATTATTTTAACAGGCATTATCTTCAGTTCTTTTCTTGGCGCTCTGATTTCTCTGATGATTGCCCTGACTGGAGAGGAGCTTAGACAGATTATTGGCTGGCTTCTTGGCAGTGTATCCATGAGAGGGTGGGCGTATATTAAAATTATCATTCCGTTTTTTGTACTGGGTGCCATCCTTCTTTTAGTGAACAGCAAAGAGCTTAATGCCATGAGCTTCGGAGAAGAAAAGGCCCAGCATATAGGGGTGGACGTTCAGAAGAGAAAGATGATGGTCCTGATAGCTGGCTCTATCTTGACTGGTGCGGCTGTAGCTGTATCTGGAACGATAGGATTTGTCGGTCTTGTGATCCCTCATCTGACCAGGCTGTTATGGGGACCGGATCATAGGCACCTATTGCCGCTATCTATTCTGATGGGTGCAGGCTTTCTTATTATTGCCGATCTGGTTTCACGGACGATCATTGCACCTACCGAACTTCCAATCGGTGTGATTACAGCGATAATCGGTGCACCTGCGTTTGCTATTATTTTAATTAAAAGAAAGAATAAACTTTGAACCTCGATAACTGTCCGGCACAAGCGTCCACCCATTCAAGGAGGAAGGATTCCCTGGATTTTCTTTGCAGGAACAAGCGGTTTTTGCCTGTTCCGAAGGCATATCTTAGTTAAGAAAGAAGTGGTTAATCATGCTAAGCGTTCAGCAAGTTACTGGCGGATATGCCGGTGCACCGGTTGTGAAAAATATCAGCTTTGAAGTGGAGAAAGGGGAGCTCTTCGGAATACTGGGTCCGAACGGAAGCGGGAAAACCACGATACTGAAGATGCTGAGCGGCATTCTGCCTCATAAGTCAGGAGATATATTGATCAAAGGAAAGAACCTTTCACAGTATACACCGAAAGAGCTTGCAAAAATTATTGCTGTTCTGCCTCAGCACTCCTCTCAGGCTTTTTCCTATACGGTAAAGGAAACTGTTTCCCTCGGCAGATATGCCCATCAAAAGGGGTGGTTCCAGAGCTGGTCCGGCAAAGATGAAGAAGCGGTCAATCGAGTCATGGAGCAGACAGGCATTTCCCATTTTCAGGATTATGATATTCAGCAATTATCCGGCGGCGAAAGACAAAGGGTGTTTTTAGCCCAGGCCCTTGCCCAGGAGCCGGAAATATTATTGCTGGATGAACCGACTAACCATCTGGACTTATCCTATCAAAAAGAATTGCTTGATCTCCTTTCTGTATGGTCAAAAGACTGCGGGCTGACGGTCATTTCCATTTTTCATGATTTGAATTTGGCCGGCCTGTACTGTGACCGCCTTCTGCTGCTTGAGAATGGTGAAGTCAATATTAACCACGTTCCCAATGAGGTTTTAAAAGAAGGCAGAATACGTGAGGTCTATAGGACGAAGATTGAGAAGCTGCCGCATCCAAGAGTCCCGGCCCCTCAGATGGTTTTGGTGCCCAAACGCTCTCAGGCAGAAAGCCAATCAGTGAATCGAATTGATCGATCCTATCTTGAGGTAAAGGAAGACTTACTTGTCCTTCGCACCCCATTTCCGCTGAAAACCATGTCATCAGGTGTAACAGGATCGGGCACCGGCTGGAATCGCATATTTCTAAACCGGCATGTGAGCAAGAATTATGATTGCAGTGATCATAGAGCGGAGATGGCGGATTTTGTCCGGGAGATAGGCTTAGAACCCGGGGAAACCGTGGGGATGATGACCGCTGTATATGTTAAAGATCATAGCAGTAAATTTTATGAAGATGGAACCTTTTCTGTGTATGTGGTCGTGACAGCAGGTGTCGGCAATGCTGTTGATGCCTCGAAAAGTGAAGCCCATTCTTATCATCTGACTCCGGGTACAATCAATACATGGGTTTTCGTTAATGGCAATCTGACAGAGGAAGCCTTTATTCAATGCATTATGACTGCAACCGAGGCAAAGACAAGAGCCTTATATGATCAGAAGGTAAAGGATGCAGTCACAGGGACGATAGCGACCGGAACATCGACAGACAGTATTATGATTGCGGCCACGCAGCAGGGAGAATACCTGGAGTATGCGGGCACCATTACACCTCTTGGCAAAATAATCGGAAAAGGTGTCTACGAATGTACTGTTGAGGCAATAAAAAAATCGCAAAGAAGGATAAAGGGATGATTTTAAATCACCTGATCGCCTTAACCTTTGCCTGCATAATAGATAAGCTGATAGGAGACCCGCCAAACTGGCCGCATCCGGTCAGATGGATGGGTGCCCTGATACATAAACTTGAACAAGTTCTTAATAAAGGCCGCTATAGAAAATTAAAAGGGATCATCATGCTATTTATAGTCCTGCTGGCAGCAGGAGGTATAACTTATTTAATCATAGAGCTTTTCTATGAAATTCACCCGGTTGCCGGCATTCTGGCAGAGGGCATTCTTATCTTCACAGCCATTGCGCAAAAGAGTTTAAAAGATGCAGCACTGGAGGTCTATGAGCCTCTGGCAGAAGGAGATATGGAAGAAGCAAGATTAAAGCTTTCATACATTGTCGGCAGGGATACAGATCGATTGGATGAACCAGGCATTGTCAGGGCTGCCGTGGAGACAGTGGCTGAAAACACCAGTGATGGCATTACAGCTCCATTATTTTGGGCCATGATTGGCGGTGCTCCAATGGCCCTTATCTACAGGGCCATTAATACTTGCGATTCCATGGTTGGCCATAGAAATGAAAGGTATATAGATTTTGGGTGGGCATCTGCCAAAGTGGATGATATCGCAAACTGGATCCCGAGCCGGCTGACATCGGTTTGCATCATGCTCACACAAAAGCCGGAGCATTCTCCATATGAGGAAGCATGGGGGATCCTTTTAAGAGATGCACCAAAGCACCCGAGCCCAAATAGCGGCTGGGGCGAAGCAGCTGTTGCAGCCCTCCTGGGGGTTCAGCTGGGAGGAATCAATTTTTATAAGGGTGTAATTTCTAACCGAGCCACGATGGGAAAGCCAATGGTGCTGCTTGAAAAAGAACATATCATAAAAAGCATTTCGATCATGAACAAGACGGTTTTCTTATTCTTGCTTTTATTATGGACAGGAGGGGTGTTCCTTGATTTGGCCTTCACATGGATCTAACCCGCAATATTTATATGAAGCAATTGATAAGCCAATGCCTGAGGAGCGAATTGATTTCAGTGCCAATATCAATCCACTTGGTCCTCCCCGCGAGTTAAAAGAAGGATGGGGAAGTCTATTCCAATTTATTAGCGATTATCCGGATCCCCAATCTTCTCTATTAAAAAGCAAATTGGCGGCTGCAGAGGGAATAAAAGAAACACAGATTCTGGTGGGAAATGGAGGCGCCGAGCTAATCACCCTGATTGGCCGGATGATAGCCGGAAAAAGGGTGCTGATTATTCAGCCGGCCTTTTCGGAATATGAAGAGGCCTGCCGGGTTAATCATTGTACAGTCTCCTATCATCAGCTGGAGCCTGGCGACTGGGATCTCAATATGGAAGCGCTATCTGAAAGGCTGAAAGCCGCTGATGTTGTTTTCTTCTGCAACCCAAATAACCCGACAGGTATTTTTTACCCATCTTCCATTGTAAAGGAATTAATTGAGAAGTGTCATACCCATAGCTGCCTGCTTATTATGGATGAAGCTTTTTATGACTTTGCCTGCGACTATCAATCAATCGTTCCTTTCATAGAAAAGGATTCGAATGTTGTGGTGCTGCGCTCCATGACAAAGATGTTTTCGATACCGGGCCTGCGCCTTGGATACATGATGGCAAGTGAGAGGTTAATTGAAGAAGCAGCTTCTCTAAAGCCGCACTGGAGTGTAAATGCCCTCGCTTTAAAAGCAGGGGAATGGTGTCTGGACAGCACAGAGCATGTCAGGCTGACAAAGAATTTAATCCGGCAGGAGAGAGATAGGCTGGTTCAATTTTATCAGCAATTGGATTTTGAGGTTTCTCCTTCTTCAGTTAATTTCTATTTGTTGAGAGATCCGAGATTTGATGTGCAGCTGCCTCTTTTTCGATTTTTGCTTGAGAAAGGAATTATCCCGAGGCACACAATGAATTTCCCAGGTCTGGAAGGGAGATGGTTGCGCTTTGCGATTAAAGGGCCGAAGGACAACGATGTGCTGATGGAGGCGATGCGGCAATGGCGGAAGGATCGCTGATTTTTATCTCCGGTGGAGTGCGGAGCGGAAAAAGCTCCTTTGCAGAGAGGACTGCTGCCGGGCTGGCAATAAAGACGGAAGGAAAGCTTCAGTATATTGCTGCAGGAAAAGCGTACGATTCCGAGATGAAGGTACGGATTCAGAGGCACCAGGATGACCGGGAAAAGAGCGGTTTGAGCTGGACAACCTGGGAGAAGCCTTCCGCACTTGAAGAGATCTCGGGAAACTTTAACAATCAGGACATTATTCTTTTCGATTGCTTGACCACTCTCTTGAATAATGAACTTTTTAGAGCGGAAGATGTTTGGCGGAACAGAGAATTCCAGGAAAGTCTATCATCTGATATTCTCAGGGCCATCACAGAAATCCGCAAAAAATGCAGGGCCTTGATCGTTGTCAGCAACGAAGTCTTGAATGAGCCAATTGGCAAAAATGAACTGGTGATTACATATTCAAAAATACTTGGGACGCTTCACAGGAATTTAGTAAATATGGCTGATGAAGCCTATCTTGTTGAAGCTGGCATCCCCATACAAATGAAAGGAGAACCGGAATGAAAGGGATAATGATTCAGGGAACTTCATCCGATGCAGGGAAAAGCCTGATTGCTACGGCTCTTTGCCGGGCATTCTCCAATGAAGGTTTCCGTACGGCTCCTTTTAAATCCCAGAATATGTCCAATAATTCATACGTGACAAAGGATGGAAATGAAATCGGCAGGGCACAGGGCATTCAGGCTGAAGCGGCAAGAACTGAAGCTGCTGTCTGGATGAATCCTATTCTCCTTAAGCCTCAATCCGCACAGAATGCGGAGGTCATTCTCCTTGGAAAAGCAGTCAATTCCCTATCAGGAAGAAGCTATCGGGAATCCTTTTATGAAAAGGGACTGGAGACCATCAGAGAGGCACTGAGTCTGCTTGATGCTCAATACGAACTGCTTGTGATAGAGGGGGCTGGCAGCCCTGTTGAAATTAATTTAAAAGATAAAGAGCTTGTTAATATGAAAGTAGCCGAAATGGCGGATGTGCCTGTCATCCTGGTTGCCGATATTGACAGGGGCGGTGTTTTTGCCAGCATTGTCGGAACCCTGGAGCTTTTCACCAAACAGGAAAGACAGCGGGTTGCGGGCATTATCATTAATAAATTCCGCGGAGATATCACGCTGTTTGAGGATGGCATCCGCTGGATCGAGGAAAGGACGGGCATTCCTGTCCTCGGGGTTCTTCCTTATTTGGATGACCATATGATCGATGCAGAGGATTCCCTATCCATTCAGGCTGCTGTTCCAAGGGCTGGAGGAGGCATTCTGGACATTGCAGTGCTTCGGCCGCCATTTATTTCAAACTTCAGTGACATTGATCCGTTTTACTATGAAGATGACGTGAACATTAGATGGGTAAGGCATCTATCGGAAGCTGGCTCACCTGATGCGGTGATCATTCCCGGCACAAAGAGCACGATTCGCGATTTGCGCTATTTCAAGGAAAAAGGTCTGGCGGACTGGATTGTGCGCTATGCTGCCGATGGAGGTTCTATTGCCGGCATTTGTGGAGGATACCAGATGCTCGGCAGGAGATTAATCGATATGGCAGGTTCTGATACCGGGAACCCTAATGAAAAGGAAAAAGGCTTGAATTTGATACCGGCAGATACCATTTTTCATGAACGCAAGAAGACGGTGCAGGTGAAGGGCAGTTTGCATTCAAGCACGAACCTTCCCGTAAAGGAAATCTTGGATGGATATGAAATCCATTTAGGTGAAACAGTTCTTGAAGAAGACTTTGATGGCAATCGCCTTCTTCTGCTTCAAAATGGCGAAGAAGATGGATTCTATGGAAATGAAGGCCGTCTGGTAGGGACGTATATGCACCACATCTTCCATAATGATGAATGGAGGGGTGAGTGGCTTAATTCCCTGCGCAAACAAAAAGGCATTCCAAGTAAGGAGCCTGTCCGAATAAAAGCCCTGAAGGATAGGAAATACAACGAACTGGCGGAAAATATGATTCAGCATCTTGATTGGGGAAAATTGAAGGAAATCGTCTTTAGCTGGAGAAAACAGAATGAAATGGCTTAAAGGATTATTGATCAACCTTCAATTTTTCACAAGCATTCCCATTCCAATGTCTCTGCCGATGGATAAGCCTCATTTGGAGAAGGCAATCAGAACCTTCCCCATAGCCGGCCTCATTCAGGGGAGCATATACGCATTTATTCTCTATGCTTTTCTTGAATGGACTCCTTTTTCACTCTTGGCTGCGGCTTTTGCCGTCTGGCTGGCCGGCATTTTGCTGACCGGCGGGATTCATCTTGATGGGTGGATGGATGCGAGCGATGCGTTCTTCTCCTATCGCGATCAGAAGAGGCGGCTGGAAATCATGAGTGATCCCCGGGTGGGGGCGTTCGGTGTGCTGTCCATCATCGTATTGCTGGGTACCCGTTTTCTATTTATCTATGAAATTGTACTTTTATCAAATCTATATTCCTTTTTTTTAATCGCAGTGATTCCATTTTTAAGCAAGATGGTAATGGGGGTATTGCTGATAAAAGTTAAGGCAGCCAAAACAGAGGGGCTGGGCTCATTATTTCAGCAGGCTGCTTCGAAAACCACCTTATCTATTTACCCTATCTTCCTTCTGGCCGCCGCGGCAGCTGCCGGGCTGGCAGGTTACCCGGCCATTGTTGGGTTTCTTATCATGGTTCTTTTTTCAATATTGTTATTCGCATTTTTATCAAGGAAAGTCATTGCCTGGTTTGGCGGAATGACAGGGGATGTACTTGGGGCCAGTGTGGAAGGGACGGAGGTGTTTTTATGGATGATACTGTGGCTGTTGCATTACTTCGTCATGGGCTGACAGAAGCCAATAAGTCCCATGCTTATCTGGGCTGGACAGATTCCCCTTTGTGTCCGGAACATAGGGATAAGCTTGCCGCGGCGCCTCAAGACTATAGAAGAATATTTGCAAGTGATTTAGGCAGATGCATGAAGACGGCAGCTATTCTTTTCCCGGATCATTCTATTGAACCATGTCCCGAATGGAGAGAAATGCATTTTGGTGAGTGGGATGGCCGGACGTATCAAGAGCTGAAAGATACCCCGGCTTATCAAAAATGGCTGGAAGATCCTTTCTCAGGGGTGGTGCCCGGAGGGGAATCCTTTTCAGCATTTACAGCAAGAGTTGATAAAGGGTGGCAAAATTTAACCGATCAATTGCTCCGGAAGGATATGCGCGATGCCGCTGTTATTACACACGGCGGAGTCATAAGATACCTTCTTGGAAAGTATGCACCGGAGAAAAAAGAATTCTGGGAATGGCAAGTTCCGTTTGGAAGAGGCTATGAGCTAAGGTGGACACGGGAAGAGTTTAGGAGGGGAGAGAGATGCACTTCATTACAGGAGGCGCCTTTAACGGGAAATCCCGATGGGTAAAGAGATTATATCAATTGGATGATACTCCTCATAAATGGTTTTCAGCTTATCATGGTGAGATGACCGGCGATTTGGATCAAAACCTAATCGTCTATGAGGGAATCGAGCTGATGATTAAGGAATGGTCCCAAGCGCTGGAGTTTGAAGAGATTCGGGACAAGTGGCAGGAGATGCTGGCAAAATGGCAGGCGTGGGAAAAAACAGCTGTCAATCGAAAGATCGTTTTAATCGGATCTGATATTTCAAAAGGCATTGTTCCAATGGAAGCAGCTGACCGAAAGTGGCGGGATGCGTCAGGCTGGGCCTTTCAGGATGCCGCTGCCGCTGCAGATAGAGTTGATTTGATTTGGTATGGCATCAGTCAAAATATAAAATGAAATGGGGAATTGCTGATGAAACTTTATACACGAACTGGTGATGAGGGAAAAACAAGCATTATCGGAGGCAGGGTGGAAAAGGATGATGTAAGGGTTGAAGCATACGGAACAGTGGATGAAGTAAACTGTTTTGTAGGGCAAGCTATGACACAGCTGGATCCGTCCATTTTTCAGGATGTCCTGGAGGATCTGGAGAAGATTCAGCATGAGCTTTTTGACTGTGGCGGTGACCTTGCAAATGTTTCGAAAAAGCGGGAGCTGAAATTGACGAAGGAATCTGTAGACTATTTGGAGACTAAGATTGATCAATTGATTGAGGAAGCGCCAAAGCTTGAAAGGTTTATTCTGCCTGGGGGAGCACCTGCATCTGCATCCATTCATATTGCCAGGACAGTAACCCGGAGAGCGGAGCGGCTTGTGGTTTCACTAAAAAAAGCGGATCCGGAAACCTCTGCAGTGGCACTGAAATTCCTGAATCGTTTATCTGATTACTTCTTTGCCCTGGCAAGAGTGGTTAATTCCCGTCTTAACCAGAAAGATGTGGAGTATGTGCGCAGTGCTAATGTATTCCGTGAAGGAAAGCGCAAGGAGGATAAAGAATGAAAAGCATGCGATTGGGCATGGCAGCCATGCTTGTTGCACTGACAGCAGTCGGCGCAGCGATTAAAGTTCCGGCCATTATCGGAAGCGTGGCACTGGATGCATTTCCTGCTTTGCTTGCAGCCGTGCTGCTTGGAGGCTATGGCGGTGCGGCCGTTGCTGCCATCGGACATTTGCTGTCGGCGTTATTGGGCGGCATGCCTTTAGGGCCGCTTCATCTCCTGATTGCTGTTGAAATGGCACTGTTAGCCTTTATTTTCAGTTCTTTATATCAGAGAGGCCGGCACTGGCTGGGGGGAATTCTTTTTGTGTTAGGCAATGCCTTTGCAGCCCCGCTTCCATTTATCTTTTTAATGGGCCAGGCCTTTTACCTGGCAATTGTGCCTTCTCTTTTTATAGGCTCTGTGATAAATGCTGTTATTGCTTATATAGCGATTCCGAGACTTGTCAAGCTTGTGGGCCCGGCACTTTCCAAAGCGGGTGCTGAGCAGTGAGGGATGTCTTAAGCCTTCCTTTTAATTCTGAAGAAATGATTGTGGTAGCCAGTGATAACAGCGGAGCAATCGGCGAGAAAGAACAGGATGCTGTCCAGGTTCCTTACGAGACTGTTTCGTATTATTCCTTCCGTGTCGCTGTCATGGAATGTTTGTCAGCAGGTGCTCAGCCATTTGCTGCTGCCCTTCAGAATTTCTGCGGAAATGATGCCTGGGATCAGCTTATACGGGGCATTAAGAAGGGGGCTGATGAATTGGGACTAAAGGAGCTGCAAATCACCGGCAGTACAGAAAGCAATTTTAACCTGCTTCAATCTGCGATAGGTTTATCTGTACTTGGCAAAAGGCAGGGAGCGCTTCCTGCTGAGACCCTAATTTATACAGATGATACAAGGATAGCGGTTATTGGTTCACCTTTGGTTGGCCAGGAGCTGATTGAGAGAGAGGCGGAGGCAGCACCCCTGGAGCTTTTTAAAATCATTAACTCTATTAAAGATACTGAGACGCTTCCAGTAGGTTCAAAAGGCATTCTGAACGAGCTGAACGGGATGTTCTCCAATAGAGAGTTTGAGGTTAAGGACCTTGAATCAGAAGTGGACTTGGAAAAATCAGCAGGCCCATCCACTTGTTTTATAGCCGTTTTTTCCGAAGATAAATTGGAAGAAATCAGGAATTTGGCAGGAAGTTATTTTCATATACTGAAAAGAAAGGCATGAAAAGAGGGATGCTGACTTTATATATCATCCGGCATGGTGAAACGGAATGGAACAAAGCGAAAAGAATGCAGGGTCGCCTGGACTCTGATTTAACGGAGAAAGGCAGACGTGATGCGAAGCTGCTTGGAGAAAGAATAAAGGATATAGAATTTAAGCGTATGATATCTTCACCGAGCAAACGGACTTTACATACAGCACAGCTTGTAAGAGGAACAAGGCAGATTCCGGTCGAAACAGATGAAAGGCTTATGGAAATAGATCTTGGTGATTGGCAGGGAAGAGTGGAAAGTGAAATAAGGGATCTTTATCCGGCTGCGTTCGATGCCTATTGGAACCGGCCGGAGTCCTATGAAAGTGCAGGAGGAGAAAGCTTTTATGATGTGGCAAACCGCGTTGCTTCCTTTCTGGAAGACTTGCAAAAGACCTCATTAGAAGGCAGTGTGCTGATTATTACCCATGCAGTTGCTGTCAAAGCTCTGTATATGCTTTGCCGCAATGCTGCTGTCGAACGCATTTGGGATCCGCCCTTCATTCATGGAACCAGCCTGACCATCCTGCAGATCGATCAGGATAAAAAGGAATTCCTCTTAGAAGGATGCATGGCTCACTGCGAATAAGGTTTAGGCTCGTTAAAGAACGAGCCTATTTTTTATTGATGACCTTTTCTTCCCATTCTTCCCTCAGAATGCCCATCCGGATGCTATCATAATACTTCCCATTAACAATCCGGCATTTCCGCATTCTACCTTCAAGCTGCATGCCGATCTTTTCAGCGGCTTTCATCATTCTTTTGTTGCCTGACCAGGTGGTAATACCTACCCGGGCAAGCGGAAGAGAGGAAAATAGAAAGTCCACCCACAGAGTAAGAGCCTCTGTTCCATAACCCCCATTCCAATACTCGGGGTTGTGAATTACAATTCCTGCTTCAAGCCAATTAGAATCTCGATGCTCCCAGTAGTATCCCACAATGCCGATTACTTTTTCCGACGCTGCAATTACCATGCTGCTAGGCAGATATTCTTCTGCCTTTTGGAGGAATTCCTGTTTATATGTTTTAAAGTCTTTATGCTCAAGAGGAAAATAGGGAGCATCCCATCTTTTCCACTCAGGGTTGTCTGTTCCGTAAATATAGTCCCATAAAATAGGCAAATCCTCTTCCTGTATTGGACGAATCTTCACCTTTAGGGCTGTATCTTCGATCATAGCGGGTACCCCTCCATTAAATCTTAGTAAAAACCCTTGTCTTGCTTGTTCCTTCTGTGTTGTGCTCTTCATCCCAAACTGAATGGATCTCAAAAGTCCCTTCTTTGAAAAAAAGCGGCAGCTTTCTCTTGAACCAATCCTGCATGGGAAGGTCCCTTGCATCTTGTCTCGAAACCCACTGCAATTCTCCTTCAGGAGGATCCGCAAGAAGTCTTCCTTCAAAGGAGTCTGCCAGATAATTAAATACTATGTAGCGGACATTCATCTGGGGGTTTACGTACTCATCCCAGCCTTTAAAAATAATATTTTTGACGTGCAGCCCGGTCTCCTCAAGCACTTCGTGTTTTGCTGCGTCCGTAATGCTCTCGGGAAACTCTACTTTTCCGCCTGGTGCGAGATAGCCAGGGAAGCCTTTATAATCCGGGCGTTTTATGAGGAGGATCTGATCTCCGTCTGCAACCATGCACATCGTGTACATCTGATGTTCGATTTCTTTCCAGTTCATTGCTGCACCTCTATTAATAATGATTCCAAAGTTTATACATTCTTTTAAAAGGAGAAAATACCTCCTTTATTGAAATCATATCATGACTAGAAAATTTGAAGAGGTGAACATAAATGGAATTGAAGATGGGGTATGTCATTCTATATGCGGAAAGCCTGGAAAGAACGAAGCATTTTTATGGTGAATTGCTGGGTCTGAAGCTTAGGAATGAATTTGGAACTTACATCGAGTATGATACAGGCAGCACCATTCTTTCTTTTAATACGAGAGAAGGAGGACGGGAAGTCACCGGGCTTCCGATACCGGATGGATTAAGAAAGGAGCAGACATTTGAGCTGGGCTTTGTCACAGAAGAGGTAGAAGCGGCAGTTGAAAAGCTAAAGGCCGCCGGAGTCCCTGTCCTGCTCGAGCCTGTTGAAAAGCCTTGGGGCCAGAAAGTGGCATATGTGCAAGATCCGGATGGACATTATATTGAGATTTGTTCGCCTATAGGATAATAATTGACTCTGCTCCAGGGTCATTTTTTTGTTGGAAATTATTTTTTATATGCATAGGAATCTGTTGGTTTCAAAAGAAAAACATAGATTTTAAGTGTTTTTAGTGCTTACATAAAGGTTTGTAAATATAAGTAAATGTGTTATGATTCTATATGTTTTTGTCGGCCCGACTTTGATGAGAGTTCAAAGTCATTACTATAAATCTATTAATAAAGAGGTGTTTATTTGAAAGTTTTATCAAAAAAAGAACAATGGTTTGGCAATGTTAAGGGAGACATTCTTGCTGGAATCGTAGTGGCATTGGCACTAATTCCAGAAGCGATTGCATTCTCGATTATTGCTGGTGTCGATCCAATGGTTGGATTGTATGCTTCTTTCTGTATTGCTGTAACCATTTCAATAGTTGGCGGAAGGCCTGGAATGATTTCTGCTGCAACTGGTGCGATGGCGTTATTAATGGTTACATTAGTAGCCGATCACGGACTGCAGTATTTATTTGCTGCGACCATTTTGACGGGAATTCTTCAGATCTTATTTGGTGTGCTTAAGCTGGCCCGCTTTATGAAATTCATTCCGCGTGCGGTTATGATTGGGTTTGTTAACGCACTGGCTATATTGATTTTCATGGCGCAGCTTGAACAGTTTGTAGATGCTACATGGGTAATGTATGCGATGGTTGCCGGTGCATTGGCGATTATTTATATTTTCCCGAGATTTACTAAAGCAGTGCCATCTCCTCTGGTGGCTATTATTGTTATTACTATCATTGCCATCATGACAAAGAGTGATGTGCGCACAGTTGGCGACATGGGAACTATCACATCAGCCCTTCCGGCATTCTTTATACCGGATGTTCCATTTAACCTTGAGACTCTGAAGATTATTTTCCCATACTCTATTGCCCTTGCGATCGTAGGCTTGCTTGAATCCTTGCTGACTGCATCCATAGTTGATGACATGACCGATACAGCCAGTAATAAGAATATGGAAAGCCGCGGACAGGGAATTGCGAATATCGTGGCAGGTCTATTCGGCGGAATGGCAGGCTGTGCCATGATTGGACAATCCGTCATAAATGTGAAATCTGGCGGAAGAGGCAGACTGTCCGCTTTGGTAGCCGGCACATTCCTTATGTTTCTGATTTTAGTTTTGGGGAATATTGTCGTTCAAATACTGATGGCTGCATTAGTCGGTGTTATGATCATGGTTTCGATCGGTACTTTTGATTGGTCATCCATTAAGGGACTTGCTAAGACGCCTGTCACAGATTCGATTGTTATGGTTACAACGACTGTTACAACTGTTTTCACTCATGACTTATCCAAAGGAGTTTTCGCGGGGATCATCCTAAGTGCGATCTTCTTTGTTGCTAAAATTTCGAAAGTGCATGTTGCATCACGAATTGAAGGAGATAAGAAAATATACGCTGTAACAGGCCAGGTTTTCTTTGCTTCTGTAGATGAACTTGTAGCAGCATTCGACTTTAATGAAGAATTAAAAGAAGTTGAAATTGATTTTACACAGGCGCATGTATGGGATGACTCAGGTGTCGCTGCCATAGATAAGATTGTAATAAAGCTTCGTGACAACGGTGTGCTGGTACGCCTATCAGGATTAAACGCGCCAAGCTCGAACTTGATTGAGCGTTTGGCCGTTCACCGCAAACCTGGTGCGAAATTTTCCGGCCATTAAAAAACTGGAATGAATACCACAGTCAGCTTCGACTGTGGTATTTTTTTTATAAGAATAGGTAAGGGGTGAGGCTCTGTGTTTAAAAAAATACTGATTGCTGCAGATGGATCCGATCATTCGATTCGTGCAGCCGCTAAAGCCATTCAACTGGCCGAACAGAATCCTGATTCTGAAATTACCGTAGTCTATGCTGTTGATGGCCAGACCTCAAAAGAAGATATCCTTCATCATTTTGATAAGAGTATAGTGGACCAGGTGAGAAAAAAACGCTTAGAGCCAATAGAAAACTTATTAAAAGAAAAGGGCATTTCATATGAAATAAAAATCCTGCAGGGAGAGCCTGGACCAGCCATTGTGGAATTTTCCAACAAAATGGATTTTGATGTTGCAGTAGTTGGCAGCCGGGGTCTGAATACTCTTCAGGAAATGGTGCTCGGAAGTGTTAGCCATAAAATAGCCAAACGTGTGAAAGCGCCTGTTTTGATTGTTAAGTAAAGTTCGGATATATACTTTTCACTTTCCTGGTAATGTAAAGCGGATGCTGCGCCAAGTGAACGATATACCGATAAAATATAATAGGCTGCTAAACTAGACTAAGTGACCGATATGCCGGCTTAGTGCTGCAAAATTCATAAAAACCGCACAAAAAAGATGTCCCCGCAGGGACATCTTTTTTCAATTAGCCGGCTTTCACAGCAGATTGAGGCTGAAGTTTCTTATCTTTGCCGCTTACCTTATCAGACAGCAACGTCAGAGCACCATCACCTGTTACATTACATGCAGTTCCAAAGCTGTCCTGGGCAAGGTATAGGGCGATCATAAGCGCAAGCATGGTCTCATTGAATCCGAGCATGCTATCAAGCAGACCCAATGCGGCCATGACAGCCCCTCCTGGGACACCGGGAGCTGCAATCATTGTGATGCCAAGCATTAAAATGAAAGGCAGGATTTCTGCAAATGATGCCGTTTGACCCTGCAGCATCATCACGGCGATCGCACAGCTCACAATGGTGATCGTGCTTCCGGAGAGATGAATCGTTGCCAGTAATGGAACGGAGAAATCCGCGACTTTTTCACGTGCACCAAGCTTTTTAACCTGCTTAAGTGTAACAGGAATGGTGGATGCGGATGATTGAGTACCAAGTGCCGTAAAGTAGGCAGGCATCATATTTTTCATGAGTCTAAGCGGATTGGCTTTCATAAGACTGCCGGCCGCTGAGTATTGAAGCAGTAAAAATAAAAGATGAAGAGCAATAATCATGACAAAGACTTTGGCAAATACAGAAATAATGGCGCCAACCTGTCCGCCCTGCGTCATATTGGCGAAAATCCCAAAAATATGGACAGGAAGCAATGGAATGATGACTTTTTCAATCAGTTTTTCAATAATATCACGGAAATCATTCATAGCATTTTGCAGAGTGTTTCCTTTGATCGCAGCCAATCCGAGGCCTAGAGTGAATGAAATCAGCAGTGCAGTCATGACCCCCATTACAGGAGGCATGTCCACCTGGAAAAAGGGTGAAAGCAAAGCATCCTCAGGATTCTCAAACTCTTTGAAGCTTTGGTTTTTTAAAAGAACAGGATATAACACCGTCGCAGAAAAATAGGCGACTAAACCAGCAGTGATCGTAGAAGCATAGGCAAAACCAGTTGTAATCCCCAGCAGTTTCCCTGCGCCTTTTCCCATGCTCCCGATACCTGGCGCGATAAATCCGATAATAATTAATGGAATCGCAAAACCAAGAAAGTTTCCGAACAATCCATTAAAAGTAGCAAATAGCTGAATAAGCCATTCAGGAGAAAAAGAACCTAATAAAATACCCAGTGCAATGGCTGCAATTATTCTGGGAAGCAAACCGAACTTCATTTTTATGTCCTCCTAAAAAATACAGTTGTTTTTGTTAGGAGGATTATATCCTGTTTTACGTTAAAAGTTAATAGATAAAGGTTTTGTTATAATAATAAAATAAGTCTGATTATTCACCAAGGATTAAGGTTTTTTCTCGTTAATTGCTCTATACTAGGCGGTTAAACGTTTTCTTAAGATAATAATAGGAAAAAGGGAGTTTAATTTAATGCCAGAAAAGGAAATTATTTTACTGGTTTTAGATAAGAAAAGTTTCCTTTTTCAGGGCCATTTCATACATATAGGAATATGGGCGTATGCGGAGAAAAAAATTCCTGTGGAATTGAACATGTAATCACTCCCTTTCTTAAATGTGAAAGTGTTACAATAAAGAGTAGCTTGAATGAACATATAAATCAGCTAAGGAAAAAAAATGAAGGAATAAAGCGGCATGAGAAGCCGGTTAGTCCATGATCGAATATTGGAGGTTCTTTTATGAAAACGAAGGTTGGCCTTTTGTACGGCGGAAAATCTGCAGAGCATAAAGTATCGATGCAGACTGCAATGGCTGTGATTAAAGCATTGGATTTGGAGAAATTCGAAATTCATCCTATTTATATATCTGAAGAAGGTCAATGGGTAAAGGGCCCTCAATTGCAAGGGCCTGTTTCCAGTGTGAAGGAGCTGGAATTTTCCCAGGGGGAAGCACTACCTCCAACAGCTTTGGCACCTACTCTTTTCCAGGGTGCCCAGGATAAAGGTCCATTTGATGTAATCTTCCCGCTGCTTCATGGTCCAAACGGGGAAGACGGCACGGTTCAAGGTTTGCTTGAGCTGCTTAACCTGCCATATGTGGGAAATGGAGTATTGGCTTCATCTGCAGGGATGGATAAAGTCATTATGAAGAATATCTTTGCACAGGCTGGTCTGCCGCAGGTGAAGTATGTCTGGTTTATCCGCAGTGAGTGGGAAAATGAGACGGAGGCAGCCTATGACCAGGTGGAAAGGGAACTCGGGTACCCGTGTTTTGTAAAACCGGCCAACCTGGGTTCGAGTGTAGGAATCAGTAAGTGCATGAACCGTTCAGAGCTTGAGGAAGCATTCAAAGAAGCTTTCCAATTTGACCGTAAAATTATCATCGAAGAAGGCGTTACAGCCAGAGAAATTGAAGCTGGCGTATTGGGCAATGATTATCCGGAATGTTCTGTTGCCGGTGAGATTGTCCCGAAAGTTGAATTCTATGACTATAAAGCCAAATATGAAGATGGGGACACAGCATTAATCATTCCTGCTGAAATCTCAGAAATTGAGTACAGTGAACTGAGAGACATGGCCATTAAAGCATTTAAAGCCCTTGACTGCTCAGGTCTGGTCAGAGCTGATTTCTTTTTAACAAGAGAGGGTAAGCTATACATTAATGAAGTCAATACAATGCCAGGCTTTACACCTTTCAGCATGTTCCCGCTTCTGTGGAAGCATACGGGAGTAGAATACCCTCAGCTGATCGAAAGGCTTGTTAATCTGGCCATCGAACGCCATGCTGAGAAACAAAGCATTAAACACACAATGTAAAAAGATATAATTGTTGAAGGAAACACGGCATATCTGTCGTGTTCCTTTTGTTCATACATAACTGGCAATATGAGCCTTTCATAATGCCGAAACAGGAGGCGCCATATGATAAAGAAAACACTTCAGGAAATTGAACAAATGATAAAGATCGAGAATGATGTTTCATCTTTTCATAATACATCCATACAGGGCGTCAGCATTGACTCCAGAAAAATCGGGCGGGGTAATTTGTTCGTCCCATTCAAAGGGGAAAATTCAGACGGCCACCGATTTGTAGAAGATGCCATCGAAAAAGGGGCAGCCGCAGCATTTTGGCAAAAGGATGTTCCCAATCCCCCTCTTCATCTTCCAATCCTGATCGTCGAAGATACACTAACGGCTCTTCAGGAATTGGCTAGAAGCTATCGTGATGAATTAAAGATAAAAGTCGCAGGCATTACAGGAAGCAACGGCAAAACAACCACCAAGGATATGACCGCAAACCTTCTTTCCCTGCAATATAAAGTTCAAAAAACCGAAGGTAACTATAACAATCATATCGGTTTGCCCTTAACCATTCTGGCTCTTGAGGAAGATACGGAAATCGCGGTGCTGGAAATGGGGATGAGCGGCAGGGGAGAAATCGATTTCCTTACGAAGCTTGCCCGCCCGGACGCTGTGATTATTACGAATATAGGCGAATCCCACCTTCAGGATTTAGGTTCCAGAGAAGGGATTGCAGAAGCTAAGCTTGAGATCGTAAATGGACTCCAGGAAAATGGCCTGGTTATTTATTACGGCGACGAGCCTCTCTTGGATGAAAAACTGAAATCCTACAATGGTTCGGCAGCTTTAAGAACTTTTGGAAGAACCGGGAAAAATGATGTGTACCCGATGGATATCAAGCAGAATGACAGCGGCAGCACGTTTGGGATTAATGTGTCCAGCGGGAAGTTTTATCTGCCTGTGTTAGGCACCCATAATGTTCTAAATGCCCTGGCAGCCATGATTGCAGCAGCCCATTTTGGCGTTCCGTACGAAAAGATGAACGAAGGCTTCGCAAGCTTAAAGCTGACGAATATGAGGATGGAACTTCTCGAGGGCCAAAGTGGAGAAAAAATCATCAATGATGCTTATAATGCGAGTCCAACATCCATGAATGCGGCGATTGAACTGATTGCCAACCTGCCAGGGTATAAAAAGAAAATTCTTGTTCTGGGCGATATGCTGGAGCTTGGTCCGCAGGAGGAGGATTTCCATTACTCCACAGGAAAATCTGTGGATCCTGAAAAGGTTGATTATGTATTTACTTTCGGCAAGCTTGGCGAATATATCGCCAAGGGAGCGAAGGAGGTACTTCCTCACGAACGGGTGGCCGCCTTTACTGACAAACAGCCGCTGATCGAAGAGCTGAAGAAACATGTGGATCCGGAAACGATTATACTGGTTAAGGCATCCCGGGGCATGAAACTGGAAGAAGTTGTCTCTGCCCTTCAATAATTGCTAAGAAAAAAATAACAACAACACTTTAACAGATAGAATGGTAAGACTAAAACAGCTGGAAAATAACATGTAATTCTCATACCTTGTTAATTTTGTTATTGTATATATCTGTTATTATAGGAAATAAACCCCTGTTTCACGTGAAACAGGGGTTTAAATTATTTTTATATAGTTCCTTTGTTATAATTTTTATCTTCTAACAGGTTTGATTAGTATGGCAAAAAGGAAAAAGTGTAAAATAGAATTGACTTAGATTATAAAAAATGGCGGTGACTCGAGGATGATTGGCTGCATGTGCATACATGGTTTTACAGGAGCTCCATTTGAAGTAGAGCCTTTGGCAGAATATTTGAAAGAACATACAGACTGGGAGATTTCCGTGCCGACATTGCCGGGTCATGGCGATGAACTTAAGCTGAAAGGAATTGCCTATAACAAATGGATTGAGCATGCAGAGGAAGAGCTGAAAAGGCTGATAAGCCGCTGTGAGAAAGTGTATGTAATCGGCTTTTCGATGGGCGGCCTGATCGCCAGCTACTTAACAGTGCATTACCCTGTGGATAAGCTGGTTCTGCTCAGTGCAGCTGCTTATTACGTAAATCCAAAACAGCTTTTCTTCGATATTAAAGAGATGGCAAGGGATGCCTTCAAGGGAAACCTGGCCGACAATGAGATGTTCGTCAGATATAAGCGGAAAATAAGTGCGACACCGATTACGGCAACTCTTCAATTCCGCAGGCTTGTGGCCTCTATCAAACCTATCTTAAATCAGATCACTGTGCCGACATTGATTGCGCAAGGTGAAAGTGATGGAGTGGTGCCTCCGCGAAGTGCCAGATATTTATACAATAATATAAGTTCATCGGCCAAAAAATTAATTTTTATAAAGGACTCCAAACATCTTATCTGCCATTGCGGAGAAGGGGAACGCCTCTTTCAGGAGATCCTTGGTTTTCTTCAAAAAAAGCCGGAATGATAAGGTTTTCAGCCAGCCTTCAAGTTTGCAATGCTTACTTGAAAATGGTAATATAAACACCAAAGTGCCAACAGGAACTTCTTTTGAGAACCCGGACATGCTCCAGCAGGAGAATGTCTTTTTTCATTAAATACAGAGGTATTGCGGAGAACGTCATACTTCAGTATGGCCATAAATAGATGAGTGCTTTCTCGTTGTTAGAACTCATCTTTAGAGACCTGATTGTCCGTGAACAATTTGGATAGAATTTACCCTCATCCTTTCCTCAAGCGGGTTTCATAGTGAGTGGGACTCTTCTTAACGAAACATAACCGCACTTTTTATAAAAATAAGAAGTTAAAGCATCTAGAGACCGGGTACTGCCGGTTAAAAGGCTCCTTACGGGGTGCCCTAACTTTTCTTATAATCGTCCGGAAGAGTGACTCATAGGCCAATTTTCAGGAGAATTCCTGCCTGCAGGTTTGCAGGGACAAAATTTTTCTATGATTAGAAGGAGAATGAATACATTGACAAAGTTTCAAGACTTGGGCATCAGCCCGGCGACAATGAAATCACTGAAGCGAATGGGATTTGAAGAAGCGACTCCTATTCAGGCCCAGACCATTCCGTTAAGTTTAGAGAATAAAGACCTGATCGGTCAGGCGCAGACAGGAACAGGAAAAACTGCTGCATTCGGAATCCCGATGATTGATAAAATCGACAACACGAAGGATTTCATTCAGGGAATTGTGATTGCTCCGACTCGCGAGCTGGCAATTCAGGTATCGGAAGAACTGTATAAAATCGGCTACGGCAAAAGAACGAAAGTCCTATCCATTTATGGAGGGCAGGATATTAATCGCCAAATCCGCGCCTTGAAGAACAAACCGCATATCATTGTTGGAACGCCAGGACGTATTTTGGACCACATAAACCGCAAAACAATGCGTCTTGACCATGTCCATACAGCCATTCTTGACGAAGCGGATGAAATGCTTAACATGGGATTCATTGATGATATTGAAGCAATCCTTGCCCAAATTCCGGAAGAGCGCCAGACCCTGCTTTTCTCTGCTACAATGCCTGCGCCAATCCGCAGAATGGCAGAACGCTTCATGAAGGAACCCCAAATTGTCCGCGTAAAAGCAAAGGAAATGACTGTATCATCTATTGAACAATACTATATTGAAGTGCATGAAAAGAATAAATTTGATGTGCTGACAAGACTTCTGGATATTCAATCACCGGAATTGGCAATCGTATTCGGACGTACAAAGCGCCGTGTCGATGAACTGGCTGAAGCCTTGAATCTTCGCGGATACATGGCTGAAGGAATCCACGGTGACTTAAGCCAGGCTAAAAGGATTTCTGTTCTTCGCAAGTTCAAAGAGGGAAGCATTGACGTCCTCGTTGCAACAGATGTTGCTGCACGAGGCTTGGATATTTCCGGTGTCACACATGTATACAATTTTGATATTCCTCAGGATCCTGAAAGCTATGTTCACCGCATCGGCCGTACAGGACGTGCTGGAAAAACAGGTGTTGCGATGACATTCATTAATCCGCGCGAAAAATCGTATCTGCATGTTGTAGAACGTACAACCAAGAGGAAAATGGAACGCATGGATGCTCCAACACTGGATGAGGCCCTTGAAGGCCAGCAGAAAGCAGTCATGGAAAAAATCATGCAAACCATTGAGGAAAACAATCTTGAGAGCTATAAAGAAGCAGCTGATGAGCTCCTTGCACAAAAGGATGCTTCAACAGTGGTTCAAGCCGTGCTGAAGATGCTGACAAAAGAACCGGATACAACTCCTGTTAAATTAACAGAGGAAAAGCCGCTTCCATCTAAGCGCGACAGAAAGCCGAATGACCGCAGCCGCGGAGGCTATAACGGAAAAGGCAGACAAGGAGGCCAGAA
Organism: Cytobacillus oceanisediminis 2691; assembly: GCF_000294775.2. Taxonomy (GTDB): domain Bacteria; phylum Bacillota; class Bacilli; order Bacillales; family Cytobacillaceae; genus Cytobacillus; species Cytobacillus pseudoceanisediminis. Next base: position 262,281 of record NZ_CP015506.1, read on the forward strand.
AGGATCATATAAATCCCGTCAAGGCCACACTGGAAAACGTCAAAGCCACAATAACCGTTCAAATAGCAGCAGCAGCTATCGTTAAACGGTTACTTTAAAAAGGAGAGCAGAGATTCTGCTCTCCTTTTCTTTTTAATTTGCTCCCACTATTATAAGGGCCATCCATCTGCAATTTCTCAGCGGCAGCCGTACATACTAAGGGAAAAACAATGCGGGAGGAATCGACATGACGATTGTACGCCTTGGGTATGTCGCGATGAGTATGAATCTGAAAAACGCGTCACCATCGCAAACGATGACGTTTAAGCAATTCTCGGCCATTAAAGACCGCGAGGCGGCTATAGCAAGACTGGAGCGGATTGCCGTATCAAATCTCGAAAACTGCCTAAGGCTGCTAAAGCACAATGTGGCCCATGATATCCATTTTTTTCGCTTTAGCTCCCGGCTGATTCCTCTTGCCAATCATGAGGAACTTTCTGATTGGAAGTATATGCACTCTCTTAAAGAAGCTCTATCCAAAATTGGTGACTTTCTGGATGGACACCCTATGCGGGTGGATTTTCATCCAGACCATTTTGTGCTCCTTAATACACCGAAAGTTGATACATTGAATATGTCCATTAAAACACTGGCAATGCATGAAGCCCTGCTGAAAGGCATGAGGCTGAATCCAGCTCACCGCTGTGTTCTGCATGTGGGCGGAGGATATGATGATAAAGAGAAGGCTCTCGAACAATTTATCCATAATTGGGGCTTTACACCTTCAGGAATCCAGCAAATGATTATCCTCGAGAATGACGATACCACCTTTACCCTTGATGATACGCTTTATCTTTGTGAAAAGCTTGGGATTCCGCTTGTATTTGATTACCACCATCACCTTGCCAATTTTGAGAATGATAACTGGACGGAGCAATGGGAAAGGGTCGCAGCGACATGGGATCATTCAGAATTGCCTGTGAAAATGCATATTTCCAGTCCGAAATCAGACAAAGATTTCAGAGCGCATGCCGATTATATTAATGCTGATATGTTCATGGAGTTTCTTCAGAACATTAAGGGGTCAGTGCCTGAGATTCATTGCATGATCGAAGCGAAAATGAAGGATAGCGCACTATTTAAGCTTTCTGAAGATTTAAGAACGAACCCCGATCTGACTTTTATTGATTCATCCAGCTTTGAAATATAAGTAGTACCCCCACTTTTTTCATAAAAGGGAGACACTTCTTTTTTCTGTCATGTATACTTATAGAAGTGAAAGAGCTGATCCAAAGAACATGTGCTGATGAGGTTCTTAGCGAGGAACTGACTCTGGGCGTTTTTGAATGACTATTAATTTTATGGAATTGCGGGGGGTACTGCATGATTACAGAGCCGCATAAAAGGATACCGGCAAGGGGGCTGCTTGCATGGAGAATCTCCGGCACAATCCACTCTGTTTTTCCTTTTGTGTTATCAGGGGGAGCAATTGCTGCTGCTTTCCTGTTTAAGTGGCCTATTTGGGTTATTGGGGCTTCCTTAATGTTTTATTCAGCTTATGCTTACCTAGTCATTATGATTTTCCCCTCCTTAAGGTGGAAAAGATGGAGGTATGAGGTCCGGGAAAATGAAATAGAACTCAAACATGGGATATTTGTGATTAAAAGGACCCTTGTTCCCATGATTCGGGTGCAGCATGTGGATACCAAGCAAGGGCCGATATTGCGTAAATATCGTCTTGCTACTGTCACCATCTCGACGGCTGCAACTGTTCATGAAATACCGGCCTTGGATGTGGATGAAGCGGAGGAATTGCGCTTTTTCATTTCCTTGCTGGCAAGGGCTGCAGATGATGATGTCTAATCCGAAACGGCTGCACCCAATATCAGCGGTAGCCAATTTCCTGAAACACCTAAAGGAAATGCTGGTGCCCTTTCTTGTTTTTGTCGTCTTTGGAAGCAGAGGAGGAAATGGTGAAATTGTTCAGCTTGTCCTGTCTTTAGGGGTCATAATTGCGGTTTTTATGATAGGGATCCTTACCTGGTGGAGATATACTTATAGACTGGAAGAAGGCGAGCTTCGAATCGAGTATGGTGTTCTGATAAGGAAAAAGAGATATATTCCGCTTGAAAGAATTCAAAGTCTAGACTTATCGGAAGGTTTGCTGCAAAGGCCATTTGGCCTTGTAAAGATGAAAGTGGAGACAGCCGGTTCAAGCGGAGCTGGTGAGGCAGAAGCGGTATTGACGGCTATTTCTAAAAAAGATGCAGAATTCATTCAGCAGGCATTTTCAGCTGCTAAAAAGAATCCTTCCGAAATGGAAACAGCTTTACAGAACCGGGAAGTGATTTATAAAATTTCTCCTGGCGAGCTGCTCCTTCTGGCATCAACTTCAGGTGGGGCAGGTGTCGTTATTTCGGCTGTCTTTGCCTTTGTTTTTCAATTTGAAGAGATCCTTCCGTATGAAAAGGTGTTTGCCGGCCTCGAAGGATTTATTGCCAACGGAATTGTATTTGTGAGTATCCTGGTCTTCATCGTCTTTTTTATTGCATGGCTTATTGCTCTTATTGGCGGTATGCTAAAATATGCCGATTTTACTTTAATAAAGACTGATAAGGAGTTGATTGTCACAAGAGGTCTGCTGGAAAAGAGGCAGATGACGATTCCGCTGAATCGCATTCAGGCAATTCAGATCAGGGAAAATCTGCTTAGGCAGCCACTTGGCCTGGCGACTGTCTATATTGAAAGTGCAGGAGGTTCCATTGAGGACAATGAAAGCGCGCGCCTTATGATCCTGCCGATTGTGAAAAAAACACGGATTGCCGGTTTATTAAAGCCCCACTTGTCCCACTATGAACTGCAGCCCGGATTTTTTAAAGCTCCAAAAAGGGCGCTTAACCGCTATTTATGGAGAGGGTTTCTGTGGGCACTGCCTTTTGTGGCTGTGCCGCTCCTCTTTTTCAGGCCATGGGGATACTTTTCTTTAGTGCTGCTGATCCTTTCTTTGGGATGGTCGTATCTCAAATACAGGGATGCAGGCTGGGATATCAGTTCTCAGCAGCTTGCTCTCAGATATCGCGGGATTGTAAGGACGACTGTCTTTATGAAAAGAAATCGAATACAGTCCCTCACCATGAGCGAAAGTTATTTTCAGAAAAGGCGCAGTCTGGCTACCATAGAAGCTGTGGCCATGTCAGGGATTGGGGGGACAGGCGGAACGGTTCCTGATCTTGACCGTGGAGAAGTGTATGCTATTTATAAGTGGTATTCTTATACTGGATTAAACAGAAGTTATTTGAAAAAGGAAAAGCGCCTATGAGCGCTTTTTTTGTTGTATAGGAAACTATAAAATGGATCAGTGTGAAACTCTGTGGAAAGGCTGTCTGCATCCAGCTCCTAGCCCCTCGGGTCATAAGCCAACAGAAATCAGGAACGCTTCGGCAGAGATGTATCGCCCAGCCAAAGCTTGCTTTGGAAGGTTTCCTGCATAATTCGTCTTATGCCTGCCGGACTTGCACAGGATGTGCTGGCTTCAGCGTATGCCAGGACGTGGCGGTTTTTAGACGGAGTTCATCTGATCAAGGCGCTCCCGCTTTTGGGCTGGGATTATCTGGATAAGAACCCCAGGACAGCCAAAATGATAATGATTCCCCAGAGAACAAGCCTTGATGCGGGCACCACTTTTAATGAAGGCCTGATGCCGGCAAGACCTCCGGGCCGTATTATGCCGGATGAAGAAGATGTACGTCCTTTGGCAAGTGATGCCGCACCAATCAGGAAACCTGCAAGCAGGCCGAATAAATGGGCTGTAACATTAATGTTTGGCTGCAGAAAGGTCATGATTACGCCGATTATCGTAATGGTCAGTATGATTTGTGAGTTTTCCCTGGATAAAAGTTCTTTTCGGAATACAATGATTGCCGCAAAGTATCCGAACAGGCCAAAGATCGCACCACTGGCACCCACATGAATATATGTCAAAGGTTCAAAAAGCAGTGTTGCAATATTTGCTGCTGCACCAGCTGTGATGTAAAGGAGGATGAATCTGGTTTTCCCGAGCATTCGTTCCAGTACAGGGCCGAAGAGAACAAGAGAAAAGCTGTTGAATAAAACATGGGGGAAACCGCTGTGCAGTATGATTGGGCTCAGCAGCCGCCAGTATTCACCTTGAACAATATATAAATTGACACCTGCAAGCTTTTCGAAAATAAGTGTATTTGGAAATAGGGGAACGACTGTTAATAGATAGATGATAATATGGATACAAATGATAGCAGAAACAACAGGGTAGTAGCGGATAAATTCCTTAAAGCTTTCCGTTCTTGTAAACATGGCTCTCCTCCGTGCTTGAATTGTTGGACCGTGTATCTACATCATAGCCTGAAAAGCAGTTTTTCAGCATGCCATAGCACTTATTCATTGGATAATGTGTACATAATACTGCTTCTACTGTATTCTTTATGCAGCGAATAATATAAATAGAAGGAAGATGAGAGATGATTTCCGGTATTGGGATTGATATTGCAGATCTGGAGCGCATACGAAAAATTATTGCCAGGCAGGAGCGGTTTCCTGAACGGATTTTGACACCAAAAGAGCAGGATGCCTATCGCCGCTTGCCGGAAAAGAGACAGGCTGAATTTCTTGCCGGGAGGTTCGCGGCAAAAGAAGCCTTTTCAAAGGCGTGGGGCACTGGTATTGGGGAAGAACTTTCCTTTCAGGATATTGAAATTGAAAAGGATGAAAAGGGAAAGCCATATATTTCGAAGCCATTTAAAGATGGGATACACTTGTCGATTTCCCATAGCAGAGAATATGCGGTGGCTCAGGTGGTTATAGAAAAAACTTGATATTTGGCAGGCTGAAGAATTTCAAAAGCTTGTCATTCCTCCTAGCATATTCCCTAAGGTTGTCTCATATATTCATAATGCGATAGGAGAGACAGGCCGGAAGTTGGGCCGATCTCACTGAAATGAGACAAAGGGGCTGAAGGAATGAAGAAAAAGTGGTTCATGCTGCTTGCCGGGCTTTTGGTAGTTCTTGCATTGTCTGCCTGTGGAACTAAATCACAGGAAGACGTCGTAAAGGATCTTAACAATAAGCTTGAAGACATTAAAGGATACAAGGCAGAGGCCAAGATGACTCTGCAGATGGGGACTGACCCGCAAACCTACGATATTGAAGTATGGCATAAGGAGCCTGACTTTTACCGGGTGAACCTGAAAAACGCCCAAAAGGAACAAAGCCAAATGATTCTGCGCAACGATGACGGTGTATTTGTCCTCACTCCTGCGCTGAACAAGAGCTTCCGTTTCCAGAGCGATTGGCCGCAGAACAGCAGCCAGGCTTATTTATATGAATCATTAGTCAAGGACATTATGGAGGATAAAGAAGCTAAGTTCTCCGCTACAAAAGATCATTATGTGTTTGAAACAAAAACTCGCTATCAAAATAATCAGATGCTTCCTGTCCAGGAAATCAAGCTCAAGAAGTCCGATTTATCCCCAGTCAGTGTGAAGGTTATGGATCCTGATAAAAATGCACTTGTAACAGTAGAATTTTCAAATGTAAAGTTTAATGCCAGCTTCGATAAGAAAGATTTTGACATGCAGAAGAACATGACAGGAGCACAGCTCGAAGTGCCGGTGATGGCTGAAGTGGAGGATCAGGAATTCGCGGTTAAATATCCGCAGATGGATATGGCTGATGTAAAGCTGGTTGATGAGCAGGAAGTTCAGACAGAAGATGGCAAGCGCGTTGTATTGACGTACGATGGAGAAAAATCCTTCACTCTTGTGCAGGAAAAGGCTGCTGTCATGCCGACATCATCCGTCGTTACTTCAGTGAAGGGCGAGCCTGTTGACCTTGGCTTCACCATTGGTGCACTTTCTGACAACACCATTTCCTGGACCTACCAGGGTGTGGATTATATGATTGCATCCAATGATTTATCACCTGAAGAAATGTCCGAAATTGCCCGCACTGTACAGGGGGAAATGGTGAAATAAATCACCGGCAAAAAGCAGGTCTCAAATGGGGCCTGTTTTTTTATGCTGCCAGCATGGGAAATCATCTTTCAAAGCCTTTTGATAAAAATAAGCATTTGACAAACCCTCTGCCAGAGTTTGATAATCGACATGTAGAGAAGCAATGGCTAAAGGACGTGAATACATCGATGAATGAACAAACAAAAATGTACCGGGACACTTGGGCAGAGATAAATCTGGATCATATTTCATATAATGTAGAGTCAATGAAAAAACATGCAGAAGAAGGGACAAACGTCATTGCGGTTGTGAAGGCAAATGGGTATGGGCATGGAGATGCAGCTGTGGCGGAAGCGGCCCTGGAAGCGGGAGCATCCTCTCTGGCTGTTGCCACCCTGGATGAGGCGATGGCATTGAGAAATAAAAAGATTGCAGCGCCGATCTTAGTAATGGGAGCGAGCCGCCCGGAGCATGCAGGTGAAGCAGCTGCAAAGAATATTGCCCTGACCGTTTTTCAAAAGGAGTGGCTATCACAAGCATACGAATATGTGGAAGACGGAGAAGTCCTGAATATCCATTTAAAGTTTGATACAGGCATGGGGCGCCTGGGTATTCGAAGCCGTGATGAGCTTGCGGGAATTGAGAGCGTTATCAAAAAGGACAAGCGTTTTATGCTTGAAGGGGTGTTTACGCATTTTGCCACAGCGGATTCATTGGAGAATGCTTATTTTGAAAAGCAGCTGAGCAGATTTGAGGAAATGACCAGCTGGCTAGAGATTTTGCCAAAGTATATCCATACCAGCAACAGCGCGGCGGGCCTTAGATTTCCCAAAGCCCACTTCAATGCTGTCAGAATGGGGATCAGTATGTACGGCCTGGCTCCTTCCATGGAAATTAAGTCTTATCTTCCTTTCCCTCTGAAAGAAGCTTTTTCTCTCCATACCTCTATTGTTCATGTGAAAAAGCTTCATAAAGGCGAGAAGGTCAGCTATGGGGCGACTTATGAGGCACAAGAAGATGAATGGATTGCAACTTTGCCGATCGGCTATGCGGATGGCTGGATACGAAAACTTCAGGGGCAGGAGGTTCTTGCTGAGGGATTGAGGGTTCCAATTGTTGGAAGAGTTTGTATGGATCAATGCATGATTAAGCTTCCGCATGAAATGCCTGTCGGTACAAAAGTAACCCTGATCGGCGAGCAGGGGGAAGAAAAGATTCCGGTTGACGAAATCGCCGAAAAACTTGAAACCATCAACTATGAAGTAACCTGCATGGTATCTTCCCGGGTTCCGCGCATATATAAAAGAGATGGTAAAATTATCGGGGGAATTAATTATCTGCTATAATCGTAAAAAACTTTATTTGATGCCCAGCTAAGCTATCGCCCGGAAAAAGGTATGGAATAAGCGCGGCGGCTTTCTGAAAAGATAAGAATGATGAACTCTGAAGTTAGTTAACTGTCTAGCTTCAGCGCCTACCCCCTCGAGGTCACAAGCCATTCCTCCCAAAAAGGCAAAGAACGCCTTTCCGTGAGGCCCGTCTTGTGCTTGTCGGGGGTGAGCAAGGCGCTTCCGCTTTTCTGAAATCATGCATAAAATACTATTTTTTTGGACGATAATACAGAAGAATTAAAGAATCCCCTTTGCATTGGGCTTTATAAATGGTAATATTGAAAATGGTAGATATAAAAATGGTGTGTAGTGATGGTGGAGGTGTATGTTTGTGTCTGATTCCAGCACAACAACAGAGATAATGGTAAAGTTACCGCAGCATCTTTTAACCGAGTTAGACGGATTTGCAAAACAGGAAAACGTTAACCGGAGCGAATTCATTTATCAGGCAACCAAAATGTATTTGCGCGAACGCAAAAAGAGACAAATTCGCGAGTCCATGAGACGAGGCTACATGGAGATGGCGAAAATAAATTTGACGATTGCATCTGAAGCATTTCAAGCGGAATACGAGGCAGAACACACAGTTGAACGTCTAGTAAGCGGAGGATAATCCCTTGATTGTCAAACGTGGTGACGTTTATTTTGCAGACCTATCCCCAGTTGTTGGTTCAGAACAAGGCGGCGTCCGTCCAGTGCTTGTCATCCAAAACGACATCGGGAATCGGTTTAGTCCCACAGTAATTGTTGCAGCAATCACAGCTCAGATTCAAAAAGCGAAGCTGCCTACTCACGTTGAAATTGATGCGAAGCGTTATGGTTTTGAAAGGGATTCGGTCATCTTATTAGAACAGATTCGTACAATTGATAAACAACGCTTAACCGATAAAATAACCCATCTCGATGACGAAATGATGGAAAAAGTGGATGAAGCCGTGCAAATCAGCTTAGGCCTCATCGAATTTTAACAAACGCTCTTTTGAAGGGCGTTTTTTGTTTTTTATACAGCAAAAAGGTTTAGTTTCTTATAAAGAGGGTAAAACAGAAAGTCGTTTATTATATAAAATTGACTGGTTTTGTAAATATACCCGTTTCTTATGAAGCATACACTTCGATATTCAATGGAAATCTGCCAAGTTGTGAAGGGAAAAAAGGGATTTAATAATAAATTGTCGAATTAACCAAAGATTGGAGTTTATTGATTCGGCATCATATAGGTATCATTTGACTGGCATTCACTGTTATCATTTAATTGATATATACGGAACAGGAAGGTTTTTTTATCTTCTGTACAATAAAGGGGAATTGGAAGGCTAATAATAGATATATGCTAAAATAGGGAGGAACAAATGAATTCCACAATATTGAATTATATACAAAACAACAAAGATTCCATATTCAATGAGTGGCTGGAGGCCACAAAGGAAAATGCGGATGAAAGAGTTACGAAGGTTGTATCTGATCAGGTATTTATCGGGACAAGCCGGGAATTCATTGACCTGATTATTTCAAATATAAAAAGTTCAAATGAGGAATTCACTTCAAAATTGAGTGATTTCTCAGAGAAAATCGTACGGTTGGGCTGGCCGCTCAGTTTTGTGACAAAAGGTCTCCAAACCTTCGGAAAGATTGTGTTTGAGGACATGCAGGAAACGGGGATTGTCACCCAGGAAAATCAAATGAAATTCATTTACGAGTTTGACAGCTGGATGACTCCCATGGTCAATGAAGTGGTAAATATGTATTCAACCACTTGGGAACGAACTGTGTCCCTCCAAAAAATTGCGCTTCAGGAACTATCTGCGCCGCTGATTCCTGTATTCGAAGGAATTACAGTCATGCCTCTTGTCGGTACAATTGATACGGAGCGGGCGAAGCAGATTATGGAGAACCTTTTAAATGGAGTAGTAAAACACCGTTCAGAAGTGGTGCTTATTGATATAACAGGTGTGCCGGTTGTTGATACGATGGTAGCCCATCATATCATACAGGCTGCTGATGCTGTAAGGCTTGTCGGAGCGAAATGCATGCTTGTAGGCATCCGTCCGGAAATTGCCCAGACCATTGTAAATCTGGGAATTGATTTAAATCAGTTTACTACAAAGAATACCTTGAAAAAGGGTGTAGAAGCGGCGCTTGAGTTAACCAGCCGCAAAATTGTGAATGTGGAGGGAGTGGAATGAGAGTGAGAATCCCAATTTTAAAACTGAACGATTGCCTATTAGTCTCCATCCAGTGGGAATTGGATGACCAGACTGCTTTGCAGTTTCAGGAGGATCTGCTCCATAAAATCCATGAGACCAGCGCAAATGGAGTCGTGATTGATTTAACATCCATTGACTTTATTGATTCATTCATCGCAAAAGTTCTCGGCGACGTAATAAATATGTCCAAACTGATGGGTGCAAAAGTAGTCATAACCGGGATACAGCCTGCCGTAGCAATTACGCTTATTGAGTTAGGTATTGGGTTAGATGATGTCCTTACTGCATTAGATCTAGAAAAAGGTTTGGAGAAATTACAACAGGAATTGGGGGAGTAACTGTATGGAAAACCAATCCTGCGTTAAAATCATAAACGAATGGGACATCGTTGCAGCCCGCCAGCTTGGGCGGAATGTTGCTAAAGAGCTTGGTTTTGGTACAGTTGACCAGGCTAGAATCACCACAGCCATTAGTGAACTTGCCCGGAATATATATTTATACGCCGGACAGGGGCAAGTCTGTATTGAAAAAATATACGACGGCGGAAAAGCGGGATTGCGTATAGTTGCTGTAGACAGCGGCCCTGGAATCAATGATTTACGCCAAGTAATGGAAGACGGATTCTCGACATCAGGGGGATTAGGAGCCGGCCTGCCGGGTGTGAAGCGGTTAATGGATGAGTTCTTAATTGACTCCAATCCTGGAACCGGAACAGATATAAGAGCAACTAAGTGGCTTCGTTAGGGGGAAGCGGTATGGATTTCCGAGAAATGATGGAATCAAAGTATCGGGATATTCTTGAGAATTATATTAAAGAACAATCTGAACAGGCTTTGTATCAAGGCCAGAAGTTCAGCAGGAAGTCGATCGAGCACAAAATCTCTCCTGAAGAGATTATCAGCGTTCATAAAAGTCTGATGGGTGAACTTTATCCGGACTTGCCTGAGTATGTTCACCATTCTTTTGATATCCTTCTGGAAGTCATGATAGGCTATGGTTTTGCTTATCGGGAGCATCAGAACTTAAAGCATATTCAGCAGGAACTCAGGACAGAAATGGAAATAGCTGCGAACGTCCAGCAAACCCTGCTGGGGACGCAGGTACCTTCTGTTGAAGGTTTAGATATCGGTGCCATAAGTGTTCCTGCTAAACATATGAACGGTGATTATTTCCACTTTGTTCAGGATGAAAACAGCACGATCAGCATTGCAATAGCTGATGTCATTGGTAAAGGTCTTCCGGCAGCCTTGTGTATGTCCATGATTAAATATGCCATGGACAGTTTGCCTGAAAACCGCAATGACCCTAAAACGGTCCTGGAAAATCTAAACCGGGTCGTAGAACAGAATGTAGATTTAACAATGTTCATTACTATGTTTTATGGAATATATGATACGAACAGCCATATGTTCTCTTATGGTTCTGCCGGACATGAACCAGGACTTTTCTTTGTGGCTGAGACAGGTGAATTTACCGAACTGACAGCGAAAGGCCTGCTTCTCGGCATTGATAAAAAAACTAAATACCGCCAGTACGAAAAAGGAGTAAATCCAGGAGATATGATTATATTAATGTCAGATGGGGTTACTGAATGCCGTACAGAAGAAGGGTTTATAGAAAAGGAATCATTGCTGGAATTAATCAAGAAATACATTCATTTAAGTGCACAGGAAATTGTTAATAGCGTATATAAAGAACTTGAAAAACTTCAGCATTTTCAATTGCGGGACGATTTTACCTTAATTATTTTAAAAAGAAATGTTTAACGGGTTTTAAAAACGGGTAACTAGTAAAAAGCAGTTGACATGTAAAGAGGTGGGTCAGTTATGAATATTACAATAGATGTAAAAGAAAATGATATGCTGATTGAAGCAATGGTAAGCGGAGAAATTGATGCGTATACAGCACCTAAACTCCGCGAAGAGCTTTTTCCCTTAACAGAAAAAGAAGGCGTGGAAATGGTGGTCAACCTATCTGAAGTCTCTTATATGGATAGTACCGGCTTAGGTGTATTTGTTGGTGTATTTAAAAATGTCCGAGCCAATAACGGCAAATTCCAGATTGTTGGCTTATCAGACCGTTTAAAGAGACTTTTCGAAATTACAGGCCTAGCCGATATTATCGATATTAACAGCGGGATTGAAGGTGGAGTACAATGAACGAGCCATTTGATTATATTGAGGTGAAAATTCCGGCCAAGCCGGAATTTGTTGGGGTAATCCGCCTGACGCTATCGGGGATTGCCAGCAGAATGGGATTTGCATATGAAGAAATTGAAGATCTTAAAATCGCTACAAGTGAAGCTTGCACCAATGCAGTCCAACACGCATACAAGCAGAATGAGCAAGGAGAAGTAGTCATCGGGTTCGGTTTATACACTGACCGTCTTGAGGTAATGGTCGCAGACAGCGGAAAAAGTTTTGACTTCCAATCTGCAAGACAAGGCATTGGACCATACGACCAGACTGATTCTGTGGAATTCCTGCGTGAAGGAGGCTTGGGTCTATACCTGATTGAAACATTGATGGATGAAGTAAGAATTCATCACAAAGAGGGTGTTACGGTCTTTATGACCAAATACCTAGAGGGAGAGCAGGTGGAGAGGGATGCAAAAACAATCTCAACCTAACCAAAAATCCAAAGAAGAAACAAATGCTTTAATCAAAGCCTACCAGCTTCACCAGGATGAAGATGCTCAAAACACCCTGGTACTCCAATATCAGAATTTAGTTGAAGCCATTGCCCGCAAGTACTCAAAGGGAAGATCTTATCATGAGGATATTGTCCAGGTGGGCATTATCGGCTTATTAGGGGCTATCCGCCGCTATGATGAGTCTTTTGGCAAAACGTTTGAGGCCTTTGCAGTTCCTACGATTATCGGCGAAATTAAGCGCTTCTTAAGGGATAAAACTTGGAGTGTTCATGTTCCGCGCCGCATAAAGGAATTGGGACCAAAAATTAAAGCGACCGTTGAAGAGCTCACAACAGAACTTCATAGGTCTCCAAGAGTGGACGAAATAGCCGATGTGCTGGGTGTATCAGAAGAAGAAGTGCTCGAGGCAATGGAAATGGGAAAAAGCTATCAGGCGCTTTCTGTTGACCATTCAATCGAGGCTGATTCTGATGGCGGAACAGTTACATTGCTGGATATCGTCGGAAATGAAGACGAGGGCTATGAAAAAGTAAATCAAATGCTAGTTCTTGATAAAGTCCTGCATGTCCTGTCTGAGAGAGAGAAATTAATTATACAATACACATATCTTGAGAATATGAGCCAAAAAGAAGCTGGAGATAAACTGGGGATTTCTCAGATGCATGTCTCGAGACTTCAGCGCCGTGCAATCAAAAAGCTTCAGGAAGCGATCCACTCTGAAACAAATAACTCGGAGTGCCTTTCATGACCAAATTGGTTGGAGATAACATCGAAGTGATTGCTCACCAGACAGCTAAAGATGGCAAAGCTTTTTGCGGTGATGGATATTACTTCACCGCAACTGATGAATACTTTGTATGTGTGCTGGCAGATGGCCTTGGAAGCGGGGAATTTGCGTATGAAGCTTCTTCTGCTGTTGTTTCTGTCGTAGAGCAGCATCATGAGAAAGATGTAGATACGCTCATGAAGCTTTGCAACGATGTTCTTTTACAGAAAAGAGGAGCAGCAGTAGCACTGTTTAAAGTCCATTTTGCCTCCAGGGAATTTGTATACAGCTGTGTAGGGAATATTCGGTTTTTCCTTTATTCGTCTACTGGGAAACTCACATATCCTCTGCCAGTAACTGGATATCTGTCAGGAAGGCCGCAGGTGTTTCATACCCAGCGGTTTACGTATGAAGCGGAATCTAAGTTTTTGATATACTCAGATGGCTTGAATATTCAAGGGGTTAAAACTTTGCTGAAAGCATTTCTCCCTATTGATCTTATCTCGGAAGATATAAAAAAGCAGTATCCATCTACCTCAGATGATGCTACTTTCATACTTGGAAGCTTACTCTAGAACAGGGTAAGCTTTTTGTTTTTCTTTTTGATAAAATGAAAAGTGAGACTCTATGATGGAGGAATGATCTTGGAAAAAACATTGGATAGACAAAATCAAGTACTAAACCTAATCGCTGGAGAATTATCAATAGCCATTAAACAAGTAAAAAACACAATCAGCTTATTGGAAGAAGGGAACACAGTCCCGTTCATTGCCCGATACAGAAAGGAACAGACAGGTGCACTGGATGAAGTTCAAATTCGGGATATCATGGAGCGCTGGCAATACATACAAAATCTCAATCAGCGTAAAGAAGAGGTAGTCCGCTTAATTGAAGAGCAGGGCAAGCTGACAGAAGAGTTAAAATCCAACATTGAAAAAGCGGTGAAGCTGCAGGAGGTAGAAGACTTATACCGGCCATATAAGCAAAAGCGCCGCACAAAAGCAACTGCGGCAAAGGAAAAAGGGCTTGAACCGTTTGCTGAATGGCTTCTCACCTTCCCCCTTAATGAACCCCCTGCTGCAAAGGCAAAAGAATTCTTATCAGATGAAAAGGAAGTAACCACAACGGAAGAGGCAATTGCCGGAGCGAAAGATATTATCGCAGAATGGGTATCAGATGAAGCAGAAAGCAGAAAATGGATCCGTATGGAAACAGCCAAAAAGGGAACAATTGAGTCTTCTGTGAAGAATAAAGAGATTGACGAAAAAGGCGTTTATGAAATGTACTACGAGTATGAGGAACCAGTGAGCAAGATTGTTCCACACCGCACACTTGCATTAAACCGGGGTGAAAAAGAAGAAGTTTTAAGGATTAACATTAAGCCAAATACCGAATTTATCTTAAAGTACTTGTATAAAAAGTGGGTGAAGGATGAACGCTCCCTTGCAGGGGCAATTGTAAAGGAAGCTATTGAGGATGGATACAAGCGTCTGATTATGCCTTCGATTGAACGTGAAATCCGCAATGAACTAACTGAAAAAGCAGAAGAACAGGCGATCATGATTTTTTCTGAAAATCTCAGAAAACTGCTGCTTCAGCCCCCATTAAAAGGCAAGATAGTACTGGGTGTAGACCCTGCCTATAGAACTGGCTGCAAACTTGCAGTTGTAGATGAAACTGGAAAAGTACTTGATATCGGTGTCATATATCCGCATCCTCCTGTTTCCAAAACGAAACAAGCACGAGAGAAAGCAGTTCATATTTTAAACACCTACAAAGTAGAAATGGTTGCCATCGGCAATGGAACCGCCTCAAGGGAAACCGAGCAGTTCATCGCTGACATTTTAAAGGACATGAAAGAGGAGATATTCTACCTAATTGTCAATGAAGCAGGGGCGAGCGTATATTCTGCCTCAGACCTTGCCAGAGAAGAGTTTCCTGATTTTCAGGTGGAAGAAAGGAGTGCTGTATCCATCGCCCGCCGCCTCCAGGATCCTCTTGCAGAATTGGTTAAGATTGATCCCAAGTCCGTGGGGGTTGGCCAATATCAGCATGACGTATCCCAGAAAAAGCTGTCAGAATCACTCTCTTTTGTTGTAGAGACAGCGGTAAACCAAGTGGGTGTCAATGTAAATACCGCTTCATCTTCGCTGCTGCAGCATGTAGCTGGCCTTTCAAAAACAGTTGCTGTGAATATAATCAAGAAACGAGAAGAAGAAGGGAAATTTACAGACCGTAAGCAGTTGAAAAAGATTCCGCGCCTTGGCGCCAAAACCTATGAACAGGCAATAGGCTTCCTGCGGATTATCGATGGGAAAGAACCTCTGGACCGGACTGGTATACACCCTGAAACGTATGCAGTAGTAAATAAATTGCTTGCTAATCTCGGCTTTAAATCCAGTGACCTTGGAACACAATCATTAAGGGAAGCACTAAAAGGCATAAATATCAGCCAGACAGCCCGGGAGCTTGAAATTGGTGAACTTACACTGAGAGATATTATTGATGCCTTAATGAGACCTGAAAGGGATCCGCGTGATGAGCTGCCAAAGCCGCTCCTAAAGAAAGAAGTCCTGAAACTTGAGGATCTGCAGGAAGGTATGGAGCTTCAAGGGACAGTGAGAAATGTTGTCGACTTTGGTGCATTCGTTGATATCGGAGTCAAACAGGATGGCCTTGTTCATATATCCAAACTTAGCCGCCAATTTGTCAAACATCCGCTGGATGTCGTGTCCGTTGGGGATGTAGTAACAGTCTGGGTTGACTCTGTTGATAAGCACAAGGGAAGAGTCGCCTTAACTATGCTTGACCAAACTAATTAACATTCTTTTGTTTTGCTGGCTTAAATGGCTTGTTCTTCGAGTCATAAGCCAAATCACGCCGGAAATCAATATTTCTAGCGTGATTTGGCCTATGCTTGTGAGGTTTTCAAAGGGCTGTAGCTGCTTTTAGCTGGTATATCTCAGGCTCGCCATATTTTATGAGCAGTGTTTCTTTCTATAGAAAAACCAGCACTGATTCAGCAGCTTGATCTGATAGCGGTCCTTTTCATAAAAAGCACGCTGGATTTGGTTTTGAAACCATACAGGCATCTGATTTACCTCCCGTGTATTGGAATCTGATAATCGCTCCCTAGGGCAGCAAAGCAAGTTCAGAGCTATAATAGGTATATATAATGTATGCTATAATAGGTTGTCATGTTTACGATAAGAGAGGAAAAACATTGTTATGAATGACCAGGAGCTTCAGACACTTGTTGAAAAGATATCCTTAGAAAGTTTCGGCAAGCCTTTTCGCCATCAGGCTTATTTTAATTCACGCCTCAGGTCGACTGGCGGAAGATATATGCTGAGTTCACATCATGTTGAAATAAACAAAAAGTATTATGAGCAGCTTGGGGTCGGAGAATTAGAAGGAATTATTAAGCACGAGCTTTGTCATTATCATTTGCATTTAGAAGGAAAAGGATATAAACATCGTGATCAGGATTTCAGAATGCTAATGAAAAAAGTGGGAGCACCTCGATTTTGTTCGGCCTTGCCTGATCATCCAAAAACAAATAGTTCTGCTAAGATTCTTGTTTATATGTGTAAGGAATGCGGTCAAACTTATCAAAGAAAAAGAATGGTTGATACGAGGAAATATGTTTGCGGTAAATGCAAGGGGAAATTAGTTTTAAAAAAGAATTGACATTAGATTAAGTACACTTTATATTTAATAATTGTCGCAGGACAAAATAGGATAAACGGCTAATAAATTCTTCTAAAAACAAGCTTGACTTTTATAGCCTCCGTCCTTATAATATGAAGAGTCGATAAGATGTTAACTGTTTTATCGATAAAGTTCATTATTATTCCGCAGTAGCTCAGTGGTAGAGCATTCGGCTGTTAACCGAACGGTCGCAGGTTCGAATCCTGCCTGCGGAGCCATATTTGGGGAAGTACTCAAGTGGCTGAAGAGGCGCCCCTGCTAAGGGTGTAGGTCGCGTAAGTGGCGCGAGGGTTCAAATCCCTCCTTCTCCGCCAGAAAATTCTCACAATGGCCCGTTGGTCAAGCGGTTAAGACACCGCCCTTTCACGGCGGTAACACGGGTTCGAATCCCGTACGGGTCACTTTTTTTGTTTCCGACGGTTTTATGTGGATGGTCCCGTGGTGTAGCGGTTAACATGCCTGCCTGTCACGCAGGAGATCGCGGGTTCGATTCCCGTCGGGACCGCCATTTGTTATTGGGCTATAGCCAAGCGGTAAGGCACCGGACTTTGACTCCGTCACTCGCAGGTTCGAATCCTGCTAGCCCAGCCATTTTTGATGAGCCATTAGCTCAGTCGGTAGAGCAGATTGCAGCATCAGTGAATTTCTTCATCCGAATAGCAATCCGTGACAAAGCGTTTAGCTTTGGAACATCTGACTGCACACAACAGGCTTTAGGAAGTCTCATAAAAGTATGAGCCATTAGCTCAGTCGGTAGAGCATCTGACTTTTAATCAGAGGGTCGAAGGTTCGAGTCCTTCATGGCTCACCATTTTAATTCCATATTGCGGGTGTGGCGGAATTGGCAGACGCACCAGACTTAGGATCTGGCGCCGCAAGGCGTGGGGGTTCGACTCCCTTCACCCGCACCATTAATTACCATTGAGATAAGTGCTACGTTTTGGTATGATGTTACTTGTCGCTTCATTAAGCGGTCGTGGCGGAATGGCAGACGCGCTAGGTTGAGGGCCTAGTGGGGGCAACCCCGTGGAGGTTCAAGTCCTCTCGGCCGCACCAAAAAAAGTTGTTGACTTTTGAAATCTAGGTTGATATAATATAAGAGTTGCTTTAAAAGATGCGCCCGTAGCTCAATTGGATAGAGCGTTTGACTACGGATCAAAAGGTTAGGGGTTCGACTCCTCTCGGGCGCGCCATATTACGGGGAGTAGCTCAGCTTGGTAGAGCACTTGGTTTGGGACCAAGGGGTCGCAGGTTCGAATCCTGTCTTCCCGACCATTCGGGAAACAATAATTTTATATGCGGGTGTAGTTTAGTGGTAAAACCTCAGCCTTCCAAGCTGATGATGAGGGTTCGATTCCCTTCACCCGCTCCAAACTTTCTGATTGATCTTTGAAAACTGAACGAACAAAAACGTCAACGTTAATTCTTTAGTCTTTTTTTGAAAAGACAATTTATGAGCTTAATCAACTCTTATATGGAGAGTTTGATCCTGGCTCAGGACGAACGCTGGCGGCGTGCCTAATACATGCAAGTCGAGCGGACAGATGGGAGCTTGCTCCCTGAAGTCAGCGGCGGACGGGTGAGTAACACGTGGGCAACCTGCCTGTAAGACTGGGATAACTCCGGGAAACCGGGGCTAATACCGGATAATTCTTTCCCTCACATGAGGGAAAGCTGAAAGATGGTTTCGGCTATCACTTACAGATGGGCCCGCGGCGCATTAGCTAGTTGGTGAGGTAACGGCTCACCAAGGCAACGATGCGTAGCCGACCTGAGAGGGTGATCGGCCACACTGGGACTGAGACACGGCCCAGACTCCTACGGGAGGCAGCAGTAGGGAATCTTCCGCAATGGACGAAAGTCTGACGGAGCAACGCCGCGTGAGTGATGAAGGTTTTCGGATCGTAAAACTCTGTTGTTAGGGAAGAACAAGTACCGGAGTAACTGCCGGTACCTTGACGGTACCTAACCAGAAAGCCACGGCTAACTACGTGCCAGCAGCCGCGGTAATACGTAGGTGGCAAGCGTTGTCCGGAATTATTGGGCGTAAAGCGCGCGCAGGCGGTTCCTTAAGTCTGATGTGAAAGCCCCCGGCTCAACCGGGGAGGGTCATTGGAAACTGGGGAACTTGAGTGCAGAAGAGAAGAGTGGAATTCCACGTGTAGCGGTGAAATGCGTAGAGATGTGGAGGAACACCAGTGGCGAAGGCGACTCTTTGGTCTGTAACTGACGCTGAGGCGCGAAAGCGTGGGGAGCAAACAGGATTAGATACCCTGGTAGTCCACGCCGTAAACGATGAGTGCTAAGTGTTAGAGGGTTTCCGCCCTTTAGTGCTGCAGCAAACGCATTAAGCACTCCGCCTGGGGAGTACGGCCGCAAGGCTGAAACTCAAAGGAATTGACGGGGGCCCGCACAAGCGGTGGAGCATGTGGTTTAATTCGAAGCAACGCGAAGAACCTTACCAGGTCTTGACATCTCCTGACAACCCTAGAGATAGGGCGTTCCCCTTCGGGGGACAGGATGACAGGTGGTGCATGGTTGTCGTCAGCTCGTGTCGTGAGATGTTGGGTTAAGTCCCGCAACGAGCGCAACCC
The DNA here is from genome assembly GCF_000294775.2 of Cytobacillus oceanisediminis 2691. Classification (GTDB taxonomy): domain Bacteria; phylum Bacillota; class Bacilli; order Bacillales; family Cytobacillaceae; genus Cytobacillus; species Cytobacillus pseudoceanisediminis. The sequence goes on from NZ_CP015506.1 coordinate 281,566, forward strand.
TTGATCTTAGTTGCCAGCATTCAGTTGGGCACTCTAAGGTGACTGCCGGTGACAAACCGGAGGAAGGTGGGGATGACGTCAAATCATCATGCCCCTTATGACCTGGGCTACACACGTGCTACAATGGATGGTACAAAGGGCTGCGAGACCGCGAAGTTAAGCGAATCCCATAAAACCATTCTCAGTTCGGATTGCAGGCTGCAACTCGCCTGCATGAAGCCGGAATCGCTAGTAATCGCGGATCAGCATGCCGCGGTGAATACGTTCCCGGGCCTTGTACACACCGCCCGTCACACCACGAGAGTTTGTAACACCCGAAGTCGGTGGGGTAACCTTTTGGAGCCAGCCGCCTAAGGTGGGACAGATGATTGGGGTGAAGTCGTAACAAGGTAGCCGTATCGGAAGGTGCGGCTGGATCACCTCCTTTCTAAGGATATTTACATGAAACGTGACGCGTTTTGTTCGTTTAGTTTTGAGAGTTCAATCTCTCAATGAAAGATTCGTTCTTTGAAAACTAGATAATGATTATGAAGAAGCAATAACCGAGTAATCGCCATTTTAGTAAATTCTCTCTATGTTAAATAGAGTTAAAAACCTTTGATGCAGTTCATCTTCGATGAACCGGTCAAAAACGGTTAAGTTAGAAAGGGCGCACGGTGAATGCCTTGGCACTAGGAGCCGATGAAGGACGGTACTAACACCGATATGCTTCGGGGAGCTGTAAGTAAGCTTTGATCCGGAGATTTCCGAATGGGGAAACCCCCTATCCGTAATGGGATAGGATCTTTACCTGAATACATAGGGTATAGAAGGCAGACCCGGGGAACTGAAACATCTAAGTACCCGGAGGAAGAGAAAGCAAATGCGATTCCCTGAGTAGCGGCGAGCGAAACGGGATTAGCCCAAACCAAGAGGCTTGCCTCTTGGGGTTGTAGGACACTCTACACGGAGTTACAAAGGAACGAGGTAAATGAACAGGTCTGGAAAGGCCGGCCAGAGAAGGTAAAAGCCCTGTAGTTGAAACTTCGTTCCCTCCAGAGTGGATCCTGAGTACGGCGGGACACGAGAAATCCCGTCGGAAGCAGGGAGGACCATCTCCCAAGGCTAAATACTCCCTAGTGACCGATAGTGAACCAGTACCGTGAGGGAAAGGTGAAAAGCACCCCGGAAGGGGAGTGAAAGAGATCCTGAAACCGTGTGCCTACAAGTAGTTAGAGCCCGTTAATGGGTGATAGCGTGCCTTTTGTAGAATGAACCGGCGAGTTACGATTACATGCGAGGTTAAGTTGATGAGACGGAGCCGCAGCGAAAGCGAGTCTGAATAGGGCGAATGAGTATGTGGTCGTAGACCCGAAACCAGGTGATCTACCCATGTCCAGGGTGAAGTCCAGGTAACACTGGATGGAGGCCCGAACCCACGCACGTTGAAAAGTGCGGGGATGAGGTGTGGGTAGCGGAGAAATTCCAATCGAACTTGGAGATAGCTGGTTCTCTCCGAAATAGCTTTAGGGCTAGCCTCATGTAGTAAGAGTCTTGGAGGTAGAGCACTGTTTGGACTAGGGGCCCCCATCGGGTTACCGAATTCAGACAAACTCCGAATGCCAAAGACTTATCCATGGGAGTCAGACTGCGAGTGATAAGATCCGTAGTCAAGAGGGAAACAGCCCAGACCACCAGCTAAGGTCCCAAAGTATACGTTAAGTGGAAAAGGATGTGGAGTTGCTTAGACAACCAGGATGTTGGCTTAGAAGCAGCCACCATTTAAAGAGTGCGTAATAGCTCACTGGTCGAGTGACTCCGCGCCGAAAATGTACCGGGGCTAAACGTATCACCGAAGCTGTGGATTGACATCTTCCGATGTCAGTGGTAGGAGAGCGTTCTAAGGGCGTTGAAGCCAGACCGCAAGGACTGGTGGAGCGCTTAGAAGTGAGAATGCCGGTATGAGTAGCGAAAGATGGGTGAGAATCCCATCCACCGAATGCCTAAGGTTTCCTGAGGAAGGCTCGTCCGCTCAGGGTTAGTCGGGACCTAAGCCGAGGCTGAAAAGCGTAGGCGATGGACAACAGGTTGATATTCCTGTACCACCTCTTTACCGTTTGAGCAATGGGGGGACGCAGGAGGATAGGGTAAGCGCGCTGCTGGATTAGCGCGTCCAAGCAGTTAGGCCGGTAACGAGGCAAATCCCGTTACCATACAGGCTGAGCTGTGACGGCGAGGGAAATTTAGTACCGAAGTTCCTGATTCCACACTGCCAAGAAAAGCCTCTAGCGAGGGAAAAGGTGCCCGTACCGCAAACCGACACAGGTAGGCGAGGAGAGAATCCTAAGGTGAGCGAGAGAACTCTCGTTAAGGAACTCGGCAAAATGACCCCGTAACTTCGGGAGAAGGGGTGCTCATTAGGGTGAATAGCCCTGATGAGCCGCAGTGAATAGGCCCAGGCGACTGTTTAGCAAAAACACAGGTCTCTGCGAAGCCGCAAGGCGAAGTATAGGGGCTGACGCCTGCCCGGTGCTGGAAGGTTAAGAGGAGAGGTTAGCGCAAGCGAAGCTTTGAATCGAAGCCCCAGTAAACGGCGGCCGTAACTATAACGGTCCTAAGGTAGCGAAATTCCTTGTCGGGTAAGTTCCGACCCGCACGAAAGGCGTAACGATCTGGGCACTGTCTCAACGAGAGACTCGGTGAAATTATAGTACCTGTGAAGATGCAGGTTACCCGCGACAGGACGGAAAGACCCCGTGGAGCTTTACTGTAGCCTGATATTGAATTTTGGTACAGCTTGTACAGGATAGGTAGGAGCCTGAGAAGCCGGAGCGCCAGCTTCGGTGGAGGCGTCGGTGGGATACTACCCTGGCTGTATTGAAATTCTAACCCGCGCCCCTTATCGGGGCGGGAGACAGTGTCAGGTGGGCAGTTTGACTGGGGCGGTCGCCTCCTAAAAAGTAACGGAGGCGCCCAAAGGTTCCCTCAGAATGGTTGGAAATCATTCGCAGAGTGTAAAGGCACAAGGGAGCTTGACTGCGAGACCTACAAGTCGAGCAGGGACGAAAGTCGGGCTTAGTGATCCGGTGGTTCCGCATGGAAGGGCCATCGCTCAACGGATAAAAGCTACCCCGGGGATAACAGGCTTATCTCCCCCAAGAGTCCACATCGACGGGGAGGTTTGGCACCTCGATGTCGGCTCATCGCATCCTGGGGCTGTAGTCGGTCCCAAGGGTTGGGCTGTTCGCCCATTAAAGCGGTACGCGAGCTGGGTTCAGAACGTCGTGAGACAGTTCGGTCCCTATCCGTCGTGGGCGCAGGAAATTTGAGAGGAGCTGTCCTTAGTACGAGAGGACCGGGATGGACGCACCGCTGGTGTACCAGTTGTCTTGCCAAAGGCATCGCTGGGTAGCTATGTGCGGAAGGGATAAGTGCTGAAAGCATCTAAGCATGAAGCCCCCCTCGAGATGAGATTTCCCATAGCGTCAAGCTAGTAAGATCCCTGAAAGATGATCAGGTTGATAGGTCAGAGGTGGAAGCGTGGCGACATGTGGAGCTGACTGATACTAATCGATCGAGGACTTAACCAAATCATTGGTGAATACTCGGCAAATGCTTCTTCATGCATTATCTAGTTTTGAGGGAACGAAGTTTCTTCAATTACATAGTCCGGTGGCGATAGCGAGAAGGTCACACCCGTTCCCATACCGAACACGGAAGTTAAGCTTCTCAGCGCCGATGGTAGTTAGGGGCTGTCCCCTTGTGAGAGTAGGACGCTGCCGGGCGGAAAAACAAATTGTGACGAAAAATCACACAAATAATATTATCGCGGGGTGGAGCAGTTCGGTAGCTCGTCGGGCTCATAACCCGAAGGTCGCAGGTTCAAATCCTGCCCCCGCAATCTGGTCCGGTAGTTCAGTTGGTTAGAATGCCTGCCTGTCACGCAGGAGGTCGCGGGTTCGAGTCCCGTCCGGACCGCCATTTTCTAATATTAAAAACGTCAAACGAAACCTGGTTTCGTCTTTTTTTTATTCTTTTTTATCCTCAGCTTATATTCCATTAATAATGAAAATAGCTTACTTTGCCCATTGCTGCAAAATAAGGTAAACTACATATAGATTATTCTCCTTAGGATTTATCCTAAGGTTTTTTTTCTTTATAGATTAAACCATAAAAGGTGATGAAACATATGAGTCAGTTTGAGTTTATCTCAAAGAAGCCAGAGGATACGATGGCGTTTTCGGAAAGGCTGGGCAGTCTGCTCCAGCCGGGGGATGTCCTTGCTCTGGAAGGAGATTTGGGCGCAGGAAAAACGACATTCACCAAGGGGCTGGCAAAAGGACTTAATATTACCCGTAATGTAAATAGCCCCACTTTTACGATTATTAAAGAATACCAAGGAAGATTGCCCCTGTATCATATGGATGTATATAGAGTTGAAGATTCTTTTGAGGATTTGGGGTTTGATGAATATTTTGAAGGCAATGGGGTCACAGTTGTAGAATGGGCTCATCTAGTTAAAGAACAGCTTCCCGAAGAGTTATTGACGATTTATTTATATCTTGATGATAATGACTCAAGAAAGCTTGTCCTGGAACCCCGGGGAAAAAGATATGAGGAATTGTGTAAGGAGATTATGTTATGAAGGTTTTAGCCATAGATACATCCAATTACCCTTTGGGAGTAGCTCTTCTGGATGGTGATCAGGTTATAGGCGAGTACATTACCAATGTCAAAAAGAATCACTCTGTTCGTGTTATGCCGGCTATTGATATCTTAATGAAAGATTGTGGTGTTACGCCAGCTGAGTTAGATAAAATTGTTGTTGCGAAAGGACCTGGCTCCTATACAGGCGTCCGAATTGGGGTTACAATTGCAAAAACTCTGGCCTGGACTTTAAATAAGCCGCTGGTTGGGGTATCCAGCCTGGAAATTTATGCGGCTTCGGCAGGCAGATACTTTAATGGCGTCATATCTCCTTTGTTTGATGCACGGAGAGGACAAATATATACTGGCCTGTATCAATATAAGGAAGGGCAGTTAGCATCTCTTATGAAAGACCAGCTCCTTCTTGCAAAAGATTGGGCAGCAATGCTTTCTGAGCAGCAAGAGAAGGTCCTTTTTATAGGGAATGATCTGCCTTTACATAAAGAGGTATTTACAGAATCCCTTAGAGACCTGGCGGTGTACGCTTCGCCTGCAGAACATAATCCAAGGCCGGCAGAACTTGCCTTGTTAGGCAGAGACAGAGAGCCTGAGGAAGTTCACTCTTTTGTTCCTAATTATATTAGGATTGCGGAAGCTGAAGCCAATTGGATAAAAGCAAACCAAGAAAAAAAGCTATAGTGATGAGGAAGCGAACGTATGAATAAATCCTTAACTTTCCGTTTTATGAATGAAGAGGATATTGATGATGTTTTGGAAATAGAACATAAGTCCTTTGCAACACCCTGGAGCAGGGAAGCCTTTTTTAACGAATTAACACAAAATCAGTTTGCATTGTATGTTGTTTTAGAAGAAGAAAATAAAGTTATAGGCTACTGTGGAGCATGGATCGTAGTGGACGAAGCTCATATCACAAATGTTGCGCTGCTCCCTGAATATCGCGGGAGAAAGCTTGGAGAAGCTCTTATGCGAAAGTTAATGGAGATTGCGTCTGAAATGGGGGCCATCACGATGACTCTGGAAGTAAGGGTATCTAACTTCACAGCTCAGGCCTTGTACCGAAAGCTTGGTTTTCAAAATGGAGCCATAAGGAAGAACTACTACACTGATAATCAAGAAGATGCTTTAGTAATGTGGGTGAATTTATAATGAATAAAGATCAATGGATCATGGGGATTGAAACAAGCTGTGATGAGACGGCTGTTGCCATCATTAAGAATGGCCGTGAAATCTCAGCCAATATAGTTGCATCCCAAATAGAAAGCCATAAACGTTTTGGGGGAGTAGTTCCGGAAATCGCTTCCCGCCATCATGTTGAACAGATAACTATAGTGTTGGAAGAAGCATTATATAAGGCAGGCATTACATATTCAGATCTTTCAGCAATTGCTGTGACTGAAGGACCTGGCCTTGTAGGCGCGCTGCTGATCGGGGTTAATGCCGCTAAAGCAGTTGCTTTTGCTCATGGTATCCCTCTTGTAGGTGTGCATCATATTGCTGGACATATTTATGCCAATCGATTGGTTGAAGAAATGGAATTTCCATTACTGTCCCTGGTAGTCTCAGGCGGTCATACAGAGCTTGTCTATATGAAGGAGCATGGCCATTTCCAAGTGATTGGAGAGACAAGGGATGATGCTGCAGGAGAGGCATATGATAAAGTTGCCCGGACATTAAATCTGCCATATCCAGGCGGTCCTCACATTGACAGACTCGCTCATGAAGGGAACCCGACCATTCAGCTTCCGAGAGCATGGCTGGAAGAAGGTTCATACGATTTTAGCTTCAGCGGCTTAAAGTCTGCCGTTATCAACACTGTTCACAATGCTGAGCAGCGTGGTGAGACCATTGTGCCGGAAGATCTTGCTGCAAGCTTCCAGGAAAGTGTCATTGATGTCTTAGTAACGAAAACAGAAAGAGCTGTTGAAGAATATCAGGTGAAGCAGCTGCTGCTCGCAGGCGGAGTTGCGGCGAATAAAGGACTTCGAGCTTCTTTGGAAAAGAGGTTTGGGGACAAAGCGGAGATAAAGCTTATTATTCCGCCATTAACATTATGCACAGATAATGCAGCGATGATTGGTGCAGCAGGAAGTGTGCTGTTTGAAAAAGGACAATTCGCCGGACTTGATTTAAATGCCAATCCCGGTTTGGACATCACTATCCACAATGATAAATAAATTAGGAAAAAGTCCCCGACCGCATAGGGGGCTTTTTCTGTGGATAAAATCATTTATTTCAGAATATTATGTTGGTAATGTGGATAAAAACAGTTTAAATTGTGGATAATGTGGAAAAGTCTGTGGAGAGTATATATAACTGCGTTTTTCTTGTGATTATCTCTGTGGATAATAGAAAAGACTGGCAGTGACTATTCTACCAGTCTAAAAGTTATGAATTTTCTTTTATTAATCATCAGCTAAAAGTGTCCATTCTTCCATCAATTCTTCCAGCTTAGCTTTTGCTTGATCAGTTTCATTTGTGATACCCATCACTTTTTCATGGTCTTGATAAACATTCGGATCACAGAGAAGCTGGTCATTCATATCGATTACTTTCTCCAATCCTTCTATTTGCTCTTCAATTTCTTCCATTCTTCTTTTTCGTTGGCGTTCGAGCTTTTTGGCTTCTTTATCCTGCTGATAATTATTTTTGTCCTGCTTAACAGGCTGTGATGCCGTGGATTCATCTTGCTCATTAAGTGCAAGCAGTTCCTCTTGTTCCTGCTTTTTTTCCACATAATAATCATAATCGCCGAGATACTCTGTTGCCCCAATACTGGAAAGTTCAACTACCTTTGTTGTGATTCTGTTGATAAAATATCGGTCATGAGATACAAAGAGAATCGTTCCAGGATAATTGATCAATGCATTTTCAAGAATTTCTTTGCTATCCAGATCCAAATGGTTTGTAGGCTCGTCGAGGATTAAGAAATTGGCTTTCTGCATCATAAGCTTCGCAAGCGCAAGACGTGCCTTTTCACCGCCGCTCAGTGTTGAAACAGTTTTAAGAACATCATCACCAGAGAAAAGAAAGTTCCCAAGTATTGTCCGGATTTCCTTTTCCGGTTTTAGCGGGTATTCATCCCATAATTCGTTCAGGACTCTTTTATTGCTGGTGAGTTCCGCCTGTTCCTGGTCATAGTAGCCAATTGTCACATTGGAACCGTACTGTATCTCCCCGGAAAAAGAAGAGATCTTTTTGATGATGGTTTTGAGCAAGGTGGATTTGCCAATTCCATTGGGCCCCACCAGTGCAATGCTGTCACCTCTTGCCAGTCGCAGTGAAATATTCTCGCTCACTATCTCTTCATAGCCAATAGCAAGAGAATGAATATTTAAAACCTCATTGCCTGATTGCCGTTCAATGTCAAAGCCAAAAGAAGCTGATTTCTCGTCTCCCAGCGGCCTGTCCATCACGTCCATTCTGGCAAGCTGCTTTCTGCGGCTTTGTGCCCTTTTGGTTGTGGAAGCACGGGCAAGATTTCGCTGGATAAAATCCTGCAGCTTAGCGATCTCTTCCTGCTGTTTCTCGAATTGCTTCATTTCTCTTTCAAAGTTAGCCGCTTTTTGATCGAGATAGGAACTGTAGTTTCCTGGGTACTTTCTTATTTGGCGGCGGGAAATCTCGTAAACCTGGGAAACGACCTTATCAAGGAAATATCGGTCATGGGATACGATTAGAATGGCACCGTTGTATCCCTGCAGGTACTGTTCGAGCCATGATAATGTTTCAATATCCAGGTGGTTGGTAGGCTCGTCCAGTATTAAGATATCAGGCTTTGTCAGCAAAAGTTTACCAAGGGCCAATCTGGTACGCTGTCCGCCGCTCAATGATGAAATTTTAGTGTCATAGCCCATTGAGCTGAAGTTGAGTCCGTGGAGAATGGAACGGATATCTGCCTCATATTGATAGCCGCCATTTTCTTTGAAATCAACCTGAAGCTTGTCGTATTCTTTTAAGATGCGTTCATAGGCATCAGAGTTATTTAGGATATCAGGGTCTGCCATTTGTTCTTCAAGGCTGCGAAGCTGTTTTTCCTGCTTCTGCAGATGACTAAAAACAGTCAGCATTTCATCCCAAATGGATAACTCTGATTCCAGGCCGGTATTTTGTGCAAGATAGCCAATTGTTACTTCCTTTGGCTTTATAATCTCACCGGAGTCATATGTCATTTGTCCGGCAATAATTTTCAAAAGGGTGGACTTTCCTGCACCATTGCGCCCTACTAGCGCAATCCTGTCCCTGGTTTGTACTTCAAGCTTTATATTGGTTAAAATGGGATCAGCGCCAAAATTTTTCGCCAGCTGATTGACTTGTAATAGTATCATGTTCTTTCACCTCGGGTATAGAGTAAGTGTAACTCATTCATATATGTTCGGCAATAAAGGAGACAGGACTATAATCCCTTCTGCAGGGCATTCAATCAAGACAAAAGGCAAATAAATATGTGAGGAACAATACAAAGCACATACAAAGTAACAGAAAAATAGTGTATGATTTTGAAGAGAGGTGTTTTGAATGGCGGATTTTACTCATTTTAATCAAGAGGGCAGGGCAAAAATGGTGGATGTCAGCGATAAACCTGAAACGGCAAGAACAGCCATTGCTCAATCAAGTATTACTCTTAATCAGGAGATATACGAAAAGATAACATCCAACTCTATGAAAAAAGGGGATGTACTCGCTGTTGCACAAACTGCAGGTATTATGGCGAGCAAGAAAACATGGGACATTATTCCGATGTGCCATCCGCTGCCGCTTAAGGGCGTGGACATTTCATTTTCATGGAAGGCGGAAGAGGAAGAGTATGTCCTGATCATTACTGCTTCTGTAAAAACGAAGGGAAATACGGGTGTGGAAATGGAAGCGTTAACAGCCGCTTCTGTCTGTGCGCTGACCGTTTATGACATGTGCAAGGCTGTAGATAAAGGAATGGTGATTGGGCCAACCTTTTTAATAGAGAAAACAGGCGGAAAAAACGGAGATTTTAAAAGAAATTAATTCATCATAAGAAATGGGGATGGACGAATGGCCAATGAACCAATTAAGATACCGCAGGCAACAGCTAAACGGCTGCCTTTATACTACCGCTTTCTAAAAAACCTTCACTCATCAGGCAAACAAAGAGTCTCTTCAGCAGAATTGAGTGAGGCGGTAAAGGTAGATTCTGCAACAATCCGCCGCGATTTTTCGTACTTTGGTGCGTTAGGAAAAAAAGGATATGGATATAATGTGAATTACCTGCTGGGCTTCTTTCGGAAGACTCTTGACCAGGATGAGCTGACTAAAGTAGCTTTGATCGGGGTAGGGAATTTAGGAACAGCCTTTCTTAACTATAATTTTCTTAAAAATAATAATACCAAAATAGAAGTAGCCTTTGATGTTGATGAGAGTAAGGTTGGCACGAAAATCGGTGATGTACCGGTCCATCATATGGATGACCTTGAAGAAGTTATTATAAATAATAATATTCAGGTGGCGATTTTAACGGTGCCGGCACCGCCTGCCCAGGCTATTACCGATCGGATGGTGAATGCGAAAATAAAAGGAATCCTTAATTTTACACCTGCGAGGCTCACTGTGCCAGCCTCGATTCGGATTCACCATATCGATCTGGCAGTAGAATTGCAGTCACTGGTTTATTTTCTGAAAAACTATCCGGAAGAAATGTAAAAAAATGAGCCTTTTGGGGGCTCATTTTTTCATTTTATTTTTCATTTTAAAATGCAGGCCAACCATCCGCAGTCCGGTGCCAAAATCGAATGTGGCAATTATAATCAGAAAATAAGTAAAGAATCCCCAGGTTTCTTCATGCTGGATATTCTGTATGGCTATAAAAGTGAAAAGGCATCCGAGAAGGATGTAAATAAAGCCTGAAAACAAAGGTGTGCTTCTCATCAAAATCCCCCAGTAAGTTTAAAACTCTGCAAAGCATTCCCCTATGCTAGAAAAAGCTGATAAAGCTCTGCATTTTTTCCATTTCTTCTAACCATTTTTGCATATTATCCTGATTCAGCTGGATAACCGCAACAAAGGTGTTCATCGCCACATGGGCAAAAATCGGCACAATAATCCGCTTCGTTTTGACATATAAGAAAGCAAAGGTGAACCCCATTGCCGAGTACAGCAGTACATGTTCAGGCTCGAAATGGGCAAGTGCAAAAATGACTGAGCTGATCAGGGCCGATAAGAAGAAGTTGAAGCGCTTATGGAGAGAACCGAAAATAACTTTTCTAAAGACAATCTCCTCAAGTATTGGCCCAATGACCGAACTAATTAAGATAACGATTGGCGATGCTTCAATAATCCGGATAATCTGCTGCGTATTCTCAGATCCCATTTCAATCCCAATCATATTTTCAATGCTGGCAGCAGTAGCTTGAGCGATCAGGGCCAAAAATATACCCCCAACTGCCCAGCCCGCTGAGCTTGCTGCGGAAGATGCATCCCTATCCAGGCCTTTTTTCATCTCTTTTCTTAATAATAGAAGCGTAATGATCAGTGTAACCGTAAAACTGATGACAAGCCAGTAGGCTACAGCCAGGATCTGCATGTTTTCGGGGTTCTGTCCAAGGGCATCTGCAATAAATAACACAAGCGGAACGCCAAACAAACTGGACAGCTGCATGGCAATATAAGCTATTAATATAAACCAATATTCCTTCTTCAAAATGTTATACTCCTTATTCTGAGTGTTGGAAAACAAGTCCTAAAGCCATTGTACTCTTAATAAGGAGCGGGTTTCAAATATCAGCATCAAAGCAGGAAAATACTATGGGTAAAGTGAAGAGTTCCGAAGCATACTTAAGAGGTTGTCTGTGTCGAAAAATAGTGTGTATGGGCGAATGAAATTTTTTCTAAAAAATTTAAGCTTCACCCTTGCAAATAGAAATGAGATTCATTAATATAATAATTGTGTTAGCACTCATACAGAGAGAGTGCTAATAAATAAAAATATTTACATATTATTTGAGGAGGTTGTTTCACTTGTTAAAGCCACTAGGTGATCGAATTATTATCGAGCTTGTTGAAACTGAAGAAAAAACTGCAAGCGGCATCGTACTGCCGGACACTGCTAAAGAAAAGCCTCAAGAAGGTAAAGTTGTAGCTGTAGGAACTGGCCGCGTTCTTGAAAATGGTGAGCGTGTTGCCCTTGAAGTTGCTGACGGCGATCGTATCATCTTCTCAAAATATGCTGGTACTGAAGTGAAGTACGAAGGCAAAGAGTATTTAATTTTACGCGAAAATGACATTCTTGCTGTAATTGGCTAATCGCCGATCAGACGAAGATTATTAAAGAATAAAGCTAAAATTTTTGAGGAGGTTTTATCAATGGCTAAAGAGATTAAATTTAGTGAAGAAGCTCGCCGCGCGATGCTTCGCGGTGTGGATTCCCTTGCAAATGCGGTAAAAGTAACTCTTGGACCTAAAGGACGCAACGTGGTTCTTGAGAAGAAATTCGGTTCTCCACTTATCACCAATGATGGTGTGACAATTGCGAAAGAAATCGAGCTTGAAGATGCATTCGAAAACATGGGTGCGAAGCTTGTTGCTGAAGTAGCAAGTAAAACAAATGATGTTGCCGGTGACGGTACAACAACTGCAACTGTTCTTGCTCAGGCAATGATCCGTGAAGGCCTTAAGAACGTAACTGCAGGCGCTAACCCAATGGGCATCCGCAAAGGAATCGAAAAAGCAGTTGTTACAGCTGTAGAAGAATTAAAAGCTATTTCTAAGCCAATCGAAAATAAGGAATCTATTGCTCAGGTTGCTGCAATCTCTGCTGCTGACAATGAAGTTGGCCAGCTGATCGCTGAAGCAATGGAGCGCGTTGGCAACGATGGTGTTATCACAATCGAAGAATCTAAAGGATTCACAACTGAGCTTGATGTGGTTGAAGGTATGCAATTCGACCGCGGATATGCTTCTCCATACATGGTTACAGATTCTGATAAGATGGAAGCGGTTCTTGAAAACCCTTATATCTTAATCACTGATAAGAAGATCACAAGCATCCAGGAAATCCTTCCTGTACTTGAGCAAGTTGTACAGCAAGGCAAGCCTTTATTGCTTGTAGCTGAAGATGTTGAAGGTGAAGCACTTGCTACACTAGTTGTGAATAAGCTTCGCGGAACTTTCAACGCGGTAGCAGTAAAAGCTCCTGGCTTCGGTGACCGCCGCAAAGCTATGCTTGAAGATATCGCGATCCTGACTGGCGGTGAAGTAATCACTGAAGAGTTAGGCCGTGACCTTAAGTCTGCTACAATCGACTCTTTAGGACGCGCTACTAAAGTAGTTGTTACAAAAGAAAACACTACAATCGTTGAGGGTGCTGGAGACAGCGCGCAAATCGGCGGACGTGTGAACCAGATCCGCACTCAAATGGAAGAAACAACTTCTGAATTTGACCGCGAAAAATTACAAGAGCGCCTTGCTAAACTTGCTGGTGGTGTTGCAGTTGTTAAAGTTGGTGCTGCTACTGAAACTGAATTAAAAGAGCGCAAGCTTCGCATCGAAGACGCCCTTAACTCTACACGTGCTGCTGTAGAAGAAGGCATCGTTTCCGGTGGTGGTGTTGCCCTTCTAAACGTATACAATAAAGTGGCTGCTATCCAGGCTGAAGGCGATGAAGCAACTGGTGTTAACATCGTATTGCGTGCGATGGAAGAGCCTGTACGCACAATTGCTCACAATGCCGGTCTAGAAGGTTCTATCATTGTTGACCGCTTAAAGCGCGAAGCAGTTGGAACTGGCTTCAACGCTGCTACTGGCGAGTGGGTAAACATGATCGAAGCTGGTATCGTTGACCCAACTAAAGTAACTCGTTCAGCTCTTCAAAACGCTGGATCTGTTGCAGCTATGTTCTTAACTACTGAAGCAGTAGTTGCTGACAAGCCAGAAGAAAACGCTGCTCCTGCAATGCCTGATATGGGCGGCATGGGTGGAATGGGCGGCATGATGTAATTTAAAGCGTTGAACCCAACGTTTTAAAGCATCATCCACCAGGACATAGGTACAGGTTTTCTTGTCCTGCTGTTCCCAAAACTGTTTATAACAAACAAAAAAGGAATTCCTATTCGGGAATTCCTTTTTTTATTTATTCTTTGTCCGAACCCCCGCCAAAAGTTTCGGGAATCATCGTGAAGCCTTCAATCACAGTATCTTCTTCCACTTCGATCATCAGATAGCGCTTGCCGTCAAAATGGACTTGTTTTACATATCGAAGATCTTGCGGGCAGATGGATATGTTGGCTGCCTTCGTGCTGATTTTTATTGATTTTGAATTAAATTTGGGCAGGACGCTGGTTGCCTTTATTTCATATTTGTCATCATCGATGATTTTTTGATAAGCGGATTGGACCTTTTCTGAATTAATATCTTCGAGACCACTCACTTTTAAAACGCGTTCTACGTCTTTGGAATCCAGCTTCGGCGGTTCATCCTCTTCGTTTTCCACGATCATACGGTTAATCTCTTCATATACGTTGGAAAGGGTTGCTGTGCTTAGCTGATCTCCTGTTACGTCTTTAATAATTTCCTCAAAAACGATTTTATCATCCTGCGCCGTCATCGTTTCTTCCCCGTTTAAAACGTCCACTATGAACTGGTAGTCGGGCTCATGTACCTTGCCTGCTGAATACAAGACGTGATTGACATCAGCTGCATGATCGGTAAAGCAAGGAAATAGAAACCCTGAAATGGGAGCCTTGAGGTTGATAATCGGATCAACGGTAAAATGATATTTAAATTCCTTTTCTACATAGTCAAAAAGCAATTCTTTCTTCGGTTCTTGAGTGTTATTTATGCTGCAGAGAATAAAGGGATGAGAATAAACGGCATCCCGTTCACTTTCCTCGGCTTCTGCGTTGCGGCGTTTCATTGGCTTAAGATACTCCCCGCGAATGAATGTAACGACAATATCCTTTTCATATTGCCGGATTCCCAGCATTTTGCCGACTATCTGAAGCATTTGATCCATCCAGCCTTCAGCATCACTGCTTAGCAATCCCTGATGCAGGATGAGTTGACTGCTGTTTTCGGCATCCCTCTGAAACTTTAATTCAAAGAGCTTTTCATCCAATTGGCCGCCAAGCAGCTTTTTGAAGTTATCCATAAATAGCTCCTGCTGATCCTGGTCCAGCATTTCAAAGGGCTGGCTTTCATAATGATAAATCTCACTTGATTCCTTCATAATATAGACATTAAAAATATCTGAGATCTTTAGTAAGTCATTATTTAATTTAAATTGTTTCCGAATCTGTGCGATGTCTTTTTTGTTCACAGTTAAATCCACTCCTAAGCTGCCCAATATGCATATTTACTAGAATAACAAAATACATCAGCTCTATAAATTATTTATCTCTTTTATTTTCGCTTTTTTGAAAAGGGATACGTTAATTAAATTTGGCTGGAGATTTGAGAAGCATGAAGTTGATTTTTACCGGCCGAATTTGCGCTGGCGAGGTGAATGTAGAATGCTGATATTTTGTTAACATAAAGGTATTTAATTGAGGCCTCTTATAAGTTGACTAAACTTATGGGAAGCCTTTTTTATTTCTTTAACATGGGGACATACTCTTCCAGATAAAATTGGATGCAGAAATAAAAATTACAAGTATCGACAAAAAATGGCAAGTTCTTTATAATAGTATAGTAAAATATAATCGTGAAATTAGTCCTATATTTAATAAAATTGAAAAGGCAAACTTATCGAAAGGTAAGGACGCAAAGCTACGAGTCTAAAATCCTCCAGGGTAATGACAGTCGGGTTGCCAAGGATAATAAAGAACGTTTATTTGGCTATCCCTGTCTATTTGGGGATAGTCTTTTTTTTTGGACACCTTTTAAATAGCTGCAAAAATGATGGAGAATACAGGCAAAGGAGATCAGCGATGATAGTTGTAGATAAGAAAAAATACAAAATGGCCATTAATGAGGCCGCAAAGGAAGTTCATGTACAGGTTCATGGGTTAATGAGAGAGGAGGATGCGGAAGGTTATATGATAGATTTACAGGATACGATTAGTAAGGTATCAAGGCAAAGTTATACATTTGTTGTAGACGGGACCCATCAAACCCCTGTCCCATCAAAGGTGGTTCCACAGCTTGAACAGACAATGCAATTTTATTCTTCATTGGGATTTAAGGATATTCTTGTAGTAAAACCGTCATCTAAAATTGCGCAGGTGCAAATCAGGAATGCACTTGAGAGAATTGAGTTCTCAGGTACGTTTGTTGATAAAGTGCCTCATGGCATCTAATGTTCGTGACAATGATTAGGGGATCATTATTTTACATTTGAAAGGGAGTAAAGAAGTGCAAACAACACTAGAGCTATATACATACGAAATTATAAAGAAGGATCAGCCAGAATTAATTGTGAAAGCAGCTGATTGTCTGGCTCGAACATTCATAGGAGTGGAGGTTGCAGGGAAATGGGTTCAGGAGCCAATGGTAGGACAATTGAATATAGGCTATGAGGATTTCTATCAATTTACCAAGGATTATTTAGACTCTACGATTGAACAGGGATATTGCGCAGTTGCAAAGGATGCTAATCATAAAGTTGTCGGTGTACTTGCGGGAGATACAAATGCACCTGAGATAATCGGAGAAGACATATTTGAAGGTTCTTTTTATGATATGAATGTAATTCTCCGTGTTTTGGAAGATGTAGATAAACGTTTTATGGAAGATTATAAAAAACAGAATGGACATGAAATCAAGGATGGAGAACTATTACACCTTTTCATGTTAGGCGTAATAGCTGAACATAATCGTCATGAAATTATTCAGCAGCTAGGAAATAGATTAATCGCAAAAGCATCATCCCAAGGATTAAAGGCTGTTTTAGGTGAAGCAACCAACCCTAAATCAATACGGGTCATGGAAAAATATCATAATATGAAAAAATATAAAGATACTGAAGGAAATTATATTGTCCATAAATATCAGGATAATAATAAGCTGAGTGGTATTCCTGCAAATGTAGCAGATGGAACATATATCCTAATAAAAGAGCTTTAAATTACATATAAAGTCTAATTTAATTAAATAGATGTTAGGGGATTTATTATAATGGAAGCGATTATGCTAGGCATCAATATTATTTTAATGGGAGTATCGGTGTTTTTTGCCTATCGATACTTTTCATTAAAACACCATCTCCATATTCATAAGGAAATAATAAATGGAATGGAAGAATTATCAGCAGGTAAAATTGCAGCGAAGGTTGATGAACGAAGCTCTAAACATGCTGTATTTAATGGGCTAATCGACTATTTCGGCCTTGTAAGGGAAAAGTTTTTTTCCTATTCAAAAGATGTTCATGAAAAAGGTGAAAATCTTACTGAAGTCGGTGAATATGCTTCTGAAAAAGCGGATATTGTTAGAGCGGCAATTGATGAGGTAGGCAGAGGGTTGACGAAACAATTGGCAGCAACAGAAGAAAGTGCTGCATCTATGGAGGAAATGACACAGGCTATCGAAGATCTATCCGTGAGATCCCTTCAGATTTCAGAACAATCGAATACTACCTTAGAACTGACGCAGGAAGGAAACGAGAAGCTAAAGGATTCCTTAGATAAAATGAATCAGTTTAATCAAACGGTAAATATAACATTTGATGCCATAAATAAACTCGGAGAAAAATCTCATGAAATCGGCACGATTGTAAAAGTGATTACAGGGATTTCAGAACAAATTAATTTATTGGCATTGAATGCGGCCATAGAAGCGGCCCGTGCGGGAGAGCATGGCAAAGGATTTGCAGTCGTTGCTGATGAGGTTCGAAAATTGGCCGAACAATCACGGCAGTCTTCCTCTGAAGTATCAAACATTGTAAAGAATATACAGGAGGAAACTGGGATAGTCGTGAACTCCATGCAGCAGGGAACAGAGGAATTGAAAGATACAAATACCACCCTTGTAGAAGTTGGGTCCATGTTCAAACAAATTCTGGCTACTACAAAAATTATTGCTGAAAATAATGAAAACTCTTCTGCGAGTACACAGGAATTATCTTCTGCTTCGCAGCAGATCATGGCAACAATTGTTGAGATTGCCTCAATCTCACGGGAATCTGTTGAAATGTTTGAGGAGCTAATCGAAATTAGTGATGATGAACTGACTGCAATGCAAAAACTTGTCCAGGTAGCAAAGAATCTTGTAGAGCTAACAGATGATGTAAACAAGTTAATATTTGTATGGAATCATGGTGCTGAAACAGAGGCAGCTCATGGTCAAATTGCTGATAAAAAGCTCAGTGCAGCAGTATAAAGATCGTTGCTTTGCTGGCTGATTAATATAAAGGTGCTTCTTTCAGGTAAATGCAGCCTATGGGAAGCTTCCCTTTGATGCCCGAATTAGTCCTTATAAAAGAAAGGATCAATAAATATTACAGTATCCTTCTGTTTAATAGGGAATATTTTTATGGCAGCAAGGTTGCCAAAAGGCTTAATTAGGCACTGATTTGTCCACCTGTGTGGACTTTTTTATTGGATCTTTAGATAAAACTGCTTCAAGAAAAAGCATCCAGGAGGTACAGGATGAAGGAAATACAAAAGTTATTTCCCAGTATGGATGGGAATGAACTCCAAAGAGAGGAATTATTGTCTTACTTTAAGACGATCTTAACGAAAATAGATGAGTTAAAGGATCCCAACAAACTAACACTGGGAATAATGCCCGAGTACTCAGAGGATTACTATAATCGTATCATTGAAAAGGCCGATGTTCCGAAAAAGGGTGTGCCGATAGAACAAGTGATTCAGGAGCTTCTTAAATTGGCAGAAGGACACCGCTACGTCAATCGAAATTATGTAGCCAACGCAGCGCCCCTTCCGAATATAGCCAGTATGATCGGGAACTTAGTAATGGTCCTGGTCAATGGGAACAATCTTTGGGATGTGGAAGGACCGGCTGCGGCTGCAGCAGAAATCGAAATAACCAGTATGCTATCCAAATTAATCGGATACGATGAGAGCATTAGTGCAGGGTATACAACCTGGGGAGGACAAGGCGCTGTTTTTAATTCTTTGCGACTTGCCATTGCACGGTACGCTCCGTCTTCAAATGAAAATGGTGTACCGCAAAATCTCTATTGCTTCTGTTCAGAGCTATCACACTATAGTCTGTATAAGTCTGTAGAAGCTGCAGGGATTGGCGTGAAAAATATGATTCGGATAAAAGCGAATGCTGATCATTCTATGAATCTCGACGATTTAAAAGAGAAAATGGCGCTTGTTATTGCCAAAGGCGGTGTTCCTCTTTATGTACTTGCCACAATGGGAACGACTGATACATTTGGGGTTGATGACATTGAGGGGATTAAGCGGATATCAGAAGACTTGGAACGCACTCATGGCGTATTTCCGATCTATATCCATGCAGATTCGGCCATGGGCGGCATGTATACCTTCTTTAACCATTACGATTTTGAAAGCAACCCTCTGAGATTTGAAGACAATGTTAGTGAGGTTTTAAGATCCTATCAGCATAAGTTCAAACAGATAAAGCTTGCAGATAGTATGGTCTTTGATTTCCATAAGCTTGGACAAACCCCATATATCACAAGTTTATTTTTAATTAAAAACAGAGAATATCTTAAGTATGTAGACTTAGATGCAGCGGAAACGCCTTATGTTGGGAATCGTGGGTATGGCAGCTATCATACAGGCTTCACACTGGAATGCTCGCGGATGGGAAGTGCTTTGGCGATTTATGCATCGTTATTAGCATTTGGAATGGAAGGCTATCAAGAGCTTTTGGCCAATTATATCCGTGTCAATATTGCATTTAGAGAGATGTTAACAAGAGAAGTTTCGAATGTGGCAGTAACGAATGAAATTTCTCCTATTACAACATTCCGCTTTTACCCTGAAAAGACTGAATGGGATAATGAATTGAACGGACATTTACCTGTGGAAGAAATAATGGAAATTAATCAATTTAATGACGAGTTTGCAGAGGTAATTGGTGCTGAACGAGATACTGTCTTTTTTGGAAATACGAAAAAGCAGAGACTTGTGGAAGCGGCAGACTCAAACAAGCAGCTGCCGGTGTACGCACATAAATTCTTCTCGATCTCTCCCTACTCTACGATAGAAGAGGTCGACCGTTATGTCGGATTCTTAAAAGAACACTTGGAGATGTTCCTGAAAATGAGAAATCACAAGTATAGTATTATAGGTTCCTAATGAAGTAAATCCAGCAATTGGCTTGAAAATATTAATGGAGGCTTCCCATAAACTGATTGTGGGAAGCTTCTTCTTTGTTTAATAGTAATGGCTACGGAATTCTTCTGCCAGTTTCTCCATGTATTCCCCTGGATAGCAGCCGATCCGATTCATCTAAGAATTGCACGGATTGTCGCGTTGTTTCTTCGTTTTGCAGCAATACAGATTTATACGCCTCTGTCACCTGCTGAAGCTGCCTATTTAAAGCATTCAATTTATTGATGAAATCAAGGACATTATTCTCCCCAATAGTGGATGGAAGGGATGGCTGGAGTCCGTTAGCGGAGGTTTGAAGGTTGGTGAGTGCCTGTTCTATATCACTTATCCTTAGCTTAATCTCGGTATCCATTCTCAGTACCTCCTTATTATTTCTTCGACCTCTCCGATGCAAGCTGCGCTTCCAGGGAAGCAATCGTTTGTTTGATAGAATCGATTTCCTGCTGGATCTGCTGGAACTTCCGGTTTATGGCTGAAAACACCTCATGAAACTGATTTGATTCAATGTCAGTGTAACTCGCAAGCATTTGTTCAAACCGGATGTCCTCAAATTCACCTGCCAGCTTTCCCTGCCAGGTGAAAGGAGAAAGATCCGGTCTTGTGACGGTATGCCGATAGTGGGTAAACTCCTGCTGTTTTCCTTGAAGCTCTCCCTTACAGGCCAGCAGTCGCTGAAGCTCGTTTTGTTTCTTCGCCAATAAACTGTAGTAATATCCTAAAGACATGAAAAATCACCTCTATATACTGCAATTTTCATATTATACATCCATAAAAGAGAATCCATTTTACTATATCACAGGGAAATAATGTAATAATGATACGATTTTCTCATTTTGATTATTGTGTCGATGGGTAATTATTACTGTATTATACAAAAGTGTAAAAATAATCCTATTCGTGATAAAATTACTCTTATTTTTGGTGTAAAGTATAAATTATGGAAAATGCTAGTGAGGGGCTCTTAGAAGTACCTCTATTGCAGTTGTCGAATGGCAGGAGGCGATTTATACTGAAGGTATTAGATGCACGGGAGTTGCATAGCGGATTGAAGGAGCTTCATTCCAGTCTGTACTCCTTAGAAGAGCAGATAAGAAACATTGCACGTGATGTAGAAGGAATCACTTCGCTTGAGGACTCCTTTCGGGGAGAGGGAGCAGCCGCTATTCAGGCTTTTTTTCGTGAATGTCATTCTCCTTTTCTCTTATTTTTTGAAGGTTTTCTTGCAGACTATCAAAATACTTTAAAAAGAATAGCTACTTCACTTCAGATGCTCGAGCCGGCAAGCAATGGATTCATCCGTCAGAGCTTTTTGGATGGAGAAGCGGCACAGGGCCTGGTAAAAACAGAATCTATCACCACAAGCCTAACAGAAGAGACCAATGCGGTGATGCAGAAAGTTTCTGATATTGTCAGTCTGCCTCACCTGCAGGATGGGGAGTTTTCGGCACATGTAAGGAGAGCGGAACTTCACCGGAGAAATACCGTTGATGATCTTATTACCTTTGATGGCCAGCAAACACTGGCACTTGATCCAATTGAGCAGGATCTTCACCTGATGCAGTCCTACATCGATGAAATCTCCAGCCACTTTCAGAGTGGAAATCTTAGTATATCCGGCTATTCCGTCAAGCAGCTTAACACCAGCCCAATCTATGGAGAGCTTTTAGAAGGCATCAGGCATAAAGCTGGAAATTCCATGCGCTCACCGGAATTCCTTAAAGAACTGGGCATAACTGCCTTGGGACAGATTTTACCGCCTGGTGCTTATTCCATTTGGGCTATCTGGCAGAGTAACTATGAAAACAAGACCTTCCAATATCAGTTAAGATCCTTGAAATCTTTGGCAAAGCTAAACGATAAAGAAATCAGCCCAGAGGAATTCATCTCTTTGAGCGGCAGAGAGATCCTGACTATTGAAGTCATAGATGAACACGGCATAGGCAGCCAGAACCAGGGCGGCAAGTTCCATCTGTATGATGACGGCCGGATCGTCAGGGAATACTATGCTGAAAAAGGAAAAGCTTACGAGTTCGTTGATTCCATTCCAGAAGATCGCGTGGGAGGAGTACGGGAACTTGACTCAATGGCCGATGGAACCCCGCTTGAAATTCTCGAATACCTGTCGCTGGCGGCTGTTGTCCGAAAACAAGGAACCAAGGTCATACGGAAGAGTATCAATAAGGCAGACTTTGATGCGCTTGTCAGGATATTGAAAGAGGAAAAGGGCCATGTGGTTTTGCCGGGGAAGAAGGATGGAAAGAGAATTGATAATGCTGAAAATATAAAGGACAGAACCAAATTAACTGTCGATGATATACCTACTGCAAAGAGTGGGAACTTCAATAGATTCTTCAATTCCCTAACAAGTAGTGAACTAAATGAACTTTGGAAAGATAAAAAGATTAGAAAGAAAATTGAACGTCAGCTTAGAGAGCCTGGAGGTTTACACGAGTGGCACTTAGTTTCAAGAGCTCCGCAATTTAAGCATTGGAACATTAGTGCTGAAGAGATTAAAGATTTACGAACAGCTATATCTGATGTTAAGTTTGTCAATCCAAACGGTGTTCATGGAGGGTTAGGTTCAACTAAAGCACATAATGAATTATTGGCAATAATAGATACATCTAACGATTATAATACATTTGTTAGACGACTTAATAATTGGGCTAATTATAGACTTGAGGGTGGGGTTTCGTCTTTACCGGATGATCTGAGATTAAAATAGGAGGATACTATAATGGAAAAACAAGGATGGGTTTCTATTTGGTTAGGTAATATTAAAGAAGAAGACTCTATAGAAAAGTATGTAGATTTAACCTATGATGAGGATGGTGAGTCTGTCCCATCCAAATTTTTTATCGATTTTAATATTGATATGGATGAAACAGATGAGGATACTATAGAGAAAGTAGTTTATAAGAATAGCAGTAGTGATATTTCGACATTATTAGATGGGTGTTCGTATCAAGAAATTATTATCCCAAAAATCAAGAAAAGTATAGACCTTAAAAATTCATATAATGCCGTAATCCTGATATATAATTTTGAGTATAACAATGAAATTACTTCAACTGATGCTTTTGACTTTATTGCCGCTACAAATTATGAGTAAAACAAAGCTTAATAAGTATTAAGAATGAAGAATAGACGAAGTTGATGGATAAGACACAGATATTACTATTCTTTAAGTAATGCTTTATTATACGGAAAAAGAATATATTCAGTAAGGCATTGTAGGCAATCCAATAAAGAAGCATTATTAATAAATCACCAGGTGAAGTAGTTGGGATTTCTAAAAATATAATATATTTTTTTGAACCTTGAATCGGCTATGCCTTTCAAGGTTTTTCGTTTAATATGTCCCAAACATTCCCCCTCCATATGTAATGAATTTGCCCAAGCCAAACCCATTTTCACGCATATAAAAATAGTGTAAGCCATATATAGAGGAAATGGAGGTATGAACGGATGTACCCTTACAGAGGCCCCTATCAGCCGCAGGATCAGCGGTTTTTTGGATTCTTTGGTCTGCCCTTTTTAGGCGGGTTAGCAGGAGGTTTATTGGGCACTGCTTTATTCTACCCGCGTCCATATTATTGGTATCCTCCACCGCCGCCGCTTTATTACCCGCGACCTTGCTGTGGACCAGGATTTGGATACCCTTATTAATAAATATCAGGGGAAGCTCATAAAGGGGCTTTCCCTTTTTGAATTCGGCAATGATTTACCTGCTGAATTCAGGAGGAATAATAGGTTTATTATGAAAATGAGGATGGCCGGCGGCATGCCGTGGCTGAGATGCTTGATAAGGCAAAAAATGAATCAGATTAATAACACAAGTTTGTGTAACGGCTAATGAATTTTCCTAAGAATATATTTGAGTGACTCTTCATATATGATGAAAGTCTTAACTAATAAGGAAAATGTAGGATATTTATTATTCAGAATATTAATTCTTTTAGCAGATTTACATCCTCCTATTAAAAAGGCATGATAGAAATAATTCGGATATCGAATTAATAGATCAGAGGAGGCTTAAAAATGAAGAAGAAATCATTATGGAAAGTACTTAGTTCAGCAGCACTGGCAGCAGCGATTCTCGTACCCCAAGTCGGCTTTGCTGAGGGCGCAAAGCCTGTGACAGAAGAAAATGTATCAATTAATGGTTTTGTTGATTATGAAGAATTAAAGAGAAAGTTAACTCAAATTGAAAAATCATCGAACGGCCTGGTTCAGGTTGAATCTGCGGGAAAAACGAATCAGGGGAGAGATATCTTTACAGCACGTGTAGGCCATGGAGATAAAGTGGTACTAGTGCAGAGCGAAATTCATGGCAATGAAAAGACCGGCACTGTCGCGTTGCTGAATATTCTTCAATATTTGGGGTCAAGTCAATCAGCAGATGCGAAAAGGATTAGAGAAGAATTAACGATTGTCGCAATCCCGATGATGAATGCCGATGGTTCCGAATTGGACAGGCGCGGCAATGTAATGACCTGGGAAGAGGTTCAGGAACAGTTTCCTCAATTACATAATGCACAGCCCACCTGGAATTATTACACACGCAGCCTTCAGGGGGACGACTATTCTGCAGCACCAGGATTCGATGTAAACCGTGACTTTAACCCGGATTTAAATTATGTTCCGAAGGCGGAGGACTTCCCTGGCAATTCAAGCACTCCAGGCTGGTATATTACGCCTGAATCGCAAACAGTCCGGGATGTTTATAAGAGTCTTCAAGAGGAATTTGGTCATGTTGAAGTCTTTTTAGATCTTCATCACCAGAATTTCTATATGATTGAAGGAACAGATGAAGATGTAACAATGTCCATTTCAGCAGACTTTGTTCCGGATCCAAGTTCTGCGGAGGGTGCAAAATATAGCCAATATGCGGAGAATTACCGCTTTGATTTTTCACGCCAGTTAAACGTCGCCCTTTATGATGCACTTCAGGAAAAAGGAAATTCAGTGTTTACCAATATTTCTTTATATGACCAGGAGTTAGACTTGCCTGGAACTGCCTTGGGCTCCTTTGCCTTGAACGGCAGCGGGGTTGTCCTATTTGAGGTAAAAGGGCAGACACA
This sequence comes from Cytobacillus oceanisediminis 2691, assembly GCF_000294775.2. Taxonomy (GTDB): domain Bacteria; phylum Bacillota; class Bacilli; order Bacillales; family Cytobacillaceae; genus Cytobacillus; species Cytobacillus pseudoceanisediminis. Next base: position 306,527 of record NZ_CP015506.1, read on the forward strand.
TAACTATGGACAAAAGATGAAAGGTCAGCTGGTTAAGACAGTAGAAACAGGTGTCATGGGGATTATCAATGGTGTGGCAGATGGCAGTGTGTATGATTTGAATCCGGATGAATATAATGAAATCCCTAACAGGGTGCCAATTCGTTAACATAGTCAAAAGAAGCTGAGTCCCAATGGGAATCAGCTTCATTCTTACTGCAGTCGATCTGGTACACTATCAGTCGTTTCTTCTGCGACTTCTGTAAAAATATCCTCTTCGTTTTCAGGAACCATATGGACAGAGAAGCCCTTGGCAAAGGCGGGTTCCAGTAAATGAATCAGCTGCTGGACATCAGCCTGCAGCTGAAGGAATTCCTTTTTCGTTACAGGCTGGGCTTCTTCTTTTAATTCATAGCCCACTTGTCCGTTCGCCTCCAGGGTTGCCCATCTTACATCGCTGATAACTGCAACATTATGCTGACGCAGCTTCATTTCAAGCTGGTCCACAGTAAACCGGAGTTTTCTCAGATTCTGTTCATTTAATTTTCCATCTTCTATGATAATTTTGGATTGCCCAGTGATAAACTTCTCAAATTTGTCTGATTTCATTTGTGCATATTCCATGACAACTAGGGTGAGTACAAGGATGAGTCCTACTGCAAGAGTAGTCCAAATGCTTTCCCCTGAAACCGGTTCAATTAATAGTGAACCGATGCCAATCATGATTACTACCTGAGCTAATGTCATCTGTGAAATAGACTTTCTGCCAGCGATCCTTAATAACAGGGTGCCCCCGATGACGACAAGGATTGAGTTCCAAATCCAATCGAATTCCAATCTCATCCCTCCCTATATTTTATTATAGTCTTTCGCAAATAGAGCCTTCTAAAACTGTTAATGTCAATTTATCTAACAAAAAGTGGGATTAGCTATTGTTACCTACTTATTAAACGTGTTAATATCAAAATATTATAAAAATTTTAAAAACTGAATGACTGTCGGGGGGATATTTGGATGAAGAAAATGTTAGCCATCCTAGCAAGCAGCGCATTATTAATGCTGGCTGCCTGTGGATCAGGAAATGAGGAAACCAGCGGGGAATCGTCAGAAAAGAAAACCGTAAAAATCGGGATCACGCAAATTGTGGAGCACCCATCATTGGATTCTGCGAGAGAGGGATTTATTGCCGCATTGAAAGATGCTGGTTATGAAGAAGGAAAAAATCTTAAAATCGACTTCCAAAACGCCCAGGGGGATATGAACAATAATATGTCCATTGCCCAGAACCTGGTAGCGGACAAGAATGATTTGATTCTTGCTATCGCGACTGCCAGTGCACAATCCGTTGTGCAATCCACAAAGGATATTCCAATCCTTTTTACAGCCATCACTGATCCTGTTGGTGCTGAGCTTGTGGAAAGCATGGAAAAGCCAGGCGGGAATGCAACGGGTACATCTGATACACATCCGGATGCCATCAAAAAAACGATTGACTCCATTAATACATTTGTACCGGAAGCCAAGAAGGTCGGCATCATCTACAATGATGGGGAGCCAAACTCAGTAGTAAATGTTAAGCATGCGAAAGAAGCCATCGAGGCAGCAGGACTTGAAGCGGTTGAAACGACTATTTCAACAAGCTCCGAGGTAAAGCAGGCTGCAGAATCCTTAGTAGGCCGTGCTGACGTGTTCTACATCCCTAAGGACAATACAGTTGTATCTGCCCTTGAATCTGTGCTGAACGTAGCCAATGAGAAAGACATTCCAGCATTTGTTGGAGAAAGCGATTCGGTTAAACGGGGCGGATTTGCTTCCTATGGTTTTGAGTATCATGATCTTGGATACTCTACTGGCCAAATGGCCGTTGATATCCTTGAAGGCAAAAAGCCTGGTGAGATTCCTGTTGGCTACCCTGAAAGTCTTGAGCTGGTGATTAACAAAAAAGCAGCTGAGGAGCAGGGAGTCGCTTTAACGGATGAAATGCTGAAGGATGCTAAGGTGGTTGAGGAATAAATAGGTTGTTAAAAGATACAGCGATTCAGCTGTATCTTTTTTTTGCTTTAAGAACACGGAAATTTTTTCTTGAAAATGATTCAAAAGAACTACAAAAGCCGGAAGGGTGATTTTAGGAAAAAAAAGGGCTCAACAAAGTTTAATTAAAATATAAATAATAAGGTAATTCTGCCTATAAAATACAATTGGGGGTTTATAGATTAATAGGAATAAAACCACAGACATAATTCGACAAGGCCACTCAAGCGATTTGACGAGTTTTGACTGCCATGATAGTAATAAAAAGGTAGAAAATTTGAATTTTAAAATGAGTGAATAACAAAAAATTAGAAAAAACCTATGAAAAAAATACCAATTTTGGTTTAAGTATCTCGAAATTGGGTATTGGTGGGTATAAATAACTGTTTTGTTATTTTTTGCAAGTAAGTAATTGACCTTTTAATTGTGTATTTTTACAATAATAGTAACCTATTGAAAAGGAGAGATTTGAATGTCAGGAGTTATTCGCGTTACACCAGCAGAATTAGTAGGCATGTCTAACCGTTATAATGGAGAAAGCAGCCAGGTTGGGGATCAGATTGTCCGTTTGGATAATATGATTCGTGAACTGGAAGGTGCATGGGAAGGGGAAGCAAGCAGAGCGTTTGCTGAACAATACCAATCTTTAAGACCTTCATTTGTTCAAATGCAGCAATTATTAGAGGATATCTCTGTTCAGCTTAATAATACTGCAAGAGCTCTTGAGGATGCTGATAACCAGATTGCTGGCCAAATCCGCGGCTAATTTCATCTGAATCAATAAAGTGGAGAAGGAGCGCTACATTCATCAGATGAAAAGCGCTCTTTTTTTGTACTAAATTAGCAAATTTTCACTTTGGTAATTTGTCTAGCTCCAGCGCCTACCCCCTCGAGGTGTCGAGGGTGATCGAGGCGCTTGCGCTTTTCTAGTGGGGTGTTGAATATGTACATAGAATTAACAATTGATCTGAAAAATTATGAAGTTGAACCTTTTGATCTCCGTCTATCTAACTATCACTCTGTTAAAAAAGTAGTTGATATTGTTTGGCAAGCTAAGTCGATTCCTCAGCCGCCCCGGGAAGGCTATTGGGTCAGAATTCCTAACAAGCAAATGATTCTGTCAGGAAACGATAAGCTGGCAGAAAAGGGGATTACCACTGGGGACCGTTTCGAAATTTTATAAAGGAGCATTAAAAAATGTCAGAAAAGAGTCAAACCTACCTTGAAGAGCAGCTTGAAGCGGTTGTCGAAACAGATCATCAATCCCTTACCATTCTTTTTCAAAGAGAGAAAATAAAAGCTGATGCTGCTGCGGAATTGGAATTGCTCAAAGCTATGGATTCAGCTATAAAAAGGGATGTCCATTTAACAGAGGATGAACTGCGCCTCGTCCTGCAAATTCCCTCAAATTATTTAACCTTTTCCAAATTAAAAAAGAAAGACCAAAGAAGCAGATGGATCTTTTCTTCACAGCTCCTCAAGCTTGTGAAAAGTCATCCATATACCAGACTGCATCTCATTGTTTGTCCGGAAAATTTAGTGGCTGATGAAAGCCTGTCGCCGCATTTGCTTCACTATGGTGTGAAAGAAAGCCTTCCGCCTTATGAAGCCAATCATGAAAAACTCTGGATGGAATTGAAAGCGACCGTTGCAGCTGCTGTAGATGGAAAGCATTCCTTCCGGGATTACCTTAGACTCCATGAAACCATTGAACTGTCGCCTGCAGCGGCTAGTGTGATCAAAGCCAAGGATGAAAATGAATTGTCAGAAGTCATCCGGACTAATATTGAAATGCTTGAAAAGAAAGATAAGGAATATGTTAAGGTTCCGCAGAAAAAATGGAAAGCCACAAGGTATTCTGCTTGGGGTCTGCTGATAGCTTTATTGCCTTTCCTTGCTTTCAGTCTATATTCCCTTTTCTTTACACAGCCTAAACAGGCAGCATTTATTAATAGCCAGGAACACTTCTTGAAAAGCCAATATAGTGAAGTCGTTTCTGAATTATCCAATTATGATATTGATCAGATGCCGCGAGTCGTGCAATACGAACTTGCGCAGTCTTACATAATAAATGAAGCATTGACGGAAGACCAGAAAGAGAATGTCCAAAATACCATCACCCTGCAGACAGATCCTCTTTACTATCATTACTGGATTCATATTGGGAGGGGAGATGCTAAGGAAGCTCTCGATATCTCACGGGATCTTGAGGATAGAGAATTAATTCTATTTGCATTGATTAAATACCGGGAAGTTATCAAAGCAGATGATAGTCTTGAATCTGATGAAAAACAGCAGAAAATTGACGAAATTCAAGCTGAGATTGATGAGTATATAGAGGAACAGAAAGCTCAGGAGGAAGAGGAGAAGCGTCTTCAGGAAGAGCAAAGTAACAGCAGTGATAATGAGCAGGCTGTAAAACAAGAGCCTGAACAGAAGGCTGCAGAAGAGCAAAAGCCTGCAGATTCAAAGGCAGCTGAAACATCTGCTGAAAAGCCAGCCGAAAAGCAGGAAGAGGCAGCAAAGACAAAACCAAATTAAGATAGACAGGAGGTGGAGAGATGGAACAGTTATGGTTGTTTTACAGCGATTACTGCCAGCAGCTGTCTATGCCATTTGAAAATAGCAGCACGATCACCATAGGCCCAGAGCTTGAACAGCTGGTGACAATAAGGGATTTCCCTTTCACAAAAGGGGCTGTGTCAATAGAAAGGCACGACAGCTCCTATGAAGTGAGGCAAAATGAGTCAGTTCTCGGAAAGCTAAATGACGGGGAACCCTTCCAGCTAAATGATGAAGCGAAGACCCTGACGATAATCGTAACCTCTGAAAATATGAATAGCCAGACCTACTATTCTGGCTATCAAAAGCAAATAGAATTTTCCTCGGAAAACCCAGAAGCATCGATTTATAAAAAGAACGGCATTTTAATGGATGCAAGCCATTCCTTCGAACTGATTAAAACAAATAACGGCTGGATGGCAGAACCACAGTCAGGACAGCTCTATGTAAACGGAAAAAGAGCCGTAGAGAGAATTTTTCTTGAAATCGGGGATGTGCTGTTCTTCCCATTTATGTCTATTCGAATACAAGAAGAGGATCTATTCCAGATCGACAGCATTGAAAGCTATGAATCTAAGCTTCCGATTACCATCAGGCCGCAATCAGAGATGGCAAAGAAATATCCGCTCTATCGCCGAACGCCCAGAATGATCTATGAGATGCCGGATGAGAAAGTTTCTCTATCCTTCCCGTCACAGGAGCCTGATGATTCCAATCGGGGGTTATGGATGATCATTATGCCGCCGCTGATTATGCTGATCGTGATGGGCATCGTGGCTCTGATTCAGCCAAGAGGAATTTTTATTATCATTTCAATGGTCATGTTCATGACCACGTTAGTCACATCTACCGTTCAGTACTTTAAGGATAAAAGCAATCAAAAGAAGCGGAAAGAGCGCAGACATCGAGTGTATACTGCCTATCTGGAAGAGAAGAGGAAAGAGCTGCAGGCACTGTCTGACCAGCAGAGGCATGTTCTGGAATTCCACTTTCCCTCTTTTGAGAAAATGAAATATTTCACAAGCCATATATCCGACCGGATTTGGGAAAGACCCCTTGCGAGTTTTGATTTTCTGCAGTTCAGGCTTGGAACCGGTAATGTGCCAGCGAGTTATGAAGTTAAGGTCAGCTCTGGGGATATGGCTAACCGTGAAATTGATGACCTGCTTGAACAGTCACAGCAGATGGAAAAAGTTTATAAGGAAGTTAGAAATGTGCCAGTCGTGGCTGACCTTGCTAAGGGGCCAATCGGACTGATCGGAAAAGAGTCGGTTGTTAAGAATGAGATACACCAGATCATTGGACAGCTGGCGTTTTTCCACAGCTATCATGATGTACGGTTTGTATTTATTTTTAATGAAAAGGAATATAAGAAATGGGAATGGCTGAAATGGCTTCCGCATTTCCAGATGCCGCATGCACATGCAAAAGGGCTGATATATAACGAACAAACGAGGGATCAGCTGTTATCTTCCATTTATGAAATCCTGCGGGAAAGGGATTTGGATGAAAATAAGGAAAAGCAGGTGTATTCTCCGCATCTGGTGTTTATCATTACTAACCAGCAGCTGATTGCAGATCATGTGATTCTGGAGTATTTGGAGGGCGACCACTCCAACATGGGGATCTCCGTTATTACTGCAGCTGATTCAAAGGAAAGCCTGCATGATAATATTCAAACACTTGTCAGATATGTCAATCAGGAAGAAGGAGACATTCTGATTCAGGACAAAAAGGCCGTGAGCATCCCATTTAGGCTCGATGCTCATCAGAAGAAGGGAAATGAGGAATTTTCCCGTCTGTTAAGAACGCTTGATCATCAGGTTGGAATGACCAATTCCATTCCAAATAGCGTTTCGTTCCTGGAAATGATGAAAGTAAAGGAAGTGGGAAAACTTCCAATCAAGCAGAATTGGCTTACAAAAGAGTCTTCCAGATCATTGGCGGTACCAATTGGCTTAAAAGGAAAGGAAGATCTGTCGCTTTTGAATCTTCATGAAAAGGCGCATGGCCCGCACGGACTGCTGGCTGGGACAACGGGATCGGGTAAGAGTGAATTCCTGCAGACCTATATTCTTTCACTTGCAGTTCACTTCCATCCACATGAGGTCGCTTTCCTGCTGATTGACTACAAAGGCGGGGGAATGGCTCAGCCGTTTAAGAACATGCCGCATCTTCTTGGAACCATTACGAATATTGAAGGAAGCAAAAACTTCAGTTCAAGAGCGCTAGCCTCAATCAAAAGTGAATTGAAAAGACGGCAGAGGCTTTTTGATCAATACCAGGTGAATCACATCAATGATTACACAGACCTTTATAAAAACAAGATGGCAAAGGAACCGCTGCCGCATTTGTTTTTAATTTCCGATGAGTTTGCAGAGCTTAAGAGTGAAGAGCCAGAATTCATCAGGGAGCTTGTCAGTGCTGCACGAATTGGGCGAAGCCTGGGGGTGCATTTAATTCTGGCAACCCAAAAGCCAGGCGGTGTCATTGATGAACAGATCTGGAGCAATGCCCGTTTCCGGGTAGCTTTAAAGGTTCAGGACACAGATGACAGTCGGGAGATCATCAAAAACGGAGATGCAGCAGCTATTACCGTAACCGGACGCGGCTACCTGCAAGTCGGCAATAATGAAGTCTATGAGCTCTTCCAATCTGCATGGAGCGGGGCGCCTTATTTGGATGACTCCTCAGAGACAGAGGATGAAATTGCAATCGTAACCGACTTGGGCCTTGTGCCATTATCGGATGTTAATTCACGCCAAGGAAAGAAAAAAGGCGGAAAAACAGAAATTGAAGCAGTGGTGGAGGAACTTGAAGCAGCACAGTCTTCGATGGGCATTAAAAAGCTTAGAAGTCCGTGGCTTCCGCCTCTTGAAGGGCGTTTAAGCAGGAAGCTCCACCGCGCTGAAGAGAATCATGAGATTCATTTAGGGATGGTGGATGAGCCTGAGAAGCAGAGCCAGTATCCATTGAGCTATCAAATCATAGAGGATGGTAATGTGGGGGTATTTGGCTCCTCAGGTTATGGAAAATCCCATACGATTATGACAATGCTTCTCAGCATTGCCGAAAAGCGAACTCCGGAAGAAGCCCATTATTATATTTTTGATTTTGGAAATGGCTCACTTCTTCCGCTAAGACAGCTGCCGCATACGGCCGACTTCTTCCTGATGGATGAAGAACGTAAAATTGAAAAGTTCATGAATCTGATCAAGGATGAAATTGCCCGCAGAAAGCTATTGTTTCAGCAGCAGGAAGTCAGCGGAATTAAGATGTACAATTCGATGAGCAGCGAGAAATTGCCGCTCGTATATATCACATTTGATAACTTTGATTTAGTAAAAGAAGAAATGCAGGAGCTTGAAACACAAATCAATCAGATTGCCAGGGACGGACAGTCACTCGGCATTTATATGATTTTTGCTGCGACGCGGATCAATTCGATCAGACAGTCGCTTATGAACAACCTTAAAACGAAGGTTGTCCATTATTTGATGGACAGCAGCGAGGCATACTCCGTACTGGGAAGGGTTCCGTTCGCACCTGAGCCTATACCGGGAAGAGCCATTATTAAAATGGAAGAGGCATATTTCTCACAGGTATTCTTGCCGGCAGATGGCAAGGATGATTTTGAGATTATAGAAGCCATCCGGGAAGACATCCAGGAACTGAAAGAGAAATACAAGGACTGCAGGCTGCCTGAAGAGGTGCCGATGCTTCCAGCAGAGCTTAATACGATTAACTTTACCCGCTACACTAATGGAGCTGTTCAGCCGGGACTTGTGCCTGTTGGCCTTGATGAGGAATCTGTAAAACCTGTATATGCGAACTTCAATAAAACGAAACACTGCATCATCCTGGGGCAGGCCCAAAAAGGAAAGACAAATGTTCTTAAGCTCATGATCAATCACATGCTTGTTCAGGATGCAGAGTCCGTCGGTATTTTCGATTCCTTTGACAGAGGATTATCATCCTATGCCAGCGAGGAAAAGTCGGTTTATATCGAGACAAAGGAACAGATCAGCGATTGGGCAGCACAGGTGGAAGAACAATTATCCCTCAGGGAAAAAGAATATCTAAACGCAATCCAGCATGGCAAGACCGATATAGAGTTTTCGCCAATCGTACTGGCTGTGGATGGATACTCCCGTTTTGCGCAGACATTAGATAACAGTCTGCAGGAAAGAATGGCAAGGCTGATGAAAAACGGCAGCCATCTGGGCTTTAGTGTCATCGTTACGGGCAGCAATAATGAACTGACAAAAGGATACGATTCCTTAACAGCAGAAATCAAACAGATCCGCCAGGCGATCGTTCTGATGAAGAAATCGGAGCAGACGCTGTTTACCCTTCCATACGACCGGAAAGAGGCAGAGATCCAGCCGGGATATGGTTATTACGTTATAAACGGAAAGGAATTAAAAATTCAAATTCCTTTATGTGCCACTGAAAGGAAGGTCTTAGCATGACAGCCAAAACAAAATACATCGTGAAAATGGTTTTGGTGATGCTTCTGATTATCGCCGCGCCAGCCATCTTTTTTGGCTCCATTGGCGATAATCCTCTGCTAGTCAGGGAGAATGCCACAAGAACCATAGCTGTTGTTAATGAAGATACAGGCGCTGACAAGGAAGAGAAGTCACTTGATTTTGGAGAGGAAATTACATCGATTCTGCAGGACGGTTCACAGTATGAATGGACCGTCATTGGCAGGAGTGCTGCAGAGAATGGATTGAAAAATACCAAGTATGACGCAGTCGTTTATATTCCATCCAACTTTTCAAAGAACATCATGTCCTATGAAAGCAAGCAGCCTGAAAAAGCAAATTTTGAATATACGGTGCAGAACCAGCTGAACTCACTGAACCGGGAAAAGGTTCTGCGTGAGATCCAGACTGCCACCAACCGTGTTAATGGAAAGATTTCAACATTGTATTGGACCTATGTATCCCAGGACCTTGAAAATGTGAAATCCCAGTTCGATACCATTTTACAAAAAGAAATAGACTTCCAGAATGCAATGCTCGCTTTCTATAAGCCTAGTTCAAAGAACCTGGCAGAGGAAATTGAACAGCAGCGCAATATGCTGGAGAGCATTCAATCGACAGTGAAGACTACTGCTGAAAGCACTACTGAGGGTGAAAACAACCTCAGCCAATTTGAAGAGAACCTTGGCTCGTTTGTAAAGTTTGTAGATCAGTATAAAGAATACCAGGATAATCAGCAAAATATCCTTCAAAAAATGCAGGATGAAAATGTAGTCAATATTCAAGCTGTTGCGGGAAAACAGCAGCCAACTTATTCTGAGGCACTTAGTGTATTGAATAAGGGGAATCAGGAATTGGCTGGCGGGATTGATAGTGTGGAAAAGCAGCTTGAAGAGAATAGTGAAGAGTTTGGAGATTTGTCAGCTATCCGAAAAAATGAGGTAGATCGGCAAATTAAAGAGCAATATAAGGAACTAGATGAATATTTCAATAAGCAAGAAGAATCTTCCTTCAATAAAGCAGCTGAAACTATCGGTTTGTTAAAAGGAGAGCTATCAAACGGACAACAACCGGGGAATCCAGGTGCAGGATCAGGAACAGCATCTAACAAAAATCCTGGGGGAGCCAAAGCTAATTCTATAACAGCGGCCAGTTTAGAAGCCCCATCTTTACCTGGTATGGAAGAGGAAAGAAATGAAATTTTAAGCGTTGAAAAAGAGATTACAAATTTGAAAACATCTTTAGAGACGATAGAAGGTACCAAGCCGGAACAAGTTGTTTCTGCTTTGACTGTGTTACCTGCTTTATCCCAGCGCCTAATAGCAGTAGAGCAAAAACTGGCAGCGAAGGATTCTGGAGAAAACCCGCTGCAAAAAATAGTTGAGGAACTTCAGAAAGTAAATGCCAAATTAATTGAAGACCTTACCAACCTGGATGCAGCTTATAAAAGTTTAGAGGAAGAAAAGAATAGCCTCTTAGATCAGCTTGGGGCTTCAATGAGTTTCTCTTCTATGATCAATCTTATAGAGGAGAAAGAACAGCAAATCATAGAACTCGGTTTTAACTTAGCTGCTTTTAATAATGAAATTACGAATACTAAACCTGTAAAAATGATGGAGTATTATGCCTCACTTATTCAGTATGAAGATTTAATAAAAAATTCGTACAGTCAAAATCCTGAAAAGGTGGAAGAGCTTGTACAGAAATTAAATTCTATAGTAGCTGTGAATGAGGAAGAACAAAAGGTGTGGGATAACCTGAACACAGCAATACCATCATCTCAGCAAAAGCTGACAGACCTCGAAGGTCAGTTTACGGCATTCTTCACAGAATACAATAAGAAAATTGAAGAACAGCAAGCAGCCATCGAGACAGATTTGTCCGCTCTGCAGGAAAATGCAAATTCGGTTAGGGAGCAAATTCAAACGGCCTCAACCAATACACCAGTTCCTGTAGATAGCATCGACGGTACTTCTGTGATGGTCAAACAGGAAGGAATCAGCCAAAGAATGCTGATGATTAATGATCTTGTTGGGTCCATCGGGGAGAACCAAAGCAATATCGTGTCCTATACAAGCGAGCTTGAGCAAAAGGTGCAAAGTGTCCAGCAGGATGCAGATACACTGAATTCCAAGTGGGGCTCGAATGTAGAGACGACTCAGATGTTCCGGGATGATATTTACAACCTTCTTGGTAATACCTATGTGAATGGCCAAAAGAATGGCCCGGTATACGAACAATTATCCAATCCGCTTCAAATCAGCGGAGAAACAGCTGCAAAGAAAGAAGAAAGCAAGCTGCCGCCGGTTGTTGTGTTGGCCATTGTTCTGCTCAGCAGCTTAATGATCGGATACTTCAGCCATTATTTCAAAAATGCGCCGATGCTTGTCCATGCTTCCATGTTTGTACTGCTGAATCTTATTGTTGGTCTGATTATCAGCATATTTGGCCTTAATATTTACTCAATGGAACAGGATCGGGCTATTGAGTGGACGATATTCACCATATTGCTGCTGACTGCGGCTTCAGCCATTGTGCTGGCAGGATTCAAGATCGGCAATCTGGCAGGATGGATTTTGAGCGTTGGTCTCATTGCCTTCTTCATTAGTCCGTTCCTGGCTCTTACAGCACCGAATATTAACTATGAAGATCCAATGTCCAAGGTATATATGTCCATCCAGTATGATTCGCAATCACTGTTTGTTCCGGCTATTCTCATACTGCTTGGCATCATAGCCTTCCTTGCCATCATTCCATTTGCAGTCCGGTCGATAAAAGACCTGCGTACAAAAAGGGATGAGGATCAGGCTTATGAAGCTTAAAAGATTTATTAAAATCATTCTGTTGATCCCGGCGATTTGGCTGATAGCTGGCCAATCAGCCGGGGCGACCCCTGATTTTGATAACTTAACTCCGAATACCTATGAAAAAAAGGAATTCAAAGAGAATACCGATTACTTGCATGAAAAATCGCTTTATGAAAATAAAAAAGAGATCCCCGAAGAACAAAAGGATCTTACTTTTACAAAAAAGAACCTGGATCCTTTGAAGGAAGTGAAGGATCAGCTTTTTGATGGCGGTGAAACCACTAATAATACCATCACCGCAAAAGCAGACCAGCTTCAGCTTTTTTCCGATTCTAAACAGGAAAGCTTTTTGAAGGCGGAGGAGCAAACTCCAACTGAACAAGATAACAAATTAATCTATCTTTATATTATTCTGCTTATCATTGCCATAGGTGTGATTATGGGATTCCTCATACCGAGGATGGCAAAGCAGGCCGACAATTGAATAATTCCCGTACATGTCTCCGGTTTGGAGACATGTACATAAATACTGCAACCAAATTCTTCAGCAAACTCTCCTCAAATAATTGGCCTCTAAAAAATAGAATAAAGAATTAGGGATGAAAAAGTCTGGCCAAATAGCCAGCTGACGAGACTTTTAAATTATTGGATAGAATAACTTTTAAAATGAGGTGTCAAAATGAACTCATCACATGTAAGAGCCCTGGCAAGGGTATTTCAGACAGCTTCAGATGATATTAAAACAGAGGAATTCAAACTAAAGCAAAGTGTCCAAAACCATGCAGATGAATGGAAAGGCAAAGCCCGGGACAAATTTGATTCCGCATTGGAAGAAGCAGGTGTCCTCTTCCAAAGGCACTCTGATAACCTTTATAACATCAGCCGAGAACTGGAAAGCGCTGCGAATGAAGTTGACAGAGTCAGAGAAGAAATTGAAAGACAAAGAGAATTAGAGAGATTGGCAAGGCTTAAGGAAAAATAATAATTGAAGAATGTAAAGATTGGATGGGTTTTTTATGTCTAATAATGAAGAGAAGAAAAAAGGTTCTTATGACAAGAATAAAAGATATGATGGCGAAGCGGTGCCGGGATGTGCAGACCTTTTTATATTGCCAATTCAAGTATTAATAGTTGGGTATCAAATAATTAATTTAATTTAGTTAGAAGAACTAATCCGAAAAGAAACGAGGTATTGAAATGGGAAATGAAATATCTGTCAATCCAGATAGCCTGGAAGACCTGGCAAATGACTTGGTTACTCGTTTGTCCAGAGTTGAAGACGAATACAGAAACCTCCATATGGAGCTTGCAGATTTGATTAACAGCGCTCCGGCGGAATATAGGCATTGCTTCTATCATGTAGGGGATCCTTGGGGTACTGGTAATCAGCTGGTTGGGCAGCTCAGTGAAATGGAGATTGACCTGAGAATGGTCGCGAATAAATTTGCTGACGCAGATAATCTGGTCGGTAAGTTGTATAAGCTATATGAGCAATATGGTGCCGTAACAGCCCTCGGAGCATTGATGACAAAACAGCTTGCTTTTTACGGGTTGGGCTTTACTCAATTTATAAAGGATGCTGATGGTGTATTTACCTATAAACATATGGCGGCCCTTCAGAAGGTAACAGATAAAATTGATGAATCTAAAAAGTTGGGAACGATGGCAAGAGCGTTCCTGGGTCCATTATATTTGAGAAGTAAGTATAAAGATTTACCACTTGCGGATTTAATTCATAGAAAAATTGCTAAATATCTACCGGATGATGTGGCGAAGTTTGCGGGTAGCTCCAGAGCCTTTTTTGATGAAATTAAATATAAAACTTTTAATCCAACTACGTTTAAATCTTTTGTTAGTACTGGTGCCAAATTCGCTAAAACAAATGCATTAAGTACAGTTGTTTTAACCGGTGCAATGGAAGTCGGAGGAATGGGGCTTAAAATTTCAGAGAACTATGCTAAGTACGGAAATAACCCGGATGTTTTGAAGCGTGAAAATGCTAAAGCGATTGGTAATGCTGTAAATAATACAGTAGCTATCTCAGGAGGAGCAATTACAGGTGCAGTAATAGGAGGAGCTTTAGGTAGTTTAGTTGGACCGGTTGGAACAGTTGTGGGTGCAGCTGCAGGTTCATTCGTTGGTGGAATTATTGGAGAGAAAGCTGCTAAATTAACTGCTGGAATTGCTGAAAAGGGTGCTATCCTTATTAAGGAACCTTTACACCATGGAGTCGAGTTTTTTAAAGGTGGGTTTGAGAAAGCTGGAAAAGCTGTTGAAGCAGCAAATAAGGGTATTGATATTGTCAATAAACAAATTAAAGAAACAATGTCTGATCCGGTAGGGAAAATTAAAGATATTGGAAAAGGGCTGTCAAAGGCTAAGGAGACAGCTGGATCTTTATTAGATGGAGCAAAAGGGTTTTTAGATAAAAAATTATCGTTTTTTTAAGGAGGCAATATGAGTACCATTCAATTAAGTATTGAGGAACTAATTTTTGCATTTTATAGTGAAGGATTATATGAAGAAGGAATATCTATGAAAGAAACGTATTTTCCTTCACTTCAAGATTCCGAATTGAAGTTAATGCTGGAATTTGCGGCTCGCTCTTTGCTGGCAAAAGATATGGCCGTAGAGGTTAATAATCAATATAGATTAAAAGAGAACTACAAGTCTTATATTAATATTCTGAGTAATGCGGAGAAGACGGTTAAAGCTTCTAGATTTGATTTAAAGTTCGGAGGGGAAGAAAACATATCTTTTCATTTTGGAAATGGGGAAGTTTATCTTCATAAGTTATTGCATGACCATCAAGTACATTATATTACCAAATCCACACCAGAAAATATAATAACAAGTATTAAAGGTTTCTTCAATATTAGCAAGCTGCCTTTACAGGATGAAGTGCTTTTTAGTTTGAAGAATGAAGAATTTGAAGAATTCCTAGGTGATATGAGTGAATCGGATTCGTTGTCTGAATCTACTGCTCAAAAGTGGGAAAATAGGGTTAATGGTTCATTCTCATTTGAGTTTTTAAAAGATATTTCCAATAGAAAAGGAAGAATGGATAGCTTACTTAGTCTTAAATATGACTCTGCAAAAAATCCCGATTTAATTGACCTAATTTTTATTGTTCCTGGGAAATTGGACTTCTGGATGATTACAAGAGACGATAACTTAGATTTAAATATTCAAAGGGCAGACGAGACATCTATTAGAAACCTATTATTTAACAATTCTGTCCAAGGAGGAATTCCTCTTGTCCATGATTGAGAAAAAAGGAGAAGCTGTATTAATAAAAAGTTCTAAGTTCATGTATGTATGGATGTTTTTAGCTACAGTAGGATTTTTACTTGCTTGTATCTTCTTAATTACACATGGACTGAAATTTAATTCTAAATATTCTTTCCTCTATCTTGGCGGAGGAATCGTATTAACTCCCTTCTATCTTTATTTGACTATTTGGAGTCTGCCTGGATTAATGCCAGGAAAGGTTTTGTTTAAAATACTCCCGGGAGAAAAAGGAACAGTTAATGCTAAAAAAGGTACGGTATCTATAAGTAATATTCGTAATATCAATTTAGTTAGAAATCCTATAAATTTAATCAATGACATTGTTATTGAAACATTCAATGATAAAAAGATAAAAATTAGAACATATAATCTTCTTGGTGACTTAGATTATGAAATGATTGTAGATCAATACATTTATCCATATATGACTGAAAATGCAAAAAAGGTCTGGGATCGAAAGGTAGATCTTGAACGTCTTCGTAAAGTGGCAAGATACGAGAGAAAAGAACCTAAAATTGAATAAGATAAATTGAATCTGTCTAACAAGTCCTCTCATAAGAGAGGGCTTTCTCAAGGGGAGAGAAAAAAGTGACTCCTTTTATTTGTCTCAAATCTAAAGGGGGATTATTATATATCGATGGTTCAAGACAAAGATCATATAACAATAAAGAGTTCAAACATCATGTATGTTTTGGTGTCTCTTGCTACTGTAGGTTTTTTAATAGCCTGTATCTTTCTAATTGTTCACGGATTGAAGTTTGACTCTAAATATTCTTTATTCTATCTTGGCGGAGGGATAATTTTCACTCCTTTTTATCTCTATATCACACTTTGGAATTTACCAGGCTTAATCCCGGGTAAAATCTTGCTGTCCATTACACCCGGAGAAAATGGTGTGATTAAATCAAAAAAAGGTATTGTTCCAATTAAGGACATACGAAACATTGATCTTGTAAGGAATCCATTGAATTTAATTAATGATATTGTTATTGAAACATTCAATGATCAAAAAATTAAAATTCGCACGTATAACCTGATTGGTGATTTTCGCTATCAGATAATAGTTGACCAATATATATATCCTTATATGACTGAAAATGCAAAAAAAGTTTGGGATCGAAAAATAAATCTGGAGAATCTTCGGCAGCAAGCTAATTATGAGAGGCAAGGACCAAAGGCTGAATAATGGTTTTATGTGTGGAATCTCTCTTCTTTAGTATCTTTGCTTGGTTCAAAGGGGTGAATATTGTTTGTCAATGATTCAGAAAAAAGGCGAAACGGTAATCATAAAAGGTTCTAAGTTCATGTATGTATGGATGTTTTTGGCTACAGTTGGATTTTTGCTTGCGTGTATCTTCTTAATCATTCATGGATTGAAATTCAATTCAAAGTACTCTGTTCTATATCTTGGAGGAGGACTTGTCTTTACTCCCGTCATGCTATATCTCAATCTGTGGAGTTTGCCTGGCTTTATTCCTGGAAAAGTGCTATTTTCAATTGTTCCTGGAGAAAATGGCACTGTTAAAGCTAACAGGAGAGAAGTTCCAATAAAAAATATTCGTAATATTGATTTAGTCAGAAACCCACTAAATCTTATAAACGATATTGTAATTGAAACCTATGATGATAAAAAGGTAAAGATTCGAACTTATAACCTTCTAGATGATTGCGATTTTCAGATTATTGTTGATCAATTCATTTTCCCATATTTGACTGAAAATTCCAGAAAGGTATGGGATCGGAAAATAGATCTTGATAAGTTAAGGAAAGAGGATAATTATGTAAGGCGGGATCATAAGATAGAATAGATGTGTTATAAGTTTGAAGTTTCTTTACTTTAGACTTGCTGGATCAAAGGAGCGTGTCTATGATTCAGGAAAAGGGCGGCCCGGTAATTTTAGAAGTTCTAAAGTCATGTATGTTTGGAGGTTTTTGGCTACAATAGGATTTTTAGCATCATGTATTTTTTTAATAATACATGGGCTGAAATTTAATTCTAAATATCTTTGTTTTATCTTGGCGGAGGAATTATATTTATCCCTTTCTATCTTTATTTGACTTTATGGACCCTGCCCGGATTAATGCCAGGGAAGGTTTTGTTTGTAATAATCCCGGGAGAACAGGGGACAATTCATTCGAAAAAAGATACGATACCCATAAGTAGTATTCGAGATATTAATTTAGTAAGAAACCCTTTAAATTTAATCAATGACATTGTTATTGAAACATTCCATGATAAAAAGATAAAAATTAGAACATATAATCTTCTTGGGGACTTAGATTATGAGATGATTGTAGATCAATACAGTTATCCATATATGACTGAAAATACAAAAAAGGTTTGGGATCGAAAGGTAGATCTTGAACATCTTCGTAAAGAGGCAAGGTACGAGAGAAAAGAACCTAAAATTGATTAAGCTAAATTCAATCGTTCTCACAAGTTCTCTCATATGTGAGGTATTTATCAAGGGGGGAGTAAAAATTGACTCCTTTTATTTTTCGGCAACAAGCTCATTATGAAAGCCTAGAACCAAATGCTTAATAAGGCATGTAGGTAAGGTATATGGTTCTCTCTGTCTGATTCAAAGGAGGAGTATTAATTGTCAATGGTTCAGAAAAAAGGGGATGCAGTTATTATAAAAGGCTCGAAATTTTATTATGTATTAATGTTTCTAGCAACGGCAGGATTTTTAATAGCATGCATTTTTCTAATTATACATGGATTAAAATTTAACTCTAAATACTCCTTTTTCTATCTTGGCGGAGGAATAATATTGACTCCTTTTTATTTGTATATCACTCTCTGGAGTCTGCCTGGTTTTATTCCAGGAAAGGTATTGCTAAAAATTGTTCCCAGAGAGAACGGTACAGTTATTGCCCCAAAATGCCTTGTTTTAATAAAGAACATCCGAAATATTGATTTGATAAGAAATCCATTAAACCTTATAAACGATATTGTTATTGAAACCTTCGATAATCAAAAAATAAAGATTCGCACCTATAATCTCTTGGATGATGGTGATTTTCAGGTAATTGTTGATCAATACATTTTTCCTTATATGACTGACAATGCCAGAAAAGTATGGGATCGGAAAATCGATCTGGATAAGTTAAGGGAAGAAGATAACTATGTTAGGCAGGAACATAGGATTGAGTAAAATTAATAGAAATATTTTAATATCTATCGATATTGAATTTTTTTAAAACGTACTACAGAGAAGCTCTTTAAAGGTCTAACCCTATAAAGAGCTTTTGTTTTGAGTTTGGTAATTTCTGAAACCGAATGGCATAACGCACGTAATAAAGTTAAGAAAGATTAAAAAGGAGGACACCATGCCAAAGAAAAGCCCCATCACCCTATTGATGATAGTATTAACCAGCTTCTTCTTCCTTTCAGCCTGCAGCTCAGAAAGCGGTTCAGAGGCCAAAGCAGAGAAAAAGGAAGAAGACAAATATGAAAAACTGGTTAAAGAGAAAAACAAGGAACTTGAGCTCGAACCTCTGGAGCTGACTTCTTACAGCGAGGAAGTAGGAGCAGCTTTGAAGAATCCGGAACATAAGGAGTTTGCTGCTAATGGCAGGGTGGCTGTGCAGGGAGAGATCGAGAAGTATTCGGACCTAAAATCAGACTATGCCTGGATCAAGGTTCGTTCCACAGAGGATGGACCGGCAGGGAACGATCTTGAATACTACACACCCATCAAAGAAGGGAAGTTCAAGCAGAATATCCGTTTATTTAATGGGGAAGGCGAGTACAAGATAACCGTTCAGCTTCCGAGTACGGATAGTGAGAATTACTATTATGATCTTGCCTCGTTCACTGTCCACAATGTGAATCCAAATGCGGAACGGGATGTGACGTATACTCCGTTTGGCCACGAGGCAGATCTGACTTTGGATATTGAATCAAGCTATATAAATGGCAATGAAGTATTCCATTTAAAAGGGGAAGCGGGAAGCCTATCAGACAGCGATACGATCATGCTTAAGCTGAATAAGGAATCGGATATGTGGAAGCATGTCATTCCGCTTAAGGACGGAAAGTTTTCCTATGATGTGCCATTATTCTATGGAAAAGGGCTTCACGAGCTTGAGGTGCTTGTCCCTGACAAGGAAAGGGAAAATTACTATCAGACGGCTACAACTATCTTAATAGACAACGAATCTGATAGGACGATGAGCCCTATCGAATATTCTAAAACGTATGAGGAGCGGGGAGTGGCACTTGAATACCCGCAATATGGCGGTGAGGAATCTGACGGTGTCTTTTCTGTAAAAGGAAAAATTGATCCGCAGGCAGAATTTGGCCCTGAAACCGATCATATTTACATTACCACTAAAAAGGGTGAGGACGAAGCACTGGATGTTATCCCAGTAGAAGACTTCACATTTGATGATTCGTTTTATTTAAGGTTCGGCCCGGGCACATATGAAGTCACACTAAGTGTTCCTGAAATTAAAGAAGAAAACAGTGATTATTTTCGGTATTATGGATTTGCCAAGTTTGAGGTAGAGTCAACAGGCGAGGATAAGCGGGACCTTCTGCCTTCAAGAGGCGTTCAGTCAGATGCACCGCAAATTACTGAACTGGCGAAAGAATTGACAGAAGGCATAAGCGGTGAAAGGGAAAAAGCGAAGGCTGTATATGATTTTGTCGCGAAAAACGTTTCATATGATGTGAATAAGCTTGAAACAGATGACTTCAGCTGGGATGATAGTGCACTCAAGACACTGGATTCCAAAACGGGCGTATGCCAGGATTATTCGTATCTTGCCATTGCCCTGCTCCGGGCAAGCAATATGGAAGCCCGTTTTGTCGAAGGGACTGCTTTCGGCGGATTTTGGCCGCAGAAGCATGCATGGGTGGAAGTGAAAGTGGATGGAAGCTGGCTTACTATGGATCCTACATGGGGAGCGGGATATATTAAAGATGATAAATTCGTGGCAGCTTTCAATGAAAAATACTTTGACCCGAATAAAGAAGAGTTTGAAAAAACACATAACCGCACAGGTGTATCCTATTAATTACTATAAAGTCACGGGGCTTGTTCCTGTGGCTTTTTTCAATAATTTGGCCTCTTTTTTCCAAATGTGTGGAAATTATATCGAAAGACCCTTCAATAAATATTCTGAAAATTATAAAATCAAATTGACTGGGCTTCCGTCCGGATCTCCTTTAAGGAGGGGAAAAGCTTGATAAAACAAATGGCAGGAGTGATCTTTTGTATGATGCTGATTTTCCCTGGTATGGTGAAGGCTGGCGGTTTTGGCGGTGATGACAGTGGAACTCCGGGTTATTGGTATGCCGGAGAAGCACCTTCAAGCATTGATCCTTCCAAATCACCTCTTGTGTTTGTGCACGGCTATAATAATTCATCAGCTGTCTGGCATGAAGGGAATGATATGTATGAAGTGGCTTTGGCAAATGGGTATGAAACAGCATTCATTGACCTTCATCATGACCGTGATATGTGGACGAATGGTACGATTCTGGCTGAAAAGCTTCAAGAAATGTACCATCATTTCGGTGGAAAAAAGCTAGTGGTCATTGGCTACAGCAAAGGCGGGGTTGATATTCAGACAGCTCTTGTTCATTACAATGCCCATCCATATGTCTCAAATGTCATCTCCCTATCTTCCCCTCATTTTGGAACCCAACTCGCAGATCTCGCCCACAGCAGCGCGGCCTGGTGGCTTGCTGCCCTCCTTGGCAACAATAATGAAGCAACTGAATCCCTGCAGACAGGCAATATGCAATACTTCCGTAGCCTTACAGATTCCCATCAGAATGCTGCAAAAAATCGATATTATACACTTGGCGGCACTAAATGGGGTTCATTTGGCAGTGCAACCTATTGGGGAGGCTTATATCTGAGCCAGTATGGAAAAAGCGATGGCGTCATTACGGCGGTTAATTCCCGCTTGCCAGGAGCATCCGTTGTTCAGGAGGGCAGCTGGAATCATACAACCATCCGGGAAGGATCCCATACATTTCCGGTGTTCAGGCCCTATACCACTATCACTCAGCCTGCTGCGGTTTTCTCACCAGCAAGCTCTGGATCCGCTGCCAGACAGCCTGGCACTCATTCCATTGTAAAAGGCGGGAAAGCTGTCAGTGCAATAAGCGAACAGTTTTCCGTGGAGGAAAATGTAGAATCCATGACCGTTTCTTTTTTAAGTGAAAAGAATTTGTCTGCTTTAAAATTGACCAGTCCGGACGGAAAGGAATATAAAACGAAAAAAGCGTATCAGGAAGAATCCGAGTTTTTCAAAGGAGCATGGGTTCATCAGTTTGAAATAGATTATCCTAAAGTGGGAAACTGGGCGTTAAAGGCTCCGGCAAATGCTGCGTATCTGTACACTGTTGCGCTGGACAGCCCGTTAAATGATAAAATTCTGGGCAAGTCTGCGAAAAGCCATAAAACCTTTAATACAAAATGGGTCCTCTTCGGGTTTGATTCCTCAGGGAAAAAACTGCAGCAAAAAGCCAATGGAGAAAAGACTGGCCTCATGACCGAAAGCGATTTTACACATGAAGGTGTATACAATGTGACAACAGAAGTGAAAGGCCAGACTGAAAATGGAAAGCCGTTTGAAAGAACCATCATTGAATCTTTCTATGTAGATCAAAGTGGAAAACGATATAAGTAATGTATGTTTGGCTGCTGTGAAGCAGTCTTTTTTTATTGAAAACCCAGGGATAAGGGAGAATCATCATAAGAAAAACACAGGAGTTTCTAACGCGACAGCGAATATATAATAGGTTAGAATTAAATTTAGGATAATGTAAATTAATGGAATGCGAGATATAGATAAAGGGGAGAGATTTCACATGGATAGAAATCATATGCACCCTGCAATTGAGAGGGTATTAGGAAATATCGAAAAAGTCATGATCGGCAAACGGGATGTCGCAGAATTGAGCTTAGTGGCACTTTTAGCGGGAGGCCATGTTTTGCTCGAGGATGTGCCGGGTGTCGGGAAAACAATGATGGTGCGTGCACTGGCTAAATCAGTCGGAGCCGCATTTAAACGCATCCAGTTCACGCCTGATTTGCTGCCTTCGGATGTGACAGGCGTATCCATCTATAATCCGAAGGAAATGGAATTTCAGTTCAGGCCTGGCCCCATTATGGGCAATATTATATTAGCAGACGAAATCAACAGAACCTCCCCCAAGACGCAATCTGCTCTTCTTGAAGGGATGGAAGAAAGCAGCGTAACCATTGACGGGGTGACACATCGCCTTGAGAAACCCTTCTTCGTTATGGCAACGCAAAATCCGATTGAGTATGAAGGAACTTATCCGCTTCCGGAAGCCCAGTTGGACCGATTCCTGTTAAAAATGAAAATGGGTTATCCTGATATCGCTGATGAGATGGAGGTCCTGAATCGGGCGCAGCGGATTCCGCCGATAGAAGATCTGGAATCTGTTATAGATTTAGCTGAATTGCGCTCACTCCAGCAAGAAATTAAAGAAGTGCATGTCGATCAGACGCTTAAACGCTATATTGTGGAAATTGCCAATCAGACCAGAAGCCATAGCAGTGTGTATTTAGGGGCAAGCCCCCGCGGCTCGATTGCTTTAATGAAAGCAGCCCAGGCTTACGCATTCATGTATGGCCGGGATTATGTCCTTCCGGATGATATTCAGTATTTAGCGCCTGCTGTTTTTGTCCACCGGATTATCTTAAGGTCTGAGGCAAAATTTGAGGGCATTACCGCTGAAGAAGTAGTAGAACGGGTCATTGCCAGGGTTTCGGTTCCTGTTCAAAGGTTAGCCAAGTAAAATGAAACAGCTATTAAAAGCAATGAAAGATGTCTGGAAGCTGATTGTGTTATTTTTGCTTATTCTGTTCGCCTTTTCATATGCGATGTTTCAGGGCGGCTTTGTAAGCTGGTTTTTATTTTACAGCTTTCTTCCTTTTGCTCTTTACGCACTTGGCTTATCGTTTTATTCTTTAAACGACTTTAAGGTGGAGCGGATCCTGCCAAAAACAGAATTCAATGCAGGCGAGCAGGCAGTTATTACCCTGAAGATAACCAGAAGAACAGCTTTTCCACTATTGTATCTGATCATTGAGGATGAGATGAGTGAACAGCTTCAGCATGCCAGGAAATCAAACGAGGCAAAGCGTTTTTTATTTCCTGGGTTCCAGAAGGAAATGTCCCTTCAATACAGGATTAATAGCCTTCCGAGGGGGGAGCATTTTTTTGCCTCCATCCGTGTGAAAACAGGTGATCTGCTCGGTTTAATAGAAAAAGAAAGGCAAGCACCTGCTGAGAGCCGGATGATCGTCTATCCGGCATATGAGGAAATCATTTATAAGCCTATGGCACATCATTATGATCAGGGAATGACTGCTTCAAAAGAGCGGGTGCAAAGGGATACTTCCATGGCCATCGGCATCAGGGAGTATCAGCCGGGAGACAGATTCTCCTGGATTAACTGGAAAGCTACTGCTAAGCGGAATGATATTATGACCAAAGAATTTGAACAAAGGCAATCCCATGACGTCTATATCCTCATGGATTGTGCACCGGATAGCCGGTTTGAAGCGATCGTTTCGTTTTCAGCCTCCATTGCGAGGGCGATTCTCCGCAAAGGAGCACAGACTGGGTTTTTGACCTCAGCAGAAACGCGGACAGCTTTTCCAATCAGAGGCGGGGAAGCGCACCAGCTTCAGCTGTTTTATCATTTGGCAAAAATAAAGGATGATTCTCAAGCGGCAGTGGACCGGGTTCTTGAAGCAGAGCACTTTCTTTTACAGCAGAACAGTCAGCTGATGGTTATTACAGCGAAATTAACAAAAGCGCTTATAGAGAAAGCCAGTTTTTTCACGTCCAAGAAAGGGATTGTCACTATATTTCTAATGAAAAATGAGGATGAAGCTCCTTCCAGAGATGAACTGCTGCTCAAAACCTCTGCCAATGCCAGGGGAATCCGGGTAGTTTTGGTTCATAACGGACAGTTTGCAGATGTGTTTTCGGGGGTGAGCAAGTGATGAGTTCTCTTAAGGTACAGAAAGATCTTACCTCTTTTCTCCTTTATGTTCTGGGATTTTTCTTATTATGGGAATGGCTTCGTCCGGTTGAGGAGCTGACGGACACATCCAATGTCATTGTTTTTCTCATGTTCCTTATACTATCGCTTCTATTGGCTTTTTTCGGTGTCAGCCCTGTATTAAGCGGGTTTATAAAGGTGCTTTATATTCTCTATGAACTGCATTATTTGTACTTTGAGGGATCGTTTTTCCAATTTTCATGGTTATCATTATTTGCATCGGACATGGTGCACAATTTTGCTTTAATAGCTGATAGAGACTGGCCGGGCATGACAAATTTATTCAGAAGCCTCCTCTTTTTCATTCTGCTGTGGCTGATGACTTATTTGATTCAGTATTGGCTGATCAATCGCAGACGGATTTTCATCTTCTTTTTCATGACACTCATTTATATAACTGTATTGGATACCTTTACGCCTTACGAGGCAGATGCGGCGATTGTCAGGACAGTTATTGCGGGCTTTGCGGTTATGGGCATCTTAACCTTCAACCGTCTTCTGGATCAGGAAGGGCTGAAAAAAGAAGCCTCCCTGTCGCGCAAATGGATGATTCCGCTGACTGCTCTGATCGCTCTGAGTACTGGCTTGGGGTTTGCAGCACCTAAGGCAGAACCGATTTGGCCCGATCCTGTTCCATTTATTAAGTCGTATGGACAAAATAGCGGCAGTGATGGCCCGGGTATTCAGAAAATCGGCTATGGGGAAGATGATTCCCGTCTTGGCGGTCCTTTTATAGGAGATAACGCTGTGGTCTTCAGGGCGGAAGTGGAGTCCCGCCATTACTGGAAGGTTGAAACAAAAGATACTTATACAGGCAAAGGATGGGTTACATCCCAGGCAGAGGGAGAATATCAACCGTTTGGAATGGGAGAAGAAATCCCGGTTACATCGTTCATCGATAACGATGCAATTAAAACCACTGAAGAAGTAAGCTCCGTTTATACTTTTATGAATTACCCTCATGTGGTGTATCCATTAGGGTTAAATAATATTGAAGCTGCACCGTTCATTACCTATGAGCTTGAAACGGCCACTGAAAAGATCCGGACATTGGAGGGCGGACGGCCATTTGCATTGGAAGAATATAAGTTAGGCTTCGAGGTGCCTGAATACAGTGTGACTGCAATGAAGGCAGCCTGGGCAAATGCGGAATCACTGCCTGAGGAATTTGTGGCGAGATATACACAGCTGCCTGAAGACTTGCCTGAAAGAGTCAGGGAACTTGCTCTGGAAATTACTCAAGAGAAACCGGACTGGTTTGAAAAAGCAAGGGAGCTTGAGAGGTATTTCCGAAGGGCAGAATATACCTACAGCCAGACAGACGTAGCTGTTCCAGATGAAAATGAGGATTATGTGGATCAGTTTTTATTTGATACCAAACAGGGATATTGCGACAATTTCTCCTCCTCCATGGTGGTAATGGCCAGATCCATTGGATTGCCGGCAAGATGGGTGAAGGGTTATACAGAAGGAGAATTCAAGCAGTCATTAGGGTCTGGTCTTCGCTTGTTTGAGATAACAAATAACAATGCCCATTCATGGGTGGAAATCTATTTCCCTGAAATGGGCTGGGTTCCATTTGAACCAACTCAGGGGTTCAATAATAACGTACAATTTAACTTTGACAACGCTGGCCAAAATACGAGCCAGCCAGAAGAAGTTAAGCCAAGCGAGACTGAAACTCCTGTTAAGCCGGACATGCCTGAAGAAGCAGCGGCGGAAAAATCGCCGTTTTCAATAAAAGAGCTTTGGGACAATCTGGGAACTTTCTTAAAAGATAATTGGAAAGTAATCGCAGCAGCGATAGTGGCAGCTGGTGTGCTTGTTTTCGTGCTTTTCCAGAAGAGGGGCAAATGGATGCCGCATTATTTTATCTGGAGATTTAAAAAGACAAAGGATGATGAGCATTTTCCTAAGGCTTATCTGATTCTCTTAAAAGAATTGGACCGGTACGGGTTAAAGCGGAAAAACGGCCAAACCTTAAGAGAGTATGCCAAATATATAGACAGCTTTTTCTCAACAAAGGAAATGAGCAGGCTGACAGCCCGTTATGAAGAACTTGTTTACAGGGGTGTTCTAAAAGAAGGAAGCTGGAATGACACGAAGGAATTGTGGGAAAATTTAATTAAAAAGACAATAGCTTGACCGGGATTTGGGGCTGTTGTTACAATAGGCAAATAAGACAGCGGCATAATGTTCGGTTTTTGCCGCGTATTACAATTAAATCATGCAACCTTCATATATCCTCGATAATATGGTTCGAAAGTCTCTACCGGATCGCCGTAAATGATCTGACTATGAAGGCAGAAGAAGCTTTTTGCTATACGTGAAAACCGGAATTCTGCCTTCACTTTTTTTGTGGAGAAAGAGTTCCGGTTTTTTTATTGGCCAGCTTCTGGCTGGCGGTTATATATGAGATTGCAAAGAAATTATATTTTTACTAGATATTTTACCTGCAGGAGAGAAGACTAAAAGAAATATTACAAATTTAATGAGGTGAACAGTGTGACGGGGAAAACAGAACTTCAAAATCAAGAAATGATCGTAGTGCTGGACTTTGGAAGCCAGTACAATCAGTTAATCACTCGCAGAATCCGTGAACTGGGTGTATACAGTGAGCTTCATCCGCATACGATTACAGCTGCGGAAATCAAAGAAATGAATCCAAAAGGAATTATTTTCTCTGGCGGGCCTAACAGTGTCTACGGCGAAAATGCCTTCCGCTGTGATGAAGAAATTTTTGAACTGGGCTTGCCGATTTTCGGAATCTGCTATGGCATGCAGCTGATGACGATGCATTTTGATGGTAAAGTAGAGCCTGCCAAGCACCGTGAATACGGTAAGGCAATCATGAAGATTGAAAATGAATCCAAATTGTTTACAGATCTGCCTAGAGAACAGACAGTCTGGATGAGCCATGGCGATCTTGTCGTAGAGGCTCCAGCTGGTTTTACAGTGGATGGTATAAATCCATCATGCCCGATTGCGGCTATGAGCAATGAAGAACGCGGTTTATATGCTGTTCAATTCCACCCTGAGGTACGCCATTCAGTTCACGGAAACGATATGCTGAAAAACTTTGTGTTCGGCGTTTGCGGCTGTACAGGCGATTGGTCAATGGAAAACTTCATTGAAATCGAAATGGAAAAGATACGCCAGGAAGTTGGAGATAAAAAGGTTCTTTGCGCATTAAGCGGCGGTGTTGATTCATCTGTTGTTGCCGTCCTTATTCATAAAGCAATCGGTGATCAGCTAACTTGTATTTTCGTGGATCACGGCCTGCTGAGAAAAGATGAAGCAGAAGGCGTCATGAAGACATTTGCTGATGGATTTAATATGAATGTAATTAAAGTGGATGCCCAGGAACGCTTTATGAATAAGCTTAAAGGTGTTAGCGATCCTGAACAAAAGCGAAAAATTATCGGCAACGAATTCATCTATGTATTCGATGATGAAGCTGCTAAGCTTCAAGGCATTGATTTCCTTGCACAGGGGACTCTCTACACAGATATTATTGAAAGCGGAACAGCTACTGCGCAAACCATTAAATCTCACCATAATGTAGGCGGACTTCCTGAAGATATGCAATTCAAGCTGATCGAGCCGCTTAACACTCTGTTTAAAGATGAGGTGCGTGCGCTGGGAACAGAGCTTGGCATTCCGGATGAAATCGTTTGGAGACAGCCATTCCCTGGTCCGGGATTAGGTATCCGCGTTCTCGGGGAAATCTCAGAAGATAAGCTTGAAATTGTGCGCGAGTCTGATGCTATACTGCGTGAAGAAATCCAAAAGGCAGGGCTTGATCGCGACATTTGGCAATACTTCACGGTTCTGCCTGATATCCGCAGTGTCGGTGTAATGGGAGATGCCCGGACTTATGATTATACTATCGGAATCCGTGCCGTTACTTCAATAGACGGCATGACTTCTGACTGGGCACGTATCCCATGGGATGTACTGGAGATTATTTCAACTAGAATCGTTAATGAAGTTTCGCATGTCAACAGAGTGGTTTACGATATTACGAGCAAGCCGCCTGCAACAATCGAGTGGGAATAAAATACGAACATTAAGAAAAAGCGGACATGAAAATGTTCGCTTTTTCTATTGACTAGGACTTTTTGAGGTGCTATGATAAAGAAGAATTAAATATGTCGTTTTACGTCGTATAATATTGGGGATATGGCCCAAAAGTTTCTACCGAGCTGCCGTAAATAGCTTGACTACGAGGTAAGTGCAAATAGGGATGTTTTTGCTATTATTTTTCTTTGTTTTCCCCTATTGCAAGCACGAGCCCAGTTGTCAATGCTCCGGTAGTCAAACCGGAGTTTTTTTATTTTAAAAAATAAAGACAGCCAATAGGGGGAAGAGAAATGAAGAAGTACTTCCAGTTTGAAGAACTTGGTACTAACTATCGCCGTGAATTTATCGGCGGACTTACAACTTTTTTAGCAATGGCTTATATCTTAGTCGTTAATCCGATTACATTATCGTTAATGGATATACCTGATTTGCCGGATTCCATGAGAATGGACTATGGGGCAGTATTTGTGGCAACAGCAGTGGCTGCCGCAATTGGATCCCTATTGATGGGGGTGCTGGCCAGATATCCGATTGCACTTGCCCCGGGAATGGGATTAAATGCATTTTTTGCTTATACTGTTGTTTTAACAATGGGAATTCCTTGGCAGCATGCATTAGGCGGGGTTCTTATCTCAGGGATTATCTTTATATTTTTATCCCTTTCTGGTTTGCGTGAAAAAATTATTAACTCGATTCCTGCTGAATTAAAGTATGCGGTCAGTGCCGGAATCGGATTGTTTATTACATTTGTCGGTGCTCAAAGCGCAGGGCTGATTGTCAATAATGATGCAGTTCTTGTAGGATTAGGAGATTTTACTGATGGGAATGTGCTTCTGGCTATTTTCGGGATTATCATCACAGTAATTCTGATGACAAAAGGTGTTAATGGCGGAATTTTTATAGGGATGGTACTCACGACGATTGTTGGGATGATTGCCGGCCTGATTGACGTTCCAGGAAAGGTTGTTGATTCCGTGCCAAGTGTAGCTCCAACGTTTGGAGCGGCATTCGGGGCATACAGTGACCCTTCATTCTTCTCAACAAGCATGCTGGTCGTTGTTCTGACATTCCTATTCGTTGACTTCTTTGATACAGCAGGAACGTTAGTGGGTGTTGCCAACCAGGCGGGCTTAATGAAAGAAAATAAATTGCCCCGCGCAGGTAAAGCGCTTCTGGCGGACTCCACAGCAACTGTCGTTGGTGCGATATTCGGAACATCCACGACAACTTCTTTCATTGAGTCTTCATCAGGGGTTGCGGCAGGTGCGAGAACGGGATTTGCATCGATTGTCACAGCAGGGTTCTTCCTGTTATCATTATTTTTCTTCCCGTTATTAGAAGTCATCACTTCTGCGGTGACAGCTCCGGCACTGATCATTGTCGGTGTATTGATGGTTGCATCATTAGGCAACATTGATTGGACAAAGTTTGAAATTGCAGTTCCGGCATTCCTTACGATTATTGCAATGCCATTGACTTACAGTATCGCAACAGGAATTGCAATCGGATTTATTTTCTATCCAATCACCATGATTGTAAAAGGAAGAATCAAAGAGATTCACCCAATCATGTACGGGCTGTTCGTCATATTTGTTTTGTATTTCATTTTCCTGAAGTAATAATTATGAATTAGGCCCGCTTTAATGCGGGTCTGTTTTTATTTTATTCTCAATCCGTTGACTTCCCGGACAGGCTTTAATACCATGAGAGTACATTTGTTTATGGGCGGGGAGAAGAGAATGGGTGAGTATAAGGTAAAAAAAGTGCTTAATAATAACGTCCTTATTGGCAGCCACGAGTCATTTGGGGAAGTTGTCCTTATCGGTAAGGGGATTGGCTTCAGCCGGAGGCCGGGCCAGCCAATCGACTCTAATTTGGTTGAAAAGCTCTTTGTGCTTAAAAATGAAAAAGAGCAGGAGAATTATATTAAACTGATGCCTTTTGTGGATAATGAATTGCTTGAAGCAATTATCTCCTCAATTCAATTGATTAAACAAAGGGCAAATTCCATGCTTAATGAACATATCCATGTTGCGTTAACTGATCACTTGATGTTTGCAATAACGCGTCTGAAAAAAGGGATGGAAATGAAAAATCCTTTTCTTATCGAAACTAAGACTCTCTACCCATTTGAATACGAAATTGCCCACGAAGTTGTGAACCTTATAGGACAGCGAACCGGTATTTATTTGCCTGAAGGGGAGATTGGGTTCATTGCCCTCCATGTTCATAGTGCTGTAATGAACCGCGATTTATCCGAAGTCAATCAGCATTCACAACTGGTAACCCATCTTGTGAATATGATTGAAGAACAGCTTGACATTAAGATTGATAAAGACAGCATCGATTATATGAGGCTTGTCCGCCATATCCGATTCACCATTGAACGGGTTAACAAAGGCGAGGTGGTTGAAGAGCCGGAAAAAATAACTTCCCTCTTGAAAGAAGAATATCCGGTGTGCTACAATCTCTCTTGGAAGCTCATTAAAGTAATGCAGCAAACATTAAAAAAACCAGTCTTTAATGCAGAAGCTGTTTATCTGACAATGCATCTGCAGAGGCTTCAAAAGAAAATAAATTAATTACAATACTATCTTGCGAAACAGGCAAGTCTTTACGTGTTACTGATTCGATCAGGCATGAGTGAAGAAAGGTAATTGAATTTAGGTAAATAGGGTATGATACCCTTGTATACACCTGAATTCTATCCTTTTTTCCTCATGCCTTTTTTATTTTTTTTTAATGCTTGCCGCTTTAAATGAAAACGCTTAATGAGTAAAAAACTATAGGGGGTTAACATATGTTTAAAAAAGTATTTGGCGTCCTGCAAAAAGTAGGAAAAGCCTTAATGCTTCCAGTAGCATTACTGCCGGCAGCGGGGATACTGCTCGCTATCGGTGCTGCTCTGCAAAATCCGGCGCTGCTTGAGCTGGCTCCATTCCTGGATAACAGCGGAGTTGAAATCGTTGCTCAAGTTATGCAAAAAGCAGGAGATATCGTTTTTGCCAACCTGCCTGTTCTATTTGCAGTTGGTGTAGCAGTTGGTTTGGCCGGCGGTGAAGGTGTAGCTGCGCTTGCTGCCATTATCGGCTATCTAATTATGAATGTGACAATGGGGACGGCTGCAGGAATTACTGCTGAGGATGTAAATGGGCTTAATTATGCAAACATCTTAGGAATCCCAACTCTGCAGACAGGTGTATTCGGCGGTATCATTGTTGGTATTATCGCCGCTGCATTATATAACAAGTTTTTTGAAATCGAACTTCCATCCTATTTAGGTTTCTTTGCCGGAAAGCGTTTCGTTCCGATTATTACGGCAGCAACGTCTGTAGTCCTTGGTTTGCTGATGCTTGTTATCTGGCCGCCAATCCAGGAAGGGCTGAATGCTTTCTCTCAAAACATGGTTCATGCGAACTTGACTCTATCAGCGTTTATTTTTGGATTAATTGAACGCTCATTGATTCCTTTTGGTCTTCATCATATTTTCTACTCTCCATTCTGGTATGAATTCGGACAGTATGTAACGAATGCAGGGGAAACGGTTCGCGGTGACCAGCGCATTTTCATGGCACAAATCAGTGACAATGTACAAAACCTTACTGCAGGTACATTCATGACTGGTAAATTTCCGTTCATGATGTTCGGTCTTCCTGCCGCTGCATTAGCAATTTATCATGAAGCACGTCCGGAAAAGAAAGTGGTAGTCGGAGGCCTTATGGCATCTGCGGCGTTAACTTCTTTCTTAACAGGTATTACAGAGCCGCTGGAGTTCTCATTCTTATTCGTAGCTCCTATCCTATTTGCGGTTCACGCGGTGTTTGCAGGTCTGTCATTCATGACCATGCATCTCTTAGATGTAAAAATCGGCATGACTTTCTCAGGCGGTTTGATTGACTATATTCTATTCGGTTTAATCAACCCTCAGACAAATGCCTGGATTGTCATTCCGGTTGGATTAGTATTTGCTGTGATCTATTACTTTGGCTTCCGATTTGCCATCCGCAAATTTAATTTAATGACTCCGGGCCGTGAAGAAGTAGAAGATGAAGAAACAGCTTCTTCAGGTAAAGGCGGAGATCTTCCATATGAAGTTCTTGATGCTATGGGCGGACAAGAAAACATCGCTCATCTTGATGCATGTATTACTCGTCTGCGTGTATCGGTAAACGATATTAAAAATGTAGATAAAGAACGCTTAAAAAAACTTGGTGCATCTGGAGTACTGGAAGTAGGAAACAACATCCAGGCTATCTTTGGCCCGAGATCTGAAACAATCAAAGGACAAATGAAAGATATCATGAGCGGCAAAAGACCGCGCACGGTTGAAAAAGCTCCGGAAGGCGGAGTTGAACAGCAAATTGAAGAAGTAAATCCTGAAGCTCTTCAGACTGAGCACAAGGAAGATCTTTTCATTTCACCGATCAAAGGAGAAATCAAACCAATCACAGAAGTACCTGACGCTGTATTCTCAGGTAAAATGATGGGTGATGGTTTTGCGATTGTACCTGCAGAAGGAACTGTTGTATCACCGGTAGACGGGAAGATCGTTAACATGTTCCCGACAAAGCATGCAATCGGCATCCTTTCAGATTCAGGCCGCGAAATACTTATCCATGTAGGTATTGATACAGTAAATCTGAAAGGTCAGGGATTTGAAGCGTTAGTTGCTGAAAATGACCGTGTAGAAGCAGGGCAGCCGCTGTTGAAAGTGGATCTTGATTATATCGAGAAAAATGCAACTTCTATCATCACGCCAATTGTATTTACAAACCTTCAGCAGGGTGAAGTGATCAAGATTAATAAGCCAGGTGCTGTTGATCTAAAAGAAAAAGAAATCATTGTCATCTCCAAATAGTAATATATATATAATATAGAAGAAACCAGCTGCGTTTTAACCAGCTGGTTTCTTTTGATTTAAATGCATAATAAAATCTTTTTAGTTTTTACGAATAACTTGTTGACCTTATGGGCAACAGGTGTTATTATAGAAAAACAGTCGCTTGAGACGTTAACAAGATTTGATAGTTTTAAAAAAAGTTGTTGACGAAGTGATTGAGAAATGATATATTAATAAAGTCGCTTCTGAGCGGCGGATTGATCTTTGAAAACTGAACGAACAAAAACGTCAACGTTAATTCTTTAGTCTTTTTTAAAAAGACAACTTATGAGCTTAATCAACTCTTATATGGAGAGTTTGATCCTGGCTCAGGACGAACGCTGGCGGCGTGCCTAATACATGCAAGTCGAGCGGACAGATGGGAGCTTGCTCCCTGAAGTCAGCGGCGGACGGGTGAGTAACACGTGGGCAACCTGCCTGTAAGACTGGGATAACTCCGGGAAACCGGGGCTAATACCGGATAATTCTTTCCCTCACATGAGGGAAAGCTGAAAGATGGTTTAGGCTATCACTTACAGATGGGCCCGCGGCGCATTAGCTAGTTGGTGAGGTAACGGCTCACCAAGGCAACGATGCGTAGCCGACCTGAGAGGGTGATCGGCCACACTGGGACTGAGACACGGCCCAGACTCCTACGGGAGGCAGCAGTAGGGAATCTTCCGCAATGGACGAAAGTCTGACGGAGCAACGCCGCGTGAGTGATGAAGGTTTTCGGATCGTAAAACTCTGTTGTTAGGGAAGAACAAGTGCCGGAGTAACTGCCGGTACCTTGACGGTACCTAACCAGAAAGCCACGGCTAACTACGTGCCAGCAGCCGCGGTAATACGTAGGTGGCAAGCGTTGTCCGGAATTATTGGGCGTAAAGCGCGCGCAGGCGGTTCCTTAAGTCTGATGTGAAAGCCCCCGGCTCAACCGGGGAGGGTCATTGGAAACTGGGGAACTTGAGTGCAGAAGAGAAGAGTGGAATTCCACGTGTAGCGGTGAAATGCGTAGAGATGTGGAGGAACACCAGTGGCGAAGGCGACTCTTTGGTCTGTAACTGACGCTGAGGCGCGAAAGCGTGGGGAGCAAACAGGATTAGATACCCTGGTAGTCCACGCCGTAAACGATGAGTGCTAAGTGTTAGAGGGTTTCCGCCCTTTAGTGCTGCAGCAAACGCATTAAGCACTCCGCCTGGGGAGTACGGCCGCAAGGCTGAAACTCAAAGGAATTGACGGGGGCCCGCACAAGCGGTGGAGCATGTGGTTTAATTCGAAGCAACGCGAAGAACCTTACCAGGTCTTGACATCTCCTGACAACCCTAGAGATAGGGCGTTCCCCTTCGGGGGACAGGATGACAGGTGGTGCATGGTTGTCGTCAGCTCGTGTCGTGAGATGTTGGGTTAAGTCCCGCAACGAGCGCAACCCTTGATCTTAGTTGCCAGCATTCAGTTGGGCACTCTAAGGTGACTGCCGGTGACAAACCGGAGGAAGGTGGGGATGACGTCAAATCATCATGCCCCTTATGACCTGGGCTACACACGTGCTACAATGGATGGTACAAAGGGCTGCGAGACCGCGAGGTTAAGCGAATCCCATAAAACCATTCTCAGTTCGGATTGCAGGCTGCAACTCGCCTGCATGAAGCCGGAATCGCTAGTAATCGCGGATCAGCATGCCGCGGTGAATACGTTCCCGGGCCTTGTACACACCGCCCGTCACACCACGAGAGTTTGTAACACCCGAAGTCGGTGGGGTAACCTTTTGGAGCCAGCCGCCTAAGGTGGGACAGATGATTGGGGTGAAGTCGTAACAAGGTAGCCGTATCGGAAGGTGCGGCTGGATCACCTCCTTTCTAAGGATATTTACATGAAACGTGACGTGTTTTGTTCGTTCAGTTTTGAGAGTTCAATCTCTCAATGAAAGATTCGTTCTTTGAAAACTAGATAATGTTAATGAAGAAGCAATAACCGAGTAATCGCCATCTTAGTTTTTTTCTCTTATTTTGAAAATAAGTAAGAGCACAAACCATGAGGACGATGAGCGGCAAGGAGATCAAGGAAGCGACCGAGTGAGCACCGGAGCGTACTTCAGTACGTGAGGAGCGGAGCGAGAGAGCTGACGCAGAGATCCGCAGTCGATCAGCGGCCGAAGTAGGTTAAGTTAGAAAGGGCGCACGGTGAATGCCTTGGCACTAGGAGCCGATGAAGGACGGTACTAACACCGATATGCTTCGGGGAGCTGTAAGTAAGCTTTGATCCGGAGATTTCCGAATGGGGAAACCCCCTATCCGTAATGGGATAGGATCTTTACCTGAATACATAGGGTATAGAAGGCAGACCCGGGGAACTGAAACATCTAAGTACCCGGAGGAAGAGAAAGCAAACGCGATTCCCTGAGTAGCGGCGAGCGAAACGGGATTAGCCCAAACCAAGAGGCTTGCCTCTTGGGGTTGTAGGACACTCTACACGGAGTTACAAAGGAACGAGGTAAATGAACAGGTCTGGAAAGGCCGGCCAGAGAAGGTAAAAGCCCTGTAGTTGAAACTTCGTTCCCTCCAGAGTGGATCCTGAGTACGGCGGGACACGAGAAATCCCGTCGGAAGCAGGGAGGACCATCTCCCAAGGCTAAATACTCCCTAGTGACCGATAGTGAACCAGTACCGTGAGGGAAAGGTGAAAAGCACCCCGGAAGGGGAGTGAAAGAGATCCTGAAACCGTGTGCCTACAAGTAGTTAGAGCCCGTTAATGGGTGATAGCGTGCCTTTTGTAGAATGAACCGGCGAGTTACGATTACATGCGAGGTTAAGTTGATGAGACGGAGCCGCAGCGAAAGCGAGTCTGAATAGGGCGAATGAGTATGTGGTCGTAGACCCGAAACCAGGTGATCTACCCATGTCCAGGGTGAAGTCCAGGTAACACTGGATGGAGGCCCGAACCCACGCACGTTGAAAAGTGCGGGGATGAGGTGTGGGTAGCGGAGAAATTCCAATCGAACTTGGAGATAGCTGGTTCTCTCCGAAATAGCTTTAGGGCTAGCCTCATGTAGTAAGAGTCTTGGAGGTAGAGCACTGTTTGGACTAGGGGCCCCCATCGGGTTACCGAATTCAGACAAACTCCGAATGCCAAAGACTTATCCATGGGAGTCAGACTGCGAGTGATAAGATCCGTAGTCAAGAGGGAAACAGCCCAGACCACCAGCTAAGGTCCCAAAGTATACGTTAAGTGGAAAAGGATGTGGAGTTGCTTAGACAACCAGGATGTTGGCTTAGAAGCAGCCACCATTTAAAGAGTGCGTAATAGCTCACTGGTCGAGTGACTCCGCGCCGAAAATGTACCGGGGCTAAACGTATCACCGAAGCTGTGGATTGACATCTTACGATGTCAGTGGTAGGAGAGCGTTCTAAGGGCGTTGAAGCGGGATCGCAAGGACCCGTGGAGCGCTTAGAAGTGAGAATGCCGGTATGAGTAGCGAAAGATGGGTGAGAATCCTATCCACCGAATGCCTAAGGTTTCCTGAGGAAGGCTCGTCCGCTCAGGGTTAGTCGGGACCTAAGCCGAGGCTGAAAAGCGTAGGCGATGGACAACAGGTTGATATTCCTGTACCACCTCTTTACCGTTTGAGCAATGGGGGGACGCAGGAGGATAGGGTAAGCACGCTGCTGGATTAGCGTGTCCAAGCAGTTAGGCCGGTAACGAGGCAAATCCCGTTACCACACAGGCTGAGCTGTGACGGCGAGGGAAATTTAGTACCGAAGTTCCTGATTCCACACTGCCAAGAAAAGCCTCTAGCGAGGGAAAAGGTGCCCGTACCGCAAACCGACACAGGTAGGCGAGGAGAGAATCCTAAGGTGAGCGAGAGAACTCTCGTTAAGGAACTCGGCAAAATGACCCCGTAACTTCGGGAGAAGGGGTGCTCATTAGGGTGAATAGCCCTGATGAGCCGCAGTGAATAGGCCCAGGCGACTGTTTAGCAAAAACACAGGTCTCTGCGAAGCCGCAAGGCGAAGTATAGGGGCTGACGCCTGCCCGGTGCTGGAAGGTTAAGAGGAGAGGTTAGCGCAAGCGAAGCTTTGAATCGAAGCCCCAGTAAACGGCGGCCGTAACTATAACGGTCCTAAGGTAGCGAAATTCCTTGTCGGGTAAGTTCCGACCCGCACGAAAGGCGTAACGATCTGGGCACTGTCTCAACGAGAGACTCGGTGAAATTATAGTACCTGTGAAGATGCAGGTTACCCGCGACAGGACGGAAAGACCCCGTGGAGCTTTACTGTAGCCTGATATTGAATTTTGGTACAGCTTGTACAGGATAGGTAGGAGCCTGAGAAGCCGGAGCGCCAGCTTCGGTGGAGGCGTCGGTGGGATACTACCCTGGCTGTATTGAAATTCTAACCCGCGCCCCTTATCGGGGCGGGAGACAGTGTCAGGTGGGCAGTTTGACTGGGGCGGTCGCCTCCTAAAAAGTAACGGAGGCGCCCAAAGGTTCCCTCAGAATGGTTGGAAATCATTCGCAGAGTGTAAAGGCACAAGGGAGCTTGACTGCGAGACCTACAAGTCGAGCAGGGACGAAAGTCGGGCTTAGTGATCCGGTGGTTCCGCATGGAAGGGCCATCGCTCAACGGATAAAAGCTACCCCGGGGATAACAGGCTTATCTCCCCCAAGAGTCCACATCGACGGGGAGGTTTGGCACCTCGATGTCGGCTCATCGCATCCTGGGGCTGTAGTCGGTCCCAAGGGTTGGGCTGTTCGCCCATTAAAGCGGTACGCGAGCTGGGTTCAGAACGTCGTGAGACAGTTCGGTCCCTATCCGTCGTGGGCGCAGGAAATTTGAGAGGAGCTGTCCTTAGTACGAGAGGACCGGGATGGACGCACCGCTGGTGTACCAGTTGTCTTGCCAAAGGCATCGCTGGGTAGCTATGTGCGGAAGGGATAAGTGCTGAAAGCATCTAAGCATGAAGCCCCCCTCGAGATGAGATTTCCCATAGCGTCAAGCTAGTAAGATCCCTGAAAGATGATCAGGTTGATAGGTCAGAGGTGGAAGCGTGGCGACATGTGGAGCTGACTGATACTAATCGATCGAGGACTTAACCAAGTTATATGGTTATTACTCGGCAAATGCTTCTTCATGCATTATCTAGTTTTGAGGGAACGAAGTTTCTTCAACCAAATAGTCCGGTGGCGATAGCGAGAAGGTCACACCCGTTCCCATACCGAACACGGAAGTTAAGCTTCTCAGCGCCGATGGTAGTTAGGGGCTGTCCCCTTGTGAGAGTAGGACGCTGCCGGGCATATGAAAGAGCACCTGATGGGTGCTCTTTTTTGTGTGTTTGGATGTATTACTTTATCCAAATATTATATTTGAACTCTTCTTTTTGGTGGAAAATACATATATGCGTCACTTTTTCATGTTATGCTTCACTTTGGAATTTATATGCGTCCCTTTTACTCGTATATGTGTCAGAATTCATTTATATTCGCCACTCCTTACTTCACTGCCTGTTTTATGTGTTAAATCTGTTCTTTACCAAGATATATTATGCCAAATGTGAAATAAACTTCTAATCGAGATAGAAACATGCTGGATAATCTCCAAAACCTATTAGATAAAAACCTTTAGATACTCTCTCCTTTATATAGCCTAAACTAATGAAGGCATAATTCAGCCGTTTCATCCCACTCAAAAAAGGATAACCTATTCATAAAGAATCCAATTTGCAAAAAAAAGGTTATCAAACGCCAATTTCTTTTGTACAATAGGGACTTAATGGGGAAGGGGCGCCCATATGCCTTTAAATCCCCCATAAAGGAGGACGCTTGCTTTGCTGGAAAACAGTTTTATTATGGTCGCTATTATTTTGATCATTAATATTGTATATGTATCATTTTTTACCATCAGGATGATTCTTACGCTTAAGGGGCAGCGGTACCTTGCAGCTTTTATAAGCACCATCGAAGTTGTTATCTATGTCATAGGTTTAGGGCTGGTTCTGGATAACCTAAATGAAATACAAAATCTGATTGCTTATGCAGTCGGTTATGGAATTGGCGTTATTGCCGGCATGAAAATTGAAGAGAAGCTTGCTCTTGGCTATATTACGGTAAATGTAATTACAAAGGAATATGACAGGGATCTTCCAAAAGCTTTAAGGGATAAAGGCTATGGTGTCACAAACTGGGCTGCCAATGGACTTGAAGGCGATAGGATGGCCCTTCAGATCCTGACACCAAGAAAATATGAATTAAAGCTTTATCAGACGATTAAAGAGCTGGATCCTAAGGCCTTCATCATCGCTTATGAGCCAAAAACGATTCATGGCGGTTTCTGGGTGAAATCTGTTAAGAGAGGAAAGTTATCCCAATGAGCAAAGCCAAAAACAAAATGGTGTTTGAGGTCCAGGAAAACGAAACGATTGACCAGTGCCTGGACAGGATACAAAAGGCAGGATATATACCTGTTAGAAGGACTGAGAAGCCTATATTTAAAGAAGTTAAGACGGGTGGTAAAGTCGATTATGAACCGGCTGGAAGGCAGATAGTTTTTGAAGCAAAACGATTAGAAGATTAAAACACGAACATTAATTGTCTGACTTTTAGTATTGTTCGATTTTTCGATTGACAGAGTATCAGGTATGTTGTTAATATGATGGTAGTTAATAAAACGTGAATAAACCCCTCGTATAATAATGGGAATAGGGCCCATAAGTTTCTACCCGGCAACCGTAAATTGCTGGACTATGAGGGAAAGCTGATATGCCCGGCATGTAGAAGGAATGGTTCCTGCCGTTTGCAGGTGTCTTCCTTATGGTTCTTTTTAGCCCGGACAGATTACTTTCTCTCATATTAAGAGAAGGGTCTGTGCGGGTTTTTTATATTGGAAGATTTGGAGGAGAAAGAATGAGCGCACAAGCAGCAGTCATTATGGGAAGCAAATCAGATTGGGAGACAATGAAGCACGCTTGCGGAATTCTGGAAGAGCTTGAAATCCCTTATGAAAAAAAGGTTGTTTCAGCCCATCGGACTCCAGATCTTATGTTTGAATATGCTGAGCAGGCAAGAGACAGAGGAATAAAGGTAATTATTGCGGGTGCAGGAGGAGCGGCACACCTTCCAGGAATGGTTGCAGCGAAAACGACACTTCCTGTCATTGGAGTGCCAGTCCAATCAAAAGCTCTAAACGGACTGGATTCATTGCTGTCCATTGTTCAGATGCCCGGCGGCGTCCCGGTTGCAACGGTTGCGATTGGAAAAGCAGGAGCCACTAACGCCGGATTGCTGGCAGCACAAATACTTGGCGCTTTTGATACAGCCATTGCAGAACGTCTTCAGTCAAAAAGAGATAAAACAAAACAGGAAGTACTAGAAAGCAGTGATGAACTTGTCTAATAAAACAATTTTACCTGGACAAACAATTGGAATTATTGGCGGGGGACAGCTTGGGAGAATGATGGCACTTGCAGCAAAAGCAAATGGCTTCAGGATTGCCGTTTTAGATCCGGCAGAAGACTCTCCTTGCGGCCAGGTTGCGGATATTAAAATCATTGGAGAATATGGCCATTTAGATTCTATAAAAGAGTTAGCTGACGTCAGTGACGTTGTGACATATGAATTTGAAAATATCAGTGCGGAAGCTCTTGAGTGGCTATGTGCAAATGCGTACGTCCCACAGGGGAGCGAGGTGCTGGAAATCACCCAGGACCGGACAAAGGAAAAAGCAGCCATCCAAAAAGCCGGCTGCGAGGTAGCGCCATATGCGGTCATTACTACTGAAAAAGATATTTATGATAATATAGAAAAGCTTGGCTATCCAGCAGTATTAAAGACATCCAGAGGCGGATATGACGGAAAAGGGCAAGTTGTAATAAAGAGCGGGCAGGATATTAAGAAAGCTGCACAGCTTCTTGAGAATGGCGTGTGCGTCCTTGAAAAATGGATTCCATTCGAAAAGGAAATATCGGTTATTATCTGCCGGAATATCTCGGGAGAAAAAGCGGTATTTCCAGTCGGGGAAAATGTCCATAAAGAAAACATTCTGCACCAGACAATTGTGCCGGCCATGATCACAGCCGATGCTGAGGAAAGGGCAATAAATGCAGCAAACCAGCTGGCAGAAGCTTTAAGCCTTGTCGGTACATTGGCAGTCGAAATGTTTCTGACAAAAGACGGACAGATTTACATTAACGAGCTTGCGCCTCGTCCGCATAACTCAGGCCATTATTCGATAGAAGCTTGCGAAACCTCCCAGTTTGAACAGCACATCCGTGCAGTTTGCAATTGGCCGCTTGGCAGCACGGAGCTATTAAAACCGGCTGTTATGGTAAACATACTAGGAGAGCATCAGGAGCCTTTAATTAAGAAAATACCTGAATTGGATGACTGGAAGATTCACTTGTATGGAAAAAAGGATGCCAAATATAAACGCAAGATGGGCCATGTCACGCTTTTGCGGAAATCAGCCGAAGAGGCACTTGAAGAAGCAGAAAGAAGCGGCATTTGGACCCCTGTGAAGGAAAAGATCGGAGGATAAAACATGATTGAACGCTATACGAGACCGGAAATGGGAGCTATCTGGACAGAAGAGAACCGCTTTCAGGCTTGGCTTGAGGTAGAAATTCTTGCTTGTGAAGCTTGGGCTGAATTAGGGGATATTCCGAAAGAAGATGTTCAGAAAATCCGTGAGAATGCTTCTTTTAATATTGACCGTATTAAAGAAATCGAAGAGGAAACACGGCATGATGTGGTCGCTTTTACTCGTGCGGTATCTGAAACGCTTGGCGAGGAACGCAAATGGGTTCATTACGGGCTTACTTCCACAGATGTGGTTGATACGGCGCTTTCATACTTAATCAAACAGGCGAATGATATTCTTCTAAAAGATATCGAACGCTTTGTGGAAATCCTGAAAAACAAAGCACAGGAACACAAGCATACAGT
Organism: Cytobacillus oceanisediminis 2691; assembly: GCF_000294775.2. Taxonomy (GTDB): domain Bacteria; phylum Bacillota; class Bacilli; order Bacillales; family Cytobacillaceae; genus Cytobacillus; species Cytobacillus pseudoceanisediminis. The sequence goes on from NZ_CP015506.1 coordinate 348,645, forward strand.
AATGATGGGCCGTACGCACGGGGTACATGCTGAGCCGACTACATTCGGATTAAAGCTTGCACTATGGTATGAAGAAATGAAGCGTAATCTTGACCGCTTTAAAGAAGCAGCTGCTGGAGTGGAATTCGGTAAAATCTCAGGTGCAGTTGGAACATATGCAAACATCGATCCGTTTGTTGAAAAATATGTGTGTGAAAAGCTGGGCATCCAGCCAGCGCCCATTTCAACGCAAACACTTCAGCGTGACCGTCATGCACATTATATGGGGGCGCTTGCGCTTGTAGCCACTTCAATTGAAAAATTTGCGACAGAGATCCGCGGCCTGCAAAAAAGCGAAACGCGTGAAGTGGAAGAGTTCTTCGCGAAAGGTCAAAAGGGATCTTCAGCAATGCCGCACAAACGCAACCCGATTGGTTCAGAAAATATGACGGGAATGGCAAGAGTGATCCGCGGCTATATGATGACTGCGTATGAAAATGTGGCATTATGGCATGAGCGGGATATTTCCCACTCATCAGCTGAAAGAATCATACTGCCTGACGCAACGATTGCGCTGAACTATATGCTGAACCGCTTTGGAAATATCGTGAAAAATTTAACAGTCTTCCCTGAAAACATGAAGCGCAATATGGACCGTACGTTAGGGCTGATTTACTCTCAGCGTGTTCTTCTGGCCTTAATTGACAAAGGCATGACTCGTGAAGAGGCATATGATACTGTTCAGCCGCGGGCTATGGAAGCGTGGGAAAAACAGGTGCAATTCCGCAGCCTGATCGAGCAGGACGAGACGATTACATCAAAGCTAACCGAAGCAGAAATAGATGACTGCTTTGACTATAACTACCACATCAAGCATGTGGACACCATTTTTGACCGTCTAGGTTTATAAAAAAATAAAGAGGTAAAGAGCAGTCTTTACCTCTTTATTATCGGGAAAATTCCCAATCTTCTTAATAATAATGTCTAGCAGACATGTGCTATTCAAATAAGGGAGGCTCTCCGCTATGGAAAAAGGAGAATTGTTATACGAAGGCAAAGCCAAAAAGGTTTATCAAACAAACGATGAAAATATCGTCTGGATTGAATACAAAGATTCTGCAACAGCCTTTAATGGTGAGAAAAAAGCAAGCATCAGCGGCAAGGGCCGTTTGAATAACGAGATTACGAGTTTGCTTTTTTCAAAGCTTCATGACCTGGGAATTGAATCTCACTTTATTGAAAGACTTTCAGAGACTGAGCAGCTTGTTAAAAAGGTGGATATCATTCCGCTCGAAACAGTGGTCCGCAATGTTGCAGCGGGGAGCTTTTCTAAGAGATTGGGAGTTGTAGAAGGGAAAGAGTTACCGAGGCCGATTGTTGAATTCTACTACAAAGATGACGAGCTCGGTGATCCGCTGCTGACAGAAGATCATATTGAAGTTCTTCAGCTGGCTGATAAAAAGGAAGCAGCCCTTTTACAGGAAAAGGCACTTCAGGTTAATGCCATTTTAAGAGACTTTTTCAAAGACCTCGGCATTAAATTAGTAGATTTTAAGCTGGAGTTTGGTAAAGATGAATCAGGACAAATTCTGCTGGCTGATGAGATTTCGCCAGATACTTGCAGGCTTTGGGATATTGAAACAAATGAAAAGCTGGATAAAGATGTTTTCCGCAGAGACCTTGGAAATTTAACAGATGCTTATGAAAATATTTTAGCTCGACTGGGAGGCCAAACAGTATGTACAAAGTAAAAGTTTTCGTCACATTAAGAGAAAGTGTTCTAGATCCTCAAGGAACAGTTGTAAAAAATTCTCTGCATTCCATGAATTACAGCGAAGTGTCTGATGTGCGCATTGGAAAATACATGGAACTGATAGTGGATAAAAGCGACCGTCCTGTTGAAGAAGCTGTGAAGGAAATGTGTGAGCGCTTATTAGCTAATGTAGTGATTGAAGATTACCGCTTTGAAATTGAGGAGGCTGTTGCTCAGTGAAGTTTGCTGTGATCGTATTTCCAGGGTCTAATTGTGACATCGACATGTACCATGCAGTAAAGGATGAGCTTGGAGCGGAAGCCGAATATGTCTGGCATGACGCGGAAAGTTTAGACGAATATGACGGGATTCTTCTTCCCGGCGGTTTCTCTTACGGAGATTATCTCCGTTCGGGTGCTGTCGCACGCTTCAGTAATGTCATGAAAGAAGTTGTTAAAGCGGCTGAAGCAGGAAAGCCGATCCTGGGCGTCTGCAATGGATTTCAAATCCTTCTTGAAGCTGGTCTTTTGCCTGGGGCAATGAGAAGAAACGATAGCCTGAAATTCATCTGCCGCACCGTGGAGTTACGGGTTGAAAACAATGAGACCATGTTTTCATCTGCATATGAGAAGGATGAAGTAATCAATATTCCGATCGCCCATGGTGAAGGAAACTATTATTGTGATGAAGCTGTTCTAGCTGAATTGAAGAAAAATAACCAAATCGTTTTTACTTACAATGGAACGAATCCAAATGGCAGCCTGGAAAACATCGCAGGCATTGTCAATGAAAAAGGAAATGTACTCGGCATGATGCCGCACCCTGAAAGAGCTGTTGATGAGCTTTTAGGGGGAGCAGATGGCCTGAAACTTTTTCAATCAATCGTAAAACAATGGAGGGAAGCACATGTCGTTAATGCTTGAGCCAAGTCCGGAACAGTTAAAGGCACAGAAGGTATACAAAGAAATGGGTTTGTCTGATGACGAATTTGCGATGATTGAAAAGATTATCGGGCGTTTGCCAAATTACACAGAAATCGGTTTGTTTTCGGTTATGTGGTCAGAGCATTGCAGCTATAAAAACTCAAAGCCCGTTTTAAGCAAATTTCCGACAACAGGAGAGAAAGTACTTCAGGGACCAGGGGAAGGAGCTGGAATTGTTGATATCGGCGATGGGCAAGCAGTTGTTTTTAAAATTGAAAGCCACAACCATCCGTCTGCAATCGAGCCTTACCAGGGGGCAGCAACAGGTGTCGGCGGGATTATCCGCGATGTATTTTCAATGGGAGCAAGACCGGTCGCGCTCCTCAACTCTTTACGCTTTGGAGAATTGGATACTCCTCGTGTACGGTACCTTTTTAAAGAAGTAGTCGCAGGCATTGCAGGTTACGGAAACTGCATCGGCATTCCAACAGTTGGGGGAGAAGTGCAGTTTGATTCTTCCTATGAAGGAAATCCGCTTGTAAACGCTATGTGTGTCGGCTTAATCGACCATAAGGATATTAAAAAAGGCCAGGCCCATGGAGTAGGCAACACAGTCATGTATGTTGGAGCAAAAACCGGCCGTGACGGTATCCATGGTGCTACTTTTGCATCTGAAGAATTAACAGACCAATCAGAATCAAAACGCCCGGCTGTCCAGGTTGGCGATCCATTCATGGAAAAGCTTCTGCTAGAGGCATGCCTTGAACTGGTCCAGTCTGACGCGCTTGTCGGCATTCAGGATATGGGAGCTGCCGGTCTGACAAGCTCTTCTGCTGAGATGGCCAGCAAAGCGGGATCCGGAATTGAAATGAATCTTGACCTTGTTCCTCAAAGGGAAACAGGCATGACTGCATATGAAATGATGCTTTCCGAGTCTCAGGAGAGAATGCTGATTGTCGTGAAAAAAGGACGCGAGCAGGAGATCGTTGATTTATTTTCCAAGTATGGCCTTGAAGCAGTATCTATCGGCAAGGTAACCGATGATAAAATGCTCCGCCTGACTCATCAGGGAGAAGTGGTAGCAGAGCTGCCGGTAGATGCGCTTGCAGAGGATGCGCCGGTTTATCATAAGCCATCAAGCGAGCCGGAATATTTCCGCGAATTTCAGGCAATGGAAAATGAAGTTCCTGCGGTTGAAGATTATAAAGAAACATTGGTAAAGCTCCTTCAGCAGCCGACAATCGCCAGCAAGGAATGGGTTTATGACCAGTATGACTATATGGTCCGCACGAATACAGTAGTGGCACCTGGATCAGATGCTGCAGTCATTCGCATCCGCGGCACCCGCAAAGGATTGGCCATGACGACAGACTGTAATTCACGTTATATGTATCTTGATCCTGAAACAGGCGGAAAAATTGCTGTGGCTGAAGCAGCAAGAAATATCATTTGCTCCGGCGGTCAGCCATTGGCGATAACAGATAATCTTAACTTCGGAAACCCGGAGAAGCCTGAAATCTTCTGGCAAATCGAAAAAGCGGCAGATGGAATCAGTGAAGCATGCCGCACATTGAATACGCCAGTTATCGGCGGAAACGTCTCTTTATATAACGAAACAAATGGAACAGCTATCTACCCAACACCTGTCATTGGAATGGTCGGGCTTGTTGATGACATTGATCATGTTACAACACAATCATTTAAAGCAGCTGGTGATCTTATTTATCTGGTAGGCGAAACAAAGGATGAGTTCGGCGGCAGTGAGCTGCAGAAGATGACATACGGCAAGATTTTTGGAAAAGCGCCTGAACTTGATCTCGAAAAAGAAGAAAAGGCACAGGAACAAATTTTAAAAGCTATTCGTTCGGGACTTGTTGCATCTGCCCATGATGTGGCAGAAGGCGGTTTAGCGGTAGCAGCTGCGGAAAGCCTGATTGGTTCAACAGGTCTGGGAGCGGATATCAAGGTAAAAGGAAATGCGACTTCAGCTTTATTCAGTGAATCACAATCCCGTTTCTTGCTATCTGTCAAAAAAGAAAACCAGGAAGTATTTGAAAGTTTAGTAGACGCGACATTAATCGGTGAAGTAACAGAAGCACCTATACTTTATATCTCCAATGAAGAGGGCCTATTGCTTGCTGAACAGGTTGACGTTCTAAAGCAGGCCTGGAAAGGGGCTATCCCATGCTTGCTGAAATAAGAGGACTGAATGAAGAGTGCGGTGTTTTTGGAATCTGGGGGCATCAGGATGCTTCCCAGATCACGTATTACGGGCTTCATAGTCTGCAGCACCGCGGCCAGGAAGGCACGGGAATGGTTGTTACCGATGGCAAAAAGCTGAAAGGCATAAAAGGTGAGGGGCTAGTAACGGAAATTTTCACTGCAGATGCCATGAAGGAACTGGAAGGAAAAGCAGCAATCGGACATGTACGCTATGCGACTGCCGGCGGGGGCGGATATGAAAATGTCCAGCCTCTGCTATTCAACTCACAAAGCGGAAGTCTTGCACTTTGCCATAATGGAAACCTGGTGAATGCGACTGCATTGAAGCATCAGCTTGAAGGACAGGGAAGCATTTTTCAAACGAGCTCGGATACAGAGGTGCTGGCTCACTTAATTAAGCGTGCAGGCTTCTCTTCACTTAAGGACCGTGTCAAAAATGCTTTATCCATGATTAAAGGAGCTTATGCTTTTCTGATCATGACCGAAACAGAACTGATGGTTGCGCTGGATCCGAACGGCATGAGGCCGCTCTCGCTTGGCAAAATCGGCGATGCTTATGCGGTTGCATCTGAAACATGTGCTTTTGATGTTGTCGGTGCAGAGTATATCCGCGATATCCTGCCAGGAGAACTGCTGATTATTGACGACAATGGATTCCGTTCTGAAATGTTTGCAATGGCCTCTAATATTGCAATGTGCACTATGGAATATGTTTATTTTTCCCGTCCGGACAGTAATATCAACGGGATCAACGTTCATACAGCCCGGAAAAACCTTGGAAAGCAGCTTGCCTTTGAGGCGCCAGTTGAAGGGGACGTCGTTACGGGCGTACCTGACTCAAGCATCTCTGTCGCGATTGGCTATGCTGAAGCTACAGGCATTCCATATGAGATGGGCTTGATAAAAAACCGCTATGTTGGCCGGACTTTTATCCAGCCATCCCAATCGCTGCGTGAGCAGGGTGTAAAAATGAAGCTGTCTCCGGTACGCGGAGTTGTAGAGGGCAAGAGAGTCATCATGGTGGACGACTCGATCGTTCGAGGAACAACAAGCAGACGGATCGTCACAATGCTGAAAGAAGCAGGAGCTACAGAAGTGCATGTGCTTATCAGTTCACCGCCAATTAAAAATCCATGTTTCTATGGAATCGACACATCAACAAAGGAAGAATTGATTGCCGGCAATCATTCAGTTGAGGAAATAAGAGAAATCATTGGTGCGGACACACTTACCTTTTTAAGTGCAGAGGGCATGGTCAAAGCAATCGGCCGAAAAGACGGACAATGCCTGGCATGCTTTACAGGCCAGTATCCGACGGAGATTTATCCAAGCACTTTGCATCCTTATGAAAAGGTATAAATATGAAACTTGGCCGGTATTTTGCTCTTTTTGGCCGGTAAATATAAAGAATTAACCGGTAAATCATCATTTTTGACCGGTAAAAGCACAATGTTGGCCGATAAAATACAAAATCGGCCTTTATTTTTCCAACCAAGAGGTGAAAAGGAATGGCAAATGCATATAAACAGGCCGGAGTAGATATTGAAGCTGGCTATGAAGCAGTTTCCCGCATGAAAAAGCACGTACAGAAGACGATTCGTCCTGGTGTGCTTGGCGGTTTGGGCGGATTTGGCGGCATGTTCGATCTATCTGAACTTAACCTGAAGGAACCGGTTTTAGTATCAGGTACAGATGGTGTCGGCACGAAGCTGATGCTCGCTTTTATGATGGATAAGCATGACACGATTGGGATTGATGCGGTCGCAATGTGTGTAAATGATATTGTTGTACAGGGAGCGGAACCTCTTTATTTCTTGGATTATATCGCCTGCGGAAAAGCGGCGCCTGAACGGATTGAAGCGATTGTGAAAGGAATTGCGGATGGCTGCGAACAGGCAGGATGCGCACTCGTAGGCGGTGAAACAGCTGAGATGCCTGGCATGTACAGTGAGGAGGAATATGACCTTGCCGGCTTTGCGGTCGGTGCCTGTGAAAAATCCAGCCTGATTAATGGTTCCGATATTAAAGCTGGAGATGTACTGATTGGGCTTGCATCCAGCGGAATTCACAGCAATGGCTACTCACTTGTCAGAAAGCTGTTTTTTGAAAAAGCGAATCTGTCCTTGACAGATCATGTAGAAGAATTAGGCTGCACTTTAGGGGAAGAGCTGCTTCGCCCTACAAAAATTTATGTAAAGCCGCTTCTATCAGCTATGAAGCAATTCAAGCTGAAGGGCATGGCGCATATTACCGGAGGCGGATTTATTGAAAATATCCCCCGCATGCTGCCTGAAGGTCTTGGCGCCCAGCTTAGTGAAAGCAATTGGGAAGTGCCGCCTGTGTTCACGCTTATGGAGAAGATCGGCGGACTGGAACGCAAAGAAATGTACAACATTTTTAATATGGGAACAGGCATGGTGATTGCAGCGGATAAAGAAAATGCTGATAAACTAATCACCTATTTTAATGATATCGGAGAAAAATCCTATCTAATGGGGACAGTGACGGATCAGGAAGGAATTGAAATTCTGTAACTTGGAGGAAGTCATGAAAAAAATCGCAGTGTTTGCTTCCGGAAGCGGAACGAACTTTCAGGCCATTGCCGATGCTGTAAAAAAAGGTGATTTGCAGGCTGAGATCGTCTTGTTTGTCTGTGATCGGCCAGGTGCATACAGCACACAGCGTGCACAAAACGAACAGGTTCCGCAGTTTGTTTTTTCAGCTAAAGACTATGCTGGCAAAGCAGAGTATGAAAGAGCGATTTTGCAAAGGCTGAAGGAGAGCGGCGCCGAGTATATTATTCTCGCAGGCTACATGAGACTGATCGGCCCGACGCTTTTGAAAGAGTTTGAAGGCAGGATTATTAATATCCATCCTTCTCTTCTTCCTGCTTTTCCTGGTAAGGATGCAATTGGCCAAGCGTTATCTGCCAATGTGAAGGTAAGCGGTGTAACGGTTCATTTTGTCGATGAAGGTATGGATACTGGGCCGATTATTGCTCAAGCGGTAGTTGATATAAGTGCGGGTGAAACGCTGGATAGCCTTCAAAAGAAGATACATGAAGTCGAGCACAAACTTTATCCGCAGGTTTTGCAAAATCTTTTCTATGCTAAAATGGTAGAGAACTAAAGTGTATCATTCAACAGAGACAGGGGGAGCGAACATGAAGAAACGTGCATTAATCAGTGTTTCCGATAAAAATGGCATAACAGAATTTGCCGAGCAGTTAAGCGAACTGGGTTTTGAAATTATCTCAACAGGCGGTACAAAAAAAGCGCTGGAAGAGAGTGGAGTCCCCGTTATCGGAGTAAGTGATGTGACAGGCTTTCCGGAAATTTTGGAAGGGCGTGTGAAAACATTAAATCCAATGATTCATGGCGGGCTGCTGGCAAAGCATGGCGAACCAGGCCACAAACAGCAGCTTGAGGAGCATGGAATCCAGCCTATCCAGGTTGTGTGCGTGAATTTGTATCCGTTCCAGCAAACTATCGCTAAGCCAGATGTGACAGTAGAGGATGCGATAGAGAATATTGATATCGGCGGCCCGGCCATGCTGCGTGCCTCCGCCAAAAACCATGACTATGTAACGGTTGTGGTGGATCCGGCCGATTATGAAACAGTTCTTTCACAGCTAAAAGAAACCGGAGAGGTTCAAAAGGAAACCCGCCGCAGACTCGCTGCAAAGGTTTTCCGCCATACTGCTTCCTATGATGCGATGATCGCTGAATATATGACAGATTTGGCAAATGAAGAAACACCTGAAAAATTAACGGTTACGTATGAACTGAAGCAAACATTGAGATACGGGGAAAATCCGCATCAAAAGGCTGCCTTTTACCGCAAGCCGCTTGGTTCTGAATTTTCGATTGCTAACGCTGAACAGCTTCACGGCAAGGAATTATCCTACAACAATATCAATGATGCAGATGCAGCTCTCCAAATAGTAAAGGAATTCTCAGAGCCTGCAGCGGTTGCAGTTAAGCATATGAATCCTTGCGGAGTGGGGACTGGGGAAAATGTATTCGAAGCTTTTTCAAAAGCTTTCGAGGCGGACCCTGTATCAATCTTTGGCGGCATTATTGCCCTGAACAGGGAAGTAGACGCTGAGACAGCGAAAAAGCTATATGAAATCTTCCTTGAAATCATCATTGCACCTTCCTTCTCAAATGAAGCGCTTGAGATTTTAAAAGGGAAAAAGAATCTGCGCCTGCTGACTATTCCTTTTGAAGGCAAAAAGAAAGCGGAGATGAGATTGTCCGCCATTGAAGGCGGCTTGCTGACGCAGGAATATGATCTATTCACCCTTGATAATGCAGAAGTAAAAGTTCCGACCAAGAGAGAGCCAACAGAAGAAGAGTGGAAAGCATTGAAGCTGGGCTGGAAAGTTGTGAAGCATGTAAAATCCAATGCCATTGTCGTAAATGATGCAAATATGACACTTGGGGTCGGTGCCGGGCAGATGAACCGCGTAGGCTCTGCCAAAATTGCGCTTGAGCAGGCCGGTGAAAAAGCGAACGGAGCTGTACTGGCATCCGATGCCTTTTTCCCAATGAACGATACAGTTGAAACGGCAGCCAAAGCAGGCATCACAGCCATCATCCAGCCGGGAGGCTCAATCCGTGATGAGGATTCCATCAAAAAGGCTGATGAGTACGGAATTGCAATGGTCTTTACAGGCGTACGTCATTTTAAACATTAATCGAAAAGCGGAAGCGCCTCGATCAGGGGCGACAAGCATAAGACGAGCTGTCGGAAAGGTGGCCCTTTACCTTTTTGACAGGTTGGCTTATGACCTCGAGCCCCTAGGCGCTGGAGCTGGACAATACGAAAAGCGGAAGCGCCTCGATCAGGGGCCTTGCTATTATAGCTGACATTTTTACGGAGGTGGGCGTAATGAAGGTATTGGTTATAGGAAGAGGCGGCCGAGAGCATGCAATTTGCTGGAAGATGAATCAAAGCCCTTCAGTGAAACAGGTTTTTGCGGCTCCAGGAAATCCGGGAATGGAAGATTCAGCTCAAGCGGTTGCCATCCAGGAACATGAACAGGAAAAACTTGTGCAGTTTGCTCAGGATAATGAAATCGAATTGACTGTAATCGGGCCGGAAGTGCCGCTGCTTGAGGGGCTGGCTGACCGATTTGAAGAAGCCGGGTTAAAGGTATTTGGGCCGAGAAAAGCAGCAGCCGAAATTGAAGGCAGCAAGTCCTTTGCCAAGGAGCTAATGAAGAAATATGCTATCCCCACTGCCGAATATGGGGTATTCAGCAACTATGAAGAAGCGAAAGCCTATATTGAAGCAAAAGGCGCTCCCATTGTTCTTAAAGCAGATGGCCTTGCAGCCGGAAAAGGCGTAATAGTGGCCATGACTATGCAGGAAGCATTGTCTGGGATTGAGGAACTTTTATTGAATGAAAAGTTTGGCCAAGCTTCTTCAACGGTTGTAATTGAAGAATTCCTTGAAGGCGAAGAATTTTCCTTAATGGCCTTTGTGAACGGTGAAACGGTGATTCCGCTAGAAATTGCACAGGACCACAAGCGTGCCTATGATGGAGACCAGGGACCGAATACTGGCGGAATGGGGGCTTATTCACCGGTACCGCATATTGGTGATGAAACAGTTGCAGCGGCTGTTGAACATGTTTTGAAGCCGGCAGCAAAAGCAATGATTCAGGAAGGCCGAAGTTTTACCGGTATCCTGTATGCAGGTCTGATCAAAACAACAGCAGGCCCGAAGGTAATTGAATTTAATGCCCGTTTTGGAGATCCTGAAACACAGGTGATTTTACCCCGCATGAAGTCGGATCTGGCGGGAGTAATGCTGGCAGTCCTAAAAGGGGAACAGCCTGAAATCGAGTGGGATAAGGAAGCAATCGTCGGAGTGGTTGCTGCTTCTAAAGGCTACCCTGAAGCTTATGAAAAAGGAGCCGTTCTGAATGGGCTTCAATCACTTACAAATGTCTCCGTCTTCCATGCCGGCACTGATCGAAACAGCTCAGGTGAGTATGTGACAAATGGAGGCCGCGTGCTGCTGGCAGGCGCTAAAGCTCCTACTCTGAAAGAAGCACAGCAAAAGGTATATTCCGAACTCGAAAATCTTCAGTGTGAAGGTGTATTCTACCGCAAAGATATTGCCGATAAAGCTATCGCGCACGTCCTTTCTTAGTCTTCCGGATATACACAAACAGGAGTGCTACAATGCTTCCAATTATTGCTGCCAGGACGAACGTCATATCCATTACGTATTCCCAAAACATATTGTCAGCTCCTTTCAATTTTCCAGCCCCCATATAGGGAGCTGGATTTTTTAAGAAATTTAAGATGGATTATACGGGAGAATTTCCTCAACAGCATCATCATTATTGTGATTGCCATCCTGCTTTCGCTTTTCCTGAACCATGTCCTGGCCTCTTTCAAAAAGAGCTGTCAAAGGGCAAAAGCGGACAATTCCCTCTGCCACCTTCATGCCGCCCAGCATGGCCATCATGAGGTAAGAGTCCCGCCAAGGTCTTTTCACAAGCTTTGAAGTGCTCCAGGCTAAGACAGTTAATCCGACTGTTATGCGTATTAAGGCATTTACTATGCCGATATTTGGTTTTACATTCATGGTTGTGTCACCACTTTCACAAAAATTTTACAATCTTTTACTGATTCTTTAATGCGTTAAACAGTGAAATATGTTACTATAAAAAACAAGAGAAATGAAAGGGCTTTCTTTATTGATTTATAGCCATTTCACTCATTGATTTTATTCTAAAAACAGAGTCTTTTATATATAGATATCAACAAGGGAGGGAGTATGGTGCTGGAACAGCGTTACCGTTGGAAAAACAGACACTTGCGTGAACATGTTTCCGTATTGGACGGAAAACTGTCACCGACGATATTACTAAAGAACGCCCGTTATCTTAATCAGGCACTTCGCAAATGGATAACAGCAAATATATGGATTTATGGCGACCGTATTGTTTATGTGGGCGAAAAGCTGCCGGAAAAAATAGAACAGTGTGAGGTCGTTGATTGTACGGGACTCACGCTGGTTCCTGGATATATTGAACCGCATGCCCATCCATTTCAATTATATAATCCCCATTCCCTGGCGAGCTATGCATCGCAGTTTGGTACAACAACCCTGATTAATGACAATATGGTCCTTGCTTTACAGCAGGATAAAAAGAAAGCGTTTTCTTTCCTGAAGGAAATGAGAAACATGCCTGCAACAACTTATTGGTGGTGCCGATTTGATGCACAAACGGAAATCCAGCATGAAGAATCCGTTTTTTCGCATGGGAACGTTAAATCATGGCTTGAGCATGATGCCGTGCTTCAGGGAGGAGAGCTTACAGGCTGGCCGAAGCTTTTGGATGGCGATGATATGATGCTTCATTGGATTCAGGAGACTAAGCGGATGAGGAAAAAGATTGAAGGCCATTTTCCTGGGGCATCCGAAAAAACGCTGGCAAAGCTCATGCTGCTTGGTGCTGATTGCGACCATGAGTCGATGACGGGAAAGGATATTTACAATCGTCTTTTACAGGGATATACCGTATCTCTCAGATATTCTTCCATCCGTCCCGATTTGCCGGTTTTATTGGACGAGATGCATGAAATCGGCATTGATCAATATGATCGGATGATCTTCACAACAGACGGTTCCTTTTCCTCCTTCTATGAACAGGGAATTATTGACCATATGATCCGCATTGCCATAGATAAAGGAGTGCCGGTAATTGATGCTTATAACATGGCTACCATTAATGTGGCCCGTCATTATGGAATCGATTATTTACATGGCTCCATTGCGACAGGAAGGGTGGCCAATATTAATTTTCTGTCAGATGAAAAAGAACCAACTCCATTATCTGTTATTGCCAAAGGGGAGTGGGTGAAAAGAGATGGTGAAAACCTGCACGCCTATAAGCCTGTAGAATGGGGAGAATACGGCTTCGAACCGCTGGATATTGATTGGGAGCTAACTGCTGATGATATGCAATTCTCCATGCCTTTCGGGATAAAACTGGAGAATGCAGTTATTACGAAGCCCTACTCCATCACGATTGACGTTTCATCCGAAGAACTGGAGAAAGACCATGATGAATGTTTCTTCATGCTTGTTGACCGGAATGGACACTGGCGCATAAATACGATACTAAAAGGGTTCTCGAAAAGCCTGGATGGAATGGCAAGTTCTTTTTCCAATACCGGTGACATTATCTTAATTGGAAAAAGAAAACAGGAAATGCTGAATGCTTTTAACCGGCTGAAAGAAATTGGCGGAGGCATTGTCATATCAGAAGGTGGAAGAATTGTCCAGGAGATGGAACTCCGCTTAAAGGGTGTGATGTCCCATAAAAATGTGGAGGAATTAATGGAGGAAGAAAAACAGCTTGTTCATTATTTGCGTGATCAAGGCTATAGACATGAAGATCCAATGTATACGCTGCTCTTTTTCTCTTCAACGCATCTGCCTTATATCAGGATTACTCAGCAGGGGATGTATGATGTAATGAATAAAACGGTACTCTTTCCAACGATAATGCGTTAAAATATAAAAGTATACTATATAATAGAGATAAAGACTGCTCAGTGGTGGAGCTAACATAGAACCTGCATCAAAGCAAAAAACACAGGGGTGCTAAATGCTAAAAAGATGGATAGCTGTATCAGCAGCGGCAATGCTTTTAGTCTCTGGCTGCAGCAAAGAAAAAACTGAAGAGCCTGAAAAACAAGATACGGAAAAAGCGGAAGAGGCTGCAAAAGGGGTAAGCTCTGAAAAAGAACTTCCATTTCACTATCCTCTCACAGGCTTCGGGTCGGAGGCTGAGGTGGATGGAAGGGCTGTAGCGGTGATGATCAATAATCATCCGAAAGCCCGTCCGCAATCCGGGCTTAACCAGGCTGATATCGTCTACGAATTGCTGGCAGAAGGGGACGTGACGCGTTTTCTTGCTATTTTTCAAAGTGAGCAGCCCGAAATGATAGGGCCGGTAAGAAGTTCAAGAGATTATTATATTGAGCTGGCGAAAGGCTATGACAGCCTCTACATTGCCCACGGCTATAGTCCGGAAGCCAAAGAATTGCTGGATCAGGGCTATATTGATAATCTGAATGGAATGCAGTATGACGGTACACTGTTTAAACGGGAAAGCTTCCGCCAGGCTCCTCATAATTCCTATATTTCATTCGAAAATGTGCTGAAGGGTGCAAAGGAAAGAAATTATGTGATGGAAAACGAACCGGAATCTCTGGCGTTTCTGTCGAAGGAAGATGCAAAGGCTATTCAGGGAGAGGATGCTGACTCTGCCATGATCTCCTATTTGGACAATGAATTATTCAATGTCATCTATGAGTATGATGCGGCACTGGAGAAATACAAAAGATATTCCAATGGCGAACTTACAGCTGATTACAAATCCGGCGAACCTGTATTGCTTGATAACATCTTCATTGCAGAAGCAGACCATAAAGTGGTTGACAGCGCGGGCCGCCGTGATATTAACTTAACTTCTGGGGGAAAAGGATACCTCCTGCAAAAAGGGAAAGTGACAGAAGTAAAATGGGAAAATATTGACGGGCGAATTCTTCCTGTATTAAATGGGAAACAGGCTGGCCTGGTGCCAGGAAAGACCTGGATCAACATCGTTCCATCAAGCATGGGCAATGAGCAAACGGTTTCCTTTGAAGCTAAACAATAATTATGTCAAAAACTATTACAATAAAGGGGTATGCAAATATATGCAAATTGATAAGCTAAGAGGCAAAGAACTGGATCAGTTATTTAAATCTGTTTTATCTTTAAATGACCTGGAAGAGTGCTATCGCTTTTTTGATGACTTATGCACAGTTAATGAAATACAGTCCCTGGCTCAGCGTCTGGAAGTGGCACGCATGCTTCGTGAAGGCAAAACCTATCATAAAATTGAAACAGATACGGGCGCAAGCACGGCAACCATTTCCCGCGTGAAGCGATGCCTCAACTATGGAAATGATGCCTATGAAATGGCACTGGAAAGAATCAAAGAAGAAGAACCTGAAAAAGCGTAAATATTCGTATTACTTAAACCGATGGGGCTGTTCCCGCGGTTTTTTTCTTTGTTTCCCCTAATAATTTTTTCCACCTCATAAAGACTTCCTGCTTTTCTTTTTTATTCACAATCTTAAATGATATAATGATGAAATGGAATGATAGAATGGAGGCAATTTTGCATGTATGATGTTCGCGAATGGAGCCACGTTTTTAAGCTCGATCCGGATAAAAATATATCAGATGAAAACCTGGAAATGATTTGTGAGTCTGGAACAGACGCGATTATTGTGGGCGGGACGGACGGAGTAACGCTGGAAAAGGTGCTGGATTTAATGGCACGCATCCGCCGATACACAGTCCCTTGTGTGCTGGAGGTTTCAACCATTGATTCAATTACCCCGGGCTTTGACTTATACTTTATCCCGACAGTCCTTAACAGCCGGGACGTGAAGTGGATTACAGGCCTTCACCAGGAGGCTGTAAAAGAATATGGGGATATCATGAATTGGGAAGAAATTCTGGTTCAGGGTTATTGCATCCTGAATGAAGATTGCAAAGCGGCACACGTTACCAATTCAAGGACAGATTTATCATTGGATGAGGTAAGGGCATATGCCATGATGGCTGAGAAGATGTTCAGCCTGCCAATCTTCTATCTGGAATACAGCGGAAAGTACGGAGACGCTGAAGTGGTCGCAGAGGTGAAAAATACGCTTGAAGAAACCGTATTATTTTACGGCGGCGGCATCATGAATGCCGAGCAGGCAAGTCAAATGGCTGAGCATGCGGACGTAATTGTGGTCGGAAATATTATTTACGATGATCTGCAGGCTGCATTGGCCACTGTCGAAGCTGTTCGTGCCTAATTCAGTTGCTGATGATTATAAAAAAAGATAAAATAGATATAAGAACATATGTTTCTATGGTGGTGAAGAGAAGAAATGCAATTTTTAACGAATAAATTATTGAACGGACTGAATCCGCAGCAGCAAAATGCGGTAAAAACAACTGACGGACCACTTCTTATAATGGCAGGAGCAGGAAGCGGAAAGACAAGAGTGCTTACCCACAGGATTGCTTACTTGATGGTAGAAAAGGGTGTGAACCCCTACAATATTCTGGCAATCACTTTTACAAACAAAGCAGCCCGTGAAATGCGTGACCGTATTCATAACATGATGGGCGGAGCTGCAGATGAAATCTGGATTTCGACGTTCCACTCCATGTGCGTTCGAATCTTAAGAAGAGATATTGACCGTATTGGCTATAACCGCAATTTCACGATTCTTGATTCAACAGATCAGCAATCGGTGATTAAATCAATCCTCAAGGATAAAAACCTGGATCCAAAGAAATTTGATCCGCGTGCTATCCTGGGGTCTATCAGCTCGGCAAAAAATGAATTGATTACCCCTGAAGAGTATGCGAAAACAGCAGGAGATTATATTCAGCAGGTTGCAAGTGATGTATATACAGAGTACCAAAAGAGACTAAGACGCAACCAGGCGCTTGATTTTGATGATCTTATTATGATCACGATTCAGCTGTTCCAGAGAGTGCCGGAAGTGCTTGAATATTATCAGCGCAAATTCCAGTATATTCATGTGGATGAGTACCAAGATACTAACAGAGCTCAGTATATGCTGGTCAAGCTTTTGGCAAGCCGTTTCAAGAATCTGTGTGTGGTCGGTGATTCCGATCAGTCCATCTATAAATGGCGCGGTGCGGACATAGCCAACATCCTTTCTTTTGAAAAGGATTATCCAAATGCACAGACTATTATGCTCGAACAAAATTACCGATCAACTAAAAGGATTCTGCTGGCTGCGAACGAAGTCATCAGCAAGAACCTCAACAGAAAGCCAAAAAACCTTTGGACTGAAAACGCAGAAGGCAATAAGATCTTCTACTATCGTGCCGACAGCGAGCAGGGAGAAGCGCAGTTTGTTGCAGGGAAAATTAAAGAATACATCAGCAGCGGCAAGCGAAGCTTTTCGGATATTGCTATCTTGTACCGCACAAACGCACAGTCCCGTGTAATGGAGGAAGTACTGTTAAAGTCGAACATTGAATATTCCATTGTCGGCGGTATCAAGTTCTACGACCGCAAAGAAATTAAGGACATCCTTGCTTACCTGCGTCTGATTGCAAATCCGGATGATGATATCAGCCTTCAGCGTGTCATCAATGTGCCAAAACGCGGAATCGGCTCCGGTTCCGTTGATAAAATCGCCAACTTTGCACAGCTTCACGAGATGAGCATGTTTGAAGCTCTTGAGTCCATTGAACTGATTGGCCTGAGCCCGAAAATTACAAAAGGGGCTATTGAATTCAGGGATTTGGTTAAAAACTATACACAAATGCAGGAATACTTATCTGTGACAGAACTTGTGGAAGAGCTGCTGGAGAAATCAGGCTACCGGGATATGCTCATTGCCGAGAAGTCCATTGAAGCCCAGAGCCGTCTGGAAAACATTGATGAATTCCTATCTGTTACAAAAAACTTTGAAGAAGCCAGCGAAGATAAATCGCTTATCGCATTTTTGACTGATCTGGCTCTTGTGGCTGACATTGATAAATTGGATGATGATGGGGAAAAAGCTGAATCAGTTGTGCTTATGACACTTCACTCAGCAAAAGGGCTAGAGTTCCCTGTTGTCTTTTTACTAGGTCTTGAAGAAGGTGTATTCCCGCACAGCCGTTCTCTAATGGAAGAATCGGAAATGGAAGAGGAGCGCCGTCTTGCTTATGTGGGAATCACGCGGGCAGAAGAGGAGCTTTACATTACGAATGCACAAATGCGTACTTTATTTGGACGCACGAATATGAATCCGCCATCCCGATTTATCAAAGAAATTCCTGCTGATTTGCTGGATGGGCTTGAACCTGCTAAAAAGCCGTCTCCATTTGGATCATCCCCGTTTGGATCTCCTTCAGCTTCAAGAGGAGCACAGCCTCAGCGGAAAGCGGTGGTTCGTCCATCTGCATCGAATACAGGCGGAGATGAAATTGACTGGAAAGTCGGCGACAAAGCCCAGCACGGAAAATGGGGTACAGGTACAGTTGTCAGTGTAAAAGGTTCCGGCGAAGGAACAGAACTGGATATTGCGTTCCCAAAACCAGTTGGCATTAAACGTCTGCTGGCCAAATTTGCACCGATTACAAAGGCGTAAATTTAGAGCAGCCTGCCAGGCATTTTTTAAAGGATTATAGAAAGGGTTGAATGTATGGACCTTCAATTGGCAGAAAAAAAGGTGAAAGATCTGCACAACCTTTTGAATCAGTATAATTATGAATACCATGTTCTTGATCAGCCGTCTGTTCCAGATGCTGAATACGATAGACTGATGAGGGACCTCATTGAGCTTGAAGAGCAATTTCCCGAGCTGAAAACAGAAGACTCTCCAACACAGCGGGTTGGAGGGGAAATCCTTGATATGTTTGAAAAGGTGGAGCATCAGTCACAAATGCTCAGTTTGGGCAATGCCTTCAGTGAGCAGGACCTAAGAGACTTTGACCGCCGTGTCCGCCAGGGTGCAGGTGAAAATGTTTCTTATGTATGCGAATTGAAAATCGATGGGCTGGCTGTCTCCCTCCGTTATGAGGATGGGCTTTTTACTCTCGGTGCCACACGCGGGGACGGATCCATCGGTGAAAATATCACAGCAAATTTAAAGACCATTCGCTCTATCCCTCTCCGGCTGAAAGAGAGTGTCACGATGGAAGTGCGCGGTGAGGCATTCATGCCAAGGCGTTCTTTTGAAAAATTGAATAAAGCGAAAGAGGAGAATGGGGAAGAGCCTTTCGCAAACCCAAGGAATGCCGCAGCAGGTTCATTAAGGCAGCTTGATCCGCGTCTGGCGGCAAAGCGAAATCTCGATATTTTTGTCTACGGCATAGCGAATGTAGGGGATACAGGCGTTGTATCCCATAGCGAAGGTCTGGATTATCTGGATAGCCTTGGATTTAAAACGAATAAAGAACGCAAAAGATGTGAAAGCATCGAGGAAGTCATTGAATATGTACAGGGATGGACTGACAAACGTCCAAACCTGTCTTATGATATTGATGGCATCGTTATTAAAGTCGATTCACTTGAATCACAGGAGCAGCTTGGCACTACGGCAAAAAGCCCACGCTGGGCCATTGCTTATAAATTCCCTGCAGAAGAGGTTGTTACCACATTAAGGGATATTGAATTAAGCGTTGGGCGAACTGGAGTAGTTACGCCAACTGCACTTCTGGAGCCTGTCCGTGTTGCCGGAACGACTGTTCAAAGGGCGTCACTGCACAACGAAGATTTAATTCGCGAAAAAGATATTAAGATTGGCGATCAGGTCGTTGTGAAAAAAGCAGGAGATATTATCCCTGAAGTTGTAAATGTACTGGCTGACAGGAGAACGGGTGAGGAGCAGGATTTTAACATGCCGACACATTGCCCTGAGTGTGAAAGCGAACTGGTCCGCCTTGATGGTGAAGTGGCATTGCGCTGCATTAATCCAAAGTGCCCGGCCCAGATCAGGGAAGGCCTAATTCACTTTGTATCCCGCAACGCCATGAACATTGATGGCCTTGGTGAAAAGGTGATCAGCCAATTATTTGCCGAAAATCTGATTAAAGATGTGGCAGATATCTATAAATTAACGTATGAACAGCTCATCCAGCTCGAGAGGATGGGTGAAAAGTCAGTAAATAACCTCATTCAGGCAATTGAAAACTCCAAGGGCAACTCATTGGAAAAGCTTTTATTTGGGCTGGGGATCCGCCATGTTGGCGCAAAGGCAGCCAAGACGCTGGCCCAGGAGTTTGGCCATATGGAAGCACTTGAAAAAGCATCCCGGGACAATTTAACAGCTATCAATGAAATTGGTGAAAAAATGGCTGATTCCATCGTTTCCTTCTTTGATCAGGAAGAAGCCCATGAACTGATTGCGGAGCTGAAAGCAGCTGGGGTCAACATGGCTTATAATGGGCCAAAGCCTGTTTCGGCCGAAAACTCGGATAGTTTTTTTGCAGGAAAAACAGTGGTTCTGACAGGAAAGCTTGAAATAATGAGCCGGAATGAAGCAAAAGAAAAAATAGAGGCGCTAGGCGGTAAAGTATCCGGAAGCGTCAGCAAGAAAACAGATGTTGTAATCGCCGGAGAAGAGGCTGGATCCAAACTGACGAAGGCCCAGGAGCTTGGAGTAGAGATTTGGAACGAGGAGAGACTGGTTGAAGAATTAAATAAGTAAGAGGGTGTAAGCTCCGTGAAAAAACTGATGATGCTTGCTTTATCTCTAACCCTTCTGCTAGCAGGCTGTGCGCCTAATTTTAATAAGCAGGAGGAAGTTGTTCAGGAAGACAAGAACGAAAAGGATAAGGCAATCATTCCGAACTATAAAATTTCTGAAAAGTATTATCGAACACTGCTGCCTTTTGAACCAAGTGAATCCAGAGGTCTCGTGGTCAATAATGTAAACACCAAATATGATATCAATGAATTTGAGACAGGACTTATGAGAGTTGCGCAAAACACGTTTGATCCTGATAAATACTTATTCCAGGAAGGACAGTATCTAAAGAGAGGCACAGTCCAGGCTTGGCTAAACCGTAAATTCACTGATGCTCAGCTGAAGGAACGCGAAATGAAGGCAGAAGACAATATCGGCTTAAATCCAATGATCGCAGATGGCGGAGATATTGATAAAAACAATGAAAAAAGCCCGATCTACCTTGCCCATATTCTTGAACACAACTATTTGCTGAAAAATGATGATGGAAAAGTGGGGCTCGGCGGTGTTGTAATTGGCCTTGCCATGAACTCTGTCCATTATTATCAAAAGGAACAATATGGTGCCACTTTCGAAACAAAGATTGACCAAGATGTCATCGAACGGGAAGGTAAAAAGCTGGCTGAAGAAGTACTGCAGAGAGTACGGCAAATCAAAGGCCTGAAAGATGTGCCGGTAACCATTGCTTTGTTTGAACAGCAATCAAGAACTTCGGTGGTGCCAGGCAGCTTCTTTACATACGCTACGGCGGATAAAGGAAGCACTAAGCTTGGCGGATGGGAAGACGTCAACGAGAAATATGTCCTTTTCCCTTCAAACACGGCTGAAAAAAATCATCGAGATGATTTAACGGCTTTTCTTAACTTTAAACAGGATGTAGAAACCTATTTCCCAAACTTCAATGGAGTTATCGGGAAAGCCTTCTACGCTCAGGACCAATTGCAGGAAGTTAATATTGATATCCCAATCCAATTCTATGGAAAAGCAGAAGCGATTGGATTTACCCAGTATGTAACAGGGCTTGTCGTCAAACACTTCCCTGAATACATCTCAGTCCAGGTGAATATCTCATCTGTCAACGGACCGGAAGCGCTAGTAGTCCGGAAAGCAGACCAAAGCGAACCTTTTGTCCACATCTATCAATAGAACCAGGGTACCCAGAAGTGCAGAAGATGCATCTTCTGGGTTTTTTAATTTCAGGAAAGAGGGTTACGGGCATTGTGGAAAATTGGAAGCAGTTTGAGAAAATCTGGTGTCATAGAGGCTTCATGAAGACGAAAAAGGAAGTGGAACGAGGAAAATGGTCGTCATAGAGTATTCATGAAGACGAAAAAGGAAGATGCTCGAGGAAAATGGTCGTCATAAAGGCTTCATGACGACGAAAAAGGAAGAGGCTCAGGAAAATGGTAGTCATAGAGGGTTCATGACGACGAAAAAGAAAGAGGAACGAGGAAAATGGTAGTCATAGAGGGTTCATGACGACGAAAAAGAAAGAGGAACGAGGAAAATGGTCGCCATAGAGGGGTTCATGACGACGAAAAAGGAAGAGGCACGAGGAAAGTGGTCGTCATAGAAGGCAATGGCGACACAATAGAGAGATGCAAGGATAAGGGTCCCCATAAAAGTTCATAGCTGTAAAAATGATAAGAAGTAAACAAAAATGATATTCACTGCTAAAAAATAACAGCACTAAAATTTTTTATATAACAGTTTTATCCAAAACCTGCCCTAAGAATCTTCAACCCCTTATCCTTCTAAGTAAAACTGCAATTTCTCTCGATGGATGTTAATATATAACATCAGCGGAGAATGTTTGAAGATAATGTTATTTTCGTGTTAATATAGTGTTTGGATGAAAACGTTTTAAGAGAATAGCAGACCTTTCTCCAGCATGTTTTTAAAACGGGGCGGGGCGCTACTATCTGGCGTTTGATATTTGTACACACAGGAGGCGGTAAAAATGGTACAACCTTATAAGCATGAGCCATTCACGAATTTTAAAGAAGAAGAAAATCGTGAAGCATATTTAAAGGGTTTACAAACTGTAGAAAGCTATTTGGGCCAGGATTATGATCTTTTAATTGGCGGAGAGCGCATTTCTACTGAAGATAAAATTGTATCAATCAATCCTTCTAATAAAGAAGAAGTAGTTGGCCGTGTTTCAAAGGCAAACCGCGAGCTTGCGGAAAAAGCAATGCAGGCTGCTGTTGAAGCATTCAAAACATGGAGAAAAGTGAAGCCGGAAACACGCGCAGATGTTTTATTCAAAGCTGCTGCGATCATCCGCCGCCGTAAGCATGAGTTTTCTGCCCTTTTAACAAAGGAAGCAGGGAAGCCTTGGAACGAGGCAGATGCTGATACTGCGGAAGCCATTGACTTCCTTGAGTACTATGCACGCCAAATCTTAAAAATCAAAGACGGTGTTCCAGTCAACAGCCGTCCGAACGAATATAACCGTTATGACTACATTCCATTGGGAGTGGGGATCATCATCTCTCCTTGGAACTTCCCGCTTGCAATCATGGCCGGCACTACTGTTGCCGCGATCGTGGCAGGAAATACAGTCCTATTAAAACCAGCTTCTACAACACCGGTTGTGGCTGCGAAATTTGTTGAAGTGATGGAAGAGGCAGGCCTTCCGAAGGGCGTGCTGAACTTTGTACCGGGCAGCGGTGCAGAAGTGGGCGACTATTTGGTTGACCATAAAGACACTCGCTTCATCTCCTTCACGGGTTCACGCGACGTTGGTCTTCGCATCAACGAACGTGCTTCCAAGCTAAACGAAGGCCAAATCTGGCTAAAGCGTGTGATCGCTGAAATGGGTGGTAAGGACACAATCGTTGTGGACAAAGAAGCAGACCTTGAATTGGCAGCTACTTCAATCGTTGCCTCTGCTTTCGGATTCTCCGGCCAGAAGTGCTCTGCATGTTCACGTGCGGTTGTAGTAGAAGATGTATACGATCAGGTTCTTAACCGTGTGGTGGAACTGACTAACGAATTAACGCAGGGCAATCCTGAAGACCAGAGCAATTACATGGGTCCAGTGATTGATCAGGGCGCATTTGATAAAATTATGAGCTACATCGAAATCGGCAAAGAAGAAGGCAAGCTGATGACGGGCGGAGAAGGAGACAGCTCGAAAGGCTTCTTCATCAAGCCGACAGTATTCGCAGACCTTGCCCCGGATGCACGCTTAATGCAGGAAGAGATCTTTGGACCTGTCGTTGGCTTCACAAAGGCAAAAGATTTCGATCATGCGCTTGAAATCGCCAACAACACCGAGTACGGCTTAACAGGTGCTGTGATCACACAGAACCGTGAGCACATCCAAAAAGCGCGCGAAGACTTCCATGTTGGAAACTTATACTTCAACCGCGGCTGTACAGGCGCGATTGTTGGATACCAGCCATTCGGCGGATTCAACATGTCAGGAACTGACTCCAAGGCGGGCGGCCCTGACTACATTCTTCTGCATATGCAGGCGAAGACTACTTCTGAAATGTATTAATAAACCTCCGATTGGAGGCGGGAACAGCAACTTGGTTGCTGTTCCTTTTTTATTGGATATTCAGGACTTTGAAGTATATGATGAAAATAAGCCTATAGATTGGAGTGATGCGAAAATGCCAAACAAAGCTTTGATTAATATCGATTACACAAATGATTTTGTAGCGGAAGGCGGTGCTCTGACATGCGGTAAGCCTGGACAGCTGCTGGAAAAGAAGATCGCGGACCTTACAGGAGAGTTTATCGCGAGTGGGCATTTCACTGTTTTTGCCATTGATGTTCATGATGAAGGAGACATCCATCACCCAGAAACAAAATTATTTCCGCCGCATAATATCAGGAACACGGAGGGAAGAAATCTGTACGGTTTATTGCAGCAGATTTATGAAACAAACAAAGACGCTGAAAATGTTTATTTCATGGACAAAACAAGATATTCTGCATTTGCAGGAACCGATCTCGAGATAAAACTGAGGGAACGCGGTGTTGAGGAGGTGCACCTGGTCGGTGTATGCACAGACATTTGCGTGCTTCACACAGCAGTCGATGCTTATAATAAAGGGTTTAAAATAGTGATTTATAAAGATGCTGTTGCTTCATTTGATCAGGAGGGTCATCAGTGGGCATTAAGGCATTTTGCAAATACGCTTGGAGCAGAAGTAATTTAATGATTCCTGCTTTGTAATTAAGCCGGCAACACAAAATATTGATTCCCGGCTCAAGCCTGTAATTGTATGGATGAACGACAGACATACAAAAAACCCTCTCCACAAAGGAAGAGGGTTGCTGCAATTAATTTTTAAGGACAGACTTATATTGATTGTACTGCTCCTGAACTTCCTTTGAAGGTGCTTTATCCAGAAGGCTGACGATGATGATCGCTAGACCTGCAAATAGGAAGCCGGGCGCCAATTCATACAAATCAAACAGTCCGCCGGTAAGCTGTGCCCAAACAATTACTGTTACGGCACCAACAATAATGCCGGCAAGGGCGCCATTCCGTGTCATGCGCTTCCAGAACAGGCTCAGGATGATAACTGGCCCGAAGGCTGCACCAAATCCGGCCCAAGCATAACTGACAAGTTCCAACACCTTGCTTTCTGGGTTATACCCTAAGAAGATGGCAATAATGGCAATGCCCAGTACAGCAATTCTGCCAACAATCATTTCTTCCTTTTTGGAAGCATTTCTTCTGAAGATGGATTTATAAAAATCCTGCGCCAATGCACTTGAAGAAACGAGCAATTGAGAGTCAACTGTGCTCATGATTGCTGAGAGAATGGCTGCTAATAAGAATCCAGCTACCCATGGATTAAATAGTACCTGTGAAAACATGATGAATACTGTTTCAGAATTGGCAAGCGGTGCATCTGCAAAATAGGCGATGCCGGCAAACCCTACAAACAGTGCTCCAAATAACGAAAGAACCATCCACGTCATACCGATCAAGCGGGCTTTTGGAACGTCGTTTGTTGATTTTAATCCCATAAAGCGGACAAGGATATGCGGCTGTCCAAAGTAGCCAAGCCCCCATGCCAGCAGGGAAACTACGCCAACAAAAGTGGCTCCTGAAGCAACATCTAAATGTGTTGGATCTATCGCGCTGATCTGATCTAGTGTTTCATTCCAACCGCCAAGCTCCTGAATCGCTGTAATCGGAATGATAATCAAGGCTAAGAACATTAAAATGCCTTGAATAAAGTCTGTCCAGCTGGCTGCAAGGAAGCCGCCAAATAATGTGTATGACAAAATGACAGCAGCTCCGACCCAAAGAGCGAGTGTATAATCCATCCCGAATGAATTTTCTAATAGAATGGCACCGCCGACCAGGCTGGAAGAAGTATAGAAAGTGAAAAAGACTAATATGACGATTGCAGAAACTACCCGCAGCAATTTTGAAGTATCATGGAACCGGTTTTCAAAATACCCGGGAACTGTAATCGAATCGTTGGCTACTTCTGTGTAGACACGCAGTGGCTTAGCAACAAACTGCCAATTCAGATAGGCACCGGCTGCCAGACCGATAGGAAGCCATATTTCACCCATACCGCCTAAGTAAACAGCTCCAGGCAATCCCAGCATTAACCATCCGCTCATATCAGAAGCTCCGGCACTCAAGGCTGCAACTCCAGCTCCAAGCCCTCGTCCGCCTAAAACATAATCAGATAAATCTTTAGTCATTCTGGCTGCAAGCACGCCAATCAGCAGCATGCCGACCAGATAAACAATAATGGCAATTAAAGTTGGTATATTTATATCCATACTTATTTATCCTCTCCTTTCAACAAAATATGAGATGCCTGATAGTACGATCAATAATGGCATTGGAATAAGAAGCCAAAGCCACGTCGCCATAGTGAAATCCATATGTTCACCCCCATTTTTCTATTTATGTCCCCATTAAAACATACGTGGAAAAGTTACTTTTATACAGTAACATGCAGTTTTGTGTTTGTGGAAAAATCGGTTTGGGGAATGGTCCACTTTGAAAAGACGTTTATTATCATAACATAATAAAGGTTGAGGGACAAAAAACCTTGTAAGCTATAAAGATATAAATGTATAAAAATACGTTATTTCGCATTAATTTGCTGTTATATCACATATATCAACATATCTATTCATCTAAATTTATAAAATTAAGTTAGCGAAAAGAGCTATTTTATTGGATAGATTAGAGAATTAGCGGTAAATTTTGAAAATTTTTTTAAAAAGGGGTTCCCATTAAGAAATCCCTGTTATATAATACAAAACATAGATTATTAATTGTTTTATAACAACTTAGACTTATATCATAACAGCTAATAATTTAATACCTGTTGTGATACAGAAATGCAGTGCAACTGGGATTTTGCTCAAATGATGATTTTCTAAATTAAAAGGAGGATTTAATCAAATGGCAGATGAAAGAGTGCGTCAGTTACAGGAAAGCTGGGAAATGGATGAACGCTGGAATGGAGTAGAAAGACCGTATACGGCTGAGGAAGTCATTAAATTAAGAGGGTCAATTGATATTGAACATACATTAGCGCGCCGTGGTGCAGAGAAGCTGTGGAAGCTTGTGAATGAAGAAGACTTCGTCAATGCATTAGGGGCGTTAACGGGAAACCAGGCTGTCCAGCAGGTTAAGGCTGGGCTGAAGGCCATATACTTAAGCGGCTGGCAGGTTGCTGCAGATGCGAATCTGTCCGGAAATATGTACCCGGACCAAAGTCTATATCCGGCGAACAGTGTTCCGAGTGTTGTAAAACGAATTAATCAGGCCCTTCAGCGAGCTGACCAGATTCATCATATGGAAGGCGATCATTCCATTGACTGGTTCGCTCCGATTGTAGCAGATGCGGAAGCAGGATTCGGCGGCCAGCTTAATGTATTTGAACTTATGAAAGGCATGATTGAATCGGGTGCCGGCGGAGTACACTTTGAGGACCAGCTATCTTCTGAGAAGAAATGCGGCCACCTTGGCGGAAAGGTTTTGCTGCCTACCCAGACTGCTGTTAAGAATTTAATTTCTGCAAGATTGGCAGCGGATGTTATGGGCGTGCCGACTGTCATTGTCGCACGGACTGATGCCAACGCTGCAGACTTAATAACCAGCGATGTGGACCCTTATGATTCACCTTTCATTACTGGGGAACGCACACCTGAAGGTTTCTTCCGTACAAAGGCAGGTCTTGACCAAGCGATCGCTCGGGGATTGGCGTATGCTCCTTATGCAGACCTGGTATGGTGTGAAACCTCAGAACCGGATCTTGATGAAGCGAGACGCTTTGCTGAAGCAATCCATGAAAAATTCCCTGGCAAGCTGTTAGCGTATAATTGCTCTCCTTCATTCAATTGGAAGAAAAAGCTCGATGACGAAACGATTGCAAAATTCCAGGTTGAGCTCGGCAAAATGGGCTATAAGTTCCAGTTTGTTACTTTGGCAGGATTCCATGCGCTAAACCATAGCATGTTTGAACTGGCTCGCGGCTATAAAGACCGCGGAATGGCAGCGTACTCTGAACTGCAGCAGGCCGAGTTTGCCAGCGAAACACATGGCTACACGGCGACAAGACATCAGCGTGAAGTGGGTACCGGCTATTTTGACCAGGTTTCCATGGTCATTACTGGAGGAACATCCTCGACAACAGCTTTGAAGGGATCCACTGAGGAAGAACAGTTTACTGAAAAGCAGGAAGCTTAAATTCTACCCGTATGTAACTTGATTTCTTACCTGTATATTCTCCTATTTTGAACCTCTCTTCCTGGAAGGGGGGTATTTTTTTGCTTAAGGGGCAAGCACAGTACATGCTGCAAAAACATACATATTATATAGGCGAAATTTGAAATAGGACGTAATACTGAATACAATGGAAGCATTGAGGTCATATAAGGATGGAGGATGTACAATTGGCTGAAAATATAGATGATTATCTTCAACAGGGGATTCATGGACAAAAACAGACCAAGCCTGATGAGCGCCGCAAGTTTCTTGGCTCGCTTCGGGAGAGGGTGGTCATTGCCTTGAAGCAGCCGCAGATAAGGGAAGATGGAATCTATCCGCAGGTGGAAGAGGCCCTTAAAGCCAACAGCAAGGCTCATCTTTATCTAAATGGGAATATGAGCTACTCCTATTTATCAAAATATATAAAGCTTGCCTCAACCTATAAGGTCGAATATACAATCGTCACCAATAAAGATCATAATTCAGAGATCGGGCTGGTTCTAGCCTATGACTATGCGATTGATAAACCGGAAATTTTCGTGGAGAGGAAAACGGTCAAAGCAGAAGCAAAAAAAGAAAAAAAGGGCGGCCTATTTGCCAAACTATTCAAGCGGAAATGAGCAGCGTCTTCAGCGCTGCTCTATTTTGAGAGGAAAGCACCACAATACCGGCCGAAATGGGGATTTTACCGGTCAAGTTTTATAAAATACCGGCTGAAATGGGGATTTTACCGGTCAAGTTTTATAAAATACCGGCCGAAATGGGGATTTTACCGGTCAAATTTTTGTAAAATATCGGCCGAAATACGGGATTTACCGGCCAAAATTCAGCACTTACCGGCCCATTCGAGGTGTTCCGCTATCTATTCAAAGGCCCTTCAGGTACAGATGGGGATCCAAATCAGGACCTTCAATCACAATTGCAGTCATGCCAAGGTAAGAGCCTGATTCATGTTCCTCACCTTCAGACCAATAAACAGCGGTTCCTTTTTGGACTGCAATTTGCTCACCGCCAGCAGTTTTAACCCATCCTTCGCCGTCAACGATGAGAAATAGCTGGGGACAAGCTGCCGGATGCATGCCTAAAACACTATTATCCTTCAGGTGGATACACCCAACTGTAGCTGTTTTGTTCCGGATAATCGGGGTGATGCTGGCATTGTGGCTGCTGAATTGGGCAATTTCCCTGCTGACATCCAAATCAAATCGGAAAAATTCCATAATCGCACCTCCTGTATTTATTACCGCAACCCCCATTTATTCGGTTTCGCTTTTCATTTATCCTCTAAAAAGAGAAGCAAACACACAATTCACTGAACTCATGGTAAAATAAGCAGAAGATTGCTAAGCCAGCTGGCGTGCGCGTATTGCTTTAACGCGCGAAAGTTTGGTATGATCATAATAATTGTGCATTGACAGTATTCAATTTTTGGAGGTGGCATTAATGTCGAGAATTTCAATAGATCAGGTTAAGCATGTTGCACACCTGGCGCGACTTGCAATGACTGAGGAAGAAGCTGTTGCATACACCGAACAGCTGGACAAGATGATTTCATTTGCCGAACTGCTGAATGAGCTTGATACAGACCATGTTGAACCAACATCCCATGTTCTTGATATGAAGAATGTATTGAGAGAAGATAAGGCAAATAAGGGGCTTCCACAGGAAGAAGTTCTGAAAAATGCGCCGGAACATCAGGATGGCTATATAAAAGTGCCGTCTATTATTGAATAGGGAGGGGAAAATGGTGAGTTTATTTGACCATAAGGTATCGGAACTTCATCAGCTTTTACATAAGAAAGAAATCACGGTTACCGACCTTGTCAGCGAATCGTACAAGCGAATCGGTGAAGTTGAAGATAAAGTACAGGCTTTCTTGACGCTTGATGAAGAAAAAGCCCGTGAAGCAGCTAAAAGAATGGATGGGAAAATTGGAACAGACGAGGCAAAAGGCCTTTTGTTCGGTATGCCAATCGGCGTGAAGGATAACATCGTAACGAAGGGGCTGCGCACCACCAGTGCGAGTAAAATCCTTGAAAACTTTGATCCGATTTATGATGCGACTGCTGCATCCAAATTACATAATGCTGAAACCATTACAATCGGTAAACTGAATATGGATGAATTTGCAATGGGATCATCCAATGAAAACTCAGGCTTTCAAGTAACCCGAAACCCATGGAATCTAGAAAGAGTTCCCGGAGGATCTTCCGGTGGTTCTGCTGCTTCTGTTGCAGCCGGTGAAGTTTTATTTTCTCTTGGATCAGACACAGGCGGCTCAATCAGACAGCCTGCTTCTTATTGCGGAGTTGTTGGGTTAAAGCCTACATATGGAAGAGTATCAAGATTCGGACTGATCGCGTTTGCCTCATCTCTGGACCAAATCGGGCCAATTACACGGACCGTTGAAGATAACGCATATCTGCTTCAGGCAATTTCAGGTGTGGATCCTATGGATTCTACTTCAGCAAATGTTGAGGTCCCAAGCTATGCGGAAAGCTTGACTGGGGATGTAAAGGGGCTGAGAATTGCCGTACCGAAAGAGTATTTGGCTGAAGGTGTGAATGAAGAGGTGCGCCAGTCAGTACTGGACGCCCTGAAAGTGTTAGAAAAACTTGGGGCAACATGGGAGGAAGTTTCCCTGCCGCATTCGAAATATGCACTGGCAACGTATTATCTGCTGTCCTCCTCTGAGGCATCGGCAAACCTGGCACGCTTTGATGGCGTACGCTATGGCTATAGAACAGCAGATCCTGAGAATTTAATCGATTTATACAAAAAGACCCGTGCAGAAGGCTTTGGTGATGAAGTGAAACGCCGCATCATGCTTGGCACATTCGCCTTAAGTTCAGGCTATTATGATGCTTACTATAAAAAGGCACAAAAGGTGCGTACACTGATTAAACAAGACTTTGAAAATGTTTTTGAAAAATATGATGTCATTATTGGACCGACAGCACCAACTCCTGCCTTTAAGATTGGTGAAAATACATCTGATCCGCTGACAATGTACGCAAATGATATTCTGACAATTCCAGTAAACCTTGCCGGCGTACCTGGAATCAGCGTACCTTGCGGATTCGCGGATGGATTGCCGCTTGGCCTTCAGATTATCGGAAAGCATTTTGATGAAAGCACTGTTTACCGCGTAGCGCATGCTTTTGAGCAGGCTACAGAATTCCATAAGCAAAAACCGGGACTGTAAGGGGGGGGAACTTCATGAAATACGAAACGGTTATTGGACTTGAAGTACACGTTGAGCTAAAAACAGATTCAAAAATATTCTCGGCAAGCCCAAACCATTTTGGGGCAGAGCCTAACTCCAACACAACGGTCGTCGATCTTGGCTACCCTGGAGTGCTTCCTGTCATTAATAAAAAGGCAGTTGAATTCGGAATGAAAGCTGCGATGGCACTGAATTGTGAAATTGCACCTGTCACCAAATTTGACCGGAAGAATTATTTTTACCCGGATAACCCAAAAGCCTACCAGATTTCGCAATTCGATAAGCCAATTGGAGAGCATGGCTGGATTGAGATCGAAGTCGACGGCTATAAGAAAAAAATCGGCATTACGCGAATCCATCTTGAAGAAGATGCAGGAAAACTCTCTCATGCTAAAGGATATTCTCTTGTAGACTATAACCGCCAGGGTACCCCGCTGATTGAGATTGTGTCTGAGCCGGATATCCGCACGCCAAATGAAGCATACGCATATCTCGAGAAGTTAAAGTCCATCATCCAGTATACAGGCGTTTCTGACTGTAAAATGGAGGAGGGTTCACTTCGCTGTGATGCGAATATCTCCCTTCGTCCTGTGGGCCAGGAGGAATTTGGCACAAAGACAGAGCTTAAGAACCTGAACTCCTTTAACTTTGTCCGCAAAGGACTGGAGTATGAGGAGAAACGACAGGAAGAGATTTTAAGTTCAGGCGGTACAATCCAGCAGGAAACATTGCGCTATGATGAAGCAACCAATACAACCATTCTAATGAGGGTAAAAGAGGGTTCGGATGATTATCGTTATTTCCCTGAGCCTGATTTGCTTGATATCCATATTGATGAAGAGTGGAAAGAGCGCATTCGTGCTGAGATCCCTGAGCTTCCGGACCAAAGAAAGAACCGCTATATTGAAGAACTTGGGCTTCCTGCTTATGATGCAGCTGTCCTGACAGTCACGAAAGAAACATCCGATTTCTTTGAAGCGGCTGTCCAAGCAGGAGCTGACGCAAAGCAGGCTTCCAACTGGGTGATGGGTGAACTGTCAGCATACCTGAATGCTGAACAAAAAGAGCTGACAGATATAGCTCTGACACCAGAGGGACTTGCCGGCATGATTAAACTGATAGAAAATGGCACCATCTCTTCCAAAATTGCCAAAACCGTTTTCAAAGAACTGGTTGAAAATGGCGGAGATCCGGAAACAATCGTAAAAGAAAAAGGCCTGGTTCAGATTTCGGACGAAGGTGCACTTCTTAAGATTATCGGAGAAACGCTTGATGCGAATCCGCAATCGATTGAGGATTTCAAAAATGGAAAACAAAAAGCGATCGGCTTCCTTGTCGGCCAAATCATGAAAGCCACAAAAGGACAGGCCAACCCGCCGCTTGTCAACAAATTATTGCAGCAGGAAATTCAGAAAAGATAGCTATTTATCGGGGTATGAAATCATTCGGTTTCATGCCCCTTTTTTGTTTGAAGAAAACGGTCTTTCGACAAATACCCCTATTATTTCCCAGGAAAAGCTATATTTTACATGTCCTTCAGCGTTATAATTACAGATATGAAATCTAAAAAAACCAGGTGATTAGAAATGGCCATTTTAAAAATAACAAATTTAGAAGAGCATGATGAGCATACAGTTGTATTTCCTCCATTTAGTCTGGAGATCTCTGCGGGCGAGGCCGCAGCAGTTCATACAAATACAAATGTAAGGAACGTATTATTGAGTATGTTCATGGGGACAATGCCGATTTCCAATGGAGAAATAAGGGTTAATGAAATTAGTGCGGCGATAGACAAACGCAAATTCTTGACGGGCATTGGAATCTTCTCTTTAAATGACGGGCTATATGAAAGATTAACGGCGAAGGAAAACTTCTCTTTTTATAAGAACCTATATGGATCGGAAATATCAATAGAAGAAGGGCTGCGTGCTGTTCAGCTGGATGCAGAGCGAAATCAGCAGGTTAGAAAGTTATCCTATTCACAAAAAAGACGAGTCCATTTTGGCCGTATGCTTTTTCAGAACCCTGCATTGTTTATTTTTGAAGAGCCAGACCAAAATATTGATTTGGAAACAAAGCGTGTCTTCATAAAATTGATAAGGAAACTTAATCAAAATGGGAAAGGTGTTTTAATACTAACTGGTAATTTGGAGAGTGCGCTTGCAGTGACCAACAAGGTTTATAGGCTTGGTGAAACCGGTCTGCTGGAGCTTGACGTTTTACAGGATGAACCGGATACAGCGGCGCAGGAACAGCATGCCGGTCTGCTGAGTGAAGAAACGCCAGCGGTACAGCCTGTTCGCTTCGAAAAAGTCCCTACAAAAGTGAACGATAAAATCGTATTATTCGACCCGCCTGAAATTGATTACATTGAAAGCAGCGATGGCCAATCCAATATTTTTATTAAAGGTGAAGTGTATCCAAGTGTATTTACTCTGGCAGAGCTGGAAAGAAAACTGCACCCCTATGGCTTCTTCAGATGCCACCGCTCTTATATTGTTAATCTGCAGAAGGTCCGGGAGGTCGTGACGTGGACAAGGAATAGTTTTACACTGGTGCTCAATGATGCTTCTAAATCATCAATCCCTTTATCAAAAGGGAAAATGGCGGAGTTAAAAGAAATGCTGGGGTTAAAATAAGCTCCATTCCACTTCTGTATTGCTCCATTCAGCCTCTGTAGTGCTCTTTTTATCTGGAATATAATGTGGGGGTTTTCTTTATGAATTAAGATGAATGCATAAGAAAACAAACCGCATGGAGGATGAAAATGGAGAATATCATTGAAGTCAAATCATTGGCCAAATACTTTTCAGATCAGCCAGCACTGGAAAATGTATCATTTAATGTAAAAAAGGGAGAGACTTTCGGGTTTTTAGGGCCAAGCGGATCCGGCAAAACAACTACCATAAAAATTCTAACCGCTCAATTAGCCCAGACAGATGGGGAGGCTTTAGTATTTGGGGTAAATGCTTCCAATCTGAAGAAAGAAGAATACCGTAAGAAAATCGGAATCCTGACTGATAATAGCGGTTTATATAGCCGTTTAACAATTTATGATAATTTAAAGCTGTACTGTGATCTTTATGATGTACCGGATAAGAGGATTGATGAAGTTCTGGGCATGGTCAATTTAATAGATGATAAGAAGAAGGCTGTTTCTAAACTATCAAAAGGGATGACTCAGCGTGTGACACTGGCACGGGCATTCTTGCATCAGCCTGAGCTGCTGTTTCTTGATGAACCGACTTCAGCACTTGATCCAGTAAATACAAAACATATTTATAAAGGCTTAAAAGACTTAAAAGAAAAAGGAACCACGATCTTTTTGACCACACACGATATGAATGAGGCTGAAACGCTATGTGACCGCGTTGCGTTCTTAAATAATGGGGCTATTCAATTGCTGGATTCACCTAAAGCGCTTCGCCGAAAATTTGCCGATCATACATTGACTGTTGAGCTGACCGATGGGAGCAAAGTAATTGTCGATAAAGGACCGGGCGGAGCACAAACTGTGTATGATTACATGTCTGGAAATAAAATTGTTTCCATCTATTCGAACGAACCGACTTTAGGGGATATTTTTGTAGAAGTAACAGGGAGGAAATTAGCATGACTTTTTCAATGAAACGATCTATGGCCATCTTATATAAGGATTATAAAGATGTTTCGAAAAATTTATATGTTTCTACTACCGTCTTCCTGCCCCTTGTTATGGCCGCGATTTATGGACGCATGGGTATTGAGGCAATCGATGCACATTATATGGTCATCAATATGATTTTTAGTTTAGTAGCAGCTTATGTGCAGTGCTCACTAATTGCAGAGGAAAAAGAAAAAAATACATTAAGGGGACTTATGCTGTCTCCTGCAAGTACCCTGGAGATATTATTCGGGAAAAGTTTATTGAGCTTTATTAGCACTATTGCCGTTATCATTATAGCTGCATTTTTAACTGGTTATAATCCTGATAATGTAATAATAGTTGGTATGGCTATTATTCTGTCTGCTATCTTTTATATTGGAATTGGCACATTGCTTGGATTGTTGACAAAATCCGTAATGGAAGCATCGGTTGTTATTTTGCCCATTATGATGATTTTTTCCTTTGGCTCGTTCTTGACCCCTTTTATAGAAAAATATCCAGTTTTAATATTTATTGAGTACTTGCCAAATCTGCAGCTCATTGACTTGGCTAATCAGATTGAAGCGGGGGCTGGCCTATCGGATGTATGGTCCCATCTGGCGGCAATAATTATATGGACTGCTGCTGTGTTTGCTCTAGTGGTCGCCGTATACAAAAAACGAATGATGGATTGATGACAAGGCCGGCCGCTTTTCGCCGGCCTTCGTTTTTTGCCGACAGCCTCTTTGTCTAATTTCCCAGGAAAAGATGTTTTTCTGCAAAATTAGACAGCAGTAATCAGAAGGAATGCTGGGGAGCCATACAGAATTAGTAATTAGTCATTTAGAAAAAAGGAGTGTTGATTAATGGAATTACTGGATTGGTTCCAAAAAGGGCTGAGTCTGCATGAATACATAGGGGGAATGAAAGTAAATAAAGATGAAATGATGGGCATTTACGATCGTTTCTCTTTATCAGATAAAGAGAAAGCAAGATTGGCAGAATTTAAGGACACTGGCATGAAAGTGATTGTACTCACTGAAGATTGGTGCGGAGATGCGATGCTGAATAATCCGATTCTGCTGAAAATCGCAGAGGAAGCAGGGATGGAAGTC
Source organism: Cytobacillus oceanisediminis 2691 (assembly GCF_000294775.2). Classification (GTDB taxonomy): domain Bacteria; phylum Bacillota; class Bacilli; order Bacillales; family Cytobacillaceae; genus Cytobacillus; species Cytobacillus pseudoceanisediminis. Next base: position 384,499 of record NZ_CP015506.1, read on the forward strand.
CGTTTTATTTTAAGGGATCAGAATCTTGAGCTGATGGATCAATATTTGACTAACGGAACATCCAGAGCAATACCCATTTATATTTTTATAGATGAGGCGGGGAAGGAAAAAGCTGTTTGGGGACCTCGTGCCAAACAGGTTCAGGAAATGGTTGATGATGGAAGAAGTAAGCTCCCCGCACAGAATGCGGAAGACTTTAAGGACAAACAAATGAGCATGTACAGGAGACTAACTGCTTCCTATCAGGAGGATTCTAAGATCTGGCAATTTGTTGCTGATAGTATAGTAGATGCTATTGTTTCGGGGAAATAAAGGCGGAAGGATGTTTTAAATGGGCTGGAACCAGAATTCCATAACAGCGATGCTGGATATAAAATACCCTATTTTCCAGGCTCCTATGGCTGGAGGGATGACAACGCCGCAATTAATCAGCGGGGTATCCAATAGTGGAGGACTTGGAAATATGGGCGCAGGCTATATGAGTTCAGATGAAATAAGGAACGATATAAAACGGATTCGGAATCTGACAGATAAGCCATTTGGCGTTAATCTCTTTGTTCCGGATAGTGAGGCTTCGGCGGATGCAGAGGAAATCAGCAGCATGGAGGATGTACTCGCCGGATACAGCAGTGAGCTTGGTATGAAGGAAAAACCTTCTCTGCCAGAAAAGAATTATGCTGATTTATACAGAAAACAGCTTGATGTTTTGATGGAGGAACAGGTGCCTGTTTGCAGCTTTACATTTGGCATTCCTGAATCTGCCATTATTTCTGAATTAAAGAAACAGGGTACGATTATTATTGGAACCGCAACCAATGTAAAAGAAGCAGTGGAATGGGAAGAGGCTGGCGCAGATGTGATTATTGCTCAGGGGGTTGAAGCCGGGGGGCACCGTGGAACTTTCGGCAGCGAAGAAAGCGGGCTTATTGGTTCCATGGCTCTAATACCACAGGTAGCAGATGCGGTCAGTTGTCCCGTGGCTGCTGCAGGGGGAATAATGGATTCCCGCGGCATTGCTGCTGCTATGATGCTTGGCGCAGCAGGGGTCCAGCTGGGAACTGCTTTTCTTACATGCAGGGAAAGCGGAGCTCACTCACTGTACAAACATGCACTATTAAATGCAAGGGAAGATCAGACAGCTGTGACGAAAGCATTTTCCGGAAAGCTTGCAAGAGGAATTCGCAACAGGTTCATGGAAGAGATGAAAGGTCTGCAGACATTGCCTTATCCATTACAGAATGATATGACAGCCCCTATCCGAAAACAGGCAGCCAAGCTGGAGCAGCCGGAGTTTATGTCATTATGGGCCGGACAGGGAGTGACACTGGCTGAAGAAGTAACAGTGAAGGAACTAATGATAAAACTTGTTATGGGGACAGAAACTTTATTGGATAAGTAAAAAGCAGTGCCCAGTGCGGCACTGCTTTGTCTTATTTGCCAGCCAATACGTTAGTAAGCGGCGGTACAATCTGCTTTTTGCGTGACACAACGCCCTTTAATACGGCACTGTTGTTTTCAAGTGTTACATCATAAGCTTTTTCAACTGCTGCAGCTTCTTTGCCAAGAGAAATGGCAACTGAGTCGTTGTTAAGGATGTCAGTTAAAACAAAAACAAAAAGGTCAAGCTCTTTATTATTGATATTTTCAGTAATGGCAGCTTCCAATTCTTCCTGGCGGCTTAATACGTCATTTAGGTCCACGGCATTAACCTGTGCGATTTCTGTTTTATAGCTGCCCATTTGGAATTCCTTAGCATCAAGGGAGATTAGCTCTTTCACGCTCTTCTTGCTTAAATCTGCTCCTGCTTTAAGCATTTCCAGACCATACTCTTCAGCGTTTACTCCCGCGATTTCAGCAAGCTCGCGTGCTGCTGAAACGTCCTGATCTGTGCATGTTGGAGATTTGAACAGCAAAGAATCGGAAATGATGGCCGAAAGCATTAAACCAGCTGTTTCCTTGCTGATTTCTACACCGTTTTCCTTGTACATTTTGTTCAGAATAGTTGCTGTGCAGCCAACAGGCTCTGCGCGGTAGTAAAGCGGATCGCTTGTTTCAAAGTTCGCTATGCGGTGGTGGTCAATAACCTCAAGGATTTTCACATCTCTGATATCATCAGCACTTTGCTGGAACTCATTATGGTCTACAAGGATTACTTCGCTTGCTTCTTTGGAAACTGCCTCAACAAGACGGGGAGCTTCAGCTTTAAAATAATTTAAAGCATATTGTGTTTCCTCATTTACCTGGCCCAGGCGGATTGGCTCAGCATCAACGCCTAATTTGTTTTTTAATTCTGCATAAGCAAGTGCTGAACAGATTGAGTCAGTGTCTGGGTTTTTGTGTCCGAATACAAATACTTTTAACATAAATCCTACTCCTTCTATATGTAATGTTGGTTTTGGCATGCTGTTATTTTACCATATTTCTAATGTAATGGCGGTACAGGGAAAAATCAAATTTTGTTTTTTCAATTGTTAGAGGAAGCTTGGATGTTTTGGAGAAATTAAATAAGAATAGTAAGGGGGAGACATACATGGGGAAAGTAGCCATAATTTCTGATATTCATGGAAATATCACAGCTCTGGAGGCGGTGCTGGACAATATCCGCGAACGCGGAATAGAGATTATTTTCTGCCTAGGTGATTTAATAGGAAAGGGGCCAAACTCCCTTAAAGCCGTTGAACGGATAAAAGAAACCTGTGAAGTGGTCCTCCTTGGAAACTGGGATGATTTCATGCAGAAGCCGCTGGACTTTGAAGAGGGCAGATGGCATCAGAGACAGCTTGGGGAAGAGGCGTTAGCCTATTTGGGAACTCTGCCATTCCATCACGATTTTTATATGAGCGGCAAATATGTCAGGCTCTACCATGCTTCCGCTAAAAGCATTTATCATCGGGTTGTACCGACGCGGGATTCTTATGAAGAAAAGCTGGCTATGTTTGAGAATACAGAAAATATTAATGCCGGAGAGGACGGGCTAATTCCGGATGTTGTCGGCTATGGTGATATTCATGCTGCTTTGATTGAACCGGTCCATCCGCATAGGACGCTTTTCAATACAGGAAGCGTTGGGAATTCCCTGGATATTCCTCAGGCAACCTATGCAATTTTGCATGGGGAATACTTATCGAAAGAGGCTGGGCCTTTCTCAATCGAAATTGTCCGGATTCCTTATGATATTGAAAAGGAAATAAGCATTGCCAAGGATATGGGTATGCCTAATATTGAGGCCTATGCGCTTGAGCTGCGCGAAGCGAAATATAGGGGGGCTCCTAAGAAAGTATAATCAACTGATAAGACAGACTAAAATAACCAGTACGCACATTAATAAAATTATCCGCACTTAAAACAAGGCTATGAGCACATAAAAATTTTTATCCGCAGAAATTAACGATACAGATAATTTGTACACATTTAACTCAAAAAAGCTGACTTCCCAATGAGGAGTCAGCTTTTTCCGTTATTAAAAGATTTTCCTGCCTTTTTTGGACAGTGCATAATAAATGCCGTGCTGCAGGTTTGTGAAGCAGTTAAATTTAGAAAGGTTAAAATTAGTTTCCGTAATCTTTGTGCCAAGTTCTGGTGAAATGCCAACCAGAATGGTTTCGGTGCCAATCAGGTTAGCTGCAGCGGCCAACTTGCTTAAGAATTCGACAGTGTAGGAACTGATGGACTGATTTAACCCGGTTAAGTCCAGGATCAGACAATCTGCCTGGTGCTTCGGAAGGCTGTGGAGAGTTTTATCCACGAGTTCTTCAGAGCGGAATTCATCGTATCTTCCCAATAGAGGGACAACAACGATTCCATCCAGGACTGGAATAACCGGTGAAGAGATTTCTTTAACAAGCTGCTTTAATTCAATCGTCCGGTCCTCCACTAATTTTTCAAGCTCGCTGATTTTTTTTGATTCCTCGCGCCTTGCCAAAGCGTGTATATTTTCCTCAACAGTAACGCTTGAAGGGAAGTAATCCAGCTCTGTATAATCCTGTCCGGCCAACTGGTCAGCTGCTTTTTTATACCAAAGGCTTGTGCCAAACACAGCGGAAAAGATTCCTGCAAAATGTCCCGGCAGGAATGTTCCAGACTCGTTTTTCCCTTGTTCTTTGTTAATCTTATATTCCCAGCTGTCAATTGCTCTGACCCTGGCGGTTTTCGCAGCGGGATCTAAATCAGTGATTATGAATTTTCCCCAGCCGGCAGAAGCATATATTCTGGGTATGATATTAGCCACTTCTTCTATCGGAAGTTTTAAATCCTTGAAGAATTCCCCTACTACCATTCCCTGCCTGAAGCCGGTGGTCTCAAGTACAAGGCTGGATGTTTCTTTTCCAGAGATCTCTTCAATCGTATCGAAGAAGCTTTTCATGGCAGATTTTATCCAAAATAGGACCGCATCATCGCCTTCAAAATTAAACAGACCTTTTTCAAGGTCCCAATTAAAATCAAAACCATCAATTTTTGTTTCAAGCACTAGGCTATTTTCTGTCATACCATTACCCCCTGATATTGATATGTATAGTTAAGTAACTTTTTATTTGTCTAGTAAGTAACCAATGTTATATACCCTTAACTTCAAACCTTAAACCTATTTTAGAATATTATCTGCGTCTATTTATATTCAATTTTTTTGACTTTTCATTTACATAAGCGTACATAATATCTTTCTCATTCAAATTGTTTTGCCGCAGCTGCTCTAAAAGCCAATCTTTAGTCTGTCCCAGCAGCTCGAGATTACGCGCCTGAATCCTCCCATCCACAATAACCGCAATAGGGAGGCCCTCATCCTGAATGGAGATATTTAAATGTTCGACGGTAACAGGCGTATTGGCCACTTTCGGTATGATGCTCACTTCACCGATAGGCTCAAGAATGGCGTAATCCACATCCGCAATTTTTGGATAGCCTTTGCTTCTTAGGATAGACAGCAGCTGAGTCATGGAAAGGTGGGATTTTTCCAGATTGTCTTCCAGGATTTCACCGTTTTTAATCAGCATTGTCGGTTCCCCAAGAAAAAATCGGTTGCCAATTTGGTTTAAAGTCAAATAGGAAAAGAGAATATGAAGGCCTACAAGAATCGCCAATGCTGCTAATGTCGGCCAGTATTCTGTGCTAATAAGAGGCTCAGAGGCAACTGTACCAACAATAATGATGGCGACGAGGTCGTAAGGAGTCATCTGGATAATTGTCGACTTGCCCATCAGTCTCATAATCATGATTGTGATTAAGTAAAGACTTAATATTTTTAAGATCAAAAACATATAGAAGCTCCTTTGACTGCACTTTTATTCAAAGGATTTGCTTAATGAAAGGCTTTCATGTGAGAAAATAATAAAAAAAGCCCGAATGCAGGATCCGGGCTTCGATTAGGCTCGTTTTTTTTGGTCTCTTGGAGGGATGCGGTCATTTTTCAGGCGCTTATCATTGATTTTAGGCTCATTTTTATCAATGAAGTTTTTAATATTCGAACGGTGAAGGAAAATCAAAAATAATAGGAAAATAGAAAAGATAAGTTCATGTTCAGTGCCTTCGGTAAATAAGGAATAGATAAGTAAAGATGCACCCACCGATAAAGAGCCAAAAAATACATACTTCGTTCTGTAAATGACTGCGACAAAACAAATGTAGGCGATCAAAAACATCCATATATTTGCTAAAAGCAATACACCTGCCGTGGTTGCAATGGCTTTTCCTCCGCGGAATCCTGCAAAGATCGGAAAGCAGTGGCCTGCTACTGCAACCATCCCAGCCATTAACGGATCGGTCTCAGCGTTCAGGATGACAGGCAATGCTGCAGCTGCTGCTCCCTTGCCCACATCCACCAGCAGAACCACGATAGCTGCTTTTTTGCCCAGTACCCTTAGTGTATTAGTCGCACCAGGATTATTGCTGCCATGATCACGGATGTCGATCCCAAAGGCATATTTGCCGATCAATAAGGCTGTAGGAATTGATCCTATCAGGTACGCTGCCAAGTAAATAAGAAATGTCATCGTAACCATCCTTTTTCAATCAATATATTCAATAATGGTTTAGAGTTGTCCATTATTTAAAAATATGTTCACTGCCCTCCTCTTTGAAGTCATCGCTTACAGTTTACCATATAATGGTTTTGTTCGAAGCGGGAAATTAATCATTATTTTAATATTAAGCGATGAAAAAATATGGAAATAAAAGCTTTTTGGGGGAGATTTTTATAAAAAATGTATTGAATTATTCAATTCTCTCGATTATGATTGTTTCGGCACTCAAAAAGAAAGAATGTAATCCGAATAGATATAAGGGAAGCTGATATAACCCAGGATTTATTCGATCGGAATACCCAGCAGGATATTCTCATGCTCCTGAACGCTACGCTGTCAGGAACATTGGAAGGAGATGATTTTTCATGGATCATTTTTCATTGGAAGAATGGCGGAAATATGTGAAAAATGTGCTGTCAGAACCAGAACGTGAACTCTATGAAGATCATCTCTATATATGTGATCAATGCCTGGAAGTATACCTCGAAGCAATGGACGAGGAGGAAAATTCCCTGCCGGAAATGCCTGGGGAAGATGAGTTTACCAATCTTATTATGGCTCAAATTACAGGAGGATTTTCGGAAGAAGCGGACAAGGAACACAAAGAACTTCCCAATAAAGAATCCTGGTTTGAGCGCTGGTTTCCCATTGCATTTGCCTGCTTTATGCTGATTGGGGGATTAGTAACAATGTACCGGGATAAAAACCAAATAGATCAGGATTAACTCTTAACGGACAGTTAGGAGTTTTTTTTGTGTGCGAAAAGTTTGAAAATTCATTTAAAAATCCTTACAATAAAAAGACTAATCAGTTTATTTTAAAAGATAAGAATATGCTTGGGGAGTGAGAAATATGGGAAGAAGGCGGGTTCCGCAGGAGATGCAAAAAAAGAGCAAGAGCGTCCATCTTGAGCAATGGATCTGGGACTTGGCAGCGCAGATACAGCCATGCCGTTCAGCAGCTATCAGAGATTTATTTCTCGCTAAAGTGAAAGAAGACCTGGTAATGGCCGGATTGGCGGAGAAAAATACAGAAATCACGAGTGAACATGCCAGCCTTTATATAGAAGAAGTTCTGAAAAGAAGTGACATCAGTCAAAAGTGCTGCTGATGTTTAATGCGCGGGAATAATTTTCTCAGAGACTAAACAAATACAATGGAGGGACAGACTTGTCGCCTATCGTATCAGAGGAATATAAGCGGAAGAAAAAGAAAGAGATCCTGGCGGGTGCATTGGCCTGCTTTGCCAAAAAGGGATTTCAGGCAGCGACCATTGATGACATTGTCGCTTATTCAGGAATCAGCAAGGGAGCTATCTATAATTATTTTAAAAGCAAGGAAGAAATCTATCTGGAGCTTTTGAATGAGCAGACAGAATCAGCTAATGCAAGACTTGCAGAGAACATTTCCAAGTTCTCTTCTGCGGAAGAGAAACTGGAATATCTTTTTGATTTGTATAGGGATATGAGCCCATTCAGCCAGGAACGAAAAGATAGAATTACTGTTCAGCTGGAATTTACGCTGCATTCCTCCAGAGATGAGAACTTGAATCGAATTCTGAACGAGCGAGGAAAGAAGTTCTTTTTGAAATTGATAACAGACATTATGGAGGAAGGGCAGGCTGCCGGGGAATTCCGTCCGGATACAGATCCAAGCCATGTATCGGGATTATTCTGGACTTTTATGGACGGGGCAATGCTTCACAGGGTAATTAATGAAGAGTATCCATATAAAACCATTATTGACTATGTTAAGAGCCTTGTTTTGCAGGACCTGAAACAGGAATAATGCTCAATTGCATCCTGCTTAATGCGATTTCAGTTACATCTCCAAGAAATATAACTTAATTACGATACTTTTTTGCCTAATGAGGGTATAATTCATTTGTGCATCTGACCACTTGTGAAAATAGCGGGAAGTGAATAGAATAGAAACGGATGGCAGTGAATAATTGCTAAGCCGTGGACTATTCGCTATGATGTAAAAAGATGGAATAATATATAAGGATTAAGTTTAGATATTTCAATAATAGGATGATGGCTATGAAAAGAGCAAGAATTATTTATAATCCGACTTCAGGCCGGGAAATTTTTAAAAGACATTTAGCAGAGGTTCTGCAAAAGCTGGAGAGTGCAGGATATGAAACCTCATGCCATGCCACCACAGGTGAAGGAGATGCGATTAAAGCTGCACGGGCAGCTGTTGAACGCCGCTTCGATCTGGTTATTGCAGCAGGCGGCGACGGTACGATTAACGAGGTGGTAAACGGACTCGCTGAACAGGATTACCGTCCTCGCCTCGGCATTATTCCAACGGGCACAACCAATGATTTTGCCCGTGCGCTCCATATTCCAAGAGATGTGGATGCGGCTGCTGAAATCATTGTAAAAGGAGATACCATACCTGTCGATATTGGCCGCATAAATGATAAATATTTTATTAATATTGCTGGTGGCGGAAGGCTGACAGAGCTGACTTACGAGGTGCCAAGCAAGCTGAAAACCATGATTGGCCAGCTTGCCTATTATCTAAAGGGAATTGAAATGCTTCCTTCCATCCGTTCAACCGAAGTAAGCATCGAGTTTGACGGGAAAATCTTTGAAGGTGAAGTTATGCTTTTCCTTGTCGGCCTGACAAATTCAGTCGGCGGTTTTGAAAAGCTGGCGCCGGATTCCTGTATAAATGACGGGCTATTCTCCCTGCTGATATTAAAGAAAACCAATCTTGCTGATTTTATCCGGATCGCGACAATGGCTGTCCGGGGTGAGCATGTAAAAGATCCGAACGTCATCTATACACAGGCAAACCGCATCAAAGTACAGTCCAAAGAAAAAGTCCAGCTCAATCTGGACGGTGAATTTGGCGGCCTGCTTCCTGCTGAATTCGTAAACCTGTACAGGCATTTGGAAGTATTTGTCCCAATTGATCAGATTCGTGAAGAAGACCGCCCGACCGATTGGGAAAGTTCCCGCGAATAATAGGAAGTCCGCCCTCTTACAGGGCGGGCTTTTATTTTGCAAAACACATGAATTTGTGAACGGTGCAATTAGAATAGTATTACTGCGATTAGAAGGGTGATTCTGCAAACAGACAGGGTAAGCTTACAAATAGACTGGAAAATATGCTAATAGAGTGGAGGGTTTTTCAAATAGACATGATAAAGGGTATACAGGTTCAAAATCCGCACCATATCTATTTCGTATTCACCCCTTTTTTGTGATACAATCTGTCTAGTCAAATAGGTCACGGAATTAAGCTGAAAAGGAAGAAAATGATGAGCAGAACATTACCGGTTCAAAAAAATGATTATATAGATGTTATATTTGAGGATTTGACCCATGAAGGGGCAGGAGTTGCAAAGGTGGATGGTTATCCTCTATTTGTTCCGGATGGGCTTCCCGGTGAGAGAGCAAAGGTAAAAGTGATTAAGGTGAATAAGGGATATGGCTTTGGGCGCCTGATCGAGACATATGAAAGAAGCCCATACCGAGTAGAAGCTCCCTGCCCGATTTATAAGGAGTGCGGCGGATGTCAGCTGCAGCACCTGAGCTATGAAGGCCAGCTTCTCGCCAAGGAAAAACAGGTCAGAGATGTTCTGGAAAGAATCGGAAAACTTGAGGGCGTCAAGGTGCATCCGGTTCTCGGCATGAAGGACCCTTGGCGTTACAGAAATAAAGCGCAGGTTCCGATTGGCGAGCAGGAGGGCGGCCTGATCGGCGGATTTTACCAGCAGCGTACCCACCAGATCATCGATATGAAGGAATGTCTCATCCAGCAGGAAAAAAATGATGAGGTTGTACAAAAGGTAAAGGAAATTTGCGGACGCTATGGTGTCCGTGCTTATGATGAAGGCAGGCATAAAGGCGAGCTCCGCCACGTGATGGCGCGCTATGGGCTTGTGACAGGCGAAGTGATGATTGTCCTTGTCACAAGGACGAACGAGCTCCCGCATAAGCAAAGGATTGTGGATGAGATTGCATCAAGCATTGAAGGTGTTAAATCCATCGTCCATAATGTGAATCCCAGGAAGACGAATGTGATCATGGGAGATGTCACACGAGTCCTCTGGGGTGAAGAAGTGATCTATGATTTTATTGGCGATATCAAATTTGCGATTTCCGCCCGCTCCTTTTATCAGGTGAACCCGGAGCAAACGAAAGTTTTATATGATAAAGCACTGGAATATGCGAATTTGAGCGGAGAAGAACAGGTTATCGATGCGTACTGCGGAATTGGCACCATTTCTCTTTTTCTGGCACAGAAAGCAAAAGAAGTGTTCGGCGTTGAAATCGTGCCGGAAGCCATTGAGGATGCGAAGCGGAATGCTGATTTAAACGGCATGACAAATGCTTCATTTGCAGTCGGGAAAGCAGAAGAAGTAATCCCTGACTGGTATAAAAAGGGGAACACCGCAGATGTGCTTGTCGTTGACCCGCCGCGAAAAGGCTGTGATGAAGCTCTGCTGAAAACCATTTTAAGCATGAAGCCAAAGAAAGTCGTCTATGTATCCTGCAACCCGGGAACGCTGGCAAGGGATCTTCGTATTCTGGAGGATGGCGGATACAGGACAATCGAAGTGCAGCCGGTGGACATGTTCCCTCAGACTATGCATTGTGAAGCAGTCGCTGGATTAGAATGGAAAGAGGGCAGCTGACCTATTGGGAAGCTGCTTTTTTAGGTTCTCTCAAGAATTCCCCTGCTTTTTTTCTTATAATTCTGTAAAATATAGTTTATAGAGTTATTAAATGGGGTGAGCTAATTGGTCAATGATTTCCCGATACTTGGCAATGATGGTGAGTCGATTTATTCCAATCCTGATGAATTACTCGATTTGTTCCTGAACTGCACTGCAGATGGGGTTGCCATCATTGATATGGAGAACCGTTTTATAAGGGTAAATCATATGTATACGGTGATTTTTGGCTATACCGAAGCGCAAGTTATTGGCAGAAAGTTTACCGAGTTTCAGAACCCTGAAGAAGTGAAGGAGATTATAAAACTGGTCAAGCTTGGGAAAGTATACAGCAATGTGATCACACAGCGCTATCATCAGGATGGTTCGGTTCTGGATATATCGGTTTCGTATTCTCCCTTCAGAAATTCCAAGGGCAAAATCATCGCCGTTTTGGCTATCTTCCGGGATATGACAGAGTTTAAAAGCATGGAGAGGGAATTAAGAAAAACCAGGGAACTGTACGATTTGATTACGATGAATACGACAGATATGATCAAAGTATTCACAAAGGATCAAACGTTGATCTATGCATCCCCATCTCATGGAAAAGTTTTGGGTTATTCGCCGGTGCAGCTTGTTGGGAAGACCTGCGGCACTGTCATAAACTCTGAGGAAGAGAGAGAAAAGTTTAGCAAGGTATGTCAAAAGCTGCTGGAAACGGGTGAGCCTCAGCTGCTTGAAACAAAGATGGATACCATTAATGGCGAAATCGTTTTCGTTGAGGCAAGCATTTCTCCTATATTAAACGATAAAGGAGAGATTGAATTATTTGTGGCAGTAGGCAGAAACATAACAGACAGAGTTAATAATGATGCGGCTTTGCGTAATTTGGACCGCCTTTCCATTATCGGACAGCTTGCAGCAGGGGTTGCACACGAGATCAGAAATCCGCTGACCTCTTTAAAAGGTTTCTCAAAACTGCTCCAATCCAGCGTTAATCAGGAAAAACAGGATGATTATTTATCCATTATTATGGAAGAGCTTGATCGGATTGATATCATTGTCAATGAGTTCATGTCCCTGGCAAAACCCCAGGCAATTGAGTTTGAGAAAGGGAGCTTAATGTCCATTCTTGAAAGTACGATTAATGTACTTCATCCGCAGGCACTGCTTCACAATGTTCAAATCCATCTCAATCATTTTGAGAATGATATCATGCTATTATGCTCACCTCCCCAGCTGAAGCAAGTGTTTGTCAACTTTTTAAAAAATGCGATTGAAGCTATGCCAAATGGCGGAAATGTATATATTAGTGCTGAAAGAATAGAGAGCAGACGTGTAAGGATTGCTTTTGAAGATGAAGGAGCAGGCATTGATGGTGAAATGCTGAAGTATCTTGGGACCCCTTTTTATACGACAAAAGATAAAGGAATCGGTTTGGGGCTCACAGTCAGCAATAAGATTATTCAGGAGCATCAAGGTTTGATGGCCATTGAAAGTGTTATAGGCAAAGGCACTACGGTGATGGTGGAATTGGATTGTATATAGTGTGTACAGCTCATCTCTTTAGGGGTGGGTTTTTTATTTTCAAAAATAAAATACTGCCTTGCAGCACATGCAAGGCAGTATTTTTAATCTAAAGCATCTTTTAGAACTTCACCCTCCAAGAAGTCCGGAGCTGGTATGTCCAGCAGCTTATAGACAGTTGGGGCAATATCCAGTGTGGTAATCGAGCTAATCCGGTGTTCCTTTTTAAAAGAAGGGCCGTGTGCAAAGAAAACGGCCCTGAGTTCTTTCCGATCAGGATTGCCTCCGTGGCTGCCGAGTTCAATGGCCGGCATATGGGGGCTTGTTAGGCTGCTGCCCATCATATAGCCCCTTGAGCCAAGCAGCAAAATGTCTCCCTGGTTAGGATGCTTATTCTCTTTTTTATTTCCATAGGCAATTTGATAAGGTTTTTCTTCCTTTCTAAAAAGGTAATGGAAAAATTGCTTCGCTGCTTGATTAAAATGGCTGACCTGCCCTTGCACAATGGAATCACCTGCTTCACCTAAATACCCCTTAAGGACTTTCGTCTGGAATTTCGGCTTGATTTTATACTCGCTAAAGAGTTTCTCTACTTGGTCTGCTGCCTTTTCCTTCTCTTTCTTAGTGAGGTTCTCATTCAGATAAATTTGTGCAGCTGACCCGCTGGCCACAGCCATTGCTTTGGAGTACTCCTCATCCACTTTGCCTTTATTATCTGTCTTTAAGAGGCCGGCTTCTTTCAAAAGAGTGTTTGGGGCAAGGATGGTGTGAACTGGCTCCATGCCGTGGTCGGATACAACAAGAAGGTGGTCTTCTCCGCTAAGGCTATCCATCGTCTGTCCAACGACATTATCGGAAAGCTTGTATGCCCATTCAATGTATTTTTTATGTTTTTGAGAATTTTCCTCTGAATACCCAGGCTGCCGTGGATCTGTCAGCAGAAAGTGATGTGATTCATGATCTATTTGAGGTGTATAAAACATCAGCAAATCCGGCTGGTATTCTTCTTTAATATAAAGAGACACATCAGTTGCCCAGCTGACAAAACGTGAACTGATTTCTTCGTACTCTTCTCTAGTAATCCACTTTTTTTCAAAGGCCTTTGTATCATCCTGAACGGGAAAAAAGCCGAATTTTGAAAGCAGCTCCTCTTCAAATCCGTCGGGACCTTCAATGAGGGCTGACGTAACGGCCGTCCGGTAAATGCTTGCTTTCTCAAGGCCAGGGTCAATTTTCAGCTTAAACCAGAATCCTGCAGATTCGCCATCAGCTTCGACAGGAATTGACCCCCATTCGTTGGCATTGACAATGACATCTTTGGGGTCTGCCGAACGATTTTCCGAAAAAATGAAGCGGTTATAGTTGGTCTTTCCATCATCTGAAGTGTCTAAAGCCAGTATATAAATTTCTTTATTCTTTGCTTTTTTTAATGGCAGCTTCAATATAGCTTCCTTTAAAGGGCTAAAGCTGCTTTCTTTGTGCTTCCAGCTCTCTGCTTTTTTGAACTGAAGCTTATCCAGGGAACTCTCTGCCCAGGTTTCGCCATAATAAACTGCGTAATCAGCCTGTGTTCCTGCACTGGGGTTTGATCCGGGAAACAGCACTGTGGCAGTTGTTTTGCCATTTTTTTTTGCCTCTGCCCAAAGCGGGCTTTTATCGAGCGGCTGATGGAAGGCGCTTTCTCCATTTGCCAATTCTTTTTGGGGATCCTGCCACTTATTGCTGACCATGCCGGTTTCCGACGGGGCAGCTCCTGATGCAATTGCCGCATGTGATGGGGCGGTCAGCGATGGGGTTACGGTTTTGGAGTCCTTGGCGGCTACTCCATTCTTCATGAGTGCTTTAATGTGGGGAAGCTTGCCTTTCTTTACATACTCTTTTGTCAGGTCATTTCTCATTCCATCAAATGAAATCAGCACAACCTTGTTTTCCTGTTCAACCCGATCCTCTGCATATCCAGAGGAAGGAAATACAATCGCTCCTATAAAAAAAATAATTATATAAAAATAGTACTTATTCATTATGTTTCCTCCAAGGTGTAAGTAAATTGGTACAAGAGCATATTCCCTGTATTTCTTATAAATAAACAAAAAATCGTCTTTCTGCTGCTAGGGGCACTTAATTGAATGGCAGGAAGAAGGAAGATATGCAGATGCCAAATATACTGACTCCCCCATATTAGCTGATTCAATAGAATCAATAATATTTTTCCAGTCCCAAAAAGGTAGACTGGGAGTTTCCGAATCGATATTTTTAGAGTAGTCTGCAAAATTCGACAGAAATAAATTAAGGATATGGAGGAAAGTATATGGCAATTATAAAAAGTTCATATGGAAAAAGAGCTTTATTAAAAGGGACTGCTGCTGCAGCTATTTTTGCAGGAGGAATCATGTCACCAATAATTCCAGGCTTTTCAAACGAGGCAGTGGCAGAAGCGGCTTCCTATACTTACACAGTGGATGCAACCAGTCTGAATGTCCGTTCAGGCCCCGGAACAAATTACGATCGGATCGGCAGTCTGCCCCAAGGCAGCAGTATACAAGCAATCGAACGCCTTGCCAGCGGCTGGTATAAAATTAACTATAATGGAAAAACAGGCTATGTCAGCGGCCAATACGTCAAAACAAATGAAAAACTTTACCGGGTGGATGCAACATCATTAAATGTCCGAAAAGGTCCGGGATTAAATTACAGCAGTGTCGGCCTTTTAAAAAACGGAACATTATTAAGTGTCATACATAAGGAAAGCAACGGCTGGTATAAAATTTCCTACAACGGCAGCACGGGGTATGTAAGCGGTGATTATGTGACAGCTGGTGATCCCCGTCAGGCAAGGATCAATGTACCGCTCATTGCCCAGCGGCCGGAGCTGCCAAGCGGATGTGAAGTAACTTCTCTTGCCATGGCATTGAAATTTTATGGAGTGAATGTAAGCAAAACAACACTTGCAAAAGAAATGCCATATGACTCAACCAAGCTGGTTAGAAATGCGGATGGTTCTATTAAAACCTGGGGGGATCCTGATGTCGGGTTTGTCGGAACACCTTTTGGCAACGGCCATACGATAAACCCGGGACCGCTGAAAAAGCTGCTTGATCAGTATCGTCCAGGCGGTGTAAATCTGACCGGAAAAGATTTTTCAGAAATAGAAAAGGCTGTTTCAGAGGGTAATCCTGTTTTGGCATGGTTTACAATCAGCCATGAAATGCCGAATAATAGAAGCTGGAAAACGCCTGCCGGCAAAACGATCAGTGCACCGACACCATTGCACTGCATTGTCGTAACCGGTGTGGATGCAGATTATGTTTACTTTAATGACAGTGAAGCAGTTCAGAAAGATGTGAAAATGCCTAAGGAGAAGTTCATTAAGATCTACGATGCCATGGGCAAGCGTGCATTGGCTGTAAAATAGCTAGAAAGCATCTGCGGGAAATTTCCGCAGGTGCTTTTTTTGCAGGGAAATATACGTCTCAGGTCTTAGCAAGGATTACTTTTGTGGTCTATGGCTGGCAATCGTGTTATTTTGTATCGTATAACTTGAGAAGTTTTTTAAAAGTGTTTTAATAGATTTAAGGATGTACGCCTTTTTTTGCTTTATAGCTCGCACCTGCCCCCTTGAGGGGTCCGGTGGTGGGAACCAAGTCAAAGCCTCCTTGGATGTTCTTCGCAGGAACAAGCGGAGTTGACTTGTTCCGAAGGTGCTCGCGATTTTCTTGCTGAAATATGTCTGTGGATGAAACTTTAGGTTTATAAATAACGTATAAATAAGTAGGACTATGAGTAGGAGTCGATAAATATGAATTCCTTTTTAGCATTTGCTTTTCGTTTGCTGACGGCTGTTCCTTTGTCTGTCAGCGTTTGGCTGGCTAGTTACTTTGCATTCGGGCAAACTTTCATTTTGTCAGGGATATATGGAGCCGGAGCCGGGCTTCTTACTTATTGGGCAGGGGGATTGATTCAGCGCCGCCGCTTTTTGAAAAAGCATGGATTGACGAAAAGGGAATACCAATACATTAAGCGAAATCTTGATGAGGCGCGCCGCAAGATAACCCGTTTGCATAAAGCGATGTTCTCGATTCGGCATTTCCCGACGCTGAAGCAGCGCATGGAGTTCATGAGGGTGACGAGAAGGATTTACAGACTGACCAGGAGTGAGCCGAAACGTTTTTACCAGGCCGAGAAGTTTTACTTTTCTCACCTGGATTCCGCAGTGGAGCTGGCGGAAAAGTATGTCTTTCTGTCTTCCCAGCCGAGAAAATCCCGTGAACTGGATCAGTCCCTCCAGGAGACCAGACGTACACTCGATGCACTTACCCATCATGTGGAGGAAGATCTTCACAGGGTTATAGCTGAAGATATTGATCAGCTTCATCTTGAAATTGATGTTGCCAAGAATTCGATTGAGAAGATAAAAGATTCAAGAATTCATGATGAAAGCAGGAGATTAAAATGACTGAAGATAAACCGTCCCTGTTAAAAAACACTAATTTATTGGATGATCTGATGGCAGATCCTTTTGGGGAAAAGCAGGATGCAGCTCCCTCGCCATTGCAATCGGAAAAGCGGACAAGGCTGATCGATGTGATTCCGGAAGAAAACCGGGAAAAAGCCTATCAGCTTGCAAAGCAAATCGATCCTGCCAATCACCAGGCGATGATCTCATACGGAACACCGGCTCAATCAAAGCTGCTGACGTTTTCTCATACAATGCTTGAGCATGTTCAGAAAAAAGATGTTGGTGAAGTGGGAACAATCATCAATGATCTGATGAAGAAATTCAATGATGTGAATCCGGATGAGCTGAAGCCGGAGAAATCAACCTTTTTTGCGCGTATGTTTGGAAAGATATCCGGCTCTGTTCAGGAGGTCTTATCCAAATACCAAAAAACAGGTGCTCAGATTGACCGCATCAGCGTCAAACTGGAAAGAAGCAAGAATGCACTTCTTTCCGACATTGTCATGTTAGATAAGCTATACGAAAATAATAAAGAGTATTTTCATGCTTTAAATGTATATATTGCAGCAGGTGAACTGAAGCTTGAAGAGCTTCATGAAAAGACGATTCCCGAGCTGAAGAAGAAGGCAGAAGAGTCGAATGACCAGATGAAGTTCCAGGAAGTGAACGATATGATGCAGTTTGCCGACCGCCTGGATAAGCGCCTTTATGACTTGAAGCTTAGCCGTGAAATAACGATTCAAAGCGCACCGCAGATCCGCCTTATACAGAATACCAATCAGGCATTGGTTGAAAAAATTCAGTCATCCATCATGACGGCTATCCCGCTTTGGAAAAACCAGGTGGCCATCGCCTTGACACTGCTTCGCCAGCGCCATGCTGTCGAAGCCCAGAAGAAGGTCTCGAAAACAACTAATGATCTTCTTTTGAAAAATGCCGAAATGCTGAAAATGAATACAATTGAAACAGCACGTGAGAATGAGCGGGGCCTTGTCGACATTGAAACGTTAAAGAAAACACAGGAGAACCTGATTTCCACTCTTGAAGAAACCCTTAGAATCCAGGAGGAGGGCCGCCATAAACGCCGGCAGGCAGAACACGACCTGGCCAATATGGAAAATGATTTGAGGCAGAAGCTGCTGGAGATTAAGGGGAATTAGCAGGGTTAAAAAAGAGCGATGTTCAATCAAACGTTTGATTGAACATCGCTCTTTACTGTTTAAACTGTTAATCCAGCCTCAGGGGCAGATGTATTTTTTCTTACTGGCAGCTTGATGACAGCTTCTGTTCCTTTCCCTTTTTTACTATTGAAATAAATGGAACCATTATGGGATTGGACAATTTTGAAACTGACTGTAAGTCCGAGGCCAGTTCCTTTCTCCTTGGATGAATAGAAAGGTTCACCAATCCTGTTAAGGCGTTCTTCCGACATGCCGCAGCCATTATCCTTAACCAGGATAGTCAGCTGCCGGTCTTCCGCCTGCAGCGTAACCGTTACTTTACCGCCATCACTTGATGCTTCAATGGCATTTTTTATTATATTAATAAATAGCTGCTTTAGCTGATTTGGTTCACATTCAATCATATACACATCCGATTTTAATAGAAATTCGATCTGGACATTGTGCATGCTGGCTTCTGTTTTTAAAAGCGAAATGACATTAAAAAGGATTTTCTGAACATCCGCTTTTGTAAAACAAATATCCTGAGGCTTGGCAAGGAGCAGCAGCTCGCCGACAATATGGTTGATCCGGTCCAGCTCCTCCTGCATGATCTGATAATAGAATTGATGCTTTTCATCTTCCAGCTGCATGAGCTGCACGAAGCCTTTTAAAGATGTCAGCGGATTTCTGATTTCATGCGCCACACTGGCAGACAGCTCTCCAACCACAGAAAGCTTTTCGGTGCGGCGCAGTCTTTCTTCAGCTTGCCGCAGCTTTGTCACATCTTTTCCATAGCCGATGATTCCGGCAATTTGACCGTTCACAATGAGCGGAAGTGCGGTGCATTGGATAGTGAGCTTGCTGCCATTTTTATGATTGAACTCAAATTCGCAGGTTTTGGGCTGTTTATCCTTAAGGATGCCTTTAAAGCCTTTAATGGCCTTCATTTTATAAGGAGCTGGTATGATTTCATTAATGCTCTTACCCAATGTCTCATCAGGACTGTATCCTGTCACCGCTTTGAATTGGGGATTTACTTTCGTGATGGTGCCATGAAGGTCTGTCATAAAGACAATTTCAGTATTATATTCAAACAAGGATTTATATTGCTGCTGGCTTTCGGCAAGAAGCTTTTCCACATGCTTTCTTTCTGTAATATCTCTGCCGATTATGACGAGACCCTGACGGCTTCCATCTGCATGGAAGAGCGGTACCTTAATCGTATCAAACGTTTTTTCTGTTCCGTCCTGCAATGGGATGACTTCTTCCAGACGGGTAATTTTGCCGTTTTTCCAGGCTTCCTCATCTGATGTTTCACAGTAGCGCAGTGCGTCTGCATAAAAATCTGTGTACTCGGCCAGTTCAGAATCCCTTTTGCCTTTATAATCGACATTTTCAAGATTGAACAATTTGAGTCCAAATTCATTGGACTCGATCCAGCGGCCATGGCCGTCTTTGAAATTGACAAAATCCACCATGGAGTTAATTAAAGTGGAAAGACGTTTTTCATCTTCCCTTGAGGCAATAAGCTCATCTCTTTTGCCAATAAAATAATAGAGCAGCCAGCCTGTAACGATAATGTACAGAAACTCTTTTGCTCTAAAAAGGAAGCTGACAAGAGAAGAGGGCTCCAGCATATGCAAAAGGTAGTTCGTTCCGAATACCCAAATAAGGCTGATGATCACATATAAGCCCAATAACCATTTTTTATTCATTAGCTTATATTTCTCCTGTTCTCTATCTGGCTGAAAAAAGAGCTGGAATTCAGTCAAATAGTATTTTTTCGCTGTATAATAAAAGAATATAAGTTGCATATACAAATTATTTACAGTTTCTATTCTATATGATTTTAGTAGAGTCTTCTAGTGCCTAGAAAATAGTAAAACCATATTATAAGGGAATTAGAAAGGGAAGAACAAGCATGTATCTTACCATTAAAGAAACCGCAGAATATTTATCTTACCCTGAGTCATATGTAGAAAGCTTGATTCAGCAAAAGAAAATACGCGCCATTTATGATGGAGAACAGTATTTAATATATAAGGAACAATTTAGTGCCCATATAAAGCAGGTTGAAAAATACAGGGAGCTGGTGGAAGAAATACTAAATGAGCCGATACCGGAGGATCGGGATATCAAAGATGAAGATTAAATTGGATAATTTTCCTGAAATCACATTATTTTACAATTATTATTAAATTAGATAACATATAAGTAAATAATGTGTTGAAGGAGGAAGTATGGATGTTTGATATCTTAATTGTAGGTGCAGGCCCTGCTGGTGCAAGTGCTGCGCTATTTGCTGCAAAAGCGGGCAAGAAGGTAGTGGTTGTGGACAATGATAAAAGCATGACTAAACGTGCCTGGGTAGAAAATCATTATGGCCTTATGGAAATTACTGGACCGGAACTGATTGAAACAGGCAAAAAGCAAGCAGCTAAGTTTGGGGCAGAGATCGCAGAAGGAACTGTTGATAACATTGAAAAAGCTGAAGGAAGTTTTACAATAACAGCAGGAGAAAAATCGTACTCAGCGAAGCATGTGATTTTAGCAGCTGGCGTATCTACTGATTTAGCAGAAAAAGCCGGTTTGAAGACTAAAGCAGGCACCGAGCCGCGCATTAAAACGGTTCTGGATGTAGATGCTGACGGCAAGACGAATGTCGATGGCATTTGGGCAGCCGGAACCGTTGCAGGAGTTAGCGTCCATACAATCATTACAGCTGGAGACGGTGCAAAAGTTGCAATTAACGTAATCAGTGAATTGAACGGCGAGCGCTATGTGGACCACGATATAATGAAATAAAGAAGGAAAGAAGGCGTACCTGGGGTGGGGCAGCCTTCTTTTTTTTGTCTATTTTTCCTATTAGATATTTACTAATATTGACAATATACCCAAAATATAGATGATTGTACCTACTGTACTCTAGTATCTTGTACCCTTATAAGAGTTTTCGAAACATTATAAAATTTAATGAGCGGAATCTATTATTCTATTGGAGGTACTAGATGAGAAAACCAATTTTAAAAGTGGCATTAGCTTCGACTCTTATCTTTGGAGCTATTGGGACACAGGCAGTTTTTGCACATCCGTCAGACGTTAAACAGACTCAGCCTGTAAATGTATTCGACAAGAAGGTAGTCAATCAAATTAATGCAGAGAATATCTATAATAATATTGATTATCTTTCACAAACCCCGCGTGTAGCCGGTACGGAATCGGAGTATAACGCTGTTCAGTATATTAAAAGCCAATTCGAATCCTATGGCTATGAAACAGAGATTCAGCCATTCACTTTTTATGGATATACTCCTCCGAGCAGTATGGAAGTGACTATTGATGGCTATGGAGGAGAACTGCAGCCAAGATCCTTTACCTATTCAGTCAATGGGGATGTGAGCGGGGAGCTGGCATTTGCTGGGCTAGGCACACAGGAAGAACTGGAAGGCGTTGATCTCACAGGCAAAATTGCTCTTATCCAGCGCGGTTCCATTTCTTTTGCCGAGAAAGTTTTAAATGCAGCAGAAAAAGGGGCTGCCGGAGTAGTTATTTTTAATAATGCAGAGGGTCCATTAAGCGGTACGCTTGGAGCTCATAATGAAGAATATGTTCCGGCGTTAGCCCTGTCAAAAGCAGAAGGTGAGGCAATTCTTGCATTGCTGGAGAGCGGTGAAACTTTATCAGCATCCCTATCCATTGAAGGTGCGGATGAAGGAGAAAAGGTTTCCCACAACGTGATTGCCACAAAGAAACCAACCAACAATAAGAAAGCAAACGATGACATTATTGTGGTTGGGTCACACCATGATTCTGTAGCAGGGGCTCCTGGAGCGAATGATGATGCTTCCGGAACAGCGATGACATTAGAGCTGGCACGCGTATTCAAGGATATTCCGACAGATACGGAGATCCGCTTTGCAACATTCGGTGCAGAAGAGCTGGGATTGATTGGATCTTATCATTATGTTGACAGTCTTTCTGACGACGAAATCAGCAGAACCATTGCAAACTTTAATCTTGATATGGTGGGAAGCAAGGATGCAGGCGATTTAGTAATGATGACTTTGGATGGAGAAGAAAATCTTGTAACAGAACTTTCTCAAGCATCCAGTGAAAGGCTGAACGGTGAGCCGACCCCAGTATACCAGGGAGGCAGAAGTGACCATGTGCCTTTTGCCGAAGCAGGCATTGCAGCCGCGTTATTCATTCACAGCCCAACTGAACCATGGTACCACTCTCCAGAAGACACAATTGATAAAATCAGCAAAGAAAAGCTTCAGGATGTAGCGGAGGTTGTAGGTGCTGCCATTTATGATAAGGCGCGTTTTGATAACATGGGCCCTAAACCGAAAAAGCAGCATAAAATGAAAGCAGCACCTGAAATGGTTCACGAGTTAGATGTAAAATAAGCAGAAGAGCAGCCGTTCCTTTGATGGGAGGCTGCTCTTGCTATTATACAGCTGCTTTGCGCTTTTCACGGTTGTTCATCCACCGAAAAACCCTGGTATGCCAACAGTCCAGATGGGTGTTTTTCATGCCATCACTTTCATATTTAAAGCCTTAAAAAGTCATCTTCCCATTTGAAATATGATAAAATGATACAAATTATGAACTTGGATTTTCTGGAAAGAAGGATCGATGTGAAAAACATAAAAACATACATTCTCCTCATTTCCATCATGGCTTTATGGGGATTGAATGTGAGCATTATAAAAATTCTTGTCAGTTATTTTCCTCCGGTTTCGATTACTTCTTTGCGAATACTAACTGCGGGTATAACCGTATTTTTGATATTAAGCATAATGGGGAAAGTAAGAAAGCCGAGCCGGAAGGAAATCTCGTACATTGTATTTGGCGGCCTTTTAAGTGTTGTCAGCCACCATCTTTTTCTGGCTATAGGCTTAACGGGAACAAGTGCGGTGAATGGGGGGCTTATTCTAGGTGCAGGTCCGCTCTTAACAGCCATACTGTCTTCCATTCTGCTGCGCAATAAGCCTACAGGCATCCAGGTTCTGGGTTTTCTGCTTGGGGGTGCAGGCGTGACCTTTATTGTCCTTTCAGGAAATAAAGGGATATCGAGCTTAACTCCAGGAGATTTCTTTGTGTTCCTGTCCATTCTTTCACAGGCTCTTAGCTTCATTGTAATCAGCAAGGCTTCGAAAACGCTTGATCCGCGATTGCTGACAGGCTATATGCTGATTTTTGGAGGGGTGATCCTTTTTGTAATGGCCAGCATAATGGAACCCGGCGGACTTAAGGGTATAACCGAAGCCCCAGCCTATGTTTGGGCTGCATTTGCCGCATCTGCCGTATTGGCAACAGCTATCGGCCATATGGTTTATAACACAGCCATCCGTAATATTGGGCCTGCAGAAGCCAGTATATTTTTGAACCTGAATACCTTTTTCTCATTGGCAGGCTCAGCGTTCATTCTTGGTGAAGTAATTACTATAAACCATATGCTCGGGCTGGTTCTTATTGTGGGAGGTGTCATTTCAGGATCCGGAGCATTGGAGGAATTAGTATTCAGGAAGCGGAGAAAAGAAAATAGCCAGTATATGTAAAGTGGTCTCTTGACATAGGGATCACTTTTTTTTGCAAAAAGTGGAATAGGAGAAAAGGTGTATTCGAAGTCTGGTAAGGGGAATAGAGAGGATATAGAGAGAGGAGGAGCATTGATGTATTTATCAATAACAGTAAAAATGGCTGTTGGGCTAGTTGCCTTGTTAGCTGTTACCCGAATTCTTGGAAAGAAGGAGCTTTCACAGGTAACTCCGTTTGATTTTGTTTATGCGGTTGTTCTTGGAGGGATTATTGAGGAAACCATTTATGATGAAAAAATAACAACGCTGCAGGTGATCTATTCGGCTTTATTGTGGGGAGCATTTATTTACATTATTGAAATTCTGGCAAAAAAGAAAAATATATTCAGGGCGATTTTAAAGGGAAGGGAGTCGGTCCTTGTCAAGGATGGCAAGCTGAATGTGAAGGAGATGGAGAAAAACCATCTTGAAATGGAACAGCTGAGAACAATGCTGCGCCAAAAAGGAATATTCAGCATGAATGAAGTTAAATACGCTTACCTTGAGACCAATGGCGGCTTAAGTGTAATGAAATACCAAAAACAAGAGCCTGTCACTCCTGAATTGATGAAACTTGAGGTGAAGGAAAAGAAACCTTCAACTTTACTGATTGATGAAGGAGAAGTAGTGGAAGACGGCATTAAATTACTGGGGAAAGATGGGGATTGGCTGAGGGAGTCTATTAAAACGGAAGGCTACCATAATATCAAAGATATTTTCTGTGCAGAGTGGTCGGAAGAAGAAGGGTTTTATATCGTATCTTATAAAAAATGAGCCTTGCGAATGCTGCAAGGCTCTCTTTATTAATATCCCTTTTTATAATCTACTTGATTAATGCCGGGATTACCGCTGATTATGTACTCCTTTAAATTAGGAATGAATATATCTTCAATCACACGCTTGGTATAGTATTCCGTCGATCCGGCAGTATGCGGGGTAATGATCACATTATCCTGTTCCCATAGCGGGCTGTCTTCAGAAAGCGGTTCTTTTTCAAATACATCCAGCCCTGCACCGGCAATCTGTCCGTTCTGCAGTGCGGCAATCAAATCTGTTTCTTTTACAATTTCACCCCGGCCGATATTGATGAAGAAAGCAGTGTCCTTCATGCGGGTAAACTGTTCGGCTCCGAATAGCTGCCGTGTTTCCTGTGTAAGCGGAAGTGTGACGACAACATAGTCACATCGAGGCAGCACATCGTTCAACTGGCTGGAAGTATACATTTCATCTATATACTCTTCAGGTTTTCCGGAGTGTCGAACCCCAATAACCTTCATACCGAATGCTTTGGCAATCCTGGCAGTTTCCTTCCCGATGGCTCCGGTGCCAATCATGCCGATGGTTTTATTGTGAATTTCAAGCTTCATTCCAGAATGGTGCCATACCTTAGCTTGCTGATTTTTTACATATGTATGGATTTTGCGGGTGAGCCCAAGCATTAATGCGAAAATCGTTTCTGAAATGGGGTTAGCATGTACGCCATTTGCGCTGGTAATCTGGATGCCCTGTGATTCCATTTCTGCCAGGGGCAGAGAATCGACCCCGGCACTCCAGGACTGGAACCAGCG
Organism: Cytobacillus oceanisediminis 2691; assembly: GCF_000294775.2. Taxonomy (GTDB): domain Bacteria; phylum Bacillota; class Bacilli; order Bacillales; family Cytobacillaceae; genus Cytobacillus; species Cytobacillus pseudoceanisediminis. The sequence goes on from NZ_CP015506.1 coordinate 409,486, forward strand.
AAGATTGCTGTTTCCCTCAAGGACCATCTCTTTTAGTTCCTTTTTCCAGCCGGCGATCACTTCGGCTTCTTTCAGCTCATTGTGCCAGTTTGCTGAATCTTTTCCGGATATGAGCTCCCAATCGGGGATGATTTCTTTAATTTTATCAATCTGTGAGGGTTCCAGATCATGTGTGACGATACAGGTTCTATTTGACATGTGTGTTCCTCCAAATTTTATTTTTTGAAAAGTCGGTAAATATATCATAGTCTATAAAACTATAAATGTGAACTTTTCGAATAAAATAGCTATCATAAGATAAATAAGTTTGTTGAGGTTGAGCGGTACGAAAGGAAAAAGCCCCCGGGCGATGGACCCGGGGGCTTAATTATCTATTAAGAGGGCTGAAACCCTATTAATTTTGCTTTCTTATCAACGCCGAGTGTCTGTTTATCCGGGAAGGTAATGACAGAACTGATATAATCCCAGCGGATCAGAAAATGGGTGACGCAATCTTCTTCCTTCTGCTGTTCTTCTGGGATGTCGGTACCGTCTTCCTCTTTGACCATAGTGCGTTTGAAGCAAGGATTCTCAACCCATATTCCCATGCTTTCTGTTTTGATCAGTTTAACAAGGTACCATTCATCGGGCTGATAAATGCCTGTGATGGAGCCGACGAGATCATTTGGGAAGTTCTTGAATTTTATTTGAATTTTTTGTCCTGTAAAGTTTTCAAGATGCATATATGAACCTCCTGAACTATTAAAATTCGTTTTATTATACTCTTCCTTTTTTTGATTGTTTTAAACATCAAAAAAGCAAGATCCACCCGATTTGGTGAACCTCGCTTTTTTATTGTTTACCAGAAAATTAAAAAATCGCAACGTGTAAATAAGTTTGAGGATAAGTTTATTCACGGCTGGCTCACAGCGCCTGCCCCCTCGAGGTGTCAGGGGTGAGCGAGGCGCTTACACTTTTGTTTTTAGCCTTCCCCGTCTACATATTTTCCGTGATCAGGAACGGCAATTTCATCAAAATTATTTACGAGCTTGGTGAGGCTTTCCCTTAATACAGCAGCAGCCATTGGAATGCCATGACCGGTGATGGCGACATCTGGCTGAAGGGCTTCAAGTTTCTGTACGGAAGTCCGGGCAGAATCCCAATCAGTTGTGAGGTAGCGGGGCGGGCCGCTGATTTCCTGTTCCTGGGTGAGCACACTATATAAGGACTCCTGCTTCACTGTTACGAAAGCGTCACCTGCAATCAGCACGCGATCCGACTCCCTGAATAAGGAAACATGGCCGGGAGTATGACCTGGTGTGTGAATCCATATCCATCCTTCCATATGGGGAACATTTCCGTCTTCAGGGAAAGGCTGAATATGGGTATCGAGATCAATGCCTTCATGCGGAAAAGTGGGGGACATCTTTGCGACAAGTCCGCCTTCAACACTCGCGTCAGGTTTTGGGTAATCCTGCTGTCCTATTAAGAATGGCATTTCGAGTGTATGAGCGTATACAGGAACCTGCCAGTGCTCAACTAAATCAATAATTGCACCAACATGGTCAAAGTGGCCATGTGTAAGAATAATGGCTTTCGGTCTTGCGTTCTCTCCAAAGAGTTCTTCCGCCGCATCCATAATTTTTTCTGCAGATTTTGGCATGCCTGCGTCAACCAGAACCCAGTCGCCGGGCTTTTCTGATATTCGCACAAAACAAACATTCACAATCTGAACTGTCAGGCAGTAGACTCCATCCGCTTCATTAACAATCATTCCGCTCGTGGAGGAAGTCATGGGCATATAGCGTTCAGTAGATGAACTTTCCTTCAAGGATATTACCTCCTTAGTAATTTTAGAAATAACAGGGCATTTATCTTTTTGAGTATACCCGCATGTGAACTTTGTATGCGGCATATTCAGGAGGAGTAGGGAATAAATGCAAAAAAGCTCTGCCTGAAATTCGGCAGAGCTTGGGTACATTATATATTAAGATAGAAATTCATGCGGGTTTAAACCGAGTTCCATGCAGATCTCTGTAACAGCCTGTTTTTCATTTTGATCAAAGTTCCCGTCGGCATATCCGATCGCGATGCAATAACGGGCTACGAGGCGGGCGATCTCAGGCTTATTTCTTACCCGGCCAACTGCTTTAAAGGCTTCGGCCCGCCCGATGATCGGGTCCATTTCAATCCGCTGTACGAACATATTGAATTGCTGTATCACTTTTTGTGTATCAAACACTTTTAATTCCTGGCTGCTGTTTACAAACTCGACCATCTTTTGACGTTCAGTTGGATCAAGCCTGCCATCAGCCATGCCGACAAGGGCGCATGAAGCTACAACGGCGTCCAGGACATCCTGGCTCTTGAATCGTGTAAACAGCTCCTGGGCACGGCGCTTTTGGTCATTGGCCCATTGTGCGTAATCCGTCTGATTAGGTGACCATGAATTACCGCAGGAATTACAGGTGAGCTTCAGCTGGTTTTTTCCGATAAAGCCGCCAAGAAGTCCTACAGGCCCAAGGATGAGTCCTCCAATCGCCGCTTTTCCAAGGCCAAATCCTTTTTGGCCGGTCCGGATGTTAGTGGATCCGCAGCGGGTGCAGGCGATATTTCCATCTGTATAGGATTGAGCCTGGACCGGCTGCCCAATACCTGTCTGCCCGCCAAATGATGGCTGCGAAGGTAGCGTGTTATAAGAAGTCTGATTGTAGGCAGGCTGGCCAAAGGACGGTGAGCTGTATCCTGATTGTGCCTGCTGGCTATATTGCTGCTGGTTTTGTTGAGGACTGAATCCTTGAGCTGGCTGCTGATATTGACCCTGGCTGAATGAGTGCTGCTGACTTGGAGCAGGCTCATCATCTACGGAAACACCGAAGTTGCGGCAAAGGGCAGCTAATCCACCCTGGAATCCACTTGCAATAGCATTGAATTTCCACTCGCCATTGTGACGGTAAAGCTCTGCAGCGACGATTGCTGTTTCAACAGTAAAATCGCGCCCAAGGTCGAAGCGGAGAAGCTCTTCATTTGTCATGGCATTAAAAATTCTCACATAAGCATTGGAAACTTGTCCAAAGCTCTGTCCTTTCATCTGGGCATCATGAATGGTAATAGTAAAAGCAATTCGATGGATATGCTGCGGCACCTTATGTAACTCAATGCGGATTTGCTCATCATCCCCGGCACCTGCCCCAGTTCTATTATCACTGCTGTAAAGGATGGATCCGTTTCCGCCGGATGGATTATTATAAAACACAAAGTCACTATCACTTTGCACTTTGCCGGATGCACCTGTTAAAAAGGCTGAAGCGTCCAGGTCATATTGCGATTGATTATGGCTGACATCCCAGCCCAATCCTGCCATCACAACCTGCAAACCAGGATTGGTTTTGGTCAAATCTACTTTTTGTCCCTTGCTCAATCGAACTCCCACAGATTTCACTCCTAATTTGTTTTTATACTTAGAATTAAAAACTTTGTACTTTAAAAACTGTCTAGCTCCAGCGCCTACCCCCTCGAGGTCACAAGCCTGTCTAGTTGCGGCTCCTAGGGACGAAAGACTAGCCAATCCGTTCCAGAAGGGAAGAACACCTTCTTGCAGGGCTCGTCTTATGCTTGTCGTCCCCTCCACATTTCGGACAATCCTCCCAAAAGGGCAAAAAACGCCTTTCCGGAAGGCTTGTCTTGTGCTTGCCGGGGGGGCAAGGCGCTTCCGCTTTTCTTTTTATACGTTCTGAGAAGAAAGAAGTTTCATAGTTTTCATTATAAGGGAATTGGAAGCGAAGGGAAACTTGAGCGGCTATTCTGAGGATGAAAAAAATGGTTTTGGGGCAGGCCGTAGAATAGAATATTAATAATGATGTTGTTGACTTAGGAGGAGATAATTTGAATAAAAGAGCAAAAGTCTTTGCACACCGCGGCGTCAGCGGACATTTTCCAGAAAACACGATGGCCGCCTTCCAGGCCGCATTGGAGGCAGGGGCAGATGGAATTGAATTGGATGTGCAGATGGCGAAGGATGGAAAGCTGGTGATCATTCACGATGAAACTGTGGATAGAACAACGGGCGGCACCGGTTATATAAAGGACATGACCTTTGAAGAAATCCTGCGGCTTGATGCAGGGAGCTGGTTTGGGAATGTTAACACCGGCGAAACAATTCCGGATCTGGAGCAGCTTTTACAATGGGCAGTTAGGGAAGGCAACGAACTGCTGATTAATATTGAATTGAAAAATGATTTGATTGAATATCCCGGGATGGAAGAAAAGGTTATTGATCTTATTCTAAATTATAAATTGGAACAGCGTGTCATAATATCATCTTTCAATCCAGAGAGTCTGAAAAGAGTCCGGGACTTGCATGCCACTTTGCAGACGGGCTATTTGATTGAAGGCATCCCTGAAAACACACTCGAAATGGCAAAAAAAATAGGGGCAAACAGCATTCATTGTGAAGAGGGGTTTGCTCTATCGGAGTTTGGGAGGGAAGCAAAAGAAGCAGGGTTTCCGTTGCGGGTATATACCGTAAATGATGAAACCCGCAGCGGATTGTTAAATAATGCCGGAGTCGAAGTGATTATGACCGATTTTCCGGAAAGGTTTTTGTAATGAAGAGTTTATTGCCTATGTAAATTCCGTTTATCTCCGAGACATTTGATATATCCGCGAAAATATCAAGATATTCGCGAAATTCAGAATATATTCACGTAAACACAAATTCCGCGAAAATTAGGATTTATCAGACATTCGGATATAAACGCGAATTCGAATGCCATGCAGCAGAATGCCATCAAAAAAACAAGCGCGGATCTCCAGCGCTTGTTTTTAGTTAACTCTACCAAAGTACAGGTTTGGCCACCATGAACCAGAGCATGAGCATTAATAGAAAAAGGTAAATCCAGACTGAGCGGGTAAGTTTCCTGACAAGAAACTGCTGATCTGCTCCAGGCGCATCAAATTTCTTCAGAACGGGAGAAAAGGCTCGGGCGAGAAAAAAGACAGAGCCTCCCATTACCGCCAGGGTCGCAACGATCCAGGATGTCGTCCAGCCCCAATGGCTGTTCACGATAAGAAGGACACCCGAGCCTACAAGTACATGTCCTGCATGCTTGACAAGGCGCACGGATGTCCTGAAGATGCTTATGTATGCCTGCTGAACCCCGGGCTCAGCCGATTCCAATTTATTGACGATTGGAATCAGAACAAAAAATGGGCCAACAGAAAGTATGGCACTGCTGACATGGATGTACAGCAGTATTCGGTACAGTATGTCCATTCCGGCAGATTACTTCTTCACTGCGCTGAATTCATGAACCCATACACGCATCTGCGGAAGCCATGGCATTCCCGGATGCATGGAAAGAATGGATTGTTTGTAGTCTTCCAAGCTTTCGAAGCCTTCCTGGCGGGCATGCTCGTCTGTTAATTCACCAAGGGATTGGGAATAAACTTTATTTACAACAAAGTCCTGGCCTTCAAGTGTCATGATTTCCCCGACATCAGCATATCTGCCATTACGGCGTGTGGCTGTTTTTTTTCCTGCAAGAACCTTCTCCACGTCCTCTTTAACTGTGACCATTCTGTCTACGGAACATGTTTTTGGCGGTAATGTATTTGGATCATGCTGATTTGACATTATGCTATTCCTCCTTATGTAAATGCTTACCTTTTAAACCTTACCATATTTTCAAGCCGGAAGGTAGCTGTGTTTAAGAGCAGTTTTTCCTAAAAAAAGGCTTGAGGAAATTCTTCCTCAAGCCTAGAAATTACTTTAACTTAAATGAACTCTTAAGCGACACAATCCTGTTAAAAACAGGTTTTTCTGCTGTTGTGTGTTTCGGGTCGACATTGAAATAGCCATGACGGAAGAATTGGAATTTATCCTGGGCTTTTACATCCTTCATGTTAGGTTCAATGAAACCATTAACAATTTCAAGTGAGTTCGGGTTTACGTAGTCAAGGAACGTTTTTCCTTCAGCATCGCTTTCAGCAGCATCATCTGTGTCTGCCTCAGCGTTCTGATCGGCATCTTCGTCAAGAATCAATGGCTCGTATAAACGGAATTCAGCCGGAATAGCACTCTTTGCATCCACCCAGTGAAGGGTACCCTTCACTTTTCGTCCTGTAAAGCCTGTTCCGCTCTTTGTTTCTGGGTCATATGTGCAATGCAGCTCAACAACATTGCCATCCTCGTCCTTGATGACTTCGTTGCACTTGATGAAGTAAGCATGCTTTAAGCGTACTTCATTGCCAGGGAAGAGGCGGAAATATTTTTTCGGAGGATCTTCCATGAAATCGTCCTGTTCTACAAAAATCTCTCTCGAGAAAGGAATTTGGCGTATGCCCATCTCCGGGTTTTCTGGATTGATTTCCGCATCAAGCATTTCAGTCTGATCTTCCGGGTAGTTCGTGATCACAACCTTTAACGGGCGAAGCACACCCATTGTACGAGGGGCTTTTAATTTCAGGTCTTCGCGGACATAATGCTCAAGCATAGCTTCATCCACCACACCGGAACCTTTTGAAACACCCGTTTCTTTTACGAACTCGCGGATTGCTTCCGGAGTATAGCCCTTGCGTCTTAGACCGGAAATCGTCGGCATGCGCGGGTCATCCCAGCCGTCAACATAATTCTCTTCCACAAGCTGCTTCAGTTTTCTTTTGCTCATAACTGTATTAGAAATATTCAGGCGGCCAAACTCGATTTGCTGCGGTGTGCTTTCCATTTCACACTCTGCGACAACCCAGTTATATAGCGGACGCTGGTCTTCAAACTCGGTTGTGCATAAGGAATGGGTAACCCCCTCGATTGCATCCTCAAGCGGATGGGCAAAAGCATACATCGGATAGATGCACCACGTATCACCCGTATTATGGTGAGTTGTATGTGAAACACGATAGATAACCGGATCACGCAAGTTCAGGTTCGGTGATGACATGTCGATCTTTGCTCTAAGAACTTTTGCTCCATTTTCGAATTCCCCGCCCCGCATACGTTCAAATAAATCAAGATTCTCTTCAACTGAACGGCTGCGGTATGGGCTTTCTTTTCCAGGCTCTGTCAGCGTTCCGCGGTATTGGCGGATCTCTTCCTGGCTTAAGTCATCCACATATGCCTTTCCTTTTTTGATTAAAAGAACTGCACGGTTATACATTTCCTCGAAATAATTCGAAGCAAAGTGAAGCTCCTCCCACTCGTAGCCAAGCCATTTAACATCTTCTTTAATGGCATCCACAAATTCCTGATCTTCCTTTAGCGGGTTCGTATCATCAAAACGGAGGTTCGTCTTGCCATTAAAATCATCTGCCAGGCCGAAGTTGATGACAATCGATTTGGCATGTCCGATATGAAGATAGCCGTTCGGCTCAGGCGGGAAACGGGTAATGACCTCTTTACGCTTTCCCGATTCCAGATCCTCTTTAATAATCGTTCGTATAAAATTTGAATTGTTTTCCAAACCGGTATCAGCCTTTCTGTTTATGTAGTTAGTACTTATTTTAATAAGTTCGGGAAGGAAAATAAAGCGAAACTTCCCTTTGCTGCGCTCCTGCCGCTTGCTTTTTGTCTAGAGGGCAATGCTGCTTATTTCTTTATTCATTCTATCTATTATAAACAAGACGATGCTGGAAAAAAAGTTTTTCTGAAGACAGGATGCGAAGTTTTACAAAAATGTTAAATATTTTCAAATAAGGAGGGATAGAGTGGGGTGGGAAGAATACCTCTTATTAGGAATTAATCTATTGAATGGAGGAATGAACATGTCTGAAAAGTATCCGATTATAGAAGGCGCAGAACCTTTTTATTATGAAGGAAATGAGATTGGGATTTTGGTTTCACATGGCTTTACCGGTTCAACTCAAAGCATGCGTCCGCTTGGGGAAGCTTATGCAAATGCAGGGTATACGGTCTGTGGTCCACGCTTGCGGGGACATGGCACTCATTATGAAGAAATGGAAACAACGACCTATCAGGATTGGATTCATTCTGTTGAAGAAGGCTATCAGTGGCTGAAAGAGCGCTGCAGTACGATATTCGTTACAGGTCTGTCGATGGGCGGCACCCTGACATTGTATATGGCCGAGAAATATCCGGAGATTAAGGGGATTATCCCGATTAATGCAGCAATTGAGATTTCTTATATGGAGGCAGCAGCCAGCCTGGAGGATGTCCGCTTCCTTGATGCAATTGGTTCAGACATTAAAAACCCTGATATAAAAGAGCTTGCCTATGAAAAGACACCGGTTAAATCGATTGGTGAAATAACGGAACTGATGAAGAAGGTCAAAGGCGATTTAGAAAAAGTGAATTGTCCTGCGCTGATTTTTGTCTCAAAAGAAGATCATGTAGTTCCGCCTTCCAATTCGCAGGAAATATACAGCAGCATTAAATCGGCTGCAAAGGAATTGGTCACCCTGGACAACAGCTATCATGTGGCAACACTGGATAACGATCAGGACATCATTATAGAAAGAACACTGCATTTTCTGCAGCGGGTACTGGAAACAAGCAGTCTGCAGGGGTGATGGGGGAGCTTAATCTGGCTCCTTTTTTTTATGGACTTTATTATAGAAGATTTTCATTGTCTTAATAAAGTTCTACCCCTTGATATGATGCAAAATTCCCGTTCCTTTTTCCAATCAGTTATGGTAGTATTTAGTGATGCGAAATAATTAACTGATTTATTCTGGAGATAAAAGGAAAGCGGGGGATGCAGTTGGTAAGGGCTTTAAAAGAGACTTTATGGACCAAGTCTTTCATAATGCTGATGATCGGGAATTTATTTGTCTTTATGTCGTTTCAGATGCTGATTCCGACACTGCCCCCATATATAAAGTCCATAGGAGCAACTGGTCTTGAAATTGGTCTGGTTACGGCGCTGTTTTCGATTGGAGCCGTTTTGAGCAGGCCATTCATCGGATTTATGCTTGAATATAGAGCAAGGAAGCAGCTGGTGCTGATAGGGGCAGCGGCGCTTCTGGCCATAACGGTTATTTATCCGCTGTCAAGCGTGGTGATGATTTTTCTGCTGTTCCGATTCATCCACGGACTCGCTTGGGGCTGGTCAACTACTGTGAATGGTACGGCAGCAGTAGATGTAGTGCCTAATTCCCGTCTTGGAGAGGGAATGGGTTACTATGGCCTTAGCGTTACAATCGGGATGATCATCGCTCCGAGTCTTGGAATCTATCTATATCAGATTACCTCTTTTACCAATCTTATTTATATCTCGAGTGTACTTGGCGTAATTGCCATTGGGCTCCTATCCATTGTTCGCTACGAAACGCCTGCAGCTGTTCTGGAAACAAGGAAAGAGGATCTGAAATTCTCTTACTTAGACTCTTTAATCGAAAAAACCAGCTGGTTTCCTGCCTTTATTACGATAATTGTGACATTTGGGTATGGTTCCATCGTAACGTTCATTGTTATTTTTGGAGAAGAGCGCGGTATTGATCAAATTTTCCTTTTTTACCTGTTCAATGCAATCATGGCATCGCTTTCGAGACCGATTTCCGGAAAATGGTTTGACCAGCGGGGGCCAAAGGGACTTGTCCTGCTTTGCACGTTCCTGACCTTTATCGGCATGTGGGTACTTTCTTTCGCTCATTCGAATTTGTTTATTATCATAAGCGGAATTTTGTTCGGAATTGGCTTTGGATCATTGATACCTACTCTGCAGTCTTGGACACTATCAATGACACCATCCAACCGCAGGGGTGTGGCAAATGGAATGTTCTTCTCATCTATCGACCTTGGCATTGGGCTAAGCGGCCTTGTGTTTGGTGTGCTTGCACAGTTTGTGGAAACGGCAGCCCTATTCCAAATATCAAGTGTGTTCCTGATTCTAGGCATGGCTGTTACAATCCTCTATGGCAGACGGCGCTCAGCTGCCCGGCCGCAGCAAGCCTCTTGATGAAGAATATAAACTGGCAGGCAGGAATATATATTTCTGTCTGCCAGTTTTTATTTTGATTGGGGTGGTATTAATATATAGAAGCTGGTTCTAACTATTAAGAATATTACACAGGAATACAGCAATGTTTCAAAAATGATAGAGAAATGAAATTTTTTGCAGAAAAATTTTTGTTACAATATAAGGATAAAGGATGAAAATTGGCGCATTATGCGTTTTTTATAAAAGATAAGAAGGTAAACTCTGAAGTTAGATAACTGTCTAGCTCCAGGCGCCATCGGCTCGAGGTCATAAGCCGATAGGCGGGCGCCTTCCGCTTTTCTTATAAAAGCATGCTGATAAAGCCCTATGATATTAGGAAATCAGCAGGCTGTTCAATAAAACTCTTTTAAAAGCCGGTGCCTTTAGGCGCACTTTTAAAAATAGCACTGCGGGGGATCAAGATGACTTTAGAGAAGCAGCTAATCAGCAAAACCTTTTATGAGACCTTCATGGAATCTAATGAAAATGTGCATCCGATCAGGGTTTTGGGTGAACTGTATGTTGCTGAGCAGCAGAACGAAGTGCCCGATTTAACCAATATCCGTTTCGCCCAGGGTGAGGTGTATTTCCTTAACAAGGATTACGAAGCGGCCATTTTTAAATGGGAGAGCATTCCGAATGAATTGGGGCCATGGGCACAGAAAAATATGGCTGATGCCTATTTTGAATTGGATTTGCTTTCAAATGCAGAGGACTTTTACAAATCGATTGAGACAGATTCAGAAGTGCTGAAAACCGAAGTGCTCCTTCAGCTGTTTTCACTTTACATACAGCGCGGCAAGCTTGAAATGGCTGTTGGATCCATTAAAGATGCGGTCCGGTTAAATCCGGATTATCCGGATGTGACTGATCTGGCACGCGGATTCTTTGAGGAACACAGCGATTGGGGAAATGCGGTGGAGCTGGCTGTCAATGAAGCAATCAGGACAGAATCCCTATCTTGGTTTGAAGTTCTTCATTCGTATGTGGACCAGGGGCGGACAGCTAAAATGGAGCCGAACTATTTCAGCGAGGCGCTTTCGGTGTTATACCGTGTGGACCATGCTCATTTTGAAAGTTTATCAGCCGCTCTATGGAGTAGCTACAAGAAATCAGGTCTTTATTTCTCATGGCTGAAAGAATATAACCATCTTCTCCTGAATATGGAGCCAGGGCGCTCACATACATGGAGCCAGCTTTCCGAGCTTTACAAGGATACTTATTTTGAACTAATCAGCGGTAAGCATCTAATCAGGGACTTATCACACCTGATACCGAATCATATAACTAACTGGTTGAAAATAGCTGCACCTTCGCATTCCCTTGTTTCGGCCTCGGCAGTGCTGGCGTGGAGCGAAATTTTCCCGTCTAATATTGATTCTTCAGCTGTCAGCGAGGCAGAAGGCCTTGTGAATCGCTCTGTCCGCTATCAGGACGGCTTGGAGGAAAGCTTCAAGCTATTTGAAAATGTCATGAAATGGGCGAAGGAAAAGGGCGTGCTGATGGGTGAACGCTTTGAATGGATGGTCCGTGAGCTCCTTGATTTGGATGCAGGGCATTTGCTGATTGCCGGTACGGCATCAAATGGGAAATCCTCGTTTGTCAACACTCTTCTCGGTGAAAAGCTGATGGGAGATTCCACTTCTGCCTCAGTGCTGTTCAAGGATAGTGATGTAGCGGAAATTCATGCCGTTACGGACGAGGAAGTCCGGAGTATTTCTGACCTGGAGGACTTTAGGCAAAGCGCAGAAAAAAGCCAGCAGACACTTATACGATGCAGAATGCCATTCGCCTTTTTACAGAATAATAGACTTGCTGTTATTGATACGCCAGGTCTTGCGGGGCAAAGCAAATTCAGAAATGGTGTGTTCCAATATCTCCATTTCGCAGACAGCATGCTGTTTGTCCTGAATGCGGATTCGCCTCTGACAGATAAAGAGCTGGATCTTGCTGTGAGAATGAGAGAACAGGCTCCGGAATTGCCTATTCATTTCCTTCTCAGTAAAATGGACCGGATTCCAGACAGCCAGGATGCCATGGATCTTCTTGATGAAACTCAGTCCCGTGTTCATACCTACTTTCCAAAAGCAAAGGTGTTTGCTTTCTCCGCCTATTATGAAAGCGAAAGCCAGCTGAAAGATTTAGCAGTCTTTATCAGGTCGATGATGGATGGACGGGACCGGAAAGAAGAGCGTACAGCAAAGGTTCTATACTATGTTAAAAAATCGATCAAATTCCTTCTTGAAAAACGCGTTGAAATGGAAAACAGCTTGATTGATACTATTAAATGGAACGAAGAAATGGTAACAAAACTTAAGGGTGCCAACAATCAGCTGAGTGATATGGAAGAAGAAAAGGTCCGGACAATTAAAAAGTCCTACAGTCAAATTAAAGATAAAATGAGACAGGATCTTGAGAAAAAGATTCCGGAACTGCTTCGGAATTGTTCAGAAATGGTGACAGAGGACAGTGATTTTGGAAAAATCCACACTGAACTCAATGACGAAATGAATAATCGGGTACACGAATATATTGAAGAGACGGTTTTGCCGGATTTCCATATCTCCATTCAGGAGTGGATTGCTGAAAGTGAAGGAGAGTTCAGAAGCAGCCAGGCATATCTGGATGAAATGAGCGAAAGCTTCAATGAGCTATATGGCGAGGAGAAAATCTCGCTGGCCTGTGACTTCAGGGTGCTGGATGACTGGCGCCGCGACGCGGATCGAATGACGCGGGGAAGTGTTCAGCTGGAAAAGGCCAACATTCTAAACCGCTTTTCGCCATCGCAGTTCCTGCTGAAGAGTGCAGGCAAGCTGCTTGGTGCGATCCAGCAGAATAAAGCCATGCTCCATAATAAATATAAACAGTTCATAGAACACGAAGATTATAGCGAGATCGCAGAATCCATCACCAATAAATTCATGCAGCAATTCGAGCTTTTCGAGAAATCGCTTGAACGGGATATTAAAATGTTCTTCAGAAATCCGTTTGATGTATTGAATCATACGGTTGAAGAGACCTATACGGACATTGCAGATAATAAAGAAGCTTTAAGCGATATGCGCAAAAATCCTGAGATTTACCAGGATCCTCTGACACTATTTGACCTGAAGCTCCGCCAGTTTGAATGGATGACTTCAGCAGGGGAGAAAGTTAAGGAATATCGTTAAACATTAGGAAGGAGTTTTCCTTCCTTTTTTTTATGAAAAAAATAGAAAAACAGGTTTGATTTATACCGAATAAGGGTAAAGAAGCCAGTCTATTAAAATCTTAAACTCATAAACGTGAACAGGAACTTGAAAACGGAAACAAAGATAAAGAAAAATTGGGGGAAAGAAGGAGAGAACAGGTGAGCTTTAAGAGAAAGCAAATAATGGGTTTGGGCCTAACTGTATTTTTTATGTTTATTCTAATGTTTGTCATTCTGTCTATGGTGAACGGAATGAAGGCAAACATGCTGGAAATTGTGGAGGATCGCTATTATAAGGTAAACCAGGCTACAGAGATCAGACAGCTTTTTTATCAGACAGATCAGCAGCTGCTGAGTGTGCTCACCGACATAGAATCGGCAGATCCCGCCATGACGGCTGAATTCATCGAGGCAAACCATGAAGGGATACAAACCCGGATTTTGAAATTGGAAAATGAATTAAATAGACAGAAATCCAGCCTGCTATTAAAGGAAGTAGAACAGGCATATGAATCATATGCCCAAATGCAAAACAGCTTCATTGGATTAATGGGAAGCAGAGATCTGGATTCCTTGGAAGATCTGTACAGGGATGAAAGGGAAAACCGGAACTCTCTTCTAGTAAAGCTGGCTGAATTTAAAGACTATCAGGAATCCATCATGGCTGATTCGTTGGAAAATGCAAATGAAACATATAGCCAGTTAGTAGCGACTTTGGTTGCTGCGGTTGCAATAGCCATTATTTTAATCGTCGGAGTTACGGTTTGGGTGATTAGAAGTACAGGCAGAAGCATCAGCTTAATTACAAAAGGGATTAAGGATATTGATTATCAAGACCTTTCTTCCATCTCAAGGCTGAATATTGAAACAAAAGATGAGATCGGTGAAATCGCGATAGCCTTTAACTCTATGGCTGATTCACTCGAGAACTATTACGAAAAAGAACAGCGCTATTCGGCTGAAATCAGTGAGCAGAACTGGATTCAAAGCCAGTCTGCTGCATTAGTAAGCATCTATAGCCAGCATGTGACCATAGCGAATTTGGCAGCTGATTTTATTTCCAGGCTGGCACCTGCCGCCGGAGCCAATCTCGGAGTCTTTTATGTGAAAGATGACAGCGGAAGCAAACCTGTATATAAAAAACAAGCTGCTTATGCCGATGGGGCGAAAGATGCAGGAAGAGACTTTTTCTTTGCTGGGGAAGGAATAGCAGGGCAAACAGTCAGGGATAAGAAAACAATATTCCTTCATGATGTTCCTGAGGATTACAAGGTCCTATCAACCGGTTTGGGAGATGTCAGGCCGAAAAGCATCATGATGGCACCCGTCATGCTCAAAGACGAGGCCGTTGCAGTTGTGGAATTGGCAAGTTTGCGGCCATTCACTGATGCACAGATCAAGCTCCTGGAAAAAGTAATTGAAACATTAGGAATAGCCATTACGAATATTTCAGGAAGAATGGAGATCGAACGCTTATTGGCAGAATCTCAGGCACAGACAGAGGAACTGAAGGCACAGGCTGAAGAGCTGCAGTCCCAGTCGGAGGAGCTGCAGGCGCAATCTGAAGAAATGCAGAGTCAGTCCGAAGAGCTGCGTATGATTAATGAACAGCTTGAAGAGCGCTCCAGAGATGCGGAAATGAAGTCTGAAGAACTTCAGGCTGCCAAGGAAGAGCTGGAGGAAAAAGCAAAGCAGCTGAGTTTAAGCTCAAAATACAAGTCAGAATTCCTGGCAAATATGTCGCATGAGCTGCGCACGCCGCTTAACAGCATATTGCTTTTATCAGAGATGCTGGCAGAAGACCCGGATCAAATGCTAACTGAAGAACAGAAGGAGTTTTCCAAAGTTATTCATACATCAGGACAGGATTTGCTTACCCTGATCAATGATATTCTGGACCTTTCAAAAGTGGAAGTAGGAAAACTGGAGATCAGCTTTGAGGAAGTCAATATGGGTGAAATGTCGCAGCGTATGAATCAGCATTTTACACAAGTGGCAAAGCATAAAAACCTTGAGTTTACTGTAAGCTCTTCAGAAGAAGTGCCGCCTGTATTCCATACAGATGAGCAGCGGCTGCAGCAAATTGTGAAAAATCTCCTGTCAAATGCATTTAAATTTACGGAAGAAGGTTCAGTAGAAGTCACTTTTGAAAAAGCTGCACAGAGCGATTTCTTTGGTTTGCCGTTATCCGCCTATACAGATGATTGGCTTAAAATAACAGTGCTGGATACAGGCATTGGCATTCCAGCAGAAAAGCAGCAGCTGATTTTTGAAGCCTTCCAGCAGGCTGATGGAGCCACGATGAGAAAATATGGCGGAACGGGCCTGGGATTGTCCATCTCCAAGGAATTTGCCCAGCTGCTCGGCGGCATATGCAAAGTGGAGAGTGAAGAAGGAAAAGGAAGCCGTTTTACACTGGTCATTCCGAATCTGCCAAACGGCATGCCTGAAATTGAGGCAGGAACGCTTGCTTTTGAAGAAGCTGCTGTAACCGCAGAACCTCTGGAGGAAGTGTCTGAGCCAGCATCCCCCCCAGCCGCTGAAGGAAATAGTGAAGCAGACCATCAGCATACAGGTACCGAGCTTAAAGATAAAACAGTCATTGTCGTAGATGATGATCACAGAAATATTTATGCGCTGAAAAATGCTTTGAATAAAGAAGGCATGAATGTCCTTACAGCAGAAAACGGGATGCAATGTCTGGATTTAATAATGGGGACAGAAAAGATTGATATTGTGCTGATGGATATTATGATGCCGGTTATGGATGGTTATGAAACCATGAAGAGGCTTCGCGGGCTGGACAGGCATCAGGATGTTCCAATCATTGCCCTTACTGCCAAGGCAATGAAAGGCGATAGGGAAAAGTGCATGGAAGCCGGTGCAACAGATTATATCAGCAAGCCATTAAAACTGGACCAGCTGCTGTCCGTTATGAGGGTGTGGCTTTCATAGAAGGAACCAGGGGAGCGCCATTTCTAATGTACGGACAGACAGAGGAGCATTCCCCGTATCCATAATTTTATTCTCGAAAGTTGAGGAATGACTAGAATTGAAAAAGGAAGAATTAGAGATAGATTTACTTTTAAAGGCCATTTACGGTTTATCCGGGTATGATTTCCGGCAATATATGCGCTCTTCCATTACAAGGAGGATTCAAAATCGCATTAGCAGGGATCGGCTGCCCAGCATAACAAGCCTCACAGAGAAGGTTATACATGAAGATGGGTATCTGCAAAAGGTCCTGAGCGATTTTTCAATCAATGTTACCGAAATGTTCCGGGATCCTTCGTTTTTTAAAGCTTTTCGAAATGAGGTTGTCCCGATGCTCAGAGAATTGCCTGAGATCAGAATCTGGCATGCAGGCTGTTCGACTGGAGAGGAAGCCTATTCCATGTCTATTTTGATGGAAGAAGAAGGTTTGGGAGAACGAACTAAAATTTATGCCACAGACATCAATGAAAAAGTGCTAAAAAAAGCAGAGAGCGGAATGATCCCTTTGCAAAAAATGCAGCTCTACACAAAGAACTACATTATGGCAGGCGGAAAAAAATCATTTTCTGAATACTATACTACAGATTGTGAAGCAGCTTATTTGAATTCATCCCTGCTTAATCGAATGGTTTTTGCGCAGCATAATCTGGTGACCGATGGCTCATTTAATGAATTTCATGTGATTATATGCCGCAATGTCATGATTTATTTTAATACTGATCTGCAAAGCCATGTTTTTAATCTTTTCAATGAAAGCCTCAGCATGGGAGGGTTTCTGGGACTTGGAAGCAAGGAAGCGCTGAGGATGGAAGTGCCTGTATTTGAAGAAATCAACCTGCAGGAAAAGATTTTCAGGAAGACCGCTCCAGCATAAAGAAAGCGGAAACGTCTTGCCCGCCCCCGACACCTCGAGGGGCAGGCGCAGGAGCTGGACAATACTCAAAGTTCAAAAGGAATCACATTTTTAGCTTTTATATAAAGACAGAGTGCGGACCCTATTTGAGGGACTGCACTCTGTTTTTTTGCAAAAATATTATGTATACACACTAATCTGCCTGAACCAAAACAACACACATATCATCATCAGCGCTTGCCTGCTGCTGTTTAGTCAGAATCATATCGATTGGCTCTGCTGTTCTGGCTGCATTCCAATGGAAGGATGCGAAGCGCTGAAGATATTCACAAGGGTTAAGATTATTCTGCTCCACTGCCTCCTCCACTCCGTCCGTAAACAGGAGCAGCTGGATGGAGTCTATATAGGGAATTGTTTCTTTTTGTATCGTAATATCTTCAAAAAAGCCTACTGCACACATATTGCTTGATAAGCTGACCATTTCCTTTTTATCTGTGAGCGCATATCCGGTTGGATGTCCGGCATTCACATACTCAACGGTTTTGTCTTTTTTATTAAGGACGAGGTAAATGGCTGTAAAATAATATGGAATCCGCTGATTGCGCTGATTAAGGGAATTCATCCACCGATTTAGTTCCTTCATGACGTATTCAGGATCGCTGCATGTTCTGATGGCATCCCTTAGAACAGAAGAAATAAACATGCATACAAGGGATGCTGAAATCCCGTGGCCCATCATGTCCAGCTGGATGGCAGCAAAGCGGTGTTCATCTATTTGGTGCCAGTAATACATATCCCCTGCAAGTTTGTTGGCTGGCAGGTAGGAAGCTTTTAACAGTGTATGTTCGTGATAAATCGCCTCGCTCAGCATGCTGGTCTGAACCTGCATGGATAAATCCAATTCATTCTTGATTTTATTTTCCTGCTCCTTATGCCAGTCCTTTTCATATTTAAGTCTTAAAGCAGCACGAATCCGGGCAAGCAGTTCCGTTTTATTTATGGGCTTCATAACATAATCAGTTCCGCCCGCATCAAGAGCCTCAGCTACCTTATTTGAATCTTCCAATGCAGTTACAAAAATCACCGGTATATCCTTTAAGTGCGGAATCTGCTGAAGCCGCCGGCATGCCTCAATTCCATCCATCTCCGGCATCATAATATCCATTAAGATAATGTCTGCTTTTATATCAGCTGAAAAAGGTGAATATCCCTGAAGATGCTGAAACATATCCTTTGCAGAAGAAAACGTTAAATGGTCTTTATAACCCGCGCGTTTTAATATATGCTGAATGACAAATAAATTGGCTTGATTATCGTCCACAATTAGGATTCCCATAGACTTTTTCCCTTCCCGTGTTTTACGATTTAATTCTTTATATAAATATCCTTAACATATACCCCGTTTTGACAAGGGGAAAACCATAATATTAATAGTTTATTTGCTTTGGGCAATTTGGCAGAACGGCATAAAATAAACTTTATATTGTAAGCGTTTTCTTTTGTTTTTCTGAAATAATATTATAAAGCGATATAATCACACAAACTAGCCATATTAAAATATATCCATATAACTTTGTGTATTTTTATGGTGAACATATGTATTTTTAGGATAGAATTTCTCTTGATTTCTTTTCGGATAAGAGTAAAATAAAGATTAAATTTTCAGAGATTAGGAGATGTCAGGATGAAAGTCGTAAAGTTCGGAGGATCTTCTTTAGCATCCGGAAAGCAAATCGAAAAAGTTTTCAATATTGTAAATGCTGATCCAGAGCGGAAGATAATCGTCGTCTCGGCTCCTGGAAAGCGATTTTCAGCAGATAATAAGGTTACTGATTTATTAATCGCATGTGCGGAGAAACGGATTCAGGGGGAATCAGCAGATGACTTGGCTGAAGCTGTATTGGATCGGTATGGCCAAATAGCTGATGAATTGGAGCTGGGTCTGGACATTAAAGATATGATCAGGGAGGATCTTTTTACAAGGCTTTCAAGCGATACAGATGATCCTGAAGTTTTTATGGATCTGATCAAAGCGAGCGGCGAGGATAATAACGCTAAGCTTGTTGCAGCTTATTTTCAGCAGCAGGGAGTGGAAGCAAGGTATGTGAACCCGAAGGAAGCGGGATTGCTTGTAAGCCCGGAGCCCGGAAATGCACAGGTTCTTCCTGAGGCATATGAGAATCTATATTCCTTAAAGGAAAAGGACGGGATTATCATTTTTCCAGGTTTCTTTGGATACAGCAGGGATGGGCAGGTGTTCACATTTTCAAGGAGCGGATCGGATGTGACAGGTTCCATTTTAGCTGGAGCAGTCAAAGCGGACTTGTATGAAAACTTTACAGATGTGGATGCTGTTTATTCGGTAAATCCATTTATTGTGGAAAGTCCTAAAGAAATCAAAGAACTGACATACCGCGAAATGCGGGAGCTTTCCTATGCAGGTTTTACCGTCCTGCATGATGAAGCACTTGTGCCGGCATTCAGGGCTGGAATTCCTGTGCAGATTAAAAATACGAATAATCCATCTGCTCCTGGCACCAGGATTGTGAACGAGCGCGATAACACAAACGGACCTGTGATCGGGATTGCCAGTGATCAGGGATTCTGCAGCATATACGTCGGCAAATACTTAATGAACAGGGAAGTCGGCTTCGGAAGGAAGCTGCTGACCATTTTGGAAGAGTATGGCCTCAGCTATGAGCATACCCCGTCAGGAATTGATGACATCTCCATTATTCTTCGGGAAAACCAATTTACTGATGGTGTGGAGGAGGAAATTCTGAGCCGCATTCAATATGAGCTTCACGCGGATGAGGTGAAAATCCAGCATAGCCTGTCGCTTATCATGGTAGTTGGTGAGGGGATGCGCCAAAACATCGGAACAATGGCCCGCGCCTCCAAGGCCCTCGCTAAAGCGAAAGTAAATATGGAAATGATCAATCAGGGCTCATCTGAAGTGAGCATGATGTTTGGCGTACAGGCAGTGGATGAAAAACGCGCGGTACAGGCTCTATATAATGAGTTTTTTGCTGCGGTGGCAGCTGTGTGATCATTATCCGAAGGTAAATCTGTTCATACGAAAGTAAAATGGGTATATCCGAAGGTAAATCTGTTTATACGAAAGTAAAATGTTTTATCCGATAGTAAATAGGCCTTATATGCAAATAAATCAAACGTTTGATTGAAAAAGCTTGGGGCATTAGCCTCGAGCTTTATTTTTTGGAATGAAAAATCTTAAGGTAATCAAAATAAGAAGGAAACTTTTTCAATCTGGAAGGAGAAAAGGATATGAAGAAAGTATTGATATTGGGAATAATGCTGCTGCTGCCGCTGAATATGCTAACAGCTCCAGGCAATGCGGCTGCACAGAAACCGTGTATCACCCAATCAGAGGTTAAATTTGGAAATGAATTCCGCAGGTTATGGGTCGACCATGTATTATGGACAAGCAATTATATTACAAGTGCCACAACTGCCGGAGCGGAGGATCAGAAGCAGGTTCTGGCAAGGCTTTTGAAAAACCAGGAGGACATCGGCAATTCGATAAAGCCTTATTATGGAGATGCTGCAGGTAATAAGCTCACAGAGCTGCTTAAGGAGCATATTGTTATTGCCGGAGATATTGTTGAAGCTGCCAAGAGCGGGCAAGGTGCAAAAGTGAATCAGCTGAACAAAATATGGCATCGCAATGCAGATGAGATTGCTGCTTTTCTAAGCGGAGCCAATCCTAATTTGCAAAATGAAGATGTAAAAAAATTGCTGTACACGCTCCTCGAATTGGTGACGGATGATTTAACAGCGAGCCTGGTTAAGGATTGGGATGCAAGAATTGTTTCAATTGATGATGGATTGTCGCATATTATCATGATGGCAGATGCCATTTCAGATGCAGTTGTGAAGCAATTCCCGGACAAATTCAAAGGGTGAATACAAGAGGCTTCAGCACATGCTGGAGCTTCTATTATTTTTCCTTTGACAAAGCAGCCTGTCTCATTATAAGCTATTTAGCGTGCTAAATAATTTAATGTAAATTTTTCACATATAGAAGGAGGGGTATCCGCTATGTCTGGGGATCAAAAGAAAAAGATGGTCATACTAATGATCAATATGTTTATTGCGATCGGAAGCTTTGGGATTATTATTCCGATTTTGCCCGCTTATTTGGAATCCATTAATCAGGGTGGAACGGCAGCAGGCTTGATGATTGCCATTTTTGCGGGTGCCCAGCTGATTTTTTCACCCATTGCAGGGAAATGGGCTGACCAATACGGCCGCAGAAAGATGATTATTTACGGGTTAGCTGGTTTGACTTTATCCATGCTTGTCTTTTATGCAGTGGATTCCATATGGCTGCTATATTTTTCTCGTGTCATTGGAGGCGTTGGAGCAGCATTGCTGATTCCAGCTATTTTTGCCTACATTGCAGATATTACAACCATGGAGCAGCGTGCAAAAGGGAATGGCCTTGTCTCAGCTGCGATGTCACTTGGAATCGTGGTCGGACCTGGAATTGGCGGATTTTTGGCTGACTTCGGATTGAAAATGCCATTTCTGATTTCAGCGCTTGTATCTCTAGTTGCAGTTATTTTTTCAATTATGCTCCTCGAAGAGAGCAGCACATTGCAGACGGTGCCGGGAGAGATGCCTGAAGAGGAACCAATGGTCAAGAAGCTGGCAATGTCTGTTAAGAAGCCATATTTTATTCCGCTTGTTATCACATTGGTGATGAGCTTTGGACTAATGGCATATGAATCAGTGCTGGGGCTTTATCTTGATAATGAGTTTGCTGCTACTCCGCAGGAAATCGCCATTATGGTGACTTCAACGGGGGTTATTAGTGTTATTGTTCAGTTATTTGTAGTCGATCGGGTGGTTAATAAATTCGGAGAAGGAAGGGTATTGAATATCTTCTTGGCTGTTGCGGCGTCAGGTTTCCTTGTGTCGCTGTTTGCAGGAAGCTATGCACTATTCTTTTTCATTTCACTGATCATTTTCCTGGCCACTTCCATCCTGCGTCCGGTTTTAACCACGCTTATCTCAAAAATGGCTGGCAATGAGCAGGGATTTGCGATGGGGATGAATAATGCTTATATGAGCATTGGAAATGTACTTGGACCAACGATTGCCGGCGTACTTTACGATGTGCAGATAACCTATCCGTTTGTTCTCGGTCTGGCCCTATTGATCGTTACATTGTGTATCACGATTGCCTGGCAAAAAAAGGAACCAAAACCGAAAGCGGCTGTATAGAAAACGGCTTGGAGACATTGTCTTCAGGCTTTTTTTTATTTGCCCTTTATTCTCAAATGATATAGAAAGAAAAATAGTCAGGTTATAATTGTGGCAATTTTGTGAAAGAAGCGCAGTTCGATTGACACAGCCTAAATAATGTATTATTCTGAAAATAACAAAAATATTGAGCGAATGACGGCTGCGGGAGAGAGCATTTAGTAGCCACCGAAGGAGCAAGCTTCAAAAATACCCTTGAAGCCAATCTCTCAGGTAGACAGAACCGCAGTCGGACGCATCTCTGGAGAGCGCGCAGGAATCCTGCGACACCAAAGGGGTTAAACTCTCAGGTAAAAGGACAGAGAAGGGGGATGAAGAAGCCGCCTTTTTTTCTGTCCTTTTTATATGGATGGCAGCTTCGGGAAATGCAGATGGAGGAATCTATATGAATAAAAATATCAATGCAAACAGGGCGACATTGCTGATATCTTGTCCTGAGCGGCCGGGCATAATCTCCACAGTCTCCAATTTCCTGCTGGAGCATAAGGCTAATATTGTCCATTTTGACCAGCATACAACCGATCCGCTGGCAGGCATATTCTTTATGCGGATTGAATTCGATATGAATCATTTTGATGAGTCCTTTTCAAAACTGAAAGAGGATCTGCCTGAAATGGCCAGGGAATACTCAATGGAGTGGAAGCTGAGCGGCAAAGGCGAGCGCAAGCGGATGGCTATTTTTGTTTCTAAGATGGATCACTGTCTGCTGGAGCTCCTATGGCGCTGGAAATCGAAGGAGCTTGAAGTGGATATTCCCTTGGTGATCAGCAATCATCCCGACATGAGGGAAGTGGTGGAGGGTTTCGGAATACCTTATCATCATATTCCGATTACACCTGACACTAAAGCTGAAGCTGAGCAAAAGTCGGTGGAGCTTCTGGAAGGAAAAGTGGATTTCATTGTGCTCGCGAGATATATGCAGATCCTTTCGCCTAGCTTTATTTCTAAATATCCAAACAGGATTATCAATATCCATCATAGCTTTCTGCCAGCCTTCGTGGGAGCCAATCCTTATGCACGGGCGTTTAACCGCGGAGTAAAGCTGATTGGGGCAACAGCTCATTATGTAACGAATGATTTGGATGAAGGCCCAATCATTGAACAGGATGTCCAGCGGGTTAATCACCGCCACACTGCACAGGATCTCAAAATTGCAGGACGGCATGTGGAAAGACAGGTCCTCGCTCAGGCAGTCGCCTGGCATGTGGAAGACAAAGTCATTGTGCATGGAAATAAGACGATTGTTTTTTAGGTGATAGACAGACACCATACTCTGTCAAAAAAAATAGATCCAGCATCCAGGAGATTACAGACATCATGAGAGAAGGTGAGCAGAAATGAAAAAGAAAAAATTATCAATGCTTGAAATGATTAAGGCAAATAAAGAAGAGCTTTTAAAAGATAGCCGGGAGCTTGAAAAAATTGAAAAGAAAATAGACGATAAATATGCAAAAGCACAGTAAGAGAGTACACCTGGTCTGGGAGTAAAACAGGCCGGGTGTTTTTTTATGGAGCTGGGTTAAGAAGTGAAAATGGCGCGAGACTTATTGAGATTAGTGTCTGCGGAAGAGCAGGAAATGAACGAAGGGAGCTAATGAGGGAGAATAGCGTCTTTGAGGAGAGGCAAGAGGAGTGAAGGGAACTAATAAGGATGAATAGGGCCTTTGGGGAGAGATAAGCGGGAGTGAGGAGAACTGATAAGGATGAACATTGCCTTTGAGGAGAGGCAAGCGGGAGTGAAGGGAGATAATAAGAATGGGTAGTGCCCCAGAAGAAGATGAAAAGGGGACGAAGGAAACTAATGCAGATAGGTAGTTTCCCCTTGATAAAAGCATTAAAAACGCCCAGGGAGTCCCTGGGCGCCAGCTTCTTATTTTTGTCTAAAGAAATCTGTGAAAGCATGATACATTTCCATTCCCTGATAAAAGAACAGGCTGGAAGCTGTTAATGAAAATAAGCCAATCATTAAGAATCGAATCCACATTATTCGTTTCCTCCTTTAATTGTTTTGTTGGACAATTAAGGAGTGTGGATTACATAATTCGCCTCGTAGAAGATGGGGGTATAAAATATCTTTTTTCTGCGGGCGATGATGTGAAGGGCACTGTATACAAAAAGGATAATGGTTAGGTTTATGATGGCTATAGAAAGCATATCCTGTGTGAAGATATGTTTTTTAGGATCATCTTTTAATAGAAAGCTCTCGGTAAAGTCCGAAACCGTTACCGCTTTGCTTTGGTCCATTGGAATATCATTAAAATGGACACCAGGGTATTGGGTGATGAGGAAGGATAAAAATACAGACAGCATTAAAAGTGGCAGTAACTTCATTTTTTTCATTCCCTCACCCCTTTTCAAGATTATAACTATCATCATAAACACTATTTATAGATTAGTAAACTAAAAGATTTTGACAGGATTCGTTAATATTCTATGTATATATTGTAAAAATAGCTGGGACAAATGTTACAGGGGCACAAAGGGATTTTGGCTGCAAGTCTGGATTATAGGTTGAATGAATAACCTAATGCTTACAAAGTCCTGATAAAATAGGCAGAGGTATTGTCATTCTCCTTTACACATCTTCATATTGCTTTAAAAATAGCCTCTTATAATCAACTGTGAATCCAGATTGATTTAAGAGGTGAAGAAAAATGGGACATGAGAGATCGATTGATGATTTAATCAGGAAGTTTAATGAAGAGAACTTAAAGAGGGACATTGACCGCCGGAGCTTTCTATCTGGTGCAGGGAAAATTGCCGGTTTTTCGCTTGCGCTGGCTATGGCGCAATCATTAGGGGTGGGTAATCTAACGGTTGATGCAGCTCCTAAGTTCAGCAAATATCCTTTTACCCTCGGTGTGGCATCAGGAGATCCTCTTTCGGACAGTGTGGTTTTATGGACAAGGCTTGCACCAGATCCGCTTAATGGAGGCGGGATGCCTCATCATGCTGTCCCAGTCAAATGGGAACTTGCTGCAGATGAACATTTCCGAAAAGTTGTTAAACGCGGGACAGAAATTGCAGTGCCGGATTTGGCGCATTCTGTGCATGTGGAGGCAGAAGGCTTAATGCCGGACACTGTCTATTATTATCGTTTTAAAAGCGGCAATGAATTAAGCCCAATTGGGAAAACAAAGACGCTTCCGGCTGCGGGTGCCAAAGTATCAGGGCTATCATTTGCATTTGCTTCATGCCAGCAGTATGAACATGGATTTTTTACAGCCTATCAGCATATGGCAAAGGAAAATCTGGATCTTGTCATTCACCTTGGTGACTACATATATGAATATGGACCAAATGAATATATTTCACCAACAGGAAATGTCCGTCATCATAGCGGACAGGAAATTATCTCTCTCGAAGATTACCGGAATCGCCATGCCCAGTACAAAACGGATCCGCATCTGAGAGAAGCGCATGCTGCTTTCCCTTGGGTAGTCACTTGGGATGACCACGAAGTGGAAAATAACTATGCAGCTGGGATTCCGGAAAAAGGCCAGTCGGCAGAAGCATTTATTAAACGCCGTGCAGCTGCTTATCAGGCTTACTATGAGCACATGCCGCTCCGGTTATCTTCCATGCCAAATGGTGATGGTATGCAGCTGTATAGGGAATTCAGCTATGGCAGCCTAGCGTCATTCCTTGTGCTTGACTCCCGGCAATATCGGGATGACCAGGCAAATGGTGATGGCAGCAAGCCGCATACTCCGGAGTCGCTTGATCCAACCCGCACTCTCCTTGGCAATGAACAGGAACAATGGGTTGAAAGCAATCTAGCCAGCTCCAATGCGCATTGGAATGTACTTGCACAGCAGGTGTTCTTTGCCCAGAGAAATTTTGGATCAATTGCTTCGCCGAAGTTCAGCATGGATGCATGGGATGGTTACCCTGCTGCCCGGCAGCGTCTGACAGATTTTGCTGTTTCAAACAATATCGGAAACCTAATCGTTCTGACTGGGGATGTCCATGCAAGCTGGGCTTCGAATATTCTAACAGACTATAATGATCCAAATGCAAAGCTGATTGGGGCTGAATTTGTCGGAACCTCTATCACATCAGGAGGAAACGGATCAGATGTGAGAGCGGATACGGAAAAGACGCTTGCAGAAAATCCGCATATTAAGTTCTTTAATAATTATAGAGGCTATGTCCGCTGCCGGGTAACACCAGAGCAATGGCGTGCAGATTATCGGGTTCTTCCTTTCGTAACAGAGCCTGGAGCGGATATTTCAACAAGAGCATCATTTATTTTTGAAAAAGATCAGGCTGGCTTGAAGCAGGTATCGGCATCTGCTGTACCTCAGGGGGCTGGAATCTCTTCTGAGGTGGAAGAAGATCGCCATCACGCTCATTCAAGGGCACATGAAAAGCAGATTAAGAAAAAGCGAGAAAAGGTATTACATTAACGGGACGGTGAGAAGATGATTTCCAACATTGGCATTCCAGGCTTAATTCTCGTTCTTGTCATTGCGTTGATCATATTTGGGCCATCCAAGCTTCCTGAAATCGGGCGGGCATTTGGGCGGACCTTAACGGAGTTTAAAAGTGCGGCAAAGGATTTGGTATCAGATGAGGAAAAGAAGGAAGAGCAAAAGCCGGTACTTTCAGCCTTGAAAAAAGAAAAGTAGGAAATAAAAATACAGGCAAGCGAATTAGCCTGTATTTTTATTGCGAACAATATGTGAAATATTTCACATATTGTTCATTTTTGATTCATCCACTGGAATGAAAAGTATTATATATTAATACTGTACTTATATTGTTTACCTAAAATGCCATCAGGGAGGCACGATCATCATGAAAAAAATATTCCAGTTTTTATTAATAGCAGGATTGGTCATGACGCCTTTTTTTGCGAGCGCACATGTGAAATGGTTCACAAATGTGACACCTCAAAAGGAAACGATTGAAAATATATTATCACCTTTATTTTTGGGACTGGCACTGACAGCTGCGATTTTCCTTGCGATGCTGACATTGATTATCCCAAGGACAGCGCAATGGGACAAAGTTAAAAAGCTGGATGACTGGCTCTCAGGATTCCGCAAATATAGCAGGTATATCCTTAAGTATGGTACAGCCGCGGCATTAATAATACAGGTGACGAATGGAACATTATTTGCGCCTGAATTTTATTTAACCAATACGATTGCAATGATTCTAACTTGGGCAGCAATTGGCTTTCTGCTTATTCCGCATCACATCTCTACAAAGGCCGGAGCCGTTATTTTATTGGGGCTATTTGTGTACGTTACCCTTCTGAATGGCATTTTCCATATGCTTGATTATGGATATTATGTTGCCATTATTGGAGTCTTGCTGGTCGGCAGCACAAAGCTTGAGCAGGTTGGATTTCCATTCCTTTATTTAGGCACAGGTTTATCTTTATGCTGGGTGGCTGTTGAAAAATGGGTATATCCAAGCATGTCTCTTGATATTGTAGCCAATCACGGAGTTCCCACATTCGGCTTTGCCCCGGCTGCATTCGTTGTTATGGCTGCATTCATTGAGTTTGTTGTCGGTTACCTTCTAGTGGTAGGGATCCTTAACCGGGGAGTTGGCTTTGTGGTTACGGTTATTTTTATTACAACCACGATGCTGTTTGGAATGACAGAAGTAATCGGCCATTTTATGATCCATATTGTCCTGATTATCTTCATCATTGAAGGGGTGTCTTTTTATAACCCGCCTATTAAGCTTCATAAAACCAGGGCAGATCAATTTGTGTTTGTTTTCCTGAACTTTATTTTCGTCCTTGCGACATTCATTCTGATTTATTACCGATTTGCATAAGGGTTGACACCTTAAGAAAAATAGAATATGATTAACGTATAGTTGAATAGTTTCTCCTAAAGGGGAGTAGCTTTTACAGCAGAGTCGTCATTTCGGAGTTTAGAGCTCCCGGCTTTGTTGGCAACCTTAACGTTGTTAGCAAGACCTTTGCCTGTTTCGGGTAAAGGTCTTTTTGTTTTTTTAAACCTTTACCGCTTGCTGGTAGAGGTTTTTTTATTGCCTGATATAGCTTGGCAATGGAAATCCTCAATCGACATAACTGCAGGGAAACAGTGCGAAGCTTTCAATACTTAAAAAATAGAAGGAAAGGAGACCAAGATGAAAAAAGCTAGAGTATCATTTGCAGAATTAATTAAGAAAAACAAAGAAGAGCTGCTGAGAGATCAAGAATTGCTGGCTAAAATTGAAAAACGTGTAGACGAAAAATATACAAAGGTGAAATAAGGGAGGGTGTTTAGATGGAATTATCACTAATACTTGAGTATGGATGGGTATTGCTGCTGCTTGTGGCGCTGGAGGGTTTATTGGCTGCTGATAACGCGCTGGTGCTGGCGATTATGGTTAAGCATCTTCCGGAGGAGCAGAGGAAGAAGGCTTTATT
The DNA here is from genome assembly GCF_000294775.2 of Cytobacillus oceanisediminis 2691. Lineage (GTDB taxonomy): Bacteria > Bacillota > Bacilli > Bacillales > Cytobacillaceae > Cytobacillus > Cytobacillus pseudoceanisediminis. The sequence goes on from NZ_CP015506.1 coordinate 438,120, forward strand.
TTACGGGTTAGCTGGAGCGTTTGTTTTCCGCTTTGGATCGTTATTTGCGATTTCATATCTAGTAGATGTATGGCAGGTTCAAGCCATTGGAGCGCTATACCTTCTGTTTATCGCGGCTAATCATATATTAAGAAAATTCCTTGTAAAAAAAGGCGAGGAAGAAGCAGGAGTAACGAAAGAAAAGAAACAATCTGGTTTTTGGCTGACAGTATTTAAGGTTGAGCTGGCTGATATTGCATTCGCTGTAGATTCCATTCTGGCAGCGGTCGCTCTGGCCGTGGCCCTTCCGGATTCAGGACTTGGCCATATAGGCGGACTTGACGGCGGAAAGTTCTTTGTCATCTTTGCCGGGGGTATGATCGGATTGATCATTATGCGTTTTGCTGCAAACCTCTTTGTGGATCTGCTTCACAGGAGACCTGGACTTGAGGTTGCAGCATTTGGTATTGTCGGCTGGGTTGGTGTCAAACTGGCTGTCTATACAATGTCCCATCCGGCGCTGGCGATCCTGCCTGAAGGATTTGCCAAATCGACCGAATGGAAAACTACTTTCTATGTAGTCTTAATTGGAATAGCATTAGCTGGATGGTTTCTTTCCAAGGAAAAACAGGAAGTGCCGGCTGAAGAAAAAGCAAGCTAAATCAAACAGGGCGGAGTATACCCGCCCTGTTTTTTATGTGGAGGATCATTCAATCAAATGTTTGATTGAATACCCATGAGCCCGGGTCTGGCCTGCCATTCAGCTTTCAGGATGCTCATTTCTATCAAGTTCCAATATTTATTTCTAACTTTATTGGTCTGCCTAAGAAGTCCCTCTTTTTGGAACCCTGCCTGCTCGTAAATCTTAATAGCAGGCAAATTAAAATCAAAAACCCCAAGGCTGATTCTATTTAATCTCAGCTCTTGAAAGGCTAAGTTCAGGATTTGATGAATCATTTCTGAAGCATACCCTTTCCCCCGTGCTGTGGGGCTGATGAAAACCTTGCCAATCCTCGCAGTTTCGTTGACACGGTCAACTCTGCCAAGGGAAATATGACCGACGATTTCATCGTTTGCCAAAACTTTGCAGATATATTCCGAGCTGGTTTCCAGATTTGCAGAGCTTATATACTTAGCAAGCTGCTCATGATTAAGGGGGAATTTGAAATGGGCACCGCTCCACTGAACCATTAATTCCGGTGTACTGATCCAGCTGATGAGCAAATCGATATCTTTTTCTGTAAAAGGTTCTAATCTTATCATGGGAATCTCCTTCTTATTAATCATCTGAATTCGCAGTTTTTCAACCTTTTTCCCTTTTATCAGCCTAGTTTGTAAATTGCGGCTTGAGGCTTTTTCTTTATTGGCCTTTATGCAGCACGTTGCATGCGCTAAGCAGATTGCCATCCGGATCCTTAAAGCCAAATCCTCCAAAGCCATGTTCCTCATTAATATTAAGCGGACCAACTTCAATGTTTTTCACCTGCAGCCAATGATGGAACTCTTCTAAGGATTGTGTATAGAAATCAATGATGCTGTGTTCGACACCATTATGGGAATTGGAAAAAGATAATGACTTTCTGTCTTCGGTTTCTACAAGGAAGATTGTTGGAACACCCTTTGCTTGAAAGCTTAGCATAGCATTTTTCTCACCTTTGAATTCAACTTTAACACCCAGAACCTCTACATAAAATGCTACTGACCGCTCCAAGTTTGAAACTGGTATCTCAACAGTAGCAATATGTGAAATAAACATTTGGACCCTCCTTTTATATCGAGTTTTTTACCTATTTTACAGAGTGCAGGAAAAATCCTGCTAAATATGCGTGAAATGCAAGTAATGAGTACATATTAATTTAAAGAACCATAAGGAAGGAGCAAATGAGTTGTCTGGAAAAGATGAGCAAAATAAGAAACAGACACAAGGCCCAAAAGAAGAGAGGGAACTTGTCAATGAGTTTGGAAAGTATAAAGGGGATCAGCCGGTTCCGCAGCCTAAGGATTATGATGAGATAGAGTATTAAAAAAGCAGGATAAGTCCTGCTTTTTTAATATTTAAGTCTCTGGCCTTAGCTTATTTTAATGCTAAGGGAGCTTAATCCTCTTTGTATTCTCTTCTAAACTATAGTTAAGAAAAGCAAGAAGGGGAAAATGTATGAATGGAAAAATTGAAGTTAGTTTTCATGGACTTATCATTTTATTAGCATTGTATATATTGTTTAATTATATGCCGACACTTTTGCCGGCTTATAAATGGGGTATTATTGCAGGCATGGCTGCCATATTAGTGATGGATTTTTACTTTTTTGCTGCAGGCAAGTTATCCCGATTGAAATACAGCAGACTGGCACTTATTTATATGTTCTGTCTGCTGTTAATAGTTTTTATGACCTTTTATTTAACAAAAATACTTGTTTTGACTGATGCCTATGGGCTCGAGAGAATGCTGAGGGAATATGAAGCTGCAGGCAAGCTCATCTTTTTCCTGGTTTGCTTTTTACAGCCTATTCTGTTGCCGCTTCCTGAAGCCGTAACACTGCCTGCCGGAAGTGCCGTATTCGGTCCCGCAGCCGCTGCCTTTCTTGGATTCACAGGTACACTTTCGGGGATTATTGTTATGTTCTTGACTGCAAGGATAGGAGGATTAAAGCTTGTATCCCGGTTTATAAAAGAGCGGCATCTGATCAAATACCAAAAATACATGGAGAAAAATGAAAACACCATACTAATGCTGATGTTTGTTATTCCGATATTGCCGGATGAGATCATTTGTGTTGGAGCAGGAATGGGTGGTGTTTCATTTAAAAAGTTCCTGGGAATTGCGTCTATTTCCAAAATGTTAACTTCCTTGCTGCTGGCTTACTCGCTTTCATTGGCCAATGCCTTATCTTTATCTGGCTCACAGCTTTTATTAGTCGTTTCGGTTGTGATAGGGGTATTTTACAGTGTATCCCACTTGTATAAAAAGAAGAAGGATAGAAACTATTAGGACTGTCTTTAACCTTTAATGGTTCCTCCTATCGCTGTCAGCGAAACTATTCAGGCAACGATAGGATTAATCACTTTAGATAGATGCGAAGATTCCCGATGCTTTGGCGACCAGCTGATCCTGGTCGTTATAAATCAGGCAGTCTGTGTGGTTGAGGGTGCGCCCCCTCTTCACAAGGTGAGCATTGGCGATAAGAAATTCACCTGTCGCCCCCATTAGGAAAGTGACCTTTAAATCAGCTGTCACCACGGATTGCATCTGGTTTTCATCCGGCTCGAAAATATTCCCCATCGCTACATCCGCAAGAGTGGAAATGATGCCTCCATGAACCAGCCCCGCGCTGTTAATAAAGAGCGGCTGAATTGGCAAAGTCACTTTCATATTGCTTTCACTGACTCTTTCGTAATGGAATTTCAGAAATTCATCAAAAGGCTGTTTGATTAACATTTTGTACACTCCAATTTCATTAAGGTTAAAATGTTTATTCATGATTTTTTGTGAAATCCCTGCTTATTGCGGCTAATTTGTATAGGAAAGGCTGTAACTGCGAATTTATGATTTTATTAGATGGTTTCATAAAATCTGAAAAAGTGTTATTATTTTCAATAAATTCAAAAAAGGCAGGGCTGGAATATGGCAAAAGTAGAGAATATTAGTTTCGCAGAAAACTTTCCTATTTCATTTAAGGAACTGGAAGAAGAAGCAGAGAAAGTGATGGGAGCTGGCGGATTTGGCTATGTTCAATCAGGAGCCGGGGGAGAAGAAACGCTGAAAAAGAATATCGAATCCTTTGCAAAATACTCAATTGTACCGAGGATGCTTAGAGATGTATCAGTGCCGGATATAAGTGTGAATTTATTTGGAAAAACGTATCCCTATCCAGTATTCCTTGCACCTATAGGAATGCAGCGTCTTGAACACAGTGAGGGAGAGCTTGCATCTGCCCGGGCGGCAGCTTCGTTTGGAATTCCTTTTATCCAGAGCACGGTATCCAGTTATTCCATTGAAGAAATCGCAAATGCAACAGGCACGAGTCCAAAATGGTTCCAATTATATTGGTCCAATTATGAAGATACTGCGTTCAGTATGGTGCGCCGGGCGGAGGAATCAGGCTATGAAGCAATTGTGTTAACAGTAGATACGGTGATGATGGGGTGGAGGGAAGCTGATCTAAGAAACAATTTTTCACCGTTAAAGCTTGGCTATGGAAAAGCAAACTATGAGAGTGACCCGGTCTTTATGGCCACTCTCCATGACGGTGATGTAGTTCAGGGAATCCTTGATAATATCCATCATCCAACCTTGAGCTGGGAGCATATTGCTAGGTTAAAAGAGAAAACAAATCTGCCGATTCTATTAAAGGGTATTCTCCATCCCGAAGATGCCAGGCTGGCCGTTGAAAAAGGGATAGACGGAATCATAGTCTCCAATCATGGCGGCAGGCAGCTTGATGGAGTGATTGCGGCGATTGATGCGCTTGGACCGGTTGTGAAGGAAGTCAAAGGAAGAATTCCAGTATTGTTTGACAGCGGCATTCGCCGCGGTTCCGATGTGGTCAAAGCACTGGCATTAGGAGCCGACGCAGTTTGCCTGGGAAGGCCGTATGTGTACGGTTTGGCCATTGGCGGGCAGAATGGAGTTGAAAAAGTACTTGCCAACTTTATTGAAGAAACAAAAGTGTCACTTTCTCTGGCAGGAGTCGGGAGTCTAAAGGAAATGGCAAGTCTGAAGCTACTTCGATAGTTTCTCAGCAGAAATCGAAGAGCGCTTAATACATTGATTGCACCAAGAAAAGTATATAAGCAAAAAGATTGATGACAGTGCCGGAATAATTTGTTAAGCTTGAGATAGCTTATCAAACTAAATATCTATGCAGCTACTAGGGGTGCCCCGAATGTGTGGGCTGAGAGGAAAGCGCGTTATAGCTTTCTGACTCTTATGGACCTGATCTGGTTAATGCCAGCGGAGGGAAGTAGGATTTGACTATATGTCAATTCATATACTTAAACCAAGCCAGGTCCTTATGGGAATCTGGCTTTTTTGTATACATACTTCCCATCCTGATAAGCAATCAGGCGGCCCTTTAGAAAGGAGGTTTAGATGAACAGAACCCGATTGTTAACTACGATGGCTTTATTTGTAGCAATTGGGACACTGGGATCCCATTTGCTCTGGTTTCCGGCAGGCATAGCCAAGGCCTATCCGGTGCAGCATGCGGTGAATGTATTGGCAGCGGTGACGCTTGGCCCCCTGCCTGCAGCAGCTGTGGCATTTATGATTGGCCTGCTTCGTAATTTGCTTGGATTCGGGACGCTGCTTGCGTTTCCAGGCGGCATGATCGGAGCGTTTTTGGCAGGTGTGCTTTATTTGAAGTTCGGCCGGAAAATATGGGCTGCTGTAGGAGAAGTGGTAGGTACCGGCATAATCGGTGCATTGTTTGCAGTCCCTTTTGCAAAGGTTCTCATGGGAAGCGCAGCTGGGGCATTCTTCTTTGTGCCGCCATTCCTGGTCAGCAGTATTGCCGGTGCGGCCATAGGCTGGATGGTTTTGGCAAAGGTTAAAGAGAAGAATCTGGTTCAGAATATGTGATGATTTTGAGCTGGCGAAGCTAGATGAGTAAGCAGCATAGTAAAGAAATCTGACTTAATGAGCGATTTTCAAGAGTTATAAGCGAAATCCCAAATTTATGAGAGAAAAACGTCAAGTTAGAAAGTCGGTAAAAAACAATTAAAATGTTAGAAAACTGCTAGGGGCGCTACGGCTGAGATAAGGAGCTTTTCCTTTGTCCCTTGGAACCTGATCTGGATAATGCCAGCGCAGGGAAGCAGTGAGGACCTCGTTTTATATCCTCATGCTTTTTCCCCGGCAGCTTCTGTAATTAATAAGGAGGCTATTTTTTATGACTTTTTCAGAGATTCTGCGCAAGGAAAATGAAGATTTGTTTCAGCTGATATTTGAGCACCCATTTGTCCAGGGGATCGGGAGAGGGGACGTGCCGAAAGAGGCACTGGCCCATTACATTAAAGCGGACTTTGAGTATCTGAATGCGTTCATGCATATTTATGGGATTGCCATTTCAAAGTCAGCAGAGCGTAAGGATATTGCATATTTTAATCAGCAAATAGAATTTGTATTGAACAGCGAAGTACATCCCCACCATAATTTTTGCCAGCAGATTGGCGTGGATTACGAAGCATTGCAGGGCTATCCGCTCCCTCCAACAGCTGATCATTATGTTAAGCATATGATGTATCATGCCCACACAGGCGGCATGGGTGAAATCCTTGCTGCATTATTGCCTTGTCCATGGACTTATTGGGAGATTGGGCTTGAACTCATGAAGCAATATGAGCCAGATGAGAACCATCCGTTTTATCCATGGATCTCTTTTTACGCAAATTTAAGGGTCGAAGCTGTGACCATGAATATGAGAAACCGTTTGGATGAGCTTGCTGATGCGGCATCACCGGAAGAAAGGCAGCGAATGAAGGATGCTTTCCGAAAAAGCTGCCAGCTGGAGCTTGGCTTCTGGGAGATGGCTTACACCTGCGAAGAGTGGCCGGCAGGCAATCCTGCAGCAGTAAGATAAGAAAAGCGCAAGCGCCTCGCTCAAAAAGGAACGCAGGCTAAGAGCGCAACGTCCTCCCAAAAGCTACCGCTTTCGGTCGTGCGATGTATCGCTGCCGTAGCTTTCCTTGTCCTGTGGCAACGTCTGCATGACCCACATCCTCCCATAATCTGCCGCTTTTGGTCGTGCGATGATTATGCTGACGAAGCCTTCCTTGTCCTGCGGGCCTCAGGGATAAGACGGTTCCTTATGGCCCCGGGTTCCTAGGAGCCGGAGCTAGACAAGCTTGTGACCTCAAGGGGGGAGGCTGCTTGCGCTAGACAGTTATCGAAGTTCAAAATTTTATACTTTCGTATTTAATAAGAAAAACGCCTGCATCTGCTTTATGGCAGTGCAGGCGTTTTTTCAAAATCCCATCTGTAATGAGCGGTAATAGGAGTCTTAAAAGAAGAGAGTTTTACTTCTGCTGCAAATGGTGTGGAGTTATGTATGACATATGGAATGCCATCTTTCGTCCGTTTGTCAGATATGATGGCAACATGGTCGAATTTAGGAGAAAGGAAAACCACAATGTCACCCGGCTGCCATTGCTGAAGGTTCTTAATATCTCCTGGAATCAGTTCTGTTGTTAATGACTTTGCGAAGCGGCTAAAAAAGACATTCTGGTTTGGCACCCTCCTGAAATCAATGTTTGGATCCGGATTGCCCTTCACTCTTGAATACAAGTCCGTATTCTCGGCGATATCCTGATCAATAAGATCCTTTATAGTTACATCCGCCCCCTGGAAACCCCTCCAAACCACATCTGTACAGACACCTTCACCATCGGGCGGATATCCTCCCGCATAGTAGGCACTTTTATATGGCGTGCGCTGTTCCACTTCTTTTCTGGCTGTCAGGACCATATCAAGCGGATCGGCAATGCCGTTTTGATTAGAATCGGCCTTTGAATAAGCAGCAGGCACTTCCATTTTCTTAGCCAAAGGATTTTCAAAATGAATGCCGATGGAATCCAGAATGATTCCGCTTCGGAAAAAAAGAATGAATAATAACAGTACTGCGATAATGGAAGCAAACACTTTTTTTATCATAAAAGTCTCCTCATGTATTTTAATGATTAGACGGCATTATTTTCCAATAAGTTACATAGAGGTATGATAAGATTGCTATAAGAATACATAAGAGAGGGGATATCATGGCTCATCATATAGGGATATCGGGAAGCGTCATTTTGTCAGACAGCAAGCTGTTTCCTGAACTTTTTAAACGTCATTTGCCGCATATTGAGATAGGCGAATTTCAAGATGAAGAATCCTTCCGCTGTTTTATTGAAATGCTGGGTAAAACAAACAAAAGCTTTGGTCTACATTCGCCTCTTTTCCGGGGACAAAGCAAATACGATCTGCTGGAAAAGATCCGTATAAATCCGAAGGAAGCCTGGATCCAGTTTGAGACGGAAGTGGAAAGAATGTCCCGGCTTGGAGCTGAATACATATTGGTGCACTTTCCTTACTTTAAAAAGGAAACCAATGGGAATCCAGCAGAGATCATTGAGGAGGGACTCAAGAAACTCAGTTCTCTTCAGAGTAAGTATGGGATTCTGATTGTGTGTGAACCTAAATTGGGATTCCAGCAATCGCCAGCAGGGATTCATTATCTTGACCGCTTTCCTGTAGAGACATGGAAGAAATACGGACTCAGCCTCTGTGTCGATATTGGGGATTATATATTGGCCGCAGGCGAGAAGGCCATAAATTATATAGAAAAATGGTCCGAGTTTGTAAGAGTGGTCCATTTACATAATGTTGAATATCAGGGTGATAAATATATTTGGGTGCCTGTGCATCCATCTCATGAGAATGATGGCAATCATCATAAAATTAAGAAGCTGATGGATTTTTTAGCTAAAGAATGCAAGGATGTATTTTTTGTCATGGAATACACTCCACACACGAACCCTCCGGAAAAAATGGTAGAAGAAGGGATCGGATGGGCAATAGAGGTGATTGAGGAAGGGTCTGTTAGTTAAGGAAGCAGGCCGCCTGGCATTAATTTTGTGCACGTTGAAAATAAAAGGTTAATGATACCTTGTATGTATGCTTAGTTATATGTGAAATTAATCACAACAGAGAGAGGAGGTTCATTTATTTCTTATGCTGGGATTTAAAATAAAAACGGCCCTGCAGGCTTCCATTCTTTTTACATTTGGTTTTTGGCTTCTCTTTTTCTTGTCTGAAGGGGAACTGTTTTCTTTCTTCCTGATTATGATTTTTTTTTACTGCTTTTTCGGAAATGTGATATACGGTGTTCCAGTGTCGCTGCTTTCTGAGGTTTTTACTAAGAATCTAGCAATATGGCGGTTTCCCGCGGCGGCATTTATACATACCATTTTGGCTGCTGTCACTTATTTTATTATGGAAGGGTTTGCTTTTTACATATTAATTGCTTCGGTGCTTTTCTTTTTAGTGGACGAGTGGCGGAAATGGGACCGCGAGATGCCAGGGGGATGGAGGATTGCCTTGAATGCAGCTGGTCTTCTCATCGCCTGCCTGCTGCCGATGGGGGGCTTTTGGATGCTTCAGCAGGCAGATCTGGAAGAAAAAACTCATGATCTTTATCTGATTCCAAAAGGGTATGCTGGTCAGGTGAGAATTGTTCATGAAATAGAGAATGCCCCTGTGCCTGTGACAGAAGGGAAGTACGATGTATTTCGGGTGAATGATAGAGGATATGCCATTACCTCTTTACCGCAAAGTGAAGGATATATTGACGATTTGTACTATTATGTGGATGAAAAGGGGAAGCGTGAAGCGATATCAGAAAGCTGTATTTCATATGGCGGATCAGGCGGTGTACAGGGAGATGGTTATGAATATTCGTATACCTATTTTTCGGTTGGCTGTGATGAGAACATGGATGATCAAGGAACTAGCCCTGGGATTGAGGATATTCTTTATGAAGAGGTTTGATTAATCAAACGTTTGATTGAAATGGAAAACAGCCTGGAGATTCCAGGCTGTTAATTATTTATCGCAGTCTTACTTCCAGAGCCCAGCTGAGCGAAGTTTCACTTTAAAGTGGGGATAGCTCTTATGGAATGTACAGTTTCAGGCGTTTTTCTGCCGGTGCTTTTAATTGACATGAACATGGCATAGTCCAATGGGCAATTGACTTTTGCCAGATAAGAATCAATGTGTTTTCTTAGACTAAGTATAGCTTCTTCATTATTAAGCTGTTCAGCAATGTGCTTGTCATTAATGACAAGCACCAGATTTTTCTCAAGCAAATAGTCCAAATTGATTTCCTCTTGTCCGGGGAGTGAGGTATGGACCAGAATCGGAAGTTTCTTTTGCAGTGCTTCACTAATTGTAACTCCGCCTGGTTTGGTCAAAATAGCATCGGCTTTATTATATAGCTGGTTCATTTCAAAAGGGTCTTCAATATATCCAATGGGCTCGATCTGCTTTGAATCGAGTGCTTGGAGTGAGCTATATAATTCGTCATTATTTCCGCAAAGGATCAGAAATCGAATATGAGGAACCTTCTGCATAGCGTCTATAAAATCACAGTTTACTAAGCCGCTGTTTCCTCCTGCAACCAGAATATGGCGTATCCGGTTATCTTTCTTTAATGGAACCTGGAGGTGATACGCAGAATGAACCGGTATGCCTGTTACAAAAATTTGCTCATCAGGAATATTGTGCTTTTTAATAAGCTTTTCCTTCGCCTCGGGATGAGGTACGAAATGAAAATCAATTCCCCGTTTTCCCCATATATCATTAATAAAAAAATCCGTGTAAACATTCACCGCCGTGACGTTCCGGTATCGTCCCTTTTGCTTTAGTGAACTGATGATTCCAGATGGAAAAGAATGAGTGCAAAATATTAAATCCGGATTTTCTTCATCAAGGAACTTCTGCATTTTTCGTTCAAAATAATAGGATAAAACCTGTAAATCAGGCTGCAATTTAAAAGGGTGCTGCTTATACATAATGGTGTAATATAATGCCCTGTAAAGGAAAGGGGCACCCAGGAAACCTTTTAAATATATCCCTGATACCAGCTTCTCAAGCTTATCACTGCAATAGGAAAGAAAGTCGACTATTTTGATTTCAGCATCAGGATATTGGCTTTGAATATTATCCTGAATTGTTTTGGCAACTTTTGAATGTCCCGTGGGGAATTGAAATAATGGGAGCAGCAGAACTTTCATAATACCCTCCTTTCTGTCACTTGGATTTATTTTTTTCATACTTAAAGAGCATGTAGATTGCGAATATAACTAATAATAAACCCCCGAGATATGGAACATATTCAGGATTTATATCAAATAGGCTTCCTGCAAAGTATCCCGCGGCAATTATAGGGAGCACCCAGCTAAGGGAGCCTGCAGCAGAATATAGAAGGTACTGATGAAAAGGAACTTTTGAAATGCCGGCAAAGTAAGGGCTTATCTGACGTATTCCAGGCATATAAAAACCAGCAAAGATCATGAATCGATGATTCTCCATGTACTTTTTCTGGGCGGTATTCCATCTCTGTTCCGTGATCCCAATATATCTGCCATATTTTTTGAGAAAGGGCGTACCTGCTTTTTTACCGATCCAATACGCTGAAAGCATCCCAAGCAGCACACCTGCTTCTGCACAGACAGCGGATTCGGCAAAGCTTAGTTGATGATTTCCAATTAACACGCCAATCAGGAATAATAGCGATTCTTCCGGAGCAGGAATGCCGACAATCCCGAAAAATAAAAATAAAAAGATAATCCAATACCCGTAGGACGAAATAAATTCAATAATTGTTTCAGTACTCATGTGCGATGCCCCTGATATCCTTCTTTTAAAGAAACAAAATGGATCCCTTTTAGTGCTGACTGCTGCAAATACTGGTCCAGATGGCCGATCATATATTCAGGTGCATTGGAGTCTGCGCCAAGAGTTTCACCGCTGTCGTGGAGAAGAAAAATCCGGCCAGGCACGGTTTCTTTTGCCAGCGACTTTGAAAGGGTGTTCCTGATATGCTGGATCTTCCAATCCTTAAAAATGCCCGACCACATAATAATCTTATACTTTCTTGCCATCCAGAGGGTAAATAAATTGAAGTGTCCCCATGGCGGACGATAAAAATAGACTTCTTCATTAATCGTTTCTTCAATAACTTGTTTTGTTTGCTCCAGCTGTTTTTTTAAAGATCCCGGTGAAAGGATCCAGCTTGAGACATGCCTATAATGATGGATGCCAATTGTATGACCATCCGCCTGCATTCTTTTAAGCAGCAGCGGATGCTTGGCTGCTTTTTCCCCGACAACAAAAAAGGCTGCCTTTGCTTCATGCTTTTTTAAGACATCCAGAAGCCTCGCTGTATATTGTGGATCCGGGCCATCATCAAAGGTTAAAGCAATGGAATTGGGTTCGGTTATTTCTTTTACAATTCCCCAATTCAGCGATCGTATGAGTACAGTGGGCAGAACTGCGTAACTAATAAATATAATCAGTGCGGCGGTAAAAAAATAAATCATGCAAACTAGATCCTTTCCGGCGGTGTATCACTTATTTTCATTCCCCTTTTATAGTGAGGGTAACCTTAATGTTCATAGTGAATGTAATGAAAATAGAATTTAGATTCATTATTCCAGTCATCTCAAAAGGGTGGGATGGTTTTATCATATAAAAAATCTGAAGGAAGTCAATGGAGAGGATGGATATTAAAGAGGAAAGCGATGTCCAATTCAATCAAACGTTTGATTGAACTAACAAAACAAGCTGATGCTTCAGCCTGTTTTGTTAGTTCTATTATTAATCCATCGGTAATGTGTTATGAAGGTTTGGAGGTGCAGGCTTGAGCATAGGCTTGTCCCCTTCAGGCTTTGGATTGCCTACATATTTGTATTCTCCCTGGCCATCCAGAGCAGGGCCCTGTGCCCATCTGCCTGTGCTGCTTTCTTCGCCTGCTGATAGGTTGTAGAGAGTGTAAGAGATATCTGTGCGTTCTTTCTCACGAGGGAAGGTGCTAGGGACGAGCAGGCCTTCTTTTTCTTCAAGCTCCGCAATCGCAGCAGCCCATTGGTTTTGGTGGTAGGCATCTCTGGCAATCAGAACTGAAAGCAGCTCTTTAATGCCCTTATCATCAGTCATTTCATAGAGACGTGCAGCCTGCAGCCGGCCCTGTGACTCTGCATTCAAGTTTGAACGAAAGTCTGCTAATAGGTTTCCGCTGGCTGTAATATAGGTACCCATCCAAGGGTTCCCTACACTGTCAGTCGGACGTGCACCAAGTCCGGAGACAATGGCATGCTGCGGATTCATTCCGCCCATAATCGCTCCAACCACTGGGTCCTTTGCTGCTTCTTGCTGCTGATTAACAGGGGCGTCGTCCATTAGTCTGGCAACCATTGTTGCGAGCATTTCCACATGTCCAATTTCTTCAGTCCCAATATCCAGCAGAAGGTCGCGATATTTTTCATTCCCACGAGTTGCCCAACCCTGAAACATGTACTGCATGGCAACCGTCATTTCACCATATTGGCCGCCAATCAATTCCTGAAGCTTTTTGGCAAAAACGGGATCCGGACGTTCCGGCTTAGCTTCAAATTGCAATTCTTTTACATGAAAAAACATCTAAATTCCTCCTATGCTATAGATTTCCAAATATACACTGTATCTATTGCCCTGAAAAAAGCAGGAAGAAACATGTTTTTAAGAAATTAATATATTAATATACATTTCAAAAAGATAAAAAGACGTGCGAACACGTCTTTTTAATCGGCTATTTTTTTAGCAGTAAATACATGAAATAAGGAGCACCGATCAGTGCAACCATAATGCCGGCTGGCAGGCCGTCAGGATCAACCAGGTTCCGGCCAAGCGTATCGGCGAATAAGAGAAGCCATCCTCCTAAAAGGATAGCAATCGGAATGAAAAGCTGATTCCGCGGTCCAACAAGCGCTTTAGCCATGTGCGGTGCAATTAAGCCGATAAAAGCAATTCCGCCGGTTACCGACACAGCTGAAGCGGCCAATGCAACGGCTGTAAGCAGAAGGACGATCCGTTCTCTTTCAATGGATACCCCTATCCCGATGGCGACAGGCTCGCTTAAGCTTAATAGATTCAAGCGATTTGCTTTATATAAAGTAAATGGAATCAGCAGAAGAAGCCAGGGGAGGAGTGCCCAAATGAACGGCCAATCCGTTCCCCAGATATTCCCTGATAGCCATTTAGCTATAAAATCGACTTTCTCTCTTTCCGCTGAAGAAATCAGGACAATCATGACACCGGAAAGCGCCATGGAAAATCCGACCCCGACCAGCACCATCTTTACAGGCTGAAGCCCCTCGCTTTTTTTATAGGAAAAAGCATAGATAAGGATTGCAGTAAGTAAAGCGCCGAAAAATGCGCATAAAGGCAGCATGTATATGAAAGTGCCAGCTTCAATCGGAAAGAACAGAAAGAAAACCGCTATAGCAACTCCGGCACCGGAGTTTATGCCAATGATGCCTGGATCTGCCAGGTCATTGCGTGTAATCCCTTGTAAAATGGCACCGGATAATGCGAGTGCCATGCCGGCCAAGACAGTGATAAATACCCGCGGCAGCCGAATGGAAAATAACACAAATTCTTCTTTAAATGTGCCCTGTCCCATAATAGTCGGGAGCAATCGGTCATATGAAAGGGAGGCATAGCCTAATCCCATTCCAATCACAATGGTAACAATAATGAGTGCTGATAACACGGCCATTAAAATTCGCTGTTTTTTTACTAACTCTGGCTGAATCATGAGAACGCCTTACCTCCTTTATGAACAATAAACAGGAAGAAAGGAAGCCCCATAACGGCGATAATAGCAGCTGCCGGTGTTTCGTAAGGAGCGTTGATGGTTCTCCCTAATGTATCGGCCAGAAGCATAAAAGAAGCTCCTGTCAGGGCAGACATGGGAAGAATAAAACGGTAGTCTGTACCTACAATAGCACGGACAATATGAGGCACCATCAGCCCGATAAAAGCCATATTGCCTACCAGTGCCACTGATGCGCCAGCAAGCAGGGTCACTAAGATGAAAAGGATGGTCTTAATCTGAGTTGTATTTTGCCCCAGACCTACTGCCACTTCCTCATTTAAGCTTAAGATAGTCAGCTGCTTGGACAGAAAAAGAGAAACAAGAATGCCAATGGAAATAACCGGGACAATCACTTGCAGCTGGCTCCAGGATGTGCCGATGATTCCGCCTGCAGTCCACATGCTGACATCTTTTGAAATTTTAAAATAAATGCCGACTCCTTCGGCTATTGCGAAAAGGAAGGCGGACACCGCGGCTCCGGCCAATACGATCCGAATAGGAGAAAAACCTCCTTTTTTCATGGCGCCAATGCCGAAAACCAGCGAAGCTCCAACAGCTGCACCGATAAAACAGGCGAAGAGAATCCCTATGTAATTTGCTGAAGGAATGACCACAAGAGTTAATGCAAGTGCGGCATTTGCTCCAGCCGTTAATCCGAGCAAGCCTGGATCAGCAAGAGGGTTTCTTGTCATTCCCTGCATAATGGCACCGGAAATGCTAAGCGCAGCTCCAACGAAGACTGCAGCAATTTCACGAGGAAGACGGATTTCACGAATAATCGAAATTTTTTCTCCAGAAGCATTGGAAGTAAGCGCCAGCCAAACATCTTTGACCGTTACATCCGCAGCTCCAAACACACATGCAGCCACAAACATGCCGGCAAAGATAACAAAGCCTGCGGCGAGTTTATAGATAAATGGAATAAAGGGTTGAGCATCTTTTGTCATTGTACTCTCATCTTTCTTTATGGGATCAGAACTGCCTTAAACTTCGAAAACTGTCTAGTTCCAGCTGACATGCGGGAACTTTTCGCTGTTCTTATAATAACAGAATTGATTCTTTTCGTAGATAAGGCGCTTCCGCTTTTCTAAATAGGAAAGAGGAATTCCCAAAATAAGAATCCCTCCTGCAGTATTACTTTCCTAAAAATGATTCTTTAAAGAACTCCAGCTGTGCATCAAGTGTGATAGGATCACTGAAGGAAGCACCATTGCCTTCCATTTCAAAGACGCGGTTATTTTTTACAGCAGGGATGTTTTTGTACGTATCAGTTTCCTGGAAAGAATGGTCAGCATCAGAGTATTTGCTCAGAATAATGTAATCTCCGGAATATTCTGGAAGCACTTCTGTTGAAATAGCGTAATAACCATCTTTAAGAGCCATTTCCTTAACCTTTTCAGGCATTTTTAAGTCCATTGCCTGATAGAGGATTTCAGTTCCGCGTGCCCAGTTATCGCCAAACACATAAAGCTGTTTATCAAAGATTTCAAATACAGAAACGGTTGCATCTTCTCCAATTTTTGCACGGATGTCTTCACCAGCTGTTTCAGCACGCTGTTTAAAGTCTGCCACCCATTTCTTTGCTTCTTCTTCTTTATTAAGAAGCTTGCCGATTTCTTCATGCTGTGACAGATAATCTAATTTACCCCATGTATAAGTTACAGTTGGTGCAATTTCCTTAAGTTTATCGTAGTTTTTTACAGTAGATAATGCAATGATCAAGTCTGGTTCTAATTCAATTATTTTTTCCAGGTTATCTTCAGATACTTCTTCAGCATCTTTCAATTCTTCTTCAAAACGAGGATTATTCTTGGACCATGTGTCCACACCGACGATATTTACGCCTAATTGCATTACATTTCCTGTAAACCCGGAAAGGAGAACAACTCTCTTAGGATCAGCCGGGACTTCAACCGGCCCGGTTTCAGATTCATAAGTAAAGGTGCCTGATTTCTTATCTTCTTTTGGTTCTCCTTCTTTTGATTCTCCTTGCTCTGTATTGCCGCAGGCGCTAATAAGCAGAAGCAGCAAGATCGTAAACGGGATCAATAGTTTCTTCATGTTGATTTTCTCCTTTTAGTAAATTATAAGTAATACACATTGGTTTGTTTGTGCGGGGATCGCGCCCGATGACTGCATCAATATTGAACACTTTCCTTAAGACATCCTGTGTAATGACTTCCTCATAGCTTCCTGACTTAACAATTTCACCATCTTTTAATGCAACGATATGGTCAGCAAAACGGGCTGCCTGGTTTAAATCATGAAGGACCATTACAATGGTGCGTTCCTGCTCCTGGTTCAGCTTTTGGAGAAGCTCGAGAACTTCAAGCTGATGGGCCATATCCAAGTAAGTGGTCGGTTCATCAAGGAAAATGATGTCTGTTTCCTGTGCCAGAGCCATTGCAATCCAGACCCTTTGACGCTGGCCGCCGGAAAGGGCGTCAACCGGACGAAATTTGAAATCCTTGATCCCAGTAACGTCAAGAGCCCAATCAATGACTTCATAGTCCTTTTTCGTTAATCTGCCAAATCCTTTCTGATAAGGAAAGCGACCGTATGAGACCAGTTCGCCAACTGTTAAACCGCTTGCACTTTCAGGTGTTTGCGGCAAAATTGCCATTTTCTTGGCAAGGATCTTTGTATTTTCCTTTGAAATGTTCTCGCCGTCCAAAATGACAGTGCCTGATTGATGAGAAATGATTCGTGTAATCGCTTTTAAAAGGGTTGATTTTCCGCAGCCATTCGGGCCGATTATAGTCGTGATCTTCTTATCGGGAATCTGGACACTAAGGTCTTTCACAATCAAGCGTTCACTATATCCAATGTTCAAGCCATCTGTATATAGGCGGACCATTATGTAACCTCCGTTTAGTTGAGAATATATTTTAGTGATAATGATTATCAGTATCGGTTCTTTTTTACTATAAGTCTATCTGATTTTTATGTCAATAGTATTTAAAGGAAAAGTATTCAGAAAAAATTTCATTGTCAAAGGAGAAGAAAGGTCGTATAGTTGAAGTGAGAATGATAATCAATAGTAATTGGTTATAGGAGTGAACGGTAAATGAAAAATGCTGAAGTGTTTGATGTGACGGTCATTGGAGGCGGACCTGCTGGTCTTTATTCCACTTTCTACAGCGGATTAAGGAAAATGAAAACAAAGCTGATCGAGTTTCAGCCGATGCTTGGCGGTAAAATACATGTATATCCGGAGAAAATGATCTGGGATGTGGGCGGCCTGACTCCGACTCCTGGGGCAAAACTGATTGAACAGCTGGTGGAGCAGGGGCTAACGTTTAATCCAACGGTTGTTCTCAATGAAAAGGTAGAATCCATTGCCAAAAATGAAGATGGTTTATTTGTTTTAAAAGGTTCTTCTGGAGAAGAGCACTATACGAAAACCGTCATTGTGGCTGTTGGCAGCGGAATTTTAAAGCCGCAGAAACTGAAGATAGAAGGGGCAGAGCGTTTTGAAGTTTCCAATCTGAATTATACAGTCAAATCCCTTAAACACTTTAAAGATAAGACTGTAATTGTTTCAGGCGGAGGAAATTCTGCAGTAGACTGGGCAAATGAATTGGAGCCCGTTGCCAAGCAGGTATACATCACTTGCAGGAGAGATGCTTTGACTGGCCATGAAGCTCAGGTTTCACAGCTGATGAATAGTTCGGTTATCTGCATTAACCATACGTCCATCACAAAATTAATTGCCGGCGGAAATCACGAGGAAATTGAACAGGTGGAATTGACCAATAATGAAACTGGCGAAGTTTCTTATCTGCAGATTGATGAAGTAGTAATTAATCATGGCTATGAACAGGATACGGAACTCTTAAAAAATAGCAATCTGAATATTGAAATGCTCGAAGATTTCTATATTGCAGGCAATGCAAACAGCGAAACATCGGTTGAAGGGCTATATGCTGCAGGGGATATCCTAAAGCATGACGGCAAACTTCACTTAATTGCCGGGGCATTCCAGGATGCTGCCAATGCAGTAAACAAAGCGAAGCAGTACATTGAACCGGATGCTGCCGCAGCTGCGATGGTTTCATCTCATAATGATGTTTTTAAAAAACGGAATCGGGAATTGGTGAAGCAGCTGGTCCACTAGGATAAAAACTAAACGCACATAAATTTTTTTATTCGCACATAAAACTTGGTTATGCGCACAGAAAAAATTCTATCCGCACATAAATTGAAAAAACGCCTGGAATTAAGGCGAACTAGCAGTGAAAAACCGGCCCACACGATGTGGACCGGTTTTTTAAGGTAAGATTTATACAATCTGAAGTCTGACAACTTTCTAGTTCCAGCGCCTACCCTCTCGAGGTCACAAGCCTGTCTAGTTGCGGCTCCTAGGGACGAAAGACTAGTCAAGCCCTTCCAGAAGGGAAGAACACCTTCTGGAAGGGCTCGTATTATGCTTGTCGTCCCTGGGCAGTCGCCTCCACATTTCGGACAAGCCTCCCAAAAAGGCAAAGAACGCCTTTCCGTGAGGCTCGTCTTGTGCTTGAGGCCCCCAGGATGGGGGTCATGCAGACGTTGCCACAGGACGTGGCGTTCTTAGTCTGCGTTCCTTCGTGGGCAAGGCGCTTCCGCTTTTCTTACGTACTGATCTTTTCTTTTACTTGAGCTTCTGTCCTAAGCTGCCTGAATTTAGCAAAGAATGCTGCCGTCATAATCAGCGACAGTATTCCAAAGATCACGACCATTATCTGAAGGCCGACTGCGTCCAGAAGGAATCCAGTCAGGAGCAGGACAATCTGAAAAGTTACACGGTCAAGCATGTTTCGGAAGGAGAAGAATCTTCCGTGAAATTCCTTTGGCACTCTTGTTTGGAAAATGGTAGCAGCAGTAGGGAAGAAACAGCCGACGGCAAACCCAAAAATAAAAAAAGCCAGTATGGATAGAACAGGCACATCTGCAAAGTACAGAAGCAGCTGGGATAGTCCGATGATGAATGAGAAGAAAAACAGGATCGCATAAGGCGAACGTTTTTGGCTGATTTGTTTGACAATGAATGCGCCAAGCATGAAGCCGAGTCCTTCTGCCGTATAGATCAAGCCTTTAATGGATGAGCTTTCCTGAAGCTCACTGATATTAATGACCATTAAGTTAAATCCGCCAAGGAACAGAAGCGGAACCAAGGTTAGGATCAATGTCATAAACACAATGGGCAGACCTTGAATAATCGGGAATACTTCCTTGAAGCCTCCGCTGCCACTGCTTGAGTTTCTTCCCCTGCTTTCCTTTGAGAAGGATTCTTCAAAATCCATAAAAAAGGTGATTATAAAGAGAATCAGATAAGCGACAAGCGAAGCGATGTAAAGCATTGATAATGGCAAGATAACTAACAAAACGCCAGCTAAAGCAGTACCTAATATTCTGGAAAGTGTGGACACATTCATATGGACTCCATTCAGCTGCAGCAGGTCCTTATCTTCCACAACCAGAGGAATGGCAGCCTGCAGAGCTGGAAAATAGAAGGCTGCCGAGATTTGCAGGAATACCAGAAAAATAACCATCCACCAGACTGACCCGGTTTGTATGGCAATTAACATAAAAACAACGCTCAATGCCCGGGCGAAGCCAGATGCCAGCATGACTGTCTTCTTGCTGATTTGGTCAGTTATTCTTCCTGCCCAGGGTCCAACAGCAATCCCTGCCAGCAATCCGCCAGCCAAAATAAGCGACTTTAGAAAATCTGAGGGAACCTTTTCCTGCATAAATTCCAGATTCCCTATTATACCGAGCCACAAGCCCAGCCCTGCTATAAACTCCCCGGTTAATAAAATCCAAACATTTTTATTTTTCCACATACTCAGGCCCCGTTTTCTGATTAGTTCGATAATCTAAAGATACTATAAACCAAGGAAATAATGAATCTATTTTTTAAAATAGTTGAAAATGAAAATCGTTATCAATTATAATAACAGAAAAGAAGCAGGGGAGGAACAGATATGTTTATTCAATTAAAAACGATTACTGTGAAAGAAGGCCATTCAAATAAGCTAGTCGAGCGCTTTGCAGGGGAAGGAATAATCGAAGAGCAGCCGGGCTTCATTGATTTGAATGTTTTAAAGAAGAAGCAGCGCAGCGGGGACGAAGAAGTGGCTATTATGATTCGCTGGGAATCGGAAGGAGCCTGGAAGGCGTGGGAAACAAGTGATGTCCATATTGCCGGGCACAAGGCAAACCGCGGCAAGCCGAAGCCAGAATATATTATTGATAGCCGTCAGGATGTCTATCATTCATTGGGCCAGAAGCAGTACCGTGAGCCAGCTGAAATTAAATAAAGTGCAATGCCCATTCATAAAGGGATTTTTGAATGGGCATTTTTTATGTGATTGTTATCTATTAAGCTTTCAGTCCCGTGCCTTTCCGGGTGAGAAGCATGAAAATCAGATAGGGAGCTCCGATTACGGAGATGACGATCCCAACCGGAATATCTGCAGGTGCAAGGAGATTTTTTCCTATCATATCTGCAATGAGAACAAGTGCCGCGCCTATTAGTGCAGCTAAAGGCAAGTTGCTGAAATAGTTGGGGCCGCAAAGGCGGCGTGCCAGATGTGGCGCCAGGAGTCCAATGAAAGCAATTCCGCCGCCAGCTGCTACACATGCTCCGGCAAGAGCGGCTGAAAGACAGAGAAGAAGCCGGCGTTCGGATTCGACTCTTAAGCCGAGTGCAACAGGAACTTCCTGTTTGAATTGAAGGATATTCATTGTTCTTGCTTTTATAAAGGCGACTGGCATCAGAACAAGAATCCAGGGAAGGAGTGCCCACACATATGGCCACTGAATACCCCAGATGCTGCCAGTCAGCCAAATGGCTGCCTGCTGAAAATCCTTTGGATCCATTTTCAGCTGCAGGATCAGCAGCAAGGCACCACATAGTGCATTAAATCCAAGGCCAACGAGGAGAAGCCGTTCCGGGTCTATTCCGCCTTTCCACGAAAATCGATAGATCAGAGCTGCAATGGCGAGTGCTCCGGCGAAAGCAAATACGGGAAGGAAGAACGGTTTTGCCAGAAGGCTTCCTCCCGATTGCCCGAACAGGTAGATTGAGAGAACAACTGCTAATCCGGCCCCGGCATTAATGCCGAGAATGCCGGGATCAGCCAGTGAATTCCGGGATAGCCCCTGAAGGATGCTGCCGGAAAGAGCCAGGCCTGCTCCTATTAGAAGGGCAATGATCATTCTTGGCAATCTTAAATGAAGCAGTACGAGCTCCTGTTTCGGAGTGCCGCTGCCTGAAAGAACAGCCAAAATTTCATTCATTCCTACTGGCATCACACCAGTCGAGAGACTTAGTACAAAAGTAACCAGGATAAGGAATATAAAGGCTGCCATCCAGCCCCGCGATTGGAGTAAAGCCTGTTTCCAATCCATTACATATACCCCCTTTTCCTTCTGGACAAATATAAGAAAAATGGAACACCGATTAGTGCAGTAACAGCACTGACAGGAGTCTCAAACGGCGGGTTGATCATCCGTGCCCCGATATCTGCCGCTATTAGAAGCAGTGCACCTGCAATGGC
The DNA here is from genome assembly GCF_000294775.2 of Cytobacillus oceanisediminis 2691. Taxonomy (GTDB): domain Bacteria; phylum Bacillota; class Bacilli; order Bacillales; family Cytobacillaceae; genus Cytobacillus; species Cytobacillus pseudoceanisediminis. The sequence continues at coordinate 460,036 of NZ_CP015506.1, forward strand.
ACTAAGCGGGATAAGCCAGCGGTAGTCAGACCCAATCAAAAGCCTGACCATATGGGGAACCACCAGTCCGATAAAGCCTATAGCTCCAGCAATGGAAACGGCCGCTCCAGATAATAATATAACCGCTGCAAGCCCGATCCAGCGGACTTTCTGCTGAGATTGACCAAGCCCTGCAGCCACTTCTTCTCCCAATGCCAGGATTGTCAGGGAGCGGCTGATCCAAAGGGACAGGAGCAAGCCTAAAAATACGGCGGGAAGCAAAATATACACATGGCGCCATTGTGTTCCTGAAAGACCTCCGGCAAACCAGAAGCTCAGGTCCTGTGCACTCTGAAAATAAAGGGCGATGCCGGTTGAAAGAGCGCTGAACAAAGTGCTTAATGCTGCTCCTGCCAGTGTCAAAGTGACAGGTGATATCCGCTCTTTTGACAGCATGGAGAAAGATAATACAAGCAAGGCTCCAGCAGCGGAACCTGCAAATGACCAGATGAGCAGAACCCAGTATGAACCGCCGGAAAGAAAAGCAAGTGCAATTGCGATGGCCAGGCCCGCTCCATGTGTAATGCCGATTATGGAGGGATCTGCCAGCGGGTTGCGTGTAATTCCCTGCATAATGGTGCCGGCTACAGCAAGAGCTGCCCCAATAAGTGCCCCGGTCAATGCCCGGGGAAGCCTGACTTCTCTGATAAGCTGATGTTCAATTTGGCCTCCCTGAAAGGAGACAAATGACTCCCACACCACGGAAGGGGGAATCCAGATTGCACCCAGCCCAATCGATGCAAGCAGCCCGATAAGCACCAGCACAATTCCTGCCAGGCCCCATTTTATAGATTTTTGGTGTACAGGCTGCCTGTGCTCTGTTATGTCAGCTGCGGTTCTGGCCATTACATTCAGTCCTTTTCTATGTAAATTTTAAGTGAAAATGATAATCGTTATCGTTCTAAATAATCGTAATTAATCTACTATCCTTTCACAGCTTTTGTCAATTCTTATTTAAGGAAAAAGAAGGGAGTATTTTTTGTATATGCTGAGCGGCAAACAATTTGAACCGTATAAAATTGCAGTTTCAAGCTTGAGAGGGGGATTGTCGAAAACCATCAATGAAAATAGCAATGATTTTACACTTATATATATTTCAGCAGGGAAAGGCACAATCGAAACTCGCAATCGCCGGCTGAAGATAGAGGCGGGGAAGAGCTGCTTTTTCTCGGAAACCGGCATAATTACTTCCGCATCTGCAGACCTGTTAACGGTTTATATACTCACCTGGTCAAAGGATAAAGATGTGTTTTCCAGGTTTCTTTCCGGGATACTGGCTAATCAGGAGCCATCAAAGATGGTGCCCTTGTGGGAAGAGCTGAGGAAATGGAACAAAGATAAATCGATATCGGCTGAGTGCCGATTTCAGTCCCAGCTGTGGAATATGATGTCAATTCTGACAGACAGGACAGAAGTAGACGGGATTGAAGAGGCAGTGGACCTGATCAGAAATAATCTGTCCCAGCCGGTTACGGTGGCAGAGCTGGCATCTAAAGCAAACATGAGCCCAGTATCGTTTACCAGGGCCTTTCGAAAACGAACCGGGATGGCACCGAAGGAATTCCTGAATGGAGAAAGAATGAGAGCAGCCAAACAGCTTATGCTGCAGAAGAAAGGGATTACGGCAAAAGAAGTGGCGCAGCAAATCGGTATGCAGGATGAGTTTTATTTCAGCCGTCTTTTTAAAATGAAAGCAGGCTTGCCGCCATCTGTATTTATGAAAAGGGCTAAGGAAAGAATTGCGGTAGTCAGTCAGCTCTTTTTGCAGGACCATCTCCTTTCGCTGGGTGTACAGCCTGTTGCAGCGCCATCCTATCCAACTGTTTATCCTGCCAGCAATGGAGTGCCGAGCTATCTTCAAAAAGAATTGGAGGGCACCATGCTCCTTAATGCAGAAAAGCCCTTTCAGCCAGAGGCTATTCTCATAACACAGCCTGATCGAATCATAAAGACGCCTCTGCATAATTATCAGCTCCAAAATGTGCTTCTTTCACAGCAGGAGAAGGTCCATCATATTCAGCTGCAGCCGGATTGGCGGCAGTATCTTTACGAAATCGCTTCTATGATAGGATGTACAAGCCGGGCAGAATGCATAGAAAAAGACATCCGCTGCCTTGAATGTAAAGTAAGAGATAAGCTATGTCCAATAACGAAAAAAGGCAGATGGGCAGTCATTTGGATCCGCCCGGAGGAAATCCGTCTTTATGGACAGGGCGGGCATGCTCTGCTCAATCTGTTCTTTCAGAATTTGGGTTTCGAGCCTCATCCTGATTTGCATTTTGAAGGATACCGGATTGCTGGCCTGAAGGATGTGGCTGATCTTAATCCCGATAAGCTACTCATCTTATGGAGCCATGAAAGAGATGTTTGGAGAGCTGCGCATACTCCCGAATGGAATAAGATCCGTGCTGTCCAAACAGGTGAGGTATATTATCCTGACAGCCATGAGTGGGATCCTTGGGGACCGCTTGGGAGAAAGAAAATGCTGGAGGCGTTTCCGGACGATTTGCTGAAAGCAAAACTTAAGGCTTAATTAATGCGAACAAGGGTCCAGCTGTTTTTTCCGCTGGACCCTATTTTTAGTGGATTGCAGGTTTTGTATGTTTTGTCCATGCAAGAAGTTGCAAAAGTCCATGTTAAGCCGCTGTGATAATGATTATCATTGAGAATGAATTTCATTATTGCTTAGGAGGAATCATCCATGAAGAAGTTTTGTGCTCCATGGAGCATTGTTTTCATGTTATTTTTAATAATTTTAACAGGATGCGGTAAAGGTGAAGAGGCCTCTACAGAAGCATCTGAAAAGAAAGAGAAAGAAAAGACAGAGGAAACCAGAACGGTTGAACATCTTTTCGGAAAAGCAGAAGTGCCCGCAGAACCGAAAAAAGTAGTTTTGCTTTCACATGTTTCCTGGGAAGGATCACTTGTATCGGTAGGGGTAAAGCCCTATGCGGTAATGGCATATGATAATGAGTTCCCGCCGCATTTAACGAAGGAGCTTGAAGGTGTTAAGGCGCTCCCTTATGCTGATGAAATGAATTCAGAAGAAATCGTGAAGCTTGATCCGGATCTTCTTATCATCAGTGATCGCTATAAGCCGCTCTATGATCAGCTTTCTGAAACTATCCCAACAGTTGTTGTTGAAGTGGGCGGTGACTGGAAGGAAGATCACCTGAAAGTTGCAGAAGCTGTAGGCAAGCTTGATGAAGGAAAGAAAGTCATTGAAGACCTGGAGAAGAAAGCAGAGGATATCGGAACACGTGTCCGTGAGAAAACAGGAGAAGAAACTTTCATGGCAGTGGCAATCAATAAAAAAGATATTCGTGTTTTTGGACTGACAAACCATGCAACCAACTCATTATTATTTGATGATTTGAAATTAACACCTGCTGAGAACCTTCCAGAGGATTTTGGCGAGAATATTTCAATTGAAGGGCTAGCAAAATATAATCCTGACAATATTATTGACCTTACTTTCTTTAACAGCGGTGAATTTTACGATTCAGTGACTCAGGGTGAAGTTTGGAAAAGCCTGAAGGCTGTTCAAAATGACAAGGTACATACTCTTTCCACTACATGGGGGTTCTGGGATCCGATTGAGCGTCAAAAGGGCTTGAAAGAAATTGAATCGCTTCTATTAAGCGAATAACTTACAGCGGGAGGCCGGGACGCATTTGCACCCGTTCTCTCCAGTATCTTGATTCTTTTATTGGAAAAGAATCAAATTTTTTAACTGTTATTGAGAATGGTTATCAATTACTAGGTCTAAAGACTCGGTGAAAGGATGGAATTATGCATCATTCAGCCAAACAAATTGCAGAAAATGCAACGTTTCAAGCTTTTATTAATAGTTATTTGCGGGAAGTGGACAGCGGGCATTGGATGGAAAGCAGGGAGTGGATTGAGGAACAACAGGTATCCATCCCTCTTTCAGGGGTGGCGGTAGCAGAAATCGAATTATCTGGCCAGTCCGTTAAATTCGCTGTCGAAGTCCTTTATCGTTCACGTACAGGAAGACATATAATCGGCCATGCACTTAAATATTGTTCAAATCGGCGGGAATGGATTCACCAGGATAGACTTCCGATGATGATTACACTAATCCATGAGATGCATTTGATGGCCAAAGCTAATGGCTGTCATGAGCTTGCATCCCATTTTGATGAACTTGTGCTAAGGATGATTGAGAGCTACCAGACAATGGCGGCATATATTGAAGCGAGAATGAATGATGAGGACAGCCTGTATTCAGAGGATTGTACTTTCATTGAAGCAGAACAATCGCTCCTGTTTGGGCACTGGCTTCACCCTACACCGAAAAGCAGACAAGGAATGACTGGATGGCAGCAGCCAAGCTATGCGCCAGAATTAAAAGGACAGTTTCAGCTCCATTATTTCCAATTTGACAGGGAGATGGTAAAAGAATCCTCTAATGACAAGGAAACTGCAAGTCAAATTATTCTTCAATCGATAAAAAAATCACTGCCGCACCTTACTGTTCCGGAAAAGGAATGCCTCATTCCAATGCACCCTCTACAGGCCCAATGGCTTCTGCAGCAGGACTATGTCAGAGAGGCAATAGAGAAGGGCCTTATAAAGGACCTTGGCAGTATGGGGCCTTATTATTCAGCTACTTCTTCGATCAGGACAGTTTACAATCCTGAAGAGGAGTGGATGTATAAGTTTTCGGTCCCGGTAAAAATAACAAATTCGCTAAGGAAAAATCGCTTCCATGAGTTAAGGGCAGGCACGGCTATGGCGGAGTTAATCAAGAAAATCCGATTTACAGAAGAACACTCGGTTTTCAGGATGATTGATGATCCGGCCTATATTACTGCCATATTCCCTGGTCAGAAGGAATCAGGCTTTGAAGTTATACTGCGATCCAATCCATTTCAGGGAAAAAAACAGAGAGGAATTACTTCCATTGCGGCATTGGTTCAGGATCCTTTGCCTGGCATGCGTTCAAGGCTGCGCCGAACCATTGAGAGAATAGCATTGGAAGAATCTCGTAATATCCAAGATGTCAGCATGGAATGGTTCCGGAAATATTGGAAATGTGCAATAGAGCCTCTCATTCGTTTATATGATGAACATGGGATGGCATTAGAGGCTCATCAGCAAAATAGCGTTCTGGATCTTTCTTCCGGCTACCCGGAAACTTATTTTTACAGGGATAATCAAGGATATTATCTATCAAATCTTCATAGAGAGAAACTTTGCAAACTGCTGCCTGAATTGGAAGAATGCCAGGAATTATTCTATGAGGATGCTCTCATTCAGGAAAGGTTTACGTATTATCTGTTCATGAATCAGCTTTTTTCAGTCATCTCAAGACTTGGGCAGGATGATCTTATCAGTGAGGACCGTTTAATCAAATGGTGCCGAAACCAGCTGAGCTCTCTGGAAAAAGGATTGTTTGGACAGGGGAAAGGTTTCATTCGGCATATTCTTCAATCTGAGAAATTATCTTATAAAGCCAATCTTTTAACCCGATTTCATGATGTTGATGAGCTGATGGCAAAGAACGAACAAGCGGTATACACCTATTTGCCCAATCCATTCGCCGCCATGAAGAAGGAGGAAAACTATGCTGAAGCTGCATCCGCAATTGTCTAAAACAATTGAAAGAAGAGTACTCAGACAGTTCATGGAGGCTATTATTTTTGAAGGATTAATGGATTATGCCAAATCGGCTGAACGGCCAGAAGATCCGCTCTTACATTTTACGATTTTCGGAAATCGGAGAACATACTGCTGTGAGGGGAAAATTACTTCGTTTGACCGTGTGCGTTTAATAGAAGGAAGCATTCGCTCAGTCCACCCTGATGGCTCACGAACAGAAACCGTGATTGAGGAATTGGCTGAAGACCTTATTGCAGATCCGGAAAAAAGGAATCAGCTCATTAATGAGCTGGAACAAACCATTCTGCTGAGTGAGTGGAATGAAACTCATCTAATGCATTCTATGTCCAGGAGAAATTTCAGCTATGAAGAATTGGAATCAGAGATATGGGAAGGGCACCCCTACCATCCCTGCTTTAAGGCGAGAAGCGGATTTTCACTTGGGGATCATGCGGCATATGGGCCGGAAGCAAGACAGTCATTCGAGCTGCAATGGGCAGCTGTCAGACGTGAATATGCCAGAATCGAACTGCTTGAGGATGAAACAAGTTTCTGGGAACGGGAACTTGGCCCTTCCATGTTTGGACAATTACTTGCTGATTTGCAGCATATTGGCAAAACCTTTGAAGAATACACATTTCTGCCCATTCACCCCTGGCAGGTGAAGTTAGCAAATGCTGATGCAGACATAGTGCTTCTGGGGAGCAGCGGAGATTCTTATCGGTCAACACAGTCCGTCCGTACGCTATGGAATATGACAAATCCAGAAAAAGCTCATGTGAAACTATCGATGAATATGGTGAACACATCATCGCTAAGAACTCTGGACACACACGCGGTTTGTGCCGCACCCCATATTTCCAAATGGATAGCAGATACAGTGGAAGGAGATCCATTTTTAAAAGATGAAGCTTCATTGGTCATTCTTAAGGAATACGCAGGGATTTCTTATCATCCCGAGGAGGAAGAACCTTGCGCAAAGTTCGGAGCTATATGGAGAGAGAGCATCCGGCTTTATATGGAAGAAGATGAAGCGGCGGTGCCTTGTACGGCATTGCCATTAATGGAGAGGGACGGATTTCCGTTTATTGACGAATGGCTGAAACGCTATGGAATTGAAAAATGGCTGAAAAGGCTTGTGGAAGTATGTGTGGTTCCTGTCTGGCATTTGCTGGCCGCGCATGGAATTGCCGTTGAGGCGCATGCCCAGAATATGATTCTTCTTCATAAGGACGGCTGGCCAACACGTGTTGCACTAAGGGATTTCCATGACAGTGTTGAGTATTGCCATGACTTTTTGGAGGAGCCAAACCGTATTCCGGAGTTTGCGGGCATTCATGAACAATTTAAAAAAGGCAGGGAAGATCAGTATTATTGGATGTCTTCTATTGAATCGCTTAGAGAACTGGCAATGGATACATTATTTGTTTTTCATCTGTCTGAACTGTCCTATGTACTTGAAGAGCAATATGGCTTCAGTGAGAAGCGATTTTGGAAGCTGACAGGAGAAGCTTTAACTGAGCACCTGAGCTGTTATCCGGAATTGATATTCCGAAATTATTTGCTGCAGCATACTGCACCGGTAATTTATGCGGAATCACTGCTGAAGAGAAAAGTTCAAAAAGATGAGGCTGGCGGGTTTCGCCATTATGTCAAAAACTCTTTAAGATAACCATCAAAAGGAGAATTGAGATGTTTTTTGTAAATGATCATTACTATACATTAGATGACCTTGAGCAGCAATATACAGAATTTGAAAACATTCCTCATTTAAGAGATTGCGGAAATAGAAGATTAGCTGTTTGTATTCCGGATGTGTTTCAGTGGCTCGCTCTTTGTTTATTTGTACGCAGAAAAGGGGGATCCATTGTTCCGATCCATCCTTCCATGCCGAAAGAAGGGGCAATCCGAATAGCTTCATCGGCTGGAAGTCATAGCTTGCTTTACGGAAATACTCATACACCGATCGAACTGTCAAAACAAAAGAATGCCCGTGAAGGTGTCCTGGTCCAAATGAGTTCGGGTACGACTGGTGCACCAAAATGCATTGAACGCAGCTGGGATTCCATCGAGCTTGAACTGGAAAGCTATGTTTCTGTATTGCCGGCAGATCATCAGACCACATCTATTGTTGCCTGTCCGGTTACTCATTCATATGGGTTGATCTGCGGCGTATTTGCAAGCTTAAGGCGCGGTTCGGAACCGGTCATTCTGACAAATATGAACCCGAAGTATGTGCTTAGCAAAATTAAGGAATATCCGAAGCATATTCTCTATGGAGCTCCTGCGCTTTTGCATACATTAACACATCTGGTTCGTGATGGCGGACAGTTCGATTGTGTGATGACATCGGGCACTTTAATGCCATCGGGCTGGCTGGAATCTTTAAAAAGTGTTTCAAACCGGGTTCTTCAGCAGTATGGATGTTCGGAGGCAGGGTGTGTGGCCATTCACCCGGATGTATGTGACCCCCGTGAGATGGGCTATCCGCTTCCCCATGTAAAAGTGGAGGCTGGAAGTAAGGAAAACCCTGATGAAATTATCATCCGTGATTCTGAGAAAACCATCTTTACTAAGGACCTTGGCTTTATGGAAGACGGTGTCCTGTCATTTCTTGCAAGAATGGATGACACCATTAATGTAGCGGGATTGAACGTATATCCGCAGGAGGTGGAAGATGTCCTGATGGCAGAACCAAGAATTGCAGAAGCAGTGGTTTATAAAAAAATCCACCCGCTTTCCGGAGAAAGAGTCTGTGCGCAGTATGTATGCACCCAGCCTATAGAGGAGCAGGAACTGCGGGAGTGGTGCAGGGAATATCTCGCTCCTTACCAAATCCCGATGGAATTTATCCAGACAGAAGAAATAGAAAAGCTCCCGAATGGCAAGATCAGCAGAAAAAGGCTGGGAGAAGGAGTGCTGGCATGACAAGAGAAGAAATTTTACAGGCTTTACACGATATTATGCAGCATCAAATAGAACTGCCTTCGATGGCGGCCTTTCATGAGGGTGCCCGTTTAAATGAAGATTTATATATGGATTCCATCATGATCCTGCAGCTTATCCTTCATTTGGAAGTGGATCTTGGCTTTGATATCCCGGATGAAATGCTGGTGCCTAAAGATTTCAGGACTGTAGGAAGCCTGGCCGACTTTCTGAATCACCTGCAGAAGCCTGTCACAGCGGAGGCTTCTTATGATTAAAGTCCATTGTTTTGTGAGCTGTGTATGTGAGGCAGTCAAAAAGACGCAAGGGGCCGATCACAGACCTTATTATTTCGGAGTATGGGATGCTGATTTCGATGTATTGGATAATGGAGTTCTGACCTATCATTCCAAACGGATCGACCATGATTTTTTCCACCAATGGTATGAAATGCTGTATGGAATTAAGCTATATAGATGGTATGACGAAAAACGCAGCAAACAGGAAAACATAAACAAGCTTCTGGGCCTGCTTGAGAACAAGAAGCACCACCAGTATGTAATGGTGATGCTTGATTTGTCCAAGCTGCCTGAAAGGGAGAATAAGTTTCATCAAAGTCCATTTCCGCATTATGTGATGCTGGAATTGACAGGAAACGAAGAGGAATGGTTTATGTATGATCCGGACTTCCGCTGGGAAGGAATTTTGCCGAAGGAGAGGATTTTGGCAGCTATTGAGGATCCTTCTGCTGAAGGGGGATATTTCTTTGATGCAGCCAATATCATTCCCCCATCTGCTGAAACAGTGGAGGCATATTTTAATACATGCATTAAGCTTGACTGCAACCCAATGACTGATGCAGTTGGAAAGATTGTCGGTCTATATACATCCGGAAGCGATAACTACCCTTTATCAGGATTGACATTCGCATTAAGGGAACTCCCTGTCCTCGCCATCCGAAAATACGCCTATGAACATGCTTTTGCGTTTTTCTGGGATTCACTTGGGTATGAAGAGGAAGGCTTTGAAGCCTGGTGTAATGAAATTGAGAAGCTCGTAAAAGGATATACGGTTATCCAATATCGGGCGATGAAGCTTGCCATGACAGGAAACCTGGGTTTGAAAAATGAAATCTCTTTAAAACTGGATGAACTAAATATCCTGGAATTTAAAATTAAGCAGGGATTGCAGAAAAGCTTTGAAGCCTGGATTAAACTGCAGGAATCCCAAAATATGAAGGAGGCAACTCTATGAAGCTATCTCTCTGCACCATCTCATTCCGGCATCATCTTCAGTCCATTGACCAAATCGCACACTATGCCCAGACAAATGGATTCCAGGGGATAGAAATATGGGGTGTACATGCCAAAAACCTGGCGGAAGATATTCATTATGGAAGTGAGTGGCTTAGCTCCTATAATCTTGAAACGACCATGCTGAGCGACTATCTGCCTCTTGATGCTCCTCTTCCAGTTTTAATGACAAAAATGCAAAAATTATGTGCACTGGCACATAGGTGGGGAACGAAGAAAATAAGAACGTTTGCCGGGACAAAAGGCAGTGCGGATATCAGCAGGCTGGAAAGAATCGAATTGGTTTCGCGCATGAAAATGCTCTGCAAAATGGCTGAAGCCGAGGGACAGATGCTTCTGGTTGAAACTCATCCTAATACACTGACAGATAACCCATCCTCCACACTTCAGCTCATTGAGGAAACAGACCATTCAGCGTTAAGGGTTAATTTTGATGTGCTTCATATATGGGAATCAGGAGTGGATCCGATCTTTGCGCTAAAACAGCTGCGTCCATATATATCGCACTTTCATTTTAAAAATATCCAGTCCCGTTCCCAGCTTGGCGTGTTTGCTCCTAATAATGTCTATGCAGCAGCGGGCAGCAGGGAAGGCATGGTTTCATTATTTGAAGGAGCTGTAGATTACAGGATGTTTTTAAGAGAGGCTTCGAATTTGATGGAAATGGATGCATCTTTGGAATGGTTTGGACCAAATGTGAAAGACATTCTGACAAAAGACAGCAAGGAAATTATGAGAGTTCTTCAGGCTGAGAAAGCTTTATAACAGCCAGAAAAAAGTCATTCAAACGTTTGATTGATTTAAGCTGCAGTATGATTTCTGCTTAAATGAACAGATGCAGGGAGCAGTATCCTGTACTCGTAAATTACATGGAAGGAGAACAATCAAAAAAAGCTTTAAGGATGTCTTAATCACCTTAAAGCTTTTTCGATTGCTTCTGCTGCTGATTCTATGTGGCGGAAATTTTTCTTTATATTAGTTTCTGTGTAGGTAATTTCAAAAGAATGATTGTTTTTCAAATAACATACAGATAAAACCTGCTGCTTGTCATTTGAAAAGGTCTGAGTGATTTCAGAGTCACAATAATATTTCAATGTTTCAAGCATGTTAAGTGTGTGATCTATTGACATAGTCTTCAGCCTCCTTTTGGATTGGCATGACTAACTGAGATCTTAATTCCATTATAAGGAATTCACCTTCTTGTTTATATGGATAATTTGTCACATTTTATCACAGGTTTTCGGTTTTAAGAGGGGTCTGGAATCAAAATCTGCAGTAAAATGGCCAGTCTTTGATAGACTGGCCACTTCTTATGCAAGCTGCTGCTCGGCAAATTCACGGTAAAGATCATGTGATTGTGTCAATTCGGAATGTGTGCCAATGCCTGTGACCTGGCCTTTTTCGATGAAAATAATTTGGTCTGCGTCGACAATTGTGGAAAGGCGGTGTGCGATGACGAAAGTTGTCCGGCCTTCCATTAAGCGGGTAAGGGCCTGCTGGACGATACCTTCAGATTGGCTGTCCAGACTGGCAGTGGCTTCGTCCATCATCAATATTTTAGGGTCGCGCAGGAAAGCCCGTGCTATAGCAATACGCTGCCTTTGTCCCCCGGATAGCTTCACACCCCGCTCACCAACTTCTGTATCAAGCCCCTTCGGAAAGTCGGCAATGAATTGATCGGCGTATGCCATTTTCGCCACTTCCCATAACTTCTCATCCGCAATGCTTTTGGAATCTTCGAGTCCATAGCATAAATTTTCACGGATTGTACCTGCCATCATGGCGCTTTCCTGTGAAACATAGCCGATCTGGCTGCGCCAGGATTTAAGGGATATCTGCTGGATGGGTGTATCGCCAATTTTGATTTCACCAGCAGCTGGTTCGTAAAATCGTTCAAGCAAACCAAACAGGGTTGTTTTTCCGCTTCCGCTTGGACCCGCCAGTGCAATCATCTGACCTGGCTGGGCTTCAAGAGAGATATTTTCCAGAACACTCTCTTCTGCGCTATAGGAGAAGGAGACATTGTTGATTGTAATCGGCTTGCTGCTGATATCCATTTCGATGCCGTCTTGTCCGTCTTCCAAAGGCTCCTCTAAAATATCAATGATCCGTTCTGTTGCGCCTATTGCTTTTTGCAGCTGAGTAAAAAACATCGCAAATGAGGTAATTGGCATAATAATCTGGAACAAATACAGCAAAAAGGCTACAAGAGAACCCGTTGACATCGTTCCGCTAGCCACCCGCATGCCTCCATAGGCGATGATCATGACAATAACAACCATCATGATCAGGTACATAGTGGGACCAATCATCGCAAAAATGCGGGCTTCCCGCAAGCCGTAGCCAAGCAGTTTGTCGATCCCATCCAATCCCTTTTCTTCTTCATTTTGCTCTGCAGTAGAAGACTTCATTAAGCGGATTTCACCGAGTGTTTGGGTAATGTTTCCGGTAAAGATAGCAGTTTCATCTTGAAGGCCACGGGATATTTTGGCCATCTTTCGGCCAAGTGGAATCATAATTGCCAGTGTAATAGGAACAGAAGTAAGCATCAGCAGTGTCATTTTCCAGTCCATCACAAGCAGGATAATAATTGCACCGATAATACTGATAATACCGGTAATAAATTGCGGAAAGTGATTGGTAATCAGCTCCCTGACAATGCTGGTATCATTAACTACACGGCTGACAGTCTGGCCGCTGGATTGCTTGTCAAAATAACTGACCGGCAGCCGTATGAGCTTCATCCACATCCGGTCCCGAAGCCGCGCCACCACTTTTTGGCCGACATAGCTGAGCAGGTAGATGGAGATCCCGCTGATGATGGCCTGGACGATAAAGGCTGCACCAATTCCGATCATGAGCGGAACGCTTAAAGATTCAACAGAAAAACCGTCCACCAGATTTTTGGTCAGCAGCGGTACGAGAAGGCCAGTCAAGGTTGTTAAAATGCTGGCTGTTAAACCAATGATGAGGGCAGTCTTTGGTATTTTTGTCGATAGTATGAGTGAAATGAATGGTTTTAGGCTGGTTTGCTTTTTATCCATTTTGTGTGCTCCTGTCTCTTATATATCGATATCATTATATACCATTGAAACTTCCATTACCTGTTATGCACCTTAACGCCTATCCGATGAATAGGATGTTAAAAACCCAAAAAGGATGGATAGCCGTGACAATCAACTTTCCAGTAGGCATCAAAACGGTGACAATAAGCAGCGGGCCGACTAAAGTGGTTTATTATCCCCGTGTGACAGGAATGCAAAATAAGCAGCTGCAGCAATTTATTAACAGTACAATTGTCCGACAAAACCAGCAGATCATTAACGAGCAGACAGGCAATATGGATACAACCGTGGTTGATTTGTATGGATACTATGAGATTAAAAATAATCAGCGTGATGTACTGAGTTTGTCCTTGAACAATTATGTATATCACTATCATGCTGCCCATGGAATGACAGTTATAAAATCGCTGACATTTGACCTTCAGAAGAGAAGGCAGGTGGAGCTTAAGGATTTATTCAAGCCGGGAAGTGACTATGTAAAAAGAATATCCGAGCTGATTAAGGTGCAAATCAAGGAGCGTGATATACCGCTCTTAGTAGACTTTAAAGCAATCAGGCCAGATCAGGACTTTTATATAGCGGATAAAGCACTGATCATCTATTTCCAGCTGTATGAAATAACGCCTTATGCTTATGGATTCCCGATGTTTCCGATTTCCGTTTATGCACTGCAGGATATTATTGATGAAAATGGGCCACTGGGGAGGATGGCGGTGAATTAAAGTTAAAAGGAAAGCTGCTTTAATGCGGCATTCCTTTTTTGCTGTAGAAAGGTAAATTCTTTTGATGTCGCCTATATAATAGTAGGATATTAATAATAGAAGCAATGCAAATAGAACCAGCCGGTCATAATAAGAAAAATGAGATGTAAAGAGGATGAATCAATGGATAATGCAGAGAAGATATATTTAGATTATACAATTGATAAAGACTTGAATCAGTCAGAGAAAGAGATTCTTTCTTTTTTAATTAAAAGCAAGATAGATGACCAGCATTTAAGTATACGGAAAGCAGCGGATGAGCTGTTTGTTTCAACTACATCCATCATTCGTTTGTGTAAAAAGCTGGGGTTTAGCGGATACAGTGAGTTTGTATATAATCTTGGTCTGAAAGTGAAGAAGGTGCATAGTTCAGATGCTGAATCAGTAGAAGAGATCCATCGTCCATTGGAAGCGAGCATCAATGAATTTATAAAAAATATCAGAACTACATTTGATTACATAGATGAGGAAAGCATCCAGGAATTTTTAAATGAAATTGAAAAGCATAAGATGATTTATTTTTATGGAGCAGGCTTTTCTACGCTGTTCTCCAATTATCTTGCTAAGAAATTGGAGCTTTTCGGGTATTATGTTTCAAATACATCGACTAGTGACAGCAGGGCGATTTTCTTTAATAATATCCAGAAGTATCGGCTGATGATTGTCTTTTCGCGATCTGGAGAGACAAGCAAGGTAATTGAAAAAGTCCAAATTGCTAAGGAAAAGGGGTTAAAGACCGTCCTGTTCACAGGAAATGATAAAAGCACGACAGCGAAATTGGCCGATATTGTGTTTACTATTCTCGATCCGACAATTGAATCCCAGCGTGAATTTGAGATCACATCGTTTGAGTCTAATATGTTTATGTTCATTGATATTATCCTGATTTTAGCGATTAAAAAGGGGATTATCAAAGAGTATTAAGCCCTGTAACATGTTACTTTATTTAGTGACATTGTACAGATTCCTTCATTCCCATTCCTTCCGCTAATAATCCAAGCTATACTGTGGATGTGAAATGATAGCGTTTACTTTTATTTAGAAAGGAAGACATCTATGAAACAAGTGGTGAATGGTCTCCAGCTATTTGGAAAATCCTTGTTTGCCCCGATTTTAATATTGCCGATCATTGGTCTTTTCATTGCGTTTGGCAATGTGTTTGGAAACGGGAACCTGGCACAGTACGTCCCGCTTCTTGAAAATCCGATAATACAAAATATCGGAAAGTTTATCTCTTCTTCGGCAGTTTCGATACTTCAGAATCTCGCATTGATCTTTGCGGTCGGCATTCCGATCGGGTTAGCAAAGAAAGATAAAGGTTATGCAGCATTAACAGGTCTAGTAACCTTTGTCATTTTTATTAATGCGATGCATCAGGTCCTGAATCTTTCAGAGCGTTTAGTTCCTGCAGAGGAGATGCAAATTTCCGGACAGGCAATGGTATTGAATGTTCAAGTTTTAGAGATGGGTGTGTTCGCAGGTATTTTAATCGGAGCTTTAGTTGGTGTTCTTCATAATAAATATTGCGATACAGAATTCAAAGGTGTTTTTTCCATCTATTCAGGTCATCGTTTTGTAGCTATTTTAGCAATACCAAGTGCAATGGTTCTAGGGGCGCTTGCAGCCGAGTTTTGGCCGATTGTTCAAAATGGAATTACAGCGCTGGCTAATGGTATCCGAAGCTTAGGGGACTTTGGTTTCCTTATCTATGGCTTCCTGGAAAGAATCCTGATTCCGACAGGACTACATCACCTTGTTTATACACCGTTCTTATATACAGAACTGGGCGGAACGACAACTGTTGCAGGAGAAGTTGTCCATGGGGCAAGAAATATTTATTTTGCTGAAATGGCTGACCCAAGTGTGGCTGTATTAAGCAGCACAGTAAACTGGGATGCACGCGGCCTGGCAAAGATGTTCGGATTAATTGGTGCAGCTTTAGCTATGTACGTTACGGCTGATAAAAATAAAAAAGCGATGGCAAAAGCGATTCTCCTGCCGGCAGCCGTCACTTCATTCCTGCTTGGGGTAACGGAGCCAATTGAATTCGCGTTCCTATTTACTGCTCCAATCCTGTTTTTTATCCATGCAGTTCTGGCTGGTACAGGAATGATGCTCTTAAATGTCTTTGGTGTTCATGCAATCGGCGCGAATGGCGTTATTGATTTCCTGCTTTATAATTTGCCGCTTGGTACAGAAAAGTCCAATTGGCCTATGTTCATTGTCGTAGGTCTGATTATGTTTGCTGCCTATTTTATCATCTTCAGATTCCTGATCCTGAAATTAAACCTGAAAACACCTGGCCGTGAAGAAGGTACAGAGGAAACTGTCCAGCCAGCAGAAGTTCAGACAAAAGGGAATGCAGCAGCAGGGTCTCCTCTAGGTGAAACGATTGTAACTGCACTTGGCGGAAGCGGAAATATTGAAAATGTAGATAATTGTTATACAAGATTAAGACTTGTTTTAAAGGATCCAAATGCAGTAGATGAACAGCTGTTAAAAGAAACTGGATCAAAAGGAGTCATCAAGTCAGGCAACAATGTTCAAGTTGTATATGGTCTGAACGTAAAGTCTGTTCGAGATCAAGTTGATCAAAAACTGGGAGGACTAAATTATGAAAATGTATAAATTAGCGATTGCGGGCGGCGGAAGCACGTATACACCAGGAATTGTGAGAAGCTTAATGGATAGATTAGAAGATTTGCCATTATCCGAGATTAGATTTTACGATATTGATGGAGAGCGCCAATCGAAAGTAGCAGTCGCTGCTAAAGCGGTTATTGCAGAATATACAGATTCTATTAAAATAACCGAGACAACTGATCCGGAAACAGCATTTGAAGATGCAGACTTTGTATTTGCGCAAATGCGTGTCGGCAAATATGCGATGAGGGAGCTTGATGAGAAAATACCTCTGTCACATAATGTAGTAGGTCAGGAAACGTGCGGGCCTGGCGGATTGGCGTATGGTTTAAGAACGATTTTCCCTATGGTAGAACTTATTGATGATGTAGAAAAATATGCGAAGGAATCGTGCTGGATTGTCAACTATTCAAATCCTGCTTCAATCGTAGCAGAAGGTGTGCGGAAGCTGCGCCCTAATGCAAAGGTTATTAACATCTGCGATATGCCTGTAGCAACGATGCGCAACATGGCGGGCATCCTTGGAGTGGAGAGAGAAGACCTTGTGGTAGATTACTTTGGATTAAATCACTTTGGCTGGTTCACCAAAGTAGAAGTGGACGGAGAAGACCGCCTTCCGGAGCTTCGTGAGCATATCAGCAAATGGGGACTGCTGACAGAGGACATCTCTAAAATTGATTATCGCCATGCTGATTCTTCCTGGATTAAGACATTTAAAAATATTAAGCCGATCATGGATTTCTTCCCGGATTATATTCCTAATCCATACCTGCAGTATTACCTGTTGCCGGATTATATTGTGGAGAATTCAAATAAAGAGCATACCCGTGCCAATGAGGTTATGGAAGGAAGAGAAAAGTCTTTGTTTGAAACAATTAGAAAATTTGAAGAGACTGGCATCTTGGATGATGCGTTTCATGTGGGTGTACACGGAATTTTTATTGTAGATGTTACTGTATCCATTGCACAGAATCTGGCAAAACGATATCTTGTAATGGTAGAAAACAATGGAACAATTCCTAACCTGCCGGCAGATGCCATGATCGAAGTGCCTGCACTTATTACCAATAAAGGACCTGTTCCTGAGTATGTCGGGGAAATTCCATATTTCCACAAAGCCATGATTGAACAGCAATTGGCATCCGAAAAAATTTTGGTGGAAGCCATAACAGAGGGGTCTTATGAAAAAGCATTACAGGCATTCACGCTTAACAAGACAATTCCATCTGCCATTGTTGCTAAAAAGGTTTTAGATGATCTGATTGAAGCCAACAAGGAGTATTGGTCAACACTTGAGAAGAAATATAAAGAAGGCTCATTGGTACACTGATAGAATGGAAGGGCACAGGCTATGTCTGTGCTCTTTTTCTATTTCAATCAAACATTTGATTGAAAAGGTGGAAGTTGTTATAGGCGGTGCTTTTCAACTTAGTGTTGTTCATTCGGACAGGAGAAGAAGAAAACCGAGTTGGTGAGTCCGAACTCAGTGCTTATTCGGATAGGGGAAGAAGAAAACCGAGCTAGTGAGTCCGAACATAGTGCTCATTCGGACAGGAGAAGAAGAAAACCGTGCTAGTGAGTCCGAACACAGTGCTCATTCGGACAGGAGAAGAAGAAAACCGAGTTGGTGAGTCCGAACTCAGTGCTTATTTGGACAGGAAAAGAAGGAAACCGAGTTGGTGAGTCCGAACACAGTGCTTATTCGGACAGGAGAAGAAGAAAACCGAGTTGGTGAGTCCGAACTCAGTGCTCATTCGGACAGGGGAAGGGGAACTAAGAAAGAATGAGTCTGAACCAAATTCCATGGTGCTCAATAAAAAACCGCTTCCTGCCAAAGGCAGTAAGCGGTTTTAGGTTAAAAATTAATTACGGATCAGATAGTCAAACGCACCCAAAGCTGCCGTTGCACCAGATCCCATGGAGATGATGATTTGCTTGTAGGCACTGTCTGTACAGTCTCCTGCAGCAAATACACCAGGGATGTTTGTGGCACCGTGCTTGTCCACGACGATTTCGCCGAAGCGAGTACGCTCGATCTGGTCGCCTAACCAATCTGTGTTAGGAACCAGGCCGATTTGGACGAATACACCTTGCAGTTCAACATGGTGTTGTTTTTCTGTCTCACGATCCATGTATGAAATACCGTTTACTTTATCAGTTCCGGTAATTTCAGTTGTCTGAGCATTTGTGACAACCGTTACGTTTGGAAGGCTGTTCAGACGTTCCTGCAGAACGGCATCTGCTTTCAATTCAGGATTGAATTCGATAACCGTTACATGGTTAACAATCCCTGCAAGGTCAATGGCTGCTTCAACACCGGAGTTGCCTCCGCCGATAACAGCTACGTCTTTGCCTTCAAATAATGGGCCATCACAGTGAGGGCAGTAAGCAACCCCTTTGTTTTTGAACTCTGCTTCACCTGGCACGTTGACATTTCTCCAGCGTGCACCAGTTGAAAGGATGACTGATTTACTTTTCAGTACAGCACCATTTTCAAGTTCAATTTCAACAAGGTCCTTCTTTTCAAGTCTCTTTGCACGCTGCAGATTCATGACATCGATGCCATAATCTTTCACATGTTCCTCAAGGCTTGCAACAAGTTTAGGGCCTTCTGTATGCTTCACACTAATAAAGTTTTCGATGCCTAAAGTATCCATTACCTGGCCGCCAAAGCGTTCAGCAACGATGCCGGTGCGGATGCCTTTGCGTGCAGCATAGATTGCCGCGCTTGATCCCGCAGGGCCGCCGCCAATGACAAGCACATCATAAGGATCCTTATCTGCAAACTCTGATGCGTCAGGGCCTGTTCCCATTTTCGCCAGAATTTCTTCAAGGGACATACGGCCGCTGCCGAATGATTCGCCATTTAGAAGAACTGTCGGCACTGCCATGATTTCTTTAGCATCTACTTCTTCTTTGTAAGCAGCACCATCGATCATTGTGTGTGAAATATTAGGGTTAAGAACACTCATGACGTTAAGAGCCTGTACTACATCAGGGCAGTTGTGGCAGCTTAAGCTGACATAAGTTTCAAAACGATATTCGCCCTCAATCTTCTTCACCTGGTCGATGACTTTCTGGTCAACCTTAGGTGCCCTACCGCTAACTTGAAGCAGAGCAAGCACTAAGGAAGTAAATTCATGTCCAAGAGGAATGCCGGCAAAGGTAATGCCAGTATCTTCACCTGGACGATTTACACTAAAGCTTGGCGTCCTTTGTAATTCAGTGCGCTCAACTTTAATGCGGGAGGACATATTGGCTAGCTCATCTACTAAAGCCAGCATGTCGCTGGATACTTTATCTGATCCAGCGCTGACTTTTAGAAGGATGTCGCCCTCCATCATCTGAAGATATTGAGCTAATTGTGCTTTTATATCTGCATCAAGTAACATGATTATCGTGCTCCTTAGATTTTACCTACTAGATCAAGGCTTGGCTTAAGTGTTTCAGATCCTTCTTTCCACTTAGCCGGGCAAACTTCACCTGGGTTGTTGCGTACATATTGAGCTGCTTTAAGCTTGCTTACAACCTGGCTTGCATCACGGCCAATTCCGCCAGCGTTGATTTCAACAGTTTGGATGATGCCATCTGGATCGATGATGAATGTTCCGCGTTCAGCCAATCCATCTTCTTCGTTCAGAACTTCGAAGTTGCGGGAAATTCTTTGGTTAGGGTCACCAATCATAACGTATTCAATCTTGTTGATTGTTTCTGAGTTATCGTGCCATGCTTTATGAGTGAAGTGAGTATCAGTTGATACAGAATAAACTTCTGCTCCCATATCTTTTAAAGTTGCATATTCATTTTGAAGATCTTCTAATTCAGTAGGACATACGAATGTGAAGTCTGCTGGGTAGAAGCATACTACGCTCCACTTTCCTTTGAAGTTTTCTTCAGTAACATCGATGAAATCACCGTTATGGTAAGCTTTTGCTGCAAATGGTAGTACTTCTGAACCGATTAATGCCATGATAAAATTCCTCCTTAAATGGTTGAGTGATATGATTATTAATTAAATAGCGAACTATTTAATAATAATTCTAATTCGGTAATAATTATCATATACGATATATTTTTTGTCAAGGGATAAGCTGTGAAAATTTGCTCCTTTTCGGCTGAAGGGCGAAAACTTTAAGTGGCAAGATAAGACTCCGATGTTTAATTGCGCTTTTTTTAGGGTGAAATCAGTACGGCATGGAACTTTTAAAGCAGCCTTAAGCTCCTTAATAACAGTATAACTCTTCCTTATTTTGAATACCCTTTTTTTGCCTCAATCAATCTCAACTAATATGAGATTTAAGTTTATAATTGAGAATGTGTTAAAAACGGCGGCCGATGGTCAGGTGCTGGTCCACATTCACTTATTATTCCCTCTTTGGGTAAAAACAATCGATATGGCAGTAAAAATAGTTCAATCAAACGTTTGATTGATTAGAGTAAAAAATTACCTGGTTTTTACAAGAATACCTTGCATTACAATATAGTGAGAGGTATAGTAAGAGTATATCTTGTATTGCAAGGTAGTTAGCTGCAGGTTATTATCTTGTAATACAAGGTAGTGGAGGGAGTAAGGTCAATGTCAGATACCACGCAAATGTTAAAAGGAATTCTGGACGGTTGTTTATTAGCCATAATTAAAGAAGGGGAGATTTATGGGTATGAATTGGCGGCGAAATTGGAGTCATATGGATTTCACTCATTGAGCGAAGGCACTATTTATCCGCTGCTTCTGCGTATGCAAAAAGAAGGACTGATCAGTGCTACTTTGCGAAAGTCAACAGCTGGACCTAAACGAAAATATTACACATTAACTGAAAAAGGCGAGCAGGAGCTGGAGTTATTTATCGGGCGCTGGGAACAGGTAAGTTCATCTGTTGACAATGTATTAAATAAAAAGGGGGATATGAAGAATGGTCTCAAAGGAGTCTGAACAGTTTTTGTCAGAGCTTCGTTTTTACCTGATGTCAAAAGGAAAAAACGATGATGAAATAAATGAAATAACAGAAGAGCTTGAAGTGCATTTAATGGAAGCTGAAGCCGATGGGAAAGATGTGTCTCATATTATCGGGGATAGCCCAAAGCAATATATGAAAAGCATCGGGGAATCAATGAGTACCGATTACCGTCAGATTGCGGGGCTGGTGCCGCTGATGGTCCTTTTGCTGGGTGCTTATATCAGTATTGGTCCTGCAATTGAAGGGAAATTCTCATTATCCAAAGGTACACTTTGGATCGCTGTTATCACAGGAGTAATTGCAGTCGGAGCTTATGGTCTTCTGATTTTCAGAGTGCTTCCTAAATTTCTTCATTCCAAGTGGGGAGCGGTTCTTCTTTTAGTAACCAGCATGGCTGTTACAGGCTCAATGGTCTTAATTTTACTATGGAATCAGAAACAGGGATTTGAACCGATTTTTACTGCAACACCCTATCAGAATAATGTTATTGTGGCAATTTGTGCGGTCATATTTATCGTATCTGCTATTTATACAAAAACATGGTTTACGATTATATTACCCGTTTTTTTGTCTGCGGGATCCATTGCCAATCGGTTTATTCCTCAGGACGTGAATGAAGATTCAACATATATCTTATATACTGTTATAGCATTCATTATTATAGCGGCTGTCATGATATTCGTATTCATGGCTAAAAGGAAAAAAATGCTGAACAATGGAGGAAAACGAAATGTCTAGCTTGCCTAATTGCCCGAAATGCAGTTCAGAGTATACGTACGAGGACGGGATGCTCTTTGTATGTCCGGTATGTGCACATGAGTGGACAGCTGAATCCGAAATCAATAGTTTCGAGGACGAAAAGTTGATTAAGGATTCTAATGGAAATGTACTTACTGATGGAGATACGGTATCAGTCATTAAAGATCTTAAAGTGAAAGGCACTTCTTCTGTTATTAAGATTGGAACCAAGGTTAAAAACATTCGCATCGTGGATGGGGATCATGATATTGAATGTAAGATCGATGGCTTTGGCGCCATGAAGCTTAAGTCGGAGTTTGTGAAGAAAGTGTAACGAAAAAGGCCTATCCTTTCAGGATTGGCCTTTTAAAATATCCTTTTGGGGGTACTAAAATAGTAGTGGAAAGGTCACCATCTCTGGTTTATGATAAAGAAAGAATATTAAGAATTTCTCAAAATAGGTGGGAGCCTCCTTGATACTATTAGACTACATTGTCAATCTCTCTATTTTTTCATTATTGGTCAGTGTGCCTTTAATTCTCCGCTCGTTTATCAGTCATAAACCGCTCAAGGACCTGCATCTTTTGGGCGGCATTTATGCAGGAATTATTTCTGTCATTCTTGTGGGGTTATCTTTTAACGAGCAGGGTTATTCCTATGATATTCGTTATGCCATTCTGATTTTGGTATTTTCCTATTTAGGGCCAGGGGCAGGGATTATTACCGCAATTATTGCTCTTGTCACAAGGCTTGCAATCAGTGAGAATTGGCTGCCTGCCATAATAGGGTTATTGCTTATTTTGATTGCTTTTACAGTCATACATAAATATTGCCGCCAACATAAGGCAGTTAGAAAAACGGCCATATTATATGGTGTGTATTGTGCCATTTATATTATAACGGTACCGATAATTTTTAATGTTTTTAGGGACAGCCCGATTTTTCACCTGCAATATATTCTGTTTGTGGGGCTTGGTGTCATTGTTGGGAGTTTGCTGATTGAATCCTATGAACGATTGATTCGAATCATCACAGAAAAAAAGCGGATGGAAAAGACGCTGGAAGAAAGTGAATCTAAATACCGGCTAATCGCTGAAAATACATCAGACCTAATCGCAGTTATGGACAGGGATCGCAGTTTAAGTTATTTATCTCCGTCTCATGAGCTTGTATTAGGATATGAAGTAGCAGAATTGCAAAATATGGAAGTTGATTTTGTTATTCATCCAGATGAAGCGGAGTATTTTCAGGCAGGCATGCAAAGGATATTCGAAAATAATGAGCGTATGGCAATGGAGTTCCGCCTAAAACACAGAGGAGGCCATTGGATTGAATTTGAGTCACGGTGTATGCCGGTTGAGGGTGAAAATGGTGTTATCGAGCATGTTGTCATGATTAGCAGAGATATTTCTGAGCGAAAAAAAGCAGAGGAATTTCTTTTGCAGTCTGAGAAACTATCGATTGTCGGGGAGCTTGCAGCCGGGGTTGCCCATGAAATCAGAAACCCGCTTACAACCATCAAAGGGTTTCTGCAGCTTTATAAGAGCGGCAATAGCCAAATTAATGCATTGCTGCTTAGCGAACTGGAGCGCATTGAAAATATCACCACTGAAATGCTTTCGCTTGGAAAACCGCAGGCCATTCAAATGGACACGGCTAAGTTAACGGATATTATAGAGAATACAGTCGAGTTATTATCCCCCCAGGCAAATATGAACGGTATCCAGTTCAAGCTGAATTTTGCAGATGGTGACTTTTTGATATCATGTGAAAAAAATCAAATCAAGCAGGTTTTTTTGAATATCTTAAAAAACGCCATGGAGGCTATGGAAAAAGGAGGGGATATTGAGATTTCCCTCAAGGATAATAATGAAGGGGAATGTATTGTCTCCTTTCAGGATCAGGGATGCGGAATACCTGACGAATTTCTGCCGAGACTGGGAGAACCTTTTTATACACTAAAAGAAAAAGGGACTGGTCTGGGACTTATGATTTGCCATAAAATCATTAAGCAGCATCATGGCAGCATCGTATATAAAAGCAAGATTGGTGAAGGTACTTTAATAGAGATTACATTGCCGCTTTTAAGGCAGAAAATTCGTTAAACAAATAAGAAAAGACGAGGAGTCTGCTGCTCCTCGCCTCTTTTATTTAGAAATCAAAGTTGTCAGGATCTGGTCCAACGCGTAAATGTTCATCTAAAGAATCAATCAATTCCATGTCCTGCTGAGATAGTTCAAAATCGAATAAATCTGCATTTTCTTTGATGCGATGAGGCTTTGTTGACTTAGGGATGACAATAATGCTGTTTTGCAGGTGCCACCTTAGGACAATTTGTGCAATGGATTTTCCATGTTTTTCAGCCAGTTCCTTAAGGATCTCATTTTCAAATAATCCGCCCTGCATTAGTGGAGCCCACGCTTCAATGTGCATATCATGTTTGGCGGCAAAGGCGCGGAGTTCAGTTTGAGCAAATTTAGGGTGCAATTCAATTTGATTAATCATTGGTTTGATCTCAGCTGTTTTCAATAGATTTTCTAAATGGCGGATCTGAAAGTTGCTGACGCCAATCGTTTTGATTTTACCTTCTTTATATAAGTCTTCCAATGCTCTCCAAGTTTCTGTGTATTTCCCCTCAACAGGCCAATGGATCAAATAAAGGTCAAGATATTCAAGTCCCATTTTCTCCAATGAGGTGTTAAACGCCTTAAGTGTTGCTTCATAGCCCTGGTCGGAATTCCAGACTTTTGAAGTGATAAAGAGTTCCTCTCTATTAATGCCAGACTGGCGGATGGCTTCTCCCACCCATTCCTCGTTGCCATAGATGGATGCTGTGTCGATGCTTCTATATCCAATTTCAATTGCCGCTTTTACAGCGGTTATTAGTTCTTCTTCCTTTTCTACTTTAAATACGCCAAGGCCAACCATGGGCATTTTAACTCCGTTTGCAAGTGCTGCAGTACTTGATAAAGATAGATTATTCATATAAGACACTCCTTAATTAGTTAGTTTGTTTGTTTTGTTTCTCAAGTTTTTTTAGCCATCCCGTCAGAAATACGGCCCCAAGCACCATTACTCCGCCTATCCACGGTGTGTGAATTAAGCCAATCGAGTCGACGATCAGTCCGCCTGCAAATGAGCCGATAGCAATTCCGATGTTAAAGGCAGCGATATTTAATGCAGAAGCAACATTGACAGCAGAAGGAACATATTTCTCTGCCAGGTTCACCACGAGAATTTGAAGGCCGGGCACATTCATGAAAGCAAATAAGCCCATTAGGAAAATAGCAGCAAGACCAAGAATTTTAAAAGGTGCTGCAAAGGTAAGCAGGACAAGAATAAAGGCTTGCAGAGCGAACATCCAAAACAATGCTTTTAATGGATCCCTGTCTGAAGCTTTTCCGCCAAGAACATTGCCTATTGCCACGGCCACTCCGTAAGCGAGCAGAATGATACTGACCCATTTTGGGCTAAACCCTGTTACATCTTCGAGAAGCGGAGTCAGGTAGGTAAAAGCAACGAATGTTCCGCCG
This sequence comes from Cytobacillus oceanisediminis 2691, assembly GCF_000294775.2. Lineage (GTDB taxonomy): Bacteria > Bacillota > Bacilli > Bacillales > Cytobacillaceae > Cytobacillus > Cytobacillus pseudoceanisediminis. The sequence continues at coordinate 485,633 of NZ_CP015506.1, forward strand.
TATCCCAATGCGGTAATGCTAAAAGCTAAAAGCAGTTTTCCGCTGCTTAGAATTTTCAGCTGTTCACTAAACTTAGAAGCTGGTGCTTGCTTAAGGTTTTTGGGAACAAGTATGGCACTGGCGATAATTCCAATTACCCCAAGCAGTGCAACTCCCAAAAATGTGGCTCTCCAGCCAAATGTCTGCCCGATAAACGTTCCGAGCGGTACACCTGTCACGGTTGCAACAGTCAAACCAGTGAACATAAAGGCTATCGCACTGGCGCGTTTGTTCTCTGGAACTAAATCAGCGGCTATGGTCGAGCCTATTGAGAAAAAGATTCCGTGTGAAAATGCTGTAATGAAACGTGCAGCCAGCAAAAGGGAAAAAGAGGTAGACAGGGCTGCGACAGAATTTCCGATGATAAACAAAACCATTAATGACATGAGAAGAAACTTTCTGTTCATTTTACTTGTCAAAGCAGTTAGTACAGGTGCTCCAATGGCAACTCCCATGGCATAGCCCGAAATCAATAAACCTGCTAATGTAATGGAAATTCCTAAATCACCTGAAATGGTCGACAGCAGCCCAACAGGCACAAACTCTGTGGTGCCAATTCCGAATGCACTGATTGCGAGTGCAAGCAGGGCAGGAGTGCCGCCTTTTTCTTTTTGTGCATTTATAGCAATAGAACTCATTGGCAATGAATCCTCCTTATATTTAAAGTATGGGATGGAGCAAAGACATTATAGCCAGGCGCCTTGGCCATACAGTCTTGATGAAAGATATTATGGAGCATGCCAAACATGGTGAACAGTACGTACTTTAAAGTAATGCAGGTACTAAAAAGTAACCTATGGTCAATTTCACCATTTTGTTTTATGCTTCCCTATGCTATTATGGATGGCATGATTCGAAATGAATAGTACGCACTTTAAAGTAATGTAGGTACTTTTTAGTGCCTACCAAACAGAGGGGGAAGGAAGTTGGCTTACAATATTCCGGTAGAAGCTACATTAGATGTGATTGGCGGGAAGTGGAAAGTTGTAATCATGTGTCATTTAATTAAAGGTGAAAAGCGTACTAGCGAGCTTAAGCGGCTTATGCCTGGGATTACACAAAAAATGCTGACTCAGCAGCTGCGCGAACTTGAAGCGGATGGCGTTGTAAACCGTGCTGTTTTTGATCAAGTTCCTCCTAAGGTTGTCTATTCATTAACAGATTATGGATGGTCACTTCGCCCAATCCTGGATGCAATGTGCAATTGGGGGGAAGGACATATTGAATTAACAGGCGGAGAGCTTGTAGAACAATAAAAAACAAGGACTCGTATGCTTAAGGCAAACGAGTCTTTTTTATGTGGCGGAGCTATTTACTCTTTATTTGTTCGCGGATGCTCTCAAGCTCCTCAAGCGATAATGAGCCAAGTGATTTCTTTATTTCTTCCTCGATTTGTTTCTTATTAGTTTCCCTGTATTGGTCCCACCATTCCCGAAGGCCTTCCGTATTTGCAAGCAAATACTCGATATCGATTTCTTCCACCTCATCATCCGACAGATAATTCAATACAGCAGCTAACATTCGATTCAGCTTGCTGACCTCATTTTCACTTTTTTCATTTGCACTTGATGATTCTGCAGTATCTTTTTTGCTCTCATCATCTCTGCCTTCTGCAGCTGCTTTCTTTGGCATGAATTCACCCCTTTCTATTGCAAATAAGATTTGCAATTAGTATTGCCTTAAAAAATTTAATAAAAAACTGAACGCTATATATTAGTAAGCGTCTTATATGTAAAGTCGCTGCATAGGGGTGCTGATAATGAAAGAACGTGAGATTGATTTTAAAACAGATGTAAACCTCAAGGGAACAGTGAGCCTTCCGAAGAAGTCAGAAGGGAAATTTCCTCTTGTTGTTATATTTCATGGCTCAGGTCCAGTTGACCGGGATGGCAATGCAAAGGTTATGCAGATGAATGCTTATAAGTTGCTTGCTGAGTTTTTTGCTTCCATTGGGGTGGCAGTTCTCAGATATGATAAGCGGGGAGCAGGAATAAGCGGCGGTGATTTTTATGAAACAGGAATGTGGGATTTAGTTAATGATGGGATAGCCGCCGTGAAGGCGGCACGAGAGTTGCCGGAAATCAATCCTGAAAGAATCTTCCTGCTGGGTCATAGCGAAGGATGCTCCTTAATTCCTCCTATTAATAGGCAGGCAGATGCTGCGGGAATAATCCTGCTTGCCGGTAACGCGGATAATGTCAGAAAGGCTTCTGAATTACAAGCAAGACTGCTGGAAGAGGAAGTTAATGAGATGAAGGGAGTTAATGGTGTTCTTCTTCGTGCTTTAAACGTTCATAAAACTGCTGTCTCCAAACAAAAGAAGGTTTTCGATGAATTGATGGGATCGGAGAAGACGGTGATGAAAAAAGGATTTACAAAGATTAATGCAAAATGGGCACGAGAGCATTTTCAATATAATATAAAAGAAGATTTGGCCGCGATTACATGTCCAGTTCTTGCAATTACCGGGAAGAAAGATGTTCAAGTAAATCCTGATCATGTGCATCTTTTTGCTGAAAAAGTGAATGGCCGGGCTGAGAGCTATAATGTGCCGAAGATGAACCATCTCCTTAGGGACCAGGAAGAAGAAGCTTCCATAGTTAAGCTGAAGTCAATTTATAAAGGGAGTCTTTCAAAGCCATTGAGCGCTGAAATGCTGAACATAATTGAAAATTGGGCTAAAAGCTATATTCTATAAAGAAGAGAAGCTGCATGTGCGCAGTGTAGAGAAATTTATTGTTCATGCAAATTTTTTTATAAAGTATTGACTTCGGCGTCTATATTATTGTAAGATAGTTTTTGTCGCTTAGAGGTATTCACAAATCGGCGGCAAATATAAGCTTTTAAACTGTTTGAACATCAAACAGAAAAAATAAAAAAGATTGTTGACTTCTTAAAGTGAAGATGGTAAGATTAATTTCGTTGTCACTTCGAAAGAAGTTAGCACATTAGTTCTTTGAAAACTAAACAAAACAGAAACGTCAACGTTAATTCTTTAGTCTTTTTTGAAAAGACAACTTATGAGCTTAATCAACTCTTATATGGAGAGTTTGATCCTGGCTCAGGACGAACGCTGGCGGCGTGCCTAATACATGCAAGTCGAGCGGACAGATGGGAGCTTGCTCCCTGAAGTCAGCGGCGGACGGGTGAGTAACACGTGGGCAACCTGCCTGTAAGACTGGGATAACTCCGGGAAACCGGGGCTAATACCGGATAATTCTTTCCCTCACATGAGGGAAAGCTGAAAGATGGTTTCGGCTATCACTTACAGATGGGCCCGCGGCGCATTAGCTAGTTGGTGAGGTAACGGCTCACCAAGGCAACGATGCGTAGCCGACCTGAGAGGGTGATCGGCCACACTGGGACTGAGACACGGCCCAGACTCCTACGGGAGGCAGCAGTAGGGAATCTTCCGCAATGGACGAAAGTCTGACGGAGCAACGCCGCGTGAGTGATGAAGGTTTTCGGATCGTAAAACTCTGTTGTTAGGGAAGAACAAGTACCGGAGTAACTGCCGGTGCCTTGACGGTACCTAACCAGAAAGCCACGGCTAACTACGTGCCAGCAGCCGCGGTAATACGTAGGTGGCAAGCGTTGTCCGGAATTATTGGGCGTAAAGCGCGCGCAGGCGGTTCCTTAAGTCTGATGTGAAAGCCCCCGGCTCAACCGGGGAGGGTCATTGGAAACTGGGGAACTTGAGTGCAGAAGAGAAGAGTGGAATTCCACGTGTAGCGGTGAAATGCGTAGAGATGTGGAGGAACACCAGTGGCGAAGGCGACTCTTTGGTCTGTAACTGACGCTGAGGCGCGAAAGCGTGGGGAGCAAACAGGATTAGATACCCTGGTAGTCCACGCCGTAAACGATGAGTGCTAAGTGTTAGAGGGTTTCCGCCCTTTAGTGCTGCAGCAAACGCATTAAGCACTCCGCCTGGGGAGTACGGCCGCAAGGCTGAAACTCAAAGGAATTGACGGGGGCCCGCACAAGCGGTGGAGCATGTGGTTTAATTCGAAGCAACGCGAAGAACCTTACCAGGTCTTGACATCTCCTGACAACCCTAGAGATAGGGCGTTCCCCTTCGGGGGACAGGATGACAGGTGGTGCATGGTTGTCGTCAGCTCGTGTCGTGAGATGTTGGGTTAAGTCCCGCAACGAGCGCAACCCTTGATCTTAGTTGCCAGCATTCAGTTGGGCACTCTAAGGTGACTGCCGGTGACAAACCGGAGGAAGGTGGGGATGACGTCAAATCATCATGCCCCTTATGACCTGGGCTACACACGTGCTACAATGGATGGTACAAAGGGCTGCGAGACCGCGAGGTTAAGCGAATCCCATAAAACCATTCTCAGTTCGGATTGCAGGCTGCAACTCGCCTGCATGAAGCCGGAATCGCTAGTAATCGCGGATCAGCATGCCGCGGTGAATACGTTCCCGGGCCTTGTACACACCGCCCGTCACACCACGAGAGTTTGTAACACCCGAAGTCGGTGGGGTAACCTTTTGGAGCCAGCCGCCTAAGGTGGGACAGATGATTGGGGTGAAGTCGTAACAAGGTAGCCGTATCGGAAGGTGCGGCTGGATCACCTCCTTTCTAAGGATATTTACATGAAACGTGACGCTTTCTGTTTTTGTTTAGTTTTGAGGGAACTAATCTCTCAAGATATCGTTCTTTGAAAACTAGATAATGTTAATGAAGAAGCAATAACCGAGTGATCGCCATCTTAGTTTTTTTCTCTTATTTTGAAAATAAGTAAGAGCACAAACCATGAGGACGATGAGCGGCAAGGAGATCAAGGAAGCGACCGAGTGAGCACCGGAGCGTACTTCAGTACGTGAGGAGCGGAGCGAGAGAGCTGACGCAGAGATCCGCAGTCGATCAGCGGCCGAAGTAGGTTAAGTTAGAAAGGGCGCACGGTGAATGCCTTGGCACTAGGAGCCGATGAAGGACGGTACTAACACCGATATGCTTCGGGGAGCTGTAAGTAAGCTTTGATCCGGAGATTTCCGAATGGGGAAACCCCCTATCCGTAATGGGATAGGATCTTTACCTGAATACATAGGGTATAGAAGGCAGACCCGGGGAACTGAAACATCTAAGTACCCGGAGGAAGAGAAAGCAAACGCGATTCCCTGAGTAGCGGCGAGCGAAACGGGATTAGCCCAAACCAAGAGGCTTGCCTCTTGGGGTTGTAGGACACTCTACACGGAGTTACAAAGGAACGAGGTAAATGAACAGGTCTGGAAAGGCCGGCCAGAGAAGGTAAAAGCCCTGTAGTTGAAACTTCGTTCCCTCCAGAGTGGATCCTGAGTACGGCGGGACACGAGAAATCCCGTCGGAAGCAGGGAGGACCATCTCCCAAGGCTAAATACTCCCTAGTGACCGATAGTGAACCAGTACCGTGAGGGAAAGGTGAAAAGCACCCCGGAAGGGGAGTGAAAGAGATCCTGAAACCGTGTGCCTACAAGTAGTTAGAGCCCGTTAATGGGTGATAGCGTGCCTTTTGTAGAATGAACCGGCGAGTTACGATTACATGCGAGGTTAAGTTGATGAGACGGAGCCGCAGCGAAAGCGAGTCTGAATAGGGCGAATGAGTATGTGGTCGTAGACCCGAAACCAGGTGATCTACCCATGTCCAGGGTGAAGTCCAGGTAACACTGGATGGAGGCCCGAACCCACGCACGTTGAAAAGTGCGGGGATGAGGTGTGGGTAGCGGAGAAATTCCAATCGAACTTGGAGATAGCTGGTTCTCTCCGAAATAGCTTTAGGGCTAGCCTCATGTAGTAAGAGTCTTGGAGGTAGAGCACTGTTTGGACTAGGGGCCCCCATCGGGTTACCGAATTCAGACAAACTCCGAATGCCAAAGACTTATCCATGGGAGTCAGACTGCGAGTGATAAGATCCGTAGTCAAGAGGGAAACAGCCCAGACCACCAGCTAAGGTCCCAAAGTATACGTTAAGTGGAAAAGGATGTGGAGTTGCTTAGACAACCAGGATGTTGGCTTAGAAGCAGCCACCATTTAAAGAGTGCGTAATAGCTCACTGGTCGAGTGACTCCGCGCCGAAAATGTACCGGGGCTAAACGTATCACCGAAGCTGTGGATTGACATCTTCCGATGTCAGTGGTAGGAGAGCGTTCTAAGGGCGTTGAAGCGGGATCGCAAGGACCCGTGGAGCGCTTAGAAGTGAGAATGCCGGTATGAGTAGCGAAAGATGGGTGAGAATCCCATCCACCGAATGCCTAAGGTTTCCTGAGGAAGGCTCGTCCGCTCAGGGTTAGTCGGGACCTAAGCCGAGGCTGAAAAGCGTAGGCGATGGACAACAGGTTGATATTCCTGTACCACCTCTTTACCGTTTGAGCAATGGGGGGACGCAGGAGGATAGGGTAAGCGCGCTGCTGGATTAGCGCGTCCAAGCAGTTAGGCCGGTAACGAGGCAAATCCCGTTACCACACAGGCTGAGCTGTGACGGCGAGGGAAATTTAGTACCGAAGTTCCTGATTCCACACTGCCAAGAAAAGCCTCTAGCGAGGGAAAAGGTGCCCGTACCGCAAACCGACACAGGTAGGCGAGGAGAAAATCCTAAGGTGAGCGAGAGAACTCTCGTTAAGGAACTCGGCAAAATGACCCCGTAACTTCGGGAGAAGGGGTGCTCATTAGGGTGAATAGCCCTGATGAGCCGCAGTGAATAGGCCCAGGCGACTGTTTAGCAAAAACACAGGTCTCTGCGAAGCCGCAAGGCGAAGTATAGGGGCTGACGCCTGCCCGGTGCTGGAAGGTTAAGAGGAGAGGTTAGCGCAAGCGAAGCTTTGAATCGAAGCCCCAGTAAACGGCGGCCGTAACTATAACGGTCCTAAGGTAGCGAAATTCCTTGTCGGGTAAGTTCCGACCCGCACGAAAGGCGTAACGATCTGGGCACTGTCTCAACGAGAGACTCGGTGAAATTATAGTACCTGTGAAGATGCAGGTTACCCGCGACAGGACGGAAAGACCCCGTGGAGCTTTACTGTAGCCTGATATTGAATTTTGGTACAGCTTGTACAGGATAGGTAGGAGCCTGAGAAGCCGGAGCGCCAGCTTCGGTGGAGGCGTCGGTGGGATACTACCCTGGCTGTATTGAAATTCTAACCCGCGCCCCTTATCGGGGCGGGAGACAGTGTCAGGTGGGCAGTTTGACTGGGGCGGTCGCCTCCTAAAAAGTAACGGAGGCGCCCAAAGGTTCCCTCAGAATGGTTGGAAATCATTCGCAGAGTGTAAAGGCACAAGGGAGCTTGACTGCGAGACCTACAAGTCGAGCAGGGACGAAAGTCGGGCTTAGTGATCCGGTGGTTCCGCATGGAAGGGCCATCGCTCAACGGATAAAAGCTACCCCGGGGATAACAGGCTTATCTCCCCCAAGAGTCCACATCGACGGGGAGGTTTGGCACCTCGATGTCGGCTCATCGCATCCTGGGGCTGTAGTCGGTCCCAAGGGTTGGGCTGTTCGCCCATTAAAGCGGTACGCGAGCTGGGTTCAGAACGTCGTGAGACAGTTCGGTCCCTATCCGTCGTGGGCGCAGGAAATTTGAGAGGAGCTGTCCTTAGTACGAGAGGACCGGGATGGACGCACCGCTGGTGTACCAGTTGTCTTGCCAAAGGCATCGCTGGGTAGCTATGTGCGGAAGGGATAAGTGCTGAAAGCATCTAAGCATGAAGCCCCCCTCGAGATGAGATTTCCCATAGCGTCAAGCTAGTAAGATCCCTGAAAGATGATCAGGTTGATAGGTCAGAGGTGGAAGCGTGGCGACATGTGGAGCTGACTGATACTAATCGATCGAGGACTTAACCAAAACGAAAAGCGGAGGCGACTGTTCAACTTCGAGAGACGTTGGAGAGCCGGCCATTCAAATCCTGGTTTTGGGATTTGGAGGGACGGATCGAAACGGCCGAGAAGTTAGGAGCCGAAGCTAGACAAGTCATTGGTGAATACTCGGCAAATGCTTCTTCATGCATTATCTAGTTTTGAGGGAACGAAGTTTCTTCAACCAAATAGTCCGGTGGCGATAGCGAGAAGGTCACACCCGTTCCCATACCGAACACGGAAGTTAAGCTTCTCAGCGCCGATGGTAGTTAGGGGCTGTCCCCTTGTGAGAGTAGGACGCTGCCGGGCACCCTAATTGGGTAATTATATATGGCCCCTTGGTCAAGCGGTTAAGACACCGCCCTTTCACGGCGGTAACACGGGTTCGAATCCCGTAGGGGTCACCATTTTGGAGGATTAGCTCAGCTGGGAGAGCATCTGCCTTACAAGCAGAGGGTCGGCGGTTCGATCCCGTCATCCTCCACCATAACTTTTGAAAAAGCTATTTGCTACTCTTAAGGTATGAGCCATTAGCTCAGTCGGTAGAGCAGATTGCAGCATCAGTGAGACTCTTCACCCGAATAGCAATCTGTGACAAAGCGGTTTAGCTTTGGAACATCTGACTGTACTTATCAGAATTTAGGAAGTCTCATAAAAGTATGAGCCATTAGCTCAGTCGGTAGAGCATCTGACTTTTAATCAGAGGGTCGAAGGTTCGAGTCCTTCATGGCTCACCATTTTAATTTCATATTGCGGGTGTGGCGGAATTGGCAGACGCACCAGACTTAGGATCTGGCGCCGCAAGGCGTGGGGGTTCGACTCCCTTCACCCGCACCATTTTAAGCGGAAGTAGTTCAGTGGTAGAACATCACCTTGCCAAGGTGGGGGTCGCGGGTTCGAATCCCGTCTTCCGCTCCATTATTTTGCGCCCGTAGCTCAATTGGATAGAGCGTTTGACTACGGATCAAAAGGTTAGGGGTTCGACTCCTCTCGGGCGCGCCATATTACGGGGAGTAGCTCAGCTTGGTAGAGCACTTGGTTTGGGACCAAGGGGTCGCAGGTTCGAATCCTGTCTTCCCGACCAGGGACACTTCTTTTATTACATGGGGCCTTAGCTCAGCTGGGAGAGCGCCTGCTTTGCACGCAGGAGGTCAGCGGTTCGATCCCGCTAGGCTCCACCATAAATATTTAGTCACATTGGCGGTGTAGCTCAGCTGGCTAGAGCGTACGGTTCATACCCGTGAGGTCGGGGGTTCGATCCCCTCCGCCGCTACCAATATGCTTATTTTGTATCATATCGGAGGAATACCCAAGTCCGGCTGAAGGGATCGGTCTTGAAAACCGACAGGCGGGTCAAACCGCGCAGGGGTTCGAATCCCCTTTCCTCCTCCATATTTTATTTAATAATACTATCGCGGGGTGGAGCAGTCCGGTAGCTCGTCGGGCTCATAACCCGAAGGTCGCAGGTTCAAATCCTGCCCCCGCAATCTGGTCCGGTAGTTCAGTTGGTTAGAATGCCTGCCTGTCACGCAGGAGGTCGCGGGTTCGAGTCCCGTCCGGACCGCCATTTTTACAAAAAATAAATAATATGTGGCTCAGTAGCTCAGTCGGTAGAGCAAAGGACTGAAAATCCTTGTGTCGGCGGTTCGATTCCGTCCTGAGCCACCATTTCCTAAGTCTTATCAGACGTGGAGGGGTAGCGAAGTGGCTAAACGCGGCGGACTGTAAATCCGCTCCTTCGGGTTCGGCAGTTCGAATCTGCCCCCCTCCACCATTTATATAGGGGTATAGTTTAATGGTAAAACGAAGGTCTCCAAAACCTTTGATGTGGGTTCGATTCCTGCTACCCCTGCCAGTAGGATAGTGGCGGTTGTGGCGAAGTGGTTAACGCATCGGATTGTGGCTCCGACACTCGTGGGTTCGATTCCCATCAATCGCCCCATTATTCTTTTTGACAGCAATATTATTGGGCTATAGCCAAGCGGTAAGGCACCGGACTTTGACTCCGTCACTCGCAGGTTCGAATCCTGCTAGCCCAGCCATTTTTAAGGCAGCATAGCCAAGTGGTAAGGCAGAGGTCTGCAAAACCTCCATCCCCGGTTCAAATCCGGGTGTTGCCTCCAAACCATAATCATATGCGGGTGTAGTTTAGTGGTAAAACCTCAGCCTTCCAAGCTGATGATGAGGGTTCGATTCCCTTCACCCGCTCCAACATATGGGCCTATAGCTCAGCTGGTTAGAGCGCACGCCTGATAAGCGTGAGGTCGATGGTTCGAGTCCATTTAGGCCCACCATTATACATACCATTTTCAAACTAATTCCAATAGGAGTTAGTTTTTTTGTATTGGAGAAATATAAAACGGTTATTGGACCGATTTATATTTCTATGGTAAAATCCCGTCCCTTGAGGTATTTGGTAATTATACTAATACATATGGAGTTTATCCATACTGTGTTTTTTCACCTTTTCTCTACGATATTCAATCTCTCGTTAGTTTAGTATCGGCCGCTTGATTTTCATTCTGTTTTAACTTCCAACTCTTTTCCTCTATTATTCAGTTCCTTAACTTTATCATCTGAAAATATTTCAAGAACGCTCCAGCTGTTAATGAAAAAGCCAAAATTACAAAACATCCAAAATATCCCCCAGTTTTCCTTAAATTTTATTAACCTGCCGATTAGTTTAAGACGATAGTTTACATACTTCATCAAAATTCTAACTTAAAATCTCAAATCCTTATGTTCTTTACATTAATCTTTTAAAGCTTGAGATTCATTACAAATCAGGTGAATTAACTTTTTGTGAATTATTTGTGAATCGTTATGCTTGCCAGTACAAAATTCATTGGAAGAAAGCCTTGATATTACTGTGTTTTTGTTAGTATTTCAGCATTTTTGCCTGCGAAGATATATGAAAAAAGTGTGATTCATTTCACTTTTATGAAAACCCTTCTCAACTATGATGTAGGTAACAAAGCTAAGGAGCTGATGGAAGGTGGAAACGCGAAAAGTGGTCCAGAGCAGTTCAAAGGAACATAACTCTCTAAGGGGTACGTTCTTTTCAGTTACAGTTGTGGGGCTTGGGATCTTTGTTACTTATTTAATTGTGTATGGCCTGTACATGGCCAGATTATAGGGGGGATATAAAATGATGCATCGGTCGGAGAAGGTATGGCTGATATTAAGCTTTGGAATGATTATTGGATTCATGCTGATTACGGGCTATCAGACATTCGCCCTGGAGATGGGGCCGCCAAGCTATGGAGAGCGAATTGATCCTCAAAAAGTGGATGAAACAGCGCCGTTCGATAATCCTGGGATTAAGAAGATAGGCGAGAATGAGTATGAAGTAGTTATGATTCTTCAGGTATTCAGCTTTACCCCAAATGAAATTGAAGTGCCTGCAGGATCGACAGTTCATTTTATCATGACATCTAAAGATGTTGTGCATGGCTTTCAAGTCGCTGACACGAACCTAAATGCAATGGTTGTGCCTGGCTATGTACAAAAGATCACACAGAAATTTGATAAGCCAGGTGAATATTTGGTTCTTTGCAATGAGTACTGCGGCGCGGGTCATCAGATGATGAGCACCACCATAACGGTGAAATAAAGGGGGGGATAAACAGTGGAAACAGTTATTAAGCAAACAGGAAAAACACAAGCATTTAAGGATAAAGCAAATAAAGTTATGGGAATTAGCCTGGAGGATGCAAAAATAACGAAATCATATTTATCTGTTGCTTTCTTAGCCATCCTGCTTGGCGGAATACTTGGTCTATTGCAAGGGCTGAATCGGGCTGGAATGCTGGAATTGCCGGCATGGCTGAACTATTATCAGGTTCTTACAGCTCACGGTCTGCTGCTGGTAGTCGTACTGTCGGCTTTCTTCACAATTGGTTACTTTTATGCTGGATTATCTCATACTCTGGGAGGCCTGCTTCCTAAGGTAAGAAAGATGGCTTGGATCGGCTTCTGGATGAAGATTTTCGGATTTGTCCTAGCTGTGATTCCGATTTTAATGAATGAAGCATCTGTTATGTATACGTTCTATCCGCCAATGGCTGCTTCACCCATTTTCTATATCGGTTTAGTCTTCATTGTATTGGGTGTATGGATGTGCGCCTTTGGTGCCTTTATTAATGTGGCTAGCTGGCGAAAGAGGAATCCCGGCCAGCATATCCCTATTCTTTCTTTCTTTGCAACCGGTGTATTTGTTCTCTTATTCTTTGGAAGCATACCTGTAGCCATCGAAGTTTTTACCATTATCCCTTGGGCTTTTGGATGGGTGGAGACAATAAATGTCATGGTTGCACGCACGCTGTTCTGGGCGTTCGGCCATACGCTGGTAAACATCTGGTATTTAACAGCGGTCTCTGCCTGGTATGTCATAGTGCCGAAGATTATTGGCGGCCGTAGGTGGAATGACCTTTTAACAAGAATTGTGGTTATTGCACTTGTAATTATGAATATTACCGGCGGCTTCCATCATCAGATTATTGATCCTGGTATTTCTGAACCTGTGAAATACATGCACGTGTTTATGAGTTTGGCAATTGGCTTCCCTTCATTAATGACTGCTTATGCTATGTTTGCAGTATTTGAGCGTACAGCGAGAAAAAAAGGCGGAAGAGGTCTTGTCGGCTGGTATAAGAAACTTCCTTGGGGAGATGTTCGATTCCTCGCGCCATTTATCGCGATGGCTGCTTTTATTCCTGCCGGAGCCGGCGGAATAGTACAAAGCACAAACCAATTGAACCAGGTAGTTCATAACACAATGTGGATTGTCGGTCATTTCCACTTAACACTTGGCATGTCTGTGGTCATGACGTTCTTCGGTATCAGCTACTGGCTTATTCCTTATGTATCAAAAAGAATGCTGACACCGCAGATTAATAAACTTGGGGTTATACAAACGATCATATGGACGCTCGGTATGATCATCATGTCCGGTGCGATGCACTGGGTGGGTCTGTTGGGTTCTCCAAGAAGAACTTCCTATTCAACATACTTTGACAATGCAACTGCTTTAAGCTGGGATCCTTATCTGTTCTTCCTGGCTATCGGTGGTACCCTTCTGATGATCGGTGTACTTATGCAGGTATATGCTGTATTCTACCTCATGTTCTTTGCGCCAAAAGGAAACACAGAATTCCCTGTTGCGGAAGTGGAAGAGGATGAAGCGCCAACACCTAGATGGACAGAGCGCTGGGGATTATGGATTGTGTGTATGATTGTCCTTGTCGGCATGGCTTATGTCATTCCATTGGTCGATTTTATTGTCAATGCTCCTCCAGGTTCACCTCCTTATAAAACCTGGTAAGGAAAGAGAGATAGCTCGGATGCAGGGCTGTCTCTTTCTTTTAAAAGGAAGTGATGAATCATGTTTCCAAAAAATAAAACGGCTTTTTCCAGCTTGGCTGTACTGGTGTTTGGCGTGCTCCTTTTTTACATTGGCACAGATGGCTTTCAGGCTTTCACTGCTGAAAAAGCCAGGGTTAATCAGTTAATGGATGAAAAGCCTCAGTTCCCGGATGTAACACTTGAAGATAATAACGGGAGGACCTATTCTTTCACAGAATTTGAAGGGAAGTATGTGTTTATTACCTTTTTATATACTTCATGCGGTACTGTTTGTCCTGAACTGGAGGTTAATATGTCTGAAGTATATAAACGGATTCCAGAAGAGTATATTGGCCATGATATTCAATTCCTGAGCATTAGTTTTGATCCAAAGCGGGATACTCCGGAAACATTGGATACTTACCGCAAGGCTTTTGGCAGTGACGGGGAAACGTGGAGAATGGCGAGGATACCGAAACAGCAGGAGCTTAAATCTTTGCTTGATCGATTTGGTGTCATAGTCATTCCTGATGAATACGGAAATTTTGCCCATAACTCTGCCTTTTATCTGGTGAATCCAAAAGGACACTTAGTTGAAGTCATGGATTACACCTTAATAGAAGCAGCGGCTGAAAGGGTGACGGAGATTCTCGAGAGCGGAGGGAAAGAATGATGAAGTCATCGGTTTACGGATTACTCCTGCTTCTTGGATTGATGCTCCCGCCTGCAGCTGATTTTCTGGAGTCCATCATGATTACCCATATGCATATGCAAATGCCTTTACTGGTGATCTCTGGCATATTCATGGCAAAGTTCTTTCAGAATCGCTTCACGGGATTTTTCTCAAAATGGAATGAAAACGGAGTGCCGGGTATATTGCTGTTTTCAATCATTATGGTGTATTGGTCTCTGCCAAGGACAATGGATGAAGCATTGACGCTTACGAGTGTAGAAGTCTTTAAATTTATCTCCCTTCCATTTTTGGCCGGTGTGCCATTGCGGGACAGCTGGCCAAAGCTAAGTTCATTTTGGAAGCATGCTCTCATTATTTTCTTTACTATCTTATTTTTAGCTCTGGGATGGCTATATATCTGGTCCCCTGTACAGCTTTGCAATAACTATTTGGTCATCGAGCAGATTACGCTGGGCTGGGGCTTTATTTCAACCGCGTTTGCAATGGTTGTATACTTGATTTATAGCTATGTTATGGATTTTTCAAAATATGAGTAAAAGAATGACTGCTGCCGTTCTTGGGAGCAGTTTTTACATTTATCAGCTTGTTTATCAGCTTCAATAAAATAGAATAATGGCAGGAAATCATAAATATATATGAGAAGGAGTGAGTAATTGGGGAGGGGATGACATGGCGGATCCAATAGTCGTTAGATCGCTGGATGAGATTAAATTTTGGTCCAGGATTATGAAAGAACATGCACTATTTTTAAGTTTGGGGTTTACCTATGAACAGAAACAATTAATTGCCGAAGCACAGCAATTTATCGCTCTATTTGAAAGAATCGAGGAAAAGCTGGCCAGATTTACAATCAACTCAGAACTTAGACAGGTTCAAGCATTTAATAACGAGGTTTATCAAGCAGCTGCTGCCATCTGGAGCTATAAGAGGAAAGTGCTGGGGCTGACATTAAGATGCGAAATCCGTTCAAATAATTTTCCTTTATTAATTGACCATATCAGCAGAGAAGCTGCATACTTTGCAAATCGATTAAAAGACCTCAACTCAGGGATACTCGCACCAAAACCGGAAGCCATTATAGAAGAAAATGTCTTCTTTCTAAGGATCATGGCTGACCATGCTAAGTTTATTGGCCATTTACTAGATCCTTCGGAAAGAAAGCTGGTAGAACAGGCAAGAGAGTTTAGCCATGATTTTGACCAATTGGTCTTTCAAGCTGTTGATCTTGACTCTATGCAGCCTGAATCAGAAACGAAACCAATACTTAGCCATTTTTTAAATGAGAATAAAATATCAGTTGCTTCGTTAAGGGACTTTAAGAAAACAGCCAGAGAATTAATAGAGGCATGCCGGATCAAAAGCAATATTCATCCTCTTCTGGCTGACCATACGTTTAGAGAAGCTGAGAGATTTTTGGAAATTATCGATTTGTTTGAGGCGAGTCTTAAGAAGGCATAGTTTTGCTTGGAAGATGGGCTGTTTCTTTCATGCTGTACAAATTCTGTTTCTTCTTTATGCACATTAAGATGATTCAAATCAAGCCAGCCTTTTATGGGGCTGGCTTAAATTTTCACTAGTACAACTTAATTGCACTTTGCTTATTTATTTAATAAAAGACAAAAAGATTGCTCTAGACCCACCCGAATTCCGCTTGGTAATATAATCAAGGGTAAAGTAGGAGGCTGGGGCATGGAAGAGGAAAAGTATCATAACCTTAAGTTAGGCGAGCGTGCTGCTTTTATTAGTATTGCAGCTTATATATGTCTTTCTGTACTAAAATTAACAATTGGATATGTGAGTGACTCTGCTGCTTTGAAAGCGGATGGATTGAATAATACAACAGATATAATTGCTTCAATTGCAGTGCTTATAGGGCTGAGGATTTCTCAGCGTCCGCCGGATAAAAATCATGGGTATGGCCATTGGAAGAGTGAAACCATTGCTTCCATGGTAGCATCCTTCATTATGGCTGCAGTAGGTCTTCAAGTTCTGCTTAATGCTGTTTCATCCATGTTTGATGGGGTTAATGAATCTCCTGATATAATTGCGGCATATACGGGAGTTTTTTCTGGAGCTGCAATGTACTTTGTATACCGATATAATAAAAAATTAGCTATTAAAATTAACAGCAAGGCCGTAATGGCAGCGGCAAAGGACAATATTTCAGACGCATGGGTGAGTATAGGCACTGCCGTCGGAATTTTTGGTTCGCAGCTGAACATGCCTTGGCTTGATCCATTAACAGCCATAGTTGTCGGGTTTTTAATATGCAAAACGGCTTGGGATATTTTTGTACAAGCCTCCCATGAGCTTTCTGATGGATTTGATGAAAAAAAGATTAAGCATTATCAGGATGTCATCAAAAATGTAGACGGGGTAAAAGGCATTAAAGATATTAAAGGCAGAAGCTATGGAAACAATGAAGTGATCGATGTGGTCATTTTGGTTAATTCCAAGCTTGATATTAAGGAAGCCCATGATATTGCGACACATGTGGAGAAAGTGATGATGAGGGATTATGGGGTTTATGATGTTCACGTCCATGTGGAACCGAATTAATAAAGAAATGCGTCTCTTAATGAGGCGCATTTCTTTTTCTAGCTGAACATTTTATCCAATTCCCGTAAATGATCATAGGAATTTACCAGTTGTTCAGGTACTATTTTTCTTCCATAATCCCATGAGTTTTTTTCTATTTCAGACATGAGCTGTTCTTTTTCGTCATCTTCTCCGTACAGTAGCGTTCTTATGTCATGTTTGTTTTTCTTGAAGTCCAGATAATACCCGATTTCATGGAATAGCATTAATTTAACCAGGTTCTCATCTGTTTCTTTAATTTTAAAATTAATTTTTGCAATGTAGCCGTTCACTTTCAGGTAGTTAAATTTAATTGTATTCGTTGAGACATTGTAGCTCATGGGTGCAGTAAGTGTATTGCAGAACTCATAGTTAATATCCAATTGGAACCCATCCAAGGTGTTTTTTATAATCTTTTCGATATCCCATATGTAAAGCACGTTTTCTGTTGAGCTCCTTTCTATTAATAGTTTAAGTTGATTATACAGACATTCATGAAAATCGTGATATGTTTTTCTGAAAAATAGGAACAAGCTACCATAATCTATATTGTTAGAACATATTACCGAGCTGGCTGCTGCAGGCATTTTTCAATATGTTAAGCTAAATGATAGATTTTCAATATTAGATTAAGAGCTTAACTTTATAGAAATCATGCCGGTTTGCAACGACTTTAGATAGGGGGATAGTGATGAATCGTTCATTTTACGCTCTTCTAGTAAGCCAGACAGCAACGAATCTTGGGTTTGCCCTGTACACGATGGCTGTTGTGCTGCATTTGTATAATGAAACAGGGAGCACAGCACTTTCTGCAGCCGTCACATTGATTAGTGTAATATCGAGAATGATCAGTAATATACTGCTTCCATCCATTTCGGATAGATTTCAGCCAGTAAATCTATTGAAGTTTTCCCAGATAAGCCAGATCGTTCTGATTGCTGGATTAATGATATTATTCTTGCAGCAAATGAAGGATTTTATGTTAATGGCTATTTTCTTAGTGTTGGCCCTTATATCCTTTTTCAATGGCTTTTTCTCGCCTATTAAAATGTCCATGGTAAAAGCTGTTGTTCCTAAAAAGCAAAGAGTCAAAGCGAATAGCCTGCTCTCAAGTGTTGACCAGACTTTCTTGTTTGCAGGGTGGACCTTTGGCGGTATCCTGTTAGCTTTCCTTGGCAAACAATCCACATTGATCATTACGATCATTCTGCTTGTTATTTCTATTCTAAGCTTGTTTTTGATAAAAAAAAGCGAATCACCTGCTGTGAACTCAAACTTCCGGATGCTGTCCAGTCTAACGGCTGGCTGGAAATTACTCTTCCAGGATAAAGGGCTTCGAGTCCTGATCCTAATGGATTTAATAGAAGCTTGGGCAGGAACGATTTGGATTGGTGCAGTTACGTTAACCTATGTGGAGGATGCCCTTGGAAAGGGGGAGTCTTGGTGGGGCTATATCAACGGAGGATATTACTTAGGCACTATTGCTGGAGGAATCCTCATTTATCGGCTTTCTTATTTACTGCAAGGCCGTTTGATTATTTTTATGCTGATTGGATCCAGTGCTTTCGGGATTCTTACCTTGGGGTATGGTTTTATTTCGAATCCTTTCTTAGCGCTGCTATTTGTAATATTGATGGGACCTGCCTAT
The DNA here is from genome assembly GCF_000294775.2 of Cytobacillus oceanisediminis 2691. GTDB lineage: Bacteria > Bacillota > Bacilli > Bacillales > Cytobacillaceae > Cytobacillus > Cytobacillus pseudoceanisediminis. Next base: position 503,769 of record NZ_CP015506.1, read on the forward strand.
CAGCTGCGGGATCTTGCGCAAACCACTATGTATCAAAATAGTGCAGATGAAACAATGCTCACGAAAATTCTTGCTGCTAAATCTGTCTTAAACGAATTGATTTTCGTTTTCTCCATTTTGGGCATAGGGGTCTTAACTGATCTAATCGGTGTTCGGCTTATTTACATTTTATCAGGAATATTATTAATCATTTCGTCCATTTTTGGTTTTATTCAGCTGAAGCTTCAAGGTAAAGGTAATGCATTAGAAGCGGAGGGCTAAAGGCAATGGGGAGCTGCCGGCAATAGCCATTTTTTGAAACTTTGCTGTTTGTGATCCGTAAATATAGGTAATCGACCAATTCCTCGCGGGGTGAAAATTTGGAAAATAAAAAACAAACGGTTGTTTCCATTTCAATGATGAAATTGCAGGTTTATTTATTCATAGCAACGATTGCGCTGGTATTTGGGGTGCTCTTTTTACATGCCGTAATATATGGCGGAGGAGAAATGTCTTTTGATCTTATAGGTATGCTATTATTTTTAGCTGGTATGGCCGTTATCGTTATCTTGCATGAAGCCATCCATTTGGCAGGTTTCCGCTATATTGGCGGTGTCCCATGGAGCGAAATGTCCTGGGGAGTCAATTTGAAATTGGGTGTGGCCTATGCTCATGCTAAACAGCCAGTGACGGTTCAGCAAATGAAAAAGGTTTTAATGCTGCCATTCATTCCGACTGGCTTATTGCCCCTTGTTCTTGGAATTGTACTGAATATGCCTGGATTATCGATATTAGGGGCGATATTGACAGTTGGATGTTTTGGAGACCTTGTTTTGTATAAAAAGCTCTTAAAATTTCCAAATGATGCTCTTGTCACTGACCATCCGACTAAACCGCAATTTACGGTTTATGAATAGGCTTCAATTCATATGTTTAAGAACTTTTATGTTTTTTGTCCCACACAATAAATAGCTGGGTGAAAAAGAAAGCAACCAGGGCCGCCAGTGATGATATTAGAAGGTTTCTCATTGAATCCAGTCCATAAAGCTGGATCCCTATCAATTTGGATGTATTTGTACACAATCTCCAGTTTTCAAAAACAATGGCTGTCTTATGAAAAAATGGAAAAAAGACGCCGAACAGCATGAGAAAATAAATATACTTTTTCATTATCCTATTCCTTTCTTTCTGATCCTAATAGAAGGATATGATGTCGATCCTGCTGTTAGTATTAAATGAACAAGAAAAAAGGACAGTCCCCGAGCTGTCCTTTTTCAGTCTATTCTTTTTATGCGTCCATCAATCGCGGAGCTGAATGGCTGTGCTGAATTCTGTATATAGTCCACTAGTGCATCTATATCACTTGGTCCGGTCACTCTGTTCGTCCCTTTTCGGAATACTGTAAAATTGTCTCCGCCATCAGCGAGATAGGTATTTACAGTGACCGAATAGATCTTGTCCGAATCCAATTTTGTTCCGTCAGGAAGATAAATATCTTTTACTTTTTCACCGGAAGGCTGGCTGTCATACCAGGAATAAGAGAAGCCGGAAATCTGAAGAATTCTTGTTGAATTTGGCTGCCATTGCTGATTAAGGACATCACGAATTTGGCTGCCTGTCAGGTTCATTTTGACAAGTTGATTGCTGAAGGGGAGGACGACATATAAGTTTCCCCATGTAACTCTGCCGGCGTCAATGTCTGCCCGGATTCCTCCCGGATTGATGAAAGCGAAATCTGTGTTCATCACTGCCCGCTGGGAATCGGCAATAAGATTGCCCAGGGCTGATTCACCGCTTCTGTTTTGTTCGGCTGTGATTGGAATTGCAGCAGTGCCAATATATCTGTTCACCGAGGATTCAACTTTTCTTTCATAGCTCTCGATCATCCTGGTTATGTCGCTTGCGGGCTGGATATTCTCTTGAAAAACATTCACAATTTCAGCGTGTTTGCGGACAATATCCTTTGTCTGGGGATCTATTTCTATATCTACATCAGAAAAAGCAGTGCCATATGAGTAGGCCTGCACAAGAAGCTTTCCATCTACCACACTGTTCAGATAGGCATGACTATGGCCTCCGAAAATAATGTCCACTTCGTCATCCGCCTGATGGGCCAACTCTATTAACGGGCCTCTTGCATGCTCACCATTTGGTTCTGATTTTCCAGGAACATGCGCTAGTACCACAATGGCTCTTACTCCTTGTTTTTTAAGTTCTCGGGCATACTTGTTGATGGCTTCAGCTTCATCGGTGAAGATCAGATCTTTCACACTGTTTGGCGCGGTAATAGCCGATGTTTCTTTCGTGATGACTCCGATAAATCCAATTGGGATCCCGCTAACGTTTACTATTTTATATGGAGGAAGAAAGGGCTTGCCTGACTTTTGACTGATGACATTGGCTGCAATCCATGGGAAATGGGAACCGGAATAAACTTTTGCTGCTGAAGGGCTGCTGCCACTTAGCAGGCGAAGCAGTTCATCAGATCCTCGATCAAATTCATGATTACCGATAGTTCCGATATCAAACCCCATCTTATTCAAAAATTCAATAGTCGGTTCATCCCGCAGAAGGGCGGATACTGGCGGGCTAGCTCCAATCATGTCGCCTGCATGCAGCAAAAGGGTGTTTTTATTTTCAGAAGCACGCTGCCGCAAATAGGCAGCGAGGTAATCAGCGCGTCCTGCCGGTCTGCCGTTAACCTGCCGAGTGACATTCAGCTGCCCATGGAAATCATTAATGCCCAGCAATTGAATATGCTTGTATGGTGCTTCTGTACGTTCTTCAACATGGCCGTGATATTCTTCCGAAAGACCCTGCTGATCCCCTTGTTCTTTTTCAGCGGGCTGTCCGCTGAATAGAGGCATTCCCAGGAAGCTAAATAAAATAAGGGTGAAAAGTACTCTCATCATTCATCCTCCAGTATTTGTGGCAGGGATAGTATTTGCAGATATCAGGGATTTAATCGGATGGTGGGCTATTAAGGATCAGAAAAGTTTGGCCTCCTGCTAAAAGGGTAAGGTCTTAAAGAAACATAATACTGCAAAAGGAGATGACAATACATGAATTATAAGAAGCTATGGCTATCAGTTCCATTGAGTGCAGGATTATTGTTGGCAGGATGCGGAACGGATGAACAAGATCCGCCGCCGGAAACGGAAGATGTGGAATTGGAAGATAATCAGATGGAAGAAAACAATAATGAAGATAATGAAATGCAGGATCCTGGCACATCAGAAGAATCTGATATGGAGGAGCCCGGCATGAATGAAGAATCACCACAAGATGAAGAGAGTATGGATGAAAGTGATATGGATATGAATGATGAGGAGTCTGACGGGAACTAACCCGCATAATTCACGGAAAACGTCTGCCGCTGACAGGCGTTTTTGATATTCATTCAGAAGTAAAAAAATTGAATTAAGGAAAACGGGGTAAGGAGCAGAATAAAGGCAAAATTTTTCATCTGACAGAATTCTGAAATAATTCCTTTCATTTGTTTCCGCAATTCTGTATACTAAAATTGAATTTAATAGCAATAACTAGGGGTGCCCAATAGCTTGGGCTGAGAAAGAAACGCGCTAAAGTTTCTTGACTCTTTGGACCTGATCTGGATCATACCAGCGTGGGGAAGTTAGAATGTGCAAAGGTTTCTTTGTGCAAAGACATCTTCGGTTAAGCCGGTCCATCTTTATGTGGACCGGCTTTTTTACATATCTGGCACTTCCTTGGTTCCAGGTCTCGTCCTTATATTTTTATAAGGGAGAGATGATCAATGACGGCAAGTTCATTAAATCAAAAGAGCATTTCCATTATGTCGTGCTTTACTGGCAGCAAAAAAGTCTATGTGGAGGGATCCAGGCCTGATATAAAGGTTCCAATGCGTGAGATAGAGTTAAGTCCCACTTCCGGAACTTTTGGAGAGGAAATCAATGAGCCGGTTCGAGTATATGATACGAGCGGACCTTATACGGATCCTCAATATACGGCAGATCTAAAAAAAGGGCTTCCTGCTCTGAGAAGCCGGTGGATTCATGAACGCGGGGATGTTGAAGAGTATGATGGGCGGAAAATAAAGCCCGAGGATAATGGGTACCGCGATGAACATGATCCGCGTGCTAATCATAAAGTTTTTCCTGGCTTATCCCGCAAGCCATTGAGAGCAAAAAAAGGAAAGAATGTTACCCAGCTTCATTATGCAAAAAAGGGGATCATTACTCCTGAGATGGAGTATATAGCCATTCGGGAAAATATGGATCCGGAATTTGTGCGGTCTGAAGTAGCAAGAGGGCGGGCAATCATTCCTTCCAATATCAATCATCCTGAGACAGAGCCGATGATCATCGGAAGGAATTTCCACGTAAAAATTAATGCGAACATTGGAAATTCTGCTGTTTCATCCTCTATTGAGGAAGAGGTAGAAAAAATGACCTGGGCTACTCGATGGGGAGCAGACACGATCATGGATCTATCTACAGGCAAAAATATTCATACCACACGTGAATGGATTATCAGGAACTCTGCCGTTCCGGTCGGCACCGTGCCAATTTATCAGGCACTTGAAAAAGTTAATGGCATTGCCGAGGATCTTACGTGGGAAGTTTACAGAGATACCTTAATCGAACAAGCTGAGCAGGGGGTTGACTACTTTACCATTCATGCAGGTGTCCTTTTGAGGTATGTTCCGCTGTCGGCAAAACGCTTAACCGGAATTGTATCGAGGGGCGGATCCATTATGGCCCAATGGTGTTTGCATCATCATAAAGAAAACTTTTTATATACACATTTTGAAGAAATCTGCGAGATCATGAAAGCCTATGATGTGGCCTTCTCACTCGGGGATGGGCTGCGCCCGGGATCGATTGCAGATGCCAATGACGAGGCTCAATTTGCAGAGCTCGAGACACTTGGGGAGTTGACGAAAATTGCATGGGAACACGATGTACAGGTAATGGTGGAGGGACCTGGCCATGTTCCAATGCATTTAATTAAAGAGAATATGGATAAACAATTGGAGATCTGCAAGGAAGCGCCATTTTATACACTTGGGCCCCTAACAACAGATATAGCTCCAGGATATGACCACATTACCTCTGCAATCGGGGCTGCCATGATAGGCTGGTATGGTACGGCAATGCTTTGCTATGTTACTCCTAAAGAACATTTGGGTTTGCCAAATAGAGATGATGTACGCGAGGGTGTCATTACTTATAAAATTGCAGCGCATGCTGCAGATCTGGCAAAGGGCCACCCGGGAGCACAAAAAAGAGATGATGCCCTGTCAAAAGCCCGGTTTGAATTCCGCTGGAGGGATCAATTCAATCTGTCGCTTGATCCTGAACGCGCATTGGAATACCATGATGAGACATTGCCGGCTGAAGGGGCTAAAACAGCTCACTTCTGTTCCATGTGCGGGCCAAAATTCTGCAGCATGAGAATTTCGCAGGATATCCGGAATTATGCAAAAGAGAATAAGCTTGACACGGACGAAGCGATACAGAAGGGCTTGGAAGAAAAAGCTGAGGAATTTAAAAAAACCGGGGGAAGTATTTATCAGTAAAAATAGTATTTTAGTAATTTAATAGTAATTATATCTGCTGGGGGTGCCGTTTGCAGGCTGAGATTAAAGCAAAAGCTTTAAAACCCTTGGAACCTGATCTGGCATACCAGCGTAGGGAAGTGGAGTATCGGGGCTATATTCATAAGCCCCGTACAGCCACTTTCTATTTAGAAGGTGGTTTTTAATTTGCTAAAAGCATAAAAAAACAGGGGAGTTATCGCTATGAGGAAACAGCTGCATGTTATATCAGATGGAAAGCTATCTCTAGAGGCTTTTGCTGAGATAGCAGGTGAAGTGGAACCCTTTGCAGACAGGTTCCACTTGAGGGAAAAGCATCGAACCTCAAGGGAGCTATATGAAGGAGTTAAGCTGCTTTGTAATGAGGGAATCCCCATTCATAAAATTGTTATAAATGATCGGGTGGATGTTGCATGGGCATGTAAAACAGGTGTCCATCTTGCTTTTCACAGCCTTCCAGTCCGTGTTGTCAAAACGCATTTTCTAGATATGCCCATCGGATGTTCCGTACATTCTCCTGAAGAAGCAGAAGAGGCTGCAAAACAGGGGGCTGATTATATCCTGTTTGGGCACATATTTGAAACCGACTCCAAGAAGGGAATCCCGCCAAGGGGCACTGGGTCACTGGAGGCTCTTAAAAAGGCAGTAGAAATTCCGGTAATGGCAATTGGAGGCATTAAACCAGAGAAAGTCCCTGAGGTCTTGGAGGCGGGGGCAGATGGCATTGCTGTAATGTCAGGGATTTTGCAGGCAAAGGACCCTGCAGAGGCAGCGAAGCTCTTTTCAAAAAAGTTAAATGAGGAGGGGGAAAAATGAGGAAAATTTATGACGCCGTTATAGTTGGCGGTGGCATTAACGGAAGCTCCATTGCTTTTCAATTGGCTAAAAGAGGGTATAAAGTGGCCGTTTTGGATAAGGGTAAAATAGCCGGCAAGGCTTCCGGAGCGGCAGCTGGAATTTTAGGAGCCCAAACGGAACTGGCAGAAGACGGCCCGCTATTTCAGCTGGCATGCAAAAGCCGCTCCATGTACCGGATCCTGATTCCTGAACTGGAAGATTTATCACAAGTGCATATTGGCTATCAAAATAAGGGTGTATATAAAGTGGCGGCTAATAAAGAGGAGGAGCAGACATTAAAAAGATTGATAGAAAGCCAGCAAAAAGCGGGTGAGCAGGCCGAATGGTTTTCGATTGATGACCTGATTAAACGTGAGCCATCCGTATCAAACAAATTGCTGGGTGCCATGTATATACCGAATGACGGACAGGTTCAGGCATATGAATTGTCCCTTGCCTTTGCAAAAGCTTCAATGGCCCTCGGTGCAGAAATTTATGAGTATACACACGTATCAGATTTTATTTTAAAAGATGAAAAGGTTCATGGGGTCAAAACCAGCCAGGGAGAATTCCTGGCAGAATCCGTTATCGTGGCTTCCGGGGCCTGGAGCAGGGAGGTTCTTGAAAGAGCGGGCCTTTCGCTGCCCATTATTCCGGTTAAAGGCGAGTGCTTCTCAGTCACGATTGAAAAACCGCTTGTACAGGGGACGATCTTTTCGCAGGGATGCTATATTGTTCCAAAGCAATCTGGGAGGCTGGTAGTTGGAGCGACGGTTAAGATAAATTCATTTGATGAGAAGGTGACCTTTGAGGGAATATCCTTGCTTATGGAAAAGGCTCAAAACCTGGTTCCGGACATCGCGAATGCAGAATGGGAACGTGCCTGGACAGGAATTCGTCCGCAATCGGCTGATGGGCAGCCTTTTTTGGGACAACATCCAGTCTGTGAAGGGTTATACATTGCAGCTGGGCATTTTCGGAATGGGGTCCTCCTTGCCCCGGCAACAGGAGAACTGATGGCAGACATCCTCGAAGGAAAAACGGAGCAGCCTAACCCATTTGATCTGTCCCGGCTTGAAGGTTTAGTCCATTCGTCAAAAGGGGTGCTTTTATGAATGTTGTCATTAACGGAGATACTATGGTGCTGCCGGAAACAGTTAATTCTGTTTCACGCCTGCTCGAGTACTTTCATTTGGAGAAAAAGGTAGTCATTGTCGAACTAAACCAGCGTATTTTGGATAAATCCACGCATGCTGAAACCATTCTGACAGATGGGGATCGAATCGAAATTGTACACTTTGTAGGAGGCGGATGATTTGTTGAAAATTGGACCTTATGAATTTAACTCCAGGCTGCTGCTGGGAACAGGGAAATATCCAAGCTTTGATGTGCAAAGGGAAGCTGTAGAAGCTTCGGCAACAGAGGTGCTTACCTTTGCTGTACGCCGTATGAACATTTTTGAAGCGGGCCAGCCCAACTTTTTGGAAAAGCTGGATTTAAAGAAATATAAATTACTCCCTAATACGGCAGGAGCAAGTACAGCTGAGGAGGCTGTCCGAATAGCAAGGTTATCCAAAGCTTCCGGGCTCTGCGACATGATTAAAGTTGAGGTTATTGGATGCAGCAAAACGCTTCTTCCTGATCCAATAGAAACAATAAAAGCAGCGGAGATTCTATTAGACGAGGGTTTTATTGTTCTGCCCTACACTTCTGATGATGTCGTCCTTGCTCGAAAACTTGAAGAACTAGGCTGCCATGCGGTCATGCCATGTGCTTCTCCAATTGGTTCAGGGCAGGGAATCATTAATCCTATTAATCTTCAATTTATTACAGAGCAGGCAACTGTGCCGATTATTGTGGATGCTGGAATTGGAAGCCCGGCAGATGCGGCATTGGCAATGGGGCTGGGAGCAGATGGAGTGTTATTAAATACGGCTGTCTCCTCTGCCGATGATCCTGTTAAAATGGCACAAGCAATGAAACTCGCCATTGAAGCAGGGAGGCTGGGCTATGAAGCAGGCCGGATGCCCCAAAAACGTTATGCGTCAGCAAGCAGCCCGGCGGAAGGAATGATTTTTAGTTGAATGAGCGATACTCCCGCCAGATGTTATTTCCTCCGATTGGCAAAGAAGGACAGAAAAAGCTGAGGGAAAAACACGCTTTGATTGTAGGGGCTGGTGCATTAGGGGCTGCGAATGCAGAAACCCTCACAAGGGCAGGTGTCGGCAAATTAACCATTGCCGACCGGGATTATGTGGAGTGGAGCAACCTGCAGCGCCAGCAGCTTTATTGTGAAGAGGATGCTGTACGAAAAGTGCCAAAGGCGATAGCGGCGGCTAACCGCCTAAAAGTCATCAATTCTGAGGTGCAAGTTATCCCCCGGGTTATGGATGTAGGAGTACAGGAAATTGAAGAGCTGGTTAAGGGTGTTGATTTAATCGTTGACTCAACAGATAATTTTGACATTCGCTTTCTGATCAATGATATATCTCAAAAGCACCGGATTCCCTGGATATATGGAGGCTGTGTGGGGAGCTATGGTTTAAGCTATACCATCTTGCCTGGGGTGACACCGTGCCTGAATTGCCTGATGGACAAATTGCCATTGGGGGGAATTACCTGCGATACGGCTGGTGTTATTCAGCCTGCTATTCAAATGGCTGCGGCTCACCAGTCTGCTGAAGCATTAAAGATATTGGCAGAAGGCTTTGAATCCTTACGCGGGACACTTGTTTCTTTTGATGTATGGAAAAATCATTTTAGTTCTGTTAATGTTTCTACATTAAAGAATCCGCAGTGCTTATCGTGCGGGACTGATCCAGTTTATCCCTTCCTGGACTACAGAAATCAGACAAAAACAGCCCTGCTTTGCGGGAGGGATACCGTTCAAATCCGGCCTTCAGCCCTTCAAGATATGGATGTTGCTTATCTGGAAAAATCCCTGGTCTCTCAAGGTATCAATGTAGAGAGCAATCCTTATTTGCTCTCATTTTCGATCGATCAGGCCAGAGTGGTTGTATTTAAGGATGGAAGAGTGCTGATTCACGGGGTAAGAGACATTATCCAGGCGAAGAATCTGTATCATCGTTTCCTGGGATAATGAGTTATGCCTGTCGCTAAGAGTGACAGGCTTTATTGACTAATAGGCAAATAGTAATTACTTTAAATATCAAACTCAAAATTAGGCTAAAATGGATGTGAAGAGCATCTAAACAGGAGTTGATGGCATGAAGCATAAAATCCAAAAAATCACACCAAACTTATGGTTCAATACAGAAGCCGAAGAGGCAGCAAACTTTTATACTTCTATTTTTAAGAACTCAGCTATCAGCAAGATAACCCGCTATGGAAATGAAAGGCACGAACTTAGCGGCATGACAGAGGGAAAGGTTATGACTGTGAAATTTCAGCTGGAAGGACAGGAGTTTACTGCTCTTAATGGCGGGCCAAAATTCAGGTTTAACGAGGCAATTTCATTTATAGTCAATTGTGAGAATCAAGAAGAAATAGACTACTATTGGGAAAAGCTTTCTGAAGGCGGGGATGTAAAGGCACAGGCTTGCGGCTGGCTTAAGGATCAGTTTGGGGTATCCTGGCAAATTGTACCTGCAGAGTTAAGCGAAATGATCAGCAGCCCTGATTCTGAAAAAAACGAACGGGTAATGAAGGCATTGCTCCAAATGGAGAAAAAGATTGATTTGAATACTTTGAAGAAGGCATTTGAAGGCTAAGAGAAAAAAGACCTGTCCACTCCGCACTTGAAGGACAGGTCTTCTTAGAATTACTTATCCTCTCTCAATAAGTAGTTATTTCCATCCTGGTCTTTAAACGTAAACATAGTTCCAAAAGGCATTTTTAACATATCTTCAACTTCCACGCCATTTTGTTTCATTTGTTCATAGGCAGCTTCAATATCAGATGTGCTGAAAAGAATGGATGGGTGGGCAACTGCAGAAGGGTTTTGCTGTTCCATGGCTTCCTTAGAATAAAGAACTAAAGTTGTAAATTCATCATTGCTTGGCCCAACTTCAATCCAGGCAGCATTTGGTCCCATAGGCTGCTCGAGCTTTAAAACAAATCCCATTTTACTCAGCCAAAAATCCTTTGCCTGTTCCTGGTCCTCAACGTATACTGTGATTTTTCCAATTTTATTGATCATAAAAAAAACTCCTTTGTTTCCATTCTTATATAAGGATTTTATCAGTCCATGCCGGCAAAAACAATTTCAGTATTGGAAAGGTTCGCGTGAATTCACCCCTAATTGGAGATAATTACTGTAAACATTGAGAGGAGAGGGGTTATGAACATAGATTCCATACGGTTCACCGATCCTCCTGTCCATCATCAATTTCCGCCATTATATGAGAATTTGGGTCTTCCCGAGGTTTCTTCCTTTATTGAGCAAAAGTATGAATTTGATTTTACTGCAGGAAAAACAAAAAGAACTGGGCATGGAAGTATTCGAGTGTATAAGCAATCTGGTGAATTCAAGGTAATAATCTCTGAAAAATTGACCGGATTCGGGCCAAAAAGGCTTGAAAAGCTTGCGAGTCTGCTTATGGAGGAGGTTAAAGAACGATTTATCAGCAATATTGAAGATGAAACTAAACCACGAAAAGTATACCACATGCATTTTGGCCGTAATGACAGGGATAAATAGGGACAGTTTAACTGTCCCATATGTCCTTACTTGGTGTTGTCTCTTTGGGCTTTTAAAGCGACTCTTTCAAGACCATTTTCTCTGTCATCCGCAAATTCTGTATCCTTAGGAAGTGCATTATTCTTATGATCTGATTGGTTTTTCTTATTCTTTGCCATGAGTTTCACCCCCTTTATATTCATTAAGGCATCTGCGTTTTTAGTTTGCATTCTTTTTATGAGGCTATGCCTTGCGCTGGGATTTTTATTAGTATTAGCCTGGGACTAAAATGAGACATTATCTAGTTCAATCAAACGTTTGATTGAATTGAATTAGAAAGAAAAAAGAGTGCACTTTGGCATTCTTTTTATATAATTTTAAACATCGATAACAGTCTAGCTCCAGTGCCTGCCCCCTCGAGGTCACAAGCATGAATTTGTTGCGGCTCCTAGGGACTCGGGGTAAGAAGCCGTTTCCTTTCAAAAGGGAGAACGCCTTCCTGCAGGACCGTCTTATGCCTGAGGCCCGCAGGACAGGAAAGGCTTCGAAAGCATAAACATAGCATGACCGAAAGCGGAAGCTTTTGGAAGGACGTGCCGATCTTAGTCTGCGTTCCTTCATGGGCAAGGAGCTTCCGCTTTTCTTATGTTAATTGACTGGCAGCATAATCCGGATGAGGGTGCCGTTTTGCGGCTCGCTTTGAACATTGATGGTACCTCCATGGAGGTGGACAAGCTGTTTGGTGATGGCCATGCCCAGTCCCGATCCGCTTCCTGTTTCTCCTGTATGGGTTCCTCTATAGTAGCGGCTGAAGAGCTTTCCGAGTGTGACGCTGTCCATGCCGATGCCATCATCCTTAATGTTAATGACAATCAGATGTTCTTCTATGGAAGAGAGGCTAACGGAAATGGCTGTGCCTGGCGGGTTATATTTAATCGCGTTGGCTATGATATTATCCAAAATCCGCTGAAACCATTTGGGGTCAATGGAAGCCGTAATGGATTCAGGGTGCGGAGTGTAATGGAATGTTCTGTCCTGATAGACTGGATCATTAATGTAATGAATGATGATTCGGCGAATGAATTCGTTTAAGTCGGTCCGCATTTTGGCAATTGGGAGAGCATTGTTCTTGAGACGGTAAGTTAAAGTTAAGTCCTCCAGCAGGTCCATCATGTAATCCGATTTTTCAGCCATAATGAGGGCGAACTCCTTTGTTTCCTTTTCGGACCATGTGTAATCATTGGAGGCAAGCATTTGAGCATATCCGGAAATAGAGGATAGCGGAGTTTTTAAATCATGGGAAAGACCGCTGATCCATTCTTCTCTAGTATTGGCCATCATCCGCTGCTGCTTCTCATTTTGCTGAAGAGTTTCGGTAAGCTGTGTTAAGGTTGTAATCAATTCTTTATAAATACGGAACTTTCTTTTCAATTTTCCTTTTCTGCTGAGTGTTACCGGATTGCCATGGACATCTGCCGGCTCCTGATACAGCCCGCTCCCCAGGTTTTGAATCCATTTCATTAATGTCAGCAGAGGTACACCGAATTTGCGTGCATACCAGAGAGTTCCGCCCAGAAGCAGCAGAAATGCCATGACAAAAATGATAATGAGACTTCTATTTAGGCTTTCAAATAAACTTTTTTCCAGAGTGGATGCCTTATTGTCAGCAGGAATCCCTAACAGGATGGCACTTTCTGTGTTTTGGTCAAAGTATACTGCTGGTGTGCTGCCTTCCGTATCCTGCTCTGCGAATAGCTTTCTGACTGAGTATTTGTTCGGCTGATTTTTGGCTCCATACTCATCCACTACATTGCCTTCAGGAGCAATAAGCTGGACCCAGGCATTTCTCCTGGATAGTTCGTCCTCTGTGTTTTCAGAAAGGTTCAGCTTCTGTTTTTTCCAATCCACACGCGGGGATATTTGATTCAGAAGTTTAGTCTCAGCCTTGGCTTTTCCAAAAAGGACAAAATGCGGTTTAGTGCCGACCTTCCAATATGTGTAATGGGCTTCACTGCTTTCCCCATAAGTAATGGCGGCGATTTCACTTTTCTTTAACTTTTTAGGAGCTTTATCCGGCATATTGAAAGTGCCCAGAACATCCCCGGTTTCATTAATGGCAAGGAGCCATCCATTCTGTTCCTTTGCCAGGCTTTTCAATTCCTCTTTAAAAAAGGCCTTCCCGTCTTTAAAGCTAACATGGTCAGATACAAAATAATCTTCAGCTTTGGAGAGATCCTGTTTGGATTCGAAATCCATCATTGAAAAACCAAGAAAAGCCCAAAAAGAAATCAGAATGATAAAAAAGAGCACAAAAACGGTAATTAATTGGACAAAAAATTGAAAGATGAATCGTCTATGGATGTTCATGAATACTGCCTTCCGGAACAAATTTATAGCCAAGTCCCCTTACTGTAATAATGTGGCAGGGACTGCTTGGATTGCTTTCAATTTTCTCCCGGAGCTTTCGGATGTGCACCATGACCGTGTTATCCTCTCCGAATCCTTCTTCTCCCCATACATGCTCATATAGCTGGCTTTTGCTGAAAAGCTGATTGGGATGTTTGCTTAAGAATAGGAGAAGCTGGTAGACTTGCGCTGGCAGGTCTATCCTTTTTCCAGAAACAGTAACTTCCCCTGCTGAAGTATTGATCTTAATTCTGCCAAAATCATAGATTGTCTGTACGGGAACAGGCTGACTTCCTTTATGTCGGCGCAAGTGTGCTTTAATTCGCGCAGCCACTTCAAGCGGATTAAAGGGCTTGGTAATATAATCATCTGCTCCTAAGGCAAATCCTGAAAGTTTATCAAGGTCGGTGGATCGTGCAGTAAGAAAGAAGATGGGAGCATCAGTCGTTTCCCTTATTAAAGGGCAAATATCAAAACCGCTGCGATCAGGGAGCATCACATCCAATAGAATAAGATCATAGGTATAGGACCTGCAGCGCTCTAATGCTTGTGCAGCAGTAGAGGCTGTATCGATATTTCTGAATTGTTCACGCTGCAAAATCGTGCATAGCATGTGCAAAATGGCTTGTTCGTCATCAACAAGCAGTAATCTTGAATCTTGCATGGTTATTCTCCTAATCTAGTTTGTTCAAACCTATCATATCACTCCATTTCCAAAAATATAGGAATTAAGGAAAAATTAAGGTGGTATTTCAGAGTGGTTAAGATTGACGGTATATACTTTACTCAGAATCACGCTGAAGGGAGCATGGAAAATGTTTGTGATGTGCAAGAGAGAGTTTATAAGTCTTTTTAAAGGAATTAAATCCATTATTATGATTGCCATATTATTTGCAGTATCGTATTATGCAGCGAAGTTTTCCAGTGTACTATCATCTGGGGTGGAACTGACGGCAGGTGAGGCTGAGGATATCCACACGATCGGTCTTTTAAGTGTCATTTTGCTGCTTGGACAATTATTTGTGTTCGGTTTGTCCCACGACACAATAAACAGAGAAATCCATGAGCGTATAATGAGGTTTCTGGTGACAAGGGCATCACGCTCTACTATATTATTCGGTAAATTCCTTGGAATATGGTTATTCTGGCTGTTCTGCATTGTGGTGTCTTTTTTGCTGATCAGTATCTATTCCAAGAAGTTTGATCTGTTTATTTTTTCTCAGACGATGAGTCTGGTGACTTACCAGACAGCTTTAGCTGTCCTATTATCCGTGCTTATCCCCAGACCTGGGTATACCATGTTTTTAGGCAACATTCTGGGGCTGATGCTTCCGGCTTTTGGATTTTGGGCAGCTTTTTCTCCAAATGGCTGGGTAAACTGGATGAAATATTTTATTCCTTTTTACTATTTGGAGCGGGATGATTTTACTTTCTTAGTTATACTGGGATTGGCAGGTATTATGCTACTGGCTGCAAATGCTGTTTTTAGAAGGAGGGAATGCTGATGAATGCCATCGAAGCGAAACAGCTTTCGAAAGCCTATGGTGCCCATCAGGTGGTCATGGGAATGGATTTAGCCGTAAGGAAAGGCGAGATATTTGGGTTTCTCGGACGTAACGGTGCAGGTAAATCCACCTTTATTAATATGCTGACAGGCATCATTTCCTCGAGCAGCGGAACATACTCACTTCTTGGGGTTGAGGGTCCTGATAGCAAGGTGATGAAAAGAGTGGGGGTTATGCCGGATTATTCATCTCTCTATGGGTCATGGACCGCTCTGGATCATTTGCGCTTTTTCTCAGAGCTATCAGGCACCAGGGCTTCAAAAGAGAAATGTCTGGAGGTTCTGAGAAGTGTTGATCTTTTATCACATGCCAATAAGAAAGCAGGCAAGTTCTCCTTTGGCATGAAAAAGAAACTGGGGATTGCTCAGGCTATTATTCATGATCCGGAACTGATATTTCTTGACGAGCCTACATCAGGCATGGATGCGGAATCTGTTATTCTCATTCACCGTCTCATTAACGAGCTTCAAAAACAGGGGAAGACGGTTTTATGACATCGCATAATCTGGATGAAGTGGAGAAGATTTGCTCAAGGATTGCCATTATGCGGGATGGAGTCATAGATAAGATTGGAACGATGGAAGAGCTGCGGGCCTTTTACCGGTCAACCATAACAGTCAAAATAAAACACTCCACCGTGCCAAAGCAGGAACAAGCTAAGCTGAAGCAATGGCTTGAGTCAGCTGGAAGCCTTCTTGAACACGGGGATGCTTATACAGTGATCACGTTCAGCAATGAAAATAAGATTGCTGAAATGATAAGGGCTTTCACACAATGCAAGGCGGATGTTCTGCGGGTGGAAGTTGAAGAGCCATCCCTCGAAGAAATCTTTTTAAATGAATAATAGATGGGAGATTTATATGCAAGTAAATATAAAGGAACCTCAAAACAGGGTATCACGGAACGCCATCCGGGTATGGATCATCAGTGAGGCGATCCAAAATATCATCGGATTTGCGGTTCTCGGTGTGTTGTTTTATCTGGATGATCGATTTTCTTGGAAAGAATGGATCGGGTGGATCCTGATCATTTTATTGGCTATATCGATACCAGCGGCAATTTGGTCTTTCATATCACCATATATTCGTTACAAGAGCTGGCGTTACGATGTGGATGAAGAATATGTCCAGCTGAAGTCAGGGGTGTGGAAGGAAAAGCATCTGCTGATCCCCATGACGAAAATACAATCGGTTGAAACTTTGCAGGGTCCCCTTATGAGGAAATACGGCCTGTATTCCGTAAGCATGGGGACGATGGGGTCGTCTCATGTAATCCCGGCATTGCCAAAAGAGGAGGCTGTCTCATTAAGAAATAAGATAGCCCAACTTGCCAAAGTAAAGGAAGAGGACGAATGAAGCAAGCTAGAAGATATCATCCGCTTCATATATTGTTTGGACTCATTCAATTACTAAGAAATTCAGCCTTTATTGCCCTCTTTTTATTTGTGATGAAAGCCGGCTCCCAATCCTTTCTGATTGTATGGGGACGGAAGCTTTTCCTTCCTTTTATTGCTTTGGCTGCTTTGTATGTTCTCATAGATTGGCTATCAAATAAGTATGAAGTGGACGATGCTTATATCTATTTATCCAAGGGAATCTTTGTCCGCTCCAAGAGAACTGTACCATTTACTAAAGTCCAAAATATCCAGAGACATACGTCTCTGCTTCACCGGCTATTTGGATTCACATCCCTTACCTTTGAAACAGGATTGGATGGAAGTGAGTCAGCGGTGGAGTTTAAGGTAATTTCCTTAAAAGAAGCGAACTGGCTGGAAGAGACGGTTTCAGGGAAAACGGAAGCGGAAGTGCCGGAAGAGAGTGAAAAAACACTGCATTTTTCTCCTGGAAAAAAAGATCTTATAAAAGCGGCCTTTACATCGCTAAGCTTTCTTGTACTGCTGTCTTTAATAGCTTCTATTTATACAAAGGTATCTGACTTTATTGATCTGGAAGAAAGAGGAGTCGGCTTTTTGAAGGGATTCCTGCATTCCTGGCAGGTGCAGGCTGCTGCAATCATCTTTTTTCTGATTATATCTGTATTGGCAGGCTTCTTGCGGACCTTTATCAAGTATGGGAAATATGAAATATTTTCTGACGAAACCCGCATTTATATCCGCAAAGGATTCTTAGAAGAGACTTCCTTTTCTATTTCAAAAGATCGAGTCCAGGCAATTGAGATCAAGCAGAATTTGATGAAACGTTTGACCGGGGTAGCTGAAGTGAAATTGGTGACAGCAGGTGATGTTGCGGAAGGAGATGAAAAGGAAGGCATAAATTCGCTATTTCCTTTTCTGCCAGTTGATCGGGCCTGCAAGATAGCGGAGGAGATATTGCCGGCTTATGAAATTTTACAGAAGATGCATCCGCTTCCGAAAAAGGCCCTATGGGCAAGCTTATTAAAGCCAAGCTTGTTATGGATTTTATCAACAGCCGCCCTGGTTTATTTCAAGCCTGAATTTCTGGGTATTGAAAAAACCTGGCTGGCAGGTTCTATCCTGCTCTTTTGCTTAATTGTCTTTGTACGAATCGCTGGGTATACAAATGCCCGTTATTTGATCAATGGCCCTTTTATTCAATTCAAAACCGGCATTGTTGGCACGAGGTTATTTATCTCTAAAAGAAGCAAGGTTATTGAGGCAGAAGTAACGGCAACACGATGGCAAAAGCTGTTTGGGCTTGCCTCCATACAGACAGTGAATCGAGGTAAGCCTGTTCAGTATGCCAGTGTGGAGAATGTGCCAGCCGATGTGGCTTCATCTTTCTATTCCTGGTATAAGAGCCGCAGGGAGGAAGTTCAAATTAAATAGAACTTTTTACCATTACAATGAAACCTCCGTGATTACCTTTCGTATTTAAATAGTACAACGTAATCATGGAGGTTTTCTTTTTGAAGATGATGTGGGTAATCACTGGAATAGTTCTTATTTTGGCAGCAGCAGCTTTGGCCTTATTCATGTATCTAAAGGGGAAAAGCAGCGGTGATCCTGAGTCAGTCATCGGGTATGTGCAGGAACACAGGCACACAGACAGTATGGCTTTGGTTATTCGGCATAATGATGAGGAGTGGGTTAATATTAATGAGGATGTGCCCCTTCCTTTAGCCAGCACGGTTAAAATTATGGTGGCAATTGAATATGCGCGTCAGGCGGCGGAGGGAGAAATTGACCCCCAGGAAAAAGTTGATTTAAAGACTTTGGAAACGTACTATGTTCCTAATACAGATGGCGGAGCCCACCAGGCGTGGATTAATGGTCTTTCAGAAAATGAGGAGGGTGTTCCTCTAAGCGAAGTAGCAAATGGGATGATCGCTTACAGTTCGAATGCAAACACCGATTACCTGCTGAATGTCCTGGGAGTTGAAAAGGTGAATAGACTTGCTGATGATTTGAAGCTCGCCAGTCATGAAAAGATGTATCCGATTGTCAGTGCCCTTTTTATCCCAATGGAGCTGATGGAGGAAAAGGGATTCACAAAAGAAGAGGCGCTTAAGGAATTGAAGGGCATGAGTCTTGAGGAGTATCGAAACAGAGCTATAGACATCCATCAGAAATGGGAAAGCCATCCGCCACTCGAAAAGGGTAAGAAGGAAATATTAAAGGTTCTCGATATGGATTTTCAAAGAGTATGGTCCGACAGGCTTCCGCGTGCTTCTGCTGGTGATTATGCAGAGCTTATGAGTCTATTAAACAGTAAAAGCTATTTTTCCAAGGAAGTCCATTCTTATCTGGACCCAGTTATGGAGCAGCTGCTGAAAAATCCCCGCAATCGGGAGTGGCTTCAGCATGCAGGGCAAAAGGGAGGATCAACAGCCTTTGTTTTTACCATCAGCATGTATGCAACCGATAAAGAGGGCAATCGTACAGAAATGGCTTTCCTTGCAAATGATCTGAGCAATACGGAGTTTAAGGAGCTTTCAAGGAATATGAACAGTTTTCAGCTTCAATTTCTGACAAACAGCGAATTCCGGAACTATGTAAAGGAGAAGCTGAATTAAGAGCTTAGAAAAAAGCATTCGCTGATAATGGCGAATGTTTTTTTACATAGTAAAAGCCCCGCTAAAAAGCGGGGCTAGGTAATGCTTTATCTCCTCTGGCTGACCCACCAGTCGATGTGATCCAGGTTGAAGACATACAAATTGCCGTAAGGTCTGAGATGCGGGATGTCTTTATTCTGAATCAGATGATGGATTTTCTCCTCTGTGAGAGGATAGCCAATAGATGCTAAATAAGCGAGCAATTCCTCAATTCGGTAAACTTTTCTCACTTCATCACCTCCCGCTAAAACTCTTTCTGGAAGAATTCTTAGTGGCAGGCAATAAGGTATTGAAAAGCTTAGTTAGTATGTACCCTGTTTATTAAGAAGTAATCATGGCGGGAAAAATGAATCCAATCAATAGTAAGTATCGTAGAATAGCAGGAAGTATCTGTTAGATTCGGGAACTTATAAGGTGATGTTCAAAAGCAGATTCGTAAAAGATAAATTAAAGGGTGGAGAGTATGGTTCGAATTTTATACATAGAAGACGAAAGCGATATTGGCAGCTGGCTGCAAAATGATTTAGGGGAAAGAGGATATGAGGTGATCTGGCTGCAGTCTGGAGAAGGTATGGAAAATTATCTTTCTGATGCCGATATTGCCATTTTGGATGTGATGCTTCCGGGGCTTGACGGGTTTTCAATCGGGAAGCGGATTAAGAAAGTAAAGAATGACATGCCAGTACTTATGCTATCGGCAAGGACGGCGGTGGAGGATAAGCTGGAGGGCCTGAGCTTTGCTGATGATTATCTGACAAAGCCTTTCCAGCCGGATGAGCTTGCTGCGAGGATTGAAGTGCTGTTAAGGCGATTTCAAAAGAATGATCAGGTGCTGGAGCTTCACCACTTACAGGTACATACAAAGGATTTGCGGATTATCAATCGGGATGCAGACAATGAAATTCAATTGACAGGCAAGCAGTATCAGCTGTTTCAGCACTTCATTCGCCATCTGAATCAGATACTGACAAAAGAGCAGCTTTATGAAGGCGTTTGGGGAGAGCAATATATGGAGGGCGACAAAACCCTGATGGTTCATATTCGCTATCTTCGTGAAAAACTCGAGAAGAACCCTTCCCGTCCTGAGATTATTGAGACTATCCGCGGAATCGGCTACAGGGTGAAGATATGAAAAGGTTTTTCCAATCGCTGCAGGCGAAGTATATGACGATTATTCTGGTTGCCTTATTTCTGTTTCAGGCAGCTTACTTACTCATTGCTATGCTGGCTATGGGTCTCCAAGAGGACATCTCAGGAGAAAAAAGCAAGAATGAATCCGATCCCAATCATATTGAAGAAAAATGGCATGCGGATGCAAAAAAACTGGAGAGGGCATCACAGGAAGCCATTCTTAGTCATTTCTCCAAATGGAAAAAGAAATATCCTGATGCTTCGATGTTTTGGGTAGATGAACATGGAAACCTGATGGAACAGCTGGATGTGAAGGGGGATCTGCCTGCTAATTGGACTCCTGCCTTTACAGCGAAGTTTATTAAAGAACGGTATGGCGGAGACCCGTTTACAGTTATAAGTTTTATTGGCGGGGATGAAAAGAACGGTTTTATCGTTCTTGAAATACCGAGGAATTTATTTCTTCCACCGATAGTGGAGGTAACAGAGAAATATGGACTTCTCTTAGGAGCCGGTCTGCTTTTGATCATTACCCTGTTTATCATCGTCTCCTTTTTATTTTTCCGTGGGATCCGCAAAAGACTGCTTCATCTCCAGGAGGCGATGGAAAGACGGGATATGGATAATCTCCCGATTGGCATTGATGTGCAAAAGAATGATGAAATCGGCCAGCTGGAACAGACCTTTAATGAAATGATCTTAGAGCTCAAGGAAAGCAAGCAGCGCGAGCAGGAGGAAGAACAGCTGCGGAGGGAGCTGATCGCCAATCTGTCCCATGACCTGCGGACGCCTTTGACGAAAATCAATGCGCAAACATACTCGATTGCAAAGGAGAAGCTGTCTTCAGAAGGAAAACAGGCGGTCAAAGCGCTGGAAACCTCGATTGTTAATATTGATAGATTGATTGAGAACCTAATGAGCTACACGCTTTTGATGGCGAGCAAGCATAAGCAGGAGCTGACCGAGCTGGATGCTGTCCGGTTTGTTCGTGAAAGTATGGCATCATGGTATCCGGTTTTTGAGAAAGAAAGTTTTGAAGTGATCATCGAGTTAGAGCCATTTCAAGAGAAATGGCAGGCAGACCCGGTGTGGCTGAGCCGTATTTTTGATAACATCCTGCAAAATGTGCTGCGGCATGCGAAGGATGGGCTTTACCTTGAAGTGGCGACTGAATCCACCGATGAGTATGATGCGATTGTTTTTATCGATCATGGGAAGGGGCTTAAAAACAGCTCCAATGAAAAAGGGGCCGGAATTGGGTTATCCATCGTTGATATGATGGTGAAGGGCATGAAACTGGAGTGGGATATCGATTCCGGTGACGAGGGCACAAGCATAAAAATCTTAAGAAAACATTAGGAGCTGCCTTATCAGGAGCTCCCTTTTTGTTTTAGATTCCATAATGTGATCAATTGGTAAATGCCAAAGAAAACTGCCAGAATAACGAGGATAATCCAGGCATAAATGTGTGGAATAAAGAAATATACGAGTAAGCAGGCAGGCAGGAACACAGCGTAGCCAATGTTAAAAAGCCTTTTAAACGTCATAAGGTTATCTTCTCCCCAAGGTGCTTACTGTATTAGACGATTGAGGAGGAAAAAAGTGTCATTTTAAACTTTAAACAAATTTTAAACTTCCCCCTACCTTTGTTTTAACCTTGACTGGCTAAGATGGAAAGTGAGGTGAGAGGGAATGGAGTATATCGTAAGAACGGAAAATTTATCAAAGCATTTTGGTCAGGAGAAAGCTGTGTCAGGTCTGGAAATGAAAATACCCAAAGGGGAAATCTACGGATTTCTGGGTCCGAATGGTGCGGGGAAAACGACAACGATCCGGATGCTTTTGGGGCTGATGAAGCCTGATTCCGGCAGAATTGAAATTTTTCAAAAAGATTTAAAGAAAGAAAGACTAAATATATTAGGACGGGTAGGCTCGCTTGTAGAATCACCGTCATATTACCCGCATTTAACGGCAAAAGAAAATCTGGAAGCAATGAGAAAAATACTTGGTGTGCCGAAACAGAGAATCGCTGAGGTGCTGGAGATTGTCCGGCTAACAGATGCCGGTGATAAGAAAGTAAAGGGCTTCTCACTCGGCATGAAGCAGCGGCTTGGAATCGCTGCTTCGCTGCTGAATAACCCGGAATTGCTGATTCTGGATGAGCCGACAAACGGTTTAGATCCTTCGGGGATTATTGAAATCCGTAATCTGATAAAAAGCCTGCCATCTGAATGCGGGATGACCGTGTTAATCTCCAGTCACTTACTTTCAGAGATTGATCAGATGGCAACAACAGTAGGTATTGTCACGAAAGGGAAGATGATTTTTCAGGATTCAATTGAAGCGATGCGCATGTATGCAAAGCAATCCGTTTTAATAAAGGTCAGCGAGAGCGACAAAGCCTGGCGCTCCCTGCTGGGAAGAGGAATGAAGGCTGGTTTGGATAGTGGTATCATTTCGCTGCCGCAGCAATCGGATGAGCAAGTGGCTGAGGCTGTTCGCGGACTTGTAGCAGATGGATTTTCCGTTTACCGGGTTGAAGAAGAAAAGCGATCATTGGAAGACATTTTCCTTCAGATGACGAGGGAGGAGCAGGCCGGATGATGGGAAAATTGCTGGCAGCTGAATTTATGAAGATTAAGCGGAAAGGAATCTGGTTCCTGACCGTACTGGGTCCAGTTGGGGTAGTAGCCATGCAGATGGTCAATTACGGGGTGCGCAAGGATTATTTGTTCGGGCAGAATGATGACCGGTGGGGATATTATTTGGACAATATCCATTCGTTTACACCGCTTGCGATTGTACTGGGCATTGTAATCCTGACCTCTTTTATGTCGAGCATTGAAAATGAAACGAACGCCTGGAAACAGCTGATTGCATTGCCAGTTTCAAAGATGAGCGTGTATTTATCGAAGTTCACGGTGCTAATGGTTCTGCTCCTGGTTTCTTCTGTGCTTTTGATGCTGTTTACAATCGCTTTTGGATTGTTTCTGGATTTGGGCGGGGAGATTCCGTATTCCGGTCTGCTGAAATATAGCTTTTACCCTTTTTTTGCGGCATTACCTGTTTTGGCGCTGCAGCTTTGGGTAGCGACTGTGAGTGTAAACCAGGGGGTGCCCATAACTATGGGGATTTTGGGTGTGATTCTGACATATGCTGGTTTTACTTTGCCGGATTGGCTGATTTGGAAATGGCCGCTGCTGCTGAATGAGTGGAATGAACCGCTCATCAACGTCCTGCTTGGAATTGGAGCCGGCGTTTTATTATACACAGCCGGCATGATTGATTTTGCGAGAAGGGATGTGAAATAGATGCTGTCTATTTTGAAGTCGGAGTGGTTTAAACTGCGAAAATCAAAGATCTTCGGCATTCTTTTAGTGGGGCCGCTGATTGGGCTTGGTGCCGGGATTGGGGCAAATACAGCTGAAACGGCGGGAGTGATGAATGAATGGTACATGCTTTTGATTTATATGAATTTGCCTTATTCGATCCTCTTTTTGCCGTTAGTTACAGGGGTTCTGGCAAGCCTTGTCTGCCGGTATGAGCATCAGGCCGGAGGCTGGAAGCAGCTTTTGGCGCTGCCTGTCACAAGGGGAAAAGTGTTTGCAGCTAAGTATGCGCTAATCCTGCTATTGGTTTTGCTTATCCAGTTATTTTATTTAGCTGCCATTTTTGGAGCAGGATTGTATAAAGGTGTGCCCGATCCGTTTCCGGCAGCGATTATCTGGAAAAGCATATTGGGAGGCTGGGTGGCGACTTTCCCCTTAGTCGCTCTGCAGCTGTGGATGTCCGTCTGGTTCAAAAGCTTTGCGGCACCTTTTGCGGTCAACGTCGTTTTTACGCTGCCATCCATTCTGGCGATGAATTCCGAGAAAGTGGGTCCCTATTATCCATGGGCACAGCCATTTGCAATGATGTATCCTGCGGCAGGTACGGGTGATATTTTCTTTATACCATGGGAACAGCTTTTGACTGTAATCGGCGGATTCTTTTTATTGTTTTATCTGGGCGGCTATTTTTATTTTCAGCGGAAGGCTGTGTAGACAGGATACCAGGGGAGAGATCTCCTGGTATTTATATGGGTAAAAATGTATCCATTTGAAACTTTTTCTATTTTATTCCGTAAAGCTATAGTGGAATCATTTTAAATAGAATAGGAGTGTTCTTAATGGAACAAGAAGTAAAAACAAGCAGTGCAAAACCAAGTATGCTTGGGATGATTTGGAGTCCTGGGGAGCAGTTTGACCGCATCCGCCAGAACCCGAAGATTTGGGTGCCGCTGATTTTGGTCAGTATTCTATATGCTGCAGGAATGTTTTTGATGGCCGTGTCGATGGATGCTTCTTACCTTGGGCTTGAGGGCATGAGTGAGGCCGAGGCAGAGATGGTAATGATGTTTTCGAGGGTGGGTGTGGCGATAACAGGAATTTTCACACCTGTAGTGGTTGCCCTCATTTCCGGTGGTATTTATATGATTTTCATTAAAATTGCTGGATCAGATGCAACGTTCAAACAGATATTTTCCATGAATATCTATATTCTTGTTATTGGCGGGATCGGCCTTTTGGTCAATATGGCATTAAGAGCAGCTATCGGAGGAAATCCGGAAATATTTATTACTAGTTTAGCAGGACTGATGAACAGCGAGAAACCAGGAGTCCTGGGTTCTATCGAGTTATTCAGCATCTGGCAGTCTGTTGTAACGGCTATTGGCCTTCATCGGGTTGGAGGATTATCAAAAGGCTGGGCTTGGGGCATTGCGATTGCCTTCTTCATCATCGGCATTGTCTTCACTTTAATCAGCAATACCCTTTCAGGAATGACTGGTGTCTAAATGAAAAAGAAAGTTTGGATAGCAATCGGAGTTACGGCTGTGTTTTTGCTGCTGGCTGGCGTTAGCGTATACAGGCAGGCGTTTGCGAAAGGGCCGGAAGTAAAAACCTCCCATCCAGTTCAGGAAGAAATTAAAGAGCAGATCATGATTCCGGGAACGGCAAAGCTTGTGAATGAGCAGAAAATATATGCATCTCCTGAAAAAGGCGAAATTAAGGAATTCCTGGTGGAAGAAGGGGATTCTGTTAAAAAAGGAGAGGTGCTGGCCAAATTTGATGACCAGGCATTGGAGCTTGAATTGGAAAAAGTCAAGCTTCAGGCTGAATCAGGCTATATAAAAATCAACCAGCTGGAAAAAGAGGAAGACCAGCTGAGGGATAAGGAAAAAGAGCTGCGCAAACAAGCTGGTGAAAAGGAAGCAGATAAACAGATACAGCCTGAAAGGGATCAGTTGAAACTGGAAAAGCGATTGGCGAATCTGGAATTAAGCCAGGTGCTTTTGCAGAAGAAAGATATTGAAAAACGCCTTGGAGAATTAGAGGTAAAAAGCACAATAGATGGAGTGGTGCTTCAGGTGAACAAGGCAGCCACCTCAGATCCGGCTACGGCAGGAAAACCTGTCATTTATGTTGGCGATTTAAAAGCAGTCGGCGCATCAGGCTTACTTTCAGAATTCGATTCATTAAAGGTGAAGGAGGGACAAAAGGTGACTCTCCGTTCCGATGCAATTCCTGAAAAGGAATGGAAAGGCGAAGTCAGCGAAGTAGCTGATATGCCAGAAGAGAATCAGGGAATGAACCCTGCCGAAAAAAGTGCGCCACAGTATCGGGTGGAGGTTACAGTGAAGGAATTGTCCCTGAGATCAGGCTTTCAGCTCATAATGGAAATCGAAACGGATAAGAAGAAGGCACTGACTGTTCCGGCAAACTCGGTTATAACTGGAGACAGCAGCGTATATGTATTCGTGGTCAGGGATCAGAAAAGCTATAAACAGGAAGTGGAGACAGGTGTCGCTTCCGGGAATAAAATCGAGATAACAAGCGGCCTCAATGAGAAGGATTTGATTATTACTAATCCATCAGATCAGCTGAAAGATGGCATGGAAGTGGATGCGAAATGATTGATCTTACTGGCATAATCAAGTCTTATCAGGCGGGAAAAGAAAGAATTGAAGTTTTAAAAGGGATTAATCTTAGCATTGAGCAAGGTGATTCTGTGGCGATTATGGGGCCATCCGGATCGGGAAAGTCGACGCTTATGAATATTATTGGATGCCTCGATTTGCCGACAGAAGGAATATATGAACTGGATGGTGAGGACATATCCCATTACTCGGAAGCAGAGCTGGCAAAGGTCAGAAATCAATCGATCGGGTTTGTGTTTCAGCAGTTTCACCTGCTTCCGAGACTGACGGCTATTCAAAATGTAGAGCTGCCAATGATTTATAGCGGCCTTGCCAAAAAGGAACGATTGGAAAGGGCGGAAGCCGCGCTGGTCAAAGTGGGTCTTGCTGATCGGATGGAGCATCTGCCAAATGCCCTATCAGGAGGGCAGAAGCAGCGGGTTGCCATTGCCAGAGCGATTGTGAACGAACCGAAAATCATATTGGCGGATGAACCAACAGGTGCTCTTGATACGAAAACAAGCGCCTCCATCATGGAACTGTTCAGTGAGCTGAACCATGAAGGGTCAACGATTGTAATGGTTACACATGAACCTGAGGTTGCAGAGTATGCCCATCACACGATTATGGTGAGGGATGGGCTGATTGTGTCAGCAGAACCTTCCCGCAGGGGGGCGCCTACATGAGTTTTGTAGAAAATATCAAAATGGCGCTTAGTTCATTGAAGGCGCATAAAATGAGATCGATTTTAACGATGATTGGGATCATTATTGGTGTTGGGGCTGTCATTATTGTAGTCGCAATCGGCCAGGGCGGAGAAGCGATGCTGAAGACGCAGCTGACAGGTCCCGGCAATACAGTGGAGCTGTTTTATCAGCCTTCTGACGAGGAAATTCAGGCAAACCCAAACATATTTAATGAAGCTCCTTTTGATGGGGAAGATATCAATGCATTGGAGCAGATTCCGGAGATTAAGAGAGTAGTTGCTTCAAGCTCACAGTTTTCACAGGCTTCTTTTGGAGAAAAGAAGGCAGAAACATCGACAACAGGAGTAAGTCCAGCCTATTTTGAGCTGAACAATGTTGATATGGAGAAAGGGCGGTCCTTTACGGCTGCAGATTTCCTTGGCGGACGCAGGGTGGGGCTTGTCAGCTATTCCATGCAGGAGGAGCTCTTTGATGGCAAGTCGCCGGTTGGCGAAGTGATCCGGATTGGGAACCAGCCGATTGAGATCATTGGCGTCATGGAAAAGCCGACAGGACTCTTTTCATTCGGTGCTCTGGAGATCTATGTGCCTACTAAAACATGGCAGACTATTTATGGAAAGAGTGACTATACCCAAGTGACGCTTCAGGCAGAATCCGCTGATCAGCTTCAGACGGCCGGAAAGAAGGCCGCCAACTTACTTAACAAGATGCATAATACAGAAGAATCTTATATGGTCATCAACATGGAAGAAATGGCAGAAGGAATCGGCCAGATTACAAAGGTCATGACTTTAATCATCGGCAGTATCGCCGGCATCTCGCTGTTTGTCGGCGGAATTGGCGTCATGAATATCATGCTCGTATCTGTAACGGAAAGAACGAGGGAAATCGGCATCCGTAAAGCACTCGGAGCGACCAGGGGGCAAATCATGGGACAGTTTCTAATCGAATCTGTCACGCTGACTTTAATTGGAGGAGTGCTGGGAATCCTGCTTGGCTGGGGTTCGGCATCCCTGATTTCTTTCTTTGCCGGATGGCCATCGCTCATTTCCTGGCAGGTCGTCGCAGGAGCCCTTTTCTTCTCAATGGCGATCGGCATTATTTTTGGACTGCTGCCGGCCAATAAAGCTTCGAGGCTGAGTCCGATTGAATCTTTGCGGTACGAGTGATTTTTAAAAAAGCTATCTCCGGCTGAGGCCGGGGATAGTTTTTTGTATGAGGTGAACATAATGATTCAATTAAATATGATTTTTGTTATGTTTTTATTAACTTTGCTAGCGCGATATATGATATTTGGCGCATTTGAACCTGCTCCTAGGATAAGGGATACCAGATTTTTTAGGGATATCTGTTTGGAAAACCTGCGCCAATTGCAGAAAAGGGTAGAAAAGTCCTGTCTCCGTGATGAATTTTGTAGGAATGGACCACTTTTCTTCGAAATAAAGGTGCCTCGGGCAATTTGGATAGCTGAGAAATATGTGCGCATAAGATTTTTTATGTGCGGATAGACGTTATTTCTGTGCGGATAAAAAAATTTATGTGCGTTCAGCATTTTTAAAGGAAATCTGGCTGAAATCAGCGAACATACATTAGGATGAAAACAGCTGAATAGGGGTTATGAAATGGAGCTTAAAACAGAGAGGCTAATAATCCGTAAGTTCAAGTCAGAAGACTGGCAGGCAGTCTATGAGTACACTTCAAATCCTGAAGTAATGAAATACATTCCAGGAGGTATTTTTACAGAAGAAGCTGCTAAAGAGTTTATCTGCGAGAATACCGAAAAAGCAGAGCATTTTCCCGTTCTTTTAAAAAATGGAGATGTTCTAATTGGCCATCTAGCTTTCCATAAATATTTTGGCGATCATACATATGAAATTGGCTGGGTGTTCAATCCGAAGTTTTATAATAAAGGCTATGCATCAGAAGCAGCATATGCCGTGCTGAAATATGGCTTTGAAGAACTTGGGCTTCACCGGATTATTGCAACCTGCCAGCCTGAGAATCCGGCTTCTTATCGGGTGATGGAGAAAATTGGCATGAGGCGGGAAGGCTGCTTCAAAAAGTGCATTCCTCATGGCGATGAGTGGTGGGATGAATATTATTATGCGATTTTGAAAGAAGAGTGGAACATAGATAACTGAACAAGCAAGTATATCACCATCCTGATTGGAAGAAAATAATGTCCAGGAGGTGATATACATGGCTAAAGATGTTCTTTGTGAAGTAAATAACTGTACTTATTGGGAAAAGGGAAATAAGTGTGGTGCAGAAGCTATTTACGTTGTCAGCCATAAAGGCAAGCGGGCGTCCAACAGCAAAGAGACAGACTGTAAAACGTTCGAACCAGAAGTTTAAGGCAAGGGGTAACCGATTTGGTTACCTTCTTTATCTATTATTGATAATAATTATCAGTTTCATTCAAAAAAATTTTACCATGCTGATTCTTTTGTTTTTCGAAGAGGCGTCAGTTTTTTCATGTTCTTAAAGATTTTATAATGGGCAGTGCCTACTTTTTCTTCTACATAATCCAATGAATAATCACCCGATGGATCAGATAGTTCCCCAATCGCACGTGATAGGTCATCAATCACGGTTCTGTATGATTCATTCTTCTTATGGTCTTCCTTTGAATTCATTTCTACCATAATGTCGTGAGCAAGGCTTTGAATTCTTCGTAAACGAATTTGCTTCGCTGGCATATTATCGCATCCTCCCCTTTTTTTACTGAATCAATATATTATATATGGCCTTTCCATAGAAAAAATAACTGAAATCCCAAGTGCGCATTTACTGGAATATTATAGTATAATGAGTGGGTGTTTATTTTTCTGACAATTTAGTAAAAGGAGGCGTTCATAATGCTAAATAAAACTTTCGTTACCATGGATAAAAATAAGGGGAGAACGCCTAATTAAAATAGCGTTTCCCCAAAATGTGAAAAGGGGAAATTTATATGAATACCGGCAAAGTGAGAATTGAAGAAGTAACAGCAGACAATTGGTATGATTGCTGTTTATTGGAGCTTTCAGAGGAACAAAAAGCCTACATGGAGCCGAATGCTGTTTCCATTGCGCAATCTAAATTTGAAACAGCGCTGAAACCGTATGTGATTTACTTGGAGGATAAAGCTGTCGGCTTCTTAATGTTTAATGCATGTATAGAGGAATTGGATGCTTACTGGATTTATCGGATTATGGTTGATAAGGCGCACCAATGCAAGGGAATAGGCAAAAAAGCGACTGAACTGATGATAGCGGAGATGATGAAACTGCCGAATGCGAAAAAACTTGCAGTAGGCTACCATCCTGAGAATCTTGGGGCACACAAGCTTTATGCAAGTTTGGGGTTTGCGGATCATGGCCACCGTTTTGGGAAGGAAATGGCGGTTGTGAAAGATTTAGGCTAGAGAAAGAGGAGGGAAGAAGCAGAATGAAATTGGGAATGGCCCTGTTTATAGGAGGGCTGATTTTGCTAATGTCCGGCATCTTTCTGTCGGCCTATTGGGCAGCTGCCGGCAGTTTCATGGGGATCTTCGGAGGGATGATAATGGGAAGCTCTTCTTATTTCCTTGCGAAAACAGGGCAGAAGGCAGGTTAAGAGATAATGGAACTTATGATTTTTTTATTTGTTTTCTTTATTTTTTTGGCAATCAGTTCAGTAATGAATGTTTTATTTAAGATGACTGAAAAGAAGCATTGGGGCATTTCATTGCTGCTGAGCCTGGTGTTAGCTGTCATTTCCATTGCCATTTTGGGGATTAAATAGTGATTGAAACCGGGTACTTTTGTGTATAAAAATGCTTGGAAAACACAAACTTTAGGTATCCTAATACGAAAAGGTGATGAAAATGGATAAACAATATCATTTTGCCAAATTGTCCGACGGAGATCTGCAGCAGGTGCATAACCTGGAAAAGCAGTTAAGTGAGGAAAAGGGAGAAGAAGTCATTCTTATTGCTTATCATGATCAAAAAGAGAACAATAAATAAAAAAGATTAGAAATCCTCAGTGTGTAGAGATATTGGTAAGTTTTTTATCGGCCAAAAATATATGTCGAAAGATACGTCTGCCATCTGAAATTTAGTTTTATTTTCGGAGGGGAATTATGTATAACGAGGACAGGCTGCCTCAAAATGCAAAGAAGGCATATTATTTTTGTTGATCATTTCTGTCATTTCGGTAAACGCGATTGCACCGATTATTGTGGAAGTGGAACGCGGCTTCAGAAAAGAAACTATTTGGAAACCTTAAAGATTATTCCGTTTATGTGGGTGATCGTGGTCTTGCTTGTAAGGTTAGTGGCGGGACCATTAGCTGGCAGAATTATGCAAAGATTTTCAGGGCAAACGGACGGATTTAATGCCCGGATTTTATTGAATACTTCATTGAATGTGACCATTCTTTCTATTTTTTAACCATACTAGGCACCTGGGTTGGTTCGAAACAAATAAGCCTGGAGCCGTTTCGAAATTTTTTCCACAGCTGGTTACGGAATTTCGGTGTTGCATTCTGGATTGAGCTATTGATTGCCCGGCCTATTGCAAGACTTGCAATGAAATAAATCCATGCCAGACAAACCAGCCAGGCAGGGATTGTAAATAAAATCGTTAAAAAACGCTTGGGATTTTATATCTCAAGCGTTTTCTTGCATATAATTTACTTTTTATCTGCAGGCTGTGCGTTAAACAATTTCACCTGAGGAGGTGCAGCAAAATATTGAGGGGCTTTCGCTGTAAAGGAGGTAAAATGTTCCGTCTGGTTGTGAAACTTTACAGCGTCCATATCCTCCCATAATTCCACCATCGTATAGGACCCCTCTTTTTCTGTATCTTTTAAAAGGTCATAAGAGATATTGCCTTCTTCTGCTCTAGAGGCATCGATAAGCGGACGGATTTCGGCAAGAAAGTCATTTTCTTTATCAGTTTGTACTTGGAAGCCAGCATGAATAATGATCATGTTTGATTTCTCCTTTATGAGTTATTTCCACTCCGTGATATCTTCAACAGGCAGGCGGACAGATTTATAGCCCTGATCAGCGGCTTTGCCGATTGAGATAAGCATGACAGGATAGTAGCGTTCCTTGTCAAGATGGAATGCATCAGCTATGCGGTCTTTTTCATAGCCTCCAATTGGATTTGTATCATAGCCATGGGCACGTGCTGCAAGCATTAGCTGCATGGATACGAGACCAGCATCAATCAGGTTCATTTCTTTCTTTTGCTCGAATGTCATGTTTTCCATTAAGCCCTTGATGGATGGCACCTGTTTGTCTCTTACATCAGCAGGCATATATCCTTTTTCAACAGCTGTATCATAAATTTTTTCAATGAATGTTTCACTCTTCATATCAACAAAGACGGCAATGACAGCTGCTGATGTCTCTACTTGCCTTTGGTTGAATTTTGCAAGCGGTGCCAGTGTTTCTTTGCCTTCTTTTGAATCGATCACCACAAAGCGCCATGGCTGCAGGTTAACGGATGAAGGAGCCAAAGACGCTTCTTCCAGGATTTCTGCCATTTCTTCTCTGCTTATTTTGACCGTTGGGTCATAATTACGGATGGAACGGCGTCCTGTGATGATTTCCTTAAAGTCATTGATAACGGTTTTATTCATGATGAACTCTCCTTTATGTTTTTCTGAATGTGAAAATTACAATTTATCTATATTTTCCTGGATGCGTGTGAGCATATTTAATAGTGTGCTTCGCTCAAGTTCCGATAAGCCGTTCAGGATTTTGGAAATAAATCGCTGCTTTTCTTCGCAGTAAGCAGCAATCTTCGTTTTGCCTTCCTCTGTCAGGCTGACATAAGTAAAGCGGTTATCTTCAGGATTTTTCCTGCGGATTACCATGCCTTTTTCTTCAAGCTGCTTAAGGTGTCTTGTGACAGCAGCATGATCAATATTCACTTTTTTCTGAAGCTCCCGCTGCGTAATTTCTTCCGCTTCAAAAAGCTCCCGAAGAATCTCAAGCCGTGACTGGCTGATGCCTGTACAGCGTTCAAACTTCGGCATTGTCTGCTTACTGAGCTCAAACAGCCGGGCGGCAATTAATTCTTCTTCCTTTGAACATTTGAACACAGCATCCCCGCCTTTTGTATAATTGATAGGTCAATGATTGATACGTCAATTAATATAACCCAAAATATTTTAGAAGTCAAACTGGATGTTTAGGCAGAGAAAATCCTGCTGAATAATTTATGGGTCAGCAGGGTTTTCAGTAATTGAGCTTCGTTTTTCTAAAGTTTCTCTGCTTCCATAAGCCACACAAACCGATTCAGCTGCTTAAACCTAACAGAGAATCCATTGGATTGAAACATGCTTTCTAATATAGGGATGGTTGTATAGTATTCTGTTTCCAGGTCTTGAGCCAGGCTGAGGAAATGTTTATTTTTAGCCTCCTTGATAAAAGTCTGTTTTTCGTCCTCGCTACCAAAGACAGTATCGGCAAAGACAACTTTCCCGCCAGTTGAAAGGAGGGCGCTGTATTTAGTTATGGCATTGGCTTTTTCGCTGTCTTCTAAATGATGGAATGCGTAGGAGCTGACGAAGGCATCTATGGGGCCAATCAATTGAAAGTTTAAGAAATCACCATCTAATAATGTAAGATGAGGCATTTTATTGCTTGCTATTTTCCTCATGGCAGCAGAAGGTTCCACTCCGACTACTGAACAGCCTTTCTCCAGGAGTCTTTGAGTTAAGTTTCCCGTACCTGTACCGAATTCCACCACATTTCCATTAACAAGATCGGCAACTTCATTAAGAATGTGTTCATAATTCAAAAACACCTCTTGATATTCAAGGTCTTTACCCGTTACTGCCTGATCATAGGAATCTGCCCAGTGGTCAAACAAATCTACAAATTCACGGCCCATTGTAAAATCACTCCTTTTAATTCTTATAATACTTATTGGTATAGTATGAATAAGTATCCCGCTTGGCAACTTTGTAACTTGCCTTTATTTTCAGTTGCCAGCTGATTTTTTAGCTGATAATTGACAAAAAAATATTTAAAACATACTATACAAGTAGGAATAATAAGAATTAAAGGGAACATAAGAAACATCCAAAAAACGCAATGGAGAAGAGTAACCATTCTTTCTGAAAAACAGAGGTGCTGACGATGAATTATTACAGCAGTGTGAAGGAACTGATTGGGCATACCCCTCTTGTGAAAATCAAACACTACGCTGTTCCGCATGGAGTAAATGTTTTCGCTAAGCTTGAATATTTTAACCCCGGCGGCAGTGTAAAGGATCGGTTAGGACAAAAGCTGATTCAGACAGCGATTGAGGATGGGCTGCTTCCGGAAGATGGGGCTGTAATTGAACCGACTGCAGGGAATACTGGGATCGGCTTAGCGCTGGCTGCTATTGGAACGAAGATCAAAATCATCTGTGTCGTACCTCAAAAATTCAGCGTTGAAAAACAGGAACTAATGAAGGCGTTAGGGGCAGAAGTTATTAATACGCCGACTGAAGAGGGCATGGAAGGCGCTATTAAGAAGGCTGAGGAACTGCTGCTAAAGATTCCTAATTTCCTATAGTCCTCAGCAATTCAGCAATGAAAATAACCCGCAAACGTATTATGAAACATTGGGACCTGAGATTTTCCAAGCGTTAGATGGGAAGATCGATATTTTTGCAGCAGGAGCTGGGACTGGCGGTACATTCATGGGCTGCGCCAGATATTTTAAAGAAAAGAATCCAAAGATAAAGACAGTTATTGTTGAACCTGAAGGATCCATTTTAAATGGCGGAAAGGCAGGGCCGCATCGAACCGAGGGAATCGGGATGGAGTTTTTGCCGCCGTATATGGAAATAGGTTTATTTGACGCCATTCATACCATTTCAGATAAAGATGCCTTTAAACGAGTGAAGGAGCTGGCGTTATTGCAAGGATACTTAGTTGGAAGTTCGTCAGGAGCTGCTTTCGAAGCAGTATTGAGAGAAGCTGAAAATGCTGCGCCTGGCACGAATATTCTCACGATTTTTCCTGACAGCAGTGAGCGGTATTTAAGTAAATCTATTTATGAGGAGGATAAACAATGAGAAAGAAAACACAAATGATTCACGGCGGCATCTCCAGGGATGAACATACAGGTGCCGTCTCCATTCCTGTCCACCATGCCAGTACCTTTAAACAAGATGGTGTGGGCAATTTCGTTTATGAGTATGCAAGAACCGGAAATCCGACAAGGCATGCACTGGAGGAATTAATAAAGGATTTGGAAGGCGGATACCGCGGGTTTGCTTTCGGTTCCGGCATGGCGGCTATCTCTTCTGTAATGCACTTATTTTCAACAGGAGATCATGTTATTTTCACAGATGATGTATATGGCGGGTCCTATCGATTAGTGACAACTGTTCTGACGAAATATAATGTAGATGTAACCTTTGTGGATACAAGTGATTTGGCTGCTGTGGAAGCGGCGATACAGGAAAATACAAAAGCCATTTATGTTGAGACGCCAACAAATCCATTGCTGAAGATTACAGACTTGGCCGGTATCTCCAAACTGGCAAAATCAAAGAATCTGCTAATGATTGTAGATAACACCTTCAGTACACCATATTGGCAAAATCCGATAGAACTGGGTGCTGATATAGTCCTCCATAGTGCCACCAAATATATAGGCGGACATAGTGATGTGGTTGCTGGGCTGGTTGTGGTGAATTCCGAACAGCTTGCTAGAGATATGCACTTCATCCAAAATTCAACCGGTGCTGTTCTGGGACCGCAGGACAGCTGGCTATTAATCAGGGGAATTCGGACACTGGCCATTCGGATGGAGGAAATTGAAGAAAATGCGAAAAGGGTGGCACATTTTCTTGCCAATCATCCACAGGTTTCAAAGATTTATTATCCAGGATTTAAAGATCATAAAGGCCATGACATTCACTTGCAGCAGGCACGGGGCTTTGGCGGAATGATTTCCTTTGATGCCGGAACCGGTGAAAAGGCAGAAGAGGTCCTTAAAAAAGTAAAATACTTTACCCTGGCAGAAAGTTTAGGCGCGGTGGAAAGTCTAATTTCCCTTCCAGCCAAAATGACACATGCATCGATACCGAGAGATCGCCGTCTGGAATTGGGAATAACAGACGGCCTGATCCGCATATCGGTTGGTCTGGAAGATGCCGAAGACTTGATTGAGGATTTGGAGTCAGCGCTATAAGGAAAAGCCCCATTTAGTTCAAATTCTAAATGGGGCTTGCGTATTTTTTATTTGAAAATGATTAACTTCTTAACGCTCTTCTGACTTTCCTTGCAAAATTGATTGGATGATCAACATCCTGGATATTCACATAAATGAGGCTGGGCTGATCAAATAGCCACTCATTGTGTACGGACGAAACGGTTATTACCTGTTTAATAATGGCACAAGCAAATCAGAGGATGACAAGAAGATTTTGCTGAATCTTCATTCAGACTGGTATGCAAAGAGAAGGGCGTTTTACGAAGTGCTTCCGGAATATGAGATTCCGCTTGATACAATGGAAAAATAAGTGCCTGTCACCTCAACAGGCACTTATTTTCCTAATGATGGTCTGCAAGATAAAGGTCATCAATCTGCATGGCTAGCTTAAAATCCAGACCTGTCAGCCCATTCTCACTCCAGGAAGTGAGGGAGATGATCACCATTTTGTATTGAATGGTGATAAAAGGATGATGGTTTTCTTTTTCGGCAAGGGATGCTATTTTATTTACGAATGCGATTCCATCGAGGTATTCTTTGAAACGGTAACGTCGTTCAATCCATTTGCTGTCTTTTCTTTTCCAGTCCGACAGCGTGGATAGTTGCCGGGCTATTTCTTCTTCACTTAATCTTTTCATACTTTGACATTCCTCCTGCCAAAAATGACATCGAGTCCGTTTTGAATCAGCCGGACATAGCGTTCTTCCCTGTTTAACTTTTCAAGCTGGTCCAGGAGCAGTTTTTTCAAAGGGGATTCTTTGTCATGCTTTTCAAGCAGTTCCAAAACTTCCAGCTGAAGCAGCCATTCTTCCGGGAACTCATCGAGAATTTTTCCGATAACACTGTGAAGAAGGACATCCTGAGAGAAATTCGTGTCTCGGATTTGCCTTACTTCCGCATATAGCTCTTCCAGAGGCGTAAGGGTTGTTCCTTCTTTTGGACTTTCTTCTTCGTTTATAACAGATTCCCCGTGGTATGCAGCGTAATCTGCTGCGATGGGCCGTGCAGAAACAATCTGACTGCCCACAGCTAAATCATATGTGCCCCAAGTGGGATGGAACAAGATTTCTTCTCCCTTTTTGACGAGACATTCTTCAAGTGATATTAAAACAAGGGTATCATGATTAAATAATAGATTCGTCACATGGCCGGAAATTTCTACTCCGCTTTCGAATGTGATTTGCATCATTTTATTTATTTCGATGCCAAGTTTTTTCAGGCTCTGTTCAGATTGATTCTCCAGCTTAATGCCTCCAGCAAGTTTTCCGATAGGCGCTCCAAAGCCGTCATTGTGAATATCAGGACCATGATGATTAATTTGTTCATTTTGAATCGAAAGGGCACTTGGACCTGAGGTTTTGACATAGATGGCTTCCCCTTCTGCATCCTTCATGATATCGGTGAAAAGACCAGTAATCTGAATTCCGGAATTGAACTCGATGTGCGCAACCTTGCTTGAAGCGATCGCTTTTTCGATAGCCACTGTACCGCCTTGCCTGAAGGCCATCGACTCGCCGAACCTCGTCACTTCCTCAATCAATTGTTCAAAGCTTTCGCAAACAAATAGCTGAGTCTGCATAGATGTAACGTCATAGCTGGTGTTAATCGCATCTTCAATTGTGAACAGGCGTTTCTTCACCTGATCGGACAGGCTATGTTTACTTTCTCCTACAGATGACAGCAGTCCTGCACCGAAGATCTTGGGCTTCTGCAGATCGCCAATCAGTCCAAATTCAACTGTCCACCAAAAAATCCGGGAGATTTGCTCAGCTTCAGAAAGTCCTTTTACGAGTTGCTGCTTTTCCTTTAATCGCTGTTTGGCTGCTTCAATTTCTTCTTCTGTTGAAGCAGGTCTTTCCATGACAATCGATAAATGCCTGATTGCTTCAAACACCTCATGTTCTTCTTTTGTCGCAAAAGCGTTGGCGCCGATATTCCCTATTAATTTAACAAACTCTGAGTAGGTTTCATCAAATAAAATCGGCGCATGCCCCGCCGCTTCATGGAGAATGTCAGGAGCGGGCGTGTATTCGATATTGGTCTTCTGGCGTATATCCGTTGCGATAGGAAGGATGCCATGCGCTTGAAAATCAAAAAACGCTGTGCCGGGAATTAATCCGTCGACAATGACAGCACCCCAGCCGATTTTATCTAAATGATAATTCATTTCACTTACCCGTGGAATGCTGTCGATGGAAATACCGGATGACTTCAGACCTGAAGTGAATGCATCATGGGCTATATCCTCAAGGAAATGATGATTTTGCCTCATCACATATCTCCAAACCGCATGGTCAATGGGACTGTAAACATTGTAATGCTGCTGGGCTGTAAAAGGTCGCAAGTGCAGGGGAATCGATTTCTTCATTTGGTATGTCTCCTTTTATTAGTTTTCATGCTTAAACGCTTTTGAGTGCGAAAGTAAATGGATATAAAAAGTCCCTGCTGAATTTTCATTCAGCAGGGACGAATGTATTCGCGGTACCACCCTGATTGTAAGTATAGAACTTACCACTTCACAAAATAACGGCTAAACCGTCTTATTTCAGAAAAGAAATAAGAAGCTCCAGAAACGTAATTCATGATCTCCTTTGTACTGGTTTTCAGCACCACCAGCTCTCTGTAACAGGGAGGATACCACTACTTCAATTCCTTCAAAGCATTTAAGTATTAGGATGCTTTATATCTTAAACGCTTTTAAGTGTTAAAGTCAACACATTTTATTTAATAAAAAGAAAAAGCCCAGAAGCATTTCTGAGCTTGTGTATTATTGTTCAATTTTAGCTGATCTGCGCTCCTGCTCTGCCATGATTTCCGCATCTTCGGCATTGTCCCGTGTTACTTTCTGAGTCAGAATGGATCCAACTGCCACCAGGAGCATGACCGCAATATAATACCCTTTTTCATTAAGCTCCATATCAGCATTGTAAAGCCCAATCAGAAACAGGCCAACGCCGGCGATCAGTGTAAAGTATGCTAAAAATGTAAAAGCTGGCGTGTTTCTCCTTCTATACTTTTGCATGTGTTTCAATCCCCTTTTTCCATAACAAATTTTCTCGGTTTCCCCTTGCAGTGCTGTAAGGTTTACATCTAATACAGCAGATGTAACATTTTATTCTTTATGACTTAAAATTATCCTTTTTTGTAAAAAAATGCAACATAAAATCATGTGAGTTTTCTACTGTTTTTAATTTTCGTTGAAAATTCACCTATTTAGAAGATATGTTTGTGTAAAAAGGTTTAAATAAAGAGAGAATCTAAAGCTGGTATTTTTTTATTGGCTGAAAGGAGGTAAAGATTTGTTAGCGAATATAGTGTTCCGGGACTGATTCTGTTTTACTTTTACTGCTGATAGCAAGTGGAATATTTTTTGTTTACCGGCTGTTTAAGAAATAACCGATATGAGGTGGCAAAGTGCGCTATATTTTATTAATCGTAGTAATAGGTTTGCTGATTTATATTCTTTTTCGGATGTTTAAGTCCAGAAGAGACGTATCAGGCAATAACTTTACCCCAATTGATGACTTGGATAATGGGCTGATCAGGAAAAGCAGCAAGGAACCTCATAAAATTGAAGCTAGAAGTGAAACTTCATTTGAAGATAGAAAGGAGAATTAAATCTGGATACTATGAAATTTACAGAAGAATACAATGATCCGATTTTATATGATAAAGAGAATGACTCCTACCAGGAGGATGTTTCCTATCTGCTGAAATGGGCTTCAAAAACGGGTGGGCCAATTATTGATTTAGCCTGCGGGACAGGGAGAGCGGCCATTCCGCTGGCAAGTAAAGGGCATCGTTTGATTGGAGTAGATGCCCATAGCGGAATGTTAAACCTTGCAAGGGAGAAATCAGCTGGGCTGGGCCTGCAAATTGAATGGGTGGAACAGGATTGCCGAGGTCTCAGTCTGAATGTGAAGAGTCCGTTCATGTTCTCAGTCGGAAATTCTTT
Source organism: Cytobacillus oceanisediminis 2691 (assembly GCF_000294775.2). GTDB lineage: Bacteria > Bacillota > Bacilli > Bacillales > Cytobacillaceae > Cytobacillus > Cytobacillus pseudoceanisediminis. The sequence goes on from NZ_CP015506.1 coordinate 543,746, forward strand.
TCAGCATTTTTTAACGAATGAAGATCAGGATGATTTCTTATCATCTGTTAATAAACATCTGGAACGCGGCGGCATCTTTGTCTTTGGATCAAGGTTTCCGAGTGTGGAAGAGCTGCTGCAGCCTGCAGAAGAAGAATATTGGAAAACGTATATAGACCCTGTCAGTCAAAACAAAGTGGATGTATATACAATCAGTACGTACGACTCACTAAGTCAGATTCAGCATTATATCACTATAAGAAAATTTTACGATAGTGAAGGAATGCAGACCAATGAAAAAAGAACAAGTATAAACCTGCGGTATGTTTTTCCAAGAGAAATGGAGCGGCTTCTATTGAATAACGGAATGGAGATTGTCCATGTATTTAGTGATTGGCAGGAGACACCTGTCAGATCTGATAGCTATGAGATGGTTTATGTTTGCAGAAAGATGAGAGAAATCTAGGGATTCTACTGCCTGTCCTCTTAAAAATGAGGGCAGGATTTTTTATGGGTGTTACCTAGCGAATGTCCAAATTATGGTAATATTAATTTAAAAGATATATTTGGGCAAGGGATGGTTGGTATGAAGAGAGTTTTGCGGTTTTCAAAAATTATGCTGATGCTGACGATACTGTTCACATTGGCTGCCTGTTCCGAAGAGGAAAAGTCGAGCAAAGAAAAACAAGTTGAAGAAAAGATTGCTTATTCATTTGAACATCCGGAGACAAAACAAAAATATAAAGTCGTACACGCTTATAAGCTATATACTTCTCTGATTGATCAGCTCGAAAAAAACCAAGAAGATGCCGGTGAAGTTTATCAGAATAAAATAATAAAAAAAGTCTACAACACATGCTTTGAGGGCGGGGAATACCTCCACATGGTAGATAACCTGCTGAAATGGTCCCCTGAAAACTCTGATTCAATTAAGAAAGTTCTGAACGAAATCGATGAAGAAAAAACAAATGTTGCCATTAAGGATGCACTTCTAAAATCCTCAGATTTTTTACCTTCGGAGGAAGAAACAGCAGTTTGCGTTTTTCCTTCACATCCCGGAAATGAGAATACAATGGTTGCAGCAGGAGCTGGAAAGATTATTGTTTTTTACAATGAATTTTACACAGAAGATATGATTAGGGCCGGCATAGCTCATGAATATCATCACAGTATATGGACTGAACAACACTTAGAAAAATATATATCTTTTTCTGTGCTGGATAACCTCATTTTTGAAGGTAAAGCTGTGATGTTTGAAAAGCTCGTTTATCCAAATATCACCTTTTCTCAAGTGGACCCAAGTTTTAATAAAACCTTCTGGGCAAAAGTTGAAGGAGATTTAGATACATATGATCTAAATCGTTCTCTGGAGATTTTAATGGGCGGTCAGGCCCTTCCACGTCACTATGGCTACAGTGAAGGCTACAAAATGGTAGATTCTTATCTCAAACTGCATCCGGATACTACTCCGGAAGAGTGGACAGCCTTGAGTACGGAAGAGATTTTTCAAGAGGGGCAGTATTTAAAAAATTATCAGTAGCGCTGAGGAGGAGTAATGGTGAAAAGAATGCCGTTTGAAAGACCTGCAGAGCATTATGATGAAAGACTGTTATCCATTGATGAGCAGATATGCACTTTGCTGAAGCGGCGGAAGGAATTATCTGATAACCCAGGGTATCCGCACCTTGATGTGATTTCGAAATGGGCAAAAGTGAATGGCCTTTATGAGGATTATTTAAGGTCACTATTTGGCTTGCTGGAAAATGATGAGCATTTCCGCCCGCAGGTCGAGCCCGTTAATTTTCAAAAGTATATACCGATTTTGAAGTCAGTTGAGAAAGAAAAAGCTATTTACTCAGTGAACTTTATTAGGCAATATGAAAATGCAAGTGTCGTGAATTTTAATATCGATTGGGAACCTGACGAAGAAAATAGAAGAGATCGGCTTCACCGGCATAGTTTCTGGGAGTTAGAGATTGGTGAAGGATATGATACAAGAATAACGGGTGGAAGTGGAACAGACGGACATCTTAACCACAATTTTGTTGTATCCCCGCCTCTGCCTGAACAAATATCTGGGCTGGAGTTTTTTTTCAAAGAGTATAAAACTCCTTTCAAGAAGAAGCCCACAGACCTGGAGATATGGATGCGTTTATGAAGCATCAGGAGATGTCTCCTCGTTAATGAACTTAATTAGCATCACTTCTTCGGTTGTATTGTTCTTATAACTTATACGGGAGTCTATTGGTTTCCCTGTTCTTCACCATCCTGCTCTTCTTGAAAGTGACGAAATTAATCCGTTTGTTAAAAGAAAATTGATGACGGCTGCTGGAAAGCTCGGCTTAACCACAATATATAGCTTGGTGACAAGAGCTTTTTAAGGAGAAATTGACTTAAAGTAAATGAATACGGCTGATAATGTAATGGCGGCTGTTGTTTGAAGGGGTGAGAGAGATTGAATTATGAAGAAATCATGAAAAGGCTTGAGGAGCTTGGCTCTGATCAGACGAAGCGGATCTTTATGAATCACGGGGCGAAGGAGCCTTTTTTTGGCGTGAAGGTTGGAGATTTGAAAAAGCTGGTGAAGCATGTAAAGAAGAATCATGAGCTGGCACTGCAATTATATAAATCAGGAAATCATGATGCGATGTATTTGGCAGGACTTTCTGTTAATCCGAAGCTAATGACAAAGGAGACTTTACAGGATTGGGCTGAGAAGGCTTATTGGTATATGCCTGCGGAATATACAGTTGCCCAGGTGGCTGCTGAAAGTGATTATGCTCTTGAATTGGCCCGGGAGTGGATTAAATCGGAGGAAGAAATGGTTTCAGTCTGCGGCTGGAGCACTTACTCCAATTATGTATCAATCACATCGGATAATGAGCTGGATGTCAGTGAAATAAAAGCATTATTGACTAAAGTTAAAAATACCATTCATGAAGAAAAAAACCGAGTAAGGTATGTGATGAACGGTTTTGTCATCTCTGTGGGGTCATATGTATCGGAGCTGAATGTGGAAGCGAAGGATGTCGCTGATCACATCGGAAAAGTGCATGTGGATGTCGGAAACTCCGCCTGTAAAGTTCCTTTGGCAAAGGAATATATTGAAAAGTTGGAGTCGAAAGGCCGGATTGGGGTTAAGCGGAAGACTTGCATATGCTAAGAGAATCTAAGAAGACAGGCATGGTAATATCCATGCCTGTGAAACCCTCAATAATAATACATATGTTGAGGGAAATATTGTTGGGTGTATTGATATTGCTGGTTTGGTTCCGGGCTTTGAGTATTTCTGCTGCAGTCTTTTGTCGGGCCGATAAAGGTTGAAGGCTGGACAGGTGCAACCGCCTTTTTCCATTGCTTTTCATCCATACAATAAGTGTGCGCCATTATATTTGAAGGAGTTAATTTGAGAATGTCTGATCCCAGGATGACTTCCGGAGTAGGAGCATTAAAGATGGCCAGCAGATGAGTGCTGTCGGTGTTGGCTATCTCATAATGCCACCAGCCCTGAGGGACATTGGCTACTTGCCCAGGTGTAATGTAATAGTTCTGGATTTGTTTTGTAAATGGATTAAGCAATGAAACAGTCGCTGCGCCTGATATACAGTAAACCAATTCAGCAGCATTTTGGTGATAATGAGGTTCTATCACATTATTTTTGCTTAGATAGATATCCAGAAGTGAGACATCTTCCAGCGTGTTTAATTGCTGAATGCCCAATACATTTATTAAATTTCTGTTATCTTTTTTCATTAGGTTGCTTTTGTTCACATCAAAAAAGTAATTTAAAGACGGAGAGGTGTAATCCAAATATTTAACCATTTCTGCTCAGTCCTTTGGGAAATGAATTTCTCAGATAAAGTATGCATATGCCTACAATCGGTGCATGTACCTAAATAACGTGGTTGTGTTTGAAAAAGACGGAGAGCAATAAATGAAGAAAAAAGGCATAAGGTTCACAACTGGTATGAAATGGTAAAATAACCATTATTAAAAGAGACCATAAGTTCTATAGGTTTAAGAAAACTAATCGCTACAGTATTCATTATTTGTTTGCCTGCCCCATGTGTACCTCTATCATTCTATATAACCTGCATTCTTTTCCATATTATCTTTCTTGATGAAAGAGTCCGATCTTCTTCTGCGTCTCAAGTCCTATTTGAAAATAAAGCTGAGGCTCATTATAGATATTTCCAAATACAGGTAAGATGAAATCAAGAAAGGGAATGTGTCTATAGATATTTTTTAGCATCCCGACAACGGGACAAACCGTTGATTAAGAACATTGGTAGAGGGAGAGGTTATATGGCAGTATTGCCGTCCAGTTCTTTAAAGATAATATTGGTTCTTTTCTTGCTCACTTCATTTAGTCATGATTTGCTTGAAAATTCTGCTTCAGCTGAGGAAGACATCGAAGCAAAAATAGAGAAGGCAATTAAGGATTACCTGGAAGAATATCAAGTTCCAGGAGCTTCAGTTGCCATCGTTCATAATAATGAGCTGTTTTTTTCACGGTCATGGGGCGTTACTGGAGAATCAGAGGAGGAGGTTACAGAACAAACTCCTTTCACGATTGGCTCCATAAGCAAATCATTAACGGGAATGGCCATAATGAAATTAGCTGATAATGGAACCATCCGCCTGGAAGCCAGCATTCAGGAATATCTTCCCTGGTTTACACTGAAAAATGGGAAAGCTGCCGAAATAACAGTAAAGCAATTGCTCACGCAGACAAGCGGGTTGAGTACCTACGAAGGGCTTGCACTATCTGATAAAGAGTTAACAGGCAGTAAGGCTATTAAGAATCAAGTCAAGAAAATGTCAGAAGTTGAACTGACTGCTGAACCTGGTGAGAAACATCAATACAGCAATGCCAATTTCTTAATTCTGGGTGCAATGATTGAAGAACTAACAGGAATGCCTTATGCAGAGTATATGGAACAGCAGATTTTTGAGCCTTTAGGAATGAAAAATGCTGCAGCCGATAAAGAGGGAGCTTATAAAAGAGGATACCTTAGCGGTTATCAATCCTGGTTTGGACTTCCGGTGAAAAGTTCTGTAGACTACGATAATGCCGGGGCACCATACGGATACATTGCGGCCAGTTCTGCAGATATGGTCCAATTTGTAAAATTATTGAGCGGGACATGGCCAGATCATTTTATCAGTGACAAAACATTGGATTTATTTATGACTCCTCAGGTTCAAACAGGTGAGGACCGATATTATGGTTTAGGAATACGCATATCAGGCCCGGATACTTCCAGAGAAATGATCTGGCATTCTGGTTCTACACCTTATTCGCATGCAGAAGTCTTTTATATCCCGGAAACTGGCTGGGGCGGCGTTATTCTGACAAATAAGAATCATATTTTAGAGGAAGATGGGCTTTATTATCTTAAGAATCATATTATTAGTCTTTTAAATGGCGATGAGACAGAACAAGTACCTAATCATAGTTTGGCGATACAATCCATTCTGCTGGGATGCGTCCTGCTGCTAATAATACTTTCAATCTATTTATGGAAAAGATTCAGAACCCGGAAGTTTCTAAAAAAGGGAACGGGACTTTTCTTAGGGCTGATTTTTATTGGCCTGTCAGCTGGACTAATCCCTGTTTTCACAGCTAGTACATCTTCACCTTGGCATTCCATCTCTGTCTTTGCACCTGATATTGCCCTTTTAACGATTTTGGCTGTAATTCTACTAGCAATAAATGGGCTGCTGCTGTTTAGATTAATTTTCAATAAAGAAGGGTAATGGAAATGCCTGTCTACATCCGTTAGACAGGCAATTTTTTATATGTTCACTGCATTTTTCATTATTTTCCGGGCGGTCATCGCTTTCCATAATCCAAACCCTATTAACGCTCCAATGATATTTAGAATAAAGTCATCAATATCTAAACTTCCTCTTCCTGTGACCAGCTGTAAAATTTCCACACTAAGAATCATGAAAGTCATGGCAACTGCAAATGATTTAAGTCTGTTTAGGGTTCTTATAAAATAGGGCAGAAAAATTCCCATTGGCAAAAATGCAGCCACATTGCCGGCAAGGTTTTTTATAGGAATGATTAAATTCATACTTCCATTTGAAATAGCCAGTACATACCCATTAATTGTTTTAAAAGGCACAAAGTTTGAGGAAAGCTTCATATATTCCATTAACGGCATGTCTGACCAAAATCCTCTCGATATAAAGAAGAGTAATACTGTTAAGGCACCTAGGTAAGAAAGAAAGCTAATTCCCATGATCAATCTTATGATCTTTTTCATTATTATCCCCGCTTAAAAATAGTCTTTGATAATAATAACATAATTTTTCCAAATTTCACCCAATAAACTTAACTGCCTGCTATTATAATAAAACTAATGCAATGCATAAGGGGGATGTTATGAAAAAGGGTTGGATTAGAATGATGGCTATGGCATTCATTATTATAAGTGCAATAACCTATTATGAATTCTTTTTTGTTCCAAAGAATTCACTTGAGCTGTATCAGGAGATTGCCTTAGCAGAAAACTACAAAGAGGCTCGAAAAATTGTTCTGGAGGGATTTGAAAGCAATTTCAAGGAAGAGGATTTTGAATACATAAGTAGACGGGATACCTTGCCTGATCGAATAAGCCAGTTTACCTATTGGAATATGAGGGCAAGTCCTTTGTGATCATGACATCCCCGGGCACTGAAAAGTTAAAAGTACTTGCCGTGGAAGAACTGCCAGATGAATTGAGGGAGTATTTTATGAAATTGCCTCAATAGATTAATAGTCATATTTTAGTAGATAGGGACATCTTTTATACAGAGGTGTTATTTTGAAAAAGAAACTAATATGGCTGTGTATAGTTATAGTCTTGATTTTTACGTTTTATGAAGTAATGTTAAAAACCAAAAAGGTTCGTTATACGGGTGAAAACGGGGATTGGTCAGTTGAAATTAATGCTAAGCTGGCTGGTCTTGAAGGAAGTCACTCCATAAAGATCCGCTATAAAGGGTCAGGTACCGTTGAGCGCGCAGATTATAGAATTTTCCCGGATGATTATGAAGGGGGATATCCGGATTTTGATAATAAAGGAAACTATTATTGGGCATGCAGTGACTGTGGTTATTATGACCAGAAAGATGAACTTCTTTTTTTCATTGTATGGGAGGAAAGAGGAAAAGCAGGTGAAAAGGCGGGTTTTATAGATTTAAAGAGGAGCCGATAGGAGGAAATTAATGCTGTGGGTACTGACGCAAAATAAGAGAAGCTTAGTCAATGTGAAAGAGGTAACTGTTAAAGGAAAAACAGTGGAAGGAATAATCAGCAGGAGTTTCTTTGTATATTGGAGCAGGGTCCTGGGTGAATATGACTCTCATGAAAGAGCAATGGATGTGGTCAAACAGATTCATAAAAAATTAGAGGGTGAAGCAAGAGGTTCAACGGCCTTTTCTATGCCTGATATGTAGAGTTCAATAATATTTGCGGTACCTATTAAGATGGGAGCGGCATTTTTTTTGGTGAAAAGTGGATGGTTAATTTTATATCGAATTGGATGGTTATCTATTGACTGGTTTACGGTATTATTTAGTTATAGAAGTTTATTAAAATGTAAAAGAAGAGGTGCGCAGCATGGGAATAATGCTTGGGCTGGTTCTAATTATCTTAATTTTTGCTGTGGTTTCGACTTTGCTGCTTACAGGCAAGGCTGATGAAAACTATGGAAGTTCAACAAAACGGAACACAACCAATTTAACCTTAATATATGTGGTAATTATTTTTATCGGATTAGCTTCTCTTGGAGTTTATATTTGGCGGTTCTAAATACAAATGGAGATGAAAAAAGATGACATGGGCAGTAGTGGTTCCTATTATTCTCGTTAGTCTGCTGAAAATCGTGCTGACCTGTATGCCGACCGGCACGGTTAATTGGCTGATCCGTAAATTTGAAACTCATTCCAAGCTTGATGAAAAAGAGGTTACAGTCACAATTGGTGATAATAGGCTGAAAGATGAGGAGAAGTTTCAGTTTATCAATCAGTTCAATGAAGGAATATTTATTAAGAAACACTATATCCACCCGGGCAACGAACAGCTTTTTTTACGGCCGGAGATCAGTGGAACACCTATAGTTATTGAGTTTCTGGAAAGAGATGACAAGCTGTTCGTATATAGCTATAAGGACCGAATTGATGTGGTCAAACAGTGCAGAAAAAAGGTCATCGCATACAGCTTGATTTCTGATAGCCTGCAAAGCAGTTCACTGGCAATCAAGGCCAGTTAAACTAAGAACATCAAATAGACGCCTAGATCCTTCGTGATTTAGGCTTTTTTATGTCTGCAGGAGGGAGGGGAATTACTGCAGCTTACCCTGCTGATCATGCGTGTTGCCTTAATTCTGGTGAAAATTGGAAATTAGCCATCTATACTGAATCTATAAAGCTGATGGAAAGGAGGGGCGCCCTTCATGAAAATCCTGCTTAACATCGACCCGCGCAACGAGGAAACCTCCGTGACAATTCATTGCAAAGAAATCACCCCGGATATCCAGGAAATCCTAGAGTACCTTAAGAAGAATGAAACCGGCCTGATTGTCGGAAAGGATGGAGAGAACCAGCACTTAATAAAGCCTGATGAAGTTCAATTTTTCCGTTCAGAAGGCGACACAGTGACAGCCGCCACCCCTGAAGGAATTTTTAAAGTAAAGCAAAAACTTTATGAACTTGAACAATCCCTCCCTCCCCACCGGTTTATCAGGATATCCAAATCAGTCATAGCGAACCTTTACGCCATGAGCCATTTTGAGCCATCCTTTAACGGGACACTCTGTGTGCACTTTAAATCGGGGGAGAAGGAGTATGCTTCACGCCATTATGTCGGACGGATAAAGGAAATTTTGAGAATGAACAGGAGGGAGACGAAGTGAGGACATTTTTGTACAGAAGCATGATCGGCATATTCTTTGGGGGATTCATTTCTACAGCGGCAACTATAGCCTTAACTTATTTCGGCGGTCAACCCACGTTAGATGGGCAAACATTTATCATAAATGCATTGGGCTTTATTATCAGCGGCTGGCTGTTTACGGTTACTCCGCTTTATTTTGAAATCCGCTCACTTCGCCTGCCCATGCAGACTGCCCTGCACTATCTTACCGTCACGATTGTTTATTTCACATTAGGGCTTTGGATTGGCTGGATTCCGATCGGAGTAAAGAACTTTTTCATCTACCTTGCAATCTCACTATTGGTTTACGCGATTGCCTGGATCGGCTTTTATCTTTACTTTAAAAACGAATCGAAGAAGATGAATGAGGATCTGGAATGTATCGAATAGAAGTGAAGGAGGATTCGGATGGAAAGTGTCATTTCTGTAAAAAATTTATCTAAAAATTATGGTGCCACCCGGGCAGTAAACAATCTTTCCTTTACTGTTTATAAAGGGGAAATCTTCGGAATTATAGGGCCGAACGGAGCAGGAAAAACAACAACACTTGAAATACTTGAGGGGATCTCTGTTCCGAGCGGAGGGGAGGTTGAAGTGCTTGGCCTTGTTCCAAGCAAGCAGCTGCGTGAATTAAACAAAAAAATCGGCGTGCAGTTTCAAGCCACATCCATTCAGAAGAAAATGAAAGTAAAAGAAGCGCTGGACCTCTTTTCTTCCTTTTACGAAGGCCCGGCGCAAAAAGATTATTTAATAGACTTGCTGGGCTTAAAAGAAAAATTGAACGTAAAGTTTGATGACCTATCCGGGGGCTGGAAACAGCGGGTAACGCTCGCCTTAGCCACCCTGCATGAACCTGAAATTCTTTTCCTCGATGAACCGAGTATGGGGCTGGACCCTTCTGCAAGGCGGGAAATGTGGTCATTAATACGGCTGTTAAGGGACCGGGGCAGCACCATTGTCGTGACAACGCACTATATGGAAGAAGCTGAGCAGCTTTGTGATCGGGTGGCAATGATCTATAGCGGCCAATTGAAAGCACTGAATACACCGCATGAATTGTTGAATGAAGGGGCTGCTGACTGTCTGGCCTTTACGAGTGCCGGCCTTAGCCGTGAATATTTACTCTCCCTTCCTGGTGTTGAACGAGTGGAAAATAACCTGGACGAATTCAAAGTGTACTGCGATGATCAGCAGACAACAGCTTTTCACATTTTCACTCATTGCCAGGAAAAGGGGATACGTCTGGCAGACTTTAAGTTTGAGAAGGGCTCACTCGATGATTTATTTGTCCAGTACTTAGAAAAGGAGAAAATCGGATGAATGCTATTGTAAAGCTCGCCAGCCTTGAAACGAAAATGTTTTTTAGGGACCGGTTAAGCATGTTCTGGACGTTCCTGTTTCCAGTTGTCATGATTTGGCTGTTCGGTTCCATGTTTGTAGGAGACAACATGAGCCAAAAGGCTTTTGCAGAATACTTTGTTCCTTCATGGATTGGCGTCAACATAGTAACCACTTCCTTTTTTACACTGGGAACCGTTTTAACCAATTACCGGGAAACGGGTGTTTTAAGGAGGTATCAGTCAACTCCGCTTCAGCCATGGAAAATCCTCGCCGCCCATACCTTTCAAGGGACCGTAATCTTTGCCATATCTGCATTGCTGCTTATGATCTTTGGGATGCTTCTGTATGACCTGACTCTGCCGGCTTATATTGGCAGTACGCTGCTTTCTCTGCTGATCAGCATCCTGGCCTTTTTCCCGTTTGCTTTATTCCTGACATCCTTAGCTAAAAATGCACAGTCTGCAACAGCCATCAGTTCCTTATTCCTGAACCTGATGCTGTTCCTCTCAGGTGCGACCTTTCCTCTTGAGATGATGCCATCAGTCCTTCAATACGCAGCTAAAATCCTTCCGCTTTATTATGTGATTCAATTGCTGAGGGGTACCTGGACTGAAGCGCCGATTACGGAATATGGATTTGAAGCTGCTGTTCTGATTGGGATTGCGATTGTGTCTGTTGTACTTGCTGTGCGATTCTTTCGGTGGAGCGGAAAGTAAGCCCTAAGAGATTGGGGCTTTTTCATTGCATAAAGACATATTGAGTTTACAAATATTTGTTAATATTTATATAATTACTTAATTCATGTTATAAAGGTGGTTATGAATATGGAAATCTATCAAGCTTCAATGGAGGATCTGGAAGGAGTTTCTGCATTATTTAATTTATATCGCGTATTTTACAAACAAGCACCCGATTTGGAAGCAGCAGCCGATTACGTAAAAGAACGATTAGAGAAGAAGGATTCTGTCATATATGTGGTGAAGAAGGAAGGAAAGTATCTTGGATTTACTCAGCTTTATCCAACTTTTTCATCTATATCTATGAAAAGAGCCTGGATCCTGAATGATTTGTATGTGGATGCAGAGGCAAGGAAAGAGGGAATAGGGGAAAAGCTCATAGACAAAGCGAAAGAGCTCGCTGCTGAAACAGGTGCGGTAAGTATCAGCCTCAGTACGGCTCCTGATAATTTTTCTGCACAAAGACTCTATGAAAAAATCGGGTTTAAGCGGGATGAGCAATTTTACCATTATGAATTGAGTATTTAATGGATTCTTTAAAAAGGAATGGATTTTCCATACCCTTGGTTCCATTTAAATATCAAATGAATAATATTTATGGTTTTTTATAAATTTTTCTGTTTGTATTATCTGGATTTAAGTAATTTGCAATAGGTTCTGAATGCTCTCTCTTTGCAGGGGGCCCAATACCACAGACTCTTTGAGTTCTTTAGATCTGTGACATCGTAATGTATAACCCTGTGGATATGTGAATTAGATAAGCAGATATGCTGATTTTTCAATGATGGAAGATTCAATTGGCATTACCTTAATGAAAAAACGCCTGAAAACCAGGCGTTTTTTCATTATTCTAGAGTTTTCAGAGCCTCAGCAAACCGCTTAATACCTTCATGGATTCTTTCTTCATTTTCCCTGCCAAACGTAAAACGCACGAATCCCTTCTCAGAGCCCATGGTGGTTCCGGGAACGTAGATGACACCCCGTTTAATTGATTCTTCAAGCAGCTGATTTTCATTATGCTCTTTTTTGATCCTGCACCAAAGATGGATTCCGCCTTGCGGAGTGCTGAATTCCACTTGGTCTTTCAGGAAATGATTCAGGCTTGAAACAATGGAGTTTCTCCGCTGTTCCAAATGTCTGGTTAGAAATTTTAAATGTGACTCAAAGCCTGCAGACTCAATAAAATCATTCGCAATCCATTGCGAATAGCTTCCATGACCGAAATCCACCTGCTGCTTAGCATCTGATAACCGCTCAATTACTGATCTCGGACCGATGATCCAGCCGATTCTGAGGCCGGAAGCGACAATTTTGGTCAGGGAGCTTATATATAAAACAATGCCGTTACGGTCGAGGGATTTGAGTGTCTTCATTTTTCCGCAGGTAAAGGGTGTCAGGCTGTAAGGATCATCTTCCACCAGCGGAATTCCGTATTCAGAGGACAATTCAAGGATTTTTCTGCGCCTGTCTTCAGGAAGCAATGTGCCTGTTGGGTTCTGAAAAATGGGATTTAAAAAGATCATCTTAATTCGATGCTTTTTATATAAAGCTATAATATCATCAGGATTTATTCCATCCTTGCCTGTTTTTAAATAATAAGTTTTGACTCCGGCTGATTTAAAGATTGGCAGGCTGTAGTGGTAAGAGGGATCCTCGATGGCAACAGAGTCCCCGGGCTTTAAGAGGCATTGGACGACAAGGTGCAGGGCCTGTTGGGCACCGGAAGTAATAAGTATGGAAGAAGGGCTGGTCTCGATGTCCCGGAACTTTTTTACATGGTCAGTCAGTGTTTTTCTCAGGATTTCATTTCCCTGAGGGTGATCGTACCCCAGTGTCCCGATAAAAGAGCGATTGGAAGTAATCTCTCTTAGCGAAGCCAAAGGAAAGAGGTCCTGAGAGAGTTCCCCGCTGGCCAGGTTGATCAGTTTTGTCTCTGCCAGTTCTTTATGAATCCTTTGTGTGACTGGCAAATTGGGCAAAAAGGAGCCTGCTTCTATATACCGGTTCCAGCTTGGAATGCGCCTTTTGGCCATTCCCCAAATATCTTTGCTGACCATCGTACCGCTTCCCCGATTTCGTTCAACAATCCCGTTTGACTCCAGTTCATCATATGCAGCAACAACCGTGCTTCTATTGATATCAAACTGTTTTGCAAACCCTCTTTCTGAAGGCAGCGGTTTGTCGGGAGGGAATGTGCCATCTGCTATTCCGTTTTCTATATACATCGCCAGCTGCTTATAAATAGGTGTTTTTGATTTTCTATCAGGTTTCCAATCCAATTGAAACATCCTCTTCGAAGTGAAACTTTAAAATTATTATAACAGCCTTTTTCTAAAATAATGGATGGAGAGGGTTTAAAAGCGTAAAAAAAAGCAGATATATGGCTTTTAAGGTTTGTTCTTTTCCATTAACTTCTGAAAGCCGTAATTAACATTTGCAAGTGCGAAGGAAATCAGGAACAGAGTAATGGGTTTGAATTTTTTAAGCTTGTAATGGCCAATCTTTTGGAATAGTGCATTTAGCGGGAAAGCAAAAATGATGTCCATCACGAAATTAACGAAAAAATATAGCAGGTATTTACCATAAGTAAAATGAAATACCCATAAATTTATTGCGAAAAAGGGACCGAAAATAAAAGCTAATGCGTCCAATACAATAAATTTTGTACCACCTTTTACTTTCCACCATTTAAAATGAAGGTTTAAAAGGGTTTGCACTAACAAAATGCATGAGCAAAATAAGGTAACCGGCAGAAATCTTTTAAAGGACGACTTTGGGAGGAAAATGACTGTTATGGTCCATAAAAGGATTGCGTTAACAACTCTAAAGAAATTTACGTTCAAGAGTAACCCTCCTTTTTTATTATGGTGTTGAATTGTATGGCGATTATTCGAGTAGTAAAAGAAAATATTGACTTTTTTAACTGTAATGATTATCATTACAGTATACCCGATTGGGGAAAGAAGGATTTACTTTTGAATGTTAACTGTAAGAAATTATATTACATTTATAAAAAATATCTAAACAATAGAGGGAGTGTTTTTAAATGGTGAATTTATTCTTATCATCAAGCTGCGGTTCCTGCCGGAAAGCCCGTGCATGGCTTGAGGAGCATCAAATAGATTATGTTGAACGGAACATTGTAACAGATCCGCTTACAGTGGATGAAATTAAATCGATTCTGCGCCTTACAGAAAATGGGACTGAGGAGATTATTTCAACTAAATCAAAAGCTTACCAGGAGTTAAACGTGAATATTGATTCCATGCCGCTAAAAGAGTTATATCAATTGATTATCGATAATCCTCAAATGCTGCGCAGACCGATTATTCTCGATGAAAAAAGACTCCAGGTCGGCTTTAACGAGGACGAAATTCGCAGCTTCCTTCCACGGAAGTTTCGTACGTTTTCATACAATGAACTGCAAAGATTGGCTAACTAACCAGTCTGTAAATTGTTGACAAGTCGATCTGTAACACTTAGTATTACAGTACAGTATGAGAAAATATAGGAGGCCGGCCATGAATAGCGATTTTACTCTTGCCATTCACAGTCTAACTTATCTCGCCCTGCAGCTGGATCGCATGTCAACGAGCGATGCGATTTCTGAAAGTGCAGGTGTCCATCCGGTCCGCATCCGAAAAGTCCTGAGTTTATTAAAAAAACATGGATTTATTAAATCAAAAGAGGGAACGGGCGGCGGATTTATTTTTGCCCGGGATTTAAGCGAAGTGAATCTTTGGGATATTTATAAGATTACTTCTGAAGGCGCACTGCAGCCGAAGTGTCCGGATTCAAATGAAGCCTGTGTAGTGGGGGCTAATATGCAAAGAGTTCTGATCAACATCTTTTTAGGTGCAGAGGAACATTTAGGTGAATATTTAAAGCACTATACATTAAAGAATATTGTTGATTTGATCTATAAAGAAAATTAATTGGGAGCTAATAAGCTTTCCATTCATTAAAATGTAATGAAAATTATTACAGTTTGAAAATCTCATTTAAGAAGGTGAAAAAAATGATGTCCAACAATAAGGCCATTTTAAAAGCGGGAGATTGGATTAAGGGGAAATCCCGTGAAGGGGAACTAATCGTTGGCTATATCGAAGCTCTTGAAGAAGGAATTATTAAGACAAAAGTTATTTCAAGTGATAATAAAACTATTGAAGGCAAAATCATTCCCCTGCTTAGCAAACAGGTTAAGAAAATGCCGGCGGCAAAGGTAGCCAATAAAGAACAGATCCATTTCCTGATCGACCTTGCCCTTTCCACTGGAGATGAAGAATGGTTTTTTGAATTGACCTCGAAGCTGAATTCGATGAGAGAGCTTGTGAAGGATATTAAATAAAAACCGGGGAAGTGCCTGTGTCCGTCTGCTTATAAGCAGTCAGATGCAGGCACTTTGATTTATATTGCTTTACAGTCTTGTGCATTCTGGCTGTCCATACGATTCCTTATTATTTCTGTCAGCTTTAGTTCTGCATGAAAATAACCGTATTGGGTGCTTCCTTTTCTGCAGGTCCTCTCCACTTCATCAAGAAGGGAATATGCTTTTTCGGCATCTCTATTTAAATAAGCCAGAATGGCTTCGCTTCTTTTGTAGCTGACCTTATCTATTGTATACATATTGCTATGCAAGGTTTTAATTAAAGTCAGATCAGGTTCTAAGGACAGGAATGAGTCGATTTGCCGGATATGTGAAGCAAACTGCAGACGGAATTTCGTTTTGTTGGTTATAGGAAGTTTTTTGAAGGCAGCAATTGATTCCGAGGCTTGCTCATAATTGCTATTCATGAGGTGATAGTAGAATAGCAGGAATGCGGTAGTCATGGCCTCTGGGGAAGCTTCTGTTTTATAAGCTTCCTGGATTAACTGTTCATCCCACTCGCTTGGGGTGCGCGGTGACATCATTTCTTTTAATAGGATAAGCCCGGCGAGATATGTCTGTGCTTCTTTGCCGCCTTTGTGCAGAAGCAGAAAAACACTGCCATCTGAGTTAAAGGTTCCTTTAAAGGGAATAGCTGTTGCAAAGAAAATGGCTAAGTTCAGTACTGTAAGCATCATAGCCATTTCGGCCTTTGTCATAGCCCAAATGGATAAACTGATTACAAATGCAATTAAAGTAAATACAGGACCGCCTGCCACAAACCATTTGTGCTTCTTAACCATCTTCGTTAAGTTTATTTCGTCCGGCATGCAGCTGGCCAGTCCGCCAAAGGCAAGCCAGCTTTGGTTTGGCACTATTTTTAAAGCAGGGCTCTTTTCGATTGTGATAGGCCCGACTGTCAAAAATAAAAACGTGTAGCCGGCAAGCTTTCCGCCGATGACATGGCCGAGTTCATGGATAAAGAGAACGATGAAAGCACATGCGGCCACAAGCCCAATAGAGAAGGCTTTATCTGCATGGGAAGTAAAAGAGAAGCCGATTAGGAGAGCAATGCCTAATAAGCATATATAGAAGGGGGTAAAAATTTTACTCATTGAGATATCTCCTTTAATTTTTGCTGGATTTATTTACTTTTAACAGCTGTATGAAAAGCGCCATGGATGTCATAAGCATCGGGATAAATAAAACAATAGAGATGAAGAATCCTATTTTGCCTGCCTGATTAAGGAATCCCTCTGCTAATTTCATGAATGCTAGAGCAATAATTGTGAACAGGAGGGCAGCAATGGTTACTATGTATACTGGCTTAGCCGTTCGTTTTACCTGAACTGTTTTGGACGCAGCATCACTATAAATAGGCGGTGTGCCGGGAACCGCTTTAAACAGGTGAATTCCTGTATGTGAGTAAACATGTGTCCAGCCGGCAGCTGCAAATAAATCGCAGTATTCTTCTTCGTCTTCTGGTGTCAATTCATGATAGTCGATACTGAATATCACATCTTCTGGGCCGGACTTTGTAAATGTATACAGGCCGCCTTTAAAGGATTCGACCATCCACCCCTCTGCAGCTTTTTCCCGCAGCATCTGTAAATCCTTTTGTTCAAAAAAAGCGAGTCCATTCGAGATTTTATATGTTTTCTTCATTGTACTCTCCCTTTATTCAATCCATCTTCCGCAAATTGCACCATCGTTTTTCTCCTTTCAATATCAGCTTGAAGAATTTCACGGCCTCTTTCTGTCAGTACATAAACCTTCCTCCTCGAGTTTGCATCGTCGAATAGCTCAACATACTCCTGTTTGATCAGCTTTTTGATAATGGTATATAGGGACGCCGGCCCAATATTCACCTCGCCGTTTGTTATTTCTTCAACCAGGCTCATCACTGCATAGCCATGCCGGGGCTCTGTAAAGGCCGCCATTATATAAAAGACGGAATCTGTTAATTGTTCTAAAGATTTCATGCCAGCACCAACTTTGTATCATTTTTCGATATATCTAAAAGTAATATATCAGAAAGTGATATAATAATCTATAAAAATTTCCAATTTATTTGAAGGAAGTTGGATATTGGTTTCGAATATGTACAGGAAGGTATTAATATAAATTCATGTTAACAGCAGATTTTGAAACGGAGCTGCAGGTGTGAAAAGGTTAGCGATTATGACTGTAGGCAAAACGCATAGCGGGAAAACGACATTTGCGAAGGCTTTAGAAAAAGAATTGTCCAACGTGCCAGAGGTTATCCGTATTATAGCTGATATTTCGATGCGATTGGACTGAAGACTATTGAAAAGAATGGGGGTGTTTTTCTTAAAGGTAAATATAGTAAGTATGCTGTATGCTCTGATGATCGCAATTCCCATTCAGTTTATGCTGAATGTCTACAGAATCAGCAGACTGACAGAATGGACTATTGATACCGTTAATATTGTATCGTCTGTTATTATCATCAGCGGATTTATCCTTTGCTCTGTTTTCCTTATTAATTTAACAAAACGCTGGCTGTCTGAAACAAAGGCCCGGTATTGTAATGTCATACTCTGGCTGCCTTATTTTGTGCTGTCTTTTTCCAATTACTTACCAGGGGGATGTTCCGAACACTGCTTCTGGCCTTATGGCAATTGGAGCTTTAGCTGTTTTTCCGTTTTACATTTTGTTGATCAGTCTGGTTAAGAAGAATGAGCAGGGATGGTATGTATGAAAAAGGAGCGGCAATAAGTTGGGCATCAGTCAAATGTTTGCAAGAAAAGTAATAGCTGCATCGATTTCAGGGTCACTGTTCGCGGTTGTGTTAGGTCTGATTGTAACGGATCCGTTTGTTGGAGAAGCTGGTTCGGCTGGTGAATACTTTCGGGGAGCTATTATATCCATTCCCTTCTATCTTTTATACAGCTTCCCGGTCATTTTGATTTATGGCACATTAACTTCTGCCGTTAGTGACTTATTAGCCTTTTTTATTTCGAACCATACAAACAGGAAACTGGAATTATATATTTCATTAATCCTGCACTTGCTTTTTGGGTCAATTCTGTATGGAGTAAGTTTAGCAGCGGCTGTGTTATTTTTTATAACGGATTATATTTTGCGCCGCAAACAATTCGGCAGCTGGAGAAATGCTTTGAAATCTTTAGGATTGCCTGTTTTGGTTTGGATTGTCTTTATGGGTGGCGTGTATGTTATGGATGCTTCCTTACTGAAATAGTAAGAATAATGGATTGTTTTGATAAGTAGTTCTTCGAGAAAAAGGCGGCTATTTTTATTCGATCTGGGGTTACGTTCCATTTTTATTAATACCATTCAGTAAAGAGGCGGAAAAATGAACCTAATCCTTTTTGCTATTATCCACATTGTAATTGGGTGTATATTCATTTATACATACGGTAAATTGCCAAAAGCGATGTCCACATTTGCATTCGTTTTTCTTACTATGAGTTTTCTTTATTGGGGAGCAATGTTAATCAATTTTGCTAGTTAGTCAGCTGCCAGAAGGGCGGCTTTTTATTATTGGAACGATGGATGCAAAGGGGGATTTGATGAAGAAGACAAATGCGAAAAAGTATTTTAAGAGAATGTTATTTATATTATTGGTGTCAGCTTTTGTTTATAGCATTTATATAAATCTCGGATACAGGCACTTTATAAAACAAAGCCAGGAAAGGAAGTATGCACATTTGAGGTCCATAGCTGCAGTAGGCGATAATTCGGCTCACTGGCTTGAGGAATTTGTTCAGATACCTATTGAGAAAGAGGATGAATGGAAAGACGAGTTATATAATTCATGGAGAGTTGTGAACGGAGAGAGCAGAAGTATCAATTCCTATTTGTCTGCCATGTCTGTTTTTGATATGGGAGAGGATGCACCTGATTGGAACTTGCTTCAATATAGCTTATTTCGTGTTGATGGGTTTATAAATGGCATGACGGATAAGTTTCTTGAAAATCAATCATATCGTATGAGTAAGGAAGAAACAGAAAGAATAGAAGCGGTTATTACAGTTTATAGCAGTGTTAGCGAAGAACTGGAAAAGGAATCTGTCAATGTAGAAAGACTCCTGGAATCTATAAAGGAACCGATGCTGGTAATAGATGATTATTATGCGGATGCCCTTGAGAAAGTGGATAGTAACTAAGAGCTTTCTTTTGGGATTTACATACACTAAAGGAAGGCAAATTATCCCCCACTAAACGTGGGGGTATGGTCACCTATAAACACTTTCACATGTATTAGCTTGGGGTTCATAATAGCAATGCTGTTTGAATTGTCCTGAAAAAGGCTGATCGTACCATGTTGGCGGACATGGAGCATATGGATTGAAATACCAGAGAGCAAACTTGGAAGGATGCTGCCTCCAATAGTCTAAGGTTTGTTTAGCCAATCGTTTCTCTACACCTCTGGCCCTGTTGTAAAAAACATTTCCTTTCTGTACGGCTTCAAAAGAGTAATTTCCTCCCTGCACTTGAAATATGACTTGAGGTATTGTCCGGAGACCTACAAAATCGAGGCAATCAGCCGCTCTTCGATTGACTATAACATTTCCGACCATAAGCATCCCAAGTTTTCCTTCACCTTCGGCTTCTGCCCTCATCATCCTTGCCATTAAAGCCACGTCACTGTCGGTATATTGTACTCTTGGCACTTTTTATCACCTCTAAAAGAATTGTATTAAGAAATCCTGTAAACATGCTAACGGGTTCAAAGGAAGAAATATTAATTGGGGGTGCAAACCGCATTGCGTGTTCAGCACCCCTTATTACGGATATATAAACAGTTAGTGTGGCTTAACTGCTTCGAGCTCTATTTAAATAAGCTACCTAATTTATATGCTGCCTCCGTTTGAAATATGCAAAAAAAGGGGGTTTAATGAAACCTTTTCTATGGAAATTCGTACCATTACTTATGAGGGGTGGGTATCTTGAAAACTCAAAATGATAAAAGTGCAGTAAGCCTGAAAAAATTTTTATATGGTATAGGCCTATTTATTTTCGGGGGATTGGCTTTAACAAATGTGACGGCGCCGCTGCCTTTAAAGGAATCAACCAAAGAATTTCTTTTGTTTATTTTTGGGTGTGTACTAATCTATTATTTTTTAGTAAGTGTCTACTTCATAGGCGGATTATGGAGGAAAGTTTTTTATGCGATTTTAATTTTGCTATGCGGGTTTAGTATATTAATGGTTTTTTATTTGATAACACATTCAATACCTCACTAATATTTAGAAAGGTGGAGATAAATTGAGCAGATCAATAAAAATCAGCTGTTTTGTATTTTTGCTGTTTTTGATGACTGGCTGCAGCCACTCTGATTCAGATCCGGTTACTTCCGAAAAAGCAGTTTCAACTGAAGAGAGTAATCTAAAAAACTTTAAAACAGACGATGGAAAAATAGAAATTGTTACTTTTAATAAAGGAAATTTTTCCGAAGATGCATTAAAAGCAATTAAGGAAGAAACCCTCGATTACTACAATCATCTGCAAAAGAAAAATATTTCAATTCTCTCCCCATCTAAAATATATTTACATCTATATAAAGAGGAAAAGGTAAGTTATTCAAGCGGGAATACTATACACCTTTATTGGGTGAAAGATGGAGATTATCCTCTCGTTCACGAACTTACTCATGTATTATTTGGCCATAATCATGACCATGTTACACAAGAAGGTCTGGCGATTTTTATGCAGGATTCCTATTCGGACGAAAAAGTATTTCCTAATTATAAGGGAGATATCCATGGCATCATGAACTATTTAATGATGCAAGAAGTTATGCTGCCTCTGCAGAAGGATGAAATTTTTTCATATTTAAACCCAAATAAAGACTCTCATTCTTTAAGGTGGCTGGCTTATATTGAATCTGCTTCATTTTCGAGCTTCCTTATTCATGAATATGGTATTGAAAGTTTCCTTAAAATCTATAGTAAGCCGAATTTAACCAACGAAATACATACTGTATACGGGAAAAAATTAGAACTGCTCGAGGATGAGTGGAAAGAGTTTGTTCAAGAGAAACCCGTACTAAATGAAGAATTAATTCACCGCAATGACTCTCAGCTTCCTGAGATTATTAATCACTTAGAACTGAATAAAAGTGAGTTATTAAAACCTTTATAATTTGAGAAGGGGACAGGAATACTGCCCCAATTTTCAATAGGGATGAGGAACCTGTCCCTCTGCTCCGCAATACTCTTTAATCAGCCTGGCTGCTTTCGTTTGGCTGATGCCAAGGTCGTTTGCCACTTTTCTGGAGGATTTATGGGTCTGATACGATCTTCTTACCAGAATCCTTTTGGTTTCATCCAGAGCTTTGTCCAGGCTAGTGGAATGAGATGGGTATACTGCTTGATGAGTATTTTCCTTGATCATGTCAGGGAGATCAGAGACCTGAATAATGGAATTGCTGATAATGACTAATCTTTCAATCAGGTTTTCGAGCTGGCGCACATTTCCCGGCCAGGAATAGTGAGTAAGAACATTAAGGCACTCTTCAGAAATGACTTTATTCTCTTTATATTTTTGGTTAAATTTATTCAGGAAATTATAGGTGAGCGGAATGATATCTTCCCTTCTTTCCCGCAATGGCGGCAGATGAATATCAATTACATTTAAACGATAAAATAAGTCTTCTCTAAATGATTTGTTTTCAATCATAGTGGTCAGATTCTGATTAGTTGCCGCTATGATGCGGACATCCACTTTCTTTATTTCGCTGCTTCCGACAGGGATGAACTGTTTCTCCTGTATGAGCTGAAGCAGTTTTGCCTGTACGGAAAGGGGCATTTCTCCGATTTCGTCCAGGAAGAGGGTGCCGCCGTCCGCTGCTTCAATTAATCCTTGTTTTCCTAATTTATTTGCCCCGGTGAAGGCGCCTTTTGAATAGCCAAATAGTTCGGACTCCAATAGTTCTTCCGGAATGGCAGCGCAATTGATGGCAAGAAATGGCCCTTTATTCCGGTTGCTGACTTTGTGAATATATTGAGAAAAGGCACCCTTTCCGGTTCCGGATTCTCCCAGAATAAGAATATTTGAATCTGTTGGAGCTACTTTTTTACAAAACTCCAATATTTCTTTAATCTCTCCGCTGTTGGTTACAATTGTTATTTCCTTTTCTTCATGCTGAGTCGATTTTGACTCGATTTTATCCTCCCTTGCATTCACCATATTAATTTTTTGTATTTCCGTAGAGGTGATGACAACCAGTTCAATTTCGTATTTGTTATTTAAGATCGGGATGGCCGTAGTCATGAGCTCTGCCCCGATATATGTCTGCTGTCTTAAGTAGCACGGCTCTTTCCGCCGATATACCTCAGGAACAATAGAAGGCTTCCAGTAGCCCTTTTCAAAAAGTTCCACATTGTACTTTCCAATTACATCCCTTGGCTTAAGTCCATAGTGCCTCTCACATACTTTATTCACATATAGAATCCGCATTTCACCATCTAAAACGAAGATTTCATCAGAAGAATAATCAAGAATTTTTAACAGGGTTTCCAATGTCATTTCTACATTGCCTGTATTTGTTGGCATTTTCATTCGGTGAAGCCCTCCTGAGTCATTTTTGATTCAAGAATACCAGATATTGAGTATATTTTAACTCAATATCTGGTATTTTTCAGTAAATTTTCAATTGTTTGTTTAATTATTAAGGGTTTTCACTATTGGCACAGTACTTGCATTAAAAAGGTGTATAGAACATATAAAGGAGGTTCAGGAATGGGCAATTATCCAGATGCTTTCGATATCACCATTATAGGCGGAGGCCCAGTTGGTCTTTTTACAGCTTTTTACACTGGTATGCGCCAGGCTTCGGTGAAAATTATTGAGAGTCTTCCGCAGCTGGGCGGACAATTATCAGCACTATATCCGGAAAAATATATTTATGACATAGCTGGTTTTCCTAAGATAAGAGCTCAGGAACTGATAGATAATTTGATAAAGCAAATGAATCAATTTAATCCATCTGTCTGCTTAGGGGAATCAGTGGAAGGCATCGTCCGCCTGTCTGATCAATCATTTGCGATTCACACGAATAAAGGGACCCATTATACGAAGGCAGTGATTATTACGGCAGGGAACGGTGCTTTCCAGCCAAGGAAATTAAATATCGGCAGCGAGGACAAATTTGAAAATAAAAATCTTCATTATTTTGTCCAAGACTTAAATCAGTTTGCCGGCAAAAAGGTTGTGATCTTTGGTGGAGGGGATTCAGCGGTTGAATGGGCTCTGATGCTTGAGCCGATTGCCGGCAAGGTAACGCTCATTCATAGGAGAGATAAGTTCCGGGCGCATGAGCATAGTGTGGAACGATTGAGACATTCCAGTGTGGAAATGCTGACACCTTATATTCCAGTGGAGCTGGCAGGTGCAGAAGAAATTGAATACGTAATGGTAGAAAACACGGCTAGCGGGGAGACAATGCTCATCCCGGCAGATGATGTACTAGTGAATTTTGGATTTGTATCTTCATTAGGCCCCATTAAAGAGTGGGGGTTGGAAATAGAGAAAAATGCGATCCTGGTAAACTCCAAAATGGAAACGAATATTCCAGGAATCTATGCGGCAGGTGACATCTGTACCTATGAAGGCAAAGTAAAGCTTATAGCCAGCGGATTTGGGGAAGCGCCGGCAGCTGTCAGCAATGCAAAGGTTTATATTGATCCAGGTTCAAAGGTCCAGCCGCTCCATAGTACAAGCATTATGGCAGATAAGGAAAAAACCGGTTCAGCAATCTAAAGGAAAAATTCATTTAAGAAGGAGACAAATCATGACTGCTTACAATAAAGTGCAAAATGCAACAAATCGTACATTTGAAAGAACCTTAACCTATGACAAATACACAGATCCCAAAGTTCTGGAAAAAGAGATGGACCTTGTGTTTTCAAGGTCCTGGCAGCTCGTAGGACATGTTAGTCAGGTGGAAAAGGCTGGAGATTTCTTTACTGCAGAAGTGGCCGGCGAGCCTATTATCGTAAACCGCGGTAAAGATGAAGTAGTCCGTGCCTTTTACAATGTTTGTCCACATCGGGCAACAAAGCTTGAAAAAAATGCAGCCGGGAATAAAAAGATTCTCCAATGTTCTTATCATGGATGGACATTTAAGCTTGATGGCCAGCTGAATAAAGCGCCTAACTTTAGAGGGGAAGACGAGGCTTGTGTAAAGGATGCCTGTCTGCGTTCGGTGCGGATGGAAATTTTGGAATCACTTATCTTTGTAAATTTGGATGACAATGCAAAGCCATTAAGTGAGTCATATGGAGATTTCTTTGAAAGGTTGAGCAAGAATTCCTTTTTAAGCGAACTAAAAAGAACCAGCCAAAAAACACGTACATTCAAAGCGAACTGGAAGGCTTTTATGGATAACTACCTGGAGTGTGACCACTGCCATGTTGCACATCCAAGCTTCGTTGCTGCACTTGATATGAATGATTATCAGATTATTACGTGTGAGAATTATTCCATGCAAGGGACAATTGTTAAGCCAGATAAAAAATATGGAACAGTTGATTTAAATGATGCCGAAATGCAAGGCGGCCAATTCTACTGGCTATGGCCAAATCTGATGCTGACCATTTATCCGGGGCCAGGCAATATGGCGACCATTCAAATTATTCCGATTGATCATGAAACATCCATGGCTGTCTACACCTATTATTTCCGTGATGAGAACCTGTCCCAGGCGGAAAAGGATTTAATGACGTTTGCGGAGCAAGTCCGCTCGGAAGATATTGAATTGGTAGAATTGGAACAAATTGGTTTTTGCTCCCGAGCTTTCAGCAAAGGCAGATATTCATCCTCAGAAAAAGCAATTGTTCAATTTCATGAAATGGTATTGGAGGCCCTAAATGAGTAAAATAACCGGAGTTCAGCCAGCAAAAAAGTATTTAATGATTAATGGAAAAAAAGTAGAAACAGATCGATACGCATCTCTTTTTTCACCTTATTCCGGGGAAGAAATTGCCCAAATCGCGATGGCGAATAAAGAACAGACTGAAATGGCCATTGAAGCTGCTTACGAATCCAGGCATTTGATGGCAAAAATGCCAGCTTACAAGAGAGCTGAGATTTTAGAAAAAGTCGTTTCGCTTTTGATTGAAAAAGCGGATCAGGCTGCAGAGATCATTACCCGAGAGTCGTCCAAACCTATTATGTTCTCAAAAGCGGAAGTTGCCAGAACGGTCGAAACGTATAAATTTTCGGCTGAGGAAGCTAAGCGCATTCATGGGGAAACGATTCCTTTTGATGCTGCTTCAGGCGGGGTTGGCCGTATTGGATATACATTGAGAGAGCCGATTGGGGTCATAGGAGCCATAACTCCTTTTAATTTCCCTATGAATCTTGTAGCTCATAAGGTAGGACCGGCAATTGCCGCAGGGAATACAGTTGTCTTGAAGCCAGCCTCGCAGACACCGCTCTCGGCACTGTTTATAGCCGAATTATTTGAAGAGGCAGGCCTGCCGCCGGGTGTGTTAAACGTTATAACCGGTCCTGGAAGTGTAGTAGGGGAAGAAATTGTCAGAAATGACCTGGTCAGCATGGTCACCTTTACAGGAAGTCCGGAAGTTGGGATTGGGATACGCAGCAGAGCAGGCTTAAAGAAAACAACATTGGAGCTGGGATCGAATTCAGCCTTAATCATTGATAAAGATACAGATGTCGATCAGATTATTGACCGCTGCATAATGGGGGCTTTTTCGAATCAGGGTCAGGTTTGTATTTCGCTTCAGCGCATCTATGCACATGAAGAGGTATATGAAGAATTCACAGAAAAATTTATTCAGGCAGCAAAGCAGCTGAAAGTTGGCGATCCGCTTGCACCGGATACGTATATTTCTTCTCTAATTTCAAAAGGAGAGGCTGATAGAGTACTAGGATGGATTGAGGAAACAAAAAGCACGAATGCATCTATTGCAGCCGGAGGAAGCCTTCGAAATGGGGTGCTTGAGCCTACGATTATTATCAATGCGGAGCATGATTTAAAGGTATCCTGCCAGGAAGCCTTTGCTCCCGTTGTCGTCGTAAACAAATTCAGTTCCATTGAGGATGCCATAAAGCATGTCAACAACTCGCGGTTTGGCCTGCAGGCGGGAATATACACAAATAATGTGAAGCATGCCCTCTTTGCTTCGCAGGAACTTCATGTTGGCGGAGTTATAATCAATGATGTTCCAACCTACCGTGTTGACCAGATGCCGTATGGCGGTGTAAAGGAAAGCGGCACCGGACGGGAAGGCATCAAATATGCAGTTGAAGAAATGACCGAGATGAAATTAATTGTCTGGAATAATAACTAAAGGTAAAGGGAGATTTTTGTGAAAATTTATAAAGTTGCGGTTATAGCAGGTGATGGAATTGGACCTGAAGTGATTGGCGAAGGAATCAAAGTACTAAATAAAGTGGCGGCGATGGATTCAGGTTTCCGCTTTAATTTTACTTATTTCCCTTGGGGCTGTGAATTTTATGCGAAACACGGAAAGATGATGGATGAAAATGGCATTGAAGAATTAAAGAAGTTTGATGCCATTTATTTGGGGGCAGTCGGGTTTCCCGGCGTCCCTGACCATATCTCTTTATGGGATCTGCTTTTAAGAATCCGCAAAGAATTTGATCAATATGTGAATATCCGGCCTGTTCATTTACTGAAAGGGGCAAAAACTTCCTTAGTGGATGTAAAACGGGAAGACATAAATATGCTTTTTATCCGTGAGAATACCGAAGGAGAGTATGCGGGTGCTGGTGAATGGCTGCTTAAGGGGCAGCAAAATGAAGTTGTCCTGCAAAACAGTGTGTTTTCCCGAAAAGGAACGGAAAGAATCATCCGGTATGCGTTTGAAGCAGCTCGTAAGGAAGGAAGGTCTCTCACAAGCATATCAAAGGCGAACGCATTAAATTATTCAATGGTTTTCTGGGATCAGGTTTTTGAAGAAATAAGCTCTGAATACCCTGATGTGGAAACAGCCTCCTACCTTGTAGATGCCGCTGCCATGCTGATGGTTAAGGATCCAAAGAGGTTTGAAGTGGTCGTCACTTCCAATTTATTTGGCGATATATTAACAGACCTGGGTGCTGCTATTGCAGGAGGAATAGGGCTTGCCGCTGGTGCCAACATTAATCCTGAAAGAAAGTATCCTTCCATGTTTGAACCTATTCATGGCTCTGCTCCTGATATTGCAGGTAAGGGGATTGCCAATCCGCTTGCTTCCATTTGGTCAGCCAGTCAGATGCTTGACTTTTTTGGTTATGAGGAATATGGAAAACAAGTGCTTGGAGCCATTGAGGATTTGCTGATCGAGGATGAGACACTTACACCGGATATGGGAGGAACCGCATCTACCGCGGAAGTGGGTAATCGGATTATTGACATCATGGAGACCCGGCTTGTATCTGGTAAACTAAATGTTTAAAAGTCAGCGGATATCATAGGAAGAATTGATTCTTCCTATGGTATAGGTTGATTTTTCTTCCATTTCTTTTATACTAAACTTTTATTAGCGGCGGTCGTTATAAACCTGTTTCCACTTTTTAGAAGGGAAGAATACTGATGCACCGCAAAGTCTGATAAATAGATAAAGTGACCGTTACGGGTCAGGGAATCTGCTGACGATCAAAATAATTGTGAAGGTGAAAAGGAAGAGTACTATTTTTTATGCGCTAGTCCGATTTCCCCTTTTCTCTCATTTATTTTTTGGAATAACAGGAAACCGCTTACATTTAAAATACTGAAAATTCAATATTCTGGAAAGAGGAGTGTTGGCATGAACGGTAAAAAAACTGTCTTTTTTTCCTCGTTAGCCATAAGTTTGGTTTTAATAAGTATAGGGGTCTTTGCCCCAAAGCAAATGGAAACCTTTTCAAATCATTCACTGGAATTTATCTATAATAACCTGGGCTGGTTTATTCTGGGCAGTGTCTTTTTCTTCTTTGCTTTTTGTATGTATATTGGGCTTTCAAGATTCGGGAAAATCAGGCTGGGGGACGATCATGATCGGCCAGAATACAAAACAGCTACATGGGTAGGGATGCTGTTCAGTGCCTCTATTGGGATAAGTCTTGTATTTTGGGGTGTGGCAGAACCAGTTTCATACTATATTGATCCTCCCTTTGGGAAAGGATCTTCAGAAGAATCCGCAAAGCTGGCAATGCAATTTGTTTACCTGCATTGGGGGGTCTCTGCATGGGCGTGTTATGCAGTTGTAGGAGTCTCCTTAGCATTTTTCCAATTCCGCAAAAAGCTGCCGGCCTCACTGAGTTCTGTTTTTTATCCATTAATAGGAGACAAAATTAGGGGCCCTTTTGGCAAACTGATTGATGTCGTTGTCATTCTTTCCATTGTCATTGGCATAGCCACATCGCTGGGATTTGGAACGCTTCAAGTGAATAGCGGTATGAATTATCTGTGGGGTCTTCCGGTAAGCTTTTATACCCAAGTTGCTATTATTCTCGTTGTAAGTTTTATTTATGTCGGTTCCACTGTTTCAGGCCTTCAGGGAGCGATGAAGCATTTGTCCAACCTTAATATGCTGCTGGCATTTGCACTATTGGCATTCGTATTGTTTCTTGGACCAACCCAATCCATCTTAAAGATCTTTTTTCAAGGGATAGGGGATTACGCCCAGAATTTCATTGGGATGTCGTTTAGGACTGAGCCCTATAGTGATGGAACCTGGATTGCAAGCTGGACACTGTTTTATTTTGGCTGGTGGATCGCCTGGGCTCCGCTTGTCGGCAGTTTCGTAGCCAGAATTTCAAAGGGCAGAACCATCAAAGAGTTTATGATCGGGGCCATCTTTATCCCTGTTGCAGGAGCATTCTTCTGGTTTGCCGTGATGGGCGGATCGGCCATTGATCTCATTCAGAACATGGGCGAAACAGCGATTGCAACGGCGGTTTCCACCGATGTAACCTCTGCCTTATTTAAGTTTTTTGATTATTTTCCAATGAGTGTCTTTTTAAGTATTTTAGCTATGGTACTTGTACTTGTTTTCTTTATAACCTCTGCGAATTCTGCTGTTTTTGTATTAGGGATGATCAGTGAAAATGGAAACCCTAATCCATCTCACTCAACAAAAGTCATATGGGGGATTGTAATTGCTGGGGTCTCTGCTGTATTAATTATGACAGGAGGCCTATCCGGCTTACAGTCAGCCCTGGTTGCCACATCCATCCCGTTAGCCATTCTCATGCTTTTCATGTGTTACTCCACTTATAAGGGCTTAAAAGATGAGCTAAAAGCGATGAGTGAAAGCCGGAATCAAGATGAGCCTATCGTTAAAAGTATAAGAAAGAAAGCCGTTGCCAAAAAGGCATAAGCGGGGACAATGGGACAGGTACACTGTCCCTAATTACTCAAAAGATTAGAAGGAATCATAGTGCCTGCTCCCTATAAAGGGGCAGGCACTGCTTTTTATCTCTCCTTAACCGGCTCACTTATAAATACTGGTGCAGGAATCCCCATTGTTGTTTTTCCAGTCCTGGTTTTAAGTGCAGAGAATAAGAAACACCCCGCAATGACAATGATGCTTCCGACCGCTTGTATCCAGTTCAAGACCTCTCCTAAGAAGATAAAAGCTAAGATGGCTGTGAAAATGGGATTAAAGTTTAGGAACAGGCCGGAAGTGCTTGGTCCCAGCTGGTTGACCCCGATGTTCCAGAGTACCATGCATAGGACTGTTGAAATCAGACCCGTATACAGAATGGATAAAAGAAAGGAAGCACTGACATCTGTAACGGTGAAACCAGCAGTGTTGAACGGCAAAAGCACGAGAAGGCCAAATATGCCTGAGTATAAGATGGACATCATAGGTGTAACGAAAGACATGGCCCATTTGCTGCAGACCGAATAGATTCCCCACATGCCCACCGCGGCCATCATATAAAGGTCCCCATTATTAAACTGAAGAGAGACCAGCAACTCCAGGCTACCTTTTGAAAGGACCAGCAGTACGCCAAACAATGAAATGAACATGGACATGAGCTGCAGTATGTTTATTTTTTCTTTTAGAAAAATGAAAGAGAAGGCAGCAATGGAAAACATATTTAATGTAGAGATTAAGCCAACGCTGGTGGCCGATGTTTTTTCCAGTGCCATGAATTGCAGGGCCTGGAACAAAGCTACTCCCGTGATGCCCATTAGCAGTAATGGCAGGATTGCATTTTTCGGCGGCAGCAGCCGTTTCTCTTTATGCCAGACAAGAGGAACGAGACAGATAATGGCGATGGCCCATCTTAAAATGGTTAAGGTAATAGGAGATGCATGATCCACAAGCGTCTTTCCTACAATGAAATTTCCGCCCCAGAGAAGACTTGTTAAAAGAAGGAGAAGATAATAGTTCACATCATTAAGCTCCTTTTCAGAGCCATTGTGCACAATGACATTATTTATATGAATGATTTTAACATTTATTTAAAAAAACAAAAGATAATTTTGTATAATGAAATTAATTCAAAATAATTAAAAGTATATGAGATTATAATTGTAGAATATTCAGTTTGAGTGTGTGATTTGATCCGTATTTTGAATAATTGAAAAGGGCTGATGGATAGTGGAATCAATTGTAAGCAAGGTATTAGATCACCTGGATATAAAAATCCTGGATTTGCTTCAAAAGGATGCTCGGATTAGCAATCTGGAACTGTCGAAAAAGGTGAATCTTTCTGCTCCAGCTGTACATGCAAGGATTAAGCGTTTGGAAGCGGAAGGGTATATCCAGAAGCATGTGGCTATTTTAAGCCATGAGAAGCTGGGCTTTGATTTATTATGCTTCGTGTTCATGAGCACCAATATGCACCAGGCTGAAAAACTGGAATCTCTTGAAAAAACGCTGGAATCAATGAAGGAAGTTTTAGAATGTCATTGTTTAACAGGGGAGTATGATTATCTGCTGAAAGTAGCCTGCAAGGATCGCAAGGGGCTGGAGATGTTTATCAGGAAGCTGAATGAATTGGGAATTACGAAGATTCAGACCAGCCTGGCATTGAGGGAGATTAAGGATTCGACGGTGCTGCCAATACAGGATTAGAGTCTTTAACGAATGCCTTGAAACCTTTTCCAATAATGATCGTAGAAAGCAGGAACAAAGGTCAGGAGGGATTAGTTTGACAAAAAAGCTCGAGCAGCTCGAAACACGTTATTATGTGCTTTTTGGCGCTGTAATTGGTTCTGTGATCGGATTAGTGGCTTATGTGAAAGATTGGATCTAATCGATGAAAATTATTGATACAAATTCCGTTTTTTATGTGCAGCTATCAGGCTTCACCAGATTGCTTAAGAAATTACCATGATAAATATCCTGAAGTATTTAAGGAGTATTTTGCCTATCATTGTAAGAACAACGAAGAAAGACATTTGCAATCGATTGCAAAGTATTCGCTGACTGCCATTGATGACGTACATGCAAAGATTATTCCTGTAATCGAAGATGTGGCTGGTAGGTATTCAGCCGTATATCAAGTTTCATTTCCAATTGAGGTGAATTTGATCGTGGGCGGCTTTGGTTCAAATGCCTTTACACATCGGATGATCATCCCCAATATTACCTTTGCTTTAGAAAAGCTGTCACCGGGAACCGATCATCTAAAAGCTATAGTGGCGCATGAATTTGGACATGCCTGCCACAATATCATTTCAAATAATAGGGATATAGTTTGGTCAAATATAAGGTGGGAAAACCCTCTTACTTGGCTTTATCAGGAAGGAGCGGCTACCCACTTTTCCAGAATGACAGAGCCTGGTTTAAACACGTCTGTCTATTTTTCCTTCGATGATGGAGGGGACGAGTGGCTGGAATTCGCAATATCCAATCAGCATGATATCAAGCTGGAATTTGCTGAAGATTATGTATCTAAAACAGCGGATGCGATATTTCTTGAATGGTTTTCCATCCGTGGCGGTGAAAGATTTGGATATAGCCGATTGGGATATTTTTTGGGGGATATGTTTTTCCAAAGCCTTGTTGAACGGATGGAAGAAAGACATGCCATCACTGCATGGAAAAGACCTGACTTTATTGACTCTGCTGAAGTTTGGCTCGATGGAAAGGGGATTGTGACATGATGAGGTGGAAGAATGAATGATCATAAAGATAAACCTAATGCAGGGTATACACTGTTTAAACCAACAGGTGTACGCCATGAATTTCCTCTTGTCGACTTGGTGAAACAACAAGTGACGGGAACTGTTCTTTACAAGGATAAAATATATATGACTGTTGTTGTTGACGTAAAGGCAGATACAGTACAAGTTCAAGGAGACACTGCTGATTTAGGGGATTTAGCCATTAGCAGAGAGTCTTACATTGATATGTTCAAAGATCAGGCGAAGTTTTTCATTGATAACCATATTTCTAATCCGCAGGCTTATTATGATGAATTAATTAATAATCCTTCCGAGTGATGACGGGCAGCTGAGTGGCTATTCTGTACATGGGGACTTCCTGGGGATGTGTTTAAAACACACATAATTAGGAAAAATACATAAAAGAACATGTGCAGGGGAGGAAGCAAAAATGCCTTATGATAAACTAAGCGATCTGCCTGATTCCGTCAAAGATAATCTTCCGCATCACGCACAGGAGATCTTTAAGGAAGCGTTTAATTCTGCAAGCGAAGAATATGACGAGGAAGAAACGGCCTTTAAGGTTGCCTGGAGTGCAGTGAAGAAGAAATATGAGAAGAATGATGATGATAAATGGGTGAAGAAGGAAGAGTAAATATGCTTTTACAGTAAAAGGTGTCCCGTTCCAGGACACCTTTTGTTATTCATCATCAACCGCTTCATTTTCCACATATCTCTTCAAGTTCTGATATTGCTCTTCAAACACAAATTTAGCCGTCCATCCTAATAGTCTGGTTGTCAGTTTATAGAAGAAGTTGCTTGGTACAAGGCTTGCTTCCACGATCAGGCGCGTGCCGTTGTGTTCTCTTGATAAGAGATACTTTGAAATGCTTAAGCCTTCTTTGGAATGAGAGTGCATAACAACTTTATGGGGAGCTTTATATTCAATTAATTCGGAATCGATTTTGATGATTTTTTTATCAAGTTTCTGAACGGTGACAAACTTAGTGCCAGGCACTGGGACTGGTTTATTTTCCTCATTGTCATATATGTTTTCGATCAGCATGGTATTCCAGAGCTTTATTTTTTCATCATCATCGACGTACTTAAAAACCAAATCTATTGGGGCATGAATTACATCTTCATACCTGTAAACCAGCATTTCTTTCATTTTAAAGTCCTCTTTCTTTCTATTTATTCAAAGGCATCTTAATAGTTTTTTCGGCAGAACTTGCCTGTTATTAACTTTATAAATGGATCGGTTGTTTTGTTTTAATTTTCTGAAACTAAATAAACCATCATCCGTATATAAAAATAAGGGGTGATGGAAATGTCAGGATTCATTATTATTGGTTTACTTCTTATTATCATGATCGCTATTGGTGATTCCAGACCATCGAATCGTTCTTATGGCAGCGGAAAAAATCATTCTTCCTATCACCATACAGGAGATTATAGCAGTTCGCATAATTGTGATAGTTTTGGAGGGGGCTTTGGCGGAGATGGCGGAGGCTGCGGGGGAGGCGATTAGTCATTTGTTTTTTTTACATCTGTATGCAAAATTTAAAGATTGTGTTAAATTCCATAATACAAAACCTGCCAATCTGGTCTTGTCCCTGTCAAGTAGACAACATAAAAAGCTAAGCAGTGAGCGCGTGTCGATATTCAATCGGCGCGCGTATCTTTAGTTTCTTTTGTCTTCGTTTGTAATGGTAGAGGTAATCCTCAAGAGCTTGTTCTAGTTCTTCTTCTGACTTACACTTATTTATATACAGCTTCTCGGTTTTGAGGTGTGAGAAGAACGATTCTACACTGGCATTGTCCAGGCAGTTTCCTTTTCGAGAGTGGCTGCCCTTGATGCCATAATCCTCTAATCGGCTGCTGTATAGCTTTGACGTATACTGGAAGCCTTGATCTGAATGGAGAACGGCTTCAGCTACGTCTTTTTTCTTTGTCCATTTTTCTACTGTATTTAACACAAGTTCCAGATCATTTCTCTTAGATAGCTCCCAACTTACTATTTCGTTATTAAAGAGATCCTGTATGACCGATACATAATAAAATTCTTCTCCAACAGACACATATGTTATATCCGTTACCATCTTTTGATTAGGTCCTGCAGCCCTGAAATTCCTTTTAAGGCGATTAGGGAAGAGGATAGAAGGACTACGACCGTGCCATTTTCTCTTCTTTCGGATGACTGATTGTATGTCCATTTCCATCATCAGCCTGCAGACCTTCTTGTGGTTAATTAAATACCTGTTTTCATTTAATTCATCTGTAATACGAGGCCGGCCAAATTCAGGATGCATGAAATGGATCCCCAAAATGTGCTCACGGATGACTTGTTCATCCTTAGCCTTCTCTTCCCGTTTAACATTCGTTTTTTTCCATTTGTAATAGCTAGCCGGTTTGATATAGGCAATCTCCAGCAGCCAGGAGACCGGATAGGTTCCCCTTAACTCATCAACCAGTTCATAATTTATTCTTCTGGGTATGTTTCCTCCTCCTTTACCAGATTTGGATACTGCTTTTTTAGAAATTCAACCTGTGCTTTTAAATAATCTCTTTCCTCTTCAACCGATTTAAATTTAGTCCTAGGCCTGCCTTTTAAAGGGTTAGAGACTCCTTTACGCTCATCAAATGGTACTCCATCTTTCCATTTCTTAACCCACACTTTAAGCTGGCTGCAGTGACGAATTCCCAATTCTTCTGACAACACTTTATAGCTCTTAGACCCATTCACGTATCTCATGACGGCATTATGTTTAAACTCCTCCGAATAGCTATTAAAAGTTTGTCATTTCTTTGCCATAGAAAAAATCCCCTCCAAGTAGCATTCTTTCCTCCATGGTAACATGAAGGTTTTTTTGAATGTCTACTTAAAGGGGACATTAACAAACAGGGCGGGTTTTATTTATGTACTAACTTTTTACTGATTCTTAATCTCTTCTTTAAAAACTCTTTAGAACTTCTTCCTATACTATGTTTATTGAAAGATAAGGAGGAAGTTAAATTGAAAGAAACAATGTCGATAATGTTTTCCATTCCATCATGGTATGTACTTCTGCCAGCTGCTTTACTGGGATTAATAGGGCTCTGGATCTGGATGAGGCACCGTAAGGAAAAGATAAGGCTGTTACAAATTGCCGTTCTGATTTCCTTCGGGATCTACTTGCTTTGCGTCCTGCATCTGGTCTTTTTCCCAATCGATGTGAATATAGGGATGTATGCAAATCGGACGCCCTGGTATAAGGCAATCAATTTTATTCCCATTTTGACAATCGATCTGAAAACGTTTTTGTTAAATATTATTATGCTGATTCCTTTTGGCATGTATTTACCGTTTATAATGAAGTCGAAAGACAGTTCTAAGAAAGCTGCAAAGCTTGGATTTCTGCTGAGTGCTTCCTTTGAGCTTCTGCAGCTGATCATTCGAGTGACGCTGGGAAGCGGAAGAAGCACAGATATCAATGACTTGCTTGCGAATACTCTGGGAGCAGTTATTGGATATCTGATTGTTAAGCGCATGTTTAAGGTAACTCCTTTAAATAGTATGCTCAAACAGTTTCAGCTTTAGCTGATGGGAGGAGACAGGCAATGACAAGAATCCTGATCGTTGATGATGATCGGCAAATTGCTGATTTGATAGAAGTATATCTGAAGAATGATGGCTATATCATTGATAAAGCCGGGGATGGAATGGAAGCACTTAAGAAACTGGAGCAGGATCCTCCTGACCTGATTGTTTTAGATATCATGATGCCGAAGATGGATGGACTTGAGTTTTGCAAATATGTCAGAAAAAACAATCAGGTGCCGATCCTGATGGTCAGTGCCAAGGCAGAGGATATGGACAAAATCATGGGTTTAATGACTGGTGCCGATGACTATATGATTAAGCCGTTTAATCCCCTGGAGCTGGCTGCGAGAGTAAAGGCATTGCTCCGCAGGGCAAATTATAAAACAACTGGAAAAGCTGATGATGTATTATATATCGGATCTGTCGCCATCGATAAGCGGAGCCATGGCGTTACCGCTGAGGGAAGCGAAATAAAGCTAACAGCACGGGAATTTGAGATTTTATATTTGCTGGCTAAGAATCGCGGCCGTGTGTATGCATCGGAGGAGATTTTTGAAAAGGTCTGGAATGAACCTGGTGAAGGGTCAAACAAGACTGTCATGGTTCATATCAGTAATATTCGCGAAAAGCTGGGAGCGGCGCTGCCAGGTGAATCGGTCATTCAGACCGTCTGGGGAGTGGGGTATAAAATTGAAAAATAATATTATGAATCTGCTCCGATATCTGCCTAAGTGGAAAGTCATGATGTATATCCTGCTGTCACTTTTCCTGGCGGTGGTTATGGGAGCTGTTCTCCTGCCGGCAGTATGGTTTTTAGAGGACAACTCCAGATTTTTTGAGAGCCTGTTTTTCATCCTATCCTATTTTCGTGAATTCTTCTTCCTTGTTTTCTATCTTATGGCCACCGGGTTATTTTTGCTGATATTTTATCAGTTTGAGCGGAAACGATATCTTGCACTTAATCTTATTAAAATGACAGAGGATGTTCAGCGATGGGTAAGGCAGGAGAATGCTTCAGAAGGTTTTTACGTGCAGCCGGAATTTCAGGCACTCGCAGATGGCATACAAAAGATAATTGAAAAATCGGAGGAGGCAATTAAGGAAGTCAAAAGGACAGAGCAGCTGAAAAATGAGCTTGTAACGAGTGTAGCGCACGACTTAAGGTCTCCGCTTACATCTATTATAGGATACCTGGATCTTATTAATAATGACCGGTACAGTAATGAGGTCGAGCTTCGCCACTATGTTCAAATCATTCATGCAAAGACATCAAGCTTATATGCGTTAATTAATGATATTTTTGAATTCACTTATATGCAGAACCAGCAGATCAAGCTGCATAAGGAAGCTATTAATATCGAGGAAATGCTTAATCAGATAGCCGTACAGACAAAGGTGCAATTGGAAGCAGCAGGAATGGAGTTCCGATTATTTTCATCTGTTGATGATCCTGTTGTAGAGGGGGATGGTGTAAAGCTGGCCCGTGTATTCGAAAACCTTATCCAAAATGCAATCCGATATGGAAGTGATGGCAGGTATCTGGATGCTGCGCTACATGATAGAAAAGACATGATTGAGATCGAAATTGCTAACTATGGCCAGGCCATACCTCGCATTGATCTTCCACATATCTTTGATCGCTTCTACCGCGTTGAGAAGTCACGATCCCAGTATACAGGTGGTTCGGGTTTGGGACTGGCGATTTCCAAAAGCATCGTCGATCTTCATAGCGGGTACATAGATGTGGAGAGTGCACCAGGGAAAACGGCTTTTACTATTAAGTTATTCAAGAAATATCGAAGTAAGTGAGCAGAAGTGCGTTAATCCTCGATTAACGCACTTTTTTAATGGCTGACTGCGGCCTGATCGATGAATAAGCAGGAAACCTTAAGGATACATTTTTTTACTAAGTCTTTTCCTGGGTATAGTAGAATGAGAGAAACAAAATGGAAGGAAGTATCCAAAGGAGTAACTATAAAAGGGGCAAATTAATAGTGAATAATGTCATGATAAGAAGGCCAGCTGCTGAGGATGCAAAAGATCTAAACCATTTCTTTCGAATGGTTATAACCGATACGTTTCTTAAAGAAGGCATTGGTGATTTGCTGGAAGACATGGAAGAAGAAATTATAGCCAAGAAAAACTATTTGAATATGGATATGAAAAGCGGCGGTAGAGAACGGTATTTTCTAATCGCTCTACTTGGCGATAAAATCGTTGGTTCAATAGAATACGGAGCAGCCAATGAGCTGATAATTAGAGGTTCGGATCAGGCACTTAATGGCTTTTATGAAGTGGGTACAGTCTTTGTACATCCTGATTATCAGAAAAAGGGCATAGGCAATCAATTATTAGCAGCTATGTATTTGACCTTAAGGAATAAAGGAGTAGAAGAATTCTGTTTAGATTCAGGATATAAACATTCACAAAAGATCTGGAGAAGGAAGTTTGGAGAACCGGATTATTTATTAAAGGATTATTGGGGAGAAGGGTCTCATCATATGATTTGGCGAATCAAGGTTAATTCTATTAAATAATCTTGCCTAGCTGTTTAGTTGACATCTCCTTTTGCAGGTTAATGGCTAATGTCACTCTCTCCTTAAAAAGGATGCTCTGTTAGCGATATTCCAATTTCAAAAGACCAGCCAGATATTTTCTGGCTGGTCCAGTATTGTAAATGAAGATTTAACGGAATAGAACTTCTGTAAATATAGTAATCAACCAAGTTTATTGTTAACTATTTTCATTTTAGTGGCATCCAAATTTCGCTATATGTTTTTTTAGGCACCTTAGCAACTGAACGTATTTTCAGCGTTGCCGGCAGAATGATGAAAAGGATTGAAAACGATTTCAATCCCATTGAACTGCTGCAGCTGGGAATATATGATACGGATAGAAGGTTAAAGCAGTAAAGCATCTCATCAAGATAAAGGGGGCCAGTATCAATGAAAAAGGCTTTTGAAAAAGCACAGCAATTTGGTAAATCGTTTATGCTGCCAATAGCCGTTTTATCGGCTGCAGGTTTATTATTAGGAATTGGCGTAGCGCTGTCTAACCCGAATACGGTTTCAGCTTATTCATTTTTAGATATCAGCTGGCTGCAGGCCATTTTTACGATTATGAGTTCGGCAGGTTCGATCGTATTTGCCAACTTGCCGATCATATTTGCGGTAGGGGTAGCGATCGGTTTAGCCCGTTCAGATAAAGCAACGGCTGGTTTAGCAGCCATGATTGGTTATTTTGTTATGAACAGCACCATTAGTGCGCTGCTTTCTTTAACCGGAGATCTGGCGAAGGATAACCTGGCAGGAGCCGGCCAAGGGATGGCTGTCGGGATTCAAACTTTGGAAACCGGTGTTTTTGGGGGGATTATCGTCGGGATAGCGGCAGCTGCCCTGCATAATAAATACAATAAAATTCAGCTGCCTCAAGTGTTAGGATTCTTTGGAGGTCCCGCTTTATTCCTATTGTCGTTTCATTTGCTTCGATTTTTGTTGGAGCCATTCTATTTGTGATCTGGCCATATTTCCAGGCAGTAATCAATGGCTTGGATCAGTTGTTACTGGCACCGGGGAAATCGGAACTCTATTCTACGGATTTATTTTACGTATGCTTGGACCGCTTGGTCTGCACCATATTTTTTATCTTCCATTCTGGCAAACGGCTCTTGGAGGAACACTGGAGATTGGCGGGAAGCTAATCAGCGGTACACAAAATATCTTTTTTGCCCAGCTGGGTGATCCTTCGACTGAACAATATTACGAAGGGGTATCACGATTTATGTCAGGCCGTTTTATTACGATGATGTTTGGGTTGCCGGGTGCAGCATTGGCCATTTATCATTGCTCTAAAAAGAAAAACAGAAAAGTGGTTGCTGGAATTTTGTTATCCGCAGCATTAACCTCATTTTTGACAGGCATCACAGAGCCGCTTGAATTTAGTTTCTTGTTCGTGGCACCTCTTCTTTATTTAGTACATGCCATTTTCGATGGTTTTGCTTTTATGATGGCGGACATTTTCAATATTACTGTCGGCCAAACCTTCTCAGGCGGATTTATTGATTTTATTTTATTTGGAATTCTTCAAGGGACAGATAAAACAAACTGGCCATATGTATTGATGGTAGGTATTCCATGGTTCTTCCTATACTACTTTACTTTTAAATTCTTAATCAGAAAAAAGAATTTCAAAGTTCTGGGACGTGAAGATGAAGAACAGGCTGCGGAGCAAGTTGCAGCTACAGATCGTGCTAAAACGATTGTAGAAGGATTAGGCGGAACAAATAATATTGATATTGTTGATTGCTGTGCGACTCGTCTGCGGGTAACCGTAAAGGATGAATCCATGGTAAAAGATGAAATCATTAAACAGACCGGATCAAAAGGGATTGTGAAAAAGGGAACGGGAGTTCAAATTATTTATGGACCTCAAGTCACCATTGTTAAAAACGAGATAGAAGAGTATCTGGGTCAGTAATAAATAATAAGGACGTGTTTTTAAATGCATCAAGTGCTGGAACAAATCAAAAATGGGCTAATTGTTTCCTGCCAGGCTTTAGAAGGAGAACCGCTTCACAGCTCGTTCATTATGGGACGTATGGCATTGGCTGCAAAGGAGGGAGGGGCTGTTGGCATTCGTGCCAACTCTGTCCCTGATATTAAGGAAATAAAAGAACAAGTTGATCTTCCTGTGATTGGCATCATCAAACAAGTATACAAGGACCATCCTGTCTTTATTACACCAACGATGAAAGAGATCGATGCCTTAGCTGAGACGGGTGCCGAAATCATAGCAACAGATGCAACGACCCGGATCCGGCCGGATGGAAACGATCTGGAATCGTTTTATCAGGAGGTAAGATCAAAGTATCCTCATATACTGCTGATGGGCGATGTCTCTTCAGTAGAAGAAGCCATTTTGGCCGATGAGCTTGGATTTGATATTGTCGCACCAACATTATACGGATATACAGAAGAGACAAAAGGATTGAAAATCGATGATCATGACTACTCCGTGATCAAACAAATCGTCAAAGAAGTGAAGCATGCAAAGGTTATAGCTGAAGGAAATGTCTCCACTCCGGAGATTGCCCGTTCAGTACTGGACTTTCATGTTCACTCGGTTGTGGTAGGCGGTGCAATAACAAGACCGCAGATCATCACGAAAAGATTTGTAGAGGCTATTAAAAAATAAGGATCAGCTGAAAACAACTCAGTCTTCTGACTGTTGTTTTCAGCTTTTTGCTTTAGTGAGGCTAGTTATAGATATTTCATAGTTTTCTGCCCTTTGAACAAAAATATGGTTATCATCTTGTATAATGAACCTAAGGATATCTAAAAAGGAGATGGAATATGGAATATCTCGGTGAGAACCTTCTTCATGGCATAGCCTGCTCGATGGAAAAGTTCACAAGCTCGGAGTCGGAATTAGCAAAATATATAATCGGAAATCCTGATGAAATCAGCCAATTGTCAATCAATCAAATCGCGAAAAAAATTCATATTTCTCCTGCTACGATTACCCGATTCTGTCAGAAAATCTCTTTTTCAGGGTTTAATGAATTCAAGCACGAATTAAAGAGATATATCGACTTAAGAAATAAGCCGGCAGCGTCCAGTGACATCAAAGAGATTGATTATTTTTCCAATCTCTATCAAAACCATTTAGAGATCATCGAAACGACTTTCCGGAACATGACTTATTTTGATATTCAGCAAGCTATTACCCTGTTAACGAAAGCGGAGAGAGTGCATGTATACGGCATCGGCAACTCAGGGATTGCAGCACAGGAGTTTAAATGGAAGTTTTTTCGGATCGGAATCCAGGTTGAGTCGATTACAGACCCTCATCAAGCTGTGATGGATGCAGCATTAAGCTCAGACAGAAGCCTTGTCATTGGCATTTCTGTTTCAGGGAAAACAAAAGAAATAATCGATGCTGTCAAAATTTCCAAGAGACAAGGTGCGTCAGTCCTTGCTATCTCAAGTGATAAAACATCCGAACTCTCCCGGCTGGCAGATCTATCCCTTCTGGTTACTAGTAAAAACAGTATGCATATGAGCCAGAACATCTCTCCAACACTGCCGCTCTTCCTGCTCTTTGACTTGCTTTACACAGAACTTGTTGCGAAGGACTATATCAATCGTGTTCAGATTCGGGATAAGACATTGAGGGCCTTGAAGAATATCTAATAAGGGAAAAGGCATAAATGAAGATAAGTCATGGAAACATAAAAGAGCCCTAACGTGAAGGCTCTTTTGCAGTCTCTTCATTACTGGAAGAATTCAATGCGATTATTCCGCCGATAATCAGTATGATTCCCAGTATCTTGAGGCTGCTGAATGCTTCTCCCCATAGTACGGCACCGATTAACGCAGTTAACGCTGTTCCTGCTCCTGACCAAATGGCATAAGCCAGACTTAATGGAATGGTTTTAAGACATAATGATAGGCAATAAAATGAAAGTGCATAGCCAAACAAGACTCCTGCAGATGGCAGCGGCACCGTAAAGCCATCCGACAGCTTAAGCATGGTGGTGGCAAAAATCTCTCCTGCGATTGAGACTGTTAAATAAAAGTATCCTCTCATATTAATGGCCTCCACCGCTATTTAATAAAATAACTCCTCCAACTATTAAAGCCAGTCCCAGAATCTTTTTGTCATTTACATTCTCTTTATAGATGGTGATTCCGACCAAGGCTGTCAGCACGGTCCCGAGGCCAGCCCAAATCGCATAAGCCACACCAAGCGGCAGTGTTTTTAACGATAAAGATAACGAATAAAAAGCTACACCGTATCCAATGATTACACCAAGGGATGGCAGTAGTTTTTTGAACCCGTTTGTTGCTTTAAGCATGGAACTGCCAAACACTTCACTTACAATGGCTAATGCTAAAAGTAAATAGGCATTCATAATATCTCCCCAATTCTTCTCCGAATGGATTCAATTTATTTTACCTTTTCGAAGGTTCTCTTTGCCAAGTATATGAATGTAAGAAAAAGTGAAACCAATTAATTTCCAATTCGTAATCATAGTTATCTTATAGGGAGATCTCCCCGGTTTTGTGATGGAGGTTTGTTCATGAATTTCATAACAAGAAAAACAAGATCACTTTGGATAGATCAAATAGCCAGCAAGAGCTGTGAAATAACGGTTCCATCTGATTTTACCTGTATGGATCCATATGTTGAGGGGAAAAGGGTTGTGATGCTGGGAGAGAGCAGCCATGGAGTCGGGGATTTTTACACAGGCAAAATAAATATGATTAAGTATTTGCATAGTGTCCATGGATTTAATGTGGTTGTCATGGAGAGCGGTCTGCTTGAAGCGGTATTTTGCAGAAAGCTTCTGAAAGACCTCCCTGCTGAGGAGAAAATTCAGCATGGCCTTCTGGATATTTTTCATAATGAAGAAATGCTCCCTTTATTTCAGGAATCCTGGGCGAACCGCCTGCATATCGCCGGTATGGATATACAGCCCGCATACCCGCTGATATCGCAAAACATGCTGGAATGGCTCAAGTTTAATACAGATGAAGAAGTATATGCTTCCATTCATCAGGCAGAAACAGTATTTTTCAATATTGATGAGGAGATAAGGGGACAAACGAAAATAGCTAAGAAGGCTAAAGAAAAGATTCAAATGTGTATGGATCTATATCAGTCCAGTCTGGAGCTTTTTGAGAGCAGATTGAAGGAAGATGATATAGAAAAAGAAAGGAACCTTAAGGTTATAGGGCAGGGACTCAAGAACCGTTTGAAGTGGCTGGAAATCAATACAAAAAGCTGGATTGCTTCAGGAGTCATTCGGGGAACGTATATGTTCAGAAATCTGCAGTGGTTATTGGAAGAGTATTACAAGGGTGAAAAGGTCATTGTGTGGGCTCATAATTTTCATATTAGAAAAAGCAAAACAGTCACTTCTAAGCTGTTTGGTATCACGAATGTCGGACAGCAGCTATCAAAATGCTATGGCGATCAAGTTTACTCCATAGGTTATTATGCCGGAGAAGGTGAGCTTGCCTCCCTGCTTAGAGTGAACTTTCCCATTAATTTGTCTAAAAAACAGTTAGAAAGTTTACTTCTGGAAGCCTGTAGGCATGACAGTTTTGTGCCTTTATGTGAAAAGGGGCTTCCAAAGCGGAACTGGCTGAATCGGAGGTGGCGGCTCCTCGAAGCTGGCATGATAGGGCTGTTGCCTATTGCCATATATCCGCAAAAGCACTATGACGGCATCATGTTTTGCAGAAAGGTTAAGCCTCCTGCTTATTTTATGAATAGGCTCCTTTAGGCAAGGCATTCTAATTAAGAATGCTGGAAAAAGGAGAATGATGAACATGTACTTTTATAAAGAAGATTTAATTAATATGATTGTGCCGGATAAGCCGGATCCGCATGCGGCGAAAGTGCTGCAGGAGGCGTTGGGCGGGCAGTTTGGTGAAATGAGGACGCTGATGCAGTTTTCATTCCAGAGTGCAAATTTCAGAGGAAAAGCGAAGCAATATCGTGATCTGATCAGAGGTGTGTTTTTGGAAGAGCTAAGTCATGTTGAACTCGTTCAAACTACGATTAATCAGCTTCTAAATGATGCTGGCGGAAGTATGCCAGGCAATCAGGCTGAAGATGGGGCTCCATTGGACGATGTGATTCAAGGAGGAGCTAACCCTCATCATTTTATTATGGGGGCAAAGGCATCTCTTCCTGTCGATGCTGGCGGTAACCCGTGGAACGGATCCTGGGTATATGACCACGGCAACCTGGTGGCCAACCTCCTGAATAATGTCGTTCTTGAATCGACAGGTGTTCTCCAGAAATCAAGGATTTACGAGATGAGCAGCAATAAGACGCTAAGAGAGACGATTGCCTTCCTGATTGTCCGGGATAATGCCCATCAAAATGCATTCGCAAAAGCACTGGAAACGTTAGGAGTGGATTGGGGCAAAATATTCCCGATTCCTAATTACGATCTAAATAAATACCCTGAATGCCGAA
This sequence comes from Cytobacillus oceanisediminis 2691, assembly GCF_000294775.2. Lineage (GTDB taxonomy): Bacteria > Bacillota > Bacilli > Bacillales > Cytobacillaceae > Cytobacillus > Cytobacillus pseudoceanisediminis. The sequence goes on from NZ_CP015506.1 coordinate 588,734, forward strand.
AATATGTGGAAATGGGCTTCCACAATGCCCAGTTTAATTTCAGGCTTGATGATACCCGGATCGGTGAGGTTTTCCAGGGGACCACTCCAAGCAGAAATGGCGGAGATCTTGCCGTTGTAGAACCGCCAAAAGGCTATCCTGTTCCTGAAATGCCTGATATGCCAAATGAGCATGCCCCGGGTCTTTTTGATTTGAATAATTAGTTTTTTTTCTTCTGGCGTCCTGAATATAGGACGCCATTTTATTATATATTTTTAAGGTTTCCTTCAGCAATTTTGGGGAATCTATAGTTATCGAATCAATGAAGAACATTTTTGTTGCAGAAAGGAGTGTCGCGGATGGAGTCCATTTGGCTCGAGTATGCCTGGGCATTATTGATATTAATTGGTCTGGAAGGATTGCTGTCGGCTGACAATGCTCTTGTCTTAGCCGTCATAGCGAAGCATTTACCCGAAGATCAGAAGAAAAAGGCAATTAATTATGGAATCATTATGGCTTTCGTTTTCCGGTTTGGTGCGCTTTTTGCCATTTCATTTATTGCAAACGTCTGGCAGATCCAGGCGATTGGAGCGGCATATCTATTGTACCTTGGCTTAAAACATGTAATTAAGGCCAAGTTCGGAAAAGAAAACGAAAATATTCGTGAGGATGTGAAGGAAGAAGCGGCAGGGAAAGGATTTTGGCCAACCGTAGGGAAGATTGCATTAGCCGATCTTGCCTTTGCCATCGATTCGATTCTTGCTGCTGTTGCGCTGGCACTAGGTCTGCCGGATTCACCGCTTGACGATTTCGGCGGCATGGATGGCGGCCAGTTTATTGTAGTGGTGCTAGGCGGGATTGCCGGACTGATCCTGATTAAGTTCGCGGCTACCTGGTTTGTTAAGCTCCTTGCTAAACGGCCGGCATTAGAAACAACCGCTTATGCGATTGTCGCCTGGGTTGGTGTCAAGCTTGCTGTTATTACACTTGCCCATGAGGATATCGGTGTCCTTGATCATCATTTTCCTCATAGTACAGGCTGGACATTGGTCTTTTATGGCGTATTGGTGGCCATTGCCCTGTTTGGCTGGTTTGCGCCGGGTAAGAAGCAAACTGAGGGTGAAGCTTTATAAAGAGAAATGCGTTGATCTTTGGATTAACGCATTTTTTTATGGACATAAAAAATGCAGCTAGTGCAGCTGTCTTTTTTTTATTGTGGAAGAAAAATTTGAGATTGAATTAAGTATAAAAAATTACAGGTGATATTAAAAGAGTGCTAGTGATAACGCTTTCACGGGCTGGTAATAAAGTTATAATTTTTCCTGTAGGCAGGTAATTTTTATCCATTATAAAGGGGGAAAAAGAATGAAAAGAAAGTGGAAAGTCATTTCTCTTATGCTGACGGTTATGATGTTTGCGTTTATTGCAGCAGGATGCAGCCAGGGCACTGGCGGCGGAAGCAGTGAGGTAAGTGTCGGTATCGTTTTGCCAACGAAAGATGAGCCCAGATGGGTTCAGGATGAGCAAAGATTTAAAGATGCGTTAAAAGGAACGGAATATACAACTGAGATTTTGTTTAGCCAGGGATCTTCGGCTAAGGAAAAAGAAAATGTAGAGACATTGCTGAACAAAGGGATTGATGTGCTGATTATCTGTCCGCAAGATGGCGATGCAGCTGCTGCAGCGGTTGAGGCTGCGAAGAAAGATGGGGTAAAAGTCATATCCTATGACCGTTTAATTACCAATACAGATGCAATTGATTATTATGTAACATTTGACAGCCTTGCTGTAGGAGCTGCACAGGCACAATACCTGGCAGATAACGCAACGGGCAAGGACGTGCCTCTGTATCTATACGCAGGCGCTGCTTCTGATAACAATGCTTTCCTATTCTTCCAGGGAGCATGGAGTGTGCTTCAGCCTAAGATTGCAGATGGCACATTCAAGATTGCTAATTCAAGCGAAGCCGAAGCTTTGAAAGAGACAGCTGATCTGTCCCGTGACCAGCTAAGCAAAATCATTGGCCAGGTGACAACGAACTGGGATCCAAACGAAGCGAAGAACAAGGCACAAACGCATTTGACTGCAGCTTCTGACGATATGAAGGGCGATGTGGCAATTCTTGCTCCGAACGACGGAACGGCCCGTTCCATTGCAGATGTTTTTGGAACTGACAGTGCAGTATCCAGCTATCTTGTAACAGGTCAGGATGCAGAGAAGGCTTCCATTCAATACGTTATTGATGAAAAGCAATCCATGACAGTATTCAAGGATGTTCGTACTCTCGTGAAAGATGCAATGGGCATGGCGATCGATATCCTTGAAGACAAAGACCCTGAGACAACTGGTTCTTACGACAACGGCAAGATTGAAGTAAAAGCAAAGCAAACAGCTGTAATCGTTGTCGACAAAGATAACGTGAAAAAAGAACTGATTGATTCTGAATACTATAAAGCGGATGAATTTACAGGACTTTAATCAATAAAGGAGGAGAAATAGTGATAGATGCTTCTATCACTATTTCTCCTTCTGATAGCTGTTTGGCTAGGGGGAATCATAATGAACGATAATATTTTGGAAATGCACGGGATTTCCAAGGAATTTACAGGTGTCAAAGCGCTCAGCAATGTCAATTTCAAAGTGGAGAAAGGTGAGATCCACTGCTTGATTGGTGAAAACGGAGCAGGTAAATCCACACTGATGAAGGTGCTCAGCGGCGTATATCCATATGGCACATATGAGGGTGACATTGTATTTGAGGGCAGTGTGCAGCAATTCAACAAGATCAGTGACAGTGTAAAAGCAGGAATCGTCATTATCTACCAGGAACTTGCATTGTTTCCGGATCTCACAGTCTATGAAAATATCTTCGCGGGCAATGAAATTAAGCAAGGTGGAATCGTCGATTGGAACCGGACCATTGCTGAAGCTAAAAAAATGCTGGATAAGGTTAAGCTCGATGTGAATCCAGAAACGCTCGTAAAAGACCTGAGCGTTGGAAAACAGCAATTAGTTGAAATTGCCAAAGCTTTAAGCAAGGACGTGAAAATGCTTATCCTGGATGAGCCGACTGCAGCACTTAATGAGGATGACAGCGAAAATCTTCTAGATTTGTTAGGGGAGCTGAAAGAGCAGGGAATTACCTGCATCATGATCTCCCATAAGCTGAAAGAAGTCATCTCGATTGCAGATAAAGCGACTGTGCTTCGTGACGGCCAAACCATTTGTACCCTGGACGCCTCAAAAGGAGAAATCTCTGAAAATGTCATTATTAAAAACATGGTTGGCAGGGAGATTGAAGATATTTATCCAAAGAGGCCGAACAAAACATTTGGCGATCCTGTTCTTGAGCTTCGCAGCTGGTCCGCGTATGCTGTGCATTTGGGCAGGCAGGTTGTAAAAGATGTTAATTTTCATGTTAAGAAAGGAGAAATTGTCGGGATTGCGGGCTTGATGGGGTCAGGCAGGACAGAACTTGCCCTGAGTATTTTCGGAAATCCAAAATCTTATAAACTACACGGCGAACTATTGGTGGATGGCGTTCCAAAAACGCTGAAGCATCCGAGTGACGCCATCAGGTCAGGGATTGCGTACGTGACGGAAGACCGAAAAGGGGACGGCCTGTTTTTAATACAGGATATTAAAAACAACATTTCTGCGGCAAACCTCAAACGGATTGCTGTAAATGGAGTGATTAATGATAACGAAGAAGTAAAGGAAACAATGGAATATAAAAAGTCCATGTATATTAAAGCATCTTCCCTTGAACAGGTTGTCGGCAATTTGAGCGGGGGGAACCAGCAGAAAGTGTCCCTGGGCAAATGGCTATTTGTCGGGCCGAAATTGCTGATCCTGGACGAGCCGACGCGGGGCATTGACGTTGGCGCTAAATTCGAGATTTATACGATTATGAATCAATTGATCGAGGAAGGTATGAGCATCATTATGATTTCTTCAGAACTGGGTGAGGTTCTGGGGATGAGCGATCGTGTCTATGTCATGGCGGAAGGCCAAATTAAAGGCGAGCTGTCGATTGAAGAAGCAAATCAGGAAAGCATCATGCAGCTTGCTACGCAATAGGAGGTTAAACTAATGGAATTTATTAACGAAGCGAAAACGCTATTTAAAGATAATATCCGTGACTATGGCATGTACATTGCCTTATTCGTGATTATGCTCACCTTCACCATTATGACTGACGGTCTGTTTATGTCTTCGCGAAATATAAGCAATCTGCTGGATTCAACGGGATATATCGCTGTCCTTGCAGTGGGGATGACGCTGGTTATCGTGATCCGGCACATTGACCTCTCAGTCGGGTTCGTCGCTGGATTTTTGGGAGCGATTGCTGCGATTCTCCTGACGGGAATGGGAGTAGCGTTTTATATCACCATTCCGATTATCCTGGTGATGGGTATTTTTGTCGGGCTATTCAATGGCCTTTTAGTTGCAAAGTTCGGTATCCCATCCTTCGTAGCTACTCTTGCAGGAATGCTGATCTTTAGAGGTGCACTCCTTCAGGTAACAGAGAAGACCGGGACCATTATCGTCAAGGATGATGGATTTAATGCAATCGGAAACGGATTCATTCCTTCGATTATGCAAGTGAATGGACTGCATCTCCTGACACTGATTCTGGGTGTACTGGCCATATTGCTGTATATATACAGTGAAATTTCCACGCGGAAAAACAAGATCAACTATCAATTCGAGGTAGTGTCAAAAGGGATTTTTATTGTCAAATTAGTTTTTGTTTCTGCTATCATTTCCTATATTACCTGGATCCTGGCAGGCTACAATGGATTTTCCTGGACGGTTGTCATTATGCTTTTAGTGGTTGTCATCTATCACTTTCTGACAACGAAAACCGTTCTTGGCAGACATATATATGCTGTGGGAAGCAATCCGGAAGCGGCACATCTGAGCGGAATCAATGTAAATAAAATTACGTATATAGTATTCGGTTCAATGGGGATGCTGGCAGCTCTTTCCGGCATATTATTCACCTCACGTCTTCAGTCAGCGACTACAACAGCTGGGACATTATTTGAACTCGATGCCATTGCAGCTGCTTATGTCGGCGGGGTTTCTTCTGCAGGGGGCGTGGGCAAAATCACTGGTGCCATTATCGGTGCTGTAGTCATGGCCTCTTTATCAAGCGGCATGAATCTGCTCGGGGTAGGGGTTTCCCTCCAGTATATGATCCGCGGAGGCGTATTGGCGGGTGCTGTGATTTTTGATGTCATGACCCGAAAGAAGAGAGGGTAGATTACCAGTTTCCTGCATTAGCAGTTTCGAAAATGGGGCATCCGGCAAAAGGATGCCCTTAAAATGCAGGTGGGCAGCATTTCCTAAAGCACCGATTATCCTCCTGTTAACAGCAGAAAATCCTCTCTCTTTCTAACTCTTCTATAAGCCTTAAAAAGGTGATATGATTAAAATTATTTAGCTGTTCATACTTAGGAAACGGAGATACAGCCTTGCGTAAAACGGGTATTTTAGTATTTTGTCTTACATGTATCGTCCTTGGTTATTTTACATTTACGCTATCAAAGAAAGCGTTTACATCCGAATGGGACCTCCCAGCTGCATCAGATGGCCAGGAAGCGAAATATCGGCTTGTCCTGATAACGCAGGAATTAGAGACCCCTTTCTGGGACAAGGCAGGTATTGCTGCACAGGAACAAGCACGGAAGGATGGGGCAAGCCTGGAAGTCTGGGGAAGTTATGGAAAGAATCAAGAGGAATTTTTGAAAAAGTTAGAGATAGCCATTCAATCAAAAGTGGACGGCATCATTGTTCAGGGTCTGGACACTCAGGAATTCAAAGATTTAACAAAGATAAAAGCAGCTTTTTATGGAATCCCGATTATTACGGTGGCCAATGACGTGGCCAAATCTGAAAGTTTGAGAAAAACGTACGTCGGCTCGGATCAATATCTGGCCGGGCAGTTAATTGCGAAACAGCTTCTTGACGATATGGGCCATAAAGGAAAAGTCATTCTCATGGGTGACAAGCATAAAGAGTTTTATCAGCGGCAGCGCCTTGATGGCATTCATGAAGTACTGAAGGATTATCCAAATATCCAGACAGTCTATGCGGAAACGACTGATGTTAGGGAGGAAATTATCGCTGCCACTCAGAACATGCTGAATCAAAATCCGGATACTGATAGTTTTATAGCTATTAAGGCAAATATAGCCGGAGCGATGATTCAGGAAATTGGAAGGCGATCACAGGTAGAACCTTATTATATCTATTCTTTTGACGATGGTCCGGATTCAATATCTTTGCTTACTCAGGGGAAACTTGATGGAATCATTGAACAGTCTCCTGAAAAGATGGGAAGCCTCAGTGTAGAGCTGATTTTGAAATGGCTTAGGGATGAAGAAGTGCCGCTGAAATCTGAAGGCTATCTCACCGATATCAGGATATTAAAGGCGATGGAAAAGCAATGAACAAAATTCATAAGAAAATCTGGACACTCACGACTGTGATTCTATTGATTATGGCAGCCATATGGATCACACTCACCTATTATAATCAGAAAACTCAGAATCAATATAATGAAATTCTTCAGCGGTACCTTCGAATGAATGAAGTTACAAGAACAAGCCAGCAGATGATTGCAGACTTGAATAACTACTTCATCACGCCTATTCCCGAAAATCTGGACAAACTGAACAAAAGTAGGGGAAAAATAGAAAATGCAAAAAGGGAAGTTTCATATCTTCGAAATTCAGAAAATGATTTCGCTTTGACAAATTATATGAATTTGATTGACAGCCTGGTTGAGACAACTGACCGCTCCCTTCTTTATTTTAATGAAAAGGAGACAGAGGATTCGGCAAAGGAATTCTCAGAAGCGACGCGCATCTCGATGTATATCTCCGAGATGACGCTGACGCTGATTGATAGTGAACTGAATACGTATGAACGGCTTTACCGGGGGATTATTGACCAGTCCGAAGAAATCAAAAAACTGGGGATTTGGCTGATGCTGATAATCACCTGCCTCTTAATGTTCTTGACCTATGGCTTTTCCTTAAGCATTACGAAGCCTGTACAGAAGCTGACCCAGGCAGCCAATGAGTTATCGAGGGGCAGATTTCACTTGCCGATAAAGGTTGATTCGAATGATGAAATTGCTTTTCTTGCCCAGACCTTTGACCGGATGCGGATTAATATCAATAACCTAATTTCAGAGATCCAGCATAAGGCGCAGCTGGAGCATGAGCTGCAGGAAAGCAAGTTATTGCTGAAGGAAAGCCAGCTCTTGAACCTGCAAAGCCAGATTAATCCTCATTTTTTATTTAACACATTAAATACCCTTTCCAAGAAAGCCTATCTGGAAGGCTCTCATGAAACCAGCGACCTGCTTGTTAGTGTTGCCGGCCTGCTGCGCTATAACTTAAAAAGGCTTGATAGGCCAGTAACACTTAGAGAAGAAGTGATGGTCCTGCAGCAATACATGGATATTCAAAAAGCCAGATTTACAGATCGCCTGCATTTGAAAATGTCAATAGATGAAACGTGTCTGAATGTGGACATTCCGGGTCTCACACTGCAGCCGATCATCGAGAATGCCGTCAACTATGCAGTCGAGCCAAGAGAAGATGGGGGAATTATCTGGTTTCGCATTCAGGACGGAAATGACTGTGTGATTATAGAAGTGGAAGACGATGGTCCAGGTATTGAGGAATTTAAAATTAAACAGATTCTTCAAGGGCAGTTCATTCAAAAAGATGGAAACTCTACGGGCATAGGGTTTACCAATGTTGTCAGGCGTTTGCGCCTTTTTTACGGCAATGAAGATGTCATGAACATTGAGAGCAGTGCTGCCGGCACAAAAGTAGTAATAACAATACCGAAAGATAGGAGGGGGGCAGCATGACAAGACTCCTGATCGCGGATGATGAACAAATTGAACGGGAAGGACTGGAAGTGATTCTGCAAAAGGCCTTTCCTGGCGTTGAAATCAGCCAGGCCAAAAATGGAAAGATGGCCGTTCAATTGGCTAAAGCGTTTAACCCTGATTTAATCCTGATGGACATTCAGATGCCAGGGCTGAATGGCCTGGAAGCTATTAAGCAAATCAGTGAAGCCGATCCGCATATTAAATTTATTATGATTACAGCATTCGATACATTCGATTATGCCCGGCAGGCGATAAAGCTTGGGGTCAAGGATTATTTACTGAAGCCAAGCAAGATAACGGAAATTGAAGCAACAGTCGGGAAGGTGCTTGAACAGATTGAGGAAGAGCGGAGATTCCGTGAAATGACGAAGCTTCAGCAGGATGCGCTGCAAAAGGCTCTTCCGGTCATTGAGACGGATGTAGTGACACAGCTGCTGTTCGATCATGTCCATGAAGTTCATCTGGATATGCTGGTGGAAATGCTCGATATTCGCTCAACAGATGAACAGTTTGTCATGAGCATCCTGCTCCCTGATGGACAAGAACACCTCTATACCTCGGTCAAAGAGAAGGTCAGGCAAGCAGGCAGTGCATGGGTAGGTGCACTATATGGCCGCCAGCTTCCCATCATCGTTTTTAGGAAAAAACAGCAATCATTCCGTTCACAGGCCATATTTATAGCCGGAGAAATTCTGTCTCTTGCGAAAAAAGGCTTATCAGAAGGCTGGTTCGTCGGGATTGGGAACGCTTGTGGATCAATGCAGTCCATCCGTCAGTCCTATCAGGAATCTCTTATTGCCACCCTGGATTCAACCCTCCCTGTTAAATACCGATTTTATTCCGATGTGCCAGTGCTTAGCGCAGGGGAAGATCTGCAGCTGACCAAAGAGCGGGAAAAACAGTTTTTCGATCAAGTCAGGCTTGGTAAATGGCAGCAAATCAGCTTAAGTGTAATGGAAATGATCCAGCGATGTGAAACAGAAAGGAAAGGGGTGATTCAAGCGCAGCAGCGGGTGCTGCAGCTGCTCTGGATTGCTTCACGTGTAATGAGTGAGATTGGGGTTGAAGCTCCTGCGCCATTTTTTGCGTATCAAACCCAGGATTTCCGGCAGCTGCGCGCTGAAACGAATCAATTGGTAAAGCAAATGAAGAAGGCGTATATGGAGCATTACGACAGGCTGGAAGCGGATACTATCCACCAGCTGAAACAATATATTACCGAACATTCCCACGAGGATATTTCTCTTGAAGCATTGGGTAGGAAAGTGGAGCTAAGCCCGATCTATATCAGTAAAATGTTCAAGGAGAAACTCGGGATAAATTATATCGATTTCCTGACTGAATGCCGTATTGAAAAAGCAAAGAAGCTGATGGCGGATCACGGAAAAAGCCTGAAAGAAATCACCTTTGAAGTGGGCTATCATGAACCGAACTATTTCAGCAAGGTTTTCAAAAAAATGTGCGGCCAGTCACCGACGGAATTCCGCAAAACCCTTCTGGGAAAAAAAGAATGATGGAAGAAAAAGGGGCAAAACAGATGGATAGGATTCAATGGAAGCTGACTCTGGCTGCGCTGTTTCTGGTTTGCCTCCTGTCAGCCTGCCAAACGGAAACAGCACTCAAAAAAAATCCCAGGAAAGCAATTCCTTCTGCAGGCGAAGTGCAAGTAGGAGGGGATGGGGAGAAGGCCGTTAAGATCGGCTTTTCAATGGATACTTTATTGGAAGAGCGCTGGCTGAAGGATAGAGATTTGTTCAAAGAGGCCGTAGAAGAACTCGGAGCCGAAGTGGAGATCATGGCTGCGAATGGGGATGATGCGGTCCAAATATCACAGGCAGAAACATTGATTAAACAGGGGGTCGACCTGCTGGTTGTCGTTCCCCATAATGCTGAAGCCACCGCTTCGATCGTCAAAAAAGCTCACGAGGCAGGCATCAAAGTCATCTCATATGACCGGCTAGTGAAAAATGCCGATATCGACTTATATATATCCTTTGATAATGAAAAGGTTGGAGAGCTGCAGGCAAGGGCCATCACCAAACTGGTTCCTAAAGGGAAGTATGTGTACATTGGCGGAGCAATCACTGACCATAACGCCCATTTATTTAAACGAGGAGTCTTTAACGTGCTTCAGCCCTTAATTGAAAAAGGCGATATACAGATTGTATATGATCAGTGGTCCAGAGATTGGACGCCTGCGAATGCATTTGTAAATATGGAAGAGGCTCTTAAAGCCAACCAAAATCAAATAGATGCCGTGATCGCAGCCAACGATGCTACCGCAGGCGGAGCCATCCAGGCACTGGCAGTGCAAGGGCTGGCAGGGAAAATTCCTGTAGCAGGACAGGATGCTGAGCTTGCCGCTGCCCAGCGGATCATCAGAGGTACCCAGACGATGACGGTATACAAACCTATCGGCACGCTCACCAAAGAAGCTGCTGAACTAGCGGTCAGGATGGCGAAGGGAGAAAATATAGAAGCAAGCCGAAAAATTAATAATGGAAAAATCGAGGTGCCCTCGGTCCTTCTTTCGCCAATTGCTGTCGATAAACACAATATGGATCGTACCATTATTGCAGATGGGTTTCATTCCAGAGAAGAAGTTTATAAGTAGGGACGAAAGGACATGTACACATTCCCGGCCCCCGACTGGAACGAGGAACCTGTCCTAAGTCCCTATTGCATGAACAGGTCTGCGCTGGTATGATTGATATAATTAAAATGAAATGGAGGTTTTCCTGTTGACAGCATCAATGAGATTAAGAAACCCGCTTTTCAATCGTTAATTGAATACGTTTGAAGGCTCTGCCTATGTTCAGAGCGACGGGATTGGTCTGTCTATTTAAGGAAACCTAAATTTAACGGTTATTTTTAAAGAGGAGATGAATTTCTCCTCTTTTTTGCTGTCTTTAGAAATAGAATGTATAGAGCGGATTAATCAACTGAATATAGGCAAAGCTTGTTTTTATTAACTAATATAGAAATGAGTGATTAGACAATGAGTACAAAAAATCCTAATCTGCAGGAGAATTGGCTTAAGAATATTATTCTCTTTTTAAGCAGTCAGACGATCTCGCTGTTTGGATCGTCCCTTGTTCAATACGCCATTATGTGGCATATTACCTTAACGACAGAATCTGGTTTGATGATGACGCTCTACATCATATGCGGTTTTATTCCGACCTTCTTTTTATCACCGGTCGCGGGTGTCTGGGCAGACCGGTATAACCGGAAAATGCTGATTATTTTAGCAGATGGTCTTATTGCCTTTTCAACTCTGATTCTCGCTATCCTCTTTTTTATGGGTTATGAATCCATTTGGCTTCTATTTGTCATGGCAGCGATCCGTGCCCTTGGAACAGGGATTCAGACTCCTGCTGTCGGGGCGATTCTGCCTCAGATTGTCCCGAAGGATAAGCTCACAAAGGTAAACGGAGCAAACGGAAGCATTCAAGCCGTTATCATGTTTGTCTCGCCAATGGTCAGTGCTGCTCTGCTGGCAATGTCATCACTTGAAATCATCTTTTTCATCGATGTCATCACAGCAGCGATTGCCATTGTTACACTGATGACTTTTGTCAAAATTGCTGTGCACGAAAAGGCCACGGCCAAACAGACTACAAGCTACTTCAGCGACTTTAAAGAAGGTCTGCAATATGTAAACAGCAATCCATTTCTGAAAAAGTTCTTCCTGTTCTTTGCTGTCTTCTTCGTGCTAATGGCGCCTGCCGCCTTTTTGACGCCGCTGCAGGTTACCCGCACCTTTGGCGGAGATGTATGGAAGCTGACAGCCATTGAAATTGCTTTTTCAGTCGGCATGATGATTGGCGGAGGAATCATTGCTTCCTGGGGAGGCTATCCAAATAAAATTAAAACGATGACCCTCGCCAGTCTCATCATGGGAATATGCACTTTGGCGCTTGGCATTGTCCCGGTCTTCTGGATCTATTTAGTGTTTATGGCCTTGTTCGGTGTGGCGATGCCAATATTCAACACGCCAACTACTGTCATGCTGCAGGAAAAAATTGAAGAGAACTATTTAGGCAGGGTGTTTGGAGTCATGGGGATGATCTCCACCTCCATGATGCCGATCGGCATGCTGATATTTGGACCAATTGCAGATATTATTGCCGTCGAATGGCTTCTTGCTGGAACAGGGGCATTCATTATCCTATTAGCATTCATATTAGGGCGGGATCAGGTGCTTCTTGAAGCGGGGAAGCCAGTGCTGAGTGAATCGTAAGATATCTTTTATAATGGAGCTGTCATATGGGCAGCTCCATTTTTTTAGTTAGTTGAACAAGGAACGTCAGTCATGAAGGAGAATATTTATACTAAACATGTTTGGGGGGAGCTGGAATATGAGACAAATAATCGCTCTTGGAGGCGGGGGATTCTCTATGGAACCGGAGAATCCATTATTAGATGAATATATTTTGCGGCAGTCAGGAAAAGAAAATCCTAAAATCTGTTATATTCCTACGGCTACAGGAGATTCCGACATTTGCATCAAGTGGTTTTATGACTTTTTTGAAAATCAGAAGTGCCAGCCGTCCCACTTATCTTTATTTAAGCCGCCAACAAGAGATATAGAGGGGTTTATACTGGATAAAGATATCATCTATGTTGGAGGCGGAAATACGAAGAATTTATTGGCTTTATGGAAAGAATGGGGACTAGATAAGATTTTAAGAAAGGCATGGGGCCAAGGGATCGTATTAGCCGGCATCAGCGCAGGATCTATTTGCTGGTTTGAAGAAGGGGTTACGGATTCATATGGCGATAAACTGGAGCCCTTAACATGCCTGGGCTTCTTAAAAGGAAGCAATTGCCCTCATTACGATGGGGAAGCGGAAAGAAGGCCTGCCTATCATGAGCTTTTGGCTTCTGATAAAATAAAGCCTGGAATTGCAGCGGATGATGGAGTGGCTATCCACTTTATTGAGGAAGAGGTCAGCCGAATCGTAAGTTCAAGACCCAACGCCAGGGCCTATAAGGTCTATTACGATAAAGAAGTAAAAGAGATTGAACTGAAAACAGAATACTTGGGGTCTTGAGGCGCACAAGTGAAGTTAACATTATTAAAATGGAAGGAAGTGCTTAAAGATGGATTTACAAACGGTTATGCAGGAGCTCGAAGCTCTCAGCAAGGAACGGACCAAGAAAATGTACATATCAAACGGCGCGCACGAGCCGCTTTTTGGAGTGGCAACAGGTGCAATGAAGCCAATCGCCAAAAAAATTAAAAGAAATCAGTCTTTGGCAGAGGAGCTATACGCTACAGGGAACTACGATGCTATGTACTTTGCAGGCATCATTGCAGATCCAGAAGCCATGACCGAAGCGGATTTTGACCGCTGGATGGATGATGCATATTTTTATATGCTGTCCGATTATGTGGTGGCCGTTACATTAGCTGAAGCAGATATTGCACAGGCTGTTGCCGATAAATGGATCGAAAGCGGGGAAGAGCTGCGGATGTCAGGGGGCTGGAGCTGCTACTGCTGGCTTTTGGGGAATCGTCCGGACGCTGAATTTTCCGAAGAAAAACTGGCCAAAATGCTTGATAAAGTGAAAGACACCATCCACGATTCTCCGGAGCGTACAAAATCCGCCATGAATAATTTTGTCTATACAGTGGGTGTTTCTTATTTGCCGCTCCATGAAAAAGCAGTTGAGACAGCAAAAGCCATCGGGCCGGTTGAAATGAAGCGGGACAAGAAAAAAAGCAGTTTCCTGCACGCCTCAGAGAATATCCAGAAGGAAGTAGATAGAGGGAAGCTTGGCTTTAAACGAAAATATGTAAGATGTTAAACAATCAGAGATACTGGAATGGATGGGGCAATGAACCTGTTCCTTTGTCCCCAGACCATGTTATAATGAGGAACTTAGGAATTATGAGTAGTGCTCATGGTGGAACGGATGCCCAGAAAAGCCTCCGCCTAGTGATTAAATATGGAGGTGTGTAGTATGAATAAACGATGGACAATCAGTAAAATTAATGAATTTGTTGAGAAAAATTCAGATAGTAAGCTGTTATCGACGGAATATCATGGTTTTTCTCAAAAACTGCTTTTTAAATGTGCATGCGGCAGTGAGTTTGAAAAAACATTTACGAAATTTAAAAATAATCACCAGCGTAAATGTGATGTGTGCCAGCCGCCTAAAGCATCACGCTAAACGAATATAAGGAAATAAACGAAGTGCCGATTTCAATTTAAAGAAATTGGCGCTTTTTCTTTTAACAAGCTTCCTCTTTGTTCCGGAAAGAAGTTGACTGAAGCAAATAAATTAATTATTATATTTGACAAAGGCAACTATATTCTGAGGAGTGATTTCTTTGTCCATGATCTCGTTTGAGGAAAGAATCAGTGCTGTTCGCCATTTTAACCGTTTTATGACCAGACAAATAGGAGCTTTGCGGGAAGGGTTACTGCATAGCCCCTATTCACTGACAGAATCCAGAATCCTGTTTGAAATCGCCACTAACGAGGACCCTGCAGCATCAAATTTAACTCAAGAGCTGGGTTTAGATGCAGGCTATTTAAGTCGAATATTAGCCCGATTTGAAGAGAAAGGCCTTATAAAGAAAGAACGTTCTGCTAAAGATGCCAGGCAGCGCATTTTAAAGCTTACGCCAGAGGGAGAAAAAGCTTTTTCTAAACTAAATGAACGTTCATACAATGAAATAGCGGATCTTCTTGGGAAATTATCGGAAAGTGAACAGCAGCAATTAATTAACGCTATGAAAACCGTTGAAGGACTGATCAGTAAGAATGAATGCCTAAAATTTTCAGGCCCGTATTTTCTTCGTCAGCATGAACCTGGTGATATGGGGTGGGTTGTACACAAGCATGGTCTTTTGTATTCACAAGAATTTGGATGGGATGAGAGATTTGAAGCTCTTGTATCTCAAATTGCAGCGGACTTTATAATCAACTATAATCCTAAGCGGGAACGCTGCTGGATTGCCGAAATGAACGGAGAAATAGTGGGTTCTATTTTTGTTGTAGAAGGAAGTGAGGATACAGCTAAGCTTCGTCTATTAATAGTAGACCCAAAGGCGAGAGGAATGGGCCTTGGTTCACAATTGGTTGAAGAATGCATAAACTTTTCCAAACAAGCAGGATATAAGAAACTCGTTCTATGGACAAACAGTGTTCTTAAAGAAGCGCGGCATATCTATCAGAAAAAGGGATTTCAGCTTGTTAAGGAGGAAAAACATCATAGCTTTGGGCACGAATTAGTTGGAGAAACGTGGGAACTGCTGCTTTAAGGGACACGGGGACAGGTACACTGTCCCTTTTGCTGTTCTTTCAGAGAAATTGTGTCCCCCCTTAGGTCATTGGATTAATAAAAAGCCTCCATTCAAATTGAATGGAGACTCATAGAAGGAACCGGGATTACGGATGAATGGCCGTCGGCCTCCAGTAGCCATGGTTGGTTATTGGTTACGGATGAAGTTGTAATGAGTCATGGATAATCGGTTTGCCATTGCCATTACAAGGTACCTTTGTACACAATAGGAGGGTGTTCCTTCTATGCCTTGAAGCAGAGTCTCACCACTTCAAGGTCTAGAAATACTTTTCGCTGTCAAACTCTAATTCTATCAAATAATTCTTGTTATTGATTAAGTTGGACAGACGATTCGCCTGGCGTTCGGCTTCCAGGCCCTTTAATCGGTACTGCTCCGGATCAAATAGCGCCATTTTCACCATCGACACGTTTTCCGACACTGTATAAAGGAATTCCTCTCTGGCTGCTGTGCCATATTCCTTGAATTTGCGGGCCTTTGCCCGATATTGGGTGGCAAGCTCAATTGCTTCTACGATTGGCAATGATTCATTGTTAAAGGTGATGTCATTTTCAATATTGGCTTTATATACAAGCTTATCCAGCAGTCTCATGTCTTTACGGACTTCATCCATCTCTTTTTCCACCATACCAAGCGATCTTGGCATTTCAGGAAGCTTGCTGCCTTTTTCAATATCGGCAAATGCTACACGGTCCATTTCTTCTTCTAACTCGTGAATTCGTTTAGCCAGAACACTTTTTAATTTTACTGCTTCAGCCAGGGTAAGTTTTTGCATGCCTGAATCTGCTCCTTTAATAGATTCGTTCTTAGTATTATATTATTATATAGTCGGGAGTAATATATTGGAAGGAATAGCTTTCTCCTTGACTCTCAGGGGCGCCTAGAAAGGTAAAAAAAATTAGTATTCAAGCTCAACGAGGAACCTTGTAAAGACAGTCTGCTGGAAAAATACATCTCTGATAAAGGGAAGGTTGTTTTCGGTTAATTTTAATGATATATTTCCAATAATAAACTTATTAAAGATCTTTAATAAGTTTATTATTGAATACTTTTTAAATCTGTTTAATAAGTATGATTTGCAGGTGGTGAGAATAATGAAGACTGCTCCAAAAGCTTTAAGCCTGGGCATCCTTTCTGGTATTCGCAGATCGCTTTTAGACCTGGGAAGTGCAACCAAAGTTGAACTAAGTGATAAATTGGGAATCAGTTTTCCGACGATAAGCAAGTTCCTTTCACAGATGGAGAAGGATGGGGAAATTCTGTCGTCGGGACTGGATGAATCCAGCGGCGGGAGAAGAGCGAAAAGATATACATACAATCCTGACTATATGCTGGGCCTGGCAATTTTCTTAGAGAAGACAGAGACGAATTATGCCATTTTTAATTGTGCGGGAGAAGTGAAGGAACAAGGAACCGTTCAAAGTGTATTGACTGACGGCGGGCTGAATTTATTAACGGGCTCGATTGAAAAATTATTGGCGGATAAACAAGCAATCCGGTCGCTTGCCATTGGGGTGCCGGGTTCCGTTAAGAATGGGCGGATCTTTTATATACCCGGCTATGAACAGTTTCAAGACTTCGATATTAAAGGATATTTTGAGAATCTCTTTTCGATGCCAGTTGTTGTAGAGAACGACATGAATGCTGCTGTTCTTGGATATCACCATTCTAATGGGATAAAAGATCATCAATCCCTTGTGTATTTATATTCCGGTCAAAATGGTCCTGGTGCGGGATTTATGATCAACGGGGATGTTGTGCGGGGAAACACTTTTTTTGCCGGGGAAGTTTCATTTGTTCCTCAATATGATGACCGAAACTTCCGCGAAGCCTTGGAAAATGGATTCAGTCATAAAGAGGTGCTGATATCCAGAGATAATCAGGTTGATGCTATCAGCAGATTAGTAGCCTCAATTACGGCTATCATTAATCCTCATACGTTCATCTTCTGCAAAGATGAAGTGGAAGAGACCCTGGTAGAAAAAATTGCAGCAGCAAGCTCAGAATACATCCCGGCAGAACATCTGCCCATTCTGGCAATAAGTGATTGGAAACAGGACTATTTATACGGATTGCAGAGTCTGGGGCTGGCGCTTATGCTTGAGTCGCCTGAAAAATATATCAGAAAATAGGTGAGGCTGAAGCATGGCAACAATCCTTTTGGTGATCATATATTTGGCTTTTATTAGTCTGGGTCTTCCGGATTCAGTGTTAGGGGCGGCATGGCCTGTCATGCAGGCAGACTTAGGCGCCCCGCTGGAGACTGCCGGATGGCTTTTTATGACAATAGCTGGCGGTACAATCATCTCGAGCTTAGTTAGCGGAAGAATACTCAAACGGTTTGGAACTGGGAAGGTATCTTTTTTCAGTACGTTAATGACTGCTGCCGCGTTACTTGGCTTTTATTTTGCTCCATCGGTTTATTGGCTATTTCTATGTGCCATACCTCTCGGATTGGGGGCAGGTGCAATTGATGCAGGATTAAACGATTATGTTGCTGCGCATTATAAAGCACATCATATGAGCTGGCTGCACAGTTTCTGGGGAGTCGGAGCCACCATTGGCCCGATCATCATGGCCCAGTATATTGCAGGGGGGAACTCCTGGAGCAATGGGTATTTTGCCATTGCAGGAATACAATTTGTGCTGGCAATCATCCTTTTGCTGACTTTGCCTTTATGGAATAAAGGAAAGAAAAATAATAAAGCTTTAGTTGGAGAGGCGGAGGAATCAGGAGAAAGAGTGGATCATGCTGAAATTGTAAAACCGCTCCAAATCAGAGGAGTTAAATTAGCTTTATTATCCTTCTTGTTTTATTGCGGGGCAGAAGCCACGATGGGGCTCTGGGGAAGCAGCTTTCTGGTAAGTATGAAGGGCCTGCCGGCAGCGGAGGCTGCCCAATGGGTTTCCTTTTATTTCGCAGGCATTACAATTGGCAGATTTATTACTGGTTTCATTACGTTTAAAGTGAATAATGGTACTCTCATTCGGATGGGGCAAATTCTTGCACTTGCTGGTGCCATCCTTCTTTTCCTGCCATTTACATCCGTTTTCGCGCTTGCAGGCTTTGTTTTGGTTGGATTAGGATTGGCACCAATCTTTCCGTGTATGCTGCACGAAACGCCAGCGCGTTTTGGGAAGAAGCATTCCCAGACCATCATGGGTTATCAAATGGCTGTTGCATATACAGGCAGTACCTTTCTGCCGCCTGTTCTAGGCTTCATTGCCTCTCATTCAACAATTGGGATTTTCCCGTTATGTATTGTTCTTCTTGCTGCAGCAATGTTCTTAAGTTCTGAAAAACTGAACCGCCTGCTGAATAAGAAAGAGATTAATAGCTCTGAGGATGTTACCTTTAGCACAAATAGATAAATTTGAAAGTAGGCCATTAAAATGAAAACAGAAAAAGAGAAAATGCTGGCTGGAGAAATGTATGATCCTGCCGATCCGGTATTACTAAAGGAGCGCGAAGAAGCAAGGCGAAAGGTCAGAATTTATAATCAAACTCTGGAGACTGAAGGAGAAAAAAGGACAAAATTATTAAAGGAACTGCTCGGTTCAACCGGGAAAAACGTTTATATGGAGCCAAATATCAGATTTGATTACGGTTATAATACGCATGTAGGAGAAAACTTTTTCGCGAACTTCGACTGCACTATTTTAGATGTCAGTGAAGTTCGTTTTGGAGATAATTGCATGCTTGCACCCGGAGTGCAAATTTATACGGCAACACACCCGCTTCATCCTGCTGATCGCAATTCAGGCAGAGAATACGCAAAGCCGATCATGTTTGGAAACAATGTATGGATTGGCGGAAGTGCCGTAATCAATCCAGGTGTAACAATTGGGGACAATGTTGTTATCGCTTCAGGTGCAGTTGTTACGAAAGATGTGCCTGATAATGTAGTAGTTGGCGGAAATCCAGCTAAGATAATTAAACAAATTGAGCTTTGAATTCTCCTAAAGCATCAATAAAAAGAAAAGCCAATTCCCATTGCGGAATTGGCTTTTCTTATGTTTCAAGGTGCAGGGAAACTGACTTTATTTTTCAAGCTTCCGTTAATTCTTAACTACAGTGGTTTTTGCATGAATATGGCGTTATTGCTCATTAGAAGTGCTGCTCCCATGAATCTCCTCAACACGAATAATATTGCTCATCTAAGATAAAACTTTTAAATAAAAACATTGGAGGAAAGACATGAGAGAAAAGAAAGAAAAGCAGCTCGGGAATATCCAAAAAAATGCTCAGGATTTATATGAAATAAGCAATACTGAATACGGACTTGAATCAGTTGCTGAAGGCTGTGATTTCGCTGAGGGGGAAAAGGATACACCGCCCAATTGTGGAGAGTTATAGGGTAATGGCCTAGTGTTTGGGATTGATCTGAAACAGGCATTCAAAAGGAAGGCTGCGATTTAGCAATAAACATACAAAGTGAACAGGTAAAGACCGAATGAAAATAGTAAGCATGAATTACAAAGTATAAAGAAGAAGGAGAGCAATGGATTTGCACAATGCTCTTCTTCTTTTTTAGTATTATTGTTAAGGTAATCCCGGCTTAGGCTCCAGCAAGGATAGCAGAAGCTAAAAACCCCAGCCATTGTAGAGGGCCACGCATGTAGGTTATTGATCCTTCTCTTGTTTCTTTGCCAAAATCGTCTGCAGTTCGTTAATTTCCTCATCAGACAGGGAGTCTTCCTGGATGAATTGGACTAGCATGGATTTCACCGTTCCGCCATAGATTCGCTTGATAAAGGATTGAGCTTCAGCCCGCTGGCATTCATCCTGTGAATAGAGCGGGAAAAAGGTATAGATTCTCTGGTTTTTATTTACGCCGACTACATTCTTATGGACAAGCCTATCCAGAAGAGTACGGATTGTTTTGGGCTTCCAGTCTGTACTCTCTTGTAAGGATAGAATGACTTCATTAGCCGTTTTGGGTGCGCCGTGCCAAAGAACAGTCATGACTTCCCACTCGGATTCTGAGATGCTGGGAATCCTATCAGTCATATTACCGCCCTCCTTCTTTAATGAGATGAAGCAATTAATAAATGCCTTTCTGCTTCAAAATGGATAATGTAATTTCAGCTGCTTTACTTCCATTAGAGTCATCTTCATTCTGTATATTCGTTGCAAAAAAGTATGTGTCCTGCCCTGACTCAACATATCCAATGAACCATCCATTGATGTTTTTTCCATTTACAGTGCCTGTACCTGTTTTTCCTGAAAGGAGGGCTCCCTCTTTTCTCTCTAGTTTAATGGAATCCTTCACTGTTTGGATATTCTTTTCTTTAAATCCAAATTGATTTGCATAAAATTTTTTAAGCAGCTGAACTTGTTCCACTGGAGAAATTTTAAGGGAAGATTCCAGCCAATATTCGTCTATTCCACCAGTTAGATCACGATTCCCGTACTTGATTCGGTCTAAGAAGGTTTGAATAGTACCGGGCTGCACCTGCTGGTCTAACGATTGAAAATACCATGTAACAGAATTTCTTATTGCAGAAGTTAAATCCTGATCCGCATTCCAGGAATCAATAGGATACTTAAGTCCGTTCCATTTGGCCGACGAGTTTTCAACCGTTATGGTGCCTGATTCTAAACCAAGCAGAGCACTATAAATCTTATAAGTGGAATTTGGTGAAACCCTTAATGTGCTTTTATTCCGATTATGAATAAGATATTGGTCTGCTTCTTTATCATACAACACAAAGCTTCCATCAAACCCTGCAAAATAATTGCCTAAATCCTCATAAATAATGTTATCATCCTTAAATTTATAGCTGCTATTTTCATGAGCCATTACAGAGATAAATGGAGCTTGGCCTGCAATAAAAATCCCCGCAAAAAGGAGTACTGCCGCACTTTTCCATCTCAGCAGTTTTGATTCCGGTTTAAAACAGGCAATTTTTTCGATTCTCGTTTTGATCTGTTTCTTTGACCCGTTTAAATGGTTTGCCAAATCGACAGTCACTGCCCTTGAGGCATTATGGGCAAAATGAATAATGCTGTTTCCATACTCCATATAAGCCTTCTCATCCAAAGAATTTAAAACCTTAGCATCACAGGCGATTTCGCGATCCAGCCTCATTCTCCTAAAAGCAAGCCAAACTAAAGGATTAAACCAATATAAAACTTGAAGAATCACCATAAAATAATTGACTGCAAAATCTTTATTTTTATAGTGGCTCAGTTCATGTAAAAAGATATATTCTATATCCTTTTCAGAAAGCCACTCGTCAAAATGGCGGGGAAGCACCACATAAGTCTTTAAAAGGCCAAACGTCATTGGGGTTTTAACGAGAGATGACTCTCCGACAATAATACATCCAGTAATCTTCAGTTTGTGTTTGCAGTCCTCGAATAATGATAAAAGCCCGTTATTTCTCAGGCTGTTTGTGTGTTTCTTTATTTTACTGATCTTAAGCATTGCGAGCAGCGTAAATACAGTTAAAATAGCCACTCCGGAAATCCAAATAAAGAATAAAGCATTATTTAATAATGTTAAATCATAGCGTTCCACCGAGACGGTTATGTCCTCCATCCAATTATTTTGCCTTAATGGAACCTCTGCAGATGGCGCAGTTTGGGATTGAAGGCTGCTATTGCTATTCCAAAAGGATAATGAATCCGCAAATGGCATGAATTGTAATGGAATAAGAGGCAGTGGCAGAGCAAGCAATACTAGAAACCAAAGATTATAGTGAGCTTGGGCTGTTAAATGTTTCTTTAAAAGTCTTTTTAACAGAAGAATGACTCCGATTGTAAAAGAAGACACCAGCAGACATTCCAAAAAAATAGATAAGAACTGTGAGCTTGTTATCATCCTCAGACCTTCCTTCTAAAATTTCACATCTAGTTTTAATTCCCTGGATAAAATGAATACCAATCCTGCTAGCATTCTATTTTTACTTTATCAAATCATGGTGATCTTGTGAAACACCATAATATCATGGGTTTCTAGCGGTTGACAAAAAAAGATTACAAATGTAGTATTGTATTACACTCGTAGTCTCTATGCGTTGTTTAAAAGTAAAAAGCTTAAAATTTTTATGGAGAGAGGTAATAAATATGAGGAAACAATATCATTCTGTTTTTAGTAAGAATAGGTTAAAAGCAGTCCGGCTAGTCAGTTTGGTTCTGCTTCTTGCCCTGACTGGCTGTGCAAATGGCAGTTATCAATCAGATGTCAGTGCGGCAGAAAACTCCAAAGAAACTTCTGTAAATACAAAACAAAAATTCAAAAAGCTGGAGAAGGAATTTGACGCACGGCTTGGTGTGTATGCATATGACACAGGAACGAAAAAGACAATTACTTACAGGTCTAACGAGAGATTTGCCTACGCATCTACATTCAAGCCGCTGGCAGCTGCAATATTGCTGCAGAGAAAATCACTGGAGGAAATGAATGAAATCATTACATACACAAGTGATGACCTGGTGACATATTCTCCTGTTACAGAAAAGCATGTAAAGACTGGCATGACTTTAAGGGAACTCTGTGAAGCGGCAATCCGGTTTAGCGACAATACAGCAGGCAACTTAATTTTAGAGGAATTAGGAGGGCCTGAAGGATTCGAAGCAGCTTTGAAAGAAATGGGGGATACTGTTACAAAGCCTGAGCGGTTCGAGACGGATTTGAACGAGGCAGAGCCAGGGGACATTCGGGATACAAGTACACCTGAAGCACTTGCAGCAAGCCTTCAGAAAGTTTTAATTGGCCATTTTCTGACTGAAGAAAAGCGGAACATTTTAACCGAGTGGATGCGGGGTAACGTTACTGGGGATCCATTAATCCGTGCTGGTGTGCCAAGCGGCTGGGAAGTAGCTGATAAGAGCGGTGCAGCAGGCTTCGGAACACGTAATGACATTGCGATTGTCTGGCCGCCGAACAGGGAGCCGATTATCATGACGATCCTTTCCAGCCGGGATTCAAAGGATGCCGAATATGATAACGCTCTGATTGCAGAGGCTGCGGAGATGGCAATAAAGGCTTTGGATGATGAAGCTTGAATGACTGGGGAAGGACAAAGATTATGTTTTCCTCCTCCTCCCGCCAGATTTTATATTCGAAATCTGAGAAAAATAGACATGAAATTGATAGTTTCGATTTAGAACATATCCGAATTGATAAATATGATGGGGGCACTATTGGAGGAGTTCTACTGTTTCAACAGCGGGACTTAAACTAGATGAATGGAAAGTCCTTGAGTGGAAAGAGTTATGGGGGAGGAGTATCTTCATGGTGTTAGGATGATGGATATTAAATCCGAATTTTCATCGGTTTATAGCGAAAGGTACTATTTGACTCAATTGAGTCTTACCAAGCATTTTCATTATTTTGTATATAAATAGGCAGCCAAGCAATTTATGAGTTCACTTTAGCGCTGCTTTCATAACTAGCTCTAAAGTTAAGCATCACCATGTAGTAACCACTGCGCGTCTCTATATATTCCTTTTTCATTAATCCAAGGTACTGAGCATAAACGAAAGCAGGCATTCATAAAGTTATATGGTATGAGAAAAATTAGGGAGGGCTTATATGTTTTATCACATCAAAGAATTACAATATCATGCCAAACCTGAAAGACCTGATCCTGTTTATGCGAAGAAACTTCAAGAGGTACTTGGTGGCCAATTCGGCGAAATTTCTGTAGCGATGCAATATCTGTTTCAAGGCTGGAATACCCGGGGGGATGGGAAATACCGCGATCTTTTAATGGACACAGGGACAGAAGAATTGGCACATATCGAAATGCTTTCAACGATGATAGCAAGATTGCTTGATGGAGCACCGGTGGGGGCACAGGAGGAGGCAGCCAAAGATCCTGTTTTGGAAGCAATTTTAGGAGGGATGAACCCTCAGCATGTAATCGTTTCTGGATTGGGGGCAATGCCTGCTGATAGTGTCGGCAATAGGTGGACAGCGGATTATATTATTGCGAGCGGAAACCTATTAGCTGATTTCCGGGCGAATCTTACAGCAGAATCCCAAGGGCGTCTTCAGGTAGCCAGACTTTATAATGAAACTACTGATCCAGGTGTAAGAGACATGCTGGCCTGGCTCCTTGCAAGGGACACTATGCACCAAAATCAGTGGATCGCAGCGATTCGGGAATTGGAATCAAAAGAAAATATCGTGGTTCCGAGTACATTCCCTAAACACTTAGAAAAACAGGAAGTCTCATATGTTTTATTCAATTTTTCAGATGGCGATCAAAGTGCCAAGGGGCGCTGGGCAAGCGGGCCAAGCATGGATGGCCAGGGAACATTCCAATATGTTAAAAATCCGCAGCCATTTGCAAAAAAACCTAAGCTTACGCCAGCTCCTCCATATATATATAATACACCGCCTTCAGTTATGAGGCAGGATCAAATTCCCCCCAGTCTTTCATAAAACTACTCCCTGACTTTTCGTATGAAAAGCAGGGAATTTTCATCTTTTAATATGGGATACTGTGTAGTCAAGCCTACACTAGACATTTAGAGGAAAATAAAGAGCTGATAACTTGGCAGGAAGCTATCAGCAGTATTGTTTATAAATCAAAAAGGGGTAATTCACAGCAGGTTAATATTATTTTCTTGGCAGTATCTTAGTATTTCTACATTCCAAACTGAAGCCTGGACTTCCCCAATATGTGCTTTCTTTAATAAAAACATGCATAATCTGGACTGCCCTATACCTCCTCCAAGTGTATAAGGAAGTTCTCCATTAAGAAGAGATTTATGAAACTTCAGTAAGATTCGTTCCTCATTATTTTCAAGCTTTAATTGTTTTAGCAGCGTATTTTCATCTACCCGGATACCCATAGAAGAGATTTCAATAGACCTTTCCAGCAGTGGGCTCCAAAATAAAATATCTCCGTTAAATGACCAGTCATCATAGTCTGGAGAACGGCTGTCGTGCTTTGTTCCAGACCGCAGAGCTCCACCGATTTGCATTAGAAAAACAGCGCCGTATTCCTTTGAAACGGAATCCTCTCGCTCCTTTGGGGTCAGGTGGGGATAGAGGTCCTCCAGCTCCTGTGCTGTGATAAAATAAATATCCTCTGGCAATACCGGCTTAAGGGCGGGGTGAAACTCATACATGTGTTTTTCCGTCGACTTCATTGCCTGATAGATATTCCTTACCTCGGCTTTGAGTGTTTTCAGATTTCGCTGATCTTTTGAGATTATTTTTTCCCAGTCCCATTGATCCACATACATTGAGTGAAGGTTGTCTAATACCTCATCTCTTCTAACGGCATTCATATTTGTGTAAAGTCCCTCACCAATAGTAAACCCATATCTGCCTAAAGCGACTCTTTTCCACTTTGCTAAAGATTGAACGATTTCAATTTGATGATCTTTAATATCTAAAGCATCAAATGAAACAACTCGTTCGCTTCCGCTTAAGTTATCGTTTATTCCATTGCCTTCACTTACTAATAAAGGTGGTGATACCTTTATCAGGTTTAAGTTCTCTGAAAGCCTGGCTTCAAAATGCTTTTTTAATTCATTAACAGCAATTTCTGTATTCATTAGATTAAGTAAAGGTTTGTATCCACCTCTTGGAATGACTAATGTCTTAGGTATTTTAATCACCTCCAAATTTTTTGGAAAACAAGACTGAAACCCTAACTGATAATTTTCAGGCTATTTTTATGAATGGATGAGTCTTAACCATTTAATATTAAAAACTAAATTATGTTATGTATTCTTTTTCGAATCGTTACTGTTAATTTTTATGGGGAATAAGCAGCAAAAAGTGAGTGGAGGACATTTCCCTCCGCCTTGACTATATTGCAGGCTGCCCTGTATATGGATAATGTATGATGCACGTCGTTCCTTTTCTGGAAGAAATGTTTTCCATTTTTGCAGTTTGCTGTGTATTAAACATTGGATGCTGATAATAGCCATGCTGGTTTTCAACCATCCCCAAACATCAAATACTATTTCCTGGATACAGGTAAAATTGACTGATAAAGCATTTTCACTAAATTGTATAAGTGTAATTGTAAAAAAAACTAGGGAGAAAGGCTGGTTTTTTTTCATACTATCTTTATTTATCTATAAAGACATCAACACACTAGATCAACATCTCTTTTTTAGAATATGGTTGAATACATATTTAGATAGGAGATGGAGAGCATGAACAAAAAATTATTAATTGGTACAGGGGTGGCTTTGTCACTGCTGTTCAGCCCAATCAGCCAGGCGTTCGCAGCAGAACCGACAACAGGAGAAAGGAAACAAGTGGATAATATAGCGCATCGCGGTGCCACAGGGTATGCACCGGAGAATACAGTAGCCGGCTTTGATCTGGCTGTAGACATGAAAGCTGATTATATCGAAATTGATGTTCAAAGAAGCAAGGATGGCGAATTAGTGGTAATTCACGATACATCTGTGGATCGTACAACAGATGGAACCGGAAAAGTGGGGGATTTAACGTTTGACTATTTAAGAAGTCTCGATGCCGGCAGCTGGAAAGGGGAACAATTTGCCGGGGAACCAATCCCGACATTTGAAGAGATTCTGGATCGCTACCATGGTAAGGTTGGAATATTAATAGAATTGAAGGCTCCAGAGCTTTACCCTGGCATTGAAGAACAAGTGGCGGATAAAATAAAAGAACGAAATCTTGATAAACCGCAAAATGAAAAAATCATTATCCAATCTTTTAACTTTGAATCCATGAAAACAATGGATCAGCTTCTGCCTAATGTTCCCATTGGTGTACTGACATCTAATCGTGCGGATACTACAGCGGAAGCTTTACAGGAATTTTCAGCCTATGCAGATTGGTTTAATCCAAGCTATGGAATTGTCACAAAAGAATTAGTGAATCAGGTTCACTCTCTTGGCATGCAAATTGGATCATGGACAGTGCGCAGCCAGGATGCCGCCGACTTCCTGTTCGAAATGGATGTTGACGCCATTATTACCGATTATCCGGATTATGTTGATCCTAGAAACTAATATCAGGAAAGGGAGCAGCTGCTGCTCCTTTTTTTTGCTGAATTGGGAAAGGGATTATTTGTGTTTCTATGGAATATAAACCTTATCCTTTTTCAGAGGTGAAGCTCATGAACATAAGAAAAGCTGTTTTAGCTGATTCAAAGGGTATTGCGAAGGTACATGTTGATAGCTGGAGAACAACCTATAAAAATATCATTCCTGATGAATTTTTGAAGAAGCTATCCTATGACAGGCGTACGGAATTATGGAATGAAAATATTATAAAAAAGGGAAATTATGTATTTGTTGCGGAAAATAGCGATGGTAAAATCATCGGATTTGCTGATTGCGGCAAGAGAGAAAGTAATCATGTTCCGGAATCCGGTGACTTAACTGCCATTTACCTCCTAGAGGAATATCAAGGTAAGGGAGTTGGCAAGAGGCTATTAAGGAAGGTTTTCCTGCAATTTGAAGAACTTAGCTTTAATAGAATTTTTGTTGAGGTACTTGAAGATAATAAAACCCGCCATTTCTATGAGTATTATGGTGCAGAATTATATAAAATAGAAAAGATTACTATTGCAGGTGCTGAATTGAATCTTCTTATATATGAATGGAATAACATTGGGGATGTATTAATTAAATTCTAATCCAGAAAACTCGTCATATTGACGAGTTTTTATTTTTCTCCAGCTCTCATGAACTTATAAAATAATAATATTATTTTACCAAACTATATAAAGAATTAAGCTCCATACAAAAAGTGGAATGACATCGCTTACATAAAATTTTCAATAATTTAAATTGACTGAAAAGTATAATTGTATTATTATTCTAACAATATATATTTTTCGCAACACGAATGAATAGGTATTCAACATAGAGGGGGAAGGGTTTATGTCACAGCTGTTAGCGTTAGTAATTCTTTTGCTTATTTTATTTATTGGAGATTTGGTTGCGGTTCGCACGAAGGCATGGGTGCCGTCCATTTTCGTCTGTGCCGTACTGTTCCTTGCCGGCTATTGGACTTTTTTTCCGCAGGACATCGTAGCTTTGGCAGGAGTTCCGCCGGTTGTGGCTACGATGATGATGTACTTATTGATTACCAATATGGGGACTTTGCTATCGATTCAGGAATTGAAAAATCAGTGGAAGACGATTGTGATTGCTTTGTCAGGGATTTTGGGAATTATCGCGATATTACTTGGAATCGGTACCTTTATCTTTGGATTTAAAACGGTGGTTGTCGCCATTCCGCCATTGGTTGGAGGCGTTGTATCTGCCCTGATTATGTCCGAAGGAGCGAAAGAAGCGGGACTGGCTTCTTTATCTGTCTTTGCAATCGTGATTTATGTTATGCAGGGATTTGCTGGATATCCGCTCACCTCCATTGTCCTGAAAAAAGAAGGAAAGCGGCTTTTACAGCAGTACCGAAGCGGAAAGCTTGCTTATAAGACACAGGGCATGGCGAGTGAAGAGACGGCTGCAGCAGCAGAGGGAGCTCCAAAACCTGAGCTTAAGCTTTTTCGAAATATGCCGGAGAAATATAATACAGATTTCTTCAAATTTTTAAGATTGGCGGCAGTATCCTACCTTGCTTATCTGACATCAACACTGCTGGCTCCAGTTGCGAGTGTCAGTCCATTTGTACTTTGTCTATTGTTCGGGGTTATTGCCACAAGTATTGGCTTTCTTGAGAAGCAGGTACTGCAGAAAGCAAATGGTTTTGGCTTTGCGATCATGGCCCTGATGCTCTTTATTTTTGACGGCTTAAAGCAGGCTACACCCGGGATGATGCTTGAGATTATTTATCCGCTGGCAGGAAGCATTATTCTAGGCGTAATAGGAATGTATATCTTCTCATTCATCGCAGGGAAAATTTTAAAGGTGAGCAAGGAAATGGCTTTCGCGGTTTCGCTGACGGCACTATATGGTTTCCCGGCTGACTACATTATTACAAATGAAGTGATTAAATCATTGACAGAAGATGAAAAAGAGAGGGAAATGCTGACCAGCAACATGCTTCCGCCTATGCTTGTCGGGGGATTCATCACGGTGACGATTGTGTCGGTGGTATTAGCCGGAATTTTTGTCGGACTATTATAAGAAAGGGATTGGATCGAAATGAGTGAAGTTCAAACAGGGAAAAATGTGAATCTGGAGAAAGTACAGGGGCGAATCAAAAACCATATTGACACATTAAGCACTTATACAGCGACTCCAGGCAAAGGAACAACCCGGCTGACGTATAGTCAGGAGGATCTGCTTGCGCGACAGTATATTAAGGGGAAAATGAAGGAAGCGGGCTTGGCTGTCCGTGAAGATGGATTGGGAAATATCTTTGGAAAGCTTGAAGGGTCCCTAAAAGATGCACCAAGTGTTCTGATCGGTTCTCACTTTGATTCCGTCCCGAATGGGGGATCCTATGATGGTCCTGCCGGAGTTGTAGCAGGACTTGAAGTCGCTGCACTTTTCACTGAGAACGGATTAACGCCAAAATATCCTCTGGAGGTTATCGCCCTTATCGAAGAGGAAGGCTCCAGATTTGGCGGCGGCTTAATGGGTTCACGCGGAATGGTCGGTTTGCTGGCTGAGGAAGACTTTAAATCATTGAAGGATAACGATGGCATTACGACCGTTGAAGCCATGAAGAAAATCGGGCTCGATCCGTCTCTTCCGAAAACAAGAGACCAGCAGTCAGTAAAGGCTTATCTGGAATTGCACATTGAACAGGGACCTATCTTAGAAGAAAAGAATATCCCAATAGGGGTAGTCGAAGCGATTGTCGGCTTAACGCAATTGGAAGTAACCGTAAAAGGACAGGCCGGGCATGCCGGGACCACTCCAATGGACAGGCGGTCTGATGCGCTGGTTGCGGCCGCCGGGATGATAGCCCAATTCCCGGAGCTGGCTGCTGCCGAAGGAGAAGGAACGGTAGTAACCACTGGGCAAATGCAGGTCTATCCAAATGGAGCCAATGTAATTCCGGATCAAACGGTCTTTTCTGTAGACATTCGCTCCGGCAAGGAAGAACATGTCCAGAATGTTATTCAAAAAGTAAAAGAATTAGCAGGGATCTATCGTGATAGCGGAGTAGAAATAACGGTTGAACAGCTTTTATATATTCAGCCAAAAGAGATGAATAAAGAGATTGTGAGTCTGTTAAAGAAGAAAAGCAGTGAA
This sequence comes from Cytobacillus oceanisediminis 2691, assembly GCF_000294775.2. Taxonomy (GTDB): domain Bacteria; phylum Bacillota; class Bacilli; order Bacillales; family Cytobacillaceae; genus Cytobacillus; species Cytobacillus pseudoceanisediminis. Next base: position 619,070 of record NZ_CP015506.1, read on the forward strand.
CTGGGTTTCACTTCATGCCCCATGAATAGCGGCGCCGGGCACGATGCAATGGTTTTCGCTGATTACACAAGTACTGGGATGCTGTTTATTCCAAGTAAAAATGGCCTGAGCCATTGTCCGGAAGAATGGTCGGATTCCAGGCATATTGCCGAAGCTGTTCAAATCCTATTTGAGGCAGCAATAGAGTTAACGGAGGCGGAGTAAGAGATGATTCATAATGGGCTAAAAGAATTAATTGGAGCATATAGTGATGAATTAACGAAGCTGCGAAGAAAATTGCATCGTGAACCAGAGGTGTCATGGGAGGAATTTAAAACCACCCAATTTATTTGTGAGTACCTAGATGGTCTGGGCATTCCCTTTAAAAGAACGGAACCAACAGGTGTTATTGCTGAAATAGCAGGCGGGAAGCCCGGAAAGACGGTAGCTTTAAGGGGAGACATGGATGCGCTGCAGGTGGAGGAATTGAATAAGGATCTGCCTTATGCCTCCCTGGAAAATGGAAAAATGCATGCATGCGGACATGATGCCCATACCGCGATGCTGCTGATTGCCGCCAAGGCATTAAATGAGATAAAAGAAGAATTGCCGGGGAATGTCCGCCTGCTGTTCCAGCCAGCCGAAGAAGTAGCGGAAGGGGCGAAGATGATGGTGGAACAGGGAGCGATGGAAGGTGTGGACAATGTCTTTGGCATCCACATCTGGTCGCAAATGCCGACGCATAAAGTGTCCTGTACACCTGGGCCATCCTTCGCATCAGCTGATATATTCAAGGTGACATTCAAAGGAAAAGGCGGGCACGGGGCGATGCCGCATGACTGCATTGATGCTGCTATAGTGGCCTCATCCTTTGTCATGAATGTCCAGAGTGTTGTGTCCAGAACCATTGATGCCCAGCAGCCTGCCGTACTCACCATTGGAAAAATGATGGTGGGCACAAGGTTTAACATCATCGCTGAAAATGCAGTCATCGAGGGAACAGTCCGCTGCTTCGATCCTGAAACAAGGGATCATATTGAAAGACAGCTTGAGAATTATGCTGAGAAGACGGCATCGATCTATGGTGCTGGTGCAAAAGTGGAATACATTCGGGGTTCCCAAGCGGTAATTAATGAGGAATACAGTGCAAACCTTGTGCAAAAAGTTGCTTCTGAAGCTTTCGGGGAAGATTTTCTTTATAATGAAAATCCAACAATGGGGGCGGAGGATTTCAGTTTTTACCTGGACAAAGCACCTGGCAGCTTCGCCCTAGTCGGCAGCGGCAATCCAGAGAAAGACACCGAATGGGCTCATCACCACGGCAAATTCAATATTGACGAAGACGCCTTATCGACAGGCGCAGAGCTATATGCACAATATGCCTGGGCATATTTGAACGTATAGGAGTAAAATCTTAAAGCTAAATCCGCTCCTCTATATGGAGAAGCGGATTTATTTTTGCCTGGTTCCAGTTATTCATATCATTTTTAAAGTCATGAAAAAAGAAGCAGTTAAAAACTCTGCTTCCCATATACTGGTGACATATATATATATCCTGTGATCAAGGGGAATAGGTATGGTGAATTCTACTATTTTTGCAGATGATTTGGCGGAATGAAGTTTAGGGGCAGTGGCCTTAAGATTACTTTAATATCAGTGGGCATTTCAAAATCCTGCTGTGCTTGTTTTAAATAATGATACATAGCTTTCCCGCCTGTGGAATTGGCAGAGTGAACAGTTATGCGATCCGCAAATAACTGTTTTTGAACCATTAAATGAACAAGCATAAGACCATTTCTCGATTTACTTACTAAATCATGGTCTAAAGACAAGTGGTCAATTTCAAAGGTCTGAAGCAAATGGATACACTCATCAATGGTCTCAACTAATACATGACCATCAGGCGCTTTCCGATAATCATCCAGGAATACGCTTATTTTCTCCAATTTTATCCCCCTTTCGAAGGGGTGACTAAGAAAAGTCAAGTTGACCCTAAGGGTTTGATTCACCTTTCATTGTAACATACATATGTAAGTAAAGATACCGAAGAGGGATTAATTGGAAGAAAATTGGCTGCGGTTTTAAAAAAGAGTGTCCGCAGGTATTTGCTTTCAAGGCTGGCAGCAGAGGTTTCCTTCGCCCTTTTCAAGAGCTGATTTTAAACTGTCCAGTACACCTGACCAGGCCATTTGATGCCAGTTTATTGCTTCAATCCAATCTTCATGATTCTTAAATCCTCTATGTTCAACAATCACCTTTGATGAATTTTCATGGATTGCCTGGAAACTTACATGAACAGTTGTTAATTCATCCTCATTATTCATTAAATCCTCAAATTGGTCTGGGCCTTTCCATGTGAACTCAAGCTCATTTTCAGTAATAAGCTTAGTAATTTTACATCCCTTCGTATTCATGCCCGTACTATTTCCGGGAATAAAATAAAGCTCATAAGCTCCGCCTTCCTTAGCTTCTACTTTCGCTTCAGGTGCAAACCATTCAGATACCCTATCAGAGATTGTCCAAGCGAGCCATACCAGATTGAGTGGTGAATTGATTGTTGTCTCATTAATAATGGCTTTCTCAATTGCAGTGGTTTTCAAAATAATCCTCCCCTAAGTGTAAAATTATTACATTTAAATAATAACATTATTTTGAAAATTAAGATATTGTTAACTGGAGAAAATTCGGAGAGATAGATTATTTGTAAAAGAGGAAAGCCCAAAAGGAATAAATTCCTTCTGAGCTTGAAAGATTTATCTGCCGCCGTTTGTTTCATTAATAAACCGCTCAATTACTTCCTCAATGCTCATCACACCGATATTTCCCTCTTTACGTTTTCTCAGTGACAGGGATTGCTGCTCCATTTCTTTATCACCAATCACCAGCATGTAGGGAACTTTCTGTTTTGCGGCTTCCCTGATCTTGAGTCCCATTTTCTCTGTTCTAAAGTCGGCTTCAGCACGGATGCCTGCTTCTTCCAATTGTGATTTCACATAGTCTGCATATTCAGCATGCGAGTCAGAGATTGGAATGATCTTTGCTTGAACGGGTGACAGCCACAGTGGGAAATCGCCTGCAAAATGTTCAATTAGAATAGCCATGAAACGTTCAACTGAACCAAAAATTGCCCTGTGAATCATAATGGGAAGGTGAAGTTTGTTATCTTCACCAACATATGCACAATTAAACTTTTGCGGCATTTGAAAATCCAGCTGGACAGTACCGCATTGCCAGCTTCTGCCGAGCGAATCCAATATATGAAAGTCAATTTTCGGCCCGTAAAACGCCCCATCACCAGGATTAATCTGATAGTTTACTCCTTTGTTTTTCAAAACAGATTCCAAAGCTCCTTCAGCACGTTCCCACATTTCTTGTGATCCCATGTATTCCTCCGGGCGTGTTGAAAGTTCAACTTTATAGTCAAAACCGAAATGGGAGTAGAACTCATCAATTAGGACAAGTATTTTATCAATCTCGGCCTCAATCTGATCAGCCATCACAAATAAATGGGCGTCATCTTGAGTGAACGACCGGACTCTTAACAGTCCATTCAAAGAACCCGAGAGTTCGTGTCTGTGGACTAATCCCAGCTCCGCATAGCGGAGAGGCAATTCCCGGTAGCTTCTCCGTTTGCTATTGAAAACCAATATCGCACCCGGGCAGTTCATGGGCTTTATCGCATAATTTTGCTCATCCACATTTGAGAAATACATATTTTCATGATAATGATTCCAATGGCCGGATTGTTCCCAAAGTTCCTGTTTCATCATAATCGGTGTCTTAATTTCCTGATAGCCTGCCCGCTGGTGTTTTCGTCTCCAATAACTTTCAAGTTCATTTCGCATCACCATTCCATTTGGCAGGAAAAAAGGCATTCCTGGGGCTTCCTCCATGGATGTGAAAAGCTCCAGCTCTTGACCTAACTTTCTATGATTTATTTTTTCTGCTTCCATTTCAATTCCTCCTGATTTTTAGTTATAAAAAAAAGACCACACTCCTCCCAAACATAGGGACGAGTGTGGTCGTGGTGCCACCCTAATTCCATAAAGCAATCGAAAGACTGTTTTATGCTCAAAAAGATAACGGATTCCCCGATTATGGATACTCTGATATAGATCATTTCCCCATAATAGCTCCAAGGCGGTAAATCATTCCCTTTTCTTCAGGGCTTGCAGCCGGTGACCCTGATCTCTGGAAAGAAAATAAAGAATGATTCATGTCCTTATCAACGCTAATTATATAGTTTTAATTAAAATAAAAAGCCGCACTCATCCCAGCAAAAGGGACGAGTGCGGCCGTGGTTCCACCCTAATTCCATAAAGCATGCCGAAAGACTGCTTTATGCTCAAAAAGATAACGGATTCCCCGATTATGGATACTCTGATATAGATCATTTCCCCATAATAGCTCCAAGGCGGTAAATCATTCCCTTTTCTTCAGGGCTTGCAGCCGGTGACCCTGATCTCTGGAAAGAAAATAAAGAATGATTCATGTCCTTATCAACGCTAATTATATAGTTTTAATTAAAATAAAAAGCCGCACTCATCCCAGCAAAAGGGACGAGTGCGGCCGTGGTTCCACCCTAATTCCATAAAGCATGCCGAAAGACTGCTTTATGCTCAAAAAGATAACGGATTCCCCGATTATGGATACTCTGGTATAGATCAATTCCCCATAATAGCTCCAAGGCGGTAAATCATTCCCTTTTCTTCAGGGCTTGCAGCCAAATGGCCCTGATCTCTGGAAAGAAAACAAAGAAAGATTCGTATCCTTATCATAGCTCATATTTATATTTTTACTGATTTTATTACACATTTTGGAAAAGGTCAAGAGGGTTAATAAAACTTTTAAATCCTAATGAAACAACCCCGATTCCTTTGATTTTTTCATTAGCGCTTTTGTTTTTCTGCTTAATGGCTCTTTCAGGAAGGTTCCAATTAATAGTGCAATGAAACCGAATAGCGTCAGGACCAGAAGGTCTCTGTAAACTCTTTCCCAAACAATGCCTCCAACAGCTTCTCTCATTAAATCAATGGCATAAGAGAAGGGCAGGAAGGGGTGGATGGTTTGGAAAAATTCAGGAAGCAAGGCGGTCGGATAGGTTCCGCCAGCACCTGCAATCTGAAGCACCAGCAAGACAATCGCCATGGCTTTTCCTACATCGCCAAATACAGATACTAATGTATAAACAATTAATATAAACACTAAACTGCTTATCAGTCCAAACAGGATAAACCATACTGGTTCAGTTGCATCCACTCCGAGAATTAAGATATTCCCTATTGTCACTACGAGGGTCTGTGCAAATCCAATGCTTAGGAAGGTCAGCAGTTTGCCGAAATAGATTTGTTTTCCCGTAAATTCTTCATGATGATGAACATCTGTAGCCAAAAGGGAAATTAATAGAAGGGCACCTACCCATATCGCAAGTACGGTATAAAAGGGAGTCATTCCTGTTCCGTAATTTTGGATTGGGAATAGGCTGTTTTTATTAAGCTGAACAGGTTCCTCGAAGAAACCCTTCTCTGCTTCGGGATCATTTTGCAGCAGCTCAATGATCTCGTTGATGTCTGTCTCGCCCTTGATGTCCCGAATCCGATCGGCTAATTGATTAATCTTTTCGCTTATATATGGAAACTCTCCGATAATGTGCTTAAGCGTTTTTTCTCCTTCACCTAAGTTCCCCTCTGTATTCGCAAGGATTTTTTCGATCTCAGGCATGGCGGATTGTATTTCAGTCAGGATATTCCGGGCATTACTCAATGTTTCCTTGGCGCTGGCCACTTCCTGTTTGATGGCTGGCCGGATGTTTTCATTATATTCTTTAACGAATGCGTCGATCCTGCCTGCGGTTACAGCTGAATTTTCCTGAAGCCGGGTGATTAAATCATCTGCTTCCTTCTGCTTGTCTGAAAGAAAGGCATTGATCTTTTGTCCGTTTTCCTGGATAGTCTGCAGTTCCTGTTTTAATAAGGCTATTTGTTCCAGAGCCTGATTGATTTGTTCCTGATTTTGGCTTGTGCCTTGTTCCTTATTGGATTCCTGCAGCTGCTTTAGCGCTGTTTCGATAGTCTCGATATTCTGAAGCGAACCTGCTATCTGCTCATTGATTTGATTGCCTATTTCCTTTCCCTGGTCCAGGTTCAAATCAGAGGATTGAACCGAGGAGATAAAATCGTTCACCTTTACCGCCATATTCTGGACCTTCTCCAGATTCTCCTGAATCTGGGGCTCCATTGCATTCAGGCGATTCTCAGCCTCATTTATAAATTTCATCGTTTCATTAATGGTCTGCAGACCGTTTCCTGTTGCGCGTTTGGCATCAGGAACGAGTGCTTGTGCCTTATCAATCATTTTTTGGGCATTTTCTGCATCTGACAGGGAGCTGCTTAATAAGGAATGGATTTCAGGAAGCTTTTCCTCCATTTGAAAAACATACTCTTCGAACCGCTTTATATCCGGAAGGTCTTTTTCAATCTCCAGACCCAATTCATTAAACTTCTCAAAAATAGTGCCGTTAACGGTTGAGATGAAATTGCTTGTAACCGTATCGACAATCCCGCCTGCACCTTTTTCTGTGATTTTAGGTGCAATGGCATTGATTTTTTCATTCACATAATACTCGATTTTCGCTTTTTCGGGCTGGTCTTCAATGACGGTTCCTAGCTTCTGGGAGAAATTATCCGGAATCACAATGACAGCAAAATAGTCGCCGTATTCCACCTTATCCATCGCGTCTTTACGGTCATCAAAGTGCCAGTCCATATCATCGTTCTTCTTTAATTCCTTGACGATGTCATCTCCAATATGTATGTCCTTATCACGAACCACTGCTCCGGCATCTTCATTCACGATTCCTACTGGAAGCTGATCCGTTTGACTATAGGGATCCCAAGAAGCCTCGATGTTAAACCAGGCATATAAAGAAGGCAGTAACGTCAAGCCTCCGATTAATACTGCCGCAACCCAATTAGTAAAAATACTTCTAATATCCATTTTGTAAATTTTCCACATGCTGTTCAGTCCAATCTGCTTGTCTTCCTATAGATTTTGTGAATAATCGGTTAAATATATTCAGAATCTCAGTGCACAACAATTCTACCCCTATAAAAAAAATGTGTAAAACCAAAAAGGCGTGAGTAATTACTTTTGGGTCTAAAGGAGGAGAAGACATTATGGATTGATTTGGTAAACTGTTCTGGATGAGAAGAATAAAAAGCTGGGAGAGGGTAAAATGGATTGGAATATCAGAAAAGCTGCACTTAAGGATGTTGATGCAATTACTGGATTAAGAATAGAGCTCCTAAAGGCGGTAGGAGACGTTAGTGAAGGAAACAGAGCAATAGTATTTGATGCAAACGGGAGATATTTTCAAGAAAAGTTGTCTAATGGCGGTTATTCTGCTTGGGTAGCTGATGTTAGGAGGACAGTTGTTGCCATAAGCGGCTTAGTGTTTTTTGAAAGACCACCGCATGGGGAAAATATAAGCGGATTAGAAGCATATATAATGAATATGTATACTAAACCGGAATATAGAGGATATGGGCTAGGTCGTTCACTTTTAAACGAATGTATTAATAATTGCAGGAGTTTGGGGGTAGGACGTATTTGGCTGCATTCTTCACAGGATGGCTATCATCTTTATAAGAAAATGGGTTTTATTGATAAGGATTCTGAGATGGAGTTACTATTATGAAATCAGCTGCCAGTGCAGGCGGCTTTTTTTATATGCAAAAAAATTTCAGAATCCTCAATTAAAGGTATTTCTTTTTTGTGTTAAAATGGAAATTAAAGGATGTCCGTGTTTTGTGTTAGATTGGAACAACTTTGTGAGGGGATTCAAAGTGAACGCTGAAGAGAAAAGAAGAAAAGTCCAGCGAAAATATCGGGAAAAAATGAGCAGCATAAATGAATCCCAGGAATATAAGGGTGGAATCTTTTTTATTTTCATTTTAATCATTTTCATTTTTTTATTTAATTCTGGCTCGCTGTTCATGGAAAGAGATGTAAGAATTATAGAAGTGAAATATGTTGATGATGGGCTGTAAAGCGGAAGAAAAAGAAATTACTGCTTCTTTTGCCTTTCCTCTAAATAAACCCATGAGTAGTAGCTCATCCAAAAACGAAGGGAACTATTGATACGAGATAAAATTTATAATCTGGAACCACAATAATGGAGGTTATAAATATCAAAAGGGCTGGAATAAACAGAATAAAGTATTTTCTCCAGTGCATATCCATCCCCCCCTTGGTGCTTGTCAAATAGATTTATATGCATAGGAGAATAAATATGATTAACATATATAAACAAGCCATGAACGGCTTTTTGGTAAATAATTTAACAGCATTTGATAGTGAAGAGAATGATCATCAGCTTATTTACCATTTGAAAAAAGGCCCTGTCCAGATACTGGGTGAATTCAGTTCACAGAAATATGAGAGCGGGTGTGCATATGTGATTTATGCTGAAGAAGAGGTTATTTCTGTTGATAAGGAATTGGTAAAAATAAAATAAGCTACATTCGGGAATCCAAGGAATTAGATGGGGCACCCTTTGCTTTAGGAGTTAAACACAGTGCCTGTCCACGAATTTGGCATAATTGAAGATATAAATAATAGTTAAATTGGAATTGCGTATGAACCGGTAAAATATGATTGTATTTCTGTTGATGATGAAATAGTTGATACTATATATGAGAGATTACTTATTGTAAAAACCTATTTTCATTCACTTGACCGCCCAGAGTTTGGATTGGCATTTAGCGGCATCACGATCATTCCGCCAGAATCATTATCATTATTCTATGATGTGGTTATTTCATTGAACTTGTATGAAAACTCCCTTGAACTTTATGAACTAGCACAAAAGATTAAAGAGGCATATGAAGGCAGAAAATATATGATTCATTATGGAATATGATATATTGAGCCCCTTCCTCTATTCATGTATGAAAATATCAAGTCTTTATTGACAAACATTTCAAAAAAATATATATTAAAAATCCTGCCAATTTTACATTGGCCTAAGGGACTGTGAAAAGTTCATTCTTCTTTGAAAAGGATGGGTAACTATGAATAAAGAGCAATTGATGGAAAGTGCACGCAGTATGAGGGAAAGAGCTTATGCTCCGTATTCAAAATTTCCGGTTGGAGCCGCTTTATTACTGAAAGACGGCACTGTCATTAATGGAGTGAATGTGGAGAATGTATCGTTTGGTGCGACGAACTGTGCCGAGAGAACAGCAATTTTCACTGCAATTGCGAATGGTTACAAAAAAGGTGATTTCCAGGCTATAGCTGTAGCAGGAGATACGGCAGATTTTCTTCCGCCTTGCAGCATCTGCAGACAAGTTTTAGCCGAATTCTGTTTGCCGGAAATGCCGGTTTATTTAACAAATGAGAAAAAAGAAATATTAGAATTGACATTAAAGGATTTATTGCCGTATGCATTTACGGATTTAGAGATGTAGCATAAATGGAGGGCGAGTTTTGAGAGATATTAATCAAAGCTTGCCCTCTTTATTTTTTTTTGCAGTAATATGCTTATATAAAATGGGAAAGAAGGAATTTCCAATTAGATAAAGAATATTGAAATGATGTTCAGACAATGTTTGGCAGGGGGATTTGAAATGAATTTATTGGAGCATGAAATATAACAATCCGCTAATTATATTAGAGGACCGCCTTCCTATCCTTATAAAAATAAGGAACTCCCGGGAGGCAAAGTGATGATAAAAGATAGTCAATTTTCTAGTTTTTTAAAAGACGTAAATAAAGAGTTTTTAGGATGGGATTTTTCATTGATTACTGGAACAGGACGCATGAGTAGCGGTTTGCTTTCATGGTCCTATGGCAGTATGGCGCGTTCTCTCATTCAAGATGCCGAATCAGTGCTGGACATGGGTACAGGCGGTGGTGAATTCTTATCGATGCTACGGCCATTTCCTGGCTTTGTTTTTGCAACAGAAGGCTACAGGCCAAACATTGCATTGGCAAGAAAAAAGCTTGAACCTCTGGGTGTAACGGTTGTTCCGATTGAGGAAGATAAGGACCTGCCTTTTGCTGACGATCAGTTCAGCCTGATTTTAAATCAGCATGAATCCTACTCACCCAACGAAGTCAGAAGGATCATTCAAGAAAATGGCATATTCCTGACACAGCAGGTCGGGGGCTTAGATTGTATAGCAGTCAATAAATCGTTAGGTGCAGCAGTGAATCATGAATTTGAAAATTGGAATCTGGCGAGAGCCGTACAGCAACTAGAAGAAAACCAGTTTGAAGTATTGTATGGAAATGAAGAATTCCCCATTCAGCGATTTTACGATATAGGTGCATTAGTATATTATCTAAAAGCGATACCTTGGCAAGTTCCAGGGTTTAGTATTGAAAAGTATGAAGAGAGTTTGTATGAAATACACAAAACAATTCTCTATAAAGGCTTTATTGATGTGAAGCAGCATCGTTTTGTTATGAAAGCCAGAGCGATATAAAAGAAATAAGGTCCTCTTGTTAGAGAGGACCTTGGCTTATTATTTTCATACTGTCCATTTTATAGGAGGTGCTGATCTTGGGTGAAAAGGATAAAAATCAAGTGAATACAAAAGCAATATGGGCAATGTTTGGGTTAGCATTTGGTGCAGGTGTATGGCATTCTTAGGAATTGTTGCTTACAATTTTCAGTGGCTTGGTTGAAATCATAGTCCGGCTAAAAAAGAACGTTGCTGCTGTAAATTAAGTGTGACAATAGGACTGCTAATGGTTCTCACACCTAGAATGTGTGAGAACCATTCTTATTTTCTATCCAAATCAATAGCAAAGTTTTCCTTGAAGCCCTTCATTCCCTGAGGGGTTATTTTGATGGCACGTGTTTTGGGGATGCGCTGTATCCAATTTCGCTCTAGGAATTTTTCCAGGATGGCATTCCCCAGTGCGCCTGCAAGATGATGGCGTCTTTCGCTCCAGTCGAGACATTTGTGGGAAAAAGAACGACGCTTCTTTTTCAAAGAGGTCAGGTCGATTTGCATAGAGTGAAAGAATGCTATTCCATCTTCCGTAACACTGAATGTGTCATTTTCTTCAGCAATAAATCCTTTTCTTTTTAGTGATTCAGTTATTTGCACTCCTAAATTTCCAGCGAGATGATCATAGCACGTCCTGGCAAAGCGGATCGCTTTATCTTCAGAGGCATGTTTAAAAGATTTAATTTCTGCAGCAGGCGCAATAGATAGAAAGGATTCCATCACTTGGGCAACTTCTTGATTCATGATGCCATAATACCGGTGCCTTCCTTGTTTTTCTGCTGAAACCACTTGAGCATCCAGCATTTTTTTGAGATGAAAGCTGGCCGTTTGCGGTTTAATCCGTGCCATATGGGCCAGTTCATTTACAGTGTGATACCGGCCATCCAATAAGGCGGTCAGTATGGCTGCCCGACTTGGTTCACTGACCAGAGAAGCGACTTTTGCTACATTTGAATTCATATTCATATCTTATTCCTCCATGTAATCCATATTTCGATGATAATTGAAATATCTACCCCTTACAATGATATTTGTAAAAAAGTTCAGGAGGAAACTGCAATGAAAAAGGAAGAAAACCAAATAATCACCAAGTCGATTCAGCCTAAAATCTTATACTATGGAACTCCGGTGATATTGTTAACAACACTTAATGAGGATGGGACATCCAACATCAGCCCCTTATCCTCGTCATGGGCATTAGGGGAATGCATTGTCCTTGGAATCGGGGAGGGGGGAAAGGCTTTGGAAAATCTTCGCAATCATCCCGAATGTGTCGTAAACGTTCCTGGCCCTGGCCTTTGGGAGAAAGTAGAGGCATTAGCGCCACTGACAGGCAAGTACCCAGTACCGGAATACAAACGGGTTAATTCATTCCGCTTTGAAAAAGATAAATTCTCTGCAGCCTCCCTTACGAAGAAGGAAGCAGAAATTGTAAAGCCCTTTAGAATCCTGGAATGTCCACTTCAGATCGAGAGCAGGGTGGAGCACATTCGAGTTCCGGAACATGACTCTCACTTTGCCATTGTGGAAGTAACGGCATTAAAGGTCCATGCGCATACATCCATCCTTAAGGATGATCATCATGTGAACCCTCATGAATGGAGTCCCCTCATTTATAATTTCAGGCACTACTATGGACTAGGCGAACATCTGGGGAAAACATTTCGGGCATAGTTCTATGGAAATCACTTTTGCTCAGCTGTTTAGAAATATTTCATACATATTTTAGAAAGTTTTAAGATTTATGTGATATAGTTCTTTTAATTTCTTAATCTGGATAATAGGGTTTATAAAATTATCTTGAATGCTAAGAATAAGGTATGATCTAATGAAAATTTTTATAACAGAGTGAGTGAAACAGATGTCCATTAAAATGAGGTTTCTGCTGTCTTATATTGGAGTGATTCTTTTTTCGATCACTTTATTATTGGCAGCAGGTTTTTTAATTATTTTTGCCATAACAGGTGATGTAAGATCTATAGAGCATCTTTACAAAAAAACATATATACAAAAACCTTTGACAACAGTTGAAGAAAGTGTGTTTCTCGATTTAAAGCTTTTGGCTAAAAATAATCCGAAACAGCTCCTAAATGAAAAGGAGCTTAAAAAGATTGAGAAAGAGGATATCGACATTGTTGTTAGAAAAGGCACAAAAGTTGAGTACGCTTCCCATGCTCTTGACAAACAGGCATTGGTTAAATCCCTTCCAGGTTTTGAAGAAACAAACATCAATACTCGAGATACGATTAAACTCAACGACTATTTTTTTACCTATGTAAAGTTTGATTTTTATTTCCCGGATAAAAGTGAAGGAAGTGTTTTCGTATTAAGGAAGGCCAGTTCCTATGCTGAGGTCATTAGAGAATTGTTTCCTATTTTATCAGGACTTTTACTGTTTCTGTTTATTATGATTATTGGTATATTAAATTATTTAGTCTCACGAAGCATTATTAAACCTATCTCAGTTCTTAAAGAAGGTGCTGAAAGAATAAAATCAGGAGATTTAAATTTTGAAATCGGAGCTGTTTCAAATGATGAAATCGGACAATTAAATAGAGCATTTGAGGAAATGAGAATTAAACTAAAAGAATCGATAGACCTCCAGCTTCGGTATGAAGAAAATCGAAAAGAGCTTCTGGCCAATATTTCGCATGATTTGAAGACACCTATCACATCGATTATTGGATATGTTGAGGGGATAAAAGATGGTGTAGCCAATACCCCTCAGAAGATGGAAAAGTATTTGTCGACTGTTCACTTTAAAGCAAAAGACATGGATTCATTAATTGATGAGCTTTTCTTATTTTCCAAGCTGGATTTGAAAAAAGAACCATTCCATTTCGAAACTGTCGAACTGGATAAATATATGAAAGACTATGCAGAAGAACTTTATTTGGATTTACTTCAGCAAGGAATCCATTTGGAGCTTCATCTTTTGAATAAACCAATCTTCGTGAAAGTGGATAGAGAGAAATTGAAACGAGTATTGGCCAACTTAATAAGTAATTGTGTTAAATATATGAATAAAGACAGGAAGAAGATTTCTATTTCTCTTCATGATCGATTAGGCGATGTAATTGTTAAAGTCGAAGACAATGGGCAAGGGATAGAACCTTCTGCCTTGCCAAATATTTTTGAACGTTTTTACCGTGCAGAACAATCAAGAAGTTCCGAGACAGGCGGAAGCGGCTTAGGACTTGCGATCGCGAAACAAATAATTTTGGAGCATAGAGGGGAAATCTGGGCTTCAAGCGAGATGGGTAAAGGTACAAGTGTATTCTTTTCCCTAAAGAAAGGTGAAAAAATATGAAAAAAATATTGCTTATTGAAGATGACATTAGTATTGCAGAATTGCAAAGAGATTATTTAGAAATAAATAAGTTTCGTGTCGATATTCAACATTCTGGTGAGGAAGGACTCCAAAAGGCTCTTCAAGAACACTATGATTTAATTATTTTGGACATCATGCTTCCAGGAGTAAATGGGTTTGAAATATGTAAACAAATACGCGCAGTTAAAAACATTCCTATCTTGTTTGTGTCAGCCAAAAAGGAAGATATCGATAAAATTCGGGGTCTCGGCTTAGGGGCAGACGATTATATTACCAAGCCTTTTAGTCCGAGTGAACTGGTAGCCAGAGTGAAAGCACATTTAGAGCGATATGAACGTTTAGCAGGAAAACAGACTCAAACAAATACAATTTTCGTACATGGGATAACAATTGATAAGTCAGCACGTAAAGTTTATATTGACGGAGAAGAAACTCCGTTTACAACAAAGGAATTTGATTTATTAGTATTTCTTCTAATGCATCCAAATCAAGTATTGAGCAAAGAACAGCTTTATGAAAAGATTTGGGGGCTGGAGTCAGCTGCAGATGTTTCAACAGTCACCGTTCATATTAGAAAAATACGAGGGAAAATTGAAGGAGACCCTGCACAGCCGAAATTCCTGGAAACCGTTTGGGGAGCCGGTTATCGATTCAATGTTTAAATTAATCTGTGTTTAATTTGATCCGTCACAAAGGTGACGGCTATTTTTTTTATATATGAAGAAATTTTAAGATTAAGTTTATCTTTCTTTAAGAATTTTTTTAGAGGGAGTTCACATTTTGATACTAACATAATAGAAGCAGTAACTAGTCTGAGTCATTTTATTTAAAGAAGATAGGCAGGTGAAGTAGATGAGGAGGTGGCTAACAATAGTGATTGGAGGCGTTATTCTCCTTCAAGGCTGTGTCTCAGATAATAATGCAGATACAAAAACACAGGAAAAAGAGGTACGGGAAGATATGGATATGAGTGAACCATTGCTTCAAGCTGCAGAGCGCAGGGAAACAGAAACAATAAAGAGATTGATTGAGGAAGGTGCTGATCTAAATAAAAAGGACTCAGACGGACGAACTGCTACTATGATTGCAACTTACAATAATGATGTCGAAACCGCCAAAATCCTGATTAAAGCGGGGGCTGACGTCAATATTCAGGATAATATGAAAAACAACCCTTTCTTATATGCAGGCGCAGAAGGATACGTTGAAATTCTTAAGCTTACGATCGAAGCAGGTGCGGATCCGGTGATAATTAACCGGTATGGTGGAACTGCATTGATCCCTGCTGCAGAACATGGCCATATAGATGCCATCAAGGAACTTCTCAACAAGACTGATATTGATGTAAATCATGTAAATGATCTCGGCTGGACAGCTTTATTAGAAGCAATTATTTTGAATAATGGAAATGTAAAACAGCAGCAAACTGTGCAATTACTAATCGATCACGGGGCGGATGTGAATACTCCGGATAGAAAGAATGTTACTCCTCTGCAGCATGCACGTGAGAAAGGGTTTAAAGAGATTGAACAGATTTTGTTAAGAGCAGGAGCAAAATAGGCAAAAATGAGAATGAGGAGACGATATAAATGAACAAAAAAGCAAAAGCAATAACATCCATACTTCTTGGATTTACATTAGTAGCAACGGGGTGCAGCGCTGGTGCAAATGCCCAGGAAAATCATAGTAAGCAGAAGCAAGAACAAGTGGTTAAAGAGACTAAAAAGGATCATAAATTAACCAAAGGACAGGAAATGGCTAACATTCTCAGCGGCACAAATTGGCAAGGTACAAGAGTGTATGACAAAAATAAGAACGACTTAACAAAAGAGAATGCAAACTTCATAGGTCTTGCGAAATATGATGTGAAATCAGGAAGATATGAATTTTTCGATGCGGAGACAGGCGAAAGCCGTGGCGACAAGGGAACCTTCTTTATTACCAATGATGGGAAGAAAAGAATATTAATTTCAGAATCAATGAATTATCAAGCTGTTGTCGAAATGACAAAACTAAATAAAGATATTTTTACTTATAAAAGAATAGGGAAAGATGCTAAAGGCAACGACGTAGAGGTATTTGTTGAACATATTCCCTATAAAGAAAATGAGCTTTCTTTTACTGATCCCAACAAGCAGCTGGACGCTGTTACGGGGGATATCGTTAAAGATATAGATGGAGATAAAATTTTAGGCAGTACCCTCTGGAACGGAACAAAGGTATTAGATGAAGACGGCAATGATGTAACAAAGTATAATACGATGTTTATAAGTCTGGCAAAGTTTGATGACAAAACGAATCAATACGAATTTTTCAATCTTGAAACAGGGAAAAGCCGCGGTGATTTTGGCTACTTCGATATTGTGAACGAAAATAAAATAAGAGCCCATGTTTCAATTGGGGCTAATAAGTATGGTGCAGCGCTTGAACTTACCGAACTTAATAAGAATAAATTTACTTATAAAAGAACGGGTAAAGACAAAGATGGCAAAGATATAACTGTGTTTGTTGAACATGAACCTTATAAGGGTGATTTTAAACCGAAATTCACTAAATAAAAACATTAAATAAGAGCAGCATCTTTTCATGAAGGAATGGATTTTTTCCGTTCCTTTTTTGTTTTCTTTAACTTAAACTTTTCTTATTGGAAATGAATAGTATGTTTAAGAACAAATAAAAAGCATAACAAGGCAATGAAAGAAGGAAATACTAAAGAAGAAACGAATGAAATTAAAGAAAGAATGGATTTATGGGGGAGTCTATGTCAAAGTATATTAGTATTTTTTTCTTATTTGCAATCGTAAGTGTCTTACTCTTTTTTATGTTTGGATCCGTATTTATGGGTGGAGGCAATCCGGCAGAAGAAGCGGTTTATATATTTGGAACCATAATTGTATTACTGCTATCATTTATAATTTCACAGCTTTACTATTTAATAGATTTGTTTAGGAAGAACCGGTAATTCCCTGCCTTTATGGCGATTCGATGTGTATAGTTACTAACAATAATTGCAGTAAAGTCCGGTTAGACAATTAAGGACTCTTTTTTATTTTCGCTTAGTGGAAGAATAACTATTAGATTGAGGTGTCACTAATGATATTAGTCAGTTCTTGTTTAGCAGGGTTGGAAGTAAGATATAACGGCACTCATTGCTTAAATCAAAAAATCCGTCAAATGCTGGAGCAGAAGAAGGCAATTACTGTTTGTCCTGAGTTGCTTGGAGGTTTTTCAACACCAAGAGAACCTGCTGAGATAATAGACGGTGACGGAGCAGATGTTCTTGATGGCAAAGCTAAAGTAATTGAAAAATCAGGCAGAGATGTTACCGATTTTTACATAGAAGGAGCCTATATCACGTTAAGAAAGGCCCAAGAGCTGCAAGTTACTGCAGTCGTGCTAAAAGAATATAGTCCCTCCTGTGGAAGTTCAATGATTTATAACGGCGAGTTTAAGGGCAACAAAATTCCTGGAGATGGAGTCACGTCGGCCTTGCTTAAAAGGAATGGCATTAATGTAGTATCAGAAGAGGGGCTGGCAGATTTACTTTTGGAAGAAGGATCCAATTATACAGACTAAAAATCAAGAGACTGCGCTTAAGCACCCATTTTTAAAATCGAGAAATAGCAAAGCATACCCAAGAAATCTTAGGTATGCTCGTGTTATTAACTTTGGCTTTGTTGAGCCAATCCTTTATCATGGGTGTTTTTTGGCGATTTTTTAGGCACAAAGAAAACTAAAATCAGTGTTGCAAGGGATAGGACTAACATAAAGACATAGGCAGAACTTGAACCAAAGATCGAAGCTAAGCTCTCCAGTTTGCCTCCTGTCATGTTTTCTTTGGACAACTCCGAAGCATATGAAGTTGCCTGGATCGTATATAAAGTGATGACAACTGCAGTTCCAATCGCACCTGACAATTGGCGAATGGTGTTGTTAACGGCTGAGCCGTGAGATCCCAGCTCTCTTGGCAGAGCATTCAATCCTGCTGTATTTAAAGGCATAGTAATAAAGCTTAATCCTATTCTCAAAATAATGGTGCGGACCATTAAATACATATAAGTAGTCGATTCGTTCAAATCGATTACTCCCCACATGGAAATACTGACAAATACTAATCCTGTAATAAAGAGTGGTTTTGCACCGTATTTATCATACATTTTTCCAGTAACTGGAGATAAGAAAGCGTTGATGATAGCCCCGGGCAATAAAAGCAATCCTGCTTCGAAAGCCGTGAATCCGCGCCCGTCCTGCAGGTAAATGGGCAAAAGGATTAAATCCGCATACATAATCATCGTTATTAGGACATTGATAAGCGATGTGAGAGTGAAGATTTTATACTTAAATACAGATAAATTCAGTAAAGGCTCCTTTGATTTCATCTGCCGCAAGCAGAATAGAGCTGTAAAGAATATTCCTGCAATGATCGTTGTAAGGACTATAGGATTTTGCCATCCTTTGCTTCCCGCGGTACTAAATCCGAATAAAATGCATCCAAAGCCAATCGTGGACAAAATAACACTTGGGAGATCCAATCTCGCTTTTGATGTTTCCGATACATTCATCAAATATTTGAAAGCCAGAACGATGACGATGATTAAAAAGGGAATTAACCCAATAAACAGCCATCTCCATGAAACAAATTCAATAATAAAACCGGATAGGGTAGGAGCAATGGCCGGTGCAAAGATTACTGCAAAGCCAATTTTCCCCATTACACTTCCGCGATGCTCGGCGGGGTATAAATATAAAATGACGGTCATCATCAGGGGCATGATAATTCCGGCGCCGATTGCCTGAATCATTCTCCCTGCCAGCAGCATGCCAAAGTTCAGTGCACAGGCGCTAATGACAGATCCGATGAGTAAAAAGAACATTGAACTAATGAACAGCTGCCTTGTTGTAAACCGCTGCATCAGAAATGCTGTGATGGGGACTAATACCCCATTTACAAGCATAAATCCGGTTGATAACCATTGGACCGTTGCTGCTTTTACGTTGAATTCCTCCATGAAACTGCTCAATGCCACATTTAATAAAGTCTGATTCAAGGTGGATAAGAAACAGCCGGCAATCAGAACGATTAATAATATTTTTTTATTGCTTTCTGTTATTTCATTGCTCATTCATAAACTCCTTCGTTCTGAACTTGTATTCTCAACATGTTGTCGATAAAATTCATAGTAACAAAACCATCTATTCTTGACCATGAACAGTTTTCTTGTGTGTGTTCACTAATCGACAGCATGAATAGGGGCTGTTGAGAAAGTCCATGAAAATCTATAAAGGAGGGTTAGAATGTCTGCGCCGAAAAAGGAAGATCCCCGTACAATCCGTTCAAAGGAAATGTTCAAAACAGCAGCTTTTTCCCTGCTATCAGAGGAATCCGATATTTCAAAACTGACCGTTCAGAAAGTTGCGGCCGAAGCAGGATTAAACCGGACAACATTTTACTTGCACTATCAGGATATTCAAGATTTTCTAACGCAAATTACCGGAGAAATTTTAAGCGGGCTATCTGATAAAATTGCAGCATTGATACAATCGGAAGATCTATCAGAAAAGCAGCAGCTGACCCAATTGCTTGATTATTTATATATCCACAGAAAGTATTTGCTGATCTTATTCAAGATGAATCAATTCGAGGAAAAACTATTCGTATTATTAAAACAGTTAGTAGAAATAAGAAGAAAGAATACACAGAAGGAATTGCCCGGCGAATATGTTTCTATAGATATTAAAACAGCCTCATTGGTAGGCATCATCATGTGGTGGCTAAAGAAGGGACTTCATTTTAGTTCCGATTATATGGCTAATGAAATTCATTTAATGTATAAGGTGAGGCCGCAGTAAAGTGCTGATAGGAAAAACGCTGTGCAGGAGAATTAACCCCAGCTATTTAAGCAGGATCGGTTTCCCAAATTGATCAAATGCATGTCTAAAGTCAAATGCAAAAGAATCAGGTCCATGCTGGATATAAAAATCATATCTATTAAAAGCTTCCTTCCAGGATACATCCGATAACATATCCGTCCACCACACCACATAATTTGGCTGTCTCTCTGGAAGAGGCCCAAACCACTTATTCCTGTCCTGCAATGCCTGCCTATGCAGGCCAGAATAGGTAAACTGATATAAAGATTGAAGGTTTGTCCATACTGTTAAGGTGAGAATGGGGGTACCCTCTCCTTTAATCGTTTCTTCAGGGAACTTAGCTCTAGTTGGTGAGAATTCTTTTATGAGGTGCCCTGTTTTAGCAGCCTCTCGCATGACTTCAATTCCCGCTTCAAAAAACTCCCGGGAGGCAGGATGTTCTTCTGAGTGCTTCAGCCGTCCAACCGTCAAAATAGCCACAAATGCCATGTTAATCCCTCCATTACCTTTTTTTTACATATATTCTGAAAGGACTCGACTAATTCCTGTATAAACAGGATAATAATTTAATGGTTGTTGCAAATCTAAAACAGTTCTCAAGCAAGTTTAAGAATGGGTATTTAACAAGGGAGGGTCACTTTACTTCCCTTAAGCCCTTCCCTTCAAGAATATCTTGAATACCTTCTTCACAAACGCCGTATGAACGCCAGGAACACGTTTCGCAAACAGTTTGAATATCTGAGGGAAGGGCATATTTTTGAATGTTCGACTCAATGTCCTTCCAATACAGGATTTGCCCGATCTTAAGTCCAAGTTTTTCTAAAATAACGGCATCTCTTTCATAAATATCGTTGTGTTCACAGTGGTATTCACCTGAGTTGGGATACTTTTCACACAGTTGATCTGGCCCTTTTACAAGCTGTATCCATGTCCTGGGGTTGTCTCTCAAGGCTTGGTGCAAACGTGTCATATTTTCCACGTATTCCTGAGAGTAGCCCATTCCCCGATATCCCAGAAGGCAAAAAAGATGATGGCCTCGCAGCTTATACATAAAATCCCCCCAATTGAAATGGTTCGTTTACGTTTAAATGTTAACTTAAAAAATGTATAGTTAACATACTTGTTTATCATAACATTGATCAGCTGAGGGTCTTTTTTAAAGTCTTTTGGGGCAGGCTGTTTAAAATGGAAAATAAACTCCTGTAAATATTGAATTGCCTGTGACAAGTTGATATATTAACTTATATATATGGAATCAATGATGTGATCAAGTAAATAAGGATTGTGAAACAGAAAATATAGCCTGGGCTGAAAGCTATATCACCCCTCCTTATTGAACCCTGCCACGGAGATTGTTAGTAAAGCTAACCGGGTCGTTTCGTTACAAACGTTTGGAGGACTTTAGATTTTAAATTAAAGTCGAACTAAGGTGGTACCACGTCTATTAGCGTAAAGACGTCCTTTTGAAGGACTCTTTATGCTTTTTTATTTTTTAAACAAATTTCATTTTCCAAGGAGGAAAAGAAGATGTCTCAACAAAAGCCAAACAACTTTTCAAAATGGTATCTTGATACGATTCAAAAAGCCGATTTATTTGATTACACCCCAGTTCGCGGCTGTATTGCCTTTAAGCCGGATGGCTATGAAATATGGGAACATATTCAGGAAGAGATGGATAGGCGTTTTAAAGAAACCGGTCATCGCAATGCATATTTCCCCATGTTAATTCCAGAATCCTTCTTTCAGAAGGAAAAGGATCATATTGAAGGATTCTCGCCAGAGCTTCCATGGATAACAGAAGCGGCAGGTGAGAAACTGGAGGAACGTCTGGCACTGCGCCCAACTTCTGAAACAATGATTGGACATTTGTATTCAGATTGGATTAAGAGTTATCGGGATCTGCCTGTATTAATAAATCAATGGGCAAATGTATTCCGGTGGGAGAAGAAGACTCTTCCATTTATCCGCACTTCTGAATTTTTATGGCAGGAAGGCCATACGGCTCATGTGGATGAAGAAGATGCGCGTAAGGAAACAATGCAAATGCTTTCCATTTATAAAGAGGTTGTAGAAGGATTACTTGCGATTCCGGTTTATGATGGCCAAAAAACACCATCAGAACGCTTTGCCGGTGCGGTTGATACTTTTTCCATTGAAGCGATGATGAAAGATGGAAAAGCTGTGCAGGCAGGTACCTCCCATTACTTAGGTACAAAATTTGCCGAAGCTTTCGATATCAAATATTTGAATAAAGAAAATAAACACACCTTTGTCCATACAACATCCTGGGGTACGTCTACACGGTTAATTGGCTCCGTTATCATGGTTCATGGAGATGAGCAAGGCCTTGTGCTGCCTCCAAAAATAGCACCGACTCAAGTTGTGCTGATTCCAGTCGGGCCATGGAAAAAGAACCCGGCCATTATGGAGAAGTTAGATGAAATCTTTGCAGCATTAAAGGCAGAAGGAATCCGCGTCCGCTTAGATGATTCTGATCAATCACCAGGATATAAATTTAATGAGTGGGAACTGAAAGGTGTACCTGTCCGCATAGAACTCGGTCCACGTGATTTAGACCAAAATCAATGCTTAATGAAGGCCCGTGATCTTGGAGACAAAGTTGCGGTACCGCTTGAAGCCATTATTGACAGCATTAAAAAAGAGCTTGAAACCATGCAGAATCGTCTATTCGAAAATGCAAAAGCGTTCCGCTCGGAGAATTCACACACACATATTGATACAATGGACCAGTTAGAACAGCACATAGCAGAATCCGAATTAAATGAAACCATTCCTGGCTGGATATTGGCTGGCTGGTGCGGTGAAGACGCCTGTGAAGAAAGTGTCAAAGAAAAAACAAAATTCACAACAAGGAACATTCCGTTCAATCCGCCGGCAACTAAGGACACATGCATCCATTGTGGTAAAGAAGCGAAGCATACGGTTTGGTTTGCGCGAGCTTATTAAGCTGTGAGTGTGAAATATTACGTGATCTTTCAGGGTCAATTATTTAGGTCCGCCTCACTCAGGCGGACTTTTTTCTTAAAGATGATTGAATGAACGTCCAGGTTTCACAGTAAAGCATTCGAATAAGGAACTTAAACATATTTTATTGTACTGATTAATATGTTAAAATCAAAAATGTCTAAAAATTTAGATAACATTTTCGGACAATGTTATTATGACAATCAATATATTGGCATGAAAATACTATGGGGAACAGATCTCAAATAACTTTATAGGTATTGAAAGGGGAAAATCATTTGAATCAAACATTATTAATTATTGATGCCCAACAGGAGTTAATTGATGGGAATATAAAAGAAAGTAAAGTTTTTAATAAAGAGCGGCTTATTGGGAATATCAATTTAGTGATCGAAAAGGCAAAGCAATCCAGTATTCCAGTTGTCTTTGTTAGGGATTTAGATGTTGCTGAAGGGAAAGGCAAAGGATTTCAGGTTCACGAAGAAATTAATGTGCCTGCGGAAACGAAGTTCTTTGATAAAGCTGCGACGAATTCCTTCCATGGAACAGGACTGCTGGATCACCTTAAATCTCAAAAGGTCAAGCATGTTGTTATAATGGGGTGTAAAACCCAGCACTGTATAGACAGTGCAGTTAGAACCGCAACTATTAGTGGATTGGATGTCACATTAGTAGGTGATGGACATTCAACAACGGACAGCGATGCTTTAAGTGCAGAACAAATTATCAAGCATCATAATGATACTCTTCACGGCCATTACAATGTGGAACATTTTTCAGTTGTCAGAAATGCAGCGGAAGACTTGTTTCATCCGATACATGATTCATATAGGTGAATTGAAATTATAGTATAGAGATATTCCTTATTAACAATAGATTCCCAATTTCTTACTGTGAAATTGGGATATTTAATTTGTGAAAGATAGGCATTCATGAAAGTAGAGGTATACAGGAATTTCCTGAACATCAAGAATGCTGCCCCCGTATTTTTTCCCCTTTTTTCGCTTTTAGAATCCATTTTATAAACTGTTGCCTGTCATATAAACGCATATTGTTTGCTTCGGCAAATTCAATTGCTTGACGGGTGAAACGCTCATTTGTGATGACCCAGCATTCAGCAGCATCAAAAATATCCATTTGCCTTAAAGTTTTTTGGACTAGGCGTATTCCGACTTCTCTTTTATGGCTTTTGACTTTAACAATCACTTGATACCCCGATGGAGAGGCAAGTAAAAAACTTATATCCGGATTCTCATCAATCGGTTTTGTAACTATATAACCAAGTTTGGATAATAGAGAGATGGAGAAATCCTCTAATTGCTCATCTGAAAGTTTGCTGATCAGCCAGATTTCGGAATCCGCCTGACTTTTCTGATCACGGCGAAACCAAAACAATCCGTAAACGAGATAGAAAATCACCTCTCCCAAAAAAGTCAGAAATGCATTTTCCCAATTGTTCGTATTCATAAAGACAATAATCGGCACCAGGATGATCATAAACCAAAGTATTAGATGATGACGTTCATTCAACCTGTAACACATCCTTCATTCTAAAAGTCTTCTAATCTTGTTATATCACAAATCATTTGGGCGGCAAGAATAGGAATATCTAAAAAGATTGGAATCGCCAAAATATATTGGTAAAATTTACATTTACGAACATGTGTTTTATAATATTATTATCTTAAAATGGAGGTAGAATACTTGAGGCCGGAACTAAGAAAGGATTTGGAAGTAAAAGATTTCCTCAGCTATTATTGGTTAAAAGAAGAACTGCAAGTTTTTTGCAGAGAGAATGGAATGAGTGCTGCTGGCTCTAAAATGGAGATTACGGATAGAATAGCAGCATTTCTTCAGACAGGAGATATAAACAAGCCAGCAAAGAAAAAAAAGTCCCCTTCTAAAGATGTTTTGTCAGAATTAAATTTAGATACTGTCATCACAGAAAATCACCGCTGCAGCCAGACCGTAAGAGCCTTCTTCAAATCAATTATCCCTAAATTTCATTTTTCGACTTATATTCAAAATTATTTTAAAGAAAATGCAGGCAAAACATATCGTGATGTGGTTCATGCTTGGTATGAAGAGGAAGAAAGAAAAAAGAATCCGTCTTATAAAAAACAAATAGGGTCTCAATTCTAATATAATCAGTTCACCAGAGATTATTTTGCAGACCCAAAAAACAAAGGCAGTAATCGAGAAGAGGCCATTAAAGCCTGGAATGTATTAAAAAAACTGCCAGGAAGCAACAAATACAGAGGCTGATTTACATATGAAAGCAGGTTTGAAGTTAATCAATTAATTAGAATAGATGCAGAATGGAATTTAATGGGCAGGAATGGGTGTGGTTGAAAGGGTTTGGAGCAACAACTAATTGTGGATGAATTACCCAATGTAAGTTTTATAATGGAGGTCTCCAAATGAAGATTCGGCTTACGGAATTTAGCGATAATTGGGCTTTAATGTATGAAGTAGAGGCACAGTTTCTCAAAACCATCTTTAAAGATGACATCATAAAATGTGAACATTTTGGCAGTACTGCGGTCCAGGGGATGAAGGCAAAGCCTGTAATCGATATGATATTTATTGTGAAGGACATCGAAAAGATAGACAGTTTTAATGAAGAAATGAAAAACCTAGGATATGAGGCTGCTGGTGAATGGGGAATTACAGGAAGACGATTATTTCGAAAAGGCGGGGAAAACCGATCTCATCATTTGCATTTCTATCAATTTGATAACCCCCAAATAGAACGGCACCTAATATTTAGAGATTATCTGCGGTCCCATCCTGCTGAAGCAGCAAGGTACACTAAATTCAAGGAAGAATTAGCAAAAAGGTTTGATGACACAAGTGAGTATAGCCAAGCAAAAAAGGCATTTGTGAAGGAAATGGAGAAAAAAGCACTTGTTTGGTCTGGGGAAGCAAGGAAATTAAATGCAGAGGAATAGCAATATGCTCTCATTCCTTCACAATTATGGCATTAGGTTAAAAGGATTTTAATTACAGCCAATGTGCTTAACAAACTTTTGGTATGCTTTTGCAGTAATCATTGAAATTAAATAAATGCTTATGAATGAAGCAACAGATACGAAGAGTAAATAAATTACTGTATAAGGTTTAGGAATATCCACATTGAAAAAGGCAAATATAGTTATTAACAATGAAATTCCTATTGCTTTTGTGGTGTGTTTATTTTGAGTGTTCATAAAATCCTCCTTTCGATTAATCTTAATAACTGTCTGTTAGTTAAATAACATATATCTACATATTAACATAAAATCCCATTAATATCTTTCAAAAGGATTTATCTTCCAAATATCGAATTATATAGGGAAATCTTATATTTAGGAGATTACTATGGGGTATGTAATGGAGTTAAGAAAAATAGTTGGAAGCCGTCCTCTTGTTATTACTGGAGCGAGTGTAATCGTTTTAGATAAGAATAATAGGCTGTTATTACAATTAAGGAAGGATAATAACTGCTGGGGATTGGCGGGAGGTTCTCTGGAGCCCGGAGAGACATTGGAAGAGGTGGCTAAGAGAGAGCTGCTTGAAGAAACTGGGTTAACAGCAAATGATCTGCGGTTGTTTAATATCTATTCAGGAGATGAATTTTACTATAAATATCCTCACGGTGATGAAGTATATAATGTCATTGCCTCCTATATCTGCACCGACTATGATGGAGAACTTACAATCGATAACGAAGAGGTTAATGATTTACGCTTTTATCATGTTCATGATATTCCCTCAAATATAAGCCCTCCAGATCGTAAAGTGATTGAGGATTATATTAATTCTATTTAAAAAGGAGTTCCCAACCGGAGCTCTTTTTTCTTCGCTGAAAAACAGAAAATAATGGAATTGGGATAATTTTCTATGAAGAAAATGATAAGATTAATTTAGAAGGAGGGAGGGCAGAAATAATCATTTTCGAAGACATAGATCATCTAATTATGCTCGATACTGAAGGATTTGTTCAAAAATTTAATAGTATAAATTTCGTTACTAAATATAAAAAGGAAGTTGGAATATGGAAAAAAACAAGAAGTTTTTGACGGTACTGATAACAGTAGCATTATCAGGTGTACTGGCTGCTTGTGGAGACTCATCTGAAGAATCGAGCAGCCAGCCAGCTAATAACAGCTCGGCTCAAAATGAAGATGGCGGCTCAACTGATAGGGATTCTGCAGATTCAGAGGAAAATGAGGAAGAAAACTCTTCTGGCAGCAGTGACAACACACAGCTCAATGAACAAGAAAATACAGACAATTCATCTGCAGCCTCAAATGATGGAGAGTCAGTGGAGTCCAGTAATCAAAATGAAAATCATGAAAGTAATAAGGATGAATATCTCAAGAAACTAAACAAAATGGAAGAAGCGGACAGATACGCAGAAGCCAAAACAACCACGGCAGAATTGGTGGAGCAAGAGGCGGAAAGATATAGAAATTGGGATGAGGAATTAAACAAAATTTATGGTCTGCTAGAAGATCAGCTTGATAAAGGGCAGATGGACCAGTTAAGAGAAGAACAGCGGATCTGGATCCAACAAAGAGATGAAGCTGCGAAAAAGTCTTCTCTGAAATACAAAGGCGGTTCGATGGAGCCATTGGAATATGTGGCTACACAAGCAAGTCTTACAAGAGAAAGGTGTTATTTGTTGGTTGCAAAGTATATGAAGTAATTTTTGGCACTAACGAGCAGGTTGCCTCCATCTCCTTTGTACTTATTTTAAACGAGTGAAAGAGTTGCAGATCCAGTAGGGATAGCACCTCCTTTTTCTTCTTCGGCCAGACGGGGCAGATTTGTATTTGGTCATTAAATAATAAATATGTTTAATAGATAATTACACAAGCAAAGATAATAAATTTGAATAAAGATATAGTAATCTATCAAGAAAGGAGTGGATTATGTTGAGTTCATCTTGGCATTCTGAAGGAAGAACAATTTATCATAGTGGTTATAGCTATAATCAGAATGACTACTATCATCATGATGGATATATGCAGGACCAGTATGATCATCATGGTTACTATTATGATCGATGTAGACAGGATAAGTGCAAACCCCATGATTGCCATTATGATTGCAGAAATAAACAGAACAGATGCAATCATCATGCTTGCCATCATGATTGTGGATGCAGATATGACAAGTGTAAACATCATACTTGCCATCATGATTGCTGCTGCAAAAAGAAAGAATGTTTCGAGAAGCACTGCAAAACCATTTGCCAGCATAAGCATAATGAAAAATGCAAAAATGGCTACCGAATAGTTTGGCGTAAAGAAGAAAAATGCTGTAACGATGGACGCAAAATTGTTTGGCATAAGGAGAAAATACCATGCAAAGATGACTGTCGCGTAGTATGCTGGAATAAGCCAATAAAATGTTGAACAAACATCGTCTAGGTGTGTGTTGACATAAACTTGATCAAATGTGGTCAAGTTTTTTTTCAGAGGGAGCCGAAGCGGGCATGTTACATATGTTTTATCATTTGCAACTGTCTATATTGTCCTTGGCAAAAAAGACTGAATAAAATTAAAATTGAAACAATTAAAGACTTCAACCGTATATAGTTAGGAAAAAGGAGGTTTGGTTTGAAGTATCTAATTATCGGAATGGTTTTGTCAATAACTGGTGTTTTACTATCATTTGGTTTTGGGGAATTAAGTAAGGCTTACTTAGTGACAGGAGCAATTGGCTTATTTTTTATGGCCATGTCTGTTCTTATGTCAGGTTCAATACCTGGCCCCCACCGAATAAGGGCAGGCCTAGAAGCACCTGATTCTCCAGACGAAAGACAGAAACGAAAAAGAACAAGCATCGGCTCCGTTTTAATTGGTCTGCCAAATATTATGACTGCGCTGCTTCTTTATCTTTTCTTAGCTAAATAAGTGTATATCAATAAAGGCGGCCTTTCTAACAAGGGGGATTGATTCCATGTGGTGGTTAGTGATTTTTATTGTTGGAATTATACTATTTGCTTTATTTATTGATTGGAAACGCAAGAAAAACAATAATAATCCTCATATCCCAATCAATCCTAATGCAAAACCAGGAGAGAGCTCAAATTATTTGATGGGAGAAAATAAAGACTCAGGAGGATTTCAATAATTTTATGAACTCGTGATTCCTTGCTTCCAGGTAACTGTAATTGAAAAAGTAAGTCATGGAAAATTAGGAGGGATTTTATGGAGAAAATAATAGTGAAAACAGGGATATATTCATTTATTGTCTCCTTTTTCTTATTAGTGGCCTTTATGAAGCGGATAGAAAGCACAACTGATGTTGATGGTATGACTTCAAGTGTTATAACACCTTTTCCTGAGTTCTTTTTTACTATTTTCCGATATTCTGTAATCACTTCAATCATTGCAGTTCTCATTGCAATTGCTTATTTGGCTTCAATGATGAAAAATGAGTAGCAAACGAAAGCTGCCAATCCAGGTGGCTTTTTCTTTTTGAATAAACAGGGCAGTGAGCTAAAGAAGGAATTGAAAATAATATGACGAACCTTTCTTATATTTATGAATTTGTCTTAAAGGAGGCAAATATGGAGTGGGTTGAAATAAAAGGAAATGATGATATCAAAGGACTTCTAGAGTTATTTGGTTATTTCCACGATAGCTGTTTGAAAGAGCTGATGATGTGGACTGACAGTTATGTAGATCATAACCGGTCAATGAGTGTTGGACTAGGGCTTGATACCAAAATGCAAATGCTTTTTCATAGACAATTTAATAATCCGTCGGCAATAGAAATATTGTTTGAACAAGTAACACATTTTCAACTTAAACCAAGTCCGGAAAATTATGATTCAATCATCTATGATGCCACCCTAATACTGAAAGACGGTACCTTATATTGGGCAGACACTTCTGATTGGACACCTAATGACTATAATGGAGAAGTTACTTGGATTTCAGCTAAAAAGGTTAAATGGCGGGATGCAAGTGATTGGATTGGTAAGGTGAGAAGATACAAATCAGTCATTAAAGAATAGTCCTCCATGTTATTCGGCCTTGTTAATCAAAAAGGTTTTATCATATGGAAATTTGGCGGAAGAATGAAAGGAAGTTATTAGATGAGGACGGGAAAAATACGGGCAATTGTTATTATAGACAGGAACGAAACCGGCACTTATCCGCAAAAGGGTAAGGGCCCTTTTTCTAAAAGATATGGAAAAAATGAAACCTATATCTAACTCATTCGTCTTAGCATTAAAGTGAAAATGGGGTGGGAAGTGTGTGAGAAAGGTCAGGGATGAAGGCCCATTAGAAAATCGTGATGCTTGGCTGGAGTTTATTATGGATGAGTATGGTGAACGGCTCACAAAGCTGGCTTATAACTATGTGAAGGACTGGAAGCTGGCGGAAGATATTGTTCAGGATGTATTCATCGCGTGCTACAGAAATTATGACAAAATCGATGAAGTGATCTCCTTTAAATCATGGATTTATCGATTGGCTATTAATAAATCAAAGGATGTCTTGAAGAGTTATGCGTTTCGAAAAGTGTTGATGAATTCAAGCATGTTTGCTCTTTTTTCATCTAAGGAAATGTCGCCGGAAAAAGATCTGCTGAAGCGCAGCGAGGAAGAATTTCTTTCCTTGTGTGTATTGTCTTTGCCTGTGAAGTACCGGGAAGTCGTTACGCTTTATTACTATGAAGAATGCTCAATTGAAGAGATCCAAGGAATATTAGGCGTGAACCACAATACGATCAAAACGAGATTGAGCAGAGGCAGGATGAAGCTGAAAAAAATGATGGAGAGGTGGGGATATAATGGAGAGCAAGCTTAAGCAGCTGCGGAGGGCGATGGACTCGACGACTCACAAAGGTGGCCACTTTACGGAATTTCAAAAAATGAATATTAGAAAAGCAGTCCATACAGATAGAATAGTGAAGCCAGCCAAACCCAATAAATTCGTTATATTCACTATTTCCACTTTTGCCATCTGTCTCTTGGCCTTCTTCGTTTCAACCGAGTTTTTTGTCAGGAACGATCCCGAAAAGATAAATGGAGGCATGAATAATGAATGGGAAATACGGCATGAATATAAGGTGAATCAAAATATAAAATTTAGCATATTACCCGATCCTAATCTGAAAGCAGGAACGCCTTATGGCTATATTTTTAGTTTCGCAGAGCCTTTTGATACTTATAAAGGAAAAGAACTTTCCATTTCTGCCCTTCATAAAGAAACTGGTGAAAGAATACAAGTTTTGCCTCATCAAGAAATAACAGAACCATCATCCGGCTACCCAAGTTTGCAGCGTTTTACAACCACATTTACAGTTCCTTACGAAGGCTTGTGGAAGTATGAAGTGTACCTGGATGGCAAAGCCTATGGGGATGTAGTTGTCAGTGTGGCTGAAAAAGCAAAAGACGCCCCTATTACTTTCCCAGAGGACATACCAGATTTTGTTCAAGAGAGCGATTTTGACACTATTGATTGGGAGAGAAAAGCTGTGGAGTTCGGTGACAGGGGCATTATCGGAAATGAAAACAAGTCCGGTGTGATAGGCGCTGGCATGCCAAGTCTAAACGGCCAAAAGTGGATGTGGCATCTTTGGGGAGTTGAAGATGCAGATCTGACGATTGTTGGATTTCATAAAGAATCGCAAACTGTCCATCAAATTTTAACGAATGGAATGGGATGGACCATCCATGCTTACGGTCCAAACAACGGGGCAGATGCGCATACACCATCATCTGTTAAAATTCCTAAAAAGGGAGAATGGGCCATTTTGCTTTATGTGGATGGGGAGTTATTCGATCAATTGATTTACGATATAAAGGAATGATTATGCTTTATGATCTTTTCTTCGCAAAGATTTGAAAGTTTTATTTTATACGAGTTTATTGGAGGTCTTATATGAAACCGCGGATTTCAGTTATTACATTAGGTGTAGATGATCTAGAAAGGTCCTTACATTTCTATGAAAAGGGTCTTGGACTTCCAACACAGGGGATAGTAGGGAGAGAATTCGAGCATGGTGCTGTGGCGTTTTTTGATTTGCAATCAGGGTTAAAACTGGCACTTTGGAAACGTAAAGATATTGCTCATGATACAAGCATGAACCAGACAGCGATTAGCCCAACTGAATTTACGATTGGGCATAATGTTGGGAGTAAAGAAGAGGTAGATACGGTAATGAAACAGGCTGAGAGTGCAGGGGCTGTTATTGCGGTTCAAGCTCACGACACCTTTTGGGGTGGATATTCTGGATACTTCCAAGACCCAGATGGACATTTGTGGGAAGTAGTTTGGAATCCTGCTTGGGAACTTACAGAATAAGTCCATTGCAATGTCTTTATCAACAAATAGGTACAAGAGCTGAAGATCCAGTATGTGGATCGGCTGCTCTTTTTTTCATCCAGGCCTCTTATTCTGAAAAAGCTTTTGAATAATGGACAACACCGGCAGCTTTTTCAAGAGCATTCTCCGTCAATTCCAGAGCCATGAACACTTCGTCAGGAACTTCAAACGGGGCCTGGATATTCCAAAGGCTGGCTGGCTTAAAGCCGAACTTTGGATAGTAATCTTTATGACCTAGAACGATTACGGATTGAAATCCGCCCTCTTTTGCCTTGTTAAGTGCAGAACGAATCAATTGACTGCCGATGCCTTTTCCTTGATAACCGGGAGCAACCGAAACGGGGGCAAGTGCCAGAGAATCTGCAGCCTTCTCGCCATCAGCTATGGTGATTTTTGATAAAAGTATGTGACCCACAACCTCCTTAGCCTGAGTTAAAGCTACTAAAGAAAGCTCCGGAATAAAAGCATCTGAATTTCTAATCCTTTTAACAAGGAAATGTTCTGTCTTGTCGCTGTATTCTTCATTTAAAAAAGCTTCTCTGATCATTTCTTCCGTCGAATGATAGTCTGCAGGGAATTCCTGCCGAATTAAAATATCCATTTATAATCTCCCGTTCTTATTTATATAGTTCGATATAAATGGCACTTTCTCATGCATGCAGCCATGAAGAACGTGTTACTCCTCCAGCTCTAAACATAAGTTCAACAAACAAAAAACCTCCAATTTGGGATGATTTCATTTTATAAAGTTATGCTGCAGTGGTCAACTTCCTTTCGAATGCGCCTATCTGCCGTATAATCTCCACCTGAGACCGAAAAGATAAGAACAACCAACCAACCAACGGGAGGAGTAAAATATGGGAGAATTTTTTTATCATTGTCTTCTTATTTTAGGAAGAATTATTACCATTCTGCCTCTATTTCTTTTTATTACTCTTTATATGGGGAGACGTTCGATTGGGGAGCTTCCAATCTTCGACTACCTGGTGATTCTTACACTGGGTGCAGTGGCTGGGGCGGATATAGCAGATCCGTCTATCAGGCATCTGGAAACAGGCTTTGCCATTATTGCCATAGGCGTCTTTCAGCGAATCATTGGGAAAGTAAAAATATCGAACAGAAAGATTGGAAAAATGATTACTTTCGAACCGGTGATTGTAATTAATAAGGGTAAATTGCTTCGTGCCAATTTAAAGCGGACTAATTATTCAATCGACAACATTCTTCAAATGCTGAGGGAGAAAAATATTTTCGATGTCCAAAATGTAGAATTGGGAGTACTGGAAGGGAGCGGTATGCTAAGTGTTCAATTGAAACCTTCAATGATGCCTGTTACCCTGGGAGATTTAAAAATTACTGAACACTCCGATCAAATTGCCTTTCCAGTAGTCGTTGAAGGAGAAGTTTACACCACGGTCCTTAATCAGTTGGGCTTGGATAGAGCCTGGCTTGAACGGGAATTGGCCAGAATGGGCGTCTCTATGTTCGGGGATATATTTTTTGCCTCCATCAACTCTAAGAAAGAGCTTCATATTTCCATGAAAAATGAACAAGCAGAATCCATACCACCTTTGAATCATTAACTATCCATCTTGGAAAACCTGTTTCAGCACACCGTGAAAAGTCAGGGAACCTCCTATAAAGGAAATATTTTCTTTTGTATTGAATATGTAAGGGAGTGAGCTTAATAAAGAGGTGACTTCGGTGCTTTTTCATTATCATTTTTGGACTCCGCATGTAGAAGAGACAGAGAGGTTTTATACAAATAATGGATTTCGGATATATCAGCGTATCGGAAAATACCAGGGGGATTTCCAGAACTTTGATCCTCCATTGGTATGGGATGACTTTCGGGAAAAAGATATCCTTTTTCGGATAATTGAAGCAAGAAAAGGGTGCATAAATGTCACTTTTGGATATGGAAAGAAGAGTATATTTGACCATATAGGCTTTTGGGTAAATGAAAAAGAACAAGAGTTTATATGTCAAAATGCAGTTAATTTGAATTGGAATGTTGATAGGGGGGAACGAAGAACGTTTATTACAACCCCTTATTCTTTTAGGATCGAACTTCAGACAAACAAAGATTTAGTAGATTCGGTGACTGATAACATAAAAATAGGGGAATTAAGATTAGAAATAATGAAAAAAGGGTTAGAAGGTGACCTTTCCATTTTGTTTGGGAAGCCTGTCAATTCTATTAAGTCAATAATTGGTGAGACAGTTACAATCAGGGAAGCTGTTATAAAGGATTTCTCATCAAACCCATTAGTGGATCCTAATGGTGTAAGGATTTTGAATTAGTTTTTGGATTAACTGTGTAAGAGGGAGAATTTATGAGATTC
Organism: Cytobacillus oceanisediminis 2691; assembly: GCF_000294775.2. Lineage (GTDB taxonomy): Bacteria > Bacillota > Bacilli > Bacillales > Cytobacillaceae > Cytobacillus > Cytobacillus pseudoceanisediminis. Next base: position 653,433 of record NZ_CP015506.1, read on the forward strand.
CATTGGTTTCTAGTGTTATTTTGCACCTGGGTTATAGTATCTTTTCTATTTCCCGAACCAAGCTGGTGGTCTATCTTCTCATCGGATCGTTCAACGCACGCCCTTTTAATAGAGCAATTTTCTATAGTTAAAGTATTTTTCATTATTACTTTCTTAGGATTAGCTTACCTATTGCTTTTATATTTCAAAAACGCAGGTAAAAGCTTTTCATGCGAGTAAGTGCTGATAAAAAGAATACTTGATGATTTAATATAGGGGGAAACACGATGGGCAGAACAGTTACTTTCTCATTTAGCAGTGCCCGGTATGAGGGGGCTAAGGCGACAGAGACATTCACTTTTGAGAAATTAGGCCTTGAAGCGAGTCTGGATGATATGGCCTTGGAAAAAGAATTAGACGAAATCTTTCATGCTTGGGTTTGGGATAAACTCAATATTTCTTATAGTATAGTAACTGCAAAAGAAAAAGATAGGTTGTGATGATTTCTGGTATATCAGTTATACGATAAAAAGAATTAAGCCCCCATCTTTGTTCTTTCTTGAACTTTGTGTGACGATCGCTAAATTACCACCTGATTTTAGTATCAGGTATTATATTTATCACTATTCAATTAACCCCATTCACACAATAATGGAGAAGAAATAATTCGACGATGAAATGGGGTATTCTTTTGAGATTTCCGCAATTAAGAATTGGTCATATGAAGCCTGAATTTCCAATCATGCAAGGTGGTATGGGCGTAGGTATTTCTTTAAGTGGTCTGTCGTCAGCTGTTGCGAATGCCGGGGGGATTGGAACTATTTCTGGAACAGGAATTAGCATCGAAGATTTAAGATTGCATATAAGAAAGGCTAAGGCATCTATCAAGGGTGAGGGCTATATTGGGGTGAATGTTCTTTTTGCCATGAATGATTTTGCTGAAAAAATGAAAACAGCTATTGAGGAAAAGGTTGATTTCATTATTTCAGGTGCTGGAATATCAAGAGATATGTACAGCTGGGGCAGAGAATCTGGTATACCGGTCATCTCGATTGTGTCATCTGCAAGGCTCGCCAAAATGTCAGAACGGCTTGGTGCTTCTGCCGTTGTTGTAGAGGGCAATGAAGCGGGAGGACATTTAGGGACCAAAAGACCACTATTCAATATTTTACAGGAAGTCGTGGAAGCAGTTAAGATTCCTGTCATTGCTGCTGGAGGAATCATGACAGGAAGAGATATCGCTCATGCCATTCGTATCGGTGCCTCGGGTGTTCAGATGGGAACAAGATTTGTTGCAAGCCGCGAATGTGATGCACCATTATCTTTTAAAGAAAAGTACGTCCGGGCCAAACAGGAAGATATCGTCATGGTGAAAACCACCGTAGGGCTGGAAGGCCGTGCCATTAAGAACCACTTTACAGAGCAGATAGCTGACAATAAAAAGGTGAAAATAAAGAACTGTATCGATTGCCTGAAAAACTGCTCTTATCGCTTTTGTACAATGGATTCCTTGATAACTTCCATGGATGGGGACTGCGAGAATGGCCTTGTATTTGCGGGGGCAAGAGTCCATGAAATTAAAGAAATACTGCCTGTTCAGACGATCATCAATAACCTTAAAGCTGAATATGAAGCTTTTGTTTAATTTCATAATGGTGCATTTTTAAAGTCTAGCTGCCGTATAGGCGGCTTTTCTGATTAATAGGGGTGTTAGATGTGAAGGAATAAAACATTTAAATATAGAATAATTTTTCTTATGGAATAAGGTGTAAAAATGGATCGGTGAATGGGAGAAGAAATATGGAGAAAAAGGGTCATAATCATGATAAGACAGAGTAATTCTAATTCTTTAATCCTCGTAATCCACGAAATCTATGGAATTAATCAACATATAAAGAGTTTTTGCGAATTATTATCAAAGCAGGGTTTTGATGTGACATGCCCCCATTTATTAGAGCGAGAGATACCTTTTGAATATTCTCATGAGGAAGCCGCTTATCGCCATTTTATGGAACATGCAGGTTTCGACAGAGCTGCCCAAAAAATAAAAGATCTATTATTGGATGTTAAAGATGAATACGAAAAAATATATATCATTGGATTTAGTATAGGTGCAACTGTTGCCTGGCTGTGCAGTGAGGGAGATTGTGTTGATGGTATAGTGGGATACTACGGCTCAAGGATCAGGGACTATTTAGAGTTAACACCCCAGTGTCCCATAATGCTATTCTTTCCACAAGAAGAGCAGTCTTTTAATGTTGATGAGTTACTATTAGCTTTAGAAAAAAAGAAAATTAAAGTACATAAATTTAAAGGGAAACATGGATTCAGTGATCCATATTCCTCCAGATATGATGCAGAATCAGAACAAGAAGCATTTAGCAAAGCCATGGATTTTTTATTGCATATTGATTGAGGTATTATTATGAAGCTAACCGTGAGTGTTATCACCTTGAATTTTAATAAAAGTTTACAAGCCCGTTCAATTTTCTTAATACAAGGATGCTAATTTAGATTTAGCGGGGATAGCATGTGTGGCTATCATTGTATTTGGCGCAGGCGGAGCCAAATGCCTTTTTTGTTTTGCTTATATTCAATTTATAAAATTTACTGTCTATTATTTAGCCTCTATAAAGGATCAAGTGGGAAATGTCCATTATTTTGAGGAGAAAGATCTTAACATCCATTCTTAGCAGTGTGTTATTTGTACTGATTTTTTCAGTGCCAACAGTCTTTGATATGAATGCATTTGTTAATTTATATTATTTAAATCTTATGTTTGTCGCTGCCTATGGAGTAATCACTTCGATGTTCAGTGATTGGTTGAGCAAGAAGATTTTCATTGCAAACACTAATCGTGAAATTGCCTCCTTTTTATTCTATTTGGTTCAGTATTAAAAGAACTTAGTCTTGTTTCTGCTGTCTCTTTTTTCATCATTGACCGTGTACTGACAAAAGCAGAAATAAGGTGGTGGTCAGTAAATACAGCATTATCCGTGATAGTCCTTATATTTATTATTGCTATTAATATTGATTTCCCATAACAAGTCCTAGAGCTGAAAATTCATTGAATTTCAGCTTTTTTTGGTGTGTTAAAGAGGCCATTTAGTTTACTGCCGGGAAAACTTAACTATTTACAAAAAATATCTTGAAATAATATAATGATATAGTGATTTATGCTTAATCTTATTTTAAGAACGGGGGACCCATTATTTACAGCGGAGTTTCCGCTTGGGGTGAATCCTACTATGGAAGGGCTTACTGTTTCCGCAGTCCTAACCCGAAAGCTAACCTCGTCAGCGTTTAAGGAAACATAAGAGAATATGAAATAGTGTGAATTGACAAAACCAGCATTTTTGTCGATTTTCTTTTTTATCAGGATCTCATCTTTGTTTCCCTTGCCTGCGCAGCACGTATAAAACTAAACAAGAAGGTAGGGTAATTGATGAAAAAAATTAAATTAAGTTTAGCCACTCAAATTTTCATCGGTCTTATTTTAGGAATCGCTATTGGCGGTATTTTCTATGGAAGTGAAACGGCGCAAAGTGTGCTGCAGCCCTTTGGCGATCTTTTTATCCGCTTAATTAAAATGATTGTTGTTCCTATTGTACTATCAACAATTATTGTTGCCATTGCTGGTGTGGGTGATTTAAAAGCCGTCGGGAAGCTTGGCGGTAAATCATTGACTTACTTTATTGGCATGACTTTGGTTGCTATTGTGGTGGGCCTCATTGCAGGTAATGTTATTCAGCCTGGTGCCGGCCTGAATATGGACAGCCTGCAGCAAAGTGACATTTCGAGCTATGTTGAAACCAATAAAGAGCAGGAAGGCAAGTCGATAGCAGATACATTTTTGCATATCGTACCTACTAATCCTGTACAAGCCATGGTTGAAGGCGATATGCTGGCGATTATCTTCTTTGCTGTTGTATTTGGCCTTGGAATTGCAGCAATTGGGGAAAAGGGAAAGCCAGTACTGAGATTTTTCGAAGGCACGGCAAAGGCCATGTTCTATGTGACAAACCTATTTATGAAGTATGCACCAATCGGAGTATTTGCCTTAATTGGTGTAACGATTTCCAAGTATGGTTTTGCCTCATTGATTCCATTGGGCAAGCTGGCACTTACTGTATATGGAGCCATGATCTTCTTTGTTCTTGTTGTGTTGGGGATAATGGCCAAAGTTGTCGGGTTCAGCATCTTTAAATTATTGAAGATGATTAAAGAAGAATTGATTTTGGCATTCTCAACTGCAAGTTCTGAAACAGTGCTTCCGAGAATCATGGACAAAATGGAGAAAGCGGGAAGCCCGAAACATATTTCGTCATTCGTTATTCCGACAGGCTATTCTTTTAACCTGGATGGATCCGTTTTATACCAGGCAATTGCCTCTTTATTTATTGCACAGATGTTTGGCATAGAATTAAGCATAGGACAGCAAATTACGTTAATGTTAGTACTGATGGTGACATCCAAAGGAATGGCGGGCGTGCCAGGCGTATCCTTTGTCGTGCTGCTGGCTACTTTCAGCACAATTGGATTACCTGCAGAAGGCCTTGCCTTTATTGCCGGCATCGACCGTATCCTTGATATGGGCCGAACAGCTGTTAACGTGGTGGGGAACTCACTTGCGGCTATTGTTATTGCCAAGTGGGAAGGGCAATTTAACCCTCCAGCAGAAGAAAGATTTGAGCAACAAGCTTCATAATAGATTGGAAAACACTAACAAATGGCAGCATATTTGTTAGTGTTTTTTTTTGTATCTTTGTGTTATTCCATAAAGAGAGGATGATGGAGCAGGTTCGGACAGAGAAGCGGGAAACCAACGTGAAGGAGTCCGAAGGTGGAGCAGGCTCGGACAGAAAGGGGAGAAATCAACGTGAGCGAGTCCGAAGGTGGAGGAGGTTCGGACAGAAAGGGAAGAAATCAACGTGAGCGAGTCCGAAGGTGAAGGAGGCTCGGACAGAGAAGCTGGAAACCAACGTGAAGGAGTCCGAAGGTGGAGAAGATTCGGACAGAAAGGGGAGAAATCAACGTGAGCGAGTCCGAAGGTGAAGCAGGTTCGGACAGTAAAGCGGGAAATCAACGTGAAGGAGTCCGAAGGTGGAGGAGGTTCGGACAGAAAAGGGAGAAATCAACTTGAGCGAGTCCGAAGGTGGAGCAGGTTCGGACAGAAAAGGGAGAAATCAACGTGAGCGAGTCCGAAGGTGAAGGAGGTTCGGACAGAGAAGCGGGAAATCAACTTGAGCGAGTCCGAAGGTGGCTTATGAAAAGTTAATGCTGTTCCACTTTTATCAAATCGCCCTTAAGGGTCATAATTATATTATAATGGAGTACAAACTAGGAGGAGTTAATTTGACAATGGGAAATATGGAGCTGTCACCAGAACAGCGTGAAGAACTGCTGGAAACTCTGAAAGCGCGTTTTGAGAAAAACATGCACCGTCATGAAGGTGTGGAGTGGGCTGATGTACAAGCTAAGCTCGAGGCTAATCCTGAAAAATTGTGGTCACTCAATGAAATGGAAGCAACTGAAGGCGAACCGGATGTTGTACGCCATGATCAAGAGACCGGCGAATACATATTTTATGATTGTTCAGCTGAAAGTCCAAAAGGCAGGAGAAGTGTTTGTTACGATCGTGAAGCGCTGGAGGCACGGAAGAAACACAAGCCGGAAAACAGTGCTATGGATATGGCAGCTGCCATGGGCATTGAGCTTTTAACCGAAGAGCAATACCGGGAGCTTCAGGAGCTTGAACATGTCGATAAGAAAACCTCTAGCTGGGTGCAAACGCCTGAGAATATAAGAAAACTTGGCGGGGCGATCTTTTGTGACCGGCGCTACGACACTGTTTTTGTGTATCACAATGGAGCCGATTCGTACTATGGTGCAAGGGGTTTCCGGGGCTCGCTGAGGGTTTAGATTCATTGCAGAAATTTGGGGGCCTGACTTCCTGAAGACTACAGTTTAATGAACAGGTTTTGTATTTCGCTGCCATTACGGCGGCTTTTTCTTTATATAAAAACTGGCAGTTTAGTTGAATATAGCACCAAATATCTGAATAATACAATATAAAGGAAACCCATTAGAATGGGAGTGTTGTACTTGAAAATACTGGTCACCGGTTCCACAGGCCAACTAGGTTCAGCTTTACTTAATCAACTAAAGGAGTCTGGTTATAAAGTAAAATTAACTTCTAGAAGAAAACCTGATGGAATTGAAGATTTCAAGTGGATTTATAGCGATTTATCGTCAGGTGAAGGGTTAGAAGAAGCAGTAAAAGATGCAGATGTCATCCTTCACGCAGCAACAAGTCCAATGAAGAATTCAAAAAGTGTTGAGGTTTCAGGCTTTAAGGAGCTATTAAAAAAAGCACAGCACGTAAAACATTTTATTTATCCGTCAATTGTTGGGATTGATGAAATACCATTTAACTATTATAAGCTAAAATTAGAAGCAGAAGAATTGCTGAAAAACAGCTCTATCTCTCATACAATTGTACGCGCAACTCAGTTCCACCATTTTATTGATCATTTATTCCTATCCAAATCCTTTCTTAAAAGATATATTGTCCCGGATAAATTTAAGTGCCAAAGTGTAGATGCGGGTGAATTCGCTGAGCATCTAATAGGTTTAGTGGATAAAGAACCACAAGGAAGAGCGGAGGATTTTGGCGGACCAGATGTAATGACATTAAGAGAAATGGCTGAACTGAAAATCAAACTAAATAATGAACCAAATAAAGTTTTAAGCTTATCTCTAACTGGAAAACTATATAAATCTTTCTGTGATGGGAAAAATACCAATCCTGCTCGAAAAATGGGAAAAATCACTTTCGGTGAATATCTAAGTGAAAAGATAAAGGGGCAGTAGTGCGCTCTTAATGATTGAGGCGTTGATCCAGGAGGGGATTAACGCTATTTTTTTGGAACTGCCTTAATATACAGGTTAATAAGGATCCAGATTAAAAAATACATAATAGAGGTAATAACCTATGATTTATTTTAGATTTTGTTTTTATCAATTCTTTTTATTTTCCACACTCTTTGTTATTAACATCAACTTTGATAAATATATCAGTAAACCATTTACTCGTGTTGATTTAATCGCCATATGTATAAGTTTGCCTATCCTGTTTATTCTTTTTACCGCTGTAAGTAAGTTATATAGACGATTCGAGGTTATTAAATTACGAAATAAAATATTCATTTCAATACCTGTTTTTATCATATCAGTCCTATTTGCAGGGTTTCTGGGACAACTGTTCTTCTAGATGGATTTTTAACATCGAAATCATTTATTTTTAAATAAAATAGACGAATTATTAATTTTGTTAAAGAGAGCTATTTCTGCGACCTGCTTTTTTTAACTAAATAGGCAGATTTGTTGAAAATGTTACAAAGACCGATAAGGGGTTGTTAAAGAGAAAAATCTAATGTTTTTAGTAACGGATCAATTTTTGAGTCAAAGGTGAAAAAGTAAGATTTATTTTCATCATCAAATAAGAGTAAATATGGCTTTTCGTTTTTTGGAATGATAATGATCATTTCATCAATCAAAGCATATATCCATTTGTTTTCTACTCGATGAGACGGCTCTAAGGGGATTTTAATCATGTAGCCTTTGTCTGGAATTGGTTTTAACTTTTTAACAACATTATCAATTTCTTTAATTATTTTTTCAGCTTCGAATTGTATCTTAGGATTTGTTGGGACTGTCTTTGTTATCTCATTTTTTTCAATATCAAGAAGTTCAATATTCGGCCTGGTTTGTGCATTTACTACGATTAGATTCATTAGCAAAAATATGTGAATGAATGAAAGCAATATTTTATGAACCACAAATTTCACCTCGTTTGTTATTATCACCATCGATTATTAAGTTATGTATGAGCTTGTTGTGCTAATGAAATCTTGGCTGAAGGAGCCAGCTTTTTCTTGATTTAGCTAACGGGTGTTGGATTCCGATTCTATAATAATATGAATTTCATTATATTAACGAAAAACAGCAATGTTTTATACCATTCATTAACGGAATTATCTGAGGCGATAGGAGCTGCAGAGGACAGTAATAAGCTGTATTAGCGGGATTCATTTAAGCATGCACTGCTGGTTCAAAAATATTAAAAGGAAGGCATTGTGCCTTCCCTTTTTAGTATGTTTCATACTCCTGTCTTGGAAGTATTATAATCCCTTAATGACTTACTTCTGACTGAAACTGTGTGGAAGATTGAATTTCTTTCATAATGGACACTAGCTGGTTTCTTTCAGCTGTTTATAGAATATAGCTGTTGAAGCTTCCGGTAAAAAGATCTTATCGCCTTGCAGGCTGATTTTTTCACTGTATTTGCCCAGAGTATCTGACGATAACCAGGGCATTAGCAGTTATAATTAGTTATAATCGGAAATAACAAATTGGGAAGGGAGATTTATAATGAAAAAGCAGTACCTGTTATTTTTTTTATTAATAGTCCTTTTTTTATCATTGGCTGGATGTTCAAATAATGACCAAACTAAAAAATCAGGAGAGGAGAAGCAGGAAGGAACCGAAGAGAAAGTGGAATTGACTATTTCGGCAGCAGCAAGCCTGCAGGATGCCTTAATAGATATTGAAGCAAGCTTCGAAAAAGAACATCCGAATGTACTTGTAAACTTTAACTTTGGAGCATCAGGCTCTCTTCAGCAGCAAATTTCGCAGGGAGCACCTGTTGATCTTTTCTTTTCAGCTGCAGAGGATAAATTTGATAAGTTAGTACAGGACGGGCTCATCGAGGAAAAGAATGGGATCGATTTAGTTGGGAATGAACTTGTACTAGTGGTGCCGAAAGATTCAGCATTTGGAATCAAATCATTTAATGATCTTGCTGAAGCAGATAAAGTGTCTATCGGCACTCCAGAATCTGTTCCTGCAGGGAAATATGCGAAGGAGTCTTTAGAAAATACGGGTATTTGGAAAAACGCAGAAGAAAAAGTGGTGTATGCCAAAGATGTTCGGCAAGTACTTACATATGTAGAGACAAATAATGTGGATGCTGGAATTGTTTATAAAACGGATGCATTAGTATCTGAAAAAGTTAACATCGTGGACACGGCAGATGAAAACACTCACGATGCCATTATTTATCCTTTGGGCGTTGTTAAGGATACAAGTCATCCAAAGGAAGCCAAGTTATTCTATGATTATCTTCAGAATGAAAAATCAATGAGTATTTTTGAAGAGTATGGGTTTAAAGGCCTCAAATAAATTAATTCATAACAACTGGTGCCCAAAAATCATCAGCCATTTAGTTACTGGAAATATCCCAGAAAAAACACAAACGATCCCAACAGCTATATTTGCAGCTATTAACTTAGGCAATATGGAGGTGGCCTGGTTATGGGGGCGAGCATGATTGGGATGTCGTTTATCAAGTTAGTTTTAGTCCAGATAATAAATAAAAATTCTATTTATAACAGGCATCCTTTTGGGGATGTCTATTTTATTGCAAGAAGACTGGAATTCGTAAAAAACATCAGGTGACACTACTAAAAGAGGCAAAAAAAGAGCTGCCAATATTGGCAGCTAAAGCATATAACATATGCAGATTAAAATCTGCGAAGGAGAATTTATGCGGTTATCCCGATATCAAAATGACCATCCTTTGTTAAACGCCAATCGGGTTATTCAACAATCTGTTCCCAACTAATATTGAAAGCCAGCTTCCAAAAAATACCCAGGCAAATAATCGAAATCCCCAAATACAGATAGATTCCATATGGCAATAATGTGCTGGCGAAATGAAGTCCGGCAAATAAGGCTACAATCAGCATTAATCCGAATATAATGGCACTATTGCCGTTTTGATTGTACTCATCAAAAGACTCCGAAAAGGGAAGAGCTTTCTTTAGGACCATAAAACAAATGACCGCATATAGACAGGCACTGATAAATACAGCGACAAGATCAGGCAGAATTTTTGCCCCGAACAGGAAAAGGAATAGTGCACTTAAAAGCAAGTAAACTGGCAAATATAACTTAAAGATAAATGCCTTGATGGTACCGCTGAAAACCGGCTTTAGCTGTTTGAGGGGGGCAACCCGGTAAATAAAGGCACCCTTATATTTCCCTGAATACTTTAGAAGAATCATGATGGTCGGAATGATGATTAAGCTAAAGTAAATCGTTAAATACGACTTGCTGTCAGATAGCTGTACAAAATCTTCACGAACAGTATTCATTATAATAATAAACGGAATCACGATGGAAAAACCAAGAGACGGATAGGCTTTCAGCTTAAAATCCCGTTCATTTCTCATCATGCTGCCGGCAAATCTGAAAACTGCTCTTTCTTCAGGTGAGCAGCAAATGATGTTGAGAAGGAATTGCCCTACTATACTTCGTTTCTTTTCTTTGGATTTTCCATGATAAGCAAGCTTTTGCAGGTTTTGCTCGAAGGTGCTGGTAAATTTCATATAAATCCAGATGGACAGGATCGGAACAATGAGTCCTAATGCTGAAAAAATGAGATAAAACGGCTGGAAGCTGCCCTTCATCATCATTTCGATATTTGCCCCAAACCACATTGGAAAGATGAACACCTGCCACCACTTTGGCTGAAGCGAGACCGTTAAGTCAATTAACTCAAAAGAGCGAATTAGCAATTGATAGCCAACCATGATCATAAGGGAAAGCCCAATTTGGACATAGTTGATGATATCTTTTAATTTTTCCCCATCAAAAAATCGCAAAATCGATAAATAGATCAGTGCGGTTAAACCAACAACCAATAGGTCAATCAGGAAGATGTTTACCGCAGCAATAAGGAAAAATAAGAGCCCATTTTTGATAAGTCCCACTATCAAAGGGATTCCAGCAAGCGCAATGGTAAGGAAAGAAAGATAAATCGTAACATGCACCATTTTTGCCGTGCTGATCGTTTTTCGGTCGACTGGCTTTGGAAACAGGATGTTTCGATCACGAATATCCAGTAAAACCGAAGAGAAATCGGAAATCATGGAGGTCATAACGAAAAAGGTGAAAATCCCATAAAAGAGGCTCATCTGGAATAGGTAATTGTCCCCCATAAGTACAAATGGAATCAAAAACAGCCCAAACAATACATAAATCCATAAAGATTTTATGTACTGATTGTTTTTTTCCTTGTTTTCATTTTTGGCATTCTGCGAGAAAATGGTGGGCACACGCCGTCCATCCATCGTCAGCTTTACTTGCAGGAGTCTTCTCATTATCTTGTAGTCTACGCCAAAGCCGCTGAAAATCCGCTCAAAACGATCCAATAGTTTAAGAGTGCGATAGTCCTGCATCCCTACATCTCCCTTACTACTGAAACAAATCTGGCACCAAGTTCCTTATGTTCACTGAATCCCGTAAGCTGGTTGAAGATCTGTTCAAGTGAACCTTCCGTATTTTGCTGCCTTAACTCTTCAAAGGTGCCATCAGCAGCAATTCTGCCGTCATGCAGAAGAATAATGCGGCTGCTTATCTTTTCAACCACATCCATAATATGAGAAGAATAAAAGATCGTTTTTCCCTGTTCGGCAAGCTGCGCCATGATTTCTTTGAATATCATAACACTGTTCGCATCCAGACCATTGATGGGTTCATCAAAGAACAGAAGTTCCGGATTATGCAGTAAGCTAGAGATAATGAGGAGCTTTTGACGCATTCCTTTTGAATAGGAGGCTATCCGGGAATGGTAGACTTCCCCTATGCCGAATAGTTCCATCAGGCTTTTTGCCTTATCACTGGCGAGGTCCGTATCAAGGCCATACAATTCGCCAACAAAGGTTAAGTATTCCTGGCCGGTCAAATTATCGTATACTTCAGCGATTTCCGGCACATATCCGATCTTTCTTTTATATTCAATATTCCCATCTGAAATATCCTGGCCAAAGATTTTGACTTGTCCTGAATAATCATCTTCAATGCCAAGCATGATTTTGACAGTGGTGCTTTTCCCAGCGCCGTTCGGGCCGATATACCCGATGATTTCCCCGCTTTTCACCTGAAAAGATACACCATTCAGCACGGACTTCGGACCATAGTTCTTTCTCAAATCACTAATTTCTAAAATAACTTCCTCCATCACCTTAACCCCATTTCAAAATTATTCCATTAATTCTAGTGTAACATTAGAATTGTTGTTGGCTAAAGGGGATTTGGGAATTCTTTTTGGTTTTGTCCTGCTTACTGGAGATGGAATAAAAAGGTTGTTAATTGAATGACCCTTTAAGATAATTAATCTGAAGGGATTTTGATAATGGAAAATATTTAGGGGGATTAAATGTTGCGGAATCAGCAATGGAGCAAGGTAAAGAAAAGATTAGACAGTTTTAAATGTGATTCTCTGAAAGAAAGGCTGCAGTTTACAGTGACCAATTACAGGAGGGCTCACGATCAATTGGGGAGAGCCTATATTACGGTTGATAAAAAGGAAGTCATCAATATGTGTACCATTACTTCTGAGACCGCTCTAAACAGAAGAACTTATGAAATAAAAAGAGAGAAACATATCCCTTATAACGATTGGGATGAAGCACATGAATGGGTATTAGACGAAGGGATTTTTGCTCAGTATGATTTCTTTGATGCCGTAGAGGAATACTTTCTGCTGCCTATTGAAGAATCATTAAAATCCAACAACATGCTGATTAAAATATTTGCCTTGATAGATAGGCGGGTGGGGAAAAGGACTTTAGAAAAAATGAAGCAGTCTATTCTTTGCGAGAAAGAAATCGTCCAGTTCTTTTATACATTGCGATGTAAAGCTGAAGGTATAAGACTTCATGGTTAATGGAGCAGGAGGTATCCTTGCATGCTAAAAGGCCAGGTTAGTGGAAGCATACCATTCGCTGCTTCCACTATTTAAGTTTACAAATTGTCTTTATGATAGGGCGAATTCATTTCTTCGCTTACCACACTGAAGGTATTCCCATCAGGGTCAAAGAAATCAAACCCTTTCATAATCCCATAATCATGAATGTCTGTTGTTTCCACTCCATTTTGTTTTAACCGATTGTAAGCTTGCTGGATATTATCTACTTCGAAATTATAATATACGTTTTTATTTTTTCCTTTGACAGTAAATTCTGTTGGCTGAGGTTTTTCTGTTTTTATTAAAGCAAGACCTGTGACGTCATTCTCAAAAACATAACCCACACCATGATCAGCCCCATTTTCTTGCCACTCATCGACCTTCGTTAGACCAAGGTTTACTTCATACCATTTTTTAGATCTTTCCAAATCTGTAACCGGAATAAAAATACTGCCTACCTTAAACATGCAAAATCACACTCCTTATTTTTTGTTCCTATACAAACGATTATAATGAAAGAAAAGTTACAAAATAATGAAAATTTTTGGGGGATATAATGATTACAGAGTCTTTAACTATTGAGGAGATTTCTTTGAGGCTGTATAAATATTGTTTATCCTTATCATCCTCAGAATGGCTGGCCGAGGATTTAACCCAGGAGACACTGATTAAATTTTTCAAAATAAAAGAAAAAGAGCCAGACCGGGTGATTAACATAACCTTTTTGTACACCATTGCCAAAAATATTTTTATTGATGAAAAGCGCAAGAAAAGTGAAATGCTGATCGATCCTCATGAGTTATTTGAGAAAAGTTGGGATTTTACGGAGTGGGACAGTCTATTAGAAATCTTATATAGTACACTTCCACTCCGTCAGGCTATGCTAATAACGTTAAAAGATGTGTTCCAATATACTTCTGAGGAAATCGCCGCAATGCTGAGAGTCAGTAATGAATCAATTAAAACAGCCCTTCACCGAGCAAGAACTTCATTAAAGAAAAATACTTCTCCAGATACTAATAAACAGCCATACAATGACAATATAATAAATGAATTTTCATCAGCAGTTAAAAACCATCAGCCTTTAAAGATATTTTACTATTATCGACTGCTGCAAACAGAAAATTTCAAGGTGATGACCAATAGGGAGAAGGGTTTCCATGCCATTTTTATATCAGATCCTGATGGAAATATTCTTCAGATATTTTCAAGAAAGAGTATAGCTATAGGAGTTAAGGGGAGAGAAAAGTGATACCGACATTAGAGACTAGAAGATTAAAGCTGAGAGAAATAGTGAAAGAAGATGCCGAGAGTATATACGCTTGTTTTTCTAATGACAATGTAACTCGTTACTATGGGCAGGAAACATTAGAAAAGAGGGAACAAGCTGAAGCACTTGTTGACTTTTTTGCAAATAGCTACAGGGAGAAAAAAGGAATGCGCTGGGGAATTGAATTAAAAGGAAAGAAAGGAATAATCGGGACTGTTGGCTTCAATGCATTGTCCCATAAACATAAGCGTGCAGAAATAGGATATGAAATACATCCTGAACATTGGAGAAAAGGGTATACTTTCGAAGCTGTGTCGAAAGTTATTCAATATGGATTTCAAGAATTGGATCTTACTCGTATTGGGGCAGTTGTATTTATGGATAATGAGGCATCTAATAAATTGCTGACTAAAGCCGGGTTTCAAAAAGAGGGTATTCTAAGAGGTTATATGCAGCAAAATGGGGAAGCACACGATACCTATGTATATTCTATTCTAAAAGATAATAGGCAGGCTCTACATGATGAATTTATGTGAAAGATTCAAGAGCTGCCAGCCAGGTGTTTTTTTCATTTTACACAAGCGGGGAAAAAGATTTTATAACATTTGAGGTGGCTTATAATGAACACTTGCGCAGTTGAGGATTTACCGAGAAATAAAATAACAGAGTTTTTTAAGTTGCAATGGGGAAGCCCAGAAATGGTTACATCCAGTGGAATTTATGATTGTAGTGCATTAGATGGTATTACTGTTGTAAATGAAGAAGACAATATCATTGGCTTAATCACATACATAATTAAAGATAAGGAATGCGAAATTATATCATTAGATAGTATGGAAGAAGGTAAGGGGATAGGTACATCGTTAGTTCAAGAAGTAGAAAGTCTTGCAATAAAGAATAATTGCAAAATCCTTAAACTCATAACAACAAACGATAATTTATTAGCATTAAAGTTTTATCAGAAACGAGGATTTATCCTGTCCAAAATTATTAATAATGCGGTGGAGAGAGCAAGAAAGTTAAAACCCGAGATACCCTTAATTGGAAATGATGGTATTCCGATCAGAGATGAAATTGAATTGGTAAAGGTATTGAATTAATGGGTGCTTATATACAAAATTAGCTGCGAATCGAGCAGCTTTTTTCTTTTTAAACTAAGCGGGAAGTTTAGTTGAACAAGGATTCTAAAGATAGGGAGGCGAATATAATATTAACAGTTGTTGCAGGTTAGGAAAGTTAAGGAGAGAAACTAATGAAATTAGGTACTCCAATAGCAATAGGAAATACAGCAAAAATCTATCTATATAAAAACAATATTTACAAAGTATTTAATGACTACCTGTCCGAAACGGAATCTCTTATTGAATGCGAAAAGCAAAAATATGCTTATTCGCGCGGACTTTCTGTACCCAAAATAATAGATGTTACGAAAATAGATGGGAAACAAGCTATAATAATGGAATACATCAAGGGTAGATCAATAGGCGATATTCTTTCCGAAAACATGGAGCAAGCAGAATATTACATGAATATTTCAGTTGCCATTCAACAAGAAATTCATAAGATTGAGGCTCATTCAATTGAAAACATGACTGAAAAATTAAGCCGTCAGATTGAATCAGCTAACAGTTTGAATAATAAGCATAAGTCAGCTTTAATAAAAAGTTTAAATAGGATGACATTTAAGAGTAGGCTCTGTCATGGAGACTATCATTTGTTTAATTTGATTATGTCGGATAACAATGTGGCAATAATTGATTGGGTGGATTCCAGTGCAGGGGATATTCGCGCTGACGTTTACCGTACATATCTTTTATATTCCCATTTTTCACATGAATTAGCTGAGATGTATTTGCAGATTTATTGTGAGAAAAGTGGTTTGGTAAAAGATGAAGTGTTACAATGGGCACCAATTATTGCGGCGGCAAGGCTGGCGGAAATTGTACCTTCTGAGAACCCAGAACGTCTTTTAAAAATAGTAAATCAATACTGTCCTTTATAGATGAAAGTGATAACTGGGCATAAGGGTTCTAACATGGCGGCATTTTCTTATTGTTCAATTACGAATAAAAAAAATGATAACCCTTCCCCATTACTTGGTACTATTCTTTTGCACCGACAGTCGAGATATCTTCAAATGAAAAACACAGACTTAAAATTTCTCTTAAATAGACCTTAAAATAATATGGTACAATATATCATACCCCAGTTGAGTATACTTTAATGTATAAGAAGGAGAGAGTTTATGCATAATTCTGAAGAAGAAAAGTTGACCCATAGGTCAACAAAAGAAAAGGATAAGTTAGTCACTCGATTAAAAAGGATTGAAGGGCAAGTACGCGGCATTCAAAATATGATTGAAAATGACCGGTATTGTGTAGATATCCTAACTCAAATATCTGCAATTAATTCAGCCATGAATAATGTTGGGCTTCATCTGCTGGAAAATCATACAAGACATTGTGTTTCAGATGCTATTAAAGATGGTAATGGAGAAGAAGCGATTCAGGAATTAATGGATGTATTTAAACGATTTTCTAAGTCACAATAACAAAAGCCAGCACGCGATTGCTGGCTTTATTTTTTACTTATTGACATACCCATCATGGGTATGGTAAATTAAAAGCGTAATAAAAATTAATCACATAAACAAAAAAATGAAAGGGGTGGAATGATTGGCATATCTACTTTTGCTTTCTAAGGAATCCTGTTGTAGCAAGTCAAGAAAAAGGCACAGGTAATTATCTGAATAATTTACAGGAAAAGCTCATTAAAAGGATGAACAGAATAGAAGGGCAAATTAAAGGAATAAAAAATATGATGATTAAGCAAACTTATTGTGATAATATTTTGCATCAAATGCTCAGGCTGCATTATATTTCCCGAGTTTTGTTAGAGAGTCATATAAACACGTGTGTAACAATGTTGAAGGAAGAAGATCCAGACATTGTGAAGGAGTTTTTAACGACCATTTCTAAAATTACTAAATAAAATTTTTTGTTTATTTTATACCCAGCGTAGGTATAGTATAAAAACAATGTTAAGGAGGAATTTTTTTGGAACAAGTAACACTTAACGTTCAAGGAATGTCTTGTGGGCATTGTGTCAATTCAATTGAAGGTAATGTAGGGAAGTTAAGGGGTGTTAAGTCTGTCAAGGTTCATCTTTCAGAAGGTAAGGTGGATGTGACATTTGATTCAAATACAGTAAGCTTGAACGAAATTACAGATGTTATTGAAGAACAAGGATATGATATCGAACAACCAGCCTAAGTTTATGTATTTGTTAAATAAAAATGAAACAGATCGTGCCCTTTTCAGCGCGATCTGTTTTCGGAATAAAAACATACCCCACTGGAGTATGGGGGCGATAGGAGTGAAAAATATGAGCCAGAAGGAAGCAACCCTTCAAATTGCTGGAATGACTTGTGCTGCTTGTGCAACAAGAATTGAAAAAGGATTGAAGAAAATCGATGGAGTCGAAGACGCCAACGTGAACTTTGCCCTTGAGAAAACAAACATCAAATATGATCCAGATAAAACTGGCACAGCAAAATTTAAGGAGAAAGTCGAATCTTTAGGGTATAACGTTGTAAGCGAGAAAGTGGAGTTTGATATTACAGGAATGACCTGTGCAGCCTGTGCCAATAAAATTGAAAAACGCTTAAATAAGTTGGATGGAGTTGAAAAAGCAGGGGTTAACTATGCAATAGAAACTGTTCTGGTTGAATATAATCCTGAGCAAGTTTCTATCCCTGAAATGAAAGAGGCAATTAAAAAGTTAGGCTATAACCTTGAACAAAAGAAAGAAAATGCAGGGGAACAGGTTGACCATCGACAAAAAGAGATAGAAAAGCAGCAAGGAAAGTTTCTTTTCTCTGCCATTTTATCATTCCCGCTATTGTGGGCAATGGTTAGTCATTTTGAATTTACGTCATTCGTTTGGCTGCCCGACATGTTTATGAATCCTTGGGTACAGCTAGCCCTGGCGACACCAGTTCAATTTGTGGTTGGTAAACAGTTTTATGTTGGGGCCTATAAGGCGTTAAGAAACAAGAGTGCAAATATGGATGTGCTAGTTGCTCTTGGTACATCAGCTGCATATTTCTATAGTTTGTATCTAAGCTTTGCATCGATAGGCTCCGATGGCCACATGGTTGAGCTCTATTATGAAACGAGTGCTGTTCTTATTACCTTAATTCTATTAGGTAAACTGTTTGAGGCGAAGGCGAAAGGCCGCTCATCTGAGGCGATTAAGAAGTTAATGGGACTTCAGGCGAAAAATGCAACAGTCGTTCGTGATGGCCAAGAAATGATTATCCCAATCCAAGAAGTTTTAGAAGGGGATATTGTTTATGTGAAACCTGGTGAAAAGGTACCGGTAGATGGTGAGATTGTGGAAGGAAGATCAGCCCTTGATGAATCAATGTTAACGGGTGAAAGTATTCCAATTGATAAAACGATTGGAGATAGCGTTATTGGTTCAACAATTAATAAAAATGGATTCTTGAAAATTAAAGCAACAAAGGTTGGAAAAGATACAGCTTTAGCTCAAATCATTAAGGTAGTTGAAGAAGCCCAAGGCTCTAAAGCACCAATCCAGCGATTGGCAGACGTAATTTCAGGTATTTTTGTACCGATTGTAGTTGGTATAGCGATTATTGCTTTCCTTGTGTGGTTTTTCTATATCAATCCTGGAGATTTTGCAGATGCTCTTGAAAAATTCATTGCGGTTCTAGTTATTGCTTGCCCTTGTGCCCTTGGTCTTGCAACACCAACTTCGATTATGGCCGGTTCAGGCCGTTCAGCTGAATTTGGGATTTTATTTAAAGGTGGGGAACACCTTGAAACAACACATCGTTTAGATACGATTATCCTGGATAAAACAGGGACAGTTACAAACGGTAAGCCGTCCTTAACGGATGTCATTTTAGCAGAAGGAATAGATGAAATCGAATTTCTTACGCTGGTTGGCACAGCTGAAAGAAACTCCGAACATCCACTTGCAGAAGCCATTGTGGAAGGTATCAAAGAAAAAGGAATTAATCTTGGGTCATCGGAGGCATTTGAAGCTATCCCTGGTTTCGGTATCCAGTCAACGGTGAAAGGTAAGCAGTTATTAATCGGGACACGAAGACTCATGGCTAAATATAGTGTCAATGTTCATGAAGTATTGTCCAAAATGGAGAACTTGGAGAAGCAAGGGAAGACAGCTATGTTAGTAGCAATTGATGGCAGCTATGCAGGTATGGTTGCCGTTGCTGATACCATTAAGGATACATCTAAAGAAGCCATTGCCCGCTTAAACAAAATGGGCTTAGAAGTAGTAATGATCACAGGGGATAATACCCAAACAGCAAAAGCTATTGCGGACCAAGTTGGAATTAAGAAAGTCATTGCGGAGGTTTTACCAGAAGGCAAGGCTGAAGAAGTAAAAAAGCTTCAGCAAGCTGGTAAAAAAGTGGCCATGGTTGGGGATGGAATCAACGATGCCCCTGCACTTGCGACAGCTGATATCGGTATGGCGATTGGTACAGGTACCGATGTGGCAATGGAAGCAGCCGACATCACCCTCATCCGAGGTGATTTATCGAGTATTGCAGATGCGATTTTCATGAGTAAGAAAACAATCACGAATATTAAACAAAATCTATTCTGGGCACTTGCCTATAACGTCATAGGAATTCCAATCGCAGCAGCTGGTTTCTTAGCTCCTTGGTTAGCGGGGGCAGCGATGGCGTTTAGTTCTGTATCGGTTGTTCTTAACGCACTAAGGCTTCAAAGGATTAAGTTAAAAGCTTAAATGTAGAAAGGAGGGACCTATTTTGAAAAAAGGTATTTTGATTTGGACGCTTTCGGCTATCGTGTACCTTGGGGCAGTTATCGCAGGCTACAATGTGTATGCAAGTATAAATCCAAAAACTGAGGAACACGCTAATCAAAAAACTACTAATCAGGAGGGAGAAAATATGAACCACGACCACGGGGACCATAGTACAAATACTATTAGCGAAGTTACACCAAAAGTATCCTACGCTAACGGAGAAATCACCATTGAGTTAAAAGATAAAAATAACCATGTTCCGGAACTGGAAGTTTCCCATGAAAAATACATGCACTTTATTGTCGTAGGTTCAGACTTACAAGAGTACCATCATTTACATCCAGAGAAAATGGGAGATGGAATCTACAAACAGAAAGTAAGTTTAGAGGGTAATTCATATAAAGCTTTCGTTGATATAAAACCAAAAGGTCTTCAATATTCAGTAATGCCTATTGAATTCCATGCTGGTGAAGCGCATCATGAACACGGTAATAACGATCTCGCTGCCGATACGGATTTTACAAAGACAATCAATGGTAAAACGGTTGAATTAACTGCTGAATCATTTGAGATCAGCAAAGAGGTTACTCTTAATTTTGATTTGAAGGATGCAAAACCTGAGCCTCATTTAGGCGCCTTAGGCCATGTTGTTGTCTTGGATGAAGATGGAGAAAAATATATCCATGTTCATCCTGTGGCAGATGATAAAACAGTATTTGACACGAAATTTGATAAGCCGGGCATTTATAAGATTTGGGCTGAATTCAAATTTGAAGGACAAGTGAATGTCTACCCATTCGTTATAGAAGTTAAATAAACAAAAAAGGAGAAGTGATTATTATGACAAAAGTTCAGCTTGAGCTTTATACAAGACCTACATGAACAGACTGCCAGGCGGGGAAAGAGTTTCTTTCCCAAAATAAAATATCCTATATTGAATACAATTTAACAAAACAACCGCATAAAGAGGAAGATCTAATTAAAATTACGGGTACTAGAATTGTTCCAGCTTTTGTGTTTAAAAATAAATCCTTATTAGGTTGGATGAGTAAGCCTAAGGTCCTTATTGGGTTTGAACAAAATATAGGTGAAATAAAGAAGATACTAAAAATATAAAATTAGATATTTCCTGCAGCTAGATACTGAGGAAGTTATACTTTTAACCATTTATTATACCCTCCGTTGGTAGGGTAAATAAAGGAGTGTAAAGGGGAGAAAAAAATGGAGAATGATTCAAAAAAAATAAAACTAGCTATAAACGGAGGAATTGGATTTGGTGCAAAACTCTCCTCTAAACAACTATTGATGATTTCAAAGTATATGGATGAAGATGAAGAACTTGAGCTAACAACTTTTCAACAACTCTATATAGAGATACCAGAAAATAAAAAGGAAGAGATTATAGCGGAATTCCAGCATGTCGGGTTAGCATGTTATCCAGTTGGATCCTTTATTAAAAGCTTAAGGACCTGTAATTTTTGCAAAGGGGAAGAGGAAGAGGGAATGCCAGTAGCAAAAGAGATAAATCGCCGTATAGCCGGCAAGCCTGTTCCCTTTACATTAAAGGTTGCGTATACTGGCTGCCCTATTGGCTGCGGTGAGCCCCTGTTAAGCGATATAGGTATTATGAAAATTAGAGAGCATTACAATTTATATGTTGGAGGCAAAGCAAAAGGCAAAGACGCTGAGGTTGGTTCCTTGTTGGTGGAGAATCTTACGCCAGAAGAACTGTACGCTGTTGTAGAAAAGATTATATCTGTCTACTCACAAATGGGGAAAAAGCGGGAGACATTCTATAAATTTTTGAAACGGATTGGCAGAGGTCAATTAATCAGTTAATAAAAACTGAAATATAGCTGTCAATTAACCTAACAGGAATTTTCATTCAATCTCTATAGTGATGAAAGATCAAAAGTATCCTGCTTTTGCTCAAGATGGAATTTCTTTTGGAGAAGAGTACCCCTTTGTATTTCAATTAAGTTCTAATGAAAAGGCCTATTTTAACATTGCAGACAGTTATATCAAGAAAAACATGACTGGATTGTGTCCTGTGATTTTTATTAGCCCTTTTTTAGTTAAAAAGAAAGCCATCTGTATTAAATACAGGCGGCTTTCTGTCAGCTATTAATCTCTATTTTATCTTCTTTATGAATATCTTCCGTTCCGGCTTCCAGTGCAGTCTTGTAGTATAGGCATTTATGCTCGATGACTTCCATTGTTTTTCTTAGTTCTTCCATTTGTGCTTCTACATTTGCTCTTCGCTCCAGAAACATGTCATATCTTTGCTGCAGTGTGGCATCCCCTTCAGAACACCAATCAATGAAATTTTTTATCTCCTTAATAGGCATCCCGGTGGCTTTCAGGCATTCTATTACTTTTAGAGCGCTAAGGTCGGATTCTTTAAACAAGCGGTTTCCGCTGGGGGTACGTCCTACAAAAGGCATCAGACCTTCCTTATCATAGTAGCGGAGGGTATATACTGTCAGATTCAATTCCTTTGCCACTTCACTGATCGTGTATGTCTTCATTACTTATCTCCTATTCTTATGGATGTAGACCTAGAGTTAACTATAAGGTATGACGTGAGATTACCATGGTATTTTGTAAATGTCAAAGTCACTTTAATGAGCATGAAAAAAATTTTAAATTTATCGCTTGACCTAGAGTTAACTATAAGCCTTAACATGGTTGTGAAAAGAGATAAATGATGGGACATAATTGAGTACTATTTTAAATCTATCATTCTCTTAAAAAATACAGGAGGTCTTATTTATGATAACTGCTAAAGCGCGGGCTGTTGATGGTCCCGACAAGCCGTTTAGAGCGGCTGAAATTAAAAGGCGTGATCTGGATTTGCATGATGTTCTGATTGAAATTAAATATGCCGGCATTTGCCACTCCGATATTCATACTGCTCACGGGGAGTGGGGGCCTGTGAACTATCCGCTCGTACCCGGGCATGAGATTGCAGGAATTGTTGCGGAAGTAGGAGCTGAGGTGACAAAGTACAAGGCAGGAGACCGGGTAGGAGTCGGATGTATGGTTGACTCCTGCGGTGAGTGTGAAAACTGCCGTAAAGGAGAAGAACAATACTGCCTCAAAGGAAATATCCAAACCTATGCGGGTGTGGACAAATACGGCGAGCCTACTCAAGGCGGCTATTCTACGCACATTGTAGTACAGGAAGAGTTCGTACTCAGAATTCCTGATAGCATTGAGCTTGATGCGGCAGCCCCGCTGCTTTGTGCGGGTATTACTACTTATTCGCCGTTAAATCATTGGGAAGCTGGGCCGGGCAAGAAAGTAGCGGTTGTCGGTATGGGCGGCCTTGGCCATGTGGCTGTCAAAATTGCACATGCCATGGGTGCAGAAGTGACAGTCCTTTCGCAAACATTGAATAAAAAAGAAGACGGCCTGAAATTCGGAGCAGATCATTACTTTGCCACAAGCGACCCGGGAACTTTCAAAAAACTTGCCGGAACGTTTGACTTAATTATTAACACGGTAAGTGCGAAAATCGACATAGATGCTTACTTCTCACTGCTCACGCTTGACGGAACATTGGTTAACGTGGGTGCTCCTGCAGAGCCATTGTCAGTCAATGTGTTCTCACTCATCGGCCATCGCCGTTCCTTTGCGGGTTCAATGATTGGAGGCATCCGTGAGACTCAGGAAATGCTGAATTTCTGTGCAAAACATAACATCGTTCCAAAGATTGAAGTCATTACAGCTGATCAAATAGATGATGCTTACGAACGAGTATTAGCTTCAGATGTGAAGTATCGATTTGTAATTGATATTAGTACAATGTGATGTGTGAATGATAAGTTAATCATTGTAAGGTGTCTTGAAAGGCTGGCTTTCAAGACACTTTTTTTTCGAATGATCGTACAAAAAGTAGCTTATAGTTTTGAAGCCATTCTCCAATAATCCCCCAAACTACAGATAGATCCCATATGAATAAAGTGCTGACAAAAGCAGGTCAAAGTTTCGCTGTCCTTTTTTATTTATAAGTCTTTTAAATTAGATCCTAAATCTATGAAAATGAGAATCTTTTTAACGCCTATTTCAAGATCCTAACCAGTTCATCAATGAAAAATTAATCGATATTTTTAATAGGTTTTTACTAAAGCCTTACATATATTTAATATTCATTTAAGAATAGTCTGATAACTTATGATAGTGGACACGGAAGCAAAGGATCATAAGTCATCAAATTATTTATCAGGAGGCGGATGAGATTGAACAATAGCGGCATGAACAGACGGGACTTTTTAAAAGCTGGAGGAGCAGGTACGTTAGCAGTTGCTTTAGGAGCGTCGGGTGTCTATTCTTTAGGCGGCATCACAAAGACATTAGCTGCAGCACCAGGCAACAATCCAACTAGTGGTTTTGGCGGATATGGCCCATTAGTAAAAGATCCAAACGGAATATTAGATCTTCCTAGAGGGTTCCATTACAAAATTATATCCAAAACGGGCGATAAAATGTCAAACGGGGACCTCGTGCCTGCCATGCTAGATGGAATGGCTGCTTATAGAGGAGAGAAAAACACGACCATTCTTGTACGGAATCATGAAAACAGCACAAATTCTCAATACCCTGTAAACGGAAAAAATCCTTGGAGCAAAGGTGCTGCAGGAGGTACAACCGCATTAGTCGTTGGTTCGAACCGAGAGGTTATTCAGGAGTATGTGACAAGTTCTGGTACAATCCGCAACTGTGCCGGTGGCTCCACAACCTGGGGGACTTGGTTAACATGTGAAGAGACACGGGAATTGGGACATGGCTTTGTTTTTGAAGTCAACCCGCTTGATCCGGAAAACGAAATGTCGAAAACCCCAATCCGTGATATGGGTTACTTCTCTCATGAAGCCTGTGCAGTCGACCCTGCAACAGGGATATGGTATCTGACAGAAGATGCGAGCCCAAGCTTCCTTTATCGGTTTACTCCAAATGACCGTACCCAGACTCTCGGCTCCCTTCAAAAAGGAGGGAAATTGGAGGCATTGGCAATCGATGAACTTCCGGCATCTAAAGCAAGTTCGTTTGAAAAAGGACAAAAATTTGGCGTCGTGTGGAAGGAAATCAATCCAGAACGCGCACAGCAGGATGCCAAAGACAAAGGCTGTATTCAGTTTAGCCGCTTAGAAGGTGCGTTCTTTTCTGCTGGTGTGTTCTGGTTTGACGATACGAGTGCCGGGGATGGCAGCCTTGGCCGTGTTTACCGCTACTATCCTGCCACAAATACATTAGAACTTTTTTATGAATCCAATGATAAAAATGATTTGGAAATGCCAGACAATATTTGTATGAGTCCCTGGGGTGACCTTTGGATTGCTGAAGATGGCGGCGGGAATGACAGAATCATTGGCCTGACACCTGAGGGAAAGGTTTATACCTTTGCTGAGAACACATTGAATGGCTCTGAATTTGCCGGACCGGCATTCTCCCCTGATGGAAATACGTTCTTTGTAAATATTCAAACCCCAGGTATCACATTTGCGATTTGGGGACCATTTGCGAGGCGAAACTCTGCCCGCCAAAGGGCCATGGGACATGCTGCTCCGCCTGCCGGCCTCGGCCCGATTGTGTCCGGCAAAGTCGCATCACTTGCCGAAGAGCAAGGAATGAGCATACTGGAAGCAGCTGCATTAGAGCGTCATGGAATGCCAATTCTATAAGTGCTAAATTTATATGAGTTTTAATGGGAATTCTCTGGAGGATAATAGCCATCCAGATTACGGAGGTGCAGGATGCTGCAGAATATCGGGATACCCGGGCTCATTTTAATCCTGGTGATTGCGTTAATTATATTTGGACCTTCAAAGCTTCCGGAAATTGGACGAGCTTTTGGCAATACGTTGAAGGAATTCAAGAAAGCGACCCGTGACTTAGCAAATGGTGCTGAAGAGAATGAAGAAACGAAAAATGTGAAAGAGAAAGCCCATCTAAAGGCAATAGAGACAAAGGAAAGTAAGACTGTGAATTAAAGCCTGCTTTTTACCGGAATTCTCGCTTTTTTTAAAGAACAGGGAGGGGGATAGAGACAATTTCTCTCCCTGTTTATCAAATGAATTGAAAAATTTCAACCTGTGTCCAATAGAAAGGGTGTTCTTTTAATGACTGCCACTAGTCCACTCAAATTAAAAGAAGAAAGCAAGGAGACTTCCGTAAAAGAGATTCATTGCAATAAGTGCTTCACCTGCCGTCTTTGTTCCAAAACAGGAAAGAATATAGCAAAAGTGATGGAGGCTGTCCCTGAAGATCGTTAAGTTACGGTCTTTTATGGACAGCCTTTAATTTTTTTTAAAACCTATACGATATAGAACCAAAATCATTTGAATATTCGATGGAGAACCAATAGTTGTTTTCGGGCCTGTACGAAAGATAGAAAAGGCAGGACTTATTCAACTTCCCTTAGTCCCTTCCCTTCAAGTATCATTTGACCTGCCTTCTTCACAAATCCATATACGCCAGGAACAACTTTTACATTGGCAATCAGAGAGTTCGACATACTCTTGAAGGTGCGATTTAATGTCCATAACAGAATGGCCATTGCGGCCTCTTTCCTTTGTTCGAACCAGAATGAGAAACAAGTACTAAGAGGGGATTATGCGGGTGTAATATTATCTTAAATAGTTCTTATATTGGGCGCTGCCGTGAAGGCGGCTTTTCTTTTGGACTAATGAATATAAAAATTGAAAAATATGGAACCCTCGACAATGAAATTCGTAATAGTAATAAAGAAATGTATAAGGGGGGATTACATGGTCTGGTTACTCATGCTTCCAGTGGTTATCTGGTTTATTTTATTTTTGCGAAAAAAGGTCTCATTTAAATTTGGTTTATCTCCAAAATCATTAGATATAAAGCCGATTAAAGGGTTAAAAAAGCTAAGTGATCACCTGGAGAGATCTCTTAGTAAAACTTATATGGGGAACGTAGAATAGAGGGTAATGAAAGAAATTAAACTAAAAGAAAATGAGTACAGCTGGCGTTTGCTGGATTTAAAACGCTACTTTATTTTGACTTCTCTTTTAAAAGAGTCCCCTATGTTCAGCGAAAAGGTTGATGATTTGTGGCATCAGATGCTCATGTTTACCCGTGAATATGATGATTTTTCAAAAGAATATTTAGGAAGCACTCTTCATCATAGTCCGAATCTAAAAAAGTCGCCTGAACCTGATTTACGCGGATTTTTTGATTGGGTGTATGGTGAGCTCTTTTTCATAAGAAATGAAAATATCCATCTTTATAAGGGATTTTACAGATTCCCTGTACCTCCAAATATAATTGATGAGTTTAAACGTTTGCCGGAAAATGAACTAATAGAGCTCTATTTTAAGAGTGATAGCAAGTATATGGCTACTGTGATCTCACTTATTTCTGCCATGAAAAAAACAGCAAAGAAAGTAAAAAATTACGAAAAAAGCGCTATACAAGAAATGATGAGAAAAAGAAAAAATCAGCAAAATTATAACGCAATGCTTGTTCCTTTTTTATCTGTGTCCTATTTTCATTATGATGATTTTTCCAGTTACATGAAAATCAGCAGCAAGCTTTTATCAAGCAGTACAAGCTGCGGGTCGGGCAGCTCCTGCAGTTCCTGCTCATCCTGCAGTTCCTGTTCAAGCTGCGGCGGGGGCGGAGATTAATAAAAAGAGAGCCGAGCTGGTCGAAAGGTCAAGCCCGGCTCAGCTGCCGGTAAAACATTGACTGGGGGAACATCGCTCACACAAATGAGGGGGAAAACTTATTTATCCTGAGCAAGCTCTTTTCTATTGGGAGCAAGTGGCGGCTGTTCAAACCACTTGTTTTTCGCCATGATACCGAACCATTTTCTGGTGATTCCCAATGTCTTTAGATTGGCTTCTTCATAAGCTAAGGCCAAGTCTGTTCGCTTGGATTCGGCTAGGCCTGTTCCGTAATATCCTTGAGCAGTTTGAGCCAGAAAACCCATATGGTACAACATTGGTGCTTACCGTCGAGTTTGATACGGCATCACCATTACGCAACCCTTAAGTTGCTTGTGTTGACAAGTAACCGCAAGGTTGCTTATAATCGAAATATGAATTGGGACAAAGACGCTATATTCAAAGCACTTGGTGATTCGACTCGGCGGCTTATATTGGACGAACTGTCCGAACGTAAAGAGATGACGCTGTATGAATTAACGGCTCGTCTCATTATGAAGCACGATCTTTCCATTTCGCGGCAGGGAATAGCTAAACATCTTTCTGTATTGGAAGATGCAGAGCTTATAAAATCCGAACGAAAGGGTAAATATCGCGTAATTATTTTCAATAACCAGCCACTTAAAAATTTGCTGAAAGGATGGCTAGAGTAATTTACTAAAGGCGGAATAGGGATTCTAACTAATGTGCGGGCTTGTTTTGCTGGGGCTCAGATTGTTAGTACAGAATCATCCTTCACAAATATCAAAGGAGGCAAAAACATGATGAAAGTAATTGTTACCAGTATTTTCGTCCAGGATCAGGATAAGGCATTAAAATTTTATACAGAAACGCTGGGGTTTGTAAAAAAGCATGACATTCCAGTCGGGGAACACAGGTGGATCGCCCTTGTTTCTCCAGAAGATCAAGAAGGTACGGAACTATTGCTGGAACCGAATGCACATCCGGCCGCCAAAGAATACCAAAAGAAGATATTTGCAGAAGGAATTCCGGCAACAATGTTTGGCGTTGCTGATGTTCACGAAGAATATAACCGATTAATAAAACTGGGAGTGAAGTTTACGATTGAGCCGACAGTAATGGGCGATGTCACATTGGCTGTCTTCGATGATACATGCGGCAACCTTATTCAAATAGCGCAGAATTAGCTTGAAAAAAAGGCACTTTTTGTGATCTTTTTTCTCATTATGTCGCGTAATATTTACTCAGACAAAATAGAACACATTATTTCAAATTAATGGATTATACAGGGCCGAACGTTGTGATTCTGCTTTCTATACACGAATAATGTCATCTCCTCCCGAATTCTTTTATGTAAAAAGAAATTGGGGAGGATTTTTTATGTTAAAGAGATTTAGAAACATGCTAATGGTTTTTGCGGCTGGAGTTCTCATGCTTGCCGCTCCTTCATTTACAGAAGCGGCGCTTGGAGATCGGACACTTGCCAATGGATCATCAGGGTCAGATGTGACCGAATTGCAGGATTACCTGATGACAAAAGGGGTTTTCCCGTACCATACATCGACAGGATACTATGGATCTATCACAGTGGAAGCCGTCAAGGATTTTCAGCGTAAGCGCCATCTGAAGGTTGATGGAATTGCAGGATCGCAAACAAGCCATGCGTTAAAAGTGCTGAGATATGGAGACATTGGGAAGCAGGTCATCCAAATTCAATATCAATTGAAACAAACAGGTCACTATAAATCTAATTTAGATGGAATTTATGGAAATGGCACAGTGAGCGCCGTCAAGAGCTTTCAAAAACAGCGAGGTCTAACTGCAGACGGAATTGCCGGCCCGAGAACAAGAGCAGAGCTGGACCGAAAGGCCAAGCGCGGTTCAGCAGCCGGTAAAACATTGACTGTGGAAAGCACAGCGTACACGGCAGATTGTGAGGGCTGTTCAGGTGTGACACGGATGGGTCTGGATTTAAATAAGTACCCTGATGCGAAAGTGATTGCTGTCGATCCCAGTGTTATTCCGCTAGGATCTATCGTAAAAGTTGAAGGCTATGGAGTTGCGATAGCAGCGGACATAGGCGGCGGCATAAACGGAAGTTCAATAGATGTGTTTATTCCTAACCGCAGCGATGCCCTCCAATGGGGGCGAAAAAGCGTGCGTGTGGAAGTAATCGAATAGGTATGGGCTGTCCTGCACAATCATGCGGGGCAGCTTTTTTGTTTTGGAAAGTCCTTAAGAGGTCAATACGTTTAAAGCAGTAGAAATTATCATCCATATTGTGGACGAAATATGGATCCGTTACTGGTATATTAATGCTAAGAAAATGAAGGACAGGAGTGAAAAAATGATTAAAGGACTGTACGAAGCACATTTACCGGTAAGTAATATCAGCAAGTCAATTGAGTTTTACAGGGGCTTGGGAATGGAATTAGCCATAAAATATGAGAAAACTGCATTTTTTTGGATCGTTAAGAATGAAAGCTGGCTTGGGTTATGGGAATGTGAACAAGCACAATTTTCTTATCATCCATCCATCAGACATATTGCATTTAGAGTAGATTTAGAAGATCTAAAGAATGCCAAAACGTGGCTGGAAAAGCGCGGCATTGAAATGCGTGAAGAATTCGGCTTTAAACCTCTTGAACCCATTGTAATGCCAGACCAGACACACGCAATGGTTTATTTTCATGACCCAGATGGAAACTCATTGGAGTTTATCTGTAAATTACCATCTAAGCCTGAAGATAAATCTATGATGTATCTAAGCGATTGGGAAAGGTATTTGAAGAATAAAAACTAAAATTTTTCTTTTTTCAATGAAATGGGCAGTGGAGTGGAACAAGGGTTATAATTGGAGAAACAGCTCATTGAAAACTTGTACAAAAAAGGGTGCGTACCATGCCGACTAATTCTTTTGAAAACTATCCTATGACCTGGAAGCCATCCATTGATAAAACAGAAAAGCCCATTTATCAAGCGCTGGCAGGGCAATTGGAACAGGATATTTTAAACGGAGTGCTATTGCCCGGAACCAAGCTCCCTCCACAGCGGGAATTGGCTGATTATTTAGATTTAAATTTGAGCACTATTTCAAAAGCATTTAAAGTTTGTGAGTTAAAGGGCTTATTAAGTGCAACGGTCGGAAGCGGCACTTTTGTATCGTATGGTGCGTTATCGAATGCGTATTTACTAGAAGATACAAAGCCGAAGCACTTAATTGAAATGGGGGCAACACTTCCGGATAATGCTTCTTTCGAGCCGCTGATGCTCCAGCTGAAAAGTATGCTGCAGGAGACAGATTATGAAAAATGGTTTGGTTATGGCAGGGGAGGAGAAAGCCATTGGCAAAAGGATGCAGCGGTAAAGCTAATCCGCAGAGGCGGGTTAGAAACTACCGCTGATCACATTTTATTTGCGAATGGGGGTCAAAATGCCATTGCTGCTGCACTGGCAAGTCTATGTATGCCCGGAGACCGCATTGGAGTAGACCAGCATACATACCCTGGCTTAAAAACGGCTGCAGCAATGCTTAGTGTGCAGCTGGTGCCAATAAAAACAGAGAACTATGAAATGTGTCCAGCGTCTTTTGAATATGCGTGTAAAACTGAAAATATTAAAGGCATTTACTTGATTCCGGATTATCATAATCCAACAGCTTCCTTTATGTCGGTTGAGACTCGAAAAATGATCGCAGTCATTGCCAAAAAGTATAATCAGTTCATTATCGAAGATGCTTCATACCATCTTCTCAGCAAAGAACCACTGCCGGCAGTCGCATCATTTGCACCTGAACAGGTCATCTATATTGCAAGTTTATCCAAATCGTTTGCACCGGGTCTGCGGCTGGCCTATGCTGCAGTGCCGAGTCAATTCAAGGAGCCAATTTCAAGGGCACTTTATAATTTGAATGTTTCCGTTTCGCCATTATTGGCAGAACTGGCAGCACGTACAATTGTATCAAATCAATTTGAAGCCTTGATTGAGGGCCATCAGGAGCAGACGATTCGCAGAAATCAACTTGTAAACAGGTACCTGGCAGACTTTACGTGCTTAGGTGCTGAAACAGGCATCTTTCGCTGGCTGCTATTGCCAGGCAAGATTACAGGGGCTGAATTTGAAGCGTTAGCTAAACAGCAAGGAATTCAGGTATTTGCAGCAGAACGGTTTGTAGTAGGAAACAGTTGTCCGGAGAGGGCAGTAAGAGTTTCTGTTTGTGCCCCGGAAACGCTTGAAGAGCTTGAGAGAGGATTGATTATCCTTAAACGACTGTTAGACAGTCTTATCTAATATTGTTTGCCATACAATTATAATATTGTATGGCTTTTTTGCACGTGTTAAGATGATTGAAATCTAGTTGGAATATTATGAAAATAAGGGAGGTTAGATTTTGCCGGTTAAAAATAGTGAAAAAGTTTTAGCCCCCCAATCTGCTTGGCTGCAGAGCTGCATAAATTCTTCAGAAAAACAGCAGCAACTATACAAAAGAACATTAATTGTCATTGTCATATCCCAGATTTTTGGTGGAGCAGGACTTGCAGCCGGGATAACAGTAGGGGCACTTTTGGCGCAAAACATGATGGGGACAGATAGTGTAACTGGAATTCCAACGGCGTTATTTACTTTAGGGTCAGCAGGGACTGCGCTGCTGGTAGGACGGCTTTCTCAGCGGTTTGGCCGCCGTCCTGGACTTGCCGCCGGATTTTTGGCTGGAGGCATCGGTGCCATTGGGGTAGTGGTTTCATCATTAACAAACAGCATTCTGCTATTATTTATTTCACTGCTCATCTACGGGGCTGGAACGGCTACAAACTTACAAGCACGCTACGCTGGAACTGACATGGCAAACCCGGCACAAAGGGCAAAGGCTATTAGCATGGCCATGGTCTCCACCACATTCGGAGCTGTTGCCGGGCCAAACCTGGTGGGTGTAATGGGGGATTTTGCTATATCCATAGGAGTTCCTGCTTTAGCAGGTCCCTTTATATTAGCGGCTGCAGCGTATATACTTGCTGGTTTCGTTCTATTTATGTTCCTCCGTCCTGATCCCTTTATTGTGGCAAAAGCAATATCAGATGCACGAAATAAAACGAATCATTTAGAGAAAAGTTCTAATTTGGCATCGATAAAAAGGCGAGGCATTTTTGCAGGAGCTGGCATAATGGTTTTAACTCAATTTGTGATGATGGCCATTATGACGATGACACCCATTCATATGGGACACCATGGCCATGCTTTGAATGAAGTTGGGCTTGTCATTGGATTTCATATAGGTGCGATGTTTTTGCCTTCGTTACTTACTGGTTTCCTTGTTGATAAAATTGGCCGTGCTCCTATGGCTATTGCTTCTGCTATTACGCTGCTTGCTTCTGGCATTCTGGCTGCAGCGGGACCTGCTGATTCAATGGCCGCACTCAATTTAGCCCTTGTTTTACTCGGGCTTGGCTGGAATTTTGGCTTAATTAGCGGAACGGCCATTCTTGTAGATTCAACTCACGCTTCTACTCGGGCTAAGACGCAGGGTTCTATCGATGTATGGATTGCTTTATCAGGAGCATTAGGAGGAGGTGTGTCCGGAATAGTTGTAGCATATTCCAGCTATGCAGCCCTTTCAATTTCTGGTGCTATTCTTTCATTACTGTTGATTCCCATTGTTTTTTGGGCAGGTATCCATCAAAAAGAGAAAAGTATAAGTGTAAGTGACTGAATTTTCAGTATGATCATCAACTCCAAAAAATATAAAAGGAATGTTTATAAATGGAACATAAATTTGCTGAGAGAGCTCGATTTGTAACATCTTCTGAGACACGTGAGATATTAAAAGTAACAGAAAGACCAGAAGTAATCTCTTTTGCGGGAGGACTGCCAGCTCCAGAGCTGTTTCCTGTAGACCCTTTAAAGGATGCTTGCAGTGCTGTATTGAACGAAGAAGGTGCGGCTGCCCTTCAATATAGTACGACTGAAGGATATATTCCTTTGAGAGAAGCTATTTGTCAGAGAATGAAAATGGCTGGGATTGACTCTAGCCTTGAAAATGTTCTTATTACATCAGGATCCCAGCAGGCAATCGACCTTACTGGAAGATTATTTATCAATGAGGGAGATACTATTATTTGCGAAAGTCCGACTTATCTAGCTGCCATTAATGTATTCAAGTCATATAAGGCCCAATTTATTGAAGTGGCAATGGATGATGATGGAATGCTGATGGAAGAGCTGGAGAAAAGGCTGCAGGAGCATCCCAATGCAAAATTTATTTATACGATTCCTGATTTCCAAAACCCTACTGGCCGGACCTTAAAACTCGAAAGGCGAAAAAGAATGATTGAGCTTGCTAATCAATATGATGTGCTGATTGTTGAGGATAATCCCTACGGTGCTGTAAGATTTGCTGGAAAGGAACTCCCTCCAGTAAAACATTATGACACAGAAGGCAGAGTCATTTATTTAAGCACTTTCTCGAAGATTTTCACTCCCGGTCTTCGGCTTGGATGGATTTGTGCACACCCATTTTTCATTGATAAGTATGTTGCTTTCAAGCAAACAGCTGACTTGCACACTGATAGTTTTGCTCAAAGAATTACGGCAAAGTATATGGAGCTTTACGATATCGAAGAGCACATTCATAAAATAAAAGCTGTTTATAAAGAAAGATGCACAGCTATGTTATCTTGCATTGAAGAATTTTTCCCCAATAATATATCTTACAGTAAGCCGGAAGGCGGATTATTTATTTGGGTTGAGCTTCCAGAGGGCATTGATTCAGCACATATATTTACAGAGTGCCTGAAAAACAATGTTGCTTGTGTACCTGGTGCTCCCTTTTTCCCAAATGGCACACAAACAAATACATTGCGTTTAAATTACTCTAATATGCCTAAAGAGAAAATCATTGAAGGGATGAAGCGCATGGGAGAAGTATTGCATCGGGAATTAGCAAATGATTCAATGATGACAGTCTGACGGAAACAAGATGCTGTGTCACAATCCTGTAAAGTTTATTGTCTGTGAGCCTCAATAATTACTGCATTGCCTGCATTCAATCTGAACCTCAACAATATTGACAAAATTGGGGGTATATCATGGAGTTTGAAATTTGGATGAGCGGGAATACTCAATCAGAAAGAGGCCCATCTTTCACACGTGCATTCATACAGCATAGACACTGCAAGAAAGAGGAATGTAAAAAAATCCTGGAAGACCCATAAGTTTCCTCACCCAATAACTGGCCATCATTAAAGGTAAGGTGCCGGTATATTGTTAAATAATGATAAGAAAAGAAGAGCCCAATTTTTTCATAAAAGCGGGCTTTTCTTAATTAAGTTAAAAAGCGGCAGTTGGAAATGATAGTGAAATTCCGATATCCATTATTTCCTTATCTGCAAAAAATACTTCAAACATTATTTATAGTGCTCCCAATAAAATCACTTTTGAAAGTATTGAAGGAGACAGGAGGGTTTTAAGCCGTGTGAAATCAGGATTTTAAACCGCTGAAAACTGTTCTCTCTTGAAATATGGACTCTTTTAGAGGATTCGGGAGTTATATTAAGATTATGTCCTATAGAATCTTTCTGAGCAGGGAATGAAAGTCTAGAATCCCAAATAAGCCTCTTTTTTGTATGTGATTGGTTTAGCGCATTTTGTTAAAATTTAAATATTCCCCAACAAGCCAGTAAAAATATTTCACAACCAAAATACCTCTGCCGTATTTATCTATCTATCTATTTTTCCAATACCCAAAAGATGGACAATGGTGATTTTATGTTAGTAAGAATGACGAAGATAATAATAAATGAATTTTCGCAAATTTTTTAAGGGTGCGTTTCGTAATACTTCACAAAAAATATTTTTGTTTGTTTTGCATTTTTATTTGTTCACCATTCGAAGTAACCCACTGCGAATATATCAAAGATGGGAGTTAAAACTTTATATGAGAAATGCTTCAACTGTTTTTTATGTATCATTAGCAATAATGGCTGGTCTTGTTCTTATGGGAATTACAATGCCAGCGTCGTTAGAAAAGGTCACGAGCAGTACACAAGGCGTGATTACGGATTCGTTTGGGTGGTATTACCTAGTGATTGTTTCGCTATTTGTGTTCGTCTGCTTCTATTTATTAGTAAGTCCAGTTGGCCGGATAAAGCTCGGGAAGCAGGAGGATAAGCCTGAGTTTTCCCGTCCAACTTGGCTTGCGATGCTTTTTAGTGCAGGTATCGGGATTGGGTTAATTTTCTATGGAACATTTGAACCCATTAGCCATTACATGATAAGTTCTCCTACAGGCCAAGAGGGTACTGATCAGGGAATTAAGGATGCAATGAGATTTACCTTCTTTCATTATGGGGTCCATGCATGGGCTATCTATGGTTCGATTGCGATGGCTCTGGCTTATTTTACTTTCAGAAAAGGGGAGCTGAGTTTAATAAGCCGAACCTTACGGCCGCTGATTGGAAAACATGCGGATGGGGCAGTCGGGAAGGCAATTGATGTCATTGCGGTTATTGCTACGGTTTTAGGGGTATCTACCTCTTTGGGATTTGGTGCCATGCAAATCAACGGGGGACTGTCCTACCTTTTTGATGTACCTAGTACGATAACAAACCAAACCATTATTATCCTCATTGTGACAGTCTTATTTATGATTTCGGCTTTAACAGGTCTAAGTAAGGGAATTAAAGTGCTAAGCAATTTGAATATGGGGCTTGCGGCTGTCCTTTTCTTGATTGTCTTTAGCTTTGGACCGACACTTTTTATCCTTAATTTATTCACCGATACGATCGGGACTTATATGCAAAACTTCATTGACATGAGTTTTAGGATAGCACCCCTGAATGAAGAGGGACGCAGCTGGATTAATGGATGGACGATTTTTTATTGGGCATGGTGGATTGCCTGGTCTCCATTTGTTGGTGTGTTTATTGCCAGAGTCTCAAAGGGCCGAACAATTCGTGAGTTTGTTGTAGGTGTCCTTCTCGTTCCGTCACTAATAGGATTCCTTTGGTTTACAACTTTTGGGGGGACAGCCATTTTCACTGAATCTACAGGGCTGCTTTCGATTTCGTCATTATCTCCCGAGGAATCTCTTTTTGGCGTGTTAGAAGGGTTTCCGCTCAGCATGGCAATATCTCTGTTAGCCATTTTGATCATTGTTACGTTCTTTGTGACATCAGCTGACTCTGGTACATTTGTTCTAGGGATGATGACAACGAATGGATCGCAAAATCCAAGTACACCCATAAAAGTAACTTGGGGAGTTCTTCTCTCGATTATTGCGATTGCTCTCCTTTATTCTGGGGGCCTGCAGGCTCTTCAAAACACCATGATCATCGCAGCTCTTCCATTCTCAGTCATTTTAGTGTTAATGACAGTCAGCTTGCTAAAATCTTTAAAACAGGAAGCAAAACAGCTCGGACTAGGTCAGATTAGAATGAATCGGAAGGAAAAGCAAAGCAAAGAGGATGTTCAGGAAGCTGGATAAACAATATTTATTAAACTGGCAACATGTCAACTTCGGTTGGGATGTTGCTTTTTTTTAGTAAATCAATAATTTGATCGTATATCGTAATCTGTTTCCAAATTGCCTTCTCTTTTGTACAACCGGGACAGGTTGGTTAATATAATACGTGAGTCTATTAATTTCCAATATTAACAAATTATGAAAAACAGAACGAGAGGTGTATTATTGAATGATTTTAGATTTAAAAGGCGAGCTAACAATGGAACCTATTGTAGGGCTGCTCTATTCTATGGTGGATGGGAATTATCGACGGCTGAAATCTATCGTGGGAGGTATGTCCCAAAGGGAGTTGGATTATAAAGGCCCTAAACAGAATTATAACAGCACAGCCCAATTGCTTAGACATCTAGCTTTGGTCGACCTGAACTGGGTGTTTAGAATAAAGGGTGAGATAATGCCGTTAAATCTGGAGAATAAATATGGACCAATATTGGATGAAGACAACCGATTACCACAGTTTGATGGAATCCCCTTGGATGTGCTGCTTAAAGAATACGATGATGTTATGGATATGATTAAGACGTTATGTCAGCAGTTAACAGATTTGCAATTAACTCGAATAATTGAATATGAAAATGGAAACCAAGCAACAATCCAATGGGGTATATGGCATATAGCAGACCATAGCAGGTATCATCAGGCTCATATAAATCAATTACGCAAATGGTTTAATGAAAGTTGAAATTTTCACTTTGATCAACATAAGGGGTGAGTCTTCTATAATGGAGGAATCACCTGTATTATTATCCTAATGGGCTGCATTCCTTTAATAAATGAAGTATGGAAAATAATTAGAACATTCTCTTGTAATCATTAATCAGAAATCGGAACTATACAGTAAATGAACAATCAGGGAAAGGGGATAATTTACATGATTTTAGAAGCAGTAATGCTACAAGTAAAAGAAGGGATGGAGGAAGAATATGAACAAGCATTCCGTGAGGCATCAAAAATTATTGCTTCCATGAAAGGGTACATATCTCACGAGCTGCAGAGATGTATGGAAATTAAGGGGAAATATCTATTACTTGTGAAGTGGGAATCATTAGAGGCCCATACAGTTGGGTTTAGACAATCGAAAGAGTATCAGGAATGGAAAAGACAGCTGCATCATTTTTATGATCCGTTTCCTGCAGTTGAACATTTTGAAAACGTTCCTCTTTAATTGGTTTTTAATTAAACAGCCTCCATACAGACATAAGGAGGCTATCATTTTAATATTTAGCTAACCCCATTGGCGGATCATCCAGTTTCTCTCGTATGAAGGAAACCTCATCATTGTCTGAGATCATATAGGAGGTCCTGCTATTCTGGTTTATTATTTTGGGTCAGGTGTAAAACTTGGGTAAAATTCATCGTCTCCATGATTGGAGATTTCTCTACTGGTTTTCCAGTCTTGCTTACGACCCGAAGAAGTGGCCGTAAAGGTACAAAGGTTATCCATCATTTTCTTGGCCAGGTTTGTTGAAAAGTGCCATTCATAGTTTTTGTCGAGTTTATATATCTAATATACAATTAATAATATATGATACTGGATCAGAAACTGTTTGGAGGAATTATTTTGACAGCAGATAAAAGTTTAAGGGTTTGTGAAAAGGGACATAAGTTTTACAAAAGCAGTGAGTGTAAAAGCTGTCCTATCTGTGATAAAGAGAATAAGCCTAAAGGTGGCTTCCTTTCGAAGCTCAGCGCTCCTGCAAGGAATGCATTGGTTCACGAAGGAATAGACACTTTGAAAAAACTGTCAAAGTTCACTGAAAAAGAAATATTAAAAATTCATGGTATTGGACCAGCTTCCTTACCTATTATGAGAACTTCCTTAAAAGAGGAAGGGCTTTCATTTAAAGAATAAAAGCTTCACTGGCAGGTTTTTCAAGAACTGCTGCTGATCAGGCAGTTTTGTTCTTTTTATACTAAAGGGCAAGATTGTTGAACACTTTAAGATTATTGTTTTTTTAGTTAAAAAAATGTTTTGTAAAAGAAACAATTCTGAATATAGTGATGTTTTTTCTGAACCTATACAAATTTTTAATTTTATTTGTTTTAGCAACACCTCAAGGATTAGAAGAAGGAGGATGAAGGGATGAATGAAATTGGTGCATTACATGAGTCAAATGGCAGTTATGCTTTAAGATTTGAGCGATTTTTTTCCCATAATCCAGAAGATGTTTTCCTTGTCATTACAAATCCCAATTCCTTCTCTCAATGGTACCCTTTTGCAAAAGGGGAGATGGATCTCAGACTGGGTGGAAAAATTGCCTTCGATGATGGGGAAGGAACGACATATGAGGGTATCATTACAGAATTAGAAAAGCCATATTTATTTGGTTTCCGTGAAGTTGATGATCTGATAAACATTTCATTGCAGGAAGAGGGGAAAGGATGTCGAATGATCTTTACCCATACTTTTAAAGATGATTCATGGGCAGTTAATACAGCGGCAGGATGGCATAGGTGTCTGGATGTATTGGTCCTAATCGTCAATGGTGAACCAATTAAGTGGGACGATAACTCAATTAAGCTGCGTAAAATCTATAGTGAAGCATTTAATATGGGAAATTAATATAGTGCGCCTTTCTTATAAAGAAGGCGTATTTCGGTGTCCCCTATACATTAAGAGTTTAGTTATTATTACGGGAGGGCGATATAGTGAGTATCTCACTTAATCAAACAGTGGCGTTTCTGCAAGAGTGGAGACACCATTAAGCTTCAGGGCAGATAAGATGAACAAGGGTGAGCGGTATTCATAGATGAATCATAAAAAGGTCTTAAGGTGTTTTCCTGTTAAAAGGGGCAGGTTTATTAGGATACTTAAGCTGTCTTTGTTGAATGAAGGGCTGAAACAATAATTAATTCTTGAGCCAGTATTATATATAGATATTAACTACTACATTATTTGCAATGACTATAAAAAACAGATCCAGCTGCCAGCTTAGGCCGATTTTCTATTGTGCTGACATTAAGCAGCTTAACTGTATTATTGACATTACGGTCACGTTTCCACAGGACGTGTCTTTTTTATTTGGGCCAAATTATTGAAGATGAATGGGGAATGATAAAGAAAATATATGTTAAGGAAACGATATTTAAGGAGAAGGTAACAGATGATCCTTGATATGTTCCTTTTTAAGGAGTGGCTGGGATGGACCTGCTAACTTTTACAGAGGAATTTTTTAATTATATAAGGGAGTTTTTACTTTTAAGATTTACTCTATTTGCTTTGATTCTCATCACCTTTTCATTTGTCATAAACCGTATGATTGATTGGTTCTTTAGGAAGTCTAATTTCTTTGATGAAGAGGTAGAACAGACGATACAAGGTGTAACCCGATCTATTTTTAGGTATGGAATTGCGATTAGCCTTGTTATTTATCTAATTAGTCAATTTGTAGATATAAAAGGTATTCTTGCAGGTGCAGGAATTGCCGGTGTGGTCATCGGTTTTGCTGCACAGCAGATGTTAAAGGACGTTATTTTGGGGTTCGCAAGATTAACGGATAAAGAGTTTCGTGTCGGTGATTTTGTTACTTTCAACGGGACAAGTTCAGGTACCATTGAGGAGATAAGTATTCGCTTTATGCAAATTCGGGAATGGTCGGGAAAACTCCTTACGATCCCGCATGGAGAGATTAGAGCGATACAAAATTTTAATAAAGGCTGGATGCGGGTTATTGAACGGATTACGGTAAGTTATCAGGAAGATCCAGCAAGAATAAAGGAATTGTTAGAGAAAGCAAGTGTGATCTGCAATGAAAAATTAGTTCATAGCCTGTATCGGTTAGGGGACGAGGCTGTTGAACCCTTTCAATATATCGGGATTACAGACTTAAATCCAAACCATAAACATGTCGGGTACGAATTTTGTATTGTTGGCCTGGTTAAGCCTGAAGAGTATTTTGAAACGTCCAGGCAGGTAAGATTTGAACTAATGTCTTTATTTCATAAGAGTCAAGTACAAATGCCAACCGCGAACATGTTCATTCAAACTGAGAATTCACAGGACACTCTTGAGCAGCCTTCACCCAGCACGTAAAAGAACCAGCTGATTTGGGAGCCCAGCCGTTTATGAGGAGCGGCAGCAAATTATTTAAAGTGTGGATTTCTGCAGTGATCTTGGTCTATTCACAGTTTTAGAAAGCACTTTTGAACATAATTTATGGTGATAAAATTTTGTGAATCAGAAAAAATAGGTTTAGGAAAGGAGGGATTGCGAATGTCTGTGAAAAAGCGGGTAACAGGATTGGCCTTTGTGTTTGCAATGCTTGTGGTTTTGTCAACTCCAGGCTCATTCGGCGTATTTGCCGAATCCGATGTTTCAACTAAGGGGAAATCGATTGAGGTCGAGTTGAACGATGATTACTTTAATCCGAAGGTCATCACTATTCCGAATGGAACATCCACAACATTAATATTGAAAAATAAAGGTAAGAAGGAGCACACCTTTACAGTAGAAAAGCTCGGAATTGACGCCGAGATTCAGCCAGGAAAAGAAACGAGTATTTCCGTGAAGCCAAAACAGCCC
This sequence comes from Cytobacillus oceanisediminis 2691, assembly GCF_000294775.2. Lineage (GTDB taxonomy): Bacteria > Bacillota > Bacilli > Bacillales > Cytobacillaceae > Cytobacillus > Cytobacillus pseudoceanisediminis. The sequence continues at coordinate 695,016 of NZ_CP015506.1, forward strand.
GGTACATATGAACTGATATGCCGGTACCATTTCCAGGAAGGAATGGTTGGAAACGTAATAGTCAAATAATAACCGGGGCCAATAAGGCCCTTGTTTTTTTATGGTTGCAGGTATTTGCATAGTATTATCCAGATAGCACCATAACAGCTAACTTTCCTCTGCAAATGGATCATAAAAAGTTGTTCCGCCTCTATAAAATGCAAATATAATGTAGGGTAACATATAACCATTATAGAAGAGGTGAACAGGTGTATTTTTTAAAGCCTATCACGGATGAGGTTTATCTATTTCAAAAAATATTGAATAAATATAAAAAAACAATGAAGCTCATTCTAGTGTCTATTTTTACCTGTATTGCTGCTATTCTGCAGGCTGCTGGCGGCCTCTTGCCAGGTATAGGATATTTTTTAAGTCCGCTTGCCACTGCACCTATTCTGTTATGTTCCATGTTTTCCATTCCATTTGGAGTAATGTCCTATTCTCTGACAATTATGTTGTTATTGATCCTGCAGCCATCTGAACTAATTATTTTTCCTTTTACTACAGGATTGTTAGGGCTTGGCATCGGGGCATCTTTTTCCTTTTTCAGGATGAGAATAAGTATTATTGCTGCTGGTGCAATCCTTTTAATGCTAGGAATTATGGGTTTACTATTTATTTTTCACTTTCCAGTTTTAGGTCCAGCCGTCTCTGATTCCTTTTCATTTCTTTCAGCGGGAGGTATCTTTTTATTTGTTTTCCTTTATAGCTGGTTATGGGTTGAGATTGCTTTAATCATTATTAAAAGATTAAAAATGATGATCATGTAGTGGTTTTCATTTAGATGGCAATCCATATAAGATATTTATCAGATTAAGCAGAATTCTATCATTATACTTATGGAACTATTTCAAAAACAGTGCCTTGATGTAAATCAGTCACTTTCATAGAGCCATAAACCCCTAAATATAATCTGGTCTGTTTCAGATTCGTCCCCAAATTAACATAATAGGCTGATTGCGACCCAAAATCATAATCGGTTTGTATCACACTAAAGTCATTTTGTTTACCATTAGGTCTAATGATGGTATAAGCTAAAGCCCCTCTAACCTGAGGCTGTGATTCTTTCCGGGCAAGATCGGTAAACACAACGCTTCCTGTTAAAGCAGGGATTCTTTTCCCCATATAGACTTGCACTCCTGTCAGTGCAGTTCCTCCAAACTTATCGGGTCTGGGATCTTTATGAAAATAACTAGTTAAAGGCTGAAGACGACTCGCTGAAAGTGCTGCTGCTTCATTGTAAAAAGCCATTGTCTTCTCATCCAAATTCTGATTATTAGTGCAGTCTCTTATAATCGAAGCAGGAAAATCACCTTCCCAGCCCCGCCAGCCAAAGTTTATAAATCCTTCCTTGTCAGGTTCAGAATTCATCAAAGATGCTTGAATAAGCTGAGTAACCGGTATGGGTTTATAATGAACAAATGAATAAATCGACTCGACCAAATCCTGGCCGACATTTCCTGCATATTTAATATACTGATTATAAAACCTTTGAAATGAAATACCTGGAATATTGCGAACCCCTTTGGCCATTACCGTGAGGGTTTCCTGAATCGCTGCGGGAAGTTCATTAAAGCGTGTGACAATAGGGGGATCTAGGATATAAGTATTCTTATCTACATCAATTTCAATTATTTTACCGGCAATCTCCAGATCATCCTGGCTTAAGTTAAATGGATCATAGCCTGATCCGCCATCTCCGGTTGTTAAAACAAGTCTGCCTGTTTCTGGTGAAAAATTTAAACTATTGACCCCATTATGATTTGAAAATGGCCTTCTTAAGTTAAGTAAAGTCCTTCGTTTTTGGGGCCCGCCATTGGATTGTATAATCCATTCTTCGATTGTATCAATATGGTCATATTGTGTTTCCCTATTCATCCATCTTAGGTTAAAAGTTTTAGGATCACAAGGGTCAGGATTAAACGATTCAGAAAGTGCACCCGGTCCTTGTGCTCCGGCTGCTGAATAATGAAGATAAAACAGACCGTTATAATAAAATTCGGGATGAAAGGCTAGTCCCAGCAATCCCCGTTCATCATATCCGCCACCAGAAGCACCTAGTTTTAGGATTCTAGGGCGAATATCTAAAAAAGTCCTGATGCTTGAGTCTCTTATGTAAAAGATCTCTCCTACCTGGGTTGCAATAAATAGCCTTTCCTTGGAATCACCAGGAAGTATAGCTGTTTTCAAAACAGTAGGTAAATTTATCTTACTGGCAATGGGCCGTAAACCAACCTTAACTTTTATCAACTGACTTTGCACCCCTTCATTTTTTTTCTTTTATAAGAATATGATTAGAACTGGCTATTAGTACCAAATTAGGCAGGGAACAAATCGGAACAAGATAACGGATGTAAGTTCTCGTGTTAAAATGAAATAAAAAAATCAAGGAGCAGCAATGTTTACGAAAAAGGATTACATAAGTTTAAAAGAACAGTTCATTGCATGGCCACGCTGCGTTTAAGTGACAGAAGGCAAGCATCGGATTGTCATTTTAAGTGAGGATGAGCCTGCAGGCTTCTTCTATTTACCTTCAACAGAACGAGTAAGGAAGTATTGAGATAATCCGAACACTATAATTGCACTGCACTATCTGTTAATCATGGGAAAGTCTTTAACTATTTAGCGTGAAAAATAATGTCTATTGACTTAAAATCGCAGGGGGCAAATAACATAGAGGGTGGGGGAAGTCGAATGAACATACATAATATATTGGTTGCAGGAAGCTATGAAAAGGAATTCCAGGAACAGCTGCCAGTTAATACATCTCAGAGCTTTCGTTTTAAGCAGGTTGCTGATATTACAGAAGAGGATTTATCATGGGCAGATGCCTATGTCGGTTCCAAGCCGTGTCGTGGCTTCCGCTTGGCCGATATGAAATGGGTACATTCCTTTAATGCGGGTGTAAATAATTATTTGGAAATTGATGGATGGAAGGAACATGAGATTCTTCTAACCAGAACTGTTTGCTCGTTTGGACAAAGAATAAGCGAGTATTGTTTAAGCTATATTTTAAGAGATCTTCAAGCTCACCACTACTTTGAAGGAAAACAAAGGGAGAAGGAATGGGCTCCAAAAACTCCGAAAATGATGAAGGATCAAACGATTGTTATCTATGGTACAGGGGAGATTGGGCAGGAGACTGCCAGAGTATTTTCAAGCTTTGGATCCGCCGTCTATGGTGTCTCGCAAAGCGGGCAACCAAAGGAGTATTTCGAAAAGGTGGCAAAAACCAGTACTGGAAGCACGCTGGCTGCAGAGGCAGATTGGATTATTAGCACATTGCCTTTGACAAAAGAAACAAGTAAGCTATTTAATCGTGAGTTTTTCAGTCATTTAAACGGAGCGGTCTTTATCAATGTCGGCAGAGGCCAAACAGTGGACGAGCAATCCCTTATTGAAGCGCTCAATTCCAAAAAAGTCCGTTATGCTGTGTTAGATGTTCTTGAAACAGAACCGCTGCCAGAGACTTCCGAGTTATGGGGAAGAGACGATATCATCATCACTCCTCATATATCGGCTGTGACAGAGCTGAATGAAGCGATCTCATGCTTTTGGGATACATTAAAGAGAATCGAAAATAATGATGCCATACCTAATAGGGTGGATTTTTTGAAGGGGTACTAATAAAAGGCAAGTATGCCGATTGGAAACTGAAAAAACGAAGCAGATAATAAAGGTAAGGTGAATTAATAACTGTTATAAAAATAAAAGGAGGAAGCCCTTCTCATTTGAGAAGGGCTTTTTATGTCTAAAAAAACGAAATGGACATTAGTAAGTATATGAATTTAAAGGGAGGAAATATTAAATAAAAAAGGAGGTGTTCACATGAAAAAGATTAAACCCATTAAATTAAGTTCTTACAAAACAAACACCTCCGAAAAACTAACATCAGCAGAAATGGGAAAGCTTTGGGCTACTTATATGGGAAATAGCATGGCATCATTTATTTTAAAATACTTTCTGCAGCATGTTGATGATAAACATATTAAGACCTTATTAGAAAATGCCTTACAACTATCAGAAGAATTCATGAAAACCATTAAAGGTATTTTCGAGAAAGATGGATTTCCCATCCCTAAGGGTTTTACGGAAGAGGATGTGAATTTAGGTGCTCCCAGACTGTTTTTGGATGAATTCTATGTCCACTACTTGAAGTATGCATCAAAAGCTGGATTGAGTATTTACAGTATTGCAATACCTCTTGTGTTTAGAGAGGACGTAAAAGAATTTTTTAGGCATTGTATGGATTCCACCATGGATTTGATGGAGCAAATCAAAGAAATATTAATGCATAAAGGGCTAATAAGTAAACCCCCATTGATTCCAGTTCCAGAAAAAGTGGAATTTGTTCATAAGGATTTTTTAAACGGCTATCTTGGAAATAAACGCCCTTTGCATGCTATGGAAATCACACATCTTTACGATAACATAGAAAATAATGTAACAAGTAAAGCACTCATTATGGCATTCGCACAAGTAGCAAAGGATGAAAAGATACGCAAATTGTTCGAACGAGGAAAAGATCTTACCACAAATAATATTGAGAATTATAAGCAAAAACTGCATGATGAAGATTTGCCTTCCCCACCTTATCTGGATGACTTAATAACTAATACCATTTTTTCACCTTTTTCTGATAAGTTAATGCTCTTTCATAAGATGGATATGTTTTCAATAAAAGTTAGATCCTTCGGAAATTCTGTGGCTGTAAATGGCCGGCATGATATCGGGATGGTTTATTTGAAGGCAATTATGAAAAATTCATATTTTGTTGAGAATGCTGCAAGAATTATGATTGAGAAAGGATGGTTTGAACAACCTCCAGCTGCAGCTGATAGAGACAAGTTATCCTAATTACTGCTATGATTTTGAGAGCCCCCTCGCCGGAGAGGGGCTTTCTTCGCATTAAATGGTGCAGTATAGTTAAAAAGGTCTTCTCCTAATAAAGTCCGTCAGAAATCCTTTCTCTCCACGACCCCTATTCGCCTCGTATATTACGAACGGGTGCATTAATATAGAGTTCCAGCTGCCAATTGGCGGTCTTTTTATTGCATAAAAGGTGCAGGCAGTTCAAGAAGGTAATGGTTTCATTAAACAAGAATATATATAATAGTCCGAGACTAATATGAGGTGGATTAAAAATGGATAAAAGAGTGATATTCGATTTTGAAATTGAATTTACTAACGGCGGTGGATTACAAGGACAGGATTTCCGTCTTGATATTGATGGTGACGACATTACTGATGAAGAATTAGCGAATTATATTGTAGAGGATATGAGGTTGCTTATGGTTGGAGAAGTTAGAATACTTAACAAAAAAATAATTATTGAAAAACACAAACGTAAATCATAACAACTTACAAGACATGGAATTAAACTTTTACATCAAGCTGCCAATAGGCGGCTATTTTTCTTGTCTAATTAATGGGGCAGGCTAGTAAAGGAGGGAATAGAGTTGTTTCGCTCTCGCCTTTCTTATATTTGTAAATGTTGGTATGGCTTTTGGGAATAATACATGTATCTGACAGCAATTTAAAGGATGATCACTATGTCAATCGCTGTTTTAGCAATGTTTGCCTGGTTAGTAATGATTGTATTCGCTATTGTTCCCAAAGGATTAACTCTTACTGAGATGGTTTTTTTGTACTTCATTATCGGAATATTAACTATTACCCAATTCACCATACTTGATGTCAATCTGCACTGGGTTCCAGTCACCCGAAGTGTGGAAGGGTCTTTCGCGATTTATATTTGCCGCTTTATTGTGATACCTTTTCAAATTCTTTTGTCAGTATGCATACTGAATTCGCACATGAAAGCAAAATGGCGATGGGTTTTATCAGCTACAATCGTAATCTCCCTATGCTTGGGAGACCGGATATATTTGTGGACTGGCCTCATTACTTTCCAAAGGTGGAATGAATTGTACTCTGCTCTTATGTATGTGGTATCTATAGCCTTAGTATGGTTGATAGCCCGCTGGTTTGTTTGCCTGGAAAAAGGAGAATTCAAAAAAACATGAATGAAATTCGTTATTACGATCATAATTTTAATGCTAATGAGTGGTTTATGCCAAAACGTTTTTCAAATAAGAAAACCTTCTTATACCTCCTATGTGGCGTGTTTACTGGTTTCTTTTTCGATCACATTTTAAGTGTGCTGCCAGTTAGTTATTATGATATAAATGATAATTCTTCCTTTCAATTGATGGATTTTTTATCCCATGTGATGTATGCACCATTCAGCTATCTATTCTTTTATATATATGACTTCTTTAATATAAAGCCAAATCTTTCTCTGTTATTCATTTTGATATGGGCGTTTATAAGTGTTGGGATAGAGCGATTCACTGAGTACATAGGGATCTTTCACTATCAACATGGATATAACAGCTATTATTCTTTTGTTATTTATTTAGTGGTCCAAAGTTTATGGGTGATATTTTACAGGATTATTAAAGTATATGGAGAAAAACAATTTTAAATGGAATGGAGATGTTTGGGAATTGTCAGGAATTATTTATAGAAAAGGTATTCTTAAGCTAATCATATTTTGAAATAGAACAATTCTGCCGCAACTTCCTCCAAAGTTCTTTTAGTTATGACATATCTATATTGTTCCAAATCTTTGTTAGCAATTTGCTTTGATAGCATTTTCCCTCTTTGCTGCATCCATAAAAATACAGAAAAATAAATCAAATTCATTATGATATGTACCTAGACCCGGTATGATAAGGCTGCTTTTATCTTCCTTAGTAGTAGGAGCATTTTCATTATTGATAATTAAATACAAAGAGTGCAGCAATAGAGACAAACATCTTCATTCTTATTTATAAATGGGCAGGTAACTTTCATAACAATTATGGGTTTCTATGGTGAAGTGAGTTGAAAAATAGTATTTGCTCTGGATATTAAAGGGAAAGTTGGAAAACCTATAATGAATTCTAAAAGGAGGGATTCGAATGAAAGACAATGAGCAGGAAACTAGCGAAGGACTGAATCAGATATTTGAAATAATAAATGCCAAAGGCGATGTTGGCGAAATCAATGAAATTCTGAAAAATGGAAGTTCTGACTCTATAGCGGCAAACTCCTCTCCTAATTCCTAAGACAAAGAAAACCCGTTAAAAAAGAACCGGCCACTGCAGCAATGGTTTTTGAGAATATAGATAGATGCAGCGAAGCTGCCTTTTTTTTATCTCTTTAACGACTTTGTCAATACTTGTACTTAAGCTAAGGGTGCTTATGCTCAAGATCAGCTGCCAAGCAAGGCAGCTTTTTCTTATTTAACTAAATCTTTCACATAATTTCCTTTTACTGCTGGGAAAGAGCGGGGAAAAGAAGGCTGGAAAGGCAATGGCCTAGCTGCCCGGAATCCCTTTATACTCTCAGCTTTTTTTCCCGCAGCTTAATCATCCGCTATTTTATATAAAGACCATAATAAACGTTTAATATCTTGGTGCCATCGCAGGCGGCTTTTCTATTGCACTAAAGGGGCAGGTTTATTCGGTAAGAAATTGGATTATTATGGTAAAATAAATTATAAAGGGGGGCAAAGTTTTATTATGAAAAAAGGTTGGGTTTCGCTTATTAGTGGCTTAATTTTAGGTTTAATAATTTCGTTCTTTACTCTTGATTATAATGGCTGGAAAATGCAACGAATAGGGGAAAATGGTGAAGTTATTAATACAATAAATGAGTTGGATTTTGATTTAATAACTAATTGCTTTTTAATAGTGCTTATTTCAATTTTAGTTATTTATATACTCTTGACAGTCTTAGAAAAAATAAGAAAAACATAAATTTACTTATTTAGCTAACGATGCAATGGTGAAGTAACATGCGCCAATACAGTTGGGTTTTTTCTTGTTTAACAAACGGGGCAGGCTAGTGCGGTTATCGTAATGTTTTTCCCTTAAATTTAAATGCAATATATAGTACCTTATATAAAATATTACAAATGCAAAAAAGGAGAGAAATTATGGGGAAAATAAATTATTCCATTGTTGATGTTTTTTCACAAGGAAAATATACAGGGAATCAACTTGCTGTTTTTAAAAATGCTGGAAACATTCCCGATGATGAGATGCAACAAATAGCTAAGGAAATTAATTTTTCAGAGACTACTTTTATTTTATCTGACAAAGAAAAAGCTGGCGGTTACGACGTTCGTATCTTTACGCCTAACGAAGAAGTCCCTTTTGCTGGGCATCCAACTTTAGGAACCGCCTATATCATTCAAAGCGAAGTATTAACCGACCCCTCCGATAAACTTATATTAAATTTTAAAGGCGGACAGATTCCCGTCTCGTTTGATAATCAAGAAGAAATACTATGGATGAAACAAAGCAAACCAACTTTTGGTCAGATTTTAGATGCAAATAAAGTTTCTGATGTTTTAAGTATAGATAAAGAATACATAGATAATAGATTTCCTATCCAAGAGGTTTCAACTGGACTTCCAGTGATTGTTGTGCCTTTAACATCTTTAGAAGGAGTTAAAAAAGTAAGCGTAAATAAAGAAAAATACTTTGAATTAATTGAAGATACTGATGCAAAAGCCATAATGGTGTTTTCTCCTGAAGCGTATAAATCCGAAAATGATTTAAATGTTCGAGACTTTGCAGATTATTATGGTGTTCCTGAAGATGCAGCTACTGGAAGTTCTAATGGATGTTTAGCTTCTTACTTAGTTAAGTATCGATATTTTGAAAAAAGTGAAATAAATATTCGCGTAGAACAGGGATATGAAATAAAAAGACCATCCTTATTGTTTTTGAAAGCAAGTGAAGATAACGGGGAAATCATTATATATGTAGGTGGAAAGGTAGAAAAAATTGCCCAGGGTGAATGGTTTCTATAATTTCTCCTTCTTCAACAACGAGTGCATTAATTTAAGATACGGCTGCCAAATTTGGTGGTCTTTTCTTATTAAACAAAAGGGGCAGGTTTGTTTAAGGAGGGAAAAATTTAAATTTTACAGGTTTGGTGCAATGATGATACCTTCTATCGTCTTAATCGTCTAATTAATCGTAAGGAGTAAATATTGTTAATTTGTTTATAAGTGGCTTTTTTACATTACTTATTATGTTTACCATAGGTAAGATCCCTATAAAGTGTAAAAAATTCAGAAGCGAGGAGGGGATAGGAAGGTCATACTAAAAAGAAATTATATGGTTGGTTGTGGCAGAAGGGTTTGGCCCGGGCAACAGCAACTCGTAAAATGGGGAAATAATCGTATCAACTTTAACTAATAAGAAGTACAATTCGAAAAGATACTTCGATATTTCATGAAAAATTTCTAAATATTGTAATTTATATCGTCAGAAATGTATCATGGAGATATTACATCTTTTCTTAAAGGGGGATTTTAAATGAAAGTAATATTGCCTTTTGCAATAGCCCTGCTTGCACTAACAGGATGTTCTGCATTAGCAAGTGATGAATCTACTGAAACGAAATGGTTTGAAACCAAAGAAGAAACAATTGATTATGGCATTAAAGAAGAAAAGATTAAAAAAGAAGACATTATTGGGAAAGTTAGTGAAAACGGAGAAACATTTATTATTTATAAGAAACAATTAGAGGGAGGCTTAGGCGTAGGTGTATCAAGCATAAGTGAAAATGAAGGGCAATATGCCTGGTATGATCCTGATCAAGATGTACTTGTTAAGAATGATGAGGTCAAACAATATTCTTCTCAAATAAGTTGGGGAACAGAAACACAGTCAGGAAAAACTTTTACAATTTATACCGGAGTAAGTGAAGCAGAAGCTCCTGTCGTTAAAACAAAAACTGGCGAAGTAAGTCCCACAATTGACAACAAAACAGGAATTTATTTTTATATCCAACCAACTAAATAGGCCCAAAGACCCTTTACCAAATTTTAACAAAATTGGATAATTTAGATAATTCTGGTAAAGGAGGAAAAGTATGAGAAGAAGTATTAAAAATGTTTTTGCTGTCTTAAGTTTGAGTGTTGTTTTTTTAGGGGGATTTGGAGGATCTACATTCGCTGCAGGGTCGAAGGATGCTAATAAACCTGTAAAAATCGAGAAGAGAAATGCCATTTATGATGAATCTCTAGGAAAGTATGTAACACCTCTTAAGGAAGTAGATGGACAATTAGTTCCAGTTTCAAAAGAAGAATATGTAAATGAGATTGAAAATTCTGAAGAAGTTGACACTGAGGGTATGTTTACTGATGAGGATGCAACTGGTGATGGTGATGTATCAATCTTAAGGGATTATTACGAATACTACAGATACACTCCTTCTTCAACTACCAATGTGACTGGTGGTACTAAAAAGGTAACTGCAGACATCGGTTGTACTACATCTACTTGTAGAATTGATAAAGCAGTTAGTGTAACAGTATCCGCTACGTATAGTGTTTCTCTAACAGCAGAAAAAGATGCGATTAAGGCTAATGCAGGCTTTTCATGGACTAGTAGCGCATCTGACTCTAGCACATATTCTTTCACACTATCAAAAGGTGACTCTGGCTATATTGGATTCAAGCCATACTTAAAGAAAACTTCTGGAACTTTAAAAAGATATTCAAATTGGGATGGTTTACTATCTAGTAAATCAGCTTATGCTTATTCTCCGAGAAAAACCTCATCTGGTGAAGCAGATGGTTATTACTACTTTGTACATTATTAATAGCTGAACAAAAGGGTGTCTTGATAAGGACACCCTTTTGTGTTTAAATAATTCGAAAAAACAGCTAGTTCCAATAGAGGATGTTATACAAAAGGTAAATGTAGGCATTACTTTAACATCAAGCTGCACAATGGTGGCCTATTCTTACTTAACTAACGGGGCAGTTTTGTCGAATAAGAACTTGTTATAACATTGCATATTTATTAGTGGAGGATTCTTATATTAGCAAATTAATTAATGGCAGGTTATAAAACAATCAGGTATTTTAATAAAGGAGTGGGGCACAATTTTTAGAAAGTTATTCTTTAAAATATGAAGAGTTTGCTTCTGAAATGGGCTTTCCTGATTGGAAATCAGCTTGTGAATATACATATTTTGTCTTCCATATTCCTGAAGATGCTCAATGGAGTGTCACTGAGCTGCCAAATAGAACTTGGGCAGTTTGGAATGACATAGGTGAACCTCCATATTCATTTCACCTTTTCTCAACTTGGCGAGAAGCAATTACCTTTTTAAGAAGTATTTTTGAAAAAGAGAAATACTTAGAGGATTATTGGGACCCAGAAGGATATGATCCAGGAGAAGATGTATTTTTAAAACCACCAGATAAACACAAAAAAGACGATTAATTATTTATTTTTTGATTGAATCCCTTATTCAATAAACGGGGCAGTTTAGTGCAAGAAGAATAAAAGTAAAATGTTATAATGAATTTATTATTTTTTTAAAGGGGCAGCATAGGAATAAAAATCTTATGTCTTATTCTATTATCTTCTTAGGATTATGTATTCTTGTAGGTTCTTGGTTTATTTTACAATCTATACAATCCAATCAATTTAAAACATCACAGAAAGAACAATTTCGGTATGAATTAATTTCCCCAAATGATAGTAACATCATTATTTTTGATAAACAAAGTGGAGACTATTTTTCGAAATATATTGAACCTAATGAGGGACCGACCGAATGGCAAAAACAAAAATCACCAATATCTACTTCACCAAAGTTAATCTGAGATTTTATTGAGCTATGGAATGCCCTATGTACAAGGACTGCTGCCGAACTAGGCGGCTATTTTTTTGTTGAACTACAGGGGCAGGTTAGTGAAATAAGGTAGGACATTGGAATAAGACTTGAGAATATATATTTTTAAAAAGAAATATAGGGGTGATTACAATACAAAAATGCGATACTTGCAACAATCCATTTAAGTGGATTAAAATTTTTAGAGCTAATTGGTTTTACAGCACAATAAACTGCGACAGATGCGGCACAGAATATAAGATAGCATTTCCTTCTAGGTTTATTTGCGTCTCTTTTACAATAATACCAATGTGGATATATGGTTTGTTTGCATCTCCTTTCAGTAATGTTTTTACTACAATTGTTATATGTATCGCCACTGCGATTATTGGTTCTTTGTTCTCGCCTTTTTTAGTAAAATATAAGAAAGTTGCGAAGGTTTCACCGTAAGCTAAAGGGTACTTTTGTCAAAATTAACTGCTAATCGAGCAGTTTTTTTTCTTTATAAACTAACAGGGCATTTAGTTGAATAAGGACAACCCAATAATCCTTATTGTGATATCCATTCCCTCTCTAGACATGCTTAGAATATGGATAAAATTTAATATATTGTTTATGAGCCTGATTAGCTATAATAGCGGAGGGACGTGACAGCAAGGCAAACAAATATCAAAATAATATGAAAAAATGAGGAGTATATATGGTTGACGTTTTATGGACAATTTATTTGGGGTTGCTAGCGACAGCATCTCTCACTTTTTTAATAAGAGGACAATATAAGACAAAGCTTTCCAAAATAGATTTCGTCGTATCCATCATAACTTGGATTGGTCTTTTCGGATACGTAACGGAAACAGCTATCCTGAGTCCTACTGTCTGGAAGTTTGTATCCGTGGCAGCCTTTGTTTGGGATTTATCGTTCACGATGCTTCTAAAAGGTTATGAAGGGGAAGAACTCCTGGAGGAAATGCCGGTTTTGGTGAGGAGAATCTGGATGTTAGTTACATTTATTGTCATGGTCGGACCTCTGTACTACGGGTTGTTCAAATATGCTTTCGCGTGATGTCGAGTATTGGAAGAGGATACCGAGCAGATAAAAACCTCTCAGGGATTCTCTTATTGAAAATAGGTGCGTTGATCCATGAAGGATTAACGTCTTTTTTGTAGTTATTGAATAATACGGTGCAGGATAATTCAATAAATGAAAAAATAGCAAGAGTGATTAACGTAATGGTAGGAAGTGATGTAAATGTCGGTATTCATTCAATATAGTCATAAAAGTATAATTAACTCAATTAAGTATAGAGAGAAAGATTTCGCAGTTTTGAGTATTGGAGTTATGTTAAGAGATTTTGAAGGGTTTACTTATAACTTTATAAAAGGTACTTTCAAGTTTCCTTTATTCTTTGTTTTACCAACGGTGTTTATTGATGATGAAGAAACAGGAAAGATGTAACAGCTTCAAATCGAATATCATATTTATAAAAAAAGTAAGTGGGTGATTCTTAAAGTAGATTCTAATGCTCAATTAAAACTAATAACCGAATATTGTGAGTGGTTTGCTTGTAATGGTTTTGGTTCGTTTATGTTCCAAGGTGAAAACATCCTTTATGATGACTTATATCCAGATGTGCATTGGGATCATCCAACTGAGTTCCCTAATCTTAATTGGGATAAGGTAGCAGCGTTAATTGAAATACGTGAAGTTGGATACACCGTAATTACAAACGATAATAAAATCAATAGCACAATAAAATTGTTAAACCATATTCCTAAAGAGTACGAAATTGATTTAGAGATCAAGGTGCTTCAACCGAGAGCGGGGGCATTGACATAAGAACGATTGATGCCTTTCTATCTTGAATTTTCTCATTGTAGAAACGGGGCAGGCAATATTAAATCAAAAGGAAGTTCCGAATGGGGGAATCGTGATGAAAATAAATATTTGGAACCGAATAAGGCAAATGATTGCCAGTAGGGTGTATTACAGGCATCCCCTAATTTGGGAGACAGAAACAGATGGGTTTACATATGGTGAAATAACTGATCACTTTGATTTTGATGAAGAAGTAGGCTGTACGTTTGGTGATGGTTTTGTTCAAGCACCTAATGGTAGCAGGGCAGGTATTATATGGGAACTGGCTGAAAAGCCATATATATCTACGTGTATTGAAGCTGACAACGAGAGATGGGGAGTATACAATGTCGGGTTCGTTAGACCAATAAAAACAGTAGATGACTTAGTATACAATTTTAAAACCATATATCCATTGATAAAAGAAGTATATAACAATGCCAGAAAGTAACTACTTGATCTAAAGGGTGTAAGAGCTTAAGGACTGGCTGCTGTTTGCACAAAAGGGGCAGGATAGTTCAACAAGAGATTGGGGTAATTTGGTAAAATGAATTTAAAGGGGGGGAATACAATGAAAAAATTAAAATTTATTTCTATTTTAATTATAACTTTCTTAGTTCTTCTACTATCTGATGTGTATATCAACAAAAAAGACGTTGTTACCAAAGATGATAGTAAAGCTCGAGCCGATCGTATCGCATCTGCCCTAAATATTGGATTTGAAGAATATGGCTTATTCAGCTTTGAAATAGGTGAAACAAACCCAACCATCTGGATTGTAATGGACGAAGCCAATAGTGAAAAAGAGCTACAGAAATATTTAGAAAAAAATGTATCTAAAGCAGATTTAAACCATTACAATATAGACATTTCAAAAAGAAACTTACAAGAAGTGCAGACAGAGCATGCGATGCTGTTGCGTGAAGGTATTGCAATTGATTACATAAAGGAAAAAAATTATAATGATGTCAAAGTTTATTATCCTAATGGTAAACCAGAACAAGTATTAAAAGTAATTATTAATGAAACAAGTGAACGATCCAGTAAAGATTTAAAAGCTGAGTTAGAAAATCTTTTAGCTACTAAGGGTGCTGAACTGCCAGTACAACTGAGAGGTATTTCGTATGAAATTCAGATAGAATGATTTTCCTCAGGAAAGTCGCTATCATTATTCAACTATAGGGTGCGTTAGTTCAATAAGACATAGTAATTAAGAACTTCAACAATCGGGCGCTTTTTGAAATAAGAAATACGTTTTTTCTTTGTGAAGGAGCAAAATTGCTGGATAGGCTTTAGCCCTTTTCTGGTATAGTGTAATCTAAAATTTTTAAACAAATGCACTTATCACAATGGCTGTTTTATTTTAATGCCGTAATTCTGAAGTAAAAGCAGCCCAATTTCCCGCTCATAACATTGAGAAATTGGGCTTTGAACTTTCCTTAAAAAAACAATTCAATCTAAACCAAGACTTCTTGCGTGAAGGTGTATTTTCTTTCCACTTATTCTTCTTATCTCGAACTAAGCTTTATAACAGAATCTATAATCTGATTCCAGTCTTCACTATGAATCTCATGCCCAGTTCCATCAAGTGTCACTAATTCAGAATGAGGGATGGCTTTCTTAAGAGCAAGCCCGTGCTCGTATGGGAGAGCTGGGTCTTCTGTGCCATGAATAATGAGCACCGGTACACTGATCTCATCCATTCTATCGAAATATACGTCTCCACCTTGCAGCATGGCATGGTTAAATCTGCTCGGCAGATGTTTGGCGCGGTTTGCTTCTCTTGCAGCAAGTTTATATATTCTTTCCTGCTCGAAAGGTTTGGAGCCGGCTAAAGTTTTCCAGCCGCCCGCGAGATAAGCAATTGCAGCATCCCGATTCAACCAATCGACGGAAGCACTCTTCGCGTGGTAATCCAGTATGTTCTGATCCATTGGAGGCAGCTTTTCCATCTCAGTCCCGAACACACTTGATGCAATCAGCGTAAGCGTCAGTACACGGTCCGGATATCTTAAGGCAAGAATTTGGCCAGTTAGGCCGCCCATGGACATGCCAACGATATGTGCCTGCTCTATATGATAAGCATCCAGTACACCGGCCGCATCGTCAGCCAAGTCCGTTATTGTATAATTTGAAGTACCAGGTTCATAAATGGTCGATCGTCCCAGATCCCGGTGATCGTATCGAATCACAAATCTACCCTTATCAGCAAGGCGGAGACAGAATTCCTCATCCCACCAGTCCAGTGAAGTCATTGCGCCCATAATCAAAAGGATAGCTGGATCCTTAGCATTTCCAAAGCTTTCTGTACATATATCCACATTATTTATTTTCAGAATTCGTTCAGTCATTTTTTACCTCCGTATTATCTAGTCATCGTTACTATGTCGAAGATCAAATTCTTTCCGGAGCATGGTTGCCCTGCCCCTGTTAATTATCTGTGCCGAATCCCCTTGATAATCATGACGTGGCCTCCTTTTAAATCTTATTTAACAAGGGACTCATCTCTATATTTATTCCTTAACATATGACTAATCACTAAAAAACCAAAATTCCCATGTGTTTTTTTTCTGGATATGCCACTTGTCATACTATATTTAGGCAGTGAATTAAATAGGTACCTATCTATGAGTTGCAGACTTCGTATAAACAGCATAGGGAGGCTGCTTATACGTATGTTTTCTGAAAAAACCTCTCCCTATATGTAGGTTACATGGACTATATATAAATTTCCCCTCAAATAAAAAATGGAAATCTTTAGCCAAAATTACTCTTTTTAAACTACTTTGTTTAGAGTAATGTAATAACGGAAGGTACATTTACCTTAGTAGATTATTAAATCTTATTTTGCTGCAGCCCAGTGAATCCACATCATCTTAAAGGAGGAAAAGAAATAGTATGTTGAAAGAAGTCATTCCCGTAAATGAGATTACTAATTTTAAGTCACGTGCAGAAGAGTTTTTTCCTATTGAGTGGTATAAGGACATGCTTCACCATCATCCCGTGTATTATCATGAACAAACGAATACATGGAATGTGTTTACCTATGAGGGTGTGAAACAGGTGCTGGGCAACTATGAATTTTTTTCAAGTGCCGGACCGAGAACAACGATATTTGTTGGGGCAAATGACAAGCATGAGAAAGCGTCGCCTTTAACAAATCTTACACTTGTAGATCCGCCGGATCATCGGAAAGGGCGTTCCTTGTTAGCAGCAGCTTTTACTCCCCGCAGTTTAAAGAATTGGGAGCCGCGCATCAAGCAGATTGCCGAGGAGCTAGTAGAAAACATCCAGGATAATAATGAAATTAATATTGTTGAGGCTTTAGCAGCCCCGCTGCCAAGTATGGTTATTGCAGATTTATTCGGCGTGCCGATACAGGACAGAGCTCAATTCAAAGAATGGGTGGATATCCTTTTCCAGCCTTACGATAAAGAGAGACTGGAAGACATAGAGCTTCAAAAACAGAATGCTGCGAAAGAATATTTCCAATATCTCTATCCGATTGTTGTTCAAAAGCGGTCGAACCTTTCGGATGATATTATCTCTGATTTAATTCAAGCTGAAGTAGATGGTGAAAAGTTTACCGATAATGAAATTGTGCAGGTGACCATGCTGCTTTTAGGCGCAGGAGTGGAAACAACCAGTCATGCGATTGCCAATACGTTTTATTCATTGCTTTATGATGATGAGTCTTTATATGGAGAACTGCGTAATGACCTGGAATTAGTGCCAAACGCAGTTGAAGAAATGCTCCGCTATCGTTTTCATATGTCGAGAAGAGACCGAACTGTGAAAAAAGATAACAATTTATTGGGCGTTGAGTTAAAAGAAGGGGATGTCGTTATTGCCTGGATGAGTGCATGCAATATGGACCATCGGATGTTTGAAGATCCTTTTTCTATAAACATACATCGTCCTAACAATAAAAAGCATCTAACATTCGGAAATGGCCCGCATTTCTGTTTGGGTGCACCTCTGGCACGCCTGGAAATGAAAATAGCACTGGAGACCTTCGTGAAGAAGTTCTCCAGCATCGAACCAGTGGAAGGGTTTGAATTAGAAAAGAATTTAACGGCATCAGCCACTGGCCAGTCTTTAACGAATCTGCCGATGAACGTGTATAAGTAAGGAATAAAGGCTCCCTTAAAGCAGGCACACTGACTGCTTTAAGGGAGTTTTAATATTGGAGAGGTAAAGGATGAGGCTGAAATGCCAGCTTCATTTTGCTAAAATAAGGGTAATTCTCTTGAAGGAGCATAAAGAATGACCATTCAAATATTTATATTAACCAAACTGATGGAGGGTAAGAATTATCCTTATAAAATAAAAAAGCAGCTTTCAGAGCCTATTCCATTTGATCAGCTAGCTGGATTGACAGAAAGCAAGCTGTACTACCATTTCGATTCATTAGCGAAACAGGGCTTAATTGCAACAGTCGAAATAATTAAAGAAGAACATCGGCCGGATAAACAAATATTTGAAATCACAGCTAAAGGCCGGGAAGAGCTGCCGAAAAAAATCTACAAATTGTTTGAAACGGCCGATTCGATCGGTGAAATGTTGGTGGGTTTAGCCAACATCAAATATGTAGATCAAGATAAAGCAGTCGCTATCCTTGAAGAGAAATTAAAGAGCTCCAAGGCTAAGTGGGAGTATTATAAAAGTTTTGAACAGCTGGTTGAAAAAGACAAAGATAATGAGAAACTGATCGAGTTTCTTGGCGGGTATGTGTCGACCAAAGCAGAGCACGCTATTTATTGGCTGGATAAGCTGATTGGGCAGATTAGAGAAGGGAAGATATGAGGGGTGTTATAACTAATGTATTCACATGAATGTTAGATTAACAACCTTTTTTGTGCTATTGAGACAAGTTAAGAAAGCACATATTCATAAATAAAAAGGATATGTGCTTTCATTCTTATGTTCTTTTCTCTTTAGTGATAAATAATAAAATCTGGGTGATGACGGCCAGGATAGGCAATTCCAGCAGAGGGCCTACTACTAAGGTCAACGCAATCAAAGGCTGGTCTGGAAATGCAGTCATAGCAATGGCTAAAGCAATCGGGGAATTTCTGGCTAAAGTGGTCAAGCTTAAACTGGCTCTGTCGGAGTTCGGGAATCTCATAAGCTGTCCAGCTTTTTGACTGACAAAAAGATTAATCATAAAAAATAAAAGAATAGGTATTGTTATTTTCCACAGTAAATCTAAATGGTTAAGCAATAATTGTCCCTGTGACGCAAACATTGCCACGATGGCAAAGTTTAGAAAAATAATTGGCAGCACGCTAAGGCTGGATACAAGGCTTTCTCTTAACTGATCCTTGTTTTTTAAGAGTATCTTTGTTAAAACAGCCAGAACTAACGGTATGATTAATGCAACCAGAATACTTTCAACTAAAAACCCCAGTTCTATTACTCCTGTCGTTCCGCCAAAGATCAGAAGGCAGATAGGCAGCAATATGACCTGTAAGATTAAGTTTAGAGGCAGGATAGCAGTTGATAAGGCAACATTTCCTTTTGCTATGCCTGTAAAGATTAGGTACCAATCAGTGCATGGTGTAACCATCAGCATAATAAATCCAATATATAGTGATGGATTATCGCCTAAAAATACCATTGCCAGCAGCCATGCCAGGATGGGTGTCCAGACAAAGTTTATGAGGATTGAAGTGTATGTAAATTTTATGTTCTTAAAAGCTATCTTGATATCTTCAATAGGAATTTGTAAGAAAGTAATATATAGCATTGCTACTAATAAAGGCACAATAAAACTTTCCGCATTAGCCCTTATTAACTCTGCTTGCCCTATACTAATACCAAAAATCACTGCTAAAAATATTATAACAGTATATAATTTTTCAATTAAGTTCAATTTGACTCACAGCCTCTGAAAATATCTATGCATAGATAACTTTAGCATAGTTACATTCGAATTGCTTATTTAAGCAGCGGGTGCTGCAAATCATTTCTCCATAATTTCTCCATATTTATTTGCTATTGTTTACTTTGGCAATAGTTATTTAAGCATGAAACTGAATAAGGATGTGAACAAAGATGAAGGTAAAACTATTTCTGTCTGTCTTACTCATTTCAATAGTATTAGCTGGCTGTGGACAAGCCGATTCAAATGATGAGGCCGCTTTGAAGGCTGATAACATCAAGGAATTGGTGAATGATTATAGTGCAGGAAACGTTAAGAGCGAGTCTGCTTCGATTACCTCACAGCAGCTACTGGTAAAAAAAGCGGATGGTGAAGAATTAGTCTATGATCTGCCGAAAGAAGAGTTTTTCGTTTCAATTGCACCTTACGTTAATGAAACCCACCCTTGAACTAATCATAGCTTGACAGGTTGTCAAGGTGAATTAGCTGATAAAGAGTTTGATGTATATATCGAAGATACGGAAGGCAATGTCATTTTGAACGAAAAAGTAAAGTCCCAAGCAAATGGATTTTTTGATTTATGGCTCCCAAGAGATGAAACATATCAAATAAAGATTAAGTATGATGGAAAAACATCGGAATCAGAAATTTCAACTTTTGAGAATGAGGGTACTTGTATTACAACCATGCAATTAACTTAAAGGGGCCTTCGGTTCATTGACAAAGAAGGTCCATTTTTTATGAACAGCTGCCAAGAGGCAGCTGTTTTTATTTTTAAAATGTGTATTCCTTTTTCTGGTTATTATATAATAATATTCAAATCAATATTTGAATAACTTTTGTGTGAGAGGAGTGAGAACCATAATAAATTATGAAGTGGCCATTATTGGTGGAGTTCAGGCAGGATTAGCAATGGGATATTATTTAAAAAAAGAATATGTATCCTTTGTCATATTAGAAAAAAATGGGGACGTGGGGTATCCCTGGAGGAAAAGATACCATTCCCTGGTTTTATTTACCCCACGCCGATATAGCAGTTTGCCTGGATTACAAATGGGAGGTTCATCAAATGAACTTCCAGCGAAAGATGAGATGGCGGACTATTTGATTGATTATGTTAAGCATTTTGATCTTCCAGTCATGCTTAACACTAATGTAATTAAGTTAAATAAGCAGCCTGATGGTTCATTTCTCTTAGAAACTAATAGCGGGAAGATGATAGCTAAGCAAGTAATCATTGCAACTGGAGCATTTCAAAAACCATATATACCTAATGCCATAAAAAAGGGGGCAAATACTTTTCAGCTTCACTCTTCTGAATATCATTCCCCAGGTGAAGTGCCAGGAAGTAAGATATTGGTTGTGGGCGGCGGCAATTCCGGGGCACAAATCGCCGTGGAATTAGCAAAAGATAAGAGCGTCACAATAGCTGTTGGTCACAGCATGAAATTTTTGCCATTAACGATACTTGGAAGAAGTGTTTTTTATTGGCTGGATAAACTCGGTCTGCTGTTTGCAGGAAAAGATACAGGAAAAGGCAGCTGGTTTCAAAAACAGAAGGACCCGATTTTTGGAAAGGAACTGAAAGAACTCATAAAAATCAAAAAGGTTGATGTAAAACCTAAAGTTTTACACATCAATGATACAGAAGTTCTATTTGAAGATCAGACTCGGAGGAAATTCGATAGTATTATCTGGTCCACTGGTTTCGTTCCTTCATACGACTGGATTAATATAAAAGGTGTCATCTCCAATGAAGGAAAACCAATACATAAAAGGGGGATCACTGAAGTTAAGGGCCTGTATTTTATAGGCTTACCCTGGCAATATCAGCGAGGCTCGGCTTTGATTTGCGGAGTAGGATTGGACGCTGAATATTTGCTTTCGGCAATTCTTTCTATTAGATCCCAAAAGTCAGAGTGCCTTTGTTGAGTAACTCCTGTGATGAGATTGAAAGAATTTAAACGGTATCCTAGTCTTTATTATTTTTTCATTTGATTGTTATTGATTGCAAATTTTGGTTTTTATTTTCCCTATGGGGCATGATTACATGGATTATTTCGATCGTGTCGGGACTTACCCTTTATAAACAAATAAGAGAGCCAAAATTGGTATTGTATTCTAGCTTTTTCATGGTTTTTTAGTTTTTGCAATCGTTTTTATTGATTTGGCTGTATCTTCTATGCCATAAAATTGTTTCTTTTAGTGGAGAGGAAAAAGCGTATATGCAAAATATTTTCACCCGTGTCCTGATAAAAGATGAGGACCATCATATTTTAGTAGTACAAGATAGAGGGGATCTGTGGAATTTTCCAGGGGGAAAACAGGAATTAGGCGAAACTCCATCAAAGTGTGCAAAACGGGAAGTAAAAGAGGAAATCGGATTAACCGTTCATGCACTTACTGAGGTGTATCAGGGAAATTTCTATTTCAGAGATATCCAGTGGACGGGTTACTTCTACTTTGCAGATTCTGTCAGCGGTGTACCTTGTATGAATGAATTAAATAAGATAAAGGGAATCCGATTTGTAAGTGATGCTGGGATAGTGAAATTTCCGGATGAGTTATCGGCTGTATATGAAGAATTATTTAAAAACGATCTTATCTTGAGGAAAACTACTTATTGGGTTGAAGGTACATAATATCGCTCCTTAATTATCATGTGCTTTTTCATAGCAGCTGCCAAATCAGGCAGCTTTTTGTTTACTTAAAGGAGCAGGCTGGCTTAACTTAATTGTAGTAAAGAATACATTCTGTTAATTGTTAAGGAATTACATTTACAAAAAAATAAAAAACAATTATAGTTATTAAAGAGTCATTATGTCTATTATTAAAAAATATATAAGTGTTAAGCCGCTAGTGCTGCAATGAAAATAAAACATAAAGGAGATAGAGATCTAATGGAATTCTGGGAATCCAGTTTTATAGAAAAACAAACGATGTGGGGATTTGAGGCTGCAGATTCCGCTATCTTAACAAAGGACTTTTTCCTTGAAGAGAATGTTAAGGATATACTGTTGCCGGGTTTTGGATATGGAAGAAATGCGAAGGTTTTTATTGAAAATGGCATAAATGTGACAGGCATTGAGATTTCAAAAACAGCCATTGATCTGGCAAGCCAACATGGGATTGACAGCAGAATTTTTCATGGCTCAGTAACTGACATGCCTTTTGATGACCAGCTTTACACTGGTGTATTCTCCCATGCCCTTATTCACTTATTGAATAAGGATGAGAGAGAGAAGTTTATTAAAGATTGCTATGATCAATTAAAGCCAAATGGCTATATGATTTTTACAGCTGTTTCAAAAAAAGCCCCCATGTTTGGCAAGGGCAAACAATTGGATAAAGATTATTTTGAGATCATGGAAGGTGTGAAAATGTTTTTTTATGATTCTCACACCATAAAACAAGAATTTGGACATTACGGCCTGATAGAGATTTCAGAAATTGACGAGCCAAATAAGGATATGAAAAATAAACCATCAATAAATTTCTTCATGATAAAATGCAAGAAAAAATAGTGCCAGCTGCCATCACGGCAGCTTATTGTTTGTTTTGGTTTAATAACTAAATTTTAACTGTACAAACATTTGTTCTTATCATACTATTGTACCGAGGGGGAGAATAAATGAAAAAGACAAATTATTTGGAATTGAAACATTTCTCTAATGAACATATGGATATCTTGAATTCTTTTGAGCTTCCTAAAGAGCAGGTTCAATTCACTTCACTGCCAAGCAATTATAAAGAAGTAACAGAAGGCCAGCATCGGATCGTTATCCTTTTTGATGGAGAACCAGTAGGCTTCTTTTTATTGCATTCAACTGAAAGAGTAAAGGAGTATTCGGACAATCCGCAGGCGATGCTGCTAACATCATTATCCATTAACCAGGCTAAGCAAGGACGAGGATATGCAAAGCAGGCTATGTTATTATTAAGAAAATTTGCTGCTGACGAATTCCCTGACTGTAATGAAATCGTGTTAGCTGTTAATCACAAAAACATTGCTGCTCAAAAACTGTATGTAAAAGTTGGATTTCAGGATACAGGACGCAGAAAAATGGGGCCAATTGGCGAACAGTACATTATGAATTTAATGATGTAAATACATCTTTTCTTATTTGCCATTGGGAGGTTTCAACTATAACAAATTTAAGAACTCATCAATTCAATGGGGCTGAAATAATAGAAAGAAAAATAAGGTATGATTCCGAAGTCGTGGAATATAATTGTATGCTGTTGACAGTGCAAAATCAAAGTGCGGTGCTTTTTCATATTATTGAAGACACTTTTACAATGAAAGCCAATCAAGCTCAATTAACAATACCGAAAGGCAGCTATACAATTGCTTATTACTGGGAAAATCGCCCATATAATCTATATTTCTGGAGAGACCATAAAGGAAAGTATTTGGGCTCATATTTTAACATTGTAAAAAATACATTGATAAGCGATAGAATGGTATGTTTTGAAGATTTAATAATCGATATTTTAGTACTTCCGAATGGAGAATATTTTATTCTAGACGAGGATGAATTGCCTGAGTCATTGGAGAAATTTGAGAATGGTTCTGTCCAGCAGGCTTTAAACTTATTAACAAAATCTATTCATCATGTTCTTCTTCAAACGATTTCAGAATCTGAAGGCATTTATGCGCATGAGAAATTTATTCCTTTGTTGGAGCAGTTTGTGAAAAAGCATACGTAAAGTCATTATCCCGAAATCATAGGGGATTTAAGTGATATTTATATAAATAAAAGTTCATGGATGTTATGTAATGTAAAATTGCCTGACTGTGTGTCTTTTTCGCTGACCTCATCCTGGAGAATCACGGCAAGGACCACATTAGTGAAAAGAATTTATGAGGATTCTGCTAAAGTAAAAAAATTGGAGGAATTAGTTCAGGCCGAAGCTTGTCAGCATTTATGCGTTTGATAAAAATATTCAAGTTAATGAAAAGTAGCCGAGCATGTCTTGATAATGACTGCGACCCCAGGCAGATTATAAATGGATGCAAATGACCAAATGAAACCATAAGTAAATATCTTATTAAATAGTGTGCGATTGCTCAATAAGGCAGTCGCTTTTCTTGTTTAAAAATATTTATAATAGAATAGTGGGAATTATAAAAATATTAAACTGGAGGAAACAATGTATGAATGGAATTGTAAAAACTCCTGAACCACCTTATTACGCAGTAATATTTTCATCACAGAGAACTGAGGGAGATAGAGGTTACGGAAAAATGGCGGAAAAAATGGCAGAGTTAGCTTCTCAGCAAAAGGGATTCTTAGGCCTGGAAAGTGCTCGTGATGAAGGGTTGGGAATTACAGTTTCATATTGGGCTTCATTGGATGCAATAAAGAATTGGAAGGAATACTCGGCACATCAAGTTGCACAGGATAGAGGTAAAAATGAATGGTATAAGAGCTTCGCACTAAGAGTGTGTAAAGTAGAAAGGGATAACTTTTTCGAAATATAATATTCTTGTCTTATACAATGGTGGATGCTAATGTTCGAGATCAGCAGAATTAAATATAGGATGCTGTTGTTCAGGAAATTTTTTGCAGATTTATAGGGTGATACAAATAATATGCATCACCCTAACTATTAAATCGAAATAACGCCAAATGCAATGGCAGCAATAATCATAAATACTGAAGAGCCAACTGCCCATTTTAAAGCAAAACGCTGATTCTGGCCATAGTCAATTCCGATCATGCCGACTAGAAGGTAACCTGCGGCATAGAGCGGGCTTAACACGTGAGCGGGCTGGCCGAGTACTGATGCACGGGCAATT
This sequence comes from Cytobacillus oceanisediminis 2691, assembly GCF_000294775.2. Taxonomy (GTDB): domain Bacteria; phylum Bacillota; class Bacilli; order Bacillales; family Cytobacillaceae; genus Cytobacillus; species Cytobacillus pseudoceanisediminis. Next base: position 720,288 of record NZ_CP015506.1, read on the forward strand.
TCAGCCATAGGAATATTGTAGCTGGCAGCAGTTTCTCCAATGATCGGGATAATTCCATAGTAATAGGGATCGTTTGCCATGAAATACGTAAATGGCATGCTCGTGATAGCTGTAATTAAAGGCAGCTGGGTTCCCAATTGTTCTGGAATGACTTGAACAAGTGCTGTCGCCATTGCATCTACCATTCCAGTCCCGTTCATGATTCCTGTGAATATACCAGAGGCAAAGACTAATGCGACCACTGCGAGAACATTTCCAGCATGGGCGGCAATGCGTTCTTTTTGCTGTACCAGGTTTGGATAGTTGATCATCGCCGCAATCGCGAACCCTAACATAAATAGAACAGGGAGAGGCAGCAATCCGGCAATTAAGGCAATCAGCAGGCCTATTGTCAGTCCGGCGTTAACCCAAATTAACTTTGGACGCTGCAGCTCTGCGGACTTTTCTCCATGATCTATAGCGGCAGCGGTTTGTTCCTTTGCCGCTTGAATCTCACTGGCAATTGGATCATCCATTTTGAAGATCCCAATCCGTTTCCGTTCCTTTAATCCAAAATGCCAAGCAACGAGAAAGGCAAAGGCTATTCCAGCTGCCATTACAGGAATAAGCGGAAGGAATACTTCCTCGGTTGTGAGCTGCAAAGAACTGATGACTCGGGCTGTCGGTCCGCCCCATGGTGTCATGTTCATGACGCCGATGGAGAGAAGTGCGAGTGTTGAGAGCATGTATAAATTCATATTTAGCTTTTTGTATAGAGGCAGCATGGCTGTGACAGTAATAATAAATGTTGTTGTCCCATCTCCGTCCAGGGCAACAAGTGACGCGAGAGCAACTGTTCCGAGGGCAATCTTTAGCGGATCCCCTTTTACAATCCGCAAAATCGTATTCACAATTGGTTCAAATAAGCCGGCATCAATCATGATACCGAAATAAAGGATAGCAAACACAAGCATAACGCCTGTAGGAGCAACTTGCTTTATCCCTTCGAGCATCATATCCCCGATTCCGGTATAAAAACCTCCAATTAAAGCAAAGACAATTGGTACAATAATTAATGCCAGTAGTGCAGACATTCGTTTTGTCATAATTAAAGCCATAAAAACAGCAACCATAATATATCCAAGCAACGCGAGCATATGAACCCTCCTAAATAGTTGTAAGCGCTTCCTTTCGAATTACTTTAACAGGGCTGCTCTCGTAAGAATAGATTAGTTGTTTTATTTGAATAAAAAGCAATAGTTTCATAATTTTCATACTTTTTATGAAAATAAGAGAAATACCGTAATATGTTAGATATCTATCATTCACTAGGAGCTTTCTTCTTAAACTGAACTTCTTGGTCAGGCAATGTTTATCCTATAGAAGCTTTCTTTAAGACATAGCTAAAAAAAGCAAGCCCCTTTATAAGAGGGCTTGCTAAGGTTGTTTGTATCGGCGTTCCGGACGGCCCACGCTGCCATAGACAATATCGACTTCCACCAAGTTAATAGAAACCAGATACTCTAAATAGCGCCTTGCCGTGGAGTGGCTTGCTCCGATTTGCAACCCTACTTCTTCAGCGTTTAGGCTTGTGGATGCAGCTTTCATTGCTTGTGTAACTTTGCGGAGTGTGTGTTTGTCGATGCCTTTTGGCAAATTCTCGGCCTCGTGCTTTGTCTCGGCAGCTGGAGTGTTTTTTTGAAAGAGCCGCTGTATTTCATCTTGTTTGATATGGGCATTTGTTTGCCGGGCATGCCTCGTTTGGCTGTACTCTTCAAATGTTGAAAAAAAGCTGTCAACCATAATCGGTTTCAGCAGATAGCTATATGCTCCTCCACGCATGGCGTCTCTTACTGTTTTGGCATCATTGGAAGCGGTTATCATAATGATATCTACATGACGGTGTGCGTGTTTGATTTGAAATAGCAAATCAATTCCATTTGCATCTGGCAGATGAACATCGAGCAGGATCAGGTCGGGAGTGATAACGTTTAGCAATTGAATGGTTTCTGAAGCTGTTTGTGCTTTTCCGATGACAGTGAAATCTTTTCTGTTTTGAATAAGCTGTTCATATACAGACGAAGCGACAGGGTCATCTTCAACGATCAGCACCCCGATGGATGGGTTAGTCATGATTTTTCTCTCTCCTTCGCAGTTGTGAAATCAGGATTAGCTTTTGGAATGGCGATTGTCATACATGTTCCTTCTGAACGATCTGTACGATACCATTCCCCGCCAAGCTGGCTCAATGCATGCTGCATAATGGTCAGGCCCAGACCATGCTGGGGGTCATTTTTGGTTGTCGCTCCTTCTGTAAAAAAGTAAGCTTCTTCTTCAGATGTCATGCCTTTGCCATTGTCTTCAATATCCATAATCAGCTCGTCTCCGTAGTCTGTAAAGGACAGGTGGACAGTGGCGCTTTTTCCTTTCCATGCAGAAGATGCTTCTAGAGCATTATCAATCAAATTACCAACCACTGTCACGACATGTTCGCTCTGTATGGTGTCAGGGAAGTCTAACCACTGGCTGTTTTCGTCAAATGTGATCAATACTTTCATTTCTTTGGCACGGTTCACTTTCCCTAGAAGAAGGGCAACAATCAAAGGATCTTTAATTGTAGACATTAAAAAGGTGACAGTTTGCTGCAGTTCTTGCACTTCCATCTTCATAAGCGCTTTTGCTTCTTCGTAACGCTCCAATAGCAGGAGCCCGTTTAATGTGTTCAGTTTATTTAAATACTCATGGGTCTGCGCCCGAATATGGTTGGCATGCTGCCGGATTTCAATAAGTTCATTCGCCAAATCTTCAACTTCAGAGAAGGGTCGAATAGTCAGGACGAATCCTGTTATTGCCGTTTCTTCAGCCTGGATGGGCGATATGTCTACAATGTATATCGAGTTGTTTATGAGCACTTGTTTTTGGATGAAAAGGTTGGGATTCTCCAATGCATTTTGTATAAGCGCTTTCAAATGCAGCTCAGTCAGCGTATCTTTTGCATGCTCACCTAAAATGCTGCGCGCTTTTTTATTGGCTGATAAAATTTTTAGATCAGGGCTGATAGCAAGCGTGGCATCCCCGATTGATTCCAGAATTGCCTGCTTTTCAGAGAAGGCGTGAGAAATTTCCTCTGGCTCCAGATTAAATATAAGCTTCTTGACACGGCGGGCGATATAAAAGGCTCCTGGTATGCCAATGAGAAGGGCAAGTCCTCCGAAACCGGCTACCCGCAATTGATAGACAAAAATTTTTCCTTCTACTTCATTCGTCAAGAAGCCAACGGAAGAAACACCGATAATCTTACCTGACTCATCATAAATGGGTGTTTTCGCTTTAACTGCTTCTCCTAAAACGCCATTTCCAATAAAAACAATAGAATCTCCTGCCAGCGGGGCTTTATTGCTTGTTTCTGTAGCCCTGCCAATTTGATTCGGATAGGGATGGGAATAACGAATACCATCCCCGTTCGCTATTACAATATAATCAGCGCCTGTCCGCTCTCTAAGCTTCTCGGCAATAGGCTGAATCATTTGTGCTGGATGATCTGTATTAAACGCATCGATGATGGAATCGTTTTCGGCAACCAATTCCGCAACTGTCAGCGCCTGCTGTCCGGTGGTTTTCTCAATCATTTGGTCAATAATGGATGAAAAGGAAATGATAATTAACAAGATGCAAATTAAGAGTACAGTAAGCACGAGCAGAACCATTTGCCCGAAAAGCCCAGGCTGCTTAAATTTAAAAGGTTTCGACAAAATGGCCACCTCTAGCAATTTTATTTTACTACTAGATTAAAGGAGGCAAATGCTTTCGGCAAGGTAAAGTTCACTTACTTTAAATGAATAAAGCTTTGGATGCAGGACAAGACTGGTGATCTCTCCTTAAAAGGCCATACTATTCGTTAACAATGTAACGGATGGGGAAGCTATTAAGAAATTGTCCTGATGGTTAACGGGGAGGGGATCAGTACAAATAAAGATAGGGGATAAATAAAATTAAAAGAGCCGTACTTAACATTGGGGAACGTTAAATACGGCTCTGTCGAAAATCGACAATCAAAGAATTAAGTAAAAACCATTGAAAAAAGTGAAACCCTGTGGTAAATTTATATAGATGTGCATTATGTAATAAAAAATAAATATATTTTCCCTATCTTAATTATATAATGCAATCAATTCGTTTGTCAACCCTTTTATAAATTTTTTTAAGGAGTGTTTGCTATGAATTCGAAACTTCAGCAGGAGCAAGTACGATTGGACAGTGTCATGGGGACAATTGCGGAGGAAGTCAGCAGATTGGAAGAGGAAACCTCCAGGCGTAAAAACGAAGTGGTTCATATCCGCAAACACTTTTGGGATGAAGTCAAGGTGAATATTGATACCTTTGATGATTACCTGGAGACCATCATCGGGTTGAGGCAGGAGGCTCAAGCTCTTTCGGTCAGCCAAAGCACCCACAGACATGCATCCAAGCGCTTGTCCACGCTGCGAAGGATGGAGGAGGTTCCCTACTTCGGCCGTATTGATTTTATGGAAGAAGGTTCATCAGATCAGGATCAAATCTATATTGGGATCAGCTCGCTAAGGGATGCCAGCGGCGAAAATTTCCTTATTTACGATTGGAGGGCACCGATCTCCAGTGTCTACTATGATTACCAGCCCGGTCCCGCCAAGTATGAAACACCGGGAGGCACAATCCAGGGCACATTGGAGAAGAAGTGGCAATATCTTATCCGCGGCGGCGTTTTGCAGTCCATGTTCGATACAAGTCTCACCATTGGGGATGAGATCCTGCAGGAGGTTCTGGGCAAGGGTACTGACAAACATATGCACAATATTGTAGCTACCATTCAACAGGATCAAAACCGGATCATCCGTCATGATCGCGGAAGGCTGCTCATTGTTCACGGTGCGGCTGGGAGCGGCAAGACATCGGCTGCCCTGCAGCGGATTGCTTATTTGCTGTACAAAGATCGGGATAATTTAAATGCGGAGCAAATTATTTTGTTTTCGCCTAACTCAATGTTTAACAGTTATGTGTCCAATGTGCTCCCGGAACTCGGTGAAGAGAATATGCAGCAGGTCACCTTCCAGGAATATTTGGACCACCGGCTGAGTAAAGAGTTTGAAGTTGAAAATCCATACGGGCAGCTGGAATACGTGTTAACTGCAGACCATACCTCTTCCTACAGGGCAAGGGTTACGGGCATTCAATTCAAAGCATCTGTCCGCTTTTTTGAAGCGATCCATGCATACATGAAGTCGCTGGAGTTATCCGGAATGCTATTTAAGGACATAGTCTTCAGAGGAAAGCCGATTGTCTCCGCGCAGCAAATGGCAGACAGGTTTTATAGCAGCGACACTTCACTTCGCTTTCATAACAGACTTGAAAAGCTGATGGAATGGCTTATTAAGCAAATTAATGAAGCTGAAAAGGCGGAACGGAATAAGCCGTGGGTACAGGAGGAAATCGAGCTGCTCAGCAATGAGGAATATCATAAGGCACATGCCTATCTCGCGAAAAAACGCGGCTTTAAAGAAGATTCGATTCATGATTATGAAATCGAGCCTGAAGCGTTAGCCCGCTTGATTGTCCGGAAAAAGCTGAAGCCGCTGCGAAAACGAATCCGGGCGTTGCGTTTTGTCGATTTTAAGGGGATATACAAACAGATTTTTACTGATCCCATAAAGATCAAACAGTGGATAGAAGGGGAGATACCAGCAGAATGGACGGATATTTGTCAGGCGACGCTGAAAATGCTGGATGAAGGTCACCTGCTTTATGAAGATGCTACCCCGTTTTTATATCTGAAGGAGCAGATTCAAGGCTTTCAGACGAACAGCTCGATTAAGCACATCGTCGTTGATGAGGCACAGGATTATTCGCCATTTCAATTTGAGTTTCTAAAGCGCCTGTTTCCTGCGTCCAAGATGACGGTCCTCGGCGACTTTAATCAGGCGATCTTTGCCCATGCCAGCGAAATGGCTGATTTTCAACCGCTTGCTGGCCTGTACGGACCGGATGAAACAGAAGTGATCAATATAGCACGAAGCTACCGCTCCACAAAGCCGATCATTGAATTTACGCGAAGACTCGTTCCAAACGGCGAAAGGATCATCCCTTTTGATCGCAGCGGCAAGCGGCCCGAGCTGAAACAAATAACCGATCACGCACAGCTGCACAGCTGCATCGCCTCTAAAGTCGCGGATTTACGAAGCCAAGGGTTAAAAACTATTGCGATCATATGCAAATCGGCTGAAGAAAGTTTGCGTGCATATGAGGCTCTGTCCGGCATCGATGGAATTAAACTCTTGAAAAGCAACTCGACTGAATATGAACAAGGAGTGGTTGTCGTACCGTCGTATTTATCCAAGGGCATCGAATTTGATGCCGTCATTATTTATGATGCATCAGAGCATGTCTATGGTGATGAAAGCCTGCGCCGTGTATTCTACACCGCCTGCACGAGAGCAATGCATGATTTGCAGCTTTACAGCGTAGGGGCACCGAGCCCGTTTTTGCAAGACGTTTTGCGTGAAGGTTTCATCCAGGTCTGACTCGGTCGGGTTATCCGATAAACAAATCTATATTTAACATAGAAAGAAGGATTGATTCTATATGCCGCAGGAAACCAATACGGGTCAAAACAAACCGCCATATGGCATGATCGCCATTTTATTTATCGGGGCTTTTGTTGCGATATTGAATGAAACATTACTGAACGTTGCCCTCCCATCCATCATGGAAGAATTCGGTGTGAATGCAACAGCCGTACAATGGCTGTCTACAGGCTATATGCTTATTAACGGGATTTTAATACCGGCGAGTGCATTCTTCATTCAGCGATTTTCTGATAAGAAATTATTCATTACAGCCATGGCATTATTTACTTTGGGAACATTCCTGGCCAGTATTGCGCCTGCATTTGGTGTGTTATTAGGGGCTCGGATGATTCAAGCTTCAGGATCGGCGATTATGATGCCATTATTAATGAATGTCATGCTTACCGCATTTCCGGTCGAAAAAAGAGGGGCGGCAATGGGGATGTTTGGTCTTGTCATGATTACTGCTCCAGCGATTGGGCCGACTCTTTCAGGATGGCTGATTGAACATTACAGCTGGAGGATGTTATTTGACCTTGTTCTGCCAATTGCCCTGTTAACCGTAGTTTTGGCAGTCTTTAAATTAAAAGATATCACACCCCAGAGAGCTATTAAGCTTGATTTCATCTCGCTGGTTTTATCAAGCATCGGATTTGGCGGCTTGCTTTATGGCTTTAGTTCAGCAGGGGAAAAAGGATGGGATAGCCCCCTCGTGTACGGCACGATTGTGATTGGGGCACTTGCTTTAATTACCTTTGTACTCCGTCAGCTTCGGATGGATGACCCTATGCTTGAATTTCGCATCTACAAATATCCGATGTTTGCCCTGTCATCGGCCATTTCAATCGTGATATCCGTCGCCATGTTTTCAGCGATGATTTTGATGCCCATCTATGTACAGACCATCCGGGGAATTTCACCAATGGAGTCGGGTCTATTGATGCTTCCGGGAGCGATTGTCATGGGGGTCATGTCTCCCATTACAGGGAAACTCTTTGATAAGTATGGGGCAAGAGTTTTGGCGGTAATTGGGCTGACCATTACCGTTGTAACATCTTATTACTTCAGCAGAATCGGCATGAATACAGCCTATTCTACTCTTGTTCTGCTGTATACCTTTCGGATGTTCGGGATGTCAATGGTCATGATGCCTGTCATGACAAATGGATTGAATCAGCTGCCGGCGATAAATAATCCGCACGGAACCGCTATGAATAATACGCTGCAGCAGGTATCCGGCGCCATTGGATCCGCGCTGCTGATTACCGTCATGAACAACCGCACGAAAGAAAAAGCAGAGGAACTGTCTGCTGACTCACTGGCCAATATGAGTGCCAGTGCAGCTCAGCCATCTGCACAGGCCGCAGCTGACATGCAGCAGCAAATCATGAATGAAGCGATGCTGCATGGCATTAATTTCACTTTCTTCATTTCTGCATTGATTGCGGTGATTGCACTCATACTTGCTTTCTTTATTAAAAGAGTGAAACCCCATTATGAAAATCAAACAGGTGAAGAAGCGGCAGTTAAAGATTGATCAAAAGGCCGAAACCCGGGCGGTATCCAGTTCTGATACCGTCCGGTTTTTTATTTACCCACTATTTTTTAAATAAAAAAGGGGCGGTTGCGATAACGCCAATCACATATAAAACCAATGCGAAATAAGCAGGAAGCAGGTGGATAAAATCCGTATAGTTAATAAAAAAATGAGTTAAGATCCCGGCGGCGAATGCCGGAATCGCCCCAATGGTGAAGGTCCACCACACCCATCTTTCCCCCTCGCGGATCCCCCATAAAGCCAGCATCAAGACGAGCAAGCCTACACTTAAAAGTGCGCTCCCAAATCCTGCACGGTCATGTGCGATCACAGGAATTAACCGATCGTTAAACTCGTTCAGAGCTTCAGGAGTCATGCAAAGATAAGTAAGATCAGTTGGTACAAATACATGTGAAGCCCCAATGACGGAAATGATCATCCCGCCAATAGCTAATGAAAACCCCAGAATCACAAAGCAAAGCTGGCCGAATAAGCTCAGCTTCCACTGCGGACTGTTGAAAAGATTTGAACTGGAGGGAGATGCACTTGCTGTTCTTGATTTTGCATATCCCAATATAAACAAGGGCAGTAATATAAGCCAAAACAGCCCATGGAGCCAATCGAAATAACCGTAGCCAATAAACAGGACAATGCCCAGGAAGCCGATAGCTCCTGCTATATTTACCGCTTTTCTTGCCCAGTGGAGGCCATTTCTTATTCCATGCCTGGCAAGCTGCATATAGATGATTCCGCCTGAAATCATTGTTCCTGACAGCGTCATTCTGTCATGAGCCATAAAGTATAAAATGGCAGGGTTAAAGGAAATAATATCTTTCCTAAAGATCCCCAGAAAGCTCTCGTCATAGGGAAGGATCACCGAAGTCATGCTGAAAAACAGGGCTATGAGCCCTGCAACGGCAATAGCTAAGCCGAACAGCCAGTACCAGCGCCATCCTTTCACTTCGACAGGCTCCTTCGTAAATGTGCTGGTATAAGCCTCGTTAATCCTCTTCGGCAATCCAGGTCCAGTGAAAATGTACTCATCGCCTAACATGATTAAAGAAGCTCCGCTTTCCAGCAGTTTAATAGCATCTGAAGGCTCTTTTACACAGCCTGAAGTAATGATGGGCAATTCTTCGCAGTACAGCTTCCTGAGAGCTGACAGCTTATGAATGAGTTCTTCCGGTGAAGCATTGCCTGTAAGAAGAATTCCGTCCGGGCCATAGTCCAGGCTGAGAGTATCATCCTGTGAAATAGAAAGGATGATAGGTTTATTTAATTCATATTTAAATTGGTTAAATTGACTCGCTGATTGAAAAATATGGCTGCCCAAAATAAATCCGTCGCTAAAAGGAAGCAATTCTTCACAAATTTGCAAGGCTTCCTGATAAGTTCCTTCAACGTTTATAAGAAGCGGAATCTTCTTTTTCTTTAAGGAAAGCAGCTGTTCCTTAGCTCCCATTAACTCCATTGAAGCGTCAGTTAATCTATGTATCTTCTCTAGTTTCGGGTCCATAAATAGTTCTCCTGATGACCCTCGAATGGAAACAGGTCCAACTTCAATAAAACCAAAGCCCAGATTCTGAAAAGCCTTCATCCCTGATAAGTGAGGATCAATCCTGCCGGTAAGTCCGACTGGAGTGGAAAAATGAACACCAAATAAATTTTTCGCATGCTTGCCGGAGGGTTCCATATGACCAAGAAATTCGATTAATCCTTCCCCTATACGGCTGGATGAAATCATGCTCATTCCGCGATGGATAAACTCCCGGCTGAAGGAAGGCGGGAGCTTCTGAAGTATGGGCTTAAAAATAGGATGATACGACCAATCCGGCAAATAAAACACCTCCCATTTTTATCTATTTTAGCATACGAGTTTGGATGGATAGGCAGTTTATTGTGGTGAAAGAGTGCTCCTTCTATTTAAACAGACCGTCAATAAAGGACTAATGACAATTGGATCATTGAAATTCATAGCAAGGAATACAAATTATATTATTTTTATTGCAAATGCAACAAAATTAAGGTAGATTGAATATATGGTATTATTATTGCATTTACAACAAAAATTCATGTTGAGGAGCTGAGTACACTGGAAATTCTCCGTGAAATTGGCATGATCGCTAGGGCACTGGATTCCATAAGCAATATCGAATTTAAAGAGCTTGACCTTACAAAAGGGCAGTACCTGTACCTTGTGCGAATATGTGAAAATCCAGGAATTATTCAGGAAAAGTTAGCTGAGATGATAAAAGTTGATCGGACAACGGCAGCCCGTGCGATTAAAAAGCTTGAAATGAATGGCTTTATAGAAAAGAAAGATGATGAACAGAACAAGAAAATCAGGAAGCTCTTCCCAACAGAGAAAGGGAAAAAAGTTTTTCCTCTTATAAAGAGAGAACATGAATATTCCAATGCGATTTGCTTAGAGGGGCTTTCCGAGAAAGAAGCAGAAACCATTTTCAAGCTGCTTCAAAGAGTTAGAAAAAATGTAGAGAAAGACTGGGAATATGTGAAAAAGGGGAACAAGAGAAATTATTAAAGGAGAGGCATAATGACTATTAATATGAAAAAATGTACACTTGAAGATTTAAGCAGACTTCAGGAAATTAGTTATGAAACCTTTAATGAAACGTTTAAGGAACAGAATTCTCCCGAAAACATGGAAGCCTATTTGGAAAAGGCGTTTAACCTAAAGCAATTAGAGACTGAACTATCTCAACGTTCATCACAGTTCTACTTTGTTGAAATTGATGGCGAGACTGCCGGGTATTTAAAGGTGAATACCGATGAGGCTCAGACTGAAGAAATGGGCGATGAAGCACTCGAAATTGAGAGGATATATATCAGAAGCCCATTTCAGAAACAGGGGCTTGGTAAATATCTGTACAATAAAGCCCTGGAAGTTGCGATGGAACAAAATAAAAAGAAAATTTGGCTGGGTGTATGGGAAAAAAATGAAAAGGCAATTGCCTTTTATAAGAAAATGGGATTTGTCCAAACGGGAGCCCATTCCTTTTATATGGGTGATGAAGAACAAACGGATTTTATAATGGCCAAGATTCTCAAATAATATTTTGAAGGGCGGATGATCATGTATATTCCTAAATATTATAAAGTCACAAATGCGGATGAAATATGGGAGTTTGTTCAAAGTAATTCGTTTGGCACGATGGTCACGACCAAACATGGAAGACCCATAGCCACTCATCTGCCATTGCAGTTAATAAAAGAAGGAGATACGTGCTATTTAACAGGGCATATGGCTTATGGAAACCCGCAATGGAGAACATTCGAAGCCTCTGAAGATGTACTGGTGATGTTCCAGGGACCACATGCTTACATTTCATCCTCATGGTATGAGGAAGAAAATGTCCCGACTTGGAACTATCAGGCTGTCCATGTATATGGTCGAGCCAATATTCTGAGTGAAGAGGAATTAAAGCAGGACCTGGCCATGCTGCTTCAAAAATATGAAAAGCATCGCAGGAATCCAGTTTTATGGGATAAGCTTTCTCCGGAGCTTTTAGAACAGCAGCTAAAAGGAATTGTTGGATTCAAGATTAGGGTAGAGGAAATTCAAGCTGCCGATAAACTAAGCCAGAACCGCAATGAAAGAGACTATCAAAATATAATTCATAAACTCCATGAAGAGAATGATCTTAATTCTAAGCAAATGGCCCAACTGATGGAGGGTAAGGTAAAAAAGAGATTGTAAGTTTATAGGAAAAAACAGAGGAACCAGGATGTCCCTCTGTTTTTTGGCATCTGGAATATTATGTTAGTATAGAGGCGAGGACGTTGATCTTATTTTTCATGAAACGAATTAATATCATTCTCATACAGTAGTTATTAAAAAGGGAGTGAAGCATCGAATATGAAAATCATTTTATTTTTGGCCATACTCGGTTTATGCTTGATTGGTTTTAATTGGCTTATGGGCTATAGAAAAAATCATATCACCATTGATTTGGATGAGAGGTACGTGGACTTTAAAGAGTATGTTGAAGCGATTCAGAGTGAACTTATCAAACAAGGGCGAGAGGTCAGTTATATGGGGAATCGAAAATTTATTATTGATGGCCAGACCTATATTTTCATAGAACGCAATGTTTCGATGGGAGGCGTTCCCCTGCAAAGAACTATTCTGAAACCGGAAAAGTGACTGACCTGAAGGTGCTCAGTTAATCAATTCGATAGCTGGATTCTGGACTGTCATTCGGCAGCTTTTTCTTATGGAGATAGCGGGATATTTGGACAATATAAGTTAATGAGTTTAATAGGGGGATAGGAAGGGACTTGAGGTTATTTATTGTTATTTTACTAATTCTTTTTGGGAGTTTTTTAATTGGTTTAACCATCGATAACTTTGGTAAGATAGGTAGCTTTATTATGAATTTAATTGGGGCTGGGATAAATTTATTAGCTGTTATTATTGCGAGGAACAAGAAAGAAAAACAGCATTCCGTTTAAGCAGAACATAATTTAATTAGCGTGACCTACTAAAGTGCTAATTGGAATGAAAACAAACAAAACATCTTCCAGCGAGGAAGATGTTTTATTTCAGATGGGGAAATCCCTGCTGGCGCAGAGCCTCATACACCAATATAGCAGCTGTGCTTGAAAGGTTGAGTGAACGGACATTATCATTCATGGGTATTCTTAAAAAGTGATCCTTATTTTCTTCCAGTAAGTCTTTTGGCAAGCCCGTTGTTTCTTTTCCAAACATGAAATAATGCTCCTTTGAAGCATCGCTGAAATCAAAGGATGAATGTGCCTGTTCACCAAAGGTTTCAATATAGTAGAACTCGCCTTGGTTTTTTGAAAAAAAGTCATCCATTGAATCATAATACGTTATGTTCACAGAGTTCCAGAAATCAAAGCCTGCCCGTTTGATCATTTCTTCATCTGTTGAAAAGCCAAGCGGCCGAATTAAATGCAAGGATGTATCCGTTGCAGCACAAGTTAGAGCAATATTTCCGGTATTGGCCGGAATATCCGGCTGATATAGTACGACATGTATGGCCAAGGATTGTCACCTCTATCTTCAATTTACCCTCCAAATTATAGCATATTGATTGGGCGTATTAGTAATATGCTAACGGGACAGGGACGTTAGTTAAATAATAGGATCTGCTGACGATTAAAAAACACGCTGATGATTAGCGTGTTTTATACTTCTTCAGGCATAGGTGTTGGAGTAGATTCTGTCCCCATGCTTTCGTATTTTTTATCAATCATATGACGAATATCTTTTAAGCTTGTGCCTTTTTCAAACTCTGATTTAGCCTCACGGGCTATGTCCACACAAACCCCTCAGCCAAAGCCCATGGTATCAAGTGTTACCGTGGTCCCTTTTACGTTATCAACGAAGCAATTCGTATTGCTGGTGTGACCATCTTCTTCATAACAGCCGCAATAACATGGCATGTAATCCAATACCTCTGGATGTGCGATAGCGAACTGATATGCTTCTAAAACTTTAGGGCTGTCGCTGTATGTGGTGACGGCTGACCAGTCATTGCTGCCGATTTCATACGTTAAGACAGGAGCAGCCTGTTCTTGATGGCCGCTATGTGAATGGCTATCCTCTGATGCCTGATCTTCTGCCGGCGAACAGCCAGAAACTAGCACAATGGCTGTTAGTATAGGGAAAATGAAATTCTTCATTAAACCTTCCTTTCTATCAAATTGCTATTTTAATGTAAGAATACCTAATTCTAATTACTGATTCAATGATTCTATGCCTATTAATAATTACCAAGGGCACAATGAATTCATAGAATAGTCATAAATAAAACACCAGCCATCGCTATAATGAAAAGGTACATACAATATTTTGAACATGTAAACAAAGGAGACGTGCTATATATGAGGAAAGCCATTTTTCTTTTTGCCTGTGTTTTATTTTTGCTGGCAGGGTGTTCAAAGGAGAATGACGCTGCCGAAAAAGTTCCTGAATTATTGGAGGTTTCGGTTAACATTCCAGAAGTGATACAGGTAAATCAAGAGGCTGTCATCCAGGCCGCCGTCACACAGGGGGAGGAAAAGGTTGAAGATGCCAATGAGGTTAAGTTTGAAGTGAAAAAAGCAGGTCAAGATACATCAGAAGAAATGATTGGGGAGCATCAAGGCAAAGGTGTTTATTCTATTACAACAACGTTTCAAGAGGCGGGAATCTATTCAGTAACAGCACATATAACGGCAAGAGGTATGCATAATATGCCAACAAAAGAATTTAAGATAGAATAAAGCAAATAATAATTTTCAGTTAATGGTTCATCCTTCAATTTGGATGAACCATTTGTGCTGTTGGATACTCATTTTCTTATGACATAAAAATATCTTCCTAATAATCAAATGAATGTTTGACTGTTTGGTAATAGATGCATATACTAATAATCAAATAATCGTTTGATTAAGGAGGTGGCTTCCTTGAAGCATGAAGATGTTTGTGAAGTAACCTGCGTAGATGAAGAAAAAGTAAGACGTGTTAAAGAATCTGCCTCACACCACAATACCTCTGCTGTTGCCCAAATATTTAAAGCATTATCTGATGAAACTAGGGTTAAGATTGCCTTTTCCCTATGTGAGGAAGAAGAACTGTGCGTCTGTGATGTAGCCAATATTGTGGGGTGCACAACGGCTACGGCTTCTCACCATTTACGGCTTCTTCGGAATATGGGATTGGCGAAGTATCGTAAGGAGGGCAAATTGGTCTTTTATTCACTGGATGATGATCATGTCAAACAGCTGATTCAAATTGCCTTTACACATCAAAAGGAGGTGGCGCACTATGAGTGAGGCTTTAGCGAAGTCAGATGAAAAAACGGTCTATCGTGTGCAGGGATTCACCTGAGCAGGCTGCGCCACAAAGTTCGAAAAGAACGTAAAACACCTGGATGGTGTTTCTGATGCAAGTGTAAATTTTGGTGCTTCAAAGCTGACCGTTTATGGAGATGCAACCATTGAAGAACTGGAAAAGGCCGGAGCTTTTGAGAATATAAAAATTATCCCTGAGAAGGAGCGGTTTGAAGAGAAGGAAGAACCTTTTCTGAAAAAGCATGCGACTGTCATCGCTTCCTTTGTCCTCCTCGTTATTGGATGGGCTGCGGGGGAACTGAATGGGGAAGGGAGCATTTTCTCCGTTTTAGCGTATGGCGCATCGATGGTTATTGGCGGATACCGCTTGTTCACAACAGGGTTAAAAAATCTAATCCGCCTTCAGTTTGATATGAAAACACTGATGACTATTGCTGTCATTGGTGCCGCCTTTATAGGGGAATGGGGCGAAGGAGCGACTGTCGTCATCCTCTTTGCCATCAGTGAAGCACTTGAAACATATTCCATGGATAAAGCGCGTCAATCCATTCGCTCTTTAATGGATATTGCTCCAAAGGAAGCCTTAATCCGAAGAGGAAATCAAGAAATGATGGTTGAGGTGGATGATATTCAGCTTGGCGACATTATGATTGTCAAGCCCGGGCAAAAGATAGCGATGGATGGCATCGTAGTAAAAGGGGTGTCATCCGTTAACCAAGCGGCTATTACGGGTGAGTCGGTCCCTGTTGCCAAAACGGCTGAAGATGAAGTCTTTGCAGGAACCTTGAATGAAGAGGGACTGCTTGAGGTTAAAGTAACAAAGCATGTAGATGATACGACAATTGCGAAGATCATCCACTTAGTGGAAGAGGCTCAGGCTGAGCGAGCACCTTCACAAGCCTTTGTCGACAAATTTGCTAAATACTATACGCCGCTTATCATGCTTATTGCCTTAGGTGTGGCCGTTGTTCCTCCGCTGTTTTTTGGAGCTGATTGGGATACATGGATTTACCAGGGATTAGCTGCACTTGTGGTTGGCTGTCCTTGTGCGCTCGTGATCTCGACCCCTGTTGCAATTGTTACTGCGATTGGGAATGCGGCAAAAAATGGCGTACTGATTAAAGGCGGTATTCATTTAGAAGAGATGGGCGCAATCAAAGCCATTGCCTTTGACAAAACGGGAACACTAACAAAAGGGATTCCCATGGTAACAGATTACCTTCCGCAATCCCATGCAAATTCTAATGAGCTTTTGTCCATTGCTGCCGCATTGGAAAAAGGATCACAGCATCCACTGGCTTCAGCTATCATGAAAAAAGCGGAAGAAGAAAATGCGGCATACCAGGACATCAGTATTGAAGAATTTTCTTCCATTACGGGAAAAGGTATTAAAGGAATCTTTCAAAATCAGATGTATTATGTTGGAAGCCCGAATTTGTTTGAGGAATTATTATCAAACGGCATTCCTTCTGAATTAAAAGCAACCATTGCCCGCCTTCAAAAGCAAGGAAAAACGGTCATGGCAGCAGGTACCTCAAAGGAAGTATTGGGTCTGATTGCCGTAGCGGATGTGTTAAGAGAAAACAGCAAAAATGTTATTGGAAATCTCCATTCTATGGGGATTCAAAAAACCATTATGCTTACTGGCGATAACGAAGGAACTGCAAACGCGATTGGTGAACAAGTCGGCGTATCAGATATTAAAGCCGAATTATTGCCACAGGATAAATTAAGGTATATTAAAGATCTTAGAAAGAAATATGACCGTGTGGCGATGGTTGGCGACGGTGTAAATGATGCCCCTGCATTGGCTGCTTCTGCTGTTGGAATAGCCATGGGGGGAGCTGGAACAGATACGGCTCTTGAAACAGCGGATATTGCCCTGATGGCAGATGATCTTGGCAAACTGCCATTTACCGTAAAGTTAAGCAGAAAAGCCCTTAGCATTATTAAGCAAAATATTACGTTTTCATTAGGGATAAAGCTAGTCGCATTACTTCTGGTCATTCCAGGCTGGCTAACGCTTTGGATTGCGATTTTTGCAGATATGGGTGCGACTCTTATTGTCACATTAAACGGCTTGAGATTACTCAGAATTAAAGATAAATAAGATAAGAGCTTCCCATTTTTCATGGGAAGCTCTTTTGCTAGGGGGATACTTTGGGATACGACGTTTTGGTTACTGGGGCAGGCCAAGCAAGCCTTTCTGCAGGCTAATATCCTAAAAAGAGAAAAATTTGCTCAAAGACGGAGGAATAAAGCAGAAATCGAAGGCTTTATCTGCCAATGATCATAGCCCCTTCTTTAAGGACCAAAGCACAGTGAAAGTAGGAAATCTGATTTGGTCCACTGGCTTTAAATCGGGTGATAGCAGGATAAAGCTTCCCGCAATCTTTAAGGAGAAAGAGATGCCAATACATAAAGGAGGAGTTACTGATAGTCAAGGGTTATACTTTTTAGGGCTCCCTTGGCAATATAGAAGGGGTTCGGCGCTGCTCCAAGGGGGTGGGGAGGTTGCTGATATTTAGTTCATGAAATGGTTAAGAACCTGCAGCCTCTCAGTGATGATTAAAGTCAAAATAATAATGGTATACTTCTGTTGGGAATTAAGTAAATGAGAAGGGAATTTTACTATGAATAAGATCCTAATGTCATTCCTATGTTTTTTCATCATATTGCCATCAATGGCAACTGCTCACACTGGGCTGGAATCTTCAACTCCAAAACCAGGACAAATAGTAACGGAACATCTAAATGAAATTACTCTTACCTTTGCTGGTGAAATTGAATCTTTGAGTACAATGACTCTAGTCATGGAAGGACAAGAAATCCCTTTTTCCGATGTTGAACCAAATGGCAAGCAAATGAGCGGAACATTAGAATCACCACTTGAAAACGGATCCTATGTTATTCGCTGGAAGATAGTCGGGGAAGACGGGCACCAGATTACAGGGGAAATCCCCTTTACTGTAAAATCTGAAGAAAATACAAGTCAAGAATCAGAAATGGAAGAATCTCAAATTTCTGATGAAGAAAAGATGCAGACAGAAGAAACAGAGAAAAGGGCAGAGAGCGAAAAAGAATCCTCTCCAAATAGGATTATGAATATCTTTATTCCAATTTTAACATTGGCTATATTAGTGTTGGGATTGTTCCTTCTGTTCAGAAGGAAGCGTTAAAATGAGTGTAGCCGTACCGTTAGCCGAAGTCGTAACATATCTTTTATTTTCGATTTTAATCGGAAACACAGTACTTCAGTTTATATCTGAAAAGAAAAAGCCCAAAACAAATATCTCTAAAAAGACGCTGCTTTTATCAACGTTAGGCATTTATATTTTTACATTTGGACCGGTCGCACAGACGATTTCTTATTTTAGCGATGACGTAGGTCTTACACTCGCAGCGTATTCAGTTCTGACAGATTTTCAAGTAGGTAGAGCCT
Source organism: Cytobacillus oceanisediminis 2691 (assembly GCF_000294775.2). Taxonomy (GTDB): domain Bacteria; phylum Bacillota; class Bacilli; order Bacillales; family Cytobacillaceae; genus Cytobacillus; species Cytobacillus pseudoceanisediminis. Next base: position 738,667 of record NZ_CP015506.1, read on the forward strand.
GGATCTTCATTGGGTTTATGTCGGTATTCCTATGGATGACATTGTTATTAAATGGTTCAAAATATCTGCAGGCGCTTTGGCTGCTGCTGATGGTTTTTGCCATTGGGTACTCCAGTCATGTTGCCTCATTGTCCTTTTGGAACGGGTTTATTGCACATTCCATCCATTTTCTTATGGTGACACTTTGGACAGGGATTCTAATCCACGTCGCCTGGTTTTCAAGTGATGAAAAAAAGTGGCCATTGTTCCTGCGGTGGTTTACCCCATTTGCCATGATAAATTTAATGATCTTGCTTATAAGCGGCTTTGCTCTAATGTTCTATATGGTTGAACCAAAGGATTATGTGAATTCATGGGTCCTCCCATATGGGCAAATGCTTCTGTTAAAACATCTAAGCATTATTCCTTTATTGGTATTCGCATTTTTAAATGGAGTGCTAACCAGAAAATCATTAATAGTTTCCTCTTTTGACCCTCGGCCATGGATTAAGGGGGAGAGTATTATTATTTTCCTTGTTTTTTGTTTTACAAGTGTATTGGGAACTTTATCGCCACCCCACGAAGTTGAATTTACGGTCCAGTCGGAAGGTGCTTCGATTTGGGTGGAATGGCTTTTGGGAACTGACATTCCTTCTGTAAATAATGTTCATTTAACACCAAATTTTTTATCATTATTTCTATTGGCTAACTCTCTGCTTTTCTTAGCTGTAATTGTGATCAGCTTTAAGAAAGTAAAACCTTATATTGCAATTCTTTTCGGAATGAGTTTTGTTTTTGCCCTTTATTTTGGTTTGATGATTTCTCTATCTATATGATATGCGGTGTCAAAAGATAAGTGGCCAAAACCCCTGGAACAAACATTGAATTAAAGTTCGGAGCTGTCATTATGGCAGCATTTCTTCTGCTATCGGTGCAGTTCATATGAAGGAGGAATATTTGGTAATAGTCAAGAATAGATACCAATAAAAACTTAGGAAGTGAGTAAACGGTGACTAATCGCAGTATTGCTGGTTCAAAAAGTATTCCTTTTAGATTGATAGAACAAAAGAGAGAAACAAGCAGTTTAGTTATTGTCTTGCCTGGGGCTGGCTACACAACAAAAGCACCGCTGCTGCACTTTGCCACAGGGTTATTTTACACAAAGGGTTTTGATGTATTACACATTAACTATACACTTAGCAGGGAAGAGATGTCTGTTCTAAGTGAAGGGGATTTCTCGAGAGATGTACAACATGCAATCGATAGCGCCATCAAGAACAAGGAATACAGTAATTATTATGTAGTGGCTAAATCAATCGGAACAATAGCTTTGAGTTATCTGCTAAATAATACTATGTTGAAAGATGCAAAAGCCGTATGGCTGACGCCATTGCTGCAAAGAGAAGACGTATTTAACGCAATGGGTAATAGTGATCATAAGGGACTTTGTATAATTGGAGATCGGGATAGTTGTTTCATTGAGGAGCGCTTTGAAAAATTGAAAAAGAACCAAAATCTTATATTAAAAGTGGTTGAGGGTGGAAATCACAGTCTAGAGCTTGATGAAGAACCTATAAAATCAATTGAAATATTAAAAGGTGTCATATCAAATATTAATGAGTTTTAATATCTGAATAGGCTAATCTTTAGTACTGCTTTTTGAACTGAGGAGCTTGTTAGTGGAGAAAGCTGGTTGAAACTAGTTAGGGATACTTGATAATATAAGGCTGTTTTCGCAAGGTTTGTTGCTTTTTGTATATTATTTGCTGAGTTGATTGCAGCGGAAGGTGCGAGATCCTTGAAAATGCATTTGCATTTTCTTCGTGCGGTGTTTGCTCGAGGAAGCATATTCAATGTCCTGCGGGAGTAGCGGGACAGATGAGAGCCCGCAGACGCGGAGCGTCGAGGAGGCTCACCGCCCGCCCCGCGGAAAGCGAGCAGCCTGGAGCGGAAATCAACGGACAACATTGATAGGTGAAAAACAACAATTTATACGAAAAGAGCCTAATATAAAGAAATATTTAATAAAAAAGGATGACTGTCATGAAAAAAGCAGTGAATATAGCCTCCTAAGATAAATTTGATTATATTAGGAGGCGTTGAGTATGAAATTTAACAGTATTAATCGTGACAATTGGGATCGAAAGGAATATTTTGAACACTATATACAGCAGCAGACAACATTCAGTCTGACGAATGAAATAAATATTACGACGCTTATGAAGAACTTAAAGAAAAAGAATTATAAGTTATATCCTGCGTTTATTTTTATGGTGACAAAAATCGTTAACGCCCACAGAGAATTTAGAATAAATTTCAACTCAGAAGGTAATTTAGGTTATTGGACAGAGATATGCCCTCTCTATACCATTTTTGATAAAAAGACACACACATTTTCTGGCATCTGGTCACCAAACTTATCTATTTTTTCTGAGTTTCATTCTCAATATGAAAAAGATGCAGAAGAATACAATGGTACGGGGAGATTATTTCCAAAAATACCTATACCAGATAATACTATTCCGATCTCTATGATTCCTTGGAGTTCTTTTACCGCATTTAATTTAAATATAAATAATGGCGGGGATTTTCTCTTACCCATAATAACTGGAGGGAAGTATTCACAAGTAAATGATGAATTTTTCCTGCCTGTCTCTTTACAAATGCACCATGCTGTTTGTGATGGCTATCATGCTGGTGTTTTTATGAATGATTTACAAAGGCTTGCCGACGAAAGTGCAGATTGGATTTAACTGGTCATTGATGGAGTATATCGAAGGAACTGTGTGCAGCAGTTCCTTTTTTATAGAAATACTAAAGTTTGTAAATAAAAAAGACAGGAGTTAGTTGCGATGATAAAAGGTTTCGGCGGAATATTTTGGAGAACTAGGAATCTTGATGCTGTGAAAAAATGGTACAGTGAAGTGCTGAAGATTGAAATAGAAAATTGGAATGGGAACTTGATTAAACCCCCATTAGGCAATGAGATTATCTTTTCTTTGCCGAGTATGACAGTTATTTTCCAGCAGAGCAACAAGTGATGTAAAATTTTCAAGTAGATGATTTAAACGAAACTATTAAGCATCTTGAACAAATTGGTGTCCCTCTTGCTAAGGAAAAAGAGGTTAGTGAGTTTGGAAAGTTTATTTGGATCGAAGACCCTGATGGCCGACTGGTCGAGCTTTGGGAGAAATAGCTAGTTGTCATATATTTGTTACTGAGCTATCGTTGCTCATAAGCTTATTATGCTTGTGGGGCAGTTGACCAAATTAAATTATTCTTATGAAAATAGTTGACACTCTTCGCTACTCGGTGTTACGATATACCTGTAATAAGCAATACTGAATAGCGGAGTTTCACAAGTGCTGTTCAGTAAAAAAATTTTCCCTGGTACTAAGTATCACTGAATATAAGTCAGACACAATAGAGGAGGCTCTGAATATGGAAAATTTAACTGAAATGCTGAAGGGATCGCTTGAAGGCTGTGTACTGGAAATCATCAGCCGACATGAAACCTATGGCTACGAGATTACCCGCCGGCTGAACCAGCTTGGTTTTACCGAAGTAGTGGAAGGGACGGTGTACACCATCCTCGTGCGATTAGAAAAGAAAAAGCTGGTGAACGTGGAAAAGAAACCTTCAGATATGGGACCGCCCCGCAAATTTTACTCACTAAATGATGCTGGCCGCCAGGAACTTGAATTATTTTGGGAAAAATGGGATTTTGTATCTTCAAAAATCAACGTCTTGAAGTCAACCTAGTTTCATAAGATATTCTGTCGGATATTTTTGGAGTGTCTTGTTCAGCTTTATAAAAAAAGGAGGAAAAATAACATGTTTGATATGTTTAAAAAAATGATTGGTGATAAAAAAGAATACAAGATGATGATGGCGAGGGTTGAAGCCCTTCCAGAGGATTACCAGTTTGTATTTAAGAAAATCCAAAACTATATGTGGAATTTCTCAGCGGGCAACGGGATGGATATGCTGCACATGCAGTATGAATTAATCGATTTGTTCGAAGCCGGTGCGGCGGAAGGCAGACAAGTGCTGGAAATCACCGGAGATGACGTGGCATCCTTTGCCGACGAACTAGTGGCAAATGCTAAAACCTATGTTGCCAAGTATCGTGAGGATTTGAATGAGAGTATCATGAAGCGATTGGGAAAAAAATAAATTCTATATATAATACCGACTGAATAGGTGTTTTACAAATGTGGTTTATCACCTGCACTATTCAGTTTCATTTTTACCTCGGTACTAAGTTATACAGAATATCTGTCAGACTAAGTAGGGGTTTGTAGGCAATCCAGCTCCGCAAGGCGCTAATTATAAGGAGGAAAAAAGTATGAGCAATGCAGCGATTTTTGTAAAAGGGTTAAAAAAATCCTTTAAAGATAAGGAAGTCTTAAAGGGGGTGGATTTTGAGGTGAGGCGTGGCGAAATTTTCGCCCTGCTGGGTTCAAATGGAGCGGGCAAGACGACGACCGTCAACATCCTCTCGACGCTGATGAAGTCTGATGGCGGAGAAGCTAGTATTTGCGGCTTTGACGTCCAGCGGCTACCGGATCAGGTTCGCCAGAGCATCAGTCTGACAGGGCAGTTCTCAAGCTTAGACGGCATGCTCACCGGGCGGGAAAACCTGATGATGATCGCCAGGCTGAGGGGAGTTTCTAATCCCGCAGAAGTCGCTGACAATCTGCTTGCAAGATTCAGCCTGGCCGATGCGGCTAACCGCCGGGCTGACAATTATTCCGGCGGGATGAAGCGCCGGCTTGACATCGCCATGAGCCTGATTGGGACGCCGGCAGTCATTTTTCTCGATGAACCAACGACAGGGCTTGACCCGGAAGCGCGGATTGAAGTCTGGGATACCGTCAAGGAGCTTGCCGGCGGCGGCACGACCATCCTGCTGACGACCCAGTATCTGGAGGAAGCCGAACAACTGGCAGACCGAATCGCCATTCTGCATGGCGGAAAAATCATCACGACCGGTACTCTAACCGAACTCAAGGAGATGTTCCCGCCAGCGAAGGTGGAGTATATCGAGAAGCAGCCGACATTGGAGGAAATTTTCCTCGCAATCATCGGCAAAAAGGAGGAAATGTAAATGAAAAGTAAAACAGGGGTATTACTAGGTCGTTTAATGCGCAACATTATGCGCAGTCCGGATACGATTATCACGGTGGCGATTACGCCGATTATGATGATGCTGCTGTTTGTCTACGTATTTGGCGGCGCCATAGAGACAGGAACGGACAACTACGTCAATTATTTATTGCCGGGAATTCTGCTGATGGCTATCGCGTCCGGCGTTGCTTACACTTCCGTCCGGCTGTTTACGGATGTAAAGAGCGGGCTGATGTCGCGTTTCATTACGATGCCCATCAAGCGCTCGTCGGTATTGTGGGCTCACGTGCTGACCTCGCTTGTTTCCAATGCGCTTACTATCTTGGTGGTTATCCTCGTTGCTCTCTTGATGGGTTTTCGTTCCAGCGCTGATGTCCTGGAGTGGCTTGCGGTAGCTGGAATACTCGGGATGTTTACACTGGCGCTGACATGGCTGGCGGTCATTCCCGGATTGAAAGCGGGGTCTATGGAAGGGGCGACAGCCTACTCATACCCGCTGATTTTCCTGCCGTTTATCAGTTCGGCCTTTGTTCCCACCGACACCATGCCTAAAATAGTCCGTGCGTTCGCTGAAAACCAGCCCGTGACTTCAATCGTGGATGCGATCCGTGCCCTCTTGTATGAAGGGTCTGTTGGCAGCGGCATCTGGATCGCGCTTGCCTGGTGCGTCGGCATCATGCTCATCTCTTACTTCTTCGCTGTTAAAGAATTCAAACGCCAGTTAGGGTAAGCACACCATTATAGGATAACGGATTCATAGCCCTATAGGGCCTTTTGGCTAAAGGTTAATGAAGCATACAAATAATGAAAAAGGTGAATCTGCCGTGGATTCACCTTTTTCTTATTGGATGATACTTTTTTCAATGACAAGTGACATGCTTTCAGCTATTTGCTGATAAGTAGCATCATTCGGATGAAAGACATCACTGGAAAGATCGCGTTTGGCGTCTGTGACCAGATTGAAAGTATCCACTACTTGAACTTTGTATTTCAAGCCTAGTGTACGGGCAGACTCATTCCATTTTTGGATGATGGAATCAAATGAATCCCCGTTTGGCGATTGCTTGAATGGATTATATAGCCCCATATAGAGTATGACTGCATTGGGATTACTTTCACGAATGTTTTTAAACGTCTTTTCCAAATTCGGAATTTCGGTCTCCAGGATGCCAAGGGCGGTTTCTTCTGAATATTTTTCGAGGATCTCCCCGCTATTAAAAAGGTTATTTCCCCCTATTGTAATGGTAATGATTTTGGCGTCTTTAAGAGATCTCTTGACTTCCTTTTGTTCTAACTGGGCCAGCAAATCTTCAATTCTGGCACCTCTTACACCCAGGTTTTGGAAACGTTCTATAGTATTATTTTCTTTAAGTTCATTTCCAACCGGCTGGACAAAGCCTTCTCCCTTTGATGAGCCGACACCCCTGGTCAATGAATCGCCAAGTGCAACATATGTATCACCAGGTGTGACAGGAACTTCTTCTGTTTTCGCTAGTATCCCTGCTCGAGGCGGACTGGTAACATCCATGTAGGCACTGACTAGGCCATACCCAAAAAGAACTGTCAGCGCAAGGGACAATGTTAAAAATAACTGCCACATCCATTTTTTCATCGTTTGACTTCTCCTTTTAATGTAATTGTATCTAAATTTTTCTCAAATTGAGTATTTAAAAGAGTCATTGTTCGAAAATTTAGTTAGAATAGAACAAGGGTGATGCTATGAGCTTAAAGCCGACAGTTCAATTGGAAAATGTAACGAAAATCATTGGAAAGAAAACGATTATTGATAATATATCATTTGACATTTATCCAGGAGAAGTATTTGGGTTCCTGGGTCCTAATGGTGCCGGTAAAACCACCACGATCCGGATGCTCGTTGGGCTCATTAAGCCAACGTCCGGGAAGGTTGAAATATGTGGTTTTGATGTAAGAAAGCAATTTGTTCAAGCGATGCAGCGCCTCGGTTCTATCCGTCGAAAATCCAGAGCTGTATAAGTATTTGAGCGGCCGCGAAAACCTGCAAATCTTTGCACGGATGCTGCCTGATGTGGATGAAGAACGGATCCAAGAGGTCATTGATTTGGTTGATCTGACTGTAAGAATTGATGATCAGGTTCGGACCTATTCATTGGGAATGCGTCAGCGCCTTGGTATTGCACAAGCATTGTTAGGCCGTCCGGATGTGCTGATACTGGATGAACCTACAAATGGACTGGACCCGATGGGAATCAAAGATCTGCGGACATTTATCAGGAAGCTGGTCGATGATACGGGCCTAACGGTGCTCGTATCCAGTCATATTTTAAGTGAAATCGAGTTGCTGGCGGACCGTGTGGCTATTATGAGCCATGGGAAGATCGTGAAGGTCGGCAGCGTCAGCGATTTAGTTGGTGCACTGTCATCTGGTGTGGATTGGAGAGTCAGTGATTCTTTTCGTGCACTTGCTATTCTTAAAGAATCCCCATATGTCCAGGCTGCAGAACTATATGATGACCATACTATACACACTCTTATGGATGATAGCAAAACCTCGCTCCTGAATGAAGCTTTAATGAAGGCGGGTATTGATGTATGGACGATCGAAAGGAAAGTGCAGACATTGGAGGATCTATTTATTAGTTTGACAGGAGGCGATCATATTGTCTAATCCAAATATGATTGGCCTGATTCATAATGAAGTGATGAAGATTGCTTCCAAAAAACGCATGGCGGTTGTCACCGTCATTTTAGTCATTCTAGTCTCTATGTTTACATACGCACAATACCGGGAGATACAGGAGAAAATCGAAAAACAGGGCACTCTGGACTGGAGAGTGGAGCTTCAGCAGGAGATTGTCGATCGGCAAAATCGGCTGGCATCGAGCGGAATCCAGGACGAGTTCAGACAGTTCCTTGAATTTGATCTGAAGCAAAAGCAGTATTATCTGGACAACGATATTAATCCAAACTATCCTGGAGCCCCTACGTTTATCCGCATCTTTTTCTCACAGGGAATCACGCTTGTCCTGCCTTTATTCATTATTATTATAATGGCTGATATTGTGAGCGGGGAATATAATGATGGCACCATCAAAACATTGCTGTCCCGGCCGGTTAAACGATGGAGAATCCTGATGGCTAAATGGCTGACGGTTTTGCTTTATACCTCCATGCTGATGGCGGCAACCGTGATTGTCTGTTATGGGGTTTCAGGAATCGTACTCGGTTATGATGGCTGGACTGCACCTATTTTGACCGGATTTCAAGCTTCTGCATCTGGTGAGTTTTCAACGGAATACATCCATACCCTGTCGATGTGGGAATACCTGCTGATGTCAGTTGGGCTTGCCTGGGTGGTAACAGCGGTTGTTGGAACCATAAGCCTCATGATATCGGTTCTGGTGAAAAATACAGCGACTGGAATTGGGGCGATGATGGCCGTGTTAATCGCAGGCACCCTGTTATCTTCTATCGGTTCGAGCTGGACGAGCTCCAAGTATTTAGTGAACTTGAACTTTGATCTGATTAACTACTTAGAAGGTCAAGCTCCGCCGATTGAAGGGATGTCACTGCCATTTTCATTAACCATGCTTGGGATTTGGGCTGCCGCCTGTCTTGCTGTTGCGTTTTGGAATTTTACTCAGAAGGATATGTATTAAGAGTGTCATTATATAAGGATAATCCTTATTAGTATTTAGAGTTCAGAAATAATTGATTGACAATTGGGTGAATTTAAATTATTATCGCTTTAATTAATTAAAAAATTGAATATTTTCTTCTTATCCAGAGAGGTGGAGGGACTGGCCCTTTGAAGCCTCGGCAGCAGGTTCTGATGAATACTGTGCCAATTCCAGCAAGCGCATCGCTTGAAAGATGAGAAGAGGGTTGATAAAACTCTCTTCTTAGGAGGAGAGTTTTTTAATTGTTTATAAATCCAACTTAAGTTATGCGAAAAGTAGATATTTAAAAATGCAAGAGGAGAGAAGAAAAATGAAATATGGTTTCTGGTTGCCGATTTTTGGAGGCTGGCTGCGAAATGTAGAAGACGAAAATATGCCGCCAACCTTTGAATATGCTAAAAACGTCATTCAGTCGGCTGAAAAATGGGGATACTCGACTACGTTAATAGCTGAATTATATTTAAATGATATTAAAGGACCGGACCATGATTCTCTTGAAGCCTGGTCCACGGCAGCCGCACTTGCAGCCGTGACGGAAAAAATTGAAATTATGACCGCGATCCGCCCTGGTTTTCATAATCCTGCTGTAGCAACAAAAATGGCAGCCAATATTGATCAAATCAGCAACGGCCGTTTTACTCTAAATGTGGTTTCTGCCTGGTGGGCCGAAGAAGCGCGTCAATATGGCGGTATTTTTACAGAACATAATGAGCGTTATGCCCGCACTGAGGAGTTCATTGATGTTCTAAAAGGGTTATGGACGGAAGAAACCTTCCATTATTCCGGTCAATTTTACGACTTAAGGGACACGAAGCTTGCTCCAAAGCCAGTTCAAAGACCTAACCCGATTCTTTATGCAGGCGGTGAAAGCGAAAAAGGCAAGCAGACCATTGCAGAAAAATGTGATGCTTATGTTATGCACGGCGGAACGGCTGAGGAGATTGATCTGAAAATAGGAGAAATGAAGGCACGGCGTGAACAAACGGGCAATGCGCCATTCAGTTCTTTCGGAATGGCTGCTTATGTTATTTGCCGTGATACAGAAGAAGAAGCTCTTGCTGAGCTTGAAAAAATCACGGCTGTGAAGGATTCCAGCGGTTACGCCGGTTTTAAGGATTTCACTACAAAGTCACAATTAGAGCAGCAGATTCAGCTGCAGGATTACTCTGTCTCTAACAGAGGTCTGCGGCCAAACTTAGTAGGAACACCAGAGCAAATTGCTGATCGGATTTTACAATATGAAGAAGCTGGCCTAGACTTATTATTATTGCAATTTTCACCTCAGCTGGAGGAAATGGAACGCTTTGCAAAGACGGTTATGCCATTAGTGGAACAAAAACGCAGTTTAATAAAGAGCTAGAAAGGGGCCATAATAATGAGCAAGGTATATGTAATTCATGAAAATAGTGAGTGGACAGTCCATTTGACAAAAAGGCTGGAGGAACTGGGTGTTCCTTATGAAGAATGGCATTTAGACGAAGGAACGGTAGATTTATCGGCAGAACCTCCAGAAGGAATCTTCTATAGCCGGATGAGTGCTTCTTCTCATACCCGTGATCATCGCTTTGCAGCTGAATTTTCGGGACAAGTATTGGCCTGGCTTGAAGCACATGGCCGTACAGTGTTGAATGGAACGAGCGCTCTGGAGCTTGAAGTTAGTAAGGTTTTGCAGTACTTGGAATTAAACAAATCTGGTGTCAGGACTCCCAAAACGATTGCAGCGGTTGGAAAACAACATATTATTAAGGCGGCCGAAGCATTTGCCGGACAGCCGTTTATCACGAAGCATAACCGTGCCGGCAAAGGCCTGGGTGTTCAATTATTCCATAGTATTGAAGCTCTAAAAGCTTATGTGGAGGGACCTTCCTTCGAAGAGCCTGTTGATGGCATTACCCTTATTCAGGAATATATTCAATCTCCTGAAAGCTATATCACCCGCTGTGAATTTGTCGGAGGCAACTTTGTTTATGCCGTCAGGGTTGATACATCGGAAGGATTTGAACTATGCCCTGCGGACGCATGCCAGATTGGCGACTTATTCTGCCCTGTTGGAGAAGAAGCAGAAGAGAGGCCAAAGTTCAAGATTATTGAATGTTTTGAGGACGAAATTTTAGAAAAATATAAAGACGTTCTGGCCAGGAATCATATTCAAGTCGCTGGCATTGAATTTATCAGAAATGCTGAAGGTGACATTTTTACTTATGATATTAATACAAACACAAACTATAACTCTGAAGCAGAAGCGAAAGCCGGAAAATATGGAATGCTTGAGTTAGCTTCATTATTAAAGAAGACATTGGAAGAAAAATACGCTGCAACTGCAACGGCTTAATTTGTGAGGACCTGCTATAGCAGGTCCTATTGTCTTTTACTGCAGCATGTTTTATAAAGAAGCAATCCCAATCATCTTGCGATGAGAGGGATTGCTTCTTTAGTGCTTAAGAGAGCTGCCTAAACCAGGCAGCTTTTTTTACAAACTGGGCAGGTTATAAATTGGAAAAATAGGGGGGGATTTTATTGATTTAGCTTTAAAAATATAGATATGGTTGTTAAGAGATAAAGGAATTATCCATACATAGGATTGGACTATAAATGAAAACGCTGCAGGAGATGACAGTGTAATCTTGAATATTAGACAGAAATGAAGATTGCGGAGGAATAGTATGATCTCTGATTTAGAATTGATGGAGCTTCATGTGAATGTGTTATTTAGACATGATAGTGAAAATCGACTGATAGCTGTGAATGAACCCCCTTACGGTGCAGCGCCACGAATTTTCATTGGTGCCACTAGAATGGGTAGTATAGTAAGGTATTCAAACTCACTGGATAAGAGTACTATAGAGAAGTTAGACCAAGTTATAGGAGCTAACCCTGGTGCTCATCCAGGGAAAATAATAAAGGCATTAAGCATTGACCATCTTTTAAGCAATGTATGGACTGGGCCCGCGTATGTATTTCCTGATGTAAGGGACAGGACTTATTCAAGAGCAATTAAAATAACTCATGAAAACAAAGAAATTTTAAAGTCTCAGTTTCCATATACCTATGAAGACTTTGAATACAAGCAACCCTGTTTTGTAATAATTGAAGACAATATACCAGTTTCAATTTGCTGTAGTGCAAGGAAGACTTCAAAAGCCGACGAAGCAAGTTTGTTTACAAATGAAGACTACCGTGGAAGAGCATACGGTGCAGATGTTGCAAAGGCCTGGGCTGCAGAAGTTCAGATACAAGGACGCATTGCTCTATATAGCACTTCTAAGGACAACTTAGCATCTCAATCTGTGGCAAGGAAGCTGCAATTAGCTCAGTATGGAACAGACATTCATATAAGCTGATTACACATGACTGCTTTTGCATCTAATAGGGCATTAATCCAGGAGGGATTAGTGCTGCTTTTGTTAAAGTCACTATTGGACAAACGGGGGAGGCTGGTTGAAGAAGGAATTTGTTTTTATTTCTTGAAATCATAAGAAATAACTATATTGAAAGGGTGAGATTATTGAAGTTATCAATTATAAATAGCATGAGAACGAATAATTTTAATGATGAACGTATAATGCAAAAAATCACGGAATTGTGGAAGGAAGCTTCTGAACGTCTAACTAAAAATGAAAGCATTACATACGGTGTGTATTATGAATATGAGAGTGACTACAAAGGTGATTATTCATTAAGCGTTGCTATTGAAGACAAAAATGGGGAAACTATTATAGACATACCGAAAAACGAGAAATACGAAATCTATAAAGTGGATTCATCTAAAGAACAAGGTATTTATAATACTTGGAGAGAAATATGGGATCAGGAAGAAACAGGTTCGTTAAAAAGAGCTTACTCATATGATTTTGAAAAATACTACTCGAATGGGGAAGTTGAAATTCACATAGCAATAAAGTAGTTGACAATTTTTTATTGAACTTTTGCCTTGCTTTTAGATCTAGCTGCCATTCCAGGTGGCTTTTTCCTTTTTCTTAAGAAACGGGTTTGGGGGGGAGAACATATGCAGCGTAAATGAAAAACGGAGTGGCTTAAGGTGCGCTTTTCCCTGGTAAGGTAAATAGCTCTCACCAAATTGGTGAATTTATAGAAATCGATGATTTAATCAAATCGACAGCCATCTATGCCAAAGATTATTTGAATTAAGCCAATTTTAAAATCAAAGGCCAGGTATTTCGTTTAGCCAACAGTCAACCAGAAAAATAAAATGTACCCTATTCCTCACTGTTTAGTTGAGTAGACAATTAATAAGGTCTGCCCTATAGGGTACTTTATTTGTCATGATAGTATTTAATTAAGATTATTTTTTCGTTATGGCCGACAGTCGAAAATGAAAAATTACACTAAACAGTGAGGAGATTGGTTGTATGCAAGTTGTAACCAAAATGTTTTTAGAACAACTCGAGATGCATTGCCATGAGAATGATTGGTTTGCATCTATGGATCAGGCGATTCATGGAGTGACCGCAGCTGACCCAGCATGGACAAGTTCGGGAATCAGCAATTCGATTTGGCAGATTGTCAACCACTTGATACTTTGGAATGAGGACGTAATCCATCGAATTAAGGGCACAGAGAATCCGCATAAGGCAGAAGACAATGAAGAAACCTTTGGAAATCCGGGGGATCCAGAAGACGAGATTGGGTGGGCTCAGACAGTGCAGCGCCTTAATAAAGTCATGAATAAATTAAAAACGGTCATGGCGGACCTTGACGATGAAAAGTTAAAAGCTCCGTATGCAGCTAACAGGTACTCTATTGAGCGTTTACTCAGCAATATCATGATGCACGATGCGTATCATCTCGGCCAAATTGTTCTGTTGCGAAAGTTGCAATCCTCTTGGGGTGGCGTTGATTGGTCGTAAAGCACCATAATTCAGCGACTTCCTCGCCCAGCGGTAGAAGCAGTATTGACGGTGTGAAGCTCTTTTCATTCTCTATGGTGAAGCGGGTGATATTCCTGCTTTATGGATGGCTAAATGGGTGTGTTAGTCAAATAAATAGAATGTATTTGCAGAGGGATCTTTCTCCTATTTCATTGTTTAACAGTCGGGCGCTTTTCTTAAATAAGAAGGGGTCTTTTTGCGTGTACAGCACATTTAGGGATTGAGTTTATTGATGTGTAAAAAAAATTGTGAAGTCCTGTACTTAAAGTAAAAGGTGCTTTTGTTGAATAAGCTAATACTAATAAAGACCACATAATATCGATTATGTGGTCTTTTAAATTATATCTTATTAATAATATCAGAGTCCTTCCATGAGTGAGCTGTATTATTTTTACGTAGCATTTTTCTTTGTAAGAAAATCTGGGTCGTCTTGATATCAGAATGACCAAGACTCTCTTTTATGGTCAACAAATCCGCACCCTGTTCAGCACTAATAAGAGCAAAAACATGTCTGAAGCTATGTGGTGTAATATAATTTTTTACGCATTTTAATAAAGTCCAGATCAGCACTATTTATTTTTTTGATTAAATAATTCGATAGATACTTATATCCATATGCTTTTCCTAAAAAAACCTCGATTACGTTTATTTCTTTCAGATGAACTAAATTTGATCATTTACTCTGTCTTGTAAACACAAGAATCTATATTTAAGAAAGGTCTTTATCAGAGGATTAGATTTAAGAGAAAAGGAGAAAAGTTGCTACCTTAAGTATGATCGTTAAAGGTGCTTTCTTTTTTTTATAGTTCAGTCGAAAAAGACCCAGGGAAACAAGCTTTTAAAAGCTTGATTTTCTAATATGTGATTTATTAACAGTTTAATAGAAAAAGGAGTAATTTCTTTTAGGATTATTACTCCTTTTTTTAGCAACTTTAACTCTTTTACATTTGCTTGTTACTATTGCTCTCTAACAAACGGCATAGTTAGACAGCGAATGCTACCAGCGCCATGCTGAAGTTGTTTCACGTCTACACCTATATACTCTATATGTGGGAAAATTTCCTGATAATAAGAGACTGATTCATTGCTGATCAGTACCGTTTGCTTATTAAGATTAATAAAGTTTGTATAATCAAGCAGGTAATCTTTGTTTGGAAGCCAAAATACAGAATAACCATGACGTTCTATAAAATTGTCAATTGTGCTGTATTCAGGTTCATAACTAACTGATGATGATTTAAAAATAGAGACGGCTGAAAATCTTAAAAAAGAAGCTGCTATGAAAATATCTTTGCCCAGGATATTACAGACAACATCCAAATGAAGAGACTCTATAGTTTTTGGGAGTGAAACAAACCCAACTTCTTCCACACCTATTGAGAATAAAAAATTTGCAAGCTCAATTCGGTTTTTTGACCGATGTCCAGTATTAATTAAGACACATTCAGGGCTAATTATCAGGAAATCTCCAAACTCAAGTGAACTCGAAGAAGGTATTGACAGTAGAGCCCTATTTTCTGTAAAACTCTTTAAAAAAATTTGAGAAAAGTAAAAATCCGGCTGTCTTAACTCGTTGCCAGGAGTACCTAGAATCATATTTTCTCCGAATACAGCGCCAACATCTCTAATGAAAATGCGGTTTACTAACCGATCCCAGAGAGGAGATATCACTTCTGTACTAAGATCATGGACGGTACAGCCGAAATTTTTTAGTTTCATTTTCATTTGATAATGTTGATCATATGCTTTTTCGGCAATAAATTCCTCCGCAAACCCAACTGCTGAAACTTCAGATCCTAATACATTATGATTCGCAGGGGAACAAACAAAAACCTCTTTTAAAGTCCCATTCTCAGAATAACAATAAGGTTTAAGCTTCTGTTTTAACAAGTATCCTTCTCTCCTTCACAAAGCAATAGTAAAAACTAAAGTGTATAAGGCAGGAATAGGCTAAATTATATATAAATACAGAGAGAATATCGTGTTCCCTAAAGGATGAGAAGGGCAGTGAAAACCTCATAGGACTTAATAAAGAAACAGGTTCTTTAAAAAACTCTTTTAATTATTGAAAAAATTTGCCATAATAACCAATTAAAGGGGAAAGTAGTGTATATGTTAGATTCTAGAGTTTCAATTTGCTTTCGTCAATCTATTTTCTTTTTAATCTTAAACCCATGAAGATGGAGGTGAATATTCTGGAGGTTATAGCTGTTAAACTGGATCAATCTTTGCAAGTAGCTAAGATGCAAACCTTATTAAATTATATTGATAGTGAAAAACAATCGCGGATAAAATCCTTTTATCGATATGAAGATAAAGAGAGATGCCTGATTGGCGATATTTTAGTCCGCTATATGCTTGCCAGCTATCTGCGAATTTGCCCACAAGAAATAAATTTTTCTCATAATGAGTTCGGTAAGCCATATTTAAAAGAATACCCTTTATACTTTAATTTATCTCATTCAGGATACTGGGTAGTAGCTGTGCTGGACACTAATGAAAATGGCATAGATGTTCAAGAAATGGGTGATGTAGATCTTGCATTGGCTGAGCGATTTTATAGTAAAAGAGAATATATAGAACTGTTGGGAATGAAAGGAAACCAAAGAGCGCATTTATTTTATGACTTGTGGACCTTAAAGGAATGCTACATAAAAACAGCAGGAAAAGGCCTGTCTCTGTCGCTGGATTCTATTATTCTAGAAAGGATCGATAGCAGTATTTACAAATCTTATCTAAAAGAAAAGGAAATCTATCTTAAGTTATATCACCTTGATTCATCCTACAAGCTGGCAGTCAGCTCCGATTCTGGTTGCTTCGAAAATCTTAAAGTACTTACCCTCGAAGAACTATACACCTTGTTTATGGTTTCTCTTAAGACCCCAGCCCTAATAAACGGCAAGTAAGCACATATAATTTCAAAATTATAAGAAATAATTTGAGGGAAGGTGAATTTGTGGAAAAGACCAGATTAATTTGTTTGCCCTATGCGGGAGGGTCTGCTGCATCTATTTATTTATCATGGAAAAAAAAGCTTGAAGAGTATGTTGAGGTAATACCTTTGGAGCTCGCTGGAAGAGGAAAGAGAATCCGGGAGCCATTATTTCAAAGCGTTGACGAAGCCGTAGATGACCTAATGGAAAAAAATATTGACGTTCTGCAAGAGGGGAAACCTTACAGTATATTTGGACATAGTATGGGAGGGCTCCTGGCATATGAATTATGTCAGAGGATAAATGAAGAAGGACTATCTTTACCTGAGAATCTGTTTGTCTCTGCTTTTCAGCCTCCTCATATCAAGCTGGAGGGAGATATCCACTTGCTGCCAATGAATGATTTTGCAGAGAAAATGAGAAAAAGCGGCAATATTCCTGAAACTATTTTTCAAGACAAGGATTTGTATAATTTATTTATTCCAATTTTGTATGCAGATTATAAATTGGTGTTTCAGTATATCTATAAACCGAAGGCGTCAATAATGAAAAATAATCTACATATTTTTACTGGAAACAATGACTTAAAAGTCTATCAACTGAGGAAGGAATGGTCATGCCATACACAAGGGTCTTTTGAGGATCACGTATTTGAAGGAGGCCACTTTTTTATTAGGGAAAATGAAGCAGAAGTTCTCAAGAAAATAGTATCTATTTTATTGCCTACTAAAGTTCTTTTAAATTGAAATAATAAACCCCTCTAAATGGAGGGGTTTTTGCTTGTCATATTATGTTCTCAGTATTCAGGAAGTTCTTCTCCGTACTCAGGAAGTTCTTCTCCGTATTTTAGGTAAATCTTATCAGCCGGAAGTCCAGCTGTATCTGCAGAAGCACTAGCACCAAAAGTAAAAAGAGAAGAGAGTATAATTAAACCTAATATTTTTTTCATCATTGTTCCTCCTAGGACATTTTTTTCTGAAGGTGCAAACAGGATTCAAAATAATAGCTACTTTTTTTGTATTGATGCAGTCTCTTATAGATGTTCCCCAAAAGTTCATAGTACTTTGAAAGCAAACCAAATTCATTTATTTCTAAAAAACAAGGAATTGCGGTGTTTTCTAAAAAATCAATGAGCTCATCAGTGTTTTTTGAGATTTGGAATTCCAATACTTTTAATTGGATTAGCTTACTAGATTGTTCATTGGATGGTTTGTACTCTTTAAAGGCTAGTTCTATCCACTCTTTTGCTTCTTTAAGTCGGTTATTTTCTTTTAAAACAGTCGAAAGTTCAATTATTGTATTGAGATAAAAATCTGTTTGTGAATCGGTGTATTTAAGAGTTTTCAGATAGTAATCAATAGCTTCATTAAATCTTCCAATCTTACTATACAAATAGCCGAGATTATGGAGAGCCTTGGCAAAAGTTAACTTTTCGTCTAAGCCTGGAGCGACTTCGGTAATCTGGGTTAGAATTTCAATAGCCCTATTATACTCTTTAAGCCGACCTAGGTTTACTCCTAAAAGCAGCTGGCACTCCAAGCTTCGTTTAAAAAACAATTTGCTGTTAAAGATAGTTAGAGCTTTTTCCACATAAGTCACTGCCATTCTTGTATTGTACGTTTTTGTGTAGGTCAAAGACAGATGATAGAAAAACTCAGGATCTTCGTGCTGAGGGTCATTAAAGAAGTAAATTATGTTTTCAAAGTACTCGAGGCCTTTTGGAAAATCCAACAGAATAGTACATAAATAAAGACCATGTAAGTAGGTGAAGTAAGCGCTTTGGTGCTGATTTAACTTCTCCTTGCTTTTGGTTAGTGTCTCTAGTACAGTGGTTGCCTCATTTTTCTTTTTCCTATGAATATAGTAGCGTAACTTCACCAGGTAAGAATAAAAAATGAGATCTGTTGAATATACGTTCTTGATCACTGAATCATTAATCTCTTTCAGTTGCTCAATTAATTCTGGCTCATCCCTTTTTATAATCGAAAGGTACCATAATTCAAGGTTTTGGATGATGTCAAGATTATTATGATGGATATCGTGGATATCAATATCCAGCCTCTTTAGCAGCAAGGCCAAGGTCTCTTCATTTGGATCAATCTTAGAATTTTCTAGTTTGCTTAAATAAGTGATGGAACAGATCCCCAAGGATAATTCCTGCTGAGTCATCTCTTTTTTTGTCCTTGTGTAAAACACCAGCTTTCCAAAGTCTATTTCGGAGTTCCTTATTTGCATAATTCCTCCCGTATGTATTTTATAGGATTTTAGAAAATTTCCATATTGAGAAAATTAATGGAAATTTTTCCATTTCCTATTAATTCTAACCGTGCATTTTCTCAATAGTCAACCAATTACAATTCAATTAATATAAAAAGTGTAAAAGGTTACAGGATTATCTTATAGGTAGGCTATCTGAACTATATTGGAGAGGATTAATGTTTCAGCTTATAAAGGAGATATGGGTGCTTTGTAAATTTAAAAATTAATGATTAAAAGGGAAAGTGTGTATATAGAATCATTACTTATATTGTGATAGTAAGTTAGGTTAAATGAACTAAAAGAAATCAAGACAAAATTTCGTTGGTGTTGAAATAATGGTGAAACTTTTAGTATGTAAGCGAAATTTCTACAGTTTTTGATAGTATTCATTGCCAAGATTTCTTTTAAGTACTTTATTAAGCCTCTAGAAACTAAGTTACATTTTGATACCTATATTACTTTACTGGTTTCCCATACATTATCTGCCTTAACTCTAAAAGAAGGCATTTATCTTTAAAGGAGCGTTAATATGACTATAACCGCAGGAAAAAGTTATTCCTTGTCTCCAAATCAGGAAAATCTCTGGCGTTCTCACTATCTGTCCTCAGAGCAGAACCATTTAAATATGTTTACATCTTGGCTGTTACCTGCGGATGCAGACATATCTGCTTTGAAACTTTCTTTTCAGAGCGTTTTAGATCGATATGCTTCATTACGGACGATTTACGAAATGGTAGATGGAATACCTGTTATGAAAATAATGGAAAATCAAACACTTGATTTCCAGCAAAAGAACCTTTCTCACTTAAGTCTTGAAGAATTTAACAAGAGTCTAAGCGAGGAAGCTCATACACCTTTTGATCTAAAAAAATGCACGATGAAAGTCAGGATCTTGGAGAATTGTATTTTTCAGAAAGTTCTTTTGATCAATATACACCACATTGCAATAGATGGAATTTCTATGATGGTTATAATGAAGGAATTTGGCAGGTTCTATGATTTGTATTCTCAGGGAAAGGAACCGGAAGAGCGGGAAGTAGACTTAAAATATTTTGAATTTTCAGCAAATAAAGAAGGACAAGCATACCCTAGTACAGAGAGTCTAGAATATTGGAAGAAAAGGCTTCAAGGAGGTAAGGGTATACATCCTGTTAATCTCCCTGCAAAAAATTCTGATCATCATTCGTTTAAGGGGGATTGTTTATTCTTTTCAATTGATGAAAAGCTTGCAAACGCATTAAAAGAAACAGCAAAAATGAATGATTCGAGCTTATATATAATACTTCTTTCTGCTTTTCAAGTTTTACTTCACAGATACAGTCAGCAAAAGCATATCTGGGTTGGCACTCCCTTCTTTAATAGAACCAGAAAAACATTAAAATCCGTAGGTTTCTACGCTAACACACTTTATATAGATGGAGCTTTTACAGAGGGCTTAACCTTCTCAGAGTTACTCAAACAAATCTCTGAGAAATTCGAAGGAAGCAAGGAGCATAAAGAGATTACCTATTCCAGCCTTATGAGACTGATGCAGGATAATGGACTGGCAGAAGAACAGGGTCGTGCGAACGTAATGTTTAATTTTCCAAATATGAGAAGTGTTACGAAGAACAATCTGGGGCCAGCTTTTCTAGGTATAGGCGGGGCAAAAGGGAAGTTCGGATCACTTGAATTCGAAGTTTATCCACTTAAAAGAAATATTACACAATTTGAAATTGAGTTTGATGGTATTGAGTTTAATGGGGGGATTACTTTCCGCTTATTATTTGATCCGGAAAAATATGATGGGAACTTAATGAAACGCTTCACCGGCCACTTTATCCAGCTACTTAGAGGGATTGCTAAAAATCCATACGCAGTACTGGAGGAATATCCCCTACTGCTGGAGAGTGAAAAAAAACACCAGTTGAATTCCCTTAATCACCCCCAACTTCTTAAAAACACCAATCAGCCAAATCTTATACTTGAAATTGAAAAGCAGGCCCGTTTAAATCCCGATTCTCCTGCTGTAACTATGGGAGGAGATACCCTTACATACCGTGAACTTTCTGAGAAATCCAGCAAATTGGCTGGAGGATTGAAAAAACTTGGAATCTGTCAGGAGGAGAGGATAGGGCTTGCAGTTTCCCAAAGTGTAGAAGCCATTGTTGGGATCATCGGAATTCTAAAGGCCGGTGGAGTCTATATTCCTCTAGACCTTAAGTATCCCAGAGAACGACTCGAATACATGATAATGGATGCAGGCATTTCGAAAATCATCACAGACGGAATAATGGACTTATCTGTACCTAATATAAATTTTCTATTATTGGGCGATTTGTTTCATACAGCGGAAGAACCACTAATGGAACTAAATCCAAAGCAGCTGGCATACATCATCTATACGTCAGGCTCAACTGGAAGACCTAAGGGCGTTATGGTGAGCCATGAAAACATTTATTATTCTACCAAGTCAAGAGAGCAAGTATATAAATTGAACAAAGCTTGCCGCTTTCTGCTGCTGTCCTCGATATCCTTTGACAGCTCAATGGTAGGTATTTTCTGGACACTGACGGTCGGCGGGGAAATTATCCTGACAGACTTGAACAATCAGCTTGATGTACCGGAGCTGCTTGGTAAAATTCAAAAAGAAAAAGTAACTCATATGTTAAGTGTCCCCTCGTTTGTTCAGTTAATGCTAAACCAGGCAGGAACAGCACAATTGAGAAGCCTTGAATGTGTAATTGTCGCAGGAGAACCTTTTCCTAAGAGTCTACATACATCTCAGAAGGAAAAATTCCCGAATATAGACCTTTATAACGAATACGGTCCCACGGAAGCTTCAGTGTGGTCCAGCTATTACAGACTCGGTGAAACATGCAATCATCCTGCGGTTCCAATTGGATATCCTCCTGCACATGCAAGAATATATATTCTCGATAAACATCTTAATATGGTTCCTCAAGGCACTGAAGGCGAAATATATATTTGCGGGCGTGGCATCACTAGGGGTTATAATAATCGGCCATCTCAAACTGCAGATAAATTTATTCCAAATCCCTTCGGGTTAGGGGAACGTCTGTACCAAACCGGTGATTTGGCTCGTTATAACGAAGATGGAAGCATTCATTTTCTTGGAAGGATTGACGGACAGGTTAAAGTGAATGGATTCCGCATTGAGGTAGGGGAAATTGAAGCAGCAATTGAAGAACAAGTGGATGTTGATAAAGCGGTCGTGCTCTTAAAAAAAGAAAATAATCTATCAAGAATAGCAGCCTTTATTGTTGCTCCTTTGGGCATATCGCTTAGTAAGCTAAAAAGAAAACTTGCTGCCCGCCTGCCTCATTATATGGTACCTTCACAGTTTATAGTGATGGATGAACTTCCATTAACTCAAAATGGAAAAGTTGATAAAAAGAAACTATTGAAAATTAAAATATCCGCTAAGGAAGAGCGTGAGGATATTCTTCTCCCGGAGACTCAAGAAGAAAGAGTTCTTAGTAACGTAGTTACCGAGTTGCTCGGAGAAGAAATAAGCATGAATGACAGCTTTTTCGAAATAGGAGGAGACTCGATTTTCGCTATTCAGATATCCTCAAAACTCCTAGAAAAAGGGTGGACATTAAAGCCCAAGGATATTTTTGAAAAGAAAACAATTGTCAATATGGCAAGAGCAATGAAGAAAGTAAAGCAGAAGTCAATAAATGCAGTAGATCATGGAACAGTTCCGTTAACACCGATTCAGCAGTGGTTTTTTGCTCAGGGGTTCTTATATCAGAATCACTGGAACCAAGCACTTCGGTTAGAGGTTCAAAAAGATATCGAATACGGCCTATTACAGGATGCTTTCGATTATTTGATGAAAGTACATCCATCTTTGAAACTGAGGTTCTTCCAACAGAATGGTAGCTGGGTACAAAAATACAAAGACGATAAATCTTCTTTTCAGATTCTATATAAAAAAATGGATATGTCTGCGGACATTGAAAGTGAAGTCAGCAGGTTTGCTAAAGAACTTCAAGCATCTTTAAACATAACAGAAGGCCCTCTATTAATAGCTGCGTATATTGATTGTGATGGTAAACGGGAAAATGAACTCATAATAATTGCCCACCACCTGATCGTTGATATGATTTCCTGGCAGGTCCTGTTGCAAGATCTGGATTTACTATTAGAACAGAAACTGAAAGGTGATCGACTGGCACTGCCGCCTGAAAATTTCACCTACTCTGAATGGTCTCGTTATTTAAGAGAATTGGATGAAGACGAATTAAAGAAAGAGAATCAATGGCTTGTAACAAGGTCTTTTAAGGCGGATGAAAGCGTCTTGGCTAACGTGGATAAAGGGACTGAAGGCAGTAAAAAGCAAGCAGAAGGGTGGCTCGAAAAAGATTTGACCCTTTCCCTTCTAAAAGAGGTTCCGAAATATTTTGAAACAAAAGCCAATGAAGTCATATTTGCAGCGGTTGCTTCGTCTTTGAAAACTTTTACAGGTGACAAAAATTTAGTGATTGATCTCGAAGGCCATGGGCGTGATCCTTTTACATCTGATATGGATCTTTCAAGGACTGTAGGGTGGTTTACAAGTGTTTATCCAGTCTTTCTGGAAGGTAGCCTTTTAAAGGCTCAAGATAATGTGTTGTTAAAACATGCGAAAAACAGCTTGAGAAGATTTCCAAATGGAGGAATTACCTATGGTGTCGCACGGTGGCTAAAAGAAATGGAGGGGCCGCAGCTTAGTAATAGCCTCTTCAGCTACAACTATCTTGGAAAAGTGGATCAGACTTTTTTCCGTTCAAAACACTTTTCTTTTCACAGCTACCTAAGCGAGTCTGTAAAAAACCCTTCTGAAAAGAGAGTCTATCTCCTAGAATTTGAACCATATATCTTCAATGAGCAACTATGTGTGCGAATACATTATAGTCCAAGTTTTTCTGAAGAAGATATTGGTCGCCTTTGTACAGATATTCTAACTAATATCCGTGAGTTGATACGTTTTTGTACAGTAACGGAAGAAATTGGCCTGGTAGCAAGTGATTTTCCTGAAGCAAACCTGGACCAAGGAGCTTTGGATAAATTTTTGCTTTCTCTTAAACAAAGTAACTAGTAAGGAGTCCCTTTATGGATATAAAAAATATTGCAAATATTTATGAATGCTCTCCCTTGCAAAAAGGTATGCTGTTTCATGCTGTACATCAGCCAGAAACAGGCTTATATATTGAGCAGATTCGGTTCTCATTATCAGATGCTCTTGAAAAGGAAGTTTTCCGTCGGGCTTGGGAAAAGACCGTCGAGCGGCACGATGCTCTAAGGACCACTTTTCATTGGAAAGGGATTAACAGCCAACTTCAGGTAGTACAAAAAAAAATAAAAGTTCCGTGGGAGGAAAAGTCATGGGATTGCCCGCTATATGAAGCCGATGAAAAGCTTAACAAAACTGCTGAGGATATACGAGTAGAACCTTTTGACCTTGAGAAGGGACCTTTGATGAAGTTTTGTTTAATAAAGCTAACTGATGGATATGAGTTCATCTGGACCTTTCATCACCTTTTGATGGATGGCTGGTCTATGCCCCTTGTACTAAAGGATGTTCTGGACTTTTACCATTCAACAATAAGAGATGAGCCACTTAGTTTAGAAAATACTCCACAGTACGGAGAATATATTTCTTGGCTTAACAAACAAGAGCTTAGTGAAGCTCTTGAATTTTTCCGAAGAAAGCTGGAAGGATTGGAAGAACCCAGTTATCTCAAAACAAAACGGGGTAATAGTATGCACTCCGTTCAGGATCAGTACAGGGATTGCTTTATATCTGAACAGGAAAGAACAAGACTTGAATCACTTGCCCGTGATCATAACGTAACTCTGTTTACGGTTTTACAGAGCCTATGGGCTTTATTGATAAACAGCAGGACTGACTTTACGGATGTGGTAATGGGGACAGTAATGTCCGGTCGCAGGCCTGAAGTGAGAAACTCCGATAGAATTGTCGGTCCATTCATAAATACACTCCCCTTAAGAATTCGACTTAAAAGGGAAGATACAATGCTGGAAGTAATCCAGCAGGTTCAAAAAGAGCAGACTGAATTGCTTCAGTATGAATATACCCCATTGTTCGAAGTGCAAAAAGTCAGTGGGCTAAGCGCAGATAAACCGCTATTTGACAGCATCATTGTTTTCGAGAACTATCCATTTGATCCCAAGCTTTTTACAGATGAAAAAGCAGGCCTAGCCATTACTCGTTTCCAGGTAGAGGAAAAGTCCAATTTTCCTGTTAGTTTAGCGGTAATTCCATATGAAGGGAAACTCCTTCTCCGCCTCCATTTTTCTTCCTCTGCAATCAATAATGATGATGCCGAGGCTATCTTGAACAGATTAACTTTATTTATGAATCAGGTTCTTGATGATGTAAACAAAACAGTGGATAGCCTTCAGCTAAAGGATGAAAAAGAAACGAAAAAAACAGTAATACATGGAAGAACTTTAAAACAGAAGATAACGGGACCATTTACATTACATGAACAATTTGAGAAACAGGTTCTTATCTACGGGAACAAGATTGCTGTGAGAAGTGAAAATGATGCTTATACATATAAAGAGCTTAACCGCCGTTCCAATCAGTTAGCAGCACATCTGGTGGAAAAAGGGCTAACTACAGGACAGCACGTTGCTGTCATGATGGAAAGGTCGGCCGATCTTGTAATTGCCATATTGGGTATCTTAAAGGCAGGCGGAGTTTATGTTCCTATTGACAAGCATATGCCAGAAGAACGGATAAGATATATTCTTCATGATTCAGAGGCTCGTTTCATGATTGTAGGAAAAAAAGGGCAGACTGCTAGTTTCACTGGTATTACTTGTATCCCAGTCTCGGTTAAACAAGACATTGGTGGTAGAACAGCAAAAGCGGAGGTAAGCAGTTTGCATTCCGCATACCTGATGTATACCTCGGGCTCTACAGGTGAGCCTAAAGGAGTGACGGTCACCCATAATGCTGCTCTACTTCACTATCAATCTTTCAAGGAAACTTTTCAATTGAAAGAATCGGATAAAGTGCTTCAATTTGGCACTATAACATTTGATCCTTCAACGGAACAAATTTTCCCGACATTATTTAGTGGGGGAGAAGTATTTATCCGGGGGGAACATTTGTGGGATGCTCAAGAATTTGTAGACAAAGTGAATGAATATGAAATAACTATTGGGAATCTTCCAACCCCATATTGGACTGAAGTTGTACAGTATTACCGTCTAACCAATAGACAGCTGGAAATGCCTTCGTTAAGGATGCTGGCAATTGGAGGGGACAAGCTTTCCAAAGCTCACGCTGAAGCATGGAACCTGGTAAATAAAGGGAAAACAGAACTTTATAACTTTTATGGACCAACAGAAATTGTGACAACCTGTACTTACTATAAAATTAGCAAAGAACTGCCTGATACACCAATTGTGAGTATAGGTATCCCATTCCCAAACAGAAAAACCTATATTCTGGACAACATGGACAGACTAGTGCCCGATGGGAAGCCGGGGGAACTTTACATTGGAGGACCTATCCTCTCAAGCGGTTATCATTTGAAACCAGCGCAGACCGCCGAACGATTTTTGCCGGACCCATTCAGCACAGTTCCAGGAGGGAGGATGTATCGCACGGGGGATATAGTAGCATCTTCTCCTACAGGGGAAATCGATTTTCTTGGAAGAAACGATGACCAGCTAAAAATACGTGGCTACAGGGTCGAGACAGGAGAAATAGAAAAAGCACTGTTAACTATCCCTGGAGTAAGGCAGTCCATTGTAAAAGCAGAATCAGTTTCAGGAAGAAAAACACTTTACGCTTATGTAACTTTGGACAAAGCAATATCTAATGAGGAATTAAAAGCATCACTCAAAAGCGTGCTCCCGGAATATATGATCCCTAGATCGATTATAGTACTGGATGAACTGCCAATGCTTACAAATGGAAAGGTTGACCGTAAAGCTCTTCCGTTGCCTGAAGTTCTTGAAAATACACGTACTTCTATTGCTGTTCCGGTGAACTCTCTTCAGGAAAAAATGGCCTGCATATGGGAAGAAGTACTTAGGGTTGATAAAGTAGGGATCCATGATAATTATTTTGAGCTTGGCGGAGATTCCATTCTAGCACTTCAAATTGCTGCAAAGTGTCAGGAAGTAAACATTCATCTAACAACTAAAGACTTGTTTGAACACCAGACCATTGAAAATATTTCACTTGCTCTGGAGAACGAGAGCGACGAATACTTGAATTCTAATTTAACAGATTTGGGAGGAGCAAATGGCCAGCCGTTTACACCAATAATGAAATGGTTCTTTGAAAAGGAACTTGCAAATCCACATCACTGGAACCAATCTGTCTTTATCAATTCAAAAGAAGATCTTGCTGTTCGTGAATTTAAGCAGGCTCTAACGTGTATGGTTGAAGCCCACCAAGCTTTCCAAACAAGGTTCATCCATAACGGTGATGAGTGGGTACAGATTCCGGATGATAGTCCTGGTTTTACATTGGAAGTGATAGACATAAATGGTGAAGCTGCGTTAGATTCCCAGAATAAAAGAATTCAGGAAGCCCAGTCATCTATTGACTTTAGTAATGGTCCATTGATGAAGGTTCTATATTTCAGAAATGAAAAAGAAAAGAAATATGAAGTTTTCTTTACTGCCCATCATCTAATCGTAGATGGTGTTTCCTGGAGAATATTACTAGAGGACCTGCAATCAGCGTACAATCAGATATTAAAGAATGAGCAAGTGAAATTGCCTAATGAAGGAATGTCTTTCAAAGAGTGGGGTCATTTTCTCCAGAATTATGCAAAAAGTGAAAAACTGGCGAAAGAGTATCCCTATTGGAAAAAAACAGCGGCATTCAGTACCAAGATACCTAGAGATTTCATTAACTCGGATATTCGAAACACAGAGGGAAGCAAGGTCAAGAAAACGATCAGTTTTACTGAAAAAGAAACACAATATCTATTAACCGGTGTCAATCAAACTTTGGATGCCAAGATTCAGGAGATACTTATTACAAGTTTAATCCTTACTTTAAGAAAATGGACCGGAAATAAACAAGTCAAAGTAGACCTAGAGGGACACGGTAGAGAAGAAATAAATAAAGGCGTTCAACTCAGCAGGACTGTTGGATGGTTTACAGCACTTTTCCCTTTTTTGTCTGACACAGGTAAAAATCAATCACTTCTCGAAAGCCTGACAAGTACCGTAAGACAAATCCGAAGTATACCGCAAAATGGTATCGGGTTTGGAATATTGAAATATTTAACAGATAAAGAGCTTAAAGACAATGCATCTGATGTCAGTTTTAATTATCTAGGCCAAGTAATGCACTCTAGGGAAAATGATTTCTTTGAAATTTCCAACAGGAGTGCGGAACCGATCAGAAGTAAAGAGTCCAGAAGAGCATATCTAATTGATGTCGAGGGGGCAGTCATAGGAGGAAAGCTTTCTTTAGATTGGATGTACAGTAGTTATGTCCATAAAGATGAAACGATTGAAATACTTATTTCCACTTTTGTTTCAACTGTGAAGGACATTATTGCCCTCGCCAAGCAATTTGAATATAAGCTGCTATTGCCAAAATCTTTTCCAAAAATCAGCCTCAGAGAGGATGAATGGGAACTTGTTAGTAGTCATTCTACTGATATAGAAGACATTTTTCCTTTATCGCCGGTCCAGGAAGGAATGCTTTTTCATACACTTATGCACCCGAATTCAGGCGTCTATGTAGAACAGATGGCGTTTAGAATCTGCGGGGAGTTCTCTGTACAGGCGTTCTCAAAAGCATGGGATCATGTATTGGCTTCTAACAGTATTCTCAGGGCGGACTTTTTATGGGAAGGCTTCACCAAGCCGATTCATGTAATAAATTCAGAACCTAAAGTGCAGGTGGAGTATGAAGACTGGTCAGGAAAATCTAGTTTGAGTGCCGAGACTGATTTAGAAGATTTAAGAAGAATGCAGCGATTGACAGGGTTTATTCCAGGTAGGGATCAGATGCTAAAGCTTAAACTGATTTGCTTAAATGAAGAAACCCATTATTTCATCTGGACCTATCATCATCTCCTTCTTGATGGGTGGTCAATGCCTATGGTAATTAACCAGCTATCAGAAGCATACAGAAATATCATTTCAGGCATAGAGCTAAGAAGAATGGCATCCCTTTCTTTTGGCGAGTTTTCTTTCTGGCAAAGCACACAGGATCGTTCAAACACAGACGAGTTCTGGAAAGAGAATTTATTAAATTACGATCAAAGGGCGATACTTGTTGGAACTGCAACTAAATCAAACTTGGCGAGCAGTGGGCATAGGGAAATAAAGAGGAAGCTTTCACTGGATCTCACTGGTAACTTAAAGACTTTAGCTTCTAGAGAAAAAGCTACGTTGAATACTATTGTTCAATGCGGATGGTCACTATTACTTAGCTTTCTCGGGAAAAAGGAGCAGGTAATATTCGGTTCAGTATTTTCTGGTCGATCAGCCCCTGTAAAGGGGATTGAAGAAATGGTTGGGATGTTCATTAATACCCTTCCAATCGGGGTTAAAGTCACTAAAAGGAAGTCTGTAAGGAGCCTTTTGTCCGAAGTTCAAAACCTGCAAGGAAAAATAAGTCAGATTGAGCATATGCCGTTAACAGAAATTAAGGAAATAATCGGATATAAATCAAAAGATCCCTTATTCGAGACATGTCTTATTTTTGCCAATTTCCCTAATATGTTGTCATCGGATGGAAAACAGCAGCTTCTTGAAGGTGTCAGCGTGCAGGATGTGGAGATTGCTGAGCAAACGAATTTTCCATTAACAGTTTCCATCGTGCCTGAAGATAGCCTCTCGTTGGATATTAACTACAGTTGCTCTCACTTTAATGAAGATGACATTAATTTGTACCTGGATCTTCTTGTAGCAGTCCTTTCACAAATGGGAACTGATTCAGGGTGTGAAGTAGGAATGCTGATGGCAGAAATGGAAAAGCTTCTGCTTTATCATAATCAATCACAAGAGTCCCAAAAAAAGGAACGGAATCGGAGCAGATTAAGCAGCCGGAAAAGAACATCTATATCAATATTAAGTTAAAAGGGAGCCCAAACAATGACAAAAACACTAAAAGTGGAACGGAGAACAAGGCAGACTGTACAGATGAATAAGCCACTTGTTACCAAGAATCTTCTAAAGGAAGGAAAGTTCTTACCTATTGTAATCACTCCGAACTCTGAGGAAGTAGACTTATTCAAATGGGCCAGTAAGAGTCGTGAAGAACTAAATGCTTTCCTGCTAAAGCATGGAGGAATACTTTTTAGAGGCTTTAAGGTAGAGGGTATTAGGGATTTTCATACCTTTATTCGTGAAATAGCAGGGGACCTCCTTGAATACAAAGATCATGCTACTCCAAGAAGCGCAGTAAAGAATCAAATTTACACTTCAACTGATTTTGATTCAGATCAGTGGATAGAGCTGCATAATGAAATGGCCTACAGCAACGAATGGCCAATGAAAATCTTTTTTTACTGTAACATCGCAGCTGTTTCAGGTGGGGAAACACCAATAGCTGATAGCCGGAGAATCTATCAAAAGATTGATCCGCAGATAAGAAAAAAGTTTGAAGACAAACAAGTAATGTATGTAAGAAATCTTGGACTTACCCTAGGAATGAAATGGCAAGATGTATTTCAAACGGAACTTAAGGAGGAAGTAGAGGAGATTTGCAGACAAAACGCAATGGATTGTATCTGGAAAACGGATGATCACTTGAGGATAGAACAGATACGTCCCGCTATAACAGATCATCCTGTGACCGGAGCACCTCTCTGGTTCAATCAAATAACCGCTTTTAACCTTACTACACTTAACAAGGAAATTAGGGAAGAAATTTTAAGGCAATATGATGTCCAGGATGTTCCCAAAAATTCTTTTTATGGAGATGGAACAGAGATTGAGCCAGAAGTACTGGAGCATATCCGAAAAGTGTACGAAGAAGAAACAGTGATGTTCTCCTGGCAAGAAGGCGATATTCTGATGCTCGATAACATGCTTACGGCACATGGTCGTTCACCATATACCGGAAACCGAAGAACACTGGTGGGAATGACAGAAACATGCAGTTGGAATAAATAATAAGGGGGGACGTTTATGAAAACGATGGAAGGCTACTCTTTGTCAAACCATCAGAAAAGGATCTGGAAATTGCAAGGTGTCTATGAAGCTCCGTTTTATAGTTTTCTATCTGTCAAAATGAATGGGATCCTTTCTATCCCAAGAATAAAAGAGTGCTTAATAGAATGCATGAACCGCTATGAAATCCTGCGAACAAGGTTCCAGGAGGTTGAGGGAATGGAGTACCCTCTTCAAATAATTGATGAAAAAGTGCCTTTTAGTTTTTCATATTCTCCTAGTTCAAATAAAGAGGAAGACCATAACTTGTCCATCCAGCAGATTGTAAGCAATAGATTAGATGTTGGGGCAGGCAAAAACGTTCATATTGAGATAATAAAATTAAAAGATAAAGAATATGAAATTAATCTTTATGGATTAAGTTTATGTACAGATCTAGCTTCTTTAAAAATGATTATCCATCAGGCTATCAGCCTTTATGTTGGGAACACTCAGTTACCAGAAGAAGAAATTATTCAGTATGTAGATTTTAGCCAGTGGCAGAATGACATATATGAAAGTGAAGAGGTCCAAATAGAAATCCCGCGGCAAGCGGTGCTTCCTTACGAAAGACTTAATGAGCAGTCAAAAAACCTTAGTCTCCAAAGAATTAAAAAACAGATAGACCAGACTCTATCCTCTGAAATAAAAAATTTAGGAATGCGGTATAACCTTTCTGTTTCCTCTCTTCTTCTTTCCGGGTGGAAAGTGTTCTTATCCAAACTGTCTTGTTTAGACATGCCGGTCGGGGTTGTAGCAGAGGGAAGGGAATATGAAGAGTTGAAAGAAAGTGTTGGTCAGTTTGAGAAAGTGTTGCCTGTACAGCTTGATTATAACGACTATACGTATATCGAATATGCGGAGAAGTGGCAAAAGCATACAAAGGCTCTGTTTGATAAAGCAGAATATGTGAATCCACTGACACTTATGTCAAAGTCTGAAGACTTTATTCCGTACCAGGCGCGTTATATCGATAAGATTGACTGGCCAGAACCATTTTCTGTATCTATCGAAGATTTGGCCACCTATTCTGAAAAGCATAAACTCTTTCTGACAATTTTTCCTGCTGAAGAAGGATATAAAATGATTCTTCAATTTAATGCATGCAACTACAGAAGAGATGATGCAGAAAAATTGCTAAATGAATTTATCCATCATCTTAAGGTTTGTGCTGATTCCCCAGAGAAAAAACTTAAATGCCTGTCTTTCTTAACTGAGACAGAAGAGAATTTCCTACAAGACCAACTAAACAGAACATATAGTCTAGATTCTGTTCGAGAAAGGAGTTCTATCTTAGAGCTATTGGAGGAAAGCTTTCAAGCCCATAGTGATCTACCAGCTCTAGTTGTGGATAGCAAAACGCTTTCTTACAGGGAACTTAACAGCAAAGTGAACCGTTTGGCAAGATATATTAAACAATATATCAATCCAGAGGACCGTGTAGCTATCTTTCTTCCAAGATCTGAAGAGGCTGTCATTAGTATATTAGCAGTTTTAAAGGCGGGAGGCTGCTTTGTTCCAATTGACGTGAAGTGGCCTGTTAACCGAGTACAATACGCTATTAAGAACAGTGGCGCATCCTTAGCGATTACAAAAGAACAAGCTGGTTTGAAAGATATTAACTTAGGCATTAAAGTCCTGGACTTGGAAGCAGAGCGATTAAAAATTCAGCAGGAAGATGAAGTGCCTTTCGTATCTTCCGTTCTTCCTGAACAACTAGCTTATGTACTTTTCACTTCAGGTTCAACCGGTATGCCTAAAGGCGTTTCAGTTCAGCATGACAGCCTGCTAAATTATATTTTATGGGTGGATCAGCAGTTCAAAAACGAGGACTTAAAGCTACCTTTTATTTCAGAACTTGGATTTGACGCCTTTTTAAAACAACTGTTTTATCCGTTGATGAGGGGAAAAAAGGTAACACTCTTTTCAGAAGAAGATGTTCTTGAGCCAGTTCGCTTTCTTGAGAAATTTTTAGAATATGAACTGAATACTTTGAACCTAGTTCCTTCTCTATGGAATGTTCTAGTGGGGGAAATACTTAAAGATGATATCCTAGCAGAAAAAGTAAAAACAGGAATAACTCATCTGTTGGTAGGTGGAGAAAAAATCAGCAGTGTTCTGCTCAAAGATACATGGGAGCTGTTTCCGAATATACAGGTTATTAATCTATATGGCCCTACAGAAACTACTTCGAATTCAACGTTCTCCTCTATCAAAAATGAATTGTTTGTGCCAATGGGAAAACCAGTTAGAAATACGAAGGTGTTGGTGCTGAACAAGGAAATGGAAAGAACAGCTGTAGGGGAGACTGGAGAGCTCTATATAGGAGGGACATCTGTTTCCCGCGGCTATTTTGAAAACCGGAGCCTGACCGCAACTCAATTCTTGCCTGATCCATTCGAACACGGAAAAAGGCTTTATAAAACTGGAGATCTTGCCCGCCTCATGGTAAACGGTGAGCTTGAATTTGTCGGACGCATTGACGAACAGATAAAAATTAATGGCAAACGGGCTGATTTAAATGAAGTGGAAGCGGTGTTGAGGACACATCCTTCTGTGAAAGAAGCAATCGTCTTTCCACTTGTCCAAGAAGGAACAACGATCCTTGCTTTCTGCACTGGGAATGCAGAAGAAGAGGAGATAAAAGAGTACTTAAGAAAGTGGCTGCCGGTGTATATGGTGCCAGCCAAAATTATCGCTTTAGCCGAGTTTCCGCTTAATAATAACGGCAAGACAGATAGAAGTTCACTGCTGGCCTTATACAATAGGCTTGAGAAAGGAAGGTATGTTTCTCCGAAAACTGAATTGGAACAAGTAATAACAGGGATATGGAAAAGTGTCATTAAAAAAGAGCAAGTAGGAATCAGAGACAATTTTTTCGAACTGGGCGGGCATTCATTGAACGCTACGCAAATCATTTCCCGTATAAGGAAAATTTATGAGCTCGATGTACCGGTCAGTCTGTTATTTGAATCAGAGACAGTTGAAAATCTGGCAAAGGGTATTCAAGAACTATACCCGCATGAAGATAAGTATATTCGACTGGTTTCCGAAGCTTATCTAAAAGCCGAAAAAATGGCTTCCGAAGAAGCAAAGATATGAAAGGAGGGTAACCTTTGAGTCTGGAAAAAGAACTTGAGATATTAAAGCAATTGAAAAAGCAAATGGGACTAAGAACGGCAAACACCATTCCTAAGCGGGAGAATCAAAATGAATATCCTTTATCTTATGCGCAGGAAAGAATGTGGTTTGCTTCCGAACTTAAAAGTTCAAGTGCAGCTTATAATATTCCGCTTGCCATGAGAATGACTGGACCGGCAGATTTTAATAAATTGGAACAAGTTTTTAACAGGATTATACAAAAACATGAAGTTCTGAGGGCGGGATTCGAAAATTCTAAGGGTACACCAACTCAGCACATCAATCCTTATCAAGAGGTGAAAATCCCTGTAATTAAAATCAATGGGGAAACATTGCAGGAAAAGGAAAAAAAAGCAAATGAACAGATAAAAAAATCAGCATCTGTCCCATTCAGTCTTTCTTCCGGCCCTCTGTACAAAATAGAAATTTACAAGCTTACTGAAGAAGATCATATCCTGTTATTGGTTTTTCACCATATAGTATTTGATGGATGGTCTACAGGAGTCCTGATGCAGGAGATAACAGACCTCTTTACAGGGAAAAAGTCTGAGGAACTGAACATACAATATGCCGATTATGCACAATGGCAACGTGGAAGATTTGAAAATGGGGATTTAGACAGACAGTCTGCTTATTGGAAAAAAAAGATCGGGGAGAATCCTCCTCCCCTTATGCTTCCAGCAGATTCTGGCATGAACAAAGAAGGGAAATCTGCAGGAAGCATTAAAAGATTTGAAGTAGACAGCGTCATTGTAAGTGCTATTAGAGATGCGAGCGTGGAGTATAAGGTTTCTCCTTTTGTTATTTTCATAGCAGCCTATTATGTTTTTTTATACAAATACACTAATCAAAAAGAGCTTATACTTGGGGTTCCGGTTGCCAATCGCCAGCAGATGGACACTGAAAGACTGATAGGATGTATTGCCAATACTCTACCTCTTAAAGCAGATATTGATCACCAAGAGACATCCGTTGCCTTTATGAGGAAAATATCCGAAATAGTACGGGAGGCACAGGATCATGAGGAGCTTCCATTCGATAAACTGGTTGACCTCTTAAATGTGACAAGAAGCCTAACTAATAATCCCGTGTTTCAGTCTATGTTTGTTTACCAGCGGAAAGAGCAGTCCACACTCCGGCTGGATAAATGCCTTCTTCAACCTTATGAAGTAGAAACGGGAACTAGCAAATTTGACTTGTCACTATCGTTATTGGATACACCAGAGAGAATAGAAGGTTTCTTTGAATATAGCACAATTTTTGAAGAAGAAACTATCAATAGAATGATTAATAGTTATCTTCAGATTCTATCAGAAATGATCCTTTCTCCAAATGAACGATTAGGAGAGATTAAAGCCATTACTCCTATTGAAGAGAGTTATCTGCTTGGAGAAAAGAGCTGCAAATATCCAAAAGAAGGTAATATACATGAACGATTTGCTGAACAAGTTAAAAAATTTCCAAATCGGACAGCTATCGTCTATGGAACAGAAGAAATTACATATGCTGAGTTGGACCAAGAAAGTAACAGGATGGCGAACTACCTAAGAAAAAACGGGGTTGGAAGAGAGACAAGGGTAGCTATCCTGCAGGACCGTTCAATTTCATATATCATCAGCATTCTTGGTGTTCTGAAAGCAGGCGGTACCTATATACCTCTCGACCCTGAACAGCCTGAGAGCAGATTGCTAGATATAATAGAAGATTCTCGGTGTAACATTGTAATTTCTCATGCAAAATTCAAAAATACTTTTAGCCTGGGTGGGAATTACAAATCAATCATTTACGAGGAAGATCCTTGGAATTTAGAGGGCAGTGGTGGAAATTCCATGGACGTTTATCCGGAACAGGTGGCATATATTATATACACTTCTGGTTCGACAGGAAAACCAAAGGGAGTCTTAAATACGCACCATAACGTCAGAAGACTTTTTTGGAGCGCCGAGGAACATTTTGCATTTTCTGAAAATGATGCTTGGACACTTTTTCATTCACTGGCTTTTGACTTTACAATTTGGGAGATATGGGGAGCCTTGTTTTACGGAGGGAAACTTGTGATTGTTCCATCCGAAGTGAGAAGAAGCCCAAATGAATTTTTAAACTTGTTGCTTCAGCAAAACATCACCGTATTGAATCAAACTCCTTCAGCATTCAAAGAGCTGTTACATGAGATGGAAAAGGTACCTGCAAACCTCAACTTAAAATATATTATCTTTGGCGGCGAAGCGCTTCATTTTGATGACCTCTCACGTTGGTTTGAAAAGTACGGAGACAGGACTCACCTAATCAATATGTACGGCATTACGGAGACTACAGTGCATGTGACTTGGCGGGAGGTACGATTAGAAGAAACGCATGAGGGATCTAAAAGTTTGATTGGCCGCCCACTAAACGACCTTAAGATTTATATTCTTAATGAGGATTTTCAGCCTGTTCCAATTGGAGTACAAGGAGAAATATTTGTTAGCGGAGATGGCGTTGCCCGAGGTTACAATAACCGATTTGCTCTGACTGCAGAGCGGTTTATCCCGGATCCATTTTCTAATAAGGGCGGGCGTCTTTACCGTACAGGGGACGTTGGCAGGATACTCCCGAGTGGTGATATTGAGTATATCGGGAGGGCGGATGACCAGGTAAAGATCAAGGGACACCGGATTGAGTTAGGAGAAATCAAAAGCTATATATCTAACGATCCTTCGATAAAGGATTGTGAAGTAACTGTAAGGATCAATGAAAATAATGAAAAAGAAATAGCGGCTTTTGTTGTTTTTAAAGAACTTGCTAATGACATAGCAATTAAAGGACTGAGGCAAAGGCTTCTTCACGATTTACCGAAGTACATGTTCCCTGCACATTTACATTCTGTTGATTCAATTCCTTTAACGACTAACGGAAAAGCGGATAAGGCAGCGCTGCTAAAACTCTGCGGCCAACATCCTGGAAGAACGGCCAGGTTGCCGGAAACTAACAAGGAAAAAACACTTGCAGGCATTTGGCAGGAAATATTAAACAAAAAACAGGTATACCTCGATGATAATTTTTTCTCTCTAGGTGGTGACAGTATCCGCTGCCTAAAAGTGATATCAAAAGCGGAAGAGGTCGGATACCTCTTCACTCTAGAGGATCTGTTTCAAAATCAAACCATAGAAGAGCTTGTCCAGTTGTTGAATGAGCCCGGTCGCCAAGTGAACCGAAAAGCTTCTCTTGAACCATTTGCTCTTGTTCCTGAAGAAGAAAAGACTCTTATTCCTGAAGGAGTCAAGGATGTGTATCCTCTCGCAAAAGTTCAAGAAGGAATGTTCTTTCACATGGAACAATATCCTGAACAGCCTCTTTATCATAATATTGACAGCGTGCTGCTTAAAGGGAAGTTTGATTACTCCTTATTTTCAAAAGCGGTACAGAAAGTGGTTGCTGGGAATGTGATGCTTCGTACATCGTTTGATCTTAAGAATTTTAGCATTCCCATGCAGATGGTTCACGAGAATGCACTTCTGCCTGTTGGCTTTATGGATATAAGACATTTAGACCATCCGGATCAGGAAAATATTATTGATGAATATGTGCAGGAAGAGAAGAAGAACACTTTTGACCTGACAAAGCCAAGCCTGCTCCGTTTTTTTATTCATCAGCGTTCAGAGGAAACTTTTCAGTTCAGCTTAACTGAGTGCCATCTTATCTTTGATGGTTGGAGCCTGACTTCAACACTTGCTGAGATCTTTGAGGTGTACTTCAATTTGCTGGAAGGGGAAGAAATAGCCAACAGGGAAGAACTGGCCATTGACTACAGGGATTTTATTTATCTTGAGCAGGAAGCTATTAATAGTGCAGAGCACATTGAATTTTGGAAAGAATTTTTAGCGGAGTGTCAAGTTCTTAAGCTCCCGGTTTATGAAGAAAAACGGAAGCAAAAAGGCACTTTTAGAGTGAGAAGAAGGATTGTAGAACTGTCAAAGGAAACATCCAGAAAACTAAAGCAAGTTTCAGAGGAATATCGAATCCCTGTAAAAAGTATGTTGCTTGGATCGCATATCAAAGCTCTGCAGTCTATCACGGGCCAAAGCGATATAGTAACAGGAATGGTCTCTAACGGCAGAATGGAGGAAAAAGACGGGGAAAAGGTCAAAGGTCTTTTTATAAATACACTGCCATTCAGGCAGCAGGTATTTTCAGGAAGCTGGATTGATCATATGAAGATGATTTTTGAAACAGAGCAAAAGATCTTACCATTCAGGAGACTTCCTCTGCCGGAGATACAACGTCATATTAACCAGTCTACGCTCTTTGATACAGCTTTTAATTATGTGTATTTTCATTCAATGGAGCCACTGCTGACTTCTGACAAAATACAGGTTGAAGGATATAACAGCCATTCAGCTAATGATACCCATTTTAAATTAATGGTCACATTCTCGAACCATCCGCCAGACTATGAAATTCGTCTAACGCTGGCCTACGATGAGAGTACATTTACAGAAAGCCAAATGGATTTGATCGCAGGGATTTATCATACTATTCTGAAGTCCATTGCGGAATGCCCAGAAGAACCGCATAATGATCGACCTTTTCTGCCTGATGATATTTATGAAAAAGTAGTGTTTGGTTGGAACTCAAATGAAGAAACATTTAATGATGAACACCTTTCCCTTCATGAGCTTATTCAAAAACAGGATGGAGGCAGGGTGGCACTGATTGAAAGGAACAAGGAGTACACTTATCAATGGCTTGACCGAGAAAGTGATAAAGTAGCTGCTTACTTGCAAAGTAGGGGAATGACCAATGATTTTATCGGTATCTATATGGATCGTTCAGCTGAAATGATCGCAGGTTTGGTTGGGATATTGAAATCTGGTTGTGCTTATGTACCTTTGGACACTTCTTATCCCGAAGACCGAATCAAATATATGCTGAAGGATTCAAAAGTAAAGTGCACCCTTACTACAGAAAAACGCTCAGCAGAGCTTGAAGGAATCACTGACAGCCTTATCGATATAGAAAATATACTGCATGCATCTCGCTCGCTTCCTATTCAAAAATCAGCGCCAAAGCTTGCTTATATGATTTATACATCGGGATCAACAGGAAGGCCTAAAGGGACAATGGTTGCCCACAAAGGGGTTGTTAACCGGATTCTCTGGATGCAAAAGCACTACGGGATTTCACAGGAAGAACGGGGACTTCACAAAACGCCATTAAGCTTTGATTATTCCGTATTTGAAATCTTCAGTACACTTTGCACAGGAGGAGCTCTTGTACTTGCGAAGCCTGAAGGCCACAAAGACAGCAGCTATCTTGCCGGCCTGATTAAAGAGCACCAAATAACTACACTGTTTTTTGTTCCAACAATGCAACAGGAGTTCCTGAAGGCACTGGAAGCTGGTTCTATTACTACGATTAAAAGAGTAATGTGCAGCGGGGAACCTTTAACTTCACAAATAAAAGATTCATTTTTTAGAATGTTTGATGCTGAACTTTACAACCAATATGGACCAACTGAGGCTTCAGTTGAAGTGACATCTTTTGCTTGTAGGAGAGAGGATGCAGTTGTTCGGATTGGACGACCGATGTCCAATACAAAAATATATATATTGGATGATAACTTACATCCTTCTGGAATTGGAGTACCTGGAGAAATCTATATCGGAGGACTTGGCTTGGCTGCTGCTTATCACGGAAAACCAAGTTTAACAGCTGAGAGTTTTATCCCAAATCCTTTCTCTTCATTAGGAGAACGTTTGTATAAAACTGGCGACCTTGCTCAGTATAGCCCCGAAGGAGAAATTGAATATATCGGCCGTAAAGACAGTCAGGTGAAGATGAGAGGCCTGCGAATAGAGTTAAGTGAGATTGAATCTATCATAAGAGAACAGCCTGAGTTTAAAGAAGGTGTGGTTATCTACCGTAAAGATGATTTATCTCCTTATGGAATGTTGGTTGCTTATGTAATACCTGAAAATGGAGAGCAACTAAACGAAAAAGAAGCCAAAAGAGTTCTGAGAAAAGGTCTTCCACGCTTTATGGTGCCAGAGAGGATCATTTTGATGGAAGAGCTTCCAGTAAACCCAAATGGAAAGTTGGACAGAAGTAAGCTGCCAGAACCGATGCTTGGAACTGTAAGTGAGAGAGACATAACACCTGCTACTACTGTTATGGAAAGAAAAATGGTGAAAATCTTTCAGCAAATTCTCGGAGTGGACCAAATCGGAATACACGACGACTTCTTTGAACTAGGGGGAAATTCCCTAAATGTTGTTCACTTAATGGGGCAGATTGAAAAGCTGCTTGGTCAAAAAATTCCATTAGATGTGATTTATGAAAAGCCGACTATTCATGAGATTTTGGAAGAAGCGACTGGAAGAAACTCCATTGTCGGCCGAATTAATGCATTTACTAAGAATGAACTTACTAGTAGGCATGGTGAATTGTTTACTGAAGTGACAGATTTGGGTCCAACGCTATTCTTTATATCAGAGATGGAAGCCATATACCCGTCTTCAATGATTCCTCAAGCAACAGATCTCGCAGAGGCAATTGGGTCAGATTACCGGATAATTGCTATCCAGCCACCTCCATTTCTGAAAGATCTTGAAGAGGCAGACTTAAGAAAAGTGGGAACCTTAAAAGTTGAATTGGCTGAACCATATATAAACCTAAAAGAAATAGCGCAACTAACGGTAAATGGAATCAGGAAATTTAAACCGCAAGGGCCATTTATAATCGGTGCGCAATCAACAGGATGCTTGCTTGCATTAGAGGTTGTGAAGATTCTGGAGATTGAAGGAGAAGAGATAGAGACACTGTTTTTAATAGAAGATAACGCTATTTCGGAACCGTTAAAGAGAGAAACAGACGATCCCTTAGTGAAGGAAGAATTCCTCCGGAGGGCAATCAGCAAGACAGGAGGGGATGAAAGCTATCCTCAATCCTTAAAGGAATTACCGGAAGATGAAATATGGGAAAAAACAAGGGAGCTTCTTGTTGACCAGGATTTGATTAGTGAAGAAGTCCAATACCAGGATATTTATACTATATTCCAGCTTGACCATTTCAATAGACAGATAAAAAAACAATTGTGGAATAGTGGTTTTCCTGGGAAAGTACGCTCTAATCTTCTTATCCTTACTTCTGGTGCCAAGGAAGGAAACTTCTGGACAAGTTTAACAGAAGGAAAGGTTATGTATGAAGAATTGCCAAAAGATACTATTAGATTTTCTCCTCTACATCTTGAGGGATTAAAGACAAAGCTGGTCAAACCAAAGAATTCCTACCAGGAACAGGTGAGAAACGAACTATGAAAATATTTAAATTCTTATTTAGCACCTCAAAGGTAAATGTAGTACTTGCCATTGTTGCTGGCATTATCTCTGGAGGCAGCGGTACTCTGGTAATTGCTCTGGTCAATCATATTCTGACACTAGAGAATCCTGGTATGCTCCGTATTATTTTGGGGTTCGCGGGTCTATGCCTAGCTATGTTGCTGACTAGTTTTGTGTCTGGCTACCTCCTAATACGTCTTGCACAAGGTTCGATCATCGAGTTAAGACTAGATTTAAGCAAAAGGATTCTTTCTACACCTCTTCGCGTTCTGGAAGAAAAAGGTCCTCATAGACTCTTGGCTAGTCTTACGGATGACGTAGCAGCGATTATGAATGCAGTTAGTGTTAGCCCTATGCTCATAACCAATTTGGTAATTGTCCTTGGATGTCTTGGGTATATGGGTTTTCTCTCCCTGCCTGTTTTAGGCATTGGTCTCGGTTTTATGCTGGCAGCTTTTCTAAGCTACCAGCTATTGATGAAATTCGCCAATAAGTATTTGATTCAGGCTAGGGAGAAACAAGATGAGCTGTTTAATCATTTTAATGCCCTTACCCAGGGTACAAAAGAGCTCAAAACCAATAAAAAAAGAAGACTGAGTTTCTTTCAGGATGAACTAGAGCCAACGGTACATGGAGTTTACCAAAGTACAGTCCGTGGGATGACACTGTATACATTTGCTGGAAATTGGGGGCAGCTGCTATTTCTCTTCTTCATAGGATTCGTACTCTTTCTGGGTCCTGTCTTCAGTTCGGTCAGTTCAGAAATTTTGGTGGGGTATACATTGGCGATTTTATATATGATGACTCCGCTTATAACTATTTTAAACATTATGCCAAACTTTGGACGGGCAAATATCTCACTGAAGAAAATAGACAGCCTTGGCCTATCCCTTGGAGACGATGTACTGACAGAAAACAACCTGGAAAAAAGAGGTTATGAGAAGTTGGAATTTAAAGGGCTCACTCATCAGTATTACAGAGAAAAAGAAGACCTGAATTTCACTTTGAAAATAGATAACTTAACTTTTACACCAGGAGAGATTGTTTTTCTTGTCGGTGGGAACGGAAGCGGTAAGACCACACTTGCGAAAATGCTTACCGGCCTCTATCTGCCAGACTCTGGGTCTATTATTCTTGATGGCGAAGAAGTGACAAAAGATAGTATAGACCATTACCGTCAACTCTTCTCCGTCGTGTTTAGTGATTTTTATCTATTTGATAATCTTCTGGGAATAGACTTAGAAAAACAACAGGAAGAGGCTCAACATTATCTGGAACTGTTACAGTTGGACCACAAAGTTACTATCCGAAATGGGAAGCTATCGACTACGAGGCTGTCTCAAGGGCAAAGAAAAAGACTAGCTCTTTTGACAGCTTATCTTGAAGACAGGCCATTTTATGTGTTCGACGAGTGGGCTGCAGATCAGGACCCGGTATTTAAGGAGATTTTTTACACGCA
Source organism: Cytobacillus oceanisediminis 2691 (assembly GCF_000294775.2). Taxonomy (GTDB): domain Bacteria; phylum Bacillota; class Bacilli; order Bacillales; family Cytobacillaceae; genus Cytobacillus; species Cytobacillus pseudoceanisediminis. The sequence goes on from NZ_CP015506.1 coordinate 781,588, forward strand.
TCTTCTCCAGGATCTTAAAGAACGTGGGAAAACAATTCTAGTTATTTCGCATGATGACCAGTATTTTCACTTGGCCGAAAGAGTTATTAATGTCGATTACGGACGGATTGTCAGTGATGAACGGATGGAATCAAGTAAATACCGCCACTTAGTGGCTGAATATTAAATTTTTTAAGGAGGTGAGAAAGATGACTCAGGAATCGCTTTTATACAAAGTTGTTTTTAACCATGAAGAACAATATTCCATCTGGCCAGCGCACAAAAATACACCACCAGGCTGGACGGAAGAAGGCACAGTAGGAGAGAAGGAGGTTTGCCTGCAGCACATTGAGAAAGTTTGGACTGACATGAGACCTCTTAGTTTGCGTAACGCTATTTCTTCTGTTTATGCAGTTAAATAAATTAAATATCTGTAAAACCATAACACGTTTTAAGTATTAGTAAACGGACCTGTATAATCAGTAAAGCCACCGGCACCGAGGATGTATATGCAGAGCGGAATATGATTTTCAAAAACAAATCTCAAAATACAATAGGGAAAATCGTTAGAAAAAGAATACAGTTTAAGAGGAGCGATAATATGGCTTTTGCGAAGATTCATACAGATCTACCAGGACCAAAATCCGTAAAAATATTGGAAAAACAAGGTTCTGTGGCACGTGCATTCGGAACTTTTGTCCCTTCCATTGTTGATTATGCCAAAGGAGCCCGTGTGTGGGATTTGGATGGAAATGTATTTCTGGATATGGCAGGTGGAGTTGGATGCCTCAATGTCGGTCACAGCCATCCAAAAGTGGTTCAGACCATTCAGAGAGAAGCCGAGCGTTTTACACACACTGATTTTACTGTTATACCCTATGAATCTTACATTGAGCTTGCAGACCGGTTATGTAGAATGATGCCGGGTGAAGAAAGAAAAAGAGCTGCCTTTTTCAACTCAGGAACAGAAGCGGTTGAGAACGCCATAAAAATTGCACGAAAGGCAACCGGAAAAAGAGGTATTATCTGCTTTGAAGGGGCATTTCACGGAAGAACAATGCTTTCACTTTCACTGACAAGCAAAGTAAAACCTTATAAGGAGAAAATGGGTCCGTTTTTTAATGATATATACCGTATTCCTTATCCGAATCCCTACCGCTGGATGGGTACAAATGACCCGGAGGAAGTTTCAGAACAAGCGATAGAAGCTTTGTTAAATCTCTTTATAACACAGATACCTCCTAGTGAAGTGGCCGCCCTAATTATTGAACCTATCCAGGGAGAGGCTGGTTTTATTACTCCGCCGGCTAGCTACCTGAAGGCTTTACAGAAAATATGCAATGAAACTGGAATAATATTTATTGCTGATGAGGTTCAAACGGGCTATGGTCGGACAGGTGAATTCCTAGGCTCACATTATTTTGGCATTGAGCCAGATATCATTACACTCGGGAAATCTATTGCTGGAGGACTTCCATTATCGGCTGTTATCGGTAGGAAAAGCATAATGGACACAGCAGGTGATGGAGCCGTTGGTGGAACATTTGTTGGTAATCCGATTTCATGTGCTGCTGGGCTTGCAGTTCTGGATATTTATGAAGAAGAAAAGCTAGGAGAAAAGGCTCAGCAAATAGGTAATCAGATATTCGAAAAAGTAAGGGCTATGAAAGATAAATCCACTCTCATTGGGGATATTCGGGGAGCTGGGGCAATGTTAGCATTTGAGCTAGTAAGAGATCACGACACTCTTGAGCCGGCTGATACTGAAACCTCGGAAATTATTCAGAAATGTCTGCGAAAAGGAGTCATTCTCTTTAAAGCAGGTCTTTATAATAACGTAATCCGCTTTCTTGTCCCTTTGGTTATATCCGAAAAGGAACTGGAAGAGGCTTTAGATATTATTGAAGAATCAGTAATGGAAGTTACCGAGAATTTCTATTCAAACAGGCTTAGTATGGCAGGTGTGTAGGAATGAAAGAGTGTGAGAATTATATAGGCGGGAAATGGAAAAGTGGAACTGGAGGAAGTCAGTTCATCAACAGCAATCCAGCTACATTAGAACAAATATCTACAGGAGAAATTTCTTCTAGGGAAGATGTATTAGAGGCAATTGAAAAGGCGCAAAGCGCTTTCTACAAGTGGAAAGAGATTCCTGCTCCAAGAAGAGGTGAGATTCTCTACAAAATTGGAGATGTTATCAAAAAAAGAAAAAAAGAGCTTGCTAATATCATTGTTCAAGAAATTGGCAAAACGAATATCGAGGCTGAAGGAGAGGTCCAGGAAGCTATTGATATGGCTTATTATATGGCCGGAGAAGGACGGCGAATGTATGGCAATACAATTCCTTCTGAGTTGCCGAATAAATGGGCAATGACTATTCGGGAACCTGTGGGAGTCATAGGGGCAATTAGCGCATTTAACTTTCCTGTAGCTGTCCCTTCGTGGAAAATATTACCGGCTATAATACTTGGAAATACTATAGTATGGAAGCCTTCACCTGAAACAGGAGCTATTGCAAATGAGTTTATCCGCTGTTTTGAAGAAGCAGGATTACCACCAGGAGTTGTAAATCTTATTCTTGGATGCAAAGAAATCGGAGAGATAATTGTTGAAGATCCGAGAGTTGCTCATATTTCTTTTACGGGTTCAACTGAAAGCGGAAGAAATGTATATGAGCAGGCAGCACGAAACTTAAAACGAGTCTCGCTTGAACTTGGCGGAAAGAATGCCGTCATTGTATTGAAAGATGCAAACCTGGATCTGGCTGCAGAAGGTGTAGTATGGGCTGCATTTGGAACAAGCGGACAAAGATGCACATCTGCTAGCCGCGTAATAGTAGAAAAAGAAATTTATAATGAACTATTGGAAAAGATTATTTTAAGGACAAGTAATTTAAAAGTTGGTAATGGAAGTCACAACGATGTTAACGTTGGTCCTCTTATAAATGAGGCATCTGTTCAGAAAATGGAGTCCTATGTGAATCAGGCAAAAGAATCTGGAATTCCGGTTTTGTATGGGGGAGAAAGATTTGAAGACAAAACAGGATACTTCTTCAAGCCCACAATTCTCGGACCCATTAGTGCTGAGCATAAGCTAGCAAGAGAGGAAATTTTTGGCCCAATACTATGTGTTATTGAAGCTGATAACTTTGAGCATGCAATCCAAATTAATAATAGCAGTCGCTATGGTCTTTCAGCAGCTCTATTCACAGGAAATGTAAATAAGTCATTTATGGGTATTCGCGGAATAGATACTGGAATTGTTTATATAAATCATGGAACGACGGGAGCAGAAATTCAGTTGCCGTTTGGCGGTACAAAAGATACTGGGAACGGATTAAGAGAAGCCGGGCAGGCTGCGTTGGATGCATTCAGCGAATGGAAAAGCATTTATGTTGACTACAGTGACCGGCTGCAGCGAGCCCAGATTGATACAGAGAATTTGTTAAGCAGTATGATTAAAAACTAGTAGCATATGAAAGGGGTGCCGGGGGCGGACACCCCTTTCAGGTGATACTCAGGAAAAACGGTAACGCCTGCCTAGAAGTTTCATAGTCATGCCGCTAAGTCCTAAAGCAAGGAGCGCATTTATACCAATTACCAAAAGATTCCACCAAAGATAATCTGAGACTTTGAACAAATGAAACTCAGAGCCAATTCCTGGAGCCAATACAGGTGTAAAAGCCAAAACAGTTATAAACTGAAGTCCAAAATAATAGAAGCCAGCAAGCAGAATGAAAGCAAAAGGAGTCTTAAAGGAGACGGGCTTTTTGTAAGAAGAAGATGGGTATTCTATCCGATGTCCTGGAAGTTCCTCTTTTGTGATTGCAGTATCCATAAAATGAAGAGCAAAATCTTCGGGGGAGCCGAGATCCTTACGGAAGTCTTCATTATGTAATCGGGCTTCGCGGATATGCTCGATTAATTGAATCTTGGCATCCTCTCGATAAGATGGACTGACTCCGCTGGATTTTAAAATATCAAGGATTTGATTTACATATTGCTGTTCCTGGACAGTTAGGTCAGATTTCATTATTTTACTTTTCCTCCTTAAGATTACTTGCATTCTTAGCTAGTAGAGCTTGTATGTCATGCTGGATTTCGAACCATTCATTCAATTCCCGCCTGAGAAACTCAACTCCTAAGTCGTTAAGCTCATAATAAATACGCGGTCTTTCGTCATCACCAAATTCTTTGTAAACATTTACAAGCTGTTTTTCTTTAATACGGGTGAGTATGGGATAAATACTTCCTACTCCTTTCAATTTGATGTTGAATTGTTCTAATTCTTTCATGATTTCATAACCATAGCTCCTTTTTTTGTAAAGAATACTTAAAACACAAATTTCTAGGCTGCCTTTTATAATCGTTATTCTATCCATGATCTCATTATAACCAAACTATATACTTCAGTCAAATATATATCTTTTTAAAAAATATAATTGTTTTAAGTAGTTGTGTGTTGTAAACTATTTACATATTTTAAAATTATTTCATGAAAGAAGGGACACTATGGGTTGGCTAAAGCTGTTATTAGAAAGAAAATTAATTGTGGGATTTTCTCTCCTGCTCCTTGTTATTTTAAGCTTTGTCTTTATTGATAAGCTTGAGAACCAGTTCTATCCAGAAATCAATTATGACACAGCCACAATCTCTGCATATGCCGATAATATGCCGGCACTCGATGTGGAGGAACAGATTACTTTTGCTATTGAAGAGAAGATTGAAGGGCTTGAAGGGATTAAAAGCTACGAGTCTATATCTTCAGAAGGTCTAAGTACTATAGAAGTATCCTTCCAGGAAAACAGTGGGGATGAAGCATATGACCAATTAAAAGAGGCCATGAGCGAAATTCAAAGGGATCTTCCAAAGGTGAGTGAACTGGAGACTACTCGAAGCACCACTGCCCAATTCTATGAGATGTTCATGGATTTACATGGCGGGAAACTTAGCTCGATGACAGCATTTGCAGAAAATACCTTAAAACCAAGACTAGAAGCATTGCCTGAAGTCCTGAAGGTGCGAATTGTAGGACAAAATGAAACAAGAGTTCAAATTAAATTAGATCATGAGCAGATGAAAAGGTACAATCTAGATTTCAATGTTGTCGAGAAAGTATTAACACAGCAGAATACCAACGTTTCTTTAGGAAAAAGTGATGATAACGGTAGCCTCCCTACTTTAAGATGGGATACTAGGCTAAAGACAGTGGAAGAAATTGAGGACATAATCATACCGGCTGGACGGGGAATCGTCTATCTGGATAATATCGCAGAAGTCACATTGGAGGAGAGCAGAAACAGCCAGGAACTATGGCGGGACGGAAATGCAAATTATGTTTGGGTATCCATTGGCCGCACGAATGATGTTACACAAGCAGAAATGACTGAGGCCGTCCGTGCTGAATTGGACAAGATCAAAGGAGAAGGCCAAGCGGAAGACTTCATAATAGAAGAGACAATTGTACAGTCCGATTTTGTCAAAGATTCTATTGGTAGCCTCCAAACAAACGTGATTTTCGGGGGCGTGTTAGTTGTGGTGGTTCTCCTGCTCCTTCTTCGCAACTTCGGAGCAACTGCTATTATCGGAATGAGTATTCCGGTTACGGTTCTTTTGACATTCTTATTGATGGCTCTGTTTGATCTCAGTGTGAACTTGATAAGTATTCTTGCGTTGGGGATTGCGCTCGGAATGATTGTAGACTCATCCATTGTAATACTTGAGTCTATATACAAGAAAAAAGAGTTGGGGCTAGATGACAGAACAGCTACTCTACAGGGAACAAAGGAAGTATTCACACCTGTTCTCGCTTCTACAATGACAACTATGACCGTCTTCCTGCCAATTGGCTTGATAAGTGGAGAGATTGGGGAATTTGCTAAAATCTTATCAATCGTCATTGTGTTTAGCCAGATAACTTCTGTAATTATTTCTTTTACACTTATCCCGGTGCTGTCTGAAAAGCTCTTGAAAGTGAAAAAGAAGGAAAAAAAGGAAAAGGAAAACAAACTTTTTACTAAATATAATCAGTATATTGACTGGATAAGCAAGAATGCCAAGAGAAAGTTGGGCGTAATGTTTCTGTTCATTCTTGTAGCAGCCAGTTCACTTTTGCTGACTTTTGCAGTACCAGTTACCCTCGTCCCAGATTTCTACAACCGACAGGCCGAGTTTTATGTAGGGCTTGAACAGAATACAACACCTGAAGAACGCGAAAGAGTAGCGCAGGGAATATCAGATTTTTTAACTGATACGCCTGATGTTGAGGGTTATAATGTTCGTAAACTTGACCGAAACCGCATGTACATCTATGTGAAAATGACCCCAGAAGAACAAGCAACGAAGTCCCAAGATGAAATAAACCAAAGTATTCATGAAAATTTAAAAAGGATGTCCGACGAGTACCCTGTTACGTCTTCTGGATCTGTCACCTATCCGATACAAATAAGTATCAAAGGCTTGGAGTTTAATCAGATTCAATCAATCACCGAAAACGTTATAACGGAGCTTTCCAAAATTGATGGGGTGCAGGGGCTTACGAGCACACTGGAAAACAGCCAGGAAGAAAAAATTGTAAGAGTTAATAGGTCTAATCTTCTGGGGGATGGACTATCACCAGCGGATATAAAGGAAGAGCTGGAGCTCCTCTCTGTTAATAAACAGCTTGGAAGTATTACGACTGAAGGAAATGAGTTGCCGGTATATCTGTCTTTTGGTACAGATTTAGAGGATCCCGCTGTACTAGAGGATGTAACCATCACTACAATAAATGGTGATGAGCCATTAAGTAAATACGTTAGTTATGAAAGTGTTTCTTCTCCTTATGAAATTAAGCATCAAAATGGCGAAAGAACCATTCAGGTTGTAGGTGACATTGAAGGTAGGGACATGGGTGCCGTTAGCAACGAAATCGAAAAAGTTGTGAGCCAATTTCAGCTTTCCCCTGGATACTCTATTGAATTAGGTGGCGGTATTCAGCAGCAACAGGAAAGCTCTAACGAGATGTATCTGGTTCTAGCTTTAGCACTGCTACTAGTGTTTGCGATAATGTCTATTCAGTTTAATAGCCTGATTCATCCTATAGTTGTAATGTTTGTGATACCAATGACTCTGACAGGGGTCTTAATCGGACTATTTATCACCCAGACAGAGCTAAACCTCCTATCGGCTATGGGTATGCTAATTCTAATCGGTATTGTAGTCAACAACGGCATTCTATTGATAGACCGCATAAAGCAGCTGAGGCTAAAAGATATGCCGCGCTATGAGAGTATTAAAACAGCATGTAAAGAAAGGATTCGACCTATCTTAATCACTTTTATTACAACAGTCTTTGGTGCCATTCCACTTGCAATTACAACAGGTCATGCTGGACAATATCAGAAACCAATGGCAATCGCTTTAATTTTTGGATTATCTTTCTCAGTGTTCGTGACACTCATGTTTGTACCAGTTGTGTACGTATTGTTTGAAGATGCTGTTAACAAAATTAAAAAAACTATAAGTAAGAAAAGTCACTCTGTATCAGAAGATATAGAGGATGAAAAAACATCTATCTAATATGCAAAAGCCCCTGTACTGCTAAAAGTATAGGGGTTTTGTTATTGACTTAAAACAAATATTTAAGTTGAAATAATGGAATATTCCCCATTTGATGAACACTGATTAAATGTATGGATTTTTTTTTTACAAAGTACAGTAAAGGTCCTATAAGATTTAATTAGTCTTACACAATTTAATTCCCTGCATTTAATAAAGTCACCTAAATGAGTTGTGACTTTTAACTAAGGGAAACCATATAGTCACAACTAATGCTTTTTATTTCCTTTTTGATTATAATCCAAGATTAATCAAACACTTTACCCTTTAACTAATGCTCAAAAAAGGGTCTGGTTTATTGAAAAAATGTATCCTGGTTCAGGGCTTATGAACTTAGCTGGATCTGTAAGATTTTCATCCAAAGTTTACCCTGCCTTATTAAAAAGAGCTGTTCACCAATTTATTGAAGAGAATGATTCAAATTGTGCAACATATACAAAAAGAGAAAGGAGTCTACCAAAAACTACATTCAAAAAATGTTCCTATTGATATCCCTCTCTTGGATTTCTGTAGCCAATTAGACCCTAAAGATACGGCGGAAGCATGGATTGAAGAGACTACTCAATTGGCTTTTAAGTTTAATTCGAGTCCGTTGTTATTATTCAAAATACTCAAGATTCTGAAACTGAATTCGATTTATTAATAATCTAAAGATTAACTAGAATAGCAGATGGCATGAAGCCTTCTGTTATTTATATATGGAATTAAACTTAATAATTGCAACTAAGGAACTTAAGGAACTTGATCTTTTCCTATAGAAAATGGCATTAAGAAATAACAACATCTTATTGAAAAAAGAGAAAAAAAATACAGGTATAGGTGTGGTTATTTACATGTTATTTCTCAATACACAGGTAAGGTTACTCTAGACTACAATATAAATAGATAAAAATTCCATTTTTATCATAATATTCCTAAAAAGGAGGAAAGAAAGGTATGAAAAAAAGTAAAAAAGCCTTAGTAGCACTTGCAGTAACTTTAGGACTTTCACTTTCGTTCTCACCTTCAAGCTTTGCTAAATCCTCAGAGATCAGTACTTACCTCAAAGAAATAGTTAAACTTCAGCCAGGTACCACAGAAAAAGAAATTCTTGAATCTGTCACTGAGTATGCCAAATCTCAAAAACTATCAAAAGATGAGGTTATAAAAATGGTCCACTCCGAGCTGATACGAGATAAAGAAGAAGGCGACAAAGTTGCCAAGGAAAATGGCAACGACAAAGAGAATATTGTCATTTTTGGAGGATCTGCTGGCTCTTATACTCTGCCGATGAGTAGTAAAGGAAACATCTATTATACAGATTCCTATACAGCTTATTATAACCATGGGCATGTTGGTATGTATTCTACTTCCGATAAAATTGTAGAGGCAGTTCCGGGTGATGGAGTTCGGCAGATTAAATATAATGGACGTAATGTTGAAAAAAACAGCATTATTCAAAAAGTTAATGTAACCTCCACCCAAAAAAGCAATGCAGCGGATTGGGCGGTTAGCCAGGTAGGAGACTCTTATTCTTTTAACTTTGCAACAAATAGGTTAACAGGCCATGATGGAGACAAAAACTGCTCAAAGCTGCTTTGGTCCGCGTTTACACTTAAAGCAAACATAGATATTGACAACAATGGTGGTCTTGGAGTATATCCGCGCGATATTACTGCCTCATCCTACACTAGTACGATTGCTACAATCAATTAAAGAACCGTAATACACTTATGGATAGGATATTCATAAGTGTATTTCTTGTTCTTACTATAAAGTGAGAAGGGATTATTATGAGGAAAAGTTGGATGGTACTTGCAGGGTGCCTTTTTGTACTAACGCTGTTGATCGGTTTGTTCTTCGCTTTTTCTGACTCTTTTGGGCAGACAAGCGAAAACGATATGGATCAGAAGGATTTTCTAGAAGATAAGAAAGCTGCTGTGTATTTCTCGACTACTGCTGATCAGGATATGGATGGCAAGGGGAAAAGTTTTGCCGTGTTTTTCGATAAGATGGGAACCCCAAATACTTTTGAGATGAAGGGGCTTGAACTGGGTAGCATTGGTGTGAAAGATGGGAAAGTCCTTCTAGAAGACAAAGAGAATTTTTATAGTATTGCTAATGGCTTTAGGAAGATTCGGAAAGAGGAATATCAGCATACAGGAGACCATATTGGCTATCTAGACCAAAAGAATGGTTTCTATGCTCTTTATAATTCCGGTTATGATAAAGAGTCAGGCGGATACCGCTCTGATTATTACTGGGAAGAGGATGGAGAGTTTAAAAAAGGTGTTATTCCATTTTTTATAGAAGCATCTGTTATGCATAAAGGTACTCTTTATACACTCTCATCTTCAGAAGATGAAAAAACGTATAAGATCAGCGAGGTGAAAATTGGAGAAGAAACGCCTCCAAAGACACTTTTTGAGATAAAAAAGAATGAGAATAGTACAACTTTCGGCCAGCTACAGGCAGATGAGAAAAATCTGTATTTCATCAGACAGACAGGAAATATAACTGAAATGGTGAAAGTTGACCGAAAGACAGGGGAGAAAACCTTTACAAAAGTAGCTTCCTATTCCAACGATGAGGAAACCCTGTATAAACAGACACCTTTTAGCTTTAAACGATGCGTTTTTCTTCATAATGAAGATCTTTATTTTATAGACGGTTTTGGTGATGTATATCGAATTCAAACAGGGTCTGGAGAAAGCGTTAAAGTCTTTTCTCTATCGGAAGATAGTATGGCAGGAAGCTTAGAAACTTTTTATCGGGACGGCAATCTTTATGTTTTTTCTATTAATCATGAAGATAACTCTGCTAAAATTGAGCAGTACAGTCTTCCTGAAGGAAGGAAATCAGGAGAAATGCTGATAAAGCATTTTCCAGAGCTGAATACTTTTAATAAAAAGGTGTATCTGTATGATTTTGTTATGTTACAAGACCTGAAATGAACCGGTTTCAGGTCTTCTGTTAAATTAATTGTTTATCAAAGTAAGTTTAAGTAAAATAGGAGACTAATGAATTTTTAATAAGAAAAAACATTGCCAGCAATAAGAAGGACTTTCTTAAGTGGAATTTATTATTCTCAGGCAGTCTAAAAAATTATAAAGAAGTTTTATAAGCTAGCGGGCTTTTATTATGTTAATCCTATATTATTCTTTTCAGTTTTTCATCTCTACACTTTCCATAATCCTTTTTCCAAATACGTCCTTAGATTCTTCATCAATTATTTTATAAACACTGTATACGTACAATATTCTTCTTACTTCCTCTGGGGAATATTGGTCTTTGATATCTTCGATTAATTTATTCCAATTTTCCATCCTGACAGCTCCTCTTTAAAGATTTACTATATATTAATAGACTAAATCTAATTTCCAGAAAATACAACATACTTTAAATTTATATTGATACCCAGTTTCACATAGTTATCAAACAGTGAAAAATTGCGCTTATTAAAAAATTTATTTAATTCATTCGAGTCAGCATCGCCTTGCGCCTAAAAAACATCTTAAGAAAGAAATGGTTATTGTTGAGCATGATCAGGCATTTCAACAAACAGTTGCTACAAAAATAATATCTATGTAGAAAATATGGAGAAATTCTTTCTTTTTTTAAGACCGGCTGTAATTGCAGCCGGTCCTTTTTTATTCAGTAATGGAATTAAACAATGGGAAAGCAGACAATTAAACTAAATTTTATGTTACAGGACAAACATAGGTGAACAAGGATTTTCTATATATTTGATGAATTAAATCTACATAACCATTTTAATATTGATAGTGGTTAGGGAGGCAGCGAAAATGAAAACAAGACTATTACATGTTCGAGCAAATGTTAAAGAGTTAAGCAGAGCTTTGGAGTGGTATAAAGATGTTTTAGGCTTTTCTGTTGGAGACTCCTGGCCCCGGGAAATCCAAATATATACATTTTGAGCATGAAGGAGAAGCAATGTTTGCAATAATGGAACACTAGATTTAGATGGCAATGAAATAGGTTTTGTAGACAAGATGAAGTCTATAAGACAAGTAAAGAAGAATTGGAGAAAATTCATTGAAGCAGTGAAATACCAATTAAATGGGATCACTTACAAAGTAAATGAATTATATTACATTTATATCAAGGAGGAACAAATGGAGGAGTTAATTGAAGAGTACAGTTAAGGACATAAGATGTTAAGAGGATCCATTAGAGAGTTGTCTGGGGAAGAGATTAGGTTCAAGCCAGGAAAGGATAAATGGAGTATACACCAAATTATTATTCATATAACAGATTCTGAATTGGTGTCTACACATAGACTGAAAAAAGTTATGTCAGAACCTGAACCGCTTTTAACATCGCCTGACCAAGACGCTTTGGTGAATTCATTGAATTATGATCAATTAGACCGTGAACAATACCTTCTTCTGTTTAAAATGCTTCTCTCCAGTATGCTTCCTATCCTCCATAATTTGAAAGCTGAACAACTTGAAAGAGTTGGAGTGTATGCTGATGCTTTGCGATTTACATTCAAAGAATTACTGGAACTCCGAGTCGAACCATATACAAGGACATATCGGTCAAATTGAAAGAGTAAAAAAGGCTTTTAGGGAGAAGCACGGTTAAAGAACAAGTGCTAAAGATTCAACTGGCAATCGAGGAGTTTTTTTCTGTTGAGCATAGGGCAGGTTAGCAGGAGAAAAGCATAGATAATTGAAATACAAAAACAGAAACTGTTCACTAATAAAGGTGTTTAAAAAACATCAGGCAATTTACCTTAGAAAATCAATTGAAAATAAAGCATGATCGAAAAAAGGAGGGGTTTAAAATGACGCATCCCGTATTAAAAATGTACGATTACCACGTATGGGCAAATGGAGTTATAATTGACCGTTTAAAAGAACTTCCCAAGACATTTATCATAAGGAAATTCAAACAGGTTTTTCTTCAATATCAAAGGTGCTGACTCACATTTATACCACAGATTACACATGGTTCAATATTATCTCAGGAGAAAATATGAAAGAAGCATTGGCGTATGCAGAACAATTAAAAGAGCAGGTAGAAACAAAAAGTATTGAAGAAATGAAAAAGACCATTTTAGAGTTATCTGAACGTTACAAAGAACTTTTGAACAGCCAGGAAAATATTGAAAAGGTGATAGTGGTTGATAACCCCTATGCTGGATTACTTGAAACTTCTGTTTCTGAAACGGTGCTGCATGTTGTTACTCACGGATCCTATCATCGTGGCAATATAGCTACCATGTTACGGCAAATGGGACACACCTCCGTGATGCAGGATTATGGACTTTACCTATTCATGCCCGAGACTTCATGATGAAGATATATTCTTGTTGTGTTTGTTTGCAAATGATGAAACAGTTGAGAAGTATGAACTAAAGATTCCACATCTAACATTTAAAAGATGGCATCCTTATGTGTTAAATGTTTTGCATGAGGATGTTTCAAAGTCTTTAGCTATTATGAAAACTTTAGATTTCTTTGAAATCGATAAATCGGAAGCTATCGTTTTTGTGATGGTGAAAACGATATTGATATGTTGGAATTGGCGGGGTTAGATATAGCAATGAGGAATGGAAACGAAAATTTGAAAAAGGCTGCCGATTTTGTCACTAAACAATCAAGTGAAGATGGAATTGGCTATGTATTAAAAAAGTATGGAATTATTTAATTATTAAGCCCTGGACCGGACAGCGATCGTTCAATTTAGAATATCGCTGTTTTTCTTATTAGGCAAAAGGGGTTTGTTTAAGAAGGTATATGTTTTTACTAATAGTGCTATCTAAACCAATAGATAGAGGTGAAGAGGATAATATGGTAAGAGTTGATGTCGTTTACGCCCTTAAATTTACAACAAAGATAGTGAACAAATTTTAATGGTTAATAATAAAGGACAAGGTTGGTCACTTCCTGGTGGTGCAGTTGAAAAAAATGAAAGCTTAGAACAAGCTGTTGTTCGTGAAGTCGAAGAGGAGACAGGACTAACTATTAAGGCAGGAAATGTTTTAGCAGTTAATGAAGCATTTTTTCAGGAGAAAGGTCATCACGCTTTATTTATTACATTTGAAGCAAATATATTGGAGGGAGAATGTGAATTTAGATATGAAGAGGAAATCACAGAAATAAAATGGGTTGATTTACAAAGGGCAAATAAATTAATGCCCTACTTTCCAAACGGTGTAGAAGGTCTGCTTAAATCGTCTTCTGCCTACACTATTCAATCATAGTCACTTGATTTTCTTTGCAAAAGGGTGTTTTGGCTAGGCTCAGCAGCATACGGGGCCGCTTGTTTTCTTAAATAAACAGGGCAGGTTTGTTTAAGAAGCATTGTGTTATATTAGGTGAAATTTTTAATGAGGTGAAAGAAATGATTAGAAGGAGAAAGATAGCCTCCTGAATTAGATGCTGTTTTAATTTTAGGAGGCTAACGAATATTTTAGGAGTTGTATAAATTGAAGCAAAACAAGTATGATGATGTGAATTTCTTTTCTGAATATAAAAAAATGGCACGTTCAGTCAAAGGACTTGAAGCTGCTGGAGAATGGCATGTATTAAAAGAACTTTTACCCGAGCTCCGAAACAAAAGTGTACTAGATTTGGGATGCGGTTTCGGTTGGCATTGCCGTTATGCTCGTGAACAGCAGGCAAGGTCTGTTATTGGAGTAGATATATCTGAAAAAATGCTTGACCAAGCTCGTGAAATGACTCATGATTCCTTCATTTCATACATTAAAATGCCAATTGAAGACATTGATTTTTCAGACTCTCCATTTGATGTTGTCATCAGCTCATTGGCTTTTCATTATATTAAGTCCTTTGAAGCAATTTGTAAGAAGGTCTATGATTGTTTAAAGCCTGGAGGTTCTTTTGTCTTTTCAGTTGAACATCCAATCTTCACTTCTCGGAACGAACAAGATTGGCATCATGATGACAAAGGGTATCGTTTGCATTGGGCAGTTGACAATTACCAATTGGAAGGATTACGTGAAACAACATTTCTAACTGAAAACGTTATAAAATACCATCGCACATTTTCAACTTATATCAATGCCTTAGTTAATGCTGGATTTAATATAAGGACAATTAAGGAACCTATTCCCTCTGAGGAAATGTTAATCAGTATTCCTGAAATGAAAGATGAACTCCGTAGACCTATGTTCTTAATTATCTCAGCAGAAAAGTAATTGTTTAAACGTTCCTGCGCAAATGCAGGACGTTTTTCTTATTTAACAGGCGATGCAGGTTAGTTAAAGCAGTATTTTCCAAAATACAGGAATTCCTTTAATTAATACAGAATAATTTATTAAAAATTACAGGTATTTCGGAGGAATTATTTTATGTTTTTACAAGCAGTTTTTATGGATAGGGATGGAACTATCGGTGGAAGTGGCAGTGTTATTTATCCAGGAGACTTTAAATTGTTTTCCGATGTTGCAGAGTCAATACAGCAATTGAAAAAATCCGGGGTTTTAATTTGTTCTTTTACTAATCAATCTGGTAATTCATTTCGATTAACTACCATTTTCCTTTGACCTTCGTCCTTTTGGTCGTTAAACCTCCCGATTAACTATCATTTTCCCTCGACCCATGTTATTTTCGTCGTTAAACCTCTCGATTAACTACATTTTCCTTTGGCCCTCGTCCTTTTGGTCGTTAAACCTCCCGATTAACTATCATTTTCCCTCGACCCATGTTATTTTGGTCGTTAAACATCCCGATTAACTACCATTTTTCCTGGCTCCATGTCATTTTCGTCGTTAAACATCTCGATTAACTACCATTTTTCCTCGACCCATGTTATTTTCGTCGTTAAACATCCCGATTAACTACCATTTTCCTTTGGCCCTCGTCCTTTTGGTCGTTAAACCTCTCGATTAACTACCATTTTCCTTTGACCTTCGTCCTTTTGGTCGTTAAACATCCCGATTAACAACCATTTTCCCTGGACCCATGTTATTTTCGTCGTTAAACCTCTCGATTAACTACCATTTTCCCTGGACCTTCGTCCTTTTGGTCGTTAAACCTCCCGATTAACAACCATTTTCCCTGGACCCATGTTATTTTCGTCGTTAAACATCCCGATTAACTACCATTTTCCCTGGACCCATGTCATTTTCGTCGTTATTCCTCTCGATTAACTACCATTTTCCTTTGACCCTCGTCCTTTTGGTCGTTAAACATCCCGATTAACTACCATTTTCCCTGGCTCCATGTTATTCTCGTCGTTATTCCTCTCGATTAACTACATTTTCCCCTCGATCCCCGTCCTTTTCGTCGTAATACATCCCGATTAACTATGATTGCTGCTGGTTAAAAAGGGGCAAGTAGTTAAAGAAGGCTTAGTTTCCTAAGCCTTCTTCAGTTCATCGATTTTATCTTGAATTGTAAAATGGTGATATATTGTTAAAGCAATAATTGTGATACTAAGAGCACTAGATAAAATTGTACTTCCAATAAGCAGTCGGTTAGTTCTTGAATTAGCCATTCGGATTCACCACTTTTTTTCTTAGTTTAATTAGCAGGTATAAAAATTATGTACTTTACTTTTTAAGTTAATTAAAAATACGAGGCAATTAATGATTGGAAATCCCAAACTTCTGGGGTGCAGCCATGAAAAAAGAGGAGGTAATTTAAGTATGAGAGAGAATGTTAATATGAGTATAAATTGAGAGGAGTCTGAAAATGTATCATAGCTTAAGCGATTTTTTTAAATCCTGGGAATTTGAGGCTGGGGCTACAAGCAGGGTTCTTAAGAATCTCACAGATGAATCATTAAAGCAGGAAGTCACTTCAAATCAATGGTCTTTAGGGCGTATAGCGTGGCATACCGTCACTGCTATTAAAGTGATTAGTTCACAGGCAGGTTTAAGGTTTGCAGCTCCTAGTGAAGACTGGTCTGTTCCATCTTCAGCTAATTTCATTGCTGAGAGCTATACTAATGCTTCAAATAACCTAATTGAGGCGTTGGAAACTCAATGGGCCGATGAGACCCTGTTGGAACAAATTGATTTCTTTGGCATGAAAATGACAAAGGGAAGTCTGTTGTTATTTTTAAACCAACATCAAACTCATCACCGGGGACAAATGACTATACTAATGAGACAAGCAGGACTTAGTGTTCCAGGGATTTATGGTCCCTCAAAAGAAGAATGGGCACAATTTGGAATGGCTGAACCTAGACAAACTTTATTTAATTAAACTCTAGAGCCACTATTGTAAGTAGGTTTAATCAATATAGAAAGACATAATAACCGATTTAAGATCCAGCAGCCAAACTAGGCGGCTTTTTATTTTTAACTACAGGGGCAGGTTAGCTTTAAAAGGTATAGACGATAAAATATAGAATATATTCACTGTAGAAACTATTGTTACTGAAACGCCTGAAGATAAAAGAGAACGATTAAAAAATAATCCTGCTGGTTCTTGATTCGATTCATTAAATATAGCAAGGGGCATTTACCATAAAGGTAAGGAAGGAATTCCTAATTGAATGGGGGATATAAAGGTGTTTGGAAAATTTAATTTTGACTTGATTTATGGTGAACGAAATAATTTAACCCCATTAGTGGTGATGATGTGTGGCGTGGCTGGTTCTGGGAAAACTACTTTCTCAAAAAAATTGGAAAAAGAAGGTTTTGTACGTCTTTCTATTGATGAAGAAATATGGGCTGTTAATGGTCGTTATGGGATTGATTTCCCAATTGAAAAAATTGAGGAATACAAGAAAGATGCAGAAAAAAATTTACGCAATCGTTTAATAAAGTTAATACACGATAAACAACAGGTGGTAATCGACTTCAGTTTTTGGGATCGGGCAAGAAGGTACCAATATAAAAAACTTATTGAGGATTCAGGGGGTAAATGGAAACTTATTTATTTAAAAGTTCAGCCTAATGATTTACGTGAACGGCTTAAGTTACGCAACAAACGATTTGATGCAAACGCGTTCCCTATTTCAGAAGAAATCTTAACTTCTTACCTTAATGGTTTTGAAATACCAAATGGTGAAGGAGAAATGGTGATTGATAATTAGACCTATCAAAAAGGAAAAAATTATTCAATTAACTGAGCAGGTTTGTACTCTATAAACAACAGCCAAAAAGGGAATTTGTTTTTAAACAAACTCCCATTTCAATTTAATTAGTTGTTCTGCTGCAGGAAATCCTCGGTCGAAATTACATTGGCATACATACCGTTAAGTGCGCTGATAAACGCATAATGAACCTGTTCAGCTGGCACGACCTTGTCTTGATAAGATAAGTCTCTTGTCGCACACGCATCTTCTATCAATGTAGTTTCAAAGCCTAGATCCACAGCAGCTCTTACTGTTGCATCAATACACATATGTGTCATCATACCTGTGATCACTAACTTGGTTATTCCTTTTTCTTTTAATTTGCTTTCTAATTGTGTCTTTAAAAAGCTGTTAGCGAAATTTTTAATAATAATGCTTTCGTTTTCTAATGGCAGAACAGCTTCATTTAGTTTAACTCCCTCCGTATTCGGAAGGAAGAAGCCTAACCCTGGATCACTTGCGATATGCTGCACATGGAAAATATTATCTTTGTTATTCTGTCTAAACCAATTGAGAACTTTAGCAGCATTAGCGGCTGCTTTTTCAGGATTGATTAATTCCATCTTTCCATTAGGAAAATAGTCATTTTGAATATCGACAATGATTAAAGCTGTGCTCATTTTTTCCACCTCATTTAAAGATTCAGTATAATAAAATGATAAATAATATCTTCATTTTTATCGATACTTTGATGAAAGACTTTTATATCAAATAATTTCACGGTGAAAGGATTTTATTATGGATATTGATCAAATTGATTTTCAGATCCTCCGGTTACTAACTGAAAATTCACGTATTCAATGGAAGGACTTAGGAGAACAAATTCATATGACTGGCCAGGCAGTAGGGAATCGTATTAAAAAGCTTGAGGAAAGTGGTGTAATTAAAGCCTACTCCCTTATAATCGATGAACTGAAACTAGGGCTTTCTTATACAGCGTTTGTCATTGTTCATATGAAAACAGCTAATCATGATGCGTTTATCCGTTTTATTCAAGGTCGAATAGAGGTAGTTGAAGCTCACCGAGTATCTGGAGAAGGCTGTTACCATTTAAAAATAAAAGTTAAATCCCAAGAACAATTAAATCTTTTTCTTAATAAACTTCTCGAACATGGAAACTATAGTTTACACCTATCAATACAAGAGATAAAACAGCTTCACCCATTGACTGCTGCAATACAATAGGAATCTTAATGAAAAACACAGATTGTGATGATTTGTACTTAAGCTAACGGGTCCATATGCTCAAGATCAGCTGCCAAACTAGGCGGCTTTTTATTTTCTTACAAATGAGCAGGTTAGTGGAATAAGGAATTTAATTTTACACCATAGCTGCCTTTGAGATTAGATATTATGAGAATATTAGTAAAAATAGCAAATGATATCAAAAAAATCGTTTATAATTCCTCTAAAATTAGTAAGTGAGGTGAGCAATATGTATAGCGAAGTAACTCAAGATGTAATTTATTTTTTAGAACAAAGTTTATTAGATGATTGGCATTTAGATGATTATTCATCGCAAATTGGTTATTCGAAATACCATTTATCACGTATTTTCAAACAGGAAACTGGATTGACGATAAGCGAATATATTCGAAAACGAAGACTGGCCACAGCAGCAATGTATTTATTACATTCAGATGAATCGATTATTCACATTGCGTTTAAATTACATTTTCAATCACAAGAAGCTTTTACACGTTCTTTTAAAGAGCTATATAATATGCCGCCTGGAAAATATCGCAAACAAATGCGAACTCTTCAAGGGATGGAGGAAAAAAACATGAGTGATTTTGAAGCAATCAAAGGCTGGATTTTGAGTGGTTATCACCCAGCTTTTTATGAAATGAAAACGGATGGACAAGTATTTCATACGGGTACGAAATCAGGTTTACTGACTTCAAAAACGGATGCAGGTGAAGAACATTTCGGGACAATGATGCAAAGCTTTTCAGCAAATAACTGGAAAGGAAAACGCATTAAAGTGTCTTGTTTCTTAAAGACAGAGGAAGTCGTAAAATGTGGAGTTTGGTGTCGAGTAGATAATGCTTCAAGCGATGTGATTCAGTTTGATAATATGGATAATCGTCCGATTCACGGTACAACGGACTGGAACTATTATTCGATTGTATTAGATGTTCCAAAAGAAAGTGCTTCTATTCACTTTGGTATCCTATTAACGGGAACAGGCAAGGTTTGGGTTGATGGATTTAAGTTTGAAGAAGCAGATTTATCCGTTGCATCATCAAATATGCTTACACAGGATAAATTACCATTAGAGCCGATTAATTTAGGATTTGATGAAGATTGATTATTTTTGATTTAGTTATTGATTTATTTTTTACACTCTATTCATCACTAGGCTTTGGGACAAAGGAATATAAAATTCAAACGAAAATGGAAAAACTAGGTGAAGAGTATCCTAATATGCTGCAATGCTATCAGCACAATCAACGAATTTTTGAAACTGACGATAACCTGGCAGAGTTAGTTCTAAGTCTAAATTTAAAAAGCGTAGTAGAAAAGAAGAAATTTGTCTCGTTAGTTAATCAGCGTTTTAAAGATTACACTTAAACAATCAGGTGCAAGAGTATGGCATGTAACAGACGTCAGCAATCAGGCGCTTTTCTGAAATAAAGGAAGCGCCTTCCATTAAGTTGTCATTTAAAAGAGGTTGAGGGGATGGATTAAATAACAGATCGATAAAAAAGAGTGTTAGATTGTATTTCAACAACATTCTTTCGACCATTTCAATTTTATTTCTATCTATTTTAAAAAACCATTTTTTCAACCTGGAAAGCTGGGAATACAGACTTATGGTCCGCTCTTATTCAAGAACGCCTGTTTCTTCAATTACTACATTGCATTTAACATCGAAGCTTAACATTTTGTAATCGTCTTCCCACTTTTTAAAGTCAAAGTTCCGATTCCGGTTTTTTTTCTTTTGACCGAGGCCAACAGGATCTATTCCGAGATCCTGAAATTGCAGTAATAATCTTAAGCATTCCTTTTCAATTTTTTTCTCCAGTTTCTTTTCAACCTCTCCAACAATCTGTGGGGTTAAAATATCTCCCGTATATTCATCAATAATACCTTCAAGATTAATGGTTATGGCGGCATGATTATTAGTCACCCTTGTTTTATTCTTTGATTTAATGCTCTTTACAGCAGCATATGCTTCTTTTTTTAACTTAACATCGAAGTTTCCTTCGCTATATTTATCTACCAGCAATTTAAAAAAGAACATGTCCTTCACAGGGAGGATGGCCACTTCTTTATCCTTTTGGAAAAGACTAATTCCAGTTATCTTCACCTTATCATTCCCGGCTTTCTTTAGTCGGGGCAAGAAGGGATCCTTACCATCCTGATAGTAATCACGGGAAAAAATATGTAAATTGGTTATTGGAATATCGCGATGTTCAATATTATGCTGAATCAAATTAGAGATATACGTAGCGTTTCCCCTGGTTCCATAATCGCCGTTTAACAATTCTTCTGATTTTCCCTCTGCGGTTGCAACAAATACGCGTGCCCCCATACTTGCATCTCTCTGAAAAGAATCTATCAAGTCGAAAATTCCTTTTTTGGAAATTTCAGGTCCAAATATAGCCAGCTTTAATCCACCTGTGACTACTGGTTCTGATGTTTGTTTAGAAACATCGAGACGTACGTCCTGCCCAAGTTTTCCATTTCCAGAAAATGTTCTGTTAATTACACTTTGATCTGGCTGGAATTCCTGGAATAATACAGTTCCTCTAAACTTATCTTTCTCATCCTCTGCTAAATCGTAGCCGACACCTACTTCAATATTTATATCATCAATGATTTCTTTATCAACACAGCCCGAAAGCAGCAAGAACAGGCATATTAGTATAAGCTTTTTCATTTCTGCTTCACCTTTAATATTGGCAATACGGATTCCATTCAACATAATTAGAATCGCTATGCCAATTGCTATTGGCATGATCATAACTATGTCATGGTTACTGCCTTCAATGAAAATAAGTACAAAATTAGTATGAATCTTTGTGTGGAAGAATATTCGTAATAAGGGGATTCCTGAATAAGGGGTTTTAGTTATTAAGATGAAAGTAGACGCTTTAGGGGGCTGGCTTCTCTATAAAGGTTTAGCAGATCGGTTACAGCTTTTTGTGCGAAAGGGGCAGAAATAGTTGAACATGAAGGAAGGAAAATAAGGCTATTAACTGGAATACCCATATACATAAGCTAAGTAAGAAAGGAATAGCATGCTCAATATTTTAACTCTATTTTTAAGTTATTTGATTGGTTCATTTTCATTTGCTTTAGTTATCGGTAAACTTTTCTATAAAACCGATATTCGAGGTTACGGCAGCGGGAACCTTGGTGCAACCAATGTTTATAGGGTTCTTGGAAAGAAAGCAGGACTAATTGTTGCAATTGCTGATTTATTAAAAGGTACATTTGCTTGTTTACTTCCTCAAATCCTTAATTCTGCGGTTAATCCCATTATCTGTGGTTTATTGGCCATATTGGGCCACGTATTCCCTATTTTTGCAGGGTTTAAAGGCGGGAAAGCTGTTGCGACAGCAACCGGTGTCTTATTATTTTTGACACCCTTCGGTACTTTAACTGGCTTTGTTGTATTTCTATTAACTTTGATACTATCTAAGTATGTTTCATTAAGTTCAATGTTAGCTGGAATAGCCATATTTATTTACAGCCTTATATTTGAGGATAAAGTCATTATTGCTCTTTCATTATTTATTAGTGTATTAGTGATCATTTTGCATAGACAAAATATCAAAAGATTGATAACAGGAACTGAAAACAAACTATGGTAATGATATTCAAAAAACACAAGGTATTCGGCAAAGGCAAAAAATAATTGGATTTAGAGATTGCTGAATAGTAACTAATCAAAGGGAGCGTGGCGAATATGTCTCATGCTATCGATGTTTTGGCCGATCAATTGTCAGCAAATGCAAATGACCCTAGCTGGTACATTCCATTTTCAGAATCAGTTGCAGACTTATCAGAGGAAGATGCGTTTTGGAAACCCAATGAGGAGAGCAATAGCATCGCAGAAATTGTTCAGCATCTGCTTTATTGGAATGAAACCTGGCAAAAGAGGTATCAAAAATCTCACGTAAATGCTGTTCCACCCCTAGCTGATAATAATGAAAGCTTTATAATTCCGGAAAATGCAAAGTTTACTGACTTAAAAGAACAGCTATTAGAGGTACTCTTGCAGTGGCAGGAACTGCTCTCCCAAGAAAAACTGGAAAGTGAAATTGAGGGTTTCCCCGAAGCTGCAGAGTGGTGGGCAATACTTGGGAATCTATCCACTCATAACGCCTACCATATAGGACAAATCATTTACGTCCGGAAACTGCAAAGGAGTTGGGAAAATAAGTAAGATAATTAATGAGGTTTCGAAAGTATCAAAAGAAAAAATATTCAGCAGCTAAGCCAATCATTTTTATTCAAGATTAGGGCAGGTTAGCGAAATAGATGTAAAGTAAATTTATGAGCAATTGCCAACAAGGCAGCTTGTTTTGAGGTGTTATGGTTAACTACAGAGGAATTAGTAAACACCTAGGAACTTAAAACGAAAGCATTAAACATGCTGAGGCGTTGATTCCAATTCATTCTTCTATATACTTTTATTAAATTAAACCTGGGTCGTCATAGCAGGGGTCTTTTTTACAAGATGAACTATTGCGAAAGGTTTCAAGTGAAAATAGTGCTTGTTAAATAGATGGGGCTAGGCTTAGTCTGATAAGGAATGACAAAGGCAGTCTACTTTTCAGTATTTAAAAGTACTAAATTAAAAATCAGCTAAAGAAAACCCAGAGATTAATATAGAAACAAATGGATCAGCAATTACACAACAAAAATGAGTTGTCCTATAATTAGACAACCCATTTTTGCTGTTATTTATTCAATTCAACCGTTTCATTTACATCTGTCGATTTAGAACTTTGCCCTGTCATGCGTTTAAAGAGAAAGGCTACTTTCTTCGTAAAGTTACCGGTTTCCCAATATTCGACTGCTTCTGCTTTTATTTTTATCAGGACAACGTTTGGATCATCATAAGAAGTTTGCATAATTTCCTCATATGCTTTGCTCCACAATTCTTTTTTCTTATCTAAATCTTCAACTATTTCCGCTTTTCCACGGACGGAAACATAGGATTTACCCGCATAGGCTACATTAACATCTTGATCATGTAAAATTTCATCATATTTATTAGTCTCTTTTTTAGTGAAAAACCATAAGTCACCATCAAATTCTACTTCTTGTGTTTTCATGGGCCGAGACACAAGCCCTTCTTCAGTTACCGTTGTCAGCATGGCCGTGTCTATGTCTTTGATTAACTCTCTTAATGTTTCTATTTCTTCTTGATTTATCATATTAGACATTCCATCACCTCGTTAAAGTTATATAGAGGTATATTACCCTTCATTCCTGCTATTATTCAGGTGTAGCCTAACTATATTCAAAGTGAAACCGAAAAACCGTGTTCAGACCACTGCTTGGCAACTTTTTTTCTTTTTGAACATAGAGGCAGGGTAATCGAACAAGGAAGTCAAATAAATAGCATTACATACTTAAGGAAAGAAAGCGGATTGAAAGCGAATTGCTTAAAAGTCAGGAGGAGGTATAAATGGTTTGGGTTCATTCTTATTTTCTATCATTCTTTGGATTGCTGGAATATTTATTCTGTATATAGTCATTTCCGCAGCAGTCAGGGATGGTATTAACAAGTCTGTGGCGGGTCAATTGATCGAAACAAAGTATGGGATTAATAAGAAAAGGGATTCATTTCTTGATCGTGATTTAGATAATGACAAATAAAGAACGAACGTGGTATATAATTTCAAATAGACTATATAAAATATAAGGAGAAAAAAATGCACGCATTATTAATAGGAGCAACGGGAGCAACTGGCAAGGACTTGCTGGATATATTGCTGGAGGATGATTCTTTTCATCGGGTTGATATTTTTGCCAGGCGTGATCTTCATATCCAGCATGAAAAATTAAAGGTGCATGTGATTGACTTTGACAACTCGGAACAATGGAAGCATTTGGTGAAGGGGGATGTTTTGTTTTCTTGTTTGGGAACTACACTAAAAGCTGCGGGAAGTAAAGAAGCTCAATGGAAAATTGATTACGATTATCAATACCAGTTTGCGGAAGCTGCCAGAGAAAATAATGTGAGTCATTATGTATTAGTATCATCAGGTTCTTCCTCGCCTGATTCTCCCATTTTTTATACAAGGATGAAGGGGCAGTTAGAAGAGGCTGTAAAGGCTTTAGGATTCCCAAAGCTATCAATCTTCAAGCCGCCTGTATTGATACGAAAAAATAGTGATAGAACAATGGAAGTTGCCGGATTGAAAGCCATACAGTTTTTTAATAAATTTGGAATACTTCGTTCTCAAAAGCCTCTGCCGACAGAAATATTGGCGGAAGCCATGATCCATTCCGCTAAAACAATGGATAACGGATTTTTCACACTAGAAGGCAAAGCGATTTGGGAATGTGCAGGGCTAAATAATATCGAGTAATCAATATGTACCTCATAGAGTAAGATACTAATAACTTTGGACAAAAAGGTCAAAGTTATTTTTTTATAAAGTGAACAGGGGATTTATATGGTGTTTTAGGTGATATTTGGGAATATAGTTATGATGCGGGATGGCGGTGCAAGCCAGAATTTCTGGCTGGGATAGGAGGGATTTGATTGAAAAAAAACTACATAACTTATGCTTTTGCCGTTCTATTGATGATTGCCATTTTGGCTATCATGGACGGTTTAAATAATTCAAATGCGGCTGAGGAGCTGAGAAAAGAAAGAGATAGATTAGCTGAGAAAGCCGCAAGTTTCGAAGAAGAATATGAAAATAATGCTAAAATGCTGGATGTGGCAAGGAAGGAGACTGCTGAATTGAAGAAGGAAATCGAATCTTTAAGGTCTGCTATTGAATATAGGGAATTTTTAGCAGCGATAAAGACGATTGAATCCTACAAGGCAGCACAATCATTTAAGGAGGCGAATGCGTTTATAGCCAGAATAGATGGATTGGGATACTATGCAGGAGAAAGATCCGGCAAGTGCCATTGCGGGTTTATATTCAATGGTGAGGGGTTTGAATGGATACCCAATTCCGTTCTTGATCTTAAAGAGTTTAGAATCGAACAAGATAAAATCCGCCTCACCTATCAAACAGCAGAAGAAGTTACACAGGATTACCAATTTGTTATGGCCAAGGCGCCGGGACAATATGACAGTGAGGAAAAGTGGAGGGTTGAAGAAATTACACTGGTGGAAAAGGTTCCTCATTAAGAAAAAGTGTGACTCAGTGGATCAAACAAATAAGAAACTCGCCCCCTGGCGAGTTCACTTACGGTGTCGTGTGCTGCTTTCCTCCAGTATTGATGTGACAATATGCCGTGAATCCCATTCCCCGCCTGAAAACTTGACGATCGGATATCTTTTCGGAAAAAGCTTTTGCTGAATCGCGTCGGCTACGTCATCCTGGATAGATAACAGATAATCCCGCTTTCGCTTGAGTGCTGCGCGTCCATCTTCTACATAGCCTGCATGGCTGCAGAATACATCTTCAAAGTCGTAAGTGAGAACGCGTTCAAGTGATCGGATAATTTCCGGTATGCTTTCTTCCGCTAAAACGACCTTGGTCTTTTCGCTGACGAATAAATCGCCAGTAAACAGCTGGCCTGTTTCCCTGTTTAAGAAGGCTTTATGATCGGAAGCGTGGCCGGGGGTGTCGATGACATCCCACTGTGCTTTACGGGATGAAAATGAGTCAGGCATGGCCTGGGCATTGAATGGCTTTCTTCTTCCCCAAAAGAGCTGCCTGTATAAAGGGTAATCTGCCCTTTTAGCACAGGAAATGATAGATTTTTCGTTTAAAAAGATAGGCAGTTTCTTTGTTTTTTCAGCATATGCCGCGCAGCCTGTATGATCTTCATGAAAATGGGTGATCATGACCTGGTCAAAATCGCCTTCATCCATAAATGGCTGGAAAAATGTATGTAAGGACTGGGCGCCAGTGTCAATTAAGATTCCATCCGTTAAATAGCTATAGACATTTAAGGAAACACCCTGAAACTTAATTTGGCCATTCAGGTAGGAAACACCGTGTTTCTCTCCCGTGGATGCCTTTTTCTTAACAAACAAAACATTCAGCTCCTTTCCTGATATCAGGGTCATGCATGAAGTATTTCGCCATAACGCTGTACATTGTTTCTGCCATTCCTTTTTGCATCATAAAGTGCGAGATCGGCGTGCTTCAATAGGGTTTTGGATGGATTATCCAGATTATCCGCTGAGACGTTTGTATGTGACAGGCCGAAGCTTGAGGTGATGGAAATTCTGTTATCATCCACAATGATCGGGCTCCCGGCAATATCCAGGCGGATCGCTTCGATCAGCAGGTGTGCATCGTGTGCAGGCGTGTCAGGCAAATAAATCATGAATTCTTCTCCGCCATATCTCCCGATGATATCCCTTTTTCGAAGGCTGTTTTTCACGAGGCCTGCAATCTGAACCAGCACGAGATCGCCAGCTTCGTGGCCATATGTATCATTGACATGTTTAAAGTGGTCAATATCAAACATAATAAGTGAAACATCCGAACCTGGAGATAGGGTGCTCAGGGAGCTTTCCATCTCACTTAAAAAATAGGCCCGATTATAAATCTGGGTTAAGCTGTCAATGCTGGCCAAACGTTTAAGGGTTTTCTGCATATTTACTTTTTCAGTTACATCAGCCAATGAGATAATTCGTCCAATGGGGTCTTTGTTCAGGGAATAGACGGGTGAAAATTGTACTTGGAAATGGACCTGCTCCCCCTCATTTTCCCATACATAATCCCCATTCTTTCCAGAACAGATAACTTTTCTAAGCGTGCTGTTTCCATGCAGAACATCATGAATATGCTTGCCGATGGCAGATTGCTTCAGATCAGGCATAACAGGCAGCATCGCCTGGTTATAATCCACGATTGCCCCGTTCTGATTGAGAACGATGACACCCTCCTTCATGCTTTCAAAAACCGTGTCCCTTGCTATTGGAGCGAGATTGAACATCTGGAATGAGAAGAGCGCTATGCCATGCAGGATGAAGGAAATACTCATGGATACAGGGCCTAAATCAATGCCGTAGGGACTCAGGTCATTCAGATAATAATGATTGGCGACAATCGGAACAGCCAGTCCGGCGGTCATCAAAAGGATTTGCATTCGGAAACGCCAGAAGGGTCTTCTTAAGCGCAGAAGCAGGATGATCATACTGAACATCAGGCACACGAACAGGAAAATGGCGTGCACGTAAAACCAGAATCCATATTCCAGATCCAACACGGGAAATGGCGTATTCTCTCTCAGCCTGACTGCTGAGTAGTAGAAATGATGGAGCTTATTGGTATGATGCATAAAGATGGTTAAAATCGGGATGATGAACAGGGAAAAATACAGGCGCTTGCCCAGCTTGTGTCCGGCATATTCCAGACACATCAATAAAGTGAAAACAGGAATGAATGGCATGAACAAATATTCAATGCCCAGCCAGAATTGAATTTCTGCTAAAGTGGAGCCCGACAGTTCGAATGCATAAGAAAAGGCAAAAATTGCGGACAGCAGTGTTAAGATCTTATAAGGTCCGGCACCCGGTGCATTCCTTAGTTTAAAATGTGCAAAGAGACAAAGCGATAAGCTGAGTGTCCCTGAAAAAGTGAGAATGAGGATGTACATCCATAATTCTTGCCCCATATAAGTTTTCTCCAATGAAAATATTTTTCTCCTATTATATAATTCCTTTTTCTATAAAACTAGCTTTATTAGATATAGGGGCTCATTGCGTTTCAGGAAAGGTCATTTCATTGCAGCAGCAGCGCCAAGTGCCAGGACAGCCGCTCTTTTCTGGAGGCTGCCTTAATATAATCTATTTTTATAGCTATCCTTGAGGTCCTTCGCCACTTGTTCGGATGTATCATTCGGCAATTTTGCATGAGCTGCCAGCATTGCAGGGGCAGAAGGAAGGGCTTCTTTCGCAAGCCATGATTCCCCGTTCCATAATCCCGATCGGATCAATGCTTTCGCACAATGGATAAAGCATTCCTCTGCCTCTACTAAAATTCCAAATAAAGGAGCTCGGCCTTTAACCTTGCTCTTCTCTAAGAGCTCAGGGTCACGGCAAATATAAGCTTTGCCATTTATTCTTAGCGTTTCTCCAAGCCCGGGTATGAGAAAAAGGAGTCCAATATTGGGATTTCCAATGATATTATGAGCGGAATCCATTCTTCGATTGCCCGGCCGTTCCGGAATAAAAAGATGCTGCTCGTCAAGAACCGTCACAAATCCGGGGGAATCCCCCCTCGGAGAAACATCACATTTTCCGTCAGAATCTGAAGTGGACAAGGTTAAAAAAGGGGATTTGGAAATAAAATCACTGCAATGCTCATCGATGAAAGTAATGACTTTGCTGGCGGCACGCGCACTGGGCTGGCCGATTTCTTCCCGAAAAGATGCAAATTCTTCCTTGGTAGTGATAATATCTGTATATTTTGACCTCATAAATTTCACCTTTTTCTATTGGAATAGGTATCTTTAATGTTTTGTCTTAGGTGATCTTTTGACAATACGGAAAACAAAGTAATAAACCCCGCTAAGCCCCAATATCCCCAGCACAGTCAGGAAAGGCACTTTTTCAGCAAATAGTATTCCAACAACAAATAGGGCAAAGCTCAAAATGATGGCTAATAGGGTTAATAAAAATCGCTGCGATTTAGTCAAACTTTCACCGCCTTCAAATCTATAAAAATCTGTGTGTGCGTTTTTTCATATTCGTTGCCTATAGGCAGCATGAAATGAAGAAAGAGCAGGAATATATCACAAAATTAAATCATGAGATTCTGGATGAATTAAAGAATAAAGAAAGGCTGTAAACTATATTTTAACATAAATATCCATATTTAAAGGAGGGAGTAAATGAATATTTCTAACAAGTTATTAGACTATGCAATTGTTTATGATGATCGAAGGCAAGTAATCTCAGGAAAGTATGAGGATAAGAGAATCATTATCGAGGAGATTAAAAACGGATTTAAGGCTGAAGTGGAAAACAGGACAGATAAGAGCGTACTGGTCGTTTATGATTGGTGTAAGACACATAGCGGGATTGAGATTATATTGTATGCCTTTGAAAGCTGACAAAGACCGCCAGACGAAACCGGATATTGAAACGGAATATCGGAACTAGAATCAATCTGGCTGAGGTATGGTCAGGCAGGGCTGCTGTCTGGTTATGCCTTTTTTTCTTTGTTCATGACTGGATCCTTTAGTGGGACAAAGAACCTGTTCACCTGTCCCGTTAAATCTCATATTCTGTTAAAATATGAAATTTTTCAACAGCATTTTTCGTTAAAAATAGGACTTTTTCACCGTTGGTCGAAGTATTAATTAGGTCTTTTGATCCTTATATGAAAAATTTGGATTTGATACCTTTATAGTGTATTAGAAAAATTCTGAATAATATAACTAGGAGGTAGGGGATGAGGTTTAAAAGATCAGCAGTGGCCTTATTAATGTTCATGCTAATGTTCTCCAGTTCGGTGTCAGGGGCCGTTTTACCCGAAAAGTCACCGAGCACCAAGGGAGAAGAAAACCGCAAGACCATCCAGGAAATAAAGAAAAGTGAATTGGACAAGCAGTACAGCAAAACAGATATAGTCAGGGTCATAGTGGAGATGAAGACAGAGCCGTCTGTCCTTTATGCCCAAAAGCAGAAAAAGAAGTATAAAGAACTTCCGGAAGCAACGAAGCAGAAGCTGAAAACTGAAAAGCTGTCTGAACAGCAGAAGGTAAAGGATCGCGCTAAAAAGAATAAAGTTAAGATGATTGAGCGTGAAAGCTTTACTACAATAGTAAATGGTTTCAGTGCTGAGATGATGTATGGAGACATTGAGCTTGTAAAAGAAATGCCGGAAGTGGCCGAAGTACAAGTGGTGAACGAGTACGAAAAGCCACAGGAAAAACCGGATATGCTTTACAGCAAAGAGCTCGTACAAGCTCAGGAAGCATGGCGTGATTACGGCTTTAAAGGTGAAGGAATGGTAGTTGGTGTCATCGATACCGGTATGGATCCTTCCCATCGCGACATGGTATTAGCAGAGGAAACGGAAAAGGAATTAACGAAGGCTGAAATCTCCAAATTTAAGAAAGACAATGGCCTTCTTGGGAAATATTATTCTGAAAAAGTGCCATATGGATACAACTATATGGATGAAAATGACACCATCGGCGATATCGGTCCGGATGCCTCTATGCATGGAATGCACGTTGCCGGTACTGTCGGAGCGAATGGCGATGAGGAGAATGGAGGCATTAAAGGGGTAGCTCCTGAAGCCCAGATCCTTGCGCTTAAAGTATTCGGAAATGATCCGAATATGCCTTCTACATACAGTGATATTTATGTAAAGGCGATTGATGATGCGATTATCCTTGGTGCAGACGTGCTGAACATGAGCCTTGGTTCTACAGCCGGGTTTGTCAGCCCTGAATCAGCTGAGCAAAAAGCAATTGCCAGAGCTGTGGAAAATGGTATTTTAATGTCTATTTCTGCAGGGAACTCTGCTCACTTTGGAAATGGTTTTGCAAATCCAAGCAGTGAAAACCCGGATATCGGTGTTTCCGGATCACCTGGTGTTTCCTATGATTCTCTTCAGGTAGCGTCCATTGAGAATACTTTCATGGATCTGGATGCAGTCAACTACCAATTCGGTGAAGAGTCTGGAAAAGCTGCATTCTTGTCAGCTGGAAATGTACACCCGAACGATGTTGAGACGAAAACATTTGAAGTGGCCTACGGCGGATTGGGCAAGCCTGAAGAGCTGTCCGGTGTTGCTGGAAAATATGCATTAATTCAGCGGGGGGAATTGGCATTTGTTGATAAAGCCATTAATGCCCAGGCAGCTGGAGCCCTTGGGGTCATAATTTACAATAATGCTGACGGATATGTCAACATGGCGAGCGATCCGTCCATTACAATCCCGCAGCTGTTCATGCTGAAGACAGACGGAGACAAGCTGGCAGCAGCGATACAGGGTGGCCAGACAGTCACGCTTTCTTTTAACGGGGAAAAGACAAAATCAGCAAACCCTGAAGCAGGCAAAATGAGCGCCTTCACTTCTTGGGGATTAACGCCTAACCTGGACTTTAAGCCTGAAATTACAGCTCCGGGCGGACAAATTTACTCAACTCTTGAGAATAACCAGTACGGAATGATGAGCGGTACATCCATGGCAGCTCCTCATGTTTCCGGGGGTGCGGCACTTGTTCTTGAGCGAGTGGATACAGAATTTGGCGTAACCGGCTTTGACCGTGTTAACGTTGCGAAGAACCTGATGATGAATACAGCGGCGCCGGTCATGGATAAAGGAACCGTAAACAGTGCATTTGAATGGAATATCCCTTATTCTCCACGCCGCCAGGGTTCCGGCATCATGCAGCTTCATTCGGCATTATCTTCTCCTGTTATCGTAACGGAGGCTTCAACGAATGAAGGGAAAGTGGCTTTAAAAGAGGTTGGCAATACGTTTGAATTCACGTTAAAAGCACAAAACTTCAGTGATGAAGATGTGGATTATGATGTGGCAGCAAATCTGCAGACTGATTTTGCAGCCTATGGAGAGATGGGCTGGGCAGCAGATGAGCTTGAAGCTCAGAAGATTTTAGATGCTTCTGTAAAAGTGGATGGCCAGGATGCAGCAGAGGTAACCGTTCCTGCGAATGGATCTGTAAGCTTTAAAGTAAGTGTGGATGTCAGCAATGCAAAAGTGGTAGATCCTTCGAAAACAGGAAACTGGGAAACACCTGTCAACATTAACGATGTATTCCCGAACGGATACTTTGTTGAAGGGTATGTCACTTTGACAGATTCTTCTGATGTGAACCCGGAATTAACGGTTCCTTATGTAGGCTTCAAGGGTGATTGGGATAAAGCTCCGATCCTTGACGGCATGAAATATGATGACAGTTCATTCTACGGAATGGCAGGAGCTGTTTCTGAAACGGCCGAGGGCTATTCTTATTTAGGATATGATCCGGTAAATGACACATTCAGCGGTGACGCGATTGCCATTTCTCCGAACGGAGACAAAGTTCAGGATCAATTGATCCCGGTTCTTTCATTCCTGAGAAATGCTAAACAGATAGAATTCGCGATTACAGATGAAGATGGAAAAACACTAAGAAAGCTTCGCACGGAAAACAGTCTTCGCAAGCATTATTACGATGGAGGACTTGGTCCGAACTATACGCTTAACCCGAATTGGGGCTGGGATGGAAAAATCAGCAATCAGCTTGCACAGGATGGACAGTACTATTTTGAGATCAAATCTGTTATCGACTATGCAGGGGCTGAATGGCAGTCCGTGAAAATCCCTGTGAAAGTGGACACGGCAGCGCCAAGTGTTCAGGCTGAACTTATCAAAGGAAACACAGCCTTAAAGCTGGAAGCTGCTGATAACCCTGAAGGTTCGGGCATTTCGTATATTGATATTTTCGTAGATGAAGAGTCTATTTTGGATGAAGCGCTAAGCGGCGATACAGAAGAATTTACACTTCCGGAAGAATTAGAAGCTGGCACAAATGTTAAGGTTGTAGCCTATGACTTTGCCGGAAACTCTTCAGAAGCAACTGTAGAAGTGGGAGAAGTGAGCAATGACAAGACAGTTCCATACGTGTACCTCGTAGAGCCTGAAGCGCTTGAAGTGTACAACACAAATGAACTGAATGTCAGCGGCACGATCAAAGAAGAGTCTGGCATGAAGGAATTCACCATTGCCGGAACTCCTATTGAGACTACTTACAATGAAGCAAAAGGGGAATATGAATTTGAAACAACGATGACGTTTGAAGATGGCGTTCACAGCCTGGAAGTGAAAGCGGTGGATACTGCGAATAATGCGATTTCCTTCAAGCGCACAATCATCGTCGATGCGACTGGCCCAACTGTCGAAATCGATGGACTTCCTTCAAGCAAGTACATTAAGCACAACAAAAAAGACCCTGTCATCAATATCACCGTGACAGATAACTTTGACCAGCTTCGCTTCTACCAGGACGGCAGCGAGCTATTCTACCAGGAATTCCAGGAACCGTATGCAATGAGGGGAATTGAAAAAGAATTCAATAACATTAAACTCTCATTGAAAGAAGGCTTAAATGTCTTTACTTTCGAAGCTGAGGACCTGGCAGGAAATAAAACGACCAAAACAGTCGAACTGTATAAGCTGAAAAAAGGCGAGCAGCCACCCCAGAATCATGAAACCCCTGATGGCCCGGCAAAGCCTGGGAAAGGGAATGGGAAGAAAGATAAATAAATAGGTTTGGAGAAACCCGGATTCCTTTCAGAGGAGCCGGGTTTTCTTTTTGGGGAGTGGTTTGCAAATAGGAAGGGGCAGCCTGCAAATAGATCGACTGTTTTTGCGAATAGGATGGGGAAACCTGCAATTAGAAACGTTGAACCTGCAAATAGAGTCCCCGATCCTGAAATAGTAGTTTTGTAAATAAGATTTTGCAGCTTGCCGGGCATTTTTAGAACTGGTCATGAAACTTTCCCTTCAGTAAAATCGTAAACTATCATAAAAGGGGGAGTAGTTTTGAAAGAAAATAGCGGCAGGTTTGATTTTTACTCGGCCATCATCATTTCTGTAATAGCCATATTATTGATGATTAGAAACATGATAACGGGTATAGAATTCTTTTCCGTGACTAATGCTCTGGCTGTTTTTGCTCTCGTTGTATCCCTCAGGCATTTATATAATTTGACAATGGCATCTCAGAAAGGGGAATCTTCATGAATTTCTTAATACTGGCTCAGGCTGGATTTAATGCTGGCGATATTTTATTTCAGCTGATGGCTTTTGTCTTTTTACTGACGATTCCGGCGATTCTCGTTATTTTATTTTTCATTTTCAAGAGAAGAAACGACAGACTGAAGCGTATGGAGGAAAAAATCGATCATCTCCTTTTGAAAATGGAAGAGAAGAATGGGTAGAAGGTAATTAAATGAAAAATGGCTTTCCGAATGTTCGTGTGCAGAAAGAAATCTGTACACTTTTTTAGTTGAAAGCAGCCCGATCATCAATCTTTTTATATCAGCTTTTTGTTAAGAAAAATGTAATAACTACATAATGATTTGGTTAGAACCTTTGGTTACACTTATTATTCCTAGACTATGATGTAAAGAATAAAGAGTGCCTGGCTGGGAGCGATAGTCAATTTTTATAAAAATTGGGGTGACAGAGTGTCCATAAAAAGACGTTTGCTTTTATCGAATATAGGGATGGTTCTGCTTCCTGTTGTCTTATTTTTAGTACTGGAAATGTTTATTGGATATCTATTGTTTTATCCTGTGAAAGGCGAGGTGGATCAGGAGGATCTCATTTTTTTTCGGTCAATACGGATTTATTTGTTAGTTGGGGTGCTGGTCTTAACAAACGGGCTATTAACATACCTTGTTTCAAAAAGCATTATTAAGCCGCTCCTCAGGCTGAAAGAAGCTGCTAACGATATCAGCAGAGGAAATTTGGATACAAAAATAGAGGTTTCCGGGAAAAAGGATGAGCTGAACGAATTGGCGATGGCATTTGATATCATGCGCGGGAGATTGAAGGAAGCCGCTGACATACAAATGCAATATGAAAAAAATCAGAAGGAATTGATTGCGAGCATCTCCCATGATTTAAAAACGCCGTTAACGAGCATTAAAGGCTATATCAGAGGAATATCAGATGGTGTGGCCAATACACCAGAGAAAATGGATCGATATATCCGCACGATTGAAAAAACATCGGATGAAATGGAATCCTTAATCTCTGAGCTTTTATTATATTCTAAGCTTGACTTGCCAAATGTGCCTTATGATATGAGGGAGATGGATTTAGTGTCCTATTTTGATCATTATCTGGAGGAGCTGCGTTTTAATCTTGCGGGACAAAATGTCAGTCTAAGCCTTGAGTGTCAGCCAAATCAATCCTATCGGGTGCATGCGGACAGGGGGAAATTGAATCGCGTCGTTGCCAATATTGTTCAAAACAGCTTGAAATACATGAATGAGGAAAAGAAAGAATTAATGTTCAGGCTGTCGTCAAAAGCGGAGGAAGTCATAGTTGAAATTCGGGATAATGGAGCAGGTGTTTCAAAGGACGAGCTGCCCTATTTATTTGACCGTTTTTACCGTACAGATGTATCCCGAAACTCTGCTACAGGAGGCACCGGGCTGGGGCTTTCGATCGTGAAAAAGATCATTGAAGGCCATGGGGGGACCATTTGGGCAAGAGGAGGCACCGGACATGGACTGAGTATATGGTTCACGTTAAAAAAGGGGGGTAACGATTGGAAAGAATCTTAATTATAGAAGACGAGCTTAATATTGCCGAGCTGGAACGGGATTACCTCGAATTGAATCATTATGAAGCCGACATTGCTGCAACAGGACAGGAAGGGCTGGAGCGATTAAAGCAGAGCTCCTACCGGCTGGTTCTATTGGATCTGATGCTTCCGGATATGGACGGGTATGAAATCTGCAGGCAAATCAGGGAGATTTCAGAGATCCCGATTATTATGGTAACGGCCAAGAATGAGGAAATTGATATGATTCGGGGATTGGGCCGCGGAGCGGACGATTATATCGCAAAACCCTTTAATCCCAATCAATTAATTGCCAGGGTGAAGGCCCACATAGCAAGGTTTGACCGGCTGGTTTCCCGCGGACAAAACAAAGAAGAAGACATGAGGATCAGGGGTTTGCATATTCAGCCGGTGACCCGGAAAGTTTTTGTGAACAGCCAGGAAAAAGTGCTTACGGCCAAAGAGTTTGACCTGCTGCTGTTTATGGCTTCATCACCGAACCAGGTTTTCAGCAAAGAGCATCTGCTGGAGCAGGTGTGGGGATTTGATTTCTATGGGGATGTGACAACCGTTACAGTTCATATCAGAAGACTGAGGGAGAAAATTGAAAAAGACCCGTCCGATCCTGATTATATTGAAACCGTTTGGGGTGTGGGCTATCGATTTAAGCGGTAAGAGCGTATAGATTTCTATGCGTTCTTTTTATATTCCCGGATTTAATATTTTTGTAAGAAATTGATAAGAGTGATGTTAGAACCCCCGCTTAGAATAGGTTTTGTAAAGGAAATCTGGTCGCCATGAAGCTTCTTGAAGCCGAAAATTCGAGGAGAAGGCCGAAAATGGTCGCCATGAGTGTTTCATAAAGTTCAACTTTCAAGAAAAGAGCGGGGAGGGAACGAAATGAAGGAGAAATTGCCAAAAAGAACATTGGCTGAAAATAGTTATATAGGACTGGGTATGATTTATCTGGGCTGCCTGCTGATTCAATTTTTTCTGGCGGGCATGTCGATTTTTGAGGATCCATCCAAGTGGGCCGCCCATAAACTTTTTGTGCATATGTTTGGCTATGCCATTCCAGTGCTGATGATCATAACTGCGCTGGCAGGAGGGTTTTTCACGCTGATCTATAAGGAGATCATGGTCATTTTCCTGCTGCTGTTTGCCATGTATTTCACGGCAAACATGGGCTGGAGAGTCGGCTGGCTGGGTGCTTTTCACCCGATTGCGGGGGTTCTGCTGCTGGGGGCAGGCGCGGCAGCGGTTTGGAAGGTCTTGAAGGGGCATCGGGAGGCAGGCCACTCAAAAGAAAAGAACAAAGGGATGCTGATTTGGGCATTGGCAGGTGCAGCCGGCGGATTAACGGCGGGCGTCATTTTGTCCAATTTAATCGGGATTTTTGGCTTGATTTTATTCGATAAACCAATGGGCATTAAATTTCTGCCGTTCTATCTGGCTGCATGCTCCGCAGTGCTTCTGCCGGTTTTGCAGTTAAAAAAGAGACGCAAAATGGAGGAGGAAAAGGAATGAAACAAAAACTGACATTTTTCTTTATGGCTGCGTATTTATGGATCACGTTCATTATGCTGGGTGCCTTTATATTGGAGGTGTTCATGGTTTATCCGAATATCTTTCATAACATCCCGAAATCGTTTGAAGTATCGATGGATTTTATGGAGGCCGCAAGTCCCCATACCTTTTTCCCGCCGCTCGGTTTTGCGAGCTGGGTCACTGGAGCCGGGGCGCTGCTCCTGGTTTGGAAAATGAAATCTGCCCGTAACTGGGTTCTGGGAAGTATCCTTGTCATGATTCTGCTAGGTGTCATATCCATGGTGTTTGAATGGCCGAGAAACGAAATTATGTTTATTGAGGGGCAGACTGTCCATTCAGTTCAATTTCTGAAACAGACAGCGCGTGAATTTCTGATGATCAATTGGATAAGGGTTGCATGCAACTCGTTCGGGGCAATCATGGTGTTTGTCGGATTTTTGAAATTCTATCAGTGCAGATTGCGTTATAGTGAGTAGGCAAATGAAAAGGGACAGGCGGGGCCTGTCCCTTTTCATTTAGATGGAGACACTAAAGAGTGTCCCCCCATAGATTATTTCCCTGCCCCTGGACCAACCCGTCGTGCAGCAGTATCTTTTTTGGCGGGATCTGTTTCAGATGTACTTGTAAATGTAAGGTTTGTCGGAACAGGCTTGGTTTTTGGAATTTTCACGTAAACGGGAACTTCCACGGTTTCGCCGGCTTGCACTTCAATGACATTATGCTCGAGCATGAGCTCCCATCCAGCTTCTGTCTTTGCATCCAGGCGGATAAGATCCGCTGCATTGCCCGTATTGGTTACCTTGAAATAATAGGCTGCAACCCTGCCAGGAGCGGCAAATTGGACTTTGCTGTTCTCTGCAGCAACTCCCCTCATAGACGAGCCGGAGTCATCCATATGTCGTACAGCGATTCGATAGGAGAGTGCCCCTTGATTATCGAGCTTTTTATCTAAAATGTAAAAGTGAAGCCGGTTATGCTCGTCCTTATATTCGCTGACAACACCATCTGCAGTACCTGCCTTAAAGAGGGAATCGGAAAGCTGCCTGTAATCCCCTTTGGAATACATGGCTTCTGTTCCGTCAGGACGTTTAAAGTCAACCTGGTTAATATCTTCCGCATGCGAGTCAATGACCCAAATGTTCGGTGCTGATTCAGAATTTTTTGTCTTTGCAAGAAGAACGCCGGAATCTGGAGTGAAAGAGTCGAATCCTACTCGGTCAACAACTTCAACAGTATAGTTGTTATACCATTTTTCCCCGCGCTGCATATCAGCACGCCAGTCGTCCTCAAGCGAGTTTTTCGGAGTCAGATCCTCCATGCTGATGTTAATGCCGTGAAGGGCACTACGGCCAAATTCTTCACCAGCGGGTACGGCACGTGCAAGGATATCCGCAAACACAGGTCCGGATTCAGCCAATTCTTCCCGGCTGATGTTCAGGTATTGGTCTTCCGATAAGAAGCCTTGCTTGATCTTGTTCCGGAGCATATGATGGGACGGCGCTGACCCGCCTAGAGTAGGGAGTACCATCCAGCGCGTATGCGGCCCTGCAGGCCCATTAAAGCTTCCGCGGCTCATTAATTCCCAAGGTCCGGAATAGGAGCGGGATACAGGCTCTCCATATGGATTGTTGTAGTTATCCCCTAAATTCATAATATGGCCAAATTCATGAGCGAAGGTGCCCATTCCATCATTTTCGCCTTGGATCGAAACCCCTCGGCTGGCACTTGACCAGATGCTTTTCGCAGCAAGCCATGAAGTCCAGGGAACATAGCGTGTATTGGCGGAATTAGGGAACCCTTCAAAAGGCGGGCCGAATTCCTTTGCTACATCCTCTGCGGTTTGGAACATCATTTCCCCAAACTCCTGCCAGACACCTGACTCATCATATCCGGCATGCAGGATGAAGGTAAAATCATAATTCTTTCCTGAAGCTGCAATATCAGCTTTCGCCTTCTCCATAGCTTCAGTTCTTAAATTTTTTGCTTCGTACTCTCCTGGCATATTGCCTTGCTGTCCAAACTCGTTAAGTCCGTATTGGAATTCATTGTGATCCATCCGATAAGTTCCAAATGAATCCAGTTCTACAGCCCATTTGCCATACGAATTTTCTCTCCAATATTCATTTATGGTCCGGTAATTATTCAATGGCTGCGGTTTGTTCAGGAAATCCACCCAGAACTGGCCGATTTCATCCCGTGGGATATTGCCGGTGCCAATGGGGTTGCCTGCTACTTCAGAACCTTCAGGCTGACTTAAAATAAACTCCCTGTCAGGAAAATCGACAATAACAAGTGCTCCCCTTAATACTCTTTCAGGTTCAATATCAGCCGTGCGCCAGTCAATTCCCGGAACTGGCCGGTAATCTTCCCAGGTCATATTTTCAGGAAGTTCCCATGACTGCGCATCTGCAGGATCCGGGAAGTCTTCGAGACCTGGCTTTTCTGCATATGCTGCAGAAGAGACTGTCAGTAAAAGAAATGTAACTAGCATGATAAAGGACCTTTTCAATTGCCTCAACTTAATTCGCCTCCCTTAATTCTAGCATTCTGGTAAATTATACAATTTTATTTCGTTTTTAAAAATATAAAATATTTAAAATATTCAAAATGATAGAGAAGTCCTAAAATTGGTGCTTGTCACCTCCCGAAATTTGTCGAAAAGGTCCTGCTGGAAGCAGGGGTATTCTTTAGTTAATAGAGTTGCTAACCTAAAAAAATAGCGGGGAAGAATTTGAGAAATTTTACATAGAAAGAAGGTCTGGTGAGAATTTGGTTGAAAAAATATATATATCATTGATAAAAGCTGGAGGCACAAATGAAAATAACTATCTTTTGCACGATGCCAGATGCTGGCATATTAAATGGAATCTTAGAACTTCATAAAAACATATTCGGTGATTCTGATGATTTGGTGAGCAAAATGAAAAGCAAACCCCAATTACTGGTGCTGACGGCTATGGATGGAGAAAAGGTGATCGGGTATAAAATGGGGTATGCCATTGATGAGGATACGTTTTATAGCTGGCTTGGCGGGGTGGCCCCTAATTACAGGAAAAGTGGGATTGCTTCCATGCTGATGGAAAAGCAGCACGGATACCTAAAAGAAAAGGGCTATAAAGTGGTCAGGACGAAGACGATGAACAAATGGCGAAGCATGCTGATTTTAAATATTAAGCATGGATTTGATGTGATTGAAACTTATACGGATGTAAAAGGATTGCATAAGATAGTGCTGGAGAAACGATTACATACTTGAGGCTGCCGAAAATGGGCAGCCTTTATTTGTTTGTTCACGAAATCTTCATAATTAATTAAAAATATTTATAAACCCTGCCTTTTTTAATGGTTAATTTCGATTTTATAAGTGTGATCTAATCGTAATTCCAAAAAGAATTTGCGGACGGTGCAAAAACAAAAAACGGGTGGAGGGGTTAAGATGAGCAAACTTTTGGTGAAGGAGAATCCAATTATGATTCTGCCTTCTCTGGCAGAAAAGATTGGTTTCAATGAAGCTGTGATGCTTCAGCAGATCCATTATTGGCTGTTGAACAGCAAGCATGTAATAGAAGAACGAACCTGGATTTTTAATACATATAAAGATTGGAAAAAGCAAATGACATTTTGGTCTGAGACGACCATTAAGCGGACGATTCGCTCGCTTGAAGATCAAGGCTTTTTGATATCGGGGAATTTTAATTTTTCAAAGATGGATAAGACAAAATGGTACACGATTGATTATGAGAAGCTTGCTGCTGAGGTGGAGGGCTGCCAAGATTACTTTCTGGCATCTGGAACCAGTCAGATGGAACTGTCGAGCCAGCCAGAACGCCCTATGGAGGATGCCGGGTCGGAACAACCAATATCAGAGACTACTGCAGAGACTGCAACAGAGAAAAAAGATATTGCTTATGCTGCGGTTATCGAATACCTGAACAGCCAAACCCATTCAGCATACCGGACAGGCTCGAAGAAAACGAAGAAGCTGATCCGGGCACGGTGGCTGGAGGGATTCAGGCTCGAGGATTTTAAAAAAGTGATCGACCTGAAGTCGGAGGAATGGCTGCATGATCCGTATTGGAGGAAGTTCCTGAGACCGGAGACGCTGTTTGGCACCCGCTTTGAATCGTACCTGAATCAAAA
Source organism: Cytobacillus oceanisediminis 2691 (assembly GCF_000294775.2). Lineage (GTDB taxonomy): Bacteria > Bacillota > Bacilli > Bacillales > Cytobacillaceae > Cytobacillus > Cytobacillus pseudoceanisediminis. The sequence continues at coordinate 823,338 of NZ_CP015506.1, forward strand.
GCCGCTTGGTAAGCGGATGCGGGAGGAGGATTTTAACCTTGATGACTAAACGGGAGACGTATACGCTGCTTGCGCTGATTGCCGTTTATTACGAGCAGTTTGAGGTGAATCAGCAAAAAATTGATTACTGGCATGAGGTGCTGCGGCATCATGAGGTTGAAGACCTGCGGCAGAATTTGCTTCAGCATGTGGAGGTGTCACCTTATCCTCCGAAGATTTCGGATCTGATGCGAAAGTCTGCGGCTGTTTCGAGAGCGATTCCAGATTGTAGGGATTCGGCCTTTATTGTTCCGATTTCCTGGAAGCCGGCAAGCGAGGAAGTGGTTCAGGCTGAACTGGCGAAAATGCGGCAGATTCTCGGCATAGTCAGGGGGGAAGTCTGATGCAGGGGTACGGGCTTTACAGCCAGGAAGCAGAAGAGGCGACAGTGGGAGCGCTGTTTTTGGAGGATGGGCTTATTAAAGATTGCACGCTGCGGCCGGAACACTTTTATTTGGCCAGACTAAAACGGCTGATGTCGCTTATTCTGCAGCTTGATGCGAAGGGGAAGCCTGTTGACGTGATTTCGGTTGTGGAGGAAGCGGGCCAGCACAATCTTGAGAGCATTGGTGGAAGCAGCTATATCACCCAGCTTGCCGGAAGTGTGCCGACTGTGGCGAACTTTACATTTTATCAGGACACGGTTCTTGAATATTACCAGAAGCGCAAGGCGGTAGAAATTGCGGGGCGGATTCAGGAACATGCACAGAATGGCGACATTGCCTCCACTTTGAGGGATGGCATCCATGATCTCATGCAGGTTGAGGATCATCTTGGGGATGATGACTTTTGCGAGATCATGCCTGCTTTGGTTGAGCTTTACGGGGAGGCGGAAATGGATCTTGGCGAAATGACTGGGATTCCGTCTGGTTTTAGGAACCTGGACAGGCTGACCGGCGGGTTTCAGGAGTCTGATTTGGTCATTGTCGGAGCGAGGCCAAGTGTCGGGAAAACAGCCTTTGCTCTGAATATGGCCTTGAACGCGGCTGATCAGGAAGCGGCCCTTATATTTTCACTGGAAATGTCCAAAAAGCAGCTCCTGAAAAGGATGATCAGCTGCAAAGGGGAGATCAGTTCGATTAAAATGAGGAACCCGAAGCGGTATTTTAATGATGGAGACTGGGCTCATTTATCCGGTGTGATGGGAGCGTTCGGCGAGGTGAATCTGCATATTTTCGATCAGGCGGGAATGGATATTCAGTACATCTGGTCCAAGGTCCGGAAAGCTCGCAGGAAGTACGGCGAGGGTAAACGGATACTGGTGGTGATTGATTATCTGCAGCTGATTGCGGGTGATCCCAGGCATCAGAACCGCCAGGCGGAAATAAGCGAGATCAGCCGGAAGCTGAAGACAATGGCAAGGGATTTGAATGTAGCAGTCATTGCCTTGTCTCAGCTTAGCAGGGGTGTGGAAAGCAGGCAGGACAAGCGGCCGATGCTTTCAGATTTGCGGGAAAGCGGGCAGATTGAGCAGGATGCGGATGTGATTGCGTTTTTGTACCGAGATGATTATTACCATAAGGAATCCGACCGCAAGGATACAATTGAGATCATTCTCGCCAAACAGCGGAATGGACCGATTGGGACAGTAAGATTGGCTTTTATGAAGGAAATAGGGAAATTTGGGGATTTGCCGCCGGGGGAGTTTGGGTGAGCTGCTGCTTTTTAGGGAAGAGAGTTGTGAGCGGGACGAATAAGGGAATCGTCCTTTGGGTGGGGAAGTTGTTGATGAGGGGCACGAATGAGGTGGAATCATACCCCTTGTGCGGAAAAATGGAGCGCACGAATTGGGTGAAATCGTTCCCTTCGCAATGAAAAATTGATAATGAACGGAACTAATCGAGCTGAAAAGTACCCTCAAATAAAGCAAACCGGCATCAAGCACAATTAATTGTCACACTTATTAAACGCGTAACCGGAAAAGGGACAGGTTCACTGTCCCATCAGGTTGTTTTTAAATACCCTTCATTTTGAATGTCTATCTGAAATTGGATATCAGATTTCAAATTTGGATAGTAAATGGATCTCCAGTTTTTTAGCTCGTTTCGATCGATTTTAGTGCGATACAATTGTCCCAAGCCCAGAATATCTGCTTCGCTTTCCTGGAGTTTGGCTAACATGCTGCTGAATCGGCCTGACAGGAGATGGCTTAATTCTTTCTTGATCATGGCACTGGATGTTTTGCCCCGTGTTTCGAGGACGACAACCTTCAGGTTGATTCGGCTTTCCAAAAACGGCTGTTTATCAGTCAATTCAATATGCTGGTCCATGGAGTTGCCGATGATCATGACACTTGCGTGATCCAGGACTTCGATTTGTCCATGGGTGCTTTCATTATTAAATGCATTGAATAGCAGGGTTTCGTCATTGCTGATCTGCTCTACCATCTTTCCGTTTTTGATAACAGCAGAGCCAACTTGCTTGTAAGTTGTCGTTTCTCCCGTCATTAACAGGGGGATGGCTACATCGCGTGTATAGGAATGAATGCTTCGGTAGACTTCCCATATCCTTGTAAGGGCAATTTCCGGATTCCAGCCTGCATTTTTTTCGAAGTAATCGAACATGTTGGTTCCGTGAAGCTCCTTTGATTCTGTAAGTATTGAAAAAAACTCATCCATGTTCTGGTCACAAATGGCGATTAGCACTTTGGGTGAAACTTCCCGGGATCTCATGAAACCGGCAATAATGTCCTTCATGCCTTCCTCAGCCGTTTTCCGCTCAATCATAATTACCTTTACATGAAGGAGGTCTACGCTGGTCTCCATGTTTCGGCTGATCACATCGACGGCGTGGGAGATAGTTTCTCCAGTTCCCGTAACGACTTTCACTTCCAAATTATCTTCGATGGGCTCAACGATTTTCAAGAAAACCTTATATTTGCCATCTTCATCTGTAGAAATGCCAAGGACAACGGGGAGTGTCCGGTGATTGATATCCCTAATGTCCCAGCAGCCGGTTAAAGTCATCATTGCCAGAAGCAGACAGACCGTAATAGGGGCTTTAGATTTTAGATTAATTGGTTTCATTTTTACCCTTCCTCTTTATGCGGCGTCCAAAGAAAAAGATTGAAAATGGGACTGCAATCAAAATGTAAAACCTCAGAAACGTATTCCACCAAAATAATTTCTCGACATCCTTCCAGTCCTGGATGAAGAAACATGAAAGATAGACTGCGGCAGATAGGGCTAGCAACAATTTTACCGGTTTAATGGAAGGAAGGTAATGAGTTAAGATACGGATTGTCTTCCAGGACACAAGGGCAAGGTAAAGCATGATAAAGGAGATGAGGCTCAATAGAAAAAACATCGTGACCCTGTCGAACATCAGCCAATTAATATTGATGGCGTCCACGGCCACAACATATGGAAGGAAGGTTGTGGCTGAGGTGGCCTGCCCAAAAGTCAGCACGGGAATATAGACTGAAAAAAGGAAAAAGGGAATAAGGAAGGCAGCGGCCCATAATATATATTTTCTGTTATAGGAGAAATAAGGCTGAACAAAACCCAGAAACAAAAAGCCTCCGGAGAAAGCAAAAAAGCTTTCCAAATATGTTCGTTTTATAATAAATCCGAAATCTGCATCTAAAGGAACCACGTACCTCCAATCCACGTTTTGAAAAGAAGTGAAGAAAATAAAGATAATGATGGGAAGAAATAAAAGGGATAGAAGAAGACCGGTGCGAAAAATGGTTTCGGCTCCTTTGGCTGCTATATAGGTCGAAATGGATATCAATAATAGCATGATGGCCCATAATGGTGTGTTTGATAAAAAGACAATCGTAATAATTTCTGAATAAGCCCGGAGTGTTATCAATAAAATCATGCAGAAATATAAGAAAACAGGGGCAATAAAAAGGATAGCTGTCCCTTTTCCGATTCCTGCATAGATGCGAATGATGTCTTTTTTCGGAAAATAGCTTAGCCCCTTCATATAAATAGTAATAAAAATGAAATGAATGACCACACCGACCAGAACAGGAAGCCAATGGCCCTGCTCTGTGCTTGAAATAACATTGCCGGGATACATAAAGAAAATAAGGCCTAAATGACTGATGACGTACATCAGCATGACATGCAAACTTTTATCCGCCATTGCTCTCATTCCCTTTTAAATTTAAGTAGAGATAGGACTTGCCATAAGTATTGAGGCTTGCCAGGTAAGCGCCTACGAAAACCAAACCGGCAACCAGTCCTAAAATGCCAAAAATTGCTGCCAGGACCACAATGGCATATTTGAACAGCCGAATGGAAACAGAATTTTGAAAGCCGACGATGGTTGAGTTGGCAATGGTAGTGGCGGCTAGAATGATGATCAGCAGGTTGCTGACTAATTTCGCTTCCACGGCAGCCTGTCCCAGGATAATTCCCCCGACCATGGTAATGGTGGGGCCAATGGATTTAGGCAGCCTTACACTGGCTTCCAGGATTAATTCCAGAATAAGCAGCATGAAGAAAATTTCCACCAATGCCGGGTAGGGAACTCCTTCACGGCTTTGGGCAACTGATAAAGCAAGCTGGAGCTGCAAGACTTCAGGGTTTACGGAAACCAGAGCCACATACAGCCCTGGTGTTATCAGCGTGATTAAAATGCCGATGATTCTAATTAACCGAATGGCTAACATGAGGGGCAGGGGAAAATTCCGGTCATTTTCAATAGCAAACATATCCCAGAACAGACTTGGAAGAATGAGCGCAAAAGGCAAGCGATCCACGAATAGAACCACTTTTCCCTTTCTCAGATTCTGAACCGCATGATGGGGCAGCTCGGTCGTATTAAACTTTGAAATAGCATTCCATGATGGAAACCCCAGCATTTTAGCCAGCCCCTGAAGATCACATGCTTCCATTTGGATATTTTTTTTAATATTATCACGTATGCTATTAACTAGATCCATATCCGCTTGGCCGTCTATATAAAGCAAGGAAAGTTTGTTTTTGCGGCTGTGTCCGGCCGAAAAAGAATCGATTCTAATTTCCTCCGAGTTCACCAGTTTTCGGACGATGCCGATATTGGCATCAATACCTTCTGTAAACGAATCCAATGCTCCTTTAATAACATTTTCATTTGTTGGCGTATCAATCGAACGATCGAGCATAGCAGGTACAGGCTCCATAATGATAAAACGGGAGGTGTTTTCAAAATGGATAATCAGTTTGCCTTCATATATGGATGAAATGGCTTTCCGGACATCGCCTTCAATCACTTCCCCTATGGCCCGCCATAAATCCTCAGAAGGCTGATTCTGCGAAAGGATGCTCTCCGCATGCTTGTGAAGCACCGTTCTCGTTTTGATAAAATCAATGAGTGTATTAAATCCCATCAGCATCACGGCAGCATCCGCAAGATAGTCCCTTTGAAGATGAAAATCGCCATTGTTTCCAAGCTCTGCTTTTATTTCAATAACAAATCGATCCATTGCGGGTTACCCCTTTATAAAGACATAAATATTATTAAGTTTCGCTTGCTGGAAAATTTTATTCCTATAAACTTTATCTGGCGTTTTAAACCTCGGCTAAAGAGGTATCTTTCGTCTTTGAACAAGAGTTCAGCCAGGAATTATCAAAAAACTCGAGAGGAATAGTTAATGTGGGGGGGAAGTTAAATGAAAATTATCGCAGTTCACGAACATCCGCATTTAGTTGAGGGCGCAGTCCAATTTTTCTGGGAACAGTGGGGGAATGAGCAAAACTTCCGCTTTTATGAGGATTGCATGATCCATTCAGGGAAATCGGGGGACGGCATCCCGAGGTTTTATGTTGGGATCGAGAATGAAGAAATCATAGGCACGTATGCGTTAATCCGCAATGACCTCAATAGCCGGCAGGATTTGCATCCGTGGCTGGCATGTCTGTACGTTGATCCCAGCAGCAGGGGAAAGAAGCTTGGCGCCCGGCTGCTTGATCATGCTATTGAAGAAGCGGCGAAGCTTGGATTTAAGAAGCTCCATCTCCAGACGGATTTGCAAGGGTATTATGAAAAATACGGCTGGACACATAGCGGAGAGGTGTACGGGGCGAGCGGGGATTCCATTAAGTTATATGAAAAGGATACTGGCGCATCTTCGAGCAGGAACGACAAAAACTAAACGCCCAGGAATTTCCTGAGCGTCTTGTTGAATGATTATTGCCGTTTTCCAAAGAACGTACCGGTCACTTCCTGCTCCTGCAAGGAGAGAAGCTGGGAGACGGTAATGAATTCGTAGCCTTCTTTTTCAAGATAGGTCAGCAGGTCTGGAAGTGCTTCAGCAGTTGGCTTATGGATATCGTGCATCAAAACGATTGCGCCTGGCACTGCATTGGCCTTCACGATTTTTTGAATAGCCGCGGCATTAAGTGTTTTCCAGTCCAGTGAATCGACCGACCATAGAATAAGCGGTGTATGGGCCATTCCGGCAACTTTTTTCACATCTTCATTCATGGCCCCATAAGGCGGGCGGACGGTTGCTGGAAGCTGGCCGCTTGCTTCTTTGATTTTGGTGCTGGCTTCTTCCATTTCTTTGCGGATTTCGATTTCACCGAGGGATGAAAGGTCCGCATGGCTGTCACTGTGATTTCCGATTTCATGACCTTCTTCAGCCACTTGGCTTGCGAGGGCAGGATAGAATTGTGCCTGGCTGCCAAGCATATAAAAGGTAGCCTTTGCGTTATGTTTTTTTAGAATATCCAGAATAAGCGGTGTGACTTTCGGGTGTGGCCCATCATCAAAGGTAAGGGCAATATACTTGCCGTTTGGATCCAGCGGAGCCGCTTCTGGTTCCTTGACTTCCGGTTCAGGAAGCTGAATGTCAGGAAGCTTCAAGTGCTGGGCGATTTCATCCTTTAAGAGGGGACGGATCTGTTCGATTGGAATTTTCACTTTGACCGCTCCGGCTGCACCGGCCGCAATTTCATATTCGTTAAAATAAAGGGTGAAATTCTTGCCGCTCAGTGCCCATTTCCAGCTCGACGGATTTTCCAGCGCTTCGTCAAGCAGGTCCTCAAACAGATAGTCCTGGAGTTCTTCTTTCTCGCCGATTTGTTTTTTTATCAACGGCCTGAGAGTCGCCAGGGACTCCTCATCCATACGAATCACATCGGCAAGATGTACCATTTTCTGATTCGCAAGGTCGATAGTGAACGTTTTGACCGCAGCCTGCCCATTTGCGCCGCCTGTGTACTGGTAGGCTTCAAATACTAGGGTGTACATGGTATCGGAGACTTTTTTCGGCTCCGCCTTGATATTAAGATGGGCACGGAATTCTTCACTGTCCAGCACCTGCCGGTTTGCCTTCACAAGTTCCAGGAATTCCATTTCCTGCGCCTGAATCCATTCTTTCATGGGTTTGTTCAAATTCTCAATTTCAGTGATCGGAGTACTGATCGCAAGGGTATAAGATTTCGTTTCCTTTGTCCGGGTTTCAAGGTTTAATCCGGGGAAAGCTGCCGGGGAAGTGGTTTCTGTTCTGGAAAAAGCCTGCAGGCTGGTGTCAGCTCCAGAGCTGATGAAATAATAGATGCCTGCAATGAAGATGCAAAATAATGCCCATGATGGCCATTTTAACCGCTTAAGCAATGATATCCTTTCCTTTCCTGTCTGTAAAATTATGACTCTCCAAATATATAATTATATCAGGTGAAAAAGGGAAAATCATCGGTCTTGTGAAAAATTCACCATTTACTTTTAAAAAAATATAGTATAAAATAACACTTTAATCCGACTAAAAAGATAAGAAAAGGAGTGAATGAGGTTGGCTCAAGTAGAAGTTAAAAGCAAATCATGGGTTTCAGCACCAACAACAGTTGTTTCAAACTTAAATCCAATTCAAAAGCCTTTTGTTGCAGCTGGCGTTCTTGCAGCTATCATTTTGTTCATTTCCATTATAAATGCAGCGAACATGACACAGGGAGTTCTATTTATTATTGGAATTGCACTCGGCATGACCTTGCTTCATGCCCGCTTCGGCTTCACATCTGCATTCAGGCGCTTCGCAAGCGTCGGAAACGGGCAGGGGCTGCAGGCGCATATGCTGATGCTGGCAGTTGCTTCAGCCCTATTTGCGGTTATTTTAAGCACTGGCTTTAGTTTTACAGGAATCGAGCCTAAAGGATATGTGTCTCCTGTAGGAGTTAGCGTCCTGTTTGGTTCATTTATTTTTGGGATCGGGATGCAGCTTGGGAATGGCTGTGCGTCCGGTACTTTGTATTCGGTAGGCGGAGGACAATCCTCGATGATTCTGACACTGATTTCTTTCATCGCTGGTTCCACGATCGGGGCGTACCACTTCTCATTCTGGATGGAAGAAACACCGGCATTGCCGCCAATCTCCCTGGCTACATCTACGGGACTCGGCTATGGCGGAGCATTGGTTCTGCAGCTTGCTCTATTTGCATTAATCTATTGGGTAACTCTGCAAATCGCGAAAAAGCGAAAAGCACCAATGATGAAAGCTTTGCCTACAACAGCCGGATGGAAAAAAATCCTGAGAGGATCCTGGCCATTGTTTGCAGCAGCGATTGTGTTGGCATTGCTGAATGCACTGACTCTGACTGTACGTGGAACGCCTTGGGGCATCACATCCGCATTCGCATTATGGGGCGGTAAAACATTGATGGCAATGGGCATTGACGTAACATCATGGGGTTATTTTGCGACTGAACCGAACTTAGCCGCATTAAAAAATACCGTTCTGGCTGATTCTACAAGCGTTCTGAACTTCGGTATCATCCTGGGTGCCTTTATTTCAGCGGCATTACAGGGAACGTTCAAGCCTGGGAAAATCAAGCCTGGTGTTGCCGGTGCTGCGATTGTCGGCGGACTGCTGATGGGATATGGTTCCCGCCTTGCATTCGGCTGCAACATCGGCGCTTACTTCGGCGGAATCGCATCTTTCAGCCTGCACGGCTGGGTATGGGCCATCATGGCCATGCTTGGAACGGGCGTGGCGCTGTTCATCCGTCCGCTGTTTGGATTGAAGAACCCGAAATCTACTGATTCGGTTTGTTAATGGAAAGCCTGGCACTCTCAATGAGTGCCAGTTTTTTTTTTGCAAAGTAATTAGTTTCTGCTGCCATAAATGATTACTCTCCAGCTGCACCTGGAAATCCCCGACTAGTCTTTTACCGTTCCGTTGATAGGAATCCCGCTATTCCCCAGACTTTCCTACTATTAGTAACCGAGTAACATTTTTTGAAAAATATTGAATTTTAGGAAAAAGTAATCTATTAATATTTCCATACTCGAAATATAATGAGTGGCAAATAGTAGAGGAGGGATTATATGAAAAAGAAAAAACTTCTCAGACCTGCAGCTGTGTTAGCTGTCATTTCTATGACTCTATCATCACTTGCCTACACACCCGGAAATGCAGCAGCGAAAGAAAAACCGGTACAGACAGCACAAATTGAGGATGTAAAGTCTCAGCCAATCTATTCATATGAGGAGGCGATTCGTGAGACTGTGTATGTCGAATCCACACTTGATTCGGATGAAAACGGAAAAGCAGATAGGATTGCTGTGGATATCATCCGTCCGAAGGAAACAGAAGAAGGCCTGAAGGTTCCCGTAATCATGGATGCGAGTCCATATTATGAAAGCATGGGGCGTGGAAATGAAAGTGAAGTGAAAGACCGGGACAAGGATGGCATTAATGAGAAGTTTCCTCTATTTTATGATAATTATTTTGTTCCAAGAGGGTATGCAGTCGCTTTGCCAGAGATGGTTGGAACGAACAATTCGGATGGCTGCCCGACAACAGGCGGATATGAGGAAATTGAAAGCATCCGGGTCGTGATTGACTGGATGAATGGCAGGGCAAAAGCTTGGGATCAAGATAATAATGAAGTGAAAGCAGACTGGACAACCGGGAATGTCGGAATGATCGGAAAGTCCTATGATGGCACGCTGGCTAATGGGGTAGCGGCTACAGGCGTAGAAGGCTTAAAGACAATTGTTCCAATTGGAGCCATTAGCAGCTGGTACAATTATTACCGCTATGAGGGACTTACATATTACAACAACGGACCAGGAGGCTTGGCCAGCAGAGTTGCCAGCAGCTCCCGCAAAGATGTCTGTAAGCCCGTGTTCGATCGCTTGAATGCGGAAGCGGATGATCCATCAGGAGATTATAATGAGTTCTGGGATGAAAGAAATTACGTTAAGGACGTAAAAAATGTAAAAGCAAGTGTGTTTGCTGTCCATGGATTAAATGATTTCAATGTGAAAATGAATCACCTCGCGGATTGGTGGTTAGCCCTATCCAAAGAAGAGGTTCCGAGAAAACTTTGGCTCACCCAAACTGGCCATGTCGATCCATTTGACTTCCGCAGAGCAGAGTGGGTTGATACACTGCATCGCTGGTTCGACTACTGGCTGATGGATATCGAGAATGGCATTATGGACGAGCCTGCTGTTGATATTGAAAGAGGTGCGGATAATTGGGAAACCCAGTCCTCATGGCCGGATCAAAATGCGGCAAATGTTAAAATACGATTAGCGCCAGGCGAGAATGATCAGACAAATGGCATGCTGACCACAGGGCCTGTAAAGGGGAATTTTCAGCAATCCTTTACAGATAACCCAACACAAACCGAGCAGCAGATGGTAACCAATGAAACGGCTGTCAAAAGCGACCGCCTGGCATTTTTATCTCCACAGCTTGAAGAAGATGTCCGTTTGAGCGGCATACCTGAAATTTCACTTCGGGCAAAGGTCAATAAAGAAGACTCTAATTTGACAGTTCTCATTGTCGATTATGGAGAGGATACCCGCATTCATCATGAAGGCCCGGGAGAGGGAGTCCGAACTCTGAATACAGAAAGCTGTTGGGGAGAAAGTATTTCAACAGATGATGGATGTTACAAAGAAACAGAAAAAACCACTCACACAGCACCATATGAAGTCGTGACAAGAGGATGGTTTGATCCGCAGAACTGGAAAACGATTGAGAAGGATGACCCTTTAAAAGTAGGCAAGAGCTATAAGTTTGAATGGGATGTATTGCCTGAAGACTACGTATTTAAGGAAGGTCACCGAATCGGCATCATTATCGCTGGAAGCGATCGAAGACGTACGATTCCATCAACAACAGGGGCCACGTTTGAAGTAAAGCTTGGGCAAAGTTATATCAGCCTGCCTGTTGTGGGCGGAAAAAAGGCAGTTGGATTTTAATAGAATAGAAGAGGCGGGTCTGCAGCAAGAGCAGACTCGTTTTTTTTTCTCAGCAAAATAAGAAGGATAATTGTTTACGCAAGTTCCATTTCATAACAAAGTTCTTCCTGCTGTGTATCTTCAAACCATTTCATTCCGGCCGCAGTCATGCCGATTTTCCTGAGCACTTTTCCGGATGCAGGGTTGGCCGGATCCACAGCCGCGATTATTTTCCGGACGTTCGGGCCATTTTTCCTTAAAGCGGCCACGCATGCAGCGGCAGCTTCAGCTGCATATCCCTTTCCCCAGCAAAGCTGATTAAAATGATAGAGGAGCTCGGCTTCGTGTTCATTTTCTGCCGGATTAAACCCGCAAACCCCGATGATGGAGGAGTTTTCTTTTAGCAAAACAGTATAAACAGAGTAGCCTTTTTCATTCTGCAGCCGCCGGTAAAATTTGATGGAGCGCTGGATTTGGCTTTTTGTGCTGGCGCCGCCGCAGTATTTCATTACCTCCGGGCTGCCCCAAATCTCATAAACTGCATCCAGGTCATCGGCCTGCATGGTCCGGAGCAGGAGCCGATCCGTTTCAAAAGGAATGGTCATTCTATTCACCTCGTGCGGTTTTCTCTTCTATGAAAATATTATAAGATAGAGTAAGGAAAAACGTTAGGAGTTTTTGTCATGCATGTACTCTATAAATCTTTGATTTTGGGAATGGCCGCCAGCATCCAGGGGATCGCGATGACCTTTTTCTTGTTTCCGCATTTTATCCCGTCCGGCGGTGCGGCAAGTCTGGCGGTTTTATTCAATTATCTATTGGACACGCCCTATTCGGTGACATTGTGGGTTTTGAATGCGGGCCTGCTGCTGGCAGCGGCCAAATGGCTCGGGAAAAGCAGTGTGATTTGGACGCTGTTTTGTGTTTCGGTTACTTCGGTTACGATTGATTCTCTGACACCATACATAACGGAACCGCTGAATTCGGTTCTCCTGGATCTTTTGCTTGGAGCGGTAGTCTTTGGAGCAGGAGTCGGCATTTTATTCCGGATGGGCGCTTCGTCAGGAGGCATGGATATCCTCGCGTTAATCATTTCCAAAGCAAGGGGAAGTGCGCCGGGACGGACGTTATTTTACATAAATGGCAGTCTGCTTTTGCTTACAGGGGTTGTCGTGGACTGGAAGGTTATTGTTTATGCGGTGATCTGCCAGATGATTGGGACGCGGATGATTGATCTTATTTACAAGGTTGATATAAAAATCCTTGCGGAGAAATATAAAATTCATTACTAAAAGAAAGGGCCGTGCAGGCCTTTTCTTTTTAATGGAAAAAAAATAATTTACTACTATTCCAGGTTAATAACAGGAAAGCGGGGATACAATGATTCAGCTGCAAGAAGATAAGGAGAATAGCAAGAAGAATAATGAAGAAGAGGATAATGGCTGGGATGTAGGCGAGAATACGTATGAAGCAGGGGAGCAGCTGGCGGATGAGGGCTGTCTTGGCTGTGCCGGCGGATGCCTTTTTCAGGCTTTATTTCTTGTGATGACACCACTATATTTTTTTCTGACATAGAAAGGACAGGGGAACCTGTCCTCTACCAGATCTATCGGCCAAGATGTTATGGATATTGGACGGATTTTCATTTTATCGGCCACTCCGCTCCACATTAGCTTTTCAAAGATGTCATGGTGAAAATAATTTAATATAATACTCTCCACAAATAAAAAGTAGCATACGCTTCCCAATTCTTCCATGCAGCCGAATAATTCAAGATTTCCGATTTGGCCGGTTTTCTTTCAGAGCCTGTGATCCCTTTGATTGCGTTATGAAGGCCGACATCATCGATTGGAAAAGCATTCGGGAAGCGCAGGCACCGCATGAGGACATAATGGGCGGTCCATGGGCCGATCCCGCGTATTCTCGTTAGCTTTTTTTCTGCAGCTTTTACATTTCCCTCTTTCAGCAAGTCCTCTTTTGAAAGCTTGCCATTTGCAATTAAGCTTGCCACATCAATGAGATATTCGCATTTTTTAACGGTCATTTTTAAGTCGGCCAGATCTTCGATAGTAAACCCGGCAATCGTTTTCGCTGCGGGAAAGAGCCAGTATCTGCTCCCGCCGTATTCCAGGCACTCCCCATATTTTTCAACGAGCCGCCGTTTTAGTGTATATGCGTATGTAAGGTTGATCTGCTGCCCCAGGATTCCCCACGCAAGAGCCTCGAATAAGTCGGGAATTCCCATCACTCTGAGCCCGAAAAATTGCTCCGCGGGCTTTTGCAGCAAGGGATCTGTTTGTGCCATCTCATAAAATGGGTTCAGATTTGCTCCAAGGTCGAACCAATCATGAACATATGCCGCAATTTCTGCTTTCAATTGATGCGTGACAGGCTTATGAATACTGACGGATAGGAACTGATCTGACTCACCACTTATTTCAAGCAGCAGCTTATCCTTCCCAAAGGAAAGGGCACGTCTAATGGTCTCGCCGGAAATCTCATAAAGGCATTCGTTTGCCGATCTTGATAAGTATCGCAGGTTTTCGGAAAAGCTGAATTCATGCGGAGTGAAAAGGACCAGGCCATTTTCATCCTCTTTCCAATTAACAGTATGAGAGCTCATTTGGATTCCTCCTTTTCTTTATTGTAAATCCTCAGGATTACGTTATCTTGCGTTTATATTTAGGAAATCGCTGATGATGAACATTTTTTGTGTATACTTTTTAGCAGAGGTGAGCGCAGGTGGCTTATGAACAGATTCCGGAAGAATATTGGAACGCGATAAAGGATTGCGACAAATCCTATGATGATCTTTTTCTTTATGGTGTTAAAACGACAGGGATATTCTGCAGGCCATCGTGCCGGTCGAAAGTCCCGAATATCGGCAATGTCGCTATTTTTCAAAATGCCGCTCAAGCACTGGCGGAAAATTTCAGACCGTGCAAGCGCTGCAAACCGGAAGGGCTCAGCCTGCCTGCAGAAGAATGGATTAAGCAAATAACTGTGTGGATCGATCAGCATTATTGCGCCCCGATTACATTGCATCAATTGGGGGACCTGTTTCATGGAAGTCCCTATCATCTGCAGCGGGTGTTCAAACGGGTTACCGGGAAGTCGCCCACAGAGTATATTCAGGATATCCGGCTTGAAAAAGCCGTTCATATGCTGGAGGCAGGTGAGCAATCGATAGCCGATGTCGGTGCATCAGCAGGATTCCCCAGCACCCCTTATTTTATCTCTTTATTTAAAAAGAAGCTGGGCACAACACCTGCAGCATATCGAAACAAAACAAGGGAGGAGCGGAAGAATGAACATTGAATGGGCGAACATGCAGGAAGGTGAGTGGAGCCTGTATCTCGCTAGAACAGAAAAGGGTCTCTGCTATATAGGCTCTGACCCGGAGTTTAAGGATTTTGAAAGGTCACTGAAAAAATATATTCCAGCTGCAGTGCTTGTAGAAAATAAAGCAGCACTGCAGCCATACATGATGGAATTACAGGAATTTCTTCTCGGGAAAAGACAAATTTTTTCAATGGACCTGGATGTGAAAGGCACTCCGTTTCAAGAGGAAGTCTGGGAGGCATTAACTCAGATTCCTTACGGTAAAACTGTCTCCTATTCGGACATCGCAGAGAAAATAAACAGGCCGCAGGCAGTCCGGGCAGCAGGGAAAGCAATCGGTGCCAATCCGCTGTTAATCGCGGTCCCATGCCATCGTGTCATTGGAAAAAATGGAGCGATAACCGGCTATCGCGGGGGCATAGAAATGAAGCATCATTTACTTGAATTGGAGAAACAAGGCTGAAGAGATGGTCCTCTTCGGCTATTTTTAATTTGCTTTAACCAGCTTGGGCGTTTAATTGGATTCTGCAATGACAGTAAAGGGAACTTTTTCCTCCAGTAACCGTAGAAAAAGGTAAGTGAACGCAGCGTACGCGTAAAGGCAGAGGAGGAGAAAAAGATGTATGTAATTGATCCCATGTTCTGGCCAAAGCTTTTACTTTTAATAACGATTGTTGGAGTATTAATCTATTCTTTCGAATTGGGTTTAAGAAAATGGCTGAAAGTGGAGAAGAAGAAGTTTTTTTCTTATAACCATATCAATGATAAACATAAAAAGGTGGATTGGACCATTCGGATTGGCTTTTTAGTTACCCTTTTGGCCGGATATGTTATTAACATGAAGCGGTACCCGATGGAATTTATATGGTATTTGGAGCCAGCGGTTCTGCTGATTGTTTTTATTGTTCTTTCCGAAACGGCCCGAGCTTTTATGGAGTGGAAATATGCAGAAAATCGCAAGGCTTATCTTGTAACGATTATACACCTGGCCTTTGTTTTATTTTTGTTATTCATTGTTATTAAGACTGACTTTTTCTGGCTGCTGTAGAGCTGCTAAACAGGCGTCAGCAAATTTTTGAAAAAGAATAGGAAATAATAGAAAATGAATAGGACCCAGTCTATTGCTTTTGGTTAACTTTATTTAGGAGTGGAATGATGAGAGATATTTCGATATTGATTGCGGACGATGAGGAGGAGATTGCTGATCTGATTGCCATTCATTTAGAAAAAGAAGGGTACCATGTTATTAAAGCATCGGATGGACAAGAGGCCGTACGTATTGTTGAGACTCGGTCGATTGATTTGCTGGTTTTGGATATTATGATGCCGAAGATGGATGGATATGAAGTAACCCGCCGCATTCGCGAACAGCATAATATGCCGATCATATTTTTGAGTGCGAAAACATCTGATTTTGATAAAGTGCAGGGCCTCGTGATTGGAGCAGATGATTATATGACGAAACCATTCACCCCCATAGAATTGGTTGCTCGTGTAAATGCCCAGCTCCGGCGTTTTATAAAGCTGAATCAGCCCAAAGCAGATATTAAAACCAGCCTGGAATATGGCGGATTAGTGATTACTCCTGATCAGCGTACAGTCACTCTTTATGGAAAAACCATCGACCTGACACCGAAAGAATTTGATATTCTGTATTTACTGGCGAGCCATCCAAAGAAGGTGTTTAATGTGGAAAATATCTTTCAGCAGGTGTGGGGCGAAGCTTATTTTGAAGGCGGAAATACCGTTATGGTCCATATACGGACGCTTCGAAAAAAGCTTGAGGAAGACAAACGAAAAGACAAATGGATCAAGACTGTATGGGGAGTAGGGTATACCTTCAATGGGTAAGATAATGCGCAGTTTTCGATCAAAAATGGTGCTGTTATTCAGTTTGAGTATGCTCCTCTCAGGGCTCGTAACTTATCTAATCTTCAAAGGACTGCAATACTATTATCACACGATGGTGCAGTATGAGGATCCTATGGCTCAGTTCCGCATCTTTTTGGGGAGATTCGGGGATTTTAATCTTTTTTTCATCTTATTCATTTTACTATCTTTCCTTTTTTTCTTTTTCCTTACGAAGCCCTATTCTGCTTATTTTAATGAGATTTCCAGCGGCATTCGTTATCTTGCTCGGGGTGATTTTCAACACAAGGTGCATATCCAGTCAAATGATGAATTCAGGGATATTGCGCTGGACATTAATTTGGCAAGTGAAAAATTGCAGGAAGCAATTAAGCGGGGGGACTTTTCGGAAAGCAGCAAGGATCAATTGGTTGTTAATTTAGCTCATGATTTGCGGACCCCTCTTACATCCGTTTTAGGATATTTGGATTTGATCCTTAAGGATGAAAGCCTGACAAAAGAACAAGTCAGACATTTCTTAACCATTGCCTTTACTAAATCTCAACGATTAGAAAGGCTGATTGATGAATTATTCGAGATTACCAGGATGAACTATGGAATGCTGCCTCTAGAAAAAAAGAGAATCAATTTAACAGATCTGCTTAATCAATTAAAGGAAGAATTGTACCCTGTATTCGAAAAAAATCATTTGATTGCACGGATGAATAGTGAGCCCCACTTGCCGATTTTTGGTGATGGAGATTTGATCGCACGCGTTTTTGAAAATCTTATGACGAATGCAATCCGCTATGGGTATGAAGGACAGTATGTTGATATTAACGGGTATATAGAGGCGGAGGAAGTAGTCGTCCAAATTGTGAATTATGGAGATAGCATTCCTTCGAATGAACTGCCTTATCTATTTGATATGTTCTATACCGGTGACAAAGCGCGAACTCATCAAGAAGATAGCACAGGTCTTGGATTGTTCATTGCGAAAAATATTGTGGAACAGCATGATGGATCGATTGCGGCTGAGAGCAGCGTCATTCAGACCGTTTTTGAAGTCCGTTTACCAAAAGACAATGAACTGGATACGAAAGAACTAGTAACTTCCATTACATGATTTAAGAAAAATTTAATCTTTTCCCTACTCTTTATTTTAATAGTTTTTCCTATTCTTTTAATCAAATAAGATTTAGGAGGAAACTGAAAATGAAGAAGTGGGGATTTTTATTGCTGCTAGTTTTGTGCTTGGGATTATCTTATATAAATATGGATTCTCTTTTTGAGCCAAAAATAGAGATACAACAATATAATCAATATGAACCTGATCAGGAAGAAGATGAGAGGACTGAAAGTAACAGCTCAAAAAAAGAGATAACAGAAGATCAAATCTATTTGGGAAATCTGCTTTTGGTCAACAGCAGCTATCCGGTACAGCCGGAAAGTGTTAAATCGGATATCATCAATCTGTCTGCTCACGGTGAATTGACACAGGGTTACGGATTGCTGGGCAGTGAAATTTATTTATCAGAGGATATAGCACACAGATTTTCAGAGATGATGGCT
Source organism: Cytobacillus oceanisediminis 2691 (assembly GCF_000294775.2). Taxonomy (GTDB): domain Bacteria; phylum Bacillota; class Bacilli; order Bacillales; family Cytobacillaceae; genus Cytobacillus; species Cytobacillus pseudoceanisediminis. The sequence goes on from NZ_CP015506.1 coordinate 841,263, forward strand.
GCTGCAGAAGAAGAAGAAGTTCGCAATTTCTCTATTACGAGTGGATTTCGGGACTTTGACGAGCAGAATGCACTTTATCAGGAAATGGGTTCTGACTATGCCTTGCCAGCCGGCTATAGCGAACATAATCTGGGTCTATCGCTTGACGTAGGCTCCACTCAAATGAGAATGGCTGAAGCACCCGAAGGAAAGTGGATCGAACAAAACGCCTGGAAATACGGGTTTATTTTACGCTATCCAAAGGATAAAACGGATGTAACAGGAATTCAATATGAACCTTGGCATATTCGCTATGTTGGTTTTCCGCATAGTGCAATTATGAAGGAAAAGAATTTTGCTTTAGAAGAATATTTGGATTACCTAAAGAAAGAAACACACATTTCCATGAGTATGAATGGCGAAAAATACAATATTGCCTATTATCCAATTTCTCAAAGCAAGACGATTAACGTACCGGCTCATAGTCATGTTGAAATTTCAGGAAACAATATGGATGGAGTCATAGTGACCGTGAAAGAATGAAAATTAATGTCTGATTCGGAGCAGTTGCCGACAGGGGTGCGAGAGGCAAGAATGTGGAAATAACCTTTTTTTCGCTGGAAATCCCAGGCTAAAATAAACATCTTAATGGGAGTTATTTTTATCATTTAGCTTCATCTTTCACCTTTATTTCATTAGAATGATAATATACTCAAAGCATGATGAGGGGGGAGTAAAATGCAAAGCATCACCTGCGAAAAAAGATCCTATTCCAGAGAGTTTCATTCGCACCAGCATGAGTTTGGCCAGTTTCTTTTCCCCTTGCAGGGCTCCCTGGATATCAAGACGAAGTGGCAGGATATCAAGCTTGACCCCGACTATTGTTTTTATCTTCCGCCAGGGTCTGATCATAACTATCGGTCGATGGACCGGAATGAGTTTTTGATCCTGGATATCCCGACGGCCTATTTGCCGGAGGAGTCCAGCAGTATGTACATTCAGCTGGATCAGCAATGGTCTTCGATCCGTTATTTGCTGCTGGAAGAGGCGGGGAATCAGGGGAATGCATCCTCCCTGGCTGATTTGACCAGGTTTGTGGCCGGCAAACTGCAAATCGCCAAGCCTCCGTCGATTGATTATATTCATAAGCATTATAAGGAGTCGATCCGATTGGAGGGTCTAGCGAAAATCGAACATTATCATCCTGCCTATTATTCCGCATGGTTTAAGAAGAAAACCGGGAAAAGCCCAAAAGGCTATATATCTGATCTGCGCTTGAAAGAGGCGAAGCATTTATTAATGTCAACCTCCTGGTCTATGTCGGTGATCAGCGGGGAATTAGGCTTCGAAAATTCTTCCTCCTTTACACGGTGGTTTACCCGCTGTGAAGGAATAGCACCACAAAAATACAGAATCCTTAAGAATGGATAAAAGGGATATTAAACTTGGTAAAGAAAATTCTCAGGGAATTTTCTAAGATAAGTTTAATGATTCCTTTTATCTTTTTTTATTGAGGTGATAACATGAACGGGAAAACGGCTCCATTTTTCATATTGCTTGCCGGAGTGCTCTGGGGGACTACGGGTACCACGCAGGCATTTGCGCCGGAAAGCGCACACCCGATTGCCATTGGGGCTGCCCGTCTGGCGGCAGGCGGTTTATTTTTATTATGCATGGTTTTTCTGGCGGGGAAACTGGACCTGAAAAATTGGCCTATTAAGAACACCTTGATGGCATCACTTTGTATGGCCCTGTACCAGCCATTGTTCTTTTCAGCGGTCACTCTTACAGGGGTAGCCATTGGGACTGTGACAGCGATCGGGAGTGCACCGGTCTTATCGGGTCTTCTTGAATGGCTCTATTTGAAAAAACGCCCCTCTGCCATTTGGTGGTGTTCTACCTTCCTGTCCATTTTGGGCTGTGTCCTGCTATTCATGAACAAAAACTCGGTTCATATGGACCCGGCTGGCCTATTACTGGCATTGGGGGCTGGTTTAACATTTGCAGGCTATACGCTTGTCAGCAGGGACCTGGTTGAAAACTATTCATCCTTGTCAGTAGTGGCCGTTGTTTTCACCTTAAGTGCCATCTTTCTTTCGCCATTCTTATTTATTTTTGACATGTCCTGGCTTGGGAGTGTTCGGGGTTTGACTGTCAGCCTGCACCTGGGGATTCTGGCTACGGGAATTGCCTATTTTCTTTTTTCAAAAGGGCTTGTCCATGTTTCCTCTTCAACGGCTGTCACACTTGCGCTGGCGGAGCCTTTAACTGCAGCATTATTAGGAGTTTTCCTATTGGGAGAATCGTTAACCGCAGTTTCCTGGCTAGGGATATTCCTCATAATGATGGGGATAGGGGTATTAATCGGTTCATCTCAAAATTCGGGCCGCAAAATAAGAGCAGCAGAGTCTTAATGGAAACCATTCATCGTATAAAAACTCCAAAAGAACACATACTATTATTTAGTCAAAATGGAGGTGTTCTTATGCCTGAAAAATCTAAAATCAGTTCATCCGAACTGGGTGCATTATGGATGACGTATCAAAAAAAAACGATGATTCTTCGTATATTAGAATATTTTATTGAGAAATCGAAAAACCCAAAAGCGAAAAATTTGATGTCAGGATTGAGGGAAAAACTTCATCCTAAAGTTGTTGAAATAAAAAAACTGCTGCAAAATGAGGGGGCGGCTGTCCCTAACGGCTTTACGGATCAGGACGTTAATTTAAATTGTTTGAGAACGGATTTGATATAATGTTTTGCCGGATCTTAAAGGAAATTAGCATGGGCATGTATGTCCTCCATTTAACCATGGCTTATCGAAAGGATATTATTAAGCTTTATAGGGACATGACCGATTTAACTCAGGAATATTATGGTAAATTTACCCAATTTCTTTTGGATGAAGGGCTGCTTCCAAGTCCCACCTTTATAAACTTCCCTAAATCAGCTGATTTTGTAACCAGTAATAACTATTTAAAAGGAACTAATATTCTTGGTCAGAAGCGCCCCATTAATACGGTGGAATTTGGGCTGCTGTATCACGGGATTGAAACAAACATCACCGGCATGCAGCTGATGGCTGGATTTGCTCAATGTGCAGAAGGAGAAGAAGTTAGAAAATATTTTTTAAAAGGGAAAGAGCTTTCGAAAGAAATTATTAAAGAGTTTGGGGAAAAGCTCCTTCAAAACGATATCCAGCCGCCTGCCACTTCAGGGGGAACAGTGACAAATTCAACAGAGGCTCCATTTTCGGATAAGCTAATGATATTTTGCACCTATCTTTTATGCGGGTTTAGTATTGGCGGACAGGGATTTGGCATCGGCTTCAGCCTTCGCAATGATCTAAATATGAATTTTGGTAAATTTGGAATTGAGGTTTTTGAGTATATACGTGAAGGTGTAAAGATCATGATTTCCAATGGGTGGCTTGAGGAAGCACCGCGGATGGATGTATAAAAATATAATGAAAGCCTAATTTCTTCCTGATGTGCCGGAGAGAGTTAGGCTTTTTTTATGCTTATTTCTCCATAGTATTTTTTGTTCTACAAAAAAGATTGCATTGTGAATTAATATTCTTTATTATTTTTTGTAGAACAAAAAATAATCCGGAGGGTTTATGAAAGAACAAACCTTTACATCATTCGAACAATATGAAGAGTATCTTAGAAATAAGATGATTTATAAAGCAAAAAGGAAAGGTCTGGAAGGTGAGGGTCTTGCAGAATATCTGAAAAAACATGAGAATGATGCAGCGCGTATTTGGAAGGAAAACGATCTTCAGAAATGGCTGGAAAAAGACGGGTATGTGACCATAGCCGTCTGGAGGGACGAAACAGGGCAGCGGAAAATTGGAAGGGGCCGGCCCAAGAAGCCTGAAGGCCAAAAGCTTAAGCATTCCATCCATGTCCGGCTGGATGAAGAAATGTTCAAAAAGCTGAATCATTTCTGCCAGGAAAAAAAGGTGGATGTTTCAGAAGCCATACGGATTCTTATCCATAACCTTTGAGCTTAAAGTCCAAAAATCATAAGAAAAGGCAGGACAATCAATGAATGATTCTTTAGGAAATATAAGAAATGCCCCGGGTGCACCTTCAAAGTCAAGGCGATTATGGATGGCGATCGTACTTGGTACTTTAGCTGCGTTTGCCCCGTTATCCATCGACATGTATTTGCCGGCTCTGCCTGATATAGCTAATGATTTGCATACCAAGCCGTCCCTGGTCCAGCTTAGTTTAACCTTTTTCCTGCTCGGTCTATCCCTAGGCCAGCTGCTTGCAGGGCCGCTCAGTGATGTGCGCGGACGCCGGAAGCCGCTTCTTATAGGGCTATTGATTTATTTTGCTGTTTCTCTCTTGTGCGCCTTTAGCCAGTCCATCTGGGGCTTGATTGGGCTGAGGTTTATTCAGGGTCTGGCCGGGGCAGCAGGAATTGTCATCTCCCGTGCGATTGTCCGGGATCTTTACTCAGGCACTGAGCTGACTAAATTTTTCTCTCTGCTGGCTTTAGTGAATGGTGTGGCCCCCATCCTTGCTCCTATACTTGGCGGCCAGTTATTGCGGATTGCTCCCTGGCAGGGAGTGTTTATCGTTTTGAGTGTAATCGGCTTGGTGATGTTTCTTGTCGTACTATTCGGTCTGCCAGAGACGCTGTCTGAAGATTCCCGTTCACAGGGCGGTATAAAAAACACATTAACCACCTTTCAGCAGCTCTTATCTGATCGAAGTTTCATAGGGTATGCATTGTCTCAAGGACTGGTGTTTGCTGCCATGTTTGCGTATATATCCGGCTCACCTTTCGTCCTTCAGAATATGTATGGGGCCTCCCCGCAGATGTTCAGCCTGATATTTGCCATCAACGGTCTAGGAATCATCATTTCCAGTCAAATCACGGGAAGGCTGGCGGGGCGGATCAGCGAAAGGAAGCTTTTTACGGCTGGCATATGCATCTCTTTCATTGGAGCTATTGCTCTATTAATCATGCTTCTTTTAGATGCAGGCTTGTACGCTATTTTGCCGCCGTTATTCTTTGTGGTTGCAAGTATTGGGGTGGTGAGTACTTCAGGCTTCTCGCTTGCCATGCAAAATCAGGGCAAGTCGGCAGGGAGTGCCTCCGCATTACTGGGAGTACTATCCTTAATCTTTGGAGGAGGTGTGGCTCCCCTTGTTGGCTTAGGAGACAGACCGGCGATATCGATGGGGATTGTCATAGCATGTGCAAGTACCGGGGCTGTACTGTCCTATATGTTCCTGGCAGCCCGGCCCAGTGGGAAATCCATTGATAATGAGAAAGCTGCCATGTAAATAACCTATTAATCTAGTAAAATGAGTTATAAATGAAAGGGGAAATTAACAGTGGATATACAGAAAATAATCACGACTCGCCGCAACATAAAAAAGTTCAAATCTGATAAAGTGGAGCATAGTTTAATCACCTCCTGGCTAGAGGCTGCGAGCATGGCACCCAACCATAAAATGACGGAGCCATGGGAGATATTATTTGTTGGTCCGGAAACAAGGGCAAAGCTGAATCACAAAACCGATTTTTGCCAGGCGCCAGTCGTGCTGGCCATCCTGTCCAGGCATGGAGCAACCGACCTGGAACGAACTGAGAATATGGCTGCAGTATCATGCTTTATTCAGAACTTCATGCTGATGGCGTGGGACTCAGGAGTAGGGACATTCTGGTCTTCCCTGGGGGTTTCAGCTGCAGCAAGAACTGCTTTAAATGTCCCGGATGATTATGATGTAGTTGGTATTTTAGGAGTAGGCTTTCCTGAGGAGGTACCTGAAGCGAAGGAGCGTACACCGATTGAAAGGAAAATAAGGCATTTATCATAAGTATTTTTATAGGGCGCCTATCCAATGGATGGTGCTCTTTTTTGTTTTTGTTAGAATATGGTATGATTTTGAAGTAATAGATTTATATCTTACCGGAGGGGTTCATATGATGATCTTTCAGGCTATTATAATCATTTTAATATGGGCGATTCCGATTTTCCTTTTTATAAAAACTTATAAAAAAATGGAAAAAGAAGAACAGCAGGATGCTAGAGACGAGTTGAAAAACCCTTCATTTCTCCTGATTTTTGTAGGCGGCTGCATTGGTTTTCAAGTCTTTATTACCGGCAGCATTTCAGAAATCAAAATCATTCAGCATATAGGTGCAGGCTTAGTGTTCATCGGCTTTGTTTCAGGATGTATGGCTGCTTTCAGACAGAGGAAGGTTATAAAGGGCCTGGCCTTAATGATTGTTGGGATAATTGGCACAATTGTTTATAGTATCTAGGCAGAGGTGATGAGTATGACAAGAATGACGAGAGAGATTTCTTATATATTGCTAATTCTACCCATGTTACTAACAGCTTGTACTCAAACCCCTGACTTCGAGCCGTATGATGGAAGGGCATTAAGGATTGCGGTAGTTGGAGAACCGCCAGAAGAAAATGAAGAACAAGTGAAGTTTCATGAAATTTCTTTTGATGAACTTACAAATGAGGAATTGAGCTCTTATGATGCAGTTATAATGACGGAAGAAAATCTTCCTAAAGCAGCTGAAGCCAAATATGCAGATACATATTCAGATTCATCCATTCCATTCTTTTTTATATCAGCCAGCAGTTATATCCCGTTTACTGTTAAAGACCCAGAATATAATGATTCATGGAAATGGGAAGCCGGTAAAAGCTATGCTGTGGGAGTTCTTAAATCCAAAGAAAATGATTCATTTCATAGTTGGGGGTATGGGTTGTATAATGACGAAATGACTGATGAATCTATTCATGATGTGTATTCGAGAATTTTTAAGACCATTGATGAGTTTAATCACTAATGGAAAAAAGATCATTTCAAATATACTGCTTGTGGAATAATAGAGACTGCCCTAGCCTAAGACTTAAAAAAATTGTGCCAGAATGAATGACGTGACCATTATTCCAGTAAAGAGGGATATTTATGTATAGAATCATGATGATAGAAGACGATCTTAAAATAAGACGGATTGTCGCTGATACGCTAAAAAAATGGCAATATGATGTGGTGGAGGTAACCCAATTTGACCAGGTGCTGACGGAATTTGAGCAGACAAGTCCACACCTCATTTTATTAGATATCAATCTTCCCGTTTTTGATGGATACTACTGGTGCCAGCAAATACGCTCTGTTTCAAAAGTGCCGATCATTTTCCTTTCCTCCAGAAATCAAAATATGGATATAATAATGGCCATTAATATGGGCGGGGATGATTTTATCCAGAAGCCCTTTGATTTGGATATCCTTCTCGCGAGGATCAGTGCGCTCATCCGCAGGAAGTATACTTATCAGGAAGATGAGAATATCCGTTTTATCCATCGCGGCCTGAAATTAAATGTGACCAATTCAACGATTGAATTTAATGGACAAAGCAATGAGCTAAGCCGGAATGAATTCATCCTTTTGCAATTGATGATGCGGAATATCGGGAAAATTGTCTCGAGGGATGACTTAATGCAGGCACTATGGAATGAGGAACAGTTTGTCGATGATAATACACTTACCGTGAATGTGAATCGGATGCGCAGGAAAATTGCAGCAATTGGACTAGAGGACTTCATTGTCACTCGGAAAGGGTTAGGGTATTTAATTGAATGAACTTCCTTAGTTTTCTATCCTATGAAAAACCTTATATAGTCCTCTATCTGATCAGTTTCCTGATTTCAGCAGCGATCTTTTTTACTGATATCAATGGCAGCCTGGCATGGGGGACATTCCTTTATGCCTTCGCCTTATCTTCGATTGTATTGATCGGGTTTTTATTATATCGGTACCAGCAAAACCTGCGCGTGATTAGGCAATTGGAAAGGGCGGATTATGACAGCCTGTCTCTGGAAGGAGAGTTCGCTAAAACCCACATCGATGAGCTGAAGCGTGAACATATACGTGAAATGAATAGGATTCAGGACAGGCAGAAGGAACATTACGATTTTATCGTCTCCTGGTTCCATGAAATAAAAACACCGATTGCTGTTCTTCGCCTGCTGCAGCAAACCGATATGGACGCAGGCAGTTTAAGAGAAGAAATCACAAAAATTGAGAATTATGTTGATCAAGCACTCTATTACGCTAAACTAGACAGCTTTAATCAGGATTACGATATCCAGAAATGTGATATTATCAAGATTCTTAAGGATATTGTAAAGTCTCACTCCAAAACCTTTATTTCAAAAAATATCCGCATCCACATTCAGGCAGATATGCTGGAGGTTCAAAGTGATCCTAAATGGCTCCAGTTCATCGTCAATCAGCTTCTGACAAACAGTTTGAAATATACAGAACCTGGCGGAGAGATCACCATTTCCATATCGGAAACCCCACAAGAAAAACAGCTCTTGATTCGGGATAATGGGATTGGCATCAGCCAGAAAGATCTTCCGAGGGTATTTAATCGCGGTTTTACCGGAGAAACGGGGCGATTGTATTCGAAGTCGACCGGAATGGGATTATATTTAGCCCAGCAGTTAAGCAACAAGTTAGGGCATTACATTAGCTGTACGTCGAATGTGAGAGAGTACACCCAATTTATCGTTCACTTCCCGCTCGATAGCGATCCGTTTTTGATAATGCAAAAAACACACGATGAGTAATGTAACTCATCGTGTGTTTTTTTCGCTGACAATTTTGTAGTAAATAGATACGGATGAAATGTAAAAGATTAGATACGTTAACACATATAGTCCCATGACTGAAAAAATAATCGCCGTTAAAGAAGGCAAATCTTTTATCACCAGGATGACTGTGTAATATAAAAGGAACCAGCTGTGCAGCAACCCCAGCAGGAGCGGCGGCAAAAATACGAACAGCAATTGTTTTCGGATAATCTTTTTCATTTCTTTGTCGTCCACACCGATTTTTCGTAAAATGGCGTAGTGCTCCCGCTCTTCTGTAGCTTCTCGCAGCTGTTTAAAGTAAATGACACTCCCTAATGCAAACAATGCAATAACGGCAAAAAAGGCAACGGAGAACAAGATTAAAGAAGAAGACTCCGTATCAAGGGAATACATATCAATATAGGCCGAATAATAGGCTCCTTCTGTTTTCATAACGAGGCCGTATATTTCCCGTGATACATCATTGGATGTTTTAGGATCTTCGATTTGATAAATTTCAAATGAAGAAAGGGTGTGATGTTCTCTTAAGTTCTCAAAAGCTTCGTTTGAAATAATGAGTACAGAAGGCTGGGGCTGGGTATTTCCGCCAGGGCTCGTTGGGATGCTTAACAGCGGGTATCGTATTTTTTCGACTACACGAAATGTATTGTCTTCCAATACGGTCATTTCAGGCTGAGAACTTTTATATTTTTCCGGTTCATCAATTCCTCTTGTTAATACAATTGCCTCTTCACCTTCTAAATCTGCTTTTTCACCAGCTTTGCGCAAATCAACAATTGCATTTAATTGGGACTCCGGAAAAAGGTAAAACTCTTCGGTGTAATATTCGGGATGGCTAAAAAATGCGTTTCTATTCTGGATTTTTTCTGTTTGAATCCCTGTAATGGTTTCATGATCAATGATTGGATGTGAGTCATTCATCAGCTGTTCAATTTGTCTTTGAGTTGCATCATCCTGGGTCGAAAAGGCAATATGATTTGGAAATTCTTTTTTCACAACCTCGCCTTTCACAGCGTAATCTACAGCAATAAATCCGACTGTAAAGATGACAATCGCACTAATCAGTGAATTGAATGTAAAATTGACTGTATTTCCTCGAATAGAAAAACGGAGAGAGGAGATCCATAACATCTTACTGCCAATAAAATAGTTTTTCCTTTGACTCAGCTTTTGTAACATCCAGCCGGAAAACTGGCGGAAAAATAAATACGTCCCGGCAATCAGAGCCACTGTTACAGCTGCTAATGTTTCTTTAAAATGATCTTTCCAGATGTCCGTATCTCCTATGGTAATCATATAGTAAGACCCGGCAATCAATATAATGGACAATAACGCCAGGCCAAAAGAAAATGTAAACGGTTTATCCCTTTTTTCCTTTGCATGAAACAATTCCACTAACTGGACACGCCGGACGTTAAAATAACTTTGAATTGTAATAATGATGATTAATAAGGCGAATAACAGAACTGTTGATACAATGGCTTCCAGTGGAAAAGCAAAAGAAATGTCCTCATTGTAGCGCATTAAGTTCATTAATACCGCACCGAAAAATTTCGATAGCAAGCCACCGATTAATATACCGCTGAAGACCGAAATGGCGCTCAAGAATAATGTTTCAAAGAAGACCATTGCAGCAACTTGTCTTTCCTTCATTCCGTAAAGTAAATACATGCCGAATTCTTTTTTTCGCTGCTTCATGAAAAAGGAGTTCGCGTACAAAATAAAAAATACTATAAACAAAAAGACAATTACCGAAGCAAGGGAAATGACCATTTTGTAGTTTTCTTTATTTTGAATGGCTGCGACTACATCTTTGTTAAACATTAGACCAGAAAAAGTAAAGTAAATGACAACCCCGACAAACATGGAAATGAAATAAATGGTATACAGCCGGAAGTTCCGCTTCATGTTCCTCCATGATAAATCTACTAAGTTCATCGCCAGTCACTTCCTATAGCACTTTGGATCGTCAGGATGCGGTCAAAGAATTCCTTTTCCGTCTGCTCGCCTTTAAACATCTCATTGACGATTTTTCCGTCACGGAGAAAAACTACGCGCTGACAGTAGCTGGCTGCATACGGATCATGCGTAATCATCAGAACGGTTGTCTTGAAGGTTTCATTGAGCAATTGAATTTGTTCCAGCAGCTGAGTAGCAGATCGGGAATCGAGTGCACCCGTTGGTTCATCAGCAAATACAATTGCGGGGCTGGTAATAATCGCCCGCGCGGCAGCCGTGCGCTGTTTCTGTCCGCCGGAAATTTCAGAAGGATATTGATGTAAAATTGATTCAATATTTAAGGCATCAATCAATTTCGCTAATCGCTTTTCCATTTCTGCAACAGGTGTTTTTTGCAGCGAGAGCGGGAGGAGGATATTCTCCTTCACCGTTAAGGTATCCAGTAAGTTATAGTCTTGAAAAATAAATCCCATTCTTTTTTGGCGGAACTCCCGCAGGGCTTTCTTTTTCATATCTAAAAGGGAATTTCCCTCAATCCAAACATTCCCCCCGCTAAAGGCATCAATGGTTGATAGGGTATTCATTAACGTCGTTTTTCCAGAGCCGGAGGGACCCATAATGGCAGTGAATTCCCCTCGTTCAACAGTCAAATCAATATTTTTCAAGACCTGTGTTTTTCCATAAGATTTCGATAAGTTCTTGGTTTGTATCATTTTAGTCATGGTTTCGACCTCCTTCACTACCATACTATATCGGCTATTTTTCCCGCGAACCATCGATGTAACAGGATCTAAAGTGACAATTTTGTCATGTTGGGGGAAGAATCGGCATAAACGTGTCCAATATAAAATAAGGCTCTTTGCTTACATAATGGTATTTTGCGCCTATCAATGTTGTCCGTTGATTTCCTCTAGGCTGCCCGCTTTCCGCGGGGTCTCACTTGTCCCCGCTACTCCCGCAGGACATTGAATAAGCTTCCTCGGAAAAACACCGCACGAGGAGTATGCGATAGCATTTCGAGGATCTCGTACCTTTCGCTACAATCAACTCAGCATATAATATACAAAATGTAACACATCTTGCGAAACAGCCTAAAATGAAGAAAAACAAGCGGTTCACATTAGTGTGTACTGCTTGTTTTTGCATTGATCTTTATATGCATTTTTTTGAGATACTGTTTCTCTGCGTAACTTTGACTGTGTACCACTCCTTGTTTATAGTGGCTTTTTTTCTTTCCTCATAAAACGAAAATGCCAGCGCATATAAAGGCAGGCACCAATATAATAGAGGGCTGACCACCATACATGCCAGCCCTTATAAACTACGTAGCCAAAGTAACTGGAGAGGACTTCGTAACATACAGAAAAACCGACCCAAAACAAAAGGTAAAGCAAAAATTTCTTCCTGGGTTTAGGCATGAAGTTTACATATAGGATTCCAAATGTTGCTGGCAAGGTGATTTCAATAAACAAATCAAATGGCTGGGGGCCTGAATCCATTAAGTCGTATAGGTCTAAAACGTGGCCAAAAATTAAATCTGCAAGAAGCACATTTACAGTGACAGCCAGCCAGGTTGTGTAAAGCTCCTGCCGGGTTAATTTTAACGGAATAATGAACAGCAATATGGAGTTGATAGCAAGTGTTGTAATTGTATAGATATAGACCATACAGATTCTCCGGGTTTTTATATATTTATGTCTTATCTATCTTGCCCTCTTTTAGAATTTTATCTGCTTATTTGGCGGTGAAGTGAGCTTCTATTAAAAGTATATCTTTTACGATAATGAGTCCTATTTACATTTGGACTGGAACCTAAAGATAAGTTGATCCAATATCTGACTGTTTTTTATAGTCTCAGGATGCTCTAATCCTTTCTTTATTCCAGTTTCAATAAGTGTTTTTCTAAAAAGTTGAATCTTTTTTCTAAGTTCACTGCAAAAATGACACATTGATTTACTCCTTTAAATAATAAAAGTCCAGGAACTATTATTGCAAACAAAGGAAAAACATTGAATCATTTCGACAAAACTAGTCTCTAACTGACAAAAAAATTATGAATAAAAGGTCAGAGAGTGATTTAGAAGGATTAAATTCCCAATAAATGCAAATAATATCTAAAAAACTTTCCGGAGTGGAAAATGATCTTACAAATTACCTCAGTTGTTCTGTTTAATTTTATTATATATAAGACCATTAAGGGGATATCAGCCAATAAAATTGTCCATATTTGGATTTTTACTATTGCATTCCAATTATTATTTGATATTTTTATCGATTTGAAATACAAAGGATACTGGTACTTTACACAAGAGATAGATTGGGTAGCATTTCCTGCTTACACAATCTTAGTCCCGCCAGTAAATTTGATGTTTATCAATTGGTATCCTTTTACGGGTTCTTTTATGAAAAAGATACGTTACTTTATTATTTGGGAAATCTTTTTCCTGAGCTATGAAGCTGCTGCCATGCTGCCTCATCCATTTGGTTTCTTTCATTATGGATGGTGGAGTATATGGCATTCTGCCATTGTTAATCCGATTTTATTAACGATACTAATAGTGTATTACAAATGGATTAGTGCATTAGAAAAGAAAGCTTGTGTCTAAAAAGGGCTGCTGAGGCAGCTCTTTTTTTCCTATTCTCCTTATGGCATAATTTTCTAAGACAAAGGAGTGAGAGGATGCAGAAAGTATTCATTATTGAGGATGATCCGAAAATCGCGGAGCACCTGCAGTCACACTTAGTGAAATATGGCTATGAAGCTGCGGCTGCGAAACAGTTCGATAATGTGATGGGGGAATTTCATAAGCATAAACCGGATCTTGTGCTCCTGGATATTAATCTCCCGAGCTTTGACGGCTATTACTGGTGCAGGCAAATCCGGAAGGAGTCGATTTGTCCGGTTATCTTCATTTCCGCACGGGTAGGGGAGATGGACCAGGTGATGGCGCTTGAGAATGGCGGCGATGACTTCATCACCAAGCCGTTCCATCCGGAAATTGTGATGGCGAAAATCCGCAGCCAGCTTCGGCGGGCTTACGGGGAATATGCCACGCAGGCCCAGGAACGAGTTCTCGAGGCAGAGGGATTGAAGCTGTTTCCGGAAAGGCTGGAATTGTGTTTCCGTGATAAAACCGTTCCGCTGTCCAAAAAAGAAGCTGATATTATTGAGAATTTACTGGAGCGGTACCCGCGTGTGGCCGGTCGTGAAGACTTGCTGGAAAAGCTGTGGGATGAACAGGTCTATGTGGATGAAAATACGCTGAATGTGAATATGGCGAGGGTAAGAAAAAAATTTGAGGCAATCGGGCTTTCAGGAGCGGTCGAAACAGTGAGAGGCGCAGGCTACCGTTTGATCGTTACCTGGTGAAAGGCTGGAGAAACATGAAATTATTCCTTAAAGAGCATGCGTTACTAATCGCTGTACAGGTCGTTCAATTTTTTATAATTCTGGCCATTTACTGGCTGGATGGCTATCGTCATCTATTGCCAGCCCTCTATGGCATCTTTCTCGGGTTATTCTTTCTCACGGCCTATCTGACATACCACTATTTTAGCCGCCGCAAGTTTTATAAGAGGCTGACGGAGGAACTTGCTTCCCTTGACGATTCCTTTCAAACAACAGAGAACTCACCGATTTCACAGGCGCTGGATCATCTGCTTAAGGAACAGTACAGACATTACCAGACGAGAATTAAAGAGCTGGAATCCAGGCAGGAGGAGCATCTTAAGTTTATGGATCAATGGGTCCACCAGATGAAAACCCCGCTTTCTGTCATTGAACTGATTGCGCAAAACTTGGATGAACCTGATTCCTCCAGTATTCGAGAAGAGACGGACCGGATGAAAACGGGCTTGAACACCATCCTCTATATGGCGAGACTCCGGACGATCGAACAGGATTTTCATATCAAACCTGTACACTTATCCCAAATCATTCATGAAGTGAATGGAGAAAACAAACGGCTTTATATCCGGAACGGGGTGTATCCAAATCTCCTGCAGGAGAAGCAGGACATGATCGTGGAGACAGATGAGAAATGGCTTTTCTTTATGCTTTCTCAGCTGATCAATAATGCGGTCAAGTATTCCAGAGGGAAGAGCAATCGAATTGATATTTCCATTTTTGAAAAAAACGGAGAAGCTGTTTTAGAAGTGAAGGACTTTGGCGCCGGGATTCCGGAAGCAGACAAGCGCCGTGTGTTTGAACCTTTTTATACGGGTGAAAATGGAAGGAAATTCAGAGAATCCACAGGTATGGGGCTGTACTTGACGAAGGAGGCAGCCGATCACCTTGGCCATCGCATTGAGCTGGAATCCAAGATGGGGGAAGGGTCTCTTTTCCGGCTGATCTTTGGAAAAACACAGAACCTTACAGCCTTGTAAGGTAAGTGAAAGAGAAATCGATTTTTTGAAATGGGTATAGTAGATATACTGATCACAAGTCAACTGAATGTGAAAGGAGAACTTGTGATGCTAAAAGTGAAGCAAGTAAGCAAGATTTATGAAGGAAAGATCGCCTATCGTGCGTTAACAGATATTAACTTAACCATTGATGAAGGTGAGTTCGTCGGAATCATGGGTCCTTCGGGAAGCGGAAAAACGACACTGCTGAACATGATTGCCACCATTGATGAACCGACAACAGGGGAAATCCTGATCAATGAAAGAAATCCCCATGTCTTAAAAAAAGAGGCATTGGCCCAATTCCGCCGCCGTGAATTAGGATTTGTCTTCCAGGACTTCAACCTTCTTCATACCTTGACGGTTGAAGAAAATATAGTCCTGCCGCTAACATTGGACGGGAAAAAAGTGAAGGAAATGAAAGACAAGGCATACGAAATCGCTGAAAAACTGGGAATTACAGGCATTATGAAAAAGCGGACGTATGAAATATCAGGCGGACAGGCGCAAAGAGCCGCTGTGGCTAGAGCGATGATTCATACGCCGAAGCTGCTGCTGGCGGATGAACCTACAGGGAATTTGGATTCCAAGTCTTCCAAAGATGTAATGGAAATGCTTGAGTCGATTAATAAGACTGAGAAGACAACCATGATGCTCGTCACACATGATGCGCAGGCCGCGAGCTATTGCAACAGGGTCATTTTTATCCGCGACGGAAAATTCTATTCGGAGATTCACCGCGGTGATAACCGCCAGGCCTTTTTCCAGAAGATCATCGATACACTTTCTTTGCTTGGAGGGGATGCACATGACCTTTCGTCAGTTCGCGTTTAATAACGTCATACGGAACAAACGCTTATATGCAGCCTACTTCCTCAGCAGTTTATTTACAGTCATGGTCTTCTTTACCTTCTCGATTTTTGCGAATCATCCAGCATTAAGCGGGGATGGCATGAACTCAACTGTAACGAAGGGAATGAATGCAGCAGCAGGCATTATCTATGTGTTTTCGTTCTTTTTTGTTTTATATTCTATGAGTTCTTTTCTGCAGTCCCGGAAAAAAGAGTTTGGGTTATTAATGATGCAGGGCATGTCCATGAAACAGATTCGTCTCATGGTGTTTTTGGAAAATATGCTGATTGGCTTCCTGGCAACCCTAAGCGGAATCCTCCTCGGTGTTGTATTTGCAAAGGCGATTTTGCTGCTGGCTGAAAATGTGCTGATTATTGAGCGGGCACTGTCTTTTTATTTTCCAGTGAAGGCCATCCTGATCACCTTCATTTCTTTTATTATTTTATTTTTCTTTATCTCCTTATTTGTGACGTATGTTCTGCGCAGCAAAAAGCTGATTGAATTAATTAAGGGAAATAAAATGTCAAAGGGTGAGCCAAAAGCGAATCTTTTCTTAACGATGCTGGCTGTCCTATTATTAGGTGCGGGGTATGCTGTTGCACTAATCGCAAAAGGGTTAGTCGTTGTAGCGGCAATGGTGCCGGTGATCATCGTTGTCTGCATTGGCACCTACCTGTTATTTACGCAATTAAGTGTTTATATTATTAGAAGATTAAAGAAGAATGAACGTGTTTTTTGGTTTAAGACCAATATGCTGCTGTTTTCAGATCTGGCCTTTCGCATGAAGGATAATGCGCGAACCTTCTTCATGGTTGCGATGGTTTCAACAGTTGCGTTCAGTGCAATTGGTTCTTTATTCGGTTTTCAAACCGTGCTGACCTCAAACATAAAAAATGTCAATTCCACAACGTTTTCCTATAAAACTTCTGAAGAAAATGAAGTGAAGAATGTTGAGTTTATCAATCAAACGTTAAAGGAAGAAAAGATTGAAGCGGATTCGGAGCATACTATTTTACGCTACTTTGAAGTTGGCGGGGATTCCATTCTGATTGCGGGTCAATCCGATTTTAACCGCTTTGCCGCGCTCATTGACGAAGATCCGATTGACTTAAAAGACGGGCAAGTAATGACAGTTGAGTTTGAAGGGACCAACTTCGGGCAAACGAAGGAACTCCTGAATGAAACGATTACACTGAAGTCCGGCACTGTTTTAAAGCCAAAGGAAGTCATTCATTCGAAAGCACTGCCGGCAACAGATTCCTATTTTATCGTGTCAGATGAAGACTATCAAAAGCTTCCTGAACCAGAGTTTCAGGAAAGCTATTACGCCTGGCAGGCAACAGATGGAGAGGAAAGGGTAATGGCTGCCTCTGAAAAGCTGTACAAGGAACTGCCAAGATATGAAATTACATCAGTAGACTACGAAATATATGAGATTATGAAAGGCTACGGGCCCATTTTATTTGTCGGTCTGTTTATCGGGATTGTCTTTTTTGTATCAGCCGGCAGCTTCCTGTACTTCAGGCTCTACATGGACCTGGATGAAGATAAACAAAAATTCAGATCGATTTCCAAGATGGGGTTAACCGAGAAAGAGCTGAAAAAGGTTTTAAACAGACAGACCATGATTCTGTTTTTCGCACCGATCCTCGTCGCTCTTATCCATGGTGCTGTAGCCCTGACAGCGTTATCGAACCTGTTCTACTTTAACCTGTTTAAGGAATCAGTTGCTGTTCTGAGTGTTTTCCTGGCCATCCAGGTTGTTTACTTCTTTATAGTGCGCTTTTTCTATACGAAGCAGATAAAGGCATCGATTTAAATTTAATTAGAATTGTGGGGGCCAGATGAATCTGGCCCTTTTTTAATGACAGGGGAGAGGGGAATAGAATAAACCTGGTGCTGATTCGGACAGGAGAAGAGAAAACCCGGTCAGTGTAGTTCGAACCTGATGTAACTTCGGACAAGAAAAGGAGAAATCCGGTCAGAGCAGTCCAAACCTAGAGCAACTTCGGACAGGAGGAGAGGAAACCCGTTCAGAGCAGTCCGAACCTGATGCAACTTCGGACAGGAGAAGGAGAAATCCGTTCAGAGCAGTCCGAACTTGATGCAACTTCGGACAGGAGAAGAGGAAACCCGTTCAGAGCAGTCCGAACCTAGAGCAACTTCGGACAGGAGAAGAGGAAAGCCGGTCGGAGCAGTCCGAACCTGATGCAACTTCGGATAGGAGATGGAGAAACCCGCGCGGAGCAGTCCGAACCTAGACCCACTTCGGACAGGAGAAGGAGAATCCGAACAGAAGAGCCGAACCTGATACTCATTCGGGGAAGGAGGGACTCCGCAGTTTTATCATACTCAACCTCACACCTGCATATAGAAAAGGGAAAGTAAATCTATGCAGGAGTGATGGAATGGCAATCTTGGTTACAGGAGGAGCAGGTTATATTGGTTCACATATAGTAGATCTTCTCATTCGAAAAGGGTATGAAACAGTGGTAGTTGATCATTTGGCTGCGGGCCACAGGCAGGCGGTCCATCCAAAGGCAGCTTTCTATGAGGGGGATATCAGATCACAGGATTTTCTGAATAGTGTCCTTTCAGGCGAGCGAATAGAGGCAGTCTTTCATTTTGCGGCCTCATCCCTGGTAGGGGAATCGATGAAAAATCCGTTACATTACTATGATAATAATGTACTTGGTTCTCTTAACCTTCTAAAGGCTTTGGACACGCATAAGGTGAAACAGCTCGTGTTTTCGTCAACTGCAGCCGTATATGGTGAGGCAAACAGCCAGCCTATACAGGAAGACGCGCCCCTCAAACCGGCAAGCCCGTATGGCGAGACGAAGCTTGCCATTGAACGAATGCTCCATTGGTGGGCGCAGGCATCAGGGGCAAGGTTCGTGTCGCTCCGTTATTTTAATGCTGCAGGGGCAAAAGCTTCAGGGGAAATTGGCGAAGACCATCAGAACGAGACCCACCTGATCCCGATTATCCTGCAGGCGGCACTTGGAAAAAGAGAATCTGTCTCCATTTTTGGAGATGACTATCCAACAAAGGATGGTACCTGCATAAGGGACTATATTCATGTAGAGGATTTGGCTGAAGCCCATCTGCTGGCACTCCGCTACCTGGAAGCTGGAGGGGAAAGCAATGTCTTTAATCTTGGAGGCAGCAAAGGGATCTCTGTAAAAGAAGTGATTGAAACCGCTGCAGAGGTAACAAACAGATGCTTTAAAGTGACGATTGCTCCCCGCCGGTCTGGAGACCCGGCAGAACTGGTTGCTTCATCAGAAAAAGCAAGGTCACTGCTGAACTGGAAGCCGAAAAAAACAAGTATCCGCCAGATCGTCGAGGATGCCTGGAGCTGGCACAGGTCCCATCCTGACGGATATCGTAAATCATAAGCGAGCTTGCCTTAAGTATAGTGAAAGCTTTTCCTTCAGTTCAGGTCTTTGCAGGGCATAATCAATCGAAGCTTTAAGAAAGCCGAATTTATCTCCAATATCATAACGCTTTCCCTGGATCAGGTACGAATAAATTCTTTCCCGGCGAAGCAAAGCATCGAGGGCATCTGTCAGCTGCAGCTCTCCTTTGCTGTCCGGGCTTCCGTTTTCAAGCATGTCAAAGATTGCAGGTGTTAAGATATACCGGCCAATAATTGCATGCGCAGAAGGTGCCTTTTCAGCAGGAGGTTTTTCAACGAGGCTATCCACTTTATATAATGGGCCCCTCTGTTCTAAATAGCCGACAATTCCATACTTATTGACTTCAGACAGGGGGACCTCACTGCATCCGAGGATGCTTGCCCCCGTTTGGTTATACTGCTCAATCATTTGCAGCATGGCAGGAGGTTCCCCATCAATAATATCATCGCCAAGGAGGACGGCAAACGGCTCCCTGCCAATGAACTTTCTCGCGCATAAAATGGCATGCCCCAATCCGAGCGGCTCCTTTTGCCTGACATAATGGATATCAGCCAGATTGGTTATTTCGCGCACTTCCTCAAGCATTTCAAGCTTTCCGCTTTTCTGTAGGAGCAGCTCCATTTCAACCGATTTATCAAAATGGTCTTCAATGGCCCGTTTGTTTCTCCCCGTTATGATGATAATATCCTCAATCCCTGAAGCAATAGCTTCCTCCACAATATATTGAATGGCGGGCTTATCGACAATGGGGAGCATTTCCTTTGGCTGTGCCTTTGTGGCAGGCAGGAAACGGGTTCCGAGGCCTGCGGCGGGAATGACCGCTTTTTTAATCATAAAAATCCCCCTTTCCACTCTATTTTTATGTAGGTGGAGGGTTGTATTATCCCTTCCTGAATATTTTGCCCCTGTTCGTGAACCCTAAAATTGTAAATAATCTTGAACCCAGAGGTGTAGAGATTGCTTTTGAAAAAAAATAAAGCCGAGAAAAATCTCCTTATTCTGGCCATTATTGCCCTGGTCCTGTTTGTATCCCCCCTATACATATTAGGTGAAGACGCGCATATCCGCGTTCATGATAATCTTGACAGCAATCTGGCATGGTATAAAGTCCTTGCTGAAAGCGGACAGCTGAGAGGACCGATTGACGCTGTCATTCCACAAGTTATGAACGGAAATTTGTCCCGCAATGCGTTTGGCTCGGAATTCACATTAATTGTTTGGCTGTATGCCCTTTTTCCGCCGATGATTGCTTATGCACTCAGCCAGACGATCACAAGGGTGTTTGCTTTTATCGGTATGTATTTGCTTTTGAAAAAGCACTTTCTTAAAGAAGAAAAGTGGGCTCCCATTACGATTGGGACAGCCCTTGCTTTTGCCTTCACGCCATTCTGGCCCTCCGGTATGCTGAGCACGCTTGGGATGCCGCTTGCTCTGTGGGCCTTCTTAAATATCAGGCAGGGGGAAAGGTCGTGGAAAAATGTCCTTGTATTAACCCTATTGCCTTTTTATGCGAGCATTGTCCTTGGGTTTTTCTTTTTTTTGAGCGCGATGGGGATCTTCTGGCTGACGGACGTCATCAGGAAAAAAGCATGGAATTGGCCATTTCTTTTATCGATTGTGTATATGACCGGAATTTTTTTCATCGTGGAATACAGGCTGGTTTATTCCTTTCTTTTTGACGATGAGCCAAACAGCCGGGATGAGTACTTCCATGCGAGGCTCACTTTCTGGCATTGCGTCAGGCTGACATTCAAGAACTTTGCTTTGGGGCACCACCATGCTGCCTCGATGCATACTCTGGTCATTCTTCCGCTGATGTTTGTAGCTCTTTTTATGACGCTAAGGCAGAAAAAGGGGAAGAAGGACAAGGTGTTTTTGTTCCTGTTTCTTCTTAACTTTGCCCTATCAGCATGGTATGCCTTCTGGTTTTATAAAGGCTGGCTGCCTCTGACAGAGCGTTTTCATGTTCTTGATACCTTCAACTTTGCCAGGTATCACTTTTTGAGGCCGCTGGTTATCTATTTGCTTTTCGCGCTGACCCTGAAAATCATTTGGTCTCATGGACCGTTCTGGAGGCGCCTTGTTCCGGTTTTTGTGCTTGCACAGATCATGACCGTTTCCTTTTTCAACGAGGAAATTCTTTTTCAGGATAAGCCAACGGTCAAGCAATTTTACGCAGAAGAACAATTCTCGGCTATTAAAGAATACATTGGACTTCCGCAGGAGGATTACCGGGTGGCAAGCATTGGGCTTCATCCGGCCATTGCCCAGTATAATGGCTTTTACACGCTGGATTCGTATAATAATTTCTACCCCTTAACATACAAATATCAGTTTAGGAAAATCATTGAGAAAGAGCTGGAAAAAAATAAAACACTCCGAATTTATTTTGATGAATGGGGCGGAAGATGCTATCTCTTCACGGACGAGCTTGGCAAGCATTATATGTTTAAAAAGCGGACGAAAAAAAGGCTGAAGAATCTTGAGTTAAATACAGAAGCCTTTAAGGCCATGGGCGGTTCCTATCTTTTTTCATCTGTACCGATCGATAATGCGGAAGAGAATCTGCTTCGGCTGGAGAAGGTTTTTGAATCAAAAAGCTCTGTGTGGAAAATCTACCTTTATAAAGCCATATAAGCAGGAGGAATTAAGAATGACCAACCCAGTACTCACCATCGTAGTTCCTTGCTATAACGAAGAGGAGGTACTGCCGGATACAATTAATCAGCTGAATGGGCTGCTTGAAGAATTGCTGGATGATGAACTTGTTTCTGATAAAAGCAAAATTTTGTTTGTAGATGATGGCAGCAGGGACCGGACCTGGCAGATCATTTATAAGCAGAGCCTGAATAACCCCAAAGTGCGAGGGCTGAAGCTTGCCAGAAATGCGGGACATCAGAATGCTCTGCTTGCGGGCTTAACAGCTGCAGGGAAGGCTTCGGATTGCACGGTGTCCATCGATGCCGATCTTCAGGATGATATTGCCGTGATCCGGGAGTTTATCCTGAAATTCCGCGAAGGATATGACATTGTCTATGGAGTAAGAAAAAAGAGGGACCGTGATACGTTTTTTAAAAGAAACACGGCACAGGGATTTTATAAAATAATGAAGAAAATGGGTGTTGATCTTATCTATAATCATGCTGATTTTCGCCTGATGAGCAAGCGTGCGTTGGAAGAACTGCAGCGCTATGAGGAAACCAATCTTTTTTTGCGCGGAATTGTGCCTTTGCTGGGCTTTAAAACGGCCAATGTTTATTATGACCGCAAAGAGCGTCTTGCCGGGGAAACAAAGTATCCGCTGAAAAAGATGCTGGCCTTTTCCTTTGAAGGCATTACTTCTTTTTCCGTTACACCGATTCGAATGGTATTGGCATTGGGCATCGGCTCTTTTTGTATAAGCTTTCTTTTTGGCCTCTACTTTCTTGGATTGCGTTATTATGGTGAAACCGAAACCGGCTGGACCTCGTTAATCACCTCGATTTGGATGCTGGGGGGACTTCAGCTGACAGCCATTGGCCTGGTGGGGGAATATATAGGGAAGATCTATAAAGAAACGAAACGCAGACCTAAATTCTCTATTGAAGTAGATGCGTTTAATCTGCCGATTTCCCGCCATTTGATTACGGACGGAGACCATGATGATGAGCACGCGGACATTCATTTTGGAACATTATCTGAAACGAACTAATACCTTTATTCGATTTTTGCTTGTGGGAACAGTCAATACAATTGTCGGGCTATCCATGATATTTATGCTGCTGGATTTAGCGGGGCTGACGTATTGGACTGCAACATTTCTGGGGAACAGTATGGGGGCAGCGGTCAGTTATTTCCTTAACAGAACGTTCACCTTCAGGAGCAGGGACAGCCTTCAAAGCAGTGCGGTGCGCTTCATTCTTATTTTGTTTCTGTGCTATATTCTTTCTTATTCCATAAGCGGCATGGCTGCAGAATTTATGCAGACTGTTACGATTCTCAGGCATGATGTTTCACCTGAAGAGCTTGCGGTTCTTTTAGGAGCTGGCATTTACACATTAACTAACTATATCGGACAAAAATACCTCGTTTTTACTAAATAGAGAAAGTGAACTGCCAGTAGAGCAGGTTCTTAGGAGAAGGTTCACAGGGGAGCTAAATTAGTCTCACTTATTAAAGGTGAGACTAATTTTATCATTCATTTACAAGAAAATTGTGGCAAGATAGGAGACTTTCTTTTAATTCATTACTAACCCTTTCTGAATCGTAGGCACAAACGGATAGAAGTTTTGTTTTGGCAACGATTAGATCCGCTTCTTTTTCAGATACCGATAATTTTTTACAGACTTCCGGTTCTTCACGCCATTCGACATGAGCCCAGCTTCTGACAGCTAAATCCTGTTCTGAATAACCTTCAATTAAGTTCGGAAGATAATCGAAAATAGAATTAACTCTAAAGTCCCCCTTGGCATAATAGAAGTCATAATTATTGACGAACATTACTTTTTTCAGACAGTTATTATTCAATTTCTCTGTGAGACTTTTCTTAATCAATGGAGTCATTCGGTCATTTTCTATAATGATGCAGTATTCATTTCGTTCTAAGCCCGAAAGAACAAATTCAATGACATTTGAAATATAGTGGTCCGGATTCTTGAAAAAATATAATACATGTCCCTTAGTAAGGTCTTGAATTTCATGGACTTCTTTTAAATGTAAACTTTCCAAATTTGCACCCCATTGAATTTTGTCATTTTATGCCTGCAAATTTAGTTTATCATACTTTGATATTGAAAGGGTTCACCAGCGAAAGGAGAAACTCTGCTTATTAAGAGCCCTGTTGATTGATTGTAAATCAAATGCAATAGTGTTACCCTGAAACGACATAGTGTTTTTCCCTATGTAAAAAGGAGCGAATACACTATGCTTAGTAAGGAAGAAAACTTACTATTCATTAGAGAACTTGGACGTTTACAGGCTGATTTTGAGAACTGTAGCGATGATCAAGTACGCAACAGCATTCATCAGGATATTCTATTACTTCTTAAGGCACTATCCATGACTGCTATGAAATAGCAGTCTTTTTTATGGTTAATTTCGAAGCTTTTGCATGCCCGCATGGAGAAATAATGTTTTCCTTTTTGTGTTTTCTTGCATATAATTCAGAAAAGTGTTAAACTAAATATGAATTATTTTTGTTCGGTGTAAAGGATAGTTTGAGTAAAACTTTACGTCTTGATGATCACTGAGAGCAAGGATAGTAACACAATGTGTGTTTATACGCACAAGGAGGCAACAAAAATGGAAAATGGTAAAGTAAAATGGTTTAACAGTGAAAAAGGCTTCGGATTCATCGAACGCGAAGGTGGAGAAGACGTATTCGTTCATTTCTCAGCTATCCAAGGCGAAGGTTATAAATCTTTAGAAGAAGGTCAAGAAGTGACTTTCGATGTTGAGCAAGGTCAGCGTGGAGCTCAAGCAGCTAACGTGCGTAAAGCTTAATTAAAACCAAAACTCAGGGCAGGCTCTTTATGGGCCTGTTTTTTTGTATGTGAAAATAAGGAAGTATTAATTTTGAACGTTGATAACTGTCTAGCTCCAGCTGGTGGACAAGGCGTTACGCTTTTCTAATAAGGAACCCCGCTCACGAATGAGCAGGGCACATGTACACAGTAAATCAAATGGTAAACAAAGTGTATCATATTATTGTGAATTTTCCTAACACCTTTGATAAAGATGGACGGAAATCCTATCCCCTGATAACCTGCATCATAATTTTAGTGACAAACTGCTCCTTATTATTCTGTACAACGGTATCATAAATGTACTCTTCAAAAACATGCTCCCCTAAGGTTAAATGCAGCCGCTCCATCTCTGAGAAAAACCGCTTATATGTATGGCTGATGGTTTTTTCGCTCCCAACATGATAGCCGATGAGAAAATCACCTTTTACAGCCCGAAAATACGGATGTCCTTCCTTTGGATTTGGCTGCTCGATATACAAGTAACTGTAATTGGAGAATTCCCCTTTCAGCACCTGTTCCCGCTTCGTTATAGTTCCAATCGGATACCCTGAATCAAGCTGTGAGATCTGCAATTCATTAATGAAATCCGAGATGACCTCCCCAAATTCTTCATCAGATATATTTTGGATGTTCCTGCTTAGATAGAGGGTTGCTTCCGGCAATGGCTGAAGCGCAATTCGATTAAAATCAAGCTTGGAAGCTTCTTCCATTAATCCGATTTTGGCCTCGATCATTTTCTCCTTCATTTCGATCTCCTGCCGTTTTTTTATAATCTCTTCTTTTTTCCGGTACATGATGGATAAAAAGCTTTCGGGCGATTTGTTTTGCATATACTGCTGAATATCGTTAAGCGACATGCCAAGATCCTTTAATAAATCAATCACAAAAAATAACTCTAATTGATGAATGGAATAATAGCGATAGCCTTTTTCACTTTTCTTTACAGGGGACAAAATCCCGATTTGATCGTAATAAAAGATTGTCTGCTTGTTAACCTTGCAAAGCTTTGCGAATTCGCCAGTCGTTAAATATTTGCCATCTTTTTTACTCATTTTTTACATCACCGCCCTTGACTATATAGTTACTATATACACTAGGATAAAACGTATAAATAAATCAAGTTTGACTGTTTTGTAAGGAGCATGATATAGATGAAGACACAAAAAATCACTTTAGGTTTATTATTGACGAATTTATTCATAGCCTTTCTGGGAATTGGCCTGGTCATTCCTGTTCTGCCTACATTGATGAATGAATTGGGCATAACGGGCACAACGATCGGGTATTTAACAGCCGCATTTGCATTGGCTCAGCTTATTGTTTCCCCGTTTGCAGGGAGAGCAGCCGATAAATGGGGCAGGAAAATCATGATTGTCACGGGCCTATTTATTTTCGGTTTATCGGAGTTTTTATTCGGGATCGGCCAAGAGATCGAGGTGCTATTCGTTTCCCGGATCTTGGGCGGAATTAGTGCGGCCTTTATTATGCCGGCCGTGACAGCCTTTATCGCGGATATCACGACGACGGATACCCGTCCAAAGGCACTCGGGTATATGTCAGCGGCCATTAGTACGGGATTTATTATCGGTCCCGGCATCGGCGGATTTTTAGCGGAATTTGGAACGCGTGTGCCATTCTTCTTTGCAGGAGCAATGGGTGCACTGGCAGCTGTGCTTTCGATGATTTTATTATCTGAGCCTGAACGAAGTGAAGAAGAAAATCAAGAAGGGGCTGCAGAGGGCAGAAGCGGCTTCAGACGCGTAATGGAGCCAAAATATTTCCTGGCCTTTATTCTGATTTTCATTGCCTCATTTGGGCTGGCTGCGTTTGAGTCATTCTTTAGCTTATTTGTGGATCACAAGTTTGCTTTCAAACCATCAGATATCGCCATTGTGATTACAGGCGGAGCCATTTTCGGAGCTGTATCGCAAATTCTGCTGTTTGACCGCCTGACCCGTATTTGGGGAGAAATCAAACTGATCCGCTACAGCCTAATACTATCCGGACTGCTTGTGTTTTTAATGACTGTAGTTCATTCCTACTTCGCGATTTTACTTGTAACATTCATTGTGTTTGTAGGATTCGACTTATTCCGTCCGGCTGTCACTTCCTATCTTTCCAATATCGCCGGCAATGAACAAGGCTTCGTGGGCGGCATGAACTCGATGTTTACAAGTCTGGCGAATATCAGCGGACCTATTATAGGAGGGATGCTGTTTGATATCGATATTAACTACCCATACTATTTTGCGACGGTCATAATGGCATTGGGGATTGGGCTGACCCTGCTCTGGAAAAAGCCTGCAGAGAAGGCATCCAAAGTGGTGAAAGCAGTATAGCAGCTAATTAACATACTCATTCCACAAAAATAAAAGAGTTCAGGATATAATAAAAGAATATTGATTACCTGAAAGAGAGTTGATTTATTGTGGATACTCAAATAACTGCGAAATTAAAAATAAATAAGCCAGCCAGCGAGGTGTTTGATGCCATCGTTGACCCAGTTAAAATCGGTCATTTCTGGTTCTCATCGAGTTCAGAAAGATGGGCACAAGGCAAGTCCATTACTGTGAAATATGATGAATATGGCGCAGAAGGCATTTTAAATGTATTAGATTTTGAGGAAAATAAGAAAATCGTGTTTTCATGGGGCGTAGAAACGAATGAAGAAACAGTTGTTGCCATTACACTGAATGAGACGAATCATTTGAGTACCATCATTGAGGTGAACGAATCCGGTCTTGACGAAAATGACCCTGAAGCCGTAAGCAAAATGCTGGGACAAAAAGAAGGCTGGATCTACATGCTGACTTGCCTTAAGGGCTATTTGGAACATGGCATTAGTGATTTGAGAGCAGCTTTAATCCATTAATAAGATTTCGATTCTGTTATCGACTGTACCAGGCGTAATGATTGGGAGGCTTGCATGCTTAAAGCAAAAAGAGTGAATTAACGTCTAATTCACTCTTAGCCTATTATTAACTTTTAGCACCATTATCCGGGTATGGCTGACCGTACCCTTCTACTTTCCCAGCACGCTCTCTTTCGTATTCTGAACCTGAACCTTGACGATTTTCAATTGAGGGTTTCGCTGCTTGCTTCTCTGACTTGCCGTTCTGATGTGACAATATCTTCACCTCCCATACACAGTTTAGATTGCTTAATAATTGTGAAACTATTCAAGTGGGATGAGGAGAAGTGTAGCTGGAGCGATATTTGATAAGAGGGACCGGACATCTGTCCCTCTTTTTACTGTTCGGACAAGACCGGAGGGAATCCGGTTGGAGGAGTCCGAAGCGGGTTTTCCTTCGGACGGATTAGGTAGAAATCCTAGGGGAAGAGTCCGAAGTTGGCGGACCTTCGGACAAGATAGATGGAAAACCAAATGGATGAGTCTGAAGTTAGTGGACCTTCGGACACAAGAAGGACAAATCCGAGTAAAGGAGTCCGAACCCGACACATAAATTCTGGCATGTGCAAAAAAGCGTTCCTGCAAAAGCAGGAGGGCTTTTTTTGCCTAAGGCGGCTTAGATAAAAAGGAAAAATGATACAAAAAGAGAATTATTTGGGAGAAGGAGTGGTTTTTTTGGCGGATGTACAAATGTTCAATTCGACAATAAAATCCTCCGAAAGCCTGCCAATGACCCACAAGTTAGCTGGCTTTTCAGGTACATATATGCTATGTTGTAAATATATAGTAGACCTTTCTTTATAAACGGGAAAGGTCTGCTTTTTATATATTCAAAAGAAGGATGGTGCATGGAAATGACAGTAGAAATGAAGTTTTGCAAGGTGTTTGATCCCAGCAGGGGGGTTATCTACTATGAACCATAGTATCCCCGCCCTCACTGAAAAAGAGTACTTTATTAAGCAGCTGACGTTTATTGATGATAACTATCAGGATCTGAATAGCCTTTATTTATCTTCCACTCCGCTCAAGGAGAGGAAAAAGGACTTCCTTAGTAATTATGTAAGTGAAGTGGAGAAATACATTACACTTTGTAATCAAGCTCCAGCAGAACCCCCTTTGCGAAAAGTATTGATTGGAACAAAGGTAACTGTGTTATTCGACGGGGAGGATGACAGGGAGGATTATCATATCTGTCTGCCCGATCAGTCTGACCCTGATAATGGCTGCATTTCATTCTTATCCCCGGTTGGCAGGCAGCTTCTGTTAAAAAATATGGGTGAACAAACATCCCTGATTATCCCAAGCGGCCAGCTGGATGTAGTTATCGAAAAAATATCATACTGGGACAAGGAGATAGGTTAACGGATATTATTTGGAGCGGAGGGACAAATTTGTCCCTTTGTCCCAGGCGGAGAGAGCTTCCGATTCAAATAATTGACTTCTTAAACTGTAACATATAACATTACAGTAATCTTTCGCTGCCTTCTTGCAGGGTAATTCTCAATTTGCGCAGTTTACTATGCGTAAACAGAAGAAATAAATAACAAACTAGGTTTGAAAGGTTATAAAAAGGAGTGTTTTTTTGTGAATCCAAGCTATAAACCGCTATTAGAATCTCTTAAGATAAAGAATAATGTGGAGTTAAAAAACAGAGTGGTTCTGGCTCCGATGACCAATTTCTCATCCCATGCGGATGGAACCGTGTCAGATGCCGAGATTGATTATTACGTACACCGCTCCAAAGGGGTAGGAATGGTGATTACGGCTTGTACAAATGTGACAGCAAACGGAAAAGGATTCCATGGTGAATTTGGCGGCGATCACGATGGGATGATTCCAAGTCTTTCGAGGCTGGCAGCCAGCATTAAAGAGCAGGGTGCCAAAGCAATACTCCAGATCTTTCATGGCGGAAGGGAATGCCCTCCAGAGCTCGTTCCAAATGGCGAAACAGTCAGTGCCAGTGCGGTTGCTTCTGAAGGAAGCGGGAACACTCCAAGAGCACTGACGGAAAAGGAAGTGGAGGACATCATTGCCGCTTTCGGCGAAACAACCCGCCGGGCCATCCAGGCAGGCTATGATGGCGTTGAAATCCATGGAGCCAATGGCTATTTAATTCAGCAATTCTTTTCTCCGCATTCAAATCGCCGTGAGGACCGATTCGGAGGAAGCCTTGAAAAGCGCATGACGTTCCCTCTTGCTGTGGTGGACGCAGTCCAAGAAGCGGTAAAAGAACATGCGAAAGAGCCATTCATTGTGGGGTACCGTTTTTCACCGGAAGAGCCTACTGAGCCAGGAATCACCATGGAAGATACTCTTCAATTGGTCGATGTACTGTCAGATAAAGGGCTGGACTATCTTCATGTCTCCCTGATGGACTTCTGGTCCAAACCGAGACGCGGGGCTGATGATGCTAAGCCAAGAATTCAGCATCTGTTAGAAAAAATGAATAACCGCCTGCCGCTTATCGGAGTAGGGTCCATTCATACTCCTGATGAAGCTGTAAAAGCACTGGAAACGGGAGTGGCCATGGTCGCCCTTGGCCGGGAACTGATTATGGAGCCGGATTGGGTGCAGAAGGTGCAGGAAGGAAAAGAGTCTGAAATTGCCACCACTTTATCCAAGAAGGATCAGGAAAAGCTGGTCATCCCTGATCCGCTCTGGCAGGCAATTGTAAACACTCCGGGGTGGTTTCCGGTTGTAGATTGAGGATGTCTTCAGGATTGAGCGCTTATATTAAGAAAATATTTGAAAAGGGACTGCTGAAGTCCCTTTTCTTTATTTATCAGTGGTGGCCATAAATTGTTGGAGAGCAGCAGTCATTAGTGCTTCGAGCTCAAGCAGGAATAAACGCCTTCTTTATTGAAGTTAACAGGGCAGGTTAGCTGCAAACGAAACCTATAAACATATACCAGATATCCATATGAAAAGGGGAGGGCAAATGAACCTGATTGATTTTATGGCAGCCGGTTTCCCAGCAGCCATAGTCATACTAGTGCTTATAGGGTTTTATAAAGTGTTTGTAAAAAAGAAAAGTGTTCAGCCTTTCTATACCCCATTTGATGAAATTACAGGTCAATCTGAAGTGGAGTTTCACGAAGAACAAGAAATCCTGGCTGAAGATGAAATTCAGGGAAATAAAAAGAAGCAGGAGAGAAGAAAAAGGATAGATAGCAGGTAACCTCTCCTGACAAACTCTATCCTTTTTGTTCTAAATTAATGATGATGACCCTGCCCCGCTTCCTGCTTGCCTGTTCCTTTTTGCAGGAATTCCACGTCGCTTTTCGACAGCTCTCCCACAATAAACTGCTTTTGCGGCATGATCAGGCTGCCGCCTTGCTGGGCGTGCACTTTTACAAAGTAAAGGCCATCCTTGTCAAAATCCTTGCTGATGCTGTAGACGCCCCCTCCCTCATTGTCTGCTTCCTCCATCCCATAGTGGACAGTGCCGTCCTGCTTCCAAATTTCGAAATGAACAAAATCAATCAGTATGATCAGCCGGTTTGCCGTCCTGTGTGAGAGTGGCTTTAACTGTTTCCTGTTCTCCGGCTGTAAAAGTGTCCGGTGTTTGTATTTCCAGTTTCAGCGGAGTTTCCTGTTTGTAAAGCTCTGCTGCATTCTCATTAAGTGAACATGCACTCAGAAAAGACAGCAGCAGGATCATAAAGACATATTTTTTCACGGCATTAGACTCCCCTATCATAAACTTACGCATTTAAAAACCTCTTCAACGCTGGTATTCTCCGGATTAAGAAAAAGTCAATTATCAAAACAGCGATGATCGTTAAGCCGACTAATGGGAAGAGGACTCCCATGGCAATTAACAGAAGGAAGAATCCCTTTGTGTTGTTAAACCCAGCTGTTTTTGGTGCGCCCATGTCTTTTTTCGGCTTGCGTTTGAGCCACAAATAATAGCCGCTTACCGCCACAAGGATGATGCCAAGGCAGATGAATAAACTGATTAATTGGTTAATCAGGCCAAATTGTGTCCCTTTATGAAGCGTAATTCCCCATGCGACTAGTTTCCCGATCCACCCGTAATGGTCATAGCGGTAATCTGTTAAAACCGCACCTGTATACTGATCGACATGCATCGTAATTTCATCCTGCGCTTTTGGCGGGAAGGCTGAAATTGTGTACACTCCCGATTTATCCTGTGGAATATAAATGGAATAGCTGGGATGGACGCCTTCACGTTCTGCAGCAGAAACCACATCATCAATCGAAAGCGGAATAAATCCCTGAAGGTCTGACACAGGCACGTCCAGATTTTCGGCAGCCCATGGAACATCGGCAATGTCTTTCGTCTGGATGGTTGACTGGGGTCCGCTTCCAACCCAGACACTAGGGGGATATCCTTCCCCGGTATTGGTTGCCATCGATTGAAAGTTTGTGCCCCAGAATCCGGACCAAGGCAATCCTGTCATGATTAAAAAGAGCATCCCAGCAGTGACCCAGAAGGCAGGCACTGCATGCAAATCTCTTCTGAAAGTCTTTTTCCCTCTATTCAGCCGGGGAAAAAGGACGCCGCCCATGCCAGGCCTTTTCTTCGGAAACCATAAATACAGTCCTGTTACAATGAGCACAACTGCCCAGCAGGCCGCCAGCTCTACGATCCGGTCTCCCAGCGTGCCGGCCATCAGTTCCCCGTGAAACTCTTCTATCTTATCCATAATCCGGTCCTCGCTGTTTAAGGCCCCGAGGGACTCACCTGTATAAGGATTGATAAAAACAGTAAGCGATTCATCGTTATTCACAATGCCGACTTCACTTGAACGATCGGCGCTTTCCCCGGGACGGTACACCGTCACTGCTGCAACCGGATATTGCTTCTTCACTTCTTCAATCTGCTGTGAAGCTGAAATTTTTTCATCCTGAGGGGTGACTTCATAATAATCCTGATAGAGGACACCCTCGATTTGCGGCTTAAACAAATAGATTGCTCCGGTTACCGCCAGAATAAAAAGAAATGGCGCAAAAATTATGCCCGCATAAAAGTGCCATCTCCAAACCGTTCTGTATAGAGAGGTGTTAGTCTGCGGTGGTTTCTGTATATCAGCCGTTTCTTTAACCGTTTCCATGTCATCAAAAACTCCTCTTCGTTAATCTTCTTTTCATATCTTAAAAGGGGAATGTGAGAAATGAATGAAGTTTTGAAAAAAGTTTTTTGGCAAAAAGCTGTCATAACAGCCAGAAACTCTCTTTTTTAGACAAGGGTTTCTAAATATAGTGTTGAATATTATCATGAAAGAACTGGCAAGGGAGTGTTAAGATGATCCATAAACAATTAAAATCACAAAAAAGCATAGAGATTCTGACAAAGGTAAGGGAGATTGCCATTGGTTTTCCTGAAACCGCCGAACAGGCTGATAAATTTGGACATACTTCATTTAGAGTAAAAGATAAGCCTTTTGTTATTTTGGGAGAGAACGAAGAGGGCATTCCGTCCATTGCCATGAAAACATCGAAAGAAACACAGGAATTTTTAGTGCAGGAAGGCAGCCGTTTTTTCAAGACACCCTATATTGGACAGCATGGCTGGACCTCGATTTTAGGTGATCATGAACTAGAGTGGGTTGAGGTTGAAGGCTTGATAAAAGAAGCTTATTTGCGGACGGCGCCTAAATCCATCCTGAAAAACTTGAAAATAGGGGGGAGTCCATCCTAGTAGCATAAAACCGACACAAACCGTCATGATTCAGCTAAAGGAAAAGCGCAGTCAATCCGCCTATTAATAAAAGAATGGTACTTGATAGAATGGCGATTTTGCCTGTGCGGTCTGATTTATGAAAAAGTCTAATAAACATTTTCACACCTCACTTTTAGTTAGTTATATTTATAGTACGATTTGGGATTGAAAAAATGTCATGCGCAGAGAAAGTTTCTCTGCGCATTTTTTTATGGAAAGAGATTCCCATTCTCTCCTTCATCCGGCATAGCATTCCCAAACTCTTTTTTTCCGGCTAGTTAGGAGGAGGACGAATAAAATGGTTAGGAGTTACTAGTTTGATGCCCAAGCTTACAACTAGCCTGTGAATATAATGAAATAATCATCATGAAATAACAAATAGAAGTTACAGAGGAGCTAATATGGAAGAAAAGAAAATTTACTATCATAAGGAAAAGGGCTGCTTAATAGCACCTAAAACAGGGTGGAAGCGAATGAAGGCAGCCTTTTGCATCCGTCTTATGTCTGCTGCTTCTCACCTGCTTGTGCCGCCAAAAGAACATTCATGCAATGGAGATGAACAGCTTCCCGGGAAAATAGGCAGCTACTCTAAGGGGCTTCCCCATAATTCTCTTGGAGAAGTTGTATCCGAGGCGTATGAACAGTATATGGAAGCTTTAAAGTCCGGAAATCCAGAAGATTTTGAATCGATCCCAATGGGTGGGAAGGTGAAGCTTTCAAATCCCCAGGCTTCCTATGTGTATGATTTAATAGGTCCTGATTGCCATCAATTGAATCTGTCCAAGCCTCCAGCTTTCAGCAGCGCCTTGGAGGCGGGAGAAATGGCAGAGTTATACTGGCAGGCGCTTACCAGGGATATTCCTTTCCGGGCTTATGAAAGTGATCCCCTGATTGCCGAGGCTGCTGGTGACCTATCAGGATTTTCTGATTTTCGGGGACCGAAAGATAACGGAAAGGTCACTCCTGAAACCTTGTTCCGCAGTGAGTTTCCAGGTAATCTTACAGGTCCCTATCTTTCACAGTTCCTCTGGAAGGACATTCCATTTGGTTCTGCAGTCATTCCCCAGAAATACCGCACCGCTTTGGCTGGGTCTGATTATATGACTTCTTATGAAGAATGGCTGGACATCCAAAATGGTTCATTACCCCGAGAATCGATAAAAGATCCGGTGCCCCGTTATATCCGCAACGGGCGTGACTTAGGTGAGTATGTACATTATGATTTTTCATTTCAATGTCCGTTATCGGCCTGCTTAATTTTGCTTAGTTATGGGCCTGAGGCTCTCGATCGGAACAACCCTTATCTTAAGTCGGCTACCCAGGGAGGTTTCATTACCTTCGGGGCTGCTCATATATTGGACATGGTCACAAAAGCAGGGAGGATGGCACTGGAAGCTTCCTGGTTCCAAAAGTTTCTCGTCCACCGCAGGCTCCGTCCAGAAGAATTTGGCGGGCGTGTTCATAACCATATGAATGGAGCGGCTAAATACCCGATCCACTCAGAGCTTCTTGAATCTGAAGCCCTTTCTAAAGTATTCAGCAAATATGGCTCTTATCTTCTGCCTATGGCCTATCCGGAAGGATGCCCGACCCATCCTGCCTATCCTGCAGGTCATGCGTGCATAGCCGGTGCAGGGGTTACGATCCTTAAAGCATTTTTCAACGAATCTTTTGTGATTCCGGATCCGGTGGAAGCAAGTTTGGATGGACTCTCACTGCTTCCTTATCCGGGCAAACCTCTGACAGCAGGAGGGGAGCTTAATAAGCTTGGTGTGAATATTTCCCTGGGCAGAGACACAGCAGGTGTTCATTGGCGCTCTGATGGCATAGAAGGGCTAAAGCTTGGTGAAGCAGTGGCCATTGGGCTCCTGCGGGATTACAGCTCATCCTTTAATGAGCATTTTAACGGTTTTACGCTAACCAAATTTGACGGAAAAAAAGTAACGATTATCTAAGCATTATATACACATGTGCGAGCCTCAGCGCCATGTGTTTTTTTGTGCAATAAGAAAGGGGATCTGGATAAAAATCCTGATCCTGGCATCTGCCATTCCGGCTCGTCATTTATTTGATGGGAGCGGAAATTCTCAGAAGCGTCTTGTAGAGCCCAATCCCTATTTATCAAGAGTGGGACAAGTTTTTTTCGAAAAAAGTTCCTTTGACATTTTCCTGACACATTGGGCCTTTAAAGTATGACTTGTAAGGCAAACGAAAACTATTCAAATTCAAAATAGATAAGAAGGAAGTGTTTAATCATGACAGAGTTTAACGAAGAAAGCAGAACGGAAAATCGGGCGGCCAAAAAACCGGTCTGGAAAGGGTTCCTGTCAACCGTGGCGGCTGGTGTGCTGGGTTCGGCGCTTACGCTGACAGCCGTTCCTTATTTCCAGGAGGATACGCCGCAGGCAAGCGTTCCGGAAGAAACTGGACAAGCTGAAAGCTCATCCAATCTCGATGTGAAGCCAGTATCTTCTTCATCCAAATCCCTGGCGGATACAATTGAGCAGGCATCGAAAGCGATTGTTGGCGTTGTGAATATGCAGCAGCAAAACAATAATCCGTTCAGCCAGTCGAGTGAAGCTTCAGAAAGCGGTACGGGCTCGGGTGTAATTTTTAAAAAGACAGATGATGCGGCATACATTGTGACCAATAACCATGTGATTGAAAATGCGAGTGAGATTCAGGTGACATTGCATGATGGTGAGAAGGCAACGGCAGAATTGATTGGAACCGATGCGCTGACAGATATTGCGGTGCTGAAAATCAAAGGGGATGTAGACGCTCAAGCCATGACGTTTGGCGATTCTTCCAAGCTGAGAGCTGGTGATCAGGTGCTGGCGATCGGCAATCCGCTTGGCCTGGATTTATCCAGAACAGTGACTCAGGGAATCGTGAGTGCGGTCGACCGCTCGATTCAAGTCAGCACGTCTGCAGGGGAATGGAACTTAAATGTCATTCAGACAGATGCAGCGATCAACCCGGGCAACAGCGGCGGCGCATTGATGAATACATCCGGCCAGCTGGTCGGGATCAACAGCCTGAAGATCGCGGATAGCGGGGTGGAAGGCCTTGGATTTGCCATCCCAAGCAATGAAGTGAAAACACTGATTGATCAGCTGATTGAAAATGGACAAGTGGTCCGCCCGTATCTTGGTGTTGGCCTGGCGAGCTTTGAAGAAGTGCCGCCTCAATATTTAAGAAATCTCCCTGATGGCGTGACTAGCGGGGCAATAGTGGCGAATGTTGATCCGGATTCGGCCGCTGCCAAAGCCGGACTTAAGGTAGAGGATATTCTCGTCAGCATTGGCGGAAAGCAAATCACGAATTCCGGAGATTTGCGCAAGCATTTATACAGCGGTTTTTCGATTGGCGATAAGGTGAAAATCGAATTTTACCGCGGCGGCGAATTGAAAACGGCGGAAGTCACGCTGACAAGCAACCAGAAAGCGAATTAGGAGAGGGGAACAGGATGAAGAATAAGAAAGTTATCTATTGGATTTTAGGCAGTGTAGTAACGATCGGGGCAGCGGCAGCCATCTTTTTTACAATAAAGGAGGATGATGCTGCTGCGACCGTAAACGGGGAAGAAATCAGCAGGGATGAGCTGCATGAGCGTCTCGTTGCCCAGTATGGGCAGGAGCTTCTGGATTCGCTGATCACCGAGAAAGTGATTGATCAGGAAGCGAAGAAAGAAAATGTGAAAGTGACACAGGAAGAAATTGATGAGGAAAAGGCTGTATATGCGGAGTCATACGGCGGTGAGGATGCTTTAAAGCAGACGCTCGAATCAAGCGGCCTCTCAATGGCTGATTTTGAGGAGGATATCGAATCCTACCTGGCAACCAAGAAGCTGCTGGAACCAAGGATTGAGATTTCAGAAGAAGCTATGAAAACCTATTTTGACGAAAACAAAGAAAGTTTTGCCCAGGAGGAACAGGTATCAGCGAGCCATATTTTAGTAGAGGATGAGGAAACGGCAAAGGAAGTCATCGGAAAACTGAATGATGGCGGTGATTTTGCGAAGCTTGCGGCTGAATACTCGACCGATGAAAGCAACAAAGATGCTGGCGGGGACCTCGGCTTTTTCGGAAAGGGAGATATGGTCGAGGAATTTGAAGAGGTCGCCTTCTCGCTGGAACCGGGAAAAATCAGCGATCCTGTTAAAACCGAATATGGCTATCACGTAATCAAAGTGGCAGAAAAGCAGGAAGCCAAAGAAGCAGCCTATGAAGATGTGAAAGAAGAGGTTAAAAATACATTATTTGAAACAGAGATGCAAACAGAATATACGGCTTGGCTGGAAGAAAAATTTGAAGAATATGAGATTAAGAACTATTTAGAGGGCTGAGGGGAAACTTGAGATGAATTTTTTAAAACGAGCGTTTTTAAGCGTGAAGGCCAGAAAAGGGAAAAGCATTCTGCAGATCTTCGTATTTACCGTGATTTGTGTATTAGTGCTGGCAGGTTTATCGATCCAGACAGCTGCCGAAAAGTCGGGAGATCTCGCCCGCCAAAAGCTGGGGGCAGATGTCACCCTGCAGGCTGATATGGAAAAACTGAGAGAGCAGGCGATGTCCCGGCAGCAGAGCAGAGGGGAGCGGATGCGTTTCCAGTCAGTTCCTGTCCCGCTTGATGCCGCAGAGGAACTGGCTTCTTATGACCAGATTAAAGGCTATAATTTCTACTCATCCACCACTGGGCTGGCCTTCGGTTTTGATCCGATTGAAAGCGACTCGGCTGCCTCTGACACATCTGAGGAAAGCGGTGAAGGGCAGGAGCCTGGGAGAGGCATGCCGGGCGGAATGATGCAGGGGGATGTGAGCCTGCAGGGGGTTGCATTTACAGACGCGGTTGCGGAGTTTATGGATGGGACCTCATCGATGGTTGAAGGAACCGGGATCACAGAGGAGCATATCGGTAAAAATGTCACGCTGATTGAACAGACATTGGCGGAAGAAAACGAGCTGGGAGTTGGCGATAAGATTACCGTCATCAACCCGCGTGATGAAACGGCTGAAATGGAGCTTGAAGTGATCGGAATCTATCAGACAGCTTCTGCCGGATCTGATCAGGCAATGGATTTTACAGCACTGAATCCTTATAACAAGCTGTATGTTCCATACACTGCTGCTGCAGCACTAAAGGGGTCTGACTATGAAAATACAATCGATAGCGCCATCTACTACATAGAGGATCCTGCCGATATGCAGGACTTTATCGATCAGGCAAAAGCAGAGAGCAGCATCGATTTCGAAACGTTCAAGCTTGATGCCGATGACCAGCTTTATCAGCAGATGGTCGGCCCGATTGAGAATGTAGCCGGATTTTCGAAAAATATTGTGTACCTGGTATCCATTGCCGGAGCAGTCATATTGGGTCTGATCGTCATGATGTTAATCCGTGAGCGGAAGTATGAAATGGGCGTCCTGCTGGCGATCGGGGAAACAAGGTGGAAGCTTGCAGGCCAGTTTATGGCGGAAATTTTAGTAGTGGCTGTGTTATCGCTCGGCATTGCCACAGCAAGCGGCAATGTGGTGGCGGGCCAGCTTGGCGACCAGCTCCTGAATCAGGAATTGGCATCAGCAGAACAGACGAATGCACCGGAGTCCTTCAGAGGAAGGGGCATGGGCGGCTTCGGTCCGGGTATGATGCAGACTCAGGAAACAGTGGAGACGGTAGATGAAATGAATGTTCAGGTGACACGAGAAGATCTTGGCTTCCTTGCACTAATTGGCCTCTTGATTGCGGCATTGTCGGCACTATTGCCTTCGTTAACCGTATTGCGCCTTCAGCCAAAAGCCATTCTAAGCAAGCAGGATTAAAAGGAGATGGAAAAATGAGTTCATTGCTGGAATTCAAAAATATCAGCTACTGGTATAAACATGAAAATAAAAAACACGATATCTTGAATAATATTAATGTGAGTTTTGAAAAAGGGAATTTTTACAGCATAATCGGGCCGTCCGGATCCGGGAAAACGACATTCCTTGCTCTGGCCAGTGCCCTGGATGTTCCGAAGGACGGAGAAGTGCTGTACGAAGGAAAGGATATCCGGAAAATTGGGCTGACGAGATTCCGAAATAAGTTTGTCTCCATTGTCTTTCAATCTTATAATCTGCTTCCGTATATGACGGCTCTGCAGAATGTATTGACCGCAATGGAGATTACCGGATCCTCTGCGAAAAATAAAAAGGTGATTGCTGTGGAGATGCTGAAGCGGGTCGGGATTTCTGAAATCCAGGCCCGGCAAAAAGTGCTTACTTTAAGCGGCGGCCAGCAGCAGCGTGTGTCCATTGCCCGGGCTTTGTGCTGTGACGCCGAACTGATTGTCGCGGACGAGCCGACCGGCAACCTGGACGAAGACACGGCCCAGGAGATTGTCGGTCTTTTACGGGCACTGGCACATGAAGAAGGGAAATGCGTGATCGTCGTTACGCATGATCCCGACATTGCGAGAGATTCGGATGTGGTTGTGAAGCTTTCAAAAGGGAGTATTACGGTTACAGCGAATGACCCCGAGCTGGTTTCGAATTGAAAAAGGTGCCTTTTCCTGAGGGAGGAGGCACCTTTTTTAAATTTTAAAACAGACGGTGGAATGGGAAGTGGCGCATTAATGAGCAAAATTTGATTGTAAAATGGAAGAGGGGCACACAAATCATGACAAGTGGGACATGAGTCTTTAATCATACAGCCCGCCCGTATACATTCTGGTCAGATTCACAATCACGTCATCCATCTGATACTTTTCCTCATTCATCACCAGCTCCCACATGAACATCTCATTTGAATAAAACCAGCCTCTCGCGGTAAGGGCCGGATCGAGTTGCTTTTTGGCAAGCTTTTGCGCCTGTGCGTAGCGGATATCGACTGAAATCCGCTCGATGAAGCGTTCGCGGATTCCGTACCATTTTTCCTCTATCTCAGGTGAGACGCCGATTGCCTCTTTTACGACCTTCATCATGTCCCGCTCATCCAAAGCCAGCCGCAGGAACAGCCTGACCTGCTTCTTAATATTTTCATAGGCCTCTTCTTTGGCCTGCGGCTTAAAGGGCATCTCTGCCACTTCGTAAAATTGGTTCATGAGATCTTCCATTAAGGTAATGAAAAGCTCATCTTTATTCTTAAAATAGACGTACGCCGTGCCGTAGCCTGTATTTGCTTTTTTGATCACTTGGGAGATGGTTGCTTTTTGGAAGCCATTTTCGAGAAAAACTTCTTTTCCGGCCTCGAGAAGCTTATGGCGTGTTTTCAGGGCCTGCTGCTGCCTTGCCGGCAATTGATCGATCGGATTCTTCATTTATTTCATTCCTTCGTTCAGTTTCTGGCAACTATACTGACATTATATCATTGACATAGTGTCAATCAAACCATATAATTTTCGTAAATAATTAATATTCTGAAAGGTTGGAAATCTATGGATTTTACAAGAGAGTATGCAATCGGACTGGATGCTGGGAATGAGCTGTCCTACCGGGAAGAGTTTTATATAAAAGAAGACGGAATTTATCTGGATGGCAATTCACTTGGACTGCTTTCAAAGCGTGCGGAAAAGTCACTCCTTGACCTGCTGGATTCCTGGAAGCACCATGCTATTGATGGCTGGACAGAAGGGGACAATCCCTGGTTCTATTTATCTGAAAAACTAGGAAAAGAATTGGCGCCAATCGTGGGAGCACATCCGGAGGAAGTTATTGTAAGCGGTTCCACAACCGTTAATCTGCATCAGCTTGTCTCGACTTTTTATAAGCCGCAAGGAAAAAGAACGAAGATACTGGCGGATGAATTGAATTTTCCGAGCGATATTTATGCGCTGCAAAGCCAGGTAAAGCTGAAGGGCTATGATCCTGATGAGCATCTTGTCCAGGTAAAAAGCGCGGATGGCCATACGCTGAAGGAAGAAGACATTGTCGCTGAGATGACAGATGAAATCGCGCTGATTGTCCTGCCGGGTGTTTTATACCGAAGCGGCCAGGTGCTGGATATGGAGTATCTGACTGCAGAAGCACATAAGCGCGGGATTGAGATTGGCTTTGACCTATGCCATTCGGTTGGATCTGTCCCGCATTCCCTAAGTGATTGGGATGTGGATTTCGCGTTCTGGTGCAACTATAAGCATCTGAATGGCGGACCTGGCTCGACGGGCGGATTGTTTGTGAACAAGCGCCATTTTGGCCAAGTGCCGGGACTTGCCGGCTGGTTCAGCTCCCGCAAGGATAAGCAGTTTGATATGGAACATGTGCTGACTGCTGCTGAAGATGCAGGCGCATATCAGATTGGAACTCCGAATATCTTTAGCATGGCGCCAATTATTGGATCACTCAGCATGTTTAATGAAGCTGGCATGGAA
Source organism: Cytobacillus oceanisediminis 2691 (assembly GCF_000294775.2). Taxonomy (GTDB): domain Bacteria; phylum Bacillota; class Bacilli; order Bacillales; family Cytobacillaceae; genus Cytobacillus; species Cytobacillus pseudoceanisediminis. The sequence goes on from NZ_CP015506.1 coordinate 882,971, forward strand.
AGAATCCGCGAAAAATCACTTAAACTGACTGGCTATATGATTAAGCTGATTCAGCATGAGCTTGACGGACACGGATTTATCCTGCGCAACCCGCTTGATGAAAAGAGGCGCGGCGGCCATATTTATCTGGAGCACCCGGAAGCAGCAAGGATCTGCAAGGCGCTGAAGGCAGAGGGAGTTATCCCGGATTTCCGTGCCCCGAACGGAATCCGTCTGGCTCCGGTAGCGCTGTACAATACGTTTGAAGATGTCTGGAAAACAGTTCAGATCCTTAAAGGTATTATGGATCAAGAAAAATACAAGCAATTCGAAAATAAGCGGGGAGTCGTAGCATGATGAAAAAGGGATGGATCGATATTTCACAGCCGCTGACTAATGCCATTGCCCACTGGCCCGGAGATACGCCATTCAGCTATGAAACAGCTTTTACAAAAGAACAAACCGGCTCTGTCAATATTGGCAGGATTACGACCAGCCTGCATACCGGCACCCATGTCGATGCACCGTTCCATTTTAATGACGAAGGCGAAAAGATCTTGGACCTGGATATCGAGCTGTATATCGGGCCGGCGTGTGTGATAGATGTATCAGCCTATGAAACGGTGGATTCGGAAGTTCTGAAAGGATTTGATCTCGAAGGTGTGGAACGTGTTCTGCTCAGGACCTCGGTTCCGAATCATTCGGAAGTGTTTCCGAATCAGATCCCTGAACTGACCGAGGATATGGCAGACTACCTCGGCAGTAAAGGGGTGCGCCTGCTCGGAGTGGATGTGCCATCCGTCGATGCGCTCGACAGCAAAGAGATGGAAACACACCATGCTTTATATCGAAATGGCATTCATATTCTGGAAAATATCATGCTGGATGAGATAGAAGAAGGAAATTACGAGCTAATTGCCTTGCCGCTCCCAATAAAAGACGGAGATGGCAGCCCGGTGCGGGCGGTTATTCGGCCAATTTAAGCGGGGGAACGGCCAAAACCTCGAATTTATCGGCCAAACGCTAAACTTCTGCCTTGCTGGAAGTGCAGCAGCCAGCAGAAATAGCCTTTACCGGCCAATTTGAAGGAAATACCGGCCAAAAACGTACAATCACCGGCCAATTTCGATAAAATACCGGCCAAAATGCGGGTTTACCGGCCAAATGAAGTCCGGCTGCAATCCGCATCAGATATATCGGTCACTTTCCCAATATATCGGTCAGTCGCTGAAATAACAGGCACGGCCCGAATCGGGAACTACAAGAACAAATCTCAAGGAGGACATAACATGAAAGAAACACACCAGGACGTAAACGCGACAACCTCTGAAAAGAGCATCCATACAGATTTCACCAACAACATGACATACGGTGAATACCTGCAGCTCGACAAAATCCTATCCGCGCAAAACAGGCTTTCCGGACATCATGATGAGATGCTGTTTATCGTCATCCACCAGGTGAGCGAGCTGTGGATGAAGCTGATTCTTCATGAAATGGGTGCAGCCATTGAATCGATTGAAAACAATGATTTATCCACAGCACAGAAGCGATTGGCGCGCGTTTCGAAGACACAATCGCAGATTATTCAGGCATGGGATGTGCTGTCCACATTGACGCCATCCGAGTATATGGAGTTCCGCGATTCACTTGGCCAGGCATCTGGCTTCCAATCCTACCAGTATCGTATGGTAGAATTTGCGTTAGGCTATAAAACCGAGCATGTTCTGAAAATCTATCAAAAAGACCCGGATCTGCATGCAAAGTTAACGGAAGCGTTCGAAAAGCCGGGCCTATACGATGTAGCCATCCGCGCGCTTCATAAAGCAGGCCTGCCAGTTGATGAAGACATTCTGAACAGAGACGTAACCAGAACATATAAAGAAAATGATTCGGTCCGCGCAGCCTGGATGACGGTGTATAAAAATCCTGAAAAGTACTGGGAGTTATACGAGCTTGCGGAAAAACTTGTGGATATCGAAGATTGGCTTCAGCAGTGGCGCTTCCGCCATATGAAAACGGTGGAAAGAATCATCGGCTTCAAGATGGGAACAGGCGGTTCATCCGGTGTCGGTTATTTGAAAAAAGTATTGGATCAGCGCTTCTTCCCTGAACTTTGGGATATCCGCACAGAGTTATAATCTAGGATTTAAAGGGGAATCGGGGCCCGAAAGTCTTCCTGAATCGGGCCTTGCATAAAAATAGAGAACAGGGGGGTACTATGAGTACAAATCGAGAGCAATGGTCTTCTAAATTCGGCTTTATCATGTCCTCGGCCGGTGCCGCGATTGGCCTGGGAGCGATCTGGAAGTTCCCGTATGTAGCCGGAACGAGCGGAGGAGGCGCCTTTTTGCTGATGTTTATCGCGTTTACGATTTTGATTGGTCTTCCGATGCTCATTTCAGAGTTTATTATCGGACGCGGGGCACAGAAAGAAGCAGTGTCTGCCTATTATAAATTGGCTCCAAACAGTCCGTGGACCATTACCGGCAAGCTTGGCGTTGTCGGCTGCTTCCTGCTGCTGAGTTTTTATTCGGTTGTTGGGGGCTGGGTGCTGATTTATACAGTCCTGTCGATTGGCGGCCAAATCATTACGCCGGGCGCAGCCTATCCGGAACTGTTTGGCATGATTACATCCACGCCAAGCTGGACTCTAATGGGGCTGGCAGCTTTTCTGCTTATTAACATTGTGGTCATCACATTCGGAATCCAAAATGGGATTGAAGCTGCAAGCAAATATATGATGCCGCTATTATTCATCTTTTTTATCGTGCTTGTGGTACGCGCACTGACACTGGATGGTGCGATGGAAGGAGTCAAGTTCTTCCTGAACCCGGACTTCAGCAAAATCACTGGGGAATCGGCTCTTTATGCATTGGGACAGTCGTTCTTTGCACTGGCAGTCGGCTTCTCATGCATGGTCACTTACAGTTCGTATCTGGATAAAAAAGTAAGCATCCCAAATTCAGCGGGCTCTGTTGTCATCATGAACATTATTATCTCTGTTTTGGCAGGATTGGCGATTTTCCCGGTTGTGTTTGCATTCGGTTTTGAACCGGCGGAAGGCCCGGGGCTTCTTTTCATGGTCCTGCCGGCCGTCTTTTCACAGATCCCATTAGGGGAAATGTTTCTGGCAATCTTTCTGCTGCTTTTCTTATTTGCCACTTTGACATCATCGTTCAGCATGCTGGAAATCATCGTCTCTGCATTCATCGAGAACGGAAAGCATTCCCGGAAAAAAATCTCCTGGATCTCCGGCATTGTCATGTTCGCCGCCGGGATTCCTGCTGCGCTGTCGTTCAGCCTGCTTGGGGACTTCACCATTTTCGGGAAAAATATATTTGATGCAACCGACTACCTTGTCAGCAACATCCTTCTTCCTCTCGGCTGCCTGCTGATTGCCCTCTTTATTTCTTTAAGAATGGACAAACAGCTAGTAAAAGAGGAATTTCTGCTCGGCAGCGATATTTCTCCAGCCATGTACACAGCGTGGAACATCCTTATGAAAGTATTGGTTCCTGCTACTATTGTTGTTGTGTTTATCAGCACATCCGGAATTTTTTAAAAAGAAGCGCCAAGTCCTGGCGCTTTTTTTCAGTAATTTTAAAAAAAAATCAAATTAAAGGTTTATGGGCAAATTAGAAAGGGTATTAAAATTTTGGGGTCTGATAAAAGGGTGCTATTATCTTCCATATTAAGTTCAAGAAGGATTTTCCGTGATTAAACCGAAAGTGTATAGTATATAAAACAAAGGGGCGTATGCTTAAAATGGAAGCAACTTACAAAGAAACTAAGGATATAGCAGAATTTATTGTTGTGAATCGTGAGAATTTTCAGGCGAAATTACTGTCCGAGGCTGTAAATGTTGCCTCTAAAATCAATGAAATCCTGCAAAGAGGCAATATCGATCTTTTAAAAAATGCCGAGAGGCTGGCTTTATATGTTGTCGAAAATGTAGAAGAAGAGCTGATTGCCTTTGCCAGGCAGGAAGGTGTTGCCTGGGCCGAGCATTCCCTGACACTTTCATTTAAGCTGGAATGGGTACAGGCGATCCGGCGTACTTTGTGGCACTTCTTATTCCAATACGACAAAATTAAAGGGAGGAATAGAGTAGGAGAGGACTTTTATAATCTGGAAAAGAATGTAAATGACCATGTTGACCAATTTTTAAATAACTTCTTCATCAGCTACTCTGATTATAAAGATGAGATGCTTAAATCACAGCGCAAACTGGTTGAGCATTTGTCAGTGCCGATTATCCCAGTCAGCACTTCTGTTGCTGTTCTGCCGCTGATTGGCATGATTGATTCTTACCGGATTCAGACGATTGAAGAGAAAGTTCTGATGGATATCTCATCCATTAAAATCCAGACCTTAATCATGGATCTCTCCGGAATTGCCGATATGGAAATCGATGTCATTGTACACTTCAAAAAGATCCTCAGCGGCATCAAAATGATGGGATGCGAGGCGGTTCTTACAGGCCTTCGTGCTGAACTTGTCCGAAAAATGATCCATGCCGGCGTTTCATTCGAAAATCAGGCGGAAACAAAGGGAACATTGCAGCAGACTTTAAAAGAATATCTAGGGAATGAATCGAAATAAATACAACATATCACAATGCCTGGTGCTGTCCAATTGGGATGGCGGCAGGCATTTTTTAGCGGAGGAATCCAGCATGAAAAATTTTGATGAAATACTTAACATCCATACAAGCGGTGACCAAATAGGATTCCATAAATCTTTCCACTACCACCGCTACGAGCCAACTCCATATCAAGGCCTGGAAAAACTGTTCAGTGAATACGGGTTAAGAAGCAGCGACCGCCTGGTGGATTTCGGCTGCGGCAAAGGCAGGCTGCCTTTTTATATTCACCATACATTTCGGGCATCTGCTGCCGGCGTGGAGATGAGTGAGGACTTTTACCGTGAGGCACTGGAAAACCTGCAGACTTACAAAGGAGAAAAAGCCAGAATCAGCTTTCAGTGCATCCTGGCTCAGGAGTATGAAATAACACCGCAGGACAGCCACTTTTACTTTTTCAATCCGTTTTCGGTGAAGATCTTTATGAAAGTCGTCAACAGCATCCTGCTCTCAGCCGAAGAGAACCCGCGCAAAATGGACATCATCTTATACTACCCTTCAGAAGATTATATTTTTTATCTGGAAAACAGCACCCCGTTTGAGCTGATAAAAGAGGTGGTCCTCGAGGGCGATGAAAATGAGCGTTTTTTGGTCTATCGGTTTAATCAAACGTTTGATTGAACCCCCCAGCCATATTGGAGGGGGAATTTCTTTTATCGAACAGGCCTTGATTCCGGTTCTCTTTCATATTCACGGCTCGGTTTAAAGAGGAGTCCCAGATTGATCAATCCGGCAATTCCCACTAAACCATAGATTATTCTTGATAAAACTGCATCCTGTCCTCCGAATAAGCTGGCAACTAAATCAAATTGGAAAAACCCAATCAGCCCCCAATTGATGGCTCCAATAATCGTCAGTACAAGTGCAATGCGCTGGAAACCGTTCATGTTCATAGCCTCCTCGTGTAAAAAAAATTTTCCAGGGTGCTGCATCGGGACAAACCGTCACAGCTTTAGTCCCGATGCTTTTCCTGCTGTCTATTAGGAGATTACCCGGATATTGAGGGGACAAACAATTTTCAGAGAGTTAGAGATGAAAGAATATGAAAAGGGTGCCCCATCCAGGGCACCCTTTTCATATGTCTAACACAAGCAGCCTCCCCCTCGAGTGTCGGGGTGGACAAGGCGCGTGCGCTTTTCTGCTTACTTCGCACTCAAACGTCTGATACGCTCATCCAAATCCGGATGCGTCGAGAACAGTGAAGCTTTGCTTCTGTTATTAATTTTCAAAGTGGAGATCGCTGTCTGCTCTTCACCCTTGATGCGGCTGGAGTAGGCCTTCAGCATCTGCAGGGCATGTGTCATTTTGTCTTTGCCGGCAAGGTCAGCACCCCCGCGGTCCGCATGGAACTCACGGTGGCGGGAGTAGGCGAAGACCACAAGGCTTCCAAGGATTGAAAAGGCGATTTGGAACACGATTACAGCTATAAAGTGTACAATCGGCGCCATTTCTTCTCTGACAAAACGGGATGCCACCCAGGCTGCGATTCGAGCAAGGAAGACAACGAATGTGTTGACAACCCCCTGGAGAAGGGTCATGGTGACCATGTCTCCGTTCGCGATGTGTGCGACCTCATGGGCGATGACACCTTCAATGGCATCGTCATCCATTTCCTGGAGCAATCCAGTTGAAACCGCCACAAGAGAGCGTTTTTTCGTAGGACCTGTTGCAAAAGCGTTCACTTCAGGGGAATGGTAGATTCCCACTTCAGGCATATGTGTTAAGCCTGCTGCTCTTGATAGGCGATGAACTTTTTCCACGATGTCGCGTTCAGCTGCTGAAAGGGAACTATTCGGATCCAGCACCTGAACATTCATCATTCTCTTGGCCATCCAGCGGGACATCCACAGGGAAATGAAGGAGCCAGTGAAACCAATTACGGCACTGACCACAAGCAATGCGCCGAAATCAATGCCGCCCTGGGCATTGATGTAATTACCTCCGCCAATCAGCGAGAAAATAATACTGATGGTCAATAGAACCAGCACGTTCGTCAATAAAAAGTAAAAAATACGTTTACCCATTTCCTCACCCTTTAATCTATTTTGAGTTCATATGAACTTGTCATCTGACTATATAATACAATTTTTCGATTAAAATGACAAGTAAAAACTAGGCGGTAAGGAAATAGACGTTGACTGTTATCATGTAAACCATTAGGATGAAAGCATCGAAAAGAGAACGCAGGGGCTGATTATCTTGGAATTATTCCAGCTATCGAGGAAAAGCATGGCTGATTTCCTTCTGTCGCTGAAGGGGGAAGGGGGGCATTCACCCAAACAAATTCTCCAGCAGGCATGGGGGGCCGCTCATGAAAAGAAAGGAATATCAACGGAAGCTTTTCTGGATACCAAAATGCCGGCTATATTTGAAAAGTTGCTGCGGGCAGATTTGCAGAAAATCGGCTTTTCCATCAATGAAATTGTCGCACTGGGAAACCAGATTGAATTTACCCATCTATCTTCGACTGCTGTGCAAAACTGGGTGAAGCGGGATGTTAAGGACCTGATAGGCAGTCCGCAGCTCGGCAAGAAATATTCGGCCGACCAGGCTGCCATGCTTTTTATCGTGGAGGATCTGAAAGCGACGCTTGATTTCGATTCGATCCGAAAAATTCTTGCCCTCCTTTTTAATGATCTGGATGACCGCACAGACGACCTGATTGGGCCGATCCCTTTTTATTCTGCTTACGCGGCCATTTTTGAAAAAGTCCATCAGCACAATGGTGCCGAAAAAAGCATATACGATCAGACAGAACAGTGCATCAAAAAAGAAGCATTGAAAACAATGGAGAGTTTCCAGGATTTTACTGAAAACCAGAAAGACATCGTTTCCAATATTCTTGTAACGGCTTCACTGACAGTTTTATCGGCCTACTACAAGTCGCTGACAAAGAAATATGTAACAGCTACCTTATTTTTAAATGGGTAAGCCAAGAAAACATCGCAACTAGAGGGCGATGTTTTTTTGTGCTCTTGTTTTATAAAGTGATATTGATGATCATTATTGATAGAAAGAACAGGAGTGTTAGAAATAAATACTGATTGCTTTGCGTTAGAAGACCTCATATTCAGGCTGAGAAAAATAGAAATATAAAAGAAGAAATGCAGTGGCAGCTGGAGGATCAGTTTACCAATCAGCATATATTGCTCGCCGTTGTGAACGGAGCGGGAGATTTAACGATCGAAAAGGACCGCTTCCGGTTTAAGGAGAATAAGGGATATTGGATTCCCCGCCGGAGTTCACTTTTGAAATCACAGAAGATTCTCCGGAAGCCATGGCCAAGGAGCGGGGGAGCGGGAAATTCCTGCAATTTATTGAACAGGAACTGAAGCCGAAGGTGAATGAAATGTTTGAGGCTGATCCTGCGAGGCACATCTTCTTTGGCCATTCCTTAGGGTGACTGTTTGGTCTGTATGCGCTTTTTACAAAGCCGGAAGCTTTTCATAGCTATATGATTAGCAGCCCAACCATTTGGTGGAATCAGCAATGTATTTTGGAGCTGGAACCGAATTCATAGACCGATTGAGAGATGGCAATCTTAAAATCTATTTTTCAGCCGGAGCTCAGGAAAAACGATTCATGGTGGAGGATGTAAAGGAATTGGCAGAGCGCTTAACCCTCTTGAAGGATTCACGGCTTGATATTATGCTGGATATCGCCGAGGGGGAAAAAAACCATATCTCTGTAGTGCCTGCCGCTTTAAGCAGGTCTTTGAGATTTGTGTTAAAACCATAAAAGTACAAGTACCTTAACGGTTGTTGCTTTTGAGGTTTTTTATATTTAAATGGAGAATAGATGCGGTTCAAATTCTATCAAAAATAAAATATATGATAAAAATGAATTGAAAAACGAGCTGAACTGTTTTATTCTTATTGATAATGATAATCATTTACACTTGATGTTGATAGAAAAATATGATGGAGATGAAAACCAGTGAAAAAAACAAAGTTTATATTAATTGTCATCACACTGTTGTTAGCGTGTACTTTATCTGCCTGCGGAGAAAGCTCAGGCAAAACATCAGGGGCAAGCGCTGACTCTGGCACAAGGACATACCATGGAGAAGATGGAGATGTCCAGGTTCCTGCCAAGCCTAAAAGGGTGGCGGTATTGGCACATATCTATGTGGGGAATGTATTGAAGCTTGGAATTACCCCTGTTGCCGTGAATGAATGGGTAAAAGGAAACAAATTTTTCGGGGATAAACTAGAAAATACAGAAGTTGTTGCGGAAGGGTCCATCGAAAAGTTAATAGAATTGGAGCCAGATTTAATTATTGCTTTTTCCTCTGATAAGAATCTAAAGAAATACTCGGAAATTGCTCCAACTGTTGCCCTGACAAATACAGAGTACGATTATTTACAGCAGCATATTGAAATTGGGAAAATTGTAGGGAAAGAAAATGAAGCAGAAAAATGGGTAGAAGAATGGACTGAAAAAGCTAAAGAAGAAAAGGAAAAGGTAAGAGCTGCCATTGGTGAGGATGTAACTGTAACAGTACTCGAAACAATGGGAAAAGAAACATATATTTACGGAAAGAATTGGGGACGGGGAACGGAAATCATTTATCAGGCCCTTGGAATTCAGGCACCTGATAAGGTAGAAAAGGATGTGTTTGGACCCGGCTATAAATCCATATCGACTGAGTTAATCCCAGAATACGCCGGTGACATTATGTTTGTTGGAACAGGAGATGAAACAGGGAAGGGATCCTTTATGGATACAAGCGTATGGCAGGAAATACCTGCTGTACAAAACAACAAGGTGATAGAATTTGATTCCGAATCATTTTGGTTTAACGATGCCATTTCCCTTGAAAATCAGCTGGAATTTATAGTGAATGAATTAACTAAAGGAAAATAATAGCGGCATTCCAATCGATTAATCCTATATTGGCGAGTATGCAAAATAAGAATAGGAAGAGGAAGCGATTCGCTCCCTGGTTGAAATCTATAACGGAATAAAGCCTCAGCGGTTCATGCCGCCTGAGGCTTCTTCTATCTCTTTCTATCGGATGTGCATTGTGATATACATAATACAAAATATTATTTAAAAAAGCATTGACCGTGTGGTGCACCCCACAGTTTAAGATAAATGGGAGGAAGCGATGTACAAGATCAGCGAGTTTTCGGAAATGACCGGGTTAACGAAGGAAACATTGCGATATTACGCAGAAGTGAAGCTGCTGGAGCCTGCTTTTATTGACTCAAAAAACAATTACCGGTATTACGATGACGGCAGCTATTTTTTGGCTATTCTGTTAATAAAACTAAGAAGACTAGGTTTCACCATTCAGGAAATGATTTCCGTGATGGAGGATGAATCATTCGCCAATCTGGAAGCATTGCTGCTGCAAAAAAGAAAACTGATCGAGAAACAAATGGAAGAGCTTCAAGGCCAAATAGATGAAATCGATGCCTTTTTGGAATCGGGGAAGGAGGAAGAATCGTGATTCAATGGAAAGAAGAAATCATGATTGAAAGGAATATTGAAAAGGTGTGGAGGTTGTTTTCCGACCAGCACATAAAGAAAATCATGCCCAAGGTCGAAGAGCACACCCTGATCGAAAAAAGGGAACATGAAGCAGGGGCAAAGCACAGGCAAACCTACAGAGAAGGCAAGCGCCAGGAAACTTATATTGTCGAAACGCTGGCATATGAGAATGCAGAGGATAAAAAGCATAAGCAGATCCATTTTGTATTGGGAAAGGCCTTTGAAATCACCCTCTCATTTACGCTGGTCAAAATCGATGACTCCCATACCAGGTTTATTTATGAAGGGGAAAATAAAGGGGTTAACTTCGTAGGAAGGGCCATGCTGAAGCTTGGCGGCGATAAAAACAACCTGAAAGTGGTTGAAGAATTTTTGCAGAAGGTTCGCGAAGAAGCATTCAAGTTATAATAAAAAACATCGCCGGCTCATACCAGCGATGTTTTATCTATTAAACTTCCCGTCTCATTGCCTTCAGCACATCCACTTGTGTCGCGCGCTTGGCCGGACGCCAGCCTGAGAAGATGGTAACTGTCAGACAAATCGCCACACTGATCAATGTCAGGGACCACGGAATGTAGGAAAGCATGAGGCCCTCAGGCGGGGCTTCCTCAAATACTCTTTCCAGCACGAGCGGAAGGGCCAGGTTGACCGCATAGCTGATTCCATAAGCAACAATCGTCCCAAACAGGGCGCCAAGCAGGCCGATATAGCTGCTTTCAAGGACAAAGATCCGCTTAATCGTTTTCGGATGGGCGCCGATCGCTTTCATGATCCCGATATCGGGGGCGCGCTCCGTAACGGCCATCGTCATCGTATTATAAATGCCGATGGAGGCAATGATCAAAGCAATGGTACCGATGAAGAGAAGACCGATTTTTAAAATCGTAAAAACCATATTAATCTGCTTCATCTCGTTCACGATGGAATAAACCATATAATTGCCGTCTTTCAATTGGTCATTGATGCCTGTGACAGCCTCGACATCTTTAGCGTAAAGGCTGACAGTATCGTATATTCGGCCAGTATCCTCGGAAGCTCCCTCCACTTGCTCCGGACTGCCGGCAGGTGTACCGGTGAATGCTTCCACTTCCTTAAAAATATCTTCGGAAATGAAGACCGTGCGGATCTGCATCCATTCTTTAGAAGGCTTTTTCGTGACCCCGGTTATGGTTAGGGGAATGGACTTTTTGATTTCCTTGCCATCCTCCATTTTGATAACTTCCATTTCAATCGTCTTTCCGACTAACTCACCCTTGTAGGCGTATTCTTCTTTTATCGTTCCATCCTCATTAAAGGCATTCTCTCCTTCTTTCGGCTCCAGAGACAGACCATCCGCAAAGGAGGAGCCAACCACCACTTCATTCCCTTTTTCCGGGAGTCTTCCTTCAGAAAGCTCGAATCCTGCTTTCACTTCTTCCGGGAAATAGGCCGAAACAGCTTCTGATTGAGAGGTATAATCCCCTGTTTTAAAGATCGGGCTTTGCTGCAGAGATTGCCTGCGGGTAACTGCTTTTACCCCGGTGATTTCTTGAAAATGTTTGATATCTTCATCTTTGATGCCCTGGAAATTTCCTTCGCCCGCTTCCTTGCCGTGAACCTGGACTTCCGTAACAAGGCTGTCTTCCATTACATCCTGGATGATCGATTTATGAAGCCCGAATCCGACCGATGCCAGCACAATCAGAAAGGTACATCCAATCGCTGTGGCTAAAATCGTCATAAACAGCCTTGTTTTATTCTTTTTCATATTTTGCCTTACAAATCTGAATTGATCTTTTAAATTCATGCCAATACACCCTCCATAACCCTTCCATCTGTGATTTCAATTGTCTTATGGCCGATGGCTGCCACTTTTTCGTCGTGCGTAATAATCAGAAACGTGATGCCCAGATCCCGGTTCAGCTCTTGAATGAACTGCAGCAGCTCGTTTTCTGTTTCACTGTCCAGGCTGCCTGTCGGTTCATCTGCCAAAATGAGGGGAGGATTTACCACAAGCGCCCGGGCGATGCTGACGCGCTGCTGCTGTCCGCCGGAAAGCTCACTTGGATAATGATCTTTATATTCGATAAGGCCTACCCGCTTTAACGTCTCTTCCGTCTTCTGCTGTCTTTCCTTTTCAGTCATCCCTTTGAGAATGAGAGGGAGCTCGACATTTTGGTAAGCCGTCATGCTCGGAATCAGCTGAAAGCTCTGGAAAATGAATCCGAGATTCGCCAGGCGGAAATCAGCGAATTTGCCTTCGTTATAGTCACTGACCTTTTCCCCCTGTATCCAGACCTCCCCATGCTTTGGCTTAATAAAACCGCTGATGATATTCAAGAGCGTCGACTTCCCGGATCCGCTCCTGCCCACAATCGTGACAATCTCGCCTTTTTCCACTGAAAAAGAAACATCCTCCAATACCGGAATTACCGTCTTCTTTTCTTTTTTGCCAATCTCAAACGCATGGCTTAATTCTCTAACTTCTATCACGCAATAACCTTCCTTCTAAAAAAGTGTCTGCAATCTAGACGTACGAAAGGGCACTTTCGGCTTCAAAAAAATATAAAATAATTTTTGGTGACAGGCACCACCCGAATTTTGTTGAATCAATTCCGTCCGGTTTGAATATTTTGAATTTTAAAAGAGATAGAGCTACTATGAGTAGTAGTGACACTGTAAAAAAGGAGGAAATGTTATTGGAGCAGACACTTATTAAAGCTGATGATTATGTAACACTATGGGGAATTATTGTGGTATGGGCCTCGGCAAGCATCTATCTGGAGCAGCGTTACAGCTGGGCAGCAAAAATTTCAGGGGCGATTGTTGCCCTGATTGGCGCCATCATTCTATCCAATACCGGCATTATTCCGACAGCATCGCCTGTATACGATGCAGTCTGGACTTTTATCATTCCGCTTGCGATCCCATTGCTTCTTTTTCATGTGAAGATTAAAAGAATCTGGCAGGAAAGCGGCCGTCTGCTGATTATCTTTCTGATCAGCTCCATCGGGACAGTGGCAGGGGTGATCATCAGCTTCTTCTTGCTGAAAGATCATATACCTGTCCTTGATAAACTAGGCGCGATGCTCAGCGCGTCCTATATTGGCGGGGGGGTAAACTTCGCGGCCATGGCAGCAAAGTTCAAGACGCCTGGAGAAATGGTATCAGCCGCAGTTGTCGCCGATAATTTAATGATGGCCATTTACTTCGTCGTTCTGATGATGGTACCGGCCATTGGCTTTTTCCGGCGCCGGTTTAAAACGCCGCATGTAGACCAGGTGGAAAGCGGCAGTATAGGAGAAGAGGGGAAGACACTTGCGGAAAGCTTTTGGAAGCGAAAGGACATCTCCTTAAAGGATATCGCGTTATCCGTCGGAACAGCTTTTTTGCTGGTGATTGTTTCATTTAAAGTCGCTGAATTCCTGGACTCAGCCATTCCTTCCGGGGATGACGTTTCTTTCTTTATCAATCTCGTAAACGGGCTGTTTGGAGACAAGTATTTGATGCTGACCACTCTGACGTTCCTGGTATTGGCCATGTTTCCGAGGTACTTCGAGTCTATTAACGGAAGCCAGGAAATCGGCACATTCCTGATTTACCTGTTCTTTGTCGTGATCGGCATCCCGGCATCGATTCCGCTGATTATCGAAAATGCCCCGCTGCTGCTGGTGTTTGTGTTCATTATCGTCGTAGTGAACCTGACTGTATCTTTAACAGCAGGCAAACTGCTAAAATATGACCTCGAAGAAATCCTTTTGGCCAGCAATGCCAATGTCGGCGGCCCGACTACCGCTGCCGCCATGGCCATCGCCAAAGGCTGGAAGGATCTGATCGGACCCATACTCGTCGTCGGAACGCTGGGCTATATCATCGGCAACTACGTTGGAACCGCGCTCGGACTGTGGTTTTCGGGGTTTATGTAAAAATGGAGAAGCGCCCGCAATGGATTTTGCGGGTTTTTTCTATTTTGCATGGCCGTTAACATCTCTAGTATTTCGGTCAATTAATGGATAACGGTTAAAATTTCACTTTATCGGTCAGCTTTTCAATATGTCGCTCAGCCGCCGATATTCCAGGCTCCAGCTCCGCTTTCTTCCAAATTCCATCCTTCTGCAAGAAAAATCCAAAGAAATTTTTCGCGATTTGTACTATAATAATAGCTGGTTTATTTTTAGAGAAACGAAATAATAGAAAGCGGTGTTGATACCTTGGATAAACGGTTTGGTACCGTAACGATATTTTCTTCTGTTCAATGGCTATTTTTTATTTTTGCTAATACAGTGATGGTCCCAATTTCGATTGGAACAGTCTTCGGGCTGCCGGGAGAAACGATTGCGATGATGCTGAGAGCCTCGCTTATCTTTACGGGGCTGGCAACCATTTTTCAAGGCTGGAAAGGGCATCGGTATCCGCTCATGGAAGGCCATTCCGGCTTATTGTGGGGAGTCATCTTAAACCTTGGACTGTCGGCATCGTCCCTTGGCATGAGCTATACGGAAATCGGGGGCGGAATTGCGACAGGCGTACTGCTCGCTTCGGCTGTCACTCTAATTCTAGCAGCCTTCAACGGCATCTCTCTGCTAAAATCGATATTCAGCCCGATGGTGATGTCCGTTTACCTGTTCCTATTAACCTTCCAGCTGATTTTCATCTTTTTCAAAGGCATGATGAAGGTCAGTGAACAGGGCACCATTGATGTTCCCATCACCCTTTATTCCTTTGCACTCGTCATTTTTGTGAGTTTATTAAAATTAAAAGGGAACGCCGTCATCAGCAATTTTTCCATCTTAATAGGATTGCTGGCAGGATGGATAGGCTATGATCTCCTGTTTGCCGGTCAAGCGATGCAGGGGACAGCGTCCGGAGATGTGAGCTTTACACTGTTTCCGCTGGGACAGCCTAACCTCGAAATCGGAATTGTGGCCGTCGCCTTTTTTGCCAGTCTGATGAACCTGAGCAACACAGTCGCTTCCATCAGCTCCAGTGACCGTTTATTTAAAAAAGAATCCGGGAAACGCGAATACCGCGGATCGATTTTTATCACCGCAGTTTTCACAGTGATGGGAAGCGGGTTTGGTCTCGTGCCGTATACGCCATTCACCTCATCGATCGGATTTCTGCAAAGCACGAGAATATTGATGAGAACACCATTCTTCATCGGCGGCGCGCTCCTGACGGTCATTGGCCTGATTCCGCATCTCGGGTCATGGCTGGCGGGCATGCCGGTAACAGTCGGGAACGCCGTGCTGTTTGTAGCATATCTGCAGTTATTCGGGACAGCTTTCAACAGCTTAAGCGGAAAAGTGTTCAACTCAGACACAATATTCCGTTTAGCCGCACCCGTCCTGATCGGAATCAGTTTGATGAATACACCGGCCGCGGTATTCGCAGAATTGCCGGTTTTGATTCAGCCATTCCTATCCAACGGGCTTTTGATGGGCGTCCTGATCTCCATTCTTCTTGAAAAAATGGTGAACTGGTCTGCGTTCGAACAGCTGGAATTGAAGAATAACTAGAAAAATCCCCTGTGAAGGGGATTTTTTTAATAGATGGATGATGCATTGGCAGGCAGGATGCGGACATGCTTTAAAAAAGCAGTTACACGCTTATCATCTTCAAACGGGTATTCGAAGCCCAGCTTTTCTGCGACCTCGACGGCCGTTTCTCTGAAAAGGGAGCACATTGTAAAAAGGGCTTCCCATATGTGATGAAAATCGGCGTCTGAATAGGTGGATTCGAACTGCTCCCATACCTCGTCAGGAAGAAAATCGGGCAGATACTTGCCGGCTTTGCCTGCGCTCTTTGTAAAATCGTCTGTGATGCCAACCTTCCATTCGAGCATGGTAATTAGCACATTGCGGTTGATCTGCTCATGCATAAACATCGCATAAGTAAGCTCCCTGCGCCAAAGCCCTTTGCTGATATTCATCGTGATCCACCAAAATTCATTGCAGAGATCTGCAAATTCCTGGGCATCCGGTTTCTTGATCAGATAATCCCGGTCACTGGCTGGCGGCAGGTACCCAATCAGTCCATCCTTATCAAGAAGCAGCACACTCAGACTGTCGGGCTCCAGCAGCTCATCCATCTCGTCAGCCGGAATCAAAGTCAGATCAATCCGGTTCCCGTCCATAAACTGCATCAAATAGGGGAAGCGTCCGTGCCCATCGGCAGGCGGCAGCACCTTCTCCTCCGGCATCTGCATCATAACCCGCTCGCCAAATACATCCACCCAGCTATGATCACAGGTAAAGGACTCCATTTCCCTAACTATGTACACAATATCGTAATCCTGGAAAATATCCTTCCTCACATTCGGATTCGCGCGCGAGCCATTCAGAATAACCGCGCGCACCCGTTCATCTTCCCGGGCTGTTGATAAAATCAGATTCATCATCTCGGTTTCGGTTCTTGATTTCATGTGGCCTCCTGGATTGTTTGGTTATACTATTAAGATACTTTCTTTATGGGGGAATTCCTCCTGTTTTCATCATAAACCCGAAAAAGGGCAACTGAGTGGGAGGGAAGGGCTTCAGTATTTCTGCTGAATCCCTCATTTGGCCGATAATGATTCGGAATAACTCCCATATTTCATGGTGTATCTCTCATTTGGACGATAATGATTAGGAATAACTCCCATATTTCATGTGGCATCTCTTGTTTGGTCGTTAATGATTAGAATTAACTCCCATATTTCATGTGGCATCTCTTGTTTGGTCGTTAATGATTAGAATTAACTCCCATATTTCATGTGGCACCTCTTGTTTGGTCGATAATGATTAGGATTAACTCCCATATTTCATGTGGCACCCTTGTTTGGTCGATAATGATTCGGAATAACTCCCATTTTTCATGTGGCACCTCTTGTTTGGTCGATAATGATTAGGATTAACTCCCATATTTCATGGTGTATCTCTTGTTTGGTCGTTAATAGCATGGACTAACGATCATTCCTCATGGATGGATTTCCCTTTTTGTCGTTATACCTTGAGATTAAATAATTTGAAGCCTTCGTGAAGCCGAAAAGGCACCAAAAGCAGAAGAATGGTCGCCATGGATCGCCGATGAAGCCGAAAAAGGCACGAGAGGCAGAAAAATGGTCGCTATGAAGCTCTCATGAAGCCGAAAAAAGAGCCAGAGGCAGAAGAATGGTCGCCATGAAGCTCTCATGAAGCCGAAAAAGGAGCCAGAGCCAGAAGAATGGTAGTCATGAAGCCTTCATGAAGCCGAAAAAGGCATCTGAGCCAGAAAAATGGTCGCCATGAAGCTCTCATGAAGCCGAAAAAGGAGCCAGAGGCAGAAGAATGGTCTCCATGAATCGCCGATGAAGCCGAAAAAGGCATCTGAGCCAGAAAAATGGTCGCCATGAAGCTCTCATGAAGCCGAAAAAGGAGCCAGAGCCAGAAAAACAGCCGCCATAAATCCTCCATAAACAAAAAAGAACCAGGCGCCTTCCTAAGCTCCTGATCCCCAATACAATTAAGCATGCACCAATTTCACCTGCTGCTTCAAAATCTTCCCGCTCGCATTCCGCGGCAATTCATCCACAAAGGAATATATCCGCGGACATTTAAACTCAGCCAGATGTTCAGCAGCAAATGCGCGCAATTCCTCTTCTGAAGCATCTCCCTTCAGCACGACAACAGCCTTAACGGTTTCGCCCCATTCTTCATGCGGCACACCGACCACACAGGATTCCAAAACCGCGTCATGCTTCGCGAGTACTTCTTCGACTTCACGCGGATAAATGTTGACGCCGCCCGAGATGATGACATCCTTTTTACGGTCGACGATGTAAAAGTAGCCATCCTTATCCCGATAGGCAATATCGCCAGTATAGAGCCAGCCATCCTTCATCGCGGCATTTGTTTCATCCGGGTTATTGTCATACCCCAGCATGAGGCTGTCACCTGTCAGAAGAATCTCGCCGTATTCATTGGGAGCCGTATCGGTGCCATCCGGACGGACGACCCGGATTTCCATATTAACCGTCGGATTTTTGCCGATGCTTCCCGCCTTTTCCAGATGCTCTTCCGGATATAATAAAATTCCATTCGGGCCCGCTTCCGTCAACCCGTAAACCTGATAAAAGTTTTCGTTCTGAAATGCTTTTTTTACATGATGATAGGAGGCAAGTGCCAGCGGACCGCCGCCATATGCAAAAACACGCATGCTGGATAAATCATAAGAAGCCAAATCCGGATCCTTTGCCGCAAGCAAATAGGCAACCGGAGCCGCAAATGAGAAGGTCGTCTTTTCCTGCTGAATCCAGTTCAGGAACCCTTTAGGCGTAAAGTCCCCAATTACATGAGAGGCGCCGCAGTAAAACCCGCTCATGAAAAAAGTATTCAAAGGAGCAGAGTGGGAGAGCGGCATTAGGGTAAGCAGGGAATCACTATGCGATAAGCTGAAATTAACCGAAACCGCGGCGGCAATCGAAAGTATGCGTTCATGGTTAAACACAACTCCCTTTGGCGTACCGGTTGTTCCGGATGTAAAAAGAATCTCGCAGACATCCCGTGAATCAATCGGCACATTGAGATTGCCGTCAGAAAGATGAGCTGAAGCCTCAACCGCATCCTGGATCGAAACATAGAAATTCAAATTCTCTTTTAACGCCGTCACCGTTTCAGTAAGCTCATCCTCATACAGAACCCCTGCAGCACTCGCGTTTTGAAAAATAGCCCCCAATTCCTTCGGTGTCAGACGGACATTCATCGGCATTGGAATGGCGCCGATCTTCATGCAGGCAAAAAAAGCATAAAAGAAGTGCTCATTATTGCGGGACATCACTGCAATCGGGTCACCCCGCCGGATACCTTCACCCTGAAGATATCGTGCCAGTCTGTTGCATGTACGGTTCATGTCTGCGTAAGTAAGGCGGTTCGACGCCGTAATAAAGGCGTCCTTTTCAGGAAACTTCCTTGCATTTCTCTCCAATACTCCGTGAATCGTTGCTCCCACTTAGCTCAGCCCCTTTTAAATGAATAATTTTATGTTTTCACCCGGCTGTTTTCATACTTTTCTTTGTAAGTCAGAATGTCTTCCCGCAGCATCTGCAGCTGCATGATCTGCTCTTCAATTTCCTTTAGCTTGCTGTCAGCGAATGCAATAATCCTGCTTTTTTCCGCTTCACCTTCCGGATTTAATTCATAAAGATCAATCATTTCCTTGATTTCCTGAAGGCTGAAGCCTAGTTTTTTTCCGCGCAGAATCATCTTCAGCCGCCGGCGCTCACGATTCGTATAGCTGCGCTGTTTAGTCATGCTGTCACGGTTTTCCGAAGTCAGCATGCCAATTTCCTCGTAATAGCGGATCGTCCTTGAGCTGATGTCAAACATCGTCGCAAGCTCGCTGATGGTGAAAATCTTTTCTACTGTCATTATGTATCCTCCTAGTTGACGTTAACGTTAGCTTAGTTTTATAATAATTCTGAAAATTAGTATTTGTCAATCAAAAAAGGAGTGATTTTTCCATGACGATAACTTCCCAGGACCAGCAGATAAGAGGAAAGAATTCATACACATTTGATGAATTTTTAGAGAAGCGCAACAATCTGGATTGGTATAAGGATGATCCATTTTTGCAAAAGGCCTTAAAGAAATATGCAGGCTCACAATATGAACAGATACATATTGAGCTGCAGCATTTTTCTCCTGCTGTTTCTTCCAGATGGAGCACCCTTGCAGAAAGAGCGGCAAGGCCGGAAGTCCGTCCGTATTTGCTTCATTTTGATGCCTTCAATCACCGCATTGACCGTGTCATCCGTCCAATGGAAACACATCAGCTGGAAAAAGAAGTGTTCAGTACAGGTCTCTTTTCAAGCAAAATGCCAGCCTGGGAAAGTTTTGCCAAGCGGATGCTGATACATCAGCTGGGGGAAGCCGGTGTCGCCTGCCCGCTGACATGCACGATTGGATTAATTGCACTCCTTGAACAATATCCGAATGAAGATATTCCAGAGCTGGAGCAAATTTTACAGCATACGAAAGAGGGGCTGGGTGGGGACTTTGCGATAGGTGCCCAATTCATGACAGAAATCCAGGGAGGATCGGATTTGCCTGCCAATGTACTTGAGGCTGTTCCAGATGGAAAAATCTATCGCCTCTACGGCAATAAATTTTTCTGTTCGGTTGCCCATGCCGACTATTCGGTGGTCACTGCGAAAATTTCCGGCACTGATAAAGTATCGACATTTATTGTTCCGTCCTGGCTTCCGGGAGATAAAGAAAAAGAAAAACGCAATGGGTATGAAATCAACCGGATCAAGTGGAAAATGGGAACGGCCGAGCTTCCGACAGGGGAATTCCAGTATAATGGGGCTCTTGCTTATCCGGTTGGCCCGGCAGGAAAAGGGGTGGCCGTTGCGGTCGGTATCGTCCTGACACTATCCCGCCTTGAAATTGGCATTGCCTGCGCAGGATTCATGCTCCGGGCAGCACGTGAAGCCAGTCTGTATGGAAATTTCCGGACTGTTTTTGGCAAAAAGGTAAAAGATTATCCGCTATCAGCGAGAACACTGAAGAAAATTGAAAACGCTGCACACCGCACAGCGGCAGGCGCTTTTAAAATCTATGATCAATTCCTGCTTCTTGATCAGCCGCTGAATGCCGGTATTCCGGTTGATCAGCCAATTGAACTGAGAAAACAGCTGTTTAACCTGAGGGAGCTTGTGCTTCTGCAGAAAATCTGTGCAACAAACGAAGGAGCAGAGGTGCTGCGCGATGCCATCTCCGTCTTTGCCGGCCATGGCGTCATGGAGGAATTCTCCTCACTGCCGCGCATTTTCCGCGATATTGTTGTCAATGAACAGTGGGAAGGCCCGCGCAATCTGCTGCTGACGCAAATTTACCGCGATATTCAGAGAGTGACAGACTGGTATCCGCCAGCTGATTTTGTTGCGAACGTGCTGGAAGGTGCATCTCAGGCAACGATTGATCGATTTGCCGAGCAGCTGACAGATCTGCTCCAGCGACCGGTGTGCGGGGGAGTCAGCGAAGCTTCCATGGAAGCGGCTGAAGAATGGGATGTGTTCTGTGATTCCATTTTTAAAGCGTATCAGAAAATTGCGCTGGAAGAATTGCAGTAAAAAGAGAAGCCTGGCGGAAGCCCGCCAGGCTATTTGAGTACTTAATCGCGAAATTTTCAATATAAACGCGAAATCTAAATCTTATCCGGGAAACCGGTCAATGCTTAATCCGATAGATAACCGATGCCAGGAAATTAGCCAGAAAAAAGACCGGGTTTCCCTGAATGTTTTCATGCAGAACCAGTTCGCCCGCTCTCATATTGTCATACATTTCTCCCTGTCTTTTCCCCTTCGCCTTATTTTTAGCTTCTTCTTTTTTTATAGCGGTTAAATAGCGGTATTGCATCGGCAGGATCAGGAGAGATAGCAATACATAAAGTCCGAGTATTCCCCAAAAAATGTTTAAAAGCATCATGTCCCCTCCTATTTAATTCCATTTTACACCAAATCTTTTGTGTTTGTATTCAGGAACGTATGTTCTTTGTTTATGCATAAATTTCCCTCTTCCAAAATAAGATGAAATATCATCCAAGAAAAGAGGCGATCCACATGATTACAAAAGAGATGCTGGTCCGTTTTGATGAGCTGAACCGCAGGAAGAAAGATTTGGAAGCCGAACTCGATAAACTTAAAGACATGTTCCACCAGTATTTCGATACAGCAGTGGGACAGAATGAAAAAGGAGAAGTGAAGATTGACAGCTACAAATTGCAGAGGCAGATTAGAAGGACAGAAAAATTCGACCCCGCTCCAACTGTCAGCAAACTGGAGGAGCTGAATCTTCTCGACCTGATTCAAAAGCGACCTGATGAAGGGAAAATAAAATCCGCTGTGGATCTGGGATTGATTAAGGAGTCAGACCTGGAAGGATGCAGAATTTCCAAGACGACCGCAGCTCTCCTGATTAAAAAGCTGGATTAATCATTTTTTTATAAAAAGTGTTTGACCTTCACGCTGCGTAAAGGTGTATCGTAATAAACAGAAAGTACTTTCTAGATTTTTCAATGTCTAGCTGCAGCGCCTAACCAGTATTTTCGTCTTACTGTGCAAGGCGCTTCCGCTTTTCTTGAAAGGAGGCAATCGCATGGAATACACAGTGCAGAAGCTTGCGCAGATGGCCGGGGTCAGCTCGAGAACCCTCAGGTATTATGATGAAATTGGCATTCTTAAGCCGGCAAGAACCAATTCGTCAGGATACCGGATTTATGGCCAGCAGGAAGTTGACAGACTGCAGCAGATTCTGTTTTACAGAGAACTTGGCATCAGCCTTGATCAAATTAAGGAAATTATCTCAGCACCCGCTTTCGATGCTGCCGATGCACTGAAGGAGCACCGCGAGAAACTCCTTGAGAAAAGAAAGCAGCTCGATCTGCTTATTACGAATGTAGAAAAAACCATAGCGTCAGCTGAAGGGAGAACGACCATGTCAGACAAAGAGAAGTTTGAAGGATTTAAAAAGAAAATGATTGAAGATAATGAGGAACAATACGGAAAAGAAATCCGTGAGAAATATGGTGATGAGACGGTTGATAAATCCAATGCCAAACTCATGAACATGACCCAGGAGGAGCATGAGGCCGTAACGAAACTGGCTGAAGAGGTGAACACTGCTCTAGCCGAAGCCATGCAAACTGGCGATCCGGCAGGCGAGCTTGCACAAAAAGCAGCCGATCTGCACAAGCAGTGGATCACTTTCTACTGGAGTGAATACAGCAAAGAGGCCCACGCCGGTCTTGCGGAAATGTATGTGGCAGATGAAAGGTTTAAAGCCTATTATGATAAAATTCGCCCAGGTGCGGCCGAGTTTTTAAGAGATGCGATTAACATTTATACTGGACAGCAATAGAAATGAAAGCGGCTGGCTCTGCCAGCTGCTTTTTTGTGTGAAAACTTTATGCGCCGCTGCTGCTGATTATTGCGTTGTTTTGGTGGATCATTGCGCTATTCTGCATTATGATTGCGCCGTTCGCCCAGTAAAATGCATCAACATCACCATTAAATGCGCCATCATACCAGATATGCGCCGCTTCATCCAATATGTGCGCCGACCCGCAACGTGATAGTGCCGTTCGCCCAGTAAAATGCGTCAACATCACCATTAAATGCGCCATCATGCCAGATATGCGCCGCTTCATCCAATAAATGCGCCGATCCGAACTTCCGCCAAATTAAATGCGTATGCATCACCTGTAATTGTGCCATCACACCAAATATATGCCGATTCAATCAACAATTGCGCCCGCCAGCAGAATATTTGTGGAATCCCACTAACCCGCCAATATTTCACTAAAACCATCGGCTTACTGTATGTAACTCACTGCATGGGGAAAGATGAATAACATGATACCAACTCGGGCAGGCAGGTGATGAGATGAGCCGCATTCCTTCATATAAAGATGAGCAAAACCTAAGGGAAAAGTTAAGAGATGTTTCTTTTGAGCATTGGCTGAATGAGGATTTGTTCAGCTTTAATTGGTGGCTGCTGCTGGCTGCGAGCATTTTGCCGTTTTTTATTTGGTGGAGGCTGGTGGATAAGGGCCGGTTCTTTGAAATACTTGCTTTCGGGCTGCTATGTGCAATCTTCGCCTGTTTTCTTGATGTTGTAGGATTGAACTTTATTTTGTGGGGATATCCGGATAAGCTGTTCCATTTTATTCCGCCGTTAGTGCCTGCAGATTTTGTGGTGATACCCATATCGGGAATGCTGATTTATCAGTATTTTAATACGTGGAAAAGCTATGCAGCTGCAGCGGTAGGCCTTGGAATCCTGTTTGCTTATATCTTTGAACCGTTATTCAGCTTTTTGAATATGTTTGTCCTTATCAATTGGAAGCACACCTATTCCTTCATCGGTTTTATCATCTTTTTTCTTGGCGTCCGCCTCTTAATGGTTTCCTTAAAGCGTGCGGCAGAAAAAATAAAGTAAGCGGTCAGCAAAGCTGGCCGCTGTTTTACTGGATTAATAGTCATATCTATGGGAACATTTTTTACAGCAGCAAAAATGCAGGTGTTCGAATGAGCATTTCTTGCAAGGGCAATGATGAATTTCCGGTGAACATTTTTGGCAGGAACATCTTTTATGCTCATCAGAGCATTTTTTACAGGGACAGTGAGGTTTAAAATCACTCGTGCATTTCTTACAGCCGTGATGTTCATGTTTGTCCTTCTTTTTGCAGCAGACTTTCTTCTTATAATAATATTCTTCAACACAATATTGGCACATGGGATTCACTCCTTTCTCTCCTACTAATATATGAAGGAAAAAACAGAAGGAAAGAGCCCTTGTCCATAGTGCTTAAAAATCCGCAAAAGCCCCCTAAGTATTGAGGGGGCGGAAGTAAGTTAATTAACGGTCTCAGGAATCACTTTAACATCGCTGCTTTTCTTTTCTTGCTTTTTCTTCAGCCAGCCAAAGCGGAGGCTGGATGTGGTGAACAAGCGGTAAACCGCCGGGATCAGCAGCAGCGTGATAAAGGTCGCAAACAGCAGGCCGGAAATAATGACCGTTGCCATTGGCGCCTGATAGTTGCCGGAAGTTCCCGATGCAAGGGCAAGGGGCAGCATTCCGCCAACCGTTGTCAGGGTAGTCATGAATATCGGCCGGATCCGGTTTTTGCCTGCTTCCAGAAGGGCCACTTCAACAGAGAAGCCTTCCAGGCGGAGCTGATTCGTACGGTCGATCAGCAGGATGGCGTTATTGAGCACAATCCCAATCAGCATCACAATTCCCATTCCTGACATTACGCTAAGCTCCATCTGTGTCAGAAACAAACCGAGAATGACGCCGACGATGGTCATCGGAATGACAGACATGACGATCAACGGATGGCCAAGGTGGTTAAATTGGACAGCCATCACCAGGTACACAAGGAAAATCGCAATTGCTAAAACAAACACCATATCCATGATTAATTCCTGCTGCTGTTCAAGATCCCCGGCAGCTGCCACGCTATAGCCAGCAGGTGCATCAAAATCATTGATCAGCTTTTGGACATCCCGGTTCACGGCACCAAGGTCCTTGCCTTCAATATCAGCAGAAATGGAGATGAAGCGCTCCCCGTCATGATGGGAAATTTCATTTGGTGTATCTACACTCTTCAATTCAATAAAGGAAGATAATGCTTTCTCGCCCTGGGCAGTTGGAACCTTTAAATCCAGAAGATCTGACCTGGAATCTGTCTTCTCAGCCCATTTCAAGGCAAGCGGCACATTTTCTTCATTCATGGACATTTCCCCGACAGGCATTTCCATGAACGCCTGCTCAATAAACTGCCTGATTTGCAGCTGGGTTAAGCCTGCCGTTTCAATCGCTTCTTCTTTTAATACAACAACCTGCTCCTCAGACGTACGCTCCATTGAGTTGGTCACACCGACGATGCCGTCAATCTTTTCGAGCTCCTCAGAAAAATCACCGGTAAGCTTCTGCAGATCTGCAAAATTTTCGCCCGTAATATTCACCTGGACCGGTGATCCGCCGCCAGCCGACATCGCACTCTGGACATTTTTAACCGGAAGGGAATCCGATAGGCTGCGAAGTTGCTTCATAATATCTTCATTGACATCTTTTTGCTCTCTTGAAATGTCATCGCCTTTTGTCATATTGATGATCGTATAGAACATGCCGCCGCTGTCCATGACATAATTGGACTCTACATCTTCAATCGACTGCAGTTTCTGATTGATTCCTTGAGCGATATCTTCTTTATCTTCAACAGATATACCTGTTTCCAGATCAACCATCAGCTCTGTGTAGCGGTTAAACATATCCGGCATAATCGTCATCGGAATTTTCGTCACAAGCGTTAATGAACCGGCAAACATCAGGAAGATAATCGCAATGACTGCAAAACTGTATCGCTTTTTCCGGATGGTCCAGGCCACAATCCGGCTATAAAGGCGCATAATCGGCCCTTCTTTGCGCTCCTTCTTCGGCTTGCGCAGTTTCAGCAATTTTTCTGAAAGCGAAGGGATCAAAGTAAACGAGACTATAACCGAACTGATGAGTGTAATGGCTACAACTGCAGACAGCATGATCATGAATGTGCCCACATCGCCGCCAATGAGGCCGATCGGCAGGAATACCACGATCGTAGTGAGCATCGAAGCAATAACTGCTGATGAAACCTCTTTCGTTCCTTCCAAAACGGACTCAAGCCTGCCAAGTCCCTGTTCCTTTTTTCGATAGATGGATTCAATGATGACAATCGAAGAATCCACCATCATCCCGATCCCCAGGCCAAGCCCAATCAGGGTCAGGATATTAAAGCTGTAATCAAAAACCCACATCGCCGTAAACGTCAGAAGGATGGAAGTGGGGATCGACAGTCCGATGATAAAGGTGGCCCTTACATTCCTCAAAAAGATTAAAAGAATGGCAATGGCAATGACGCCGCCGGTTAAAATGTTGCCGGTCACGCCATCAATTGATTCCTGCACATAATCTGCCTGTGCCACCATTTCGTTCAGCTCAAAGCCTTTTACCAGCCCGTCTTCGCGGATGTTTTTCACTTCATCGCGGACCGCAGCTGCCATTTCAATTTGCGTGGCATTAGCAGCACGGCCAACCTGGACAAAGATGAAATCCTTTGTTCCGTTTTTCCAGACGAACGATGAGCTTTCAATCGGCTGAAATTGAACATCTGCAACATCTTTCAAATCAACAAATCCATTTGGTGATGGGATTTTAATATTCTGTACATCCTCCACATTTTCGAGCTTCGTATTCCAGCGGAGGGAAGGAGAGCTGGCATCCCTGCTGAGTTCTCCCAGTGTGGCTTCGCTGTTAACCTGCTGAATCGCACCAATCACAGCTGTAGAATCCAGCCCTTTTTCAGCCAATTTGCTGCGGTCCAGTTCAATGATTACCTCGTGCTCCTGAACTCCTGCAAGCGATACGTCGCGGACTTCCGGCAATGCTTCCAGGCGCGGTTCAAGAACCTTTTTGGCAAAAGCGGTCATATCCTCCATGCTGCCGCCGGATACATCCATATAGAATTCATAGCTTTGCGTGGTCCCATACTGCCCTGAAGTAACATCCGTGATCGCGGCATTCTCACCTTTAGCGGCGTTTGCAGCCGTTTCTACTTCTTTAAAAAGTTCATCGCCCCGACCCTGTTCAAACGTAATTTGAAGTGAGCTCCGTCCAATCGCCGATGTGGAGTCAACCGATTCTACTCCCTCAATCCCCCTGATTTGCTGCTCCAGGGGGTTGGTTATCGATCGCTCCACTTCAATAGCTGCCATTTCACCGGCATTGACCTCCACATAAGCGCCATCCATCGTTACCGGCGGCATCAGCTCTTTATCCAATTCGATAATGGAAAAGCTGCCGATGGCCAAAATCAGCACCGTCATAAGGGCAACCAAAATCTTTCTCTGCACAATCATTTTTAATAATTTCATAAACAGTCTCCTTACTCCCTAATAGTGAAAATTTGCACCCAAGACCTATTTATACAGAGGAAAATAGGTATTAATAACTGCTCTTTCTTTAATTTTCCAATAATTCGACCGACCTAATTCGGCAAAATATGATCTTGTTTGCAGGAAAAACTTAACAATTCTTACAAATACTATCTTAACCGGGATTAACTCGAGTCATAACGAGCCAGAGACATATCTTGGCATCGGGCTTGAGGCTGAGAAGAAGGGGGATTAAGGACGAAAAGTGGGGAGAGGAGAGAAGATGGTAGTTAATCATCCGGATTAACGACGAAAACGTGGAGAGAGTAGAGAAAATGGTAGCTAATCAACCGGATCAACGACGAAAACGTGGAGAGAGTAGAGAAAATGGTAGCTAATCAACCGGATTAACGACGAAAACGTGGAGAGAGGTAGAAAAATGGTAGCTAATCAACCGGATTAACGACGAAAAGTGGGGAGAGGAGAGAAGATGGTAGTTAATCATCCGGATTAACGACGAAAACGTGAAGAGAGGTAGAAAAATGGTAGCTAATCAACCGGATTAACGACGAAAACGTGGAGAGAGTAGGAGAAATGGTAGCTAATAATCCGGATTAACGACGAAAACGTGGAGAGAGTAGAGAAAATGGTAGTTAATCATCCGGATTAAGGACGAAAAGTGGGGAGAGGAGAGAAGATGGTAGTTAATCATCCGGATTAACGACGAAAACGTGGAGAGAGTAGAGAAAATGGTAGCTAATCAACCGGATCAACGACGAAAACGTGGAGAGAGGTAGAAAAATGGTAGCTAATCAACCGGATTAACGACGAAAACGTGGAGAGAGGTAGAAAAATGGTAGCTAATCAACCGGATTAACGACGAAAACGTGGAGAGCAGCGAGAAAATGCTAGTTAATCATCCAAAATAACGACGAAAAAGCTTCAGTTATTCCTCCAGCAAACAAAAAACTTCAGCCATTCCCTATAACCCTTCCAAAATGACAATCCCAATCAGTATGTTATACTGAAAAAAAAACAGAAAACTCCCAAGTTTGGAGGAGAGTTAATGTATACAGTCTTTTCAACATTTGACGTACCCGACGAAAAGTCGGAGGAAGTCATTAGCATATATAAAAATCGCTCGCGGTCGGTCGATCAGGCGGAGGGGTTTATCGATTTTCTGCTGCTGCAGAATGATAAGCGCCCTGGCGAACTGACGGTGCAGCTCATCTTTGATACAAAGGAAAATTATTTAAATTGGGTTCGCAGCGAGGATTTTAAGAGAATCCATGATTTAGAGAAAAAGTATCCGGATCAGGAACTGGCAGCAGTGGTTCCAAAAGTTTCGCAATTCAAGGTGGTGGCTAAGTGAGCTTTGAAAAGATCGTAAACCATGTAACCGAAAAGATCTATGAACGCGAGCCTTTCCTGCTGGAGCGGTTTGGCGAACAAGGAAAAGAGAAGTGCCGCGAAGATAACCATCATCATATGAAGCATCTCGAGACAGCGTATGAGCTGAACCAATCTGCTTTTTTCACTGATTATGCCGTATGGCTTGATGGCATTTTAAAGAAGCATGGGATGAATACCCGGCATCTGATCGACAATTTCGAAATCATTCAGGCTGTGCTGGCTGAAGATAACGATTCTCCTGAAAAGGCAGAGAGATTCCATCTTTATCTGGCGGAAGCCATTGCTGTTTTGAAAGGTGAACCTGTTAAGGGAGGAGTGTAAGATGAACCACGCTGAAACACTCGCTTCCTTATTGCTTCAAGGTGATTCTGCGAAAGTTTGGGAGAACATTCAAAAGCAACCGCAGCTATCGCGCCTTGAAGTTTATCAAAATCTGATTACACCTGCGATGCAGCACATCGGCCACCTATGGGAGACGAATCAAATCACTGTGGCAGATGAACATCTGGCAACAGCAACATGTGATTTTGTCCTCTCAAAGCTCGCATACCGGCAGGAAAAAAGACAATCAAACCAAAAAGCCATGTTTCTCTGCCTGGATGGGGAACAGCATTATATTGGCCTGAAAATGGTCAACAGCCTTTTTGAAGAGCACGGCTGGGAGACAAAGTACTTTGGCCCGAGCCTTCCTTTGGAATATGCACTGAAAACGGCAAAGGACTGGAAGCCGAGTGTAATCGGTCTATCGGTCAGCATCGTCTATCACCTGCCGAAGCTGAAGGAATATGCCGAAGCCTTTGCCAAGCTGACGCATAAGCCGGCTGTTCTTCTTGGCGGGCGCTTAGCCGGGAAGTATGACCTGCTTCCTTATTGCTCCGATCATACGGTCATTCTAAAGGATTTGCCGGAAACAAAGGAATGGCTGCAAAACAATGAAGCGGGAGGACAGCAAAATGCAATATTTTGATCAGCCGCTTCCGCTTGCGTTTTTAAAAGCTGACAGGAACGGAAAAATAGTAAGCTACTCTGGCATAGCACGGGAAAGCTTTGACCTGAGCGAGGGGCATTTAAAAGGAATCATCGATGAGGAAAGCATAGAAAAGCTGATTCAGTACAGCTGGGAGCCTGGGCTGGATCCTGTGAAGCTGGAACTGAATATGAAGACCAGGGAAACACCGCTATCTTTATTTGAGGTCCATATTCAATGGGACAGCGAGGGTTATGCCAATATGCTATTCTTGCCAAAAGACAGCTCTAATGAAAACTTGATGGATAAGCTGATGCAGCTGCAGCAGCGCCTGTCCTCAACTGACTTTGAACTTCTGGAGAAAAAAGAAGAGCTGGAGCAGGTGCTGATCCGCTTAAATCAGCTGTCCGGGCCGTTTATTCCGCTGTCGGAAACGCTCTGCATGATTCCTTTATTTGGGGATATTACAGCAGAAAAAATAAACGTTATTTCCGAAAGCTGTCTCAAAGCCGTTTTTGCCGGCGAATATGAAGAAATTCTCTTTGATCTGACGGCGGTTGGGGAAATTGAAGGAAAAGGCATTGAGAAATTCACCCAGCTGCTTAAAACGCTCAACTTCATGACAGGCAGCATCATCAAATTGATTGGCATTAAGCCAAACCTGGCAAAAGTGCTGAATACCTATAAGCTGGATGAATGGGTGCAGATCGATCAATCCCTGAAGCAAGTCTTAAATGTTTATTTTAATCGGAATGAGTTAGGGGCCACTTAGGAGGTCCTTTTTTTGTCAACACTTCTGAATGCGAAATAGTTTGACAATTACCTTATTTAAAATCATGATAGTAAGTAAAATAATCGGAAGTCGGGGGCAGGAAAAATGGGTTTGCCGAAGGAAAGGCATAGCGGATACAGTCAAGAAGTACAGAAGGGTTCGTTCTTAAGGGATCTGACAGCGGAAAACATTTCATCTGGAATCATTGCAAGCACACTGGTTATGACGGGGCCGGCCCTGATCATTTTACAGGCTGCGTCAGCAGGGGGATTTACTGATCAGCAGACGATTAACTGGATGTTTGCGGTTTATTTTTTCGGGGGTGTATACAGCATCCTCCTGCCGCTTCTATATAGGATTCCCATTACAGGAGGGCATTCGATTACTGGAGCGGCCTTTTTGGCGACTGTGACTGCCCAATATTCGTATCCGGAACTGATAGGCGGGTATGTGATGTCCGGGCTGCTGATTTTTCTGGTTGGCATTTCAGGGCTGTTTACAAAAATCATTGGCTGGGTGCCGAAAGAAGTCATCGCATCCATGCTTGGCGGATTGGTTGCCGGCTATGTCGTGAAGCTCGTACCGGCCATCCAGGAAATGCCTGTTATCGGGGGAGCGGCTTTAATCAGTTTTCTGCTTTTTACGAGATATGTGAAGAAGTTCCCGCCTGTGCTCGCGGCCGTCGCGATTGCCTTTGCGGTATTGTATTTGACAGCTGATTTAAATCCGGCTAAGGAGATTGCTTATTTCCTGCCATCTATTCAAGTACCGGAATTCAGCTGGATGGGGTTTGTGACGATTGCCCTGCCGCTTGCGATGCTGATATTGAGCAATGACGCTGCGCCAGGAATTGGGGCACTGGAAAGTGAGGATTTCAAGCCGCCTATTCGTAAAATCGTCTCGTCAAGCGGCGCCTTCTCCATAATCACCAGCTTCTTTGGCGGCCAGTGTGCCAATATCGCCGGCATGATGAGCGCCATCTGTGCCGGGCCGGATTCAGGGCCTAAGGAAAAGCGGTATATGGGAGCTGTTGTTTCAGGTGCTATTACGATTGTTTTCGGCATATTTGCCTGGAAAATCGTGCCCTTTATCCAATCGCTTCCGCAGGCCTTCGTTTCATTGCTGGCCGGGTTCGCTCTGATCGGCGTCCTGCATTCCAGCCTGCAAATGGGCTTCTCCGAAAACCGCTACCGGCTAAGCGCGCTCGCAGCCTTCATCGTCACTTTGTCAGGCATAAGCTTTCTCCATATCAGCGCACCCGTTTGGGGACTCATTGCCGGGGCGGTATTGGCCCGGACAATAGAAAGATAAGTGGTTGACAGGCACCACCCGAAATCTGGCGAATATATCGAAGAGGTGTTAATAGATTGAAAGAATTGCAAAGCTTTATGAGAGAGTATCAAAAAGAGATGGGCTGGGAGATCAGCGATGAGAATTATGCCAGGAGCCGCGATTCCCTATTAAATAACTATATGCTGCTGACAACCGAAGTAGCGGAGGTTGCTGAAGAGCTGCGCAAGGCCTTTAACCTTGTCCGCGAATATGCCGAAGAAGGAATGGATGAAGAACTGGCCTTTCAATTAGCTAGTGATCAAGTAAAAGAAGAACTTGGCAAAGAACTCGCAGACTGCCTGGCCTATCTGATTAAATTCTATAACTTCTTTGGCATTGACTTGGAGGAGAGTTTTTACGGGAAAATGGATGAAGTCAGGAAAAGAAGGAATAAGGATGGGAGTTTGGCTGAAAAATAGATAGTTTGCAGCAATATAGATTGTAATGTCCTTGAGTGAATTTCACGAAACTTATTAGATAGGAGAACAGCCATGACCATCATGCAGGACAAAATCACAAGCCTTCTGGAAATAAACCGCAGTTTAACCCAGTCTCTTGACCTGGAAGAGATTCTAAAGAGGCTGGTGCAAGCTGCCTTTGATTTAGTAGACCATGCTGACACGACCATTCTATACACGTTAAAGGAAGATGGATTATTGCATTTTTCCAGCGGGGTTGGGGTGGAGACAGGCTTTATGAGCCAGGTGAAGTTTGAGTCTGGTGAATCCTTGACGGGACAGGTATTTCTGACTAAAAAGGGCGTCATTGCATCAGGACCTGAGTTCAGGGAGCATATGAGCCGTATGTCTGAGACAAATTATGTTCATTTTTTTAATGGAGTCTACCGGCGTGAAGTAAAGAGCGGTATCGTTGTCCCATTGGTTTATAAGGAGAATTGCATCGGTGTGCTTGTGGTGGATAACTTCGACAAGGATGTACAGTTTACTGAAGCTGACTTTCAAGTGCTGG
The DNA here is from genome assembly GCF_000294775.2 of Cytobacillus oceanisediminis 2691. Classification (GTDB taxonomy): domain Bacteria; phylum Bacillota; class Bacilli; order Bacillales; family Cytobacillaceae; genus Cytobacillus; species Cytobacillus pseudoceanisediminis. The sequence goes on from NZ_CP015506.1 coordinate 915,957, forward strand.
AGGTGGTGGCAGACCAGGCGGCTATTGCCATCATGAACTCGAAGCTTTACGAAGAAGTAAGGCGGAAAAATGAGGAACTGAGCCAATCCCTTGATATCCACCGGAAATTTACGAAGATTCTGCTGGAGGGAAGGGGGACTTCGTATATCCTGGATACCATCAGTCACATTTTGGGCTCCACTGTCATCTTTGCAGAGTCACCAATAAATCCATCCAGTTCTTTTCCGATTATAAACTCCAACGAGCTTTTCGGATATTTCCTTCTTGATGGGCCGGTTGAACGTTTGACGAATATCCAGAAGGCTGCTCTTGAGCATGCTTCAACGGCTTTGTCACTGGAGTTTGTCAGGCAGAATACGCTTTTTGAAAAGGAAATGCACCTAAGGGAAGAGGCCTTTCATGATTTGATCAATGGCGGACGCCTGAATGCAAGGATTCTGGAAAAGTTCCGCATGAATGAGAAAAGCAGCATCGCTTGTATGATGGTGGACTGCAAGTCTGGTTTTTTATGGGATGCAGCCTCCATCCTTCAAAAAGAAAAACTCATCCGCTCGATTGAGCAGATCATCATGAAATACTGTGAAACCTCAATCGTTTTTACGAAATCAAACCAAATCATTGCACTTCTAGTGAATGGTCGAAAACGGTATGACCAGTCTCTAGCTGATGATATTCAGAGAAAAGTGAGCAGAGCTGTCATTGGTTTGGGCAGAGAGGTTGCTTTAACAGATATGACAGATACTTATCAGGAAGCTGCCGAGGCTTTATCATTTGCCAAAAACCATCAGCACAAAACCTACATCACTTATTCTGAGCTTGGTGCTGAAAGACTGTGGCTCAACACCGACCGCAGCTTGCTGAATAAATTTGTCTCCGATAAAATAGGCTCTCTTTTAAAAATGGAGCCTGAATACTTAAAAACGATGCAAGCCTTTCTGGCAAATAATCAAAGCCATAAACAAACAGCAGAAGAGATGCATATTCATCCCAATACCCTTGCCTACCGGCTTAAAAAAATCGAGAGTGAACTGCAGCTGGATTTTTCCCGGAAAGAAGATTGGATTACAGTGGTCCTGGCATTCCAGATCTTTGATTTTTTAAACCCATAATTGGTGCTAGTCACAAAGAAAAGAAGGATTATTTGGCTGTTGGCACATGTACATCGAATATTCAAAATATTATAATAACCTAAACTTTTTATGATAAGGAGAGATTGGATGAGTACAGAGGTTAATAGCCAGAAAACAGTGGCCGTCAATGCCGGTGCAGAAACTTTTTACAATTATATTGGCGGGGAATGGGTTCCTTCAGTGACAGGGGAAACGTATCCGAGTGTGAATCCAGCCAATACAGATGAGGTACTGGGTTACTTTCAGAAATCGAATGAGATTGATGTGCAAAAAGCAATCGAGAGTGCAAAGAGGGCTTTTCCCGAATGGAAAAATACATCTCCAATCAGCCGGGGGGACATCCTTTTTAAACTGATTTTTCTCATCCAGCAGGAAAAAGAGGAATTAGCAGAAATCATTACGAAGGAAGTCGGCAAAACGATCGGGGCAGCCCGAAAGGAAGTGGATGCAACGGTTCAGGCTCTGAAGCATTTCAGCGGCGAGGCGAATCGGATTTCAGGTGAAACCGTGCCTGCGATTGATCCGAAAACCTTTGCCTGCACGATACAGGAGCCGCTGGGAGTGGTGGCTGTTGTTACGCCATTTAATTTTCCGCTCGGAATCGCCATTTATAAAATTGCACCTTCCATGCTGGCTGGAAATACGATCATCTATAAGGCTGCAAGCGATACGTCTCTAATCGCAGTGAAGGTAGTCGAGCTGTTTGAAAAGGCTGGAATGCCAGCGGGCGTGCTGAATATGATCACGGGCCCGGGTTCTGTCGTGGGAGAAGAGCTTGGAACCAATCCGGAAATTAAGGCAGTCTCGTTTACAGGCTCCTCCGATGTCGGCATCCATCTTGGCAAGCTTGTGACAGCCCATGCCGGAAAAATGCAGGCTGAAATGGGCGGGAAGAATGCGACAATTATTCTGGAGGATGCCAATCTGGAAGAGGCTGTCCAGAGCGTGGTCATCAGCGGGTTTTATAATAACGGCCAAAGCTGTACGGGAACCAGCCGCGTGATTGTGCCCCGGTCCATTTCCCGAAAGGTCATTGAGCTGCTGGTTGAAAAAGCGAAGCAAGTAAAGGTTGGCGATGGGGTTCGGGAAGGAAATGACAACGGTGCGGTTGCGAATAAGCATCAATTGAATACGTATCTCCATTATGTGAATAGCGCCATCGAAGAAGGAGCGGTGCTCGAATATGGCGGAAAGCAGCTGACAGATGGCGATATGGCGAATGGCTATTTCGTCGCTCCGACTGTTTTCAGTAAGGTTACGAAGGATTTTACAATCGCCCAGGAAGAGATTTTCGGGCCGGTTGTGGCTGTGATGGAAGTGGATTCTTACGAAGAGGCGATTGAGCTTGCAAATGATACGGAATTTGGCTTGTCATCCGCCATTTTTACAAATGACCTTCAGAAGGCATTCGATTTTGTCCGGAAAATTGAAACAGGGGTCACGCATGTGAATATCCCATCCAACCATTATGAAAACCAGCTCCCGTTTGGCGGCAAAAAAACATCCAGCATTGGGCCGCGTGAACAGGGCAGCACCGCATTGGATTTCTGGCTTGATACAAAAACAGTTTATATAAAACCTTAAGGAGGGAGAGGATGAAAAACATAGGAGTAATTGGCTGCGGGGCCATGGGAAAGGGTATTGTGAAAAATTTAATCAAAAACGGGTATAAGGTGTTTGCTTATGATCCAAGTCAGGATGCACTGGCGAAATGTGAGACGCTGGGGGCCATTCCCCAGCCTTCTCCATTCGAGGCAGCAAGACAGGCGGATCTAGTAATTTCTTCATTGCCTGGACCAAGTATTGTGAGAGATGTTATGATGGGTGGAAGCGGAGTCTTTCCTGCTTTAAAGCCTCACAGTTTCGTGCTGGATATGAGCACCATTGACCCAAAAACAGCCCAAGAGTTGAATCAGGCTGCAAAGGAGCAAGGCATCCATTTTTATGACTGTCCGTTAAGCGGGGGACCTAAGGGTGCTGATGCCGGTACGCTGACCATAATGGTTGGGGGAGACGATAGATATTTGCCGGACATTCGCCCAGTCCTGGAGAGCGTAGGAAAGGATATCTTTCTGCTCGGCCCTTCAGGATCAGGCCAGGTGGCAAAGCTGTGCCATAATATGCTGGTTGCTTTAACGACTGCAGGCCTGGGTGAGGTCCTTGCAGTGGGGGAGAAAGCAGGTGTCAGCCGGTCTCAGCTGGCGGAAGTTATTCAAAGCGGGTCTGCGCATAATCGCGTGCTGACCGTATTCGGTGAAAATATCCTTCAGCATACATACGAGAATGTGCTGTTCAGCCTGGAGCACATGAATAAGGATATTCACTTATACAAAGACACAGCTGAATTTTATAGCGAAGATTCTCCTTTGGGCCAGCTGGTGTGCGATATCTATGAAAAGGCGATGGAGCAAGGGAAGGGCAAGCTTGATTCTTCCGCCGTGTGCGGATCTATCTAGTAATCTTTTAATCCAGGGGGGAGAACATGAAAAACGAAAAGACAGAAATTTTAAAAGATTGGCGCTTGCATGCCGTTGTGCTGGTTCTGGTTGCGGCCACCGAAGCGATTGGACAGATCAGCTTTAAAGTTGGCGCAGGGGTTATTCTGCTGCTGCCTATGCTTTATGCTTTTTTCCTGGGGCTGGGTCTTTATTTCACTCCGCTTATTAAGGAAAAACAGGCTAAAAATGCAGAGCCCCTCATCGTGCTTGGGGTTACTCTTTTAATTGCGAAAATTGGCGTAACAATTGGGCCGCAAATCGAGGCAATCATTGCGGCAGGGCCATCATTATTGCTGCAGGAACTTGGTAACTTGGGAACGATCTTATTTGCACTGCCAGTGGCCATTTTTCTTGGCTTTAAAAGAGAAGCCATTGGCATGACCCACTCGATTGGCCGGGAGCCGAACGTCGGGCTGATTATGAATAAATACGGATTTGATTCGCCAGAAGGCAGAGGAGTAATGGCAATTTATATTTTCGGTACTGTGTTTGGTGCTGCCTTCCTGGGATTGATTTCCGGATTTCTGGCCACCATTACCCCGCTCCATCCGCTGTCTTTCGCGATGGCATCAGGGGTGGGAAGCGGCAGCATGATGGCTGCTGCCAGTGGATCGCTTGTCGCTGCCTTCCCTGAAATGGAGGCGCAGATTGTTGCCTTCGCAGGCGCCAGTAACCTGCTTTCACTTTCTACAGGGCTGTATGCAAGTATTTTCATTGGATTGCCTCTTACTGAAAAGCTGTACAGCATCATGATGAAGCGTAAAGAGAAAAAGGCTGCGGAAAAAGGGGGAGATATCCATGCTTAAAAACATAACAGAGTGGTTCCTGATTTTAGGCATATTCGGTCTTTCGGCGCTGATAGGCAACTGGGTAGGCTACGATATCCTGCCGTCTGCAGCCATTCCAGGCATGCTTGTATTAATTGTCATCAGTGTGCTCGGGCTGATTCTTGAAAAAGTGCTGCCAGGCAATATCCCGAGCGTCGGATATATCGGGATTATCGGAATCATCGTTTCCATTCCAGGAGTACCAGGATCTGAATATGTTGTCGAATGGACAACCCAGGTCAATATTTTGGCTCTTGCTACCCCAATTCTGGCTTATGCAGGCATCTCAATCGGAAAGAACTGGGCTGATTTTTCCAAGCTGGGCTGGAGAAGCATTATTGTTGCAGTCTTCGTGTTTTTCGGAACCTTCATCGGATCTGCAGTTATTGCCGAGATTATTTTACGTATGCAGGGAATTATTTAATGAATTGCGGCCTGGCAGGCGGATATCTGCCGGGCTTTTTGCTCTGCATCTGTCATTTTTTAGCACTGCCTCAAAATATATCGGTCAAAAATGCCATTTTATCGGCCGGTTTTCCGATATATCGGTTACTTCGCGTTCCATCAACAATCTATTAATCTCACAGAGAAAAAAACAAATAAGAAAGAGTGAATAGCATGAACCTTTATGGACAGTTAATAAAAGATTATGACCAGGAACTAACCCACTCAGGTGTAAACGGTGAAAGATTGGCCTCAAGACTTGATGAGCTTTCAAGGATAGGCCTCTTGGATAGCGGCGGGGTGACACGCCCAGGCTATTCTGCCGAAGAGAAAGAAGCAAAAGAGCTAGTAATCAAGTGGATGAAAAACGCTGGTCTTACTGTGACGGCAGATGGAGCAGGAAATGTATTCGGCAGATTGGAAGGAAACACGGAAGGACCTTCAATCGCTTCGGGTTCCCATGTTGACAGTGTTCCAAATGGAGGGCACTTTGATGGGCCATTGGGTGTTCTTTCGGCTTTGGAGGTCGTAGAGTCATGGAAAGAAACAGGATACATACTAGAGAAGCCGTATGAGATTGTGATTTTCTCAGATGAAGAGGGTTCGAGATTCAAGAGCAGCTTAACAGGCAGCCGGGCATTTATGGGTCAACTGAAGCCGGAAGAAATGGATAGCCTGCGGGATGAGAATGGCAAATCGTTTCGCGACGTATTGAACGAATATGGAAGCAGTGCGGAAGCGTGCTTAAAGGCAGGAGAAAACAGACGTGAAATCGAAACCTTTGTGGAAGTCCATATTGAGCAAGGGAAGGTGCTGGAAAGAGAGAATCAGCCAGTTGGAGTGGTAAAAGGCATTGCAGGGCCAGCCTCGCTGGAGGTTACCTTTACAGGAGAAGCTGGACATGCAGGAAATACGCCGATGGCTGGACGAAAAGATCCGCTGGTGGCTGCCTCATTGTTTGTAGCTGCCATTGAGAAATTTCCAAAGCAGGTCAGTGATACAGCTGTTGCCACTGTCGGCAAGCTGAACGTGCATCCAAATGGTTTCAATGTCATTGCCCAGAAAGTAATACTAACCGTTGATATCAGGGATATTTTTGAAGAAACCCGGGATCAGCTGCTTGATCAAATTAAGGCCAAAGCGGTGAAAATAGCAGAGGAACGAAGTATTGATGTGCAAATGAAGCTGAATGCCAAAATCAAACCTCTTCCAATTCATGAAAGTCTGCAGGCAGGTATAGCAGAATCCCTGACTAAGTTCAATATTAATCCTGTTTATATTCCGAGCGGAGCCGGCCATGACACGATGATCGTCGGCACGGAAATGCCAGCCGCCATGCTGTTCGTCCGCAGCAGGGATGGCATCAGTCACAATCCGCGGGAATGGACATCATTAAATGACTGTGTACATGGTGTACATGTTTTGAAAGATTTTGTTGAAGGGCTTATGAAAAAATAGTAAAAAGGAGAAATCCCCATGATTATCCGCCATATAAAACCAGCAGACGCCGAGGCGCTGGCCGGCCTGATCACACAAGCAGAAAACGAATCAGACTACATGCTTTTCGAGCCAGGTGAAAGGAAGACCTCAGCCGAGGCACAAGGAAAAAGAATTGAAGCCATTCAAAAAGAAGATCATTCGACCATCATCGTCGCGGAAAAAGATAGCCGATTGATCGGCTTTGTAATGGCAATTGGCGGTGCGGCAAGGAGAAATAAGCACTCAGCCTATCTCGTTGCCGGTATCCTCAGCGAACACAGAGGCCAGGGCATCGGCACCAAGCTGTTTGAAGAGCTTGACCGCTGGGCGCGTAAACACGATATCCACAGGCTGGAACTTACAGTTGTTATCCGTAATCAGGCAGGAGTCGCCCTTTACAAAAAGGCGGGATTCCAGATTGAAGGCACTAAGAAACATTCGCTTTTGATAAACGGTGAATTTGTCGATGAATACTATATGGGTAAGCTGTTATAAAAGAAAGGCCATTTTCTGAACACAGAAAATGGGCCTTTCTTTTTTTTGTACTTCTGCCAGGTAAAATATCCTATTTTAACATTTAAAAACCCTGAAATATCAAGGGAAGGGCCCATAAAATTTCACGGAATAAAACAAAAAATCAGAATTTTAATTGAATTCTAATCCTGTAATCTTGTATACTTGTAATACAAGTTTGAAAAAGCGCTTACATTTCTAATGGAAAGGGAGGATTTTATGATTCAAAAAAAGTGGAAGATTATCATATCGGTTCTGACACTTGTTTTCATTGCCATTGTTGGCGTGCGGACAGCGGCCGAGAACAAGGATAAAAAGTTCGTATCCGTTGCCACCGCTTCAACAGGAGGTACATATTATCCGATTGGGGTTGGAATGGCTAATATTTGGAGCAGCCATTTAAAAGGAGAGAAAATCCAGGCGAGCGGCCAGTCTTCAGCCGGCTCCATTGAAAATATTGAACTGCTTCGTGAAGGGGAAGCACAGCTCGCCATTCTTCAGGGGTTAATTTCGTCCCAGGCCTATGCCGGTGATGGCTCCTTTGAAGGTAAGCGCTATGAGGATTTGCGCACGATCTCCATGCTCTGGCCAAATGTGGAGCATTTTGTGCTGATGAACAGCAAGATCGAAAGCGGAACTATCGACGATATAAAAGGAACGCAATTTTCTGTAGGGCCGCAGGCAAGCGGTACGGAGCAATCTACAGTCGTGATGATGGAAGGCCTTGCGCTCACGAAAAAGGATATTTCTCCTGAGTATCTTGGCTACAGTGACACGGTTTCCGCGATGCGCGACGGGAGATTGGATGGAGGTTCCCTTCCGGCAGGTATTCCGATTTCCGCTGTAACAGATATGTATGCAAGTAATGTGAAAGCATCGATTTTGGAAGTAACTGACGAGCAGCTGGATGCCATTAATGCAGTATCTGACAGCTGGTACCGCTATGTGATTCCTGGAGGAACATATCCGCGTATTGACGAAGATATCAACACCATTGCCCAGCCGAACCTTTTATCCACAACAAAAGAAATGGACGAAGAAACAATCTATGTTTTAACCAAAACGCTCTATGAAAATCTGGATGAAATGTATGAGGTACATAGCTCTGCCAAGGAAATGACACTGGAAACCGCCCTTGATGGAGTATCTGTTCCATTGCATGCCGGAGCTTACAGATATTTTAAAGAAGCAGGTCTTGATATACCTGAAAATCTAATTCCGCCGGAAGCGAAATAAAGGAGGGAAATCGATGACAAAATCAACAACCGAACCCATTGTACAGCCAGCCGATCTGGATAAAGAAGCAGGCGGCGGCATGCGGCTGCTGGAGGGTCCATACAAAAAAGCGGCTGCCATCATTGCTGTTCTGTTTTCTGTTTTTGCTATTTATTCGAATGGATTATCCAATATTCAAGAGATTTATAGAAACCTGATTTTCCTGGGCATCCTGCTGGTTATGACTTTTTTCTATTATCCGGCCGGAAAATCTTCCAATCAAAAAAGGTTTACAGCCCCTGATTACGTATTTGCGGCGCTTGCCATTGCAGGTCTTGGCTACCTGCTCCTGAATTACACAACGATTCATGTGGACCGGGGCTCCCAGCCGATTATGATTGATTATATCTTTGGAGCCATAACGATCATCGTCCTCCTGGAAGCTTCAAGACGGGCAGTTGGGATCTTTATCCCGATCCTGTGTGGAGGCGCTATTGTATACGCCCTGTTTGGCACCTACTTCCCATGGATTTTCGGGCATGCCGGCTTTTCACTGGAACGCCTGCTGTACCGTCTTTATATGACGACGGAGGGCGTGCTGGGGTTAACACTATCGACGGCCTCCACGTTCATCGTCATGTTCGTCCTGTTTGGTGCCTTCCTGTCTGTCAGCGGTGCCACCCAGCTTTTCAATGATCTCGCTCTTTCCATTGCAGGCAGAAAGCGTGGAGGCCCTGCCCAAGTGGCGGTCATCTCCAGTGCACTGACAGGATCATTGAGCGGAAGTGCAGTGGCCAACGTCGCGACAACAGGAGCTTTTACGATTCCATTGATGAAATCCATTGGTCTTAAGCCTAAGTTTGCCGGTGCCGTAGAAGCGGCTGCTTCAACAGGCGGAATGATCATGCCGCCGATTATGGGCGCTGCCGCATTCATTATGGCCGGTTTCCTTGGAATCTCTTATACAACGGTCATCCTGGCAGCGATCATTCCAAGCTTTCTCTACTATATCGCACTGATTTTTGCCATTGATATTGAAGCGAAAAAGCAAGGCCTGAAAGGCATCAGTAAAGAAAATATCCCGGATGTCGTCCAAATCCTGAAGGAACGCGGTGTCCTGCTTATTCCAATCATCGTTGTCATCACAACACTATTAATGGGAAAGACAGCTCTATTTGCCGGATTTGCCGGAATCGGTGCAGTCATTGTGGCGAGCTGGCTGGCAAAGGATAAATCTTCAAGAATCACGATCTCTAAAACAATTGAAGCTTTCATTGAAGGCGGAAGAGGGACGATTCAAGTCGGGATTGCCTGCGCCGCCATCGGAATCATCATCTGCGTTGTCACCATGACAGGAATTGGATCTACATTAGCTTATAATATTGTTGAATTAACGGGTGGTCAGCTTTGGCTGATTTTAATCGTCGTCATGCTCACCTGCATCGTTTTAAGTATGGGGCTCCCATCCACAGCTCTTTATATCGTCGTTGCGGTTACGGCAGCTCCTGCACTTGTGGAGGCTGGCGTTAATCCAATCGCTGCCCATTTCTTTGTGTTCTGGTTTGGTGCATTGTCCAACATTACGCCGCCTGTGGCTCTGGCATCATATACCGCAGCGGGACTGGCCGGCGCCAATGCGATGCAGACATCATGGGAGGCGCTTAGAATTTCACTTCCGGGCTTTATCATCCCGTTCATGATTGCCTATAACCCTATTATTCTGCTTCAGGCAGCAGAGGGAGAAACGGTATCCATATTATCAGTCGCATTAGTGGTCATCACAAGCACACTGGGCATTTACGCCCTAGCAAGTTCGCTTGGAAATTACCTGAATGCTAAGCTGACGATACTTGAAAGATTCCTAATGTTTGCAGGGGCATTAATGCTGATTAAACCAGGCATGATCACAGATATTGCCGGACTTGGGCTTTGTGTGTTTGCGATTCTCTTCCACATCATCAGAGTAAAGAAAAGCAGTTCAGTCGAAATCACCATATAAGGAGCTAACATCCATGAAAATCGAACGAAAAAAAATCTCGGCCCAGGTGCTGGATCAGCTGAAGGAAATGATAAAAGACGGCAAGTTCCCGCCAAATGAGCCGATGCCATCCGAGAATGAGCTGGCCAAACTGTTTGGCGTCAGCCGTGCGCCTGTTCGAGAAGCATTGAGCGTATTATCTGCCAGCGGGATTATTGAATCCAGGCAAGGCGGCCGCAGCTTCGTCAAAGAAGTTAATATGGCAGACATGCTTGGTTCGTTAGCGATTGAATATATCCCCGTGGAACAGATTTTTGAGCTATTGGAAATGCGGAGGATTATGGAGACACAGGCAGCAGCTATTGCTGCCTTGCGTCGTGATGAGGCCGATCTGGAAAAAATGAAACTGGCGCTCGATCAATTTGAGATTACGCTGACGAATCCTGAAGCGGTAGGCGATCTGGCAGACGTTAATTTTCATAAACACCTGATCGAAGCAACGAAAAATCGTTTCATGATACAGGTAATGGAAAATATCGATGATCTGTACCGAAAAGCAATTGCCTTTTCCCTTAAGAAGAATGTGGGTCTTCCGGCAAAGCGCGAACAGGTTTTTCAGGAGCATATGAGCATTTTTACAGCTATTAAAGAACAGGATGAAGAAAGAGCGGCAAAGGCGATGCGAGTGCATCTTGAGAATGTTACAAAGAAATTGAAGGTGAACGAAGGGGAAGGAAAGAAGGTGCCATTGTGATCACCGAACAAATTGTTGAGCGGCTGAAAAGCATCATGGGATCAGAAAATCGCGTTTTGCTTGAAAAAGCAGACCTGGTTTCTTATTCATACGATGGCTCATTTGGAGCCTATATTCCGGAGATCATCCTGCAGCCAGTTTCGACTGAGGAAGTGGCAGGCATAGTAAAGCTCGCCAATGACATGAAAATACCAGTCTATCCAAGAGGCAGGGGAACAAGTCTAAGTGGAGGCCCGCTCCCTGTCCATGGCGGGATGGTCCTTGATTTTTCCAGGTGGGCCCAGAAGCTGATCATTGATCCGGAGGATACCGTTGCGATTGTATCTCCCGGAGTCATCACAGCTGATATTGACCGTGAAGCGCAGCGGCATGGGCTGATGTATCCGCCAGACCCAAGCAGTTCCCATGTTTCTACAATTGGAGGGAACCTTGCCGAGAATGCCGGCGGGCCGCGCGGTTTAAAGTACGGAGTTACGAAGGATTATGTATTGGGCCTCGAGATCGTCACGCCAGAAGGGGACGTTATCCGAACAGGCGGGCGGACGGTCAAAAACGTCACAGGCTATGACCTGACGAAGCTGATCGTTGGGTCGGAGGGGACGCTGGGCATCATCACAGAGGCCACCCTTCAGCTGATTCCAAGGCCGCAGGCCACCCAGACGATGATGGTCATATTTGATGACATTATTGATGCCGGAAAAGCGATCTCGGCTGTGCTCACTTCCGGCATCCTGCCTTCCAAAATGGAAATCATGGATCAGGCTTCCATCCGGGCGGTGGAAGAGTTTCAGCCGATCGGTCTTCCAATAGATGTGGATGCCATTATCCTGATTGAGCTTGATGGCCATCCAATTGCCATAAGGGATGAAAGCGAACAGGTGAAGCAGGTGTGCCTGGACGTCGGGGCAAGGGAAGCCATCATTGCTAGGGATGAGGAATCTGCCGAGAACCTGTGGAAAGCGAGAAAGCTCGTTTCCCCTGCGATTGTCAGGAAAAAGCCAACGAAAATTTCCGAGGATGCTACCATTCCAAGAAGCAAGATTCCTGAAATGTTCAGAAGGCTTCAGGAAATCAAAGCAAAATATGAAATTGACTTAGTCGTATTCGGCCATGCGGGTGATGGAAATCTGCATCCGAATATCATTGCAGATAAGCAGGATAAAGAAGAGATGAAGCGTGTGGAAAAAGCAGTAGAGGAGATTTTTACAGCAGCGATTGAATTGGGTGGAACCCTCTCAGGCGAGCATGGAATCGGGACCATGAAGGCGCCGTTTATGGAGATGGAGCTTGGGGAAGCGGGACTGGACATGATGAAACGAATGAAAAAAGCGTGGGATCCGAACAACATTATGAATCCGGGCAAGATTTTTCCCGAGACAAAAGGACAAAAGCTGGTGTTAGTCCATGACTAGCCAGCTTGCCTATAAAGAAACGTTCGACTGTGTCCAATGCGGCTATTGTCTTCCAGCATGTCCCACATACGCCAGCATGGGGAAAGAAAGTCATTCTCCACGGGGCCGGATCAATCTTGTGCAAATGGCGGCGGAAGGGAAAATAACCATCGATGAAATGACAGAATCGATGGAGCTCTGCCTTGGCTGCCGCGCCTGTGAGACGGCATGCCCAACGAATGTGCAATATGGAAAAATTCTCGAATCATTTAAGGAAGTAAAGGCTGCCGAAGCACCAGCTCCATTCATGGAGAACTTGGCTCTGCAGAAGGCATTGCCGAATAAAAAATTGCTGTCAGCCATGAGAGCTTCACTTCGGGCCTATCAAAAAACGGGTATGGACACGTTGGCCCGCAAAAGCAAGGTGCTAGGCATTCTTCCCGAACAGCTTCGTGCTTTTGAAGAAATAGCACCTCCTGTGGAAATGCCAAATAAACAGCTGAGAACAGGCAGCCATAGCCTTCGGCGTGAGCCGAAAGCCCGCGTCGCTTTTTTTACAGGGTGCATTATGGATGTGTTTTTTGCCAAGATCAATGACCTCAGCATCAAGCTGCTGAGGCATGCTGGCTGTGAAGTCACTGTGATCAAGGAACAGACCTGCTGCGGCGCGCTGCAGAACCATAGCGGAGATACGGGAACATCCAGGAAACTGGCGAAGGAAAATATTGCGGCTTTTGAAAAAGGGAACTTTGATTATGTGGTTAATGCGATTGGCGGCTGCGGTGCGATGCTCGTTGAATATGATCACCTTCTCGCAAATGATCCGGAATGGACAGAGCGTGCCAAGGTGTTCGCACAAAAGAATAAGGATGTAAGTGTAATACTGAACAAACTCGGAATCAGTTTCAGCCGGGAACTCTCAGGTGCTGTGACCTATCAGCCATCCTGCCATCTGTTAAATGTGCAGAAGGTGGCGGACGATCCCGTTCAGCTCCTCGAAAGCATACCAGGCATTACATATGTTCCGCTTCCGAAAGGGGATATGTGCTGCGGATCGGCGGGGATTTATAATATTGTCCACTACGAAGAATCCATGGAAATCCTTGATGCCAAAATGGAACATGTCCAAAAGATCTCGCCGGACATCATCGTCACGTCCAACCCTGGATGCCATTTGCAGATGGGCCTCGGGGTTAAACGCGAAGGGCTTGAAGACAAGGTCCGTGTTGTCCATATTATTGAATTACTGGCAGAAGCCTGCGGGATTGATCATAAATAAGAGAAAGGGTGGAGGATCATGTATGATTACATCATTATTGGCGGGGGCATTGTTGGCTTGTCAACAGGAATGGAGCTGCTGAGCCGGTTTCCTTCAGCAAAAGTGGCCATCCTGGAAAAGGAAAGCCATGTAGCGGCCCACCAGACGGGCCATAACAGCGGCGTCATCCATTCCGGAATATACTATAAACCCGGAAGCTATAAAGCCAGGCTTGCCAAAAAAGGCAGTGAATCCATGACGGAATTTTGCCGGGAGCATGGTCTTGAAGTGGATATCTGCGGAAAAGTCATTGTCGCGAGCGAAGATTTCGAGCTCCCGCTATTGGACGATCTATATCAGCGCGGTTTAGACAATGGTCTTGGCATCCGGATGATTGACCATGGCGAGCTCCATGAAATCGAGCCGCACGTGAATGGAAAAAAGGCAATTCATGTGCCAATGGCTGGCATTGTCAACTATAAGCAGGTTTCGGAAAAAATGGCTGAGATCATCACAGCAAAAGGCGGGGACATCCTGCTGAATCATAAAGTACTAGCCATTGACGAAACGGCTCAGGAAGTAATCGTCCAGACCAGCATGGGAGAGGTAAGGGGAGCATACTATGTAAACTGCGGCGGCCTGCAGTCAGACCGGATCGCCAAGCTTGCCGGATTGAAAACGGATGTCAAAATAGTGCCATTCAGGGGCGAGTATTTCATGCTCAAACCGGAGAAAAGCAGCCTCGTCAAAAATCTGATCTATCCTGTGCCAAATCCCAACTTCCCGTTCCTTGGGGTCCATTTTACCCGCATGATTAACGGAGCCATTGATGTTGGCCCAAATGCCGTTCTAAGCTTTAAGCGGGAGGGCTATAAAAAGACGGATCTCAATGTGGCAGACCTTATGGAAGTTGTGGCTTATAAAGGATTCTGGAAGCTGGCAAAGAAATATATGAAAGAGGGAGTGGAAGAAATGATCCGCTCAGCATCCAAGGAGCTCTTCATGAAAAATGTCCAGAAGCTCATGCCGGACATCCAGAAGGATGACATTGTTCCCGGGCCGGCCGGTGTCAGAGCGCAAGCCTTGAAGGATGATGGCTCATTAGTCGATGACTTTTTCATTGTGCCGAGCAAACGCTCCATTCATGTTCTAAATGCACCATCTCCGGCCGCTACGGCATCCATTGAAATTGGAAAAGAAATCGTCAGGAAGATGGACGGAATGTTTAAGATGGAATCAGCTGTTTAAGTAATTGGAGAATAATTCAAAATCCCCTGAACCATAATATGGAAGAAAGGGGATTTTTACATGAAAGCTACTACAGTGATCAGGCTGCTTCATTTGGTCATTCCTTGGCTGACCATATTTTTTCTGCCTAAAAAGTCCTTCAATAAATTTTCCACCGTCTCGGTTTTTGCCGGAATTTTAGTGTTCATTATGAGCATCCTGGCCATTCCTTTTAAATGGTGGACAGTGGAGGGAGGACACTTCAAGAAATTGCTCAATGATTTAACCTTCATACTGGGCCCGTTTTTTATCGGGACCTTATGGATTTTTCATTTTACCTTCGGAAACTTTAAGCGTTATCTGGCTGTCAACGCTATCATGGATTTTCTATTCGCCTATCCGCTTAATTATTTGTATGAAAAATTTAACTTATATAAGCTGGTCAAATTTAAGCCCATCTATATTTTCCTGTTCTTCACCACCTACGCATGGATTATTTATGGATACCAGGAATTTTTTCATCGGAACCACAGATAAGAAAAAAGCCGCTCCATCATGGAACGGCTTTTCTCGTTAGCATTCTCCATTATGACACTCGACCCCGATCACACGGAAGCCATTTGCATCCAGTTCTTTCTTGATTTTATCCAAGGTTTCTTCTGTCGTATCCTTCGGCAATGTAAAAAGGATACGGCGGATCAGGCTGACATGGAAGTTGGATGAGTCCAGTGAAATGACTCCCTGTATATCGCTATATTTACTGATGATGCTGCTTATCTTTTTCAGTGTTCCCTGTGTGCCATAGCTTCCCACAGTCAGGGTATAGCTTCCGCGGTTCAGTCCCCACGCTTCCTCCAGCAGTTCCAGTACGGCCGCATGTGTCAGCAAACCGACAAACTGCCCATTTTCATTTTCAACCGGCAGATAAGGATATCTCTTCAGCGTGAAAAAGGCTTTCATGAAAGAGTCATCCTCATCAATTACGGTCTGCTGGTCTTTAGCCAGAGCCGTAATGGGTTCATCCAAAGAATGATTCTCCTTATATTCTAAAATATCAACCTTATAGATGTTGCCGGCAAACTTTGTATGTGTGGCATCCAGAATAGGGACACAGCGGTAACCAGTTTCGTTTAGAAACTGCAGCGCCTGTTCCAAATTAAAGGTTTCATCACAAAACCGGACATCTCTTTTCTCTACCATCTGATGGCGAATCAGCATTCCAGCATCCTCCTTTACCCCTAACCTTCTCTATTCTATGCCGGTGCCTTTTTGGCAATGATAAGAAATTAAGTGAATCCCCCTGCGAAAACTTGTAAAATAAGAAAAAGCCATCATCAGGAAAGGTGCTGAAAAGAACGTGGAAAGCATTACAGTTGTGTCGCTGCTGGATGTGATTGGAGAACTGTTTTCCGATGAGATTTCCATAGCGGTTTCCAATACAAGTGAATATATTTATTACCGGCCGAGCAAGCGCATCGATTTGAAAATCAGGCCGGGTGACAGGGTGAAGGAAGGAACCATCGCCTATAAGGCTTTAGGGACACAGCAAAGAGTGTCGGAGTTTATTGATCGCGATGTATTCGGTGTTCCGTACCACGGCATGGCGGTTCCATTTTTGCATGAAGGAAAGCTTGAAGGCTGCGTAACCGCTATTTTTCCGGCTTTGACGGACGGCAAATCGGTTGTGACAATGAAAACGAATGATGGCTGGATTCCGATTCCTTTTTCCGAGGTTGTCTACCTTGAGGCAAAGGATAAGAAGACCTATGTACATACTGGCGGCAATTCAGGCACCCATAAATACTCGCTTCAGGATTTTGAGTATTCGCTGCCGAAGGACAGTTTTATCCGCTGTCACCGCTCCTACATTGTAAATGTCAATCATATCAAGGAAATCTTTCCTGACACGCATTCCACCTTTCTCCTCGTCATGAAAAATGGGGACCGGGTGCCTGTCAGCCAGTCTTACTCCAGCTATTTCCGGAAATTGCTTGGTTTTTAGAAAATTCTTTCTGTTTCAGCTTTATAATTTGCTGTTTTATCCGAATTTTCCGTAAGATTATCGGAAAAGTCCTGGCTCCCTCTTTATCCGGGTAAAATGATTATATATATCATGGCAAAGGGGAGGAGCAACATGGAGAAAAATTTAGATCGGATTCGCGACAGCCGCCTGCATGACCGGGTAGTTACACCTGAAGAAGCAGCATCCTGGATTCAGGATGGTATGACTCTGGGGCTAAGCGGCTTTACACGTGCGGGCGATGTGAAGGCGGTGCCATTCGCGCTGGCTGACCGTGCCAGGCATGAGAGTTTTAAAGTGAATGTGTATACTGGGGCTTCTTTGGGATCTGATGTGGATAAGCTTTTTGCGGAAGCAGGAATTTTGGGAAAAAGGCTGCCATTTCAGGCCGATCCGACCATGAGAAAAGGGATTAACCAGGGGGATTTCTTATTTATCGATCAGCATTTATCCCACACGGCAGAGCTTGTGCGCGCGAAGGTCATGGATCCTATTGATTTCGCTATTTTGGAAGCGGTTTCTATTGCGGAGGATGGGCTGATCATTCCGTCTACTTCAATAGGAAACTCGTTATCTTTCGCTGAAAATGCCAGACATATCATCATTGAAATCAATCTTGCCCAATCCACGCAGCTGGAAGGCCTGCATGATTTATATGAACCTGGCAGGCAGGGGGAACGGAATCCGATTCCGCTGACGAAAGCCGGCGACCGGATCGGCATTCCGGGAATTAAAGTGGATTTGGATAAGGTGAGGGGTATCGTATTCACGAATCAGCAGGACTCTCCGTCGACGATCGTGCCGCCGGATGAAGAAACTGCCATCATGGCACAGCATCTGCTTCGATTTCTCCGCGGGGAAATTGAAGCAGGCAGGCTGGCAAATAGCCTGGCACCGCTGCAGTCGGGTATTGGGTCCGTAGCGAATGCCGTGCTTCATGGAATGCTCGACTCTGAGTTTGAGAATCTGGAAGTCTATTCAGAAGTGCTGCAGGATGCGGTATTTGATTTGATGGATGCCGGAAAAGTGGACTTCGCTTCCTGCTGTTCTATCACTCTATCAGATGAAAAAATGAAACAGGTTTTCAAGAACTTTGACCGATACAGGGACCGTTTAATCATGCGTCCGCAGGAGATATCCAACCATCCTGAAATCATCCGCCGCCTCGGCTTGATTTCGATCAATACAGCATTGGAGCTTGATATCTATGGAAATGTGAACTCCACCCATGTGCTTGGAACGAAAATGATGAACGGCATCGGCGGATCCGGTGATTTTGCCAGAAATGCGCGCCTTGCGATCTTCGTGACAAAATCAATTGCCAAAGACGGCAAGATTTCAAGCATCGTCCCATTCGTTTCCCATGTCGACCACACTGAGCATGATGTCGATGTCATTGTGACAGAACAAGGCTATGCAGACCTGCGAGGGCTGGCTCCAAGGCAGCGCGTCGAACTGATCATCGAGAATTGCGCACACCCTCTGTACCGCGACCAGCTTCGCGAATATTACCGGGAAGCCCTCACAAGAGGGGGACAGACTCCGCACGTACTGGAAAAAGCCCTTTCCTGGCACACAGACTTCACCAGGAATGGAACCATGCTAAAAGAAACAGCAGCAGCTGCTACTCAGTGGAGCTTCTGCTAAAGCAGGCAGTGCCAGGTACCCATACCACTTCACCCAGCTGGTATAGGTGCCTGGCACTTTTAATGTTACAATGATGCTATACTAACAAAATGATTGGGTGGAAATATGAGTAAAGCTATCAAATTAATTGCGGCTTCTAAATATAAGAATGGGTTTAAGGATGGCTATCCCCTGGTAACGGAGGAATCGGTGCAGCGGATTCCGAAGGGGATTGAAGAGGGTGCGGTCATTGAACTGACTGATGAGAGCGGGCGGTTTATCGGCAAAGGGTATTTTGGAAAGCAGAATAAAGGCAGAGGCTGGATTCTCTCGCGTAATCCTCAGGAAACCTTCGACGAAGCGTTTTTTGCAAATAAATTTAAAGAAGCTTTAAAAAGGCGGGAAGCTCTATTCCATGACCCAGAAACAACCGCTTTTCGGGTTTTCAATGGAGAAGGAGATGGAATCGGAGGCATCACGATTGATTATTACGATGGCTTTTACGTGATCAGCTGGTACAGTGAAGGGGTTTACAGCTTCAGAAATACAGTAATTCAGGCATTGATGAACAGTGCTGATGTCAAAGGCCTGTATGAAAAGAAACGGTTTGCTGTAAAAGGCACCTATATAGAGGATGATGATTTCGCAGCAGGGGAACGGGCATCTTTTCCGCTGATGGTGAAGGAGAATGGAATCAGCTTTCCCATTTATCTCAATGATGGCGCCATGGTAGGTGTATTTCTTGATCAGAGGCATGTCCGGAAGACAATCAGGGATAAGTATGCTAAAGGAAAAACGGTACTGAACACGTTCTCTTATACGGGCGCTTTTTCAGCGGCAGCCGCATTAGGGGGAGCAGTGAAAACAACCAGTGTCGACCTTGCCAACCGCAGCAAAAGCAAAACCATCGAAATGTTCAGCGTCAATGGCATTGATTTTGAGGCACAGGATATTATTGTGGAAGATGTGTTCAACTACTTCAAATACGCCGTTCGGAAGCAGCTGAAATTTGATATGGTCATCCTTGACCCTCCAAGCTTTGCCCGTTCCAAAAAGCATACATTCAGCGCCAGAAAAGATTACCCGGAACTGCTCGCACAGGCCATTCAAATCACAGAAAAGAATGGAATCATTGTGGCATCATCAAACTGCAGCACATTCAACATGAAAAAATTCAAAGACTTTATCAAAAAAGCATTCGCACAAACAGGGGACCGCTACAAAATCCTTGAGGAATTCACCCTTCCTGAAGACTTCCGCACCATTAAGGAATTCAAAGAAGGAGACTATCTTAAAGTAGCATTCATACAGAAGCTGTAAATAAAAGAATGACAGGCACCTATACCAATTGGTATAGGTGCCTGTCACCTTTTATTGATATTTAGCCCGCAGTTCCTTCATCTCTTCTACAAGTTTCTTCCCGATTTCCTGTGAAAAGTCTTCATAGACAGGATCCAGCTTAGACTGCCATTTCTGTTTTTCTTCAGATGTAAGCTCATGAATTTGAATGGAGGAATTCTGCCTGATTTTTTCAAGCAGTTCTTCGTTCATTTCAAAAGCCATCCGGCTGTTCCAGGCGGTTGTTTCTTCCATTGCCTCGAGCAGAATCTTCTTTGTTTCCTCTGTCTGCTCATTCCAGACCTTCTCGCTCATCATCACTGCATATCCAAGATAGCCATGATTGCTGATTGTCATATGCTTTTGCAGGTTATAAAATTTCTTTGAGTAGATGTTGGAAATGGTGTTTTCTTCACCATCCACATCGCCTTCTTCCAGGAGTTTATAAGTGGAATTGAATGAATCCTGAACTGCCTTTGCCTTCAGGCGGCTGAATTGGGCAGATATCACATCACTTTGCATAATCCGGAAGGATTGCCCTTTCAGATCCCCTGGTTTTTGGATGGGACCCTGATTTGAAGTGATCTGCTTAAATCCATTTGGCCAGTGGGCGAGCCCTTTAATGCCGTCCCCCTGCAGGGATCTCAGCAGCTGCTCGCCGATTTTCCCGTTCAGGCCTTTCATAGCAGCTTCACGCGAAGGGAACGCAAAAGGCAGATCCAGCACTCCCCATTGCGGTGAAAGCATGCCAAGCTTGGATGTGGAGGGGGCAATAAAGTGAACCTGTCCTTCTTTAAGAGCATTAATTTCTTCAATATCGGAATAGAGACTGCCGTTTGGAAACACTTCTATTTTAATATGGCCATTCGACTTTTCGGCGACAAGCTCTGCAAACTTTTGGGCTGCAAGGCCCTTCGGGGTATTTTCAGCCACCACATGGCTGAACTTGAAGACAATTTGATCCTTGAGCCCTTCCTGGTCATCATCGTAGGGAACCGCATCCCTTGGAAAAAAGCTTTGATAGCCAAAGAAGGCAGCCAGCAGCAAAACCATACCGGCAAGGAGAATATAGCCTGTGGCGCTTTTCATTTGAATCCTCCTTTTTAAAACTATTAATGTTATCATACTTACAAGAATTCTATCCGTAAAGACAGAAGGGAGGGTCCCTTGTGAATCAGATGCCCATCCGCTGGAAGATTACCATCCTGTCTTATGCAGTCGTTATTTTTTCTTTATTGATTGGCGGAATGGTGGTTATTGCAAACATCCAGGAGCAGGAAGAAAAAGAGCTGAGGATACGCTCGATGAATACAGCCAGAACGGTGGCAGAGCTGTCAGATGTAAAAAAAGGAATCCTCCAGCCGCAGGGCTGGAAGACGGTTAATAAAGTCACAGAGGAAATCCGGATCATTAATGAAACAGACTATATCGTAATCATGAATATGGAGCGTATCCGCTATTCCCATCCGGTCAGGGAACTGATCGGCCAGCCATCTGCAGGTGAGGATGAGAAACCGGCTTTTGCCGAACATATTTATTTTTCCAAGGCAGAGGGAGACGTCGGTACCTTTATCCGCGCATTCATCCCGATTAAAGATGAAAGCCTCAATCAAATCGGTGTGGTCGTTGTCGGCAATAAGATCCCTTCGATTACGGAAATTATCGCTGATCTGGCCGGCGAAATCAGCATTATTGTCCTGCTGACGCTCATATTTGGACTGATCGGTTCTTTGATGCTTGCCAATCATATTAAAAAGCAGATGTTCCAGCTGGAGCCCCATGAAATCAAACGGATGCTGGAGGAAAGGACAGCCACCTTTCATTCGATCAATGAAGGCGTAATCGCGATCGATAACCAGGAAAACATTACGATTTTCAATGAAAAGGCAAAGAAAATTTTTAACGTAACTGGCGATGTCGCCGGCAAAAAAATCAGATCTGTTTTAAAAGACACCAGGCTCCCTGAAATAGTGGAGCGCAGCCGTGCAGTTTATAATGAACAAATCATTGTAAGCGGCAAGGTCATCTTAAGCACCAGAATTCCCATCCGGAAAGACAGCGAAATGATCGGAGCGGTAGCTATTTTCCAGGACCGCACGGAAGTCACGAAGCTAGCCGAAGAGCTGACCGGTGTAAAAAGCTTTGTTGAGGCGCTGAGAGTGCAGAACCATGAACATATGAACAAGCTTCACACCATTGCCGGATTGATTCAGCTCGGGAAAGCAGACAAAGCTTTAAAGCTGACGTTCGATGCGTCTGAAGAGCAGGAAAACCTCTCGAATTTCCTCAGCGATAAAATCAGGAACGATGCCATTGCAGGCCTATTATTAAGCAAAGTGCGGCGCGGAAAGGAATTGGGCATCACAGTGGTCATCGACCCAAACAGCAATCTGGAGGAGTTTCCAAGCCGCCTGGACCACCATGACTTTGTTTTGCTGCTGGGCAATCTGATTGAAAATGCGTTTGGGGCTTTTGAGCATAGTGAACGTGAAGATCGAAAAATAGATATCAGTATTGAGCAGACTGATGAGATTTGTGCGGTGCTGGTGGAAGATAACGGCAGCGGGATAGAGGAAGCGATTTTGCCGAAGCTATATGAAAAAGGATTTACTGCCAATAAATCAGGCGGGACAGGCTATGGGCTTTACCTTGTCAAACAAATTACAGAAAAAGGCGGAGGAGCGATCGAGGTTTCAACAGGCCGGGATGAAGGAGCTTCCTTTACGATCACTTTTCCAATGGAAGCGGAGGGAGAGGCATATGGCGGTTAAAGAAGAAATCAATGTGCTGCTGATTGAAGATGACCCAATGGTCCAGGAAGTGAATAGAGAATTCATTGCAAGTGTGGAAGGATTCACGATCATTGCGGCAGCCGGAAATGGTGAGGAAGGAATCAGCCTTGCGAAAAAACTGAAGCCTGACCTGGTTATTTTGGATATTTTTATGCCGAAAAAAGATGGCATTCAAACCCTTCAGGAATTTAGAAAGCAGCACCTCGATTCTGATGTCATCGTCGTTTCCGCTGCAAAGGATAAGGAAACCATCAAGCTGATGCTTCAAAATGGCGCAAGAGATTATATCATTAAACCTTTTAAGCTGAACAGAATTCAGCAGGCTCTTGAAAAATACCGCCATTACAGAGAGAGCCTGAAGGAATCAGGCACACTGTCACAGGAGCAGCTGGATGCCCTGATTTATGCAAAGCAGGCGAAGAAAGAAGCAAACAGTCTGCCAAAAGGGCTGAATGAATTCACCTTAAATGAAATTACTGCATTTATGCAGCAGCAGACCGAACCCCGCTCTGCCGAAGAAGTTGCCAACGGCATCGGCATTGCCAGAGTAACCGCCCGCCGCTATCTTGATTACCTTGAAAAAAGCGGAGCAATCCGGCTGGATGTGCAGTACGGAGGAGTGGGCAGGCCTGTCAATCGGTATGTCATAGTTTAGTTATTATATTTCGAGACCAAAATGAACAAAACATCCGTTATGACCATAAACTTCTCGCTTTTATCTGAAAACGCTATCATTCCTAATAGAATGAATAGTTAGAAAAAAGGAGATGAGATCAAAGTGAAGAAGCAGCGGATTTATAAAAATTTAACCTTTCAGGTGTTAACGGCTATTTTTATCGGTGTTATGGTCGGACTGATTTGGCCGGAAGTCGGAAAAGAGATGAAGCCGGTAGGCGATACCTTCATCAACGCAGTTAAAATGGTCATCGCCCCGATTATTTTCCTGACTATCGTCCTTGGAATCGCCAAAATGGGTGATATGAAAAAAGTCGGCAAGGTTGGCGGCAAAGCGTTTATCTATTTTGAGGTTGTTACTACACTTGCTTTAATGATCGGTCTGATCGTCGTTAATGTCATTAAACCAGGTGCAGGCCTGAACTTTAATGAATTGGAAAAAGGAGATGTTTCACAGTATACAGCCAATGGCGGAGAGGGCATCAATTGGATTGAGTTTGTAACACATATTGTTCCTTCCAACATGGTGGATGCCTTTGCAAAAGGGGATATCCTGCAGGTTTTATTCTTCTCTATTTTATTTGGTGTCGGTTTGGCTGCTCTTGGTGAAAAGGGCAAAATCGTCATTGAATTTTTGGATAAGCTATCATTGGTCTTCTTTAAAATCATCGGCTATGTAATGAAGGCAGCCCCGCTTGGAGCATTTGGAGCCATGGCCTATACAATCGGGCATTTCGGACTGGCATCACTTGTTCCGCTTGGCAAACTGATGATTTCTGTGTACGTGACGATGTTCTTATTTATCTTTGTTGTTTTAAATATTATATGCAAAATGTACGGATTCAGCTTATGGAATTATTTGAAGTTCATCAAAGATGAAATTTTAATCGTATTAGGCACAAGTTCATCAGAATCAGTGCTTCCGAGAATGATGGATAAAATGGAGCGCATCGGCTGCTCCAAATCGGTTGTGGGTCTGGTCATTCCAACAGGGTACTCCTTTAACCTGGACGGTACATCCATTTACCTGTCCATGGCAGTTGTCTTCCTTGCACAAGTGTTCGGAGTGGATCTGACAATCGGCCAGCAGGTTACCATTCTATTAGTACTCATGCTGACTTCAAAAGGTGCCGCGGGAGTAACTGGCAGCGGATTTATTGTATTGGCATCGACGCTTGCCGCCCTGCAGGTTATTCCTCTTGAAGGATTGGCGCTTCTTCTTGGTGTAGATCGCTTCATGAGTGAAGGAAGAGCAATAGTGAACCTGATCGGAAACGGAATCGCAACGATGGTTGTAGCAAAGAGCGAAAATGAATTTGATGAAAATAAGGCTAAAAAAGCCATTAGTGAAATGAAATTAATGAAGCAGGAACAGCAAAAACAGGCAGTATAAAAGGTAAAGGCCATTTCCAACAAGGAAATGGCTTTATTCATTGTCGAAAACTTTCCTAAGCTGACGACATTTCCTGCACCTATTTCCCGGGAAAAAATCAAGTATAAGAAGGGTTGTCTGCCTTTTCAATCAAACGTTTGATTGAAAAGTAAATTGTTGAATTACCGCGAAAAACAGACAAAATTTAGAAAGTTATAAAAATTATATGATATGATTATTCTTAAAAAAGTGATAGGCGCCTATACCACTTAAGCTAACTGGTATAGGTGCCTGTCACCCGAAAGAAGGTTCACATCGTGAAGCGCCTTAAGGTTCATTATGCGTGGATTATTTTAATATTGACGTTCTTGGCGTTGCTGGCTGCACAGGGTGTACGTTTGTCGTTCGGGGCGTTCATGGCGCCATGGGAGCATGAGTTTTCTGCGAATCGCAGTGTCATATCCTTCATTGCCTTCGTCAGCTATATTGTTTTTGCCATTTCACAGCCGTATGTTGGCAGGCTGATTGACAAATATGGCATCCGCTATATTCTATCCTGCAGCATTTTGGTGATCGGTTTTTCAACACTTCTCACCTTTTTCACCACTAATGCCGTCCAGCTGATTATCATCTATGGTGTAATCGCCTCGGTTGGTTTTGGAGGTGCATCCAATGTTGCGGGAACGATGGCGGTGGCGACCTGGTTTGCCGATAAAAAGGGTATGGCCATGGGACTGATGTCTGCAGGCACTGCAGCAGGACAGCTTATTCTTGTCCCGCTGTCCTTATTCCTAATTGACCAGCTCGGGTGGAAGACAACTGTGCTCGTGCTCGGCTGCTTTTTGATTGTATTCATTTTTCCGCTTCTTCTGCTCTTTATCCGTTCGAACCCGGCTGATCTCCATATCGAGGCTTATGGAGCGAGGGTGAGTGATAATGAGAAGGGAAGGCAAAAGGAAGCACCAAAAGGAACGCTATCTATATTCCAGCTCTTAAAGCGAAAAGAATTCCTGTTTCTCATGCTCCCGTTTTTCGTGTGCGGCGTCACCACTACAGGCCTGATGGATACCCATCTTATTCCCTTTGCCCAGTATTGCGGATTTACGCCTGGCGTTACCGGAGCCGCTGTCAGTCTGCTGGCCGGCTTCAACATTCTCGGCACAGTCGTATCCGGGTTTCTTGCAGATAGGTGGAATTGCAGAAGGATCCTTGCCTTTCTCTACGGAGTACGGGCCCTGACCATTGTTCTTCTGCTCATCATCGTAAATGATGCTTCCCTGTTTGGCTTTTTCGTCACTCAATCCCATTTGTTGATTCTGTTTGCCATCAGCTTTGGGATTGTCAATTTTGCCACTGTCGCACCGACCATGAAACTGGCTGCGGAATATTTCAGGCATCTGTCCGCCGGAGCGGTGATTGGCTGGATTTATTTGAGCCATCAGCTGGGTTCTGCTCTTGGTTCCTTCGTCCCTGGTGTCATATTTGATCTGACAGGGAGCTATGACAGTTCTTTCATTGCATCCATCATTCTTCTTGTTCTGGCATCCGCCTTAAGCATAATGCTTCCGAGACCAGGAGCAGACTATCAGTATGCGAACAGCAGGGAATTAGCGGAAAATCGTTAGGAGCTTAAAATCGACACTTTATTTCTCATCGGTTAAAATATTAATATTGAAATAACAGTTCGGTTAGGGGAGACAGGCATGCATCGTAATCATGATCTATATCAATTTTTCCTTGAAAAAACCTGGGACTTAACAGAAGAATGGTATAAAAATGTGGACAAAGAAGAGAGCGGCGGGATATATACATCAGAAGATCCCGCTGTGATTGAACGAGTAAAGAAGCAAAATTACGAATTCCACAAGCAGTTCTCCGAAGTCTTCCATAAAGAAGAAGAAGCTTTCTTTCGTGAGCTGGAAAGCTGGATTGTCAAAGTGGCGCAGGATGATGAACACCTCCGTACGCCTCTGGAGATGATCCTGCAGGAGTTCTTTAACACCCAGGAACAGTATTTGAACCTGCTTGAGCAGTTTGTTGAAATCAGCCAGGGTCAATATGATGAAAAACAAATTGCCTTATGGCGCAGGATGATCATTAGAACCATCGGTGAGGTGGTTACCTGGTTCACGGAGGAGTATAATAACCATTCCCAGAAGAGGCTGCAGGCACAGCAGGCTTTAATCCTTGAACTAAGTTCCCCGGTCATTTCCCTGACAGAAGATATCGCACTTCTTCCTCTTGTCGGGGATATTGATACAGCACGAGCGAAAATCATGCTTGAAAATACACTTCAGCAGTGCAATAAAATAGGTGTCAGCCAGCTGTTCCTTGACCTTTCAGGCGTAGTCATGATTGATACTATGGTAGCCCATCAGCTTTTCCAGCTGATAGAAGCGCTAAGCCTGATCGGCGTAAAGACGACAATCTCCGGCTTAAGGCCGGAAATTGCCCAGACTGCAGTACAGCTCGGTTTGACATTTGATCATGTCAGCATCAAATCCACACTATCCAGTGCCATTAAATCAGCAAACATAATAGCAGGGTAATAAAAAACACGATGAAGGATGCCTTCATCGTGTTTTTGCGTCTATTCCAATCCTTTAATGGTCATTTCCTTCACAGGCAGGAATGCCTCACCTGTATCCAGATAGTTCACGTCCACCTGATCGCCTTCCTTCAGATAAATGGCCATCGGCACGGTTTCAGATGAAACCACATAGCTCTGGCGGTTATCCAGGAGGAATGATACGACGGTGAATTCGCCGGATTTCTCCTTGTACACCCGCAGTACAGTGCCGCTCACCTGTTTCTCCTCTGCTTTTGAGCTTCCGTCTACCGTGCCTCCGCCTCGCTGCAATGCGGTTTTATATAAACGCAATGCTTCATTTGGCGTTGTCCCGTAAGCAGATATTTCCGGATTGGCAGCTGATACAATAAAGTAGTTCTGCAGGAATCCGTTGGCATCAAGCACAGGCGTCAGCCAGCTCGCTTCCCCGTAGAAGTTATACAGAACAGGCATTTCACCGCTCCATTTTTTCTCGATGAATTTCTTCTCGATAATCTGGAGGGCACCCTGCGAATCCATATAAGATTCCTCAAGATTACCTGTAAAGAAGGTCGCTTCGCCCGTCCTTGAATTTGTCAGAGAATAGCCAAGCATCGAATCGACGCCTTCTTTGGGACTTGTAAAATCTGTGAAGTAATACATATCGCCATTTTCATCAAAAATCGGACTCACATTGGCTTCTGTTCCTTCATCCGATGGAAGCCTAACATCTGACTTTCCGAATTTGCTGTTCCAGAAGCCGTGGACATAATTCCCGAAATAGCTGTTCTGCAGACTGACAGTTTCAGGGGAAACAGCTCCATCCACAAAGGCCGGCACATCCGCAAGTTTATAGGACTCCGTCTGTCCGTTCAGCGGGTCAACCATGACCACCCCTTGAACATCAAAGCCATTTCTCGCCGAAATAAACTCTCCATATGAACGGATATAAAACGGCTTTCCGTCGTCATCCACCTCCAGCTGCACATCTCCGTAAAAAATGGCCTGCGGATACTGCATCCGAATATGGCGCTCAATATTTTTATTAAAATAAGAGGATGGTGTATACACCATATCACTTTTCACAAACTTTGGATTGGCAGAGGAGTCAGTTGCGCTGATTGTAAAATAGCCAGGTGTTTTATCTCCATTCCACCATTTGAAAAAGCCCGAAAACTCTACAGGCGCTATATAAACATATTCTCCATTGACTTTCTGGATCTGCAGGCTGCCAAGCTCATAATAGCTCGTATTCGGAACCTGCCCGAAAGCCTTCTTCATCTTATTGCGTGCAAACTGCGGCGGCACGCTTGCCGGTGTTTCTTTTTCATCAAACGTCTCAATCTCCGTTTTTTCATTCATTTTGGCACTTTCATATTTATCATCTGCGTTGAATAGAAAAGCTGTCAGAAAGAAAATCCCTGCAATCAGACTGACGGCAAACACACCTGTTTTTATCATTCGTTCCCTGCCTGTCGCAAGAACAGCTCCAATTAATGAAGCGATAACCGCAAACAGCCATAAGCTGGTCAAGTTCCGGTCCAGATTG
Source organism: Cytobacillus oceanisediminis 2691 (assembly GCF_000294775.2). Lineage (GTDB taxonomy): Bacteria > Bacillota > Bacilli > Bacillales > Cytobacillaceae > Cytobacillus > Cytobacillus pseudoceanisediminis. The sequence goes on from NZ_CP015506.1 coordinate 944,591, forward strand.
GTGAAATAATACACGGCAAAAACAAGCAGCACAGATACAGCGGCGGTGCCGGCCATAATTCCGGTCCCCAGTTTCCTGCCTTCTTTTTCCTTTGCCTTTGCCTTCGGTTTATAGCTGAACGGAATCAGCAGGATAGCAACCGCCAGTCCGGCAATCAGTGAAAAAATAAAAATATTTCCCATAAGAATCTCTCCTAAAGTAAGTTCTTTACTATTTAATACGGACGGCAGACAAAAAAGTTTCATATAGAAAAAACTACCACTCCAAGTTACTTGTAGTGTAAAATTACACTATATAAACGGTTGGGAGTGACAAATACATGAAAAAATTACTGTTGATTATAGCAGGCTTGTTAATTCTGGCTACACCCGTCTTTTTTCTTTATGTATTAAATAATGGCAATCCCATCATGAACAAGTGGATAACCCATGAGGTGAAGAAGCATCTGGATGGAACAGACTATGACGAAAGTGATTTTCAGGAACACAGCTATAGCATACCTAAGATGGACATCAATCATGATTTTTACCATACCCATTATTATGTCATTTTCAAAGATGAACCGAACATAATCTATTACTATGGCAAAAAGAAGTGGTTTGGGGATGTTGTTCAGTTTTGTGAAAAAGAGGACGCTTCCACATATGAGTTTGTAACGGGGAATACGGAACATAGTGAAGAAGTCTGTGTATCGATGCTGGATAACCGTTAAAAGAAAAAGGATTCTTCCGCCTTGAACCAGAATAGGTTTAGCATTACATACTTAAGGAGATTTTTTATGATCAAATATGAATTTGCCTTACCGGATCAGGATCAATTATTTCAGTTATATGAAAATGACGGCTGGAATGAATTTTTGAAGCTGCCGAAAGAAAAACTGCATAAGGCGATGGAGCAGAGCTGGCTGGTGATCAGTGCCTATGATGGAGATTGCCTGATCGGGACAGGGCGCATTATTTCAGACGGAGTGATTAATGCCTATCTTTGCGGATTAATCGTTGATCCAGGTTATCGCAGCCAGGGCATCGGAAAGGAAATGGTGCGCAGGCTGGCAGTGGAGTGCTCGAAGGCACGGCTGCATGTGCAATTGATGGCTGAGGAAGAGAAAGCGGGCTATTATGAAAAGCTGGACTTTGAGGTTTTTACCTTAGGCTTGAAGTATAAGTTTTCAGGCTAAAGTTGTAGTCATTTTCAGTCAGAACGGCGATTTAGCATAAAGTTTCCAGCATTAAAATGGGTAATGTAAAATATGAGAAACGGAGGCAATTCTAATGGAAAAATATATATGCAAAACGTGCGGAACGCAATTTCCGCCTTCGGTCCATCAGCCTGAAAGCTGCCCGATCTGCATGGAAGAGCGCCAGTACGTTGGACCCCGTGGCCAGGAATGGACAACATTACATGAAATGACGGAAAGCCAAATTTATATAAATGAAATACAGAAGGAGGAATCCAATCTTTACAGCATGAAAACAGTGCCGGAGTTTGCCATCGACCAGACAGCTTATCTTATTCAGCATAACGGTTTTAATCTGATGTGGGACTGTATTACCTATCTCGATGAGCACACGATTGACACCATAAAAGATCTAGGCGGATTAGACGCAATCGCACTGTCCCATCCTCATTACTATTCAGCTCAGGCGGAATGGGCGGAAACATTCAATGTGCCGATCTATATACACGAAGACGACAGGGAATGGGTGATGAGGGACAGTGAACACATTATTTTCTGGAGCGGAGAATCGCTCAAAGTTCAAGATGGCCTGGTCATCCACCGCCTTGGCGGACATTTTAAAGGCGGTGCTGTCCTTCATTGGGAAAATGGGAGCCAGGGCAAAGGCGTTCTGCTCACCGGCGACATCATTCAGGTTGTCGCAGATAGTGGGTGGGTCAGCTTCATGTACAGCTACCCGAATCTCATCCCTCTTCCGGCTGAAACGGTAGAACGAATGGCTGGCAGAATAAAAACGCTATCATTTGACCGGATCTACAACGCGTTTCACAGAGTTATAGAAAAAGAGGCAGACCTTGCAGTGCAGCGGTCAGCTAAACGCTATATAAAAGCAGTCCGGGGCGAGCTTTTTCAAACCTAATATTGGCTCTGTAAATAGATATTTAGTAAAATAAGGTAATAGAATGGGAGGGAACGCGATGTTAAAAAAACCTAAATCCAATGAATATGCACCCTATTATGAGAAATATGTCAGCTCCGTACCGGAAGGGGACCTGCTGCAGATCCTCGATGTGCAAATAAAGGAAACGATGAATCTGGTAAAAGACCTGAATGAAGATCAGGCTCAATTCCGTTATGCTCCGGAAAAATGGACCATTAAAGAAGTTATCGGCCATATCACAGATACCGAACGCATCATGAGCTACCGCCTGCTTTGCATTGGCAGAGGGGAGATGGCCAAGCTGCCTGGCTATGATGATAATGAGTATGTGAAGAATGGGCAATTCAACCGTTTCAGCATCCGGGAACTGGTAGAGCAGCTGTCCTATGTACGCCAAAACACGATTGCTCTACTAAAAAGCATGGATGATGAGTCACTGCTAAGGAGAGGGAATGCAAACGGCACGGAAGTAACCGCCCGGGCCATCGCCTATATTATTGCCGGCCATGAACTTCATCACCGCACCTTCATTAAAGACAGGTATATGGGTGCAGAAGGCTTTGGTGGAACACATTGAATAAGCATGAAATAGTGAGCTGGCTGAAATCCCTTCTGATTGCCTTTGGAATCGCTATGGTGATCAGGGTCTTCCTTTTTTCACCTTACTATGTGGAAGGAGCCTCCATGGATCCGACCCTTCATGACGAGGAAAAAATATTCGTAAATAAATTTGAAGAACTGGACAGAGGCGATATTGTCATCATCAAGGACGAAGAAAAAAACTATGTTAAAAGATTAATAGGATTCCCCGGCGATGAATTGGAGATGAAAGATGACCATCTGTATATAAATGGCAAGCAGTGGGATGAAGACTATCTCTCAGAAAATCGCAAAGCAGCAGAAGGAATTGTCAACAAACTGACCGGTGACTTCGGCCCCCTAACTGTTCCGGAAGATCACTATTTTGTGATGGGCGACAACCGCCTTGTCAGCCTGGACAGCCGTAATGGACTCGGATACATCGAGAAGGAGCGGATTATCGGCGTCAGCGAATTTGTCTGGTATCCTTTTTCAAACGTAAGAAAAGTAGATTAGCTTCAGGAGCGGCAGGCACCGCTCCTTTTACATAATAGGGGGGATCTTGTGGAATTGTTTCTTCAGGTAGCTGCCTATTTTATCTTTGCTGCCGGGTCTTTTTATTTCTTTTTCGGCGGAGTAAGAAAACCGGCTGGAAAATACGCGCTAAGGCACAAGAGCTTTATCTTTTTGATCAGCTTCTTAATACTGAGCGGATATTTCTGTTCGGCAGATGATGAGGGTGAAGCCTGTATGCTGGAGCCACTATTCTATTTGCAGATTTCGACATTCTATTTATGAAAGCTGCCCTTCTATTTGCATCCTCCAAAAGGAAATTGCCTATTTTAATTAAATACCGAAACAAGTGAAAAGAAAGGACGTGTTATAGATGACAAAAATCGGATTGATCAGGCACGGAATTACAGCCTGGAATAAGGAGGGACGGGCACAGGGAAGCTCGGATATTCCTCTCCATGAAGAAGGATTGGCTGAGGCGGAACGCCTGGCAGAACGGCTTGGCCGAGAAAGCTGGGATGTGATTTATTCAAGCAATCTCCTGAGGGCAAAGCAGACTGCGGAAGCCATCCAGAAGAAAACCGGTTCCATTCCCCTTCACCTCGATCCCCGAATAAGGGAAGTCGGCGGCGGGATGATTGAAGGCACAACCGAAGCAGAGCGTCTTGAAAAATGGGGCAAAGACTGGCGGGAAATGGACCTCGGTTTTGAGCCGAAAGAAAGCATCATTCATAGAGGACTTGAGTTCCTCCAGGAAATCACAGATAAGCACCCGGGCGAAAACGTGCTGATCGTAAGCCACGGTTCCTTCATCCGCCATCTGTTAAGGGAACTTGTGCCGCACACGGATCTGTCCTCCCCGCTGAAAAACACATCCATCACAAAGCTTTTGATCAAAGATAGCCAGTGGATCTGTGAGCTGTATAACTGCACGAAGCATCTTGAGGTGAAGCAGATAGAATCATGTTAAGCCAGTAAAAAAACAGCAGGCTGCCGCTGCTGTTTTTTTATCCATTATGTATCTTCGACTTAAAGTTCGGAAATGTAAACCTGAAAACAGTGCCTTTACCCACTTCGCTTTTGACGCGAACACTGCCATCCATGGCCCTTACAATACTGAACACGACCATCATACCGAGACCGGTCCCTTTGGAGCCTTTTGTAGAATAGTAGGGTTCACCTAAACGCTGAAGCTGATCGGACGTCATGCCGACACCGGTGTCTTTTATTTCGATGGTGATCTGGCTGCTGCTATAGTGTGTTTCTATGTATAATTGCCCGCCGCGCGGCATGGCCTCGATTGAATTTTTAATTACATTCAGAAAGCATTGGTGGAATTTTTGCCGATCACCTTTAATCGATCCGAGGAGGGCAAAATGGGCATTAATCTCTACGGAATTCTGATTGGCGGTCGGTTTTAATATATTCATGACTTGCATTAGTTCTTTTTTTACATTAATTTCTTCGATCTTATCTAAGGAAGGCTTGGAAAAGGTTAAATAATTTTGAATGACCTGTTCCGCCGATTCGAGTTCTGCTTTCACGATGCCCAAATACTCAACCCTTTTTCGCGGCGGCAGCCGCTGTTCCTGTAATAGCTGTACAAATCCAATTGCAGCCGTCAGGGGGTTGCGGATTTCATGTGAGATGGCTGCTCCCATTTGCTCCACAGCTTCAAGCTTTTCTGCCCTTACGAGATTTTCACGGATATCCAGATTTCTTTTGGCAAACTCGAATACATATGAAATCATGAAGACACCCAATGGCGGAATCACCAGGTAGGCAAACCAGGCATCAAACCGGTTCTGTGGCGGCACCGATAGTTCCATAACGACAACGGTCAGCACACTTAAAATCAGGGTTATGATAATCGAAAGGCGAATCCTTTTTCGCGGCACCTGCTTCCAAAACCAAGGATAGAGTCTCCAAAGAATAATCCCGAGGGGCAAATATAAAAGAATATTAGAATAAAACCCAGGTTCTACTCCATAAAAACTTCTCATCAAAATCACAGACCCGGCCAATGCGGGGCCGATTCCCGCATATAAACCGCCGATGATGACAGGTATCAATCGTAAATCAAAAAAGTAATGCGGGCTTGGCTGATAGGAAAACTGAAAGCATATCCAGATCATGAACAAAAGCCATATAAAAGAGCAGCCTTTGGAAAACCGGAATTTAGAGCTTTTTTCCGCCCATACCAGCACAATAAACAAGATGACGATCAAGAGCGATAGATTAAAGAAAAAATGCTTTGTGATTTCCACCGTTTCACCTGCCTCTTTGTGAGGTTATAAGAAAATTCTATATTGTTTTACTATTTATGACAATACTCATTTGCTTTTTTTATATAATATTGTCAGAAAATACAAAATTGTCGAGGGTGAAGATTAATATTTCAATGCGAGTGAAATATGGTTTGCCGAAACCTCTTTGTTATTTATTTTAAAAAGATGTATCATTCTAAATTTTTAGAACATATAATAAAATTAAAATAAATAAATAGATTAGAAAGGGTGAAATCCTCTTTGGATTTAATCAAAAAAACGATGGAGATTAATCTGGAACAGCAGAAGCTGATATCCAGCCCGCTAAGGATAAAAATTATTTACCTCCTCGCTAAAAAAGCCATGACAGCCAAACAGGTTGCTGAAGAGCTAGGGAAGTCTGCAGGAAGCATTCATTACCATATTCAGCAGCTTTATAAAGGCGAAATACTGGAGATTGAGGAAACGAAAGAAAACAGGGGAATTATCGAGAAGTATTACCGTTCAAAAGCGACGCAATTCAACTTGAAAGAAGAGAAAGGGCAGGAAAAAGGATCCAGCAGATCAATGGGAATAAGCATCTCCCTCACAGATGATGAATTAAAGGATTTTCAGGACGATTTGTATGATCTGATGGTTAAATACATGGAAAAAAGCGTAAAGGGGGCTATAAAGCGCAATTCATATGAAATCTCCTGCAGCTTCAAATTGCTTAATTCCGAGGAGGAAGATTAGATGGAAACCCAGATTAAAAAAAATATAACACTTTTTCTGACAGGGAAAATGACAGCAGTGCTCGGTTCCTCCATTTACGGTTTTGCCATTGGCTTATATATCCTTGCAGAAACTGGATCCAGTCTGAACTTTGCCATAACCCTCATTCTTAGTGCACTGCCAAGAATTCTGCTTTCCCCTGTTGCGGGCGCCCTCAGTGACAGGTGGGACCGCAAAAAAATCATCATTATTTCCGATTTTGCCTGTGCAGTCTGGCTGCTTGCCATTTTGCTGCTGTATCTTTTTGTCACACAGGAAATCTGGCTCCTCTACACAGCCACAGCTGTTCTAAGCATTTTGAATACCTTTTATTCAGCGGCAGTCACTTCAGCGATTTACAACATGGTCGGTCCTGATACTCTGCAAAAAGCGATGTCACTCAATCAGGCCGCAGCTTCATCATCCGCCATCTTGGGACCTGTTCTTGGGGGCGTCTTCTTTGGCATCTTTCATTTATCATTCTTCATGCTTATCAACATCATCGCCTTCACAGTCTCCGGCATCACCAGTTTACTAATTCAATACAATCTATTTGCAGAGAAAAAAGAAAGACTAGAAGAAAAGAGTATGATCTACGATCTGAAAATGGGCGTTTCATATGTGAAAAATCAGCCGTTCATTAAAAATCTCATTATCATTAGCATCTGGCTGAATTTTTGGTTCGCGGTTTTTCCCGTTGCGATGCCTTATCTGGTTCTGACTGTGCGGGAAATGAGTTCCCTTCAGCTGGGTATTATTGAAGGGGCCTTTTCCGTCGGGATGCTGATTATGTCGGTCGTTCTATCTGCCCGTCCCGAGGTAAAGAGAAAAGAAGTAACCATCTTTGGGGGCGTAATGGCCATGTCCCTCATCATTGCACTGCTTGGCATCCCGAATTTTCCTGGCTTAATGGGCATTTCAAACAGCATCATGTTTCCTTTTTTAATTGGTATGGTCCTGCTGTTATCATCAGTTATCATGGTAATCAATATTCCGGTGATGGTTTTACTGCAAAAAGGCACGCCTGATGCCTATCGGGGCAGGGTTATGTCACTCCTTGAAACAGGAGCAAGTGCCATGACACCACTCGGCTTTATCTTTTTTGGCTTCCTGCTTGAAAAAATGCCTGTCTGGATCCTGATGGCTGCATGCGGAGGCTGTATTCTGGTGCTCATCCTGTATCATCTGCAAAAAAGAACCTTTATCCAGCTGCTGAGAGATGCAGATCAGCCTAAAACAGAGATTAGCCCACAAGCCTGAGAGAAAGCAGTTTTCCGCTGCTTTCTTTTATTTTGCCGTTTATCGCCTAAGTTCTGGGGTATTTCAACATATAGATACATAGTTTGAATCGTAGCCCAGAAGCAATTGCTTCTTATATATAAGGAGGAAAATCATTTGAAACAAGATCCGGAAAACAAAGGTGTAAATGAGCACAGCAAGGACAGGCAGCTTGAAGAGTTTCGCATGGATAATACAGGAAAGAAGCTTACGACGAACCAGGGAGTCAAGGTTTCGGAGGATGAGCATTCGTTAAAAGCTGGTTCCCGCGGCCCGACCTTGATGGAGGACTTTCACTTCAGGGAAAAAATGACGCATTTTGACCATGAGCGCATCCCGGAACGGGTTGTCCATGCCCGCGGTTTTGGCGCACATGGCTACTTCCAGGTGTATGAACCCATGGCAGAATATACCCGGGCAAAGTTTTTGCAGGATCCATCTGTGAAAACCCCGGTCTTTGTTCGCTTCTCCACAGTTGCAGGCTCCCGCGGCTCGGCAGACTCTGTACGTGATGCCCGCGGCTTTGCAACGAAGTTTTATACCGAAGAAGGCAACTACGACTTAGTCGGCAATAATATTCCGGTGTTTTTCATTCAGGATGCCATCAAATTCCCTGATCTGGTTCATTCATTCAAGCCGGAGCCGCATAACGAAATGCCGCAGGCTTCAACGGCCCATGATACGTTCTGGGATTTTGCCGCCAACAATACTGAAACAGCCCATATGATCATGTGGACAATGTCAGACCGTGCCATCCCGCGCAGCTTCCGCATGATGGAGGGCTTTGGCGTTCACACGTTCCGATTTGTGAACGAGCAGGGCAAGGCACGTTTTGTGAAATTTCACTGGAAGCCTGTTCTGGGCACACATTCCCTGGTTTTTGATGAAGCCCAAAAACTTGCCGGAAAGGATCCGGATTTCCACCGACGTGATCTTTGGGAAGCCATCGAAATGGGGAATTACCCTGAATTTGAGCTTGGAGTTCAGATGATTGAGGAGGAAGATGAATTCTCCTTTGACTTTGATATTCTGGATGCAACAAAGCTATGGCCGGAGGAAATGGTCCCGGTTAAGATCATCGGGAAAATGACCCTGAACCGTAACCAGGATAATGTATTTGCTGAAACAGAGCAGGCCGCGTTCCACCCGGGACATGTCGTACCTGGCATTGATTTTTCAAATGACCCGCTGCTGCAGGGACGTTTATTTTCCTATACCGACACCCAGCTGATCCGCCTTGGCGGTCCGAACTTCCATGAGATCCCGATCAATCGTCCGGTCTGCCCGTTCCACAATAATCAGTATGACGGCTACCATCGCATGACGATTAATAAAGGGCCGGTTGCCTATCATAAAAACTCGATGCAGAATAATGATCCAAGCCCTGCCACAGCAGAAGAGGGCGGCTATGTTCATTACCAGGAAAAAGTCGAAGGACGCAAGGTGCGCGAGCGCAGCGACAGCTTCAAAGACCATTACAGCCAGGCGAAAATGTTCTGGAACAGCATGTCTGAAGTGGAAAAGCAGCATATGATCGAGGCGTTCCGCTTTGAAGTGGGCAAGGTGATGAACAAGGATGTGAAGCAGCAGGTTGTAGACATGTTCAGCAATGTGGATAGCTTCCTTGCCGAGCAAATTGCCCTCGGAGTTGGCGTAAAAGTGCCGGATGCTGCGAATGAATCCAAAGTGACGCTCTCTTCTCCTGCTCTTAGCCAAATGAACACAGCTAAATCACCTAAGACCCGGAAAGTCGCCATTCTCGCTGATAATGGATTCAACTATTCTGAAGTCAAAAGCGTGATGGAAGCTTTGAAAGGTGCTGGAATCATGCCGGAGATTGTCAGCAAAAACCTGGGCATGATCAAAGGAGACGGCGGAGAATTGGAAGCAGTGAAAACATTCCTGACCTCTCACTCAGTAATGTATGACGGCATCTATGTGGCAGGAGGAAAAGAAAGTGCTGAAGCCCTGAAGAAGGTGCCGCAGGCCAAGGAATTCGTCAGCGAAGCCTACAAGCATTTTAAAACCATTGCGTTTGGCGGCGAAGGAGCCGAACTGCTGCCTCCAGAAGCAATGAACACGCTGGGGCAATCACAAACCCTATCGGAAATGGGAATCGTCGAAATCAAAGCCGGCGATGCATCCGCAAGCGAAAATTTAATTAATAACATTGCCATGCACCGGCACTGGGGACGTGCCATATAAGGTGCCATCGAAGCCAGCTGCCCGTTATGGGGAGGCTGGCTTTTTTCTGATTTCTTGATAGATAAAGGACTGACCGATATAGTTGGAAACTGAGCCATAAATATGATGAAGTGATTTTGGCCGGTAAATTCCCCACTTTGGCCGGTATTTTCCTAAACTTGGCCGGTGAAACGGCAAAATAGGCCGGTAAATCCCCCATTTTGGCCGCTATTTTCATAATTCTGCTCCGGTCTGCCAGCAGCCGCATAAAATTTTCCCAACATGCAGGTATTCCCCTTCTAAAATAAGAATTCTTTAATACAAACCTGCCAAAACAAAGCAAAAAATGACAGGAAGACAAAAAGAGAAAAAGGTAGGATATAATCAAGGGAGTGATCAGTAATGTCATGGATCGTATCGCTGCAGAAGGCGATTGATTATATAGAGGAGCATTTGCTGGATGAGGATCTTTCCATCGGGAAAGCCGCGGGTGAAGCCAACTCCTCCGTATTTCATTTTCAGCGTACATTCGCCATTTTGACGGATATGCCGGTGGGCGAATATATACGGGGAAGAAGACTGACCCTCGCAGCACAGGAACTGGTCCGAACAGACCGCAAAGTGATTGATCTTGCCTATAAATACGGCTATGACACTCCCGAGGCTTTTACTAAGGCTTTCCGCAGGCAGCATGGCATGACCCCGACTGAAGCAAGAAATTTCTCCGGAAAGCTGAAATCATATAACCGCCTGGTAATTCAGGTGAGTCTGAAAGGGGCAGAACCAATGCAATATGCAATTGTCAAAAAAGAAGCTTTCCAAGTAGCAGGAATCAAAAAGGAGTTCTCATTGTGCAATGAAGAGAATCTGGCCGGCATCCCGAAAATGTGGGATGAAGTGAATAGCAACGGGACTGCTGACAAGCTATTTATGCTGAATAATGGCGAAATTAAAGGAGTTCTCGGTGTGTGTGTCGATAACCGCAGCAAGAAGCCTGACAGCATGGATTATTGGATCGGGGCAAGCTTTAAAGGCGAAAAGCCTGACAGCTTCGAGTGCCTGGAAGTTCCGGCCTCCAAATGGGCGGTATTTGAAGTACATGGCGCCATGCCGCATGCCATGCAAAACACCTGGAAAAAAATCTTCTCAGAATGGTTTCCATCCAGCGGCTATGAACATGCTGCTGCACCGGAGCTGGAAGTCTATACGGCAGGTGATGCTTCCAATTCTGATTATTATTCAGAGATCTGGATCCCGGTAAAATAAACAGGAAAACCTGCAGACGCCATATCTGCAGGTTTTGTTTTACACTTTCTTCTTCGGGATTTTTCCTATCCCCAGCTCCTTCGCTTCTTTCTGCAGAGCCTTGATCAGACTGAAGGTCATTAATGCCATGATGACGGAGAAAGGAAGAGCTGCTGCAATCATCGTATTCTGCAGTGCTTGAAGCCCGCCGGAATAAAGCAGAACCAATGAGATGGCAGCAAGCAATATTCCCCAGACCATTTTTATCTTATTGCCAGGATGGTGTGAGCCATTTGTGGTCATCATTCCTAAGACATATGTGCCGGAGTCGGCAGAGGTAATAAAGAATGTACAAATGAGCAGAATGGCGATGACTGAAAGGATCGTTCCCATCGGCAAGTTGGAAAATACACCAAATAAAGCTACCTCAGTAGCCAATTCGGAAATTTTGGCAACACCGTTATGCTCTTGCATCATTGCTGTCCCGCCAAAAGTTGCAAACCATATGAAGCCTATTAGCGATGGCACAAGGAGGACCCCAAAAACAAATTCCCGGATGGTTCTCCCTTTTGAAACACGGGCGATAAAAATCCCTACGAAGGGTGCCCAGGCAATCCACCAGGCCCAGTAAAAAATCGTCCAGGCATTAATCCATTCCCTGACTTCTGGATTTAACGGCGCAATTCTGAGGCTCATGCCAGGCAAATTCTGCAGATAAGACCCAAGTGTATTGGTGAACAGGTTTAAGATGAACAAAGAAGGTCCCAGGAAAAAAGTGAGCAAAAATAGAATCACTGCTAAAATCATATTGGCATTGCTCAAGATTTTGATGCCCTTGCCAAGTCCAGACCATGCGGATATCATGAAAAGAACCGTAACAATAGCCACAATAATGAACTGGACTGTAATGCTAACCGGTATGCCAAAAAGATAAGACAACCCTCCGTTAATCTGCACAGCCCCAAACCCAAGTGTCGTTGCCACACCAATCACAGTCGCAACCACTGAAAGAATATCAATGGTCTTCCCTGTTGCTTTCTGTGTATGGTCGCCTAAAATCGGCTTTAAAGTGGCACTGATCAAACCGGGTTCCCCGTGGCGGAAAATAAAGTAAGCCAAAACAAGCGCCACAATTCCATAAATCGCCCATGCATGGATTCCCCAATGGAAGTAAGTATATCTCATGGCATGCCTAATGGCCTGGTCAGTCCCTACCTCTCCGCCAGTTGGAGACCCAACTGCATAGTGATAAATCGGTTCAGCTGCACCCCAGAAAACCAGGCCGATCCCCATTCCCGCACTAAACAGCATCGCAAACCAAGTAGGGCGGGAAAATTCGGGTTTGTCATCCGGCTTCCCAAGCTTAATTCTGCCTAATGGACTTATTAAAAAGTACAAATTAACAATAACGATAAATGATACAAGAATTAAATAATACCAGCCGAATTTATCGGTGATAAAAGCCTGTACATTTGCGGTCACTCTCTCCAGCGAATCCGGGACAAAAACACCGAATAAAACAAGCAATAATAATATGCCCACCGATATATAGAAAACCATTAAGTTCTTCTTCACATACAATCCCCTTTCTTCTCATGCCGCTTCCATTAGGATTAAATATATGGCAAGTAATTATGCGGAGGAAAAAGAAATTTGCAGGAAATTCCCATATGCTGACGAAATTCCATAGGTATCTGGACAAGGAGGTAAGAGAATATGCTGACATTATTTCGCTATAACTGGCAAGTGCGCGATGAGTGGTTTGAATGGTGCCGCCAGCTCTCAGCCGAAGAGCTGAATGCCAATCGGACTGGAGGAGTTGGGGGCATTCTGGAAACCCTTTTTCATATCGTGGATGTAGAATACAGCTGGATTTGTGCCATTCAGGGCAAGGAAGTGAAAGACCCCCTGTTTTCCGACTATGATGAACTGGAAAAAGTAAGGGCACTTTCTGAAGAATACCGCAGGGAATTAGAAAGTTTTTTTCAGGAGGAATGGCCGGTTCCATATAATGAGTTTGTTACACCGCCATGGATGGAGAGGCAATATAAAAAGGGAGATATCCTGAACCATGTCATTGCCCATGAAATCCATCATATCGGCCAGCTGTCCGTATGGGCAAGAGAGATGAATCTAACGCCGATATCAGCCAATCTGATAGGAAGAGATTTAAATCAAATAAGGGGAATGGAAAATGATCAGAAGGCTAACTGAACTAGACGATGAAATTTGCTTCAGCTTTTTAAAGCAGCAGCCGGCTGAGAATCTGTTTATTATTGGAGATATTGAAGCATACGGCTATGAGCAGGAATTCCAAAAGGTGTGGGGAGAGTTCGATGATAGCGGAAATTTAATCGCAGTTTTATTAAAATATGAAGAAAATTACATCCCCTTTGCAGCAGGAGATTTTAATGCCAGGGGGTTTGCGGAGATCATGCTCGGGGACCCGAATCTTGGGATGATGTCTGGCCTAAAAGCTGTAACTGCAAAAATTGAACCTCATCTTTCAAATCGCATAAAAAGAAAACGGGAAACTTATTATGCAAAGTGCGTGGAAATAACGGACGAAGGTATTGATGCATCAGCAGTTTGCCAGGCTGGCCCTGAAGATGCTGAACAGCTGGTGGAGCTTCTGAACAGCATTCCTGAATTCAGCGATTCAGCCATTACTGTTGAACGAAAACGCAGGGGTCTAAAGGATGGCTCATCCCGTTCCTTTTTTATTACAGAGGAGGGAAAAATGGTCAGCACCGCTTCAACTGCAGCCGAAAATTCCCTTTCTGCCATGGTCGTCGGCGTCGCAACAGATCGTAATTACAAAAAGAAAGGCTATGCCACCCAATGCATGGTCAAGCTCTGCCGCCAGCTTCTTTCGGAGCATAAAGAACTATGTCTGTTTTATGATAATCCGGCTGCCGGCACCATCTATAAACGCATCGGGTTTGAAGATATCGGTTTTTGGATGATGTACACGATAGAAAAGGAAATGTCCTGATCCAGGGCATTTTTTTTGCGGGAATATTTCAAAAAAATCGTCAAATAGGACATATATCACCGAATTAAATAATGAGCTTCCATAAAATAAAGTTTGGGGGGATTTGAAAATTTTATTGGAGGGGTAGGAATGTATCAGCAAATCGCCATGTATGCGACTGTTTTCTTTGTGTTCCTGCTGGCGCTGGCATTTGCGTTTGTCTACGGAGAATCCAAGCGCAGCGGAGAGTATAGCACCATCCAGGAAAAAGGATATAAAATCAGGAAATTCTATTTTCTCGGGCTAATTGCCATTATGGCTTTTGCCACTGTCATGACGCTTGGCAGGCTGCCGTACGACAGCAATCAGGCCGAAGCGGAAGGCTTAAATGAAGGGATAGTAGTGAAGGTAACTGGAATACAATATGCGTGGGAGATGAGTGAGGAAACATTTAAAGCAGGGGACAAGGTCCAATTTGATGTGACGGCTTCGGATGTTACCCATGGTTTTGGCTTATACAATGAGAATATGGAGCTTGTTGCACAAACTCAGGCAATGCCTGGATATACGAATACAGTTTATTATACTTTTAAAGAACCTGGAACTTATCAAATATTATGCCTTGAATACTGTTCAGCCGGACATCATGTGATGGTTAAAGAAATTGTTGTCGAACCGGAAGGGGGAGCTTCTGATGAATGAAGCGATTCACCCATTAGCCAGGAAAACAGTGGTCTGGCATCTGGCTGTAACTTCACTTGTCTTAATTCTTATGATGATCTTTGGTGTTATTATGCTGATGAATCAGGGTGAAATGATCAGCATCACGCCGCAGTGGTTTTATAAAATCATGACTGCGCACGGAACAGGCATGGTCGGCATCGCTGCATTGGGAGGAACGGCCATCTTATGGTACTTCCTGTCTAAATACGTAAAACTGAACCCTTCCATCCTCATTGTAAACTTTGTCCTTTTTTTAACCGGAGTCTCGATGGTTCTCATCGCCATTTTTGTCTTTGACTTTTCCGATGGCTGGACATTTTTATATCCGCTTCCTGCTCAGTCAGCCAAAATGTATGGGGCGGCAGGTGCGGTATTCTTCTTATCGGGCATGCTGGTTCTTGGCTTTGGTTTTTTAATTCTTTACATGTACCTGGCTGCGAGACTGACAGCAGTTTATGGGGGCCTTGGAAAGGCACTCGGATGGGATATCATTTTCAGGGGGAAAAAAGGATATGGTCCGCCTGCTGCTGTCGTGGCGACTGCCATGGTCATCATAACCAATTCGACTGCACTGCTGGCAGGAGCCACGGTGCTGGCGGCATCCCTCGTAAATATTATCAACCCGGCCGTCACGATGGACCCCCTGCTTGCCAAGCATCTTACGTATGCGTTCGGCCATATCTTTGCCAATTGCACCATCTATATGGCTGTTATTGCCGTCTATGAGGTCCTCTCAGAATATACAAAACGACCGTGGAAAGCTAACAAGGTTTTTTTAATTGCGTGGAACTGCTCGACACTCTTTACCTTAATGATCTATACGCACCATTTACTGATGGACTTTGCGGTGCCAAAATGGATGCTCATCATCGGGCAGGTGTTTTCCTATGCAAACGGCTTGCCCGTTATGGTCGTTACAGCCTACGGAGCGCTGATGATTGTCTACCGCTCGCGGATGAAATGGGACTTTACATCAAGCCTGTTTTTCCTTTCCATGTTCGGATGGGTGGCAGGAGCAATCCCGGCTATCATTGATGCCACCATTGTCGTCAATCATGTAATGCATAACACGAAATGGGTTCCGGGCCATTTCCATACGTATATGGGAATGGGTGTAGTCGCCATGATTATTGGGTTTATGTATTATTTTAATAAGACCGAAGGCAATCAGGAGCACAGGGGAATCGATACGTTCACCATTGCTCTCTATTTTGTTTTTTTTATGGGACTTGTGGGCTCTTTCCTTTATGCAGGCGGAATCAGTGCACCAAGAAGATGGTCAGAACACCTGCCGCAATGGGTGCTGTCCGACCAGGTAGGCGCAGTCAGCGGAATCTTTATCGTTCTGGCCGCAATCATCTTCACCGCAAGATTTTTTTCCGGGTTAAGATGTGTTGGCAGTCAGGTTCCTTACCAAAAAAAATCAGCAGCTGGCTGAGAAATAGGCGCTCTGGAGATTCTTCTCCAGGGCTTTTTTTATGATATAGTGATAATTAAGAATATTATAAATACATAAAGGTGATCTATGAAAATATTTAATTGGAAAATGGCGTCCTTTCTGCTGACAGGGATTGGAATATCCAGACTGGGAGATTTTATTTACCTGATTGCTATTAATTTGATTGTCTATGACATGACCGGATCAGCAGCTGCTGTAGCAGGATTATGGATCATAGGTCCAGTCACTTCCGTTTTAACCAATTCATGGAGCGGAGGCTTGATAGATCGGAAAAATAAAAAGAGCATTATGATTTGGACGGACTTGGCCAGAGCCATGGGTGTAGCTCTGATACCATTTCTCGGAAGCATTGGCTTCATTTATGCAGTCCTCTTTCTAATCAGTATGGCGAAGGCTCTATTTATGCCGGCTTCCGCAACGTATATAGCCAAGCTGGTTCCAATTGAAAGCAGAAAAAGGTTCAACTCCATCAACAGTCTTGTTACCTCAGGCGCTTTTATCGTGGGGCCAGCCATCGCAGGCGGATTATTTCTGATTGGAACCATCGAAACTGCCATCTATTTAAATGCGGCTTCCTTTGTCTTTTCAGCTGTCATCATCTGGGTGCTTCCAGATATGGATAAAGATTTAAAGTCCCCTTCTGTACAAACATCAGCCTATGAAACGCTCCGGGATGATTGGAAGCAGGTTATCATGTTTGCCGGGAGAGAGGTTTTTATCATTTCTGTTTACGGGTGTTTTCTGGCATTCGGTTTGTTCTCGCTCGCAATGGATTCCCAAGAAGTTGTGTTTATCCAGGATGTTGTGGGGCTGACAGAAGCGGATTATAGTTTCCTTGTCAGCATCAGCGGGATTGGTTTTGCGCTGGGAGCTCTCTTTATCACCATCGTTTCAAGAATGCTTAGCATCAAACAGCTCATGGGCTATGGCATGCTTTTGACCGCAGCGGGTTATCTGATTTATGCATTGGCAGACTCCTTTATGCTGGTGGTCATGGGATTCACTGTACTGGGCATTTTTAATGCTTTCTCAAGTGCGGGATACCAAACCTTTTATCAGAATAATGTGCCTGTGGAAATTATGGGCAGAATGACAAGTGTGATCGGTGTCATCCAAAGCTTTGCTCAGATTATCCTGCTCTTTGGAATCGGTGTTCTCGGAGATCTGTTTCCGCTCCGTTATACGATTGTCATTTTAGCAGTCCTGAATTTAATCCTTTCTCTTTATGTCTGCCGGCAGCTGCTGAAGCCGGGGAAGCAGCAGTATTTTTCAGAAACAACCTCCTCTTAAAAGAAACGCCGGCCCAATTGGACCGGCGCGGGCATTAATTCCTCATAATGATATAAATCAAATACATAATGTAAGAGGCTGCGAGAAAGCCGCCCTCATATTTTCCTACAGCATAATGGCTTCTTGAGAAGATGAGTAGCACAAATGTGATTAAAATTAATATCGTAATATCGACGAATATCTTAGGGTCCACAGGGAGCGGTGATATGGCGGCTGAAGCCCCGAGGACAAACAGGATGTTAAAGATATTGCTCCCAACAATATTTCCAAGAGCGATTTCACTTTCTTTTTTTATGGCTGCGGCGACAGAGGTCACCAGTTCCGGCAGAGAGGTTCCGATGGCAACAATCGTTAAGCCAACCAATGTTTCACTCATTCCCAAAGAGTAAGCAATCTCTGTACTGCTTCTGACTACCAAATCACCGCCAAAAATAATGGCAGCCAATCCGGCAATCGTCAAAAGGCTTTGCTTCGTCCATTGTCCAGCGCTTGTTTTTATAGGATCAGCATGGGTACTGCTTCGGCTTTCCCGGGCCACTTCAAATAAATAGTACATGAATACAGCAAAAATCAGCAGCAAAACAAGGCCATCACTGCGTGAAACCACATTGCTGCCGATTGAGTCCAGATATGTATCACTAATGAAAATCATAAGTGCGGCAGTGGCAAGCAAAGTGAATGGAATCTCCTTGCGGATGGTGGTGCTCTCCACTTTCAGGGGAAAAATCATGGCGGTAATGCCGACAACCAGTGTGATGTTAAAAATATTACTGCCGACGACATTCCCGATAGCCACATCGGCATTGCCATCGAGCGCTGCCAGAATGCTGACTGTGGCTTCAGGCGAACTTGTTCCAAACGCAACGATTGTCAGCCCGACCAGCAGCGGAGAAATCTTGAGAAACCCGGCAATTTTTGAAGCGCCATCCACAAAGAAGTTTGCCCCTGCTATTAAAAGGGCAAATCCTATGATCAGAAGTAAATATGACACTTTTCGAAGCACCTCCTATAATTACTATGATTATCCAATTATGGATTGTATTTAGTAAATCTTCAACTAAAAGCCACCGGAATGTTATGCCGGCGGCTTCGTTTGTTTTTCCGCTTCTTTTTTGAGCTCCTCATACCAGATCTGAGTTTCTGAGGAATCTTTGCTGTTAACAAATATCTGCTCATCTTTGACCTCAATGTATAGAATGGGCGTATGCTCTTTTTGGATGAATAATAGGCTGCTGCCATAGCCAGTCACTTTGAAATGTCCCTGTGCAAGAGTAGGGAGGCCGATACCATTTTGTTTCCAGGTTACTTCAGGCATCTCCTCCAATAATTGTACGGACTGAATATCCCGATAATCCCACTTATCTCCGTACATCCCGGAGATTTCAAATGAATCCTCCTCTAATGCCATTTCATAGCCTTTATGACTGGAGACGGTCAGATAAACGATAGGGCCAAACGTTACAATGAAGAGAATGCTGGCAATTATATAACTGCGTTTTCTTTTGGCCGGCACTTCATATCTGGATAAGTAGACGAGTCCGCCAAGCAATATGACCAGCATGAAGCCGAATTGCGCTTCGGCTGCGAATCTGAATTCGGTAAACGAGAGAGGCAGGAGCACCAGCATTCCGATAGCGGTGCCTATAAGCAGGCTTCCGATTTTTTGCAGATACCTGTTTTCTATTAATGATTCTTTCTCTTCTTCGGGCCGCGATGCGAATCCGGAAATGAGCCAGTAAGCCTTTTTGAATCTTACAGCCCACCCGAGAATCAGGAAGAGCGCGATCACGGCAATTTGTGTAATGACAAGTCCGATCATGGGAAAAACCTCCTTACTATTCTTACGGAGAAAACCGCCGTTTTGTTTCGTATTTGGTATAATAATAAGACAGTATCTTTTAAAAAATGTATTGAAATAAGGGGAGGAACATCCTTGAAAAGCAAAAATATTTTATTTTATATATTGCTGGTACTTTTGCTCACTACCGTTGTCAGCATTGTTATGGGCTATCATACCTTCGGCTTTGGGGTAGGGTTTCTGTTCGCATTTCTGTCTCTTTCCACAGGATATTTCTATTCCATGAAAAACCGGGAATATATGCATCAGAATTATCATGCCGACTATGTGGACCGATTAAAGAACGATAAAAAGATCTAAGAGCGGTTCCGCTGGCATTCAGCACTCCTCTATTATATGCTTAATTTAAAATGAATAGAGGAGGCTGGCCATGAGAAACAAGGAAAAGATGGGGCTGCTGCTGGATGTGGAGACGACGGGACTTGGACCAAATTCCGATGAAATCATCGAACTGGCATTAAAGCTGTTTTCCTACCGTGCGGATACAGGGGAGATCCTTGATATTAAGGATAAAGCTGCATTCCTGCGGGAGCCCATAAGC
Organism: Cytobacillus oceanisediminis 2691; assembly: GCF_000294775.2. Lineage (GTDB taxonomy): Bacteria > Bacillota > Bacilli > Bacillales > Cytobacillaceae > Cytobacillus > Cytobacillus pseudoceanisediminis. Next base: position 964,372 of record NZ_CP015506.1, read on the forward strand.
AAATCGGCCAAAAACAATTACAGCCGCGCTTTTAGAGTTCACGGAATTCCTTATGAAGCTGTCAGCGGTAAATGCTTTGATGATATCAAAATAAAAAAATATTTCTTTCATGCCGATTCCGTTTTCGCTCATAATGCATCCTTTGACCGCAGCTTTTTATACCGGATGTATCCTGAAGACATCAACGAATTAAAATGGTATTGCACAATGAGAAGTGTCCCATGGAAGGAATATGGTTTTACAGACAGCAAGCTGCTGACGCTCCTTCAGTCCCATCAGATTGCAGAAAGCCAGACGCATAGGGCTATGGATGATATTACATACCTCTTAGAACTGCTGAAAAAAACAAATCCTGCCGGGGATTTCTATATGCGTGATGTTCTGGCAAAAGGTCCGATGAGAAAATACCAGCCTGCGATTCAGGGCCGGCTTGGTTAAAAGGCAATACAGCAAAAGAGTGCACTCAGGCACTCTTTTTTTTGGCAATTTTTCTTTCCTTATTCACTCTTCAGCAGGGGCAGTATGATTTTCACTGTCGTTCCCTTGCCAATATCGCTGTCATATTCTATCGTTCCTTGCATTTCACGGATGATTTTGTTCGTAACCATGCTGCCAAGTCCAGTTCCCTTCGTCTTTGTTGTATAAAAAGGCAGTCCGATATTCTCTAATTGCTCGGATGTCATGCCCCGGCCGTTGTCTGAAATGGTTATTTCAACCGTGTTGTGAAAATAATCAGCAGAGGTGAAAATTTGAATCCTTCCCTTTTCCGGGACTGATTCTATACCATTCTTGATCACATTCATGATGGCCTGTTTTAGGTGGTGTTCATCTCCCTGCACATAAAAAGGCCCTTTATCCGCGTATTCAATCACCACATTGGCATAAGAAGCAAGGGGTCTCATGAGCAGTACGCAATCCTGAATCACGTCATGCAGGGGGACATTAGCCAGATGGAACTGCTCGGGCTTTGAGACTTTTAAATAGTTTGTAATGATGCTGTTTGTACGATCCAATTCCTCAATAATGAGCGGGGAGAACTTTTTTAAGCTCTCATCCGACGTATCCTGGCTCAAATATTGAATGAAGCCCCTCACAGTGGATAAAGGATTTCTGATTTCATGTGCGATGGAAGCTGCCAGCTGGCCGACCATTGTCAGCTTATCCATATACATCATTTCACTGATCTGTTTATTCGTTTTGAAAAGATTTTCGATGACAAAAATAAGTGCAATAAATGTCAGGTAAAACGCAACGAAGTAAGTCAGGTAAAAGAATGTATCAAGAAAAATGACGGCTGTGGCAATGATGGATATATATAAGTAAAAATAAAAGAACAGAATAAAAGAACCAGTCACTACCCGATGGCTGGAATTAAGAAACACTCGTCTTAGGGAAAGGGTAATCACAAATGCCAGAATGGAAACCAAAATTCCAATATAAATGAACTGTCCGCCTATTAAATAGCGGGTAATGACGGTACTCAGCATCACAATAGAGCCGGGAAGCCATCCTGTATACAGCGTCACGATCATGATGGCGACCATGCGCAAATCAAAATGGGTTTCCCCCAGCGTTTCAATAGGATAAAACATGCATAAAAGTGCTCCGAATGAGCCGAGAAGTCCGTAAATCAATTTTTGTTTAAGGGTAAGAGGGGTCTTTGTCTGATATGGAAAAAACAAATTCCCGTTAAACGTAAATGAAAAAAGTATTGTAATGTTTACCAGTAAAGGCTTGATCAGTGTAACCAATAGTCTCCTCCCAGTATAACCAAATCTAGTGTAAGGGAACTGTCCCTATTAACGTAAAATTTGTTTTACCCGGCCAACCTGTCCATCTTCGAGTCTCACTTTTATACCGTGCGGGTGAGAAGGTGACTTTGTTAGAATGTCTTTCACTATTCCTTCTGTCAGCACACCTGTCCGCTGATCCTTTTTAAGAACAATTTTTACTTTTAACCCAGGCGCGATTGCAGCGCGATTCTGCCCTTCCATTATACACCCGTCCGTTTCCGCTGGTTATTGGTCTTCTTTGTCTGCTGGCTTTTCAATGCTTTCGCCGATTTAACCGGAGTATTATTGAACTTTCCGCCTGCCTGCTCTTGTTTTTTATTCATAAGCTGCTGTTTCATTGCTTCTTTTAAGCTGATTTTTTTTCGATTATTGTCTTCTATATGAGTCATGTTAGAGTCTCCTTTATCTACATATCCCTCTATTATAAATCATTAAACAGTTAAAGGAAATTTCACAGAGAAATAATCTTTTTACCTGTAACTTTTCAGAAAAATAAGTCTTTTAGACCACGAGAAATCTTATAAACCATCCTTTGTTCCTATTTTGAAAATACTGAATATTTTGTACTATTTAGATTACAGAAACAGATTATAGGGAGTGAGTCAAATGTTAAAAGTTCTATCCACTTCAGCTTTATCCCTTGCTTTAGCAGGAAGTGCCGTTTTTGCAGGAGCGGGACCGGCAGATACTCAGGCAAAGCAGGAAAGTAAATATCAAATCAGTCTTGCCCATCATGTAGGTGCGTCGCCGGAGCTTGCTGCAAAAGCAAAGGAATTGGGAATCGATCTATCAAAGGTCGATCCGGCTGAGAAAGCAGCAAAGGCAGGAGCAAAGTTCCAGCAGCCTGGTGACAATCATGTGGCGTATAAAGCAGCAACAGGAGATATACCGGTTCTTGTTCTTCTGGCAAAGTATTCGGATGGTGATGAGCCGGTCGGTGATATGCCTGGACAAGTTCCAGCTGAGTATTATGAGGATTTAATTTTTGGAACAGAGTATAATCCTTATGAGCTTCCTCAATTCCAGAAATATGATGGTGAGAATGTTCCAAAGGACCGCACGATGCAAAATGCTTATAAAGAATCCAGCTATGGAAAAACCAACCTGGTCCGCAAGGAAAACACCGAATTTGTATGGGTAGAGATGCCTAAAGGTGCTTCATACTACTTGGATCAGGAAGGTAAATATGCTGAAAATGGTACATACGTTAATGGCAATGTGAATGGGGATGCCCATACAGGCGAATTCATCCGTGACTTGCTGAAAGCGGCAGACGAGCAGGTTGACTTCTCGAAGTATGCTGAGAATGGGGAAGTGCCTAATATCTTCGTCATTCATGAAGGTACAGGAGCTGAATTCAGCCGTGACCCGGCACAGTTCTGGTCACATAAGTGGAGCCTGCTAAGTGCTTTATATTATGGGAAATACTATGAAACTGGCAAACCTGCAGATGTACATGCTGGCATGTCTCAAAATGAATGGATTAATAAAACAGTTGCAGAAGATATGACCTATGACGGAGTAGTAGTCAATAACTACAACATTCAGCCAGGCATCGGCGGAAACGTTGCCGGTTTCGATGCAGCTACTAATACCTACAAAGAAGAAGCAAAAACGGGTCCATTCCCTGCACAAACCGGGGTTTACGCTCATGAATTTGGACATGCGCTAGGATTGCCTGATTTCTATGATACGGTTTACAGCTCTGAAGGTGTAGGAAACTACTCAATGATGGCAGGCGGCTCCTGGATGCGCTATCCGGATGCTGCAGCTTATGCAGGAAACTCTCCAACGCACTTTGATCCGTTCTCTAAGATATTCTTGGGGTGGGTAAATCCAATTGAAGTAAAGCCTGAAGATGGCGTGAAAGAAATCACGCTTCCGGCGATCAATAAAGCAACTGCTGATAACGGCATCGTCAAAATGGAAGTGCCGGGCTCTAATGGCACTGAATACTTCCTATTTGAAAACGTTCAGCAGGATGGCTTTAACAAAGGCTTAATTCGCCAGGGGGCAGATTCTAAAGGGTTAATGGCATGGCACGTAGATGAGAACATCATCAACCTGTACCAGACTGCCGGCTTCCGTCCAAACAACGTGGAAAACTGGATGAACAAACGCTTCCAGTACAACCAATCTGAAACAGCAAGTGATGGTACAGTTGTAACTCACTACGGTTTATCTGTTCTTCAGGCTGATGGCAAGTATGACTTGGAGAAAAATCTAAACCGCGGTGATGCAGGAGATTTCTTCAAAACCGGAGGGAAAATCACACCTGTATCCGGAAATGTTCACACTGGTTCTTACTACTTCTGGAAGGGCTATAGCTCAACGCCGGCTGATTCCGGAATCCATGTAACTGACATTAAAGAAAATGCCGATGGATCCATCACGGCGAAATTCTACTATAATACAAACAGCAGCAAAAAATAATAAACTAAAAATCCGAGCGGGTTGGCCTGCTCGGATTTTGGTTTAAAGACTATTTTTTTCATAAACTTTTAAGTTAGCATAAATCGCACCGATAACAGGAGCATCCAAATCCAGCAGCTCAGCTTTTTTCAGCAAATATCCAAAGAAATGATCGGCTTCGATAGCCTGCTGCTTTTCCATATCGCGCTGCAGGGAGGATTTCATTTCATAGCCCATTTCGTTTATTTTTTGCACCTGCGCATCTTCAATCCCATCAGCCAGCGGAGCATCCAAGCCCCTCATAATAGCAGATGCTTCCTTCAAAACTATTTTAACGGTATTTAATCCGAATGCCTGATCTCGAATCGGCCCGATGGGTGAACGGAACAGGGAAGTGACACCAGAAAGTGTGGAGATAAAGAGGTACTTATGCCACATCTCCTGTTCGATATTTTCGGATAGGCGGAAGTTTGCTTTTGTACCTGAAAATGCCTCTTGAAGCTTCAGGATCCGCTCTGTTTTTTCACCGGATCGTTCCCCAAAAACAAAGTCATGGACCGGGCTTGTCTGAATCACTTTCCCATTTTCACCAAGAGTGGTTTCAATAAAGCAAAGACCGCCAAGAACGTTCGCTGCCCCAAAAGCGGCTGTTAGTTGATCCATATGTGCGATTCCATTTAAGAGAGGAAGAATCAAGGTACTATCGCCTGTGAAGGGACGGATATCCTCTATAGCTCCCTCAAGATGATAGGCTTTTGTAGAGAGCAGGATGACATCGAATGCATCTGCCTTTTCTCCGGCCTGGATCGTTTTCGGCTCAGGAAAAGTCATATCCCCATGCACACTTTCCGCCAGAAGCCCGTATTTCTCAAGCTGCTGCTTTCGTTTCTCCCTTACCAAAAAAGTAACATCCTCGCCTTTTTCCAAAAGTCTTCCGCCAAAATAGCCGCCAATGGCGCCGGCTCCGATAACTAATATTCTCATTTTTTTTTGTGCCTCCTTAGGTTAAATGGAAAAGTGCACGCATGAACGTGCACTTTTGCTAAGTTAAATAGTAGAATAATCCGATTACAAATATTGCACCAAAAATCAATTTGGCAAGGAGAGGAAGAGAATCTGTCCCTTTTTCGTTTACTTTCTTCTCTTCCTCATTTACCGTTTCACGGTATTTTGGACTGCAGCAGCCCATTAAGCGGATTTCTTCCAGCCGGAAATATCTTCTTCCAGCGGCAGGTTATTCGCCCGAGCCTTTTTAGCAGCGGAGAAGAATAGTGCCACTAGAATGACGGTACCGATGGCTCCGCCAATCCATGAAGCATTCATTGATAAACCGAACCCGATTTGCGCATTAAAGATATACGTTAGGACCATTAACAGCATGAAGATTCCAGGTATAAGGGAAATCCAGTAATTTTTCTTCGCGATATACAAGTACATGGCACCGACAAACAGCGCGATAACCGCAGTTGATTGGTTAGCCCAGCTGAAGTATCTCCATAAAATGTTAAAGTCGATTTGCGTAAGTGCCAAAGAAAGAGCAAACAATGGGATAGCGATCCACAAACGGCTGGAAATTTTCTTCTGGGAGAAGTTAATATAGTCAGCAATAATCATACGTGCACTTCGGAAAGCTGTATCTCCGGAAGTGATCGGAAGGACCACGACACCAAGAATCGCAAGTGTTCCGCCGATTGCCCCAAGCATTAAGGTAGAAGCTTCGCTTACCACAGCACCAGGACCTCCGTTAGCAAGGAAATCACTTAATCCGTTATAACCATCGAATAAGCTCATCGCGGCAGCAGCCCAGATCATGGCGATAACACCTTCTGCAATCATCATGCCATAGAAAATCTTGCGTCCCTGATTTTCATTCTGAGTTGTACGGGAAATAATCGGCGTCTGTGTTGCATGGAAACCGGAAAGAGCACCGCAAGTGATAGTGAAAAACAGCAATGGGAAAATAGGTGCGTTAGCCGGATGGAAATTCTGCAGAGAAATTTCCGGAATATCGGCACCAGTTGCCACTAAACCAATACCTACGCCAAGTGCGCTGATTAAAAGCAATGCGCCAAAGTATGGGTACAGGCGTCCGATGATTTTATCAACAGGCAGCAAAGTCGCCAAAATATAATAGATGAAAATTGCAGCAATGATTAGAGTTAGTGAGATTTTTTGATCCATTACCACATAAAGCAGATCAGCCGGAGTTGTAACAAACACCGTACCAACCAATAACAGAAGAAGAACGGCGAAAGCGTTCACAACATGCTTCATGACTTTCCCGAGGAACTTGCTCGCAAGCTCAGGCAAATGCGCGCCGCGGTTGCGGATCGAAATCATTCCAGTTAAATAATCATGAACGGCACCGGCAAAAATACAGCCGACCACGATCCAGATAAAGGCTACAGGTCCGTAAAGCGCTCCCATAATCGGGCCGAAAATCGGACCAGTACCTGCAATATTCAATAGCTGAATCAACGAGTTCTTTGGTGTGCTCATTGCGATATAGTCCACACCGTCAGCATGCGTGTAGGCCGGAGTCGTCCGTGCCTCCTTCACACCGAATACTTTTTCAACAAACTTGCCGTACGTAAAATAACCAATAATTAAAAGTGCAATACAGACTAAAAAAGTAATCATCATTATCCCCCTTTATGAATGCGTTTACATTAATTATATAAGAAGAGAAGGAAATTTGAACAATTTGTGTCCAACATGTAAAAAACAAAGATTAAAATGCAGTGATGGGGGATTAACATGCATCGAAGGGTGGGAATGTATAGAAAATTCGTTATATTTAGTGGTTAGCAGTCCAGTTAAACTAAATATATAGTGCCAAAGCGATTTGGAGAGTGCAATCCCCATCGATTTTGGCGCAATTCCCAATAAAAGAGCCCAAACCCGATTTCAGAACCCCCCTCAGAAAAGCAATCAATCTCTGAATCACTGCAATCCCCCTCAAAAACTTCCCCCCACAAAAAACAAAAAGGCACCGTCACCGATGCATTTTCACAATTCCAATCGCACCCGCAGTGCCTTCACATAGTTCCGGCTCACAGACAGAAGTTCTTCCCGGCCTTCCATCTCAAGCTGGTATGCCCCGTTGAACCAGGGGGTGAGTCGTGTGACATAATCCAGATTCACCAGATAGCTTTTATGAATCCGGAAAAAGCTAAAGGGAAGCAGCCGGCTCTCCAAATCTTTCAGCGGGGTTTTAGTTTCATGCTCACCGGTTCTGGTTATAATTCTGGATACTTTTTCATCCCGGTAGATATAGAGGATTTCTTTTGGCTCCAAGTAAAGTATTTCCCCATCTTCTTCAACAGCCAGCTTGCCGGCGGGCTTGCTGGTGTCATTTTCTTTTTTGGCACCAATCAATTTTTCCACTCGCCTGATGGTCTGTTCGAGCTGCTCCTCGTCGTAGGGCTTCAGTAAATAATCGGTTGCTTCATAGCGGAAGGCTTCAGCAGCAAACTGCGGGTAGGCGGTTGCAAAGATAATGAGCGGCACCTTTTTTAGCTCCTGCAATGATTTGGCAGCTTCCATCCCGTTCATCCTGGGCATCTCCACATCAAGGAAAACGACGTCCGGCTGAAGCTGGATGGCTTTCATCACGGCCGCTTCGCCAGATTCAGCCTCGCCGACAACCTGGATAGCAGGAAACTCCTCGAGTAAATGCTTTAATTCATCTCTGCTGTATCGTTCGTCATCAGCGATTAAAATTCGGATCGTTTTTTCCATCAGTTTTTTCCTCCGTTTGCGGAATGGCGAATTGTATGTCAGTGCCGAAGCCTGGAGTGCTGGCAATTTGCAGCGAAGCTTCCTCACCAAACATCATGGTCAGCCGGCGGTTTACATTGTACAATGCAAGTCCGGAGCCCGATTCTGACTGCAGGGTTTCTTTGCCGAGCTGTTCGGCTCTTTCCCGGCTCATTCCCTGTCCATTATCCTTCACTTTTACTAACGTCATTCCATCCTGTTTCTGAATTTTGATCATAATGATACAGTCCTGTTCCTTGTTCTTAATCCCATGCTTTACGGCATTTTCCACAATCGGCTGCAGAGTGAGCGGCGGGATTCTTTCCAAAAGGGCATCTTCATCAATGTCGTATATAACTTCGAGCCGATCCACAAACCGGGTTTCTTCAATTGACAGATAGGCCTTTACATGTCTGAGCTCCTGTTCAAGGGTCGTACAGCTGACTGTTGTGGCCGTCAGATTTTGCCGCAGAAAATGAGATAAGGAAACGAGCAATTTCCTTGCCTGGGCAGGCTCGATCCGCACAAGGGAAATAATCGTATTTAATGAATTAAATAAAAAATGCGGTGATATTTGCGCCTGCAGTGCTTTAATTTCAGCTTCCTTTGCCAGCTGGTAGGCTTTATCAGCCTCAGCGATTTCGAGCTGATTGCTGAGCAGTACACTTAGCCCGGAAATTAGCTCCATCACGAGATTAGTCATTTCTTTTTCCGAAGTGAAGTAAAACTTCAGCGTTCCGATGGTTTCGCCGCGCAGCTTTAAAGGAGCGACAATGGCTGCGCCAAGAGGACAGTTTTCCTGCCGGCAGTGAATGGTCTGGTCATTGGCAACCACAATTTCCCCGTTTTGAATGACATCCCGTGTTATCTGGGTCTGGATCGGGCTTCCGGAGCGGTGGTGGTCATTTCCAAGGCCGACATGGGCAAGGATTTCGGTGTGATTGGTGATTGCAACTGCTTTCATCTGGAGTTCCTTATGTAAAATCAGGCAGACTGCCAGTGCGGACTTATGATTAATCCCTTCACGAAGGTGTGCAAGCGTCTGGTCAGCAATCCGAAGTGTTTTCTGTGCATGAAAAGCTCCTGCTTTTTCTTCTTCGTTTATGACATTTTTTATGATCAGTAAAAATAGGGCACTGCCAAGACCATTTGCTATAATCATGGGAATTCCAATCATTTCGACTAGCGCAACCGCTTTTTCTATAGGCCGTGACATACCGAGAATAATCAGCATCTGTACGGCTTCAGCCGTAGCACCGATGAAGAATGCCGACGATAGCTTCACATGTTCATTTTTCCGGCGGAAAAATCCGGCAAGTAGCCCCGCCACTATCGACGCCAAACCGCAGGCAATCCCGGTAAAGCCGCCAAGCGTAAATCGGTGGAATCCTGCTATAATTCCTGCCCCAACTCCTACTTTAGGACCGCCAAGCAATCCGGCGAGCACAACCCCGATCACCCTGGAATTGGCAATGGCTTCATCTGTAGCAAGTTCGGATGCCCAGCGGTTAAACTGCAGTGTGTCCGTATTGAAGGCCAGCCCTGAATAGGTTCCAATGATGCCAAAGAAGCCGAAAAAAAGAATGGCTTTATACTCCTGCTGCCGTTTTAATCTTTCGCCATAAATCATCTCTCTGAAAAAGCGGAACCTTGTCAGAATCAGCGCAATGGTGACAATGATTCCAAGCCGCTCCAGCATCGTAATCAGCAGTTCCAGCATCCTCAGAACCCCTTTAACCAAGTTAGTTAACATTATTCTAATGGATTAAAGAGTAAATGAAAAATAACCCGTTTGAATTTTTCAAAAAAATGTACAGGCTTTTCCTGCATATTTGTCGAAAATTAATTGATTAAAAGGTCAGGAGGATTTTTGGATGCTTCTTTCTGATAGAAATTGGAGCTGATAAAATGATCAAATATGCAGTGGATCCAGAAGGAATATCAGCAGATATGCTGGACGGTTTTTTTGATGGGTGGCAAAATCCGCCGAGCCCTGAAAAGCATCTGAAGCTTCTAAAAAACAGCACGAAAATCGTGCTTGCCATTGACCGTGATAAACATGCAGTGGTTGGGTTCATCACAGCAATCAGCGATGGAGTGCTATCAGCCTACATTCCGCTGCTTGAAGTACTGCCTGATTATCAGCAGCAGGGAATCGGTCAAAAGCTGGTCACCCGCATGCTGGAAGAGCTGGACGGTATTTATATGATCGATATTATGTGTGACCCTGAATTACAGCCGTTTTATGAAAAGTTCGGAATGATTAAATCATCCGGAATGGTGCAGCGGAATTATCAGAACCAATCAGGAAAGCAGTGACAGGGGATGGCGGAAGATGAGTATCCCTTCTGCTTACCTCTAATAAGGAGGACTTTCTATGAAGTACACCCTCAATCAAATTACACCTGAAGAACTAATTGAAAACCGGATAAACCTAAAGGGCTTCCTTCAATCTCAGATCAGTCCCTTAATCGGCAGGAAATCCTGGATGCAGGACTGGGAACAGCTCGCCAAAAGATTTCAGCTATTTGCATTTGCAGCTTTGCCAGAAGCGGATGCTCTTAAATACAGCTGGAATCCTAAGGAAATCGAAGCGATCGTTGAAGAAACGTGCAAAGAAGCTGAGAGCCATCTTCACTTTGAAAGCCTAACCATAACAATCGTTCCAGCACTTCCTTTCCCATGGTTTCAGAGTTTTGATCAATCCATGTGGACAAATGGCTACACAATAGGTCCAGATACCATCATTATAGCTATTCCCCCACAGCCGGACACCGACTTTTTAAACTATATGATTGCCCATGAGCTCCATCATGCTTCCCCTGAAAATCCGATCTACAATCTTACATTGGAAACCTTTACTCTCGCGGACTGGTATAAAATGGAGGGGGGCGCCGAGTATTTCAGTCTTTCGCTTTATAAGGATAAACGCTGGTGGAAGAAGGAATTTACTGAGGAAATCGAGCAGAATTATATAGAAATTGCCCGGCAAAACCTGAGTACAGCAGACGATGTCTTAAAAAGCAAAATCTGTTTTGGCAATAAAGAGATGGGAATCCCGGTATTTGCCGGCTATTCTTTTGCTTATAAAATGGTAAGGCATTATGCGGAGCAGGAGAAGATTGAGAGGTATCGGGATTTATATCAGGCAGACCCGCATGAAATATTTAATAGCTATATAATCAAGGAGGCCATTTAATTGGAAACAGAACTTCTGAATATATTTGATGATAACCGAAAACAAATCGGTGTCGCATCTCGTAAAGAGGTCCATAAACAAGGCCACTGGCATGAAACGTTCCATTGCTGGTTCGTCAGCAGGGAAAAAGATCAGGATTATATTTATTTTCAATACCGCAGCAAGGAGAAAAAGGATTACCCTGGCCTTTTGGATATAACTGCTGCTGGCCACCTCTTAAGCCATGAATCTGTCATGGACGGCATGAGAGAAGTGGAGGAAGAACTGGGGATTCATGTTGATTTTGCGGACTTGGTGCCACTGGGCGTCATTGATTACATAGCAGAGAAAGAAAATTTTATCGACAAAGAACTGGCCCACGTTTTCCTGTATCACAGCAATTATTCCTTAGAAGAGTTTAGCCCGCAGCCTGAAGAGGTTACTGGGATATACCAGATTGCAATGGAGGAGTTTTATGGACTGTGGTTTGGCGGAAAAGAACTCATTGAGGCAGAAGGATTCCAGGTGGATAATGGCATAAGAATCCCCAACTCCATAAATGTAAGGAAAACGGACTTTGTCCCGCATCAGGATTACTATTATAAGCGTGTGCTGCATTCGATGCGTGAACAGATTGTTCAATCAAAGGTATGATTGAAGGGAAGAAGACAATGAGAAAGGTGTTCTTCATACTTTTTGCGCTTTTGCTGGCAGGGGGTTCATCATCATTCGCAACAAAATGGCTTGAACTTAATCCCGAAATGGTCGAATCCCGCTCACAAGTTATTGTGCTGGGAACATATAATTTTAAAAGCAAACAAAAATCAAGCAAGGGGAATTTTTACGGAAGGCAGTTTCAAGTCGAGAAAGTATATAAAGGAAAAGCAACAGAAACCATCACGGCAGGCATTGATGTTTACGATAAAGGATGGGCTGAGGAATATCAGCAGGATGGAGGCAAGTTCCTGTTATTTTTGGAGAAAACAAAGGAAGCCCGCTTTCTTGTTCCCGTTGCCGGTCCCAATGGAATGGTCCAAGTGCAGGATGGCAGAATTTTATCAGGTCATGAGGGTTTTTACGGAAAAATACTGAGCGGTGAAGCAAGAACACCAAGTCGTGCAGAATCTAATAATGATGGAGGACATCTGCTCGAAGCATTGCTGTTTTCCTTAACAGGCCTTATCACTTTCCTGTTGATTATTAGGTTTTTAGCAACAGAAAAGGCGAAATCTTATTAAGCACGCCACATTTAGATTATAATAGAGAAATAACAACTATTGAAAAGGCAGGATTCTTATGATTGTAAAAAATGAAGAAGAATTAGCAAAACTGAAGGAAATCGGCAGAATTGTCGCGGAGATCCGCGATGAGATGATTGAAAAAACTAAGCCAGGTGTAACAACCAAGGAGCTTGATGACTTAGCCGGAGAGCTTTTTGAAAAGCACGGAGCGATTTCAGGCCCTAAAGGAGAATACGATTTTCCAGGCTTCACATGCATAAGCGTGAATGAAGAAGTGGCCCATGGCATTCCTGGAAGCCGGGTGATTAAAGAGGGCGATCTTGTAAATATTGATGTTTCAGGATCAAAAGATGGCTACTTCGCAGACACAGGCCTATCATTTGTCGTTGGTGAAGACGAGAAACTGCAAAAATTATGTGATGCGGCTCAGGAGGCATTCGATGAAGGACTGAAAAAATTAAAGCCGGGCGGCAAGCTGAGCCTTGTCGGAAAGACAGTTCACAAGGTTGCCAAAAACAATGGATTCAACGTTATCATGAATCTGACTGGACACGGTGTCGGCCGCTCCCTTCATGAAAAGCCGGACCATATCCTGAACTATTTTGATCCATGGGATAAACAGCTGTTAAGAGAAGGCATGGTTGTTGCCTTTGAGCCTTTTATCTCAAGCGGTGATGAAGAAGTAAGGGAAATGAGCGACGGCTGGACGTTCGTTACACCTAACAAAAGCCATGTCGCTCAATGTGAACACACCGTTGTCATCACAAAAGAAGGACCGATTATCTTAACGAAATAACCATGGACCAGGGGCATTGCATGTTCCTGGTTTTTATATAGTATTACGGTTGAAAAAACTTCATCTAATATTGCTTGAGAAAAAACACTTGAACAATGTCCTCCATTCCGCTAAAATAATAAAAATTTCAAATTTAAACGTAATGACAGAAACAAGTAGCTGCTTATCTCCCTGTTTTAGAGAGCTGATGCCTGGTGAAAATCAGCACAAAGATAACAGTGAATTACCTTCTTGAACTTTCTCTGTGAACAGGAGTAGCAGGGAACGGCACGGGCCGTTAATCCGCTGAGTGGAAGAGCAATCTTCAAAAAGGGTGGTACCGCGTTAGCCACGTCCCTTTCTTTAGGGGCGTGGTTTTTTGTATTCCGATAATAGAAAGGATAGGGGACATGGGGGATTTTTTTGGAAAATTAACAGCCCAGCAAAAACACGAAACAGAGAGGCAGCTGGAGGTATACCGCAATGGTGTCCAGGATATTCTGCCTGAAGCAGAGCTAAAGAATAAAATAGCCAAGTCCATTTTTCAAAACCAGCCTTTAAAAATTAAGCTGGGGCTTGATCCTTCTGCACCGGATGTCCATATCGGCCATACGGTTGTGCTGAATAAACTAAAGCAGTTCCAGGACAATGGCCATATCATCCAGCTGATTATTGGCGATTTTACCGGAAAAATTGGCGACCCGACAGGCAAATCCGCAGCCCGAAACCAGCTCACCGATGAAGAGGTGAAACGTAATGCCAAAACATACTTCGAGCAATTCAGCAAAGTGCTGGACATGAATAAGGTCGATCTTCACTACAACTCAGCATGGCTTTCGGATCTCCAGCTTGAAGACGTCATCCGCCTGTCTGCCAGCATAACAGTTGCCCGCCTGCTGGAACGCAATGACTTTTCAGAGCGCCTGTCCACAGGCAAACCGATCTCTCTTCATGAATTTTTCTACCCGCTGATGCAGGGATATGACTCGGTTGTACTCGAAAGCGATATCGAGCTTGGCGGGAATGATCAGCACTTCAATGTCCTGATGGGACGCCATCTGCAGGAGCATTTCCAAAAAGAAAAGCAGGTGGTCATCCTGATGCCGCTCCTTGAAGGCCTGGATGGCAAAGAGAAAATGTCCAAATCAAAAAACAATTACATTGGTGTCGATGAAGATCCCAATAATATGTACGGCAAAACCATGTCCATCCCGGATGAGCTGATTCCAAAATACTTCAATCTCGCAACAGATCTGCCAGTAAAAGAAAAACAGCAAATCGCAGAGGGGCTCGAAAACGGCACACTTCATCCGCGTGACGCCAAAATGCTTTTAGGTAAAACAATCGTCCGCATGTACCATGGCACAGGTGAAGCCGATAAAGCCGAACTGCATTTCAAAACTATTTTCCAAAAGGGAGCCATGCCGGATGAGATCCCGGAAGCCGAATGGAAGGGTGAAGGTGAAGTCCTCATTACAGACCTGCTTGCCGGCCTCGGCCTGCTTTCCTCCAAAACGGAAGCCAGAAAAATGATTGCGGGCGGCGGCATCCGTTTAAACGGACAGAAAGTCGGCGATGTTCAGATGCTCGTGAAAATCACAGACGGATTAGTTCTGCAGGCAGGCAAAAGAAAATTTGTGAAACTAAGGCTTAGCAGTGCAAAGTAGGCATATCGCTTTTTCCTCCTGGCACTTTCAAGATATGATAGAATAGACGAAATTTTTAAAGAAAAGCAGGTGAAGGAAATGAAAGCGATCATTCATGAAGGAGTAGCAGGCCGCGCGGGATTATCTTATGGTGAACTGGAAAAGTCCGATCCGGGTAACGGCGAGGTGAGGGTGAAATTAAAAACGGCAGGCTTGAATCATCGTGATTTATTTGTCCTGAACCGCCACAAGCCAGAAGATCCTGCGCTTGTCATCGGTTCAGACGGAGCGGGAGTCATAGACTCAGTCGGAGAAGGCGTTACACACGTGAAGCCAGGTGATGAGGTCATCATCAATCCCGGACTGGGATGGAAGGAAAAGAGCGATGCACCGCCAGCAGGCTTTGAAATCGTCGGCTTGCCGTTTCATGGCACATTCGCCGAATATATCACCATTCCTGCTGAAAACACAGCACCCAAGCCGGCGTATTTAACCTGGGAGGAAGCGGGCGTCCTATCCCTGTCTGCACTAACCGCCTACAGAGCATTGTTCACAAGAGGAAAGCTTCAGTCAGGCATGAAGGTGTTCATTCCAGGGATTGGAGGAGGAGTTGCAACCTTCTTAATGCAATTTGCAAAAGCAGCGGGAGCAACCGTTTACGCAGCTTCCCGTTCGGAGGAAAAATGTCAGAGAGCACTTGAACTCGGTGCGGATAAAGCCCTGAACAGCAGTGAAGACTGGAATGGAGTCCTTGGCGGGGAAAAAGTGGATCTTGTCATTGAATCAGTTGGCCCTGCGACATTCAATAAATCGCTCGAAATCCTGCGTAATGGCGGCACCATCGTAACATTTGGCTCCTCCACAGGAGATCAGCTGGAACTAAATCTCCGCAGCCTTTTTTATGCCCAGCAAAACCTGCTTGGCTCAACAATGGGTAGCGCGGAGGAATACCATGAAATGCTCCAGTTTATTGAAAAGCATCAAATCAGGCCGGTATTGGATCAGGCGCTTCCGCTGGAAGAATTCGAGAAAGCTTTTGACAGACTCGATAACGCAGAACAATGGGGGAAGATTGCTTTTAAAATTAGTGTATAAAAAAGGGGTGAGATTCTGCGAAAAGCAGTGTCTCACCCTGTTTCTTCCTGTCTAGCTCCAGAGCCTGCCCCCTCGAGGTGCCGGGGGCGGGCAAGGCTCTTTCGCTTTTCTTACACATGTAAAAACTTCACACAAACCGGATCCGGAACCATAACATCAGATTGAAGTAATGAAAGCTTCCCGGTATTCTCATCACGGGAATACAAAACAATATTGCTGGAATTCTGGTTGGAGCCAATCAAAAATTTCTCGGTTGGATCAAGCACAAAGTCGCGCGGCCAGTTTCCTTCTGTGGAGGTATGCTCCACAAAAGCAAGCTCTCCATTATCGGGATTGACGGAGAACACCGCAATGCTGTCGTGTCCGCGGTTGCCGGCATAAATGAAGCGGCCGTCTGAAGAAATATGAATGGCGCTTCCCTGGTTATTTTCCGTAAAACCTTCCGGAATCGTGGAAATAGCCTGCTTTTGAACTAAGCTTCCATCCTCATGGTACTGAAGCAAAAGAACCTCTGAGCTAAACTCAGTCATTACATAGGCGTACCTTCCATTTGGGTGGAACACAAGGTGTCTCGGACCGCAGCCCGGCTTTACAGACAGGATGCTTTTTTCCTTCAGAATTCCATCATTCACTTCATACGTAATCACCTGGTCCGTTCCCAGGTCAACTGCAACTAAATATTTTTCGTCCGGAGTAAGTCCTGCATAGTGAGTATGCGGTTTTTCCTGCCTGCTGTCAGGTCCGGATCCGCTATGTTCAATTACCGAAACGGCAGGGTTTAGAGAGCCGTCTTCATTTGTTAAGTAGGACTCCACTGTCCCTTTATGGTAGTTTGCACTGAAAACATTTCGGACAGATGTATCGACACTGACGTGGCAAGGAGGAGAGCCATCTGCCACCTGGCTGTTGATTTTCTCAAGTGAACCGCAGCTGTCCAAACGATAGGCAGCTACTCCGCCGGATTCGCCTTCCTTGGCAACCGAGTATAAAAATTGATTATCCTGGCTGATTGTTAAATAAGTGGGATTATCCAGTTTTGCTGCCGTTTTCACATCGGAAATTCTGCCTGCTTCTGCATCCAGAACAAATGAATAAATCCCTTCACTTTCACCCTTTGTGTATGTTCCTATGTATCCTCTGTACTTGGCCATATGAAGCCTCCTTTAAATGCTTTCTTCTAAAATTACTCTATCATACATAGCGGTTCAAACAAAAGGAAGAGGAATTTTACAATCGACAAAGAATAGTAAAATGGTATATATACGAAAGGATGATTATGTTGAACGCACCCCATTCGATTTTGTCAGTTTGGAAAAAATTTGATCGCTTTCCGATGGAGACCCTGACAAAAGCATGGTT
Organism: Cytobacillus oceanisediminis 2691; assembly: GCF_000294775.2. Classification (GTDB taxonomy): domain Bacteria; phylum Bacillota; class Bacilli; order Bacillales; family Cytobacillaceae; genus Cytobacillus; species Cytobacillus pseudoceanisediminis. The sequence goes on from NZ_CP015506.1 coordinate 981,630, forward strand.
TTACGATAAAGCCGGCATTAAAAAGCAGCGGGAGGTTTCCTTAATGAAGGAGCACCATGATCAGTATGGCATTACCGGAAACTGTTTTGACCTGGCGATCTGGCTTCTTCATGAATTTAAGCAGGCTGGAATCGATGCCTATCCGGTTGGCCACGAATTGAAAACATCTTCAGCCCATGCAGCAGTGGTGGCAGTGGATGAAGAGGGGCGCCGCTTTCTATGTGACCTGGGCGACCAATGGCTGCAGCCCATATTAATTGATCCGGAGGCAAGAGACTTTACGCCGGAAAAAGTAAGCGGATTTTTCCCGGCAGCAGATGTTCAGGTCTCATCTGAAGACGGACAGCTGGAAATTGCTTATCACCGCCCAAACGGAAAAATATCGCGGCAGAGTTATGATACGGATCCGGCAGCCATGAACATTTTCCTGGAAGCAGCTGAACGATCTCAGAACACTATTTATCCAAAGGCATTGCTGGAACAGCGGATTCCCTATAAAAATGAAACCGCCCATTGGGAATTTTATAATTGGGAAAGCTTCCTCAGTACAACAGAAGGCCTGTATCATGACTCTCCTGTGGATACTATTGAAGAATGGTCTGCCCGGATTCATGAAAAGACAGGGTATGATAAGGAATTTTTAATTGAAGCATTGGGCTTCTATAAGAAGCTGGGAGATTGAAAAACTGATGCTGGTTGAGAATCTTTTTATCTGAATGTCACTCAAAAACTGGATTCGCTCATAAGATCTGACTTTCGCCCATAAACACAAAAAATCACTCAAAACATCTCAAGCTTGCCCATAACGCCAGGAACTAAAGGAGCTGCCATGTACATAAAACTCTATCAATATCATATCCGCCCGGAAAACGAACAGGAACTGATGCTGCTCCAGCGGAAAGCCGGTCATATCTACCGGAATTACATCGATGTTCAGACCAAAATGTTAAAAAACAAGATAGATGAGACAAAGTGGACAGAAATCAGTTTTTTTAAGTCGGAAGAAGACTATCAAAACAAGCTGCCGCTGATTAACAGCAATGCCGACATTCAGGAGCTTTACAGAAGGTTTGAATCTCTGCTGATCAGCGAAATAAAGGAAGAAGATTATGAGGAATGGCTTTAAAACCATAGTTAATGACTCTTCCTCTTAAGGAAATCCTCCTATTTATTCTCCATTCTGTTATTTTGAAGATATAGTAGGATATAATCGAAGCAGGACATAAGAGAGGGGATATACATACAGATGGAGCCTATTCGAAAAGTTTCAGCGTATCTTACTCAAAATGCGGAGGTATTATCAGAAGAGATTGTTGCAGAAATCGTAAGCCGGTTTGGTTTCGAAATTCCCAAACAGGAAATTGATGCGGCCGTTTCGATGTATGTTGAGTTTATAAATTATCTGGGAGTCATGATTGCTAACAGCGAAAATCGGGTTCCTGAAGGACTGGTCGAGTGGAGTAAAGGAAACGGCGAACGGGCTGCCTCCCTGGGAGGAAAAATTTCCGATATAGTCACCCGATATCCGGACACCCGCATTGTTTTTACTGATAGATTACGTAATATAGGGATGGAATTTGAGTTAACAGCGGATGAAGTTATTTCTATTGTGAAAAAAGTAAACTACATACTCGACATCAGCATTAATGAAACCGTATTTGCTTTTGAACGGCACTCGGAGGAACAATTAAAGGAGACCCAATCCCAGGTAAATGAACTGTCTGCTGCCATTGTACCGATTCAGGACAGCATTGCCATTCTGCCGTTGATCGGCAGCATAGACTACGACAGAGCACAAATCATCATTGAGAAAACAGTCCCGCGGGTAAGCCAGCTGGGAATTGAAACCTTAATTATCGACTTTTCCGGCACGGTGAATATAGATATTGAAATCGCCAAGCACATCTTTGATATCCGGAATATCCTCCTGCTGATCGGTGTCAACACCATTGCCACAGGTGTCAGACCGGATTTGGCAAAGAAAGCCGTTACCCTTGGCATTGACTTATCATCCCTTGAAGTATATTCGAACGTCCTGCAGGCGATTAGAAGCATTAAATAAATTAAATGATTGAAGCTGCTGAAGCGGCTTCTTTTTATATAAAAAAATATTGTCGAACCCCCACTCCCATGATAGTATTTAGATATTTTCAAATATATTAAATTCACAAAACATAGCTACTATCAAAAAAGATTCGTATTGGAGGCTTTTTGCATGACTGTTTTTACATCCGCCTATTTTACAATGACTGAACAGGAAGCCATTGAATATGCCAAAACAAGACTGAATTATTTTGCTCCAGATGCCGAATTGGACTGCAGGGAAATTGGCGATGGCAATTTAAACTATGTGTTCAAGCTGACGGACCATAAACACAATAAGTCTCTGATCATCAAGCAGGCTGGTCCGGTTGCCAGAATCTCTGATGAATTTAAGCTGTCTCCTGACCGCAACCGCATTGAATACGAAATTCTGGATCTGCAAAACAAACTCGCTCCAGGTTTTGTGCCAAAAGTGTTTAGCTACGATCCCATTATGAACTGTACCGCGATGGAGGATCTGTCTGATTATACCATCATGAGAACAGCCTTAATGCGGCATGAAAAATTCCCGCTGTTTGCTGACCATATCTCGACTTTCCTGGTAAATACCCTTTTGCTTACTTCCGATGTTGTAATGGGGCATAAGGAAAAGAAAGAGCTGGTCCAAAAATTCACCAACCCGGAATTATGCGAAATTTCAGAGGACCTCGTCTTCACAGAACCGTTTTACGATTGTCCGAGAAATGAAGTGTTTGAAGGCACCAGGGAATTTGCCAAAAGGGAAATATGGGAAGACCCGAAGCTTCAGCTTGAAACTGCAAAGCTTAAATTCGAGTTTATGACCCATGCCCAGTCCCTTCTGCATGGCGATCTGCACACAGGCTCGATTTTTGTAAAAGAAGATTCTACTAAAATCATTGATCCCGAATTCGCATTCTGCGGCCCTGCCGGCTACGATGTCGGCAACGTGATCGCCAACCTGATTTTCGCCTATGTGAACGCGAAATATACAATGGCAGATGGTGAAGAAAGACAGGTTCAGCTGGAATATCTCGAAAATACAATGGAAGATATTATAGACTTGTTCAAAAAGAAATTCCTCCGGGCATGGGAGGAGAAAGCAACTGAGCAAACAGCCCGTTATGATGGGTTTAAAGAATATTATCTGGATGCAGTCCTGCGTGACACAGCAGCTGTCACGGGACTTGAACTGTGCAGAAGAATTATCGGGCTGGCATCTGTCAAGGATGTCACTTCCATTGAAGAATACAGCAGCAGAGCTGCAGCGGAAAAGATTTGTCTGGCAGCCGGAAAAATGTTTATTATGGATAGGGAATCTTTTAAAACAGGTGAGGATTTTGTACGTATTCTAAAAGACTGTGAAAAAAGGTTCTAAAGGAGGCAGCATGATGGGAAAACCAGTGGATGTCATCCAGTCTGTCAGATTGGATGATGAAAACGACACGCTCATTCTATTAGATCAAACAGTTCTGCCGAATGAAAAGAACTTTTTGCATTTGAAAGAATTAAAGGATATATGGGAAGCAATCTATCATTTGAAGGTCCGGGGTGCACCTGCCATTGGAATAGCGGCGGCTTACGGTGTCTATTTGGGCACAAAGCAATCAGCAGCAGTAAGCTATGAAGAACTTTATATGGATTTTAAAAAGGCGAAGGAATACCTGGCGTCATCACGGCCAACTGCAGTTAATCTGTTTTGGGCGCTCGACCGCATGGAAGCCCGTTTCCTGAAGGAAGAAGGCAAAGCTGCAGCCGAAATAAAGCAAGCCCTAAAAGTGGAAGCAGAAAAAATACGGGCTGAGGATGAAAAGGTTTGCGAGTCGATTGGACAGCACGCGCTTTCTGTACTTGAGCCTGGTTGGGGTATTCTGACACACTGCAATGCAGGTACGATTGCCACCGCTAAATATGGAACAGCTCTTGCTCCGATTTATTTAGGCCAGGAAAAGGGATATGATTTTAAAGTATACGCTGATGAAACCCGCCCGCTTTTGCAGGGGGCCCGCCTGACAGCATGGGAGCTCGAAGAAGCAGGTGTCGATGTTACGCTGATCTGTGACAATATGGCCAGCATCGTAATGAAAGAAGGCAAGATTCAAGCGGTACTTGTCGGCTGTGACCGCGTGGCAGCCAATGGGGATGCAGCCAATAAGATTGGAACTTCTGGCGTTGCGATTCTCGCAAAACATTACAAAATACCTTTTTATGTTTGTGCCCCTCTGTCAACAGTCGATCTCGCATGCAAAACAGGGGACGATATCCATATTGAATTAAGAGATTCAGAAGAAATTACTTCTAAATGGTACGAAAAGCCGATGGCGCCAGAAGGTGTACAAACCTATAACCCCGCATTCGATGTCACAGATCATGATTTGATTACAGGCATTATTACGGAGAATGGCATAGCTTATGCACCGTTTACTGAAAGTCTGTCTAAGATGTTTAAATAGGAAGAATTCCGCCTCCTGGCCAAGTGGTCAGGGGGCATTTTCATGCTTCCACTTCTATTCTTTATATCTTTAAAGCGTTTAACTAGGAAAATATCCCTGATTCCGATAAAAATAGAGTGTAATTTAACTCTTTTCATCAATCAAAAGTGCTATTTTATTTGGGGTAATCCTATAGTTTATGGAAAAATTATGAAGTAATTACCATTCAGATAGTAGAAAGTATTTGTAAACCCTCCAAAATACCTGATACTTTTTAAGAAACTATGTTTCTGTACCTGATTCTAAAGTATGAGAATTAAATAATTTAGCATATTGTTAGAGTCTGAATATTTTAAATATACTTTAAATACAACAAGAACCGACAGAAAAAATATAGATTCGAGAGGAGAAAAAGGATGAAGAAAAAAAGGGCATTAGGAGCAGCACTTCTAAGTATGACAATGGGTTTATCAGTTTTTACAGCGGGGGCATTTGCAAAAGAACCAGAGACTCAAAACGAAACCTACCGGGTATTGATCCAGGGGCCGTCAAACGCTAAAGCTTCTGTGAATTCACAGGTGGACAAGCGCTGGGATTTTGGCAGTGATGGCATGACTGCTGAAGTCAATGCAAAGCAATACCAGGCATTGCTCAAAAATAAGAACTTAAAGATTGAAAAGGTAAGCGAAGTTACTCTTGATACTGCCAGAACGGAAGTGTCCAAGAAAGATTCGGTTTCTATTCAGGCAGCGGGATATCCTAGTGATCAGACACCATGGGGAATTGCTTCCATCTATAATAACAGCAGCATTACCAGTACGTCAGGCGGAAGCGGCATTAAGGTTGCTGTTCTTGATACAGGCGTTCATACAAGCCATATTGACCTGGAAGGCTCTGCAGAGCAATGTAAGGATTTCACTCAATCCAGCCCGATTGTAAATGGCTCATGTACTGATCGTCAGGGACATGGTACACATGTAGCTGGGACGGTTTTAGCACATGGGGGATACGACGGCCAGGGAATCTATGGAGTAGCTCCACAGGCGAAATTATGGGCATACAAGGTACTTGGCGATAATGGCTCAGGCTACTCAGATGATATTGCAGCAGCAATCCGCCACGTTGCGGACGAAGCATCCCGCACAGGATCAAAAGTAGTCATCAATATGTCACTTGGTTCAAGCGGCAAAGATTCTCTAATCAGCAGTGCGGTTGATTATGCCTACAGCAAAGGTGTCCTTGTTGTTGCCGCAGCAGGAAATTCCGGATACAGCGCTAATACAATCGGCTATCCTGGAGCATTAAAGAATGCGATTGCAGTTGCAGCCCTTGAAAACGTCCAGCAAAACGGTACATACCGTGTAGCCAACTTCTCGTCCCGCGGAAATCCTAGCACTGACGGTGACTATGTCATTCAGGAAAAAGACGTGGAAGTGTCTGCACCGGGAGCAAGCATCGAGTCTACATGGTATAACGGAGGCTATAACACGATCAGCGGAACATCCATGGCTACACCTCACGTAGCTGGCCTTGCAGCAAAAATTTGGTCATCCAGCCCATCCATGAGCCATACTCAGCTTCGCACAGAGCTTCAAAACCGTGCCAAGCAATATGACATTAAAGGCGGATACGGAGCAGCAGCTGGTGATGACTATGCATCAGGCTTTGGATATCCCCGCGTGAAATAAGCAATCAGCAACATACCCCCGAAGAACCGTCCGATCCTCTGATCGGGCGGTTTTTTTTAGTAGAATGAATCTCCTCGAATTACATAATATTTCCGCGGAAATGATCATATTTTAGCGAAAAATGAAAACTTGTAAAAATTGCTGATGCAAATCACTTTTGAATATACAATAGGGAGTGGATGTAAATAGAAGGGAGCTGACAGCCATGGCTGTTCAAAATACATATATAAGCGATCGGGAAGCAAAGGAACTGATCTGTGAAATCGGCAAAAGAGTGTACAATAAAAGCTTCGTTGCAGCAAACGACGGAAATATCTCCATTAAGGTGGGCGACCATGAACTCTGGACAACACCAACTGGAGTAAGCAAAGGATTTATGACCCCTGAAATGATGGTCAAAATGGATCTTTTAGGCAACGTGCTAGAGGGCAATCTGAAGCCTTCTTCCGAAGTGAAGATGCACCTCAGAGTGTATCAGGAAAACCCTGAAGCAAAGGCAGTTGTCCATGCCCATCCGCCTGTCGCCACTTCGTTTGCCATAGCCGGAATCAGCCTGGAAAAACCTGTATCACCGGAAGCGATAGTCCTGCTTGGCAAAGTGCCGGTTGCCCCGTATGCCACTCCGGGCACACAGGAAGTTCCTGATTCAATTGCCCCATACTGCAGGGATTACAATGCCGTTCTTCTTGCCAACCATGGCGCCCTAACCTGGGGCAGGGACATCACAGAGGCCTATTTTCGAATGGAATCACTGGAACACTATGCACTCATGCTGATGTATTCAGAACACATCATGCAGAAGTCAAACGAACTAAGCACAGGACAAATTGCAGATTTGATCTCAATCCGTGAGGAAATGGGCATTAAAACAGGCGGAATACCGGTTCCTGGCAATGATAAGAATATCCTGACAGCTCCCGGTCTGCAAGAAGAAATGATCGAAAGCATTGTTCAAAAAGTAACCGAAGAAGTCTTGAAAAACGTTTTAAAATAGCCGAAGTGGGATAGCTATAAGGGTATAGTAATGTTGTATAATTTCAACCTTTTAACGAAACCTATCTTGAATACCTTATTGAAACGCGAGGAGAGATTCCGATGAAACTGCTGGTCATTGGCGGGGTGGCTGCAAGTATGTCAGCCGCATCAAAATTAAGGAGAATGGATGAAAAAGCTGAAATTACCGTCTACGAAAAAGGCAAGTTTTTATCTTACGGTGCCTGCGGTCTTCCTTATTATATATCTGGAGAAAATGATGATTACCGGAAAATGATCGCAAGAACACAGGAGCAATTTTCTGAGAGGAACATCAAAACACATCTTCAGCATGAAGTATTAAAAGTGGATACAAGCAAGAAGGAAGTAACTGTTAAAGACCTTGTATCAGGAGAAATGTTTACGGATACATACGATAAGCTGATGATCGGAACAGGCACGTTTCCCATCATGCCTCCATTTCCTGGAGCTGATCTTGAGAATGTTCAGGTGCTGAAAACAATGGAAGATGGGATGGTATTAAAAGAAATTTCCCGCAAATCAGAAGTGAAAGATGTTGTCATTGTTGGCGGAGGCTATATTGGAATCGAAGTGGTCGAAGCGATGAAAACCCTCGGCAAAAATGTGCGTGTCATTGAAATGAGCGAGAGAATCCTGGCTCCTTTCGATAAGGAAATAACAGATATCGCTGAAAAAGAAATTCGTGATCACGGTGTAGAATTGAATCTGGGAGAAAAGGTAGAGAGCTTCAGCGGCAATGGGAAAGTGGAGAGTGTGAAAACGGATAAAGGAACTTATAAAGCTGATTTAGTGCTTGTTGCTGTAGGTGTAAAACCTGCTACCAAGTTTCTGGAAGGTTCGGGTATAGAGCTGGCGGAAAATGGAGCCATCATCATCGACCGTGAAATGCGGACAAATATTGAAGGTGTTTATGCAGCGGGGGACTGCGCTCAGGTTTATCACAAAGTGCTTGAAGAAAATGATTATATCCCGCTGGGAACAAACGCGAATAAATGCGGCCGCCTGGCTGGGGCCAATATAGCCGGCAGCCATGAAAACTATGTGGGAACTCTGGGAAGCGCCGCGATTAAAATTTTTAATATGGAGCTTGGAAGAACGGGACTTTCCGAGGAAGATGCAAAGAAGCTTGGCGTCAGCTATACAACTGAATTTGTGAAAGCCGCAGATCATCCAAGCTATTACCCGAATCAGACCCCTATCTGGATCAAGCTGATCTGTGAAAAAGGAACAAACCGAATCCTCGGAGCCCACGCCATCGGCAATAAAGGGGCGGTCCTCCGAATCGATGTATTTGCCGTTGCCATCCATAATAATATGGCAGCAGAAGAACTTGGCATGGTGGATCTTTGTTATGCCCCGCCTTTTGCGGGTGTCTGGGATGCTGTCCATATCGCAAGCAACGCAGCGAAAAAATAGATTAAAGTCAGCGGAAACGCTGGCTTTTTAGTTTTCTCAGGAGGTTTTTGCAAGAAGATGTTGAATATTGTCCATATAAAATCCCTTTTATGGAGGCTGAAATGTTTACAAGAATCGATACAGTCTTTCTGCAGGTAATTGATTTCGGAAAAGCCATTGAATGGTATAGCACTGTGCTTGGCTTCCCGGTAAGATGGAGGGATGACCAGGGAGGGTATGCAGCCTTGGAAATCGGGGAAACACCTTTAACCCTTGTCCGTTCTGAAAGAGTAATTCCTTCCTCTCATATGCCATTTAACTTTTATGTTTCCGATATTGTTGAAGCACATCAGCATCTGGCAGGGCATAAGGTGAAAGCCGGCCCAATCCAGGATGATGGAACGGTAAAGTGGTTTGAGTTTGAAGACCCTGACGGCAATAAGCTGGGCGTATGCCATTTTAAAGAATAAGGAAAAAGCTGCCTCACTTTATGGCAGCTTTTTCAGTTATCAATAAGAATCCTTCGCAAGCTTGGGATGGCGATTCATCGCTCCGAGCAGAATCAGCCCGCTCAGGATGAGGAGTAAGCTTGTGACAACGAAGACTGCAGAAAAACCCAGATAGCCGGAGATCAAACCGCCGATGACCGGACCGATAATGTTGCCGAAGAAGCGGAGGCTAGTGTTGTAGCCGAGCACTTCACCTTGCATGGCAACCGGGGCTTCCTGGCGGATATAAGCGATCCGGACAGGGATGATGCCCCCGATGGTTATTCCAAGCGCAAAGCGGACAAGTACAAGCTGCCACATGTTTGAGACAAATCCTCCCGGCAGATAAAACACGCCTGCGAGGAAGAGGAGAATAACCAATGTTTTTATATAGCCATGCTGGTCCCCGATTTTTCCCCATTGCTTGGCCATCAGCAGATTGCCAAGCCCTGCAGCCGAAAAGGCAATTCCCGCAAAGAACGCCAGATTTTCAGGTCCATGCAATTCACTGACATATAAAGATAATATAGGCTGAATGCTGAAGTGTGCGATTTGAACAAGCGTTGAGATCAGCATAACTGTCAGCAAAACGGGGTTGCTGATAATACGCTGGATGACCGCCTTGCTTGAATACCGCGTTTTCTCGCCCTTTTTTGTTTGGACTTTGTGTTCTTTTGTAAAAAAGACAAGAAAGGCAGAAACAAAGATGGCGATGGAGGTCCATTTAAAGGTATCTGAAAAACCGAATAAATCAGCTAGGACTCCGCCGAGAAGGGGGCCCATCAATGAACCTGTAATGCTTCCGGTCTGCAGTGTCCCCATCACCCTGCCGGCAATTTCCTTCGGAGTCTGTGTGGATATAAACGCCTGGGACATTCCGATGAAGCCGGTAAAAATCCCCGTAAACAGTCTGAGAAAAAACAGCTGCCAGACGTTTGTCACGTACCCCATCAGGAATATGGATATGCCCATCCCGATTCCGGACAGTATCAATATTTTCCTGCGCCCAAAAAGGTCCCCGATTCTTCCCCACACAGGAGAAAAAAGAAATGCAGTCACAAATGTGATCGCAAATGTCCACCCTGACCAATGCTGTACATAAGTTGGAGAGTAGTCGCCAAAACTTTCTATATATAACGAAATAAAGGGAAGCACCATCGTCATGCTGCCTGCCACAAAGAAATTGGCAAACCACATGATCATTAGATTTCTTTTCGTCTGTTTTATCATATTTGAAACACTTCTTTCCGGTAAACATTTCGTTTCCCTAAATATATAATACTAAAAATTTCTAAAAAGAGGAAGGGTTATGCTATCAATCTAATTTTTATATATCCTGATAACCATGATAAAAACGGCTTTTTTAAGGAAAGGCCGAATTTTCTATGACATTTTTACCAGAGTCCGTGAAAAAAACATTGTCTTATAACAGTATTTATTCTATAATTCCTAATAGGAAAAAGATTCAGAATATATATGAAAAAGGGGGAAGTTGTTTGGAAGCTTTTGTTAATCAGCTAAACGGCATTTTATGGAGTACACCTGTTATTTATATCTGTTTAGCTATAGGGTTGTTCTTCTCAGTCTTAACTCGATTTTTACAGGTCCGCCATATCAAGGATATGGTACTGCTCATGTTTAAAGGGAAAAGTTCCGCAGCGGGCGTTTCGTCTTTCCAGGCCTTATCTATTGCTCTTTCCGGCCGTGTAGGAACTGGTAACATCGCAGGTACTGCCACTGCCATCGCAATGGGTGGACCTGGTGCTGTATTCTGGATGTGGGCCATTGCTTTTATCGGAGCAGGCAGTGCATTCGTTGAATCGACGCTGGCACAGATTTACAAAGTGAAAAAAGACGGGCTATACCGAGGCGGTCCGGCCTATTATATTGAAAAGGGAATCGGAATTAAATGGTTTGCCGTCCTTTTCGCTATTTCTGCATTGCTGGCTATGGCGCTTTTAATGCCTGGCATCCAGTCAAACTCAATTGCACTTGGAATGGAAAATGCGTTTGGCATTGATAAAACAGTAACAGGCCTTATTATAATCGGGTTACTTGCACTGATTATTTTCGGCGGTGTTAAGCGTATTGCAAATGTTGCTCAATATGCTGTACCATTTATGGCTGTGGGTTATATTTTAGTCGCTTTAATTATTATTGGCATGAACATTGGCGAACTGCCTGGTGTTATTTCGTTAATTTTCAGCAGTGCCTTTGGTGCAGATTCCATGTTTGGCGGAATTATCGGAAGCGCGATCGCCTGGGGAGTAAAGCGCGGTATCTATTCAAACGAAGCTGGTCAGGGTACAGGCCCGCATGCAGCTGCAGCTGCTGAGGTTTCCCACCCTGCTAAGCAAGGTCTCGTGCAGGCATTCTCTGTATACATTGATACGTTATTCGTATGTTCCGCAACTGCTTTCATGATTCTATTTACAGGCATGTTCAATACAGTTGGAGCTGATGGAAAGACTCCAATTGTAGAAAACCTTCCTGGAGTGGAAGCCGGCCCTGGTTTCACACAGGCGGCAGTTGAATCTGCACTTCCTGGTTTTGGTGCCGGATTCGTTGCTGTTTCTCTGTTCTTCTTCGCTTTTACAACAATTATGGCTTACTATTATATAGCTGAAACAAATGTAGCTTACTTAATTAATGGCAAGAACAGCAAGCTGGCTATGTTTATCCTGAAAATTGTCTTGCTTGCTGCAACATTCTATGGCGCTGTTAAAACAGCAGGCCTGGCGTGGGCGCTCGGAGATGTTGGTTTGGGACTGATGGTTTGGCTGAACTTAATTGCCATCGTTATCTTAAGAAAACCGGCCCTGATTGCACTGAAAGATTACGAAGCCCAGAAGAAACAAGGTCTTGATCCAGTATTCAATTCCAAAAAGCTTGGCATTAAAAATGCTGAGTATTGGGAAGAGGAATACAAGCCGCAGGAAGAAAAAGTATCTTAATAGAAGATAAGAGATGTCCGGCAGATGCCGGGCATTTTTTTTACAATCTTTAAACTACTTTTACAATTTTCAGGTTATTTCTTAGCATTCTCTTAATATTCATCTTTTAGTATTGTACTTGGGTTTGGTACATAAATACGATGCAAATATTATTGAATAATATGAAGAGGTGCTTAGGATGACTGAATTGAATCGCCGCAAGTTTTTAACGTATGTAGGTACAGGTGTTGGAGCATTGACTGTCGCTTCGACAGGTTTGGGGGCAATGGTACCAAAAGCGGAGGCTAAGGGTGTTGAGGCAGCCTCCCATTTATTCGGATTCCAGAAGAAAATCTCTGGATTAAATTTTAAGCCGATTGACCCGACAGATAAAGATGACCTTGTTTTACCACGTGGATACAAATACGATGTTGTGGCAGCATATGGAGATGTCATTAACAAAAAAGGCGATACATTCGGCTTTAACAATGACTTTACATTATATTTTCCAATTGATAAGGACAAGCGTGGTCTCTTATGGGTGAATCATGAATATTCAAGCGATCTATTTGTTCATGGTGCAAGGCCGGCAAATGGCAAGTATACGGCAGCGCAAATTCAGAAAATGCTATACAACCAGGGAGGATCAATTATCGAGGTATACCGTGATAAAGAAGGCACCTGGAAAATGGACACGGATTCCAAATATGCGCGCCGTATTACAGGCTTGACTCCATTCCAGCTCACAGGTCCTGCCAAAGGTTCAAAAGCAGTGGGTGGTGCAACGAATGTACAGGGAACTTTTGCTAATTGTTCTGGCGGCATGACATTGTGGGGCACGGTTTTATCAGCTGAGGAGAATTTCGAATCTACCTCAAAGGATGCAGGATTAAATGAAACACATTATGGCTGGATTGTGGAAATCGATCCGTTTGATCCTAATTTCAAGCCGCGCAAGCACACCGCCCTTGGTCGCTTTAACCATGAAAATGCAGCAGTCGGCCTGACCAATGACAATCGGGTTGTGGTTTATATGGGTGATGATAAGAAAGATGCATGCGTGTATAAGTTCATCAGCAAAAATAAATATGTAAAATCCCGCGGAAAAGCAAATGCAGACCTTCTTGAAGAAGGGACGCTTTATGTGGCTAATATGGGCAGCGGAAAATGGGTGCCATTAACTATCGAAAATGTGCAGAAAGCTGTCAAGGGGAATGCAGATCTTTTAAAGAAATTCCAAACACAGGCCGATGTGGCTGTTCACTGCCATGAAGCAGCTCTGCTTGTTGGCGGAACACCTACTGACCGTCCGGAAGATGTGGAAATCAGCCCGTTCGATAAAACGGTATTCATTGCCCACACCAACAATGACAAACATGGCAACTTTCACGGCCATATTACTAGATTTATTGAAGAGGGAGATGACTTGGGTGCACTGACTTTTGATTTTGAAATTTTCGCAGCCGGCGGAAAACAGAGTGGCTTCAGTGCACCTGATAATCTAACTTTCGATAGCCTTGGCAATCTCTGGACGGTAACAGATATGTCATCAAGCAAGCTGAATACAGGAATCTACACGCATTTCGCCAACAATGGCATGTTCGTCATCCCGACTATCGGAAAAAATACCGGCGAAGCCTTTCAGTTTGCTTCAGCTCCCGTTGAAGCAGAACTAACTGGACCATCCTTTACACCAAACGAAACAACCCTGTTCCTGTCCATTCAGCATCCGGGAGAAGAGACGGAAGACCTGAACAATCTGACAAGCAAATGGCCGCACCGCAAGGGAGATACTATGCCGCGCCCGGGAGTTGTGGCGATTACAGGCTTCAAATACTAGGAGGTTATTATGCTATCAAATATCGGGATACCAGGATTGATTATTGTTCTAGTGCTGGCGCTGATCATTTTCGGCCCATCCAAGCTTCCTGAAATCGGCAGGGCATTCGGCACAACCCTGAAAGAATTTAAAAAATCCACACGCGAACTGGTTTCAGACGAACAGCCGGAAGAAAAGAAAAAAGAATTGCTATAAGAATGAATAGGGAAGGGAGAGATATCTTCCTTCCTTTTATAGTGAGGTGAATAATATGAATAATGAGGCAGTAAATGTCCTCCAGCATTTTGAAGAGCTTCGGAAGAGGCTGATGATTATAGCGGCTGTCTTTATAGCGTTCTTGGCACTATCCTTTATTTTTGTCAGCGACATTTACCAGTGGCTGGTTAGGGATCTGGATTTTAAATTGGCTGTTCTCGGTCCTTCTGAGATTCTATGGGTCTATTTTATGCTTGCGTCTGTTGTCGCCATTGCAGCCGCCATCCCGGTAGCTGCCCATCAAATCTGGCTGTTCGTCAGCCCGGCGCTTACCGGAATGGAAAAAAAGGTAGCCTTATCCTATATTCCCGCGTTATTTTTCCTGTTCATTACCGGTATAGCATTCGGATATTTCATTCTTTTGCCGCTGGTTCTGAATTTTTTAATGACCTTATCGGGAGATATGTTCACCGCCTTTTTTACAACGGAAAAATACTTTCAATTCGTGCTCCATTTAACACTGCCATTCGGCTTTCTGTTCGAGCTTCCGGTTGTGATTATGTTCCTGACCAGCCTTGGCATCCTCAATCCCTATTCGCTGCAGAAGATAAGGAAGTATGCCTATTTCGTGCTGATTGTGGTGGCGATTTTAGTTACACCGCCCGATTTTATTTCAGATATTTTGGTTACATTGCCTCTCCTGCTGCTGTACGAGGTGAGTGTAAGCCTGTCCAAAATCATTTATAACCGAAAGCAGAAAAAGCAGGCTGTTTTGCAGTAACTATAATAAAAATCAAAACACAAAAAAAGCTTGGACCGTAAATGTCCAAGCTTTTCTATTATTCTCTTACTTAACACGAGGGAAGCCAAAGCCTGATGCATAATCGTCACCAGCTGCAGCTCCTGTTCCGCCAAGAATATCATTTTGCTTGGCCCGGTTCTGAAGCTCGCTGCGAAGCTGGGTGTGGCTCATGGATGGATTCTGAGCCCAGATCTTAGCAGCTAATCCGGATACATGAGGAGTAGCCATGGATGTACCGCTGATTGTGCTGTAGCTGCCATCATACCAGGTGGATTCAATTGCTCTGCCTGGTGCAGAGAGCTCGACATCACGCTCCTGGATTAGGTAGTCGCCATCAGTAGCAGGGTTGCCCCTTGATGAAAAATCTGCAACACGGTAAGAACCATTTTGCTGAACATTTTCAAGAGCCGCTACTGCAACAGCATTCACCAATGCGCCAGGATAGCCAATCGTGTTATCGGCAGGACCATCATTTCCGGCAGCAGCAACTACCAGGACACCTTTGCTGTAGGCGTAATCAACTGCATCTGCAATCAATGTGCTTTTAGAGCTTGAACCCAATGACATGGAAATGACCACTTTAGATCCTGTGCGGACCGCTTCATCGGCCGCATGCTTAATAGCTCCGGCGATGTCATCAGAATACCCTGATCCTCTGTCATTTAACACTTTATATGCCCAGAGATCTGCGTCTGGGGCTACCCCATAAACACCTTGTCCGTTATCACCGCCATGAGCCAGTACAGTACCCGCAACATGTGTGCCGTGTCCGTTCTTATCCCCGCAGCTGCCGTCAATTAAAGGTGACTTTCTTTGTGTAAAGTCCTTACACTGTTCAGCTTGTCCGGCAAGATCAGCATGTGCTGTATTTACACCTGTGTCCAGCACGGCAACCTTTACCCCGTTTCCGCCTGAAGTGCTTTGGATGGAGCTGTCATTATAAATGGCCTCAATTCCCCAAGGTGTACCGTCTGCCGGAGCTGATGCAGCCCCTGATCCAGGTTTTGCTGCGGTCACAGGTGAGTTCTTTACTTCTTCAACTTTATCAATCTTTAAGTTTTTATTTTTTAAAAGTGCCTGATACTGTTTAGCATTAACCGTAGTAGTAAAACCTTTCTGGCCAAAATCCCATCGTGCTCCATAGTTCGATTTTGCCTTTGCTTTTTCTGCACTTGGGCCCTGAATGACAACCCGATAGGTTTCATTGCTCTCAACCTGCTGACCGAATGCCCCTGACGCAAATACAGATAGTCCCATTGCTGCACTTAGTAATGCTGACCCAATGACTCTTTTTTTCTTCATCCAAAATCTCCTCTCAGAATATGTATGGTCACAGCTGAATAGCTGTGACTCTATTATATTTACAAAATTCAGAATAATTAAACGGACCTTTTGTACTATTTTTCTGATTTTAATGAAAATTTACATTCGAGGAAAATATTTCAATCTGTAAATTGGATATAAATGGAGTTATTTGATCCCCAACGAGGGTATAGCCTATTAAGTCAATAAAGGAGTGTGAAATATGAGAGCTGTAACCTACCAGGGAGCGAAAGATATTCAAGTAAAAAATGTAGAGGATCCCAGAATTGAAAAGCGGGATGATGTCATTGTCCGCATCACCTCAACCGCCATTTGCGGATCGGACCTTCATTTATATCAGGGGAATATGCCATTGCGGCCAGGTTATGTTATCGGGCATGAACCCATGGGGATCGTTGAGGAGACAGGTCCTGATGTGACACGGGTAAAAAAAGGCGACAGGGTGGTCATCCCATTTAATGTATCGTGCGGGCATTGCTTCTATTGCCAGCATGATATGGAAAGCCAATGTGATAATTCGAACCCGCATAATGATTCAGGCGGCTACTTTGGCTATACCGAGAAATACGGAAACCATCCGGGCGGCCAGGCAGAGTTTCTAAAGGTGCCGTTTGGCAATTTCATGCCATTTGTTATACCGGAATCGTGCGAACTGGAGGATGAATCACTGCTCTTTTTATCGGATGTTCTGCCGACAGCCTATTGGAGTGTAGAACATTCAGGCGTTAAAGCGGGAGACACAGTCGTCGTCCTCGGCTGCGGTCCCATCGGGTTAATGACCCAGAAATTTGCCTGGATGAAAGGAGCTAAACGGGTAATTGCAGTAGATCATCTCGATTACCGTCTCAATCACGCCAAGCTTACCAATGATGTGGAAGTCTATGACTTTACGAAATATGATGACATGGGAGCTTATCTAAAAGAAATCACCCAGGGCGGAGCTGATGTAGTCATTGATTGTGTCGGCATGGACGGGAAGAAATCCGCTGTTGAAAAAATCGAGCAGAAGCTTAAGCTCCAGGGCGGAACGCTGGGCCCGATCCAAATCGCGACGAAAGCTGTCCGCAAATTCGGAACTGTCCAGCTGACAGGTGTGTACGGGCTGACTTATAATATGTTCCCGCTGGAGGAATTTTTCTCGAGAAACATCACCATTAAAATGGGCCAGGCGCCTGTGGTTCACTACATGCCTGAGCTATTTAAAAAAATAACGAATAAGGAATTCGATCCGAAGTCTATCATCACCCATCAGATTCCGCTCGAAGAAGCTGATCGGGCGTATAAAATTTTTAATGACCATGAAGATGACTGCATTAAAGTCATCTTAAAACCTTAACAAACACAAACCAGCCTGGATATACCCTGGCTGGTTTTTTGAAGTTTAAGAATATAACATAATATACATATTTCGACATAAACGTATATAATAGTGCTAAAGACACATTATTAATAGAGTTAACCAAGGAGCATGGAAATGAAAGGCTTTAACCAACAGACTTTGATAAAAGAAGAAACAAAAGCAGTTAAGCTTTTTATATGGCTATTCTTTATTATATTAACACTTTATGATTTGTTTTATTATTATCTGTTTCCCCTCAATACTGGCGGCAGTACCGGCCTGCCAAAGGGCGGGCTTGGATGGGGGTATTATCTGGCTATTATCGGACTCCTGCCCTTAGCGCTGTATTTAATCAGGACAAAACGCCCTTTTCAGGTAAAATACTTATTTTTTGCAGGCTTTTTCCTGATAGATTTTAGTAACAGCATGCTGATCTATTTCGGTGAGTCGAAGGAATTTCAGAGCGGAAGCGCAGTAGAACTTTTATTTATTATATTTGCGCCGATTTTTGTGAATAAGCGCTATTTTTGGATAGTAACCGGCGGAATGATTGCGAAGTATCTTCTGGCTGGTTTACTGTTGAGCAGCCAAAAGGTAATGGTGCCAATCGTGCTTATGGCCATTTTTTCAAGTGTTTCATATGTTCTGCTGAATCGCTTCTATTCCTATATTCACTCGCTTACACATGTTTTCCAGGAGCTCCGCCAGACTGAAAAGCTGGCTGCTGTCGGACAGATGGCTTCCGCAGTCGGCCATGAAGTAAGAAATCCTTTAGCAGCTTTAAGAGGATTTACTCAGCTGCAGATGGAAAAACATCCTGAAGACCAGGACCGCTACAAGATCATGATTGAGGAAATCGACCGCATTAATCTGATTGCCGATGACCTTATGATCCTAAGCAAGCCAAGGCTTCCTCTGTTTAAAAAAGTTGAACTGAATGCAGTGATTAACTATGTCATCTCGATCATACATGAACAGGCAGCCAATCAGAATATCCGTGTCGAAACAGAAAATCTGGAAGCTGTTCCTAAAGTTCAGTGTGACGAAAATATGCTGAAGCAGTCTTTTATTAATTTGATCAAGAATGCGATGGAATCTATGCCAGAAGGCGGCACGATCCTGATTTCGGCCAAAGTGGCGGAGGGTGACAAGGTTTTAATCAGCATTAAAGATGAAGGCTGCGGGATTGATGCTGAGAATATGGAACGGGTCGTGGATCCATTTTATACAACTAAGCCGGATGGAACCGGTTTAGGGCTGATGGTTACCAAGCAGATTGTGGATGAACACAAGGCGGAAATCACGTTTGAAAGTGAAAAGGGGATAGGGACAATTGTGACTCTTACTATTCCTATAGAGCAGCCAACCCAATAAAAGAATTCAGGGTGATGTCATTTAATATACAGGGCAGACCTGGAAATTAGTAACTGACATTATAATAATACTATTCGAAATCGTACAGCACCCTATGAGGGTGCTGTATTTTATTAGGCAAATAGGCTTCTTTTTACAAAAATTTAATAATTTTCCTATGTTAATTCCGACTAATTGCTCATTCTCAAATAAGTCTAAAAATAGATAGAATTATGAATGTTATCATCCTAATCTACTATAATTTGAGGAGATGTATTCATTTGAAAAAGCCTATGCGCAAACTTGGAAAGACGATACTCGCAACAACGATGGCCCTATCTGTCTTAGCAGCTCCTATTTCATATGATTCTGTCATGGCGGCAAAGCCTGATCATGCAGGGAAACCGGAACTTAAATTCAGCCATGAAGTAAGCCTGCGGATACTGGGAACAACAGATATACATACACACCTTTATAACTATGATTACTATAAAGATGCAGAAACCATTGAATTTGGTCTGGCTAAAACAGCTACCTTAATCAAACAGGCAAGAAAAGAAGCAAAGAATACATTATTATTTGACAACGGAGACCTCATTCAGGGTAATCCGCTTGGCGATTATAAAGCAAAAGTAGATCAGCTTGAGGATGGGGAAATGCATCCCGTGTTCAAGGCTATGGAACTATTAGATTATGATGCCGCTACGGTAGGAAACCATGAATTCAATTATGGCCTCGAATATCTGGATGAGGTTCTGGATGATGCGCCATTTCCTTATGTAAATGCCAATGTCTACAAAGACGACGATGATAATAATCCGGAAAACGATAAAAATTACTTTAAACCATATAAAATCATCAAGAAAAAAGTCGTTGATGAAAAAGGAAGAAAACAGGTCATTAAGGTTGGGGTTATCGGTGCTGTGACTCCGCAGATTACACAATGGGACAAAGCCAATCTTGATGGAAAAATCATCACAAAAGACATTGTAAAATCAGTAGAAGCCAATATTCCTAAAATGAAAGAAGAAGGTGCGGACATTATCATTGCACTTGCGCACTCCGGCATGGGGGACGCAGCATATGCTGAGATGGAAGAGAATGCAGCCTACGACTTAACAAAAGTAGAAGGCATTGATGCGGTTATTTCCGGACACAACCATAAGAATTTTCCGGGAGATTTCACCGATCTTCCTGAAGTGGATGCAGAAAAGGGAACGGTCAACGGGGTGCCCTTCATCATGCCTGGCAGCTGGGGCAATCAGCTTGGCGTTATGGACCTGACTATTGCCAAGGTAAAGGGCAAGTGGGAGGTTAAGGATTCCCAGTCATCTTTAAGGTCTATTTTTAGAAGTTATAAAAATGAATCCGGCGCGACCGTCAAGGAAAGTCTTGCAGATGCAGATCCTGCTATTTTGAAAGCTGTAAAGGAAGAGCATGAAGGAACCGTGAATTATGTCCGCCAGCCTGTCGGGGAAACAAAAGCTGATATCCACAGCTATTTTGCACTTGTAAAAGATGACCCGTCCATTCAAATTGTGACGAATGCACAGAAGTGGTATATTGAGAAGCAATTAAAAGGAACACCAGATGAAAATACACCAGTGCTTTCGGCGGGAGCTCCTTTTAAAGCAGGCGGCCGCAACGGGGCAAGCTATTACACATATATCCCTGAAGGCACAATCGCCATTAAAAATGTAGCCGATCTATACCTGTATCCGAATACAGTCGCTACGGTAAAAATTAAAGGGGCAGATGTGAAGGAATGGCTTGAAATGTCTGCAGGCCAGTTCAATCAGATAAAAGATAATGAAGCGGGAGAACAGTCACTCATTAATAATGATTTCCCTACTTATAACTATGATGTAATCGATGGTGTGACATATGAGATCGATGTAACAGAACCTGCTAAGTATGATAAAGATGGCAAGCAGGTTAATGCTGATGCAAACAGAATCAAAAATCTTCAGTATAACGGAGCACCTATTGATCCGGATCAGGAATTCATCGTTGTGACAAATAATTATCGGGCCAGCGGCACTTTCCCTGGAGTTAGAAACAACACGGCAGTAGAGCTTTATCCGGATGAAAACCGCCAGGCGATCATTGATTATATCCGAGAAGAACAAACCATCGATCCTTCTGCAGATGCCAATTGGTCATTTGCACCGGTTGCCGGTGGCGTAAATGTAACGTTCGAATCTTCACCGGATGCAAAGGATGCGATTGCTGAAGGCAGCGGAATCGGCTATGCGGGGGAAGCAGCCAATGGCTTTGCGAAATATTCGCTTCAATTCCCGGAGCCAAAGCCATTTGAAGTCCAACTTTTGGGGATCAATGATTTCCATGGTCAGCTTGATACATTTAATTCCGGTTTGAATGCGGGTGGAATCGAGTATTTAGCTGCACACTTAAAACAGCGTGAAGCAGAGAATCCCAATACAATTATGCTGCATGCAGGTGATGCAATAGGGGCGAGCTCCCCTGTTTCGGCCCTTCTTCAGGACGAGCCAACAATTAAAATGCTTAATGAGATCGGCTTTGATATAGGTACAGTCGGCAACCATGAATTCGATGAAGGGGTAGACGAAATGCGACGCCTTATCAATGGCGGGGCCCATCCAAAAACTGTGGAGAAGTATGGCGAGTTTGAAGGAGCAAACTTCCCGTATGTTGCAGCTAATGTAGTGGATGAAACAACAAAGGAGCCAATCCTTGATCCCTATGTAATTAAAGAAGTAAATGGAGTGCCAGTCGGCTTTATTGGCATTGCCTATTCCGATACTCCTGGAATTGTTACGCCAAGCGGAACGGCAGGTGTAGAATTCACGGACGAAGCGGAAGCAATCAACAAGTACACAGCTGAGCTGAAGGAACAGGGTGTTAAATCGATTGTGGTCATTACTCATAACCCTGTAAAGTCCGATATAGATGGGTCTAACCCTCAAGAGGAACTCGCTGACATTGCGAATGCAGTTGATGATGAAGTGGATGTGATGTTTGGCGGCCATAACCATCAGTACACAAATACTGTGGTGGACGGGAAATTGCTTGTTCAATCTTATTCGTATGGAACTGCTTTTTCCGATGTGGACTTAACAATTGATCCAGTGACAAAAGATATTGTTGCTAAAAAGGCTGAAATCGTAAGCGCCACACGTGACGTTGAACCTGTTGCAGAAATTAAGCAAATGCTTGATGCTTATATTGCTGATGTCGCTCCGATTTTAAATGAAGTCATCGGTCATTCTTCAACAGGTATTACGAGAGAGGTAAATGCTGATGGAGAATCTCCGATGGGCAACCTGATTGCAGATTCCATGATTGCGCAGACCAATACCGATTTTGCCTTCATGAACTCAGGCGGCGTCCGTGCAGGCATTGATGCTGGAGATATTACGTGGAAAGAAGCTTTTACGGTACAGCCTTTCGGAAATGACCTTGTGACATTGACATTGACCGGTGCCCAGATAAAAGAACTTTTTGAACAGCAATGGGGTTCAAAAGAGAGAATCATGCATGTTTCCGGCTTAAAGGTAACGTATGATTCTTCGAGAGCTGCCGGAGACCGGATCGTATCTTTAGTAAAGACAGATGGAACGCCAATCGCTGCTGAACAGGAATATTCTGTGACGGTAAACAACTATATGGCTGATGGCGGAGACGGCTACAGCGCTCTTTTAAACGGTAAAAACCGCACAGTGGATATTGTCGACCTTGATGCTTTAATCAGCTACATCAAAGAACAGAAAGAAGTAAACCCAGCGGTTGAAGGAAGGATTACAAAATTGAATAAATAATAGGAAGGGAGCATCAGAGCAGTCTGATGCTCCCTTTTCTATATGTCCTCAAAATAGGTGAAAGTACCTATTTTTTCTCGTTTCAGCGAATGAATTAATTACAATTACCCACTCAAATATTATCAAAATATTAAAATAACAGTATTGTTAGACTATTAAAAACTTTATGTTAGTTTGATAGAATTAATCTCGCACTTCGAAAATTCAGAAAAACTAAATAGGAGGCTATAAGAATGAGTAATAAGAATAAACCTTTTAAGGTTGTATCTTCCATTACAGCCAGCACGATGATGGCAGCTGCACTATTTGCGGGATCTTTTGCCGGGACAACAGCAGCTCCTTCAAAAGCTTCAGCTGAGGAACTTTCTGCACCGATTGATTTGAACATTGTGAATGAAGAACGCCTGGGAAAGGCATTAAAAGAAAGAGGATTAGTTAAAAAGGATGCTTCCTCAAAAGAAGTAGAAAAGGCAGTAAAGGATTACATAAATGAAAAACAAGGTGAAAAGCAGCCTGGAAGTACAAAAAATAGCCATGACCATAAGGATGAGTTTGACAAAAAAACAAAAGATTTCTTAACCAAACAAAAAGACAAGCTGTCAAAGCAGCTGAATAAAGGCCATAAAAACTATAAAAAGGGCAAACCGGACGGCTATGTAAAAGTAGATCCGGCCAAAGAAGCAAACTACAATGGCGGTGTCAGAACAGACAAAGTGCTTGTGCTATTAACTGAATTTGAAGATTTCAAGCATAACAATGTAATACAGGAAGAGGGCTATATGTATGCTGATGATTTCAGCAAAGAGCACTATGAAAAACTAATGTTTGGCGATACTGAATTTGAATTATTTAATGGAGATAAAGTAAAAACATTTAAGCAGTTCTATGAAGAACAGTCCGGAGGCAGCTATACGGTTGACGGCACTGTTTCTGAATGGCTGACGGTCCCTGGAAATGCGAGTGATTATGGTGATGATAGCCCTAACGGAGGCCATGACAATCTATCTCCTCTTGGGCCACGGGACTTAGTAAAAGAGGCTTTAAAAGCAGCTGCAGACGCTGGAATGGATCTTTCTGCATACGATGAATTTGATCTATATGATTTAGATGGAGATGGTAACTTTAATGAGCCTGATGGATTAGTTGACCATCTCATGATTATCCACGCTGGTACAGGGCAGGAAGCTGGCGGAGGTGCGCTCGGTGATGATGCCATCTGGTCTCACCGCTGGACGCTTGACGGAGTATTTGCAGTTCCGAATACAACTGCCAAGGTAGATTATTGGGGCGGAAAAATGGGCGCATTTGATTATACGATTCAGCCTGAAGACGGAGCTGTCGGGGTGTTTGCACATGAGTTCGGACATGATTTGGGATTGCCGGATGAGTATGATACACAATACACCGGTCAAGGTGAGCCGGTTGCTTCCTGGTCCATCATGAGCGGCGGCAGCTGGAACGGAAAAATTGCAGGTACTGAGCCTACAAGCTTCTCGCCACAAAACAAAGAATTCTTTCAAAAAGGCATGGGCGGAAACTGGGCCAATATTATGGAAATAAATTATGAAGATATTGATAAAAAAGGCTTGGCAACTGTTATTGACCAAAGTGTAACCAAATCTAAAAACCCGGGAATTGTAAAAGTAAATCTTCCTGAAAAAGAAGTGAAGGGAATTGCACCTGCGTTCGGTGAGAAATATTACTACAGCACAAAAGGCGATGACCTTCATACCACTTTGACGACACCTGAATTTGACTTAACAAATGCTGAAACAGCTGCCTTCAATGCGAAAGTTTATTATGATATTGAGTTTGATTATGATTATCTAACGGTTACTGCAAAAGCAGCCGATGGGACAGAAGCTGAGCTCGATGTAATTGGTGATGATGATACAGATGGCGATGCCCGTGCTGAATCTTCAAAAGGACAATGGGCAGATAAGACATATGACTTAAGCGAATTTGCCGGTAAAAAAGTTAGCCTGACATTCGAATATGTAACAGATGGCGGACTGGCATTAGATGGATTTGCTATTGATAATATTTCCGTAACGGCTGATGAGGAAGTTATTTTTACCGATGATGCTGAAGGCGAATCTCAGATGACTCTTGACGGATTCATTGTTTCCAACGGAATCAGCTATGCGAAGAACCATTATTATCTGGAGTGGAGAAACTACTCAGGCTCTGATACGGCACTTGCCCAATCAAGAGGAGTAAAATATAACACTGGTTTAGTTGTTTGGTATGCAGATGACAGCCACACAGATAACTGGGTTGGCGTTCATCCTGGAGAAGGTTTCCTTGGAGTGGTGGATTCACATCCGGAAGCCATTACCGGTCTGCTAGATGGAAAAGAAACGGTATCTCAAAGCACAAGATATCAGATTGCAGATGCTGCGTTTTCCTTGGACAAAACACCAGCATGGGAAGTAAGCTCGCCAACCCGAGGTGATTATGACTACCCAGGTTTAAAGGGAATATCTGTTTTTGATGATTCTAAAACATACATCAACAGCCTCATTCCTGATGCTGGACGAATTGTTCCGGAACATGGCCTGAAATTCCAAGTGGTCGGTGAAGCAAAGGACAACTCTGCCGGAGCAGTATGGATTCACAAATAAGATTTAAAGGTGCGAGCCAGAAATGGCTTCGCGCCTTTTTCTGTTAAGGGTGGACAACTTCCTGCCTATAAGCTAGTATCATTACCGATACTAGTTTTTTCCGATTTTCGGCTATACTAAAAATAATTATTTGATTACACGTAATAAAGTTAAAAGGAGTAACATATGACACAATCTTTTATTGAAGATATGAAGCCATTTATCCAGAAGGCATGGGAAAAGTCTGCATTTGCACAGCCGACGACCGTTCAGGCAGAGGCGGTTCCGCTGGCTTTGGAAGGCAGGGATATTATTGCCGAGTCCCCGACTGGAACAGGCAAAACACTTGCTTACCTGCTGCCGGTCCTTGAAAATATTGACCCGGATAAACAGGCGGTTCAGGCCGTCATTTTAGCCTCTTCACAGGAGCTTGTGATGCAGATATTAAGCGAGATCCAAAAATGGGCAGAAGGCAGCGGGATTAAAGCCGCTTCTTTTATTGGCGGAGCCAACGTAAAAAGGCAGCTTGAAAAATTGAAGAAGCATCCGCATATTGCTTTGGGAACGCCAGGCCGGGTGCTTGAGCTGATTAAACAGAAAAAGCTGAAAATGCATGAAGTGAAAACAGTTGTTCTCGATGAAGGAGACCAGCTTCTTGTTCCAGAACATGCTCAGACTGTCCAAAATATTGTTAAGTCTACGCTTAAAGAACGCCAGGTCCTGCTATTCTCAGCCACACTGCCTCCGGTTGTTGAACAGCTTGCGAAAGAGCTGACAGCTGATGCTGAAGTGATTCGTGTTGAGAAGGATGAAACCATTCAGGCTGCAGGTGTGGACCATATTTATTTTGTGGCAGAAGCAAGGGATAAAATTAAGATGCTCGAAAAAATCTCAAGGCTTGAGGACATTAAAGCACTGGTATTCGTTAAGGATATTGGCAACCTGACCGTCATGGCAGAAAAGCTTGATTTTAAAAACATCTCTTCAAGCACTTTGCACAGCGATCTGAGCAAATTCGACAGACAGAAAGCAATCAAAAACTTCCGCACAGGCAAAACCAATATGCTGATTGCTACAGATGTTGCGGCAAGAGGGCTGGACATCAAAGGAGTCACCCATGTGGTGCATTTCGACTTCCCGAAAGATATGAATCAATATGTCCATCGCTCGGGAAGAACAGGAAGATTCGGTGCAAGCGGAACCGTTATCTCTCTGGTTACTGAAAGAGAAGAGCGCGAACTCAAGAAAATGGCAAAAGAACTAGGCCACACTGCAGAAAAGAAAGTAATGCGAGGCGGCCATATCGTATAAAGATCAAACAGCCAGGCACCTATATCAGTTGGTGCCTGGCATTTTTCTTATATAAAGGAATTTCCCCTTTTCTAAGCGAATTAGTAAGTGGAGCTTTATTTAACTAAAGAATAAGGGGAAATCAAATAATGGAGAATCCAAGGCTAAAGAGCTTTCATGATGAAGATCTGCTTGAAGCGACGATAGATGAATTGCAGGAAAAATTGCAGAATGGGGAAATTACCTCCAAAGACCTTGTAATGATGTACATGAACCGGATTGGACAGCTGGATGAAAACATTCATTCTGTGTTAGAACTCAATCCGGATGCATTGCATATTGCAGCTGCTCTAGATGCGGAAAGAGAAGAACAGGGGCCGCGCAGCCCTCTTCACGGCATTCCCATATTGTTAAAGGATAATATCGATACAGGGGACAAAATGCAGACAACTGCAGGTTCACTCGCCTTGAAGAATCATTGTGCACAGAAGGATTCGTTTGTGGCCTCTCAATTAAGGCAAGCGGGAGCCGTCATTTTAGGAAAAACCAATATGACAGAATGGGCCAATTTTATGACGGAAGGGATGCCAAGCGGATACAGCTCACGAGGCGGACAGACGCTGAATCCATATGGACCGGGTAAATTTGATGTGGGTGGCTCCAGTGCAGGATCGGGTGCAGCCATCGCCGCTAATTTTGCGGCCGCAGCCATCGGAACGGAGACATCAGGTTCCATTTTAAGTCCTGCCAGTCAGAATTCTCTCGTTGGAATTAAGCCGACAGTCGGACTTGTCAGCCGAACCGGCATTATTCCAATTGCCCATAGCCAGGATACTGCCGGTCCTATGGCGAGAACGGTTAAGGATGCCGCTTTATTATTAAACGTACTTGCAGTACCTGACGAAAATGATCCGATTACCATGACAAATAAAGATCTGCGGGGCAAGGATTTTACCGTTTTCCTTGATGAAGCCGGATTAGAAGGTACACGAATCGGCATTGCCCGGGAGACTTATTTTGACTACCTAAGTTCTGAAAAGCTCTCAGTCATGAATAAGGCAGTAAACGATTTAAAGGAGCTGGGTGCAGAGGTGGTAGACGAGGTGGTGATCCCATCCACTAAAGAGGAGTGGAGCCGAGATGTCCTGACATATGAATTTAAGGCAGATTTGAATGCTTACCTGCGAACGGTCGCACCGCACCTTAATATTCGCACCCTGTCCGATGTCATTCATTTTAATGAAAATAATAGCGAAAAGTGCTTAAAATACGGCCAATCCATCCTGATTGAGGCAGAGGAGACAAGCGGAAATCTGACGGAAATGGCCTATATATCTGCACTTGAGAAAGATATTTATTTTTCAAGAGAGAAGGGCATTGATTACGTGATGAAAGAGCATCACCTCGATGCCATCGTGTTTCCGAATAATTATGGAGCAGGCATCCCTGCAAAAGCGGGATATCCATCCATCACAGTACCGGCCGGCTATACGCCTGAAGGTGAGCCTGTGGGCATTACATTTACAGGACTTGCCTACAGTGAGCCGCTCCTTATTAAGCTTGCTTATGCCTTTGAGCATGCCACCAGGCATAGGAAAGCTCCAGAACTTGGAGTGCTGGCATAGAATAACTGCCGGTTAATTGACTCATACTACTTCTGAAAAACAAAAAAGGAGCAGATGAGAATATGGGCAGAACTAAACGCGGAAACGGCAATGCACAGCGCAATAACAATAAACACAGACCGCAGCGCACAAGCGAAGAGCTTGTTGAATTCACAACGGGAAGCAAAGAAAAGAAAGAAAACAACGTGCAGGACTGATGAGCAAATCCTCCTTTATAGAAGGAGGATTTTTTGTTAGGCGTGAAAAAGGCTATCTGAAAATAAAAATGAGTTATACGGCAATAAAAGGGTTTATCCGAAAATAAAAAAGAGCTATCTGCAAGTAAAACCCAGCTATCCGAAAGTAAAAGCAGTCACAATCTCTCAGGCAGCCAGATTTATATAGTAAAAGTGCTTCCGCACATAAAAATAAGCTATCCGCACATAAAAGTGGGGTATCTGCACAGAAAAGTGCTTATCCGCTCATAAATCGGTACTATCTCCAAAACAAGCAAGTGAATCCTCGCAAAAATGCTGATAAATCCATAGAAAAAGACAGTTTCCTCGGGAGAACTGTCTTTTTTCTTCAAGTTATTCTTCAACCTTTTTCAGAGGCTTGGCTGCCGGACCTTCAACGACTGTTCCGTCATAGGAGAAGCGGGAGCCGTGGCATGGGCAGTCCCAGGTGCGGTCGCCGTGGTTCCATTCGCATTCACATCCCATGTGGGTGCAGGTTGTATCTACAAGATGGAGGCTGCCTTCAGGATCCCTGTAAGCACCAGTACGCTTGCCATTGATCATTACGACTCCGCCTTCATCATGAGACAGATCTGCCGTTTCTTTAGGCACAAATTCAAGCTTCCCTTTAATCAGCTGTCCAGCTACATCAGTATTGGCTGCAATAAATTTCTTGATGCTTGGGTCAGCCTGAAATCTGGATGGGGTAAACAGCTCGGCATAAGGGTTGTCCCTTTCCATAATCTGATCTTTTATCAGCATAGCAGCTGCTGTCCCGTTTGTCATTCCCCATTTCCGGTAGCCTGTTGCGACAAAGATATTCTTCTGTTTGGACGTAATTGGGCCGATATACGGGACTTTATCAAGCGTATATAAATCCTGGGCAGACCAGCGATAAGGATAATCGGTTATGCCGAGCACCTCTTCCGCAAAGGCTTCAAGGGCTTCGTAATGCTTCATCGTATCTGGTCCATGACCCGTCTTGTGGCTGTCGCCGCTCACTAAAATGAGTTTGTCTCCGTTATAGGGTGTGTACCTCAGTGAGCGGGTCGGTGAATCGGCACTATAATACATGCCTCCAGGAAAATCCTCTTTAGTTTTTACGCCAAGTACATAAGATCTTTCCGGAGATAATCTGGCAAAATAAAAACCTTTCTTATCCGCAAAAGGGAAGTGGGAAGCTGCAATGACATATTTGCATTTCAGGCGATGGCCTTCTCTGGTCACGACATCAGGCAGGCTGCCATCTTCAATGTCTGCAGCTGTTGTATTTTCATAAACAATACCGCCCAAATCCACAAAGTCTTTAAGAAGCTTTTTCAGGTATTTCAGCGGATGAAACTGGGCTTGATCAAACATGGAGAGCACCGCTGTTGTGTTGATGTTAAAAGGAATGCTCTCTTTCATTCCGCTTGGAATTCCGAGTTTTTCGTATGCTTGCCGCTCTTTTTCAACTTTTCGTGCATACTCTTCTGAAACAGCATATATGGTTGCTTCTTCGTTGCTGAAATCACAATCAATTTGTTTTTCTGATACAATGTTCCGGACAAATTCTATAGCATCTGTTGAAGCCTGATAATAGAGTTTGGTTTTTTCCTCGCCAAAATGACTGATCAATTCATCATAAATTAATCCATGCTGTGCTGTTAATTTTGCTGTCGTATGGCCGGTAGTCCCGTTTAATATATTGCCGGCTTCAAGAATGGACACTTTAAAGCCTTCTTTGGCAAGAAGGTAACCCGCTGTAATGCCTGTGATGCCGCCGCCTACAATGGCAATTTCCGTTTGAGCATCTTCTCTGAGCTTATCGAAGGCCGGAAGTTCCTCCTCCCTCCAATAAGGCTCTGGATATTGGGGCGTTTTGTGGTTGGATGTCGTCATACCCTGTCCTCCTGTAACGTTATATTCGTTCATAATTTTTCCTGCAAATCCTATTCCTATACAAATTCTCCTTCTATAACCATACCCATTAAATTGTTAATTAATCAGGTGGAAGGGTAAAACCGGTTTTTCACT
Organism: Cytobacillus oceanisediminis 2691; assembly: GCF_000294775.2. Lineage (GTDB taxonomy): Bacteria > Bacillota > Bacilli > Bacillales > Cytobacillaceae > Cytobacillus > Cytobacillus pseudoceanisediminis. The sequence goes on from NZ_CP015506.1 coordinate 1,012,042, forward strand.
GTTTTTTTCATCATTTCTGGATAAAATGTGCAGGCCGAGAAAAGATATACAGTATCGAATGTTAATGGGGTACAGTCATGATTACATTTAGCTATCTGAGCATTTTTCTGCTATTGACTATATTAGCTGCACTTTTTGATATGAAAATATTTGATTATACGATATTGGAAGCTTTGAGGAATTTACTGTATACAGAAATTGCCACTGGAAGAATGATCGTTGTTGTTTCTGTACTTATTGGACTGCTTTCAAGTGCAGTCATTGATTTTCGTCTTTTTAAAGCGAAAAAAAAATCAGGGTCATCCAGGTAAGGAATCGCTGGGACATGCTAACTGAACGAACATTTTAAAAGGGATTGGTGATGGAATGTTAAAAGAGAATATCTCTCTCAGCCAGCTGCTGACATTGTTGATCAATTTCCTTTTAGGAAGCGCCATTGTTGTCGGAGTAGGCGGGGATGCCAAGAAGGATGCCTGGATTGCGATCGCAGCCGCCATAATGATAGGGTTTGGAGTCATGCTATTCTATTACCTCCTAATTAGCCGGGTGCCTGGAAAAAATTTTTTCGAGATTATGGAGTTTGGCTTTAAAAGGCCGATTGCAATTATTTTTTCTATTACTTACGTGGTTTATTTCTTATACCTTGCCTGCAGGGTGGTCCGGGATTTTGGCGAATTGATTGCTTCGGCCATTCTGCCGTCGACGCCGATTGAAATTATCTCGCTGACTATCTGTCTGCTGATGGCCTATATTTTATATCTCGGTCTTGAAGTCCTTGGCAGAACCTCGGAAATTTTTACTCCTTATTTATTCGGCTTTTTGTTTCTTTTGACCATCCTATTATTTGCAAGCGGCAATGCCAATTTATATGAGATTAAGCCTGTGCTCGGAGATGGGCTTAAACCGGTTTTGAATGCGCTATTTCCAACTTTGATCGTGTTCCCTTTCGGAGAGCTTATTGCATTTACACTCATTCTTCCAGTTGTAACCAACTTTAAATATTGCCTGCGTGTGTCCATGCTCGGAGTGGGAATTGCAGGTGCGCTTTTATTATTTGCAATGTTTCTGATGATTGTCACACTGGGGGCTGATGCTTTGCAGCGTTCCAATTTTCCCATGCTCAGCTCAGCTCGTGAGGTCTCCATCGGCAATTTCATTGAAAGAATTGATGCACTCGTTGTATTTATTATGATGCTGGGGATTCTGGTAAAGGGTTCTGTGTTCATGTTTGCAGGATTGAAAGGCCTTGAGTACACCTTCCGCCTTCCTTACCGGTATTTTTCATTGCCTGTAGCCATGATTGTTTCATCCTTTTCTATATTAATATCCGTGAACTTCGGTGATCATTGGCAGGAGGGGCTTGAGATGGTCCCATACTTTTTGCACTTGCCATTGCAGTTCGGACTGCCATCACTTCTGCTGATCGCGGTTTTATGGAAGCGGCGAAAGAAAAAGGCTAAACCCGGTGTGAAGGGGATGAAGTTTTGAGTATTCTTAAATCACTATTAAAAATGCGCAAAAAAGAATATCCTGTTCAGCCTCAGGAAGCTGCAAACACTGACCCAGATCTTAAAAGCATGAGCCTGGAACAGCTGAAAAACAGAATAAATGCAGAGTTCGGAAGCACGGTTGATTTAAGCATGGATGAGCTGAAAACAGAAGGGAAAGATGCTTTGCTCATCTACCTTACAACTATGATTGATACAAAGTTATTAAAGGAAACGATTCTTCAATCACTCAGCGGGAAGGAGGATGGCATTGAGTTAACAACGGAGGACGATCTGAAATCACTATGCAAGGAGAAATTCGGAGGGGCAGGCTACCAGCTGGTTGAATCGTTCGATAATATCATTACTGCTCTGCTTTATGGAAACATCATTATCTTTTTTAAAGATATGGAAAAAGCGCTTTCCCTTTCCATGGCTTCAGGTGAAGACCGGTCAGTAACAGAGCCAAGCACCCAGACCGTGATAAGGGGTCCAAAGGATGGGTTTGTAGAATCGATTTCAACAAATGTTCGTCTCCTGAGGAGAAGAATTAAGAACAGAAATCTTCGTTTTGAAAAATTCATCATTGGATCTGAGACTAATACTTCCGTATACATCGGATATATGGAAGGCATATCAAATGAGAAGATCGTCCAGGAAGTCCGCAAAAGGCTTGGTCAAATCAAAGTGAACGCAATCTTTGAATCTGGAAATATTGAAGAGCTGATTGCAGACAAATCCGCTACACCCTTTCCGCTGGCACTGAATACAGAGAGGCCTGATGCCGTGGCATCCAATTTGCTTGAAGGGAAAATTGCCATCCTTGTTGATGGGACTCCTTTTGTGCTGGTGGTTCCGGCTGTTCTGGTAGATTTCTTTTCCATTGCAGAAGATTATTATCAAAACTTCATGATGGGAAGCTTTTTAAGAATGATCAGGTATTTATCGTTTATGATTGCCTTGATTACGCCATCCTTATATGTCGGAATCTTAACCTTTCATCATGAGCTTCTGCCTACACCTCTGCTTCTCGGGATCATTGCACAGCGGGAAGGGGTGCCATTTCCGGCAGTCATTGAAGTGTTATTGATGGAAGTTACCTTTGAGATTCTGCGTGAAGCCGGTGTTCGAATGCCAAGGGCTGTCGGGCAGACTGTTTCAATTGTTGGCGCACTCGTCATCGGACAGGCTGCAGCTGAAGCAGGGATTATATCGAATATAATGGTCATCATTGTTGCCATTACAGCCATTGCCAATTTTGTATCACCCACTTATAGTTTTGCTGCAGCAGCAAGGCTGTTAAGATTCCTGCTGATCATTGTATCGGCTTTCCTGGGCCTGTATGGGGTCCTAATAGTACTTGTTTTTATTGTCGCCCATTTAAGCTCACTCAGATCCTTTGGCGTTCCGTATCTTTCACCGGTTGCTCCATTTATCATCGAGCAGCAGAAAGATGTCTTTTTCCGATTCCCGGTTTGGAGCATGAGGAAGCGGCCAGCTTATCTAAAGTCACAGAATCCTGAAAAGTTTCCAAAGACCGGGTCGCCTTCTCCTCCTCCAATGGAAGGAGAGCAGTCCAATTGAGAAAATATGGTGTGATGTTTGCCGTTATTTTGACGGCTATTCTGCTTTCAGGATGCTGGGATCAGAGAGAGCTGAGTGAAATAACTGTTGTAACAGGAATGGCTGTGGATAAGGGCGAGAACGATAAGTATATCCTGACTGTAGAAGGCATAAATGCGACAGAATTGAATAACCGCACCGCCAGCGGAAATGCGCCATCTATTGTTTATTCTGCTGAAGGAAACACTCTGGCAGAACTGACCTATAGAGTGAATGAAGGGATATCCAGGCATTTGATCTATTCCCACATGCGCACTTTGGTTATTGGGGAGGAACTTGCTAAAGAAGGCATTATTGACTTTATTGATTTTCTGGAGAGAAACCGGGAAATCCGGGATGATTTTAATATATTGATTGCAAGGGGGGGGAAGGGATCCGATGTATTAAAAGTGACGTATCAATTTCAGAAATCTACTTCTTTAAAATTGCACACTCAGCTGGACACCATGATGAAGGATTGGGGGGGAGACCCAGGAGTGAGGATGAATGATGTCATTACAGCCTGGACCGCACCGGGACGTCAGCCTGTAATGGCCGCTGTCAGGATTAAGGGTGACCCGGAAGCTGGCGCGAGTGCGGAAAATATGATGAAGGTCACCCCGGATGCGCTTGTGGTCCTGGACTCACTGGCTATATTCAAAGGTGATAAGCTCGAAGGATTTCTGACACTGGAGGATTCAAGAAATTACTTATGGATTCAGAATAAAATCAATAAAACATCCATTACCGTAAAATGCAGTGAAAGCGAGTATATGGGGCTTAGAGTATATGATACAAGGACAAAGATTAAAGGGAAACTCGAAAATGGGAAAGCAAAGATTAATGTAAAAATCAGAGCAGAGGCATATATTGATGGAACTCATTGCAACAATCAGCTTGATAAAGCAAAGACATATAAAGAAAGTGGAGAAACTGCCCAAAAACAGATTAATGAAATGGTCACAAAAACGATTGAGAAGGTTCAGCAGGAATATGGCACCGATATTTTTGGCTTTGGTGAAGATGTGCTTAGACAGGATTATCAGAATTTCAAAGAAGTCCAGAAAAACTGGGACGAAAAATTTGCTGATGCTGATATAAATGTAGACACAACTTTAATCATTCGGCGAACAGGCATCAGGACTAAAAGCTTTCTGAAGGAAGTAAAATAGAGATTCTTTCCTTCATTGACGCATAAAAGCTGTATTGATATAATTTTTCTATAATTCAGCTAATTTTTGAAGGTCTGGGCATTGTCCAGCCCTTATTTCTTTTAAAGGGGAAAGGCCAAATGAAATTCGAGACTTCTGTTCTGCACTTGAAAAATAAGAGCAAACGCAAGATTAAAAGTAAAGTAACACCGATCTATCAAACTTCCGCCTTCGCATTCAATGATCTGGATGAGCTGGAGGGATTTTATCAGGGAAACGGCAATTATCTTTATTCCCGGGTCGGCAATCCGAATACGGATGAGCTTGGTGAATTAATTGCCACTCTGGAAGGAGCACCGGCCGGGACGGCTGCCTCATCCGGTCTATCCGCCATTCTGGCGGGAGTGCTTGCTGTAGTCAAAAGCGGCGACCATATTGTGGCAGCGGATGACCTGTACGGCGGCAGCTTCCATTTAATCAAGGAAGAGCTGACACAGCTCGGTATAGAAGTAACCGTTGTTCCTTTTTCTGATGCTGCGCAGGTGGAGGAAGCCATACAGGAGAATACAAAGCTTCTTTATTCTGAATCCATCACAAATCCTTTATTGCGGGTGGAAAACCTTGAAGAAGTCGTCCGCCTGGCGAAGAAGCATAATCTCGTTACCCTGATCGATAATACATTTGCCACTCCATATCATTGTCAGCCTTATTTGATAGGCATTGATTTAGTCGTCCACAGTGCAACCAAATATCTAGGCGGGCATAGCGATATTACAGCAGGTGTCCTGGCTGGAGATGAAGAGCTGATCGGAAGAGCACGCGGAAAAATTGTAAACCTCGGGGTTAATTTAAGTCCGTTTGAAGCCTGGCTGACATGCAGGGGAGCGAAAACTCTGGCTCTCAGAATGAAGCAGCAGTCAGCAAATGCCGGAAGAGTGGCAAGGGCATTAAGGCAAAATCAAGAAATAAAAAATGTCTATTATCCTTTTCAGCATGGTGAAGAAGGATTCGGCGCCATTGTTACGATTGAATTGGCTGACAGTGCTGATGTGAATGAGTTTTTTAAAGAGCTGGGGTGGATTAAAATTGTGCCGACACTTGCGGGTGTTGAAACGTCCGTATCCCATCCGCTGACCACATCGCACAGGGCACTGCCTCCTGAAGTATGCAGGGAACTTGGCATTACTAAGCAGGTGGTCCGGATATCCATCGGAATTGAACATGCGGATGATATTATTGCGCAGCTGAATAAGGCTATTATTCGGAGTCTGGGATGACTATTAGATGCTCTCAAGCTGGTCAAACAGCCAATGCTTCAATTAAACCAACAAGGTAACAGTTAAGACGAAGTTTTTCAGGCTGAATGTCAATTTGCCATCCTTGGGCAGAACAATGCCCATTGAAACCAAGTACCAGAACCACTTCTTATTGGTCAATCTATTCGGGTTGGAGAATTGCCCTTGCTGTATCTTTTTATTTTCATGACGGGCCCAAAGTAGCACAACGATGATATCCAGGCAAGAGCCAATGGAAATGGCTGTGATCACAAAGGTATTGGATGGCTGCCATTTCCCTTCATTCTCAGCTGCTTTCATTTCCTGTTTGTTCTTCTGAATCTGGAGTTCTTTTGAAAAAGCAGAAGAAATTTCTGAAGTCTGTTCTTTTTGAAAAGAAGGTTTAAGGGTGACAGCCGCAAAAATTAAACAGCATAATAACGCAAAATAAATAATAAAAAACATAAAAGTTTGCTTGCTGGAATAGTTCTTTCTCATTTGGAAAAACCTCCCTTTAATTTCAACATTTCCAACATCAAAATATTGGAAACTACTGTTGCGAAATATTGAACAATTGTAAAAAAATTCAAGGTGGCAGTTTTCAGGAATGAAGTGATTCCTTCCATTAAATACTAAGGATACAGTATTTTAGGAAGGAGCTGACACTATGCCTGAACTTCCGGAAATGGAAACCTACAGAAGGCTGTTAACGGAGCAGCTGGCCCGTAAAGTCATTACTGATGTAGAAGTAAATCGGGAAAAGTCCATCAACATCCAGCCTGCCCAATTTAAAAGTCAGCTGATAAATGCACAAATAATCGAAATCACCCGAAGGGCTAAACATCTTATTTTCAAGCTGAGTTCCGGTAAAAATCTATTGCTGCACCTGATGCTGGGCGGCTGGATGTATATTGGCAATGAAGCGGACAATCCTGACCGCACGAAACAGGTTATTATTTCTTTTGGAGATAAAAAGCTCTATTTTATTGGACTAAGACTTGGCTATCTGCACTTGCTGACAGACACAGAGGTGGAAAAGGAGCTTTCAGATCTTGGGCCGGAGCCTCTGGGTCAAACGCTGGGATATCCGGCTTTCCGCGAACTGATCGGAAGCAGAAGAGGCATGCTGAAAACGACATTCATCAATCAGCAGTTTCTTTCGGGAATCGGCAACTGCTACAGCGATGAAATCTGTTTTGAGGCTGGGCTGCTGCCTATGAGAAAAGCAGATGAATTGGATGAGGATGAAATAAAAATCCTGTATCAGTCCATGAAGGGCGTATTAACCCGGGCCATTCAGTTTGGGGGCTATATGGAAGAGCCTTTGTTTAAAGGAGATGCCAAAACCGGGGGATATAATGAGCAGTGCAGAGTGTATGACAGAGAAGGAGAACCCTGCCTCCGCTGCAGCAGCCCTTTAGTGAAAGAAGAAATATCTTCCCGGAAAACATTCTACTGCGCAAATTGCCAAAACTAAGAAAGAGGCTGCACATACTGCAGCCTCTTTTCTCTACTCTTCCGGATCACTCTGAATCCTATCAACTGTCGTGGAATCACTGGAATCCATTGCACCCTTTAAAAAATGGACAAGCATAAATCCGGCCAGTCCCAATGAAACCATAAAACCGATTGTAATTGCCCACATTAGAGCCATCCTTTAACCTCCCTATTTTTAAAAGATAGAATTTTGAACGCCGATAACTGTCCAGCGCAAGCAGCCGCCTGCCCACCCGATGCTGCAAGATGTCTTGTTGCGGCTCATGGGGAGTCTCAGATCTATGCCTTTACTATCAGAAGGATGAACGCCTTCTTACAGGAACCGTCTTATGCCTGAGGCCCGCAGGACAGGGAAGGCTTCGAAAGCATAAACATCGCACGACCGAAAGCGAGTCTGCATTCCTTTGTGGGCAAGGCGCTTCCGCTTTTCTGAACCAAGAGCGTTTCCTTACTAAAAGGTATATGCCTGAAATCTTCAATCTTTCCCTTTCGATTATTAAAAAAGGAAGGGAACAGGGTGCTGCATATCGAAGTAAAGAAGATGGCATAAAGTGTTTTACAGCCAAAAGCGCTAAAGGAGGGGATCTCTTTTGGATTTCAAAACGGCCGATTTATGTGATGACCACAGCAAAGAACTGCTCATTTGTCAGCAGGAGTTTAAATCTTATGGGCAAAAAAGAAAGTTTTCCGGTCCCATTTCAACGGTTAGAGTGTTTGAAGATAACGTGCTGGTAGTAGAGGCACTGGAGTCCATTCCAGAGGGAAGTGTGCTGGTGGTGGATGGCGGCGGATCAAAAAGATGCGCCTTAATGGGTGACAGGCTTGGTGAAATTGCTCAATCGAGAAAGCTTGCCGGTGTGATCATTTATGGGTGCGTCCGGGATACAGTAGAGCTCGGAAGCCTTGATACAGGCATCCTCGCACTAGGCAGCAATCCTTTAAAAAGCCGAAAAGAAGGAAAAGGGGATCGAAACATCCCGGTTACGTTCGGAGGGATTGACTGGAAGCCGGGAGAATATGTCTATGCAGATGAAGATGGCGTGATTGTCTCATCAAAAGCCCTCATATAAAGCTGAACACCCGCTGAAAAGCGGGTGTTTCCTTTTATAGCACTTTCCTGCTTAACACAGAATACCGTATTAAGAGGGGGTGCACATATGTTTATAATATTTATACTATTTTGGGCAGCCGGCATTTATCTTTTGTTCCGCAGCAGGAATGAGGAAGAAGAGCATTTGATCCTGAAACTGATTGGTTATTATCTGTTAGGCACATTTACTTTTAGCATTAATGGCATGGTATTGCCAGTTGGTTTTATAATCAGTTTATTCCTAAAGCCCCGGCAAAATAGAAGCGTGAAGCGCGGCTCTGCGATCTTCGGGCTGGCAATAATGGTCATCAGCCTTTTTTTATAGATGACATTAAATTTGTCAGATTTGGATGCCTGCCTGAATGCAGCTGACAAAGCTATCAGTTCTCTAAAACTGCTTCCTTTTCAATGCTGATTTCTTCCGGCAGCATTGTTGAAGCTTCCGGGACCCTTCGGGGCTCATAGTCAATTTCATCAGAGGAGTATACTCTGATTACCACTTGGCCATGCATAGCTTGTGCCCGAATGAGCAGGGGAGAACTGTAACGGTTTTTAAAGGTGAAATCTGGGCCATACCAGCTTACCGTTGCATCCCGGCCAGGCGGTACATAGGGAACCTTTTTGCTGTGGGAATAACGCTCGATCACTTTGACACCTGCCCGGTCAACTGCGTTGAACAGAGTGGAGGATACCTGGCAGATCCCGCCCCCGATATCTTCTGACAGTTCTCCTCTAACGATGACCGGAGCACGCTGATAGCCTTTCCCCGCCGTTCTTTTGCCGACAGCACGGTTAAAAGAAAATACTTCATTCGGAAAAACAACATAATTATCAAGGGCTTCGGCTGCAAGCTGAATATTATGGGAGCGTGAGGTGTTATTCGGATTAAAATACGTAACGTACTGGCCGATCATTTTAACTCGGATATGGGAGATAAGATCACGATCCACTCTCGGGTATACGGGGAGCGTTGGGATCTCAATTCTGGCTGGCCCGTTATTATAAAAATATGTATAAAAAATATCTGTGAATGCTTTGCGGTGCAGTATTTTTCCAGGCTTCTCAGCAACGATGCGTCCGCTTTCGCCTATGTACGCGTTCCTAGGCGGAATATACGTCTGGCGATTTAATTTTTCCAGTAGCTGAGTGAACCGTTCACCGTCCACTAGCGGAAGCCCGGGAAAAGGCATTTCATATTCCGTCCTGTTGACTCTCGCAATGGATTTGCCGTCATTTTCAATGGATAAGTCATCAGGAAGACTGGCAGTTTGTGTTTGTGTTAATAGCATGATCCCCAATACCCATGAGAATTTCATATCGCAGGTGCACCTCCGTCCTTAGTATGGACAGGAGAGAATTGTTTCATGTGCCGAAAAAATGATTGATTATTGGCTTCTCTTTGAAGCTGCCATGAAGCTCTGTCATCATGCCCCCGGACTTCTGCATCCTCTGTCCGTTAAAAAGCCCCTGGCACATTCTCCCGGAAGGCCGAATTCTTTAATTGATTAAGGAATATAGTGTAATAAAACTTTAGTGAGGGAATGAGGAATGTGCAGCTAGTCAAGGCAGAAATTACCCGGCTAACCGATTTGCTGAAAAGGAGCCAATCACAGGATGGCTCATGGGCATATCCGTTTGAAATTGGAATCATGACTGATGTTTATATGATTATCCTGCTGAGGACGCTCAAAACGAAGGATGAAGAGCTAATTCGGAAACTGGCGGAAAGAATAGAAAGCCGCCAGGATGAGAGTGGTGCGTGGAAGCTTTTTAGAGACGAAAAAGAAGGAAATCTATCTTTGACCATTGAAGCGTACTACGCCCTTTTGTACTCAGGCTATAGGCAGAAGAATGACCCGGCTCTTTCAGCTGCACGGAAATTTATTTTATCAAAGGGCGGGATAAAAAAAGGAGGAATATTTACGAAAATCATGCTTGCCATGACAGGCCAATATCCATGGCCGGCTGTTTTTCCAGTGCCAATCGAAATAGTGCTGCTTCCTCCATCCAGCCCAATCAGCATCTACCAGCTTTCGAGCTTTGCCAGAATTCATCTCTTGCCGGTGATCCTGCTTGGCAGCAAAAAATTCAGGCGAAGAACGGAAAATAGTCCTGATTTGGATGAAATCTATGGAACAAGGGACAGGGAAGAACTATGGGAAGAAAGCCGTTCTGATGAATGGAGAAAACTTGCTGATATTCTTACCGATATGGCCGAAAGCTTAATTGGATTGCCTGATCGGCTCCGCAGCATGGCATATGAGGGAACAAAGCAATATTTGCTCGAGCGGATTGAACCGGATGGAACATCATTAAATTATTTCAGCAGCACTTTTTATATGATATTTGCCCTCCTCGCTCTCGGCTGCTCTCCAAAAGATCCAGTGATCATCAAGGCGGTAAAGGGATTAAAGGGAATGTCCTGCACAATAGATGGACATATCCATTTTCAGTTAACAGACGCTAAAGTATGGAATACGGCTTTAATTTCCCACGCTCTCCAGGAGGCAGGTGTAGATGAATCAGATACGGCGATTTTAAACGCGAATAACTATTTGCTTTCAAGGCAGCAAACCCGTCACGGAGACTGGACGGTCCACAACCGCAAGGGGCTTCCTGGAGGCTGGGGATTTTCAGACTTCAATACCATGCATCCCGATGTGGATGATACGACCGCCAGTCTGAGGAGCCTTCACAATCAAACGGGAGCAGCTGCCAAGAAATCCAGGCAGAGAGGAGACCAATGGGCTCTATCCATGCAAAACCGTGATGGAGGATGGCCGGCATTTGAAAAAAACGTAGATAACCGCCTTCTGAATCTAATTCCTATTCAAGGAGCAGAGTTTATTCTCACTGATCCATCCACAGCAGATTTAACTGGCAGAACCATTGAATATTTATGTACCTTCACTACAGGAGCTGAAACTTCAATTAAAAGAGGAATAAGCTGGCTGAAAAAGAATCAGAGAAGAGACGGTTCCTGGTATGGGCGCTGGGGGATTTGCTATCTGTATGGAACCTGGGCAGCCCTTACCGGCCTCGCCGCTGCAGGGGAAAAGGAAGATAAGAAGTACATCAGAAAAGCGGTTGAGTGGCTGAAGTCTGTCCAGAATGAGGACGGCGGCTGGGGAGAATCCTGCAGAAGCGATATTGAAAAACGCTATGTTCCATTGGGAAGCAGTACATTAACACATACTGCCTGGGCCGTTGATGCTTTAATTGCCGTTTCCCATGAAAACAGCCCTGAGATCAGAAAAGGCATGGCTTTCCTGATTCGCGAAGGCCAAAGAAATGACTGGACGACAGATTACCCAAAAGGTCAGGGAATGGCCGGTTTCCTATACATGCACTATCACAGTTACCGGTATATTTGGCCGCTATTGGCACTAGGCCATTATGAAAAGAAATTCATGCAAAAAGGAAGCTCCGAATGATCGGGGCTTCCTTTTTTATTGGCTTATTAATCAGGGTTTTTGCGGATAATTTTGAGGTTTCGCTCATAACTTTGTAATTCCGTCCAAAAAAACAGAATTTTGGCAGCTCACCTATCTTTTCTCCTCATCAACCAGCTGGCAGTCTGCTGAGGAATCATCTTTATTTTTATTAAACAATAGCTTGTACATAGCCTTCCCGTCACTAAGTGTGCCATCTGCCATATCCATTGGCAGCAGGGCGAAAAAGACGTAATAAAAGGAGAAATATACAAATTGGTACCACAGCATGTTTGCATCCAGAATGCCCAGCCGGATCAGGTAATTCACAATAAAAATACTGCCTATGTTAAAAATAGACCCTCCTAAAAAAATAAGAGATTTGGTCAGTTTATTGCTGTATTTTAATGCTGAAAACTCACATCCTCCATACCAGAAGTAAAACCGTCTAACCTCTAAAAACCTCATTGAGAATAGGATTTTGCCTGTGCCAATGATAACACGGATCCCTTTTCCGCCAAAAATGCCTGCAAAGAATATATGCCCCAATAAATGAATCAGTGTGACCGCCGGGTAAACCACAAAAAAGGCTTGAATAAATTTCAAAAAATCATCATACCCAAACATGGGAGGACCTCCATTTCCATAGCTGTATGAAAAATCTGCGCGATGCAGCTTCATTATTTGTTTGCCTACCCCATGTGTACCCCGCATTTTTCCGCATTAACGTACATTCTTTTTCCATATTTCCCATCTGGGTCGAAAGAGGCCGACTATCTGCTACGTCTCAGGTCTTATTTGAAAATAAAGCTGAGGCTCGTTATAGCATTTACACGAAACAGGTAAGATGAAATCAAGAAAGGAGGAAACGAAAATGAAAAAACTTGGATTACTGATAGCAGGTGGAATTGCAGCCATGGTGCTGGTTTCAAATCTTGGACCAATAGTGGGTCTGGCAGTAAGCGCGGCGATTCTATACTTTGTGTTTAAACAATTTATAAAAGCAGAAAGCACGATGGCAAAAATCGGCTATGGAATCATCGGGTTCATCGCTTTGATGGCAACCGCTTCCAACTTCCCGGCAATTTTAGGGCTTGCAGCTGCATATGTTCTATATCTGGTCTATAAAAAATGGAACGATTCAAGCTCAAGTGCAGTGGAAGAAGAAAATGACCCTTTTGCTAACTTTGAAAAGCAATGGGCGGATTTAAACAGAAACTAAAAAAGGAGAGATAGATATGGCTAACCTATTAACGAGAATCAAAGATACAGTAATGGCAGACCTTCACGAAGTGTTGGATAAAAAGGAGAAAAAGAATCCAATCGCACTTTTAAACCAATACCTTCGTGAATGTGAGCGTGAAACCGAAAAGGTCCGCAAGCTTTTGGAACGTCAATATACATTGAAAGAAGAGTTCACTCGAGAATACGAGCAGGCGAAAAACCTTGCAGACAAACGCAAGCGCCAGGCAGAGGTTGCATCGCAGGCAGGTGAGGAAGAACTCTATCAGTTTGCAGCTCAGGAGCAAATGCAGTATGAAGAGCGTGCCAGCCGTTTGAAGGATCTTCTGAACCAGGCTGTACAGCAAATGGGTGACCTTGAAAGAAAATACGAGGAAATGAAGCATAAACTGAAGGATATGCATATCCGCCGCATGGAGCTGATGGGCCGTGAAAACATCACACGCGCAAATCACCAAATGGATAAGGTGCTTGATCAAAACAATGATAAAAACTTTACAAGATTCCAGGAAATCGAATCCTATCTTGACCATCTTGAACATCAGGTGAAAAGCTCCTATCACCGCAGCACAATTGATGCCCGCATCGCACAGCTGGAAAAAGAGCTTGAGAAGAAGCCTGTATTGTAATATTCGAAAATAAGTCAGAAATAGTTTGGAACATGCAATAAAACAAAAATGAAGCCTGCCTGTATTATCTTTTTCCCAAAAAAGATAAAAACTCTTTCTATTTTATGAACAAAAAATGGTATTCTAAAAAGGCGTAGAGATACTGCGCCTTTTAAGTCTATAACTGCTAGCTCCAGCGCCACCCCCTCGAGGTCACAAGCCGAGCCTCTCAAAAAGGCAAAGGACGCCTTTCCGTGAGGCTCGTCTTGTGCTTGTCGGGGGTTAGCACCAAGCAAGGCTTCCTTGGATGTTCTTCGCAGGAACAAGCGTTTTGGCTTGTTCCGAAGGCGCTGCCGCATTTCTTATCATTCCATATACACAAAAGGGGGGATGCCACATGAACATTAACAACAAAAGCGATTATATGAGCTGGATTATCATATTGGGCATTGTCTTTCTCTTTGTGGAAATAGCCTTTTTTAATAGCGGTGTGATATTCTCTCTTCTTGTGCCAATTGGAATGGTATATATCGGAAGGAAGAGGATGCCTAAGAGCTCCGGAAAATGGCTTTTCTGGCTGGGGCTAATTTTTCTGCTCATCAATATTTTCAGCATGATGACGCTGAAATTTTTCCTCCTGGCGATTTTGATTCACCTGCTGATTCAGTTTGGGCAGTCCAAAAAGGATCCTAAACGGATTCAGCCGGAGTTCAATGAACCGGCAGTAAATCTCCAGAAAGAAACAGTCATAAAGAAGAGTCCTCTTTTTTCCAATATATTTGTCGGCCAGCAAAAAACACCTGAGCAAGTATACGAATGGAATGATATCAATATCCAGACCGGCATTGGTGATACGGTCATAGATTTAAGCTATACGGTTATTCCCAAGGGAGAAACCGTTATTTTCATCCGGAACTTCATCGGAAACGTGCAGGTGCTTGTTCCCTATGACGTTGAGGTTAGTGTCAGCCATTCAGCTATTGTGGGTAAGGCCAGAATATTAGAGCACGAGGAATCAAAGATGTTTAACCAGCTCCTTCAGCTTCAGACTCCCGGCTATGATCAATCAGGACAGCGCGTTAAGATTTTCACTTCACTCGCAGTAGGGGATATCGAGGTGAAGCGCGTATGAGTATCATTCAGCGGCAAATTGCATGGGGAGCGGGCATGTCCCTTTGTATTCTTGCTGTTTTGACAGCTTCTTTTTTTACGATGTTTCCCATTCCCGGATGGCGGGATCTGTGGGAAACGGAAATACTCGATATTCCGTTTATCCTATTTGTGCCGAGCGTAAGCCTGGCTCTTGGCCTGACTTTTGGATTATTGTCAGGCATTTACTGGCGCAGGCAGCTTTTTGCCGTAGATACAATGCTCCACCAGGTGGAGGAAGGCCGTCAATTGGATGTGCAGGAAACAGGTAAAGAATTGCATTCCATAGCAGTCAGGGCCGAGAAGATTCAACAGCATATGGCAGATCAGGCAAAGATTTCTCAAAAGCTGGCAAATGAAAAAGCGGAAGATTTCGAGAACAGGATGCAGGAAATTGTTTCCCAGGAACGGAACAGGCTTGCACGCGAGCTTCACGATTCTGTCAGCCAGCAGCTGTTTGCAGCATCCATGATGATGTCTGCGATTACTGAAACCCAGCAGGATCCGGAAGAAAGGCAGGCAAAGCAGCTGAAAATGGTGGAAGAAATGATCCATCAATCACAGCTGGAAATGCGAGCCCTGCTGCTGCACCTTCGTCCAGCGGCCCTTAAGGGCAAAAGCCTGCAGGAAGGAATTGAAGAGCTTCTGGTCGAATTGCTTCAAAAAGTAGCGATGGAGATTGAATGGAAGGTAGAGGATTTTCCACTTGATAAAGGGGTGGAAGACCACCTATTCCGCATCCTCCAGGAAGCGGTGTCCAATACACTCCGCCATTCCAAATCGCAAAACCTTGAAGTGCTCCTGATTCAAAGAGATGATTATGCCATACTACGTGTAGCTGATGATGGAGTCGGTTTTGATGTAGAGGAGACGAGGGCTGGCTCCTACGGTTTGCAGAACATGTATGAACGTGCCGCTGAAGTTGGCGGAAGCATGAAAATCATCAGTCTAAGAAACAAAGGAACCCGTCTTGAAGTTAAGGTTCCGATTATGTAAATAATGTCTGCTGTTAGGCAAGACTAAATTCTGAGGGTGAGGCCAATGATTAAAGTTTTATTTGTGGATGACCATGAAATGGTTCGGATTGGAGTGTCTTCCTACCTTACGGCACAGCCGGATATTGAGGTTATAGGAGAAGCGGATAATGGGAAAACAGCTATTGATCTGGCACTCGAATTGAGGCCGGATATCATTTTGATGGATCTTGTTATGAAAGAAATGGATGGTATTGAAGCGACAAGAAGAATCATCGAGCAATGGCCAGAAGCTAAGATCATTATTGTGACAAGCTTCCTTGATGATGAAAAGGTTTATCCGGCTTTGGAGGCAGGGGCGACAAGCTATATGCTGAAAACCTCGAAAGCCAGTGAGATAGCTGAGGCAGTCCGTTCGACCTATCATGGACAATCGGTGCTGGAACCGGAAGTGACCGGCAAAATGATGGTGAAAATGAGGCAGAAAAATCACCAGCTGCCCCATGAAGAGCTGACAAGCCGCGAGATGGAAATCCTTCTTTTAATGACACAAGGCAAAACGAATCAGGACATCGCCGACGAACTTTTCATTGCCTTAAAAACAGTCAAAACACATGTAAGCAATATATTAAGCAAGCTGCAGGTGCAGGACAGAACCCAGGCAGTCATTTATGCCTTCAAGCACTCGCTGGTTAAATAATGTTCTGGAGAGCTAATTGTGATATTAGCTCTTTTTATTTTGCCTGAATGATGAACCAGAAAAAAATGATTCAGAATCTGTTCATGAGGGTAACAATAAAACCAAACAAAAAAATTTGGCGGTGATGAAATGTCTGTGATTGCTTTATTGAAAAAAGGAAATAAATCATCGGGAATGGCAGCAATCGGAAATACGGCACTGGCGATTGCTAAAGGGCTGGCAGCTTTTGCAAGCGGCAGCGGGGCCATGCTTGCCACAACCCTCCATTCCCTTGCTGATGCACTGAACCAGGGGTTTGTGTTTTTTGGCAGTGCGCTTGCCGAAAAGGCGCCAACCAAAAGGTTCCCCACAGGATTTGGCCGGGTGATCAACCTGTTCGTATTAATTGCTGTTATCGTTATTTCCATCATGGCCTATGAAACGATACATAAAGGCTGGGAATTGATTCAGCATCCAAAGGAATCAACCGACCTCTGGCTCAATGTAGGAGTTATGCTTCTTGCCGTTGCTGTCGATGGTTTTATTTTATTAAAAGCCATGAAGGAAATCGGCCATGAAACCAGGAATCCTGCCAAAGGATTTGGCATTGTGCCTGTTGCCTTTAAAAATGTAAGGTTAGCCTCCCCTCCAACACGGCTGGTCTTTTATGAAGATATTATTGCGACATTTGGCGCCTTGCTTGCCCTTGTTTCGATATTAATTGCTCATTTTACAGGACTTTACTTCCTGGATGGAGTCGGCACAATTTTAATTGGACTGCTTTTGGTGGGGATCGCTGTAAAAATCGGATTTGAAAATACGCTAGGTCTGATTGGTGTAGCGGCACCAAAAGATATTGAAGACCGTATCGCCCAAATTATTCTCGGAGATCCTCAGGTCGTGGATATTAAACAGCTGCGGCTGATTCAGGAGGGAAGAAGATATCATGTGGAAGGTTACATTGAGCTGGTCGAAGGCCTTACGCTTGCCGATGCGGATGATATAAAAATTGGTGTCAGAAATCAGCTGCTGGATGACCCTGATATCAGTGACGTAACACTTGGTATTCTTGAGACAGATCAAATCCAGACGTGGAAATAATATTGAAAAGGAAGCCCGCACTAAAGGCTTCTTTTTTTAGCGCTCATTATGCTGGAAAAATACCCATTGCTTTTAAATTGAAGAAATATTAAAATAAAACTAACTTATTTGAAATGAGGTGGAGAAGAGATGAGTGGAACTGTTTTGGCACGAGGTGAATGGATTGAATTCCTGACAATTTACCGTGCGATTTTTCATGGTTTTGCTGTTAACGGGACAAGTCTGCCCTTTTTTAGCAAATTTTATATGAAAACAAAACAGTGAGAACATCTCTTTTACGCCATTATATAGAACGGTGAAGGGAGCTTCTTCAAGCTCTCTTTTTTTTTATCCCGTTTCATTGCGGTAAGCTTCGCAGCAAGATTAAGAAATCTTGTTGCACCAAGCTTCCAATAAAAGTCCGATTAAATGAACTCAGTATAAAGCAGCCGCATTTTGGCAGCAGCTGAGTGGCCGGCGCATTGCCGTACAGCTAACTGTGAGCAGAAAATCGTCCAGTGAAAGCTTCATTTATCAGATTTTACCCAGGCCATAGGAGTATGTTTCCTATGGCTTTTTTATGTATATTTTTATAAATTTGGAGGAAATATCTATGATCGCATGCAGCGCACAGCAAGTCGGAAAAAGTTACGGCGGAAATACCGTGTTTGAAAATATGTGCTTTGAAATTCATGAGAGGGACAGGGTTGGTTTGACAGGAAGAAATGGAAGCGGAAAAACGACTCTGTTTAAATTGCTGGCTGGAGCAGAAGTCCCGGATACAGGCAAGATTCATTGGCGAAAAGGGTGTGAGATTGGCTATCTTGCACAAATTCCGGACTATCCGGCAGGTATGAAGGCAATTGATGTTTTAAAAACAGCTTTTACTTATCTGCTGGAGATGGAAAAAACAATGAAGAAAATGGAACAGCAAATGGCAAATGAAAATGTTCCGGATCAATTAAATAAACTTATTGGAGAGTATGGAGAGCTGCAGGATCAGTTTGCACTGAACAATGGTTATGAAATGGATAGCCAGATAGAACGCATCTCAAATGGCCTTGATATCAGCAGTCTTCTGAACAAGGATTTCAGCATTCTAAGCGGTGGTGAAAAAACAAAGGTATGCCTCGCCCACATGCTCCTGAAAAGCCCGAATCTGCTTCTGCTGGATGAGCCGACCAACCACCTGGATATTAAGGCAGTGGAATGGCTGGCTGATTTTATAAAGAATTATGAAGGGACAGTAGTGCTCATTTCACATGATCGCTATTTTTTAGATGAAAACGGCCGGCAGGATTCTGGATTTGGAAGGTGGAGAGATCACTCTTTACCAGACAAACTATTCAGGCTTTGTAAAAGAGAAAGAAGAAAGGCTAATGAGAGAGTTTCAGCAATATGAGGAGCAGCAAAAGAAAATCAAGAAGATGAAGGAAGCCATCAAGAGGTTAAGAGAGTGGGCCAATCAATGCACTCCGCCTAACGCGGGCCTTCATAAACGGGCAAGCAGCATGGAAAAAGCCCTCCATCGGATGGAGAAGCTGGACCGGCCTGTATTAAACCGCAAAAAAATGAATATGGATCTTGAAGCATCTGAACGGAGCGGAAAAGATGTGGTCTTGATGAAAGAAGTAAGCAAGTCTTTTGGGAGTAAGCACTTATTCCAAAACGTCAGCATACACATCCAATTCCGCGACCGGACAGCTATTGTCGGGGATAATGGGACTGGAAAATCGACTTTGGTCAAAATGATCCTGGGAGAGCTAAAACCTGATGCAGGGGAAATTCGCAGAGGGAGCAACCTGAAAGTCGGCTATTTGTCACAGCATGTTTTCGCAGATGCAGATGATCAATCGGTGATTGATGCCTTTAAGGAAGGGCTTGCTGTAACAGAGGGAGAGGCACGCCATATTCTGGCCGGTTTCCTCTTTTATGGCTACACTGTTTTTCGTAAAGTTTCACAATTGAGCGGCGGTGAAAAAATGAGGCTTCGTTTGGCTCAGCTTATGCACAGGGACATTAACTTTCTTATTCTTGATGAACCGACCAATCATCTTGATATCGAATCTAGAGAGGTACTCGAAGAGGCATTGGAAGAATTCAATGGAACCATTTTGGCTGTCTCCCATGATCGTTACTTTATCAATCGAATATTCAGCAAAATATACTGGATTGATCAAAAAGAACTTCATTACTATGAAGGGAATTATGATCGGGCCAGAAAGAAAATGGATGAGAAGTGGAGAGCAGTGATGGAAGTTCCTCCTGTGAAAAAGGCTAAAATAGCAGCTGTTTCTCCGAAAAAAAAGGATAAAGTGCAGGAAACAGAGGAATTGGAAAACGCAATTGAACAACTTGAAACAACTCTTATGAAATTAGAAACGGTTCTGGAATCGGAAATGGACCTGGAGAAACTGCAAACATTTTATAATGAAAAAGAAGAGCTTGAAAAGAAGAGGGAAGAGCTGTACAGGAAATTGGATGCTATTTTATAAAGAAAAGTTAAGGCTAACAAATGAGTTAGCCTTTTTTTATGCATTTTATCGAATGAATATAAATTTTTTTCAAATAAACCTTTCAGTTTTCATCTATTTCCTGTATAGTAATATACAAATTTGAATAATTATTTAAATCTGAATAATTTCACGAGATTTTCTTTTAATAATAAGATCTTTCAAAAGAAGAACCGCTATTCAATATTGAATAATTTTTTCGGAGGACCCAAATGAACAGCTTTTTCATGGATTGGAATAATGACAAAGAAGTCATATCTTCAATGGAAGAAGACATTATGGTTACTAATGCAGACGGCATAATTATAAAAGTCAGTAAAGGCAGCGGCAGTCATTATGGTGTTGAACCTGAATCTCTCCTTGGCGAATCTGTTTATGATCTGGAAAGAAAAGGGGTCTTTAAGCCTGCGATTACTCCTGAAGTATTAAAGAAAAAGAAAAAAGTCATTCTTGTGCAAAAAGCCGGCTCAGGCAAAAAGATTCTGGTTACTGGTATTCCGGTATTCAATGAAACAGGAAAAATCGATCATATTGTCAGCTATTCCTACGATGTTTCAGAGCTTCTTGTTATAAAGGAATACCTGAACAGTGTTGAAGAAGAAATGGCCAGGGTGAAGAGCGAACTGGATCTCCTGCGCAATAAGAGCATCAAAATGGATGGCATGATAGCTGACAGTCTGGCGATGAGAAATATAGCCGAAACCATCAGAAGAATCCGGGATGTAGATGTCACAGTCCTGCTCCTGGGTGAATCAGGTGTCGGAAAATCGGCTCTCGCTAAATGGATTCATCAAAACAGTACAAGAAAAGACGGACCCTTCATAGAAGTAAACTGCAGTGCCATTCCGGAATCCATCTTTGAAGCTGAGTTTTTCGGGTATGAAGGCGGTGCTTTTACAGGGGCAAAGAATAAAGGCAAAATGGGATTTGCTGAAATGGCAAAAGGAGGCACGCTATTTCTTGATGAAATTGGCGAACTTTCAGCCCATCTGCAGGCAAAGCTGCTGAAATTCATACAAGACAAGCAGTTTTATAGAGTGGGGGGAACAAAGCCTGTTCAGGCAGACTTTCGGCTCCTTGCGGCTACAAATAAGGATCTCGAAAAAGCAGTTGAATCCAAGGATTTCAGGCAGGACTTATTTTTCCGGCTGAATGTGGTGCCATTGAAGATACCGCCTTTAAGGGAGAGGAAAGAGGATTTGTTTGCGCTCATTCATTATTTTCTTCACTCTATCTCCAAACGGCATAATCGGGAAAGGCAGCTGGAAAGATCCCTGGTCGATCACTTGCTGCAGCTGGAATGGAAGGGGAACGTAAGAGAACTTGAAAACCTGATGGAACGGCTTATCGTGACAAGCACCAGCCTGATGATCACGAAAGAGGACCTGCCTTATGAATACCATATGCAAGGAAAAAAAGATGGTTTTATAGATTATGAGGGACAATCTCTTCCTGCTGTTTTGGAAGAGGTAGAGAGGAAAGTATTAATCAATGCAAGGAAGCGTTACCGAACCACTACTGAAATAGCGGGGGCCCTGGGGATCAGTCAGCCTTCAGTAGTAAGAAAATTAAAAAATATGATTGTTAATACATACTTTGGCATGAATATTGCATTAAAGAATAGCAGAGCAAATATAGCATTTACATCTAATGCAGGATTCAGGAGGGGTTAGTATGAACGAAGAAAATTGGGGTCATCTTGTCGGAAATATTTCAAACTTATTGGCACCAAGCATGGCAAAGGACCACCCGAATTTGCCGGTGGTCAAGGCGGAAGGCTGCTATTACTACGGAGTCGACGGAAAAGAGTATTTGGATTTTACATCAGGCATCGCAGTGGAAAATGTGGGACATCGACATCCAAAGGTTGTACAGGCCATTAAAGACAGTGCAGATCATTTGGTGCACGGCCCGTCAGGCGTTATCATCTATGAATCGATTTT
This sequence comes from Cytobacillus oceanisediminis 2691, assembly GCF_000294775.2. Taxonomy (GTDB): domain Bacteria; phylum Bacillota; class Bacilli; order Bacillales; family Cytobacillaceae; genus Cytobacillus; species Cytobacillus pseudoceanisediminis. The sequence goes on from NZ_CP015506.1 coordinate 1,033,762, forward strand.
GCGGCTCGCAGATGAACTTGGAAAAATTACGCCGGGAAATCTGGATTGCTTTTTCTTTGCAAACAGCGGGACAGAGGCAATTGAGGGCGCAATTAAATTGGCAAAGTATGTTACGCGGAGGCCCTATGTTATCTCCTTTACAGGCTGTTTCCATGGAAGGTCGATGGGGGCACTCAGTGTATCTACATCGAAGAGCAAATACCGCAAGTTTCAGCAGCCGTCCTGGCTGACCTATCAGCTTCCATATGCGGATGAGCGCGATTGCCCTTTTGGTGAAGATCCTGAGGAGTACTTCCCAAGAAAGCTGGAAGAGGATGCTGAAACCCTGTTCAAGCATCAGGTGGACCCTGAAGAGGTTGCCTGCATGATCATTGAACCGGTTTTAGGAGAAGGAGGCTATATCATTCCTCCGAAGAAATGGATGCTGAAGATCAGGGAAATATGTGACCGGCATGGAATCCTGCTGATATTTGATGAAGTGCAAACAGGCTTTGGGCGTACTGGAGAATGGTTTGCCGCTCAGGCTTTTGATGTTGTGCCGGATATCATGGCGATTGCAAAAGGAATCGCGGCAGGGCTGCCTTTAAGCGCAACTGCAGCATCAAAAGAACTGATGGAAAAATGGCCGCTGGGTGCCCATGGAACAACCTTCGGCGGAAATCCGATTGCCTGCTCTGCAGCTTTAGCTTCTCTTGAAATACTAAAAACGGAGAATCTTTTGGAAAACGCAAAGCAGATGGGAGAGTATGCATTAAAGAAATTACAGGATTTAAAAGCCGAACATCCTGCAATTGGCAGTGTCAGAGGGCTGGGCCTGATGATTGGCATTGAAATAATCGATCCGCAAACCGGAAAACCGGATGGAAAAGCGGTAATGGATATTCTGAACTCTTCACTTGATAAAGGCGTCCTCTTCTATCTCTGCGGAAATTCAGGGGAAGTGATTCGGATGATTCCGCCGCTTATCGTAACAAAGGAGCAAATCGACCAGGGACTGAAAGTATTGGAAGAAGCACTTACAGAGCATGAAGCAGTTGTTTCCAATTCATAAGGAGGTATGAGAATGAAAGCTGAGACAAGGGTTAAGCCGCAGGCTGTCACAGGAGAGTATTGGAAATTTATCATTCCATCATTAATTGGGTCGCTCCTATTTCTGGTTCCAGTTAAATTTCAGGGAGACGTAACCATTGGTGTTGGTATTTTAGCATCACTAGTAGGTAATGCGTTCAATGAGCAGATGCCTGCCATTATCATTTTCATTTTAGGAGTATCGGTTTTTCTTTCCATCCTGACAAAAGCAGCAAAACCGGCATTTATACTGGATAATAAGTTTTTAAAAGGATTATTTGATACCGGCAAGTTTGGATTAACCATGAGAATTCTTGGATTCGCAGCAGGAATCATGACTTTGTTTGAGATCGGGCCTGAATTTATCTGGTCACGGAATACAGGCGGAGTGGTTCTTTATGACCTGGCTCCCGTTTTGCTTACGTGGTTCCTTTTTGCCGGCATCCTTCTGCCGCTTTTAGTGGAATTTGGATTAATGGAATTCATTGGGGCACTTGTCCAAAAATTTATGAGACCATTTTTTACACTTCCCGGACGGTCATCCATCGATTGCCTTGCGTCCTGGATGGGCGCCGGAACTGTAGGTGTTTTGGTTACCACGAAGCAATATGATGAAGGCTTTTATACAAAAAGAGAAGCAGCGGTCATTGCGACGACCTTTTCGATTGCATCAGTTGCTTTCAGTCTTGTTGTTGCGAATGTGGTTGGCCTTGGGCATTTATTCATTCCCTTTTATTTAACCGTTTCTGCAGCTTGTGTCGTGGCAGCATTGATTATGCCTAGAATTCCGCCATTATCCCGGAAGCCGGATACCTATTATGAGCCAGTAGGACAGCAGATTGATGAAACCATTCCGGAAGGGGTTTCGAAATTGAAATGGGGATGGGAGCAGGCAATTGATAAAGCCAGGAATGCCCCGGGTCCCAAAAAGCTATTAACCAATGGGATCGAAACCGTTTTAGATATTTGGATGGGTCTGATTCCGCTTGTTATGAGCTTGGGAGCAGCAGCCCTGATTATTGCGGAATACACGCCTGTATTTGAGTTTATTTCATACCCGCTCATCCCTGTTTTGGAGTTTATGCAATTGCCGGAAGCAGGAGCAGCAGCACAAACTATGCTTGTTGGCTTTGCTGATATGTTCCTTCCTGCCGTTATCGGAAGCGGGATTGAGAGCGAGCTGACAAGATTTGTCGTGGCGGGCTTGTCATTAACACAATTAGTATACATGTCTGAAATCGGGATCCTGATCCTGCGTTCAAACATTCCGCTGAGCTTTTTGGATTTATTCGTTATCTTTATTGAAAGAACGGTTATTACGTTACCTGTTATTGTACTGATTGCACATGTTTTTGTATTTTAGTTGGAAGGAGGGTGGCAGGTAGCCTGCCCTCCTTTTCGTTATATTAATTTTCTTAAAAGTTCAAAAAGGGCAATATATTATTGGGGCATGTCTCATATCTTATATAGAATCTGCATTATATAAGGAGAGGCGCAATGAGTAAATTCTTCAAAGGAGTCATATTGCTTGCACTGGCTGCTTTTGCAAGCGAATGTATAGAGTTTGTGGTAAATATGGTGCTTGCCCGGGAACTGGGGGAGAGGGGACTCGGCATGTACATGTCGATTTTGCCGACCATATTTCTAATTGTGCTGCTGGCCAGTTTTGAGCTTCCAATCTCTATTTCCAAGTTCATAGCTGAAAAGGATAAAAGGTATCATCTCAGTATGCTCCATCATGTCATCAAGCTGACCATTATCTTTACAGCGGTTTTGGTTCCGATTGCAGCGGCAATCATTCCGTTTGTCAGTGTCTTTAATGAGTACCATCCGCTCCTGAGATGGGTGGTGATCGGGTTCATCCCAATCGTGTCCTTTTCCTCAATTGCCAGAGGCTTTTTCATGGGCAAGCATCAAATGGGGAAAATTGCAGCCTCCAATTTTCTGCGCAAATCCGTTCAGCTCCTTCTGCTCGTGGTTCTTTATCAGGCCTTTCAATTTGATGTCAATACAGCAGTCTTTATTGCATTTTGTACGTTTGTAGGAAGTGAGATTGTTGTTTTTCTCTATTTGCTGAATATGTTTATTATCCAGTATCACCGTATTAAAAAAGAGCCATCTGAGTTTGTAAGCGGAAGTAGTGTCAGGCAGAACTTAATCTCTGTTTCAGTGCCGACGACTGCTTTGAGAGTTTTCCATGCCCTGACACATGCTGTTCAGCCATTCTTGATTAAGGGGGCGCTTTTAAAGGCAGGAGTGCCGGGCGAAGTCGCAACAGAACATTTTGGAATGCTTGCTGGTGTCGCCATGACGATCGGTTTTTTCCCATCCTTTATTGCCCATTCATTTTTAATCATGCTGATTCCGACAGTCTCCAAAGAATATGCGGATAAAAATCTGGAGGAGCTTCGGAGACTTCTTCAGCAGGTGTTCTTTGTCACCTTTTTATACGGGATCCCATCGGTCGTTCTTTTCTATTTTTTTGCACGGCCGCTGACCGAGGTGTTTTTCCACTCCACAGATGCAGCCGTTTATTTACAGCTGCTGTGGCCATTTTTTCTGCTCCACTTTTTCATTATCCCGATGCAGGCCTATTTAATCGGCCTGGGCCTCATGAAAGATGCGTTTTATCATTCAGTATGGTCAACTGTTGTTTCATTTACAGCCATGTTCGTGCTTGGATCCATGCACAGCCTGCAGATGGACGGTATCATAATGGGCATGAATATGGGAGCTGTCCTCCTGGCCATGATGCATTATGTAACAGTATGCAGAAAAATTGGCCTGACACTCTATCTATCGCCAGCCAAGCAGTTTAATTGAAAATGAGAAAGCATCTCCCGTCATGGGCAGATGCTTTATTTTTTGTCCTCATTTTTTTCCCCGAATTTGCTCTCAATCGTTTGTTCATCTCCGTACAGGATGATATGATCTCCCTCCTGAATCTCAGTGATAAGCCGGTCTTTTCTGATCTTTATTTCACCTCTTTGGACGTACAGCACATTAATATCTTCGTCATCTTCAATCAATTCCCTTAATTCTTTACCAATGAAATCGCATGATTCATTGATGGTATAGTCCAATACATGATCCGTATCATCCGTAAGCAGCGCTTCTCTTATCGGGAGATCGCGAAAATCATAATGTTCTTCGAGCTCATGCTCCAGTTTCCCCGAAAGATAATCGCGCACCTTAGGAATCTTTAGAATAAAAATAACCAGGATCAGGACAGCGGCGACGACCGAGATCTTGGCAGTAAAGAATTCATCTGATAGGATGCTGCTGATTGCCGAAATGATTACTGCCAATGAAAAGGCGCCAAATAAAATTAGAAAGGCTCCGAACCTTCTGCGGATTGGATGGTCGATAATCAGTTCAGATTCCCCGGTTGTAAAACCGGTTCCTGTCAGCATGCTGATCACCTGAAATCTCGCAATAGGCTTATCCAGCCCGGTATATGTGAAGATCAGTGTATGAATTTCAATAACAGCCAAAACGATTCCCAAGTATATCAGGATGAATAGAACACCCATCTAGACTCCTCCAAAAATGTAGAATTATGTAAAAAACCTAAGGAAGCCAGTCCTTAGGTCATTGCTGTACAGTTTCGTTATAGTAATTTACTGAATACATGGCACCCTCATCTACCATTTTATTATCTTCAATATTATGTGGGTCAGGGTGGCCAAGCTTTTCTGTTGGCACTGTATCATTTAGAAAGCGGTCAGGAAGCATGCCCTTCATTTTAACTGCAAGAGACTGAACCTTATTTCGATTGTTTTTGCTGGCTAATAATAAAATGCTCGTAATGCCAACACCGGCTAACAGATAGGGATTTAACGGACGAGAATTCATGATTATGCTCCTCCTTCAAATAATTGGATTTGTATGTCTTGGTGTTTATTTACCCGGCGTAATTAAAAGCAAACATTTAATCTTTATTACATTGTTTCCAGTGCTAGAAATAATTACACCTTATGAATGGTTTTATTCAGGCAGCAAGAAGGGAATTATGTATTAAATATAAATAAGGATACGATGTTAGGAAGGAAGATGGGGATGGAAAAAGAATATAACGAAGATAACTGGAAATGGCACCGTTACGATCATTTGGAGGAAATAGATTACCAGGTGGCTGGTGACTATAAAGATGTCTTAAAGGAATGGGCCAAGAATACATCCGAGAATAAAACAAATGTAATGAAAATTGATACTTCAGTCCGCGGTAAGGAATTTATTAGCGGTTCGCTCATTTATCAGCAAAAAACAAAGGAGCAGCATGAAAATAGTTTGTTCCACTATTTTCTGACAAGGGATTTTCTCATCACTGTCAGCTTTGATTCGTCTGTCATTCAGTCTGATGATTCATTGCTATTAAAAAAAATGGATTATACCCATAATGCTATTGATGGATTTTTCGTGATTTTAGGCGAGATCCTAAGTGATAACATCCAGAAGATTGATAAGTTTGAAGTACGGTTAAATGAGCTGCTATGGAAAATAAAAGAGAAAAATAATATTAACCGCCTGGAGGAAATCTATGAGCTCCGTCACCAGATCCTGGTTTGGAAGAATATTATGATTCCTGTTAAGGAAATCAGGCTGGGTGTAGAAGAGACGTTTGGTGAAGGTGTCACCGATGGAACTGAATTTAAAAGAACGTGCAAGCGAATTGAAAGGGGCTATACGCTGGTGCGGGAGTATCAGCAGGAAATTGATGACCTGGTTAATTTTGAAGAAATGGTATCCATGCACCGGGGAAATGAAATCGTGAAGACACTCACGGTCATTACCACCCTTATGACTCCGATCGCAACATGGGGAGCGCTCTGGGGTATGAACTTCAAAGTTATGCCTGAACTGGAATGGAAGTATGGGTATTTGTTCTCCATTATCATAATCATCGCTTCTACCGCAGCCCTCTATATCATGCTTATTAAAAAAGGCTGGATGGGTGATATCCTAAGGGGAAAAAAGAAGAATTCATTCTTCAAATAAAGGAATGCCGTTAGAATGCGGCATTCCTTTCGTTTAGTAAATGATCCAGTGTTACTTTAATCCCAGCCTCGTATGATGTTTTAGGAAGAGTGCCAATTCTCGCTTCATATTTACTGCCGTCCAATATAACAGGTGTCTGATTCAAATACATCAATTCTGTATATTCTCTCATCATGGGATCAAATAGGCCGATTGCACGTATCATCCATTTATGGACAGGTCTGAAGGAAACGCCTCTGCTAAGATGCTGAGATACAATACTGGCTATTTCTTCTCCGGTAATGGTTCCTGCACCAGGGATATTCCAAGCTTCACCATATGAGTTTTCATTCAATGCAAGCTCGGCTAATGCTTCTGCTCCATCTTTAATGAAAATGAATTCTCTCGGTATATTGGTTTTGCCGACAAACATGCCCTTATTCTTTTCAATAATTTGGCTGAGAGTATAGTGTAAGAGTGTGTTTCCTGTATGAGGACCGTAAAAGTCAGGGAAGTGGGCAATGATATATGGTACCCCTGATCTTTTAATAGTCTCAATCAAGTCCTGGCGCAGCATGCCTTTTTTCGTGTGCGGATTCTTGGGAGAAACTTCGTTTGCAGGGCTGGATTGAAGACCATAGGAGTATATATTATCAGCATATATAAAAGGCTTATGATGTTTGCTGCAGGCCTGCAGGATATTATTTAAGATAATTGAGAGTGTGGGATCCCAGTCCGGGTAAGGGATATTGATGGCATGGAACACTGCATCTGCTTCGGACACTGCTTTCTCAACATCATCTGGATTCAAGGCATCACCAGCATGGATGACAGCATTTTGTCCCCAGCTTTTTTTAAAGTTAAGCAGGTTTTCGTTAGACCTTGCAAAAGCGATAGTTTTAATATTTCTGCGGCATAATGCTTCTGTCAAAGCATAGCCCATTCCGCCTGTTGCTCCTAATACTGCAGCTGTTTTCATCATTTTTCATCATCCTTTTTATTTAATTGACCACTGTTCAATTGAGTGGAAAAATGAAAGAAATGCGGTAACATTTCTTTAACAAATTGCTTTTATTAAAAATTGGGCATGTGAAGAGGCGAGTTCCTTCACTTCTTCAAATGTGGTTTCCGTTCTGCAATAATGTGTGACAAAGCCGTGCAGACTTAGAAATACAGACCAAATATCCTTTATGGAGAGAGAGTTGGGAGCGAGTGAATTAACCGCTTGTGCAAAATGCAGGTAGCTTTTGTTTGGCCCTTTATTTAGATAGCCTTTCACATCATCATCACGAATTAAAAACATCAGCTCATAATGCTTTTGATGGGTCAGGCCAAATTGTATATAACGGTAAAAAATGCTGAAAAGCTTTTGTTCATTGCTATCTGCAGATTCTCTCAGGACACTGTCGAGGACTTGATCAAGTTTTTGAAAATCGGCTTCAACAATTTCATAAAATAATTGAGCCTTGTTTTTGAAATGATAATAGATGGCACCATGGCTGCACTGAAGGGTGTCCGCAATTTTTCTCATGGATGCTGCGGCATATCCTTCCTGAACAAACAGGTCACGTGCTACAGAAATAATGGCTTCTTTTGTTAGTTCGTCATGGGCTGATTTTCTTGGACTCATGGAATCACCTTTCGTTATTGAACACTGGTCAATAAAATTATATGATGATAGGATATTTTTGGCAATGTTTTTTTACTATCTATCCAAATAATTTTAATTAGCCATCAGCTTTTGATATGCTTTAATAAAACAGGAGGGAACAACATGAATGAAACAAAAACATGCAGAGAATCTTTTACGGTAAAAACAAGCATTGTGCTTCCGCCAGACACGAATACATATGGAACACTATTTGGCGGCAAGCTAATGGCTTATATTGATGATGTGGCAGCCATCGCGGCGATGAGGCACGGGAGAAGAAATGTCGTAACCGCTTCTACAGATTCTGTTGACTTTCTTCATCCGGTTTATGAAGGCAACTCAGTCTGCCTGGAGGCCTTTGTGACCTATACAGGCCGGACATCAATGGAGATCTTTGTAAAAGTAATTGCAGAAGACCTGCTGACCGGGGACCGAAATGTGTGTGCTATGTCCTTTTTGACAATGGTTGCGGTTGACGAGAATGGAAAGCCGACCCCGGTGCCGGCGGTTGTGCCTGAGACAGATGAAGAAAAGAGCTTATATGAATCAGCAAAAGAACGTGCGGAAATTCGCAAAAAACGGAGAAAGGACAGTGAAGCCAGGGCAAAGACATACGGTACAGGTCTGCCCTGGTAAATAAGGGGGAGAATAATGGGTTCCAAAGTGATGCATAGCATCATCAACAATGAAATTGCATCCAGAATGAAAATAGAGGACAGAGCAGCTTTTTTATTGGGGGGAATAGCACCAGACGCTGTTTCTCCCAAAGGGATCTTGTCCATTTTTATAAAGGGAGAACGGATGATTATAAGAGTATTGTTTATAAATACAGGAATATAAGTCATCACCTTACATCCTCGGCTATTACATCCACTTAATTGCAGACCATGTCTGGCTGACAGGATTCTATCTTCCCAGGCTGAAAAACAGAATGGAAAAAGATGACGAGGTCTTTACCCGCTATCATAATGATTTTCGCCTGTGTAATGCAAAGCTCTCTGGACATTACGGCCCTATGAAATTTGAACCTGCCAGACTTAGAAGAGATTTCTTCCAAACAAGTCAGCTTATTTCTTCCATTTGTTTAAAACGAATTTGAATACGATAAAAAGGACGCTGAGAAGCCCCTTGAAGTGTTTATATTTCAGCAGATTGTCGGATACGTTGAAACCTCTGCAGAGCTGGGGATTGCAGAGTTGAAGAAATTCTTGCTTTTAAAAAATAAACTCCTCATTTCTTCCTAGCTTGTATCACATAATCTAGTAAAATAGATTTAACTTTCAGAATATTAACTCTTATTCCTTGATAATCCTTTTCCTTCCTCTTAAGTTAGACGTGTATAACATAACTGAAGGAGGATGAATATGAGAAGAGTTTTGAAAGCTAGTGTCCTAATGCTTTTAAGTATTTTACTAGTTGCCGGAACCATGCCTTTAACCGGGCAGGCGAAAAAGCCGAAGCCTGATGATGGCTATGGCGGCTATAGCCAGGTTGATGTTGGCAAGGACGGAATGGTGGCTTCAGCCCATCCGCTGGCATCAAAAATTGGGGCAGATGTCTTGAAAAATGGCGGTAATGCCATCGATGCGGCTGTCGCAGTCCAATTCGCCCTTAATGTTGTGGAACCAATGATGTCCGGAATTGGCGGGGGTGGTTTCATGATGGTCTATGATGGCAAAACGAAAGAAACCAGCATTATTAACAGCCGTGAGCGCGCTCCAGCAGGTGCCGCACCAGATATGTTCCTGGATGAAAACGGAAAGCCGATTCCATTTGCGGAGCGTTCAACTGGCGGTACGGCAGTCGGTGTGCCCGGCACATTGAAAGGATTGGAAACGGCCCTTGAAAAATGGGGAACACGCCCTATGCAGCAGCTGATCGGCCCTGCCATTAAGCTGGCAGATAAAGGATTCCCAATAGATTCTGTATTAGCCGATGCGATTGCCGATAATCAGGACAAGCTTGGCAGAACAGCTGCCGGCAAAGTGTTTTTGCCTAAGGGCGAACCTATTGAAGAAGGGGAGCGTCTAGTACAGAAGGATCTTGCAAAAACCCTGAAGATGATACGTGCTGGCGGGACAGACGCTTTTTATAATGGGAAAATCGCAGAAGCTCTTGCTGGTGTGGTGCAGGATTTTGGCGGATCCATGACACCTGAAGACCTTGCGGGATATGAAGTGACTATTGATGAGCCTATTTGGGGAGATTACCAGGGGTATGAAATTGCGAGCATGCCGCCCCCAAGCTCTGGCGGAGTGTTTTTGCTGCAGATGCTGAAGATTCTGGATGATTTTAATCTATCACAATATGATTTAAAATCCTGGGAGAAATATCACCTGCTTGCTGAGACCATGCATCTTGCCTATGCAGACCGCGTCGTATATGCAGGAGATCCAGAGTTTGTAAATGTCCCAGTCAATGGGCTGCTTCACCCTGATTATATTAAGGAGCGCCAGGAACTGATCAGCCTGAATGAAGTGAATCCAAGCCCGGAAGCGGGAGATCCTTGGAAATATGAGAACAGTGAAGCCAATTATGAAGCAGCTGAACAGCCGAATGACCGCCAATACGGTGAGACCACTCATTTTTCTGTAACGGACAGATGGGGAAATGTTGTCTCATATACCACAACGATTGAACAGGTATTCGGAACAGGAATCATGGTTCCAGGCTACGGGCTGATGCTGAATAATGAGCTGACAGATTTTGATGCTGTACCGGGCGGGGCAAATGAAGTCCAGCCAAACAAGCGGCCTTTAAGCTCGATGACCCCGACGATTGTCTTTGAAGATGGAGAGCCGGTCCTGACTGTCGGTTCACCAGGCGGCCCAACGATTATAACATCAGTACTGCAGACGATCCTTTACGCCATTGAATATGACATGGAGCTAAAAGCAGCAGTTGAAGAACCGCGAATCTATACAAATAATCTGAATTCCTACCGCTATGAAGAGGGAATTCCTTCAGAAGTTATTAATAGGCTAAAAGGGATGGGGCATAGCTTCGGTCCGAGTCCGACCACGATTGGAAACGTCCAAAGTATTTTGATCGACCGGGACAAAGGAATTTTCAAAGGTGTGGCAGATTCAAGCCGCAATGGTGCTGCCATTGGTGTTGATTTGAAAGGAAAAGGGAAAAGCAAATAAGATTTGTGAGAATAGCGCCTTATCAATAAGGTGCTATTCTTTTGATGCGAAATGAATAGTCGTTCATTTTATGGCAGGAATTTATGTTTATCTGTTGAAATATAATTTAAGCAGGCATTCATAAAAGAAGGAGGAACATGCCATGGCAGTCAAAGATGAATTATACCAGCTGGCAGATAAAATGAACGCTGATCCCGTTCATATCAAGGATGAGAAAAATCGGGTATTTCAGGTGGACCTTGAGGAAAGCGGCCCAATCCAGATTTTATTAAAGGAGGGGAAAGTCATAGTGGAAGAAGGGGCTTCCCATGAGCCTGAAGTGACACTGAAACTGTCAGATAAAAACTTTTCTAAGTTATTAAAAGATGATCTTAACACGACGATGGCATTTATGACAGGCAGTCTGAAAGTTGACGGTAAAATGGGGCTGGCCCTGAAGCTGCAGGAAATTGTAAAGAAATATCAATGATAATAAGGCAGCCCCCTCAAACAGGAAGCTGCCTTATTTTATGATAAAAACAGTGCCATCAGGTCTTCATCATAGTACTTTCCGTCAATCTTAAGAGCGTGCCTCTCCTTTCCGTAAACCTCGAAGCCAAAAGAAGCATATAGCTTTTTAGCAGGAATATTTTCAGACATTACAGCCAGGTGGATTTGTTCAACCCCATCCCAGGAGCGTGCCTTTTCCACAGCTTTGCCCACCAGGCACTTGCCAACGCCATTCTGACGCCATGACTCTGTAACGTACATCGCATAAATATTGGACCGATGATTTACTTTCAATCCGGTTTCTCGTACTAAACTGACTACACCTATAAGTTTTCCATTTTCAAATGCGCCGAAGTGAAAGGAGTTATCCCCCTTAAATCTTTCACCATACACTTCAGGAGGCCTCCCGGCTTCCTCCTCATAGCTTGAACCAAATGCTTCCGGATTCTTTTTTAACCCTTCCAATCTAATCTCTTTGTAGATTTCAGCATCATCTGGACGCAGAAGCCTAATTTCCATCCTGGACACTCCTTTATTTTTCCTAACCCTTAGATTCTAGTTAACAGGACAAACTCCTTTAACATTTTTCTAAGAAAAGTTTTTTTCTGCTTGTATAAGGGAACAGGATAAAAAAAGTACAGGAGGGATTGGAATGTCTCAGGAAAACAGCAAGGACTTAAAGGATATTGTAAAAGGGCAGAATTCCGCGCAGAAACAAGAACAGTCATTGAAAGATCAGGAGCGTAAGCCGGATCAGCAAAACCGTTTGAAGGACCAGGAGAATATGAGGAAGTAGTTTTAAGAGAGCTATGAAGAATGTTATTATCCCCTTCAGGTAGACAGTAAAAAAAGAGAACATGATATGATGTTCTTACTAGTCTACTTGGAGGGGTTTTTTCTATGGCCAAAAAAGGACAAACCTTTAAAACCTATACAGAGGGGTTTAAGCGAGAAGTTGTTCGTTTGAAGTTGGAGGAGAAATGGTCTTATAAACAGCTTCGAGAACATTTTGGTATTAAAAGTGATGCCCAAATTGCAAATTGGGTTAAAAAAGTACGAAACGGAGAATCATTTGATGACCAGCGTGGGCATTGGAATAAGAAAAACTTTAATAATTTGGAAGAAGAGAATGCCTATCTGAAAGCGCAGGTGGAATACTTAAAAAAGCGCAATCCAAATCTACATGGGAAGGAATGGTCCTAAAAGCAGATCGATTTCAAATTATTGATAATTTAAGGGAAAAGTATCCCCTTGCGTGGCTACTGAAAATTGGGGAAGTTTCAAAAGCAGGATATTACAAGTGGCGCAATACAAATCCTATACGAAGAATCCGTCTTGAGGAGAATATTTTAGTAAAAGAGCATATCTTAGCCATCCACAAAATGCATCCTTACTACGGATATAAACGAATGACAAGGGCTCTTTCCCGGGAGGGAATTGTAGCTAATCATAAACGGGTCAGAAGATTAATGAGGGAATTAGGTATTCGTTCTGTCATTCGCAAGAAACGTCCATTCTATGGACGAAAAGGATCCGTTTTATTTCCCAATGTCTTAAATCGGGAGTTCTTTGCTGAAAAACCGTATGAAAAACTCGTCACAGATATTACTTACATCCGAGTTGGGGATGAGTTTGTCTATCTGTCAGCTGTTTTAGACTTATATAACAATGAAATTGTTTCATGGCAGTTATCTGAAAGGAACGATCTTAAGTTAGTCATAGATACTATAAAACAGCTAGAAGGCAAGCAGTTCGCAAAAAATGCTTTAATCCACTCAGATCAGGGGTTTCAATATACAACCAAAGCATACGAAAAACAAGTGAAGGAGGACCTCCAAGTTATAGGCAGCCATTCAAGAAGAGGAAACTGTCATGATAATGCTTGTATAGAGTGTTTCTTTTCTCATTTAAAGACGGAGAAAGTTTATTTAGTACGTCCCAAAACAATGGAAGAAGCTTACGTAGCAATTCAGGATTATATACATTTTTACAATCAAGACCGTTTTCAAAGTAAATTAAACGACCTTTCCCCGATAGAATATCGAGAAAAGGCCGCAGCTTAGTATACTCTTTTTTCAATGTCTACTTGACAGGGTTATGTGCAGAATAGCTCTCTTTTTAAAAAGGAAAAATGACTCCCGCCCCGAATAGTAAGCAATGGGTTACTCCTATTGAATATACATATAAAAAGGGGGATGCAGAATGGGAGTGCTGTTTGGTTTAATTATCGCGACTCTGGCCTTCGCTTATGGGATCGACCGAAGAAGGAAAAAGATAAATAATACTATCCAAAAAGGAATCAGCCCAAGTGATAAACCGGGGGAAAGCACGAATTATACGATGGGTGATAATCATTATACCGGAGGCGGACAATAGCCATGGAGTTTTGCGTTATCAGCAAGGCTCTTCTTTTTTTCCGGATCATGCTTTCTTCTCCTGAAAATGGGAAAAGCTAAGGTTGCCTGGTTTCTACAGGGCATCAAAAAGGGTATAAGGAAACATACATATTGTAACCTTTTTAGATTTGGAGAAGTGGGCTATGAAAAAAAGAAGAGTAGAATCCCTATTTGTTTTTATTCTGATTGCATCTGTGTATACGATATTTTTCACGGATGCCGGTTCGCCAATAAAAATCGGTGCTGTCATGCTGTATGCAGCTGTTATTTTTATCAGCGCCTATTCCTTGATGCTTGAGAATCGCAGCCCTAACCAGACCTTGCTGTGGATGTATGTGCTTGTATTTTTTCCGGTTGCCGGCTATCTGTTTTATTTGTTTTCCGGACAGCTTTATTTGAAGGGCCACCTGTTTAAAAGCAAAAGAAGCAGAGACAGGGATGAATGGAAGAAGCTGATGAAAAGAGAAGACACGCCTGATATATCATTCCTGCAGGACAGCCAGCACTGCTTTGCAAAATTCGCCAATAATGTAGCACTGACTCCGCTAAGCACTAATTCAAGGGCAAAAATCCTCAAAAATGGCGAAGAGACTTTTAATGAAATCAAGAAAAAGCTGCATGAAGCAGAAGAGTTTATTCATATGGAGTACTATATTTTCCGCTCTGACAGACTTGGCAAGGAAATCATCAATATTTTGATGGATAAAGCTAGGCAGGGTGTGGAGGTGCTGTTTATTTTTGATGCGGCAGGCAGCATGGGGATTACACTGGAGGATTTGCAGTCCATGGAGGATGCAGGCATTAAGATACGTCCATTTTCTCCGTTGAAGTACGGTTTTTTCAATCAGAAATTCAACTTTAGAAACCATCGCAAGATAGTTGTTATAGACGGGAAAGTCGGCTTTGTGGGCGGACTGAATGTGGGCGTTGAATACCTGGGCGAAAATGAAAAAATCGGTTTCTGGCGGGATACTCACATGCTTCTGAAGGGGGAGGCTGTGTACACACTGCATACGGTCTTTCTCTTGGACTGGGAATATGTAAGCAAGGAAGATGTGCTGGAGGAATACAGAAATGTAAAATATCCGATAGATGATGATGTGCTCGATGGTGCCGTGCAGGTGGTGGCCAGCGGACCCGACACACAGCAGGGAATTATGAGCGATTTATATTATTCAATGATATCCTGCGCGACCAGATCCATTTGGATTGCCACACCTTATTTTGTCCCTGATGAATCCATTCGCACTGCATTAAGGGTGGCTGCGGCTAAAGGAGTGGAAGTGCGCATCCTGGTCCCTGAGATCAATGACAGCTTCCTGACACAATACGCAAGCCGGTCCTATTTTGCGGAACTGCTTCGATATGGCGTTGAAATTTATTCCTATAAAAAAGGCTTTTTGCATCAGAAGATCATTATCGTTGACGGAATCCTCGCTTCAATAGGAACTGCGAACATGGATATGCGCAGCTTCCACTTGAACTTTGAAGTCAACGTCTTCCTATACGGTACAAGCTCCATCCGTGATCTTGTCGCCCATTATGAGGAGGATCTGGAAGAAAGCGAAAAAATAAGCCCCGTCCAGTATTATAAACGCGGATTGGCGGAAAGATCGAAGGAATCCTTCGCCCGGCTGTTTTCCGGGGTCTTATAAAGAAAGTGCCATGGATGTGGCGCTTTTTTTTGTGTGGAAAACAGCTTTGCAAATAAAGCAGCTCAATTTGCAAATAAATTAGTGAAATTGCAAATAAAGCAGTTGATTTGGCAAATAAATTAGTGAGGCGGCAAATAGAGCGACATAACTAACAAATAATGGTGAAGCTGCAAATAAAGCAGTTGAACTTGCAAATAAATAAACGAAATTGCAAATAAAGCAGCTGAACTTGCAAATAAATAAGTGAAATTGCAAACAAAGCAGCTCAACTTGCAAATAAATAACGAAATTGCAAATAGAGTACCAAACCTAGCAAATAAATAAGTAAACCTGCAAATAGACCAAGCCCCGTACAAATAGAAATCCGAACTTGCCAATAACCCATTTAAGTCTCCAGACCGAGGCGTAATCATCCTCCTTATTGGTCAAAAAAGGAAAAAATCATACTAAAATAAAGATCAGTACGATATGATTAGAATAGTTTGAAAAGTTAGAAAGAGGGAGGGTTTTTATGCTTTCACAATCAGTCATTCATGATGTAATTACAGCAGCCTTGACCACTGGCGGGGATTTTGCGGAAGTGTTTGTTGAGGATCGTTTCACCAATAACCTTGCACTTCAGGGCGGGAAAATTGAGAGCAGCTTATCAGGCAGGGATTATGGGATAGGCATTCGCGTGTTTAAGGGACTGCAGAGTGTTTATGCTTACACAACGGATGGATCAAAGGAAGGTTTGCTGAAAGCTGCGGGCAATGCTGCCCAGGCGATCAGAGGTGAGAAAATCATACAGCCTGCACGGCTGCAAAAGGAAATTATTCCGGCAGTACATCCTATATCTCTGAATCCGCGCGAAGTGGAGAAGATCCGCAAAGTAGATGTGATGAAAAAGGCATCCGAAATTGCCAAAAACTATCACAGCAGCATCCAGCAGGTTACGGTCAGGTATTTGGATGAAGAACAGAATGTGCTGATTGCCAACTCGGAAGGTAAGTTTGTTGAAGATCGCCGGGTGCGAAGCCGCCTTGCCATTCAGTCGATTGCTGCAGAAGGAAATCAAATGCAGCCTGGATTCTATGGACCTGGAGCCCATAAAGGCTTTGAATTCATGGAAAACCTTAACCTTGAACATTATGCCAATGAAGCTTCCCGCATCGCGGTTACGATGCTTGGAGCGGACCCATGCCCGAGTGGGAAATTTCCTGTCATCATCGATAATGAATTCGGCGGCGTTATTTTCCATGAAGCATGCGGACATGGCCTTGAAGCTACATCTGTGGCGAAGGATAACTCCGTTTTTGCAAACCGGATCGGCGAAAAAGTTGCCTCAGATGTCGTTACATACGTAGATGACGGCACGCTTGCCAATGAGTGGGGATCAATTACGATAGATGATGAAGGCGAAAAGGCCCGTAAAAATGTGCTGATTGAAAATGGGATTTTAAAAGGTTACTTGATTGATAAATTCGGCGGACGCAGAATGGGCATGGAGTCGACAGGATCGGGAAGACGGCAGTCCTACCGCTATGCACCGACTTCGAGGATGACCAATACGTATATTGCGAACGGCAAATCCACTCCGAAAGAAATCGTATCAAATACAGAGTACGGAATTTATACAAAATACATGGGTGGCGGCCAGGTCAATACAACAACTGGTGATTATAATTTTGCCGTTATGGAAGCGTACCTTGTGAAAGATGGAAAAATCGGCAAACCGTTAAAAGGTGCTACTTTAATAGGGAATGGCCCGAAAACGCTTCAGCTGGTTGATATGGTGGGGAATAATTTGGACCATGGTGCAGGCATGTGCGGTTCACAAAGCGGAAGCATCCCTGTCAATGTTGGCCAGCCGATGATCCGCGTAAGCGAAATGACTGTTGGCGGAACAAAGGGGGGCGAATAATATGAACGTGCAGGAATTTAAGGAAAAACTATTTCAGCTTGGCGAGCAGCATGGTTTTACAGATATGGAGCTTTATTATGAGAGGGAGGAAAAGTTCGCCTGCGAGCTTTACAAAGGAGAAATTGACTCCTACGACACTTCCGAAGTATTCGGAACCTCCTTCCGAGGCCTTTACGAAGGCAGGATGGGCTATGCTTTTACGGAGAAACTGGATGAGGAATCCCTGTCTTTTCTAGTCGAGAATGCAAAGGAAAACTCTCAGTTTATTGAAGATGAAGTACAGGAAGAAATCTTTGCCGGCAGCGAAAAGTATGAGGCAGGAAGCTACTATTCAAGCAGTCTTGCTGAAGTTACGATCGCTGAAAAAATAAATTTGCTTAAGGAAATAGAAAAGCACATCTATGCATATGATGAGCGGGTAACCGGGACTGATTATTTCATGCTGAAAAGCGGTGAAACGGAAAGGGTTCTTCTCAACAGCAAAGGCCTGAAACTCAGCGAAAAGAACAATCATGCCGGCATTTATGTATCAGTTATCGTTAAGCAGGGAGATCTAGTGAAAAACGGAGAATACTCCAAGTTTACGAGAGACTTTTCCATCTTGAATCCTGAGGAAATTGCCAAGCATGCAGTAGAAGAAGCATTATCTCAGCTTAATGCCAGAAGTGCTGAAAGCAAGAAATATCCCGTATTATTGAGAAATGATGCTGCCAGCGCCCTCCTTCAGACATACATCCCTATCTTCTCAGCGGAAAATACTCAAAAAGGGCAATCGGCTTTAAAGGGCAAAACAGGGGAGATCATTGCGGCAGCGTCATTGAATATAGTGGATGATCCATTTTTAGAGGAAGGTCTGCTAAGCTCAAATTTCGACAGCGAAGGGGTCGCCACTGCCAGGAAAGATATTGTGAAAGACGGCAGACTTGTTACCTTGATGCATAACCGCAAAACGGCTCAAAAAGATGGTGTGGAATCGACGGGCAATGCTTACAAAGCTTCTTATAAGGGCGCTTTAACGGTAGCTCCAACGAACCTTCATGTCATTCCATCTGATCAAGGCTATGACGAGCTGTTATCATCGCTGTCAGAGGGCATAATCATAACCGAATTATCCGGCCTCCATTCCGGTGCCAACACCGTATCAGGGGACTTCTCCATTGCGGCTAATGGCTATTATGTCAAAGACGGTAAAGTGCAAAATGCAGTAAACCAAATGACGATTGCCGGAAACTTCTATGAGCTATTGAATAATATTGAAGCCATCGGCTCAGACCTGGAATTTTCGATGGGATTCATGGCCACAGGCTACATTGGTTCGCCATCTCTATTAATCAGGGAACTGGCTGTGACGGTTGAATAATTAAAAGATAATGGCACACTACTGTAATCGTGGTGTGCTTTTTTAATTGTGTGAGAATTAAAAGTATCTAGATATAAATAATAAGCTGCTGTATAAGCTGAAAAGTCTTCTGGAAAAATAAAGGATATTCTTTCAAAGAATAGAAATATTGCTGTTAAACAAAAAAGGAGGCAATGAGATGGACCTAATTGAAACCAGCCGCCTAATTCTTCGCAGTCTTACCCTTGACGATGCACTCAAGGTAGAAGAATATGCCAGTGATTATGATGTGGCCAAAACAACACTAAATATTCCCCATCCCTATCCGGAAGGGGGAGCAAGGGAGTTTATTACAAGCATCCTGGAAGCAGAGAGAAAAGGTAAAATCGCGATTTTCGCCATAACGAAAAAAGAGGATAATAGCTTAATAGGACTCATCAATATTACAGGCACTAATGCAAACAGAAGAGCAGAAATCGGCTATTGGATCGGCAAGCCGTTCTGGGGGAAAGGTTATGGTACAGAGGCAGCCAGGGCAGTTATTAAATATGGATTCGAAGAGCTGAACCATAACCGCATTTATGCCCTTGCTTTTACAGACAATCCTGGGTCATGGAGGATTATGGAGAAGTCAGGAATGAAGCATGAAGGAATTTTGCGCCAGCATGTAATAAAAGACGGCAGGCCGGTAGACCTGACTTATTATGCGATATTGCTGGAGGAATATATAGGGGAAGGTTCAGCCATTTGAATCGCTGTCCGCATTATGTTTCAATGGAAGCAAATCATTTTTTATATGGAGGTTCATGTGCGGATCATTGCTTCCCATCCTTTTATAACAGTCAGCCGGAAGATCGATTGGAATCAGCAGCAATACATTGAAAAGGAACTTTATCTTCATTTATTTGAGGATCACATCCTTTCGCCAACGGATAAATTTCTCCTTGATGAAGTTTGGGATATGTCATACAGATCTTCCAATTGCGAAATTGGTTTTCTCTATCTTCATACCAATCGGGGGCTATTCTCTTTTCAAGTAAAGTCTGAGCCAAACCAGTTTATAAATCTTTATAGAAATCTGAAAAAGTAATAAAGCCGGAATTGTCATGCACAACAATTCCGGCTTTGTTATTAAGCCTGTTCGGCCAGTCGTACAAGCATATGGGCCAGCTTATGCTTCTCTTTATCATTGCCAGCTTTCCATAATTCTTTCAGAAGCTGTTCCTCGCGGTTTTTTGGCTCCACATTTTCAGCCAGGTAGCCAGCCACCTTTTCCGCTGTTACCGCAAGCTGTTCCTCATTTAATCCCAGCTTTTTGCCAAGCTCGATTCTTTCAGCCAGATAGCTTTTAAACTCGTCGAAATTGCTTAAAATATCTTCGGCCCTTTCATTTGACATTTTGTCCATTACATTCTTGATATTTTTTGTATCAAATTCACCATCTTGTTTGATTACATGATCCTGTTCATTCATTTAACAGACCTCCCAAAAGAACGTTTTCTTATTAAATATCCTTTTGGGGGCCAACCTAAACTTGTTTATATCTCGCTGGATGGAGATTCCTGAACAGCTTTCAATTTCTTGAATTTTAATTTTGACATAATAACGCCAATTTCATATAGCCCGATAAGGGGCACAAGGACAAGAATCTGTGAAAATAAATCAGGCGGTGTAATTAGAGCTGATACAACAGCCATGATCAAGTAAGCGTATTTTCGCATCGAGCTGAGCATGACTGGGGTAACAATGCCGATAGTTGTCAGAAACAATAACAGCAAAGGCACTTCAAACAGAAAACCAAAAGGAATGGTCGACATCAGCAGAAAAGAAAAATATTCCCTGGCAGTGATCATCATCGCAAAATGAGATTCACCCAATAGCATTAAAAACTGATAAATAGCAGGGAATATAATAAAAAAGCCGAAGCAAAGACCGCCGATAAAGCTGAAGAGAATAGCCGGAAAAAATATCAATGATACTTTGCTTTCTTTTTCCGTTAATGCGGGCCTCACAAATAGCCAGACCTGATATGAGATAAAAGGAAGCGAAAGCCCAAGGCTGATGCTTCCTGCAATTCCCGTGTACATCTTAATCACATCCAGCGGTCCAAGCATGACAAGCTCATGATCATTCGCGAGCATAGGGATCAGTCTGTTGATGAAAAACAGACAAAGGGCAAAGCTGGCTATAAAGAAAATCAGTGATCGAATCAGCACTTTTCTTAGATCTGTTAAATGCTCTACAAGGGTTTGTTCATCCGTTTTCAATCTAAACCCTCCTATTAAAGCGGTTTATCCTTCCGGTCAGCCGTTTCGATTGGACGTTTTTTTGAATCGGGTTCCTCATCATCACTCATAATTTCTCTGGCTGATTTCTTGAATTCTGATAAGGTCCTTCCAAAGGCAGACCCGATTTCCGGAAGCTTTTTAGGACCAAAGATAATTAAGGTAATAACAAGGATGATAATTAATCCGGGAATTCCGATATTTGAAAGCCCCATGATGTTCACTCCTTTTTGTGGATTTTTAAAAAGGTGAGTAAGTGCGCCTGCCCCCTTTGGTTTCGGGGGTGGGCAAGGCGCTTCCGCCTTTCTTATGCAAGCAGGCCGCCTTCTTTGCTGTACTTGATGATTCCTTCAGCAGCACGGTAGGCGAGTGCACCAACTGTTCCTGTCGGGTTATACCCTCCGTTGTGAGGGAAAGCGGATGCGCCAATGACAAATACATTTTCTGCATCCCACATCTGCAGATAGTTGTTTACAGCTGATGTTTCGGGCTCAGCCCCCATGATCACGCCGCCGGTATTGTGTGTTGTCTGATAAGGGACGATGTCATAGTGCTCCAGCTGCTGTCGGTCGTTAATTTTTGATGGTCCCATCTCCTTCATGATGTTGTCTGTGATTTTTCCAATATAGTTATAAAGGTTCTTATCCTGCTCGGTAAAATCATATGTCAGACGAAGCAGAGGAAGCCCGTAGGCATCTTTATAAGAAGGGTCTAAGTCCATATAATTGTGCTGCACAGGCATGGAAGCTCCCTGTGTCCCAATGCTTAAAGCCCTTGTGAAATACTTAATGGAATTCTCCTTGAACTTGCTGCCCCATTTCGGTGTATCAGTCGGAACCATATTATATTGAATCGGACGGTATCCTGATTGGTTGAGGGAAATGGAGCCCCCATGGATAAAGCCCAGATCCGAGTGGTCAAAATTGTCTCCATTGTAATCATCCACAGTAGCACCAAGAGCACCGGCACCCATGAATGTATTAAATTGTTCTTCATCAAAAAATCCAGCTGATCCGGGAAGGATCTGGTAGCAATAATTCTTTCCAATAACCCCTGACCCTGTGTCAGGATTGTATGGACGCCCCAGTTTGGATGTCAGCAGCAGGCGGGTGTTGTTCATGACATAGCTTGTCAGAATAACCATTTCTGCCGGCTGGATGAATTCTTCCTTCGTTTGCACATCCACATAGCGTACTCCAGTTGCTTTTTTGCCGTCGTGAATAATTTCTGTTACATTCGAAAAGTTGCGGATATCCACATTGCCAGTTTCTTTGGCAAACGGAATGACGGCAACGGTCGGATCTGCCTTGGCACCATATTCACAGCCGAAGCGTTCACAAAACGCACAATACTGACATGGAGCCAGCTTGGCGCCATATTGGTTTTCATATGCCTGGCTCATATTGCCGGATGGCATATGGTAAGGTTTCATTCCCAATGATTTCGCTGCCTCTTTAAATCTTGCTGTAATGGGTGTTTCCTTCATTGGAGGATTTGGGAACGGATTCGCTCTCTTTGGCCCTAGCTCACCTTCCTCACCGCCAATTCCTGCTGCTTTCTCAAATTCATAGAAATAAGGCTCCAATTCATCGTATGTAATGCCCCAATCCTGAACTTGAAGCCCCTTAATCTTTGCTTCTCCATATTTTTTAACCGTCTGTGATTTAATTTCGAAGTCATAAGGCAAAAAGCGGAAAGTATGGCCATTCCAGTGGACACCGGATCCTCCTAAGCCTTCACCAAGCAAAAAGGAACCAAGCTGACGCATCGGAAGAGCTCTTTCTTTCCCCTGGTTACGGAAGGTAATCGTTTCTTTTGAAAGGTCCTGCATTAATTCATAGCGGATTCCATAGCGAAGTTCATCATGGACAACATAGTAGTCCTTGACACCGCGCTCTTTTCCCCGCTCCAGGCCGACCACTTTTAATCCCTGTTTCCCTAGTTCAGCCGCAATGATTCCGCCGGCCCATCCAACTCCTACAATGACGGCATCGGTTTTAGGCAATGTTTTAGCCATTTTTTATCACTTCCTTAAGAGATAGTTCTATTTCGTATATGAATGGAGGCTATTTGGTTCAATTTCCACAAATTTTTCAGACTCAATTTGATTGATATAGCTCATCTGATGGCCAGGAAAGTCTTTCATTTTCCAGCCTTCCATATTCTTGTTTCCGGCATAGGCAGGATCTGCGTAAACGCCTTCAATAGTTGCTGCCCGGAGAATATTAAAAAATGTCCTGGAAGTGACACCCCGGAGCTCTACTTTATCCTCCTCAAAAGCGGTAAGGATTTCATCCTGCTGTTCACCCTCCAGTTCAGCGAAAGGCTTATTGAACTTATCATTGCTGTAGGTCTGCAGGGCAACAAGGCCGACATCAAAGACTTCATGCCGTTTTAAAGGGGACTGGTAACCCTGAAAGTTTGAGCCTGGGAAGAAAGGGCCCTGCATATATTCCCTTGTATTGTTTCCCCATGAGCCCGCAAGCTGGTGGTCAATAAAAAATGGAACATCCAAATCATTAGCGCCAGGGCCATTTTCATCCTTTGGATAAATTCTCTCAACGGCCGCCTGAAGGATTCCGAATATCTCGGGGTTTGTGAAATATAAAGGTGACTGCTGATAGGCAACCTGATCATGCCCGTTTGTATGGGCATTCTCTTCCGTTGCTGTACCGTCTTTATTCATGTTTGCGCCAATTAAGCCGCCAAGAATGCCGCCTCCTACCAAACCGCCGGCAACTAACCCGGAATTACGGATGAATCTCCTCCGGGACATGGTTGATTCTTGTTTTTGTTCATGTTCAGACATTTATCTAGAAACCTCCTTTTATTTGCCATTATGGTGAAAAAAATACATGTCTAAACAATGATCAGGAATTTTTTTAGCAGATAGGGAGAAAAGAAGAGGGGTTTTAGGGGATTTAAGGCATTAAAAAAGATGCAAACCGATTGGTCTGCACCTTTTTTAAGTCCGATGACGGACAACCTGAGGATTATGATTTGCATAGGGCCGAACCGATTTTAAATATATCGGTTATAGACGAGAGTGCCTTTCGAACGCTCTGCAAACCCTCCCTGGTTTCTTGCAATGCCAATGACGAACCTTGAAGTCGCTGTTACGCTTTTCATCGTCAACCAGTCCCTTCTGTTTTGTTATTGGCCTTGCATTATTTGTTTACCACGAGATCTTGACTTAAAACCTATTTCTTTAAAAAAATGAAGTTCTTTTTCTATTCAGTTTTATCCCTTATGGATAAAATAAAAGAAAGGAAGTGAAACGCAATGAATACGAAGAAAGAAATCCGTGAGTACATATGGAATTTTCTCGAGGAAAACAAGCTTGGCCGCTTTCCGTTTCCTTTAAAAAATAGAATCCCCAATTTCAAAGGAGCTGAAAAAGCGGCTGCATTTGTTTTTACTATGCCTGAGTATAAAGAGGCTAAGGTAATTAAAGTTAATCCTGATTCTCCGCAGCTGCCGGTCCGTGCACAAATTTTGAAAGATGGAAAGACATTGCTGGTTCCAACTCCAAGGCTGAAAGCAGGATTTATTATGGTAAAGCCGGAATGGGTCCCAGCCGGGGAGGAGAGAAAAGCAGCGAGCCTTAAGCATATCCACTCATATGGTAAAGAAGTTCCTCTCACCGAATTGCCGAAAATTGATTTGTTTTTTGCCGGATCAGTGGGTCTTCACCGGGATGGCCGGCGTGTCGGAAAAGGGGAGGGCTATGCCGACCGTGAATATGCGATAATCAGAGAATTGGGAAATCCCGAAATCCCTGTAATTGGAACAGTGAATAGCGCCCAGGTTACAGAGGCAGATATCCCGAGGGACCCATATGATTTGACTATCGACTGGATTGCCACTGAAAAGGAACTGATCAAAACCAACACGCCATATCCAAAACCAAACGGGATTCAATGGGATCTTGTAACGGAGAAGGAAATGGAAGAGATGCCGGTTTTGCGTGAAATATGGGAGTTAACAAAAGGAAAGGCAGCCAAGTAATTGACTGCCTTTCAAGCTTTCACTTCATCCATTTTCTTTAAAACATCATCAATCTTTGCGTGATTTTCAGGGGATTCATCAATATGCTTCCATAAAATCTTTCCCTGTGGCGAGAAAAGCCATGTCCCGCCTTGAATGTAGACATCCTGGGTCTTCATGGATTTCATGACAAATTCCTTCTGTTTTTCATTATCAGGGACAAAGCCCTTCACTTTTCCTGTTATAAATCCAAATGCTGCTTTTGAAAGGAGCTTCCACTTTGGCATTGTTTTATGTCCCATTCCTCTATAAGCTTCCCGGGATGGATCGCTAAGGATTGGAAAAGGGAACGGGCCGAATTGCTCAAGGAATTGATTGATGAATGTTCCTTTAGAAGGAGCAATGACAATGACTTGAAAACCTCTGGCTTCCAATTCACTTATGCGCTCGCGCAACTGCGCAAGATATTCTCTGCACACCGGTCAGCCAAGATGGCGGACGAAAACAGCCATTGTATATTGGCCATTAATGGCCTGTTCAAGCGTAATATTTTTATCAGGATTTTGGGTTTCCAAAATATAATTCATTATTATCCCGCCTTTCGGATTTACTTCTGATCATACCTAATCTTTTTGAAGGAATAAAGAAATGATGCTTGCACATAAAAAAACAGGAGTTCGCACTCCTGTTTAGTCCCTGCTCCCCAAAATTCCAAAAATACGAAGAATATTAATGAACAGGTTAATAAAATCAAGGTATAGGTTAAGAGCCATTAAAGGCACTTCTTCCGGTGAAACTCCATAATGCTTCATGCGGTTGAAATCGAATAGCACATATCCGCTGAATACAAGCACTCCGATGAAGGAGAATGCCAGCATCGCGTTAGAGCTTAACGGCCAGAAGATGCTGAAAATAGAGATTGCAATAAGGGCAAGCAATGCTGCCATCAGCATGCCGCCAAGAAAAGATAAATCCCGCTTGGTTGTCGTAGCGTATACAGCCAGGCCTGTAAACACAACCGTTGTCGCTGCAAGTGCGACCAGTACGGGGTTCGGGCCAATGGCAGCCAGGTAATGGGCAACAATCGGATAGGTCGTCATCCCTGAAATAAATGTAAATACATACAGGAATGGATACCCGATGGCCTTTTTGCGGCGAAGCAGGAAAGCGAAAAGCAGCATTCCGAGTTCAAGAATCATGAGCGGTAAAAACAGGGCTGGAGGGACGAAAACACCCGCCATCGTTCCGATAAAAGCAATACCCAATGATAAGGCGAATGCCCGTAAAACAGAAGGCAAATAACTATTATTTGCGGTTTGCTGTACATACATTTGTTTCATTTCTCCCCTAAAATCATTTGTATATGTATATACGTCAAAACTATTATATAAGTTTCATCATTTATTGGTTTTTTAAAAGGTCTCTTATTTCCGTTAATAGCTCAACGTTTTTATCCACAGCTGGTGCAGGTGTTGCTTCTTCTTTCTTTTTAAAACGATTGTTGATAATCCTGATAAAGATGAAAATAGAGAATGCCACGATGAAGAAATCAACCACATTCTGTATGAATAAACCGTATTTGACCTCAGCTCCTCCAACTTTTACCATCAGATCCGTAAAGTCAACTCCGCCCATCAGCAATCCAACAAGCGGCATGATGATATCATCTACAAGAGAAGATACAATCTTTCCGAAGGCAGCTCCGATAACAACCCCGACAGCCAAATCAAGCACATTTCCCTTCAGGGCAAATTTTTTAAACTCATTCCACATAACATGTCACCTTTCTAATAAAATTAACGTAATTATACTATAGAAGAATAAATGAAAACCAGATAAAGAAGCCCCTATTGACAGAAACAGGCTTTTTCTCTATAGTAACAATGACAATTATATTTCGAATATTCCCGTGTGAGCGGGAGAGGTTCATAGCTTCACCCTCTATAAAAAACTATGGCTTTGATTATAATAATCAACCATATCCATAAGAGGATATGGTTTTTATTTTTTAAGCTGTACTTTTGGACCTCTTCTTAAGATCAGCGGGATCGTATAAAGGGAGGCTTTTTTATGTCAGGAAGAAAAGATGAGGAATTAACGGATATTACGCTATTGGGAAATCAGGGTACAAAATATCTTTTTGAATACTCGCCTGATATTCTGGAGGCTTTTGACAATAAGCATCCAAACCGCGATTATTTTGTAAAGTTTAATTGCCCTGAGTTTACGAGTCTTTGCCCGAAAACAGGACAGCCGGATTTTGCGACCATCTATATCAGCTATATTCCGGATCAGAAAATGGTAGAGAGCAAGTCATTAAAGCTATATCTTTTCAGCTTTAGAAATCATGGCGATTTCCATGAAGACTGCATGAACATCATTATGAACGACCTTATTGAATTAATGGACCCGCGCTATATTGAGGTTTGGGGCAAATTTACGCCACGTGGCGGAATCTCCATTGATCCGTATTGCAACTACGGCAAGCCGGGGACGAAATATGAAAAAATGGCAGAATACCGTTTAATGAACCATGACCTTTACCCGGAGACAATTGACAATCGTTAAGATCCTAGCTTGCTTAAAGTGAAATTTTAAAATAATATCAAAAAGGCAGAGCAATCTGCTTTTTTTGTTGCAGAAAATATACATAAGTGGGATTATATTCAGGGAATATTCTGTATTTTATGGTACGTTACTATAATAAAGCTCTGAAGGGGGACAAAATGAAGAAAGGCGTACATAAAAAAGATCCGCGCTTTAAAATCGCAGAGAGAGAGGCGTGGATTGGCATTGGTCTGGTGCTCTTCAATTTTGTATGGTGGTATGGGTTTGCCTATGGGATGGGGTCTGGGCCTGCTGGTGAGTATACATATATTTGGGGGTTGCCTGCCTGGTTTTTCTGGAGCTGCGCAGCAGGATTTGCCGTAATGGTGATTCTGGTAACAGCAGCTGTTAAGTTCCTGTTTAAAGAAGTGCCGTTTGAAGAAAACGGGGAAGGGGGAGAATCTGAATGAATTGGCAGGTAATTTTTCCTCTTCTCATCTTTTTAATTATTATTTTTCTCGTAGGCTTATGGTCCAGCAGAAAGATTGATACCGGGAGTTCGTTCCTGCAGGATTATTTTCTTGGGGGAAGGCAGCTTGGCGGTTTTATTCTGGCTATGACGATGATTGCAACCTACGGAAGTGCCAGCAGTTTCATTGGAGGTCCCGGCGTTGCTTACACACAGGGGCTTGGCTGGGTGCTGCTTGCGATGTCACAGGTTGTCACAGGTTATTTCGTTCTCATGGTACTGGGGAAAAAGTTTGCCATCACAGCAAGAAAGTATAATGCTGTGACGCTCATCGATTTTCTAAAAGAACGATATAACAGCAGATGGGTTGTCTGGCTATCCTCTCTCAGCATCATTATTTTCCTTTTTTCTGCCATGGCTGCCCAATGGGTTGGCGGAGCAAGATTAATTGAGTCACTGACAGGATTAAGCTATTTGTCTGCTTTATTCATTTTTGCGGCTTCTGTTATGGTCTACGTGGTTATCGGCGGCTTCCGTGCTGTTGCCGTAACGGATGCTGTCCAAGGCGGAATCATGTTCATCGGCACCATGATCCTTCTGGTTGCTGTTATTATGGCAGGTGGAGGAATACCGAATATTATCAGCGACCTGTCTTCAGAAAATCCGAATCTGATTACACCGTTTGGCTTTGATGGCGGATTGACTCCTTTATATGTATCCTCATTCTGGATTCTTGTGGGAGTTGGAGTTGTAGGCCTTCCTCAGGTCGCAGTGAGGGCCATGTCATATAAAAATGCCAGAGCCATGCACAGGGCCATTATAATCGGAACAATAGTAGTCGGCTTTATCATGCTTGGCATGCATTTAATTGGCGTATTTGCCCGTCCTATTCTTCCGGGGATTGAAGTGGGAGATAAAGTTATGCCGTTGATTGCCATGGAAGTTCTTCCTCCATGGCTTGCGGGAATTGTACTGGCTGCACCGATGGCTGCCATCATGTCAACAGTGGATTCCCTGCTCCTCCTGGTCAGCTCGGCGATTGTGAAAGATGTCTATATTAATTACATTAAGCCTGATGCCAAAGAAGCTGCCATAAAGAAACTGAGTTTTGCGGTTACAGCCCTGCTTGGAATTCTGGTTTGCATCATGGCTCTCAGTCCGCCCGATTTGCTGATCTGGCTGAATCTCTTTTCTTTTGGGGGACTGGAAGCAGCATTCATATGGCCAGTTGTGCTGGGCCTATATTGGGCTAAGGGAAATAGATATGGGGCTGTGGCCTCGATGATAACCGGAACTGCTTCGTATATTTTATTCCATACTTTTTATCCAAATGCATTAGGCATGAATACAGTCGTATTGCCTATTGCTTTGTCACTTGCTGCATACGTATCTGTAAGTCTATTGACCGAAAAACATGCATCGGCACCAGCAGAAATATAAGCATTAGGCTCCGGAAACTATTCCGGGGCCTCTTGTCTCTTACTGTAAAACGCTGATAAATAGGGCATATGGCGTTTTATTCAACCGTGTAAGTAAAGCAGGAGAAGAGTCATATATAAAGGAAACGGGAGGAAACCCTTGTTTTTGTAAAAAAATGAGCATATTGATAGGTTTGTAGAAACGATCCCTATTTGTTACACTTAATTAGTTGAAACGTAATTGTAACATTTGACTTTAAATGGAAATGTTTTTATAACATTAGGGAGAATATAATGAAAAATTTAATAAATATGATCATGATTGCCATGCTGTCATCCGTTATAGCAGGATGTTCAAATGAAATAAATGCATCTTTAAATACAGAAGAAATAAAATTTGAAAAAGAAGATAAAGTGGAAGCTGAACAGAATACATCAGCTGTACAAGAGGTCGGGAAAGAGAAAAAAGATACTGTTTGGCTTGAAGGCAAGTCACTATTCCAGGTGGACGCAACAGATGGAAAAATGAAATATACAGTTTATCTATATGCTGAAGATGAAAGAAGAACCATTCTGGAAGAGGACAGTGCGAAAGGGAAGAAAGGCGATTCTTATTTTACAGGACATTACTCAGTTTACCTGGCTGAGAAAGGGTCGAAAGAGGCTTATAGACAGGAAGCTTTGAATAACAGTGCTGAATTGTCATTTAACCCTTCGAAGGAGCAGGTTTACACTCAGAAAATGAGGAATAAAACCATCATTTCGATTTTTCAGTCCAAGGGGGAAAATGCGGTTAAGGGCCAGCTGCTGGCGATTAAAGATGGAGAAGTGCTTAAAATCAATACAGAAAAAGAAGTGGTCACTTCCTCCAAAGCGAAAATAAAAAATATTAATCAGAAGTATCTTCAAACTGCCCAAAATAAGAATGATAGATGGGTTATTTCAACATGGCTATTTAATGAAGAAACCCTTTCGATGAGCCTGCATGACCGAATAGAGCTGAACAAAGAAGATCATTCTGATATCGACTGGATGAATCTGTGGTTAAAAGAGGAAGCCCTATACTATCCTTTTAAAAACCTGGCACTCAGCGTGGATGCCATTGAAAAAGCCAAACAGGGAATTCCGCTCGGAAGCCCTTATCCAATTGGCACAAACATATCTGAAATTAAGAAGTCAGATCCAAATTATATTAAGGAAGGGTTTGAAAATGGAAGCCCTTTTGTCATGTACCCTGAAATCAGCTATTATTTTGAACGGGAAACCGGAAATGTAACCGCAATTTCTATTCCTGGACAGCGGGTGAGAACTTTCATTGACGAGATTACTGCTATGTTTGGCACTCCTCTTGAAGTAAGGGAAGAGGTGCTGTCAGGTAAAACCATTTCCACCTACCTGGCAGATAAATATTCCATCGAATTCATTTCCGATTTTGAAGGAAATGTTAGTGAAATAGTATTGATGAAAACAAAAAACCATGCGGCACAATGACCGCATGATTTTTTTGTAAAATAAGAAAGTATTATACTTTGAACTTCAAGAACCGTCTAGCGCAAGCAGCCTACCCCCTCAGGGTCACAAGCTTGTCTAGCTCCGGCTCCTAGGGACTCGGGGTCATAAGCCATTTCCTTTCAGAAGGAATAATGCCTTCTTACAGGAACCGTCTTATGCCTGTCGTCCCTGGGCAGTCGCCTCCACATTTCGGGCAAGCCACCCAAAAGGCAAAGGACGCCTTTCCGGGAGGCTCGTCTTGTGCTTGAGGCCCACAGGATGTGGGTCATGCAGACGTTGCCACAGGACGTGGCGTACTTAGTCTGCGTTCCGGGCAATGCGGTTCAGCTTTAAAATGCCCAATCACCTTTCCTGAACACGGGTTCAGCGTTGCCGTCTTCAGTAATTCCATCGATATCCATTTCAGCGGAGCCGATCATGAAGTCAACATGTGTTAAGCTTTCGTTCAAGCCGTTTTCAGCCAGTTCTTCACTAGACATTTTCTTGCCGCCTTCAATGCAGAATGCATACGCACTGCCGATCGCAAGGTGGTTTGAAGCATTTTCATCAAATAAAGTATTATAGAAAAGCAGGTTGGACTGTGAAATTGGCGAGTTGAAAGGAACCAGAGCCACTTCACCAAGATAGTGGGAGCCTTCATCTGTCTCAACAAGCTGCTTAAGAATCTCTTCGCCTTCTTCGGCCTTCACATCGATAATACGGCCGTTTTCAAATGTCAGGCTGAATTTGTCGATGATATTTCCGCCATAGCTTAAAGGTTTTGTGCTGGAAACCGTGCCGTTAACACCTGTCTTGTAAGGTACCGTAAATACTTCTTCAGTTGGCATGTTAGCCATGAATTCGTGTCCCTGTTCATTTATGCTGCCTGCCCCCACCCATAAGTGGCCTTTTGGAAGCTCGATTGTCAGGTCTGTACCTGGAGCTTTATAATGAAGCTTCTGATATCGCTTGCTGTTCAAATAATCCACTTTTTCATGAAGTGTTTCATCATGCTTT
The DNA here is from genome assembly GCF_000294775.2 of Cytobacillus oceanisediminis 2691. GTDB lineage: Bacteria > Bacillota > Bacilli > Bacillales > Cytobacillaceae > Cytobacillus > Cytobacillus pseudoceanisediminis. Next base: position 1,065,600 of record NZ_CP015506.1, read on the forward strand.
TTCCAGGCTTCAACCGGGTTATCCAAATCAGCGCGAGTTGCTTTGAATATAGCTTCCCAAAGCATATCCACACGTGATTCTTCCGGTGCGTCAGGGAATACCATGTTTGCCCAGGCTTTAGATGGAGCTGCAATGACTGTCCAGCTTACTTTATCGGACTGGATGAATTTGCGGTATTTTGCCAGCGCCTGTCCTGCAGCTTTCTGGAAGCTTGAGATTCGTTCTGATTTCACGCCTTTCAGCAAATCAGGGCTTGCCGAAACGATTGACATGAATGCCGCACCCTTTTCAGCTAAATCTTCGACTTCCTTCGCACGCCATTCAGGGTATTCGGAGAAAGACTCATCCGGTGCCAAGTCGTACTTTGTGCGAGTGACCGCATCATCGCTCCAGTTCACAACTACGTTATGAGCTCCTGCTTCATAGGCCTTTTTAACAATTGTACGAACCAGTTCAGCTGCATCAAGCGTTGTGTTAATTACAAGCGTCTGTCCCTTTTGTACGTTTACACCAACTTTTACGGCAAGCTCTGCGTATTTCTCTAAATTCGTTTGAAAATGACTCATTATGTATTCTCCTTTGTCAGAATCTTCATTTTCATTGTAGCTGTTCTGTTCGCAAAAAGAAACCTATTGAATTGAAATTCGTGCTCGAGAACCTTGGGTCTCCATCTATGGACGGAGACATAATTAAAAAGGAACCTTATACAGATTCCTTTTTGGCATGGGATGCATTATTTCTTTCAGGCAAAGCAAACATCAGCCAATACAAAAACGCACTTCCAACAGCCAGCAGCGCCAGTATGAAGAACGTCCAGTCATATCCGATCCAGACTGTAAGCGGAATGGAGATAGGTGCAATGGTTTTCCCGATTGTAAATCGAAGGGAGGCAGCTGCAAAGTACTGACCCCGCATATGATCTGGAGCAATTTTTGATACATAGCTCTGCTGAAGGCCGGCTGTCATTAATTCACCCATAGTGAAAACGGCCATAGCCAGAATTAATCCCCATATCCATTGCGTTTGCCCTAACATGATGATGGCTGCTGCATAAGTAAGAGATGATAAAATAAAGACATTTCTTTCTTTGTACTTTAACATCATTTTCGTTACGGCTACGGTAAATAAGGCTACGAGGAAGCCGTTCTCAGACAGCAGAATGCCAAAAGCCTGTTCTCCCTGAACAGAAAAGTACCAGTCATTCCATTTAAAAAGCGCCTGATTATGAACAGCTTCATTTGTATAGACAGGTAATAATAGATCAAGCTGCATAAAAGTCTGTGCAGCCAGAACACCTGCTATGATAAAAAGGAGAAAGGTTTTGTCCCTGAAGATAATGCCATAATCTTTCGTTTGCTTTAATAAAACTGCATGCCATTTACTATTTCCGCTTTCTGCAAGTATTTGTATTGGCAATGTTTCCCTTGTCCACCGGGAAAGGATGAAAGATAATAGGATACAGATAATGCCGGCGGCCATAAGAAGCTGAAAACGGTAATGGACATAGAAAATGGCTCCTAAAATGGGACCCACCACAACAGCAATATTAATTGAAGTGTAAAAAATAGCAAATACCTGGCTTCTGTCCTTTTCCTCGACCACATCTGCAACCATTGCCTGGCTTGCCGGCCAATAAAATGAACCGAATATTCCCACAAAAGCAAAGCAGATAAAGCCAAGCACCGGAGAATCCAGCCAGGGTGAACTGGCAAATCCAAAAATGATGAATGAAAGTCCCTGTCCAAATGCAGAGAGAACCATCATTTTCTTGCGGCCAAAGCGGTCAGCTGTATAACCGCCCATTAAGTTGGCAAGTACGGAGAATACCTGAGAAAAAATGAGCAATAAACCAGCCTTGTCTTTTCCGAATTCATCCGCGAAATAAATCGTTAAAAACGGGAAGAACATCCAGAATGTAATATTCATAAGCGCTTCCCCAAATAACCTTACTTTTAAATTCTTATCCCAATCTTTTATTTTCATGCTGTTTCCCCAACTTCAATCTCAGAATAACGCTATCATACTACCAAAATTGAAAAAAACACAAGAAGACTTTTTCCAAAAAAGCCAAGCCTTGATTAGGCTTGGCTTCAGACTGTCGACAAACTCGATGAAAATCGTGCTTGTCTGCAGTCTTTTTTATTTTAAAATAGAAGTAATACAATGCTTGAGGTGATTTAAATGCTTTCAAAACATAATCCAATTCAACGGGATCAAATTGAAATGGTTGCTTTAGACGAACTTGTACCGGCGGACCATTTGGTCCGCAAAATTGAAGCGGCGATTAATTTCTCATTCATCTATGACTTGGTAAAAGATAAGTATTCAGAAAAAGGCCGCCCAAGTATTGACCCTGTAATATTAATTAAACTCACATTTATTCAATATACCTTCGGTATTCGCTCCATGCGTCAAACAATTGAAGAATTGAAAACGAATATGGCTTATCGATGGTTTTTAGGATATGGCTTTCACGATAAAGTTCCTCACTTCTCAACTTTCGGTAAAAATTATGAGCGCCGATTTAAAGACACCGATCTCTTTGAACAAATATTTTACCGAATCTTAAAAACCGCAGCTGAAAAGAATTTAATTAGTGCTGAACACGTTTTTGTAGATTCTACTCATGTAAAAGCGAGTGCAAATAAACGCAAATTTGAAAAGAAAGTTGTTCGAAAAGAAACCCGTGCTTATCAAGAACGCCTTCAAGAGGAGATTAACCAAGACCGCGAGGATCATGGAAAAAAGCCGTTTCCACCAGATAAGTTTGATAAAGAAGAATACAAAGAAATCAAGGAAAGTACAACAGATCCAGAGAGTGGCTACTATGTAAAAGATGAGCGTACAAAACAGTTCGCTTATTCTTTCCATGCGGCCGCAGACCGCAACGGCTTCGTGTTAGGCGCAATTGTAACCCCTGGTAACACGCATGATAGTCATATTTTAGAGCCATTGGTAGAACAAGTCATTGAGAAAGTTAGTAAACCAAAAGCTGTTGCGGCAGACGCAGCCTATAAAACACCTGCTATCACGAGCTACTTATTGAAAAACGACATCACACCTGCTTTACCTTACACACGACCTCGCACAAAAGAGGGTTTCTTCAGAAAACATGAGTATGTTTATGATGAGCATTTTGACTGTTACATTTGCCCAACTGGTGAGATATTAAAATATACTACAACTACAAAGGAAGGGTATCGTCAATATAAATCAGATCCTCGAATTTGTGCTGGATGCCCTTTCTTGTCTCAATGCACACAGAGTCAAGCACATCAAAAACTGATTCAACGTCATGTGTGGGAGGAACATGTGGAAGAAGCAGATCATCTTCGCCACCATCAAGACGTCAAACCGATCTATGAAAAACGCAAAGAAACAATTGAACGAGTATTCGCAGATGCAAAAGAAAAGCATGGCATGCGTTGGACAACCCTCAGGGGACTTAAAAAAATGTCGATGCAGGCGATGCTTACTTTCGCTGCCATGAATTTGAAGAAAATGGCCAACTGGACTTGGCAAGGTCCAGAAATGGCCTAAATGATAACCTCGGAGAGGTCTGCAATTCTCTGTAATTACTTGAAGTCCTACAAAAAATGACAAAAAGAGTTCGGAATGAGACTATTCCGAACTCTTTTTGTCTACAAACTGAAGCCAAGCCTTGATTAGGCTTGGCTTTTCTTAATCAATATACAAAAAACATCAAGACCGTAGTAACTATGCCAACCCATATGGCCAGTAATGCACAGTAGCCCATTATATGACGAATATGAAGGCCAACCACACTCAGTATAGGAAGGGCCCAGAAAGGCTGGATCAGATTCGTCCAGGCATCACCCCAGCCTACAGCCATAGCCGTAATGGCAGGATCCACACCAAGCTGGAGACCGGCAGGCACTTGAAGCGGCCCCTGCAATGCCCACTGCCCGCCGCCTGAAGGAGCAAGAATATTGACGAGACCGGCGGACCAATAGGTGAATATATCAAAGGTGTCTTTACTTGCTATGGATGCCATCCCATTAATTATAGACTCTGCTAACCCGGAGCTGCCGAGAACGGCGATAATCCCGGCGTAAAATGGAAATTGCAGAATGATAGGAGAAATGGCAGAACCCGCTTCTTTAAAAGCATTGGCGTATTGTACGAGCGATTTATGAAGGATGAGGCCTAACGATAAAAAGGCAATATTGATAATATTCAAGTCAAGGTCACGCCCGTTTACAAACTCAAATATGACATAGATTACCCCGATTAATCCGGTAATGATGCCGAGAAAGGGTGTTCTTTCAAGCTTTCCGGCGGGAGTTTTTAAAACTTCCTTCTGTTCAGCGTCCTGCTTGGGTGCCTTAGGGGGAACGTATGAGATAATGCCTTTTTTGGGTGCCATCAGCACAATGAAAATTGGCATAGTCATTACAAGAGCAATTAAAATCGCAATTGTTCCAGGATGGAAAATGGTCTCCGAAGTGGGGATGACGCCAGCCGCTTCCTCGAGAAAATGGCCCTTGGTCGCAACAGTCAAACCAATTGAGCTTGATAAACCAGCCGTATAAAGAGCAGTTGGTGCATAGGCTGCAGCCACCAATAGGGGGAAGTGTGCGTTCTGATTTCTTTTCCCAACTTCACGGGCAATAATGGCGCCAACGACAACAGCAAGGCCCCAGTTAATATAATAAGCAGCAGATGAAACGAGAAAAGTCAGCACGTAGGCCTGGTTGGCAGTCTTCGCTTTTGAGGACAGCTTTTCAAGTATACGCTGTACAGAAGGAACTGAAGCAAGCGCCATGCCTGTCATTAGGAGGAGCACCATTTGCATGGTAAAAGCAAGATACACCCAGAAGCCGTCACCGAAGGATTTAAATAGCTCAACAGGTTCGGAAGGCTTCATGAAAAACCCTGCAATAAACACAAACAGAGTCATTAATACCGCAATGACAAAGGCGTCTGGGAGATACCTTTCCACAAGCTTGGAGAAACGGTCTGCCACTCTGGTTAACATCTCTTCACTCTCCTTTCAGTATTAGTACATGCTATGGAGAGGACAAGCTGTGTATGCCTGTTCATAAAGAAAGAGCCCTGGCATCAGCCAGGGCTATATATTAATCCTTATCTTCCATGGCAGCCTTAAGCAAATCGCCAAGGCTTGTTCCAAAGGAATCTTCCTTCTGGGTGTATTTCTGAACAAGTTTTCGCTCTTCCCGTTTGTTGACGGCTTTCTTTTTGTCCTGTGCTTTTTCCACCACATTGCATGGCCGGCACTGGAAGTAGGCTCCTGCTTTGCCCTGGTGGATTTCCATTTTTTTGCGGCACTGAGGGCAGCGGCGGTTTGAAAGCTTTGGATCTTTGCGCTTTCGGAAATTACAATCAAGATTGGAACAGACAAGTATTTTTCCGTCCTTGGTATTTCTTTCTTTTAGGAAGGAATCGCATTCTGGACATTTTGAGCCCGTGAGATTATGGGCACGGTAAGATTTATCGCTCTTTTTAATTTCTGAAACCAATGTCCGTGTCTGCTTGCGGATATTCTGCAAAAACTCTTTGGGATCTGCTTTTCCGCGTGCGATTTTCTCCAATTCCTGTTCCCATTTAGCAGTCAGTTCCGGTGATTTCAGATCTTCATTCACCAGGTCCATCAGCTGTTTGCCCTTTTTAGTCGGAAACAGACGTCCATTTTGCCTTTCGATCGCTTCCGTATCAAGGAGCCGTTCAATGATTTCCGCTCTAGTCGCAGGTGTTCCCAAGCTGTATTTTTCCATCTGGGTCAATATGTCAGCTTCGGAATAGCGAAGAGGAGGTTCAGTAAGCTTGGCGGACAATTCAGCCGTTTGTACCGTAAAGCTCTGTCCTTTTGAGATGTTCCTAAGGCTCTGTTTTCCTGTTTCTTCATCACTGCTGCGTTCAACCTTGCGATAACCCAGGTCGATAACTGCTGTTTCCCTGGCAGTGAATGTCTCACTGTTAACTTCTATCGAAGCATGGATGGTTTCATACTTATAAGGGTTATGGAAAATGGCCAGAAATCTCCGCAGTATCAATTCGTACAGATAGAAAATGAGAGATTAAAAAAGGAAGTAGCTATTCTAAAACAAGCAATGACTATTTTGGCTACTAAGTAATGCTGTATTAAATAAAGGAAACTCTTACTTATGGTATATTTAACATTACAGATGTAAATAAAGGAGTTTTTAATATGGTAAAAAGTTTAGTAATTGCCGAGAAGCCTTCAGTAGCACGTGACATAGCAAATGTGCTGAAGTGTTCAAAAAAAGGGAATGGTTTTTTAGAAGGTGATAAATATATTGTTACTTGGGCACTTGGACATCTTGTAACATTAGCAGATCCAGAAACATATGATTCTAAATATAAAACATGGAATTTAGAAGATTTACCGATGTTACCTGAAAAGATGAAATTAGTCGTAATGAAGCAAACAGGTAAACAGTTTAATACAGTGAAATCGCAATTAAGTCGTAGTGATGTAAACGAAATAATTGTAGCTACGGATGCAGGGAGAGAAGGCGAATTAGTTGCACGTTGGATTATTGAAAAAGCAAACGTGAAAAAGCCTATTAAACGCCTATGGATTTCATCGGTAACGGATAAGGCTATTAAAGAAGGCTTCGCGAATTTAAAGCCAGGTAAAGACTACGAAAACCTTTATCATGCGGCAGTCGCTCGTTCTGAAGCAGACTGGTATATTGGTTTGAATGCTACACGTGCTTTAACTACACGTTTTAATGCGCAATTAAACTGTGGTCGTGTACAAACGCCAGTCGTTGCCATGGTTGCAGTTCGTGAAGATGAAATTAAAAACTTTAAGCCTCAAACATACTATGGTATTGAAGCAAAAACAAAAGATAATTTAAAACTTACTTGGCAAGATGCAAAGGGCAATAGCCGTAGCTTTGATAAAGGAAAAATCGATAGCATTATAAAAAAATTAGGTAATAACAATGCAAAAGTTACTGAAGTGGAACGCAAGCCTAAAAAATTATTTGCACCTGGCCTTTATGATTTAACAGAATTACAACGTGATGCGAATAAAATTTTTGGTTACTCTGCAAAAGATACTTTGAATATTATGCAGAAGCTATATGAGCAACATAAAGTATTAACGTATCCTCGTACTGATTCACGCTATATATCAAGTGATATCGTAGCAACGTTACCAGAACGTCTAAAAGCGTGTGGTATTGGCGAATACCGCCCGTTTGCTAACAAAGTATTATCTAAGCCTATAAAAGCAACAAAAGCGTTTGTAGATGATTCTAAGGTATCTGATCACCATGCAATTATCCCAACGGAAGAATACGTAAACTTCGCAAACTTTAATGATAAGGAACGTAAAATTTATGATTTAGTCGTAAAACGTTTCCTAGCAGTTTTATTCCCTGCTCATGAATATGAGCAACTAACGTTACGTGCAAAAATTGGTGATGAAAACTTTGTTGCAAAAGGTAAAACAATTACAGTGCCAGGTTGGAAAGAAGTATATGAAAATCGCTTTGATGACGAAGAATCAAATGACGATTTAAAGGAACAGGTTTTCCCACTAATCGAAAATGGTTCAACGTTAGAAGTTCGTTTAATTGCTCAAACCTCAGGCCAAACAAAGCCTCCAGCTCGCTTTAACGAAGCAACATTACTATCTACAATGGAAAACCCAACAAAGTATTTAGAAACTACCGATAAACAGTTAGCTGATACTTTAAAATCAACTGGTGGATTAGGTACTGTAGCAACTCGTGCGGATATTATCGATAAGCTTTTCAATTCATTTATGATTGAGCAACGTGGCGGTAAAGAAATCTATATTACTTCAAAAGGTCGTCAACTTTTAGATCTAGTGCCTGAAGAATTACGCTCACCTGCAACTACTGCTGAATGGGAACAAAAGCTAGAATTAATTGCAAAAGGGAAATTAAAAAAAGAAGTATTTATCAATGAAATGAAGCAGCATACACAAAAAATTGTTGCTGAAATCAAATCAAGCGATAAGAAATATAAGCACGATAATATTTCAACAAAATCATGTCCTGATTGCAGTAAGCCAATGCTTGAAGTGAATGGTAAGAAAGGTAAAATGCTTGTCTGCCAAGATCGTGAATGTGGCCATAAGAAAATTGTGGCACGTGTAACAAATGCTCGTTGTCCTCAATGTAAGAAAAAGCTGGAGCTTAGAGGCGAAGGCGATGGTCAAATTTTCGTATGTAAATGTGGTCACCGTGAAAAGCTATCTGCATTTGAAGCTCGTCGTAAAAAAGAAGGCAGCGGTAAAGTAGATAAGCGAAGTGTACAGAAGTATATGAAGCAGCAGGAGAAAGAGGTACCTTTAAATAATCCTTTTGCTGATTTATTAAAAGGTTTTAAATCTGAATAAAGTTAAAACTAAAGCAGCTATACATTTATAAGCTGCTTTAGTTTTCTAATTATAATATAGAAAAAAATTCTGACCAATTATCAACGACATCATCTTTGCTATTAATTTTATATTTAATCTTAAATGTGATTGTATAATTACCCGTAATCCACAATTTATGCAGATTTATTAATTCATTTAAAAAAGATTTTTTCTTTTCAAGAGGTAATCCTTTACAGTAAGCAATAATATAGTTTTCTATATCACTAGCTAAGGAGTATATTTTACTATCAAGTAATTGATTTGGCTTTCTAAATAATTGAATTATATTTGAGAGAATTTGTTTTTTATATTCCTCATCAATAGAAGAAACAATATGCTTATATATAGTGCCTACGCCATCATAGAACCAGGGAGTATTTTCTCTAGTACAAATTAAATGATATATAGAGTTGTAGAGCATTTTTGCATTTTTTCGAGATATAAGTGGATCTATACATTTAATATCATCTAATAGTTCATTAAAGTTGACGTACTTATCCTTCTCAAAATGATTTTCTTTAATTAAATCTAAAATTTGTGGAATCTCTATCACACTTTTTAATTTGATATTCGGTTCCTTTTTATTGAAAAAACGTTCCTCAATTCTATACGCATCTCTAGACACCTTAGGTAGTTTAAATAAAAATGAATATTGTTTTTTCATTTTCTCAATGTAAGCTATATTATCTTCTCTATTTTTGCTTGCTATTATGGCATCTCTAACATCTGAAAGATAAATACAATTTAAGTTGTAAAAGCTTTGATTTCTAAAAGATTCATTACAGGGGAATACTCTTTTAGCTGCCTTTATAAGAAAATTGCATTCATCATCTGTGAATATATGACTTTCCATATTAGAGATAATTCCATCAAAAATTGTTCTCATCCATTCAGGGTCGTACATATGCTCTAGATTAAAAAATCTATTAAAATCATTGGGACCACTGTTTATAGCAGCTTTAGAAACAGCGTTTTTTAAATAAATTGAAGCTCTATTATCGCCTAATTCAGAAGCTATATTGTTGATATTTAATAATTCAATCCCTGTTGTTTTCCAAATAGCTGGGTGATTATCTGATACAATCTCGAACCATTCGAGTAAATTGAATAACGAATATTCTTTCCTGCCAATATACCCAAGAAATTTAGATGATAAAATATTTTCAGCAGCTAATATCCTAGATGAATCAATCACACCTTTAGATAAATCTAAGAATAAATTAGCTAATCTTTGTAATTCTGAAAACTCTTCTCCCCACACTTTCCCTTCATGATCCATCCAATATGAATATAACTTACTTAAAACTTCATTCTCTCCGAATTCTTGAAGAATAGGCCAGATAGATTCTAGATATAAAATGTTATTAGGATTTTCTAAATGTTCCTTTAATACTTCAATTAATTTATTTTCAAATTCCCTTGGTAATAAATCTGTAATTTCTTTAAATTGATTTAATAACCAACTTGATGCTGATAAAATATTAAAATGACTAAGAGTAATGGTGATGTTATTGGGATTAAGAATGCTTACTAAATGTTTTACAAATTCATTAGTATATTGGACTTCTTGTGAATTAATCATTTTATAAAGTTTCCCAAGATAGTAAGCAGCTTGTACGTAATTTGAGTAAATCTCTAATTGAATATGCGACCTTGAAAGATTAATATTTCTAAAATCTTCAATAATTACTTCGTATTCTTCATTTTCATACGATTTTGCTATTGTTAGTAACAGAATTGGTTTAAAAGAACGGTCAAAATATCTTTCTTCCTTAAAAACTTCTAATTTTGTTTTTACGATGATAGATTTTACAAATTGAACTTCTTCAACCATATTACATTTTAAAGCCCAGAAATATATTTCTAATAATGTGTATAAATCATATTCTTTATAATTTTTTTTAGTAATTAGCTCGAGTAATACATCTTCTGTATAATGACCAAGAGCTCTAACAAGAAATTTTTCATAATCCTTTTTATACATAATAGATATACTATCTATTTTATTTATAATATCATCATGTTTAGTTTCTGAAAGATAAGATAAAAACCCCCTTGAATAAAGTGCTACAATAATTTTTTCATCTTCGTCAGATAAATCTTTGATTTGTATATCTCTATTAAAACAAGCATTAATATATCCAAATCTCCAAAGCATTTCTTTAATGTCTTCATTCAATCTTTCTCCTACTATTAATGGTATGTTAAGTAGTTTAACTAATTCTAATGGACCCAAAGCTCCAAACCACTTATTAATTAAATTATTACCCCTACTTTTTTCATTATTTTTAATTAAGTAAAGTATATCGTTTAGTATTTCTAAGATTTCATATATACTTAAATTTTCAACAGGAGAATAGTATTTTTCGCTATCTTTTAATTTTATATATTCTACAGAAGGCACATAATTAATATCTGCCCACTGATTACTCTGTAAAAATTGATTTAGTGTACTAATAGAGATACTTAGTTTAAATAAATTTTCAATATTGAAATTTTCATTTATATATTCTAAGCAAAATAATATCTGCTCTTCAATTTCTTCTAATGGTCTACGATATTTTATAGCATCTTTAATATATTCTGGATTCATTAATCCAAAAAATTCGTTTTGTCGTTGTGCCTTAGTTAGCAAATTGAATATATGTCCGTGTTTTAAAGGAATATCTCTGCACCTTTCTAATAAAAAATCTGCTAAATAAGAAGATACTTCCTTTAATATATATGGATCTTGTTCTAAAATTTTTTGAAGGTATGTTCTAAAATCATTATGGAAAACCGTATACACACCTTCATGCTCTATTATTAAAGGGAAAAGCTTATCAAGTACATTTTTCCAATTTAAAGCTCCTAGGCCTAGGTTAGGAAAAATAATTTCTAAATCTTTAAAGTGTATTCCTTTATTGATAAGACTAAACAATCCAGCTAATATCTTCTCAAGATGCTCGAATGTATCTCCCCATTCTGAAATAGCACTTTTCCAAATATATTCATAATATAAATTTAAACCTTGCGAGATATTTTGTGTTTGTAATACACTTTCAAACTCACTTAGATTCGAATACTTTTGAGATTCATGGATTAAAAAGATAGATAATAATATGTTTCCCTTTGTATTGTGGTGAATAAAATTAGCCAGTGAGGACCTTTCAGTATCATTTAAAACTATCTTGAAGTTCTCACATAGACTCTCTACATCTTTTACTGTAACAGGGGGCATTTCTATTTTTACTACACTAGAATCATTTATCCAAGTAGGATAATTATTATAACTTTTTATAGGTTGCCCAATAATTACAAAGCAAACTTTATCTGAAAGTAATTCGGGGGGCAAAAGGGTATTTAAAAAACTTGAATCTTGTCCGGACCTAGCTGCATGATCAATTCCATCTATAAGAATAATTGTTTTCTTCCCACTTAGTTCACTCATAATCTCTGATAAACGAATAACTTCTGTACGCAAATGATCAATAGAATCAATAAACTCAATTGACATAGGGACATTATATTTAGAAAGTCGTCCTTTTAATCTATCTTTTAATTGTAAAAGTAAATCCCCCCATAAAATCTTTGGATTACTTCCTCCTTTATCAGCTGAAAGGTAATCAGATTGTATGTTAAGAGGTTTAAACGTATAGTATTTTAAAGAGATAATTGAATTTACTTTATTAACTAAAAAACTAGCTACATTTGTTTTCCCCGAGCCAGCTTCTCCTGATAAAAATATTACTTTTTTATCAGTATTTAAAATTTCTCTCTCGAAATCCTCACAAAATTTAACTCTGGATTCTATAAACGGTTCTGTAGTAGGTAAACTTACAATTCCTTTAAAATCATAAGACTCAATGGATAATGCTTCATATAAATCTTCTAGTGAAATTTCCTCTTTATTTCTATGAGTAGTTGTCCAAGTAAATAGTGCAACTACTAATTTATCAAATAGAGCTTCTGAAATACGTACACTACTTTGTAAAGTAGCTTCAATTTTATTTATGGCAATTTTTTTTAACTCTAATAAATCTGGTTGAGAAGCTTGAATTTCTAATACCTTTAAAAACTCCAATTTTTGTTTGTCATTTTCTAATATATCTAATTCTTTCAGAAACCTTTCCCAAGCTTTTTTCCATTCTTTTGGGAACACAATATCATTAATTCTTTTAACAGTATGTACTTGTTCACTTAATTTTTTTAAAAAGCTAGCTAATCCGGGTCTATAAAGGCCATTTCTATTATTAGGAGTATCATTAATAATCCTATTAGTATAAAGAATAACTTTTTTTACATGTACATCTTGAATTAACTTCATCCAATCCTTAGCGAATTTCGAAATATAAGATTGATTGTTCTTTCTAGAGATAATATCTGAAAAACTTAACTGATCTCCTTCTCGTGTATGCTTAACTTGAATACATTCAACACAATCATCATGATATTTTATTACTACATCATCTAGCCCTTGTAAATCAGGGGCTTGTAACGTAATGGATTTAATATTGTTTTCTGGATTAAGCATATTTATCGCTTGATCTAAGCCTACTGTCCATTCATACCAATATGGATTTGCTATTCCTGATGTTGGATTTTGTATTCCAGTCATTAGACACCATTCCTAATTAATGTTTTAGTTATTTTTTCCAGTTTACTTTTAAACATGCTAGAATTGAAAGTGAATATTATATAAAAAGCAGGGGGCTAATTTATGGAGTATAAAGGTCATAAATTGAAAAAGGGAAAATTTATAACACCTTTTAATGAAATATTAACCCAAATTGGAAAGGAAGAACAATGGTATCTAGGAAGACTACCCGAGTACATTTGGATGGCTTTAATTTACAAGTCTAATTCTCGCAAAAAATCTTTTCAATTAATTGAATCTATTTTATACGAATTGAATAAATACTTACCTCCAGGAGATAATCACCCTAAGATTTCAAACATTTTAAAACTCTCAGAGGAAAAACAGAAAAAATTTTATGAATACTTATTAACTAAAGTCGATAAAAATATTTTATCTCCACTCACAATTATTGTTAGTTATTCAGTGAGTAGAACATTCGCAAAATATTTTTCAAGCAATAAAGATACCCTTGAAGAAAAAACAAGCAAATTAGAAGAAACTCTCAAAGAATTTTCAAGTCAACATTCTAATCAAACTACAGACCTAAGATATTTAATTTTTTTCTACATGCATTTAAAAAATAGAATTATTATGCCTGCACAACATCTTGAACTAATTGAACAGTATCCATTATTGGAACATGATAACCCTTTAATGGCGATGATTAGACCTACTATAAGAACTTTAGAAATGGTGTCACCTTCTTTTGAAAAAAATATAGATATAACGTATCTTGAATTATTTTGGGAAAGGATGAGCGAATTGTCTGAATGTGAGCTTTTTCAAATTAAGTTTGATGTAGAAGATTTAACAGATAAAAAGGAATCCTTAGAGAAAACATACAAAGAATTAAAGTATTTCACAGATTTATTCCATACAACATCTCCATTGAATAATAAAATGTTAGTTTTATTGGGGATAGCAACCTTTTCATATAAACGATTTTTGGAATTAGTGGAATTTAATCTTTATAACACTATCACCGGTCGAAGTATCACTAGATCTTTAATCGAAAACTATATTATGATGAAATATTTACTTCTTAGAGAAGAAGATAAGGAGAATATTTGGGAAGAATATCAATATTACGGGTTGGGCCAGTTTAAACTGATAACCGAAAGATATGAAGATAGTGGCAATATCTACCCTAACAGTCATGTAGATTATAAATATATAGGATTGTTAGTGGAAGAATATAAAAGCAAGAATTTTATCGATATGGATTTGAATTATTTTGGAAGCCATAATATTAAAAAGAAAGCAGAGATGGTAAATGAATCTGATTTGTATAAACATCTATATGATTACGATTCAATTTATGAACACGGTTTGTGGGGAGCTATTAGAGAAAGCAGCTTATTAAAATGTGATACTGCTAGTCATCAATTCCATTGTGTTCCAGACATTGAGAATCAACAGAATTTAAAAAGTGTATGGCATGATTCTAAAATGCTTATGCAAAAAACATTAGAGCTTTTAAAAGAATTATATGGGTATCCTTACCACTTGGAGGAAATCCAAAATGGTAAAAACTAAATTCTTGGAAGAATTAATTGAAATCCAAAATGAGTACATTCAACTTTTAGAATTAGGATTAAAAGATTGGGAGGAAGAATATTTTATTGAGTTTGTAGAAGAATTAAATTTATTTTGGAAAAGAAATGAAAATGTATTAAACTCAATTTATGAATATGAATTTCCTGAATTAGAGACTGTTTTCCTTACAGCTGTCACTAAAATAGATCTTGAATATTTACAACATTATTCTATGAAAATCAGTGGTACAATCTGTATAATAGATGACCCTTTAATAAGCTATTTAAACCTTTTAGACAAAGATCTCCCTCCAAAGATGCGAGAGAAATTCTCAGAAGTAATTCAAAAAAATATACGGGAGTCTATAGAATTATTTAAAATCTGCTCACACGATTTTTTTATCTTACCTATACGTACTTTAATTCCAATTAGAATTGTTACTGAAGCTGCAAATCAATTTTTTGTTTCTTTATTCGAAGGTATTATTAGTATTGAAGATTACTTTAAAAAAATAAACACTTTTGAGGATATAGAAAGGTATTTGAAGGAGCCAGTTAAAGATTGGATATTATTTGGTTGGGATGACGAGGTAGGAAATAATTCTTTAAAAGAAAGGATCACAAATTTTATAAATACGGAATTTATGGGTAACAAAGAAGCGCCCATAAGTGAAATATTTTTCTTTTCACAAATAGGTTATTTATCACAAGGAATGAATATCTTATTCACTATGTCTACAACTAATTTTATACCTTATATCCGTGGTAATTTGCCTTTTAAATATCTAACCGTATTATATACATCTCTGAAATATAATTTAAATTTAGATTTAGATAAGCAAATTATTAGAGCTACTATTAGCTACTTATTTGAAAGAATTTTTGATTATGAAAAGTTAGTGAATGTGTCCTATAACGAATTCTTAACTAAAATAGATGGACTCAATTTATATGGATACGTTATTCAAAATTTACAGCTTGAAAATAAAGAGTTACATGATATCAACTTACGGGACGTTAATTTAGCTGTGAATGAATTTTATGAAAACAAATTTTCACCTCTGTTTTAAATGTAGGAGCTTATCAAATATGAAATATATTTGATAGGCTTTTAATTATGTACAAATTCAGCAAAAGTATTATGTGCAATCCAAAAACCCAAGATATTCTTGTAATTAAAGCTTTTAATATAATATAGGATTTATGTACATTTTATTTTTATAGAGATACATCACAATCAGTAGCAATGATAATTTCCTTAATATCCTTCCGCTTTGCCAGGTTCTCAATCGCTTTATACTGGTGGCTGGTCTGCTTCATCACCTTCAGGCCCATTTGATCAGGAATAATCGGCAGATCCTCCAGATTCCAGTTTTTGTATTTGGTGTCATAATGCTCAGGCATCTTTAACTCGATTAGATGGCCAAGAGCCCATGTCACGATATATTTATCGCCTTCCATATAGCTTTTATGAGATTGCCGGCATCCCAGAACCCGTGCAATTTCACGGGCAACACTGGGCTTTTCAGCAAGAACAAGTGATTTCATAAGAACTCCTTTCAAATTACATTCAGCCATTTCTGTACAAACTAAGTATAGCTGAAATTAATCAATATTTGTAATGGGATAAACTTTGATGGGCAGTAAAGTGAATAACTGCCTAAGTTGTATTGCTTTTCATCAGCCACAATTCATTCTACAATGAACTTACCAGTTTGTTTACAAATAGAAAGAGACAAGGTGAAATGAATGAATGCAAAAAATCGGCTTCTTTATGATTACATTCAGGAGAATTCAATCAATATCACAGATATGTGGCTGTCTTTAAGGGATAAACAGAAAGGTTCCATTTATTCTGCAGATGCAGACTCTGCTTATGAGAAGCTCCTGAGAGAACAAAATACATTTACCAACCGCACCGTTTCAGCAGCTCTGATTGATGAGGACACTTTTAACGAGAATATGGAAGAATGGGCCATTACAGTAGCGGAGAGCAGAGTGGATTCTAATACGCCCATTTTTCAAGTGCTTGAAGCTTTAAGCAATGTGCGGGAAACCTATTGGCATTTTGTTGAAAAGTTCATTAACGAAAACAAGTCTGAAGTCACAGCAGATGATGTATTGAAATGGAGCACAATTATTAACAAGGCTTTTGATAAGCTCATTAATAAATTTTCAGAGAAGTATTATCAATTAACGACCAACAGGCTTGTTGCCCAGCAAAGTCTGATCAATGAACTTGGAACTCCTGTTATTCCGATAAAAGACCATACAGCTGTACTCCCTCTTATCGGAAATATAGACACCGAACGTGCACGAATCCTGCTGGAGGAAATTCCGAAAAAATGTGCAAAAGAAGATGTAGAACATCTATTCATTGATTTATCAGGTGTGGCCATCATCGACACGATGGTTGCCCATCAAATATTCTCTTTAACGACAGCTTTAAAGCTGCTGGGGGTAAAATCCACCATCTCCGGCATCAGCCCTGAAGTTGCCCAGACTTCCATTCAGCTTGGCCTGGACTTCACAGGCATTAATACTTACGGTACATTAAAGCAAGCACTGAAAAGACAAGACATTGAATGAAATCAAGCTGGCAGAAATGCCGGCTTTTTATATAGCTATAATAAAAACGCTTTACTGTGTTACCATTCTAACAATCTAACTTGTTAAAAAATGGTAAAAATTAATTGACATCCTCTCATATGGCACATAGAATTAATTATATTCAGAAAATATATCAAAATTAGGCTGTGATAAAGATGAGACATCTAAAAACTGATACTGCAAATAATCTTTTTAAAAAGGCTGTATTTCAAACCTGTGTTTGAGATACAGCCTTTTCTTTATCTCGCTAATGTACCGAGGAGGAAATGAAATGGAAAAATTGACAGATTCGATGATGACTTTAACTCGCGGGGAGGAGAACAAAGTGGTTACTTTAAATGGAAATACCCTTACTTTGTCTGAAGCCAAAAGAGTGCTTTTTGAAGGAGTAAAGGCTGCAGCATCGGAGGAAAGCATGCTGCGTGTAAAAAACAGCCGTGAAGCTGTTAAGAGAATTGTAAGTGAAGAAAAGGTCATTTACGGCATTAACACTGGCTTTGGCAAATTCAGCGATGTAAGAATTGATCAGGGAGATGTAGAGGATCTTCAGCTGAATTTAATCCGCTCGCATGCCTGCGGTGTAGGGGAACCATTTCCGGAGGCTGTTTCGAGAGCTATGCTCCTATTAAGAGCCAATGCTTTATTGAAAGGATTTTCAGGAGTCCGTCCTGTCGTGATAGAAACTCTTTTAGCGCTTGTGAATAAACAAATCCATCCTGTCATCCCGCAGCAGGGATCTCTTGGAGCGAGCGGCGATTTGGCTCCTCTTTCCCATTTGGCATTAGTGTTAATGGGAGAAGGGGAAGTGTTTTTCAAGGGGGTAAGAAAGCCTGCTCTTGAAGTGCTTGTTCAGGAGGGAATCGAGCCTTTAACATTACAGGCGAAGGAAGGGCTTGCCCTGATTAACGGCACTCAAGCGATGACGGCAATGGGAGTGATTGGCTATCTGGAAGCGGAAAAAATCGCTTATCAAAGTGAATTGATCGCTGCAGTTACAATGGAGGGCTTAAACGGAATTATTGATGCGTTTGATGAGAATATCCATCAGGCAAGAGGCTATCAGCAGCAGGTCGATACAGCAAGAAGAGTGAGGGAATATCTCTCAGGCAGCAGCCTGATCACAAGACAGGGAGAAATCCGGGTCCAGGACGCGTACTCCATCCGCTGCATCCCGCAGGTGCATGGAGCATCTTGGCAGGCGCTTGATTATGTGAAAGAAAAGCTTGAAATTGAAATGAATGCAGCCACAGATAACCCGCTGATTTTTGAAAACGGGGAAAGCGTTATATCCGGCGGAAACTTTCATGGGCAGCCAATCGCACTTGCAATGGACTTCATGAAAATCGCGGTTGCGGAATTGGCCAATATTTCAGAGCGCCGGATTGAAAGGCTTGTTAACCCGCAGCTGAGTGATTTGCCGCCATTTTTAAGCCCGGAACCTGGACTGCAGTCTGGTGCGATGATTCTCCAATATGTTGCAGCTTCACTTGTATCGGAGAATAAGACACTTGCCCATCCCGCAAGTGTGGATTCCATCCCCTCATCCGGGAATCAGGAAGACCATGTGAGCATGGGAACCATCGGATCAAGACATGCATATCAGATTATCCAGAATGTTAATAAAGTGCTTGCAATTGAACTGATTTGCGCACTCCAGGCAGCAGAATACCGCGGTTCAGATAAAATGGCTGATAAAACAAAACGTTTTTATGAAGAAGCAAGAAAAGTGGTGCCTTCCATCACAAAAGACCGCGTATTCTCAAAGGATATTGAAGCATGCGCGTCCTGGCTGAAAGAAGTGGAAGTAGACGCAATATAAGCAGCAGGGGTCTGAATGTTATTCAGGCCCCCGGCTTTTTAATCTTTGGCTCTTTCCTCAAGTTGCTTTGCTTCATCTTCTTCAAAGCGGTTCTTAAAAGCTTCCTGTGTCACAATAAATTCTTCGTCTTCCTGTGCTTCAGTTGTGTGGCGCTCGACCATTGTGTGTTCAGGAAATTCCCCAGGGTGATGTTTTCTTTTATGATTAAAATGGACTCCGCGTGACATAGTCTGGCTCCTTTCATTCTTGAATTCATATTCTTTCACTATTTTTCCCTTGGACACCTGGACTATGTACGGCTGATTCACTCAATATTTTCCGTTCAATTTTGTCTTTGGCCGCATAAGTATATATAGCAGAGACGAAAGAGGAAGGGAGGGGGATAGCCATGAACGATTCGAATGCCTCCGTATTTTGTGCGGGCCGGGGAGATCGAGCTCCTGTTTTTACTGCAGATGCTGTCATTGATCATCAAATAAAAAAAGTCAATTTGGAGAATTATATCGGAAAATGGGTTCTGCTGTTTTTTTATCCGAGTGATTTCACATTTGTCTGACCGACAGAATTGGCGGCGGTCGCCGCTGTGAATCCATATTTAAAAGCTTTAAACTGTGAAGTAATGTCCATCAGCACGGACAGTGTATACGCCCATAAAGTATTTAAGGAAACATCTCCCTCTTTGAAAAATGTAAATTATCCAATGGTAAGTGATCGAACCCATCAAATAAGCAGAGCTTACAGGGTTTTGGACGAGAATTCAGGAGCGGCCATCAGGGCATCCGTTTTTATCGACCCTAATGGCATTATTGCGGCGAAGATCATTTACCCTGGAGAAGTTGGAAGAAATCTGCATGAACATGTCAGAATCATGCAGGGAATTCAATATGCTCAGCAGACAGGAAAAGGTGTGCCGGCCAATTGGCAGCCTGGCCAGACCGGGATAAACATGGATCCGAACTTAATAGGCAAAATCTGAAGGGAGGAGGCGCAAGCTTTCTCTTGATTTTTCTGCAGGTCCTCCATATACATAATTGCTTTAATAAGCAGCGCTGAAAATATATAATAATAAGTAACAAATGAAGTGAAGGGGGAACTAGAGATTGGACTTCTTTTCTATACTGTCTGAAGATCGGATCAAAAAAGCGTACAAGGATGGCGAGTTTGATAATTTGCCAGGCTATGGGAAACCGCTTCCGTTCGATGACCTGTCTTCCGTCCCTGAAAATTTGCGCATGGCCTACCGCATCATGAAGAATGCCGGATTCACTGATGAAGAAAACCAAATGAAGAAGGAAATGCTAACGATCGAAGACCTGATTAAACAATGTGAGGATCAGGAAGAAAAAAAGGCATTGCAGAAGAAGCTTAACGAAAAGATGATCCGCTTTAACAGCATGATGTCGAAAAGAAGACAAAACACCAATTCATCCCTTTTCAAAAACTACGAAGAGAAAATTAACAATAAATTATTCTAATGGATCAGATGATTGGAATTGAGGAGAATACATGAACAAAGATGAATATATAACGGTCCTTGAAAAAAGAGTGGAAGAATATGAGGCAGCCATAGCGGATATGACTGCACCGATTATACCATCGATCATTCCCCAGACGATACTGGTGCCTATTACAGGCCTGCTCATGGCAGAACGATTTGAAAAAATTACGGCTAAAATCCTGAATCATATTAAAGAGCATGACACTGAATTCGCCATCATAGATTTTACAGACATTACGGTCGACCGCATAGAGCAGATGTGCCTTTCCGAACTTGGACAGCAAATCCGCAACCTGACTGATTCCATTAACCTCATGGGGGTTAAGCCTTACTTTGTAGGAATGACCCCGCAGCTGATAAAGGAAATCGTCCTTTCCGGAATAGAGCTAAATGCTGAAACACATGCAACCTTCCAGGCGGCCTTAAAGCATTTAATGAAAATAAACAGCCTCGTCTTTCAAAAAATATAAATTCTCAAAAACTCCTCTCCTGAATAGGACAGGGGTTTTTTTCATTGAACAGGCACATTTTCTTTCCCTTTGGGGATTTGTCCATGCGAAAACCTCCGGTGGCACATATTCTATAGTATCCATGAGAAAGGAGGTAGAAATATGTCGAGAGATTGGAGAAGAAGATTTGAGATTAATGCAGATGAAGTAGAAATCAGAGCCGAAAGAGTTATTGTAAAAGAAGATGATGATCGCCGCCGTGATGATGTACGTGGAGCGGAAGACCGCCGCAGGAAGCACCGTCGGGATGGTGTAGGTGGAGCAGAAGACCGCCGCAGGAAGCACCACCGTGATGACGATGTATTTGGTATCGAAGACAATCGCAGAAACCATTGCGGCTGTGGAAGAGACAGTGTGGGCGGAGCAGAAGACGACCGCAGAAAACATCGCCGTGATGACGTACGCGGTGCTGGTGACTTATGGTACAACAGAGACTTAGCCGGATCTGGAAGAGGATGCAGACGCCGCCGAGATGATGATGACCGCAGAAGAAGAGGTTTCTGCGGATGCCGCTGGATCTAAAAACAATGAAAACGAAGGCAGGGGAAGCACCTCTGCCTTTTATATATGAAAAATTCCCTAAAGAACTGTAAAAATCATCCGAAATTAATAATAGAAGGTAATAGAGATTTTCAGACTACATAGAAGGTGTGGCTTGCATGGATAAAACAACGATTATAGGCGTAATATTAGGGATCATAGCAGTTGGAGTAGGGATGGTTTTTAAAGGGGTTTCCCCGTCTGTTCTGATTAATCCGGCCGCTATTCTGATCATTATCCTGGGAACTGCAGCAGCAGTGGCTATTGCATTTCCAACAAATGAAATCAAACGGGTGCCCAAGCTTTTCGGCATTTTATTTAAAGAAGAAAAGCTGATGAACCCGGCTGAGATGATTAAGATGTTTTCGGATTGGGCTCAGCTGGCAAGAAAAGAAGGATTACTTGCACTTGAAGTCAAAACGAACGAAATCGAAAATACTTTTTTAAAGAACGGCTTATCTCTGGCCGTTGATGGCCAAAGTGCCGATTATATACGTGATGTATTAAGCGAAGAAATCGAAGCGATGGAAGAAAGACATCAGGCCGGAGCCCAGATTTTCAGCCAGGCAGGCACCTATGCCCCATCCCTTGGAGTGCTGGGAGCAGTAATTGGATTAATTGCAGCACTGGGTAATATGGAGGATACCACGAGCCTCGGTCATGCCATCAGTGCGGCATTCGTAGCGACTTTGCTGGGGATTTTCACAGGTTATGTGTTTTGGCATCCGTTTGCCAATAAGCTTAAGAGAAAATCCAAGCAGGAAGCAAAAATTAAAAGTATGATGATCGAAGGCATTCTCTCTATTTTAGAAGGGGAGGCGCCTCGGGTAATAGAACAAAAGCTTGCTTCCTACCTTCCTGCAGGAGAACGCCGGAAATTCCTTGAAGAAAGCAGCGTGGCGAAGGATGAGTAGGCGGAAAAAGAAGCAGCACCATGAGGAGCATGTAGATGAATCCTGGCTATTGCCGTATGCTGATTTATTAACACTGCTTCTGGCCCTATTCATTGTCCTATTCGCAATGAGTTCCGTAGATGCCCAGAAATTTCAGAAGCTCTCAAAGGCATTCAATGATGTCTTTTCAGGAGGGACTGGGGTATTTGAATTCCCAAGTCCAATGCCAGAAGGCCAAATGCAATCCACTGATGCTGTGTCCGAAAAGCCAAGCAAGGATTTGGAGGAGATGGCAGCAATGGATGAATTGGAAAAAGAAAAGCTGAAGCAGGCTGCCGATCAGGAAGAACTGGCAGAGCTGCAGCAAAGAGTCAATGCTTTTATTGAAAATCAAAACCTGGCGGATAAACTGGAAACCTCTTTAACCACCGAAGGACTGCTTGTGTCAATCAGGGATAATGTCCTGTTCGGCTCAGGAAGTGCAGAAGTCCGTGAGCAGGATTTAAATATGGCAAGTGAAATTGCAGAGCTTCTCATCATGGACCCGCCAAGAAACATTATCATAAGCGGCCATACAGACAACGTCCCGATCCGCAACTCAAGCTTCGAGTCCAACTGGGAACTCAGTGTGATGCGCGCTGTCAATTTTATGAAAATAATTCTGAAAAATGACCAGCTGGACCCTAAATGGTTCAGTGCCAAAGGCTTCGGAGAATTCCAGCCGGTTGCCGGAAATAATACCAAGGAAGGCAGAGCGAAGAACAGACGGGTAGAAATTTTAATATTGCCAAGAACGGGGAATCAGCCTTAGGGGCTGGTTTCTTTTTGCGGTGAAATAAAAAAAGCGCTGTGATCCAGCCGCTTTGAATGAAAAATCATTATTCATTTGCTTCCTGTTCCGTGCCTTCCGGTTTACACATGCGGTCGACCATTACACCAAATAGAAATACACAGGCAATTGGAATAGAAAAGTTCAATACATGAACAATGGTCATTAGCAAACCTCCCAAAAGGTATTAATTACATCATATGCCAACATTCACAAAAAAGACAAATAATATTCAGAAAATACACATAATTTAAGATTGACAAAAAGAAAGAGCCGCAAATGGGCTCTTATAATGGAAGATCTGCTTCTGAATGAATGGTTTTGGCTTCTGTCTTTTTTCCATGGAGCAAATAGTAAACGAGTAATCCAAACAGTGCCACGCCCGCAAGCATAAAATAAAGTGAAGCGAAGCCTGTTTTTACAGCAAGTATTCCAAGAACATAGGATCCCAGTCCAATTCCGGTATCAAAAAGTGTGAAGAAGGTTGAGGTAGCAAGTCCGCGTTTAGCTGGATCAGCCTGCTTAATTGCAACCGTTTGGAGACCCGGAACAATGGTGCCATATCCCAATCCGATTATCGCACCTGACAGCAAAAACACAAAGGTACTGTTTGCCTGGCTTAGTAAAAATAACCCTGCGGCAAAAAGAATAATGGCCGGATAGATCACTCTATTTTCTCCGTACGCATCAAACCAGCGGCCTGTAAATGGGCGGGACATAATAATAAATGCCGCATATACCACAAAAAAGAAGCTGGCAGCTTCAAGCAAATCAAGCTCTTTCGCATAAACAGAAATAAAGGAAAGAATTCCTGAGTAAGCGAAAGCAAGGATGCCTGCAGAAATCGCCACGGGAACTGCACTTTTTTCAAATAAGCTTGAAAGGGTAAATTTTGGATGCTTCACAGAGCTCTCTGCTTTATGCGGTATTCTTACAAAAGCACCCAGCAAGATAGCAATAAAAGATAAAACTGTACATAAAGCAAAAATCCATGAGAAATTTGCATATTGAACAATCGTCAAACCGGCAAACGGGCCAATGACCATGGCCAGATTCATGAACATTGCATAATATCCAAGTCCTTCGCCTCTGCGTTCATTCGGTACAATATCAGCAACGATAGCTCCAGTTGCAGTGGTAGCCATGCCAAATCCAACTCCGTGCAGGAATCTCAGTGCTAAAAGAGCGGGTGTAGAGTCAGCCCAGAAGTAAAGCAAAGAAGATACGGCAAATACAATCAAGGAAGCAATCAGGATCTTTCTGCGTCCAACCTCGTCAATCCATTTCCCTGTAAAAGGCCGGCTGATCACTGCAGCAATCAGAAAGACTGAAATAATCAGACCTACCTGTGTTTCATCCCCTTTTAAATCATCCAAAATATAAAGGGGAAGCGTAGTCAGCAAAACATAAAACCCCATAAATAAGAAAAAGCTAGTAATAGAAATACTCAAAAAATCCTTCGTCCATAATGGCTGTTTCTTCATAGTTGTCCTCCTAACAATGAAGTACCAGGTACCTGGACCACTTTGGTGAACTGGTCTAGGTGCCTGGTACCATATTTTCTCTCATTTTTGCCATAATTGTGATCATCGTGCTGATTTCTTCTTCCGTAATATTCTGCAGGACATTGCTTTCACTTGATCTTACTGCAGCAAGCCAATTGTCGTATTCCTGGATGGCTGCATCAGTCAGTGAAATCAATTTTTCACGTTTGTCCTTTCCTGCCGTTCTCGTGATCCAGCCCGATTTCTCAAGACGGGCCAATGTCCTGGTCATGGTCGGAGCCTCAACGCCAAGATAAGAAGAAATCTCTTTTTGAGTGCTCGGGCCTCCAATTTTCAGACGGTAAATAATCGTCCATTGAGCAGCGTATAAACCAAGCGGCACTAAACTTTCATTAAGTACTTTGGAAAAATGGCGTGTAAATTGGTTTATAGAATGAAAAAACTCACTTTGATTAGGGTGCATGTATTCACCTGCTTAAAATAATTACCTAGCTAACTATACATGAAATTTACGAATATGTCCACCTCTTCTATTCTTTTGCTAACTAAGTGTTTAACTGCCAAATAAAAGGGAATGGAAGAATAAGGGCAACTGTGCACAACAATAAGGGGGAAATTTTTTTGGATAAGTTATTAGAAGCCGTAGGAGATATTTCAGGATGGCTGTGGGGATATCCCATCATCCTATTATTAGCCGGAACAGGACTGTATTTAACCTTTTTGCTTGGTTTCTTCCAGTTCCGTTATCCGGTATATATTTTTAAGCAAACATTCGGAAGTGTGTTTAAAAAGCCGAAGGGGAAAGGAACCGTTACACCGCTGCAGGCACTCACTTCAGCACTTGCTTCTACCATTGGTGCCGCGAATATTGTAGGTGTGCCGGCAGCCATCATGTTTGGCGGTCCAGGTGCCGTATTCTGGATGTGGATCATTGCGCTCATTGGAATGGCCATCAAGTTCTCGGAAAGTGTATTATCCATTAAGTACAGAGAAAAAAATGAAGATGGAGAATATGTGGGCGGCCCTATGTATTATATGACGAAAGGACTTAACATGAAGTGGCTTGGTGTGATCTTTGCGTTCGCGCTGATGATTGAACTGATTCCAAGCATCATGGTACAGGGAAATGCAGTAGCAGCAGCGGTTGGCGAGACATTTAAAATTGATGGCCTTTATACAGGAATTGCTGTAGCAGTACTTGTTTCGTTAGTTGTTTTTGGCGGGATTCAGAGAATCGGCAAGGTGACCGAAATCTTTGTTCCGTTTATGGCTCTCATTTATGTAGGTGCGGCGTTAGTAGTCTTATTTATGAATCTTGGCAAACTTCCTGAAGTGTTGGAATTAATCTTCACTTATGCGTTTCAGCCAATGTCTGCAATGGGCGGATTTGCCGGAGCGGCAATTGGCGAAATCATTCGCTGGGGATTTGCTCGAGGATTATATTCCAATGAGGCAGGACTCGGAACCGCTCCGATTGCCCATGCTGCAGCCACAACCGATCACCCGGTGCGCCAGGGATTTTGGGCGATCATCGGAATCGTTGTTGATACGCTGATTGTTTGTACTGCAACGGCATTTGTTGTCCTATCCTCCGGGGTGTGGACAAGGGAAGGGGCAATGGAAGATCCTTCAGCCCTGACAGCAGCGGCATTTACGGAATACTTTGGATCATTTGGAGGTATTCTTGTTGCTGTATCCCTGGTATTCTTTGTCATTTCAACGATCATTGTCGTAGTCTTTTATGGATCCAAAATGGCAGAGTTCCTATTTGGCTCATTTGCCGGAAAAGCCATTAAAGTCGTTTACATTGCTGCCATTGTTCTTGGCTCAGTGGGAGCGGCGAAAACAATCTGGCAATTCCTTGATCTGGCTCTTGCCATGATTTTGATACCAAACATCGTTGCTGTTCTCCTTCTAAGCAAAGAGGTTAAACAGCTGAAAAACGAGTTTTTCACTTCAGAAAAATATTATTTAAAGGATATTAAAAAAGATGATAATGCTGCGTAAAGTTTGGTCTTCCGCTTATGGCGGGAGGCTTTTTTATTAACTTCGCAAATTTTTTGAAAAATAACACTTGTGTTATAAATGGACATAAGTTTATAATATAGACAAAAGTTTAATAAGGCAGGGCTGGTCAATTATGAATGATAAAGAAATATTGATTTTGCAGCTGATTAAAGAGGATCCTTTTATTGCCCAAAACGAGCTGGCAGAAAAAACGGGACTTTCCAGGTCCGCAGTAGCCGGCTATATCTCTTCACTGACCAAGCAGGGGAAAATTCTTGGCAGAGCTTATATCCTGCCGCAAAAGAAAGAAGTGCTTTGTGTTGGAGGCGCCAATGTGGACAGAAAAATCCAGACAACAGGGCAGCTCCAATACGGAACATCGAACCCTGCAGAAAGCTCCCAATCCTGCGGCGGAGTGGCCCGCAACATTGCAGAAAACCTTGGCAGGCTGGGCTGTGATGTGGGTTTGATGACAGTAGTGGGAGATGATCCGGAAGGTGAATGGCTTCTTGAATATACGAAAGCTTTTGCTGATGTCACTCCTTCACAGTCGCAGGCAGGATCCACCACCGGTACCTATACAGCAGTGCTTGACCTTGAAGGAGAAATGGCTGTAGCACTCGCTGATATGTCTATTTATGAAAGCGTTAACAGAGAGTTTGTCGAGAAGAAGTGGGGTTACCTGGCATCATCCGAAATGGTGATACTCGATACAAACTTCCCGCCCAAGGTTCTGGAACAGATTATTACAAGGTGCTATGAAGAGAACATTCCTCTTTGCATTACTCCTGTTTCAGCACCAAAAATAAAAAATCTGCCGGATGATCTGAAGGGTGTTACCTGGCTGATTGCCAACCAAAATGAGGCAGAAGCACTAACGGGGATGGAGATCAGCAATGAAGGAGACTTCTTTAAGGCGGCACAGGAGATTATGAAAAAAGGCGTTGAAAGAGTCGTTATCAGCCGGGGAGATAAAGGGCTGATCTACTTTACAAACAGGGGTGAAGCAGGTGTGCAACTTCCTCCGAAGGTGAAAATTGCCGATGTGACAGGTGCAGGTGATTCGCTTGTATCAGGAATTATTTTTGCCCATTTAAAGGGCCTGAGCACAGAGGATGCCTGCAAAATCGGCATGTCCTGCTCCATGCTGGCTCTGCAGTCCCTTGAAACCGTTAATCCTAATCTAAACAACACACGCTTGCAGGAAACATTCAAACAATATTTCGACTAAGGAGAAGTGACATCATGTTAGAAAAATGGCTTGAGTACTCAGAAGAAGTGTTAGAAGCAAAGAAAGCAAATAAACCGGTTGTTGCCCTTGAATCCACAATCATTTCACATGGAATGCCATACCCGCAAAATGTTCAGACGGCAAAAGAGGTAGAGGAAATCATCCGCAAAAACGGTGCTGTTCCTGCAACGATCGCCATTTTAAACGGAAAAATTAAAATCGGTCTGTCAGATGAGGAACTGGAGTTCCTGGCCCAAAGCAAGGACGTGGAAAAAGCAAGCCGCCGTGACCTTCCATATTTGGTAGCGAAAAAGAAAAATGGTGCGACAACTGTAGCAGCCACCATGATCTGTGCAGAGCTTGCCGGCATTGAAGTGTTTGTAACAGGCGGAATTGGCGGAGTTCACCGCGAAGCTGAAACCACAATGGACATCTCGGCTGATCTTCAGGAGCTTGCGATGACCAATGTTGCTGTTATCTGTGCAGGTGCAAAATCCATCCTGGATATCGGGTTAACGCTCGAATATCTAGAAACCCACGGCGTTCCGGTCGTTGGATTTGAAACAGATGTATTGCCTGCCTTTTATACACGCACAAGTCCGTTCAGCGTGAACTACCGGGTGGATAATGCAGAAGAAGCAGCCGAAATGATCCGCACAAAATGGGAACTGGGCCTAAAAGGCGGCGTCGTCATTGCCAACCCAATCCCTGAAAAAGATGCGCTGGAAGAAGCGTTCATCACAAATGTTATTGAAACTGCTCTTAAAGAAGCAAAAGAAAACAATATCGCAGGCAAAAAAGTAACGCCATTCCTACTAGGTAAAGTGAAGGAGTTAACAGAAGGAAGAAGCTTGACAGCGAACATTGCATTGGTGAAGCATAATGCGGAAGTGGGCTCTAAGATTGCTGTTAGTTTGAATAAGTAAGGGGAAAGCCAGACTTAGGGAGTCTGGCTTTTTATACTGATAGAATGATAGCTGTGATGATGATGGCTAAATATAATAGTAATCTTAAGAAGTTGATCATCAGGATCTGTCCCTTCTGGAACCCATATATTAGATGATATGTACAGGGTCTTATATGGGGGAAGGGTGTTTGTCTATATGCAGTAAAAAGGGCACTTCCTTTGGAATGTGCCTCTTAATTTTGTATTCTTTTGGCATTCAGGATATACCGGGATGGTGCATTGCCCACATATGAGAAGGGGTAGCAGGTGGAAACAGTGAGAATTTCGTTAGGAGCGGTGGAGCGGATCACAGTGGTATCGTCTGCATCAACAATCTTAGAATCGGTAATTTCATATGTAAATTTACCATATGGCATGCTGACTTCAAAAATATCACCGATTTCAAGTTCGCCGAGTCTTCGAAAGACCGTATCCCGATGCCCTGATAATAAAATCTGATTGGGCTGCCCTGGAAGTACAGTTGTGGAGTAGTGGCCAACCCCTTTTTCCAGCTCATCCTCATCTGTTCCTTCTATAATGGGAAGTTCTGCTTTTAAACGGGGGATTTTTAAGATGCCAATAGCTTCACCCTGCTCGAAGGATATATCTATTGGCTGTTCTGTTAGGAGAACACTTTTACTTTCTTTGTTTACTTCGTTCTGAACTCCTTCTTGTGCCTGGGCTAAAGAATCCTTTGTTTTCTTCTCTTGAGCGTACATTTCCTGCAGCGAGAACAGGACCAATCCGCCTCCGATTAAGATAAAGAAGGAGGCAGCTAATAGCAGCAAACGGCTTTTAACCTTCAATTAAGAATTACCTCCATTCAACTTCTTAAATTTAATAAAGTCCAGATAATAAGCGAAATCCTCTTTCGTAATTCCCTGCCTGATTGCTTCTTTGACAAGGGAAACCCACTCCTCATCCAGCTTAGACAAGTCTGTAATATCTTCTCTATTCTCTTCCAGCAGATCCTCAAGATTAGCATCCAGTGTCCTGGCGATTCGTGATAAAACCTGCAATGAAGGGTTCTCCTGTATGCCTCTCTCAATATAGCTTAGGTACGATTTGGATACCTCCGCTTTTTCAGAAAGCTCATTAATTGAGTATCCTTTCTTGATTCTTAAGGTTTTAATCCGGCTACCTATCATAGGCATAATACTCCCTTATCATAAAATGTAAAGACTTTTTCATTATAACGAACAAATTGTTCAATAAAAAATACAAAATAGTGAGAATTCTCGAGATATTCTTAGAAAAAGAACGAAAAACGTTCTTTAAAACGAAAATTCGGCTGAATTTGGAATTTCTCAAAATAAGACGGATGAACTATACTCGACTTATTGGTTCGATAAAAAGAACGAAAAAAACGAAAACAAAGAACATCAACTCACTAGGAGGGGGTTCTTATACGATACAAACGGATTAGAAAATTTGGGAAGAAGAATAAGATCCTATTGCTTGCATTTAAGTTTGTGGCTGCCTGGTATCTGCTTATTGGGATGTCGGCAACTTTGACTGGGCAGACGAATGCCTATTTTAGTGATAGGGACACAGTAACTGGGACCATTCAAGCGGGTACCTGGGAGACAGAAGAGCCTGGGTGCTCTAAAGGTGAGAAGCATGGGGAATGGGATTGCAGCTCTCTAAAATTCGTTGGACAAAAATATGATGGACAGAAGATATATGCAACCATTCAAAACACAGGGTCAGATATGAAAACGAATGGAACATATGAAATTTATTACATTGAGAAAGGGAATCCCAAGAAAGGAAAGTCTGTTGGTGAAGTGCTGACATTTGCTCCTATTAAAGAAGGAAAAATAATAGAAGTTTCTTTTATTCCTCAGCAAAGTGGATCCTATATGTTTAAAGCCTATCAGCACAAAGATCATCCTGGAAATGGGGAGCTGTGGAGTGAAGCTATAACAGTAAGCATAGATGCAGGTGAGACTGACAATGTGGAAGAAGAAAAAACGGAACAAAAGGCAGATGTAACAGAAGAGGCTGCCAAGGAACAGGTAAGCAATCAGACAGAGGAAACTGGAAAAGAAGCAGCTGAATCAACAAAAGATAAATCTCAAGAGAATCCAGAGCAAAAGCCAGCAGAAGAATCAAAAGAAGAGCAGAAGGTAGAACAGCCTAAAGTTGAAGAAAAGCCACAAGAGAAACCAAAAGAAGAATCAAAGCCGGAAGATACCAAGGCTAAGTCTTCAGAAGCTCCTGTTAATTCCGAAGAAAGCACAAATGAGGCAGGTGAATAGCTTGAAAAAAGCATTGAAAATTATAAGCAACATTATAACAGCGGTTCTATTCATTAATTTAATATTAATGGCCTTCCTAGTGGTCTCCTCCAAAGCATCAGGAGGAGAGCCGCAGGCCTTTGGATATCAGCTTAAGACAGTGTTATCAGGCTCTATGGAGCCTGCCTTCCAAACTGGGTCTGTTATTGCAGTAAAGCCGCTTAGCTCTGAAGAAAGAAAGTCTCTTAAGAAAGATGATGTCATTACATTCCAGGCAAGCGAAGAAAAATTAATTACTCACCGCGTAATCGGTGTCAGCAGCAGCGGAGATCATGTCATGTATGAAACAAAGGGAGATAACAACAAAACTGCAGACATGGAACCTGTGCTATCTGAAAATGTAAGAGCTGTTTATACTGGTTTCACCATTCCTTATGTGGGATATTTTATAGATTTTGCTCAATCGAAAGAAGGAAGTGCGATATTGTTGATTGTCCCTGGAATTTTACTGCTTGGATATGCAGCATTCACCATTTTCCAAGCATTAAGAGAACTGGATCCAAAAGACAAAAATACAGATACAAACGAAAAAACTGCTTAATTTGATTGTTCTCCTTGTAGAAATACAAGGGTCAATATAAAAAAACATACATACCCAATATGGGGTAAGAGGAGGAAATTTAGTATGAGCCTTAAAAAGAAGTTAGGTTTAGGAATTGCATCTGCAGCACTTGGTATTTCATTAGTCGGTGGAGGGACATTTGCATACTTTAATGATGTAGAAACAACTAATAATACATTTGCAGCAGGTGAATTGGATTTAGCTGTTAATCCTACAACTATTATTGATGTAAGTAATATTAAGCCAGGTGATTGGATGAATCGTTCATTTACTTTAAAAAACGATGGTTCATTAGATATTTCTAAAGTGTTATTAACAACCAATTTTCCAGATACCTCAAATGAGTTTGCAAAACATATAAGAGTTAACTTCTTAAAAAATGAAGATAAGAACGGACTGTTTAATCCTTCTAATGTTATTACTCACAAAACACTATATGAATTAAAGACAATGACTCCTGATGCCGTTGATAATCTTAGTCGTCTTGTATTTAACGAATTCCTGTTTGGAGAGGAAGACGGTCTTAAATCTGGAGATAGCGACGAGCTACATGTACAATTCCAATTCGTTGATAATGGCCAGGATCAAAATGAGTTTCAGAATGCTTCCCTTGCTCTTACTTGGAAGTTTGATGCAAAACAAACTGCAGGTCAAAGCAGGTAATTTACTAATATAACAAAGGTGGGAATCCCGTTCCCACCTTTTGTTAAATCAACCTACGTGAGGTAATGCCATGAATAACCAAAGTCTGCTGGCAAAACCAATAAAGATTTTAATTATAGCAGGATTTCTTCTTTTTATATCTATAGGTCAGAAAAGTGTTAGTGCAGTTGCAAAAGAGATAGATATAAATTCTACTACGCATGGGGTATTATTTAATGTTGAAAACCTAAAACCAGGCGACTGGATGCCCCGAAACATAACGATAAAAAATGATGGCAATCAAGATTTTAAATATACTTCTAACATTGGAAAATCGAAGTCTATTAAAGGACTTTTTGAGGAATTAGAGCTTGAGGTTAAGAAAGATACAAAGATGCTTTACGAAGGAAAACTTAAGGATTTTAAAGGCTTCTCTCCCAGAGAATTAGGGAAGGGGACAGAAGAAACTTTATTTTTCCAAGTAACAATGCCAGAGCATTTGGGAAATGAATTTCAAAATTCCGCCGCAGAGGTTGAAATCATTTTTCTTGCGGAAGCAACAGGTGATTCTGGAACCGACAACGAGACTCCCGGATCAGGAGATAATAATTCTGGAGGGGGAACTAATACTTCACCACCATCAACAGATGCCACGGTAATTCCAGAGAAAGTGAATAAGCTCCCAAATACCGCAACTAATAATTATAATTTATTACTTATTGGTGCACTATTTTTAAGTACTGGAAGCGTAATTTTATTATGGCGTTATAGAAGGCTTCGGAGTGATACTTAGATTAAGGCCTGAGGAACTGATTCTTTAAGGCCTTAATTTTTATTCGTGTTTAGAACTTATTTAAGCAGTTAATGAATATAATCAAAAAGCTGCTCATTAAGCGGTGAACTTATGAAAGAAAATCTGCAGTATCTTGCCTTCATTAATCTTCTGGATGGTCTCTTGACGTTCTTTGGAATT
The DNA here is from genome assembly GCF_000294775.2 of Cytobacillus oceanisediminis 2691. GTDB lineage: Bacteria > Bacillota > Bacilli > Bacillales > Cytobacillaceae > Cytobacillus > Cytobacillus pseudoceanisediminis. The sequence goes on from NZ_CP015506.1 coordinate 1,099,018, forward strand.
AGACTTTGGCTGATTGAAGAAGTGAATCTAATAATGGATTTTATATATACTATAGAACCCCTATTATTTCTTTCTGTTAAAGCTGTTTTTTCAGGCTTTTTAATTCTGCTCTCAACTTCGACTAATTTTCCGACGCAAACCAAGGTAAAGGTATTGGCAAGAGGTGCAGCTTATCTTTATTAGTACTTCATGTTTTATGGATTTATGAAGATAGAGTAAAAATACTATTCTTAGTCAAATAAGGAGGCTGAAAATGTACCGAAAGAACTGCAATAAATGCCACAAGCCTTCATACAGCAGCAGTGAATCGGGTGACTGGCTATGCCCGATATGCGGATCTAATTTAACGGATGAAGTCTTTCTGAATGCTATGACCCTCGAACCAGTCCACACGACCTTTAAAAAATGTATAAATTCGCATACCGATTCAATAAAACAAATCAGCAAAAATTTCAGAAAAAGAATCGGACTTTCCTACTACTCAAAAAAGAGTTCGACCATTAATAACAACTTCCTTTAAAAGATGAGGGGTACAGGTAATCAAAAGAACCTAGATCAATTAGAAATTTGTCGAAAATCAAATTAATTTAATATTAAAATAATTAATAAAAATTACAAAATATGACAACGTTAGCAATACGGCCATAGTAGAATACATCTATGGAAAATATTTCTTTGAGTCGATAGGCGCAGAAAAAGGCAAACTCATTGAAAAATGAGGACGCAAAGTCACGGGTCTAAGGTATTGAAAAATACTACGATGGCTGGGTTGCCTGGAATACGATACGTATCCTGGGGGGAAGAATTTTGACGGAGCAAAATGTAAAGGTCGAAGGAATTGATTTGGAGTGGCTGCAGTTAATTATGGAAGCTAAGAACTTAGGCCTGCAAAAGGAAGAAATTAGAGAGTTTTTACATAATAACAAAGCCAAAGAGCTTCTGATGGAAGCCTAATATCCGGTATTGCTAAGTATTTCTGTTAGAGGTATCTCTATATACGGAAATGCTTTTTATTTTGGCTGTTTTCGTAAAGTTTGATGCTATTTAATAAATTGATTTAATTTACTGAGTTGATTGGAGCGGAGGGGACTTGACTCCTGCGGGAGGAGAGGGAGCGGGAGACCCCGCAGGCAAAGCCGAGGAGGCTCCCGTTCCTCCCCGCGGAAAGCAAGTTCCCGCAGCGGAAATCAACGGGCAGAATAATAAGCAAAAACAACACACTATGAGAAAGGATCCTAATTTTGCAAAAAAAATAAGCCTGTACATTCAGGCTCATTGCATCTATGATTTTTGTCCGCTTCTCCACTTATTAAAATCCAAAAACTCCCGAAATTGCTCCTTAGAAACACCAGACTCCATCGCTTCCTTCACAATTTTCATCCATTCTGAATCGAGGTCTTCCTTGTTGATCTGCTCATGGATCAGATGGTCCACGGGAACATTCAGAACACCTGCGATTTTCTCAAGAAATTGAATCGATGGATTAGTTTGCAGGTTGCGCTCAAGCGAGCTTAAATATGATTTTGCCACACCGGCCTGGTCCGCAAGCTCGGATAAGGACATTTTCTTGTCCTGGCGAAGTTTTTTTACACGATCACCGATCATCGTATACCACACACCTTATTTTGTATGTAATAGGATTATATCATATATCTAGTTCCATATTAAGAACGATTTGTTCAATATTATTACCATCATACCACAGTGTCAACCGATTTAAATAGTTAGTTATCTGTGTTTTATAAAAATAAATCTTTTGTCGCTCGCAAAAAGTAATGCTCCGCGTCAGAGGACGGGAGCATTTTGGTTTTCAATAATGTGAATAATTTGTTGTGCAGCTGCTTCCACATCATCCGCATTTACGTGGTGGAATTGGCCTTCATAGTCATGCTGTTTAAAAGCATAGCGCGGATCGTAATAGTGTTCTAATAAAAGCTTGATAAATAGCTCGTAGTTTTCTGCTTCAGCTGATTCATCCAGCTGCTCGCGGATTTCAGTATCTTTCAGACGTTTTTTAATAAACACAAGGCTTTCATCCACTTTCGGCTTGAACCATTCTTCTCTTTGATAAGGTTCCACATAGTCACGGAGGATACGCTGTACACGGGACTCCATGCTTGCAAACATATCAATATGAATACCAGTTTTTTTGGTATCAAGAAGCTCGTCCGGCTGAACAGCCTTTCCTATTCGCTTGCTTTCAGCTTCCATAATAATATAAGGGGAACCTTTAACCTCAGAAAGGGCTTGATACAATAGTGCATCAAATGTTTTCTGGGTACTGCCGTCTCCCATGCCAAAGGATCCGAAGATTGAACCGCGATGTCCTGCCATTTCTTCAAGGTCAATAACAGGATATCCTTTTTCGCTTAATACCTTCAGCACATCCGTTTTCCCGACGCCGGTCATTCCGTGCAGAACAACTGCTTTTTCAGGAATCAAGTCTGCTGTGTTTTCAAGTATATATTGACGGTACGCTCTATAGCCCCCAATTAAACGGGGGATTGAAACTCCCGCATAGGTTATAAATGTGGTGACCGCTTTACTGCGCATGCCGCCGCGCCAGCAGTAAATGACAGGCTGTAAGCCATCATTTTTCAGGTCTCTGATTTTCTGCATCATGGACGGAATTTTAGGTGAAACGATTTCCATCGCTCTCCACTTAGCCGCATCAGAACCTTCTCTCTTATATAGTGTTCCGATTTCCACACGCTCTTCATTGGTGAAAAGCGGAACATTGACAGCACCGGGAATGCTGCACTCCTCAAATTCAATTGGAGACCTGACATCAACCGGAACTGCGTTGTCCATTTGGATATATTGTTCGACTGCTATTTCTCTCATTATTATTGCCTCCAAAAAATAATGCTATATATCTTCCGAAAAGGAACGTTAATTGATTTTACTCTCTCTATTATACAGGATTTTGAAAATATAGGTGTCTCCCACAATCATACTCCTATTTTCAAAAGTTTGTTCTAATAATTTTTTCCAGACATTGTAATATCAGCATATCCATTGGTTTTGCTTTTTAAAAAGGAGGTTAAATAAAAGGCAAAGGTGGTGGAAACATGTCCTTGAATACAGAGGTTACAATTGTGGGCGGAGGGATTGGCGGCTTGACGCTTGGATTGAAGCTGGCCCAAGCCAATATTGATGTCCTCGTTCTGGAGAAACTGGATGCCCCATCTTCCGTTTATAAGGGAGAACTCCTGCAGCCGAAGAGCCTGAAAATTTTTAAGCGGCTTGATGCTTTGGATGTAATCCGAGAGAATGGCTTTTCATTTTCCCGAATTGCGTTTGAGGAAGGGGAAAAAGAGTTTGCCATGGATTACAGCATTCTGCCGGGAGATTATAAATATTCACTCATGATCGAGCATGAAAGGCTGAAAGGAATCCTCCTCAAACAGGCACTTCAATATCCAAACTTTCATTACTTGTCAGGGACCCTGGCAAAAGGCTATGAAAATGGCGAATTAATGGTTGAGCGGAAGGATTTAAAGGAGCAGCTGACGGTGAAGGCTGACTTTTTTATAGGTGCTGAGGGAAGGAATTCCATAACAAGAAAAGTAATGAATAGCAAGATTAAAAAGATTGAGTACAATCATCAATTTTTAACTGTTACTTTCCCCCGGCCTCAATCATTGGAGGAAGGGAAGATCATTTCTAAGGGTGAACGGTTTCTCGGATTATTTCCGCTGCCGGATGCGAAAGTACGGTCTGTCTATTTAATTCCGGAGGGCACTTATAAGGAACATCTCAAAAAAGGAATTCACCATTTCCATAAAAACTATTTAGAGCTTTTTCCGGAATTGGAGGGGTATGTGACCAGGCTGGAAAATTGGAAGGATATTCAGCTGATGATTCCGACAGCCTTTTATGCAGATAAATATGTGGATGGAAAGCTCGCTATCTTGGGGGATGCAGCCCATACGGTCCACCCGATGGCAGGTGAAGGGATGAATATGGCGATTCAGGATGCGGATGTGCTTGGTGAATTGCTTGCAGAGATGTATGCGAGCGGAAGAATTTCGCCGGACAAGCTTAAATGGTATGAAAAAGTCAGGAAGCCCCGCGCTGAAAACATGATTGGCCTCAGCCATTTATCGGCCATAGCCTATTCCTATTCCAACCGGGTTATTACTGGAATACGCCGCAATGGCCTGAAGCAGATTGAAAGAGATAAAACCCTGCAATATAAGCAAATGCTGAATGTTTCAGGCCTTGGATATTGGTCAGAGAGCCTGTGGGATCGATTGATTCAGGCAGGAATGCTGCCGGCAAGAAAAACAGAATTATCAGCTGCCGTTAAAAGTGATTATTTTTATACAGAAAAAGATGACTATCCCTGGAAGAAGGTTGAACAGCCATGATAAATGAATATGTGAGATTACTAAAAGCACGAAATTGGATGAAAAAGAACCAGCCGTTTTTGTACAGCTGGCACGCATACGTAGGCTTCGAGCTTGACCTTTTTTCCCAGTTCCGCAGCTGGAAAACGGTAAAAGAGGTGGCATCAAGCAAAAATCTTCAGGAGGAGCTGCTTTTAAGGTGGGTGGAGGTGGGGCTTTCGATCCGTCATTTGAAAAAGAAAGGGAAGGATAAAATTAAGACAGCATCTAAATTCAGTCTTCCGTCTACGCCGAAAAACCCCCGATCTACAGGAATCATCCTGAAGGAAATGATGGAATTGCATATCCCGACTTTACTCTCTTATCCAGAACTGCTCCGTTCCAATAAGAAAAACACTTTTGACCATGAAGAGCATGGACCTACCGTAGCGAGAACCTCGTCACTGCTTGAACAGCTTGCATTGCCGCGTCTGATGAAAACCATTAAGAAAAACAAAATGGAAAGGATCATCGACATTGGGTGCGGGGAAGGCGGCTATTTAAGCAGAATCGGCCAAAAGTTCCCGCAGGCAAAACTGGCAGGCATTGAAATGAATGAAGAGGTGGCAGATTCCGCCAGAACCAATTGCAAAGATATTCCCAGCATTAAAATTGTCACAGCGGATGTCCATGAATACTCACCTGAGCATCAGGCTGATTTAATTATGGTCAATAACTTACTGCACTATATCCAGCCGGAGGATCGCAAGCAGCTGCTATTCCGCTTGAAAGGCTGGCTTAGCCGAAAAGGATCCATAACTATTATCACGCCCATTCTTCATTCGAAAAAAGGGGAAGAGTTTTCAAGTGTTTTTAACAGCTTCTTCTCTGCATTTGAAAATCTCTATCCTACCCCGACCGAGGAGGATATACATCAAATCGCTAAAGAGCTGAAGCTGAAAGTAAAAACCTTCAAGCCGGTCGTAACTGAAGGTGGATGGTATTTTATCCAGCTGTCCAACAGGTAAATGAAAGCAAGCTAGATAAATGGTAGAATGGTGTAAAACATGACTGAAATGGTGATTGAAATGAGAAATAATAAATACCTAGTGATTTATGAGGAGCTTGCCCAGCAAATTCAGGAAGGCAAGTATCCCGCCAGATCCATTCTGCCATCTGAACATGAATTGACGGAGATGTATTCCACTTCAAGGGAAACCATCCGAAAAGCGTTGAATTTGCTTGCGCAAAACGGCTTTATCCAGAAAATCCGCGGGAAAGGCTCGCTGGTCCTTGATTTAAAAAAGCTTCAGTTCCCCATATCGGGTCTGGTCAGCTTTAAAGAGCTGGCCGGGAAGATGGGTCAGCGTGCCGAAACGATTGTGGACGAATTTTCACTTATTCAGCCTGATGCAGAAAAGATGAAGCATCTCCATATTGATAAAAGTGAAAAGGTATGGAAAGTGTATCGTGTCCGGAAGATTGAAGATGAGCGGATTATTTTGGACAAGGATTTTTTAATTGAGAAATATGTCCCGGGCTTGAACAAAGAAATATGCCAGAGCTCTATTTTTGCCTACATTGAGGGCGAACTCGGGAAAAAAATCAGTTTTGCCAAAAAGGAATTTACTGTGGAAGAACCAACTGCTGAAGACCGCAGGCTCCTTGATATGGAAGGGTTCCATGCCATTGTCGTGGTGAAAAATTATATCTACTTTGACGATGCCACCCTTTTTCAATACACAGAATCCAGGCACAGACCCGACAAATTCAGGTTTGTTGACTTTGCCAGAAGAATGGACAGCCAGGTATTTTAAAGGTGAATATGCCTTTTTACGTTTAAGATTGTCCATTCAGGGAAATCTCCTTATGTGAAGATTTTTCAAAGGAGATGTTATAAATGAGTAAAAAAATCGCATGCTTAATTACCGAGATGTTCGAAGATAGTGAATACACGGAACCTGCCCAAGCATTTAAAGAAACCGGCCATGAAGTTGTGACAATTGAAAAGGAACAAGGCAAATCTGTTAAAGGAAAACAGGGCGAAGCCACTGTTCAAATAGATCAAAGTATTGATAACGTAAATCCGCAGGACTTTGATGCACTATTCCTGCCAGGCGGATTCTCACCGGACCAGCTTCGTGCCGATGACCGATTTGTTCAATTTACAAAATCCTTCATGGACGAAAAGAAACCAGTATTCGCCATCTGCCACGGACCACAGCTATTGCTGACAGCTAAAACACTCGAAGGCCGCGACGCAACCGGCTACAAATCCATCCAAGTCGACATGGAATACGCAGGCGCCAAATTCCAGGACTCAGAAGTCGTCGTCTGCCAAAACCAGTTAGTAACAAGCCGACAGCCAGGTGATATTCCGGCATTTACACGTGAATCGCTTAAGTTGTTAGGTTAATAAAATTGACAGCCCTCTGCCTTAGTTGGTAGAGGGCTTAATATATACACTTAATATGGGTTTTTATTCCGTATAATTGTTAAATAACTGTGCTGATTGGAGCGAAAGGTACGAGACTCCTACGGGAGTAGCGAACCAGGGGAGACCCCGCAGGCGGTCACGCCGAGGAGGCTCCCGGTAGCCCCGTGGAAAGCGAGTGCCTGCAGCGGAAATCAGCACCCATATCAACAGCTGTACATTATTTTTAAAGGGTACAACCCATCAAAAAAAGCAGCCATCAATAGGCTGCTCCAATAATTATTTATTCTTCCTCAAACTCCCCAGCTCTTCCACCAAAGCCTGCATTTCATTCGGGCTAAAAGAATCCTTCTTCATAACAAGATCATAAATATCCTTTAATTCCTCATACATTTCCTCATCAAAGTGGGAAGGCTTTATAGCACCTAAGTTTAAAACCTTCAGCTTTTCCTTAATCGCCTCAATCATAAACTCCACATTCTCAACCGATTTCTCTGACAAATTATTCATTCCCAACACCCTCTCATCACTATGTATTCACGAATCTTCGTATTCTTTTCATCTTTCCATGTTCTCAATAAATTGTCAATATAAATTAGGCTTGCATGTACCATGGAAATTAGTAGAAAATAAAGGAGAAGTTTGTACAAATCACATAAGATAATACAAGAAATGGACGAGTCAGGTTTCGTCAGCCGGAAAAAAGGGAAAAATCGAATCAAATTTTCATATAATAATTTTGCTAAAGGAGAATAAAATATGGGGAAATCATTGTTTTGGAAAGGCGTACTATATGGAGCACTTGCAGGCGGTGCGCTAAGCCTTCTTGACAAATCTACAAGGGAAACCGTTTTTGACAATTGCCGGAAAACGTCCAGCAATGTCGGCTATTACTTAAAGCACCCAAGTGAAGCAGTTAATCAGGTGAAGGATGTTTCCAACAAGGTCAAAACAGCGATTGACCAGGTAAGTGAAGACGTCGCTTTTATTACTGGAACAGTGGAAGAAATAAGAGAAATGGCACCGGAAGTAACACAGATTGTCCAGAATACAAAGCAGGCCTTTTCAGATATTAAGCTGAAGGGATCAAGTGAACTGCCGGAAAAATCTGCTGACGATTCAGTTCAGATTCCGCATTAAAAACAAGTGAGGTGTTGGAATGGGACGAACTTTTTCGGCTCTGATTCCAAACTTATGGAGGAGAGTAGAAGAGGATGACGTGTTTGGACTTGCAGCCCAATTGGCGTATTTCTTTCTCCTCTCTCTTTTTCCACTGCTAATTTTCTTGGTCACACTCGTTCCTTATTTGCCGATCACACAGCAGGATATCTTAAATGTTGTTCGGGATTTTGCACCAGGAGAGACCATGAAGCTTATTGAAAGCAATATCTATGAAATTACGCAAAGAAATGGAAAGCTGCTTTCCTTTGGGATCATCGCTACGCTCTGGTCAGCTTCAAATGGAATCAATGCCGTGGTGAAGGCTTTTAATAAGGCGTATGACGTTAAGGAAACCCGTCATTTTATTATTGCACGCGGGATGGCGATATTACTGACGTTTGCCATGATTTTTGTGTTTGTACTGGCATTGCTCCTTCCTGTTTTCGGAAGACAGATTGGTTTGTTTATTTCTTCAGAATTTGGTTTGTCAGGCCAATTTCTGGCGATATGGAATATGGTCCGATGGTTAGTGAGTCCATTCATTCTTTTTGTGGTGTTTACAGGGTTATACTGGATTGCCCCAAATAAAAAATTAAAGTGTATAAGTGTTGTACCTGGTGCCATTTTTGCAACAGCCGGCTGGGTGCTGTCATCACTTGCCTTTTCATACTATGTCAGCAGCTTCGGCAATTTTTCCGCGACATATGGAAGCATTGGGGCCATTATCGTGCTTATGATCTGGTTTTACATATCCGGCATTATCATCATTCTTGGCGGGGAAATCAATGCCATCAATTCTAAGATCAATAAAGAGGATTGCTGATGAAAAAGTTTCCTTCTTAAAAACATTCTCTCCGTAGCACAATAGTAATGGGGGAAAATGAATTTTCAGGAGGGCATCGAAATGACAAAACACACGAAAAAAGACGGCGGCACAAAGCAAAAAGGCAAAAATAAACCTAAACAAAAAACATCCGGATCTGCTAACGGGCAGAACGGCTACCATTAAAAAGAAAGGCGTAAGCGCCTTATCACGCAGGACCGCAGACTAAGGACACCACGACCTGTGGAAACGTCTGCATGACCCCCATCCTGGGGGCCCCAAGCACAAGACGAGCCTGAAAGGCGTCCTTTGCCTTTGTGGCAGGATTGGTTTGTGTACTCGAGGGGGCAGGCTGCTTGCGCCAGACATAATAAAAGCCTGGGAAACTGAGTTCCCAGGCTTTTTTCTTATGATCTCAATAACCTCAGGCTATTTAAAATAACTAAAATGGTAGACCCTTCATGGCCGATTACTCCATAAGGAAGGTCAAGTATCTGCAGGAAGTTGGATGCAATTAAAAACATAATGACCGTTATAGAAAAGATGACATTTTGTTTGATAATGCGATTCATTCGGCTTGAAAGTTCAATGGCTTCCGCAATTTTTGGCAGGTCATTTTTCATTAAGACAACATCAGCTGTTTCAAGCGCTACATCCGTTCCTTCGCCCATGGCAATTCCGACATTTGCCGTTGCAAGGGCAGGGGCATCGTTTATTCCGTCACCGACCATGGCGACATTGCTGTATTTTTCTTTGAGCTTTTTTAAATGCTCCACTTTGTTTTCAGGCAGGCATTCGGCAATATGCTCATTCACATGGCTTTCGCTGGCAATCGCTGCGGCCGTGGTCTGGCTGTCTCCAGTAAGCATGATGGTGTAAATCCCTTGCTGCTTCAATAGGTCTATTGCCTGCTTCGTCTCTTCGCGGACAACATCCTTGAGGGAAATAAGGCCGATTACTTCATCATTTTTCTGTACAAACACAACAGTCTTTCCTTCACTTGCCATTCGATCGGCAGCAGCTTCTGCAAATGCCTTGGCCTCTGTTTTACCGACAAAAGAGGCTTTGCCGATTTTCCATTCATCTTGATCAACTTTGGCTTTGACTCCAAATCCGGTAACATCTTCAATGCTTTCCGGACGAACAAGGGATTCTGATAGTGTTTCTTTAGCATATTTGACTATGGCATTTGCAAGCGGGTGGTTTGAATGACTCTCAATGGAAGCTACCTTTAAAAGCAGATCTTCCCTGGAAAGACCATCCTTGACTATTACATCGGTAACTTCCGGTTTTCCTTTTGTCAGGGTGCCGGTTTTATCAAAAGCGATTGCCTTAAGATGGCTTAAGTTTTCGAGGTGCACGCCTCCTTTAAACAGAATGCCGTGTTTCGCACCATTCGAAATAGCGGATAAGGTTGCCGGCATAATCGATGCAACCAGGGCACAAGGTGAAGCGACGACAAGCAGAATCATTGCCCGATAAAAGGTTTCTGTCCAGCTCCATCCTAAAAGAAAGTGAGGAGCAAACATCATTAAAACGACAACAGCCAAAACCACTTTGACATAGGTTCCTTCAAACTTTTCAATGAAAAGCTGTGAAGGAGATTTCTCGCTTTGGGCAGATTGGACCAGCTCAATGATTTTTTGAAAAAGAGTTTCATTATTTGGTTTTGTTATTTCAACGGTAATCGATCCGTTCAGATTCACAGTACCGGCAAATACCTGGTCATCTGCACCTTTGGAAACTGGCAGTGATTCACCCGTGATGGCTGCCTCGTCCAATGATGAATGGCCTTTTACAATCGTTCCATCTGATGGAACACGTTCACCTGGTTTCACCAGGATTAAATCCCCAATCTTCAGCTCAGAAACATGCACACGTTCCTCGGCCCCATCTATGATCCTCAGGGCTTCTTCCGGCTGAAGTTCCATGAGGGAAGAGATTTCTTTATGGCTCTTGTTCATGGTGTATGTTTCTAAAGCGCCGCTGACGGCGAAGATGAATATCAGGATTGCACCTTCTGTCCAATACCCGATAATGGCTGACCCGATCGCAGCAAAAATCATCAGCATTTCAACATTCAGTTCTTTATTCTCAATGGTCTCTTCAATACCTTCTTTTGCTTTCGCAAAGCCGCCTATAATGAAAGCAAGCAGGTAAGCGGCAATCGATGCAGCCTCCATATTGCTTCGGTCTAATAACCAGCCTGCCAGAATCAATACACCGCTTAGAAGAGCGGCAATCAGTTCAGCATGCGGTTTGATTTTTTCTAAAAGATTTTCTTCAGATGCAGTGCTGCTTTTAAGCAGAGCCTTTGCCTCCATACTCATCGTTTGTCCTCCTAAAAATGATTTTAAAGTTTTTTTAGTTGTCTTATTGAGAAGAATAATCACATTCAATACCCCTAAAAAACGACGAAAGCTGCCACCAATTAGGTGACAGCGTTAAAATCCAGTCATATCAGGTAATGCCAGCTAGCATTATGCAAATATTGTATTCTATTACTCTTATATTACTATATAGCCTATGAAAAGGAAAGTTAAACGGTCTCTATAAAAATTAAATAAATTTATTTAGCTTATGAATTTTGCACGTGAATTTCCGCTGCGGGTACTTGCTTTCCGCTCCAATCAACTCAGTAATTTAATTTGCATTTAAAAACCCCGCACCAATATTAAACTGCTTTACAATGCTTAGAATGACTGGCTCTTTTCCAATACCTGCTGTTTATTCCCAAACAATGTGACTGCACCAAAGATAATCAAAAGCATGACACTGATAATATTGAAGAAGCTTATGGATTTGAATAATTCAATGAAAAGGCCGCCGAAATAGGGGCCAATCAGGCTGCCAATGCTAAATGCTACTCCGCATAGGAGGTTGCCGGTTGGAAGCAGGTTTTTAGGCATTAAGTCTGCCATATAGGTGATGCCAAGTGAAAAAGTTGATCCGACTGCCATACCGGCAATGAATAAGCAAACTGTTAGAGCAAAGACCAATTCTTCGAGCATGCTTGCGGCGACGAAGCTGATAAACCCGATAAAAAGAACACTCATTAACACGTTGCGTCTGCCGAATTTATCACTCATGATCCCTAAAGGAAGCTGGAATATGATTCCGCCGATTGCAAATGAAGTGAGCAGAAGGGAAACACTTGAAACCTCAAGTCCTATGCGCAGGCCGTAAATAGGGAAGCTGCCGTTCAAGGAGGCTTCAAGGAACCCATAGCCGAGTGCAGGCAAGAAGGCAACCCATCCATATTTTGTGGCTTTTGAAAAACGTTTCATTGTTTCCCTGAATGAGTTGATTTCAATGGCCTGTTCAGGGAAGTCATTTTTCAATGTAAATAAGAACAGCCAGGCGATTAGACATAGTATGGAAGAAAGGACAAACGGCATGGTTTCATTAATTTTGACAAGCGGAGCCATTAATGGACCTACTGCAAAACCCACCCCGAAGAAAAGTCCATATAATGAAATATTCCGGCCGCGCTTGTTTTCAGGTGAGAAGGATGTGATCCATGTTTGTGTGCCAAAGTGCAGGGCATGGTCGCCAATTCCGATTAAAAGCCGGAGAATGAACCAAAACCAAAATGATTTCCAGAGAGGAAACAGGATGAGAGATACCACCACTAATAAACCTCCAAGGATGATAACAGGCTTGTAGCCGTATTTGCGCAATGGATATTCCATAAAAGGAGAGATGAGCAGGATCCCAATGTATAAACCTGTTGCATTCAAACCATTCAAGCTGGAGGAAATGCCGTCATTTTCAAAAATAATTGCAATTAAAGGAAGCAGCATTCCCTGACTGTAACCTGAAATGGCCACAATGCTGATGAGAATCCAAAAACGCATTGTTTCTTTATTCATATTAAAACCTCATTTTCTGACTTGAAATATAAATGTCTCCTAAATGATGGTATCGGGAATAGAGAATCTTGGCAAGAGAAAGTTGCTGGTCATAATATTTTTGTTTGTAGATAAAATAGTGTAATCTCTAATATTAATAAGATAAAAAGGGGCGAATACCATGGAATTTAAAATGAAGGAAGAAGCAGGCTTTTATACCGATTTGCCATTTGGACGCCTGGATGTTGCCGGGGATGAAGAGCATGGCTTCAGACCGTACCAGCTGCTTGTCGCTTCGCTGGCTGTGTGCAGCGGGGGTGTTTTGAGGAAAATCATGAAAAAAATGCGCATGGAATTCGAAGACATCGAAATAAAAACCAATGTGGAAAGAAATCCTGAAGTCGCTGATCGTGTAGAGAAAGTACATATTCATTTCATCATAAAAGGAACTGACTTAAATGAAGCGAAACTTCACAAAGCATTGGAATTGACTAGAAAAAATTGTTCAATGGTGCGCTCAGTGGAAGGAAGCATTGAAATAGAAGAGACATTTGAACTTATTTAAAACGCAAACAAGGAAGAGGATGCCTCTTTCTTTTTTTTATAGGCAAGCTTTTCATCAGTATCTTTGTGAAGGGTAACTGAAAAATAGTATAATAATTCCTATAAAAATAATAAGAATTGAAAATTAGAAGTGAGGTGCCCCGCAATGAAATTCCAAGACTTACATACAGCCGAAGCAAGAATCCAGCTCATGGAAAAACTCTCGGAAACGTTTTTATCAAGAGCTGGCAAAAATGATGAAGAGGGTCTTTTTCCCTTTGAAAATATAAAAGAACTTAAAGAATCGGGATATACATCATTAACAGTCCCCAGACGATATGGAGGAAAGGAAATCTCCCTTTCTGAATTTCTGCGCCTCCAGGAAAAGATTGCTGAAGGAGATGGCTCCACAGCCTTATCCATTGGCTGGCATATGGGCATTATCAAAAGCCTGGGCGAGAAAAACAACTGGGATGAATCCGTATTTAGGGCTTTATGTGAAGAAGTAAAAAAGGGGGCTTTAATGAATAACTGTGCATCAGAACCTCAGACGGGCAGCCCTACAAGGGGAGGAAAGCCAATTACCTCTGCCAGAAAAGAAGAGGGTTTTTGGATCATTAATGGCCGGAAAAGCTTTACAACCATGGCCCCTGTGCTTGATTACTTCAATGTGAGCGCCACGATTGAAGAAAGCGGGGAAATAGGAAACTTTTTAATTCCGAGAAGTTCCGAAGGCCTGGAAATAGAGGAAACATGGGACAGCATTGCCATGAGAGGAACGGGGAGCCATGATCTTCTTTTAAAAAATGTAAGAGTGAAGCAGGACGCGCTAGTCGAGCTGTTTCAGCCTGGAAAAAAAGGAGCGGCTGGCTGGCTTCTCCATATACCGGCCTGTTATTTAGGCATTGCACAAGCGGCTCAAGATTATGCCATTACCTTTGCCAAAAATTATTCCCCGAACAGCATTAGTGGTGCAATCATTGATTTGCCAAATGTTCAGCAAAAAATTGGCGAGATGGAGCTTGAACTCATGAGAGCACGCCATTTTCTCTATTCAGTTGCAAAGAAATGGGATGAAGCAAACGATGAAGCCAGAAGCAGGATGCAGCCTGAATTGGGAGCAGTCAAGCTGGCTGTAACAAACGCAGCCATAGCAGTAGTCGATTTGGCCATGCGTGTGGCAGGTGCCCGCAGTTTATCAGCAAAAAATCCTCTGCAGCGATATTACAGGGATGTGCGTGCCGGCCTGCATAATCCGCCAATGGATGATATGACCATTCTGGCCTTAGCAAAAAAAGCTATAAAGTAACCCGGAAGGCTGCTCTCTTAGCAGCTTTAGTTATTATTTAAAAAACTTATATCATTGTAGCCCCAATCGCCTGGTGATTGGGGTATTTTGTTGTCTTCATGTCTGAATTAGCGGTTAAGTTCGGACAGCAAAAGTCGTGGTTTGGGCCTAGGGTCTCCCTGAGTTCAGACAAGAAAAAAAGGGAAAACCTTGAATTCTGTCCGAAGCCGCTCCATGTTCGGACAGGAGAAGAAGAAATATCGTGGACTGAGTCCGAAGTCGCCCTATGTTCGGACAGAAAAAGAGGGGAAATCGTGAATTGTGTCCGAAGTTGCCCTATGTTCGGACAGGAGAAGAGGAAAAACCGTGGATTGAGTCCGAAGTCGCTCTATGTTCGGATAGAAAAAGAGGGGAAATCGTGAATTGTGTCCGAAGTCGTCCCGAGTTCAGACAAGAGAAGAGGAAAAACCGTGAATTGTGTCTGAAGTCGCCCCGAGTTCGGACAAGAGAAGAGGAAGAACCGTGGATTGTGTCCCAAGTCGCCCTGTGTTCGGACAGCAAAAGCTAAATTTCTTCCCTGTTTTTAAAATGCCTAAATCCTGCTTCAAGTTTGAATTTTTTCGAAATCGGCTAAAGAGAAAGAAACGTTTTACATAAACTTACTGCATATAATCACATAGGCGTGAATGAGCAGGCAATACTAAAAATATTAAAACGTAAGGAGAAAAAAGATATGACTAATAAAGTTTTCATGGTATTGGCGTTTGCAGGTGTGCCCCTGTCTGTCATCGGAACATTGATGCACTGGTCCAATATTTTGCTGTTTGTGATCTACTGCATCACCATTATCGCATTGGCCAGCTATATGGGAAGGGCGACAGAAAGCCTTGCCATAGTAACCGGCCCCCGAATTGGAGGGCTGCTGAATGCCACCTTTGGAAATGCGGTTGAACTGATCATTTCGATTTTTGCTTTAAAGGTCGGCCTGATTAGTGTTGTTCTTGCCTCACTGACAGGGTCCGTATTGGGAAATTTACTGTTAGTGGCCGGCCTTTCATTTTTCGTTGGAGGAGTTAAATACAAGACCCAGTCCTTTAATGTATATGATGCACGTCATAACTCAGGACTTCTGATGTTTGCCGTCATTGTGGCTTTTGTGATTCCTGAAGTTTTTTCAATGACCATGGATGAAGCTGAAACGATAACTTTCAGCATTGGCATCTCTGTCATATTAATAGCGCTTTATTTAGCGGCTTTGTTCTTCAAACTGGTCACTCACCGGGGCGTTTATCAATCAAAAGAGGATGACAGAAGCTCTCATGAGGAGGAAACTCCGGAGTGGAGCAAAGGAAAAGCCATTGCTGTACTTGCCATTTCGACCATTGCGGTTGCTTATGTATCAGAGAATCTGGTTCACACCTTCGAAGAAGTTGGAGAAGCGTTTGGCTGGACGGAATTGTTTATTGGGGTGGTCATTGTGGCAATCGTGGGAAATGCGGCTGAGCATGCCTCTGCCATCATTATGGCTTATAAAAATAAAATGGATATAGCTGTTGAAATTGCTGTTGGTTCCACGCTGCAGGTTGCGATGTTTGTAGCACCTGTTCTTGTACTGCTTTCATTGCTGTTCCCGGCTGCAATGCCTCTTGTCTTTACATTGCCTGAGTTAATTGCCATGGTGACAGCGGTGCTGCTTATGATTGTCATTGGCAATGATGGGGAAACCAATTGGTTCGAAGGCGCCACTCTGCTGGCAGCTTACGTTATAATGGGAATCGGATTTTATCTTTTATAGTCATGACAAAACAGAAAACCGGCTCTGAAAAAATCTCAGGGCCGGTTATTTATATGGGTATTTAAGTACTTTTTTAAAGGATTATGTTTTTCAGAGAATGGTTCTGTTCGCTTTCAGTCATTGATCACCAACCTTTACGCTGATTTTTGACCATTATCATGACTTGCAGAAGACTTAACAAAAAAACGATTCTCCTCCTTTTACATAGTAGTGGGGTTGATTTCCACTGCCCTCCTTTAGTTTAGTAAGCCTATTATAAAACATTATTAGATATTTGTAAATATTCAGATTTTTACAAAATCATTACAAATGAAATATTTTTGCTGCTGATTCCTCCTCAAATCCCTCCGTTATTTTTCACGGGACGGATAATATCCACTTTCTCCGAAAAAACTAATATCAACCTAAAAAGATTGTGACTTGAAAGGAGAAAGACATCATGAAAAAATACGTAAGCATTCTTTTTTTAGGTCTTATATTAATACTGTCATTCCATCCGGCCGCAGAAGCGCAGAAAGGGACTGAGAAATCGGCAAAACAGCCGCCGAAGGCCATTGTTGTCCCTAATTCGGTGCTGAATGTTACAAAGGAAAATACGTATCCTAATCCGGCTCAGGATATGCCGACACTCCAGCCGAGTGAATTAACCCAGCAGCTCATTGATTCATCCAAGGTTAAAATCGAAAATCCGGATCTCATTCGGATGCTGAATGAAACCTCTGTGAGCAGCACTCCGTTCGCACTTGGATACAGGGCCATCGTCTATCTCGGTCAGTGGCCGCTTAATTATGAGTCTGCTGAAACCTCCCCTAATTGGGAATATCAGAGGATTAACACGAATTATTTCGACAACCGCGGCGGCAAGGCCCCATACCAGATTCATTATGTTCAGGAAGCCCAAAAGGTTGTCCGTGGAGGTCTGACTGCCAAGGTTCCCAATGCCGAGGATGTAAAAAAGATGATGCTTCTCAAAGCCATGGAGAAATCCGGTCTGCCTCTTGCTTTTGAAACGATTGTTGGAGCAGGCACCAAAAAAGATCATATCTATAACATTCCGCCCAAAAGATTAGGGTATCTATACGGCTATGCTCCCGCAATCAATGAAAAGGGGAAAGTAACGTATGGAGAAGTGTATTTGATGCTGAAAGGCAGCAAGAAAATGATTGTCATTAAAAATGTCACTTCACAGGGAATAGGTGCCTGGATTCCGATTCAGGATCATGTGACGTTTGGGTTTCTTGTTTCGGAAAGGCCTAGATAATAAAAAAGCCAGCCTGACATATAGGCTGGCTTAATCTATTAGATATTCGAACGTCTTCTTTTGAAATCTGTTTCTTTATAGTAGCTGTTCTTTACAAGAACGTTAGGGCCAAGGCATCTAACCCCCGCACAATGACAGTTCAGAGAATCAGCGAGTTCTGTTTTGCTCCACTTTTGATAAATATCCTCAAGCTGATCTGTTTGGATATTTCCCAGCGGCGGTGTATCGCCAAAGTCAGTGACAATGACATCGCCGGTGAAAATATTTATATTCAGCCGTGATCTTCCGTCAGGGTCATTCCGGACGGTTACATTATTTGATGAATGCAGTCTTCTTAAAAGATCCAGGTCTTCTTTATTGCTGCTGCAGGCATAAAAGGGCAGGGTGCCAAACAGCATCCATGTATTCTCATCCCGGATATCCAGCAGATGATGGATGGCTGATCTCATTTCTTCAAGAGTTAAAGTTTCTAATGATGAGGCGAAGTCTGATGGATACATTGGATGGACCTCATGGCGCTGACAGTTCATTTCTTCTATAATCTGTTTATGAATTTTTTCAAGATAAGGCAATGTCCGTTTGTTGAGCATTGTTTCAGCAGAAACCATTACCCCCGCTTTCACGAGCTCCCTGCTGTTTTCAATCATCCTGTAAAAGAGCCGCTGACGCTGCTCTATCGTCGGCTTTCGCTCCATCATCGCAAAGCCGCCTTCGATAAAGTCCTCCTCAGTTCCCCAGTTATGAGAAATATGAAGGACATCCAAATATGGAATGATTTCTTCATAACGGGCTAACTCCAGTGTCAGATTAGAATTAATCTGTGTTCTGACCCCTCTTTCGTGCGCATAGCGAAGCAGCGGCGCAACATAATTTTTAACCGATTTTTTTGAAAGCATCGGCTCCCCGCCGGTGATGCTCAGTGAGCTTAAATGAGAAACTTCATCCAGCCTCTTAAGCATCAAGTCAATGGGCAGGGCATCGGGGTCCCTGGGCTGAAGTGTATAGCCGACAGCGCAGTGTTCACAGCGCATGTTGCATAATACAGTGGTTGTGAATTCAATATTTGAAAGCACCAATTTTCCGTGCTGATCGATATCGGAATAAGCTTCCCATGGATCATTTTCCGGTGTGATAGGTGAAAGTTGTGTTTTCATATGTATCTCCTTTTAAATCTAAGTCCTTTGTCATTATTTAATCTTTCATATCCCATGTCAATCGATAGTTTGGACTAAAAATGATATAAAAACGTTTAATTTCTCCTCATGCGGGAATTAACTCAATAACAAACGCGAAACACTTTTTAACTTAAGAGGAGGATTTAACATGGAACAGAATAACACTTATAATACAACAAACACAACAACTGCTTTAAGATCAGATTATGGACAGGATATGAATTATGACCATGATAACGGATCAAACAGCAAGCTGATGAAAGGGATTGTCATTGGCGGTATTATTGGCGGGGCTTTAGCAATGCTGGATAGTACAACAAGAACAAAAGTAAAAACGAAAGCGATGGATCTAAAGGATTCTTCTGCAAATCTTATTTCTGAAGTGAAAGAAAATCCTGGTGATGTAAAGGATAATATGATTAACCAGTTTAAGAGTGCTTCCAATACTCTTAAAGAGGCCATTAAAGATGCCCAGAGTTTGTACCAGCGTGTCAACGAAGATGTTTTCGGCAACATGGATATGGTAAAAGAAGTGTCTAATGAAGCCATGTCAACAGCAAAGGAAGCAAAAAGCGAGCTGGCTGATATCGGGTCAAAAGTAAAGGAAGCAGGTTCAGAATTAATGGAAAGCCCTGTTGAGAACGGTGGAAATTCCACTGGCTCGAACAACCAGGCAGCAAGTTCAGTGAGCAGTTCAGAAACTGCTTTCCCGGTAGAGCGTGGAGAAAGTGCTGTCACCTATAGTCCTGAGACTCAAAAGAACAGCAATAACCTTTAATTAATAATATAAAATTTCCTCTGCTCTTATGAGTGGAGGATTTTTTATTGGTTCTGTTTCCTAATGATGGTTGTTTTATATATACACGGAGGGGGTAACCCTTAACTATAGGTATAGGACTTTTTTTGGAGGTTACATTTATGGGTTATAGACGAGGGAAATCATTATCAAAGGATATGGAAAAACAATCTTACGAAAGAGAAACAGCTGTTGGAACTGCAGGGATGGTAGTCAGTCCTCATTCAGTTGCCACAGATATAGGTGAAAAAATACTGCGGGAGGGCGGCAATGCAGTAGATGCTGCAGCTGCCATCCAATTTGCATTAAATGTAGTAGAACCAATGATGACAGGCATTGGCGGAAGCGGATTTTTAATGGTTTACGACAATAAAAAGAAAGATGTAAAAATATATGATGGACACACAAGGGCGCCAAAAGGTGTGCATCCGGAAATGTTCCTCGATGACAATGGGGAAGTAATCGATTTTCGCAAACGCTCTACGCATGGAACAGCAGTAGGAATCCCGGGAATATTAAAAGCTATGGATTCAGCTGTAAAGGATCACGGTTCAAAGTCATTAGCCGATCTGATTCAGCCGGCAATAGAAGCCGCAGAAAGCGGCATTGAAGTGAACTGGGTAATGGAGGAAGCTCTTCAGAACTTTCATTACAGGCTGGGTGAGGAAGCCAAAGCTTTTTATTTTCCGGAAGGCAAATCTCTAAAGGAAGGTGACAGACTTGTCAAGGATCATTTAGCCAAGACATTCAGGATCCTGCAAAAAGAAGGAATAGCCTCCTTTTATGAAGGAGAGATAGCTGAAGCCATCGTAGAAACGTTAAAAGAACGGCTTTATGACGCTTCAGGACCTGAAAAATTACCGGCTTACCATTGATGAGCCGATATGGGGCGAGTATAAAGGCTATAAGATCGCTTCGTCCGCTCCTCCCAGTGCAGGCGGGGTAACCGTTATCCAAATTCTTAAAATGCTGGAGAAGTTTGATTTAAGCCAATATGACGCAAAGTCCTGGGAAAAGTATTATCTGATAACCGAAGCTATGCGTTTGGCTTTTGCGGACAAAGTTGCCTATTCAGGGGATCCGGAATTTTCTGATCTCCCTATTGAAGGCCTGCTACATGATGATTATATTGCTGAAAGGGTAAAGGCTATAAATTTTAAAAGGAGAAATGATGCAATAGATTTTGGAAACCCCTGGAAATATCAAGGAGGCGAACCAAAGCAGATTATTCGCCAGCCGGATGACTTAGAGAAAAGTGAAACAACTCATTTCACGGTTATTGACCAATGGGGCAATATTGCCGCATGTACATCAACCGTTGAGCATCCATTTGGGTCAGGGATTATAGTAAAGGGCTACGGATTTTTATTAAACAATGAACTTACAGACTTTGATGCCAACCCTGGCGGAATCAATGAACCAAAACCGGACAAAAGGCCGGTCAGCTGCAAAAGCCCGACGATCTTATTTAAGGATGACCAGCCCGTTCTAACTCTTGGTTCTCCAGGCGGACCGACCATTATTGGCTCGGTTTTTCAGACGATCGTGAATATCATTGACCATAAAATGAATCTAAAGGAAGCTATTGAAGAGCCCCGGATCTTTGCCACAACAGGCCCGCTTATTGAATGGGAGCCGGGAATAAGCATGGAATCCAAAGGCGAAATGGAGTCAAGCGGATTTGAATTTGGAGATAAGCCAAGCCGAATCGGAAATGTTCAGGCCATTCAGATTGACCGGGAGAAGGGCCGTCTATATGGTGCGGCTGACTCCAGCCGTGAAGGAAAGGCAGCCGGAATTACAGAGGAGCAATTAAAAAGCTGATGCCGCCTGGCATCAGCTTTTCTTTGGATCAATATCAGATAGTGTGCTCGTTTTGCTGTTTGAGCTGCTCCTTTTAATGACTAACATACTGCCGTTAGTCTCGAATACAACTGCTTCCACATCTTCCATTGAGGAAAACCCATTGGAACGAATAGCCTGCATAATTACTGATTTCAAAACCCTGTTTTTATATAAGGCTGACTCTATGAATTGACCTTGATAATAAAGCAGGTCAGGACTTGCTTTATTGAATGTGGCTGAATGAAGAGAAAGCCAGGCTACTATATAGGCCGATCAAAAGTGCATATGCGGTCAGACCCTCTGCAAGTGATACCTGTTTGTTAAGGAAAATAGTCGCCAGGGTAGACCCAAGGGCAACTCTTACCACTAAATTAAATGCATTCATTTTTGTTAAAGTACGTTTTCCCGATAGTCTCAGGAACAGAATCAGAAAAATATAGCTTATAGCTCCATTTGAAAGAACTCTCCATAAATCTTGTCAGCTGGAAAAAACATGATTGACTCCCTTATATATGGCTTTCATTCCTTTTATAGGAAGACAATAAACGGACGATTTTTATCTCCATTCATGTTGCAGGGAGGCAATTGAAGGGTATATTAAATAAAAATACTTATTTGCTGAAATAACTAATTTCATGTAGGATGTAATCGAGACGAAAGGAGAGAACGTTTTGGGCAGTCCGATTCAAGATAAGAATTCACAGGTTACTTTTCTAAAACAGCGCTTAAATATGTTCCTGGACGTACTGGAAGCTATTGAGCCGGAAGACACCGAAATCGAAGACATCGACCGTTTAATTGCTATGATCGATGACCTCGAATCCAAATGCCGTGAATTTAATAACCGCGATTAAAACAGGAGCCTGATGCACATAACCCTGTCAAGTAGACATTGAAAAAAGAGTATACTAAGCTGCGGCCTTTTCTCGATATTCTATCGGGGAAAGGTCGTTTAATTTACTTTGAAAACGGTCTTGATTGTAAAAATGTATATAATCCTGAATTGCTACGTAAGCTTCTTCCATTGTTTTGGGACGTACTAAATAAACTTTCTCCGTCTTTAAATGAGAAAAGAAACACTCTATACAAGCATTATCATGACAGTTTCCTCTTCTTGAATGGCTGCCTATAACTTGGAGGTCCTCCTTCACTTGTTTTTCGTATGCTTTGGTTGTATATTGAAACCCCTGATCTGAGTGGATTAAAGCATTTTTTGCGAACTGCTTGCCTTCTAGCTGTTTTATAGTATCTATGACTAACTTAAGATCGTTCCTTTCAGATAACTGCCATGAAACAATTTCATTGTTATATAAGTCTAAAACAGCTGACAGATAGACAAACTCATCCCCAACTCGGATGTAAGTAATATCTGTGACGAGTTTTTCATACGGTTTTTCAGCAAAGAACTCCCGATTTAAGACATTGGGAAATAAAACGGATCCTTTTCGTCCATAGAATGGACGTTTCTTGCGAATGACAGAACGAATACCTAATTCCCTCATTAATCTTCTGACCCGTTTATGATTAGCTACAATTCCCTCCCGGGAAAGAGCCCTTGTCATTCGTTTATATCCGTAGTAAGGATGCATTTTGTGGATGGCTAAGATATGCTCTTTTACTAAAATATTCTCCTCAAGACGGATTCTTCGTATAGGATTTGTATTGCGCCACTTGTAATATCCTGCTTTTGAAACTTCCCCAATTTTCAGTAGCCACGCAAGGGGATACTTTTCCCTTAAATTATCAATAATTTGAAATCGATCTGCTTTTAGGACCATTCCTTCCCATGTAGATTTGGATTGCGCTTTTTTAAGTATTCCACCTGCGCTTTCAGATAGGCATTCTCTTCTTCCAAATTATTAAAGTTTTTCTTATTCCAATGCCCACGCTGGTCATCAAATGATTCTCCGTTTCGTACTTTTTTAACCCAATTTGCAATTTGGGCATCACTTTTAATACCAAAATGTTCTCGAAGCTGTTTATAAGACCATTTCTCCTCCAACTTCAAACGAACAACTTCTCGCTTAAACCCCTCTGTATAGGTTTTAAAGGTTTGTCCTTTTTTGGCCATAGAAAAAACCCCTCCAAGTAGACTAGTAAGAACATCATATCATGTTCTCTTTTTTTACTGTCTACCTGAAGGGGATAATAACATGAGGGCTCTTTTTTTATGGAAATTGCTTTGGAAATTCCCTCTTTCATCCTGTAAACGATTGCAACCTTTGTCTTTAAATACGCATCAGATAGGAGTATAATGATTACGATTAATAATTGTAATTTTCATAAAAGATATGAGCTATATAGGGAACAAAGGGAAGGGGACTAAAGCAATGAATATCGACAAATTTCAGGAAAGTATGTATCAGCTGATTGTTGAGACATCCACTAATCTTCCGCGTGATGTGCGCCGTGCAATCAAATCAGCGAAAGAAAGAGAAAATGCCGGCACTAGAGCAGCGATGAGCTTAGATACCATTACGAATAATATTAAAATGGCTGATGATAATGTGTCGCCAATTTGCCAGGATACCGGATTGCCGACTTTCAAAATCAAGACGCCAGTCGGTGCTAACCAGCTGGTCATGAAGGAAGCAATCAAAAACGCAATCGCCCAGGCAACTAAGGACGGAAAGCTTCGCCCGAACTCTGTTGATTCCTTAACTGGCGCCAACAGCGGGGACAACCTTGGCTACGGAACACCTGTCATTAAATTTGAACAATGGGAAAAAGATTATATAGACGCCCGCCTGATTCTTAAAGGCGGCGGCTGTGAAAATAAAAATATCCAATATAGCCTTCCCTGCGAACTTGAAGGCCTTGGCCGAGCTGGACGCGACCTAGATGGAATCCGCAAATGCATCATGCACTCTGTATACCAGGCGCAGGGACAGGGATGCAGCGCCGGCTTTATCGGTGTCGGCATCGGGGGAGACCGCTCTTCAGGCTATGACCTGGCGAAAGAGCAGCTGTTTCGTTCTGTAGATGATGTAAATCCTAATGAAGATCTCCGCAAACTCGAGGATTACGTGATGGAGAATGCAAATGAGTTAGGAATCGGAACAATGGGCTTCGGCGGGGAAACCACGCTTTTAGGCTGTAAAGTCGGTGTTATGAACCGTATTCCGGCAAGCTTCTTCGTATCTGTTGCCTATAATTGCTGGGCGTTCCGCCGCCTTGGCGCAGCAATCAGCATGGAAACAGGTGAAATTAATGAATGGATGTATCAGGAAGGCGAGCATATCGACTTTAGTGCTTCTGAAGCCGAACTTGAGACAGCGGCAGCAGCAGAAACAGCAGAGCAAACAAACATCGTAACATTGCAGGCGCCGATTACTGAAGAACAGATCCGCAACCTTAAGGTTGGTGATGTGGTACAGATCAACGGCATGATGTACACGGGCCGCGATGCCATCCACCATCACCTGATGGACCATGATGCACCAGTTGATCTTAATGGGCAGGTTATTTACCACTGCGGCCCGGTCATGATGAAGGACGAAGACGGCAAGTGGCATGTAAAAGCCGCTGGACCGACTACAAGTATTCGTGAGGAGCCATATCAGGGAGATATCATGAAAAAGTTCGGCATCCGTGCTGTTATCGGTAAAGGCGGAATGGGGCCAAAAACATTGGAAGCACTTCAGGAACATGGCGGCGTTTACTTAAATGCAATCGGCGGTGCTGCACAATATTATGCTGACTGCATCAAGTCTGTTGAAGGCGTGGACCTCATGGAATTCGGTATTCCGGAAGCAATGTGGCACCTGAAGGTTGAAGGCTTTACTGCAGTTGTGACGATGGATTCCCATGGAAACAGTCTTCATAGGGATGTAGATAAATCTTCACTTGAGAAATTGGCTCAATTCAAAGAGCGTGTATTCTAATAGATGAACGGGAGAGAGGCTGTTTGCGGCCTCTCTTTTTTGTGCATTTTTTTGCCAATGATCCCTGCGAATGTTTTTATTTCATTCACAAACACTAAGAAAAAAATATTGGAGGAGCTCAGATGAAAAAATTAAGTATCTTCCTGAGTGTTTTTATTTTGTTTTTTTCCGGAACAGCTTATGCGAATTATGGCAATTCGCCGGTTCACTGGGGATTCAAAAAAGCAAAAAATGAGGTGCCGGCCGAAGCAGGAAAGCCGCTCGACTCACTGCTTGAAAGACATGGCTCCTATTATAAAGGCGATACAAGCAAAAAAGACATTTATTTAACATTTGATAATGGATATGAAAACGGCTATACAGGGCAAATTTTGGATGTTCTGAAAAAGGAAAACGTTCCTGCTGCCTTTTTTGTAACAGGACATTATTTAAAAAGCGCACCCGATCTTGTAAAGAGAATGGCGGATGAAGGGCATATCATAGGCAATCACTCCTGGCATCATCCTGATATGACAAGAGTGAGCGATGAGAAATTTATTAAAGAACTTGAAATGGTCCGTGCTGAAAACGAAAAGCTTACAGGTGTTAAGCATATGGCATATTTGCGGCCGCCTCGAGGCATTTTCAGCGAACGCACTTTGGCTTTGGCTAAAAAGGAAGGCTATACGCATGTATTCTGGTCACTGGCCTTTGTCGACTGGAACACAGACCGGCAGAAAGGCTGGCAGTATTCTTACGACAATATTATGCGTCAGATCCATCCAGGCTGTATCCTTCTTTTGCATACTGTTTCAAAGGACAATGCCGATGCTCTCCAAAAGGCCATACAGGATCTGAAAAAACGCGGGTACACCTTTAAGAGCCTTGATGACCTGGAATGGGAGCAGGCAATTGGAGAGAGGATGCTGTACTGATTTATGTTTGGCCGATAAAAAATTTGGATGGGCACAACAAAGTCATATTGGCCGTAATACTTAAGATTAGGCCGGTAAATTATGTGCTTTGGCCGGTATTTTTTTAAGATGGCCGGTAAATGCCCAATTTCGGCCGGTAACACTGCAGAAATTTATAAATTGCATGAAATAGACCCAACTTTTCAGGGTCTATTTTGTATATAGTCCAACAATTTTAGTAAAATAACGGCAAAAAATGCTATAATCGGGGAAAATGATAAAGGACGGATTCTTCTTGGAAAAGATACAAGTAGAAGGACCTTATAATTTTGATCTGGTACTGGACAGGCTTTCGAATGACCCTCTTAATCAGGTTGATATAGCAAATCGGTCTGTGAAAGTGCCTATGCTGCTCAGCCATCATCCGATTGTGGCAGAAGTAAAAGCAATCGGTACAACTGATAAGCCGGAATTTTTAATAACCGGAACTGATGGCGCTTTTAAAGAAAAAGCAGCAGAGCGTTTATCGGAAATTTTTCAATGGCATCTGCCTCTTGAGAGGATTCACGAACATTTTCAAAACACAGAATTACAGCCAATTTTCGATGCTCATTATGGTACTCCAATTGTTCTTGATTTTGATCCGTATAGCTGTATATTAAAATGCATTATTCACCAGCAGCTTAATCTTGCTTTCGCACACACGTTAACAGAACGGTTTGTAAAAGCATTTGGATTCGAAAAGGATGGAGTGTGGTTTTATCCGCTTCCCGAAAAAGTTGCAGAACTGAAAGTGGATGAATTAAGAGAGCTGCAGTTCAGTGGACGAAAGGCTGAGTATGTAATTGGCATCGCAAAAGAAACGGCCTCGGGAAATTTAAACTTTGACGAGCTTAAAAACCTTTCAGATGAAGAAATTTATGATAAACTTATCAAATTGCGCGGTGTCGGACCCTGGACTGTTCAAAACTTCTTGATGTTCGGGCTGGGCCGGCCAAATCTTTTTCCAGCTGCAGACATTGGCATCCAGAATGCCTTAAAAAAACTATATAAATTAGAAGCGAAACCGACTCTTGAGGAAATGGAGACATTCTCGAAGAGCTGGGATCCTTATTTGAGCTATGCTTCTCTTTATTTGTGGAGGAGTATCGAGTAATTTGGAGTGATGAAGCACCATGAAACAAGAACAAACAGCTAAATTAAAACTAAAGCAAACATTCCCGCTGACAATCAAAAGGCTTGGCATCAATGGGGAAGGTGTCGGTTATTTTAAAAGGCAAGTCGTATTTGTTCCAGGAGCACTGCCTGGCGAGGAAATCACAGCAGAAGCAACAAAGGTAAACCCAAAGTTTGCTGAGGCCAAAATAAAAAAAATCCGTAAAAAATCCGAATTCCGTGTTCAGCCGCCATGCCCAGTATATCATGAGTGTGGAGGCTGCCAGCTGCAGCATCTCCGGTATGATCAGCAGCTGAAGGAGAAACGGGATATCATTATTCAAGCTTTAGAACGCCATACTAAGCTGAATCCCGAGAAGCTGGATATCAAAGAAACCATTGGAATGGAAGATCCGTGGAGCTACAGAAATAAAAGCCAGTTCCAGGTTGGCCAAAAAGACGGGAAGGTGCTTGCCGGATTATATGGCATGAATTCGCACCGCCTGATTAATATTGAGCACTGTGCGGTGCAGCATCCGCAAACAACAAAGGCGACTGAAGCAGTGAAACGGATTCTCCAGGATTTGAGAATCCCAATCTATAATGAAAGAAGCCGAAAAGGTATAGTAAGAACAATCGTTGCCAGGGTGGGAATCCAGACAGGAGAGCTTCAGATTGTACTGATCACAACTCAAAAAGAGCTTCCAAAGAAAGAGATCATAATAGAAAAAATCAAAAGCGAGCTTCCTGAAGTAAAATCAATCATACAAAATGTGAATGGTGAAAAAACCTCCCTTATTTTTGGACAGGAAACCATGAATCTGGACGGAAGCGACTTTATCCAGGAAACACTCGGAGATTTGCAGTTTGAACTATCTGCACGGACATTTTTCCAGCTGAACCCTGAACAAACCGTTAAGCTTTATAATGAAGTCAAAAGAGCAGCGGCTTTAACCGGCAAGGAAAAAGTAGCTGACGCATACTGCGGCGTCGGAACGATTGGATTATGGGTAGCAGATCAGGCAGCGGAAATCCGCGGCATGGATATCATCAGGGAATCCATTGAGGATGCAAAGAAAAATGCTGACCGCCATGGAATTAAACATGCCCAATATGTTGTCGGCAAAGCAGAGGAATGGCTTCCTAAATGGACAAAAGATGGATGGCGTCCGGATGTTATTATCGTCGATCCGCCAAGAACAGGACTTGATCATCAGCTGTTAAAGACTATTTTAAAAGTCCAGCCCAAGAAAGTGGTGTATGTCTCATGTAACCCATCTACATTGGCAAAGGATATTTCGGTCCTGAGCCCCAAATATAAGGTAAATGGCATACAGCCTGTGGATATGTTCCCGCAGACCGCACATGTGGAGAGTGTGACACAACTTGTTTTAAACGTGTAACCCAAACATAAGCTTTTGCTGATCCACCCTGATTTCGTAAAAAATATTTTTGCGGTTTCGGGGTCTTTTTTCTGTTAATCCCTGCTGTTTTTTAGGATGTTTTAGCAAAGCTTTATTTTTTACTCAGCCAGTGGAATACTGTTTAATGGGATGGATGTCAGCAGGAGATATTTTAGCTGTACAAAAATTGTGCAGTTAAAATTTACATTATTTAATCAGTTTGATAAAAAGTGCTTAAGCATGGTATAAGTGTAAAAGAAGCAGGGATATTCTGCTTTTTAATTTTGGGATTAAAAGTTGGTTTCCCATATTGAGAGGATTTGAATTTTACTATGATAGATAATTTTTGGCGTGAGTTACCGCGGCCATTTTTTATACTGGCACCAATGGAAGAGGTGACGGATGTTGTTTTTCGCCATGTGGTGAGTGAAGCAGCCAGACCTGAGGTATTTTTTACTGAGTTTACAAACTCAGATAGTTATTGTCACCCTGAGGGGATTAATAGTGTGCGTGGGCGTTTGACTTTTACAGAGGATGAACAGCCAATTGTAGCCCATATATGGGGGGATAAGCCTGAATACTTCCGGCAAATGAGTATTGGGATGGCGGAACTGGGCTTTAAGGGATTGGATATCAATATGGGCTGTCCTGTACCCAATGTGGCACAGCACGGGAAGGGAAGCGGCCTGATCCGTCGCCCGGAAGTGGCAGCTGAATTGATCCAGGCAGCCAAAGCAGGAGGTTTGCCGGTAAGTGTAAAGACAAGGCTTGGCTTCACGGAAGTAGACGAATGGAAGGTCTGGCTGAAACACATTTTGGAGCAGGACATTGCTAATCTTTCCATTCATCTGCGTACAAGGGACGAAATGAGCAAAGTGCCTGCGCATTGGGAGCTGATCCCGGAGATTAAGAAACTTCGCGAACAGGTGGCACCAGATACCCTTTTGACGATCAATGGAGATATTCCTGACCGTCAGAAGGGCTTGGAGCTGGCCGAGAAATACGGTATTGATGGAGTTATGATTGGGCGCGGCATATTCCATAATCCATTTGCCTTTGAAACGGAGAAGAAAGATCATAGCAGTGAGGAATTGCTGGACCTTTTAAGATTGCATATGGATCTTCATGATCAATATTCGCATTTAGAGCTGCGGCCGTTCACGGCTCTTCACCGTTTTTTCAAGATTTATGCCAAAGGATTTCCAGGGGCAAGTGCACTAAGAAATCAATTGATGAACACAAGGTCTACAGATGAAGTGCGTGAATTGCTTGATGCGTTTGTGTCAAAGAATCTTGAAAATAATAACTGAATTCTAAATGGGGATGGGCAAGCGGTCCATCCTCCTTTTTTTTCACAAGGTTTGTTGCTTTTTGTATTATATTTACTGAGTTGATTGTAGCGGAAGGTGCGAGATCCTTGAAAATGCATTCGCATATTCTTCGTGCGGTGTTTACTCAAGGGAGCTTACTCAATGTCTGCGGGAGTAGCGGACAGGTGAGACCCCGCAGACGCACAGCGTCGAGGAGGCTCACCGCCCGCCCCGCGGAAAGCGAGCAGCCTGGAGCGGAAATCAACGGACAGCATTGATAAGCAAAAAACAACAATTTATACGAAAAGAGCCTAAATTTTAAACTTGAGGGATGAGGATGAAAGCTTTTTTATTATGCACATTCATGGTATTTTCTTTTGCAATGATAGCAGGCTGTCAATCAGCTGAAACAATGGTTCTGCTGGATGAGGAAGTCAGAGAAATCAAAGTTTCAAAATCGGAGGGTCTAGGCGGAATTAATGAAGAAAGTTTTATTTCTTTCAAGGATAGAAAATCGATCGCTGTATTTGAAAAGGCAATAACATCTGCTGTAAAACAGTCAGGGAATGCAGATATTAGTAAACCTGAGTATGATATAGCAGTAGAATATAAAGGAGAACTTCCTTCTCACGGCATTCATTTGTGGCTTGGAGAAGACAATGAAAAAAGCGCCTTCATGTATATTACAGATGAATCTGTTTACCTAACTTCTCCAGAAATGACGATAAAACTAAGAAGCCTAATTCTCTCCAAATAACAGCAGCCCAGCCATTTCACCTGTGTGTGGAATTAAATTCCATATGGTTAATTCACTTGGAAAAGGGGTATTGATCAGTAATCCAAAAGGAGGTGGCCAAGAATGGAAGTAGAAGTTTTATGTAATGTTGAGAACTGCAAGTATTGGGCTGAAGGTGATAAGTGCGTTGCCGACTCTATTTATGTGATTGGCCAAAATGGCCGAGAAGCTGATGATGTAGAGGAAACAGCCTGTAAAACGTTTGAGCATCGTGAATAAGATTGAGTAGGCCTGACTGCTGGAGAATTTTAACGATCCCGGCCGTCAGGTTTTTTTTACATACAAAAAGAGAAGATTATTAAGACCGCTATGTTTCTCCGGAAAGGGTATAATAAATGAAAATGACACTAAATCCATGCAGACAGGAAGGAGATAGAATGACGACTATTAATGAAACCGGATGGAATTTTGATAATAGCTATTCACGGCTGCCGCAGACATTCTTTTCAAAAGTAAAGCCAAATCCTGTACAATCACCTGAGCTGGTGATCCTTAACGAGCCACTGGCGAAATTTTTGGGACTAAACATTGATGCATTGACAAGCGAAACTGGCATTGAGGTACTTTCTGGCTCTCGAGTTCCAAAAGACGCTGAACCTCTTGCTCAGGCTTATGCAGGGCATCAGTTTGGACACTTTAATATGCTTGGAGATGGCCGGGCCATGCTGATCGGCGAGCAGATAACTCCTGAGGATAAACGGGTGGACATTCAGCTGAAGGGCTCCGGCAGAACTCCGTTTTCACGCGGGGGAGATGGGCGGGCGGCTCTAGGCCCGATGCTCCGAGAATTCATTATCAGCGAAGCCATGTATGCTCTGGGAATTCCCACTACCCGCAGTCTGGCAGTTGTAACAACAGGTGAAGCGATTATCCGGGAAACTGAGCTTCCAGGTGCTGTACTGACAAGAGTGGCTGATAGCCATATACGGGTGGGCACTTTTCAATATGCGGCAAATTGGAGGCCGGCTGATGAGCTTAAAACACTGGCAGATTACACGATTCAGCGCCACTACCCAGAAATTAAAGGCGATGAAAATCCTTACAAGACACTCTTGCAGAAAGTGATCAAACGTCAGGCTGCACTCATTGCGAAATGGCAGCTAACAGGTTTTATCCATGGAGTCATGAACACCGACAATATGACAATTAGCGGAGAAACCATCGATTATGGTCCGTGCGCCTTTATGGATAAGTATGACTTGGCAACCGTATTTAGTTCCATTGACAGAGAAGGCCGGTATGCCTATGGAAATCAGCCTTATATAGGCGGATGGAATCTGGCAAGGTTTGCTGAAACCCTCTTGCCCCTGCTGCATGAAAATGAGGAAGATGCTGTAAATATAGCCCAGGATGCAATTTCGGAATACAATAAAATTTATCAAAACCATTGGCTTGCAGGGATGAGGGCAAAACTCGGATTTTTTAATGAAGAAGCACAAGATGAAGCCCTATTTACCAGCCTTCTAAAGATGATGCAGAAGTCTGGAGCAGATTATACAAACACCTTCCGTTTATTAACATTAGACAAGCCTGAGGAAACTTCGATATTTGATGATCAAGAATTTGCAAACTGGCATGGACAATGGCAGGAAAGGCTGAACAGGCAAAAGGAATCGAAAGAAGCAGTGAATGAATTAATGAGGAAGAGCAACCCATCCGTCATCCCCCGGAATCACAGAGTTGAAGAAGCTCTTGAAGCAGCTGTTACCAAAGGGGATTACAGCGTGATGAAAAAGCTTCTTGCAGCACTGAAGGATCCTTATGCCTATACAATAGAACAGGAAGAATACTGCAAGCTGCCAGAGCCATCCGGCATGCCATATCGAACATTTTGCGGAACTTAATATAGAGAAATGAACAATTAGAGCGTTGGCTGTAATTTTGCAAAGCCTGGCCCCATTAGTGGGGCAGGCATTTTTTATTTAAGCAGTTAGTGCTTTATTGTTGACTTCAGGAAATCACGGTGTTATTTTTAAGACAGAACATACATTCGATTTGGTGATTATCCTGAATATACATCTTGAAGAAATCATATCAAAAAGTATCTTAACACCTGCCAAAGGTGCAATTGACAACTTTACTCATTCATTGAACCCCTATGCGGGCTGTGCCTTTGGCTGCAAATATTGCTACGTTAGGGAGCTTCCTGTTTCCATTTTTCGTGAAGAGGAATGGGGTGCGTGGATTGATATAAAATCAAATGCGGCCGAACTTTTGGAGAAAGAATTGGCTAAAGCTAAAAAGAGGGGAAAAGTTGCTTTATTTATGTCCTCTTCCACAGACCCTTACCAGCCGATTGAATATGCCTCAAAACTGACAAGAAGTTTATTGGAAGTTATGCTTAAAAATCAGCCTGACTTTTTACATGTACAAACCCGTTCTCCTATGGTGAAGCGGGATATTGATTTATTTCAGCAATTCGGAGATAGTATCAGAATCTCCATGACAATCGAGACAGACAAAGAAGAAGTCAGAAAGGCATTTGCACCAGCGGCCCCTCCCATCCCGGCAAGAATGGCTGCACTAAAAGACATAAAAGATGCAGGAATTATAACTCAAGCAACAATAGCCCCGTTACTGCCTTGTTCAAGAGAATTTCCTGCAAAACTTAAGTCTATTGCAAATCGAGTTACAATTGACGATTTTTGGATGGGGGATGGAAGCGGCGGACGCAGGACTGAGAGACTTGGAATCCGCAAGATCTTTGATGAGCTTGGTTTGGAGAAATGGTATAGTCCATCTGCATATAAAGTGGTTCTTAAAATGCTGGACCGGGAATTTCAAGATGCACCCATTCAATTAGGTGTATCCAAGGCTGGCTTCAGCCCTGATGGCAAATAGCTGACTATAAAATATATGAGGTATTTTTATGGATCTATTAAGTTCACATTATGTAAGAGGTATTAGCCTTAAAAGAGAAGAAATTCCTTCCTTCAATCAGTATCCCTTCAACCTTCCCAGCTTGAAAACCATGGATGAGGTGCCTTTCCACCCGAAAGTAACCTTTCTGATTGGAGAGAATGGAATGGGAAAGTCGACACTGCTCGAGGCAGTAGCGGTTGCACTAGGATTTAATGCAGAAGGCGGATCTTTCAATTTTAACTTTTCAACCTTCGATTCGCATTCTGTGCTGGGAGATTATCTCAAGGTGATAAAAGGCATAGATAGGCCGTCTGATGGTTTTTTTCTAAGGGCAGAGAGTTTCTATAATGTCGCTTCTAATATTGAGGAAATGGATCGGGAAGGTGGCGCACCAAAAGTAATCGACTCCTTTGGAGGCCGTTCTTTACATGAGCAATCTCATGGAGAAGCGTTTTTCTCTACGTTTCTTCACCGGTTTCGCGGCAATGGGATTTACATCCTGGACGAGCCGGAGGCAGCACTTTCTCCTTTGCGGCAAATGTCCATGCTGACAAGAATTCATGATTTGGTCAGGGAACACTCACAATTTATTATCGCTACACATTCTCCGATCATTATGGCCTATCCGGAGGCAGCGATATATGAATTCAGTGAGGAAGGCATTTCAGAAAAGAAGCTGGAGGAAACGAATCATTACCGCATCATGAAACAATTCTTTGATGATAAGAAAAGGATGCTTCATCATTTGCTGGATGAATAATAAAAATGGAGGCCTCATGCCTCCATTTTTGTCTATGTATCTTATTCACTTTCGTGGCTGAACATCCAGTTTACACCAAATTTATCTGTTAACTGGCCAAAGCTCTTGCTCCAGAAAGTTTCCTGCAGCTCCATTGTTACTGTGCCGCCTGCCTGCAGATTGTTAAAATACTTTCTCAGCTTATCCAGGTCATTAATGACAACTGCGAGATTAATGTTATTTCCTACTGTAAATGGCATACCGGGAAAAGTATCTGAAAACATAACATTACTGCCGCATATGTTAAGGCTTGAATGCATGACCAAATTCTTTGCTTCCTCTGGAAGAGGATATTCAGGATTTTGCGGTGATTCACCAAAAGTTGAAATCTCAGGCATTTCCAGTTCAAAAGCCTTTACATAAAATTCAATTGCTTCACGTGTATTTCCCTCGAAATTAAGATAGGCATTAACAGCCATCCCTTTCACTCCTTCCTAATACAATTCCATTATAGACAAAATATTCTAAATTTAATATAGTTCAAAAGTCAAAAAGTGAAAATCAGGACAATTTTTATAATTCCTGAAGTGCTTGATCTACATTATTGAAGCCTCTTCGGTCAATGCTATCTGGTTCATCCGATTCAATTGTCCACTCATTTTCTGCAGGAGTTAATCCGCCATTACCATCTTTAATGAATGGACTATGTACGTGATAAGTTTTCCCTGCCTTTTTCACCGTGTATCCTATATAGCAATGATGATCCTGGCCTTCTTCCTCGAAAATACCAATATCATCGATTTCATATTTGTCTAAATATGACTGAAATGGCTCCTGCAATGCACTGATAATTTGCTCTCTTGGTAAAAACTCCATGACGTATGCTCCCTTCCGATTATCTATCCCTTAATATGGCTTTTTTTGCAGGGAT
Source organism: Cytobacillus oceanisediminis 2691 (assembly GCF_000294775.2). Taxonomy (GTDB): domain Bacteria; phylum Bacillota; class Bacilli; order Bacillales; family Cytobacillaceae; genus Cytobacillus; species Cytobacillus pseudoceanisediminis. The sequence continues at coordinate 1,134,294 of NZ_CP015506.1, forward strand.
TAAACACGGAACTGTGAAAAGAGTACTCCGCATCAGCGAAGTACTCTGCTCCTTAACTTAAATTTAAGTTTTCCGAGAAGCTCCATAAGCTCTTCATATTCTTCCAGCTGAATGCTGCAAGCCTGAATGGCCTCTCCGACATTTTGGGTGATAACCTCTTTTTCTTTGCGTGCTTTTTCCTCGAGGAAGATATACACCTTGCGTTCATCAGCTTTGGAACGTTCTTTTCGAAGCCAGCCATTAGAAATCATTCTGGAGATCATAGGTGTGAGTGTCCCCGTGCCAAGATTTAGTCTTTCTCCAAGCTCCTTTGCTGTCACGCCATCCTTTTCCCAAAGTGCCAGAAGTACCAGATATTGGGGATAGGTTAAGCCAAATGGCTGAAGGGCACTTGTATACAGTTTTGTAAATTCGCCTGCTGTTTCATAAACAGCAAAGCATAGCTGTTTGTCCAGTGTAAAAAAGTCTTTCACATAATCACCTGATTCTAATCTCTAGCATTACAATAATTTCGTCAAATCATCCTCGATTTTTCCTGGTTCAGTTGTAGGTGCATACCGTTCTACAACCTGGCCATTCCGGTCCACAAGAAATTTAGTAAAGTTCCACTTAATGTTTTTAGACAGAATTCCCTTTTTCTGTTCTTTTAGATAAGCAAATAATGGATCCGTATTGTCACCATTTACATCAATTTTAGCGAAGATCGGAAAGGATACACCATAATTAAGCTGGCAGAACTCAGTTGTTTCCTCAATATTATCGAATTCCTGGTTATTGAACTGATCACAAGGAAACCCAAGAATTTCAACGCCGCTGTCTTTATACTTTTCATAAAGCTCCTGCAGTCCTTTGAATTGGGGTGTTAATCCGCATTTGCTGGCTGTGTTTACAAAAATCAGAGGCTTGCCTTCATATTCTTTCAAAGATTTCAATTCACCATTTGTTTTTTTGACTTCAAAATCATAAACCGTTGTCATTAGGATACCTCCTACTTTTAATCGTGTGCGATTTAATCTTAAGCGATCTAAACTCCTTTTGCAAACAAATCAGCTTTTTATGAAACTACCATTAAGTTTATTCGTAGAAAAGGTAGGTTTCAATTTCATTTACAAAGGGTGATCATGATGATGGACGAATTGCGGGAAGCGATTGAGAAACTCCCGGAGAGGGGAGCGAAGAGCTATCTATTCCACATATTGCTTCGGGTTCACTTATTGAATAACAGTGTTGATTCCCAGGAAGAGATACTCGAACTGCTAAATGATATTCAAAAAAGGATACTCTTTTATTCTCAAGAAAGAAAATTGGAGCGGGAATATGAAACATACCATATTGTGTGTGGAGAATCACCGGCAGGCGCTTTAAAGGTTGGGCTTAGTAAAGAAAATAAGGTCATTGGCTATCCTGATTTTTTTAGTAACGGACCTCTCTGGAAGCTGCATGAAGAAGAGGGCAGAAAAAAGCGATTAGAATGGCTGATGGATCACATTAATATGCATGAAGATTACCTGGAAATGAGATATGAAAGAAAAGTAGCTAAAGCACTTGAAGAGATAAATTCTATTCCAGCGGGCAAACCGATCGTTATCTGGACAGCTGACAATGCAGATGAACAAACTGGTTTACGGTATTTCCTTCACTTATTAAGAAACAAAGAAAATAATGTGCATGTTATTAATACTGCTCAGTCATATAAGGAGCTTTTCCCTGAGAAAAAGCATCAATCCATTTTAAGGCACTCAGGCGAAGCAGCTCCTGAGAAACTGAAGATGATGCTGGAAAAACACTTAGGAAGCCCTTTATCTGCAGAAGAAAAAAATAGGTTTGTATCTGATTGGCAGTCCCTCTCCAGAACAAGGGAAGTATTGCGTATATGGGAAGATAATGAAATACATAGTGTACCAGAGAGTTATTTTGATGAATCTATCATCGAGTCAGCCAAAAAGCTGCATAAAAGCAACAAAGGTTTTATAAAGTCAGCCAGATTAATTGGTGAAGTGATTGGGCATCTGGATGAGCCAATTGGTGATGGCTTTGCAGAGTATAGAGTAAGATCCTTAATTTATAACGGAATATTAGCCATAAAAGGAATTCCGAAAAGTATGAGGTATTATAGCATTAAACTGAAAGAATTTTAGATGAATCCGGTTTTTCACCGTAATCAATTATCCCTGTCCATCGTGTGTTAGTATTATTTCGGTCTAGCAGCAGTCCGGTACTTGAAGTGAATTAATATCTAAAAGCCATCTGCTGGAATTTCATGCAGGTTTCATTTATTCTTAATAAAAGAAACGAATAGAAGAGGGATTTATCTTGAAAAAGATTTACAGTGATATAATTCAATTCCGCGGAACCCACTTTGATTTTGGTTTCATGCAGGGAGAACTTATAAAGGATTCTCTTTCTGTGAAAAATCGGGAGGATCAATGGAAGGTAAGAAAGCCGCGATTTTCAATAAATGAAGCAGAAGTGAAAAAAGCAATTACAAGGTTTGCCCCTGGTATTTGGGATGAACTGCTTGGGATACGGGAAGCATTGCAATGGCCGATGGAGCGGGTTATGCAGGAGTTTGGCGGCTATCGCCTCGATTATGTCCGCTCGGGCTGTTCCATCCTTACAGGGGCTGATTACCTGATCCGCAATTATGATTACCATCCGAAAACCTATGAGGGGCGCTATACTTTTTATCAGCCAACAGATCAGGGATATGCGATGATTGGCCCCAGCCAGAGGGTGACCGGGCGGATGGATGGCATGAACGAAAAAGGACTTGTGATTGGATATAATTTTATGAATCGGAAAAAGCCTGCTGATGGCTTTATCTGCTGTATGATCGGCCGCCTGATTTTGGAGGCATGTGCAAACGTGGAAGAAGCGGTTGAGATGCTAAAGGAAATACCGCACCGTCATTCCTTTACATATGTGGTGCATGATACAAGCGGAGAGACTTATGCAGTGTGAACATCTCCGAGAGGTGTAAAGGTCCGTCAGACAACTGCCTGCACAAACCATTTTGAAATCATGAAGGATGAAAATCGCAACCATCTAGCTGACAGCCTGCGCAGGCTGGATGTCATGAAAAGCCATCAGGGTGAGCGATTAGATGCACATGATGCTTTCCGCCTCTTGAATGATAGCGATAAAGGCGTTTTCTCGGATCTTTATGGAAGCTGGGCCGGGACGATTCATACATCCGCCTATTTGCCGGGGGAGATGAAGGCCTGGTTTGCGCTCGGCGGCGACAGAGAGCCGAGTATTTTTGATTTTGGGCATTGGCTCGATGGACAGGATATTGAAATGAATAGAATCACTGGTGAAGTTGATACGGACATTCCTTTTTTGCATATGGATGAACAGGCGAATTGGTTCAGGTAATAATGAAACGGAGAGATGTGTTCTCCGTTTTTTCCTTTTTTGAAAAAATAAATTCATCATTTGTACAAACCATCACATTCTTTCATCACTTCATGTTATGGTACACTTTATATATGAATTGGATGTAAACTGAGGTGCATACGAGTGAAAACAGTATTGGTCATAGGCGGCGGTGTAACAGGATTGTCCGCTATGTATGAACTGAATAAGTGGAAAAAAGAAAATGATCAGGATATAAGGCTTGTACTGGCAGAATCAGCAGAACAGCTTGGCGGGAAAATCCGCACTGTCAGGGAAGGCGGATTTGTAATAGAAGCGGGAGCTGATTCGATTGTTGCCCGCAAAGCGAATGCGATGAACTTTATCCAGGAGCTGGGGCTGGAGGAAGACGTTGTCTACAATGCTGCGGGGCGGTCTTATATATACAGTGATGGTGAGCTGAAGCTGATACCGGCAGATTCTGTGTTTGGGATACCGGCCAGTGTTGAATCTCTTGCCAAATCTGCTCTTGTTTCAGCAGAAGGAAAGGTTGAAGCCCTGAAAGATTTTTATACGAAAAATGATAGCTTTACAAAAAACGATTCCATCGGCGATTTCCTGGAGCATTTTTTCGGAAAAGAACTGGTGGAAAAGCAAATTGCGCCTGTTCTTTCAGGTGTATATTCCGGGAATCTCAGTGACTTAACCATTGCTTCGACTCTTCCGCAGGTGTTTGATTATAAAGAAAAATACGGCAGCATCATTAAAGGTTTTGAAGAAAATAAAAAGGTGTTCCAGAGCGGAGGGGGAAAGAAGTTCCTTTCCTTTAAAAAAGGTCTGGATGGATTAATAGATGCTTATGAGGAAAAATTGGATGAATCAGAAATATTTAAAAACACGAAGGCAGTTAAAATAGAGAAAAGTGATCGTAAATATATAGTCGATTTCTCGAATGGCGAAACCCTGGAGGCCGATCATGTGGTGCTGAGCATTCCGCATAATGCCGCTGCAGCGCTGTTCGATCATGAGGAGCTGAAGGCGGAATTCGAACTTTTGAAGAACAGTTCCTTAATCTCTATCTATCTTGCTTATGATATTCCAGACAGCGAGCTGCCTGAAGACGGGACAGGCTTCATCACTGCAAATACGGATGAATTGACTTGCAATGCCTGTACATGGACAAGCCGCAAATGGGAGCATACCTCAGAAAGCGGTAATCTGCTTGTTAGATTATTTTATAAAAGCAGCCATCCGGCCTTTGCATCTCTAAAGGAAATGAACGATGAAGATTTGCTGCAGACGGCTTTGGCCGATATTGAAAAAAGCCTTGGCATTACATCTGTTCCCGCTGCCAGTGAAGTGACGAAATGGACTGAAAAAATGCCAAACTATTTGATATCCCATCCGCAGACAGTAGCTGCACTTGAAAACAGGCTGGACCAGGAATACCCTGGAATATGGCTTGCAGGCTGCTCCTATTATGGTGTAGGAATTCCAGATTGCATCGAAAATGGGGTAGAAACTGCCAGAAAAATTATTGATCGTATATAAACCAAAATCCCCTTCTGCTAAAGATGGGGATTTTTTTCTTATATGATTTTTGTATGATCCTTAGGACCTTCAATTTTCATTTGCTCAAGCTCGAGCTTCATTTTTTCTGTTTCAAGCAGAAAGTTTTCCTGCTTCAGCTTTTCCAGGGTGATTTCATCTTTTATCATATTGTGTTTAATTTTTGCCAGTCTTTGTGTATGAAAAGTCAGGATGGCGATGATGGGAATAGAGAAAGTCATCACTACAGCAATAGTACCTGTCAAATTCCTTGCACCTCACATTTAATTGAATTAGAAAATTTTGTATAATTTGTATTTGTATAAATTATAGCAAATGACAAGTGAGATAGAAACGCGAAAATAATCTGGTGGTGAAGAAATGGCTGAAATTACTATAAAAAGAGTATACGATCCGTATGAAGAGGCTGATGGATACCGGGTATTAGTGGATCGGCTGTGGCCGAGGGGAATTAAAAAAGAAGATGCACATTTATCAGCCTGGGAGAAAGAGGTTGCACCAAGCAGCGAGCTTAGAAAATCTTTTAATCATAAACCTGAACTTTTCGGTATATTTCGGGAAAAGTATCTCATTGAACTGCGCACACAGACAGACAAGATTCACAAGATGGAAGAACTGTACGAGATATCAAAGAAGCAAAAACTAACATTACTATATGCTGCAAAAGATACAGTAAATAATCATGCAATTGTATTATTAGAAGAATTATTAAGGAAGGTGAAATAGAAGCTTAACTTTATAGGAAGGAAAAAAATAAAAAATAGGTAGAAATACTTTAAAAATAAGTAATAATTCTGAAAGTTAAGTGTTTTCTTTTTTCCTATACTTTAAGTTAAAAGAAGTGAGGGAGAAGGAAATGATTGATTTACTCCTGATTCATGGAACTGTCGACTATGGATCAAAACAGGCGGATAATCACCGATGGAGCTGTTGCCATAAATGGAAGCAGGATCCTGGATGTGGATATGAGTGAGAAACTATTGGAAAAGTATGAGGCAAAAGAAGTGATAGATTGCAGCCATCATTGTATCCTGCCTGGATTAATAGATGTACATGGACATGGCGGCCATTCGATGTTTAAGACAATTGCAATGGAAAGCTTGGATTTTTGGATGCCAATTATGACGAATACGTATAAGCATTTTGTAACAGACGAATTCTGGTATTTTGAAGGAAAGCTTTCTGCACTTGAGCGCCTGAAGGCGGGCATAACAACAGGTGTATCTGTTCTTGGCTCAATGCCAAGGTCGGATGACCCGGTTTTTGCCATCAATCATGCAAGAGCCTATGCAGAAACTGGTGTCAGGGAGGTTGTTTGCACTGGTCCCTGCAATCCGCCATGGCCTCATTCATTCAGCAGGTGGATGGACGGTCAAAGAATTACTAAAGAAGTCACCTACGAGGAAGTGTTAAATGGTGCTGAAGCAGTAATTGAAGCTTTAAACCATGCCAATCAAGATCGGACAAGAGCATTTATTACCCCTTTCGTAATTGTTACATCAGTTGAACCATCTGGCCCAACTTCACCTGCGAAACTTCATCATTTAACAGAGCATGATTTATACCAAGCAAAGAAAGTCAGAGGAATTGCCAGAAAATATAATACAAGAATCCATTCTGATGCTTTTGGAGGCATGATTCACTTAGCAGTAAAAGATTGGGAGAATGCTCTTTTAGGTCCTGATGTTCATCTTCAGCATTGCCGTGGGATATCCTTTGATGAAGCGAAAATATTAGCTGAAACCGGAACAAATGTCAGTGCCTCTCCTGGATTCTCTCAAATTCATGCCCGCACACCGATGATAGAATTGATCGAGCTGGGAACAACAGTTGCTATATCAACAGATGGCACTTCACCATCCACTAGCTTTGACATGTTTCAAGCCATGAGAAAAACACAATTTATACATCAGGCAGCTCATAGAGATGAATATTGCTTACCTCCTGGAAAACTTCTGGAGGTGGTTACGATTGATGCTGCAAAATGTATTGGATGGGATGATGAATTGGGCTCTCTTGAAGCGGGGAAAAAGGCGGATGTTATAACTGTCAATATGCATCAGCCGCACTTAACACCTGAGTTTATGCATATTCATCGGCTCGTCCATCAAGCTTATGCAACTGATGTGGGGCATGTTATCGTAGATGGCAGGGTCCTTATGAAAGACAGAGCAGTCTGCTCCGTTGATGAAAGATCAGTTTTGGCAGAAGCAAATGAAGAAGCTAACTCAACAATTAAGCGTGCAGGGCTTGAAAAATACATGAAGCAAACGAAATATTTTTGGGGTCACACACGAACCTATGGGGATGGTATGGATCATGATAAAGAATCTGATATTGGGGAGAAAGGGGAAAATCAATGAAGACCAGGCTAAAGGGGAAATATGTAATTGGATATGATGGAAAAGATCATGTCCTGATAGAAAATGCTGAGGTTGTATTTGAAAATGATACCATCATTTATGTTGGAAAAAGTTATTCGGGCCAAGCTGATAAAGTTATAGATGCCGGCAGCGCTATAATCAGTCCGGGATTCATTGACTTGAATGCATTAGGCGATATTGATCATGATATCTTGCATTTGGAGGCCAGTTCAGCAAGACAGAAAAATCTGCTTTGGTCAGAGAGGTATGTTAAGCAAGGGCACCATGAAATTATGACAGCTGAAGAAGAGGCTTTTAAATCTTTATATGCCTATTCACAGCTGATCCTTCATGGAATTACAACTGCTATGCCAATCACTTCTGTTCATTATAAAAAATGGGCAGAAACATATGAGGAGCTTGCTTCAGCAGCGAGGCATGCTGCTGACTTGGGACTGCGTATATACCTGGGTCCAAGCTATCAATCGGGGATAAGGGTCGTCCAGGCAGATGGCAATATAAAGATTCATTGGGATGAAGAAGCTGGAAGGCAAGGATTAAAAAGAGCTGTGCGCTTTTTGGAAGAGTTTGATGGTTCATTTAATGGTTTGGTCAGGGGAATGCTTGCCCCTGAGCGGATTGAAAGTCAAACGGAAGAAAGTCTTCTCCATACAAAGCAATATAGTGATCACTATAAAGTTCCGATAAAATTGCATGCAGCCCAAGGTGATTTTGAATACCATACAATGATTGAGAAATATGGCGTAACGCCAATTAGGCATTTATATAATCTTGGATTTTTAGGATCCAGAACGGCGATTCCTCATGCCCATTTTATTGCTGGCTACAGTGGGGCAAAAATTGGTGGTGGAGATGATTTGTCACTGCTGAGGGAAACGGGCACAACTGTCATTCATTGCCCATTAATAATTGGAAGGCACGGACAGGCAATGGAATCCTTTGCAAAATATAAACAGTCAGGAATTAATTTAGCGTTAGGTACAGATACGTTTCCTCCGGACATGTTCCAGAATATCAGAACAGGGAGCATGCTTTCCCGGATCGTAAATAAAGAAGTTAAAGACTCAGCATACTCAGATCTTTACCGTGCTGCAACTTTAGGTGCTGCAAAGTTTCTGGGAAGAGAAGATTTGGGCCGTCTTTGTGCTGGCGCAAAAGCAGATATTATTGCAATTGATTTAGACGGATTCCATATGGGAGTATTAGATGATCCCTTAAGAACAGTGATTGCAAGCGGAACTGGAAGAGATGTAAAGTTATCCATTATCAATGGGAAAGTAGTCATGACAGACCGAAAAATACCCAACCTTGATTTAGAGGAATTAAAAGGAAAAGCGCAAGAATATTTTATGAAAATGAAAAAAGGTTATTTAAAAAGAGATTATCAGGAGCTTCCTGAGAATGAATTGATGCCGCCTTCTTTTAGGTTTGTTGATTCTATTGATTAGCAACGACGTTTTTTATAAGTAGTAGAAAAAGTTTAAAAACATGTAAAGAAAGTAGAAACAGATTAATCAGAATATTTTATATAATTAGACAAAGTTTAGAGCTGAAAAAAGGGGGAGTGTAATTGAAAGTGAAAAAAAGAATGGGGTTAGTGATCTTAGCTCTGCTGATCGTGATCCTTATTTCAGGATGTTCGACTAAAAAGCAAGTTAACAGCAATCAGGACTCCAAGGGAACAGCATCTGAAAACGGCGAAACATTAGTTATAGCCCGGTTATCTGACGCAGAAAATTTAGATCATCATTTTATGTCGACGATCAATGCTGCCAGCGTTACACATAATAAAATTTATGAAGGTCTTGTTGGTCGGGATAAAAATGCCGAAATCAAGCCGCTGCTGGCTGAAAAGTGGGAACAATTAGATGAAACAACTTGGGAGTTCAAACTTAGAGAGAATGTTACATTCCACGATGGGACTGCATTTAATGCTGATGCAGTCAAAGCAACATTTGACCGGTTATTGGATCCGGAAGTTGCATCTCCAAGAGCTGTAGTATTCAAAATGGTTGAAGAAGTAAAAGCAGTTGATGAATTTACTGTTCAATTTAAACTATCAGAACCTTTTTCACCCTTACTATCCATATTGGCCAGTCATGAAGGCGGCATTATCTCACCAAAAACACTTGAGAAATATGGAAATAAAGTTATTGCAGAACCAGTAGGGACAGGTCCATTTGTATTTGAATCCTGGACTCCAGGTAAGGAAATTGTTTTTAACAAAAATGAAAAGTATTGGGGGACTCAATCTAAGCTGGAGAAAGTCATTTTTAAAATCGTCCCTGAAGAAACAACAAGGATATCTATGCTTGAAACAGGCGAAGCTCACATAGCCGAACCTTTATCCGTCACAATGATGGAAACGGTGGAAAACTCCAAAAATGCAGAAATATTCCGCAGTGAAGGATTTGGTACAGAATATATTGGGTTTAACGTTGAAAAGGAGCCATTCGATGATGCCCGAGTCCGCAAAGCTATTGGACATGCTGTTGAAATGGATTCTATCCTGGAAGGTGTATTTGAGAATGTTGGGAAAAAGTCCAATTCACTGCTTGGGCCAAAGGTATTTGGATATCATGAAAGCTTAGAAGCATATGAATATAATCTCAATGAGGCAAAAAGGCTTCTGGCCGAAGCAGGCTATCCAAATGGCTTTGAAACAACGTTGAAAACAATGGATAAGAAAGAATGGATCAATATGGCGGAAGTTCTTCAGTCTCAGCTGAAAGGGATAGGAATCAAACTGGACATTCAGGTATATGAATATGGGACATTTGTCGAACAAGTAAACCGCGGTGATTCCGAGATGTTTATTTTAAGCTGGAGAAATGCGACTGGAGATGCTGATTATAATCAATATAACCTTTTCCATAGCAGTTCACACGGCCCTGCCGGAAATACCTTCTTTTACAGCAATAAAGAAGTGGACGGCTTAATAGAAGCTGCACGGGCTGAAAAAGATTCGGATAAGCGGATGGAGTTCTATGCAAAAGCTCAGGAAATCGAAATGGAAGAATCTATCTATATTCCGGTTCGTGTAATTGAGAATATGGCTGCTATTTCAAAAGATGTAAAAGGCTTCTCTATAAGTCCATCTGGATACTTGGAGATCAATGACATTTCAATTAAATAAGACTCTAAGATAAGAGGGATATCCATTCTGGGTACCCTTTTATCTTGTCCGGGGCCGGAAAGGTGAATGAAAATGAATAATAGCTATTGGCTAAAGAATGTGCGTTTGGAATGCGGATACAAAAATGAGAATAATAGAGTGTCAGGTACTATAACAGATCGATTTCATTTATTAATAGAGGACGGCTGCATTACAAAGATTACGAAGGACTTAGAGGCTTCATCTGATGATCTGCCTATAAAAGATGCAAAGGGACTGCTGCTATTGCCATCCTTTGTTGAAAAGCATGTCCATCTCGATAAAACCTATATGGGGGATAAGTGGAGGGCCTGCATCCCTGCATCGGGTGTTAGAGAACGGTGTGAAATTGAAAAGAATGCATTGTTATCTATGTCTGCAAGTACCTATCAGCGATCAACAGCATTACTTAAGCAACTCATATCTTATGGATCAACTCACATTAGAACCCATGTGGATATATACCCTGAAGTCCAATTACAGAATTTAGCTGAAGTTCAGCAGGCATTGGAGGAATTTTCAAGCTATGCAAGCTCCGAGATTGTTGCCTTTGCCCAGCATGGCTTGCTGCGCTCAGGGACACCTCAGCTTATTAGAGAAGCTATTAGAAATGGTGCAGGAATTGTAGGTGCGGTCGATCCAGCTACCGTTGACAACAATATTGAAGCTTCGCTTGTTCAATTGATGGATCTAGCTGTAGAAGGCAATGCAGATATTGATTTGCATTTACATGATCCTGGTCACCTTGGTACCTTTACAATGAAAAGGCTGGCCTTTCTGACTAAGGAAGCTGGCTGGGAAGGAAGAGTAGCGATTAGCCATGCATTCGGCCTGGGTGATGTTTCAAGGGCAGAAGCCGCTGAAATGGCAGAAATTTTAAAAGACGCAAGTATATCGATCGTTACTAGCCTCCCGACTGGCCGGGCAATCCCGCCTGTTGATCTGTTAAGTGAGTGTGGAGTAGAGGTTGCTGTTGGAAACGATAATATTTTTGATTCCTGGTGGCCAACAGGCAATGGCGATATCCTGGAAAGAGCAGGCCGCTTAATTGAACGGTATAGATGGACAGATGAAAAGTCTCTTTCGCAAGCATTTAGATATATTACAGGGGGCAGAACACCGCTGGATCAGAAGGGAAACCAGATCTGGCCAACCCCTGGAGATGAAGCCAGCATGGTCCTTGTCGATGCAAGCTGTTCAGCAGAGGCTATGGCTAGAAGAGCGGAACGCCATGCAGTGTTCTACAAGGGGAATTTAGTTTGCGATAAAGCAGGGAAGAAAAGAAATTGAAGAAGTAAAGAAAGCTAAAAAATTAGTAAAAGAATCCGAAAAAAATAGTTCGATTTTTTTATACAATTTAATAAATCAGTTAATGAGGTTCCTCGAAATACAGAACAAGATTAAAAGTAACGGGGGAAATGCGATGATTTATGATTTGTTAATAAAAGGCGGCAAAGTGGTTCTTAAAAACGAGGTAGTTAACAATGATATTGCCATTATTAATGGAAAAATTGCAGCGATTGCGGAGACGATTGACCATGAAGCTGAGCTGATTATCGATGCCTCTGATCAATATGTCATGCCTGGAATGATCGATACTCATGTGCATGTTTGTGAGCCTGGCCGAACAGAGTGGGAAGGGTTTATAACTGGAACTAAAGCACTGGCAGCAGGAGGAACTACATGCTATGCGGATATGCCCTTGAATGCCCTTCCGGCTACGATAGACAGGCATACACTGCAATTAAAAGCAGAAGCAGCCAAGGGGAAGAATTATATTGATTATGCATTTTATGGCGGACTTGTTCCAGACAATCTTGAAAGACTCGAAGAGCTTTCAGATGAAGGAGTTATCGCCTATAAATGCTTTATGTCCACTTGTGGAACGGATAATCCCGATGATTTTTCTAATGTGGATGATTATACCCTTTTTGCGGGGATGAAAAAGATTGCTGAACTGGGTCAAATTTTGTCGATTCATGCGGAAAATGCCCAAATTACTGATCGATTAGGCGAAGAGTTAACCGCACAGGGCAGGACAGCAGCAGCAGATTATGTCTTTTCACGGCCTGTTTTAACAGAGGTTGAAGCAGTGAAACGCGCCCTTTATTTTGGAAAAGAAACGAAGTGCCCTATTCATTTTGTGCACATTAGCACCGCAGAAGCGGTAGAAGAAATTATGAAGGCCCGAAGCGCGGGTCAGGATGTCTCTCTTGAATCCTGTCCCCATTATTTTACGATATCAGCTGAACAGCTTGAGAAAATTGGCCCGGCTGCCAAATGTTCTCCTCCACTGCGAAGTATAGAGGAACAAGAAAGGCTTTGGAAAAAGTTAATAGAAGGCAAGATTGATATGTTAACATCTGATCATTCACCATGTCCGCCTGAAATGAAGCATAGTCCTTCAAATAATTTTTTCGAAGTGTGGGGAGGAATCACAGGGTGTCAAAACAGCGTTGATTTAATGTTTGATGAAGCGGTTTTGAAAAGAAAACTGCCAATCACTCATTTTGCAAGGATGATTTCTTCTAATCCCGCTGAACGTTTTAACATTCCCAATAAAGGAGAAATAGCAGTATCAATGGATGCAGATATCATCTTCATTGATGCTAATCGTTCCTATGTTGTTGAGGAGGAAGGCCTATATTATCGGCATAAGCATAGCCCATACATTGGAAGGATGATTAATTGCCGGATAACCAAAACCCTTGTCCGCGGCAAGATTGTATATGATTTGGATCAGGGGATTGTTGGGAAACCACTCGGAAAAGCCCTTAAGTTAAAAAATGGCAGGTCAACTTTGAATATGATCTGAAATTAAAAAGTCCGCAGAAAGATTATAGATAGGGGAACTGGGTATGACAGACTTAATCAATTTGCAGGGGAAACTTGAATATGAAAATTTAGCAAAAAATATTGTGAAAAGGCTTGAATGGCTGGGCTCATTTGCAAAGGACCCAGAAGGAGGAATTACCCGTCTTCTATATTCCCAACAATGGACGGACACTCAGCAAGCTTTGAAGAGATGGATGGAAACTGAGGGTTTGGAAGTAAAGTTTGATGAAGTTGGAAATCTCAGCGGAATACTAAAGGGGGTAAATCAGACAGAAACCGTTTTAACTGGGTCGCATATTGATACCGTGAAAAATGGCGGGTTGTTTGACGGCCAATTTGGCATAGTAGCTGGGATACTGGCTTTAATTTATTTGAAAGATCATTATGGGACTCCAGAACGCAATCTCGAGGTTGTTTCACTGGCAGAAGAAGAAGGAAGCAGATTTCCTTATTGCTTTTGGGGTTCAAAGAATATTGCCGGATACGCATATAAAAAAGATGTTGAAAATCTTACAGATTCAAATGGAGTAATTTTTTCTGAAGCCATGGGTGAGGCGGGGTTCAGCTATAGGGATGAAACAAAATCTCCGCGGCAGGATTTGAAGGTATTCGTTGAAATCCACGTCGAACAGGGAAATGTCCTTGAAACTGAGAAAAAATCTGTTGGTATTGTGAAATGCATCGTTGGGCAAAGGCGTTTTACAATTGAAGTAAAAGGTCAAGCCAATCATGCTGGAACAACACCCATGGCATATCGAAAAGATGCTGTATATGCTGCCAGCCAAATGATACATGAAACACTAAATATGGCAAAGCAATATGGCGATCCGCTTGTAGCAACCGTTGGGAGGATTGATATTTCACCCAACACTGCAAATGTGGTGCCGGGAAAAGCTGCGTTTACTTTAGACCTGCGCCATATTGATAAAAATACGATGTCCCATTTTACTGAAAGATTTATAGAAAACATAAATGATATATCACGAGAGCATGGGGTTGAAACGGTCATTGAAAAATGGCTTGATACGGACCCGGTCCCAATGGATCCTGAAATTACAGAATTGATTGAAAAGAAGTGCAAGGAGAAAAATTTGAGCTATAAAGTAATGTATAGTGGTGCTGGCCATGATGCACAAATTTTTGCACCGTCCATTCCGGCGGCTATGCTTTTTGTGCCGAGCGAAAAGGGCATTAGCCATAACCCTGGTGAATATACTGCGCCTGCTGATTTAGCTGAGGGAGTTCAAGCACTGATCAGCACTTTATATGAACTGGCTTATAAATAATATTAATGAAAAGGGGAGTTATATATGGGTTATCCAAAAGATTTATTATCGAGCAGGTCTGTAATAGAACATGGAAAATATGCTTTAATTGCACCTGAAGGATTAGTGAACAATGTTATTCCTGGATTTCATCATTGCCATATTTCGATTTTAGGTTCTCCTAAGCTTGGGGCAAGCTTTGTCGACTATCATGTGACAATGAAAAAAGAAGGCGGAAATAAAGAAGGCTTTGGCGGACAGGAGGAAGTACAGACATTTGTTTACATACTGGAGGGGAAAATAAAAGCTTCAGCAGATGAAAAAGAATTTATCTTAGAGGAAAGCGGATACCTTTATTGTCCGCCGGGAGTGAAAATGTACTTAGAAAATATGAATGATGGGGATTCTAAGCTCTTCTTATACAAGCAGAAATATCGCCGTCTTGAAGGGAGAAAGCCCTGGGTTATATCAGGACATGCAAATAGAATAGAATTCAGGAACTACGATGATATGCATAATGTCAACATTAAAGATCTGTTGCCTGCTGATTTAGATTTTGATATGAATTTTCATATCCTTTCGTTCGATCCTGCTGCGAGCCACCCGTTTATTGAAACACATGTTCAGGAACACGGAGCATATATCCTTTCCGGAGAAGGGATGTATAATCTCGATAACAAGTGGATTCCAGTAAAAAAAGGCGATTATATTTTCATGGGCCCTTATGTTCACCAGGCAGCGTACGCTATAGGGAGAGAAAATTTAACATATATCTACTCAAAAGATTGCAATCGGGATGCGGAACTATAAAAAATTACAGGAGAGGAGAAATAGCGGTGCCAAACATACAGAAGATTATGGAAGAAAGAGTTTTTGAAATCGATAAAATAGCAAAGTTCGATTCAGATAAACCGCAAAAGAACTATTTTTATGAAACTGATAAAACGGCAGGAGCTGTCTGGTGTCTGGAACCTGGACAGGAGGTATACTTGCATTCTCACTCCAATGTTGATGATATATGGGTTTGTATGGAGGGAACAGGAACCTACTTTCCTGACTTGGAGAATGAAATTCAAATAAGTAAAGGCATGGTGATCCTTGCTAAGCCTAATCAGATTCATGGAATGCGCAATACCGGGAAGGACAGGTTTTTATTTGTTGGATTTGCAGCCGGGTCTTTGCCAATGGATATAACAAGATATTGACTTGCAGGCTGTAGTCTTTTAAAAAGTGTATCGCTCTCAGCCAGTTTTCTGGAAGAGAGCGATATGTATAATTAGATCCAATTTATGTTCATAACAAACAAGCACCCCGGCTAAACTTTCACAGTCAGCTTCGTTCTTAATAGATTGTAAATGAAATAACCTAAGCAAATTAAGCTGGACAGGGAAAAGCTGATCCAAATCGTAAGAAGATTTTCCATAATAGGCAAAGCTGCAAACCCCCCGGCAGTCCCAATAATAGATGCAAGGGGAATAAGGGCAGGCAAGGTTTTACTGCCAAGGATAATATACAGCATGGGAACAATCATGGAAGCATAAGTATTACCGAAAAAAAACAGCAGTTCGATAGGAGATGGAGGCAGGATACTAACGATAATAAGTAATAATAAACACATGGCTCCGGAAAACAGATAGGTGAATCCCCATTTTTCTTTATTGCTGAGGGGGCGAAGCATCCCGACGATATTTTTAATGATCAATGTGACAACAGCATGTAATTCTGCACTAATTGCAGAAGAAATGGCACTGAAGCAAAACAGGACAAATAAAACAATAAGCAATGTTGAATTGATTTTTCCTATTAACTCAAATAACAAGGAATATATGGAATCATAGCTTCTTCCAAAAATAATAATCATGATCAAAGATGATAATGCAAGAGGAATAGTTGCCCAAATTAAACCCGCTAGTGTAAAAGTAATTCTCAGCTTTTCTTTTTTTATAATAAAAACTCTTTGCCATGAGGCACGATCAATAATTACTTGTCCAAAGCCAATTAAAATAGCTGTGAAAATAAACAAAATAGCTTCCGTGTTTTTAACGTAAAGGATGTATGGATGATATAATTTAATGCCTTCATAAACAGGATATACACCTTCCTGGATATAAAAGTAAACAGGGATGATGATGACAGCGCTGAATATGAGTACGACATTAATGCCTGCAAGCTGATGGATTCTTTGCATGCCCCCTGCTCCCCCAATAAAAAAACAAAACAATAAAAAGAAAACCATAACAGAAAAAACAGGCAGGGGAAAAATCATGTGCAGTAGGATTCCTGCCCCCATAGCTTGAACGAATATAGAATGGAAACTAATTACGAGAAGAATAAAAATCATGAACCAGTAACCGGGTGGAGTCAATCTTTTGCGCAATACATCACCTATCGTTTGCTGGTCATGAAACCGATCTCGAATCTTTTTTGCTAATATTCCAAATAAAATGAGTGCAAGAGCCCCCATAAGGGAATAGCCGATTCCTCCGGTTAACCCATACTTTATTAATGTTTCGGGAGATGAAAGAATGGTATTGCCTGTTACCCATCTTGACAAAAGACTCACAACACCAAAACCGATTCCCAGCTGAAATGCTCCGCCAATATAGTATTGAAAATCGGTTTTCTTCATTGTGAAGTCTCCTTCATGCGGTAATCCCTGGGTGATTGGCCAGTCATTTTCCGAAAGATTTGGCTAAAGTAGTGCTGACTGTTAAATCCGCACTTTTCTGAAATGGTGCTAATGCTTAATTCAGGGCTTTCAATCAGCATTTTTTGTGCCTGTTTTAATCGAAAGTCATTTAAGTATTCGGAAAAGCCCATTCCTACTTCCTCGTGAAATTTTCTGCTCAGATAAGCTGAATTGATATGAATTTTAGATGCTAAATAATTTAAAGTAAGCTTTTCATTGTATTCCTTTTGAATAATTTGCAAAGCCTTAACAATTTGCTCAGAGTAGCTGCCAATTCGTTCATACCTCCGCAAAACGCTCATTAACTCCTCTTCAATGACGGGCTTTGTAATATAATCAACTACTCCAAGCCTGAGTGATTTTTGAATATAATCAAAGTTTTGATAGGCTGTAACCATGATTAAGTCAATATTACCAGCTGCGGAAAGCTCCATAGCTAAATCTAACCCTGATTTGCCTGGGAGCTGAATATCAAGGAAAGCGAGAAAGATGTCGTGCTTTTTTATAATTTGAAGAGCTTGTGAGGCATCCTGAGCCTTAAAAAGAATCCAATTGGGAAATTTCTTTTTGATGAGATATTCCAGCTGTTCCAATTCTATAAGTTCATCATCTACAAGCAGAATATTCATTGCATCCTTTCTCCTTCCAATTTCTCTGACATAATAACGTGGGGGAATATAGCCAAAACTGCTGTTCCATCTCCCTGGTCTGTTAATTGCACAGAAGTTTCATCATTGGGAAATAATAGTTCAAGTCTTCTTTTTATATTCTCCAGCCCCACGCCGCCATCCTGGGGACTTGTTTCATAGCGCTCTAAAGAATTGTTCCACACTGAAACATGAATCGCTGATTCGATCTTTATTATTTTTATTTTTAATAAGGCCTCGCCAATATGTCTTTCAAAGGCATGCTTAAAAGCATTTTCCACAAGTGTTTGTATTAAAAAGGGAATGATAATGGCATTATTCACATGGTTGTCCAAATGAATTTCATAATGAAGACGATCTCTAAATCTTGTTTTCTGTATCTCCAGATAGTAATTAACATAAGTAAGCTCATCTTCAATTGATATGAAATTATTTAAAGTCCGATATTTAAATTTTAGCAGTTTTGAAAGGGTTTCAATGGACCGTATTAATTCTGCTTTACGGTCCAGCCTAGCTAGAGCCAGGATGGAGTTTAAGGTATTAAAAAAGAAATGCGGCTGGATTTCCTGGTTTAATTGATTGTATAAAGCTGTTTGAAGTTCACATTCTAACGCTATTTCTCTTTTTTGCCTCTCAAGTAAATCAATTCTTTTTTCAAAAACAAATAAAAATAGCAGGGTAAAGGCTCCCGCCAGCGGAACCAGAACACAAAACATAATGTATATGGAGAATGATTCAATAGGCAGCATGTGGTTCGTTTCTCCTTAAGTATTAAAAAAGGGAGGTATAATAACCTATCCCTTTTTTAATATAACATTTTATACAAAATAGAGGTATTTGTATTAAACTGGAAGAGTTTCAGCGATAGGACAGCTTACAAAGTGATTATTAACCAGCTCCCTAAGGGGAGGTTCCTCTTGCTTGCATTTTTCAACAGCAAAAGGACAGCGTGTATGAAACCTGCAGCCTCCAGGAGGATCAATCGGTGATGGAACATCTCCTTTTAATATGACGCGGTCCCTTTTTAAAGTTGGATCCGGAACTGGAATAGACGAGAGCAGTGCTTTTGTATACGGGTGAAGCGGAGAGTCGAACATTTCTTTTTTCTCTGCAATCTCGACCACTTTTCCCAGATACATCACCATAACCCTGTCTGAAATATGCCTGACGACACTAAGGTCATGAGAGATAAAAAGGAAGGTCAATTTAAACTGCTTTTGCAGCTTCTTTAATAAATTGAGAATTTGTGCCTGGATAGATACATCCAGGGCAGATACAGCTTCATCACAAATGATTAATTTTGGATTAACGGCCAATGCTCTGGCGATTCCAATACGCTGGCGCTGGCCGCCGCTAAATTCATGCGGATATCTGTCAAGTGCTTCTGGAGGAAGTCCGACATAGCCAAGCAGTTCCAGCATTCTTTCCTTTCGCCTTGATTTTTCAACCACATTCTGAATGGCCATGGCTTCATTTAAAATTTGCTTCACCATTTGCCGGGGATTAAGAGAAGCAAAAGGATCTTGAAATATAACCTGCAAATCACCTCTAAGTTTTCTCATATCCTTTTTATTTAACGTTAAAATATTTTTCCCCATATAAAGAACCTTTCCGTCAGTAGGTTCATCAAGCCTTAAAATTGCACGTCCGGTTGTTGATTTCCCGCATCCGGACTCCCCAACTATACTTAATGTCTCACCTTCAAAAAGCTCAAATGAAATATCGTCTACCGCCTTTACATATGCCTTTGGCTTGAAGATAGAGTCTTTTTTAACCGGGAAATATTGTTTTAATCGATCTACTTGCAAGATGATATTTTTTTCTGCTGTCGTTTCCACGTTAGACAACCCCTTCTTTATCTCTTTTGCCAGTCCACTTGTCGGTGTATTTCCAGCATCTTACTTTAATATCTTCAGAATAGGAAACAAGATCAGGCTGGTGTGCAGCACATATATCTTCCGCATAAGGGCATCTAGAGGCGAACCGGCATCCGCCAGGCATATTGTAAGGGCTGGGGACACTGCCATCTATCGTAATTAGTTCTTCCTGATCTTCATGGATTTTGGGCAATGAGTTCAATAGCCCTTGCGTATAAGGGTGCTTTGGATCAGCAAATATTTGCTCTGTAGAAGCATGCTCGACTATATTTCCGGCATACATTACCGCTACCTTATCACAAGTTTCTGCCACAACTCCCAAATCGTGGGTAATCATGATAACACCCATTCCTATTTTTGTTTGCAGCTCTTTTATCAGCTCCAGTATTTGCGCTTGAATCGTAACATCCAAGGCAGTGGTTGGCTCATCTGCTATTAATACCTCAGGTGTACATGCAAGAGCCATAGCAATCATGACACGCTGGCGCATCCCTCCGCTCAATTGGAACGGTTCTTGTTTCGCTCGTTTTTCAGGAGAGGGGATTCCAACCATCTTCAGCATATCAACTGACTTATCCCATGCAGCTTTTTTTCCCATCTTTTGGTGCAGCCTCAAAGCTTCTGCAATTTGTTCCCCAACCGGGATTACAGGATTCAAGGAAGTCATTGGCTCCTGAAAAATCATAGATATTTCATTCCCGCGAATTTTTCTCATTTCATCCTCTGGCATTGTAACTAAATCTCTTCCTTTAAAAAGAACGGAACCCCCGGCAATTTTTCCCGGTGGAGAAGGAATGAGGCGGAGAATAGAGAGGGAAGTCATACTTTTCCCGCATCCGGATTCCCCTACAATTCCCAGCGTTTCCCCTTTATGCAGTGTAAAATCGATGCCATCAACCGCTTTGCTGACTCCCCGCTTTGTTGTAAAGTGGGTTTTTAATCCTTTTACTTCAAGTATTGGCCTGTTACTTTCTTTCATATCCAGTCACCACCCTTAACTTAATTTAGCTCAATGCGTTTATTGAAGAACCGATAGAAGACATCTACGAATAAATTCACAACTACGAAAATAAGTGAGGCAAATAATACTCCTCCCTGGACCATTGGAAGATCACGCATTCGAATTGCATCGACAATCATTCTTCCCAGTCCATTAATAGCAAAGATCGATTCCACCAATACGGTGCCTCCAAGGAGTGCGCCAAACTGCAGGCCCACAACCGTAATCACTGGAATCAGGGCATTTCTCAGTGCATGTTTATAAATAATGATTCGTTCGCGAAGCCCTTTTGCACGTGCTGTCCGAATATAATCCTGGCGAATAACTTCCAGCATGCTAGATCTGGTCATCCTTGCGACAATTGCTGCTCCTCCTGCTCCAAGGGTAATAGCCGGCAAGATGACATGGAGCAGACTGTCCCATCCTGCAACCGGCAAAATTTGAAGCTTAACAGAGAAGAAATACATAAGCATGAGGCCAAACCAGAAGCTTGGAAGTGAAATTCCTAAGAGTGCAACAAGCATGACGCTGACATCGGTCAAAGAATAAGGTTTAACAGCTGAAATAATTCCTGCTGCCATTCCCAGCACGATTGTAATAATGATGCTAAAGAAGGCGAGTTCAATGGTAATTGGCAGTCTTACTAATATTTCATCAAGAACAGGCTGGCTGTTTTTTAAGGAGACACCTAAATCCCCCTTAAACACACTCGTTAAATATTCGAAGTATTGGATATATAAAGGCTGATTTAATCCAAGCTGGTCTCGAATAGCTTCAATCGTTTCTTTTGAGGCGCCTTCACCAGCAAGAAGTACTGCAGGATCCCCTGGAACGAGCTGCATAATAAAGAAGACAACAAAAGTAACTCCAATAATGACCGGGATTGTTTGTAAAATCCGGCGTAATATAAACATCAGCATAGATATAACCTCCTCAAAGCTTTTATTTTTTCATCCTAGGGTCAAACGCATCACGCAAACCATCACCAAAAATATTAAATCCAAGAACTAGAATAGAGATGGCAAGACCTGGAAATAGGGCGATATAAGGTGCGGAGAATAAGAAATCCCTCCCGCTGCTGAGCATGGTTCCCCATTCAGGTGAAGGCGGCTGTGCACCCAGGCCGAGGAATGATAATCCAGCTGCTGACAGAATGGCGGTAGCCAATCGCAGAGTCCCTTGAACAATAATGGGTGAAAGAATATTCGGGAAAATATGCCTGGATATAATGACAAAATCAGAGGCGCCAAGCGATCGGATTGCATCAATATACTCAAGGCGCTTTACTTCTAAAGTAGATCCCCGGACGATTCTAGCAAATAAAGGTACAGAAAAAGCTCCTACTGCTATGGTCACATTAATCAGACTTGGACCCAGTGCTGCAATAATTGCTAGAGCAAGGAGAATCCCTGGGAATGCAAGCATAACATCCATCATCCTCATGATAATGGTGTCAACCCATTTGCCATAATACCCAGCTACAAGACCAAAAATGATTCCGAAAAATGCTCCGAATAACACAGCAGCAAATCCGACCCCCATTGAAAGCCTTGAACCATATAGAATCCGGCTTAAAATATCTCTTCCTTTATCATCTGTTCCCATCCAGTGGTCTGCAGATGGAGGAGTCAGCTTATTTTCCAAATCAATTTCGTATGGGCTATATGGAGCCAGCAGCGGTGCAAATGCCGCCATTAACAGATAAACAAAAATAATAATAGCCCCAGCAAGTGCTGCTTTATTTTGCCTCAATATAGAAAGAAAATCTTTTATTCTAGACTCCTTTGAGCCGCTAATCAATGTCTTTACAGCTATATCTGGCTGCTCCGTTTTTACTTGAACTGTCATCTTATTTCCCCCCTAAAAGATTTTTTTACTAGCAGTAAATTGAAAATCAGTCTTCCTCCTTTCAAAAGAAGAATGGATTGCAAACGTTTAGTTAAAATTATCAAAATTACCTGTAAAGTAAATATTTTTAAAAATAGTTGTCAAAATATTTAAAAATCAAGTAAATATTCTGTAAATATCTAAGTGCATCATCTTCTATAATGCAGATATGCATTTACGGAGGGACGGTGAACATTGAGTTTATTACCGGAATTATTTACTAAAAAAGGGGAGAGAAAAATGGAGAAAGATAGAAAGCACTTTCGAAAGGGATTGCTAATGATTTTCCTAAGCTTAATGATGCTGCTGTCAACAGCATGTTCTACACAAACAAAAACAGAGCAGGAAGCTGGCAATGAATCCGAAGGTAAAAAGGATGGGGGTACATTGACAGTTGTCCGTTTATCAGATGCAACAAAATTAGATCCTCACTTTATTACAGACATTCCTTCAGCAAATATTATTTATCAAAAAGTATATGAAACTTTAGTGGAACCAGATAAAGATATGAACATTCAGCCGCTGCTGGCAACAGAGTGGAATGTCATTGATGATACGACCTGGGAGTTTAAACTAAAGGAAGGGGTATCCTTTCATGACGGTACACCGTTTAACTCTGAAGCTGTGAAGGCCACCTTTGATCGTTTGCTGGATCCAAACACTGGATCGCCTCAGCGTGAGAAATTCGCGATGATTAATGAAGTAAAAGTAATTGATGAATACACAGTACAATTATTGCTTGATTACCCGTATGCTCCGCTGCTTTCTATTCTTGCAAGCAGTGAAGGAAGCATCATGAGTCCAAAGGCGCTGGCGGAAAACCAGGAGACGCTTGCAGAGAAACCTGTTGGTACAGGCCCGTTTGTTTTTGAAAATTGGAAGACTGGACAGGAAATTTCCTTGAAGAAAAATGAAAATTATTGGGGAAAAAGTCCAAGTATTGATGAAGTTGTTTTTAAGGTTGTACCTGAAGACGCGACTCGGCTGGCTATGATTGAAACAGGGGAAGCACACATTAATGATCAGGTGCCTGTTACAGAAATTGAGCGAATTGAGGCTTCTGAATCGATGGGACTTCTCCGGGCTGAGGGGCTTGCAGTTGAATATATTGGATTTAACACGAAGAAAAAACCATTGGATGATGTTAAAGTCCGCAAAGCAATCAGCCATGCAGTTGAGAGAGAAGCGATCATTAAAGGGGTTTATAACAATGTGGGCACACTTGCTAATGCCGCGATGAGTCCAAAGGTGTTTGGCCACAGTGAAAAAGTTAAGCCTTATGATTATGATCTAAATGAAGCAAAGAAATTGTTAAAAGAAGCCGGATATGAAAACGGACTTAAGCTTAAATTACTGACAAGTGATAGAAAAGAACGCATCAATATGGCTGAAGTTATTCAATCGCAATTAAAGGGAATTGGCGTTGAGGTAGATATTCAAGTAATGGAATATGGAGCATATATCGATACAATTGATAAATCTGAGCATGATCTATTTATCGGAGGATGGGGAAATGCCACTGGAGATGGTGATTATAATCAGTACAACCTTTTCCATACTGCTTCACAGGGACCTCCTGGAAACCATTTTTATTACAGCAACCCAGAGGTAGACAAAATTATCGAAGAAGCACGAAGAGAGACTGACGAAGCAAAGCGGAAGGATCTTTATGAAAGAGTAATGCAAATGGAATTAGAGGATGCGGTCTATATTCCAATCCGAAACTATGAACATATGGCTGCGCACAGTAAAAATGTAAGCGGCTTTTGGCTGAATGCTGCCAATTATTTAATGATTGATGATGCAGTAATTAAGTAAGTAAATTAAAAAGGGAAACGGAAAAGTACTTTTGAAGCAAAAGTGCTTTTCCTTCATTTTCAATTTTAGGAGGAATCAGAATGACAGCTCTATGGATTACAAATGTTCGGCTAGAAAAAGGATTCATTTACGAAAATGAACAAATTACAGGGACAAGCACAGAAATTTGCCACTTGAAAATCGAAGCTGGAAAAATTGCAGAAATTTCACTGCTTGCCCCAGATTCTAATGAAAACCAACTTGATGCAAAACAGAAGCTTCTGCTTCCTTCTTTAAGAGATATGCACATTCATATTGACAAAACCTATTACGGCGGGCCATGGAAAGCCTGTACACCAATCACAAATGGCATTTTCACTAGATTAGAAGAGGAAAAGGAACTTCTGCCAAAGCTTCTCCCAACCGCACAAGAACGTGCTGAAAAAATGATAGAGCTATATTTGGAAAATGGCCATACCCACATTCGCACACATTGTAATGTTGACCCTGTAATTGGCCTGAAAAACTTGGAAGCTACTGTCAATGCACTAAAAAAATATGAAGATGTCCTTACATATGACATTGTTGCGTTTCCGCAGCATGGACTGCTGAGGAGCGGCTCTGTTCAGTTAATTCGTGATGCTATGAAAAATGGTGCCACCCTGGTTGGCGGTGTGGATCCAGCTACCGTGGACAGAAACATTGAAAAGTCCCTGCATACCATTTTTGAAATTGCAGCAGAGCATAATAAGGGAGTCGATATCCATCTTCATGATCCTAACACATTGGGAGCTTTTACATTTGAGAGAATGGCAGATTATACAAAAGAAGCAGGCATGGCAGGAAGAGCAACAATTAGCCATGGAATTGCTTTAGCCGACCTGTCCGGAGAAGCATTGGCTGAGATGGCGGCAATATTAAAAGAGCAGGAAATTGACGTGACCACTACCATTCCAATTAATCGTACAGCTATTCCAGTTCCTGCCCTTGATCGTTATGGTATTCCCGTTTCAGTAGGCCATGACAGCATCACCGATCACTGGTCCCCGTTCGGAACAGGAAACACCATACAGAAACTGGGGACCCTTGCGGAAAGGTTCCGAATGATTGATGAATATTCTTTATCATCAGTCTTGAAGTTTGCAACTGGCGGTATTACTCCCCTGAATAAAGCTGGTGAAAGGGTTTGGCCAAAAGTCGGCGACGATGCAACGATGATGCTGGTTGATGCGACATGTTCAGCAGAGGCAATTGCAAGAAGAGCACCGGTTGAGTCATTATTTTTCAAAGGCAATAAGGTTGAAAGCAAACGAACTGAACTAAACATAATAAATTCATAGCTTAAGAGCAAAAAGGAGGGTTAAGTAATGCCTAAGTCCCATTGGTTAACAAACATTAAGCTTGAAACTGGATACCTCCAGGATGAAAAGGGAGTTTATACTACAAAAACTGAACTATTTCATTTGAAAATTGAAGATGGAAAAGTAATAGAAAAACAGAGCAGCGGATATGAAATTTCGAAAAATGAAGATACAGTGGATGGAAGAGGGTTTTTGGCACTGCCATCTTTTAAAGAGATGCACAACCATCTTGATAAGACCTATCTTTCTCTTGATTGGAAGGCTTGCAGGCCGGTCAAAAATTTAGAGGAACGTTTAAGGTATGAAGCAATGGAGCTTGAGGAATTGGCGCCTACAGCCAGGCAGCGGGCAAGCAAAATGATTGAGCTTCTCCTTTCTAAGGGGTCAACTCACATTCGTACCCATGTAAATATTGATCCTTATATTGGCTTGAAGAACCTGGAGGGCGTAAGAGAAGCTTTAGAAGACTATTCCGACAAACTGACATTCGAAATTGTAGCTTTCCCTCAACACGGTCTTTTAAGGGAACATGTAATTCCTCTCATGAAAGAAGCGATGAGATCTGGAGCCAGCATTGTAGGCGGTCTTGATCCTGCAGGAATTGACCGTAATATTGAAAAGTCACTTTATGAAGTCATGAATCTGAGTACAGAATTTGATGCAGATATAGATATCCATTTACATGATGGAGGACATGTAGGGCTATATACAATTGATAAATTTGCTGAAATGATAGAAGAAGCAAAGTGGCACAATCGTGCTGCTGTAAGCCATGCATTTTGTTTAGGGGAAGTACCAGTCCCGCAAGCAGAAGAAATGGCGGAAAGATTGAATGAGCTTGGAATGTCGATCATGTCCACTATTCCTATAACAAAATCTCTTCCACCAATTGAACTCTTGGACAGAAAAGGTGTAAATATTTATCTGGGATGCGATGGTTTCTATGATTCATGGGGACCTTTCGGGACTGGAGATCTGCTGGAAAAAGTAACGAGATATGGTGAGCTTTACCGTAAGAGCGATGAAATTTCTCTGGCACAATCATTAAAATGGGCCACTGGGGGTCCTGTCCCATTAAACAAGGATGGAGAGATGAGTTGGCCGCTTGAGGGAGAAGAAGCAAACTTGGTACTTGTCGATGCTTCGTGTTCGGCAGAAGCAGTTGCGAGAACACCTAAAAGAGAAGCGGTAATTTTTAGAGGGAAAGTTGTTGCAGGACAGCTGACATAAAAACGTTTCCTGATATAAATACCATATTTTATGGAGGATCATATGTTAAAAATTGATGATAGCCTTGTGCTATTCGACGCAGCAGAAAATGGTGACCTTGACTGTTTGAAAGCCTGTCTAGAGAGCGGCATTAATATTAATCTTCAGGATAAGAAAAAACGAACGGCCATTTTGATTGCTTCGATAAATAAGCATTATGATATGGTTCATTTTCTGGCGGAGTCAGGGGCAGATATTAATCTTCAAGATCAAACCAGCTTAAACCCATTTTTATATGGATGCATTCATGGAGATTTGAAGTTAGTTAAAATGATGATTAGCGCTGGGGCAGATATTAATCTCTTAACGAGATTTGGCGGAGTGGGTATTACTCCAGCCTGCGAAAAGGGACATATAGAGGTGGTTCGTGAGCTTTTAACATCTACAGATATAAACGTAAACCATACCAATTATTGCGGATGGACACCTTTGATTGAAGCCATTGTTTTGAATGATGGAGGAGAAACCCAGCAGGCCATCATAAGGATATTGCTTGAACACGGGGCCGATACAAGCCTTACAGACCAATATGGTGTGAAGCCGATTGAGCTCGCCAGAAGAAAAGGATACAAAGAAATAGAGGATATCTTATTTACCGCTGGTATAGAGTAATTGCATAGTAAGGTTTAGGCAAAGAACTCCCTTTCTGTTTTAATAGCAGAAAGGGAGTTCTTTTGGTTCATAAAAGTGTGCTGAAAGTTGATTCCCTAAGCAGCAATAGCAGCAATGTAAAAGCATAGTAAGAAAACTAAAGTTTAAAAGTTTTATTTAGCAGGGAAGATATAGGAAAGGACATTCAGATAATTTTGAAGACAGTATGTTAACATCAAGTATAAGGAAATATTTAAATAAAGGAGGAAATGCGATGAATAAAGATATACAAAAAGAAGAAAACCGTTTTTTTATGAATGATGATGAAGGGAATATGATTGCTGAAATTACCTATATTCCAAGCGGCGATTCCGTCATAACCATAGACCATACATATGTAAGTGAATCTCTGCGCGGTCAGGGAGTTGCCGGAAAACTGCTGGAAAGTGTCGTTCAGGAGGCGCGCATCAAAGGGTATAAGATTGTTCCTGCCTGCTCATATGCTAAAGCTGTTTTTGACCGAAAGAGCGAATATCAGGATTTACTCGCGAAATAAAGGAGGTTTTTTCTGAATGGATGCAAAAATAAAAAATGTAAATGGAACAGCCATCTCATATTATGATGAAGGCACAGGTGAGCCGCTGGTATTGCTGCATGGTTTTTGCGGCAGCAAAGATTATTGGGCAAGGATGATTCCAATTTTGGCGGAGGATTTTCGCGTCATTGCGGTGGACCTTCCAGGACATGGGGGGTCAAGTTTGCCGGCCGGTGAACTGTCAATTGAAAAGATGGCTGAAGTGATCAAAGGGGCTATAGATGAGCTTGGGCTGGATAAAGTATCTCTTTTCGGACACTCATTGGGCGGCTACGTAACCCTTGCATTTGCTGAATCTTATGAAGACATGCTGAAATCTTTTTCTCTTGTCCATTCAACAGCCAGCCCTGATTCAGAAGAAGGAAAGAAAGGAAGGGATATCGCTGCCGGCAAAATTGATAAAGAGGGAATTGAGTCCTTTATTGATGGGCTTGTGCCCAAGCTCTTTGCGCCCGGTGAGAAACATCCCAAGGAAATTCAAATGGCCAAAGAGATTGGCTATCGTACAAGCTCTGAAGGTGCAAAGGCTGCTCTGAAAGCGATGAAACTTCGTGCGGACCGCAGCCATGTCTTGAAAAGTACAAAGCTCCCGGTATTACTTGTTGCTGGAGACAAAGACCAGATTATCCCTCCAGAAAAGTCATTTGCAGTTGAAGGGCCTAACATCAAACAATTGACCATTAAAGCTGCCGGGCATATGAGCATGTACGAAGCACCGGAAGAACTGGCTCAGATTCTTCGCAGGTTTTTGAAAGAGTAAGCAGACTCTTTTTTTGAGCGCACATAATTATTTCTATCCGCACACAAATTTGTGTTATCCGCACATAAAGGTTCCTATGACAGCAAAATTAATCATTTTTACTATTGAAATATAGAAAAAAAGCTCCTTTTCAACCGAAAAGGAGCTTT
The DNA here is from genome assembly GCF_000294775.2 of Cytobacillus oceanisediminis 2691. Lineage (GTDB taxonomy): Bacteria > Bacillota > Bacilli > Bacillales > Cytobacillaceae > Cytobacillus > Cytobacillus pseudoceanisediminis. The sequence goes on from NZ_CP015506.1 coordinate 1,163,477, forward strand.
TCTTACTTAAATATAACTGAAATGATCTCGTCTGTAGTCATTCCGCTTTCTATTTCAAATGTGCCGGGACGCAATTCGTTCTCAAGTCCCCGTTTTTCTACATCTTTATAGAATTGAATTCCGCTTTCAATAATATGGGCTTTTTCAAGTGCGTTCCCAACGTCAATGCTGGTCATTCCCATAGATACGGTTAAAATAGTCCGGTAAACAACTTTTTCGCCAGTTTTGTCCTCAGTTTTCTCTTCTGTTTTTTCATCTTTCTTCTCGCTGGACTTTGCTGCAGCAGCGAGCTGTTTGCTCCATTCAGCTTCAGTGTTGATAACGTAGCCTTTAGATGCGAGCAATTCAATCATTTCTTTATCTGACAGCTTTTCTGTTTCCTCTGTCTTATCAGAAGGCTTTTCTGTACTTTTTGCTTCTGAAGGTCCAAAAAGGTAGACGCTTCCTGTCAAGATGGCCGCCGCTAAAAGGCCTGCTGCAAAACTGCGCAAGGTATTTGGTGTCATTGGGCAACCATGCTCCTTTCACCTTTGTTCGCTGAATAAGGCAGAAGCATCAGGTCGACCTCGTTAGGTGTAAGCTGTTTTTTTAATGCAATGCTTTCATTCGAATATCCGCGTTTATGCAAATCCAGTACCTCGCGAAGCAAAAGTCTTTCTTCTGATGGCCCGCTCATTGCCCCGGATTGCTTTGCTGTAATCTCAGCATCCAATTCAATATTTCTGATTTGCTGCTGCAGTTCATGAATTTCATTTTTTAATGTAAAAGTAACCTGATCGATTTGCTGCTCAATATTTGATTTGGATTGCGCCGTTTTTAAAAACGATAAAATGAGCAGCACAACTGCTGAACCAAATAATATGGCGATTACCCATCCCATCCTAAAATCCTCCCTTATTTAAACACATTTTTTCTAGTTATCTATTTTTTTACCAAACTAAATTATACCTTTATTGCCTGCGGATTTCGAATGATAACCTCAAAATAACACGATAGTCCCATTTTTATGTAAGAAAAAGGAGCGCGCGGTGAATCTTATTGCTTATTAACTAAAGAAATAAGAGGGCAAAAAACCCGGTCCAGACGGGACCAGGCATCAGTTTGTCAGCTTTCTTTCTGCAGCTGGGCACGTTTGGCTGCATGCAGTATATCTTCAATAGGGGAGACTCTGCCGAATTTATCTTTATGGACAATATGTTTTCTTTCAAATTGGGTGGGATTATCGATTCCAGCAGCTGCCGCAAGATTAAATAATCCTTCTCTTAGAGAGATGACATAGTTGCAGACCCGGTAATGCTTTTCATCAACAATCAATCCATCCTGCAGCTTCTTGTCAGTTGTCGCAACCCCTGCAGGACAGTGATTTGTATGGCAGACTTGGGCCATGATGCAGCCGACGCTGATCATAAAGCCCCTCGCAATATTGACAAGATCCGCTCCCATCGCAAGAGCAATGGCAATTTTATCAGGAGTGATTAATTTACCGGAAGCGATAATTTTTACACGGTCTCTGACTCCGTACTCCCTCAGCATTTCATCCACAACTGTCAGGGCTGATTGGATGGGGAGCCCCACACTATCTGCAAGCTCCTGATAAGTAGCCCCTGTTCCGCCTTCACCGCCATCAACTGTAATAAAATCAGGGCCTTTGCCGCTCTCCTTCATATAGGAAATCATGCTCTCCAGGGCATCAAGATCTCCTACCACTATTTTCATTCCGACAGGCTTTCCGCCTACACTCCGGAGCTCCTCAATAAAATCGAACATGGAAGGGGCATCCTCAAATTCATAGAAACGGTTTGGACTGTTAATCGTTTTGCCAACCTCTACAAGCCGGATTCTGGCAATTTCTTCGGTTACTTTTTCACCTTCAACATGTCCGCCGCGGGTTTTTGCACCCTGTGCAAGCTTTAGTTCAAAGGCTTTTACCTCAGGTATTTCACTTTTCTTTTTAAATTCTTCCCAGGAGAATTCCCCGTTAGCCTTTCGGACGCCGAACATATCAGGGCCAATTTGCATTATAATGTCCGGGCTGCCGGCAAGATGATACTGAGACAGACCGCCTTCACCAGTATTCATCCAGGTGCCGCCGGCAAGGCCAAGACCTTTTGAAAGTGCAGTGATCGCTTTTTCGCCAAGAGAACCGTAGCTCATGGCCGATTGTCCTACAAGTCCCTTGACTCTGAATGGCTGCCGGCAGGTTTTTTCTCCCAGCACAACCGCATCTTCATCCCGCAGATAGTAAGGATTGGCCAATTTTTCTTCGCTGTGTTCCTTTCTTGAAAAAAGATTGTCTCCATCGACTTTATAAACACGTGTTTTAACTTTCTGTGTATTATCCACCTTCATCTCATCAACGAGTTTAGGGAACAGGGTATTGCGTATATAGAACCCTTCTTCATCAAAATCTCTTATAGAGCCGAATCCTATTAGTCTTTCTTTATATTTGCCGGCTTTGACCACATCCTGGTATTCCTTTCTGGAAAAAGGCTTGCCTTCCGTATCATTATTGAATAGGTATTGTCTTAGCTCAGGTCCCACTTTTTCTGTGATGTATCGCACCTTCCCAATTACCGGAAAGTTTCTGAGTATGGAGTGCTGTTTTTGCCTGTCATCTTTTACATACCAATAAATAAATAGAATGACTGGTACAAAAATAACCAATGCAATGAATATAAATAATGCAATGACAAGGTAATCTGTTAAACTCATTTTATCCTCCTTCTATTAAAACTGGCTTAGGGCTTCTCGTATAGGGGTGTCCCCAGAGGCTGCCTCAATGGTTGAATGAAAGATAGCTTCTTTATCAATAGACTCTACTAGAACTTCGGCTGCGTCCTCACGCGAAATCTCAGCATCCCGGTCATGGATTTTCTCTGACAGGGTAATTTTTCCGCTGCCGGGATTGTCAGTTAATTGACCAATCCGGATAACCGTGTAGACCAAATTGGCTGCTTTAAGCATATCTTCTGGAAGATCCTTCGCAGCAATCTTGCGGGAAGGGTCCGTTTCCCTTTCCTCCGCTTTGACTGCACTCATCATCACAAATCGTCTGACACCGGATTCTTGTGCCAATTGGATGATATCTGAAATAGATTGGTGATCGACCATGACTGTTTTGCTCGTATGTTTTTTAGGATTGACGCCTGTTAAATAAATCACTGCATCTGATGCCTGAAGAAAGGGGATCAGCTTTTGCTCGTCATAAACAACTGCATGGGATGCACCCAGTTTTACAAGGTCTTCAATCTGGTTTTCATTTGCAGCAACGGCAAGAGCTTCAAGCTTCTTCTCCGCGAGCTTTCTGATTACATGTTCGCCCACATCTCCATTGGCACCGATTACAATAACTTTCATGCTAACGCCTCCTTTTCTACCCTTTTTCCACATAGGGTTTATTTAAAACCAAAATTAGGCAAACAAAAAAGCGGCCACTAGGACCGCGTACGTATAGGATGATTCCGTTTTCGCTATAACATTACATGGATTGAAGCCCAAAGCAAAGCCACTGCATATAAAATAAAGCTCCATCCTTTGCGGATGAAGCTTTACCATTTATGCCAGCCTTTTAAAATTTTGGCCAAGAATTTCATTCATCGTATGAACTGTGATAAATGCCTTATTATCAACCTGGGTAATGTAACTTTTCAGCTTTGTGAAATCTTTTCTCCCCAGGATAGTTGTAATGACTTCTTTTTTATCTGATGTGAAGGCACCGGTTGCGGAGTGGATGGTTGCACCTTTGCCCAGTTCATGAACGATATAGGTTTTTATCTCATCACTGTGGCGGCTGATAATAACAACTTCTTTGTTTGAATTGAATTGCTGAAGTGCATAATCAATGACAAATCCATTAATTATGACACCAAAGAAGGCATACATGCCAACTTGCGGGCCGAACAGAACGGCGGAAGACAGGGCGATCAATAAATCCGCAAGAAGCACTCCTCTGCCGACTTCAATATTTAAGTATTTATTAATAATCATGGCGATGATGTCTGTCCCGCCAGTAGAAGCCTGCTGGTTAAAGACAATTGCCATTCCGGTCGCGGCGATGCATTGCCCGATGATCAGCTGAATAAGCAAGTCTTCGCTTAGCGGATGGGCCATCGGGGCGAATTTTTCAAGCACCCACACATAAAAAGATAAAGCGAAGCTCGCATATATAGTTTTTGCCCCAAAGCCTGATCCAAGAAAAATAAAACCAACTGCAAACAGGATCAAGTTGACAAGAATCATGAAAGTACCGATGGAGAAATCCGGAAATAAGTCATTCATGATGATCGACAATCCGCTGACCCCTCCTGTTGCTAAATTATTGGGGGACAAGAAAAAATGGACATTTATAGAAACCAGGAATGCTCCCAGATTTATCATGATAAAAGAAAATAGTTTTTGCCGCATCGCCGCAACCTCCTTTTTTTATAGTTTTCTCGAGATCCGTATAAAGTGGAACAACGGGATTATAAAGCCCTTAAAGCCCCTTTGTAAAGGGAATGAGGGCAAAAAAATAAGGTTTAATAATTATGAAAATTGGAAGGGTTTGCAAGAGGGGCTGATATTATCTATTTTTGCTTAATTCTTATATAATAAGTTTTGGTTAGCACGACGCGAAAGGATGTAAAAAATCTTGAAAAATAGGAAGCTTATTGTCATTCCCATAATGATTCTTGTAGCTGCAGCTGCAATGTGGATGCTTAATAAAGATTATCAGCAAATAGATTTGTTGATTCGATTGCTGATAGCAGCTGGTGCAGCACTATTATCAGGGGTCATCTCATACTTTTTATTCAAGCCGGAAAAAGAAGAACAATAATGATGCCTGCTCCCTGGCGAGGGGACAGGCATTTCTTTTTGGAACTTTTACCACTCGGTTTGTATATAAGCAGAAGGGGATGAGAGAAGTGAATCATATTGTGGAATGCCCAATATGCAATGGTGAGGAATTTGCGGAAGGCACCGACTTCATGCCGGTTAAACCATTAAATAAAAAGCTCTCAGCAGGATCTTTAAAAATCTATCGTTTTTGTTTAAGCTGAGGAGAAGTTGTTTCTATTAGAGTTGAGAATCCAGGTAAGTTTAAAAGCCGGTGATAGAAGAGAATGCCTCGTGAAGCTGAAATTTAGGAAGCAAAGAGAAAAATAGTCGCCATGAGCGCTGCATGAAGCCGGCAACCAGGAAGCCAGTAGAAAAATGGTCGCCAGCGCTACATGAAGCCGAAAATCAGGAAGCAAAGAGAAAAATGGTCGCCATGACCGCTTCATGAGCTGAAAACCAGCAAGCCAGTAGAAAAATGGTCGCCATGAGCACTACATGAAGCCGAAAATCAGGAAGCAAAGAGAAAAATGGTCGCCATGACCGCTTCATGAAGCTGAAAACCAGGAAGCCAGTAGAAAAATGGTCGCCATGAGCACTTCATGAAACCGAAAGTCAGGAAGCAAAGGGAAAAATGGTCGCCATGAGCACTTCAGGAAACCGAAAATCAGGAAGCAAAGGGAAAAATGTCGCCATGGACGCTTCATGAGCCGCAAATCAGGAAACAAACATGAAAAAGTCGTCATGAATCGCTTCCGCCAGCCAGTATTCTTATTTCTTCCGCTTGAGCAGCTGTAAATCAATGTACAGCTGGCATCTTGTGTTAAAGTCATCAAAGTCGATGGATGTTAAATCAGTAATTTGTTTCATTCGGTATTTTAATGTATTGGTATGGATGAAAAGCTGTTCCGCTGTCGGCTTAAGGCGGCAGTTGTTCAATAAATACACTTCAAGCGTCTTCAGCAGGCTGGTTTGGCTTTCCAGGTCTTTTTTCTGCAGCTTCAAAAGGTCTTCATTTACATATTTAGTCAGGCTGTTATGCTGAGCAATAGGTTCTAAATAACGGAATACCCATAGCTTTTTATATTCATACGGCAATTCTTCAGGTGATCCAATGAATTTGGCGGCTTTGATGACCTCCAGAGCCTCTGCATAGCTTTTGCGCAGTTTTAAGATGGAGGAATATTCTCCTCCGATCCCTGCATACACAGTCTGCGGTCTGAATTGGCTAAGAACGGTATTGGTTAATTCATGTGCGTCTTCTGATAGGCTGCCGGGTGCAGGGGAACTGCTGCCGATCATGACGATAATTTCATGCTGGTTTGTAAATATGTGAGCTGGATGGCTGAGGGCATTTGCAAACAGCCGAACGGTTTCATTCAATTCCGCAAATATCTCTTCATCTGCCTGCACGACAGAAAATACATTGATGATAAAGGCCTCAGGGAGGATGATTTTAACATTGGCCGCCTCCCATTTGATCTGATCTTCCGTCTGATAGGTACGATCAATAATCTTTTGATAAAATTGATGTTTTTCTTCTTCCTTGCGCAGTTTTTTCAGGTTTTTCTGATATAATAGCTTTCCAATATGAAAGGAAACATCATGCAGAAAGTTCATTTCGCTTTCAGATAGAGCGTCTTCTATTTCCTGAACCCAAATAAAACCCAGTATCTGCTCTTTATATTTTGCACTTACAACCACGCGCTGGTTAAGGCCGATTTCTTCCATTTTCTTAATTCTAAAAGGCTCAGGAATTGTCTTTAACTGATCAACAATGCCTTCATCCATAAATTTCTCCAAAATGGGTATGGGCCATCTCTTAGAAAATATGGTCTGCTGGTTCGCCAAATCAAAATGTTCAATATAATACGAGCTATAGGCCAGCAGTGAGAATTGTTCATCCTCGATGACAACAGGCTTCTTTAAAAAAGTACTGACCATTTCTGTAATCTCATCTATATCTGTCATATTAAGGATTTTCTCCAGCGGCTGACTCATTAAGACTCCCTCCTAAACATTGCTGTTCTTATTATAGTGAAAAACAATGGGAGGCACCACTCGAATTTTGCCGAAAGAAAAAGGACCGGGCATTTTCTTGGCCCAGTCCTGAAACGTTTAGGTTATTTTAAGGATTTTTCAAAGTCAGCAAATTGTTTTTCGATTTCTGCAGATGGCTTTGCAGTTAGAAGGCTTACCACTATGATGGCAATTAAGCTGGCAGCAAAGCCTGGAATCATTTCATAAAGTACTTCAGATAATCCGGCTTGAGACCAAATGATGACAGTGCTTGCCCCAACAATCATTCCGGCTAATGCTCCCCATCTTGTCATGCGCTTCCAATATAAGCTAAGAATGATAAGAGGTCCGAAAGCGGATCCGAAACCAGCCCATGCATAACCCACAAGGTCTAGAATCGTTTCATTTTTCTCCCATGAAATAATCAATGCAATGATAGAAACTAGTAATACAGATAATCTTCCTATTGTAACCAATTCTTTATCTGTAGCTGAGCGGCGGAAGAACGTTTTATATAAATCTTCCGTCAATGAGCTTGATGTTACAAGCAGCTGTGATGAAATGGTACTCATAATAGCTGCCAGAATGGCTGAGATTAAGAATCCAGTGATGATCGGGTGGAATAAAACCTCGCCAAGAAGAATGAAAATGGTTTCAGGGTCCTCTATTGAAATGCCTGTATCAGCAACATAAGCAATACCCACAAAACCAGTCAGCATAGCGCCAATACTCGAGAAAATCATCCAGCCCATCCCAATGCGGGTGGCTTTCTTGATTTCTTTAACAGAACTGATAGCCATAAAGCGGACGATAATATGAGGCTGCCCAAAATAGCCAAGTCCCCAAGCAAAAAGGGAAATGATGCCTAAAAGACTTGTTCCTTTAAAGATATCAAGGAAAGCTGGATTGATTGTTCTTGCAGTATCAATTGCCGGCCCAAATCCGCCTACATGGAAAAGTGTTACTAATGGTACAAGAATGAGGGCGATAAACATAATCAAACCTTGAACAAAGTCTGTCCAGCTAACCGCAAGAAATCCACCGAATAGTGTATACGCTACTACTACACCTGTAATGATCCATAAACCTGTGTGGTAATCCAGCCCAAAGGTGCTTTGGAATAATACTCCCCCGGATACCATGCCTGATGATACATAAAAGGTAAAGAAAATTAAGATAACTAATCCTGAAATCAGGCGCAGAATTTTGGAAGCATCCCCGAAACGGTTTTCTAAATAACCAGGGATCGTAATAGAATCATTGGCTACCTCAGTATACGTGCGAAGCCTAGGTGCAACATAAAGCCAGTTCGCCCATGCCCCGAGTGTTAAGCCAAGGACAATCCAGGAAGCACTTAGGCCAGTGGCATACATGGCTCCCGGGAGTCCCATCAGCAGCCAGCCGCTCATATCGGATGCACCCGCACTTAAAGCGGTTACCGCAGGACCCAGTGTTCGTCCTCCGAGCATGTAGTCTGATAGATTGGAAGTCCTTTTATAGGCATAATAGCCAATCCAAAGCATCCCAATCATATACACGGTAATGGATATAATTAATGCATAATCCATTTGTAAGCCTCCTTTTTGTTAGTTTACAAATATTTAGATAAAATAAGCGATGAGAAAGCAGTGGGCTGCTTTCTCATTACTTAGAAATCACAAATGGTTGGTTATTATTATAGCTGTATTTTATTGTTTTGGAAGAAAAATAATTTTAAAGTTTTACTTTTTGAAAATGCCCTTAAAAGCAAAAGCAATATTAGCAGGGCGTTCAGCGAGCCTTCTCATGAAATATCCATACCAGTCCATTCCGTATGGTACATAGACACGCATCTTATAGCCTTGCTTCGCCAGTTCCAGCTGTGTTTTATTCCTCATGCCATAGAGCATTTGGAATTCAAAGCGATCGTTTGGAATGTTATGCTTCTTTGCCAATTCTTTTGTGTACTCAATGATCTGATCATCGTGGGAAGCTATTGCTGTATAATTTCCGTTTAACAGACTTTGCTCAATTAATTTCTTATAGTTTTCATCTACATCTGTCTTTTCAGGAAAAGCATGCTCCGGTGATTCTTTATAAGCACCTTTTACCATTCTTAAAAAAGGCTGATATTTCCCCAAATCCTCGAGGTCCTTTTCAGTCCGATACAGGTAAGCCTGCAGAACTGTACTTACACAGCTGTACTTCTCTTTAAACTGCTTAAACAAATCGATAGTGGCCTGGCAGCGCGGTACATCCTCCATATCAATTGTCACCATAATTTTATGCTTCTCGGCAGTATCAAGAATTCTTGTCATGTTTTTCACAACAAGATCACGATCGATATCCAGACCAAGAGAGGTCATTTTTAGGGATACCTGTGAATCAAGTCCTTCTTTGCTGATCATTTCAATGGTTGAAATACATTCCTCTGTCCGTTCATTAGCCACTTCAACAGAATCAACAAATTCTCCCAAATGGTCCACTGTTACAGAAAGTCCTTGATTATTCAGATCTCTGATAAAGCGGACGCTGCTTTTGAAATCAACCCCTCCAATTAATTTACCTGCCGCAAAACTTCCGCCTCTGTTCTGGGCAATTTTATTCAGTAAGCTATTTTTTGATAAATATAGAAAAAAGTCTCTTGTAATCGCTTCCATTTCTTCCGGCACCTCCAATGGTTATATCTTTAGATTAATCTTACAATTCTGTGACAAGTTACGACAATGTTCATAAAAAACAAAGATTCTATATTTCTATTGTTGACAGAAGACAATGAAAGGCTGCATTTTCCAGACGATGAAACATCTGCTTCAGTTCCAGGCAACTTCCGCTTTCCGTTGTCAATTAATATGTAAGAAAAGTTTCCATATTATTGTTTACATTGACAAGCATTTGTATTTAAATAGTAATATAGTTTTGAATATTTACTTATTTCTGATAACGGGGGTTAGAGAAAATGAGAAAGCAGTTAAAGAAATTTGCGCAATTTACAGCATTGTCCAGTTTGCTTGTCCTCTCTGCATGCGGCGGCAATCAGGCAGCAGGGGATGAGGATGGGGAAAGCAGCGGAGGAGCAGTTAAAGCCGACATTGGAGTTATTTCTTATATCAGCGGGCCGGGTGCAGCTTATGGCGAAGCAATCACAAATGGCTTAAAGCTCGCACAGGAAGAAATCAACGGCAAGGGTGAAGTCGAGATAAACCTTGTTATAGAAGATTCCGCCGGCAAGCAGGATCAGGCATTGACAGCAGCACAAAAGCTTATGAATTCAGAGAATGTGACAGGCATTATCGGGCCTACATTAAGTACAGAAATGAATGTAGTTGGTCCAGAAGCCGATCTGAACGGGGTACCGATTATGGGGACTTCAACAACTGCAGAAGGGATTCCGCAAATTGGGGACTATGTCTTCCGAAACTCGCTGCCTGAAGCATTGGCGATTCCTGCTTCAATAGATAAAGCCATTGAGAAATATGATGCTAAAAAAGTAGCAATTCTATATGGAAATGATGATGTTTTTACAAAATCCGGCTTTGACACGATGAAAAAAGCAGCAGAAGAGAAGGGGCTTGAAATCTTAACGATTGAAACGTTCCAAAAAGGACAATCAGACTATAATGCGCAATTGACGAAAATTAAAGGTTTAAAGCCAGACCTTATTCTGGCCTCGGCTCTATACAATGAAGGTGCAGTCATAATGGATCAGGCAAGGAAAATGGGCATTGATGTCCCGTTTGTAGGAGGAAACGGCTTCAATTCTCCTGAGGTCATCAATATAGCAGGGGATGCAGCAAATGGACTGATTGTGGCAACTCCATGGTATGGTGAAAAAGAAGATGATAAGGTCAAGGAATTTGTCGGTAAGTATGAGGAAGAATACGGCAAAAAGCCTGACCAATTTGCAGCACAGGCTTACGATGCACTATACATTATGGCTGAAGCATTAAAAAATGCGGGTGAAGCTGATCGTGATGCACTTCGTGATGCTTTGGCCGAAATCCAAGGCTTTAATGGAATCCTTGGGGAGTTCTCTTTTGATGAAGAAGGGGATGTCGTAATGGATCCGACCGTTTTGGTTATCGAAGGCGGGGCATTTAAGGAATTTAATTAAGAAAGCTGCAAAAGTGAAGCTCTGGCGCTATCAGTGCCAGAGCTTACTTTTAAGAAAATGATTCATATAAATAAAGTTAGTAGGTGAATACCGTGTTAATTGAACAATTAATAAACGGAATTACCCTTGGCAGCATTTATGCCATCGTTGCACTTGGGTTTACATTGGTTTTCGGGGTGCTTGGCATTATCAATATGGCACACGGAGAAATCTTTATGTTCGGGGCCTTCATTGGTGTTGTTGTCACTTCCACATTCAAAGGGCCGCTTTGGCTGGCCTTTATGGCAGCGATTTTGGTAACTGCCGCAATGGGATATCTGCTTGAGCGATTTGCCCTGAGACCTCTCAGGAATAAACAGGGAGTATCCCATCTGGCGCCATTGATCAGTACCATTGGTGTTTCGATACTGCTGGAGAACCTGTCGCACCATATTTTTGGTCCAGGCAACCATCCTTTCCGTGCTTCTTTTGCGGAAATAAGTTTCCAGATTGGTTCGATAACCGTATATCTTGTGCAGATTGTTATCTTTATCATTTCTGTCCTTCTCATGTACGCCCTTTCTTTTTGGCTAGGCAAAACAAAGGCAGGAAAAGCCTTAAGGGCAACTGCTGAAAATCTTGAAACTGCAAGCCTGCTTGGTGTTGATGTGAAAAGAACGATTACGATGACTGTTATTATCGCATCTGCGATGGGCGGGATTGCCGGGATCCTGGTCGGAATGGCATTTAACTCTGTTACCCCTCAGATGGGATTATCCATTGGGCTAAAAGGACTTGCCATCATCATTCTTGGCGGCATGGGGAATGTCAAGGGAGCGATGGCCGGAGGCCTTATCCTTGGCTTGGCGGAAACCTTTGTCGTTGTTTACGGCAATTCGGGATACAAGGATGCAATAGCTTTTGCGGCAATTATCGTCATCCTTCTCATCAGGCCGCAGGGGTTGTTTGGCCAAAAAATTTCAGCGTAAGAAGGTGAACTCATGCTTGCAGAATTAATAAATCCATATTATTTACAGGTAGCTTCTTTTATATTAATCAACATTATTTTAGGGGTAAGTATATATATTACTCTATCAACTGGTCAGCTCTCGCTTGCCAATGCAGGATTTATGGGGATCGGTGCCTATACATCGGCCCTTCTGACGCTGAACTTTGACCTTCCTATTATTGTGGGGATACTTTCGGGCACTTTATTGGCGGGTTTATTCGGAATCCTTATCGGGATACCGACATTAAGGCTTCAGGGGGTTTATCTCGCCATTGTGACTCTCGGGTTTGGAGAGGTTATCCGGGTTATTTTTGTAAACTGGGAGTCTATGACAAAGGGAGCTGTAGGCTTATCAGGCATTCCTCATATGGGCCGTGAACTGCTGAATACTTTAAAAGAATTTGGCTTTGATCCGAAAATACTTGGACTCCAAAATAACCAGTTTGTTTTTCTAGCTATTTTCCTCATTTTGTTAGGGGTTACAATCAGCATACTCACGTTTTTCAGAAGGCAGAACCGCTCCAGAGTGGGACGGGCTTTCGCAGCGATTAAGCTGGATGAAAAAGCAGCAGAGTCAATGGGAATCAATATTACTTATTATAAAGTCCTGGCATTTGCACAGGGGGCACTGGTAGCCGGATTTGCAGGTGCATTATTTGCACATGTTCTTGCCTACATAAGTCCTGCCGATTTTGCCTATCACCGTGCGGTTGAGATACTGATTTTCGCAGTTTTTGGAGGAAGCGAAGTAATTTGGGGACCGGTGTTTGGAGCGCTCTTCTTAACTGTAATGCCCGAAGTGCTCAGGTTTATAAGCGAATACCGCTACATGATTTACGGTCTGATCATTATTATTATGATGGCTGTCCGGCCACAGGGATTAATTGATGTAAATATTTTAAATTGGCTCAAGCTTAAAGCATCAAAGAGGAGGCAAAAGCATGGTACTTCAAATCAAAAAAGCATGTAAAAACTTTGGCGGGCTGAGTGCCCTGTCTGATGTCTCGTTCTCTATTAACCGGGGTGAGATCTTTGGGCTGATCGGTCCAAACGGAGCCGGGAAGACAACGATGTTCAATCTGATTACATCGATGTTTACGCCTACCTCAGGCGAGATTATCTTTAATGAAGACAATATCAATGGCTTAAAGCCGCACCTTATCACGAAAAAAGGCATTTGCAGAACATTCCAGAATATTCGCTTGTTTCCCCAGATGACAGCAGAAGAAAATGTGATGGTTGGGGAGCATTGCCGGAGTAAATCCGGGGTGTTCAGCAGTGTATTCAGGACAAAATCACAGCGGAAAGAAGAAGAAAGAATCCGCAGCAAAGCGAATGAACTATTAGAGTTTGTTGGGCTGGGAGGTTTTGCGGATATTGTTTCTGACAGCCTGGCATACGGCCAGCAAAGAAGGCTGGAAATTGCCAGGGCACTGGCAAGCTCTCCTCAGCTGCTGCTTCTGGATGAACCGGCAGCCGGAATGAACGAAACAGAAACAAGCGAATTATTTCATCTCATCAAAAAAATTCAGGAACAAGGCGTTACCGTCCTGCTGATTGAGCATGATATGCCGCTTGTCATGAAATTATGCGACCGTATTGCCGTGCTAAACTTCGGCAAGAAGATTGCTGAAGGAACACCTGCTGAAATCCAAAATAATTCGGATGTCATCGAAGCCTATCTCGGCAGTGAGGAGGAAGATTTGTATGCTTAAGGTAAACGGGATTAACGCCTTTTATGGAAAAATCCAGGTTCTGAAAAGCATCAGCCTCGAAGTGGAAGAAGGCAGTATTGTTACGATACTTGGCGCAAACGGAGCAGGAAAGACAACGACTATGAAGACCATTTCCGGATTGCTCAAGCCTCAAGCCGGCAGCATTCAATTTCAGGGGCAGGATGTAACGGGACTGCGGCCGGACCAGCTGCTGCGCAAAGGGATTGCCCTTGTTCCGGAAGGCCGCCAGATTCTTTCAGGAATGACAGTGCTTGAAAATCTTGAGATGGGAGCTTACCATCGGAAGGACAATGAAATTGACCAGGATATTAAGAATGTAATGGAACGTTTCCCAATCCTTGAAGAAAGGCAGAAGCAGCTTGGAGGAACATTATCCGGGGGCCAGCAGCAGATGCTGGCCATTGCGAGAGCGATCCTCAGCAAACCAAAGCTGCTTCTTCTTGACGAACCTTCAATGGGGCTGGCCCCTCTAATAGTGGCAGATATCTTTAAAATTATTAAAGAAATTAACGAAGCAGGCACAACTGTTCTTCTGGTGGAGCAGAATGCAAGACAGGCACTAAAAATATCCGATTATGGGTATGTCCTGGAAACAGGGAAAATGGTTGCTGAGGGAAGCTCACAAAAGCTCCTGAATGACCCTAGAATCATGGAAGCTTACCTGGGGCGGAAATCAAGCTAACAATAAAAGGCCGAATCTTTAGATTTGGCCTTTTATATTTTTACCTATTGGATTATGGTAAAATCGGTTGAGAAAAGATTTATTTCTGCAAAAACCGGAGGACAAATGAAAAAGGTAAAGAAGATTTTAAAACGGCTGATCATAATCTTATTAATTCTCGGCGCATTTATGTTTTTAAACAACACCTCCCTGCTTACAAAAGAAAGAAATGATAAGCCGCTGCTTCTCGCCCATAGAGGAATGGCCCAGACCTTTCATATGGAAGGGATAACAGGGGAGACCTGTACGGCTGAAAGAATTTACGAGCCTGAGCATTCCTTTCTTGAGAATACGATTCCTTCCATGGAAGCAGCTTTTGCGGCTGGTGCAGATGCAGTTGAACTGGATATTCAGCTTACAAAGGATGGACAGTTTGCGGTATTCCATGATTGGACGCTGGAATGCCGGACAAATGCAAAGGGAAATACCAGAGATTATACAATGAAGGAATTAAAAAAGCTGGACATTGGATATGGCTACACAGCTGATAATGGAAAAACCTATCCGTTTCGCGGTAAAGGAATCGGGATGATGCCAAGCCTTGATGAAGTCATGAAAGAGTTTCCGGAAGGAGATTTCTTAATCCATATTAAAAGCAACGATCCCCAAGAAGGAGAAAAGCTTGCTGAATACCTGTCCATGTTTTCAGAAGACAGATTGGAGAAAATATCTGTTTATGGAGGAGACGAACCTATTGCTGCTCTGATAGAAGAAATGCCTGCAATGAGGGTGATGTCCAAGGCAACTTTGAAAGAATGCCTTCTCCCTTATTTAGGAACGGGGTGGACAGGATATGTTCCAAACTCCTGCCATAACACACAGCTTCATATTCCTGAATCATATACAAAGCTGTTATGGGGCTGGCCAAATAAGTTCTTGAATCGAATGGATGATGCAGGCACAAGAGTTATTGTGGTTGCAGGGGACGGGAGCTGGTCGGAAGGATTTGACAGACCGGAAGACATGGAACGGCTGCCTGATGATTATTCAGGAGGCATATGGACAAACAGGATCGACCTGATTGCCCCCATATATAAGAATGAATAGGCGCTTGGTCTGATCCAGGCGTTTTTTAATTTTTTTAATGGAATTATTTAAAAATTTTGTAAAAAGGATTATGATATTAATAGGTTTATTTAGTTTGCCGAAGGATTTTAGTTGTCTTATTATACATATATTATAAATTGCAATTACAGCTTGGGGGACTATAAATGGCGAAAGTTTTAGCATTTCTTAAGCCTTACCGGATAGCGGTGGCAATAGCATTATTCTTAATGCTGACGGAGCTTGCTGTTGAGCTTATTCAGCCATTGCTAATGGCAAAGATCATAGATGAAGGCATCCTTCAGAATAATCTTCAGGAGGTAGTGAAGTGGGGAGGGATTATGCTGGCTGCCTCTTTTGCCGCCTTTGCGGCTGGAGTCATTAATTCCTTTTATGCTGCCCATGTCAGCCAAAGCTTTGGTTTTGATGTAAGGAAAAGATTATATGACAAGGTACAATCCTTCTCTTTTGCCAACTTTAATCTTTTTCCGACATCTTCATTAATTACCCGAATGACTAATGATATTACGCAGCTTCAAAATACCGTTTTTATGAGTCTTCGAATCATGATGAGAGCCCCTCTATTAATAATTGGCGGCCTTATAATGGCTTTTGTGGTAAATGTGAAACTTGCTCTTATCTTATCAGCTGTGGCCCCATTCCTTTTTCTATTTCTGTTTTGGGTAATGGGAAAAGGAGGCGTGCTCTTTAAAGCAGTCCAGGAAAAGCTGGACTCTGTGAACAGCGTCATGCAGGAGAATCTGACAGGGATTCGGCTAATTAAAGCGTTTGTCCGCAGAAATCATGAAGTGAAACGATTTACGCGCACGAATGAGGATCTTAGAGATGGAACGGTTAAAGCATTGCGCCTAATGGAAGTGACCATGCCTGTTTTGCTCTTAATCATGAATCTTAGTATTCTTGGCGTGCTTTGGTTTGGCAGCATACAGGTAAATACAGGGGATGTAAAGGTTGGAGAGATTGTTGCAATTGTTAACTATGCTACCAGGATAACGGCCGCTTTCTCCATTTTTTCCTGGATTATCATGGCATTCTCAAGGGCGCGGGCCTCTGCGAATCGTGTTGCAGAGGTGCTGGAGACTGATGTGGATTTAACAGACAGCTCAGAATCCAGGAATGCCCTAACAGTAAGTCAGGGCAAAATTCTATTTAATAATGTATCTTTTCATTACCCAGGCACTTCTGAGAAGGTACTGGACGGCATCAGCTTTACAATATATCCCGGGGAAACAGTAGCGATATTAGGTGCAACAGGCTCAGGGAAGACCTCTTTATTTCAGCTCATCCCCCGGCTATATGATGTGACCGGAGGAAAAGTTGAAATTGACGGGCATGATGTCCGGGAAATGAAAATGGAGAATCTCCGCAGGAAAATTGGCTTTGTACCTCAGGAAGCCCTGCTTTTTACAGGCAGTGTGAAAGAGAACATTTCATGGGGCAAGGAAGATGCAGTGATGGAGGAAATAACTGAAGCAGCTGTCAATGCACAAATACATGAAACGATTATGAAGCTGCCACGAGGTTATGAAACAAAAGTGGGACAAAAGGGTGTTAATTTATCGGGCGGGCAAAAACAGCGTCTATCCATTGCCCGGGCGCTAGTAAGAATGCCGAAAATCCTTCTGCTTGATGACAGTACAAGTGCACTGGATATGAAAACAGAGGCAAAACTTTTGAGTTCTTTAAAAAAATATACCTGTACAACACTGATTATCACACAGAAAATCAGTACAGCAATGGAAGCAGACAGAATCTTATTGCTTGAAGATGGAAGGCTTCTGGCTGAGGGAGACCACGAGAATCTCCTTAAAACATCGGGATTGTATAAGCGGATTTTTCAATCCCAATCTGGAGAGGAGAACAGAAATTATGCTTAAACAGCTCAAAGAACCTTTCCAATATAAAAAGATACCTCTCGACTTGAATGGTAAATTTACTAAAGGGAAAAAGCCGAAATCTGAGAACATTAATTTCACATTAGAAAGAATCTGGACATACTTGGCCTACAATAAAGGGTTGTTATCTCTTGTTCTATTAATGGTGGTTATCAGCTCAGCAATGGGGCTGCTTGGTCCTTATTTAGTCGGGATGGCGATCGACGAGTATATTGTCACAAAGAACAGCAATGGATTTATTGCCTTACTGATCTGGCTTGGAGTCATATATGTGCTGAACTCGCTTGCACTTTGGTTTCAGAATTATTGGATGATCGGCATCGCACAGGATACTGTATTTACAATGAGAACGAAGCTTTTCAAACATTTGCATAAGCTCCCTATTCCGTTCTTTGACAAGCGGCAGCAGGGGGAACTGATGAGCAGGGTAACAAACGATATTGAAAATGTCAGCTCGACTCTGAACAGTTCAGTAATCCAGGTCTTTTCCAGCCTGCTGACTTTGATTGGCACAGTTTCCGTTATGCTTTGGCTCAGTCCTTTGCTGACGATCATTACTCTGATCATTGTGCCGCTGATGTTTTTTGGAATGAAATGGATTACAGCACGGACAGGAAGGTTATTCAAAGAGCAGCAAAAGAATCTTGGAGAGCTGAACGGTTTTATTGAAGAGACCATATCAGGACAGAGGATCATCAAGACCTTTTCACAGGAAAAGAAAGTTATAGCCGAGTTCCGGGAAAAAGGAGAAAAACTTAGGGGGGCAGGGTTCTGGGCTCAGACATATTCCGGATTTATCCCGAAGCTGATGAATGTTCTGAACAACATGAGCTTTGCCATTATTGCCGGGGTTGGAGGCATTTTTGCCCTGAATGGTATGATTTCAATCGGTGTCATCGTCATATTCACGGAGTATTCCCGGCAATTCACACGTCCGCTTAATGACTTGGCAAACCAGTTTAACACACTTTTATCAGCGATTGCAGGAGCAGAGCGGGTATTTGACATTATGGATGAAGATGAAGAATTCAGAAATGAAGAGCAGCTAAAAGAACTTACCGGAGTAAAAGGCGAGGTAGAGTTCCATAATGTATCTTTTTCTTATGAGGAAGATGGAAATACGGTAAGGGATGTAAACCTTCATGTAAAAGCAGGACAGACTGCTGCTTTAGTTGGTCCGACAGGTGCAGGGAAGACAACAATGATCAATTTGCTCTCACGGTTTTATGAACGGGACTCAGGCCTTATATTAATTGACGGTGAAGATATAGCCAATGTGAAAAAAGAAAGCCTGAGGAAGCATATGGGTTTTGTGCTGCAGGATTCCTTTCTATTCCGCGGCACTGTGCGCGAAAATATCCGCTACGGCAGGCTGGAAGCCTCAGATGATGAAGTGGTGGAAGCGGCTAAGCTTGCCAATGCCCATTCCTTTATCATGAAACTTCCTCAGCGGTATGAGACAGTGCTGAGTCAGGACGGAAATGGCATAAGTCAGGGGCAGAAGCAGCTTCTTTCCATTGCACGTGCCTTTCTGGCCAACCCGGGCATTTTAATTTTGGATGAAGCAACAAGCAGCATTGATACAGTGACAGAGCTTAAGATTCAGGATGCCCTTCAGGAACTGATGAAAGGCAGGACCAGTTTTGTCATTGCCCACCGTCTGAATACGATTCAGAAAGCGGATAAAATTTTTGTTCTTGAAGAGGGCAGGATTATTGAGGAAGGTACTCATGATTCTCTGCTTGAACAGGAAGGCTTTTACTATCGGCTTCACGGTAAAGCGGCAGTGGGTGCTAATGCTTGAAATGACAGTTGGATGCAAAATGGGTATATGGCCAGCAGGGATGCAAAAGGCGGACTTGATTAATATCAAATCCGCCTTTTTGCTTATCTATAAAATGACATTCTTTTCCTTAGCTTCTTTTAGCCAGTCAGGGAATTCATTCAGCAAGAGGTCATAAAGTTCGTTATCAGAAATGGTCTCGATATCTTTAATGTGGAAAAAGTTTGCGTTATCGATATAGCGGCCATCCATTTCATCCAATTTTTCCAGTACTTCAAAGTTTGAATCGCCTATGCCGACAAACTGCCAAAATAATGGTTTATCGGAGGATGCTATAACCGGCTTTTTGATCGTTCTTTTACAGCCCCCATCATTAATGAAAACAATGAAGGCAGGGTCTTTACTAGGATCTTCTGTGGTATATTTCTGAATGACATCCTCCATTACTGGCGGTTCATCATTTCTTCCGAATTTGTGAATCAGATCATTATTTAATATATATTGATCCACATATCCTTCAAAGTCATGTTCTGTTACCGGCTTCAGCCTGGAAAATTCATTATCATAGACCCAAATATCAAGTGCACCGTCATCATCAAATTGGCTGGCAACTGCTAAGATTCTCTCCACAACCCTTTGGACAGTCCCGTTTTTATATAACTTGCGCATGGAGCCGGAAATGTCCAGTACAAGTCCAACTCTGGCAGTAACATTTGTCAGGTTCTTTTTCTGCAGCACAATTCCAGCAGATTTTTTCAATAAACTAATAGAGCTCATTACTCTGAATCCCCCTTTAATCATATACCGAAAATTTACCATATTGGGAGACTATTAGCATTTAATTTGCATCTTAATTCGAGAATTTCATGGCAAAGTCGATAAGCATTTTTTCATATAAATGAATGGAATGCGGCAGGACATATTCATTATCACCGTGCCAGTTCATGCCGGTTGGGCCAAACTCGATAGCTGGTATCCCGTAATTGGCAAAGAACACAGTATCGGCAGAACCATGCTGTCCAAAGAAAACGGCTTTATCTTCTGTGTGTTTTTCAACAATAGGTTCAAGCATTAAGATGAAAGGATTGTCTCTGGCTGTCACAAGCGGCTTGCTGAACATATTCATAATTATTTCTCCATCTGTGATATTCTCGATTTGTTTGATGATCTCTTCATGATCCTGTTCAGGCAAGTACCGGATATCATACGACATGATACATTTTTCAGGCACCTTATTATAAACATCTCCTCCAGTTATTTTTGCCAGATTAATCGAAGGCTGCGGAAAAAATTCAGACGCCTCTTTTGCAAAAGGCAATTTTAATAGTTTTTGATGTACTTCAAAAGCCTTTTCAATGGCATTGACTCCTTCCCATGGACGGCTGCCGTGGGCCGGATCTCCGTCTATCTGGATGTCCAGCCTGATAACTCCTTTTGCTTCCAGCGCAATTCCGAGCTGAGTCGGTTCAGAACAAATGACAAAATCCCCGCGATACCCCTGTTCTGCTAAATACCCGGAACAATTAAAACCGCCGATTTCTTCATCTGATACAATTTGAAGCTGAATTTTTACGCCAATTGGCTTATTGCGGAGTTCTTTTACTGCACACATCATGGCCGCAACCCCGGCTTTCATATCTGCTGCCCCGCGTCCATATATTTTATCGCGGAGTTCTACAGGAATGAATTGTTCATCCTTTCCTGAGACAACATCCACATGCCCATTAAAAATAACGGTCTGATCACCGCTTCCAATTTCACAGACTGTCATTTTATATCCATTATTTTCAATTATTCTAGAAGGAAGGTCGTGGCCCGACAGCCATTGATGACAATATTCAATAGCCTGGTTTGCTCCTTCCTTTGAAGAGCTATTAATAGCAATGAGATCTTTCAGCAAGCTTTCAAGCATGTGTCAAAGGTCCTCCTTTAATGCAGCAATAATTTACACAGTACTATTCCTATTCCCGCTTTGGCCGGATGAAAACAGCCTTATTAATGATAGTCCGATATTTTGCGAAGAATTAGTGAAGTATATTGCGAAAAGGGATGGAAAGAAGTATATTATAAGTGAGGAAAGTTAGTGAAGTATTTCACAAATAACTTCATGGCAGCAATCTTTCCTCTCGAGAGCTGGCCGGCTTTTAAATTCCCTGATAGGGAAAAATTTTTAAATGAATATGTGAAATTTCTCACAATAATAACGTGGAGATGATTATCATGAAATGGTGGAAAACTCCTAAGACAGCAGTCGTGTGGACAATATTAAGGGTTTGGCTTGGTATACAATGGCTGGAAGCAGGATGGCATAAGGTAGCAGGCGGATTTAATGCAGGTGGGTTCATGCAGGGGGCCATAGCACAAGCCGCTGGCGACCATCCGGCAGTGCAGGGCTGGTATGCGGGCTTCCTGGAAAATGTAGCATTGCCAAACGCAGATTTATTCAGTACTTTAGTTGCATGGGGTGAAGTCCTCGTTGGAATTGGACTAATACTTGGAGCAGCGACCATTCCGGCATTAATCGCAGGAGCTTTCATGAATCTAAATTTCCTATTAGCAGGAACAACAAGCACTAACCCAATACTATATACAGCAGCAATCATCCTTCTATTTACAGGTGCAGGTGCTTACTGCTGGGGTGTTGACAGATTCGCCATCCCCTATATTAAAACAATGATAAAAGGCGGTCACGGAATAGGCAAAAAAGAAGCACACACTCACTGAGCAGAAATATGAAAGGCAGGAACCTGAGGTTCCTGCTTTTTTTGTCCTTTAATAATAGAAAAGCATAGAATTCTGAATGCCGATAAATGTCTCGCTCCAGTGACTGCCCCCTCGAGGTCACAAGCTTGTCTAACTGCGGCTCCTAGGGACGTCATAAGCCATTTCCTTTCAGAAGGAAGAACGCCTTCTTACAGGAACCGACTTATGCCTGAGGTCCGCAGGATACGGGTTATGCAGACGTTGCCACAGGACGTGGCATTCTTAGTCTGTGCTCCTTCATGGGCATGGGCTTCCGCTTTTCTATTTAGGCTAGCGTTTTTGTCTGCTCTTTGCCCGCTGATCAGCAGCCTTGGAACGTGCCATTGCCTCGAGATCATCATGATCGGCAAGTTCGCGGTTAAATTCTACGTCGATGCCGTCAGATTTCATGTTTTTTGGTACTTGTGGAAGTGATGATTTGTTTTTATCGCGAGTTTTATGTCCATGTGCACGGCCCATTGCAAATAACCCCTTTCAGCAATAAAGGTGCGGAAACTAATTGTTTCCGTACCTTTATCATGTGCCTTTAATAGGGATGGTATGGGTGGAAATTAATGTTTTGACTGTCTGCCTGCAAATCCGCCTGCTTTGTCAGCTCTTTTGAATTCTCTTGAATAAGTTACTTCCTGCATGCTTGATAAAGTGCTTTTGGATTTGTCTCTTTTCTTTTTGTCCACTTTGTATCATCCTTTCAGAATAAGGTTCACACTTCCCTTATTTTTCCCTTATTTGAAAAAAATGATACAAATTTCATTTATAAATATCGCTAAGAGCTGCCTTTAATTCTGGATATAAAAATTCGTAACCGAATGACTGCAATTTTTCAGGAAGTACTTTTTGCCCCTCTAATACCAGGGTACTCATCTCTCCAAGAGCTATTTTTAGAGCAAAGCCCGGAGCAGGCATCCAGTGCGGGCGATTAAGGACTTCTCCAAGTATTTGCCCAAATTCCTTCATAGTCACAGGATAGGGCGATGTGAAATTTACGGGACCCTGAAGCTGTTCGTGTTCAATGCAATAAAGGATTCCGCTTACGGCATCATCTAAATGAATCCAGGAAACCCATTGGCTGCCTGTTCCGACAGTCCCTCCGGCAAATAATTTATAAGGAAGGGCCATTCGCGGAAGAGCACCATCGTTTTTCTCAAGAATGATTCCAAACCTGCAGAATACTGTCCTGACTTCAAATTCTTCTGCTTTGGCTGCCTCTTCCTCCCAGCGTCTTACTGTTTCAGCCAAAAAATCAGTACCGCTTTTCCTGGAAGATTCGGTGAAAGTTTCAACCTGGGAAGTGCCATAGTAACCAACGGCGCTGGCATTTATAAGTGTATACGGCTTTTCTTCAAGGCGGCTGATAATCCGGCGAACTTCCTTCGTGGCTGTAATGCGGCTGTTTAATATCCGTTTTTTGCGATCTTCCGTCCATCTTCCACTGTTAATGGACTCACCAGCCAGGTTGATAAACACGTCAATGCTTTCCAGAACATCTTCCGGTGAATCATCATCGTTCAGCCATTGTACATAATTCAGATTTTTAGAATGCTGCTTATGAGATATATTTCTCGTTAGAATAAATATTTCATGTTTTTTCTCCAGTAATTTTTTCACCAAGGCGTTTCCAACAAAGCCAGTTCCGCCTGCGATGGCTATTCTCATGGGCGATTCCCCCTTTCAAGTGCAAATACCTTGTTACAGTTTACGACGTTCTCTTTCAAAATCCTTTTTTGATAAGGCTGTTTTCGCAAGGTTTGTTGCTTTTTGTATATTATTTATTGAGTTTATTGCGGCGGTAAGACCCTGTCGAAGAGACTCACCGCCCGCGGCCTGCAGAAAGCGAGCAGCCTGGAGCGGAAAACAACAATTTATACGAAAAGAGGCTTTGATTATGTTACATTTAAGAAAAGAGGTGGAGAAAATGCCGATCATTACGAAAATCACATTTCAGAAAAAAAACACAGACCGCTACAATATATATATGGATTATGGGAAAGGTGAAGAATATGCATTTAGTGTGGATGAAGATGTATTAATAAAACATCAGCTCAAAAAAGGAATCGAGCTTGATGAATTTTCACTAAATGAAATTGGCTATCAGGACGATATCCGGAAATCCTATAACATGGCTATTCAGTATTTATCCAGAAGGATGCGCTCAGAAACCGAAGTCCGCAAACATTTAGCTGACAAAGAAGTTGAAGAACCGGTTATTCAGGAAGTTGTTCACAAATTGTATGATTACAA
The DNA here is from genome assembly GCF_000294775.2 of Cytobacillus oceanisediminis 2691. Classification (GTDB taxonomy): domain Bacteria; phylum Bacillota; class Bacilli; order Bacillales; family Cytobacillaceae; genus Cytobacillus; species Cytobacillus pseudoceanisediminis. The sequence continues at coordinate 1,187,596 of NZ_CP015506.1, forward strand.
ATTTTTAAACGATGAAGAATATGCAAAAGCTTTTGTGCGTACACAAATGAACACATCAGATAAAGGGAAAGGATTAATCCGCACTGAACTAAAGGAGAAAGGGATATCCCCTAAATTAATCGATGAGGCGCTGGAGGTGTATTCAAGGGAAGCTGAATTAAGTACAGCAATAAGGCTGTGTGAAAAGCATGCACAGAAATATGGCCGTGATTCATCAAAGATCCTCAAACAAAAACTGGAGCAGATGTTAATGCGTAAAGGTTTTAATTTTGACATCATTCAAGAAGCAATATCTGAAACGGAGATTGAAAAAGAAGAAGATGAAGAATTGGCTGCCCTAAAGTACCAAGCGGAGAAAGCTAAGAGGAAATATGCCAATCTTCCTGATTTCGAATACAGGCAAAAAATGAAACAAACCTTATTTAGAAAGGGCTTTTCGTTTGATTTAATTGATCGATATTTAAGTGATGAAGAATAACACATGGAAGCCCATGTGTTATTTTTTAGATTCAATTACAATGGACTCTTCATTCAAATTATCCAGAATCATTACTGCCACTTCTTCAGGAGAACGAAGCCTGGATTTGTTTTTGATATGGTCGCTTTCATCCCAGAAAGAGGTATCCATTCCGCCCATATAAACGGCTTTAACTTTAATATCCGTGTCTTCGAGTTCTTTCTGAAGGCTCTCTGTAAACCCTCTTACAGCAAACTTGCTTGCTGCATACACTGATTCATTTACTTTTCCTTTTAAGCCAGCAGTCGAAATGATGTTCATCAGCAAGCCGCCGTTTTTTTCTTTAAAATAAGGCAGAACAGCCTGAGTCATATAAATAGTGCCCAGCACGTTTGTTTGAAGCATTTCCTGTATTTCCTGCTCTCCAAGACGTTCAAATGGCCTAAAATGTCCAACTCCAGCATTGTTAATTAAGCCGTAAAGTTCATGGCTTTGGATTTGCGTCATCAAGCTGCTGATCTCCTGGAGTTTTGTAATATCTAATGTAAAGGATTGAGCGCTTCCGCCAGCTTCAAGAATCTCCTTTTCCACACTTTGCAGTTTGTCCAAAGTCCTTCCTGTTAAAATAATATGGAATCCTTGTTTGGCAAATAATAAAGCAAGCTCTTTGCCTAATCCGGACCCCGCTCCGGTAATGATGACGGACTTCATATGTTTCCCTCCTTTGAAGGTCTTTTAAACACCATTTTAACAAAAAAGTTCAATACTTGTGAAATAGCATCAAAACAAAAGGCAGGACCCTTTTCTAAACAGGCATTTTCTCATATACTTAGGTATGTCGAACCGGAAATCAACGGGCACATTAAAAGACTAAACAGAAATTTCAAGAATTAACCAAAGCAATATACGATTATCTAGAGAAAGTAAGAGGGGTTAATATGCAGGAGAAAAGGTACAGTACAATGACTACGTATGAGCTTCAGCAAGAAATTGCCAGCTTAAATGAAAAAGCAAGGAAAGCGGAACAGATGGGTATGGTAAATGAGTTTGCCGTACTTGAGCGCAAAGTAATAATGGCGAAATCCTACCTGCTCAATCCTGATGATTTTTCCCCTGGTGAAATTTATGAAATCGATGGAGATCCAGGAGTTTACTTTAAAATTGAATATATGAATGGCGTGTTTGCCTGGGGATTCCGGCTAAATGGAAGCAAAGGTGAAGAAGCTTTGCCGATCTCCATGCTGAAAAAACTGGAAGAAAGAGGATGATGTAAACCATCCTCTTTCTGATTTTAGTGCAGTCTAACTCACTTTATGAATTTTTGCGAATCTGCCGTTTTAAAATAATGAGGTCTTGAGTTTGCTGGGTCTCACCATTTACTTGTGAATGTGCACGTTTAGGCCTAAAGTGCGGTGAAGTAAATGGACTGGAATAAGGGTTATCCCCAAAAAGGTTTTTGCTGTTTCCCATAACCAAGCCCTCCTCGTATTTTAAAATTCTGGTGTGTCACTTTCGCGGTTTGATGAAGCTCTCATTCGTTCCTGAGGGTGCGTATTAATTGTGCCATCAGCCCGGCGTGAAGCATATTCTGCTTTAGCCCGCGGCTCCCCCTCCAATTTTATATTGTTTTGATTTGGGAAATTTCTCGCTTTATTGCGCATAAGCAGCCTCCTAAACCGGAATAAGAGCGTGAACGGCATCTTAGCCAATCACGTAATACTATTATTTGTTTTTTTCGAAAGGCTATGATGGATACTGGTTATTAATAAATGGTAATGAGGTGACTTTTATGAATGAGTACCAGCAAAAGCTTTATGAGCTTTTATTGGAAAAAAACAAAATGCTTTCAGCAAGCCAGGCCCAGACATGGATTGAACTGCTATGGGAAGATTTTGAAGCAACTTATGCCAAGGCTGGCAGAGAATATAAAGGTGCTGAAATGACAGAAAGAATCGTAAGGCAATGGGTAGAAAACCACGGAAGCAGGCTCCATGAATTTGTTGCCAATAATCCTAAATACAAACATTTACTCGAACAGGACAAAAATGCGCTGAATTGAAAACAGGCTGCCTATTTAGCAGCCTGTTTTCATTAGCCAGGAATGATATCCAGTTTTTTTCGAAGTTTTTCCTCACTGAAAATCCAGCCTGTATAGGATGATTGAATGTTAAACTCCCGATCGAGCTGGACCACGGCTACAAATGGATAATGTCCATTGCTCCGGTAGCGGAGGTCAATGAATCGAACTTCATAATAATCATCATATTCATCCACTTCCCAGCGGTAAACAGGTGAGAAGGATAGGAATGCTGATAGATTTTTGTCTTTCTTCGCGGCTTCAATTACAGGTGTTTCAGGAACAGGAACGCGGTTAAATTGATCGAGAATCCTCACATGGTTTTTAACAGCACGCCCAACGAAAAATTGCTGCTTGCTCATCACGGCAACTCGCCATTGATTGAATTTCATAGTTGGGGCAATGATGATTTCTGTGGCATCCGGTATAATTACTTTTACAGCTCTCAGCACACTTCTCTGAGCTGCGAATCGAAGAAGATAATACACGACAATAATGCCATAGATAATTAAAAATGTATAACCAGGATGAGCCCCGAAGGCCCAGATAAATAATCCTGCGACATGGATCCCAAAAATAAATGGGTCAAATGTGTTAATGATTCCCAAAGCTACCCATTTGGAAGAAAAGGGCCGAAGTGCCTGAGTTCCATAAGCATTAAATACGTCTACAAAAACATGCAGGAAAACAGCCAAAAAAGTCCACAGCCATAAATGAAGCAAATCTGCTGTTGGAAAAAATGGGTAAACAACTGCAAGTATGGCAAGAGGCCAAAGCACTACAGCCGGTATGGAGTGGGTAATTCCCCTGTGATTGCGAATATAAACGGCATTATTTCTTAGTTTTAAAACAGTATCTATATCTGGTATTTGTGAACCGACTATGGCTCCAATCATGACACTTGTTGCTGTAGCAGAACTTTCAGCAACAACGGGGTCAAGAGTGGCAATGCCGCCAATCGCCAGCCCCATAACTACATGTGTGCCGGTATCCAAGAGGAAAATACCTCCTTCCTTGGGACATGATTCTTGTGTTTGATTTAATCTATAGCGGACATGATGCCGCTTTTTTAGTGTACCAGCAAATTTCTTGTATTAACAGCTGAATATGGGTACCTTTAAAGGAGTTGATGAATAATGTTCAATCATCAAGAACTAAGGATTAAAGAAGCGACTGTACTAATATATTCCCATATTTTCCGATTGTTTAACATCAGGAGGATTAAAAATTGAAAGAAGTTAATCAAAATACGATTGAATCAGTTGATATAAATGGTTTTCAAGATGATTTGCTCAGGTGGTTTGAAGCTGAGCAAAGGGATTTGCCATGGAGAAAGGACCAGGATCCTTACAAGGTTTGGGTTTCCGAGATTATGCTTCAGCAGACGCGGGTGGATACCGTAATTCCTTATTTTCATCGCTTTATTGAACAGTTTCCGACTGTAAAGGATCTATCTGAAGCAGACGAAGAAAAGGTATTAAAAGCCTGGGAGGGTTTGGGCTATTATTCAAGAGCAAGAAACCTTCAGGCGGCCGTCCGGGAAGTCCATGAAAAATATGGCGGAAGAGTTCCAGATACACCAAAAGAAATTTCTTCATTAAAAGGAGTAGGGCCTTATACAGCAGGAGCAATTCTCAGTATTGCTTACGGAATACCGGAACCAGCTGTGGATGGCAATGTCATGCGGGTCCTTTCGCGTATCCTCTCTATCTGGGATGATATCGCCAAGCCTTCTTCCAGGAAGATCTTTGAGTCTTCCGTCCGAAAATTAATTTCACATAAAAATCCGTCCCATTTCAATCAGGCCCTTATGGAGCTTGGCGCATTAATTTGTACACCAACGTCACCTTCATGCTTATTATGCCCGGTGAGAGAACATTGTACTGCTTTTTATGAGGGGACGCAGCATGAGCTGCCCGTAAAAACTAAAACAAAGAAGCAAAGAAATGTCCAGTTAGCAGCAGCTGTCCTCATAGATGATCACGAAAGAATTTTGATACACAAAAGGCCTGAAAAAGGCCTTCTTGCTAATCTCTGGGAATTTCCGATGGCAGAAATCAATATTGCTTATGTAAGCGACAAAGAGCAGATGAAAGATGTGTTCAGCACACAATTTGGCGCCGAAGTGGAAATACAAGAAATGACTGGTCAGATTGAACACGTTTTTTCCCATCTAACATGGAACATAAATGTGTATAAAGGAAAAATAATAATACTTGAAGAAGAAAAAAATGATTTGAAATTAGTCAGCCTTGAAGAAATTAAAGAATTTCCTTTTCCGGTTTCCCACCAGAAAATATGGAAGCTATATTTGGATAGCAGAGGATAGAAAAAGGAGGCGTGCCCCCTTTTTCTATATGATTAATCGTAGCTTACCCGGGTTCCATGCGTATAATCAGCTTCCTGTCTTTTCAAGCCGCCGCGGTTTTCTATTTCTTCGATGATTTCCCTATGGATGGTTTGGCCCTCAGCATTTAAATAAGGCATGATCTGCTGAAATGAATGATGGTAAAAAGCAAGCTCACTGTCCTTCCAGTCTGATTTTGACATCATAGAGAGCTCTGTCATATCACGTCCGACAAACAATTGCCATCTTCCTTTCCTTATTTGGATTACAAATAGTGTTTTAATTCGAATTGCCATATATACATGGAAAAAGCTAAAATGAAATCGGTAAGGGGTTTTATTTAGGCTGTTTTTTAAAATTTTGGTGCTGTTAAATTCAAACAAAGTTTAACATGCAGAGTTGGTTAGAGCGGAGGACACTTGCACCAAACTAGAGAGAACAGCTTAATTTTTAAATTCCCGTTATAACAATCCCTAAAACAGTTTGGAACAGGAATACATAACAGAAAGGAAACTGAATCATGACACAAAAAGTAGCACTGATAACAGGAAGCAGCAGAGGAATTGGAAAGGCAACGGCCATCAGGCTTGCCAAAGAAGGCTATGACATTGTCATCAATTACGCACGCAGCAAATCGGCTGCAAATGAAACAGCAGCCGAAATTGAGGCACTGGGAAGAAAAGTCCTGGTTGTAAAAGCAAACGTAGGTGACGTAGAAAAAATTAAAGGGCTATTCCAGGAGATTGAGCGTGAATTTGGAAGGCTGGATGTGTTTGTAAACAATGCAGCATCCGGTGTACTGCGCCCGGCAATGGAACTGGAAGAATCCCATTGGGACTGGACAATGAATATTAACAGCAAAGCTCTGCTTTTCTGCGGACAGGAAGCTGCAAAGCTGATGGAGAAAAATGGCGGCGGAAAAATAGTAAGCATCAGCTCCCTGGGATCGATCCGCTACCTGGAAAACTATACGACTGTGGGGGTTTCAAAAGCCGCATTAGAAGCATTGACACGCTACTTGGCTATTGAACTGGCTCCCAAAAATATCGTCGTAAACGCTGTTTCAGGCGGTGCAGTTGATACTGAAGCTTTAAAACATTTCCCTAACCGTGCAGAGCTTCTCGAAGAAGCAAAGACCAAAACTCCTGCAGGGCGTATGGTGGAAATTGAAGATATGGTTAATACAGTAATGTTTTTGATAAGTGAGGATTCCAGCATGATCCGCGGCCAAACGATTATTGTGGATGGAGGCATTTCACTGCTTGTTTAATGAGAAAATGGATATCTTTGGTATTTAAAAAAGTTGGATAGTTTCCTCCGCTCTCGGTTAAATTAATGAGCGTGGAGGTGATTATAATGGCTAAACAACCAAACCAAACTCAAGCTGGAACTAACGTTCAAGAAGTGAGACAACAAAACGCACAATCTGCTGGACAAGGCCAATTCGGAACTGAATTTGCCAGCGAAACAAACGCTGCTGAAGTAAGACAGCAAAACCAGCAAGCTGAAGCTCGTAAAGGTCAAAATGCCGGCAAACAAAGCCGCTAATAACATTTAAAGAAAGAAACCGCCTTTTAAATGGAAAGGGCGGTTTCTTCTTTTTTGTGCGGATTAGAATTAAAGTCCCCAGTCAATTTTTTATCTCTGGTCATCACTTCGACAAAACTTCCATAAAGTCAACATAACTAGTCAAAGGGTTAAAAAAAGGTGCATCGAAATATAAAGATAGGAAAAATAATGGGGACGGTGAAACAAACATGGAGAACTTTAACAGTTTAGTTTCAGAACAGATGAAAACGATGGAAAAGCTTCTTTATCTTCAAAGTGAATTGGAACGCTGCCAAGAGATTGAAGAAGAATTGAAGGCAATTCAGCAGGAAACGGAGCTTGAAAGTGTACAGTATGAGATTGCAAGGATGAAAGAAGAACTGAAAGAAATTCATCGTATATTTGAGGAACAGACCGAAGAGGTCATCCGCTCCTATCAGGAAGTAAATGTAACTGTTTAAAAATAACTTTCCTTCCCTAAATCCATCTGTTCTTCTATACCTATAAAATCAGCTATATATCCTTTTTTTAAAGCCGTTGATACATTTCAATGGCTCTTTGTTTTAAAAATTTCCTTTTACCGTTATAATAGTAGAAAACAGGAATCGTACTTTGTTGCCTTTTTCTTTTGGATAGTATTGAGTCATGCTGTGCAGTAAACGCCGGCATGAAGGGGAGGACGCCTATTAAATGGCGCCAAAAAAAGTATTTTCAGGTTGCAAAGCTTCCGGAATGGAAAGTAGGGGAAAAAAATGGCGGTACCCATCGAAGGCGAACCAATGCAAATACACAGCTATAAACATAATGGGCATATCCACCGCGTCTGGGAGGAAACAACCGTATTAAAAGGGACACAAAATTTAGTGATTGGCGGAAATGACCGGACAATCGTAACAGAATCTGACGGAAGAACATGGGTGACAAGAGAGCCAGCCATTTGTTATTTCCATTCACAGCACTGGTTTAATGTGATTGGAATGATTCGGGAAGATGGTGTTTATTATTACTGCAATATCAGTTCACCATTCATTTTTGACGGAGAAGCGTTAAAGTATATTGATTATGATCTTGATATTAAAGTGTATCCGGATATGACATTCAATCTGCTTGACGAAGATGAGTATGAACGGCACCGTCAGGAGATGAATTATCCCGATGTAATTGACAGCATCCTTAAATCGAATGTTGACAATCTCATCCATTGGATCCGTCAGAGAAAAGGACCTTTTGCACCCGACTTTATTGATATATGGTATGAACGTTATCTTACTTACAGACGCTAAAAAATGGCTGAATGCCGAAAAAACGCCTGTTGGACCTTGAGTCAGCAGGTTTTTATTTTTGTCCAGATCTGCATGATTACCAGGTTTAGGGGTAAGTTTAAAAAAATAATTGGAAATATCGGCTGATAGTCCAATATAAAAAAGCTGCATGATGAAGAGAGGGGGAGCGATCCGGTTGGACAGTATAAAGAGATATTTGAAATTCGTAAAGCCGTATCGGCTTCAGATTATCGGAACCATTATAATAGGCATCATTAAATTTGCCATTCCACTTTTGATTCCGCTTCTGATTAAGTATGTAATTGATGATATTATTGGCAATGAGGCATTAAGCCAAAGCGATAAGACCAGCACACTTTTAATGGTTATGGCTGTGATGATTGCTTTATTTGTCATCGCCCGTCCGCCAATTGAGTATTACCGTCAATACTTTGCCCAATGGGTGGCAAGCAAAATTCTATATGATATCCGGGATAAGCTTTTTACCCACATTCAAAAGCTAAGCTTCCGGTTCTATGCAAATACAAGAACAGGGGAAGTCATCTCCAGGGTCATAAATGATGTTGAGCAAACCAAAACATTCGTAGTAACCGGTTTAATGAATTTATGGCTTGATGTGGCAACTATTTTAATAGCAGTTGTCATTATGCTGAATATGGATGTTACGTTGACGATTGTGTCTCTGCTTTTATTTCCATTTTATGCTTTTTCAGTCAAATACTTTTTTGGGAACCTCAGAAAGCTGACAAGGGCCCGTTCTCAGGCTCTTGCAGAAGTACAGGGCTATCTGCATGAACGTGTTCAGGGGATGGCAGTTGTTAAAAGCTTTGCAATTGAAGATTATGAGCAAACCCAATTTGATGCGCAAAATAAAAATTTCCTGACAAAAGCGATCGACCATACGAAGTGGAACGCAAAGGCATTTGCAGTTGTTAACACCATTACAGATATTTCACCGCTTTTAGTAATTGGCTATTCAGGATACCAGGTTATCCAGGGGGAAATTTCTCTCGGTGTCATGATGGCGTTTGTCGCTTATATAGATAGATTGTACGGCCCGCTGAGACGGCTTGTTAACTCATCAACAACCTTAACTCAATCGATAGCATCCATGGATCGAGTATTCGAATTAATTGATGAGAAATATGATATAGACGATTCTTCTGATGCAATCCAATGCCGGAATGTTAAAGGGCATATCCAATTTGAAGAAGTAAGCTTTTCTTACAATGAGAATGAGCCTCCAGTATTAAAGAAAATAAATCTTGATGTATCAGCAGGGGAGACAATTGCCCTTGTTGGGATGAGCGGAGGAGGGAAATCCTCATTAGTAGGGCTGATTCCGCGTTTTTATGATGTCAACGAAGGCAGAATCCTGCTTGATGGCACTGATATCCGTTCATTTAAGGTAAGGAGCCTTCGCGATAAAATTGGCATGGTGCTTCAGGATAATATTTTGTTCAGCGAATCGGTTAAAACAAACATTCTTCTCGGCAAACCCGATGCCAACGAGGATGAAGTAATAGAAGCTGCCAAGGCTGCCAATGCCCACGAATTTATTATGAATTTGCCTGAAGGTTATGATACCAAGGTAGGCGAGCGCGGTGTGAAGCTCTCGGGAGGGCAAAAGCAGCGGATCGCCATTGCGAGAATTTTTTTGAAAAACCCGCCGATCCTTGTGCTGGATGAAGCCACTTCAGCCCTTGATTTAGAGAGTGAACATCTGATACAGGAAGCATTAGAAAAATTGGCTAAAGACCGCACGACTTTTATCGTGGCTCATCGCCTTTCCACCATCACTCATGCGGATAGAATTATCCTGATAGAGCATGGTGAAATTTCTGAAGCTGGAAGCCATGAGGAATTAATGAAAAAACAAGGTAATTATTATAAGCTTTTTCAAGTTCAGCAGCTTGAAAATTAGGTTTAAAAGCCGGCTCTATTACAGGGCCGGCTTTATTGTGCGCTTTTTTATAGCAATGCGTTAAATTACTATAGTGTTAAAACTGCTGCCGGCAAATAACGGTCATTAATCTCCATCTTTTTCATAAATATTAGTAGGATATTACTTACAAAATCATGTCTAAAAATATATAATGTTTACTATATTTAAATAATTTAGAAAAATGAGTAGACTTAACCAATCTTTTTTTATAGAATGAAAAAAAGATAGTGACCTAAGGTCCAATATTGTTAAAAATGTCCCATTTCATAGAAAAGGACGTTCAAGAAAGGAGTATCCGTGTGACTCAAGCTCCAGTTTTAGATGTAAAGCAGCTGAGGACTTCCTTTTTTTCTTCAGATGGAGAAGTTCCCGCCGTGGACGATATCAGCTTCTCGGTTAACAAGGGTGAAATTCTTGGAATTGTAGGTGAATCGGGCTGTGGAAAGAGTGTTACATCACTCTCCATTATGAAGCTGATTCCACAGCCCCCGGGAAAAATTACGGGCGGCGAAATCCTCTTGGATGGAGAAGATCTTGTTAATGCATCAGAAAAAAGAATGCGTGAATTAAGAGGCAATGAAGTGGCTATGATTTTCCAGGAGCCGATGACTTCATTAAATCCTTTATTTACAATTGGAGATCAGCTGGTAGAAGGAATCAAATTACATAAAAAATTAAAAAAGAAAGCCGCGAGCCAGCAGGCAGTTGAAATGCTGAAGCTTGTTGGACTGCCAAGGGCAGAGCAGATTATGAAGGAATACCCCCATCAGCTCTCAGGGGGAATGAGGCAAAGGGTAATGATTGCCATGGCTTTGTCCTGCCATCCGCGCCTTTTGATCGCGGATGAGCCGACGACCGCTTTAGACGTTACAATCCAGGCCCAAATTCTATCTTTAATGAAGAATCTAAATGAAAAACTGGATACAGCTATTATTATGATCACACATGATTTAGGGGTAGTAGCTGAAGTCTGTGAACGGGTAATTGTTATGTATGCAGGGAAAATAGTGGAAGAGGCTCCGGTAGAAGAGATATTCAAAAACCCAAAGCACCCTTATACCCAGGGACTACTTCAATCAGTGCCTGATGTAAGAGAAAAGAAGGAGCGTCTATATTCCATACCGGGAAATGTCCCAAAACCGGGCTCCATCAAGACTGGATGCCGTTTTGCAGCGCGCTGTGAATTTGTCCATGACCGCTGCATAACGGAAAGTCCTCCGCTTTACAATGTCGAAAAAGCAGAACAGCATACGGTGCGCTGTTTCCTGCATGAGTCTGGGGGTGTCATTAATGACCGAAGTGCTGTTGGAAGTTAATCAGTTAAAAAAGTATTTTCCAGTATCCGGCGGTCTGTTTGGAAGAAAACAAGGCGATGTGAAAGCGGTTGACGATATCAGCTTCTTCGTCAATAAAGGTGAAACGCTTGGATTGGTCGGTGAATCAGGATGCGGCAAATCAACCACGGGCAGAATGCTGATGCGCCTGATAGAACCAACAGAGGGAAAAGTAGTTTTTGAAGGCAAGGATCTGACTGCCCTCAACTCGGCGGAAATGCGCAAAATGAGAAAGGAAATGCAGATGGTATTCCAGGATCCTTTTGCTTCCTTAAATCCGCGCCATACAGTTGAGCAGATTTTGGAGGAGCCTCTCATTGTCCACGGAATCGGCAATAAGGAAGAGCGTAAACGGAGGGTAAGGGAGATGCTTGAGGTTGTCGGCCTCAGCAGCTACCATGCCAAGCGCTATCCGCATCAATTCAGCGGCGGCCAAAGACAGAGGATTGGAATTGCAAGAGCATTGATGACCAAGCCTAAGCTGATCATTGCAGATGAGCCTGTTTCAGCTCTTGATGTATCCATTCAATCACAGGTGCTCAACCTGCTGGAAGATCTGCAAAAGGAATTCCAGCTGACGTATATATTCATTGCCCATGATCTCGGGGTTGTTAAACATATCAGTGATAGAGTTGGTGTTATGTATCTTGGAAGATTAGTAGAGATCACAACATCTGACCAGCTCTACGATAAACCGCTGCACCCGTATACAAAGGCTTTGCTTGGTGCAGTTCCCATCCCTGATCCGACTTTAAAGAAAGACAGGGAGCTATTGACTGGGGACATTCCAAGTCCGCAGAATCCGCCAACAGGATGTGCATTCCATACAAGATGCAAAGAATGCATGGAGATCTGCAAAACAGAGAGGCCGCAGCTGAAGGAAATAGAACCAGGTCACTTTGCAGCCTGCCATCTTTATAGCTGAGCTATAAAAAGGGCAGAACTGCATGGATGATAAATAGGTTAATAGCCGATACCGGCAAAAGAAAAAAGGGGGAAAACAATGAAAAAGCGCAATGGCATTTGGTTTCTTGTTGCAGCTTTGCTTCTGTCACTGGCTCTTGCCGGCTGCAGCAGCAACTCAAGCAGCGGAACGAAAGACGAAAAGGATAAAGAGAAAGGTACAGATACAGAAGAAACGTCTTCAGGCGGCACATTAGTATTTGGCCGAGGCGGTGACTCTACTTCGCTTGATCCCGCTATCACAACAGAAGGTGAGTCATTTAAAGTTACAAAAAACATCTATGAAACTCTGATTGAATTTGGTGAGCAGGATACAGAAATTCAGCCTGGCCTTGCTACTGAATGGGAAGCAAGTGAAGACGGGCTAAAGCATACATTAAAGCTTCGTGAAGACGTAAAGTTCCACGATGGAACTGATTTTAATGCCGAAGCGGTTGTCTTCAACTTTGAAAGATGGAAAGCTGGAAACGCTGAACAGTTCTATTACTATAACTCTCAGTTCGGAGACAAGATCTCTGAAGTAAAAGCTGTAGATGATTACACAGTTGAATTTACTTTAAACAAGCCAATTGCACCATTCTTAAAGAACCTTGCAATGTCACCATTTGGAATTGCCAGCCCGGCTGCTATTGAAAAGCACGGTGAAAAGTTCCTTCACAACCCGGTTGGGACAGGACCATTTGTATTTAAGGAATACAAAGCAAACGATCGCATTACTCTTGTGAAAAATGAAGAATACTGGCAGGAAGGTCTTCCAAAGCTTGATGAGGTTATCTTCCGTGTTATTCCAGAAAACTCTGCGCGTCTAAATGCATTGGCTACAGGTGAAGTAGACTTAATCGATGGTGTTAACTTCAGTGATGTTGGCCAAATCGAAGGAAACCCGGACCTTCAAACTTTTGAACGTCCATCATTAAACGTAGCTTACCTTGGATTGACAAGCACCCGCGGACCATTAAAAGATAAGAAAGTCCGCCAGGCATTGAACTATGCTGTTGATAAGCAAGCGCTAATTGATGCTTTCTATGCTGGTGCAGCTGAGCCTGCGAAAAACCCAATGCCTTCAGTTGTAGCTGGCTATAACGATGATGTTGTAGATTATGAATACGATCCTGAAAAGGCTAAAGAACTTTTAAAAGAAGCAGGATATGAAAATGGATTTGAAATGGAACTATGGGCAATGCCGGTTCCTAGACCATATATGCCGGATGGACAAAAAGTGGCTGAAGCACTTCAAGCCAACTTTGATGCAATCGGTGTTAAAGCAAAAATCGTTACTTATGAGTGGGGTACTTACCTGGATAAAGCCAAGAATGGTGAAGCTGATACATTCCTATTAGGATGGACTGGCGACAATGGGGATGCTGATAACTTCCTATATGTGCTTCTTGACCAGGACAGCATCGGCTCCAACAACTACACTTACTATGAAAACCCTGAGGTGCATGAATTGCTTGTAAAGGCTCAGGCTAGTGCGGATCAGGCAGAGCGTGAAGAGCTTTACAAACAGGCTCAGGTTCTGATCAAAGAAGATGCTCCATGGATTCCGCTTGTCCACTCAAGGCCAATCCTTGCGGGCAAGGCTGATATCACAGGCTTCAAGCCGCATCCAACAGGTTCTGATTTACTGGCAACTGTAGAATTTAAATAAGATGCTTTTCAAGTGAGATAGGTATACTTCTTATATTCAAGGAAAAGGGAGTACAGTTCTGTAGCTCCCTTTTCTATTCCAACAAATTTTAGACAACCTTCAAGAGAGGTGAAATGGCAATGCTGTCCTATACACTAAAACGTTTGTTTTCCCTTATTCCAGTTTTGCTGGGGCTTTCCCTTATCGTCTTTTTTATGATTCGGGCAATTCCTGGTAATCCGGCACAGATTATCTTGGGACAATTGGCAACAAAAGAAGCAGTAGAGGAATTAACGAAGCAGCTGGGGCTTGATCAGCCTTGGTACCTTCAATATTTTACATACCTTGGCGGGCTCTTCACGGGGGACCTTGGAGAATCACTCCGTACGAAAACAGAAATTAGCCAGGAAATTTGGCCGTATCTGGCTGCAACAATTGAACTTACATTCGTTGCCATGTTAATTGCTGTTTTTATCGGTGTGAATGCCGGAATCATCAGTGCATGGTATCAGAATTCCTGGTTTGATTATGTGGCAATGGTGCTTGCACTTATTGGTGTTTCCATGCCAATCTTCTGGCTTGGTTTAATGGAGCAGTGGGCATTTGCCATTAAGCTGGACTGGCTTCCTACCTCAGGAAGGGAAGAAGTAAGAAATCCGATTACGGCCATTACGAACATATATATGATTGATACCCTCCTGCAGGGAAGAATGGATCAATTCTGGGATGTTATCAGACACTTGATTCTGCCGGCATTTGCCCTGGCGACAATTCCAATGGCGATCATTGCGAGAATTACACGTTCTACGATGCTTGAAGTAATGAGATCTGATTTTGTCAGGACGGCGAGGGCAAAAGGCTTAAGAATGTTCTGGGTCGTTTATAAGCACTCGTTAAAGAATGCCATCATTCCAGTTCTTACAATTATCGGTCTTCAAATGGGACTATTGCTTGGAGGAGCGATTTTAACAGAGACGATTTTCAGCTGGCCGGGTATCGGACGTTATATTTATGAGGCTATCAATTATCGTGACTATCCTGTTATCCAGTCAGGCATACTTGTCATTGCATTTATCTTTGTCATGATCAATCTAATTGTGGACTTGCTGTATGCAGCAATCGATCCGCGCATTAAATATAATTAAGGAGGGGGAACGGACTTGGAACTTTCAAGACAAAAAGACCTTCAGCCGCCTATTATGCCAGCTGAAGAAAAAGCAGTTTCCCCCTGGGTGGAAGCATGGAGGAGCTTTAGAAAAAATAAACTAGCTTTAATTGGCACCATCATTGTATTATTTTTCATTCTTCTGGCTGTATTTGCACCGCTTATTGCGCCGCAGGGAATTAATGAGCAAATGCTGTCAAAAAGGCTTCAGGCACCATCAGGCGAGCATTGGTTTGGAACGGATGACTTCGGCAGGGATATCTTCTCAAGAGTTGTTTATGGGGCAAGGATCTCCTTATGGGTAGGGTTTCTGGCCGTAATCGGATCTATTGTAGTTGGCTGCCTTTTAGGTGTAGTAGCAGGGTATTATGGCAAATGGGTTGATACAATTATCTCCCGCATTTTCGATATCATGCTGGCTTTCCCAAGCATCTTGCTGGCCATTGCGATTGTGGCAGTGCTTGGCCCATCATTGAGAAATGCCCTGATTGCCATTGCGGTAATCAATATTCCTAACTTTGGCAGACTTATTCGTTCAAGGGTGCTGAGTGTAAAACAGGAAGAATATATAATGGCCGCAAAAGCGATCGGAATGAGCAACAGCCGGATTCTCTTCAGGCATGTGCTCCCAAATAGCATGGCTCCGATTATTGTACAGGGAACACTTGCCATCGCAACAGCAATCATTGAATGTGCTGCCCTTGGATTTCTTGGCCTTGGTGCAGAGGCGCCAAATCCTGAATGGGGAAAAATGCTTTCTGATGCTAAGGCATATCTAATACAGGCTCCATGGACGATGATTTTCCCTGGGCTTGCGATTATGCTTACGGTTCTAGGTTTTAACTTAATGGGTGATGGATTAAGGGATGCACTTGACCCAAGAATGAAGAACTAACAAAAAAAGCAGCTGAAATCAGCTGCTTTTTCCTATGATTGTTAGTTTATATCCCCCGGCTATTCGGAGTTCTCCGGTATTGAAACCTCATTTTCCTCTTTATGATATGCCTGAAAACTGGAAATAAGCTTATCAAGGTGTTCCACATGTTCATCATAATCAACAATAGCTGATACAACTTGCATGATATGAGGGAGAATGGATTCTTCATCATGCTCATACTCTTTATGCTGAGCCAGGAAAAGGTTCACCAGTTCCTTTCTGCTCAGGCTGAAGTCGCCTTCCTCAAAAACTACATTCGGCCGGACTTTTCCAATAAATTTAAGCATGACGTGTTCATGATAGTGGATAAGGATATCAAGCTGCTGCTGAACTGCATGCTGAAATTCTTCTGGCATTTGCAGCAGATCATTTTCATAGCGGTGAAGCTTTTTTAACGTTTCCAGTGAGCGTTTAACAGTCGAGATCATTTGCCTATATATAACGAGTTTTCTGGATTTAACCTGATCATTGCGTTTAAAATAATTTCTTTCCTCTTTATACATTAAGTACAGCTGATCAAGCTTCACATTGCTTTCTTTCATTTTATCAATATCGTTTTTGAGCAGTTTGTGTTCAGACGCATGCCGTATATTTAGCCTGATCCATTTGGTAATTTCCTCCGTGCTATTGGATATTTTAAAGTAAAGTTTATTTTCGTATTTAGGAGGAAGAAATACAAGGTTAACGATAAAAGCCGATAATACACCAAGCATAATGGTTGAAAAACGAATAAGTGCAAACTGCAAAAAGGTATCGCCAGGTGTTTCCATAATGGCAATCAGGGTTACAAGTGACAGTCCAATCGTGTTTTCGATTTTAAGCTTTAGATTAATCGTGATAACAATAATAGCTGCCAGACCTATAATGAAGACATCGTTGCCGAATAATAGCACGAAAATCACGGCAATTACTGCACCGATCGCATTACCCTGGATCTGTTCAACAATAGATAGATAAGATCTGTAAATAGTCGGCTGAACAGCAAAGATAGCTGCAATTCCTGCAAAGATTGGAGCAGGCAGATGAAAGAGTTCCGATAATAAAAGAGCTAGAATGATTGCGATTCCCGTCTTAAGTATGCGGGCGCCAAGTTTCATACAATAAATGTCCTTTCTTTCTTTAAGATTTTTTATCTTGTGGTTCATTAAAAAGCAAGTTGAATTAAACCGTAATTACAGTAATTATACATACTTTAAACGGTTTTGCTCATTATTAAACAATATTGTACTATACAGGGATATGGAAAGAAGTTCAAGGGGCATTTTCATGAAATTTTTATTAAAAGTTGTAAAAAAGATAAAGGTGCCTAAACGATGTGAAAAGTTTAAGAGAACGGAGAATAGTGCGGCTGGCGAAGCACGGAAACAGTGATGGAAATCATGTGGTGGAATATTGCCGCTGGGGGAGCACTGAAACAGCGGAACTCAAGGAGCGTAATAGTGCCGCTTGGCGAAGTGGGGAAGTAGCGAAAGGAACTCAAGGAGCGGAATAGTGCGCTGGACGAAGCACAGAAGCAGTGAAAGAAACTGGGAGTTGTGCCAAAACAGAATAAAAAAGCCAAACTAAGACTAAAAGCCCCATCCGCTGAAACGGTTGGGGCTTGGTTGGTCATCACTCTGTGGAAACAGAAGGATCTGCCTGTTCTTTGACCGGAATGACTTGAACGAAGTGGTCTTCCGGATGATTAAGAAGGGAAGCAAGCTTTGAGGCTTCTTCTTCCTGGCCTTGATCGTTCAACAGTGCAACGTATTGGCCAAGCAGGTCTTTTACATCTTCCTTTCCTTTATCGGAAAGAGGAGTAACAGAGACTTTTGCTCCCTTGGCAATTCTGCGCTGGATGGCTTCTTTTGTTAAGCCCATTTCCGGCTGGTGTCTTAGGTAAACAACACCGCCTGTCATTCCTGCGCAGATCCATGGACCAGCATCACCCAGAACCAGGCCTCGGCCATTAGTCATATACTCAAAGGCAAACCCTTTAATATTTGCATTTGAACCGATATTGCCGTATTCCTTTTCAGGCAGCGGCTTTTGCAGCTGGCCGCCGATAATCATGTCTGCTCCAGATAATCTGATTCCGGCACGGGCGTCAGCATTTCCTTGTGCCACAAGCAAACCTTGCTGAGCGCCATAACCAAAGCCTTTACCAACAGAGCCATTATAAAACTTGCCATTCTTGCCTTTTGCTTTAAAGATTTTAATTTGTCCGCCGAAAGAAGTTTTTCCGATGCCATCCTGTGCTCCTCCAGCAACTTCGATGTTGATGCCGAAACTGTTGTAAGCTCCAAGGCCATTGCCCGGGATGGATCCGCCTTTGTATTTCAAATCAACTTGCGGAAGAGTTTTATAAGAACCGTCGAGTCTGTCTCTTACACGGTGGCAGGATACTCGGCTTCCCAGTACTCGCTGCTCGGAAGTGATGCTATGGAACTCACGTGACTGATGTAATTCTTCCACACTTGCATCCAGATACTCTGCTCCAACAGCCACCTGCAGCTGGGCTTCCTTTAGTGCTTCAGGTGTTTCCTGGACTGAGAATTGGCCGATTTCAAGTGTTTTCAGAAGGTGAGTCAGATCAAGCTGATCCTGGCCCTTAATCTGTACAAGCAGGTCAGAACGTCCAACTGCATCCTGCAGGTTTTTTACACCAATTGAAGCTGCCAGTGCTTTCAGTTCGTTGCCAAAAGCAGTAAACAGGTTCATGATGCCTTGGACAGCAAGGTCGAATTGACGAGGAACAAACCTTCTTAAACCATGTTCCTTCGCCTGTGCTTCTGAATCAATTTGTGTTGCAATACCAACATGGCAAGTATCAAGATGGCAGCCGCGGCATGTTGTACAGCCGATAGCAAGCATGGAAAGTGTACCAAAGCCTACACGGTTAGCACCTAGCAGCATAACCTTCAATACGTCTGCTGCACTCTTGATTCCGCCATCAGCCCAAAGCTCCACATTATCGCGGATTCCTGCCTCCAGAAGGGCATTGTGGGCTGCCTTAACACCAATTTCAACCGGAAGGCCTACATGCTGCAAGGCATGAATTCTTGCTGCCCCTGTACCTCCGTCAAAACCGCTCAGTGTGATTATATCGGCACCAGCTTTTGCAATCCCGACTGCAATGGTTCCAATATTCGGCACAACTGGCACCTTTACCGCAACTTTAGCTTTGTCATTGGCTGTTTTAAGCTCGTGAATCATCTGTGCCAAATCTTCAATCGAGTAGATGTCATGATTGTTGGAAGGTGAAATCAAATCCGATCCAATTGTTGCATTACGTGCCTCGGCAATTTTTGCAGTTACCTTGGATCCAGGAAGGTGACCTCCTTCACCAGGCTTTGCACCCTGCCCTATTTTTATTTCCAGCAGGTTGGATGAATTAAGGAGCTCGGCATTAACACCGAAGCGTCCTGATGCCACTTGTTGTCCGCGGGTTCTCGGATATTTTCCAAGCATATCCTTGATTTCTCCGCCTTCGCCATTCAGGCTGACCATGTTCAAGCGGTCAGCACCTTCAGCATAGGCTCTGAAGGCTGTTTCATTCTGAGATCCAAATGACATGGAGGAAATGACAAATGGCAGGTCATGCTCGCCCACATGCAGGCTGATATCCTCAGGATTTAAATGAGAAGCAGTTTCCTTAAATCCGGTTAAATGACGGATTGTTGTTGGATTCTGGTCTTCCTGTTCTGTGATTTTTTCCTTATATGCATTGTAGTCACCAGTTGAGGCAACTTCGCCGATCGCTTTCCAGATTCGGGGGAAAAGGCTGAATGTTTTTCCGATCCGTTCTTTTTCATTCTGGTAATCTTCTGCTCTTGCAAATGCATCTTCCTTTAAAGCGCTAAAGCTAAATGAAAGCTCCTTAGATCCGAAGAAATTCACTATATTCAGGTATTCGGCTAATTCTTCGTGAAGACCAATGGCAGAGAATAAACGTCCATAGCCTCTTAATTCATGAATGCCGATTGTTGAAATGACTTTTTCCAGTCCTTTAGTCAGAGCTGAATATAAATTCTTAAGCGGTGTTTCAGATTCGCCAAGAACTGTCATAAACATATAGTAAGGACTTATAATATCAGCGCCTAAACCGAATGCTGTGATGATATCATGAAGCGATCTGATTGAACCTGAGCGCAGCAATAGGGAACATTCACGGCGCACAGCCTCTTTTACAAGAGCTTGATCGATCGCAGAGACCGCAAGGTGCGGATCAATCCAGTAAGCGTCCTCCTGATGAGCATTGGCGTCGTCTAGTACAAGCAGGGTTTTGCCATTTTTGACAGCATCAACTGCTTCTGCTGATAAACGGTCTAAAGCTTCTTTTACCGTTTCATCTTTCGTAAATGTGGTAGACAAATAAGATATCAGCTTTTGTTCCTGATAGAAGCAGGTTACCTGATCGTAGCTCGGCTGATTAAGTTCAACGGAACATTCATAGCCTGCTTTGCCTTCTATTAAAATAGGAGTCTGCAATTCAATTACGGCCCCTGGCTCCTGTTTTTCAAATAAAGAAGGACGCTGGCCGATAATCGTGCGGGTTGAGAAATGCTCAGTTTCCCGGTCACGGTCAATGGCAGGGTTTGTAACGACAGCAACACTTTCCTTAATAAAATCTGCGATGTTTTTCCGCTGAGGATTTAGTGCTGCTAAAGGAGAGTCGTGTCCAAGAGAACGAATTGGCTCCGCTCCTTTTTCTGCCATTTGCTCTACCAGCTGGACATGATCTCTCTCCCAGCCGAAAGCTTTATACTGCCCGTTATGAATCTTATCCGGATAGTTTACAGAGACGGTTTTCTCCAGTTTAGGAGATTGCAGGCGAATCCGGAAGTTATCAGTGTTCACACGCTTTGAAAATCTGTTAAAAACTTCAGCCTGATAATGGCTGTGTTCGTATACTGCAAGTGTATCTCCGTCCCATTTTAAACCAACCTTTTCACCTGGTGAAAGCGGCTTAGGTTCATTTACATATTCACTGGATGGGATGATACCAGGCTCAGAAGAGAACAGATAAGAACTTTCAGTTTCCAGCATCCAAAGCGGGCGGAGACCCAGCGCATCGACACTGAAAACAGCTTCATCGGCAAAACGGGAAATAATTCCTGCTGGACCTTGAGCAAAATGTCCCCATGCTTCACGGATATAGGCGTACATATCCTGAAGGTGATCAGGGTATGATTTGATTTCATTCACGATAGGCGGGAACATAACATCCATTGCTTCAAACAGGGTAAATCCATCCCTGCAGATAAATGTTTCAAGTGTTCTGCTCAAATCCTGAGAATCACTGCCGTCTTTTACAAGCGGAACGCCAACCATTTTGGCTTCATCCCTAAGCTTGGCAATCGTGTTGATTTCTCCGTTATGTCCTAACACACTAAAAGGCTGTACGCGGAAAAAGCTTGATAATGTGTTAGTGGAATAGCGATTGTGCCCAAGAGTCATTGTTGAAGCAACAAGCGGGCTTGCTAAATCATGATAGTATTTAGGCAGAATGTCTCCCGCTCCCATTACTTTGTATACAGCATGATGCTGGCTAAGGGAAGCGACATGAACATGTTCGTCTTCTTCAAAGTCAACAATCAATTCAAAGAGCTTCTTGGAAAGCTCTCCGCCATTCTCCTCTGCTAAACAGGCAAACTGCCAGAATACAGGATTCTCCTGAATGGCAATGGGACCTAAAGCTGAGGACTCGGTTACTTCATCAGATGCATAAATAACCATTAGATTTGCGTCAGCAAGCTTTTGCAGCAAAATGGCTTTAAGTGATTCAGTATCCTGCTTTCTGGACATGAACACATGTCCAACGACAAATCCTTCTTTTTCTGCTGCTTTAGGATCTGCTCCTGCTTGTTTTAACTTTTCTTTCCATAGCTCTCTTGGGATATCAATATGAATCCCTACGCCGTCGCCTTCTCCATTTATAAAACCGGCACGGTGATTCATCGTAACGAGTGCATTGATACAGCTGAAAATATTCTCGCGGGTTGGGACTTTCTTTTTCTCCATTGCAGAAACAATGCCGCACGCATCGTGCTCCTGGCGGTGAAACTCTTTAAAAAGTGAAGGACTCCATTGCTGTAATGTCATAAAATTCGGCTGAAAATAAGGCTGTGCCTTAAAGCCGTTCACCTCCTGAAAAATAGTAATCTATAAAAATTTAGTGTTTACGGGTTTTAAATGAGGCTGCTGCAAAGTTAATCTTGTTTTGAAAGGATAAATGCATAGGCATTTATTAAATGAATAGTTCGATTATTCGGGACAGGCTAATAATATATTAAACTTTTTATGTCAGCGTAATCCGCTCTTACACAAAAGATTTCTCCCATCATATCATATGAATTTTCAGAAATCAATTATTTATACAAAAAGTTGGATATGATTAGAAGGGGGACATTAGTTTGTGTATAAAAAATCGCCTTGTTTGTAAACGTTTTCATTACTGGAGTTAAAGAAAACGGAAGCATTTCTGCTCCCGTTAATGTATAAAAATATGAATATTTATTAGTCTTTTAATTGCTGAAATGCGTTTTGAACCGCATGAATTGTTGCGTGGATATCTTCCTCGGTATGCGCAATTGTCATAAACCATGCTTCATATTTTGATGGAGCCAGGTTTATTCCCTGATTGAGCATCAGCTTGAAGAATTTTGCAAACATTTCTCCATCTGTATTTTCCGCCTGTTCATAATTCACAACTTTTTCTTCCGTAAAGTAGATTGTCAGGGCACCTTTTAATCGGTTAATTGTTATGGGAATGTTATGTTCTTCTGCAGCTGCACTAATGCCTTTTTCAAGCAATTCGCCAAGCCGGTCCAGATATTCATAGACACCAGGCTGTTTCAATACTTCGAGACATGCAATTCCTGACAGAATCGAAGCTGGATTACCAGCCATTGTACCTGCTTGATATGCAGGACCTAACGGAGCTACTGTTTCCATGATTTCCTTCTTCCCGCCATACGCACCGATTGGAAGGCCGCCGCCTATGATTTTCCCCATAGCTGTCAAGTCTGGTTTTACGCCTAGCAGGTCCTGGGCACCGCCATACATAAACCGGAATGCTGTGATGACTTCATCATAAATGACTAGTGCCCCGGCTGCATGTGTTAATTCGTTAACCTGTTCCAAAAAACCTGGTTTGGGTTCAACAATTCCAAAGTTGCCGACAATCGGTTCCACCAGGACGGCAGCGATTTGGTCGCCCCATTTTTCCAGCGCTTCCTTATATGGTTCGATTTCATTGAAAGGAACTGTGATCACTTCCTGGGCAATGCTCTTTGGAACCCCGGCAGAGTCAGGGGTTCCAAGTGTTGACGGCCCTGACCCTGCAGCAACCAGTACAAGATCGGAATGGCCGTGATAGCAGCCTGCAAACTTAATGATTTTGTCCCTGCCCGTATAGGCTCTTGCAACACGGATCGTGGTCATGACCGCTTCAGTTCCTGAGTTCACAAAGCGGACTTTATCCAAATTAGGCATTGCTTCCTTTAGCATTTCCGCGAATTTCACTTCATGTGGTGTAGGAGTTCCATATAATACACCGCGCTCAGCTGCTGTTTTTATTGCTTCTGTAATATGGGGGTGAGCATGCCCGGTAATGATGGGACCATAAGCAGCCAGATAATCAATATATTGATTGCCGTCCACATCCCAGAAATAAGCGCCCTGTGCACGTTCCATTGCAACCGGCGAGCCGCCTCCAACTGCTTTATAGGAGCGGGAAGGACTGTTCACCCCGCCGACAATATGTTCTAAAGCCTGTTTATGCAGCCGTTCAGAATTAGTAAATTGCATGTTAATCCTCCTGATAAAATCCAATTATACGTTCATCATTATTTTAACATGTTTGGAAGGGGCTTCGTCCAATCTAAGGGGAAGGCGGACTATTCTGTATTTTAGAAAGCGGAAATGGAGCAATCTAGTTGTGAAGAATGCGCTGTTTGTCTAAACTATTTCATTAGGGCATTAATTGGCAGGAGGAGTAATGATGAATGATGCAATAACAGTACGCAACTTAAAGAAGGAGTTTAAAGCATATTCAAGCCGCTCAGGATTAAAAGGTGCTTTCCGTGACTTGCTTACAAGGAATTATAAGATTGTGCCAGCGGTTAACAATATCAGTTTTAATGTAAAGCAAGGGGAGATGGTTGGGTATATTGGTGAAAATGGGGCGGGGAAATCAACCACCATAAAAATGCTGACGGGGATTCTAACCCCAACCAGCGGTGAAGTGATTGTGAATGGAATGAACCCTCATAAAGACCGTGAAAAATTCGTCAGCACGATTGGAGTTGTCTTCGGCCAGAGATCTCAGCTTTGGTGGGATATTGCTGTACAGGAATCCTTCAGGCTTCTCAAGAAGGTGTATAAGGTTACTGATGAGCAATACGACAGTCATATGGCGCATGTTATCAAAACCTTAGATATTGAACCTCTGCTCGATAAACCGGTCCGGAAGCTCTCACTCGGGCAGAGAATGAGGTGTGAGCTGGCAGCAGCACTCATCCATAATCCTCCGCTGCTGTTTTTAGACGAGCCCACTATTGGGCTAGATGTGCTTGTAAAATTGAAAATCAGGGAGTTCTTAAAGGAAATAAATGAAAAATATAATACAACTATTCTCCTGACTACTCATGATCTTTCGGATATTGAGGCGTTATGCGAACGAGTTGTTATGTTAGATGACGGGAAAATCATTTATGATGGAGCATTAAAAAGCCTGAAGGAAAAATGGGGAGAAGGGAAGGAAATAGAATTTCAATTTCTTGAAGAAGTGGGCCTTGCTGATTTAAACAAGATTACGGCATCATCTGAAGTAAAATGGGAAAAGGATGAGAAAGAAGCGATCTTTACCGCCTTTGTGGAGGATAATGATGAACTGATTTCCCTGCTTATCGCTAAAGTCGTGGCGGATTTGAAAGTGAAAGACATCAATATTAAAGAAACTTCAACAGAGGAAATAATTAGAAATATTTATGACCGGGGGATCTCTTAATGAAAGGATTTATTTATAACCGGGGGTGTTCCTGTGGATAAATATATAGAAATGATTCGGATCCGCTTTTTGATGATGCTTGCCTACCGAACGAATTACTATACAGGCATTCTGATATACAGTATTAATATTGGCGCTTACTATTTCCTGTGGAGCGCCATTTATGGAGAAAAAGATGCGATTGAGGGAATGTCTGTGATCCAGATGTCGACATATGTGGCTGTAGCGTGGATGGCAAGGGCATTTTACTTTAATAATATAGACAGGGAAATGGCTGCTGAGATTAAAGAAGGAAAAGTAGCGGTGGAACTGATCCGCCCATATAATTATTTGGGCATGAAAACGATGCAGGGATTGGGTGAAGGGATATTCCGTCTCTTCTTTTTCTCGGTTCCGGGAATGGCAATTGTCTCGTTCATTTTTCCGCTCCAATTTTCTGCGGATTGGACTACCTGGATTTTCTTTGCGGTATCGATTTTATTAAGTTTTCTTATAAATACGCAAATTAATTTATTGACAGGTATTACCACTTTCTTCTTATTTAATAATACTGGGCTTATCCGGGCGAAAAGAGTTGTGATTGATCTCTTTTCCGGTCTTCTGATTCCTATCAGCTTTTTTCCGGTCTGGGCACAGGATATATTAAGATTTCTGCCCTTTCAGGGTATTAGCTATGTGCCGAGCATGATCTTTACAAATAGCTTTTCAAATAACGAAGCTATACAAGCTATCATTATGCAGGGGATCTGGGTTCTTATTCTGATAATGCCAATTCAGGTTCTGTGGATCATAGCGAAAAAACAGCTCATTATTCAAGGAGGGTGACAGATGTTTTATATAGCCATTTTCTTTCAATATGTCGCCCAATATATGAAAACAAGAATGCAGTACCGTGCAGATTTATTTGTAGAGATCCTTTCAGATCTATTATTTCAGGCAGTCAATTTAATTTTTATCTTAGTCGTCTTTGGCCATACAACTCTCCTTGGGGGCTGGACAAGGGATGAAATTATCTTTATTTACGGATTTTTCCTTGTGCCCTATGCACTGTTTTCATCATTCTTTAATATTTGGGATTTTAATGAGAGATATATTGTAAAAGGAGAACTCGATAGGATTTTGACCCGGCCGATCCATAGTCTGTTCCAAATCGTTTTAGAACGGATGGAACTTGAATCTCTTTTTGGGGCTGTTACTGGAATTGCGGTTATGATTTACGCCGGAAACAGTCTTGGTTTAGAGATATCCTGGACAGATCCATTCTTATTCTTCTTATTTGTGATAGGTGGAATGCTTGTGTACGGTGGCATCTTTGTCATGATTGCCTGCATCAGCTTTTGGGCGGATGCCAGAACATCAATCATGCCGATGATGTACAACATCGGGAATTATGGCAGGTATCCGGTTGATATTTATAATAGTGTCATACGCTTCGTCCTAACCTGGGTGCTTCCGTTTGCCTTTGTTGGTGTATATCCAGCTTCATACTTTTTGGGGAAAGAGGAATGGTTTTTGTATTCCTTTTTAACGCCTGTAATCGGTATAGTATTCTTTAGCATTTCGATTCTGGCTTGGAATTCAGGTGTTAAGCGCTATCGCGGTGCGGGCAATTAAAGACGGGTTAAATCCCTGGCTTTTTTTATGGGAGGAAATTCTGAGTATAAGCAGAAAGACGTTTCAGAGACAGGCTGTCATACAGGACTGGCTATAAGCGTATAAATGAATTGATAAGCATTTCGAAATGAGGTGCAGTATGGCATTTTATTTATCGCTGATTTTAATCGTGCTGTGTATGATCATGAGTCTGCAGACTCTTTTCTCATCCGCCAAGATAAAGGGAAGATGGGTTTCTGTGGAGAATTTCCTTTATCTGATAAGTTTGTATGCAACGATTATGATTGGGTTTGGCCTTATATATATATGGCTTGATTTACATGGGCTGGTGGTTTTAATGGACGGCACTGACTATATGGAAACTGGTTTCCTCGAGAGACTGGAGACGGGTTTCTATTTTAGTGCGGTAACACTTTTTTCAGTTGGGTATGGAGATATCAGTCCTGTTGGTATAGGCAGGCTTATTGCCGTACTGGAAGCGTTAATCGGTTATGTGATCCCGGCAGCATTTGTTGCCAGGGTAGTATTTGATGCAGGTGACCGGGTTTCATAATGCTATCAGTTGTTTTTGACCACAAAGTTGGATAGGCTTAGAGTAAGAAACCTATTCAACAGGAGGAATTAAAATGGCAATTGAAATCGGTAAAGCAGCTCCGGATTTTGAGCTCGAGGCCAGTAATGGTGAAAAGGTAAAGTTATCAGATTACCTCGGGAAAAATATTGTTCTTTATTTTTACCCGAAAGACATGACGCCTGGCTGCACAACCCAGGCATGTGATTTCAGGGACAATCATGATAATTTTGCAGATGTGAATGCTGTCGTTTTAGGAATAAGCCCCGATCCGCTCAGCAGGCATGAGAAGTTTATTGAAAAGCATGGATTGCCTTTCCTGCTGCTTGCGGATGAGGAGCATAAAGCGGCAGATGCCTATGATGTCTGGAAACTGAAAAAGAACTTCGGGAAAGAATACATGGGAATTGAACGTTCCACTTTTATTATTGACAAGGAAGGCAAACTGGTTAAAGAGTGGCGCAAGGTTAAGGTAAAAGGGCATGTCGAGGAGACACTGGAATATATAAAGGAGAATTTGTCCTAGCCGCAAATGGGTTGCCTATTTTTTAACGGAACAAGGCTTTTGTCCATTCCGAAGAACAAGTTTTGCATATCATTTTATTAGGGCATACCTCCTCAGATACTTTTTCGAAACGGACCTGAACAGGTTCGTTTTTTTTATGTTTATTATTTTTGCCAAGCGGCATGGGGTGAAACGGTGAATTAAATAAGATGGAGTGGTAGTTATGAAAATTGTTTCTTCCATTTTGCCTCCCAAGAGCTGCAGGAAGAGGCAATACTGGATTTTCCTTAAGGGGATTTTCTATTTATTGACGGATTTGAAGCTGCGGGGAATCCTTTATGATGCTAAGTATTTTTTACACATGGGTAAGAATTAATAAGACAAAAAAATAAAGTGGATTATGGTGATGTCAGCAGGAATAGATGAAATGCATTTCAAAACATGCAATGGGAATGAAATTCTTATGGCTGAGTTTACGCTTGGTACTTTGTTAGGGCATGTTAAATAAACTGCCGGCTGAAAATGAAAAGGTCCAAGTCTGGTTAAATTTTTAAGCATAACCTTCATACATATATATAAAAATAACAAAGATTATTAATGCGATCGATTTTGAAAGAGGGTATTAAGATGAGGATTTATACAAAAACGGGAGATAAGGGGACAACGTCATTAATATACGGGCAGAGAGTCAGTAAAAATGACATTCGCGTTGAGGCATACGGTTCATGTGATGAGGCTAATTCTATGATTGGAATGGCCTTAAGCCATTTAAGAAGTGAGTATTTCAGCGGGAAAGAAAAAGTGGAGCAGGTGTTTCATAAAGTGCAGACAGACCTGTTTCATGCAGGAGCAGAGCTGGCAACGCCTGCAGGAAAAGAAGTTAAATGGACGATAAAGCAAGAGGATATCACCTTCATGGAAAAGCAAATTGATGAGTGGGAAGCTGACCTTGGAGCGCTTAATAACTTTATATTACCCGGCGGTCACCCTTCGGGAGCTGCGCTCCATGTAGCTAGAACGGTGGTGAGAAGAGCGGAACGATGTGCGGTCTCGCTCGGTGAAGAAGTGAATCCGATCGTTTTAGTTTATCTGAACCGATTGTCAGATCTGCTGTTTGTTGCTGCCCGGTTTGTCAATCACCATTTAGGCTCCGGTGAGCAATCGCTTCACGCTGAAAAGAGTTGATTCCCTCTATTAAGGAGTTTGTAATATTGACAAATGTGGTAAAAAATTAGTACACTATTTATAAAGATTATAAAGTAAGAATATTTGTTGGAAAAGAGGTGCATGGCGGTGGCGCATATGGAATTAAAAGAGGCGCTGGATACTTTAAAAGATACTGGAGTCCGTATCACTCCGCAGCGTCATGCGATACTTGAATATTTAATAAACTCCATGTCACACCCTACTGCTGACGATATATACAAAGCATTAGAGGGTAAATTTCCAAATATGAGTGTGGCAACAGTTTACAATAATTTACGAGTATTCCGTGAGGTTGGCCTGGTAAAGGAACTGACATATGGTGACGCATCTAGCCGCTTCGATTTTGTAACCACTCATCATTATCATGTCATTTGTGAAAGCTGCGGCAAGATTGTAGACTTCCACTATCCTGGTCTTGATGAAGTAGAGCACCTTGCTTCACATGTTACAGGTTTTAAAATCAGCCATCATAGAATGGAGATTTACGGAACGTGTCCGGATTGTGCAAGTAAAGAAGCTCACTAATAAATTATTTAAAGCTGCCGGCTGTGTGCTGTCAGCTTTTTATTTTTCCATAAAAAAACCGGCTTTCAGTTAGCCGGTCATTCTTAAAACTTGAATATGAAGCAAGAGATAAATCAGCTCTGCTTCGTATTTTTTTTGTTGTATTTTTCATCAAATTCAACGCCCTCAAGTTTTGGATCGAGCGTTAAAGGTTCATTACAGTACATGCACATATCAACTCGGCCAAGCATCTTTGTATGTTTTCCGCAATTTGGGCAAACCACCTGCACGGTTTTTGTTGAAAGCATGCCGATCCAAAAATATACACCGGTGCTAGCAAGAATGCAGAGCATTCCAAGAAGCATAAATATTGTCATGAGAAGAGCGGAATTCCTAAAGAATATTCCGAGATACATAACGATAAATCCGATAAAAATTAAACTAAGGGCAAATGTACGAATCTTATTGATTTTATTTGAGTACTTAGCCATTCTGCTCCCTCCTAAAAACTAACTATACCATACTCCTTTTGCGTAAATAAATATTAATATAGAATGGTGTCGAAAAATGTCTCACATTTAGGAAGGATTTCATTTATAATTGTCGAAGATATACGCTATCAATAAAATGGAGGAATTATGATGGAAGATATTCTCCGTCCTATATATCAAGAACGGGCAAGCCAGACGAACACTCTTGGCGTGATTATGACCGAAAAACTGCAAAAAGCTATTCCTGCTACTGATACATTTGATGCTGTACTGCTGATCCTTGTAGAGGAAGCAGATGAACCTGTGTTTGTTAAACATTACACATATAAAGATAAAAAAGCTGCTCTTCATATTGTGACAGACAAGCAGCTTCGCGAATGGATCCTGCTGGGGTCGAACCGAAAGATCTTTGATTGGCTCTATAATGGGAAAGTTTTATTCGATCGAAATGAATATATTTATAACCTGAAGGTGGAATTAAGAGAATTTCCGTTCTATGGGCGAAAATTAAAAATGGGTCTTGAGTTTGCCAAGCTGATCAGAAGATATATGGATGGCAAAGCCTTTTTTGAAAATCGCCATTATTTTGATGCCTATAACCATATTGTTCATTCCCTTCATCACCTGGCCAGGCTGGCTGTTATTGAAAATGGATTCCATCCTGAGGTAACTGTCTGGAACCAGGTAAAGCAAATTGAACCTGAAATAATGAAGCTATATGAAGAATTGGTGAATAGCCAGGAGCCTCTTGAAAAAAGACTGGAGCTTCTGTTTCTTGCAAGTGAATTTTTAATTCATTCAAGAACTAAGCAAGGAATCAGCCATCTTGCAGATGTGCTTGCTGAGAAAGATGAATGGTCCATCCACGATATTATGAACCATGAAGAGCTTTATCTATATGCAGTTGACTTAAGCATGCTTCTTGAGTATTTGATTGATAAGCATTTTATCGAAACAGTAAATGTTGAAACAAAAGGGCAAGGAATTTATCACAGGTATTACAAACTCAAAAAAAAATTATCGTAAAAAAACTTTAAAAGTTATTGACCTTTATTTAAATCCTTGTTATATTTATATCCGTCGCTGCGATATGAACGAAAAACATTTTCACAGACGACGGATAACTTATAAAAAAAGTGTTGACAACTAAATTCAACACATGTTATATTGATAAAGTCGCTTCTGAGCGATTAGGTAAAATATAACAAAGAGAAATTGATCTTTGAAAACTGAACGAACAAAAACGTCAACGTTAATTCTTTAGTCTTTTTTGAAAAGACAATTTATGAGCTTAATCAACTCTTATATGGAGAGTTTGATCCTGGCTCAGGACGAACGCTGGCGGCGTGCCTAATACATGCAAGTCGAGCGGACAGACGGGAGCTTGCTCCCTGAAGTCAGCGGCGGACGGGTGAGTAACACGTGGGCAACCTGCCTGTAAGACTGGGATAACTCCGGGAAACCGGGGCTAATACCGGATAATTCTTTCCCTCACATGAGGGAAAGCTGAAAGATGGTTTCGGCTATCACTTACAGATGGGCCCGCGGCGCATTAGCTAGTTGGTGAGGTAACGGCTCACCAAGGCAACGATGCGTAGCCGACCTGAGAGGGTGATCGGCCACACTGGGACTGAGACACGGCCCAGACTCCTACGGGAGGCAGCAGTAGGGAATCTTCCGCAATGGACGAAAGTCTGACGGAGCAACGCCGCGTGAGTGATGAAGGTTTTCGGATCGTAAAACTCTGTTGTTAGGGAAGAACAAGTACCGGAGTAACTGCCGGTACCTTGACGGTACCTAACCAGAAAGCCACGGCTAACTACGTGCCAGCAGCCGCGGTAATACGTAGGTGGCAAGCGTTGTCCGGAATTATTGGGCGTAAAGCGCGCGCAGGCGGTTCCTTAAGTCTGATGTGAAAGCCCCCGGCTCAACCGGGGAGGGTCATTGGAAACTGGGGAACTTGAGTGCAGAAGAGAAGAGTGGAATTCCACGTGTAGCGGTGAAATGCGTAGAGATGTGGAGGAACACCAGTGGCGAAGGCGACTCTTTGGTCTGTAACTGACGCTGAGGCGCGAAAGCGTGGGGAGCAAACAGGATTAGATACCCTGGTAGTCCACGCCGTAAACGATGAGTGCTAAGTGTTAGAGGGTTTCCGCCCTTTAGTGCTGCAGCAAACGCATTAAGCACTCCGCCTGGGGAGTACGGCCGCAAGGCTGAAACTCAAAGGAATTGACGGGGGCCCGCACAAGCGGTGGAGCATGTGGTTTAATTCGAAGCAACGCGAAGAACCTTACCAGGTCTTGACATCTCCTGACAACCCTAGAGATAGGGCGTTCCCCTTCGGGGGACAGGATGACAGGTGGTGCATGGTTGTCGTCAGCTCGTGTCGTGAGATGTTGGGTTAAGTCCCGCAACGAGCGCAACCCTTGATCTTAGTTGCCAGCATTCAGTTGGGCACTCTAAGGTGACTGCCGGTGACAAACCGGAGGAAGGTGGGGATGACGTCAAATCATCATGCCCCTTATGACCTGGGCTACACACGTGCTACAATGGATGGTACAAAGGGCTGCGAGACCGCGAGGTTAAGCGAATCCCATAAAACCATTCTCAGTTCGGATTGCAGGCTGCAACTCGCCTGCATGAAGCCGGAATCGCTAGTAATCGCGGATCAGCATGCCGCGGTGAATACGTTCCCGGGCCTTGTACACACCGCCCGTCACACCACGAGAGTTTGTAACACCCGAAGTCGGTGGGGTAACCTTTTGGAGCCAGCCGCCTAAGGTGGGACAGATGATTGGGGTGAAGTCGTAACAAGGTAGCCGTATCGGAAGGTGCGGCTGGATCACCTCCTTTCTAAGGATATTTACATGAAACGTGACGTGTTTTGTTCGTTCAGTTTTGAGAGTTCAATCTCTCAATGAAAGATTCGTTCTTTGAAAACTAGATAATGATAATGAAGAAGCAATAACCGAGTAATCGCCATCTTAGTTTTTTTCTCTTATTTTTGTTTTAAAACGAAGTAAGAGCACAAACCATGAGGACAATGAGAAGCAAGAAGATCAAGGAAGCGACCGAACGAGCACCGGAGCGTACGAGAGTACGTGAGGAGCACAGTGACGGAGCTGACGCAGAGATTCGCCGCTTATCATTGGCCGAAGTAGGTTAAGTTAGAAAGGGCGCACGGTGAATGCCTTGGCACTAGGAGCCGATGAAGGACGGTACTAACACCGATATGCTTCGGGGAGCTGTAAGTAAGCTTTGATCCGGAGATTTCCGAATGGGGAAACCCCCTATCCGTAATGGGATAGGATCTTTACCTGAATACATAGGGTATAGAAGGCAGACCCGGGGAACTGAAACATCTAAGTACCCGGAGGAAGAGAAAGCAAACGCGATTCCCTGAGTAGCGGCGAGCGAAACGGGATTAGCCCAAACCAAGAGGCTTGCCTCTTGGGGTTGTAGGACACTCTACACGGAGTTACAAAGGAACGAGGTAAATGAACAGGTCTGGAAAGGCCGGCCAGAGAAGGTAAAAGCCCTGTAGTTGAAACTTCGTTCCCTCCAGAGTGGATCCTGAGTACGGCGGGACACGAGAAATCCCGTCGGAAGCAGGGAGGACCATCTCCCAAGGCTAAATACTCCCTAGTGACCGATAGTGAACCAGTACCGTGAGGGAAAGGTGAAAAGCACCCCGGAAGGGGAGTGAAAGAGATCCTGAAACCGTGTGCCTACAAGTAGTTAGAGCCCGTTAATGGGTGATAGCGTGCCTTTTGTAGAATGAACCGGCGAGTTACGATTACATGCGAGGTTAAGTTGATGAGACGGAGCCGCAGCGAAAGCGAGTCTGAATAGGGCGAATGAGTATGTGGTCGTAGACCCGAAACCAGGTGATCTACCCATGTCCAGGGTGAAGTCCAGGTAACACTGGATGGAGGCCCGAACCCACGCACGTTGAAAAGTGCGGGGATGAGGTGTGGGTAGCGGAGAAATTCCAATCGAACTTGGAGATAGCTGGTTCTCTCCGAAATAGCTTTAGGGCTAGCCTCATGTAGTAAGAGTCTTGGAGGTAGAGCACTGTTTGGACTAGGGGCCCCCATCGGGTTACCGAATTCAGACAAACTCCGAATGCCAAAGACTTATCCATGGGAGTCAGACTGCGAGTGATAAGATCCGTAGTCAAGAGGGAAACAGCCCAGACCACCAGCTAAGGTCCCAAAGTATACGTTAAGTGGAAAAGGATGTGGAGTTGCTTAGACAACCAGGATGTTGGCTTAGAAGCAGCCACCATTTAAAGAGTGCGTAATAGCTCACTGGTCGAGTGACTCCGCGCCGAAAATGTACCGGGGCTAAACGTATCACCGAAGCTGTGGATTGACATCTTCCGATGTCAGTGGTAGGAGAGCGTTCTAAGGGCGTTGAAGCGGGATCGCAAGGACCCGTGGAGCGCTTAGAAGTGAGAATGCCGGTATGAGTAGCGAAAGATGGGTGAGAATCCCATCCACCGAATGCCTAAGGTTTCCTGAGGAAGGCTCGTCCGCTCAGGGTTAGTCGGGACCTAAGCCGAGGCTGAAAAGCGTAGGCGATGGACAACAGGTTGATATTCCTGTACCACCTCTTTACCGTTTGAGCAATGGGGGGACGCAGGAGGATAGGGTAAGCACGCTGCTGGATTAGCGTGTCCAAGCAGTTAGGCCGGTAACGAGGCAAATCCCGTTACCACATAGGCTGAGCTGTGACGGCGAGGGAAATTTAGTACCGAAGTTCCTGATTCCACACTGCCAAGAAAAGCCTCTAGCGAGGGAAAAGGTGCCCGTACCGCAAACCGACACAGGTAGGCGAGGAGAGAATCCTAAGGTGAGCGAGAGAACTCTCGTTAAGGAACTCGGCAAAATGACCCCGTAACTTCGGGAGAAGGGGTGCTCATTAGGGTGAATAGCCCTGATGAGCCGCAGTGAATAGGCCCAGGCGACTGTTTAGCAAAAACACAGGTCTCTGCGAAGCCGCAAGGCGAAGTATAGGGGCTGACGCCTGCCCGGTGCTGGAAGGTTAAGAGGAGAGGTTAGCGCAAGCGAAGCTTTGAATCGAAGCCCCAGTAAACGGCGGCCGTAACTATAACGGTCCTAAGGTAGCGAAATTCCTTGTCGGGTAAGTTCCGACCCGCACGAAAGGCGTAACGATCTGGGCACTGTCTCAACGAGAGACTCGGTGAAATTATAGTACCTGTGAAGATGCAGGTTACCCGCGACAGGACGGAAAGACCCCGTGGAGCTTTACTGTAGCCTGATATTGAATTTTGGTACAGCTTGTACAGGATAGGTAGGAGCCTGAGAAGCCGGAGCGCCAGCTTCGGTGGAGGCGTCGGTGGGATACTACCCTGGCTGTATTGAAATTCTAACCCGCGCCCCTTATCGGGGCGGGAGACAGTGTCAGGTGGGCAGTTTGACTGGGGCGGTCGCCTCCTAAAAAGTAACGGAGGCGCCCAAAGGTTCCCTCAGAATGGTTGGAAATCATTCGCAGAGTGTAAAGGCACAAGGGAGCTTGACTGCGAGACCTACAAGTCGAGCAGGGACGAAAGTCGGGCTTAGTGATCCGGTGGTTCCGCATGGAAGGGCCATCGCTCAACGGATAAAAGCTACCCCGGGGATAACAGGCTTATCTCCCCCAAGAGTCCACATCGACGGGGAGGTTTGGCACCTCGATGTCGGCTCATCGCATCCTGGGGCTGTAGTCGGTCCCAAGGGTTGGGCTGTTCGCCCATTAAAGCGGTACGCGAGCTGGGTTCAGAACGTCGTGAGACAGTTCGGTCCCTATCCGTCGTGGGCGCAGGAAATTTGAGAGGAGCTGTCCTTAGTACGAGAGGACCGGGATGGACGCACCGCTGGTGTACCAGTTGTCTTGCCAAAGGCATCGCTGGGTAGCTATGTGCGGAAGGGATAAGTGCTGAAAGCATCTAAGCATGAAGCCCCCCTCGAGATGAGATTTCCCATAGCGTCAAGCTAGTAAGATCCCTGAAAGATGATCAGGTTGATAGGTCAGAGGTGGAAGCGTGGCGACATGTGGAGCTGACTGATACTAATCGATCGAGGACTTAACCAAAACGAAAAGCGGAGGCGACTGTTCAACTTCGAGAGAAGTTAGGAGCCGAAGCTAGACAAGTTATTGGTGAATACTCGGCAAATTCTTCTTCATACATTATCTAGTTTTGAGGGAACGAAAAATAGTAAATTTCCTCTTGAAAAATGATAAAAAGACGGTATAATAATACTTGTCTTTGAAAAATAGTCTGGTGGCGATAGCGAGAAGGTCACACCCGTTCCCATACCGAACACGGAAGTTAAGCTTCTCAGCGCCAATGGTAGTTAGGGGCTGTCCCCTTGTGAGAGTAGGACGCTGCCGGGCTGTTTTACAAATATCACTATTCCGCAGTAGCTCAGTGGTAGAGCATTCGGCTGTTAACCGAACGGTCGTAGGTTCGAATCCTACCTGCGGAGCCAAATGGAGAGCTGTCCGAGTGGCCGAAGGAGCACGATTGGAAATCGTGTATACGCTAACCGCGTATCAAGGGTTCAAATCCCTTGCTCTCCGCCATTATTAATTCTATATTGGCCCCTTGGTCAAGCGGTTAAGACACCGCCCTTTCACGGCGGTAACACGGGTTCGAATCCCGTAGGGGTCACCATAATGGAGGATTAGCTCAGCTGGGAGAGCATCTGCCTTACAAGCAGAGGGTCGGCGGTTCGATCCCGTCATCCTCCACCATATTATTGTCGCGGGGTGGAGCAGTCCGGTAGCTCGTCGGGCTCATAACCCGAAGGTCGCAGGTTCAAATCCTGCCCCCGCAATTTGGTCCGGTAGTTCAGTTGGTTAGAATGCCTGCCTGTCACGCAGGAGGTCGCGGGTTCGAGTCCCGTCCGGACCGCCATTTTTACAATATTAATAATATTTGGCTCAGTAGCTCAGTCGGTAGAGCAAAGGACTGAAAATCCTTGTGTCGGCGGTTCGATTCCGTCCTGAGCCACCTTTACTGAATTGATTTGCCGGTGTAGCTCAATTGGTAGAGCAACTGACTTGTAATCAGTAGGTTGGGGGTTCAAGTCCTCTCGCCGGCACCATTTTTTTATGTTAATATGGAGGGGTAGCGAAGTGGCTAAACGCGGCGGACTGTAAATCCGCTCCTTCGGGTTCGGCAGTTCGAATCTGCCCCCCTCCACCATTTATATAGGGGTATAGTTTAATGGTAAAACGAAGGTCTCCAAAACCTTTGATGTGGGTTCGATTCCTACTACCCCTGCCAATTTTATAATGGCGGCTGTGGCGAAGTGGTTAACGCATCGGATTGTGGCTCCGACACTCGTGGGTTCGATTCCCATCAGTCGCCCCATAATTTTAAAGTAACAGTACGAGTATAACTCTCATATAAATGTAATATGAACGATCAATGGGCTATAGCCAAGCGGTAAGGCACCGGACTTTGACTCCGTCACTCGCAGGTTCGAATCCTGCTAGCCCAGCCATTTTGCGGAAGTAGTTCAGTGGTAGAACATCACCTTGCCAAGGTGGGGGTCGCGGGTTCGAATCCCGTCTTCCGCTCCAGAATAAACTTCAATTTATGGCGGCATAGCCAAGTGGTAAGGCAGAGGTCTGCAAAACCTTTACCACCGGTTCGAATCCGGTTGCCGCCTCCATAATCTAAATCTTGATTCGCTGATATACGCCGGGGTGGCGGAACTGGCAGACGCACAGGACTTAAAATCCTGCGGTAGGTGACTACCGTACCGGTTCGATTCCGGTCCTCGGCACCACAAGATTTACTACATTTTAATATGCCGGTGTGGCGGAATTGGCAGACGCGCACGACTCAAAATCGTGTTCCTTCTGGAGTGTCGGTTCGACCCCGACCACCGGTATCTAAAAAAAGGTTTCCTAATAGGGAAACCTTTTTTGTTGTTAATTAAAATCTGTGCAAATTTTAAAGCGGAAAGCAAATATCAATGCAGCCCTTCTGCTGATTGTGATGCAAGTTGTTTCAATGCAGGGTTCCGAACGATTCAGAGGGTGGTTTCGAAATGGGGTTCTGAACTGTTCGGAAGTAATTCAAAAGGACATAATTATTGACTTAGCAGGAGGAAAAAAAACGATGTGTCCTAATGTTGTGAATTGAGCGGAACTAATAACTGAAGAGGCGAAAAAGAATCTCTAAATTTCGAAGATGTTATGTGAACGGAACTTATGCACCAAAATAGAGCCAGAAAGATTCGATGACTTTATGTGAACGGAACTAATGAAGCAGAATAGTGCCGTTCAGTTTCAAAGATGTCATGTGAATGGTACTAATGCAAGAGAATAGTGCCGTTCAGTTTCAAAGATGTCACGTGAATGGAACTAATGCAAGTGAATAGTGCCGTTCAGTTTCATGATGTCAAGTGAGCGGAACTAATGCAGCAGAATAAAGCCATTAAGGTTCGATAACCTCAGTGAATGGAACTAATAATTCTGAATAGAGCCCTTCAGTATCGATAGTGTGATCTAAAAGAATCTAATGATGTTTGCTTATTCATGAATCGTGTGAGGATAGCCGAAGGGGACATGCCATACTGTTAAAAATAAACTACTCAACATAATTGTGTTTTATTCAAAGTAAGAAGTCTTGCCATGAATGATATGATTAAAGTTGTTTGATAGGATTTTCCGGATTTTTTTCTTTGAAATAATATCAGAACACCATTCATGCACAATATTGGTTGTTAGCATCATATCGGGAAACATAACTCTAAACTCTTTAACACTTCTAACGATTGCCAATTCGACATCTTCTTTGTATCCGCAATTCTTACATACTAAAGCAGCTCTGTGCAATCGATCCATAAAGTGCTGGCAAGAAGCACACTTAACCCCCTTCTCCAATCCCTCAAATGTATACTCAAATCGCCTTCCATAAGGAATATCCTCCAAATGCAAAGACAGTAACTTGTCTGCCAGCATTAAATGGTTCTTATTTGCCGGTTGAGATTTCAATTTTAATTTGTCTATAAATCGGTTAATTTGTGCTGGAAATATAGCAGGAAGATTCATTGTGGCTTGATACAATTGAAATTCGGGGTTAATAAAAATAAGAAGAGCCTTAAGAGGGGTTTCTACTCCCAATTTCTGCAGAAGTCTTCTCAGGAGGGATTCACTTCGCTGAAGCTGCAGAAGAGGATTTTTAACTTCAGTATTTGCTGGTACTGTATACCATCTGTTTTGTTCGATATAAAAGTCTCCCTCATAATTCTTAACTTCAAAAAGATAGATACAGCCTCCAGTGAATAATAGTGAATCTATTTGGAAAAGGGTGTTACTGTAATCGAACAATAAATCATTAAGAATAATCCATTCCTCAGGCGAATGTTCTAGTAGTTCATCAAATTTCTTCTCACCTGAAAAACCTTTTTCTAAATTAAGAAAGAGGCTGTAATCTTTTGGGGAAAGCCGCATTCTTCCATGTAAACTCTGAAGCAATTTTAATTCTTCCGGTTCATAACGATATTTTAATATCATAGCCCACATCCCTATATTCAAGATAGCTTCATTCTATGCAATGTATTCGATTAACACAAGTTAAACCTTTTAAACAAGTCAAAATATTGCACCTTTTTAGTCAATCCAGTCACCTATATATGCAAACGGTTTCAAATATAATGTAGGAAAGCGTTTGCAAGAGATAAGGGGGCGGTGAAAAGATTTGGAGACAAAGATTGAGGTCGGGGAAGCAGCAGTCAATTCAGAGGTTAAAACAGTATCCAGGAAAAAAGCAAATCTGAAAAAAATGCTAACATACAGTGCTTTTGTAGGACCGGCATTGATTTTTTTCCTGGTGATTCAAATCATTCCTTTTTTGATGGGTATTTATTATTCCTTTACTTCCTGGAATGGTGTCAGTTCTGTGGTTGAGTGGGTAGGACTTGAAAATTATTTAAAGATCTTTAAGAATGATCCTAAGTTTTTTGATTCCTTTATTTTTACTACCAAGTTTATGTTAGCTTCGGTTATTATTAGTAATTTACTAGGTTTTGGGCTTGCGTTATTATTGAACGCAGCATTGAAGTCCAGGAACTTATTGCGGACTGTGTTTTTCATTCCTAATGTTATCGGGGGATTATTGCTTGGGTTCATCTGGCAGTTTATTTTTGTAAAAGGGTTTGCGGCAATTGGAAATCTTACAGACCTGTCCGTTTTTAAGCTCCCATGGCTTGGGGATGAGACAACAGCATTCTGGGGGATTGTAATTGTGTTTGCCTGGCAGATCAGCGGATATATGATGGTTATTTATATTGCAGCGCTGCAGGGGGTTGACCAGACATTGCTGGAGGCTGCCAGGATCGATGGGGCATCAAGCTGGACACTTCTGACGAAAATTATTATTCCACTTATTTTGCCGGCGTTTACGATTTGTTTCTTTTTAACTATTTCAATGGCCTTTAAGATTTTCGATCTGAATATTTCACTGACAGGCGGAGGTCCTTTTAATTCAACACAATCTGTAGCGATTAATATTTATCAGGAAGCATTCCAAAATAACCGGTATGGTCTTGGTACCGCGAAATCCATTCTGTTCTTCCTTGTTGTGGCTATTTTTACAACGGTTCAGGTTATGATGACCAAGAAAAGGGAGGTTGAGGCATAATGAATCCCAGATATACGAAGGTTACGTTTCTGCTCGAGATTATCGGAATCGTATTAGGAGTCATTTTCCTCATACCTTTTTATTTCGTGATCATCAATTCTGTAAAAGGTTTTGCAGATATTTTGATTGATGCTGCAGCGTGGCCGCAGGAGTTTTTATTCTCCAATTACTTGAAGGTATGGGATATTATTAATTTCCCGCGGGCCTTCTGGAACTCGCTTATAATTACGGTGATCAGCAATATTGGACTTGTTGTCATTAGTTCCATGGCTGCCTGGAAGATGGTCCGAACCCCGGGAAAATTCAGCAAAATCCTATTTGCCCTATTTGTTTCTGCGATGGTTATTCCATTCCAGACGGTCATGATACCGCTGATGAAGCTGGGAGGCACGCTGAATCTGACAAACAGCATACCAGGTCTCATCATTATGTATTTTGGCTTTGGTGTACCATTATCGCTTTTCCTGTATCACGGATTTATTAAAACAGTTCCAATAGAGATAGAAGAATCGGCCCGAATTGATGGGTGCAGCCAGTTTGGGGTCTTTTGGAGAATTGTTTTTCCGCTTCTAAAACCAATCACTGTAACGGTTGTTATTTTAAATACATTATGGATCTGGAATGATTATCTGCTGCCGCTTCTTGTGCTTCAGGATGCAGAACTTAGGACGATTCCTTTGGCCACAAGTTCATTCTTTGCACAATATACAAAGCAATGGGACATGGGACTGGCCGCCCTTGTAATGGGCATTACACCGGTCGTTATTTTCTTCCTGTTCCTGCAGAGGCATATTATTAAAGGCATTGCACAAGGCTCCATCAAGTAGTTATAGAGACTTTTGCGGCCATATGGGCTGTTAAAGTTTATATAAAAAATTATTCAGGGGGGAAACAAAATGAAACGCTTTGCTTTATTACTGCTGTCATTGGTTCTGATGGCGGGCATTATGGCAGGCTGTTCTTCTTCCAGCTCTTCAGGGGACGAAAAGCCTAAGGATGATTCAAAGAATGAGGATGAAGTGGTAACATTAAATTTGTTCCAGTTTAAAGTGGAGATTGCCGATCAGCTTCAGGAAATGATCGGTGAATTCGAAAAAGAGCATCCGAATATTAAAGTAAAGCTTGAATCAGTCGGCGGCGGTGCTGATTATGGTGCCGCATTAAAAGCAAAGTTTGCATCCGGCGAACAGCCTGACATTTTTAACAATGGCGGATTTAAAGAATTGGAGCTTTGGAAGGAGCATCTTGCAGATCTTTCAAATGAGCCTTGGGCAGAGCATGTGCTTCCAATTGGAAAAGTACCAATGACTGATACAGACGGAAAACTTTATGGAATGCCTGTAAACCTTGAAGGATACGGTTTCATTTATAATAAGGATTTATTTGAAGAAGCAGGCATTACTGAACCGCCTAATACGATTTCTGAATTGAAGGATGCTGCTGAAAAACTAAAGGATAAAGGAATTACTCCTTTCTCTGCCGGTTACGGAGAGTGGTGGGTCATTGGTCAGCATTTATTAAATATTCCATTTGCACAGCAGGAAGATCCAGTGGCATTTATTGAGGGCCTATACAGCGGATCTGAAAAGATTATTGGCAATGATAAATTTAAAGAGTTCAAAGAAGTGCTTGATACTGAAATAAACTTCGGAAATGAAAATCCATTAACAACAGATTACAATACGCAAGTGACTCTATTTGCTTCCGGCAAAACGGCTATGCTTCAACAGGGAAACTGGACAGAAAACATGATTCTTGAAATCGACCCTGAAATTAACATGGGATTCCTTCCAATTCCGCTGACTGATGATGAAGCTGAAGCAGACCGTTTACCAGTAGGCGTTCCGAACAACTGGGTTCTTAATAAAAATTCAGAACATCTTGAAGAAGCAAAATTATTCCTTGACTGGATGGTTTCTTCTGAAACAGGAAAGCGTTATATCACAGAAGAGTTTGCGTTCATTCCTGCCTTCGACAATATAGAGCCAACCGGTTTAGGGCCTCTTGGCCAGCATATTCTTGAGTATTCTAAGGAAGAGAAAACTGTTCCTTGGACATGGTTCAGATGGCCTGATGGTGCAAATAAAGAGTTTGCTGCAACAATCCAGGAGTACGCTGCAGGAAAGATCGACTATGATACGCTCGTTGAACGCTTCCAGGCATCCTGGGATAATTTGAAATAAATTTGGTTAAACAGGAAGCATGTCTGCGGAAGATATGCTTTCTGTTTTATATTTTAATGATAAGCAAAACCCCATAGCAAAAAGGCATCCCCAAAAAGGGAAGTTCACTTTATACTATTGTAAAAGACAAAGCAGCGGGGGATGTACATGTTCAAAAAGAGCATTAGGAATAAACTGATTGTTCTATTGATGGTAGCAACGATCGTTCCATTTGGGGCGTCTATAATCATCACTTATTATCATACAGCGGAATCATTGAAAGACCAGGCCATCAAGGAAAATAGCAACCTATTATATCAAGGAAAAGTGAACCTGGAGGGTTACATAAATGAGCTGGATGGATTAACACTATCCCTTTACAATAATCCAGGTTTAATAAACTTTTTAAAAGATCCCCAAAAGGAAAATAATTATCAGGCAGTGGAAGCTGTAAGAAATGTAATTTCTACCATACTGTATGCAGAAGAAAATATTAAAAGGGTCAACATTGCTGTTGCAAAGGAAGATCGTCTTATAACAGCTTCCAGGCGCTCTACAGTTATTTTTTCAAAGAAGCTGACAAATGCCAATCAGGAATTTTACCTAAAAGCAAAAGAAAGTCCAAGCAATATGTATCTTGAGCCTATTCATAAGATAAAGGAGCCTGAGGACAAAAAGCCTAAAAATGTAATAACGCTTCACAGATCTTTAATCAATATTCCATCAGATGATGTATTGGCATATATCTCACTGGAGTTCTCACCAGATCAAATAACCAATATCAGCCGTAATCTTTACTCGGAGGAAAATGAAGAATTCTATATTATATCTCCTGAAGGGGAATTGATCTACCATTCAACTGATGAAACTGATGAAGATACTAAAACGACTGATTGGATAGATTGGGTAATGAGTACAAATAAAGTTAATGGCACGGTTGAATGGAAAGAAGGTTCATTCAACGGCGTCATGATATACGATCAATTATCGCAAAATTCTGGCGGCTGGTATCTTGTTAAGCGTGTCCCATATACCACTTTATATGAAAGTGCATTCAGCGTGGCGAAAATCAATATCATGTTTGGCGTAATCGGACTCATCCTGGTTATTCTTGCCACTCTATTTATCTCTGTTAGAATCACTTCACCAATCAGAATCCTGCTGAAATATATTGATCAGGTTGAAAAAGGAAACCTTAATGTCCGTTTTCAATCTTTTGGCAATGATGAGATTGGCTATCTCGGTGATCGATTTAAACAAATGATCGATAAAATAAATGATTTGATCAATCGGGAGTATAAACTTCAGCTTGAGAACAAGACCAATCAGCTAAAGGTTCTGCAGTCCCAGGTTAATCCGCATTTTTTATATAACGCATTGCAGTCCATCGGAACAGCGGCATTAAAAGATCAGGGTCCACAGATTTATTCGTCTGTTACCCGCCTTTCTAAAATCATGCGGTACAGCATGAATATGGAGGAGGATATGGTTCCTCTTCAAAAAGAGATCGAACA
Organism: Cytobacillus oceanisediminis 2691; assembly: GCF_000294775.2. GTDB lineage: Bacteria > Bacillota > Bacilli > Bacillales > Cytobacillaceae > Cytobacillus > Cytobacillus pseudoceanisediminis. The sequence continues at coordinate 1,231,504 of NZ_CP015506.1, forward strand.
TACCAAGTCCTATCTCCTGCTGCAGAAAGAGCGGTTCGGTGACCAGCTTCAGTTCAGTTTTCAGCTTGATGAAGAAGCATTGGGGTTTCCTGTGCCGAAAATGATTTTACAGCCCATAGTGGAGAATTATTTTAAGCATGGCTTTGATGCACGGGAAAAAACAGGAGAGGTTAGTATCACCTGCAGACAGGATGAATTTTATCTGGATATTCTGATCGGGGATAATGGCAGCGGCGTTTCTGAGAGCAGGCTGGAGGAAATCCGACTGCATTTGATGAGTGACAGGATAGGGCAAAAGGTTGAGTTAACGAATATCGGACTGAAGAATGTTTACACCCGGTTAAAACTCTATTATGGCAATCGTGCATACCTGCAGCTTAAGAATCTTGAGCGCGGCGGGCTGCTTGTTTCTATTAAACTTCCAAAAAGGATGGAAGGTGGATAAGATGAAAGCAATTATTGTGGATGATGAAAAACATGTGAGGGAAGGCTTGTTGCTTCTTGCGGATTGGAGCCGCTTTGGAATTGACACAATCCTGGAGGCGGTAGATGGAAATGAGGCCATAAAGCTGATTAAAGAGCATCGCCCGGAAATCATATTCACTGATATGAGCATGCCAAAGAGAGATGGCATAAGCCTTTTAAAATGGATTCATTCTTCGGATCTATCCAGCAAGACGATTGTCGTCAGCGGATATGATGATTTTGACTATATGAGGAATGCCATCTGTTATAAAAGCTTTGATTATATCTTGAAGCCTATTGATCCTGAAATATTGAATGAATCCCTGGAGAAAGCCATAAATGAATGGAAACAGCAGAGTCCTCCAGAGGAATGCCAGAAGGAGCATGGCGGGGAGATGAATGTGATTCAGCAAATAGAACAGTTTTTGCTGGAAAGCTATAACAAGGATATTAACCTGCAGGAAATTGCAGACAGATTTTATTTAAGCAGGGAGTACATTTCCAGGAAGTTTAAACATGAATATCAGGCTACCATAACGGATTTTATTACGAATGTCCGAATGAACAAGGCAAAAGAGCTTCTGCAGAACCCTAAACTGAAAATCTATGAAATTGCTTTCCAGGTCGGCTATCAGGATGAAAAGTACTTTAGCAAAGTCTTTAAAAAGACAGAGGGGATTTCCCCAAATGAATATCGAAGCATGAATTAACAGAAGGAGGAAGATTATGATCAACGTGCTTGTCTGGAATGAGAATCGTCATGAACAAAAGGATGAAAAGGTAAGGTCTGTCTATCCGGATGGTATTCACGGTGCCATTGCAGACTTTTTAAATGAAGAAGATTATAAAGTAAAGACAGCTACATTGGATGAGCCTCAGCATGGACTTAGTGATGCTGTTTTACAGGAAACAGACGTTTTGGTCTGGTGGGGGCATCTCGCGCATGGGGAAGTTGAGGATGCAATCGCTGAAAAAGTAAAACAAAGAGTGCTGGATGGAATGGGGCTGATTGTCCTGCATTCCGGCCATTTTTCTAAGATTTTTAAAGCATTGATGGGAACATCCTGTGATTTAAAGTGGAGAGAAGCGGATGAAAAGGAACGGATTTGGATTGTAGACCCGAGCCATCCCATTGCAGAAGGACTTGGAGAATATATTGAACTTGAAAAAGAAGAAATGTATGGGGAACATTTTGATATCCCTGCACCGGATGAACTTGTAATGGTGAGCTGGTTTGAAGGCGGGGAAGTTTTCCGGAGCGGCTGTACATACAGGCGCGGAAAAGGGAAAATCTTTTATTTTCGCCCAGGACATGAAACGTATCCAACTTATTATCATAAGGACGTTCAGCAGGTTATTAAAAATGCTGTTAAGTGGGCTAAACCAACTGATCTTCCCGTACCGGTCTATGGAAATGCGAAGCCATTGGAGAGAATCAAAGTGACTCAAGAAGGAGTGGAGAATTAAGATGAAAAAACTCAAAATTGGAATAATTGGCTGCGGAAGTATAGCCAAGCATCGGCATATGCCTGAATATCATGCAAGCAGCGGGGCTGTCATTGCAGCGGTATGTGATATTGATGAAGAGCGTGCAAATGTGTTTGCCGGGTTGTACGGGGCGCAGGTGTACACCGATTATAGAGAATTGCTGGCTAATAAGGATATAGATGCAGTGAGTGTCTGCACCCCGAATTATCTGCATGCTCCCATATCAGCTGCAGCATTAAACGCCGGCAAGCATGTACTATGTGAAAAGCCTATGGCAACTTCTATGGAAGAGGCACAGGACATGATTGAAGCAGCCAGTAAGAATGGAAAGAAATTAATGATTGCTCATAATCAGCGCTTTGTTCCATCTCATAAAAAAGCAAAGGAATTGATTGCAAAAGGTGAAGCTGGAAAAATCTATAGTTTCCGGACGGCTTTTGGCCACGGCGGGCCAGAGGGATGGAGTGCAGATGGCAAAGAAAGCTGGTTCTTCAAAAAAGATCAGGCTTTTATTGGCGCCATGGGCGACCTTGGTGTACATAAGACCGACTTGCTGCGTTATCTGCTGGGAGAAGAGTTTGCTGAGGCAGGAGCATTCGTAGAGACAAGTGCCAAGATGGGTGCTGATGTCGATGATACAGCGGTATGCGTTTTAAAAACGGAAAGCGGTGTAATCGGTACATTGGCTGCAAGCTGGTCTTATGTCTCAAAAGAAGACAATTCCACAATTATTTATGGAGAAAAGGCAATTTTGAGATTAGAAGATGATCCGGTGAATTCTCTCATTGTTCAGTATGCAAACGGTGAAACAGTGAAGTACGAACTTGGCGGGATTCAGACAAATGAAGAAGGAGGACAAAAGAACTCAGGCGTCATTGATCATTTTCTTGAAAGCATCTTAAATGAACAGGAGCCTGCGATTCCTGGTTCTGAGGGAATGAAGTCGCTCCAAGTGATACTTGCTGCGCTGGAGTCGAGCGAAACAAAGCAGATTGTCAGAATTAAGTGAGGTGCATCAATGAAGAAACTTCGGATCGGGATTATTGGTGCTGGCGGAATAGCCCAGTCCAGGCATATTCCCGTTTTACTAAAATTATCGGATAGTGCTTCCATAACAGCTATTTGCGATGTGAATGAGGATACTGCAAAATTGGCTGCAAGGAAGTTTGGAATTAGCAGCGTTTTTACGGATTATAAAGAAGTATTCAGTGAAACAGATGCCGTAGTTATTTGTACACCGAATAAGTTTCATGCTGAGATTACGGCTGCTGCACTGGATGCCGGGCTGCATGTGTTGTGTGAGAAGCCGATGGCCATGACAGCAGAAGAATGCAGGAAAATGATAGAAGCCAGAGACAGGTCGGGAAAGGTTTTGGCCATTGCCTACCACTACCGGTTTATGAAAGAGGCTCAGGCTGCCAAAAAACTCATTTCAGAAGATGAAATTGGTCTTCCATTTGCTGCCAGAGCACGGGCGATGAGAAGAAGAAAGGTGCCGGGATGGGGTGTTTTCACCAATAAGGAACTTCAGGGCGGAGGAAGTTTGATTGATTATGGATGCCACTTGCTTGACCTCTCGCTTTGGCTTCTGGGAAACCCGGAGGAAACCGGGGTTTCCGGTACAGCTTATAATACATTGAGCAGAATGCCAGAGCAGGTGAATCTATGGGGAGGTTTTGACCATCAATCCTTTAATGTCGATGACCATGTGACAGCTTATATAAAATTTGCCAATGGGGCATCCCTGCTTTTTGAAACCTCATGGTCGGCCAATATCGAACGGGATGATGAAAGCCTCAGCCTTTCAGGGCAGGGTGGAGGAATTGATTTATTCCCATTCAGTTTGAACCAATCCAAACATGGAATGCTCCTTAATACACGCTCAGAATGGCTGCCGGGGGAGGATGACTATGCTTTGGCGCAGGCACGGAACTTTATTGACAGCTGTTTGGGGAGGGAAGAATTCATAGTTAAAGCAGAAGAAGCACTGCAGACAACCAGAATTATTGATGCGATTTATAAAAGCAGTGAAATGGGCAGAAGAGAAATACTTTAGAAGCGAGGAGGGGATTTTATGAAGCTCGGCGTATTTACCGTTTTATTTGCTGAGAAGAATTTTGAAGAAATGCTTGATCATGTGGCATCTGCAGGTCTTAAGGCTGTTGAAATCGGAACGGGGGCTTATCCCGGAAACGCTCACTGCAGCCTGAACGAGCTATTAGAAAGTAAAGAACTTCGGGCTGATTATCTGAAAAAGATTTTATCAAGAGGTCTTGAAATCAGCGCATTCAGCTGCCATGGCAATCCGATTTCCCCTGATAGAGCATTTGCAGAGGAATCGGACCGCGTGTTATATGACACGATTAGGTTAGCCAGCTTAATGAATGTTCCGGTTGTTAACTGTTTTTCAGGCACTGCAGGTGATGGGGAAGGGGCCGAGCATCCGAATTGGCCGGTTGCTCCATGGCCGAATGAGTATGGAGAAGTGCTGAAATGGCAATGGGAGGAGAAACTCATTCCTTACTGGAAGAAAGCCGGGCAATTTGCAAAAGACCACAATGTGAAAATTGGTCTTGAACTTCATGGCGGATTCCTTGTGCATACTCCTTATACACTTCTAAAATTAAGGGAAGAAACCTGTGATGCCATTGGTGCCAATCTGGACCCAAGCCATTTATGGTGGCAGGGAATCGACCCTGTGGCAGCAATAAAGATTTTGGGAAAAGAAAATGCCATTCATCATTTTCATGCAAAAGATACCTATATTGACCAGGAAAATGTTAATATGTACGGTTTAACAGATATGCAGCGGTATGGAAATGTCCAGACCAGAGCGTGGACATTCAGGTCAGTCGGGTGCGGACACGGCCTGCAGGAATGGTCGGATATGATGAGCGCTTTGCGAACATTTGGGTATGATTATGTTGTCAGCATTGAGCATGAAGATCCGCTTATGTCTATAGAAGAAGGATTTACAAGGGCAGTCAGGAACCTTAAATCGATCTTAATTGAAGAGCAGCCTTCAGAAATGTGGTGGGTGTAACATTCTTAGCAGGGAAGGATTTTAAATCCTTTCCTGTATTTTCGACAAATTTCTCAATTGGGGTTGACCATTCCGGCTGAATTTAGTATTATTAAATAGTTGATTCGACACAATGTTTATTTTGCTGTTGATAAAAATCGACATTGGATTTTGTCATAATCTCATTACTGATTAAATATAAGTACACAAATGCGGGTGTAGTTTAGTGGTAAAACCTCAGCCACGAGCCAACACATCCATGAATCATCTCCGAGTTGCCTCGACGCATAGGCTTCCATGAAAAAGCTTTTAGAGGAAGAGGCATGCAAGTACGGGAAAAAAACAGTAGTCAGTAACTTCATATAAATGCGGGTGTAGTTTAGTGGTAAAACCTCAGCCTTCCAAGCTGATGATGAGGGTTCGATTCCCTTCACCCGCTCCATACATAGCCAACGCAGTGTTTCGTTCAAAAAGAACGAGGTATTGCGTTTTTTCATGTTCTTTGGCTATTGAGCAAAAAAATCGGGTGGCATCCGCGGATTCCACTCGATTTTTAATAAACTTGTTTAACATCCAATTACCTTAAAGGTTCCTTCTCCACCATGCACTTGAGAGTACATGTTCATTAGGGACTCAACCATTTTTTCAGCCTTTTCCATTTCCAGAGAAGGGCGCAAATAAACGATTTGAACGGCATTTTTAGTCTGTTCCGTCACCGCTGTCCTTTCAGAGTCGACAAACGGACTGCCAAATGGCCCTGCCGCATCTTCACTAATAATTAAATTGGCAAGTGAGTTGGGTCTTCCGTTTAGACCGTTATATTCTTCGCCTTCTTTGCCTAACCTGATAGTCAGATTGCCTGAAAGCTTATCTGCGTCATACACGCCAATCGGTATTTGATATTCGAGGGAAAAGAAGTTGTTAATATCTATGGAGCTGTTGACCGGCTGCAGATAATTTTGTTTCTTAATTCTTCGGTACAGTGCTTCTGCAGAGTGGCGGTACCGATTTGGATCCTTGCCTGCTGTTTTGAAAATCTGTCTCCATTCTTTGATCCCTTCATATTCTGTAACACTCTTGTCCTCTAAGTCAAAATAAATTGATTCCTGAAATAATTGGAGTCTGCCCTTTACCATTTGAGGAGATTGTCCGACTTCTATATTTTTATATGTAATGAATCCAATTTTAAATTGGGGAATTAACCTGCACAACTCGGGAGCAAACGTAATTTCCAAGCTTTCCACCTCCAAAATTACTTTAAAATAGTTTATCATAATAAGCGGTGATTCAATAAATTAAAGACTTTCATATAAATCAATTTTTCATGAAAGGAGGTTATACAATGGATTTTGCCCAATTCAAGCAGGAAGTGATTGAATACAGCAAAACAATTGGCATAGATAAAATCGGTTTTACAGCAGCCAGCACTTTTGATGAGATGAAAAATAGACTGATTCGCCAGCAGGAACTTCAATATCAATCTGGATTTGAAGAGCCCGATATTGAGAAGAGAGTGAATCCCAGCCTCCTATTGGACAAGCCCAAATCCATTATCTCAATAGCTGTTGCTTACCCTTCCAAAATGAAGGTCAGAGTGGTCAGCAAAAGAGGTGAGAGAAGAGGCATTTTCTGCCGCGCTTCATGGGGTAAAGACTATCATCATATCTTGAGGGAACGTCTACAGAAACTTGAGGGATTCATTCAGTCAAGAATACCTGAGGCGTTATGCAAATCCATGGTGGATACAGGTGAGCTTGTGGATCGGGCCGTAGCGCAGCGTGCCGGAATTGGCTGGAGCGGAAAAAACTGTTCCATCATTACACCGGAATTCGGATCGTATGTCTATCTAGGAGAAATGATTACGAATCTGCCATTTGAGCCGGATAAACCAATGGAAGACAGATGCGGCAGCTGCAATAAATGTGTAGACGTCTGTCCGACTGGTGCTTTAATTCAGGGAGGTCAGCTTGATGCACAGAAGTGCATCGCGTTTCTGACACAGACAAAAGGCTTTCTTGCTGAGCCGTATAGAGAAAAACTGGGTAACAGACTTTATGGGTGTGATACCTGTCAAACCGTATGCCCTGAAAATAAAGGCAAGGATTTTCATCTGCACGAAGAGATGGAGCCGGATCCGGAAGTGGCAAAGCCGCTTTTAAGGCCGCTTTTATTTATCAGCAACCGTGAATTTAAAGAAAAATATGGTCCGGTTTCAGGCTCCTGGAGAGGGAAAAAGCCGATCCAGCGAAATGCCATTATCGCCTTGGCTCACTACAAAGACGAAACAGCTGTAGAAGATCTGATTAAAGTCATGACAGAAGATCCTCGGCCGGTGATCCGTGGAACGGCTGCCTGGGCACTTGGGAAAATTGGCGGTGAGAAATCATTAGCTGCCCTGGAAAAGGCTTTGCAGCAGGAAAAAGACGGAGAGGCTATTGCTGAGATTGAAAAAGGTTTAAGTTTTATTGAGAAATGATGAGGGAGGAATCTCCCTCTTTTTCTATGCCATTTTTATGAAAAATTCTAATTTTTCCTCAGTCCAACAATATGCAAAGAGTAAAATTCAAATGCAGAGAAACTGTTCAGTCCGGCTGACTTACTGTTATATTGCACGAAAAATTAAGCAAAGTCCTCTGCTTTCTCTCATATGTATTGAATAGGAGAGGAGTGAGATGCGTGAGGGACCAGCTTCAGGAGCTGTTAATAAAAAGAGTGCAGCAGTGCGTTTCCCATTCAAGAAGTTCAATTCATACCTGCCCTAAGATTGAAAAGAAGAAAGAATCTCTTACCGCCCGGTCCGGTGAGATTGTTAAAGCCCAGGCAACCGGAAAAGTGATCAAGGTCGGCGGGGAGAAGGATGACGTGAAGCAGGTTGAATACAGAGTTCACTTTAGATATTTAATTAAGCAAAAAGGCGTGTTCTATATGGAAGAAGAAATTGAAGAGCGAACAGCCGACTTTTATAAAGGAGTGTTCGTCGAGGATCGGGAGAAAAACCCTTTTAATGAGATTCAAAAAGATGAAGCGTCTCCAGACCATGAATATGGAGAGGAAGAAAGGCTTGTATATGAGTATGACCGCATGAAAGCAGTGCAGTATGCAGAAAAATGGTGGAACAGCTATAATCCGGCTTATAAAAAATTTGAAGTGGATTGCACCAATTATATTTCACAGTGCCTTCATGTAGGCGGCGGCCCGATGAGAGGGTATCCTAACCGCGGAAAAGGATGGTGGATGAGAAGCGGAAATTGGAGCTACAGCTGGACGGTAGCGAATTCATTGCGATGGTATCTGCCGAGTTCGAATTCGGGGTTAAGAGCGGAGGAAGTCTCCAGTCCGGATCAGCTCTTAATTGGAGATGTTATTTGCTATGATTTTCAGGGAGACGGGCGATTTGACCATACAACCATCGTGACGGGAAAAGATGCCTCAGGAATGCCCCTGGTCAATGCCCATACTTATAACAGCCGAATGCGTTATTGGGCTTATGAAGATTCAACAGCCTATACACCGAATATTAAATATAAATTTTTGTCTATAACTGATGACCAGTAATTTGTAAGGTGATTTCAAAATGATATAATAACACATGCAGATTTAATTCAGAGGTGAAAAAAGTGGGATTGCATGTAGTATTATATCAGCCGGAAATTCCGGCCAACACTGGTAATATAGCCCGTACTTGTGCGGCTACTGATACGACATTGCATCTGATCCGGCCGCTTGGCTTCTCGACAGATGATAAAATGCTGAAGCGTGCAGGCTTGGATTATTGGCAATTTGTAAAGATCGTCTATCATGAATCATTGGACGATTTCTTTAATAGCAGCGAAGGCGGTGAATACTTCTACTTAACGAAGTATGGCACCAAGCCGCATTCCACTTTCGATTACAGCAATGTCGGGAAGGATTATTATTTTATTTTCGGCAAAGAAACGACGGGCCTTCCGAAGAATATCATTGAAATCAACAAAGAACGCGCATTAAGGGTTCCAATGAACGATAAAGTCCGTTCGCTTAACTTATCCAACACTGCAGCCATTCTTGTTTATGAAGCACTGCGGCAGCAGGATTACTTGCATTTAAAATAGGAAACAGCTGGCCTGGTATTTTTCGGGCCTTTTCCTTTGGAGAATACTTTCCTTTCTGGGTAAAATGAAAAAGTATATATGGAAAGGATGAGTTGTGATGAATGAAGTGATCAATTTGCTGATGGACCATCGCTCCGTGCGGAATTTTGAAGATAGGCCTCTGTCCAAAGAACAGATAGAAACGATTGTACTTTCTGCTCAAGCTGCGTCCACCTCAAGTTTTGTTCAAGCCTATTCAATAATCGGTATTACCGATAAAGTGAAGAAAGCGAAACTTGCTGAATTTGCAGGCAACCAGAATTATGTAGCAGAAAATGGCCACTTTTTCGTATTTTGCGCTGATCTGCATCGTCATGAAGTAATGGGACAAATGGAAAATATTAATGTAATTCCCTCCATTGAAAGCACAGAGAAATTTATGGTGGCTGTCATTGATGCAGCATTGGCTGCACAGAATGCTGCGGTTGCTGCTGAATCGCTGGGATTGGGAATATGCTATATTGGCGGAATAAGAAACAATCTTGAAGGTGTAGCTGAACTTTTAAAAACACCGGATCGCGTAATTCCTTTGTTTGGACTGGCTGTTGGCTATCCTTCCAAAAAGAACGATAAAAAGCCAAGGCTTCCTCTTCAGCACATATACCATGAAAATGAATATAAGCAGGATGAAACTGCCTACCGCGAAGAGCTGGAAGTGTATAATAAAATCATTTCCGAGTACTATGATGAGCGTACGGGCGGCAAGCGGAATGACACGTGGACTGGTCAAATCGCCGGCATGCTTGAAAAGCAGACACGAATGTATATGAAGGGTTTTGTACAGAAAAAAAAGATGGATTTGAGGTAGGGCTATAAAAAAGAGCCTGTGTTCCGAAATAAGAGAAAAGCTGCTGAATGATCAGCAGCTTATTTTTTGCTTACGCCTGGCTTGTCATCATAACCAGCAGCGAAAATAGCAGCAAGGAAAGCAACCATTACACCGATAATAATAATTGTACCCATGTATATGTAATCCTCCTTTAGCGGTATATCAATAGGCAAGCTTGTAAATATAAGCTTATTATAGCCCAAAAATGAATAACTGTGAATGAAAAGTATGGAGTTTTTTTTACAGTTAGATCCCGCAGCAAAGTGTTCCTTATAATTAATCCCCATAAAAAGTACAAACCAAACTCTCAATAGTTTACGCATGTTCGATTGCCGGGGCGCATAGAGTATATTAATCGTCTCTGATAATGCGACAGGGGGAGGTCCTTATGGATATTCTAAAAAAAATTGAGATGTACAGACACGAGGAAGAAAAGCTTAAATGGGAAGGGACTTTTGGAGAGTATTTAGAAATTGTTAAAGAGAAGCCATGGGTTGCCCAGTCAGCACATTCACGGGTATATAATATGATTAAGGATGCCGGTGTCGAAGAAGTGAAGGGGCAAAAAAGATATCAATTTTTCAGCAATCAGCTCTTTGGATTAGAAGAAGCATTGGAAAGGCTGGTAGAAGAGTATTTCCATCCTGCTGCCAAACGCCTCGATGTCCGCAAAAGGATTCTTTTATTAATGGGGCCGGTCAGCGGCGGTAAATCAACTTTAGTGACAATGCTAAAGAGAGGTTTAGAGCAATATTCTCACGCTGATAGGGGAGCGGTCTATGCTATTAAGGGCTGTCCAATGCATGAAGATCCGCTTCATTTAATCCCGCATCACCTCCGTAAAGACTTTCATGATGAATATGGAATAAGAATTGAAGGAAACCTCTCGCCATTGAATAGTATGCGTCTCGAACAGGAGTATGGCGGCCGTATAGAAGATGTTTTAATTGAAAGAATCATTTTCTCAGAAGACCGCAGGGTGGGAATTGGAACTTTCAGCCCATCAGATCCAAAATCCCAGGATATTGCTGATCTGACTGGAAGCATTGACTTTTCAACCATTGCTGAATATGGTTCAGAATCAGATCCTCGTGCCTATCGTTTCGATGGGGAACTAAATAAAGCAAACCGAGGGATGATGGAATTCCAAGAAATGCTGAAGTGCGACGAGAAATTTTTATGGCATTTATTGTCCCTGACTCAGGAAGGCAACTTTAAAGCAGGGCGCTTCGCCTTGATATCAGCGGATGAGCTAATTGTTGCTCACACGAATGAAACAGAGTACCGTTCATTCATTTCTAATAAAAAGAATGAAGCTCTGCACTCAAGGATTATCGTTATGCCAATCCCATATAATTTAAAGGTTTCAGAGGAAGAGAAGATTTACGATAAAATGATCCGAGAAAGCGATGTTTCCAATGTGCACATTGCACCTCATACCCTGAGGGTTGCAGCGATGTTTACGATTTTAACCCGCATGAAGGATCCGAAAAAAGGCGATATAGATTTAGTTAAGAAAATGCGTTTGTATGATGGAGAGAGCGTTGAAGGCTATAACAGGGCTGATGTGGAGGAATTGAAAAAAGAGCATGCAGATGAAGGCATGAGCGGTATTGACCCGCGTTATGTTATCAACAGGATCTCTTCTACAATCATCCGTAAAAATATTACGAGCATCAATGCGCTGGATGTATTACGGTCGCTTAAAGAAGGGTTGGATCAGCATCCATCCATTACTCCAGAACTGAAGGAAAGATACCTGAACTTTATTTCTCTGGCCCGCAAAGAATATGATGATATTGCGAAGAAAGAAGTACAAAAGGCATTTGTTTACTCTTATGAAGAATCTGCAAAAACGCTTATGGAAAACTATCTTGATAATGTTGAAGCATACTGCAATAAAGCGAAGCTTCGCGACCCATTAACCGGTGAGGAAATCAGTCCGGATGAAAAACTGATGCGCTCAATCGAAGAGCAGATCGGCATCTCCGAGAATGCGAAGAAAGCATTCAGGGAGGAAATCCTCATCCGCATCTCAGCTTACGCAAGAAAAGGCAAGCGCTTTGACTATAATTCGCATGACCGTCTGCGTGAAGCTATCCAGAAGAAGCTTTTCGCTGACCTGAAAGATGTCGTGAAGATCACCACATCTTCAAAAACGCCTGATGAGCAGCAGCTGAAGAAGGTGAATGAAGTTGTAGCAAGATTAATTGACGAACATGGCTATAACTCAACATCAGCAAACGAACTGCTCCGCTATGTTGGAAGCTTGCTGAATCGTTAAAAAAAAGCCTGGCAGGATAGCTGCCAGGCTTTTTTTGCGGATGAATAAAGAGCTGAATTAGGAGGGGCGCAAATAAGTGGAGTTCAGGAGCAATCATGGCAGAAGAGAACGCGATAAAGAATAGGGAAGGCGTAATGACATGGGTTACAGCGCAAAAATCAAAATGGGCAGCGCAAATCAGCTGGATATCGGCGTAATTATGATACTAGAGGCAATAAAGAATGAGGAAGGCGCAAATAACACGGGTTACAGCGCAAAAATCAAATGTATCAGCGCAAATAATTGAAGAAGCGTCGCAATCAAGAAAAAGTCAGAATCGGAAAGCAAACCGCCAAATGTATTAAAAATGATAGATTCCAGGTAAAAATACCCCATATAAAAAAAGAGGCCCGAAAGCCCCTTCATCTATTTTTCTCTATATTTTGTGCAGCTTCTTTCTTTTTTTTCTGGCATTCAGGACAAATTGGCTTGTTTTCAAGATAAACTGTCCGATCATACAGTGATAATTCACCACACCAGCCGCAGCAAAGGATTTCGCTCATAAAAATCCCCCCCCTTTAGTATAATCCTATTTTCGCTTGGCCATTTTTATGCAGCAGATTCTGCCTAAAAGTTTAGATACGCCCAATTGGGGGTATAAATACAGCAGAGGTGATATTCATGAAAAAGAAAGAATTAGATAAGAATTATACACCGAGAAACAGCTCAATGGCAGAAAATATTGAAGAAATGGAAAACCTGGGAAAGCAGATGGAAAATTTGCGGACCAATAAAGAATTAAAAGAGGATTATGATAAATATCCCGATCCCATTCAGCATAAAAACAAGGACAAGAACCTTCGCTAAAAGCGGAGGTTCATTTTTGTTTAATTAGGCAAATCCCCATATTAAAAAATGGGCTTGTCTAAAAGATGATGCGAATGTCTTATTGTCAAAATTATTTGTAAATTATTTTGTCTTCTCGCATATGATAGAGTAATAAACATTTCTTTGTATTGGTGCATTAATAATAAATTTGCTGCCAGGAAATGAGTCTATGAAAAGAAGGCAGACTGCTGAATTGGGGATGTTTCATCATTTTTTGACACTCGCGATATTGTATGTTGGAAAGCTGTAATGTGTGAAATTTAATTTAAAAGGAGGGGTTAACATGACGAATGTCAATAACCATCAGTTTGTGATTTCCCAAGAAGATTGGTCCCTCCATCGCAAAGGCTATGATGACCAGCAGCGTCATCAGGATAAAGTCCAGGAAGCAATCCGCAACAATTTGCCTGATTTAATAACGGAAGAAAACATTGTAATGTCGAATGGGCGGGAAGTAGTGAAGATTCCAATTCGCTCTTTGGATGAATACAAAATCCGTTATAACTATGATAAAAACAAACATGTCGGCCAAGGCGATGGAGATAGCCAGATTGGAGATGTAGTGGCACGTGACGGATCCGGCAGCCAGAAAGGACCCGGAAAAGGGCAAGGGGCAGGCGACCAGGCAGGCGAGGATTATTTTGAAGCAGAAGTATCATTGATGGAAATTGAAGAAGCTTTATTTAAACAATTGGAATTGCCTAATTTAAAAAGAAAAGAGCAGGATGAAAATCTGGTAGAGGACATTGAATTTAATGATATCAGAAAGACTGGATTAATGGGCAATATTGATAAGAAACGGACCATGATGTCGGCATTCAAGCGGAATGCAATGAATGGAAAGGCAGCTTTCCACCCAATTTATAAGGAAGATTTGAAGTTCAAGACCTGGAATGAAATTGTAAAGCCTGATTCAAAGGCTGTCGTGCTTGCAATGATGGATACGAGCGGATCGATGGGGATTTGGGAAAAGTATATGGCCAGAAGCTTTTTCTTCTGGATGACCCGGTTCCTGAGGACCAAATATGAGACAGTCGAGATAGAATTTATTGCCCATCATACTGAAGCAAAGGTGGTCTCAGAAGAGGACTTCTTCTCAAAAGGAGAAAGCGGGGGAACCATTTGTTCATCTGCCTACCGTAAAGCGCTTGAACTGATTGATGTCAAATACGACCCGCGCAAATATAACATTTACCCTTTCCACTTCTCAGACGGTGATAACCTGACCTCTGACAATGCCCGCTGTGTTAAGCTGGTGGAAGATCTTATGAAGGTGTCCAATATGTTCGGGTACGGTGAGGTCAACCAGTATAACCGCCACTCGACCTTGATGTCAGCCTATAAAAATATTAAAAATGAGGATTTCCGCTATTATATCCTTAAGCAAAAAGCAGATGTATTCCATGCGATGAAGAGTTTCTTCAAACAGGAGGAAGATAAGAAGAAGTATGCTTAAGAGAGGGGAACCTCTCTTTTTTATTCGGGAAAAAAGACCCCACACGGGGGGCCCTTTGCTATTTGTGCCTTTCCTTTGTAAGCCGATTATCCCAGTTTAATTCAGCACTGGTTTTCACAACTTCAGACTTTGGTGAAACATGAACACGAGTAAATTCCTGATTATCGGCAGCACATGAGCTACCGGATTTATCTGCCAGTGTTTTGATATCTGTTTCATGGACAACTTCCCGTGCTGAAGCGCTTTCGAGGTACCCTTCTGAGTCTTCAGCACTGACCCTCTGATTGCCTTTCTGGGTAGTGGGATAGTTTCCGTAGTAATCCGCGATTAAGACATATTTTCCATCAAACACCATACTTGCGTATTTATCCAGGTCATGTTCATCAAACCGTATACCATCTTTTTTATCAGGATCCATTCCTGAACTTGTGGCTGGATCTTCTCCCATAAAAAGGGCTTTCACTGAATCAAGAAAGCGCTGATTGCCGAGCTCCTGGGATCCGACTATTCGTAAGTTCACTCCATGATTGTCTGCAAAGCTTTCAAGATTCGCTCCATCTTTTGAAACAATCACCAGGTTGTCTTTCTGATACCCGTTTGACTCTGCCCCTTCAATAGCTTCTCGTAGCTCTTCCTGTGTAGCATACCCGCCTATTAATATATTTTTCTTCATATTTTCACTCCTCATGTCATATTATATTTTCTATTTCCCCTGATTTGCAGGAGGAGAAACTTTCTTTTTCTTTTGAAGGGCGGACAGTTAGACTGTCCTGTATCATTACATGGTACAAGCCGTATGAATTAATAAAACACAGTAAATACAGTATGATAAAGATGTAGCCAATAAATTGGAATTTCTGCTGGAGGTGGGGGTATATGGAGATTGAAAAACTGGCTAAAAGGTTAAGTAACAGGACCCCAGTCATTTTAGGGAGTGAGCGATTTTCGAAATTCGCTATTTTGCTTCCGCTTGTTGAGATAAATAAGGAAACACATGTCCTTTTTGAGGTGCGTTCACTTACAATGAGAAGGCAGCCTGGGGAGGTCTGTTTCCCCGGGGGAAGAATAGATCCGGAAGACAGGGATGAGGAGCATACGGCTATCCGTGAGACCTCAGAGGAACTTGGTGTAAACGAAGACAGCATCACAGATGTGTCCCCGCTGGATTACATGATTTCCTTCGGACAAATTATTTACCCTTATGCAGGCATTATCCATAATCCTGACCAGATCGTGCCAAACCCTGACGAAGTAGAAGAAGTTTTTACCGTGCCTCTTTCCTTTCTAAAAAGAGTAAAGCCGGAAACGTATCACGTGAATTTTAAAGTAGAGCCCGAAGAAAATTTTCCTTTTGACTTGATTGCCGGAGGTGAAAATTACAATTGGCAGACAAGGAAAGTAGAAGAAGTATTTTACTTTTTTGAGGATAAGGTTATTTGGGGGCTCACTGCCAGAATTCTTAAGCATTTTCTTGAAATCATTATTGAAGATTTCGAGGAAAATGAAAGCGGTTGAAGAAAAAAATTTCAAAAAAGGTTGACGAAGTCCTTATAAATGTTTATGATTCATATAAATTGAATACTTAGAAACTTCTTATCAAGAGAGGCGGAGGGACTGACCCTATGAAGCCTCGGCAACCAGCATTTATGCACGGTGCCAAATTCAGAGGAATACATTTTCCGAAGATAAGAAGGCGGAATGAACGGAATGTAAATTCAAACCCCTTCTTGTCTGTAATAGACGGAAGGGGTTTTTTGTTTTTATAGGTATCTGCTCTTTAAATATTAACCAGGGGGAATGAGAAATGTCAGCGTTAACGATTGGGCTATTGGGGTTTGGAACAGTTGGAAAAGGAGTGTATGAAACGATCAGCAAACATCAGGGAAGGCTTCAGGCGATATTCGGGAAAGAAGTGAAGGTCTCCGCCATCCTTGTCAAAAATGTGAGTAAGCATTCTGTGCCTGATGATGACGTGCTTTTAACTGATGATTTTCAAGAAATTATTGAGCTTCCCAAGCTTGATGTCGTAATTGATGCCATTGTTGGCAGGGAGCCAGGCTATACGTATTTGCGCCAGGCAATATTGAGAGGATGCCATGTCATTACTGCAAATAAGGAGATGTTTGCATTCCATGGAAGTGAGCTTGCGAGGCTCGCAAAAGAACATAATGTATCATTAGGATTTGAAGCAACAGTCGGAGGCGGAATCCCAATAATTCAGACTATCAAGCAGCTGCTGAATGCGAACAAGATTGAACGGATCGAAGGTATATTAAATGGCACGTCCAATTTCATTTTGACAAGTATGCGCGAAGAGAACTTATCATTTGAAGAAGCACTGAAAATAGCTCAGGAAAAAGGATATGCAGAAGCCGATCCCAAAAACGATATCGAGGGATATGACGCTTTTTTCAAAGCGGTTGTTCTGAGTGAGCTGGTGTTCGGGAAAGCACCGGCACAGGAAACATCTGTTAGAGAAGGCATTACTGACATTACAATTGAACAAATCCGTATGGCTGACTCCCTGGGACTGAAATTTAAACATGTAGCATCGATTGAGAGGGAAAAAGATGCTATCCGCTGTACTGTAAAACCGGTCCTGACAGCGGAGGCACATCCCTTGTACAGAGTAGAAGGAGTGCAAAATGCAGTTTCAATTGATGCGGATATAGTCGGGAATATCAGCCTGCAGGGTCCTGGAGCCGGCATGTTTCCGACAGCCAGCGCAATTATTGAAGATTTGATTCATGTAGGCAGAACAGATATTCCTTCAGTCTTTGAGGAAGGCAAGTCGGAATGGACTGTTCTTGACGAGCCAGTTTGGATTATTTGGGGTGATGCTAATGCAGGATTGCCTGAGGGATGTGAAATAATCAGTAAAGTGTCAAAAGATGTCTTCATCTTTAAGGCATCATTGGAAGCTGTGTCATTATTAGATACATCAGATTTGAAAGCTTATCAGGTGCTTGGAGACTATGCTCCGGCTGTAAAGGAAAATAAACAAGTACAGACGGTATAACCTGAAAACATAATGAAAAAACAGGAGGGGCAAGCTTATGAGCTGCCCCTCCTGAAGTATGTTTAGAGATGGTGGATGTTATCGCAGTCTAAGGGGCAGTAAGCCTCCTTCTTCAAGACTCAGAGGAATCGAAAGAGGATAAGTGGGAGTCCACTGCCCATAAAGGCCCGACAGCAGAACAAAGACTAAAAACGCCACGTCCTCCCAAAAGCTGCGCTTTCGGTCGTGCGATGTATCGCTGCCGTCGCTTTTCTTGTCCTGTGGCAATGTCTTTGTAACATACTTCCGCCCAAAAGCTGTCGCATTTGGTCGTGCGATGCTCATGCAGACGAAGCCTTCCTTGTCCTGTGGGCCTCAACTTACAATCAGTGGGCTATAAAGCCCCCCCGCTGATTGAAGTTTCACTTTATGCCTGCTGGTTTTTTAACAAAGGATTATTTAATCCAGAATAAAGGTCTTTTACATGGACCGTTACAATCTTAGCGCCAATCTGGACATGGACCATATTATCAAAAACAGCTGTTACCAGGCCGTTTAGTGAAACATTTGCACCAATATTTAGATCTTTGTTGGGAGTTTTAACATTTTTCTTATCTGCCATCGTAACACCATCCCATTCGGTTTTATTGAACTTATACATAGAATATTGCCTTTTTATAGTAAAATAAACGCTTTAATAAAAAAAGTCCAGTAATATAGCTCGTTTTTTTATCGACAAATTTTATTGGTGCCAGGTACCTGTCGAATTTTCTTTATATAAATAATTAAGTATTCATTTCCGAAATTAAATACAGCCTAAAAAACAATCCATGGAGGGAATAAAACAATTTGTGCTATCCGATTTTGGATCTAACTGACAGGAGTGAAATTCAGACAAAGAGGGTATTAATAGTCCGTAAAAATACAGTTTCAGAAAAGGATGAATAACGGAATATGAATATGCCTCTTGCAATTGGGCTCATTTTTATTGCCCTTTATATAACTGCAATAATCGGGATTAAAATCTTAAGAATTCCCGATATCGTTATTTATATTATTTTAGGAGCAGGCATCGGTATTTTTGGATTTTACAAAGAGGCGAAAGTAATTGAAGCTGCAGGTGAAATTGGCTTAATTCTGCTATTCTTTCTGCTTGGCACAAAATTCTCTGTGCGAGAATTAAGGAATAACGGAAGGAAGGTCTGGAAATCCGGGCTATTGGATGTTTTTTTGGGAGTGGGAGTGACTGCGGGAATTGCCTATGCAGCAGGTCAAAATATGTTTGTCTCTTTATTGATAGGCGGAATCGTATATGCAACCAGTTCTTCAATTACTGTTAAGCTGCTGGAATCAAAGAATCGCCTTGAAGATAAAGACTCTGAATATATTCTATCTCTTCTGATTTTTGAAGACCTCGCTGCCCCGATTCTTGTGACCGTTCTGATTGGGCTGAGCGGTGGAAATAGTTTCTCCGCTGCAGACTTTCTGTTTATTTTTCTGAAGGTATCTCTCCTTGCTGGCGCTGCAGTTTGGATGAGCAGAATAGTTCTTCATAAAGCCCAGCATTGGATGAAGAAAGTTGCTCATGAAGATTCCTTTTTGATTCTTGTTCTTGGAGTTGCGATTACCTATGGAGGATTTGCAGTATTTCTGGGGCTATCAGAGGTTATTGGCGCATTTCTTGCCGGCATCATACTTGCCGGAACGGAGGTGAAAGAAAAAACAGAGGAAGTTGTACTTCCCGTCAGGAATCTGTTTCTCCCATTTTTCTTCTTGAATTTCGGGCTTTCGCTTGAGTTTAATGAAGAAATTCCTTCTCTGGGTCTTCTGGTTATTATTGTTACCTGGTCCATCATTCACAAGCTTGCTGCAGGATATTTTGGAGGGCAATGGTATGGCCTATCGAAACAGGAAGCTCTAAAGGCGGGATTATCATTATCATCAAGGGGAGAATTCTCTGTAATTATTGCCGGATTGGCCACAGGAGGCCTTAAAGTATTTGCAGGGGCTTATATCCTGATTGCAGCTTTGGTCGGCATGTTGCTGTTTCAGTTATCATCCTGGATCCATTCACGGGTGCAGAAGAATTCCGGTTAATAGCATAAAAATTTCCGGAAAATCTCTTCTTTTGAAGAGTTTTTCCGGTTTGCTGTTTATTAATTTCTTCCTTCCTCTTACTTCCTGTTCCGTGAAACATAAGGATTTTCAGCAATCCAAAATCTCCAGGGATAATTCCGCGCATCACCGGAATTATCAATTCCGATTCGTTTTCCGCGTGTGACTTTCCCGGGAGGAATTCCTTTAGCAATCATAAGAGGAGGGCTTGTAAAACGCCGCCCATAATCATCTATTGTAATATTGAGAGCTTTGGTTAATTTACCAGGTCCATTAGTTAGGTTCTTAAGATCATCCATTTTTCGTCTTTTCTTCATTAAATCAAGGCCGTCTACAGGTTCAATTCCCCTGATCAATACAGCTTCAGGCTTTTCCTTTGGGCCGCTCACAACATTAACCAAACAATGGGTATGAATCACATACGTGTAGACAAATCCGGGTTCATTGAACATGATTTCGGTCCGCTTTGTTCTCCTGTTCCCAAAGCTGTGAGCTGCCCTGTCTTCCGGGCCCATATATGCTTCTGTCTCAACGATATAGCCTGAGGCGATGCCCTCTTCCGTTTCTTTGATCAATAAGCAGCCCAGCAGTGCTTCCGCCAATAGTAGTGTCGGCTGCTGAAAGAAGTCTTCTGGCAGTGGGGCATATGGTTTTATATCTTTCAAGATCAATCTCTCCAAACAGTATGTTATTAGTGTTGCAGCATCGTGTCTTATGTTTTTACCCTCTGCTATTTTTTCATAACCATACCTGCAGTATAATAGCAAAGGGAAATACTATACAGGATGTGGGCATTGATGAATAAAAATATCGGTTTTATCGGATGTGGAAAAATGGCTCAGGCCATAATTGGAGGAATACTCAAATCCAATCTGGTAAATCCAAGCCAGATTATTGCTTCAGCAAGAACGGAGAAGACGCTTGACGATGTAAAAAGCAGGTGGAATATACAAACACGCCTTTCCAATATTGGAGCAGCGGAAGAAGCGGATATAGTGTTTTTGGCTATTGAGCCTGATGCACATGGGGAAGTTATTGATGAGATTAAAGATAGCGTCCGTTCCGATGCCATCATTATAACCATTGCGGCCGGCATTAGTCTAACCTTTCTGGAACAGTCATTTGGCCGGAAAGTTAGAGCAATTCGAATCATGCCTAATACGCCATCATTAGTAGGAGAAGGAATGAGCGTCCTTTCAGCTAATGAATCAGTATCTCCAGATGATATGGAGGAAGTGGAAAAAATATTTTCATGCATTGGAAGAGCAGCTTTTATGGAAGAAAAGATGATGGATGCGATTCCTGCTATAAGCGGTTCTTCTCCAGCTTACGTCTATATGTTCATTGAAGCATTGGCAGATGGCGGTGTAAAAGCAGGATTGCCCCGTGAACAGTCTTATCAGCTCGCAGCACAGGCTGTTTTGGGGGCTGCCAAGATGGTGCTGGAAACAGGTCTGCATCCAGCGGAATTAAAGGATGAGGTCTGTACTCCAGGTGGGGCAACGATTGAAGCAGTTGCCGAGCTGGAGAGAAAAGGGTTCCGTGCAGCGGTAATGAGTGCAATGGATCAATGTTTTGAAAAAACAAAGGCTCTTTCAGGGAAAAACAATTAAACAAGATTTATTAACCTAAACCCGGCAGTTATACAACTGCCGGGTTATCTAATGGTTCGTGAAATTTAGGCGCAAATCAAAAGGAAAAATACTGAACATTTCATGGCAGAATGGAATATATAATAAGAAAATTTAAATTTTAATTCCGACTTGACTCATAGGAATACATGTATTATAGTAAGTCATTATGAGAACATCTTTTGGGGAGGATTCAGTCCGATGAGTACAGGACTATTAGTTTTAAATATTGCCATTATGCTTCTGCTTGTAGGCGTATTATTCTTTATGCAAAAAAAGCATATTTCATTCTCAAAGCGTGTGTTTACAGCGCTTGGATTAGGGATTTTGTTTGGTTTCGCCCTTCAGCTGATTTACGGACCGGGTGCTGAGATCATTGCCAAATCTGCAGACTGGTTCAATTTAATAGGCGGGGGTTATGTCAAATTCCTGCAAATGATCGTAATGCCATTAGTCTTCATTTCCATTTTAGGAGCTTTTACTAAGCTTAAATTAACAAATAATATAGGGAAAATCAGTGTGCTTATCCTTGGTCTGCTTGTAGGTACAACTGCAGTTGCTGCCGCTATAGGGATTGCAACAGCTGTCGGTTTCGACTTGGAGGCAGTCCAAATCAGCGGAGGCGATGCAGAGACAGCCCGCGGCGAACAGCTGGAAGAAACCTATCAGGGTATTGAAGGAAGAACATTCCCACAGCAGATGCTTGATCTTCTTCCGGCAAACCCATTTCTTGATTTTACAGGAGCAAGACCTACATCCACCATTTCAGTTGTAATATTTGCAGCCTTTTTAGGAATTGCATACCTGGGTGTCAGACGGAAATCACCCGAGCAGGCTGAGCTTTTCGCAAAAATTGTGGATGCGTTCTATGCAATTATTATGCGTGTTGTAACATTAATTCTGCGCTTGACTCCGTACGGAGTGTTGGCCATCATGACGAAAACAGTGGCCATGAGTGATTTCGACTCCATTTTAAACTTAGGGAAATTTGTTATAGCTTCTTATGTGGCACTTGCCATTATGTTCCTGATTCACCTGCTGCTTTTAACATTGAGCGGTTTAAATCCAATTACCTATATGAAAAAAGCATTTCCTGTATTAACATTTGCCTTTACATCTAGAACAAGTGCCGGTGCATTGCCATTGAACATTAAAACACAAAAGTCACTGGGTGTTCCTGAAGGAATTGCCAACTTTGCAGGGTCATTTGGTCTTTCCATCGGCCAAAATGGATGTGCTGGAATCTATCCGGCAATGCTGGCGGTAATGATTGCTCCAACTGTGGGCATTAACCCGCTGTCACCAGGATTTATTTTTACCGTCATTCTCATTGTAGCGATCAGCTCCTTTGGTGTGGCAGGGGTCGGCGGCGGTGCGACGTTCGCAGCGATCCTGGTATTATCTGCCCTTGACCTGCCAGTTGCACTGGCCGGCTTGCTGATCTCAATTGAACCGCTGATAGACATGGGACGCACAGCTGTTAACGTCAGCGGATCCATGACCTCCGGCATCTTAACGAGCCGTATCACCGGTGAAATTGATGGAAATCTTTATAGCGACATGAATGAAAAAATAGAAGCAGAAGCATAAGCATAAGAAAAGCGACAGGTGCCGGGCACCTGTCGCTTTTTTCATTTAACGATATTCTGCTCTTTTCTTATAACTGTTAACGATGTCATGGCGCCTACAAATATGATGGTTAAAAACGAGTACAGGAATTTTTCAATACCGACAATTTTTAAACCGCTTAAAATGACCAATCCATCAATTGCAAATATCAAAGCGCCGATATTAATAGGGAGGAGCTTTGTCATCAGCTGTGCCAGCAGGTCTGTTCCCCCTGTGCTGGTTTCATAGCGGAGCATAAGGCCTATCCCAAAACCAACCAGGCAGCCGCCTAAAATCGAGCTGGGCAATATGGAAAGATTAAAATGTCCTCGCATAGCAGAAAGCAAATCAATAATGAAGGATGAAATCAGGAGGCCGTGCAGACTATAGAAAAAATATTTCTTCTCATAAAACCAGGCAAGTACATATAATGGAATGCTTAAGACAATCATACTTAATCCAGTGGGAAGCTCGTAATAATAATGGAGGATCAGCCCTATGCCAATAATGCCCCCATCAAGCAAATGGTGGGGGACAAGGAAGCCGTTAATGCCTATGCCTAATAATAAACTTCCCATTAAAGTTGCAAACAGCTTTTCATACATAAGCTATCACCCTAACTTGTCCAATTGTATACTTATAGAATATGAATGGTCAGGTATTAAATAGAAGCGGTAAAAAACAAAAAAGCTTGTCCGATTTGGACAAGCTTTTGTTATAAGGCGCTTCCGCTTTTCTTTTTAGTGCGGCAGGAAAGCAAGCTGATAAAAGAATAGCACTGCAAATAAATAAACCAGCGGATGAACTTCTCTCCATTTGCCTTTTACCACTTTCATAAGCGGATAAGCGATGAATCCAAGCGCAATTCCTGTTGCAATGCTGGATGTCAGCGGCATGCTTAAGATGATCAGGAATGCAGGGAATGCTTCATCAAGTTCATTCCACTTAATATGTGAAATGCTGCCCATCATCAGGCTTCCAACGATAATCAGGGCTGGTGCAGTAATAGCGGCAAGACCTGACACCGCACTGACAAGCGGTCCGAAGAAAGCTGATAGCAGGAACAAACCTGCAACAGTCAAGGTTGTTAATCCTGTTCTTCCGCCGGCTGACACACCTGTGGAAGATTCAATATAAGCTGAAGTCGGGCTTGTACCAAACATGGCGCCGATTGAAGTAGCAATGGAATCTGACAAAAGCGCCTCACGAGCTCTAGGCATCGTTTTGCCTTTCATTAATCCCGCCTGCTGGGCAACGCCGATCATCGTTCCAGTCGTATCAAAAATCGTTACAAGCAGAAAGGAGAAAACTACTGCGTATAAACTATGCTGGATAATATCTCCAATTGCTTCGAATGGATTTAAAATGATGATTCCATCCGGAAGCGAAGGCAGTGAAACAAATCCTTGGTCAAAAGAGAGCTGGCCGGTAAAGAAGGCTATCAGAGCTGTGAGAATCATTCCGAAAAATAAAGCCCCATTAATCCCGAGAGTCATGAGGATTAAAGTCACAGCAAGGCCGACCAGAGCAAGAATGGATTGGGGAGAATGCAAATCCCCTAGTGCAACAAGATTTGTTGGGTGGCTTGTAATCAGCCCTGTTAGCCGCAAGCCGATAAATGCAATAAATAAGCCGATTCCGGCAGTAATTCCGTGCTTTAAATTATCTGGTATCGCAATGATCAGTTTTTCCCGGAAAGGGGTAAGCGACAATATAATGAAAATAATCCCTGCAATAAATACTGCTGAGAATGCTGTCATGTAATCAATATTTCCATGTGTGCCGACTACGGAGTAGGCAAAATAGGCGTTCAGGCCCATTCCAGGTGCGATGGCAATCGGATAATTGGCGAACAGTGCCATCCAAAGAGTACCTGCAACGGTTGCGATAATGGTTGCAGAAAAGACTTGCTCAAAAGGTACACCTGCATCAGATAATATGACAGGATTAACGACCACAATATACACCATAGTCAGGAAAGTGGTGATGCCTGCCAGAATTTCGGTCTTTACGTTTGTTTGATTTTCTTTCAGTTTGAACATATAAAGTCCCCCATAAACTAAAACTTCTTTCAGGTTGTATGTGTTATCAATAAATACGAACGTTTAGAAAGCACAAATAATATAATATTCGTTTTTGGTTTAGATTTCAAGACCTTAATTTTATTATTCTATATATTGGCGGTTTCATCCTTATATAAAGAAAAAAGCTTCGATACGGAAACTTGCTTTCCGTGAAACAGCCATTATATACAAATGGTTGATTATTAATGGATTATGCTTATACACTAGTGTCAAACGATGACGAAATGGGGTTGGCCTATGTTTGCAAATCTTAAATCAATGAACTTGAGTCAGCAGGCCGAATATTTAACAAAGGCCCTTGTGAAGATGAAGAGCTACAACCATTCAGATGGAGAAAGGCATAAAGCTGACTTTCTAAAAGAAATAATACATTCGTATCCATCTTTTAATGATAATGATAATTTAGTATGGACTCAGGAAATACCTGGTGATGAATTGGGCCGCAAGAATGTGTTTGCTTTCCTCAAGGGGCGTTCCGGAGGCAAAAGGACTATTCTATATCTGGCGCATTTAGACACGGTCGGCACGGAGGATTTTGGCCCGATTCAGGGCATGGCCCATGATCCGGATAAGCTCCAGGAGTTCTTTGTACAATATGGCTCTGATCCGGAAGTGCAGGAAGATGCCCTGTCTGAGGAGTGGCTTTTTGGCAGAGGGGCATTGGATATGCAGAGCGGAGTTGCTGTCCATCTGGCCAATCTTCTGTTTTTCTCGGAAAATCCCGACGAATTGAACGGCAATTTGCTCGTCATGTTCAATGCTGATGAAGAGGGCGAGCATAAAGGAAGCAGAGCCGCCCTAGCCGAATTGCTAAGGCTGAAAGAAAAAATGGGCCTGGAATACTTGGCTGCAATTAATAATGATTTTATCTCGCCATTGTATGATGGGGACACGACAAAGTATATATACACCGGTACAGCAGGAAAAATCTTGCCGTGTTTCTCCATTTTCGGAAGGGAGACCCATGCAGGCGAAAGTCTGGCAGGGATTGATCCAACATTAATTGCTGCAGAGCTGACTACCCGTATAAGCCAGAATTTTCAGCTGACTGAGAAGCTTGAAGGAGAGCTGGTGCTTCCTCCAAGCTGTTTATATATGAGAGATGATAAAAAACGCTATGACGTTCAGACGGCTGTCGGCTGCCGAGTTTACTTCAATTACTTTTTCTATGAAAAACCGCTGAAGCAGCTTTCGAAAGAACTTGGGATGATTGCCGAAGATGCAGCCATCGCAGTAGAGCACCGGCTGAAAGGTGCCTATAAAGATTTTCGGACTGTAAATAAGCTGCCGGAAAGACAGCTGGACTGGGGAACAGAAGTCACGGCTCTAGATGATTTTCTTGTATATCTTGAACAGAAGGGCATAGATACAGTGAGTGTTATGGAAGAAGCGAGGAAGCAAAGTTCTCTTAAAGAAACCGATGCCAGAATGATTGCCTTTGATATTGTAGAAGCTTTGCACCAATCAGACCCTGAAAAGAAACCTAGAGTGGTTTTATTTTATGGAACACCTTTTCTTCCTGCCAACACAGTTGATGTGAATACAGAAAGAGGGGTCTTTTTGAAAGATTGCCTGGAGGAAGTGCTTGCTGAAGAGGCTAAGAAAACAGGTGAGGCATTCAAGGTCCGCAAATATTTTCCCTACTTATCTGATGGAAGCTTCCTGTCTTTTGACGGCTCGGATGAAGATATACAATCTCTTAAAAAGAACTTTCCTGCCATAAAAAACCTTTTTCCAATTCCATTAAAGGCAATGAGGGATTTAAATATTCCTGTCATTAACCTTGGAGTTTATGGGAAGGCTGGCCATAAGTGGACTGAACGGGTCTATAAACCATATACTTTTGAAGTTTTGCCTGAGATTATCCGAAAGGTTACAAGAAGAATACTTCAAAAGCCGGGAAGCTAGTTCCCGGCTTGCTTCAAAAATAGTAACTTTAATATAGCAGTAACGTCTAATGTAAGGGGAAAGAATTCAGGAGGCGGTGGCAGAATGATAAAGGCTGTAATTTTTGATTTTGATGGAACCATTGTAGACACAGAATCTTTATGGTATGAGGTTTTTAAACAAATCCTGTCAGAAGATTATGGATTTGAGCTTGGGCTGGAGGATTTTGCGAAGGGGATTGGCACTACAGATGATATTCTATTTAATTATATTGACAGTAAATTAGGTATTCAAATTAATCGTGAATCTGTTCAGGAGAAAACAGAAAAAGCATTCCAGAGTCAGAGGGATATTTTAATTCTGAGGGAAGGGATTCAGGACCTAATAGAAAAGTGCATTGAAAAAGGCCTTAAGCTTGGAGTCGCATCCAGCTCTGGCAGGGAATGGGTTAAGCATTATTTAGACCATTTTGGAATTGAGGGTCATTTTCAAACTATCAAAACAAAAGAAGATGTTGAAAAAGTAAAGCCTGACCCGGCTCTTTACATAAAAGCACTTGAAGAAATGGGCGTCGAGCCTGAAGAAAGTCTGGCCATTGAAGATTCCGTAAATGGATCAATCGCAGCTGTTCAGGCAGGAATGCACTGTGCGGCTGTTCCAAATGATGTTACGCACTTTCTTTCCTTCCATGAAAAGGTTATGAGGTATAAGGCTTTTTCTGAGATACCTATTGATGAACTGATAATGGGGCAAGGCGAGAGTTAATAAAAGGAGCGGGCTAAGCCAGCTCCTTTTATTTATATTAGAAAATGGCATTCAAAATTAAATAAACAAGGCCAGCTAAAGTTGCCGATATCGGCAAGGTGATTACCCATGTAATAAGCATTCTCTGGGCTGTTCCCCATTTTACTCCTTTAAGCCTGTGGGCAGAACCTACACCCAGGATGGAAGAGGAGATAACATGAGTAGTACTGACTGGCAAGTGGATAAATGTTGCGCCAAAAATGATCATTGCACCTGTTAAATCTGCTGCCACTCCATTTATCGGCCGGATTTTCATGATTTTTCCACCGACCGTTTTGATAATTTTCCAGCCTCCGATGGAAGTCCCAAGACCCATAGCTAATGCACAGGAAAACTGTACCCAAAATGGAATATCAGTTGAAGTGACATAGTTGTTTGCGATAAGCGCCATTGTAATAATACCCATAGCTTTTTGCGCGTCATTTGTTCCATGTGTATATGATTGCAGAGCGGCTGTGAAAATTTGAAACAGCCTGAAGTTCCGGTTTGTTTTTGTAAGGTTGTTGTGTTTAAAGACAATCTTGAATATGCTGTAAACGATAAAACCGACTGCAAAGGCAATTAACGGCGAAAAGATAAGTGCTTGAAGGATTTTTAAAAATCCCTGATAATTTAAAGCTGAAAATCCAGCTGCCGCAATCGCAGCACCGGCAATCGACCCTATGATCGCATGGGAAGAGCTGCTAGGGATGCCATAATACCAAGTCAGCAGGTTCCAGAATATCGCAGCAACTAAAGCGGCCAGAATGACAAGTGAACCATTCTGCAAAGTAAATGGGTCCACTATATCCTTTGTTATGGTTTTGGCCACCCCAGTAAATGTCATGGCACCAACAAAGTTCATGACGGCAGCCAATAGGATGGCATGCCTTGGTTTAAGAGCCTTAGTGGAGACAGAGGTAGCTATTGCGTTTGCCGTATCATGAAATCCATTGATAAAATCAAATGCCAGAGCTCCAATGACAATTAAGATTGTAATAATAAATACTGCATCCATTGTAATCGCCCCTTAAGCATTTTTCATGATGATGGTTTCAAGCGTATTGGCGACATTCTGGCAGCTGTCAGCAATATCTTCCAGAGTTTCATAAATTTCTTTATACTGAATAATCCGGATAGGATCTTTTTCAGTAGCAAAAAGATGCTTGATTGATTGACGGCGGACTCCATCACATTTGGATTCGTAATCTTTAATTTTGATTGCATGCTCCCTGATCTGCAGTAATTTCTTAGTTGAAAGAAGTTCCACGCATTTTTCAATTTCAATTGCACAATTCTTAATTGCATCCACAAACTTCAGCATAAACTCATCAGCTTGTGTCATGGAATACATTTCAAATAAATCAGCACATTCTTCAAAACCATCGAGCACATCATCCATGCTCATAGCGAGGTGGAGGATATCTTCTCTTTCAATCGGTGTAATAAAAGCGTTATTTAATTCCTTAATGACTTCATGCACATAGGAATCGCCTTTTGTTTCATAATCCTTCATTGTTTTTGAAAAGGTTTTTAAATCACTGACATTGTTAATTTTATAGTCGGCAAAGTAAATTGCACTATCTTTTAAATTCACTGAAATATTGCTTAACAATGTGTTAAACTTGTCCTTCTTCTTAAAAACCATTTTTTTACCCCCAATTATTTTAGGAAAAATTCAATCAAACGTAATTATTTTATACGAAATCGACAAAATATGATAGTTTTTTTTATTACAGTAATATTCCCCAGTTTAATGAGAATAAACGAAGAGATGAAAGAAGACACCGCCAAATAAGGCGGTGTCTTAATTATGGAGATATTCATCTATCCTTTAAGCCTTCCGATAAAATCATGAAGCTTTTCCAGTGAATTTAAATTCTCATTGCATTTCTGGCTGTCCTGGCAAATGTAATTCCCTTTTTTTGTATAGGTACCCAGCTGAGTACCCTTGGTTTCAGTTAAGAACATGCCTGTTTCTTCGAATTTGTTGCAGATGGCACAGATCCCTTTTTTGCCCAGCGGTTTAAATGTTCCATATATGCCAGTCAGTTTGCCATCCATGAGGCTGATTATATACTTCCTGTTTGTGCCTTTGTCGTCCCATCCTAAGTAGCTTATTTCCCTGAAATCGATATCTTCAAGTGCTGGTATCTTTAATTTTTTTGCTTTAGGGAACAGCTTTTTGATGGATTGTTCCGTCAATGATGCAAACGGTATTACATATTCCTTTATTTGTGCCAAAAAGGCATCAGCCTGATCTCTTTCTTTTATATCACTGACCGGTAAAAGAAGCTGTCTTTGTTCCTCGCTAAGTTCTTCAAAAAGGCCCAATACCTTCTCAGCAGAAAGAGATTTCAGTGCATTCAGCACTCCTGTATCATTGACAGATGCATGGCCATTAATAAGCACCTGCGTCTGATATTTAATAAAATTATATTGATCATTCCTGATGAAAGGTTCCATTATACACACTCCTATACCTACAGCACCTTTATATATCACCTTCACTTTAAAAGAATTACATAAAAATGTAAATGTATAAAACGATTAGGAAATGAACTTGGCATATGAAAAGCACTGAACAAGGTTCAGTGCGAATATTTACTTTTTATAAACTATTTTTTTGATTGTTTCAACTGAAAGAAAATATTCTTCCGCCAATTGAGAGATTGTTTTGCCGTTTTGGAAGGCGCCTTTAATAGATTGGTTCCTTTCATCCAGGGCTTTTCTCGCTCCAGAGCGTGAGCCCCATTTTTGGTAGTCCTTTTCAGGCTTGGGGATATAAATTGCCTCACCCTGAACGTATTTTTGAATTTCTGCTATCAAAGTCTCCGGTAAAACGGCATTTGCTTTTACATAACTCATTTCTGCCAGCTCCTTATTGATTTTTGTTAATAAAAAATGAATAAGGTGCAAAGCCGATATCAGAAATGGTTTTAGCTGAATGGGCGATAATAAATTAGTCTATTACCGCCTCATGCAAAGTATCGCCACCAATATCAGGCTTTGCATGAGACGCTGCATTATCAGGCATTGCAACTGCAATGGCCACTTTCATCACCTCCTAAAGAGTGTTTTTCTATATTATAAATTAACATGATTGCCAATGCATTTAACACCCTAATTCGACAAAAACAAATTTGTCTTTATCATCCCTTGATTCTTGCAGATTTTTCTGATAATATATTTTTCTGCCCACGCGTATGCTCATATGTATTTCTCCATTGCGGCTGAAAAACAATTGAAAGGAGAAACATATGCCATCTGAATTTGAACACCCCGATTTTCAGCAGGAGACTCAGCGGCTGGAATTTACGAAACGTTATATTGATGTCGTAATTAAAACGTCAGAATCCAGCAAAGATAAGTTCCAGGAAAATATGAAAGAAGCTTTCGAAGACGTTGATTGGCTTGAATCCAGTTTAAGTTACTCTTCTTTATTGACAAATGCCCGTTTCTTTGAAATGTCCAAAGATGAATTAAAACAATTGAAAAAAGCCCGAAAAAAGCCATATTTCGCCAGAATTGATTTCTTAAGAGAAGATTTAAATGAAAAAGAGATCTTATACATAGGCAAAACTTCATTGTATTCAAGGGAGAATCAGGAGCAGATTATCGTTGACTGGCGTTCTCCGATAGCCAATTTATACTATGAAGGCAGGCTGGGAGAGGTTCAATATCATTCCTATGAAGAAAGCTTTACGGGCCATCTGTCATTGAAACGGCAATATATGATTGAAGATGGGATTCTGGATGAGATCCGGGATATAGACCTCACGACTACAGATGAATTGCTTCAGGAATCACTGTCTAAAAGCTCAAGCAACCGCCTCACAGAAATTATTTCAACCATACAGGAAGAACAGAATAAAATAATACGTGCTGATTTGAATAAGCCCATCATTGTTCAGGGGGCAGCAGGAAGCGGAAAAACAACAATTGCCCTGCACAGGATTAGTTATTTCATTTATCAGTACAAAGAAAATTTTGCACCTGAACAGCTTATGATTCTGGCACCAAGCAGGCTATTCATTGATTATATTTCAGAAGCTCTTCCTGAGCTTGGGGTAGAAAGAGTCCGCCAGACTACCTTCCAGGAATATGTGCTGGCATGTCTTGGTGAGGATCTTAAAATGGCTGATGACAGTAAATTGGTGAACTTGCTTGAAGACCATGGCAGTGAAGAAGTAAACCTTGCAGCCTGGGCATCATCCATTAAAGGATCGCCCGTTTTTCAGACAATCCTCACCAATTACCTAAAAGAAATTTATAATAGCTTCTGCCCCAGTGATGATTTTATGGTAGATAAATTCAGGCTGTTCAGCCATAAGAAATTCTTCCAGCTTTTTTTGGAGGATTACAATTATCTGCCTCTTTATCGAAGGCTCGAAAAATTAAAGGCTGTGCTTCAAAACGATCTTGCTAAGAAAAAGAAAAATATCATAAAGAAAATTGAAACGTATTATGACGAGAGAATTGAAAGGGCCCTTAACAGAGGGAAAGACCCGGAAAAAAGAAGACAGTATGTTTCAGATGCGCTTGATAAAAAAGCTGCCAGGCTGGAAGAATTAAAGAAAAGCTTCAGAACTGCTGTGCCAAAATACATGAAGCAATTTCCGAAAAAAAGCCTTATCCGTTATTATAAAGACCTGTTTGAAGACTCCAACCGTCTTTCAAGATTGTCAGGCGGGAAATTGCCTCTAAAAGATGCAGATCTGCTATGTGAGTACTGCAGGAAATTGTTCAGGAAAAAGGTTTATGAGAGAGAAGACTTAGCTTTAATGCTTTACTTGCAGGAAAGCCTTTTTGGCATCCCTAAAGAGCTGAAGGCAAAAAATATCGTCATTGATGAAGCACAGGATTACAGTTTCATGGAGCTCCTCTCTTTAAAAAAGTCACTTGATACGGATATGTTCACATTAGTGGGGGATCTTGCACAAGGAATTCATTCCTACAGGGGACTAACAAGCTGGCAGGAGGTTCTTGACTTTATTTTTCCTCGTGCAACATATACAGAGCTTCAGAAAAGCTATCGTACCACCGTGGAAATCATGGAAAAGGCGAATGAATTGCTCAAGCTTCTCCCCTATTCATTCCCTGAAGTCGAGCCGGTTGTCCGCCATGGGAAAAGTCCTGAATTTATCAAGAGAGAGAATGGCCACAGGCTTGTACAGCAGCTTGAGGAACAGGTAATTTCATTGAAAAAAGAAGATTATAAAACATTTGCGGTGATCGGGAAAACGATGAAAGACTGTCTGCTCATTCATGGCCTTTTTAAAAAGCATGCCAAGCTCCCTTTTAAACTGCTGCAGGAGCAGGAAAGCATACCAAAGGATGAAATCGTCATCGTCCCCTCCTATTTGGCAAAGGGTCTGGAATTTGACGGGGTCATAATTCTGTCGCTTGAGGAAGAATTTTCTATAAAGTCTGAATTGGATATTAAGCTTCTTTATGTCGCTATGACAAGGCCTCTGCACCGGTTATATTTCTATGGAATGGAAAGAAACAATTTTATTATTGGTTAAAACTTTTAGCAGCTGATTTTTCGGGCTGCTTTTTTTTGGCCTAAATTCAATTGTTTCGGAGAGCTTCAAAAAGTATTTTTTGTCCATTGTTTAGGACATTTTTTCACCGGGAAAATCAATCTTACATAAGAAGGGGTGACGAAAAATAGCGATATCACAATCCCGGCATATGCCGTTTATATAGATGGGCGATTGCCTCCCTAGGGCAATCGCTTTTGTTTTGGAAGTGTAAATAGTAGGTCTCCTTTTCATGCAAATGATAAAATGAAGTAAAAAACATGAAGGAGATGATTTCATTATATGAAGGATATCAGCAGCACTTTAACCTTACATAATGGAGTTGAAATGCCCCAATTCGGGCTGGGAGTATATAAAGTAGAAGAGGGCCAGCAGGTTGAAGACACAGTGAAAAATGCAATCAACATAGGCTACAGGCTAATTGATACTGCTGCCTTTTATGAAAATGAAGAGGGTGTTGGAAGGGCAATAAAAGAAAGCGGTGTTCCCAGGGAAGAGCTTTTCATAACGACAAAGGTGTGGAATACGGACCAGGGATATGAGCAAACATTAGATGCCTTTGATAAAAGTTTAAAGAAGCTGGGTTTAGAGTATATCGATTTATATCTAATCCATTGGCCAGTTAAGGAGAAATACCTGGAAACCTGGCGAGCGCTTGAAAAGCTGTATAGGGATGGAAAGGTAAGGGCCATCGGCGTGAGCAATTTTCAAATTCATCATATAAAGGACATAATGGAAAACTCAGCTGAAAAGCCTGATCAGGTTGAGCTTCACCCTCTTCTATCCCAGGAAGAATTGAGGGCATTTTGTGATGAGCACAATATAAAAGTGGAAGCCTGGTCTCCAATTGCAAGGGGCAGAGTGCTGGAGGACCCTGCCATAAAAGAAATTGCCGCGGGTCACGGCAAATCATCAGCCCAAGTTATATTAAGATGGCATTTCCAAAACAGTATTATTGTAATCCCCAAGTCAGTTAAAGAAGAAAGATTAAGGGAAAATGCAAATATTTTTGATTTTGAATTAACTCAAGAAGAAATGAGACAAATGAATACATTAAATAAAGATCAGCGATTTGGGGCTGACCCGGACAATTTTGATTTTTAATTAAGCTATTCAAAAAGCATCCTTAGGGATGTTTTTTTATTTTTTTGGTAATTATAAAATTTTTCCAGAAGAATAGTTTTTTAATTTTTGGTTTTAGATAGAGAATCCTGGGTAATTTAATTATACAAGCACATAAGATCACCAAAAGCTGCGCAGCTGCTGAATGAAATTCTTAATCTGAACAGAAACTAATTCAAATCAAAAAGAGGAGTGATTTTCAATGTTAAGCTTTTTATGGGCATTAATTATAGGTGGTATCATTGGTTGGTTAGCAGGTATGATTTTGGGAAGAGATATTCCAGGAGGAATTATTGGTAACATCATTGCTGGTTTCGTTGGTGCATGGTTAGGTTCATTGATTCTTGGTGATTGGGGTCCTGTAGTAGCTGACTTTGCTATTATTCCTGCTTTAATTGGTGCTATCGTGCTTGTATTCATCGTAGGCTTCATCATGAAGGCTATGCGTAAATCTCATGACTAATAGAATCATTTGAAAGAAGTCCCATATGGGGCTTCTTTTTTTGCGCTGAAAGCCTCTGCTCTTTATTATAGCGACATAAAAAGCTGCCTCTCTAGAGGGCAGCTATGAATCGTTCTTAAAAGCAATACGGATCAATTCCCTTAAATATCTCAGGATTATCTAAGAAAGGCGCATGACAGACTATGGTTTCTTCTAAGAACGGGTGTGGAATCTCAAGTTTTACGGCGTGCAGTGCCTGACGTGGAAAAGCAGGTTTTCCGCCATATAAAATATCCCCTGCAAGCGGATGTCCGATATGGCTGAGGTGAACACGGATCTGATGTGTTCTGCCAGTATCCAGACGGCATTTAATAAGTGAAAGCTTCAGATTAGGAAAGTATTCAATTAGTTCATAGTTCGTGACAGCAGGCTGGCCGCCGGGAGATACTCTTCTTCTGGCTGGATGATGTCTGTCCCGCCCAATTGGCTCGCTGATGGTTCCTTTGATCTTAGAAATCCTTCCATGAACTAATGCTAAATATGTACGTTTAATTGTTCTTTCTTCCAGTTTTTTATCCAGGATTGCTCCTGCCAATGCGTGCTTCGCAAACAAAATGGCACCGGTCGTATCTCGGTCCAGGCGATGTATATGTTTTATGCTTCTGTATTCGCCCTGCATCTGCATATGAAAGGCTGCAGCGTTTGCTAAGGTATTATTTTGTTCTGGAGAATTAGGATGTGTGTCCATGCCTGCAGGCTTATTCAAAACAAGTAAATGATCATCTTCAAAGAGTACTTCGATGTCATAATAAGAGGGTATAAGTCCCAAATCTTCCTCCCTGAAGAAATGGAATTTTAATTTATCCCCTGCCTGCAGCGGGTTTGTCCAATTGGCTGGGGCATCATTGGTTACAACCTGCTTGTTCATCCTCATATTGTGTGTCTGTTTTTTGGGTGCTCCCCATAATGTCCGGACTATGTATTCGACGGTATATCCTTCCCAGTGAACAGGCACCTCTATTTCACACCATTCGCCAAACCTTTGTATTTTTACCATAAATTGCTCCTTATCCTGGTTGAATAATCGTGACTTTTCTACATATAAATTAATTACAATAACTATATTAGCCTTTATAATCAGCGGATAAAAGGAATAGGTGTCCACAGATTATTATTGTAATATTTAAAACCACCTTTTATTTTACTTAAAATGGAGTTAATATAGAACTTTAGAACTAATTATAAAGCATTACGACTGTGCCATCTATTTCCGCAGGAGGAATAAATGTCAACAAATCCCTTCTCCATGGGTATAATTACCACCCTAAAGGGCTTTCAGAATATGATATTCTTATGTATATATTACGAACTGATTACAAGGATTACAAAGGTGGGTTATCAGTGAAAGTTGTATTTGCATCAACTCCTGATCAGGAACAAAAAATTCAAGAGTTAATTAGAAAATTCTATTCAAATGTGTTTCCTCTTTATTTCACAGATGATGACATTAGAGAATTTGAACAGCAGAAGATTTTACATACTTCTACACGGCACTTTGAATACTTCGGAACATTAAAGGAGGCTTATCAGGTTATAGCAGGACTGCAGACGCTAATGGCTATTCTGGAATCCCGTCAGATGAATGACAAATATGAGATGATTTTCGCCAAAAATGTTCAAATACTTCAAGAATTCGGTTTGTCATTTCCATTTGCCTACAGTCATTTTTGCGGAGAAAGGATGCCGCGGAATAATTTGTTCAGTGTCTACGCCAAAGCCGCAAATGAAATGCTCGTATAGAAAAACGCCTGCAGCCGCAGGCGTTTTTGGTTATTTCGAATTCTCATTAAACCATTGTTCAAAGACTTCTTTTTCCTGGTAGCCAGTAATTCTGTTAACCTCTTTGCCGTCTTTGAATTGAACAATTGTTGGAGTCTCCTTAATTCCGTAATTGTCCCAGCCGTCTTCAAATTCAAGCAGGTTGAATTGAACCAGGTCAATGCCCATATCTTCTGTAAGCGGAGACACAATAGGAGTTGTCCTCTGGCAATGAGGGCATGTCGGGCTATAAAAATACACAGTTACATCTTCATTTTCATTTAACTTTTTGTCCAATTCTTCAGGAAGAATCAGATTTTGATAATTTGGGTCTTCAAGCTGTTTGACTGTTTCAGGATGAAGTGAATCCTTTTCATATGGATTATTCCCAGAAACTTTTTCTTCATTTTGCATCTTAGTTAAGATTCCAACAGCTGCGAATAACGCAATGATAATGGCAAGAAAAACAATGACCTTTTTCATTATTCTGCTACCTCCTTGGTTTTCTTCCAGACAAGATAACTGCAAATAAAAATAATTATAAAAGCTGTCAATGCTAAAAACGGAATCGTAATGAATCCAAGCCAATTAATATATTGCCCTGTACAGGGAACTCTCCCGCATGCTGCTGCATGGTCTGCCATAAATGAAATTTTCTGAATGGAATAGTGGTATATGGAAATCCCTGCTCCAACTGCAGATAACACCATTGTATAAAGGCTGATGCGATAATCTTTCTTAATAACAGCCAAGCCTAATATGACAGCAAATGGGTACATGACAATCCTTTGATACCAGCAAAGCTCGCAAGGTTCGTATTGCCTGATTTCCGAAAAATAAAGGCTGCCGAACATGGCCAGAATCGATGCTGCCCAGGCAATAAACAGCAAATTCTCCCGCCGGTCTGTTTGTGTTTTCTCCATAATAATCTCCTTATTAATATGTACTCTAAAATTATAAAGCTATTGGACATCCCTTGTAAATTAACATGTTCAAAGGACCATCAGAAATAGGGCATTTGTAATATTAATTGATATTAGAAAGGAATAGGGGGAATTACGGAAATTAATAAAAGATATACAACACATTTATAGAAATATATATAAAGGAAAAGACGCAAGATAAGAATAAGAGGGAAATTGGCTAAGAAAACTCATAGGGTGTTATGAATGCAGTAAAAAAGGGAAAAGAGTCGTATGTCACTGGAGAGGCTGAACTTTCTTATCAGCTCCCATGATAATTATTATTTCCAAAAGGAGTGCACCACCATTGACAAAGCTTGATTTAAAGAAGTTTGAGAAAAAAATGATTATCAGAAATACACGGCATTCAGATATAGATCATATCATTGCCCTGCAGGAGCTCTGTTTCCCAGGCATGATACCCTGGAAGAAGGATCAGCTTGAAAGCCATCTGGATATTTTCCCTGAAGGCCAGTTTGTTGCAGAATATGATGGGGAAATCATTGGTTCGTGCTCAAGCCTTATTATCAATTTTGATGAGTATGATGACCGTCATTCCTGGGATGATGTAACAGACAAAGGATACATAACAAACCATAATCCGGAAGGCTATAACCTTTATGGAATAGAAGTAATGGTTCATCCGGATTACCGCAGAATGAAAATTGGCCACCGCCTGTATGAGGAGAGAAAAGAGCTTGTCAGATCTTTAAATTTAAAAAGTATCATCATAGGGGGGCGTATTCCGAATTATCATAAATACGCGAAAGAAATGAACCCCCGTGAGTATGTAAATGAGGTCTCACTTCATAAAATCTATGACCCGGTTTTATCCTTTCAGCTACTGAATGGCTTTACCCTGATGAGGATTAACCCGAACTATTTGCCGGATGATGTGCAGTCAAATAAATATGCAACGCTGATGGAATGGAATAATGTTGATTACAGACCAATGACTAAGCGCTTTTACAAAACAAGTTATCCGGTCCGTATATGCGTGGTGCAATATTTAATGCGGCAGATTAAATCCTTCGATGAATTTGCCCATCAGGTGGAATATTTTACAGATGTTGCTTCTGATTCCGGTTCTGACTTTGCGGTATTTCCCGAGTTATTTACCACTCAGCTAATGTCCTTTCTGGACGAAAGGTCACCAAGCCTGGCGGTCAGAAAGCTTACGGAATACACTGAGCAATATATCGAGTTATTCACGGATTTGGCAGTCAGATATAATATTAATATAATTGGCGGCTCTCATTTTGTTAAAGAAGATGATGATGAGATTTATAATATCGCTTATCTTTTCCGCCGCGATGGGACGATTGAAAAGCAGTATAAGCTCCACATTACGCCAAATGAGCGCAAATGGTGGGGGATCAGCCGCGGAGATGAAGTTAAAGTATTTGATACGGATTGCGGAAAAATAGCCATCCAAATTTGCTATGACATCGAATTTCCTGAGCTGGCGAGAATTGCGACTGATAAAGGTGCAAAAATTATATTTACACCCTTCTGTACTGAGGATCGCCAAGGATATTTGCGAGTGCGCTATTGTGCTCAGGCACGCGCTGTTGAAAATCAGATATACACGGTTATTTCAGGGACGGTCGGCAATCTTCCGCAAACAGAGAATATGGATATTCAGTATGCACAGTCTGCCATATTTGCACCATCTGATTTTGAGTTTGCAAGGGATGGCATTGTGGGAGAGACCAATCCAAATATTGAAATGGTCCTGATTGGTGATGTTGATCTGGAAATTCTCCGCCGTCAAAGACAGGATGGCACGGTGCGCCAGCTAAAAGACCGCAGGCATGATATTTACAGCATTAAATATAAGAAGTAATATATAGTTGCAGATTGAGCGCCTTTCACCTGGCGCTCAATGCTTTTTATACCTGATCTTAGGGTGGATTTTGTCAAAATAACTCGGATGTTTTAAAGAGGAATATC
This sequence comes from Cytobacillus oceanisediminis 2691, assembly GCF_000294775.2. GTDB lineage: Bacteria > Bacillota > Bacilli > Bacillales > Cytobacillaceae > Cytobacillus > Cytobacillus pseudoceanisediminis. The sequence continues at coordinate 1,270,994 of NZ_CP015506.1, forward strand.
CGTCTGGAACTCGAAAAAGATATGGTGAAGCTTTTTTTAGGAGGTCATACAATGGAATGGAAGACAGCGGCAGAACGATGGATAAACCATGAGAATTTGGACAGTGAATTACTTGAACAGCTGAAACGTCTGCAGGGAAATGAAAAGCTCCTTGAAGAAGCGTTTTATAAGGGACTGGAATTTGGAACGGGCGGCATGCGCGGGGAAATAGGACCGGGAACAAACCGCATGAATATATATACAGTCCGCAAGGCATCTGCGGGACTTGCCGCATACATAGAAGAAAAAGGATTGGAAGCAAAGAACAGAGGGGTGGCAATAGCATATGATTCACGCCACATGTCCCCGGAATTTGCAATGGAAGCAGCTAAAACCCTTGCAAGCAGAGGCATTCAGACTTATGTATTTGACGAACTGCGCCCAACACCTGAACTTTCATTCGCAGTCCGATACCTGCATGCTTATGCAGGAATAGTCGTGACGGCGAGCCATAATCCTCCGGAATACAATGGCTATAAAGTGTATGGATCGGACGGTGCCCAGCTGACTCCTGCTGAAGCTGACATTGTAATCGGCAAAGTAAATGAAATAGAAAACGAACTGCTTATTGAAGTGATGGACGAGGATAGTTTAAAGGAGAAAGGCCTTATCACAATGATTGGGGCTACAGTTGATCAGGCCTATCAGAAGCAGCTCCTTACCATTTCCGAAAACCCTGATGCCGCAAATGAAACGGATGTTCATGTAGTTTTTACACCTCTGCACGGTACAGCGAATAAGCCGGTTAGAGAGGCTTTGGCTGCTTTGGGCTATGAACATGTGCATGTAGTAAAGGAACAGGAGCTGCCGGATCCAGAGTTTTCAACAGTAAAGAGTCCTAATCCAGAAGAAAAGATTGCATTTGAGCTGGCCATGAGAGATGGAAGAGAAACTAATGCAGATATACTAATTGCCACAGACCCAGATGCCGATCGACTTGGCATTGCTGCAAAGAACAAAGATGGCGAGTATGTCCTTTTGACAGGAAATCAGACAGGTGCGCTGCTGCTTCACTACATACTTTCTCAGAAGAAAGAGAAGAATACACTGCCTGACAATGGCATTATGCTAAAAACGATCGTGACATCTGAATTTGGACGCAGGGTTGCCTCATCATTTGGTGTAGAAACCATCGATGTTTTGACAGGATTTAAGTTTATTGCAGAAAAAATCAAGGAATATGAGGAGACGGGTGAATACAGTTTCCTGTTTGGGTATGAGGAAAGCTATGGCTATCTTATCGGCGACTTTGCAAGGGATAAAGATGCTATCCAGGCATCTTTGCTTGCTGCGGAAATGGCTGCTTTTTATAAAAAGAAGGACATGTCCCTTTATGATGCATTGCTTAGCTTATTTGACGAATATGGCTATTTTCTTGAAGGGTTAAAATCAATGACTCTAAAAGGAATTGAAGGAGCAGAAAAAATCCAGCAGACCCTGGCATCCTTCCGTGCCAATCCGATAAAAGACCTTAAAGGAATGAAGGTCCAGGCTATTGAAGATTACTTAACAGGAATCAGAACGGAAGCAGATGGAATGGAGAAAGTAATCGACCTGCCGAAGTCCAATGTTATTAAGTATTTCTTCGAAGATGGGACTTGGATCTGCCTAAGGCCATCAGGCACAGAACCGAAGATTAAATTCTATTTTGGAATCAGCGCCTCTACATTGGCCAGCAGCAAGGAAAAACTGGAATCTGTCCAAAGTGAATTTATGCAAATCGTTGAAGAAAGAATGGGCAGTTCGGTAATACAATAGCGTTAAACATCCAGAAGGTGATTAGCCAGAAAGGAAGATTCGATGTTAAAGGGACAAGCGGCAATTGTAACAGGTGCATCAAGAGGGATCGGCAAGGAAATTGCTGTTAAACTGGCCCAGCAGGGCATGAAGCTTACCCTGATTGGAAGGTCAGAGGAAATTCATCAATCTGCTGAAGATCTCAAAAAAATGGGATTTGCAGATGTACTGCCCATTCAGGCGGATATTTCGGATGAATCCGAAGTAAAAGATGCGGTTGAAAAAACTCTTCAGAAGTACAAACAGCTTGATCTTCTGGTGAATAATGCAGGGGTGGGATTTTTTAAGCAGGTTGATGAAACAACACTGGACGAGTGGAAAAAGGTCTTTGAAGTAAATGTGCAGGGAGTTTTCCTCGGAAGCAAGGCAGTACTGCCGCACATGAAAGAGCGCAAATCCGGCACAATCATTACGATTTCTTCTGACGTAGCCAGATACACCATCCCCAATGGATCAGCTTATACAGCTACGAAATATGCAGTGCAGGGCTTTTCAGGGTCTTTAGCTCAGGAAGTCAGAGAATACGGCATCCGCGTCGGAACCATTAATCCCGGCATGGTAGATACGTTTTTTGCAGAGTCTAAGCAGGGGCTTGAAGAGAAAAGAGATTGGCTGAAGGTTGAAGATATCGCCAATGCTGTTGTTTACATGGCATCTGCGCCGAAGCACATGATGATAGACGAAATCGTTCTTCATCCATTTGTTCAAAACTATCCAATTGCATAATCGATTTCACCGAAGAGGCCTGCTCTTCGGTGTTTTTTCTGTATACAACTTTGGTCGGAGTCCGCTTCCTCCCAAATGCCAAGGAAGAAAGGGAAAAAAAGTTATATAATGAGAGTACATAATATGACAGTTCCAAGGGGGATAAGGGTGTTAGGGGAAAAAAGGCAATCTGAAATCAAAATATTAAAAGAAATAGCAGAAATATTGAATGAAGGAACGGAAATTGATTCCCTTCTTAAAGAGGTTCTGCAAAAATTGCTTCATATTACCGGCCTTGAAACGGGATGGGTATTTTTAATTGATAGCCAAGGGGCGTTCCGCCTGGCAGCAGAAGAAAAACTGCCCCCTGCCCTTGCCGCGGATAACTGCAAACCAATGTGCAATGGAGACTGCTGGTGTATTGACCGCTATAATGACGGCAGATTAAACAAAGCTTCGAACATTATTGAATGCAAAAGAATAGAAGATGCCATTGCTGAGCAAAGAATGGATACCAATGGGCTTACCCATCATGCCTCCGTCCCGCTGAGAGCAGGGAAAGAAAAATTTGGGATCCTTAATATCGGCTCACCTGATAAAACTCATTTTTCACAAGAAGAATTGGCTTTGCTTGAATCTGTGGCTTTTCAGATCGGAACGGCTATAAAACGAATCAAGCTGACACAGCTGGAACAGGAGACGGCTCTTGCTGCGGAAAGAAACAGGCTGGCAAGGGACCTGCATGATTCAGTCAACCAGCTATTGTTCTCCTTAAGCTTAACGGCGAGAGGAGGGGCTGAAATGACTGATAACCCTGAAATTAAAGAGACCTTTTCCTACATGCAGGATCTCGCACAGGAAGCTTTAAGCGAGATGAGGGCACTGATCTGGCAGCTGAAACCCCGAGGGCTGGAAAATGGGATTGTATGTGCTATGCAGTCATACAGCCAAATGCTTGGCCTGAAGCTGAATTCAAAAGTAAAAGGTGTGATCTGTCTGCCTGGAAAAGTTGAAGAGACACTTTGGAGAATTGGCCAGGAAGCACTGGCAAATTGCAAAAAACACTCTGGTGGATCAACGGCAGACTTAGCACTGACAGTGGATGGAAAAACAGTTTCAATGGTGATTTCCGATTGCGGCAGAGGGTTTCATTATAGAGAAAACGATATCCCTTCCCTCGGCCTCAAAAGCATGAAGAAAAGGACGGAAGCACTGAATGGTTTATTTAAATTAAAAACAGAGCCAAACAAAGGAACGAATATTGAAATTATCATTCCTTTGGAAAAGGGAGGGAAATAGATGGCGATCAAGGTTTTAATAGCGGACGATCATCATGTTGTAAGAAGGGGTCTTGTATTTTTTCTGAAAACACAGCCGGAAATAGAAATCATCGGAGAAGCAAAGAACGGCCGTGAAGCTGTAGAGATGATGCAAACGAATCAGCCTGATGTTGTATTAATGGACTTGGATATGCCTGTTATGAATGGTATTGAAGCCACCAGGCAAATTAAAGCGAGCTGCCCTGAAGTGAAAATCATGATACTTACAAGCTTTTCAGATCAGGATCATGTGATTCCGGCAATTGAGGCAGGGGCCTCAGGATATCAGCTGAAGGATATTGAGCCGGATATTCTTGTCCAGGCAATTATCCAGCTGATGAAAGGGGAGAACCAGCTGCATCCAAAAGCCACCTCCCATCTGCTCACACATTTAACGAATAAAAACAGTACAGAAAGACAGCCGCTGGAAGAACTGACAAAAAGAGAACTGGAGGTTCTGCGGGAGATTGCAAAAGGGAAGAGCAATAAAGAAATTGCTTCATCCCTTTATATAACAGAAAAGACAGTCAAGACCCATGTTTCCAACTTATTGTCCAAATTGGAACTTGCGGACAGAACACAGGCAGCACTTTATGCAGTTCGTCATGGTATTGCAGAGTCAAATTAAGAAAAATCATCCTAAAGTTGCAGGAGGTATTCACTGAATTAGTCCTAAGATAAGCTTTGTAAAACTCAGCCATACTGACGATGTTTAAAAATGCAAACTTCTATATACTAAGTAGTATAGGAACTAAAAGGAGAGTTTATGATGAAGCTTACAATTATTAATGGAAGCCCGCGATTGAAAGGAAGAACGGGAATAGCGTCTCGTTATATTGCAAGGAAATATAACGCTGAACTGATCGATTTAAGTCTTGGAGAAATTCCTTTATATAATGGTACAGAAGATCAATATCAGCTGCCTGCCGTTAGAAAGCTGCGCCAGCAGATTGCAGACTCTGATGGGGTCGTTCTAGCTTCCCCTGAGTACCACAGTGCCATGAGCGGAGCTCTAAAGAATGCGCTGGATTTTCTCGGAAGTGAGCAATTTGCCCATAAGCCAGTCGGCTTGCTTGTTGTGGCAGGAGGCGGAAAAGGCGGCATCAATGCCCTGAATAATTTAAGAATTGCCGGCAGAGGCGTATATGCCAATGTCATTCCTAAGCAGCTGGTCCTGGATCCGCATTGTTTTGATTATGAAAATGATGGCCTTTATGAGGAACCTGCCCAACTTGTTGAGGGGTTAATGAAAGAACTTCAGGTATATATGAAGGCATATGGCCAGATTAAGCAGGAATTAAAATAATTAATTAAAAAAAACACGGACCAAAAAATCCGTGTTTTATTATTGGTGGAATTCTTTTTTTAAGTTAGTTCATAAAATACAGTGTTTGGCAGCTGTTTTTCCGATAATTCATTGGCATGGTCAATATATCTCAGCAGTGAATATAAATGTTTCTCAATGACAGAATAGTCTTTTTCGAAGTTGTAGGCATGAAGAAAATGTTCGATCTTCTTCGAAAGAAATTGATCATCTGTTCTGACCATCAGGATCAGCAGGTTATCCCATTCTGACCGGTGCGTATAATATAGCGCCCGGTCATAATCCACTTTATTCATTTGTCCTCTCCTCCTCTTTCAGGAGTTGATTATAGTTTATGATGATGCAGAATTTTATTTCGAAGTAAATCTTGGACTTGTTGATTTACAAGGGTTTTCATCATTTACCTGTATATTGGCCACATCCATTTATAAGACAAATACCATACATAAAATTGATGACTGGGACAAAAATATAATTAACGACACATGCTTTGGAGGATATATGAAAAAGTATTTATCGATGTTTATGCTGGTTTGTTTATTAGCCGGGGGAGGCTCACTGGCAGGAGCTGTCCAAAAACCGGATTATGAAAAGTATGGGAGAATTGCCATCGCAGTTGTGAAAGAAGACTATCCTGGAGAAGAAGTGGTGGATTATCAGTATGGAGGAAGGCAAAAAGTTACTGAAACAGATGTAACAGACACCTTCACTTTTACTGTAAAGGAAGATGGGAAGCCTGTAACCGTGCTGGTTAGGGTCACACATAACCTTAAGGATAACAAAGCGGTAAGCCTATCTGTAGAGAGAAAAACGCAGTAAGCTCCTTCGGGAGCTTTTTTCATTGTATTTGGCAAACAAACTCCTTATTTAAAATAATGATAAAAAAATATTTTTCTGATACTCTTGGGTTATGAATAAAACCGTCAAATATAGGGAGTGAGTTTTTTGAAGGAATCAATTCTTGTTGCGGAAGATGAAGCTAAAATTGCGAGGCTTCTGGAAATTGAACTTGAATTCGAGGGCTATCAAGTGACAAAGGCAATGGATGGCTATCAGGCAATGGAGTTATACCGGACTGGAAGATGGGACTTAATTATTCTGGATATTATGCTTCCTGGGTTTAGCGGGATAGAAATTCTGCGAAGAATTCGCAGCAAGGATAAACAAACCCCCATTTTGCTCCTGACGGCTAAAAGCTCAGTGGAAGATAAAGTATCGGGTTTAGACTTGGGTGCCAATGATTACATAACAAAACCTTTCCAGATTGAAGAGCTGCTTGCCAGGATACGGGCTGCACTAAGAATAAAGTCAGCAGGTACAGAGGAACCTGCAGTTCATGACTGTCTGGAAGTGTCAGATTTAAAGCTCAATGAAAAAACAAGAGAAGTCAGCCGGGGAGATAAGGCCATAGAACTCACCCCAAGAGAATTTGATTTGCTTGTTTATTTAATGACAAATAAAAGACAGGTCCTGAACAGGGAACAGATTTTGGAGGCCGTTTGGGGATATGACTTTTTGGGGGACACAAATGTAGTTGATGTTTATATCAGGTATTTGCGCAAGAAAATAGACATGCCTGAGAGGCCAGCTCTTATTCACACAATTCGCGGAGTAGGGTATGTATTAAAGGAGACGAAATGAATCTTCGGAAGAAAATATATTTGTATACAACTGTTCTCTTTGCAGTACTTCTGCTTATCATGAATATCGCTGTGTATGCTGTTTTCAGCAAATTAATATATGAAAATGAGCAGGCATCCATTTCAAATGAAATGGCTAATATTACAAAGATTGCGCAAAGATCAATCGGGAATGTTCCAGAAGATGATTTGCTTAGAGCTTTTGTTCCGTCAAGCGGAATGGTGAGACTGGTTCAGCCAGATAAAAAGGCAGTAACCTCCGCATCCTCCGATGAAAAGGCGCTCAGTAAAATACCTGCAGAGTATATCAGCAGTGAATTGATAAAAACAATGGAGATTGATAAGAAGGTCTATATGTTTGCGTCTGCACCTGTGATCCTTCCAGATGGTGAAATAGGGAGCTTTCAGCTGGCCAGAAGCATGGAAAGTGCAGAAAATATATTAAGGACTCTACGCTTCGTTCTGGGGATTGTGACAGTCCTGGCAATGATTCCAGTTCTAATTTCCAGCGCTATCCTCAGTAAGTTTATTACAAGGCCAGTTGCGACAATGACAGCCACCATGAAAGAAATTAGAAAAAGCGGCCAATTCAAGCGTCTTGAACTGGAGGGGAAATCCCAGGATGAGCTGCATCAAATGGGTGAAACCTTCAACCATATGATAGATCTTCTTGAATCCAATTATGAAAAGCAAAAACTTTTTATATCAAATGCTTCCCATGAATTAAAAACCCCATTAACTGTTATTGAGAGTTATTCAAGCCTGCTTAAGAGAAGGGGATTGAAAGAACCTGAATTATTTAATGAATCAATAGAAGCCATTCATTCAGAGGCATTAAGAATGAAGGAAATGACAGAACAGCTTCTTTTGCTTGCACGGCATGATGATCAGTGGATGCTCGATTTGAAGATGATAGATCTTAACCGTTTTTTAACCCAGGTCATCCGGACTTATGGAGATGCTTTTAAAAGGACTATACAGTTGGAATCCAGTTTGGCTGGAAATACCTTTATTCAAACGGATGAAAATAAATTAAAGCAGCTTCTGTTTATTTTTCTGGATAATGCCAGGAAATACAGTGATGATATCATAAGGGTTACTATCGGGACAGAGAAAAGTAAGGTTTATATCCGGATTGAAGATCGCGGCATGGGTATTCCCCAGAAGGATCTGCCAAGAGTGTTTGACCGTTTTTACCGGGTAGATGAGGCAAGAAACAGAAAAACAGGAGGATCGGGACTGGGACTGTCCCTTGCCAAAGAAATCGCCGATGCTCTTGGGGTTGAGATCAGGCTCGAAAGTACTGAAGGATTGGGAACTGCAGCATCCATAAGAATTAAAATAACTTAACCATTCTCATCATTTTCTCATGTTATTATCAGATAATAGAGAAATAAGCCAAGTGGAGAGGTGTAAGGAAATGAAGCATAAACTTATAATAATTTCAGCTTCGGGGCTTTTGCTGGCTGCGCTCCTTGTATTTGCTGTAATACAATTCACAAATGTCTCGGCTTCAGAATCAATTACTGAAAGTGAAGCCATGGAGATAATAAAAGACCGGTATCAGGGTGAAATTCTGAATTTGAAAAAAGTGAACAGCACTTATTTGATTGAAATGAAAAGAGGCAAAGGGTTCTATCAAATAAAGCTGAGTGAAAACGGAGGAGAAATTCTTTCTTTTGAAAAAAAAGATCAAATTTCTAATGGTGAACAGAAGCAGCTTAATGAAGAAAAAATAAAGGAAATTATTCAGGCAGAAGAATCTGGTGAATTACTCTCCATTAAAAAAGTGACTCATAAAGAAAAATCAGCCTTCGAGGCAATCGTTCAGAAAGATGAAGAGAAGATTAAGATTACTGTTGATGCTCTGAATGGAGAAGTTTTATCCCGTGCTGCTGAGGAAACAAAGGTCCCTGTAAAAAATCTAACCGAAGAGGAAGCTGTCCAAATTGCTCTAAAAAATGAACCTGGGGAAGTGGATGATATCAGCTTTGGAGAAACAGACAAGGGACCTTCTTATCTTGTTGAGATAGAAAAGGATGATGGCAGGGAGGCAGCTGTCGAGATCCATGCTATTACAGGAGAAGTGTTGTCGGTTACCTGGGATGATTAATCCCTTTCTCATCAAATTTTAATTTTCTTATCCTTTTTCTCTCATTTTCACCGGTTATATTGAACATGTAGAAAAGAAAAAGGAGGAAAAATAAAATGAACAAAAAATTTGCAGTTATTTCTTTGACAGGAGCCTTATTGCTGGGAGGTGCTGTTGCAGCAGGTGCAGCAGATACGAATGGAAAAGGAAGCACTGGGAGTAAAAAAGAAGCTGCACAGGATATGATTACTGTTGAAGAAGCGAAAAAGATTGCTCTTTCTGAAGCAGAGGGAAGAGTAGAGAGCATTGAATTGGAAAGAGCAAATGGCAAACAGTATTATGAAATTGATATTGAGAACGGGAAAGAAGATTTCGATATTAAAGTTCACGCCTTAGATGGTGAAGTCATTTCAATTAATAAAGAGCGAAACGACGATGATGACGATGATCAGTCTGAAAAAGAGGTAAATCGGGAAAATGTAATCTCCGAACAAAAGGCTATTGAAATAGCTGAAAAAGAAGTTAATGGAACGATGAAAGAAATTGAAATAGATGAAGACGATGGACAAATCCTATATGAAGTTGAACTGCAAACAAATAAAGGCGAAGCAGATGTTGATATTGATGCTGAAACAGGAAAAGTATTAAAAGCCGAATTTGATGAGTAAATCCAAATGAAAAGCGGGGCGAAATGCTCCGCTTTTTGATGTAATTTGTTACAAGCTTATGAAGAGACTACTCATCAATCCTCTTGTTGGTTCATAGATTATGGTAAGGACTAAAAGGGGGAGTGGCAATGCGAGAAGAAGAAAATAAGTCATTGGAATATGCCATTCAGGAAATTACTGAAATTGCAAATGGGTTTGGCTTGGACTATTACCCAATGAGGTATGAAATTTGTCCTGCAGAAATCATTTATACATTCGGCGCTTATGGCATGCCGACCAGGTTTTCGCATTGGAGCTTTGGAAAACAGTTTCATAAAATGAAGCTGCATTATGATTTAGGATTATCAAAAATTTATGAGCTTGTAATCAATTCGGATCCTTGCTACGCGTTTCTGCTCGATTCCAATGCCCTTATTCAAAACAAATTAATTGTGGCGCATGTTTTAGCACACTGCGATTTCTTTAAAAATAATGTCCGTTTTCAAAACACAAAGAGGGACATGGTAGAGAGCATGGCTGCCACCGCCGAAAGAATCAGGCAATATGAAATTGAGTTTGGGAAGAAGGAAGTGGAAACTTTCCTGGATGCAGTGCTGGCAATTGAAGAACATATTGATCCGTCTCTTATGAGACCTAAGCTCGCCTGGAGTACGGAAGATGAATATGAAAGCAGCGGTGATACGGCAGCGCCTAGCCCTTATGATGATTTATGGGGTTTGGATGAAAGGAACAAAAAGCATGAGCCAAAGAAGAAGAAAAAGAAATTCCCTCCAAAACCCGAAAAGGATTTACTATTATTTATTGAAAGCTACAGCAGGGAGCTAACCGACTGGCAGCGGGATATTTTAACTATGATGCGGGAAGAAATGCTCTATTTTTGGCCGCAGCTCGAAACAAAAATCATGAATGAGGGATGGGCTTCCTATTGGCATCAGCGTATTTTAAGGGAAATGGATTTGACATCTGCAGAAGCGCTTGAATTTGCCAAATTGAATGCCGGAGTGGTTCAGCCGTCCAGAACCGGAATCAATCCATATTATCTGGGCCTGAAAATTTTTGAAGATATTGAAGAGAGGTATAACAACCCGACGGAGGAAATGAAGAGGCGCGGTGCAGTTCCAGGTTCAGGCAGGGAAAAAATGTTTGAGGTGCGTGAAATCGAATCCGATATTTCTTTTTTGAGAAATTATTTAACAAAAGACCTTGTCATGAGAGAAGATATGTACCTTTTTCAAAAGCAGGGAAAGGATTATAAAATTGTTGATAAACAGTGGGAGCATGTTCGGGATCAGCTTGTCAGCATGCGTGTAAATGGAGGATTCCCGTATTTGACGGTTAATGACGGCGATTATATGAAGAATGGAGAGCTTTACCTCAAGCATTGGTTTGAAGGAGTGGAGCTTGATCTTAAATATCTTGAAAAAGTACTCCCATACGTATACCAGCTTTGGGGAAGAGGAGTTCATATGGAAACCATGGTTGAAGGAAAAAATATGCTTTTCACTTACGACGGGAAGAGCATTCATAGAAAATACTTATAACAATGGAGGACGAACCACATCTGAAGTGGTTCGTCTTTTTCAGGTTGAGCAATAAAAAGAGGTTTATTAAAAAATGGACAGGATATAAACTAAATACTTTCTTCCTAAGGAGTATTGCAGTAATATTAACGTGTACAGGCGGGGGTATTGGAATAGGTTATTTAATGACTTACCAGTTACTGATATAGCTTGAATCCATTTATAAACTAAAGAAAGGATGATAATCTTGAAAATTACAGATTCAGCTCGTGACCTATTGAAGCAAGTGTTTCAAGAGAAAGATACGGGTGGCATTAGAGTTTATTTCGCAGGCTTTGGCTGAGGAGGCCCACAAATTGGACTGGCTCTGGATGAGCCGGAAGCAGACGATATAATCGAGACAATCAATGAAATTCAAGTTGCATTTGACCCGGAGATCAAGCAGCATACAGAAAGTATGATTCTGGACCATGATCAGGAAAATGAAAGACTAGTCTTATTAGGCAACGAAAGTGATTGCTGTTAAGACAGTGATTAAAAACACCCGTTTGGGTGTTTTTTTTTGACAATAAGATTGGATCAAGTTATTGACATAATACCATATAGGGTATATTATATGAACTGTAATTGAATGAATAATGCAGAGGAGATTATGATGCTGCTGATTTTCTTTACACAATAAAAAACTATATTTTTTTGATTATATAAATACCCATTGGGGTAAGAGGGGGAGAAGAATGGATAAGAAGAAAACAACAATTGTTCTATTTAGCGGAGATTATGACAAGGTGATGGCAGCTTATATCATTGCCAACGGAGCAGCTGCTTATGACCATGAGGTAACAATCTTTCACACTTTTTGGGGACTGAATGCTCTAAGGAAAGATGAGTCTATTCAAGTGAAAAAATCATTTATGGAAAAAATGTTTGGAAAAATGATGCCTAGAGGTCCTGAAAAAATGGGTCTTTCAAAAATGAATATGGCTGGCATGGGTCCTAAAATGATTAAAGATATTATGAAAAAGCACAACACGATGCCAGTAAAGGATTTGATTGAAATGGCAAAAGAGCAGGATATAAAGCTGGTAGCCTGTCAGATGACAGTTGATCTTCTGGGCTTTAAACCAGATGAAATTATTGATGGCGTTGAATATGCTGGTGTAGCAGCCTACTTGGCTGATGCAGAAGATGGAAATGTAAACTTATTCATCTAAACCAAATTTTTATAATAGGGGGATTTCTAAATGAAAACATTAAAAGCAAACTTTACGGTAGATGCAAAAGGCCTTGCTTGTCCAATGCCAATTGTAAGAACAAAAAAAGCAATAAATAATATAAATCCCGGTGAAGTACTTGGGGTGCTTGCAACGGATAAAGGTTCAAAGGCAGACATTCAGGCCTGGTCAAAAAGTTCAGGACATCAATATCTTGGAACAATTGAAGAAGGTGATGTGCTTATGCACTATATCCGCAAAGCAAGTGAAAATGAAGAGCGAGAAGCAGCAAATTTTGAGACTATTGCCTCTAACGAAGATCTTCAAAAAGAACTTGAATCAAATTCAGAGATTGACGTTCTTGATGTAAGGGAACCGGCTGAATTTGCATTTGAACATATTCCAAACGCTGTTTCTATCCCTTTTGGTGAACTTGAAGAACGAATGGGAGAGCTGAATAAAGATAAAAAGATTTATGTAGTATGCCGTACAGGCAGCCGAAGTGGTATGGCTTCACAGGCATTAAGCGATAAAGGCTTCACCCGCATAATTAATGTAGTGCCGGGTATGTCTGGTTGGAATGGACCGACAGAAACTAAAGTGAACTAAAAAATTTTAAAAGAAAGTATACAGTAGGGGGTATAAAACTATGAAAGCAATGACAGCTAAAGAAGTAACAAAAAAAGTTATTGAAAATGAAGAGCTATTTATACTGGATGTGCGCAATGAAAGTGACTTTAATGATTGGAAGATTGAAGGAAAAACCTTTGAATACTTGAATGTTCCCTACTTCGATCTTCTTGATGGAGTAGAGTCAATTCTGGATAAAATTCCAGCTGATAAAGAACTTTTAATCGTTTGTGCAAAAGAAGGATCTTCTGTCATGATTGCAGAAATGCTTGAAGAAGCTGGACGAGAGGCTTCTTACCTGAAGGGCGGAATGAAAGCATGGAGCGAACACCTTGAGCCTGTTAAGGTAGGAGACTTGAAGGACGGGGGCGAAATGTACCAATTTGTCCGCATTGGTAAAGGATGTTTATCATATATGGTTATTTCTAATGGGGAAGCAGCGATTGTCGATGCAACAAGAATGACAGACGTATTTACTGATTTTGCTGCTGAAAAGAATGCAGAGATCAAGCATGTATTTGATACACATCTGCATGCTGACCATATCTCAGGCGGAAGAAAAATTGCTGAAAAAACAGGTGCTTCATACTGGCTTCCTCCCAAGGATGCTGAAGAAGTAACATTTGATTACAAAAGCCTTGAAGATGAAAGTGAAGTAATGATTGGTTCTACTAAGATCAGCATTCAAGCTGTTTATTCACCAGGCCATACAATTGGATCCACATCATTTGTGGTAGATGATCAATACCTTCTATCAGGAGATATTCTATTCATCGATTCAATTGGCCGACCTGACCTTGCAGGAAAAGCCGGTGCCTGGGCTGGCGATTTAAGGGAAACACTTTATAAGCGATATAAGGAGCTATCAAGTGAATTAGCTGTTATGCCTGCACACTTCATGATCATTGATGAGTTAAATGAAGATGGCAGTGTTTCTGAGAAACTTGGCACATTATTTGCTGAGAATCATGGATTAAAAATTGATGATGAAGGAGAGTTCAGAAAATTAGTTTCTGAGAACCTTCCTCCTCAGCCAAATGCTTATCAGGAAATCCGTGAAACAAATATGGGGAAAATCAACCCGGATGAAGAAAAACAGAGAGAGATGGAAATTGGTCCTAACCGCTGTGCTGTAAGATAATCATCTGATTTCATATAACGTTAAATTAGATAATTTTAAACAATGGAGGAATGGAAACATGAACGCAGCAAAAGTGCTGGATGCAAAAGGCTTAGCTTGTCCAATGCCAATCGTAAAAACAAAGAAAGCAATAGGGGAAATCGAATCAGGCCAGGTGCTTGAAGTTCATACAACCGACAAAGGTGCAGTTAAAGACTTGGCTGCCTGGACAGAGTCAACAGGACATGAGCTATTAAAACATGAGGATGACAGCGGAACTTTAAAGTTCTGGATAAAAAAAGGCTAATCTATTGAAAGGTAAAGGGGGGGGCTGCTCCCTTTTATCGCTAAAAGGAGGAGATAGCCACATGGATTTGACCTTTTTATTCGTTATATTTTTAATTGGTTTTATCGGGTCTTACATTTCCGGCATGGTAGGAATTGGAGGCTCAATCATTAAATATCCTATGCTCTTATACATTCCGCCATTATTTGGATTAGCTGCTTTTTCTGCTCACGAAGTAACCGGAATCAGTGCAGTACAGGTGTTTTTTGCAACAATCGGGGGTGTCTGGGCTTACAGAAAAGGCGGATACCTGAATAAAACACTTATTATTTATATGGGTTCAGCAATACTAATCGGAAGTTTAATCGGAAGCTACGGTTCAAGGTTTATGACTGAAGGCGGCATCAATCTTGTATATGGGGTATTGGCTTTAATAGCGGCAGTCATGATGTTCGTGCCGAAAAAGGGCTTGGATGATATACCCTTGGATCAAGTAAAGTTCAATAAATGGCTTGCAGCCTTCTTTGCTTTGATCGTCGGCATCGGAGCTGGAATCGTAGGTGCAGCAGGTGCATTTTTACTTGTTCCTATTATGCTGGTTGTATTGAAGATCCCTACAAGGATGACGATTGCGACATCACTGGCCATTACATTTATTTCATCGATTGGATCTACAGCTGGCAAATTGGCAACCGGACAGGTGGACTATATTCCTGCTGCCATAATGATCATTGCCAGCTTAATTGCTTCACCATTAGGAGCAGCTGCAGGAAAGAGAGTGAATACAAAAATCCTCCAAGTCATATTGTCTGTTTTAATTCTGGCAACATCAATCAAAATTTGGATGGATATTTTATAATTAAGAGGGAGGGGGCAGCGGGTGCTGTTCCCTTTTAATTTTAACCTCTTTGATGTTTATCGTATTGCTAACATATTTATTTGTTATTTGATTTTACTGCCGCATCCAGGCGGTTTAGCAACAAAGGATATTACTTAAGAGAGGTTTTCATAAGACCATTACAACCATTCTTAGTGAATGGCTTTCTTTTTAAATCTGCCGCCTCTGACTTCAGCAATATCAGCTACTGCTAAAAAAGCACTCGGATCTATTTCTTCGACAATTGATTTTAACTTTGCTTCTTCAAGTCTGGTTATGACACAAAAAATTACTTTTTTGTCATCCCCAGTGTATGCACCTTCCCCATTTAAGTAGGTAACGCCTCGTCCAAGCCGGGCAAGAATCGCTTCGCCGATTATCTTGTGCTGTTCGCTGATAATCCAGGCGGATTTGGATTCATCCAGCCCGCTGATGACAACATCAATAGTCTTGAAAGCAATGAAATAGGCAAGGATTGAATACATGGCACGGTCCCAGCCGAAAACAAAGCCTGCAGTAGCAAAAATGAAGACATTGAAAAACATAATAATTTCCCCGACAGAGAACGGTAGTTTTTTATTTACCAGAATGGCCAGAATCTCTGTTCCATCTAAAGATCCCCCATATCTGATCACCATTCCGACCCCGAAGCCAAGAACAATACCGCCAAATACTGTAGCTAACAGCAAGTCCTCTGTAAATACGGGAACATCATGCAAGAGGAGGGTAGTGGCTGATAATACCGCAATGCCCAGCAATGTAGACAAAGCAAAGGTTTTCCCTATTTGTTTGTATCCTATGTAAAAAAATGGGATATTTAAGATGAAAATAAACCAGCCGAGTTTCCAGCCGGACATGTGGGAGAGGATAATGGAGATTCCTACTATTCCGCCATCCAGAATTTTATTGGGCACTAGGAATTCTTCGATTCCGACCCCCATAAGTATGGCTCCAAGTATGATGAAGAAAATTCTTTTTGCAAGCTTGCCTTTAGTCAACCCTTTATGTACATTTGCTCCAACAGCAGTCTCAAGTGAAACGTTCATAAATGACCCCCATTTAAATTGATGAATAATCTGTCAAACTGAACGAGCATCTTTAATGAGCTAATAACATAATATGATAGCTTGTGCCAATTTAGCTCAAATTAATTATTCGATAAGTTTGATAAAAACTATATCTAATTATAACATTTCTTATATTAAATGAGGGGTATCGAGTTCATAATGATAAGTTGTGAGCCCTTATTAGGATAATTTCCGTTCCGTGGAAAGGTATCTTTTTTATTTATCTATCAAAATGGAATGAATATTTTATTAAAATACGATTAGCTCAAAGGTCTTAGGGGAAATAAACACATACAAGCTATAAGCTGATTAAGGGAGGAGTAGTAAAATGCATAAGGTTATTCAATTTGGCAAGAAGCTCGGAAAGGAATTTAAGAAAGATCGGGCAACCGGGCTTGCAGCCGAACAAGCATATTATTATATGCTCTCCATTTTTCCTTTGTTAATTCTGCTTATCTCTATTGTTCCATATCTTTCACTGGATCCTCAAAAAGCATTATCATACTTGCAGAGTGTAATGCCGTCAGATTCATTTAATGTTATTGAAGATAATGTAGTGGATATCATTACGAAGCCGAACGGCGGCCTGCTGACGTTCGGTATCATAGGTACTTTATGGTCCGCTTCTAATGGAATGCAGGCATTCATAAGAGCCATGAATGACGCCTTTGATGTGGAGGAAACGAGGTCATTTATAAAATCAAGACTAATATCCATAGGTTTGACTCTTGGTTTGCTCGCAGCATTCATCATTGCTATGGTTCTTCCCGTGTTCGGGAAAGTCATCATGAACTTTGTTGAGAATTTTATTAATATACCTGATGGGATGCAGATACTGATCAATGTATTGAGATGGGCCATTGCTTTTGTAATCATGGTTACAGTTCTGGCTATTCTTTATAAGGTGGCACCAAATAAACATTTTCCTTTCAAACAGGTCTTGCCAGGCGCCATAGCCGCAACGGTTATGTGGCAGCTTATATCATTTGGCTTGTCATTTTATGTAAGCAATTTTGGGAATTATTCCGCCACATACGGAAGCCTTGGCGGAGTCATTGTATTGATGCTATGGTTCTTTTTAACCGGACTTGCCCTTGTTATTGGCGGGGAAATCAGTGCCCTCTATCACAGAAATAATACACTCAAGCCGGGCCGAGGAAAGAAAGATGACAAAGAAAATTCCAAGGTGCAAACAGATGCAGAAGCCTATCGTACACTTTCAATAAAATAGGACAAAATAAAACGAGGGCTCAGACCTCGTTTTATTTAATTTGGTGGATAAAAGGTATTTTGATGTTCCACCATTTCTTTATTTTCTTCGGTGTTTCTTTTACAGCGGATATCGTATTATTAAAGGTCTGTTTCTTATAATTGATATCTCTTTGAATTTCTTTCTGGGTTGTTGTCAGTTCGTCAATCCCATTTTTTAATTGATCTGCTTTTAGCTGCATAACAGTGCTTATAGCTGTCAGTTTCTTAATTGCCGGTTTGGCATCCTTGTATGCTTTAAAAGCATAGATGCCCAGAAAGATCAGGGACGCTGCAATAAGAATCAAGCTTGCATATACAATGAACATTGTGACCTGCCTCCTCATGCTGGTTTTTTAGAAAATTTTCGAACTGCAATTACTGCTAGTCCCGCCGCCTCTCCCCTCGAGGTGTCGGGGTAACCAAGGCGCCTATGTTTTCCTTATTGTTTACCCATTACAAAAAAAAATTAACATAAACCCCTGTAACCAACTTTAAGATAAAGGGGAATACTCAGAATAAATTAAAGAATTGACCATCATATTTGAGTTTGCTAGAATTGTTTTCATTATATTAATATATAATTTTATTGGGCAGGACATTGATCATTGAGGTGCTGCGGCAATAGATTTTACCTGTATATGTTCAGAGATAGGGTCTGAGCGTTTCTACCGGGCTGCCGTAAATAGCTTGACTACAGGGGATATAGCTTGTTCGAATCGGCATGCTATTTTCTTCTGTTTCTTATGGCAGCTTCGCATATTGCGGAGCTTTTTTTATTGGTTACTAAATAAGGAGGGAATGACATGTCATCTTTTTTCCGGTTTCGTGAAAGAGAAACATCATACAAACAGGAAACAATCGCAGGTTTAACGACATTTTTATCAATGGCATATATATTAATTGTAAATCCAATTATACTTAGCCAGGCTGGAATGGATAAAGGAGCTGTCTTTACGGCTACGGCGCTGTCGGCAATTATTGGCTCTTTATTAATTGGCTTGCTGTCCAATTATCCAATTGGGATTGCACCAAGCATGGGACTCAATTCTTTCTTCACTTTTTCTGTCTGCATCGGGATGGGCATTCCATGGCAAACGGCTTTAACTGGTGTATTTGTTTCAGGGATTTTATTTGTGATTTTAAGCTTATTAAAAATACGGGAAAAAATTATTAACGTTATACCCAAGGATTTAAAGCATGCAATAGCAGGCGGGATTGGCTTTTTTATTGCTTTTATCGGATTGAAAAATGCCGGTTTGATTGTAGGAAATGAGGCGACATTTGTTGCAATTGGCGATTTTAAATCCCCAGTCACGCTGCTGGCAGTTTTCTGTTTTATCCTAACAATCGTGTTAATGGTAAGGGGAGTTAAAGGTGCCATTTTTTATGGTATGGTCATTTCAGCTGTTGCTGGAATGTTAATTGGCCTTATTGATAAACCGGAAAAAATTGTGGGGGCCATTCCGAGCCTTGAACCGACATTTGGTGAAGTTTTTCAGAATATTGATCAAATCTTTACCCCGGAAATGCTGGCAGTCATATTCACTTTCTTATTTGTTGCCTTTTTTGATACGGCTGGAGCCTTAATCGCCATTGCAAGTCAGGCGGGATTGATGAAGAATAATGAAATCCCTAATGCGGGAAAAGCGCTTCTGGCAGATTCGAGTGCTACTGTAGTCGGTTCTGTGCTTGGAACTTCTACAACTGCCTCCATGATTGAGTCCAGTTCAGGGATTGCGGCCGGAGGAAGGACAGGCTTTACTTCTGTTATCATCTCTGCATGCTTCGCTATTGCATTATTCTTTTCTCCATTACTCGGTGTCATTACGGCCGAAGTTACGTCTCCGGCACTTATCATTGTTGGAGCACTGATGGCTATGGAAGTGAAACATATCGATTGGGGAAAACTGGAAATAGCTATTCCGGCATTTGTAACCATCTTAATGATGCCGCTGACTTTCAGTGTAGCAACTGGGATTGCACTCGGCTTCATCTTATACCCAATCACAATGCTGGCATTGAAAAGGCCAAAAGAAATTCATCCAATAATGTATGGACTATGTATTGCATTTATGGGGTATTTTGTTTATCTTGCATAAGGAAGAGGGCTGCCTGTATACTCAGGCAGCCTTTTTGTGAATCCTATAATTGCTTTGAAGAAATGGCTTTTCTATTTTATAAAATGTTTGACGCCACTCTTTTAGTCTAAATAAAAAGGAAACAACAAAAAATCATTGAACAATAAGCCAATGTCATACATAATATATATGAGCATATATTCATATAAAGGGGTGGAACGAATGGGACACAGTCATGGTCATGGACATGGGCATTCACATGATCACCATCACACAGGCAATAAAAAGGCTTTAATGTGGGCATTTATTTTGATTGCTTCATTTATGATTGTAGAAGTAATTGGAGGAATATGGACTAACAGCCTTGCGCTGCTATCGGATGCCGGACACATGCTGAGTGATGCAGCTGCGCTTGGCTTAAGTTTTCTGGCAATCAAAATAGGGGAAAAAAAGGCGACAAATTCAAAAACATTTGGCTATAAACGATTTGAAATTATTGCTGCTTCAATTAATGGAATTACACTGCTGCTGATTTCTCTCTATATTTTCTATGAAGCCTACCACCGCATTCTAGAGCCGCCGGCTGTTCAAAGCATGGGGATGCTGGTGATTTCATCAATCGGACTGCTCGTAAATATCGCAGCGGCATTTATTTTAATGAGTGGGGATAAGGACCACAACTTAAATGTTCGGAGCGCTTTTCTGCATGTTCTTGGTGACTTGCTTGGTTCTGTTGGAGCTATAACAGCTGCGCTTCTAATTTATTTCTTCGGCTGGGGTATTGCGGACCCGATTGCCAGTGTAATGGTAGCACTTCTCATCCTTATAAGCGGATGGAGGGTGGTAAAAGAGTCTTTTCATATTTTAATGGAAGGGACACCTTCTCACCTGAACCCTGAGGATATTAGAAGGAAACTCCTTGGCCTTGCACATGTAAAAGATGTTCATGATCTTCATATCTGGACGATTACTTCTGGCTTCCCTTCTCTTAGCTGCCATCTTGTGATTGAACATGACGGCGGTCACGATGCAGTACTTCATGCGGCGCAATCGGTACTTCATGATGAATATGGCATTGAGCATAGTACAATTCAAGTGGAAGGAGAAAGAAAAGGCTGCCCCGGCCATAATGAGAGCTGCAATTAATAGGGTCCAAAGTTCATGAATGCTGGCTATGTTCGATTGCCTGGTTCAATAAACTAATGACGTGTTCATCATCATGGCTGTAGAAAAGAGTGGTTCCTTCACGGCGGAATTTTACCAGCCGCAGGTTTTTCAAAAAGCGCAGCTGGTGAGAAACCGTAGACTGAAGCAGTGATAAATTTTCGGCAATCTCATTTACCGAATACTCTCCGTGAAATAATAAATGAAGAATTCTAAGCCTGGTTGGATCTGATAATGCTTTGAATGTCTGGGAAACCATGAATAAGGTTTCTTCATCCAGATCGGCTGGGTACGGCGCATTTTCTTCTGTCATTTTGTTCACCTCTGCCTTCCATTATAATTCTGTTCTAAAAAAAACGAAACCGCAGAGGTGTGCCCTTTGCGGTTTTAACATATTATTTTTTCTTTCTCACTTCCTGGTGAATTTCATCAACCAGTTTTTTCATTTCTGTATGGATTTGTTCTTTTTCCAGGTTCAGTTCCTTTTTTATTTCAGGCATTGATTTTCCTTGTTCCTTCATTTGAATTATTTCGCCAAGATCCTTATTTGCCGCCTTTGCCATGGCTGCACCTGAAATAAGATAACGAAGAGGGATTCCTTTGTCAAGATACCCCTGCAGTACTTGAGGAGACTTTCCGGAATACTCGGAGACCTTTTGCAGAACAACTTGTTTATTGGTTTCAAGGAACTTATCCATGTGATGCTGATGCTTTTTTATTTTCTCTAAATCCACTCCATACTGTTGTGCTGTTTTTTCCCAGGAAGAGTTACTTTTTTTATAAAATGCCAAAACGTCCCCAACCTGTTTATTTGAAAATTTTGCAATGTGGGCAGCTATGAAGATTTCCTTTTTGGTGAATCCTTGTTTCAGAAGGGACTTCATTAAGGATTCATCAACCATTCGGTGATGGTGTTCATGTTTCTGCTCTTGTCCCGGTGATTGTCCCTTTGGTGCTGTTTCGGCGTTAACGGATAAAGCGGCCCCCGTTAGTAAAATGCAAAAAGACAATACTAATTGTAATTTTTTATTCATGCTGCACTGCACTCCTTTCAAAATTATAATTCGTATATAGCATTTCCCAAGATATAGCGAAAGCATTAATAAATTTGGCTATCTTTTTCAAGAAAACGTTAAGGACAGAGATATTCATTGAAAAAAAACACTCATTTCGATTACATTAAGAAAAGAAGACTGTTTGGGGACGGTGATGAGAAAATGAAAATACTTGTTGTGGAAGATAATGAAAGTGTCTGTTCAATGCTGGAAATGTTCTTTATGAAAGAAGGGTACCATGGTGTCTTTGTCCACGATGGGCAGCAGGGGTTTGAGCATTTTAATAAAGAAAGATGGGACTTACTTATTGTCGATTGGATGCTTCCTATTATGGATGGAGTGACTCTCTGCCGTAAAATAAGGGAATTGAGCAAGGTCCCGATCATTATGCTGACGGCTAAAGATAGCGAGTCCGATCAGGTTCTGGGCCTTGAAATGGGTGCTGATGATTATGTGACCAAGCCATTCAGTCCGCTGACGCTAATGGCCAGGATCAAAGCGGTGACACGCAGGTTTCAGGCAGAAACAGGATCAGCGGATGAACCCCACTATGTTGCCAGTGAATACTTCAAAATCAGCAAAGAATCCAGAGAGGCCTATTATAATGGGCAGCTTCTCAAGAATTTAACCCCGAAGGAATTTGACTTGCTGTATTATCTTGTAAAACATCCGAAACAGGTTTTTACAAGAGAGCAGCTGCTTGATAGTGTATGGGGTTATCAGTTTTATGGAGATGAAAGAACGGTAGATGTACATATAAAAAGGCTCAGGAAAAAAATAGGCACGGAAGAGCAGCCTTTTATCCATACTGTATGGGGTGTTGGCTATAAATTTGATGAAACGGCAGCAGATAATGAAGGTTAAATATTTTTATCAGCTGTTGATAAGTCATGTCAGCATCCTCATTCTGGCATTCCTGTTATTAAGCCTTCTTTTCTCCCAGTTTGTTGAGAGTTATATTTTTGAGAATAAAGTGGAAGAGCTTGATTCCTATGGCGAACAGATCCTGACTGATTTAACAGTCAGGATAGAGGGTGATGAACAATTTTTAACAGAATACAGCCAGCTGCTCGATGCAAGGAATATAAAATACATACTCTTTGATCATAAAGGGAGGGTCTTGTATCCGGAGCTTAAATCAGATCCGATGATTCAGCTCACCAAATCTGAGTGGGCTGAAATTTCGAAAGGAAATAAAGTAACTGTAAAGCATGATATAGAACGCTTCGGCCAGGAGGTAACACTGGTTGCCATGCCTTATATGCAGGGGGGCAATATGGTTGGCGGAGTTTTGCTTCTGTCGCCTATAACTGGAGCGATGGAGATTATCAGCCAATTAAATCGATTTTTATTATATACCATTTTTATTTCACTCTCTGCGACCATCCTGTTGAGCCTGGTTCTCTCTAAAAATCTTATCAAGAGGATAACGGATCTTAGGAATGCTGCCTCTATGATCTCTTCCGGGAACTATGATGTGAATGTACCATACACCTATATGGATGAAATCGGTGAATTGGCTAAAGACTTTAACGATATGGCAGCCAGATTGAAGGAATCTAATGAAGAAATTAAAAGACTGGAGAATAGAAGGAGGAAATTCATTGCTGATGTCTCGCATGAGCTGCGGACTCCTTTGACCACCATCAGCGGTTTGGCTGAAGGCATTAAAGGAGGACTTATTCCGGAAGCGGAAAAAGAAAAAGGGATGATCCTGATTGACAGGGAGGCCAAGAGACTTATTCGTCTGGTAAACGAAAATCTGGATTATGAAAAGATCCGGTCCAATCAGCTGCAGCTGAATAAAATGGATATTGATCTTCTGGAAGCATTTGAAATAGTTAAGGAACAGCTGGAATTTCAGGCAGGGGAAAAGGGAAACAGGATATATCTTGAGGCAGAAGAAGGGGTTTCAGTACATGCAGATTATGACCGGCTAATTCAAATTTTGGTTAATATTGTAAAGAATAGCATTCAATTCACCGATCAAGGCTCCATATTTTTAAGAGGACATGAAGGTCCTGATCAAACAATGATCGAAATAGAGGACACGGGTATAGGCATCGATCCTCAAGAAATCGAGTCTATCTGGCTGCGTTTTTATAAAGCGGATCTATCCAGGACCAACCATTCCTTTGGTGAATTTGGCATTGGGCTTTCCATTGTTAAACAGCTTGTTCAGCTGCACAGCGGGGAGATTGCTGTCAGCAGTGAAAAAGAGAAAGGGACTAAATTTACGATTAGGTTTCCACGGAAAACAGCATCTTCTCAATAAGGCAAAAAAAAGGAACAGCCCTCTGACAGGCTGTTCCTTTATTCCATTTAT
The DNA here is from genome assembly GCF_000294775.2 of Cytobacillus oceanisediminis 2691. Taxonomy (GTDB): domain Bacteria; phylum Bacillota; class Bacilli; order Bacillales; family Cytobacillaceae; genus Cytobacillus; species Cytobacillus pseudoceanisediminis. The sequence goes on from NZ_CP015506.1 coordinate 1,295,166, forward strand.
GACAATACCTCGGTTTCAGTAAAAGGCACTTCTTTTGCAGGTGCCGGCTCTTCTGTTTCTGGTACTGCTGTTACTTCAATATACTTAATATGATGCTCTTCCATATCAAGTATTTTAAACCGGTAATTTTCATATTCGATCATATCGCCTTGTTTGGCTTCGTAATTTTCTGTCAAAATCCAGCCGCCGATGGTATCGATATCTTCATCATTAATGCCGGTTCCCAGCAAGTCATTAACTTCGCTGACAAGAACTTTTGAATCAATGATATATTGGCCTTCTTCCGTCTTTCTGACCATGGGCACTTCATCCATGTCGAATTCATCGCGGATTTCACCCACAATTTCTTCAATGATATCCTCAACAGTAACTAACCCTGAGGTACCGCCGTACTCATCCATTAAGATGGCCATGTGAATCCGTTCTTTCTGCATTTTTAGCAGCAGCTCATGGATAGGTATGCTGTCAATGACCCTGATAATGGGACGAATGTATGATTCTAGGGTGCTTGATGATAATTCCCTGTTCATAATGAGATCTGTCATGACTTCTTTTATGTTGACCATGCCAATGATATGATCCTTATCCCCATCTATAATGGGATAGCGTGTAAATTTCTCTTCCTGAACGATTTGCAGGAAGTCTTCTAGTGTATCATCTTTTGATAAAGAAACAATTTCTGTACGCGGAACCATGATTTCTTTCGCGATACGGTTATCAAACTCAAAGATTTTATTTACATACTTAAACTCAGATTGGTTGATTTCGCCGCTTTCATAGCTTTCTGATAAAATAATGCGAAGTTCTTCTTCAGAATGTGCCAATTCGTGTTCAGAAGCAGGCTTTAATCCAAACATGCTGGTCAATAGGCGGGCAGAACCATTCAGCGCCCAAATAATTGGATACATAACCCGGTAAAACCAGATTAAAGGACGTGTTGTTAACAATGTAACCGCTTCTGCCTTTTGTATTGCCAGAGTCTTTGGAGCCAATTCCCCCACAACTACGTGCAGGAAGGTGATAAAAGCAAAAGCAATGCTGAATGAGATAACATGCGAAATGGAAGACGGCAATCCGAAACTGTTGATCACTGGCCGCAGCAGGTGTTCAATTGTCGGTTCACCCAGCCAGCCAAGGCCGAGGGCTGTAATGGTAATTCCCAGCTGGCAGGCCGAAAGGTATTCATCCAAATTCGAAATGACTTTCTTCGCAGCAATTGCATTTTTATTACCTTCTTCAATTAGCTGATCAATCCTGGAACTTCGTATTTTAACAATGGCAAATTCCGATGTAACGAAAAAAGCCGTTAAAGCAATTAAAATGGCTATAAAAACCAAGTTTAATATGTCCAAATAAGTTCCCCTTATCCCGCCTAAACGGGCAGGGTGTCACCTCCTGATTTTGTGAAAAATGGGATCAGCTGGTTAAGTCGGAAAGGGAACGGAGCAATGCAGTGCTTTCAGTAGTCAGCTTCTTGGAAAAGCCATGTTTTTGTTCATCATCCAGTGTATTAATAAGCGGCATGAGAACAGCTATTTCCTGATGAAGCTGTTTAATCTGCAATGTGACTGCGTTAATATGCTTTTCAACTTCCCCTGTCTGAATCTCCCTTTTCGTTTTCATTTCTAGTTTTCTCTTAATCTCTTCAAGCGGAAGATGCAGCAGTTTGCATTCCTCAATAAATCTTAGATCAGACAAAACTTCTTCTGAATATATGCGATAATTTGATTTTGAGCGTTTCGCTTTTATTAGGCCAATGCTAGTGTAGTAATCTATAGTTCTTTTAGAAACATTAGCAATATTGGCTAATTCGCCGATACGATAGTAAGCCCCATCATATCACCTCTGTTTTGAATACTTATATCTCATGAAAGTGCTTTCCATCAAGAGATATAGTTAGAATCAATTATACGTTAGCACAAACCATACAGTCAAACGTAGTAGTTTGGAAAAAAGGGTTACATTTATTTTATGAAATTATGCATTAAATATGAAGTAAAAAGATTCGGAAAAATTAATTTTTTTGTGAGTGCTAAAAGATCACCATTTTGACTTATGCAATCTGGAGGTAAGGCAGCTTCTGACAGGCATACTATTTCAGTATAAGCAGCCGGAAGGCAATTTAAAAACCAGGAGCCAAAAAAGCGCTCCCGGTCATTCCCTATGAAGGTCATATTTTCACAACTTCAATATAGGAAATATGATGCCCCTCCATTTCCTTAATAATAAATCTGAATCCTTCTTCTTCGATAAAGTCTCCCTGAGCGGCATCATACTTCTGCGTCATTATCCAGCCTCCGATAGTGTCTACATCATCATCAGATAATGATGTTCCCAGAAGATCATTTGCTTCTGAAATCAGCAGCTTTGCATCCAGGATATAATGATTTTCTCCTGGCTTTTGAACAAACGGAAGTTCGTCTGCATCGAATTCGTCCCGAATTTCACCCACAATTTCTTCGAGGATATCTTCAACTGTGACCACACCAGCTGTTCCGCCGTATTCATCAAGGAGAATGGCCATATGGAAACGCTCTTTCTGCATTCTCAGGAGCAAATCGTGAATGGGAATGGTCTCAATCACTCTGATGACAGGTTTAATATATTGCCGTAAAGGGTGTTTGCCTTCGCATTTTTTTCTAACGCAGTCAGTTAAGATTTCCTTTACATTAATAATCCCAAGAATATTATCTTTATCACCCGCCGTAACAGGATATCTGGTGTATCGCTCATTCAATATGAGATCCAGGGTTTCTGCCAATGATGAATCTTCCGGAAGGGTAACGATCTCGGTTCGAGGAACCATTATCTCTTTAGCAATTCTATTGTCAAACTCAAAAATTCGATCTACATACTGATATTCTGATGGATTGATTTCTCCGCTCTTTAAGCTTTCAGATAGGATAATCCGCAGCTCTTCCTCTGAATGGGCCATTTCACTTTCTGAAACAGGCTTCAGTCCAAATAACCCTGTGATAATTCTTGCTGAACCATTTAAAATCCAAATAAATGGATACATAATCCTGTAAAATACTATTAATGGTTTTGAAAAAGATAACGTTATTGCCTCTGCTTTTTGTATGGCAAAGGTTTTTGGCGCCAGTTCTCCAATAACCACATGAAGAAATGTCACAACAGAAAAAGCAATAACAAAAGAGAGGATATGAGTTATGGAAGCCTGTAAGTTAATGCTTTCAAATAGGGGATGGAGCAGCCTCTCAATAGTCGGTTCACCAAGCCAGCCGAGGCCCAGTGCTGTAATCGTAATCCCAAGCTGACAGGCAGATAAGTATTCATCCAGACTGCTTATAACTTGTTTTGCTGAACGGGCTTTAGCATTTCCCTCCATAATAAGCTGGTCAATACGTGAAGTCCGGACTTTAACAATGGCAAATTCAGATGCAACAAAAAAAGCAGTTAATGCAATTAAGAGAAATAATAAAAATAGGTTATGGGTGATCATATAAAATCCTTACACGATATGTAAGGAGCCGGCACCTCCTTTATTATAAGTACTTTTCCCTTATTCATGAATTTTACAAATAAACCTGGAATAAAGGATTTCTTTAATAAGAAAGTACCCTTAATTAGGAGGAAGGTAACCAGTAAATAATAAAAAAGCCTGAAGGCAGGCTTTTTCGAAAGTGAAACGTATAAATTCTGAAGGTAGATAACTGTCTAGCTCCAGGAGCCATCGGCTTTTCTTTTCAATAATTCCATTCTCTTGCCAGAAGTCCATATACGGCAAGGTCGTGATATCGATTATAAAGGTACTCTCCATCCCGGATGATTCCTTCCTGACGAAAGCCGAGTCTCTCCGGTATCGCGCGGCTTTTTCCATTTCTGATCCCGCACCGTATTTCGATTCTGTTCAGTCTTAAATCAAAGAAAGCATGATTAATCATGGCTTGCACACTTCGTGTCATAATTCCGCTTCCCTCAAAATCCTTTGCAAGGTAATACCCAATGCTGGTTTGTCTGTTATTCCAGTCGATCTGGTGAAAACCAATAGAGCCTGCAAGTTTTCCCTGATAACGGATTCCTGCATTAAAGCCGTTGTTATCGGCAAACTGTTTCAGCCATATTGGAATAATAGAGTGATACTGTACAGGTGAAGCCATATTATCTACCCATGGAAGCCATTCTCTTAAATGATTGCGGTTTCTGTCCACCAGGTTGAAAAGCTCTTCTGAATGATGAAGCTGGAACAATTGCAATTCTATATCTTCATCTGCTTTTAAGGAAAACATAGGATAATCTCCTCCAATAATCTGTAAATATATTAATAATAATCTGAAATTAAATAAAAATATATATATTTGGTTCAAATCATGTACGCTTTTAAGCCAGGAATATGAAAAAGCTGCTCCTCAATAGGGAGTCAGCCTTTGACTATTGTCTGTTTTTCAGTTGGCAGGGTTATGCTGAAAACGGTCCAATCCGACTCTGTATCACAGGTGAGAGTCCCTTGATGTTTTTCAATTATCTCTCTGCATACAAATAAACCGAGCCCTGTTCCGAGTGTTTTGGTTGTAACAAATGGTTCGAAAATGGAACTGACGAGATGCTCTGGAATTCTCGGCCCATTGTTGGCAATATCAAGCTTTATGTGTCCTTCTGGAGTCCATTTGCTTTTAATATGAATGACAGGGTCGCTGCGGTACTGAGTAAGCACATCAATGGCATTGAAGATAATATTGATAAATACTTGACGGATTTCATCAGCATAGCCTTTCAAATATATATCTTCGTTCATATCCTGAAGAATCTTAACCTTTCCATCCAGGATACTGGGATAGAGAAATATCAGGACTTCATCTATTAATTCATTTAGAGAGAAAGTGATTTTCTCTTTTCCGATCAGTTCCTTTTTAGAGAGGAGCAAAAATTGTGAAATTCTAAAATTCAGCTGCTCCAGTTCATTTGAAATGATATCCAAGTATTTCATGGTAGGATTTTCGGATTTTAACAGCTGGATAAACCCCTGTACAGATGTAAGCGGATTTCTGAACTCATGAATAAAGCTGGAAGTCATCTGGCCCAGCAGAGTCAATCTATCTTTATGGGTGGAATCGATAAATTGTGTCTTTTCCTTAATAATCTGATCTTTGGCATCTGTATATCTGGATACAGCGTGATATAAGAATTTATCGAAGCAATAACTGATTTTTTCGTACAGGCTCTGCAGTTCATGAAAATGTATTTCAGAACGATTCAATATTTCTAGAAAAATTGTTCTTCCCAAGTTGACATTATAAACAAAGTCTCCGATATTAATTTCTGCTTTCACTCGCTGCTCAGCGACAGAGTAGGCAAGCTTTTGAATATATTCTTCAAGTTCATCGCCTTCCTTTATCAGAAATTGAATAATCAATTGGAACATGGCGGTGCCATTATCTTTGATTTTATCTTTAAAAGGATCATCTTTATTAATGAGTATTTTTTTATTCCATTCACTTAAAAGGTTTTCTTTTTCCGTTAGCAGAAGTTCCAATATAGCTTTATTTGTTTCAATCGTCATTTTACCCTCCACTTTTTCACATTAAAACAGTTATCCCATAGATTTCGATAGATTACAGCAAAATCCTCTGTTAATTTAATGGAAAATATCAGTAATTTTACCCTATGGAATATGGCCATACTTGTGACAAAAAGCACAGTCATTTTTTTGTGATAATTGATATATTTAAAGAACAAGGCAGTTTTTTATTTGTAAAATTGTCACTATTTCTTTTATAATATAGAAACAGGTGTAAATTTACACCAACAACGAAAAGGGAATGAAGCTGCATTGACTAGAGATGAAATTATACTGAAAGTTTCAGATAAGATCCGTCTTATCCGTACAGAGGCAGGATATACACAAGATAAGATGGCGGAAATTATTGGTGTTTCAAAGAAGACCCTGGTTCAAATTGAGAAAGGGCGGGCCGAAGCAGGATGGTCGACTGTGGTGGCTGTTTGTGCCTTATTCAGGGAAACGGAAACAGTCCGGTTTCTGTTTGGAAACGAACCCCTTGAAGTTCTGGAAACTATTGCAAGAGAGGGAATCGATTATAGGAAAGAAAAGACTCTTGGCGGAAAGCTCTGGTGGCGGGAATTGAAGAGAAGCAATGGTTTGATCCTTCAGCAGAATATCATCAGCCAGCATTACAGGATTATTGATCAGGACCATTTTCGAATTTACAGCAGTTTCGATGAAGCATCTTCTAAAGAACGGTTTGAGGAGCTGGCTGCAGAAAATAAAGGCCTTCAATAATAGGTGTATTCTATTAAATATAAAAAAGCAGCCGCCGGGCTGCTTTCCTGTTCTAAGGGATTTGCGGATTTTCCTTATCTTTAGCTATAAGCACAGGGCAAGGTGCATTTTTGGCAATTTTTGAGCTGGTGCTCCCAAGGAACATCTTTTTAATTCCGCCTTTGCCTGAGCTGCCCACTATAATTAAATCGGCATTTTCGGCAGCGGCATATTCAGATATGCTGTCAGCGGGACTTCCTTCTATAACATCGAACTTTACATTGATGTTATACGGCTCAAGAATTTCCCTTGCATTAAAAAAAGTATTGTCAACACTATGTTTCACTCTTGCGTGAGTCGTGGCAGAGGATTCATCATGATATACCGGCAGGGGCGGTATTTGAATTCCTTCCAGCAGATAGCCATTTGTCCTTACAGGCTCTATTGCTTTCTCATTGCTTATGAGAACATTTTCAATTGTCTCCTCAAAGACTTGTGTAATCAGAAGCTGGGCTTCAGGATGCTGCTTAACCAATTCGATCGCCATATTTAAAGCCTGTCTGCTTCCATCTGTATCATCATAGCCAACTACAATTTTTTCAAAGAACATAATAGTTCACCCCTTCTTAAGGTAAGAAAACTTATTGGTCATATACCCTTTATTGCTAGAAGTCAATCATTGTAAATCAAATGGCTCCTGAGAAATTTGTGCATACCCCCATAAAAAACGATATTGCTTCGTAGACTATTAATAAAAATGAGGCAAACTCATATGGAATGCTATGCGTCTGCAAATATTCCATTTTATCAAAAAAGCATTCGGCCTGCGATTGCTTTTTTTTTTCATTGATGCCGGATTTGGGAGATTGTCGCTATTTAAACTGGATTATAAATTCCGGGTCAGACGGACTAAAAATAAAATGTACAAAAGATGATAAAAAATTTGATAATTTGGGTATATGTATATGTCTGGGAGAATTATAGTTTTTAGCTGGGAACAAAATACTATATGAAAACATATTTTTTGCAGGTATGCTGATATCGGTATACCCTTAAGGCTGACGTTATACGGGCAAAATGATATTCAGCAAGAGATATTGGAGGAAATATGAGAAAGAGAACTTCTTTTTTTAAAAAGTTTCAGTCAACTTGGATAAAGCTGCACCTGACACAGGTGTCCATATTGCTTGCATCCACATTAGTCCTGGCTTTCTTAAGCTTCGTATATTTTTCATACAAGGATGCGGATATAAGTGCACTTGAAGCAGGACTTGCACAATCTACAGTCATTTATGACGCTGATGAGGAAGTAGCCAGCAAGATCTCTGCAAACAAAAATGAAGGCATTTCAATCGATAAAATTCCTGATCATATGAAGAATGCGGTTATTGCCATTGAAGACCACCGTTTTTATGAACATGGAGGAATCGATTTAAAAGGAATAGGCAGAGCCTTTTTTACAAACCTGAAGGCTGGCGGAATTGTTGAGGGTGGCAGTACGCTTACTCAGCAGCTGACTAAAAACGCCTTATTATCTGCAGAGAAAACATATAAAAGGAAGCTGGAAGAATTCTTCCTTGCGATTGAGATAGAAAAGGAATACAGCAAAGACGAAATTCTTCAGATGTATTTAAACCAGGTTTATTTTGGAGAAGGTGCCTGGGGGATAAAGCGTGCAGCAATGAAATACTATGCAAAGGATGTTGAGGATCTCTCAATTAGCGAAGCAGCACTGCTTGCAGGGCTGGTTAAAGCCCCTTCTGCAATAAATCCTTACCAAAATGAAGATAAAGCAATTGAAAGAAGAAATCTCGTGCTTGATCGCATGAAGGAACACAGCTTTATTTCAGAAAAGGAATGGGAAAAAGCTAAGAATGAAAAGCTTGTTTTTGAAGACGGCGGGGGAGATCCCCTTAAAGGGAAGTACCCTTACTATGTAGATGTTGTTCTTGAAGAAGCTATTAATAAGTATAATATTTCACTTGACGATCTTCTTAGCAACGGTTATCAAATATACACAGAGCTTGATCAGGATATGCAGGGCAGTGTAGAAGAAACCTACAAAAATGATCAATTATTCCCTAAAGGTACGGGAGAGCAGCCAGTACAAAGCGGAGCCATACTCCTGGATCCCCACAATGGCGGAATCCGTGCCCTTGCAGGGGGAAGAGGTGAACACACCCTTCTGGGACATAACCGCGCTGTCCATAAAGTAGGCCAGCCTGGATCGACAATAAAGCCGATTGTACCATACGCAGCTGCACTGGAAGCGGGTTGGGAAATTACTGATGAACTTAAAGATGAGCGAATGACATTTGGTGAAGATTATGAGCCAAATAATTATAATGGCCAGTTCAGGGGAAATGTGCCAATGTATGAAGCGGTCAAGGATTCTTTGAATGTTCCTGCTGTATGGCTTTTGGATGAGATTGGTGTGGAAAAAGGGGTGGATGCCGCAAAGAGGTTTGGCATACCTGAAGATGCCATCAATCAAAATTTGGCACTTGCCCTTGGGGGTACAAATGAAGGTGTTTCACCCCTAACCATGGCACAGGCATATGCTGTGTTTGCAAATGGCGGTGAAAGGCCGGAAGCCCATTCCATTACAAAAATAGTTGATAAAGATGGAGAGACAGTTGCAGAATGGAAAGGTGAAAACACAAGAGTCATTTCAAAGGATGTTGCAGATAAAGTGACGACCATGCTTCTTGGGGTAGTTCAGCATGGAACAGGTAAGGCTGCCCAAATACCCGGCAGAGAAGTTGCGGGGAAAACAGGAAGTACACAAATGACCATTGAAGGCATAGATGGCGTTAAAGACCAATGGTTTGTCGGCTATACACCACAGCTGGTAGGTGCTGTATGGGTTGGCCATGATATGACAGATGCAAAAAACTATCTTACAACCTCCAGCAGTGAAGGCACGGCTCCGATATTCCGGGAAATCATGACAGAAGCCCTGAAGAACCAGGAAGCAGAATCATTTAATGTCCCTCAAATTGCTGGCCTGATGGAACAGAGGCAAAGGGAGCAGCAAAGAAAAGCATGGGAGAAAAACATAAGAAAAGAAACAGAGAAGATAAAAGAAAAAATTGAAAAAGAAAAGGAAAAATGGAAAGAGAAATGGAGTAAAGAGAAAGAAAAAGATAAAAAGAAAGAAAAAGATAAAGATAAAGATAAAGATAAAGAAGAATGATTAACAATATACATTTAAAGAGTACAGTGAAAAACTGTACTCTTTTTATCATGGCAGAAAAATTTTATGCTGATTTAGCAGAAGCCTGTCACTTGATTTTTGAGGACTGGGATCGTTCCATTGCCAGACAGGGAGAGGTGCTGGATAATCTATTATATTATCGGAAGAAGGCATAAAAAAATCCTCTTCTATATTGGTTTGTTTTCCATTATTGGGACCCAGACTTTAGCTTCAGCTAAAATAGATATAATATTCCCAGTATAGAGTCTATAAAAGGAAGGCCTAAAAAAGCTGCTGCTGGAAGCTGGATTCCGTCAGTTTAAATGGCTTCACCATGAAGAATCTGGTTTTTCTCAGCCAATTATCATAGCTTATAATTAAAAAAAGGCCGAATGGCCTTTTTTTAATAGAAATTATTTAGAATAACCAGCTGATTATCGCGCCAATTACCACAATTGCTCCAACTACCATAAAAATTGTACGTATCATCTATCTTCACTCCAATCACTATGCAATAAAATGGTCACTTATAGCTGAAATGTTTCAGCTGAATTGATTAAGCGTTTTTCTGACATGCGAAGAACTGAAACATGGTTGCTGCACATTTCTTTGATTTCTTCCAGATGCTTCTGAACTTCATTTCCTTCAACAATGATTTTTAGGGTCGTTTGCGGCTTCACTGTTAATAGGAAAGACACTAATTTAGACAGATTTGAGGCATCCACAGCTTTGTGTTTGCTGTAGAGGTATGTAGTGCCTTCAAATTGTTTTGCTACTTGATAAATTTCAAGCATTTTCTTCATTGTGAACCTATTTTGGACTAAAACATTGGTAGAAATTATTTCTTTCATTTTAAAAATCTCCTTTTCAAAAAGTATTTTATATATTAATCGATTAATGATATTAATGATGTGGTTGTACTAGGGATTTACCCATGTAATCTGAACCGTAAACCACCCTGATTCAAAGTGTGAATAATTACCTTTTTAAGTCGCTAATGATATCAGGGGTGAGGCACTATCAGTCTCCAGCAGGAGATAAAAACCGTCAAAAGCCGCTTAATCAATTGTTTGTCACTAATTAAACTGGAGATATAAACCGGGAAACTGAGGTAAAAGGGATGAAAAAATTCAAAGAAATCTTTCAAAATGCCAATTATGTGAAATTGTTTTTCGCTAACTTTACTTCTCAGATGGGCAGTACAATTGGTTTAACAGCATTCATGTTTTATTTGCTTGACCGTTTCTCGGAACAGCCTTTTTATGCTACATTAACTGAATTGATGTTCTCCGTTCCGACTCTGGCGGTGTTTTTTTTAGTTGGAGTGTTTGCGGATAGGATGGATCGCCAGAAAATTGCTTATTATTGTGACTGGATCAGCTCATTATTATCAATTGTACTTTTGCTGACTGTTCTCATTGGCTGGATGCCGCTGGTATTTGCAGTATTGTTCCTGAGGAGTGCAATCCAGAAATTCTTTTTTCCCGCTGAGCATGCAATGATTCAAGGAATATTGAAAAGTGAAGATTATACCACTGCTGCGGGCCTAAATCAGGTTGTGATGAGTCTTTTCATGCTGTTCGGAAATGGTCTAGGCATTTTTGTATACTGGACAGTGGGAGTATACGGCGCAATTATGACTGATGCTCTTACCTTTATCATCAGTGCATTATTAATAAGATCATGCCATATCCCCGAAGAAGTCCGCCTGCCGAATGGCGGCCATAAGCTTAAAGACTTAAATATAGCGCTTGTCCTCAAGGACTTTAATCTTGGAATGAAATATATTCTAAATCACAGGTTATTATCTGCTTTGCTTGTTGGTTTCTTCGTTTTCGGAGTGGTAAACGGCGGGTTTTCCATAATGCCAATTTTTATGCTGAAATATAAGCTGGAGCCGCACGCCTATGAGGAATACTCAGTCCTGCTTGGAATAACCTTTGGGATTGGCATTCTGATTGGCAGCTTTGCTGCCTCTTTGCTTGCTCAAAAATTCAAACTTTATCAGCTGATCATTGCCGGATTATTGTTATCAGGAAGTTTCATCATTGCTGCCTCTTTTGCTGAAAATACGATCATTTTCCTTTCTTTATTATTTGCTGCAGCATTTGGCCTGCCTTTAGTGAACATTGCCATTGGCGGCTGGATGCCAAGCATTGTTGATCCGAAGATGATGGGTAGAGTACAGGGATGGATAAGCCCGCTGATGATGCTTTCCCAATCCTTAACACTCGGATTTATTGCTGTCAGCTTTCCTGGACTCCTCAAAGTAGAAATGCTTTATTGGATGGTAGGGGGCTGTTTAGCACTTGTTGGTGTTTTTTACAGCCTTATCCTTCCGGGATTGACGAAAAAGTCAGAAAAAAGCAGTGAAGCACATTCTTTGAAACAGACTGGTGCAGTATAATGTAATAAAAGACTAAAAGTCCCTATTATAGGGGCTTTTTATGTATGAAAAAAATTTTAAAATAAAATATGAACGATTTCATCTCTTGAACGTCTTATGAGTGAAATAAATAGGTAACAATGGGATGATAGGGAAGAGAGGAAAGAAGCTGATGGAGGAGAAAGACCTTATAATAAGCGCCAAACGAGGAGATCAGCTCGCTTTTGCCATGCTTTTTAAAAATAACTATCCCTTTCTGGTTAAATACTTAATCAAAATCACTATGAATCCCGATGCAGCTGAAGAGCTTGCCCAGGAAACAATGGCCAAATGTGTTGAGAAAATCGGCCTGTTCAATGGCAAGGCGAAATTTTCTTCCTGGCTGATTTCCATTGCGACGAATTTGTATATTGATCAGAAGCGAAAGTCGAAAAGAGAGAGGAACTGGAAAGCAGAGGAAGAAGTATCCAGACGCATGAAATGGCACCTTGAAAGCCGAAATGAAGAATGGAATGATGCCTTATCGGCATTGGGAAAATTAAAAGACGAGATAAGGATACCTATCGTACTTAAACATTATTATGGCTACTCATATGAGGAAATAGGAGAAATGATGAAGATATCTTCAGGCACCGTCAAGTCAAGAGTGCACAATGGGATCATGTCTGTAAGAGAGGAGTTGAAGCTTCATGACGAACAGGAAATTACTGCAGCTCGATCACGATCATCAAGATGAGAATTTTCTGGCTGCTGTAAAGAAGATAGAAGACGGATTGGAATCGCTGGAAGAAAATGTCCCGGTATATACACCTGATCTGCAATTTTTTGAAAACTTAGTTGCAGAGCAAAAACAGTCGATGAAAAGGAAATTGATCAGGGACTTAGCTATCTTCACTGTTGCAGCACTCCTCATTGTAACTTCTTTATTATTCATGCTGTATCAGGTTCCAGCTGTATTTTTTATTCTGCAGGGAATTGTCACTGTTTTTATTATGGCTTATAGTACAGTCAGCTTTGTTAAGCAGGTGAATGGCACATGAGCAGCGAAGAAATTTCCCTCCCTTTGCTGATTGTTGTGGGGATCATCTTAATTGCACAGAGTACCTTCCTATTCCTGGATGCAAGAAAGCATGGCCACAATTATTGGCTATGGGGTATTATCGGTTTAATTCAGGCGCCAATGCCTACGCTGTTTTACTTGATTTTCGTCAGAAAGATTTGGCAGAAAAAAGACTAATTGAGGGATGAAGGATGAAAAAGTTAAAACAGATGCTGCTGCTTACAGCCACAGGAGGCCAGCTGCTTGGAATCGCCATGCTGTTTATCAATATTAAGGCAGCGATTATGTTTTATATCTTATATGCTTTAATGATTTTTGCGATATTTATTGTACTGATTGCAGAAAGAAAAAAAGAAAAAGAGGAGGAAGAGCAAAATGATTATCGTGACTACTGATGCGGTACCTGGGAAAGAGATTAAAGAAATTAAAGGCTTTGTAAGAGGGAGTACAGTACAGACAAAACATATTGGAAAAGATATTCTAGCAGGATTGAAAACAATTGTAGGCGGAGAAATTGGCGAATATACTGAAATGATGGATGAAGCAAGACAGAAGGCAATAGGCAGAATGGTTGAAGATGCAAAAGCTAAAGGGGCCAACGCAATCATTGGAATGCGGCTGCAGACATCAGCTGTTATGCAAAATGCTGCAGAGATCATTGCATACGGAACCGCAGCTATAATTGAAGAATAACAGGAGAAAAACCAGCTGACACTTTAGCTGGTTTTTTTTATTTTGATAGATAGGACTGGTTTTCTTTTGTGAAAAATAGGGAAAGATTTGCAGGTGAATATTTGGCAGAAAATACTTAAAAAGAAACTAGTGAATTTTATATGATTTTATAAGCAATTTACATTGAAATCCTTTACAATAGAGTGAAACTTCTTTTAATAAGGCTATTTTTGTTTATATAAGTTAGTTTAATTTTCTGAGTTGATTGGAATGGAGGGCACTTGACTCCTCGAAAATGCTATCGCATTTTCTTCGTGCGGTGTTCACTCGAGGAAGCTTATTCAATGTCCTGCGGGAGAAGAGGGAGGAGCTCTTTTCCTCCGCGGAAAGCAACTGCCCGCAGTCGAAATCAATGGGCTTAGTTCATAGGCAAAAAGACAATCTCTAAGAAAATAGCCTTTAAAAACAACACTATGAAAATGACATTTGAATGTAGATTGGAGTTTATATGCTATATTACCGTACGTATGTAAAAGATGAATCATTGCCATGGGTTACCTTTGTTCATGGTGCAGGGGGCAGCTCTGCAATTTGGTATAAACAAATGAGAGAGTATAAAAAGCATTTCAATGTTCTGCTGGTAGATTTGCGGGGACATGGTCAATCTGGAAGAGGCACATGGGAAGAAGGAGATCATTTTTCGGAAGTATCTCTGGAAATAGTTGAGGTGCTTGATCATCTCCATATCCCCGAGTCTCACTTCGTAGGCATCTCGCTGGGAACAATAGTGATTCAGACAATTGCGCAGGATCATCCGGAAAGAGTGGCTTCCATGATTTTGGGCGGAGCGATAACAGAATTGAACTGGCGTACAAGATTTTTGATAGCCATTGCCAATTTAACTAAGTATATGCTGCCGTATATGCTTCTTTATCAGCTGTTTGCCTGGATTATAATGCCAAAAAGAAATCATCTTGAATCAAGACATGCCTTCGTAAGACAGGCAGCAAAAATGTGCCAAAAGGAATTTATCAACTGGCTGTCCTTAACAAAGTCAGTCAATCCTTACCTTGGAAAAATCCAGTCAAGCATATCCCACATCCCTACCCTTTTCATCATGGGGCAGGAAGACCATTTGTTTATTAAGTCTGTAAGAAGCATTGCCCAGAAAGCAAAAACAGCTACAGTCAAAGTCATTACAGGTGCAGGACATGTATGCAATATTGATAAACCTGATGCCTTTAACCAGATAACCATCGATTTCATCAGGAGGCAGAAAAGAAGATTGGCATCATAAGAAAGCGGAAGCGCCTTGTCCACAAAAGGAATGCAGACTAAGAACGCTACGTCCTGCGGCAACGTCTGCATGACCCACATCCTATGGGCCTCAAGCACAAGACGAGCCCCCCCCGGCATGGCCCATGGACGACAGGCATAAGACGGTTCCTGTAAGAAGGCGTACTTCCTTCTGAAAGGAAACGGTTTATGACCCCGAGTCCATAGGAGCCGCAACAAGACAAGCTTGTGACCTCGAGGGGGGATGCGCTCCTCCTAAAAGCTAGCGCTTTTAGTCGTGCGATGATTAAGCTGTCGAAGCATTCCTTGTGGAGCCAGACAGTTCTCGGGGTTTTAAATTTTTTAAATGAGTTAATGACAGAAAATTTTCAAGAATAGGAAAAAGGCTGATTGACTTTTGGTGAGAGCGGTGATAATCTTACCAATATGGAAAAAAATGAAAAGGAGGGTTACAAAATGATCTTAATTCATCATCATCAAAAAACAATTCAAAAAAGAAAATCTGTAACCTATCCTTTAAAGCATATAAAAATGTAAACAGGATCTGCCTGCACATTTTGAAGGAGCACAGGTTACATTTTGTAACGTGTGCTCTTTTGTCTATTAAGACATATCGCATGCCGCGGTATGTCTTTTTTTGTCCAATTATATAAAGTTGAAAGTAGGAGTTGCAGGCTTAGCCTGTATCCATATATGTACGCTTTTATAAGCGGCTGTTTCGGCAGCAATACAAGGATAGGAGGATAATTTTATGAATGCTTTAAGAATGAGAAAGACAATTTTGCCGGAGGATCTGGATGGAGGCTAGTTATGAAATTTGCTGCTGTTTATGTATGAAAGCTCTTGATTAAAACTTGAGCTTCATGCGGGAAAGGGGAGAGATCGTTGTTTTCGATTTTAGGAAAATTAAGCTGGTTTTTTAAAGAAAACTGGAAGAGGTACACAATTGCTATTACTCTGCTAATCATTGTCGGAATCCTTGATGTAATGCCTCCAAGGCTTGTAGGAATGGCAATTGATGACATTCATCTGGGTGAAATGAGCAGTGCTAAAATCATGGAGTACCTTGGTTTATTGGCGATTATCACAATTGTTTCCTATGGAATTACGTATATTTGGATGTATCAGCTCTTCGGAGGGGCATTTTTGGTAGAAAGAAAACTGCGTTCACAGTTTATGGGACACCTATTGAAAATGACCCCAACATTTTTTGAGAAAAACCGGACCGGTGATTTAATGGCCAGGGCTACAAATGATTTAAAAGCTATATCAGTTACAGCCGGATTTGGAATATTGACACTGGTGGATTCCAGCGTATTTATGCTGACGATATTATTTACAATGGGATTTCTGGTTAGCTGGAAACTAACCTTTGCTGCAATATTGCCTCTGCCTATCATGGCTTATCTGATAAAGATTTACGGGAAGAAGATTCATACACGGTTTATGAGTGCTCAGGATGCCTTCGGAGAACTCAATGACCGGGTTCTTGAATCTGTTTCGGGAGTCAGGGTGGTGCGCGCTTATGTGCAGGAAAGAGCAGATCAGCAGCGTTTCCATGAACTCACTGAAGATGTTTACAACAAAAATATTGAAGTGGCTAAAATTGATTCTCTTTTTGAGCCAACCATAAAGGTGATTGTGGGCTTAAGCTATCTTATAGGACTGGGGTATGGTGCTTATCTTGTTTTCCATCAAGCCATCACCCTTGGCCAGCTCGTGTCATTTAATGTGTATTTAGGCATGCTGATTTGGCCAATGTTCGCTATCGGAGAATTAATTAATGTTATGCAAAGAGGAAATGCATCGCTTGATCGGGTACAGGAAACATTGTCCGCTAAGCAGGATATTAAGAATCCTGAATCCCCGTATATCGTTGAAACGCCTGCCAGTGTAACCTTTAAGGATGTTCATTTCCAATATCCTTCTTCAAAAACGGCTAACCTCAAAGGGATTAAGCTGCATATCGAGCGCGGGGAAACGCTGGGGATTGTAGGGAAAACAGGAAGCGGGAAGACCACTTTCATAAAGCAGCTATTAAGAGAATACCCATCAGGCACCGGGATGCTTGCAATTGCTGATGTTCCAATTGAAGAACAGGAGCTTGAAAGAACGAGGGGATGGATCGGTTACGTTCCACAGGATCATGTTCTTTTCTCCAGAACTGTCCGGGAAAACATCCTTTTTGGAAAAGAGGACGCGACTGTAGAAGATATGCAAAAGGCAATTGATTTGGCAGCTTTCCGCAAAGACCTTGAACTGCTGCCTGAAGGGCTTGAAACACTGGTCGGTGAAAAGGGAGTGGCCTTATCAGGAGGACAAAAACAGCGGATTTCCATTGCTCGTGCACTAGTGAAGGATCCGGAAATTCTGATCCTTGATGACTCACTTTCAGCCGTTGATGCCAAAACGGAAAAAAAGATCATTGATAATATCCGGACTGACCGCAAGGGTAAAACGACAATAATTACAACCCACAGGATGTCAGCCGTCCAGCACGCTGATCATATTATCGTCCTTGATGAAGGAGGAATTTCAGAAGAAGGCACTCATGAGGACTTAATGGCTGCAGATGGATGGTACAAGGAACAATTTTTGAGGCAGCAAACACAAGTCTCTGAGGAAGAGGAGGTGATTTCATGACCACTGGGAAGCGTTTAATCCGGTATGCACTTCATTATAAAAAAACGATTATTGCGGCACTGCTGATGCTTACGATAGCTGTAGCGGCAGACCTGGCGGGGCCTTTCATAGCCAAGAAAATGATCGATGACCATATTCTTGGCATAGAATCAGTCTGGTATCAGACAGAGGGCGGAGAAGGTGCCGTAGAATACGCTGGTCATTTTTATAAAAAAGAGAAAAACCTTGATCAGGGTGAGCAGAAAATAGATCAGGCCCGCATCCTGCAGGCAGGAAGCCAATTCGTCTTTATCAGGGGTGACATTGCTTTTGATGGAGAACGAACCTATAAAGACGGCAAACTGCTTATAGAAAAAAGCGGCCAAACCGAAACATATGAAGGGAAGGCTTTGACTGGTGAAGAACTGATGCTTTTTTATTCACCTGAGATTCCTAAGATCGTTCAGCTTTTGGCCTTTTACTTTGGATTGCTGGTCATCGCTGCTTTTTTTCAGTACGGTCAGCGGTTTTTTCTGCAAAAGTCGGCAAATAGGATCATTCAGCAAATGAGAGAGGATGTCTTTGGGCAGATTCAAAGACTGCCAATCAGTTACTTTGACACTCTGCCGGCAGGCAAGGTGGTTGCCCGAATAACTAATGATACAGAAGCCATACGTGAGCTTTATGTGACAGTACTGGCAACCTTTTTTACAAGTGCCATATATATTTCAGGTATTTATATCGCTTTATTTATTTTAGATGCCAAGCTTGCTGCAATCTGTTTAATCCTGCTCCCGATTTTATATGTTTGGGCGATTGTGTACCGTAAGTATGCATCGAAATACAATCATGTAATCCGTTCCAGGGTGAGTGATATCAATGGCATGGTGAACGAATCGATACAGGGAATGAACATCATCCAGGCGTTTGGCCGCGAAAAAGATACACAAAAGGATTTTGAAAAGCTGAATATAGAGCATTTTACCTTCCAGAATAAACTTTTGAGCCTCAATTCACTGACCTCACATAATCTGGTGGCAGTGCTGAGAAACGTGGTCTTTGTTGCATTTATCTGGTATTTTGGGGGAGAGTCGCTAAATGCATTATCTGTCATTTCACTCGGAATGCTTTATGCATTTGTAGACTACATTAACCGCCTGTTTCAGCCGGTGCAGGGTATTGTTAATCAATTGGCCAATCTGGAGCAGGCACTTGTTGCCGGTGAAAGAGTGTTCAAATTGCTTGATGAAAAGGGCATTGATATTAGTGATAATATAATATCCCGCTATAAAGGGGATGTGACATTCGATCATGTGCACTTTGGCTATAAAGAGAAGGAATATGTGCTGAAGGATCTAAATTTTGAAGCAAACCACGGAGAGACAGTTGCTCTGGTAGGCCATACCGGATCAGGGAAAAGTTCAATCATGAATCTTCTCTTCCGTTTTTATGATTGCCAGGAAGGCAAAATTATGATCGACGGAATGGATATAAAACAGATTCCAAGGCAGGAGCTCCGCAAACATATGGGCATCGTCCTGCAGGATCCTTTTTTGTTCACAGGAACCATTGCTTCCAATGTCAGTCTTGATGACCCAGAAATAACGCGAGACAAAGTGGAGAAGGCTCTAAAGGATGTGGGAGCAGATAAGATTTTTCAGCATCTTGAAAAAGGTTTCGATGAGCCGGTTATCGAGAAGGGAAGCACGCTCTCCAGCGGGCAGAGGCAGCTCATTTCCTTTGCGCGTGCCCTTGCTTTTGACCCGGCCATCCTGATACTCGATGAAGCAACATCAAGCATCGATACTGAGACAGAATTGATTATCCAGGAAGCCATGGATGTGCTGAAAAAAGGGAGAACCACATTTATTATCGCCCATCGTCTATCGACAATCCGAAATGCTGATCAAATCCTCGTTCTGGATAGAGGTAGAATAGTTGAAAAAGGCAACCATGCTGAATTAATGGAGCAAAAGGGTAAATATTATCAAATGTATCAGCTCCAGCAAGGATCCACACTTGCTGGATAGCAGGAAAGCGCCGGATGGCGCTTTCTTTTTTTGTTTTGAGGCTACTTTGATATGATGAGCATATCCGAGAGAATTTGGATTTATCCGCAAATCGCATTCCAAGTAATTTATACAAACATTTTGTTCAATAAAATTTCACTTTTCAGACACAAAATAGTACTGGGCAAAAAATTTCTGATCAGTCATTTCATGGTACTTTGATATTATCAAACATATCTGGAGGAGATTCATATGGAGGAACTTTCTATTACTTTGGTGATTGCAAGTATTATGGTACTTGGATACTTCATAGGATATACTATTGTGAAAGCATAGCTGCCGGCTTTACCGCCCGGCAGTTTTTTTATTCCAATTTTTATCATTAAAGTTTGGAAATAAGGGAAAAGAATAAATATGAATCATAGTGTTAATTTAAGGAGGTATGAAATTTGGCTGATTTCAGAATTGAAAAGGATACACTTGGCGAAGTGAAGGTGCCTGCGGATAAATATTGGGGAGCCCAGACCCAGCGGAGCAAGGATAATTTTAAAATCGGCATTGAAAAAATGCCGATGGAAGTGATTTATGCTTTTGCTAAGGTAAAGCGTTCAGCTGCAGTGGTCAACAATAGACTTGGGAAACTGTCTGATGATAAAAAGGATGCCATCACAAGGGCCTGTGATGAAGTTCTTGATCATAAATTTGACTCTCATTTTCCGCTGGCTGTCTGGCAGACAGGGAGTGGCACACAATCAAATATGAATGTAAATGAGGTTGTCGCGAAAAAAGCAAACGAATTGCTGGGCAAGAAGGGTCAGCAAGAAATTAAAGTTCATCCAAATGATGATGTCAATATGTCTCAAAGCTCGAATGATACATTTCCGACTGCCATGCATATCGCAGCTTATACCGAGGTGGAGGAAAAACTGCTTCCATCCTTAAAGGAATTAATAAAGACAGTCAAATTGAAAGAGGAAGCCTTTAATACAATCGTGAAAATAGGAAGGACTCATTTACAGGATGCAACTCCTCTTACATTGGGCCAGGAGATCAGCGGCTGGCGTGCCATGCTTGAAAAGAACGAAAAAATGCTGATGGATGCAAAGCATTACCTGCTTGACTTAGCCATTGGCGGTACTGCAGTCGGTACAGGCATTAATGCAGATACGTCATTTGGATCTGAAATGGCAAACGAAATATCCAGACTTACAGGCTATTCATTCCGCTCTTCTGAAAATAAATTTCAGGCTCTGACCAGCCATAATGAAATTGTCCATGTTCATGGCACATTGAAGGGGCTTGCAGCAGATTTAATGAAAATCGCGAATGATGTCCGCTGGCTCGCAAGCGGGCCGCGCAGCGGAATTGGGGAATTATCGATACCAGCAAATGAACCTGGCAGTTCAATCATGCCAGGCAAAGTAAATCCGACACAGAGTGAAGCCCTTACGATGGTGGTTTGCCAGGTCTTTGGAAATGATGCGTCGATTGGATTTGCTGCCAGTCAGGGGAATTTCGAATTGAATGTGTTCAAGCCTGTTATAATTTATAATCTTCTTCAAAGCATCAGAATTCTTGCAGATGGAATGGCCTCTTTCAATGAAAATTGCATGATGGGACTGGAAGCTAATAAAGAAGTGATTAAAGGGCATGTTGAAAGGTCACTAATGCTTGTAACAGCACTTAATCCGCATATTGGCTATGAAAAAGCAGCGGAAATAGCAAAACTCGCATTTAGAGAAAATTCAACATTGAAAGAAGCAGCATTAAAAACTGGCTATATTACTGAAGAACAATATGAGAATTGGGTAGTACCCGAAAAAATGATCTAACTATTAAATGGCCCTCCTTTAAGAAAGGAGGGCCAAAGCCATATTTATTCAATTGTTATCTTGCTTTATTAGAAAGAACCGCCGCCAAGTTGTTGTTCAGCCATTTGTACAAGGCGTTTTGTGATTTCTCCTCCAACAGATCCGTTAGCGCGAGAAGTTGTTTCTGCACCAAGGTTTACACCAAATTCAGTAGCGATTTCGTACTTCATTTGATCAAGTGCTTGTGATACTCCTGGTACTAATAATTGGTTTGAGGAATTGCTTCTGCTAGATGATTGGTTGTTCATGTGATTTCCTCCTCGAAATATAAGTGTTGGTTTTTTGGTTGGGTTAGCTGGAATTGCACCAGCGCAAGGATTTTATCCTGCTCCACTGCCTGGCGTAACCCATCGTTTTTTTTTGCGAGTGCTTGATGTCGCTTTGTTACTCTCTATTATGTTTGATTTATTATAGTTTATTCTTTTAGAAAATCGGGAATTTTTTCCTGAAGAGACTTTCTGATTAGGAGTTTTACATAACGAAGCTTAAACAAACAAACCATAGTAAATATCAGATAAGTTAACGAAAGTGAGAGGATTGGAAATGGCGATATGCCCTGTCTGCAACGGGTTTGAGAAACTGGAAGCAACCTGCAGCACCTGTGGAAGCAGTATGGAGGACAGTGGAAGAGTAATGGATTTTTACGATGATTACAGTGCCTATATGCCAATTGACCAGATGAAACTGGAAGATGGCTATCCCCAGGATTATCAAAGGGAAGAATGTCCGCATTTGCTGAAGTGTCCATCATGCGGTCAGGATTCAGTAAAGTTTATCAAAGAGTAGAATGGAGCTGACAGTATTAAAAAACCCCGTCTTCGACGGGGCTTCAATATTATTCTTTTTCAGAACGAATTCTTCTTTCGGAGTTTGCATCAAAGAAATGAGCTTTATTCATATCGAAAGCAAGCTCAAGATTTTGGCCTGGCTTAATATCTGTGCGGGAATCAACACGTGCAACAAAATCCTGGCCTTCGATGCTTGAGTAAATCATTGTTTCAGCCCCAGTCAGTTCGGAAACGTCAATGCGGGCATTGATTTTAGAACCGGCAGAAGCATCAATAAATACCGGCTCATCATGAATGTCTTCTGGACGAATGCCAAGGACAATGTCTTTGCTTGTATACCCTTGTTCACGAAGCACCTTCATTTTACCCTCTGGGACAGCAATCTGAGTTTTGCCAATGACAAACTTGCCGTCTTCAAGCTTTCCATTAAAGAAGTTCATGGCAGGTGAACCAATAAATCCGCCTACAAATACGTTTTCAGGCTTCTCATAAACTTCTTTAGGTGCGCCAACCTGCTGAATCACTCCATCTTTCATAACAACCAGGCGGGTAGCCATTGTCATGGCCTCTGTCTGGTCATGGGTTACATAGATGGTTGTAGTTTGAAGACGCTGATGAAGTTTGGCAATTTCTGCACGCATTTGAACACGAAGCTTTGCATCAAGATTTGATAAAGGTTCATCCATCAGGAATACCTTTGCATCACGGACAATCGCACGGCCTAAGGCTACACGCTGTCGCTGACCGCCTGACAATGCTTTTGGTTTGCGGTCAAGATAAGGCTCCAGACCAAGAATTTTAGCTGCTTCCTTAACACGGCGGTCGATTTCGTCTTTTGGAAATTTACGGAGCTTAAGACCGAAAGCCATGTTATCGTATACAGACATATGCGGATAAAGTGCATAGTTCTGGAAAACCATTGCAATATCACGATCTTTTGGAGGGACATCGTTGACACGTTTTTCATCGATATAGAAGTCGCCTTTAGAAATTTCCTCAAGGCCAGCAATCATACGGAGAGTTGTGGATTTACCGCAGCCGGAAGGACCGACAAATACGATAAACTCTTTATCCTGTATATGAAGGTTAAAATCTTCTACTGCCGTTACTTTATTGTCATAAATTTTATAAATATTATCGAGCTTTAATTCTGCCATCAGGGTTGCCTCCCAATATTCTTTTCTTAATAACAGTTTAATGGATATCTGGGTTTTCCCATATGGCCAAACTGCACAAAAAAGCTGAAAGCGTTTTTATGCAATGTGCTCAATCATTTTTGCTCGACCAGCAAACAAGCTAAGTAAACAGTCAGGGCACTGTTGAAATCTTTTAATTGAAGGCCGGTTTTCTCAGTGAATTTATCCAGCCTGTATTGCAGCGTATTTCGGTGGACATACAATTTTTTCGCAGTTAATGAAACGTTGGAGCTGTTCTGTAAAAAAACTTTTATGGTGTGCAGAAGTTCAGAGTCTTCTTGCAGTAAAGAAAGGCGTGAAAGCAGGCTCTTTTTTAAAATTGCATCCATACTTCCGGTGACAAGAGATGGAAATAGCGTTTCGTATTTCAGCACCTTTTCGGCTGGAAGCAAAGAGGAGGCTTGCTCAAAAAAACGCTGTTCTTCTTTAAAATAATTGCGCAAATGTGCCTCGAACCTATTCGGAATGCCGATGTAAAAGGCCGTTTTTACAAAAAAATCGCTTTCAAAAGCATTGGAAATAGCAAGGAATTCTTCTTCGGCTAGTGGGGCGTTAGCTTCCTCTACAATGACTCCTCTAGCTGGTCCGTTCCATAAAATCAAAATGTCCTTTTCAAAAAAACCTTTAAAAGCAGCTTCCATATCCTCGCGTATCCAATCGCCTTCAGACATCTTAAATTGAACAAGCCTGTACGGAACATCTTTTGCTAATGATGGAATTTCCCCATTGGAAAATAGGTATTGAAACCAGGCCTGGGAAGCGGGAGCATGGTGAATGGAGCAGTCATGGAATTCAAATAAAGTTTTTAAGACCATCAGACTGTCTGCTGATACCTCTTGAGATGGGATGCCCAGCCATTGGCCTGAATCCTCATGATGAAGCCAGTACATATCAGAATAAAAGCTAAAATCAGGTTTTTCATTTTCAAGCAGAGAGCCCGGATATTGGTCATGTAATTTTTTTAACATATCATTACCCTTTAGTTTGATAAATTTTTGTGTTTCTTATATTATAGCAGTTATAATTTAATTGAAAAAATTAACTTATTCTGTGAATGTTTCTATAAAGTGAATTGAAAGTGTAAGGGGGGAGACTCATGGAATATTCACCGGAAATGAAAAACCGCTTGAAGAGGCTGGAAGGGCAGGTGCGGGGTGTTATCCGAATGATGGAAGAAGAAAAACACTGCAAGGATGTTGTAACGCAATTATCTGCCGTCCGTTCTGCAGTTGACCGTGCAATGGGATATATTGTAGCTAAAAATCTTGAGACATGCATTCGGGAAGCTGCTGACGAAGGCAAAAATGCGGAGAATGCAATTCAGGAAGCAGTGAATATGATTGTGAAAAGCAGATGATTAAAAAAGCGGAAGGCGCCCGCTTATTAAAGGAACTCAGACTAAAAACGCCACGCCTGTGGCAGTGTCTGCATGACTCACACCTCCCAAAAGCTCCGCTTTCGGTCGTGCAATGTTTATGCTGACGAAGCCTTCCTTGTCCTGTGGGACTCAAGCATAAGACGAGCGTGCTGAAAGGTTGTACTTTAACCTTTTGGGTGGATTGGCTTAGACCCGAAAGCCGATGGTACAGGAGCTAAACGGTATCTAATTCAGAATTAATACAATTTAATCCGTATTAAGAGGCACCTGAAGTCAGGTGCCTTTTAATATTAGTCTGCCTCATTTGGAGGTTCTTCCTCATGCAATTCCCTAGCCTGTTCAATATTAACATCATCACCGCGTCCATGAACGGAGCCTCCAGAAAGACCTTCGTTTATGATTCTGTCTATATCCATATAAGCTTTGTCCCTGCCTTCATAGTTCACGTCCTCTGAAACCTGGCGTTTCTTATCCATGTTTGAATCGCTCCTTTAAATGATATATCCTGGCGGGATTATTTTTCCAAAAGAGCTATAAGGTCATACATGGATCCTCTAACTTTTTTCTCATTCATACACATGAAATAACATTAATTCGTGGATTTGGGATTTCAGGCTATCCTCCTGCCCGGCGGGGTCACCGGAAGTCCATTCAATTTTGCCGTCAGGATGATAGATGCCAGTCATTTTTTGCTTTTTAAAATAAAAAGAAAATGTCCATCCCGGCAATTGTTTATTTTCATATAAAGGTTTGAATTGAAAGTGTGTCAGCATTAGGATTCCTCCAGATGTTGTAATATCCCGTTTAATGTTCCTCAAAAGGGGAATGGAATAGATATAGAAACATTTTAACATTAAAAGGAGGCAAAGATGATGAAGAGAAACAATAAATTTATGATGTCAGCCATGGCACTTGGAGCAGCTTATTTAATGAGAAATCCGGAGGCACGCCAAAAGCTTAAAGACCAGTTTAAATCATTCGCCGGAAGTGCCTCTAAAAAAGATAAAATGAAGACAGCGAAAAGCCCTGTAACGACTTATTAATCCTTTTGCGGTTTTGGATGGCACTTGTAAAAAATCGCATAAAAATAGCCGTGCACACTATGGTGTACGGCTATTTTTATTGATGTGCCAGAACCCCGCCAGCGAGAAAAATAAGCGGGTCAGTTCTTCAATTCTTTTTTCTTCTATCCAGACTTCATCAAAACTCATTGGCTTGGAATTTATTTCATAAATTACATAAGTGCCCTGGTCAGTTAATCCTGCATCAATAGAGTATTCTCCATAAAAACCTTTTGTCTTCTCAAGGAGCTTTCCTGCTTCCGCAACTGCAGAATGAATAAACTCATCATGTTCTTGCGTACGGACACTTTCATATGGAATCATTACACCGCCATTCGGTATGTGTGTTGTAATATCCTGGTCCTTAGACTGCCTGATGCCTATCCCTGTAACAGAATAGTTGCCTTCGCTGAAATGGGCCAGAATTCTAAAATCAAATCGCTTCCCTTCCTTTCTGGCAGGGCTGATCGCTTTCTGTGCCATATAAGGTTTATTCGTCAGGAGAATACCCCATTGGTTCCAGAAATTTTTATAATCAGTGTAACTGAATGAATCGTGCAGACCGTTCAATCGCATTCCATTTCCCAGTTGGCTTAAATGATAAATCCCTTTGCCCTTGGACCCGTTTGCGGGCTTTAAGTAGATATTATTATATTTGCGGATAAAGTTCTTAAGCTCTTTTGGACCTGAGACAAGAATGGTTTCAGGAATATACTCCTGCAGCGGGGGATGGTCCTTAAATAACTGGAAAACTTCGAATTTGTCCAGAAAACCCGGGTTGAAAAATGGAATATTATGTTCCTTAAAAAAACGGCTCGCTTTATGAAAGGCTTCTGTTTTTTCAATTTTCCGGAAAGGCACCCTGTTGTAGACAAGATGAGGAAGAGGGCACCTTGCCTCAATCCATTTATCCAGCTGGGGAAAATAAATATAGCCATTTACGGAATTCGCCTCCAGGTCTTCTGCCGTAAATACAAAGGAAACTCCATTTTGCTGTAGTATGTTTTTCTGCAGTGCCTTAAATAAAGGGCCATTGCCTGCGATAGACTGGTCCTTTCCTTTTCCGGTCAGGATTCCTATCACCGGTCCTGCATTATCGTTTTGCATTGACAATGAAAAGGAAATCAAATTTTGTTCCGCCTTCGGTCCAATGGTGCTTAAAGGATGAGGATCCCTTCCAAGTGTACAGCTGGTGCTGCTGAACCATGTCCTGCTGGCCCAGTCATAATAAATCTTCATCTGAATATTTCCTGGGGCTTCATAATGGATGCTTCGGCAAGGAAGACTGCAAATGCAAGCGAAAGCTTGCGGGTAAGAAAGTCGAACTCCCGGAGTTGAGGATGTTTAAATATAGATCTGCCAGGCTTTGAGTTTGCTTCGAAAAGCCATACATGGCCATTTCGGTCCAATCCAAAGTCAAAGCCGATTTCACCAATGATTCCTTCCATGTTCCGTTCCAGGGCCTTGCTGATTTTTAATGCCGCCTCACTCAATTTTTCCACTGCTGCCGCTTTTTCAGCATCGGATTCAAACAACTCTTCCAGGGTTTTGATTTCACCGCCGCTTTTAACATGAGTTGTAACACTGCCATGTCCAGCCATTTTTGCAGCTGAAGCTGTTACATTCCATTCCCCATTTTCATCTTTATTCGTATGAATCCTGAAATCAATTGTCCTCTGTTCATGGCGGAGCAAGTGGATTCCCTGCTGAACAAGCATCCGGCTTAAACTCCGTCCTGCAAAAATATTCCCCATCAAATTTTCCAGACTGTTAAACTTTCTCAGGCGGTTTTCATCCCGAACTCTATACCGGCAATAATAATGCCCATCCTTTTTATCATAAATTATTTGATGAATTCCAAGCCCCAGGCTTCCATTAATCGGTTTTAGGAAAACATGACCATAATCAGCCAGCATTCTTTCAATGACAGAAAATGAAGAAAAAGGGTGGGTTTCCGGCAAGTAGTGACTAATATCCTCATCGTTCTGCAGTCTTTCATAAACATCCAATTTATTAAAGAATCCAGGATTATACCAGGGAATTAAATAGTCTTTCTGCAGGCGGTCACGAACTTCTTTAAGTTCGTTTCTTCTTTCGCTTTTCCTATTAGGAAGCCGATCATATACAACATTCGGAAAAGGCACTTCAAACGTTTCCCATCCTTCCTCATGATAGAAAAGCCCCCTGATTGTTCCTTGTTCCCAGTTGATATGCTGGTCACCGAACAAATACGGAATTGCTCCAACCGTTTTTTTGACAGAAAGCAACTTGGCAAAAAACAGGGTCCGGTCCCCGACTGGCCTTAAAGGAAAGGAGGTGAAGCCTGATGTGAAGATTCCTACAAGCGGGCCGAGGTACAGTGTCCCCTTATTGGCAAATGCATGCAAAGGAATCTTGAGATCAGGGAAATGCAGTGCATCTGCCACATCTTTACTTATGACGATGGAGTTTTTCTTTGTTTTCTGAAGTAAGAAAGCGGCATCTTTTGAGTATGTGCCAAAGGCCAATTTCGTCAAATGAGTATGAAGGTTAAGCTCGTTAGGAATATAAACTGTTTTGGAGGCAGAATCGGAAATTTCAATTTGATATTGTTTTCTCATGATTCGTACTCCTTTCTAATTCCTTATTGGCTGCCAGGAATTTGGCATAGTGAAGGGGAGCAGTATATAATTCTTCCTTCTTTTCAGGCTGGCTGTTCAGGATGGTTTTTCTGCCTGGTTTTGAGTTAATATCCAGAATCCAAATGGAGCCGTTGTTTTCCACTCCAATATCAATTCCTATTTCAAATAGCGGAGGAAGCTTTCGTTCAAGCGCAGCGGGAAGAGTATCGATAATGTCATAAAGCTCATCGCAAAGAAAACTCCTCAATGAAGATGGGTATTCAATAATCCAGTCCTCAAAAGAAATATTGCTGCCGCCAGTGCTTAAATTGGAAACGATGCCGCCATTTCTGCCTGCCCGGATGCCCCGGCCCAGCTCCTTCCAGGTGCCATTCATGTCCTTTTGAAGCAAAATCCTTATATCAAAGGGCTGTTCTTCCTTGTTCGATAGATTCACATATGGCTGGAAGAGGTACTGCCGTTTTGCGGTCAGGTTATTAAGCCAGCCCGCTGCTTTTTCAGCGCTTTCAAAGCTGCGGGAAACCTGAGCATTCTTTTTATCTGTTTTAACAAGAATGTTTTTGCCTGTTTTCTCAATATAATAGATTCCGTGCCCCTGTGAACCGCTAGCGGGTTTTAATATGAGGGGATGATCAGGCAGGAGGCTGTCTAAGAACCTGTCAGCATCAGTATAGGGTGCTGTTTTCAGCAAATAGGGTGAAATGTTTGTGCAGGAGAGGATTTCATATAATTCAAGCTTATTAGGCAAGCCGTAGCCAAGAAATTGGATGTCACTTCTTGCCTTGAGCCAATTCACGATGGACATGCATTGTTTCGAGTGGGAATCATTTCCGTAAAAACAGCGATCATAAAGGATTTCTGGCGCTGTAAATTCTGCTGGCTCCCATCCGTCTGAAGCAGGGTTATAGAAATCACCTGTAATTCTTTCTGTAATAGGATTGATATCTGAAGGCACAAACCGGAAGCAGTTAATGTTATATTCATTAGCTCTTCTGGCCAATTCCATAAAATATGGCTGTTCACTCCGTTTGTTCAATGTCATGATTCCGAATGAAAGCATGCTGTAATCCTCCTTTTTGGATAAATGATAAAGCCGTTGCATATTCGATCAGCGCCTTGGCTGATGGCCTTACTCTTTTTTCTTTGTCTTCGAAATTTTTAGAGGGCTTAGAATTCACTTCGATGATCCATAGCTTTCCATTTGTATCTAAACCAATATCAATTCCGAGTTCTCCGACAAGCCCTTCGCATTTCTGGCTGATGATTGTTGCTGTTTCAACAGCAAGCTCTTTCAATAAGGCCAGCTGCTGAACCGCTGTTTTCTGATCAGACAGCAACGAGAAAATTCTGAGAGGCTTCATGATTTCACCGCCTCTGGCAATGTTTGAAACAAATTGCTGCTCAGCAGAAATCCTTGCCACTGCAGAAGTGGCTTTCCAGATATCCTGAAAATTTTTGTGGCAGAGCACCCGGAAATCAAGCTGCCTGTTTTTAAAGGTTTGCAGAGGGATGGCCTGCTGAGCCAGAAAAATTGATTTTCTTTGGTATTGCTGGAACCACTGTACAAAACGGGTATAATTTTTGAAAGTGATTGTATTCTCCCTGCCGTTTCCGGTCGATAGTTCTGTCATGATTTCTTCGCCGTTTAAACTTAGCCTGATAATATTCCGGCCCTGGCTGCCGTGGACGGGCTTTAGGAATAATAATCTGTGTCTGGCCAGCATATCTTTGATGGTTTGTTCATTTGCAATGGCCGTATCAGGCAGATAAGGCTGCATATGATCCTCAGAAAAGAGCAGGTCATGAACTTCCTGTTTTGATAGAAAACGGTCATTAAACACTGGGATATTAAATTTTATAAGGCTGTTTTTAAATGATTGAAAAGAGGTACTTGCTTCAAGTATTCGGGAGTGAATCCGGTTATAGATTACACTCGGCAAAGGAACCGGACTTTTTATCCATTTTCTATCCTGCAGGCAGTATCCATGCAGACTGCCTGCAATGAAGTCCCGAAAGTGAAACACATAAAAAAACCCTCCCATATTTGAAACCACTTCATGCAATTCTTCGCAAAAAGAATGAATAGAGCGGAAATCAGGCTCTTCGCCATTATCATTGAAATCTGTCATCAGCCCTATAATCGGTCCGGCAGTAATAGTAAGGTCCTTTCTGGAATAACTGGCAACAAAATGGAGATCTTCAATTGGCAAGCAGCATTCCTGAAGAAGCGGCTCACTGAAACCAAGCTCATCTTTCGTAATGTTTGCTCCTTCAATGGTTATCTGAAAGGTGTGCTTGCCGATCTGCAGCAAATGGGGCATTTGCAAATCAATATTCCAGTAATGGACGAGAGAATGGCTAATTTTAATGCGAAATTGATTTTCCTGAAACATTTTTACCGGAACAATCGTAATAGGCAATAAAGAAACTGACATGATCATTCCTCATTTGCTAAACTTTATTTGAGCCTTTTCAAAAAATCCGCATGCTGTGTACAAATTGAATGCTAATTTTAACCTGCGGCAGAAAGTGCAAAACTCCCATTGACTAAGTTTTCACTGTATAATGAAAAAATAGGCAAAAGCTGATGCCATATCGTATGTTCTGGGCAATAAAATGGTGCGTCTGGAGAGGCGCTTGTAACTTAAGGAAGGTAGAGATGAGTATGGAAATTGCAATGACAATAATTTTGATGATGTTAATTGGGGCTCTCATTGGCGGGTTTACTAATTACCTGGCTATTAAAATGCTCTTTAAACCTTATAATGCCGTTTACATAGGTAAATGGAAGGTGCCATTTACCCCGGGGCTGATTCCTAAACGACGGGATGAAATGGCTGATCAGATGGGTAAGCTTGTTGTCAATCATCTTTTGACACCGGAAAGCATCAAGAAAAAGTTCATCAATGCTCAATTTCAGCGTGATATGACTGGGCTGGTACAAAAAGAGCTTGAAACTATCATGCTGTCGGAAAAATCAGCAGAAGACATACTTGAAGCGTTTGGAATCACGGATGGGCAAGCGAAAACAGAAAACCGCATTAACTTATTAATTGAGCAGAAATATGAAAAAATCATTAGTGAATATCGGAGCCGGCCCCTTAAAGATGTTATTCCTCAGACTCTTTTGGATAAAATGGATGAAAAAATCCCGGCAATCAGTTCAACGATCCTTCAAAAGGGGATTGATTATTTTTCCAGCATTGAAGGCAAAATGAGAATTCAAAGAATGGCAGATGATTTTGTCCGTGAACGCAGCGGAATGCTGAGCAACATGCTGCAGATGTTCATGGGGAACATCAATATTGCAGATAAAATTCAGCCGGAAATCATAAAGTTTTTAAGTAATGAGGGAACGTCGGATTTGATTACAACCCTTTTGAAAAATGAGTGGAGTAAAGTTCTTGAAATGGAAGCTGCAGTTATTGAAGAGCAGCTTGAAAAAGAACAGATTCTTTCAGTAATAAAGAATATTGCCCATAAGGTCATTAATCTGGAGAGTTTATTTAAAACGCCTTTATCATCTTTTATGGCCCCTTATAGGACTGTATTAATAGATGAACTGGCTCCTAAAAGTGTTCAGATGCTTTCTGATTGGCTTTCAGGAAAAACTGAAATGTTCATGGAAAGACTTCGTCTCGCTGAAATTGTCCGTGAACAAGTCAGCAATTTTTCGGTAGAACGATTGGAAGAAATGGTCTTTTCCATAATAAAAAGCGAGTTAAAAATGATTACTAATTTAGGGGTCCTCCTTGGGGGGATTATCGGGCTCATTCAGGGATTCATAGCCATATTGATAACTTAAGGGTATCGCCTCGCGTTTACTGTCATAGTTTGTTATAGTGTAGTGGATGTTCAAAACGGGGAAGATGAATTTTCCTTTTGAATGAGAATCGGAAGGAGTGTTTTTATGGCAGTAAATTTATATGATTCAGCCTATGAATTAGAAAAAGCGGTGCGGGAAAGCGATGAATATAAGGCATTAAAACAAGCATACGATGATGTAAATGCAGATCCGTCTGCCAAGGCAATGTTTGATAACTTCCGTAAAATCCAGATGGAACTTCAGCAAAAACAAATGATGGGCCAGGATATTACACAGGAAGAAGTAGAACAGGCACAAAAGACAGTCGCACTTGTACAGCAGCACGCCCAAATTTCAAAGCTTATGGAAGCAGAACAGCGCATGAGCATGATGATTGCAGAAATGAACAAAATCATCATGAAGCCTCTTGAAGATCTTTATGGTGCAGTTGAATAAATCAGCATTGGAAACCCCCGGAATTAATTTCGGGGGTTTTTTAATAAGAAAAAGCATCATCTTATATTAAACTGAACGAGGTTTGGGTACCTTTATGATAGATATTGATTTAAAGAAAGGGGCAGCAAATTGAAAAAAGCCATTTTTCTGGACCGGGACGGCGTTTTGAACGAGGTTTTATCAGAGAGGGTGAAATTCGTTAATAAGCCTGAGCAGTTATACTTACTTGAAGGGGCAGCAGAAGCTGTGGCAGAGCTGACCCAAGCTGGATATGAGATTTTTGTTGTGACCAATCAGGGCGGCGTAGGACTCGGTTTTTTGAAAGAAAGAGAGCTAAGGAGAATCCATGAAAGACTGCAGGAGCTTGTTGCAGAAAAAGGCGGTCATATTAAAGAGGTGGCCTATTGCCCTCATAAACCAAAAGCAGGGTGCGAATGCCGTAAGCCAAATGCAGGCATGCTGGTGGATTTGGCGGAAAGGCACCATCTTGATCTGGCTAAGAGCATTATGGTAGGCGATCACGAGCGGGACATTGAGGCAGGCAAGAAGGCCGGCTGTAAAACTGTTTTCATCGGCTCTGATCCAACAAGTGCAGATATTCAGGCCTCATCACTTTTTGAGGCAGTGGAAGATATTTTGCAAATGCTTAAATAGGGGAGTGAAAAACCGCTTCCAGGATTGGCTGGAAGCGGTTTTTTATTTTACTATGATTGCACGAAAAAGACTAGCGTGCTCCGCCAAGCTGCTGCTCAGCCATTTGCACCAGGCGCTTTGTAATTTCTCCGCCTACTGATCCATTTGCTCTTGAAGATGTTTCCGGGCCAAGGTTCACACCGAATTCTGTTGCGATTTCATACTTCATTTGATCAATTGCCTGGCTGACTCCTGATACTAAAAGCTGATTAGAATTGCTGTTTCTTGCCATGTAAATCATCTCCTTGGTGTAGTTTTCTTGATTGTTACACTCATAGCTTTAGGAGAGAAAATAAGATTTATTCATAGTTGCATGTGGTAATTTATGGAATTTCCCTGCGGACTCTAATGTGGATTTGACTTGAAATCAGCTGTGCGCATATAAATTGGGCCTAGGTGCACAGAAAAAATCTTATCCGCACATAAACTTCCTCCATCCGCACATAAATAAATGCCATTCGCACATAGCTTTCTAAAGTTCGCCATTATAAAGCTGCAGAAAGCCGAATAGCCATGAAATATAGGCACTTGCCAGCACTGCACCTATAAAAAAGGCGAAATATGCCCAATCCTTCCAGGAAACTGAAATTTTTTGATAGAAATCCCGGTTCCTATCTCCGGTAAACCCTTTTGATTCCATCGCCATTGCCGTCCTTTCAGCTTTACGAATCGCTCCGGCAAGAAGAGGAACTGAATACCTCTTAAGTTCTGCCATTTTTTCAGAAAGTGTCCGGGCTTTGGGTATCCCCCTAATCCGGTGGGCGCTTCTGATAATCTCAAATTCTTCTTTCATTAATGGCAGAAATCGATATCCTGCCATGATTCCATATGCAAGCTTTGGAGAGAGCCGGCATTGCTGCATGAGACTTAGCAGGAACTCTGTCGGCTTGGTGGTTAAAATGAACAGAAGGGACAGCGAGGTAAAGCTTAAAACCCTCATTCCAAGAGATAGGGCACGCTGAAAGCCCTCTTCAGTCAATGTGAAGATCCCCCATGTCCATAGGATGGTTTCACCTTCAATAGTCTTTGAAAAAATCATAGCTGACCAAATATATATTATAGCCATGAAGATAAATGGCGAGAAAAGCAAAATCCATCTTTTGAATGAAACATTACCAAAAATAAAGGTGGTTCCTGCAGTCACCACTAAGGTCAGAAAAGGAGTAACCGGGTCAAAGAAAACGGACAAAATCAATACACAGACAATCACAGTCAGAGCTTTTATGCTTGGGTTAAATTCATGTAAGAGCAAGCTTGTTCATCCCTTCCACGGCAGCCAGTTCGTTCCTGAGTTTTTCTGTGTAAGGAACCTTTAGAGAAGCAATTTTCATAATCTCATGTTCCTTCCATAATGAATCAGGCAATCCCTCGTATATCTTCTCTCCTTCTGAAAGGACAATCACTTTATCGGCATAGGAATGCAGGATTTCCATGTCATGAGTGATCATCACCACGGAGCCTCCGCTATGGATCCTTGTTTCCAAAAGCGCCATTAGGTCAGCAGAGGTCCTGGCATCCTGTCCAAATGTTGGTTCATCAAGGAGCAGCAAATCCTGTTCATTCACCAGCATCGATGCAACACTAAGCCGCCGCTTCTGTCCCTGACTTAAGGAAAAAGGATGCATGTCAGCGTGCTGGAGCAAGTTCACTTGATGCAGAACAGCTTGAACCACTTTTTGTATTTCGGCATCTGTCATTCTCTGTATTTTCAGACTGAAGGCAATTTCATCATAAACAGAATCTGCAATAAATTGGTGTTCGGGATTCTGAAAAACGTATCCTAATTTTAGTCTTAACTCTTGCTCCTGCCACTGGGAAAGGGAGCGGTCATCAAAAAGGATGTTGCCTTTGGATGGAGCATATAATCCTGCAAGCAGTCTGGAAAGCGTTGTTTTTCCAGATCCATTTGAACCGGCTATTGCCACAAATTCACCTTTTCTAACTGAAAAACTAATATTTTTAAGCAAATCCTTCCCATTCTTATGAAAAGAAAGATTCTCCGCCGACAGGATGACCTGATCTTCAAAGACTTGATGTATAGTCTTCCTGTTATCTAAAATCTGAAGTGCAGCATAGGGATTTACAAATCCAGCAATTAATTCCCGGTCAGTTAACGGAAGCTTTTCCCCTTTGTAAATCCCTGCCTTTTTTCCTAATAGACCTGCTCTTACTGTGCTTGGAAGCCAGATACCCTCAAGCAGTAGTTCTTCTGCATATTTATTAAAGCAGTCTGCAGTGCTTCCATTAAATAAAATTTCGCCTTCCCGGTTTAGCACCACACAGCGGTCGGTCAAATCAATCCAATCATCCAGCTTGTGCTCAATGATTAGAAGGGAAAAGGATTGCTCCTCTTTTAGCTCTTTGATGATACGGGTAAGTTCATAGCTTGAAGCCGGGTCAAGATTTGCTGTCGGTTCATCCAAAATCAGGATATCCGGTTTTAATGACAATACACATGCAAGTGCAAGTTTTTGCTTTTGTCCCCCCGAAAGGGTGTGGATTAAGGCGTGCTTAAATGGCAGAAGATGAACAAGTTCCAGTGCTTCATCAATCTTGGTCTCAATTTCTGCAGGAGGTGTTTTCATATTCTCAAGGCCGAATGCCAGCTCCTCTTCAACTGTTGTCATGCAAAACTGGCTTTCAGGATCCTGAAACACAATGCCAATGTGCTGATTAATTTCACCTGGCGGGAATTCATCCAGTATCTTTCCTTTGAAGGAAATGGTGCCATCCAAGTCGCCATCAACGGCTTCCGGATACAATTTATTTAAGCAGAAAGCAAGCGTGCTTTTTCCGCAGCCGCTGGGGCCCAATAATAGAACAGCTTCCCCTGAATTAAGGCTGAAATTCACATTCTTAAAAACAGGATTCTTCACATCTTCATGCCGGAAGGACAGCTTTTCTGTTATTAATAAAGGCTGGTTATGCTGAAATGCCATTTTGTGATTTTTCCCTTCTCAGCTCTTTTCCGATAGGGAAGCTGTTTAATGCCCCAGTTTTAGCAAGACTCTTACTCAGCCATTTCCCCAGTAATCCAGCGAGCAAAGCACCGCTAACCAGTCTCACAAAAAACATGGCAGTTACATAACCGGGTGAGAGGGCTGCGTAGCCGGAAATGAAATAGCCCCAAATAAAGCTCGTAACAGAAGAGCCCATGCCGGCAGCAATTAAAACCCATGTCCGGTAATTGTTCCATTTAGTTGCCGCAAAAACAGCTTCTGCTCCAATCCCCTGAATCATGCCTGAAAGAATCAGGCGAGGGCCTACTGCATTGCCAATCATGACTTCAATGGCCGCTGCGATGGTTTCCGATAAAAAGGCTGCTCCGGGTTTTCTGATTATGTACGCTGCGATGATTGAAACAATAAACCAAATGCCAAAAATCAGATCATAGCCAATTAAGCCAAACATCCCATATAACACGTTGCCAAATTGCATGAACACCAGGTATACAACTGCAAACACAACAGCGAGTACAGATAGGACAATGACCTCACGAAGCTTCCATTTTTCGAGCATTTTACACAGCCCCCTTCTTGGAAGGACTGTTTGCAGACATATTAACCGTCATGACAATATGAGTGGAATCGCTTTTCTTACAGCTTTCGAAAGCATCTTCCAGCGTTTTAAAAACATCGTGTGCATTCCCATCTAATCTTGAAGCATAATGCACTCCTTCAGTAAACGTTCCCTGAGCCTTTGCAAGCTCGACTTGGTTCATAATGACGTTCATGTATCCAGGAATCCCCATCGGATAAAGTGCGAACTGGACAGCGACTTCCTGGCTGATTCCAGCAGATTTTTTTTCATTCGCCTTCTCTTCATTTTCAGCAAGATAAGCATCTCCGGCAGTATCGCCAGGGCATCCATTTGAAAATGTGCCGTTAAATACTACATGATCACCATGCTTAGCAGCTTCAAGATAAATCGCTTTGACTACATCAAAAACATGAATGGACCTGCCGCGCACACAAGTGCTCACATCATCTGTTTCCATCCATACCTTGCTTGTATCCACTTCTTTTAGAGCAGATAAAATAACATCCACAAACCTGTCAGTCATTGGATAAATCGAAAACCTGCACCCTGTAATCTCGCTTGTTCCGCATAAGAAATTTTCCTGCATTTTGCCATCCTCCTGGTTTATATAAAATTAAAAAACTGCATTCCCAAAAGGAAATGCAGTTGAATGATATCAATACACTAGAAATGATAGCCGTTCACCTGCACTTCCCCACGCTGGTATTATCCAGATCGGGTGATAAGAGTCAGAACGGATTGTTCTTCTCAGCCAAAAAGCTCCCCTAGTGCAAAATAAGATATGCAGTTTTTATTGACTCCATCTTAATACGGAGCATCCAAATTGTAAATGACTAATTTACAATTCTTTAAATCAAATGATCAATGAAAACAGATAAACGCCTTCAATAACACAGATAAGCTATGAAAAAATTTCTGCATTGTCCATGTCATGTTCTAATCCAATCCTTCCCTTCATAAAAGTGTAATAGGACAATTTTACACCGAGAATAGGGGGCAAATTGGATGATATATAGAATGCTTGCTTTAAATATTGACGGAACACTACTCCAATCAAATGGAAGACTTCATAAATCAACAAAAGAAGCGATTGAATATGTGCAGCAAAAAGGAATTTATGTAACACTTGTCACATCCAGAAGCTTTCCATCCGCGAAAAAAGCGGCCAAAGCATTGAAAATCAATTCCTTGCTGGTCACACACAGGGGAGCTTATATTGCAGCTTCTCAGGAAAAGCCGATATTTGTAAAAAGGATACAGGAAGATGAAACGTTTGAAATCGTGCGCCTGCTTGAAGGCTTTACCTGTCAAATCAGGCTGGTGCACGAAAAATATTCCCTTGCCAACAAAACCAAGCTCAATACCAATATGCTTGCTAAAACTGTTTTTACAACCGGCGATCCCATTTTTTACTCGCAGCAATTTGTGGATTCATTAAGTGACACCATTTTAGATGAACCGGTCACACCGCCAAAAATTGAAGTGTATTTTGAAGATAAAGACGACCTTGAGGATGCCCAGGCAGCCATTAGGGGCATGTTTGAAAATGTAGAAGTCATTAAGTTAAGTGATCTGCGGATGGATATTGTACCTGCCGGAGTTTCAAAGCTGAATGGTTTGCTCTATTTATGTGAACATCTCGGAATTTCCCGAAACCAAATGGTCGTTATAGGCGACTCGGAGGATGATCTGGAAATGATTGAAGCCGCCGGCCTCGGTGTGGCTATGGGTAATGCACCTGCCGAAGTCAAAAAAGCAGCAGACTGGCTGACACGATCCAATGATCAGAACGGTGTAAGCTACATGGTCAAAGAACATTTCCGCAAACAGCATCCAATTGATTTCCTGAAGAAAATGAATCTATTAAAATAAAATCAATCAAAGAGAGCTCGATTAGTAAATCGGCTCTTTTTTTCTTTGCGATACTGGGTATCCATTAGGAATCATTTCCCTTATATTGACCTTGTTTCCCCATTTCTGTACACTAAAAGAAGTTTGTCAACATGAAAAATAGACACTATGCAGCTGCCCCTAAGAAAACAAAGACATCGGCAGATTAATATATTTTCTAAAAAAGGTGATCAATTTGAATATTTCAATTTTAGGTGTACAGGATGAACGTTTCCATCGTCCGCTCCGGCTGATCGGGAACCTCTTTTTTGAAGAATGTGAAGTGATGCTGGGTGAGAATGATGCAGCCGACCTTACAATTAATCTTCAGCTTGAACATGGAAAGCACATTAAAGCCATTGCAGAGCTTTCTGATAAAGATGGCAAGAATCATTCAGCGAATTTTGAGAAGGAATTCGTACCGTCTGAGACAGAAAAAGAGAATTTTAAACAAATAAAAAATGCAGTATCCCACGTATATCTGACTGTTTTGCAGGAATGGACAGGCATTACCCAGAAGTGGGGAATTCTGACTGGGGTACGTCCCACAAAATTGCTTCACCGTGCCATACAGCATCAGACACCTCTCCATGAAGCCCATCAGCAGCTTAAGGAAGAGTATTTGATTACAGATGAAAAGATCCAGCTTATGCAGAATATCGTAGACAGGCAGCTTGCTGTCGTACCGGATCTTTATAACTTAAAAAATGAAGTCAGCATATATATTGGCATTCCATTCTGCCCGACAAAATGCGCGTATTGCACTTTTCCTGCATATGCGATTAATGGCAGGCAGGGTTCAGTAAACTCGTTCCTTGGCGGCCTGCATTTCGAAATGCGTAAAATTGGCGAGTGGCTGAAAGAAAATGATGTGAAAATTACTACTGTCTATTATGGTGGAGGGACTCCGACAAGCATTACGGCGGAAGAGATGGATATGCTTTATGAGGAAATGTACGACTCTTTTCCAGATGTTGAAAACATACGGGAGGTCACTGTGGAAGCCGGACGTCCGGATACAATCACACCCGAAAAGCTTGAAGTGCTGAAAAAATGGAACATTGACCGCATCAGCATCAATCCTCAGTCCTATATTCAGGAGACCTTGAAAGCCATTGGCCGCCACCATACAGTGGAAGAAACCGTGGATAAGTTCCATCTGGCCCGCAATATGGGAATGAATAACATCAATATGGATCTGATTATTGGGCTTCCTGGAGAAGGTGTGCCGGAATTTTCGCATACTTTGGATGAAACTGAGAAATTAATGCCGGAATCTCTGACAGTTCATACTTTATCCTTTAAACGGGCTTCGGAAATGACGAAGAACAAGCAAAAATATAAAGTTGCCGAGCGGGAAGAAATTGAAAAAATGATGGACATGGCTGAGGATTGGACAAAACAGCATAATTACCATCCTTATTATCTTTACCGTCAGAAAAATATTCTCGGCAATCTTGAAAATGTCGGCTATGCCCTTCCGAATCAGGAAAGCATCTATAACATCATGATTATGGAAGAACAGCAGACAATCATCGGGCTTGGATGCGGGGCCTCCAGTAAGTTCATTGATCCTCAGACAGGGAAAATCACTCATTTTGCAAACCCGAAGGATCCTAAATCGTATAATGACAGTTTTGAGCATTATACAAACGAGAAATTGAAAATATTAAAAGAACTTTTTAATAAACACGAATCCCTGGCCGAATAGGCGGGGATTTTTTTAAAGTTTATATTTTTGAAAATTCAGAAAGAAATTAAAGGAATTACTGAAAATAAAGAGAATGAATATAGGTAATAAAGATCATAGAATTCTATGAATCCGAATGTAAGCGTTTTCTAAAAAGGGGGAATTGTAATGATGATGCAGACACCTTTGACTATGACGCAAATGATAAAGCGTGCAGAAAAGTATTTTCCAAGGAAAACAGTCGTTTCAAGAACAGCCGGCGGAATTCAGAGATTTACATATAAGGAGATTGCAGAACGGACAAGGAAGCTGGCAGAAAGCCTGCAAAACATAGGGGTGGAAAGAGGGGACAAGGTCGGGACACTTGCTTGGAACCATCATCGCCACCTGGAGGCTTATTTTGCCATTCCATGCAGCGGAGCCGTTCTTCATACGATTAATATACGACTGTCACCTCAGCATATTACTTATATAATTAACCATGCTGAAGATAAGGTGCTTTTGATTGATCCTGATATTGTCCCTTTAATTGAGAAGGTTAAGGATGAACTGAAAACGGTCAAGGCTTTCATTATTATGACTGATGAAGATGAATTGCCTGAGACTACTCTTTCGCCGGTTTATCACTATGAAACGCTTATCAATGAAGCAAGCGGTGCATACGAATATCCTGATGATCTGGATGAAAATTCAGCAGCTGGAATGTGCTATACCTCAGCAACCACAGGCAATCCTAAAGGTGTCGTCTATTCCCACAGGGGCATCGTCCTTCACAGTATGGCACTGGGAATGGCAGATAGTGCAGCGGTAAGCGAGAAAGATATCGCCCTTCCGGTAGTGCCGATGTTCCATGTAAATGCATGGGGGCTCCCTTTTGCTGCTGTCTGGTTTGGAACGACTCTTGTGTTGCCGGGCCCATATTTTACACCTAAACTTTTGGCTGAGCTTATCCAATCAGAAAAAGTTACGATAACAGCCGGAGTACCAACAATCTGGCTCGGATTATTAAAAGAGCTGGATGAAAATAAATATGACATGAGTTCACTCCGATCGGTTCTGTGCGGAGGATCGGCTGCACCAAAAGGCATGATTAAAGCTTTCGAGCAAAAACACAATATTCCATTCATGCATGCTTACGGAATGACTGAAACAAGCCCTCTTGTTGTTATTTCGACTTTAAAAAGCTATCAGGAAGAGTTATCACCCGATGAGAAGCTGGACATAAAAGCCAAGCAGGGCATACTTGTCCCCGGATTGGAAATGAAGATTGCCGGCAAGGATGGCGAAGCAGCATGGGACGGAAAGGAAATGGGGGAACTCGCCATAAGAGGACCATGGATTGCTTCTGAATATTACAAGGACGAGCGGACAGATGAGGCGTTCCGAGATGGCTGGCTCTACACGGGTGATGTCGTAACCATTGATGAAGAAGGATTTATGAAAATTGTTGACCGGACAAAAGATTTGATTAAAAGCGGAGGGGAATGGATTTCTTCTGTTGATATCGAAAATGCCATGATGGCTCATGAATCGGTATTTGAGGCTGCGGTTGTTGCTGTCCCGCATGAGCAATGGCAGGAACGGCCGGTGGCATGCGTTGTTCTGAAAGAACCATTTAAAGGACAGACAACAAAAGAAGACCTTTATGAATTCCTGAAGCCGCAATTTGCAAAATGGTGGCTTCCGGATGAAATTCTTTTCTTTGAAGAAATACCAAAAACATCTGTAGGAAAATTCCTCAAAATGGCATTAAGAGATCAGGTCCAAAAAGAATATACAGGTAATGCAAAGTAAATATAGTGCAGCATCCTTCTGAGGATGCTGTTTTTTTGTGCAGGTTTTGGAATACAGCACAATACCTTAATAAGTGACAAAATTAAAAATTTTTAGACAAAACGCTTTTTAAATATAATAATACTCTTTATAATAAAAGAAGCACAAAAAGGAGGGAAAGGATTTTGACAACAGACTTTGTAACTGATACTGTCAGCGTACAGCTTGATGGCCGAGTGGCCACAGTTGAGATGAACAGGCCGGAATCACTGAATGCATTGAATGTGGAAATGATTAAGGGGCTCTTGACTGCGATGAAGGATATAAGCCAAATGGATGAGGTGGATATCGTTGTATTAAAAGGAAAGGGCCGCGCATTTTCCTCAGGCGGAGATATTAAAACAATGCTTTTGGAAACAAATGAAAGCGATTTCCCTGTTGTGATGGATTGCATCAACGAGCTGGTTGTGTCTCTTTATAGCATGCCGAAGCTGACAATCAGTGCTGTAACAGGCGCAGCAGCTGGTTTGGGCTTAAGTCTGGCATTGGCTACTGATTATATTTTGGCAGACAAGAACAGCAAGCTTGCCATGAATTTTATTGGAATTGGATTAATTCCTGATGGAGGGTCTCACTTCTTCCTGCAGCAGCGAATCGGCGAGGATAAAGCCAAGCATTTAATCTGGGAAGGAAAAGTGCTGACTGCAAATGAGGCTTTACAAATGGGGCTGATTCACGAAATAGCAGAAGCTGATTTAAATAATGCTGTTGATGCAAAATTGAGCAAATGGCTTAACAGCCCAACTGAAGCAATGATTAAGACAAAGAAAATTCTTGCTGATAAAAACCGCCCCCTTCTACTGAAAGTGCTTGAGCTTGAAAAGCTCGGCCAGCATAAAATGAGGCAAACAGAAGATCACAAAGAGGGAATCCAGGCCTTCATCGAAAAAAGAAAGCCTGTGTTTAAGGG
This sequence comes from Cytobacillus oceanisediminis 2691, assembly GCF_000294775.2. Taxonomy (GTDB): domain Bacteria; phylum Bacillota; class Bacilli; order Bacillales; family Cytobacillaceae; genus Cytobacillus; species Cytobacillus pseudoceanisediminis. The sequence goes on from NZ_CP015506.1 coordinate 1,338,377, forward strand.
GAAATAAGAATGGAAAGAAGAAAGCAAAGAGCTGAGCCCTTTGCTTTTTTTTCTAATCTGAATGCACATCGGTGAACTATCTAAGCTGTCCTGCTCCAAAAGGAGCGCTTTGACAGCATCAATCTCTCACGGCTAATAGCTTTAGCTTTTAGGAGAAGCGCCTACCCCTCGAGGTGCAGGGGCGGACAAGGCGCTTCCGTTTTTTCTTGTTATCTATGAAACAAAATCAGCTTGCCGGCCGGTGAGGTGCAGCGGTGCGTTTTTTCATCCAAACCTTTTTCCTTAAGGAGGTTTTCTCCCACACTTTTAGCTTCGTCATCTGTAGCTGCCTGAAATGCTTCATCCAATATCTTTTCTCCATCCTGTTCAAATGCAGTTAGCTTGTATGTTTTCATAATAAGATACTCCTTTATTATAAAATTCAGATAGTTACTATTATTCTTGCATAATTTTTATAAATGTGCAAAATATTTTTTAAAAGAAATGCCGTAAATTAAAATGCTAAATTTTTAAAAATAGTGAACCTTTTTTTATGTTATGGCCGTATTACCTATTAGGCAAAGGAGGAGTTCGATATGGCTTTAGAGCTTGAACATGTAACAAAGCGTTTTGGCAAGTTTACTGCAGTTGATGATTTATCTCTAACTATTCCCGAAAGTGAGATGTTTGGGTTTCTGGGGGCGAATGGCGCCGGTAAAACGACTACCTTCCGAATGATATTGGGGCTATTGGATCCCAGCGGGGGAAAGATTACGTGGAATGGAAATCCAATTGATTATTCAACTAGTCCGCTGATAGGCTACCTTCCCGAAGAAAGAGGCCTATATCCAAAGCTAAAGGTCAAGGATCAGGTAGTCTATTTAGCTAAGCTGAGGGGGATGGCAAAGCAAGACTGTTTAAGGGAATTAACATATTGGCTTGAGCGCTTTAAGGTTCCCGAATATGCCAATAAAAAAATTGAAGAGCTATCAAAAGGCAACCAGCAAAAAATCCAGTTTATTACTGCAGTTATACATAAGCCTAAGCTATTAATATTGGATGAACCATTCAGCGGGCTGGATCCGGTTAATGTAGAACAGCTGAAGGATGCTGTGCTGGATTTGAAGGATAGCGGCACAACGATTGTTTTTTCCTCCCATAGGATGGAACATGTAGAAGAACTTTGTGAGCATTTATGCATCATGCAAAAAGGACGGCCTGTTGTGCACGGGTCTCTAAAAGAAATTAAACGTTCATTTGGAAGGAAGAATCTTGTTATCCACGGAGACTATGATTTAAGCTTTTTGGCGGATAGCAGGGGAGTGGTGAAAGCCAGGCAGACAGCTGAGGGAATTCAGCTCCAGATTTCCGGAGAAGAAGCAGCTGAAGACATTTTCAGGGAGGTTGCAGAGAAGGGTTTTGTCCGTAAATTTGTACTGGAAGAGCCGTCCCTGAATGATATTTTTATAGAAAAGGCTGGTGCTTCCTATGAATAATTTTATGACGATCCTTCTTCATACTTATTTAAGCAAGCTGAAGACCAAGTCTTTTATTGCAACGACACTCATTACTGTGGTGATTGTTGCAGGGCTTGCCAATTTATCAGGTATTATTGATTATTTTAATAAGGATGATGAAGAAAGAGTTGCAGTGATCGATGAGACTGGTGTGCTGTTAACTCCTCTTCAGGAACAAATGGATGCCCTAAATAACAAGATAACTTTAATTGAATACAAAGGGTCTGAGGCAGAAGGGGAAACTGCTGTTAAAGATGGAGATTATAAAGGGCTTTTGCTGTTATCCTTTAGCACAGATGAGCTCCCTGAAGCGGCCTATAAAGCCAGAAGTATAGCCGATTCAGCCATCCCATCCGAATTGCAGGGCGGGCTGCAGCAGCTGAAAACACAAATGGCTGCCACTCAAATTAATCTTAGTCCAGAGCAATTAAGCAAGCTATATGAGCCGGTACCTTTTGATAAGACCGCTCTTGAAGAAAACGCCAAAACAGAAGAAGAATTGAATCAGGCAAGAGGGCTTGTTTATGTTCTATTATTTATCATTTATTTTGCTGTAATCTTGTATGCCAATATGATTGCCATGGAAGTAGCAACAGAAAAGTCTTCCCGTGTCATGGAAATCTTAATATCCAGTGTTTCTCCAATCAAGCAGATGTTCGCGAAAATATTGGGGATTGGGCTGCTTAGCCTGACACAGATGGCACTTATTCTATTAGTAGGCTATTTTTCAGTCAAACAAAATCTTGATACGATGGAAGGCGGTTTTTTTGAATTCTTTGGCTTTGGAAACATTCCGGCTTCGACCATCGCTTATGCAATCATCTTTTTCATTCTTGGATATTTCCTTTATGCCACACTGGCTGCTTTTCTTGGTTCGCTGGTAAGCAGGATTGAAGATATCCAGCAGATGATTACTCCAATGACCATGATGGTTGTAGCAGGCTTTATGATTGCAATGTTTGGCTTAGGCCAGCCGGAAGCACCTTTTGTAACAATCACCTCTTATATTCCATTCTTCACTCCAATGCTCATGTTCATGAGAGTGGGGATGCTGTCACTGCCTGTATGGGAGCCAATTCTCGGGATCGTGATCCTGCTGGCTGCCATAATAGTACTGGCTGTCTTCGGAGCGAGAGTCTACAGGGGCGGAGTATTGATGTATGGGAAGTCAAATTCCTTTAAAGATATCAAAAAAGCATTACAGCTTACTAAAAACGAATAAACAGGCTGTTTATCAAAGTTTATGTCTTGAAGACGGTTAATTTAGTTTAACCACTGAGTTGGTTGGAGCGGACGGCGCTTGATCCTCGAAAATGCATACGCATTTTCTTTGTGAGCCGCTGATTCTGGGAAGATTATTCAATGTCATGAGGAAGCTCACCTCACGCCCCAGGGAAAGCAAGTGCCTGCATTGGAAATCAACGGACAGAATTTATAAGAAAAATTACTATCTCTAAGAATAGGCCCTATTGAAAAAAGCTCCGTATTTTAGAAAAGAGCTTTTTTCAATAGGGTTTTCTTATGCAAACAATGCCTTTAATCCTTCGAATGCAAAATAAAGCCCAAATCCAATCAGCGATATTCCTGAAAGAATCGAGATGACGATAATTCCTTTTGAAGTAAGGAATCGGCGAAACCCTGTGGTCAGTGCAGCTACAAACAAATCCCAGAGCATGAGACCCAGAAAAATCATTGTACTGTATAAAAAGAGCTCTGTTTTTCCATAGGATGCTGCTGTTTTTGCAAGAACTGATCCGTAGATACCCAGCCAGAACAAAATGGAAAGAGGGCTGGATATGGACATAATAAATCCGGAAAAAAAGCATTTAAACAATGAATCCCGGCTTCGCACATAGCTCAGGGAAATTTTATTGGCATTTGCAATGCTCTCGATCCCTGTATATAAGAGTATAAATCCTCCAAAAAGCCACAGGAAGATCTGAACGATAGGGGTGTCCAAAAAATGGACAAGCCCAAGGTATACAACAAGCATATAAAAGGCATCAGCAAACATGGAGCCAACTCCAACAATCCAGGCATGCCAAAATCCATTTTTTATCCCCTTTTCAAGCCTGACAGCATTTACCGGCCCGATTGGAGCTGCCAAAGATAGTCCGAGAAACACATAACTTAAATATATTCCAATTCCCAATATACCACTCCGCCCTTTATATTTTCCTTGAGGCTGCAAACCTGTCCTCGAGGAAAGAGTTCTTGTACATTTTTATGCACAAGCTTCCCGGTCTAAAACAAACTTCAGGAAAATTTTCAGACGGCACATATAGCAATTTAATTTCGAATAGGAACGTGCATTCGCTTTTTGAATGAGGTAAAATGAGAGAAAAGGAATGAAAGGAAGTTAACATGAAAAGGGTTACGTTTATTCATGCAGCTGATTTGCACCTGGATAGTCCAATGTCTGGACTGAAGCATTTGCCCCCATCCATTTTTAAAAAGCTCCAGGAAAGTACTTTTGAAGCATTTACGAAAATAGTTGATTCAGCCATTTTCCATAATGTAGACTTTATCATTTTAGCCGGAGATTTGTTTGATGGTGAAGACAGAAGTATAAGGGCACAAACACGTTTTCGGAAAGAGATGGAGCGGCTGGCTGAATGCGGGATTGCTGTATATGCGGTCCATGGAAATCATGATCATATGGATGGGAGATGGGCACATTTGCCATTGCCGGAGAATGTCCATATCTTTTCCCATGAAGTCGAAGTGGCAAAGCATATTGCTGAAAATGGTACATCCGTTCACCTCTATGGTTTCAGCTACCCTAAAAGACATGTGGCGGAACGGATGATCGATCAATATAGCAGGGAAAATGGAGCTGATCTGCATATTGGAATCCTTCACGGTTCTTTTGAAGGCAGCAGTGATCACGCTCAATATGCCCCATTCCGAATAAATGATTTGCTTGAAAAGGACTTTGATTATTGGGCTCTCGGACATATACATAAACGAGAAATCTTAATCACCCAGCCACCCGTCATTTACCCTGGTAATATACAGGGAAGGAACCGGAAAGAAACTGGTCCCAAAGGATGCTATTTAGTTGAGCTGGATAGTTCTGGTGCAAAGACGGAGTTTCTGGAGGCAGCTCCTGTTATATGGGAGAATGCAGAAATAGATGCTTCAAAATCGGAAAGCTATCAGGAGATTTATGAGCTTTGCATAAGTTTGATTGAAGAAAAGCGCCAAAACAGAAAGGGAACAATTATAAATCTGACACTCAACGAAGTAGGCTTGTCGGATCACGAATTAAGAAGCATAACGAATGGTGAGCTGCTCGAATCTTTGCAGGAGGAAGAGGCAGAAGAGGAGTCTTTTGTATGGATTTCCGGCCTAGCCGTGAATGAAAAAAGGATGTGGAATAAAGAAAAGCTGGCACATGAATCGGATTTTTTCAGTGAGCTTTTTAAAACTGCGGGTCATTTTGCAGAGGGCAGTGAAAGTGCCCTGATCTTGTATGCACATCCCCTGGCAAGAAGATTTTTGGGTGAGCTCACTAAGGATGACAAGCAAAGAATCGCAGAGGAAGCCGAAGCACTGCTTGTGGATCTTCTACACAAAGCTTAAGGACATTGAATGGAGGTGGAACTTTGAAAATTACAGATATACATATTTACGGATATGGAAAGCTTACTGACTTTATGCTAACCGGTATTCAATCATTGCAGGTGATCTACGGGGAAAATGAGGCAGGTAAATCTACCATCATGTCTTTTATACATAGTATTCTTTTTGGCTTTCCAGCAAAGGTCCAATCGGAATTAAGGTATGAGCCCAAGGAAGGAGCAAAATATGGCGGCAGGCTTACCGCAATTTTTCCTGATAAAGGGAAGGCAGTCATAGAGCGTGTTAAAGGAAAAGCATCCGGAGATGTGAGTGTCTTGCTTGAAGATGGAACAAAGGGAGGGGAAGAGCTTTTAAACGATCTCCTTCATCACATTGATAAAGGGCTGTATCAATCTATTTTCTCCTTTAATATTCATGGGCTGCAAAATGTAAATCAAATGAAGGGTGAAGAATTGGGGAGGTATTTGTTTTCAGCAGGTTCACTGGGAACGGATCATCTGGTTTCTGCGGAAAATATACTTCAAAAGGAATTGGAAAGCCGCTTTAAACCAAACGGAAAAAAGCCTTCTCTGAATGTAAAGCTAAAAGAGATGAAGCAGCTGCATCAGGATCTGAAAAAAGCGGAGCAAAATAATGAGCAGTATTGGACGTTGCTTCGTGAAAAAGAAAATCTTGAAAACGATTTAAACAGATTGCATCAGAGGCTGGACCATGCTCAGCAGGAGCTTTTCCGTTTAAAAGAATGGCAGGACTTATATCCATTAATAGCAGAGGAGCAAGAGCTGATTAAAGAACGGGAAAAATTTGCACACATTTCCTTCCCGGCAAATGGGCTTTCTCTTTTGGAGAAACTTGAAAGTGTGATTCAGCCCCTGGAAGGGCGCAGAGCTAGTCTGGAATCGAGAATAATCCTCCTGGAACAAGAGCTGGAAAATAATCAGCCAGATCATTTTCTCCTTAAGCATGAGCATTCCATCAATGCAGCGGTAGAGGGGCTGCCGTTTTTGGAAAAGTTAAACCAAGAAGAAAAAGAATTATCAATTAAGCTGGAAAATATTACAGAAGAAATTTTAAACCTTCAGGAAAGACTTCATCTTCAAATTGACGAACAGCAGCTTGAACAAGTTGATACGAGTGTTTTTATGATGGAAAAGGTTAAAAATGCGCAAAATCGCCGTAACCGTCTTCAAGCAATGAAACAGGAATTGGATGATCGATTTAACGATGAAAAGTCAGTGCTGGAGAACACGGAACGAAAAATTGGCGAATTGAAAGAACAGCTTCTTAATGAAGAGGAACTTTCAGCCATTAAGGAAACATTAAGCTTCACTGCAGATAGGCATAATATCGAAAAAGAACTGCAGGATACACAGGAAAGACTTCAGTTCCTTCAAAGAGCAGAAAAAAAGGAACAGGAAACAAGACGGCAAAAAACATATCAGGAGAAAAGGCAGCTGTTTTTTTTGGGAGTCCTTTTTGCTGCTTTGTTCGGCTGGGGAATCTTTAGCGAATCATGGGTGATTGCAGGTGCAGGATTTGCAGGTGCAGCCTTTTGTTTTGCCATTGCAAATAAAAAAGAGCCTAAGGGGCAAGACAGCTTTATTAAAAATGAGATAAAAGCTCTGAATGAAAAAGAACGCTCACTGCTTGATAAATTAAAGCAGCCTGACATTCAGCATGCAGCCAGCCTGGAGGCACAGCTGAAGAAAGACAGCGACCGGCAAAATCAGCTTATCCAATTGCTGTTTCAGCTCGAACAGGCAAATGAAAAATACGAAAAGGTCATTGCCTCATTTGAAAAATGGGAGAATGAATGTGCCGAACTTGAAAATGAACTGCTGCAGCTGGGTAAACAGCTATTTCTGCCTCATGATATCTCCAAAACCTTTTTGAGTGAAGCTTTTAATATGATTGAACAGTTAAAAGTCCTCTATAGGGAAAAGAAATACACTGCTGAAAGAAAGGCATCAGCAGAAAAGGGAATCAATGAGAAGCTCCATACTTTTCATAAACTAAAAGGCTTATTGGATAGCGAGCCTGGGAGTGTACAGGAAATTGGCTATCAATTGAAAAAAAGACTGAAAGAAGAAACGGAAAAACATATTAAGCAGGGTGAAAGGGAAGCGGCGCTTCATGAGTTAAAGCTAGAACACAGCACAGTGCTGGCAGAACTTAGCCACTTTCAAAAAGACTACGAACATCAGCTTTCCCTTGCCGGAACCGATGCAGCCGAAGAGTACAGGGAAAAGGCTGCTGAAGCACAGAAATTAGCAGAACTAGAAGAAAAGATTAAACAGGTCCGCAAGCAAATTAATCTTAACTCTTTTTCACAGGAAGAAATTAATAAATATTCCAATGTAACAAAACCAGAAGCAGAGATCCAAGCTGTCAGTGAAGAAGCTGCTCTGCTCCAGGAAAGCATTCCTGGTTTGCAGAGAAAACTTGCAGAGGTCAAATATGAAATTCAAATCCTTGAAGAGGGCGGAACCTATGCGGAACTCCTTCATAAGTTCGCCTTGCTGAAATCTGAGTTTGAAGAAGAGGCAAGGGATTGGGCAAAATATGCTGCTGCCAAGGATATATTAGATAGAACGATAAACAGTTTTAAAAATGAGCGTTTGCCAAAAATGCTGGCAAAGGCAGAGCAATTTCTTTCTTTTTTAACCAATGGAGGCTATGTACGGATTTTTCCTAAAGAAGAAGGAAGCGGGTTCCTTATAGAAAGCAAGACAGGAGCAGTTTTTGAAGCAAAAGAACTGAGTCAGGCGACTGCTGAACAGATATACGTATCCTTCAGGCTAGCACTTGCCATGACGATTTATGGCAAGTATCCCTTCCCTATTATTATAGATGATAGCTTCGTGAATTTTGATCATGTCCGCACTGAAAGAATGATTAACCTGTTAAAGAACCTTACAGGCAGGCAAATTTTATTTTTCACCTGTCATAAGCATCTTCTGCCGCATTTTCAGGAAGAACAAATACAATCCGTTGCAAAGGAAAAGCTGTCTGTCTAATTAACAGGCAGTTTTTTTATATGTATGGTAAGTAAATCTTACAAAAACTCATAAACATTAAAAAAGTGTGTAAAGAAACCTTACAAATATCATGTTTTTTCTTTTGTTATTCAGTAAGATGATAAAAAGCGGTTAGGAAGGAGAATAAAATTTGCCCTGGCTGATTCAAGTATTGTTACTCGCTATTTTTCTGATTGCAGGGAATTTTGCGGCTGCGTTCTTTCATATTCCGCTTCCTGGAAGTGTCATAGGGATGCTTATGTTATTAATCCTATTGGTAACCAATTCAATTAAATTAGAATGGATAGAGAAAGCAGCATCTTTTCAAATTAAACACATGTCCCTGCTGTTTATCCCCTTTGTCATTGGATTATTCTTATCTCCCAATTTTATTCCTCTATTAAATTTTCATTTCCTTTTGGTCCTGATTCTAAGCAGCTTTTGCTGTTTATTGGGCACAGCGTATTCTGTTCAAATGTATGAGAATACAAGAAGGAGGCGCCAAAAATGAGTTCTGTTTTATTCAATAGTATAGGGTGCATCTTGATGACTCTTGCCAGTTATATCGCAAGCCTGCAAGTTTTCAGGAAGTTTAAGAAGAGCTGGTTAAATCCTTTATACACCGGAACTGCGCTCTTGATTACCATTCTTCTATTGTGCAACATCCCACTAACAGTCTATCAAAAAGGAAGCAGTCTGTTTGAGCTGCTCCTTCAGCTTTCGGTTGTCTCTTTTGCTGTTCCTTTATATAAGGAGTGGCCCTTAATGAAAAGACATCTTAAGAAAATATTCTCAGGAGTCTTTGCCGGAACCTCCTTAGGCATATTTTCGGTTTACATCATGTCACAGGTTTTTCAATTTAATCAGGAGATTATTGCATCTCTTATTCCGCGTTCAGTAACACTTCCGGTAGCCTTAACGGTCTCTGATGGCTTGGGAGGGTCTACAGCCTTTACCGTTTTCTTTGTGCTATTTTCTGGTCTTTTTTCCGTTATGCTGGGCCCAAACCTATTGAAGTGGCTTGGAATAAATAGTAAAGCCGCTAAAGGATTGGCAATGGGCACTTCAGCACAGATGCTGGGAGCCAGCCGTTCACTTATGTGGGGAGAGGAAGAAGGTGCCATGGGGTGCATAGCCATGACAACTTCTGCAATTATCCTTTCGTTATTCATTCCAATATTGCTGCTTTTGCTGTAACCTTCAAATACCATTAAAAACCCATTCATGAAAACGTGAATGGGTTTTTATAGCGAGCAAAAGTCATGATTAATTTAGGAGAGTGCAGGGTCTGTGTGGTATACTAGTTTAATAGAATTGCATGTTTAATGAGGCTGCCAAAGACTGTCTGGTCCAATTCATAGTGCCCTTTTTAAACAACCTCGTGAAGGGAGCGTCGGTGCGCGTATGTCAAAAGGAATTGTTTATTACGAAGTAGGAGAACAAATCGAACTTTTTCTGCTAATCAAAAGTGCAGCTAAAGGAATTGCAAGTAATGGAAAACCGTTTTTGACCCTAATTTTCCAGGACCAAAGCGGCGAAATTGAAGCAAAGCTTTGGGATGTGTCTGATGATGATGCGAAAAACTACAGCCCTGAAACCATTGTAAAAGTGGCAGGGGATATTTTAAATTACCGTGGACGCAATCAGCTAAGAATCCGCCAAATTCGGCCGGCGTCCCCAACAGACCCGGTCAAGCTGGCAGACTTTCTCGAAACAGCGCCATTAAGTACAGATGAGATGATGAGTAAAATCACTCAATATATATTTGAAATGAAAAACCCGAATATCCAAAGGGTTACTCGCCATTTATTGAAGAAGCATCAAAAAGACTTTCTTGAATATCCGGCCGCTACGAAAAATCATCATGAGTTCGTATCCGGTCTTGCCTATCATGTAGTTTCCATGCTGGATTTGGCAAAGGCAATTTCCGGTTTGTATCCAAGCCTGGATAAGGACTTATTGTACGCTGGAGTCATTTTGCACGATTTAGGAAAGATTACAGAACTGTCTGGACCGATTTCAACATCTTACACAATAGAAGGAAACTTGCTTGGACATATTACCATTATGATCAATGAAATTGGAAAAGCTGCTGAGGAGCTGGGAATCAGTGGTGAAGAGATTATGATCCTTCAGCATATGGTTTTATCCCATCACGGCAAAGCGGAATGGGGCAGTCCAAAACCACCGCTTATCAAGGAAGCAGAAATTCTTCATTACATTGATAACATTGATGCAAAAATGAACATGCTTGATAGAGCCCTTGAGAGGGTGAAACCAGGAGAGTTCTCCGAGCGGGTATTTGCTCTGGATAACCGTTCATTCTATAAGCCCAGTTTTCATAAATAATAACCGCCATCCTTCCTAATGGAAAGGGTGGCTTTTTTATAGATATCCATATAAAATTCTAAAGTTAGATAACTGTCTAGCTCCAGCACCTACCCCCTCGAGGTGTCATGCAGACGTTGCCAAAGGACGTGGCGATCTTAGTCTGCGTTCCTTCTTGGGCAAGGCGCTTGCGCTTTTCTTTTTTCCTGTTTATCATATTTTTCCTGGTTTAACATACATTTATAGTAAATGGACAACCATTATGAAAAGAAAGAGGGGAAACAGATGATTCCAATTTGGGTATATTTTGTTGCAGCCGGAATCGTTGTAAGTGCATATATGGCGGTGACGACGGGCAGGGAAGAGAAAAAGGTGGAGCAGGACAGCATTGAACGTGAGGGTGAAATTTATATGAAGCGTCTTGAAAGGGAAAAAGAAGAGCGGAAATCCACTCAGCAATCTGCAGGCTGATTTGGAATCCATCTAAAAAACATAAAAAACGGGACTCCAGCCTGGAGCCCCGTTATTCATTATTTTTCTTCAGTCCCTGCTTCACCTTCAGCCCCAGCTTCCGGTTCTTCAAGAACTCCTTTTAGTTCCTTATCTTTAATATCAACATCAGCAGCTTTTAATTCACGATCCATTGCCTGCTGAATTTTGTCACCGTCAAGCTTGGACACTTTCACTTGATATTCCATTTCCTTCTTCATTTCATCAAATGATTTTTTCTCTTTTTTCTCTGTTACTTGAATGATGTGGAAACCATGCTCAGATTTAACAGGAGCGCTGATTTCGTTCACATCAAGGGCATAAGCTGCCTCCTCGAATTCAGGAACCATTTTACCTGGGCCGAACCAGCCTAAATCTCCGCCATTTGCAGCAGATCCTGGGTCTTTTGAATATTCTGTGGCCAGGTCTTCAAACTTTCCGCCTTCGTCCAGCTTTTTCTTTACTTCGTCAGCAGTTTTTTCATCCTCTACAAGGATATGGCGTGCTTTAATTTCCGGTTTGTAGTTATCGTAGTATTCTTTAACTTCTTTTTCTGTTGCTTCAATATCTTTAATAGCAGCTTTTTCCTGAAGCAAGCCTGTTTTGAAAGTTTCTCTTAGGTCTTCTTCATCCTTATAGCCATATTGCATAAGCGCCATCTCGAAGTTAGCGCCAAGCTGCTGTTTTAATTCGTCGATTTTCTCGTTAAGTTCCTCGTCTGTTACTTCGTATTTATCAGAAAGAACTTTTTCATAAATGAGCTCCTGGAGCGCCTGTTCGCCGTACTTTTCCTTCATTGCTTCATAAAGCTCGTCCTTCGTAATGTTTCCGCTCTTTGTTTCAACGACAACATCTCCCGATTCCCCGCCGGTGCTGCTGCATGCACTTAATCCAATTACTCCGGCTGCAATGGAGAGGGATAGCATCCATTTTTTCATGTTGAACACTCCTAAATTAATTTTCAATTCGGCTCTGGTGAGCTGGAACTGGAATTTTTATACTTCTCAATAACAGCAATTTCCTTCACAGAGCCTGCATTTATCACAATCCCTACTATACCATAAATGTAAAAAATAACAAAAGAAGAAAGTAATGTTTGGTCGATAAACACAGCGTTTTTTATAAAAAACTGGGTATTCGCCCATCCCCTTCAGGACAATTGTACATATGATACATGGAACCCTCTGATGGGAGGTTCAAACACCTAAAAAAAATTAGGGTAGCCGGGATATAAGCCTATCCGACCACAGAGGCAAATGAATAGGATATGGTAGCGACCTGAAGGGGAGGTGTTATCCATGGGTGCTGGATACGGCGGAGGTTTCGCGCTAATCGTTGTATTGTTTATTTTATTAATCATTGTAGGATGCGCGTGGCTGTAATCTAAGATGGGCATAGGGTCTAGTCAAAGAGGGCCCTGTGCCGGAATTTGAGAGGAGGCAACCATATGTCTGGAGGACATGGATGTGGCGGAGGTTTTGCGTTAGTTGTCGTGCTGTTCATTTTGTTAATCATCATTGGAGCTGCTTGTTTTTGCTAAGCTTTTGATGTTTACAATTAATGTATATAAAAAAGCGGCGGAAAATTTCCGCCGCTTTTGCTCATGTTTAAGAGCTCTCAGGATATCCTAAGCATACAAGATTTCTACAAAAGAAGAGATTAGCAATATGGTAATAAGAATGTTAATGGTTCTGAATACTTTGGGCTGCCGTTCCTCAGGAATCTCTTTTTGGAGACAAAGCGAATTTGTCATCTTGTTGATATAAAATAAAATAAAAACGGCAAAAATAATAAAGATGGAGATCATCCAAGATTCCCTCCTTGGGCAGTCATATTATTGCTTTTACATGTTTTGTCTGTTATTTACAATAACAAAGTTCACAAAAAAAAGATAGTATTAAAGATTGCCTGTCCGGTAAGTAAAAGGTATCCTTTGTCAGGATACCCGGGATTTATGTTTATGCTACTGGTTCGAATGAAGCAATATCTCAAACCCATCTTCATTTTCTTCAACATAAGATTGATTTGGAGCAGTCAGCACATTTTTGGCGCACACAATGTCAGAAAAAGATAAGCCTGCATGGAAAGCAAACAGAATTATTAAATAATGAACATAATGCGGAAAAATAAAGCAAGCAGCCAGGAGCATGCTGTTTATGATAAACATAGGGGCCAAAGTGGCAGTCAGGAATAGCCGTTTTGAAATAGGCTCCGTTATTCGAATATATAGAATTGGCATAAAGCCATATTTAATTTTCAGCTGTTTTTTAACGATACTTCCAAGGTGTGCAATAGGCAGATAGTGAAGCAGCTTATGCACAGGATACAACAGCCATAAGCCGGCTGCAAAGAAAATAAAATAATTATCGTAAAAGGAGCCCGGTACAAATACATACGTTGCAGGAACATATGTAAATATGAAAGTAGCCAGCATGGTTAAGGAAGACAGTATAAAAAGCCTTTGCGATCCATATTGCTTCGTGAAGTTAATCGTCTTCCAGCAATTCATCATAAAAATACCTCCAGAAGGAGTAAAATAGTAATCTTTCAAACTTACTTAAGATACTTTACGATGAATAAATAAAAAAATCAATAGGGAAAGCTAACACATTTTGTCGAAAAACATTTTTTATATAATGAAACTAATGTGAAACTATGAGCAACTGAATTCATAAATACAAAGCGAATAGTATGTATTCGCTTTGTAAGGGCTTACATATGGATAGAAGGAACTTTATCTATTTAAACAAGTTCCTTTTCAGCTGATGTTTTTTTCTTTAATTTACCCTCATCTTCATCAAATTGATTTTCAAGGTTAGCAAAAGACTTTTCAAAAATCTCCATGAAATCGTCACCGTATATATTGCGGACGATCGCCATAATCTCAATGATATCTGGAAATTTCCCATACAAATCCCTTAATGGCATCGCACCTGAGAACACGGCATTTTTCTCAGGTGAATAGGTTTCCATAAGACTTAGTAACACCTTTTCGCCGTCATCAGTCAATTTAATATAGGTATTTCTTTTATCGCTTTCTTTTTTAGAAAACTGAAGAAAGCCTCGTTCTTCAAGCTTTTTGGAGAAATTGAATGCAGTAGAAACATGCATTACGCCAAACTTGGCAACATCGGAAATCGATGCTCCGTTTAAATGATAGGCAATCCATAAAATATGGTGTTCATTAATATTTAAATCGTAGGGTTTTATCCATTGCTGCCAATCTTTTTCTATAGACTTCCACAGGGCTTTACTCAGCTGTGCCACTCGCTGGCTGAAGATCATTGCTTCCTTCATAGAAATTGGTTTATCCGACATTCAAAAATTCACCTACTTTGTAAGATTAATTATTTCTGGTCAAACAGCCAGAAGTTCATTTTCTTTTTATAGTATCATTATGCCAATAAAACAAAAATTAATAAAGATATAAATTTACAAAATTTTTAGAAATATAATTGGATATTTCTATAAAAGGCTTAAGGACAAGGGATGAGAGCTTGTTCAAAGCTTTATAAAAATTTGAAGCATTTTCATAATATATTGGTTTTCGGTCAAAAATAAAAAAATCCTTCTTTTTTACTTAAGAAAAAAGAAGGATTTTTTTATTCACTTATTATTTAAATTTGTTTCAAGTTCATGGATGGCCGCTTCAATTTCCTGCAATTCTCTTTGCAGTCTGTGCTGATGTGGAAGGATTTCGTTTTTCCAATTGCTGATGGAATATTTGATGTCGTTTGAGAATTCCTTAAATGCGGTTTTTCCTTCCTTCGAAGCAAATGATGCTGAATCCTTTATGGCGAGCAATTCGGATTTTAATTCGATCAGCTGCTCCTTCAGGGTGTTTGTAGTATTTTTTAACTGCTGTCTTGTATCCCTTCCTGAAGCAGGTGCAGTCAATAGGGTTGATATGCCGGCTGCAGCGCCGCCAGCTAATAGTCCAAGCAATAACGATTTGGCTTTCATAACCATCACCTCAAAATCTTGTATATATGTCTATTTTACTACATTACTCATTTTTCTAAAGCGGAAAATGAAAAGTTCCCGTTTCTTATCTATATCACAAAAATTAGAAGGGTAAACCACATCCTCATAGCTCCCGGTATACAGGCATACAATTCAGTAGAGGGGTATAAAGCGAAAGGGGGAGAGAGGTTGTCCGGAGCGGCGGCTGGAATTTTTGCATTGAGTGTGGTTCTGTTTTTAGGAGGTATTCATTTTTTTCTTTCTATAAAGAAACCCGGAGTCTATCCTCCGAAGTATGTTCTAAAAAAAAGGGCAGCTGCTTTAGCGGCAGGCGGTGCACTGTTGTTCCTGCTGGGAATGATTGTAGGAAGTTTCCAATAATATAAATAGAAAAAGCCCGCTTTATTTTGCGGGCTTTGTCTATTACTGGCTGATCGTCTGCTGAGTCAGCTTTGTTCTGTTAGCAATTGATTGTGCTACTGGATATAGGATAACCATTGCAGCCGTGTTAACTGCAGCTGCGGGCAGTACAACTGCTGCAAATAGTGCCGTGAATGGCCCTGGCAGTCCGACAATCAGGTATGCGGAAGTTAAAAACACAATTCCGGATACAATTGTTCCTGCTGCTGTTAAGACAGCTGCACTGATAATATTCTTGCGGAATTTCTTTAAACTCAGGAACAAAACAAAAAAGGTGAATGCAGTAACAGGCTTATCAATAATATTCGGGATTAATCCTCCAGGAAAAGTTGTGGTAAGTCCGGATATCAGGCCTGTAACCAAACCTAAAAGCAAAACGCTTTTGCTGTCTGGAAAAAGGATTATGCCCAAAAACATCATGGTAAGCATCATGTCCGGTTTCATCCCAAGAAAGAACCCTGGAACCACTGCATGAAGCACTGCGCCCATCCCGACCAATAGGGATAAGGCCACTAAATTTTTTGTATTCATTTCTCATCTCTCCTCTGCTATTCTCTGACTAAGCTCTGTTCGTCTCTCCTGCAGTGCACTCTTTGCCTGCAGCGAAAAACTTTAACTAATTATAACACATAACCCCGGGATGAAAAGGTGTTATATTTTTAACTATTATTCTTAAAGGCTTTCATAAATGCGGCCAGTTTTTCAACATGCTGTTCTGGCACAGCATTATAAATGGAAGCGCGGCAGCCGCCTATAGAACGGTGTCCTCCGAGCCCAACAAACCCTGCTTCTTTTGCCTGGTGCAGAAATTCCCTGGAGAGGTCCTCATTTTGAAGATTAAAAGTGACATTCATAAGGGATCTGCTGTCTTTATGAGCATGCCCTATGTAAAAGCCTTCGCTTTCATCTATTACATCATAAAGCATTTTCGCCTTCTTTTCATTGGCCTTTTCAATCTGCTGAAGGCCGCCTTTCTTATCCGCCCATTCAAGCACCAGGGAAAGCAAATAAATAGCCAGAGTGGGAGGTGTGTTATATAAAGAGTTATTATTGGCAAACGTATTATAATTCAGCATTGCAGGGAGATTTTCTGATGATCTTTGTAATAGTTCTTTGCGGATAATGACAACTGTTACACCGGAAGGGCCGAGATTTTTCTGGGCGCCTGCATAGATCAAATCGAATTGCTCCACTCCCAATGGACGGCTTAAAATATCGCTGGACATATCAGCTACAAGTGGTGTTTTTTTATTTGAAGGAAATGTTTTCCATTGTGTGCCGTAAATTGTATTGTTGCTGGTAATATGAAGATAGGCAGCATTATCAGGAATGTCATTTTGATTGTATGCTGGGATGAAGCGGTATTTTTGATCCTTGCTGGAGGCAGAAATAACGGTTTTGCCAATTTTATCTGCTTCTTTTAAAGCTTTCTCCGACCAGGAGCCGCTGAGGATATAATGGGCTTCTTGATCTTTTCCCAGCAGGTTCATCGGAACCATAGAAAACTGGAGACTTGCACCTCCCTGGATAAATAGCACTTCATAATCATCCGGAATGGCCAGCAGTTTTCTCAAAAGTGTTATTGCCTGATCATGTACTGCCTGATACTCTTTGCTTCTATGGCTTAGTTCCATTATGCCCATTCCGGTATTGCTGAAGTTCAGTAAATTCTTTTCCGCTTCTTTTAATACCTCTTCCGGCAGGGCTGCGGGACCTGCATTAAAATTTAGAGCTCGGTACATTTTTCTCCCTCCAAAAATATAAAATCAATTCACTATAACGCTGTAAAGAAATAAAGATATTTAATATGTTAACAAAATTTACTGATTTGTACAGAGAAAAAAATGAACATTTTGAAAATTAGGGGATGAAGGAGGTAAAAAAATTCCCCCTGCAAAAACAGGAGGATGCGAGAGTTACAGGTGTTTTGCTATGGCTTCAGAGATCTCCTTAAGATCTGAGGCTGAATATTCCGATTGGTGTGATTTCCACACAACTCCTAAGCCATCTCCTTCTCCATAACGGGGAATAAGGTGGGAGTGAAAGTGGAAAACGGTCTGCCCGGCATGTTCACCATTGTTATTAATTAAATTCAAACCAATTGGATCAAATTCAGCCTTGATGGCTCTTGCAATTTCCGGAACAGATTCGAAATAGCTGCGGGCTGTTTCCGCATCCATTTCATATAAATTTTCTTTATGTACTTTCGGGATAACAAGTGTATGCCCTTTAGTAACCTGGCTTATGTCCAGAAATGCCATCACATGCTCGTTTTCGAAAACTTTGGCCGAAGGAATCTCGCCATTGATTATTTTACAGAAAATACAATCGTTCATTATGTCAGCTCCTAACCAAATATACTTTTACACAATTCTACCATATCCGCCAAAAAACAAAAAAGTGAAACATATTATTGCGGAGAAGGGATGATTGCATTGTCTATTAATAAAATAAAAGGCAGGATCCGCTTGGAATCCTGCCTTCGGTGAAGGGGAAGCTTCTATTGGAACGTTTCTACTTCAGGTAAATTCTCTTTAACAAACACCTCATTTATGAATGAATTGTGTTCATATCTAGAGAAAATCGATCTTTGTTCAATCGGACCATCCCCTTATTATCTTTATATGCATTCACGGGCGTATAAAGCATGGATGATAGTCTTTAACAAACACCTCATTTATAAAATGACTTAGTGACCACTTTTGATTAAGCGATCAAGTGTTTAAGATCATCAGGTTTCATGTGCAATGCAACCATCCCCTTATTAGGAACGTTTGAAGCTTATACTGAAAGGAAACTGTCTGCGACAGACACCTCATTTCAAGTTTTGATCATCTGAATGTTGTTCAAATGATTTGTTTCCCCTTCATAGATTAGAATGTCCGGATTCGGGATTTATATGCAGGGATTATCCCCAAACTGGACAATATCCTTTGGCTTTTTTTACAATGGTCTTACATATATAGTAGGAAGGACGTTGAAAATGGCGCTGCTCGAAATTAAAAACGTTACCGGCGGCTATACAAGAAACCCGGTTTTGAAGGATGTCTCCTTTGATGTGGCAGAAAAAGAAATTGTCGGCCTGATTGGTCTTAACGGAGCCGGAAAAAGTACGACCATCAAACATGTAATTGGTTTAATGGAACCAAAGGAAGGCGAAATAACGATCAATGGCACGCAGTTCCTTAAGGATAAGGAAGGGTATCGCAAGCAATTCACCTTTGTTCCGGAAACGCCGATTTTGTATGATGAATTAACACTGGAAGAACATTTGCGTTTAACAGCCATGGCATACGGCCTGCCTGAAGCAGACTATAAATCAAGAGTGGCGACACTCCTAAAGGAATTCAGAATGGAAAAAAGACTTAAGTGGTTTCCTGCCCATTTTTCTAAAGGGATGAAACAAAAGGTAATGATTATGTGCGCCTTTCTGGTGCAGCCTTCATTATACATTGTTGATGAACCGTTTGTAGGTCTTGACCCGCTGGGCATTCAATCACTTCTTGATTTGATGAAAAAAATGAAAGAAAGCGGTTCAGGCATCCTTATGTCCACCCATATACTGGCAACTGCTGAAAGATATTGTGATCGTTTTGTGATTTTGCATGAAGGAAAAGTGAGGGCGAAGGGAACTTTAGCAGAGCTGCAGCAGCAATTTGCTATGCCGGGAGCAACCCTTGATGATTTATATATCCAGCTCACAAAGGAAGAAGATTATGTTTGATGAAAAACAGTTATGGAAGGAGAGATTCGGGAGGACAGTCAAAGAGCTTTCCCGCTATCTCCGTTATATTTTTAATGGCCATATTGTCATTGTCATGGTGTTCCTTCTGGGTACTGCCGCTTTTTATTATCAGGAGTGGATAAAGACACTTCCCAGTCATTTTCCTGCTGCAGCGGTAATGGCAATTATTTTAGCCCTTCTGGTTACATACAGCCCGATTTATACATTTTTTTCTGAGGCAGACAAAATTTTTCTTCTGCCGCTTGAAGATAGGCTCTCAAGTTATTTTAGACGCTCGCTGGCAGTCAGTTTTTTGGTGCATGCATACATCCTGGTAATGGGGCTGGGGATTTTTATGCCCTTGTATGCCAGAGTGAATGATGGCAGTTTTAATACGTTTTTACCTTTTCTGCTTATCCTGCTGTCGTTAAAAATTATCAATTTGCTGATCCGCTGGAAGATACAATATTACATTGAAACTAGCGTGCATATCCTGGATGCATGTGTCCGCTATGCAGTAAACGCTGTGTTTCTATATTTCCTTTTTAGCGGTGCTTCCCCCATTTTTATGCTGGCTGCAGGCGTGCTGCTGATTCTGCTGTACTTGTTCTTCAGCATGAAATCCAGGGATAAAGGACTAAAATGGGAGATTTTGATTGACCAGGAAGAGAGGAGAATGACGTCTTTCTATAGGCTTGCCAATATGTTTACAGATGTTCCAAAACTGAAAGATCGCGTAAAAAGGCGGAAATGGCTTGATTGGCTGATATCAGGCATTCCTTTCAAACAGGATGCGACTTTTAAAAACCTTTTTGTTAGAACGTTTCTCCGTTCTGGTGATTACTTCGGTATATTCATTCGTTTAACATTTATTGGTGCTGGAGCGATTTATTTAATCTCGTATGGAATGGGACAAATACTGCTTGTACCGCTCTTCATGTACTTAACAGGCTTTCAGCTCCTGCCTTTATGGAATCATCACCAGGATAAGCTGTGGGTGAATTTATACCCGGTTAAAGGGGACATAAAGGAGAAGTCCTTTAAACAGCTGCTTACTGGCATCCTATATGTTCAGGCACTCCTCTTATCGCTGGCTGTCCTGGCCAATGGCGGATGGATGGGATCACTGCTGTCTTTGGCATTAGGGATTTTATTTGCATATGTATATACCCATTTCTATATTCAGAAACGGCTGGCGGGCAGCCGGGCATAAAATGAAACCATTGCTGACTGGCATACGTATATATAGTCATCCTGAATGAAGGCAGGTATGAAAATGAGGGAGTATGAATTAAAAGCGTATCACGAAATTGAAGAGTGGAAGAGACGAATAAATAAGCGTTCCAGTATGCTGAACCGCCTTTCGAAAAAAGCTCAAACAAAGGTAAATAGTATAATACCCGAAAAAGCTCATCAAATTATTACAGACAGCATAAAGAATATGGTAAAGGCAACCCTGATTGGATCAAATGCAACCACCAGAAAAAAACATTCCGCCAGCCGTGGCCTTGAAGTAATGGATCACATGCTTGAAGAGAAGGTTTCGACCTACCGCAAAACAGCTGCGGTCGAAGGGGCCGGGACTGGAGCAGGAGGAATTCTCCTTGGCCTGGCAGATTTTCCTTTACTGCTGAGCATAAAGATGAAATTTCTTTTTGAAGCTGCCGCCGTATATGGGTTTGATACAAATGATTATGAGGAGCGCCTGTTTCTCCTGCACGTCTTTCAGCTCGCATTTTCCAGCGATGACAAAAGGAAAGAAACACTGAAGCTGATTGAAGAATGGGATGACCGTAAGGAAGCTCTGGCAGACATGGACTGGAAGGTATTTCAGCAGGAATACCGTGATTATATCGACTTCGTTAAGATGCTCCAGCTGGTGCCCGGTATAGGTGCTGCTGTTGGAGCATATGCGAACTATAATTTGCTTGACCATTTAGGAGAAACCGCTAAAAATGCTTATCGTCTGAGGATATTAAAGACTGCCCCGAGACCTGATTAGGCTTGGGGTTTTTTTTGGCAATTTTAGATGGGGGCGAGTGAGTTTATTGCGCAATTTGGCCAGGGATTGTACCGAAGAGATTCGGGTATGCGTCAAAAGAGGAGAGGAAAGCGCCAAAAAAACAGTTAATTGCGCTGAAACGAAGGAATTGCGCCAAGCCGGTTGAGGAATGCGCTGAAAATATTCCGGTATGCGCCAAATGGGAAATTGATTGAGACAATAGCTCCAAACATAAAATCCGCTGATAAAAAGGTCCACACCACAAAAGAAATGGGCCAGTCGCCTGGCCCAATCTATATTACCTCTTACGATCCTACCTCGACAGAATCCTTGCTTTCATGAAAGCTATGATAGTTTAAAGCTGCTGATCCCAATGTTTTGGCTGCGATCAGCATGGCTTTTTCATCGATATCAAACTTTGGATGATGGTGCGGGTAATTTTCATCTGTGTTTTCCGGTCTTGCACCTGTAAAGAAGAAGGTGCCTTTAACCTGCTGGAGATAGTAGGCGAAATCTTCCCCGCCCATATCCGGCTCTGTTTCTTCTACCCACTTGACTTCATCAATCTTCCCTGCAAGTTCAGCCAGGAATTCGGTTTCTGTTTTATGATTAATAACAGCAGGATAGCCTCTATGGAATTGATAATCATAGGAGCTGTCTGCTGTGTAGCATGTTCCTTTAACAATGCGCTCGATTTCCTCTTCGATATTGGTGCGGACGTCCTCGTTAAATGTACGGACGGTCCCGATCAATTTTGCTCTATCGGCAATTACATTAAATGCGTTATCAGCTACGAATGATCCAACTGTTACTACTGCAGAATCAATGGGATTTACTTTTCTGCTGACGATTTGCTGAAGATTCACGACCAGCTGAGCCGCAGTTACAATAGCATCCTTTGTTTTGTGAGGCTGTGCTCCATGTCCGCCTTTTCCTTGGATGGAAACTTCAAACCTGTCTGCTGCCGCCATAAATGGACCGACTCGATATTGAATTTTCCCTGTTGGTTCGGATGCCCATAGGTGAGTTCCAAAAATGGCGTCGACTCCCTCAAGGCAGCCATCTTCGATCATCGATTTCGCGCCGCCTGGGGCATATTCCTCAGCGTGCTGGTGAATCATGACATATGTACCTTCTAGTTCATCGCGAAGTTCATTGAGTGCCTTTGCCAGCACAAGCAAGGTTGCTGTGTGTCCATCATGTCCGCAAGCATGCATAACACCTGGTACCAATGATTTATATGGGACATCCTTTTCATCTTGGATAGGCAGTGCATCAAAGTCGGCTCTTAAAGCGATGGTTTTTCCTGGTTTGCTGCCATAGATCTTAGCAACAACCCCATTACCTCCTATATGCCCCTGGACTTCAATCCCCAGATTTTCATAATAGGTTTTGATATAGTGAGCCGTCTTTTCTTCCTTAAAGGATACTTCAGGGTTCTGGTGAAGATAGCGGCGGATGGAGACCATTTCATCGTAATAGCTTTCCAGTTTTTTAAATAACGTTTCGGACATGATTTCCTCTCCTATCTTTATAATTTTTTCATTATTATAACATTCTTTAATAGGTTAAAGGGGGAAATCTTTTTTAAAACTTAACATAATACAAATGAATCAGAGATGATACTATAAATTAAAATGCTAAATGGGAGGGATTAGTAAGATTGAAAACGCATAAATCTAAATGGGCATACTTTTTCCTGGCTGTATCTGCGGCAGTTTTTCTCTATTTTTTGGCTTCTGTTAATATCGGAGCATCACTGGAATTTGATCGTTATTTTTCGAAATTTTTTACAGGTTTGTTTTCAGAAAATACCCATCCATTTTTTGAAGCTATGGACACTTTGGGAGATAAAGCCGGTGTTGGAATTATCACATTGGCATTCTTATTGTTACTTTTGTTTAAATATAGGAATTATGAAGCGATGGCATCAGTTGTTTTTGCTGTTGCAGCGGGAAATGAAGTAAATAAGTGGCTTAAAGAGGCTATTGGCAGGCCGCGCCCTGATCAGGAACATCTGGTTGATGTGGCGAGTCTCAGCTTTCCGAGCGGACATGCAATGATTGGGATGATCCTCTATGCGGTTATGGCCTATTTTATCATTGACGAATTAAAGTCCAAGTCTGCAAAATGGATCACGGCGATATTAGCTGGCATATGGATTTTTCTAATGGGAATCAGCCGGATTGTGATGGGTGTACATTATCCGTCAGATATTGCAGCGGGATTTGCAGCAGGATATATTTGGGTATTTATTACGATTTCACTTTACGCAGCACTAAAGTCAATGTTCAGAAGAAATTCACACCAGAGAGACTCGGCATAAAGTAAAGAGACTATCGCAGATAGTCTCTTTACTGCTTTTTAAATGAGAAACATGGCTGCAATAGTTGTCACAATTAAACCAATTGTCACCGGAAGCAAATTCCTGCGTGCCAGTTCAAAAGCGTCTACATTACAGATGGCTGCTGCAGGGATGAGGGCCCAAGGAACAAGCGTACCTCCGCCTACCCAGATTCCGGCTACCTGGCCTAAAGCTGTTAGGGTTGCCGCGCCTGTGCCTATGGCTGCCGCGAACAGGCTTGCAATCGAGCCGGCAAGTGATATGCCGGAAAAACCAGATCCGTCCAGGCCGGTAATGGCGCCAACCACTGTTAATGTAATGGCCCCTACTTCTTTGCTTAAAGGTACAGCGGATGCCAGGCCAACTCCAAGATCATTAACGATTCCATGAGAGTCTTTTGGCAGAAAGTCTCCTATCATTTGAGTAAATCCAGCGTCCCCCAGATAAAAGAAAGCTGCAATTGGAATTACAGGGCCAAAAACCCTAAAACCAAACTGGAAGCCTTCAACTAAATAGCCAGTTGTTTTTTCAAGGCCTTTATTCCGATGTGCAGATAGCGAAATCATCAGAAGGATGAAAATCGATGTCCCGCCTACTAAAGCTGTTGCGTCACCGCCCTGGAGGTCGAGTGCAAACATGGCAGCAACATCAGCAGCAAATAAGACAGGAATGAATAGGGCAAAAAAACGCTTTTGATTAAGTGATAGCAAATGTTGTTGACTGGCGTCAGACTGAAGTTCGGCAGGGGTATCCACGGTGAGTCCTGTTGCTGCATTCAGCTTTCCGCTTTTCATGTCTCTCTTTATAAGATAAAAAGCTGTAATAGTTGTCACTGATCCCATAATAATAACAAGCGGAATACTGGCTGATATGACTTCCCCGACAGGAAGCCCGGCTGCATCGGCAGTTAACTTCGGTGCAGCCTGGATTATAAAATCCCCGGATAATGCAATACCGTGTCCGAATAGGTTCATGGCCATTGCCACGCCCAAAGCAGGCAATCCAACCCGGATGGCTACTGGGAGAAGTACTGCTCCCATTAATGCAACTGCAGGAGATGGCCAAAAAAACCATGAGATGACCATCATCAAAATCCCAATAGTCCAATAGGCGAGCGCTGGTGTCCTGATTAATTTGGTAAAAGGAGAGATCATGACATCATTGATTCCAGTTATGGTCAGTGTCCGGCTCATGGCGACAATTATTGAAATGACCAGTATGGTGGAAAGGAGTTCTGTAATGGCAAAAATAAAACTGGTAAAAATACTGCTGACTGAACTGCTTAAGGAGCCGGTAGCCGTTATGGCAATTAAAAAGATGCCTGCAATACAGACAAGGGTTGTATCTCTCCTCATAATCATGAAACCAATAATTAACAGAATAAAAAGAACATAAATCCAATGGATGGCTGTAAGTTCAACTCCCATCTATTTTCCCCCTTTCATAATTCCATAGAGAAGCGCCGATTTAGGCGAATCACCCGATTTGGAATGTATTACAGAATATGATGGGAAGAAATAAATGGTGATATGAATTGCATCCGTCCGGAGGCGGAGGCTGAACCACTCTGCGGAATGTTTCGGTAAAACAGCTGAGTGATAAAATGAATATATTGAAGGAAAAGGTTTCTATTTTAGCGAATACAAGAATAGGAGAAAAGAAGGAAGGGAACGCCTATGAGATACAGGTCAGTTAATCAGATCATCTTCGCGGTAACTTTATCAGCAGTTGGAGTTTTGCTTCTCCTTATGAACATAGGTGTCATTTCCTTGGAAATAAAAGAGGTATTTGTCGTAATTTACCCCTTTATTTTATTGGCTGCAGGACTCCATTACCTGCTGTCATACATGTTGAAGAAAAGCCGGAGCGGAATGTTTCCCGGGTTATTTCTAATAGTATTTTCTTTTCTATTAATCCTTGATCGTTTTGAAGTAACTGAATTTAGGTTTATGGAAATATGGAAACTTTGGCCCCTGTTCCTTATTTTTTTCGGCATTAATATTTTATTGAAACGAGATCGTTTGAAGATTCATTTTGAACAGGATTTCCCAGCGGATATATATGAAAAAAACAAGGGTGCAGCGGAGAAGAAGGTTATTAATATATCAAAATACGAAAGCCCGCAGCCGCTTAAAAATATAAGAGGTTTTTCGATTGGCGATGTGGATTTTAAACAGCCAAATTGGTCTCTGGAGCCAATGGATTTATATACAATGATCGGTGATTATTTTATTGATTTCAGCAAGGCCTTCATCCCGGAGAAAGAGACACCTGTCATTGTAAGAGGGTGGATTGGGGATGTGAAAATGATCATTCCTGAAAACATTCCCGTGATGATCCAGTCAAATATTAATATAGGTGACATTCGCATTTTTGATCAAAAGACAGGTGACATTAACCGCAGTCTTCAATATAAGTCGCCCGGTTACGATGAAGCATCAAGAAAGCTGAGAATCGCTGTACAAGTAAAAATTGGATCCATCCGGATCGATAAAGTATAGGGGTATATGATGAGAAAAACCGGGATCAGGTATTGGTTTGTACAGAGTTTTATTATGATGGCCATTATAAGTTCATTAATCTTTTTTGTCGGATTACAGGTGTATCTATTTTATAATCCTGAATCGCCAATGACGATAAAGAGCACCTTCTCGCTTTTTTTGTATGCTTTAACCATTTTACTTCTTACAGGAGCCTACTTTGGACTTAAGGGCAGCTACTTAATTAAAGGCAGGCTCGGTGATATTTTATTATTTGTTTCAACATTAAGGAGCGGCAAGTATGCTGATCGGATGGAATCCTATGAAAAAGATGAGATAGGGTTAATTTCAGATGAACTGAATCAGCTGGCGGAAAATATCCAGGAGCAAGTTTTTTCCATGCAGCGGCTAGCTGATGAAAAGTCTATCCTGGCACAAACAGCCCATTCAGCTGCTGTGATGGAAGAGAGACAGCGCCTGGCAAGGGATCTGCATGATGTAGTGAGCCAGCAGCTTTTCGCTTTGAGTATGATGTCTTCAGCTGCCCTAAGAGTTTTCGATTTAGATAGCGACAAAGCAAGAGAGCAGTTAAATGAAATCTCTCAAATCGCTGCGAAAGCGCAGGGGGAAATGAGGGCGCTTCTTCTCCATTTGAGACCCGTGCAGCTGAGTGATGACAGGCTATGCGATGGAATTATTAAGCTGATACAGGAGTTAAAGGCAAAGACAAACATCGATTTTAATGCAAGCATTGATGAGATTGAAAATCTTTCAAAAGCAGCGGAAGAGCATTTGTTTCGGATTGTGCAGGAAGCCCTGTCCAATGTACTCCGCCATGCTGATGCAGGGAATATAAAAATAACCTTAACGGAAGAAGAAGATTACATTTATCTTTTTATTGCTGATAATGGAAAAGGCTTTAATCCTCATAAAGAGAGGATCACCTCCTATGGGCTGAAGACAATGAGGGAACGCTGTGAAGAAGTTGGAGGAATATTCAAAATACGTTCTAAGAAAAATGAAGGAACCTATATAGATATTAAAATTCCGGCAAAAGGGGAGAGGTTGAAATGATCAGTGTTGCTGTAGTGGATGATCATGAAATGGTAAGAAAAGGCATTATATCTTATTTGGCAACGGAAGCTGGAATAAAGGTAATTGGGGAAGCAGAAAGCGGAAATGAAGCTGTAAAGCTTGTACTTAATGAACGGCCGGAAATCGTTCTGATGGATCTGCTGATGGAAAATGGGAACGGAATTGAAGCCACAAGGGAGATTTTAAAAAGCTATCCTGGGTGCAAAATTATAATCATAACCAGCTATTACGATGATGAACAAGTTTTCCCGGCAATTGAAGCGGGTGCGTTCAGCTATATGCTTAAAACAGCAAATGCTGCCGAGGTTGTGAATGCAATTAAGAAAGCTGCACAAGGAGAGTCCGTTATTGAATCAAAGGTTGCGGGGAAAATGGTAAGCCGTTTTAGAGAAAAAGAAAAAAAGCCTCACGATGATTTAACTGAAAGGGAGTTTGATGTTCTGCTCTGCATTGGGGAAGGGATGACAAACCAGGAAATCAGTGAGGAATTGTTCATTGGCATCAAAACAGTCAAAACACACGTAAGCAATATCCTCAGTAAACTGGGTGTGACTGACCGTACTCAGGCAGCAGTTTATGCCAATCGAAATGGCATAATTAAAAGACAGGCATAGAGAAGGATGAGCTGCTGCAGCTCATCCTTTATTAAATTAAAAGAATGTATGAATTCTTAAGTTAGATAATTGTCTAGCTCCAGCGCCTACCCCCTCGAGGTCACAAGCCAATCCTCCCAAAAAGGCAAAGGACGCCTTTCCGGAAGGCTCGTCTTGTGCTTGTAGGGGGTGGGCTAGGCGCTTCCGCTTTTCTTATTTCTCTTCTTCAGGGATATAATATTGGGTCACATATGAAGGGCTGGAGAATATATTCGGTGTCTTATCGATGCCGCTTTCCGTCCCGCGTTTTTCATGTGCTTTTTCATATGCATTGGAATTCTGCCAGTTCTTAAAGGATTTTTCATCCTTCCATAGTGTTAGAATGATATATGTGTTTGATTCAAGTGGCCGCAGAACCCGGATGGCCGTAAATCCCGGTTCATTTTCAATAAGTCCTGCCCTGTTTTTAAACCGGTGCTCAAAAAGCGGCCTGCCTTCATCTGTAACAGGTATATTATTCAGAACTGCAAATCCTGCATCATTGAATGTACCGGAAGAATCAATTACTTCATAGGAACGAGGTTCTTTAAAGATGGAGGCTCCTGCTGTTTCATGGATTAATAAGGCACTCTCAGTATTCTGCATTGCAACCATGTTTTCATTGGAATGCTTTTTTTCAATTTTTTTCAAATAATCGTAAGTTCCTCTTGCCATATATATCTTCATTTTTTCTCACTCCACTTGGAAAAGTTTATAGTGTTTTTTGAAAGTCATTTCAGTGAAAATATCATGCTGTTAAACATTTCATTCATTAATTGAAAAATTTTATGAGCTAATATCCTTACAATCTTTAATTTTCCCTTATTTAGATAGTTAAAAACGTCAATTTTTTGACATTTGCCCTTCAAATCTATACAAAAACAGAGAAAAAAGGATATAGTCATAAAGGATAGATACTGGCGATTTCTAATTTTGGTATATATATATTACAATAATACGCAGACAAGTCTTGAAAGGTGGATAAAATTTAATGACGAACTCATTTAACGATACATTTCTGAAGGCAGCAAGGGGGGAACAGACAGATTATGTTCCTGTTTGGTATATGCGCCAGGCTGGCCGTTCGCAGCCGGAATATAGAGCGATAAAAGAAAAATACTCCCTATTTGAAATTACACACCAGCCTGAGCTTTGTGCCTATGTTACTAGGCTGCCAGTAGAGCAATATAACAATGATGCTGCCATTCTTTATAAAGATATTATGTCACCTCTTCCTGCCCTGGGGGTTGATGTGGAAATTAAATCAGGAATCGGCCCTGTTATTTCAAATCCTATCCGTTCCATAGCGGATGTAGAAAAGCTTGGGGAAATCAATCCGGAAGAGGACGTTCCATATGTCCTGGAGACTATTAAGCTTCTTACTCAAGAGCAGTTGACTGTGCCTCTAATCGGTTTTGCAGGGGCTCCATTTACTATTGCCAGCTATATGATTGAAGGCGGACCATCTAAGAATTACAACAAAACGAAAGCATTCATGTATGCAGAACCTAAAGCCTGGTTTGCTTTAATGGATAAACTTGGGGAAATGACTATTACATATGTGAAATCCCAGGTCAAAGCAGGTGCGAAAGCTATCCAGATTTTCGATTCATGGGTTGGCGCCTTAAATGTGGAGGATTACCGCTATTTTATTAAGCCTGTAATGAATCGTATTTTCTCTGCCTTAAAAGAAGAGAATGTTCCGTTGATCATGTTCGGTGTAGGCGCAAGCCACCTGGCATTGGAGTGGCATGATCTGCCGCTTGATGTAGTTGGGCTGGATTGGAGACTTCCGATTCAGGAAGCAAGGGCAAAAGGCATCACCAAAACAGTCCAGGGCAATCTTGATCCGGCTATTCTCCTTGCACCATGGGAGGTTATAGAGGAAAAAGCAAAAGCTATTCTCGATCAAGGAATGGCCCAGCCTGGTTATATATTTAATCTTGGGCATGGTGTTTTCCCGGAGGTTAATCCGGACACATTAAAGAAATTAACTGCTTTTATTCATGAGTACTCTGCTTCCAAACTAAACAAGTAACCTTTAGGACAGCTTTGAGCAATGTCTGGTAAACCGATTGGCACATTGCTTGAGCATTAGTTTTGGTAATCAATTTAATTTTTGGCACAATAAGGACTGGATACAAAACTATTTGAGGTGGAAGACATGGGTAAAAAGACAGTTGGTTTACTTGTAATGGCTTATGGAACTCCCTATAAGGAAGAAGACATTGAGCGTTACTATACACATATCCGCAGGGGAAGAAAGCCTTCTGAGGAAATGCTTGAAGATTTAAGAAGCAGATATGAAGCGATTGGCGGAATATCACCGCTTGCAGAAATTACTAAAGATCAGGCTGAAAAACTTGAACAGCATTTAAATGAAATTCAGGACGATTATGAATTCAAAATGTATTTAGGATTAAAACATATTGAACCTTTCGTAGAAGATGCAGTTAGACAAATGCATGAGGATGGGATTGAAGAGGCTGTCAGCATTGTTCTTGCACCTCATTTCTCAACCTTTAGTGTAAAATCATATAACGGCAGAGCCAAAGAAGAGGCTGAAAAGCTTGGCGGTCCTGTTATAAAATCAGTTGAAAGCTGGTATAAAGAGCCTAAGTTTATCAAATATTGGGCTGATCGTGTAAAGGAAACATTCGATAAAATGCCTGCTGAAGAAAAAGATTCAGCTGTGTTAATTGTTTCTGCACACAGTTTGCCGGAAAAGATTCTGAAATCAGGGGATCCATATCCGCATCAGCTGCAGGAAACAGCTGACCTGATTGCCGTACAGGCTGGCGTCAAAAACTATGCCGTTGGCTGGCAAAGTGCAGGAAACACACCTGAACCATGGCTTGGTCCTGATGTGCAGGATTTGACAAGGGACCTTTATGAAAACAAGAGCTACAAGGCATTTGTGTATGCTCCTGTCGGCTTTGTTTCAGATCATCTTGAAGTGCTGTACGACAATGACTATGAATGCAAAGTTGTCACTGATGAGCTTGGTGCAAGCTATTACCGTCCAGAAATGCCAAATTCACAGCCAGAGTTTATTGATGCGATGTCTGATGCCATTTTTAAGTTGCTGAATAGATAAGCAAAAAATTAGAAAAGAAGGCGATTTACCGTGCAGGGAGAGAGACAGAAAGTTGTTGTTGCCGGAGGGGGAATTACTGGTCTTGCTGCAGCTTACTATCTGCAGAAGGAAGCCAAAGAAAAAGGAATGGCCCTGGATGTAAAGCTCATAGAAGCTTCACATCGTCTTGGCGGCAAGATTCAAACAATAACACGAGACGGTTTTGTGATCGAAAGAGGACCAGATTCCTTTCTGGCCCGTAAACAAAGTGCGTCCCGGCTTGCCAAGGAAGCAGGGCTGGAAAAAGAGCTTGTGAGAAATACATCCGGTAAGTCCTATGTTCTTGTAAGACAGCGCCTATTTCCAATGCCGGGCGGATCAATCATGGGCATTCCTACACAAATTGCTCCCTTTATTACAACCGGCTTATTCTCTCCCGCAGGGAAGGCAAGAGCTGCGGCAGATTTTGTGCTGCCGCGCTCCGCTTCTTCCAATGATCAGTCACTGGGTGCCTTTTTCAGGAGAAGGCTTGGTGACGAAGTTGTCGATAATTTGATTGAACCGCTTCTTTCTGGCATTTATGCTGGCGATATTGATCAATTAAGCCTTATGGCCACCTTCCCGCAGTTTTATCAGGTTGAGCAGAAGTATAGAAGTTTAATTCTGGGAATGAAAAAGTCCACAGGCTCTCACCCGAAACAAGCCGCAAACCGCAAAAGCAAAGAAGGGATGTTCCTTACTTTCAAATCGGGGCTTCAATCGCTTGTCGATGCCCTAGAGAGCAAGCTTGAACCTGGAACTGTACTAAAAGGCCATCGAATTGAATCGATCAAGAAGACTGGCAGAAGCTATACAGTTGAAATGAATGGCGGAGAAAACCTTCAGGCAGATTGCATGGTTATGGCTGTTCCCCACCATGCTCTGTGCAGCATTTTCTCTGGCTGGGGACTTTTTGGGCAGTTCAAAGACATGCCTTCCACTTCTGTGGCAACTGTAGCGCTGGCTTTTCCTGAGCAATCGATTGAGAGGGATATTGACGGAACCGGTTTTGTTGTTTCACGCCATAGTGATTACACCATTACTGCATGTACCTGGACACATAAGAAATGGCCTCATTCGACCCCAAAAGGAAAAGTGCTTCTGCGCTGTTACGTTGGCAAAGCCGGTGATGAAGCAGTGGTGGATCTGTCAGATGACCAAATTGTTAAAGTTGTACTTGATGATTTAAATAAAACAATGAATATTAAAATGAATCCGGACTTTGTTTATGTAACAAGATGGAAGGATTCAATGCCGCAGTATACTGTAGGACATAAAGAACGCGTCGGGCTGGCAAAGAAACAGGCACAGGAAAAGCTGCCGGGCATTTTTCTGGCAGGAAGTTCATTTGAAGGTCTTGGCGTTCCTGACTGCATAGATCAGGCAGAAGAGGCAGTTCGAAATGCAGTTGAATACTTGCAAAGCAACAAGCAAAAAGCTGTCCGTGTGTGACAGCTTTTTATATTGGATCATTTCAGCTTGCTTTTTCATTTAGAGTATGGTAAATTTCTTTTTGTACTAATGACCAAATTGTTCATTTAGTCATTTTCTAAAGAGGTGAGTTCATGTCAGCAGATCGGAAACAGCAAATTATTGAGGCTGCCACTAAATCATTTTCTCTATTTGGATATAAAGCAACCACTATGGATCAAGTTGCAAAGCTTGCAAATGTTGGAAAAGGCACTATTTATAATTTCTTTAAAAATAAAGAAGAGCTGTTTGATGAAATTATCCATACGCTCATTATGGAAATGAAAAGCGCAGCTGATGAAGCGCTTGATCCTTCTTTGCCCTTTCATAAAAATGTTCATCGGGGTTTGTATAAAATACTTGAATTCCGCATGAAGCATCAGCTGACAATCAAGCTTTTCCAGGAAGCAAAGGAAATGGGAACTCCTGCTGTTACAGATGTAATTGGGAAAGTAGAGGATGCGATATTAAGTTATTTAAAAGACAAAGTCACACAAGCGATTGAAAAAGGAGAAATCCGGAAATGCGATCCGGAACTGACATCTTTTGTGATGCTGAAGCTTTATATTGCTCTCATATTTGATTGGGAGCAGCGTCATGAACCTTTGGAAAAAGAAAAAATAGCTATGCTGTTTGAACAATACATTATGAAAGGATTATCGAACTAGATAGTCCTCTATTTTTTCAGAGAAATGACCGAATGGGGAAATTAGTCATTAAGTTATTACGGAGGGATTTACGGTGAGAAACAAACTTTTCTTGAAGGAGTTTTCAGCAATCTTAAAAAACAAAAAACTGCTGATTCCTATTATCGCAGTAGTGTTTATTCCTATTTTATACAGCGGAATGTTTCTTTGGGCATTTTGGGATCCATACGATCATTTAGATGATCTGCCTGTTGCTATCGTTAATGAGGATGCAGGTGCTGCATTTGAAGATAATGAATTGCATCTGGGCGATGATCTTGTTGATAAATTAAAGGAAAGCAAGGACTTTAATTTTCAATTTGTTGATAAAGAGGAAGCATATAAAGATCTAAATGATCAGCAATATTATATGCTTGTTGAAATCCCTAAGGATTTTTCCAAGAATGCAACCACTCTCCTGGAAGACAATCCGCAGAAAATGAACCTGATTTACGTTCCCAATGAGAGCTACAATTTTTTATCAGCTCAAATTGGCGGAACAGCTGTAGAAAAAATTAAAGCGTCTCTGTCAGAAAAAGTGACTGAAACTTATGCTGAAACGATGTTCGATAAGGTAGGGGAACTGGCAGATGGCATTGGACAGGCAAGTGATGGGGCCCTTCAAATCAGTGAAGGAGCTGCAGATTTAAAGGATGGTTCTGACACGCTGCATGAGAAGCTGGCGCTTTTAGCCGATAAATCCATTGAGTTCAATAATGGTGTAAGCTCAGCAAGAAAAGGTTCAGAAGAAATGACAGAAGGAGCTAAATCCCTTTCAGAAGGTTTAGGGAAATTAGCTGAAGGCCAATCAGAATTAAGTAAAGCTTCTGATCAGCTGGAATCTGGAAGTCAAAAGCTGTCAGCAGGTGTTACACAAACAAAAGCAGGGATTGTTACAATAAAGGAAAAACTTCCTGTTATGATTGATGGAACCGAGCAGGTGGAAAATGGAGCGAAAACCTTATCTTCATCTCTGGAACAATGGCAAACGGAGGCACAAAAACTCAGTGGAGGCACTGCTCTTTTAGAGCAAAAGCTGCAGGGCTTTATATCGCAGCTTCCTGATGGATCTCCTGAAAAAGCTGAGCTTCAGACTGTGCTTGCCCAGCTGAAGGCTGGATCAGCCCAGCTTGCTGAGTCAGCTGGTAAACTATCTGCGGGAGGAGCCGAATTATCCCAAAAAATGGGGCAGCTAAATGAAGGACAGCTGCAGCTCCAGCAGGGAATAAATCAGCTTGCCCAAGGGGCATCCGATCTGGAAACTGGTTCTCAGCAGCTTGTACAGGGACATAAAGATTTCGGTGCTGGAATGGAAACATTTGCTCAGAAATTTGGTGAAGCCCAAGCCGGAGCAGACAGGCTAGCAGGCGGTGCAGCAGATTTGTCAGGAGGTCTTGGCAAACTGACCCAAGGTTCAGCTGCATTTGCAGATGGCACAAAGCAGCTTGAAGATGGCGCAGGCAAAGTAGCCGAAGGTAATGCACAAATCTATGAAGGATCTGCTGAGTTAGCAAATAAATTAGCGGATGGCGCTGAAAATGCCTCATCTGTAAATGCCAGCGATAAAACTTATAATATGATGGCAAATCCGGTAGAAATAGATAACGAGAAGATAACAGAAGTTCCTAACTATGGTACTGGGTTCGCGCCTTATTTTCTGTCTCTTGGCCTTTTCGTAGGTGCTCTGCTTCTTTCTATTGTATTCCCGCTTCGTGAACCGGCTGGTGTTCCACGGTCAGGATTTAGCTGGTTTGCAAGCAAGTTTGGGATTCTTGCTGGAATAGGCATTATTCAGGGTCTCATTGCAGCCTTGATTCTATTGCTGGGACTTGGCCTGGAAGTGCAGAGTGTACCTTTGTTTCTTCTGTTTACCATCATAACCAGCATTACGTTCATCGCGCTTATTCAATTTTTTGTCACCGTAATGGGTGATCCTGGCAGGTTTGCTGCAATTATCATATTAATTCTCCAGCTGACAACAAGTGCTGGTACTTTCCCGCTTGAGCTGATTCCTAATGCACTTCAGCCAATCAGTTCATACTTGCCTATGACCTATTCCGTTTCCGGACTAAAGGCTGTCATTTCTAGCGGGAATTTTGATTTCATGTGGGAGAATGCAGTCATTCTATTGAGTTTCGCTGCCCTGTTCATTGCAGGAACCTTTGTTTACTTTACTGCAATGCACAAGAAAAGATTTGCAGCTGCTGCAGGGCAGGCTGATTGATTATAAGTAAAAAACAAAGCCAGCCCACAGGGCTGGCTTTTAATATATTATTCTATAAATCTGTTATTCCCATGCATTCATCACACTTGTTTCCGTAGCATTCATGCTGCTCTTCGATCGACTTCCCGCATTCTGAACATTGTTTTGCCGGCAGGTTTCTGAAAAACTCCATAATGTTTTGAATCATGTTGAAGCCTCCTGATTTGTAATATTGTTCTAAATAATTTGATTATTTAAGTTTATTGTATTATAACAGTATCTTTGTGTCAACTTCTGTTTCAATACAATATTAAAAAAGTGAAAAAATAGGCATAATCGAGTATATTGGACATAGTAAAGATGGGCCTTTCCCTGAGAGTTTGGTTATCAGTCATAGCGTAGGAACTTACGCTTTTTTAATAAGGAGGAAACGTGATGAAGTTAACTGTAATTGGGAGCTGGGGCGGTTATCCTAAAGCTGATGGGGCGAGTTCAGGGTATTTGCTGGAGCATGATGGGTTTCATTTGCTGATCGACTGCGGAAGCGGCGTACTTTCAAAAATGCAGAATTTTTTTCAGCCAGAAGAATTGGATGCAGTGATTATCTCGCATTACCATCCAGATCACATTGCGGATATAGGGGTTCTGCAGCATGCCAGGCTCATTCAGAGTTTTTTAGGCAGGAAAACAGATACCCTCCCGATCTATGGTCATTCTCTTGATCAGTATGAATTTGCCAAATTTACATACAAGGATATCACAAAAGGAGTCTGCTATGATCCTGATGGCACTCTCTTTGCAGGGCCGTTTCAAATTCGCTTTTTAAAGACTAATCACCCTGTGCCTTGCTATGCAATGAGAATTGAAGCAGACGGCAAAACGCTTATTTATACGGCTGATACGTCATATAAAGAAGAGCTGGCAGCATTTAGCGAAAATGCTGATTTATTAGTTTGCGAATGCAATTTTTACGGTCATCAAAATGGAAAAAATGCTGGGCATATGACAAGCTTGGATGCTGGAACATTGGCCAGCAAAGCAAAGGTGAAAAATTTGCTGCTGACTCATTTGCCTCATTATGGTGAACTGCGAAAGCTGAAGGAAGAGGCTTCAACAAAATATACCGGTCCTATTTCTATTGCGGATTATCAATGGTCCCATACTTTTTGAGGAGGAACACAGATGCTTTTTATTGACAACCAGGGAATCACAGATCCCAGAATTAACCTTGCTATTGAGGAATATGCACTAAAGAATCTTGATATTGAAGAAACCTATTTGCTTTTTTATATTAATGAACCTTCCATTATTATTGGAAAAAACCAGAATACAGTTGAAGAGATTAATACTGAATATGTCGAGAACAATGGTATCCATGTGGTCAGAAGGCTTTCTGGCGGCGGGGCTGTTTATCATGATTTAGGCAATCTCAACTTCAGCTTTATCACAAAAGATGATGGAGAAAGCTTCCACAACTTCCAAAAGTTTACCGAGCCGGTTGTAGAAGCTTTGCAGAAGCTTGGTGTTAATGCTGAATTGAGCGGGCGAAATGACCTGATGGCAGAAGGCAGAAAGATATCCGGGAATGCCCAGTTTTCTACCAAAGGCAGAATGTTTAGCCATGGTACCCTCTTGTTTGATTCCGAAATAGAAAATGTCGTTTCGGCATTAAAGGTAAAGAAAGATAAAATTGAATCGAAAGGCATTAAGTCTATTCGAAGCCGTGTTGCTAATATCTCAGAGTTCCTGGATAAAAAAATCACAATTCAAGAATTTCGCACTTTGCTGCTTAAGAATATTTTTGGTGATTTAGATGAAATTGCAGAGTACAGGCTTACGAATGATGATTGGGAAAAAATTCATCAGCTGTCCAAGGAGCGCTATCAAAACTGGGATTGGAATTATGGAAAATCACCCAAATTTGATCTTCAGCACTCGCATCGTTTCCCAGTGGGGCAAATTGATATTAGACTTAACGTCACAAAAGGGAAAATTGAGGAATGTAAAATTTACGGAGACTTCTTTGGGGTTGGAGATGTAAGCGAAATTGAAAGCAAGCTTACAGGAATTCGCTATGAAAAGTCAGAGATTGAAAATGCCCTTGAAGGAGTGGACATTAAGCATTACTTCGGAAATGTGACAAAGACCGAATTTATCAACCTGGTTTATTAATGGGATCATTTATTGGAAAGCTGGCATTATGCCGGCTTTTCTTATATTTATATAAAGTTTTGCGAAAGGCAGTCCTCTATAAAAAAGAAATTGTGAACAATTCGCTTTCCTACTTGAATACAAAACTTTCTTTCAATATAATATATTTAGAAAATTTATTTAATAAAAATGAATGACTATTCATTCATTACAGGGGGAGTGTAAATGAATTTAACAGAGCAGCTGCATGAAACGGCGATCAAAATGGGCAATAAGACTGCCTATTATTTTATGGACCAGTCCAGTACATATGGGGAGCTTGATGGTGCTGTGACTAAATTTGCGGATGGGCTCTCAAAGCTGGGAGTGAAAAAAGGAGATCATATTGCTCTTTTACTTGGGAATTCGCCGCATTTTGTCATCGGCCTGCATGGAGCACTGCGGCTTGGAGCAACTGTTATACCGATCAACCCAATTTATACACCGGATGAAATTGGCTACATTGTTAATAATGGTGATGTAAAAGCGCTTGTTACGCTTGACCTGTTAGTGCCTTTGATTGAGAAGATGCATCAGGCTCTTCCAAGAGTGGAGAACTTTATTATTTGTGAAACCCCGCAGGGACAGGCTTCAAAAGCGGATCCGTCTGCATTATCAGCTTTCTCAAAAATGAAATCGTTTACACAAGTGATAGCTTCAGGAGATTTGGATTTTAAAGGCCCTGAGCTCAAAGATGATGAAACAGCCGTTATCCTATATACATCCGGTACGACAGGCAAGCCGAAGGGTGCCATGCTGACACATAAAAACCTCTACTGCAATGCAAAGGATGTCAGCGACTATTTACACATGAACGAAAATGACCGGGTTATCACTACTTTGCCTATGTTTCATGTCTTCTGTTTAACGGTTGCTCTCAATGCACCGCTGATGAATGGGGCTACTATTTTAATAGATCCAAAATTCAGCCCGAAAGAAATATTTAGACTCGCTAAAAAATATGAACCTACTGTTTTTGCCGGCGTTCCGACCATGTACAATTTCCTTCTTCAGTTTGATGATGGAAATACGGAAGATCTGAAATCGTTAAGGCTTTGCATTTCGGGCGGTGCTGCCATGCCTGTTGCACTTCTTCATGGCTTTGAAAAAAAATTCAATGTCATTGTCTCAGAAGGATATGGTCTTTCAGAAGCTTCTCCGGTTACCTGCTTCAATCCGCTTGATAAGCCGCGGAAAGCAGGCTCAATCGGGCAATCCATTATGAACGTTGAGAATAAGGTCGTAAATGAACTGGGAGAGGAAGTTTCCGTTGGCGAAGTAGGTGAACTGATTGTGCGCGGGCCCAACGTGATGAAAGGCTACTACAAGCTGCCGGAAGAAACCGCGGCAACTTTTCGCGATGGCTGGCTTTATACAGGAGACCTCGCAAAAAAGGATGAGGAAGGTTATTTTTATATCGTTGACCGTAAAAAGGACCTTATTTTAGTCGGCGGATATAATGTGTACCCGCGGGAAGTTGAAGAGGTGCTCTATAATCACGAGGATGTAGTTGAAGTTGCTGTATTGGGTGTGCCTGACCCAAATCTGGGTGAAGCGGTGAGATGCTATGTTGTAACTAAAAATCCTCAGCTGACAGAAGAACTGCTGCTTGCATACTGTGCTGAGCATCTGGCTAAATATAAAGTGCCGTCATCGATCGAGTTTTTAGAAGAACTGCCAAAGAACACAACTGGTAAAATTTTGAGGAGAGCATTGAAGAATCAGGTTCTACAGACTAAATAGGATTTTATGGACAGGCATGGGATGTGTCTGTCCTTTTCTATTCCCATTTCAAATTGACTAAATTTGAAAGGGTTTTCACGAAATTTATCGAATTATTAGATAGTACTTGAAAGAGGAGAGATACATATGAGTTCTATTGCAGTCGAAACAAAAGGTCATATTGCGGTCGTAACGATTAACCGCCCTGATGCATTGAATGCTTTTAATTTTGATACTTTATCGGAGCTTCAGGAATCAGTTGAAAAGCTGCGCACCAGCCCTGATGTGCGTGCAGTGATTTTTACAGGGGCTGGAGAAAAAGCATTCAGTGTTGGTGCAGACTTAAAAGAGCGCAGGACACTATCAGAAGAGCAAGTCCGCAGAAATATATATAAAATAGGTGAGGTATTCTCACTAGTTGATCAGCTTCCGCAGCCTACTATTGCTGCTATTAACGGTTTTGCCTTCGGGGGCGGGATGGAGTTAGCTCTATCCTGCGATTTCCGCATCGCCGTTTCAGGCACTTTAATGGGACTTACAGAAACAAGTTTGGCCATAATACCAGGGGCAGGCGGCACTCAAAGACTTCCAAGATTGATAGGCCAGGCCAAAGCCCTGGAATTAATTTTGACGGCTAAAAGGCTTACTTCTGAAAAAGCGCTTGAATACGGCATCCTTACAAAAGTGACTGAAAAAGATAATCTCTTAAATGATTGCTTTGAATTTGCCGGACAAATGCTTAATAACGGCCCGCTTGCCCTGCAGCAGGCTAAATTTGCTGTAAAACATGGCATGGGTGTCGATTTGCAGACTGGGCTGCAGATTGAAAGGAAGGCATATGAAGTAATTATCCCAACAGAAGATAGAGTTGAAGCTCTTGCAGCATTTGCTGAAAAAAGAAAACCGGAGTTTAAAGGGAAATAAAATGAATAAGCGGGTAATGGGACACGGCAATATTTGGCTGTGTCCTTTCTATTAAAATAATAAATTTTTAGAAAATTATTAAAAAATATCTTGAATAGTGTCGCTATTACCTATATAATTTAGTGAATGAAAGCATAAAAGCATAAAAGTGCTGAAGTGAAAAGATAGAGATAAAAGGGGGATCATCTAGTATGTTAGAGAGAATAAAATCATTTAAAGCAATAGCTGCTGCAGGTCTTATGGGAACTTTGCTTCTAAGCGGCTGCGGGAGTGAAAGTACAAATGGAGATGCAGGCTCTTCTGATAAAGAAAAGGAAGAATCATTTAATATAGGAGTTACGCAGATTGTCGAGCATCCCTCGTTAGATGCGGCACTCGATGGCTTTAAGAAGGCATTGGAGGATTCTGGTATTGAAGCAAGCTACGATGTTCAGATTGCACAAGGGGACCAGAATAATAATCAATCCATTGCCAATAATTTTGCCGGAGATGGAGTAGACCTGATCTTTGCCAACTCTACCCCCAGTGCATTAAGTGCACTGAATGCAACAAAGGATATACCAATTGTATTTACTTCAGTAACCGATCCAGTGGGTGCGCAATTAGTAAAATCAATGGATTCTCCTGAAGGAAATATAACAGGTACAACAGATACGCATCCTGATGCGATACCCAACATGGTTAAATTTATAAATGAACAGTTTGAGGCAGGCACAGTGGGTGTTATTTACAATTCTGGAGAACAAAATTCAGAGGTGCAGATTGAAAAGGTGAGGGAAGCTCTTTCAAGTACAGATATGAAATTGGCTGAAGCTACCGTATCCAATTCTTCCGAAGTGAAACAGGCTGCAGAATCTCTTGTCGGAAAAGCTGATGCCATCTATATTATTACGGATAATACTGTTGTTTCCGCTTTGGAATCTGTCATTCAGGTTTCAAACGACAATGACATCCCGCTTTTCGTGGGAGAACTGGACTCTGTTAAACGCGGGGGCTTTGCTGCTTACGGATTTGACTATGAAGATATCGGATATGAAGCTGGGGAAATGGCTGCAAAAATTTTAAAAGACGGCAAGAAGCCATCCGAACTTCCTGTCCAATATCCGCAGAATCTAAAGCTGGTAATCAATAAAAAGGCTGCAGAAGAAATGGGCATTGACTTAAAAGAGGAATGGAGCGATCTTGCTGAGTTTGTGGAGTAATACCTGTAAATAACCCACCAGCGTTTGCGCTTTTCTAATAGAAAGGGAGATTACTATGCCAACAGCGATCTTTGGTTCCATTGAGGCAGGAGCAATTTATGCCTTAATGGCATTGGGGGTTTACCTATCATTCAGAATACTGGATTTTCCCGATCTGACGGTGGATGGAAGCTTTGTAACGGGCGCATCTGTAGCAGCTGTCATGATAGTAGGAGGATACAATCCATTTTTGGCAACAATGACAGCATTGCTTGCGGGTTTTGCAGCAGGCTGCCTTACAGGCCTTCTTCATACAAAAGGAAAAATTAATGCCCTCTTGTCCGGAATATTAATGATGATCGCATTGTACTCTATCAATCTCCGGATTATGGGCAAGTCAAATGTTCCACTGCTGTCTGAGGAAACGGCTATCACAAAGCTTACAGCATTCTGGCAGGGACTTGGGATTGATCAGGCTATTCAAAGCCTGTTTGGGGCATTGGGAATGGGTTTCATCCCAAAGACCTGGGGGATTCTGATTTTAATGCTAATATTAGCCTTTGCTGCGAAAGTATTGATTGATCTTTTCTTAAAGACAGATATTGGTCTGGCTATACGTGCAACAGGCGACAATGAGACGATGATCCGAAGCTTTTCAGCTGATACAGACATCCTGAAGATAGCTGGCTTGGGCATTTCAAATGCACTTGTAGCTTTTTCTGGAGCATTAGTGGGACAGTATAACGGATTCAGTGACGTCGGAATGGGAATCGGGATGATTATCATAGGACTTGCATCCGTAATCATTGGAGAAGCAATCTTTGGCGCAAAAACTATTGTCCGAGCAACACTGGCTGTCATCGGAGGAGCCATTTTATATCGTATTATAGTCACTCTTGCATTGAGAGTTGAATTTCTTGAAACAGGAGATATGAAGCTAATCACAGCAGTAATCGTGATTGGTGCGCTGATTCTGCCAAAGCTTATTCAGCAGCAAAAAGAAAAGCAGAGAAAGCGGCGGAGATTAGCGGAAGCGAAAAAAACTAATGCCTACGGGAAAAGTGGTGAACATCTTGCTGCAATTAAATCAGATTCATAAAGTGTTTAATGAGGGAACTCCAGACGAAAAAACAGCACTTCACAGAATCGATCTTCATTTAAAGCCAGGCGACTTCATGACGGTTATTGGCAGTAATGGAGCGGGAAAATCTACTCTTATGAATATGATTTCCGGCAAATTGATTCCTGATATAGGAGAAGTGCTGGTTGATGGCACTGATGTCACTCTTGTGAAAGAACATAAAAGATCCAGGCTGATCGGACGTGTCTTCCAGGATCCGATGGCAGGAACAGCCCCTTCCATGACCATAGAAGAAAATCTTGCCATTGCTTATTCGAGAACTATGGCACGTGGCCTTCGCAAAGGAGTTTCCAAGAAACGACGCGACTTTTTCCAGGAAAAGCTGGAAATGCTGCATCTTGGATTGGAAAACAGGCTTTCAGCAAAAGTTGGACTGCTGTCAGGCGGGGAGAGGCAGGCATTATCCCTGTTGATGGCGACTTTTACAGAGCCTAAAATATTGCTTTTAGACGAACATACCGCTGCCTTGGACCCGGCTCGTGCAGAATTGATTACCAGCCTTACGAAAGAGATTGTGGAAACATATAAACTTACTACATTAATGGTGACCCACAATATGCAGCAGGCACTTGACCTGGGAAATAGGCTGATCATGATGGACAAGGGCCAGATCATTTTTGAAACAAATGAAGACCAAAAGAAAGATTTGACCGTCGAAAAACTGCTTGAAGAATTCCAAAAAATCCGTGGAGAGAAAATGAGCAGTGACAAGGCTGTATTAATCTAAAGGGAGACCGGACAAAAGGCTTTTGGCTTTGTCCGGCTTGTTTGTTTTGGAAATATTCCAGTAAAAAAACATACCGCCCGAAGCGATATGCCAACTTTTTCATGGATAATACATGACTGCCTGGTAGCGAATCAGTTCGGCTCCGATATTTTTATACGTATGCGCTTTATTTGCTGAGAATTTTATTGAATTGCCGGAGCGGACAGTGATTCGCTGGTCTCCGATCTCTATTTCAAGAGTTCCGGACATGACAGTGATATATTCTTCAACACCCTCATTATGTTTATCAGATGTATGCTGGCAGCCCGATTCAATTTCGACTGTGAAGATCTCGAATTTCTTGCGGGGGTCAAAAGGGAACACGGGATAAACCCTGTAATCGCCCATGCTCTCCATTATTGGAGTTAGAGTCTTCAATTCTATGAGTTGGACATCTGATGGTTCCTCATGAATAAGTGAGGAAAATGAAACTTGAAGGCCGCTCGCGATTTTCCAAAGCGTGGTGACAGTCGGGTTGGATTCCCCCCGCTCAATCTGTCCCAGCATCGCCTTGCTGACCCCGGTTATTTCTGCCGCTGCATCCAGGCTGTATCCTCTTGTTTTTCGAATATTCCTTAGGTTTTCCCCAATACTTTTTTGAATATTCTCCATTATATCCTCCAGGTTTATTGTGTAATATAACGCACGAATGTATAATATACTATACCAGCGCATCATGCTTTAATATTAAGTCTATTATAGTATAATTTTCAGGCTGGTATTATATTTTTTAAGGCGGTGAGCATTATGGCAGAACTTGCAGTCGGCAAGCCTTCCGGGGAGTATAGGAAAGGGGTGCAGTCGGGAATCAGCATCGCGATAGGATATGCACCCATCGCTTTAACATTTGGGCTGCTCGCCAAAACAACTGGTCTTTCAATTGGTGAAACAGCTTTAATGAGTTTGCTCGTATTTGCAGGGGCAGCACAGTACATATCCCTGAGCCTTCTTTCATTGGGAACGGGCATATTTGAAATTGTTTTGACAACTTTTATCGTGAATATCAGGCACTTCTTAATGTCAACCTCTCTTAATGAAAAGTGGGATGATGAACAGGCTGCTAACAAGGTAATTTTATCTTTTGGGATTACGGACGAAACTTTCTCAGTTGCAGCAGTACGTGAAGAAAAGGTAACAAGCGGTTATATGCTTGGGCTTATCTCGGTTTCCTATTTAAGCTGGGTCTTTTGCTCAGGGCTTGGGCACCTAATTGGTGGGAGCCTTCCGCAAACCTTGCAGGAAAGCATGTCTGTTGCTCTTTATGCCATGTTTGTCGGCCTTCTCGTTCCGTCTATGAAAAAGAGTGCAAAAGTTGTTTTTCTTTCGGCACTGGCAGCGTGTTTTAACACAATTTTCACTTTGACTAATACGCTATCGACTGGCTGGGCAATTGTGCTGGCCACGCTTTTGTCAGCTGTAATAGTAGAATGGATTGAAAATGCAAAAAACAGGCACAGGGGGCAGGGGCATGAGTAGCCATATCGTGTGGATGATTGTTGGGATGGCAGCAGTTACGTATATCCCAAGACTGCTGCCTTTTGTGCTTTTTAAGGGGAAGGAGCTTCCCGG
Organism: Cytobacillus oceanisediminis 2691; assembly: GCF_000294775.2. Taxonomy (GTDB): domain Bacteria; phylum Bacillota; class Bacilli; order Bacillales; family Cytobacillaceae; genus Cytobacillus; species Cytobacillus pseudoceanisediminis. Next base: position 1,382,919 of record NZ_CP015506.1, read on the forward strand.
GTTCGTTCAGGGGATATTAAAGAATGTGCCGTATGCGACCTTAGGGGCACTTATTTTTCCAGGCATCCTGTTTATAAATGAAGATATTTGGTTTGGGCTGCTCGGGGCAGCTGCTGCTTTTCTAGCAGCCTTTTTAGGTGCAAATGTGATTGTTGTTGTATTAGGATCGATTGCTGTGTTATCTGTATATTCTTTCTTATTTTAGAAAAGATTATTATTGATGTTCTTTAGCCGGTTCCTTCTAGAACCGGCTTTTTCAATAGAACTCCTGTGAAAGGCTAATAACTTGGATTGTCCCATCAAAATAGTTCTAATTCCAGATTTTTATACTAAACTAAATATAGAAAGGTTGTACCATAAGGGGGGATCAGATGGCGCGGAAATTAGGCTTTTACGGGGCGCTGGCCTTTTTTGTATACGGTTTATTTTTTTATTGGTATTTATTCTATTTTGCTGACAGCAGTCTGCCCTTTGAGTATGAAGGCTCACGGGCAGATCCGGCAACTTTCCTGAACGGCAGGGAACTGATGCTCAGTGAGGAATATTCTAAAATAAGAAACCTGCTGTTTTTTATTTCTACACCTTTTGAATGGATTTTCTATTTATTCATTCTCTTATTTGGCTTATCGAAGGCTTTTAAGAAGTGGGCTGAACAGACTGCACCTTATAAATTCCTGCAAACGGCGATTTATTTGATTTGGCTTTCTTTTTTCGCGTTTATTGCTACTATGCCATTAAGCTATATCAGCTTTTCACTTTCAAAAACGTATAATATCTCGACACAGAGCTTCAGCGGATGGATGAAGGATGAACTCATTGATTTTTGGGTTAATTATGGAATGATGGTTCTCATAGTGTCTGTATTGTACTGGCTGATTAATAAGAGCAGGAAGAGATGGTGGCTTTATGCCTGGTTATTGTCTGTTCCATTTACCTTATTTATGATGTTCCTGCAGCCTGTTGTCATTGACCCTCTATATAATGATTTCTATCCTTTGAAAAACAAGGAACTTGAAACGAAAATTCTAGATTTGGCAAATCAGGCTAAAATACCGGCGGAACATGTCTTTGAAGTCGATATGGCAGAGAAAACAAATGCGCTGAATGCATATGTGACTGGTATCGGATCAAATTCAAGAATTGTTCTATGGGACACAACCCTGAATAAATTAACTGAAGATCAGATCCTGTTTATAATGGCACATGAAATGGCCCATTACGTGGAAAAGCATATATATATCGGAATTGGCGGTTACTTGCTGCTTTCCCTGCTGGGCCTTTATTTGACAGCCAAAATAATGGAGAAAGCAGTCGATAAATGGGGACGGGCGCTTAAAATTCCTGCGGTAAATGATATTCGGTCCCTGCCGCTGTTTTTGATGATTCTTTCGATGCTGCTTTTTATTTCAAGTCCTCTATCCAATTTTGTTTCACGGTATCAGGAAACAAGGGCAGACCGCTATGCCATCGAAATGACGACGGACTCAAAAGCAGCAATAGAAACATTTCAGGAGCTGACACGTGCCGGTTTAAGCCAGGTTAATCCGCCGCTTCTCGTAAAAATATTCCGGTATGGACATCCAACCATGCTGGAGCGTATTTCCATGCTCGAAGAATTTGAAATGGAACAGAGGCAAAAAGAACGGAAGCAGGCGGCAGACTGATTTGACAATAATATGAGAAAAAAGCAGGCCATGTGGCTTGCTTTTTTATATTTCATTCTTATAAATATGTATGCCGCCTTCACTATCAGTCTGAATTTCATTATAAAAATAAATGCCTGCATCATCATCAATTCCATAACCAGCCGTGACATTGGTTTTCCCCGCTGCCCTCTTTAAATTTTCCCCTTCATTCCATTTAGTGAAATGGACACTAATGACACAATCCCTGATTAACCCGATACCTTTCAGAAAGAGATGCTGTTTTTCAGATGTATCAATAGGGGGAATTATGCAATGCTCCGGGATAATTAGGGCACCTGCCGAAAAACCTGCTACAGGAATACCGTTCTTGTACATCTTGCCAATGTATTCTCCCACTTCAGTATCAACAATATAACTTCTGTATTTTTCCGTTTCACCGCCTCCAATGATGACCCCGGTACAGGACACCAATTCTTGAAGAAAAGATTCTGGTGGTGCAGGGGAAAGAGGCAGATAACAGAAATTCCTTGCGCCATTTTGAGTTAAGCCGGAAGTATACTTATTCATATAGCCTTCCCAGCCTTCCCTTTCCAAAAAGAGTATAGCTATTTTGCCAGCCGCTCCACAAGCCAGCTCCGTAAACTTTTTTCCAAGCCTTTGCCCGAATGGAGGGCTTCCGCCCATTAAAAATAAATGCCTGCTGTCCAATAATTTTCTCCTGCCTTATTAAAAATAAAATACCCCGCCGATTGGCGGGGGCAAACTGGTTTACTAAGTGCCAAAACGTTTGGAAAGTTCTTTGTACTGCTTTGATAAATGCATAAATGACGGTTTATTTCTTTCATCAATTGCTGCGTCTATTTTATTCATCAGCTTTTCTTTTTCAGTATTCAGCAGAATCTCGGTAACAAGCATATCAATATAAAGGTCAAGAACAAAAGAATCCTTATGGTTTTTCCGTTTTATCCCACTGGTTTTCATCAATTCGGTGTATGATTTTTCCTTCATGGAAATCACCCCTGAGCTTTTTAATATTATATGGAATTGCCTCTAAATATTCAACTAAGTTTTTTAAATTTTAAGAAAATATTTTCAGAATGTCGAAATTGTGAACAAATTAGAAACTATTAAATAAATTAGTAATTTTTAGATAAATTGGTGTTAATATGGAAAAGCGAGAGCGAAAATAGATAGGAGATGAAAACATATGAGCCATAATACCCAAATGATCGAGGAGTATGAAGTCAATCCAAATACAATGATTATCAAACCCCTCGCTTATGGGCTGAAAGTTTATTCGCAAATCTGGGAGCTTGATGATGAGGTGACTTCCCCTTTTAAGCCGATCGATATAATTAAAAGCAGCTGCAAATATTTTGGATCAAGCTATGAAGGCAGAAAAGAGGGTACACGCCAATTAACCGGCATTACCCATAAAGCTCCAATAACGATAGACCCCACAAATTTCATTTATTTTTTCCCGACGGCTTCTCCAAACAATCCTGAATGCATCTGGATTGCATTGGATCATATCAATTATTTCAAGCGAGCGGAAAACGCACATACTCAAGTGGTTTTTAAGAATAAGCAAAGCTTCATTATTCCAGTATCTTATACTACGCTTAATAATCAGGTGCTCAGAACAGCTTTACTAAAAACGACATTGATAAGGAGGATAGAGGATTCAGAGAGAAAGGCATTGTACTTTGTGAATGGTTCCAAAATAATGAATGCTTCGGAGAGAACTGGAGCCTACCAATAGAGAAGGGAAAGGATAAATAAGAAGCATGCGGAATTTCATGCTTCTGTTTTTCGTGTGTATATTACATTATTAGCTGCAGGCTTTTCTTATTCCAAATATTAATTTGCCTTCAGATTTTTTCCTGGCCTGGGCATAGGTTTTTTAATAAGATAATATGTCATCAGCTCCTGGACTTTATTGCGGATGCGGGGGTTAAAGTAATTATGATGCTCCTCATATCCTTTGTAAAGGAACATGAACATAGTAAATGCCTCATCTCTCTTTATTTCCTGTACCTTAAGCTGGTGTTTATTCATATAGCGTTTTACCTCAGAGAGTTCACTTTGAATGACCTTCATTGTTTCTTCAACCAAATCAAGATAAGGCTGTTTTAGTTTAAACGGGCTTTTATTAATGACGATGGAGTCGCGATTTAAAATGGTTAGCACCATTGGCAAATAAATAGCCTGTTCCATGATATTACGGTCTTCCTCAGGAATTCTGGTCATGTTTTTTCTGCTCCCTTAATCAATAGTATCCTGTTAGTGTTACAGAACAAGTGTTCTCATTTAATTTTACAAAGGAATGTTTTTTCTTGCAAGAGCCTATATTTGTCGAAACGCTGTTATTCTTCATCATTTCCAATAATTAAAAAAAGTTTCAGCCGGCAGCGTATTGAGAAGGGATTTTATTTCTGATGTCGAAATAAAGAGGACAGCACAGTTAGAAAGGATGGAATAAATGACGCAAAAAAATACAATTAAACCGGAAGACCTTTATCAGTTAAAATCAGTAGCTGATCCGCAGCTATCCTTGAATGGAAATGACTTAGCTTTTGTTGAGACCAGAATGCTTGATGAGGAAAATACATATAGTTCAAATATTTTTTACTTAAATACCATTAAAGGCAATATGCCGGTTCAATGGACTTACGGCAAACATCGTAATCATTCGCCCCGCTGGTCTCCTGATGGGGAGTCAATCGCATTTGTATCCGACAGAGACGGAAAATCACAGATTTATGTGATGAGCAAAGCAGGAGGAGAAGCCAAACAGCTGACACACTGTGCAAATGGCGCTTCAAAGCCTGTTTGGTCACCTGATGGGAAGAAGATTGTTTTCAATCTTTCAGTAAAGCCTGGAGAAGATGCAGAAACAAAGGAAAATCAGGAAAAACAGACAGACAGGCCCCTTCCTCTTGAAATTGAAAAAATGAAGCACAAATCAGACGCCCAGGGTTTTTGGAGCGGAAGGTACAGCCAGGTTGCATTAATAGATATTGAAACTGGCGGAATGGAGCAGCTGACATCCGGAGAACAGGACTACCAATTGCAAGACTGGTCACCAGATGGAAAATGGATTGCTGTTACGGCAGATTTAAGTGAAGACAAAGATTTCTCTTTTCTAAGCGATGTCTATATTATCCATCTTGAAACAAAAGACATGAAAAGGATTACAAATGGAAAAGGTTATTTTGGAAGCGCCACATGGTCGCCGGATGGAAAATACATAGGATTGTTCGGGCATGAAAGGGAATACGAAAATGCTACGCATACAAAGGTCTGGGTGTATAATCTCGAATTTGGAAATCTGCAGTGCCTTACTGCAGAATCAGATATATTGGCTGGTGATTATGCCATCGGGGATTTCCAGCAGGGTACAGTAACACCGGGAATTCTTTGGGCAGAGGACAGCAGAAGCTTTTATTTCCTGGCAACTGACCATGGTAATACAGTTGTTTATTATGGCTCTTTAGATGGGGAATTATATCCTGCGCTGCTGGATCAGCAGCATGTATATGGATTGACAACAGGAGGAAGCGTCAATAAAGCTGTTGTAGCCATTAGCAAGCCGTCATATCCAGGGGATTTATTTTTGCTTGATGTCCCAACAGGGGAATTAAAACAGCTGACAAATGTGAATGAAGAGTTCCTGAAAGGTGTAGAGTTGGCAGATGCGGAGCCAATTCAGTTTAAATCTTCAGATGATTGGGATCTGCATGGCTGGATCATGAAACCAGCCCATCTGAAAGAGGGCGAAAAAGTACCGCTTGTGCTCGAAATCCATGGCGGCCCTCATGCCATGTATGCCAATTCATATTTCCACGAATTTCAATGTCTCGCAGCAAAAGGCTATGCGGTCTTATTTATCAATCCACGGGGAAGCCATGGATATGGCCAGCATTTTGTAGATGCTGTAAGAGGAGATTACGGGGGCAAGGATTATGAAGATATTATGGATGCAGTCGATTATGCGCTGGAAAACTTCGATTTTATCGATAAAGACCGGCTTGGCGTAACGGGAGGAAGCTATGGCGGGTTTATGACCAACTGGATTATTGGACACACCAGCCGATTTAAGGCGGCAGTCACTCAGCGATCCATCTCCAACTGGATCAGCTTTTATGGAGTAAGTGATATCGGCTACTATTTTACTGATTGGCAAATCAAGAGTGATTTGAATGATATAGAAAAGCTTTGGAAACATTCGCCGCTTGCTTATGTGAATGATATGAATACACCGCTGCTGATTCTGCACAGCGAAAAAGATTATCGCTGTCCAATTGAGCAGGCAGAGCAATTATTCATAGCTTTAAAGCATCGGAAGAAAACAGCAAAATTTGTGCGGTTCCCTGAAGCCAACCATGAGCTTTCCAGGAGCGGAAAACCGAATTTAAGAATCAGCCGCCTGAATTACATTGCCGGCTGGTTTGATGAATATCTATAAAAGAGTTACCGCAGGCCCTCGGGTTTGCGGTTTTTTGATAATATCAAAATTTATACCTTTGTACTTCGAGAGCTGTCTAGCGCAAGCAGCCTACCCCCTCGAGGTCACAAGCTTGTCTTGTTTCGGCTCCTAGGGACTCGGGGTCATAAGCCGTTTCCTTCCAGAAGGAAGGACGCCTTCTTACAGGAACCGTCTTATGCCTGTCGTCCCTGGGCAGTCGCCTCTACATTTCGGGCAATCCTCCCAAAAGGCAAAGGACGCCTTTCTGTGAGGCTCGACTTGTGCTCTTCGGGGGTGGGCAAGGAGCTTTTTCTAATAGAGCTGTAAAGTAACATCAAAATCGCCGATATATCAATGAAATCAGTTTTCATATAGGGTAAAGAAACTATTTAAAATAAGTTGCAACGAAACCAATTCATCTGCAAAGTATAAGGGTATACAGGATATACCAGCAGTGATATCGAAACTTTTTTATGGAAACCGAAGTCGAATATAGGTGAAGGTATTTTCATACCCGCGGCAGAATTATAATTTAACTGCAAAGAAAGGACTTATTCTTATGAGATCAGATAGACATGAAAAGAAGAAAAAGAAAAAAAAATGGAAGTCCGTCCTCCTGATTCTGTTTCTCTTGATTGCAGGAACCCTTGGCTATTCGTATTTTCAGTTCAAGCAAGGTGTTTCCCAGACAGAGGGAGAGGCAAATATACAGACAGAAGAGTTTGAATTTAACGGTGAAAAAGATAAATATGGAGGAACGAATATTCTGATCCTTGGAAGTGACGCAAGGGGAAAAGAGAAATCAAGGGCAGATACCATCATGGTTGCCCAATATCATCCTGAAAAGGGAACATATAAACTTATTTCTTTTATGAGAGATATGTACGTGGACATACCGGGCCATGGGCAAAACAGAATAAATTCAGCTCTTGCTTATGGTGGTCCTGAGTTATTAAGGCAGACGATTAAGGAAAACTTTGATATAGATATTAAATATTACTCAATTGTTGATTTCGAAGGCTTTGTTCATTTAATTGATGAAGCTTTTCCAAGAGGGGTAGAAATTGATGTAGAAAAAAGAATGTCTGCCAATATCGGTGTTACTCTGGAACCGGGTCTGCAGCGCCTTGATGGAGAGCATCTCCTTGGGTATGTCAGGTTTAGGCAGGATGCCGTAGGGGATTTTGGAAGAGTAGAACGCCAGCAGAAGGTAATGAAAGAAGTAGCAAGCCAGTTTACAAGCCTTCAGACCATTACAAAGCTTCCGAAACTAATCGGGGTAGTAACTCCATTTGTAAATACTAATATGGATACGGGAGATATTCTTTATATCGGGAAAGATTTCTTATCTAAGGATAACAGGAATGTAGAGACTCTTCGTGTTCCTGTTGATGGAACATTTGAAAACCAGAGAATTAATGGTGCTGCTGTTTTAGGCATTGATAAAGAGGCAAACAAAGCGGCTATCCATGAGTTTCTTTCGAAATAAAAAGGTAGAAACACAGTTTTTGGCGGATTAGGTGTACAATAAAAGGGTAAGTGGTAAAACTAGGGGAAACTTCCCTTTAATGATAATCGAACGAATAGGACTTTGCTGCATATTGGACAAGGAGATATTAAATGGATTTTGAACTGTTCAAAGATTGGTTTACATTGGATAATATAATGGATTTAATTCGGGAATATCGTTCATTTGGACCGCTCCCCGGTATTCTGCTTCCAATGCTAGAAGCATTTTTGCCTTTTCTGCCCCTGGTTTTGTTTGTTATGGCAAATGCGAGTGCATTTGGTCTCTGGCTGGGTTTCTTATACTCCTGGCTCGGCGCGGTCGCAGGAGCGCTGCTCGTTTTCCTGCTGGTCAGGAAATATGGCCAGAAACGAATACTCCGTTTTTTGAAGAAGCATAAGCAGGTACAGAGGCTTATGAAATGGGTGGAAAAGCATGGGTTTGGACCATTGTTCATCCTGCTCTGTTTTCCGTTTACTCCTTCGGCAGTCGTAAATATTGTCGCAGGGCTTTCGAATATCAGCATGGCTCAATATATGCTGGCAGTCCTGAGTGGCAAAATAGTGATGATTTTTACAATAAGCTTTGTCGGATATGATATCAAATCATTAGTAACACAGCCAATTCGGACAGCCATTGTTGCATTGGCCATTTTCATTCTTTGGTATGTCGGCAAAATCATTGAAATAAAGATGAATATGAGCGTAGAAAAAGATCGCGGGAATAAAAAGCAATGAATGCATAAACATTGGGGGAGATGAAATGTGAAGGAAGGATTGAGAAAAGAAGGAGCGGAATGGCTGAAGGCTTTTGCAATTGGCATCATTATCTTTGCTTTTATACGGACTTTTTTCTTCTCCAATTATGTTGTGGAAGGTGAATCCATGATGCCCACTCTTCAGGATGGAAATAAACTGATTGTGAATAAAATCGGTTATCAGGTGAGCGACTTAGAGCGCTTTGACGTAATTGTTTTTCATCATAATGATGAAGAGGATTTTGTAAAAAGAATTATAGGGATGCCAGGGGATGAAATCGAATACCGCAATGATGAACTATTTATAAATGGTAAAAAAGTGGATGAGCCATACTTGGAGAAATACCGGAAAGAAACATTGGGCGGCAAACTGACAGGTGATTTTACACTCCTGGAGATGACGGGCACTGAAACGGTTCCAGAGGGAAAACTATTTGTTATGGGAGATAATCGCCTCGGAAGCTGGGACAGCAGACATTTTGGATTTATTTCAGCCGGCCAGGTTGTAGGAAAAGTAAACCTGCGCTATTGGCCGCTTGATGAAATGGATGCGTCATTCTAAACTAACTTATCTTGTGAAAAAAGGGACTCGATAATACTAATTATTCGAGTCCCTTTTATTTTACTGTCTAGCTTTCGCAGCGCCTCCCCCTCGAGGTGTCGGGGGTGGGCAAGGCTCTTGCGCTTTTCTAATTTGCAGGCAAGATATCTCAGATAACATGCAAATTAGGATTATTCCTATATTCAGGTTCACAGTTTACACATACGTCTTCATCATAATCAGTCATATTGACATCTTCACGATTGTATTCAATTCCGCAAAGGGAGCAGGCAACCATTTTTTCTTCTTCCATTTCTTCTGGGGGAATTGGGATAGCGTCATTAATTGTAATGGGTTCTACGGTAACTCCGCGTGTATTGGCCATTTCGGCATTTAAATATTCCTTTGCCGTTTCTTCACTTTCCCAAAATCCCAAATCCCATAACAGCTCCTTGGCATCTCCGTTTTGAGCCATCAAGCCATAAACAACTTTCATGATAAATGCTCCTTTCAATTTTGCTGTCTTTTGTTTTATATTTCTTAGCCTTTTTTTACAGCGGCTAAACCGATTCAAAAAATTACCATCAGTTCCCTTGGAAGACCGGGAATGCTTTTTAACCAGGAGATTATATTGCAGGGGACAAAGGAAAAATTGCAGGCTTTGTCGAATAATAGTCTGAGTAAATGAAAGGATCTGTTTCAGAATCCGATGTCGGAATATTTAAATATATCACGGAGGTGCAATTGATGAGGCTGAAGGATAAAGTCGCCATTATTACAGGTGCGGCGAATGGAATTGGTCTGGCTGCTGCCGAAAAGTTTGCAGGTGAAGGAGCGGTGGTAGCTATGGCTGATTATGATGCAGACATGGGAATTACCAGGGCACAAGAGCTGAAGGAAAAAGGTCTTCAGGTTGAGTTTTTTCAGGTTAATGTCTCGGACAGGCAAAGCATAGACAGTATGGCGGAAGCTGTAAAAGCGGCATTTGGAAAAATTGACATCCTGATCAATAATGCAGGAATTACGAGGGACGGGATGCTGGCAAAGCTTGCTGCAGATGATTTTCAGGCGGTTATGGACGTGAATCTGACAGGTGTCTTTCATTGTACACAAGCAGTCCTTCCATTCATGCTGGAACAGGGAAGCGGAAAAATAATCAATACGTCCTCTGTATCGGGAGTCTATGGGAATGTCGGACAGACAAACTATGCGGCAGCCAAAGCGGGTGTATTGGGGATGACCAAAACATGGGCAAAAGAACTCGGCAGAAAAGGAATCAACGTAAATGCCGTTGCCCCAGGATTCATCTCAACCGGTATGACAGCAAAAGTACCGGAAAAGGTTATTGGCCAAATGCAGGGCATGGTTCCGCTGGGCAGACTTGGAAAACCGGAAGATATTGCGAATGCATACCTGTTTCTGGCTTCCGATGAGTCGGATTATGTGAATGGCACGGTCCTTCATGTAGATGGCGGCATCATGATGTAATGAACTGACTTCGAGCCTGTGCTCGATAATCAGAAGATTAATGAGGTGGAAAAGATGAGAAATGTTGTCATAACATCAGCAGTCAGAACACCGGTTGGCACGTTTGGAGGAGCGTTTAAGGATCTGCTGCCGACGGATTTGATTGTGCCTGTATTAAAAGAAGCTGCCGGGAGAAGCGGCCTGCAGAGCAATGAGGTGGATGAAGTGATATTGGGACACTGCATTCAGCGTACAGATGAACCGAATACAGCAAGAACAGCAGCTTTGCTTGCAGGCTTTGACGATACAACAACAGGGTTCACAGTCCAGAGGCAGTGTGCATCCGGTATGCAGGCAATTATGTCTGCAGCACTGCAGATTCAGTCAGGGATGTCAGATATCGTGATTGCTGGAGGAGTTGAAGCCATGAGCTCCAGCCCTTATGTATTAAAACAGCATCGCTGGGGCGCCCGCATGCAGCATGGGCAGGTAACCGATACCGTATGGGAAATTCTCGAAGATCCAATCCATCATATTATGATGGGGGAAACGGCAGAAAACCTGGCAGAAATGCATGCCATTACAAGAGAAGAACAAGATGAAGCAGCCTTGCTCAGCCACAGGAGAGCCTTGCATGCAATTGAAAACGGTTACTTTGATTCGCAGATCGTTCCAATTACTGTGAAAAGCAGGAAAGGAGAAGTAACCGTTACAAAAGATGAAAACCCGCGGGCAGATTTAACAGCCGAAAAGCTGCGAAGCTTGAGCCCTGTCTTCAGAAAGGGTGGCTCTGTTACAGCAGGAAATGCATCAAGCCTGAATGACGGCGGAGCAGCACTTGTCCTGATGCCGGAAGATCTGGCTCTGGACAAGGGACTGAAGCCTCTGGCAAAGATTGCTGGCTTCTCCGTGGCAGGAGTAGATCCAAAAGTAATGGGAATAGGGCCTGTGCCGGCAGTACAAAAAGGTCTTGCTAATGTAAGCTGGTCGCTTGATGATGCAGACTTGATTGAGATAAATGAGGCTTTTGCAGCCCAATATTTGGCGGTTGAGAAAGAGTTAGGCTTAAACCGGGACAAAGTAAATGTAAATGGAAGCGGAATCAGTCTGGGACACCCTATTGGATGTACCGGTGCGCGCCTTGTTGTGGGTCTCGTTCATGAATTAAAGAGAAGAGGCGGCCATAAAGGAATAGCTTCTCTATGTGTCGGAGGCGGGATGGGAGCCACAATATTTGTGGAAACGTACGAATAAAGAGTTCCTTCGGGGGCTCTTTATTTATCCAATAAGCGGATCCCATCCTGCAGAATTGATTTTTCCGGAGGTGAAGAAAGTGATAAGCAGTACGATATTGTCTGGAAAGAGGATCATTCTGGGATCGTTTATTGAGGATGATATTAAAAAGATAATCCAGTGGCATGCAGACGAAAAAATCATGCGAAACCTGGATGCTCTGCCGGTAAAACCCAAACAGGAAATGGAAATTAAGAAATGGCTTGTGAATGTCCGCAAAACACCTTCAGATTTTCGCTTAGGTTAAAAGAAGCAAATGAACTGATAGGATATGCGGAGCTAAACGGCATTCTATGGCCACACAGAACAAGCTGGATCACCATTGCCATTGCAGATGAAGCCGAATGGGGTAAAGGGTATGGAAAGGAAGCCATGCAATGCCTGATTCGCTATGCTTTTATGGAGCTGAATCTGTATAGGCTTCAGCTTTCTGTATTTTCCTATAATACTAGAGCAAAAACTCTTTATGAAAGTCTTGGATTCCAGAGAGAAGGCTGCTATAGAGAGTTTCTTGAGCGCGATGGAAAACGGCATGATATGTATCTATACGGGCTCCTGAGAAAGGAGTGGAAAGAGTGAAGAAGCGCGGAATAATTCCGCGCTTTATAAGATTTATTCTGGCTGACTGACAAAAGTAAATTCTTTTGACAAGTAATAGCTAAGAATGATATTCGTCAGGAAAAAGGCAAGAAGCAGATACAGTACATAATAATATTCAAGAATCATAACTGCCGGCGGGGCAAGGCTTGCTCCGGTTAATAGAAAAAAAGAATAGAGAGAAAGCGCTTTTGCACGGTCAGCCCCTGCAATCATGCCAATCAGTGTGATAACAGTGGGAACAAGAAGGGATATGGAAGCCACAAACATAATGGAAATTGCCATTAAGGCAATAGTGCTGCTGAAGAAAAACATATTAATAATGCTGAAAATCCCTAAAAGTAAACCAAGCTTTAATGTCGAATGGGCACCAATCCGCTCAATTAATTTTCCCGTAAAGAGAGACAGCAGCGCCCCGATTAGTCCCACAGCTCTTAATGTGAACAGCTCCTCCATGGTTCCCTCGAAATTCCTTCCTATTGCATCGTAAAAAGCTACAAAGGCAAACAGCAAAGTAAAGGTAATAGCATAGCTTTGGAGCAGGCTTCCCTTCATTAATAGTTTTTTCATAATAGAAATAACGGAAACCCCTGATTTGGAAGGAGGAGAAGTGCCTGGAAGTATTTTATACGATACAAGGAAAAGAATAAAATAGCAAAACGCAAAGAAATAAAAAGCATAGTTCCATTTAAAATAAAAAGTAATTGTCGAACTGATCAGCTGTCCAAGAATGCCGGCGACAAGGAATCCTGTATTGATAAAAACAAGCAGCAGGGTGCGGCCCCTCGGCCTGAAAAGATCAAAGGTATAAGCGAAGGCAACAGGAGCAAAGCTCCCAAGAGTCAGCCCCTGAATCGACCTGGTTATATAGAGAGCCTCTACATTAGGAGAAAGCCCTACAGCACAAGTGGACAAAGCAGAAGCAAACAAACCTGTAATAATAATTCTGCGCCTGCCAAAGGTATCGGAAGCAGGGCCAAAGAATAGCAGGCCGGCTGCATAAAAAAATGCAAACAGGCTTCCACCGCCAACAATATAATTTTCATTTACCTGAAAAGAGTCAGCAATATCCCCGTAAATAGGGATTAGTGTATAAATATTGCTGGCCACAAAAACTCCTGTAACTGTCAAAATGACTGAAGTTGCAATCAGGATCTGTTTTGAAATCATCCTTATCACCTGCCGATATACTTTATGCACAAAACCTCGTATAGGTAAGTTGTCATTTCCACAATTTTGAAGAACCCCATTCGAAAAATTGAACAGCTTATATGATAAAATAATGATAGAGTGAGAGTTTTTTTAAGGAGGAAAAATATGACCGTACGTTTATTGATAGGCCGGTCCGGAAGCGGCAAAACGGAATACTGCCTAAATGAAATCCGCGATGAACTGCGGCTTAACCCGGATGGAGATCCAATCATTTATTTAGTTCCGGAACAAATGACGTTCCTTTCAGAATATAAATTAATTACCACGCCCGGCCTTGGCGGAATGATACGCAGCCAGGTATATTCTTTCACGCGCCTTGCCTGGAGAATTCTTCAGGAAACAGGAGGCATGAGCAGATATCATCTTAACAGTGTTGGCATCAGCATGCTTATCCGCAAGATCATCGAAGATAAAAAGGATGAGCTGAAGCTTTTTCAGAGGGCTGCCGATAAAAATGGTTTTATTCAGCAAATTGAACAAATGATGACTGAATTCAAACGTTATTGTGTAGCACCCGATGAACTGGCTGAAAGGCAGCAGCAGCTCTCAGGAACAGGAAAATCGAACAAGGCACTTCAGGACAAGCTTCATGACCTTGAGTTAATCTATAAAAATTTTGAAGAATCCCTTGCAGGCAAATATACTGATTCAGAAGACTACTTCCGCCTTCTTGCTGAAAAGGCCTCCCATTCAGAGTATCTAAAAAATGCCGAGGTTTATATAGATGGCTTTTACAGCTTTACACCACAGGAATATTCGATTGTTGAACAGCTGATGAAGCAGTGTAAAAACGTCACTATTACACTGACACTTGACAAGCAGTTTAAACATAGTGCAACTGAAGAACTTCATTTATTCAGAATGGCCGGAGAAAACTATCAGACAATCAAAGAAATGGCTTCCCGCAACAGATTGGGTATTGAAGAAATGTTCATTACTGAGCAAAAAAGGTGGTGCAGCCCTTCTCTTAGGCACCTTGAGGCACATTTTGACAGCAGGCCTGCTGAGGCATTTCTGGGGGAAGCAGACATTCACATCGGACAGGCTGTCAACAGGAGGGCTGAAATCGAGGGCGTTGCCAGAAAAATAAATAAGCTTGTTCGCACAGATGGCTATCGCTATCGTGATATTGCAGTACTTGCAAGAAACGGACAGGATTATCATGACATGATTGAAACAGTGTTCCATGACTATGAAATCCCATTTTTTATTGACCAAAAAAGAACTATGCTGAATCATCCGCTTGTGGAGTTAATTAGGTCAACTCTTGAAATCATCAATGGGAATTGGCGGTATGAACCGATCTTCAGAGCAGTAAAAACGGAACTGATTTTTCCGTCCAAATTAAACGCCGGCAAGCTTCGTGAGCAAATGGACAGACTTGAGAACTATGTTCTTGCCTATGGAATTCAAGGGGACAAATGGACGAAGAAGAAAAGATGGATATACAGGAGAATCAGGGGGCTGGAGTTTGAAGCGGTTGCCCAGACAGATTCCGAGAAGAGAATAGAAGATGAGTTAAGTGATTTGCGCGAAATGATTACAGGCCCAATATTAAGGCTGCACAGGCGCTTAAAAAAAGCTGCTGATGGCCGCGGATATTGTGAAGCTTTATTTTTATACCTGGAAGAATTGGATGTGCCTGTGAAGATTGAAAAGTGGAAATCAGCTGAAGAGGAAAAAGGGAACCTTGTTAAATCAAGGGAGCATGGACAAGCATGGAATGCCATTATGGAGCTTCTCGATCAGTATGTAGAAATGCTTGGTGAAGAAGAAGTGACGCTAAAGCGCTTTGCTTCCGTTCTGGATGCCGGTCTGGAGTCGCTTCGATTTACACTTGTTCCGCCTGCCATCGATCAGGTCATGGCGGCCGATTTGGAAAGGTCAAGGCTAACTGATATTAAAGCTGCCTTTGTCATTGGTCTGAATGAAGGAGTAATACCTGCCAAATTCTCAGAGGACGGTGTGCTGGCGGATGATGACAGAGAAATTCTGAACACAAACGGAATGAAACTGGCGCCAGGAAGCCGTACACGACTTCTTGATGAAGAATTTATAGCCTATAAAGCGTTTGTTACTCCATCAGAAAAACTTTTTATCAGTTACCCGCTGGCAAATGAAGAAGGTAAAGCACTTATGCCTTCTCCTTATATTAAGAGATTGGGAGATTTATTCCCTGATTGCAGGCAGCATTCCTTCATGTCGGATCCGGCAGAACTGCCGGAAACGGAGCAGCTGGAATATGCGGATAATCTAAATACTGCACTTTCGTATTTGACTTCACAGCTTCAGCTGAAAAAACGCAGCTATCCAATTTATGACCTGTGGTGGGATGTTTATAACTGCTATCTTAACAATGAGCATTGGAGAAGGCCGGCATTAAAGGTTCTTTCCAGCCTGAATTATGAAAACCGGACACTTCAGCTTGGCGCAGACATCAGTAAAGAATTGTATGGTGATCATATTCAGGCGAGTGTTTCCAGGATGGAATTATTCCATAGCTGTCCATTTTCCCATTTTGCACAGCATGGACTAAGGCTGCGGGAAAGACAGGTATACCGCTTAGAAGCTCCGGATATCGGGGATTTATTCCATGCAGCTTTAAAATTTATCGCAGAAACAGTTATGACCCAGAAGCTTTCATGGACAGATATGACAAGGGAACAGTGTGAAATCCTTGCAAAAGAAGCAGTTGAAATGCTTGCTCCTAAACTGCAAAATGAAATTCTTTTAAGCTCGAACAGGCATCACTATATTAAGAGAAAGCTTGAGCAAATCATCAGCAGGGCTTCCTATGTTATCAGTGAGCATGCCAAATCAAGCGGATTCTCGCCAGTGGGGCTGGAATTGGGGTTTGGTCCAAAAGGAGAACTTCCTTCGCTTGTTTTTCCTCTTAAAAATGGGACTAAAATGGAGCTTGTCGGAAGAATTGACAGAGTGGACAAGGCTCAGGATACAAACGGGACATTTTTACGGGTAATTGACTATAAATCCAGCTCCAAGGATTTGAATGTCAGTGAGGTATATTATGGGATTGCTCTGCAGATGCTCACGTATCTGGACATCATTATTGCTCATTCCAATTCTTTGATCGGGACTGAAGCCGATCCGGCAGGAGTCCTTTATTTCCATGTTCATAATCCAATCGTCAGCACTTCAAAAATGCTGACCATAGAGGATATCGAGCAGGAACTCTATAAGAAATTTAAAATGAATGGCCTGCTGCTGGGAGATGAAAATGTCATCAGGTTAATGGACCAGACAATTGAGACAGGCGATTCATCCATTATCTCAGCCGGATTTAAAAAAGACGGCACACTTTCAAAGCGATCTAAAGTGGCTAGCAAGCAGGAGTTTGATTATTTGCGGCGCTACGTAAGAAAGATGTATAGGAATACTGGCAATATGATTACAGAGGGCGATGTTAAAATTGCCCCATATAAAATGAAGGAAAAAACACCATGTACATTTTGTGCCTATAAATCTGTATGCCAATTTGACGAATCGCTCGAAACCAATGATTACAGGTTATTTGTGCCTAAGCCAAAAGAAGACATGATTGAAATCATCAAGAAGGAGGTGGAGGGCGATGAAAATGGCCATACCGCCTAAGCCGGAAGATGCAACCTGGACTGATGACCAGTGGAAAGCAATTATGGCCAAGGGACAGGATATTCTGGTGGCTGCTGCAGCCGGTTCAGGGAAAACGGCTGTTTTGGTTGAAAGGATTATCAATAAGATTATCGCTGATGAAGATCCTATTAATGTCGATGAACTCCTTGTTGTGACCTTCACAAATGCCTCAGCTGCCGAAATGAGGCACAGAATCGGCGAGGCGCTTGAAAAAGCGATTAATGCCGATCCGAAGTCTGCTCACCTCAGAAAGCAGGTAAGCTTATTAAACAGGGCATCCATCTCGACTTTGCATTCATTTTGCTTAGAGATGATCCGTAAATATTACTACATGACCGATATTGATCCCGGATTTCGAATCGCTGATGAAACAGAAGCACAGCTCTTAAGGGATGAAGTACTCGAGGAGCTTTTTGAAGAGGAATACGGTAAAGAGGGAAACGAATCATTCTTTGCACTTGTGGATACTTTTACAAATGACAGAAGTGACACTGCCCTTCAGGATATAATAAGGGACTTATACGATTTTGCCCGCTCCAACCCTTCACCTGATCAATATCTTGATTCAATTGTTGAGATGTATAACGTGGACGGTGTTGAAAGTCTTGAAAAGCTTCCATTTGTCCGTTCCCTTTTGGAGGATATAGATCTTCAGCTGAAAGGGGCCAGGCAGCTGCTGGAATATGGGCTGGAGCTGACCAAGCTTCCTGGAGGACCGGCTCCGAGAGCAGAAAACTTTATCGCAGATCTGCACGTTGTCAATACTCTAATCGAAGCGAAAAACGATTCGTGGCCGATGCTATATGAAGCGATGCAATCATGGTCTTTTGGCAGAGCCAAAACGTGTAAAGGCAATGATTATGATGAAGGGCTGGTTGAAAAGGCAAAGAAACTCAGGGACCAGGCCAAGAAAATCATAACCGGCCTGCAGGAAGAACTGTTTTTCCGCAAACAGGAAAGCTTCATGCGTGACATGGCGGAAATGAAGCCCCATATAGAATCGCTTGTTTCGTTAGTTAAAGAATTCTCAATTCGCTTTGACCAGGTTAAAACTGAAAAAGGGCTGGTTGACTTTGCCGATCTTGAGCATTATTGCCTTGAAATTCTTTCATCATCAGATGAAGAGGGAAGGCTATTGCCATCAGAAGCAGCTCTTGCCTGCAGAAATCAGTTCAAAGAAGTCCTGGTTGATGAGTATCAGGATACCAACATGGTGCAGGAAGCTATTTTGCAGCTGGTAACAGCAGATTCAGAAGAAAATGGGAATCTTTTCATGGTAGGCGATGTAAAGCAGTCGATCTACCGTTTCCGCCTTGCAGAGCCTAATCTGTTTTTGAGTAAGTACACCCGGTTCGGACGGGACGGAGAAGAGACAGGCCTTAGAATTGATCTGGCGCGAAATTTCAGAAGCCGTAAAGAAGTCCTCCACGGGACCAACTATATTTTTAAGCAAATTATGGGGACATCTGTTGGTGAAATTGAGTATGATCAGGCAGCTGAGCTTATTAAAGGAGCACCTTATTCAGAGAGTCAGGAACACCCTGTGGAAATAGCCATTATTGATCTTGAAGGAAATGAAAAAAACGAACCTGAGCCTGAATCAATGGATGAGGGTTTTGACAGCGAAGAGTTAGCCCAGTCACAGCTCGAAGCCAGATTTATGGCGTCGAAAATAAAAGAAATCATTGGGAATCGGAAAGAAGTTTACAACACAAAGACCGAATCCGGGCGGCCTGCCAAGTACAGGGATATTGTCATCCTGCTTCGTTCCATGACATGGGCTCCGCAAATAATGGAGGAGTTCAAACAGCAGGGAATCCCTGTTTATGCCAATCTCTCCAGCGGCTATTTTGAAGCAACGGAAGTAGCGATTATGATGTCACTTCTAAAAGTGATTGATAATCCGTATCAGGATATTCCGCTGGCATCAGTTCTAAGATCTCCTATTTTGGGGCTGACAGAAGAAGAGCTTGCACAAATCAGAATCCATAATAAAAGAGGGTCTTTCTATGAAGCATTGACTTCTTTTTGCCGGAATGACCCAACCCTGGAAACAGAAGAATTATATGAGAAAGTGCGGCCGTTTTTTGACCAGCTTAAAGATTGGCGTGTGATGGCCCGCCAGGGTTCGCTTTCCGAACTGATTTGGCATCTGTATAGAGAAACCAGATTTTATGATTTCGTCGGCGGCATGCCGGGCGGAAAGCAGAGGCAGGCAAACCTTCGCGCATTGTACGATAGAGCAAGACAGTATGAAGCAACATCATTCAGAGGATTATTCCGCTTCTTAAGGTTTATTGAACGAATGCGGGACAGAGGCGATGATCTTGGCGCTGCCCGTGCTTTGGGTGAGCAGGAAGATGTTGTCCGTCTTATGACGATCCACAGCAGCAAAGGGCTGGAATTTCCTTTCGTTTTCATTGCAGGGCTTGCCCGCAATTTTAATACGATGGATCTGAAAAAGCCATACTTGCTTGATAAGGAATTTGGATTCGCTGCAAAATATGTAAATGCCGAGAAGAGAATTTCTTACCCCTCTTTGCCGCAGATTGCTTTTAAACGAAAAAAGAAAATGGAAATGCTTGCTGAAGAAATGCGGGTCCTATATGTTGCTTTAACAAGGGCGAAGGAAAAGCTTTTCCTGGTATCGTCCGTCAAAAGTGCAGATAAAAAATTAAATCAGTGGCTGCAGGCATCGGAGCATAAAGAGTGGCTCCTGAATGAGTATGACAGGGCTTCTGCAAACAGTTACCTGGACTGGATTGGTCCATCGCTTGTCAGACATAGAGATTGTGAGGCATTGAGAGGAGAAGGGCCGGTTCATCCTCTCGTTCCTGCAGAAATACTTGAACACCCTTCCTGCTGGAATATAACCATAATCAAAAGCGAAGAAGCTGCAGTTCTTTCAGAAGAAGCCAATGAGGGCGAAACGGATTTGCTGCAATTGGTTTATGAAGGAAAACCTGTTCCGGCTGAATCGGCTTATAAGGATAAAGTTGAGGAACAGCTTTCCTGGAAATATTCCTTTAAGCAGGCTGCTCAAGCTAGATCTAAACAATCCGTTTCGGAAGTGAAGCGGCAGCGGGAGATTTTTTCTGAAGAAGACAGCGGAACTGAATTAATCCGTAAAATCAATAAACCCCTGCTTGGCAGGCCTCGATTCATGCAAGAAAAATCTCTTTCTCCAGCTGAACGGGGTACTGCTATGCATGCTGTCATGCAGCATATTGATTTCAGCAGGCCTGCAACTGTGGAAACAATATCTTCCAAAATGGCAGAGATGCTTCAAAACGAATTGCTGACAGAAGAGCAGCATGCCAGCATTGAACCACAGCTGATTGTACAGTTTTTCGAAACCAAACTGGGACAAAGAATCGTTCAGGCTAAATCGGTACGAAGAGAAATCCCATTCAGTCTATCTTTTCCAGCCCGGGAAATCTATTCAGATTGGAAGGGAGAAGATGAAACGGTTCTCATCCAGGGGATTGTGGACTGTGTAATTGAAGATGAGCAGGGCCTGGTGCTTCTGGATTATAAAACGGATGGAATCAGCGGCCGGTTTAAGGGAGGCTTTGCTGAAGCCAAACCCGTTCTCGAAAACAGGTACAAAGTTCAAATTGATATGTACACCAGAGCATTGGAACAAATATTAAAGAGAGAAGTCAATGAAAGATACCTATTCTTCTTTGACGGGGCTCATACACTTAAGTTATAGGGAAAGCCGGCAAGAGAACTTGCCGGTTTTTTGTGCGTTACTAGGAATGGTATTGCGCGTAATAGCCGAAAAGCCGCGCACAACCAGTGAATTCCCGCGCGCAAAGGAAACATCACCGCGCGCAAAAACGAGAATATAAATTTACTGCCGCCCCAATATAAAGGGTAATTTAAATATAAAGGAGGCTTGCAATGGGAAAAAGGCAAATAGAGGCGGGAACCTGCGAATTATGCCTGCGGGAGGATATTGATATAACAGTCCATCATTTAACGCCGAAAGAAATGGGAGGCACCTTCCTGCCCACCGCGAAATTATGCATACCCTGCCATAAGCAGATTCACGCTTTATATACGAATGCAGAGCTAGCTGTAAGGCTGAATTCAATAGAGTTATTGCAGCAGGATGATAAAATCCGAAAATATTTGAAATGGATCAGGAAGCAGCCTTCAACCAAGTTAACGAAAGCCAAAAAGTCCAATGACAGGAAATCAAAAGGACGATAACAAATGTGCTATCGTCCTGAATTTCTGATAATGGATTAGTTATTGCCGACATTTGGCTGATCAACCAGACTGGTATCCAGTACATTGCTGGCACTCAGGCCATTGTTTGTAATGACTAAGCCGCCCGTATTTGCGGCACCCTGTCCGGTCGTTGATTTTGAATTGCTTTTTGGAGAGATATAAAGGGAGTCCCCAAATTGCACAATCCCCCCGCCGACATTGATGATTTGTACCGGTCCGATTATAGCTGGCATGTAAAACATCCTTTATGAAAAATTTTCATCCTTAAGAAGCGCCGTTTTGGGATAAACCTGACGGATATGCTTGACCCGGGCTTCCATTGAAATATTTCCGCTGTTGCCGATATGAACGACAGATGATGAGGAAACCCCGATAATATCAATGTTTTGAACCCTAATGATCGGATTGAGCTGTGTTGTCTGCATGGTTATGTCTTCTTCAATTGGGATTAAAGGAATGGGTTCACTGAATACGGGATAGACTGAAAAATTCCCTTCCTTTGCGTTGAAATATTCAGCTTCACGCTGATCGGCAATTGCTCTGGAGAATCCTTTAATAAAACAGGAGTCCCCAATTTCAAATACAGAAGAAAAGGCGATGGTGTCAATATTGATTCTGTCAACGGATGAAGTTCTTTGCAGCATAGCAGCTTACTCCGGTGTCAGAGGCACAAACGGCCCAATCAGAAGTGATTCTGGTGGTGTATCAAAGGTGGCTGCCAGCTGGATCGTTTGCGTATCTCCCACCATTAAAACAGATGAACTGGATACACCGAGCACTCTTATGCTGCCAACACACAAATCTCTGTTATATACCTGATAATTCATTCGTTATTCATCCCTTTCATATTCTCCGGCAAATGCGAGATAAAGGCATGGACTCCATTGTAAATTTCCTTTTTAATAAGCTCAATAATTTCTGCGTTATCATTTTCCTGCCCTGATCGATTTGAAGCCTGCTGCTGTTTAATATAGAAGTCAATCCTGTTAGGCAGCTGCTTTTTGATATCCTCTTTGATAAATGCAATATAGGAATCATCCACACTGACATTTAACTTCTTCTGTACAGAAGCTGTAATGTCAGGAAGTTCCCGTTCTAAATATTGATAGATGGCATCTTCAATTTCCATTGTTCTCTTCATTTGATTCTTAGGCGAAATAGGTGCTTTGATGTTTTTGTTATCTACGGCAAAATCTTCAATGTTTTGCAGCTCAGAAGGATTTAAGCCAATATTTAAAGTTCCTTCAAGAGACTCTACCTTAAGCTGGTCGAATTTATATTCAATCCGATCGACCTGCATCGGCGGGCGGTTTTTCAGAACTTCAGTCTCTTCCTGAAGTTTTTTGACCGCTGCTTCCAGGCTGCGTATTCGTTTTTCCTGTGCCTCCACAAAAGCATGCAATTGCTGAAGATAGGTATTTAATTGCTGATTCAAGCGCACCACCTCGCTTTATTAAAAATGAACTTAACGTTTCTGCGCTCCAGTCAAAGGGACAGAAGGTGCCAGCAAAACACTCCCCCCTGCTGGCCCCGCCGGCGTTGGCAATTCCGCTTCAGGTGCAGGCTCAGTAAAGCCGCCAGTGTTATACAAATAAGACGCTGGCTTTATTATGCCTGCACTTCCAATCTGCATGACGGAAGAGTTTGAAATCCCGCCTATCTTAATAAAATTAATATGAATGGATTGCTGTATATAAAAATTCATAAGATCACCCGTTTAAGCATTGAAATAATTGCCCTGATCCACGCCATCACAATCATAAGTGTTTGTTGTGCTCCGGTGATTGTAGACATTCAGGCCATCCCCTGTGTTAAACGATCCAGCGCCTGAAAAGGTCTTAGCGTTAGAAACAGGCATGATTTTATAGACATCCCCAATGTTGAAGACAGAACTGCTTCCGATTGATATGACCTGTGCGACTCCGACAATAGCTGGCATACATAACACCCTTTAAAATGATTTCTTGTATATCGTATGTGCCTGCTAGCTGATTGTGATTAATTAGCCCAAATATCTGAAATGCGTTTAATAAGAAGGCCTGCAAATGTTATATAACAGACAAAATTCAGGTGAAACTGTCATATTTTTTATGATAATATAGAAAATATAGAATTCACTAAATTTTCAGTGAGGTGGCCATAAGATGAATGTCCCATTAATAGTAACGCAGTTTTTAGATCGTGCTGTGTCTCTTTACGGTTCAAAGAAAGCCATTTTTGCAGATGATCGAGTTTTTACATATGAGGAATTGAATACGAGAGTTAATCAGCTCTCCCATGGCTTAAAGGCTTCAGGGATTGAAAAAGGGGACAGGGTGGCTTTTCTTGCACCAAATTCCGTCGAAATGCTGGAGGGCTTTTATGGCATTTTTCAGCTGGGAGGAATTATCGTCCCTCTAAATATACGGCTGAAGCCGGAAGATTATCTGTATATATTAAATCACAGTGAATCCAAAATTCTATTTGTAGACCAGGATCTTTATCACCTTATACTTCCCGTGAAAGATCAGCTGAAAACTGTGAAAAAAATCTTCGTGCATTATAAAGAGGAAGAGACTGAAGAGAGTGATTATGATTCATGGCTCAGCAGCCAGGACAGCAGTCCATATCAGAGGGAAGTCCTCGATGAAAATGATGTGTGCAGCCTTCTATATACCAGCGGTACAACAGGCAATCCAAAAGGTGTCATGCTGACCCATCGCAACAATTACCTGCATGCATTGTCAACTATGCATCATTTAAGGGTCAGTGATCAGGATGTATTGCTTCATGTCCTCCCGATGTTCCATGTGAATGGATGGGGCTCTCCTTTTTATTACACGGCAAATGGAGCTTCTCAGGTGTGTATAAGAAAAGCGACTCCGGAAAGGATTTTTGATGAAGTGCAAAAACATAAAGTATCCGTCATGCATATGGCTCCTACAGTCCTGAATTCGCTGATGCAGCATTATGAACAATTTGTTCCGGCTGTTGAACAAGATGTCAGAGTTGTTATAGCTGGTTCCGCCCCACCGCCAGCTTTTGTAACAAGAGTAGAAAAGGAGCTTGGATGGGAGTTCATACAGGTATATGGAATGACTGAATCATCTCCATTAAGCACTGTATCGACGATTCGATCTCATCTTAAAGAACTTCCACTTGCTCAGCAGTACCGGATGAAAGCAAAGGCAGGACACCAGATGATAGGCTGTGAAGTCAGGGTAATTAATGAACAGGGTGAAGAAGTGGCCCATAATGGCCTGGAAATCGGTGAAGTCGTTGTCCGCAGCAACGGAGTGATGAAAGGCTATTGGAAAAATGAAGAGGCAACAATGGAAGCTATTCGAGGCGGCTGGCTTCATACCGGTGATATGGCAAATGTAGATGAATACGGAAATATCGATATCGTAGACCGTAAAAAGGATATCATTATCAGCGGCGGTGAAAACATCTCATCCATCGAAATTGAAGGGGCTTTATACGAGCATCCTGCAATACTGGAAGCAGCCGTTATAGCTGTACCTCATGAAAAGTGGGGGGAAACGCCGCACGCGTTCATCGTGCTGCGAAACGGGAAAACACTGACTGAGCAGGAAATTATCAGTTTTACCAGGGAGAAACTTGCCCACTTTAAAGCTGTAACGGGAGTGACTTTTGTCGAAGAGCTGCCGAAAACAGCTTCGGGGAAAATCCAAAAAATCCATCTTCGGAATGATTACTGGGAGTTGAAAGGGAAAACAGGCCGTTTTGTTAATTAACTGAAAGCCGGGACTACAGCATTTGCTGGGGTCTTTTTTTTCAAAAAGAATGATGATAGCTGTCTAGCACAAGCAGCCTGCCCCCTTAGTCTCTCGTTCCTTCGTGGGCAAGGAGCTTCCGCATTTCTTTTCTGGACAATTAGAATTCTGCTCTCTATCATTAAGGTTAGATTTTCTTTCCAAAGAAGGAGGCGTTTTATGGACAGGCAAGTCAGTCCGGTGCTGGAGAAGGATCGGATCATTTCGCTGGATATTATGAGGGGATTTGCCATCCTCGGGATCTTTTTGGTTAATATGCTTTCTTTCCATTCGCCATATCTATACATTGATCCTTTTGAATGGTGGGACAGCCCGGCAGATAAAGCAGCCTATGCTTTTATTGATATCTTTGTGCAGGCCAGCTTTTATCCATTATTTTCCATGCTGTTCGGTTACGGATTAGTCATTCTGAGGGAGAGTGCACTGGCTAAAGGCCTTGGATTTGGAGTAATGGCTGCAAGGAGATTTTCCCTTCTGCTGCTGTTAGGCATCATTCACGCTTTTCTCATATGGCATGGGGATATTCTAATTAATTATGCAATCTTTGGCTTTATGTTTTTACTGTTTGTAAAGATGTCCGGAAGAAATATGCTTTTGATCGGAATATTGCTTTACATCATTCCCAATCTGTTATTTTCCCTTTTGTTTTTTGCAACTGTTCTGTTTGTTCCTGCTGATGAGCTATCAATCTATGACCCTCAAGCGGCATTAGCTTCTTTACAGGTCTATCAAAATGGAAGCTTTACTGAGGTTACCGTACAGCGGGCAGAGGACTGGTCAGGAGTTAATAATCTTGCTTCACTGCCTATCATGATTGCCTCTATTTTTCCTTTATTTTTAATAGGAGGAGGAGCTGCCAAGCTGAAATGGCTGGAGGAACCGGAAAAAAATCGTGCATTCCTCACGAAAATAATGCTGGTCTCTTTGGCTGCAGGGGTATTGTTTAAATTGCTGCCATACATGATGGAAAGCAATCTGGGACTGGATTACGTGCAGGATATATTTGGAGGCCCGCTGCTGGCTATTGCTTATGGTTTAGGGATAGCAGTGATGATAAAAAATGGTCAAGGTCCCGGATTCCTGCTGCCGCTCTCATATGTTGGGAAACTTTCGCTCTCAAATTATCTTTTCCAGTCTATTATCTCGACTTTTATTTTTTATAGTTATGGATTAGGTTTCTATGGAAAGGTATCTGTTTTTTGGGGGACACTTCTGGTTATTTTCATTTTCGCTTTTCAGGTAATAATCAGCCGCTTCTGGGCTGCCCGCTATTATTATGGACCGGTTGAATGGCTTTGGAGGAGCTTCACCTATTTGAAAATCCCTAGTTGGAAGAGAAAGGGTTAATATTTGGGTTCACTTATAAATAGTCCAAAAATCTGAAAATTTATATTATACTAAAAAAGTGAAAAATAAAATGAGGTGATGGGAATGAAGTTTGTTACTTTTAAGGATGGCAGCGGAAGTGTGGCAGGTTTATTGGACGGAACCGGCACAAAGGTTGTTCCGCTAAATGCAGCTTTAGTAAAAATGGAAGGCAAAAGTGATTTGCCAGCGACTTTGAAGGAATGTATTGCCTTAGGAGATAAGTTCATTGAGAAGGTACATAGATTAAAAGATTGGCTAAGCAGCAATCCCGGCAGGGAAGAACTCTTCCGGCCGCTCGCTTCTGTTGCATTGGAGGCCCCGATTCCCCGTCCCGATAAGAATATCTTTTGTGTAGGCAAGAATTATGCCGAGCATGCAATTGAGATGGGAAGCAAAGAAGACATTCCTGAGTATATAATGGTATTTACGAAATCGCCAACAACGGTAATAGGCCATAATGAAACGGTATTAAATCATCATAATGTTACAGCAGAGCTGGATTATGAAGGAGAGCTTGCCGTTGTAATCGGAAAAAAAGGACGGGCTATCCCCAAAGAAGAAGCATTGGATCACATCTTTGGCTATACCATTATTAATGATGTGACAGCAAGGGATCTGCAGTCACGCCATAAGCAATTTTTTATCGGAAAAAGCCTGGATGCCACATGCCCGATGGGTCCATGGATCGTCCATTCATCTGCAATTGAAAACCCGAATCAGCTTGATATTCAAACAAAGGTAAACGGAGAATTGAGACAAAGTTCAAATACTGAAAACTTTATCTTCCCAATCGAAGAAATCATCTCGGTCCTGTCAAAAGGCATGACCCTTGAGCCGGGAGATATTATTGCTACTGGAACTCCCGCAGGTGTAGGCAAAGGCTTCAAGCCTCCACGCTTTCTTCAGCCGGGAGATAAAGTGGAAATTACAGTTGAAAAAATAGGAACTCTAACAAATTGTATAGAAAAATAAACAGGTGGCCTGTGTACAAAATCACAGGCCATTACGTATTAATTTATATTTTCAGAGTGTCCATGAAAAATATCACATATTGCCTTAAATAGTTCACAAAGTTGTTCTTAAATGATCTTAGCAGCACCATAATTTTAGGATTTTCTATGCCAATATGGTATGATGGTATCGAATTTTACTATAGGAGGCACTGGAATGATACATGCCCATATAACAACTTGGTTTTTGGCACTAGTTTTATTTATTATTGCCCTTATGATGCATAAAAGCGGCAAGCAAAAAGGTTTAAAAGTCGTTCACATGATCTTGAGACTGTTCTATTTGCTGATTATTGGAACAGGGGTTTGGATTTTAAGCAGCCTTAACAGCATTGACCTTCTTTATGTGCTGAAGTCCCTGGTAGGCATTTGGGTAATAGCTATGTTTGAAATGATTATTATCCGAACTGTTAAAGGGAAAAAGACATCTATTTTATGGGGGCAGTTTGTTGTTGCTTTAATTCTGGTTTTATATTTAGGCTTTGTTAAATTGCCATTAACATTTATGACGTAAATAAAGATATTTTTTGAGAAAGCTGCCAAAAAGGCAGCTTTTTCTAATTTTGTCATGTCATGACTTCACTAAATATGGTAATTTAAAAATATAACTAACTCTATGATAAAAAATTAGAAATGGGAGTCTCTGCTGTATAAGGAGCGTTCCTTTAGCGGGTAACTGGCATTTTTCTAATGATCTTACTGTGATGGTGGGTTTTTATGGCAAAGACGATTTCATGTTTATATAAGAATACCAGCCAGCTGAATAGATTTATAGACTTGAACGAATTAGATGAATATCCTAATTTGCTGGTGCAGGTTTTTACAGGAAACCCTGAAAGTCTAAATATCGCGAAACTTCAAAAAGAACTGGCAGACAAGCTTCCATTTGCACAAATAGCAGGCTGTTCGACTTCTGGTGAAATTCATGAAGGCCGGATTACGGAAAAACAAACAGTGATCTGCTTTACTGTCTTTGAAAAAACAGAATTAAAATCTTTCCTGTTTAACAGGACTGATTTTAAGAATAGTTATGAAATGGGCAAGACCTTAGCACGGGAACTTGCTATCTTCAATACAGAAGCCGTAATTATTTTCCCTGCTGGATTTGATGTAGATTCCACAGCCTTGCTGGAGGGGATTAATGAAACCCATCCAGATATAGTGATTTCAGGGGGCCTTGCGGGAGATAATGGCTTATTTCAGGAGGGCTTAGCTTTTACTCAAGATGGACTCACCAGCGATGGGCTTGCAGCAGTTGCGCTTCAAAGCGGCCATCTTTCAGTCCGTCCGTTTGCAAATTATCAGTGGCAGGAGATTGGAAAAAGCTTTACTGTTACAAAGGCCGAAGGATCTATCATCTATTCCTTAGATCATAAGAAGCCCTTAAATATTCTAAAGCACTATTTGGGTGAGGCTTTTATTAAGGATTTACCGGAATCAGGTACTGAATTCCCTTTCCTGTTAAAGTACCGCGGGGAAAAAGTTTCTGTTTTTATTATAAAACCACTCGGAAATGGTGCTATTAAAGTAAACAGGAAGGTTGAAGAAGGAGACACACTCACGTTTGCTTATGCTAATCTGGAAGACATCATTGAACGGTCTTTACAGGAATTAAAAGAGCTTGACCAGTTAGCTCCTGAAAGCATATTTATATACAATTGTATGGCACGAAAACAGTTTGCAAGAGATTTTACGGAAAAAGAACTGGAGATGTTCCAGGGGATAGCCCCGGCGAATGGGTTCTTTTCATACGGGGAAATTTCTTTCCGAAAAGGCAGAGTGCCGCAGATGGTCGGACATTCTCTTACATATCTTGCTCTATCAGAAAATGTTGCTGAATCAAAAAAGAATCAGCCAAAACTATATTCTTATGAAAAGACGGCCCAATTTAAAACGATTACTTCTTTGACTCATTTAATGCATGCTTCTCAGGATGATATTAATGCATTAAACAGCAGTCTGAAAATGTCTGAACAATATTATAAATCTCTATTTGATAATAATGCAGATTTTGTTTATTCAACCGATTTGAAGGGGAATTTCACAAGTATTAACCCTGCATTCGAGAAAACTTTTGGGTTCATGCAGGATGAAATAATCGGAAAAACAGCTCTTTCATATGTGTGTGATGCGGATGTGCCAAGGGTCAGAATGCACTTTTACCGGGCGTTAAGAGGGAAAGAGCAATATTATAACGTTTATATCAATACAAAATCTGGCGAAACCAATCTTTTTCAGCTCAAAAATATTCCGATTACTGTTAATGGGGAATGTGTAGGTATTTATGGAATTGGCAGAAATATTACAGAACAGAAAAAGATTGAAGAGAAGATAACAGAACTGGCTTTTTTTGACCGGGATACGGGGCTGCCAAACAGAATGAAGTTTACAGAACAATTGGAAATGCAATTAAAGAGAGCCAGAAAAAAACAGAAGAAAATTGCCGTTCTTTCTATTGATATCGACCGATTTAAAATCATAAATGATAGTCTGGGTCACTTTGCTGGGGATATGGTGTTAAAGGAAATTTCCGAAAGAATAGAAAGGGTTTTGCCATCGGGTTCTTATTTGGGAAGGTTCAGCGGTGATAAGTTTACTTTAGTATTATCAAGGGAAGCAACTATCGAGAAGGTTATGAATGTCTCCAAAAAGATATTAGATGAAATATCGCATCCTATATCTCAGTCGAATCAGGAGTTTATTGTCACTGCCAGCATTGGTGCGAGCCTGCATCCAGATGATGGGGCCGATGAGCATTTGCTGCTGAAAAATGCGGATATTGCCACAAATCGCTCCAAGCAGCAGGGAGGAAACAGGGTCACCTTTTTCTCAATGGAAATGAATCAGCAGGCAATGGTCAGACTTGAGCTTGAAAGCTACTTAAGAAAAGCTTTGCAGAAAAATGAATTCTTTCTATGCTATCAGCCCTTAATTGATCTTGACACTGGCAATTTATACGGGAGCGAAGCCCTAATCCGCTGGAATCATCCAAAACTTGGACTTGTTTCACCCGGTGAATTTATTCCTCTTGCAGAAGAGACAGGTCTCATTAAGGATATCGGCGGTTGGGTATTGCGGTCGGCTTGTAAACAGAATAAACGTTGGCAAATGCTTGGCTATAAATCGCTTTCCATCTCTGTGAATGTATCGGCCTATCAATTCCAGCAGCCAGGATTTCTTCAAGAAGTTAAGATGGCATTGGAACTTTCCGGTATGGAGCCGCAATATTTAACATTGGAGCTGACGGAGAGCACGATGCTGAGAAATGTTGAGCACAGTATACAAGTCATGCAGTCGCTGCAGAATATAGGAGTCAAAGTATCAATTGATGATTTTGGCACAGGCTATTCTTCCCTAAGTTATTTAAAGGACCTTCCAATCAATACATTAAAGATCGATCGGTCTTTTATTAATAATCTGCGATTAAACACATCCGATGTTGCCATTGTAAAAGCCATCATCACCATGGGACACGGACTTGCTGTTAAAGTCGTGGCAGAAGGGGTGGAAACACAGGAGCAGATTGAGCTGTTAAAAGAATTGAAATGCCATTATGCACAAGGCTTCTATATTCATAAGCCGCTTATGACCAGTGAGTTTGAGGAAGGCTTATCTAAATATGCCCAAACGCACAGCTAGAATAAAGAAACAGCAGCACCGCCATTAAAGGCAGGCTGCTGTTTTTTTATGAAAAAAGTATAAGATTTTGAACGTCGAACTAGTGCAATCTGCCTACCCCCTCGAGATCACAAGCTTGTGTTGTTTCGGCTCATAGGGACTCGGGGTCATAAGCCGTTTCCTTTCAGAAGGAAGAACACCTTCTTTCAGGAACCGTCTTATGCCTGAGGCCCGCAGGATGCAGGTCATGCAGACGTTGCCACAGGACAAGGAAAGCTACGGAAGCGATACTTCGCACGACCGAAAGCGTTAGCTTTTGGGAGGACGTGGCGTTCTTAGTCTGCTTTCCTTCGTGGTCAAGGCGCTTCCGCATTTCTTATGAAGAAATCTTTTCAATAACCATTCTTTTTCCGCTGTTTAAGGTAAATTCAAACCGATCACTCATTTTTTCATAATAGCAAAAATGGTGCTGCACATTGCAAATATGATCCTGATTATCAAAAACGATAAAATTCACACCGCTTTTTCTGTCTTTATCATTGAAAAATGCCAGCTGATTATAGCAATAAATACAGTCATAAACCGAAAATTGCATGGAATTTAAAGTGGTTACGAACTGGTAAAAGGCATCATCATTCATTTCCTCCAGTAATCTCTCGAGGGAGAAAACAAGATGTTTTCGGATGCGGATCGAGTCCTGATTCTTTAAGTGGAATATTTCATCATCAAAGGCCACTTTGCCATCCTCAAATAAAATGCCTTTCTTCCACCGTTTAAAGCGAAATATTTCCATTTCCTGATGGAGGAATTCATCCAATAATGATGCTTCATCTGTTTCATGGTCGAAAAAAACCCATTGTTCATTAATATACTCTACAGTGCCTTCTGTAAAAGCACGGGATTGATATTCAATAAGCTTTGTTCGCTGCTGTCTATTCATATAAAACCTCCATTAACTTCCTCAACTTCTTTTTAGACAGTTTTGGCGATTTTTATAACCGCTTGTATGTGGACAATTAACTTTTTTCTAGGCTGTGCATACAATAGCATCATGAAAAATGTGCCCATGCGATTCCGCTTTGAAAGGATGATGTAAAATGTGTGGAATTACCGGCTGGATTGATTTCCAAAAAGATATGAGAAAAGAAACGGAAGCAATTGGAAAAATGGCATATACGCTGGCAAAGCGGGGTCCAGATGAAACAAACATATGGACAGATGTGCATGCTGGATTCGGCCATAAAAGGTTAATTGTTGTAGACCCGGCAGGCGGAAAACAGCCAATGACTAGGGAAAAACATCAAAACCGCTATACAATTTGCTATAATGGAGAGCTTTATAATACGGAGGATCTCCGTAAAGAACTCCTTATAAAAGGATATTCGTTTGATGGCCATTCTGACACTGAGGTTTTGCTGACTTCTTATATAGAATGGGGAGAAAATTGCCTTCAATTTTTGAATGGCATCTATGCTTTCGCTGTATGGGATGAGAAGAAAGAACAATTATTTATAGGCAGGGACCGTTTAGGGGTAAAACCTTTATTTTATAGAGAAACGAAGCAGGGCATTATATTCGGATCTGAATTGAAGGCTATTTTGGCCCATCCTGATGTTAAGGCTGAAATCGGCAGGGAAGGTCTGGCAGAAGTTTTTGGACTGGGGCCATCAAGATCCCCAGGGTCAGGAGTTTTCAGAGGCATTGATGAATTAAGGCCTGCACATGCGCTGACCTTTTCGAGAAATGGACTGAAGGTATGGCGTTATTGGAATGTAAAAAGTGCGCATCATGGGGATAATGTTGAGGAAACTGCTGAACGAGTGAGAGAATTATTTACGGATGCTGTAACAAGGCAGCTGGTCTCGGATGTCCCTTTATGCAC
This sequence comes from Cytobacillus oceanisediminis 2691, assembly GCF_000294775.2. Taxonomy (GTDB): domain Bacteria; phylum Bacillota; class Bacilli; order Bacillales; family Cytobacillaceae; genus Cytobacillus; species Cytobacillus pseudoceanisediminis. The sequence continues at coordinate 1,415,933 of NZ_CP015506.1, forward strand.
GTTTCTTTCCGGCGGTGTGGATTCGAGTGCGATTACCGCTATTGCGGCAAAAGCTTACGAAAGAGATGGAAAGGGCCAATTGAACACTTATTCGATAGATTATGAGGGAAATGAAGAGTTTTTCAAGGCAAATGAGTTTCAGCCCAATTCGGATGGAACATTTATCCGAAAAATTTCCCAGTCCTTTAATACGAGACATAACAGCTGTATAATCACCCAGCAGAAGCTGGCAGAGGATTTAATCGAATCCGTGCATGTAAGGGATCTTCCGGGCATGGCTGATGTCGATTCCTCCCTGCTATGGTTTTGCAGGGAAATAAAAAAGGATTTTGTTGTAAGCTTATCAGGTGAATGCGCGGATGAAATATTTGGCGGCTATCCATGGTTCCATAGAGAGGAAGACTTAAAGCGCAAGGGCTTCCCGTGGATGAGGTCGCTCGAAGCCAGACAGGGGCTATTGAAAGAAGATTGGAGGAAGAAATTAAATATCCATGACTATGCCATGGAAAAATATCTTCAGGCAATCTCTGAAACCCCTGCCTTAGACGGGGAAAGCAAGGAAGACGCAAGCAGGAGAGAACTTTTCTATATTAATATGATTTACTTTATGACGACCCTTTTGGACCGTAAGGACAGAATGAGCATGGGGGCGAGCCTTGAAGTCCGGGTGCCTTTTGCCGATCATCGATTGGTGGAATATGTATGGAATATTCCGTGGGAGATCAAAATGCATGGAAACCGCGAAAAAGGAATCCTGCGCAAAGCACTCGAAGGCATACTGCCGAATGAAGTCTTATACAGAAAGAAAAGCCCGTACCCTAAAACGCATAATCCGGAATATACGGGAGCAGTCCAAAAGATGCTCACTGGATACCTGGAAGACCGGTCATCCGCTCTGTATGAATTCTTTGATTACAGCCAGCTGAAGAATATAATAGAATCGGGCGGTGACTCATTCCAGGAACCATGGTTTGGGCAGCTTATGACTGGTCCTCAGCTGTTAGCACATCTTGCACAGATTCATATTTGGTTTAAAGACTATAATATAAATATTTTAGAATGAAAAAACAGCGGCAGTCTTAACTGCCGCTTTCATTATGGGGGTCATGCAGACGCTGCCGCAGGATAAGGAAAGCTGCCGCAGCGATACATCGCACGGCCGAAAGCGGTAGCTTTTGGGAGGACGTGGCGTATTTAGTCTGCGTTCCTCAGTGAGCAAGGCGCTTCCGCTTTTCTTATTTAGACTGCTTTTGATGACACAAACGATTTGTTAACCCAGACTCTGGATCTCCAGCGCCATAACATGAGTAATCCTCTAAGCCATTCATCGGCAATAAAAGCGATCCAAATGCCGGCAAGTCCCAGTCCAAAATGAATTCCAAGAACATAGGAAAGGGTGACGCTTACACCCCACATGGACAGGATCCCCATATAAACGGGGAATTTTACATCGCCGGCTGCGCGGAGGGAGTTAATGACGACCAAATTAAACGATCTGCCGGGCTCCAGGAGTATGGTTAGAAGAATGAGAACACTGCCAATCTTTATGATGTCTGGATTAGAAGTGAATATGCCCATCAATTCTTCTGAGAATAAGGAGAAAATAACGGCTGTTCCGAACGAAATCATGATGGCAAGGCGCAGACTTTTCATGCACCTTTTATAGGCTGCCTCATAATCCTTTCCACCTACCATATGGCCTATCAAGATTTGAGTGCCCTGGCTGATGGCAACACTGAAAAGGAAAATGAACATCATAATATTTTGTGCATAAACTTTTGCAGTCAGAGCTTCTGTACCCAGAGCAGCGATGAAAATGGTAATGACCATCTGCGACCCATTATAGGATAAATGTTCACCTGCTGAAGGGATCCCGATTCTTAAAAGATTTTTGATATGTTTTTTTGGAAAGCGGAAAAGTAAGCGGAACGGAAGCGCTTTTTCTGTTCTTCTAAGCAGGACAGCGACAGCAGCAGCAAATCCGATCAATCTGCTGATGACAGTGGATATCGCCACTCCTTCTACACCCAATACAGGAAAGCCGAATGGGCCAAAAATGAATAAGTAATTGCCTATAACATTTAATATGTTCATGCCGATGGTAATGTACATAACATCTCTGGTAAACCCATAACTTCTGATGATGGCTCCAATTGTCATAATTAATGCCTGGACAAAGGATAAGCCGCCAACGATGACCAAATAGGCGTTTGCCTGGCTTAAAAGTTCCACCGGCAAATCCATCATCCGGAGCAGCGGTTTGCCAGATACATATAGAAGGATACTTAAGATGATTCCAAATACAAGGTTTGCCCCTAAGGAGACAATTGAAATTTCAGCAGCTGTTTTATTATTTTTTGCGCCTAAATTTTGAGCAATAAGGATGGACGTCCCAGTTGCAACAAATCCAAACATGACGATCACGAGAGAAAGGATCTGATTTGCCACACCAACTGCAGCTACGGATTCATCCGAATATTGCGAGAGCATAAGCGTATCAGCATTCCCCATAAGCATGTGAAGCAATATTTCTATAAAGATCGGCCAGGTTAATGCAAATAATGTCAATTTTTTCTGGTTCTTAGTCATGGTTATTCTCCCTGTTTGTAAATAAATTTTCATGTAAATAGGAGGGGCCGACGACAATTAAAAACGAAAAAAGAAAAGCCTTAAGGTCTTGCCCTTAAGAACTTTCCTTACTTCAATCAGGTTTCCTATTTATTGAAGCTGGCGGGGAAGGACAGGATTTCAAACCCAAACCCATCAAGCTGAACTTTAAGGTTCTCCGCTTCTGCTGCAAATTCTTCGTCTGTAAGCATATTAGTAACTTTTACACCTTTCAGCGGATAAGGCAAAGTAACTTCCGCATTTTCATCCGCAGGATTGGCGAGCACGATGATTGTTTTAAAGTCATCGTATTTGCGGTAGGCAACTACATTAGAATCAGTTTGAATAAATTCAAAATGGCCATCATTTGCCAGCAGCTTTTCCTCTTTCCGCAGCTTAATCAGCCTTTGAATATGAGAATGTAAATCACGATCCTGTTTTTCCTCATCCCATTCCATGCATTTTCTGCAGCCGGGATCCATTTCACCGCTTAGCCCAATTTCATCACCATAATATATGCATGGTGAACCCATAAAGGTAAATAAAAGTGTATAAATAAGTTTTACCCTGTCTTTATCCTCTTCGCATTCCGTTAAAATTCTGGGTGTATCATGGCTTCCAACCAGATTGAATGCAGCTTCATAGACATTGGCCGGGTAGCTGTGGATTTCAGCGGTCATATTGTTGGCGAATTCAGTTCCGGTAATGGATTTTTTTGCAATTAAATTAAGCAAGTTCGTGGTAAAAGGATAATTCATGACAGCATCGAACTGGTCTCCGCGCAGCCAGGGCATAGAATTGTGCCAGATTTCCCCTAAAATATAGAGATCTGGTTTAATTCGTTTAACAGTCTGTCTGAATTCACGCCAGAACTGATGGTCAACTTCATTGGCCACATCCAGCCGCCAGCCGTCGATATCAAATTCTTCAATCCAGTAACTGGCCACTTTGAGCAAATAATTTTTTACCTCTGGATTATGTGTATTCAGCTTTGGCATTTGCTCAACAAAAGCGAAGGTCTCATAATTAGGATACTCCCCGCCTTTTAGCGGGAAACTATGAGGATGGAACCAATCTTTATATCTTGATTTTTCTCCTTTCTCAAGCACATCCTGGAAAGGGGGAAAATAGTATCCGCTATGGTTGAAAACAGCATCGAGCATCACTCTAATATCCCGCTTATGGCATTCTTCAACCAGTCTTTTTAATGTATCCTTTGAACCGAACTGGGGATCAATTTCCAGATAATCTATTGTATCATATTTATGGTTGGAAAATGCCTTAAAAACAGGCGTGAAATAGATGCCGGTGATGCCAAGCTCGTGAAGATAATCAAGATGTTCAATGACACCTTCAAAATCACCGCCAAAAAAGTTATCCTTAGAAGGCTGTTCACTGCCCCAGGGAAGAACTCCTTCGGGGTCATTGCCGCGATTCCCGTTAGCAAATCTTTCTGGGAAAATCTGATACCAGACTGTATCCTTCACCCAGGAAGGAGCTTTAAATACTTCTTCAGGATGCAGATAAGGAAAGTTGAAATAATAACCTGAATCAGAAGGAGCCTCCTCGTAAAAACCTTTTTCGGTCAAAATTAATTTTTCATCACCAGACTTTAATTGAAAGCCGTATCTGGATCTTCTATGTGGCGGGTCAATATATACATGCCAATAATCATGAATGCCATCAGATCCGGATTTCTTCATTTCCGTTTTTTCATACTGCCATTTTCCATCTGCCCAAAGATATTGATCACCGTGTATTAAAGTGACTTCAGAAACATCTTCTTTCTTTGTTTGCAGTCTAATATGTAAGGTTTTCTTGCTGATGGGATAAACATAATGATCAGCAGGATAATGTATGATAGCTGCTTTTTCCATTGAAATTCCCCTTTCAAAGTGCAATCGCTTGCATTATACCATATGAAAGAAATGAAAATATAGTATAGAAATGAGTATCAATCTTTTGAAATTAATTTTCGCTTAAAAATATTTAGAAAAAAGTAGTTGTAAAAGCCCAAAAACCTTGTATAATAAAAATTAGAAATTGTGCAATCGTTTTCATTAAGCGGTTTCATTGGGTAATAGTTTAAGTGAACGCTCATATTTTTTAGAAATAGATAAAAGCGTTTACACTTTTGTGCAAACGGTTGTACTTTTTGCATTACTCAACAGATTTATTTAAAGGGGGCAATATCATGAAAAAGTCACTATCTTTCTTTATGATGCTGGTATTAGTGATCGGAATGCTGGCAGCTTGCGGTCCTCAGCGTGAGGCACAGCCGGAAAACACAGATAAAGATAACGGCACAAGCGAAAACCAGGCTGAAGAGCCAAAACCGGAAAAATTAGTAGTTTGGGAAGACACAGATAAAGGCATAGCTTTAAAGCCTGCCATTGAGTCTTTTGAAAAAGAATATGGAATTAAAGTTGAATTTAAAGAGTTGGGCATGGCAGATAAGATCCGTGACCAATTAAGACTTGATGGACCTGCGGGAAATGCACCTGACGTTGTTACACTTCCTCATGACCAGATTGGCCAGGTTGTAACTGAAGGTCTTCTTCAGGAAATCCAGGTAGAAGACAGTGTTCTTGATACTTTCACAGAATCATCCATCACTGCTCAAATGTTTGACGGAAAATTATATGGTCTTCCAAAAGCAACTGAAACACCAGTTTTCATCTATAATAAAGCATTAATGGAAAAAGCTCCTGAAACAATGGATGAGCTTTACACTCAAGCTAAAGAATTGACGGCTGGCGGACAGTACGGATTCCTGGCTCTATTCGATAACTTCTATTTCGCACACGGACCTATTGCTGGCATGGGCGGATATGTTTTCAAGGAAAATGACGGTGCATTAGACCGTGAAGATGTAGGCTTAAACAACGAAGGCGCTGTTGAAGGTGCTGAGTTCATTCAAAAATGGTACAGTGAGGGCTTATTCCCTAAAGGAATCATCGGGGAAAGCGGCGGAGCAGCAATGGATGGCTTATTCAATGAAGGAAAAGCTGCTTCTGTTATGAATGGTCCATGGGCACTTCAAGGCATGAAGGATGCAGGAATTGATGTTGGAGTTTCTGTAATGCCAAAGCTTCCTAACGGTGAGCCTGTTAAAACATTCATGGGTGTTAAAGGCTGGCATGTAACTGCATTCACTAAAAACCCTTATTGGGCAACAAAATTTGTTGAGCATATTACAAATGAAGAAAACTCAAAAATCCGTTTCGAGACAACTCAGGAAATCCCTCCTGTAAAATCTCTTATTGAAGATCCTGTAATTGCAGACAATGAAGCTGCAAAAGCAGTCGCAGAGCAATCTCAATATGCTGTTCCAATGCCAAACATTCCTGAAATGGCTGAAGTCTGGGGACCAATGGCCTCTGCACTTCAAACGATTGCAACAGGAAAAGCTGAACCAAAGGCAGCACTTGACGATGCAGTAAAAACGATTAAAACAAATATCGAAACAAATCACCCTGCCAAGTAAATCTTGACAGACAAAGGGCGGTACCTCCCAGGAGGTATTGCCCATCATTTTTATATAATGCCAAAAACAGCAGAAGGAGCCCGCTTCGGCTTAGCTCCAAGAGCCGCTGTCGTCTGGAGCTAGACAGTTAATCAACTTCAGAATTAATACATTCATATCTTTAAATAGAAGCGGCAGAAGCCGCTTTCCTGTTCCTCTTTAAAGCAACCGTTTGCACAAAAACAGCCGCTATTATTTTGGAAATGAATTATAATAATAGAAAATACTTTCTCCTATAAAGAAAGGGGAGGCCACAGCCATATGGAAACAAAAAAAATGACATCCAATCATGGAAGAAATGCTGCTCTATTATCCATCCTGCCTGGATTTGGACAGTTTTATAATAAACAATTCGTGAAAGGTGCCATATTCTTAATTCTTACTGTTTCGTTCTTTGCAGCATTCTATGACACACTAAATTGGGGATTCTGGGGACTTATTACACTGGGGGAAATTCCAGTTCTGGACCACTCAATTTTTCTCCTGATCGATGGAATTATCGCACTGATTGTAACAGCATTGGGACTTATCATATATGCTTTCAATATTTATGATGCATATAATAATGGAAAAAAACGTGATTTGGGGCTGAAATTAAACAGTGTCAGGGAACAGTACCACAATCTCCTTGATAATGGTTTTCCATATTTAATGATATCACCAGGATTTTTTCTCTTAGTTTTCGTAGTTATTTTTCCTATCTTATTCGTAGTTCTTCTTGCATTTACAAACTATGATCTATATCATTCTCCGCCTGCAAAACTGGTAGATTGGGTTGGCATTCAGAATTTTATCGATATCTTCAAGCTGGATTTATGGAGAAAAACCTTCTTTGGCGTAATGGGCTGGACAATAGTCTGGACTTTTGTAGCTACCTCTTTGCAGGTAGCTCTGGGTATTTTCCTGGCAATTCTCGTTAACCAGAAGGATCTTAAAGGGAAAGCGATTATCCGAACAATTTTCATTCTCCCTTGGGCAGTTCCTGCATTTATATCGATCCTGATTTTCTCAGGGATGTTCAATGAGACATTTGGTGTGATTAATAAAACGATTCTGGATGCAATTGGCATCGGTCCTGTTCCATGGATGACAGAGGAAAATTGGACACGTTTAGCATTAATTTTCATTCAGTCATGGCTTGGATTCCCGTTCATTTTTGCTATGACAACAGGTGTGCTGCAGTCCATTCCGGATGAGCTTTATGAAGCTGCAACAGTGGATGGTGCAACGATCCTGCAGAAATTCACAAAAATCACTCTGCCGCTGGTTCTTTTTGCAACGGCACCCATTATCATTACTCAGTATACATTCAACTTCAACAACTTTAATGTTATCTTCTTGTTTAATGGCGGGGGACCGGCCATTCCGGGCCAAAATGCCGGCGGTTCGGATATTCTTATATCCTGGATTTATAAACTGACAATGACTTCTGCCCAATACGGCAAAGCCGCTGCAGTTACCATGATCCTATCACTCATAGTCATCACGGTAGCCCTATGGCAGTTTAGAAGAACAAAATCATTCCAAGAAGAGGATTTGATGTAGCTATGAGCATGAAGAAAAATAAAATTATCCGGCTGACTTTTTCCTATGTAATCATTGCCTTGATGAGCTTTATTGTGATTTATCCGCTTTTGTGGGTAGTGGGTTCTTCCTTAAATCCAGGCCAAAGTTTGTCGGGATCCACAATGTTTCCTGAAAATCCGACATTAGACCATTACAAATACCTTTTTGATTCAGATAAATCCAATTATGTTAAATGGTACTGGAATTCTTTGAAAATAAGTACATTGACCATGATTTTAACGGTTATTACAGTATCCTTCACCGCGTACTCATTTTCCCGTTACCGCTTTATCGGAAGGAAAAATGGATTATTAACTTTCCTGATACTGCAAATGATACCCAACTTTGCAGCGCTGATTGCCATATTTGTATTAGCGACAAGAACAGGTTTAATTGATACACATCTTGGATTAATCCTTGTGTATGTCGGCGGACAGATTCCAATGAATACCTGGCTGATGAAGGGTTATCTCGATACGATTCCAAAAGAACTTGATGAATCTGCGAAAATGGATGGTGCGAGCCATCTGCGTGTCTTCTGGCAAATTGTTATGCCGCTGGCAAAACCAATTGTTGCGGTAGTTGCGCTATTTTCATTCATAGCTCCTTTTGGGGATTTTATCCTTGCAAGAATTTTATTAAGAACAGATGAAAAGTTCACAATGGCTGTAGGATTGTATGAAATGGTTGCGAAGCAATTTGGAAATGAATTTACAAAGTTTGCTGCTGGCTCTGTTTTAATTGCCATTCCGATTGCTGCACTGTTCCTTATGTTCCAAAAATACTTTGTATCTGGTTTGACGGCAGGGGGAACAAAAGGCTAATCTTAAAGGGCTGAAACTTTACTGGCCGCTGCAGTCTGCGAACTGAACTGGATTGCAGTCTCTCAGCGGCTTGAAAAATGAAGGAGGAGCGGCGATGAATAAAGGAATCATAACCTTCATCTTAATCCCGTTTCTTCTTTTTTATGCCCTGCCGGCAGGAGCAGCTGAAAAAGAAGAGCGTAAATGGCAAGATGAAACATTTTATTTCTTAATGGTTGACCGATTTAGCAATGGAGATCCCAACAATGACTTTAAAGTCGATGTTCAGGACCCAAAAGCTTATCATGGCGGAGATTTTAAGGGGATTACAGAACGCCTGGATTATATTAAAGATATGGGGTTTACCGCAATTTGGCTGACTCCCGTTTTTGATAATGAAGAGAAGGGCTATCACGGTTATTGGATTAAAGATTTTTATAACACGGAAGAGCACTTTGGCACAATGGATGAATTGAAGCAGTTAGTCCAAGAAGCTCACAAAAGAGATATGAAAGTGATTTTGGACTTTGTTGTAAATCATGTGGGCACCAATCACGAATGGGTTAATGACCCCGGGAAAAAGGACTGGTTCCATGAAAAACAAGATATCATCAACTGGACGAATCAATCTGAGATTGAAAATGGCTGGATTTATGGACTCCCTGATTTAAAGCAGGAAAACCCTGAGGTACAAAACTATTTAATTGATGCAGCAAAGTGGTGGATCGAAGAAACGGATATTGATGGATATCGTCTTGATACTGTAAAGCATGTTCCAAAATCATTCTGGACCGAATTCGCCAAAAATGTAAAGTCAGTCAAAGAAGACTTTTATTTGCTGGGGGAAGTATGGTCGGATGATCCAAAATATATTGCTGAATATGAAAAAACAGGAATAGACGGCTTTGTTGATTATCCTTTAAATGATCATTTAAGAACTGCCTTTGCAGAGCCTGACAAATCGTTAAGCTGGCTTTTTGCAAACTGGGACCGAAATAAGGCATTTTATGAAAATCCCTATCTAATGGGAAGCTTCATGGATAATCATGATACTGTCAGGTTCACTCGGGATGCTATCACAAAAAATCATCATCCGGGTCCAAGGTGGAAACTTGCCTTAACATACATGTATACCACACCTGGGATTCCAATTGTTTATTATGGAAGTGAAATAGCTATGGATGGCGGTGAGGACCCTGACAACCGCAGGCAAATGGATTTCCGTACAGATAAAGAACTGATTGATTATATCGCAAAACTTGGGGAAGTTAGGCAAATGCTGCCATCTTTAACAAGGGGCGACATGGAACTGCTGGAGGAAAAGGACGGTTTTGCCGTTTATAAACGGAATTACGAAGATGAAACAACGGTTATTGTGATCAATAATTCAACAAAGTCACAGAAAGCGGTACTTGATTCCACTCAATTAGAAGAAGGAAAAGAGCTTCGCGGCATGATTGCTGATGATCTCATCCGAGATAAAGACGGAAAATATGAGATGATCATTGACCGGGAAGAGGCTGAAGTATATGTTCTGGCAGAAAAATCGGGATTGAATATTCCGCTGATTGCTGCACTTGCAGCAGTTTATTCAGCCTTTATGATTTTTATCTATCTTTTATGGAAGCGGTCAAAACAGAAGAAATCCGAGTAATTTTGGCATTAGAGCCTCCCCTTCTTCCTATTCCTGTTAACTGTTTAAAAAAGGAAAGAAAATCAAACCTGTTTTGATTATAATATTAATAACAGAGACCTCACGGAGAGGGTGATTCTATTGGCAGTCACAATTAAAGATGTAGCAAAGATGGCAAAAGTTGCGCCTTCTACTGTTTCAAGGGTAATTGCCAACAATCCTCGCATCAGCGAGAAAACTAAGCAAAAAGTCAGGGAAGCAATGGAACAGTTAGGATATCATCCGAATTTTATTGCCCGAAGCCTTGCAAGCCAATCAACCCGCGCAATTGGGCTGATAATGCCCAGTTCTACGGATGTTGTATTTCAGAACCCCTTCTTTCCAACTGTCCTTAGGGGTCTGAGCGAGGGAGCCCATGAAAGGCATTATGCTCTCCATATGACAACCGGGAAAACAGATGATGAGATCTATGAAGGTGTTGTCCAAATGGTACAGGGCGGCCGGGTAGATGGAGTGATATTGCTGTATTCAAAAGTGGAGGATAAAGTTCTGGCCTTCTTAAAAGATAGGGATTTCCCATTTGTTGTTATTGGCAAGCCTTTTTCGGACGAAGAAGAAATCACTTACGTGGATAATAATAATTTCCGTGCAGCCAAAGAAGTAACGGAATATTTGATTAAGCTGGGCCATAAGCAAATTGCGTTTGTCGGCGGAAACTTGAATCTAACTGTTACAGTTGAACGTCTGCTCGGCTATGAAAAAGCATTAAGGGATGCTGGAATTGAACTGGTAAATGAGTATATTGTTCATGAAGAATTCTTAAAAGAAGGAGGCCAGGAAGCTGTCAGAGAACTCATTTCCCTGACAAAACCTCCAACCGCCCTTGTGGTTGCCGACGATTTAATGGCATTGGGTGTCCTGAATACTCTGGATGAAATGGGTATAAAAGTTCCTGAAGATATGTCTATCATCAGCTTTAATAATGTGCTTCTGGCTGAAATGTCCAGACCTCCTCTAACTTCTGTCGATATCAATATATTCGATTTGGGATTTGAATCTGCCCGAAGCCTTATATACAGAATTGAAAACCCGCGGGAGCCTGTAAAGCGCATTATTATTCCCCATAAAATTGTAAAACGCTGCTCATGCAGCAGTCCGAAAACTGAAGAACCACAGATTGTATCGTAAAAAAGGGAAGCCTGATGCAGGCTTCCCTTTTTTATCGCCGTCTAACGGTCAGTAAGACTCACCAATGGAAGACTCCAGAGGATTCATAAGAGATCATTGGGAGTCAAACTGCCCGTATAGGCCAGATTGGTTCAACTAACAATCAGAGGGGTTAGTTGAACACTTTCTGATTGAAGTTTCACTCTACCCGTTTACAATAGTGCCCCCATTCACATGAATCATCTGGCCGCTCACATAAGATGAATCATCACTGGCAAGATAGACATAAGCCGGAGCTAATTCATAAGGCTGTCCTGCTCTGCCTATTGGGGTATTTGATCCAAATTTTGATACCTTATCCGCTGTGAATGTAGATGGAATAAGCGGTGTCCAAATAGGTCCAGGAGCAACTCCATTTACGCGAATTCCCTGTCCAGCCAGCGATTTGGCCAATGAGCGTGTAAAGGAGACAATCGCTCCTTTTGTTGAAGAATAGTCGATTAGCTGCTCGTTGCCTTCATAAGCTGTTATCGAAGCAGTATTGATAATTGAGCTCCCTTTTTTAAGGTGAGGAAGTACTGCTTTTGTCAGATGGAAGAATGAAAAGATGTTTGTTCGGAATGTTTTTTCAAGCTGTTCAGCAGTGATATCGAGCAGGCTTTTTTGAGGATGCTGCTCGGCTGCATTATTAACCAGTACATCGATTTGCCCAAATTTATCAAGTGTTTTCCTGACTGCATCCTTACAGAATGTTTCGCTTCCAAGATCTCCGGAGATCAGCAGACAGTCTTGTCCTTCAGCCTGAATGGCCTCTTTAGTCTTTTCTGCGTCTTCATGTTCTTCCAGATAGACAATCGCCACGCTGGCTCCTTCTTTGGCAAAATTAATGGCAGCTGATTTTCCGATGCCGCTGTCTCCGCCTGTTATTAAAACAACTTTTCCTTTTAATTTATCGGACCCTTTATAATTTGGATCAACAGTTTGGGGCTCAGGCTGCATTGGCGCCTCTGTGCCGGGCTGATGATCCTGATGCTGAGGCGGAAATTCCTTTGGATTGTTTTGAGTATTAGACATTACGAAATCCCTCCAAATCATTAATACTCTTTTAATTCCATTTTATTATGGTAAAAAAACATGGAAATTATTTGCATTGCTCTTATATAATGGATTTAAAAAAGAGTGGGGGAACAGGATTTGCAGATTCGATCAGCTGACAAAAGTGATGCAGAAGCCATTTTGGCGCATTGCCGGAAAGCTTTTGGAGAAACTGATTTTTTAATGACTGAGGCGGATGAGTTTAATTTAACAATTGAAGAAGAGGAAGCGTGGCTTGAGCAGAGCATTAGAACTGGAGATCTTATTTTATTAGCGGAAGTTGACAATGAAGTGATTGGAATGCTGAACTTTCGGCGTTCAAAAAGCAAAAAGGTAAACCATCTGGGTTATTTCGGGATCACAATACAGAAGAAGCATTGTAACCAGGGACTGGGAAGCAAAATGATGGAGCAATTTTTGAAGTGGGCGCAAGAGGAGCCAGGTCTTGAAAAAGTATGCCTGGAAGTCTTTTCGTATAACCAAAGAGCAATCCATCTGTACAAGCGATTTGGATTTCAGGAGGAAGGACGCAAAATTAAACATATTAAAAGAAGCGATGGGTCTTATGCAGATGAATTAATGATGTATAAATTTGTAAAATAACCCTTAGCATTCTTTCTCAAACGGTGAAAATTATAAAATCAGCAAATAAATTCATTTAAGCAAGCTGGTTTTTCTGAAAAATTAAAAAAGCAAACGGATTTTCTCCGTTTGCTTAAAATTACCGATAATTTACGAATTGAACATCAACAGTCAAATCTGCCTCTTTAACAGCAGCAATAATCTTCTGCAGGTCATCGCGGTTTTTGCCGGTTACTCGGACCTGATCATCCTGAACCTGGCTCTTCACCTTTAAACCGCTGTTTTTAATAAGGGTATTGATCTTCTTGGCATTGTCTTTATCAATTCCCTGGACAAGCTTTGCTCTTTGGCGTACAGTTCCGCCTGATGCCCCCTCAATCTTGCTGTAATCAAGATTTTTTACAGGTATGCCCCTTTTTATCAATTTACTCAATAAAACATCTTTAAGCTGTTCCATTTTAAATTCATCATCAGATAGAAGCACGAGCTCTTCTTTATCGAGCTTTATATCACTTTTGCTGCCTTTAAAGTCATAACGGGTGGAGATTTCCTTCATGGCAATATTAATGGCATTGGTTACTTCAGAAAAGTCAACTTTGGATACAATATCAAATGAGCTTTCTTTAGACATGACAGCCTCCTTGGAGATAACATTTTAAGTTTCACTTCTTGTCCTTATTATAGTAAAATATAGCAGTTCAAACAACTTTAGGAGTTATGTGATCTTAATTGGGAAAGATTTAATATAATGAATATTTGTTTACTGGAAACTAAGAAGGAGGAAAAGGGATGGCTTTAGAAGAGAATTTAGGCCGTGCTGCTAAACTGATTGTTTCAAGGGAAGCGGCTTTTGGCTATTTTTTGACGGATGGAGAGGAAGATGTTCTTCTTCATCAGAACGAGACAGATGAAAAGCTGGAGGAAGGACAGGAAGTCGAGGCTTTTCTTTATATGGACTCGCAGGGAAGAATTGCAGCAACAACTGTGATTCCGGAAGTTCAGGCTGGTACATATGGATGGGCGCATGTAAGTGATGTAAAGCCCGGCATCGGTGTATTTATCAACATCGGCATTCAGAAGGACATGCTCCTCGGTGAGGAAGATTTGCCTGTACATGAAGCCGTCTGGCCGATTGAAGGGGATAGGTTATACATTACACTCCGGGTGAATAAGAATAACAGAATTTATGTAAAAATGGCTACTGATCCTGTCATTACAGATATTTCAATAAAGGCAGCCAAAAGTGATTTTAATAAGAATATTCACGGACATATATATAGAACTGCAAAGGTTGGGAGCTGGATTTATACAGCTGAGGGCTTTAAAGGCTTTATCCATGAATCCCAGCGCAAAAGGGAGCCCCGTCTTGGCGAAAAAGTTGAGGGACGGATTGTTGATGTGAAAGAGGACGGAACAGTGAATGTTTCCCTTATACCCAGAAAACATGAGGTATTGGACGATGATTCCGAAAAAATCCTATCTTATCTTGAAAGCCGCAATGGTGCGATGCCATTTGGCGATAAAAGCGCGCCAGAAGATATACAGGAGCGTTTTCAGCTAAGCAAAGCTTCTTTTAAAAGGGCCTTGGGAAGGCTTATGAAGGAAGGCAAGGTTTATCAGGAAGATGGATGGACATATATAAAGAAAGACTAATTCACAATCTAAAAACGGACAAGCCAATGCTTGCCCGTTTTATTATTATAGATGATCTGTCTTTTTGGAATATTGGTTTTTCCCGGCTTTGCGGTTTTTCTCGCGCATCATATTTTTTTCGTGAAGAAGCGCATTATTGTCTTTTGCTTTTTTATCATTATCGGAAGTATGCGGCATAATAATAATACTCCTTTCACACTGAGAGGTTTATCCTTCAGAATATTACTGAAGTACAATCATATTGTCTGTCAGAATGAAATGGAGTATGTATTCTTCACTAGGTTTATATTTGCTTTTGGTAGAAAATCGCAATTGTTCCTGGACCCGTATGGGACCCGATTGCAGAGCCTATGGATGTAATATAGACTTCTTTGGCTTTTAGCTCTTCCAGGATTAATTTTTGCATTTCAAGAGCTGTGTCTTCATCATCAGCATGGCTGATGCCGACCGTCTGATTCTCAAACGAAGTCCCATTTTCTTTCATCAGCTCAATGATGCGGCGAAGAAGCTTTTTCTTGCCGCGCAGTTTCTCAATCGGTACAAGTTTGCCATCTTCTACAGTTAGCAGAGGTTTAATGTTCAAAAGTCCGCCTAGAAATGCGGAAGCTTTAGAAACACGGCCGCCTTTTGCCAGGTATTCGAGATCATTTACAGTGAATAAACTCTCGAGGTGCCGGCATCGAAGTTCGATATCTTGCTGTATGTCTTCCTTGGATGCGCCTGATTGTGCGTTAGCAGCCGCTGCCTTAACGATTAATCCATATCCCAATGAAGCCGCCTTAGAATCGATAATGGATAATTTGAAATCCGGGTATTTCTCTTTTACTTGCTCCAAAATCATTACAGCGGTCTGGTATGTACCTGAGAGTCCGGAGGAAAAAGAAACATAAATGCCGTCTTCATTTTGTTCTGCCATCTTCATGAACGTTTCCTCAAAATGGAGAGGGGATACCTGAGATGTTTTAGGCACCTGGCCCTCACGGATAGCATCATAAACATCCTTAGGTTCTATGGTGACTAAATCTTCATATTCTGTATCATTCAGTTGAACCTTTAATGGGAAAAGTGTGACGCCATTTTCTTCATAGAAGCTTAGCGGCAGATCACACGCACTGTCAGCTAAAATTTTTACTGACATTTTCTTTCACCTGCTTTCAAACTATATGAATTAAGTTTATAGAAATCAAGGAGAAAAAACAATGAATTGTGTTGAAAATGACACTTTTCGCAAGTCTAACGGGCAGTAAGACTCTTACTTTCAGAAATCAAAGGAATAGAAGGGATATAAGCGGGGGGCAAACTGCCCGTATGCTGTGAAAACGTATTTGTGACCCGCTTCCTCCCATAAGCTGCAGCTTTTGGTCGATGATTATGCTGACGAAGCCTTCCTTGTGCTGTGTGCCTCAACTAACAATCAGCGGGGAAAAATCCCCCGCTGATTGAAGATTCACTTTACTGGGTAAAGAAAATAATAAAAAAATTCAGGGGGTAAAAAATGGTTTGGTTAGAAACTAAGAAAGTATTTATTGTTTTGATTGGCGCGATATTGAACGCAATTGCGATGAATTTTTTTCTGATACCTGCCAATGTATATGCGAGCGGTTTTACAGGTGTGGCACAGCTATTATCAAGCATTCTTGGGGATTTTGGATCAACAGGAATTCTGCTGTTCATTCTAAATATTCCTGTAACCATTTTAGCCTGGAAGAAGGTTGGAAGGTCTTTTACTATTTACAGTTTTCTAAGCGTATTCTTAATGTCATTTTTCTTGGAAATCATACCGGTAATTCATGTTTCAAAAGATATTTTGCTTAATGCCGTTTTTGGAGGTGTGATTGCGGCTGTTGGCGTAGGGATAACACTGAAATGGGGGGCTTCTACAGGAGGAATGGATATCATCGCAATGGTATTGTCCCGAATGAAAGACAAGCCTGTCGGTACATATTTTTTCACACTTAACGCCATTATTATAATAACAGCTGGCTTTTTGTATGGATGGGAAAAAGCTTTATACACTCTTGTTACCCTTTATGCCTCAACCAGGGTCATTGATGCCATTCATACAAGACATGAGAAACTGACAGCATTAATTATAACGAAAAAATCGGAAGAAATGAAAAAAGCCATCCATGACCATCTGGTCAGGGGAATTACAACCATTCCGGCAAAGGGGGCTTTTACAAATGAAAACAAGGAAATGATGATGATTGTCATCACCCGTTATGAGTTATTCGACCTTGAAAGAATTATTAAAGAAGTAGATCCGAATGCCTTTACAAATATTGTCCAAACCGCTGGTGTTTATGGTTTCTTCCGCAGGGATTAAATAAATGGAGGGATGAAGGATGCTTCGGCTTTTGACTGCTGCTGCTCTGATTATCTTCACTATGCCTTTGCAAAGTTTTGAAGCTTCTAAAAAGGAAATGCCATTTGATTTTAAAGTAATGCCTCAAGCAGGAACGGAAACAATGGAGATAGAATTGCTTCTGAGGAATACTGCCAATTACCCGCTAAGCTTTGAGTTTAGGACTTCCCAATTTTACGAAGTAAATATATTAAATCAAAATGGCGAAATGGTATATTCCTCTTCAGAAGGTAAAGCATTTTTACAAGCTATACAGACCATTGCCGTCAAACCGGATGAATTCAAGGTGTGGAAAGAGCAGTGGGATTATCGGCACAATGGCAAAAGAGTAAAGGAAGGGGAGTACATTGTAAAAGCCAGGCTTTTGGCATCAAACTTAAATGGCAAAGAACTGGAGACCAAAGCGGAATCAGAAGCCTCTGTCTATATCCCAGGACAAAATCCTGCCTTTCGCCATGTTAAGGTTACTGGAGAGAATGGCTTATATTCAGTATCAATTGAAGGGCGTCCAAAAAACGGAAAGCTATGGTATACAGTTGAAGATGGCCATAATGAACTGCTGCCTGAAAAGGGAGTATCAGCTCTTTCAAATAACTGGGAGAACTATAATATAAAAGTAAGCATTCCTGCTGATAAATTGCCTGAAAACGGATCAGTGATTTTGCATTTATATGAAAAAAGCCATAATGACGGACATATTATAAATCCCTTTCCTGTTATCCTGGAAAGGAGGTAAAAAAGAAGCTGGCAGCCATCGAGGCTGCCAGCTTCTTTTTAGCGATTCTGCGAATATTGCTCAAGCTCCTGCTGCATCTCCCGCAGCTGTGCCTGTTCAGCCGCCGTGGAATTGGCAAACGCGGAACTTAAAGCATTTTTCGCACGGGAAACAGTTTCTTCGCCTGCAGAACTTTTAGCTATTTCCACATATTTTCTGGCTTCCTGAAATAATCTGTTTCCCATCGTTATATTCCTCCGAGGGATGATTCTTTCACATTAGCTAATTTTTGGGCTTCCGCCTCTGCATAGGTCATGTGGTACGGGATACGTTCATCATGCTTACTAACAGTATCAACACCCTGTTGTACGAAGCGTTTTGATTTATTACGTTTACCCATTCGAATCCCCTCCATGAAAGAGTTTAAAGCAGCATTGTGCTGCTCCATCCCTTAGTATGCTCTAAAGGAATGATTTAAAAAGGGAATTTAAAGGACTGGTTGCCATTAAATTTCTTTTGGTCATTTGCTTATAGTGCTTTAAGGTTTAATAATTCATTTAAATAGATTCCGATTCCATCCTCCTCGTTGGTTAAGGTGACTTCATTGGCAATATTTTTCACCTGGTCAATAGCATTGCCCATGGCAATCCCGTAGCCTGCATATTCAAGCATTTCAAGATCATTGTCTTCATCACCGAAAGCTATGATCCGCTCAGGCGGTATTTGGAAGTAATCAGCTGCTTTTTGGAGGCCAACAGCTTTATTCAGCCCTGTTTTTACTATTTCAATGACATGCCATGGAGCCGCCCAGCGACGGTGATCAATCACTTCGGCATGGACTTCGGAAAGATGGGCTCTAATTGTTTTTACATGTTCTTCATCTGTGTGGATCAGCATGCTTGTCGGATTATCATTAAGATAATTGCGTAAATCTCCAGTCGTAATTTTGGGATCGCCAAAACCGAAGATATCCAGAAGCTTTTCATCATGGTAATGCAGGTAAACATCATCTATAACTTCTGCTACAATATTATGAACTGTATAGCTATTAACGGCTTCTACAATTTCCTTTGCAACGTTCATTTGCAGAGGTGTATGATAAACTCCCCAATTATGATCTTTAGGATGATGTATGTAAGCACCATTGAAATTGACAATTGGCGTAGTCAATCCCATTTCACGATAATAAATTTCGCTGGAGCGAAATGGCCTTCCGGTGGCAATCATCACTTCATGTCCTTGTTCGCGTGCCTTTTGAATAATCATTTTAGTTTTAGCTGAGATGGTTTTGTCATCTTTTAATAATGTTCCATCAAGGTCCAGTGCAATTAAATGTTTTTCTGCCATAAGATCTCCTTCTAAGCGCTCAGCACTTTTTTATAAGAATTTAACTGCAGTTTACGCACTGCAGTCAATTGCTTATCTTGAAGTATGCCCCGCTTTTCTTTTAAGTGTAAAGGTTTTGGAAAAAAAAAGTCTACATGTTAAACTGAAAATATAGAAAGAATTTACATCAAAACAAGAGCGTAAGCTTTTACAAAATCATTTTATACATATATGTTATCAATATTATTATAATTTTGTAAAAAAATTCACTTGTGCCCTAACAGATTTAGGAGGAAGAACTGTGGTTGTTATTGAACATAAGCATATCAAAGAAATTCCTGTTCTTGAACTGGCCAGACAGGAAGTAAAAGGGGAACGCTTGCCTTTTATTATTTTCGTTCATGGCTTTACGAGTGCCAAAGAACATAATCTGCATTATGCCTATCTGCTAGCTGAAAAAGGGTTCAGGGTGGTGCTTCCAGACACCTTGCTTCATGGGGAAAGATCTGAAGGTTTATCAGGCAGCGATTTAAATTTCAGGCTATGGGATATTGTTCTAAATACAATTGCGGAATTGAACATAATCAGGGATGTCTATGAGGATGCAGATCTGATCGACAAGGGAAGAATAGGGCTTGTGGGCACCTCCATGGGAGGAATAGTCACTTTGGGCGCCTTGACCCAGTATGAGTGGGTCAAAGCTGCAGTAAGCCTTATGGGTATGCCGTATTATGAAAAATTTGCTCAGCTTCAGCTGGATGAATTGAAGAAGAATAATATTAAAATTCCGCTTTCAAGCGAAGAACTAGCAGATCTGCTGGGGACCTTAAGGGAGCGGGATCTAAGTCTTCAGCCTGAAAAACTTGGAGGAAGGCCGCTTATGTTCTGGCATGGCAAAAAAGACCCGGTTGTGCCTTATTCCTATACATACCAATTTTATGAGACCATCCAGCCCTTATATAGTGACTCACCTGAAAACCTCATGTTTATATCAGATGAACAGGCGGGGCACAAAGTAAGCAGGCAAGGGCTGCTGGAAACGGTTAAATGGTTTGGGGAACATCTATAACCAACATTTTTTCAATTCATTTAAATATTTGTTAAGATATAGATAAAGTAAATAATGAAGGAGTGCTGCAGAAATGGACCAGGATTTAAAAGACAGCATCATGGGTGCACTTGAACTTGTTGTTGACCCGGAGCTGGGGATAGATATTGTGAACTTAGGCTTAGTATATGATGTGAAAATGGAAGAGGAAGGTAAAGCCGTGGTAGATATGACTCTTACTTCCATGGGGTGTCCTTTGGCAGGAACAATTGTTGAGCAAGTAAAGTCAGCATTGGCTGATATTCCCGAAGTAAAGGACACTGAAGTGAACATTGTCTGGAACCCGCCTTGGTCTAAAGACAGAATGTCCCGCTATGCAAAAATTGCACTTGGCGTACAATAAGATTGAATCTTAAAAACAGCAGGATTATTTTCCTGCTGTTTTTTTATGCCCTTGCTTTAATTCCTTTGAACACATCTCTGTAAATTCTTTGAAAATGAGCATTGTATGTGAGGTAGTTCACTTATTTAACATGCCGATTATCCTATACTAACGATGGAAAGACAAAATTGCGTTGATGAAACATCCAGGACCTGTGGCTGTTAAGGAGGCATCTCAAATGGGATTTGATAGAGATTTTAATAAAGACCCTTTTATTGTGATATGGGAATTAACAAGGGCATGCCAGCTAAAATGTCTGCATTGCCGTGCGGAAGCGCAATACAGGAGAGATCCGCGAGAGCTTTCCTTTTATGAAGGGAAGTATTTGATTGACCAAATCAAGGAAATGAACAACCCTATGCTTGTTTTTACGGGTGGTGATCCATTAATGAGGCAGGATGTATTCGACATTGCCGAATATGCTGTAAAAAAAGGCGTGCGTGTGTCAATGACGCCCAGTGCGACACCGAATGTAACAAAAGAAGCTATTGAAAAAGCCAAAGAGGTCGGCTTAGCTCGATGGGCTTTCAGCCTTGATGGGCCAAAAGCGGAAATCCATGACCATTTTAGAGGTACTGCCGGTTCCTTTGATTTAACGATCGAAAGGATTAAATATTTGCACGAGCTTGAAATTCCAGTCCAGATTAATACAGTTATTTCGCGTTATAATATCGATTATCTTGAGGAAATGGCTAAAGTTGTAGAAGAACTCAAATGTGTTCTTTGGAGTGTGTTCTTCCTCGTCCCAACAGGGAGAGGGCAGGAAACAGATATGATTTCTCCGGTTGAACATGAGATGGTATTTACATGGCTGTATAACTTAAGCAAAAAAGTTACTTTCGATATCAAGACAACAGCTGCCCAGCATTACCGCCGAGTGGTCATTCAGCAAAAAATGAAGGAAGCGAAGGCTCAGAATGAGGACATTCAATATCTCGATGCACTTACACAGCAAGGGCTAACGGGTTCTATAGATGGTTTAGGCAGGGCTCCTAAAGGTGTGAATGACGGAAATGGATTTGTTTTCATTTCACATATTGGGGATGTTTATCCTAGCGGGCTTCTGCCTGTTAAAGCAGGGAATGTAAGGGAACAGCCACTTGCTGAAATATACAGGGAATCGCCAATTTTTAAAGACCTCAGAAATCCTGATAAATATAAAGGGAAATGCGGACAATGCGAGTTCCGTTATGTATGCGGGGGATCCAGGTCACGGGCATTTGCCATGACAGGGGATTATATGGAAAGCGAGCCGTTTTGTGTTTATATTCCAAAGGCACTTAGAAAGAAAGCGGCAAAATCATAAAAGAAAGGGAGTGCCGTTCGGATGCACTCCTACTCGATGCTGCAATATACGGCAGGGCAGTTTTCACAGCCTATTTCATTTTTTAAATATTCAAGATCTTTGACTGTGATTTTTCCATTTAGAATGGTAATGATGCTGTCTTTTTTCAGTTCACCCAGTATCCGGTTGGTGCTTTCCCTGGATGTGCCGCAAAAATTCCCAAGCTCTTGATTCGTAAGGGGCAGATCAATGAGTATGCCATCCTTAACTTTTATGCCATAGCTGTTAGTCATTCTGATAAGGGTTGAATACAGGGCACCTTTTTTTCCGTTAAGGACGAGATCTCTAAATTTGGTCTGAGTATTACGAAAGTGGTCGCTCATCCATTTCATAAATTCATAAGCCAATGTGCTATTTTTAAATATCTCCTTTTCCAGGACATCTTTTTTTATCACAGCTACTTCGCCAGCTTCAAGAACTAAAGCATTCAATAAATATTTAGGGTTACTGGTAAATAGGGTAAGCTCGCCAATAATTTCATTTTCTCCGCATAACCTGAAGGTAAGTTCTCTGCCATCAGCTGTTATCTTGCTGATTTGTATCTTGCCTGAAAGTATAATATAAAGTTCAGCAGCATCCATACCTTCCTGAAAAATGTAAGCCCCTTTGGAGGTTTTCATACGCCGGTCTGCAAAATGAAGAAGCTCTTTAATCTCAATGGAATGTGTCGGTTTAATGGCTGTGCGAGCCATATTAATCCTCCTTCATAAAACAACTGTCTTTTTTCACAATAGTATCATTTGTATAGTGAAAACATTGCCGGCTTTTGTGTCTTTATTGTGGCATTTTCTATTGAAATGGTGTGTCTTTGTTATTATATAAACAATTCCCTATTAACATTGAAACGATTGTATGTTCTAATAGTAGAAGCCCTTAATTTGAGATACCGGGTTATTTCTGTTATTTTAAGGGAAAGGCTAAAATATACATCTGTATAGAAAGCTTATTTAAGTCACTCTTTATATGGAGTTGAACGAAATGGCTAAAACAATCGTTAAAGATAAATTGAATAGACCTTTAAGAGATCTTCGTATTTCTGTCATTGACCGCTGTAATTTCCGCTGTCAATACTGCATGCCGGCAGAAGTCTTCGGCCCGGATTTCGCTTTCCTTCCAAAAAATGAACTTCTGAGCTATGAAGAAATTGAACGGCTGGCTAAAATTTTTGTAAGCCTTGGCGTGGAGAAGATCAGGTTAACAGGCGGAGAACCTCTTATGAGAAAGGATATGCCTAAACTTGTAAAAATGCTTTCAGACATTGAGGGCTTAAAAGATATAGGTCTTACCACAAATGGTGTATTGCTGCCCAAACATGCGAAAGATTTAAAGGAAGCAGGGCTGGTGAGGGTTAACATCAGTCTGGACAGTTTGGATGATGAGCTGTTTGGAAAAATAAACGGACGCAATGTGGGTGTCAAACCAGTTCTTAAAGGAATCGAGGCAGCAAAAGAAGCAGGGCTTGGCGTCAAGCTTAATATGGTTGTTAAAAAAGGCCTGAATGATTCTGAAATTGTCCCGATGGCTAAGTTCTGCAAAGATAACGGCTTACAGCTCCGCTTTATTGAATACATGGATGTCGGCAGTACAAACGGCTGGAAGATGGACGAGGTTGTTACCAAAAAAGAAATTTATGACATTTTAAAGGAACATTATTTATTGGAACCGGTAGATCCGGATTATTTCGGAGAGGTTGCCAAGCGATACCGTTATAAGGATACTGATGTAGATGTTGGGTTTATTACATCTGTTTCTGAATCTTTCTGTTCAAGCTGCACACGTTCAAGATTGTCAGCAAACGGCCAAATTTTTACATGCCTATTTAATGGAGAAGGACATGATCTGAAGGGATTTATGAGAAAAGGCGCCACGGATGAAGAAATTACTGATCAGATTGTTAATATTTGGAACGGCAGAAAAGACAGATATTCAGACGAACGGACTGAAGAGACCATTGCCAGCAGGAAAAAAATTGAAATGTCCTATATTGGAGGATAAAAAAAGCATGCTTTGCTTTGTCACGAGAAATGGACATAGGCGGGCAGGCTTTTTATTTTGTCGTTCAGACTGCAAAAAAACTGCAGCCGTTATTGGCTACAGATCGTAATGTTTATAAATATCTTGGAAAAAGAATGTTATTCTCAAGGTGAACATGCATGAAGGTTTGGCTTTCCAGATCTTCCAGCCGCTTATACACTAGACGGTACGATCCGCATGCATCTGAAGGTGGAGTATAATCAGATGTAATTTCTCTTAATTCCTTTAAAATTGAACCTGCATGATCATGCTCTTTCTCAAGCTCCCGGATATAGCTGATGATTTCTTTGCGATTTTCAACCTGAGGATCTTCAAGCTTCAGGAGCATTGGAAAAACTGACTCTTCCTCTTTAGAAGTATGTTCAAGAAGCTCATGCTTCAGCTCAAAGAATAATTGGTGG
Organism: Cytobacillus oceanisediminis 2691; assembly: GCF_000294775.2. GTDB lineage: Bacteria > Bacillota > Bacilli > Bacillales > Cytobacillaceae > Cytobacillus > Cytobacillus pseudoceanisediminis. Next base: position 1,440,241 of record NZ_CP015506.1, read on the forward strand.
ACTTTTAAAAGCTCCTCATGGCTTTCTCCATGGACTCTTGAAACCTTTGTTACATACGGGCTTAATAGCGATAGTTCCTCCTCAAGAGGACGATGATATCGATTGATGACATGTTCAATAATGTCTTCTGATGCACTGTCTGTCCAAACCTCTAAATCATCGGTTTGGTTTTCCTTCTGAATAACCTCGTTCAATTCTTTTATCAGAACCTCCATATCTGCAGACTGATCAGAAACTGCACGCACCAGCGGAATATTTCCACCGCAGCAAAAATCAATGCGATGACGTTTAAAAACATCACTTGTCTTTGGAAATTCATTTACAATATCTTTTACCAGACGGTCTTCTGTAAGATGTATGGTCATTGAATTTTCCTCCTTTTATCTTGTGAACTATCTAAAGAATAAACGAATTTCCTTTTTAATTTGGTGACGGGCATCACACTTGCAGGCTTTTTATAAAGTTTTTTGGGTAGGCTATTTTCGCATAAATTGTTGTTCTTTGCCTATCAATGTTGTCCGTTGATTTCCGCTCCAGACTGCTCGCTTTCCGCGGGGCGGGCGGTGAGCCTCCTCAACGCTCCGCGTCTGCGGGGTCTCACCTGTCCCGCTACTCCCGCAGGACATTGAGTAAGCTCCCTTGAGTAAACACCGCACGAAGAAAATGCGAGTGCATTTTCGAGGATCTCGCACCTTCCGCTACAATCAACTCAGTAAATAATATAAAAAAAGCAACAAACCTTACGAAAACGGCCTTTGGGTAAAACCATGCACATGTGAAACTGAAAGTGTGATGATTGTCATGTTATAAGTTTTCATGTACGTTTATAATAATTGAAATAGAAAAAGCGTTAAGAAAAGTACATAGGAGCTGATATAATGCTGGAAAAAAGAACTCCCATTCCTGTTGGGGAAGCAGTAAAAAAAATCATGGCCTATCAATTAAAAGGAAGTGCAGAATACATATCCATTAATGAAAGCAACGGTCGTTTTCTTGCAGAAGACTTAAAAGCGACCCATGATGTCCCTCATTTTGACCGATCACCATATGATGGATTTGCTGTTCGTTCAGCAGATACAAAGGAAGCTTCAATGGAAAATCCCGCAGTATTTGAGGTAGTAGATCATATTGGCGCAGGGCATGTAACTTCCAAAAACATTGGTCCATTCCAGGCTGTGAGAATTATGACTGGTGCGCAAATGCCTGAAGAATGTGATGCCGTAGTAATGCTCGAGCTGGCAAAAGCATATGAAGAAGACGGTAAGAATTTTATGTCCATTAAACGCTCCTATAATAGTGGAGACAATGTTTCCTTCAAGGGCGAAGATGCGAAAAAAGGAGATTCACTGGTCAAGAAGGGGACAAAAATCAACCCGGGAATTCAGGCTATTCTTGCTACCTTTGGCTATGCCGAAGTACCGGTTGCAAAGAAGCCTGTTATCGGATTATTTGCAACAGGCACAGAGCTATTGGAAGTACACGAACCGCTGCAGCCAGGGAAAATCAGAAACAGCAATGCCCATATGATAACAGCCCAAATTGAAAGGGCTGGGGCGGAAGTTATTTATTATGGAAAGCTCCCTGATGAATTTGATACATGTTTCGATGCTGTGAAAGAAGCATTGAACAGCGTGGATATACTGATTACTACTGGCGGTGTATCTGTAGGCGATTTTGATTATCTGCCGGGCATTTACGAAAAGCTTGGGGCAGAGGTCCTTTTCAATAAAGTTGCAATGCGGCCCGGAAGTGTGACTACAGTTGCCCAGCATGAAGGGAAGCTTTTGTTTGGACTTTCCGGAAATCCTTCTGCCTGCTATGTCGGATTTGAGCTTTTTGCAAGACCGATTATCCGGAAAATGCTGTTCTCTGAGAAGCCGCATTTAAGAAAAGAAACAGCAGAGCTCGTGGCTGAGTTTCCAAAAGCAAATCCATTTACACGATTTGTCCGGACAGCTGTGAATTATTCAGGAGGCAGACTGGTTGCGGCGCCAAGCGGAGTGGATAAATCAAACATTGTGATGAGTCTCGCCGGCGCGAATTCACTAATGATTCTGCCCGGCGGAACTAGAGGCTATGGCATGGGCGACATTGTTGAGGTGCTATTGCTTGAGGACCATGAAGGAAGCGAATGGCCATGGTAAAGGAACCTGTTATTTTTCAGGTATCCGGCTATCAAAACAGTGGAAAAACAACATTGGTTAACAAAATAATTTCCGGATTAAAAGGGAAGGGACTTTCTGTCGTTACCATTAAGCATCATGGTCATGGCGGCAAACCCGAAACCCCAGAAGGAAAGGATTCCAGCAATCATATTGAATCAGGAGCAGCCGCTTCAATTGTTGAGGGTGGAGGCAGACTGCTTTTACAAGCTGAGAAGAAAAGCTGGAGCCTGGAGGAGCAAATTAATATTGCCGTGCAGCTGCAGCCTGATGTAGTGCTTATTGAAGGTCATAAAAAGGCTTCATACCCTAAAGCACTCATGCTCAGAAGTGATGAAGATAGGTACCTTATAGAGGAACTGACAAATATCTGTGCACTCTTCTGCTGGGAAGATAAAGTGATTAAGCACAAGGCTGCAGATTTGGAAACTCCGTTTTTCAGCATCCGTGATCCCAAAGGCACTGAGTGGATTATTGAGTATTTAGTGAGCGAAAGTAAGAAAAAGAAATAAGATTAAACAAAACAGTCCATTTTTTTTGGGGGCTGTTTTTAATAATTCTCTAAAAGTTGAACGTTTTGTGGCGATTTGTTTACCAGTGATAATCTTCACTTATTATTTACGCGGAAAATTATATATTATTGGCAGAAAGCAGCGGGGAGGTATTAAGGATGAAGTTATTTATGCCAAAACAGCATGGAGCCTGGGCAATGCTGATCCTGCCATTTTGGCTCGGGGCGGCGGCATCTGATATTATTTGGTCTCATATCCCGTTTTTTTTAGGATGGATATTATTATATCTGGCTACTTATCCTGGCCTTCTCCTATTTAAAAGAAAAAGGATGGCTTTTTATGCAAAGTGGGCTATTATTTATTTGGTTCCGGCTATTTTACTGCTATTATTCCCTTTACTGGTAAGGCCGTCGATTATCATATTTGGACTTCTTATGATTCCTTTTTTTATCATTAATGCACGCTATTCGTCTAATAACAGAGATAGGGCATTGGGTAACGACTTTAGTGCCATTAGTGCCTTTTCCATAGCAGGCCTTGCGAGCAGCTATTTGCCGCATGGGGAAATTACACCGCTGGCCTGGACAGTATTTGCAGCTTCCATTTCATTTTTTGCCGGAAGCACCTTCTATGTAAAATCAATGATCAGGGAAAAGAAAAACATTTCCTTCAAATGGATTTCGTGGATCTTTCATGCTGCGGTACCGATCCTCTGGCTGCTGGCAGGTGGATGGATTGTATCTGCAGCGTTTCTTCCCAGCCTTTTTCGGTCCATTGCATTTTATGGGAAATCATTTACACCTAAAAAAATTGGGATATATGAAATTGCGAATGCAGCCATATTCTTTTTCATGTTATTACTTGCCATTCATAATTAAAGACCGGCCTGACCAGGCCGGTTTTTTAATTTATCCAGAAATAGCTGTGCTGAGTATAAATAAATATTAGAAATCTTTAAAACTTCAGTAAAATAGGTTGCAATTTTTTCTTTCAGTTTCTATAATAAGAGAAACATAAATTCATAAATATGTATATAAATGATTAAATATACAATTAAGTGTGGAAGGAGCAATTATGAACGTTTCAATCATCGGAACAACCGGATATGGGGGTGCGGAATTGCTCCGTATCCTTAAACAGCATCCAGAATTTAATATTAAATCGATTCATTCAACGAAAGAAGATCTGCCCATTTGGAATGAATATCCCCATCTATATGAAATCATTGACAAGAACTTACAGGGGATTGATCCAGCTCAAATAGCAGACCAGTCTGATATTGTTTTTCTGGCAACACCATCTGGAGTATCAGGGAAACTTGCTGAAAATTTTTCAGGCAAGAATATAAAGGTAATTGACCTTTCCGGTGATCTTCGAATCCCGGCTCAAGCCTATCTGAAGTGGTATAAACACACTCCTGCTAACGAATCTCTGGTAGAAAAAGCAGTATATGGGCTTTCTGAGTGGCATCATGACGAAATAGCTTCCGCAGAAATCATATCTAATCCTGGGTGCTATCCAACAGCTGCTCTGTTAAGTCTTGCACCAGTTGTAAAAGAAAATTTAATAAAGCCCGATAGCATTGTGGTCGATGCAAAGTCCGGTGTGTCAGGGGCAGGAAGGGCGCTTTCAAGATCAACAAGCTATGCAGAAGCTAATGAAAACCTGCGTGTTTATAAGGTAAACCAGCACCAGCATACACCTGAGATCGAACAGCAGCTGATGAAATGGAATTCCGCTCTAAAGCCGATTACATTCACGACCCATCTTCTTCCTATTACAAGAGGCATTATGACAACCAGCTATGTTCAGCTGACAAAAGAATACACTTCTTCTCAAATTCTTGAACTTTATCAATCAGTTTATGAAAAACAGCCGTTTATTCGAATTCGTCCTGAAAATTCTTTCCCTTCCGTAAAAGAGGTGGCAGGCTCTAATTTTTGCGATATAGGTGTTCATGTGGATTCCAGAACGGGCAGACTGACAATAGTTTCAGTGATTGATAATTTAATGAAGGGAGCAGCCGGGCAGGCTGTACAAAATGCCAATATTATGAGCAGATTGGATGAAAAAGCAGGTCTCGGATTTGTACCGCTCTATCCATAAGGAGGAAAGATAAATGCAATTAGTATCTCAAACTGAAGTAACCGAACTGCCGACAGGAAGCATCATAACACCGAAAGGCTTTACCGCAGCTGGCGTCCATGCAGGGCTGCGCTATTCAAAAAAGGACCTGGGAATTATATTAAGCGATACTCCTGCACAATGTGCAGCTGTCTATACAACAAGCCATTTTCAGGCTGCCCCTTTAAAAGTTACTCAGGAAAGCATGGCAGCAGAAGGCCTCATTCAGGCTGTTATAGTAAATAGTGCATGTGCCAATGCCTGTACAGGGGACCAGGGGCTAAAGGATGCTTATCAAATGAGAAAATCAGCTGCAGATAAATTCAATTTAAAGGAACAGCATGTGGCGGTTGCCTCTACTGGTGTCATTGGAGAATATATGCAGATGGATAAGATAGAAGAGGGCATTAAGATGCTGAAGCCAGGCAATGAGGCATTACACTCAGAGGATTTTCAAACAGCTATATTAACAACGGATTTAGTGATGAAGAAGTGCTGCTATTCGGCAGTAATCGATGGGAAAACCGTTACAATGGGCGGCTCGGCAAAGGGGTCTGGAATGATTCATCCCAATATGGCAACCATGCTTGCGTTTATCACAACAGATGCGAATATAGACTGCGGAGATTTGCAATTTGCATTGAAACAGGTTACCGATCGAACATTCAATCAGATAACCGTTGATGGAGATACCTCAACAAATGATATGGTATTGGTCATGGCCAATGGAACCAGCGGTATAAATAAACTTTCGCCGAACCATCCAGATTGGGATGTATTTATACAGATGCTTTCTCAAACGAGTGAAAGTCTTGCCAAACAGATTGCAAAAGATGGTGAGGGAGCAACAAAGCTGATAGAAGTGGAGGTATCAGGGACAAAGTCGGATGACGATGCCAGAATGATTGCTAAACAGATTGTCGGCTCGAACCTTGTTAAGACTGCTATATATGGAGCGGATGCCAATTGGGGCAGAATTATCGGGGCAATCGGACAGAGCCAGCCAGCTATTGATCCGTCTTCGGTAGATATCGCAATCGGACCTATAGTCATGCTGAAAAATAGTGTTCCACTGGCATTTTCTGAAGAAGAAGCAAAAGAGTACTTATCAAATGCCGCCATTCAGATTACTGTGAATCTTCACCAGGGAGCAGGAAAAGGGAAGGCCTGGGGATGTGACTTATCCTATGATTATGTCAAAATCAATGCAAGCTATCGTACCTGAGGGGGATGCCATTTGAAAAGTATTGTCATTAAGTGCGGAGGCAGTGTAATGGAAGAGCTGGGAGACGCTTTCTTTGATAGTCTTTTAGAGTTGAAGAAGGAAGAATACCAGATTGTTTTTGTTCACGGTGGAGGGCCGGCAATTAACAGCATGCTGGAACTTTTTAATATCCCTCATGAATTTGTCAATGGGCTAAGAAAAACGACTCCGGAAGTTCTGGAGGTAGCAGAGATGGTCTTGTCAGGACAATCCAACCGCAAGCTTACCTCAATGATCGAACTGCATGGATTGAGAGGGTTTGGCGTAAATGGCAGTGATGCGGGGTTGCTAAAGGCAGAATTTATCAATCAGGATGAGCTTGGACTGGTTGGTGAAATAACGGCAGTTAATCAGTCGGTACTGGAAATGTTATTTAATGAAGACCTGGTCCCTGTCATTACTCCTATTGCAGCTGCAGAAGGCGGGATGAAATTGAATATCAATGCCGACTATGCGGCGGCAGCCGTTGCCAATGCCATTAAAGCTGAACATTGCATCTTTGTAACGGATGTAAAGGGAATATTCATTGACGGCAACCTCTCTCCTCAGCTTGACGCGGATGAAATTGAACAGCATATTAACGATAAAAAAATTACAGGCGGAATGATTCCAAAGGTTACCTCTGCCTTGAACCTAATCAGCAAAGGGCTAAATAGCGTAATGATTGTATCAGGAAAAGAAAAGTTTTATGAGGAAGGCATATGGAACGGTACGAATATATCTGCCAAGAAGGAGGTCTTAACTTGAGTAATCTATTTCCAACGTATGCCCGGTGGGAAGTGGAGCCGGAAAAAGCAGAAGGAAGTTATCTTTTTGATAAAAATAAGAAGCGCTATTTGGACTTCACCTCAGGGATTGGAGTCTGCAATCTTGGTCACCGTCCAGCAGCTGTACAAAAATCAATCAATGAACAGCTGAATAAATTCTGGCATGTTTCCAATTTATATATACAGGATCAGCAGGAGGCTGCAGCAAAGACTCTCTCTGAAGCTGCGGGCATGGACCTTGTATTCTTTGCCAACAGCGGAGCAGAAGCAAATGAAGCAGCGATTAAGCTTGCAAGAAAAGCTTCGGGAAGGAAAAAAATCATTACTTTTCAGCAATCATTCCACGGGAGAACCTTTGCCACAATGGCTGCAACGGGCCAGGAAAAAATTAAAAAAGGCTATGGTTCCATGCTTGAGACTTTTAAGTATGTTCCTTTTAATGATATTAATGCATTGGAGGAAGAGATTGACGCGGAAACAGCGGCTGTAATGCTGGAAATTGTACAGGGTGAAGGCGGGATTCACATTGGGAATCAGGAGTTTCTTACAAAAACTGAGCAGCTTTGCAAAGAATATGGGGCGCTCCTGATTGTAGATGAAATTCAGACCGGCATTGGCAGAACGGGTAAAGCCTTTGGATTTCAGCATTTTGACCTTACGCCCGATATCGTAACCGCAGCTAAAGGCCTGGGAAGCGGATTGCCAATAGGCGCAGTGATTGGAAAAAAAGCATTGGAAGAAGTATTTGGACCAGGAAGCCATGGATCAACATTCGGCGGGAACCCGATCAGCATTGCAGCAGCTATTGCTACAATGAAGACAATATTTGATGATGATTTTTTACAAGGCGTTCAGGAAAAGAGTGCATATCTTGCTGACAAATTGGCTGAATCGCTTGAACAGATTGAAGCTGTTAAGGAGATTCGCTATCTTGGTTTAATGGTCGGTATTGAATTAGATATCCCCCTTCCATCTTTGTTAAAGGAATTAAGAGCCAATTGCTTGCTTGCATTGCCTGCTGGGGAAAATGTTTTGCGGCTGCTGCCTCCGCTGACAGCATCAAAATCTGAAATAGATGAAGCGGTGCAAATTCTGCAATCCACACTAAAGGAATTTTCAAAATCAGCTGTTTAAGCTGTATTATTTTTCAAGTGTATGAATAAAAATTAACTAGGTTATATAAATATACAGATAGCTTTGGGGTGTTGATAATGGAAGGATACCTTCATTTAAATAGCGGCCATTCCTATAAAGGCCAATGGCTGACGGATCAGCCTGAAAAGGATGTAGAAGGGGAAATCGTTTTTTTTACAGGAATGACAGGCTACCAGGAAGTATTGACAGATCCCTCTTATAAGGACCAAATTATTGTGTTTACCTATCCTTTAATCGGAAATTACGGAATAAATGAGTCTGATTTTGAGAGTAAGAAATCTCATGTGGCAGGGGTTATTGTTTATGAAGGAAGCAGAAATCCTTCGCATTACAAATCGGCTTATTCGCTTCAGGAATACCTTCAGAAATGGAATATTCCATTATTAGGGCATATGGATACCCGATCAATTGTAAAGAAAATCCGTTCAGAAGGAAGCATGCCGGCAAAAATGTCTTCTTCGGAAACTGCCCCCGGCGGATTGCTGCTTCGAAAGGATAAAAAAGTTTGCAAAGTATCTTCGCAAACAATGGAGTGCTGTGGAGAGGGAAGCATTCATATAGTTGTCATCGATTTTGGCGCTAAAAAATCAATTGTGGATTCATTGCTGAAAAGAGCGTGCAAGGTTACATCTGTTCCTTACAATACAAGCTTTGAACAGATTAAAAAACTAAATCCAGACGGTGTAGTGCTTTCAAACGGGCCTGGAGATCCTAAAGAATTAAAAAGCATCCTTCCGGAATTAAAAAAGGTGCTGGAGCAGTATCCGGCATTGGGAATTTGTCTTGGCCACCAACTGGCTGCTTTAGCATTTGGCGGCAACACAAAAAAACTGTCCTTCGGCCATAGGGGTGCCAACCACCCGATTGCGGACATGAAGAAGGGCACAGTATTTATGTCATCACAAAATCATAGCTATGTGGTTGATGAAGAAAGCATAAAAGATACCGGGTTTAAAACCCGCTATGTAAACCTGCATGACCAGTCAATTGAGGGACTAATGCATAAGGTCCTGCCAATCCATACGGTCCAATTCCATCCGGAAGCCCATCCGGGACCTGCGGATGGTGATTATATTTTTGATGAGTTTATGAACATGATTCAAGAGGAGAATAGGAGAGTTTTCGCTTATGCCTAAAGACACCAGCATCCAATCCATATTAGTAATCGGCTCCGGCCCGATTGTCATCGGGCAGGCAGCAGAATTTGACTACGCAGGAACACAGGCCTGCGCAGCATTAAAGGAAGAAGGCTATAAGGTTATCCTTGTTAATAACAATCCGGCTACCATTATGTCTGACAAAGCTTTTGCAGACAAAGTCTACTTTGAGCCGATGACAGCTGACAGCCTTGAGAAGATTATAAAGATAGAACGTCCCGATGGCCTGCTTGCCACACTGGGAGGCCAGACAGGTTTAAATCTTGCTTTTAAACTGAGTGAATCAGGTGTGCTTGAACATTATGGAGTGAAGCTTTTGGGCAGCAGCATTGAATCCATTAAGAAAGGCGAAGACCGGGAAGCTTTTCGTAAGCTGATGAACGAGCTTAACGAACCTGTTCCCGAAAGCATCATTGTCCATGAAGTAAATGAAGCCATCCAATTTGCCCGCGAAATTGGATTTCCTATTATCGTCCGTCCAGCTTATACTCTTGGCGGAACAGGAGGAGGTATAGCAGGAGATTTTGATGAACTGACATCTTTGGTGCAGGGCGGTTTAAAAGAGAGTGCGATCAGCCAATGCCTGGTTGAAAAAAGCATAGCAGGATTTAAGGAAGTAGAATACGAGGTCATGCGGGATTCACAGAATACGTGCATCACTATATGTAATATGGAAAACATTGATCCTGTAGGAGTTCATACCGGTGACTCAATTGTTGTCGCACCTTCACAAACCTTAACAGATGATGAGTATCAGATGCTGAGAACAGCTTCTATCAAGATCATATCCGAGCTTGGCATTATTGGAGGGTGCAACATTCAGTTTGCCCTTGATCCTCATAGCAAGAATTATTACCTAATTGAAGTCAATCCTCGAGTCAGCAGGTCATCTGCCCTTGCTTCCAAAGCAACAGGCTATCCAATTGCCAGAATGGCTGCAAAGCTTGCCGTCGGGTATACCTTATCGGAAATTATCAACCCTGTAACAGGAGATACTTTTGCAAGCTTTGAACCAGCCCTGGATTATGTCATCGTTAAGTTTCCAAAATGGCCATTTGATAAATTTCCTTCTGCGGACCGCAAACTCGGAACGCAGATGAAAGCAACCGGAGAAGTAATGGGGATTGACCGGAATCTTGAACGGGCTCTCTTAAAGGCAATCCATTCACTTGAAGTGAAGGTGAATGATTTGAAATCACCTGGCTTATCAGCTAAATCGGTTACCTCACTTGAGGAACTGCTGTTAAAGCAGACTGATGAAAGATTCTTTACCGTAATTGAATTACTCCGGAGAAATTACTCATTGCAAGCTTTACACTCTATCACAAAAATTGATTATTTCTATCTCAATATACTCAATGAAATGGTAAAGCTGGAAAGGCAAATCTCTGCTTTAACACTTGATGAAGCAACAAAAGAAGAGCTGCAGCTATTTAAGGAAAAGGGCTTTAGTGATAAGTTTCTTGCATTGGAATGGAAAGTTTCGGAAAAAGCAGTCAGGGACAAACGCAAAAAAGCTGGCATTCTGCCTGCCTATAAAATGGTTGACACATGTGCAGCTGAATTTGAAGCACAATCTAATTATTATTACTCCAGTTATTTTGGCGAAAATGAACAAGTAAAGAGTGATAAGAGGAAAGTCCTGATTATTGGAAGCGGCCCCATCAGAATTGGCCAGGGCATTGAATTTGATTATTGCTCCGTTCAGGGAGTATTTGCTCTGAGGGATGAAGGCGTTGAGACAATCATGATCAATAATAACCCTGAAACGGTAAGTACGGATTATACAACCGCTGACAGGCTTTATTTTGAACCGCTAATTCTTGAGGATATCTTAAATGTTATTGAAGCAGAAGGGATTTCAGAAGTCATTGTGCAGCTTGGCGGGCAGACAGCTCTGAATCTGGCATCCGCACTTGAAAGTTATGGTGTTACCCTGCTTGGAACTGACTCAAATACCATAGATGCATTAGAGGACCGGAAGCTATTTTATCAGCTGCTGGATGATTTGAATATTCCGCGGATAAAAGGTGATGTTGTCCACTCAGAAGAAGAGCTAAAAGAAGCAGCCGAAAACATTGGATTCCCGATTCTTGTCCGCCCATCCTATGTTATAGGAGGGAGAGGGATGGAACGTATTTCTTCATCATCTGAGCTGGAGGGTTATTTAGCGAAAGGTGATGTCCCTTATCCGATTTTAATTGATCAATTCGTGCATGCTTCAGAAGCTGAGCTTGATCTGGCAGCAGACGGAAATCATATCTGTGCACCTGCAATTATGGAGCATATTGAAAAAACGGGTGTTCACTCTGGCGACAGCATGTCCGTTCTCCCGCCGCAAAATCTTTCAGAAAATGTCCAGAATAAAATGCTAGCCTATGCAAAAGCCATTGTGCAAAAGCTCCGGTATAAAGGACTCATGAATATTCAGTATATCGTTAACGGCGAAGAAGTATTTATTCTTGAAATAAACCCTCGTGCAAGCAGAACTGTACCAATTATCAGCAAGGTAACAGGCGTACAGCTAGTGGGGATTGCGACAAAAATATTGCTTGGGAAATATAGTTTGTCGAAAGATGAAATTCCGGATGCTGCAAAACTCCCATTTGTATGTGTGAAATTCCCGGTTTTCTCTAATTATGCTTTAAAGGGATTGGACAGCAAAGTAGGTCCTGAAATGAAATCAACAGGAGAGGCCATTTCACTCGCACCAAATTTTGAGGCGGCAATCAGAAAGTCTTTCCATGCTGGTTTAAATGATGCTAAAGGCAAATGTGTCGTAATTGCAAACTCTCCAGAAACAGAAGAACTAACTCATTATATTAATAAGGCTAAAGTAGTACCTGTTTTTCTGACTCAAGGCAATATGGATTGGAATGTCCAGGAAACCTTCGCCTTATATAATCCTGGCATAAGTGAAGAAGATAAGAGAATGAGAGAAATGGGAACCAAAAACAGAATTTTGACTTTCAGTGAAAAAGAAACGCTTATTGCATTATTAAAATCAATGTCTGCAGGCGATTGGGATGTTAAATCCATTGAAGATTGGCAGGGCATTAAAAATAATACTGGAGAAAAGGAAGTGGGCGTCTTATGATTTCAATTCAGGCTGCGGATAAGGGTATAAATATAAAAGGAAAAGATTTTCTAACACTTGCAGACTTTTCATCAGAGGAAATTAAGGGGCTGCTGGAAAAAGCAAAGCAATTAAAAGAAGCTCATCTGCAGGGTGCAGAAACTCCCATCCTAAAAGGCAAAATTCTTGGCATGATTTTTGAAAAGTCATCTACACGCACAAGAGTTTCCTTTGAAGCAGGTATGCTGCAGCTTGGGGGCCATGCCTTATATTTAAACAGCCAGGACCTGCAGCTTGGAAGAGGAGAAAGCATTGCGGATACAGCTAAAGTGCTTTCACAGTATGTTGATGCGATTATGATCCGCACATTCTCCCATGCAAAGATCCAGGAACTGGCTCATCATGCGGACATTCCGGTCATTAACGGCTTGACCGATCTTTATCATCCGTGCCAGGCTCTTGCCGATCTCCTTACAATTGAAGAGAAAAATGGGGAGTTAAAAGGCCAAAACCTGGTATATGTAGGCGATGGCAATAATGTGGCCCATTCTTTAATGATTGCTTCTGCCAAGATGGGGGTAAATATCACGATTGCCTGTCCTATAGGGTATGAGCCAGATAATTTTGTTCTCCAGCAATCACAAGAGTTTGCCGAACAAAGCGGTTCAAAGGTAAAGATAACATCTAACCCTGAAGAAGCGGTTGCTAATGCCGATGCCATCTATACAGATGTCTGGACGAGCATGGGACAGGAAGATGAGAATGAACAGAGGCTGAAAGACTTTGCTGATTATCAGGTTAATGAATATCTTGTCCAAAAAGCCAAAAAAGATTACGTCTTTTTGCATTGCCTGCCTGCCCATCGCGGTGAGGAAGTTACAGCGGAGGTCATTGATGGAAATAATTCCGCTGTCTTTCAGCAGGCTGGGAACAGGCTTCATGTTCAAAAAGCCATTCTTTCAGAGATATTATAATGAAAAAGCCTTCTCAGCACAGAGAAGGCTTTTTCATTAAGATAGGAAATAAACCAGCGGTCCAACAATAAAACAATAAATCGCAAAATACTTCAGGTTTCCTTTAGCCATAATATTCATAAACCATTTTAAAGAGAAGTAAGATGCAACTAGTGAAGCAACAAAGGCGATTGTATAGGGAATCGCATATTCAGATAAATTGGGATCCGTTAAAATGTCATTAAAACCAAGAATCATTCCGCCGGCGCTTACCGGGATATATAAAAGGAAAGAGAACCTTAGAGCTGTTTCCTGTTTCATCCCCAGCCCCATTGCCGCTACAATAGTGGCACCGGAACGGCTGATTCCCGGTATCAGGGCAACTGCCTGTGCAAGTCCTACAATAATTGCATCCTTATAAGATAATTCAGCATCATTTTTCCGTCCGCGTAAATTGCGGATCAGCCACAGTGCAAGTCCTGTCAAGATAAGAGTAATCCCAACTGTTTTTATATTTGCAAGGTGCATATCGATAAAATCCTCGAGCAAAATGCCGATGACACCTGCAGGAATGGTTCCGATAATCAAGTAAATGATAAATCGAAAGTCTGATTCCGCCTGTTTATCTTTGGTTGTAATGTATGCAAGGCCGTTTCGGATGAGTCTCATAATATCTTCCCTGTATATAAGCAGCACAGCTAATAATGAGGCTGTATTTACAAGGAGGGCAAAGCTAAGGCCTTTGATGTCAAGCCCGAAAAAATGCTGGGCAATCTCCAGATGCCCGCTCGATGAAATGGGAATAGGCTCTGTAAATCCCTGAAATAATCCCAAAAACAAGTATTTAAGCAATGTTAGAAAATCAGTCACAAGTAAATCCTCCATAATCAAATCTCATACCACCCATTTAACTATAAAAAAGGCATCAGAGTAAAGTGATATCCTTTTCATTGCTTTTGTGCGATGCCAATAGTTTCCCTCATGAGAGATGCAAGAGTGGAAATAATAATAAGTGATTTACGATTAAAGGAGGTATTCAGCATGGGGCAAAACAGACAATTCAAGCCTGGCCAGAAAGCGCCTAATAATGGAATTTATATAGAAATTGGCGAAACGGGAAGTAACGTCAATAATCCTCAAATGCTTAAAATGAGAGCCGGGGATCAATTTCCGGAAACATCCAATCATAACCGGCTTTGGACGTATAAAAGAAAGCCTTGATTTTGATTAATGATAAAGAAGATGGGGAAATAGTATAAACAAAGTAGCCATCCCAATTGCGGATGGCTTTTTAGACTGAGAATAAACTGCTGGAAACTTTACATATGAAAAGATTGGATTATAATAAAATTAAAGGTCAAAAAAGGTCAAATAGGAGGTTGCACAGTGGATTTAAATCGGATGACAGAGCGGCTTCAGGAAGGGTTATTAAATGCACAGTCCATAGCAATACGCGAGCAGCATCAGGAAGTGGATGAAGCACATTTATTCCTGGCTTTAACGGGACAGGAAAACAGCCTGATATCATTATTACTGTCAAAAATGCAGATTCCGGCTAATTCTTTTAATAATAAAATGAAGGAAGCACTGAGGAAAAAACCGCAGGTGTCCGGCTCAGGAATGGATCAAGGAAAATTGTATATATCCGGTAAGCTGCAGCGGCTGCTGGCGGAAGCAGAAAATTATATGAAGATCTATCAGGATGAATTCATGTCAGTTGAGCATGTTTTCATGGCTGCTGCAGCAGCGGAAACCGAAACGGCAGCAGTTTTAAAGGCTTACGGAATCAATAAAGAAAAAGTGGAGCAGGCGATTAAGGAGATTAGGGGGAATCAGAGGGTGACATCGCAAAATCCGGAATCAACATATGAGGCTTTAAAAAAATATGGAAGAGATCTTGTTGCAGAGGTGAAACAGGGGAAAGTTGATCCTGTAATTGGCCGGGATAGTGAAATCAGGCATGTCATTCGCATCCTTTCAAGGAAAACCAAAAATAATCCAGTTTTAATAGGCGAACCTGGGGTAGGAAAGACAGCTATTGTCGAAGGATTGGCACAAAGAATAGTACGTAAAGATGTGCCTGAGGGCCTTAAGGATAAAACCATTTTTGCCCTTGATATGAGCGCTTTAATTGCTGGAGCCAAATTCCGGGGGGAATTCGAGGAAAGACTGAAAGCTGTATTAAATGAGGTTAAGAAAAGCGAAGGCAGAATTCTTCTTTTTATTGATGAACTTCATACCATTGTTGGAGCGGGCAAGACAGAAGGAGCAATGGATGCAGGGAATATGCTGAAGCCTATGCTTGCAAGAGGTGAATTGCACTGTATAGGAGCTACCACTCTTGAGGAACACCGCAAATATATCGAAAAGGATCCAGCCCTGGAACGGCGTTTTCAGCAGGTATTAGTGCAGGAGCCGGATGTAGAGGATACAATCTCAATTCTCAGAGGACTGAAGGAGCGCTTTGAAATCCATCATGGAGTCAATATCCACGATCGGGCTATAGTGGCTGCCGCAACCTTGTCAGACAGATATATTACTGACCGGTTCCTTCCTGATAAAGCGATTGACCTGGTTGACGAAGCTTGTGCCATGATCAGGACGGAAATCGATTCAATGCCATCGGAGTTGGATGAAGTTACAAGAAGAGTCATGCAGCTTGAGATAGAAGAAGCAGCTTTACGAAAAGAGAGTGATGAAGGAAGCAAGCAGAGGCTTGCAGACCTGCAAAAGGAACTGGCTGAATTAAAAGACCAGGCTAACAGCATGAAAGCAAAATGGCAGCTTGAAAAAGAAGGAATCCAGAAAGTTCAGGAAAAACGGGAGCAGCTTGAGAAAATACGCCGTGAACTGGAAGAAGCAGAAAATAATTATGACTTGAATAAAGCTGCAGAACTGCGCCATGGAAGAATCCCTTCTTTGGAAAGGGAGTTGAAAGATCTTGAAAGTGCTGTTAACGAGAATCAAGGGGAAAGGCTGCTGAGAGAGGAAGTAACAGAAGAAGAAATTGCCGGCATTGTGGCAAGGTGGACAGGTATTCCAGTAGTTAAACTTGTTGAAGGAGAACGCGAAAAGCTGCTTCGTCTTGAAAGCATTCTTCACAAAAGAGTGATTGGCCAGGATGAAGCTGTCCAGCTTGTGTCAGATGCTGTCCTTAGGGCAAGGGCAGGAATTAAAGATCCTAACCGCCCTATTGGCTCCTTCATCTTCCTGGGCCCTACTGGGGTAGGAAAAACAGAATTGGCAAAGGCACTTGCACAGTCACTATTCGATAGTGAAGAACAAATAATCCGAATTGATATGTCCGAATATATGGAAAAACATGCTGTATCAAGATTGATTGGTGCTCCTCCGGGGTATGTAGGATATGAGGAAGGCGGTCAGCTGACAGAAGCTGTCAGAAGGAAGCCATACTCAGTAATCCTGCTTGATGAAATTGAAAAAGCCCATCCTGAAGTATTCAATATCCTTCTGCAGATGCTTGATGATGGAAGAATCACTGACTCACAGGGCCGTACGGTTGATTTTAAAAATACGGTTATCATTATGACTTCCAATATCGGCTCCCATTTTCTTTTGGAACGTTCTTCTGGTGAAGAAGATATATCTGAAGAAACAAGAGAAACTGTCCTTGGACAGCTGCGGAGCCATTTCCGTCCAGAGTTTCTGAACAGAGTGGACGAAATTATTCTGTTTAAGCCTTTGGCTCTTAATGAAATAAAGAGTATCGTTTTAAAATTAATTACTCAGCTTCAAGCAAGATTATCCGATCAGCATATTAAGTTGAGTATAAATGATAATGCCAAAGAATATATTGCAGAAAACGGATTTGATCCCATCTATGGAGCCAGGCCGCTCAAGCGTTTTATCCAAAGGAACGTTGAAACAGCACTCGCCCGCAAAATAATCGCAGGTGAAATTAAGGATTACAGTGAAGTTGTCATATCCGCAGATAACGGCAAAATGGAACTGCTGGTAAAATAGGGAACAAATGAAAAGAATCATCCTGAATCAATCAGGATGACTCTTTTCATTTCCTGCATAAGCAGCAGATTAATGAAGTCCTTCTTTCTCAACAGGACCTTCAGGAATGATGGAAGCGACAACAAAAATTAAAACACTTGTCCCAACCGCCAGAATGGAGCCGGTTACAAAATCGTATGGCGCTCCTAGCATTGAAGAAACTACGTACGTTAACATTTGAACAAGAAGGAAAGTCCAGAAGAATGTCCAAAAGAATCTCATCTATTTCACCTCTAACATAATTAATCCCTTTTCATATTAGCATAAGCTATTAAAGAAATAAATTTATTTTTACATCCTATACATGTACTTTTCAACTCTCTGATTGGATACAGCCTGCTTCATATTGAACTTGTCTAAAACTAGGCAAATCCCCCATTCATTTTAATTTTACTCACATACATTATTATGAACAAACTTGCAAAGGAGTTTTACTATGGAAAGCCGGAACTTCCAGCTGGATACAGAATGGTGCATGATTCATTACCCAGATAAACCTAGTGGTTTCGGTATCCTGATTATTGGGGATGATCGGCACTTTGTTGACAGAAACTGCAGTTTTTGGACTCAAAATGAAGGGAAATATTCATTAATTAAGAAGCTCAGGGAAGATGGCTATACGATTTTTTATTCAAATCTTTACGGGAGGCACTGGGGGAACGACCAGGCTGTTGATAAGGCTAAATGCTTGTATGAACATATTCTGCGAACGGAAATTATTAACGAAAAGATCCATATTATTGCTGAGGGCATGGGAGCATTGGTAGCCCTTAGATTATTGCATGAAATGAGCGATTTAATCCGTTCAGCTGTATTAATCAATCCCATCCTTTCACTAAAGCATCATCTCGAGCAGGAAAAAGAGCATAAGTTTTTTTACAAGAAACTATTAAAAGAACTGGCAGTTTCATATGAAATAGAAACGGATAAAATAGCGGATCTGCTCAGCAGGCATGAAAAAAACCTTACAACGGGCCTTAAAGTGCCAGTCAGAATCATACAGGTACTGGCGGGCGGAAGAGCTTACAAGCAATCAGATTATTTAAAGAAACGATCAATACAATGGGAAAATGAAAATAGCCCTATCTCTGTGTTTTATATCCTTCCAGATAAAAAACAGCGAATGTCTTCTCAAATGACTAACTTCTTTAGAAAATATGAAAAAGTTCTATAAAAACAGCTGCCATTCCGCAAAGAAATAAAGACAATCCCTGAAGCATAGTATACATTAATATGCTTCTAAGGAGGACTGAAAATGGACAGGGCAGTAATAGTAGGGACGTTTGAATTTATAGGATTCAGTCTGTGCAAGCACCTGCTTGAACAGGGCTGTGAGATAGATGGAATTCATTATAATAAGGAAAAAGAAGATGCTTTAATCAACGAAAAACGCCTTGCAATCGGACGGAATGCCAACTTCTATGAAAAAAACTATTCATCATGGATTAATTCTAAAAGAGAAATAATAAAAAATGATGTAATTTTTATAGATATATACGATTTATATATAAAGAATGAGCTTGCCTCTTTAAGGGAGAAGGAGCTTATTGAGGAATTTCTTATAAAAAATTTGGATGAATTCAAGGACCTGCAAGTGAAAATTGCATTCCTTTTCCCTATTCAGTGGCTTAAAGACATCAGCAGAACACACAGCAGCTTGGAAGATGCTATTGACATCCTTAGAGAAAACAACATTTCAGTTTCATGCTTTTACCTGCCTGTTATATACGGTCCTTGGCAGCCAAAGGAATTTAGTTTTCACCAGGCTCTTGCTAATATAAAAAGAGTAAAGATAAATGAAAGGGAATGGATACATGACGCTATTTTCATTGAGGATCTTATCTGTTTCTTATCGAATTGTTCAGATAAGCTTTTAGGAGAATCCTGCCTTTTAATGAGCAGCGTCACTGGGCATTGGCAAAAATGTGCAGATTACCTTTCACTTGTCTATAATAAAAATTGGGACAGTCCCGATCTGGCAAAAGGAAAAGTAATTGAAAAAGCGATTGTGTGTTCCGTGAAATACTCCGAAGGTCTTGAGAAGCAAAGAAGCCATATTCTTTCTATAGAGATCCCGGATGGTTTGTAAACTAGAAAAAAAACTTTTCAATTAACATACAGACAAGGTAGAATTGAATTAGTCTGGTAAAATAAACCGGTCATACCATTAGTATGAAGTGAAAGACAGAGAGGCGGAGAAAGAGGAGATGCATAAGACATTAGTGAAATTCGGGATCCTTCTTTTGTGCCTTCTTTTATTGGCCTCCTGCAGACAATCGATGTCTACAGGAAAACTTGAAAAAGCTGGATTATTAGTGCCCGATACCGTCAATGATCAGGTATGGGGGACGAAAGGCTATAAAGGCATGTTAAAGATTCAATCCCATTATAATGTGGAGGTTTATTATAAAGAGGGCATGAATTCTGAGATGGTTGTTGAAAGAGCTGTTAAAGAGTTTGATCAAAAAGGTGTAAACCTGATTTTTGGACATGGCAATGAATACGCGGCATACTTTAATAACATTTCAAAAAAATACCCTGACATTCATTTTGTCAGCTTTAATGGCGATGCCAAAAATGACAACACCACCAGCTTGAATTTTGAAGCCTATGCAATGGGATTCTTTGGCGGCATGGTTGCTGGCCATATGACGAAAACCAATAACATAGGAATACTCGCAGCTTTTGAATGGCAGCCGGAGGTAGAAGGTTTTTATCAAGGTGTAAGCGAAATTGATGAAGGTATAAACGTGCAAATCCAATATGTCGGCAACTGGGACAATGATAATAAAGCCATAGCTCTCTTGGACAAAATGATTGCCAATAAGACAGATGTTGTCTATCCAGCTGGAGATGGGTATAATGTTCCTGTCATCGAGAAACTAAAAGAGGAAGGGCTCTACGCCATCGGCTATATTTCCGACCAGTCTGATCTGGGTGAATCAGTCGTCCTGACCAGTACGGTTCAGCATGTCGATGTTTTGTATGAACTAGTGGCAAAAAAATTCAACGAAGGCGAACTGGAATCAGGAAATCTAACCTTTGATTTCGAGGATGAAGTTATTTCACTTGGGAAATTCAGCCCTGACGTCGACGAAGAATTCAAAAAAGAACTAAACGCTGCCATTGAGAATTACAAAAAAACAGGCAAACTGCCCAACGAGTAATTTTTATACATAGGAGGTACTACATGATGCAGCTAAACGAAAAAAATATGGAATTCATGCAAATCGCCATGAAATACCTGCCAGAAGCCAAACAGCAGCTTGACGAAGCAGGCATTGAACTATCCATGGAAATGATCCAGCCATTCATGAATCTATTTACCAAAGTCATGAACGAAGCCTACGAAATGGGCAAAGCGGATGCTTTGAAAGAGAGTGAGTGAACCAGCCTTTAGGCTGGTTTTTTGTTTGGGATCGTGAGAAAGGACAGCTGAGAAAAAAGGTTGGCGTGTTAGACAAAAAAGTCCGCGCCGAAATAGGAAGAAACCGCGCGCAAATCCAAAGGGCCCGCGCGAAAAGGAGGCGTGTGCGCGTAAACCAAGAAGATCCGCGCGCAAACCCAAAGAGCCCGCGCGAAAAGGAGCCGAGAGCGCGTAAGCCAAGAAAATCCGCGCGCAAAAGGCAGGAATCCGCGCCAAAATAGAAAGAAACCGCGCGCAAACCCAAAGAGCCCGCGCGAAAAGGAGGCGTGTGCGCGTAAACCAAGAAGATCCGGGCGCAAAAGGCAGGGGGTCGCGTCGAAATGGGAAGAAACCGCGCGCAAACCCAAAGAGCCCGCGCCAAAACGGTAAGGGCCATCCTCAAAATTTAAGTAATTCATGATAGAAAAGAGAATAGGTACCTAAAATCTACATATAAAACAAAGGATTATTCAATATCCATACCGAATTCATAACTTTGGAGATAATGTTCCAAAGGAGGTTTGCTATGTTAATGAAGCCTAGATCCAAGCCGTTAAGAATATTACAGCTGGAGGCGCTGCTGCGCAGATTGCCTGATTACCACAGGAAAAGGTCAGAAATAGAAGTAGATTATAGAAATGGGCTATTAGGTTTTAATGGAGAGAAGCAGCTGGATTATTATTTGAGTTTTCTCCCAGGTAAAGATTTTAGAATTTATAATGATCTTCGACTTATCCTTCATACTCCTTTTCAAATTGATTCCCTGCTTATTACTCCATTCTTCGCAGGAATAATTGAAGTCAAAAATTATTCTGGAACCCTATATTTTGAACCAATATCTGATCAAGTAATTCAAACACACGGCCAGAAGGAAAAAGTGATTCCTAATCCAGTTTCGCAGGTATTGCGTCAAGTGTCCCAATTTAAAGAATGGCTGTTGAAAGAGAAGTTTCCAGAAATGCCAATAGAGTATTTTGTCGTTATTGCTAATCCTGCTACCTATCTGAAAACAGAGAAAGAAAATAGCTCTATTTTGAAAAGAGTTGTTCATACTGAAAAAATAATTGATAGATTTACGGATGCCAAATCAAAATATAACAAACAAATACTATGGCCAAACGACATAAATAGACTGAATGAAAAGATTATGTGCAAAAATAGTCCTCTTGATAATGATATTTTAAATACTTACGGAATTAATCGAAAGGATTTACTAAGAGGTGTTCAATGTGATTCCTGCAAATCTTTTGCTGTTGTGAGGAAAGACGGACAATGGTGTTGTCTTAAATGTAAAATGATTTCAAGAACGAGTCATATGGAAGCAATAACAGATTATCTTTTGCTTTTTAATTCAAAGATAACAAATAAAGAATGCCGGGATTATTTAAATCTTGAATCCAGGCATACAGCATATAGGATATTAAAATCTTTAAATCTATCCGGTGATGGACCAGCTAAAAAAAGGATATATTCTAAAATAAACGGATAAGGTTTGCCCTGCCCCTACTTCTTCAAAAACATCTCCAGCAAAGGCCCTGCTTTTTTCAGCAATGGCTTTAACTGATGAGCAGAAGTCATGAGTGTATCAATGTTGCCCATTAGTTCCTCAAAGTTGATGTTATTCAGGATATTTTTTCCGTTTTCATTAGGGGGATCTTCCTTTTCATCGCTTTTTCTGCTTCTTCCGCCAAGCAGCCATTCATCGGCTTCATGTGCATTACTGCTCCTGTCCCCAAAAAGCCAGTCACCTTTTCCCTGAGCTTCTTCACTTTTTTCGAATTCTTTTTCAACTTCATCTGACTCATGTCTTCTTACTCTATCACCAAAAAGAAAATGGCTTAAAGGGTCTTCTGTATTTTTTTTGACTTTATCATCCTTATCAAACATATGTCATTCTCCTCCTTTCAGATGCCTATACAACAGCATATGAAGAAAAGTTAACTGGGTATAGACATTTGTGCAGTAATAAGTAAAGGACGGTAAAAAGTGTTGCGTTATTATATATACTTTTGATAAAATTAGTACCAAGTCATAATAATTGATAATAATATTAAAATAGAGAATGCTTATGGGTTTGTAAATATGAAAGGGAGTGGGACTCCATGAATGCTGGTATTATAGGAATCGGAAGATATCTTCCTGAAAAAGTGGTAACAAATGCAGATTTGGAGAAAATAGTTGATACTTCTGATGAATGGATTCGGACCAGGACTGGAATTGAGGAAAGAAGAATAGCGGACGATAGCATAGATACATCTGATATGGCCTATGAGTCAGCACTTAAAGCCTTGGAAAATGCAGGCATTGAAGCAGAGGATTTAGATCTTATTTTAGTTGCAACGGTTACACCGGATCATCCATTTCCATCTGTTGCATGCATGCTTCAGGAACGATTAAAAGCAAGCAAGGCGGCGGCAATGGATATTAGCGCTGCATGTGCAGGTTTTATGTATGGTATCATAACGGCAAAACAGTTTATTGAAACAGGGACATACAAACATGTATTAGTAGTAGGTGTTGAAAAGCTTTCAAAAGTTACAGACTGGAATGATCGTAATACAGCCGTATTATTTGGAGACGGAGCAGGTGCAGCTGTAATCGGGCCAGTCTCAGATGGCAGAGGAATATTATCCTTTGAATTAGGTGCAGATGGTACAGGAGCAAAACACCTATATCAGGATGAATATATCATTATGAATGGACGCGAAGTGTTCAAATTTGCGGTTCGCCAAATGGGTGAAAGCTGCATCAACGTACTTGATAAGGCTGGATTATCCAAAGAAGATGTAGATTTCCTAATTCCTCATCAGGCGAATATCCGCATTATGGAAGCTTCCCGCCAAAGATTGGAACTCCCGGTTGAGAAGATGTCGAAAACAGTGGATAAATACGGAAATACTTCTGCTTCATCTATTCCAATTGCATTGGTGGAAGAACTGGAAGCGGGTAAAATTAAAGATGATGATTTGCTCGTGATGGTCGGCTTCGGCGGAGGGCTAACTTGGGGAGCCATTGCGATGAGATGGGGAAGATAAGATACCTCATTTTAAATATGATGATAATTTAAAAGGAGCTGCATCAAAATGAATAAAAGAAGAGTTGTCGTTACAGGCATCGGAGCTGTAACACCGCTTGGAAATAATACAGAGACGACATGGAACAATATTAAATCAGGGGTTTCGGGTGTTGGTCCTCTGACTAGATTAAATGCAGATGAATATCCGGCTAAGGTAGCTGCTGAGGTAAAGGATTTCAATCCCGAAGAATATATTGACAAAAAAGATGCCAGAAAAATGGACCGCTTCACACACTATGCTGTTGCTTCAGCCTTTATGGCTGTAAAGGATGCGAACCTTCAGATCACAGATGAAAATGCGCATCGGATCGGTGTTTGGATTGGTTCAGGCATTGGCGGTATGGAAACTTTTGAAAATCAATATGAGACATTTATGAAACGCGGGTACAGAAGGGTGAGCCCCTTCTTCGTTCCAATGATGATTCCGGATATGGCAACGGGTCAGGTCTCCATTTACTTAGGGGCGAAAGGGTTTAACTCTTGTACTGTAACTGCATGTGCCACTGGTACAAACTCAATTGGCGATGCCTTTAAGGTTATTCAGCGCGGCGATGCCGATGCGATGATCTCCGGGGGAGCAGAAGCGCCAATCACAAAAATGTCTGTGGCTGGATTTTGTGCCAACACTGCGCTTTCAACCAATCCAGATCCAAAAACAGCAAGCCGTCCATTTGATCAAAATCGTGATGGATTTGTTATTGGAGAAGGTGCAGGGATTGTCGTACTTGAAGAATTGGAGCATGCACTTGCCCGCGGCGCAAAAATTTATGCTGAAATCGTCGGCTATGGCGCTACCGGGGATGCTTATCATATCACTGCACCTGCTCCAGGCGGAGAAGGCGGAGCAAGAGCCATGAAAATGGCGATTGAAGACGGCGGCTTAAAGCCGGAAGATATTGATTATATTAATGCCCATGGTACAAGTACAGATTATAATGATAAATTTGAAACATTGGCAATAAAAGAGGTGTTCGGGGAGCATGCTTATAAATTGGCAGTAAGCTCGACTAAATCCATGACGGGACATCTTCTGGGAGCTGCAGGCGGAATTGAAGCCATTTTCACAGTTCTGGCTATGAAGGAAGGGATCCTGCCGCCGACCATTAATCTTGAAAACCCGGATCCTGAATGTGATCTGGATTATGTTCCAAATAAGGCAAGGGAAAAAGAAATAACAGCTGCAATGAGCAATTCCCTTGGCTTTGGCGGCCACAATGCAACCATCGTCTTTAAAAGATATGAATAAAAACTAAACCAGAGCCGATTCAATGGAAGATGAACCTCCTTTGAATCGGCTTTTTATTTTGAAGAACAAAATGCTGCCGCATACATAAAATTTATTAACTATCGAATAAATGGAGGTGGGAAAATGGGATAGTCAAAACAGATTTATGGCTCGAAGAAAGTTTTAATGAACCGCTTAAAATATGTGAAAAACTTATAGGACCCTTTAATGATCATAACCCCCAAAAAATATACGAATACTTAATGGATTTCGGCATGTATAAACCTGACCGGTTCAGCAGGAATGATTTTAAGGAATTAAAAGAAAAAGAAACATGGAATCTAGCAGAAAAAATATACTTAAAGTATAGGAAGAAGTGGGGCGGTCCTAAAATTGATGTTTATATATTCCCGTCGGCAGGAGGAGGCCCTTTTTCGCGGCATTCCGGAAAATCGGGAGTTTCATTTGCGAATATGATCTTTCTGTTTCTTCCTTCTGATATAGGAGAGGACGAAATAGAGGCTTTATTTGTGCATGAATATCACCATGCTTGCAGAATTAACTCACAGAAAAAAACGCTTGAAGAATTTACGCTGCTAGATTCCATCATATTGGAAGGGCTTGCCGAACATGCGGTAGAAATTCACTGTGGCAAGAAATTCAGAGGGTCCTGGTGCAGCAGATACTCAAAAGATGAAATCAGGAATTTCTGGGATAAATTGATTAAAATTCATCTGAAATTAAAAAAGAATGAGAGGCTTCATCAGAAGATACTGTATGGTGAAAGACCCTACCCTCCATTACTTGGTTATGCTGCTGGCTACGAAATTGTAAGGGGATTTAGAGAGAAAAAAAGTTTTTCTACAAAACTATCTTTTAGTGCGCCATCCGAATATTTTGTGGATCAAACTTTATATAAACTGGAGTCGTAATCGCTTTAAAGCCCTAAAATGTGGGCTTTTTTTTTAGTGGAGGAAAATGAATCTTAACAAATTTTAAAAAAATCTTGCAATTGTAATAACTTTGTAATAATATTTTAGACAAATAGAATGAATTAACAGAATAATTCGAAAAGGTAAGAGGTGTCCTATGAGCGCAAATCCCCGTCAACATAAAGACGCACCATTACTAGAGGTGAAGAATTTAGAAACGGCTTTTTCCATAGATGGTACATACTATAATGCAGTTGATAATGTTTCTTTTAGAGTTAAGCCTAGACAAATAGTTGGAATCGTAGGAGAGTCGGGCTGCGGTAAATCTGTAATGAGCCTCTCTGTCATGAAGCTCCTGCCTAAAGGAATTGGCCAAATCCGAAATGGAGAAATCATCTTTGACGGTATTCATTTGGAGAAGATGACAGATTCAGAGATTAATAAAATCAGGGGAAAAGACATCGCAATGATTTTCCAGGAGCCTATGACTTCTTTAAATCCTGTTTTTTCTATTGGGTTCCAGCTGCAGGAAGTATTATTCAATCATATGAAAATCTCCAAAAAAGAAGCGCGGCTTAAGAGTATCGCACTTCTAAAAAGTGTGGGAATATCAAGGCCTGAAAAAATTGTAGATGAATATCCGCATCAGCTTTCAGGAGGTATGAGGCAAAGGGTCATGATCGCCATCGCCATTGCCTGCCAGCCGAAGCTATTGATCGCCGATGAGCCGACAACTGCTCTGGATGTTACTGTACAAGCCCAAATTCTTGAGCTTTTAAAAGAAATCCAGGAAGTCAACGATATGTCCGTCATTCTGATTACTCATGACCTGGGTGTTGTGGCCGAGATGTGTGATGAGGTCATTGTTATGTATGCAGGAAAGATAGCAGAACGGACTGATGTAGATTCCTTATTTCACAATCCAAAACATCCTTATACTCAGCTCCTGATGGGAGCTATTCCGAAAATGGATGAAGAAGTGGAAAAGCTAAGCACAATAAAAGGAATTGTGCCTTCATTAAAAAATATGCCTAAAACAGGGTGCAAATTTGCGGCGCGCTGCCCTAAGGCAATGCCTGAATGCCTGACTGTTACACCTCGATTGGCAGAAAATGAAGCAGGACATGAGGTTGCCTGTCTGCTTTACGAGACAAGCCAGCCGAAACAAGAGGTGAACGCATGATGAGTACAGAGCATAATAACACAGCTGTTTTAAAAAAGGATAAAAGCAGCAATGAAGTGCTTTTAGAGGTTAAGAACTTAAAGACTTACTATCCAATAAAAGGCGGAATCCTTAGAAAGACTGTGGCGGTCGTTAAGGCTGTCGACGATATTTCCTTTGAAATTAAGAAAGGGGAGACGCTGGGGCTGGTGGGGGAATCAGGCTGCGGAAAATCAACCGCAGGCAGAACGATCCTCAGACTTCTAGAACCAACAGACGGACAAATCATATTTGACGGACAGGATATCACAAATGTAAGAGGAACCAGTCTAAGGAAAATCCGCCAGGACTTCCAGATGGTTTTCCAGGATCCTTATGCATCATTAAATCCCACGATGATGGTTGGGCATCTTGTGTCAGAGCCCATCAGGAACTATAACAGCAAATCCGAAAAAGAACTTAAGCCGGAAGTAATGGATCTTCTTGCGAAAGTGGGGCTGCCTGAAGATGCTTACTATAAATACCCGCATGAGTTTTCCGGCGGGCAAAGACAGCGTATCGGAATCGCAAGGGCACTGGCTTTAAGACCAAAGCTCATTATTGCGGATGAGCCTGTTTCCGCCCTGGATGTATCGGTCCAATCTCAGGTATTGAATCTGCTGAAAGAGCTTCAGGATGAATTTGATCTTACTTTCTTATTTATAGCCCACGATTTGAGTGTAGTTAAACATATGAGTGACCGGATTGGGGTTATGTATCTTGGTGGCCTTGTAGAAGTCGCTGAAAAGGACAGCCTCTATGCAGAGCCTTTGCATCCTTATACTCAAGCTCTAATCTCTGCGATCCCGGAACCGGATCCGCGCAAGAAAAAGGAAAGAATTATTTTAGAGGGGGATGTGCCAAGCCCGATTGATCCTCCAAAAGGATGTACCTTCCATCCGCGCTGCGCGCATGCAATGCCGGAGTGCCAAAGTGTAAAACCGCACTTAAAGGAGGTGAAGCCTGGGCATAGAGTCGCTTGTCACTTATATAAATAAGGCTTTGTCAAAAAATATTTTTCGGGGGGAAACTAATGAAGAAATCAGCATTTTGGCTGCTATCACTTCTGCTGGTCATGTCTGTATTCCTGGCAGCATGTTCTGGCGGCGGAGAGAAAGCCAGCACTGAAAAGGAACCAAAAGATGATGGGAAAGCATCAGGAGAAGCTCAAGAGGGTGGAACAGTAACATTCGGTTACACTCAGCCATTTAAAGGTGTTTTATCTTATGCTTATTACGAGGGTGAAGATGATGTCAATGCCCTTCAGTTTATGCATGAAGGCTTGCTCAAAGTAAATGATGAGCTTATATCTGAACCGAATCTGGCAGATTATGAGTTATCTGAAGACAATACTAAATTAACTTTCAAGCTTAAGCAAGGAGTTAAATGGCATGATGGTGAAGAATTAACAGCAGAAGATATGGAATTTGCATGGTATTTAATTGCTGATCCAACTTATGAAGGTGCACGTTTTGCTAACGTAGCAATGATCAAAGGTGCTCAAGAATATAAAGACGGAAAAGCTGAGTCAATTGAAGGGATCAAGGTAGTTGATGATTATACAATTGAAGTGACAGTAACTGAGCCTTCTGTTAACTTATTGGAAAATATTTGGGTTTATCCTGAGCCAAAGCACCATTACGGGGATATTTCTTCTAAAGAGCTTCCGGACTCAGATCAAATCCGTAAAACTCCAATCGGTGTAGGGCCTTTTAAGGTGAAAAACATCGTACCTGGTGAAATGGTTGAATTTGAGCGTTTTGATGATTACTGGCAAGGACCAGCTAAATTGGATGGTGTAGTTTACAAAATTATTGATGGTTCTCTTGCGCAAGGTTTAGTGCAAAACGGAGAAATCGATGTTATTGAAGCTCCAAAAGATCAGTGGGAAGCTATTAAAGCTCTTGACAATGTAAATCCAGTAGAAGCAGATGCCATGTCTTACAGCTATATCGCTTTTGACTGGGGTCATTATGACACTAAAAAAGGTGTAGTAGTTTCTGATAACAAGAAATTCCAGAACAAATCCCTTCGCCATGCTATGGCACACGCAATTGACCGTCAGGCATTTATCGATGGCTTTGCAAACGGATTAGGAAAACCATTAAACACTCCTTTCCCATCAGTATCTTGGGCAAAAATTGATGATTCAGAACTCAATCAGTATGAGTATGATCCAGAGAAAGCAAAGAAATTACTTGACGAAGCAGGCTATGTAGATAAAGACGGCGACGGCTTCCGTGAAGATCCAGAAGGCAAGCCATTTACAATTAATTTTGATGCAATGGCAGGCGCTGAAACTTCAGAAGCCCGTGCTCAATTCATCCTTCAATCCTGGCAGGAAGTTGGCTTAAATGCTAAGCTAAACGGCGGTTCATTAAAAGATTTCAACCTATTCTATGACACTATTGAAGCAGATGACCCATCTGTTGAAACATTCATGGGTGCTTGGGGACTTGCTAATGATCCAGATCCAGCTGGAATCTGGTTATCTACTGACAAGTGGAACATGTGGAGATGGTACAGTGAAAAGTCTGATGAGCTAATCAAGAAAGGGGTATCTTTCCCTGAAGATGCTAGTAAAGATGTAACTGAACACCGTCAGGAAGTCTACAACGAATGGCAAAAGCTTGTTAACGAAGAATTGCCGATCATTTTCTTCGAGCAGCGTGTAGATCCATGGGCGATCAACAAGCGTGTTGGCGGAGTGAAAGTAACTCCATTTGGAACTGATGAGTTCCACAAGTGGCACATTGTAGAGTAATAGGGTAAAAGGAACCTGTATTCCTTGGGGGGATTTTGTTCTCCCAAGGAATACAAGTTTAACCAGCGAATAAATTTTTGTTTGGTAAGGGGAATGGAAATGCTACAGTACACAATTCGACGACTCATAGGTATGATTCCAATAATTTTCCTTATCTCAGTAGTGGTTTTCACCCTCGCAAAGCTTATGCCTGGTGATGCCCTATCTGGAAAAATTGACCCATTAAACTCAGATCCGGAGTATATTGAAGAAATGCGTGAGCAGATGGGATTGAATGATCCTATTCCTGTGCAGTATGTCCGCTGGATGAGTGGTGTGGTCCAAGGAGATTTTGGAGATTCATTTGTTCATAAGCGCCCGGTTATGGAATTAATTGGTGACCGTTTGCCGAACACGATCATTTTAGGAATATCAGCTCTTTTAATTACTTATTTATTAGCCTTTTTAATGGGAAGATACTCTGGGCGATTTGCCTATAGCATGGGAGATTATTTAATATCAGCCTTTAACTATCTAGCACTTGCAATTCCCAGCTTTGTTGCAGCTTTGGTTGCCATTTATATTTTTGCCATCAATCTTGGATGGGTTCCAGCCAGTGGAAGTATCGGCAGCGGGGTAGAAGCGGGAACACTGGAATATTATTTAAGTAAAGCAAAACATACAGTATTGCCGGCTATTGTCCTGGGAGCCATGGCTACAGCCGCTTACACACAGTTCTTGAGAAATGATATGATCGAAAGCTCTCGCAAGGATTATGTTCGTACAGCAAGAGCTAAAGGTACGAAAGAATCTGCGATTTATAATAAGCACATTCTAAGAAACTCAATCATACCTATTGTTACATTACTTGGATTCGATATTGCCAATCTTTTTGGAGGGGCAATTATCACAGAAACCATTTTCACATACCCTGGCATCGGTTATTTATTCGTAGAATCAGTTAATGCACGTGATTATTCTGTCATGATGGCCATTGCCATGATGCTGACTATTTTGACCCTGATTGGAAATTTAGTTGCAGATTTACTATATGGTCTAGTAGATCCGCGTATTCGTTTAAGTTAGGTAGGTGGGAGTATGGAACCATCAATATCACAGCAAACTTCGCCAGGTTTAGCAGAACCTGTTAAACCTCCGAAGAGTCAATCACCATGGGCTCTCGCCCGCCGCAAGTTTTTGCGCAATAAAGTAGCAATGGTCAGTCTGGTCTTCCTGCTGCTGGTCTGTGCAATGTCCATATTGGCTGAGCCGCTAACTATGCCAGTTGAGGAGACAGCTAAGATCAATTTAACACAAATGAGTAAAGAACCATCTGCTGAACACTACTTTGGCACTGACAAGTCAGGCAGAGACGTCTTTGCCAGAACTCTGCACGGCGGCAAGACTTCACTCTTGCTTGCATTCTCTATCACGCTAGCTGTTATTACTATTGGTACTCTTGTTGGTGCTACTGCGGGGTATTTTGGCGGCTGGGTCGATAATGCCCTAATGAGATTTACAGACTTTATGATGAACTTCCCATTCCTGCTATTTGTTATCGTATTAAAATCAATTTTTATCGAATCAAGTACAGGAACCCTTATATTCGTAATAAGTGTACTCAGCTGGACAGGAACTGCCCGTCTTGTGCGAAGCAAGGTCATGGCTGAGAAGGAAAATGAATATATTATGAGTGCGGTTTCCATCGGATGCTCTGCACCAAAGACCATTTTTAAACACTTGCTGCCGAATGTAATGTCAACCATTATCGTTCAGGCAACCATTACACTGGCAGCGATGATTGTAGCTGAAACAGGCCTAAGCTTCTTGGGATTCGGTGTTCCGATCAACATTCCTACGTGGGGGAATATGCTTCAGGAAGCAAGAAGTCCGGATGTTTTAACCAGTAAGTGGTGGATATGGATTCCGCCAGCTGCGGTTTTAACATTTACAATCCTATCGATCAA
Source organism: Cytobacillus oceanisediminis 2691 (assembly GCF_000294775.2). Taxonomy (GTDB): domain Bacteria; phylum Bacillota; class Bacilli; order Bacillales; family Cytobacillaceae; genus Cytobacillus; species Cytobacillus pseudoceanisediminis. The sequence continues at coordinate 1,471,984 of NZ_CP015506.1, forward strand.
CTTCATTGGAGAAGGCTTAAAAGATGCCTTCAATCCTAAATCCAACAGATAGTTAAGAAACGCCTATTTCAGGCGTTTTTTTGTTTTTTTCAGGCTAATAGCTTGTACATATCCGAACAGCTTCCTTCATATACATGTAAAAAAAGACTGGGAGTGAGTTTATGGCAGCATTAAGACCTTTTGGGACTCACGCATATAGTAAAGAAAATGTTATTTAGGGCATTTTGGCTTTTAACTGGTTTTGGGATTTCTGTTTCAGGAGGAGTCAGTGTAATAGGGTATTTAAATTTGCTTACAACTGGACATACCTTCAAAGAATATCTCTATTTTATTATCTCGCGTCCAGAATGTTATTTGCTTCCGATCGGTATTATTATTATAACTTTAAGCATATATTTTCCTTATTCAAGTGTGAATGAATAAAGGGAAGGTATTTATTCAGCAATGTCATTACAAAATTTATTACAAAAAATGGATTGCGAGTGCAATATAGGAATAAATTTACGGCCTACTGCCCATACTGAGTGACAAATAGTTTGTTGAAGTGGGGGTTGAAAAATGTTGTATCTTCATGATGTTTGGGTGAATTGGTTTGAAGGAGAGGAGAATGGATACAATGTATGCCATTTTCATGAATGGAGAAAAGATGATGGCGTAGAACTGCTTGATCAGGTTCCGCTGTTAAAGATTGACCCGGTTCTTTTTAATTATATTGAAAATGATCTTTCTGAGCTGCCACAACAACTGCTAGACGATATTTATCAAAAAGCTTACTTAAGGAAAAATCATGAACGCATTCAATTGGAGTATTGTTTTGTTGTTTCAGACGGGACAGGCATATTGGCAGTCGATACGATCGGCTACAATATCCCTATCAGAAAAAGCAGACTTATCCCGCGGCAGGAGCAGCTGGCATATGAAATGCTTGAAAATCAGGAAACGGCAGCCTATTCGTTTAATGATCAAACAGCATTAAAGGAATTTCATATCCTTTCTCCATCTCCGGATTTGATGGCAGGCCTGACGAGAAAAGAAAGACAGCTTAAACAGCTGCTGTTTATGGCGCTGGATCAGCTTCACTCTTCCAAAAATGATGCTGAGATCCGATATTGGTATACGGAGTGGAGCCCGGAACGCTATTCGAAAATACAGTCAATGAACTTTGAAGAGGCATGGTATGAACTTTACGATGAAAGTAAATACGGCTGGTCAGGTAAACACGAGAAGTTTTGTGAAAATTTAATTAAAGGACAGCCGTTTTTTGAGAAGATGTGGGAAATGGAGCATGGTCCAAAAGTGAATTAGAAAAAATAAAAAAACAGCCAAAAGGCTGTTTTTTATTTTCTCTTACGGCCGAGTCCCATGGCACTTTCCATTTTTTTAATCATTTTGTATGCAGCCTTATTCGCTTTTTCAGCTCCCTGATCAAGTACAAGATCAAGTTCTTCCGATTCCATTAGCGCATAATATTTATCCTGAATTGGCTTAATTGCTCCAACAACAACATCTGACAGGCCGGCTTTAAAATCTCCATATCCTTTGCCTTCGTATTCTTTTTCGATTTCCGCAACAGTTTTCCCTGTAAGAATTGAGTAAATGGAAAGGAGATTGGATACTCCAGGTTTGTTTTCCTTATCATACTTAACAATGCCTTCAGAATCTGTTACAGCACTTTTTATTTTCTTTTCAATTTGTTTTGGATCATCTAATAATGATATAAATGACTTTTTATTGGGATCAGACTTGCTCATTTTCTTTAATGGATCCTGAAGAGACATAACCCTAGCGCCTGCTTTGGCGATTCTTACATCAGGAATGGTGAAGATATCGTTGTACTTCTTATTGAATCTTTCTGCAAGATCGCGAGTTAATTCCAGGTGCTGCTTTTGATCCTCTCCAACCGGAACCAAGTCAGTATTGTATAGAAGGATATCGGCAGCCATCAAAGGGGGATAGGTCAGCAGTCCTGCAGATACGGCATCTTTACCTTCTGATTTGTCTTTGAATTGGGTCATGCGTTCGAGTTCACCGATGTAAGAAACACATTGCATCATCCATCCTGCCTGAGCATGGGCCGGAACTTCCGACTGAATGAATAGGGTGGATTTCTCAGGATCAATCCCAACAGCCAAATATAGTGCAGCAAGGCTTCGGATGTTTTTTCTTAATTCCAGTCTGTCCTGGGGTACTGTTATTGCGTGCTGGTCAACAATGCAAAAATAGCAATTGTAGTCATTCTGCAGTTCAACAAATTGTTTCATGGCACCGATGTAATTCCCAAGGGTAATTGTACCGCTGGGCTGGATGCCGGAAAATATAGTTTTCATGTTTTTCCTCCTTTAATCGGCTTAAAAGATCATGAATTGACAGGCGGTGAAGGGGAATTTTTGTGCTATAAGCATAAAAAAGCATAAAAAAGAACCATTCATCCCTATAAAATAGGGACGAATGGTCCGCGTTGCCACCCTAATTACTCAAATACTGAGTCACTCTGCCCTATGCAGAATAATGCATAGGTCCCCGATAACGCAGGGAAGCGCCTGAAAAATTCAGAAGCTCAAAAGTCCATTCGATTTACCGGGCTGCCTGTTTGCACCTTCCACAGACTCTCTGTTAAACCCTCAGTAAATGTACTACTCTTTTTTCATTGCCGACTAGATATTAATTTATATTTGTATTATATAATAAATTAAACTATCCGGATACAAAAATCAAGTTAATAAAGGGAAAAATGAAGTCAGCGATAGCCTCTATTTCAAGGCTGCACTTGACAATATATGGGTGATGATTCCTATTAAAATAGTAAAAAATCTTAAAAAGAAAAATTTTTTTAAATCTCAAAAATTCTTAATTTATAAGACTTTTTGACGAAAAATGTCATACTCGATTGGATTGCATGTACAAAAAGCCACTTGCAATAAGTTTTTAAACTATTTATAATAAACGTAACAAACATAATCTTTACGATTTTGTTACATTTACAACAAAACTATATCACTCCAGATAGCGAGAGTATGGTGCATAATGAGTAAGTTTATAGCTTACATCTTATAGATTACTCCTTTTAATCTGAATTATCAGAATATAAGGATAATCTATCTTTAAGAGAATATAAACTTGCTTTTTTTGTTGCCTTCTAAATAGTCTGCAAATTTTTTAAATTGAATTAACAGACTATTTGAGCAATATATCTGGGGCGCACAGTTGTGTTTTTTGTGAAAGGCAAGCGTAAGGATATTGTTTGAGGAAATTTAATAGGGGGTTATACCGTGAACAAAAGATTATCGATCTTTTTTAGCATGCTGCTTGTGCTAAGCATGTTCCTTGCTGCATGTAACGGCGGCGGAGACAATGCTGACGGCGGCGAAAAAGGCGGAGACGACGGCGGAAAGTCTGATGTACCGCAGGAGTTAAGAGTAAACATCAACACTGAACCACCATCATTAAATCCAGGACTTGCAGAAGATTCAACTTCTGGAACTGTACTTCGTAACGTATTAGAAGGTCTTACTCGCATCAATCAAGATGGTAAGCCTGAAAAAGCAATGGCAGATGACATTAAAGTTTCTGAAGACGGAAAAACTTATACATTCACAATTCGCGATGCGAAATGGTCAAATGGCGATCCTGTAATCGCTCAAGACTTTGAATATGCTTGGAAATGGGCATTAGATCCTGCCAACAACTCAACTTATGCATACCAGCTTTACTACCTTGAAGGCGCTGAAGCATTCAACACAGGCAAAGGTGAAAAGGATGCAGTTGGTGTTAAAGCTATTGATGAGAAAACACTAGAAGTTAAATTAGTAAATCCAACGCCATATTTTGAAGAATTAACAGCTTTCTATACTTATCTGCCAGTCAACAGCAAGATTGCTGAAGCTAACCCAGATTGGGCAACTGACGCTGGTGAAAATTTCACTACTAACGGTCCTTTCCATTTAGTTGAATGGGCTCACAGTGACAAGATCGTTCTTGAAAAGAGCGAAACATACTGGGATGCTGAAACAGTTAAGCTGGACAGCATTGAAATGATCATGATCAATGATCCTAATACTGAATTATCAATGTTTGACAACGGCGAACTAGATTGGGCTGGAGCTCCAACAGGTGCCCTTCCAACTGACGCTATGCAGGCTCTTAAAGACGAAGGCCGCTTAGTTACTCAGCCTATCGCAGGTATTTACAATTACAAGTTTAATACAACTGTAGAACCATTTAATAATGTCAATATCCGTAAGGCTTTTGCACATGCTCTCAACCGTCAGGAGCTTATTGATAACATCCTTCAGGGTGAACAGCTTCCTGCAATGGCAATTGTTCCACCTTCAATGTTTGAAGAAAACGAAAAGGGTTATTTCCCTGATAACGATGTAGAAAAAGCTAAAGAATATTTACAAAAAGGTCTTGAAGAGCTTGGATTGAAAGATGCTTCTGAACTACCAGCAGTAACTCTTTCTTACAATACTTCAGAGGCACACCAAAAGATTGCTCAGGCAATCCAGGATATGTGGAAGCAGAACCTTGGCGTAGAAGTAACACTTGATAACGCTGAGTGGAATGTATTCCTTGATAATGTAAACCAAATGGATTACCAGGTAGCGCGTATGGGCTGGTTGGGTGACTTTAACGATGCAATCAACTTCTTAGAAATGTACCGTGACGCTGATGGCGGTAACAACAATACTGGATGGGAAAGCAAAGAGTTCCAGGATCTGCTTGCTAAATCTGCAACAGAAACTGACCCTGAAGCTCGCCAGCAGTTATTGAAGGATGCTGAAGCAATCTTCATGGAAGATATGCCAGTAGCTCCAATCTATTTCTATACTAACAACTGGGTACAGGCTGAGAACCTTAAAGATGTTGCAGTATCCGGTCTAGGTGATGTCCAATATAAGTGGGCATACTTCGAATAAACATAGCTAAACTTTACGAAAGGTATATGGGATGCTCAATCCCATATACCTTCGTTTCTGATTAAGGCATTGTAATAAATTGGAGGTGTTTGACAATGGCGAAATATATTGGAAAACGCTTGGTGTACATGCTTCTGTCTCTTTGGATGATTGTTACAGCAACGTTTTTCTTCATGCGCATTGCACCCGGAAACCCTTTTGCATCTGAGAAAAAACTTCCTCCCGAAATTGAAGCAAACCTGAATGCCCACTTTGGGCTGGACAAGCCATGGTATGCACAGTATTGGGAGTATCTCGTTCGAATTGTCAACTGGGATTTTGGACCATCATTTAAATATAAAAGCCAAACTGTAAACGACCTGATTAATGAAGGTTTCCCTGTTTCATTTCTTCTCGGAATGGAAGCCATTTTTATCGCCGTTGCAGTAGGAGTTCTATTAGGAATCATTGCGGCATTAAAACACAATAGGTGGCCGGATTACACAGCGATGATTGTAGCTGTATTAGGTATCTCTGTACCTTCCTTTATCATGGCATCATTCCTGCAATATTTCCTGGCAATAAAAATGGGTATTTTCCCTGTAGCACGATGGGAATCATTTATGCACAGCGTTCTTCCAGCCGTTGCACTGGCTTCCACACCGATGGCATTTATAGCCCGGTTAACTCGTTCCAGCATGCTTGAAGTTCTGGCGAATGATTATATTAAGACTGCTAAATCCAAAGGTTTAAGCAGGGGAGTAATTACAGTAAAACATACGATCCGTAATGCACTATTACCTGTTGTAACTTATATGGGACCATTAACCGCAGGTATTTTAACTGGAAGTTTCGTTATTGAAAGAATCTTCGGTATTCCTGGACTTGGTGCACACTTTGTAACAAGTATCAACAATCGTGACTATACGGTAATTATGGGTGTAACAGTTTTCTACAGTATTCTGTTGCTTGTATCTATTCTCCTTGTTGACATTGCATACGGAATCATCGACCCACGCATCAAACTTGCTGGCGGGAAGAAAGGAGAGTAATTATGCAGATTTCGAAAGATAAGTTCAAGTTAGTCGGAACACAGCTTGGTGAAGCTGAAAAAATTTCAAAACCCAGTCTTTCTTTCTGGAAAGATGTATTTATTCGATTTCGAAAAAACAAGCTTGCCCTGTTTGGATTAGTATTATTAGGACTGCTAATCTTCATGGCAATCTTTGGACCATATATGACTCCATATGATTATGCATCAAATGATCTGAGCAACAAGAACCAGCCGCCTTCTTCTGAACATTGGTTTGGTACAGATGATCTTGGCCGTGATGTATTTGCCCGTACATGGGAAGGTGCACGAATTTCCATCTTCATTGGAGTTGCTGCAGCTGTAATTGATTTAATCATTGGTGTGCTTTGGGGCGGTATTGCCGGTTATAAGGGCGGACGCACAGACGAGGGTATGATGCGTTTTGCCGATATTTTATATGGTGTACCTTACTTATTATTAGTAATCTTGTTAATGGTTGTGCTTGGACAGGGATTGTCTACTATGATCATTGCAATGTCTATTACAGGATGGATCAATATGTCCCGTATTGTACGCGGTCAGGTGTTATCTCTTAAAAATCAGGAATATGTACTGGCAGCCAAAACGCTTGGTGCAAATACAAGCAGAATTATGGGCAAACACTTAATTCCAAATTCAATGGGACCTATACTAGTCACAATGACGCTAACGATCCCTTCTGCTATTTTTACTGAAGCATTCTTAAGCTTTATTGGACTTGGTTTAACACCGCCTATAGCGAGCTGGGGAACAATGGCCAATGATGGATTGCCGGCTATGCGTTACTACCCATGGCGCTTATTCTTCCCTGCTACGTTTATCTGTTTAACGATTTTTGCTTTTAACGTAGTTGGCGATGGCCTGCGTGATGCACTAGATCCAAGAATGCGTAAATAAAGGAGTGAGAACATGGAAAAATTACTTGAAGTAAAAAATTTAGAAGTCTCATTCCAAACATATGGAGGTACAGTAAAAGCAGTCCGGGGAGTCAGCTTTGACCTTCATAAGGGAGAGACGCTTGCGATTGTTGGTGAATCAGGTTCAGGCAAAAGTGTTACTTCCCAGTCTATTATGAAGTTAATACCTATGCCGCCAGGCCGAATTTCAGGCGGGCAAATCCTGTTAAATGGTGAAGACATCGTACCAAAAACAGAAAAACAAATGGAAAAAATCCGCGGTAAAGAAATCAGTATGATTTTCCAGGATCCGATGACGTCATTGAATCCAACGATGAGAGTTGGAAATCAGATAATGGAAGTGCTGATTAAACATCAAAATATGACGAAGACTGATGGCAAAAACAGAGCAATTGAATTACTGAGACTTGTTGGTATCCCGATGCCTGAGAAAAGAGTTAATCAATATCCTCATGAATTCTCCGGCGGTATGAGACAGCGTGCAATGATTGCGATTGCTCTTGCAGCCAATCCAAAGCTGCTTATCGCTGATGAGCCGACAACAGCTCTTGACGTTACTATTCAGGCGCAAATCCTGGAGCTTATGAAAGATCTTCAAAATAAAATGGATACATCCATTATCTTTATCACGCACGACCTGGGTGTTGTTGCAAATGTTGCGGACCGTGTAGCTGTAATGTATGCTGGCCAGATTGTTGAAATGGGCACTGTGGATGAAATTTTCTATGACCCTCGTCATCCTTATACATGGGGATTGCTGGCATCAATGCCAAGCTTAGAAAATGATGATAAAGCTGAATTAGCTGCGATACCTGGAACTCCTCCGGATCTGACAAATCCACCAAAGGGAGACGCATTTGCCGCCAGAAATCAATATGCACTTGCAATTGACTTTGAAGAAGAGCCGCCGATGTTCCAGATTTCAGAAACACATTTTGCAAAAACCTGGCTTCTTCACCCGGATGCTCCACAGGTTGAGCCGCCGGAAGCAGTAAAAAGACGTATGCGCCAATTATCCTCCACATTTGAAAAGCCTGTATTAGTGAAGGAGGGAAAATAATAATGGCAGAAAAATTGCTTGAAATTAAAAATTTAAAACAGCATTTTAATGTAGGCCGTCCCAATATGGTGAAAGCAGTTGATGGAATTACTTTTGATATTTATAAGGGAGAGACCCTTGGACTTGTAGGTGAGTCTGGCTGCGGTAAATCAACTACTGGTCGAACCATTATCAGGTTATACGATGCAACAGACGGTCAAGTTCTTTTTGAAGGTGAAGATGTTCATGGTAAAAAGTCTGCAAAAGAACTAAAAAAGTTTAACCGGAAAATGCAAATGATTTTCCAGGATCCTTATGCTTCCTTAAATCCGCGTATGACTGTTGCCGATATTATTGCTGAAGGCATCGATATTCACGGTTTGGCAAAGAGCAAAAAGGAACGTATGGAGCGGGTTTATGAGCTTTTGGAAACAGTTGGTCTGAACAAAGAGCATGCTAACCGTTACCCTCATGAATTCTCTGGCGGACAGAGACAGCGTATCGGGATTGCCCGCGCGCTTGCGGTTGACCCTGATTTCATTATTGCCGATGAGCCAATTTCTGCATTGGACGTTTCTATCCAGGCTCAGGTAGTAAACCTTATGAAAAAACTGCAGCGTGAAAAAGGATTGACATACTTGTTTATCGCTCATGACTTATCGATGGTTAAGTACATCAGTGATCGTATTGGTGTAATGTATTTCGGTAAACTGGTAGAGCTTGCGCCAGCAGAAGATTTATATAAAAACCCGATGCACCCTTACACTCAATCACTGCTGTCAGCTATTCCGCTTCCGGATCCGGAAACGGAACGTTCCCGCAGAAGAAAATCATATGATACAGCAGTTCACAATTATGCTGACAATGAAAAGCTGGAAATGCGTGAAATTACTCCGGGACATTTTGTTTACTGTTCTGAAAAAGAGTATAACGAATTAAAAGCTCAATATGCCAAATAACAAAAAACGATCTCAACTGAGATCGTTTTTTACATCCTGGAAAAGTCAGTGTTTGCTAAACTTATGTTAATCCTTTTTTATAGTAAAAAGGAGTTTCCAAGATGTAAATGGCTCAGTCATATATGTAGATAATGGAAATATCTCTTTAACACGTTTATTCGCTAACGTAAGCTTTAGTATATAATACAACATTTTCTAGAATATTACTATTAGAATTTTCGATTATTTATATTTTTCCGTCAATTCATTTAACTATACTGTATTTTAATATTTTTTAAATATTATTGGTTTAAAGAACAGTTATTAAGATAATTTAGTATATAGATAGTTCTTAATTCATTGAAATAATTTTATAATGGGTAACAACAAGCAGAACTTAAATAAAGGGGGCATCACACATTTGAAAAAGCCAGTACATTTAGCTGCTGCCTTAATGTTAGTATCAGGTCTATTCATTTCTGCCCAGCCGGGGGAGGCAAAAGAACAGGAACACCAGGAACCAGGCCGAAACCCGCAAAGGGAACATGTTTCGCTTGTAAAGGCATTGCCAGAAAAAATAAGCCGATTCCAATTTGATTCCGGCTATCATTTTCAATATCCTGATGCTGTTAGGGGGATATATGTCACCGGACATTCTGCAGGCGGCACAAAGTTTAATACCTTGGTAAAATTGATGGAAGATACCGATTTGAATACGATGGTAATCGATATTAAGGATGATTGGGGAAATCTTACTTATATTCCTGAAGACAGTTCACCATATAAAGAGATTGGAAAACCTTACATAAAGGATACAAAAAAAATCATGAAAGTCATGGAAGAGAAGCAAATTTATCCGATTGCCCGGGTAGTTGTTTTCAAAGATTCTGTCCTTGCAAATAAAAAGCCGGAATGGTCTTATAAAGAAGGAAATACAGTATGGAAGAATGGCAGAGGTGAATCATTTGTAAATCCATTTTTAAAAGAAGTTTGGGATTACAATGTGGGAATTGCAATTGAAGCTGCAAAAATGGGATTTCAGGAAATTCAATTTGATTATGTCCGGTTTCCTGAAGGCTTTGAACACCGCGACAGTTCTTTGAAATACAGTATGGGTGAATATGAAGATCTTAAGATTGAAAATGTTCAAAAGCGTGTAAGCGCGGTTACAGACTTTGTTGAGTATGCAAGGAAGCAGCTTGAGCCATATGGAGTAAAGGTATCGGTTGATATTTTTGGCTACACGGCTACCCTTCCTGAAGCTCCGGGAATTGGTCAGAATTTTTCTGAAATCTCAGAACATGTAGACGTAATTTCTTCTATGATTTATCCAAGCCACTGGACTTCCTATTTCGGAATTGCCAAACCAGATCTGGAACCTTATAAGCTGGTTTCTGAATATGCAAAACTTGAGAATAGGAAGTTGGAAGAGTTGGATAGTCCACCTGTTTCAAGACCGTGGCTGCAGGATTTTACTGCTTCATATTTAGGAGCCGGAAATTATAAGAAGTATGGAAGGGCCGAGGTTGAAGCTCAAATAAAGGCACTGAACGAACAGGGAATTAATGAATTCCTTTTATGGAATGCGGGTAATTCGTATACACCAAAAGTGGATTATACACCATAAAAGCCAGAAAGAGGCCGATTTTTTTGGCCTCCTTCTGGCTTTGTTTATCAATTAATTAAGTTACATATCATTTGACACCAAACTTGAATACGGTATCATAGTATAGAGGCATAGGTTACCGCTTTTTCTTTCCGCCTACGCTTTTCCATCCAGTCTGCACCCTTGCAGATTGATCCACGAATTCGGATTTATTTTTACCGCCAAATACCTTTTCTCCAATACCATTAGTTAGTACACCTAATAAGGCAGTAAATCCAATTATGAGCAGCGCAACAATTGTTAAATCAGTTATGTAACCAACCATGATAAACCTCCATCTTTCTTTTCACAGTTTCCTGTGATTAGTGTATAAACATCCCTAATCTTATTTTATTCGAAATTTTCCAGTATTAAAAGGGGTAATTCCACAAATACTTTATCTGATTGGAAATAGTATATAAGGCTTAAACTTAGAAGTGAGTGGAAAGGAAAGCTGGGAGCTTATCATGCTGGAATAAATATTCATGCTCTATTAACGGTTTATCGTTTGTGAGCAAAAAAAGGAGAAGATCCATGCATTGGTATGAAAAACTGAATCAATATTTCCCTATTGAAGAAATGAAATCCAGAGAACACATGGAAACCTTATTAAAGGAACGGTCAGACATTTATCATAAAGACGAAGGTCCATACCATGTTCTTATGTATGTGGAACTGGATAACTTTGTGTTTATTGATTATCTGTTTGTTTCGAAGGAATCCAGAGGACAGGGACTTGGCCATAAATTACTTCAAAAGCTGAAGGATAAAGGCAAGCCGATCATTTTGGAAGTTGAGCCGATTGATTATGAAGACACGGATACAGAAAAGCGCCTTCGGTTCTATAAAAGAGAAGGGTTTGAGCATGCGCAATCAATTGGATACAGCCGCCGGTCTCTTGCAACCAATGAAATCAATTCAATGGAAATTCTATATTGGTCTCCTGAGAATGAAAGTGAAGAAATGATTTATGAAGCCATGAAGAAAACATATGAAATGATACACACATACAGAGATGCACATTTCTATGGGAAGTCCTATCAGCCTGTAGAAGAGGTCCTGACCTTTGAGGAAAATAAAAATGGGACGGATGTATTGGAGGATCTTTAAGAATTGGGAAAACACAGCCATTTTTGTAAATGGCTGTGTTTTCATTTTCATTTATTAATTGAGAAAATAATATTATCTATTTTAGGTTTAATCAAAATTCATATGGGTAAATATAGAATAATTTAGTATAAATAAAAGAATTTAATACATAAAATTCCCTTGAGCTAAATGCTTAAGAAGCTTTATGGAAGAAATTATAGCAAAAAATATATAAAAAAATGAAACTTTTTGCTTGTTCATTCGTCTTATTAAGTAGATTCTAATTCTTAATCCATTTGTTTAATAAATGTTTAATACTTTTATCATATTTATAAAAAGTTATACCAAATAGATATTGTTTGGTGTATAATAAATAATATAAATTCCTTGATTAAAGTAATTTTAATCTAGAAGACTCTAGAAATATTTGATTAAACAAATATAAATCTCAGATTGTTTCATATATGTCTAATTTAAGGAGTGTGAATTTGTAAAATGGTCACATTATACACTTCACCAAGTTGTACATCTTGCAGGAAAGCTAAGTCATGGTTAGAAGAACATGAGATTGCCTATAAAGAAAGAAATATCTTTTCAGAACCGCTATCAATTGATGAAATTAAAGAAATTCTGCGCATGACTGAAGATGGAACCGATGAAATTATTTCTACTCGCTCAAAGACATTTCAAAAGCTTGATGTAAACCTTGAATCAATGCCTCTCCAAGACTTATTTGAGTTGATCAAGGAAAACCCTGGGCTGCTTCGCCGTCCGATCATTCTTGATGAAAAACGTTTGCAGGTTGGATATAATGAAGACGAAATAAGACGTTTCCTTCCAAGAAAAGTTCGGACCTACCAGTTGCGAGAAGCACAGCGCATGGTTAACTAAAACTGGTTTGATTTAAAACTGAACATCAGCTCAAGACCAGATTGTTAATGAACAAACTCACTCAATTATACTTATAATTAAGAGGCCTTCTTTCTGTTAACAGAAGAAGGTCTTTTTGTCTGTTATGTGAAAAAGAACAAGGAAAATGGATATAATAAGAGAATATATAGTTACAGTCAGATTAGATAAGAATGAAACCTTGCGACAATATAGGCATTTAACGGTTTTTCTAAACATACGACTTTTTAATTCCCTTTATGCTCAATTTGTCATAAAATAAAAGTACAAGGTACAAAATACAGTTTACCTTCAATTAAATCGGGGATTAACCAATTGGTTTACGGGTAAATGGATAACACATGACTGCTGGGGGTATTTAGTCCCTTCAATCATAGCCAGAAGGGAGAGTTGCTGCATGGAAATCGAACGTATTAATGATCATACAGTTAAATTTTATATTTCTTATCTTGATATAGAAGAAAGAGGCTTTGACCGTGAAGAGATTTGGTACAATCGTGAGCGGAGTGAGGAACTCTTTTGGGAAATGATGGATGAAGTCCATCAGGAGGAAGAATTTCTTGTTGAAGGACCTTTATGGATTCAGGTTCAGGCATTGGATAAGGGTCTGGAGGTTCTTGTAACAAAGGCCCAGCTTTCAAAGGATGGTCAGAAGTTTGAACTTCCTGTCCCGGATGAAAAAGTGAAAGATTTGCCTGTGGATGAACATATTGAGGAAATGCTCGATCATCATTTCCGTAAATCCGATGAAGATGAGCCTGGATATGAAGGCGATCTTGAGTTCTTATTATCATTTAAAGATTTTGAAGACGTTATTTCATTATCAAAGCGGTCAATTCTTGATTCCATTACTACAAAGTTATATTCCTTTGAGGGGAAGTATTATTTATTCGCAGAGTTCCCTGAAGAGCTTTTTGAAGAGGATGACATAGATAATATGCTAAGCATTCTTCTGGAGTACGGGCACGAAACGAGCACAACTATTCACCGTGTAATGGAGTACGGTAAATTGATTATAGAAAATGATGTTTTTGAAAATCTTAGAAAACACTTTAAATAGTAAAGCAAAGCCGATTTCATTTTTGAAATCGGCTTTAATTTGTTTAAGCGTTCGTGTCTGACACTGTTTTATTGCAGCGATGAACATAGGCATTTGGCTGCACAAAAAATCTCAAAAAGAATTTCAGGGTTATAAAGGAATTTAGCAATTTAATAAAGAACATTTAGCATAGAAAGGAGATGATCATTTGTTAGTTGCTGCAACAGAGAAAGGGATTCAAATAAGTCTTTTAGGTTCACAGAGTATCCCGGATTTACAACAGTATAGGGAAAAGCACACTTTTTTTTGCCCAGAATGCAAAGAGGAAGTAATTATGAAGATCGGTAATAAGAGAATCCCGCATTTTAGCCACAAAAAGGGTTCTGAATGTCCAGAAAGCTATGAAAGGGAGTCTGAATACCATATTTCTGGAAAGCTGCTTTTGTTTCAATGGCTAAAGAAAAAAGGGTTAGATCCAATTCTGGAGCCATACTATCCGGACATTTGCCAGCGGCCAGATATAGGTGTCCATTATGAAGGTGTAAATTATGCTCTTGAATATCAATGTTCAATCATCTCAGAGGAGTTATTTAAAAAACGGTCAGAAGCATATTTTCAGTCAGGTATAGTTCCAATATGGATACTTGCAGGAAAAAATATTAAGCGCATTGGGAAAACAAAAATTTCTTTATCTGGCTTCCAGTACTTTTTTCTTCGGCAAACCCCTTCTGGCAAATGGGTAATCCCTTCATTTTGCCCCAATACAAATTCCTTTATCAATGTCAGCCAAATCCATCCCCTAACTGTCAGAAATGCCTATGCGCATTACGATGTGAAAACAATCTTCCATGCTGATCCAGATTTTTTATTTGATCCGTATTTTAAAAATGAATTTAACATAAGTGAATGGAAAAAGGAAATTCGAAAAGTAAAGAATTTCCTGGCTCAAAGTAGCAGTGCTTATAAAAATATCTTTCTTCAGGATTTATACTCCCGCTCAATTGCTCCTGCTTCACTCCCACCTGAAATCGGCCTTCCTGTCCGTCATTCTCCTTTTATAGAGACGCCGCCCATACAGTGGCAAACCTACTTGTACATGGATGTCATCGGCAAAGAAAGACCTTTTTCTCATGATCGGATGGTTGCAGCCTTTCGCAATAGGGTAAAGAATAATGATATTAGGGTCAGGTCTATTCCACTCATTCAAACCGGATCCGAAGTCTTGGCAGTTAAAGAATATCTGGATATCCTTATTAACCTCAACATTGTTAAACAGACAGGAAACGGTCTATATAAAAGAACTGCGTCATGTGGAGAGCCTGATAATTGCTTCTGTCTTCTCCAAAGAGAGGAGGATTTTTATAGGAGTATCACGCAAAGCACTTTGCAGGTCAATTAATGAAAATGATCTATTTAACATAAAATAATCTAAGATTTGCACATTCGCTATTTGAAAAGAAGGAATTTGTTTCTTGAAAGAGAAGATAGTGTAATGGGACTTTTGAATGGAGGATGAATGAATGGCTAATGAGACTACTGTGAAGAAACTGCCGGCAAGGAATGAGATTTCACCAGAAGATACCTGGCGTTTGGAGGATATTTTTCCTTCTGATGAAGATTGGGACAAGGAATATAATGAAGTGCAAAAGCTAATCCCTAATGCAGGCAAGTATCAAGGCAGGCTTGGGGAAAGTGCTGAAACATTATATGAAGCGCTGCAGTTTCAGGATCATATACTCTCGCGCCTTGGGAAGCTTTATACATATGCCCATATGCGTTATGACCAGGATACAACAAACTCATTTTATCAGAGCATGGATGACAAAATTAAAAATTTATATTCAGAAGCTGCAAGTGTTCTCGCGTATATTGTACCTGAATTGCTTGCTGAGGATGAAGCGAAGATTGCAGGTTTTTTAGAGGAAAAAACGGAGCTGCAATTATATAAGCACTCCCTTGAGGAAATTAATCTCCAAAGGCCTCATGTATTATCTGCTGAGCAGGAATCCCTCCTTGCCCAGGCTTCCGAGGTGCTTGGGGCTTCAAGCAATACATTTGGCATGCTGAATAATGCTGATTTGGAGTTTCCGTCCATTAAGGATGAAAATGGCGAAGATGTTGAAATTACTCATGGAAGATTCATCCGTTTTCTCGAAAGTGATGAGCAGCGTGTCCGTCATGATGCATTCAAAGCGGTATATGAGACTTATGGGAAGTTCCGCAATACTTTCGCAAGCACTCTAAGCGGAAATATTAAAAAGGATAATTTCAATGCAAAGATCCGCAATTATGAATCTGCACGACATGCTGCTCTTGCTGCGAACAATATTCCTGAAAGTGTTTATGAAAATTTAGTCAATACCATTAACGATAACCTGCACTTACTTCACCGATATGTCAAACTCCGTAAAAAGGTTCTTGGGGTCGAGGAGCTTCATATGTATGATCTTTACACTCCTTTGGTGAAGGAAGTAAAAATGGAAATCCCATACAAAGAAGCAAAAGATCTAATCTTAAAAGGACTGAAGCCGCTTGGTGGGGACTACTTAAATATTCTAAAAGAGGGCTTTGAAAATCGCTGGGTAGATGTTCATGAGAATAAGGGCAAAAGAAGCGGTGCCTATTCATCGGGAACATATGGCACAAATCCATATATACTGATGAACTGGCATGACAATGTAAACAATCTATTTACCCTTGCTCACGAGTTTGGGCATTCTGTTCACAGCTATTACACAAGAAAATATCAGCCATATCCATATGGAAATTATTCAATTTTTGTTGCAGAGGTTGCATCCACATGTAATGAAGCCCTCTTAAATGATTATCTGCTCAAAACAATAGATGATGATAAGAAGCGTTTGTATCTTCTGAATCATTATCTTGAAGGCTTTAGGGGAACTGTTTTCCGCCAGACAATGTTTGCAGAGTTTGAACATCTCATCCATAAAAAGGCGCAAAACAATGAAGCTTTAACCGCAGATTCATTGACAAAAGAATATTATGAGCTCAATAAGAAGTATTTTGGGGAAGAAGACATCGTTATTGATGAAGAAATCGGCCTGGAATGGTCCAGAATCCCGCATTTCTACTATAATTATTATGTTTATCAGTATGCAACAGGCTTCAGTGCGGCAACTGCATTAAGCAAGCAAATTCTTCAGGAAGGTCAGCCTGCAGTTGACAGATACATTGAATTCCTGAAATCCGGCAGCTCAGATTATCCAATAGAGGTGCTTAAGAAAGCTGGTGTTGATATGACGAGCAGCAAGCCGATTGAAGATGCCTGCAAAGTATTTGAGGAAAAGCTTAACGAAATGGAAAGCTTGCTTTCTTAAGCGAAAGTGCCTTGCCCCAGGCACCTCGAGGGGCAGGCTGCGTGCTAAGAAGCAGTTCATAAAAAGGTGCCAGGCGTTTGTCTGGCACCTTTTAAGTATTGTTCAAAATCCCTTAAATCGCCTTCGGTCATTCAAATATAAAAATAGAATCAGGAGAGAAATAAAAAGAATAGGTGAAGTGATGAAAATGGGGATAAGCTTCATCAATCCGAAAATATTTAAAATAAAGGAGAGCAAGATGAGCATCAGCATCAATAATACAGGCAGTTTTTTCATATTGCATTCTCCTCCTTGGCAAGATTTCATCCCTATTATTTTATGCGGTTGTCCAGACAGTCATGACTTGATTTTGACAATATTGTGAAATAAGGCACAAACTTATTGTCATTTTCTGTTACCTCATGATATATTACAGATGTGAAGTTAATCACATACAAACATTTACCCCTTTTGTTTGTGACGTGAAAAATTTCTCCCATCCCCTTTGTTCGTATAAAACCCGAAAAAGCCGTGCGTATGAAATGCATGGTTTTTTCATTGAAAAAAATAAAGCTGTGCATTTTGCACAGCTTTACATTACCCTGAATATCTCCAGAAATTACCGTATTTTGCAGGTACATATTCAGCTATTTGCTTTAGCTGAAGCTTTTTCATTTCCCTGTTCACTTCGCTGTCTGACATATTATATACAACGGAGATTTCCTTGCTGGCCACTAGCTTAAAGTATTTTAAGAAATATTCCAGTGGCGGCAAAGCAGCACGCTCAGGTTTAGCAGGAAGCATTTCCTCCAAAATCTGTTCATAAATTTCATAGGGATAATAACCGGTGACTTTGATGCCTTCATCTTCTATATTTTCATTAAAAAAGACAAGAGTGGGTATTTCTTGAACATCCATTTCAGAAGTGATTTTTAAATCACATTGGAAAGCCTTTGCTGCACTATCTGAATGAATATCAGAAACAAATTCTACGACATCCAGGCCGACTTCCTTAGCACAATCCTTTAATACTTCAAAATTAGACACATTCTGCTTTTCAAGAAATAAGACCTCCTGAAGCTTGCGTAAAAATCTGATGCCTGCTTTTCTCCCTTGCAATTCAGCGGCTTTAATGGCAACTGAAGCCAGGTGTGGAGAAGAAATCGGATTTTCGAACCAGACGTTCCCGTCACAGGACATTCCAGAGCGGCTTGCTGTTTTCTCCCACAAATCAGCAATGTTTTCGTAGTTTTGCCTTTTACCCATATTTAACGTTGCCAGCCTGCCGCTTAATACGTGCTTTATGGAAAAATAGCGGCCATATTCAATCAGGAGCTTTTTTAAAATTGGCTCCAAAGCCCAGCATTCTGGGCAAAGGGGATCAACAAACATATAGACTTCTATTGGCTTTTTTTCACTGCCGTGGCAATGTGGAGATGTAAGCTTGTTTGCATTCGATTCTGGCTTATTCACGAGCTTTCACCTTTCACGCCGTTTTCAGGTGTATTGATCATATGCTGGGCTGTGAGCACAAGCCTTGCAAAAAAGTCTTCTCTCAAGCGCCCATCCAGCCTAATTTCGTCCATTGCTTCATTCATGCATGAAAGCCAGGCCTTTGCCCGCGTTTCCGTTATGGGAAAAGGCATGTGCCGAGCACGAAGCATCGGATGTCCGTGTTCTGAAGTATATAAAGGAGGTCCCCCTAAATACTGGGTCATAAACTGCTTTTGTATTCTGGCTGTCTCTGTCAGGTCATCTGGAAAAATAGGAACGAGATCAGGATGTTGTCCTACGCGCCGGTAAAAAGCGTCAATTAGCTGGTGAAGCTTTTCCTCACCAATAGCGTCGAAGGGAGTGTGCATTTTCTCGGCCATATTTAAAACTCCTTTTATGAGTTAATTCGTTTGAAAAAAAACTTCCTATTTAATATTGAGTGATGTGATCTCTTTATATTCTATCAATGAGGGATTTATATCTCAAACAAATAGCTTACTGAGCCCTTTCGCCCGCTCTTTGATTCTTTTTTTAAAAGAAAATGTATAAATTCTCAAGCAGATAACTGTCTGGAGCCACCTCGAGGTGAGGCACCCAGGATGGGGGTCATGCAGACGTTGCCACAGGACAGGTAAGCTGTGGCAACGTCTGCATGACCGAAAGCTGTAGCTTTTGGCAGGACGTGGCGTTCTTAGTCTGCGTTCCTTCATGGGCAAGGCGCTTGCGCTTTTCTTATAGTATGGATTAAGCACATGCCGTCAATCCGAAACATTCACAGAAAAGGATATGAAAAAGCCGCCCGGTAAATTCGGGCGGCGGAAATTAGCCTTAAGCCATAAAGGAAGAGGTCACTTTCTTTATGTAATTCAGTGTTTCTCTAAAAGGGGGGACTCCCCCGTATTTATCTACATTTCCAGGTCCGGCATTATAGGCAGCCAGTGCAAGTTCAACATTTTCCCCATACCTGTCCATCATTTGCCGTAAATATTTGACTCCTGCAAAAATGTTCTCTTCAGGGTCGAAGATATTTTCAACGCCAAGCCCCTTGGCTGTATCGGGCATCAGCTGCATAAGCCCGGAAGCACCTGCATGGCTGACTGCATTCGGATTAAAATTTGATTCCTGTTTAATGACTGACTTAATCAGGTTAACAGGTACATTAAACAAATCTGAGGCTTTTTGAATCAAATCATCAAAATCACTTTTGGAAGTTTCGGCAAATTTGGTTAGTTTAAGGGGTGGAAGAGCTGCAGTTGCAAGGGAATCTGTTTGTAAAGAACTAATATAAGGTTCCAGAGACGCAATTGCTCCTAGTCCTCCTGTGACTTGATGTGATGAACCGGGACTTTCCGTAACTAACCCGGCCAATAGCTCTTGAAACAGAGGGTTTGAAGTATTCGTTTGCGTAGAACTATTAAAACCTTGCAGTGCCTGCAGCTCCATTAATATTTTTAACTGATTTACGTTCATTAGTATTGCTCCTTGGCAAAAGGTGTACTTCTGTTAATCCTTTTGCTGTCTGTATTTTTCGTTATAAAACCTCTTAATTTTATTTTCGGTCTTCCTGACAGGAATGTTAAGCTGTTTGAGCAAATTAAGAAATGTCAATTCACCTTCATTCCTGTTATCCACTTCATATTCTAACTCAAAATCTTCCTTATTTAAATATCGGCTGTGATCAAGAACAGCCAATCCTTTCATGTATTCCTTTTCGGCACGTTTTGTTGCGAGAGTGCCAAAGTATTGAAGTTTATCTGTCTCTATGCCCAGCTCTTTTATGGATCTTATTATCAGCTCAGCCGGGATTTTCCCAGTCCGGATCATCTCTGCAGCTTCGGACTCAGTAAGATTCTCATTGGTTTCCAATAGCCCTTCAGGGTGAGGCTGTTTAAGAGTCAATTCAAATGAGCCGTTTTTCTCCCTAATCCTTAAGGCACTTCCTTTAGCCTTCAATAAAAAATCCGGTGTATCGAAGTAATGATTCTCCTGTTCGGAAAAATCCTCGCTTCTTATATTAAAAAAATCTATTAATGAGGAAAATTCTTCTCTGTTGACCATGTTTTTAAATTCAATTTCAATATTTTTGTTAGACAAGCCACTACACCTCAGCTATAAGTAATTTCCTGTATTATCTCCTTAATCAGCATGGACTTCAATCTTTGAAGTTTTTTTTATTATTGTGATAAAGTCATCAGGGGAGTTTGCATGTTTAACTGAACTTTCGGGGTGCAGGACTGTGGGCAGTGAAAATTGAATCAGGGGTTTTACTGTCCATAAAATCTGCGATAGAATAGGTAGTGACAATGGAGGTAGAAAAATGAAACAGAAACTTACAGTTGTAAATGCAGAATGGATTGAAAATGAATTAATTTTGGGGATAGAAGCTGGAACAGTCTCAGGCTTAACTGCCATGCAGCAAATATTGGCTGATTCCGACAACCTTTCATTTATTTACATAGCAGAACAAAATGATGATTATACATATATATCGCTTCCGGAAATAGTCTGGCCGGAACTAAAAAAGGCACTGGATGGCCAGATGCGTGTATTTGCTTCAGATCGTAATCATGCTCGCATTGAACTGGCAGGCTTTCATGAGGAATTAGGAGATTTAGTAGAAAATATCCGTGGGAACAGCAATTATGGAAATGAAATGGTAGAAAAAGTAGAGAACTTATTTTAATTAAATGTTTCAATAACGAAAAACTTGGATAAAGAGATAGGCTGTGTTACCCCCTCTCGAAGTCGGGGGTGAACGAGGCGCTTGCGCTTTTCTAACTTCGGATATTTGGTGGTGTTGCAGGTGAAGCATTGGGATTTATTTTTGGCGCCATATAAACAGGCCGTCGAAGAATTAAAAATAAAGCTAAAAGGCATGAGAAGCCAATTTGAAATGGATTCTACTCATTCCCCGATTGAATTTGTTACTGGGAGGGTAAAGCCTATTGCAAGCATTCTTGATAAGGCAAACCAAAAAGGCATTCCTCTCGACAAATTGGAATCTGAAATGCAGGATATTGCCGGTGTTAGAATGATGTGCCAATTTGTAGATGATATTAAGAGAGTGGTTGAACTATTAAGACAAAGAAATGATTTTGAAATAGTTGAAGAAAGAGATTACATATCTCATAAAAAAGCAAGCGGTTACCGCTCTTACCATGTCGTGATCCGATATCCTGTTCAGACAATAAAAGGAGAGAAGAAAATCCTGGCAGAGATTCAAATTAGAACGCTTGCCATGAATTTCTGGGCCACGGTTGAACATTCCTTAAATTATAAATATAAGGGCCAATTCCCTGAAGATATCCAGATGAGGCTCCAGAGAGCGGCAGAGGCTGCTTTCAGGCTTGATGAAGAAATGTCACTCATTCGCGGTGAGATTCAGGATGCCCAGGCATTCTTTACAAGGAAAAAGGAAAAACAGCAAAAGGGAGAAAACTAACGTATAAAAGAGGAGCTTGGATAAGATGAAATTTGCCATTACCTCAAAAGGAGATTCAAAATCTAATACACTCATGCACAAAATGAGAACCTATTTATTGGACTTCGAGCTTACATATGATGAAGAAGAGCCTGATATAGTCATATCGGTAGGCGGGGATGGCACCTTGCTTTATGCCTTTCACCGATACAGCAGCCGTCTGGACAAGACCGCGTTTGTGGGTATACATACAGGGCATCTCGGGTTTTATGCAGACTGGGTTCCGGAGGAAATCGAAAAGCTTGTAATTGCAATTGCCAAAACCCCGTATCAGGTGATTGAATATCCGCTCCTGGAAGTGATTATCCGCTACCAGCATGGAGGCAAAGAAACCCGTTATCTTGCATTGAATGAATCGACAGTCAAAGCGGTGGAAGGTACATTAGTAATGGATGTGGAAATACGCGGCCAGCATTTTGAACGGTTCCGGGGAGATGGTCTTTGTGTTTCTACTCCATCAGGGAGTACAGCTTATAATAAGGCGCTGGGGGGTGCCATTCTGCATCCTTCCTTGCCTGCCATCCAGCTTGCTGAAATGGCTTCCATTAATAACAAGGTATTCCGTACAGTGGGCTCTCCGCTCGTACTGCCGGCACACCATACATGCATGCTAAAGCCTGTGAACGAGCCGGATTTTCAAATTACTATTGATCATTTGACTCTTCTTCATAAAGATGTAAAATCAATACAATTCAGAGTGGCGGATGAAAAAATCCGTTTTGCCAGGTTCAGGCCATTCCCATTCTGGAAAAGGGTACACGATTCCTTTGTTGCTGATTGAAAAAGAAACCCTGCAGTATTTAGAATCGCTTATTTTAATAAGCCCGTTACTTCTAACAGAACAGGAGCCTATAGCTCATGGCGCGTTTTGAATTACAATGGAAAATTACTGCCCCGCAGGCGGGCTCGTTAATCAGGGGATTTTTAAAAGAAAATGATATTTCTAAAACTGCACTCACTGACATAAAATTTGCTGGGGGCTTCATTAAAGTGAACAATCAGGAAGTCAATGTCCGCTATGAGCTAAAGGAAGGAGATATTCTTCAGGTTGGTTTCCCTGAAGAAGTTCCCAGTAAAGGTATGAAGGGGGAAGACTTGCCCCTTGATATTCTTTATGAAGATGCTTATCTTCTTATAGTAAATAAACCGGCAGGTGTGAGTACCATTCCTTCCAGAGAACATCCTTCGGGAAGTTTGGCTAATCGGCTGATTGGATACTATCAGCGAATAGGCTTAAAGTCTGCTTCGCATATCGTGACTCGACTCGATCGGGATACTTCTGGCTTGGTTTTAATTGCGAAACACAGGCACGTGCATCATTTGTTTAGCCAGCAGCAGCGCTTCCGTAAAATCCAGCGGACGTATGAAGCCTTTGCAGAAGGGACAATCAGCCGGGATGCGGGTACTATAGAACAGCCGATTGCGAGAAAAAAAGACAGTATTATTGAGCGGGAAGTTAGTGAGGCAGGTCAATATGCATGTACTCATTATCAGGTAATCAGCCGGCGCAAAGAATTTACACATGTAAAATTAAAGCTTGAAACTGGCAGAACTCATCAGATCAGAGTCCATTTGGCATGGCTTGGTTATCCTCTTGCAGGTGATGAATTGTATGGAGGCACAAGACAGTTAATCAGGAGGCAGGCACTGCACTGCTGCAGCCTTTCCTTCTATCATCCCTTTCTGCACAGAACCCTCATGTTTGAACAGGAGCTCCCAGAAGATATGAATTGTCTATTGTAAAAGCCGGCATTTGCCGGCTTTTTGGATTAAATCTTCCTAAACTTCTCTTCTGCATAAGGCATGCCTGATTGGACAGACATTAATTCCATTTCCGGATATCTAATTGCGGTTAATTTATTTCCAAAAACAGCACCTGTATCAATATTATAGGTGTTATTGATTTTCCTGACTTCCTTTACAGGAGTATGCCCATAGACGACCGCTGGCTTACCCTCATACTGTTTAGCCCAATCCCGTCTCACGGGGGTCCCGTCAGGATTTTTTTCTCCAGTTATATCTCCGTAAAGAACAAAGGTTTTAACTTTGGATGAATGCTTCCCAATGTAGCTTTCCTTAATTCCAGCATGGGCGATTACCAGTTTATTGTTGTCAAGTACATGGTATAGCGGTGCGCTTTCATATAATTCCATAAATTTACGTTTAATTTCCATCTGTGATTGCGGGTCCAGCCGCTCGTATTCAGCTGCTGTGGTTTCCAGGCCATGTGTAATTTGAACTTTATTCCCTAGAAAGTAGCGGTATAGTTTATTGCAATGATTGCCCGGGACATAGTACGACAGGTCATTTGCGGCAAGGTTATATACTGCTTCGACGACTGCCAGAGATTCTGGTCCTCTGTCTGTTAAGTCTCCAACAAAGGCGAGTTTTCTATTACTAGTGTGGACAGGAAATCCCCTCTTCCAACTATAGCCCATTTTCAAAGTCAGTTCTTTAAATTCAGCAAAGCAGCCGTGAATATCACCAATAATATCAAGTCTCATATATAGGCTCCTTTAATAGTTCTACTGTTATGATATCAATTTTCATAATATTTATCATGACGTTTATTTTCAGCCTGCAGAGAAAGCTTTAACGGTTTTAAGTTTAAGGAATGGGAAAATTAAAATTATGAAAAGTTCATAACCGTTCATTTGAAGTTATGAATGTTCAGAGACGACAAAAAAACAAAGATTTGCTAGTATAGTGAAGTACGTTTTCCTGTGACGTTTTTTAACGGGCAAGAAGCTCGTGGTTCGTGTTTAACAAAAATACCGCTGGCAATATCAGTTCCACAGCAAGAATGAAATTGTTCCCATTTATCTCAGGTCCCTATGCTGGGGATGAATTTCAGAAGGATGATTTCATTGTATGAGAGGAGGTAATCTCTATGGAAGATCACACAGTGGAAAGGACAGATTCCCACATCAATACCAGCCTTTTAATCCAATCTTTACAAAATGAAGAAATTGATATCTTCAGGAATGAATTTCTTGATATGCACCCTTATGATCAGGCTTCATTTTTTAAAGATCTGGATGAGGAAATCCGGGCGAAAATTTATCTTTATCTCTCTCCGGAAGAAATGGCAGCTCTATTTGAAAATCTGGAGATTGAGGAAGAAGATTATAAAGATGTCCTTGCTGAGATGAACCCCCACTATGCGGCGGATATGCTTTCAGAAATGTATGCCGATGATGCGGTTGATGTTTTAAATGAACTGGATAAAGACCAGGTTGTCAGCTATTTGACAATTATGGATGATGAATCGGCAAAAGAAATTAAGGATTTGCTTCATTACGAAGAATATACAGCAGGAAGTATCATGACGACGGAATTTGTCTCACTGTCAGCCAATCAGACGGTTCGTTCTGCTATGTATATCCTGAAAAATGAAGCGCCAAGAGCGGAAACCATTTATTATGTGTACGTTGTAAATGACGAAAAAAAACTTATTGGCGTTATTTCATTGAGGGATTTAATAGTAAGTGATGATGATACGATGATTTCGGAAATTACAAATGACAGGGTAGTTTCCGTATCAGTTGGCGAAGATCAGGAAGAAGTCGCAAGAAAAATTAAGGACTATAACTTCCTCGCCGTACCGGTTGTGGATTTTCAAAACCATTTGCTGGGTATTATTACAGTTGATGATGTCATGGATGTCATGGAAGAAGAAGCATCTGATGATTATTCCAAATTGGCTGCTGTATCGGATATGGATCATATTGACAGGAATCCAGTTTCTGCAGCGCGTAAACGGCTCCCCTGGCTTATCATCCTGCTGTTTTTGGGTATGTTAACTGCAAGCCTTATCGGAAGATTTGAGGATACCCTGGATAAGGTTGCCATTCTGGCTGTTTTCATTCCTCTTATTGCAGGGATGGCAGGAAATACAGGGACTCAGGCATTGGCTGTTGCTGTCCGGGGTATTGCTACAGGTGACCTGGAGAAAGAAAATAAGTGGAAACTGGTGATAAGGGAAGCCGGGACTGGGTTAATTAATGGCGGAATTTGCGGCGTTCTTGTAACTTTCATTGTTTACTTCTGGAAAGGAAATTTCTTTCTTGGTGTTTTAGTTGGCGTTTCAATTTTGTTTACGTTGATAGTCGCCACCCTTGCCGGTGCGCTGATCCCATTGCTAATGCACAGGATGAAAATTGACCCGGCTGTAGCCTCAGGTCCATTTATTACAACTATTAATGATCTAATCAGTATTTTAATTTATTTTGGAATGGCGACATTATTTATGAGCTACTTAACAGGTTAAGGGGGTTATGTTATGGAACATGGAGCATCGGTAGCTTCGCTGGTCATTGTGATATTGGCTGCTTTTATCACGCCCATTTTGCTGCACCGGCTGAAAATTAATTTCATCCCTGTAGTGGTGGCAGAGATTCTTATAGGTTTGATTATCGGTAAAAGCGGCTTTGATATCGTGCATGAGGATATGTGGCTGGAAACTCTTTCGACTCTTGGATTTATATTTCTAATGTTCTTGAGCGGTCTGGAAATTGACTTTACAGCTTTCTCTTCGGCAAAGAAGAGAGTAAAGCTCCCAAGCGGGAAGCTTGAGCCAAACTCTTTTGCTGTGTCTTCTATTGTATTTATAGGAATATTTTTGGTTTCATTAGGCCTATCGTATTTATTTGTCTGGGCAGGATTCATTGATAATGCCTTTTTAATGACATTAATTATTTCGACCATTTCTCTGGGAGTAGTGGTTCCAACACTTAAGGAAGCCCATTTAATGAAAACAGGCATCGGCCAAATCATTCTGCTGATTGCCGTTATTGCTGATTTGGCTACGATGATTCTTCTGGCTGTGTTTGTTTCTTTAAATGACACAGGCGGAGGGAATACCTGGCTGCTTCTCGTCCTATTTGGCGTAGGAGTACTGCTGTATTTCCTAGGCAGAAGGTTCAAAAACCTTAATTTTCTTGAAGCGATGTCTACTGGGACTGTTCAGATTGGAACAAGAGCAGTATTTGCACTGATCATTTTCCTGGTGGCGTTATCAGAAACAGTTGGGGCAGAGAATATATTAGGTGCTTTCCTGGCCGGAGTCCTCGTATCATTGCTGGCGCCAAATCAGGAAATGATCCATAAACTGGATTCCTTTGGATATGGATTCCTCATCCCTATTTTCTTTGTGATGGTAGGGGTGGATCTCGACGTATGGACATTGTTTGGAGATCCTAAATTGCTAATGCTTATTCCATTGCTGCTGATTGCACTGCTGCTTTCAAAACTTTTACCAATCTATATTTTAAAAAGATGGTATGACATTAAAACTGTTATTGCTTCAGGGTTTTTATTAACGTCAACTCTTTCCCTTGTTATTGCTGCAGCAACTATTGGTGAAAGAATGGATGTCATTACCGCCGAAATGAGCGGAACCTTGATTTTAGTCGCTGTCATAACGAGTATATTTACTCCTGTGGTCTTTAAAAAGCTATTCCCTATGGAAACGGCCGAAGAGAAAAAGCTAAAAGTATCGTTCATTGGTGCTAATCAAATGACGATGCCGATCTATAATGAACTTAAATCATCCCTTTACGAA
This sequence comes from Cytobacillus oceanisediminis 2691, assembly GCF_000294775.2. Lineage (GTDB taxonomy): Bacteria > Bacillota > Bacilli > Bacillales > Cytobacillaceae > Cytobacillus > Cytobacillus pseudoceanisediminis. Next base: position 1,499,382 of record NZ_CP015506.1, read on the forward strand.
CCAGCTTTGTATCATAAAAAGCAGGAAAAGGCGGAAAAGCAGATAGCTGATTCTTTGTTTGATATCATTGAAATTGATGAATTTGATATTGAAAATTTTGAAGGTACAGAAGCAGTTGAGTCAGATATTGTAGTAATCTCGACAGGGGATGAAGAGACAAATGCCACATTATCTATTGCTTTTAAAGAAAAAGGAGTGGATCGTGTCATTTGCCGGATGGAAAGCCCTGATATGGAAGAAACATTACGGGAACATGATATTGAGCTGTTTTCAACCATTCTTTCGTCTAAGGCGCTGCTTCGTGCTTTAATCGAATCACCAAGTGTGGTAAACATTTTAACGAACCAGGAAACAGCTTTATACGAGATCCGATTAAAGAATGAGCAGTTTGAAGGCATGATGCTTCGGCGATTCCCGTTTACAGGGGATGTAATATTCGTACGTATATTTAGAGGAAAGGATTCTATTGTTCCGCACGGGGATACTGAACTGCATGTTAATGACCGGCTGATTGTTACGGGATCTAAGGAGTACGTTGATGAATTAAAAAGGGAACTTGAATTTTGTGAATGGTGTTAGGGCTCTCCGGCATCTTTCTTGCCGAAAAAGTTCTGCTTTAATAGCAGGATTTTTTCGGCTTTTCTTTTCAGGTAAATTGATGTACAATTAGTACTAGGTACTAATAACATGTAATAATAAATCAGGAGGATTTTAAAATGACTCTTTCACTAAATGGCAAAACATTCGTTGTAATGGGTGTGGCAAATAAAAGAAGTATTGCATGGGGAATTGCCAAATCCCTTCATGATGCTGGTGCCCGTTTAATTTTTACATATGCGGGAGAAAGACTTGAGAAAAGTGTGCGTGAACTGGCTGAATCATTGGAGGATGCACATTCATTAGTTCTTCCTTGTGATGTAACAAGTGATGAAGACATCGCGAAATGCTTTGGCACGATTAAGGAGGAAGCTGGTGTAATTCATGGAATTGCCCACTGCATCGCCTTTGCCCATAAAGAAGAACTTCAGGGAGAATATATGAACACCACAAGAGACGGGTTTCTTTTAGCTCACAATATCAGCTCTTATTCATTGACTGCCGTTGCCAAGGAAGCAAAAGGCTTAATGACAGAAGGCGGAAGCATTGTGACTCTCACATACCTTGGCGGTGAAAAGGTTGTGAAAAATTATAATGTTATGGGTGTAGCAAAAGCCTCCCTTGACGCAAGTGTCAAATATTTGGCAAACGACCTCGGTAAAGATGGAATTCGGGTCAATTCCATTTCAGCAGGTCCAATCAGGACTCTTTCTGCAAAAGGAATCAGCGAGTTCAATTCTATCCTGAAAGAAATTGAAGAACGGGCTCCTCTACGTAAAACAACAACACCGGAAGAAGTAGGGGATACAGCTTTATTCTTATTCAGCAGCCTGTCCCGAGGAATAACGGGTGAAAATATTCACGTAGATTCCGGTTATCATATTCTGTAATAGAAATTGCCTGCTCCAATGTGAGCGGGCTTTTTTTATTTCCATCAGAAACGAAAGCCCATCTTCTGCATACATATAATACGACGAACAATAAGATTAGCGGAGGTGGGCAAAAAATGGCTGAGAAAAAAGTGAAGGAACCATTATTTTATATACAGCAGCCGAGTTTTCAATTTCCAGAAACCAGGATGCAAACAGTCTACTCCAGCAGAAAAGCAGAGCTGGATCGTAAACTGGAACAAAAAGAAAGTGTACCGGAACCCGCAGACAAAATAAATGAACAGGCGATGCCCGAAGAAAAGAACGAAAATATGACCGAAATAAAGGTGAAGGAAGCTATTGAAGAATTCGAAGCAGGCAGGGAAGAGAAAAAAGAAAGTGCATCCTTTGCGTTTACGTCGGAAAAAAGAAAGCCGGCTTTCAATCGTGTAAAAAGCTTTAAGGAAATGGACACTCTTGAGCGACTGGATTACTTAATTGATTTTCCTAAACAGCTTCCGCCTATACCCTGTATATTTGAAACCGGCGAGAAGGCAATAAGGGGATTTCTGGTTTCAAAAAATGAAGAATGGATCGAGATTAAGTTGTTCGATGATACAATTGAGCAATTAAATCTTCAATCTTTAAATACAGTTAAAATGATTGGACTAAGAAGGTAAAACTAAACTCTGGGGGAAATCGGCCAAAAAAATAGCCAGCCGAATGGTCGGCTGGCTGCATTTAATTAGTCTTCACAGATATCCAGGTCAACATCTGCAATACATTGAACAGCGCAGAAACATGTTAAATCAACGGTAACACAGTCATTTGTACTGCGGAAGTAGTCAACTTCGCAAACCTTTCTTAAGTCGATGCAGCAGTCATCTGCAAGGTTTACTGTCTTGTCAGGGCCTTCTTTTCTGTTAACCGGCTCCAGTACACGAAGCACCGCGCAGCAGTTATCGAATACTTCTTCTACTCTAAAAAAGATCGAAACACATGCACAGTCATTTCCTGTAAAGAATGCATGGAATGGTGAACCGTCCGCAGTTTTTAGTGTGAATACGCGTGTATCCGGACGCTTATGGCGCTTTCTGTTTGAAGGTGATATCGCTCCAAGCGGCTCCAGGAAACAGTTTGAAGGGCATTCGCACACATCTTCTGCGTTATCTTGAATATCTTTTATAGCACGAACTACTTCACATACACAGCTTTTGCCTTTGAAGTCGTCTTTTTTTCCACAACCCATTTTTGTTTTCCTCCTTGTTTGTTTCTTGTGGTCTACACTACTAACATATTGCCGAAGTGCCCTATGGGTTACGGACAAACGCCTTGTTTTTTGAAAAAATAGGCTATTTTTTTACATTGGAGGTGAAAAAAATGGACATAACACCTATGGAACTGCTGATTTTTGCTCTTGCAAGCTTCAGGCTGACCAGACTGATTGTATTTGATAAAATAACCGAGTTTTTGCGCAAGCCTTTTTTGGAAGAGGTTGAAGAAAAGGATGAAAACGGCGAAATTGAAGTTTTTTTGGTTGTGAAAGATGGAAAATTGCGAGGTTTCTTGGGAGAACTTTTAAGCTGTTACTGGTGTACTGGTGTGTGGAGTGCGGTTTTTTTATATTTGTTATATTACTTCTATGCATCATTGGCAACTCCGGTGCTGCTGATTTTAGCAGTTGCCGGACTTGCAGCTATTATAGAATCTCTGGTGCAAAAATTAATTAATTAATTTGCTTATAGCTATTTGTTCCAGCATGTGGGCGTTTGTTTTACACAAGCTTTGAGGCTCAGCATAAATTAAAAAGAGGAAAATTATTGTTAATGGAGGGCCTCAATGATGTTAAAGAATCATAAGGATCAGCACGCGGAAAAAACACAGCCGGTCAGCAAGAAAAAGAAAAAGGGGTGCGGCTGCGGAAAAAAAACGAAGAAAGCTCAATAGCCGGAGGTCCCGGCTTTTTTTATTGTTTTCTTCTGGGAAAAATAGGATGGGAAGTAATATTCATAAATCCAAAACTATTCGAGGACAATATAATTAAAGATTCTACATAGGAAGGGACTATTATGAAAAAACTTTTATCGTTTATTGCATTTTCACTGATCTTATTATCAGGCTGCAGCGGAGATGGAAAGGTGACGGAGAGCGACCTTGCGCTGCTCAAAACGACTAATCCCCCTGCTGTATTAATTGATAAAAATACAAAGGGAAATTTGGATTTAGTTGAAAACATTGAACATGACGTCGAAAAAATGAAAGAACTTTATGATGTTGCAGTGGTAAAGAGCAATGGGGATACTCTAGTTGCTTACAAAGTGAAGCATTTGCAGCGATTCCACATGAAAAAAATTGAAAAGAAAATGACAAAAATGCTTGAGGAGAAATACCCTGATGAGAACTTCATTGTTTCAAGCGATTATAAAATCTTTATTGAGGCAGTAGAACTCCAGGAAAAAATGAAAGATCCCAATTTTACAGACAAAAAGGCTAAAAAGAAACTTGATAAAATCATAAAGCTTAAAAATGAAATGACATAGGAAGGGAGCAGGGGCATGAGTAAAAAAACAAAAACACCGGAACAGCAGCAATATGAGAAGCTCGAGCAAAAGCATGAGCTGAAGCGCCCAGTCCTGAAAAATTGCATTCGTGCTTTCTGGGTGGGAGGTCTCATCTGTGTTGTTGGACAGGCAATAACTTATTTTTATATCTACTTTTTTAACTTTACCGAACAGACAGCCGGAAATCCAACTGTTGCTACCATGATCTTTATCTCCATGCTGCTGACAGGTTTTGGCGTTTATGACCGTTTGGGGCAGTTCGGCGGAGCAGGCAGTGCAGTTCCTGTAACGGGATTTGGAAATGCTGTAATTTCAGCTGCTATTGAGCATCGAACGGAAGGCTTTGTCCTGGGTGTAGGGGGAAACATGTTCAAGCTTGCAGGGTCGGTTATTCTTTTTGGTGTGTTTTCGGCTTTCGTCGTGGCCCTAATTAAAACGCTATTAATTATTTGGGGGGTTATTTAATGCTAAAGGGAAAACAATCCTGGGTCTTTCAAAACCGTCCGGTAATTGCAGCTGCAGGTGTTTCCGGCGGGCCATTTGAGGCAAACGGCAATCTGTCAGAGGATTTTGATGTTCTGCATGATGATTTGTGGATGGGTGAAGACTCTTATGAGAAAGCACATCGGATCCTTTTGGAAGAGGCGGGACAGACTGCCTTAAATAAGGCAAATGTCCAAAAGGAGGATGTACAATTTTATATTGCCGGGGATTTAATCAATCAGATAACACCTTCAAGTTTAAGTGCAAGAACGATACAAATCCCATATTTCGGGGTTTTCGGAGCTTGTTCAACTTCAATGGAAGGACTTGCGCTGGCATCCTTCATTGTTAATTACCGTGGTGCTGATCACGTTTTGACAGGAGCTTCCAGCCATAATGCGGCTGTTGAAAAACAATTCAGATACCCGACAGAATACGGAGGCCAAAAGCCTCCAACAGCACAGTGGACAGTAACTGGTGCAGGTGCGGCACTGGTCTCAGCAAACGCAGCTGGTTCGAATTTGCCGGTTACCACTTCTGCTACAATCGGCAAAGTAATCGACATGGGTTTGACAGATCCTTTTAATATGGGAGGAGCTATGGCGCCGGCAGCAGCAGATACCATTACTGCACACTTCAAAGACATGCAGCTGGATCCATCTCATTACGATCTGATTGTCACAGGGGATCTTGGGAGAATTGGCCAGGAAACAGCTTATGAACTGCTCAAAAATAATGGATTGAACATAGATAGAGAGAAATTTAAAGATTGCGGATTAATGATTTATAAAGATGATCAGCCAGTCCAGTCTGGAGGAAGCGGCGCAGGGTGCTCGGCTGCTGTTTTGTACGGACACCTTTTGAATCAAATGAAACAAGGGACTTACAAGAGAATCCTTGTTGTCGCGACGGGCGCTTTATTATCACCATTGACATTCCAGCAGAGTGAAAGCATCCCCTGTATTGCACATGCAGTTTCAATCGAAATGACTTAAAGAGGATGTTAAAAGGAGGAATATTTGTATGCTGCCTATGTTTTTTTGGGCTTTTGTAATTGGAGGCCTATTTTGCGTATTTGGACAAATATTATTTGATGTTTTTAAGTTAACACCTGGCCATACATTAAGTCTTTTGGTTGTATTGGGAGCTGTTCTTGATGGTGTTGGCCTTTATGAACCGCTTGCGGACTTTGCGGGGGCCGGAGCGACAATCCCTATAACAAGCTTTGGCAATTCCCTCGTCCATGGAGCCCTTCAGGAAGCTGATCAGCACGGGCTTGTCGGCGTATTGACCGGAATGTTCGAAGTAACCAGCTCCGGTATTTCAGCTGCGATAATTTTCGGTTTTATCGGTGCACTAATTTTCAAGCCAAAAGGGTAAATGATATGGTAAATACACAAGAATGCCTTCAAGTTATTTAAAAACAAGCCTCTTATTTCAATCTGACTGAATAAACCAAGCCTGCCTTGGGAGCTTGCCCATACCCCTGCTTTATTTTCACATATGTTATAGGAAGAAATCCAAGTGAGGTGAGAGGCATGGGCTATGGCTATGGAGGCTGCGGATATGGCGGGGGCTATGGGAATACGTTTGTTCTAATCGTCGTCCTATTCATTTTACTCATTATCGTCGGCGCAAGTTTCTACAATTAGATTCACAAAGGCTGACTCAGAACCGGCAGCAGGTTTTGTGTTGGCTTTTTTGCGTATCAGTACATAAATTTTTAATACATTTCACGTTTTTCGCCCACCTTCATAAGATATAAAGGAGTAAATGAAGGAGCGTGATTGAGCAGGATGGATAACAACTTTTTTAAAAACCTTGAAAAGAAAACAGGCGTAAATATGAAGGATGTATTGGAACTGGCCGGCTCATTGCAGAATGCAAATTTTAAAGATGAAAAAACAGTACGAAATGTAATCAAAAGAGTTTCGCAAATTGCTAATAAACCCGTTTCCAAGGATATGGAAGATAAGATTGTGAAATCGATTGTTGCTGATGGAAAGCAGCTTGACTTTAATACAATTTCCCAGATGATGAATAAAAAATAACAGAAGGACCTGGCCGGGTTGCAGCCAGGTCTTCTGTTTATTTTCCGCCTTTATTCCTGCCGCTTCTTGTAATGGGGGCAAGGAACCTTGAGGCATATGCCTTCCGTCCCCGCCTTTTTTCCGGCACAGAAATGTATAAGTCCTTCCTTGCCCTTGTAACGGCAACGTACATTAACCTTCGTTCTTCCTCCAGCGGTGCAGACTCACCTGAACGGTAAGCTTCCAGTGAATGATCATGCGGGAGGTTTCCTTCAACTGCACCGGCAACATATACCACATTATATTCAAGCCCCTTTGAACGGTGGATAGTGCTTAATGTAATGGCATTATCATTATTCCTGCTGAGGCGCTTGATTTCTTTGTTCATGGCTCTCATATGTTCAGTGTGCTCCAGAAACTCATGAAGAGATTGAAAGTTGCGCGCAGCGACCTTCAAATCTTTTATATCATCAGAGCCTTTATCCATTTTATTGCCTTCATTGCCGCGTTTTTTTATAAAGTCCTGGAAGCCCAGTTCTTTTTCAACAGTTTCAATTGCAGTGATGGGACTAAGTCCTGAGATTGATCTGGTAACAGGGATCACTTTTTTTAACTTGCTTTCCTGAAAAGCAAATCCTGTTTTTATAAACTTTAGGCACTCCAGCATTGAGCAATCCTGCAAGATGCTTTCTGCCTTAATATCCTGAAGGACTGATTGTTTAACAAATAGAGAAGGGAGCATATCTTTCAAGGCATTCTGGTCATCCTCATTTAATGATAACTTTAGAAAAGCAAGCATGCTCCGAACAATAAACCGATCATAAAATGATTCGGCATCCTGATCCAATTTAAACGGAAGGCTGGAATTGGCCAGCCTTTCAAAAATGGCCCTGCTGCCAGTATGGGTGCGGAATAATACTGCAAAATCCCGCGGCTCATATCCTTCTTCAATTTTTTCCTGAATATCAGTCATAATCATCGTTGCTTCTTCTTCCTCATCAAAAGGAAAAAAGAGGAAAGGGTGCTGCCCGCCAGAAAATTGGGCATTCATGCTTTTGACACGTCTATGTTTATTTAAAGAAATGATTTGGTTCGCTGCTGATACGATTTCGTGAGCAGAGCGGTAATTCTGATTCAATGTTATAACTTTAGCACCAGGGAAATCTTTCTCGAAATCTAAAAGATATTGGGGATCGCTTCCTCTGAAAGCATAAATAGATTGATCATCGTCACCCACTGCACAGACATTCTTTGTTTTATCGGACAGCATTTTCATAAGCTCATATTGAACATTATTAATATCCTGGAACTCATCGATCAGAAAATAATGAAAGCGATTTTGATATTGTTCAAGAATTTCAGGCTTTTCATGAAAAAGAGTATGGCAGCCCGTCAGCATATCATCAAAATCAAATAATTCTCTTCTTAATTTTGTTTGTTCATACCTTTCATAAAGAATCGCGGTCTGTTCCTCCCAATCATTCTTTGGATGAACCCTCCCAGGTACGGTAAGAGAGTTTTTCCAATAGCTAATTTGCTGGAGGGCAAGGTCAAAGGCAAATTCCTTTTCATCGAGCTTTAAGTCTTTGCTGGATTCCTTAATGATCTGTTCCCGCTGCCATTCTTTATTAAGGAGTTTGCCGGAAGACCATTTTTCCGGATTGTGGAAGGAGAGAATCCGGTAAAACAAGCTGTGAAAAGTGCCGGAAACGATTTGCCTGACTTTTCGTGAATCCATTCCTGGATATTGGGTAAGGCGCTCCTTCATTTCAGCCGCAGCCTTAGCTGTAAAAGTAACGAGCATTATTGATTTAGGATCGATATCTTTCTCGCGGAGCATAAAAGCAGTCCTGGTTGTTAAAACTCGGGTCTTGCCGCTCCCTGCTCCTGCAAGAACGAGCAGAGGCCCATCAATATGTGAGACAGCCGCTGCCTGCTGTTCATCCAAAAAGACTCCTGCTTGTGATAGGGACTTTAGGTATTCATCAGGGAAACTAGGATTGTGAGTGCTTTCCTGGATATAAGGGGGGATATTTTTTGCCGGCTGAGCTTTTTTAAAGGCTGATTCGATTTCTTTTACAGCAGCAGAAGCAATGGGCCTTGAAACAGGAACTTTAAAGCCGTTTCTTTCTATATATTCTTCAGTTTCAATCTTAGCTGATTCTTGTTTCATTATTATATCCTTGCACATCCTGCTGCTTTGCTGAATATGATAAAAATGAGGCTCATCCATAATTCCTAAATACAAACGGACAGAAGCTCCGCAATCAGGGCAATGCAGCTTTCCTTTTTTGCCTTCTTCATAAATATGCTGAAAACTTTCTCGATTCAATTGTTCCAGATTCACTGCTTTATTATGTAAAATTGCTGTCTTCATAAAAAATACCCCATTTTATAAATTGCCGAGTTTAAATTATTTATCATCCTTATAACAAGACAAATTTTATCATAACAAACCGGTAAAGGATTCTAAAGTGCTTTTCTGTTTATAATTTTATGTAAACGGGTACATAAAAGTAAAGATTGTTTCGTATACCTTTAATAATTACATACATAGAGAATAGAGAGGGGAGCATTCATGGGCTACATTTTACCTGTACCTTCATATCAGTATAGTCAGTATGCAGAAAGAGAGATTGGCACAAAATATGATCCATTTCATTTCGTGCCAGTTTCCAAAATATCGGCACAATCCAATTCAAAAGATTTCCGTCATGAGCTTCCTCTTAATATTCAAAGAAGGCTAACCAAATCAAATCCTCAGCAGCGGGCGGACAACCAAACACGGAGCACCAGAAAAAAGGCAGAAGAAACATACGGAGAGCTGACGGGGAAAGGCCGCTATATTAGTGAATGCATATAAGAAAAGAAGGAGAGGCTCAGTACGTTTGCACGTGCAAAGCCTCTCCTTTTTTCCACTCTGCGTATAAGACATCTTTGACATTATTGGCGCCATTGTTTTTAATTTCATTAATAAGCTTTGTTTCGTCCCAATTGATGCTTTTGAGATTATCCCAAATCACTTCCCCGTCTAAAATTAAAGTTACTGGCAGCTCGATATTATTTATAGGGAGTTTTAAATCTCCAATGGTTGGGGTCGAGTAAAGTGTTTTTTTTAATGCACTGACCGTTCCATCTGTTTCAAGAATGGCATATTCGCATTCCCTGATTGAAAAGACATCCTTTGAACGGAGGAGGTGCTGGAGCTGATTAAGGTCGAGATGATTTTTCTTCAGTTCTTCATAGACGATTTTTCCTTTTTTTATAACAATAGAGGGTTCACCTTCAAGAAGCTTGCGTGCCCGTTTAAATTTTTGGGTAAGGATTTCTGTTGTGTAAATGAGAATCCCCCATACTGCAACAGCAAAGAATATTTCGGGGATTCCAGTCTCCTGATCATATAGGGCATTTCCCACCAGCTCGCCTAACACGATGGCCGAGATGAAATCAAAAGGAGTAATCTGTGTGATCTGTGTTTTGCCCAGGAGTTTTGCCATAATAAATAAGAAAAAATATCCTATCACAAGTACACTTACGATATGCAAATATTCCATTCAAACCACTCCTTAAAATGCTGTATCTGGAATAGTGTTTGCAGAATGCCCCAAATTATTGCATACAAAAAAGCTCCTGCCATCCTGGCAGAAGCTTTTCCGCTATATCGTTTTTTTCATTGTACGGTGGGGAATCCCGGCATCCATGAATTCTTCCGAGATTACCTGATAGCCGAGCTTTTCATAAAAAGGGATAGCCTGCGTCTGGGCATTTAATTTTAAGGCAGGCAAGCCTTGTTTCTTAGCATGCTCTTCGATTTTATCCATTATTGCTTTTCCTGAGCCGCTCTGACGGTTCTCCTTCAGAACGCATATTCTTTCCACTTTGCCATTGCCGTCAACAGTGCGAAATCTTCCGGCACCTGCAGGCATGCCATTATTATATAGTACAAAATGGACTGCTTCGTCTTCGAACTGATCGATTTCCTCTTCTTCAGGAACATTTTGCTCGTTGATAAAAACTTGTTTCCTTACTGAGAAGGCATCGTGCAATTCTTGTTCAGATGAGACTATTCTTACTTCCACTTTTCACTATTCCTTTCCTAGCCTGAATGTTTCATAAACGGTCCATGAGCCGTTTTCCAGCTGATATAGAAGATGAAAACGATCCACCACCTCTTCGTGATTAACAGGCTGCATTCTTAAGCTCCCATATACATCGGAATGTTCATCATTGGAGAGTTTTTGTCCGATGGTAATATGGGGAACAAAATTATATTCAGGTGTATCGCCGCTAATATGATCATTCAGTTCAATATGTAACTCTTCGAGCTGGGCTGAAGGCTCAATTTTAAAATAAATGACATTGTTGACAGGCTGGAAAGAGCTGATTTTTGTAGCATTTATATGAAATGGCTCGTGTTTCTTCGCTATTCCATGAAGTGTTTCCGTCAGCTGTTTTATTTCTTCTTCAGATGCTTCAAAGCGTGATCTTAATGTTACATGCGGAGGAATTAAAGCATAATGCGGATCATACCGCTTTCTATAAGAATTGGCCAAATCCTGCAATTTTTTTGACGGGAAAATAACTATGCCGTAATTAGTGTTCATACAACAACCTCCATGTTCAGTATTTTTTATAACTGGCAGGCTAAAATGAAATGAAAAACACTTGGTTGGTCTATTATAGCAAATTTTCTAAATTCATTATATAATTATACCTTTTTTCATAATAAAAAACAGTATGTCAAGATAATCTTTTTATAGCGAATGAATAGGTCTTTTTACACATCAAAGTTAAAACATAGACTTTAGCGCCCTTTTTAAATCAGGCTGCCAGTAGGTCCATGTATGATTTCCATCAAATTCATCATAGAAGTAAGGGAATTGTTTCTGCTTAAATAAACTGGAAAGCTCCCGATTTGGAGTAAGAAAATCTTTCTCTTCACCCCCTGTGGTCTTTACAGATGTTTCGCCTTTCCCGATAACGTGATAAATATTAAGAAGGTGGGCCTGCGTAAATTCCTGCACTGCCTCTGTAACGGAGGTGTCAACATAAGGTGATTGAAGAATTAACCTCCCAAAAGTATTAGGGTATTGCAGGGCCGCCATTAATGAAACAGTTGCCGCAAGTGAGTCTCCCATAAGGGCACGTCCCATCCCCATTTGATAAGTAGGGAATTCTCGGTCAAGATATGGAACCAGCTCGTGTGCAAGGAAACGAATATAAGCATTATGCTGTTCGCCGTCCGGATGATATTTCTTCCATCTGTCTTTGACGTTTTTATAAGGGACACCAACAATGATGATATTTTCAATTTCTTTATCTTTTAGTAATTCATCCGCGATGCGCCCGACTCTGCCAAGCTGGAAGTAATCTTTGCCATCCTGGGCTATGACAACAGTGTATTTATATAAAGGTGAGAAGGAAGCGGGCAAATAAATGAGCAGCTCGACCTCTTCACCCAGTTCCTTGCTCTTGATTGCAATATCTTGTATTGATCCTCTAGGGTAATCCATCATTTTTGTTCCTCCGTTTAGTTCTGTTATGTTATGTAAGAGTTTACAATGAGATTTTATCATATATATATAGGAATTGCTTTTTACATGCATTCTCATTCATGGGTCATGCTGCTTTATTTTGGATAAAATTAACAAATAGGGTGAATCAGCTTGCAAAAAGACAATTAACAGCAATTTTAAAAGCAAGGAGGGATCATTTGACAATTCAGATAAGGTTTATGTTAGTATATAATTGATAAAATCTAATCTTTATAAGGGGGAAATAGGATGAAAAAGAAAAGTATATTCCTAGCTACAGCTCTGCTGTTAGCGCTTTCTATGGTTCTTGCAGCCTGCGGCGGCGGAAAAGATGAAGGCGGCGGCGATGGAGAAGGCGGCGGCGCAGACAAGCCTAAATTCATGAGCATCGTGACTGGTGGAACAGGCGGTACATACTATCCGCTGGGCGGATCATTCGCTGAGATTATTTCTGATGCTACAGGCATTGATACAAATGCTGAAGTTTCAGGTGCATCTGCAGAGAACATGAACACACTGAAAGATGGCAATGCTGAGATTGCTTTCTCTCAAACAGATATTGCTTCATATGCACAAGAAGGAAAATTAATGTTTGAAGGTGCAGCAGTGGATAATGTGAGTGCGATCGGCACGCTTTATCCGGAAACGATCCAGATCGTTACTACTGCAAAATCTGGCATTAAATCTGTTGAAGACTTAAAAGGCAAAAAAGTTTCAATAGGAGCTCCTGGTTCAGGAACTGCTGCGAATGCAGAACAGATTCTTGAAGTGCACGGAATCAAATTGGATGACATTCAAAAGCAGGACCTTTCTTTTGATGAGTCAACTGCCGGAATACAGGATGGCAATATTGATGCAGCATTCGTTACAGCAGGAACTCCAACAGGTGCTGTTGAAGGACTTTCTGCAACTGAAGATGTTGTGATCGTTCCGATTGAACAGGATAAAATCGATGCATTAATCGAAAAATATCCTTACTATGTACAGGATGAAGTGCCATCTGGAACATATAAACTTGCAGAAGCTGTGCCAACAGTAGCAGTACAGGCAATGCTTGTTGTTTCTAATGACCTTTCAGACGATGTAGTTTACGATGTTACAAAAGCAATCTTTGAGAACCTTGACAAAGTTACACATGCCAAAGGAAAAATGATTAAGGCTGAAAATGCTGTCAAAGGTACTGGCATTGAACTGCACCCTGGTGCTAAAAAGTACTTTGACGAAAAAGGCTTTAAAGCTGAATAATCTTTCAATAACATAATCTAATGATGAAATTTGGCCGGCTGTAAAACCTTTTAAGGTGATTGCGCCGGTCAATTAATTTTTAATTGAAATGGCAATCAATTGTAAAAGATGACAATATTTTTTAGGTGGAGGTTCCATGAACTTTAATAAGCCAGGGAATAAAAAAGCGGTCCTGGCACTCCTCGTAATCTTAACCATCGCAATCATGTTCTTCATACCCATTAAGCAGGCAGTTGTTTTTGAGTATCAAAACAAAGGAAAGGTGATTGCTTATTTCCTGATTAAAGAGGACAGAACCTTTAAGATAAAGTATACACATTCCATCCACCTTACAGATGTTGTAGAAAGCTATACTATAACCGAGGATGGAAGGATTAAATTGTTTGAACTCATGTATGAGGATTTTGCCATCGGCATGCCTGAGAATGCTTCAGATGGAGAAACATTTGAACAAAAGGACGGCAAATATTATATTAAGAATATGAAAAGGTTTTTTCCTTCATTTGACTTAAGGCTGGGTAAGGTCAGAGCGAATCACAGAATGATCTTGCAAGGCGAAGAATATGTCCTTACAGATTATATCGAACCTGGCACATGGGTACGGATAAAGGCAAAAAAAATAAACTTATTCGAGGTGTTGAAAGGAGTGAATATCCTTGGAAAATAAAGGGGAAACATTATCTCTTGAGGAGCAGCAGAAATTGCTGGAAAAATACGATCCAGAGGCTGGTACAAGGAAATTAGGAGGAGTATTAGGCTGGATCGTCTTTTTTGGGCTTTTAGCATTTTCACTGTTCCATTTATATACAGGGGTTTTCGGGATGCTTACAGCCCAGCTGCAGCGTTCGATTCATTTAGGTTTTGCATTAGCCCTAATATTTTTATTATTCCCTGCAAGGAAGAAAGACAGGGGACGAAAGCATAAAGTTGCCTGGTACGATATCATTTTAGCTATACTGGGTATTGCGGTAGGAGCTTATTGGCCGCTTTTTATTGATGAAATTGTCATGAGGGCTGGTCGTCTGACCGAGATTGATTTTTATGTAGGGCTAATTGCAGTTCTTCTGGTACTGGAAGCGACCAGGCGAGCGGTTGGACTTCCAATAACCATTATTGCCGTCATTTTTCTTGCCTATGCTATGTTCGGGCCATATATGCCGGCATTTTTGGCGCACCGCGGTCTTGATTTAGAAAGATTGGTGCAGACCATGTTCTTTACGACCGAGGGAATCCTAGGTACCCCATTAGGCGTATCTGCTACGTTTATATTCCTATTCTTGTTATTTGGTTCATTCCTTGTAAAAACGGGTGTAGGGCAGTATTTTAATGATTTGGCTGTATCCATCGCCGGAAAGAGAACTGGCGGACCGGCGAAGGTTGCCATTTTCTCAAGTGCTCTACAGGGAACAATCAGCGGTAGTTCTGTAGCTAACGTAGTAACTTCAGGCTCTTTTACCATCCCAATGATGAAAAAGCTGGGCTACAAGAAAGAATTCGCCGGCGCAGTTGAAGCGACTGCATCAACCGGCGGCCAGATTATGCCTCCAATCATGGGTGCTGCTGCATTCCTGATGGTTGAGTTTATTGGCGGCGGCATTACATACTGGGATATTGCCAAGGCAGCTGCTATTCCAGCCCTTCTATATTTTGCCGGGGTCTGGATAATGACTCACTTCGAAGCAAAACGTGTAGGACTTAGAGGGCTGAAAGATGAAGAGATGCCTAACCGTAAGGAAGTATTGAAGAAGATTTATCTGCTGCTGCCGATTTTGGCAGTTATCATCCTGCTAATGAGCGGAATGAGTGTAATACGTGCAGCTCTTTGGTCAATTGTAATTACGGTTGCAGTAAGTATGATTAGCAAGGAAACGCGCATTGGATTCAGAGATGCTATCGATGCTTTAGTTGATGGTGCACGCACGGCTTTGGGCGTTGCTGCAGCAACTGCTGCGGCAGGTATTATTGTTGGGGTAGTTGTAAAGACAGGTCTTGGATTAAAGATGGCGAATGGCCTCCTTGATCTTTCAGGCGGACTGTTGATCCCGACTTTGATGCTGACAATGGTTGCAGCGATTATCCTTGGAATGGGATCACCAACAACTGCAAACTATGTTATTACATCAACTATAGCTGCCCCAGCAATCATCCTTCTGGGCGTACCTGATTTATCTGCTCACTTATTTGTGTTCTACTTCGGTATTGTGGCAGATGTCACACCTCCAGTTGCTCTTGCAGCATTTGCGGCTGCTGGTGTATCCGGCGGAGATCCGATAAAGACAGGAGTAACAGCATCAAAGCTTGCCATCGGGGCTTTTATTATTCCATACATGTTTGTCCTTTCACCGGAGTTATTGATGATTGATACAACCTGGTATTATTTAATCTGGGTAGTATTCACTGCTTTGGCAGGTATGATGGCAATCGGCGCTGGGGTAATTGGCTACTGGCTGCGTAAATTGAATATTTTTGAAAGACTGCTGGGAATTGCAGGGGGACTATTGCTTATCTACCCTGAAGGGGTTACTGATATAGTAGGATTAGTTATTTTTATCCTGTTGATTGCATTGCAGGTCTTCATTAAAAAAGACGATCAGGCAAAGCCGCAAACAGCATAATAATTAAAGAAGGAAGGATGCTCACATGATGAGATCCTTCCTTTTTGCTTCTGCAGCTTATAGCCTGTCAGGATCCCTGATCGCTATGGCCGATTGAAAGGGTGGCATTAACATAATCATCTTCGCTGCTGGTTAATAACACAGAGAATGTACCGGGTTCATCTCCTTCATATACTTCATCACTGAGGGTTTCTTTTAATAGTTCGCTTTTATATTCAATGATTTCACGCTCATTGTTATCTTCTTTAAATCTGTTAACCTCTTCAGCATCTTTCGGAATGCGTTTTTCGACAAAAGCAAGAACCTCTTCATTACTCATATCTTTTTCCATATCTTCAAATTGCAGCTCAACATTTACTGCCCGATGCGTTTGAAACTCTACCAGCATACTGTTTCCATTGAAGCGGGCAATTTCATCATTATTTTTATTTTCCCCATAAGCCTTTGTGAAAAGATCCCGTGTGTCTCCTAAACCAACTTCTTCAGTGATCTTTTTGTTATCTTCCGGAGCTTCCTCTGTTTCCGCCCGCTGTTCTTCCGTAGAAGGATTATTCTTGTCTTCATCCTCTACAATTTGCTCTTCATTCTGATTACAGCCTGCCAGTATAAGGGTTGCTGAAAACAAAGCAGCAATCAATGAGTAGCTTTTCATAAAATCCTTCCTTTCTTTAGCTTAAATTATTTAAGGGCCAAATCCCGGTTAGAGAGTATATACCCGAATGAGGACCAGATAATCGGAGAAAGAAAGGAGCATAATAAAAAGCCGTACTTCCATGTGAAATACAGGCTTTGATGAATATAATGAAATATTTTGAAAGAAGGCTCCTTTTAGCTGATCTGGCGAGCTTTCTTTTCGGGCAAAATGGACATGATATGGTTCAAGTTGAAAATGCGCATTTGTTTTCTATATAAACAATAGGCTAAAATCGTGCTGCCTCGAAGTTCTTTTATTAATATTCTTCTTTGTGTAAATGAATTCCGTTTGGAGAGATAAATGATTTCCACAGGCTTTCTCTCTTCCATAGCTCGATAAAGAATTCCTTTCATAGAGAAATCCCCCCTTACTTTTATTTACATTATACACGAACACGTGTTCCTTATCAAGTAGAATGCGAAAATTTGTTCGTATAAAAAAAGACTTCACAAGTGAAGTCTTTTAAATAATCTTTAAACCCTTATTTTTCAAGTGATTAAGCAAAACAGTGCCGTATTGTATGGCATAGCCTAAAAAGACGGCAACGAACAATGTGCCTAATCCAACTGGACCGCCTAAAATAAGGCCAATGGCCAATGCCAATAATTCATTAATTATACGTGCGGTCTTAATGCTGATATTTAGCCTTTTGGCAGTTGCGATCATTAATCCATCAATTGGGCCGCTGAATAATTGCGGACGGATATATATAGATACCCCGAAGCCCAGAAATGAGACACCTGTGATGAAGGCAAGGATCTGAAGGGAAAAGCTTGTAAC
Source organism: Cytobacillus oceanisediminis 2691 (assembly GCF_000294775.2). Taxonomy (GTDB): domain Bacteria; phylum Bacillota; class Bacilli; order Bacillales; family Cytobacillaceae; genus Cytobacillus; species Cytobacillus pseudoceanisediminis. Next base: position 1,516,790 of record NZ_CP015506.1, read on the forward strand.
TGTGATGCCGCTGAAAACAAGCTCCATCCAAAAATCGATCCCCACACTCGCTAAAATGGTTCCAATAAATGATTTAAACTGGGGCTTTTCCCAGGTCAGCAGAGCATTGAAGAATATAAGGGATGCTGTTACCAGAAATGACCATGTTCCGATTGTCAGACCGAACTTATTAAAAAGGCCAACATAAACAGTGTCCCAGGCACCTGCACCGAGATTGGATAAGATAATTAATGAGACACCGAGAGTAAGAATAAAATAACCTGCAATTACTTGAATGAATGTTGTGTGTTTAATCATGGTGTATCCTCCCCAATAAATATTACCGTAATTAAATAAATTCTCAAGGGAAAGAAAAGGAAGAAACTTATTGAGTATTCATAACAGGCCAGTATGGGGAATAGCACTTTTATTAATACTCTAACACATAAAAACAGCTCCCAAATGGGAACTGTTTTAAAGATACTTATACCTTAATATCAATTTTTGCACTTTTCTTCAATTCTTCTACATGCTTAACCAGCATATCCTGCTGTTTTTGCTGTTCGAGCTGCTGCTTGATCTGAGGCTTTACTTCCTCCAATTTAGGCGGCTCCTGTCCTTCAGCACCACCCTGGCTGGCATATTCATCATAGAATTTCTGAATTTCAGCATCTGTAACTTCCCCTGGTTTAATCTCGCCATTAATATATTTCGTATATTTAATATTGTTGGCAATTTCCTTCTCTAATGAGTCAGGGTTAAGGCCAGCCTGTTTCATTGCTGTTTCGAATTCCTTGTCGTCCTTGAATTGTCCTTTTGTTTCTTCCAGCTGCTTTTTGACTTCTTCATCAGAAGCTTTGTAGCCTTTTTTGTCTGCCTCTTGGAGAAGAAGTGTCTGGCCGACTAGACTGTCGAGTGTCTGCTCCTTGATTTTATCTGCAGCATCTTTGGTAGTAGGGTCTTGTCCCATTTGCTGATACATCATTTGTGATGAAGTAAGCACGCTGTTATACTCGCGGCCAAGGATTTCCTGGTCATTAACGATTGCAACAGTCTTTTCTTCATCAAGCTTTTGTTTGTCCATTTTCTTTTGCATTTCTTCCATTTGCTTCTGCTGGTCCTGCTGGTCGGTTTCAGCTGTTTTCGCTTCCTCTTTTTTATCTGCACTCTTGCTTTCATCATCAGCTCCACAAGCAGCTAAAACGGCAGATATTAATACTAGTAAAAAGGGATACATTAGTTTTTTCATTAATATTTCTCCTTCCGTAACCCTGTATGATTTGATTCAGCTAACAAAAGAATCATATAGAGGGCATTATAAAGCATATACTCTTAAAAAGATACCTTTAAGGCATAAATGCAGAATTTGTAATGGGAATGTAATCTAGTTTCCAAGCTGATAACCTTATAGTTTATGGATGAAATATAGGTATTGACTTTTATGTTAGAAGGAAGTATATTTTATATTGTCCCCAATACAGGGAATATCATAACGATTCCGTAGCTCAGCTGGGAGAGCGCTACCTTGACAGGGTAGAGGTCGCTGGTTCGAACCCAGTCGGAATCATCAGTTAAAAGCCTAGAGCCTCAACGGTTCTAGGCTTTTTCTATATTCTTAAAAATATAGAGTAAACCCCAATTGTTGACGAATTGTTGACGAAATTTTTAAATGCTATTTTTTTGCCGTGTAAAAAGTGAGTCTAATTTGTTAGCTGCTTCCTGATCTGCAGTTTGTAAAGCATGACCGTATGTATCCATGGTTATACGGATATTTGAATGACCCAGTCTCTCTGAAATTATTTTTGCGTGAACACCCTGATTTATTAGTAGAGTTGCTGAAGTATGTCGCAGATCATGTAACCGGATAAATCGGACTCCAGCCCTGTTGGTAAATCGTCTCCACCAGGTAGTAGGGGTAGTGGGATAATAGTGTTTTCCGTTTTCATTGCAAAAGACAAATTCATGCTCATGTTCAATCCACAAATCTCTCATCCGCATTTTTTCTTTTTTCCAGTGTATATGGTATTTTTTTAGCTCTTCGACCATCATAGGCGGCAAAGAAATAACCCGTTTTGAATTCCTGGATTTTGGACCTTTTAAAATCGGCCTTCCACCAGTACCTCGACTAATAATCTGTTTGATTTTAATAATACCCTTCTCCAAGTCTATATGAGACCATTCCAGCCCTAATAATTCACCCCTTCTTAATCCAGCAGCAAGAGCAAGAGATGTAAATACTCGCCAATGTATTGGTTCTTTCTGGACGGCATCAAACAATATGGCTACCTCATTTTCATCATATACGTTTATATCCTTTTCCAAAATACCTCGTTGGCTGGGTTTGCTGACATCTGCTGCAGGGTTATATTTTATAATCTTCCAATCTGCAGCTCGCTGTAGAATGTTTCTGAGGACACGATATACATATTGAGCAGTGGAGACAGCCATAGGACTGCCATCTACTTTTTTTAATTGAGATAAAAAGTTTACGATATGAATCGGCTTTATCTGATCTAGTCGCATATTGCCAAGAGTAGGGAGGATGTGGTTTTTAAAGTGGGTGAGGTACACATCCAATGTTTGTTCACTTAGACCGCCTTTTTCGGCGTATTTTTTCTGCCAGTCTTTTACGAACTCTGCAAGAATCATTTTTTCAGGAGAAATGTACTCGCCTGACTCAATTTCCATTTGGAACTTAACTAACTCTGACTGCAAGTAGTCATTTAATTTCTTTTTTGTTTTTAATAAAGACTGATCCTTAATTCGAATAGTTTTGGTTTTTTTCTTTCTTTTGCCTTTTGAATCATATCCGATCTCTACAACAAGCATAAAAGAGTTTGCTCCTCGTTTTTGAACGCTTGCCATTAATTTTTTCCTCCTTATTAAATTCATCAAGATTTCCGAAAGGGAATATATGTTCTGTTTCGAGTTGAAAAGAAAAGCCCAGCTGGGCTTTTCTTCTGTTTGTATTAAGCAGTTTTATAAATTGAAGAATTATAAATTGAATATTTCTTTTCATTTGCTGTTGTAATCCAGCTGATAAGTTTTCTTTCGTTATCATATTTGAACTCCTCTTTGAATTTAGAAGGGAAGCCCTTAAAGGAATATTCAAAGCTAATTTGCAAAGATTCGGGTCCATTAGTAAAACACATGTTTGAGATTTGTCCGCCTTTAGATAATATTTTGGTAAAAACATCAAGATAATGAATTTCAGGACTTATTTTTTTTGTCTCCCGGATAGTTTGTTTCATTTTCTTACTCCTCCTTTTTTGGATACTGCTTTAACCAGAAGGAAAGCTTTTCTATTACCCGATCTTTAGCTCTAGCAAAGTCAGCATCATTGTACAAAGATATATTTTTCTTAGATTCTTCATAAAGGGACTGTCTAATGTTTCTTGAGATAAATCCTATATTATTTATCTTTTCATTGTCAACAAGAGAATAATCCCTAACAAGATCAATATCCTCTTTAGCTAATGAAGACATTTTAAAAAATTCTTCTAATTTTGTATTTACCCAATTTATAAAGTCCTTACGTAAAGATTCGGCGACAATTAAGTCATTGAATGTATCATAGCTTGTATTAACCTTATTTTGTGTTTCAATTTCATGTTTTTCCAATAAAGTTTCAGCTTCTTTAATAGACAGGAAGCCTTTATCGACCATTTCCTGTAGTTTTAACCTGTATTGCTCTAATTTATCTTGTTCAGTTTGTAGAACAGCATCCAATGCTTGGTTATAGTTTTCTATACCGTCTTGTGTAAACGAATCATTTTTTCCAAGGTTATGCGGAGAAAATGCCGAGACATCAAGAAGAAAAGAAGCATTCAGAGAAGATAAATCTTCCTCACTTTCCCCATCTTTTTTAGCCGAATAAGGGTTAGGTTTTTTTTCAACGAAACCTAATTCGTCAAATTCAAAAGACAGTTGCTCAACTAAATCCTTCTTTTGTTTAAGCAATATTTGTCCGTATGTCTCTTGCTCTTTATAATATTCCCATAGCTTTTCTAAACCTAACTCCTGGTGATAAACAACATTACAGAAGTTATCTAGGGGAGTAACATCTGGTGCCATTATTTTACGAAGCCCTCGGCCAACTGCCTGAGCATATGGCCCTAGGGTTTTGAAAGGCCTGAATAGTGAGATAATTGAAATGTTAGGGTTATCATAACCTTCACCTAACATTTGAATGCTGACCATAACATCATAAATGCCATTTGCAAAGTCATTTAATCTTTGTTCAATTTCTTTATCGCTTAAGGTTTTGACACTAACATAGGTAGCTGTTAAGTCCAGTTCATTAAACCACCTGCAAACATCTTGTGCATGATCATCATTGCAGGTTACCGCCAGCACTTGATGTTTAGGATAGCTTTTCCTTTTATTACTTAATATAGTCTTGGTTTTTTCGATTACTTGTTTAGAACATGACTCAGACATCGCAATGGACTTACTAACAAAGTCATTACCCAATTCAATTTTAGCGTCTTGAAGGTTATATTTTTTTCCTGTATTACGGTCTGTAAAAGATAGTTCCCCTGGTACAGCTTCCTGCTTAACTATATTTTTTACTAGACCATCAGTAATAGCCTCACCCAGGGTATATTCAAAAATAGGATCATATTCGTGAGTTGAAATTGCCTGTTTATCACTTCGGAATGGGGTAGCAGTTAATTTAATGATCTTACTTGCTTTGAAATAGTCTAAAGCATCTTGCCACATTGTTGCTGCAACATGGTGTGCCTCGTCAATAATTATCATGTCGAAAAAATCTTGATCAACCAATCGCATTAAATTCACTTCTTCATTACTACTTCCTAATTTATGTACATTTGTGATCACTATGTCAGCTTCCCGTAATTTTTTTATGGTGATTTCCTTTGCACCATCATTTTTGGGATTATAACCCTGGTAAAGATAACTCTTTGGAAGGCTCTTTCTATCAAAAATTATATTTCTTTTTATCCAAAAGGTTTTTTCGGGATTTTGCACCGAATCAAAATGACTATAAACGGTTTTTCTAACTATCTTTCCTGGTGTTATGATTAAAACCTTGCCATTTGAAATTCCAAAAGGAAGAATTGACATTACACCAGTTTTTCCTGAACCAGTAGGCATTACAATTAATGTTTCCCGATGATTCCAGTCTTTAAATTCGGTATAATGAGCAAGTGCTGCATTATATGCCTGAAGTTGCACGTTAAATAAAGCTGCATTTCTATCAATATTTGCTTTAACCTTCTGAAAAATAGTCATAAATAACTCCACTCCAATCAATAATAAGTTAGTTTTTAATATTTAGATATTAAAATATTTAGTACGTCTAATTGATTGCTTATTGTATTAATGATAATAGTGTCTAACAATCTTTTCTAGTTTTAAGAAAGTTAAATTATTAAAATCATCCCCTTAATTATGAATTTATGGGTATAAAACCCAGTGATACCTAAAATAAAAACACGTATTAATCACGTGGTCAGTTTGGTTCAAGTAAATATACCTATCTAGTGTTTAAATTTTTTTAAGTAAGCAACTTCTCTTGGCACACCATATATTTCAGCAATTTCATAGATTGAAAGATGTGTATCTTCATATTCACTTAGACATTCGTCTGGAAGTAGCAACTCTACAGCGAATTGACTTGCTTGCCTTTCGTATTTGCTTTCTGGAAAGAAAGTATTCTTCTTAAGAAATGAAGCATTATGTTTGGGGTGAAGAACCGAGTGACCTAATTCATGCCCCATGACAAAATTACGGACTTTGCCTAAGTTGTTATTTATAAATATGAATTTATTTTTTCTCTCATATTTGTACATTCCTTGGACTTCATCCGTAAAATCCCATGGTACAACATGGACACCTAGTTTCTCAGCGATTAGAAAAGGATCTCTTGTCTTGAATTTCTTAATTAATCTTTGAACTTCAGCAACAATAAAATCCTTCATCTAAATCAGTCCTGTTTATCACGATATTTCTTAGGAATATACTTTTTGTTAATCCTGGTGGCTTGTCTAATTGCATATTCCATGGCATCCATGATTGATTCCTTTGCTTCCTCGCTAATCGGTTCCCCCATTAACATATAGCCATCATCTTCAGAAAGGTCCTGACGAATTTTCTCCATTCTTTTTGCAATGTCTTTTTCATCTTTGCTTTGCAAATTTGCATTTGATTTTTGGAAATCAGACCTACCTAATAGATAATCTGTCTCCACTTCATATAGATCTGCAAGCTTTTTTAGAGTTTCAGTATCTGGGTCTCTGTAATCTCTTTCATAATTGGAAAGAACTGCGTTTGTGATACCGACTTTCTCAGCAACTTCTTTTTGTGACCATTTTCTTTTCTCTCTTTCCTTTTTTAAACGAATACCTAAACTCATGAAAAATCACCAGATCCTAATTCCATATTTTTTACAATATCTTATATTAGATTATTTTATATTAAATAAACGCTACGTTAAACACAATAAACAAAAAGTTGATTATTTTTAAATTTGATGTTGACATTAAACGAAACGTTGATATAATAAAACTATAATTTTAAACTTTACGTTTAATTTTGGAGGTGATGATATGAAATTACATGAAAAAATTAGAGCAGTAAGAAAAGCTAAGAATATTAGCCAGATAGTAATTTCTAATAAGTTAAACATTACAGTTCAGTCATACAGTATGAAAGAGACTGGAAAAAGACCAATAACAACAAACGAATTAGAAATTATATCTAACATATTAGGAGTTTCCCCTTCAAATTTTTTTGATAAAGAATTCAACATAAAGTTGAATAAGACCACGGCATAATAGGAGGTAAAAGAATGGAGCTCAGAAAGTTAATTTCCCAGGATCATTTCAAAGTGCAGCGAAAAACACTCACAGCTCAGGAAGTGGCAGATTATATTGGTGTCCATCCTGACACGATTTATACGATGGTCCGTGAAAAGCAAATCCCGCATTTCAGAGTTAGACGGAGAATCTTCTTTTCCTTGGAAACAATAAATGCCTGGATGCGAGACCAAGAACAAAAAAGTCTGGAGGCTATGTAAATGAATCAATTGCAGCCTATTTGCCAAAGAGGTAAGCGAGTATTAACAACCACTCAGCTTGCAGCAGCTTTTGGAACAGAAGCAAAAATTATTAACCGGAACTTTCAAAGAAATGCTGATCGGTATGTTCAAGGCAAACATTATTTTGCCTTATCCGGAGAAGAATTACGGGAATTCAAAGGGTCACGTCAATTTGACGACAGCCTTAAATTTACTTCTATTCTCTATCTTTGGACTGAAAAAGGAGCTTGGCTTCACGCTAAATCACTAAATACTGAGCAAGCATGGGATGCATATGAAAGGCTGGTCGATGAATACTACACGATTAAAGAAGACATGGTTCCTCTATCAAAAGATCAGGCTCTGGTAACGGTGCTGAGAACAACTGCAGATCTTATGGAGGATACTCAAACCATTAAAGCTGAACAACATAAAATCAGAAAGTTAGTCTATGAGATTGATCATAAAGTCGAAGAGCATATCACTCTATCCAGTGGCGAACAACGACGTGTGCAGAAAGGAATCGCTCAAAAGGTTTATGAGCTGGAAAGTAATCCAGAGTTCCGTTCAAAGCTATTTAGGGAACTACATCGAGAATTAAAGAACCGTTTTGGTGTAGCAAGCTACAAAGACATTAAGAGAAAGGAGCTTCAATCAGCCCTCAGCTACATAGAAAACTGGTTTCCTAGAAAAGTTTCGTGAGCGAAGGCACCGAACGAAGCTGCCAGGCTCTAAAAGATTCGGTGCACTTCCTTTCATCTATTAATTTTAATAACAATCTATTAATTTGTCGGTTCCATACTGGAACCTTTCCAAATTGGAACATAGAAGGGAGGGAAGAAGGATTGACTTTCGGCGCAGTATTGAAAGCATGCCGGGAGCGAGCAGGTCTTACACAGGAGGAAATCGCAGAGAAGCTTCATCGTTCACGGAGTTGTATTTCAAAATTTGAAACAGATAAAAAAACATTAGATGTCGCTACTTTAATCAAGTGGGCAGATGTTACCTCAGCTAAAGATGTGGCATGTGCCATTGTGACAGGGGTAGATCCAGTGATGATATTGCAGCAGTTAATGCCGTTGATAGGAGGAATAATCCAATGGTTTTAACCAGAAAAGAGAAGCTGGAACAATTGATTAAGAAATTAAAGAGCCAAGGAGTAAAGATTGATTGGGCTGCTAGAATCTGTTCTCCAAAGGAGGGTTCATAAGTGGACTTGGGTTATGTCCTAGCTATGATTTTCGGAACCTATTTTATTTTCATCATGGGAATTTTAATTGGGGATTTTACTTCAAATCAAAAAGAAAAGCAGTAAGCTCACCACAGCTCACTGCCACTTAATCGTCGATACTTCTATTCTAACACCACTAGAATAGGGCGGCAAGAACCTTTGTTCCTGTCGCGATAAGTCGGAACGAATATCTGCCATTCCCCCATCATCTACGTTTCGGCTTATCGCGGTGTGAATAAAGCACCTAATACATAGAGAGGAGGATAAAAATGAATCATCCTATGATTGACCAAATAGAGAGGTCTGGATACCCGAATATGGTCGAACAGCCTGAACACGTGGGGCTAGATTATTTTGGTGATGAAATGCTTTTTGGTGATGACATTGTTGAATATGACGGTGAAATTATTTTGAGGGATAACTTGGAACGGTATTTAACAGAGGTCATGGGATTTGAATTTAAAACAGTATAAAAAGACACCTGTTGGGAGGCAGGTGTCCGGGTTCGATGAAAATCGAAAAAACAATTATAGTACCGTCATTGTAGCATATAGGCCCCTGGCGGTAAAGGGAGGACTCAATAGTGGCCATTAATGCAGTATGTACAAAAGAAATGAGCCGTTATGAATGGCTGCAAGAACGGGCTAAAGGAATCGGCGGGAGTGATGCTGGAATCATCCTTGGTGTTAATAAGTTTCGTACACCTTTTGAGCTTTGGCTAGAAAAAACTGGCCAGGTCGAACCACATGAAAATGATAATGAAGCAATTTACTGGGGAAATCAAATGGAAAATGTGGTTGCCAAGGAGTTTGAAAAGCGTACAGGTAAAAAGGTGCGCCGAACAAATTTCATGTACAGCCATGTCAAGTATCCATTTATAAAAGCAAACGTTGATCGTTTAGTTGTTGGAGAATCAGCAGTTTTGGAATGCAAGACAGCTAGTGCCTACCTCGCTAAAGAGTGGGAAGGTGAAGAAGTTCCGGCAAGCTACCTTGTGCAGCTCCAACATTATCTTGGAGTTACAGACAAGGAAAAGGGTTATATCGCTGTCCTTGTCGGCGGAAACAAGTTCATCTGGAAGGAAGTAGAGCGAGACCAGGAGCTTATCGAGATGATTTTCAATGCTGAAAAGCATTTTTGGGAATATCACGTACTGCAAGGGCATGCTCCAGAGCTAGACGGATCCAGCGCAGCTGAGAAGTATTTGAAAGAGAAGTACGATCGTGCTGAGAAGGATAAAGAAATTGTCCTTCCATCTGATTATAAGGATTTACTGGTTCAATATGAGAAATTGAAATCCGATGAAAAGCTGATTAAAATTGCAAAAACGGAAATTGAAAACAAATTAAAAGAAGTATTGAAGGATGCTGAAACAGGTATTACTGATCAATTTATAGTCACTTGGAAGAATCAGAGCAGAAAAAGTGTAGATTCGAAAGCTCTGAAAGAGAAGTATCCGGACATTTACAAAAAAGTTTTGAAAGAATCCTCGTTCCGAAAATTTGCTGTAAAGGAGATTAATTGATGGCGACCAATACAGAATTGAAGAATCAATTAGCAAATAGACAGGAGGCAGCAGCAAAGCAAGTTTCAGCTCAGTCGCTTGGCCTTAAAAGTTTACTAAATACGCCAACAATGCAAAAGAAATTTGAACAAGTATTAGCCAATAAAGCACCACAATTTATGGCATCGGTTCTTAATTTATATAACGGAGATGCCAGTCTGAGGGAAGCTGAGCCTATGTCCATTGTATCCAGTGCAATGGTTGCTGCCTCTCTCGATCTTCCAGTGGATAAAAACTTAGGTTATGCCTGGATAGTCGCATTTTATGATTCGAAAAAGGGATATAAGGCAGCCCAGTTCCAGCTAGGATATAAAGGCTACATTCAGCTGGCTTTAAGAAGCGGACAGTACAAAGCGATTAACGTGATACCAGTGTATGAAGGGGAGCTTCTAAAGTGGAATCGTCTGACAGAGGAAATAGATCTTGATTTAGATGCAAAGAAAAGTGATAAGGTTATCGGTTACTGCGGTTACTTTAAATTGGTCAATGGCTTTGAAAAAACGGTTTATTGGACTCGGGACGAAATAGAGGCGCACAGGATTAAGCATAACAAGGCAAAAGATAAGAAATCACTTAATAATGTCTGGCGTTCTGATTACGATGCCATGGCAATGAAAACGGTTCTTAGGAACATGTTAGGCAAATGGGGCATCTTGTCCATCGAAATGCAAAAAGCATTCTCAGAAGATGAGCAGGAACGTGAGGTAAAAGATATTACGGATGAGGCCAATGAGTATGATGAGCCAATTCAGTACGACTCTCCAAGCAAGGAAGAGCATGTATCAGATGAAGAGCCTGAAATTATTGATACGGATCAAAAGAAGAAAAAAACTAGTAAAAATATGTCCGCCCAGGAATCATTGGACATAGATTTTGAAGATGCAGAGTAAAAAAACAAATGTCCTCCTTCCAGCATGGATCTGGGAGGAGGCAAGAGATAGAGAACATTTGAAAATGCTTGTTTTAGAGTACATGCGGAGGTATCCGGATTATACGATAAAAGGCGTTAAAAACAGAATGGCAATATGCATTAGAAATTAGGTGATACGGTGCCCGAAAGTTATCCATTTCCAACTTATTCAGGATTATTAGAGCCGAAACATTACAAAAAAATTGGATCAGCATTGTGGCTTTTTCTCTGGTGCGTCAGCTCCACTACAAAAGAAATTGAACGAGATGGAGTAACCTGGGGCATCGTGTTAGGAAATAAGCCATTGAAACGCTCAGAGTTGGCAGAACCTTTTGGAGTTAGCGAAAGAACTGTTCAAAGGTGGCTGGATGACCTGGAAACACATGGTTACATAAAGATCACTAGAGCACCTTATGGATATATTATAACTGTGAAAAACTCCAAAAAATACAGCAAAGAGAGAGTGGACAAAAATGTCCAGTCTGAAAGAGACCGGACAAAAACGTCTAGTCCAGAGTGGACAGAAATGTCCAGTCATGTGGACAAAAGTGTCCACTCTAATAAAGATATTACAAAGATAAATAATACTACTATTACTAAAGAAAATGACCCTGTAGATATTATTGCTGAAAGATTCATAGAGTTACGAACGATACAAGAAGGACGTTCTGTTTACCCAACAACAAAAGATTATGAAGCAATCGCCCGGATTGTCGCCCGTGGTATGCCGTTGCCACAAACAATCAAATTGCTTGAACAGTGTTTTGCTGAATACAAAGAACGTCAGCCAAATGGAGCCATCAAAGCCTTTGGTTACTGCGAAAAATACATCATGGATCATTATGATGCCTTAGTAGCAAGAGAACAGGCAAAAGTAGCAGCTAAAAACGTTAAGCCTTTTAAAAGCAATAATTCTTATAAACCTAAGGGTATGCGATCCAAGCCAATACGTACGGAAATGCTGCCAGATTGGTTTTATGAAAATGAGCAACCTAAACAACCGATAAAGGAAAAATCACCTGACCAAATTGCTGCAGATCAAGCAGAACTTGATGAAATGCTGAGGAAAATGCAAGAGCGGGAAGTGCCTAACAATCAAGATGAGCTGGCCCGTAAAAAGGCAGAACTAAATGAAAAGCTAAAAATATTAAGATCAGGGAGTTGAAAACATGGGGATCCTTTATGAATCCGTTATGCAACAGAAAAGGAATATCCTCATCAAGAGATTGTCAGAACTGAATATTTCTAAGGCTCAGTCAGGAAAGAGAATCCACGATTGTGATTACGAGGAACTTAAATATGAGCTTTTACTGGCATCTTTTCGGGAGATTAATACAGAGGCTACACAAAATAACTGGTTTTGAAGGGAGATATGAAAAATGACTATCACAAATGTTAAATTAGTTACTCGCTGTCCAAAATGTCTGGCCAAGGGGACAGTGATAGGACATCGAAATAATCTCTTATTACTTGAATGCAGGGACTGCAATAAACGCTGGAATACTTACTCAAAAACCTGCAAGGTTTGTGGAAAGCCAAATTATTTCTTCGTTGAAGGTCCCTGCGTTAAATGTTATTCAGAAAAACACAATGCCGTCTGAAGTTAATAAAATCGGTATGTAGTATTTTTAGAGTGATGAGCAGTTATAATGGCTTTACACTTAGGGCAGGAGACATTATCTACTTTCTTAAATTGAATCTTCTTAAAATCACTTTTTGTAAAAGTAGAAAACACATGATATTTAAAACCACATATACATGTGTTTCGGTCTTTAACTACATGTCTTATACCCGTCTCTTTACAGTAAACTGTTGGGAAAATCATGACTTCCAACCCTTCTTAGCTAAAATACAGGCAAACTAGAAAGGTAATGTATAGGTAATATACTTGTGCAACCCGGCTACCATGACAAATAAACTGTTTTAGGCCCGTGGCTTTGCGTCTTTTACTTTCGTAAAATTTGCCCAGAGGAAATACTAGCATAATTTAGGTATAATGTCATATTTTGTCGGTTTTTGTAACGAAAATGTAATGATGTTTACGAATGGGAAAAATAGCATTATTAGGGGTACTAGGCGGTGAGGGAATGAAGCAATTAGATTTATTTTCCTTCGCCCTTGAGGATCAGATCTTTGGACTAAAACAGGGTGAGGAGTTGGAATTTTTCAGAGGAAATGAACGGCTGCTTATTCGGAAGCATGAGAAATACAAGGACGTTTACTTTTATCAGGGACCTGACTTCTCCGGATACGCGCTTCATATTGATGAAGAGGGTTTATTTGGTGGATTAGATATCTTTAAAACAAAAATAAATCAGTGGCTTTGTAGCGGGTGTTGAATTTAACCAAATAAGGAGTTAGTTTCATTTACCTTTTTTCTCAGCTCTAAAAGTCCAAGCAACTACTAAGAGCCAAAAAGCTGACAATATACTTGGAACTCCAAGCGTTACGAAATATACATTTTTTAAAGTATTTTGATCAATCCAGTTAAACATATTTTCACCTCAACTGTATGCGAGCATGGACCTGGAGCACTTTTATTCGTTCGTTGGAAGGTTGGTCCAGCTCGTTTAAGTTTAAAGTTCCCAGTTGGATGAAAAATATGAAATTATGGCGAAAAAAGAACTGCATAAGAGGCGTAAGCCATATATCTAAACAACATTTCATTCCTAATCTAAAAGTATAATCTCAACACTTTTTGTAGATGTTAAGAGAAAAACAAGGGAGGACTTTTAGTTGGAATGGATTTTTTATCTATACCTGATAAATACGTTTTTTATCTTAATCATAGCAATTTGGGAAGTACGTAGGCCTGCCAAGGCATTGAATTGGATAATAATAGTCCTTCTTTTTCCTATCATTGGTTTCTTGCTTTATCTTAGCATATCAAATCCTAAGTTTATTCATCGGAAAAGATTGACCTCTTCTAAAAGTGTATCTAATAAATTACCTGATACATTTGGTGATTCAGCATCGTTAATCGCCGATGCTTTACGGCACTTCACTGTGAATGGGATACGAACGGGCCAAGTCCAAGTATTTGACAATGGAATAGCAAAATATGAACAACTCATTGAATCCCTCCAAAAAGCCCAAAAAACGATTGATCTGGAATATTTCATATTTAGGAATGACCAAATTGGTAGTCGCATCACGGAACTACTAATCGAAAAAGCAGTAAACGGAGTGCGGGTTCGTTTTATGAGAGATGGTTTGGGGAGTTATAAATTTTCGCGTGAAAAAACCCGACAGATGGTCGAAGCAGGGATAGAATGCCGTACAATATTTCCCTTACGATTTCCTTGGATATTGTCCTATTGGAATTATCGTGATCATTGTAGAATTGTAACAATCGACGGAAAGAAAGCTTTTACTGGTTGCATGAACGTAGGATATGAATATACAGGATTGAAGCCAGACGTTGGCTTTTGGCGGGATACTCATTTGCAAATCATAGGAGATGCATTGGTCGATTTACAGACTGTTTTTGAGGTTCATTGGAATATGGCAGTGCCGGAAAAAATAAAATCAAAAACTAACCTGAAAACAAAGTCTGATGTAATCAATCCAATCGGCAGAGAAGATCATGTCAGATGGTCAGCCGAATTGGGATCAGAGTTGAGCACCCTAGATTATAATGAGATAGACATATCGCCAAAAACAAGGACATTGCAAAAAGCGTATATCCATACGTTGGAAGGAAATCCTGGAATTCCTACCCCGGTTATACGTCAAACTTACTTTATATGTATAACACAGGCTACTAAGACTATTGATATAACAACACCCTATTTTGTACCGGAAACAGATATTATCATGGCATTAAAGACAGCAGTAGCTCGTGGTGTGCGCGTAAGGTTGCTGGTTCCTCGCCATAATAATCAAAAAATCGTGGAATTTGCAAGCCGTACTTATTATGGGGAACTTATAGAAGCTGGTGTACAAATCTACCAGTACGACAAAGGAATGATTCATACCAAGGTGTTGACTATAGATGAGGAGATTGCTGCCGTAGGCTCAGCAAACTATGATATGAGAAGTTTTCGCCTGAATTATGAGGTATGTCAAGTCTTGTACAGTACTGATGTGGCGAGGGAACTCACAGATCAGTTCGAACGTGATCTAATGGACTCTATTCCATTAAATATTGAAGACTTGCTGGAACGCCCCCTGACCGAGCGCATTGTTGAACAGAGTGCCCGCCTGCTTTCTCCATTATTATAAGTTGATGTATTCTGTTTTTATTGTTCTATCTTAAATCTAGATTTATCATTTGAAAAAAGTCGAAAACCCGTGTTAGAAGAACTTTCAACATGGGTTTTTTTCTTATTTACGATGGAATTCATTACTAAAAAACGTTAATACTAAAAAGGCAGTTCAAAGAGTTTGAATTCAAAAATATCTGTTACCTTTTAATTTAAATATAGGGGTGATATCAATAGATAATATATTTGAAAATCTTAATGAAATACGTTTATTAGAAGATAAGCTGTATCATTTAGAATTAAATGGTTGGCTAAAAAATGAGTTTTTAACTTGGGAATGGTGGATACTAGTCGTTTTTTTAGTTGTGCCTTGGGTTATATGGGCTAAACTTGTTAAACGAGACAATATTTTAGAAATTTTGTTATTTGGTACCATAATTATCTTGACAACAACCTTATTAGATGTAGTTGGTGCACAATATAGTTTTTGGGATTACCCCATTGCATTCCTACCTTTTATTCCTCGGGCCTTTCCTTTTGATTTTTCAATGGTACCTGTAGCTTACATGTTGTTATATCAATATTTTAGAACATGGAAATCTTTTATTTTAGCCCAGATCATTATGGCACTAACATATGCCTATATAGGTGAACCCTTTTGCGAGTGGGTCAAACTTGTTAATTATTTAGAGTGGAGATACAGATATTCATTCATATATTACATCATTGTTGGAATTGTAACTCGAGCTTTAATACTAAAACTAGCCTCTTTATCTAAACCTCAAGATCTTACAACTAAGTAAAATTTAAATTGGAGGAAAAAACTTTGGAAGAAGTTAATATTGGTTTACTGACGATCAAAGTCATCGTTGGTTTTGCAACTTTATTTTTTATCATTATCATAACAGGCAGAACATCCATCTATCAGTTAACCCCGTTTCACTTAGTTTTTGTGTTAGTACTTGGAGATTTTTTAGGAAATACCATTTATGAAAATAAGGTAGGGATTTTTCACTTTTTATATGCCATCGGATTGTGGACGCTTCTCATGTTGGGGATAGAGTTCTTGACTCTAAAAAATAAATCGACACGTTCTCTCTTATTGGGCGATCCTAACATCATTATTCGGGATGGTGTAATGGATAGAAAGTTACTTAAAAAGAACAAATTGGATGTAAATCAAGTATTAAGTATACTTCGACAAAATCAGGTTTTTTCTGTTCGCGAAGTCAAATACGGTATATTGGAAGCTAATGGGCAAATAAGTATATTATTACAATCGAAGTATCAAAAACCAGACAAGCAAGATCTCAGTCTTCTAGAAAGTTCAGTATACCTCCCAACAGCGTTAATTATAGATGGGGAAGTATTAAGGGATAATTTACATGAACTCGGATTTGATCAACAGTGGTTAGATAATCAATTAACTACCAATGGCTATGATAATGTTAAACGTATACTCTACGCAGATTGGCGAGAGAATGAAGGAATTCATATTAGTCCATTTTAAAATTCTATTAGGATATTAGCATATGTTTGTGAATGGCCATTTGGATTTTAAATATTAATTAGTGTTTTTATAAAAAATGAAACAGAGAATTTGTATCTCGACTCTTATTTGAAATTTAAAATGTTATCTGCATTTTGATTGATACTTGAAAATTAATTTATCAAGAGATTGACTGTTTCTTATAGTTTCAGGGTCATCTAACCCTTTTCTTAATCCGGTTTCCAAAAGCACTTTTCTATAAAATTTAATCTTTTTTCTAAGCTCTCGGCAGAAACGACACATTATTTTGCTCCTTTAAATAATAAAAGTCCAGGAACCATTATTACAGATAAAGGAAAAACATTAAATGATTTCGACAAAACTTGTCAAAAAACGACAAAAATTAGTAATAAGAAAAAGCCAGGATTTCTCCCGGCCGACCTAATATAATTTTAACACATGGGAGGGGTTCCTGGTGAAAACCAATATAGAAAAAATGACAGCTGAAATCGATTTAATGAAAAATGCAGTGTATATCGTAAAAGACGGCCATCTAGTATTAGCCGATACCCCGCCAAAAGGGTATGGTAAACAAGTGATTTCCTGGCAATCAGGGAAGCCTTCTCATTATGAATTGAATTATTCGATCAAGTTATAGGTACAATTTATTTACCCCATAACTTTCTAAGATTAATTGGCACAATTTCAGTACCGTTTATTTGTTTATGTATTATTGGGTTTGCAAAGGGATCGTGTGTGAAAGTATTATCTAGTTCATTGCTGGAACGGGGGCGTACATCAACACCAAGGACACTTCGAATCATTTTGTGGTATGTCATAGCTGTTCATCTCCTTTGTATTTATTAGATTTATTATTTTTAATTGCTCAATAAAAAATTCATAAAAAGACAAAATAAGTCTACTGGAACAACCAGGGGCACTGAATGGCGTATTAAGCGTTGTTTGGTGTCCATTTTTATTTTATCCAAAGGAGTGTTTTTAATGAAAGAAGCTGCCAGCAAACAAATTGAATCCATTCTTAAGGACTATCATTGGATGATAAACTCAATTAAGATACTCAGGGACTCAATGAAAGGTGCAGGAGAAGGGCTCACTGCTCAATATGGAGATGCAGCTGGGATGCCAAAAGTTCAAGGTACCACAAGCGACCCTGTTTATAGAGAGTGTGTACGCAGGGAGAAGCGATTTTCAGTTATTCATAAGTTCGAAGAAAAGATTTCTGTTATTCAGGATCGGATGCATCTTATTACGGATGATAGGGAGATCGAGGTTCTTCATTGGCTGCTTGAGGGGAAAAGTTATCGTTGGATTGCTATGCACATGGGGTTGTCTCATACCCACATTGCGCGTTTTAAAGATTCAATTGTTAAGAAAATGAGTGGCTATGTTCCAAATGTTACAAACGGTACAAATGATACGAAATTGCAAAAACATAAATCTGCTTGTTAAACTTGAAGGCAGGACGGGGAGGCGGTTAGCAAGCTGCTTCCTCTATTTTTGTTCGATGGTTCACCCACGGTGAATGTTTGCAGGGAAATATCTCTCTTTGTCGAATTTAGTTCTGACAGGGGGTGATTACTATGAAAACTTTTAGTGTACAGTTTAATTATGATAAAGAAAGTAAAATCTTTATTAAAGTAAAGTGTAATGTTATGACGGATCCCCCTCACTATTTACAGTCAAATAAATGGGTTAAAGATGAAGATACAGAAATTTACTATAATATGGATAAGGTTCTATCTTTCCGAATTTACGACGAAAATGATATGTAGTGAGCATCCTTCGGGGTGCTTTTTTATATGGATAATCCCCATACCTTTCCGATACATATTGTGGAGGTGTGATATGGAGATAGTAGATTTTAACCCAGTGAAAGAAACATTAGATAAAATAGCAGTACAGTTGGTGTTGCTGCTGGCTATGTGCGCACTAGCGTATGTAGTTGCCTTTATTGTCTTAAGATTTATAAGGGTTCCAGGACAACTAGCTCATTATCTTTCAACAGCTGTTCTTTTAGCAGTAATGTATTACTCTTTCGTTAATGGTTATATACCAGGTATTCAAAGCGCTCAGTAATGGGTGCTTTTTCTTTTGCAAAAAATTAAAAGGAGGTAGGTGCCATGTAATGAATTGGGATGAAATAAGAAAGGAATTTGAGACCTCTAAGATCACATTAAAGGCCCTTGCCGAAAAACACGATATCAAAATCGGAACCTTAAAAAGCAGAAAAAGCCGTGAAGGGTGGTCAAGGGATCCAACGAAAAAGGATGCAACCCAAAAGCAAAAGGTTGCAACCCTGGAACCAGTGATTGAATCTGATGATTTAAACGATAAGCAAAAAATGTTCTGCCTTTACTACATCAAGTATTTTAATGCTACTAAGGCATATCAAAAAGCTTATGGAGTTGACCGTAATACTGCTGAATCAATTGCTTATAGGTTGATGGGGAAAGATGGAGTGAGAAGGGAAATTGAGCGGCTGAAACAAGAAAGGTTTAATGGGGTCTTGTTAGATGCTCAAGCAGTTCTCCAGAAGTACATCGATATTGCCTTTGCTGACATTACAGACTTTGTTGAATTCGGGCAAGAGAAAAGGCAAGAACTTGATCACAACCTAGAACCGATGATTGATGAAAACGGTGATGAGGTCACTTATTCATATAGTTACGTTCATCTTAAGAATGCTGATGAAGTAGATGGCACCCTGATTACTGAAGTAAAAAAAGGCAAAGAGGGAGTCTCTGTAAAGCTTGCGGATAAGATGAAGGCCCTAGAGTTCTTATCGAAATACACTGACCTTCTGTCTGAGAATGATCGCAAGAAGCTGCAGAATGAAAAGCTTAAAGTTGAAATTGAAAAAATAAAAGGTGATGACGGTTCAGGAACCCAAGAAAGTGAAGTCGCTGCAATGTTGCGCAGAATGGCGGGTGGTACTTAATGGCCGAACTGACACCTAAACAAAAAGAAGTATGGGATTGTTTCATTAAGGAACAACCTAAAATACTCCTCGCCAGTGGCGCAAAACGTGCAGGGAAAACCTTTGTTTTCATCCTGCTTTTTTTAATGCACATCGCTAAATATGAAGGTCAGGGATTATCTTTTATTATTGGCGGTTCCACTCAGGCATCCATTCGAAGAAATATCCTGAACGATATGGAAGAGATTTTGGGGAAGGAACTTAAGCTCGATAAAACCAATGCTATAAGTATTTTCGGCAACAAGGTTTATTGCTTTGATGGAACCAATGCTGATGCCTGGAAGAAAGCAAGGGGTTTTACAGCTGCAGGAGCTCTGCTGAACGAAGGAACAGCCTTGCATGACATGTTCGTTAAGGAAGTCATTTCTCGTTGTTCATACCCGGGCGCACGCGTTCTGATTGATACTAACCCAGAAAACCCTGCGCACTTTGTTAAAACGGATTACATCGATAAAGATGGTCAGAAGTTGAAAAACGGAAAGCTGAACATTAAAGCATTTCACTTTACTCTGTTTGACAATGTTTATCTGGATGAAGAGTATGTGGAGAGTATTATTGCTGCCACTCCTACAGGAATGTTTACTGATCGAGATATATACGGGATGTGGGTAGCTGCCGAGGGAGTTATTTATAAGGACTTCAATCAAAAAATTCACTATGTCACTTCTGAAGAGGTAGCAGAGTTAAGGTTGGTTCGCTATTGGGCAGGAGTTGACTGGGGATATGAACATCCTGGTTCAATTGTCGTTCTGGGAGAAGATGACCAAGGCGATATATACCTCTTGGAGGAACATGCTAAACAGCACGAGGAAATAGATTACTGGGTGAAAATTGCGAAGGAAATTAAAAGCCGTTATGGCAACATTAATTTTTATTGTGATACAGCTCGTCCAGAACATATTATCCGTTTCAGGAGAGAACGTATTAGGGCAATTAATGCTGATAAAGCTGTTATATCAGGAATAGAGGAAATTAGTCGTCTTTTCAAACTTAATAAACTGAAAGTTGTTAAGGACAAAGTGGACCGATTTAGGAAAGAGATATTTATGTATGTTTGGAACCCGAAAACAGGAGAGCCGGTAAAGGAATGGGATGATGTACTGGATGCACTGCGTTATGCCATTTATACACATTTGAAACCGCAACGACGGAAAACAGGGTAGGTGAGACAAATGATCAAATTCAAGGAATACATCGACAAAAACGGAATCGATGCCAAAACGGTGCTGGAAATCATCGATGCGCATAAAAAAGATAGGGACCGGATGATCAATCTTTATCAACGATATAAAGCAGATCCGGATGGACCAAAAATCTTTTCCCGAACTGCTGCTGAATATGAGGATTTTGAAACAGGCGGTAACATTCGGCGTTTGGATGATAAGGTGAATAATCGATTAAATAATGCTTTTGATGCAGATATTGTGGACACCAAAATAGGATATATGTTTGGTCATCCTATTAGTTATGAAGCTGACCGACAGAATGATTTGCTTAAGAAGGAGCTTGCTGACTTTTTATTAAGGAATAATGCTGAAGACAATGATTCGGAATATGGGAAAATGGCAGCTATTTGTGGATATGCTGCTCGGCTGGTGTACATCGATACAGATGGATATGAGCGTATAACAAACATTGATCCATGGGAAGTAGTTTTTCTCGGTGATGACATCCACGAGCCAGATTATTCCTTGCGATATTATTACCGTGATGAGGATGTTTTTGCAGAATTCTATGATGATACGAATATTTACTTCTATAAATCAAATCAAGGCGGGCAATACGACTTATACGACAAGAAACCTCATATGTTCGAATACGATCCACTCTTTGGTGTGGCAAATAATAAGGAGTTAAAAGGGGATGCGGAGAAGGTTCTCTCTCTAATTGATGCGTACGACAGGACTCTTTCTGACGCCAGCAATGAGATTGAGCAATATCGATTGGCTTATCTGATTTTGAAAGGGATGGGGGCAGACGAAGAGTTTTTAGCCAACCTTAAGAAAAATGGTGTCTTTGAGCTGTTTGGAAAAGAAGATGATGTTCGCTATCTCACCAAAGATATTAATGATGCTCTAATAGAACATCACCTGGATAGGCTGGAAGAAAATATTCTGCGTTTTGCTAAGTCGGTTAACTTCTCTGATGAATCTTTCGGCGGAAACATTACCGGCATAGCCATGAAATATAAGCTTATGGCTCTTGAAAATAAGTGTATTACCATGGAGCGAAAATTTGCCTCTTCTTTGCGCTATCAGTTTAAAGTGCTGTTCAGTGCCTGGGCAAAGAGGAAAGGTTTCAGCAAAGAAGATTACATTAAAGTGTATTTTGGATTTAAACGGAACCTTCCAGCGAATATTCTGGATGAGGCGCAGTCCAATATCCAGCTGAAAGGATTGGTAAGTGAGAAAACGAGATTGGGCTTACTCTCCTTTGTGGATGATGTGGAATGGGAAATGGAAGAAATGAAAAAGGATGCAGTGCTTTATTGGAACGAACTTGAGCCATTGGAAGATAATCCGGATGATGATTCAGGTGGAGGCGAATGAATCAGTTAGAAATCCTTGAATTCCTTGATAAGCTGCTGTCAAAAACAGAAAGTGCCATCGAGAGAGTTTTTGGTCTCCGTTTAAAGTCCATACTGTTTCAGATCAGTGAGATGTACCGGAAATATGAAAAAAACGGTGAGCTCTCTTATACAGAGCTGAATAAATACAATCGTTTCCAGAAGGAAATGGAGCTTATAGGAAAGGCTTTTACAAATGATTATAAGGAAATCATTAAATTAATTAATGGATCCCTTGAAATACAGTACACAGAGAATTACTTGCGTCATGCGTATTTATTTCAGTTAGGACTTTCTGTAGATATGGGCTTCACCCTTCCGAGTATGTCAGTTATCCAGGAAGCAATAAAAAATCCGATTGATAAATTAACGCTGCCAGCTGTTCTTCAGGAACATCGCAATGAAATAGTTAGAAAGATTAATATTGAAATCAGCCAATCCTTGTTAGCTGGTGAAGGCTATTCCACTATGGCGAAAAGAATTGAAAATGCAGTTGGATTCTCTCAAAAAAAGGCGCGCGCAGTTGCCCGGACGGAGACTGGAAGGGTAAGAAGTCTTAGTGATGAAGCTGTTTCAGAGCAAGCTGCCAAGTATGCCAAAATGGACAAGGTTTGGGCATCGAGTCTGGATCTTAGAGTTAGAACTTCTCATCGCGAACTGGATGGTCAGAAAGCTGATAAAAACGGATATTTCCATTACAAGGGCTTGAAAGCTAAGGGGCCTCACCTCTGGGGCAGGGCAAACATGGATATCAACTGTAGATGTACAACGATTCATCTTGTAAATGGGAAGTTTCCTGAATATCGGCGGGGCAGGGATTACATGGATGCAGATTATCAGAAGAAACTGGCAGGGTGCATTGACGAGATAATGACTGATGAAGGGTTAACATATATCCAAGCCTTGAAAAAAGCTCAGAAGGCTTTAAAACCTCCATCAACCACTGTGCCTTATGTGACTTATGAAGACTGGAAGAAGAAATTTACTTCATAGGAGGTGTTAAGTTGATTGAAATTAACATAACCACTGCTGAGGATGGCTACATGAAGATTGAAGCTAAAGGTCACGCTCAAAGTGTTGTTTGTGCTTCAGTATCTACCCTCTTACAGTCTTCAGTGCGGTTTCTCCAGGATCTGTCTGCTCAATACCCTGAAGATGTGAATGTCATAATCAAAGAAGAACAATAACACTCGTCTTTAAGCAATAGACGCTATAAACAGGCTTATTTTTTATACCCAAAATGACATGTAGGCTCGTACTGCATGGCTAGGAGGAAAAGATATGCAAATTAAAATGCAAAAGAAATTACCGTTTATACCCCTAAATATTAAACAGTTTGATCAAAGCTCAATCAATTTGACAGCTGTGAAAAAGTTCCTAACGGACAACAAAGATAATGCTGAGGTCCAGGCTTATCTCGGAGAGCTTTCGGCCGTGTCAGCTGACAAGGTGAAAGGATTCCTTAATACCGAAGACGGAAAGAGGCTACTCCAGCCAAGGTTGGACAGCTACTTTACTAAAGGCTTGGAAACTTGGAAAGCAAATAACCTGGAAGCTTTGGTTGCTGAAGAAGTTGCTAAGCGAAACCCGGCCCAAACTGAAGAGCAAAAAAGGATTGCAGCTCTTGAAAAGGCTCTTGAAGAACAGAAGAAAGAGGCCCAGCGTGAAAAGCTCATGAATCTTGCTATGAAACAGGCAACTGAAAAGAAACTGCCAGTTGACATTGTAAGTTTCTTCTTGGCTGAAGATGAAGAAAAAACTACTGCCAACCTTGCTAAGCTTGAGGAGGCTTATACAAAGGCTGTTCAGGCTGCTGTTGACAGCAAGTTTAAAGAGAATGGGCGTCAAATTAATCAGGGTGGCGGAGCCGGCAACACTAATATCAAATCCATTCAGGAAATGGCAGCTGCCCATAATATTCGCAATCAACAACAAAACCAATAAAAAGGAGGCCATATAAATGGCAAAAACAGTAATGATTTCAGGGCTTTTACCTCTGAATATTAAACAATTCGTAGAGCAAACTTATACACCTGATAATGTTCTAATGCAGGATGCCAAAACAGGGCTTATTCCTGTTGAAGAAGGCGGGTTAATTGTAGAGGATGTTATCAAAGGTTCAACTGTTATGAAGCTGGCAAAATATGAGCCAATGACAAAGCCGAAAAAGACTTTTTCCTTTAAAGCAAAAGGGGCAGGCGCTTACTGGGTTTCTGAAACGGAAGTTATCAAGACCTCTAAAGTGGAATGGCTAACAGCATCCATGCAGGCTGAGAAGCTTGGTGTTATCATCCCATTCTCTAAGGAATTCTTACGTTATACAGCAAAAGACTTTTTCAATGAGGTAAAACCGTTAATCTCAGAGGCATTCTATGAAACTTTTGATATTGCTGCTCTTTTCGGTACGAATTCTCCATTTGCTACACACTCAAGCGGTAAATCAATCTTTACTGGTGCAACTGATGAAGGCAACCTAATCGCTCTAGGATCCGGTGATGATCTGCAGGATGAAGTATTTGATCTAATGGGCCTTATCGAGGCAGGCGGTTTTACTCCTGATGGAATGGTTGCAACCAATGCGTTCAAGCAGGATCTTCGCCGTGCAAAAAATGCAACGAATGGAGAGCGTTACTACACTAACCTCAACGATGTAGAGGGTATGGCTGTCACATATGCAAAGCCTGAAGCTTTCGATGTTACTAAAGCTGCGGCTCTAATGGGTGACTGGGATTATGCTCGTTATGGAATTCTTCAGAACATCGAATACGCTGTTTCCGAAGACGCTCAGCTATCTTCTATCGTGGATGCTTCCGGTAAACCTATTAACCTTTTCGAACGTGATATGTTTGCCCTGCGTGCCACCATGCACATCGGGTACATGAACATTAAGCCGGCTGCTTTCGGAGCACTAACTCCAGCAGCGCCAGCAGTTTAATAAAGGAGGCGTTTTGATTGGCAAAATACGTTAAAGCTTCAGACAGCATTATTGAAGTAGTAAATGACCAAGGGAAAAAACTAAAGGTGACTGAGCGCGCCTACAATATTGTTTACAAAGGTAAGGGCTTTAAACCAGTCAATGAAGTGTCCAATAAAGCCCAAGATCCAAATACTAGTGAGGTTGATTATTTCACTCTTTCTGCAGAAGAGCTGCAAGAGATTAAGAATGATGACCTAAAGGCATTCTTAGACAAAGAAGGCATTAGCTATAAATCAAGTGATAATAAAGATGATTTAATCAAGTTAATTACTGGAGAGTAGGTGCCTGCTTATGTGGGAGCCTACAGCTGAACAAATCAAAGAAATTAAATTGATTAATGGGGAGCAAGGCACGGCGAAAGATGAATATTACCGGGCAATGCTTCCTATTATTTTTGACCAGGTTAAGGAGTATTGCAATAACACTTTCGGGGAAACAGATTCGGAGCCTCTTGCCCTCCCTGGTGGAGTTAAACTTTTCATAGCGAAAGCAATTCAGTTCAATGAAAATAAGGCTGGCTTAAAAAGCAGGAATATGGGATCTGTGTCCTATTCGTATGAAACTGAGTTTCCAGAAAGTCTATATAAATACCTGCGTCCCTATAGGAAGGTGAAATTTCATGCTCAGCGATGAATTTCCGCATTCCTTGACCTTTTGGGAGCAAAGGAACATACCAGATGGCGGGGGCGGTCACGAAAAGGGCTATGCTGCCGTTCTGCAGATCAATGGTTTTATGGATTCTCCATCGAGCAGAGAAGTTTATGAGGCTCAAAAACTTGATAACCCTCTGGACCGGGTCCTGTATTATCCGTACCGTACGGATATTACCACAGATATGCGTGTTTCCTTTGAAAGTGAAACCTATGAGATAACCGGCAGGCCACAAGATCAGGGGGGACAGCATGAAATCATGCGTCTCCCTTTAAGATTGATTGCCAATGGCTAACATTCGGTTTGGAAGCAGACGTCTTTCCAGGGCGGTTCAGAGGTTCGGTGAGGGAGTTATTGATGAGGCAAAAAGGATTGTGGTTGAAACAGCCTATATGATCCAGGCGAATGCTCGTTCTTTGGCTCCAGAGGATGATGGGAATCTTAAAAAGTCTATTGAGGTGCAGATCAGAGATGGAGGACTT
The DNA here is from genome assembly GCF_000294775.2 of Cytobacillus oceanisediminis 2691. Lineage (GTDB taxonomy): Bacteria > Bacillota > Bacilli > Bacillales > Cytobacillaceae > Cytobacillus > Cytobacillus pseudoceanisediminis. The sequence continues at coordinate 1,542,884 of NZ_CP015506.1, forward strand.
ACTGCGGTGGTAACGGTGGGTGCTCATTATGCAATATATGTCGAGTTTGGCACTGGCATTTACGCTGTTAATGGTGATGGCAGACAGACTCCTTGGACCTATTACTCTGATAAGCTTGGTCGTTTCGTAAGGACTAAGGGGATGAGGGCTCAGCCCTTTTGGTTCCCAGCCATTGAAATGGGGCGCAGGCATTTCCATACAGAAATGAGCAGGTTGGTGATTTAACATGTATTTTGATACAGCCTTATGGCCTCTTCAGCAGTCAATATATCAGCGTTTAGCAGCAGATAAAGAGCTAATTGAAAAGGTAGCAGATGTCTTTGATTCTGTACCTGAAAACCAACCTTATCCCTATGTAGTAATAGGTGAACCCTCTACTCTTCCGTTTGATACAAAAAATACGTTTGGTGAAGAATTATCTATCGTGATTCATGTTTGGTCTGATTACGAGGGAAAGAAAGAAGCTTACGAGATTCTTAATGCTTGCCAAAAGGCATTAGCTTATAAGCTCGAACTCTCTGATTTTAAGATTTTAAAGGCAGAGAGATTGGGCATGCAGGTATTTGATGATATTGATCCACGGATTAAACATGGTGTCTTAAGAATGAAATACACAGTAAAAAACATATAAGGAGTGATCAGAATGCAGCAAGGGAAAGATTCCATTTTGCTTGTGCAGTCTACGGATGCAGCATTAGGTACAGATGGCCTCTTAATTGGAAATCTTACTGAAAATACCTACTCGATTGAAAATGACATAATCGATGAGTCCACAAAGTTTGGCCGCATTGTTGGCTATGGACAGAATAGTGAGTCCTTTGAATTTACAGCCTATGGCGAAACGGGGGATCCAGGACAAAAAGCAGTATTAAATGCAATAAAGAACAAAAAAACAAATTAAGGTGTGGGAAGTGGACCTGAATCTTAATGAAGCTGGTAAGCATCCCACTGTTTTTGGCTACTGCATTGTGGAAAGTGCTGAAAAATCAAGCCCGCAAGATGGGTTTGTGGAAGTATCGGCAACTGTCCAGGTTATTGGATCCACCCAAGAAGGAGAAATTGATCCTTTACCTGCAGAAATGATTGAATTTGCACGGTATGGCTTTGAGGCACCAGGAACATCTACTGGAGAATTTCCTGAACAAACACAGGGTACTACAGGCGTATAACAAATAAAGGCGGGAGTTATTCCTGCCTTTTTTCTATTCTATTTTATTGGAGGATATGGAAAATGGCATTTTTAGAAATCAACGGCAAAGAATTAGAGGCAAAATGTAATTTTCGTTTTGAAAGGTTAGCAGATAAAAAGTACTCAGAGCAAGACCAAGAGGGGAACGATGTTGGAGGCTTCCACGGGATTTACACAAACCTTCTTCAGTATTCAAATAAACATTTGCTGGCTTTTTGGGATTGCGCTTTAGATTACCTGGTAAAGGACAAGCCGAAACTTGAGGAGATAGAGGCAGCCATCGAACAACGGATTGAAGAGGATGGGGACACAGAGAAATTGTTTAAAGAAGCCTTTAATACGGTGGACGAATCGGGTTTTTTCAAGAAACAAGCCAAGAACTATTGGAAAAATATCAACGCTTACAAAGAGACAGGGAAAACGGAAGAAGAGAAAGCGGAAAAGGCCCAGCAGGTAGAGGTTCTCATCCAAGCATTCAACGAAATGAAGGAATAGATTACGATCAGCTTTTTGTAAATGCTGCGCATTATCTGCAGGTTTATGACACTGAATTAATTTTATCCTGGACCCCCAGAGAATTTCAGAACTTTATTAAAGGGGCTCAATTGCGAATTGTAGACCAATACGAAGGCATGGCTAAACAGGCGATGTTTAATCGCTATGCACAAAATTCAAAAAGGGCAAAAGAAAAGAAAATGTTTGATGCCCAGACAGCAAGAAAACGGGTCATGAACGGCACTGGGAATTGGAAGGAAAGCCGAGAACCAAAGATTAATACAGATCGCTATCGAGCAGCACAAAAGGCCATGAAAGCTTACAGGATGAAAGGAGGTTAAGGTATGCAAGAGGATTTTGCTGCTAGAATTACAGCCGATATTAATGGATTTTTAAGTGATATGGCTAGAGTTGACGAAACGATTCGAAGAACGGCACTTGGGGCTACAGCGCCAATCACAGCTAATATTACTCGATTTTTGGCAAGCATTAATGATGCAAATAGGCTGCTAGATCGAATACCTCAAATAAGAGAAACGAATTTGATTGCCGATGTCACTCGCTTTAACAGGCAAATGCGGCAAGTTCAAGCGCGTGCTTTAGCGCTTACCCGACAGCTTATTTCAGTTCCGGTTGATGTGGCATATAATAGCCGTCAATTTCAGCAGGTAGGACACCATATAAGGCAGGTTTATAGAGGTACTTCTGCAGAAGCGCAAAGAATGAGTCAGGAAATGCGGACAGCTTTTTATGGTCAATCAGCAAGCATGAGGAGCTTGCGTGATGACCAAATAGCAGTTCAATATGGATATTTTCAGATGGCTCGATCATCTCAAGATTATACCGGCTCCACACGTGAATTTATGGATAGTTTGCAGGAGTTAGGGAATCGGCAAAGGCGAATCAATGACCAAATGATTGGAAATAGTTTGCAAATGCGAACTGCCTTTTTGCAATCAATTGGAACGATGTTAGCCCGGTCTACTCAGGCCAGCAAGATTCTTTCAAACTATGAACGCATGGGAAATCCATTTTACTCGGTAAATGCAGGAGCTCTCAGAGTCGCAGATAGCTTAAATCGAATTGCTAACGCAGGACAGCCGGCAGCAGTCGCCTTGAGATTACTTGGTCCAACTGCATCAATGAAGCAGTTAAATGACATGACCATGATGATTACTCAGGGGCTTATGAGGATGAACGCTGTAGCACTAGGGGCAGCGGTCACATCAGCTCTGCTATATTCAAGTCTGCATCAAGCAGCCATGAATAGTGTAGCAGGATATGAAGAGTCGTTTAACAGAATGACAGCAGCCGTCAGAAAAGCCTTTCAGCCGATGGTTGAAGTTTTTGGAGCTGTCATGATCAAGATTTATGATTTCATCACTGCAATAGCAAACATGGCTATTAAATTTAATGAGGCCCATCCCGTCCTTTCGAAAATCATTCAAGGGATAATGATGCTTATACCAGCCCTGACATTAATACTATCACCATTAGCTATAGGAATTGGATTAGTAGGAGGATTAGTAGCAGCATGGGGTTCACTTTGGCCTATTCTAGGACCAATAATAACTGGGCATGCAGCAATGATGGGTACTGTTTTACTTGTTTCAGCTGCGATAGTCGGTCTAACAGCCGGAATTATTTATCTGTGGAAGACTAATGAAGGATTCAGAAATGCTGTTATTTCAGCTTGGAACTCTATCAAAGAGGCTGCAATTGCTGTATGGGGATTCTTAAGCCCTTATATCAATCAAGCAATAACTGCTGTTACGACATTCGTTAAAGAAAAGCTGGACCAAATGAAACTGTTTTGGGCAGAAAATGGGGCACAGATTACACAGGCAATATCAAATGTTTGGAGTATCATCAAAGGAATCTTCTCTGCAGCGATGGCAGTTGTTGTTCCGATTCTTGGTGTAGCATGGATGATTATTAAGGCTACCATAATTTCCACATGGAATGCGATTAAGAGTATCATCAATGGCGCTCTGAATGTTATCCAAGGGATTATTAAGGTGTTTGCGGGTATTTTTACCGGAGACTTTTCAAAGGTCTGGGAAGGAATTAAACAGATTTTCAAAGGAGCATTACAGATTCTTTGGGGATGGATCAATCTTTACTTTATCGGTAAGTTCCTGGGACCACTTAAAGGATTTGCATCCTCTGCTAAAAATCTAATTAAATCTGCATGGAATTTTATCAAAGGTATTTTTACAAATACTCTTAATACGATTAAATCATTTGTTACAGGTTCCTTTAATGCAGTTAATCGGACAATTTCCAATGTGATGAATGCAATCAAGCAGGTTATTGTAACGATTTGGAATAGCATCCGTTCAACTGTTAACACAGTAACCAGCACCATAAAATCCATTGTAACTGGGGCGTTTAACAGTTTAAAAACAACTGTAAGCAACGCAATGAGAAACGTAAAGAACGCCATAGTAAATGGGTGGAACGCTGCTAAATCCTTCTTATCATCTATTAATCTTTCAAGCATTGGTAAAAACATCATTCAAGGCTTGATAAAAGGTATTAAATCGATGGTCGGAGCAGTAGGGTCTGCTATTGCTGACGTTGCCGGGAATATTAAAAACAAAATTAAAGGTGCCCTGGGCATTCACTCACCATCAAGATGGATGAGGGATATGATCGGGAAGAATATAGTTTCCGGTGTCATTGTCGGTATTAAAAAGATGACAGGCTCAGCTGCTAAGACAACTGCCAATATGGCTTCAGCAATTACTGGCGCCTTTAGTCCGGAATTAGCCGTTTCAAATATGGATATAAGCCGTACTTCACTTGATGCTGGTTTCCAAATGGCTGAAATCAAACAGCAGATTAAAGATGAGCTCAGTGTCGAATTGGCAGTATATCACCAAGGGTACGAAGCAGGAAATGGTGGTAATCGTACTGAAAAACAACCATTACTTTTACAAATGGTAACTCCAGACTTACGCGTGCTCGCAGAATGGCTTGTTGATGATATAACTGAAATCCAGAATTTCAAAGATCACAGAATTCAAACTTTTAAAGGGGGGCAGTAGGATGGGCTTTACGTTTAATGGCATAAAAAAAGATTATGTTGTTCTCCTGGCATCTGAAAGAAGACCTGCTTTTGCCCCCATAAAGAGAAACCTGTTAACTATTCCAGGTATGCCTGGTGCCCATCTAGTCAGCACAGAAACACAGATAAGAATTCTTCCAGAGCCTATTTTAATTGATAAGAGTTTATCTGAAATCAAAGATATTGAGAAAATAAAGGAAGATTTAGCGGATTGGCTTATAACAGATCAACCAGCAGAATTAATTTTTGACGATGAACCGGATAGGGTCTATTACGCTGCTGTAGATGGTTCACTTGATATTGAAGACCTTGTAGACTATGGCAGAGGTGAAATTACATTCATTTGCCCTGATCCATACAAATATGGGGAAGAAAAAACGATTCCGTTTCCTGCAGACGGCATAATCACAAACAGTGGTTCTGCCGAGACTCCTCCAATAATTAACTTGGAGGTTACCCAGAAGATAACTTTTGCGATGGTTCAAAAAGGAGTAGACGAATATATGTTGATTGGTGAGCCGGCAGAAGTCACAGCCACTCCGGTTGACACTCGCACTTCATTACTTTCCGAGGACGGCTCAACAATTGGAACATGGCAGCCTGCAATTCCTGAAATGGGATCGTCAGAAGGAACTATAGGCTATGACGGATCCGGAATCACAGCACCTTCTTATGGTACCGGTTCCTCATATCACGGTCCATTCGTTTATAAAGAAGTGCCTTTAACGGGCGACTTTGAAGTCGAGATGCGTGGACAGTTGTTGTCAGGTATCCCAGAAACGGGACGTGTCGGATTTTCGTTATTTGACGACCAATTACGGAACATCGCAATGATGAACGCAGTTGATATTATCACTTCGATGCACCGGAAGTCAGCTGAGGGACGTGTCGGGCCATACGTCGGGGATTTTGTTAATTACGCAGTAAGCTCTCGTAATTACCGATACGAGTGGGAAAACTTCCCTGTCTATCTAAGGCTAAAAAGGGTCGGTGATACTTTTGAATTCTATGTAGCCCGCATTCTTGGGGATGGTACCCACATGAACCCATTAACCCAGACGTGGACTACGGTTAACGACGCGCACCGGGGGAGTCTTAAGTACGTTGGGATATTCATCGAGAAACACGGAAGTACCCCATCTCCACATACGAACCGTATTGACTATATTCGTGCTTATGGTCTATCGCAAGCAACAGTTGACCAAACGCCGTACATTGCTTACCCCGGTGATGTCATTACATTTAATCATAAAACCAAAGACATTTTAATCAATGGTTTCGACCGTACGGACTTAAAAGCGTTTGGAGCTCGTTATTTCTCTTTCGAAAAAGGAAAGAATCTTTTAACGCTGCTGCCGCAAGGTGCATTTAAGGCAAGTGTCACTTACAGGGAGAGGTTCAAATGATTCATGTTGCCGATGGTTTAACAGACAAAATATGGGCAGTCATTGATTTAGGGGAGTTTTGGGATGACATTCATTATAAGTCGTTACGGGATTCGATGGAGACGTTTGATTTCGTTACATTTGGGGACAAGCCGTTTGCCAGTTTTTTAAGCAAAAGGAACCGTGTTGTTATTCCAGATGAAGATGGCCGATATCTAGAGTTTATTATTAGTAACACTAGAAAATACCGAACCGGGCAAGGCGCTCAATATACAGCGGTCAAAGCCAATGCATCATACTTGGATCTCCGGAAGGCAAAGGTGATTTCTCCTGGTAAACGATCGTCACAATCACTCTCAACCCTTACATCGCTGGCAATCGGGGGCACTGAATGGCGCGCGGGCAGGCTTGAAGGATACGGTACCCGAACAATAAATATCGAAAAGTACACAGACCCCTACTCCCTTTTAAAAATGATCGCAACTGAATTCAATTTGGAACTGCAATTTCGTATAGAAGTCAGGTCTAACCGGATTATCGGCCGTTACGTTGACCTGGTTAAGCGTGTAGGTGATTGGCGCGGGCGTGAAGTCGAGTTCGGCCAAGACTTAGTTGGTATTGAGCGCATCGAGGACGCAGATAACATCGTTACTGCACTGGTAGGTATTGGACCAGAGCGTGAAGATGGCACTCGCCTAGAAGTTACGGTTTCAGATTCAGATGCATGGCAGCGATGGGGCCGAGTAGACCCTGTGACGGGTCAGCGTGCTCACATCATCGAAACCTATGAGCCTCAGTCCAATGATCAAGGCATGACGCTAGAACGTCTGACCACGCTGACTGAAAGCGAGCTCCAGAAACGGATTAATACAATTATCCAGTATACTGCAGAAGCAGCTGACCTTGAGAATGTACCTGGACTGAAGAACAAAAAGGTTCGCTTCGGTGATTCTATTCGGGTTAAGGATTCAAAATTTGAGCCTCCGGTTTACCTTGATGCCCGAGTGCATACACAGGAACGATCAATAAGTGACCCATCGAAGAAGAAGTTTGTCCTAGGTGATTTCATTGAATATAGTGAGGAAGATATCCATGCACTATGGAACTCTATGCAGCTTGAGATTCAGCGAAAGCTGGCTAAATTACTTATCGTTAATGTTGAATCCTCTGCCGGTCATGTTTTTAAGAATGGAGCCGGTACCACTACGTTAACATCTCGAGTTTTTCTAACCGGTACAGAGGTAGATGAAGACGGCGACCTGTATTCCTACAGCTGGACGAAGCATGACAAAAACGGTGTACGCGATATGGCGTTTGCTCGTGCAGGAAAATCTATCGCAGTAGCGTCTTCAGATGTGGATACAAAAGCAACATTTTTTGTGGACATTGGTTTTCAGGGAGAAGTTATCCAAACGGGGCAGTTTACGATTGCTGACTTATATGATGGACAGAACGGGGCTGACGGACAATCACTTTATACGTGGGTCAAGTATGCGGACAATGCTAGTGGTAACGGCATGAGTGAATATCCAGAGGGCAAAGCATACATCGGGCTTGCGTATAATAGGCCGACATCGAACGAGTCGAGCAATCCGGCTGATTACGAATGGTCATTAATCCAAGGTCCGCAAGGCGTGCAAGGTCCGGCGGGAGCAGACGGGAAACCGACGTACACTTGGATAAAGTACGCAGAAAGTGCGAGTGGAACAGGCATGAGCGACAGCCCAACCGGGAAATCGTATATAGGTTTGGCGCACAACAAGACGACCTCCTCCGAATCGTCCAACCCCGCCGATTACACATGGGCTAAGTTTCTTGGTCCGCAAGGCGTTCCCGGGCCTCCGGGGAATGATGGGCAGACGCTATATACCTGGATAAAATACGCTGATGACGAACTAGGTAATGGCATGAGCGAAATCCCGACAGGTAAGTCTTACATCGGTATTGCGTATAACAAGACGGATTCCACTGAGTCCTCAAATCCCTCAGAATATACATGGTCAAAGTTCGAAGGCAATCAGGGTGTTCCTGGGCCAGCCGGTAAGGACGGTACGACGTACTATACGTGGATTAAATACGCCGACAGCCCAACTTCGGGCATGAGCGATTCGCCTGCAGGTAAGAAGTACATGGGGATCGCTTATAACAAAACAACCGCAACTGAATCGACTAGCTACGCTGATTACTCGTGGTCACTGATTCAAGGACCGCAAGGAGACCAGGGTCCTCAAGGGCAGCCTGGGTTCGTTTTAAGTTGGAATACAACTGGTACTGTATATGTTGATCCTCAGGGAAGGCTGTCAAAATTAACAGGAAGTTCTACATGGGACTCACAGGCATATTCAACTGAGAGTTACACAGGAGGAGCTTTTCTAACGTTTAAGGCAGGAGTCAATGCAAATAACATTATGATCGGTCTAAACTCTGACCCGGCAACGGATGCCAGCTACACTAGCATAGATTATGCATTCTATTTAAGAAGTGCAGGCACATTTAGTTTCTATGAGAGTGGAGAAAGTAGAGGTACGGCAATTCCGTTTTCAGTTGGCGATGTATTTTCTGTTGTCTACGATAATACGGAAGTTAGGTATTACCATAACGGAAACCTCGTGAGGTCAGTCGCTGCCTCTTCGGGTCTTACCCTATCGGTAGATAGTTCGTTCGCAACGGCTAGTTCTAAGAGTCCTCATATTTACGACCTCTACTTTAGTCCAGCGGCAGCTAAAGGTCCTCAAGGTCCTGTCGGCCCTCAAGGTCCAAATATTGTTGATAGTACAACGCAAATAGAAGCAAACATCATCAAAGCTAATCACATCGACGTATCGAATTTGTCCGCGATAGTCGCCAATCTTGGTAAGGTTACCGCCGGTGAACTAACAGGTGTAAAGCTTGAAACTGATGATGGACTCGGAAGTAAAGTTATCATAAACAATGGGGAGATTGAAGCATTCCGAAATGGAAACAAGATAGCCGCGATTAATAAGCGGGGCTTTCATATCTATGATGATCAAGTGAACGATGACAGCGTCGGTATAATTCGAGACCAGCGTGGCACCGAGTCCGGAGACTTAAGCCTGGCGATTAACAGTTATCGTGATGGTTTGGACATCGGGTTTATGATTGACGATGACCTTGCTAGACCTTGGATCTCAATGAGTAAGAAATACGAGGAGACAATTATCTCTGGAACCAACATACCTGGGATTGACCGTGGTAGACTCATCCTTAAATCTACCCGAGAAGGCGGGACTGCAGACCAACTAACCCCTATGATGAAGTTAAATAACTACACCACAAACGGGGGCACTGCAGACCCGACTTATTGGTCCGGAGTTATCGTTAACACAGGCCGAGATAACAGTACACCAAACGCGTCTAACAAGCGATTCGGATTCGAAGTATGGCAGTACAGAGGAACGGGGAATGGCGCAGAAAAGCAAATGATGCGCGTGGACACGGATGTCGACGGTACGACCTACGCTGCTTTCTACACGGACAAATCGTATATCCCTCGTCCTTTATTACGGGCGGATAACGATCAGTACTATTGGGCAGCCGGTGCTCAAATAGCTTCGAGGATTGAAGATATTCACGGAGTCCAAAATGCTAACACCATATTTTTTGTAACGGAAACCGACATAACTTTAGACGGACAGAACTTGGTGTACAAGGACTTTAGCTTTAGTGGTGCGGAGAATATCTTCCACGTTATTGCTACGCCGTACAACAATAACTCTTACAGGGTTAGTGCTCGTATTTATAATCAGTCGTCAACTGGATTCAGAATTTACTTGCCACGGCACGATACTTCCACTACGAACTACACAATTACGGTCCGGTTGCTCATTATCTTCGAACCGTAAACCGATAAGGAGGCGTTTAAATGATCGAACGAAAAACAGTTCAAAACCGGCGGTACATGACGGGGTTTGAACTTGAACATACGGACAAAGCTGTAAGTATAGGCGAGGGGTCACTCGACTCCTTCGCCCTCCCTTCGGTGGAGTTCGACTTGTACTATGATAGTACAATGCCCGTCCTTCACGACTTGTACATCGTTGAGGGCGAAGAAGGCTATGACTACCGGCTATTGGTGACGTACCTAGGAGGAGACACGATTGCATACTACGACCAGGACAGTAAGCTATTTCACCGATTGATGACCGTGCAGACGACCCCAGACGGCGCCTACCGAGGAGAATATGTATTCCTTGAGCCGAGGGAGATTGAGGTGATTGACGATGGTAAAGTTGAATCCAATAGTGAAACGACCTGACCCGGTGGAACCTAAGCCAGAGAACCTACAGGAAAGGGTTAATGAGTTAGAAACGAAAATTGCCGAATTAGAGGCGAGACTAAATGAAGGAGGTAAAATGAATGGATCCGAACAAGCTGCCAATTGACATGGATTTAATTGTCGACACCTTAACATCAAGAATTGCAAAGCTTGAGAGAGAGAATGCTGTATTGCTCGCTCAACAAGACGCTTTAATAAAGATAATAGAAGAAAAAAAAGAAGCCTAATGAAATAGGCTTTTTATTTTGCCTTCAAGGGGGGAAAGTGAGTGTCACAGGAGGCGACAGCAGTGAATGAATATGAAAAAGAAATGGCTGAAATGAAAGGCGAAATAAAGTCCCTTGAGGTAAGGGTTAATAAACTGGAAAGAACTTCAGATCGTCATGATCAACAGATTATATCCATAAATGAGAAGTTAAATAAGATCGATGAAAACACCACTTGGATAAAGCGGACAATTACTGGAGCAATCGTTACTGCGATGTGCACGGGGATTATTGGTGGAAGTATAGCGATTATATTCACAGTTTTTAAAGGAGGAAGTTAAGATGATTAATTGGAAAATACGATTTAAGAATCCTGTTTTTCTTGCACAGCTGTTTCTAGCATTTTTTGCACCAATACTAGGATACTATGGCTTAACCGCACAGGACCTCACTACTTGGGGTTCTGTTTTTAATTTACTGGTCGGAGCTTTTTCAAATCCATATGCTTTATTGCTGATAGTGGTGAGCGTGTGGAATGCCTTAAATGATCCCACAACAAGAGGAATAGAGGATAGTCAACAAGCAAAACGTTATCAATGGCCAAAATAAGCTACCCTCCGAGGGTGGCTTTTCTTGTTTTATGGAAAAGAAAACCCTAGGCTAGGCCTAGGGTTCAGAAAAGCTTTCAGCGTGGTATTAAAAAAACTCTTCCGTGATGCTAGAATATTTTTGGTTCGCCAACCAACATATCAGCATACGGAGGAGTTTTTATGTCAAAAGACACTAATAGTTTAGCACACACAACATGGAATTGTAAGTATCACATTGTATTTGCGCCGAAGTAGAAGGCAAGTCATTTATGGAAAGATCAAAAAAGATATCGGAGAAATACTTCGCACTCTCTGTGAAAGAAAAGGTGTAGAGATAATAGAGGCAACAGCGTGTAAAGACCATGTACATATGCTCGTTAGTATTCCACCCAAAATAAGTGTATCTGCATTTGTAGGATATTTAAAAGGAAAAAGTAGCTTAATGATTTTCGATCGTCATGCCAACTTGAAATATAGATATGGGAACCGAAAATTCTGGTGTACTGGTTATTATGTAGATACGGTAGGGAGAAACAAGAAGGTAATTGAAGAATATATACGCAATCAAATACAGGATGATATAGTCGCAGAGCAATTAAGTATGATGGAATATATTGACCCATTTACAGGTGAAGAGGTGCAGAAAAAGAAACGGAAATAAATAGAAGGCCTTTGAGGTCTGGCCAGTAAAAGTAGTACATTTGGCGAACCTTTCAGAGGCCCTTTAGGGTCTGGTCAGCAACAAAGGCTTTCAGCCGCAGAGAAAACCACGCGTTCTCACGCGTGGTTTTTATTTTTTTGAAAGGGGGGATTCTCATGTGAAAGGAAGGACAGCAGTACAAGCAATTAATAGATTTTGTGAATAAAAATATTAGTAGAGGTGATTAAATATGGTCAAACTTTTTATTGATCCAGGTCACGGCGGCACGGATCCAGGTGCAGTAGGAAATGGTCTTCAGGAAAAGAATTTAACACTTCAAATCGCAACACGTATTAAAGACATTCTGACCCTGGAATATGATAATGTTTCAATCCGCATGAGCCGAACTGGTGACCAAACGGTATCTTTATCTGAGCGCACAAATGCAGCCAATGCATGGGGAGCTGATTTCTTTTTGTCGGTCCACATTAATGCAGGCGGGGGAACAGGATATGAAGACTATGTTTATCCAGGAGTTGGAGCACCTACGACCACATATCAAAACAATATCCATGCTGTGGTAATTAAGCTCGTTGATTTTTATGATCGCGGTAAAAAGCAGGCAAACTTCCATGTTCTAAGGGAAACCAATATGCCAGCTTTATTAACTGAAAATGGGTTTATCGATAATGCTAATGATGCAGCTAAGTTAAAATCAGCCACTTTTATCGAAAATCTTGCCCGCGGTCATGTCAATGGAATTGTAAGAAGCTTTAATCTTCCTAAGAAGAACTCAGCAGTTTATCACACTGTTGTGTCTGGTGATACTGTTTATTCACTGAGCAGAACTTACGGAAGCACTATGAAACAAATTAAAGATTGGAACAACCTTGATGATAATTACACCATTTATGTAGGACAAGTACTTCGAGTGAAGTAATGTATAAAGCCCTTCTCAATCGAGAGGGGCTTCTTAATCAAATGGAAATTTTGATAAAAGGAATTCATAATACATTGAAGCTTTTAGATTGGGAACAATATTATACAAGTTCATTCAAAGGAAGTGAGTCTTTTGAGATTTTCTAAAACAACAGGCAACATTACATATTTAGGATATTCTGCGATAATTTTAACAACAATATATACCATCATTATTACAGTTTTAGGTCTTAAAACCATGCAGATGGTAAAGTGCATTTATGAAACTCAAAAAAGGAATAAATAGGATAAGTATTTGATACATGAGGTGATTTTGTGGAAGAGAATAAATTAAAACTCACATCTTCCGAGATAGGTACACTATGGGGAGAATATGTGAATGGTACATTGGTAGACGTGGTAAATCGATATATGGTCACTATTATTGACGATGAAACAATAAAAAACATTTTTGAGGATGCTATTAATACATTTGAAAAACAGAAGAATCAAGTCGTAACCTTTTTGGAGAAAGAGGGGTTCCCAATACCAATAGGATTTACTGAATCTGACCTCTATAAAGGCAAACAAAGATTGTTCACGGATATTTTTTGCTTGAATTATTTACATATCATGACGTTACATGGATTGCTAGGACACAGCACTGCATTAGGTGTTTCCGTTAGAAAAGACTTAAGGGACTTTTATGATTCTTGTGATACCGATGCAAAAATAATGTATCATCGAACAATTGAGTTATTGCTTGAGAAAGGAAACTTCCAAAGAGATCCTTTGTTTTATCCTGCTAAAAACCCTGAATATGTAACAAGCCAAGATTTTACTGATGGATATTTCGGAAAGGGCAGAAAATTAGCCTCTACAGAAATCATTAGCATTTCATTAAATCTTAAAAAAAGCATTATGGCTAAAACCCTTTCTATCGCTTTCAGTCAAGTTGCTCAATCGAAAGATGTTAGGAAGTTTTTAACCGATTCAGAGAAAACAGCTGATGCCCAAATAAAAACATTTTCAAAGATCATGCAAGGAGATAATTTACCCGTTCCGAAATCTTGGGAAACAGAAGTGACAACTTCAACGGATTCTCCTTTCTCCGATAAGCTAATGCTGTATCACATAGGATTCCTATATCAAGCTTCTCAAAACTACCATGGGGCAGGACTAGCTTCGGCTATGCGAACAGACCTTGTAACTACTTATGAAGCCACAATTCTCAAAAATCTCATGGTTACAAAGAAATGGTTTGATCTTATGGTTAAGAATAAATGGTTAGAACAGCCGCCACTTGCTCCAAATAGAAGTGAATTAGCAAAAGAAGTATAAATATAAAGGCCCTTCTCAATCGAGAGGGGCGTTAATTTCAGTGCCTTATAACATGATTAAATTGGCTAAACCACTTTTGGTTCCTCATGACAACAGCCTCAAATTTCCCTCTATCTTCAATCTCACCCGGTGGCAGATAATTACAATCTGCATGTATGATCCCTTTAAAGGTACCATTCATTACTACATCTACACCCACCTTAAATTCTTCAATACAAACATGGCAATGCGGATTAATGTTATTTTTGGTTTTCAATTTTATCCCTCCCTTCAGCTAAACAATTCAGCTAACAGGAGAAAAGTCCTTGTGTCTAATTTGTGAAAAATTTCAAATAATATCAATGTTTTAACCCAAGTTTCAATGTTGCGTATAAATTCTTCCCAGAAACAAAAACTAAAAGAAATGATTAAAGGGTAGGTCACAAATGAAAAGCAAAAATGACTTCATAGATTATCAGGAAATAAGAACCGTGCTTAATGACTCGCCAGATTTGATGTGTAGAAAAATGGAATTGGGAAGGCAAACTATTCAAATCGTTTTTATGAAGAATTTAATTAATCAGGAAGTCCTAAATGAATATGTTATTAAATACATGCAAACAATTCCAGAAAAACACTTAAATTACACTTATTTGGTTAATAACATACCAATTGAGGAAATAAAAACTGAAAACGAAAAGAATGAGATCATCTCATCTCTTTTAAAAGGATTTTCTTATATTTATTTCTTAAATGAGAAAAAAGGTTTTATGGTAAATTGCAATAATACTCTTGAAAGATCAATTGAGAAGGCAGAAACAGAATCATTAGTATATGGACCTAAGATATCCTTTACAGAGTCATTATCATCAAATATCAAGATTATCAGGCAAAACCTTAATGATTATAATTTGTGTACTGATAGCTTAACAATTGGGGAACGTGTTAAGAAGGAAGTAAGAATCGTATATATAAAAGATATAGCAAATGATGAAACACTAAATAACCTTAAAGAAAGATTAGAAAAAATAAAACCAGATAATATTAATGACAGTTCAGTTTTAGCGCAATGCCTAGAAGACGATCACTATACATTTTTTCCGCAGCTTCTATTAACAGAATTACCCGATCGATTTATTTACTCGATTTTGAACGGAAGAATTGGTGTATTTATGGATGGCAGTCCAGTAGCTATTATTGGGCCAGCTAACTTTTTTTCGTTCTTTGAATCAACAGAAGATATCTATTTAAGATGGTCGCTAAGTACATTTATACGATTTACTCGAATTTTTGCTATGATAGTATCTTTATTTTTAACTGCATTCTATGTAGCTACAATGACCAATCATTTTGAACTGATACCTTCTAAATTGTTGATTATAATAGGACAATCGCGCTCACAAGTTCCTTTTCCACCTTTATTAGAAGCTCTTTTACTTGAATTATTAATTGAATTACTAAGAGAAGCTGGTGCACGACTCCCTTCTAAAGTAGGTCAAACAATGGGGATTGTTGGAGGAATTGTTGTAGGCCAAGCTACAGTTGAGGCAGGATTAACAAGTAATATTTTAATTATTATAGTTGCCTTCAGTGCACTAGGGGCTTTTCTGGCTCCTATTTATGAAATGGGTACTGCGATTCGGATAGCAAGATTTCCATGTATTATTTTGGCTGGTTTATGGGGTTTGAATGGGATTATGATTAGTGTTTGTATACTAATGGTTCATTTGTTAAAGCTTACGTCTTTAAATAAGCCCTATCTTGCGCCATTATATCCGTTCAGAAAGGAGGATTTAAAATACTTTCTATTTCGGCTCCCCCACCATTTTTATACCAAACGCCCTGTAGTCAATCGCCCAAAAGATACAATTCGAATAAGGGAGAGGTAATAAAAAGTTCAAATTCACATGAAATTTGAGGTGGAAAATGAAGTCAAATACCATTGTCAATGCCTTTATGGCCTTTTTTATTATACACACATCTCAATTTGGTATGGGTATCCTTGGAGCTCCAAGAATCGTGTACTTAGAATCTAAGAAAGATGCCTGGATTTCGGTTTTACTGTCTGGTATAGCAATTAGCTTTATAACTTGGATAATGATATCCATACTTAAACAGAATGAAAATCGTACGCTATTTGAAATACATGAAAATTTATTTGGACGTATGTTTGGCAGCATCATTAATGTCGTAATTGTCGTTTACTTTATGGCAGTTCATTATTCAATCACCATAAGTTATGTTGAACTATCACTTACGTGGGGTTATGAAGGTCTCTATGAATGGGTCGGTGTCCTGTCATTAGTTTTGATAACAATTTATGGTGTGTCTGGCGGATTCAGAGTTGTTGCTGGTATTTGTTTTTTATCTTTTATTATTGTCATATGGATGTTATTCGTATTGTATCAACCTCTTCAAAGTTTAAATCTCGATAGAATATTACCCATTTTATCGACTAGGCCGACTGAAATTATGAATGGAGTCTACAAAAGTAGCTATACAATGTTGGGCTTCGAGGCGTTACTTTTTCTTTTTCCATTTTTCAAGGAGAAAAAAAAGGTCCACTTATACAGTCAACTGGCAATATGGTTTACAACATTTCTTGTTTTAATCATTACCATTTTCTCTATATTGTTTTTTAGCTCAAAAGAATTAGAGTTAAATATCTGGCCATTTGTCAGCATTATCAGTACTATGCGTTTTCCGTTTATTGAGCGCTTTGAATTTATAGTAGTTTCAATATGGATAATCGTAATTTTTCCTAACTTGTGTATATCGTTATTTTTATCTTCCAATGGTGTTAAACAGATTTTTCGCATAAAGCAGAAATATGGAATATGGATAATTTCAATTATCATTTTTATCTGCAGTTTTTTTATCACCAAAAGAGTTGATAATGATTATTTTATAGATAAAGTTGCTCAAATTGGATTTTATTTATGGTTTGTATACCCTGTAGTTTTATATGGCATCATTACCATTAAATCAAAAATCGTTGGTCGTTCATAAGGGGAGTTGAAATAATGAAATTAAGATTCTTTATTTTGGTTTGTACCCTTATCTGTACTTCATGTGTCCCTCCAAGCAAAATAATCGAGATGCAGGGTATTTCAACTATTCTTGGTTTTGACTTACTGGATGATGAGACTTACAAAGGCACAATAAGTCTTTTGCAATTTGACGGTTCACAGGGAAAGACAAGTACTACCATTTCTGCTGAGGGTTCTACCAGTAAAGAAATTCGACAAAGGCTGGAGCAGCAAACAAGCCATGACATTTCCTCTGGACAATTAAGAACCATCTTATTTGATAAAAAAATGGCTGAGGAAGGGATATTTTCATTTCTTGATACGATGCTAAGAGACACCAGCATAAATCCCCTCATATTCTTAGCGATCACAGACAAATCGGAGGAAACGATAAATAGTAAAGAATATGAAGAGTTTCCTGAAATGGGTTCCTATATGTATCAGTTACTGGACAAACATGAGAAAAAAGAAATGTTAATAAACTCTAACTTGCATGACTTTGTTTCCGCATTATATGAGAGTGGCATTGATCCTACGCTGCCTATTATAAAAAATATTAAAGGTGAAGCACCTTTTATAGAAGCAGTAGCATTATTCAGGGATGATAAAATGGTTGGTTCTATTTCTTTAATCAAAACCTTCTACATAAAATTATTCACTAACAAAAATGCTTTCTTAGGGGATTTAACCTTAACGATACCTTCTGATAAATTAGAGAAAACTGGAGTACTTATCTCTGAGAATGCAGAAAATGAAAAGTATAAAATTACCTTACACCCTATCAATTATCACGGGAAAATTGAGGTAGTTAATAATGAAATAGTAAACTTAAACGCGTCTATTTCAGTTTCAATATTAGAAACTCAGCCATCCGCTTCCATAATTGATAAAGAATCAACAAGAAAATTAGAGCGCTTGATTGGTGAAGAACTTAAAAATGAATTCGAGAAAATTCTTGAGGAATTAAAAATCTTAGAAACAGATCCCATAGGAATTGGAAGAAAAATAAAAAGTTTAAGGAAATATTCTCATTTAAGCAATGGAGAATTAAGTGAGAAGTATTCTGCACTAAAGATAAAGCCAAATATAACTGTAGAAATTAAGCGGCCTGGAGCAGTTAATTAGGAAAAAATTTCGTTACGACCCCAAATCGACCCCAAACTTGGAATTCAAAGGTTTATGACTACTCAAATTGAATAAAATAAAAAAAGCAAAACCCTTGATATAAAAGGGTTTTGCGCTTTTCTTTTGTAGCGTCCCAGGCGAGATTCGAACTCACGACCTACAGCTTAGGAGGTAGTCTATTATCATTTTCATTGTGCAAATTTTTTCTCTTTTATAGGGTTGTTGACGAATTGTTGACGAAAACAGTCAACAATGTCCGATATTAAACTCACAGGAACATATTTCATTCCTACGGAAGCCTTGATATATAAGGTATTTTCCATATTCACCTTATTCCTTCCATATCTGTTTGCCACTTTGACAGGGTAGAGGTCGCTGGTTCGAACCCAGTCGGAATCATACTTAAAGTGTCTGGCTGCCGATAGCCAGGCACTTTTTTTGTTTACAGGGGGTTGCTTTTAAAGTGGGAACCCCTGCAATGTTTTAACGAAACAGTGATAGGGAATCGTTAAAATATAAAAATTCACAAAATAATTTTTATTAAAAATCTATGCTATAATTTCATTGTGAAATTACAAGAGTTAGGGGATATTTCTATGTTGAAAGATCTGTTTATCGGCCTTTCCCAAAACGAATTTCTGAATAGCGCTGCAAAGAAATATGGGTTGAAATTGGGAGCGCAGAGTGTAGTTGCGGGAACAAATTTAGATGAAGCAATTCAAAGCATAAAAGAGCTTAACGCTCATGGCATCTCTTGTACTGTGGATAACCTCGGGGAATTTGTATATAAAAAAGAAGAGGCGGCAGAAGCGAAGAAACAAATAATTGAAGTGATAGAAGCCATTCATGAAAATCAGGTGGATGCACATATATCTTTAAAGCCTTCCCAATTAGGCCTGGATATCGACTTCTCTTTCTGTCTTGAAAATGTTAGGGAGATAGTAGAGAGAGCAAGCCATTATGGTATTTTTGTGAATATGGATATGGAAGACTCTAAGCGTTTGCAGCCTTCCTTTGATATACTGGATGAATTATCTAAAGAATATAATAACATAGGTACAGTTATTCAAGCCTATTTCCTGAGTGCTGAAGAAGATTTAATGAAATATAAGGATTTCCGCTTGCGAATTGTAAAAGGGGCTTATAAGGAGCCTGAGGAAATTGCTTATCAGGACAAAAGTGACATCGATGCTAACTTTATAAAATTAATAGAATGGCATTTGCTGAATGGCAAATTTACATCTATTGCAACACATGACCATAAAGTAATTAATCATATAAAAGATTTTGTAAGGGCTAACAATATCCCTAAAGAGAAATTTGAATTTCAAATGCTTTATGGCTTCCGCAAGGATATGCAGCTGAAGCTTGCTGGTGAAGGCTATAATTTCTGTACCTATGTACCTTTTGGGAATGACTGGTACGGCTACTTCATGAGGCGTCTGGCTGAAAGGCCGCAGAATTTAAACCTTGTTGCCAAGCAGGTATTTACTAAGAAAACCAATACTGTGATTGGTGTGGCTGCAGGAGCTTTCCTATTAGGCAGATTGACAAAGAAACGGAAGAAATAATACTGCGAAAGTCTCCCTGTTTTATTTAAGCAGGGAGGCTATTTTGTCTTAAAAGGGTACGGTATACCGGCTATAAAACTTGTGATAAAGGAAATGAAAGAGCTGTATGCTTGTAATGAAATCTACATATCAGTCATCAAGGAGAATGAGCCAGGTATTCGTGTTTATGAGAAAGTTGGTTTCGAACCAACAGGTGAGCTCTTTCAGGCCTTCCATCCTGAGCCCATCTACAAGCTAAAAGTGTAAAAAGAGTCCCTGACAGAGTTGTCAGGGACTTTTGCCTATATTTCAATTTCAACGCCATAATGATCTGAAATGATGGGTTTGTGTATGCCGTTAAAAATAACCCGAGAATATTTCGGCTGTATAGGCTGAGCCGAAAGAATTAAATCAATCCGCATATCATGTTTATTGTTCTCCCAGCCGGCAATCTTTCCTCTAACAGTAACACCAGAATCCTTCCTGGAAGCTAATTCATAAGTGTCGTAGAGCCCATTGCCTGTCAGAAAGTCATAACCTTCATTGCGGACATAAGCGGAGCTGTTGAAATCTCCCATTAAAATGGCGGATTCATCCTTTGGGACTTTTGAAAGTAGAGATTCAACCTGGAATCTATAGGACTCTTCTTGATCGTGCCACCAGCCGAGATGACAAGAATAGAAGGAGATAGGCTTATCTTGATGAAGTAATTTAATACCAACTATTTTCCGTGTCTTCCAGTGTTTCTGGTCTCGGTTTTTTGTAATGAAAAATGATTGATCTTCTTTTATTTCATGCCTTGTTATGATTGCAAGACCTTCTTCATATATATCGTAGCCAATATGTGAAAAATCCCATTTAAAAACGTAATCTTTCACACCAATTTTTCTCAATTCTTCAATTAACAACAGTGCATAATTATCTTCTCTGATATGGCCGTCTATCAAAGGGGCTTTGATATGCTGGCTGACTTCCTGCAGAGCGATGACATCATAGAGGTTCTCTTTAATTGCCTCAGCAAGAATTTTTATTTTTTCCAGCTGCTGATCCTCCTGCCATGAGTGGCAGTTTAGAGTTAATAATTTCATTGTTAAGCTCCCAGCAAGTCCTGTATATCAGATTTAAGGACATCTGCTTTGGGCCCATAAATTGCCTGAACGCCTTTGTCTTTAACGATAAGACCTAAAGCTCCATTCCTCTTCCAGTCCTGTTCACCAGCAACTGATGAAGTGTCCTTTACTGTGACACGCAAGCGGGTCATGCAGGCATCAACATCTTCAATATTTTCTTTTCCGCCTAATAATTCAATTAACACTGGGGCTAGTGAATTCTTCTTGACTGAAGTATCCGATGATGCAGCGGTATTTTCTTCTTCAATATAGTTTCCATTACGTCCTGGTGTAGGGAAGTTGAATTTTCGGATCATAAAATTGGCAACACCAAAGTTTAACCCGAAGAATATTAGACAGGCAATTACAAAGTTTACAAGATCCAGCCATAAGCCAGCTTTTAAAATCATTGGTGTTCTTGTAATCAATTCAATGGTGCCGAAAGAATGGACACGGATATTTATAATATCAACAATTGCAAAGGCCAGACCTGTCATAACTGCATACACGATATAAAGAAGAGGAGCAGCAAACATGAACATAAATTCGATTGGTTCAGTTACTCCAGTCAGGAATACTGCCAAACCAGCAGATAAGAACATCGATTTGTATTTCTTCTTTTTTTCATGATCTACATTGCGGTACATTGCAAGCGCAATTCCCAGCAGGGCAGCAGCGGATAGAATCATTTGGCCTACTTTGAAACGGGCAGGAGTAACATCATTCAGCAGCTGCTTGTAGCTTTCTGTATCTCCTGCAGTCAAAAAGTTATTTAGGTCAGCAATCCATGCAAGCCATAGCGGATCTTGTCCAGCCACCGTTGAACCTGCATTAGAGCCTGTCAGGATTTTGTAAGTTCCGCCAAGCTCCGTGTAATTAATTGGGACAGTCAGCATATGATGCAATCCAAATGGAAGAAGCAATCGTTCCAGTGCACCAAAAACAAATGGAGCAATAACAGGCGCCGTATTTCGTGATGTAGCAATCCATTGTCCGAAATCATTTAATAATCCTTGAATAAATGGCCACACAATCGATAAGACCAACGCAGCTGCAACAGAGCCGACAATTACAGTGAAGGGAACAAAGCGCTTTCCATTGAAAAAGGAAAGTGAATTTGGCAATTTATCATAGTTATAATACTTGTTAAATAAATTGGCTCCAAGAAAACCTGAGATAATCCCGACGAATACTCCCATATTCAATGCTGGTGCGCCTAAAACAGAAGTGAAATAGTCCGGGACAATAAGGTCTTGTCCAAACAGGGATTTTACCGCGGCCTCAGGATTACCTAACATGTCGGACTTTACTCCGAATATGGCGCCTGTGATTCTATTAATCAGAATGAAAGCAATAAGAGCTGCAAACGCTCCGCCTGCACGTTCCTTAGCCCAGGAACCGCCAATTGCTACTGCGAATAAGATATGAAGATTTGTAATAATGGCCCATCCGATATCCTCCAGTACTCGTGCAATCGCTTGCACAAATGCTATGTCAGTACCCGTCATGCCAACAAGCTTTCCAAGTGAAATCATAATACCTGCAGCTGGCATTACGGCCACTACAACAAGTAATGCTTTCCCAAACTTTTGCCAGAAATCAAAAGAAAATAGTTTTTTCATCGTTCTTCTCTCCCTTATTGTATGGGCTTTCATTAAATGGTCTAAAAAAGTATTTTCATAATTTGACGAAAAAAATTTCGATATATGAATGAATTTATTCTGTGAAAGTACTATTTAGCTTTATTATTATCTTAAAATAACACGGGTAGAAAAATGATGCAACCGTTTGCGTAAAATGTTTTTTTAATCTTTTATGAATATCTAAGGAATTTCTCTTATATTTTCCCAAGTCATACATCTATAAATAAATGCCTTAGAGTTTCTTTATGGATTAAATGCATAAAAATAAATTACTTTTACTAAAAATACATTTTTCTCTTGCTAAAGAAGTATTTCATCCTTTAAAATTCTCTTAAAGAAGGATTCCCTTCATGTAAAAGAATAGATTTCTAAATAGATATTGATAAAAATAATTTTGAATAGTGGAAATTCTTCTTGTTAGAGAAGCATTTCATGCTTTATACTTTGCATAAGAAGTTTTTCCTTCACTATTCATGAGGAGCCGGCATGGATAAGAAAACAATGAGCCAGTTGATTAAAGAAAGCTATTCCTCACTCTCGCCAGGACAGAGGAAAGCTGCTGAATTTATTATGGAGCATGCTGATGAAGCTGTTCTATTAACAGCATTTCAAGTTGGGAAAAATGCAGGAGTCAGTGAGACAACGGTCATCCGTCTTGCGTATGCACTTGGGTTCAGCGGTTATTCCCAAATGCAGGATCGAATTAGAAAAGAGTGGCTTGCCGGGAAACAGATGGATTATTTTGAAGATGACTCTTCCATAGAAAATGCTGCGAAAGAGAATCTGTTTAGGAGAGTCATTGATCAGGAGAGGAAGATACTTCGGCAATTGCTTGATCAGGTTGATGAAAGGGAAATCTGGAAAGCGATTGATGCATTAATCCGTGCAGACAGGGTTTATGTTGGTGGTTTTGGCAGCTCTTTTGCCGCAGCATACTGGTTTTATTACACACTTAAACAAATAAGGGGAAATGTTTATATCTCAAGCCCTAACGGTTTTCTTTCTGAGGATGTGTGTGATTTAACAGATCAATCGGCCGTTGTCATTTTTTCTTTTCCTCGCTATCGGAAAGAAGCGTTAAAGCTTGCTTCTTTTGCTGAAAGGCAAGATTCCGGGATTATTGCCATAACAGACCGCCAGCTGTCGCCTATCGGGCAGTTGGCAGCAGTTACGCTTACTACGGATGAGCTTATGGATTCAGGACATCATTCGGCAGCTTCCGTAATTAGTTTACTGGAGGTACTGATTGCAGGTATCGATGAACGGGATCATGAAAGAATTGCAAAAAGACAGCAGGAACTGGAAATCTTATATGCTGAACAAGAGCGGTTTTTTGAGTAAGTTTGAACAGCAGGGGAGTTAATACAAGAAATAAAGGGGGCAAAATGAATGAGCAGTTTATCAAAGAAGATGATTCAGAAGGAGGAAAGGCCATCCTACACAACCGGGGACTATTTAAAGTTTTTAATTCCTTCTCTAATCGGGGTTTTACTATTTATGGTACCGATTCAAGGAGCTGATGGAATTACCATCCCCGTTGCTTATTTAGCAAATCAAATTAATGGTTTACTGGGAGATTCCATACCTTCAATTACAGTTTTGATCATGGCTCTTTCAGTAATTGGCTCACTGATAGCAGTAATTTTTAAACCGGGCTTTATCTTGGACAGTCCATATCTGAACAAATTACTGAATGTGAGCAAGTTTTGGGTGGCGGCCCGTTTATTTGGAACAGTTTTTGCTATTATTACATTATTTGAGTTCGGTTTGGAACCGATATATTCAGAGAATACGGGTGCGCTCTTAATCTATGATTTAATTCCTATACTATTTACTACATTTCTTCTGGCAGGATTATTGCTGCCGCTTCTATTAAATTTCGGTCTCCTCGAATTTTTTGGTGCATTATTGATCAAAGTTATGAGGCCAGTTTTTAAGCTGCCGGGGCGTTCTTCGCTTGATTGTCTGGCATCATGGGTAGGTGACGGGACAATTGGAGTCCTGTTAACGACAAAACAATACGAAGAAGGGTATTACACAAAGCGTGAGGCAGCAGTGGTGGCAACAACCTTCTCAGTTGTTTCCATTACTTTTACAATTGTAATTATTCAATATTTAAACTTAGAGCAATACTTCATTCATTATTATTTAACGATTATTCTGGCTGGTCTGGTGGCAGCTATAGTAATGCCTCGGATACCGCCTTTATCAAGGAAAGCGGATACAGCTTATGAAGGGACAGAGCTCAAGGCGGAAACGAATATCCCTACACACACTACACCTGTTAAATGGGGATTAAATAATGCTATTAAGAAAGCGCGTACAAATAATAGTGCAGCCGC
The DNA here is from genome assembly GCF_000294775.2 of Cytobacillus oceanisediminis 2691. Lineage (GTDB taxonomy): Bacteria > Bacillota > Bacilli > Bacillales > Cytobacillaceae > Cytobacillus > Cytobacillus pseudoceanisediminis. The sequence goes on from NZ_CP015506.1 coordinate 1,567,792, forward strand.
TGTTGTAAAAGAAGGTGTTGAAAATGTTTTGGACATGTGGATGGGAGTACTGCCAATTGTTATGGCGATTGGAACGGTTGCCTTGGTAATAGCTGAATTTACCCCTGCATTTACTATTCTTGGCAAGCCGTTTGAACCGATCCTGGCCCTGATGCAAATTCCGGAGGCAGCTGAAGCAGCCCAGACAATGGTGGTTGGATTTGCAGATATGTTCCTTCCAGCTGTCATCGGCAGCGGCATTGAAAGTGAAATGACAAGATTTATTATTGCCTGTGTCTCTGTAACACAGCTGGTATATATGTCTGAAATGGGCGGCCTGCTATTAGGTTCAAATCTGCCTGTCAGCATTAAGGATTTAATTCTAATTTTCCTTCTGCGTACTATTATAACACTGCCAATTGTAGCAGTTGTGGCTCATATTATTTTTTAGAAACTTTATAGCATTCATAAAAGGCAGCATATAGACCGGAAAATCTTTGGGTATGCAAGGAAGGGGAAGGTTATGAGGCAAGAAGCATTAACATCACTGGTAATTAAAAACCTTCACACAGTTAAGGAGCTTGAAGCTGTATACGAACTTGAAACCCGCATATGGAGTGTGGAAGAAGCGGTGCCGGTTAATCATACGGTGGCAACGGTTAAAAATGGCGGGTTTGTGTTAGGTGCTTTCCTTGAAGAGGAACTGATTGGATTTCAATACAGCTTTCCTGGCTTTGACGGCACAAAGGTATATCTTTGCTCTCACAGCCTTGGGGTTCACGAGGAGTACCGGGCGTTCGGGATTGGAGAAAAGCTGAAACATGCTCAAAAAAAGACAGCGCTTGAGAAAGGCTATGATCTCATTTCGTGGACATATGACCCGCTTGAAACGGTTAATGCCAATCTCAATCTGCATAAACTCGGTGCGGTATGCACTCAATATATTGAAAATGCTTATGGTGAAATGTCAGACCATATGAATGCAGGCATACCATCAGACCGATTTGTAGTGGAGTGGCGAATTAAAGGGGAATGTCCTGAACGTCAATGGTCTGAAGAGGTTCTGCCGATGGCATTGGAAACAGGTATGGCGGATGGCTTTTATTTTCCTGATAATACACAGTTGTTTCATGAAAATGAAAAAATTCTTATCCCGGTTCCGGGGAATTTTCAAGATATAAAAAAGCGGGATTTTGAATTGGCTTTGAAATGGAGGGAGAGCACGAAAGAAGTATTCGTTCATTATCTCAGCAAAGGCTGGATTGTAACGGATCTGATAAGGGACATAACCGCGGAAAACCAATACTTATATCTCTTGGAAAAAGAAAAGGGATACTGCTAGGAGAATGGGAAGATGGACATTAAAAGCATCGTTTTAAGGCACGTCAAAATGGAGCTGCTGAATCCATTTACAACAAGTGTCGGAACGGAAGTGGATAAGGACTTTATTCTGGTAGAAGTAAAATCAAAAAGCGGCGAGTCAGGCTGGGCTGAATCGGTTTCCATTATGGAGCCGATATACAATGAAGAAACAGTTAAAACAAATTGGCATATAATGAGTGATCATTTAATACCGATCCTTTTTGCATCAGAAATCCGGCACCCTGATGATGTTTCAGAGGCATTCAGGCCTATCAGGGGAAACTTTAATGCCAAAGCAGCGCTAGAGGGTGCTGTCTGGGACCTTTATGCCCGGGAGAAGGGGATTTCTCTCGCAAAAGCTTTAGGCGGAGTAAAGGAAAAAATAGAAGTGGGCGTAAGTGTGGGCATACAGGAGTCGGAAGTAAAGATGCTCAAGCAAATTGAAGGTTATGTAAATGAAGGTTACCGGCGGATTAAGGTGAAAATCAAGCCCGGCTGGGATGTGCATATTTTAAAATCCATTCGTGCCCAATTTCCTGAAATACAGCTTATGGCTGATGCCAATTGCGCCTATACACTTAATGATATTGATCATCTTCAAAGGATGGAGGAGTTTAATCTTATGATGATTGAACAGCCTTTAGATCATGATGATATTATCGACCATGCCAAGCTTCAAAGTCATCTGAAAACGCCAATTTGCCTTGATGAAAGTATACATACCTTTGAGGATGCAAGAAAAGCGATTGAGCTTGGAAGCTGCAGAATCATAAATCTTAAAATCGGCCGTGTTGGAGGACTGACAGAGTCCAGAAGAATTCACGACCTTTGCGAAGATCATAACATTCCGATGTGGTGTGGCGGAATGCTTGAAGCTGGAATAGGCCGTGCGCACAATATTGCCATTACTTCGCTGTCCAATTTTACGCTTCCTGGAGATACAGCGCCATCATCTCACTACTGGAAGGAAGATATCATCGATCCTGAAGTCACTATGGAAGATGGATTTATATTCGTGCCTGAAAGGCCTGGAATAGGCTATGAACCTAATCGTTCTAAACTAGAGGATGTCACCCTTTATAGCCGTACTTATTCAAAATAAATGACATGCATAGCTGCGCCAGGGGGAACTCTGGCGTTTTTTTTTTTTTTTTCTTATGTTGAAAATTGCATTAGGGCCCGCTTAAATTTGTGATTCATATCACTGAAAGTTTGTCCTGCTTTTGATAAACTGATTGCAAAATTGTAAATGCTGCAAAATAAGGGGTGTGTGCTTTGAAGGTAAAGCGGCTGGCATTTTTAACAATTGTCCTTACCTATTTTCTGATTGTATTCGGCGGGTATGTGGCATCTTCGGAGTCAGGCATGGGATGCGGGCCGGAATGGCCTTTATGCAATGGTCTGGTAATCCCGATATTAGAAGGAGATACCTTAATTGAATATGCTCACAGGGTTATCGGTGCAGCACTTGGAATAATGACGGCAATGTTGTATTTTAGTATTCAAAAATCAAATCCGGTGCGTGAACTTGATAAAGTTTCTAAGGTACTGATGCTGCTTTTAATAATTCAAATTTTACTGGGGGCTGCTGTGGTTTGGATGGATTTGCCTGCTGTAGTTGTCTCTGTTCACCTAATCGTGTCTATGCTTTTCCTGGCCGCACTGATCTGGATCTGGCGAAATGCTGATGAACAGCGATCACTTGCTGTATTCGGAAAAGATAATAGTTTGCAAAATAAATTTAACGGATTGCTGATTGTGACGCTTCTTACTTTATTCCTTGGTGCTTATATTAAGCATGAATCATTCGGATTGTCATGCGGATGGCTTGAATGTGCAAATGGTTTTATGCCTGTATCTATTCCTGCAATGGTCCAGACCGGACATAGGATTCTGGCTGGAGTTGTGGCATTTTACATATTTATTCTTACGTATCTTTCATTTAAAAATAAATGGGAGGCTGGGTTGCAGAATCGGCTCATGGCTGCCTCCTTGCTTGTTTTAATCCAAATCATTATCGGAATTCTTACCATTATAAGTTACATTGAAATATCCTGGGCCGTTATCCATCTTGCTTTTGGGACAGTGTTATTTGCAATTGTTTTTGAGGCAGGAGTTTTTGTATCACGATTAAGTAGGGTGATTACTCCAGGGAAAATAATCCGTTATCAGAAGTATTTTGGTTAAATTAAGAATGAATAACAACCACCCAAAAAAAGGCAGTCAAGTGACGTGCCTTTTTTGTGTGAGACTTTTTATTTTTGCAGATCTTTTTTTGTCATTTCGCTTCTGATATCTGCCTCTCTTGAGAATTCCGTATCCTGTTTTTGGTTTTTAGGATATTTGTTTTTTCTTTCGCGGTTATCATTTTTGTTGGTCATAAGTATGCCTCCGTTCGGTAATTAAGCTTTTGAGTGAAACCATTTTTTTATTAACCGGCCCATGGGCAGGGCCGGTTAAGTCCAGCAAAAAAACATCCTCTACTGATTTTGCTGGTTTTTAAGCTGCTGTTCTGCCATTGCGACAAGGCGCTTTGTCATCTCCCCGCCGACAGAACCGTTTGCTCGTGCGGTCGTATCAGCACCAAGCTGAACTCCAAACTCATTGGCGATTTCCTGTTTCATTTGATCCAATACATTTCCTGCACCGGGTACCAATAGTTTGTTTCTTGCCATGATACATCACTCCCCACGATTATTTGAGCAAATTAATGCTCGTTTTTAACTTATCCGATTAATGAAAAACAGATGCAACTATAAAATTGCCAATCATTATAATCTGATAATAAAATTCATGTCAGATTATATAACACAAAAATTATAAATTTTCTAAAAACAGATTGACTTCTATAAAATTTAGAGTAAAATAAGGATTAAATTAAATGATGTTAGATAATATAACATTAAATTTATATTAATTCTTACATCAAAAAAATAACAGGGAGGAATGACAATTGGATGCCACATTTTTAATGAACAGTCTGTGGGTTATGCTGGGAGCAATTTTAGTCATTTTTATGCTTGGCGGTTTTATTATGCTGGAAGCAGGTTCTACCAGGATGAAAAATGCGGGGCATATTGCAGGAAAAACGATCTTTACCTTTGGTCTATCATCATTAGTGTTTTGGGCAGTGGGCTTTGGCTTCATATTTGGCGGTAACGCAAATATCCTGGTCGGGCTTACCAATTTCTTTTACTCAGGTGCTGAACTTGAGGGAATGGGCTTATCATCTTCGGTATTCTTCGTATTCCAGCTGGCATTTGCCGGTATTGCCATCACGATTGCACTCGGCGGATTTGCTGAACGTGCAAAACTATCCGTTTACCTCATTTTCACCGTATTATTTTCCGCAATTGTATATCCTGTTGTTGCCCATTGGATTTGGGGAGGGGGCTGGCTTGCAGAACACGGCAAGCAGGACTTTGCCGGTTCAACAGTTGTTCACTTAACAGGTGCTATGGCAGCCTTGGCCGCTACTATTTTACTTAAGCCCCGAATTGGAAAGTTTAACAAGGACGGTTCGGCTAACAATATCTATGGTCATAACCAAGTATATACAGCCTTGGGTGTGCTGATCCTGTGGGTTGGCTGGTTCGGTTTTAACGCTGGGAGTACATTGACTGTTGACGATGGGTTCTTTGGATTTGTAGCTCTTAATACAAATCTTGCTGCGGGAGCAGGCGCAGTATCAGCACTGATTATTTCCTGGGTGGTTATGGGGAAATCCGATGTGCCGACAATGCTTAATGGTGCTCTTGCGGGCTTGGTCGCTATTACAGCTTCCTGTGCATTTGTGGATACTTGGGCGGCTGTTGTCATAGGGTTTGTAGCAGGAATACTGGTATTCTACAGTGTGCGATTCTTTGAAAAGAGGAAAATCGATGATCCCATCTTTGCCCTATCTGTTCACGGTGCAGCTGGGGTTTGGGGAACATTATCCACTGGATTCTTTGCGACACCTGAATTGGCAGCAGTCGGAAAGCCAGGATTGTTTTATGGAGGCGGTTTTGAACAGCTGGGAGTCCAGTTCATGGGTGTAGCTGTATCCGGTCTTTATGCATTTGCTGTATCCTTCATTATTTTGGCAGCTGCCAAGAAAGTATTGGGAGGACTTCGGGTAACAGAAGAAGAAGAAATTATGGGATTAGATTTAAGTGAACATGGAAGCTACGGATATCCGGAAGTCTTCATGGCTGAGGAAAACAAAAGTTTAAGCTCATAAGCAGGACTCGAGCTTTCTTTAAAGGAAGTGCCTGGATGGAATCATCATTTAATTCTTATCAATCCCTGAAAAAGTGGAAAGAGGAACAGATAATATATCGCTATGATACCAGTGCCCTGAATGAATTTCACGACCTTATCATGAATGCTGTTATTAGCATAGCTTTGGAGCGATTGAAAATAGAAAGATCACCTTCATGGAAGTTTGCCTGGTTTACAATGGGAAGCGGCGGGAGAATGGAACAGGGCTTTCTGAGTGACCAGGACCATGGCTTGGTGTTTGAACCGGGTGAGGCAGAAGCAGAAGCGTATTTTTTGCAGCTGGGGGAGGAAATTTCAAAAGGTCTGCATGCAGCTGGATATCCCTATTGCGAAGGGAATGTGATGAGTTCAAATCCGCTGTGGTGCAAGTCGCTTTCTAAATGGAAAAGACAGATTCAAGCATGGATGCAGGAGGAGAGTCTGCAGACGATAAGAAATCTCCACATTTTCTATGACAGCAGAGTTCTTGCGGGCCAGGAGGAATATATAGGTGAATTGAAGTCCAGTATCCACACGAACATTCAAAAAAGCCCTCATTTGCTGACCAGGATGATGGAGACCAGTATGCATATAAAAAAATCAGTTGGTCCATTTGGCCAGCTTCTGACAGAGGAAAAGGGGAGCCATCAAGGAGAGCTGGATCTAAAATATGCAGCATTTATACCTTATGTAAATGCGGTTAGAATTCTTGCTGTCAAAGAAGGGATATTGGAGACATCCACTATTGCCCGAATGGGTAAGCTCAAAAAAATGAATGGCTATGATGAGGAAATGGGTAAATATGAAAGTAATTTTGCCGCTTTGTTAAAATGGAGACTTCAATCTTACAGGCAAACAGATACCTATGATGATACTCATTACATTCAGCTGAAATCCTTATCAAAATCTGAAAGAAATGAATTGAAAAATATTTTAAAGGATGGCAAAAAGCTTCATCAATTTGTAATCAGGGCCATTGAAAAGGGTGCAGGTTAATGGGATTCCATCCTTTTGTCCAATTTGTCAGAGGTATTCAAGGAAAACTTCAAACTAATATGTTTGGTGGGATGAATGGTCAAAATCCACAGCAAATGGCATTTATAAGGCAAATGCAGAGGGAATTGGAGAATACCGATTCAATGGCTATTCCATTCGGAAATTTGAATGTGGCTGTCTTTGATATTGAAACAACTGGATTTTATCCGGATAAAGGGGATCAGATTATATCGATTGGTGCGGTTAAAATTATTAAAGGGAAAGTCAGTGAAGACAATTTTTATTCACTCGCCCGATTTGAAAAGCCACTTTCAAACGAAATTAAGGAGCTGACGGGTTTATCTGAGGCTGATTTAGAAAAAGCCCCTCCTCTCTCGGAAGTATTGATTAGTTTCCTTGAATTTGTGAAGGATATGCCGCTTGTGGCCCATCATGCGAACCACGAGAAAAGCTTTATGCAGCACAGCTGCTGGAAGCTATTCCGTACGCCATTCAAGTATAGGATATTAGATACTTCCTTCCTTTACAGGATAGCTGATCATAAAAAATCATTCTGGAGATTAGAAGACCTTTGTGAATTTTATAGCATCCCTGTTAAAGACCGCCATCATGCCCTGGGAGATGCAAAGCTTACTGCTCTCTTATGGTGCCGTTTGATCGAGGAGGTTCATAAATTAGGATGCTCCAACTTAAAAGAGGTTTACGAGCGAATAGCCAGGTTTAGCTAAACAGTAGATGCCCTAACACTGGCCGGACAGTAATTACAAAGTTTGCGTATAAACCAATAGGTAAATTAAAGCCCCAATCACTATGAGATTGGGGCAAAGTTGTTATTCCTAAGGCTCACGGCAGTAAGCACAAAGTTCTCCCTTAGAATTCCCCGTCAAAAGGAGTAAAAGGGATGTTAAGTCTATTCTCAACTGCCCTTAGCCTTTGGTTCAGCCGATTAAGCCTTCGTGTATGGCGGTCAACGGTCTGGTTCAGCATTTTAACCTGGTCAGTCAAATTTACCAGCTGCCTGTTCAGCCGGGTAATCTCTCTGGATTGCTCCTGATTTTGCCTTTCCAAAGCTGTAACCCTTCTTTCGAGCTGCTGGGGCTGTCTGTCATCATATTGTTCGTACTGCTGATAATCATATTCAGGGGTGAAGTGGGCTGCTGGCTGAGGAAGATAACCTTGATAATAGCCATATGGATACATTGGGCACTCTCCTTTTATGCAAAAATCCTATAACTCCTTATAAGGTATGCATAAGTGGGCGGAGAGACACGGCAAATGCCTATTTTAATTGCCGGCTGCTAATTTGTGATCGGTATCATCTGAAGGGAAGGTCTTTAAACAGCCGTATCTGTCTTTACATGAAGGGGGGAACACCTTTGCTGATTTCTGAAACAAGGGAAGTGAGTGATTGCATCTGCTGGTCATCGAGGTCAAAAGCAATTTTAATTTTATTTTCAAGATCAGCTGTTACTCTTCTCTTGCCTACCTCAACCAGAGCTATTAGAGAGAAGCTGCAGCTGACAACTCTTGCGAAATCACGCTGTGTCATGTTATAGCTTTTTCTGATTAGCTTAATAATCTCTTTGTTCATTCAAATTCATCCTTTGAAAATTCTCCCTATTTTTTATCAGGGCAAGATTTTTTTAGTCTTATAGCTATTAAATTAGCATTGTGCTATAGGTTTGTCAAAGTAATTTAATTACAATGGAAAAGCAGTTTAATAGATTAGCTGCATGTATAATTACTAAAATAAGGGGAGAAAAGGATTTAGAAGGGAGCTTTGCCTGTTGAATTTACTTTGGGATTTTGACGGCACTTTGTTTGATACATACCCAGCCTATACAGCGATTGTCAGGGAAGTAATGGGAGATGAAAAGATCTCGGGAGAAGAGATTTTTTGGCAGTTAAAGGTATCATTCAGTGATGCATTTGAACATTTCGGTTTAAATGATGAACAAATTAAAGCAATCAGGAACATGGCGAGACAGTTGCGGCCCAAAGATTTAACGCCTTTTCCTGAGGTTGAGCATGTATTAAAGCAGGCTGATAAGAATGTTATTATGACTCACAAGGAAAGAGATGATGTTCTATCTATATTGCAGTTCCATAATTTGGATGGATACTTTACCGATATGGTAGCAGGTGACGACGGCTATCCCCGCAAGCCTCACACCGCTTCATATGAATTTCTGCATGAGAAGCATAAAGTGGATATAGCAATTGGAGATAGGGAAATAGACATTTTGCCGGCAAAGGAGCTTGGCATAAAAACTTGCCTCTTTCAGAATAATACTCCAGGAGCAGATTACTATTTGAGTCACTATAGAGATTTTAATAAGATAATAAAATAAAGCATTCATAGAAAATACGCTCCTGGCTAAAATTATGGTAGATACAATACAAGACGCCTGGCACGTCATTAGATGCCAGGCGTCTTGGTTTATAAATCAAGTGTTTTTGGTGAATTTTCTTTTGTGTTCATCAGCGTTATTTTAACCGGTTTAATTTCAAGAACAATTAAATTGGAATCGTTCGGACCATCGAACCAGGGTTCCATATTTTCATTCCATAGTTTTTCTTTTAAATCATCCGAATCATTAATAGAGGCTGTTCCTTCAATTTCTACATAGGAATCACCAAACCCTTCACCTTCATATCCTGCTAAGATATGAACGTTTGAGTTGGCTTTAATTTCATCTGCTTTATCTGTCTGAATGCTGGTGGGTGTAAACAAGGTAAGATTATCGTTAAAAAATGTCATGTAGCGGGAATAGGGTTTGTTGTTCTTCACGGTAGAAAGGATGCCTATTTTGCTGTTTTCCAGTATATTTATGATTTTTTCCTTTAGGTTATTCTGGCTCATAGTATCCAGCCTTTCTTATGTCCTTGTTCCATCGTCATATTTATCGCCAAACAGCTTTTTCTTTTTGATTGTTTCAAAGTCAGCTTTGTACTTTTCCTCTGTAGAAGAACTGCTCTTTATATTTGAGCCGTTTTTTTCTTCTTCTTTTTCTTGTTTTAAGTCTTCCACTGGAATAGGATCTACATTCTTCTCACTTTCATACTTGTCAAATAAACTTTCTTTTTCGGTTTTATATTGCTCGGGGTTATCCATCTTTCCATCCTGAATGTTTTTGTCAGCCATTTTAGACATCCTCCTTAATTCGGCTTCTCTTCCTGAGGTTTTTCCGGCTCTCTTTGGGGCTCGATATCTTTGTTGTTTTCTTTCTTTTTTTCTTGTTCTATAGAATTATTTTTTTCTGAGTTGTATTTATCTGACATTGTAAAACCTCCTTTAACTGTTAGTATTCATTACCCGCTTCATGAAGAGTAAAACGCAACGGGCCAGATATCCAGAGTGCAGGACTAACAGAATAGAAAGACAGACAGCAACTAAATTTGAAAAAAGGGTATTGGTCTGAAGGATATCAGCAAATAAAAAAATGCACCTTCATTCTTGTGAATGAGGTGCATTTACAGTTAGGCTGCTGTTAAGCTGGTACTATTTTTGCCAAGCTGTCTATGTTTTATTATCTGGTAAACATACCATACTGCAATAGCAAGCGTAATGACTGAACCGATGATCATCGACAATTGATAATCCATCTGAAAGCCTTCAGGTGCATAGAAGATATACGTCGATACTACACCTGTCATAAACAAGGCAGGCACACCGCAAATCCAGTGGAATTTCTTATTTTTCAAGAGATACATCGTGGCGGTCCAAAGCATGACTGCAGCTGTAACCTGATTTGTCCATCCAACATATCTCCATAAGAAAGAGTAATCGATTGTTGCAAGGTATAAAGTTGGAAGAGCCACCGGTAAGGTGGTGATGACAACCTTCCATCTGCCATCCGTTTTCATAAAAGAGGACAGCGATTCAGCCAGCATCATTCTTGAAGAGCGGAGAGCTGTATCACCGGTTGTAATCGGGAGGATAATAACGCCTAAGATAGCAAGTATCCCTCCGAATGTACCTAGGAGGCTGCTCGAAATTTCATTAACGACTCCAGCTGGGCCTCCTGCTGCTAAAGCTTCCTGAAGACCTCCTGTTCCCCCGAAAAAGGTCATGCCCGCTGCAGCCCATATTAAAGCGATTATTCCTTCTCCAATCATTGCTCCATAGAAAACCTTTCTACCGTCGCTTTCCTTTTTCAGCGTGCGTGAGACAATCGGACTTTGTGTTGAATGAAATCCAGAAATGGCACCGCAGGAAATGGTGACCATCAGTAAAGGCCAGATAGGAAGCTCTCCGGGATGAAAGTTAGAAAGCGTTACATTCGGTATGGGTTTTTCGCTGAATAGCAATGCGACTGCAATGGATACAGCCATAAAAATTAAAATAGCTCCGAGAAAAGGATAAATTTTTCCGATAATCCGGTTTACAGGCAACACAGCTGCCAGGATGAAGTAAGCAAAAATAATGAACAATGAAGCTATAAAACTTAATGGTGTTATGCTGGAAATAAGCTGTGCCGGTCCAGCAGTAAATGCAGCGGCAACCAGTACCATTAAGAGAATAGAAAATATATTAATGGCTGTTTTGGCCGGTTTTCCTAAATATCTGCCAACAATAGAGGGAAATTGCTCGCCTTTATGCCTCAAAGAGAGCATCCCTGAAAAATAATCGTGAACGGCGCCGGCAAAAATGGAACCGGCCACTATCCAGATAAAAGCAACTGGTCCATATAAAGCCCCCATGATAGCACCGAAAATCGGACCCAGTCCTGCAATATTCAATAATTGGATCAGGCTGCCTTTCCACCAGCTCATTGGAACATAGTCCATTCCGTCATTTTCTGTGTAAGCCGGTGTAGGAATGTTATCATTTATACCAAAGATTTTCTCTACTACTTTCGAATAAGTGGCGTATCCTGCCACCAGCAAAACAATCGATCCTAAAAAAGTCACCATGAAACAAGCCTCCTGTTGAAAATGAATTATCGTTAAAGTCTGAAACTTATGAATATGTGGAATATTGTACAAGTAAAATGGAAGGAAAAGCAAGTCTATTTCAGAAAAAAGATATTTTCCGATAATAAATAACGCTTCCATTTTCGGAAGAGTAGAAAAAGAGAAGAAAAATAACGCTTCCATTTTCGGAAGAGTAGAAAAAGAGAAGAAAAATATTGAAGGAACCCTCCTGCAAAAGAAACCATAAGCTACTATAAGTCCATTTGAAGGGGGGAAGACAATGATTATCCTTTCGAATAATCAAAATAAACCGGGGGTTTCCAGCTTTTTTGGTGTTCAGCGTGAAATTTATCTTGCCCTGGAGAGCAGTCCGGAGACTCATCAATATGATTCAATGCATGAACTGCTGTTTGATATCCTTCTAAGGGAGAACATCATCAAAGCAGCCAGGCAGCTTTATGCCAGCCGAGTTGAATTTGCACCCTTTAACACATCGCGTTTCAATCCGCGCATATGGAGAGGGACAAAATATGGATACCTGCTCGATCCATCCGTTTTACCGTCAGATGCGATTATGGATGTGTTTACGAACAGCTGGGAATATGCTTTTGAATGTACAACAGCCATTGTGCTGATTTTTTATAAAGCTGTCTTGGACTCTATCTCTGTCAGCCGCTTCAATACACTATTTCAGGGGCTTCTTGTTTGGGACTGGAATTATGACCATGATCTATCGATTGTTACAAAAAGAGGCAGGAATTTCATACCTGGTGATGTGGTTTATTTTTATAATCCTGATTATGGTCATCCAGTTTGGACAGGTGAGAATTCCGTATATTTGGGCGGAGGGATGTTCTTTGGGCATGGGGTTGGCATGGAAAGTGAAGCAGGGATGATAAGAGCCCTTAATACGTTAAGGAAACCAGGTGCTACAAGGGATGCTTATCTTATTTCACAGCACAGCCGGTTGAATGTGAAGTATTTATCCCAGTTTGCAAAGCGGCCATTGTCTATAGTCTAAAACGCAAGTAAGCTGGTATTTCAATAGGGTGAATCGCTTATTTTCCAGAAGCCATTCACCCAAATTTATCCTCAATTCTAGTATATTAAGACGATTTTCCGATCCCCCGTTATTTGTGTCCTTTAGAGGCATATTTCCTGTAAATATGGGAAAACAAAAGATAATGAATATAGACTTATACACCAAATTACTTGATGTTTAAACATTAAAGGAGACAGAAATATGAAATTATCCCAGGTTATTAAGTGCCTAAAGGATAGTGGGGAGATGGATGTTTTTACAAACGATCCTGAAATTAGAGGGATTGAAATGGATTCACGCAAAGTGAGGAAAGGAAGCCTTTTTGTTGCGATTAAAGGCTTTCAGACAGATGGACATCATTTTATTGGACAAGCTGTTGAAAATGGGGCGGCTGCCGTGGTGGGTGAAGAAGCCCTTGAATTGAATGTGCCCTATATAAAAGTAACGGATAGCAGAACCAGTTTGGGGAAGCTGGCAAGCTGTTTTTATGATCGTCCATCAAGGAAACATAAAATAATTGGCATAACAGGAACAAATGGGAAAACGACCACTGCCTATATTTTAAAGCATATCTTGGAGACTGCAGGCAGGACATGTTCCCTCTTGGGAACTGTATCCAATATTATTAATAACAGGGAATATAAGACCAGCAATACTACACCAGATGCTTTACAGATCCAAAAAATGCTGAGTAAAAGCCTTGATGAGTTTGTCGTTATGGAGATTTCTTCACATGCGCTGGAACAATCGAGAACAGAAGGTCTGGAATTAGATTACGGACTATTTACTAATCTGGCTCATGACCATCTTGATTATCATGAAAATATGGATCAGTATTTTCTTGATAAAAAGAAAATCTTCACCTTACTAAAAGACGGCGGTAAAGGAGTTATAAATCTCTATAATTCATGGGGAGAAAAAATGGCAGAGGACCTGCAAAAAGAAAAGATTCCTTTGATTTTGCTTGGTGATGATCAGTGCTGTTCAATAAAAGACGTTGCTATTAATGGGAGAACAGTATTTATTTTGGAGATGAAAGGTCAGTCTTTTGAAATTGAATTTCCTCTTCCGGGACACCATAATGTCTATAATGCAGCAATGGCTTTTTTGACAGGCGTTGATCTGGGGATAGACACTGCAGATATTATTAAGGCCCTGGATGGATTCCCGGGCATCCCGGGCCGTTTTGAAACTATAATCCACCCTTCAGGAGCTAAGTTCGTTGTGGATTATGCCCATACTGTGGATGCGTTTGAATATTGCCTGGAAGCAGCGAGGCAACAGGGAGCGGAAAGAATCTTTCAAATCTATGGATTCCGCGGAGGAAGAGATCAATCTAAGCGCATGGACATGATTAAGGCATCTGCAAAATACTGCCATAAATTTTACTTAACGGCTGATGATTTAAACGATGAATCTGAGGATGAGATGATAAGCCAATTGCATCGGCTGAATAAAGAATTTGGATGCGGTAAGGGGGAAGTGATTCCCGACCGTACTTTGGCTATTCAGAAGGCATGGCGGGAAGCTGGGGAGAGTGACTGGATTTTTATTACCGGAAAGGGGCCGGAAGCTTATCAAAAGCCATTTGCTCTTCCGGCTGAAAGTGATTTGGAAACCCTGAAGCTGCTCCTGGAATCTGGGAGAAAACAGGCGGTGCTATAAGAAAAGCGGAAGCGCCTTGCCCGCGAAGGAACGCAGACTAAGAACGCCATGTCCTCGCATGTCCTGGGGCCTCACCCCGAGGGGGGAGGCTGTTTGTACAGACAGTTGTCGGCCTTCGGAATTTTATACTTCCTTATCTTTCAAAATAAAGGATGCAGACCATTATTGGTCTGCATCTTTTGTTATTCAATAAGATCTAGATAATCGGCAACAATCCCATCCAGTGGATAATGCTTCAACTTTTCTGCCTCTTTCCTGGAACGCACAGTCCAGGCGATTGCTTTCATGCGATTTGAGTGAATCAGATCGATCACGCGTTTATTAACCACAGTCCATTTTGGGTTCAGGTAACTGGCATATTCAGCAATATTTTTAATCTCAACAGTGTCAGGCGGATAGTTAATTAAGATGGCGACAGGGATTTCCGGCACCAATTCATGGAATCTTTTCATTGATTCGGTTTCGAATGACTGAACAATAATATGGTCGTCCCCTTTTGTGTGAAAATTTCTTTTCTTTAGTTCCTCTGCAATCATTTTTTCAATGCCAGGGTATAGGGACGGTTTTTTTAATTCAATTAAAAGCCCGACGCGATCTGCATATTTGTCTAAAACCTCTTCGAAAGAAGGGATGCAGGCACCGCGGAATTTTTGGGAAAACCAGCTTCCGGCATCCATCTTTCTGAGCTCGTCAAAGGTAAAATCGGACACCTTGCCTTTATGGTCAGTTGTGCGGTCGACAAGTGAATCGTGAATCACAACAATCTTTCCATCCTTGCTTAATTGGACATCAATTTCCAGATAATCTGCACCCATTTCGATCGCACGGTCATATGAAGGGAATGTATTTTCAGGACAGTAGCCGGCTGCTCCCCGATGTCCGATTTTTTTCATTTTGTGAGTGGTGCTTGTCATTTTTTTTATGCCGAAAAATGAAATAACTGTAGCCAAAGCTGTAAAAAAAACATTTTTCATTACCTTCAAAGTCATTTCTCCTCGCCATTTTTTGCTCATCTTAAAGGATTTAAAAACATTTTGTCAACTGCCAGTGGATTTCTTCAAAATAAAATGACTCTGCCCCGGGATAAGGAGCAGAGTATCTTATCTCTGTTTATTCCCATTCTTCATAAACAATAGTACCGCCAGTCAGATCCAGAGTATTTCTTTCGCCCTTATAAAAAAGCTTTCCTTCTTCTTTAACAACCAGGTTCTCATATGTAAATACACTCTTTCCGGAAGGAAGCTGGATAATAATTTTCTCACCTAGTTCTTTTTTAGGGGCTTCTATATTAATGAGGCTTTGAGAATAAAAATATAATGCTGTAAAGACAGCAGCAAAAAAGCCCAATAGGACAATTGACATCAGCATAAATTTGCTCTTTGGCTTCCCCATATGCAATTCAGATCTTGTCATGTTCCCTATCCCTCCGCTAACTAGATATATTCGTCTATTCCACCAATTTTCGGCATTTAATCCCCAGTGGCGAATTTTAGTCCCAAAATAAGGTATGCAGAAATAGAGATGAAAATGACAAAAACGGGCTGAAAGTTAGACAAGCTGAACAGATAGAGGTATGAATATGGAAAAAAACTGCGAAAAATGAAACAATTACAGGTTTTTGTCCGTATATAAATTAATCCGTTAAGGGAAAAGGGAAAGGAGGCATGGGATAGAATAGATGGACAATAAAATATGGATAGGGTGATGTAATGGAACTATTTGGTTTTCCTATTCAGACAATATATCTCTTCACACTTATTTTTTCGGGCATCTTAATTATTTTGTATGTGTTTTTTGGAGATATTGCTGACGGAATTGGGGAGGGAAGTTTTCTAAATCCTGTACTGATTCTTGCATTTATCACTTTTCTTTCCGCTGCAGGCTATATCTTTGAAACGGCAACCTCTCTTAATAGCGTGGTCATTCTCTTGATAGGAGCTGGAATTGCAGGACTGCTGGATGTACTGCTGAATATCTTTGTTCTTATTCCATTATCATCTGCTGAAGAATCTCTCGTTTACACAGATGAATCCTTAAGGGGAAGATTAGGTACGGTATTAATACCTATACCGGAGAATGGTTTCGGTGAGGTTTTGATTGAAAATATAAGCGGGAGAATTTCCAAGCCTGCCCTAAGCTATGAAAATACGTTTATAGCAGAAGGCAGCAATGTGCTGATCGTTGAAGTGGAAAATGGAGTTATTAAAGTTATCGATTATAAAGAATTATAGACAGGGGGACATATAATGCTAATGATTTGGGTTGTAATTGGAATTGCAGCATTTTTGCTAATTGCGCTTCTTGGTGTGTTCATTACAAAATATCGGACTGCAGGGCCAGATGAAGCGTTAATCGTAACAGGAAGTTATTTGGGCAGCAAAAATGTCCATGTGGACGAATCCGGAAATAAGATAAAAATAATTAGAGGCGGAGGAACATTTGTATTGCCGGTCTTTCAGCAGGCAGAGCCATTGAGTCTCCTTTCAAGCAAACTGGAGGTTACCACTCCGGAAGTATATACCGAACAGGGAGTCCCTGTCATGGCAGATGGTACTGCAATCATAAAAATCGGCGGGAGTATTGGAGAAATTGCTACTGCTGCAGAACAATTCCTTGGTAAATCAAAGGAAGATCGTGAAAATGAAGCGAAAGAAGTTCTAGAGGGGCATTTACGGTCAATTCTGGGTTCTATGACAGTCGAAGAAATATACAAAAATAGGGATAAATTTTCCCAGGAGGTTCAAAGGGTTGCATCACAGGATTTGGCTAAAATGGGCCTGATCATCGTTTCTTTCACAATCAAAGATGTCCGCGACAAAAATGGCTACCTGGACTCACTGGGAAGGCCAAGAATTGCTCAGGTTAAGCGGGATGCGGATATTGCCACAGCTGAAGCTGAAAAGGAAACCCGGATAAAACGGGCGGAAGCAGCCAAGGATGCCCAAAAGGCAGAACTTGAAAGAGCGACAGAGATAGCAGAAGCTGAGAAGGAAAATCAAATGAAAATGGCTGATTACAGAAGGGAACAGGATATTGCCAAAGCCCGGGCTGACCAGGCATATGACCTTGAAACGGCCAGGGCAAAGCAAGAAGTTACGGAGCATGAAATGCAGATCAGGATCATTGAACGCCAAAAGCAAATTGAGCTTGAAGAAAAAGAAATCTTAAGAAGAGAACGCCAATATGATTCCGAAGTGAAAAAGAAAGCTGATGCAGACAGGTACGCTGTTGAGCAGGCAGCAGAGGCTGAAAAGAAAAAGCAGATTGCCGAAGCGGATGCAAACCAATATCGGAT
This sequence comes from Cytobacillus oceanisediminis 2691, assembly GCF_000294775.2. Taxonomy (GTDB): domain Bacteria; phylum Bacillota; class Bacilli; order Bacillales; family Cytobacillaceae; genus Cytobacillus; species Cytobacillus pseudoceanisediminis. The sequence continues at coordinate 1,585,290 of NZ_CP015506.1, forward strand.
TGAATCACAGGCCCGTGCCGAAGCTGAAAGAGTTAGGGCAGATGGGATGGCGAAGGCTGATTCACAGCGCGCTCAAGGTGAATCAGAAGCCGAAATCATCCGCCTCAAAGGACTGGCGGAAGCGGAGGCAAAGAGGAAAATCGCTGAAGCGTTTGAACAGTATGGCCAGGCGGCCATGATGGATATGGTCATTAACATGCTTCCGGAATATGCGAAGCAGCTTGCAAGCCCGCTATCAAATATTGATAAGATTACAGTGGTAGATACAGGAAGTGACAGCAATAATGGCGGGGCCAATAAAGTAACTGGCTATGCCACCAACCTGATGTCCACGATGCAGGAAAGCCTGAAAGCTTCGTCTGGCATAGACGTGAAGGAGCTTCTCCAAAATTTTTCTGGCAAAGGAAACGTCCGGCAAAGCCTGGAACAGCTGACTGAGGAAATTAAAGAAAAAGAACCCGTCCAATCCGCTAAAGGAATCCAAGCCACTCTAGCTCATAAAAAATAATAAAATTGCCTATTTTTTCAAGGAAGATAGTCTGGAAATACTGTTATATCAGCAAAAAGCAGAAGCCTTCACACGGAAGGCTTCTTTTTTGCGATGAAAACTGTGTATTCGTCTATCGCACAAATTGGGTGAATTGAATAGGATATATTGAATCAAACAAAGGAGGTAATTGACTATGTCAGACGGATGTGGATACGGCGGCGGTTTCGCCCTTTTAGTTGTTTTGTTTATTTTACTGATTATTATCGGTGCTTCTTGGGGTTATGGCGGATTCTAATAATTAAACATGGAGACAGAGTTTATTAGTAAGGGAGGGGATTCTATAATGTATGGCTACGGATATGGCGGCTGTGGATATGGTGGAGCTGGATATGGCGGAGCTGGATACGGCGGCGGTTTTGCGCTAATCGTTGTTCTGTTCATCCTGTTGATCATCGTAGGTGCTTCTTGCTTTAAGTGGTAATAGATTAAAAGAAAAGCAGGGGGACCTGCTTTTCTTTTATATGCATACATACCTTTGGATGTGAGTGTGAGAAGCCACGGCAAATTCCGCTTGAAAATGAAAATATCCACTCGCAAAGAGTCTGTCTCCGCGCAAAAAAAAAAAGTGCGCGCAAAAGGAAAAATCCCGCGCAATACAAACAAATACCCGCGCATAAAAATCCGTCTCCGCATACAAAAACCTGAAATCAGTCAGCAAATTCACTAATTGCAAACTCGTGTTTCCTATTAAGCCAAATAGGGAAAAGAAGCAGCATAAACGAAAATGGGAGGTTTGCAAAATGGATGAACTTAAAACTCAGGATCGGGAAAATACGATGAGGGAAATATACTCGATATTGGAGGGTGGACTTCAGCGGGAAATGCATAAAAGCGAGTACAAGCTTGTTTCAGAGTGGGTAAGCGGTTTTAACCTGGAGGAAAGAGCAACGATATTAAATATGCTTAAGGAGCTAACCAACAAGCATATCAGGATTGATTAATGACAAGCAGGCAGATACTTGCATTAAAGCTGCTGATCATTTGCCTATTGACAATAAAAGCCAGAAGCTTATATACTACAATCAAAGAGTTTGAAAGGATGATTTAGGGGCATGAAGTTATAATCTTATTTTTTCTGGTATCTTTTTATATTTAAAAAGTTTAACCCGGAGAACATAGGATTAGTGTGCCCTTTTTTAGTCATCCCTTATCGGAACTGATGGTTACTATATTTGTCTGTAAGCGGATCAAATTTTATTTAGGCGCATGTTTTTTATGTATTTGCACCATTTCCAATGATGGGTGCACAATCCTCTCCGGGTATGGGGAGGTTTTTTTATGTGTGCAAATAAACGTATAATCAGCAATCAGAACAATAATAACCTGCCGATTCTCATGGCCAGGGGTCTTCAAAAGTCATTCGGTGATAAAACGGTGTTTTCTAATTTGGACTTCGATATTTATCAGCAGGACCGCATCGGCCTTGTTGGCTTAAATGGCACAGGTAAAACTACACTGGCCGATATTTTGTTCGGCAGTATTCAAGCGGATAAAGGCACTATCGAGCGGATGAAGGAGCCATGCAGAATTGGCTACCTGCATCAGTCGGCAGACTATTCTGTCAGTGAAATTCGCGATTTCAACCAATCTCCAGATGAAGAGATTCTTCAGCAGGCAAGCAAACTAGGCCTTTCAAAACTCCATGAATGGGAGCCGGATAGACTTGATTCTTTGAGCGGCGGTGAAAGACTGAAGCTTTCTTTAGCTAAAGTCTGGTCATCTAACCCGGATATGCTGATTTTGGATGAACCTACTAATCATTTGGACTTACAGGGCATCGAATGGCTAATTAGCGAAATCTGCAATTTCAGCGGCCCGGTTCTGATCATTTCCCATGACCGTCATTTCCTTGATCAGGCAGTCGGGAAAATTTTCGAATTACAGGAAGGCATTCTCACCATTTATCAGGGTAATTACACAGCATACCGGGAGCAAAAGCAGAAAAACTTTGATGATCAGCTACATCAATTTAATGTACAGCAGAAAGAGATCGAAAGAATCGAAAATCAGATGTCCAATTTAAAAAAGTGGTCTGAAAAAGCTCACAGGGAATCAACTAAAGGCGGAAGTCCTTCTGAGAATAGGCAGATGGGATTTAAAGAATATCACAGAGTGAAAGCCAAAAAGATGGATCAGCAGATTAAGTCAAAAATGAAAAGACTTCAGCAGGAGCTGGATAAAAATAAAGTTGAGAAGCCGGAAGAAGAGGGGAAAGTACATTTTCAATTTGATGCGTCAGGCAAAAGAGGGAAGAGAATCATTGAAGCTAAAAACCTTTCAAAAAGCTTTGGCGATCGGACTCTTTTCGAGGATAGCCAATTTTATATCAAGCACGGTGAAAAAATAGGGATTCTTGGAGCAAACGGGGCAGGCAAGACCACATTTATCCGAATGCTTTTAGATGAAGTACCGCCTTCTGATGGAGAACTTTGGGTCAGCAGCACTTTAAAGATTGCTTATTTAAATCAGGATATCAATGATTTGCCCTTAACCAAAAATGCCGTTGAGGCACTTGATCTCACCGATCGTGAAATGATTTACAAGGCAAGGACCCTGTTAGCGAATTTGGGGATGAAGGAAGCGAAGTTAAATCAGCCGATTGAACAGCTTAGTATGGGAGAGCGAATTAGGGTCAAGCTTACAGATATGCTTTTAAAAGAATATGATGTGCTAATACTAGATGAGCCGACGAATCATTTGGATTTGCCAAGCAGGGAACAATTTGAAAAAACACTCAAAGAATTTTCAGGGACGCTCATCATTATTTCTCATGATCTATACTTTTTGGAGAAGTTAAGCTCAAGGTTACTTGTATTTAAAGATAATAAAATTACCAGATTTGAAATGGACCTGAAGGAATATCAGATTAAATCCAGGAATTCTAAACAGGAAAAAGATCATGACTCCATGAAAGAGCAAATTATGGTTATTGATAACCGCATCAGTGTGATACTGGGAGAACTCAGTCTGCTTGTTCCGGGTGACAGCAAATATGCGGAATTGGATAAAGAGTTTAATGGCTTAATAACTAAAAAAAGAAAATTATTAAATCAATAAGTGCAAAAAGGCGGGCCTTAATAAAAATGGCCCGCCTTTTCATCTGATTATTAATTCTTTTTAGTGCTGTTATTATTCTTTTTCGCATTAATCCACAGTTTGCCCTCTGCTGTCTTGCGAGTTTCATTGCCGTAGTCATCCGTTACTTTCACTTCAATTTCGGCACCAGGTGCCTTTACATTTGAAGTGGCAGTATAGTAGCCGACATAATGGCCTGGGGAAGTTTCCATCATTGGAAGCTCAGTAGCGTTATTCAGCTGTCCCCCTGCATTTGTTAAAGGCATTCTGATGGCAAACGTCGCTTTTAACCCTGGTTCACTATCAAATTCGATTTTTACCGATTCGCCTTTTTTAAGTTCCTTGTCTTCTGCAGGAAGAAGATTTTCTATGGCTGGAGCGGTATACTTAGCTTCGACCGTGATCGTTTTTTCTTCGGTGTTCTTCGCTTTATCCTGTGCTGTTACCGTAATGGTGTTTTCACCTTCATCCAGCAGGATGCGAAGAGAGTATTCACCATCTGTAATCTTTGCTGCCTGGCCGTTTACTTTAACCCAATCAAGGTTATCATCTGAAACGGTTCCTTTAACAGTGACTGTTTCTTTATTTGTTTTGGATTTATCTGCAGGACTTGATATTGTCAATTCCGGCTTTGTTTTGTCATATATTACTTTTACAGATTCAGAGGCATCAGTAGACCCAGACTCTGTAGCTGCCTTCGCTGTAAGAGTATTTTCCCCTTCAGAAAGTGAAACTTCACTTGAGAATGTACCTTCTTCAGTTGTTTCTGCTGATGCGACTTCCTCTCCATTATTAAATACTTTTACAGTAGTTGTAGGAGCCGAAGTACCTTCAACTGTAACCTTCCCTTGGTTTGTGAAGGCTCCGTCAGCCGGAGAAGTGATGACTGGTGCAGTTACTTCATAGTTCACTGTGGCACGGATCATATAGTTTCCTTCATCCTCTGGAGCAGGAGACCATGCACCGCCTACAAGCTGCCAGCTGCGTCCTGCATTTTCTCCATCCTCATCTGTACCAAGACCAGGAGCATTAGGGTTTGGTGCTGATTGGATATATACCAGATAGAAGTCGCCATTTGTAACGATTCCTTCGTCACTAAGATCTACATGTGTCCATTCACCGTTTCTTAAGGCTGTTGCTTCAAATGGACCTGCCAGCTTTTTGCCAGGTGCCCCATCTGGTCCGCTTGCATCATATACTTCCACTTTGAAGTCTGTTCCGCCCGGAGTCGGCCAGCTGGTATCCCAGAAGCGGAATAAGCCGCCAGTAACCATCGCACTGTCATGGCCGGATGCAAGGGACATCTTAACTGCCCAGCCGTTGCCTGCATCGTAGAATGCACGTGCATTTTCAGCTGTACCATCATCATATCCGATTTCACCCGGGTATCCGATAAATGGCTTTAGTTCAATATTTTGCTCTAAAGAAGAGCCGCCTTCGATTGTGATGCTCTGCTCCTTGCTGTAGTAGGAAGGTGCCATAGCTTTTAAAGTGTATGTGCCTTCGTAGGCTGTGATTGTATATTCACCATTTTCATTAGTTGTTACTGGCTGTACTGCTGCATCTTCTATTAAAAGTAGTGAAGTGTTCGCAACAGGCTCCCCAGTTGCTTCATTTGTCACAACACCTGTGACTGTGCCTTTTGGTATTTCCTCAAGGACGAAGTTTGCAGTCGCTTCTCCATCCTGCGGGATATTTACGCTTTGCGTTTGAGAACGATAACCGTAAGCTTCCGCTTTTACAGTGAAATCTCCTGAAGCATGTGTCATTTCAAACGTTCCATTTTGAGGATTGGTAAATACGGACCTGCCTGATTCCAGCACACTTACTTCGGCAGTAAGCGGAAGCAGCACAGGCGCAGGCTGCTGCTGTTTATCATCATCTTTTGCAGGAGTATCCTTTTTAGGAACAATGCTATCCGGATTTACCTTTTCTTTCTTTAATTCTGCAGAAGGTTTATCTTTGCTGATGCCAAGCTGAGCTTTACCTGCAGGTTCAACTGGAGTATCAGATAATTGAACATCATCGATATACCAGCCTTGCTTCTGTACTGATCCATCTGTAGTCACATTGAATGCTACATAAATTCTTTGTCCTGAATACGCACTTAGATCCACTTCTGCATTAACCCACTCTGTTGTATTACCATTTACTCGAAGAACCTGTTCCCAGTTTTCCATGTCAGTGGAAACGAATACATGGCCGTAATCATAACGGTTTTCAAGCTCGTGCCATTGCTTGAACTGAAGGTAGGCATTGCCTTCCGGCAGGTCAATAGGAGGCATCTGAAGATTCATGTTTGCTCTATTTGCATAGTTGCCGTCAAGTTTAGTTGCATATACTTTTTCTCCGGATGCTGCATTGCCAGGACCTGAAGATGGGGTACCCCACTCCCAGCTGTTTTCCGCTCCATATGAAGTCCAGCCGACCGGCTGTGCTTCAAAGTCCTGAGAATAGCCGATGCTGATTCCAGGTCTTACTGCAACTTCATAGGAGTCAGTTTCAGTTAGATTTCCGCCAAAATCATTGACCTTCCATTTATAAGTAACTGAAGGCTCGGCGATGTCTTCTCCAGGAATCACTGCCTGGTAAGTACCATCTTTATAGTTTCCAGCTGTTCTTTCGGCCTCAATGGCTGCCCAGCTGCCGTCAGCTTTTAAGTATTCAAGATCAACTCTTGTGACGCTTACATTATCTGATGCCGTCAATTCAAGTGCCAGATCCATTCCTGCATATGTTTCCTGAGGTGCTTCGTGATTGGCTGCGGGAGCTTCTGAGTCATCTCCTTCTTTTGCAACCTGGCCTTTAATTTTTCCAAGACCGGTCAGTACGGAAGAAACCGCATCGAAGGCATTGACGAGCCCATATCCAAAACCATTATTGGGTGTCTCAGGATAAGTACCATTTGTCAATGGAGTAGAGGTAGTCAGTAAAATTTCCTCCATCTCTTCAACAGTCAGACTTGAATCAACCTGGCGGAGCAGCGCGGCAACCGCAGAAACATGCGGGCCAGCCATGGAAGTTCCATTCCAGCCGCCTTCATATCCGCTTCCGGGAACTGAGGAACGAATGTTGACCCCGGGTGCGGATACATCAGGTTTAATTTCATCGTATGGTGATGGTCCCAGCAATGAGAAGCTGCCTAAACCATTATTAATGTCTGTCGCACCAGTTGCGAATGATTCCGGGTAGTTAGCAGGTGTTGCAACGGAACCAGGTCCGCCTGGATTAAACAAAGTTGTGTTTCCGGCAGAGAACTCTGGGAAAATTTCAGCTGCCCTCCATGCCTGAACCATTGGACGATACCACTCATCCAGCCCAGGTCCGCCGCCCCATGAATTGTTGACAACATCCGGAGCTTTTTCAGGATGCGGGTTTCCTTCAGCATCCTTTGGAGCTAGAATCCATTCACCTGCTTCAAGCAGATCTATGTCAGTTCCGCCGCTTGCAGTGAAGGCTTTTACTGCAATCCATTTCGCACCAGGTGCAACCCCGATCTGATTGGCTCCATTTGGCTCGGAACCCACCATTGTTCCAGTTACGTGGGTACCATGTCCCTGATCATCATATGGTGCTGTCTGGCCTGCAGTGGCATCAAACCAGCTGAATTCATGCGTTGGTGAATCAGGTTGTGCTGGGTTATAGCCCCGGTATTTTTCTTTTAACGCCGGGTGGTTCCACTGAACACCTGTATCAATGGATGCAACGACAGTACCCGATCCGTCGATTCCCATTTTCCATACTGCAGGAGCACCGACACGGTCAATATTCCACTCGATTGAACTTGTTTCTGCTTGTGTTTTGAGAGCTTTTTCGGCTTCCTTTACTGGCTTATGAAGCTGTCTGGTTTCGTTTGGAAGGATTTTTTCTACTTCAGGAAACATGGCAATTTTTTCCATAACGTCCTTTGTAGCTGTTACTGCAATGGCGTTGACGATGTAGAAGGATTGAACATCTTTTGCCTTGCCGTCTTTTTCCTGCTTTTGAAGGAAATTTGTGACTTGGCCTTGAGTTTCAATAGCTGTAGATCTTAGTGAGGATAGGACTGCAGAGCGTTTCATGTACTTGGATTTAGAGGCTGTCAGTTTTTGGGATGCAGCCGCTTTTTGAGCTTTCTTGGCTGCTGCTGAAGTATCAGCTTGTTCTTTAAATTTTATCAGGAATGTTACTTTATCTTTTTTATCAAATTGTTTCAGCAATGAGCTGTTTATTTTGCTTTTTGCTGTCTGAGGTGCAGCTTGCTTAACTGAGGTATGCGGAGAGCTTTTACTTTCAGCTGATCCCATGCCTGGGAACATCAGGGGCAAAATCAAAAAAGCTGTCAGCATCACATAAAGAATGCGATTCAATGATTTTCTTTTTCTTTTCAAAAAATTCCCTCCTTGTTTTGTTTAATTCCTTAAATAGTGTCTTCCGGCAGAATGAACTCGATCACCTCCTAAGGGTTTCTTCCAAAAATGGAAAACCCTTCCGCTAACAAGAACTTTAGCTGAATAATCAGCTGGAGATTGTCGAAAAATGAGGTTTATTGCTGGGGAATGAATAAAATAGCTAGAAGGTTTTAGAGCATTCATAAGGTTACAGTCTTAAAGAATCAACTTAACCTGGTTATATCTAGATGAAAGGAATCATTTTTACCCAGAAATATTGGAATAATAATAATTTTTGGAAAAAATAAGAAAAAGGAGGGAGGCAGTATTTTTCCAGAATGATAAAATGAATAAAAAGAGGGGGAACTTTAAAAGATGCCTTTCGTCAATCCAATAGGAAAATAGCAAGTAAATTATATGAAAATGGGTATTTTGAAGTGTAACTTTCTTTGTATTACTTATGAATTCTGGCTGGAAGAATGGTTACAGTGAAAAGGACTCTTTCTTCGGAATTCGTCTTAATTAATACAAAGGAATCAGAACATTTAGGAAAAATAGGATAAATGAACAGAATTTGTATTTTGACCTGCATGAAATTTGATTTGATTATTTTACATAAATATTGGAATAGTGTTTCTTTTCTATTTTTCATTCGTCTAATAATACGCGAGGGGGCGCCAAAATGGAGAGAATATCGGCAGAAGCTTTTGAAGATATATACAGCGAATACAGCGATCGAATTTATGGATACATATTTCTTCTCGTGAATGATAAGGAAGTCGCCGAAGATCTGACACAGGACACCTTTATTAAAGCTTATAAATACATGAGCCAATTTAATGGGGAATCCCAGATCTTTACATGGCTGGTCCGAATATCAAGAAATGTAGCCATTGATTATCTGCGTAAAAAAAACAGATTCAAATTTTTCTCAATTGAAAAATTCCAGCTCCAATCAGATGAAGAGACTCCAACCGAGATTATGATTAAGGGTGAAAAAGTTACACTCTTATATGAAGCAATCCGACATTTGAAATTAAGCTATCAAGAAGTGCTGATTTTGAGAAAAATAAAGGAGTTTTCAATCAAAGAAACGGCCGAAATCTTGAATTGGAACGAAAACAAAGTTAAAATCACCACTTCCAGGGCACTCGCAGCACTAAAAAAAGAATTGCAGAAAAGGGGGGAAATCCATGAAGAGCTCATTCGGATTCGATAATTCTTTTCGTGAATTAGACCGTATTCCGCGATCGCAAAAGCAAAAACAGGATAGCCTGCAAAAAATATGGAGTGGTATAGAGGATAGGCCAAAAAGAAAGAAAAATATTTTTCCTAAATTTTTATCTGCTGCCGCAGTAATGGCTGCTTGTATTATGTTCGCTTTCATTATTTTTTCTGAGGAATCAACGACAGGGGGCAGCAGCAGTGCAGATATACTTGGAGATAGTTTTATCAGTCAAACAGCTATTGCTCTATCAGAAACTGAGAATTCCTTCTCTGCTGATGGAACGTATTCTGCTGAAACCGCGACTGTAAAAGATGAAAAGTGGGAAAGCACGGCAAGAACTGCCATAAATTCGGCAATGCCTGCAGAGGCCGTCATCGACTCCAAACCATTATATGATATCCAATTTATTATGAAAGGCAAAGAATCTGTAAAGGTGAAAGTCTGGAACGAGCGTGGTGAAGTATATTTCAAGTCAATGGACAGTGAGATAATGTATGCAGTTCCCTCTGAAGAAGGTGCCATATTCATTGAGTATTTGGAAGCCATTGCACACAGTATTCAAAAAACTCCTTAATTCAGACTCCTTTTTAGGGGTCTTTTTTTATTAGGCGTAAAGCCCTGAAAATTTACATATTACGAGAATTTTTTCAAAATAATGTTTTATCCCCAAATATCAGGGTAGTACTATCTTAGTTGTTAATTAATTTATTTGCTGGCCAGTATTTTTCCTTTGCGCAGGGGTTAGGCACAAGCTTAAAGCTGAAGATTAAATATGATTTAGGGGGAGCATCATGAAAAAGGGATTAATCTTTATCATTTCCGCCATCCTGCTTATTGGCACCTTGGCAGGCTGTTCTGGTGAGGAAAGTGTTCAGGCAGAAAAAACGAAGGATGGAAAAGTAATTGTTGATTTTTGGAGCTTCTGGGGTTCGGAAACGAGGCGTCCGATCATAGAAAAAATCATAGAGGATTTTAACAATTCACAGGATGAGGTTTTTGTAAAGCATACATATTTGCCCTGGGGAGATATTTGGACAAAGAACCTGGCATCCGTCGCAGCGGGAAACCCGGCTGATGTTATTATAAACGATATTAATTCAGTCGCCCAGCGAGCTGAAAACGCCCAATCAGAAGATCTGAGCAAGTATATCGATGAATCCTTCAAAAATCAATTTTATCCTCATTTATGGGAAACGGTAATGTACGGGGACAAACCTTATGCAGTTCCATTCAATACAGATACAAGATTGCTATTTTACAATAAAGATGCTTTTAAAGAAGCTGGACTTGATCCGGAAAAGCCGCCAGCAACATGGGCGGAACTGGAGGAGTACGCCGCAAAGCTTGATATAAAGGATGGAGACCGATATGAGAGAGTTGGCTTTTATCCGCTATGGGGCAGCATTGGTGCGGCCAGCTGGATGACAAGCGCTGACGGCGGAAAAGGATTCATTCAAGATGGAGAACTTTATATCAATACACCTAAAAAGCAGGAAGCGCTTCAATGGCTGCTGGGATGGAAAGAGCGTCTTGGTGAGAAGACAGTTCAATCTTTTGAAGCTGAATTTGGCAGTGAGCAGTCAAATCCATTCATAGCAGGCAAAGTGGCAATGTGGGTTGATATCGGCACGTTTTACACACAGATTCGTGACTACGGAGAGGATATGAACTTTGGTGTAGCTCCAATTCCTGCATTTGAAAAAGGTTCGGGGAATTGGAGCGATGGCGGCGGTTTCGTAGCTGAAATACCGAAAGGAGCCAAACATCCTGAGGAAGCTATGAAATTTATCAAGTATTTAACTGGCCCGGAGGCACAAAAATACTGGGCTATGAAAAACTATGATAATGTCGCAAACAAAGAAGCTGCAGAAGCAGTTGTTAATGAACTAAAGGGCGATGATAAGTACGTATATGAAGCTTCGGTGAAAAACCTGGATCAAACGCAATTGTTTCCGGTTCCAGTAAAGTATCCTGATTACCAAAACCGCATCAATCCGCATATAGACAGTGTGCTGCTAGGAAAAACGAAGCCAGAAAAAGCGCTGGCAAAAGCAGAGAAAGATGTTGAAAAACTAAAGAGAAAATAGAACAAAAGAGAGAAGGGGCCTCCTTCTCTCTTTAAAAATAAATAAAAGAAGGTGTATGGGTTGAAATCATATGATACAACGATTGCTCGCCGGGGAGCGGGTCTTGCGGAAAAAAAAGAAAAGACATCACGCAGACGGATGTCCCGCCAAACAAGAGAAAATATCTTTGGATATCTATTCATCAGCCCGTGGATAATTGGTTTCCTTGGACTGACACTTGGTCCGCTTTTATTTTCCTTATTTGCCAGTTTTACAGATTATAATATTACTTCAAGGATGAATTTTATCGGCCTTGATAATTTTAAACGCATGTTTACAATCGATGATCTTTTTAAAACGTCTTTATGGAATACCCTTTATTACGTTTTATTTTCTGTCCCGCTGACTACTGCAGGGGCGATTTTTCTGTCGGTTCTTTTAAATCAGAAAGTAAGGGGCATGAAATTCTTCCGCACACTTTATTATCTGCCTGCTATCCTCTCGGGTGTTGCGGTTTACTTTTTGTGGATGCAGCTGCTAAGTCCTTCGACAGGATTGGTAAATACGTTCCTTGCATGGATTGGGATTGAAGGGCCAGCCTGGCTGTTTGATCCTGAATGGACGAAACCAGCTTTGCTTTTGATGAAAATGTGGAGTGTCGGAGGCGGAATGCTGCTTTACCTTGCAAGTCTGCAGGGAGTTTCAGCTTCACTGTATGAAGCAGCGGATCTTGATGGGGCAGGTGTTATGCAGAAATTCTTTTTTATCACCCTGCCAATGATTTCACCAATCATTTTCTTCGATGTGCTGACTAGTACCATTGGTGCCTTCCAGATCTTTCAAGAAGCATATGTCATGACAGAAAACGGAAGCGGAGGACCAGGAAATTCACTCCTATTCTACAATCTGCATATGTGGAATAACGCGTTTGAAGTGTTTGACATGGGCTATGCATCTGCAATGGCCTGGCTGCTGTTTATTGTCGTAATGGTACTGACAATCATTAATATGAAACTCGGCAAAAAATGGGTCCATTATGAGGGGGGAGATAATAAATGAGAACTGCCGCAGCACCGAAGTTTTATGAGACAAAAAAATTCAAAGATAATTTAAAGCAGACGATTATTTTTATCGTTTTATTAGCGGGAAGTGTACTGGTATTATCTCCCCTGTGGTGGATGATTTCGACATCATTGAAATCTCCTGCTGAGATTGCGCAATATCCGCCTACCTTTGTGCCAAAGGAATTCCATTTTTCCAATTATGTTGAAGCATGGAAAACAGCGCCGTTTACCCGCTGGGCAATGAATACGTTTTTTATTGCCCTCTGTGGAATGGCTGGAAGTGTTCTTGTCAATTCACTCGTTGCATATGCGTTTGCGAAAATCCGTTTTAAAGGAAGAAATGCTTTGTTTATAGTTGTGTTATCAACCATGCTGATCCCAGGGTTTGTCACGATGGTGCCTCAATACATTTTATTTTCGAAGCTTGGCTGGGTAAATACGTACCTGCCGCTGATTGTTCCAGCTTTTTTGGGGAGTGCCTTTTTCATCTTCCTATTGCGCCAGTTTATGATGTCCATTCCTAATGAACTAATAGAGGCGGCAGTGCTTGACGGTGCGAATCATCTGCAGATCTGGTGGCATATTATGCTGCCTCTGACGAAGCCGGCTCTTATTACAGTGGCCATTTTTTCGTTTAATGGGGCATGGAATGATCTTCTCGGACCATTATTGTATATAAATGATGAAAGTCTGTACACACTGCAAATCGGGCTTCAGACCTTCAAGGGAACAGTTCAGACACAATGGCATTACCTGATGGCCATGTCAGTCATGGTCCTCCTGCCAGTTGTACTGCTATTCTTCTTCTTCCAGAAGCACTTTATAGAAGGATCAAATATCGCATCAGGTACTAAGGGATAATAAAACCGGCTAAGCATCTGCTTAGCCGGTTTTATAACTGTCCAGCTCAGGCGTCATCGGCTTATGAATGTCGATGATAAGCATAAGCGCTCCGCTTTTCTTATTGAATAGGGCAATATGTTCTCCATTCCCCGCTAACACATACTTTATGGCGGGGTACATAACAGTCAATGATTACCGAATCTGGATTTAGTCCGCTTTCTTTTAGCTGGGAAGACACTGAAACTTCAGGCTCAGTATTTGCGGATGAGCAAGGGTATCCGCCGCGCCATTCATATTTTGTACAGTAGTAGCATAACTCGGCTGCTGCAGTGATTTTATCGGAAGAGACAGCATTGCTTACTGCTGCTTCTTCAATCAAATGCGTTTTCTTCCTTTCTACCTCTGTCAAATAATCAGTAAAGATGCTGTCTTTCGATATATCTATTTTGGTTTCTTCATTTGACTTCAGGTCTTTTACATAAAAAGCCTGATCCTCAATTAACCTGCTGTAATCGACGAGCCGGACTTTTAATCCTTTTCCGTCGGACTCATAAGAAAATGATAGAAGTGACGAGAAATTTACGAGGGCTTTACTATCTAAGAAAACATTTTTTTCTTTGTATTCTATTTCATATTGAACTGTCCAGCCATATTGTTTTCCTTTTTCATCAACAAGAGCTCTTGGCTTGGCGGCTGCATCTTTTAAAATGGAGGATTTAAATTCCTTAAACTCATCAGCCTTTAATACGGCTTTCATGAAATCTTTCTCAGTCAAATCAGCAGAACGGCTTTTGGTTTCTGCAGAAACATTGCCTGAGAAGACTAGTAAAATAGTCAATAACAAGAAAATATACCTTTTCATTACATACCTCCTAAACGTATTGTCCAATATAAGATTAACCTATATTTCCAAAATTAGGAATGGTGCGAAATGATTATATTTATCTAGTATTTTTTATCTAATCTGAATAAAAAAAACAGCCTTATGGCAAAAGACTATAAGGCTGATTAATCAATATTATAGAAGCTTTTTGTATTATCATACAGCTTCTTAAGAGCGCTGCTGAAAGCTAATTCTTTTAGTTCAGCAAGGGCACTGATGGAATGGGCCATCATGGCTGGATGGGTAGGCTTGTTTTTAAAAGGGCCTTCGAATTCCCATGGACCATCCGTTTCTGCCATCAATTTATCCAGCGGGTAATCCCGTACAAGGTCCTGTATTTCTTTTTCGTACACGATATCTGGAGTAAAGGAGATGTAATAGCCATTGGCAATCAGCCTGCTTGCCGCTGCGCTGTCACCTTTAAACCAGTGAAAATGAGCTTTTTTAATCGAATGCTTTTCCAATAAATTGCACACAATCGGTGCATCATCATAAATTGCATGGAGGGCAATGGGCTTATCCCACCTTTTAGCGAGCTTAATGAATTCTTCGAGAAGTTCAATATATCCCCCAAGCTGCTTTCTCCCTTCAGACCTTAAATAGTATGGAAGGCCAACCTCGCCAACAGCAGCCATTTGTTCTATGTGAATCTTTATCCAGCTGAAAAGCTCTGAAATTTCATGATCACTGGGCAGAACCTGTTCAGGGTGAAAACCGAAGGCAGGTTTAACAAAGGAATAAATTTCTGCAAGAGCAAGATTTCTTTTGCAGGATGCTAAATCGCTTGAAACTGTAACAAGTGAAAGCTGAAACGGCAACTCATGAAACATTTTCTCTAATTCAATATTGCTGTACTTATCAAGATGAATATGGGCATCAATATACTTATCCATGCTGTTGCCTCCTAATGATTTTTCAGCGCATGATGGATGCTTCTTTTGCAGGCAAGGAAATTTTCATTGAGATAAAGTTCCTCCATTCTTGGCCTGTTAAAGGGTACCTTATATTCTTTAATTACTTTAGCAGGCTTGCTGCTCAGTACTAAAATTCGATCAGAGAGGTAAATGGCTTCTTCGATATTGTGGGTTACAAACAGAATTGTCGGCTTATGCTCATTCCAAATATCGAGAAGCCACTTTTGCATATCGTGGCGGGTAAGCTCATCTAAAGCTGAAAAAGGTTCATCCAGCAAAATGATAGGCTGCGGGCTTAATAATGCCCGGATAAAGGCAGCCCTTTGCTTCATTCCCCCTGACAATTCATGGGGGTATGCATTTTCATAGCCGCCGAGACCAGCTTTTTGAAGCATCTTTCTGGCCGCTTCCGAATCGGTTTTACCCATTAGCTCCTGTCCAAGCAGAACGTTTTGAAGAATGGTTCTCCAGGGCATCAGGGAAGGTGTCTGAGGCATATAGCTTATTGAACCGCGTTTGCCGTTGATTTTCACATTCCCAAGCGTTATGGAGCCTTCGTCCGGCAGAAGCATCCCGCCAATCAGGTTGAAAATGGTGCTCTTTCCGCTCCCTGAAGGACCTAAAATCGAAACAAATTCCCCTTCATTTACATGAAAACTCAAATTGTCTAAAACCTGATTAGTATCAAAACTTTTGGTTAAATGATTAACGGATAATTGTATCATTTCCTGGCACTCTCCCGTGACTTCCATTTAATCAGCAAACGTTCAGCCAGTAAAATTCCTCCAAAAAACAGCAAGCTTAACAGCATAATCGCAAAAATGGCAACAAAAACACGGTCTGTCCGAAATGAAGAAGATGCCAGAGTCATATAAACACCTATTCCTTCTTTAGCTCCGAGCCATTCGGATATTACAGCACCCATCACACTATAGGTTGCGGAGATTTTTAGCCCTGAAAATAGAGAGGGAAGGGAATAGGGAAGCTCCAGCTTCCAAAACAGCTGTCCTTTGCTGGCCCCTGCCATCAGCATATAATGCCTAAGTTCTCCGGGTGTCTGGCGAAAGCCGTCCAATGCAGCAACAGTAATGGGGAAGAAGCAAACCAGCGTGATGACAATCAGCTTTGGAAGTATCCCGAAACCAAACCAAACAACCAGCAAAGGAGCCAGAACAATTATAGGCACATTTTGTGAAAGTATGAGGAGAGGGTAAACCGACTCCCTTATAAAAGGCAATAAGTGCAGTATAACGGCTGTGATTAAACCTATGACGGTGCCAATGGCAAATCCCAATAGGGAAAGCATGACTGTCGATTGAAGGTGGTGGCTGAAGCCCTCCCAGCCCGAAATCGCTTCCAGAACGATTTCTGTTGGCGGAGGCAGGAGCCATGCAGGGACTTCTGCCAGATTTACTGCCATTTCCCAAGCAATGAATAAAAGAAGGAGAACCGCAGCCGGCCTCCATCCTTTTCTGAACAAATTTATCATGGACGATATTTCTCCGTTAAATCACTCATTTCAATACCGTCCGGCTGATATAGAACCTTTACCTGTGAGATTACATTGCTGCTTCCTCTTTCAATCATTTTTCTGTTCATATCAGCTATGATTTTCAATAAATGGTCTAAATCGCCTTCCATCGTTGTTTCGAGGGGGTGCACTTCGTACTTAACACCGGATTGCTGAATGACACTAATTGCTTCATCAACGTAAGGTATAACATTTTCCCCATCTTTTGTTTTCGGTATGATCTGAATGCTTACAAGTGCGTTTGCCATATTTGAACTCTCCTTATTCCGGCAGGAAGTCATTAGTAAATGCTTTGCCTGCATCTAATTCTTTATCTAAAAGACCATTTTCATGCATCCAGTCTGCATAGTTTTCCCAGACTTCAAGCTTTTGTTCACCCCATCTTGAAGCATCATCCTGATAGCGGGGGGATAGCCATTCCTGGCTTTTTTTGACCAATTCGCTGTCCAGATCCGGAGCATTCTTTAACAAAATATCTGCTGCTTCGCCAGGTTGATCGATTGCAAATTCATATCCCCTTGCTGCTGCTTTTACAAATGCTTTGACAGTATCCGGATCATCTGCAATCATTTTTTCGCTGGTTGCGAGAACGGGCGTGTAGTAATCCAGTTTTTCTGAGTAGTCGGTAAGGTAGACCATATTAATCTTTTCCCCCCGAAGTTCTGCTTCTACACCTGTCCATCCATAATAAATCCATGCGAAGTCTATATCTCTTTTAACAGCTGTAAAAAAGTCAGCATCCCCCATATTAACAATTGAGACCTTATCAATATTAGCGTTTTCCTTCTTCATTAGGGAGTCTATTACCGATTTTTCTACAGGTGCCCCCCAGCCGCCATAAGTTTTTCCTTCAAAGTCTTTCGGCGATTTAATGTTTTTTTCGGCAGGGGATGCAAAACCGGAAGTATTATGCTGAATAACAGCTGCTATCGATACAAGGGGAACGCCCTGTACACGTGCTTCCGTGATGCTTTCCTGATAGCTGACACCAAAATCAGCCTTGCCTGATGCAGTCAATTGATCTGCACCTGCTTCACCTGGCATTATAATTTCTACATCGAGCCCTTCTTCTTTAAAATATCCTTTGTCCTTTGCGGCATATAAGCCGGTATGATTGGTATTAGGTGTCCAATCCAGTACAACAGTAACTTTTTTCAAATCTTGTTTGCTGTCTGAATCTTCGCTTCCAGTCTGATTATCCGGTCCATTGCCGGCACAGCCTGAAAGAAGCAGCAGCGAACAGATAGCTGCAATCCACTTTTTCATAAGTACTCCTCCTAAAAAACGTTATGTAATAAGGAAAGTTAATGATAGTCTGCCCTGAAAAATAAAAACGCCCCGGTATAAACCAGGGCGCATATAAAAAACATTTAGTATGTTTAAGAATATGTTCCCTACGCTGGTATGAGCCAGATCAGGTTCAAAGGGTCAGCATCTTAATGATGAAGTCTCAACCGGCATACCGGTTCCCCTACATTTCTTGCTATTTAATTTTGACAGCATAAATACTTTCCATCATTATTATAGCAAATAATATTAAAATGCACAGAAAATAATTATTTCATTCCAATCGTCCTGCTCTCTTTCCAAATTCTGAATTTTTCAAGTTCACCTGTAATTTGGCTAACGGCAAAACCAAGGACTGCTACATCATCTAAGATTCCCATTCCTATTAAAAAGTCAGGAACAAGGTCTATTGGGGAAACAAAGTATAGTATGGAAGCAATAATAAAGATAATCGATTTTTTTGAAATATGCCGGTAATCGCCTTTAGACCATGACTTTACTAAATCGATCAGAAGCTGAAACTTTTCCCATATATCACTTAATGAAGATTGGTTTTTATCTGCTTTAAGTGTAGCCTTTCTTAAAAGTCCTTTTGTTTTTTCAGGATCGTCCGCATAACGTTTAGCCCTGGATGAAAATTTTTTATAGCCGTCCTTATAAACTTTGGTTTCTATTTCAGGCATAGCTATCACTCCTATATTGATAATTCGCATAAACAGTTATAATCTAGTATTTACCGCATACCTGACATGACATAAACATTTCATTGGGAGAAATAAATGGAAATCAAATTTAACCTGTGACAAAACCTTATTGGGAGCTGATATCTATGCTTGAGAAATGGCTGAAAGAATCAAATTATACAGTAATATTGACTGGAGCAGGAATGTCGACAGAAAGCGGACTGCCTGATTTCAGGTCTGCCAATAATGGATTATGGAATGGGAAAGATCCTGGGAAAATAGCCAGTACAAAAGCATTGAATGAAAATGTGAACGAATTTATAGAATTTTATCGGCACAGGGTAATCGGGCTTAAGGAGTGTAATCCCCATCAAGGGCACTATATTCTTGCAGATTGGGAAAAGAGAGGTATTATTAAGAGCATTATTACCCAGAACGTGGATGGATTTCATGGACTCGCGGGAAGTGAAAAAATATCAGAGCTCCATGGGAATCTGCAGACACTCCATTGCCAGAAATGTAAAAAAGAGTTCCCGAGCGAGGGGTATTTGCATGGTCAATTCCAATGCCGTTGCGGGGGTGTGCTCCGTCCTTCAGTGGTTCTGTTTGGGGAAATGCTCCCTGAGGAGGCCTTAGATTTCGCAGCAGATGAAACAGAAAAAGCAGAACTTTTTATTGTTCTGGGATCATCCTTGACTGTAACACCTGCAAATCAGTTTCCGCTGATAGCCAAACAAAAAGGAGCAAAACTTGTGATTATTAATATGGAACCTACGGATTTCGATATTTATGCTGATAAAGTGATTCATGACCGCAAAATTGGTGAAGTGCTGGATGAACTTGATAGAGCCTTCAAATAGTCAAAAAACATGAAATCATAGCACTCATGCTATGATTTTTTTTATCAATCAACTATAATGGACAATGAACATGATTACTACTGCCTCAAGCGATATGATATATAAGGAGTGTTCAGCATGTTATCAAACATCGGTATTCCAGGTTTAATTCTAATCCTGGTTTTGGCTCTGATTATTTTTGGACCTAAGAAACTTCCTGAAATAGGAAGAGCGTTCGGGGAGACATTAAAAGAATTTAAGAAATCTACCCGTGAGCTCACAAAAGATGATGACAATGATAAAAGGAAATAACCTATTCAAGTGGTTTAGAACCGGCTTTGCAGACAAATTAGTCTCGAAGCCGGTTTTTTATTTTCTGGCTTTCGAAGCGAGTGAATGGGTATAGAAAAGAGAGAAATGAAAAAATGGTTGACTAACATGTATATACAAGATAAAATGAAAGCGTAAACAGTTCATGTATATACAAGTTGGTTTGCTAAATTGGATAGAGTTGTAAATGGCGAGAACAATAAATAAAAACCTTATAACTGTTTTTTTCTATAATATGAAAACGGTAACAGGAGGAGAGCGAAGAATGGCTACGAATAAAGAGTCAGCAGAGCAAATTGTAGAAGCTATCGGGGGCAAGGATAATATCGCAGCGGCTACTCATTGTGTTACACGTCTGCGTTTTGCCTTAAAAGATGAGGGGAAGGTCAATAAAGAAAAACTCGAAAATATAGATGTAGTGAAAGGTTCCTTTTCCACAAATGGACAATTCCAGGTTGTCATTGGACAAGGCCTTGTTGATAAAGTGTATAAAGAAATGACAGAAGCAACTGGAATAGGCGAATCATCAAAAGAAGAAACAAAAAGTGCTGCTGCTGAGAATTTAAATCCATTGCAGCGCGGCATTAAAACACTCGCAGATATTTTTATTCCAATCCTTCCAGCTATCGTAACAGCCGGTTTGCTGATGGGGATAAACAATATTATGACAGCACCGGATATTTTCTTTGATGATAAGTCTTTTGTTGAAGTTTATACTAACTGGGCTGATCTGGCTGGCATCATTAACCTGATTGCCAATACTGCTTTCGTATTCCTTCCCGGTTTGATTGGATGGAGTGCTGTAAACCGGTTTGGCGGAAGTCCTCTTCTTGGTATTGTGCTAGGTTTAATGCTAGTGCATCCGGATCTTTTAAATGCATGGGGCTATGGTTCTGCTGAAGAAGTTCCGAAGTGGAACTTATTCGGGTTAGAAATAGAAAAGGTAGGTTATCAGGGGCAGGTATTGCCTGTATTATTTGCTTCATACGTATTGGCTAAGATAGAAGTATTTCTGAGAAAAAGAATCCCTGATGCTTTTCAGCTTCTAACTGTCGCGCCGATCGCTTTACTGATCACTGGGTTTCTTTCTTTTATTGCTATTGGACCGATCACATTCATGATCGGCAGCTGGATTACAAATGGGGTTGTCGGAATCTTTGATGCTGTTCCAGCCCTTGGAGGCTTGATTTACGGTGGATTATATGCCCCTCTCGTTATCACTGGTATGCATCATACGTTCCTGGCAGTTGATCTGCAGTTAATCGGCAGCATTGGCGGCACGTTTTTATGGCCGATGGTTGCATTGTCTAATATAGCTCAGGGTTCCGCCGCTTTTGCCATGATGCTGTTAAGCAAAGGGAACGAAAAACTGAAAGGGCTTGCGCTAACTTCTTCAGTATCAGCGTGGCTGGGCGTAACAGAACCGGCAATGTTTGGCGTAAATCTTCGCTTTAAGTACCCTTTCTTTGCAGCGATTATTGGGTCAGCAATTGCAGGAATCTTCATCACTATTAATGGAGTTAAGGCACCGTCGATAGGTGTAGGAGGCTTGCCGGCATTCTTCTCTATCTTTGCGGGAAATTGGGGTTCTTTCTTTATCGGAATGGGTATTGCACTTGTCGTACCGTTTGTATTGACCTTAGCCTTCTCTAAATTTAAAAAAGCAGAATAGAAAGATTGATGCCATGGGGTTCTATGATTCCATGGTATCGCCATTTCTTGGGGCATGCACACAAATGTTAAAAATCGGAGGTCGCCATATGAAGAAGCAATGGTGGAAAGAAAGTGTAGTTTACCAGATATACCCGCGGAGCTTCATGGATAGCAATGGAGATGGAATAGGAGATTTGCAGGGTATCATCTCCAGGCTGGATTATTTGAAAGAGCTAGGGATTGATGTGGTCTGGCTTTCTCCAGTATATAAATCGCCAAATGATGATAATGGCTATGATATAAGCGATTATCAGGATATTATGAGTGAGTTTGGAACAATGGAAGATTGGGAAGAACTTCTCGGAGAGATGCATAAGAGAGAGATTAAACTCATTATGGATCTGGTGGTGAACCATAGTTCAGACGAACATATCTGGTTTGCAGAGTCCAGGAAATCCAAAGACAATCCATTCAGGGATTATTATATATGGCGCGAAGGAAGGAATGGAAAAGAGCCGAATAACTGGGGAAGCAATTTCGGGGGATCCGCCTGGAAACTTGATGATAAAACAGGAGAATATTATTTGCATCTGTTTTCAAAGAAACAGCCAGATTTAAATTGGGATAATCCGAAACTAAGAAATGAAATATACGACATGATGACTTGGTGGCTGGAAAAAGGCATTGATGGATTCAGAATGGATGTGGTCAACTTTATTTCCAAAGTAGAGGGACTTCCTGATGATGAACCAAAGCCTGGAAAGAAATATGCTTCTGGAAGCAAGTATTATCGAAACGGCCCCAGAATTCATGAATACCTGCGGGAGATGAATGAAAAGGCGTTAGCGAAGTTTAATGTTATGACTGTTGGCGAAATGCCCGGTGTGACTCCTGAGTGGGCCAGGCAATATACAGGGGAATCACGAAATGAGTTAAATATGGTCTTCCAATTTGAACATGTTAGCCTGGACAACGGGCCAAACGGCAAATGGGATCTTAAACCCCTTGATCTGTGTGACTTAAAACTAAACCTGACAAAATGGCAAAATGAGCTGGATAAAGCTGGCTGGAACAGCCTTTACTTTAATAATCACGACCAGCCCCGCTCTGTTTCAAGATTCGGCAATGACGGAGAGTATAGGGAAAAGTCGGCTAAGATGCTCGCAACATTGCTTCATATGATGAAGGGAACTCCTTATGTTTATCAGGGCGAAGAAATTGGAATGACGAATGTCCGTTTCTCAAGCGTTGAAGAGTACAGGGATATAGAAACACTTAATTTTTATAAAGAAGCACTTAACGATGGCTGGACAGAGGATAAGGCCCTTGAAAGCATATACGCAAAAGGGCGTGACAACGCCCGGACGCCGATGCAATGGGATTCTTCCGAGCACGGAGGTTTTTCGGATGGAACCCCCTGGATAAAAGTAAACCCTAACTATAAAGACATTAATGTGGAAAAGGCCATGAAAGACCCTGATTCTGTTTTTCATTACTATAAAAAGCTTATTGAACTTAGAAAGAAAAATGAAATTATTGTTTACGGCAGGTATAACCTAATACTTGATCAACATCCTGAAGTGTACGCTTATACAAGAACATTGGGCAATCAGATCCTTCTTGTCTTGTGCAACTTCTATGGAGGAAACCCTGAAGTAGAACCCCCTGCATACATCCAGGAAAAGAAATTTGAGGCACTGATTGGGAATTATAAAGATATACAAATTAACAGAACAATTAAGCTGCGTCCCTATGAAGCTCAGGTCCTTCTTTTTAACAGCTAAAAACTCAATTTCTAAAAAACTAAAACAGGTGTGATTCTAATGAAACAACCATGGTGGAAAAAATCAGTAGTATATCAAATTTATCCAAAAAGCTTTAACGATACGACAGGAAATGGGGTTGGAGACATTCCTGGAATTATTGCCAAGCTTGATTATTTAAAAGAATTAGGTGTGGACGTCGTCTGGCTGACACCAATTTATAAATCTCCGCAGCGCGACAACGGATATGATATTAGTGACTATTTCAGCATTCACGAAGAATACGGAACTCTAGCTGACTTTGAAAAGCTTCTTGAAGAGGCACATAGCCGGGACATTAAAATCATTATGGATATTGTAGTAAACCATACTTCCACAGAACATCAATGGTTCCAGGAAGCAAAAAAATCAAAAGACAATCCATACCGTGATTTTTATATTTGGAAAGACCCTAAGGACGATGGAAGCGAACCGACAAACTGGGAATCAAAATTCGGTGGAAATGCATGGAAATATGATGAAGCAACCGGCCAATACTATCTCCATCTTTTTGATGTCACGCAGGCGGATCTAAATTGGGAAAATGAAGAGCTTCGCCGAAAAGTGTATGACATGATGGAATTCTGGTTTGAAAAAGGTGTAGATGGCTTCAGACTTGATGTAATCAATCTGATTTCTAAAGACCAGGAGTTTCCCGATGATGACGGATCTGTGCCTCCGGGAGACGGCAGAAAATTCTATACAGACGGACCTCGTGTACACGAATTTATGCATGAAATGAATGAAAATGTATTTTCAAAATACGATAGTATGACTGTTGGCGAAATGTCCTCCACTTCCATTGAACATTGTATAAAGTATTCCAATCCTGAGAGGGAAGAGCTGAGCATGACTTTCAACTTTCATCATTTGAAAGTGGATTACCCAAATGGAGAGAAATGGGCAATCGCTGAATTTGACTTTAGAGCGTTAAAGCAGATTTTATCAAGGTGGCAGACTGAGATGCACAAGGGCGGAGGCTGGAATGCTTTATTCTGGTGCAATCATGATCAGCCCCGAATTGTGTCAAGATATGGTGATGACAGGAAATATCATCGTGAATCTGCTAAAATGCTGGCGACAGTCATTCATATGATGCAGGGAACCCCTTATATTTATCAGGGTGAAGAGTTTGGCATGACAAACCCAGGCTTTGAAAACATTGGAGACTACAGAGATGTAGAATCACTGAACGTTTATAATATCCTTAGGGAAAAGGGAATGAGTGAAGAAGAAATCATAAATATTCTCAAAAGCAAGTCTCGCGACAATTCCCGGACCCCGGTGCAGTGGGATAGTTCTGAAAATGCCGGTTTCTCCGATGGAACGCCATGGATAAATGTTGCAACAAATTATATGGAAATAAATGCCGAAAAAGCATTGAAGGACGGAGATTCTATTTTTTATCATTATAAGAAGCTGATCCAGCTTCGCAAGCAATATGATATTATCACGTACGGAGACTATGAACTGATTTCTGAGGAGCATCCTAAGGTATTTGCTTATGTTCGAAATGGCAATAATGAAAAGCTGCTGGTCGTGAATAATTTCTATGGGGAAGAAACATCATTTATCATTCCTGAACACCATCAGGCAGACGAATATAAAGATGAGATCTTACTGTCCAATTACAATCAGTCACCTCCGGCAGCACAGACCATTAAATTAAGGCCGTATGAATCCGTTATCTATTATTTAAAGAAATAAGATCAAAAAATCCTCCCGTAAACAGCGGGAGGATTTTTCACATGATATTTAAAAAAGCATTCCAGCTATGGCAGCACTTAACATAGAAGCCAGGGCACCTGCTGCAACTGCCTTCAGGCCAAGCCGCGCAATGTCCTGCCTGCGGTTAGGTGCGAGTCCGCCAAGCCCTCCAAGCAGAATGCCCAATGAAGAAATATTGGCAAATCCGCAAAGGGCAAAGCTGACGATTGCGACCGTTTTATCAGATAAATTTGGAATATCCGGTGCAAAAGCAGAATAAGCAACGAATTCATTCAAAATTAACTTCTGGCCAATATAATTTCCGGCCTGCACAGCTTCTGACCATGGAACGCCTATTGCAAATGCAAGAGGCGAGAAAACATAACCCAGAATGATTTCGAGCGTTAATCCCTCGAAGCCGAATAATCCTCCAACCCATCCAAGGAGACCGTTAATCAATGCAACCAGAGCAATAAAGGCAAGAAGCATCGCTCCGATATTCAAAGCCAGTTCCAGCCCGACACTTGCACCTTTTGCGGCTGCATCAATGACATTGGCTGAGTCGCTATCCACTTCCATATCGAATTCTTTAGGCTCTTCTTTATCCTCTGTTTCAGGAAGCATGACTTTGGCCAGTATTAAACCCGCCGGTGCAGCCATAAAGCTTGCAGCCAAGAGATATTCAAGAGGCACACCCAAAAGGGAATATCCGATTAAAACAGATCCTGCCACAGAAGCAAGGCCGCCGGTCATTACCGCAAATAACTCAGATTTTGTCATATTGGCAATATAAGGACGGACAACAAGCGGAGCCTCTGTTTGCCCTACGAATATATTTGCTGCTGCCGACATGGACTCTGCTTTTCTGGTTCCGAGTAGCTTTGACAGCCCCCCGCCAAGGATTTTTATGAAAAACTGCATAATCCTTAAATAATAGAGGACAGAAATCAATGATGAAAAAAAGATTACCACAGGCAGGACCTGAAGTGCGAAAACGAAGGTGATACCCGATTCATCTGTAAAAAGGCCGCCAAATAAAAAATTAATTCCCTGATTAGCGTAATTGATAATATCGTTTACCTTCATTGTTAGCCATTCTAAACCTTTTCTGCCGCCTTCCCACTTTAGAACGAGAAAGGCGAAAATCAGCTGAATGGCAAGCCCACCCGCAACAGTTCTTAAACTAATGGCCCTTCTGTTGCTTGAGAGCAGGAAAGCTAATCCTAAAACGACAATGATACCGAATATTCCCCAAATAAAATTCATATTAACACCTCTTAACTATGTAATTTTCCCTTAAAGGAAGCTCAAGGGAGGATTCTGGCAGTACTCCTATTCCCTAATGAAACTGCTTGTAAAGCTCAATAGTTGTATTATGTGCAAAAGGAATAAATTAATGAAAAAATCTATGCATGCAGCATACATGGTGAAAATAAAAAAGATGAGCAAGATGCTCATCTTTCTGTATTTTTCTCGATATATTCAAACAGAAAAGACTGACCGTTTCTGTAAAATCGGGGATCATAGAGGCCAAGCCTTTCATCATCATCAACAAGAACGACAAATGGGGACCATTCATAAAGGGTTCTAGCTTCAGGACGCTGAGAAAACAATTTATCTAAATCAGCAGTTTCTCTGGATTGAAGCACATATTGAGTTTCCTCTTTCTTAAAAAGGTTATCATTAAAGATGATTACCTCATCGTCTTTTTTGGTTATAACTGAAAAGGTCCATGGAATAAAATCTGCCGAGAGGGCAACTTGATCATATTGATCATCATACTGCTTATAAATAATAAATCCCTGAGTGCTTTGGATGATAACATGCACCAACAAAAAGGCCCATGCCACTCTAAAGTAGTAAGGTGATTTCAGTTTGTTTCTTCTAGAGTAAATAAAAGCAGTTCCCATGATGAACCAAATCACTAAATCAACAATAGGAATCGTGCCAAAGGTAATCCTCATATTTGAAAATGGCTCCAAGTATCCCGTTCCCCATGCATTGAATAAATCACTTGTATTATGTATGAAAACTGCAAGCCAACCCAGCAGGAAAAGCTTCTTATCCTTAACTTTGAAGAGCAGGAAGGATAGCAGAAAAAACAGCAGAGCCCAAACCGGAGTAAGAAAAACTGAATGGGTAATGCCTCTGTGCCACATCTGATAAAGTCCTTCTGTATCCCATAAGCGGGAGATGACATCAATATCCGGAATTTGGCTTGCCCCCACGGCGGTAAGCAAGTACGCTCTCTTGGTGTTCTTATCCATATCTCGTTTATTAACTGCACCGTAAAGGCCCAAGCCGAATAAAGTATGAGTAATTGTGTCCATTTGCAACCTCCTTTTTTATATTTTGTTTCACTATTATAAGCCTGAAAAAGATTTATAAAAAGAAATATGCAATCTTAAAATGCGTTGCAAACTTTACTTCGGAGCGATAAAATTGAAGGTATTGCAATAATTAAGTGTCACATTGATTGCTTGATAAAGTGAAACTTCAATCTGTGGGGGTTCATCCCCCGCTGATTGTAAGTTGAGGCCCGCACGATGTGGGTCACAAAGACGTTGCCACAGGATAAGGAAAGCTACAGAGCGATACATCGCACGACCGAAAGCGGCAGCTTTTGGGAGGACGTGGCATTCTTAGTCTTTGTGCTTCATTCGGGCCTATACGGGCAGTTTAGACTCCCGCTTACCCATTCTCAATTTGCTATGTGTACGACAT
This sequence comes from Cytobacillus oceanisediminis 2691, assembly GCF_000294775.2. Classification (GTDB taxonomy): domain Bacteria; phylum Bacillota; class Bacilli; order Bacillales; family Cytobacillaceae; genus Cytobacillus; species Cytobacillus pseudoceanisediminis. The sequence goes on from NZ_CP015506.1 coordinate 1,612,839, forward strand.
GGGAGTCAAACTGACCGTTAGACTGCGATAAACAAATTTTCATATAAGTAAGTGAGGAACCAATATGTCCAAAAATTTTAAAGAAGAAGTTTTATCCCGCCGCACCTTTGCAATCATTTCCCACCCGGATGCCGGTAAAACGACGCTGACAGAAAAACTCCTATTATTCGGGGGTGCCATTCGTGACGCGGGTACAGTTAAAGGAAAGAAGACAGGCAAGTATGCAACAAGCGACTGGATGGAAATTGAAAAGCAGCGCGGTATTTCTGTTACCTCCAGTGTGATGCAGTTTGAATATGATGGTGCGCGCGTTAATATTCTAGATACTCCTGGTCACCAGGATTTCAGTGAAGACACGTATCGTACGCTGACAGCCGTTGATAGTGCTGTTATGATCATTGACTCAGCGAAAGGCATCGAAGAGCAGACACTTAAATTATTCAAGGTCTGCCGCATGAGAGGAATTCCGATCTTTACATTTATGAATAAGCTTGACCGCCAGGGAAAGGCACCGCTTGAGCTCCTTGCGGAATTAGAAGAGGTCATGGGAATTGAATCATATCCTATGAACTGGCCAATCGGGATGGGGAAAGAATTCCTCGGAATTTATGATCGGTTTAATAATCGAATTGAGCAATTCAGAGTAGAGGAAGAGGACCGCTTTATTTCACTGAATGAGGAAGGCGAAATAGAGGGAAACCACTCCATTAAGGATTCTGGTCTATATGATCAGACTCTTGAAGAAATTATGCTGTTAAATGAAGCGGGCAATGAGTTTTCAAGAGAGAGAATTGCAAAGGGAGAATTGACCCCTGTGTTTTTTGGAAGCGCGCTGACCAACTTTGGTGTACAGACATTCCTTGAGTCTTATCTCCAATTTGCACCGCCGCCGCAGCCGAGGAATTCTTCAGCAGGTGAAATTGATCCGCTGTCAGAAGAATTTTCTGGCTTCATATTTAAAATTCAGGCAAATATGAATCCTGCTCATCGCGACCGGATAGCATTTTTAAGAATTTGTTCAGGCCAATTTGAAAGAGGCATGGCTGTAAATATACCAAGAATCGGAAAGTCCATCAAGCTTGCGCAGTCCACACAATTCATGGCTGATGACAGAAGTACAGTCGATACTGCCGTAAGCGGGGATATCATTGGAATTTATGACCCGGGAACTTACCAGATTGGCGATACGTTAACGGCAGGTAAAAATAATTTCCAATACGAACGTCTACCTCAATTTACACCTGAGCTATTTGTAAAAGTAACTGCCAAAAATGTCATGAAGCAAAAACATTTTCATAAGGGCATCCAGCAGCTGGTGCAGGAAGGAGCCATCCAGCTGTTTAAAACAGTAAAAATGGAAGAATACCTTCTCGGTGCAGTTGGACAGCTGCAATTTGAAGTTTTTGAACATCGCATGAAAAATGAATATAACACAGAAGTTTATATGGAAAGGCAAGGCTCCAAAATCGCCCGCTGGGTAGAAGGCGATGAGGTCAACGAAAATCTTTCCAGCGGAAGAAGTCTCCTGGTTAAAGACCGTTATGACAAAAACGTTTTTCTTTTTGAAAATGACTTTGCACTCCGGTGGTTCCAGGAAAAAAACCCGGATGTAAAACTATATAATCCGATGGACTCAGAATAATCATGCGGCCTCTTTTAGGGGCCGTTTCTGCTTTTGGTCCCTGTAAATGATCAGCCTCTCTTCTCCTGATTCAATTCCTGTAAATTCCTCTGTCACTCCTATTGACATATTCATCAATAGATAATATAGTATTAACACATCCGCTTTAGTACTAAAAAGCGTTTAAGTTAAAAAGCAGGAAGTTCAATCTCGATAAAAATATAGACTTTGTCCGCAGAAGAAAGTAGAGCAGTTGCCGGCAGCAGATAGAAACTGAATGGGTGATGAAAATTCAGGCAGCAATTGGTCGAAATACAACTGCATTTCACAGGACATTCTCTTTAAGCGGGTAAGCATAAATGGCTTATCAATTAGGGTGGTACCGCGGAGCTCCTTCGTCCCTATAGGCGAGAGGGCTCTTTTTGTTTGCTCTCGAATTTCTTGTATTTTTTTAGGAGGAATACATTATGCATCAGGAACATGCAGCATTGAATTTGAAGCCGCTTGAGGCACTTATTGTCACTCTATTAATCCTTGGAGGGATCAGTTATTCTATTATTTTCGCAGGGGCAGTGCCTCATATTCCCGTTGTTTTCGCGATAATGGGGTTAATTGCTTACGGTTTAATAAAAAAAGTATCCATTACACAGCTGGAAAAGGGGCTGATAGAAGGTGCCCAGTCCGGATTAGGGGCGATTTTCATTTTCTTTTTAATCGGCATGCTGATAAGCAGCTGGATGGCAAGCGGAACCATTCCAACATTTATTTACATGGCTTTGGAAGCTGTTAATGGAAAGTTCTTTTATGCCATTGTGTTTGTGGTAGCATCAGTGATTGGCATGAGCATTGGAAGCTCGCTTACAACGGCTGCTACATTGGGAGTGGCCTTTATGGGAGTCAGCTCTGCTTTGGGTCTTTCGGATGCGATTACAGCAGGTGCAGTTATTTCCGGTGCTTTTTTTGGAGATAAAATGTCTCCGTTGTCTGATACAACTAATCTGGCATCATCGACAGTTAAGGTGGATTTATTTGAGCATATAAAGACCATGGCATGGACAACGATCCCTTCGTTTATTATTTCTTTGGCAATTTTTGCTGTGCTGTCACCAGGCGAGGCAGCATCTGATTTTTCAAAAATTGCCCAGCTGAAAAAAACTCTGCTGGATGAGGGGCTGGTACATTGGTACTCCATAATTCCATTTGTCATTTTGACAATACTGGCCATTAAAAGAGTATCGGCTATCATCACGCTGTCAGCCGGAATTTTATCGGCTTTAATCCTGGCCATCTTTGTTCAAAACAGCTTCGGTTTCGAAAAAGTGATGTCATTGCTGTTTTCAGGATATGTCTCAAAAAGTGGTTCAGAGGAAGTAGACGCACTATTATCAAGAGGCGGCATGGAAAGTATGATGTTTTCTATTTCATTGGTATTGCTTGCACTTTCCATGGGAGGCTTATTCTTTAAGCTTGGCATTCTTCCAGCTTTGCTTGAAGGAATCAAAGGTGTTTTGAATCGTGTGTCCTCTCTAGTGGCAGCAGCAGCAGGAACAGCAATCGGCATTAACTTCCTGCTTGGAGAACAATATCTGTCGATTCTCTTAACTGGGAATGCGTTCAGAGAGCCTTTTGAAAAAGCCGGTCTGCACCCGAAAAATCTTTCAAGGATTCTTGAGGATGCCGGCACCGTGGTAAACCCGTTAGTCCCGTGGAGTGTTTGCGGAGTTTTTCTGGCAGGTGTACTAGGGGTGGAAACAGCAGCTTACATGCCGTTTGCGTTCTTCTGCATACTAAGTCCAGTTATTACTCTTATCTATGGATTCACTGGTTTAAAAATCGAAAAAATTGAGAAAAAAGCAGCTGTGTAATGCTGCTTTTTTCTGTGGGCAAAGGTTTAGGCAATGTCTTTTTTGGGGTGATTGAGCCCCTTTAAAGTCATAGATATTGTTCTCTATCACCATTCAGCAGCACACTGATTTCTTGCATAGTGATAGCTGCTTTAATATAGTTGAAATGTGTTTATATCTATCTTGCAGCCGTCATTAATTACTGACTTTGAAAGGAGCAGAATGTGTGCGAATAAGTGATTTTTCAATCAAAAGGCCAATCTTTACATTGGTTACGATGTTCTTAGTGCTTATTTTAGGGGCTGTCTCCCTCATGAATATTCCATTAAAGCTCATACCCGATCTGAATCCTCCTGTAGGAGTAGTAGTAACTTCGTATCCAGGAGCAAGTCCCGATGAAGTTGTGGAAAAAGTAACAAAGCCGCTCGAGGAAAATTTGGCAACATTGCCGGGGATTAAAACCTTAACTTCTACCTCGCAAGAGAGCGCAAATTTCATTCTGATGCAATTTTCCTGGACGACAGATATTGATGAAATACAAAATGAGGTTATTCAAAGACTGGACCAGACACAGCTTCCTGATGAAGCCGATAAACCGCGATTTATGAAGTTTGATCCTGCCCAGTTTCCTATCATACAATTATCCCTTAGTGCAGATGAAGAGCCTGAAGTATTGAGAAGGCTTGCAGAACAACTGAACCTGGAGCTGACCAAGGTTAAAGGAGTAGCAAGCGTAAATCTCTCCGGAACAGCCATTAAGGAAGTAAGGGTGGAACTTGATCAGGAAAAACTAAGAGATTTCAAACTAAGCCAGGCAGATGTTGTCGATGTAATTGAATCCAATAATATTTCAATGCCGGGTGATCCGGTTTTGACTGAGGGAAAAGAACTGACAACCAGGATCATTAGTTCCATTGATTCCCTTGAAACGCTGAAAAAACTTACTGTAACAGTTGACCCTGCAACAGGCGATAAAGTAAGCCTTGAAGATATTTCAGAGGTTCAGCTGGCCAGCCAGGATGATCGCACTATCACGCGCACAAACCAGTCTCCATCTGTCTTGCTGAGTGTCCTGCAGCAGTCAGACGCTAATACGGCAGAAGTTTCAAATCAATTCATACAGAAATTGGATGATCTTCTTGAGAAAGAACAGTTTGAAAATATTGAATCAGAAATTCTTTTTGATCAGGGGGATTACATAAAACTTGCAATAGAGAATATCTCCAATTCACTGATTCTTGGCGGTGCTTTTGCGATGATTGTGCTATTTTTCTTTTTGAAGAATGTTAAAAGCCCGCTTATTATTGGCATCTCAATTCCTTACTCTGTTATTTTTACGTTTGTTTTAATGTATTTTTCAAATTTCACCTTAAATATTATGACGCTGGGCGGATTAGCGCTTGGAATTGGGATGCTGGTGGATAATTCCATTGTAGTTATTGAAAATATTTACCGCCATTTATCAATGGGGAAAGATCCTAAAACGGCGGCCAGCGATGGAGCAAAAGAAGTAGGAGGTGCGATTACTGCTTCCACACTAACGACTGTCGCTGTATTCCTTCCAGTAGTATTTATTACTGGAATCATCGGTGAATTGTTTAAGGAGTTTGCCCTGACCATTTCCTTTAGCTTATTTGCATCTCTAGCTGTTGCACTGACAGTTGTGCCAATGCTGGCGAGCCGGCTGCTGAAGTCTCCAAAAGCAAATATTGAGACAAAAAGGCAGGAATCAGGCTTAATGCGTTCACTTGAAAAATCAATTAAGTGGTCTTTGCGGAATCGCGCAGTGGTAATAGCGATCACCATGCTGTTATTGGCAGCGGGAAGCTTTGGAATGACCACCTTAGGCACACAATTTCTTCCAAATACAGATGAAGGCTTCTTTACGGTGCGTATGGAGCTTGAAAATGGCACTGCACTTTCAGAAACTGAAAAAGTTATATCTGCTTTAGAGGAAGAATTAAAGGATGAAGAAGAGGTAGATACATATGTCGGCCTCATCGGAACTACACAGGAAGGATCCTTCCGGGGCTCGAAGAATGCCAATATCGCTGAATTGTACATCAAAATGAAAGGGCTTGATCAGCGTGAAAGATCAACCTTTGAATTTGCCGATGATATCAAAAAGGATCTGGAAAATGCTGCATCAAAGGTTAATGAAACTGCCGAACTCTCATTTAACATGCAATCCTCATCCGGTACAGCTCCGAATACTCTGACTTTCAGTGTAAAGGATACAGATCCAAATCGCTTAACGGAAAATGCAGATAAAATCTATAATAGATTGAAGGACTTAGATGATGTAACAGAATTATCCACTGACCTTATGGATACAGTTGAAGAAATTCAAATTACTGTGGACCGTGAAAAGGCACTTGAGCAAGGCCTGGCTCCTGCCCAGGTAGCCATGGCAGTAAATGATGTAACACGTGGCAATCGGGCAACACAAATGATAGATGAAGAATCGAATATATATGGCGTTTTTGTTGAGTACGATCGGGAAGTCACACAGGATATTGATAATTTAAAAAAATTGCTTATAAAAAAGCCTGATGGAAATTATGCTACTCTGAGTGACGTAACTAATATAGAACGCGGAGAAGGGCCGGTCAATATTCAGCGCATCAACCAGCAGGATGCTGTTCAATTTACATTAAAGTACAAGTCTTCAACAAACATGGGTGCCATGTCAAAAGCAGTGGATAAAGAAATTGCTGATCTGGATTTGCCGGATGAAACGGAAATCGTTTTTAGCGGTGACAGGGAGTTGCTGGAATCATCCATTGATGACCTGATTCTGGCCTTTGTTCTGGCAATCATCTTTATATATCTTGTAATGGCAGCCCAATTTGAGTCGCTGAAGTATCCTTTAGTTATCATGTTTACTGTGCCTCTCATGGTGATCGGGGTGGCAATTGCTCTTACAGCAACCCAAACACCTATTAGCTTAACAGCAATAATCGGGATTATTGTGCTGGCAGGAATTGTAGTTAATAATGCAATAGTCATTGTCGATTATATTAACCAAAAGAAAGAAATTGGCCTTAAGACCTATGATGCCATAATTATTTCCGTTAAGGACCGTGCAAGACCGATACTTATGACAGCTTTAACAACCATACTTGGGTTAGTTCCTCTTGCCCTTGGTTTAGGGGAAGGTACTGAAATTAACCAGCCTATGGGAATTGCTCTGATAGGCGGGCTGATCAGCAGTACATTCCTGACACTATTTGTGATACCTGTTGTATATAGTTTCTTTGACAAGGATACAAGGCGGTTAAATAAAATGTATGCAACACCGGATGGCCATTTAGTGCCAGCCTATCTGCTTGAAGAAAGAGTGGATAAAGATTGGAATCACAATAAAAGTGCAGAAGACAAAAATCAGCTTCAAACCTCTGAAGCCAGTTCCTACAGCAGAGATGATATGGCAGCCATGCTAGAAGAGTTGTTAAAAATTGTAAAAGAAAATAACAAAGAAAAAAAAGAACACAACAAGGATGAAAATACTTAATCCGTGCAGGCTCCTTCGATAAGAAGGGGCCTTTTGTCATGGCATTTCAAAATGGAAATAACTTCCTATTGGATTTTCAGGAAAATATCTGGAAAATTCATTGATAATTGACCTATAAACAGAGCACAATAAAAGTATCGACTTGTAGCTGGTGGTAATGAAATGAAAAAATTCAGTAAACTAGAAGCAGTTTTTTGGAGTATTGCATTGCCTGGTTTTAGCCAATTATTAATGGGGAAGCTGTGGAAGGGAACTTTATTTGTCGCGCTTGAATTCATCATTAATGTATACAGCCATTTTAATTCAGCCATCATGCTCAGTTTCATGGGAGAAATTGACAAAGCGGTTCATGTCCTAAATTATCAGTGGCTCATGTTTTACCCTTGTCTTTACATGTTTGCAATGTGGGATGCATATCGTACTGCTATGCCGGAAAATGAAGAATTATCTTTCCTTCCCTTTGTGTTCAGTGCCTACTTTGTGACAGTAGGACTTATGTACTCAACCAAGCTGAAATTATTTGGGATTTTTTTCGGACCGGTCTTTCTTCCTATGCTCTTTGTAATTCCGGGTGTATTCACCGGTCTATTGATCAGGTGGATCATTTTGAAATGTAGAAAGCACCCGGTGGAAAGTTAAGATGGCACATCATTTAATTAATGAAAAAAGCTTTGGCACACTAATCAATTTAGTGATGTTAAAGCTTTTTATCTTTTTTAAAAATAAATTTTTTAATAACCCCCAAAAATCTCTTTCATGAATCCGTACAGTTGTAATGAACAAGCGGCCGCTTTAATTAAATTTTGAGGTGAAATTATTGAAATTTTTATCCAGTAAAGAAATGAATAAAATGGCAAAAAGCACACTTGCACTGGTAATTGCGGGAACATTCACATTTTCAGCCGCAACAGCCTTTGCAAGTGAGAACAAGGAAGATGAAGAATTTGAAACAGTTGAAATAAAAAATGATCCTTCAGCTGAAGCAACTGCTGAATCAAAAAAAGATGCAGCAGAATCCATTGAAAATGATAAAGAAGAGCTTGATGAAGAAGCCCCATCTCTATTGCCTGGAAGCTTCTTCTACTTTGCAAAGATTGCATTGGAAAAAGTGAAGCTTGCTCTAACTTTTGATGACATTAAAGATGCAAAATTGCTTGCCGATTATGCTTCAGAGCGTATGGCGGAAGCAGAAGCACTTTTTGCTGAAGGAAAGGGAGAAGAAGCTTTAGAAGCAATAGAAAAAGCACTGGAACAGATGGAAAACGCTGAAACTATCGTTGATGAAGAAGCGAATGAAGACCTGGGAAAATCAATATCAGATGAGGAGGACAACGGTAATCTAGACGAATCAGCTGAAGTGGAAACTCCAGATGAAGACGATGCAGACCGTGAAGATTCTTCTGATAATGACACGGCCAACAAGGAAACTGAAGATGAAATAAAAGAAATCCTTGCCCAGAATATCATTGCCCTTCAGGCAAATCTTGCTAAGTTTTCAGAAAGATTCGATGAAAACCATCCCTCTGTTTTAGCGATGCAAAAGAACATTGCTAAGTTCACTGAAAAATGGTCTGAACAATTGATAGAAGAAAAAGAATATACTGGAATTGACCAGGCTGGGCAATCTTCAGAAATGGCGCCTGCTCCGATTAAATCTGAAGAAGCTGAAGCAGCAGAAGATCCGGAGAAAGAGATGGATGAATCAGCTTCTGAAGAGAAAACTGTGTTACCTGAAAATGCCGTGAAGGTGTCTAAAGAGGTAAAAGATGCAGCTAAAGCTGAGAAGAAAAAAGAGGCAAAGGCTTTAGAGGCTAAAAAGAGAGCAGAAGCAAAGGCGGCACGAGAAGAAGCTAAAAAAGCAGAAAAGGAAGCACGCGATGCAGCTAAACAAGCTGAAAAAGCAGCACGTGAGGCAGATTGGAAAGCAGCAAAAGAACAGCAGGCAAAGAAAGTTCAAGAAAAGCAGGCAGAGGCAAAGAGCCATGCCGGCAAAGGAAAATTGAAAGCTGAAGAAGTAAAAGGTCAAGGAAAAGAGAATAAAGGCAACTGATTTATGCTGGAAAAGAAAGCGCCTCGAGGCTTTCATTTCCTTTGCCAATAAAACCACCCTAAAAAAAATAATCTGGACACCGTATGATATAATGTGTTTTGAAAAGAGGTGGGGCAATTGCTAAGTTTATTGTTTTTGGCAAAGAAGCGTAAAAGAACGCTCGAAGAAACGGTAGAGTTAATACAGCAGGGAGATACAGCATTAAATAATGAGCTAATAGAGTCATATAAGCCGTTTATTGCTAAAACAGTATCATCAGTCTGCAAGAGATACATACACGAATCAGATGATGAATTCAGCATTGGTCTCATCGCTTTTAATGAAGCCATTCAAAAGTATAGTCCTGATAAAGGGAGTTCATTGATCAGTTTTTCGGAAGTGCTGATTAAAAGACGGGTTATTGATTATATCCGTAAGCAATCCAAATTTCAGAATCTTAGTTTTAATGGAGGCTCTAATCAGGAAGATGATGATACGGGTTCTGCGATTGAAGACGAATTGTCCATTGAAGACTTCAGGAAAAAAACGGATGAAGAACTGAGAAAAGAAGAAATTCTCCAGTTTACACAGGTTCTGCAGGAATTCGATCTTACCTTCAGCGATCTGATCGAACAGTCTCCAAAACATGCTGATGCACGAAAAAATGCGATGACAGTAGCCAAGATTCTGGTTGAAAATGATGAACTCAAAAACATACTTTATGATAAAAAAAAGCTGCCGATAAAGCAGCTTGAGAGCTATGTATCCTTAAGCAGAAAAACAATAGAGAGAAATAGGAAATATATAATTGCCATATCACTGATATTAACTGGCGATTATATCTTTCTAAAGGATTATATAAAAGGGGTGTTGGAAACGTGAAAACAGGAATTATCATGGAAATAAACGAACGTTTTTTAACACTATTAACCCCGGAAGGTGAATTTCTGCGGGCCCGAAAACAAGATGGGGCATATACACTTGGCCAGGAAATTGAATTCTTCCCAATAGAACTGAAAAACGGAAAAAAGTCGTCGCCTTTAACTATTTTTAATCTATTTAAAGGAAAAGGATTAATGGCAGCAGCTTTTGCACTAATGCTCGCTATCGTTTCATTTCTGCCGTTCCTGCAAAATGACGAAGTGTATGCATATATGTCAATCGACGTTAATCCGAGTATTGAACTAGGGGTCAATCAAAAATATCAGGTAGTAAAGCTCGTTCCTTATAATGAGGAAGGAGAACTAATTATACAAAACATCAAGAAATGGGAAAAAAACAGCATTCATGATGTAGCTGACAAAATTCTTCTTCAGATAAAGAAACAGGGTTATTTTAAAGAAAATAAAGAAGTAGTCATTGCTGCCGTTTATACAGAACAGAGTAAAGAAGCGGATAAGCGTATTCAGAAGGAGCTGGCAGATATAAAACAAGCTGCACAAAAAGAGCAGCTTGAAGTAACTTTACTGGAAGCAAGTGAAGAGGAAAGAGAAGCTGCTATTGAAAAAGGGCTCTCACCTGGATTATATAAAGAAAATAAAATAAAAGCTGACGCTGACAAGATAGAAATGCCTGAACCTGCAAATCCTGTTAAACAGACAGATAAAGAAATTCCTGCTCCGCAAAAGCCGGCAGAAAATACGCAAATCCAATTAAAAAAGCAGGAGAAAATAGAAGATCATAAAGAAAAACCTGCTGTTCCAGGGCAAATAAAGAAATCTGGGAACCAGCAGAATAACAGCGGTAAAAACAATGGAAATAATCCTGGAAAAAGGCATGATAATAAAGAAAAGATAAATCAAGAAAATAACGTAAAAGCCCAAAAACATCAAAATCGTCCAAGCGAAAAAAAAAATAATAAAGCTAATGAAAACAGAAAAAACCCCGAGAGAAATCCCAAAGAAAAAGATAATGGGAAAAACAGAGGCGGTAATGGTCCTGATAAGAATCAGAAAGACAGGAACAATCGAAATAATGCCAGCGGAAACAATCAAGGGAAGCATAATGACAGAGGGAATAAGTAAGAATAAAGTCCGGAGATGGCTCCGGACTTTTTCCATTTATATGAAGTTGTTATTGATTATTTTGGCCGGACATTTGTGCCTGTGCTTGCTGTACTAGTCGCTTAGTAATTTCTCCGCCCACAGATCCGTTAGCCCGGGATACAGTATCAGAGCCTAATTGAACACCAAATTCCTGGGCAATTTCATATTTTACCTGGTCCATGTATTGTTCAATCCCAGGAACTAAAAGCTTATTGCTGCTTCTTGCCATTGTATTCAACTCCTTTTTATTGGTCTTACAGAGTTTATCTTCCCTCTGTATTTTTAGTATGAATTAAAAAGGGAGTTTCATAAGTGGTAATATTTCGGCATAAGCAGTTTCTTTATGTTTCTTTATGAACAGCAGCTTCCAGAAGAATATCTGCGATATGAACGGCCTTTACGTTTCCGGATAAACCTTCACGTTCTATCCCCAGCTTCATCTGCAGAAGACAGCCCGGATTAGAGGTCACAATTACTGCTGCATCTGCCGACTTGGCCTGACTCATTTTATGATCAAGTATTTGCATTGACATGTCAGATTCAACAATATTATAAATACCGGCAGAACCGCAGCATCTGTCTGCATCCTTCATTTCCCTGAATTCGATGCCTTTAATTGAATTCAGAAGAGTGCGCGGGGCTGCTGAGGTTTTCATGACATTGCGCAAATGACAGGAATCCTGATAAGTTAGGATCTGCCCTGGCAGCTCAAGATTAACTTTTTTGTGGAATTCTAGTTCGTATAGAATTTCGCTGATATCTTTGAGCTTTTGCGAAAACTTTACAGCTCTTTCATGCCATTCCCGGTCATCTTTAAGAAGATGGCCGTAGTCAATAAGGAATGCTCCACATCCTCCTGCATTTGTAATGATATAGTCTGCGTCCAGCTTCTCAAAAGCCTCTATGTTCCGCTTTGCCAAGTTTTTAGCCGCCTGTTTTTCACCGCTATGGCCATGAAGAGCACCGCAGCAGGCTTGATTTTGAGGAATATGGATTTCACATCCTGCAAGCTGCAGAAGTTTTATTGTCGCATTATTGGTTTCCAGGAACATCGTATCCATTAAGCACCCAGTAAAAAAAGCGGCTTTTTTTATAGGTTTATCTGCTGAGAGATATGATGGCCTATTTTTCATTTCTTTTAATTTTGGCACTTGAGGCAGTACCTTTTCCATGGCCGTGAGGTTTTTTGGAAGCCAATTCAGCATTCCTGTTTTTCTGGCGGCCGATTGGAGACCTGAACGCTGATAAAAGCCCAATAGCCCGGCAGCTGCCCTCATTCTGTTCTGGTGGGGGAACAGCCCATTAAAGACCAAACTGCGAACCGCTTTGACCGGAAGCGAATGTTTCTTATTCTGATTTATAATATCTCTTGCTTCTTCCAGCAAGTGCCCATATTTTACTCCTGAAGGACATACAGGCTCGCATGCCCGGCAGCCCAGGCAAAGATCAAGAGATCTCTCTACGTCTTCATCCGGTTCAATTAATCCGTCAGCAACAGCTTTCATTAACGCGATCCTTCCCCTTGGAGAGTGTGTTTCTTTAAAGCCTGACTCGACATAGGTGGGGCAGGAAGGGAGGCAAAAGCCACAGCGCATGCAATTCAGGAGTTCATCTTCATTCATTCGGTTCTTAAATTCTTCCTGAATGATTATTTGTTCTTTTAATGTTGTCATTGGGCAACCACCACTCGTTTTCTGTCATCCTTGGCAAAAATTTTGCCGGGATTAAGAATGTTATTGGGGTCTAAAGCAGTCTTAACAGCTTTCATTGCATCAATGCCAGCCTGGCCAAGTTTCAGTTCAAGATAGGGAGCTTTCATGACCCCCACTCCATGTTCGCCTGTTATAGTCCCTCCAAGTTCAATCGCCTTGATAAAAATCTCTTCAAAAGCGTTTTCAACCCGTTTCATTTCATCTTTATCCCGGGCATCTGCAGGGCAGGTCGGATGCAGATTTCCATCACCGGCATGGCCAAATGTACAGATGGAAAGTCCGTATTTTTTGGAAATTTCATTTATTGCTTTTACCATGTTGGCAATTTCAGATCTTGGCACTGTAGCATCTTCAAGAATGGTTGTGGGCTTAAGGCGTGCAAGGGCCGATAATGCGGCACGCCTTGCAGTCCGCAAGGCTTCTGCTTCCATTTCGGAATTTGCGAGCTGTACAGATACAGCCCCTTGTTTCTTGCAGATTTCAGCCATATTCTGCATATCTTTTTCCACCACCTCAATCGGACCATCCTGTTCAATAAGAAGTACTGCTTGGACATCGGTTGGCAATCCAATTTGGGCAAAATCCTCAACTGCCTTTAATGTAGGCTGATCTAAAAACTCAAGGGTGGCGGGTATGATTTTGTCAGCGATGATTTTTGAGACTGATTTTGCAGCTTGTTCAAGATCCTGATATAAAGCAAGCATTGTCTTTTTTGACTCAGGAAGCGGGATTAATTTTAATGTTGCTTCCGTAACGATCCCCAAAGTTCCTTCAGATCCAACCAGCAGTCTGGTAAAATCATATCCTGCCACGTCCTTCGCAAGCTTGCCGCCCGTTCTAATAATGTCTCCGCCCGCAAGTACAGCTTCCAGCCCCATTACATAGTCCCTTGTAACTCCATATTTCAATCCACGCAGTCCGCCGGAATTTTCATTGATGTTTCCTCCGATTGTGCTTATTTTCATCGAACTTGGATCTGGAGGATAAAAAAGCCCTCTTGCTTCAACCTGGTTAATCATGTCAAGCGTGATGACACCGGGCTGTACTGTAACCGTAAGATTTTCTTCATCGATTTCAATCACTTTATTCATATGCTTAAACAGGAGTACAATTCCGCCTTCTGTAGGACAGGTGCCTGCACATAAATTGGTGCCCGATCCCCTTGGTACGATTGGAATTCCTGAGCTGCTGCAAATCTTGAGGATACTTGATACTTCCTGTGTATTTCGCGGACTGATCACTGCGTCGGGCATCGATTGGAAATTTGGAGTAGCGTCATATGAATAGACGAGGCGCCCTGCTTTTGAGTCATCATAATTTTCTGCGCCGACAACGGCTATTAATTCTTCTTTTATTTGTACGTCAACCAAATGGATCCTCTCCTTTAATGGAAGCTGTCAATATCTATTTCTTTAAGTATAAAAAAAGCAGGGAATGCCCTGCTATGGTTAACTATACAAATATTCATGGATATTTTAATTGTTTTTTGTACCTTCATCTAAAAGTTTTACCGCAATGAATAATTTCATTAAATCATTCAGATTTGATGTGTATAGGCCGGAAAGATCCGATATTTTCTTGAGTCTGTAATGAAGGGTGTTAATATGTATATGCAATGCTTCAGCAGTATTTTTCAAAGAGTGATTTTGCCTGAAAAGTTCCTGAAGGGTTACCATAAGATCCTGTTCATTCATGAATGTCCCAATTGTTCTTTCTACAAAGTCCTTTTTAGTTTCTGGTGAGAGGTCATCAAAAATCATTTCAATGGTCAAGTCCTGGTCAAAAATTATGGTGCCACGGTCTTTTGCAATTTTTAAAGCACGTTCTGCCTGCATAAACGATTCGGACAGGCTGAAGGGAGGCAGTGGTTTACCGGTGCCCATACTTACTTCAGCGGCCAGAAGGTTCTCAAGAAAACGATGAAAGCGAGTGACCTTTTCTCTTATCAGGTTCTCTTTTTGTGCTGAAGAAGCTCCAGCTAAAAGCACTATCCGGTTATTGCCCCAGCGGATCAGAATATCATGAGGGCCAGCTTCCCTCCAGGATAATATCCTATTCCAAAGATCCCTATGAAGCAATTGGCTATTTTGCCTGAATTCTGCGATAGAAACCTGTCTGTCCACAGCCAGATTAATTTTCAGAAGATGAGCCCGTTCTTTGAATGCGGGATCCCATTCTTTTGCCTGCAGCCAGTCAAACATAAAACCTTCCAGTGCACGAGCCTGCCAATCGAGCTGCTCTGCAAAGTAACTTTCACTGATAAATAACTCTGTAAGCTTGCGGATGATTTCTGCGAATGGGGAAATTTTATCGGGATTTCCGGTTATGCCAATTACGCCAACTGTTTCTCCTTTAAAAAAGATCGGCAGGTTAATGCCGGCTTTTACACCTTGAAGGCGAGACTGATCCTCCCTGGTAATAATCAGCTTTTCTTTATTTTTTATGCAAATCAGTGCGCCTTCATGAAAACTGCCTATTCTGCCTGCATCTGTACTTGCAATGATTACCCCGCAGGTATTGGCAACTATGATATCTTCCTGAAGAAACTGACGCACTTCAGCTATAATTTTTTCAGCCAGGTCAGGCAACAACATGTTATATCTCCCTTTGATTTTTTGACTTTATTATATATAAATAAAAAACTTCCTGCGAATTTTCTAATATCCCTTTTAAAAACCGGGTATATTCATTATGATAAGGGTTAGAAAAATTTTGAAGGGGACAGGTATGATATGTGGAAAGACGTAAGAAATTGGCTGGATAAACTGACACCTGCCCAAGTAATATCCGGATATTATTTATTGGCAGTATCTGTATCGGTACTTTTATTAAGAATACCGGCTGTACATAAACCAGGAGTGGAGGTTGCATTTATTGATACAGTTTTCACGGCTGTCAGTGCAGTGAGTGTAACCGGTCTGTCAGTGGTTGATATATCGGAAACATACAGTGTTTTTGGTTATTTTGTCATCATGTTCATCCTTCAGTTTGGCGGGATAGGGATCATGGCGCTAGGCACATTCTTTTGGCTCCTGCTGGGCCGTAAGATTGGATTAAGAGGGCGTCGCCTCATCATGGTCGATCATAATCAGTATGCCTTGTCCGGCCTAGTCAATTTAGTAAAAGAAATCATTAAAATTATATTGGTGATTGAAACGCTTGGTGCGCTCATATTGGGTTTTCATTTTCTTAAATATTATCCTGCATGGGATGAAGCATTCCTGCATGCGCTGTTCGCATCTGTCAGTGCTACAACCAACGGGGGCATGGATATAACAGGAGCCTCTCTTAAACCATATGCCGGTGATTATTTCGTGCAGCTGATCAATATTATTCTGATTACTTTAGGAGCTATAGGTTTTCCTGTTCTTATCGAATTAAAGCAATATCTATTTAGGAATAAATGGGACCAGGAACCATCTTTTCGCTTTTCCTTATTTGCAAAATTGACGACCGTTACATATGCCGCCCTTCTTGTGTTTGGTACCGTTATTTTGCTCATCATGGAGTTTAATCAATATTTCAAAGGCATGAACTGGCATGAAAGCTTCTTTTATGCATTTTTCCAATCCGCTACCACCCGGAGCGGCGGGTTATCAACCATGGATGTTAATGAGTTTACAATGCCTACTCTCATTATAATGAGTATTTTAATGTTCATTGGGGCATCACCAAGTTCTGTCGGCGGGGGCATCAGGACGACTACATTTGCTGTGAATATCCTCTTTATATATCACTTTGCCAAAGGAAATCGGGATATAAAAATATTTAAAAGAGAAATTCATGAAGATGATATTCTGAAATCCCTTGCTATCACTTTGCTTGCTATTGGAATGTGTTTTTTCTC
Organism: Cytobacillus oceanisediminis 2691; assembly: GCF_000294775.2. GTDB lineage: Bacteria > Bacillota > Bacilli > Bacillales > Cytobacillaceae > Cytobacillus > Cytobacillus pseudoceanisediminis. Next base: position 1,629,451 of record NZ_CP015506.1, read on the forward strand.
TGTTGTTATTCTAAGCATTACAGAAAAGCAGATGGAGCTTATTGAAATTATTTTCGAGGTCTGTTCAGCTTTTGGTACCACGGGTCTGTCGTTAGGAATCACACCGGAATTATCAATGATCGGGAAATGTATCATAATGGCCTTAATGTTTATTGGAAGAATTGGATTAACTTCCTTCTTATTTATTATAGGCGGCAAAGAAAAACAGCCGAATTTTCATTATCCTAAAGAGCGCGTTATTATTGGCTAAAAAAGCAGACCGGAAGATTATTCCGGACTGCTTTTTTTCTTGTCCCCATCGCCTTGCGCAAGACTTTTCTTATTAATCCGTACCGCGGCTGACATCTTTAGTAGGATGCATGAATGGGGAGGCTTGAGGCGGCTTTTTGCTTTCAAGGAGTTCTTTGTTTTCCGATGTATTCCAGCCGATATCATTTGTCGGATGAATCCAATCCTCACCTGCCATCACTGCAGGATCTGTTTCATCGCTCCAGTTTTCCAGCGGTGAACTGTCAGAAGAATAATAACTGTCCCCAATGGTTACGCCAAAAGAATTCTTGAAAGGCGACTGAAGTTTCATGCCTGTGTCTTTAAAGCTCGGTGCTTCTATTTGATGTGGAAGTGTCTCATCAATGCCAATGCTCTTGTTATCTTTATTCTTTTTATTAGTCATATCGCTCATTCCTTTTTACTCTATTTTTTGCACCGCAGTAAAATTTATGATTGTAAAATAAGGAAGACTCAGATAGGAATGAAACCATGTTTTTTACTAAAAATAAAGCTGTGTTAAACCTTAAAATGGATTTAGCACTATGAAATATTTTTTCAGGGGGAGATTGGGATGGCCAAACGAAAAGCTGAGTATAATGCAGTTGAAAAATACAGCAAGACGCCTAAGAAGAACCTTCAGGAATCAGAGTTTTCAGCAGAATTCAGCCAGGGAGAAAATCCCATGAAAATGGCTAACCGCAACTCCAAGCATGGGGAAGAGGGAAGAGCCTAGTGGATCATAATAAACAACGAAAAAAAGGACGGCAAAATGGCTCGGCCAATGTTGAATTCGGTATGGAGTTTGGTGATATAAATGCCGGAAAACTTTATGAGCTGCCATTTATGAACCGTGATAAAGATAATAAGAAAGATCGGGATAAATGCTAAAAAAAAACCGGCAGATTTCTGCCGGTTTTATCAATCATGTATAGGGCCAGTAAAGATGGAAACTTTTTCTGAGCTTGAGTCGAAATAGGCAAGCAAAACTGAGTCTCTCTTTTCAATTATTCCATCCTTAATATATTTTTCAATATCAAAAGATAATCTTTCACTTAAGGTATGTTTGTATATTTCTTTTTCATTCAGCTGAAGGCTTAAGAAGTCTTCTCCCAGCTGGATTGGATTTTCAAGCAGAGACTGGTAAAGCTTTGATCTCTCGGATTTTTCAAAGCTTGGCTGCCACCAGGGTTTTCTTGGCTTGTATTTTTGTTTTGAAATATAGTCAAGCTTCATAAGGCCTTCTGCTATCTCCAAATCAGCAATGTTTTTTGACTGCAGGAATTCAAAAAGCCGTTTGAAAAGATCCTCAAGCTGATGGCCAATTCTGGACCATCCTTTTTGTTCCCAATAACTGCCGAATTCCTGGAAGAAATCGAATGGAGTCGGAAATACTTTTGTAACTAAATATTCAACAGTCGCATCCATTCTATGATCATTCCAATATTTCTCTAATACATCTTCAACCTGTTTAATGCGAATGATGTCATCAAAGGACAAAACATTATTTCCAAGTATTTCATATGGAGAATGGTCCATATAAATATATTGATGTTCTTCTGCTCTCAAGCGAAGCCCGGTGCCTCTCAGCATTTTTAAGAAGCCGAGCTGGAGCTCTTCTGGCCGCATTGCAAATACATCGTTGAATGTTCTTTTGAATGAATCATAATCTTCCTCAGGAAGTCCGGCAATTAAGTCAAGATGCTGGTCAATTTTCCCTCCATCCTTTACCATTGTGACTGTTCGGCAAAGCTTGTTAAAGTTCTGCTTCCTCATGACCAATTCATTTGTATAGTCGTTTGTAGATTGCACACCAATTTCAAATCGGAATAATCCTGCTGGAGCTTCCTTGTTTAGAAATTCAATCACTTCAGGTCTCATGATGTCGGCAGTGATCTCAAATTGAAAGACAGTACCAGGCAGATGTTCATCAATTAAAAATTGGAACATCTCCAAGGCATAACTGCGGCTTATGTTGAATGTGCGGTCCACAAATTTAAGGGTTTTTGCGCCATTCCTCATTAAATATCGGATGTCGTCCTTAATTTTTTCCCTGTCAAAGTATCGCACGCCTACTTCAATAGAGGAAAGGCAAAACTGGCAGCTGAATGGGCATCCCCGGCTGGTTTCTATATAAGTGACCCGTTTAGAAAGGTGGGGAATATCTTCTTCAAAGCGGAATGGCGAGGGCAGCTCGCGCAAATCCAGCTTATTCCGCTGAGGATTAATACGAACCTGGCCATTTTCCCTGAAAGCAAGACCATGCACATTTTCCATATTCATTGTGCCATTCAGCTCTGTAAGCAGCTGTTTGAACGTTTCCTCACCTTCACCGATAACAATGTAATCAAATTCTTTTACATTGTTCATCCAATCCGCAACATCATATGTTACTTCAGGTCCTCCGACTGCAATATGAATGGAGGGGTCAATCTTTTTAATCATTTTAATGACCTTAATGGTCTCTTCGATATTCCATATATAGCAGCTGAATCCGATCACATCAGGTTTTTTGCGGACCAGATCTGTAACGATATTCATTACCGGATCTTTAATTGTATATTCGGCTAATTCCACATCGAAATCAGGCTGAGCATATGCCTTTAGATAGCGGATCGCTATATTTGTATGAATGTATTTGGCATTAAGCGTACTGGCGATAACTTTCATTTATTTTTGAACTCCCTTTTTAGCTACTTAAACATCATATAATTGTATCATATTTTTTAATGAAAAAAAGGAAGTAAAACATTGACATATAATAAGGAAAATAAATTATACTAATTATTATAATATTTATAAAAATTCAACAATTTGTATTATAACTATAGTAAGATAGTAGAAAAATATAATATCTAGCTGGGAGAGGGAATGAATGAAGGTAAGTCTTTTTGCAACATGTCTGGTAGATATGTTTCAGGGAAATGCAGGCAAGGCAGCTGTTGAACTGCTAGAACGCCTGGGATGTGAAATAGATTTTCCGGATGCACAGGTCTGCTGCGGCCAGCCTGCCTACAACAGCGGCTATGTGAAGGAATCAAAGGAAGCTATGAAAAGGATGATCACAGCATTTGAACATGCAGAATATGTTGTTTCCCCTTCTGGATCTTGCGCTTATATGTTTCAGGAGTATCCTCATGTTTTTAAAGGTGACTCTGTGTGGGAACCCAGAGCAAAAAAGCTTGCCGAAAAAACATACGAACTTACTCAATTTATTGTTGAAGTTCTAAACGTTGACGATGTAGGTGCAAAATTAAAAGGAAAGGCCACCTTTCATACATCCTGCCATATGACCAGGCTTCTTGGAGTGAGAGAAGCACCTATGAGATTATTAAAAAATGTGAAGGGTCTGGAATTCGAAGAGCTTCCCGGCAAGGAGCAATGCTGCGGTTTTGGCGGTACTTTCTCTGTGAAAATGGCTCAAATATCTGAACAAATGGTAGATGAGAAGGTTGGACATATAGAGGAGACAGAAGCAGAAATTCTCATTGGAGCTGACGCGGGGTGCCTGATGAATATTGGAGGCAGGATCGGTAGGCAGGGAAAGCCAATAAGGGTTATGCATATTGCTGAAGTGTTAAATTGCCGCTAAGCAATTAATGGACATGCTTTCTTAAAAAGCAGGATAGACAGATTTGAACGTTGATCATTGTCTAGCATAAGCAGCCTGGCGCCTCGTGTGACACTGGCGGGTAAGGCGCTTGCGCTTAAGGGGGAATAGAAATGGCTATGAAAATAGGAACAAACGACTTTAAGGATCGTGTAGATTCCGGAATAAGCAATTCCTTTATGAGAGGGGCAGTTTCAGGTGCACAGGAAAGGCTTCAGACAAGAAGGCTAGACGCTGCAGCAGAACTTGGAAATTGGGAAGAATGGCGGTCGCTTTCAGAAGAAATTCGCCAGCATGTACTGGAAAATCTTGATTTTTACTTATACCAGCTCAGCGAAAATGTAGCTAAAAGGGGAGGGCACGTTTATTTTGCTGAAACTGCTGAAGAAGCCTCTGCCTATATACGGGAAGTAATTGAAAAGAAGAATGCAAGAAAAGTAGTTAAATCAAAATCGATGGTAACCGAAGAGATTCATTTAAATGCCTCACTGGAAGAGGCCGGATGCCAGGTCATTGAAACTGATTTGGGGGAATACATCCTTCAGGTAGACGACCATGATCCCCCTTCACATATAGTGGCGCCTGCCCTTCATAAGAATAAAGAGCAGATTCGGGATGTTTTTGCAGAAAAATTGAACTATCAGAACACAGAAAAGCCGGAAGAACTTGCGTGGCATGCGAGAGAAATGCTGCGCCACGAATACTTAACCGCCGATGTTGGCATTACGGGCTGCAATTTCGCTGTTGCTGAAACCGGTTCAATCACATTAGTGACTAATGAAGGCAATGCAGATCTTGTCACTGCCTTGCCTAAGACGCAAATTACGGTAATGGGCATGGAAAGGCTGGTCCCGACTTACGAGGAAATGGAAGTGCTTGTAAGCATGCTGACAAGGAGCGCTGTTGGACAAAAGCTTACGAGCTATATTACTGTTCTGACAGGTCCAAAAGAAGAACTCGATGTCGATGGTCCTGAAGAATTCCACCTGGTTATAGTGGACAATGGCCGCTCTTCGATTTTAGGAGGAGAGTTTCACTCCATTCTCCAATGTATCCGCTGTGCTGCTTGTGTAAATGTTTGTCCCGTATATAGGCATGTTGGCGGTCATTCCTACGGATCCATCTATTCAGGCCCGATTGGAGCGGTCCTGTCACCCCTTTTAGGCGGCTATGATGATTATAAGGAATTGCCTTATGCATCAACACTTTGCGGAGCCTGCACGGAAGCCTGTCCAGTCAAAATCCCTCTTCATGAACTTCTTCATAAACACCGGCAGGTAATTGTCGAAAAAGAAGGAAGAGCTCCCATATCGGAAAAGATGACCATGAAGGCTTTTGGACTGGGAGCAGCTTCACCGTCCCTTTACAAACTGGGGTCAAAGCTGGCACCGGCAGCCATGAATCCATTTACCGCAGGCGACAAAATTACAAAGGGACCAGGCCCATTAAAGGCCTGGACAGAAATCAGGGATTTTCCAGCTCCTAATAAAGAAAGATTTCGCGATTGGTTCAAAAATCGGCCGAAAGGAGGCGGACAGCAGTGAATGGAACAATTCAGAATCGAGATGCTTTTTTAAGTAAAATTGCAGGCAGATTAGGCAGAGAAAAAAGAGTTACTGGAGTGGAAAGACCAAAATGGAGCTTTAACCCGCAGGATGCAGTCTTGAAAGAAGCAGATGCTGATGAGCTTCTTGAAGCATTAAAGACACAGTGTACGAAAATCCACACTGATCTTGTTGTAACCAATGCTGACAATTTGACTGAAACGCTCAAAGAAATTGTAGCCCAATATGGCGGGGGGCCAGTTGTGACCTGGAAGGATGACCGCTATAGACAGTTTGGGCTTACACCGCTATTTAAGGAAATTTGGCCAAAAGAGAAAGTAGAGGTATATGAGTGGGATTTTTCTGAAGAAAGAAGAAATATTGACTACGCAGAACATGCTAACATCGGAATTACGGTCAGTGAGATAACTCTGGCTGAATCCGGCACAGCAGTCTTGTTCAGCAGCAAAGATCACGGGCGGACAGTCAGCTTTCTCCCTGCTGCTTCTATCATCCTTATTCCGAAGAGCACCCTGGTCCCGCGTATGACACAGGCTGCAAGGATCATTAGGGAAAGGGTAAACTCAGGGCAGCTGGCACCTTCCTGCATTAACTTCATTACTGGACCAAGCAACTCCGCTGATATTGAGATGAACCTCGTTGTTGGTGTACATGGGCCTGTAAAGGCTGCGTATATTGTTATTGAAGATTTATAATGCCTTTGACACCTGGCATTCTGGTTTGTTAGTACGAGAAAAAAACGCCAACTTTTGTTGGCGTTTTTTTCTGAAAGCGTCCCAGGCGAGATCAGCTTCTATAAGAGGAAGAAGGTTTAGAATATCAGTAGCTAGTTTATTTGAAATGTTCACATTTTCTATGATGGAATGACATTTAAAAACATAAACAGAGGGGAATTTGTTTTCAAAGATAAAGTTTGGATTGGAGCCGACAGTGATTTATTGCAGCTTTATGGGAGAACGAATTGTTATATTGAGTTCTTTAAAACCGGTACTACAAGAAGTGCATATTTCGGATTTGGTAGCGCCAGCAGCGAAGGTCTCACTGTAAGAAATGAAAGGCCAGGCGGTGAACTAACCCTTGTAGCCGGATCTTGTGGGAATGTTAATATTCTGAGGAATGATTTGAAAGTACGTTCAACCACTTATACTTCTGATGAAGAACTAAAAAGTGAAATTGAATTGTATACCAAATCTGCACTAAAAGAAATCCTTGCAACTCCTGTGAAACAGTATTACTTAGAAGGTGATATTCCGGGAGTAGATAAAAAAGGCTTGGTCTTACCTATCAGGAAGCGCCTGTTGATATTGTAACACCACAAAAGGCGCTTGTGGGTATGCAATAGACGTTATGGAATGGAAAGCCATTCAGGAATTATCCCCAAAATTAGATGTGGCGCTTACAGAATTAGAAAATCTAAAAGCCCAAATAGGAGGAGAAATTACATTATGAGCGGAGATAATCAAAAAATTTCTATAGACCCTTATCTTCAAAATGAACTTGGAAAACTAAAACACGAAAATATTATCTTGAAGGCACAATTTAATGTGGTTTCTCAAAACAAAGAATTGCAGCAGAAAATCCAGGAACTTGAAAATAATCTAATTGAATCAAAGGAAGCAAATGGTACAAAAGAACCTAAGATTTAAGGGTTCTTTTTATTACCTTCAAAGGAGGTATTGTAAGTGACAAATGAGGCGGAAACAATGGATTTATGGAAGACATCTGTAAAGAAAGACATTGAAGAAATGAAAGGTGATATTCGCCGGCTACAGGATAAAACACTCTTACAAGACCAAATAATCCAGAACATCCAAGGTGACCTAAAGGAAATTAAAGAAGATACTAAAGAACAATTACAAATGCCATTATTATGTCCGTTTTCACTGCTATAATTGGCGGCGGTATTGCAATTATCTTTACAGTGTTTAAAGGTTAGGGAAAGTAAATTACTTTGTAGAAGAACTATTAATGCAAAATGGAGATAGTTGCCGTTACTTGATGCAGAAGGTTTTCATTTACTACCTTATAGAGTGCTCAATGTGGAAAAGAATATAAATTTTAGCCACTTAAGTCCATATAGCTGGACAAGCACAAGATATCCTTATATGGAGGTTGGTTATCTTGAAGGAGACGGTTAATGAAAATATGTACGACAAAGAAATTGCAGAAATAAAAGGGGATCTTAGAGATATTGAGAATCGGGTGAACAATCTTGAAAAAATTACAACTCGACAGGATCAACAAATTATTTCAATAAATGAAAAGCTAAATAAAATTGACGAAAATACAACATGGATAAAAAGAACAATTACAGCAGCCATTATCACTGCAATCAGTACTGGAATCATTGGGGGAGCGATTGCAATTTTTTATAATGTTTTAAGAGGGGGACAATGAACATGATCAACTGGAAGATTCGCTTTAAAAATCCTGTATTTCTAGCACAGTTATTTCTAGCTTTTTTTGCACCAATACTAGGATACTATGGTTTGACTGCACAGGACCTCACTACTTGGGGTTCTGTTTTTAATTTGCTGGTCGGAGCTTATTCTAATCCATATGTTTTACTGCTGATAGTGGTGAGTGTGTGGAATGCTTTAAATGATCCTACAACAAAAGGAATAGAGGATAGTCAACAAGCAAAACGCTATCAATGGCCTAAATAAGCTGCCCTTTTGGGTGGCTTTTCTTATTCCTTAAAGGGGGTGAGGGTCATGTGAGTTAAGGACAGCAGTACAAGCAGTTAATAGATTTGTGAATAAAAATATTATTAGAGGTGATTTAAATATGGTAAAACTTTTTATTGATCCAGGTCACGGCGGCACTGATCCAGGTGCAGTAGGAAATGGTCTTCAGGAAAAGAATTTAACACTTCAAATCGCTACACGTATAAAAGATATTCTAACCCTTGAATATGATAATATTTCCATCCGTATGAGCCGAACTGGAGATCAAACAGTATCTTTATCTGAGCGTACAAATGCTGCCAATGCATGGGGAGCTGATTACTTCTTGTCAGTTCATATTAATGCAGGCGGGGGAACAGGATATGAAGACTATGTTTATCCAGGAGTTGGAGCACCTACGTCCACCTACCAAAACAATATTCATGCTGAAGTAATTAAGTTGGTAGATTATTATGATCGCGGTAAAAAGCAGGCAAACTTCCATGTACTTCGTGAAACATTGATGCCTGCTTTGTTAACTGAAAATGGATTTATTGACAATGCCAATGATGCAACAAAGTTAAAATCAAGCACATTTATTGAAAATTTAGCCCGTGGACATGTTAATGGAATTGTGAAGAGCTTTAATCTTCCCAAGAAGAGTTCAGCGGTCTACCACACTGTTGTATCTGGAGATACTGTATATTCTTTAAGCAGAACCTATGGGAGCACAATCCAGCAGGTCCGGGATTGGAACAATCTTGATGCAGACTATACTATCTATGTTGGTCAGCGCTTACGTGTCAAATAATAAATAAACCCTTTTTCGATCGAGAGTGGTTATGGAAAATCAAGCCCATCATGGTTTAGCAATTGATGGATTAGTAGGCAGGAATATTTCGTGCAAAATAATCTAAAGGTCAGCCCAGGATGAACAATCCGGGGCATTATTTTTTTCATAAACAAAAAGTTCCACTTTGGAACAATCAAATTATTCAAGAACCCTTTGTGTTATTTTTAGCGTATTAGTTGTTTATAAAGGAGGAATGAAAGATTTTATATCTTTTATATATAGTTACTTGCCTGGCAGTTACAGTTTTCTTCAGCGTTCTGGTTTGGTATTTAATCTATATAGGTGCAGCTGGCGTCGCGGTTGTGGCTTCAATTATATGGTTTGGGTTCATTGTTGGGTTCTTGACAGAAAGAGAAAACAGGGAAAACGATAGGTCGCTTTTTAGCAATCAATATTAAAAACCCTACTCACTCGAGAGGGGCTTTAGTATATTACATCTTTAATTTTCTCCCCGGGTACTCCATAATATCTCGCCAACTTTTCAAGGTCCTCCAGTGAGGGATTAATTTTGTTACATTCGTAGTAACTGAGTTTTTAATATAGATCCCAGTAGCTTCTGCTACTTCTTTTTGAGTCTTGTTCTTTTCGAACCTTAACATTCTTAAATTGATACCTATACTTCCATACATGTTATCACCCAATAATTATTTCGGCAAGAATTACCTGACTTTAATCCAGCAGGCAATATAAAAAGCCCCATCCGAAGAAAGGGCTTATCTAGTCATAGCAACTTTACAGTTGCAAAACTCATTATAGAATATAAGTATTAAAACGGCAAAGCAGCCTTCAGGATTGATTTCCTTCACATTCTCAGTAATATCATTCTTAAATAGGGAAAAAAATTATCTATAAAATTAAAAGGCGTTTGGAAAATGAGGACATTTCCAAATGCCTTTTGTCTACACTGTAAACCAGTTATATAAAACTGGTTTTTTCATTTCTCAGTCAATTGTTTTTTTTATTTCATCCAAATAACTGTATACGGTAACTTTTGAAATACCAAGCTTTTCTGCCACTTTATCTACAGATCCTTTGATTAGAAATATCCCTTTCTCATCCATAAACTTGATTAATTTAATTTTTTCTTTTCTTTTTAACTCTTCGGTTCCGTAATTGGCAATAATGCGATCTATTAAATCGTCTGCAATTTCTACTACATTTTCCATAAGTTCCACATTTTCTTTTTCTTTTTCTTCCTCATCTTGTCCAATACCCATAAAATCATCTAGAAATTCCTTAAAATGAATCATGCTTTCCAAACTATAATTAACACAAAGTGCCCCAATAACTTTTTCGTTCGAATCTCTAATTAAAGCTGTAGATGATTTTATTTCCTTTCCATCGTCGGTACGTATTTTATAATTTGCCAAATAATCGTTCTCAAATTTACTAGATAGAAGCACTTGCTTCACTAGGTGATCGAAAGCCTGTCCAACTTTTCTTCCTGTTACATGATTATTAACAGCGTAAATCACTGAGTTTTGAGGAACGGTTAAGTCATGAATGACGACCTCACAATACCGTCCAAAGGTCTTTGCGATTAAATTAGCGATTGGGATGTACTTTTTTAATTCTTTATTATTGATATTCATAAGATGGTCCCTTCTTTTTAAACGATATCTATTTATTTGAATCATTTCTAACATGAAATATATATTTTTTTATATAAAAATCTTTATTGTGTTGACTTTTGTATAACTTTTTATATAATTTTAATAAATAATAATGATTTAGTTCTATTTTATATAATTTTTTATGTGTTTTCAATTTAAAATATATAAAAGTTTCTTTTCTTGAATTGAATAGTTAATCTCCTTTGTAATTTTTACAATTAACTTAAACTAATTACTACTTTGGTCATCGGTTAGTTGATAAAAAAGTTTTTTAAATCCTACCTACTCAATTGCAACCATGAAAATACTCACTCCACAAGCTTATCAAAAAAATAAAAAGGAGCCGATAAAATGAAATATGTTGAGTTAGATACACCAGCACTTTTAATTGATAGAGAAATAATGATGGATAATCTTCGCTTCATGCAAAATTACGCTAATGAACATAAAGTACATTTACGTCCACATACCAAAACTCATAAAATGCCTAAGCTTGCTAGATTACAAGAAGAATTAGGCGCAGTTGGAATTACAGTAGCAAAAGTCGGTGAGGCTGAAATTATGGCTAAAAACGGCTTGAAAAACATCTTTATTGCCAATGAGATTGTTGGAAAATCAAAAATTCAACGAATTAGAAAATTAGCTGAGACCATCGATATCTCGTTTGGTATAGATAATAGTTACCATGTAACTGAAATTGAAGAAGTATTCAAAGGAGCAGAGAAAAAAGCCCAGGTTCTAATTGAAATTGAAGTAGGAGAACAACGCTCAGGGATTATGGAAGAAAGTGATTTCAGAACATTATTAGAAAACGTAAAGGCTTGTAAACATGTTGAACTTAGAGGGATTTTTTCACATGATGGGCATTCCTATAAAGCTGAAAACATTGATGAATGTAAAGAGCTTTATCTTGAAAGTGTAAACCGAACCTTGCACTTTGCAAGAATAGCAGAAGAGATGGGAGTTAAACCTGAAGTAATAAGTATTGGCTCGACTCCTCCTTTCATGCTCAATTTCGAGATACCGGACGGGGTTACTGAAATTAGGCCTGGTACCTATATTTTAATGGATTCCTCACAGGCAAACGTTATTGGCACATATGAGCGATGTGCAGCATCGGTCCTTACAACAATCATCAGTAAACCTACTAATGAACGGGTGATTACAGATGTTGGGGCAAAAGGAATTACAGCCCAAACACGAAGCGAGGGACATACAACCACAAATGGTTTGGGGCGTATAAAGGAGTTTGAAGATGTCTATATTCACGGTGTTTTCGACGAACATGCGATCATTTACAATAGAGATTTCCGTAATCAAGTAAATATTGGAGATAAAGTACAAATTATCCCAAACCATATTTGTCCGGTTTGTAATTTATATGAAAAAGCTTATTTGCTTTCCAAAGGCGAAGTTGTTGAAGAAATCCCTATCGACTGCCGGGCAAAACTGCAGTAAATAATTTTGTATTCTCAGTTTCAATTATAAGATCTCTTATAGAGTTTGGACTGATTGAATCAGTTTATTCACAAATTTGATAATGGAAAGGATGAGTTACAATGATCGATTTAAGTGCAATGGGAAACACTGAGTTTCTACTTCTTAGTAGGTCTGAAATTGCCTCCATGATTTCATCTAATGATTACTTAACGGCAATGGAGAGTGCTTTTAGAAAACGGTCTGAAGGTCGAGCTCTAGTTCCAGGATTAATGCACGCGGATGTAGAAGACGGAGAATTTCATATTAAGAGTGGCGGACTTAAAATTGACAAGACGTATTTTGCGCTGAAAGCAAATGGCGGATTTTTCGGAAATTGCACCAAATTCGGCTTACCAAACATTATCGGATTGATTATACTGTTTGATGGTTCGAATGGGAGACCCTTATCCATCATGGACTCAACGGAAATCACCTCAAAGCGTACTGCTGCAACAACAGCAGTGGCAGCAAAATATCTTGCCCGTTCAGACTCATCAACAGTCACTATTTGTGGCAGTGGAAACCAAGCGAGAGTTCAGCTGAAGGCTCTTATGAATGTCATTTCTTCTATCTCTCAAGTATACGTATGGGGAACTAACCAGAACAAGATAGAAAAATTTTCGAAAGAAATGTCAGAGGAGCTTAAAGTGAACATTGAGGCTACTGATAATTTAGCCGATGTTGCACCTAAAAGCGATATTATTATTACTTGTACTTCTGCAAAAAAATTCTTTCTGCACGAAGAGTATGTTCGCCCTGGGACCTTCATTTCTGCAGTTGGTGCAGACAGCCCAGATAAACAAGAACTTGACCCGCAACTTTTGGCAAGTGGAAAACTAGTTGTGGATATTCTAGAACAATGTGCACATGTAGGAGAGCTCCATCATGCTATGGATGCAAATCTAATGTCTACTGGGGATGTTTATGGAGAATTTGGGGATATTGTTACTGGTAAAATTGATGGACGAACAAATTCTGAGGAAATTATTATTTTTGATACCACAGGTAGTGCGATTCAAGATACAGCTGCTGCAGTCGCTGTATATGAAAAAGCTATATCACTTGGCAGAGGAAAACTTTTAAATATTTACGAATAATATTTAATGGAAAATAAGAGCTTTAGTAGTTTCCAACATTAAAACTGTTTATAAGAAGGATCTGTTGAGAAGGTCGCATCTAAGTTAGGCATTTCCAAAGTAGTTATTTGGATGAAATCAAAAATAAGTCAAGTTAAGGGGAATCAAATGAAAAGCATCTTTGAAGTAGGAAATTTAAAATCTAATGGACACTATGCATTAGCAACAGTTCATCAGAACACTGTCTATGTATCAGGGCAATTTGCCATTAATCCAGAAACCGGTGAAAAGAAATTTGGCACAATCGAAGAAGAAACATTACAAGCACTTAAGAATGTGGAAATGATTGTAGAAGCAGCTGGAAGTAAAAAAGAGAAGATTTTGCGTATGACATTATATACTCCGGACGTGAAATTATGGGATAAAGTAGATGCTGTTTATAAGGAATTTTTCGGTGAACATAAACCAGCACGTACCGTTGTACCAACTAATCAATTACATTTTGGCTTCAAAATTGAAATTGATGCCATTGCATATATTTAGTCATATTTTTTTCCTGTTTTGTATGAAAAAATCTAGTTAATATCATTTAAAGGGTTGATTAACGATGAAACAATTTATTTGTAACAGTTGTGGGAAAAAGCATGATATTACACCAACTATATGGAAATGTGAATGTGGAGGAGTCTTAAACATAGTAAAAGATACCCCGAAAGTTGATATTAAAGCTTGGAATAACTATCCAAACTCATTATGGCGTTATTTTGAAACTATGCCATTCGCAAAAGATTCTAAGACATGGGAATCCGTGACAATGGGTGAAGGTCAATCACCATTAATCGTTCTAGATCCTATGGAGCCAAATACGTATGTAAAAGTTGATTATATGATGCCTACATTATCCTTTAAAGATCGAGGGGCCGTTGTTTTGATGACGAAGGCTAAAGAATTAGGGGTATCAAAGGTCATTGCTGATAGTAGTGGTAATGCAGGTACGGCGATTGCAGCTTATGCAGCACGTTGTAATATTGCCTGTGATATTTATTTAAGCGACGAAACATCCCCGAAAAAAATTGCTCAAGTAAAAGCTCATGGTGCAACGATTAAAGAAATTCGTGGTACACGAGAGGACATTGCAGCTGCTGCCCAAAAAGCAGTAAAAAATGAAAATGTATTTTACGCAAGTCATGTGTATAATCCATACTTTTATGAAGGAACAAAAACATATGCTTATGAAGTTTTTGAACAATTAAAAGGTGCGCCTGATGCATTAATAATTCCAGTTGGTAACGGTACACTTTTACTTGGTGCATATTATGGTTTTAAAGAGTTATTGGGAAATGGATTAATAGAAAGAATGCCGAAAATCATTGCTATCCAAGCAGCGAATTGTGCGCCTCTTGTAAATGCCTACAAACATGGTGAGGTAACAGCGAAACCTATTATGAACGAAGGTACTTTAGCGGAAGGGATCGCCATTGCAGCTCCAGCACGTTCAAAACAAATTTTAGAAGCTGTAGGGGAAACAAATGGTACATTTATTGAGATTCAAGAAGATGAGATTCTAAGAGCACGGGAGAAGCTTAGTGAAAAAGGTTTTTATGTTGAAGTGACATCAGCGACCAACTATGCCGGTTATTTAAAATATGGAAAAAAATCGGATGAAAAAATAATAATACCTCTTTGTGGTGCAGGTATAAAATCGAAATAAACCAAGAGGAGCTAGTTGGATGTAATAGAGAATATAGGAGAGAAGCATGAAAAGTAAGCCAACGATAAAAATTATTGGAACCGGTGGAACAATTGCAGGGGCTGGAACTTCGAGTACAATGACCACAGGCTATCAACCAGGAGCTTTGTCTATTGATGACTTATTAAAAGAAGTACCGGATTTAGTCAACATTGCAAATTTAAAAGTTGAACAATTGTTTAATATTGATAGTGTTGATATGACAACAGAACGACTATTGACACTGAGTAAATATATCAATGACATATTATTAGATGAAGAAATAGATGGTGTTGTGATCACACATGGTACAGATACACTGGAAGAAACCGCCTATTTTTTACATTTAGTGATTAAAAGCCATAAACCAGTCGTGATTGTTGGAGCAGTAAGACCTGCAACAGCGATAAGTGCAGATGGTCCGTTGAATATCTACAATGGTGTAAAAGTTGCTTGTAATCAAGAAGCTCATGGAAAAGGTGTATTAGTTGTCCTTAATGACCGAATTGGTTCTGCACGTTATATCACTAAAATGAATGCTACAGCAGTCGATTCGTTTAAAGCTCTCGAACAAGGTTATATCGGATCAATTGTTGGTGGGAAAGTTTATTTTTATTATAAAGATATCACCTATCTTCATACGACTGAAACCATATTTGATGTTAGCTCCATTAGTAAGCTGCCTAAGGTTTCAATTATATATACTCATCAAGGAGATGAACGATATTTATACGACGCAGCCGTTCAAGCAGATACAAAGGGAATCATTGTAACTACTGCTGGGGGCTATACAATCTCTAAAGAAGCAGAGGCTGGAATTCATGATGCGATAAACAAAGGGGTTATCGTCATACGATCATCTCGACTCAATACGGGAATTGTTAGCCGTACTGATATGGATAATCAACACGCATATATCGTATCTGAATCATTAAATCCTCCAAAAGCAAGGATTCTTCTTATGCTAGCATTAAACTTAACAAATGATAAAAATGAGATTCAACAGTATTTTCATATATACTAATTTTTTGAGTGTCCCTTAGAAGAATGAAAAAAAAAGATTTGATTTTTCACGATTTCATTCAACGAATGATTTTTGAAGGAAGCGAAGATTCACGGTGTGAAAAAAATGGTGTAATGCCAGAAAGAATAAGGTGGATTATTATAAAAAGTTTGGTTTAAGAGACCAACTCCAGTTTTATAGGAGAGGGGAAATGCTAGAGTTCTAAAAAATTTAGTAGAGGAGATCAAAAATGGATATTATAGCTTTAAGGCGAGAGTTTCATATGCACCCTGAGGTTGGATTTACTGAATTTCGAACGGCTTCAAAGATAGTGGAGCTGTTAAACTCGCTTGGATATCATTTAATCTATGGGAGAGATGCAATGGACGGAGATTTTATGAGAGGAGTTCCATCCAATGCGGTTTTAGAGATGGCATATCAAAGGGCATTACTGGATGGTGCTAATCCGAATATACTTCAGAAAATGAAAGGTGGCTATACTACTGTAATTGGAGTTTTAAAAGGTATAAAACCGGGTCCTACCGTTGCATTTCGTTTTGATATGGATGCCTTGCCAATTGCAGAGAGTCAGGATGAGAACCATTATCCTAAAGTAAATGGTTTCCGTTCAAAATATGAAGGGAATATGCATGCTTGTGGGCATGATGGCCATACTGCCATAGGCTTGGGGCTCGCTGAAAAACTGGCGGATGGTCAGTTTGCTGGGACAATAAAGCTGATATTTCAGGCAGCAGAGGAAGGAGTTCGCGGAGCATATGCAATTGTACAGAAGGGGTTATTAGATGATGTGGATTATATGTTTTGTCATCATCTAGGTGCAGATGTTCCGACTGGTGAGTTCCATGGTGGTTCAACGCACTTCCTTTCCTCCACGAAAATGATAGCTCACTACTATGGTGTTGCTGCTCACGCAGGCGGTAATCCGGAAATGGGTAGAAATGCTTTGTTGGGTGCTAGTACCGCCTTATTAAATATACATGCTATCCCGCGCTTTAGTACAGGACCCACCCGAGTTAACGTAGGAATCTTAGAGGGTGGAACAGCAACTAATATCATTCCCCAATATGCAAAAATGAATATTGAGACTAGGGCTCTTACCGAAGAGGAGAATAAAGATTTGGAGGAGAGAGTTAGAAATATCATTACTCACAGTGCATCTATGCATGAGCTTGATCATCAAATTGAAGTTATTGGTGCCGCTATCCCAATTACCTGTGACAATGAACTGGTTGAGTTAACTATAGAAGAGGCAAAGCAAGCAGAAGGATTTACATCATTTGGAAATGGTGAAGGTAAAGGACTCGGGAGTGAAGATGCTAGCTTTATGATAAAACGAGTCCAAGATTTAGGGGGAAAAGGGACTTATATGATTGTAGGTTCCACTATACCCGCACCGCATCATAATCCAAAGTTTGATATTGAAGAAGAAATTCTTCCGCATGCAGTTGAATTGTTTAACCGAATTGCACGTCGAATATTAAAATAATTATTATTTGGATTTAGGTTATCGGTCACAAAGTGAATAATCATAACTTATTTGAAGTGTTTATCAGCATAAATTTGAGAAGTCCCGATTAATGTGATTCCTCTATTACACTTTTTTATGTTTAATATATTCATGTGTTATTGAAGATGAATGTAATTAACTAACGGATTCTTAACTTCAACATTAGCTGCTAATCAGGCAGCTTTTTCTTTTTAAACAACACTGATGTCTTAACCAACAACAGGGGCTTTAGTGGCCGATTAGAGGTATGAAATCATAAATAAAAATCGGTTCGACCCCAAACCGACCCCAAACTTGGTATTCTAAGGATTAGGAATAAACATATTGAATAAAATAAAAAGCGCAAAACCCTTGATATAAATGGGTTTTGCGCTTTTCTTTTGTAGCGTCCCAGGCGAGATTCGAACTCACGACCTACAGCTTAGGAGGCTGTCGCTCTATCCAGCTGAGCTACTGGGACATATTGGCGTAAGTATATTTTTTGTAGTGCAGATAAGACTGGTATATCCTGTTTTTTCCTCTGCAAGCCCAATACAAGGGAGCAAATGCGTCGAAACAGAGCTACAGGGATGTAATTCAGGGATGTTTACGCTTAGCTGAGCTACTGGGACAAAATAATATAACACAGTTATTTATTATAATCCCATAATCAAAAATGGTCAATAGTTATGACTAAAGTAAAAACCGGCCATTAATACATGACCGGTTTCTGTTCTAACTTGTAAGTTTTTTACGATAAAATCTGGCATATGCCTTTGATCTATCTTTTAGCTTCTTTAGCTGTGATGTTCTCAGTTCTATAATAGGCTGCGCAAATGAAGTAATCAGTTTGCTTGAGAGAAGCAAAGTCAGCAGCAGCGATATTCCGGCAAGCAGCAGGAAGTTTTCCGGTTTGCTGAAAAAGCCCTGTACATCACTTTCTCTGAATACCCGTACAAAGAATCCGTGAAGCAGATAGACATAAAGTGTATTTTTTCCTAAATCAGTAAAGAAATATTGTTTGCGGGGCACAAAAGCAAAGAAGCTAAATACCATTATCAAACTTAGGACATAAAAGCCCAATCTCGTTAAGACTGCCCCAATTGAAGCTGCCCCCATTTCAGTATATGGCTTTGAGCCAAGCAGCCACTTATAATCCACTTCAGGATAGAGGTAAAAGCCTATAAAGACTACAGCAAAGATTGCAAATGCACTAATTCTGAACTTTGGCTGGAATAGCGCATAGAAATGCTCCTTCTTTAAATAATAACCCAATAGGAATAAAGGAAAGAACACAAATGTTCTCGATAAACTTAAATAGTTTGAAATCCAATCGGCATATCCGACAGCAAGCCCAATGATAAAAGCAGCTGCCAGGGAATAAACCGCTTTATACTTTGCAAAGAATAAAAGCATGATATTCCAGCAAAACATGCTGATCAGGAACCATAAAGACCAATGCGGGTTAAAAGGATCCAACTCAAAGGTGCCTTTATTATATAAAAAATAATAGAAGATCGAATAAATAACCTGAAAAATAATATATGGCAGTATGAGCTTTTTTGCAATTTTCTTTATATAGCCTTTTTTATAAAAGCCTTTTGCAAAAAAACCGGATACCAGTATAAATGCTGGCATATGGAACGTGTAGATTACCTTATATAAAGTATAGATTGTTTCATTATCTTCAATAAAAGAGCGGAGTAAATGTCCGAAAACGACAAAGAAGATTAAAATAAACTTCGTGTTGTCGAAGTAATAGTCACGTTGTTTCATAAGTCCTCCTCTATTAAAGACCCCCATAAATACTCTTTCTTTCTTTACCCACTTTAACATGAAGCAAACTTCTTTTCTCGTGTAAATAGAAGGTTTAATTTCCAGAAAAAGTAAAAACTTCTAACTCTGAAAATGCTGTCATACTAATTAGAAATTACTGTTATACAAATAAATATTGCTTGTTACTTCATATATTATATGGCTTGAATGGATTTAATTTAAATCTGTTTCAAATTTTATTTAAAGAAAATCATTTTTGTCGCAGATAAAAGGGAGTAGTCCGATTAGTATGTCATGACTGATGCTGACGTGAGAAAATCAGGTTTTTTAAGGTAAGATTTTAAAGGGAATAGGTGCAGGGAAGGCTTTATTAAAATGAAAAATTGGAAAAATAATCTTCAAATGTCTTTTTTGTTCTATTATAATGAATTGAAAGAATAGTAAAAAAGAATTAGGTACATACTAGTTCAATTGTTCGCATCTGGTTCAATCATAAAGGGGGAAGTTATGTTGAAAGGGGTAAGAAAATTTATACCTGGCAATAAGGAAAGAAAAGAATCGTCCAGGTCAAAAAAGTTTAAAATAGGCAAGTATTTAAATAAAATGGCGAGCACGAAATGGTGGAGGAACCTGAAGCTTGGCCAGAAATATGGGGTTGCGCTTTTTGTGACCATTGGACTATTCACGGTTTCCACCGTTCTAACTTTCTTCTTGCTGACAATTGCCAATTCAAAACTGGAGACTGTTAAGGATTCTGGGGAAAAAGCCATTAAGATTACAGAATCAGCGGCCACTTTTCATCATAAAGGGAGCACGATTGGAAACTTTATCATTGACTCCAACCCCAAACATTTAAAAACATTTGATGAGCTGACAGAGGATTTTAATAAATTGAAAGAGGAAATTTCTCCGGAACTGAGCGATTCAAAATCAAAAACCCTTTTTAGGCAAATCGATGAAAATGATCAAAAAATCACCAGTTTATTTCATGATGTCATCGAGCCAGAAGTAAAACTGCAGCATGCAAGAGAATATAGGCTGGGGAAATTGCAGGCAGATAATATTATTTCTGAAACGGTTGATAAGTTAAATACCCTTGGCAGAATGATGAAGGAGGATCAGCAAAAGGCTGTGTCTTCTGCCAAATATGGTCTTATCCTTACTTTAATAGTACTTGGTATTTCAATCATCATTTCTGCTATCCTGGGAATCGCGAGCATCCTTTTTATTGGAAGTATAATTTCTAAAAAACTAACTGCCATTGTCCAATTCTCAAATGAAATTGCAGGAGGAAACCTCAATGCAAATTCAGTGGAATATGAAGGTGATGATGAAGTAGCACAGCTTAGCAGAGCCATGAACTCCATGAAAATAAAGCTGCAGACCATGATTCAGGAAATTAATGCAGTTTCTGGGTATGTGACAGAAAGAAGCGGAGAACTGAATATTGCTGCAAATGAAGTAAAAGCAGCCAGTCAGCAGGTGGCTTCAACCATGCAGGAACTGTCCGGAGGAGCCGAGGATCAGGCGGGTTCTGCAACGCGTTTATCTTTAATGATGGACGAGTACCTGGAAAAAGTGAAAGAAGCTTCATACAGCGGTAATGAAATAAAGAGTGCTTCCACAGAGGTGCTATCGCTTACTGAGAATGGAAACAAGCTAATGAAAGAATCCCAGGAACAAATGAGATTAATTAACCAAATAATGAAGTCTTCTGTTGACAAGGTAAATGGACTTGATGATCAGACAAAACAAATCTCCAGATTAGTTAAGGTTATAAAGGAAATTGCAGACCAGACCAACCTTCTGGCATTAAATGCAGCAATTGAAGCTGCCAGAGCCGGTGAGCATGGAAGAGGTTTTGCAGTAGTGGCAGATGAGGTGAGGAAACTGGCTGAGCAGGTATCATTCTCGGTTTCAGATATCACTAAGATTGTCGGGGGTATTCAAACGGAGTCAAACAGTGTGGCCACATCCCTTCAAACAGGCTATGTTCAAGTTGAAAAGGGAACCGGGCAAATTCAATTGACAGGACAAACATTTCAGAAAATTTATGAGGCAGTTAACTCAATGTCCAATAATGTCAGTGACATTTCCCGCAGCCTCGAGCAGGTATCCATTAATTCTGCCCATATGAACCAGTCCATTGGCAATATTGCCGCAGTGTCTGAGGAATCTGCGGCAGGCATCGAACAAACGAGTGCATCAATGGCTCAGACTAACCATTCAATGGAGGAAATCTCAGAAAATGCACAGTCCTTGTCGGAATTGGCAGAACAATTAAATGAGATGATTGCAAAATTCAAATTGTAAAATCCAGGCATACTCTCTACACAGGGTATGCCTTGTCCTTTCCCCAGACATTTGAGATGAAAAATTAATAAGACAGTTTTCTCGGAGATTTAAAGGTTTTAGTCAGATATTGTAGAAATATTTAATTAATTGCATATCCCAATAGGAGGAAATAGAGTGGTCATTATGAATCAGGAAATCAGGAGACTCTATGCCAGGATTGAGACTTTGGAAAAGGAAAATAATATTTTGGCCAATAATCATTCACTTAAATATAATATATTCTCACGCTCAAATGATGGAATTTTAATTTTTGATAGCCAGGAGAGAATTGTTGATGTCAATCCATCATTTGCTGAAAGTATAAAGACTGATAAACAAGACCTGATCGGCAGGAGACTGTCTGATATCGTGCCGAAAAATAGACATTTCAAGCTTGAAAAGCAAAGGGAATTATTAAAGAAGAAGGAAAGTGTCAGGGGCATTCTGCCAATATATAACGGCAGAACGATAATAGAGTTTGATTTTACTACCAGCATCCTTAATGAGGACGGTCTTTATATGTGTATATTAAGAGATGTAACGAGTAAGCGGCTCCTCGAACGAAAAGTGAAAAAGAATGAAGAGCTGTATGCTGACCTATTTATTGAAGCCCTGGATGGAATCATTTTTTGGCGTGGAAATGGTGAGATCATTGATGCGAATGAAGCTGCTTGCCGAATTTTTGAATGTACTCATGATGAGCTTCTCAATAAAAAGATCAAAGATTTTGTATATGAAAAATCGGAAAGATACAAAAGCATTGTTAAAGAGATGTTCGTTAAGGGAAGCATACGGGATGAGCTAGTTTTTCTTATGCCAAATGGCCAGTTCAAATCTTTGGAGTTTACAGTGAAATTGAACTCCGTTGAAGGCTACCATATGACAATCTTCAGAAATGTCAGTGAGCGTCACGCTATGGAAAAAAGCTTGAGGGAAAGCGAACAAAAATTTCGCATGATATTTGAAGGTGCCCTTGAAGGGATTCTGCTCTGGAACAATCAGTTTGAAATAGTCGATATTAATCAATCAGGTCAGAGAATGCTCCAGATGACAAAAAAGGAGCTTATTGGTGTTTCGCTGCATAGTATTTTAAATGACTGCAATATAACCGATGATGAATTAAAGGAGCAGATAAAAAACATACACTCTGCGGGGCAATCAGACGGTAACCTTTCCATTACTCTGAAATCAGGCAGAAAGAAATTTTTTGAGTTTTCCAACAAGCTGAATATTTTTTCTAATATCAGTATGACAACATTTAAAGACATTACTGAGAAGCTGGAAATGGAAGAACAGCTTCGGAAATCAGACACTTTGCATGTGATTGGAGAATTGGCAGCAGGGATTGCCCACGAGATAAGAAACCCCATGACAGCACTTAAAGGCTTTATACAGCTGCTGGAGGACAGTGTGAAGGAAGATCATACTATGTATTTCAATGTGATTACCACTGAGCTTAGCAGGATTGATTCAATTATTAATGAATTTCTCATACTTGCTAAGCCTCAAGCTGTCAAATTTGTGGAAAAAGACATATCTCAAATCATGAAGGAAACAGTCGATCTCCTTAGTGCTCAGGCTGTGCTCCATAATGTTCAATTCAGGACTTATTATGAAAAGAATTTGCCCAATGTTTTCTGTGAATCCAATCAAATGAAAAAGGTCTTTATCAATATTATAAAAAATGCCATTGAAGTCATGCCTAAAGGTGGATATATTACTGTATCCATTCAGAAAGGGTTTGACCATAAAGTTCACATAACCATTAGGGACGAAGGGACAGGAATTCCTGCGCATAAAATAAAAAAGCTTGGTGAACCTTTTTATACTACAAAGGAAAGAGGCACTGGACTTGGCTTAATGGTTACATATAAAATTATTGAAGAACACAAGGGAACAATTGAAGTGGAAAGCAAATTGGGGGAAGGAACTGTATTCCACATCCATTTGCCCTATTCTTTAAAGGCGGGAATGAAATGAAAGGCAGAGTTTATTCTAAAACATACACACCGGCAGGAGACATTTACATTGTCATTGAGAATGGAATCCTTTCGGCTTTATACATTGGGGAAGAAGATTTTCTCGAAGGGGAAGACGTTTTATCATTGAAATTGGATCCCTCCGACTCTTTAATTAAAAGGTGTACAAATCAGCTTGAGGAATACTTTGAAGGGCATAGGAAAGAGTTTGACATCCCCATAGAACCTCATGGCACTGAATTTCAAAAGGCAGTCTGGAAAGAGCTGTGCCTAATCCCATTTGGAGAGACAAGAAGTTATCAGGACATTGCTTTTAAAATAGGGAGAGAAAAAGCAGTGCGTGCCATTGGTCAGGCAAACAAGGCCAATCGCCTTCCGATCATTATTCCATGCCATCGCGTGATTGGAAAAAATAAATCGTTAACGGGTTATGCAGGAAACAGGACTGAAATTAAAGAAGTACTGCTAGCACTCGAAGGGTCTAATTATATAAAATAGCTCAATCTTAACAATCACCTCTTAGGTGATTTTTTTATGGGGGTATTATATATATGGTTGACTGAATGAGTGGGATTCGATTATCATCTAATTAGATATCGATCGAAATGAGGGCGCTGAAAATATGCAATTAAATCGTTTAGTAGCTTTTTATAAGACAATGGGAGACCCAACCAGAATCAGGATTGTTTTTCTCCTTGCCAAAGGTCCTTTGCATGGACAGGCGATAGCGGGGAAGCTTGGTTTAACTCCGCCAACCATTACTCATCATTTAAATAAACTGAGGGAAATAAACCTTGTTTATCAGAGAAGAGATAAAAATACTGTTTATTTTTATTTAAATGAATCCGTACTGAAACATCAATCAGGTGTTCTTGCAAAATTGGCAGATAAAGAGGAGGTTAAGAAAATGGAAGAACAAAATATAGAAAGCCAGAAGGTTATTGAAAATTTCTTTACCAAAGAAGGAAAGCTGAAGAATATTCCTGCACAGAGGAAGAAGAGACTCATGGTTTTTGAGCATCTAATCAAAGGATTGAAAATGGGGAAAAAATATGAAGAAAAAGAGCTTAACGAATATATTCAACAGTATCATGAAGACTATGCTACGATACGCAGAGAATTTATTATAAATCATTATATGTACAGGGAAAATGGCATTTATGAATTAAACCCTCCGGAAATGTGGGCGAAAATAGAAGGGTAAAGCAAGGCAGGGCCCCAGTTAGGGCCCTGCATGCCTTCAATAGTAATAATCCGGTTTGCGATCGGTAAAAATCGGAATCATGCTGCGGACTTCTTTCACTTTATCCAGGTCTATCTCAGCATATAGGATTTCTTCCGTTTCAGAACCTTCTGCAAGCACTACTCCCCAAGGATCTATAATCATCGAATGGCCAGCAAAGACATTGTCAGGATCAGACCCGGAGCGGTTGCATGCAATTACATAGCACTGGTTTTCAATGGCACGCGCAATCAAAAGTGCCCGCCAATGTGCCAGCCGGGCCAATGGCCATTCAGCTACTACAAATAAAGCTTCAGCACCTTCCGCTGTATGGGTCCGCACCCACTCAGGAAAACGGATATCATAACAAATCATCCCTGCAAACTTCCTATTTTCCAGTGAAAAAACTCCCTTCGCTGTCCCTCCGTTCAGATAGAGATGTTCATTCATCAGCTTGAACAAGTGCAGCTTGCTGTATTCATGTATAAGGTCACCTTGGTTATCTACAATCAGCAGAGTGTTGTAAATGCCTTCGGGTGTTTTCTTTGCAATAGATCCGCCAATCATATGAACCCGATTGCTCTGTGCGGCCTTTTTCAAAAAGACTAGCGATGATTCTGCATCCTGGTCTGCAATTTCACCCAATCTGGTCAAGTCATAACCAGTCGTCCAAAGTTCCGGCAGCACAATAACATCCGGTTTATCCCTAAGCGCCTTTTTAATCATGATTTCGGCTGCTTTAAAATTATCCTCAGGTTTTCCAAATGCAATATCCATTTGCAAACAGGCAATCTTTAATTTCATAAAACTCCCCCGCAATCATCATATCCTTATGGTAAAATTAGTCCGATAGATGGAAATTTTCAAAATTTTACTTTACATCTTACCATTTACGTTATATCATTTGTGACTATATTTTCAATCTTTTTTTTAAGCAGGTGAACAATTTGGTAAATTATCCGCAATCAGATCTTTTGAAAAGTCTGCCTAAACAGTTTTTTGCATCTTTGACAGCCAAAGTGGGGAGAAAACTCCAACAAGGGCATGATGTCATCAATCTTGGACAGGGCAATCCTGACATGCCTACACCAGAGCATATTGTCAAGAGTCTTCAAAGTGCAGCCGATAATCCGCAAAACCATAAATATTCCCCTTTCCAGGGCTTCCCGTATTTAAAAAAGGCAGCTGCTGACTTTTATAAAAGGGAATTTAATGTTGAATTGGATCCTGAAACCGAAATAGCCATCCTTTTTGGTGGTAAAGCCGGACTGGTTGAAATCCCTCAATGCCTTTTAAACCCTGGGGACAGCGTATTGGTTCCGGACCCGGGATATCCTGATTATTGGTCAGGTGTTGCACTTGCCAAAGCAAAAATGGTGACAATGTCTCTAAGAGAAGAAAATAACTTCCTGCCAGTATACAGTGAATTGTCAGCAGACCAGCTTAATGCAGCAAAACTGATGTTCCTTAATTATCCAAATAATCCCACTGGAGCAGTGGCAAACAAGGACTTTTTTCAAGAAACAGTTGATTTGAGCAGAAGCCATGGTATTTGCATCGTCCATGATTTTGCATATGGAGGAATTGGCTTTGACGGCATAAAGCCTGAAAGCTTTCTTCAGGCAGAAGGGGCAAAAGAGGTCGGAATTGAAATTTATACACTTTCAAAAACATTTAATATGGCAGGCTGGAGAGTTGGATTTGCAGCTGGAAATGCAAGTGTCATCGCAGCACTGAACCTTATGCAGGATCATCTATACGTCAGCTTGTTTGGTGCTGTTCAGGAAGCTGCAGCAGCTGCTCTGTCAGGACCACAGGATTGTGTTAAAGAATTGAATTCCATATACGAATCCAGACGTAATACATTCATCTCTGGCCTCAGGGAAATCGGCTGGAATGTTCAAGCTCCTAAAGGCTCTTTTTTTGCATGGCTTAAGGTCCCTGAACAATTTACATCGGAAGAGTTTGCTGACTATCTCTTGGATAAAGCGCATATTGCGGTTGCACCAGGCATCGGATTTGGTGATTTTGGAGAAGGGTATGTGAGAGCGGGTTTACTGACATCTGAGGAGAGACTTAAAGAAGCAGTGGGCAGAATAAAAAAATTAAATTTATTTTAAATTTTTCTCATAATTCAATTGACAAAAATATTAAGCACTGTCATAATTCTAATTAAATTTTAATTCTAAATTAACTGAATACTCGTTTCGTTTTCTTATCAAGAGCAGGCGGAGGGACTAGCCCTATGAAGCCCGGCAACCGACTTATACATGAGCACGGTGCTAAATCTTGCAGCTTATAGCTGAAAGATAAGAAGATGTTAGATTGCTATCCTAACCTCTTCTTATTTGAAGAGGTTTTTTATTGTTTTCATTCTTTGATTTTTGAAAGGAAGAATATACATGAGTGAAATTATTGCAACGTATCTGGTTCATGATGAAAAACATAACCCGGAGAAAAAGGCCGAGGAGATCGCTTTAGGCTTAACGGTCGGGTCATGGACCCATTTGCCGGAACTAGAAAAACAGCAGCTGGAAAAGCATAAAGGCAGGGTCGTTTCTGTTGAAGACTATACTAAAGATGAAGAAAAAAAGGAAACAGCCGCAGTCATTAAGATTGCCTATCCAACTGTTAATTTCAGTCCTGATTTACCGGCAATATTAACAACAGTCTTTGGAAAACTATCATTGGATGGAAAGATTAAATTGTTAGATTTACAGTTTTCCAATGAACTTAAAAGCTTTTTTCCTGGGCCACGATTCGGGATTGACGGACTGAGGGAAAAACTGAATGTATATGATAGACCCCTTCTGATGAGCATCTTCAAAGGGGTGCTGGGCAAAGACATGGATTTTTTAACTTCGCAGCTGAGGGAACAGGCCCTTGGCGGCATCGACCTTGTAAAAGATGATGAAATTCTATTTGAAAACCGCCTTACACCTTTTGAAGCCCGGATAACCGAAGGCAAAGAAGTGCTAAGGCAGGTTTATGAGGAAACAGGCCACCGTACCCTATATGCTGTGAATTTAACAGGCAGGTCTTTTGATTTAAAAGATAAGGCAAGGAAAGCATCCAGACTTGGTGCAGATCTTCTTCTCTTCAACGTATTCTCGTATGGGCTCGATGTTTTGCAGTCATTAAGAGAAGATGATGAGATAGGGCTGCCTATCATGGCACATCCTGCAGTTAGTGGAGCTCTTTCTGCTTCAAGTGTTTATGGGATTTCCTATCCTTTGCTTTTAGGCAAACTCCTCAGGTATGCAGGCGCAGACTTGTCTCTATTCCCTTCACCTTATGGATCGGTTGCCCTTGAAAAAACTCTGGCCTTATCAATTGGGGATACCCTGACTAGGAATGATTTCTGCAAAAGAACCTTTCCGGTTCCATCAGCCGGCATCCATCCGGGTCTTGTACCTTTGCTTTTCGAAGACTTCGGAATAGACAGTGTAATTAATGCCGGAGGTGGCGTACATGGGCATCCGGATGGGGCAAGAGGAGGCGGTTTGGCATTCCGCCAGGCAATAGATTTAATTTTAAATGGGGCTTCTTTAACAGATGCTCCATCAAACTTCCCTGAATTAAAAAAAGCGATTGATCTGTGGGGGTACAAAGAGGTGGCTGTAAAGAATGGCTAAAGTGGCGGTATTTTGTGATTTTGATGGAACTATTACCGAAAACGATAACATCATTCATATCATGAAGCACTTTGCTCCTTCTCAATGGGAGGGGATAAAAAATCAAGTTCTGGGACAGGAAATTACCATTCAAGAAGGAGTAGGAAAGATGTTTTCCCTTCTGCCAAGCAGTCTGAAAGATGCTATCACCGATTTCATCTTAGAAAATGCAAGAGTAAGAGAGGGATTTCAGCCATTTATCGATTATCTGGAAAAAGAAAAAATACCGCTTTATATAGTCAGCGGAGGAATAGATTTTTTTGTGGCTCCTGTACTGGATAAGTATGGACCCTTTGAAGAGGTGTTCTGCAATAGTTCTGATTTTAGCGGCGATACAATTAATATCTTATGGCCCCATAGCTGCGATGAAAAATGCAATAAGAATTGCGGCTGCTGCAAGCCTTCTATTATGAGGAAACTGGTGGATGAGAACACCTTTAAAGTGGTGATCGGAGATTCAGTAACCGATCTGGAGGCTGCCAAACAGGCAGACTTTGTCATTGCCAGAGATCTGCTCCTGGAGAAAAGCAAAGAGATGAACCTAAATCATTCTGCCTTTGAAACATTCTATGATTGCATTGAGCTTTTAAAAAGATTAAATGAGGTGAGGGTATGAGCAGAGTTGGGGAAAAATGGAATGAGCTTGCAGATATTAAGGAAGAGCTTGCAGAAAGGGACTGGTTTATGGGAACAAGCGGAAATCTGGCCATTAAGGTCAGCTCACATCCCCTTCAATTCCTCGTAACAGCAAGCGGAAAGGATAAAAGGAAACGCACTGATGAAGACTTTCTCCTTGTTGATGAATATGGACACCCGGCAGGGGAAACACATTTAAAGCCTTCTGCTGAAACACTTCTGCATTCTGAGATATATCGAAGAACGAAAGCTGAATGCAGTCTTCATGTACATACTATTGACAATAATGTCATTTCAGAAATTTATGGTGATCAGGCGGCGGTTACATTTAAAGGGCAAGAGCTGATTAAAGCATTTGATAAGTGGGAGGAAGATGCTGTTCTCGAGATTCCGATTATTCCGAATCATGCGCATATTCCAACGCTGGCAAAGTGTTTTTCTTCCCATGTACATGAAGATTCAGGTGCCGTCTTGATAAGAAATCATGGAATTACAGTATGGGGCAGAACCTCCTTTGAGGCTAAAAAGATCCTTGAGGCTTCAGAGTTTCTGTTCCGTTATCAGTTAAGGCTCCTGGCATATAAGCCCGATCAGCTAATTAAAGTAGTTTAATATATGAACTGCTGTTATTAAATCATGCGAGAAAAAAATTATAATAGAGAGGAATGATTAGATTGGCATATATCGTACTGAAAAATTCAAAAAAAGAAATTAGGAATCAGGAAGAGGTTGCTGCTTTTCTGGAAAAGCAGGAGGTTATCTATGAGCAATGGGCAATAGATAAATTGCCTGAAAATCTGCAGGAAAAATATTTACTTTCCGATGATGAGAAACAAGAAATTCTGGCTGCATTTGCTGAAGAAATTAAGGATATTTCTGATCGAAGAGGATATAAGGCACAGGATGTAATTTCCCTTTCAGAGAATACGCCGAATTTAGAACAGCTTCTTCAGAATTTCCAGCAGGAGCATCATCATACAGATGATGAGGTGAGATTTATTGTCAGCGGTCATGGAGTCTTTATTATACAAGGAAAAGATGGAGAGTTCTTTGAAGTATTCCTGAATCCTGGCGATTTAATATCCGTACCCGAAAACATCCGTCATTATTTTACTCTTCAGGAGGATCGAAAAGTAGTAGCCATCCGGATTTTTGTTACCGCAGAAGGATGGGTGCCAATTTATGAAAAAAAGGAAGTTCATCAATAATTTAATGACCCACCCATTGCCCCCGGCATTGGGTTTTTATTTTCCTGCTATAACAATTGGATATTTTTTTAACATATTATGGTCTTGCGATTTTTTTATCAAATCCCGTTGATGCCACATAATAAATTTAGCAGAATGTGTCGAAACCCCATGAGGGCGAATTGAAATTGATGTCGATAAAAATAAATTCGGAAAAAGATTGTCTAATATTGCGAATCTATTTACATTTATAGAAATTCTTGTAATAATGCTTCAAGTAGACACATTTATATCGGATAAAGGGATAGGAGTAGGAGGAAGAAAGTTGCGCTATAAAAGAATACAGCTGCTGACTGAAATTCAGCAAAAAAGGGAAACAATGATAGAAACGGCCAAGAAAAATGGAATGGCGAGCCAGGAAACGGTTCGCTGCAGCCAGGAACTTGATCAATTAATTTTTGAATATCAATGCGTCGTTAAAAGAGAGAAGGAACAAAAGAAAAGAATGAGGATTTCCTTCCGGGAAATGATTCTCTTATGGAAGAAAGCTGTTGTATAATTTTAAAATTCCAAGCACATAGATTGAACATATAATAGGGAAGAAAAAAAAGGATCCGTTGAGGATTCTTTTTTTTAGTTGGCGCCAGTTCTCGCTTTTCTTAGTAATGAACTGCACAATTCTTATTAATTCTTCATAGCAGTACTATGCATGTATCGAGAATCATATCGTAATACAAAGCTTTTTTATCTATCTCTTAAAGCGAACTATACTTATAGAAGCTTTAAGTTTAGAGGGGGGAAAGTAAAAAATGCACATAGTAGTGTGTGTCAAGCAAGTGCCTGATACAAAAATTATTAAAATCAATCCCAAAACCAACACTCTTGACCGGCGCAGTGCACCTGCCATTTTAAATCCTTATGATGCCCATGCAGTACAGGAAGCAGTGAAAATAACAAAGACCATAGGAAAAGGCACCATTTCGGTTTTATCCATGGGACCTCCACAGGCTGTTGCTGTTATTAAGAAAAGCATCGAAATAGGAGCAGACCGCGGCTTTTTAATCTCAGACCGTGCATTTGCCGGCGCAGATACACTGGCAACAAGCTATGCTCTGTCTAAAGCATTGGAGCGTATTTCAAAAGATATGCCTGTGGATTTAATCATATGCGGAAAACATGCCATTGATGGAGATACCGGCCAGGTGGGACCAGGAATAGCAAGAAGGCTGGATATTCCGCCTGTTACAAATGTTATAGAGGTATCTGAACTTAATGAAGGTGAAAAAACGATACTGATCAAAAGGAAAATTACGAACGGATATGAATTAATACAAGCTCAAGTCCCTTGCCTGCTGACCGTTGAAAAAGAGATTAATAGCATAGAATACTCCCCTATGCCAAACATGATAAAAGCTGCCAGGTATGAGCCGGTTATCTGGTCTGTAAATGATCTTGAGGAAGTAGATCGTACACAGCTCGGGTTGAAAGGGTCTCCTACGATAGTGGGAAAAATGTTTACCCCTCCCAAGCCGGAAGGCGGAAAGAGGCTTGAAGGGAATGCGGAAGAACAGGTTAAGCAGCTGATGGAGCTGCTTAATGATAAGAAAGAGCTGTTTGTAAGCCGATAACGGGAATAATTAGGGGGGATTTACATGATGGATGAGTACCGGGGAGTGTGGGTATTCATAGAACAAAATGATGGGAAAATCGAAGGGGTTTCCCTTGAATTGCTCGGTGCAGGCAGAAAGCTGGCAGATAAGCTGGATGTGCCTCTTTCCGGTGTTCTGCTTGGATATGAAATAAAGTCTTTATGCCAGGAAGTGATCGCTTATGGAGCTGATCAGGTATATGTCATTGACCATGAAGTGATGAAAGATTACCGGACGGAGTCTTATATGAAGGCAGTAATCAATCTTGCAGAAAAATATAAACCTGAGATATTTCTCTATGGGGCCACTTCCAATGGTAAAGATTTGGCCAGTGCTGTTGCTACAGATCTTAGCACTGGATTGACTGCTGATACAACCATGCTGGATGTCGAAGTGGATAAAAGGCTGCTTGAAGCTAGCCGCCCGGCGTTTGGGGGAAATATAATGGCAACCATCCTTTGTAAAAAGCACCGGCCACAAATGGCTACTGTCCGTCCGAAGGTTATGAAAGCCCTGGAGCCAGATCCAGATAGACAGGGCCAGGTTATAGAAGAAGCGATTACCCTAAGTGAAGATGATATGCGCACAAAGGTAATTAAAATTGTGAAAGATGTCACAAAAAAAGTGAATTTAGCAGATGCGCATGTTGTTGTTGCGGGCGGAAAAGGAATGGGGGATCTTCAGAATTTCCAGCTGATCCATGACCTGGCTGATGCAATTGGAGCAACTGTAGGGGGCACAAGGGATGTAGTGGAGGCAGGATGGCTGCCGCATGAACAGCAGGTAGGGCAGACCGGAGAAACCATTACCCCAAAGGTCTATTTTGCTATTGGGATTTCAGGGGCAATCCAGCATGTCGTAGGCATGAAGAATTCAGAGTTCATTATTGCGATTAACAAGGATCCAGACGCACCTATATTTGATGTAGCAACCTACGGAATCGTGGGTGATGCACTTGAAATTGTGCCGAAGCTGATTAAAGAGTTAAAGGAAGCAAGGGAAAAAGGGGGTGAAATGAGTTATGTCTGAAAAGTTTGATGTCATCGTGGTGGGGGCAGGGCCTGCAGGAACTTCCTGTGCTTACACATGCGCCAAAAACGGTCTAAAAGTCCTTCAAATTGAAAGAGGAGAATATCCCGGCAGCAAAAATGTAATGGGTGGAGTTTTATACCGTAAGCAAATGGAGGAAATCATTCCAGAGTTTTGGAAAGAAGCACCGCTGGAGCGGCCTGTCGTAGAGCAGCGGTTTTGGATGATGGATAAAGAATCGACAGTGAGTTTTGGCTATAAAGGTCTTGAGTGGGGGAAGGAACCATATAATAATTTTACAGTACTCCGGGCGCCATTTGACCAATGGTTTGCAAAAAAAGGGGTTGAACAGGGCGTTCTATTAATAAATGAAACAGTCGTACTTGAGTGCCTGACTGAAAATGGAAAAGTGGTTGGTGTAAGAACTGACCGGCCGGATGGGGAGGTATATGCAGATGTAGTGGTTTTGGCAGATGGTGTAAATTCACTGCTGGCAAAACAGCTGGGCTACCATAAAGAATTTCGCCCTGATGAAGTGGCACTGACGGTAATGGAAGTCATTAATCTTTCTAAAGACAAAATTAATGACCGCTTTAACCTGGAAGACAACCAGGGCTGTACGATTGAAATATTCGGGGACTCCACGAAAGGCAATCTGGGAACTGCCTTTATTTACACCAATAAAGATAGTATTAATATTGGTGTGGGAACCACGCTGTCAAGTATGATTAAGGCGAAGCTTAAGCCTTATGACCTGCTGGATTATTTAAAAACACACCCTATGGTAAGACCCTTAATAGAAGGAGGAGAATCTGCCGAGTATCTGGCTCACTTGATTCCTGAAGGGGGCTACCATTCAGTGCCTAAAGTGGCCGGGGATGGTGTCCTTCTTGCAGGTGATGCTGCACAGCTGGTTAATGCCATACACCGCGAAGGCTCCAATATGGCAATGGCTTCCGGAACAATGGCTGCAGAAACCATCATTGATGCCAAAAAACGGGGTGACTTTAGCGAAACAAGCTTGAATCAGTACAGGGAAACACTTTACCAAAGCTTTATTATTAAAGACCTGGAAAAATATAAAGATGCAACTCACACGTTTGAACACTACCCTCAGTATTTTAAAGAATATGTTCCGATGCTTAACAGGGCAGCGAGCAAATTTTTTACAGTTGATGGAACTCCTAAGAAAGAAAAGCAAAAAGAAATTATGAAGAGCTTTACCAGTGAACGCGGGACCATTCGTGTGCTTCAAGACATGTACAGGGCATGGAAGGCGGTGAAATAATGTCAACGAAAACGATCGAAGAAAAGCAATATTTAGTTCGTTTTAAGGCAGACACCAAATCACATCTTACCGTATTGGATCATGATATCTGTATGACAAAATGCCCCGATAAAATATGCACTATTTTCTGCCCGGCTGAGGTGTATAAGTGGGAAGGATTGAGAATGCAGGTGGGTTATGAAGGATGCCATGAGTGCGGCAGCTGCAGGATTGGATGCCCATATCAGAATATTAAATGGGAATACCCAAAAGGCGGCCATGGTATAGTATTTAGGCTTGCATAAAGTTAACCCCTATTTCATACAAAAACCGGCCGCATTTGGCCGGTTTGAAAAGGGGGGTAATGAAAAAGGTTTTATCTTTCGGTACATTTATATTATAGATAAGAAATATTAACAAACTGTTAACAACATATATCAAAACTATTAATCCTGCAGCATACATATCATTCTGTTTTTTTATTATAAATTACCGCGTTAAAGCTTTTAAGTAATAGTACTTTAGTATCTTAATTTTTTAGGCAGGATTTGTTAAACTAAATGTGGTCGGACTATTATAGTTGACCCCCTATAATCTGGAGAGCTTAGAGAAGTCTAGGCTCTTTTTTTGATCTGAATTAAGAATTCACTTTTTGGGATTTTGATTAAAAGTAGAAATTACCTATATGTATGTTATTTCACATTCGAGGGTAAAAAAAGAGTAACGCATAGGGGAATGGATTTTGAGGTTAGCTGATTTTCTCTTGTCTCTTTAAAAAATTGAACTGGGAGTCCTTTACATTGGCTTCAAGTTCTTTAGCATGTTCAAAAGCTTTATGGATGCATTCGTACAGAGATGAAGAATAAAGCGCCTTATTCCATATAAAACTTCCTTCTGAATTGGATGGATATAAGGTTACTTTCCAGAGGTAATATTCTTTTTCCTGTTCCTTAAGCTGTCCTTCCAGAGCAATTAGCCAATGGGTTTGCCCGGCCGGAAGGAATGTATCAGCTCCATTTGCAGGAATAAGGCATTTTTGATAAAAATCAAAGTAGTTTGGCAGATGCATAGTTATCCCTCCTAACATTTTACAGGGTATTTAGCTGCGCCAAAGAGAGCTAATATCTTACCTTTATTATATGGCAAAAAAGAAGAAGATTGCACACAATTATTAAAATTTTTAGAAAATTTTAATAAAAATAATCTATATCCTTTATAAAAAGGAGGGACGCCCCCTCCTCCTTACCTATTTATTCCATTCTGAAACAGTTTCATCCGGTGGGAGTAATAATGTCAGCAACCCCAGTACGGGAAGAAAACCGGTAATAATAATCATATTTACCAGACCAACAGTGTCCGCTATATAGCCCAGAGCGATTGAGCCTATTGCCCCCATACCAAAAGCCAGACCCACTGTAAGTCCCGCCATAGTGCCGATTTTGCCGGGAACTAATTCCTGAGCGTATACTACCGTCACCGAAAAGCTTGACATCAATATGAATCCGCTTGCCACCAGCATTATAAATGCAATAGGAGATGGAACGAAAGGGATCATGGCGGATAGCGGAACAGTCAGGATCATGGACAGAAAAATAATTCTTTTCTTTCCAAACCGATCTGCGAGCGGCCCGCCAAAAAATGTGCCCAATGCACCTGATACTAAAAATGCAAATAAGAAGAGCTGCGCCTGACTAATGGAGAAAGAGTATTTTTCTATCGCATAAAAGGCATAGAAATTTGTCATACCCGAAATATACCATGAACGGGCAAATATCAAAAAGAGAACCAGGATCAGTGCACTCCATATTTTTTTTGATATCCTTTTATTATTATGGCCACCAGCTTGTTTTTTTGCTCTGCCGGCAATCAATTCCTCCTGAAGGCGTCCAGTATACCAAAACGCTATATAAATCAGCAGCCCGACTGCAATAGCAGCAACTGCAGTAAACCAGGCAGCACCCATTTGACCTAGCGGAACAAGAATAAGGGCCGTAATGATAGGAGCAAGTGCCTGTCCAGTGTTTCCCCCTACCTGATAGATTGATTGGGCCAGACCTCTGCGCTGGCCAGCTGCCATATAAGCAACCCTAGATCCTTCCGGGTGGAATACAGCTGAACCGAGACCAATGAACAATACTGATATAATAATCCATTTATAATCCGGGGCAAAAGCCAATCCTAATATGCCAAATAAAGTTGAAGTCAGACCGATTGGCAAGGCGAAAGGGAACGGCTTTTTATCAGTGGCCATTCCAACAACCGGCTGCATGATTGAAGACACGATATTAAGTGAAAAGGCAATCATACCCAGCTGTGAGTATGAAAGCCCCATAGATTTTTCTAAAATGGGAAACATGGCTGGAATGACAGATTGAATAGAGTCATTTAATAGGTGGCAAAGGCCAATAATGAATAAGATCCGATAGGCCGTTTTTTGATGTGGCTCATATCTTGGACTGACTGAAGCAGCGGTAGTACTCATAGTATAGTCTCCTTTTTCACTGAACATTTCGTAAAACTAAATATAGTTTACCTTATTCATTAGCCTTTCAAAATAGTTATTTTGGAAATCTATTAAATATTATATAATTTACATTATTCAGATTAAATAAGAGGGCAGGGAAGCCAATGGAAAAAGCAGTTGATGCTTTAATGACGGACGATATTCTCACTAATTTCCTTAGAATCTATTCTTTAAATATAGGAAATTATAAAAAGCTGGGTGACTTTGAAAACTATGTTTATGAGGTTTATAAAGATGAAAAAGCATATATTTTGAGGATTACCCACTCATCTCACCGCATGCTTGAGGAGCTTTTATCAGAAGCAGACTGGATGAGTTATCTGATATCGAAGAGTTTAAAGGTTCCAGAAGTTTTTCCATCACAGAATGGGAATTTGGTTGAGCGGTTAACAGCTGGGGACGATTCTGCCTTTTACGCCTGCCTGTTTTCAAAAGCAGAGGGAAAACCAATAAGTGTTCGGGCACCGGAATTCAATAAGGAGTTATTTCATGCGTGGGGAAGTGCGGTAGGGAAAATGCATGCAGCCACTAAATCATATATGCCATCAGCTGGAATTGTACCGCGGATGCAATGGGATGACGAAGAATTGCTTAAAGTTGAGAAATATATACCTGAAGAGGATCAATTGGTCATTAAGCATACAGAAGATTTGTTGAATCTGCTTCAAAATTTGCCAAAACATATAAACAATTATGGCCTTATTCATACTGATCTCCATTCCGGAAACTTCTTTTATGATGGGAAAGATATACAAGTATTTGATTTCGATGACTGCTGCTATCATTGGTTTGCATCAGATATAGCCATACCGCTGTATTACTCACTTTTATATAAGTTTAAAGAGGCGGATCAAGCGGAAATGGAAATATTCGGCAAGCAATTCCTTGACTCCTTTTTGGATGGCTATCGGCTGGAAAATGAAATTCCCGAAGATTTGGGAAGGCAGCTGCCCTTATTTCTGAGACTGAGAGATATCACACTTTATTCTGTCCTGCATAAAAAAATCGCACCTGAGGAAAGGAATTCGCAGCTATTATTTATGATGGAGACGATCAAGAAAAGAATTGAAAGAAATGCTCCAATCTATGTGAGTTAAAAAAAGAAGGTGCCTCCGAGCGAGCACCTTCCTTCTTATGCGTCGTTTTTGATGGGCAGAAAAATATCTACATGCGTTCCTTTAGTTTCTTTGCTTGTAATAAAAATTTCACCGCCGAAAGAATGCAGAATGCGCCTGCAGACTACGAGGCCAAGGCCCGTGCCCGTTTCCTTTGAAGTGTAGAATGGATGGAAAATCTTTTCAATTTCATCTTCAGAGATGCCTGAACCTGTGTCCGCAATTTTAAGCTGACACTTAGAATGCATTTTATTTAGTTTAATTGTCAGCTTTCCTCCGCCCTCCATCGATTCAAAAGCGTTTTTCGTTAAATTCAGGATAACCTGTTTCATCTGGTCTTTCGTACATTCGACCATGACAGGTTCATCTGAAATAGCAGATTCAAAAGTGACATTGTGTAAATTGGCTTCGGAGAATATCAACGGTTCCAATTCCTTTATGATGTTTCTCAAATCCAGGGTTTCCATCTTTTGAGCTGCAGGTTTACCCAGAATTAAAAATTCACTTACAATTTCATTAATTCTGCTGATCTCATCATTTATAACTGAAAAGTAATACTGGTCATGTGTATTCGTATATTTTTCACTTAATAGCTGTATAAGACCTTTTATTCCTGTTAAAGGGTTCCTGATTTCATGGGCTGTGCTGGCAGCCAGAGTACCCACCAGTTCCAGTTTTTGGAGCTCATTTTCCTTTTTTTCCTCTTCATTCTGCTTTTTAAGCCTTAAATACTTAATAAAGAGAAATAGAATATGGCTTATAATCATTAATACAAGGATAGCCTTAAAAGCATCTTTGACAATTGCCAGCATATCTCTTGGCGGCAATTCTACTTTTACACTCCAGGGAAGCCTGTCAATTGGAATTGAGATGCTATTCTGGCTGGAAAATGATGAGTCACCATTCATGTTGATATCCATAATCGTTTCCCTTTCAGAATTAAGGACAGAAAGTCTTGCTTCTGGAGTAAGAAGTCTCATGATATTTTGTACGTAATCCACCCTCATATGTGCCACAATAATAGAGATTACATCTCCATTGTCATTGAACACGGGTTTTCCTATCCCAACGACTGTTTGCCCATTGGTTAGTGTTTCAGGGGAGTTAGAGATTACAATATCTTTCGTGCGCGAAACCTCTTTAAGATATTTCTTATTAGATAAATCGGAGTTCGCTAAGAATTGATTGGACCCTGTAAGAACCTTTCCGCTGGGATTAAGAAGGTAAATTCCGCCATATCGCGGATCCAGCTGATTGGCTTTTTGGAGCAGAGGCTCCAGTTTATCAGAGGGAGTGTCAGCACTTCCTGCAGTCAGTGATAACATATCAAGTGTGGTCACAGT
Organism: Cytobacillus oceanisediminis 2691; assembly: GCF_000294775.2. Classification (GTDB taxonomy): domain Bacteria; phylum Bacillota; class Bacilli; order Bacillales; family Cytobacillaceae; genus Cytobacillus; species Cytobacillus pseudoceanisediminis. Next base: position 1,668,554 of record NZ_CP015506.1, read on the forward strand.
TTCGGAAATAAACTGGTCCCAGCTTCTTTGGTGTATGGAGCCAATCCATTTTGCTTCTTCCAGCCTTTCCTCATCATTTTGTTTAACAGAGTCCATAAAGAAAAAGATGCTGCCGGCCAAAGTGGGAATAATTACTGCGATTAAATATAGTAGTAAATTTCGTTTTCGACTTTTCATCAGGTTAACTCCAGCATAATTAGGTTAATTTATTCATATCTAACTGACATTATCAATATTATACCATTTTGTGTTAAAAGAGGTTTATTTCTAACAAAGGAATGATATTTTATATGTAAGGAGGGGTTTGATGAAATCAGAAGTTTTTCTCACGGTTTTGGCTACAAGTGATGTCCATGGACATGTTTATCCATATTATTATGGAACTGGTGAGCATGCTGGTCATGGGCTGGGCAAGCTTGCAGCAATAATAAAGAAAGAAAAGGAACAATCTGAGATCTCAATACTTATTGATAACGGGGATCTGATCCAGGGAACTCCTCTAACTTATTATTATTCCAGATACTTAAATAACCAAAAAAATCCCATGATTCAAATATTAAATGAACTTGAATACGATGCAGCTGTAATCGGAAACCATGAATTCAACTATGGAAAGAACACACTTGCAAGAGCTGTCAGTGAATCCAATTTCCCATGGCTGTCAGCCAATATATTATTTAATTCAACAAAAGAAACGTATTTCGGGCTTCCCTATAAAATAAAATCCTTCCCAAATGGCTTGAAAGCAGCAGTTATAGGTGTTACAACCCAGTATATTCCCAATTGGGAGAAAAGGCAGCATATTGAACATCTTGTTTTTGAATCTGCGGTGATCAGCTTAAAAAGGTGGGTTTCATATATTCAGGAGGAAGAAAAGCCGGATGTGATTATTGTCTCTTATCATGGCGGCTTTGAAAAGGATATCAGAACTGGTGAAGAGACGGAAGAACAAACAGGAGAAAATGAAGCATACCGGATCTGTACAGAAGTTCCTGGAATCGATGTTCTGATTACCGGGCATCAGCACCGTTTTATTGAAGGAGAACAAGTAAATGGTGTGGCTGTTGTTCAGCCGGGATTTAATGGTCAAGCGCTTGCAAAGGTCACCGTTAAATTCAGAAAGAAACATAATGATTGGCTGATTGATGATAAACACTCTGCGTTAATCTATCCCGACGGAATACCGTCTGATAATGAGGTTCTGCAGCTGGCTGGGTATTATGAATCCAAAACCCAGAAATGGCTGGATACGGAGATCGGTGAAATTGATGGTGATATGCTGATTGATGATATATTTGAGGCACGTACAGGGGAGCATCCGCTGATTGAATTCATTAATAAAGTGCAGATGGAAGCCTCAGGTGCTGATATTTCCTGCACTGCCTTATTTCATGAGGGGGCACCAGGATTCAAGTCTAAAGTAACGATGAGAGAAATTGTTTCTAACTATATTTATCCAAATTCATTATGTGTCCTCAGAGTTGCAGGAAAGGACATTAAAGATGCTTTGGAGCGGTCTGCAGCTTATTTTGAATTGAACAGTGACGGAAAAATTATAGTGAATCCTGATTTTTCAAATCCAAAGCCACAGCATTATAATTACGATATGTGGGAAGGTATTGAGTATAAAATAGATGTTTCACGACAAAAGGGCAGCCGGATTACAAAGGTTTTGTATAAAGGGCATCCAATCAGGGAAGATGACGAGTATCATGTAGTAATGAACAATTACCGCGCTGCAGGCGGGGGAGGCTACAACATGTTCAAGGATAAGCCAGTGGTGAAAGAGATTTTAACCGATATGACCGAATTGATTGCAGACTATTTTTTGGAAAAGAAAAAGGTAATTCCAACTCTTAATCACAATTGGGAGGTTGTTTCGGGCAAATGATCCGGATGTGTTAAATTGACAGCTTTCTTCCTGTTTTCTATAATGATTGAGAATTGAATTTATGTATACGCTACTAATTAAAAGGAAAAGGGATTGGATAAAATGGGGTCTGAACAAATTGACCAATCGTTGAAATTGTTTATTGTCCTGTCCAGGGCATATAGGGCAATAAATGAAAATGTAAATAAACTAATACAAACATATGGAGTGAATCCAACTGAATTTGCTGTTCTGGAACTGCTATACCATAAGGGTGACCAGCCTTTGCAGCAAATCGGCGGGAAAATACTATTGGCCAGCGGAAGCATCACTTATGTAGTGGACAAGCTTGAGCAGAAAGGCTTGTTGAAAAGGGTCGCATGCCCTAATGACAGAAGAGTTACCTTTGCGCAAATAACAGATAAGGGAAAAGACTTTATCGAAAACATATTCCCTGACCATGAAAAGCATATCCATTCTTTAATGTCCGAGCTTACTCCAGAAGAAAAAGGAACAGCCATTGAGTTATTAAAGAAGCTTGGACTATCTATCTCCAATGATAAAAATAGCTTACAATAACTAAAACAGCCTTGACCGGCTGTTTTTTATTTTGTGCTTTATAGATATGTTCAGGGGAGGAATTAACCAAATATTGTCGAAATAGTTTAGTGGTTTAATTAAAATCGATTTACATATACACGAGGGGGCAATAATGTGAGATTTGAAGACTATACATACGTTCGTCCGGATCTTGATACAGTACAGGGGAAATTCGAAGCAGCGCTTGAGAAATTTGAAAACGCAGCTTCTGCAGACCAGCAAAATCAAGCTATGAAAGAAATTAATGATATTCGCAATGATGTCGGCACTATGTTCAACCTTTGTTATATCCGTCATTCAGTCGATACGAATGATGAATTTTACAAAGCAGAGCAGGATTATATGGATGAGATTCAGCCTGAAGTAGAAGGGTTTGTTACAAAGTATTATCAGGCTTTGGTTAATTCCAGGTTCAGGGCAGAGCTCGAAGAAAAATGGGGGAATCAGCTTTTTGCACTTGCGGAAGCCCAATTGAAGGTGTTCTCGCCAGAGATTGTTCCGCTTTTGCAAAAAGAAAATAAGCTCTCATCAGAGTATACTAAGTTAATTGCTTCAGCCAAAATTCATTTTGAAGGTGAAGAACGCACTCTTGCCCAATTGGAGCCATTTACTGAATCTACAGATCGGGAAATGCGCAAAAAAGCAAGCGAGGCACGCTTTGGTTTCCTGGCAGATAATGAGAAAGAGCTGGACCGTATTTATGATGAGCTTGTCAAGGTTAGAACAGAGATTGCCCATAAACTTGGATATTCGAATTTTGTTGAACTGGCTTATTTCCGTATGTATCGAACTGATTATAACGCCGAAATGGTTGCAAATTTCCGCAAGCAGGTGAAGGATTTCATCGTCCCAATCGCCACAAGGCTAAAGGAACGGCAAAGAGAGAGGATTGGCGTTGACAAGCTGAAATTTTACGATGAAGGATTTGAATTTAAAACAGGAAATGCTGTACCCAAAGGCAATCCTGAATGGATTATTGAAAACGGACAAAAAATGTATGATGAGCTTTCCAGAGAAACCAGTGAATTTTTCTCTTATATGAGAGAAAATAATCTTATGGACCTGGTGGCCAAAAAGGGAAAAGCAGGGGGCGGCTATTGCACTTATATTGAGAACTATAAATCCCCATTCATTTTCTCAAACTTCAATGGGACGTCAGGAGATATTGATGTTCTTACTCATGAAGCAGGCCATGCATTCCAGGTGTATTCAAGCAGTCATTATGAGATACCTGAATATAACTGGCCAACTTATGAAGCTGCAGAAATTCATTCCATGAGTATGGAATTTTTCACATGGCCATGGATGGAGGGCTTCTTTAAAGATGATACTGAGAAATACAAGTTTTCCCATTTGAGTGGAGGACTGCTATTCTTGCCTTATGGCGTATCAGTTGATGAATTCCAGCATTGGGTATATGAAAACCCGGATGCATCACCTCAGGAAAGAAAACAGGCTTGGAGAGAAATTGAGAAGAAATACTTGCCGCATAAAGATTATGATGGCAATGAGTATTTGGAGAACGGCGGATTCTGGCAGCGGCAGGGCCATATCTACAATTCACCTTTCTATTATATCGATTATACATTGGCACAGATCTGTGCATTCCAATTCTGGAAACGGTCCCGGGAGAATCAGGAAGCAGCATGGAAAGATTATTTGAAACTGTGCCAGCTTGGCGGCAGCAAACCTTTTACCGGACTGGTAAAAGAAGCTGGGTTGATTTCTCCTTTTGAAGAGGGATGTGTCGAGTCAGTTATCGGGGAAATTGAGAATTGGCTGAATTCAGTGGATGATAAAAGTTTATAAACAAATAAAAAAGAGCCGGAAGTTATTTAATTCCGGCTCTTTTCGTTCTTTTTAGCGGATGGGTTTAATAACAATTGCTTCGTCTTCGAGATTGGCCTGTAATTGGCTATTTCCGCCATGATCAATGATGAAATCAGCAATCTTGTCTTCAAGTTCATCCTGGATGATCCTTCTTAATGGCCGTGCGCCAAAAGCAGGATGATATCCTTCTGCTGCTAATTTCTCCTTGGCTTCCTGGGTAACAGTCAATTCTATATCCTGCTCATTTAATGTTTCCTGAAGGTCATTGAGCATTAAGTCGACAATTTTCAATAAATGCTCTTTTTCCAAAGCTTTAAATTCAATAATGCTATCAAAACGGTTCAGGAATTCAGGCTTAAAGAAGCTGCCGAGTGATTCAAGAATGTTTGACTCCATGACGGCGTCAGCTGTGCCAAATCCAACATGGATTTCCTTTTGCCCAGCTCCTGCATTGCTGGTCATGATAATGACTGTATCTTTAAAGCTGACAGTGCGGCCTTGGCTATCTGTCAGGCGTCCATCCTCCAGAATTTGAAGGAACATGTGCTGTACATCCGGATGTGCTTTTTCTATCTCATCAAGCAGAATGATGCTGTACGGGTTTCTGCGCACCTTCTCAGTAAGCTGTCCGGCTTCTTCATGACCCACATATCCTGGAGGGGAACCGATAATTTTTGATACGCTGTGTTTTTCCATATATTCACTCATATCAAGCCTTATCATGCTTTCTTTTGAGCCGAATAGCTCTTGGGCAAGTGTTTTGGTTAACTCAGTCTTTCCGACCCCTGTTGGCCCGACAAATAGAAATGATCCAATTGGGCGGTCCTTTGATTTAAGTCCTGCACGGCTTCGGCGAATTGCCTTTGCAACTTTTTGCACGGCTTCCGCCTGTCCGATTACTTTTTCAGCAAGGCTTTCCTCAAGGTTCTGCATTTTTTCCTGTTCATCTTCTGCTAATTTGCCGACAGGAATCCCGGTTTTCTTTTCGATAATCTCCTGAATATGGCTAACGTCAATAACTGGCCGTTCTGCCTTGTTGTCCCCGTTTAGTGCCTGCTGGAGTTTTAGTTCCTTTTCACGGAGTTTTACAGCCTCTTCATATTTTTCTTCATTTAATACAAGTTCTTTCTGCCTGCTGATTTCTTTCAGCTGATTTTCAATATCATCTGCAGGTATATATCCTGATTGAAGATTCATTTTAGAACCTGCTTCATCCATTAAATCAATGGCTTTGTCAGGCAGGAACCGATCCTGAATATAGCGGCTTGACAGCTGCACACATGCCTTGATGGCATCTTCTGTAAAAGAAACATCATGATAGTCTTCATATTTTTGTTTCAGTCCAAACAGGATATTAATTGCCTCATCAGGTGTCGGCTCATCTACATGTACAGGCTGGAATCTGCGTTCTAGTGCAGGATCTTTTTCAATTTGGCGGTATTCTTTCAAAGTGGTTGCTCCGACCACTTGAAGCTCTCCTCTTGCAAGGGCTGGCTTCAGAATATTGCCTGCATCCATTGACCCCTCAGCTGATCCTGCTCCGACAAGAAGATGAATTTCATCTATAAAGAGAATAATGTTCTTCCGTGACTGAAGCTCAGAGATCAGCTGCTTCATGCGTTCCTCGAATTGGCCGCGGATGCCTGTGTTTGCAACCAGAGACGCCACATCAAGCAAATAGACTTCTTTATTTTGAAGTTTCTTTGGTGCATTTCCCTCGGCAATCTTAATGGCTAGCCCTTCGGCAATAGCTGTTTTTCCTACTCCTGGTTCACCGATTAAGACCGGATTATTTTTGCTTCTTCTATTTAATATTTCAATCACACGATATACTTCATCGTCCCGTCCGATGACTGGGTCGATTAAACCAGCTTTGGCAAGCTGTGTAAGATTTTGTCCGAATTGATCTATAAAACCGCCGTTGCCATGACTGTATCCCGGTGCTTCGTTTAGAGCATAGTTTTCATTCCCTTGGGATGCAGCCATTTTCTTGAAGAAATCCTCTAATGGCATTTGGCCAAAACCTGAAAAACCGCTCAAAGCAGGCCCAAAGGAAGTAAGGCTATTTTGCTTTTCATAACAGTTATGGCATAGGTGTAGATTACGCTCATTTCCATTCACATTCAGTCTTAATTGTACATTTGCTTGTTTTGTTTGACATTTTTGACAAAGCATTTTGCATCCCTCCATTAATAGTTTGGTCTGACTTTGACTATATTTGACCTAATATCCACATTATAATTTGACCTTCTTTGACTTTCAAGTGATTTGTATTGTTATTTTTAACCAAAACTGAAGTTTAGCCATAATGCAAAAAAGCTCGTCTTTGTTTGTACTAGCCTACATATATTGGAAAGGAAGGAGGAGATTAAGTGAAGACAAATTGGGGGGCAGCTTTCCAGATCGCTGCCGTTTATGTGGGAACCGTGGTGGGAGCGGGCTTTGCCACTGGCAGAGAGATTGTGGAGTTTTTTTCCCGATTTGGTTTTATCGGATTAATTGGGATTATAATGAGCGGCTATATCTTTATTTTTCTCGGTTCCAAATTAATGAGAATCTCTGCACGAATAAAGGCTGCATCATATCAGGAATTGAATGAATATTTATTTGGAAGATTTTTTGGTTCTGCCATTAATATATTGATGCTGTTTATGCTGCTGGGCGTTTGCGCCGTCATGCTGTCGGGAGCTGGTGCAGTGTTTGAAGAACAGATCGGCATCAGCAAAACTGCAGGGTTGCTCATAACGATAGGGTTAACGATTATCACAATGATAGTGGGCATTCGCGGATTATTCGCTGTGAATACGTTTGTTGTTCCAATGATGATTGCATTTAGCTTTATTTTATTGTTCATAAGCATGAAGCTTCCTAGTTTTGCAGATCAGGTTCTATTTATCCCATATGCTGAAGATGGATGGAAAGCAGTTGTGGCTCCGTTTTCATATACGGCTCTGAATTTGACATTAGCACAAGCAGTCTTAGTGCCTGTGGCTTCAGAAATAAATGATGATCGGACAATAAAGTGGGGTGGATACCTTGGTGGAGCCGCACTGACTCTTATCCTGCTTTCCAGCCATTTGACACTGATGATGCTCCCAAATCAGCAGGCTTATGATATCCCAATGGCCGCAATTGTGAAGACATTGGCATCATCTTTCTATTGGATATTTGTTTTTGTCATCTATGGTGAAATTTTCACTTCTGTTATTGGGAATGTGTTTGGGATCGAGAGGCAGGTAAAAAAATATATTTCCGTGCCGAGTATTATAATTGTGGGCTTTATCTTTATAGTTTGTTACTTTATCAGTTTGATCAATTACGGAACCTTGCTTTCCTATTTATATCCGGTTTTCGGATATGTAAGTTTGACATTTATTATTCTTCTGTGGATGAAACCATTTGATAATGGAAGTAAAGGCAAGAAAGCTTAAAAAAGCTAAATAAAGAGATCCGTATTGCACGGATCTCTTATTCACTCCATTATTTTTGCGGCTCCTCTTTCATAATGGTTTTCGCCATCTGAAGGAAAGCCTCTTCATGATCAGCTTCTTCCTTATTGAATAGGGTAAGCTTCAGTGAAAGATCTTCGTTTTTCACTAGATAGGCTGAAACCTTCTCGCCGTTTCCTTCAGCCTTCATAACATTAGCATCTTTGTAAAAATCATCTGAAGGAGCATCAGCTGTCTGCACATTTTCGCTAACAGCTCCTAATTGTGCTTTTGTGTTTTCTTCGATCATGTTCCAATCTGCATCATTCGGAAGAAGTTCAATACGCATGAATACCTGATCATTTTCTGAAAGGTATAAAACATCCTTATTAGGCTCCTCGGCAGTTAGTTCATAGGCGGGCAGAACGTACATAGAATAATTCTGATTATCACTATGTTTCAGGAAGGCAGTCTCTTCCTTGGCTTCACCCTCAACCGTATAAGTCATGTTCTGTTCAAGGATTCTGATTACGCTCTGTCCTTCATCCACAGTGCCCTCTTCTGCTGGATCCTGTTCTTCAGTTTGCTCTTGTCCATCCTGTCCATCTGAAGCTGTTTCTTCTTCATTTTGCCCAGGATCTGATCCATTGCCGGAATCATTCTGAGACGTGCCGCAGCCTGCCAGGATAACAGCAAATAAACCCAGAATTAACATAAATTTCGCCATGAATTTCATTAATGTTCCATCCTCCCGTTGTTACTTCTAGCGCTTTTGCATAATTAGACGTAAGTGGAATAAAAGAGTTACATATAAATTCCTATTAATTAGTACATTACCATTTATGTAAAACATCGACAAGACTCAACAAAAACTTTAAAAAAAGACAATCCATTAAGGATTGTCTAATCAACATTGAATCTGCACGTGGCCATTTTAATAAAAAGGGAGCAGGACAAACATCAATAAATCAAAAATCAGGTGGGAAACGATTACTAGCGGAATGCTTCTTTTCCATGCGTAAAGCCATCCCCAGAAGAGGCCTGCGATTAACGCTGCAAAGGCCAGCATCCAGTATCCTGAATAAAAATGAACTGAAGAATAGAGGAGAGACGATAGGATGATGGATAACTTAACAGTCGTAAGTTTCATCAATCTCTTTTGAACGAACCCTCTCCAAAAGACTTCTTCTCCTGGAACAATGATTAAAATCAGCACAATATAGTGCCAGATAAAGGAAGGCGAAAAACGGCCATATAGTTTTTCAACCTGATTAACAAGGGGAAGATTGAGTATTTCAAATAAACTGTAGCCGGCCCAAAAAAGACCGTACAATAGAAAACCTGAAAGGGCCCCATAGGTAATAAATATCCCAAATGAGGCCTTGTCTTCCACTTCCTCCATTATGATGGAATAACTGATTAGAAGCAGTAAAGAGGCAGAAAAGATATACCAAAAAATTGATTTATCCTGAAATGTAAAATACATAAGCAGATGAGCGAGTAATATCCCGCCAATAAAGCGGAGATCTGCGGCAACACTCTTCAATTTTTAATCTCCTTTCAATAAGAAAAGCGGAAGCGCCCTGCCCACCCCCAACAAGCTTATGAACTCGAGGGAGCAGGCGCTGCAGCTGGACAGTTCTCAAAGCAAAAAAACTTTCTTATCTATTAAAAATAACCAAACACTATTCTAACAAAAAACAATCCTAAAAAGTAAGGAAAAGATTTCTTTGGAAACGATAAGATAAAATAATGCAGAAATGCTAATCATAAACCCATGAGAAGGGAGGTATGTATAATGACGAAATCAAAAAGAGAAAAAGAGCGTGCCTGGACGGTAAGAAAGCAGGATCAGCATCCTCATGGCAAAGTGAAATCCTTAAAAGAACTGTCAGGGGAAAAGGAATAATATCTTGGCCTCCTATTCAGGAGGCCGCGTATGTGCAGAATTCCAAGGCTGCGCCTGTTTAATTTGCAAACTAAAAAGAGGACGGTGGAGCAAAAAGCATCAAAAGGCTTGAATGGCAAAGATAAAATAAAAAAATAAAAAAAAGCAGCAAGAGAGCTGCTTTTTTTAGACTCCGAAAGAATACGCTTTCATTTTTTCTTTTATACTGCTGATTCTCTTACTACCTTGTAATTTTTATGATTGACAACTGTTCTTTGATCTAATTCCAAATCACGGTAGTTATCCATATACGTTAAATCAACAATAACAGAATTCTCATTTACTTTTTCTACAATTCCCTGTAATCCGTCACGAAACTCAATAATATTGCCAACCTCTGCTTTCTTCAAAAAGCATCTCTCCTTTTGTCCATTTCTTTCGCTGGTAATAACAGTTTGCACTATATTATGAAATGCGTAAAGAATTTTGCAATTCCACTGATGCTTAGGTAATTTATTACAGCATTAGGTTGGTAATATTATACCAGATAAAAAAAATTTGTACATTCAAATTATTTAATATTCAGAAAAAATGATTGGTATGCAAATATAATATTAGATACTTCAAAATTGACAGCACTTTATTTATGATAAGGAAAGAATAGAAATAAAAGGAGTTCTGAGTAATGAATCATGAACAAATCCAGGAAGTGCTCGATCAATTAAAAAATGGAATCATTTCTGAATATCATGTGTCAAAAGATGACTTTCTTCCATTTCGGAGTGTCATAGTGAACAGGGAGGATTTTAAACACTTCCGCGGAGTTGCCCAAAGAGGCGGACACGTTATATATCAATATTTAGATTCGCCCCGGAGCTAAAAAAGGAATGACACTGAAATATAAAGCATAGGAAAGACACCTGAGTGTCTCAGGTGTCTTTCCTGCAAGCCTTTATGAAAAATTGAATAGAAAGATAAGCAAGCAGGGTATAAAAGCAATATTGCAAGTTTGAAGGGAATGAAAAGGTATGAGCAAATTTAAAGGAAAAACAGTCATCGTTACCGGAGGAGCCAGCGGAATTGGCAAGGGAATTGCCGAGACGTTCGCAGCGAACGGGGCCAATGTAGTCATCGCAGACTTAGATGAGATGAAGGGGAAAAATTTAGAAGAAAGCTTGAACAAAAATGGACTTATAAGCATGTTTATCAGAACAGATGTTAAGAATGAAGCAGAAATCAAGGGACTTATAACAAAGGTTTATGATTCATTTGGAGCAATTGATGTTCTAATAAATAACGCTGGCATCTCAAAGTTTCATTCATTTTTTGAGCTGACTGTGGAATTGTGGGATGAAGTGATCAATACGAACCTTCGAAGTGTCTTCCTGTGCAGCAGGGAAGCTGCCAAATTGATGAAACAAGGATCCTGTATTATTAATCTCTCATCTACGAGAGCTGTAATGTCTGAAAGCAATACAGAAGCATATTCAGCATCAAAAGGAGGAATTATGGCGATCACCCATGCTTTGGCCAGCACGCTCGCTGAAAAAGGGATCAGAGTTAATTGTATAAGTCCCGGCTGGATTGAAACAGGAGATTATGAAAGTCTCAGGAAGATTGATCATAAACAGCATTTTGCCAACAGGGTTGGAAAACCCGGGGACATTGCAAGGACCTGCCTATTTTTAGCCGATCCAGAAAATGATTTTATAACAGGAGAAAACATAACGGTAGATGGAGGCATGACAAGGAAAATGATTTATGAACCATAATAACTGTCTATTTTCTTAATAATACGATATTCAGCACAAAAACTGCACCAATGAAAATAAGGCATAGCAGGATGTTAATCATTATTCTCGCCTCCTGTCTTAAAGACATTGTAAAATAGCCTCGTTAAATCGCGGTGAGTTCTTTGTAAATTTACTGTGAAAAATGATAAATAAGTTATAAACACGAACAGGCTCATATCCTTTAAATGCTTTAGAACAATTAGAGCGAGTGATTCTAGTGGGAATTACTATGATTATGATTTCATCCGTTTAATTTGCGGTGGGAATTTTGCTTGGGTATTGTATGTCAAGTACTCATTCATACCTATTAACGCCTGTCCATGTCCATATAGGTTTACTTGTGGCATTTCTGGCTTTATTATATAGAGCTTCCAATCATCCTTGGTCCTGGTAACGGAGATTAATGCCTTTCTTCCTGGTACTGCTATTGGAGCCGCTATTACTGCTGCCGGAATTTTAATTTTCGTATGAACAAACTGAAAACTTTATAAGCTGATTAGTCAGGAATTAGCGTATTGGATTTATTATTCATGCGTTTTTCTTTTTGTCAGGCGAACTATCAGATAATTGTAAATAATAATATTTTTTAGTAAAATTATACCAGTCAATCTAAAACGCAGAGAGCAGCATGGAAGTGAACAGGAGGGCAAAAATGAAATATATGGACAAGCTTAAAACAGAAATTGGGAAAGTAATATCAGGGAAAGACCTGGAAATTGAATTGATGGCCATTTCCTTAATATTCAATGGCCATATCTTATTGGAAAGTGTGCCTGGAACTGGAAAAACAATGCTTGCCAAAGCATTTGCCCGCACTATTAATGGGGATTTCTCACGCATTCAATTTACACCGGATGTTTTGCCGAGTGATGTCACGGGCATACGTTTCTTCAATCCGAAAAATCAGGAATTTGAATTTCATCCTGGGCCAATTATCTCGAATGTTGTACTTGCTGATGAAATTAATCGTGCAGCACCAAGAACGCAGTCAAGTCTTCTCGAAGTTATGGAGGAGCGCCAGGTCACCATTGATGGACACACAATTAGACTTGACCCACCTTTTATGGTTATAGCTACACAGAATCCGGCTGAATCTCAGCAGGGGACATTTTCGCTACCTGTTGCTCAGCTTGACCGTTTTTTTATGAAACTTAAAATGGATTATCCTAGCAGGGAAGAGGAAAAGGCGATGCTTCAAATGTATCGAAGCGGTGCCGCTCCTTCGGAAGTCAATGCCATTTTCATCTTAGATCAAATCATTAATTTAAAGAAGGATGCCGGCAAAATTATTCTAGATGAGCCTGTTGAAGCTTATTTGCTGGATATTGTAAGGAAGACACGTGAACATGCGGATATTGAATTGGGGGTAAGTCCCAGAGGAATGCTTGCCTTAATGAAAGCTTCCCAAGGCAAAGCGCTTATGGAGGGAAGAAACTATGTGATACCTAATGATATTAAAGAAATGGTTCCATTTGTGCTTGGTCATAGGATTTTCCTTTCCACTGAAGCTTCTATGACAAAAAGCCCTGAGTCGGTTCTGAAAGAAGTGCTGGAATCTGTGCCAGTTCCTGTAGAGTCAGGTGCTCTCTAGTATGGAGTGGAAAAAGTATCATGCTGAAGACGGGTATTTGTCCCTTTCAAGTGTATTCTCCGTATTTTTATTAATAGCAAGCTTTTATTTAAAATCATGGGAAGTATTTCTGGCATCAATCCTTTTTCTGCTTATAATATCTGCCAATACATATTATATGAAGCACCTGGGGGAAAAGCTGAGTCTGCAAAACACGAAGGTCAGATACAAATTGTTTGCCGGACAAGAAGCAAAATGGATTTTGGAATTTGAAAATAAAGGGCTTCCCATTTTAAAGGGAGAATTAAGGATTTTATTTGACGATTGTATTTGTCCGGTGGATCAAAATCTGGAGCCCAGGCTGGGGAATTTTGAGCTTTCTATCCCTTTTTCATTAAATCATAATGAAAGAAAAATAATAACAATCCCCATTTCTGCAAGGAAAAGGGGAGTTTCAAAAATAAGAAAATTGGAGTTATATATTCCTAACTTTATAGGTTTTGGAGAAACCATTCTTGAATATCGTGCTCAACTGCTGCAGGATGCATTGGTCTATCCAAGTCGTCTGCCAGTTAAAAATATCCTGTCACTCTTTACAGACCGCCCAGGCACTTTTCTTTCCGCCTATTCACTTTTTGAGGATCATTTTTCGCCAGCCGGAACAAGGCAGTATGTTTCATCTGATAGTTTTAATCGGATCAATTGGAAGGCAAGTGCGAGGAAACAGAGTTTGCAAACAAAGGTCTTTGAAAAAGCTGCGGAAACAGGCTGGAATATTTCGCTTAATGTTTCAGCTGGACATTCAATATCTGCACAACTGGAAGAACGCATCAGCAGCGCAGCAGAAATTGCCTATATTTGTGTTAAGGAAAATATCCCTTTTTCCATGTGTATAAATATCCGGACTGCTGGCAGCACTCCCTTTTATTTTATATCTGCTGCATCTGGGAAAGATCATCTGCAAAAGGTGCTTGAAATGCTGGCTGTTGTAGATAATCATTCTTCTATTTACCCTTATGAAAAAATGCTTTCCTTTTATGAAAGACATTTGACTAGTCAGCCTTATTTCCTTCATGCAGGAGAATTGAATCCAGCGGCTTCCAGCGCAATAACTAATATCAGCCGAAAAGGAGCATTTTTATTTGAACTGCAACTGCTTAATGAAGAAGCCGAATTGAGGCCGCTTCAAGTGAAAGCGAAGGAAGTGGCAATACAATGAAAAAAATGTTTGAAGTGAGTTTTCTTCTTGGCATTGAAATCATTTTTGGAGCACTAGTGTTATTCCCTTTTTATATGGCTAATGAAGCGGCTGTTCCTCTCACTGAATATTTTGTGCTTGTTTTTCCTGCAGGAATGGCCTTTATAATTCTGCTCATCAGATTTAGAGAAAAAGGGAAGGTTCTTTTTTTTCTTTTAGAGCTTCCTTTATTATATGTAATTGGAAATTTTCTCTCTTTTTCCTGGTTTTTTATAGTACTGATGAGTTTTTTGGTTTTTTGGAGAACTTATGTTCATTTCAATGAACATAATAACCGGCCTGAGGGCTGGTGGATTCTGCTTACGGTTTTCTTCGGAACTTTCCTGGTTATCTTTTCGGCCATAAAGGACGGTGCTTATACTGGAGAAATTGTGGGATTAATGATATTTGAACTGTTTTTTATCATCTCTGGAGGGTTTATAAAACGTATAATTGAATCGGATGCAAATGCGAAAGAAAAGAAAAGGTTTTTAATTTATTTCTTGTCACTGACTGCTTCAATTCTTGCAGTTGGCATGGTAGTTTCCTTCGGTATGGGAACTGTCAAGTTCCTTTTCTTTGGTATCCTAAAATTAATTGCTTCTGCAGCTGCCATCATTGCTTCACCGCTGTTTAATTGGGCAGAGAAACAGGATTGGGCAGTGCATATGAAGTTCTTATCTGAGAATGAAAGCCGTGATAACGATGTACTCTTCAAGGAACCTGCTGATTTGGGGGAAAGCGGGCAATACATAGATCCTGCTGCCTTAATATCTATCCTGTTTATTATAGTTATCATTTTTCTGTTCATTTATATTTATAAAAAAACTATAAAGGTAAGATTCGTGAAAAAATGGAGCTGTATTTGCCTCTTATAGTCAGCAGATTGAAGATGAAGGAACATTGCTGTCAAGGAGGTTTCAGCATATTGCTCCTGAAAATCAAATCCGTAAAGAGATTTTTCACCTGGAAAGACATGCAGCTAAATTTGACCTGGGAAGAAAAGAGTCCGAAAGCTTGCCTGAATGGTTTGATAGAATAGGGCTCAAGGACCCCGAAAAGATTGTAGATGCCTATGAAATAGTCCGATACAGCAATAACATGTCCACTCAAAGCGTTGAGAAATATAAACATGCAGTGGATCAAATAAAAAAAGAAATAAAAAGGATTCATAAGGAAAATTTGAAAAGGAAACAGGCAAAGAAAAACTCTAAATAAATAATGTGTATAGTCTTTTCTCATATGGGAAAGGGCTTTCTTAAAACCAATACAAGCTATTGCGATTAAAGGGATAAGCTAGAGGGTATACGGAAACTGGAAAAGGAGCTGCATATGACAACAGATTTGCTATTCGCAATAAGAGGAGTAAGGGTTAATAATATTTTGAATGTGGATCATCTTGACATAAGAAAAGAAAAAGTAACTTGTATTACGGGTGAAAGCGGCGCTGGAAAGTCAACTCTCATGAAATTGCTGAACAAAATGATTTCCCCGGATTCTGGTGAAATCTTCTATGAAGGCGCCCCGCTAAAAGATATAGATTCTGTCCAGCACAGAAGAAAGGCAGTCATGCTATCGCAGGTTCCATTAATATTTCCTGGCACAATAAAAGATAACTTGATGATGGGTTATATGCTCAACGGATCTAAACCTGATGGTGATGAAGTACTTAAGCAGGCACTACATAATATGCAAATGACTAAGGAGCTTGATGAAGATGCAGGGACTCTTTCCGGCGGGGAAAAACAGCGGCTGGCATTGGCAAGAATTCTGCTTCTTGCAGCTGATGTCTATCTGCTGGATGAACCGACTGCTGCATTGGACGAAGACACCGAAATGATGGTTTTGGGTCATTTTATCGCGGAAATTAAAAAGAAGCATGCTTCATTAATCATGATTACTCACTCCAGGAAAGTCAATGAGCAATATGCAGATGAAAGGATTGATTTATCCCAGCTGCCGTTCAGGGAGGAGATGGAGAAGAATATCTAAGGGGGATTATGATGGAAAATAGCTCCATTATTGATATTGAATTTTGGCGGCTAATATCAGCTTATTTATTTGTGCTTCTTCTTATCATTATCTTTAAAGTGAGAGGAATCGCCCGTGAGAAAAAGCTGACTATTGCAGCTTTCAGAATGACACTTCAGCTCGTAATTGCAGGCTATGTATTAACTTGCTTGTTTGAATTTTCCAATCCGCTGTTGACATTAGGTGTTATCTTGATTATGGAAGGTTTTGCTATTTATACAATATATAAACAGGCTGGAACCAGGCTTTCAGTAAACCTTAAGAAAACCATTGCGATATCCATGATAGCCGGTACATCCTTTTGTCTTGTGTTTTTTAATTTTGTAGTTATTCATTTTGAGCCGTGGTATGATCCACGCTACTTTATTCCAATAGCAGGGATGATAATTGGCAACTCCATGACAGGCATTACTTTAAGTGTAAAGGAGCTTCTAAATTCCTTTACAACTCAAAAAGATATGATTGAGGGTGCACTAATGCTTGGCGCTGATCCAAAAGCTGCAGTTAAGCCATATGTTAATCATGCTTTTGATTCTGCTGTTCTGCCGACTATCAATAATATGCTGGGAATGGGCATCATATTTTTGCCTGGGATGATGACAGGGCAGATTCTATCAGGAGTCAGCCCATTGCTTGCGATTGAATATCAGATTGTTATTCTGCTGGGGATATTGGGAAGCGTAGGTTTATCGGTAATCTTATTCATCCTTCTGGCTCATAGGAATTTTTTCAATCTGGATGCCCAATTTTTTCCGGAAGGAAAGAACTAGATTGCTTAATAGCCTAAGCTCACAGCATTTCACTCTTCTGGCCCGCATATAATGAAAAAATCAATCAAAAAGGCGGGATAAAATAATGAAAGTTGAATCCGAAAAAGCATTAAGAGTGAAAAGTTTATCTCAAGATATTTTAGAGCATCTGATGGAAGACAGCACTTCTTATAATCATGAAGACTTGAAACATGTCATAGAAATGCTTTCGCGATCCGTATCGGATCTTGCCACATTGTATACGGACCGGGAATGCGATCATGAAACGGCTCTAAAGGGAACCATTTCAAAAATGCGAATCAGCTATAATGTACTTCAATACAAAGAAACTTCAAAACTGGTTAGAAAACAAGATAAGTATCATCCACAGCCATAAATCAAAAGGAATATTGGATCTGAAACATTAAGTAGAAATCATTGGCAAATGAAAGCGTTTTACTCAAAAAAGTGTGAACAAACGTGAAAAATTAAGGGTTTTTCATTGTCTAAATGAATGTGAAATGCTATTCTTTTGTCTGAGATGTAAGTTGTCCGATGACTTAATTGCAGCCAGGTAATATTTCCTGATTTTATGGAAGTTTTCAAAGTGCAGAGAAGCTTCGAGACGAAGTGATTTTATTAATTTTTCTCAGCCTTTTTGAACAACTATATACATGAATAATAGGGCGTTGGAAAAAATAAAACAGCATATAGGACGAAATATCCGGCATCATTACTGTTTCATCCTGCTGCTGATTTGCAGAATAAGTTCCAGTTCCCGTCTTTAAGTTCGTGAGGCAACGCCTTGCACATCTTAATACAATCATTAATAAGAAGGAGATTGATCCCATATGGTTCAAAAACAATTTAAAGTAATTGCAGAAACAGGAATTCACGCTCGTCCAGCTACAATGCTTGTACAAGCTGCCAGCAAATTTGACTCAGAAATTCACCTTGAGTACAAGGAAAAGAAGGTAAACCTAAAATCAATCATGGGTGTTATGTCTTTAGGTGTTGGACAAGGTGCAGATATAACTATTATTGCTGAAGGCAGTGATGAACAGGATGCCCTTAACAGCCTTGAAGAAACACTGAAAAAAGAAGGTTTGGCTGAATAATGAGCTTTTTAAATGGAATTGCGGCGTCAAGCGGTATCGCAATAGCGAAAGCATACCGTTTGGTTGAGCCGGATCTCTCTTTTGATAGAAAGACAGTAGAAAATGCTGAACAAGAAGTGGAACGCTTTCAGTCGGCATTAGCTGAATCTAAAGGTGAATTGGAAGTCATCCGCGATAATGCCCATAAAGAACTTGGGGCTGATAAAGCTGCTATTTTCGATGCTCATCTTCTTGTATTAAGTGATCCGGAATTAATTTCGCCAATTGAAGATAAAATCAAAACAGATAAAGTAAATGCTGAATCTGCTTTAAAAGAGACAGCAGATATGTTCATTACAATGTTCGAACAAATGGACAATGAATACATGAAAGAGCGTGCAGCGGATATCCGTGACGTAACAAAACGCGTACTTTCTCATTTGCTTGGAGTGCAAATTGCGAATCCCAGCATGATTGCAGAAGAAGTAATCATTATTGCTGAAGACCTGACCCCTTCCGATACTGCTCAGCTGAACCGCCAGTTCGTAAAAGGGTTTACAACTGACATTGGAGGCAGGACATCTCACTCTGCCATTATGGCCCGTTCCATGGAAATTCCAGCAGTAGTGGGGACAAAGGAATCCACAAAGCAAATTAAAAATGGTGACCTGGTTATCGTGGATGGATTAAAAGGTCTGGTACATATTAATCCGACCCCAGAGGCCATCGCCGAATACAAAGAAGAACACCGCAAATTCGAGGATCAAAAAGCTGAGTGGGCAAAGCTAGTCAACGAAAAATCAGTTACTGCTGATGGCCATCATGTTGAATTGGCTGCCAATATCGGCACTCCAAAAGATCTGAAGGGCGTAGTTGAAAATGGCGGAGAAGGAATTGGCCTTTACCGCACGGAATTTTTATATATGGGAAGAGACCAGCTTCCAACTGAAGAGGAGCAGTTTGAATCCTACAAAGCTGTCCTGGAAGGAATGGGCGGAAAACCGGTTGTAGTCCGTACGCTTGATATTGGCGGGGATAAAGAGCTTCCTTATCTAAACCTTCCTAAGGAAATGAACCCATTCCTGGGCTTCAGGGCGATTCGCCTATGTCTGGAAGAACAGGATATGTTCAGGACACAATTAAGGGCTTTGTTAAGAGCAAGCACTTATGGAAACCTGAAAATCATGTTCCCTATGATTGCAACTCTCGATGAATTCCGTCAGGGCAAAGCAATCCTTGAAGAAGAAAAACAAAAGCTTATAAGCGAAGGCTCACAGGTTGCTGACAACATTGAAATTGGTATTATGGTTGAAATTCCTTCAACTGCTGTTATGGCTGAGCAATTTGCTAAAGAAGTTGATTTCTTCAGCGTAGGCACAAACGATTTAATTCAGTACACAATGGCTGCAGACCGAATGAATGAGCGTGTTTCTTATCTTTACCAGCCGTATAATCCTGCAATCTTGCGTTTAGTTAAAATGGTTATTGACGCAGCACACAAGGAAGGAAAGTGGGCAGGCATGTGCGGTGAAATGGCTGGGGATGAAACTGCAATTCCATTGCTGCTGGGATTAGGACTTGATGAGTTCTCCATGAGCGCTACGTCGATCCTTAAAGCTCGTTCTCAAATCAGTCACCTAAACAAAAAAGACATGGAAGCACTGGCTGAAAAAGCGCTTCATATGAATACAGCAGAAGAAGTAGTCCAAGCTGTAAAAGAAGCAGCGAAACTGTAATTAAATTGAAATAATTAAAGAGTTTTAAATATAATTTCCCGGGTAAATAAGAAGTAAGCACTTAGGTCAGTCTTAAGTAAGCTGATCATTCTCATTTTCCCCCCTTTTTAAGCCGGCCAATAATGGCCGGTTTATTTTTTATCCTTCTCCAGTCGAAACTGCCATTCAGCCTTAAGGATGACGGCAATCACATCTTATGATTGTTATCCGGAATCTGAAACTCTCCTATAATAAAGCTACAACATAAAAAGGAGAGATGGAAAATGGTTACCATGATAATCAGCTTTCTCTTTCATGACCGATATAGATGTATTAAAGATAAGCAGAAAAACGACTTATATGAGAAGCAGAGCTCATTTTTAAGCCGTGTCCTCCACTAAAGAAGCCCGGAAGGGTTTCTTTTGTATTTTGTGAGCTTAAATTAAGGTAACGTTTTAGTTTTATAATTGGGGTTTATCTTAAGGCGAGAATGGAAAAGGTGATGAAAAAGGAGGAATTCTTATGAATAAAAAGCTCATTTGCCTAATCCTTACCGCCATATTAGCCCTGTCTTTGTCAGGCTGCATGCAGGGTCCCCAGGACTCAATCGTTAATAGTCATGCTGAAGCCTTGCTGACTAAAAACAATGAGCTGCAGTTCCGGTTTAAAATTAATGATAAAATCCTTTCAGAAGAAGAATTATACAAAGTAAAAGTTTCCATACATAATGAAAAACTGGCAGCTGCCCTGGGTACGGATGAGTTTGTATATGGGGAGGACACGATAATCGACGGGGAATATATAGAAGTCAATAATGAAAAGGGAAACTTTATTTTTATGAATCCCATTCCTCTTACACAGGACCTGCATGTTTTCGAAATAGAAGAAATGATCGTGAATGAAGATGCGGTATCTGTAGAAATCTTAAATGAGGAGGTAGTGATCGCTAGAGCATTCTTAAATAATTTTACATCACAGCTTTAAATAGAATCAAATGTGATGACAGGAGTTTTGTTTTTATCTAAATTGGGTAATATTAATTACGCGCATAAAATTGGGGATGGACCAGGTATTTGCCTGGTCTTTTGTCTTTATTGGGACATCTAATATTTTTAATATGAGAAAAGGAATGGTAGAATTAATATAAAAAATTCAGATATTTAAAGGGAGCGGGTACATTGATTTCACCTGAAAATACAGTTATCGGTTTTGTGGGAACAGGGGTTATGGGCAAGAGCATGGCGGGACATCTGCTGAAAGCAGGTTATCCATTAGTTGTTTATACAAGAACCAAAGAAAAAGCTTCTGAACTAATAAAACATGGGGCAGAGTGGGCTGAGACGCCGTTGGAAGTTGCAAAGAAGGCAAATGTCATAATTACGATTGTTGGTTATCCGGCAGATGTAGAGGAAGTGTATCTTGGGGAAAATGGCATTATCACAAATGGCAGAGAAAATACATATGTAATTGACATGACCACCTCGACACCTACATTGGCCAAAAAGATATACGAAGAAGCAGGCAAAAAAGGAATGCATGCAATAGATGCCCCTGTTTCAGGGGGAGATATCGGCGCCAGGGATGCAAAGCTTTCAATAATGGCCGGAGGAGACAGGGACGCATTTCTGGCTGTGGAGCCGATTTTCAACCTTCTCGGAACAAATATCGTTTATCAAGGAAAAGCAGGAGCCGGACAACATACGAAAATGTGTAATCAAATTGCGATTGCATCAAATATGATCGGGGTGTGTGAAGCGGTAGTTTATGCTGAAAAAGCAGGTTTAGATCCAAGGACGGTGCTTCAAAGCATATCATCTGGTGCAGCAGGCAGCTGGTCACTATCAAACCTTGCACCTAGAATAATTGATGGCAACTTTGAACCCGGCTTTTATATAAAACATTTTATTAAGGACATGAATATCGCCTTAGATGAAGCAGAAGCAATGGACATGATGACTCCAGGGCTTGCTCTTGCAAAAAAAATGTATGCCGAGCTTTCTGAAAAAGGGGAAGAAAACAGCGGTACACAGGCGTTATATAAATATTGGGATAAGTAATTTGCGCCCGTTAATGAATAAAGCCCCTTTTTTCACTTCAAACTAATAATGAAAGTGAAAAGGGGGTTAGACAGGTGGCTAAAAAAAATAAGAAAAACGATCCTCAGCAAAAGAACAAAAAAGGCTTCGATTCCGCTGTCATTGATTCTGAATTCTCCCACGAATTTGGAAGTGCTGACACAAATAAAATTCATAAGGATAAAGCCAAAAAGGAAAAAGCATCAAAAAACAACGGGCACTATCAGGGGCAGTAAGGGTGATAAAGGCAGGCAGGAAGCCTGCCTTTTTGCTTTGATTGAAATTAGAAGCAATGAATATACAAACAGCGCCATTCCTACTAAAAAGGAAAATGGCGCTATTGACTGAGTGATTCGCTACAATATACCCTCCAGATACTTTTCAATCCGGTCAAGCCCTTCTTTTAATGTATCCATGGAATATGCAAAGGAAATCCGGAAATAACCTTCTCCATATGAGGAGAATGCACTGCCTGGAACTACTGCAACTCCTGCTTGTTTAACGAGAGAAAGGGCAAATTCAAAGGAGTTCATTGATACATCTGGTATTTTTATGAAAAAATAAAATGCACCATCCGGTTTGACTACATCCAGGTTCATTTGTATTAATCGTTCATATACATAATCACGGCGTTTGGCATATTCATTCCTCATTGGCAGGGCGTCGTTGATTCCTGTTGTCAGCGCATCAAGAGCTGCCATTTGGGAGACAGAAGCTGCACATGTCACATTATACTGATGCACCTTCAAGATATGTTTAGCCAGGTTTTCCGGTGCGAATAAAAGACCAATGCGCCAGCCTGTCATTGAATGGGATTTTGAAAGTCCATTAATTACTATAGTTTGCTCCCGCAAAAGGGAGGCGATTGAGTGGTGTGTTTGATCATAGATCAGTTCGCTGTAAATTTCATCAGCAAGGATAAAGATATCTTTGCCTTTAACAAGAGCAGCAATTTCCTCAAGCTCCTCCAAACTCAGACTGACACCTGTCGGGTTCGAAGGATATGGAAGAACAATACACCTTGTTTTATCACTCATATGTTTTGCAATTAAATCCGCAGTAAATCTAAACTTGTTTCTGGAAATATCAGTATGTACCGGAACTGAACCGCAAAGCTTTATGATTGGCTCATAACCGGGATAAACAGGACCAGGCAGAATTACTTCCGATCCTTCATCCAGAATTGTACGGAATGCAATATCGATAGCTTCACTTGCCCCCGATGTTACAATGACTTCTAGTTCAGGGTTATATGTAAGGTTATATTTTGTTTTTACAAAAGAAGCTGCAGCTTCCCGCAATCGAATATCGCCCGCATTGTGTGTATAGGAGGTAAAGTTCTCGTCGATTGCCTGTTTAGCTGCTTCTTTAACATGTAATGGCGTCGGGAAATCAGGCTGTCCAATTGTAAGAGAAATCATGTCCCTGGTGCCGGCAACCATATTGAAAAACTTTCTGATTCCGGAAATTTCAATGTCCTTCACTCTTTGGTTAATTAAATGTTCCAATGTGTTCACCTCGCATAATCATAATGTATATTCTATCACTTTGATGCGGGAGCAAACAGAAAAAAATAAAACAGGCTCTGAATTCTATTCAGAGCCTCCAAAAATAAAATTAGTATCCGTAATCCCAATCGACTTCGTCTTCATGCCATAATACCGGGGATACAGCACCAAAATCGATTACTTTATTTTCTATATGGCATCGGCAATGTTTGTCGCCGCATTGATCTTTCATTTCCTCAAACACAGAATGCTCCACATTTTCCAGGATTGTAACTTTATGTTCATCATGGTAAAGGATTGCTGTACCTTTCATGCCTGATCGCACCTCTTTTTTAATTTATGTAAAACTTACTTTCAGCTTTACAAAACTTATTTTATGACTTGGTAAAAACAGTGTCTACACTGTTATAAGACTGTTCACAAAAAAGTCAAGATGAAAACGTTTTAGAGGAATTTTTGTAAAAAATAAATGAGTGTAAAAATTTACAAATAGTTGAATATAATTCATTTAGAGATTAACATTAGTAGATAGTGGAAACTGCATTTTTAGTTTGTTAGTTTTCCAGCTGAATAAATAAAGGAGGTTTTAAAGTGGAGACATCTTTAGAGAAGCAGCCTTATGAAAGCACTAAGGAATATGAGGAGTATGGCGGGTTCTGGCTCCGATTTGCGGCCTATTTAATCGATTCTATTATTGTTGGAATTCCGCTTACAATTCTAAGCATTGTTATCTTTATGATTTTCTTTGGCACTTCTGACGCTTTTAATACGATGATAAGCGACCCATCTTATATGGAAACAGAAATGACCAATGAAGAAGCTTTTGCATTCATGGGATCTTATTTTGGCGCACTTGGAGTAACCTTTCTTGTCAATCTTGTTGTTGCTGTTGCCTATTTTGCAGGCCTGCACGCATCCAAATGGCAGGGAACTGTGGGCAAAAAGCTGCTGGGATTAAAAGTGACTGACTTAAATGGTAACCGTATTTCTTTCTGGAGGGCGCTTGGAAGATATTTGGCCATGGCCATTCTGTCTGGAATTTTCCTTATCGGCTATATCATTGCGGCCTTTACAGAGAAAAAACAGGCATTGCATGATTTAATTGCAAGCACAGTCGTATTAAAAAAATAAGGTATTTGGTAAAGTAGTTACTTTATTACTGAATAATAAGTTTAAAAAACGAGTTGATCTTCGCTGTGGGCACTTGATCCTCGAAAATGCTGACGCATTACCTTCGTGCGGGATTCATACAATGAAGCTTAATCAAGGTCCTGCGGGAAGTGAGGGAATCCCCGCAGACGGAGCCAAGGAGGCTCTCATTCCTCCCCTCGGGTTCGCTGAATGTCCCATGCTGAAATCAACGGGCAGTATTCATAAGCAAAACGGTATTCTATGCAGATAGACCAATAATAATTCTTAATTAAGCTGCTGGGCAACTGAGTTGCAACGCAGCTTTTTTTGGGGTCAGCAATAGGAAGGATTTATTATCTGCATGCAGAATATATTTTTAGGAAGGGAGGATGAAAATGAAGAAGCAAGATATTGTTACTCACTACGAATCATATTCTGTATGGCTTGAGTCGATAAAAGATCTTGGCCGTGAAAATTGGGTAAAGCCTGTCTCGGATGGAAAATGGCCGGTTGCGGCAGTAGTTGCCCATCTGTTATTTTGGGATAAATATTCTCTTGAACAGCGTTTTCCATTTTTTAAAGAGGGTGCAGTACTTGAGAACTATCCTGATTTTCAAAGTGTGAATGACGCTGCAGGAGAATACGCTAAAAAGCATGCACAATTAGAGATTATTGAAGAACTTTTATCAGTACGGAGTCAATTTCTTCAGATGCTTCAAGGCATGTCAGAAGAAAAACTGGATACAGCTTTTAAAATCGGCGGCACCAGCTTAACTGTGCGCGATTATTTTGCAGACTTTATAGAACATGACATTCACCATAAAAAGCAAATAATGCATGCAGCCGGCATCAGTGTATAACACAGGCTGGCAGTCCGATTTTACTGTAAAGTAAGATGCTATAACGTCATGCAGCAAAACAGGCAGAGGCTCCTGATCGGGATGATGCACTCAATAAAACAAAATGCCCAAAAAAGAAGGCACCATCATTGCGGCAATACGGGAAGATTCTGCCTGTTCATTTAACTCCTCCCCTGTTTTGGCCTTCACAAATCAGACAAGTAGATTAATTGCTTTTTGTTCATTTCTTTTCGCTTTTCCCCTCTTTAAATTAATTTCTGCCATTATTGCATAACAAACTTATCTGAATATTCATAAAAATTTCAAAAATGTTGCATTGAATAAAATTTGGTAAAATAAAAGGGTTTTAAAGAAAGGTCTTGAATAAGGATTAAGGTATTTTTTACCTGAAGGAGCTGATGACATGGAAATAGAAAAAACGGAGCTGCAGAAACAGGGGAATTTCAATTCCTGGCGGCTGTATATGACACTGCCCGTTGTATCATGGGCACTTTACGATTTTGCGAATACTATTTTTTCCTCAAATATTAATACCATTTTCTTTCCTTTTTACCTGCAGGAAGTAATAGGAGAGAATGAAGTTTTGAATCAGATAGCGAGCACCTTTATTTCTTATTCAAATGCGCTGGCAAGCTTTTTTCTTGTCCTGTTCTCTCCATTGTTTGGGGTTATGATAGACAGGACAGGAAGAAAAAAGAAATATATAGTAATCTTTACGCTTATTACTGTAATGGCGACCATTTTAATGGGGGTTTTTGCATCAAGCCAGATTAGCGGGAAAATATTTGGGCTTCCAGTTTATCTTGCACTCGTTATTATATGTTTTATTATTGCAAAGTTTTTTTTCCATTCCAGTCTGGTTTTTTACGATGCCATGATTTCCGATTTGGGAACAAAGCAGGATATACCGCTGATTTCAGGCTTTGGAGTGGCTGTTGGCTATATCGGAACCCTTGTAGGGCTGACAGTTTATTTATTTGTAGGAGATGACGGTTTTCACGAATCTTTTATACCAACTGCCATATTATTTCTGCTGTTTTCTTTGCCGCTGTTTTTCTTTGTAAAAGATAAGCCTTACCAGGCAAAAGAAAAACAAAAATTTTTATCAGGCTATAAGGAAATTTGGCAGACCTTTAAAGATATGAAACATTATAAGGCGATTTTCACTTTCATGATTGCCTATTTTTTTTTAAATGATGCAATTGCCACAACGATTGCCATGATGGCTGTTTACGCAAAAACCATTGTCGGCTTTTCAACTGGCCAATTCATTTTGCTATATCTTGCTTCAACGGTGTCCAGTATAATTGGTTCTTTTGTATTTGGATATATTACCAAGGCGAAAGGGCCCAACAAAGCGGTTAAATACGTTGGGATCCTTCTTCTTGTTGCTCTGGCAATTGCTGTTGGGGCTGTCAATGAAATCATGTTTTGGATTGCGGGCAGCATGTTTGGCGTCGCTCTGGGGTCCATGTGGGTTACCACAAGGACTTATATTGTGGAATTGACTCCAGAAGATAAAAGAGGGCAGTTTTTTGGTTTGTTTGCATTTTCAGGGAAAGTATCTTCCATAATCGGACCCGTTATTTATGGAAGCATTACTTTGATCTTTGCCAGCTATGGAAACCTGGCAAGCAGACTTGCTTTAGGTTCATTGATGATATTAACTATAATTGGACTGCTTGTTCATTCAAAAATTAAGGATGACAGCATTCCTGAATAGGTATGCATCTGTATCGCATGTAAGAAGCAAGCCGCCAATGGCTTGCTTTTTCTTGTTTTAGCAAAGCAGCTGACTTCCAGTCTCAGAAATAAGGACTTTTTTCATAATGAACTGAAATTTTTATAAGAAATTTTATCCATTCATGGTATATTAATAGAGAAAAAGATTCATAATTCATATTCGGTGTCTTGCTGCTCATAAAACAAGTGTCATACAAACAGGAGCCGCGAACTTAGATATAAGCATATGAAAAAGGAAGGGCGAAAAAAGTGGAACAGAAAAAAGGCATTTTACTGGAAAGCGGAACGAATGAACTGGAGATTGTTGAATTCTCAATAGGAAGGAATAAATTTGGGATTAATGTTATTAAAGTGAAGGAAATTATTAATCCTGTCCCTGTCATTCCTGTCCCGCATTCTCATCGTAATATTGAAGGGATCATTGAACTGAGGGGAGAGGTTCTTCCAGTAGTGGATGTAGCATCATCATTAAATATGCCGGCCTCAGAAAGCCCTCAGCAGGATAAGTTTATTGTGACAGAGTTTAATCAGCAGAAAATTGTTTTTCATGTTCATAATGTTTCAAAAATTCACCGCATTTCCTGGAACCAAATTGAGAAGCCTTCTGAAATGTATCAGGGTCAGGAAAGCCAGATTATCGGAATCATAAAGCTTGAGGATGAGATGGTGCTGCTCCTTGATTTTGAAAAAATGGTCACTGAGATAAATCCTGATTCAGGGATTAGCATCCAGAAGGTGCAGAAACTTGGAAAGCGTGAAAGGTCTGACAAGAAGCTGCTTATTGCTGAAGACTCTCCACTCCTAAGAAAGCTTTTGAATGATACTTTAAATGAAGCTGGCTTTTGTCAAATTGAATTCTTTGAAAATGGATACGATGCTTATAGATATTTGCATTCCTTAGCCGAGTCGGGGCGTGATGTCACTGAGGAAGTGCAAATCATGATCACTGATATCGAAATGCCGCAAATGGATGGGCATCACCTTACTAAAAAAGTTAAAGATCATCCTGTGCTTGCAAAAATTCCAGTTATTATTTTTTCTTCATTGATTACCGAAGATCTTCGCCACAAGGGTCAGATGGTTGGAGCCAATGCGCAGGTGAGCAAGCCTGAAATTGCAGAATTGGTGCTTTTGATAGATCAGTATGCATTATAGAACCACCACAAAGAAAAAGCTGGAATACTCCAGCTTTTTCTTGTTAGGTAAGAAAGTATAACTTTGAACTTTGATAATTGTCTAGCTCCAGCGCCTGCCCCCTCGAGGTCACAAGCCTGTCTAGTTGCGGCTCCTAGGGACGAAAGCCTAGCCAAACCCTTCCAGAAGGAAAGAACACCTTCTTGCATGGCTCGTCTCATGCTTGTCGTCCCTGTGCAGCCGCCTCCACATTTCGGCAATCCTCCTAAAAAGGCAAAGGACGCCTTTCCATGAGGCCCGTCTTAGGCTTTTCGGGGGTGAGCACCTAGGGAAAGCTTCCTTGGATGTTCTTCGCAGGAACAAGCGGTTTTGGCTTGTTCCGAAGGCGCTTGCGCTTTTCTTGATTAAAAGTAACTTTCTCCTAATTTCTTAAATACAGGTTTTTCATAGCGGTGCTTTTTTGCATTTGGCTTGCTATTAAGCTCTTTTAGCCCTGTATATGACATAAGCAATTTTTTCGCCGCATTAAGAGATAGAGAAGATTTTGGATTTCTGACGAAGGAATCGAGTTTGCCCAAATGGGGAAGCTCTGAGAAATCCTCTTTAGAAGGCGGAAGATGGAAAGAATAATTCCCGCATTTTACGAGAACATCTGACTGCTGCTGGCTGTTTTTTGGATTGCCAGAATAGTGAAGGCCTGCTTTCTGGGCTTTTCCTTCTCTAATTAACTTTTGAAGTGCATCGTGCTTTAATTTATACAAAAATTTAGGGTTTGGTGCTGTCTTTGCATGGCGGTTAACGGTGAAGATGGCTTGAGAGAGGTTTTCAACCGTTGGTTGCAGATGGGGATATTGTTTCTTATCAGAATTCAATTTCCAATCTCCTTTCAAATTATAAAGGGGTATAAACAATATTATACCCTTTTTAGTCAATAAAACCAACTTGGATAAGGCTTTTAATACAAAAGCTTATCCATCCAGCTGCTTTCTGCTTATAGGTTGTAAGGATCCTGACTTTTTCCATATAACCATCAGCATTGATGAACCTAATAATGTTGTTGCCAAGCCAGCGCCAATCATAACAAAAGAGGCACCTAGCTGTTTTGCAAGAAGAGCTCCTGCAGCAGGTGCAATAAGCATGGAAAAAGTCTGCAGGGACATGGCGGCAGCCGAAACTCTGCCCATCATTTGCTTTGGTGTTTCAGATTGGAGCACATAGCCGTAAGGAACAGATTCTCCAGCTCCTAAAAGACCTAATAGACATGCACCGATTATCCAGACCAGTGGAGGGAAATTAAGAAGACCTAAGCCTCCAAGTCCAACAGCTACAATAAAAGTGCCGCTTAATATGGCCGAAGAACTCATTAAATGGACGGGTTTTCGGTTCCACCCTGTCCAATGGCCCAGCAAAAGTGAGCCAGCAACACTGCCTGCTCCCACTGCACTGATCAGTAATCCAAAATTGCCCTCATTAAATCCAATCTGCTTTGCAATAAAAATAAATAACCCATCATAAAGGAAAATGATGAAAAATGCTGCAGAAGAAAGAATAATTGAGACCCTTAAAAGGGGAGTGTGGAAAATATGTTTTATGCCCTCTGAAAATTCTTTCCAATAACTTGTTTTGACAGTATAGTCTTCTGCCATTCTTTTATCTGATTCCTCAAAAGAAGTTAAGCTGGGAAGAAATAGAAGGAAAACAATGGCTGCAATGAATCCTGCTGCTTCAAATAGAAAGGGGCTTTTTGGTCCGAAAACTGCTATTATCCCTCCGCCTAATGCTGGCCCGGCAATTTTCATGGTATTGACTGAAAGCTGGCTTAGAGTTACTGCTTCAGGCAGCATGCTGTCAGGTACAATCATCCGGATAGCACTCTGCCTTGCCGGGTCGTAAAGGGCTGATACGGTTCCCTTTAAAAAGACAAATAATAGCAGAATGTATAGGTTGGGAGCGTAAAACAAGCCTCCGACAAAGACAATTCTTAAAAGGAGGCAAACGATCATAACAGCTTTTTTCGGTAATCTATCCACAAATACACTTGCAAATGGACCGATAATGACCCAGGGAAGGCCGAGAACAATAATAACAGAGGCAATTGCCGTTTCATCAAGCCCCCAGTGATAAGCGACAATAACCTGCAAAGCAATAAAATCGAGCCAGTTACCCAAATCGGAAAATAACTGGGCACCAAATAGAGAGCGAAAGGATTTCAGCTTGAGTGGTTTAAAAATGCCGGGTTTCATTGGCAATTCCCCTTATCCCCGCCAATGGCCCTCCTTCGCCTGTTTAGCAGCTTTTCAGTATTGCCATGAGGGTCCTGGCCATCTGGCAGATTATTATTTTGCAGCGCTTCAATTGATTCTTCAATCCATTTAATTTCTGTTTCCAGCTTCATTTCTGCATATCGAATAGAGAGGCAGCCAAGCTTGCTGACATAGGAGTATCCATTTCGCGGCCATTCTTGTACAAATTTTAGAATATCAGAGGTTTCTTCTTTTCTTTTTAATAAATGGCTAATTAACACTTCATTATCCATATCTTCATGCCATGTTGACATTTTCATTAGCAATTCATCTTTAATAACCGGGAAAGAAGGAGGAATCTTCAGCCAGTTCTCAAACTCTTTCCAGCCTTTTGCAGTGAGCTCATACATTTTTTTCTTTCTTCCTTCATCTTCCTGCTCGATTGCATAGATAAATCCTTCTTCCTCCAGCTTTTTTAATTTCGGGTAAATGCTCCCATAGCTCATTCCCCAATAAAGGCCAGCAGCTTTGTGTTCAAATTCAGATTTAATATTATATCCTGTGCTGGGCCAAAAGCTTAGCACAGCAAGAATGGTATGTTCTATAGACAATTATAAAACTCCTTTCAATGTATCATGCTGATATATCAATATGATATGTTGTGTTTAAAAAAATATCAACTAAAAAATAAAAACTTTCGCAATTTTTCAGCGAAAGTTTTGTTGAAAGGACGATTGTAAGTAACAGCTAAGGCTGTATCCGTACCCTGGTGCCATTTGGCACTATGCGTGACAATTCGAGCACATCCTGGTTATACATGCGTATACAGCCTTGGGAAACAGATTGGCCAATTGAGGAAGGATTATTAGTTCCGTGAATTCCATAGCCGGCTTTCGACAGGGAAAGCCACATGACACCATATGGGCCGCCGGGATTAGGTTCTCTGTTCACAATAACAAACTCTCCAATTGGGGTCTGTGTCAGCATTTTTCCGACGGCAATGGGGTACACTTTTTGAATGGCACCGTTATATAAAAGAGTTAAGCTTCTTTTACCTCTTGAAACAATGATGGTATACGGAATGGAATCTGGTTCCGGCAGCCCTGGTATTACTAATCGCTGGCCGGGATAGATCAGGCCTGGGTTTACAATGGAAGGGTTTGCCCCCAGAAGCTCGCTTAAAGGGCGGCGGTAATTCTTTGCGATGACAGACAATGTCTCACCAGGTTTTACTATATGGTACATAACAATCACCTCTTTCTGAAAGGTCTATTCAAATATATGCCTGCAAAAATGATCTTGTAACTTATTGAATAAATTGTGTCACGAAGGCAGCAAAAAAAGGAAAGCTGCAAAGGTGTGCTTTCCTTTAATTCCCGCTGTTTGATTGTAGGGTAAATACCGTCAGTTCAGGTTTGGATAAAAACCGGAAGGGCAGCCGGGTTGTACCAAGCCCTCTGTTTACATAAAGAGTTAAAGGGCGTTGGCTGCCGATTTCATAGAAGCCTTCATAGTATCTTTCAGCATGCGGCGGTTTAACTAACGCTCCAATGAACGGCAGTTTTATTTGTCCTCCATGACTATGGCCGCTCAACTGCAGATTGATGTTGAAAGCTGAGGCTTCATCTGCTAAATCCGGTGCATGGGACAATAAAATGTTATAGGAAGAATCGTCCAGACTTCCGCTGGCAAGCTTTATGTCCGGTTTGCCGAGCATGGCATCGTCAATGCCGATAATCTGGATGCTGCTTCCGGAAAACTCGATTTTCCGATTTTCATTCAGCAAAAGAATAAACCCGGATTCTTCCATAATAGATTTATAGATATCAGAACCATAGCCCCCGTGATCATGGTTTCCATAAATAGCAAACCTTCCAAGCGGCGCCTGAATCCTTTTCAGGAGGGGGGCGATTTGGTTTGCCTCTTTATATTTGTTGGGTTCATCCATCAGATCACCTGTAAAGAAGACAATATCAGGCTTCAAGCTGTTTATCTTTTCAATCAATTTTTCAAGCTGTTTCAGGTCATAATGAAATCCTAAATGGGTATCGCTGAATTGGATGATTTTTTTATTATGGAACGCTTGTGGAATAGCGTTGTCAGAAATTTTGTAGTTTGTGATTTCCAAGAGCCGCGGCTCAATATCCCGTGCATAATAATAGCCGCCTGCACTAATACCAAAAACAGCAGCAAAAAAGCCGAGAGCTCTTTTTAAAAAAGATCTTCTGGACACTTTTTCCGGCATTTAGCATACCAACCTATCTATTAAAATTTTTTTTGAAGTATTGAGCATGAGTAAAGGCAATGCTTCTCATAGCAGTATCTTTAATACTATCAAACTATCCTATTAAAAAGAAGAAATAACTATGCTTGTTTTTTATCCTTCATTTTCCTTAAAATTATTAATTAATTTGTAAATAATAATTCGAAAATTCTATATTTAATGGTAAAATATAAATGAATGATCATTCATTTTTTGAGAGGGGAATTAGAATGAAGAATAAAACAGTCATTGTTACTGGCGGTTCCAGCGGTATGGGAAAATATATGGCAAAGAGGTTTGCTGAAGCCGGAGCGAATGTGGTGATAACAGGAAGGAATCCGGAACGCCTCGAGACAGCAAAAGCTGAAATTCAAACCTTCCAGGGTCAAGTTTTGACAATTCAAATGGATGTCCGTGAAATTGAACATGTTAAACATATGCTCAACGAAACACTAAATGTATTTGGACAAGTTGATTTCCTTGTTAATAATGCAGCGGGAAATTTTATATGCCCTGCAGAGAGCTTGAGTGCAAATGGATGGAATTCTGTTATTAATATTGTCTTGAATGGAACCTTTTATTGTTCGAGTGAAGTCGGTAAACACTGGATTGAAAAAGGAGTTAAGGGAAGCATCATTAATATGGTGGCTACATATGCATGGGATGCTGGAGCGGGTGTTATACACTCGGCAGCAGCAAAAGCAGGTGTATTATCCATGACAAGAACCTTGGCTGTAGAATGGGGAAGAAAATACGGAATTAGAGTGAATGCAATAGCCCCAGGTCCGATTGAAAGGACAGGAGGGGCTGACAGGCTTTGGGAATCAGAAGAAGCTGCAAACAGGACACTCCAAAGTGTGCCCCTTGGCAGGCTCGGTAAGCCGGAAGAAATCGCAGAATTGGCATTCTTCCTTTTCTCTGAGCATGCAGGTTATATTAATGGGGAGTGCATCACTATGGATGGAGGACAGTGGCTGAATCAATTTCCATTTTAATGCTTATGAATACCGGCTGAATTAATTTCAGCCGGTTGCCATTATCTATTGGTAACTTACTGCTCTGGATTGCAATGCTTTCCATGATGAGATGAATCGTTCTTTAGAAACCTTCACCTGTTTTTTCCCTGAGAGGGGATCGTTTAGAATAACAAACTGTTCATCATAGCCTACCAATACGACTGCATGAAGATCTAA
This sequence comes from Cytobacillus oceanisediminis 2691, assembly GCF_000294775.2. Taxonomy (GTDB): domain Bacteria; phylum Bacillota; class Bacilli; order Bacillales; family Cytobacillaceae; genus Cytobacillus; species Cytobacillus pseudoceanisediminis. The sequence goes on from NZ_CP015506.1 coordinate 1,702,512, forward strand.
AGGAGTTTTAATGGTTTTGCCGGAGTGAGTCCAGGACTCCCAGCGGTCAGGAAGCCTATAATCTCCTGTTGTCCAGACCACAGCAGGATATCCCTTGGATACATGCATAAGAATCGCTTCAAAATTTTGGCCGGATAAATTTACGGCTCTTCCGGGAAGATATTTATTCACTAATTCTTCAATTGGTTTATCAAAAACAGCGTAGCCTGCACTTGTCCCGGTCATATCTCCTACAAATCCTTCTGCTGGATTACCCCATTTTAAAATATCGCCTTTTGAACGTATCAGCGGATCATTATCTTTCTTTACTGCATTATACAAATCCATTTTCCCTACTTGCACACCTGCATGCCGCAGGACCATTGTCAGGCTGGTTACTTCGCATCCATACTTCAATTCGGGGTTTTGTCTGATTAGTGGAACATCAATGATGACAGATTCCTTTTTCACAGCCGCAGGAGTTTTCGGAGATTGGGCTGTTGCTTTCTGCTGTACCTTCTTTGCCTTTACTGGTATTTGTGCATCCAGATCTTTTGAGGCCATGTCAGGCTTTTGCAAAGGACTGGCAGGTTCTGAATGGCCGCAGCCAAGCAAAGGAATAAGAAGGGATATAAATAGGAGATTTCTCATGAAATACCCTCTTTCTTTGATGTCCTGATATTAGCTTGTGAGAGAAGGCGCGGCAATATGATGCAAAGCTTTTGCCAAACAATGCTGTTTTATCAAAAAGTGGAATCTATATTTTGAATAGTAAAAGTTTTAAGCGAATATGGTATAATAACTCATTAATATACATAGGGAGGCTAGGACATGGATGCATTGGATATCCTTACAGATTTGGATAATGTATTTCCTTATTTCCAGCCAATATTCAGTGCAGATGAGCATCGTGTCATTGGTTATGAGGTTTTAGGCCGATATAGAGGATCTGATGGAGTTATAAGTAGTCTGGGGCCGTTCTTCCAGGATGAGAATATTCCTGAAGAATACCGGATTGAAGTAGATTATGAAGTATTAAAAAAGGCTTTGGATAAGGCCCGGGACCTGGATAAGGATATTTTGCTTTTTGTCAACAGGGATGCTGACTTGCTCATGTATAATGACGGGGAACAATTTTTAAATACCCTCCAGGAATATGAAAAACAAGGAATAAGCCTTGACAGGATTGTATTGGAAATTACAGAACGGAATTATAAGGGAGATATTGACCATCTGGACCATCTATTGAATTATTACAGGACTTATGGAATTAAATTAGCAATAGATAAACTTGGAAATGAAAGCAGTCATCTCGATAGGATCGGGCAATTGGCTCCCGACATTTTAAAGGTGGATCTGGAGTCCATGAAATCAAATGCTTCTGCTTATAATTTTAATGATATCCTCTATTCTTTATCCATGCTTGCCAGGAAAATAGGAGCGAGCATGCTTTTTGAAAATATTGAAATGGTTTACCAGCTTCAGTTTGCCTGGAAAAATGGAGGCCGTTATTATCAAGGTTATTATTTGCAAAAACCGGCTGAAAATTTCACTGATAGAGATATTTTAAAGGAAAAATTTCGAAGTGAATGCCATCGGTTTATTGTACATGAAAAGAAAAAACTGGAGTCCTTGTATCAGGTTACACTTGAGTTCAACGAAAAGATGATTGATTTTGCAAATAAAAATAAAAAGGTTTTTGTATATGAAGAAACCTTGGAGCAGATTGCGGTTCTTCTGGATGGTGCAGCTTTTCGCCTGTATATTTGCGATGAAGATGGATTCCAGAAATCTGCGAATTACTTCAAACGGGATGGGGAATGGATAACCCAGGAAGAATATCTTCACAAAAACTGGAGCTGGCGGCCATACTTTCTTGAAAATATCATGAAAATGCGAATAAATAAAAAAGGTATCCTCTCTGATTTGTATACTGATATTGAGACAGGTGAAACAATCAGGACGTTTTCCTTTCCGCTTAATACCAATGATTACTTATTTGTGGATCTATCGTATGAATTTTTATACAACCATGATGGGTTATTATAAGCATAAAATTTTAAAAGTATAAACAATCTTAATTTGAGGAAATGTAAGTGTAGAACTTTCCTTGAGGAGAGATTAGACATGAGCATGTACACATTGATCATTTTACTAATTGGAGTGGGTATCCTTGGATACTCCTTAGTTTACACTTTGTTTGTTGCAAAAGAGCGAAAAGCCGTAAAGGGCGATATTGATGCAGAATTGCCGGATAATGTTCAGAAGCATGCATATATTAGAAATCCGATTTTTCTAACGTATGTGATTTTCTTTGGAATTGTTCTTGTTATGATTATCTATTTTGCACTTACATGGAATTGGTAAAGACCCTCATAGGCAGGGTCTTTTTTTATTGAAATGGGTACATGCAGCTGATTAACAATATTTACATCATTATTTATATACACTTTTCCGCTTATTGCGTTAATTCTTTGTCAATTCGGGTATATTCATAACAAGAAAAGAATTATTATGTCAAAACGTAAGAGAATTTCGGGTGCGAAAACCGGCAACAGCAGCTTTATTTGCTGGTAAAATTGATGGTACACAATAGTAAACGATTAAGAAAGGGAGAGTGGAATGTACAAGCACTTAGCAGGAATTATTATAACAATTGCAGTCATGGCAGCAGCGATTCCTTCCCATACAAATGCCGAGAGCCTTAACAATAACCAAGAGGTATACAAATTCTTGCAAAATGCATTTCATACACAGGTTTCGCTGAGCGAGGAAGAGCGAAGCATGAAGGAAGTCGATGAATTGCTTGACCCATATTTTTCTGAAGAGCCTAAAGCTGAATTTCTGAATGAAAACCTTGTTTCAGAGAATGGCAAGTATTTTACCCTTGGATCTGATGCTGCTGCATATTACATTCCCTTCTTTACGTATTCAGATAGTACAAAAGTAGTTAAAGAAGGAAGCAAAATTTATGTGTATGAATACTTTCCGGAAAATAATGAAGGCCCAGTAGAATACGAAGGTCACTATGAGGGACTTTTACTTGTGGAACAAGAAGGGGAATTTAAAGTCGCCAAATTCCTGGGTGAAAATATACCCGAGAAAATTTTAAAGAAAGCCGAGAGTAATGAAGAAGCAGCAACACAAAGCTCATTTAAAACACCTGAAAATCCAAATTGGATTAACAAACCGTCGTATCAATTCGGTTTCCTGCTGAATCCATTCGACGCTTTGTTTCGTTCCGGAAGTATGGTTTTAACAGATAATAAACAAGGTATAATTGCTTTATTTGAACATCAGGAATTAAACGGGCAGCTGGCATCCAATTAGATGATAGGAGCTTAAAAGCTTAGCTTTTAAGCTCCTATTTTTATTATTGCAGCCTGACAGGCAGGAGATCCATGCAATTGAAGTTTCACTTTATGCCATCATCTAATACAGATTGCAGTCTTTCCAGGTCAAATCCCCTAATGACAGTATCTCCGATGACAATTGTTGGAGTGGAAAAAGATTTATATTGTCTGGTCAGCTCTTTGTGGGCTGCTGCATCTTTTTTAATATCTTTTATCGTATAAATATATCCTTTTTCATTCAAAAACATCTTCGTAATCTCACAGGGCGGACAATCCGGCTGTGTGTATAAAACAATTTCTTTCAAAGTGCTTCCCCCTGAGTTTTTTGTTATTCCATCATAATGCAGGATATTAAAGTAAGCAATCAGTTTGTTTTTTGCATATAATCTATCAATCCCATAGAGCAGACAGCGATATCCACAGAAAGGATCTTATATACAGGGTGGTCAGATGGGATGCCTCTGCCATTTAGATTGGCTTTAATTTTTTCTTCAAGCATGGCTTGCGCTGCCTGTGTCTGCTGATCAATAGAACCGCCTTCAGATACGGCAATTCTGCCTGTATGGAGGAATATCTTAAGCCAATCCTTAATTTGCCTGTAGACCTCTTTTGGGTTTGTACTCATTCCATAATGGCCAAAGAAAATAAAATCAAGATCCATTTTTTCATACATGCCAATGGATTCGAGCATTTTGCCTGGATCGAATTGGTTTGGTGAAGTTGAGGGCAGATACATTTCAATTCCATTTTCTTTTAATTGAGGATAAGATACACCAGCCGTGTCTCCTGTGAACATTCCATTTAAAGCAGGATGAAAGATACTGAAGTGGTGATTAGCGTGCCCAGGTGAATGAAAAAATTTCAGAGTGCAATTTGGTCCTATTTTAAGCTCTTCTTCATGTTCTTTTGTGATAATTTTATCCTCTCGAACAGGCAAAATAGGATTAAACAGTCCATCAAATTTATCTCCGTAAACAGCTTTTGCACCAGCAATTAAGCGTGAAGGATCTGCTAAGTGCCTGCCGCCTTTCGGGTGGACAATAACCTTTGCATTCGGACAATGGGTTAGTAAAAGGCCTGTGCCGCCTGCATGGTCAAGATGAATATGGGTAACGATGATATACTCAACTTCCTCAGGCCGAATGTGAAGCTGGCTTAGCCCTTCCAGTATGTAGGGAATTGAAGGGCTTGCGGAAGTTTCAATCAAAGTCAGCTTTTCCTCTGTTAAGACATATGTACCGGTACGTTTTTCCAGTGAAAGATCAAAATCGTCAATTAAATATAGATTTTCCGCTAATTTTTCAGGTTTTGCCAAAAAAAATCACATCCTTTATAAAGCTTTTGCTTGTACAAACACCTGACAATATTTTATTCTGTTAATATTGGTATGTAAAGCATCGAGCTTGAATATTCTGAATTTATTTCTTTAGGATAGAAACATGCCAAAAGAGAAACCTAAATGTAGAATTATGGGTTTTGTTTTGGAAAGGAGAGAGAGCATGTCACAGCTTCAAGGTATATTAACACGCTTAAAGAGCTTACAGGAACAAGCAACAGGCGGAGAGCCAATGCAAAGATTTTTTGAGGTGAATGGTGAAAGGAAATGCCAGGTAACTTTTCATCCGAAAAATGAAACATTTGAACTGGAAGTATATTACGATAAAGAAAAGCCAAAAAGATATCAATTCGACAACATTGATATGATTACGATCGAAATTTTCGATTTGATTCAATAATCCACCATATACATAAGGGGCCTTTTGGGCCTCTTTTCTTATTAAAAACAGCTTGAAGAAAAAGCGTGCTATAATATGAAATATCAATCTTCCAGAGGTGTGAAATGTATTATCTGCTCATGATTTTGCTGTTTTTTACAGTTCTTCTTTTGCTTGCAGATTTAATTAATACAAAAAAAGAAGTAATCCGGATCAGGAAAACTCTTGAAGAAATGAAAGAAATTTTAAAAGATAATAAGGACTCGAAAAAATAGGTATTGAGAACAATAAGTAATAAAGGACCCTTTGATTTGAGGTGAAGCAGAATGATGCCAATTGTAACATGTCCAGGATGCATGGCTGAAAAAGACATCGATGCCGTTTTAACCGCACAGTCCAATCAAAATGTTATTTTTCGCTGTCCTGACTGCGGCTATGAAGTAAAAGACATTCAAACGAGCAAAGGTTAATAGGGGCAAAATGCCGGAGACTATGATAAAATGGGTAAGAAGTATAACTAATTTTTGAGGAGTTTTCGGCGATGATCAGTCTCCATAGCGAGGAATTTTTAGAATTTAACATAAGTGATTTCATGATTCCTTCTGAACGGGTAGCACATGTACAGGTTGGCAATAACCTGGAGCATGCCCTCTTAGTGTTAACAAAAAGCGGATATACAGCAATACCTGTACTAGACCCGCAATATAAGCTGCAGGGCTTAATCAGCACACCCATAATCATGGATTCTATTCTCGGGCTAGAGCGGATCGAATTTGAGCAGCTGGAGCAAAAAAGGGTTGAAGAGGCTATGAACAGAAATATCCCGCGGCTTGATGCTGAGTCCTCTATACAGCAATCGATCGAGCTTTTAGTTGACCATCCCTTTATATGTATAGAAAACAAGGAAGGCTACTTTGAGGGAATACTGACTCGCAGAACAGTTTTGGATCAATTAAATAAGCACATCAGACGATTAAATAAGCGATAAACATCATTCAGCTCCCAGCAGTGGGAGCTTGCTTTATTTTCAATGATGAGAGTACCGGTGTATTTATTTCCGCTACTTGCAGGCGTTATTCATGTTTTTATTCATTTTGGAGGGGAAATGCTTGAGTCAGACTTTACATAAAAAAATGCCGGAAGGAAAGAGAAAAGTTACGAAAAAGCCTTTTGTGCTTGCTTCAGTTATGCTTGCCATGTTTATGGGAGCTATAGAGGCAACCATTGTTTCAACCGCAATGCCTGCCATTGTAGGGGATTTAGGCGGATTTGCTTTATATAGCTGGGTGTTTTCAGCTTATCTGTTAATGAATGCTGTGACTGTTTTAATTTATGGCAAGCTCTCAGACTTATTTGGGCGGAAGCCCGTTTTGACATTCGGGATTATCATATTTTTAATTGGTTCCATTTTATGCGGTTTTGCTGAATCGATGACAGCACTGATCATTTTCCGATTAATCCAGGGGGTTGGAGCTGGAGCAGTCATGCCGATAGCAACCACCATAGTCGGGGATATCTATACAAAAGAGGAAAGGGCACAGGTTCAGGGTTATTTATCAAGCGTATGGGGTATTTCAGCCATAATGGGTCCTGCAATAGGAGGGCTTCTAGTTGAATTCGTCAGCTGGCGATATGTTTTTTGGGTGAACATTCCGCTTGGCATTATGGCTATAGCAGGCTTATGGCTCTTCCTTCATGAGAATGTGGAAAGAAAAAAGCATCAGATCGATTATGCAGGGGCTGTGCTATTAACGGTTTCCATCTCATCTCTGATGTTTGTGCTTGTTGAGGGAGGAACAAATTGGGCATGGAATTCCATCGAAGCAATCAGCCTTATAGCGGTTAGTGTGATTTCCTTTATTTTATTTATCCTGCAGGAACAAAAAGCTGCAGAGCCGATGATGCCTTTTAATATTTGGAAGGAAAAACCGATTTTAATTGCTAATTTAGCTTCACTGACAACTGGTGTGATGCTGATAGGGATTTCCAGTTTTCTGCCGGCATTTGTCCAGGGTGTGATGGAAAGGTCGCCGATTGTTGCAGGTTTTACACTTACGACCATGTCGATAGGTTGGCCAATAGCTTCTGCAGCTGCAGGCAAGCTTCTTTTGAAAATTGGTTTTAGAAGCACCTCTGTAATAGGGGGAGTATTCTTAATTGCAGGGAGCTTATTATTTGTCACACTCACTCCTGAAGCAGGACCTGTATGGGCGGCGGCTGGAAGCTTTCTGGTCGGGGCCGGCATGGGATTAACTAGCACTGCTTTTATTGTATCCATTCAGAGTACAGTGGAATGGAAGCAAAGAGGAATAGCTACTGCTGCCAATATGTTTATGAGAAATCTTGGCAACACTATAGGAGCAGCCTTGCTGGGCGGGATTCTGAACAGCCAGATAAAATCATATATACAGAATAATGGTGAAGGCATAGATTCCAGCCTATCTTTAGATTCAGCAAATGTACTTTTAAATGAAGAAGCGAGAAACAGCCTGAATACGGGAGTGAAGGAAATCCTGCAAAATGGTCTCACCATTTCACTTCATTCAGTGTATTATGCGGTACTATTATTTGCTGTTATAAGTTTCTTACTGGTAATTGCTCTGCCAAAGCATGAAAAGGAAGCTGCCGATTAAACGGCAAGAGATCTCTGCATTTAATTTGCAGAGATTTTTATATTCTTAAAGAACTGTAAGCTTTTAAGGTGCTGATGTCCTTTCTAATGATAATGAAACTCTAATTCAATTAAGATATACTATAAGAAAAAGTTATGAGGGGAAGATGTTTATGTCTTCACTTACGGAATTTCACCTTTTATCAGTGCTGGCACAGGAAATGAATATGAGAAAAGCGGCTGAACGTTTATTTGTTTCGCAGCCAGCCCTTTCACAGCGTCTTGTAAATATTGAAAAGGAATGGGGCAGCAAACTATTCCTCCGCTCACAAAAGGGTTTGTCACTGACGCCCGCTGGAGAAATCGTATTACAATTCATTAATGAAGTTCTTGCGAAGGAAGAAAAGGTCAGGGAGTCAATTACAGCCTTGAATTCAGAGGTCCATGGCACCTTAAAAATTGCAGTTGCTTCAATCGTAGGGCAGAATTGGCTGCCTCAAGTTCTTAAGAAGTTTGTCAGCCGCTATCCCCAGGCAAAAATTTCACTGATCACCGGCTGGAGCAGTGAAATATTAAAATCGCTCTATGATGATCAGGTTCACATTGGAATTATTAGAGGGACTCCGGACTGGAAGGGGATTAAAATCCCTTTATTTAAGGACAGTCTTTATCTAGTGGATACAGAGATTACAAGGCCGGAGCAGGTCCTTGAAACAGACAGGCCCTTCATTCAGTTTAAGAGTGATTCCAACTATTATCAGGAAATTCAGGACTGGTGGCTGCGGCAGTTCAAAACGTCTCCAAAACGGACAATAGTAGTTGATCAAATTGAGACGTGCAAGCAAATGACTTTCAATGGAATAGGATATGCCATTCTTCCAGCCATTACACTGAATGGTGCGGAGAAAAATATTTTTAAAATCCCGCTGCTGGATGAAAATAATTTGCCGATTAAGCGTGATACATGGCTGCTGGGATATGAATCCGCCTTTCAGCTCAAGCAAGTTCAGGCATTTGTTGAGTTAATTAAGGAGCATATTGAAGAAGAAGGAAAAGGATATCACCCATGACTTCTATTTTCATTTATTTTTCTTGTTTTCAGCGCTTTTGTTTGTTAAAGTAATGCTAGTTGCAATGTTATACATAGAGGAGGATTTTTAATATGAAAATGATGGATGCCAATGAGATTATTTCATTTATCCAGAACAGCACAAAATCAACACCTGTAAAGGTTTATATTAAAGGTGAATTAGAAGGAATCGACTTCGGTGATTCAGCAAAGGCCTTTATAAATGGCAGTACCGGTGTGGTTTTTGGTGAATGGTCTGAAATTAGCCAGGCAATTGAAGCAAATCAGTCACAAATTGAAGATTATGTTATTGAGAATGACCGCAGAAACTCAGCGATTCCACTGCTTGATATGAAAAATATTAAAGCCCGCATTGAGCCGGGGGCAATCATCCGCGACCAGGTTGAAATCGGTGATAACGCTGTAATCATGATGGGGGCATCCATTAATATTGGTTCAGTGATCGGAGAAGGTACAATGATTGACATGAATGTTGTCCTTGGCGGAAGAGCAACAGTCGGCAAGAATTGCCATATTGGAGCAGGAACTGTGTTGGCTGGAGTTATTGAGCCTCCTTCAGCAAAACCTGTTGTTGTAGAAGATGATGTAGTTATAGGAGCCAATGCAGTGGTTCTGGAAGGTGTAACTGTTGGTAAGGGTGCAGTAGTTGCGGCAGGTGCGATTGTCATTGATGATGTGCCTCCTTACACTGTGGTGGCAGGAACACCAGCTCGTGTAATTAAAGAGATTGATGAAAAGACTAAGTCTAAAACAGAAATTAAGCAGGAGCTTCGCCAATTATAAGAGTTTGAAAGCGTGGATTGCGATCCGCGCTTTTTCTAAAGGTGAAAGCCTTTTGGTTACCCAAGACTGCTATAGCGTTAATGAAATATAAGGGGCATTTTTAACAAGGGGGAAGAAAGTTTGGACACAAACAATCCATTCGTTGCATTACGGCGGGAGCTGCACAAAATACCGGAGTTAGGGTTCCGTGAATTTAAAACACAGCAGTTTCTATTAGATTACCTGTATTCTCTTCCTCAGGACAGCATGGAAATTAAAACTTGGAAAACAGGTATTCTTGTGAAAATCAGCGGCAGGAATCCGTCCAAGATGATTGGGTATCGTGCTGATATAGACGGCCTCCCAATCATTGAGGAAACAGGCCTGCCGTTCAAATCCGTGCATAGTGAACAAATGCATGCCTGCGGACATGATTTTCATATGTCGATTGCACTTGGCCTAATAGCAAAATTTATAGAAGAACGCATTAACGATGATTTACTGTTTATATTTCAGCCAGCAGAAGAAGGGCCTGGCGGAGCAGAACCCATGCTTAAATCTGAAATAATGAAAGAATGGAAGCCGGATATGATATTGGCTCTCCATATTGCTCCAGAATATCCCGTCGGAACAATCGCATTGAGAGAAGGGCTGCTGTTTGCAAATACCTCAGAACTTTTCATTGATTTAAAAGGAAAAGGGGGACATGCAGCATATCCGCATAATACCAATGATATGGTTGTGGCAGCATGTACTTTGGTCAGCCAGCTTCAGTCCATCATTTCAAGGAGCATTGATCCTTTGGACAGTGCAGTCGTTACAATCGGAAAAATTACAGGTGGCACCGTTCAAAACATCATAGCTGAAAAAGCGAGGCTTGAAGGTACCATCCGAACGTTATCCCCTGAATCAATGAAAAAGGTAAAAAGCAGGATTCAGGCGCTAGTAAAAGGAATTGAAGTTGGGTATGAATGTGAAGCTTCAATCGACTATGGAAGCATGTATCATCAGGTTTACAATGAGACAGCCTTAACGAAGGAATTCATGGAGTTTGCGCGTTCCAACACAGACATAAACGTTGTTGAATGCCGGGAAGCCATGACAGGTGAGGACTTCGGATATATGCTTGAAGAAATTCCAGGCTTCATGTTTTGGCTTGGGGTCGATTCAGAATACGGACTTCATCATGCCAGGCTGAATCCAAATGAAGCGGCAATCGAAAAAGCGATTGAATTGATTGCAGCATATTTAAGGTATAAAGGATAAGTCAGCTCATTTTGCAATAAGTATTTACTAAATAAAGTGGAAATGTTAAAAAAGCTGATTTCGCAGCACCTTTTTAGGTTCTGCGAAATCAGCTTTTTGCTTACGGTTTTATCCGGCAGCACTTTCTGATCCTGCGTGTTTTTGAATGAGCACCTGATGAGGGAATGGAATTTCGATTCCGTTAGCTTCCAGGGCTTCCTTCAGTGCTTTTCTCAGCTGCCGTTCGACAGCCCACTGTTCCATGTTTTCTGTCTTTGCAATAATTCTTAATACAACATCCGATGAGCCTAATGTTTGTACGCCAATGACATTAGGTCCTTCCACAATCGCCTGGTTTACTTCGGCGATTTTGTCGCAGGTTTCCTGAAGTACTGTGATAGCTTCATCAATATTGTCATCATAGGAGATTCCTATATCAACCAGTGCGCGCATATTGCCGCGGGAATGATTGCTCAGACTGGTAATCTCCCGGTTCGGGATATAATGCAATGTACCGTCAAAACCGCGGATTTGAGTAGTTTTTAATCCAATTTGCTCCACTATTCCTGAGTAGCTTCCGGTAGTAACATAATCACCGACATCAATTTGCCTTTCCAGCAATATAAAAAATCCTGTTACTACATCGCTGACAAGGCCTTGAGCTCCAAAGCCGACCGCCAATCCGACTACCCCGGCACCGGCAAGAATGGCAGTTGCTTTTATACCGAAAATCTGAAGAATCGTAACAGCAAAAATAAAAATAAGTACGTAAGAGAAAATGTTTTTAGCAAGACTTTGCAGTGTCTTCGATCTTCCCGGAGATATTCTTTCCTTCCTCCCGATTCCCTCAAAACTTTTATGTATTATTTTATTCCCCGCAGACTTAACGATTAAAAATGCAAAATAGATAGCTGCCAGCTTTAATAGAATAAGTCCGGCATCAATCAGCAGGGCTTCCCAATTTATTTGCGATAAATTTAGATTCTCCATTCTAACGCTTCCTTTCAGTATGATTAAAGTCATCATTTTATCGCAACAGCACTTTATATGCAAACGGTTAGCCTTTCTATCATTCGGGCAGCTCTATATACTGGCTGGATGTGAAAAACTAAATTACTGATATGCAGGATTTTAGATCGAAAGCCTTTTAGCGATTTCAAAGGGTATTAATAAAGATTAGGAGTTTGAATAGACTCATTAAGAAGATAAGCTTAAAAAAAGTGGAAAAATCAAACAAAAAGGGGTGGAAAAATACTTCGAAACTCGATATATTTAATATTACGTTCTAACTTTTCTAATTTTTCCGCAAATTAAAGGGGGCATGCAGATGGAAACATTTAAAAAGTTAAAGCAATATTACTGGCCATATAAACATTACTTTCTCTGGTCCATATTCTTTCTGTTTATTGTGACAGCGATTACGGTTGTGTATCCAATGATCCTTCAGCTGACAATTGATGAGGTTGTCATTGGGGGAAATTATGGGTGGATACCTTATTTGGCTTTAGGCTTCATTGCCATAATGGGTGTAAAAGGGGCAGCGACATATATCCATCAGTACACTGGTGATTTGTTTGGGATCACATCGGTCTATAAACTTAGAAATGTACTTTATGAAAAGCTGCAGTTCTTGCCGTTTCGATATTATGACAATGCAAAAACAGGCGATTTAATGTCTCGGCTTACTGCTGATGTTGAGGGGTTCCGTTTTTTTCTTTCATTCGGATTTTCTGAACTCATACGTTTTGTTTTACTGATCTTTATCAGTGTTTCGGTCATGTTTTATTATTCTATTCCACTGGCGATTGTCACTCTTATTACGCTGCCTTTTCTTGCGGTAGTCACCTTTAAATTCGATAAAGCTGTGCATCCGGCATTCCGGAGCATCCGCAAATCATTCGGACGGCTGAATACAAAAGTTCAGGAGAATATAAGCGGAATTAATACAGTGAAGTCATTATCACGGGAAGATTTTGAGATAAATAAATTCAATGACTCTAACAGTGACTATAAAGATAAATATCTCTTTACATCGGATATTTGGGCTAAGTATTTTCCTTTAATGGAGTTTCTGGGCAATTTAAGTGTTGTATTGCTCCTGGCTTACGGAGGTTATCTTGTTATGGCTGGCAGTCTGAAGCCAGGGGAGCTTGTCGCTTTTTACAGCCTTCTCTGGTATATTATGTGGCCTATTATGAACCTTGGATTCATCGTTAATCTCTTTTCTCAGTCCAAAGCTTCCGGAGAGCGGCTTATTGAGATCCTTGAGGCAGATAATGAAATTGAGGATATAGAATCATGTGTTAAAGCAGAACGTTTGCTGGGTGAGGTGGAATTTCGCAATGTTACGCTGAAATATACCCAGGATGATAATGACGCTTTATCCAACATCTCTTTTCATGCTGAGCCAGGAAAGGTAATTGGGTTAATAGGCTCGACAGGATCAGGAAAAACGAGCTTAACACAGCTTATGACAAGATTTTATGAGCCAGTTGAAGGTCATGTGATTATAGATGGTGTAAATGTGCAGGAATACTCTCTTCAATCTCTGAGAAGAAATATCGGCTTTGTTCTCCAGGAATCCTTTTTGTTTTCTTCTTCGATTAAAGCAAATATTGCATTCGGAAAGCCTGAATCCACTATGGAGGAAATCATTGAAGCTGCCAAACGTGCACAGGCACATGAATTTATCATGGAGCTTCCTGATCAATACGATACCGTTCTTGGCGAAAGGGGCATGGGGCTTTCAGGCGGCCAGAAGCAAAGGATTGCGATAGCAAGGGCCATCTGTGCAGATCCCAGTATTTTAGTATTGGATGATGCAACAAGTGCTGTGGATATGGAAACAGAATTCAGAATACAAAAAGCCTTGAAAGAAGTAATGGCTGATCGAACTACCTTTATCATTGCCCACCGGATTTCTTCCCTGAAGCATGCAGATGAAATACTTGTACTAGAGAACGGGAGAGTGGCAGAACGGGGAACACATGAAAAGCTTCTTAAAAATAATGGCCCATATCAGCGGATTTACGATATTCAATATCAGGACCGCGATAAGGTTCTCCAATCAAATGCAGGCTAGGAGGTGCCTCCTTGAAAAAAAATAAAACAAAAAATGAAAATGTGTTAAATAGATTTCAATACTCAGCCGACGAAATTATTGAGAAGCCTTTTAACTGGAAGCAAATGCTGCGCTTATTCAGTTATATGGAGCCATACAGAAAAAATTTACTTCCGCTCTCAATTATTATGGTATTAATAAATACAGCAGTCAGGCTTATAATTCCCATCTTAATCGGTGTGTATACGTTAGATAAAGCTTTGATTGAAAAGGACGGCAGGCTGCTCGCCATTCTGGTTTCAGTGATTGCAGTACTCTATACCATTTCATATGCTGCAAACTATTACAGGATAAAATGGATGAATAAGCTTGGCCAAAGTGTAATTTATGATCTTCGGAAACATTTATTTACACACGTACAGACGCTTTCGCATCGTTTTTTTGATCAGCGTTCAGCAGGATCCATACTGGTAAGGATTATGAATGACATAAATTCGCTTCAGGAGCTGTTTACCAATGGGGTCATAAATCTGCTGATGGATCTGATTATGCTGGCAGGGATTTTTATTATTTTATTTACACTAAGCCCAGAACTGACTCTGGCAATCATGGTCATTTTGCCCATCATGTTTTTTATCTCGACCAGCTTGCGCAGAAATATCCGCAGATCGTGGCAAACGGTCCGGTTAAAACAATCCAAATTGAATTCTCACTTAAATGAAAGCATTCAGGGGATAAGGATTACCCAGTCTTTTACACAGGAAAAAGAGAATATGGCATTCTTTGATGGTGTGAATACTGAGAACTTTGAAAGCTGGAGAAATGCATCTCAGAAAAATGCAATGTTCAGGCCGCTGGTTGAATTGACCAATGCCCTGGGTACCGCTGTACTGATTTGGTTTGGGGCACATCTGATTCAGGATGGGTCAATCTCAATCGGTGTATTTGTTTCTTTTGCCTTTTATTTAGGGATGTTCTGGGAGCCTATTTCCCGTCTTGGAATGGTTTATAACCAGCTTCTCATGGGAATGGCTTCCTCTGAACGAATCTTTGAGTTTCTTGATGAGAAACCAATTGTATCAGAAAGGAACGATGCATTTCATTTACAGGAGATAAAAGGGAAGATTGAATTTGAGAATGTCACATTTTCCTATGATGAAAAAAGAACAGCCTTAAATGGGGTTTGCCTTGAGATAAAAGCAGGGCAAACCGCGGCGCTTGTGGGGCATACAGGATCAGGTAAAACGACCATAGCAAATTTAATCAGCCGCTTTTATGATCCTTCGGGAGGTTCTGTAAAAATAGATGGCTATGACCTGAAGGATGTATCTTTATCAAGTTTGCGCAAGCAAATCAGTGTGGTGCTGCAGGACACTTTCATATTTTCCGGAACAATCTATGATAACATCCGTTTTGGCAGACCTGATGCAACTGATGAAGAAGTAGTGGAAGCAGCCAAAGCCGTTGGTGCACATGGGTTTATTGCAAAACTTTCAAAGGGATACGAGACTGAAGTGGAGGAAAGAGGAAATATATTATCGGTGGGTGAGAGGCAACTCCTCTCCTTTGCCCGTGCTTTACTTGCAGACCCTCGTATTCTTATACTAGATGAAGCTACTGCCAGTATTGACACTGAGACAGAGGTCAAAATCCAGCAGGCTTTAAAAACACTCTTAAAGGGAAGAACGGCAATTATTATTGCCCATAGGCTATCCACAATCCGTGAATCCGATCAAATCTTTGTGCTTGATCATGGAAATATTTTAGAAAAAGGAAATCATGAAGAATTAATGAATGCAAAAGGTGAATATTATCATTTGGTAAAAGCACAATTCAATATGCTTGATGCAATGTGAATGAACAAAAAAACCTCCGAGCGTCCGAGCGGAGGTTTTATTTTATCAGGAAGGAATATCTAATAGCTATACTTCTGTTTATGCTAATATGGTATTATTGTCTATATTGCTAACTATTCTGGGGGAAGATAGGATGAAGAAAGAATTTGCTGTTATCGGACTTGGACGTTTTGGAGGAAGCATCTGCCATGCTCTGGCTGAAGAAGGAATGGAAGTAATGGCGATTGATGTAAATGAAGACCGGGTGAACGAATTCGCGAAAATCGCTTCACACGCAGTGGTTGGCGATACCACGGATGAATCCGTTATCAAGAGTTTGGGAATACGCAATTTTGACCATGTTATCGTAGCAATTGGCGATAATATTCAAGCCTCCATCCTGACGACTTTAATTTTAAAAGAGGTAGGAGTTAAAAAAATTACGGTTAAAGCTCAAAATGATTATCATGCAAAGGTATTGAGGAAAATAGGGGCAGATCATGTTGTTCATCCTGAACGGGATATGGGCAGAAGAATAGCCCATAGTATCGTTTCAAATAATGTTCTGGATTATCTGGAACTATCAGATGAGCATAGCATAGTAGAAATTGTTGCTAATGAAAAACTTGCTGGCCATAGCATTATTGATCTTGATATCCGTGCAAAGTACGGAATCAACATTGTTGCCATCAAAAGAAAAAATGAAATTATTGTGTCTCCGCAGGCGAATGAAAAAATACAATTTGACGACATCCTTATAGTTATTGGAGCAGACGTAGATATCAACCGTTTTGAAAAGAAAGTGATGTCTTAATTTGAAAAAGGCTGTATCTCTTACTAGAGAGATACAGCCTTTTTTTCTTATACTAAATACATTATAGATTCACACGAGCCCATGAAGGTTATTAAACTTCCATGATAATCGGTAAAATCATTGGACGGCGCTTTGTTTTTTCATAAAGGAAGGGTGCAAGTGTGTCAGTGATTTCATTCTTGATTTCTGACCATTGAGTTGTTCTGCGTTCCATAACTTTGCTTAAGTGTTTTGTAATGAGTGCCTGTGCATCATTGATTAAATCTCCGGATTCCCTCATGTAGACGAATCCGCGGGAAATTAAGTCAGGGCCAGCAGCAATTTTGAAATCCTTCATATTGATGCTCACTACGACAACCACTAAACCTTCTTCAGATAGAATGCGGCGGTCCCGTAAAACGATATTTCCGATATCACCAATTCCGCTTCCGTCAATATAAACAGAACCAGACGGTATTTTACCTGCTACTTGAGCAGAATCTTCGCTCAGGGCCAGGACTTCACCATTATCCATGATGAAGCAGTTTTCTTCATCTACTCCACAATCCACAGCTAATTTGGCATGCATTTTCTGCATTCTGTATTCACCATGAATCGGCATGAAGAATTTCGGCTTAATTAAACGAAGCATTAGTTTTTGTTCTTCCTGGCCGCCATGACCGGATGTATGAATATCGCTTAATTTGCCATAAATGACTTCTGCACCTGCACGGGAAAGTCTGTCAATAGTTCTGCTGACACTAATTGTGTTCCCGGGAATGGGTGAGGAAGAGAATACAACAGTGTCGCCAGGAATGATTTGGATCTGGCGATGCGTTCCGTTAGCAATTCTTGATAGGGCTGCCATTGGCTCTCCCTGGCTTCCTGTACATAGGATTGTCACCTGGTTGGCTGGAAGTCTATTAATTTGATGCGCATCAATAAAGGTGTCTTTTGGTGCCTGAATATAACCCAATTCCTGTCCGATATTTATAGCTGCTTCCATGCTTCTTCCAAAAACTGCAATCTTTCGGCCATTCGTGACGGCCGCTTCAGTCACCTGCTGAAGACGGTGAATATTAGAAGCGAAAGTGGCAAAGATAATCCGTCCTTCAACTTTGCGGAAGATGTCATGTATGCTGTCGCCAACTCGGCGTTCAGACATGGTGAATTCAGGTATTTCACTGTTTGTGCTGTCAGAAAGCAGACAAAGGACGCCTTCCTTTCCGATTTCAGCCATTTTTGTCAAGTTGGCCGGCTCTCCCACAGGAGTGAAGTCGAATTTGAAGTCCCCAGTGTGAACAACTTGTCCAGGCGGCGTTTTAACAACGATGCCATATGAATCAGGGATACTGTGAGTCGTCCGGAAAAAAGTCACAGAAGTTTTCCGGAACTTAATGATATCGTCTTCCTTGATTTCATGAAGAGTGGTTTGTCTCAAGAGTCCGTGTTCTTCAAGTTTGTTTCTTAGTAGGCCAAGGGCCAGCTTTCCGCCGTAGACAGGGATGTTAACTTCTCTTAGGAGATATGGAATTCCACCGATATGGTCTTCGTGCCCATGAGTGATAAATAATCCCTTAATCTTATCTTCATTTTTCACTAAGTAAGTGTAATCAGGAATAACATAATCGATTCCAAGTAGCTCGTCCTCAGGGAATTTAATTCCAGCATCAATCAGGATAATTTCATCCTGGAATTGGACAGCGTAAGTATTTTTTCCGATTTCACCCAGTCCGCCCAGGGCAAAAACGGCTGTTTGATCATTTTTAACAAATTTCATAAATTACTCAATCTCCAATACTTTAAAGTCTTCATTTTGTCTTTCGTATTCCAGGAATTCTCCTTGGACAGATGTTACAAATTCAATATTATAGTTGCGGTCAGCCAGCTTTAAGCGAACGTCTCTCTCAGAATCGCCTTCCACAAAAATGGTTTTTGTTTTTTCTCTAACCGGTACCTCTGTCTTAGAATCCTGATAATATACCTTGAAAATCATTTCTATCTCTCCTTAATCCGATAAAAAACTTTTATCTAATATATAAAATAATAACATGTATTACATGTTTTTTCCTGCCGGATATGAATAATAAATTCTTCTCAGTGCTAATATGCTCCCGAATCTATGTAAAAAAGTATACTGATAACCAATTTACAATAAGGAAGGAGCCCTTCGCAAGTTTGAAGGGCTCAAATTTGTCAGGCAATTGATTTTTTTCGAAGCATTTCATTCCACTGTTTTAAAAGCTTCTTTCTCAGCTTCTTTAACATAGTGGATCAACTCCTTACTTTCTATTTTAAACGATCCTTGTCCAAAGTAAAGGCAGCAAGGACGTTTTAAACAGATTTTTGTAAATAATGAGGTCTCTTTTAATAACTGTCTAGCGCAGGGAGCCTACCGCCTTGAGTTGTCAAGGGGCGGGGCAGGCGCATCTGCTTTTCTTAATTATATTATATGGTAAAATAGTTAAATCTCTCATGGGTAAAAATGGAAATGTTGTCTGTTAATAGCATGGAAATTGACTTTTTAACTTTATGGGTTTAGTGTTTTATTACGATAAATCATGTCATAGCAGCCAGTAAAAAAACGCTTGAAAGGAAGTTAATTTTAAAATGAAAAAGATTGTTTTCTTTGATATAGATGGGACCTTATTGGATCACGATAAAAACTTGCCGGACAGTACGAGAGAGGCAATCGGCAAGCTGAAAAAGAACGGAACTTTCGTGGCAATTGCCACTGGCAGGGCGCCTTTCATGTTTGAAAGTCTTCGCAGAGAACTTGATATTGATTCATTTGTCAGCTTTAATGGCCAATATGTAGTATTCGAAAACGAACCCATTTATCGTAATCCTCTTAAATCATCTGAGATTGAAAAGCTATATCTTCATGCACAGTCAAATGGGCATCCATTGGTGTTTATGAATGAGAAAACGATGAAATCCACAGTACACCACCATGCATTTATTGAAAAAAGCATGGGCAGCTTAAAGTTTCCGCATCCTGAGGAAGATCGTGAGTTTTACAGCGGAAGGGAATTGTATCAATCGCTCCTGTTCTGCGAGGAAAAAGATGAGGAAAAGTATATTTCTTCTTCTATATATCCTGATTTTGGCTTTATCAGATGGCATCCATACTCTGTTGATGTTTTGCCTGCAGGCGGTTCTAAAGCTGAGGGAATAAAACAAATGATTAAAAGGCTTGGGTTTGATTTGAAGGATGTATACGCGTTTGGAGATGGACTAAATGATATAGAGATGCTAAACGCTGTAGGAACCGGAATAGCAATGGGCAACGCAGAAGATGTGGTTAAGAAGGCTGCAGACCATGTAACCTCCGGTGTTGACGATGAAGGAATTTGGAAGGGGCTAAAGGAACATCAATTAATATAGGAAATGAAGGAAAGCATCCGAGTAATTAGCTGGAGGCTTTCCTTTTGTCATGCTATGGATCAGCAAGCTACCGCTCTATAGCAATTGCATTTTCAATTGGATGAAACGGATTTTGTTTATTAATGTGATCGTAAAACATGATTCCGTTCAGATGATCAATTTCGTGCTGAAATACAATGGCTGGCAGCCCTTTGAGCTTGAGTTTTACTTCATTGCCCTGCAAATCAGTACCTTTTACTGTCACTTTTGCATATCTGGGTACAAAACCGGGTATGGATTCATCAACAGATAAACAGCCTTCTCCTTCAGCCAGATAAGAAAGCTGCACAGAATGACTAATGATCTTAGGGTTGAAGAGAGCATAACTGTATAGATCCTGGTTATAGGTTACATGAACAGCGATCATCCGCCTGGAAACATTAATTTGAGGAGCAGCTAAACCAATGCCTGCCCTTAAGCCATATTTTGCAGAAAGCTCTGGATCCTGGCTGTTTTTTACATATTCCATCATTTCTTTTAAGATTTGTATTTCTTCTGCAGATGGTGGCATGTTCACTTCCGCGGCAATTTTCCTTAAAGTTGGGTGGCCGTCGCGAATAATATCTTTCATGCTCAGCATGATTATCACTCCCGCTAAGTAATAAAGAATAGAAAAATGGCTAAATTATTGGCAAGAAGATCAAATGACATAGCCAAAAAAAACCATGAGTCTATTTAATTATATTCAGTCTATCAGAGCGGGGCAAAAAAGTTAATAAGAGAAGGCGCCTTTGGCACCTTCCCAAATAATTAAAACTTCCAGCAAGCGCAGCCAACTATGATTAAGAGAATGAATAATACTACTATTAACGCAAAACCTCTGCCGCAGCCGGCTCCTGCTACTGGATATCCGCATCCAAAACCGTAACCGCCATATCCGTACATGAAGGATAACCTCCCTAAAGTAAGATTATCGTCCATTTTTTTGAATTGCCGCATCGGACGATTAATATAGCCTATGTTTTTAATGATGTTTGGTGTAGGCCTATGCCCAAGTCATAAAGGAAAAATGGAGTGAATAGATTTAAATTATACTTGTAATGAGGACAAGCTTCTGCAATGATGCGAAGAGTGTCAAACCAAAGGGCTATTGTCAAACCGGGCAGGTACCTTTATAGTTAAAAATGTTATAAGTAAGGAGGTTTCAAGGTGTTGATTTTGAACAAAAGTAGACTGCTGCTTGTTTTTATCATAGGGGCTTTCATCCTCACAGGCTGTATGAACAGTCCGGATCCCGAGGAAAAAATATATGATGTGCTGGAGAGTGTTGTAGCTAAAGAAAAGGATTTTGAAAAGCAGCAGGAACCGCTCGTGAAGCTGGAGAAAAGAGAAAAGGAATTATACGATAAAATTATCAACCTGGGAATGAAGGATTTCGAGGAAATTAAAAAGCTGTCTGATGAAGCTTCCGCCATTGTGGATCAGCGGGTAGCTCACATGGAGAAAGAGCAGGAAAGCATCCAGGCGTCGAAAAAAGAATTTGAGACATTATCTCCGACCATAGAGGAGATAGAGGATCAAAAATTGAAAGATAAAGCTAAAGAGCTGTATGAGATCATGATGGAAAGGTATAAAATCCATGATGCTCTTTACAAGGATTATTCTAAAGCGACTCAATTAGATGAAGAGTTGTATGCCATGTTTAAAAAGGAGGATCTTACTCTAGAACAGCTGGAAGGCCAAGTGAGCAAAATAAATGATATGTATGAAAAGATACTGGCTTCAAATAAACAGTTCAATGAAAAAACAAAAGAGTATAACGAAGCCAAACTGGATTTCTATAAAGAAGCAGGACTTGAAATAAAAACAGAAGGATAATATTAATGCCGGCATATTAATGCCCGGCATTTTTTTGCTTTTGCTATTCTTAAAAGCAATTGAATGAGAGGAAATGCCGCTCGGGATGAATCCGCTTTATTTTGAGGGCGGTACTTTTTATTTTAAAATAATGACGGGAGGGTTTTCTTTACTATAACACATCGAAATATAATAGTTTTTTATAGTACAGATGCGATTCAGTCGATAATACAGTTTTGATTATCAATAAAAAATATAAAAAGTATGGAAACTGTGAAAAACAAAAAGCAAGGTAATTGACTAAGGTCTTGGAGGTGTATTAAACTAAATCTCGTAATTAATTCTGTATCAATTATGTTGCAAAATAAATTGATACAGAATATGATAGTTAAAGATGAACAGAAAGACGTTTTTTTAGAAGTGATCTGTGGAACACTATTTAAAAGTATGCATATGGCAGAAACGAATGTTCTGCTTTTTAGAGATGCTTAATAAAACATGCCGGAAAGAGAAAACTTTTTGCCTTTGGAAAGAGTATCTAATATGGCTTCGTTTTGGGTAACCTAATTTTTGTGTATAAAACTCTATAAACGTCTTTTTATGAAAGGAAAGGGTGACTGATATGGCTTCTAAAACAAAGAAGGCACAATTCGATGCTAAAAAACAGCTCGAAACAGTTGAAGAACAGTTCCAAACTCTACAAATTTTAAACGAAGAAGGCAAGGTTGTTAATGAATCAGCAATGCCTGACTTAAGCGACGAGCAGCTTCAGGAATTAATGCGCCGTATGGTTTATACTCGCATTCTTGATCAGCGATCCATTTCACTTAACAGACAAGGCCGCTTGGGCTTCTATGCTCCTACTGCCGGACAGGAAGCTTCTCAGCTAGCATCTCATTTTGCATTGGAGAAAGAAGATTTCATTCTTCCAGGATATCGTGATGTTCCTCAAATCATTTGGCACGGCCTTCCGTTATACCAGGCTTTCCTATGGTCCCGCGGACACTTTGAAGGCGGAAACATCCCTGAAGGTGTAAATGTCATTTCACCTCAGATTATCATTGGAGCTCAATATATTCAGACTGCAGGGGTTGCCCTTGGAATGAAGAAGCGCGGCGAAAAGAAGGTTGCCATCACTTATACTGGAGACGGCGGTGCTTCACAAGGTGACTTCTATGAAGGCATCAACTTTGCAGGAGCATTCAAAGCACCTGCTATCTTCATTGTTCAGAATAACCGCTTTGCAATCTCTACTCCAGTAGAAAAACAATCAGCAGCAAAAACAATTGCACAAAAAGCAGTGGCTGCCGGAATTCCTGGAATTCAGGTTGATGGTATGGATCCTCTTGCTGTCTATGCAGCTGTTCGCGAAGCGCGTGAACGTGCATTGAATGGTGAAGGTCCTACACTAATCGAAACTTTGACTTACCGCTACGGACCACACACAATGGCCGGTGACGATCCAACGCGTTACCGTACTTCTGACCTGGATAATGAATGGGAAAAGAAAGATCCGCTTGTTCGTTTCCGCAAGTTCCTTGAGGATAAGGGCATCTGGAATGAAGACATGGAAAACGAAGTAATTGAACAAGCAAAAGAAGATATTAAAGAAGCTATTAAAAAGGCTGATGATACACCTAAACAAAAGGTTACTGACCTTATGAACATTATGTATGAAGAAATGCCTTATAACCTAAAAGAACAGTATGAAATATACAAAGAAAAGGAGTCGAAGTAAGCCATGGCGCAAATGACAATGATTCAGGCAATTACTGATGCTCTTCGCACAGAATTGCGCAACGATCCGAATGTATTGGTATTCGGTGAAGATGTGGGCGTAAACGGCGGCGTTTTCCGTGCTACCGAAGGCCTTCAAAAAGAGTTCGGCGAAGAGCGTGTATTTGATACACCTCTAGCTGAATCCGGAATCGGCGGTCTGGCAGTCGGTCTTGGTTTACAAGGCTACCGTCCGGTGCCTGAAATCCAATTCTTTGGATTCGTCTATGAAGTAATGGATTCTATTTCCGGCCAGCTGGCACGCATGCGTTACCGTTCCGGCGGAAGATATAATTCACCAGTTACAATCCGTTCACCATTCGGGGGAGGGGTACATACTCCTGAAATGCATGCTGACAGCCTGGAAGGCTTAATGGCTCAACAGCCTGGGCTAAAGGTTGTGATTCCGTCAACTCCTTATGATGCAAAGGGACTGCTTATCTCTGCAATTCGCGATAACGATCCTGTTATCTTCCTTGAGCATATGAAATTGTACCGTTCTTTCCGTCAGGAAGTGCCTGAAGAAGAATATACAATTCCTCTTGGTAAAGCAGAAGTTAAACGTGAAGGTTCCGACCTGACTATTGTGACTTACGGAGCAATGGTTCATGAATCTCTAAAAGCGGCTGAAGAGCTTGAAAAAGAAGGAAAATCTGCAGAAGTTATCGACTTGCGTACAGTTGCTCCTATTGATATTGAAACAATTATTGCTTCTGTTGAAAAGACAGGAAGAGCAATTGTTGTTCAAGAAGCACAAAAGCAGGCTGGTATTGCAGCAAGTGTCGTTGCAGAAATCAATGATCGTGCTATTCTCAGCCTGGAAGCACCAGTTCTGCGTGTAGCTGCTCCAGATACTGTTTTTGCTTTCCCGCAAGCTGAAACTGTTTGGCTTCCAAACTATAAAGATGTTATTGAAACAGCTAAAAAAGTTCTTGAATTTTAATCGCATTTAACTGATGACACAAGGGGGGAAATATCCCCCTGACGTGTTTTATAATGAACGATCGAAATAATAGGAGGGTGAATTCCATTGGCATTCCAATTTAGATTGCCTGATATCGGTGAAGGTATCCATGAAGGTGAAATCGTCAAGTGGTTTGTAAAGCCAGGTGACGAAGTACAAGAAGATGACGTGCTTTGTGAAGTTCAAAACGATAAAGCGGTTGTTGAGATTCCTTCCCCAGTTAAAGGTAAAGTTGAAGAAATCCTTGTTGAAGAAGGTACAGTTGCAACTGTAGGTCAAGTATTGATTACTTTTGATGCTCCTGGTTATGAAGACCTTAAATTCAAGGGAGATCATGAAGATGAGGCTCCTAAAGAAGAAAAAACAGAAGCGCAAGTTCAGGCAACTGCTGAAGCTGGCCAGGATTTGAAGAAGGAAGAAGCTCCTGCTCAAGATGCACCAAAAGAAGGAGTAGTTATTTCTGAGACGGAAGTAGATCCTAATCGCCGTATTATTGCTATGCCGTCTGTTAGAAAATACGCTCGTGACAAAGGTGTAGATATTCGCCAGGTAGCTGGAAGCGGCAAAAATGGACGCATTCAGAAAGATGATATTGATGCATTCCTGAATGGCGGAGCAAAAGCTGCTGAAGCCACTGCTAAAGAAGACGCACCAAAAGCTGAAGCAAGAGAAACTGCACCTGCAGCTGCACAGGCGATTCCTGCTGGACAATATCCAGAAACTCGCGAGAAAATGAGCGGAATCCGTAAAGCAATTGCAAAAGCTATGGTAAACTCTAAGCATACAGCTCCACACGTAACATTAATGGATGAAATTGATGTTACGAAACTTGTTGCACACCGCAAGAAGTTTAAAGAAGTTGCAGCTAATAAAGGAATTAAGCTTACATTCCTTCCTTATGTGGTAAAAGCATTAACAAGTGCATTGCGTGAATTCCCAGCACTAAACACTTCAATCGATGATGCAGCAGGTGAAATCATCCATAAGCATTACTACAATATCGGTATTGCAGCGGATACTGAAAAAGGTCTTCTTGTGCCAGTTGTTAAGGATGCAGACCGCAAGTCGACATTTGCCATTTCTAATGAAATCAATGAGCTGGCTGGTAAAGCCCGTGATGGCAAGCTTGCTCCAGATGAAATGAAGGGTGCTTCATGCACAATTACAAATATTGGTTCTGCCGGCGGTCAATGGTTTACTCCGGTTATCAATCATCCAGAGGTTGCCATTCTTGGAATTGGCCGTATTGCTGAAAAGCCAGTAGTGAAGGACGGAGAAATTGTTGCTGCTCCAGTATTGGCATTGTCACTAAGCTTTGACCACAGAATTATTGATGGAGCAACTGCACAAAATGCATTAAATCACATCAAGCGTTTACTGAACGATCCAGAACTATTGTTAATGGAGGCGTAATAACAAATGGTAGTAGGAGATTTCCCAATCGAAACAGATACTATAGTCATTGGTGCGGGTCCTGGTGGATATGTTGCAGCGATTCGTGCAGCACAGCTTGGACAGAAAGTAACAATCGTAGAAAAAGCTAATATGGGCGGTGTTTGCTTAAACGTTGGATGTATTCCTTCAAAGGCTTTAATCGCAGCAGGCCACCGCTATGAAAATGCAAAGCACTCAGATGTAA
Organism: Cytobacillus oceanisediminis 2691; assembly: GCF_000294775.2. GTDB lineage: Bacteria > Bacillota > Bacilli > Bacillales > Cytobacillaceae > Cytobacillus > Cytobacillus pseudoceanisediminis. The sequence continues at coordinate 1,728,558 of NZ_CP015506.1, forward strand.
TGGGTATTACAGCTGAAAATGTAAAAGTTGACTTTACAAAAGTACAAGAATTTAAATCCGGTGTAGTTAATAAGCTTACTGGAGGAGTAGAAGGTCTTTTAAAGGGCAATAAAGTTGACATCGTACGCGGGGAAGCTTATTTCGTTGATGCGAATACCCTTCGTGTAATGGATGATAATTCGGCACAAACTTATACATTTAAAAATGCAATCATTGCTACAGGATCGCGTCCAATAGAATTGCCAACGTTTAAATTCTCTAAACGAGTTCTTGATTCAACAGGTGCACTGGCACTTCAAGAGATTCCAGAGAAAATCGTCGTTATTGGCGGCGGTGTTATTGGAATCGAACTTGGCGGAGCTTATGCGAATTTTGGTTCTCAAGTAACGGTTCTTGAGGGTGCGGATGATATCCTTGTCGGTTTTGAGAAGCAAATGACATCACTTGTTAAACGGAACTTAAAGAAAAAAGGCGTTGAATTCATTACGAAGGCACTTGCTAAAGGTGTTGAAGAGAATGAAAATGGAGTTACCGTTAAGTTTGAAGAAAAAGGCGAAGAGAAATCTCTTGATGCAGATTATGTATTTGTAATGGTTGGAAGACGTCCAAATACAGACGAACTGGGCTTAGAACAAGCCGGCATTAAGATGACTGAACGCGGTGTTATTGAAATCGATAAACAATGCCGTACGAATGTAAGCAATATTTATGCAATTGGTGATATTGTTGCAGGTCCTCAATTGGCTCATAAAGCTTCTTACGAAGGCAAGATTGCTGCAGAAGCAATTGCAGGCCATAACGCAGAAATTGATTACTTAGCAATCCCGGCTGTGGTATTCTCTGAACCTGAATTGGCTTCTGTAGGATATACTGAGCAGCAGGCTAAAGAAGAAGGAATCGAAGTAACGACAGCGAAGTTTCCATTCGCAGCAAATGGCCGTGCCCTTGCACTTGATTCCACTGACGGCTTTTTAAAGCTAGTGACACGCAAAGAGGATGGCCTTGTAATCGGTGCGCAAATCGCTGGTGCAAGTGCATCTGATATGATTGCTGAGCTTGGATTGGCTATTGAAGCAGGTATGACTGCAGAAGATCTTGCCATGACTATTCATGCTCATCCAACATTGGGTGAAATCACAATGGAAGCAGCAGAAGTTGCTATTGGAAGCCCAATTCACATTGTAAAATAATTAAAAAAATCCTCCCTGCCAGGGGAGGATTTTTTTGTATATGATGACTATTTTTCGTCTTTTTCATCCATTGCATCAGCAAGCGGATGAATGATCTTCTCTTTAGGTACCGTGCCATTAATTTCTACAATCACTTTATCTTGATAGACCAGCAGCATGGCAGGGCAGTTTTCTACATTATAATTGCTTATATGGCTGGATTCAGATGCTGTTATGATTTTCATATTCTTGATCAGATCCGGATAGCTTCTCTTTAATTCGATGATGGCATCATAATAGGATATTTCCTGTTCATATTGTTTTTTATCCGTGAAAAAAATGAGCTGTTTAACACTATCGTCTATCTTCAGCTCTTTTTTTACTTCCTTATGATTGCATGAAGAGGTTACAAACAAGAGTGCAGTAATTAAGATCAGCGGCAGACCTTTCATCATTTTGCCCTCACTTTATTATAAATTCCACCGTATGACATAAGATTGTTTTATCTAAAGCAGTATAGAAGTCTCGGTGATTTTCCAGTCTTCTGACAGTTGATGAGCAATTCATAATAATCTCCTAATATTTATGAGTATTTTATCATATAGTGAAAGAAAATTTTGGCTTGTCATTCAAATGTTACAGAAATGAAAAATAAGAATATCCTTTTCAACATATATTACATACACAAGTGTTTCTTCTATTAAAAAAGCGGGTAAGGATTAAAAAATTTGGTGGTGGAGTGCATGAAGATTTATACAGCTCTTTTGCTGCAGATGTTAATTTGGAGCGGATATACTTTTATTGAATGGCTGTCAAAATATGACCAGCTCATATATAAAGTCATTATGTTTTTTGTTTTTTTCTATTTGGCAATAAACATTGGAAATTGGGTAATTAAGTCTGCAAAAAAAACATTTATGGTAACTGTTATGAGCTTAAGCTTATATGCATCTTTCCATTTTGCAATGTCCTACCTGTCCCATTGGTAAAGATAAGTATAAGGATAAAAAAATCGGCACCTTTTTTAGGTGCCGATTTTTTATTTGGCTTTATCAGCTGTTTTTTTCAGGATGTCCTCTTCTTTAAACGATTTAACCAGCGATGCCACAATTAGAAGCATAATGATGGTAAAAGGGAGTGCAGCTATAATGGAAGCTCTTTGGAGAGCTTCAAGACCTCCTGTCCATAAAAGGATGGCTGCAGATGCTGATTGAATAATGCCCCAGACAAATTTCACTTTTCCCGGAGGGTTCAGGCTTCCGTTAGTCGTCTGCATGCCAAGAACAAAAGTAGCTGAGTCTGCAGAAGTAATAAAGAATGTACTGATTAAGAAAATAGCCATTGAGCTAAGAACAGTGCTGAAAGGGAAGTTATCAAACACAGTAAATAGTGCTACCTCCATTCCCTGCTGCTCGATTGTTTCAAAGATAGGCTTCGCCTCGAAGAATTCAAGGTATATACCTGTTCCTCCAAAAACAGAGAACCAAAGGGCTCCAAATAGGGTTGGAACAGCAAGCACACCAATGACGAATTCTCTTATTGTCCTTCCACGGGATATTCTTGCTATGAACGTACCGACAAATGGCGCCCAGGCAATCCACCATGCCCAATAAAAAATGGTCCAATCCTGAAACCATGTCAGCTCCTGATCAAAAGGGCTGAGCCTGAAGCTCATGGATGGAAGGTTTTGAATATAAGACCCAATTGTCGTTGTGAACAGGTCCATAATAAAGTTAGATGGACCTACAAACAGCAGAAATAATAATAAGGATATTGCTAAGATAATATTTAAGTTACTTAAATACTTTATTCCCTTGTTTAATCCGGTTTGGGCTGAAAACATAAACAAGACCGTCACAACGACAATAATAATTAATTGAGTGTTGAAATTATTACCGATACTGTCGAATATTCCAGAAAGTCCTCCGGAAATCTGAATGGCACCCAGACCTAATGATGTTGCAACTCCGAAAACAGTAGCAAAGACGGCAATAAAATCAATTAATACGCCCAGCGGCCCGTCCACTTTGCTTCCTAAAATTGGCCTCAAAATGGAGCTGATAACTCCCGGTGCTCCTTTTCTGAACTGGAAATACGCCAATGCAAGCCCAATGACAGTATAAATAGCCCATGGATGAAGACCCCAATGGAAAAAGGAGTACCTCATGGCAGCCCTGGCTGCTTCAGGTGTCTGTCCTTCGAGAAAAGGGGGGGCATAAAAGTGATACATAGGTTCCGACACTCCCCAAAAAACCAGGCCTATTCCCATCCCGGCACTAAAGAGCATGGCAAACCATGATAAATAGCTATATTCGGGCCTATCTGCATCCTTGCCCAGACGAATATTGCCGTATTTGCTGAATGCTAATAGGATAGAAAAAATTAAAAAGATAGAAGCTGATAAAAGGTAAAACCAGCCGAACTTCTCCAATATGAATCCTTGAACAGATGCTGTAACAGAATCAAGATTGCCTTTTGGCAGTATAGTCTTTGGGACAAGTCCCCATAAAATAAAAATTGCTGTGAATATGACTGAAACCGTAAATACTGGTGTCAGTTTCTTCATCAAATCCCTCCAAATCTTATTATAATGAACGTAAATAAAATAATTCCGTAAAACTCCCAATCCTAAAAATGCAGGAAAATAAGAATTCCGCATTCCTGACAGTTATAGCTTGATTTTTAAAGCATTTTGAAGCTCAGCAGGGGAGAGCAGCTTCCCGAAAAAGATCGACTATGTAAAATCTAAAGGATGTATAGATCCTCACAGAAATTCTAAATTTTACTTTTTGAATGTTCAAAACGGATCTATTTCGGGTAAAATCAGTAGGTAATGGTAAGGTGTCAAAAAGGGGGACAACTCCTTTAAAAGGCCATTTCACATACTAACACTAATTGGAGTGAGATTAAAGGGATATGCACTGTAGGGGGGGCAATATGAAAATAACGGGGCTTATCATAGGTGTTTTTTTTCTAATGATTTTGGCTTCTTGCACGGATCTTACTGCGGTTGAAAAGCCATCAGAATTGGAAAAAGAAGAGTATAAGCAAGAAGAAAATAATTCGGATGACCATTCCAAAGTTCATGAATCAAAATTGCAGAAGAACAAGGGAGATGACGAAAGAGAGCCTAAAGAAGAGGCAGTATCCTTATCAGAGCCGCAATACAAGATAAATGCAAGTAATTGGACAGTAGAACCAATGAATCATGCAAACTCAAAGGTTGTATTACTGACTATTGACGATGCTCCAGATAAAAATGCATTGGAGATGGCCAGGATCTTAAAAAAACTTTCAGCACCTGCAATCTTCTTTGTTAATGGACACTTCATTGATACTCCGGAAGAAGCAGAAGTTTTGAAGGCAATTCACGAACTTGGTTTTGCTATCGGTAATCACACATACAGCCACTACAACTTAAAAACCTTATCCGAGGCACAGCAATATAATGAGATTGTTAGTCTTAATGATCGAGTAGAAGAGATTATCGGAGAGAGGCCAAAATTCTTCCGGGCACCATTTGGATCCATTTCAGACTACAGCCGAAAGGTTGCTAAGGATGAAAACATGATTCTCATGAATTGGACATACGGATATGACTGGGAAAAGGAATATCAATCAAAAGAAGCTTTGGCAGATATAATGATTAATTCACCCTTTTTAGTGAATGGTGCAAACTTATTGATGCATGATAGGCAATGGACAAAAGAAGCATTAGAGGATATTGTGAAAGGGTTGCGGAATAAAGGATTTACACCTGTCGATCCTGCTCAGATCAGCCAGGAAATAGAATGAGAACAGCAGCTGCTGTTCTCAACGTTTTTTATAAATGAATTATTTTCTTTTATAATAGTACATGATTCTTCCATTGAAGAGATGCAATTCACCTTGCAGCTTTTTAGCAAGAAATTTGCAAAATTCATTAGCTTTACCTTTATCTCCAAAAGTTGCAGTTTCCGGCAATGTAACCTGTATGTAGGCCTGCTCCCGTTCAGAGCCGTCTTCCTCAATAACTTTTTCTTTATCAATGCCAAGCAATATGGCATTATATCGGTCATGGTCTGAATATAGGTAAAACCAGGTTCCTTTTGCTTCAGGCTTCTCTTTAATCTCATAAGGAAAAGCGGCATCATTATATTCCCATTTAATCTGGCTGCCTGTTTTGCCTGTAATATCCTTATAATATAAGAAAAGTTCTTTAAGCTCTTCTGTTGAAATATTTTCCTTAGCTGATGAAGGAACCAGCTTGATAAAAGAATTAGCCGCCAACATCTTTCCCCCCATTATCCCCATAATTATGGTAATGAACATCTTCCTTCATTCTAGCATTAGATAAAATCTTATGACAACTTAAAATAGTAAGGTAAATTTAAATTACTTGTCAAAGCGCCTAAAATAAATTATAATAATATTCTAAATATTTATTTAAAAGGGAGGTATTTTATGGATTATTTTGAGAAGCTCTATGATGAGCATGAAAACGTGAATGTCCGTTTTGTTGGATTTACCACCGAGTCAACACGGTATGATTTTGGAATTGTTTATACAAACCTCTTCTTTTCTAAGCCTCTGGTTATTTGTATGCAGACCGGCCGCTCCACTCTCCTTGACCCAAAAGATCTCGAAGACATCGAATACTTGCAAAAGGCATTTAAGCTTGATTTATATGAACAGGCAGCTGATTTAAGCGAGTTTTTCATAGAAGCGATCCCTGGTGCACGTTTCGAAGAACAATACGATTAAACAAAAAAAACAGGCCGAATTGGTCTGTTTTTTTTATTATGTCATACTATTAATAAAGGTTTATAAATGTTGTCAACGTAAATACCAATAAAAAACAATAATTATGTTATACAATTAGGCTTGATAATTTAATAATGTTATATTATTATTGATTTATAGATAAAGCGCTTTCAAATGATTCTAAAACTCATTGAAAAGGAGAATGAAAAGATGGGTACAATCGTATGCCAGGCTTGCAATTCAACTATTGATCACTTTGAGGATGAAAAAGTAACAGTACTATATTCAAAAAAATGCAATTGCTGTGATGGAGAAAAAACAGAGAATACAAAAAATAATCGTTAATAATAAAAAGAGCCTTTCCTAAAATGGAAGGCTCTTTTGCATTATCTGATGGCCCGGTGCTCTTCAATGACACGAAGATATTTGAAGTCGTAATCTTCCGGCCCTTGAACTGGAAGTCCCGCTTCCATATTCGTTTTAATATAACGCAGGTTTTCCTTAGTAATGATTTCTCCTGGAATAAATATAGGTATTCCGGGAGGATAAACCATAATGAATTCGGCGATAATTCTTCCTTCTGATTCGTCAAATGGAACCAGTTCTGTGTCAGCATAAAATGCGTCACGGGGAGTAAGCGATAAAACGGGAATATCAGGCAGCAGCACTTGAGTTTCAAGCTTTTCAGTATTTCCTTTACGCTCATTAGCGAGTTCGGCAAGAGCGGAAACTAAAATATCAGCTTCTCTTTCCGTGTCACCGGGGGTAACAATGCAAAGGATATTATATAAATCGGACATTTCTACTTCAATATTATGATGTTCCCGAAGCCAATTTTCCACATCGAAACCATTCATGCCAAGTTCTTTGACAGAAATAATCAATTTGGTCGGATCGTAGTCATGCGCCGCTTTTGTTTCCAGTATTTCTTCACCGACACAATATAGCCGGTCAATTTCATTGATGCGGCGGCGAATGGACTGGGCCAAATCAATAGTCTTTTGAATGAGTTCCTTTCCTTCAGTGGCAAGACGTTTTCTGGCAACATCCAATGAGGCAAGCAGTAAATAAGAAGTGGAAGTTGTTGTCAGCATGCTTAAAATGGATTGTACCCTTTTGGCAGAAACAAGATTCCCTTTCATATTTAAGATTGAACTTTGTGTCATGGACCCGCCCAGTTTGTGGACTGATGTTGCTGCTAAATCAGCTCCGGCCTGCATGGCGGATAATGGAAGCTCGTCATGGAAGTGAATATGCACACCATGGGCTTCGTCCACAAGGACAGGCACATTGTATGAATGGGCTATTTCAACAATTTTTTTTAGATCGGCAGAAATACCGAAATAGGTAGGATTAATTACTAATACCCCTTTGGCATCCGGATGAAGTTCCAGGGCTTTCGAGACGGATTCAGTTGTTATTCCGTGAGATATTCCCAAGTTTTCATCAATTTCAGGATGTATAAAAATAGGGGTTGCCCCTGAAAACACAATTGCAGACATGACGGACTTATGAACATTCCTCGGAACAATGATTTTATCCCCTGGCCCGCAGACAGCCATAACCATGGTCATGATGGCTCCGCTCGTTCCTTGTACAGAGAAGAATGTTCTATCCGCCCCAAAGGCCTCTGCTGCAAGATCCTGTGCTTCTTTTATAATGCCTTTGGGCTGATGAAGATCATCAAGAGGACCAATGTTAATCAGGTCAATAGCCAGTGCATTATCACCTATATATTCCCTGAATTCCGGATCAATCCCGGCACCTTTTTTGTGGCCGGGTATATGAAATTGTACCGGATCCTTTTTTGCGTGTGCAAGCAAACCGCTGAACAGCGGTGTTTTGTATTGAGACAACTTATTCCCACACCTCTTTAAAATAATATTTCAATATACTCATGCTGTTATAAAACATTTGCATTATAGCATTATTCAATCCCTTTGCATAGAAAGTTTTATTGCATACTGATTCTGTTAATGCCTGTCTAGTTTCCGTCCCTAGGGAGGAAAGACCTGCCGATTCCTTCCGGAAGGAAAGAATACCTCCTCGCATGGCTCGTCTTGTGCTTGCCGTCCGTCCCTGAGCAGTCGCCTGCTATTTCGGTTTGCCATTAGTTTTAGAAGTTAACAGGAATTTAAACCTTACAAATAGAAATAAAAGTTAGGAAGAAATGGAGGTTATATAAATGAACTGGAACACACGTGTGACAGAATTATTGAAAATTAAATATCCAATTATACAGGGCGGTCTTGCCCATCTTGCCTATTCAGATTTGGCTGCAGCTGTTTCAAATGCCGGAGGATTAGGGCAGGTTACCGCAATGTCTCTCAGCAGCCCGGAAAAACTTAGAGATGAGATACAAAAGGTGAAGAAATTGACAGACAAGCCGTTCGGGGTTAATTTTGCTATTGGACAGCATGGAAGGCCATTTTCTCACTACCTGGATGTTGCGATTGAAGAAGAAGTCCCTGTTATTTCTATGACAGGGGGAAATCCTGCTCCTATATTTGATCAATTAAAGGGTGTAAATGTTAAGAAACTTGTACTTGTGGCGGCAAAACGGCAGGCGGTAAAGGCGGAGGAACTTGGGGCCGATGCTGTGATGGTTGTCGGTCAGGAAGGCGGCGGACATTTAGGCAGGGACGATATTGGAACCTTCGTTCTTGTACCTCAGGTGGCTGATGCTGTATCAATTCCTGTTATAGCCTCAGGAGGAATCGGAGACGGCAGGGGCCTGATGGCAGCATTAAGTCTTGGCGCAGAGGGTATTGAGATGGGGACAAGATTTGTTGCAACAAAAGAATGCGTACATGCTTCTGAATTATATAAAAATCGTTTAGTCGAAGGCACAGAAAATGACACAGTAGTCATAAAAAGAACTATAGGAGCACCCGCAAGGGTTATCGCTAACTCATGGTCGGAAAAAATACTCGATATCGAAAAACAAAACGGCGGCTATGAGCAGTTAAAAGACTACATTAGCGGGAATGCTAATAAAAAATATATATATGAAGGGAAAGACCATGAAGGATTTGCATGGGCTGGACAAGTTATGGGATTAATTAAGGATATCCCGTCTGTTGAGGAATTATTCCAGCGGATCATTGCAGATGGAGAATCAATCAGAGGGAAATGGATTAAATAATTATGATAAAATAATGTGACAAAGCACCATGAATTATCATAAATGAGGTGAAGTGAAGTGGAATATCAATACCCGATTGACCTGGATTGGTCAACAGAAGAAATAGTTGACGTCATCAAATATTTTGAAAGCATTGAAATGGCATACGAAAAAGGAATTGAACGAGAACAATTCATGAATGCATATAGACGCTTTAAGGAAATTGTTCCGGGAAAAGCCCAGGAGAAAAACATCTGTGATGAATTTGAAGAACAAAGCGGCTATTCCTCTTACCGGACAGTTAAATTGGCCAAAGAACTTTCACCTGGGGATAAAGTAAGAATGCAGAAATAGACTTGGTAAAAAAACAAACCTTCAAATTGAAGGTTTGTTTTTTTTTGAGCTGCCTGATCCACGTTATGCGAAACATGTTTATGCCATTTTGTATAGGGGTAATAAATTTCTAAATACAGATTCAGCTTTTTCAATAAACTGATCAGGTGACATGAGAACGGCATCTTCTCGAGAAATTTGATAGCCGCAAAGAATTTCAGCTTTTTTAACATTTTGCAGGCGCTGAAACATGGATCTCAATTCTTCTTTGGAAAGTTCATTATGCATAACAGCATCTGGTTTTGTGTGATCGCCGGACCAGACATAATCTTTGGGTATTTCTTTATAAAATTTATCCAGGCTGTTCTCAAAAGACTTGCCTGCGGCAGCTTTATTCGGTGCTTCATAGATGATGGCAAACCAGATGAATACATGCGTTTCCCATAAACCTATCTGGAAATGAGGAAGCATTTTGTATCCCCTTGCATTGCCTGCAAATGCGACCCAAGTATCATTTGGCGGATTCTTTGTTCTTCTGGCATGCTTAGCAACATGAGGGAACATTTCATCTCCGGACAGGTTTGAGAGAGAGGGTGCAAAATGGCGTCCCAACTCTTCTAACTTAGGCCTAATAACAGATTTTAACCTGTCCATTCTTTCATCAAGTCCATCTATTTTAAAGACATCGAAATCATCGTTTGTGAAACCAGGAAAAGACATAAGCTAACCTCCTATATGCTTTGTCAAATATTGTAGCATAACCTCGAACAATCGAAAAATTTTAAGCTTTAAAGAAGAGACTAAATAAAGTTTTAGGTTATCGCACAAATTAGTTGCAACTGAGAATTGTCCTTCATATGATAATAGTAAAAATAATCAGAAAATTAAACACTATTGGAAGGGGTGTACTGTCTAATGAAACAACTTATGAATACAGTGAAGAAGAAAAATGGTGATAGGGAAAGAACAGCGGTCTTAAGGCTGGAAATGGATTATGAGTTAGCTACTTTGTTTGATGCCATGTCAGAAAGGAATGAAGATCTCCAGAAACAATCAAAACTAAAGCTTGAAAAAATCAGGCAGGAACTTCTCAGATTAAAAGCACTTTAAGATTAATTGTGACTAAAGGAGATAAGGCAGAAAAAATGCAAAAGAAAAGAAAGAATAATTAGAAACGGACTCCCTGATTACATGAGGAGTTCGTTTATTATTTTGGCAATTGTTTTTTACTGCAAATGATAACCCGCATCATAGGAGAGTATATAACTTGAAGAACCTTGCTAATTCATTTAAGCTAGTTATATTTTAATGATATACTAAGCGGAGGGCTGACCAATGACAAATTGGAGTGAAATTCATACATATGCCAAAGCCTTGATTAGAGAGGCCGGCGAGAATATTAAAAATTCTTTCAGCAAAACGTTGACCATCACCACCAAGTCAAATGCAAACGATTTAGTGACAGATATAGATCAGGAAACAGAACAATTCTTCATAAAAAAAATTAATGAAAAATATCCCGGCCATCGAATCCTTGGTGAAGAGGGTTTCGGGGATAAGCTAAGTGATATGGAAGGAATTGTCTGGATTATTGATCCAATTGACGGAACGATGAATTTTGTCCATCAGCAAAGAAACTTTGCCATATCAGTAGGCATTTATGAAAATGGAAAAGGGAAAATTGGATTAATTTACGATGTAGTCCATGATGAGTTATATCATTGCATGAAGGGACAGGGTGTTTTCATGAATGATTTGGAACTTCCGCCATTAAAGGAAACGGAAGTATCAAAGGCAATAATCGGACTGAATGCTACATGGGTTACGGAAAATAGAAGAATTGATCCATCACTCCTGGCTCCTCTTGTTAGAAATGCAAGAGGAACTCGATCCTATGGTTCAGCTGCAATTGAAATGGCATATATTGCATCCGGGAGGGTTGATGCATACATAACAATGCGTCTGGCTCCATGGGATTTCGCCGCAGGTGTGATCATGATCGAGGAATTGGGAGGAATTGCAACAACCGTTAAAGGTGATCCGCTGAACTATCTTGAAAACAATTCTGTTTTTGTCTCTAAGCCAGGGCTTCATCAGGAAATTATGAAAGAATACTTAAAAAATGGCAATTGGTAATTTATCGAGCAGCAGCGTCACACATGCAGACTTGACATTTTTTTTAGAGATCATCAAGGATAGTGCTGCTTGGGAAGAAGAAGAGAAAAGCGGGCATAACCTAATGGAATATATGGCCAGGTATCAGAAATTGAATGGTGAGTGGAGAATTTGGAGGCTTGATGGAGAACGGATAGCCGTCACATTCCATGTGAATTCATCTCCTTCTAACGGGAAACCATGGCTCGGTACGATTCTGGTTAAGAACAGTATTCGCAGGAAAGGAATCGGTACTAAGATTATCGAGCAGTTGGCCGCAGAATTAAAGGAAAAAGGAGAAAAGTCTTTCTTTGCGGGTGTTCCTGAAAACCGGCAAAATTGGATATATTTTTTAGCTGACGCCGGTTTTGAGCAATTCAAAATGGAGGCTTCTCCTGATGAAAAAGAATTCTTAATAATGGTCTGTCCATTAATTTGAAAAAGCTGCAGCGCAGAGCTGCAGCTTTTATGCCGTTTCTATAATAAACCGTCTTCCCTCATTTTCTTCTTTGTTTTAAAACCGTATCCCATTACAAAAATTAAAGCAATGATGGCAATAATCATGCCTATAATGCTTCTTTCAGCTACAGCAACGCCTATGCCCATCATGCATAGAGCTGCGCCAATCGCAAAGGCTAATAAAGGCCACTTGATTTTGTCCATAAATTTTTTCCACTCCCAAGCGGATTATTTTAAGTAAATACTGGCGAAAAATATGTAAAGAGAATAAAAATAAAAAGCATACATGAGGAATAAATCCTTTTCTACATTATTTTACACAAAAAGCTTTTAGGTTTCTATAGTAATTGTGATATAATGTATCAGTTGTGAAAAATGTTAAAAAGTGATTCAGTTTTTATAAATAGGAGGAAATCTTTTGAAATTAAGAGAAGATATTCGAAATATTGCAATTATAGCCCACGTTGACCATGGTAAAACAACATTGGTTGACGAGCTTTTAAAACAGTCCGGGACTTTCCGTTCAAATGAGCATGTGGAAGAGCGCGCGATGGATTCAAATGATCTGGAAAGAGAACGCGGTATTACGATCTTAGCTAAAAACACTGCAGTTAAATATAAAGATACAAGGATTAACATTCTGGATACGCCTGGCCACGCAGATTTTGGCGGTGAAGTAGAACGTATCATGAAAATGGTTGATGGTGTCTTATTAGTAGTTGATGCATATGAAGGGTGTATGCCTCAAACGCGTTTCGTACTCAAAAAGGCTTTGGAGCAAAAATTAACACCAATCGTAGTAGTAAATAAAATTGACAAGGAATCTGCCCGCCCAACAGAAGTTGTTGATGAGGTTATCGATTTATTTATCGAACTTGGTGCAGACGAAGACCAGCTTGAATTTCCGGTCATATACGCTTCAGCTATTGCTGGGACTGCAAGTACAACTCCTGATAAACAGGATGATGATATGCATTCGGTTTATGAAGCAATTATTGACCACATACCAGCACCTGCTGATAATCGTGAAGAGCCGCTCCAATTCCAGGTTGCCCTTTTAGATTACAATGATTATGTGGGAAGAATCGGTATTGGCCGTGTATTCCGTGGAACAATCAAGGTCGGCCAGCAAGTTGCTTTAATGAAGCTTGATGGTTCGGTCAAGCAATTCCGCGTTACAAAAATCTTTGGATTCTTCGGGCTTAAGCGCGAGGAAATTCAAGAAGCATTTCCTGGAGATCTGATCGCTGTTTCCGGAATGGAGGACATCAACGTTGGAGAAACCATCTGTCCTGTCGAGCATCAGGAAGCACTTCCTGTTCTAAGAATAGATGAGCCAACATTGCAAATGACTTTCGTTGTAAATAACAGCCCATTTGCAGGAAGAGAAGGAAAGTATATTACAGCCAGAAAAGTTGAAGAAAGATTGCGTGCCCAGCTTGAGACAGATGTGAGTCTTCGTGTCGAAAATACAGATTCACCTGACGCTTGGGTTGTATCTGGACGTGGAGAACTTCATTTATCAATCCTCATTGAAAATATGCGCCGTGAAGGTTTTGAATTACAGGTTTCCAAGCCTGAAGTAATTATTAGAGAGATTGATGGTGTTCGCTGCGAACCGGTAGAACGTGTTCAAATTGATGTGCCAGAGGATAATACCGGCTCAATCATTGAATCAATGGGTACACGTAAAGGTGAAATGCTTGATATGGTCAATAACGGAAATGGCCAAGTGCGACTAACATTCAACGTCCCAGCCCGCGGACTAATTGGCTACTCTACAGAATTTATGACGCTTACTCGCGGATATGGTATTATCAATCACACATTTGACAGCTACCAGCCTGAAATTAAAGGACAAATCGGAGGCAGAAGCAAGGGTGTGCTTGTTTCCATGGAAAGCGGAAAGTCATCCACATATGGTATTATGCAAGTAGAGGATAGAGGTACCATTTTCGTTGAACCAGGTACTGAAATCTATGAAGGAATGATAGTTGGAGAGCATACTCGCGAAAATGACCTTACTGTCAATATAACTAAAGTGAAGCATGCAACCAACATCCGTTCTGCTAATAAGGATCAAACGAATGTAATTAAAAAGCCGCGTATTTTGACTCTTGAAGAAGCTCTTGAATATTTGAATGATGATGAGCTGCTTGAAGTAACACCTGAGTCAATCAGACTGCGCAAAAAAATTCTTGATAAAAATGAACGTGAAAGAATGGCCAAAAAGAAGAAATACGCCGAAACTAACTAAGGCTAAGAAGGGGAGGAGAGAAGGATATGGATGTTTCACAGCGCCTTTCTTTTTTCGCTGCTTTGTTCAAAGTCCATGAGAATCCCACAACTGGAATGTGGCTTCTATATATAACAATTGTTCTACTATCCATACTGGTTTTTAAATTGGGGTTTGCCAAGAAACTTCCTATAATAAAATCAGCTGTTATATATACCTTCTTGATTTTAGGATGTACCGTGCTTACATTTCTTGGGGTATTCCTTCCTGTAGCAGAAGGTCTTGTTGTGGCTGCGTTAATCTTGATTATCTATAAAATCCGCCTTCACCAGGAAAAGAAAGAACAGGCAAAGGCGGAATAACCGGGAGAGGCTGAGATGAAATCTTTGCAGGATTCACTGTATAACTGGTTAACGATAAAAATTGTCTGTGATAAACGTCCGGATGATACAGCAGCAGCAGACACAGAAAAAATGTTTTTTGACATTCTTTCAGAAGAGCATAAGATTTCTGATATCGAAGTTGAGAAAGATGATCTAATGTACTTTGTGCATTATTCTAAGGATAAAGAACGGAAAAAGAGCCGTTTTCCCCGTGAATTAATAGAAGTGATGCTTAATCAGATTCAAAATGAACCAGAAAAGTATGTGAATTATCCAGAGGATTAAGAAAAGCCGTCCCTATATGTTGTTAGGGACGGCTTTTTTATAGTTTAGGAATTTATAAAATATACAGGACGTGGCGGTTTTAGTTGAACTTCAGCTGATCAAGGCGCTTCCGCTTTTATTCTGCTCTTCATGATCGGTGTTGCCCGATTTACCATTCTTCCTCCTGGACTTTGCTTCGGTAGAGCTTAAAGTTTCCGGTATCTGCTCTTTCTTGAGTTTTTTCGGTAATTCTTGTTTCACATGGTTTGCACATATATGTGTGAATAGGGCGGTTTCGAAGCCGTTTAGCCTGTAAGGACTCGTTTTCAATTGATTCGATTTTATCACAAAGTACACATTTTACTCGCATAGGACACCTCATATTGTTTTTGCTGTTGTTAATACCATTATAGTATAAGTTAAGGATTGATTCGAATGCTTTAACGGCAAATTAAAATTTTTACGGTCAGACCGTATCGGGTTTATTGTGTTAGTTCATATTAGTATAGAAAGTGCAAAGGCTTCAACCAAACTTAAGGATAGGATGTTATTGGTTGAAAGAAAAGCGTTATCATACTATGATGAAGTTAATAAAGGAGGGAAAAGAATGGCAAATCAGGTAGAACCGAAATTAATTAAACCATTATATGACGAACTGCAAAAGGAACGTTTTGTTACACTTGCTACTGTTGATTTTGAAACCGGCGGTCCTAATGTCAATGCGATTTCATGGGTTTTGGCAAAAAATGAGGAAACATTGTATTTTGCAGTCGATAACCGTTCCAGGATTGTTCAAAATATAAATAGCAATAACATGGTTGTTCTGAATATTATTGCGAATGAATCTACATATTCCATCGCTGGTAAAGCTTCTGTTAAGGCAGAAAAGATGGAAGGAGTACCTCTTAAGCTTGCCCTTATGGAAATCACTGTGAAAGAAGTCCGTGATGTTATGTTTTACGGGTCTAAGATCACTGTAGAGCCGCAATATGATAAAACATATGATAAAGACGCAGCAGCCCGTTTGGATAAACAGGTTATGGAAGCGATGAAAAAAGCTTAGTTCCCTCTTGGAACTAAGCTTTTTTTGGGGGGCTAAAAAGCGGCAGGCACCTATACCGATTAGCTAAAAAGCTATAGATGCCTGTCACCCTTTTATTTATGATAATTCGATTGTTCTTCCTGTTTTTGTTCGAGCTGTTTTTCCTGATCATTGTCGAGCTTTTTCTTTGGATCTTCGGTTGCGTTTTTCTCATTTTTCTTTTTGGGATCAACTAAATCGGCTGGAACTTCAGGCATAAGCCGGCCTGCGATATCTGCCAGTTCATTCATGATTCCTTGCAAGGGTTCACCGTTTTGGATGTCATCAGCTATTTCCCGCAGCCTTGCGTTAATATCCGGATCAGCCACTACAATTGCTCTTGCACCATGAGGATCATTTTTGAGGCTTTCGGCAACTGAATATTTAATTGTTCCAACCTCAGAACGGTCGAGGTTTTTGTTCACATCTACTCCGACTATAGCAAAACGTCCAAGGACAACAGCAGTGGCATCATTCACATTAGGAACTCGGGTAGCCAAATTGACAAGATGCCTGGAAACTTGCTGTCCAGTCTCCCTGTCAACTTCCTGTATTGTACTATTTTTAACATTTATCGAGTTGGTATTTTGCTGTTCCTGATGGTCTAGCGCCTGATTGCCGTTCATACCGCACCCTGATAATAGCAATCCTGTCATGCATATCAGCAGCCATCTATTCATATTTGACACCTCCGGGCGATCAAAATTTCCCTGAAAATGAAATTGGTTCACTTGACTTTTCAGGTTCAGGAATAATGAGATTCTTTAATGTTATTGTGCAAAATTTCTTCTATCTTTATTCGGCATTACATATATTTTTACCAAGATAGATTTGTCCACTTCATTAGGTAGCTTTATTCCTGATTAATCAACATCTGTAAAAGAATGAATAATATAAAGCAACAGGAGAATATCCATCAAGATTGAAGGTGATTCTTTCATGAAGCTGCAAATCCGCAAGCAGGGGACCTCGCTTTTGTAATTTGCTAAATAAAGACACAAGAGGAGCAGGAGGCATCATATTGAGTAAAATTTACGTATTAGATACCAATGTCTTGTTGCAGGATCCTAATTCCATATTTTCATTTGAAGAAAATGAAGTAGTCATTCCGGCTGTAGTACTAGAAGAAGTTGATTCTAAGAAAAGGTATATGGATGAAATTGGGAGGAATGCAAGGCAAGTATCCCGGCTGATTGACAGCATGAGGGAGACGGGTAAGCTGCATGAGAAAATACCTCTTGAAAATGGCGGAAGCCTGCGAATTGAGTTAAATCATAGGTCTTTTCATGAACTTCAAGAGATTTTTGTAGAAAAAACAAATGATAATCGGATTTTGGCAGTTGCAAAAAACCTATCACTTGAGGAAGAGACAAAAGAAAATGGACGAACGGTTATTCTTGTAAGCAAAGATGCCCTTGTCAGAGTTAAAGCGGATGCTATCGGGCTAATATCAGAAGACTTCTTAAGTGACCGTGTGGTTGAAAATGATCATTTATATCCTGGGTTTCTGGAAGTCTATATCGGACTCGATATTATGAACCGCTTTTATGAAAAAGGAGAACTGCCGTTATCAGAAATAGCGAACCATCCTTTCTACCCTAATCAGTTTCTGGTGATGAAGGATGCGCTGGGTTCATCTTCGTCTGCGCTTGGTATTGTGGACAAAGGTGGAAAAAAAGTGAAAAAGCTTATTTTTGACCATGATCATATTTGGGGGATCAAGCCAAGGAACGTCCAGCAAACAATGGCTCTTGAGCTCTTGCTGAGAGATGATCTGCCGCTTGTTACTCTTATCGGAAAGGCAGGGACTGGGAAAACTCTTATGGCGCTGGCATCCGGATTAATGCAGACAGAAGATTATGGCCAGTACAAAAAATTACTGGTGGCTCGCCCCATTGTACCGGTAGGAAAAGATTTGGGATTCCTTCCCGGAGAAAAAGAGGAAAAGTTAAGGCCGTGGATGCAGCCGATATATGATAATTTAGAGTACCTGTTTAATGTCAAAAAACCAGGTGAATTGGATGCGATATTGGCTGGTATGGGCTCTATTGAGGTTGAAGCTCTGACATATATTAGGGGGAGAAGCATACCAGATCAATTTATTATTATTGATGAAGCACAGAACCTGACAAAACATGAAGTTAAAACTATTTTAACCAGGGTGGGGGAAGGAAGTAAGATTGTCCTGATGGGAGACCCTGAGCAAATAGATCATCCCTACTTGGATGCTTATAACAACGGGCTCACCTATGTGGTGGAGAGATTTAAAGATCAGGTTATCTCAGGGCATGTTAAGCTTGTTAAAGGTGAGAGATCTGGCCTTGCCCAACTTGCTGCTGACCTATTATAGCCTGCAATGAAAGCGGCTCTGGAATCTGCAGTCTTTATGCCCGTTTGGCTCCCGAAAGAAAAGCGCAAGCGCCTTGCCCACGAATAAACCAGATTAAGAACAACACGTCCTCCCAAAAGCTACCGCTTTAGGTGGTGCGAATTTTATGCAGCCGAAGCTTTCCTTTCCTTGTCCTGGGGCCTCAAGCACAAGACGAGCCTCCCGGAAAGGCGTCCTTTGCCTTTTTGGGAGGATTGCCCGAAATGTGCAGGCGACTGCCCAGGGACGACAAGCATAAGAAAGTCCTGCATGAAGGTGTTTTTTCCTTCTGGAAAGGGATTGGCTAGTCTTTCGTCCCTAGGAGCCTCAGCTAGACAAGCATGTGACCTCGAGGGGGGCAGGCTTCATTCGCTAGATATTTTTGGGCGTTCAAATATTTTATATATTAAATAAAAGGGCGATGCACAATCGCCCTCTCCGGTCATTCCACTCTAAATGCCTTCACTCTTTTTATGGGTGAGTTTTGATTGCTTCCATCCCCGTAATAGACATGAACTGGCCCATCTTCTTTTAAAGGTTTTCCATCCTTTGAGAACCCTAATATCAAATCGTCGGCTTGAGATAAAGTTAATCGAGTTTCCCCATCTTCACTTTCAATGATAACAGTTTCAGCATTCTCCTTTGGTTCTGCATTCCTAAGAAATGGCTTAAAAGGTATACCGAAAGTGCCTGTCAGAACCTTTTCTTTTTCAAATTTCTTTTCTGTTTTAAGTGTTGGAGGAAATACTGCGCCTTCCATGATTTCTCTATCCCAGTGCTTTGAGACTGCCTTGGTATATTCCTCAAGTTCATTTTTCCTGATGCCATCTTGAATAAAGTATGTTGTCAAATCGAGTCTCCGATCATCGAATATCCAGACTCCTGGATCTAAGGTGATTTGGTATTTAACGTTTCCTTTAAAGGCAATTATATTTTCCATATTGATCCTCCTGTCGGCGCATTAATGTATGTATAGGGTAAGTATACAGATTTTTGTGCGGCTTGTCATACAGGCATTCCCCGCAGTGAGTTGGGACAAGATATCAATATGAAAAGAACGAATCCGGGAGGTCCACAAATGACATGTCATACAAACGCTGATCTTCAGAAGATTGTTAATGAGGCAGCCCTGCATACTGTTTATGGAGAGGTGGCAGGCTATATTCCCGCACTTGCAGAGGTAAATAGGCATGACCTCTCAGCTGCTGTATATAATATCCAAGAAAAAAGCTGTATTTACGCGGGTGATTATCAAAATAAATTCACTCTTCAAAGCATATCCAAAGTTCTTGTTTTGGCTTTGGCGATCCAGGATATGGGATACGAATATGTTTTCGGAAAAGTGGGAATGGAACCAACTGGTGACCCGTTCAATTCTATTTCCAAACTGGAAACTTCAATCCCTTCTAAACCATTAAATCCAATGATTAATGCAGGAGCTTTAGCAGTAACTAATATGATAAAAGGTGAGAGCTCCGATGAAAAATGGCATCGTATAATAGAGTTTGTGGGGAGGCTCGTAAATGATAAAAATGTATCTTGTAACGAAATAGTTGCAAAATCTGAATTTGAAACCTCATGGCTTAATAGGGCTTTATGCTATTTTATGAAACAGCATGGTGTAATTAATGGTGATGTAGAGGAACTAATAGACATTTATACAAAACAGTGTGCAATCGAAATGAACTGCTTTGATCTTGCCAGGGCAGGTGCAGTACTGGCATTGGATGGAAAAGATCCTGAAACATATGAAGAGGTTATTCCGTCTGATATTGCCCGGGTTTGCAAGACGTTAATGGTGACATGCGGGATGTATAATGCTTCTGGAGAGTTTGCTATTAAAGTTGGCATACCAGCAAAGAGCGGGGTATCCGGTGGAATACTAGCTGTGGTGCCAAATAAATGCGGAATTGGCATATTCGGCCCTTCCCTGGACAAGAGAGGAAATAGCATCGCTGGTGTAAAAGTGCTTGAAATGCTTTCAAATCGAAATGACTACAGTATATTTTGAAATATATGGAAAGTGAGTATATTATGAAGGAATTCCTGGTCGAATCCCTTATTATCCTTGCTTTTTTCCAAGCTTAAGTATAAAATTTATAGATAGGATGATCGCTCGGAAATGGAGGGATTGAAAGTTGGCTTCTGACATGATTATTGATCACAAAGAAAAAGCAAATGCTCTATTAAAGGCAGATGCTGCTAAAATATTAAAATTAATTAAGGTGCAAATGGATAATCTGACTATGCCTCAATGTCCTCTATATGAAGAGGTTCTTGATACCCAGATGTTTGGCTTATCCAGAGAAATAGATTTTGCTGTCCGTCTTGGATTAATTGAAGAGGCTGAAGGCAAGGCTATTTTAGATGAATTGGAAAGGGAGCTATCCATGCTCCACGAAGCCTCAGTAAAAAAATAAAAAAAAACTCAAACATCTTTTAAAGATTGTTTGAGTTTTTTTATAACTGCATGAATTTTAAAAGAAATGAAATAGTATATCCACAAGAAAAGAAATCTCTAAGTTGTATAACTTATTTTTAAATTAGTATGGCATAATTATAGAATTTTTTTCTTTGCTGTGTTACATTTAAATTAACTTTTCTTTTCTTCAAAGCAGGATATTCAATACTATAGTAGAATAAGTAATAAACTTTAGAAGATAAGGGAAGAGGGCTGGATGTTTAAAAAAATATTAAAATCATATGATTATACCCTGATTATTGCAGTTGCCCTGTTATCTGTTTTTGGACTCATTATGGTATTCAGTGCAAGCATGGTAACAGCGGTGCAGATCTATGATCAGGAAAGCGACTATTTTTATAATAAGCAAAAAATGCATTTAATTATCTGTGCAATTGTTTTTATTATTGTCGCTCTATTTCCTTACAAAGCAATGCAAAGCAATAAATTTCTTGTTCCGATGGTGTTCATTTCGTTATTCGGCCTGATTGCGCTATTTATTTTTGGTAAAGTAGCCGGCGGGGCGATGAGCTGGTTTGAAATCGGGAGCAGAAGCCTTCAGCCTGCAGAATTTGTCAAGCTTTCAGTCATCATATATTTAGCAGCTGTCTATGCAAAAAAGCAGCCCTATATTAATGAGTTTAATAAAGGGGTTCTTCCCCCGCTTGCTTATCTGATTCTAGCTGCTTTGCTTGTTGCAGTTCAGCCTGACTTTGGTTCTGCGATGATTATTTTTCTGGTAGCAGCTGCCGTCATTTTTACTTCAGGCATGAATTTCAAAAACATATTTAGGCTAGGACTATTCGGGGTAATATTAGCTGCGCCTTTTATCCTTCTGTTAAAAGATAAGATTTTCGCACCTTATCGATTGGGCAGGGTCGAAGCATTTAGGGATCCCTTTGGATCAGAATTCGGGTATCAGCTATCGAATTCCTATATTGCCCTTGGTGCAGGCGGATTAAAAGGGCTGGGTCTTGGCGAAAGCATACAAAAGCTTGGTTATCTTCCTGAAGCGCATACAGACTTCATTATGGCTGTAATTGCTGAAGAGCTTGGGGCATTTGGAGTAGGTTTTGTAATTTTGCTTCTCGGGTATATTGTCCTGAGGGGAATCTTTATCAGTTTAAAGTGTAAAGATGCTTTTGGCAGCTTATTGGCTATTGGCATATCAGCTATGATAGGTATTCAGGCATTCATCAATCTTGCAGGGATTTCCGGTGTTATGCCGCTGACAGGTGTCACACTTCCATTTATCAGCTATGGAGGTTCATCTCTGCTTCAGCTTTCGATTGCAATGGGGATTTTAGTCAATGTATCTATGTTTGTAAATTATGAACAAAAATACAAAAATAAAAATGAACAGACAAAACCGGAATCCATGGAACTGGCTTCCGAAAAAACATTTTCCATTCGTAAATAGGCACAGAAACTTTTCAGTGCTTTATTTATACATCAATCAGCAGAAGCTGATTACATAATTGCTTCCATCAGGGAGCAGCCAATTCAAAGTTACTAAGGCCGGCCAGCGGGAAACCCACCCGGCCTCAACTTGGATTTGGCAGAATATTGCCAAAAAATACATAAAGACGAGGTGTTTTGGTTGAGCAGAAGAATTAACAAGGTATTAGTAGCCAATAGAGGAGAAATTGCCATTCGAGTGTTCCGTGCCTGCACAGAGCTGGATATCCGCACGGTAGCCATCTATTCCAAAGAGGACTCCGGATCCTATCACCGCTATAAAGCAGATGAAGCTTACCTGGTAGGGAAGGGAAAAAAACCGATTGATGCCTATCTGGATATTGAAGGAATCATTGACATTGCGAAAAGCAGTGATGTTGATGCCATTCATCCGGGATACGGATTTCTGTCGGAAAATATTGAATTCGCAAAACGCTGCGAGGAAGAGGGCATCATATTTATCGGTCCTACTTCTAAGCATCTGGACATGTTTGGGGATAAAGTTAAAGCAAGAACCCAGGCACAGCTTGCAGAAATTCCGGTTATTCCAGGCAGTGATGGCCCTGTAGAAAGCCTGGATGAAGTGATTAGCTTTGGCAAAAATCACGGATTCCCCATTATCATTAAAGCTTCACTTGGCGGCGGCGGAAGAGGCATGCGCATCGTAAGGAGCCTGGAAGATGTTAAAGAATCATATGAGCGTGCAAAGTCGGAAGCTAAAGCTGCTTTTGGAAATGATGAAGTTTATGTTGAAAGATTCATAGAAAGGCCAAAACATATAGAGGTACAAATTATTGGTGACAATGAAGGGAATATTGTCCACCTGTATGAAAGAGATTGTTCAGTCCAGAGGCGTCACCAGAAGGTTGTAGAAGTAGCACCTTGCGTATCTCTTTCCAAAAAATTAAGAGATGATATATGCCAGGCTGCTGTCAATCTTATGAAGAATGTAGATTATATTAATGCAGGAACTGTGGAATTCCTTGTATCAGGTGATCAGTTTTATTTCATAGAAGTAAATCCGCGTGTGCAAGTTGAGCATACGATCACCGAAATGGTAACAGGAGTAGATATTGTACAAACACAAATTTTAGTGGCTGAAGGCTACTCGCTGCACAGTAAAGAAGTGGGTGTTCCGGAACAGGAAAATATTCACATTCATGGATTTGCCATTCAATCACGTGTTACAACAGAAGATCCTTTAAATAACTTCATGCCTGATACTGGGCGTTTAATGGCTTACAGATCAGGCGGCGGTTTCGGCGTGCGGCTTGATGCGGGGAACGGTTTCCAGGGGGCAGTAATCACCCCTTATTATGATTCACTGCTTGTTAAACTCTCAACGCACGCTATGACTTTCCAGCAGGCAGCATCAAAAATGGTGCGGAACCTGCAAGAGTTCCGAATCAGGGGCATTAAAACAAATATTCCTTTCCTTGAGAATGTAGTAAAACATGAGAAATTCTTAAGAGGGGAATATGATACATCATTTATTGATGAAACACCTGAACTATTCCTGTTCCCAAAAAGGAAAGACCGCGGAACAAAGATGCTGAGTTATATCGGGAATGTAACTGTTAATGGATTCCCGGGAATTGAAAAGAAGAAACGTCCGGTATTTGATGAGCCGCGGGTGCCAAAATTAAAATACAGCACAGATTACCAGGACGGCACAAAACAAATATTAGATAATCACGGTCCTGAAGGACTTGTTAAATGGATTAAAGAGCAAAAAGAAGTTTTAATTACTGATACGACCTTCCGTGATGCCCATCAATCATTGCTGGCGACAAGAGTAAGGACGAATGACCTGAAGCATATCGCAGAACCGACAGCAAAATTGCTTCCTGATATGTTTTCCTTTGAAATGTGGGGCGGTGCAACTTTTGATGTCGCGTATAGATTCCTGAAAGAAGATCCTTGGGAAAGACTGCTGACATTGCGCGCAAAAATGCCAAATGTTTTATTCCAGATGCTTCTTCGTGCTTCAAATGCAGTGGGATATAAAAACTATCCGGATAATGTAATAAGAGAGTTTGTTGAAAAATCAGCCTACGCTGGCATTGATGTCTTCCGGATTTTCGATAGCCTTAACTGGGTTAAAGGGATGGAAGTAGCAATTGACGCTGTCCGCCAGACAGGGAAAATTGCAGAAGCCTCCATGTGCTATACAGGTGATATTTTGGATCCTGCCAGAACAAAGTACAATCTTAAATACTATAAAGACCTGGCAAAAGAGTTAGAGAATCAGGGAGCCCATATACTGGCAATCAAAGATATGGCTGGTTTATTGAAGCCGCAATCAGCATACACCCTTATATCTGAATTGAAAGAGACTGTTGATATTCCAATTCATCTTCATACTCATGATACGAGCGGAAATGGAATTTTCACATATGCAAAAGCTATTGAAGCTGGAGTGGATATTGTGGATACGGCCCTAAGCACAATGGCAGGTTTAACATCCCAGCCAAGTGCTAATTCTTTATATTACGCACTGCAGGGGAATGACAGACAGCCAAAAATTGATATCCAGTCGCTTGAGCAATTATCTTACTATTGGGAAGATGTACGCAAATATTACCAGGACTTCGAAAGCGGCATGAAGGCCCCTCATTCAGAAGTCTACCAGCATGAGATGCCTGGCGGACAATACAGTAATCTTCAGCAGCAGGCTAAAGCTGTTGGCCTTGGAGATAAGTGGGATGAAGTTAAGGACATGTATTCCCGTGTGAATCAAATGTTTGGTGATATCGTTAAAGTTACACCTTCTTCCAAGGTCGTTGGTGATATGGCGTTATTTATGGTCCAGAATCAGCTGACAGAGCAGGATGTTTTGAATAAAGGCAAATCTCTGGATTTTCCAGACTCAGTTGTAGAATTGTTTGAAGGCTATTTAGGACAGCCGTATGGAGGATTCCCGGCAGAACTGCAAAAGGTCATATTGAAAGACAGAGAGCCAATCACTGTCCGCCCGGGTGAGCTTCTTGAAGATGTGGATTTCGAAGCTTTAAAAGAAAAACTCTTTAAAGAACTGGGCAGGCAAGTTACAAGCTTTGATGCGATTGCCTATGCATTGTATCCAAAAGTGTTTATGGACTATATTAAGACCAGTGAACAATTTGGTGATATTTCTGTTCTTGACACCCCAACATTCCTATATGGTTTAAGGCTTGGTGAGGAAGTCGAAATTGAAATTGAAACAGGTAAAACATTGATAGTAAAATTAGTTTCTATTGGCCAGCCTCAAGCTGATGGCACAAGAATTGTGTATTTTGAGCTGAATGGCCAGCCTCGCGAAGTAAGCATAAAAGATGAAAGCATTAAAGCAACTGTAGCCTCCAAGGCAAAAGCTGATCCGCATAATGAAAGTCATATTGCTGCCAGCATGCCGGGAACTGTAATCAAGGTGCTTGTGGAAAAAGGTGAAAAAGTCGAAAAGGGCGATCACTTAATGATTACAGAAGCTATGAAAATGGAAACAACTGTACAAGCGCCATTTTCTGGAACAGTTAAAGACATCCACGTCTCGAACGGTGAAGCAATTCAAACAGGAGACTTATTGATAGAGCTGTCAAAATAAAGTGAAACTGCAATCAGTGTGGATCTTATCCCCACTGGTTGTTAGTTGAGGAGGCCCATAGTGTTCTTCTTTTTGGGCCCTTCTATCCTTCTTAATTCCACTGTGTCATGAAGTGGGGGTCTTACTCCCATTAGACTGCGAAAATTAACAAAAGAGCTTCGGCAGTTTGCCGAAGCTCTTTTGTTTAAAGCAATTATGGAATGGAAGTAATGGTCGGGATAGCAGCTTCATCATTTTTCTCATTTTCCCTAACAGCTGAAACAGCAAGCTCATTCTTCCTGCTCCGTGAGGACAGAAGAATAAAATAGCTTAATACCCCAAATAAGCAGGAAATAAAGAAGGCGTGGGCAAGAGCTATATACAGGTTAAGTCGTGTTAAAACAACTAATGCACCAGCAGCAACCTGCAGGGTTACTAAGATAAATGAAATAATCCAGCCCCAATAAACAACTTTCTGCTCCTTGTAATGCTTAATTGCAAGATAAGTAATGTAACCGATCCATATGAAAATTAATCCGGCAGCAGCTCGGTGGCCCATTTGCACCCATTCATACATATTTTCCGGAAGAGCGAAAGAACCGTTAAAGCAAAGCGGCCAGTCACGGCAGACAAGACTTGCATTAACATGGCGCACAAGTGCACCAGTGTATACAACAGCATAGCTGTATATAGAAACTCCAATAATATGTTTCCTCATTCTTTTATCAATAATGAGCTTCTCGGCTTCGAATTTCTTATCTACTTCAAAGATAAGCAAAGTCAAAAGCAGTACTGCAGCAAATGATATTAAGGAAATCCCGAAATGAAGGGCAAGTACAAAATCAGATTGCCCCCATACTACTGCGGCCGCTCCAATTAAAGCCTGGAGGACAAGGAAGAAGAATGAAGTGAGTGATAAAAACTTTGTCTCCCTTATATGTCCCAATTTTCTCCATGTCCAAATCGATAATATCAGGACCATAAAACCAACTGAGCCTGAAACAAGTCTGTGCGCCAGTTCGATAATCAATTCAGGAGTAATTTCGCTTGGAACAAATTCGCCATTGCAAAGCGGCCAGGATTTTCCGCATCCCATTCCTGATTCAGTTTTAGTTACCAGGGCACCGCCGAGCAAAATTAAGAGCATGCCGATAGTTGTAAGAACGGCAAACCATTTTAAAGATCGTTGCAAAGCCTTTCACCTTCTTTAAATATTCTATGTCTATCAATGGGAAAACAATTGAATTACTAAGTATTTGTCCGTTATCTATCTTATCAAAGATTCTATAAAAAGCCATATAGTAATGTGCGTCATTTTACTTTTTCGATAGTACAGGAATAAAGCTTTTTTTACAACAGTTATAAAATTTATAAAGTTAATTATAGTAAAAAAGGTTGAAACTTGTAATGGAGTTTGCTAGAAATATAAAGGGGGTATAAAATGGATAACCCCTGTCGCGGAAAGTATCACAAAATACATAAAAGTGAGTATATTTTTTCTTCTGTAGTTTTCTGAAGCAGTTTTATTATCTCAAAAAAGCAACCATTCTTTAAGTGAATTTATTTTTTGACACAAATTAGTCATAAATTATTCTAAAAAAATTCACAAAAGAGTTTTAAAGTGTGATTTAATATACAGAGAAATGGTTTAGTTTCATTTAGATAATAAACAGTTTTAATACATTATTAATGGAAGAAAACTATTAGGATTATTATTATTCATCCAGGGTTTACCCCTCGTTTTTTATCGCGTACATAGCTTTGCAGGCATTTATGCTTTATAGTAAGTGTTGTGCAAAGATAGCTTTTGTCTGCGATAAGAGATAAAGGAGGAAAAGATATGTCTAACTCACGGGCTTTGAGTGATGCTGCTATTGAGGACAGTAAGCGAAGCCTTCACAAAGATATACCTGAAACTACAGTTTGGAAGGATTTTCTTGCCCTAATCAAAATAGGCATTGTGAACTCCAATCTGATTACAACCTTCACCGGACTTTGGCTTGCACTGCATTTTTCCGGAAAGGGATTTTTCAATAATCTTGATCTGGTTCTTTATACAGTCATTGGCTCCTCATTGATTATTGCAGGCTCCTGCAGCCTAAATAATTATATTGACCGCGACATTGATCCATTAATGGAAAGAACAAAAGGGAGGCCAACTGTTACTGGGAAAGTAAACCCGGGCAAGGTTGCACTTTTGAGCTTTCTGCTTATTGGCCTTGGTACGGCCTTTTTAATGTTTACAACAGCAGCAGCAGTTGTAATTGGATTAATTGGCGTTTTCAGCTATGTTGTTTTATATACAATGTGGACGAAACGCAGATTTGTATCCAATACGATTGTAGGCAGCATTTCAGGAGCAGTTCCCCCGCTGATCGGGTGGGCAGCTGCCGATGGCAATCTCGACCCAATGGCTTGGGTGCTATTCGCTATCGTTTTTATCTGGCAGCCTCCTCATTTTTATGCTTTAGCAATGAGAAGGGTGGAGGAATACCGGGCTGCGGGAGTTCCCATGCTTCCAGTTGTAAAAGGGTTTAAAGCTACCAAAAGGCATATTTACATATGGGTTGCAGCTTTATTGCCGCTGCCATTTCTTATGCCATCACTTGGATTGCCTTTTTTAATCCTGGCCACAGTATTGAATATTGGATGGTTATTGACGGGATTATATGCAAGGAGATTTAACAATGATATAAAATGGGCTACATTAATGTTTGTATACTCCCTGCAATATCTGACCATCATGTTTGTAGCTATGTTGATCATCACACTTATCTAACTTAGTTAGGAAATTCTTTCTTTCGCTAGTAACGAGAGAGGATTTATCCATATTTTTTGATCAAACAATTCAAAAAATGAAATTTTTACGAAAGAGGGGTTTGATTAAGCTATGAAAAGGCTTGCAAAGTGGCGTCTTTTTTCTCTGTTTGCAATGATGGCGCTCATTCTTTCCGCTTGCTCCGGCAAACCGTATTTATCTACGCTGAATCCTGCCGGTGAAGTGGCGCAAACACAATTTGATTTGATGGTGTTAAGTACTGCAATTATGGTAGGAGTAATTGCGGTCGTAACAGTAATCTTCTTTATTGTTGTTTTTAAATTCCGCCGCAAGGACGACAGAATTCCAAAACAAGTTGAAGGAAGCCACAAACTGGAAATCATTTGGACTGTTATTCCTATTCTTTTGCTTCTAATTCTTGCTGTACCTACAGTTTCTGCTACCTTTAAGCTTGCAGATGTAAGCCCAATGGAAAAGAAGAATGAAGAAGGCAAAACAGACGCACTTGTTGTTAATGTGCGTGCAAACTTATACTGGTGGGAATTTGAATATCCAAACCAGGAAATTATCACTGGCCAGGAATTGGTTGTGCCAACTGATGAAAAAGTTTATTTCAATCTTATTGCTTCAGATGTTAAGCACTCCTTCTGGATCCCTGCTGTAGGCGGTAAGCTGGATACGAACACTGACAATGTGAACAAATTCTGGCTGAAATTTGATGGTGAAAAGGCTGCTGAGGCTGATAATTTCTTCTATGGAAAATGTGCTGAGCTTTGTGGTCCTTCCCACGCTCTAATGGATTTCAAAGTTAAAGCGGTTCCACGAGATCAATTCGATCAATGGGTAACTGCCATGCAGGACGTTAAAGAACCTAAAAAGGCAGAGACAGATCTGGCTCAAGCTGGTCAGGAAGTCTTCAATAACAGCTGTATCGGCTGTCATGCTGTAACACCGGCTAACACTGCTCCTGAAGCAGCTCGTCTAGCTCCTAACTTAACGAACTTCGGTGATCGTGACCGTATTGCTGGTATCCTTGACCATACTGAGGAAGATCTTAAGGATTGGTTAAGAGATCCAGAGACATTCAAGCCTGGAAATAAAATGACAGGTACGTATGGCGAATTGACTGAAGAACAGCTTGATGCCCTTACAGAATACTTAATGGGCTTGAAAGTTACCGAACAATAGGGGATTTTTGAAAAGGGAGGTAAAATTGTGAGTACCTTAGCACAAAAAAAAGGTTTCGGAGCGGTTTTATGGGATTACTTAACAACAGTTGACCATAAAAAAATCGCAATCCTTTATCTTATAGCTGGCGGATTTTTCTTCTTGCTTGGCGGATTGGAAGCCATGTTCATCCGTATCCAGCTAGCAGTACCAAATAATGACTTTGTAAGTGCCGGATTGTATAATGAGATATTAACAATGCACGGTACAACGATGATCTTCTTGGCGGCTATGCCACTAATTTTTGCTTTTATGAATGCAGTTATGCCACTTCAAATCGGTGCGCGTGACGTTGCGTTCCCATTCTTGAATTCTTTAGGATTCTGGCTGTTTTTCTTTGGCGGAGTTTTCTTGAACCTATCATGGTTCTTAGGCGGAGCTCCTGATGCCGGCTGGACTTCTTATGCTTCTTTATCAATTGCTTCTGAAGGGCATGGGATCGACTTCTATGCACTTGGGCTGCAGATATCAGGGGCTGGTACGTTAATCGGGGGTATTAACTTCCTTGTTACCATCATTAACATGCGTGCTCCTGGTATGACATACATGCGTATGCCGATGTTCACATGGGCAACTTTTGTTACATCTGCATTGATTTTGTTTGCATTCCCTGCTTTAACAGTAGGATTATTCCTGTTAATTTTCGACCGTATGTTTGGATCTAACTTCTTTGATCCGGCAATGGGCGGTAATACAATTATCTGGGAGCATTTCTTCTGGATTTTTGGTCACCCTGAAGTTTATATCTTGGTATTGCCGGCTTTCGGTATTTTCTCTGAGATATTTGCGATTTTTTCAAGAAAGCGTCTTTTCGGATACTCTTCCATGGTATTCGCAACGGTTCTTATTGGTTTCTTAGGATTCATGGTTTGGGCTCACCATATGTTTACAACTGGTATGGGGCCGATTGCTAACGCAATTTTTGCTGTTGCCACTATGGCGATTGCAGTACCGACTGGTATTAAGATCTTTAACTGGCTATTTACAATGTGGGGCGGAAGCATAACGTTCACAACTCCAATGCTTTGGGCTGTTGCCTTTATTCCTTCCTTCGTAGCCGGCGGTGTAACTGGTGTAATGCTTGCATCTGCTGCACAGGATTATCAGTACCATGATAGCTACTTTGTAGTTGCTCACTTCCATTACGTTATTGTCGGCGGTGTTGTGTTTGCATTATTTGCAGGTGCACATCTATACTGGCCAAAGATGTTCGGAACAATGCTAAACGAGTTCCTTGGAAAAATTACATTCGTATTATTCTTTATTGGATTCCATTTAACATTCTTTATCCAGCATTTCCTCGGCCTTTGGGGAATGCCTCGCCGTATCTTCACTTTCCTTCCTGGACAGGGACTTGAAACGGCAAATATGGTTAGTACTGTCGGTGCCTTCTTCATGGCAGCTGCAGTAATCATTATGTTAATTAATATTGTCATTACAAGTGTTAAAAATGAAAAAGTTGGCAATGATCCTTGGGGAGATGGCCGTACTTTAGAATGGGCCATTCCATCACCGCCACCATTCTACAACTTTAAGCAGCTTCCGCTGGTTCGCGGTCTTGATGCATATTGGCTTGAAAAAATGGAAGGCAAAAAAGGCATGTCACCTGCTGAACCGCTTGGTGATATTCATATGCCAAACAACTCTTTCATTCCATTTGTAATTTCTTTAGGTCTATTTGTTGCTGCATTTGGTGCAATGTACCGAGCGGAGCATAGCTGGGGTATTCCAGTCCTAATCGCTGGTATGCTTATTACCTTAGGTTCTATGTTTGTTCGTTCTGTTAAGGATGATCATGGATACCACATTCATAAAGAAGATTTGGAAGATAATAATGATAAGGGGGTTAAGGCATAATGGCTGCTGAACAAAAAATGACTTATGAAACTTGGCCGGCGTCGCCTGAAAAGCAAACCCTCGAAGCCAAGAACAAATTCTTAGGTTTCTGGTTTTTCCTTGGGGGAGAGACGGTTCTATTCGCATCCCTCTTCGCAACATACCTTGCTTTAAAAGATAAAGTACCTAGCAGTGATATGGCTTTAGCGAAGGACTTGTTTGAAATTCCATTGGCATTCATTATGACGATGCTATTATTAACAAGCTCGTTAACAAGCGTGTACGCTATGTACCACATGAAGAATTTTAACTTTAAAAAGATGCAGCTATGGCTTGGAATTACTGTTTTGCTTGGACTTGGATTCCTAGGATTGGAAATTTACGAGTTCAATCACTATGTGCATGAATTCCATCATAGCTTTACAAGCAGCGCCTTTGGTTCAGCTTTCTATACATTAGTCGGCTTCCATGGTGGTCACGTTGCATTTGGTTTACTGTGGATCACTACTTTAATGATCCGCAACAGCAAGAGGGGATTAAGCCTTTACAATGCTCCTAAGTTCTATGTTGCCAGCCTGTACTGGCACTTCATCGACGTTGTTTGGGTATTCATCTTCACTGTAGTATATTTAATGGGAATGGTGGGATAAACTGATGGCCAATCAACAACCAAACTCAGGTAACCCAAGAGTAGACATTGAATATAGACGCAAAAAAAGTGCAGAAGAGATGAAACATCAAGTTATCACCTTTGCACTTATGATCTTCCTGACAATTGTTGCGTTCGTAGCAGCAGGTTATGAAGGTTTCTCTGGATGGTTTATTGTTCCATTCATCCTGATTCTTGCAATTGTGCAAGTAATCTTTCAATTATATTATTTCATGCATATGAGTCACAAAGGTCATGAAGCACCTGCATTGTTCTTATATTCCGGAGCATTAGTCGGATTTATCACAATCATTGCTTTCTTGACTGTTATTTGGTGGTAAGTATAAGAGAAAATCGGCTGATGGCCGATTTTCTTTTTATGTAACGCAGCTTTAGCAAATTAATAAGCATTTATTGATTTATTGAGATTGCAGGCTGAAAAGAGTATAATGATACTTGTCAATATGGAAAGCAGAATATTCATGGCAGGATGCGTTTATGGCAGTTGAGCAATATTGAATGAGGTGAAAGCATGTCTTTAGAAATATTCGGTTTTCGTGCACTTTGGAGTCCATATTTCTTTTTATTTGTACTATTGATACTTACAGGCTACTATATGATTACAATAAAGTACCGCGGAAAGTTCAAGAATAGCGAGCCTTTAACTAGAAGGCAGGGTGTTTATTTTACTGTCGCGATGATCGTGTTATATGTAATTAAGGGCTCCCCTGTGGATTTGATGGGCCATTTAATGTTCTATGCACATATGATTCAAATGGCTATCCTGTATTTAGTTGTTCCTCCCCTTGTTGTCATGGGAGTCCCTCAATGGTTATGGAGAGCAGTGATTAATCACAAAGCTATTAAACCTGTATTCCGTCTTTTTACAAAGCCATTAATAGCCATAATCCTGTTTAATGGAGTATTTTCCATTTACCACATACCGGATGTTTTTGATGTAGTCAAAACAGATATGATGTTCCATACTGTGTATACATCTGCTCTGTTCCTGCTTGCAATCTTTATGTGGTGGCCGACGATTAATGAGCTCCCTGAAATGGAATCCCTTGACGGTCTGAAAAAGGTAGGATATGTTTTTGCCAATGGTGTTTTATTGACACCAGCGTGTGCACTGATCATATTTGCAGATACTCCAATGTACAACACATATTCTGATCCGAATGCCTGGGCGCAGGCGCTTCAGTTGTGTGTCCCTTCTGCAACACTGGCAAGCCTGAACCTCAGCGGACCCGAAATGTTTAATTCAATGTCACTTATACACGACCAGCAGCTTGGCGGCGTAATTATGAAGATCATCCAGGAAATTGTCTATGGCATCATCCTCGCGCAAATCTTCTATGCATGGTATAAAAAAGAACAGGAAATTACACCTTCAGAGGAAGAAACAATGCTAAATCCGCATTTAGTAAAATAATGAAACTCCAGTCAGCGGCTGGAGTTTTTTTTATAAAATACTTATTTTTCCTTTTTCTTAAACCAGCAATGAAATCTATCACTTACTAATTGATAAATATTGAACAATTAAGGAACTTTTATGAAAAGCCCTTACAGTTTGTTGAAAAAAACAGTGCACTCTACTAAAATTAACTTTGTACTAATCAACAACATACTGCTGAATTTCAAACCGATATTGGAGAGAGGAAGAATCTATGGAATACTCATTGCCTATACTGCCTACCATCAGCACTACTTTTATTGTACTCAGTGCAATAACGGTTGCGATTGGATGGGTTCAAATTAGCCAAAAGAAGCTTGAAGCTCATAAAAAAACAATGACCTTGGCTGCTGTGTTTGCTGTTATTTTCTTTATCATATATGCCAGCAGAACAGTATTTATAGGAAATACTGCTTTTGGGGGCCCTGATGATATAAAAATTTATTATACAATTTTCTTGATTTTTCATATTACGCTTGCAACTGTAGGAGCAGTATTAGGAATTATCTCATTATATACAGGCTATAAAAATAAATTGGCAGCACATAGAAAATTAGGCCCGGTTACTAGTGTAGTCTGGTTCTTTACTGGCATAACAGGTGTTGCAGTCTATTTGCTGCTGTATGTTTTCTATCACGGCGGAGAAACAACCTCTGTCATTAAGGCGATTTTGGGTACGTAACAGGTTAAAGATGCCGCTATCTATTCAGCGGTATTTTTTTATGCTCATAATTATATCCACTTCCTGTTTTAAAAGGACTTATTAAGTTTATGGCGAATATTATAAGGATATTTAATTGGGAGTGAATTTTGTGTCTGTAAGAAAATTATCAGAGAATGAATATATAGAGGCCATGAAGCTTTCCATGTATGCTTTTCAGTACAATGTGCCTGAAGCCGACATCCCAGCCAGGAAGGACCGATTAAATAATCATTCCATTTTTGGTATCTGGGAAGAGGGAAGCCTGGCTGCGAAGCTCCACATCATCCCACTTAAAGTTCATATTAATGGATTTGAAT
This sequence comes from Cytobacillus oceanisediminis 2691, assembly GCF_000294775.2. GTDB lineage: Bacteria > Bacillota > Bacilli > Bacillales > Cytobacillaceae > Cytobacillus > Cytobacillus pseudoceanisediminis. The sequence continues at coordinate 1,763,320 of NZ_CP015506.1, forward strand.
GGAACATGGGAGGTGTTGCAGGTGTGGCAACATATCCTGAATTCAGGAGAAAAGGGTATGTAAGCAGCCTGATAAAGCACGCTTTGATCGAGATGGACAAAAAGGATCAGCTTTTTTCATTTTTGCATCCTTTTAATATTTCTTTCTATCGGAAATTCGGATGGGAGATATTCACCGAATATAAGAAAACCCTTATTAACAAAAAAGATTTACAAATGGCCGGAAAACCTTCAGGGACCATTAAACGATATACTAAGAACCAGCACACAAAAACCATAGAAAAAATTTATAAAGAATATATGCTGCGGTATTCAGGCGGGCTTGTAAGAGACGCATATTGGTGGGAGAACTTTGTTTATTCAGACTATCAGGTTGCGGTGTACTTTGACGAAGCAGGTGAAGGACAGGGCTATATTTTATTCAAAGTAAAAGACAATAAAATGGAGGTCGAAGAATTTGCAGCTTTAAATCAGGAAGCCAGAGTGAATTTATGGAATTTTATCTGTCAGCATGATTCGATGGTTGAGGAAGTAAAGATCATTACATCAGTACACGATCCATTTCCTTATTACCTGAATCAGCCACATTTAAAAATGGAAGTTTTCCCTTACTTTATGGGGAGAATCGTCAATGCTGATAAGTGTCTCAGCCAATATTCATTCAATGAAAATAGTGAAAATGTCTTTCTGCATATTGAGGATCACCATGCACCATGGAATAATGGAAGCTACTTAATTGCAGGCGATGGTGTCAGGGTGTTTAAAGAGAAAGAAGGAAGCCAATGCACAAAACCTCCAGCTCGAGGTCTGCGCTTGTCTATCAATGCCCTTTCAGCGATTATAATTGGCTATAAGAGGCCAATGGAGTTATATGATTTAGGCGAAATTAAAGGACCAAGAAATGATGCTGAGATACTGGAAAGAAAAATTCCTGTTCAACAATCCTTTTTCTATGACTTTTTTTAAGAAAACTCAGTAGAGATATATGCAGGAAAGAAAAAGCGTCCTAGCGGACGCTTTTTTACTTATTCATTGAGTTTATATTTTGAAATTCATCCTAATAAGTCCTGCTTCTTTTGCGGAATTAAACGCAATGACCAGTAATGGGCCAATAATGAATCCCAGTATTCCAATGAGTTTCAGGCCTAGATACATGGCTATTAGCGTAGCAAGCGGAGATAGCCCTATATGGGTGCCCATTACCTTTGGCTCTACTGTTCTGCGGATAATTAACAGGACGGCTGCAAGAATTGCCAATTGTGTACCCATAGCTAAATCTCCTGTCAGCAGGTGGAACAATGCCCATGGGCCAAGAATGACAATCGAGCCAATAATAGGGATAAAGTCAATAATCCAAATGATTATAGACATGATCAATGCCATTTCTGGATTGATGAATAATAATCCAATCAGGGAAACGATAAAGATAATCACACTTACTAGAAATTGGGCCTTAAAAAAGCCAAATCCGACATAGGACAGCCGTGAAGTCATAAACTTGACTTTATCTGCTGTTTTTTCTGTAAGGTGATTATATAAGCCTTTCCTTAATCGGGGAAGATCTATTAAAAACAAAAATAATGCAATCAAATATACGATGAAACTGACAAGATAATTCGGGATGTTTGTCAGAAGTGCTTTTAAGCTATCAATATTTACGTAAGCGACAAGGTCATTCTTCGTTTTATTCAAGAAGGATTGAATCTGGTTGCTTATTTCATCAACAAGGTCTTTAGGAAGGTCTTTGGCGGCATTGGAAAAGTCCGCTTCTGCCCTGAGCCATGCTTTTGTGATTTCATTAATGTACATAGGAGCATTCTCAACAAGTTTAATGGCTTCAGTTATCACTTTTGTCGTAATAAAATAGCCTGATAAGCCAATGAAGAGGACAAATCCTAGAAAAGTAATCAGCACGGATACTCTTCGGTTTATTTTTATTTTATTTTGCAGCAGTTTCACAACCGGCTCCAGGATTAATGCGGTAATAAATGCAACAATCAGCGGAACAGAAACAGGCAAAATGAAATAAAAAACGGCAGTTATAAGAATTACAGCAATCAATATTAATAAAAAACGTTTTGTGAATATCGCAGACAAAATAAGTCCCCTTCCCCAATTTTGTTAACCATCAAAAGATCGTAACACTTTGATTATAGTATGCATTAAATATTATAAAAACTGAAAGTAATTTGGTTTAAAACTGAGAGATTATTGCCCGATATATAATAAATCGTACAGAAAGAAGTGAAAGAAAGATGCATAATGATCATCTTGACTTCGAGACGATTCAGGCAGCCAGTGATATAATCTCCGCAATCGTAGAATCGACCCTGCAGGAAAGAGAAAGCGTCATTCCTCTTAATCATGAAAGATTCACATTCTTTAAGAAAATAAAAGACCCGATCTCAATATCTTTTAAAAACACTGAAGTATATCTGAAGATTAAGCTTAACTTTATAAAGGGAAAAAATATTTTGGAAGAAACTCTCCAGATTCAGGAAGAAATCAAAGATGAAATTGTTCATTTAACCGGACTGGAAGTTAAAAGAGTTGATCTCTCAATTCAAAAAATTATACCTGCGGGAAACAGTCTTCCGGAACGATGATTTTTTGAAGGTCATACAGCTAATGTAAAAAGACGCATGATGTTCATGCGTCTTTTCCATGTTAAAAATAAATTCATAAATCATAATGAAAAAGCAAAAATTACTCAGCGAATTGGTCAATCTCTGCTTTGATCTCACTTAGAATTTTTTCGCATTGACTTACTAATGATTTAGGGAAGGTTTCTCCTTCACCGTATTCTACCCCATGCGGATAATAATGTTTGCCAAGCAGGGGAGTCATAAGCTGGATATTTGCTCTATGTGCACCTACATCTCCTTCAGCAGCATATCCAAACACACGAAGGTAAAATACACCCTCTTTTAATTCGAACTTACGGTCATATGTAACTCTTTCATAATCCCATTGCCCTTCACGGACCAGGCCGTGTGAAAGCATTACTTCATCTAAGCGGGTTAAGTCTGCTTTTTTATTTTCCAGACCTGTGTTTTCAAATTTCATAATTGTCCCTCCTGAAAACAATCCATGGTTCAGATGAACGATCCATGCATAATTTTAACAAGTTTATCTCAAATTTAATAATAGTAGAAAAAAGGATAACTTGCAACGGATTCATGCAAGAAAACATCGATCTCTGAAAGAACGTTAGTTGAAATGCCATAATTGAATGACTGGCTGCCTTAACATTAGCAAATATAAACTCGGTGCTGCCAAACTGTGAAAGGGGAAGCGTCAATTGCGGAAATTCAAAACCATTATTATCTTCTTTTTTCTTATTTTTTTCACAGCAGATCATGCGGGCGCAGCAACAGATTACAGGGTTGAGCAAAAGGACACTCTTTGGGAAATTGCGCTAAGATTCCAGCAGGATTTACAAGAAATTATTAATAGCAACCCCCAAATAGAAAACCCTGATTTAATTTTTCCTGGTGAAATTATTATCATTCCCGGTGATGGAAGGGAAATTGCTATTCCCAAAATGGATGTGAATGAAATTGAGCTTATCAAGCTTGCCAACCAAAAACGAAAAGAATTAAGGCTTAAACCATTATCTGCCGATTTGCATCTGAATGGTGCAGCCAAGAAAAAGTCTTTGGACATGATGAAATTAGAATATGTTTCACATAATTCTCCTACATATGGAAATCCTATTGAAATGTTAAGGAATCAGCGGATTTCTTTCCTGACCGTAAAGGAGAATATTGGGGCGGGCTATAAAACAGCTGATGAAATGTTTGCTGCCTGGATGAATTCCTCAGTCCACCGGGAAAATATTCTAAGCAAAAAGGCAACACATATTGGTGTTGGCTATATTCAAGGAGGCCTGCACGGTCACTATTGGACCATATTTATTGTTGAGAAAAAACAAGGAGGATAAAAAATGGAAATGATTCGTGATATTATGACCGGCCATGTTGAAAGCTGTTCTCTACTGGACAATGTGTATGAAGTGGCAGTTAAGATGAAAGAATTAAACGTAGGGGCTATCCCAATTGTGGATAATGAGAAGCTAGTAGGAATGATAACTGACCGGGATATAGTTCTTCGCTGTGTGGCAGAAAAACACCCTGCTTCATCCAAAGTAGAAGATATTATGAGCAGCCATTTAGTAACCGTTACCAGGGATACAGAGGCTCGGGAAGCTGCACGCTTGATGGCTGAACATCAAATTCGCAGGCTTCCTGTTGTGGAAGGTGACAAGCTTGTTGGAATAGTATCTCTCGGGGACTTTGCTGTCCGTCATTTAACGGATGACCAGGCTGGAGAAGCGCTTACTGATATTTCAAAACACGGAACTGAAGCACAGCATTAAGAGGACACCATTAGGGTGTTCTTTTTTTATTATCTGCCTAGACCAAAACAGCAATCTAATAAGGAAACCGCTCTTTGTATACATAGATTATTTTACATGGGGAACTCAGTGAAAAGAATAGATAAACAATACACCTAATGGTATGATTAATAGTATAGATTGCATGATTTTAATTAGGTTCCATTATGCAGAACACACTGCAAGTTATACTTTTTACATACATTAAATACAATGAATGAGAGAAGGGAGGGACGGTTCTCTGAGGGCACTTTTTCGAATTTTAGTTTTGATTTCCATTTTTCTGGCAGCGGGCTTTTACATAGATATTGGACGTAATGAGAAAGGGGAAATACTTGTCAATCAGGAAAATACACAGCCTGGTGCAATTAAGGATATAAGTAACGATGACAATAATTTATCTTCCAATACAGGGTTCCCTGAAAAAGGCATGGTATCCTTTATAGGGAAATCCGCTGCGGAGCTTAAAGAAAGTTTAGGAGCACCCTCAAGAATAGATCCTTCTTTCTATGGCTACGAATGGTGGATATATAATAAAAGCGGTACTGAGTACATTCAGGCTGGGGTAAGCAAAAATAAAGTGGTTAGTTTGTTTGCGACAGGTGAAGATGCAGACATTTATCCTTTCAAAATAGGGCAGCCCATTGGTGAATTATATGCATCCGTCTTTTTTGAAACAGATTTCAACCTTAAAGTAAAAGATAGCTCATATCGTTTCGAATTGTCCGAAGATGACCTGAATACAAGGCCGCTGGTTATGGTTGGAGAGTATTATGCACAGCTGAATATAGATAGATTTACAGGGACACTCTCCAGTGTGAGAGTAATGGATGCAGCCACCTTAATTAAGCTTCGCCCGTATGAAATGGTTTACCGTGGTGAATTATTGGAGCCCCCCCTGGCTTCTCCTGCCTTTGAGGAAGATGTAGAGAGAGCGAAAGAAAAGCAAATTCTTGACCTTACAAATGTAATAAGGGTCAGACATCATTTACAGCCGTTGAAATGGGATGATATGACTGCAGCTGCAGCTTTTGCCCATAGTAAAGATATGTATGAAAGCAATGACTTTTCTCATACTTCTAAAACTTATGGAGATTTGTCGGACCGCCTTGAAGCTGGGGGAGTCTCATATGAGGCTGCAGGGGAAAATATAGCTGCAAATTATACGGATGCCCCCGCCGTCGTTGAAGGATGGCTTAACAGCAAAGGCCATCGGGATAGTCTGCTGAACGAAGAATTTACACATCTTGGAGTTGGAGTTTATAAAAAGCATTATACGCAAAATTTCATAAAAAAAACTGATGAAGAAACCTAAAATTAAAAAGAGCCTAAGTATGAGGCTCTTTTTCAGTTTTTGCAATTTGAATACGGCCAACCTGAAAAAAGTCATCCTTCCAATTTCCATATAGGTGAACAGAATCGCCAATCTTTACAGAAGGGACTCTGGTATTTTTCATTAAAGGGGTGATTTTTTTAATATTGGAATGTTTGTTGCTCTTTGTTTGGATGGTCAGCTCAAGAACATGAACATAGCGGCTGTAATTATAGCGCTGCCTGCGCTCGCTGATCTGGACGACTTCGCCGGACATTATGGCCTCTTCAGGGACATTTTTTAAGCTTGCCCACTTCTCATAACCCTCACGCATTTCCTTTTTTGTCAGCCAAAAAAAATAAAGGCAAATAATTGGTATAACGATAGCGGTGACCATTTTCCCACCTGCTTTTAATTATTAACGTTCTTCTTTTCAATGATAAAAAAGCTGCCTGTTGCCTGAGCAATTTTTCTTCCATCCGAGCGGAGTACATCTGCAGATAATACCATGCTTTTTGTTCCCTTATGGTCAATCGTCGCTCTGCATGTCACGTATTCTCCTTTACCAACTGCAAGATAATGAATGTTCAACTGTGTCGTAACAGCCCCAAAGCCTTCAGGAAGAAGTGATGCTGCAAGTGTTCCCATGGCAGAGTCAATAATGGTTGCGGTTATTCCTCCATGGAGAATGCCCAGCGGATTATTGACTATCTGACTTAAAGGAACAGTCAGAATGCATTCATCCGCGGTTATTTGCCGTTCCATATGAAGAAGTCCGCCGATATAGGAACTGTTTTGACCGGTCTGTCTTTTATGAAAACCTAATAGAAGGGACTCTAAGGCGCTCAATTCTTCCTCAGTTGCATTCTTGGTGCACTGATCAAATAATTCCATAAGTTCTCTGTTCATTCTAATTCACCTTTCGATAACTTTCTGCATTCATATATTATCATTAATGGCAGAATTTTTGAATTTATTTTAATGGCTGAATAGAGCAGGCATTTCATTCACCTTTTCCATTCCTATTCATATGGTATTATAGGCATTTGCATCAGAACGAGGTGATATGGCATGACTAAAACGAAACTTCATCCCTCAGTCGAAAAGTTTAAAGAGTTTGTAAAACAGAATCCGCAAATCATCAAGGAAGTCAGGGCTGGAAATACAACTTGGCAGGAATTATATGAGGATTGGTATTTGCTTGGGGAAGAAGATTCAAGGTGGGATTCCTATAAAGAAAACAAAGATGAAGCACAAAAGCCAGAAGAGAAAAAAAATGACTGGATGGGAAGTATCATGGGTACTCTTAAGCAAATGGATGCGAATCAAATGCAGGGGTACATCAGTAATCTCAGCCAGGCCCTTTCAGCAGTACAGGGTGTCATTTCCCAATTCCAGGGCGGCGGCCAGAAACCATCAGGAGGCTCAAAATCAAGTGTGTCTAAACCAAGCAGCCCTTTTACATTTAAAAAGGATTAAGGGGTTAAACAGATGAGAAAAGATATTGTCGAGTATCTAGAACAAAAAAAGGAACTAAAGCAATTTATCCGTGAGCAGCCTCATTGGTATAGAACACTGAGCAGAAATCCAAATGAAATTCAATCTCTTGAAGTGGCCGCACTGCATTATTACAAAAAAACGATTCCCCACCAAGTTGAAAAATTTACTAATGGAGTGCAAATGGCTTCCATGATGATGAGCATGTTTCAGGCTATGAATTCTCAATCCAGTTAGGAAGCTTTCTCGTTACCCGAGAGAGCTTTTTATTTGTTCTGTCCTGCTCTCCGCCTGACTTTTGTCAGAGGCAGGCAAGGAGCTGTCACTTTAATAATTACAGAGTAAAAATAAGCTGCTGGGCAAACACTATCTTTATCAGATGGTTACGGATGACATCATTAAGGAGTGTAAAATAATGAAGAGGCAAAAATGCATTTTATTATTGCTGGTTATTTTTGTACTTGCAGCATGCCAGAAAGATCTGCCAGAACCAGAAACAAAATTGGAAGCCAGTCCGGTAAAAGAAGTTGAAGCAGCATCGCTTATGGGTCCTTCAGGTGTTGAAAGCGCAGCTAAAGATCCTTTTTATGTCAGACACCAGGTGAAAGGAAGAGACATTTTCGTTGAATGTATTGTGCAGGATGTTTCCTTTAGGAAACAAAGCAGCAAAGAAAAGGGCAAAATTCTTCTGTATGTAAACGGAAAGAAAAAGGATGAAATCCATTCTGCTGCTTTTATAGTCAAAGGACTTCCATCAGGCAAACATCGAATTGGATTGGAGCTCATAAAAGGCAAAAGTGCTGAAGCATCTTCAAAAAGAGAGTTTATTGTGGTGATCCCTTAGTTTACTTGCTTTAGCTTTAAACCGTTTCATGATAAAATAAGAAACGGAGGTGAGCTGTTTTGCTTGCTACATTAGAAAGAATGGCTATTTTGGACAAAGCTGACGAACTTGCAGCTATGATTACAGAATCTGAAGAAGCGGAACATTACCGCAAAAGTTTATATAAATTAAAGAACAGCAGTGAAACACAAAGGAAGATACAGGATTTTGTCAAAATGAAAGAACTGTATGAAGAAGTTCAGCGATTTGGCAAATATCATCCCGAATACAAAAGGGTAATGATGTCTATTAGAGAGCTAAAGCGCGACATGGATATGGATGACCATGTGGCAGAATTCAGAAGAGCTGAAACGGGCCTGCAAAATCTGCTGGATGAGATAAGCATGATGATAGGGCGTTCTGTTTCTGAACATATTAAAGTTCCTGCCGGCAATCCCTTCTTTGAATCAAGCTGCGGAGGGGGCTGCGGTTCTGGAGGCAGCTGTGGCTGCTCTGCTTAAAAAACCAGCAAATGCTGGTTTTTTGTTTTGGATTAGTACACAGTTTGAACCTTCCCATTGAAAACTGACATTTTTCTATGCTAGACTAAATAAAACAAACGATCGCTGAAGGGGAAAACTATATGCTTGGTCAAAGGCAAGGAATAATTGTCTGGCTTTATTCATTAAAGCAGGCGAAAATGTTAAGAAGATTTGGAAATGTGCATTATGTTTCAAAGCGGCTGAAATATGTTGTGCTATATTGTGATCTTGCTGATACGGAAACAATTATGGAGAAGATAAATTCATATTCTTTTGTTAAAAAAGTGGAACCATCCTATAAGCCGTTCCTAAAAACGGAATTTGAAAATTCCAAACCGGACAAGGCTAAAGAATATGATTATAAGATGGGAATCTAAAAAGGCGTGAGCATAAGCTCATGCCTTTTTGTGAAATCTTTTACTGCAGCGGTGCAATATAGTGATTAAGCCTTAAAATCCCAATCAAATACTGATAATATAATTCCTTTTCATTAAAAATAGCAGAAGGCTTTACTGCCAGCTGAATAATTTCCTTATTAAGTGCTTTCGCAGCATCCGCAAATAAATCATATCGTTTATTTGGTGATGTCTTTGGATTAGGTATCCCTTCCCGGCAAATATATAAAGGCTGAAATCCGCCAGGGTCTGTCGGCTTCAGTATCACTGCCAGGGATGTCACTTCTTTATTATTAATGCTCGTATGGAAAGCAGCCATGTGGGACAATCGATGCTTATTTGCCTGGGCAATTTCAATTAATTCATAAATATCAGAGTAACCTTCACCAATTTCTATAAAACGCTGTATCAAAATTAAAGCCCCCCTTAAAACTCATAGCATTCACTTCTTAAAAATAAAATGCCTTTTGTCCATCCATACTTTATCATTTTCAGCATAAAAATAGAAGTAGCACCTAAAAAGCAGAGGGGAGAGTGTATGTATGCTTTACCTTTTTTTTCGATGACATTTTTTCTGTGGGCAGCATATTTGGTAAAGAGGGATATTTCTGCAATTGAAAAAAAGCATATTCATCATATGAATGGTTTTATTGTGGTCTCTATCATTGCAGCACTCAGTGCAAAGGGGATGCTGACAGCAGCTTATAATATGGATGTCTTTTCTCTGACACTTGGTGAACTTGAAGAATTTACGTCGTCACAAGGTGTATCGTTTGATGATTGGGCAATTACCTGCATGAGCATTGGGGATGTGAGCGGTATTTTAGATCATGGTGTGGACTTTGATTTTGCATAAATTAAAGTAACGTAACCGGCGGAGAAGTTTTTATGGTCCTTTTTATGATCTCTGTTCATGAAAAAATTCCCGGGCATAAAATATGAAATTTCATACAAATTATACAAAAAAATTGTGACGGATGACCTTCCCTTTGGTATTGTTAGGTTAGAAGAAAATTGACTAAGAGGGAATAGCAATGTGGAAGGCATCTTTATTTATTTTTATAATTTTGTCTGGAATCATTTCAGGCATGCTGTTGTGGCAGTGGCAGGCTTATTCTGAGCATGCGATTGCCTTGGAGAGTTCCGGGGCGATTACACAGGATATCACAGTTGACACACGTCTAAATGAACTTAAAATCACTCAAAAGATACACGGACTTATGGCACAGGAAGAATATAGGCTTGTTATCCCCGAAGCTCTGTTCAAATGGAAATGCAAGAATGGAGCCGGAGAAGCCTGTGATTCAGCAGATGAAAATCCTTTTACCTTTTTTTCTTCTGATGATCAGATGGTATTTGAGTATGCTGTACCGATAAATGAAAGAAATAAGGCATTTTTGTTAACTGATTGGTTTGTGGAAATTCCCGGCATTAAGGCTGAAAGCTTGTCTATTACTATTTCGGATTCTTTCAAAAGAGAGGGTTCGTGGGCAGCGGGAATCCCCCTAAAAGCCCGAAAGAAATTAGAACTTATCGATTATTATTATTTCGAGGGCAAAGGGAATGTTCCACCACTTTACTGGCAGCAAAAACCACTGTTAAAGAAAGCTGTTAACAACGCAGAAGTATACTCAGAAGACATACAGGCAGCCAGCTTAAATTTCCAAAAACTAAATGAGATTGGAAATTTCCCATTCTTGACGATTATCTTTACTGATCAATATCCTGAATATAAGGATGAAAATATCCTTATTGCATCTCCCCGCACTGAGGCCAAAATGCTGGAAAAAGATATTATTACATTGCAGTTTCGAAGAAAGCTTGCAGACAGCACTCAAGTGTGGATAATCGATGTTTTATCCTCAGGCTTATTAGATCTGAAACCCAGTTCAAAAAAAGGAAGCATAGTACTGCAGGAGCTGCAGGGAGAGTTAACCAATGATGAGCTGAAAGCTTTCTTTATGATAGTAAACAAGGTGAATTCTCTGACTCCAGAAAAGCTGGACAAGCTCTTAAGTGATGTGAAAGGTCTTAGCACACAGTTTTTCACGATGAATACAAAAAGCGATGCTCCGTTTGTTCCTCTGTATTTCCAGGAAGAAAAAAAGCTTTTGGTATCTGGTGCTGAGAAAGCAAACATTGATTTAATCTATAGGGATGGAAAGAGGCTTCTTCCATTTGCAGAGACGATGAAGTCATTAGGATATGAAGTTAAGATCCTATCCGGTGAGGAAACGATGCTTTTGTCAAAAGGGAATAACAGCTATCGATTTTACTTAAATAAAAATGTTTTCATTTATAATGAAGAAGATTATGGACTGCTTGAAAATCCATTAACCAATCAAAACGGAACCGTATTTATAGAAATCCAATGGTTTAAATCACTGTTTGGAGTGACTGCTGAAGAAAGAGAAGACGAGATTCATCTGACGTCCGATCCAGACTAAATGAATCCAAAATAAAAAGCCCTGCAGATAACTGCAGGGTCCTTCTATATCCTTTTCAGGATAGAAGGCAAAGGGAGAGGAGAAACCGGAGGAAGAACTTATGGGGAAACGTAAGTCTTCTCCGCGGTTGGCAACAACATCCTCGAATAGATGCTGTTAATTACATTATTTCCACAATCCTCACGGATATACACTTCATGCTATAAATTTTTTCAGCTGATGATTCCGCTTACAATTTGCCGGGTGGCTACCAATTGTAAGATATGGTAGGATAGGATAGAAAAAAGCAGTTTTCCGATCTCAGCAGACAGGAAAATTGACAATTTGCAGGTTAGCGGTGATAGTATGCGAGTGGTATCAGGAACAAGAAAAGGGAAGATATTGAAAGCTGTTCCGGGCAGTTCAACCCGTCCGACTACTGATAAAGTTAAAGAAGCTATTTTTAATATAATTGGGCCGTATTTCGAAGGGGGCCTTGGGCTTGATCTATTTGCGGGCAGCGGCGGTCTTGGCATTGAAGCCCTCAGCAGAGGAGCAGATAAGGTTATTTTTGTGGATCGGGATGGGAAGGCCATTCAAACCATCCATGAAAATATTCGGACATGCGGTTTTGAAGAAAAGGCGGAAGTATATCGAAATGATGCAGATCGTGCCATTAAGGCAATATTAAAAAGGGATCTGGTTTTCGATTATATATTTCTCGATCCGCCTTACCGCAAGCAGCAGCTTCTTAAGCTTCTGAAGTTAATTGATGAGAATGATCTGCTTTCGGTTCAGGGAACGATTCTATGCGAACATGGTTCTGATGTAGAGCTCCCTGATTCAGTCGGAAGACTGGTTCAGCGGAAACATGAAAATTACGGGATAATTTCTATCTCAATCTACAGCTGGGCTGAATAATACATACTTAGAATGCTTATGGAAAACGATACATAATAAGAACATGACAGGGGGATATCAATGGGAGGCATCGCGGTTTGTCCAGGCAGCTTCGATCCAATAACTTATGGCCATTTGGATATTATTAAGAGGGCGGCAAAGGTATTTGAACAGGTTTATGTAGTTGTATTGAATAACTCTTCAAAAAAACCTCTTTTTACTGTTGAAGAAAGAATTCAGCTGATAGAAGAAGTAACAAAGGATCTTAAAAATGTTAAAGTAGATTCGTTTCAGGGGCTTCTGATGGATTATGCAAAATCGGTTAATGCGAGTGCTGTCATTCGGGGCTTGCGGGCTGTTTCTGATTTTGAATATGAAATGCAGATAACATCCATGAACAGAGTCTTGAATGATGAAGTGGAAACCTTTTTTATCATGACTAATAATCAGTACTCGTTCTTAAGTTCAAGTATTGTGAAAGAAGTGGCAAAATATAACGGGAACATATCAGAACTCGTTCCTGACACTGTAGAAAAGGCTCTTAAGACCAAGTTTAGCTAAACACTAGAGCGTGGTGTCTTTCCTGCTGATTGTACTGGAATAATATAAAACGGGTGCCCGATTGATAGGTACCCGTTTTTTGTTATCTCTTATCCAAGCGCCTTGCGAGCATAAAGGTATAAACAGAAAGTGCAAGTATGGTTATAAGCGGTCCTGAAGCAGCTATTCCATCAAATAATTTGCCGAAAAATGAATATTTCTCAAAAAATCCGACCGGAATGGCATTGGATGGCTGTTCTGTATTGTAAAACCGTTCATAAATAGGCTGCCAAAGGATGTATGCATAAAAGGCAGCAGCAAAGCCGTGAAGGATTCTTGCGAAAAAGAATGGCTTGAAATTAATATCAGTTTGGGCAAGGATGCTTGCTACCTGAGCCTGCACGCTGAATCCGCTGAATGCGAGTATGAAGCTGACAATAATGACCTGCTGCATTAATGTTGCCTGCTGAACCTGGCTTGTCATCTGGCTGCCAAGTGTTATTTCAAATAACCCTGAAATGAATGGGATGCTCAATTCGGTTGGCAGACTAAATATTGACAGTACCGCCTCTAAGCCTTTAGCAAGGAATGCCGTGATTCCCAGATGAAATAGAAGTTTGTTAATAACAGAGAATAATATGATAAATCCGCCAATCATTAAAAGTGTTTGGATGGATGACATGACTGCATCCCCAAGAAGCTTGCCTATAGGGCGATTATCTTTTATTCTTGTCCGATGAAGAGCTGATAAGGCTGCCCGTAACGATGGTTTTGACGTCTCTGAACCAGGTGGAGGCTGCCTGGTTTTTTTTCCGTAGAACCTCATTAATAAACCGACAGTAATATTGCCGAGATAATGAGCCAGGGCTAATATAACACCAAGCTTGGCGTTATTAAAAAAACCAACAGATACTGCGCCAAAGATAAACAAAGGATTTGAACAATTAGTGAAAGAAACCAGGCGCTCTGCTTCTGTTTTTGATAGCTGTCCTTCCTGCCGAAGTCTTGCGGTCAGTTTGGCACCGGCTGGATAGCCTGAAGCCATCCCCATTGCCCATACAAATCCTCCGACTCCAGGTACTCTGAATAAAGGTCTCATCAAAGGTTCAAGGAGTACCCCGATGAACTTTACTACACCGAAGCCGATCAGCATTTCCGATACAATGAAGAAAGGCAGCAATGAGGGGAACACAATTTCCCACCACATATTTAATCCCCTGATTGATGCATCAACCGATTCCTGGGGAAAGGAAATTAATGAGATGGCTATTAAGGTTACAGAGAGTGCAAGAGTAACCGTTTTTAATTTGGAACGAAACACGGACAAGCCTCCCTCAAGTTGTACTGACTGTGCAATGATTTTAAACAATGGTAAAATAAAGAAGCGTTTAAATATATATTTTCTCATGACTTTTTCATTTATTTTACTTGAATGAACGAAATGCAGGTATACAAGGGTCAAACTTTTGCTGTCAAGTCTTGTCCCCATATAACCCAATATACTCATAGAACTTTAAAATAGACCATAGAATTAGGTACAGGCATATTGTATTTTTCAGCTGAAGATTTTTATTGTATGCTCCTTTTGGAAATAAATAGAATAGAATAACTTGAAGGCAAAAGTTCTAATCGGCCATTGGCGTTTGAGGGGGGAGTCTTTTGCAGCGACCGAAAATAGGATTGGCACTTGGTTCGGGAGGAGCTCGGGGATTCGCTCACCTGGGTGCCATCAAGGTCTTGAAGGAAGCCGGCATACCGATTGATTATATTGCCGGCAGCAGCATGGGTGCCATGGTAGGCTGCTTTTATGGGGCCGGACTTGATGTTGATCGTTTATATAAACTTTCCAAAGCATTTAAAAGGAAGTATTATTTAGATTTCACGGTTCCTAAAATGGGTTTTGTTGCAGGGAAACGAGTAAAGGAACTGATCCGTATATTTACTCATGGAAAAAATCTTGAGGACCTCGATATTCCTGTCAATGTTGTGGCTACTGATTTAATGACTGGAGAAAAGGTTGTTTTTAAAAGCGGCCCCATTTCTGATGCTGTAAGGGCAAGCATTTCCATCCCAGGCATTTTTGTGCCTGAAAAATTAAACGGGCGCCTTTTAGTGGACGGAGGAGTAGTGGACAGGGTTCCTGTGTCTGTTGTTAAAGAAATGGGGGCTGATATTATCATCGCCATCGATGTCTCACATGTCAAAACGAATGCGGAAATCACTTCAATCTATGATGTTATTATGCAAAGTCTGGATATCATGCAGATGGAGCTGGTTACTCACCGGGAGATAGCTTCCGATTTTATGATCAGGCCCCGGGTGGAAATGTATAGCTCCCGTGCATTTACCAATATAGAAGAAATCATCAAAATCGGCGAAGAAGAAGCAAAAAAGCATATTGACAGTGTTCATCATTACATAACAAAGTGGAAGGAGCATCCCGACAGATGAGAAGCAAGTTTTATACCCGTTCCTTCTTGGTTTTGGCAGTTATTCTTCTGGTTAGTTCGTTTTATTATCTGCCTTATTATGTATCAAAGCCAGGTATGGCTAAAGAACTGGAACCAATTATTGAGGTCGAAAACGGCAATGAAGAACAAGGCAGCTTTATGCTTACGACTGTAAGAATGGGCCGGGCTAATATATATGCATACGCAGCTGCTAAATTCAGCAAGTATCAGGAACTATACCCTGTAGAAGAAATACGTTCCGAAAATGAAACAGAAGAAGAATATAATGTACGGCAGCTGCATCTGATGGCAACATCCAAATTGGCTGCTATTGAAACTGCCTATAAAAAAGCTGGCATACCTATTCATTATCATTATAATGGCGTATATGTCCTTAATGTGCTCCCTGATATGCCTGCTCACGGCAAACTGCAGGCTGGTGACCGCATCTTTAAAGTGGATGGCAAGGAGTTCAAATCCTCTGATGAATTTATCAGCATGGTCTCCAATAAACAGGAGGGCAGTGAAATAACATTAACCTTTGAACGCCAGGATAAGACTAAGGAAACCTCGATTCCTTTAAAGACACTCAAAGAAACAGGAAAGCCGGGAGTGGGAATTACCCTGGTTGATGACAAAGAAATAGAGGTTGAACCGGCAGTGAATATTGACAGTGAAGAAATTGGCGGCCCTTCCGCCGGGCTGATGTTTTCACTTGAAATTTACAATCAGCTTATAAAAGAAGATTTGACTGGAGGCTATAAAATAGCTGGAACCGGAACTATTAATTCGGAAGGTACAGTCGGAAGAATAGGCGGCATCGAGCAAAAAATTGTGGCCGCTGACAAAGCCGGAGCAGAAATCTTCCTTGCCCCTAATGAAAAAGGAGCAGAAGACTCCAATTACAAAGCCGCTGTTGCAACAGCCAGGGATATCAAGACTGATATGAAAATCGTTCCTGTGGAAACCTTTGATGATGCGGTTGAATATTTAAGGAGCCTGGATTAACAGGAGCTTGCACCAAGCATTGAACAGCCAGCGGCAATCAAGAAACCGCTGGCTGTTCATTATTATCTGCTGGCAAACTGCAGCTTTCAGTTTATAGAATTAAGGAGTTCATAATTTAATCAACCATAATAGGAGGCTGATTAAATTCCTTCTGCATTAGAGTACGGTCCCGACCACCATCTATACCCATTGCATATACCCGGGAAGCTTTAATATCCAGCTGCAGCTGCTGTGCAGCGTGTGAAGAAATTCTTGAAATCAGCGGCAGTTTTAATTCGAATTTATGCCTGTTTAAATACTTCCTGCCGTTCTTGGACATCCCCAGAAGATGCAGATAATCTGCTTTTAATGGTTTGTTGGGCATCTCTGACTTTTCTGTATTTGTAAGGATATGCACACATGCCCGCTGAAGTCTTGTCCAGGTGTAACGCTTAGTTTTAATCTTCTCCATAAACTGCTGAAAAGTTTGAGCCTGGAGTGCTGCTGATAAAAACCTATGCTCCAAGCCTTCTTCCATTTCATAAATGTCCCGTAACTTTTCCGGCTGTAGATGAACCAGTCGGAATTTTAAGAAGGGCCAATATTGTTCCCATTGGTGAAACCCGCCAAACTCTTTTTTATACTGAAGTAAACCTAGATATGTAGTTTCCGGAACATATTGGCGAATGGATTCAATCTCTCCATTCTTGGAAAAAAGTGCTTTTCTTATGCTTGTGGCACTTGCTATGGAATCAGAAGCAAATTGTTCGTCGTGGTATCCTGCGCTTTTTCTTGCAACTGTAAAAAGTTCCATGGATGAATATTGCCTTCGGGCTGACTTTAAATACTGAAAGCCAAGAATATTATTAGGTTTTGAAAGGTCTACCAATTCACCTTCAGGGTTCAGATCGAGGAATGCCATCGATGTTGCTTTGGGATAGCTGAAGCCAGCATCCAGATGCACTCTGACCCTTTCTTGATAGGCAGAATTATGTTCCTCAAGAAAAGATAAAGTTTGGTGAAAGCTTTCCATACTGCCGGATTCGCTTCCGAAGCAAAGGCTCCTGCAGCCGGCTGCTTCCAGAATGGATACAGCTCCGCTTGCAAAAATATCTGCCTGCTGAACAGCAAACTGGTATGGAAGCTCAAATACAATATCTGCACCCGCTCTTAATGCCATTTCAGCACGTTTCCATTTGGAAACTAATGCAGGTTCCCCCCTCTGGAGAAAGTTGCCGCTCATGACAGCTATAATGGTTTCTGCACCTGAAACTTTTTTTGCCTGCTCCAAATGAAAAGCATGGCCGTTATGAAAAGGATTATATTCTACAATTACACCTGTTGCATTCATATTGACATACTCCTCGAAAAGGTTTAAAAAGATATGTAATGGAAAAAGTATTAAGAAACAAAATCTTTAAATCCTGCAAAATTTTTTTTACTGAAGAAGCCTTCAATAGTAGGATATTAGCTACATTATAGTGTAAAGAAAAAATATTGACAAATAATTATAGGAAGGCTATAATTACCTTTGTTGCCTTGGGGTGATTCGTATGAAATGGACTTTAAGTCAGTTACAAAAATATCGAAGCAAGGATTTTCCCATTGATGAAACTGTCAATGTTGATGAGGTCATGAAATTGAATCCGGAAATACGCGGTGCATCACCAATGCATGTGACGGGCCGTACGGATATTGATTCTGCCAAAGTGACTTTTCATTTAAATATAAAGGGTCATTTAATATTACCTTGTTCTCGTACTTTAGTTGACGTAAATTATCCAATTAATGTTGAAACAACTGAAACTTTCCTTTTAAAAGGTCTTGATTATGAGACTGAAGAGGAGGTTCACCAGGTAAAAGGGGATGTGATTGATTTAAATCCGATCCTTCATGAGATCCTTTTACTCGAAGTCCCAATGCAAGTTTTCTGCGAAGACAGCAGTGAAGAAGGAGCTCCTCAATCCGGTAAGGATTGGGAGGTCATTCAGGAGCAGGATAAACAGGATAAAGTAGATCCTCGTCTTGCCGGACTTGCTCAATTTTTTGATCAGAATGATCCTTCTTCCGATTCATAACGGAAGAAAAACAAGAAGCACTTGAAGACACCAGCTTGCTCTGGCCTTCATAACTTTCTTAATGGGTGTGTCCAATTCCTATGGACATCCTCTAATACTCTTTAAGGAGGTGGGAAGAATGGCTGTACCTTTTAGAAGAACATCTAAAACTGCGAAGAGAAAACGTCGTACCCATTTTAAATTACAGGTTCCTGGTATGGTAGAATGCCCAAACTGTGGTGAAATGAAACTTGCTCACCGCGTTTGCAAAGCTTGCGGAACTTACAAAGGAAAAGAAGTAGTAAACGACTAATCCTTTAGATATAAAGCACAAGAACTTAGTTCTTGTGCTTTTGTCGTTTTTAGGCAGTGATTTTGCCTCATCAATAAGTACCTGTCTATGTATATTTTTGCTAATATTATAAATAGTTTAACCAATTACAAGGAGGCAGCCATGAACCCTTACATAATTGAAGAATTCGAGAATGGACTTTTAGTATTTAAGATTAACAGGCCTGAAAAAAGGAATGCCATAAGCTATGAAGTTATGGATGGCCTGGAGAACGCACTTCATAAAGCAGGTAAGAAATCAGTTAAGGCACTTGCGATTACAGGAGAGGGAAACCAGGCTTTTTGCTCGGGAGGTGATCTATCTTCCTTTCACAGCTTAAAAACGGAAGATGAAGCTTTTGGAATGCTAAGCAGAATGGCTGGTCTTTTAAAAGATATACTATTCTTGCCAAAACCAACTATTGCCATATTGAATGGAACAGCTGTCGGCGGTGGCTGTGAGCTTGCTGCTGCATGTGATTACCGGATTGCCAATGCAGGAATTAAAGCCGGTTTTATCCAGGGAACTTTAGCCATAACAACCGGCTGGGGCGGCGGTTCCATCATTATGGAAAAGATGCTTCCTGCCAATGCCATGAGAATGCTGATGGAAGCAAAATTATATTCTGATGGAGAATTAAAAGAATTAGGCTTCATACATTCTGTCTTTGAAGGGAATCCAATCGACGGGTGCAAGAGCTTTCTGGAAAGAATGCTTAAGCTTGAGAGTGAGGTTTTGGAAGCTTATAAAGACCTTCTTGTAAAAAAGTGGGCTGCAGCTGGCTTAGAAGAGAGAATTGATCAAGAAGTGCGTCGCTGTTCGGTTTTATGGGAGGGAGAAGCGCACCATAATAAAGTTGACAGTTTCCTGAATAAGCCTTAAGCATATCCTTCCAAAATTAGAAAAAACCATTAATTTCCTGGGGATGAATAAAGTTACACTTTATAATACGATATCAGTCTATCTTTTCTAGCATTGGCATATGTATAAAGAAAAACACTAGGAGGGATACACTGATGTCTTCAACCCGTCAGGATGCTTGGTCTCAAGATGAGGATTTACTGCTTGCAGAAATCGTACTCCGTCATATTCGTGAAGGAGGAACTCAGCTTCAGGCATTTGAAGAAGTTGGCAAACAGTTAAGCAGAACCGCGGCTGCCTGCGGATTTCGCTGGAATTCCTTTGTAAGAAAGCAATATACATCAGGAATTGAACTGGCAAAAAAGCAGAGGAAAGAAATGAAGAAAAGTCCGCAGGCTGTGGAAGTGGAACAAGAGCTTCCAGCTGTTCCAGAGGAAAATGCGGAAAAAAGAAATGAAAACTCAGTTCAGTCAATTAAAAGGACTATCGAGTTTGAGGAATTAGCCTCTTTCCTGAAAGAGTTATATGAAAAAGCTCAGAAGCCTGCTGTCTCAGAAGATCCTTATCCTAAAAAACGCATTCAGGAGCTTGAGAAGCAAATGTACTACCTGGCAGCGGAAAATGAAAAATTAATTAAAGAATTGAATACAATGGAGCAGGATTACAAAGCTCTGGTAGAAATTATGGAAAGTGCAAGAAAGCTTGTCGGGCTCAAAGACGGCACCCGCCACAAAAACTTGAATTTTACTGTGAATCCCGATATAAAGCCTGAGAAGGTGGAGAAATAGATGTAGCGAAAATAAATAGAAATAAGCGGACTGCAATAGTCCGCTTATTTAATGACTTAGTAGTAGTAGACAGCATCTTAATGGGTTTGTTCTTTAACTCCTGCCGGGAACCAGGCCAGCGGATTCTCTCCCAGGTCGCGTTCCATATCATAATTGACGGGTTCAAATCCCATTTTCTCCCAGAAAACTTTCGATTTTACTCGTGGATTTGTTTTAATAGGAAGTCCAAATCCTTTGGCAAATTCTACAAGTTTCTGGCCGTAGCCTTTGTTTTGATAGTCAGGCAGGACTTCAAGCTTCCATAACTCCAGATAATCCTGTGCGGGATCGAAATATCGATCGAATCTTGCTTCTATCTGATAAAGGCTCATACGTGCTACAAGTTTATCCCCGAAATAAATGCCGTAGAAAGGCGACTCGCTGTCATTTTCAATAATATTAGCTTCAAGGTCTTCGAGCATGGATAGCTCCTGCAGTCCATACTCTTTGAATTTCTTAAACTCTTCCAGTGTTTTATAATTTACTTTTAATTTTTCAACTTTATAGTTCATAAAATCTCCCCCTTAGCCATCGATGTATAGGAATTCTGCAGATGTAACCGCTTTATAATGCCTTCCTAATAGTTGAAAGGTTTTTTCTATGTCTATTATTATATAACAAGTAAACAAAAAATTCTGCACATATGAAAAACTTAATATATTTTTAGTTTTTTTATAAAAATCAGAAAGCGTTTACAAAAACAGAAGGAAATAGGCAGAAGATTGTAGAAATATATATTATTGCAGGATTACTACAATGAGAAAGGGGACCGATTGTGCGAAAAATTCTGATTGCCAACAGGGGAGAAATTGCTTTAAGGATAATTAAAACCTGCCGTGAAATGGAAATTGAGACTGTTGCCATATATTCTGATGCAGACAAAGATCTGCCATTTGTTAAAGAAGCTACATATGCTTTCCGTATTGGTGAACCGCCTGTTAATAAATCTTATTTAAAGACAGAGGCCATTTTGGAAATTGCAAAGAGGGAAAATGTAGATGGAATTCATCCGGGATATGGTTTTTTATCAGAAAACGCCGTCTTTGCAAGAGCCGTAATTAATGCGGGTATTGCTTTTATTGGACCAGATCCTGAAACCATTGAATTGATGGGGGATAAAATTGTATCCCGCAATACTATGAAGGAAGCGGGAGTGCCGGTTGTCCCAGGAAGCGGAGAGGGAACATCCAATCTTGAGGAAGCATGCAGGCTTGCGGATTCTATGGGCTATCCAGTCATGCTGAAGGCCAGTGGGGGAGGCGGAGGTATTGGAATGGTGCGCTGTGAAAATGAGCAAGCGCTCGCTAAGTCTTTCGACTCCACAAAAGCGCGTGCCAAAGCCTATTTTGGATCTGATGAAGTATTTATTGAAAAATATATAGAAAATGCCAGACATGTCGAAATACAAGTGTTTGGTGACCATCATGGGAATATCGTACATTTATTTGAAAGAGATTGCTCTATTCAGAGGAGACATCAGAAAGTAGTAGAGGAATCACCGTCACCTTTCCTTTCAGAGCAAACAAAACAAAAGATGTATGAAACGGCTTTGACTGCTGCCAAAGCAGTCAATTATAAAAATGCCGGAACAATTGAATTTATTGTGGATGAGCAGGAGAACTTTTATTTTCTTGAAATGAACACAAGACTTCAGGTTGAACATCCCGTAACTGAACAAGTAACTGGGCTGGATCTTGTAGAATGGCAGCTGCTTGCAGCAAGAGGAGAAAAGCTGCCGCTGCAGCAAAATAGCATCAAGCAGGCTGGCCATTCAATTGAATTTAGGCTGTATGCTGAGGATCCTGTAAGCTTTATGCCTTCTCCAGGCAAATTGTCTAAATTTGAATGGAAAGATACCCCAGGAATACGCGTTGATTATGGATATGCTTCAAATACGGCAGTCAGCCCATTTTATGATCCAATGATTGCAAAATGCATTATATATGGCCAATCAAGGGATGAAGCGATAGAAAATGCCTTACAATTCTTTGAGGAACTGGGAATTGAAGGCATTAAAACAAATGCACCGTTATTTAAAGAAATATTAAAAGACGAAGATTTCCGTAAAGGGAATTATTCTACATCATTTCTAGCAAAGAAGGCTTTTGCCGTTAACTAAAAGGAGGAAAATACAATGAAAGAAATTACATCATCAATGGCAGGTACTGTATTAAATGTTTTGGTTGAAGCGGGTCAGGAGGTTAATGCAGGCCAGGAAGTATTAATGCTTGAATCCATGAAAATGGAGATTCCAGTTGAAAGCGAAGCTGCTGGAAAAGTAGCTGAAGTGAAGGTAAGCATAGGAGATTTTGTTAACGAAGGCGATGTGCTAATCGTATTCGAATAAGAAGGCTGAGACCGGAAATCCAATACAGGTGGCTGATGCTGAGTACCGTGCAGCAATAAGCAAGTATAACGAAGAATGGGAAATTTATATTTTAGGAGGATGGGAATGACCACTGCAAAGACATTAACAGAGACGCTGCAGGAAAGAAGCAGGGTAATAGAAGCTGGCGGACATCCAAAATATCATGAAAAGAATGAAGCCCAAAATAAGCTCTTTGTCAGAAGACGGCTTGAACTCCTGTTTGATGACGGATTCTATGAGGAAGATGGCAAGTTTGCGAACTGTCAGGAAAGTGATCTTCCGGCAGACGGGGTTGTAACAGCAGTTGGCAGGGTAAATGGCCAGACCGTTTGTGTAATGGCTAATGATTCCACAGTAAAAGCCGGTTCCTGGGGTGCGAGGACGGTTGAAAAGATTATCCGTATACAGGAAACGGCGGAGAAATTAAAAGTTCCGATCCTTTACCTGGTTGACTCTGCCGGTGCCCGTATTACGGATCAGCTTGATATGTTCCCGAATAGACGAGGAGCAGGGAGAATTTTTTATAACCAGGTAAAACTTTCAGGCATGGTACCGCAGATATGTCTGCTTTTTGGACCTTCTGCTGCTGGCGGAGCTTATATACCTGCGTTTTGTGATATTGTTATTATGGTAGATCAAAATGCATCTATGTATCTGGGTTCACCAAGAATGGCAGAAAAGGTTATTGGGGAGAAGGTTACCCTTGAAGAAATGGGCGGTGCCCGCATGCATTGTTCTGTCAGCGGCTGTGGCGATTTGCTTGCATATAGTGAGGAAGAGGCCATTGATTCAGCAAGAAGATATTTGGCTTACTTTCCTGCAAGTTTTAAAGAAAAACCAGTGAAGCTCGAGGCGGTAATGCCCAAATCCGGCCGCAGCCTCGAAGAAATTATCCCTAAAAATCAAAATGCCCCATTTGATATGTATGAGTGTATTGATTCCTTAATTGATGAAGGCAGCTTTTTTGAAATTAAGAAACTTTTTGCAGGGGAACTCATTACGGGACTTGCCCGGATTGGGGGGAATCCTGTAGGGATTATTGCCAACCAGCCAAAGGTTAAAGGCGGGGTATTATTTGTGGATTCTGCTGATAAAGCAGCGAAATTTATTCAGCTTTGTGATGCTTTCCATATTCCGCTATTATTCCTTGCAGATGTCCCTGGATTTATGATTGGGACTAAGGTGGAAAGAGCAGGGATTATCCGGCATGGTGCAAAGCTTATTGCTGCGATGAGTTCTGCAACAGTGCCGAAAATTTCAGTTGTCGTCAGAAAAGCATATGGAGCCGGGTTGTATGCAATGGCTGGACCAGCGTTTGAACCTGATTGCTGTATCGCCCTGCCTACAGCACAAATCGCAGTTATGGGTCCTGAAGCAGCAGTAAATGCGGTTTATTCCAATAAAATCAATGCGATTGAAGATCCGAAAGAAAAGATTAAATATGTTCAGGAAAAACAGCAGGAATATAAAGAAACAATTGATATCTACAAACTTGCCTCTGAATTAATTGTTGACGATATTGTTGCACCTTCAGAATTAAGAAATGTTTTAATTAACCGTTTTAACCTGTATGAGACTAAAGAATTGACATTCAGCATCCGCAAACATCCGGTTTATCCAGTTTAATACTTTATCCTTTTAAAAATCCCTTTTTCGATCTTCGAAAAAGGGATTTTTTTAAAGGATTTAGCTGATGAAAAATGGAATAAAGAAAATAAATATTGGAATTAGTAATTAAAACATTCCAATTTACCCATGAATTTATCTTATTTTGTTAAAATATGCTTAAAAAGTAAAAATGGTGGAGTCTGTTATGAAAATAGCTATTATCGGTGGAGGCGCCATTGGCCTTCTGTTTGCCCATTATTTAAATGAAAATCATGAAGTGCGTGTTTATATTAGAAACAGTACTCAATTGCAAAAGCTGCGCAAAAAAGGACTTACAACTGAGAGAAAAGGCATTCGCAGCAATGCCCCCTTAAAGGCATTCCATTTCAAAGAATGGAAGGGAGAAGAGGATTTAACAATCATTGCTGTTAAGCAATACAGCATTCCTGAAGTTGTAAAGGACTTAATGGAAATGAATACTGGCAAGTGTGGATCATATTTGTTTTTGCAAAATGGCATGGGGCATTTGAAATGGGCTGAAATGCTTGAAGCGGAAAATATTTATGTGGGCAGTGTAGAGCATGGTGCTTTAAAGTCAGAGCCTGACACAGTGCTGCATACTGGAATTGGGGTAACCAAAGTGGCTGCTTTAAAGGGAGATGTGGAACTTTTATTGAAAATATCCGATTCGGCATCTTGTTATTTTCCTTTTATATTTGCCGAGAATCACATAGAAATGCTAATTGAAAAATTAATCGTAAACTGTGTTATAAATCCGCTTACAGCAGTTCTCCGTGTGAGAAATGGTGAACTCTTAGCTAATAAATATTATTATCAGTTATTTTTGAGGTTGTTTGACGAGGTAAGTGGCATATTAGGCATTCCTGATAAAGCAGGTGCATTAACCCATGTAAAAAGTGTCTGTGAGGAAACAGGGATGAACAGATCTTCAATGCTTAAGGATATCGAAGAAGGCAGAGAAACAGAGATAGATGCTATTTTAGGATATATCCTTGAGGAAGCTGAAAAGAAGAAGATGTCTGCTCCATATTCTGAAAGTCTTTATTGTCAGATCAAAGGCAGGGAGTAAAAAGGGGGAAATGAGTTGAATACTGTGTTCTCAAGCCTAATTGCAACATTGGTGACCATACCGCTGCTCGGATATCTGGCTGTTTTTATTATCAGCAAACAAATCACTAAAAAACACAAAAGATCTGTACATATTGCCCTGGATGTCAGCACATTATTTTTTATTCTGGCGGTTCACTATTTAATTGTCGTAATCTGGGATAAATCCTATCTATGGATGATAGTCCTATCACTGCTGATTACAGCGGTCACTTTTATTATCATGCATTGGAGAATTAAGCAGGAAATCAATCTGCGTGCCTTATTCAAAGGGTTCTGGAGATTCAATTTTTTACTTTATTTCACCGCTTATATAGTTCTAATGTTAATTGGGCTTGTTCAAAGGGTAACTTCTGTTGTCTTCATTCCATAAGTAAAGCAGGTCCGGAATATAATTATTTTACCTCTAGAATTAAAGCATTTAGGTAAGCAAAGTTTTTTTCTTTTCATTTAAGACAATGCTATACTCATAAGATGAAAATTAAAATTGATCAGCTATGAGAAAGGAAGTTCATTAATGGAGATTCTTAATCTCTCATTGCCGGCAACAAACCGGTTTGCAACAGATTATATTGCACAAACAGAAGAAATTATGCAGTTTTTTCACTATCGTTATAATTCCGACTCTGATTATAAAGCACGGTTAGCTGAACTGAAGGGCCGGTCGTTTATGAGAAATGAACTTTCTGAATATATTGGAGAGTTTATGGATCAATTCCCTGCTTCCCCGGCTGTTCATGACTCACTAAATAAGCTGAAGCAAGAAGATAGTGCCGTGATTATCGGAGGGCAGCAGGCAGGTATTTTGACGGGACCCCTATATACTATACATAAAATCATCTCAATCATAAATCTTGCAAAACAGCAGGAAAGTAAGCTGGGAATCCCTGTTGTTCCGGTATTCTGGATTGCGGGGGAGGATCATGATTATCAGGAAGTAAATCATATTTTCATCGAGAAGAATAATAAAATGGAAAAAATGACTTATCCTGAAAAAGTTTTAGAGAAGAAGATGGTTTCAAATATCCCTTTGAACCGTGAAAAATGCAGGGCATGGGTGGAAGACATCATTGAGACTTTCGGAGAGACGGAACATACAAAAGACCTTCTTTTGAGTTTAGAAGGAATTATTATGCATTCACAAACCTATGTGGAGTTCTTTGCCGGCATTATTATGCATTTATTTAAAGAAACAGGGCTTCTTCTGGTTGATTCAGGTGACCAAAAGCTTCGCAGACTTGAAAGCAGCATTTTTGGCAAACAGATCAAAGGTTTTGAAGATATCACAAAGCGTGTGAAAAGCCAGCAGCAAAACTTGGAGAATGCCGGGTTTCCAAATGCTATTGACTTAAGTGAAAATGCTGCAAACCTATTTTATTATGATGAAAAGCATAAAGAAAGAATACTTTTGGAGTTCAATCAGGAAAAAAAGGTATTTACCGGTAGGGAACAAACTCACGAGTTCTCAATGAATGAGCTCCTGGAGATTTCAGAAAATCATCCCGAACGACTAAGCAATAATGTGGTGACAAGGCCTATCACACAGGAATGCCTGTTTCCGGTTCTTTCCTTTATAGCCGGTCCTGGCGAAATTGCCTATTGGGCTGAACTAAAAATGGCATTTGAATGGTTTGGAATGAAAATGCCTCCGATTATGCCCCGTTTAAATATCACTATCTTAGAACGTTCTGTGGAAAGTGATTTGAGAGAATTAGGACTTGATTTGCAGGGCGTGCTTGAATCAGGCACGAAAGCAGAGAAAGATGAGTATCTGAGGAGTATTAAAAATGAAAGCATAGAAGCCCAATTCCAAAAAACAAAAGCTCAAGTAAAACAAAACTATGAGCTAATCGAAGAACTTACAATGAAAGAGGTTCACGCCCTTCTTCCTATGTTAAAGAAAAATGAAGATCTTTTAATAAGGCAGATAGATTTCATGGAGAATAAAATCCAGAAGTCCATCCAGCAAAAACATGAAGTAATCATTATGAAATATGAAAAAGCTGAAAACTCACTGAGGCCGGGTGGAGTTCCTCAGGAGAGAGTTTGGAATGTTCTCTATTACCTTAATAAATATGGGATGAATTTCCTTGAAGAATTGATTGAGTACTCCTTTCATTTCGATGGGACACACAAAGTCATAAAAATTTAATATTCGCCATTATTCTTCGGACCTTTTCCATACGGATGAGGTCTTTTTTTTGATGAAAAAAGATGAAATCCCTTTATATCCTGACTATTCCCCAGCGTGAAAATCTGTGAAAAGCATAGTAAAGAATTTAAAGAAAATGTAATAAAAAGACGAACGGAAAATGGGGGAATACCTTATGGGAAGCAGGATTTTATATGAAGTGGTAGAATAATTAAAAACATGTGGAGGAAAGTGGGGGATTGTGGTACATTTGAGTTAGAAAGTGGGTGCAGTGGGTATGTTCATGGGTGAGTTCCATCACAACGTTGATAATAAAGGCCGTCTCATCGTGCCATCCAAATTTCGTGATAACTTGGGTGAAACATTTGTTTTGACACGCGGACTTGATCAATGTTTGTTTGGCTACCCCATGGATGAGTGGAGGCAGCTTGAAGAAAAATTAAAGGGCCTTCCGCTTACCAAAAAAGATGCCCGTGCATTTACCCGTTTTTTCTTTTCAGGTGCCACTGAATGTGAAATTGATAAACAAGGAAGAATAAATATTGCTTCCCCTCTTCTGCAATATGCAAAATTGGAAAAAGAATGTGTAGTGCTGGGCGTTTCCAATCGGATCGAGATATGGAGCAAAAATCTTTGGGAAGATTATTTTGCAGAATCAGAGGAATCTTTTGCTGATATTGCGGAAAACATGATTGGGTTTGATATATAATGGGAATGTTTTAGTAATATAATTTCCCATGATACAAAGATATTTGTTTAGCTCCAGGTGCCATTAATGCATCTCGTGCTTCTCGGATTGGAAAGGTGGATTCATACAACAATGTTTGAACATACAACAGTACTATTAAAAGAAACAGTAGAAGGCTTAAATATCCATCCTGATGGAGTGTATGTGGATTGTACGCTGGGCGGTGCAGGCCACAGCGAATTAATTCTTTCCCAGCTGTCTGAAAAGGGAAAGCTGTATGCATTTGACCAGGATGACACAGCGATTGCTCACGCAAAAGAAAAACTGGCTGAATATGGTGACAGAATTACGATCATCAAAAGTAATTTCAAGTATCTTCAGGAAGAGCTTGCAAACCTGGGTGTGTCAAAAGTAGATGGTGTTTTATATGACCTTGGCGTTTCATCACCTCAATTGGATACACCTGAAAGAGGTTTCAGCTATCATAATGATGCCCCGCTTGATATGAGAATGGATACAGGCGCTGACATTTCCGCTTATGACGTAGTAAACAGATGGGAATATGGTGAACTTGTGAAAATCTTCTTCAGATACGGAGAAGAGAAATTCTCGAAGCAAATTGCGAGGAAGATTGAAGCGGCCAGGGAAGTTTCCCCGATAGAAACAACAGGCCAGCTGGTTGAGCTGATTAAAGAGGCAATACCTGCTCCTGCCAGACGAAAAGGCGGGCATCCCGCCAAGCGTGTATTTCAGGCCATTAGAATAGCTGTTAATGATGAACTTGGTGTATTTGAGGATTCTCTTCACCAGGCTATTGACATATTAAATCCCAATGGAAGAATCAGCGTGATCACGTTTCATTCACTGGAGGATCGGATTTGTAAAGCGGCATTTAAAAAAGCCAGTGAAACACCAAATCTTCCTCCCGGCCTCCCGATTATTCCAGATGAATATAAACCAATCTTAAAGCTCATTAACAGAAAGCCGATTCTGCCTTCAGAAGAAGAGCTGGAACACAATAATCGGGCAAGGTCCGCTAAACTGAGAATAGCAGAGAAGCTTTAAGGGATTACGAATACTCATGTAGAGAATAAATAAAAAATTTACAGGAGGGGAATTATGAGCAATTTAGCCCGAAAAATTCAAGAAGAAAAACAATTTGATATCCAAACCCAGCCCGTTCCAGCTCCCAAGAAATTATCAAAAAAGTCATGGCTTTCCCCCGGGGAAAAAATACTGGGACTTGCTTTCACTGGCATTGTTTGTTTTGGTGCTGTACAAATGGTTTCAAACCAGGCAGCCATATACGAAGTGAATAAAGAAATTCAGCAAACAGAAGAAGCAATCCAAACGCAGAATAAAGTGAATACAGATCTCAAAATGCAAGTGGGCGAATTAAGTACATACGAGCGCATTAAAGAAAAAGCTGAGGAAATGGGACTTAAATTCAGCGGAAATAATGTCAAGGTAGTGGAAGATTAATGAAGAAACAGCCAAATATCAATTTTGGAGCAGCGATATTATTTTTAATATTCAGCCTGCTCTTTTTTGTATTAATTTTCCGCTTTGTTTCCATTCAGGTTACAGGGGAAGCAGCGGGACATGCACTTGCGGCAAAAGCTCAGCAAAAATATGAACGTGAAAAGACAATTCAAGCCAAAAGGGGTACTATCTATGACCGCAATGGTGAAGTCATTGCCGAGGATACTATTTCCTACAAGCTTGTAGCAATCCTTGACAAAAGTATGAAGCCGGATTATGTGAAAGACCCTGAAAAAACAGCAGCGGCGCTTTCGAAAGCAATCGATCTGGAAGAGTCGGAGATATATAGAATCTTAACGAAGAAAACAGAAAAAGGGGACCCGCCATTCCAGGTTGAATTTGGTAAAGAAGGGCGCGATCTTCCGTTAAAGACAAAAAGAGAAATTGAAGATATGAATTTACCGGGAATTACATTCATAACTGATTCCAAACGGTTCTACCCAAATGGCGTCTTCGCCTCGCATTTAGTCGGATATGTTGAAAAGAAAAAATCGAAGACGAATAAGACCGATACAGTAGGGATGCTGGGTCTTGAACAGAGTTTGAATGATGTGCTTACAGGAAAAGATGGAAAGTTCAGCTATGAAAGCGATATATGGGGCTATCTCCTTCCAAATGGAGATCAAAAAATCCAGCCGGCTCAAAATGGCAAAGATGTGTATTTGACAATCGATAAGAAAATCCAGACTTTCCTCGAAGATTCCATGAATAAAGTAGACGAAGAGTATAAGCCGAAAAAGATGGTTGCTGTTGTCGCGGATGCCAAAACGGGTGAGATTTTGGCAATGGGACAGAGGCCATCCTTCCACCCGAAAACAAAGGAAGGCATTGAAGAGACGTGGCATAATGAAGTGATCGAAAACTCATTTGAGCCCGGCTCAACTATGAAGATCTTTACTTTGGCTGCAGCCATTGAGGAGGGAGAATTTGATCCGAATGAATGGTATAAATCAGGAAGTTATAAAGTAACAGAAAATTCACCGGCTATACGCGACCATAACCAGGGACGGGGCTGGGGGTCCATTACTTACCTTGAAGGCGTTCAGCGTTCGTCGAACGTGGCTTTCGCGAAAATAGTTAAAGAGAAGCTTGGTTATGAAAAATACAGGGAATATATAACAAAGTTTGGATTTGAAAATCCAACTGGAATTGACCTGCCGAATGAAACAGGCGGAAAAATAGCTTACGAGTGGCCGCTTGATAAGGTAACTACCGGATTCGGGCAAGGTTCTGCCATTACGCCGATTCAGCAGGTACAGGCAGCTACTGCCATTGCAAATGACGGCAAAATGATGAAGCCTCATGTGATCAGCAGTATTGTTGATGGTGATAAAAATGAAGTATTAAAAAAAACAAAGCCGGAAGTGAAGGGGAATCCAGTTTCAGCAGAAACGGCCAAGAAAACAAGGGATATCCTGGAAACGGTTGTGTCTTCTGAAAACGGAACGGGTTACAAAAGGTATAATATTGAGGGCTACAAGGTTGCCGGAAAAACGGGGACTGCCCAAATCCCTGACCCAAATGGCGGAGGATATTTAACTGGGCATGAAAATTTTATCTTCTCCTTTTTAGGCATGGCGCCAAAAGATGATCCTGAACTGATCATCTATGTAGCTGTCCAGCAGCCGGATATTGACCTGAGTACAAACGGTGCAGAGCCGGTTTCCAAGATTTTTACACCGGTTATGAAAAGCAGTCTTCAATATTTAAATATCGAGCCGGCAAAGGAACTGAAGGCGAACTCTGAACAGGCACCTGAAGTGGAAGGGAAAACAGTTGAGGAAGCAAAAGCAGAATTGAAAAAGTCCGGTTTTGAAGCTATTGTACTGGGAAAGGGAAGCAAGGTTGAAAGACAGGTCCCTGGAAATATGTACAATTTGCTGGAAGGAGAACGAGTAATCTTAAAGACTGAAGGCGATTTAACAGTGCCCGATATGAATGGATGGTCGCTGAGGGACGTTATGAAGGTGGCAAAGCTTGCTGACTTAAAGCTGAATACTGTAGGAAGCGGATATGTGGTGAAGCAAAATCTGAAGGCTGGTTCTGCACTCAGGGAAGGTGACTATTTAATCGTCGAACTTGAGCCGCCTGCAGAGAAATATAATGAGGAAAATGCACAATCAGAAGAGCAGCAGGAAGAAGAGGAAGCAGTGCTGGATTAAATTAGAACGTACTGCCGGATGAGCGGCAGTGCGTTCTATTCATTTATGTACAAGCATATATTGGAACGAGCCATAATCTAAGGAGGTTCGTCCGTACATGCGTGTTTCAAATGTAACCGTTCGAAAACGGCTGACTGTAGCGTTGTTTGTTGGTATTCTCGTTTTTTTTATTATTGATTTGCGTCTTGGATATGTTCAATTCTTTCTGGGGAATTTGCTTACAGATGGTGCAAAGGAACTATGGAGCAGAGACATCCCTTTCGAACCGGAAAGAGGAGAAATCGTCGACCGCAACGGTATTCCACTGGCTACGAATGTCAGTGCTCCAACTGTCTATGTTGTACCCAGGCAAATAAAAGATCCTGCTGATGCTGCAGAGAAATTGGCTGCGGTGCTGAATATGTCAAAAGAAAAAGCTTACCAGCTGATCACCAAAAGAGAATCAAGTGTGAAAATCCCTGAAGGCCGAAAAATTTCCCATGAAAAAGCGAAAGAAATCCGTGCACTGGAAATTGAAGGCATATACATTGGTGAAGATTCAAAACGCCATTACCCTTTCGGGAATTATCTCTCACATGTTTTGGGGTTTTCGGGAATTGATAATCAGGGTCTTATGGGGCTGGAATTATATTATGATGAAGAACTAAAAGGAAAAAAAGGATCTGTTAAGTTTTATGCGAATGCAAAGGGAGAACGGATGAACGATATGGCGGATGACTACAAGCCGCCGGTTGATGGTATGGATTTAAAGCTCACTATCGATTCCAAGATTCAGACAATCGTAGAAAGGGAGCTTGATATTGCTCAGGCTGAATACAACCCTGATGGAATAATAGCAATTGCCATGAATCCAAATAACGGGGAAGTTCTTGCCATGGCCAGCAGGCCTGATTTTGACCCTGCGAATTTTAGGAATGTACCCCCGGAAATTTACAACCGCAACCTGCCAATCTGGAGTACATACGAGCCTGGTTCTACATTCAAAATCATCACTCTGGCAGCTGCGTTAGAAGAGGGCAAGGTAGACTTGGAAAAGGATCATTTTCATGATCCGGGATCTGTTGAAGTTGGCGGTGCAAGACTAAGATGCTGGAAAAAGGGCGGCCATGGCAGCCAGACTTATTTGGAAGTAGTTCAGAATTCCTGTAACCCTGGTTTTGTAGAGCTCGGTGAGCGATTAGGCAAAGATAAACTGTTTAAATACATCCGCGACTTTGGATTCGGAGAAAAGACCGGTATCGACCTGCAGGGCGAAGGGAAAGGGATTCTATTTAATCTCGACCGGGTTGGCCCAGTTGAGCAGGCAACTACTGCTTTTGGACAGGGAGTTTCTGTGACTCCGATTCAGCAGGTAGCAGCCATTTCGGCTGCCGTTAATGGGGGAACATTATATACCCCTTATATAGCCAAAGAGCTTATTAATCCGGCTACCGGGGAAATATTAATGAAAAAATCACCTGATGCAAAGAGAAAAGTAATATCAAAGGAAACATCAGATGAAATCCGAAAAGCGCTTGAATCAGTTGTGGCAAAAGGGTCGGGGAAAAAGGCCTTTGTAGACGGGTACCGTGTAGGCGGTAAAACTGGAACTGCACAAAAAGCGCAAAACGGCCGTTACCTGGAAAATAACCATATTGTATCATTTATAGGATTCGCACCTGCAGATGATCCGCAGCTTGTTGTTTATGTGGCTGTGGATAATCCAAAAGGAACTATTCAATTTGGCGGGGTAGTTGCTGCTCCAATTGTCGGAGAGATCATGGGGGACAGCTTGCGGGCGATGGGTGTAAAGCCGCGGAAAAATCAAATTGAAAAAGAACTGACATGGATGGATTCACCAATGATTGAAGTTCCTGATATGGTCGGCCTGACAAAGAAGGATCTGGGTGAGCTCTACCTTAACCTGAAAATTGATGCGAGCGGCACAGGAAATACAGTGGTCAAGCAAACGCCTCAGCCTGGCATCAAGTTAAAGGAAGGTTCAACGATCCGGCTGTATTTTGACGACAAATAAGAATAGGACTGAGGGCGGCATTATCCTGCGCCGCCTGAATTTTTTTGTTTGTAAGGAAACTGCAACATACTTTCAGGGTTTGGGTTCTATATATTAAATAGCTAAAAAAGCAATTATCATGTACAATATATATCGCCATCATATAGAATGTTAGTTTGAGAACTTAGAAATGAATATGACAAGAGGCAGTAAAAAAGGATTAGATTGTTCTGTTTAACACGAGAGGATTGGTAGACATGGAATTACATAAATTGCTGCGATTTTTGCAGCCATATATGACTTTTAAAGGGGAAAACCCGGAAATTACAGCGATTGTTAACGATAACCGGAAAGTTACACCTGGAAGTCTGTTTGTTTGTATTGAGGGCTATACGGTGGATGGCCACGATTTTGCGGCTTCTGCTGCCAAAAAAGGTGCAGCAGCAGTCATTGCCCAAAGAGAATTGGATTTGGATATCCCGGTTATAGTGGTAAAGAATACAAAACGGGCCATGGCTGTGCTGGCTGATGCTTTTTATGGACAGCCGAGCAAGCAGCTTCATTTAATTGGCATAACAGGAACCAATGGCAAAACAACAACAAGCCATTTAATAGAGAAGATCCTTGCTGATGCAGGAAGGAAAACCGGCTTAATTGGCACGATGTATACGAAGATTGCCGATGAAACCTTTGAAGTGAAAAATACCACTCCTGAAAGTTTGACTCTGCAAAGCACATTTAGAAAAATGGCAGATGCAGGTGTAGATTCAGCCGTAATGGAAGTGTCTTCACATGCACTTGATGAAGGACGCATTCATGGGTGTGATTTTAATATAGCCGTATTTACAAACCTGACTCAGGATCATCTGGATTATCACAAAACAATGGATGAATACAGGAGAGCAAAAGGGCTGCTTTTTGCCCAGCTCGGAAGCTCCTATAATCATGAAGAGCCGAAATATGCCATTTTAAACTCAGATGACCCTGCTTCTGCAGAATATGAAAAATCGACGGCAGCTCATGTCATTTCCTATGGAATTGATCAGGAAGCTGACCTTCGGGCAATTAATATTCAGATGACTTCTGGCGGGACAGAATTTGACTTAATCTCTCCATTTGGAAAGCATAAAGTTTCTCTGAAAATGATAGGCAAATTCAGCATCTATAATGTCCTTGCCAGCATAGGTGCAGGGATCGCTTCAGGGATATCAATCTCGCAAATCATCAAATCTGCTGAAGAAGTTAAAGGCGTAGCAGGCAGATTTGAAACCGTAGATGCAGGTCAGGATTTTTCTGTGATTGTTGATTATTCACATACTCCTGACAGCCTGAAAAATGCTTTGGAAACGGTAAAGCAATTTGCCCTGAAACGCATTTTTACCATCGTGGGATGCGGAGGAGACAGGGACAGATCCAAGCGGCCGCTAATGGCTGAAATTGCATGCCAGTACAGTACAGACCCAATCTTTACTTCTGATAATCCCCGAAGTGAAGACCCAATCCAAATCCTTAGGGATATGGAAGAGGGAGTAAAAGGTGAAAGTTATAAAACAATCGCCGATCGAAAAGAGGCCATTCACTATGCCGTGAAAAATGCCAGTAAAGGAGACGTTATTTTAATAGCTGGCAAGGGCCATGAGACATATCAGCAGGTAGGGAACCAGGTTTTCGACTTTGATGACCGTCTTGTCGCAAAAGAGGCTATAGAGGAGCGATAAAATGTATTTGATGTATCGGGATTTAGCGGTATTGTTTCCGTCCGTAAAAGGGATAAAGGATAATGAGCTTGAATTTCATACGGTCGCTTCCTCCTCTTCCGCTCTGCAGCCAAAAGGAATTTATATTCCTTTTGGAGAGGCCGGAAATCTGAAAGAAGCTATAGAAAATGGGGCTGTTGCTGCTCTCTGGCATGAGAATGCAGAGACGCCGGCATATACCCCTAATCATTTCCCTATTTTTTATACTAACGACTTAACGAAAGGCTTAAAGGACATCATGAAATTATATATAGAAAAATTAAACAAATCAGAAGAAAAGATGAACACAACTAATTTCCTTATTTCAGGTGAAAAAAGTCTTAAAGAAAACGAAGCAACATATGATATTGCTGTGATGGCTGAAAGATTAGCGGAAGCTGCAGGAAATGCCAAGCGGGAAAGGAGGGGATAAGTATGATGGAGCAAGTTATTTTTTTCACAATATTGGCAGGCTTTTTAATAACTGTTTTGCTGTCTCCCATTTTTATTCCCTTCCTGAGAAGACTGAAATTCGGGCAGAGCATCCGTGAAGAAGGCCCTAAATCCCATCAGAAAAAGACAGGTACCCCGACAATGGGCGGAATCATGATTCTTCTTTCTGTTACGGTGACC
This sequence comes from Cytobacillus oceanisediminis 2691, assembly GCF_000294775.2. GTDB lineage: Bacteria > Bacillota > Bacilli > Bacillales > Cytobacillaceae > Cytobacillus > Cytobacillus pseudoceanisediminis. The sequence goes on from NZ_CP015506.1 coordinate 1,799,673, forward strand.
ACTTTGCTTATGACCGGGAAATTTTCAGGGCCTACTGTAGAAACTTATTTGCTGCTGCTGGTTACCCTGGGCTTTGGACTCCTCGGTTTTCTTGATGACTTTATTAAAGTAGTATTAAAGCGCAACTTAGGCCTGACTTCAAAGCAAAAGCTGCTGGGCCAAATCATTATTTCTGTTATTTTTTATTTTGTTTTCAAGCAAAATGATTTTTCAACAGAAGTGCATATTCCGCTGACAGACATTTCGATTGATTTGGGCTGGTGGTATGTTTTATTTATTATTTTCTGGCTGGTCGGATTCTCGAATGCTGTCAATCTGACAGATGGACTTGATGGTCTTGTTTCAGGAACTGCTGCAATCGCTTTTGGAGCATTTGCAGTACTGGCATGGAATCAATCCCAATTTGAAGTTTCCATTTTTTCTGTAGCTGTAGTGGGAGCGGTATTGGGTTTCCTTGTCTTTAATGCCCACCCTGCAAAGGTGTTTATGGGAGATACAGGATCACTGGCTTTGGGAGGGGCTATTGCGACCATAGCCATCTTGACAAAACTTGAAATCATCCTGATTATTATCGGCGGTGTTTTTGTTATTGAAACATTATCTGTTATTTTACAGGTGGCATCTTTTAAGACCACCGGGAAGCGGATCTTCCGTATGAGCCCGCTCCATCATCATTATGAATTGGTGGGCTGGTCAGAATGGCGTGTTGTCGTTACATTCTGGACCGTAGGCCTATTATTTGCAATCTTAGGAATCTATATTGAGGTGTGGGTGTAAGTGAAAGAAGTCAATCGCTATCGACATAAAAAAATATTAGTACTGGGTCTGGCCAAAAGCGGAGTGAGTGCAGCTTCCCTTTTACATAAGCTTGGAGCATTTGTAACTGTTAACGATTTTAAGCCTCTTGCGGAAAATCCTGAAGCTCAAGGACTGCTTGAACAAGGGATTACGGTTATATGCGGGGGCCATCCAATTGAACTTCTGGAAGAGGGGTTCGAGCTGATTGTAAAAAATCCGGGTATTCCTTACCATAATCCAATGATAAAAGGAGCTCTTGAAAAGGGCATACCGGTCATTACAGAGGTGGAGCTTGCCTTTCAGGTCTCTGAAGCTCCTTTTATTGCGATTACAGGTACCAATGGAAAAACCACCACAACTACTCTTGTGTTTGAAATGCTTCAGGCAGGAAGCAAAATGCCGCTGATAGCAGGAAATATTGGAACAGTAGCTTCCGAGGTTGCCCAGAATGCTGCAGAAGAAAATAATATCGTGATTGAGCTTTCATCGTTTCAGCTGATGGGTATTCAGGATTTCAGGCCGAGAATCGCCATTTTAACAAATTTATATGATGCCCATTTGGATTATCATGGTACTAGAGAAGAGTATCATGCAGCCAAAGCCAATATTACGATGAATCAGACTGAAAAGGATTATTTCATAGTCAATGCCGATCAAGATAAAGTAATGGAAGCCGCTGCACGGTCAGAGGCGAAAATAATACCTTTTTCAACCTCCAGAGTCCTGTCTGAAGGGGCATATGTCAAAGATGGCTGGATTTATTTTAATGATGAACAAGTGATGAAAAGAAAAGATGTTTCATTGCCGGGAGAGCACAATCTTGAGAATATCCTGTCCTCAGTGGCTGCTGCCAAGCTGACCGGTGTCGGGAATGAAGCCATTAGCCAAGTTCTAAGTTCGTTTACCGGAGTCAAACACCGCCTGCAGTATGTAGGCGAATACCAGAGCAGGAAATTTTATAATGATTCTAAAGCAACGAACATTTTAGCAACGAAGAATGCAGTGTCAGCATTTGATCAGCCTGTCATTCTTCTTGCAGGCGGTCTTGACCGCGGAAATGGCTTTGATGAACTCATCCCATCTCTCAAAAAGGTAAAAGCTCTTGTAACCTTTGGACAAACAGCTGAAAAGATTGAAAATGCAGCGATGGAAGCGGGAATAAAAACAATTGAGCGTGTCGATAATGTTGAAAAAGCCGTACCTGCCGCCTTTAAGCTTTCAGAGCCAGGAGATGTGATTCTGCTTTCTCCTGCTTGTGCAAGCTGGGACCAATATAAAACTTTTGAGGTTCGGGGAGACATGTTTATAGATGCGGTGCATAAGCTTAATTAAGGGCTTGTCTGCGGGACTATGGGAACTTCAGCAAAGGCATACATCTGCTTCGCGTGACATTTAGAGCTTTAATAAGGAACGCAATAAGACTTCCGGAAAACAGGTAAGTTTATTTGCGGCAGGAAAAAAGTTCCTTGATAGCCCTAAAACTTGCATTCGAGGTGTTTTCGTTGCCGACCAAAAAAACCACTCCCGATGTTATATTAATGATCGTCACTTTTATGCTGCTTGCTGTAGGATTGACTATGGTATATAGTGCAAGTGCAATTTGGGCAGATTATAAATTTGATGATTCTTTCTTTTTTGCGAAAAGGCAAATGCTTTTTGCCGGAGTTGGAATTATTGCGATGTTTTTTATCATGAATGTGGATTATTGGACCTGGAGAACATGGGCAAAGGTTTTAATCATTGTCTGTTTTGTACTTTTGCTCCTGGTGCTCATTCCGGGAATCGGCAATGTGCGAAATGGCTCGCGGAGCTGGATTGGTGTAGGAGCATTTTCTGTTCAGCCTTCCGAGTTTATGAAGCTTGCCATGATTGTGTTTATGGCAAAATTCCTCTCCGAAAAACAAAAGCTGATCACCTCTTTCAGAAAAGGTCTTGTTCCATCTTTAGGGCTTGTATTTTTAGCATTTGGATTAATAATGCTGCAGCCTGATTTAGGCACTGGAACTGTAATGGTGGGTACTTGCGTCGTCATGATTTTTATCGCGGGAGCGAGGATCAGCCACTTTGTCTGGTTTGGCGTTGCAGGTTTAGCCGGATTTGTCGCACTTGTTCTGTCAGCCCCATACAGGATAAAGCGGATTACTTCATTTTTAGACCCATGGGAAGATCCTCTGGGCAGCGGATTTCAGATTATCCAATCCTTATATGCAATAGGGCCTGGAGGATTGTTTGGCCTTGGCCTTGGACAGAGCAGACAGAAGTTTTTTTATCTTCCTGAGCCGCAGACAGATTTTATCTTTGCTATTTTAGCTGAGGAACTGGGATTTATAGGCGGATCCTTTGTCATTTTATTATTTGCACTTCTTTTATGGCGCGGCATCCGCATAGCACTGGGCGCCCCTGATTTATATGGGAGTTTCTTGGCTGTTGGGATCATAGCAATGGTCGCTATTCAGGTAATGATAAATATTGGTGTAGTAACAGGACTGATGCCTGTTACTGGCATCACACTTCCGTTTCTGAGCTACGGGGGATCGTCTTTGACACTGATGCTCATGGCTATAGGGGTTCTGCTTAATATAAGCAGATATGCAAGGTACTAGCGCATTTTATAACATGCATTTCGGAAACCCTGTGAAGCAGGGTTTCTTTTTTGGAAGAAATAATTTATCCAGCATAGAAGAATTATCAAACTTCTTTGCAATTTTGCACATTATTACATTTCTTTAACATTATGATGTACGTTCCTATCTATTTGTTTTGAATATAGTAGAATAGGGAAAAGAGGGGGAGTGTTTTCCGCTCGAACGCTGGATGACCTTCACTAAATCTGTAAGCTTTATATTTGTTCATAAAATAAAGCTTTGATTTCTTTGATAATTAGACTCTTTTTTGAGGTGAAAGAATGAAAATTGCTGTTAGCGGCGGAGGAACTGGCGGACATATATATCCGGCACTTGCGCTTATAAGACAAATAAAGAAAGAACATAAAGATGCCGAATTTTTATATATTGGAACTGAAAAAGGGCTTGAAAATACGATTGTCAATCGTGAAAATATCCCTTTTAAATCAATACATATAACGGGTTTTAAAAGAAAACTTTCTTTGGAAAATGTTAAAACTGTTTTAAGGTTCCTGAAAGGCGTTCGTGAAAGTAAAAAGATGCTTAAGGAATTTAATGCGGATGTCGTGATCGGCACCGGCGGTTATGTTTGTGGTCCTGTTGTATATGCTGCATCAAAGCTTGGCATCCCAACCATAATCCATGAGCAAAACAGCGTCCCGGGATTAACCAATAAGTTTTTAAGCAGATATGTTGATAAAATCGCAGTCTGCTTTGAAGAAGCAAAGGCTTTTTTTCCGGATACTAAAACAGTCATGACAGGAAATCCTCGTGCTTCAGAGGTGCTGGGACAGGATGGGATCAGGGGGAGACTATCAGCAGGATTAAAAACGGGTGTCCCTGCTGTGTTAATCTTTGGAGGCAGCAGAGGGGCAAGGCCAATTAATGATGCAGTTCTAAAAACTCTGGCTGAGCTGGGTGAAAAGCCATATCAGGTTTTATATATCACAGGGGACGTCCATTATGAGGATGTACAAAAAGAAATAGAACTGGTCGGAAGCCCTGAAAATGTAATGATTAAATCATTTATTCACAATATGCCAGAAGTGCTGGCCGGAGCAGACCTGGTCGTGTCACGTGCTGGAGCCACAACTTTGGCAGAGATTACCTCTTTAGGAATTCCGAGCATTTTAATCCCAAGCCCATATGTAACAAATAACCACCAGGAGAAAAATGCAAGGGCGCTAAGCGACCATGGTGCTGCAGAACTATTGCTTGAAAAAGAGTTAACAGGGAAAAAGCTTATTGACAGCATCGACCGAATCATTCTCGATAAAGATAAGATGAGTAACATGAAGGAAGCTTCAAAAAAACTTGGAATCCGTGATGCTTCAAATAGGCTATACACATTAATGGCCGAATTGGTTTCCAATAAGGTGAAGTAGCCCCAAATAGTAAATTTGCATAGAATAAATAAATTTAGGCACAGATCAATAGAAAGGGAGGTAAATATGGACGAATTTATCAGCAAGCTTAGAGAATTAAACATCGGAACAGTTAAAGAAAATGAGCCGATGGCTAATCATACAACAATGAAAATTGGCGGACCCGCCGATTTGTTTATTGAGCCTTCTTCCATAGAAAACCTGGCAAAAGCGATGGAACTGATCCAGAGCTATGAAATGAAATGGAGAGCAATTGGAAGAGGATCTAATTTGCTCGTATCTGATGGAGGCATAGAAGGAGTGGTCATTAAGTTGGGCCGCGGCATGGATCAACTGGATCTTAATGGTGCGGAATTAAGAGCAGGCGGGGGTTATTCATTGGTTGCCCTCTCCACAATTATCAGCAAAAAAGGCTTGTCAGGTCTTGAATTTGCCAGCGGAATTCCGGGGTCTGTAGGCGGAGCAGTTTATATGAACGCTGGTGCTCACGGTTCTGATATTTCGCAGATCCTGACCAGAGCACATGTTCTTTTCGAAGATGGGAAGATGGAATGGCTCACGAACGAAGAAATGGAATTCTCTTATAGAACATCCGTCCTTCAAAAGAAACGTCCGGGTATTGTTCTGGAGGCCGTTTTCCGGCTTACAGAGGGAGACAGGGAAAAAATTTCCTCTGCAATGCAAAAAAATAAGGATTACAGAAAGGAAACCCAGCCTTGGAACTACCCATGTGCAGGCAGTATTTTCCGTAACCCGCTTCCGGAATATGCTGGCCAGCTGATAGAAAAAGCCGGAATGAAGGGCCATAGCATCGGCGGTGCGCAAATTTCCAATATGCATGGGAATTTCATCGTAAATGCGGGAGATGCCAAAGCGGAAGATGTACTTGCATTAATTCAGCATATTAAGGATACAATCTTTGATTTGTATGGAGTAAAGATGGAGACAGAAGTGGAAATAATCGGTCGAAAGTAACGGGGAATAATACCTTACGTATACCATTTATTGTGATATAATAATTTATTAGATAACAGTAAATGTAGTAAAAACGGCATGGTTTACATGCCGTTCTCTTCCCTAATTCAGTATTGCATAAATTTTGCTGGACAAGCTGCTTTGTTTTAATTTATTGTCCTTGCGCTATTCTGAAAAAATATGAAGGTATACTCTAAACTTCTATAACTGTCTAGCTCCAGCGCCTATCCCCTCGAGTTGTCGGGGGTGGGCAAGGCGCTTGTGCTTTTCTTAATGGGGTGATAAAAGTGGAGAAAAGTAAGGTTGTCTCGCTTGAGGATCGAATACCGAAGCTTAAACAGCAAAGAAAGAAGAAAGCGAACAGAAGACTGATCTTTTTGCTGCTGCTTTTTTTCTCGCTGATTGTTTTAGTTATTTACTTTCAATCGCCCTTAAGCCATATTAAACAAATTAAGGTATCCGGCAATTCAATTTACGATAAAGAAGAAATTATTCAAATTAGCGGTGTTACTGAAAAAACAAATATTTGGAAGGTTGACGAAGAGGCTATTGAGGGTAAGCTTAAAGAACTGCCTGAAATAAAATCTTCAACTGTTAAAATTCAGCTGCCAAGCACAATTAATATACAGGTAGATGAACTGAAGCGCATTGCCTACATAGCGAAAGAGAAGCATTACCTTCCTGTTATGGAGAATGGGAGCATATTAAAGGATGAAAAGGTTGCGGAAATCCCTGTCAACGCTCCCATCCTTAATGACTTTTCTGAGGGCGACATCCTTAACATGATGATTGGGGAGCTTGAATCACTGCCTGAAGAGGTGTTAAATTCGATTTCCGAAATCCATCATTCTCCCAAAAAGACAGATTCCAACCATATTACTTTGTATATGAATGATGGTTTTGAAGTAAGTGCTACTTTAAGAAGCTTTTCAGAAAAAATGGCACACTACCCTTCTATCATAAGCCAGCTGGATCCTGAGAAAAAAGGAATCATCGACTTGGAAGTAGGCTCTTATTTTAAAGCTTATGAAACAGAGGGAGCTGAAGAAGTTGAAAAAGAAAATGAAGGTGAAGGGTAATCATGTAATATTCTCCCTGGTGTTTCTCGTACTGGGTTACATGATGGCTTTTTCCTATCACCTTACACAGGGAGAAGATGAAAAGCCGGCATTAAGCGGAAAACAGTGGGAAAGAGATTTGGAACTTCGTAATCAGCTTGTCGAATTGGAGGAAAAAAACAGAGCTCTTCAAAAAGAATTAAATACAAAACAGGAAAACGTTCTTGACATTGAAAAAGAGCTTTCACAGGAAGCCCAGGTTTATTTTAATCTTGCCGAGGATGCTGAGAAGTACAGGATGCATCTTGGTAAAGTAAAAGTAAAAGGTACAGGAGTGGAAGTAACTCTGGCAGACGGTGACTACGATCCGGATGAAGATAATATTAACAATTATATCGTCCATGAACACCATGTTTTTAAGGTTATTAATGAACTCTATATTTCCGGAGCTTCCGCAGTAGCTATAAATGGCCAAAGATTATCACACAGTTCCTATATTGTTTGCAATGGGCCTGTTATAGAAGTTGACGGCTACCAGCATCCCGCCCCTTTTGTCATCACTGCCATTGGTGATGCCGAGGTGCTTTCCTCTGCTCTGAATCTGACAGGCGGAGTAAAAGACACATTGGTGGATGAAAACATCCATTTCACATTAGAAAAAAAGGGCGAAATCATCATGGAACCATTACTGGGTTCGTAAAGCCAATCCAGCATTGTAAGCAGTATTAATTTGTCCACAGAATAATTTATTCGGGAAAGCAAGGTGGAATTAAAGTGGACAGCAAGAAGAAATTCAGCTTTACCTTTATAACCGTAATAATTGGCTTTATGATTGCCATACAGTTTCAAACAGTTAAGGAACCGGCTGTCCGGGATACAAGGGATACCTGGCAGCTTAGAGGTGACATCCTTAAAGAAAAAGAACTGCAATTAAAACTTTTGCGGGAAATTAGTTCAAATGAAGAAAAAATTGCCCAATATGAAACAAAGCGCAAACAAAGCAAAGAGCAAGTGCTTCGTGATACGCTGGAAGAATTAAAAATGGAAGCCGGACTAAGTGAAGTGACGGGACCAGGCATAATCATAAGCATTGAACCGGTGCATGAGGAGCTTCTTCTGGGCAAACAGGCTGATTCTGTTTCCCCGGATTTGCTCAAGAGGCTTGTCAATGAGTTAAATATGTATGATGCCAAGCACATTTCCATTGGAGGCAGAAGGATCATCAACACGACAGTCATAAGGGATATCAACAGTGAGACCATGATAGATGGATTTGCCTTAAATCGCCTGCCTATAGAAGTGAAAGTAATAACTGAGAATGCCCAATCTGCCGAGAAGCTTTTTAATCGCATGCAAGTATCAAATACTGCCGAAGAATTTTTCATTGACAATCTGAGGGTTAAGGTGGAAAAGTCTGCAGAGCCTGTCACGATTCCTGCATATGATGAGGCATTGAGAATCAGACATATGGAGCCTGTGAAACCTGACGAAGGAGGCAAATCATAATGTGGCTTCCTGTTTTAGGATTGATCATTGGTGTGATACTTGGACTTATGACAGATATAAAAGTGCCGGATGAATACTCGAATTATCTTTCCATTGCTGTTCTTGCTGCATTGGATACTCTATTCGGAGGGATCAGGGCGCAGCTTCAAAATATTTATGATGAAAAAGTTTTCGTTTCCGGTTTCTTTTTTAACATCCTGCTGGCAGCAAGTTTAGCTTTTCTGGGTGTCCATCTTGGTGTAGACTTGTACTTAGCAGCAGTATTTGCTTTTGGGGTCAGGCTTTTCCAAAATATTGCGGTCATCAGAAGAATTTTAATCGCAAAATGGTCCCAAAACAGAGAAAAAACAGAAAAAAATGATATTTAAAAAAGGGAAAGTATTAGTTTTGACGAATAATTTTATAGATAAACTAACTTACTAAAACAAACAACAGCAAGAAAAGATTGTTGTTCAATAATCGGAATTGCAAAAAAAAGGAGGTGCCAGAGAATGAACAGCAATGAAATATATGTTAGTCTTGACATCGGTACATCCAGTGTAAAAGTAATCATTGGGGAAATGGTCAATGACTCTTTAAATATTATTGGTGTTGGCAATGTACAGTCAGAAGGGTTACGCAAGGGTTCCATTGTTGACATAGACGAAACCGTTCATTCTATTAAAAAGGCAATCGAACAGGCTGAGAGAATGATAGGAATGGAGATAAAGAATGTGATTGTAGGAATTACCGGCAATCATGTTATGCTTCAGCCATCCCATGGTGTTGTTGCAGTCTCGAGTGAAAATAGGGAAATTACAGACGAAGATGTTGCTAGAGTCATAGACGCGGCACAAGTTGTATCGATCCCGCCGGAAAGAGATATTATTGATGTCATTCCAAAACAGTTTATCGTTGACGGATTGGACGAGATCAGTGATCCCCGCGGAATGATTGGTGTGCGGCTGGAAATGGAAGGCACCATTATTACAGGATCGAAAACGATTTTACATAACACCCTGCGCTGTGTTGAACGCGCTGGCCTTGAAATCATGGATATTTCGCTTCAGCCTCTGGCAGCAGGTGCATTCGCTCTTTCAAAAGATGAGAAAAATCTGGGAGTTGCACTTGTTGATATTGGCGGCGGCTCCACAACTATTGCCATATTTGAAAATGGATCATTAAAGGCAACCAGTGTGCTTCCTGTAGGGGGAGACCATATCACAAAAGACTTATCTATCGGACTCCGCACATCTACAGAAGATGCAGAAAAAATCAAAACAAAATATGGCTACGCGTTCTATGACCATGCATCTGAAGATGAGGTATTCAGTGTTCCCATCATCGGAAGCGATCAGCATCAGCAATTTAATCAATTGGAAATTTCAGATATTATTGAAGCCCGGATGGAAGAGATTTTTGATCTTATCCAGCACGAAGTGAAACGTCTTGGAGCAAAAGATCTTCCAGGGGGCTATGTACTATCTGGAGGCGTAGCTAATACCCAGGGAATTCTTGAACTGGCACAGGATATATTCCAAAATAGAGTGCGTATCGCAATCCCTGATTATATTGGCGTGAGGGAACCGCAGTATACGACTGCTGTTGGATTGATTAAGTTCGCATATAAGAATGCTAAAATACAGGGCAGAAAAATGGAGCAGCCAGTGACTGTCCCTGAAGCTAAAGAAAAACGAGTGCAAAAACCGCAACCGCAACCGAAAACAAAGCCGGAAAAACAGCCGGAAGAAAAAATCACATCAAGAGTTAAAAAGTTCCTCGGATACTTTTTCGAATAACTTGATTTGATTCGCAAGGGTTAGGGAAACGGAAATCAAAAGCCATACGGCGGATAGAAAAATGCACTGAAAAGCCATTTTGGGAGTGCGTATAAAAAAGCGAATCAAAAAAGGTGTTCTTAGGAATATCGACGAATTAGGAGGATTAGTCATGTTGGAATTTGATACAAATTTGGATTCATTAGCAACTATAAAAGTCATCGGCGTTGGAGGCGGCGGTAACAATGCAGTAAACAGAATGATTGAGCATGGTGTTCAAGGTGTCGAGTTTATTGCTGTTAACACGGATGCTCAGGCGCTGAACTTATCAAAAGCAGAAGTGAAAATGCAAATCGGAGGCAAACTTACAAGGGGACTTGGAGCAGGTGCCAACCCTGAGGTAGGTAAAAAAGCAGCAGAAGAAAGTAAAGAGCAGGTAGAAGAAGCACTGAAAGGTGCTGATATGGTATTCGTCACTGCTGGTATGGGTGGTGGTACAGGAACAGGAGCGGCTCCAGTTATCGCCCAGATTGCACGTGATTTAGGAGCGCTGACTGTTGGTGTTGTAACCCGCCCATTTACTTTTGAAGGCCGCAAGCGTTCCACTCAAGCAGCCGGCGGTATTGCTGCTATGAAGGAAGCGGTTGATACGCTGATCGTCATTCCTAATGACAGACTGTTGGAAATTGTTGATAAAAGCACTCCGATGCTTGAAGCATTCCGCGAAGCGGATAATGTTCTGCGCCAGGGTGTTCAAGGTATTTCCGACTTGATTGCTGTTCCAGGATTAATTAACCTCGACTTTGCAGATGTGAAGACAATCATGTCCAATAAAGGTTCTGCACTAATGGGTATTGGTGTCGCTGCAGGAGAGAACCGTGCAGCAGAAGCGGCGAAAAAGGCGATTTCATCACCTTTGCTTGAAACATCAATTGATGGTGCACAAGGCGTCTTAATGAATATTACTGGCGGATCAAATCTAAGCCTATATGAAGTACAGGAAGCAGCTGACATTGTTGCTTCAGCTTCAGATCAGGACGTGAATATGATCTTCGGTTCCGTAATTAATGAAAACCTTAAAGATGAAATTGTTGTAACGGTTATTGCAACTGGATTTAATGAAGAGGTGATCCAGCCTAAGCCTATGAGGCCAACATTCGGACAGCCTAAATCTTCCCCAGGCATGGGAACGTCTATGAAGCGTGAACCAAAGAGAGAGGAAGCTCCGCAAGAACCTGTAAGAAGCAGCCAATCTCAACAGCCGGAAGAAACTTTGGATATCCCGACGTTCTTACGCAACCGTAACCGCAGAAGATAAAATTTGATTGAAAAAACCCCTGTAATCAATTTGATTCCAGGGGTTTTTTAGAATTGTTATTGAAGGTTTTTTACACAGATAAGCATGGCTCTATGAGCCATGCAAAAATTATATTTAAACCATCTGAGTTTCCTTTAGCTGCATAGAAGGTCCAAAGAATTCATATCGGATATTTTCCTTCTGAAAGCCTGCTTCAAGCAATGCCTCGTACATAGCCTGCATAAATGGTACTGGCCCGCACATATAAACCATACTATCTTTATTTGGCACTATGGTGTTTAACCAGTCTGAAGTAATATAGCCTTCTTTGCTGAAGGTCTTTTCGGCTATATCTTGTTCTGTTGGACTTTCATAGCAGAAATATGTTTTTACCAATGAATTCCTTTTTTCAATTTCATGTACTTCTCCTAAAAATGCATGTACATTCCCGTTTAGTGCAGCATGAACAAAAATAGTTTCATGATTTACTCCTGTTGCATCAAGATGACGCAGCATGCTGTGCATTGGTGTAATGCCTACTCCGCCGCTAAGCAGAACGACAGGATTATTCATTTTATCCAGAACAAATTCTCCGGCAGGAGCACTTATTTCTATATGATCGCCCTCTTTCAGATCATTGTGAAGATAGCTGGAAACCTTTCCGTCCGGTTTTTCAGAATGGCCTTCTTCTTTCTTAACAGAAATTCTGTAATATGACTTTTCCGGAGAGTCAGAAAGGCTGTATTGGCGGATATGTGTATAATCTTCTCCTGGAATATTTAATTTCACACTAATATACTGGCCAGGAAGATAACTGGAAATATTCCCCCTATCGTCAGGTGTAAAATAGAAGGAAGTAATTACATCACTTTCTTTCACCTTTTTTGCAACAGTGAATGTTCTGAAGTCATCCCAGCCTCCTGGCTTATCAGCGGCATCCTCATAAAGGCTCTTTTCTAATCCGATGAATGCATCCGCAATCACACCATAAGCTTTAGTCCATGCATCAATAATTTCTTCAGTAGCAGCCTCTTTCAGCACTTCCTTGATTGCAAGAATTAAATGCTCTCCAACAATCGGATAATGTTCAGGCTTAATGCCTAAGGATCGGTGCTTATGAGCGATTTGTGTGACAACCGGGAGAATAGCTTCCAGGTTATCGATATATTTTGCAGCAGCATATACTGAATTTGCCAGTGCTTTTTGCTGTCGTCCCTGTTTCTGATTAGCATGATTAAAGATGTTCAGCAGTTCAGGGTGATTTGTAAACATTAACTTATAAAAGGTTTTCGTAATATCTTCGCCATGTTTTTCAAGTACAGGTACAGTGCTTTTAATAATTTCAATTGTTTTTGTGTCCAGCATATCAGCAAAACTCCTTTTTATTATTTTCACTGTCATTATAGTTGATATTGAAAATAATAAATGTGATATAAATCACACCCAGTGAAAAATGAAGGAGCATTAAATAGAAAAATAATGACAAAATCCGTTGGGAATAGGGAAAATTTCTATCTTTTTGCATACAGAAAGCGACACACTTCCTTTACTGAAATGCGCTATACTTTTTTCTAACAGAATCATAGCACAATAAATATATGAGAGAATTTGACTGCTAAAGTCAATCTGCCAGATGCTGATTTTGAAGAGGAAGCAAGAAGTATAACTATAATCTTTATAACTGTCTAGCTCTAGCGCCTAACCTCTCGGGGTGTCGGAGGTGGGCAAGGCGCTTGCGCTTTTCTAAGGGGGAAGATAATTGACAGTCTATTTGGATATTATCTGGGCGCTGAATTTTATGTTTGACAGCCTTCTCCTTTATCTAACAGCCATAATACTAAAAAGGGAAATCAGGCTTTGGAGGATTTTTGCAGGCGGCTTAATAGGATCGATCATCATTTTATTAGTATTTACACCATTTAATGAATTTTCAGGTCACCCAGTCACTAAATTATTATTCTCGGTTGCAATGGTATTGGCTGTTTTTGGCTTTAAGCGTTTGCGTTACTTTCTAAAAGGGCTCATGACTTTTTATTTTGCTACTTTTTTAGTTGGAGGCTCATTAATAGGCATTCATTATTTTATTAATTTTGATTTTCAGCTTTCTTCATCTGTCATGCTCGCCAGTGTTAAAGGCTTTGGTGATCCAATCAGCTGGCTGTTTGTACTTCTTGGGTTTCCTCTTGCCTGGCATTTCTCTAAGAGAAACGTTGAAGGAATTGAGATGACAAAAATACAATATGACTCTTTAATTATGGTGCGTGTTGTTATCAATGAAACAGAATTCCGTTTCAGAGGCCTGATTGACAGCGGCAACCAGTTATACGATCCCATTTCGAAAATGCCAGTGATGTTTATATCCATTAAAGACAGGCTTGACGAGTTCCCGCCTGAAATAATTAAAATGGCAGGGAACCCGGAAGATATCATTATGGGCAGTGATTCAATTGGCGGGAATTGGGAGCATAAAATGAGGGTTATTCCATGTAAGGTTGTTGGACAAGAACACCAGTTGATTATAGGATTCAAGCCTGACCGCATTCTCCTTGAAAAAGAGAATGAAATAATAGAATCGGAGCGAGGATTAGTTTCCTTTTCCATGCAGCAGCTATCTGCGGACGATGCGTTCCAGTGCATTGTTCATCCTAAGATGCTTACAGGTACAAGTACAATGAAGCAGGATGCAAAAGTAAGTTAATATACTATACTCTGCAAAAACCTAATTTAGAAGGAGGACAAATCATGAAAAAGTTAAAACTTCGCTTATCCTACTATTGGTATAAATTATTGATTAAGCTGGGGATCAAAACAGATGAAGTATATTATATAGGCGGCAGCGAAGCACTACCTCCTCCACTTAGTAAGGAAGAAGAAGAAATGCTCCTGATCAAGCTTCCGAAAGGAGATAAAGCTGCAAGATCCATTTTAATTGAAAGAAATCTGCGTCTTGTTGTATATATCGCCAGAAAGTTTGAGAATACAGGCATCAATATAGAGGACTTGATCAGCATTGGAACCATTGGGCTTATCAAAGCTGTAAATACGTTTAATCCAGAGAAAAAAATCAAGCTGGCTACATATGCATCCCGCTGTATTGAGAATGAAATTCTAATGTATTTAAGAAGGAACAATAAAATCCGTTCTGAAGTTTCCTTTGATGAACCCCTCAATATTGATTGGGATGGCAATGAACTCCTTCTTTCCGATGTGCTTGGCACTGAGGATGACATCATCACAAAAGACCTTGAAGCAAATGTTGATAAAAAGCTCTTGCTAAAGGCATTGCATCAGCTTTCAGATCGGGAAAAACAGATAATGGAGCTTAGATTTGGCCTTGGATCGGGTGAAGAAAAAACTCAGAAGGACGTGGCAGATATGCTGGGTATTTCTCAGTCCTACATTTCACGACTGGAAAAACGAATAATAAAAAGATTAAAAAAAGAATTTAATAAGATGGTTTGAAACTTTAAACAGGAATATTTTTTTACAAAATTTTGCAAGGAGAAAACCTAGTGTTTATGATGCTTTGACCGTTTCCCCATCCGGCAGTCGGATTAGCCGGTGCATATTTTTCCTTTCCAAGGAGATACTGTTTTTTGTACAGCAGCTCCTGTGAGGAGGGAAATGGATTGACTCGAAATAAAGTAGAAATTTGCGGTGTTGATACTTCAAAGCTTCCAGTTTTAAAAAACGAAGAAATGAGAGAGCTCTTCAAGCAAATGCATAAGGGGGATATAACCGCACGGGAAAAACTCGTCAACGGCAATTTGCGTCTCGTATTAAGTGTGATTCAGCGTTTTAATAACAGAGGCGAATTTGTTGATGACCTTTTCCAGGTCGGCTGTATCGGTCTAATGAAATCTATTGATAATTTTGATCTAAGTCAAAACGTTAAGTTTTCCACCTATGCAGTTCCGATGATCATTGGGGAAATACGCAGGTATCTGCGTGATAATAACCCGATCCGCGTCTCGCGTTCATTAAGGGACATTGCTTATAAAGCTCTGCAGGTAAGAGAACGTTTAATGAGCAAAACATCCAGAGAGCCTACGGCGGAAGAAATAGCAAAAGAGCTGGATGTGCCTCATGAAGAAATCGTTTTTGCATTAGATGCAATTCAGGATCCTGTCTCCTTATTTGAACCCATTTATAATGATGGCGGAGATCCGATCTATGTGATGGATCAGCTGAGTGATGAACGGAACAAAGATATTCAATGGATTGAAGAGATAGCCTTAAAAGAGGGAATGAGAAGACTGAATGAACGGGAAAAACTGATTCTTAGAAAACGCTTCTTCCAGGGCAAAACTCAAATGGAAGTGGCAGAGGAAATCGGCATTTCCCAGGCTCAAGTTTCAAGGCTTGAAAAAGCGGCAATCAAACAAATGAATAAAAATATTCAAAGCTAGCAGCCAATTTGGCTGCTTTTTATATTTACCAAACATTTTTCCTATAGGGGCAAACATATATTGAATAAGAACATAAATTGGGAGTGAAATGTCGATGGTGAAAATATCTGAATTTCAAATGAAGGATGTTGTAAATGTAGCTGACGGCAAAAAGCTTGGAAATATTGGGGATATAGATATTAATATAAATACAGGAAAAATTGAAGCCGTCATTATCGGGGGAACGGGAAAAGTGTTAGGTTTTTTTGGGAGAGATGCTGATATTGTCATACCGTGGAAAAATATTATAAAAATTGGTGAGGATGTCATACTGGTCCGCTATCAGGATGCGATTGAGCCAAAATATATTGAGGAGGAAGCATAAGAGTTGTTAATGGTGTCATCACTGCCTGCCTTGTGGTAAACTATAGAAAAATAAGATGGGGTTAATCGCATGGAACCATTTTCTTTAAAAACGGAAGAGTATTTTGTCATAAAAGAGTGGGCAGATCGTTTTCCTAATATAACTGCCGGTTTTACAACTAAAAATGGCGGCTGCAGCCGTAATGAATACAAAACGCTTAATGTAGGATTGCACGTGAACGACAGCAATGAAGCAGTCAGCCGAAATCGGCAGCATGTGGCTGACTTGCTTGGGTTTTCTCATGAAAAATGGGTTGGTGCTGAACAAACTCATGAAATAAACATAAAAAAAGTTACCAGAAAAGATAAAGGGAAAGGTGCTCTTGTTTACGAGGATTCCTTTTCTGGTACTGACGGGTTTTTCACTTATTCTAAAGGTGTCATGCTGACTCTCTGCTATGCGGATTGTGTGCCGCTTTACTTTTTGCATGAAAAGACAGGAGCCATAGGCATGGCCCATGCAGGCTGGAAAGGTACTGTCGGGGGGATTGGCAGGAAGATGGCCGAGCTATTTGCCAAAGAAGGCATTGACTTAAGTGAGGTCCAAACCGTGATTGGCCCTTCCATTTGCGGTAATTGTTATATAGTTGATGACCATGTTATTTCAAAAGTGCAAAAAATACTAGAAGATGTCGATATTAAGCCATATAATCAAATTAGTGACAATCAATTCCAGCTTGATTTGAAAGAACTAAACCGGACAATTCTGACAAATGCAGGAATTCCTCATGAAAATATTATGATTACTGATTATTGCACAAGCTGTCATGAAAACTATTTTTTCTCCCACAGAAGAGATAGGGGAAAGACGGGCAGAATGATGAGCTTTATTGGCTGGAAGGAGGAAGTCGGAAGCTAAATGAGAGTAAATGATAATTTAAAGCAAATTGAGTCAGCTATAAAGGAAGCGTGCACAAAGGCCAACCGTAAGCCAGAAGAAATTACCCTCATTGCTGTTACTAAGTATGTATCAGCCGAACGGGCACAAGAAGCACTTGAAGCAGGAATTGTTCATTTAGGTGAAAATAGGGATGAAGGATTGCTTGCCAAGTGGGATGTGTTAAAGGACAAGCCGACATGGCATTTTATTGGAACGCTGCAAACGCGCAAAGTGAAAAATATAATTGATAAAGTTGATTATATCCATTCACTGGACAGGCTTTCCCTCGCAAAGGAAATCGACAAGCGGGCTGATCGAAAGATAAATTGTTTTGTTCAGGTTAATGTCTCAGGGGAAGAGTCGAAACAGGGAATAAATCCTGAAGAGGTAGCTGACTTTATTTCATGCCTGGCTGATTATAAAAATCTCAATGTTATCGGCCTTATGACAATGGCACCTCTTTCAGATGACGAGGAATTGCTTCGTTCCTGTTTCCGGAAGCTAAAGAACCTGCAAACAATGGTGAAAGATCTGGGATTTGATTTTGCTCCTTGTACTGAGCTTTCAATGGGCATGTCTAATGATTTTTCCCTGGCAATTGAAGAAGGTGCCACAATGGTGAGGATTGGTACTGCTTTAGTAGGTCAAAAGAGTCAGGAGGTTTGATAAAATGAGTATAAAATCAAAATTTAAAACATTTTTCTTCCTGGATGATGAATATGACTATAAGGAAGAGGAAATCATCGAAGAAGAAAGAGAGCCGGTGAAGCAGGTGCAGAAGCAGCAGCCAGTTCAAAAACAAAACATCGTCAGCCTCCAAAGTGTGCAGAAATCTTCTAAAGTAGTTCTTGTTGAACCGCGTGTTTATGCAGAAGCACAGGATATTGCGGATCAGCTGAAAAACAGAAGAGCTGTTGTTGTCAATCTGCAGAGAATAGAAAAAGATCAGGCAAAGCGGATTGTTGACTTCCTTAGCGGAACCGTTTATGCAATTGGCGGAGATATTCAAAAGATTGGAACTGATATTTTTCTATGTACCCCTGACAATGTTGAGGTATCAGGAAACATCTCTCAGCTGATGAAAGAACAAGAATTAGAAAATACGAGGTGGTAGCATTTAATGGAATTAGTATTTGGGATATTGTCATCTGCAATTTATTATTACTCGTGGGCACTGATTATTTATATTTTGCTGTCCTGGTTCCCTAATGCCAGGGAATCAGCTTTTGGCCAGTTTCTTGCAAGGATTTGTGAACCGTACCTTGAGCCATTCCGCAAAATCATACCTCCGCTTGGAATGATTGATATCTCTCCTATTGTGGCTATCTTAGTTTTGCGATTTGCCACTGGAGGTTTGCAGCAGCTTTTTTATTGGATTTCATAAGACTACAAACAGGGCTATCAAATGGCCCTTTTTTATTTGTGTAAAAAGGAGGTTCCTTAAAGATGACCATTTATCAGCACTTCCGGCCGGAAGAAAAAGAATTTATCGATCAGGTTCTTAACTGGAAAGACCTTGTAGAAAATACATATGCACCAAAGCTTACTGATTTTCTTGACCCAAGGGAGCAGCAAATCCTTAAAAGCGTCATAGGGCAGCATGCCGGAATCTTATTTGCTTTATTTGGCGGAACTCCAAATGCTGAGAGAAAGAGAGCCCTCATATTTCCGGATTACTATGAAAGCGATGAGGGTGATTTTCAAATTCGGCTGTTTGAACTGGAATACCCAAAAAAGTTTGTCACCATAGAACACCCGCAAGTCCTGGGCAGTCTAATGTCTCTGGGGCTAAAAAGAGGAAAATTCGGTGATATCCTTTTTGAAGACGACAGAATCCAGTTTTTTGCAGCACAAGAAATTGAAGATTACATCAGCCTGCAGCTGCAGTCAATTGGCAGAGCTTCCGTGTCCCTGAAAAAACTGCCCTTTTCAGAGGCAATCCAATCAGCAGAAGTGTGGAAAGAAAGCTCCATCACCTCTTCATCCCTGAGATTGGATACAGTCATCTCAGCCATCTACAATATCTCCAGGCAAAAATCCCAGCTCTATATCCAGCAGGGATTAGTCAAAGTCAATTGGACGCAAATAGAAAACCCCTCATTTGAATGCCAGCAAAGCGACATCATCTCAGTCAGGGGTCAAGGCCGTTCCAAAATCATAGATATAGATGGGAAAACAAAGAAGGACAAATGGAGGATTATTGCTGGGAGGCAGAGATAGCCTATATGCGAAGTATGGAGCGAGACTACTGGGGTCAGCGCACTCAGGAGGCTGCCGGAAGCCC
This sequence comes from Cytobacillus oceanisediminis 2691, assembly GCF_000294775.2. Classification (GTDB taxonomy): domain Bacteria; phylum Bacillota; class Bacilli; order Bacillales; family Cytobacillaceae; genus Cytobacillus; species Cytobacillus pseudoceanisediminis. Next base: position 1,819,048 of record NZ_CP015506.1, read on the forward strand.
GCCGTCGCTGAGTGCCTGCAGCGGAAGTCAACACTTAAGCAAACAGATAAAATTTTTTATAATCTTGAAGGAATTTGAAACAACCTGTCGAATAAATAATCAAAAGACTACGGAGTCTGCTATAATTAAAATGAACCAGCAGGCTCAAACCAATTTACATAAGATCAACAGACCTGGGAGGTGGCACACATGCCATTAACACCGTTAGATATTCATAACAAGGAATTCAGCAAAGGATTCCGCGGTTATGACGAAGATGAAGTAAACGAATTCCTCGACCAGATCATAAAGGACTACGAAATCCTGATCAGGGAAAAAAAGGAGCTTGAAGAAAAGCTCAATGATACAAACGAACGCATAGGCCACTTTACTACAATTGAAGAAACACTTAATAAATCTATTGTGGTTGCACAGGAAGCAGCAGAGGAAGTAAAGCGCAATGCCCATAAAGAAGCGAAGCTAATCATTAAAGAAGCTGAAAAGAATGCTGACAGAATTGTGAACGAATCCCTGTCTAAAGCGAGAAAAATCGCACTGGATATTGAAGATTTAAAGAAACAGTCCAAAGTATTCCGAACACGTTTCAAGATGCTTGTTGAAGCACAGCTGGATATGCTAAACAACGATGATTGGGATCATTTAATGGAATATAAGCTGGATTCCACTGAACTTAAGTCATTAAGAGAAGAAGAAGAATCACTGGCTTGACGAAAGCTGGAAATATCGCATATAATTTTAAAACAAAGTAAAATACGATGTTTATCAACAATGAGAGGGACAGTACAGTCTTTCAAAGCTTATGTACAGAATGGCATTCTTACTCTGTAAGCGAGCCGGGGATGGTGGAAGCCCGGGTATAAGCAAAAGCTGGAAAATCACCCTTGAGTTCCTTGCCGAACGTATAACCATCAGTAGGCCAAGGCGGTTCATTCACGTTAAGAATTCTTTGAGCGGATGAAACATAATCATTTTTCATCTACAAGGGTGGTACCGCGGGAGAATACAACCTTCTCGTCCCTTTTTGGGATGGGAAGGTTTTTTTGTATTTTACTGTGGTTTTTATCAGCTCTCATTGGCTATCATGGTATTTAATGAGTTATAAACAGGAGGCAAAGGAATGGATTACAAAGATAGTTTATTAATGCCAAAAACCGAATTCCCAATGCGCGGCAATCTTCCAAAGCGCGAACCAGAAATTCAGGCAAAATGGGAAGAGATGAATATTTATGAGAAGGTCCAGGAACGGACCAAAGGCCGTCCAATGTTTGTTCTGCATGATGGTCCTCCATATGCGAATGGCGACATCCACATCGGCCATGCGCTGAATAAAATCTTAAAGGATTTCATCGTACGCTCTAAGTCAATGACTGGCTATAATGCTCCATATGTTCCTGGCTGGGATACACATGGTTTGCCAATTGAGCAGGCCTTGACAAACAAAGGCGTAAAGCGTAAAGAAATGAGTATTGCTGAGTTCCGCAAGCTTTGTGAAGAGTATGCATACGAGCAGATTGACAGCCAGCGCGGTCAATTTAAGCGCTTAGGCGTCCGCGGTGACTGGGAGAATCCATACATCACTCTAAAGCCTGAGTACGAAGCCCAGCAAATAAAAGTATTTGGGGAAATGGCGAAAAAAGGCTATATCTACAAAGGTAAAAAGCCTGTATATTGGTCACCATCATCTGAATCAGCTCTGGCTGAAGCTGAAATTGAGTATAAAGATAAGCGTTCACCGTCCATCTATGTTGCTTTTAAAGTAAAAGATGGCAAGAACGTATTAGATCAGGACACTCATATTGTCATCTGGACTACTACTCCATGGACTATTCCGGCAAACCTTGGAATTTCAATTCATCCGGACCTTACCTATAGTGTAGTTGAGGCAAACAGCAAAAAGTTTATGGTTGCTGAAGATTTACTGGCTTCAGTGGCTAAAGAATTTGAATGGGAAGACTATAAAGTTGTCCAATCAGTAAAAGGGACCGACCTCGAAAATGTAGTTGCCGAGCATCCCCTTTATGGCCGTGATTCCCTTGTCATGCTGGGTGAGCATGTTACAACTGATGCTGGTACTGGGTGTGTTCACACTGCTCCTGGCCATGGGGAAGACGATTTCCATGTAGGCATGAAATACGGGTTAGACGTATTATGCCCGGTTGATGATAAAGGAAACATGACTAGTGAAGCTCCTGGCTTTGAAGGTTTATTCTATGATGCAGCCAATAAGCCGATTACTGAAAAACTTGAGGAAGCCGGGGCTTTATTAAAACTTACTTTTATTACTCACTCTTATCCGCATGACTGGAGAACGAAAAAACCAGTTATTTTCCGTGCTACTGCCCAATGGTTTGCATCCATTAAAGATTTCCGCAATGAACTTCTGGAAGCTGTTAAGGAAACAAATTGGTATCCTGCATGGGGCGAGACAAGACTATTTAACATGGTCAGGGACCGCGGTGATTGGTGCATCTCCCGACAGCGTGTATGGGGCGTGCCAATTCCTGTCTTTTATGCGGAAAATGGAGAAGAAATTATCACAGATGAAACAATTGAACATGTGTCTAATCTTTTCCGTGAACATGGTTCGAACATCTGGTTCGAGAGAGAAGCGAAAGAACTGCTGCCTGAAGGATTTACACATCCAGGAAGCCCGAATGGCCAGTTTACAAAAGAAACGGATATCATGGACGTGTGGTTTGATTCCGGTTCTTCCCATCAGGCAGTTCTTTTAGAGCGCGACGATTTACAGCGTCCTGCAGATTTATACCTTGAAGGCTCTGATCAATACCGAGGCTGGTTTAACTCTTCACTTTCAACTGCTGTAGCAGTAACAGGCAAAGCTCCTTATAAAGGTGTCCTGAGCCACGGGTTCACACTTGATGGCGAAGGAAGAAAAATGAGTAAATCCATCGGAAACGTAGTTGTTCCGGCAAAAGTCATGAATCAGCTTGGTGCTGACATTCTGCGTTTATGGGTGGCGTCAGTTGATTATCAGGCAGATGTCCGGGTATCTGATGCTATTCTGAAGCAGGTTGCAGAAGTATATAGAAAGATCCGCAATACGTTCCGCTTCTTGCTTGGAAATCTGGATGATTTTAACCCGGCAACAGACTCGGTTTCATTTGAAAACCTGCGTGAAGTTGACCAGTTTATGCTTGTTAAGCTGAATAAACTGATCAAGAATGTTCGCGAGTCTTATGACCGCTATGAATTTGCCAGCATCTACCACGCTGTCAATAATTTCTGTACATTGGATCTAAGTGCATTCTATCTTGATTTTGCTAAAGATGTCCTATACATTGAAGCGAAAGATAATGCAGAACGCCGTGCTATCCAAACTGTTTTATATGAGAGCCTTATTGCTTTGACAAAACTTGTTGCACCTATCCTTTCCCATACTTCAGATGAAGTTTGGAGCTTTATTCCGAATGTGAAGGAAGTAAGTGTACAATTGACGGATATGCCTGAATATCAAGAGCTTCCGAACGCGAAACAGCTGGAAGAAAAGTGGACTGCATTTATGAAGCTTCGCAATGATGTTCTTAAAGCATTGGAGGAAGCGCGTAATGAAAAGGTGATCGGCAAATCTCTGACTGCTAAAGTGACACTTTATGTAAACGATCAAGCAAAGAGCCTGCTGGATTCAATTCAGGAAAATCTTCAGCAAATCTTTATCGTTTCTGGATTTGAGGTTGCAGGCAGCCTGTCAGATGCACCTGAAAATGCCGTGAAATTTGAAAATACTGCAATTGTGGTTTCCAAAGCAGAAGGCGAAACATGTGATCGCTGCTGGACAGTTACTCCAGAAGTTGGCCAGACAGAAGGCTATGACACTCTTTGCCCCCGCTGTGCTGAGGTTGTAAAGAATAATTATAGCCACTTGGCTTAAATACTGCAGTCCCTCAAATATTTGGGGGACTGTTTTTTTGATAAATGACGTTCTTTTTTATCCTAAGGCGAATGCGAAATCCATTTTATAAATAATTCCACCTTCACTAAATGTTGTGCCGTTTGCTAAAAGTTTGCCCGTGTCTGAAATCCGTTCCGAGAAGATAATAAAGTAAACATTATAGAACGGAGGAAACGGCATGGATGCAAAGGCAGAAGGGCTATATACAGAACTCCGTAATACAAGACAGGAAATATTGGAAAGACTAATGGAAGGCAATAGTTCCGCTTTGATAAAACCTATTTTATTGGAAGAACTGCATGATATCGAGCAAACACTCAGCAAAATTGAAACTGGAAGCTTTGGCATATGTGAAATTTCAGGTGAGCTGCTCCCGTCAGATTTGCTTCATATGATCCCTACTTTAAAAACAATGGAGGATTGCAGCAGGCTTGGGAAATTCTACAGAAAATCTATTTTCCACTGAGTTTAGGCGTGTGCTGTGTTTTTTATTCAGTTTGTGCTAAAATGCAAAGGTAATGATATGAGATTTGGGGGTTGCCTTTGTGTTTTATTACATAATTGCATTGTTCGTGATAGCACTTGATCAGTTTACGAAATGGCTGATTGTTAAGAACTTTGAATTAGGGGAAAGTGTTAAAGTTATTGAGGACTTTCTTTATATTACATCGCACCGCAACCGTGGCGCTGCCTGGGGCATCCTGCAGGGGCAAATGTGGTTTTTCTACGTAATAACCGTTATTGTCATAATTGGTATCATTTATTACATTCAAAAAGCAGCCAAAGGCAAATTGCTTCTTGGAGTCTCTTTGGGCCTGATGCTGGGCGGAGCGATTGGAAACTTTATTGACAGGGTATTTCGAAAAGAAGTGGTGGATTTTGTAAACACTTATATTTTTGGCTATGACTTTCCCGTTTTCAATATTGCTGACTCGGCACTGGTCATTGGTGTAGGATTATTGATGATTCAGATGCTGCTTGAAGAGAGAGAAGCAAAGAAAAAGGAGAAATCTTATGGAGAAAATGGAACACATCATTCCTGATGAACAGGCAGGAGAAAGAATAGATAAAGTGTTATCCACACTGAATGCGGATTGGTCAAGAACGCAGGTTCAGCAATGGATCAAAGACGGCAATGTCCTTGTAAATGGGCAGAAGCCGAAAACCAATTACAAATGTACGGCAAATGATAAAATTGAAATATCAATTCCTGAACCTGAGGAATTAGATGTCGTGCCGGAAAAAATGGATCTGGATATTTATTATGAAGATAAAGATGTCCTGGTGGTAAACAAACCAAAAGGAATGGTGGTCCATCCGGCAGCCGGGCATGGTACTGGCACTCTTGTTAATGGACTTATGGCACATTGCACAGATCTTTCAGGAATTAATGGGGTTATGAGGCCAGGAATCGTTCATAGAATCGATAAAGATACATCAGGACTTCTTATGGTTGCTAAGAATGATATGGCACATGAAAGTCTTGTGAACCAGCTGATGAATAAAACGGTTACACGTAAGTACCGTGCCGTTGTTCATGGAGTTATTCCCCATGATTATGGTACGATTGATGCGCCTATTGCCCGCGATCCCAAAGACCGTCAAAGCATGACCGTTGTTGACAATGGAAAACATGCGGTTACTCATTTTCAGGTCCTGGAGCGTTTCAGGGATTTCACACTTGTGGAATGCCAGCTGGAAACGGGAAGAACTCATCAAATCCGTGTTCATATGAAATATATTGGCTATCCTCTGGCAGGAGATCCTAAATACGGTCCAAGAAAGACTCTTGATATTGGCGGACAGGCACTGCATGCAGGTGTTCTTGGATTTGAACATCCAAGAACAGGAGAGTACCTGGAATTTGAGGCATCTATACCTGCTTATTTCGAGGAGCTATTAGATAAACTGGCAAATAATCGTTGACAATTGTCCAATTGTGCTTTAAGATGACAATAGTTGAATAAGTCCTTTAAAACAGTCCCGTGAGGCTGGGAAGGAAACGGATTGAATAAGGAAATTTGTATCCCTTATTCTGCAGCAACAGAATCGTTTACCCTCTCGCCCGATCGGTGAGAGGGTTTTTTTATATATAACATTAACAGAAGAGAATCAGATAATAGAGGTGAGTCAGAATGCCGCAGCAAAAAGCAATTGTTTTGGATGACCAGGCAATCAGGAGAGCGCTGACAAGGATAGCTCATGAAATCATAGAAAAAAATAAAGGGATCGAACATTGCATCCTGATTGGAATCCGCACAAGGGGGATTTACCTGGCGAACCGCCTGGCCGAGCGGATCGAACAAATAGAAGGTGCCAAAATTGATGTAGGCGAACTTGATATCACTCTCTATAGAGATGATCTTACAAAAAAGACTGATAATCAGGAGCCGCTAGTCAAAGGCTCAGATGTTCCAAAAGATATAAATGATCAGAAAGTGATCTTGGTCGATGATGTTCTTTATACAGGAAGAACGGTCAGAGCAGCTCTTGATGCGCTGATTGACATCGGAAGGCCATCGCAGATTCAGCTGGCAGTACTCGTGGACCGGGGCCATAGGGAGCTTCCGATAAGAGCTGATTATGTAGGAAAAAACATTCCAACCTCCAGTTCGGAGAAAATTGTTGTTGAGCTGAAGGAAGTGGATGAAAACGATCAAGTAAGCATTTTTGAAAATTAAATAGCCCTTTTAAATGCAGTCCAGAGAGGCTGGCAAAGGGGAACTCAGCAGAAGCAGTCTGTCTTTTGCTGTGCTCTTATACCCTCTTTGCGGATCTGGCAAGGAGGGTTTTTTAATAAAATGAAGAGGAGAGATTGGGATGCATAAGCCTATTCTAGATATAAAAGATGTTCCAAAACCAGCCCATTGGCTGACATTAAGTTTACAGCACTTATTCGCAATGTTCGGAGCCACTATACTTGTACCTTTCTTAGTAGGATTAAATCCTGCCATAGCTTTAATCTCAAGCGGACTGGCAACAATCGCTTTCCTCATCATAACAAAATGGCAGGTACCGGCATACTTAGGGTCATCTTTCGCTTTCATTGCTCCGATCATCGCAGCAAAAGCAGCTGGCGGACCAGGTGCTGCCATGATCGGAAGCTTTATGGCAGGACTAGTATATGGAGCCGTAGCATTAATCATCAAAAAAGCAGGCTACCGCTGGATTATGAATCTGCTTCCACCCATCGTGGTCGGCCCGGTTATCATCGTAATCGGTTTGGCATTAGCAGGCACAGCAGTCGGTATGGCCATGAACAACCCTGAAACGGGTGAATACAGCATGCTGCATTTTTCAGCGGCGCTCATCACTTTAGGTGCAACAATTATCTTCTCCATCTATGCAAAAGGAATGCTCAGCATGGTGCCGATTCTTGCAGGTATCATCATCGGGTATGTTTACTCACTGGCTGTGGGCCTTATAGACTTCTCACTTGTACAGCAGGCAGCCTGGTTCGAAATGCCGGAGTTCATAATTCCGTTCGCTGATTATGAAGTGAGGATAACCCTGGATCTGGCACTTCTAATGATTCCGGTGGCTGTTGTGACAATCTCTGAACATATCGGTCATCAGCTTGTCCTTGGAAAAGTAGTTGGGAGAGACTATATTAAAGAACCGGGTCTTCACCGCTCCATCCTTGCTGATGGAACAGGAACAATGATCTCGGCATTAATCGGGGGTCCGCCAAAGACAACTTACGGTGAAAACATTGGCGTACTGGCCATCACAAAAATATACAGTGTCTATGTACTGGCAGGTGCTGCAGTCATCGCCATCATCTTCGGATTCATTGGCAAGGTAACAGCACTGATCAGCTCGATCCCTACTCCAGTAATGGGCGGCGTGTCGATCCTGCTGTTCGGGATCATCGCTTCATCAGGTTTAAGAATGCTTGTTGACAGCAAGGTGGATTTTGGAAACAACCGTAACCTGGTTATCGCATCCGTCATCCTTGTACTCGGAATTGGCGGAGCCCATATCGAAATTTGGGCATTCAAACTGGAAGGAATGGCTCTGGCAGCGATCAGCGGAGTTCTCCTGAACCTGATTCTCCCTGGAAGAGAAGAGGCTAAGGAAGATATGTTTGAAGCTGAAAATGAAAAAAAAAATAATGTAGCTTAACGCTTTTTAACTAAGTCCCGAGAGGCTTATAAGGGTGTTGGCGGCAAACCTGCTATACGGGGATCGGTGTATCCGTATATCTGGCTGCCTCAACTTTGCAGCACCCTGACCAAATCGGCAGGGTGCTTTTTTTGAAGAGGAGGAAAAAAATTGAAACATTTGCTCACTACCTCAGAGCTAGGGATTAAAGAAATCAATAAAATACTTAATGATGCACAATACTTTTTAAACGGCGGAACATGGACTCCTGAACAAAAGGTTTTTGTCGCCAACCTCTTTTTTGAGAATAGCACAAGGACAAAGTGCAGCTTTGAAGTTGCGGAAAGGCGGCTTGGATTGGACATAATCCCATTTGAAGTCAGTACGTCAAGTGTATCGAAGGGTGAGTCACTATACGATACGGTAAAAACACTTGAAGCAATCGGAGTGCATGCAGTAGTCATTCGCCATAGCCAGGACCGCTACTTTGACGAATTAACAGATAAAAGCGGTGTTTCTATCCTTAATGCAGGGGATGGCTGCGGCCACCATCCAACACAATCCCTGCTAGACCTGCTGACAATTAAACAGGAATTCGGTTCCTTTGAAGGATTAAAAGTAGCCATCATCGGTGATATTGCCCATAGCCGTGTCGCAAGATCCAATGCAGATGCACTTGTCCGGCTCGGTGCGAAGGTTGTTTTCTCCGGACCAAAAGAATGGTTCAATGAAGAATTGCTTGAAAATGGCATGTATGAAGATGTTGATACAGCTATTGAAACCGCTGATGCTGTCATGCTGCTGAGAATCCAGCATGAGCGGCATGAATCCAAAGCCAATCAAACGGCTGAAGAATACCACCTGGCATACGGCCTTACAGAAGAGCGTGAAACAAAAATGAAGCCAAACAGCATTATCATGCATCCGGCCCCTGTAAATCGGGGTGTGGAAATAGCAGATTGCCTGGTGGAATGTGAGCGTTCCAGAATCTTCAAACAAATGCAAAATGGTGTGTACATCCGAATGGCTGTACTAAAAAGATCGATTGAACATATTGAAGGGGGAGCTAATCATGTCAATATTAATCAAAAATGGCCAGTTGCTTACTAAAGAAGGGAACGTTGTAAAAACTGACATTTACATAAAGTCAGGAAAAATTGCCGGGATAGGTGCAGGTATCGAGGAAAAGGCACAGGAAGTGATTGATGCTGAAGGCTTATTGATTGCACCAGGCTTTATAGATCTCCATGTACACTTGCGTGAACCTGGCGGTGAAAAGAAAGAGACCATTGAAACTGGCACTAAAGCAGCAGCCAAAGGCGGTTTCACAACGGTTGCTGCCATGCCGAATACCCGGCCTGTACCTGATACGAAAGAACAGCTTGATAAATTGAACTGCCGTATTGAAGAGACTGCGTCGGTCAAGGTTTTGCCATATGCATCGATTACGATCCGTGAGCTTGGCCAGGAATTAACAGATTTTAAAGCACTGAAAGAAGCTGGAGCGTTTGCTTTTACAGATGACGGAGTTGGGGTTCAGTCAGCAGCCATGATGCTGCAGGCAATGAGGAATGCCGCAGAGATAAGCATGCCGATTGTTGCGCACTGCGAAGAAAATACCCTCATTAACAAAGGTTCAGTGCATGATGGAGTTTTTGCTAAAGAGAATGGTTTAAATGGTATTCCTTCCGTCTGTGAATCAGTACAAATCGCAAGGGATGTACTCCTTGCCGAAGCTGCTGGCTGCCATTATCATGTCTGCCATATCAGCACGAAAGAGTCTGTCAGGGTGGTAAGAGATGCAAAGCGGGCAGGCATCAAGGTAACGGCCGAAGTGACACCTCATCACCTCCTTCTATGTGAAGAGGATATCCCAGGTCTGGATGCAAACTTTAAAATGAATCCTCCATTAAGAGGGGCAGATGACCGAGCTGCCTTAATAGAAGGATTATTGGACGGCACGATTGATTTTATCGCGACCGACCATGCACCTCACACAGCAGCGGAAAAAGAAGAGGGGATGGAGCTGGCGCCTTTTGGGATTGTTGGACTTGAGACAGCCTTCCCGCTTCTATACACACACTTTGTCGAGAAGGGGATATTCACGCTAAAACAGGTGATTGATTATTTAACGATCAAGCCAGCAAAGGCGTTCGGCATTCAATCAGGAAAACTGGAAGCAGGTGAAATCGCTGATCTTGTCCTGCTAGATCTAAACCGCCAGGAAAAGATTGACCCTGTTCAGTTCTTATCAAAAGGGAAAAACACGCCATTTACTGGCTGGGATTGTAAAGGCTGGCCAGTCATGACAATAGCTGAAGGAAAAATTGTTTGGAACAGAGGGAGTGTAAAAGCATGAAAAAACAGCTGATTCTGGAAGACGGAACAATTTTTATTGGAAAAGGCTTTGGAAGCGATACGAATTCGATTGGAGAGGTAGTATTCAATACAGGAATGACGGGTTATCAGGAAATTCTCTCTGACCCTTCCTACTGTGGACAAATTGTAACATTGACATACCCTTTAATCGGAAATTATGGAATTAATCGAGATGATTTTGAATCCATCTCCCCTGCCATCTCCGGGTTCATTGTAAAAGAAGCAAGCGAGTTTCCATCAAACTGGAGAAATGAACAGTCAATTGCTGAATACTTTGAGATGAAAAACATCCCTGGGATCGCTGGGATTGATACTAGAAAATTAACAAGGATTATCAGGCAGCATGGTACGCTGAAAGGTGCTATTTGCAGCATAAGTGAAAACCCGGAATTAATCTTAGAAAAACTGCGGGCAACCAAGCTGCGAAACGATCAGGTTAAGCAAGTTTCAACTAAGACACCTTATCCAAGCCCCGGACGCGGCAGAAGGGTAGTCCTTGTAGATTTCGGCATGAAACACGGTATCTTAAGAGAATTAAACAAACGGGATTGTGATGTGATTGTTGTACCATATAATACAACAGCTGAAGAAATACTCAGCATGAGCCCGGATGGGGTTATGCTTTCAAATGGGCCGGGAGACCCGAAAGATGTTCCGGAAGCCATCACAATGATTAAAGGTCTGTTAGGAAACGTGCCGATTTTTGGGATTTGCCTGGGACATCAGCTTTTTGCCCTCGCATGCGGTGCCAATACAGAAAAAATGAAATTCGGCCATCGCGGTTCAAACCATCCGGTAAAAGATTTGCAAACCGGAAAAGTCGCATTAACATCTCAAAACCATGGATATTCAGTGGAAGAAAACTCCATCTCGGGTAGTCTTCTGGAAGTAACACATATTGCATTAAACGATGGAACGATTGAAGGTTTGAAACATAAAGAAGTCCCGGCGTTCACTGTGCAATATCACCCTGAGGCTTCACCGGGACCGGAGGATGCAAATGGATTATTTGAACAATTCCTGCAAATGATTGAATCACATAAAGAGGAAGGTGCTGCAGCATGCCAAAGCGTACAGATATAAAAAGCATTTTAGTTATCGGATCAGGACCAATTGTCATCGGACAGGCAGCAGAGTTTGATTATGCTGGAACACAGGCTTGCATTGCGTTGAAAGAGGAAGGTTATCGTGTCATTCTAGTAAATTCCAATCCTGCCACCATCATGACAGATACTGAAATTGCTGACGCAGTATATATAGAACCGCTTACGCTGGAATTCGTCAGCCGCATCATCCGAAAAGAACGCCCTGATGCCCTTGTACCTACTCTTGGGGGACAGACAGGATTAAACCTGGCAGTAGAACTTGCTGAATCAGGTGTGTTGGAAGAATGCGGGGTTGAAATCCTCGGTACAAAATTATCTGCTATTCAAAAAGCGGAAGACCGGGATCTTTTCAGAAATCTGATGAATGAACTAGGCGAGCCGGTGCCTGAAAGTGAAATTATCCATAATCTTGAAGAAGCATATAAATTTGTAAATAGGATTGGCTATCCGGTCATCGTACGCCCTGCTTTTACATTAGGGGGGACAGGCGGGGGAATCTGCCACGATGAAGAAGAGTTAATCGAAATTGTGACAAGCGGCTTGAAGAACAGCCCTGTAACACAGTGCCTGCTTGAAAAGAGCATTGCGGGCTTCAAAGAAATTGAGTATGAAGTGATGCGAGACTCCAATGACAATGCGATTGTTGTCTGCAATATGGAAAACTTCGATCCTGTAGGTGTCCACACAGGTGATTCCATTGTTGTAGCTCCAAGCCAAACTTTAAGTGATCGTGAATATCAGCTGCTTAGAAACACTTCATTAAAAATTATCCGCGCCCTTGAGATTGAAGGAGGATGCAATGTCCAGCTGGCACTTGATCCGGATAGCTTCAATTATTACATCATTGAAGTTAACCCGCGTGTCAGCCGTTCATCAGCACTTGCATCCAAGGCAACAGGATATCCGATTGCCAAACTGGCAGCCAAGATAGCGGTGGGGCTGACACTTGATGAAATGATGAATCCTGTAACAGGAAAAACATATGCCTGCTTTGAACCGGCATTGGATTATATTGTCTCAAAAATTCCACGCTGGCCGTTCGATAAATTTGAATCTGCGAACCGTTCGCTTGGGACCCAAATGAAGGCTACAGGTGAAGTGATGGCAATAGGCCGCACATTTGAAGAATCTCTTCTGAAAGCAGTCCGTTCACTTGAAGCCAACATTTATCATCTTGAGCTGAAGGACGCTGACCAAATTTCGAATGAATTGATCGAAAAGCGGATTCGAAAAGCAGGCGATGAACGTTTGTTTTATATCGGAGAAGCCATCAGAAGGGGAGTCACCATCGAGACGATCCATGAATGGAGTATGATTGATCTATTCTTCCTTCATAAGATTAAGAAAATCATAGATTTTGAGAGTGTATTAACAGAAAATCCTTTTGACCCTGAAACAGGGAAAGCTGCAAAGGAAATGGGATTTGCCGATCTGGTGATTGCCAGGCTGTGGGATTCAAGTGAAATGGAAGTATACAGCTGGAGAAAAGAACAAGATATTGTACCGGTTTATAAAATGGTTGATACATGCGCAGCAGAATTTGAATCTGAAACACCGTATTTCTATGGAACTTACGAAGATGAGAACGAATCGGATGTAACCGGACGCAAAAGTGTTGTTGTTCTCGGCTCAGGTCCTATCCGAATTGGCCAGGGAGTGGAGTTTGACTATTCAACTGTCCACGCAGTATGGGCCATCAAGGAAGCAGGTTATGAAGCAATCATCATTAATAATAATCCGGAAACTGTTTCGACTGACTTTAGCATCTCCGATAAGCTATATTTTGAGCCGCTGACGATTGAAGATGTTATGCACATCATTGATCTTGAGAAGCCAGAAGGTGTAGTTGTGCAATTTGGCGGACAAACAGCGATTAACCTTGCAGCAGATCTGGTAAAGAGAGGCGTGAAAATTCTCGGAACTTCTCTTGAAAATGTAGACCGGGCAGAAGACCGGGATAAATTTGAGCAAGCTCTTGCAGAGCTTGGCATTCCGATGCCAAAAGGAAAGACTGCCTTATCAGTGGAGCAGGCAGTAGCGGTTGCTGGTGAAATCGGTTATCCCGTAGTTGTCCGACCATCATATGTACTTGGCGGAAGGGCCATGGAGATAGTATATAAAGAAGCCGAGCTTCTTCATTATATGGAAAACGCTGTTAAAGTAAATCCAGAGCATCCAGTATTGATCGACCGGTATCTGACTGGGAAGGAGATAGAAGTGGACGCCATTTCGGATGGAGAAAATGTGCTTATTCCAGGCATCATGGAGCATATTGAAAGAGCTGGAGTACACTCAGGAGATTCCATTGCCGTCTATCCTCCGCAAAATATATCAGAAGCAATCAAAGACAAGCTTGTTGAGTATACCGAGAAGATGGCTAAGGGCCTTGGCATTATAGGTCTCCTGAATATCCAGTATGTAGTGGCAAAAGGGGAAGTATATGTCCTGGAAGTCAACCCGCGTTCAAGCCGGACGGTTCCTTTCTTGAGCAAGATTACAAACGTGCCAATGGCCAAAATCGCCACGAAAGTTATCATGGGCCAAACATTGGCTCAGCAGGGCTGCGGATCTGGCCTCCTGCCGGAGAGAAAAGGCGTGTTTGTAAAAGTCCCAGTGTTCTCTTTTGCAAAATTAAGAAGAGTAGACATCACTTTAGGGCCTGAAATGAAGTCAACTGGAGAAGTTATGGGAAAAGATTCAACGCTTGAAAAAGCCCTTTATAAAGGTCTTGTTGCTTCCGGCATGAAAATCCAGCCGTTTGGAACCGTACTAATGACTGTCGCAGATAAGGATAAGGATGAGGCGCTGCAGCTGGCAAAGAGATTTGTATCCATCGGCTACAGGCTAATGGCAACGAGCGGAACAGCGTTATTCCTTAAATCTGCCGGCATTCCTGTAAAGGTGACTGGAAAGATCGGCTCAGAAGGGCCAAACCTTCTGGATGTCATCAGAAATGGCGAAGCGCAATTTGTTATAAATACTCTAACAAAAGGAAAGCAGCCTGCCAGAGATGGCTTCCGCATCCGCCGTGAATCGGTGGAAAATGGCGTGCCATGCCTTACTTCCCTGGATACGGCAGAAGCAATCCTTCAAGTAATCGAATCAATGAATTTCTCAGCAGATGCGATGGATAAGCCAGAACAAGTCCGGGAGGCGGTTTTATCTTGATCAGACAGGAACAATGCACTGTAATATCGCAAATTAAACTTGCTGAAAACATTTACGAGCTCACCCTTCAAGGTGAGCTTGTTCATGAAATGAAAGTGCCCGGGCAATTTGTGCATTTGAAAATATCCGGGGGTTATGACCCGATGCTAAGAAGGCCGATCAGCATTGCAGAGATTTTACCTGATGAAAGCCAGTTTAAGATGATATATCGTGCTGAAGGCAGGGGAACGGTGATGCTTTCAGAAAAAAAACCTGGCGATTACACAGATGTATTGGGGCCGCTGGGAAATGGGTTTCCTATCAGTGAAGCTGGCCGGGGGGATACAGCACTTCTAGTGGGAGGCGGAATTGGAGTCCCCCCTCTATATGAGTTGTCCAAACAGCTTGTAAGCCATGGTGTTAAGGTGATACATGTCCTTGGCTTTCAGTCAGCAAGTGCCGTTTTCTATGAAGAAAAGTTTGCTCAGCTGGGCGAGACCTATCTGGCTACATCTGATGGAAGTGCAGGAACGAAAGGCTTTGTTACAGATGTTATTAATAAATTTAATATTAATTTCGATGTTTTATATTCATGCGGCCCAACGCCGATGCTGAAGGCGCTTGAAAATCAATACTCTCATAAAACCGTATACCTTTCATTGGAAGAACGGATGGGCTGCGGCATCGGAGCGTGCTTTGCATGCGTTTGCCATACAGGGGATGATCCTGATGGATACAGTTATAAAAAAGTCTGCAGTGACGGACCGGTCTTTAAAGCAGGGGAGGTAGTTCTATGAACTCAATAAATGTCAGTCTGCCTGGACTGGAATTAAAAAATCCAATCATGCCTGCATCAGGATGCTTTGGCTTCGGAAGAGAATTCAGCCAGATGTATGATTTGAGCCAATTGGGTGCGATCATGATTAAGGCGACAACCCTTGAGCCCCGTTTTGGAAATCCAACACCAAGAGTGGCTGAGACCTCAGCAGGAATGCTGAATGCAATAGGACTGCAGAATCCAGGACTGGAAAAAGTGGTGAATGAAGAACTGGTCTGGCTTGAACAATATGATGTACCGATCATTGCCAATGTAGCTGGTTCGCAGGAAGAGGATTATGTTGCGGTTGCCAAAAGAATTTCTGAAAGCCCGAATGTACATGCGCTTGAGCTCAACATCTCCTGTCCGAATGTAAAAACAGGCGGAATTGCCTTTGGGACTATACCGGAAATTGCTAAAAACCTAACGAAAAAAGTAAAAGAGGTTTCAGAGGTTCCTGTCTATGTAAAGCTTTCACCAAATGTCACAAATATTGTAGAAATGGCGAAAGCAGTGGAAGATGGCGGAGCTGACGGTTTAACAATGATCAACACGCTTGTTGGCATGAGAATCGATCTAAAAACAGGCAATCCGATTTTGGCAAATAGAACAGGGGGACTTTCAGGGCCAGCCATTAAGCCTGTCGCGCTAAGGATGATTTATGAAGTGAGCCAGCAGGTGTCCCTTCCGATAATCGGAATGGGCGGCATTGAATCTGCAGAGGATGTAATCGAATACTTCTATGCGGGTGCAAGTGCAGTAGCGGTTGGAACAGCTAACTTCGTAGATCCTTTTGTGTGTCCGAAAATTATCGATAGGCTGCCCGAACTTATTGAAAACCTTGGATATGAACATATTTCAGATTGTATAGGAAGGAGCTGGAAGAAGAATGAAAAAGCCGCTCATTATTGCTCTTGATTTTTCAGGGAAAATGGAAGTTAATCATTTTCTGAAAAACTTTGAAAATGAAAAATTATTTCTAAAGGTCGGCATGGAGTTATTTTATCAGGAGGGTCCTTCCATCGTTCACGAACTAAAAGAACAAGGGCATGAGATCTTCCTTGATCTCAAGCTTCATGATATTCCTAATACTGTTAAAAGTGCAATGAAGAGGCTTGCCGGGCTTGGCTGCGATATGGTTAATGTCCATGCCGCAGGAGGAAAAGCCATGATGGAAGCAGCACGTGAAGGACTTGAAGCCGGAAGTTCAGGGAAAAGGCCATCTTGTATTGCTGTGACGCAGCTGACAAGCACATCCGAACAGCAAATGAAATCAGAGCAGTTAATTCCTGCTTCATTAAACGAATCTGTTCTTCATTATGCCAAGCTTGCCAAAGAAGCAGGACTTGATGGGGTAGTATGTTCAAGTCTTGAGGCAAGGGAGATAAGTTCGCGAATAGGATCTTCCTTTTTGACTGTAACACCGGGAATACGACTGTTATCTGACGACTCCGGAGATCAGAAAAGAGTGGCAACACCTGAATTCGCCAGAAAGGAAGGGGCTTCCGCAATTGTAGTAGGCCGATCGATTACAAGAGCGGAAAATCCATTTGAAAAATATATTCAATGCAAGCAATCTTGGGAGGGCGTTCTAAATGAAGCGTAAAATAGCAGAAAAATTATTAGATATAAAAGCAGTTGCATTAAACCCAAACGATCCATTTATATGGTCTTCAGGATTGCGTGCTCCAATCTATTGCGATAACCGTCTTACATTGTCATACCCTGAAGTTAGAAAAGAAATAGCTGCTGGCCTTAAATCAATCATTCTGGACAAATTTCCTGAAGCAGAACTAATTGCAGGTACAGCAACAGCAGGCATTCCGCATGCTGCCTGGGTAAGTGACATTATGGAACTGCCTATGTGCTATGTCCGCTCAAAGGCTAAGGGCCATGGGAAAGGCAAGCAAATTGAAGGAAAAGCTGACAAAGGCCAGAAGGTTGTTGTTGTTGAAGATCTGATTTCAACAGGAGGAAGTGCTATCACTGCTGTCAAGGCTTTAAGAGAAGCGGGCTGTGAAGTGCTGGGTGTTGCAGCTATCTTTACATACCAGCTGGAAAAAGGAAAGGAAATGCTGGACAAAGAGAAAATTGAAGCATATACCCTGACCGATATTGAAGCTCTGACAGAAGTAGCCGTTGAAAATGGCTATATTCAGGAAAAGGATATGAAGAAGCTGGTAGAATGGCGAAAAGATCCTGCAGAGTGGGGAAAAGTAACACAATAAAGCAGTTTTTGATAAATGAAAAAGCAAGCATCTGAGCTTGCTTTTTTCATTTATTTACAGACTTTGCTTTAATGACAGCACCGTTTCTTCATCAGGCGTAACGTAAACTGTCTGCTGATGGTCATATATGACAAATCCAGGTTTCGCTCCACTTGGTTTTTTAACATGCCGGACTTGGGTGAAGTCAACTGGTACTGAACTGGAATTACGGGCTTTGCTGAAGTATGCTGCGAGAGATGCAGCTTCAAGAATTGTATTTTCTGCCGGTTCCTTGCTTCGGATAACCACATGTGAACCAGGGATATCCTTTGTATGCAGCCAGATCTCATCCCTTGCGGCCAACTTGTTCGTTAAATAATCATTCTGCTTGTTGTTTTTTCCAACCAATATTTCGGTTCCGTCTGTGGAAGTATAGCGGTCAAGAACAGGCTTAAGGCTCTGCTGTTTTTTATTGCCCCGTCTTTGCCTTTCTCTAATATAACCGCCTTCAACAAGCTCTTCTCTAATTTCGGCAATGTCTCTTGTTGATGCAGTTTCTACTTGCTGCAGAAGAGAATCGAAGTATGACGCTTCCTCTTCCGCCTTCTTAATTTGCTCTTTTACGGCAATTACTGCATTTTTTGCTTTTTGGTATTTTGTAAAATATTTTTGTGCATTCTCTGAAGGAGTCTTCTGTGGATCCAGCGGAATGATAACCGCTCCGCCATTTTCATCGTAATAATTGATGACTTCCGCTTCCTTCATCCCTTTTTGGATCGCATAAATATTGGCTGTGATTAATTCTCCATATAATTGATGTTTATCGGCATTTTCTGCTTCATGGAGGGTTCTTTTTAGCTTTTCAATTTTTTTCTCATTCTTTTCTTTCTCATTTACTATAAATCGTTCAAGGTCATTGGATTGCTGTTTGACCCGGTCTCTTTCCGCTTTTCCAAAATAAAAGCGGTCCAGCATTTCGCTCAAGGAATTAAATTCCCTGCTTTCCCCTTTTATATGCTGGAGAGGCAATAAATAAAAGCTTTCCTTTTGTTCACCTGCTGTAATGGCTGGCCTTATGGAATGGTCCTTTAGGGAGCCTATTAATTGCTGGAAGCTGTTTGGAACAGTTGTTCTGTTTATAAGACCAGCTTGGTGTATGACTTCTTTTGCAAAAAGCGGTGAAATTCCAGCGAAGCTCGCTACGAGCTGTTTATCCACTTTCCCGCTGTTAAAGTCGATCTTACGAAGTATATCGTCTTTGTCTGCTTCGAAAGGATTCATTTTATCCTGGGACGGAGGGAGAATATACTCCTGTCCAGGCAAAATCGCACGATGGCTATTAACTGCATAAGATACATGTTTGACGCTATCTAGAATAATATTGCGGGATTTATCCACCAATGTAATATTACTGTGTCTGCCCATTATCTCAACAATCAGCTGTTTATAGGATGTATCACCAATCTCATTCCTGCCTTTAACTTCAAACACGATTATACGGTCAAGCCCGATTTGATGGACATCTTCAAGTATGTATCCTTCCAGATGCTTTCTTAAAAGCATGCAGAACATCGGAGGCTCTGATGGATTTTCATGTGCTTCATTGGTAAGCTGGACTCTCGCATAGCTTGGATGGGCTGACAGCAAGAGCCTGTGATTCCTCCCATTTGCCCGCACAACTAAAATAATTTCATTCTTATAAGGCTGCTGAATCTTATTGATTCTGCCGCCCTTTAAAGTATCTATAAGCTCTTTCGTCATTGCTCTTGTAAACAAACCATCAAATGACATATTGGAACATCCTCTTCTATTATTAATAACAGCCTATCACTTGCTGCAGATATACATTATTCTTTCATTTAAATAATAAAAATCAAGTTTTAAGACTTGGCTTAATGTCTTCGCTAGGGGGTTCCGCTTTTCTATAATATCAGAATATATATCTTCGTACTTCGATAACTGTCTGGCGCAAGCAGCCTACCCCCTCGAGATACCGGGGGTGGGCAAGGCGCTTCCGCTTTTCTTTTTAATAATAGCATTTTTTTGGACAGGGCTGAATATGCTTTCTTTAGAGTGAGATTGGACAACTCTGCTTCACTTGATTGACCAGAAGAAGCAGGACGGTCTGCCATCTGGCGGATTCACTTAAAGTCTGGCTGTGAGTGCTGATGAATTTCTTTACTATTGTATCCCTTCTCCATGCAGCTCATGGCTTTTCTCAAACCACAAAGGAGGAAGTGTGATGTCCGGATGAAGTTCCATGAAATGAATGAAAGGGAGGTTGAGCAAGCCTTAAATACAGATATTAAGGCGGGCTTAACAGAGGATGATGTAAAAAAACGGCATAAACAATATGGTTATAATGAGTTGAAAGAGGGAGAAAAGCAGTCAGCTTTACTCTTATTTTTTAGTCAATTTAAAGATTTCATGGTTCTTGTCCTGTTAGCAGCAACCTTAATATCAGGGCTGCTTGGTGAATATATTGATGCAATTGCCATTATTGCAATTGTAGTCATAAATGGCTTTTTGGGTTTCTTTCAGGAGAGAAAAGCGGAAAAGTCTTTGCACGCACTTAAGGAATTATCAGCTCCTCAAGTTATTGCATTGCGTGATGGACAATGGAAGAAGATCCCTTCCAAAGAAGTGGTGGCAGGGGACCTATTGAAATTTGCGACAGGTGACAGAATTGGAGCAGATATGAGAATCGTAGAGTCCAATAGCCTGGAAATTGAGGAATCCGCTTTGACTGGAGAATCTCTTCCTGTCCAAAAAAGGACCGGTTCCTTGAAAACTGCTAATCTGGCTATTGGAGATATGGAGAACATGGCTTTTATGGGGACTATGGTAACCCGTGGCAATGGACTGGGCGTAGTTGTCGGAACAGGGATGAATACTGCCATGGGGCAGATTGCTGATCTTCTGCAGAATGCTGAAACAATGACGACTCCGCTTCAGAGAAGATTGGAACAGCTGGGCAAAATCCTCATTACGGCAGCGATTTTACTGACTGTCCTTGTTGTTGTGGCTGGTGTGGTGCAGGGGCAGGAATTATATACAATGTTCCTTGCCGGTGTTTCCTTGGCAGTAGCAGCCATTCCAGAAGGGCTCCCGGCCATCGTGACGGTAGCTCTGTCGCTTGGGGTACAAAGAATGATAAGAAAAAAAGCAATCGTCCGGAAGCTTCCAGCGGTTGAAACACTGGGCTGTGCATCTGTGATATGTTCAGACAAAACTGGCACTATGACTCAAAACAAAATGACAGTTACGCATCTCTGGAGCGGCGGGAAAGAGTGGAGAGTAGATGGTATCGGCTATGAGCCGCAAGGCCATTTTTATAGAAATGAGAATCAAATTGAACCGAAAAGTGATAAAGCACTCCAGCAAATGCTGATGTTTGGCATGTTATGCAACCATGCTGAAATACAGCAGAAAAATAATGAGTTTGTGATTGATGGAGATCCGACAGAAGGGGCTCTGCTAGTAGCGGCCATGAAGGCGGGCTATAACAGGAGCAGTCTGTTAAACCAATTCCAGATTATCAATGAGTTTCCGTTTGACTCAGCCCGAAAAATGATGAGTGTTGTGGTAAAGGATCATAACGGAAGGCAATTTATAGTAACCAAAGGAGCACCCGATGTATTAGTCGGAAAGAGTGAATCGGTTCTTTGGGAGGGGAAGCGTCAGATTCTTTCGAGGGAGCTCACAGGTGAAATTCAGGGAGCGATAGAAGATCTAGCTTCTCAAGCCTTGAGAACGATAGCGATTGGCTTTAAGGAAATCCCCTCAAAAAATGTCATTCTTGATGAGAAAGAGGCGGAGAAGGGATTAACATTTATCGGGCTGCAGGGGATGATTGATCCGCCAAGGCCTGAGGTAAGGGAAGCAGTCAAGGAATGCAAGGAAGCAGGAATTAAAACGATCATGATTACAGGAGATCATGTGATTACTGCACAGGCAATTGCCAAGCAGTTAGGCATTTTAACACAAGGCTCTAAAGTCCTTCAGGGCAAAGACCTGGCAGAGATGGCGGTTGAAGATCTTGAAGATGTGGTTGAGGATGTCGCAGTATTTGCCAGAGTATCACCTGAGCATAAATTGAAAATTGTAAAGGCTCTCCAGAACAGAGGCCATATTGTTGCCATGACAGGGGATGGTGTCAATGATGCCCCGGCCATTAAAGCAGCAGATATCGGAATATCGATGGGCATAACAGGGACCGATGTTGCCAAAGAGGCCTCCGCTCTGGTACTGCTCGATGACAATTTTGCTACCATAAAAGCCGCGATAAAAGAAGGAAGAAATATTTACGAGAATATTCGAAAGTTTATCAGATATCTGCTTGCATCCAATGTTGGTGAAATTCTGGTTATGCTGTTTGCTATGCTTCTTGCCCTTCCGCTGCCCTTAGTGCCAATCCAGATTCTCTGGGTGAACCTTGTAACGGATGGACTTCCTGCAATGGCTCTTGGCCTTGACCAGCCAGAGGAAAATGTGATGAAGCGGAAGCCGAGGAGTCCAAAGGAAGGTGTATTTTCAAGAGGGCTTGGCTGGAAAGTAGTTTCCAGAGGTTTTTTAATTGGCCTTGTGACATTGCTGGCGTTCATTTTTGCCTATAGGGCAAATCCGGAACATCTTGCGTATGCACAGACAGTAGCATTTGCTACATTGGTAATGGCACAGCTGATTCATGTATTTGATTGCCGCAGTGAAAAATCTGTATTCTCGAGAAATCCTTTCGGCAATAAATATTTAGTCTGGGCAGTCATCTCGTCCCTTGCTTTAGTGCTGGTTGTCATATACTATCCGCCGCTTCAGCCAATTTTTCACACCGTCCCAATTGAATTGCGCGACTGGTTTATGATCACAGGACTCTCAGCCGTACCAACATTTTTACTGGCAGGCACATTTTTGGCAAGAAAAACAAAATGAAATATGTTATAATCCTTTAGGTAGTAGAGAAGAACTCTATTACCTTTCTTTTTTGCGCAAACATATAAATCTACATCATTACTTGATTTTTATACATAACTGCACAGGCATCATGCCGCTAACTGAAAGTAATAGTGCTTTTTATAAGCTGTGCTTTTCCCAAAAGGAAGTGTGAGAAATGGCAGTAAGCATGACTGGTTATGGCAGAAGCAAGAAAGAATCCGGGCAATGTTCCATTACGGTTGAAATAAAGACTGTAAACCATCGTTTTTCCGAGTTTCAGATCAGAATGCCCAGACAGCTGATGCATATCGAAGACAAGATTAAGAAAAAGCTTAACGGGCATATCAAAAGAGGCAGAATCGAGGTTTATATCACCATTGACGGCGATGGCCTGTCCAGCAGGAAAGTTAATGTTGATTGGGAACTATTGGATGAATATTATCAATACATAACTGCAATTCAAACAAAGTACCAAATCTCAACGGATCTATCCATCGGGAATATCATACGGGAAGAACTGATTGGTATAGAAGAAAAGGAGTCCGGCAATGAAGAATTGAGCCAGCTGGTCCTTTCTGCTGCTGAAGAAGCATGCCTGCAGTTAACTGAGATGAGGAGGCTTGAGGGGGATGAGCTGGAAAAAGATCTACGAAGCCATCTTAGTCTTTTAAGCAGCAGGGTCCTCAAGCTGAGAGAGTACACTCCAAAGGTCGTGCAGCTTTACCGGGAGAGATTGGAAAAGCGTATGAGAGAATTTCTTGATGGCCAGGTGGAAGAACCGAGAATTTTAACAGAGGTAGCGATGTTCGCTGATAAAGCGGATATCAGTGAAGAACTGACAAGACTTCAAAGTCATATTAGCCAATTTGAAAAGACCCTTCAGCTTTCAGAACCGGCTGGAAGAAAACTTGACTTTATTCTGCAGGAAATGAACCGGGAGGCCAATACAATCGGCTCCAAGGCAAACAGTGCTGAGATAGCTGCCGAAGTGGTTGAAATAAAGAGTTTACTGGAAAAAATGAAGGAACAAGTTCAAAATATTGAATAGCAGTTGTTTAGATTCCGGCTCTGGGGGTCAAAATAAATAACTGATGATTGGAGGACCCAAATGTCAATTAAACTGATCAATATCGGATTTGGCAATATTGTCTCTGCCAACCGGATAATATCAATAGTCAGTCCAGAATCTGCCCCGATTAAACGGATCATTCAGGACGCACGTGACCGGGGCTCTTTAATAGATGCTACATATGGAAGGCGCACCCGGGCTGTTATCGTTATGGACAGTGACCATGTCATTTTGTCTGCGGTCCAGCCGGAAACTGTTGCGCACCGATTAAATGACCGTGATGAAATTGTTGAGGAAGGGTAGGATTTTATAAATGAAAGAAAAAGGGTTATTGATTGTTCTATCCGGACCCTCAGGTGTAGGAAAAGGAACAGTAAGAAAAGAGATATTTGCTCAGCCTGATACTGCGTTTGAATACTCCATATCAATGACAACGAGATCTCCGAGAGCAGGAGAAGTCAATGGAGTTGATTATTTTTTCAAAACGCGTGAAGAGTTTGAAGAGCTGATCAGGCAGGATAAGCTGCTTGAATATGCAGAGTTCGTCGGTAACTACTACGGAACGCCAGTTGATTATGTAAGAGAAACACTGGACCGGGGCAAAGATGTTTTTCTTGAAATCGAAGTTCAGGGTGCCCGCCAAGTGCGTGAGAAATTCCCTGACGGCTTGTTCATCTTCCTGGTTCCACCTAGTTTATCCGAGCTTAAGAACCGTATCGTAACCAGGGGAACAGAGACAGAAGATATAATTAACAATCGCATGAGTGCAGCGAAAGAAGAGATCGAAATGATGAACTTATATGATTATGTTGTAGAGAATGATCAAATCGATCTTGCCTGCGAAAGAATTAAATCCATTGTAGTAGCAGAACACTGCCGCAGGGAACGTGTAGAACCTAAATACAAAAAGATGCTGGAGGTAGAATAAATATGCTTTATCCTTCTATTGATTCTCTAATGACAAAGATTGATTCCAAATATTCACTTGTTTCTGTTGCTGCCAAGCGTGCCCGTAAGCTTCAGCTTAATGCCAGACCACAGCTTGAGAGCTATAAATCACATAAAAATGTGGGAAAAGCACTTGAGGAAATCCATGCGGACCAGCTTCATTATCGGCTTGGTGAAAAGACTGCGAATGAATCATACGAGTAAAATCGCTGAATAACAACCTTTTAAAAGGTTGTTATTTTTGTTTAAAGGTTTTATTAGATGAAAATTCACTGCTCTTCTTGCATAATAAAACTATCATGAAAACTAAGCCATTAACGGCCAGTGCTGCTTATAGAAATATTATAGCAGGCCGTTTTTCATAGAGATGAATTATTTTTTTAGATTGGTGGGGTCATATAATGCTGACTGGAAAGAAGATATTATTATGTGTAACCGGCGGAATTGCTGTTTATAAAGCTGCAGCCTTAACGAGCAAGCTTACTCAGGCTGGAGCGCAGGTGAAAGTTATCCTAAGTGAATCGGCTGCTAAGTTTGTAGCACCATTAACCTTTCAGGCTCTTTCAAGACATGATGTTTACACCGACACTTTCGATGAAAAAGATTCGAAAGTAATTGCTCATATCGACCTGGCTGATTGGGCCGATTTGATTCTAGTTGCTCCTGCTACAGCAAATGTAATCGGAAAGCTGGCCAATGGAATTGCAGACAATATGATCACAACAACCCTTTTGGCGGCCTCATCACCAATCTGGATTGCGCCTGCAATGAATGTACATATGTACAGCCATCCTGCTGTCCAGAAAAATATTGAAACCTTATATCGTTTTGGATGCAGATTCATAGAGCCTTCAGAAGGGTATCTTGCATGCGGCTATGTTGGAAAAGGCAGGCTGGAAGAACCAGAGAAAATTATAGATACAATTGAAGAATTTTTTAAGCCTTCCAGATTGGAGCTATCTGGCCGGAAAGTGGTCATAACTGCCGGCCCAACAAGGGAAAAAATTGATCCTGTCCGTTATATTACAAACCATTCTTCAGGTAAAATGGGCTATGCAATTGCGGAAGCAGCTGTATCTGCAGGAGCTGAAGTTGTATTGATATCCGGTCCGGTTACAATTAATGCTCCTGCTGGCTTAAAACTGATAAAGGTAGAATCTGCTGAGGAAATGTATCAAGCGGCAATAAGCGAATTTGATCATGCGGATGTTGTCATTAAGACCGCTGCAGTCTCCGATTATCGTCCAAAGGTGACTTCTGCGCAAAAAATGAAAAAACAGCCCGGGGATGAATTATTGGAACTTGAAAGAACAAAAGATATATTATTCGAATTGGGACAAAAAAAGAAGAAGCAAATCCTTATAGGGTTTGCGGCTGAAACTGAACAGGTTGATGAGTATGCACAGGGCAAGCTAAAGAGGAAAAATGCCGATCTGATCGTAGCCAATAATGTAACTGCAGAAGGAGCAGGCTTTGGAACAGACACCAATATTGTTACATTTTTTAAAAAAGATGGGTCTTCGGAAAAGCTTCCGCTTATGGCAAAAAAGGATGTTGCAGTAAAAATTCTTGAAGAAGCTGCGATCTTGCTAAAGGATGAGCATGAATGAATATTGCGAGAGTCATTGTCGATGTACCTGCCAAACAGACAGACCGGGCATTTGACTACAAAATACCCTCTCATCTGGAAGGTGTCATTCTCCCCGGCATGAGGGTTGTTGTTCCATTTGGACCTAGGAAGATCCAGGGGTTTGTAACAGCATTACAAGCAGAGTCCGATTTTCAGCAGCTTAAATCCATTTCAGAGCCGATGGACTTAAATCCAGTCCTTAATCAGGAGCTCTTGACTCTAGGTGAATGGCTGACAGAAAAAACATTATGCTACAAAATCTCTGCCTTTCAGGCAATGCTGCCTGCAGCATTGAAGGCAAAATACGAAAAGAAGCTTGTAATGGCAAAAAATGCAGATCGTAAACTGCTTCCTGAAAGAGTATCTGCTCTCTTTCAGAAAACTGAAGAAATTTTATGGGATGATGCAGTAAAGAGCGGAGCTTTGCCGCTTCTTCAAAAGGAAGCATCCAATGGAAATATCGAAATTATCTACCAAGTAAAAGAACGAGTGAAAAAGAAAAAAGTAAAGCAGGTATTCGCGGCTGCTGACCCTAATAAGCTTGCTGATTATCTTCAACAGCTTCCGGGCAACGCAACCAAGCAGAAAGAAGTGCTTGAGTATTTTCTTCATGAGGAAGGACCGGTCGATCAGAAAGAGTTATTTTCCTTGTTTGGAATAACATCGTCCACCATAAAAGGGCTTATGCAAAAAGGGCTGCTTGGCCAGAGGGACGTGGAAATTTATCGAAATCCATTTGGAGACCGTGAATTCGAAAGAACTGAACCGCTCTTTTTGACCGATGGACAGAGAAAGGCTATAATCCCGATCCTTAATTCTATTGAAAATAACCGGCATGAAACATTTTTGCTTTATGGGGTAACAGGAAGCGGAAAAACTGAGGTGTATCTGCAATCCATTCAGCGAGTGCTTGAGAATGGCAAAGAAGCCATTGTCCTTGTTCCTGAGATTTCTTTAACTCCGCAGATGGTCAAACGCTTCAAGGGCAGATTTGGCAATCAGGTTGCCGTAATGCACAGCGGCCTTTCAGCTGGAGAAAAGTATGATGAATGGAGAAAGATTCAGCGGAAGGAAGTCAAGGTTGTTGTGGGAGCGCGATCGGCTATCTTTGCCCCTTTTGAAAACCTCGGAATCATTATCATTGATGAAGAGCACGAAACCAGCTATAAGCAGGAAGAGAACCCAAGATACCATGCAAGGGATGTCGCCATCGAAAGAGCGGGAAATCATAAATGTCCTGTGGTGCTTGGAAGTGCAACTCCCTCATTGGAATCTTTTGCGCGAGCACATAAAGGAGTTTACCATCTCCTCATTCTCGAAAATAGAATGAACAATCAGGCTCTCCCTTCCGTTGATATCATTGATATGCGGGAAGAGCTGCGTGAAGGGAACCGCTCGATGTTCTCAAGGAAACTCCTCGAAAAAATTAAAGACCGTCTCGGGAAAAAAGAGCAGATCGTATTATTTTTAAATAAAAGAGGACATTCCTCATTTGTTATGTGCAGGGACTGCGGATATGTTATTAATTGTCCTCATTGTGATATATCTTTGACTTATCATCGGTATAACCAGCAGATGAAATGCCATTACTGCGGCTATGAGGCACCCGTTCCAAATGCATGTCCGGAATGCGAAAGTGAGCATATCCGTTATTTTGGAACAGGCACTCAAAAAGTGGAAGAGGAATTGGCGAAAATTTTGCCGGAAGCGAAGGTAATCCGGATGGATGTCGATACAACCAGCAGGAAGGGAGCACATGAAAAGCTCCTTGATCAATTCCAGGATGGGCATGCAGATATTCTTCTTGGGACTCAGATGATTGCTAAGGGTCTTGATTTCCCCAATATTACCTTAGTAGGCGTACTATCGGCAGACACGATGCTGCACCTGCCTGATTTCCGATCTTCTGAAAAAACCTTTCAGCTTCTGACTCAGGTAAGCGGGCGTGCAGGGAGGCATGAATTGGAAGGGGAGGTAATTATTCAAACCTACACTCCTGAACATTATAGTATTGAACTGGCGGGGGAGCAGGATTACGATAAATTTTATGAAAGAGAAATGATGGTCCGCAAAATTCATAGATATCCCCCTTTCTACTATATATCCCTTGTCACCGTCAGCCACGAGGAATTAATGAAGGCTGTTTCGGTAACTGAGAAAATCACGCAGTATATTCAGTCAAAATTATCTGCAGAGAGCATAGTCCTTGGTCCAGTTGCATCGCCGATACCGCGGATCAATAATAGATATCGGTATCAATGTCTGATAAAATACAAGCGGGAGCCGGAACTTGGCCTGGCGCTGAAGAAAGTCCTGGATAATTATCAGCAGGATATTGCTACTGGGGGCCTATCCGTCTCAATTGACCTGAATCCTTATATTTTAATGTAATTTCTTAACCATAAGGTTAGTTTGTTTGAACTTAGAGAACTGTTGGCCTTACAAAGAACGTTTTACAGCTTCAAATCATAAGTCTAAAAGCGTTAGCTATTTAGGAGGAGCTTTTCAGGAGCTTCTGTTTTTGTGGTTATGAATAAACTCAATTTGGTTGAAAATAGATAAAAATGGAGGAAATGTTTTGGCAGTAAAAAAAATTGTATCTTATCCGGCTGAGGTTCTGGAGGCAGAATGCGAACCCGTTAAGGTGTTTGATAAAAAGCTGGGCAAGCTGTTAAATGATATGTATGATACGATGATCGAATTCGATGGTGTCGGGCTTGCTGCTCCGCAAATCGGGCTTAGCAGGCAAATTGCCATTGTTGATATAGATGATGAATTTGGAACAATTGAAATAATTAATCCCGAAATCCTTGAAACGAATGGGGAACAGACAGGCCCTGAAGGGTGCCTAAGCTTTCCTGGGTTATATGGTGAAGTAACAAGGCCTGAATATGTAAAAATCAAGGCGCAGGATCGAAAAGGGAAATATTTTACCCTCGAGGCTGAGGATTTCCTGGCAAGAGCGATCCTCCATGAAATTGATCATTTGCATGGGGTGCTATTTACCTCAAAAGTTACAAGATACTTGAACGAAGAAGAGTTGGAAGGATTGGAAGCTGAATGACAAAAATCGTATTTATGGGCACACCCGATTTTTCAGTGCCTGTACTGAAGCAAATAATAGAGGACGGATATGAAGTAATCGGAGTGGTTACTCAGCCCGACAGGCCTGTTGGAAGGAAAAAGGTTCTTACTCCCCCGCCTGTAAAAGTCGAAGCTGAAAAACAGGGCATCCCTGTGTATCAGCCCGAAAAAATCCGCCAGCCAGAAGAGCTGGAGAAAGTTCTTGCTCTTAAGCCTGACCTGGTTGTCACGGCTGCATTTGGACAAATTTTGCCGAAGGAGCTTTTGGATGCACCCAAGTTCGGCTGCATAAATGTACATGCATCATTGCTCCCTGAATTGCGCGGCGGTGCACCTATTCACTACTCCATTCTGCAGGGGAAAGAAAAAACGGGAATCACCATTATGTACATGGCTGAGAAGCTTGATGCCGGCGATATTTTAACACAAGTGGAAGTGCCGATTACGGAAAGAGATACAGTTGGCACTCTTCACGATAAACTTAGCGCTGCTGGGTCAAAGCTTTTGTCTGAAACACTGCCAAAGCTCCTGAATAGTGAACTCACTCCCATCAGGCAAAATGATGAAGAAGCCACTTTTGCTTATAACATTAAAAGAGAACAGGAAAAAATCGACTGGGGCAAAACTGGTGAAGAAATCTATAACCACATTAGAGGGTTAAATCCATGGCCGGTTGCCTATACAACTTTTGACGGCAAAGTGATTAAAATCTGGAATTCGGAGAAGGTTAAATCTGCTGAAAACAAAGAACCGGGAACAATTATCAGGCTTGAGGAAGATGGAATCGTTGTGGCAGCAGGGAATGAGACAGCCATTAAAATTACAGAACTGCAGCCTTCCGGAAAGAAAAAGATGCCAGCAGAACAATTTTTAAGAGGCTCAGGATCCCATCTAACTCCCGGCGGCCGTTTGGGAGACTCCGAATGAAAAAGCTAAAAAAGAAAAATGTAAGAGAAACTGCACTGGAACTTCTCGAAGCCATTGAAAAAAATCAGTCCTACAGCAATCTATTACTTAATAACGCCATAAAAAAGAACGAAATTGACCAGAAGGACATCGGTCTTCTTACTGAACTGACTTATGGTACCCTTCAACGCCGGATGACACTCGATTTTTACCTGCAGCCTTTTTTAGCAGGCAATAAAAAAATTGAAAGCTGGGTAAACCAGCTCTTAAGGCTTACACTGTATCAGATGGTTTTTCTTGATAAAATTCCAGATCGCGCAGCTATTTTCGAGGCAGTAGAAATAGCAAAACGATGGGGGCATAAAGGGATTTCCGGCATGGTCAATGGCGTGCTCAGGAACGTTCAAAGAAAGGGGCTTCCTGATCTTGAGCAAATTGAAGACAGTGTTGAACGCCTTTCCATTGAGACTAGTCATCCCGCGTGGCTTGTAAAAAGATGGGCCGATCAGCTTGGGTTTGAAGAAACAAAGAAAATGTGTGAAATTAACTTGACTGCTCCACTTCAGACTGCAAGGGTAAATGAGGTAAAGGCCTCGAGGGAAGAATGCTTGTCACTTCTTAAGGAAGAAGGATTTGAAGTGGAACCAAGTCAGTTTATACCAGTTGCCATTAAATGTTTAAGAGGAAACCTTGCCAATTCGCGTGTCTTCAAAGATGGCCTGATTACTATTCAGGACGAAAGCTCCATGCTCGCTGCTTATGCCCTTGGAGGAAATCCAAATGAAAAGATTCTGGATGCCTGCGCAGCACCCGGAGGAAAAACCACACATATTGCAGAAAAAATGCAAAATACTGGACAAGTCATTTCGCTGGACCTTCACGAGCATAAAGTAAAGCTGATTAATGATAATGCCGATAGACTGGGACTATCGAATATTAAGACAAATGCCCTTGACAGCAGGAAAGTGCAGGAGCATTATGAAAAAGAATCATTTGACCGTATTTTAGTGGATGCCCCATGCTCAGGCCTTGGAGTTATGAGAAGAAAGCCTGATATGAAATACACAAAAAAAGAAGATGATTTATATCATCTTCATAAGATTCAAAGAAATCTTTTGGATGCCGTTTCACCTTTGCTGAAAAAAGGTGGTATTCTTGTTTATAGTACATGTACAGTGGACAAGGAAGAGAATCAGCATGTTGTCCAGTCGTTTTTAAAGAATAATGCGGAATTTGAGGGAGATATATCAGTTCGTGAGCGAATGCCTAAAGCAATTGCTCCGTTTATAGATAATTTTGAACTGCAGATTTTACCGCAGGATATTGGTTCGGACGGGTTTTATATAGCCTGTCTGAGAAAGAAGGTGCAATAAATGGAACAAACAGCAGCAGAGAAAATAACAGAAGCAGAACAAAAACCATCCGTTTATACTTTACAGCTGAATGAGCTGAAGGATTGGCTTAAAGAAAATAATGAGAAAGCTTTCAGGGCTGAGCAAATTTTTGATTGGCTTTACACAAAAAGAATCACATCATTTGAGGATATGACGAACCTGTCAAAAGGGTTAAGAGATACGCTATCAGCAAATTTTTCGCTGACAACTCTTAAAACGATCATTCAGCAGGAGTCAGCTGATGGGACAATAAAATTTTTATTTGAACTTCATGATGGCTATTCCATTGAAACCGTACTGATGAGGCATGACTATGGTAATTCAGTATGTGTAACTACTCAAGTGGGCTGCCGAATCGGCTGTACATTCTGTGCTTCAACTTTAGGCGGATTAAAACGGAATCTTGAAGCAGGAGAAATCGTTGCTCAGGTCGTAAAAGTACAACAGGCACTAGATGAGACAGATGAACGGGTCAGCTCGGTTGTTATTATGGGGATCGGTGAGCCATTTGATAATTATGACAGTATGCTGTCATTCCTGAAGATAATCAACCATGATAAAGGGCTGAATATCGGTGCGCGCCATATCACTGTTTCGACTAGCGGAATCATCCCAAAAATCTATAAATTTGCAGATGAAAATATGCAGATCAATTTCGCGATCTCATTACATGCTCCAAACACAGAAATCAGAAGCCGCCTGATGCCAATAAATAGAGCTTATAAGCTGCCGGACCTTATGGATTCAATCAGGTACTATATAAATAAAACAGGCAGACGAGTGAGTTTCGAATATGGATTATTCGGAGGGGTCAATGACCAGGTGGAACATGCCGAAGAGCTGGCAAAGCTAATAAAAAATGTGAAGTGCCATGTTAACCTGATTCCAGTAAACTATGTGCCTGAACGAGATTATGTGAGGACACCCAAGGATCAAATTTTTGCTTTTGAAAAGACACTGAAGAACCACGGCATTAATGTAACCATTCGCAGGGAGCACGGTCATGATATAGATGCAGCATGCGGACAACTTCGTGCAAAGGAGCGAAAAGAGGAGACGAGGTGACAGAATGAAAGCTGTTTTTATGACAGATCAAGGCAAAGTCAGGCAGCATAACGAAGATAATGGCGGCATCTATGTGAACAGCAAGGGGCAGCGCCTTGCCATCGTAGCAGATGGCATGGGCGGCCACCGGGCTGGCGATGTGGCAAGCGAAATGACGCTAACAAGTTTAAAAGGATTCTGGGATCAGACAGATGACTTTCAGACTGCCGAAGAGGCGGAAGGATGGCTGCGGAAGTATATTGCAGAGGTCAACACCATTCTTTATGAACATTCGAAAGAAAATGAACAATGTGAAGGCATGGGAACAACTGTTGTGGCTGCAATCTGTACTGATCGTTTTGCGACAATTGCCAATATCGGCGACAGCAGATGTTATATCTTGAATGAATCGGGTTTTCAGCAGCTGACGGAAGATCATTCCCTAGTGAATGAACTTGTAAGGTCCGGGCAGATTACCAAGGAAGATGCTGAGCATCATCCAAGAAAAAATGTGCTCCTCCGGGCATTGGGAACTGAAGCAGCGGTTGAGATGGATATCAAAACCATAACGTTTGAAGAGGGCGATTTATTATTATTATGCTCTGACGGTTTGTCCAACAAGGTAGATGTGGCTGAAATGATTGAAATCCTCAAAAGCGGACGAACTCTGGAGGAAAAAGCCTCAGTGCTGATTGAACAGGCCAATAATAATGGCGGCGAAGACAATATTACGCTCGTGATTGCTGAGTATTTTGAAAGCAATGAGAGCGGGATGATAAATGATGATTAAGGGAAGAAGATTAAGCGGCCGCTATAAGATTCTTGATATGATTGGCGGAGGCGGCATGGCAAATGTCTACCTGGCCCATGACATGATTCTGGATCGAGATGTAGCGGTGAAAGTGCTTCGGATGGATTTTGCCGAAGATGAAGAATTTATCCGCCGTTTTCATCGTGAAGCCCAATCAGCTACCAGCTTAGCCCACCCGAACATCGTCAGTATCTATGATGTTGGCGAAGAGGATTCAATCTATTATATTGTGATGGAATATGTAGATGGACAAACGTTAAAGCAATACATACAGCAAAACAGCCCGATTCGCATAGATGATTCGCTGGAAATTATGAAACAGCTCACCTCAGCCATATCTCATGCACATCAAAACCATATCATACACCGGGATATTAAACCGCATAATATTTTGATAGATAGGCATGGTAATGTAAAGATTACTGATTTCGGAATTGCCATGGCATTAAGCGCTACCAGTATAACTCAGACCAATTCTGTTTTAGGCTCTGTTCATTATCTTTCTCCGGAACAGGCCAGGGGGGGGATGGCCAACAGAAAGTCTGATATCTACTCCCTTGGCATTGTTATGTTTGAGCTTTTGACAGGCAGGCTTCCTTTCTCAGGTGAATCCGCTGTATCAATAGCTCTCAAACATCTGCAGTCAGAGACGCCTTCCCTTAAGAGATGGAATCCTTCAATACCGCAAAGTGTTGAAAATATCGTTTTAAAAGCGACAGCTAAAGATCCTTTTCACAGGTATGATTCTGTTGAAGATATGGAAGAGGATATCAGTACAGCGCTTGAACCCGAAAGGCTTCATGAAGGAAAGTTTATGGTCCCGATTGACGATGATGCTACAAAGGCAATCCCTGTTATTACGGATGACCGCCCATACCAAAGCATGGACGAAACACTTATACATGCTAAGGATCCAAAGGGAGACACGCAGCCTGTGGCAAAACCTCTTCCTGAAAAGAAGAAGAAGGAAAAAAAGAAAAAAAAGAAGAAAAAGAAATGGCCAATTATTCTGGTATCCGTCTTTTTGTTTCTGGCTGTGTTAGGCATCCTGGCCATAACTGTTTTACCTGATCTTATTGCGCCCAAGGATGTCCAGGTTCCTGATGTGTCAGGAAAAGAGGTGGAAGACGCAGTAGCAGAGCTTATTGCCGCTGGGTTTACGGTTAGGGATACAAAGCCGATAAGTGACCCTGATGTGGAAGAAGGTCTGGTAGTAAAAACAGATCCGAAAGCAGGCAGAACCGTAAAAGAAGGAACTTCCATTGATATCTATGAAAGCACTGGCAAGGAAAAATTTGAATTAGCTGATTACCAGGGCAGGCAATACGACGATGTAGTCCGCTTGCTTGAAAGCAAAAATTTTAAAAGCATTGAAAAAACAGAAGAAAATAATGAGAGTGAGCCGGCTGGGACAATCCTGGACCAAAACTTCTCAGAAGGCGATCTTGTCGTTCCCGAGGATACAGAATTGATTTTTACTGTCAGCAAAGGTCCGGCGCCAATTGCCTTAAAAGACCTGCGCGGCTATAACGAAAAGGGGCTGCAGGAGTACGAAGAATCGTCGGGATTAAAAGTAGAATATGGAGAAGAAGAATTTCATGAGGAAGTCCCAGAAGGACTAGTCATCAATCAGGATCCGGCACCAGGCACAAACCTGGCAAGCGGACAGAAAGTGACGGTGGTTCTTTCAAAAGGGAAAAAAGAACTTCTTCCTAAGACAGAAAATATTGAGATCAGCGTTCCCTATGAGCCTGCAGCCGAAGGTGAGCCAAATGAAGTTCAGATTATCATTAAGGATATGAATAATCCTGGTTCTGAACCAGTTCATACAGAGCTGATTTATGAAGATACGGTAATCCCAATTGATATAACAATTGCTCCCGGACAGAATGCCACTTATAAGGTTCTGCGGGATGGCCAGGTTTTTGAAGAAAAGGAAATCCCTTATCCGGAAGAAGAATCATAAGCAAGGAGTGTTGCTATGCCTGAGGGCAAAATTATTAAAGCCTTAGCCGGGTTTTATTATGTTTTTAGCGGAAATGAAATCATTCAGTGCCGAGGCCGCGGAGTTTTCCGGAAAAATAAGGTTAACCCGCTGGTCGGTGATGAAGTCGTGTTTCAGGCAGAAAGTATTACAGAAGGATACATCTTAGAAGTAAAAGAACGGAAAAATGAGTTGATCCGTCCGCCAATTGCAAATGTTGATCAGGCCATTCTAGTGTTTTCAGCTGTTGAACCGGGCTTCAGCACCTCTCTATTAGATCGTTTCCTGGTGCTGGTTGAATTCAATCGTATAAAGCCAATCATCTGCATTACTAAAATAGATCTGACAGACGAACATGGGTATAAGGAAATCCAGCAATATGCATCAGATTACCGCAAAGCCGGCTATGATGTTTTGCTGACTTCCTCCGAAACAGAAGAAGGCGTTAAAGACTTAATGCCATATCTGGAAGGCGAGATCTCCGTTTTTGCAGGACAGTCAGGTGTGGGGAAATCATCTTTGTTAAATGTATTAAGACCAGATTTAGAGCTGAAAACAAATGATATTTCTTCACATTTGGGCAGGGGAAAGCATACAACCAGGCATGTAGAACTGATAGAGGTTGGGAAAGGGCTTGTTGCTGATACCCCGGGATTCAGCTCCCTTGAATTTACAGATATCGAATTGGAGGATCTGAATTATTGCTTTCCGGAAATTCAGGAGAAAAGCGATCAATGCAAATTTAGAGGCTGCCTGCACATGGCAGAACCGAAATGCGCTGTAAAGGCCGCCAGTGAAAACGGTGAAATTCCTTCCTACAGATACGAACACTACAAAACCTTTCTGCAGGAAATAAAAGATAGAAAGCCGAGGTATTAATTCATGGTAAAAATCGCACCTTCGATTTTATCGGCAGATTTTTCCAAATTGGGAGAAGAGATTAAAGATGTAGAGCGCGGCGGAGCTGATTATATTCATGTCGATGTA
The DNA here is from genome assembly GCF_000294775.2 of Cytobacillus oceanisediminis 2691. GTDB lineage: Bacteria > Bacillota > Bacilli > Bacillales > Cytobacillaceae > Cytobacillus > Cytobacillus pseudoceanisediminis. The sequence goes on from NZ_CP015506.1 coordinate 1,855,507, forward strand.
ATGGACGGCCATTTTGTACCGAATATTACAATTGGTCCATTAATTGTTGATGCAATCCGTCCTGTGACAAAGCTGCCCCTGGATGTTCATTTGATGATAGAAAATCCGGATAACTACATTGAGGCATTTGCTAATGCGGGGGCAGATTATATCACTGTACATGCAGAAGCATGCAAACACCTTCACAGAACGATTCATTTTATTAAATCATTCGGGGTCAAGGCAGGAGTGGTTCTTAACCCGGCTACACCAGTTAATATGATTGAGCATATTATTGATGATATTGATATGGTATTGCTTATGACTGTTAATCCTGGTTTTGGAGGACAAAAGTTCATCCCTGGCGTTCTTCCTAAGATTAAGGCGGTTAAGGAAATGGCTGACGCAAAAGGTCTAAATATTGAAATTGAAGTGGACGGCGGAGTGAATGAAGAAACAGCACAATTGTGCATTGAAGCTGGAGCGAATGTGCTTGTTGCCGGGTCGGCAATTTATAATCAGAAAGACAGAGCCGTGGCGATTGCTGCTTTAAAAGGTTCGAAATAAAAAAGAGCCAGCTTGAATAGAGCTGGCTTTTTATAATATAAGATATATATCATGATTGGAGCAATATGAAATGATTATAAATATTTTAGCTGGCGGCCCTGAGGATTTGCTGCCTGAACTGTCTTCATTCAGTAATGCCGGTGACAATTGGGTCGGGGTAGATAGAGGAGTGCTTACACTCATTCAAAATGGCATGCAGCCGAAAATGGCATTTGGCGATTTTGATTCTGTGTCAAATGAAGAACTATTAATCATTGAAGAAAAAGTAAAAGAGCTGAACAGGTTCAAGCCGGAGAAAGACGAAACCGACATGGAGCTTGCCCTGAATTGGGCACTGGAACAAAATCCTGAGAAAATCCGTCTGTTTGGCGCCACAGGCGGCCGGCTTGACCACTTATTTGCAAATATTCAGCTGTTAATAAAGCCTGTACTTGAAGGAAACTTTGTTCCTGTCGAAATTATTGACAAAAAAAATAAGATTAATATTAAAGCTCCAGGTGAATACACCATAAAGCAAAATCCAAATTTCAAATACATTTCTTTTGTCCCGATCACAATGGAAATTAAGGGCCTCACATTAAGAAATTTCAAGTATCCGCTCACAGATCGGACCGTCTCTGCCGGTTCTACTCTTTGTATCAGCAATGAACTTATTGATGATTGTGGTACTTTTTCTTTTACTGAAGGCATATTAATGGTTGTAAGAAGCAAGGATTAAGAGCCGGGCCAGTGCTGCCCTGCAAGGTGCTGGGAATCTGGATATGAGTGCTGGCATGAATTGCTTTCTGATCATTTTTTGTAATCATGAGTACTCATCTTTCGTTATTTGAATAAGATGGTAAAGACGATTTAAGGACAGAATGGATGCGTAAGATCGTGAGGAGGGACACGAGTAATGAGATTTTATACAATCAAACTTCCTAAATTTTTAGGGGGCATTGTGCGTGCCATGTTAGGGACCTTCAAAAAGGGGTAAACTCCCATAAATGAAAAAGAAAATAGCATTAAAAACTGGGCACCTCTCTGGGGTGCTTTTATTTTTTGATTCAATGGGGGAGAATGAATAGTGGATTATAAAAAGGAAAATAAAAAGGACATCCTAGAAGGATGTCCCTGAGCAGATTAAACGCGCTCAACTTTACCTGATTTAAGTGCTCTTGCAGATACCCAAACACGTTTAGGTTTACCGTCTACAAGAATACGTACCTTTTGAAGGTTAGCACCCCAAGTACGCTTGTTAGCGTTCATCGCGTGAGAACGTGCGTTACCTGAAGTTGTTTTTTTACCAGTTACAACACATTTGCGTGGCATGTATGTTTCCCTCCTTACTAAAAGCATAAGCTGAAACTATTTTTCAATGCTTTCATTTGCAATAGTCAGATTCATCCATCTGAATTAATGAGGAATTCCGTTTCGGATCTCGACATTAAAAGATACTTTAATAATTTATCATACAACCCTTCTGATTGCAATAGTTTGCTTTCAAGAAAATTTCCTTGACATAGGGGTATGGAACATGAGCTATAATAGGGATGGGGAAGTATGGCTTTCAATATTACAGCCCATATAGTAAAATATCATAAGGTATGCATAAAGCTTTGGAGTTAGAAAGATCGCTGCCCAGCTGAAAAGGATGCATTCTCCTTTAACAGCAAGCTTGCCTCCATTTTACAATTAAGGGGGAACGCCAGCGTTTCCGTAAAGCGGGAGCGCTTGAAGAAGCTTTTATTAAAAGCAATTTCCAAAGGGGGAACGAACCATGTCCATCGAATTAAAAACGAATTTCGGGCAAATTGATATCTCTAATGACGTAATTGCAACAATCGCAGGCGGAGCAGCAGTTGACTGCTACGGCATCGTAGGGATGGCCTCTAAAAATCAAATTAAAGATGGCCTTACAGATATACTTCGAAAAGAGAATTTTACCCGCGGTGTTATTGTACGCCAGGAAGAAGATGAAGTACATATCGATATGTATATTATTGTAAGTTACGGAACGAAAATTTCCGAGGTTGCCCACAATGTGCAATCTAAAGTGAAATACACCCTTGATAAAACAGTTGGGCTAAGTACGGACTCGGTTAATATTTACGTTCAGGGAGTTCGTGTAACGAACCCGTAGTGAGGAGGAAAGACTTGTGTCAAAAAGAGATTTAGATGGGAAGCTTTTTGCCGAAATGGTCATACAAGGAGCGAACCATTTATCTGCTAATGCAAAATTAGTGGATGCGTTAAATGTTTTCCCTGTTCCTGATGGAGACACAGGAACGAACATGAATTTGTCAATGACTTCCGGTGCAAAGGAAGTAAAAGCTAATATTCAGGAACATATTGGGAAGGTGGGCTCTGCTCTTTCTAAAGGTTTGCTGATGGGGGCCCGCGGGAACTCTGGAGTAATTCTCTCCCAGCTGTTCCGAGGCTTCTCAAAGCATATTGAACAGAAATCTTCCATCAATGGCAAAGAGTTTGCTGATGCTTTGAATTCAGGTGTGGAAACTGCTTATAAAGCTGTTATGAAGCCGGTTGAAGGAACAATTTTAACCGTTGCTAAAGATTCCGCTAAAAAAGCGGTGCAGGCTGCAAAAAATGAAGATGATATCGTAGTGATTATGGAGGAAGTGTTAAAAGAAGCACGGGCTTCTTTAAACCGGACTCCGGATCTTCTTCCTGTCTTAAAAGAAGTTGGGGTTGTAGACAGCGGCGGGCAGGGTCTTGTTTTTGTATATGAAGGATTCCTTGCAGAGCTCAAGGGCGAAAAACTTCCTGATACACCAGCAGCCCTTCCAAAGATGGATGACCTGGTTAGCGCAGAACACCATAAAAATGTTCATAGTTTTATGAACACTGAAGATATTGAATTTGGTTATTGCACAGAGTTTATGGTCAAGTTCGAAACTGAAAAGCTATCTGCTAATCCTTTTTCAGAAGACAAGTTCCGCCAGGACTTAAGCAAATATGGCGACTCGCTTCTTGTGATTGCGGATGAACAGCTTGTAAAAGTACATATCCACTCTGAACAGCCAGGAGATTGCCTGACATACGGACAGCGCTATGGGAGCTTAATCAATATGAAGATTGAAAACATGCGCCAGCAGCACACCAATTTGATTGATGACGTTCCTACACCATTGGCAGCTGAAGCTAAGCCAAAGGAAAAGCAGGAATACGGAATCGTTACAGTATCAATGGGCAGCGGGATTGCGGATCTTTTCCGAAGCATCGGAGCACATGCCGTCATTGAGGGCGGCCAGACGATGAATCCTAGTACGGAAGATATTGTAAAGGCCATCAAAGAAGTGAATGCCAAGAAAGTAATCATTTTGCCAAACAATAAAAATATCATCATGGCTGCACAGCAGGCTGCAGAAGTGACTGAAGAAGAAGCAGTAGTTGTTCCTTCCAAGACCGTCCCTCAGGGAATGGCTGCCCTGCTTGCTTTTAATCCAAGTGCCGGACTCGCAGAAAATGAAGAAGGCATGACAGATGCCCTTCAGCATGTGAAGACAGGCCAAATTACATTTGCTGTCCGTGATACAAGCATCGATGGCCTCGAAATTGAAAAAGATGATTTTATGGGCATCTCAGATGGGGAAATTGTTGTCAAGAACAAGGATAGAGTGCAGGCTGCCAAAGATCTTCTCGATGGAATGATTGATGAAGACTCTGAGATCCTAACCGTATTAAAAGGTGAAGATGCGGCAGAAGAGGAAGTGGATTCACTTATCAGCTATATTGAAGATAAGTATGAAGATGTTGAAGTCGAAGTGCATGATGGCAAACAGCCGCTATACTCTTTTATATTTTCAATCGAATAAACAATAAAAAAAGCGAGGGCCCAGCCTTCGCTTTTGTCCATTTAAAACGATTACATTTTAGTGAACTTCGGAAATATTAATTTATTTGGTTAAAGATTGCTTACTTGCCTATTTAGATTATAGTGTGCTAGTTATAAAGCAGGCGCTGTATAAGCCTGCAGTTAAAAGTAATTGAGCAGGGAGGGGTGGCGGACTGCCTTGAGAAAATATATTTGGCAGCCGTTCAATAAACGTGAATCCAAATTATAATCAGTCTGTTACAGCTGTTAAAGGCATCGGGGAGGAAACAGCAGTATCACTTGCTGAAATGAACATAAACACTGTAAAAGATTTGCTTGAATATTTCCCATATAGATATGAGGATTACAGGCTCAAGGATCTGGAAGAGATTAAGCATGATGAAAGAGTAACTGTGGAAGGAAAGATCCACAGTGAACCTTCACTCGCCTATTATGGAAGGAAACGGTCCAGGCTGACTGTGAGAGTTCTTGTAGGCAGATATCTGATACAAGTGGTCATGTTTAATCAGCCATATTTAAAGAATAAAATTACATTGAACGAAACTGTGACAGTGACAGGCAAATGGGACCAGCACCGCCAGATCATAACAGCCAATGAATTAAAAATAGGGAGTGCCTCCAGTAACAAGGATTTTGAGCCTGTTTACGCTGTGAAAGGAAATATCACTGTCAAGGGAATCAGACGTTTTATAAAACTGGCTTTTTCACAGTATGGAAATGAGATATCAGAAACTTTGCCTGAAAAATATCTTTTGCAATATAGGCTTTTGGATAGGCGAGATGCTATGAGATCGCTCCATTTTCCTGCCAATGATCAGGAACTTAAACAGGGAAGACGGCGATTTGTTTATGAAGAATTCTTCTATTTTCAATTAAAAATGCAGGCACTAAGAAAGATTGAAAGAGAGCAGTCTAAAGGGATTGCGCAAGCTTATGATCTTTCGAGGCTGATGGAGTTTATAGACTCTCTGCCATTTGCCTTAACCAATGCCCAGAAAAGGGTGGTTAATGAGATTCTGACTGACATGAAATCGCCTTATCGGATGAACAGGCTATTACAGGGGGATGTTGGTTCCGGCAAAACGGCTGTTGCGGCAATCGCCCTATTTGCCAGCAGGACAGCAGATTTCCAGGGAGCTTTAATGGTGCCGACCGAAATCCTTGCAGAGCAGCATGCGGAATCTTTAAAAACGATGCTTGAGCCATTTGGCCTGCGATGTGAACTCCTGACAAGCTCCGTCAAAGGAAAGCGCAGAAGAGAAATTCTTCAGCATTTAAAGGATGGAGAAATTGATGTTCTTATAGGCACACATGCACTTATCCAGGAAGAAGTGGAATTTAATAAACTGGGGCTTGTTATTACTGATGAACAGCATAGATTTGGTGTCGGGCAGCGGCGCATCCTCAGGGAAAAAGGCGAGAGTCCGGATGTTCTGTTTATGACTGCCACGCCAATCCCGAGAACATTGGCCATTACTGTTTTTGGGGAAATGGATGTTTCCATCATAGATGAAATGCCGGCAGGGCGAAAAGCGATTGAAACTTATTGGGCAAAACCTGAAATGCTTGATAGAGTACTTGGTTTTATGGAAAAGGAGCTTTCAGCAGGCCAGCAAGTATATGTGATATGTCCCCTAATTGAGGAGTCGGACAAGCTGGATGTTCAAAATGCTATAGATGTCCATGCAACATTGATGCATCATTTTCATGGCCGCTATGATGTGGGCCTCATGCATGGCAGGCTTCACCCAGATGAAAAAGAAAATGTAATGAAGGCTTTTAGCCGAAATGAAACTCAAATTCTTGTTTCTACTACAGTTGTCGAGGTGGGTGTAAATGTCCCAAATGCAACGATTATGGTGATCTATGATGCTGAGCGCTTTGGACTTGCACAGCTGCACCAATTAAGGGGCAGGGTAGGGAGAGGAGATAAACAATCTTATTGTGTTCTTTTAGCAGACCCCAAATCGGAAGTTGGAAAAGAACGAATGAAAATCATGACGGAAACCAATGACGGATTTGCACTAAGTGAAAAGGACCTTGAGCTGAGGGGACCTGGGGACTTTTTCGGAAAAAAACAAAGCGGGCTCCCGGAATTTAAAGTCGCCGATATGGTCCATGATTACCGCGCTCTCGAAACCGCCAGAAACGATGCAGCTTCTCTTGTTGAATCCCATGAATTCTGGCATTCAGATGAGTACCTGCCTTTGAGAAATTATTTAAAGGAAACAGGAGTGCTGGAAGGGGAAAAACTGGACTAAAGGATCGAATGTCACACGCTGAGCTGATTGGAGTGGAGGGAGCTTGATCTTCGAAAAATGTTCTCGCATTTCCTTCGTGCGGTGCTGGCTGAGGAGGCTCCTGTTCCTCCCAGCGGAAATCAACGGACAGAATATGTAAGCTAAACAAATATTCAATCACACTTAAAGCAGATTGCAGAAAAGTTCTTCCTTGCAATCTGCTTTTTTTGATTATATACTACTATTAGTACCTAGTCTTAATATCTCGGACGGTGGGATTTTTAATGAAAAGAAATAAAAAAGAACGCCAGCATTTATTAACGGACACAATAAAAGAAAATCCATTTGTCACGGACGAGGAACTTGCAGAAAAGTTCACTGTCAGCGTCCAGACAATAAGGCTCGACCGCCTGGAATTATCTATTCCGGAATTGCGGGAAAGAATCAAGCATGTTGCTGAAAAAACTTTCGAGGATGAAGTCCGATCTTTACCCATAGAAGAAATAATCGGTGAAATAATAGATATAGAATTGGATAAAACGGCAATTTCCATTTTCGATGTAAAAAATGAACATGTATTCAAGCGGAATGGAATAGCCCGGGGGCATCACTTGTTTGCACAGGCCAACTCACTGGCAGTTGCTGTAATAAATGATGAACTGGCATTGACAGCGAAAGCCAATATTCAATTCACAAGGCCAGTGCGATTAAATGAACGTGTTATAGCTAAAGCCAAGGTCCTTACAATTGATGTTGACAGCGGGAGGACGATTGTTGAAGTCAATAGCTTTGTGAATAACGAACAGGTATTTAAGGGCGAATTCGACATGTTCAGAAAAAAATAATCACTAAAGGATGAAGCATCATGAAAATTTCCATAGACGCAATGGGAGGCGACAATGCCCCGAAGGAAATTGTCCTTGGCGCAATGAAAGCTGCCGCAGAGTTTAAGGATATACACATTACTCTTGTTGGCGATGAGTCAAAAATAAAGGAATACCTTACTTCAAACGAGCGGATTGAGATCTTACATACAGATGAAGTCATCTTGCCGGATGATGAACCAGTGAGGGCTGTGCGCAGAAAGAAAAATGCATCAATGGTGCTTGCAGCGCAGCTTGTCTCAGACGGTAAAGCGGATGCATGCATTTCTGCAGGAAACACGGGTGCTCTTATGGCAGCAGGCCTTTTTGTGGTAGGAAGGATTGATGGCATTGAACGCCCGGCATTATCACCTACGCTTCCAACGATAGGCGGGGAAGGGTTCCTTTTGCTGGATGTAGGGGCGAATGTTGACGCGAAACCTGAGCATCTTCTTCAATATGCGATCATGGGATCGATATATACAGAAAAAGTCCGGGGTGTTTCCAATCCTAGAGTGGGCCTTCTAAATATAGGAACTGAAGAGAAAAAAGGCAATGAACTGGCGAAAAATACATTTGACCTGCTGAAGAATGCTGATATCAATTTTATCGGTAATGTGGAAGCACGCGATTTGCTTGAGGGAGCTGCAGATGTTGTAGTGACAGATGGCTTTACCGGAAATATGGTCCTAAAGACAATTGAGGGTACTGCTCTTTCTGTGTTTAAAATGCTAAAAACAGCTCTGACCAGCAGCTTTAAAACGAAATTGGCAGCAGCTGCCTTAAAGCCTGATTTATACCAGCTTAAATCTAAGATGGATTATTCGGAATACGGCGGTGCTGGATTATTCGGATTAAAGGCGCCTGTTATTAAGGCTCATGGTTCCTCAGATGCGACTGCTTTATTCAGTGCAGTCAGACAGACCAGGGTTATGGTAGAAAACCATGTCGCTCAAACGATTAAGGAAGCTGTTGAAAAAGAAGCAGAAAAAACAGCCGTTAAATAAACTTATTTTATTTGGGGGGAATCACGATGGGTAAAATCGCCTTTTTATTTCCTGGGCAGGGATCACAGGCTGCGGGAATGGGAAAAGCATTAGCCGAACAGGATGAGAAAGTAAAATCATTTTTCGAGAGTGCTGATCAAAAACTTGGCTTTTCACTATCACAACTTATTTTTGAAGGGCCTCAGGAAAAATTGACGTTAACAACAAATGCACAGCCGGCATTGTTGACTACTAGCATTGCCATACTCGATTATTTTAAAAGATCTGGCGTAGCACCTGATTTTGTGGCTGGCCACAGCCTTGGAGAGTATACTGCACTCGTTGCAGCGGAAGCACTATCCTTTGAGGACGGTGTTTATGCTGTCCGTAAAAGAGGAGAGTTCATGGAAGAAGCAGTTCCTAACGGTGAGGGAACAATGGCAGCGGTACTGGGACTGGACAGGGACAAGCTTACTGCTGTCACAGAAGAGGTTACTGCAGGCGGCAATCCGGTTCAGCTCGCAAATTTGAACTGTCCTGGACAGATTGTTATTTCAGGTTCAAGGGCAGGTGTTGAACAAGCTTCTGCAAAGGCTAAAGAAGAAGGTGCCAAGCGAGTGCTTCCACTGGAGGTAAGCGGTCCTTTCCATTCTGAATTAATGAAGCCTGCTGCGGAGAAGTTCAGGCAAGTCCTGGACGATATTGAGATCAAAGATGCAGTTGTTCCTGTCATTGCAAATGTAAAAGCTTCTGAAATGACTTCTGCTGCAGAAATAAACAGCAGATTAATTGAACAGCTGTATTCACCTGTACTCTGGGAGGATTCAATCCGCAGGATGATAGAGCTAGGAGTAGATACATTTATTGAAATTGGACCAGGGAAAGTACTGTCAGGCTTAGTGAAAAAGGTAGATCGTTCCCTTAAGACGTATGCCGTTTCCGATGCTGAATCCTGCCAGGCAGTTACAGAATCCTTAAAGGAGGAATTGAGATGAAGCTAGAGGGAAAAGCCGCATTAGTAACGGGAGCTTCCCGCGGAATCGGAAGAGAAATTGCTTTGGGTCTTGCTAAGCAAGGTGCAGATATCGCGGTTAACTATTCCGGAAGTGAGGCAAGGGCGAACGAAGTCGTTGATGAAATAAAAGCATTAGGCAGAAATGCTTTTGCTATCCATTGCGATGTGTCAAATAGTGATTCCGTGGCAAGCATGGTTAAAGAAACAGTAGAAAAGTTTGGCAAGCTTGATATTTTGGTTAATAATGCTGGAATTACGAGGGACAACCTGCTTATGAGAATGAAGGAAGACGAATGGGATGATGTTATTAACATTAACCTGAAAGGTGTATTCCTTTGTACAAAAGCTGTTACAAGGCAGATGATGAAACAGCGCAGCGGCCGCATTATCAATATTTCATCCATCGTTGGTGTCAGCGGCAATCCTGGCCAGGCTAATTATGTCGCTGCCAAATCAGGTGTTATTGGCCTGACAAAGACCTCTGCAAAGGAACTTGCAACAAGAGGCATAACGGTCAATGCTATTGCACCAGGCTTTATCACAACTGATATGACTGATAAGCTGAACGAGGATGTAAAAGAGCAGATGCTTAAGCAAATTCCTTTGGCGCGTTTTGGCGACCCTGCAGATATTGCGAATGTGGCAGTATTTCTTGCTTCAGAGGACAGCCGCTATATGACAGGACAAACCCTTCATGTTGATGGCGGTATGGTCATGTAGTTTGTAACAGGCTTGTAATGCAAAATTTTTTATAAAACCTTTCAATAAAGGCTAAAAATAATCTATAATACTTGAGGGGAGGTGACAAGCATGGCAGAAGTATTAGAACGTGTAACAAAGATCATCGTGGACCGTCTTGGTGTAGAAGAGTCTGAAGTGAAATTGGAAGCTTCTTTCAAAGATGATCTGGGTGCTGATTCCCTTGACGTAGTAGAATTAGTAATGGAATTAGAAGACGAGTTCGACATGGAAATTTCTGACGATGATGCTGAAAAAATCGCAACAGTCGGTGACGCTGTAAATTACATAAAAGCTAGCCAATAATCGTTAGTTGGACCACTCTGCAGTGAGGGTAAACCCCTCGCTGCAGCAATTTTTTATCAGCAGATGTTTACTGTCCGGTGTTACCTGTGGCATAGAGGACAGCATGGATAAAGCTGTCGCACGGCAGCAGGTGGCTGTGGACAGTAAATATGTTAGGCAAAAGCTCCGTTGAATAACGGGGCTTTCTTCTGTGAAGATGGCTGTATCCGAATGAAACTTAAAAGTGTTTTGTAAATAGAAATTTTTTTGCGTTTTTGATTTTTATTACGTAAACTTAGAAAAGACCATTTAAGCTTTATATGAATTTCAGTTTACTTAATTTTTGCGGGTTTTGAGCAGTTATCTATATTTACATTGAGCGATTGGAGCGGAAGATGCGAGATCTCCGAAAAGGCTACCGCATTTTCTTCGTGCGCAGTTGTTCGAGGAAGCTTTCCTTCGGGAGCAGCATACCAAGGGAGACCCGCAGACGCAGAGCGTCGAGGAGTCCAGGCAGCCCACACGGAAGCTTGAGTACATGCAGCGGCAATCAACAGGCTTAGTTAAAACTAGAACATCATTTTGAGATGTCCCTAATAATAAAAAGAATATTAATATTAGCAAGGTGGATGCATTATGCGCAGCAATAAGGATAAGGAAAGAAAATCATTTCGCGCAATCGAAAAACAATTTAAAGAATTCCAGACGGAAATCGGAATCCAATTTGAAAATGAAAAATTATTAAAGCAAGCTTTTACCCATTCATCTTATGTGAATGAGCATCGGAGAAAGCCCTATGAAGACAATGAAAGACTGGAATTTTTGGGTGACGCTGTACTTGAACTGACTGTTTCGAAGTTCCTTTACCTAAAATATCCCATGATGAGCGAGGGGGAATTAACTAAGCTGAGGGCAGCGGTTGTTTGCGAACCATCCCTGGTCTCATTTGCCCATGCATTGTCCTTCGGCAGCCTGGTACTGCTTGGAAAAGGGGAGGAAATGACAGGAGGAAGAACCCGTCCGGCCCTGCTTGCAGACGTATTTGAAGCCTTTATAGGTGCACTATACCTGGATAAAGGATTAGATACGGTTGTCGGTTTTTTGGAGAAAGTTGTTTTTCCGAAGATTGATTCAGGTGCTTTTTCGCATGTGATGGATTTCAAGAGCCAGCTGCAGGAACTTGTGCAGCGGGATGGTGCAGGTACAATTGAATATAAAATCCTTCAGGAAAAAGGGCCTGCCCACAATCGAGAATTTGTTTCCACTGTTTCCCTAAATGGCAGGGAGCTTGGGACAGGCACCGGCCGATCAAAGAAAGAAGCGGAACAGCATGCAGCCCAAATGGCCCTTGAAGTATTGAAGAATCATATCAAGTGACATCGAAGAATAGAAACTTGGAGGAGACAGAGGGGGAGCAAGGTTGTTTTTAAAAAGGCTTGATGTTATTGGTTTTAAGTCATTTGCTGAGCGGATCACGGTTGATTTTGTTCCAGGCGTTACGGCAGTTGTAGGTCCAAATGGAAGCGGAAAAAGCAATATAACAGATGCCATACGCTGGGTATTGGGGGAACAATCAGCTAAGTCCCTTCGCGGCGCGAAAATGGAGGATGTCATTTTTGCTGGCAGTGATTCCCGGAGAGCGCAGAATTTTGCTGAGGTTACACTGACCCTTGATAACGGCGATCAGGGTCTGCCGATTGAATACAGTGAAGTCAGTGTTACAAGAAGGGTTTACCGATCTGGAGACAGTGAATACCTAATCAATAAGCAAACATGCAGATTAAAAGATATCGTAGATTTATTTATGGATTCAGGCCTTGGCAGGGAAGCTTTTTCAATAATAAGCCAGGGCAGGGTAGAGGAAATTCTAAACAGCAAAGCTGAAGAACGCCGGACGATATTCGAAGAAGCGGCTGGTGTGCTTAAATATAAGACAAGAAAGAAAAAAGCGGAAGGCAAACTTTCTGAAACCCAGGATAATTTAAACAGGGTGAATGATATTCTTCATGAACTTGAAAGCCAGGTAGAGCCTTTGAAAATTCAGGCTTCGATTGCAAAAGATTATCTGCAGCAGAAGGAAGAGCTTGAGAAAATTGAAGTTGCCCTTACAGTCTATGAGATAGAAGACCTGCATTCAAAATGGGAGCAGCTTTCACGTCAGCTTGAACGGCATACAGAAGATGAAATGAAGCTATCGGCAGTTATTCAGAACAAAGAAGCCAAAATGGAAGAGTTAAAGGATCATATTGCTGCAATCGATGAATCAGTAAATGATTTACAGGACGTACTCCTTCATGCCAGTGAAGAGCTTGAAAAACTGGAAGGCAGAAAAGAAGTCCTAAAAGAGCGAAAGAAAAATGCCAGCCAGAATAAAGACCAGCTTCATCGAAACATGGAGGAACTTTCTTCGAAGATAACTGAATTAAAAGAGCAAGAAGAAAAGCAGTCGGCTCTCAAAGGAAAAATAAAGGAAGAAGCAGTTAAACTTCAGAAAGCATTAAAGGAAAAGCAGGAACAGCTCAAACTCTTCAGTGAAAATACGGAAGAGAAAATTGAATCGCTGAAAAGTGATTATATTGAAGTGCTGAATAGCCAGGCGGCTTCAAGAAACGAACTGCAGAATATTGATCAGCAGCTCAGCCAGCAGGGTCAGCGCAGTTCTAAGCTTGAGATGGATAACGAAAAGTATATTGCCGACCGCAAGAAAAATGAAGAGAAAAAGCAAAAGATACAATCAGAACTTGAAAGCCTGCAAAAAGAAATAGAGAGTCAGGTACATGTTTTTCGAACGGAAGACCGCAAGCTTGAATCATTAAAGAATAATTATCAAAAGCAGGAAAAAACATTGTATCAGGCTTATCAGTATTTGCAGCAGGCAAAATCCAGGCAGGAAATGCTTGAAGAAATGGAAGAAGACTTTTCGGGCTTTTTCCAAGGTGTAAAGGAAATATTGAAAGCAAGGGGCAGCAAGCTGCAGGGAATTGAAGGAGCCGTAGCGGAATTAATTCAGGTGCCAAAAGAGTACGAAACGGCGATTGAAACTGCTCTTGGCGGTGCCATGCAGCATATCATCGTACAAAATGAGCAGGATGGGAGAAGTGCCATCCAATTCCTGAAAAAGAATTCATACGGAAGAGCAACTTTCCTGCCGTTAAGCGTAGTGAAGGGGAAAAGGCTTAATACCGGGCAACTGCAATCGGTTCAAGGCCATCCCGCCTTTATTGGTGAAGCTGCTACGCTGATCCGGTTTGAAGGAAGGCATCAGTCTGCTATTGAAAACCTGCTTGGCAATGTTGTTATTGCACGTGACCTTAAAGGAGCCAATGAACTGGCGAAGCTTCTTCAATACCGTGTGAGACTCGTTACTATTGATGGAGATGTGGTTAATCCCGGCGGGTCCATGACGGGAGGAGCCCTGAAACAGAAAAGCACTTCCATTCTTTCACGCAAAGGTGAACTTGAAGAGCTGAAATCACGAATTTTGGACATGGAATCCAAAACAGCTAACCTCGAAAAACAAGTGAAACTGCAAAAAAGCGAAATTCAAAAACAGGAAACACGCATTGAACAGCTTAGAAAAACAGGTGAAGAGCTTCGTTTGATGGAACAGAGGGTAAAAGGAGAGCTTCTAGAAGTAGAGTTTGAGGAGAAAAGCATTAATGAGCGCTTATCTCTTTATGATATGGACAAAGCACAGTTTTCGGAAGATAGAGAAAGACTGCTGACCAGAAAGAGTGAGCTTGCAGATCTATTGGAGCAGCAGCAAAAACAAATAGCTGATCTTGATAATGAGATTAAAGCATTAACAGAAAGAAAAAACACCCAGCAGACTTCAAAGGAAACTCTTGTATCTGAAATAAATGAGCTGAAAATCAGCTTCGCTTCCAAAAGTGAACAGCTGAATCATGCTGAGGACAAACTAGCCGCACTAATTTCTGAGCTTGCTGCTAACAGGGATAAGCTGAAAACAGTAAAAGAGGATTTAGAACTGCTATCATCTGAAATGACGAATAGCTCTTCAGGTGAGCAGCATCTGGAAGAGGCAGCACAGCAAAAATTAAAGGAAAAGAATGAAACGCTTGAGTTGATTGCTTCAAGAAGGGATGAGCGCTTAAAGCTCCAAACATCTTTAGAGGACTTGGAACTTGAGGCAAAAGAATTAAAACGCCAGCATAAAGGGCTGGTAGAAGTTTTGAAAGATGAGGAAGTTAAGCAGAACCGGCTTGATGTTGAGCTGGAAAATAAGCTGAATCATTTAAGGGAAGAATATCTGCTTTCTTTTGAAGGAGCTAAAGAGGAATATCCGCTGGAGATTGAGATTGATGAAGCACGAAAAAAAGTAAAACTCATAAAGCTGGCAATCGAAGAGCTTGGGGCTGTGAACCTCGGGGCAATCGAAGAATATGACAGAGTATCTGAACGATATGAATTCCTGCTTGAACAAAAAACAGACCTTCAGGAAGCGAAAGATACGTTATTCCAGGTTATCGATGAAATGGATGTTGAAATGAAAAGGCGATTTGAAGAAACCTTCGAAGGGATCCGTTTCCATTTTGAGTCGGTTTTCCAATCTTTATTCGGCGGCGGCAGAGCCGATTTACGCTTGACCCAGCCTGATGATTTATTGAATACAGGTGTGGAAATTGTCGCACAGCCTCCAGGCAAGAAACTGCAGAACCTCGGATTATTATCTGGAGGAGAAAGGGCACTTACAGCAATTGCATTGCTGTTTTCCATTTTGAAAGTACGTCCTGTTCCATTCTGTATCCTTGATGAAGTAGAGGCAGCCTTGGATGAAGCAAACGTGCAAAGGTTCAGCCAATACTTAAAGAGATACAGCGACGTCACCCAGTTCATCGTTATTACCCACAGAAAAGGAACAATGGAAGAAGCGGATGTCCTTTACGGTGTAACCATGCAGGAATCCGGTGTTTCCAAACTGGTATCTGTACGTCTGGAAGAAACCAGGGAACTAATTACTCAATAGCAGCTTTAATGCGGGACAGTTTACAACCTGTTCCGCACTAATACATATTGCTTTTATAAGGAAGTGAAAACATGAGTTTCTTTAAAAAACTAAAAGAAAAAATCACTAAGCAGACAGATAGTGTTACTGAAAAGTTTAAAGACGGATTAACCAAAACGCGCGATAATTTTTCAAATAAGGTAAATGACCTTGTATCCAGGTACCGTAAAGTGGATGAGGAATTTTTTGAGGAACTGGAAGAAATCTTAATTGGGGCGGATGTTGGATTCGATACTGTCATGGAATTGGTCGAAGAGCTGAGAAGGGAAGTAAAACGCAAGAATATTCAGGATCCTCGCGATGTGCAGGCTGTCATCTCAGAAAAGCTTGTAGAAATTTATGACAGTGCAGGCGAAACCTCCACAGAATTAAATATTCAATCTGAGGGACTAACTGTTATCCTATTTGTTGGTGTTAACGGAGTCGGTAAAACGACCACGATCGGAAAACTTGCCCATAAGTTCAAAAGTGAAGGAAAAAATGTCCTGCTTGCAGCAGGAGATACCTTCCGTGCAGGAGCGATTGAACAGCTTGAGGTGTGGGGAGAACGTGTCGGCGTTGATGTCATTAAGCAGGGAGCTGGCTCTGACCCTGCAGCTGTCATGTATGATGCCGTTCAATCTGCCAAGTCCCGCAAAGCTGATATTTTAATCTGTGACACTGCGGGACGCCTGCAGAATAAAGTCAATCTGATGAAAGAATTAGAGAAAGTAAAGCGTGTAATAGAAAGGGAAGTACCGGGGGCCCCGCATGAAGTATTGCTAGTACTTGATGCTACAACTGGACAAAATGCCATGATTCAGGCTAAGACCTTCAAGGAAGCAACTGATGTTTCTGGTATTGTTCTTACAAAACTGGATGGAACTGCAAAGGGCGGCATCGTTCTTGCAATCAGAAATGAACTTGAAATCCCGGTGAAATTTGTAGGTTTAGGTGAAAAAATGGATGACCTGCAGGAATTCAATGCAGAACAGTATGTCTATGGACTCTTTGCCGACATAGTCGAAAGAGAAGCAGAAGAAGAAGAGGAAGAATAAAATTGTTACACAGCCGGAGAGCGAGTTCTCCGGCTGTTTTTTTACGAAATTTAAAATATAAAAAATAGTTTGAAATTTATATTTTTTAGTGTAAAATTACACTGTGTTAATAAATGTCTTTCAAGTTTGGTCTGACAAACAAATTAAATAAATATCCGCAGGAACTTTTTGTCAGCCGGCTGCGTCTATACTAAGGAAGAAGTCATCAGGCTGGCAATAATTTATATTTTTAAAGACTGCCTAAAAAAAACACAAGGCAGATACTTAAGATTTTTAATGGGGGAGATTGGGTTGCACGGAAAATTAAAAGTGATCATCATGGCTTTATTCTGTTTTGTGTTAATGTTTCATCCATTCCAAACAGCAGAAGCTGCCAGCACAGACATCAAAGTTTCTATAGATGAGGGCTTTGGCGGAAAAGTGAAAAGAGGAGAGGGGTTTCCTCTGCGGATTAAGATGGAAAATACAGGAGAGGCTTTTAGCGGGGATTTGCTGATAAGTTACCATCCATCCTACAATACGAGCGGTGCGGTTACTGTAAAAGTAGAGCTTCCTGCCGGAACAGCTAAGGAATACCTGGTTTCCATCCCTGGCATGACAGAGGACCACCCTTCCATGTATCAGAACATTCCTTTACTGACTCTTTATGAAGGTGATTGGAAAGACGGAAAAAAGGTTAGTTTTAAAGGCGAAAATACATTAAAGCCGAAATTTATAGATACGGCAACTGAAGTAATTGGTGTTCTCAGTGAAAACTATGACCGTGTAAAAGAATTGAGGACGCTTCCTTCAAAATCGATGATTGAACTTAATAAGGAAGATTTGCCGGATGAAGCGACAGGATTGGAAACACTCGATTATTTGCTGATTGATGAATTCAAGATATCCCAGCTTAGTGACAAACAGCAACAAGCTATAAGGAACTGGGTATACAACGGTGGAGCATTGATTGCCGGAGGAGGACCTGATGCAAGCGGTGCCTATGGAGAACTATATTCTTTGCTGCCAATGAAATCTGAAAACGAGGCCGCCGGTACAGTAAAATTCCTGCAGTCAGCAAAAAGCGAGGAGCCGGATTTTAAAGAACTCAACTTCTTTACTGGTCCCATTAAAGCGGGTGCAGAAGTTATCGCTGAAAGCGGGGATCTTCCAGCAGCAGTGAAAAAGGAGTATGGAAGCGGGACGATTCTGCAGACAGCTTTTTCACTGGGAGATGAGCCTTTATCTTCATGGCAGGGATACAACACATGGTTTGCAGACTTTATTAATCAGGCAACAGGTGCCGGCATTGGATCCAGCCCATATTCTCAGGATTACCTGGACCAGCTGTATTGGGAATTTGCAGAAGTGAATGAATTCTTTCCTGCATCCAATTTTTCAATCGGGCAGCTTATTGGCCTTTTTACCGGTTATATTATTCTGATAGTGCCTGTTCTTTATTTTGTATTAAGAAAGCTTGATAAACGGGAGCATTCCTGGTGGATCATTCCTTCCATCGCCATATTAATGGGGACAGCTGTCTTTGGAATGGGAGCAAAAGATAGAATTTCTCAGCCGCAGCTGAACCAGATGGGGATCTATAACGTGAATAACAATCTGCTTACCGGATATCAGGCATCAACCCTGCTTTCAAATAAAAGCGGTGAATATACCCTCTCAATGCCCAAAGGTGAATTTAATGCAGTGGTTTATTCAAACAATTCCAATACATCAGATCCCCTTAGAGGCGGAATCATGGCTGAAAAGGTAAAAAACAATGAGATTATTTTCCCTGAGGTAGAATATTGGTCATCCAAAACAATTTACGGAAAGGCCCAGACCGATATCAATGGGAAGTTTAAAGCGGACCTCACCCTTAAGGAAAAGAGATTAACTGGAACAATCAAAAACGAAAGTGAGTATGATTTTGAAGAATTATATATTTGGTCAGGCAATGAAGCAATCAAATTAGGGCCAATCAAGAAAGATGAGGCAATTAAAGTGGATAAAACCATAAAGCAGTCCCTGCTGAGCAGACCATATGGAGGAACTTTTAATGGGGCATATCCTGCCAATGGCCAAAATGATATAAATAGGTTAAGAAGAGAAAAGCTTGAATATGCCTCCACTACATTTCTGCTTGGGGATGTTGCTCAGCCAGTCCTTGCGGGGATTACAAAAGAATCAATTATTGATGTAGCCATGAGAGGGAAGAAGGAAAAACAGAATAACACAAATCTGATCCTTCAGCCATTTGAGGCCATAAATGAGTTCTCCGGATCCTTTACATTGAAGGATGGAATGATGGCAGCTGATTGGAATGTGATCCAGGGTCAGATTTATGAAAAAGGCATGGGCAGCACGAATGCAGAAATGATGCTTGAAGACGGAGAATATGAATATATTCTCAGCCTCCCGAAGCAGCTAAAAGAGAAAACATATAGATTAGAAGAAATTTCGGTAAGGATCAATAGCCAAAACGTACAGTATTCGATAAAAAACCATAAAACGGGTGAGTGGCTGCCGATTGAACCAGATCAAAGGAGCATAAAGCTGACAAGTAAAGATGACTTAACCCAGTACGTTTCGAAAGAAGGCCGTTTTATTATGAAGCTGAATAAATCAGCTCAGGGTGATCCTTTCGTTCAATTGCCGGCTGTTACGATCAAAGGGGAGGTGGCAAAATGATCGAAATTATGGATTTATCGAAAAGATACGGAAAATTTACAGCACTTGATTCTTTAAATTTAAATATAGAAAAAGGCAGTGTATTTGGTTTTGTCGGACAGAATGGTGCAGGAAAATCCACAACCTTCTCCATTTTGGCAACCTTACTTGCCCCCACTTCGGGCTCTGCGTACGTAAACGGGTATGATGTTCAAAAGGATTCAAAACTCGTGAGGAAGCAGATAGGCTATATGCCAGATTTCTTCGGGGTTTATGACCAGCTTAAGGCTGATGAATATCTGCACTTCTACGGTGCGAGTTACGGCATACCATTCGCAGAACGCGAGAAGCTGATACCGCAGCTTCTCGACCTAGTCAACTTGTCAAATAAAAGAGAGTCATATGTAGACCTATTATCAAGAGGCATGAAGCAGCGTCTCTGCCTGGCCAGGTGTCTTATCCATGATCCTGAAGTGCTGATTCTGGATGAACCTGCATCAGGACTTGACCCAAGAGCAAGGGTTGAAATGAGGGAAATATTAAAAGAATTGAAAAGCATGGGCAAAACGATTTTAATATCTTCACATATACTGCCTGAACTTGCAGAAATGTGCGATACCATCGGCATTATTGACCAGGGAAAACTGGTGGCTCAGGGGTCTGTTGCTGATATTCAGTCACAGCTGAGGGGAGAAAGGCTGATCATTGTAAAAGTTCATGGAAGTTCAAAAAAGGCCGTTTCTTTCTTTGAGGATGATCCTAATATATTTAAATTGGCTTTACTGGAAGACGGAGCATCTTTTCAGTTTATTTATAAAGGGACAGCTGAAGAACAAACAGAACTGCTGAAAAGAGCCATTTTAAATAATTTAGCGATCACCAGCTTTGCAGAAGCAGAAACGGATCTGGAAGATGTCTTTATGGAAATTACAAAGGGAGTTGAGCTGACATGAAGAATTTAGTCGTAAATCCTGTTCTGAATAAAGAGTTTAAGCTCCGCTTCCGCAGCTTTAAAAGCTACCTGGGGGTACTCTTTTACCTCTTGGCATTAGGGCTGATCATTGTTGGTTTTATCTTTATAGAATCATTGTCAAATAACATGCAGGGCTTTTTTAAACCTGATCAGAGCCGGACAATGTTTATGGTCCTATCTATATTGCAGCTTGGCTTAATTCTGTTTATTACTCCCGGTTTAACAGCTGGGGTTATCAGCAGTGAAAGAGAGAGGCAGACCTTAAATATCATGCTCACGACGACCCAAAGCTCTTCTAGCATTATTTTGAGCAAGCTGATTTCTTCCATTTCATATTTGATTTTGCTTATTGCGGCAAGTTTGCCTCTCTATAGCTTTGTATTTTTATTTGGAGGTATTTCCCCAGGTCAGCTGCTTACGACAATGGGATTTTATTTATTTACCATCCTGGTTTATGGAAGTCTCGGGGTCTTATTCTCAACGCTCATTAGAAAAACAATTGTCTCGATGGTTACCACCTATGGGGTTACTTTATTTCTAGCTGGAGGAACGGCATTCCTGACTTTGATTTTTATGCAATTAACCAATGCATATGGCTATACAGGGACTCAGCCAACAAATCCTCTTGCATACTTCCCGGCTATGCTTAACCCGGTCATTATTCTAATGAGCACCTTTGAGCCGGAAATGACCAATGAAATTACTAGATCAACAGGCATTGAATTTCCTTTATGGATTTCATACTTAATTTCGTACACATTAATTTTCATTGGAGCTATTCTGCTGAGCATAAAAAAACTCCGTCCCAATATGAAAAAGGGCTAGTATTTATTCGGGCAAATCCCTGGGAGACGGGATTGCCCGTAAATTTTAATAAGGGAATGATATCGGTGGAAAACCGCAATCAATATCTTAGACTTTTAAAACCGGTAAAAAGACAGCTCCTATTTCAGCTGATCGTTAAGGAATTCCAGGTGTTCCTTTTATCGGCTGCTGTCTTGGCCTTTTTTCTTATGATGGCTGCAAGATTTTTTGTTATCCCATTTCTCCAAAACTATCTCCTGCTGATTTTATTTCTGTCTGCTATTTATGCAGCTTTTCGAATTTGGAAGAAGCGTCCTGACATGATCCAGACTGCATCATTGTATAACACGTTTGTAGCTGAAGACAGGGTCATTACAGCCCATTCTTTCCTTCACGATGATGGCATTCTTGCAAGATTGCAGCTGGCAGATGCAGTAAAGCATATGAAAAAGGTGCATCATCAGGTTTTAGGCAGGAAGAAAACTTTCATTCTTCCTAAACCTTTTCTAATGTTTTTGTCTTTCCTAGGTCTGGCAGTTCTTTTGTACATGATTCCCGGCGAGAAAATGGAATTGGCGCTAAAACAGGAAAAAGAAATCAAGATAATTGAAGAAGCTAAAGAGAAACTTGAGAAAAAAGCTGAGAAAGAAAAGAATCCTGAAGTGAAAAAAGCATTAGAAGAAGCAAAAGACAAGATTGCAGAAAAAAAGTCAGCTGAGGAAGCTTTGAAGGAATTAGAGAAACAAACAAAAAGCTTTGAGTTGAAAGCAATTAAAGAAAAAGAAAAATCAATAGCCCTGGATAATATTAAAAATAATCTTGATAAGAGCGGGTTAGAACAATTAAGCCGAATGCTGAAAGAAAAAGATCTGGCTTCCTTTAGGGAAGAGTTTTCAAAGCTTGATAAGCAGAGAAAGGAACTTAATGAATATCAAAGAAATGCCTTGAAAGAGCTTACTGGAAGTGATGCACAGTTGTCTGAAGAAGAGCTGACAAGTCTCCTGGATCAGCTCGAAAAGGCATTGCAATCAGAAGAGCTTTTAAAACAGCTGGCTGCAGCACAGGAAGCTCTGCAGAGTTCAGGGGTTTCTTTACAGCAGCAGATGGCTGCGAATGGAATGCCCTCGGGACAGCTAGCGTTTTCGCCGCCTGGCCAGCCTGGCAGTTCAGGAAACGCCTCCAATACGCCTCAGCAGGGGCAGCAGAATAATTCAAATCAGCAAAATAATCAAAATCAAGCTGGCAATAGCTCAAACAGCAGCAATGGCAGCGGAGCGGGTTCAGGCAGCGGCTCAGGAAATGGAACCGGCTCAGGAAATGGTTCGGGATCTGGTACCGGGGCTGGCTCAGGGAATGGTTCAGGCAGCGGTCTTGGAGGAGGTGCCGGGCTCGGACAGGGGTCTAGGGAGCTGCTCACCATCCCATCTGGCATGGAAGGGAAGACGAATATTGAAAATGACAACGGCAGCCTTGGACAGGGGAAACCAGGACAACAGTTTGAAGGGGAAGGTCCTGTCTTAAAAGGGAATATCAGACCATACAGTGAAGTTTTTGGGAATTATGAAAAGGCATACAGGCAAAGTACGGACCGGTACAAGCTTCCAGCTGATTTAGAGGAAATCGTTAAAAGTTATTTTACTAGTATAGATCCTGACAAGGAGTGACTGCAATGTCGGTAACACAGGAAAAAGAACAGAAATTCGCACAAGCAGCAGATATCATTGCAAGAGTAAAAGATGAAATTCAATCATTTATAGTCGGCCAGGAAGAAGTGGTCGAACATGTACTATGGAGCATATTCTCAGGAGGGCATGTTTTGCTTGAAGGTTTGCCAGGGCTGGGTAAAACTATGCTCATTAAAACCATTGCTGAAGTACTTGATCTTAAATTTTCACGCATTCAATTCACCCCTGATATTATGCCTTCCGATATAACTGGAACCATGCTGCTTCAGCCTGATGAGGCTGGCAGGCAAACATTCAGTTTTCATAAAGGGCCCATTTTCGCCAACATCATTCTGGCAGATGAAATTAACAGGGCAACACCAAAAACACAAAGTGCCCTGCTCGAGGCAATGGGAGAAAAAACGGTCACGATTATGGGCGAAACCAAAAAGATGGAAAAGCCATTTTTTGTACTCGCAACTCAAAACCCGATTGATATGGAAGGGACTTATCCCTTGCCGGAAGCACAAACGGACCGGTTTTTATGCAAGGTGAATGTTGTGTATCCGACTAAAGAAGAATTAAAAGAAATTGCCAGGAGGACAACGGGGTCGCAAAAAATCCATTTAAATAAAGCTGCCGGATTGAAGGATGTCATTGCTCTTCAGGAGCTTTCGAGAGAAATTCTCCTATCAGATGAAATCCTGGATTATGCCGTTTGGATGGTCACTGCAACGCACCCGGATTCAGAGGGGGCACCAGAAACAGTGAAAAAGCACGTCCAATATGGGAGCGGTCCACGCGGCCTTCAGAGTCTGATAAGTATGGCAAAAGCAAGAGCCATGTGCTCCGGACGATTCCATGTATCAATAGGGGACATTAAAAACGTTGCCTATCCGGTTTTGCGGCATCGTCTTATTTTGAACTTTGAGGGAGAAGCAGCGGGTATTTCAGCGGATTCAATTATTGAAGTTTTGTTAAAAGAAACTTCCTGGGGAGCTAAGAGCTGATGAACAGCCATCAAGCTATTCTTGGAAAGCTTCAAAAACGAAAGATTGCTGCAAAGACAAGGAAAAGAGGATATCATTCAGGGTCCAGGAAATCCCATAAATTCGGATCTTCCATGGAATTCTCTGATTTCAGGGCCTATCAGCCTGGTGACGATATTCGGCAAATAGATTGGAATGTCTATGGCAGAACACAAAAACATTATATTAAACGCTTCCTGGATGAGCAGGAGCTTTCTATTGCGGTTTACCTGGATGCAACGTCTTCAATGACAAAAATCCAGCAGAAATGGGAATATGCCAAAGCGCTGGCATCAGCTTTAAGCTTTATGGTGCTTTCAAGTGAAGATCGGCTTTTCTTTTCAGCAGTTTCTTCTGCAGGCGTACAGCCTATCAAAAGGAAAGGCTCTGTTTACAGCAGGCGAACGTTCATGGAAATCCAAAAAATTGAACCTGCAGCTCAGTCCACAAACTTTCTGGGCTGTCTGAAAGAAACTCTTTCTAAACATCAGCAGCTTGCTGTAATAATAGCGGATGGCTTTGAGCCCCTTCAGGATTGGGAAAGCCTTTTTAGGAAGCTCAGGGGGTTAAAACAGGAGTTCTGGCTATTTCAGGTGCAGGCAGATGAAGAGCTTACTCCTGCATATTCTGGAGATATAAAGTTGATTGATAGTGAAATTGGGACTGCTGTAAATGTCAGCATGAGCCCTTCCATATTAGCTGAATATGAAAAGCGCCTAAAAGAACATAATGAACAGCTTGAGATTATATGCAAACGGTATGGCGGTCAGTATATCTTTGCTCCGGAAACAAGAGATCTTCAGTCCGTTCTTTTCAGGGATCTGTATGCGAAGGGGCTGGTCAGGTGAGGACACAATGCAATTCTTAAATCCTATCTATTTTGTATTAGCCATTTTCATAGGGGCAGTTATCTTATTTTATTTCTTTCGGAAGCAGTACACTGAAAAGACCGTTTCATCCAATCTGCTCTGGGAGCAGGTGCTGAACGAATGGCGGGCTTCCCCTTGGCTGAAAAATCTTCAGCAGAATCTATTATTTTGGCTGCAATTATTGGCTCTGATCTTATTGATGCTGGCCCTTGTGCGCCCATTTTGGCTTGAAGATTCTTTAAAAGGAGAACATTTAATCATCATTATAGACCCATCCGCCTCTATGTCGGCTGAACACGGAGGAAAGAGCCGTTTTGAGATGGCAAAAGAGGAAATGCTTGACCTTGCCGGCAAACTTAATGGCCATCAGGTAACCCTGATTAAAGCAGGAGAGAAAAATGAGATCCTATTAAGCCGTGAAGATGATCCAAATGCCATTCGCAGAACCATTGATGGGCTGAAACTTACTTATGAACATGAAAATATGGATAAAGCCATTCTTTTGGCAGGTTCCTTATCTTCTGGAAAAGACACAGCTCTTCATATTTTTTCAGATTCGGCTGTAAAGAATGATTTAATGGAGGAACTGGCTGGCCTATACACTGTTGCACATAATATCGGAGAGGATGCAAGGAACGTCTCGCTGCAATCGTTTGGTACAGCTGCAGCTGGTGATGGTATCTCAGCCATTGCGGTGATAGAAAACCAGTCTTCCGAAAATATAGAAACAGGTTTTACCGTCCAATTTGAGGATGAAGTCTTGTTTGAACAAAATTTATCATTGAAAGCAAATGAACAAACAACCGTCCAAATTAAAAACCTGCCTGAAAAACCTTATTATGAGGCATCCGTTTCCATTAATGACGGCTACAGAGCAGATAATTTCGCAGCCTCTATTTACACAGACCCAAAACCAAAGGTATACACAATGGGGGATGTAAATCCGTTTGCGGTGAAGGGCTTTCAAACCATAGGAGCCGAATTGCTGCAGACGGATCCAGCTGCTCTCAAAGGTTTTGAAATGAAGGGTGTGGTTGTAGCAGAAGGAAGCACATTATCGGAACTTCCAGAGCTGCCAATGATCTTTTTTAACACAGGCAAGGAAAAAACAAAACTAAAAGAGGCAATTTCGGGGGATGAGGATCCTTTATTTGAATATGCAGACTTTGGGCGTGTGTATATCAGTTCCGCTTCCGCTGCATTGAAAGGAGAATGGGAGACTGTTTTGAAAAGTGGAGACATTCCTTTAATACAGAGGGGAATGCAGAATGGACAGCCAATTATTATTGTCAATTTCGATCTATCCGACACAGATTGGCCGCTCCTGCCAGGTTTTCCGATCTTTTTGTATAACTCTTACCAGTGGTTATCCCAGCAATCAGATTTCCTTGGATATTTCAGCGCCGGAGAAGAGAGATGGATAAATATTGGCAAAGGAAATGGAAGATGGGAGATTTTCAATAATAAAGACGAAAATCTCTACTCCCTTGATCTAAACAAAGAAAACTTTAAAGCTCCTGTGATTCCCGGAACTTACCAGGCGGTATCAGGAAATCAAATTTATTATTTTTCTGTCCTTCTGGATGAAAGGGAGAAAAATGCAGAAATAGCAGAATCTTTTACAGTGAATGACAAATCATCTGAAAAAAACAGCATGATCCAAAGGCCCAACGAAAGCCTCTGGTTCTGGCTGGCTTTAATTGCTTTTATACTGATTGCTATCGAATGGGAGGTATATCGCCGTGGGCATCGAGGTTAAATATCCCTTCCTGTTTCTGTTCCTGATTCCTGCTGTCATTATGGTTTTTTTGTTTATTCGAAATCACAGAGGAAAAGGCAACGAAAAATTTTGGATTGCCAGTCTAAGACTGGTCATTTTCTCATTGTTAATTTTTGCACTAACCGTCCCGCAGGTCCTCCTTCCGGTTAAGGGGCAGACCGTCGTATATCTTGCAGACCGCTCTGCAAGCATCGGTTCAAATGATGAAGCACTTGCCTGGATAGAAAACAGTGCCAGCAAAAGGA
Source organism: Cytobacillus oceanisediminis 2691 (assembly GCF_000294775.2). GTDB lineage: Bacteria > Bacillota > Bacilli > Bacillales > Cytobacillaceae > Cytobacillus > Cytobacillus pseudoceanisediminis. The sequence goes on from NZ_CP015506.1 coordinate 1,882,087, forward strand.
AAAGTGAGGATCAATTTGCGGTGGCGGCTTTTGGCAAAAATGTAGTGCTTGAACAGAATTTGGGCAGGAACCGTGAAGCTATTACCGAATTTAACGGGAAAGCAGATGATTCTCAATCGAATCTGGAAGCAGGCCTGCAATTTGCCGCTTCACTCATTCCGAGGGATTCTTCTGGCAGAATTGTCTTGATGACGGACGGAAATGAAACGGCAGGCAAAAGCCTGGAGGCTGCCTCGGTTTTAAAGAATCGAAATATCGAGATTGACCATGTGCCATTAAGAACAGCAGCAGGTGACGATGTATCAATTTCAGAATTAAAGATGCCTCCATCACTTTATTTAGGAGAAGAGGCTCCGATTACAATAGAAGTTACCAGCAATATTGCCAAAGAAGCTGATATCAGATTATCTGTAAATCATAAAGAGGTTTTAAAGGAAAGCGTTCAAGTGAATGAAGGGAAAAATGTATATACCTTTACTCACAAGGCAGATACTGCAGGATTAACGGTATATAAAGCAGAGATAGCTGCTGACCAGGACACCTTCTCTGAAAACAATACACTGCATTCGGTTGTTAATGTTAAGGGAACTCCTAAGGTCCTGATCGTACAAGGGAAGGACGCGGGTGATATTGCGAATCTGTTAAAAGGTTCAGGCCTCGAGACAGACACGGTTCTCCCAGAGAAGCTTCCAACCGTTCTCTCAGGGTATTTGCAATATCAGTCGATTATTTTTAATAATGTTCCTGCAACAGTTATCTCAGAGCATCAAATGACGCTGATGGAGAAGGCAGTTAAGGAATTCGGCACTGGTTTTATTATGTTCGGCGGTGAAGAAAGCTTCGGGCTGGGGGGCTATTTTAAAACTCCGATTGAGAAATTGCTGCCGGTGGATATGGATATCAAGGGCAAGAAAGAAATGCCTTCCTTAGGCCTGGTATTAGTTATGGACCGCTCTGGAAGCATGGCCGGGAATAAAATTGAATTGGCAAAAGAAGCGGCTGTCCGATCAGTGGAACTGCTGCGTGAAGAAGATACACTCGGATTCATTGCATTTGATGACCGGCCATGGGAAATCCTTGAAACCGAGCCTCTCAAAGATAAAAAGAAGGCAATTGAAAAAATCAGATCTATAACTCCAGGCGGGGGGACAGAAATCTTTACTTCTCTGGAACAAGCCTACAGTGAGCTTGAAGAATTGCAGCTTCAGAGAAAGCATATTATTTTGCTGACAGATGGCCAATCTGCCACAAATGGAGACTATGAGCTTTTAATCGAAGGCGGGAAAGAGAAAAATATCACTCTATCAACTGTTGCACTTGGTCAGGATGCTGATAGAGGGCTTCTTGAAGATCTTGCGGGAATGGGATTAGGGCGTTTTTATGATGTTACAGACTCTTCCGTCATTCCGAGCATTTTATCACGTGAAACCGTAATGGCTACGAGAACCTATATCGAAGACAATCCATTCTTTCCAAGTGTTCAGCCCTACCCGGACTGGTCCTCACTCTTTGAAAAAGGTGTTCCGGAAATGAATGCCTATATAGCTGCTACGGCCAAGCCGCGAGCACAGGTGCCGCTGTTAAGCGAAAAAGAGGATCCTGTACTTGCTGAATGGCAATACGGAATGGGGCGGGCAGCTGCCTTTACATCCGACTCCTCGGGCAAATGGTCAGGAGATTGGGCCAGATGGGAAAAGTGGCCATCATTTATTAATCAGCTTGTCACCAAAACCCTGCCGCAATATGAAAGTGAACCATACAGGGTTGCTGTTGAGAATAAGGATGGCAATACAGTGCTCAGCCTGGAGTCTGCGGCAAGCAGATCTTTGCCAATTGAGGCATCCATCGTATCGGAAACGGGCGATCAGATAGAAGCCAATATTAGGCTTACTGCTCCAGGTAAATATGAGGCGGCAATGCCTGAAAGTGCAGGAATGTATTTTTTAAATATTAAACAGACAGATCAAAATGGGAATATACAGGTTCATCAGACTGGTTTTACTATTCCCTATACAGAAGAGTATTTGCAAAAGGGTACAAATAAAGAGCATTTGGAGACACTCTCAAAAATGACTGGCGGCAAGGAGCTGAAAAGCGGAGAAGAAGCTTTCCGACCGCTGAAAAAACCAGCCAGCACCAAACAGCCAATCAGCGAATGGCTGCTTCTCGCTGCATTCCTGATCTTTTTTTCAGAAATCGCTTTAAGGCGCTTTGGCTTAACTGCTATCGCTGCGGGAATTTTGAAGAAAAACAGAAATAAAAAGGAAAAGCCAGAGGCTCCTATTAAAATTCAAAACCTTAAAGCTTCCAGGGAAAAAAAATCTCCTTCCGTGCAGATGCCTGATAAACTTCAAGGGGGAACTACTGTAAAAGAAACACCGGAAAAAACAAAAGAAAAGAAAAAAACAAACCGGCCAAAACCTCCAGCAGAATCCTCGCCGAAAGAAAGAGAAGAACGCATGAAAAGGCTGCTGGATGCAAAAAACAGGAAAAAGTAAGTGGGATTTTTCAATAACATATGCTGGATTTAGAAAAGTATTATAGATCGCTGAACTGATTGCAGCGGAGGGACTTGACTCCTGCTCAGAGGCTCCCATTCCTCCCCGCGGAAAGCCAAGTGCCCCGTGCTGAAATCAACGGGCTAAATTATAAAGTGAAAATAAAATGAAAAATTAACCCTGTAAAGATATTTTCTTGACATGCTATGAACTTCTATGTAAACTTACTTTGTAAAGGCTTTTCACTTAACAAGGGGGAATAGGGAATGCTCGAAAAAACAACGAGGATGAACTACCTATATGATTTCTATCAATCGTTGTTAACTCCTAAGCAGAGAAGCTATATGTCCCTGTACTACCTGGATGATTTTTCGCTTGGAGAGATTGCCGAGGAATATGATGTTAGCCGGCAAGCGGTATATGACAACATTAAAAGAACAGAAGCAATGCTTGAAGAGTATGAAGAAAAGCTATTATTATTTCATAAATTTCAAGAGCGCAGCAAGCTGATTGCAGAAATAAAAGTGATGCTTCAGAAAGGCTCCCCTTCCCGAGAAGCATTGGAAGAAGCAGTGGCAGAGCTTGAGAAATTAGATTAGGAGGCGGCATATATGGCATTTGAAGGATTGGCCGACCGACTGCAAAATACAATTCAGAAGATCCGCGGAAAAGGCAAAATCAATGAAGCGGATGTAAAAGAAATGATGCGTGAAGTCCGTCTCGCCCTTTTGGAAGCGGACGTAAACTTCAAAGTCGTCAAAGAGTTTGTCAAAAAAGTCAGCGAACGTGCTGTCGGACAGGAAGTATTAAAGAGCCTGACGCCAGGACAGCAAGTCATTAAGGTTGTTAAAGAAGAATTAACGGAACTGATGGGCGGAGAGCAAAGCAAAATTGCTGTCTCCAATCGTCCCCCGACAGTCATTATGATGGTCGGTCTTCAGGGTGCCGGTAAAACGACTACAACCGGAAAGCTTGCAAACCTGCTCCGCAAAAAGTATAACCGCAATCCGATGCTGGTTGCTGCAGATATTTACCGCCCTGCGGCGATTAAACAGCTCGAAACACTTGGCAAACAGCTAAATATGCCGGTCTTCTCCCTTGGTGATCAAGTCAGTCCTGTTGAAATTGCAAAACAGGCAATCGCAAAGGCAAAAGAGGATCATCATGATTATGTTCTGATCGATACAGCAGGAAGGCTGCATGTGGATGAAGCCTTAATGGATGAGCTAAAGCAAATCAAAGAGCTTTCCAATCCAGATGAAATCTTCCTTGTTGTAGACGCCATGACTGGTCAAGATGCGGTTAATGTAGCGCAAAGCTTCAATGATCTGCTGGGTCTTACTGGGGTTGTCCTGACGAAGCTGGATGGCGATACTCGAGGCGGTGCCGCTCTATCCATTAGATCCGTAACAAACACGCCGATTAAATTCGTCGGTCTTGGGGAAAAACTGGATGCGCTTGAAGCGTTCCATCCAGAACGGATGGCGTCCCGTATATTAGGTATGGGAGATGTCCTATCCCTAATTGAAAAAGCACAGGCCAATGTGGATGAAGAAAAGGCAAAAGAGCTTGAGCAGAAGATGCGCACGGCTTCTTTCACATTCGATGATTTTTTGGATCAGCTTGGTCAGGTCCGCAGCATGGGACCGCTCGATGAGCTGCTGAAAATGATGCCTGGTGCAAACAAAATCAAAGGCTTGAATAATATCCAAATCGACGAGAAGCAAATCACTCATGTTGAAGCGATTATTAAATCGATGACGAAGGAAGAGAAAACTCACCCTGAAATCATCAATGCAAGCCGCCGCAAACGGATTGCCAAGGGAAGCGGAAGAACCGTGCCTGAAGTTAACCGTCTGCTGAAGCAATTTGAAGACATGAAAAAGATGATGAAGCAAATGGCTGGCATGCAGCAAAAAGGCAAGAAAAAAGGCGGATTTAAGCTTCCTTTTAACCCTTTTTAAGCTGTCAGCAAAGCTTTTCATAAGATGTAAAGAAAAAAACCTTTACAAACTAATTAACAATCTGATATTATACTATCATGTGTGAAACTATTCGGAGGTGCTTATTTAAAATGGCAGTAAAAATTCGTTTAAAGCGTATGGGTGCTCACAAAAACCCTTTCTATCGTATTGTTGTAGCTGATTCTCGTTCTCCTCGTGACGGACGTTTCATTGAAACAGTAGGAACTTACAACCCGGTTGCTCAACCAGCGATCGTTGAAATCAATGAAGAGTTGGCTCTTAAATGGCTTCAGACAGGTGCTAAGCCATCTGATACAGTACGCAACCTTTTCTCTAAGCAAGGCATTATGGAGAAATTCCATAACGCTAAAAACGGTAAGTAATTCATTATAAGATGAAAGAGCTTATCGAAACGATTGTTAAGCCCCTAGTTGATTTTCCGGAAGATGTTCAAGTGAATGTCCAAGAAGAGGATCAGCGCGTAACCTATCAGCTTTCCGTCAACAAGAATGACATGGGGAAAGTAATTGGGAAGCAAGGGCGCGTTGCGAAAGCAATACGGACCGTTGTCTATGCAGCAGGTTCATCAGAACAAAAGAAGATCTTTTTAGAGATCATAGAATAATTATCCTGCATTGAGCAGGGTATTACCAAAAAAAGGAGGGGCTTCCCCTCTTTTTTTTACAATCTAAAAAATCCTGCTGTTTGAACTTTATTGTCCTCTGATTTAAAATATTATTCAATCTGCTGAGTTGATTGGAGTGGAGGGGCACTTGATCCTCGAAAATGCTGACGCATTTCCTTTGTGCGGTGTAATTTCGAGGAAGCTTATCAAATTTCCTGCGGGAAGTAAGGAAAGTGAAAGACCTCACAGGCGAAGCCGAGGAGGCTCTCATCTCTCCCCGCGGAAAGCAAGTGACCCGTTCTGAAATCAGCGGGCAGAATATATAAAGTAACACAGCATTACACGAGAAAAGTTAAAATATAAACATCGCCAACTAAGAATTTGACAGCAGTCAGTAAAGCCGTTTTTTAATCGGATCAATTTGGGAGGCGCTGTACGTGAACATCATTCAATCGGTTACAGTTAAGCAGGTGCTGACAGAGAACAGCAAGAAAGAACTGCTGGAAGGCTATATGGCCAAAAAAAAGCAGCTGCAGAAAGAAAGTGATCAGCTGAGGTTTGAACTGAAAAAACAGGAAAAAACCAAAAAACTGCATCCGGCCAGTCTAAAAAAGCATTTTGAAAAGGAAATTCAAATGAGGCAGGAAAAAGTCCAGCTGCTCGATTTTCAAATAGAACAATTACATATGCTACCATTAGGAAGCGAATTAAAAGAAAAAGAAGTCCAGGCGATTATTGAGGTTCAAAAGGGTGCCCGCTGGGAAGATATAGAAAAAGGGAAAACCATCATCATAAGAGATGGAATTGTTGATGAAATACGCTAGAGGTGATAGTACATGCAGAAATGGTTCAACGTAGGAAAAATCGTGAACACCCATGGCATAAAAGGGGAAGCAAGGGTCATTTCCAAAACAGACTTTGCAGAGGAAAGGTATAAGCCGGGAAATAAACTTTATTTGTTCATGCCTGATACAAAAGGTGATCCAATTGAGCTGACAGTGAAAACTCACCGTACCCATAAAACATTCGATTTGCTTACCTTTGAAGGATACGAAAATATTAATGGGATTGAAAAAATGAAGGGCGGCATCCTGAAAATTTCGGAAGATCAGCTAGGCGATCTTGAAGAAGATGAGTTTTACTACCATGAAATCATAGGGTGTACTGTTGAAACGCTTGATGGAGCGGAAGTAGGTAAAATCAAGGAAATTCTTTCTCCTGGAGCAAATGATGTATGGGTAATCAAAGCAAAAGGCGGCAAGGAAATACTGATCCCGTATATTGAAGATGTTGTTAAGGAAGTTAATGTGAAAGACAAACTTGTGAAAATTAATGCGATAGAAGGATTGCTTTCATGATGAATATTGATGTGCTCACTCTGTTTCCTGAAATGTTTGAAGGCGTTTTTGGACATTCCATCCTAAAAAAAGCGGCTGAAAATGAAGCAGTGAATTACAACGTGGTCAACTTTAGGGAATATGCCGACAATAAGCACAAAACCGTAGATGATTATCCATATGGCGGAGGGGCGGGAATGGTTTTAAAACCCCAGCCCATATTTGATGCTGTAGATGATCTTCGCAGTAAAAGCGGGGCGTCCCCGAGGGTTATTCTCCTGTGTCCTCAAGGAGAACGCTTTACACAGAAGAAAGCTGAAGAGCTTGCTGAAATGGATCACCTGATTTTTGTTTGCGGACATTACGAGGGGTATGATGAAAGAATACGTGAACATGTGGTAACCGATGAAATTTCGATTGGTGATTTTGTCCTGACTGGAGGAGAGCTTGGAGCCATGGTCGTAATCGATAGTGTTGTCCGTTTGCTGCCAGGTGTATTGGGCAACGAAGAATCACACATAAAGGACTCTTTCAGCACAGGTTTTCTTGAACACCCTCATTACACCCGTCCAGCGGAATTCAGGGGCATTAAAGTGCCGGATGTCCTCATGTCAGGGAATCATCGCCTTGTCGACGAGTGGCGAGCCAAAGAATCCTTAAGAAGGACGTATTTAAGGCGTCCTGATCTTCTTGAGGGTGCAGAATTAACAAAAGAACAGCAAAAGTGGCTGGATGAAATTAAAAAAGAAGATAAATAACATTGAAGTTGCCGTCCAAGTATGGTATGATACTTTTTGTGACTTAGGCTGAACTTGTTCAGTTTTCGTCTGATAAAGATGTTCCGCTGCAAACATATAGGTTGTGCAAGAGCGTCTGCTGAGAGGAGTTGAAAACGATGCAAAAACTAATTGAAGAAATCACAAAAGAACAGCTTCGTACTGACCTTCCGTCTTTCCGTCCTGGTGATACTGTACGTGTACACGTAAGTATTGTTGAGGGAACTCGTGAGCGTGTTCAGGTATATGAAGGTGTTGTGATTAAGCGTCGTGGTGGTGGAATCAGCGAAACTTTCACAGTTCGTAAGATTTCTTACGGTGTAGGCGTTGAGCGTACATTCCCTGTACACACACCTAAGATTGCGAAGCTTGAAGTTATCCGCCGCGGTAAAGTCCGCCGTGCGAAACTTTACTACCTGCGTAACCTTCGCGGTAAAAAAGCTCGTATCAAAGAAATTCGATAATAAAGAAAAGAAGGAGCTTGTTAAATCAAGCTCCTTTTTCTTTCATGAAACAGCAGAATATAAATAATATTACATAAATGTTAAATAATATATAAATAAGGTTCCCATCGTGTTTATTAAGAAGAATTTTTGTAAAATAAAAAAGACAACACTTTCCATGCAGATTAATTAATGGCTTAGAAGAATGGTGGGGGATTTAATGGCGAAAAAGAAAAATGAATTATGGGAATGGACAAAAGCACTTGTAATCGCAGTCCTGTTAGCAGCAGTCATCAGATATTTTTTATTTGCTCCGATTGTGGTTGACGGCTTGTCCATGATGCCAACATTGCATGATCAGGATCGAATGATTGTTAATAAGTTCAGTTATAAGATTGGCGAGCCCGAGCGCTTCGACATCATTGTTTTCCATGCACCTGAAAACAAAGATTACATCAAAAGGGTAATAGGCCTTCCTGGAGATAAGATTGAATACAAAGATGATACTCTTTATGTAAATGGGAAAGCTTATGAAGAGCCTTACCTGGAGGAATATAAAAAGCAGGTAATCGATGGGCCGCTGACAGAGCCGTTTACTTTAAAAGAAAAGATAGGACAGGAAACAGTGCCTGAAGGCCACTTATTTGTAATGGGTGACAACCGCCGCTTCAGCAAGGACAGCCGTCACATTGGCCCTGTTCCGATGGAAGAAGTACTGGGTGATGCCGGAGTAATATACTGGCCTATAGAGGACATTCGAATCGTTGATTGATTCTTTCTTTAATAAATACATATTGGATGGAGGTGACCAGCTGTGACGATCCAGTGGTTTCCCGGCCATATGGCGAAAGCCCGCAGGCAGGTTACAGAAAAATTAAAACTGGTCGATATCATCTTTGAGCTCGTTGATGCAAGGATCCCTTATTCATCACGAAATCCGATGATCGATGAAATTATTCAGCACAAACCGCGGCTTGTTTTATTGAATAAAGCTGACATGGCTGATAAAGAAGCGACAAAAAAGTGGATCAAACATTTTGAAGATAAGGGTATAAGAGCTCTTGCGATAAACTCGCAGGCGGGACAAGGCATGAAGGAAATCGTCTCCGCATCTCAGAGTATTCTTCAGGAAAAGTTCGATCGAATGAAGGCGAAGGGTGTTAAGCCTAGAGCAATCCGGGCAATGATAGTAGGTATTCCAAACGCTGGAAAGTCTACCCTTATCAATCGCCTGGCCAAAAAGAATATAGCCAGGACAGGAAATACCCCCGGCGTTACGAAAGCCCAGCAATGGATAAAGGTAGGGAAAGAGCTGGAGCTTCTCGATACCCCTGGGATTCTATGGCCAAAATTTGAAGATCAGGAAGTAGGTCTTAAGCTTGCTCTGACTGGAGCAATAAAAGATACTATATTAAATCTTCAGGATGTTGCAGTATATGCTCTGCGCTTTCTCGGCCTCAGGTATCCAGATCGCCTGCATGAGAGATATCAGCTTGATGAAATTCCGGAGGATATTGTGGAAGTATTTGATAAAATCGGCAGGCTGCGCGGCTGCCTGATGGGCGGCGGCGAAATTGATTATGATAAGGTAACAGAGCTGGTAATCAGAGAATTCCGTTCTGAAAAATTGGGGCCAATCACTTTGGAATTGCCCGAAGAGATGGGAGTTCGGAGTGAAGCTGAATAATTTAGATGAAGACCTTCTGTTCACAGGAGGCCTTTATTTTTTTGCGGAAATGCCGATACATACATTAGATTGAAATGGAGAAGTCTATGGAAAAATTAACTATTCGTCAAATAGAAGAAAAAATCAAAACAATTAAGTCAGAGGATGACCCTTTCCTTTATTCCATAAAGCATGATGAAAGAAAAGGAGTACAGCAGCTATTAGAAAGATGGCATTCCCGAAATCTGCAGCAAAAAAAGATATATGAAAAGCATAAAGAAATGAGTCAGTATGAAGTTCGTTACCGGAGCCAGGGTTTTCAGTTTATTGCCGGAATTGATGAAGTAGGCAGGGGCCCGCTTGCAGGACCAGTGGTAGCTGCAGCAGTTATTTTGCCAGAAGACTTCTTCCTCCCGGGTTTAGATGATTCAAAAAAGGTGCCGGAGAGCAAAAGAGAAGAATTTTCTGAGATAATTAAGGCTAAGGCTGCAGCGTTCAGCGTTGGAATCATTGATCCGGAAGAAATCGACCGCATCAATATATTTGAAGCGACAAAAAAAGCAATGCTTTCAGCAATTGAAGGGCTGAGCCCAAAACCGGACTTCCTGCTTGCAGATGCCGTAAAACTATTAACTCCTTACCCAATGGAAGCTATCATTAAGGGAGATGGCAAAAGCATCTCGATTGCTGCAGCCTCTATCATAGCTAAAGTCACGAGAGACAGAATGATGGCTGAAATAGGTAAAGAGTTTCCTCAATATGGATTCGAGAAAAATATGGGCTATGGGACGAAGGAGCATCTTGAAGCCATCACACTGCATGGAATATCTCCTTATCATCGGAAAAGCTTTGCACCAATAAAAAATCTTATTAGTGAAATAGAATAGAAGGTGAAGGCATGAAGCCGTCTGATATTATCCAAAGAATAATAAGGCATGACCAGAACAATGCAGTAAAAACGGCTGCATTTATACCTGGCCAAATTGTCAGCGGAAAGATAGTAAAGCTATTTCCAAACCAGACGGCAGAGGTGCAAATTGGGTCACATAAAGCGATAGCGCAGCTGGAAATCCCTTTATCAGCCAACATCAGATATTGGTTTAAAGTTGAGCCAGGTGAGGGAATGCTGCGCTTAAAGGTAATGGAATCAGCAGACAGACCAGGTGCGGAAGCTCCGGCTGAAAGCCTTCTAAGACAGCTGGGAATGCAGTTATCCAGAGAAAATAAGATGCTTATTCAATTTTTTCTTAGAGAACAGGTTCCGATTACAGGTGAAACTCTGAAGATGGCATCTGAATGGATCAAGGAAAGCCGATCAGCTGAAGATGGACTGCGGACAGTAAAAGAGCTGTTTATAAGGCAGCTTCCCTTTTCAAAGGATGTTTTTTCAGCGATATCCTCAGTCTTGCATGGGGACTCTCTTTCATCCCTTATGGGGGAATTGCTGGATGAATTAAAGGGTGGTGGTTTATCAACTAAAGGGCAGCAAATATATTCGCTGCTTGTTGATCTGACAAAGACTTCAAGAGAAAAATGGGGTCAGCAGGCAATATACAGATTGTTTTCTGAATGGCTGAATACAAAAAACCAGGCAAGTTCACACACTGCTTTCCAGCTCCTGAAAGTATTGGGGCTGATGCCGGGTGAAACGGCCGAGGATGCGGCTTTACAGAAGCTTATGGAGGTAAGCATCCCAAATAAACCGATTAGTCATGTCCTGACGGAAATTATGAAAGCAAACGATTCCGGGAACAGGCAGGAATTTATATTGAACTTGGCAAAGCTAAATGGATTTATTGCACAAAGATCGGAAAGCAGTGGACTATCTCAAACTCTGGAAATCTTATTCAATGATATTCGAAATGGAAAGAATTCTTTTCCAGCAGAAAAGAATTTGCTTAACACCCTTTTCAAATCAGCTCTTTCCCACACATTAAATGATGATTTGGACCAATTATTGTCAGATGCTTATGGGATAAAGCAGGCTGCTGTTCAGGCGGGGAGATTACTGGCAGGTGAGAAACCTTTGGCAGCAGCGGCTCTCAATCTGCGGGAAAAGACAATGATGGAAGAACTGAAAAATAGCCTGCAAACAGAGGTTAACCTTACATATGACCAGCGGAATATTCATAGTGAATTGAAGAGAATAATCAGAACATTGGGGCTTTCTTATGAACATGACTTCATAAATTTATTAAAACATTCCGATGAAGGAGCTTCCGAAAAGCTGGATACCCTTAAACCGCTCCTGATGGGCTTTATAAATGAAGAAACTTCGCACATAGCTAAAGATGCAGCTGAACGGCTTCTGCATAAATTAACCGGCTTTCAGGCTCTCTCGCAGGAATCCGGCCCATTGCAGCACTATATTTTTCAGCTTCCTGTTTCTTTATGGGGGAAAATCTCCGATTTGACAATGCAATGGAGCGGCCGCAAAACGGAAGAGGGGAAAATTGATCCCAGCCATTGCCGGGTTATATTTTATTTGAATTTAGAGCATCTGAATGAAACTATTGTCGATCTTCAAGTTCAAAACAGAATTATTAAAATTTCAGTTATTAATGAGCACAAAGAAATAAAGGATTTAACAGCTCCATTTGCCGCTGAACTAAAAGAAAATCTATTAAAATTAAATTATAAGCTGTCCTCTGTTTCAGTCCAAAAGCCGGAGTCTGCAGGGGAGTCACCTATTGGAAAAGATACAATGACATCGATTGTGCAATCAATTCAATTTAGCGGAGTAGATATAAGGATATGAAAAAAGTTCATGATCAAAAAAGGAAAGAAGCGGTAGCATTAACCTATGATCCTGTGAATCAGGGAGCACCAAGGATATCCGCAAAGGGGAAGGGACTGGTTGCTGAAAATATCCTTGTGAAGGCTAAGGAACATGATATTCCGGTTCAGGAAGATCCTGCTCTTGTAGAGCTTCTTGGCAAGCTTAACATCAATGAGGGTATACCGGAAGAACTATATCAGGCTGTTGCTGAGGTGTTTGTTTTTATCTACAGGGCTGATCAGGAAGCCGGGAAGAGGGAAAATGAAGAATAATCTATTCTGGTAAACCAATATGGTTTATTCTCAGTAATTCAATTCGAAGGGATGACACCGGGATTTTACTTGAGTCTAATAAAAAAGAAAACTGTCGAAAAGGCAGTTTTTCTTTATTTTAAAAAAATAATTTTAAAATAAAATAAGTGTAAAACATCTATTATGACAGGGTTTCTGCACTTTTTAATATTTTTAATTTTTAAAGAAATATAATATTTTAGAGTAAATGGTAGACAAGGGTTGTGTCATTTTATAAAATGAAAGCGCAGTTATTTTTTTGAAGAGTTAGATAGGAGGATGGGAAATGAATATACATGAGTATCAAGGTAAAGAAGTCCTCAGACAATACGGGGTCGCAGTTCCGAACGGAAAAGTGGCATTTACAGTAGAAGAAGCTGTTGAAGCTGCTAAAGAACTTGGCACTGAGGTATGTGTGGTAAAAGCACAAATCCACGCCGGAGGACGCGGTAAAGCTGGCGGTGTAAAAGTTGCCAAAAATCTTGACGAAGTTCGTACATATGCAAGTGAAATCCTGGGGAAAACACTTGTTACACATCAAACAGGCCCGGAAGGCAAGGAAGTAAAGCGTTTACTGATTGAAGAGGGCTGTGACATTAAGAAGGAATATTATGTTGGTCTAGTCTTGGACCGCGCAACGTCACGCGTAGTTTTAATGGCTTCTGAAGAGGGCGGCACAGAAATCGAAGAAGTAGCTGAACAGACGCCTGAAAAAATCTTCAAGGAAGAAATTGATCCTGTGCTTGGTTTAACAGCATTCCAGGCGCGCAGAATCGCTTTTAATATCAATATCCCATCAAAGCTTGTCGGACAAGCTGTTAAATTCATGATGGGCTTATACAGAGCTTACATTGAAAAAGATTGCTCTATCGCTGAAATCAATCCATTAGTAGTAACTGGAGACGGCAAGGTAATGGCTCTGGATGCAAAGCTGAACTTTGATGGAAATGCTCTTTACCGTCAAAAGGACATCATGGCTCTTCGTGACCTTGAAGAAGAGGATGCAAAGGAAATCGAAGCATCCAAATATGACCTGAGCTATATTTCCCTTGATGGAAATATCGGCTGCATGGTTAACGGTGCAGGATTGGCGATGGCTACTATGGATATCGTCAAACACTATGGCGGAGACCCGGCCAATTTCCTTGATGTTGGGGGCGGTGCAACTGCTGAAAAGGTTACTGAAGCTTTCAAAATCATCCTTTCTGATAAAAACGTAAAAGGTATTTTTGTTAATATCTTTGGCGGAATCATGAAGTGCGACGTCATCGCCACTGGCGTAGTGGAAGCAGCGAAGCAAGTAGGCTTGACTGTGCCTTTAGTTGTACGTCTGGAAGGTACAAATGTTGAATTGGGCAAGAAGATCCTTGCTGAATCCGATATCGATATCATTGCGGCTGAATCAATGGCTGACGGCGCACAAAAAATCGTTTCTTTAGTAGGCTAGGAATCAAAAATGAGCGGCCGTTCAGTGTCTAAGGCATTTGGGGGGATCCATTTTGCTTATGACCTTTGAGTACAGAATGGCACTCTTTAGACCAGAAAGGAGAATTAACGTGAGCGTATTTATTAATAAAGATACTAAAGTTATAGTTCAAGGGATTACTGGTTCAACAGCCCTTTTCCATACTAAGCAAATGCTTGAATACGGAACGCAAATTGTCGGCGGTGTAACTCCTGGTAAAGGCGGTACTGAAGTAGAAGGTGTTCCTGTCTTCAATACTGTGGAGGAAGCAGTTAAGGCTACAGGTGCCAATGCCTCCGTTATCTATGTTCCAGCTCCATTTGCTGCAGATGCTATTCTTGAGGCGGTAGATGCAGAATTGGATCTTGCCATTTGTATCACCGAGCATATTCCTGTATTGGATATGGTTAAAGTTAAGCGTTATATGGAAGGCAAGAAGACTCGCCTTGTAGGTCCTAACTGCCCTGGTGTTATTACTCCTGATGAGTGTAAGATCGGCATTATGCCTGGATATATCCATACTAAAGGTCATGTTGGGGTTGTTTCCCGTTCTGGAACATTGACATATGAAGCGGTACACCAGCTGTCACAGGCTGGAATCGGCCAGTCCACTGCTGTTGGTATCGGCGGAGACCCGGTTAACGGAACAAACTTCATTGATGTATTAAAAGCATTTAATGAAGATCCAGAAACTTATGCTGTAATCATGATTGGTGAAATCGGCGGAACAGCTGAAGAAGAAGCTGCAGAGTGGGTTAAAGCAAACATGACTAAGCCTGTTGTAGGCTTCATCGGCGGTCGCACTGCACCTCCAGGTAAGCGTATGGGCCATGCCGGCGCAATTATTTCAGGAGGCAAAGGAACAGCTGATGAAAAAATCCGTGTTATGAATGAATGCGGTATTCAAGTAGCAGATACTCCATCCGTAATGGGTGAAACCCTGATAAAGGTTTTAAAAGAAAAAGGCCTTTATGATCAGTGTAAAACTCATTAATCCTATTTAAATAACTTAAGAGTAGTCCCTCTGTTTGAGGGACTATTTCTGCATTGCCAAATCGGTTTATCCCCGCACATACCCCGCTTTATAAAAAAATTCAGGAGGCTCCCCATGAATGAATTTAATATGAGGCTCACCCATCTCCATCATTGCAGAGGAATGAGCTGGAAGATGATTTATAACATTCTTAAGAAAGATCCCCAATTAAATTGTATGTATAATCATACCCTTTTTCGAATAATACCCCAGTTATTCACCACCAAAGATTCTCTTTCAAATGTACTCCAAGATCTTCATTCAGATCAAATCCAGGAACAAATTCGCCAATATTCACCAAATGGCATTAAAACCATTACAATTTTTGATAAGGAATATCCGATTCTATTAAAAGAAACGTATCAGCCGCCATGGGTTATTTATGCAAGAGGTGATATCAGTCTTCTGAATAGCGGAACTCACCTGGCCGTTGTCGGTTCCAGACAGGCAACAGAGTATGGAGAAAAAGCCATTCAATACATGTTTCCAAAGCTTATCGAAAAAGGAGTTATTATTGTAAGCGGGCTGGCAGCTGGTATTGATGCCATTGCGCATAAGGAAGCAATCAAAAATAAAGGGAAAACAATTGGTGTCATAGCTGGCGGGCTGTTCCATATTTATCCTCAGGCTAATCAAAGGCTAGCATATGAAATGATGAAAAATCAGCTGGTTATTTCTGAATATCCGCCAGCCACAAGACCCTCGAGATGGCAGTTTCCAATGAGAAACCGAATCATCAGCGGCATTAGCAGAGGCACATTGATAATCCAGGCTAAAAGCAAAAGCGGCTCTCTTATTACAGCAAATTATGCGGTTCATGAAGGAAGAGAAGTCTTTGCAGTCCCTGGAAATATCTTTAGCCCATTCTCTGGGGGAACTAATGAATTAATTCAGCAAGGCGCTAAATTGGTAAAATCAGCTGAGGAGATCTTAGAAGAATTCCTTTACTAATCAGGAAAATGAAATAGGAGCCTTGCTATAGATTAAGTGCTCCTTTTTCTTACTTCAGCTCATTTTAAATGTGTTAATTTAAAGGATTTTTTACAAAAAGGTTGAAATTCTATTAAAACTGTTATACATTTTGCAACAGGTATTATGGAAAGAAAAAGTCTGCTTCTTTATTCGCTTTAGAATATTTTCTTGGAAACGGTTGCGGAAATATTCCGCTTAAGTTTGACAAACTTGAATAGAATGTAGAATAATAATGAATATTTCAATACTCAAGCAGTAAAGCTGATGATATCAGCAAGCTGGCGAAGAATAAGCAATATTACTTCAATTATGCTATAAGACACTTAAGCCGCTCCTCAGGATGTAAATATCCAACCCAGAGGCTGTTTAATATAGGTTATTGATAAATGAAAGCAGGCAAGTTTAGCATGTAAAAAATGCAGCATTCAAAGATGATTTTGCCTGAATGTTTAAAAATCCCTCTCAAGGAGGACTACTGATGTCAGAGTTTCTTGTAATCGTTGAGTCACCTGCAAAGGCAAAAACGATTGAGCGTTATTTAGGAAAAAAATATAAAGTTAAAGCTTCCATGGGACATGTCAGGGATCTTCCTAAAAGCCAAATGGGCATAGATGTGGAAAATAATTTTGAACCAAAATACATAACCATTCGTGGAAAGGGCCCAGTTTTAAAGGAACTTAAGTCAGCGGCCAAAAAAGCCAAGAAAATTTATCTCGCGGCTGACCCCGACAGAGAAGGGGAAGCAATTGCATGGCATCTGGCACATAGCCTGGACATGGACGTTACTTCGGACTGCCGTGTTGTTTTTAATGAAATTACGAAAGATGCCATTAAAGAATCCTTTAAGCATCCAAGGCCAATCAACATGGATCTTGTTGATGCCCAGCAGGCAAGACGGATGCTTGATCGGTTAGTCGGTTATAATATCAGCCCATTATTATGGAAGAAAGTGAAAAAAGGATTAAGTGCGGGCAGAGTACAGTCTGTTGCAGTCCGTTTGATTATCGACCGCGAAAAGGAAATTAAGGACTTTATACCAGAAGAGTACTGGTCCATTGACGGAGAGTTCCTAAAAGGAAAAACAGCCTTTGATGCAGCTTTTTACGGGCTGGAGAATGAAAAAGTGGAATTGAAGTCTGAAAGCGATGTTCAAAATATATTAAGTAAAATGAAGGGCAATAAATTTAAGGTGGCATCGGTTACCAAGAAGGAAAGAAAGCGGAATCCTGCCGCCCCTTTTACTACGTCCTCACTTCAGCAGGAAGCTGCAAGGAAATTAAATTTCCGTGCCAAGAAAACCATGATGCTTGCACAGCAGCTTTATGAGGGAATTGACCTCGGCAAAGAAGGAACTGTTGGTTTAATTACTTATATGAGAACTGATTCAACACGCATATCTGAAATTGCGCAAAATGAAGCAGCAGATTATATTCAAAATTCTTACGGAAAAGAATTCCTGCAGGGTGAAAAGAAAAAAGAAAAGAAAAACAGCAACGCCCAGGATGCCCATGAGGCCATCCGCCCGACAAGCACACTAAGGTCGCCTGCAAGTTTAAAAGAATACTTGTCGCGTGATCAGCTTCGATTATACAGGCTCATTTGGGAACGCTTTGTTGCAAGCCAAATGGCACCAGCTGTTATGGACACAATGAGTGTAGATTTAAAGAATGGAGAAGTGATCTTCAGGGCAACAGGCTCAAAAGTGAAGTTCCCTGGATTTATGAAAGTCTATGTTGAAGGTACAGATGATCAGTCAGAGGAAAAAGATAATATGCTCCCAGACCTAAGAGAAGGGGATGAAGTCCTTAAAAAAGACATCGAACCCAAACAGCACTTCACTCAGCCTCCTCCAAGGTATACTGAGGCGAGGCTGGTAAAAACACTTGAAGAACAGGGAATTGGGCGGCCATCCACTTTTGCTCCGACTCTTGACACAATTCAAAAACGGGGTTATGTTGCTCTGGACAACAAACGTTTTATTCCGACTGAACTGGGGGAAATTGTTCTTGAGCTGATCATGGAATTCTTCCCTGAAATCCTTGATATCGAGTTTACAGCAAAGATGGAAAAGGACCTGGACTATGTTGAAGAAGGCAAGGTCAATTGGGTACAGATCATTGATGAATTCTATAAAGATTTTGAAAAGAATCTTGAGATAGCGGAAAAAGAAATGCAGGAAGTAGAAATTAAGGATGAACCTGCAGGTGAAGATTGTGAGCAATGCGGAAATCCAATGGTGTTCAAGATGGGGCGCTATGGAAAATTCATGGCATGCAGCAATTTCCCTGACTGCCGCAATACCAAACCAATTGTAAAGGATATTGGTGTGAAGTGTCCGAAGTGCAAAGAAGGAAATATTATAGAAAGAAAAAGCAAAAAACGCAGGATCTTCTACGGCTGTGACAGATTCCCTGAATGTGACTTTATTTCATGGGATAAGCCGCTGCCAAGAAGCTGTCCTAAATGCGATAACCTTCTAGTTGAGAAAAAACTCAAAAAAGGTGTCCAGGTTCAGTGTGTTGAATGCGACTATAAGGAAGAAAAGCAAAGTTAAGGGTGGGCTTAAATGCTCACTCTTTTCTATTGCGGGATGTGTATCCAGAATACTTCCAGCCGGTGTATTCCTTTTGGTTTGTTTCAAAGTATATTAGCTTCAAATCGTTCACGAAACTTTTTTATTTTTAAATCGTATTGTAAAATGGCAAAATGAATAAGAACAGGGTAAAGTAAGAGAGACTGTTTTTAAAAAATATAAATTAATCATGACATCGTCATCATAAGTATATATGGAGGTTCATTTTATGAAAGATACAGCAGTAAATGTAATAGGAGCGGGATTAGCAGGCAGTGAGGCCGCGTGGCAGCTGGCCAGCAGGGGAATAAAAGTAAAGCTCTATGAAATGAGGCCAGTAAGGCAGACTCCTGCCCACCACACAGATAAATTTGCAGAACTTGTCTGCAGCAACTCTCTGCGTGCAAATACTTTAACAAATGCAGTTGGTGTATTAAAAGAAGAAATGCGGAAGCTGAATTCTGTTATCATTCATTCAGCTGACAGCAGTGCCGTTCCTGCTGGGGGCGCATTGGCAGTTGACCGGCATGATTTTGCCGCTCGTGTTACAGAGCAAGTCAAAAATCATCCGAATGTAACGGTAATCAACGAAGAAGTGACAGATATTCCGGAAGGGCCAACTGTAATTGCTACTGGACCGCTGACAAGTGAAGCCCTATCCGGAAAATTAAAAGAGCTGTCCGGAGAAGATTATTTATATTTTTATGATGCGGCTGCTCCAATATTAGAAAAAGACTCAATCGATATGAATAAAGTTTATTTGAAATCACGGTATGATAAGGGAGAAGCGGCATATTTGAATTGCCCTATGACAGAAGAAGAATTCGACCGTTTTTATGAGGCTCTTACCACGGCCGAAACAGTTCCATTAAAGGAATTTGAAAAGGAAATCTTTTTCGAGGGCTGTATGCCAATAGAGGTCATGGCAAACAGGGGAAAGAAAACAATGCTCTTTGGCCCGATGAAGCCGGTAGGTTTAGAAGATCCGAAAACAGGAAAAAGGCCATATGCAGTTGTTCAGCTTCGACAGGATGATGCTGCCGGAACTCTTTATAATATTGTAGGTTTCCAGACACATTTGAAATGGGGGCCGCAAAAAGAAGTAATACGCTTGATTCCTGGTCTCGAAAATGCTGAAATAGTAAGGTATGGCGTTATGCACCGGAATACATTTATCAACTCTCCAAAAGTTCTGCGCGCAACATATCAATTCAAGAACCGGGATGATTTGTTCTTTGCAGGGCAAATGACAGGGGTTGAAGGGTATGTTGAATCTGCTGCCAGCGGACTTGTGGCAGGCATCAATGCTGCAAGGCTTGTTAAAGGAGAAGATCCTATAGAGTTTCCTCATGAGACAGCGATTGGAAGCATGGCGCGTTATATTACCACTGCTAACCCGAAAAGTTTCCAGCCAATGAACGCTAATTTTGGTTTGTTTCCTGAACTTCCTGAAAAAATCAGAGGAAAAAAAGAAAGAAATGAGAAGCATGCGGAGAGAGCATTAGGAACAATTCAGAACTTTGTGAAAAATTTGTAAATTATGTTGCGTTGGGCTGCTGAGTTGTGATACTATTTAGTAGCCCTTGCGAGGTGAACATTTAATGTCTGAAAATGTGAACGTTTCTTTAAAGTTGTTTATTGAATATTTACAAATTGAGAAAAATTATTCACAATATACTATTGAGCATTACCAGCATGATATTAGTGAATTTTTTATGTTCATGGCTGAACAAGCCATTGCTGATTTAACCAAAGTCGCATATCAGGATGTCAGGATATATCTTACTGAACTTTACGATAAAAAAATGTCCCGTAAGTCAGTTGCCAGGAAAATATCAAGCTTAAGGAGCTTTTTTAAATTTTTGCTCAGAGAAGAAAAAGTCGCTGAAAATCCTTTTGCACTTGTTTCGATTCCGAAAGCGCAGAAAAAGCTGCCGGAATTTTTCTATGAGGCGGAAATGATGCAGCTTTTCAATGCTTGTGAAGCCAGCACTCCTCTAGGGCAAAGAAATAAGGCACTTCTTGAACTATTGTATGCAACCGGCATCCGCGTCAGCGAGTGCAGCCAAATCCGCTTAAAAGACCTGGATATGTATCTATCAACGGTTCTAGTCCGCGGCAAGGGCAGTAAAGAGCGGTATGTCCCTTTCGGAAGCTTTGCCCAGGATGCACTTGACACATACATAAACCATGGACGTAAAAAATTGCTTGCCAATGGGAACGTGCAGGAAAATTTGTTTCTGAATGCCCGGGGTGGTCCGCTTACAGCAAGGGGAATCAGGACTATACTGGATAGAATAATCGAGAAATCCTCCTTAACAGGCAAAATTCATCCCCATATGCTTCGCCACACATTTGCGACGCATTTAATGGCAAATGGGGCTGATATGAGAACAGTTCAGGAATTACTTGGACACGCATTTCTATCATCAACCCAGGTATATACACATGTTACGAATGAATACTTGAAAAAAACTTATATGGCCCATCATCCGCGGGCTTAGCAAAAGAAAGTCAATACCAACTAGTCTGCAGAAAAAAATCAAAGGCAATATGCTCCAAAGGAGGAGTCTTTCATGTCCGAATTTCATGCTACAACAATATTTGCTGTGCATCATAATGGAGAATGTGCAATGTCCGGCGACGGCCAGGTTACCTTTGGAAATGCAGTTGTGATGAAACACACTGCAAGAAAAGTCAGAAAGCTATTTAATGGTAAGGTGCTGGCTGGATTTGCAGGCTCAGTAGCCGATGCATTTACATTATTCGAAATGTTTGAAGGAAAACTTGAAGAGTATAATGGAAACCTTGAGAGAGCAGCTGTTGAGCTTGCAAAAGAGTGGAGAAGCGATAAGGTTTTGCGCAAGCTCGAAGCAATGCTTATTGTTATGAATACGGATAGTCTGCTGCTTATCTCCGGTACAGGTGAAGTGATTGAGCCGGATGATGGAATTCTGGCTATTGGATCAGGAGGCAACTATGCCCTCGCAGCTGGAAGATCTTTAAAGAGATTTGCAGGCGAACACCTGTCAGCAAGAGAAATTGCGAAGGCCTCGCTTGAAATGGCTGCGGAAATATGTGTATATACAAACCACAACATCATTGTGGAAGAACTCTAATAAAAGGAGTGCTGTTGCATGGGTAAAGGAACAAATTTAACTCCCCGCCAAATTGTTGAGCGTTTGGATCAATTTATCATCGGTCAAAAAGATGCAAAAAAAGCAGTCGCTGTTGCACTTAGAAATCGCTATCGCCGCAGCTTGCTTGAAGAAAAATTACGGGATGAAGTAAATCCTAAAAATATACTGATGATTGGCCCGACTGGTGTAGGAAAGACTGAAATTGCGCGCAGAATGGCTAAATTGGTCGGTGCACCATTTGTTAAAGTGGAGGCAACCAAATTCACCGAGGTCGGATATGTGGGCAGGGATGTTGAATCCATGGTCAGGGACCTTGTAGAAACATCCGTCCGTTTGGTTAAAGAAGAGAAGATGGCCAGTGTAAAGGAAAGAGCAGAAGAAAGTGCCAACCGCCGCATACTTGAACTGCTTGTACCGGGTGCCAAAAAGGCAGCTAACTATAAAAATCCTCTCGAAATGCTATTTGGCGGAGGTAATGATCAGCAGCAGGATACGTATCAGACAGAAGATTTAAACCTCCAGGAAAAACGCAAGATTGTAAAAGAGAAGCTTGCTCTTGGCGAATTGGAAAATGAAGTAATTACCGTTGAAGTAGAGGAGCAGCAGCCTTCCATGTTTGATATGCTGCAGGGCTCTGGTATGGAGCAAATGGGCATGAATATGCAGGATGCTCTCAGCAGCCTTATGCCGAAAAAAAGGAAGAAAAGGAAACTGACTGTACGGGAAGCAAGAAAGATCTTAACAAATGAAGAAGCCCAAAAGCTGATTGATATGGACGAAGTCGGCCAGGAGGCTGTATTCCGCGCTGAACAGTCAGGAATTATTTTCATTGATGAAATCGATAAAATAGCTAGCAAAAACAGCGGAGGTTCTTCAGCTGATGTTTCAAGGGAAGGGGTTCAAAGAGACATTTTGCCGGTGGTAGAAGGTTCAACAGTAGTAACCAAATACGGTTCTGTAAAGACAGACCATGTATTGTTTATTGCTGCCGGGGCATTCCATATGGCTAAGCCTTCCGACCTGATTCCTGAATTACAGGGACGTTTTCCGATCCGTGTGGAGCTCACGAAACTAACCGTTGAAGATTTCTACAAAATACTCGTTGAGCCCGATAATGCATTAATAAAACAATATGAAGCATTATTGGTAACTGAAGGTATACAAATTGAATTTTCTGACGATGCTATTCGTAGGATTGCTCAATTTGCTTTCGAAGTTAACCAAAATACAGATAATATTGGTGCTAGGCGTCTTCATACGATCATGGAAAAACTGCTTGAGGATCTATCATTTGAAGCACCGGATGTCACAATGGAAAAAATCACAATTACCCCTCAGTATGTTGAGGAGAAACTGGGAGCCATTTCCCGCAATAAGGATTTAAGCCAGTTTATTCTATGACCCATTGTTTAAAGAACCATGTCATAGGGTACACGAGGAATGAATCTTAAATTTTTTACGAATCTTCAAGAAGTAATAAGTTATTTAATCTTAACAAAATATATGTTTATGGTTGTAGCAAATAGGAGGAAATACAATGGATTTATTAACAAAAACAAGAAAAATTAATGCAATGCTCCAAAGAGCGGCCGGAAAACCGGTTAACTTCAAAGAAATGTCAGAAACACTAAGTGATGTAATCGAAGCAAATATCTTCGTAGTGAGCCGAAGAGGCAAACTGCTTGGATTTGCTGTAAACCAGCAAATTGAAAATGAGCGTATGAAGCAAATGCTTGCAGATCGTCAATTCCCTGAAGAATATACTAAAAATTTATTTAACATCCAGGAAACTTCATCAAATCTGGGTGTAGAAAGCGAATATACTGCATTCCCGGTTGAAAACAAGGATCTTTTCGCAAGCGGTTTGACTACTATTGTTCCAATCATCGGCGGCGGTGAGCGTCTGGGTACATTAATTCTTGCCAGATTACAGGAACAGTTCCATGATGATGATTTAATTCTTGCTGAATATGGTGCTACTGTAGTTGGTATGGAAATCCTTCGTGAAAAAGCTGAAGAAATTGAAGAAGAAGCACGCAGCAAGGCTGTTGTACAAATGGCAATCAGTTCACTTTCATACAGTGAGCTGGAAGCGATCGAGCATATCTTTGAAGAGCTTAATGGCAACGAAGGGCTTCTTGTAGCATCAAAAATTGCTGATCGTGTAGGCATTACGCGTTCAGTAATCGTAAATGCTCTAAGAAAACTGGAAAGTGCAGGGGTTATTGAATCCCGCTCTTTAGGTATGAAAGGTACTTATATCAAAGTTCTAAACGATAAGTTTCTGGTTGAATTAGAAAAACTTAAATCTAACTAATATAGTCCTCTAAAACCCGTCCTTAAATGACGGGTTTTTTATTACAAATAGATTACATAAGCTGTTGGTAAATTTATGAATTTTTATCATTTTTTATAAGGATTTTAGACTTATTTTACATTATAAGCATTTGCCATGTTTATAATAGATAGTTCAAAAGAACCACGAAGAGGATGTAGGTGAATTTCAGTTGGGAGAAAGAATCATGTGCCATTGGTAATTAATAGAAATAAATCAATATAACTTTCAGCATATTTAAAGGATTTGCGGAAAATAGGACAAAAGAATCATTAAAATTAACCTTATGTTCATAGACATATTATTTCATATTCATTACAATAATGTTTATGATGACATAATTTGTCCATTATCACCAAATTTCTACAATAATTACCATGATAAAAATTGTTTTTATATGAGGTGTTATGATTGAAACTGTTTTCAGGCACTATATCAACTTTAGAAAAAGCATTGGATTACTCTTCGCTGAAGCAAAAGGTAATATCTCAAAATATTGCAAATGCAGACACTCCAAACTATAAAGCAAAAGATGCAAGCTTTAAAGAGGCTTTTCAGAGCGCTCTAGAAGGATCAATGGAAGCAAACAAAAGTGACATCAGGCATTACGATTTTAAGAATGGATTATCCTCAGCGCAAGGTGTAATTACAAAACGCAATGCTTCTTACAATCATAATGGCAATAGTGTAGATGTAGATAAGGAAATGGCGGAATTAGCTACAAATCAGATTTACTATAATGCAGTGATTGAACGGGTTAGCGGCAAGTTTTCTAGTCTGCAGAATGTATTGCGGGGAGGAAAATAGTAATGTCTATGTTTCATAGTATGAATAACACAGCATCGGCACTTACTGCCCAAAGGCTCCGCATGGATGTAATTTCTTCTAATATGGCCAATGCGGACTCTACCAGAAGTGTGAATGGAGATGGACCCTACAGAAGGAAATCAGTAGTATTGGAACCGAAAGAAGGACAATTTTCATCTTTTTTAAATATGGCAATGAGCCGAAGAGGCGAAAGCTCTGCAGGAAACGGTGTAAAGGTATCAAGAATTGTAGAAGATCGGGAGACGCCAACTAAAATGGTTTATGATCCCACCCATGCCGATGCTAATGAGGATGGATATGTTGAAATGCCAAATGTGGACCCTTTAAGAGAAATGACGGATCTAATTAGTGCGACAAGATCTTATGAAGCCAATGTAACTGTTTTTAATGCCTCTAAAGGCATGATGATGAAAGCCTTGGAAATCGGCAAATAAGGAGAACGTTAAATGAATAATGTAACTTTTATGCCAGTGAATGCTTTAAAGCCTGCTGAAAATCAAAAGACTCATACATATACAGCATTCGATGCTCAGCAAAGTTTTTCGTCCGTTTTAAAGCAATCAATTGAAAAAATTAATAATGCACAGATTCAGTCAGATGTTATGACTGAAAAGCTAGCAAAGGGAGAAAATGTCGATCTTCACCAGGTGATGATTACATCACAGAAAGCGAGCATTACAATGCAGGCTGCACTGGAAATCAGAAATAAAGTAATTGAAGCTTATCAGGAAGCGATGAGAATGCAAGTTTAATTTTACAGCTGTTCCCTTGGAATAAAAATTAAAAAAATTGAAAGGATCCACTTATGGTGAGATTTTTTCAATTTTTTCATGAATGAAAATGATTAAAGCTAAAAACTAGTTATGGCGGTTATTAGCTTAGACAGAATAACCGGAGGATTGTAATGAATGAGACACTACAGAGATATATAGGTAAAGTGAAAGAATACTGGAGCAGCAGGACAAAAAAACAAAAGACGGTTATGATTGGTGCCGCTGCGATATGTATATTGCTGATTGCGGCTGCCGCATTCCTAAGTACTAGGACTACTCTAGTTCCTCTTTATAGCAATTTAACTCCCTCGGAGACTGGGACGATCAAAGAAAGTCTCGATACCAGGGGCGTTGTATCTGAAATTGCAGATGGGGGAACAACGATCAAAGTACCTGAAGAGGTAGTGGATACTCTGAAGGTAGAACTGGCAGCTGAAGGAATTCCGAAATCCGGAAGCATTGATTACTCATTTTTCAGCCAGAATGCCGGCATCGGTATGACTGAAAACGAATTTAATGTTCTAAAGCTTGAAGCAATGCAGACTGAGCTTGCGAATTTGATGAAAGGGATCGATGGAGTAAACGATGCCAAGGTAATGATTAACCTTCCGGAGAAAGGCATCTTTGTAAATGATTCTTCGGAGGAAGCATCTGCCTCTATTGTTCTTAACACCAAGCCAGGCTATCAATTTGAAGAATCGCAAATCCAGTCGCTTTATCACCTGGCTGCGAAAAGTATACCAAATCTTCCCACTGATAATATCGTCATTACCAATCAGTTTTTTGAGTATTTTGACTTAAAAAATAAACAAAATTCTTCATCAGAAAGCACTTTTGCAGCACAGCACGAAATTAAAAAAGAAATAGAACGCGATGTACAGCGCCAGGTGCAAAATATGCTGGGCACTTTAATGGGGCAGGATAAGGTTGTTGTATCTGTAACCGCTGATATTGACTTCACACAGGAAAACAGGGAAGAAAACCTGGTTACGCCTGTTGATGAAGAAAATATGGAAGGTATAGCTATCAGTGCTCAAAAGATTACGGAGACTTTTACCGGCAATGGCGAAGGGGCAGGAGGAACTCCGGCGCTGGGAGGAAACGATGAACCAGCTGGGACAGATTCATATGTAGCGACCGGGGATTCAAGCGGTGATTATGAACGGATAGAAGAGACTATTAATAATGAAGTAAATAAAATCCGCAGGGAAATTGTCGAAAGCCCGTATAAAGTCAGAGACCTAGGCATTCAGGTAATGGTGGAGCCGCCGACGGCAGATGATCCTGCATCACTTCCGCAGGAAAGAATTAATGATATTACCCAGATACTTGGGACTGTTGTTCGTACAACCATTAATAAGGATGCTGCAGCTGATGCAGAATTAACAGATGAGGCAATTCAGGATAAGATTGTCGTCTCAGTACAGCCTTTCAATGGTAAAGTTGAGTTCACAAATGAGACAAGCACCAGCATTCCTTGGTGGATTTATGCAATCGGAGGAGTACTGCTTTTAATCATTGTTCTATTAATCTTCCTTTTTGTTAAAGCGAGAAAGAGGCAGAAGCAAGAAGAAGAGATGGAAGTACAAACTGCAGAGACATTCAATCTTCCGGATGTAAATGAAGAGCATGAAACAGAAAGTACAGTGAGACGCAAGCAGCTGGAAAAAATGGCGAAGGAAAAGCCTGAAGACTTTGCAAAACTGCTTCGCACTTGGATCGCAGAAGACTAAGGAGGATGAAAAATGCCAAAAAAAGAGCAAAGAGAACTAACAGGTAAACAAAAAGCGGCAATTCTTCTTATTTCACTTGGTCCTGATGTTGCATCCTCTGTTTATAAACATTTAAGCGAGGATGAAATTGAGAAGCTTACACTGGAAATCTCCGGGGTCAGAAAAGTTGATTCGTTTGCTAAAGAAGAAATACTTGAAGAATTCCATCAAATTGCACTGGCACAGGACTATATCTCTCAGGGCGGTATTGGTTATGCGAAAACAGTTCTCGAGAAAGCACTTGGCACCGAGCAGGCTTCAGCCATTATTAACAGATTGACGTCTTCCCTTCAGGTAAGGCCATTCGATTTTGCCAGAAAGGCAGATCCGGCACAAATTTTGAATTTCATACAAAATGAACATCCGCAAACAATCTCATTGATCTTGTCCTATCTGGATCCAGCGCAGGCCGGGCAAATCCTGTCAGAGCTGCCGCAGGAAATGCAGGCGGATATTGCAAGAAGGATTGCCGTTATGGATAGTACATCTCCGGAAATTATCAATGAAGTTGAACAGATTCTCGAGAGAAAGCTGTCTTCTACTGTAACACAGGATTATACTCAGACTGGCGGAATTGAATCAGTTGTCGATGTTCTTAATGGGGTTGACCGGGCGACAGAAAGGACTATTCTGGATGCACTGGAGATTCAGGATCCAGAGCTTGCTGAGGAAATTAAGAAGAGAATGTTTGTATTTGAGGACATCGTAACGCTTGATAGCCGCGCCATCCAGCGTGTTATCCGCGACTGTGAAAGTGAGGACCTCATGCTTTCATTGAAGGTGTCCAGTGATGAAGTTAAGGAAATCGTCTTTAAAAATATGTCATCCAGAATGGTTGAAACCTTTAAGGACGAGATGGAATATATGGGTCCTGTAAGATTAAGAGATGTTGAGGAAGCTCAATCAAGAATAGTCGGCATTATCCGAAGACTAGAAGAATCAGGAGAGATCATCGTCGCTCGCGGCGGAGGGGATGATATTATTGTCTAGGCTTATTAAATCATATTCTTCCGCAGTGCCGAAAGAAGAAAAGAAAGTCATTTCTATTAGACTTCTGCAAAGCAATTCAAATCAAATTGCTGATGCAATGGAGCAAAACGCGGTTAGAACTGACGAAGAACTTCAGGCCATGCTGAAAAGTGCCCGTGAGGAAGCTGAAAGGATTGTGAATACTGCGAGAGTAGATTCAGAAAATATGACACGGCAAATTGAGGAGCAGCTAGGAGCGCTAGAAAAGGAAAAACAAAAGGTTCTTGAGGAAGCCCGCTCTGAGGGATTTGCTGCTGGAGCTGATGAAGGCAGACAAAGCGGTCTCCGGGAATACAGCGAACTGATTCATATGGCAAGAGAAGTTGTAAACTCAGCCAAACATGATTATCAGCAGCATATCGAATCATCAGAACAGACCATTCTAAATTTGGGGTTAAAGGTTGCAGAAAGAATTCTTGGAGAAGTTCTTGAACAAAATAGTGACAAATTCCTTTCCATTGTAAAAAGAGCAATAAAGGAAGCGAGAGAATACACTGAGATTCAGCTCCATGTACACCCTATGCATTATGATATGATTCTATCCCATAAGGATGAACTAACCAGGGTATTTCCAAAAGAGACAGATTTATATATATATCCAAATGAGGAACTAAGCAACACAAGCTGCATTATTGAATCAGCAAATGGACGAATTGAGGCCAGTGTTGACAGCCAGTTAGAAGAAATAAAAAGAAAACTCTTTGAGATGCTGGAGAGTGAACTCAATTGAAACTTGAACAGCTGATCCACGAGGTGGATAAAATTGATAGCTTTAAGCGTTTTGGCAGAGTAAAAAGAGTAGTCGGTTTGATGATTGAGTCTCAAGGTCCGGAAAGTTCAATAGGGGATGTATGCATTATTCATATTGGCAAAGGACGGACAAGAAGGATCCAGGCTGAAGTAGTCGGTTTCAAGAATGAGAATGTGATTCTTATGCCTTATACAGACGTACAGGATATTTCACCAGGCTCTCTTGTCGAGACAACCTCGAGACCTCTTGAGGTGAAAATTGGTCCTGCTCTTATAGGAAAGGCAATAGACTCACTGGGACAGCCTCTTGATGGGGGGAATTTGCCAAAGGGTTTAACGCCAGTACTAACCGAACAAACGCCTCCTAATCCTTTGAAAAGACCGCCAATCTCTGAACCTATTGAAGTAGGAGTAAGGATGATCGATAGCATGCTGACAGTTGGAAACGGGCAGCGGGTCGGGATATTTGCCGGAAGCGGTGTCGGAAAAAGTACACTTCTTGGAATGATAGCCCGCAATACTAATGCAGATTTAAATGTGATAGCACTTATTGGTGAGAGGGGCAGAGAGGTTAGGGAGTTTATTGAGAGGGATCTCGGCCCGGAAGGATTAAAAAGGTCCATCGTGGTGGCAGCTACGTCAGACCAGCCGGCACTCATGAGAATTAAAGGTGCATACACTGCCACAGCAATTGCTGAGTATTTCAGGGACAAAGGCTTAAATGTCATGTTAATGATGGATTCAGTAACCAGGGTGGCTATGGCGCAGCGTGAAGTCGGCCTCGCAGTCGGTGAACCGCCAACAACAAAAGGATATACACCTTCGGTTTTCGCTGTTCTTCCTAAACTGCTTGAAAGAACAGGAACAAATGAATATGGCTCTATAACTGCATTTTATACCGTATTGGTCGACGGTGACGACATGAATGAACCAATCGCTGATACAGTCAGGGGAATCCTGGATGGACACTTTGTTCTGGATCGGGCGTTAGCGAACAAAGGGCAATATCCGGCTATTAATGTCCTGAAAAGTGTAAGCCGGGTTATGAACCATATTGCAGATGCCTCCCATATTAAATCAGCAGAAAAAGTAAGGGAACTGCTTAGCACATATATAAATGCAGAGGATTTGATTAATATTGGAGCCTACAAGCGCGGATCATCGATGGAAATAGACGAAGCCATTCGATTATATCCTTCGATTATCTCTTTCTTGAAACAAGAAACGAATGAAAAAATTTCTATCTTGGAAAGCATTGGCCAATTAAAAGGATTAGCTGGAAAAGGGGAATAAAAATTGCAGTATCAATTTAAGTTCAATAAAATCTTGAAGATAAAAGAAAGAGAAAAAGATCAGGCGTTTGATGTATACAATCAGGCTGTCAAACGATTTGAAGAAACTGCCAGGAAACTGTACGATCTTCTGAAAAAGAAAGAGGATCTGGAGGAATATCAGCAATCAAGACTGGCTGAAGGTCTTCCGGTTCAGGAAATCAGGCATCACCAGCATTTTGTGAGCAGCCTTGAAAAAACCATTGACCATTATCAAAAAATGGTCGCCAATGCGCGAACCCAAATGAATTTCCAGCAGGAAAAACTAATGGAAAAGAATATTGAAGTAAAGAAATATGAAAAAATGCAGGAAAAAGATTTAACTGGCTTTTTGGAAAGCATGAAACAAGCAGAAGGAAGGCAAATGGATGATATCTCGATTCAGCTGTATATGAATCGAGGAAATTAGGTGGTTAAATGGAAAGAATGCCAGAAGAACAAGAGACACCCAAAACAAGCAGGTTTCAATGGTTTATATTCGTTTTCTTGATTCCGATCCTTTTTGGAATAACTGTAGCCCTGCTGGTTTTTACATTATCAGGAAACAATATTTTTGAAACAGCCAGAGAATATAGCCAAAAGGTGCCATTTTTAGCTTCCGTTTTTGATGACAAGAAATCCCATTCACAGGAAGTGATGGAGGAGGAGCTCATCGGACTGCAGGCAGAAGTTAAGGATCGAGAAGCAAGGATATCTCAACTGGAAAGCCAGCTTGACAGCAAAGACCTGGAATTAGAAAGAGCAGGGCTCGAAAAGCAGAGGCTGGAAGAAGAAATCAACGAGCTTACGGCAATAAAGGAAGAAAACAAGCGAGCATTTAAAGATATCGTAAAGACCTATGAAAATATTTCCGCTAAAAAAGCAGCACCCATTTTAACAGAGATGAAGGATGAAGAAGCTGTAAAAATATTATCAAATGTTAATTCTGACACGCTGGCTGCCATTATGGAGAAGATGAACCCGGAGGATGCAGCACGGTATACAGCACTCCTGACCGCTGCCAAAGAAAAAAGCGGTTCGAATAATTAACAAAAAGTCTTGAGAGGAGGTGAATTTAAGTGCAAATCGGAGGATTAGGATTTATTCAGGCACAATATTCATCGGAAGATAAAAGATCTCTTCAAGATATGAGCAGCACTGGTTTTGGGAGTCTTTTCTTTTCTTTAACCGGAACTGCCAAACCGCAAGCAGAAAGCTTACCTGCAGCAGCTGATGAGGAGAAGATCGAACAGTTAAAAGAATTAATGGAGTTTCTTAAAGTGAGTGAGATCACCGAATTAGAAAACGGAAGTGGGCTTTTGGAGAAGATTTCCCTGCAAACAGAATCTGACATTATAGTGGTCATTTCAGAGCAGCTAAATCTTTCACAGGAAGAATTGGTGCAGATGCTGGAGGGTTTTATGGACCAGGTTCTGCCGGGTGTAAAGCTTGAAGATGTATATTCTGTAGAAGATTTAGATGGTGTCAGCAAAATCCAATTATTAATTTCAGCAATCTCAAATTTTGATCAGAAAGAAGGCATGATCCTGCAGGGAAAAGATTTTAGCGGAGCATTAAAAGCTTTGAAATTGTTTGATATTCTATCTGCAAAGAAGGATTTTTTCAGCAGCAAAATCAATCTGAAGGAATTTCTAAATCATGTCCAAGTAAAAATTGATGGGTTAATAAACAGTACTTCTGTTGATAAAGGCAGTATGATACAAAAGGTTTTTACCCCGCTTGCAAACGAATTAAACACTGCAAAACAACAAAATAGCTCTGCTAATGAAAATTTGGGTAAGGGAGCCTATAAAATCATTATCAGACCGGAAACTGCTTTGCAGGGATTCGTTCAGGTCCAATCATTTTCAAAACCGGAACAGATGGCTCTGCTGAATCCGCAGGGAAGGACAGTAAGTCCAGATCAGCTTATGCAGCAATTTGAAAACATATTATCCAAGAGCAGCTTTCTCAAAACGGGAGGAACACAAAAGTTATTTATCAAGCTGAATCCTGAACATCTTGGAGCGCTGCGCATAGAGCTTATTCAAAAGGACTCTGCAATGATTGCCAGGATACTTACATCAACTGGCTCCGCCAAAGAAATTCTTGATTCACATATTAATGGTCTAAAGCAGGCCTTCAGTTCACAAAACATTCAGATTGAGAGAATTGAAATCTCTCAGCAAATGACGCAGCAGGATCGCTCCTTTAACAGGGACCCCCAGCAGCAGGAACAGAGGCAGCAGCAGAACAAGGATGAGAATGATCTGCAGCCTGAGAGCGAATTTAACAGCTCTTTTGAAGAAGCACTTCTTAATACAGAAGCATAGGAGTGATAGTAATTGGCAAACACAATAGATTCTTCCCTAATGCTATCAAACTACCAAAGCCAAACCCGAAAAACGGGATCAGATATATTAGGCAAAGATGATTTTCTAAAAATTCTAATGACACAGCTGCAAAACCAGGATCCAATGAACCCTATGCAGGACAAGGACTTTATTGCACAGATGGCAACCTTTTCATCATTGGAGCAGATGACTAATATGAATAAGACGATGGAGAAGTTAGTGGCTTTTCAGGAACAGAACCAGCTAATGACTTACAATAACTTTTTAGGCAAAAATGTCACCTGGCATAAATTGACTGAATCAAGTGAACCAAACGAGGAGCCAATTATTGAAGAGGGAACTGGAAGAGTAGTTTCTATCCAGTATAAGAATAATACAGCAGTATTTATTTTGGATGATGGAACAAAGCTTGAACCTGCAAATATTTCTCAACTAAATGAATAAAAGGAAGTGAGTGGGTGGATAAACTTATTTTTCGTCCGATCCACACCCAGCCGGTAATAACACCAAAGGGGAATGCTGTTCAAACTTCTAAGCAATCACATAATAAATTCTCTGACCACCTCCAAACAGCCTTGCAGACTGAGGGCGATTTAATTGTCAGCAAACATGCAAAGCAGCGACTTGAACAGAGAGGTATACATATAAGTGCAGAGCGGTGGAAGCAAATTGAAGAAAAGGTAAAGGAAGCCAAGGCAATGGGTGTTAAAGAATCCTTGGTATTGCTCGATAACGCAGCACTTGTAGTCAGTGCTAAGAATAATAAAGTAATCACTGCGATGGATCGTAAGGAAACTCGAACACAAATATTCACTAATATTGACGGAACCATAATTCTGGATCAATAAAAATAAGGGCTGGACCTTTTAAGGAAGCCTATGCTGCCGACTGACAGAAGCAGCATTAAAGAGAGGAGCAAAAATTAATGCTACGTTCAATGTATTCAGGTATAAGCGGGATGAAAAACTTTCAGACGAAGCTGGATGTTATTGGGAATAATATTGCGAATGTTAATACATTTGGATATAAAAAAGGTCGCGTGAATTTTAAAGATATGGTGAGTCAGACTATTTCAGGTGCAACAGGAAGCGGAGAAAATTCGGGCGGTATCAATCCTAAGCAGGTAGGTCTTGGTTCGCAATTATCATCTATAGATACAATTGATACACAGGGGAGCCTGCAAACCACTGGCCGTGTATTGGATATAGGGATTCAAGGTGATGGCTACTTGATGGTTCAGCGAGGGAATAACACCTATTATACCCGCGCTGGAAATTTGTATCTTGATGATGATGCAAACCTTGTTACGGCATCAGGAGATAAAATAAAAGGAGCTGATGGGGCAGCTATCCAATTAAATGGAGGGGATGCTACCGTAATTAAAAGCTTAAGTATATCGAATGACGGAACTATAAACTTCTTAATAGATGGTAACGATACATTGCAGGCTGCCGGACCAATTGGAATAGCACGCTTTAATAATAATGGCGGTCTTGAAAAAATTGGAGACAATCTATATAAGGACACTGTAAACTCAGGTGATGCAGTCCCATTAACCCCAGGAGAAGACGGTGCAGGAATACTCGTTTCCGGAACCCTGGAAATGTCCAACGTAGACCTTTCAGAAGAATTCACTGAAATGATTACAGCTCAGCGCGGGTTCCAGGCAAATACTCGCATTATTACAACATCAGATGAAATTCTGCAGGAGCTTGTTAATTTAAAACGATAATCTAAAGGAGGGTCAGGGCTGAAGGCAAAGAATCTTTAGCCCTGAGAATAAACATTGATTAAAGTATCTCGTCTGAACGGCAAAACTTTTATATTAAATGCTTTGTACATAGAAACAGTGGAATCTTTTCCAGATACGACGATAACGCTCACAAATGGAAAGAAGTATGTTGTAAAGGAATCTGAAGATCAAGTCATGCAATCGATACTAGGATTCTATCAATCTGTTAATCTTCTGGGGCAGCAGCTGGCGGAGGGAAATGAAAATGAAGAACAATAAGCTGTTAATGATAATGTTGATGATGCTTGTAGCGATCACACTTGTAGGAGCTATTGCTCTGGTGATTGTGATGAAATTTTCGGGTGAGGATGAAACAAAAGAGCCGACCATTGATGATGTACTGGAAGCCTCTGTTGATATCCCGCAAATTACAGCCAATTTAGCGAGTGATGATTATATAAGGATTTCCTTTAAAATCCAGACTGAAAACAAAAAAGCTAAAGAGGAATTGCAGAAAAGAGATTTTCAGGTGAAAAACCTCATCATTCAGGAATTGTCTGAAATGAAAGCAGAGGATATACAGGGAAAAGAAGGCCAAATCAAGCTGCAGGAAGATTTGAAAACTAAGATTAACGGTTTAATGCAAGAAGGAAAGATCGTTCAGGTGTACATTACTGAATCTCTCCTCCAGTGATAACCAAATAACTAACTGCAATAGATGGAGGTGAGGATTCATGTCAGGTGAGGTTTTATCGCAAAGCGAGATTGATGCACTGCTTTCCGCTCTCTCTACAGGAGAAATGGATGCAGATGAGCTGAAAAAAGAACAAACAGAGAAAAAAGTAAAAGTTTATGATTTTAAGAGAGCATTAAGATTCTCTAAAGATCAGATTCGCAGCTTAACAAGAATACATGAGAATTTTGCCAGGCTCTTAACCACCTTTTTTTCTGCCCAGCTGAGGACCTATGTGCAGATATCGGTTGCTTCTGCGGATCAGATACCATATGAGGAATTTATCCGGTCCATCCCGAAAATGACAATACTTAATGTAATTGAAGTGCCGCCTCTGGATGGAAGAATTCTTATGGAAGTGAATCCAAATGTCGCCTATGCCATGATGGACAGACTGATGGGCGGCAGGGGGACAAGCATAAATAAGGTTGACAATTTAACAGAAATTGAAACAAAAATCATGTCTGCTACATTTGAAAGGGCATTTGAAAACCTAAGGGAAGCCTGGAGCACAATCGCGGATATTGATCCGCTTTTGGCTGATTTTGAGGTGAATCCGCAATTTCTGCAAATGGTCTCTCCAAATGAAACAGTCGTCGTTATTTCATTAAACACGACTATCGGGGAAACAAGCGGGATGATTAATATATGTATACCTCACGTCGTTCTCGAGCCCATTATTCCAAAGCTGTCTGTACATTATTGGATGCAGACGGACAAAAAGGAAAGGGAGCCGGAGGTCATTGCCCGGCTAGAACGAAATATTCATAAGGCGGAAGTTCCAGTCATATGTGAACTCGGCAGTTCTGACATAGCCATTCAGGATTTCTTATCTCTTGATATTGGTGATGTCATTGAGTTAAATCAGGGAATTGACCAGGCGCTCATAATAAAAGTCGGTAATATTCCTAAATTCATCGGACAGCCTGGGAAAATGAATAAAAAAATGGCCGTGCAAATTTTAGACACTGTGAAAGGGGGAGATGAGGATGATGAGTGATGATATGCTTTCGCAAGATGAAATTGATGCTCTATTAAGGGGAGCAGCTGACGACAGCGATGAAACAGAAAGTTATAATGAGGCATTTTTTCAAACTGAAGATTATCTGTCCCATATGGAGCAGGATGCGTTAGGGGAAATCGGCAATATCTCATTTGGGAGCTCTGCAACAGCATTGTCTACATTATTGAATCAGAAAGTTGATATCACAACTCCAGCTGTTTCAGTTGTTTTGCGTCAGAAATTAGCTGAGGAATTCCCGCATCCTTATGTAGCAATTCAAGTGAATTATACGGAAGGTTTCTTCGGAAGCAACCTGCTTGTAATTCAGCAATCGGATGCAGCCATCATTGCTGACTTGATGCTTGGGGGAGATGGAACCAACCCGGCTGAACTCATGGGTGAAATTCAGTTAAGCGCGGTTCAGGAGGCAATGAACCAGATGATGGGTTCTGCAGCAACTTCGATGTCAACCATCTTTGGAAAAAAGGTTGATATTTCACCGCCGGCAATTGATATACTTGATTTGCCGCAGGGAGAAGGGGCTGATCGGGTTCCTGCTGATGACATGCTTATAAGGATTTCATTCCGACTAAAAATAGGAAGTCTGATCGACTCGAATATTATGCAGCTGCTTCCTCTGGAATTTGGCAAAAGCCTAGTAAATGAATTATTGAATCCGGGTCAGGATCTTCCGGCAGATAGCGCTGTTTCAGGAGAGAATCAAGCAGCGCAAGGACAGCCCGATTATCAGGAAAGCCAGCTTCCGTTTGATAAGAAACCTGAAGTACAAACAGGCGGATTAGACAAGTCTTACACTCAAACAGGTTTTTCCGGAGAGCAGCCGGCATATTCACAGCCGGTTATGAATCAGGCATCAAGCCCTCAAAACTATATACCGGCTCAAAACCAGGCTCAGCAATCCGGTCCACAGCATTTCGGAGGCTCTTATGCAAATGGAGTACAGCCGAATGTGCAGCCGGCAGCCTTTTCGAGCTTTGAACCATACCACATGCAGGATCATGAAACAAAGAATTTAGATATGCTTTTGGATATACCGCTTCAGGTAACGGTCGAACTTGGAAGGACCAAACGTTCCGTTAAGGAAATTCTTGAACTGTCTTCAGGATCGATTATTGAACTGGATAAACTGGCAGGTGAACCTGTTGACATTCTGGTGAATAATCGATTAATCGCCCAGGGTGAAGTGGTTGTCATTGATGAAAACTTTGGTGTGAGGGTTACAGATATTATCAGCCAGAGCGACCGAATAAAAAAACTAAGATGATAAGCGGGGGTTATTAAAATGGCACATAAAATTTTAATAGTTGATGATGCAGCTTTTATGCGAATGATGATAAAAGATATTTTATCCAAGAATGGCTATGAGATAGTGGGTGAAGCTGCTGACGGTGCACAAGCAGTTGAAAAATATAAGGAAACTCAGCCTGATCTTGTCACAATGGATATTACCATGCCGGAAATGGATGGAATTACAGCTCTAAAAGAAATCAAAAAATTAAACCCGAGTGCAAAAGTCATTATGTGTTCTGCTATGGGCCAGCAGGCAATGGTCATAGATGCCATTCAGGCTGGCGCCAAGGATTTTATCGTAAAACCTTTCCAGGCTGATAGAGTGCTTGAGGCAATCGGCAAAACTTTGGGCTAGTGATTATTCTTTTTAGAGGGTGCAAAATGGTGTTGAATGTAAAGAAAGTGATTTCTTTGCTGCTGTTGTTTTCAATTGTTCTGCTGGGCTTGCAGCCGCTGGCCCAGGCAGAGCAATTGAATAATAGTGTTAAAGAATGTATGGAAAATCCTAAGGAATGCGAGAAGCAGGAAACAAAGGAATCAAAAGATTTAAAGACAGACGAAGGGCAGATTCAGCAGGATAAAAGCGGCAAAATTGGTCTTACTTTTTGGGACTTTATAAAGATGATTTTAGCAACAGGCTTTACTATCGGACTTTTGTACGCTCTTCTAAAGTTCATTAACAAAAAAAGTAAGGTATATAACAGGTCGCAGTTAGTTGAAAACCTCGGGGGTACAGCTTTGGGTGCGAACAGATCAGTTCAGCTGATAAAAGTGGGGAATCGCATTTTTGTAGTAGGGGTAGGAGAAAATATTCAGCTGTTAAAAGAAATAGACGATTCGGAAGAATACAGTCAAATCATCAAAGAGCATAATGACAAACTGGAACAGCTTATCCGTCCAAGCGATATTGTGACAAAGGTGATGAAAAGAACACAGCAAACAGAAGGAAGCAAGCAAAGCAGCCCAAACTTCAGCTCGCTGCTCGGGATGCAGCTGGACGATATCAAAAAGGGCAGAAAGAAACTGTTTGATGAGTTAGAAAGAAAGGGCCAGAAGAAAGATGAATGAATTCATGGAGTTTTTTAATAGCAGTTCTCCTGAAAATGTATCTACATCTGTGAAGCTTTTTTTATTGCTGACGGTACTTTCTCTCGCGCCCAGTATTCTAATTTTAATGACGTGCTTCACAAGGATTATCATCGTTCTTTCCTTTGTCAGAACGGCGCTGGCTACTCAGCAAATGCCGCCGAATCAAGTTTTAATCGGCTTGTCCTTGTTCCTGACATTTTTTATAATGGCACCGACGATGCAAGAAGTGAACGAACAGGCTTTAACACCTTTATTTAATGAAGAAATTAATCTGGAAGAAGCTTATGAAAAAGCTTCAATCCCTTTTAAAGAGTTTATGAGTGCCCACACAAGACAGAAAGATTTGGCTTTATTTCTTCAATATTCCGGAGCGGAAGCGCCATCTTCCATTGAAGATATTCCGCTTACAAGTCTTGTTCCGGCATTTGCCATAAGTGAGATCAAAACAGCTTTCCAAATTGGCTTTATGATTTTTATT
The DNA here is from genome assembly GCF_000294775.2 of Cytobacillus oceanisediminis 2691. Lineage (GTDB taxonomy): Bacteria > Bacillota > Bacilli > Bacillales > Cytobacillaceae > Cytobacillus > Cytobacillus pseudoceanisediminis. The sequence goes on from NZ_CP015506.1 coordinate 1,921,144, forward strand.
CCATTTCTCGTTATCGACATGGTTGTAGCCAGTGTATTAATGTCCATGGGGATGATGATGCTTCCTCCGGTTATGATTTCTTTGCCGTTTAAAATATTATTATTTGTACTTGTAGACGGCTGGTATTTAGTAGTTAAATCCCTTTTACAAAGCTTTTAAGCAGGTGAACATTCAGAATGACTCCAGAAACAGTTATATCCATTGCAGAAAGAGGGATTATCACCGTACTTATGATTTGCGGTCCCTTGCTAATTCTGGCTCTAGTAGTAGGCTTGGTTGTCAGTATCTTTCAGGCAACAACACAAATTCAGGAACAAACTCTGGCATTTATTCCTAAGATTGTAGCGGTCCTTGTAGGTGTTGTTTTCTTTGGGCCATGGATGCTTAGTCATATGCTCTCTTATGCAAATGAAATATTTTCTAATTTGACCAGGTTTGTTGGCTGATGACATGTTAGATTTTCTGCCTTCTTTTCCTGCCTTTTTACTTATTTTTGTAAGGGTGACATCTTTCTTTTTAATGATGCCCCTTTTTTCATACAGATCCATCCCGGCCGCACATAAAATTGGCCTTGGCTTCTTTCTGGCATGGATAATGTTCCTGGGAATGGATGTGCCAATGCTAGAAATTGACGGCACATATTTTCTTTTAATAATTAAAGAAGCATTAGTAGGGCTGATGGTCGGATTTATAGCGTATTTGATTCTTTCTGCGATTCAAATTGCGGGGGGATTCATTGATTTCCAGATGGGTTTTGCCATTGCAAATGTGATTGATCCTCAAACAGGCGCACAAAGTCCATTAATGGGACAGTATTTGTATACGATAGCGCTCTTTTTTCTATTAACTGTCAATGGGCATCATTTAATGCTTGATGGAGTGTTCTACAGCTACGATTTTATTCCTCTGGATCAGGCATGGATTTCTTTTGGAGATGAGGATATGGCTGAATATGTCATAAAAGCCCTGAATACAATGTTCGTTATTGCCTTTCAGATGTCCATTCCTGTTGTCGGCAGTCTATTTCTTGTAGATGTCGCATTAGGGATTGTTGCCAGGACAGTTCCGCAGCTAAATGTCTTTGTCGTCGGCCTTCCTTTGAAAATTGGCGTTAGTTTTATTGTTCTAGTCATTGTTATGAGCGTATTAATGTATGCTGTTTCCCTTGCGTTTGAAACGATGCTGCAGACAATGAGAGGGCTCATGGAACTTATGGGGGGGTCATAGAATGAAGTTATTGCTCTCTTTAGATCTTCAGCTTTTTTCCGGAGAAAAAACAGAAAAAGCCACACCGAAAAAGAGGCAGGATTCCAGAAAAAAAGGACAAGTAGCAAAAAGCCAGGATGTTAATACAGCCATCGTCCTTCTTGCAGTGTTTCTGTTTCTGCTGTTTGCGGGATCGTATTTGAAGAATATCATCTTATATATTTTTACGCACTCATTTAATGATTATATGTTGATGCCGCTGACAGAGGCGAATATACAGGTAATCTTTCTCGATGTCTTAAAAGAATTGGTTCTTTTTTTAGGTCCAATTATGCTGGTTGCTATGCTGGCGGGGATTACTGCAAACTTTATGCAGGTGGGCACTCTTTTTTCAACAGAAGCTATACAGCCTAAATTGGAGAAAATGGATCCAATAAAAGGATTCAAGCGGATTTTTTCCATGAGAGCGATTGTGGAGCTGCTGAAGTCGATGCTCAAAATTGCTTTCGTAGGTGTCGCTGCGTTTGCTGTTTTATGGTTAAGGATAGATGAAATATTAATTCTTTCTCAAAAATCGGTTGGAACAGCGATGGCCACACTTGCCAGCCTGACCGTTCAAATGGGTTTAATTGCTTCAGCGGCACTCCTGTTTTTATCCGTCCTGGATTATCTATATCAAAAATATGATTTTGAAAAGAACATCCGAATGTCAAAACAGGATATTAAAGATGAGTACAAAAATATTGAAGGGGATCCATTAATAAAATCCAAGATGAAGCAGAGGCAGAGGGAAATGGCGATGAGAAGGATGATGCAGGAAGTTCCTAAAGCGGATGTGGTCATCACCAATCCAACTCATTTCGCGATAGCTCTGAGCTATGATGAAACCAAGAGTGATGCCCCCATCGTAGTGGCAAAAGGTGTTGACTTTGTTGCCCAAAAGATTAAATTAATCGCAAAGGAACATGATGTGATTGCTGTTGAAAACAGGCCGCTTGCAAGGGCTCTATACAGCCAGGCGGAAATTGGCCAGGCCATCCCTGAAGAATTTTTTAAAGCTGTTGCAGAGATTTTAGCTTATGTGTACAGAACCAAAAACAAAATTTAACCAGATAAATATTTATTAGAAATAGCTGGTCTTAGGAAGCTGTTGAATGGCTGCCAAGGCGTTTCCGCTTTTTGTAAAATAAGAAAGTATTGATCTTTGAACTGCGATAACTGTCTAGCTCCAGCGCCTAGCCCCTCGAGGTGTCGGGGGTGAGCAAGGCGCTTGCGCTTTTCTTGTAAGGAGAGAGTTTCGATGCAAGTAAGAGACTTATCAGTATTGATGAGTGTAATTTTAATAGTAGCCATGCTTATTATACCTTTTCCGCCATGGCTTTTAAGTGTACTGATCATCATTAATATTGCGCTTGCACTTATGGTTTTGCTGACAGCCATGAATATGAAGGAAGCGCTCGAATTTTCTATTTTTCCTTCGTTAATATTGTTAATGACATTATTCAGGCTGGGGTTAAATGTTTCTACGACCAGATCCATTCTATCAGAAGGGGAAGCCGGTAAAGTTGTTGAAACTTTTGGCTCTTTCGTAACCGGAGGAAACGTCATTGTTGGTCTTGTAGTTTTCTTAATACTCATCATTATCCAGTTTATCGTTATTACGAAGGGATCTGAGAGGGTCTCCGAAGTAGCTGCGCGTTTTACACTTGATGCAATGCCGGGTAAACAAATGAGTATCGATGCAGACTTGAATGCAGGTATGATCTCAGAGCATGAAGCCCGGGAACGCCGCGAAAAAATCAGCCGTGAATCTGATTTTTACGGTTCAATGGATGGTGCGAGCAAATTTGTTAAAGGTGACGCCATTGCTGGGATCATCATAACTCTAATAAACCTTCTGTTCGGAGTGGTCATCGGGATGATGCAGCTTGGGCTTCCGTTTGGAGAGGCAGCCATGAAATATTCGACGCTTACGGTTGGTGACGGAATTGTCAGCCAAATCCCGGCACTGTTAATTTCCACTGCAACAGGTATTGTGGTTACAAGGGCAGCATCTGATGGAAATATTGGTAAAGATATTACTTCCCAGCTGTTTGCTTATCCGAAAATGTTATATGTTACTGGCGGTACTATTATTCTTTTAGGTTTACTGACACCAATAGGGCTAGTGCTAACTTTGCCGATTGGCGGCTTAATGATTTTCGGAGGTTACACGATTGCAAAGACTCCCCAGCCTGATAAGGAACAATTGCTGGAGATGGAAGAAGAAATTGAAACCGATGAAATGAAAAGTCCTGAGAGTGTGGTTAATCTTTTAAATGTAGATCCAATTGAATTCGAGTTTGGCTATGGGCTGATTCCTCTTGCCGATACGAATCAGGGCGGTGACCTTCTGGACAGGATTGTTATGATCAGGAGACAGCTGGCGATCGAATTGGGACTTGTCATACCTGTGGTAAGGATACGTGACAATATTCAGCTGCAGCCGAATGAATATAGGCTGAAGATAAAAGGAAATGAAATGGCACGCGGCGAGCTTCTGCTCGATCATTATTTAGCCATGAGTCCTGGTATTGAAGATGATAGCATAGAAGGTATTGATACGATTGAGCCATCATTTGGTCTGCCGGCAAAATGGATAACAGAAGAAATGAAAGAGCAGGCAGAAATATTTGGCTATACAGTCGTTGACCCTCCATCTGTTGTTTCTACTCATATTACAGAAGTAATAAAAAGCAATGCCCATGAGCTATTAGGCCGCCAGGAAACAAAACAGCTGATTGACCATGTCAAGGAAAGCTATCCAATCCTTGTTGAAGAGGTGACCCCAAACCCATTGTCAGTGGGGGAAGTTCAAAAGGTGCTTGCGAAATTATTAAGGGAAAACGTTTCAATCCGGAATTTGCCGGTTATTTTTGAAACACTTGCTGATTTCGCAAAATCTACAAGTGATACAGACCTGCTTACCGAGTATGCCCGTCAGGCTTTGGCCAGACAAATTACTAACCAGTTTTCACAGCAGGGTGACTCCATAAAAGTCGTAACCCTATCAGGGAAAGTCGAGAAATTGGTTGCAGAAGGTGTTCAGCAGACAGAGCATGGCAATTATTTATCCATGGACCCAACAGTATCGCAGAATATCCTGGAATCCATTGCTTCGCAGGTGGAACAGCTTTCACTGATGGAGCAGACGCCAATTGTCCTTTGTTCTCCAGCAGTCAGAATGTACGTCAGGCAATTAACAGAAAGGTATTTTCCGCAAATACCGATTCTTTCCTATAACGAACTGGAAGCAAATGCGGAAGTTCAGAGTGTCGGGGTGGTGAATATTGATTGAAGGTAAAAAAGTTTATGGCAGCATCGATGCCTGATGCGATGAAACAAATCCGGACGGAGCTAGGCAAGGATGCTGTAATTCTAAATTCAAGAGTAGTATATACCGGCGGAGTTCTGGGCTTTTTTAAAAAAAGGAATATTGAAGTAATGGCCGCGCTGGATGCAAATCAGGAATCAGAACAAAAGCCTTCGGTAAAGCCGGCAGCTGTCCAAGATCATTCAGACGATTACAAGGGGAATACAGAAGATGCTCAATTTTCCAGCTTGAAAACTTCAGATGAGCTGATTAGGGAGATAAGCAGCCTGAAACAGATGATGTCCTCTTTGGCCAGTTCAAACCAGGCAATTCCTGTTCATCCCGAAGCGATAAGAAAAGCCCAGTTCATTCTTGATGAACAGGAAATTGATAAGTCCGTTCAGGATCATGTTCTTCAAGCATTGCTGGAAAAATGGTACCTGCGCGGTGCGAATGCTAAGGATTCTGAAATAGAGGCCTGGCTGCACGAAGAACTTATAAAGCAAATAGAGGATATTCCATTCGAAGGGATTTCTTTCAGCAAAAAATATATCAATGTAGCAGGCCCAACAGGAGTTGGAAAAACCACTACATTGGCGAAAATGGCAGCAGAGTGTGTTATTAAACATAGAAAAAAGGCTGCATTTATCACAGCCGACACTTACAGGATAGCAGCGATCGATCAATTAAAAACCTATGCAAGTATCCTGAACATGCCTTTGGAAGTTTGCTATACAATAGAAGATTTCAGACAGGCTGCCGATAAACTGAAAGAATTTGACGTGGTTTTAATTGATACAGCAGGGCGGAATTTCAGAAACAAACAGTATGTAGAAGATTTAAAGAATGTCATTGATTTTGAAAATGAAATGGAAACCTTTTTAGTGCTTTCACTAACCTCGAAACAAAAGGATATGGAAGAGATCTATAATCAATTTTCAATTATAGACATTGATAAGCTTATCTTTACAAAGGCAGATGAAACGTCAACTTATGGTTCCATGTACAACATAATTCATAAATATAAAAAAGGTGCCGCGTATATTACAAATGGACAGGATGTTCCTGATGATATTCTGATGGCAGGGCCAGAGGCTATTGTAAAACAACTAATGGGGAATAAGAAATGAACGATCAGGCAGAAAGGCTAAGAACCAGGCTGAAAGAAGAAGACAGCCGAAATCATCAAGTTAAAACAATAGCAGTTGTAAGCGGAAAAGGGGGAGTAGGCAAATCCAATTTCTCATTAAATTTTTCCATTTCCCTATGCAGAACTGGCCACAGGGTATTGTTATTCGATTTGGATATTGGTATGGGGAATCTTGAAATTCTAATGGGAAGGTCGGCTAAATATTCGATTGCTGACTTTTTAGAAAAGAATATCCCATTGAAAAATATTATTTCTGAGGGTCCTTTTGGACTTGACTATATTGGCGGAGGGACTGGCCTTTCGCATTTTGTGAAACTGGATGCTGGGCAAATTTCAAGATTCACAGCCGAACTTGCTGATCTCATCCAAAACTATGATTATATCATCTTTGATATGGGTGCAGGCATTACAGAGGAATCGGCTAAGTTCATACTCTCGGTCCAGGAAATTGCAGTTATTACGACACCTGAACCAACGTCTATCACTGATGCATACTCTGTAATGAAACATATACATCTTTTGGATGGGACAATCCCATTTCATTTGGTCATTAATCGATCTGAAGGAGAGAGAGAAGGGAAGGAAACGTATAAGAGGATTTCAGCTGTCTTATCAAGATTTTTAGGGAGAAAGGCTGACCTCTTAGGAATCATTCCGGATGATCGCAGCGTACAGCAGGCTGTTAAACGGCAAATCCCTTTCATTTTGCATCAAGGGAATTCAGCTGCTTCAAAAGCAATTCGGAATATGACTGAGAAAGTTGGCGGCAGGCCTATCGGACATACTGGTGAACACCATTCTGTCCAATTTATATCAAAACTGAAAGAATTTCTTTTTAATAGGGGGTGAACCAGCATGAAGACAGTCAAAGTGCTTGTAGTAGATGATTCAGCCTTTATGAGAAAACTGATTGGGGATTTCCTTTCTGAAGATGACAGAATTCAAGTTGTCGGGACAGCCAGAAATGGGGAAGAGGGACTAAGGAAGATAAAAGAATTAAATCCTGATGTAGTAACCATGGATGTTGAAATGCCGGTTCTAAATGGCCTGGAAGCTCTAAAAATTATTATGAAGACCATGCCGGTCCCTGTAGTGATGCTTTCAAGCACCACGAAGGAAGGTGCTGAAAACACCTTCACAGCTATGGAATATGGTGCAGTAGATTTTATTGCCAAGCCATCAGGTCCCATTTCACTGGACCTGCATAAAATAAAAACTGAATTAACAGAAAAAATAGTGCAGGCGAGCAATGCAAATATGAAAGGGCTGGTTAAATTTCCGGCTAAAGGAAAAAAAACTGCTGTATTACAGCAAAAATTTAGTAAAATAGAACCATGTCAATTTATGCAGATCGGCCGTTCTTCTTCCGTATCGAGTTCGAATCTCAGAAAGTTAATTTGCATAGGTACTTCCACAGGCGGACCGCGGGCTCTTCAAAAAGTGCTGTGTGACCTCCCTGGAAATCTGAATGCGCCGGTACTCATTGTTCAGCATATGCCTGCCGGATTTACGAAATCGCTGGCCAGCAGACTTAATGGTTTATCAGATTTATCGGTAAAGGAAGCCGAGGATGGTGATATTCTTCAGAACGGCACGGCATATATAGCTCCAGGAGGCTTTCATCTGACAGCTGCAAGATTAGGCAAGGATCTTGTTATCCATCTGGATGATTCACCGCCAAGGAACGGACACAGGCCTTCAGTTGATGTGATGTTTGAGTCCTTAGGTGAAATCAAAGGGATTCAAAAAATTGCTGTCATCATGACAGGAATGGGTGCAGATGGAAAAAATGGCCTGATGGAAATGAAGAAAAACGGTGAAGTAAAGGCTATTGCTGAATCAAAAGAAACATCGATAGTATTTGGAATGCCAAGAGCAGTGATTGAATCCGGTCTGGCAGATGATGTGCAGAATATTGAACATATAGCAGAATCCATATTGAAATTTGTTTAAAGCCGAGGGGTGCAGGCACATGGAGATGAATCAATATTTAGAGGTATTTATTGAAGAAAGCAAGGAGCATTTGCAGGCGTGCAATGAGCAGCTTCTGGAATTAGAGAAAAATCCTGAGGATATCAAAATAGTTAATGAGATCTTCAGATCAGCGCATACGCTAAAAGGCATGTCAGCCACTATGGGGTATGAAGATCTCGCAAATCTAACCCATCAAATGGAAAATGTGCTTGATGCAATCAGAAATCAGAAAATAAAAGTGAATGCTGAAATTCTGGATGTCGTTTTTCTGGCTGTTGATGATCTTGAAGCAATGGTCCAGTCAATTGCAGAAGGCGGTGACGGCAAAAGGGATGTTTCCGAAGCTGTAGAAAAATTAATGCTGATCGAAAAAGGGGAAAGTCCGGTGCAGTCTGCAGCAAGAGCCGAAACGGCAGCAGCAATTGCAGAACCGCAAGGAATGATCAAGAGTACATATGATGATTTTGAATGGACAGTTATTCAGCAATCCAAGGAGCAGGGCTTTGAATCCTATGAAATATCAATAGCATTGCGGGCAGATTGTCTGCTGAAAGCCGCCAGAGTATTTATGGTTTTTGAAGTACTTGAGAAGAGCGGGGAAGTGATCAAAGCCACACCTTCAGTTGAGCAGCTTGAAGAAGAGCAATTTGATCAGGAATTTTCTGTAACAATTGTTACCAAAGAAACGCCTGAAGATATCCGTCAAAAACTTTTGAAGGTATCGGAAGTGGAAAGAATTGAAGTGCTGCGGCTATCTATGGAGAACTACAGCACTCAGGAAGCTTTGAAAGAGGCAGAAGCTGCACCGCCTGCCGCGGAAGTGGCCGCAGAGGCTGCTTCAGATATGCCAAAAGAGGACAAAAAAGCCCCAACAGTAAAGCAGGTTAGCAATAAAACGATTAGGGTAAATATCGAGAGATTGGATATCCTTATGAATTTGTTTGAAGAATTGGTGATTGACAGGGGACGGCTTGAACAAATATCCAAGGAATTAAACAATCAGGAACTGCATGAAACGGTTGAGCATATGTCAAGGATCTCAGGAGACCTTCAGAATATTATTCTGAATATGCGCATGGTCCCAATAGAAACGGTATTTAATCGTTTCCCAAGAATGGTCAGACAATTGGCAAGAGATTTAAATAAAAAGATCAATCTCGAAATAGTCGGGGCAGAAACCGAACTAGACCGGACTGTTATTGATGAAATTGGCGATCCGCTTGTTCATTTAATTCGAAATGCACTGGACCATGGGGTTGAAACGCCGGAAGTCCGCAAAGAAAACGGAAAGAGTGAAGAAGGAAATGTCGTATTAAAGGCATATCACAGCGGCAATCATGTGTTCATTGAAATAGAGGACGATGGTGCAGGTATAAACAAAGATAAGGTTATAAAGAAAGCACTGAAAAACGGCATCATTACAGAGCAAACAGCTTCTGCTCTAACGGACAAACAGGCTTATGAACTGATTTTTGCTTCTGGCTTCTCGACTGCGGATAAAATCTCAGATGTTTCCGGACGGGGTGTGGGGCTTGATGTTGTAAAGAATACAATCGAGTCATTGGGAGGATCAGTTTCAATTGATTCAAAAATGGGGCAGGGTTCCATTTTCTCCATACAGCTGCCATTAACTTTATCCATTATTTCAGTCATGCTCGTTGAGATTGAGAAGGAAAAATATGCAATCCCTCTATCGTCTATTATTGAAACAGCTATTATCAGAAAAGAAGACATCTTAAGTGCGCATAATCAAAAGGTGATTGATTTCAGAGGAAAAGTGGTTCCGCTCCTATCTTTGAAGGAAATCTTTGAAGTGCCATCTGAGAATCATGAAGAAGAATTCATTTCCGTTGTCATCGTCAGAAAAGGGGAAAAGATGGCAGGGCTTGTTGTAGATTCCTTTATTGGACAGCAGGAAGTGGTTTTAAAATCCCTTGGAAACTACTTAACCAGCGTATTTGCCATTTCCGGTGCAACCATTTTAGGTGATGGACAGGTCGCCCTGATAGTGGACTGCAATGCATTGATTAAATAATTAAGATTGACGTTTATAAAGGAGTGAACAGGATGAGTGAAACGGCAGCCGCAGATTTAAAATTGATTGTATTCCAGCTGAAAGAGAAAGAGTATGCAATTCCGGTGAATCAGGTGCGTTCAATTGAAAAGGTTGAGCATATAACCCGGGTTCCACGAACAGCAGGCTTTGTAAAAGGAGTAATCAATTTACGGGGGGTTGTAACGCCGATTATTAGTCTCAGAAGCAGATTTAATCTGGAAGAGGCTGAATATAATGAGCATTCACGAGTAATTATCGCGGTATTGGATGATATGGAAGTTGGCCTGATTGTAGATTCTGCAAATGATGTCATTGATGTGGACCTTGAATCTATTGAACCCCCGCCGGAGGTAATCGGTACTGAAGAGGCCGATTTTATCAAAGGTGTAACGAAAATCGATAAGCGATTATTTATTCTGATAGATTTGGAAAGAGTCCTGAATCCTGAAGAGTTGACAGCCCATGATGGACAAGGGATAGCGGGATGAGTTTTCTAGACAAGAATATCAGCAGCTTGAAATTGGATATTCTTAAAGAAATCGGGAATATTGGAGCTGGGCATGCGGCGACTGCATTATCAACGCTTCTCAATAAAAAAATTGATATGTCTGTGCCGGATGTGAAAATTGTTTCTTTTGATGAAATGATCGATATGGCTGGAGGGGCAGACAATGTAGTGGCCGGGGTGTTTCTGAGGATAGACGGAGACGCCCCAGGCAGCATGTTTTTTGTACTGCCTCTTGAACAGGCTGAAATCTTCATTCGGGAACTGCCTGGAAACATACCTTTCTGTGCAGATGAATTGCCATATGATGAGCTTGCCCTATCGGCACTGCAGGAGCTTGGAAACATTCTCTCAGGCTCTTATTTATCTTCTTTATCTGATTTTACCAAACTATCACTTTTCCCCTCTGTGCCAATGCTGAGCATTGATATGGTGGGAGCAATAATTGGCACGGGGCTGCTGGAAATTTCACAGTTGAGCGATTACGCGATTGTAATTGATACAGCTTTAAATGAAGAATTTCAAAATACGGATGCTGTAAATGGCCACTTTTTTTTGCTTCCCGATCCTGAATCATTTCAAATCATTTTTAAGGCCTTGGGAGTCCCGGATCATGAATAATCTTCTTGAAGTTGTAAAAGTAGGCATCGCAGATATGAATATTGTTAAAACCCCCAGCTTAATCAGGACATCAGGACTTGGTTCCTGTGTAGGTGTGGTTCTTTATGACCTTAGCGCAGAAATTGCCGGACTTGCACATATTATGCTGCCTGACTCCTCTCTTGCCAAAGGTGCAAGCTTTAATTCAGCTAAATATGCTGATACTGCAATCAGGGACTTAGTGAGCCTTCTGGCGAAAGGCGGGGCAAGGCCTTCAGGATTAAAAGCGAAGATTGCCGGTGGAGCCCAAATGTTTAAGTACTCCTCCGGAAGTGATTTAATGAGGATTGGTCCCAGGAACGTAGAGGCAGTAAAACAGGAACTTTCATTCTTGAAAATTGCCATTTTAGGTGAAGATGTTGGGGGCCACAGCGGCAGAACAATCGAATTCAACCCTCAATCAGGTGAATTGATGATTCGGACTGTAAACAAAGGCCAAATGATTATTTAAGTTCCTGTTTTTAATTATGTGCAGTTTTTAGAGAATCAGCTTTTTTTTTCCGGCTTTTTTATAAATCTCTCCAATAACCTCTCCGAAGAACACGTCCCCTCTTTATGGGTTAAAAGCGAGCGGTGAAGGCTGAAGTTAATATTTTTATAGGAAACATTTTGATATACTAACAATAGTTAATAGAAATGGAAACGTTTGAGGAGGATGGCCATGACAGACCTGATAACCGAAGAAAGCACATACTGGGCTAAATGGGTCGACTCTCGTGATGCTCAAGCGGGGAATTTTCTTGTGAAAAAATATTTGCCTCTTGTAAGCTATCATGTACAGCGGATATCCGCTACCCTGCCGAAGAATGTTTCAAGAGATGATATTCGTAGCCTGGGGCTAATGGGGTTATATGACGCTCTGGAAAAATTTGATCCTGCAAGAGATTTGAAATTTGATACATATGCTTCTTTTCGCATTCGCGGTGCAATTCTGGATGGATTAAGGAAGGAAGATTGGCTTCCGCGAAGTACGAGGGATAAAGCGAAAAAAATAGATGCTGCCATTGAGAAGCTGGAGCAGCGGCTGTTGCGCAATGCAACTGTGCATGAAATTGCTGAAGAAGCAGAGATGCAGGAAGATGAAGTGTATTCTGTTATGAATGAACATTTTTACGCAAACATCCTTTCAATTGATGAACAGCCCGATGCTGACGAAAAGGATGGCAGCTACTCCATTAAGGATGAAAAAGCAATTATTCCAGAAGAAAAGGTATTAAAGAATGAACTTTTGGAAGAAATGGCTGAAAAAATCTTACAATTAAATGAAAAAGAGCAGATGGTGCTAAGTTTATTTTATAAAGAGGAATTAACACTGACAGAAATTGGCGAAGTGATGGGCCTATCTACCTCCCGTATATCTCAAATTCATTCAAAGTCAATTTTTAAGCTGAGGCAGCTGCTGGAAAAAGCAATATAATCTAGTGTCATTTCTTTCTGCAAAGGAAGGAATCAGCATGAAAAGCCAATTTCAAATTTTAGTTGATGCTCAACGTTTAGCTGCATTGATTCAGCCGTCAGATATTAAACTTGATAGAGCCGTCCACCCTGAAGATTTGTACAAACTGCTTGCTGACGAAAAAATCACATTTGGTATGAGCGAAGAAGTAATCCAGTGAATCTGCAGAAATCCTTTCTCAGTGGAATACCCCATTCTATTATCAAAAGGAATTCCTGCAGAAAACGGCAGTGATGCATATCTGTTAAAATTAAAAGCTGGGCAATCACCTATTTACTAAAACGGAGCTTTTTACAGGGATGGACACCGATTTGGATAAGGCCGATAAAGCTCTCCTAAACGAATCAGCCAAACTGCAGGAAGCAATCAAAAAGCTGGATAGTATTGATGGAAGACTGACAGAAATGGCAAGGCTTACAGGAAAGCTGTCGGAAGAACATAGAATCATTATTCTCAAACAAAGGGCAACCAAAGCTCATTTGCAGGTTAAATTGACCAAAATAAATGAAGAGCTACCGAACTGGAAAAAGATAAAGATGAAAAATGAAAGCTTCGATTGTTATTTATGGGAAGGTCTATCCAAACACTTCTATGCATTTTGGAAAATATTCAAAAGTGATTCGCCAGACAGTTCAAATCTTCAAAGTTCCATTTTTCAAAGGGAGAAATAAGAAGTAATCCTTTAGAAACAGGGAGAAACGATCCTTTATTAAGGAAGTGATCCGGGATGAGTTTAAAATCAATAGAAATGCAGATAGCACTGCCGAGAACGTTTGACGCAGGTAAAATCCAGGAACAGCTTCAGCAGAGGGGACAGACAATAAGCGGGTTTGCTGCCGAGAGTATACGGGAAAATGCTGAGAAGCAGCGGAAGACCGTGATCAAACATGAGCAAAAACAAAATGTCAATCTTGGCAATGATGACAGCGAAAGCCAAAATGATGCCGGGGGACATGAACGGAAAGATAATCAGAAAAAAGACAGCAATGACATACAGAACCATCCATACAAAGGGAAGGTTATTGACTACAGCGGATAGAGGGATATCATGACAGCTTTTCTATTAGCTATTAGCCTGCTGCTGAATATTGTAGCGTTATTAGCCATTATTTTGCTGTTTCTGCGTCAGAACAAATTAATGGAAACAGAGAAAAAACAGGAAAAAATGCTTGTTGAAATGGAAGAAGTCATATCTTCTTACCTAATTCAAATGAAGGAAGAAAACGATGACTTTATTAACAAATTTTCGCAGATAAATGCTAAAAACCAATCATTTGTAAAAGAAAAAAGCATCAGGGTAAATCCCGAAAGAAAAAGTGATGAAAATATAGCTAAAGCTGCTGAGAAATCATTGCGATTAGCCAGAGCATCCGTATATCAGGCATCTAAAGCCTACAAAAAGAACTTGAGGGCTGCGGAGGAAGAATCGAATGAATCAGAAGGTTTAGCATCTTTAAAGGTACCTGAATCTGTAATGCAGTCAGATAACAGTCAGCGGGTTAAAGAAGAGATTCCTTCATCAATGGAAGATCAAGTGCTTATGATGAAAAAACAGGGACTGAATGTGGAAGATATTGCAAAGAAATTAGGAAAAGGGAAGACAGAAATCGAGTTAATGCTTAAATTTCGTCAAAATCAGCAAGAATAGCTTGATTGTGAAAAACACTTATGCTATATTAACAAATGGTGTTAATACACACGCTTATGGATTTAGCCGGATGGTGCTGTTCAAATGCAGTTGCCGGCTGAAAATGATATGGGCGGAGGAACTAAAAACCATTAGGAGGAAACACAAATGTCAGTAATTTCAATGAAGCAATTGCTTGAAGCTGGTGTACACTTCGGACACCAGACTCGCCGCTGGAACCCTAAGATGAAGAAATATATCTTCACTGAGCGTAACGGCATCTACATCATCGACCTTCAAAAGACTGTTAAGAAGGTAGAAGAAGCTTATAACTTCGTTAAGGAGCTTGCTGGTAACGGCGGCACAATCCTTTTCGTAGGAACTAAGAAACAAGCTCAAGATTCTGTTAAAGAAGAAGCAATCCGTTCTGGTATGTTCTATGTGAACCAGCGCTGGTTGGGTGGAACTTTAACAAACTTTGAAACAATTCAAAAGCGTATTGCGCGTTTAAAGGATATCGAAAGAATGTCTGAAGACGGAACTTTCGAAGTTCTTCCTAAAAAAGAAGTTGTTCAATTGAAGAAAGAGCAAGAGCGCTTAGAGAAGTTCTTAGGCGGAATCAAAGATATGAAGAGCCTTCCGGATGCTCTATTCATCATTGACCCACGCAAAGAGCGCATCGCTGTTGCAGAAGCACATAAATTAAACATCCCTATCGTTGGTATCGTTGACACTAACTGTGATCCGGATGAAATTGATGTTGTCATTCCTGCAAACGATGATGCTATCCGCGCTGTTAAATTGTTAACAGGCAAAATGGCAGATGCTATCCTTGAAGCTAAACAAGGTGAAGAAGTTACAACTGCTTAATAGAAAAGCGGAGGCGCCTTGGAGCGCTGGAGCTGAACTGCTCTAAGGTGCTTTTTTCTTGATTTAAAAGAAGGTGATAAGAGGGAGCACCCTTTATCACCTTTTTTTAAAGAAAAGGCAAAGTTTAGTTTTCCATACAGCTATAAATGGTAAAGATATTATTACATAACTCATTAAGGAGGATCTCATAATGGCAATTACTGCTCAAATGGTTAAAGAACTTCGTGAAAAAACAGGCGCAGGCATGATGGACTGCAAAAAAGCACTTCAGGAAACTGAAGGTGATATGGAAAAAGCAATCGACTTCCTTCGTGAAAAAGGAATCGCTAAAGCTGCTAAGAAAGGTGACCGTATTGCTGCAGAAGGTCTTACTTCTGTTAAAGTAGACGGAAACGAAGCTGTTATCCTTGAAGTAAACTCTGAAACAGATTTCGTTGCCAAAAACGAAGGGTTCCAAACTCTTGTTAAAGAAATCGCAGAGCATTTGCTTTCTGTAAAGCCTGCTTCTGTTGAAGAAGCAGCTGGCCAGACAATGGCTAACGGTGCAACATTAGAATCTCACATCAACAGTGCGATTGCTAAAATCGGAGAAAAGCTTTCTCTTCGCCGCTTCGAAATCAAAACAAAAACTGACAGCGATGCTTTCGGTGCGTACCTTCACATGGGCGGACGCATTGGTGTGCTAACAGTTCTTGAAGGAACAACTGACGAGGATGCAGCGAAAGATGTTGCAATGCATATTGCTGCCCTAAACCCAAAATATGTATCTCGTGATGAAGTATCACAGGACGAAGTAGAGCGCGAGCGTCAAGTATTGACTCAGCAAGCTCTTAACGAAGGCAAGCCTGAGAACATCGTTGCTAAGATGGTAGAAGGACGCCTTGGCAAATATTTCGAAGATGTTTGCGTAAATGACCAGGCTTTTGTTAAAAACCCTGATCAAAAAGTAGGGAAATTCGTTGAATCTAAAGGCGGAAAAATCCGTGAGTTCGTTCGCTACGAAGTTGGAGAAGGTATTGAAAAGCGTGAAGACAACTTCGCTGAAGAAGTAATGAACCAAGTTAAGAAGTAATTTTTTAATATTAATTAATTCAGCTATGATTCAGGGAACACTTTGTGTTCCCTGTTTTTCAAGAATGAGATAAAATTAAAAAGCAATGGTGAGTTTTTATACTACATATGGAGGTTCTTATGAGCAGCCCTAAATACAAACGCGTGGTCTTGAAATTAAGTGGAGAAGCTTTAGCAGGGGAGCAAGGATTTGGAATTAATCCTTCAGTGATTAAATCAATTGCTGCACAGGTTAAGGATCTGGCTGCATTAGGTGTTGAGGTTGCCGTTGTTGTCGGCGGAGGAAACATCTGGCGCGGAAAGATTGGAGAAGAAATGGGTATGGACAGGGCAAATGCCGACTATATGGGAATGCTTGCTACTGTCATGAACTCATTGGCGCTGCAGGATAGCCTCGAGAATCTCGGAGTGGAGACGAGAGTTCAAACCTCAATCGAGATGAGGCAGGTCGCTGAGCCGTACATCCGCAGAAGAGCCATCCGCCATCTTGAGAAAAAGCGGGTTGTGATCTTTGCTGCAGGAACCGGAAATCCTTACTTCTCTACTGATACAACAGCAGCATTGCGAGCTGCAGAAATTGAAGCAGAAGTAATTCTAATGGCGAAAAACAATGTGGATGGCGTCTATTCAGCTGACCCTCGCATTGATAAAAATGCTAAAAAATATGATGAGCTTTCCTATCTTGATGTTTTGAAAGAAGGATTGGCTGTTATGGATTCTACAGCTTCATCTTTATGCATGGATAACAACATTCCATTAATTGTGTTCTCAATTATGGAAAAAGGCAATATTAACCGCGCCGTAATGGGTGAAACAATCGGAACAATCGTTAGGGGGAAAAAATAATGCCAAAACAAGTTATTGCAGATGCAAAAGAAAGAATGACTAAAGCAATTTCAGCTTATACAAGGGAGCTTGCGAGCATCCGAGCAGGTAAAGCAAATGCTTCATTGCTTGATCGCATTACTGTTGATTACTATGGTGCACCGACTCCTGTAAATCAGCTAGCCGGGGTATCTGCTCCAGAAGCGCGCCTTTTAGTCATTACTCCTTATGACAAATCCATTCTTGGAGAAATTGAAAAAGCCATCCTTAAATCTGATATCGGCTTAAATCCGTCTAATGACGGCAGTGTTATCAGACTGGCTATTCCTCAGCTTACTGAGGAACGCCGCAAAGACCTCGTGAAGGTTGTCAAAAAAGAATCGGAAGACGCAAAAGTTGCTATCCGCAATGTTCGCCGCGATGCCAATGATGACCTTAAAAAGCTTGAAAAAAATGGAGATATCACAGAAGATGATCTTCGCGGTTTTTCTGATGACATTCAAAAACTTACTGATGATCACATCAGTAAGATTGACGAATTAACAAAAGAAAAAGAAAAAGAAATTCTTGCAGTCTAATGACTCTATACTGAGAACCCTCTATCAATAGGGGGTTCTTTTACTCTTTGGGAGCTACATAATCAGTTTGTGTATTTGCATGCTGACTTCGCTGGAATATGTATAGAAGCCAGTATTCCTATCCTGAATTTAGTTTCTGGTAACATACTCTTTTATAGAGATATATTTTTTTATTTTTGGTATGATATTATCATGCGGAAAGAGGCAATATCATAATTTACCATTAGAATAATCTCTAAAAGATACTATGAATGAATATCAGCTATCAATCATCCGGGATCAAGCCCCTGCTGATTGAAGTTTCACTTATCTTTTATCGGAGGATTAACCTATTTTAAAGGAGCAGACTTATGTTTGATAAAATGAAGTTATGGAAGTCCCAAAACAGTTCTTCCGATCTCCGAGAGAGAGTTGAAAAAATAAAAGAATTGCAAATCCCTGAGCATGTTGCCATCATTATGGATGGAAATGGAAGATGGGCGAAGAAAAGAGCTCTTCCAAGAGTTGCCGGCCATCATGAGGGAATGAAAGTTGTCCGAAAAATTACCAGATTTGCAAGCGATATTGGAGTAAAGACCTTAACTCTATATGCATTCTCTACTGAAAATTGGAAAAGGCCTAAAATGGAAGTGGACTTTCTTATGAAACTGCCTGAGGAATTTCTGGGAACTTTCCTGCCAGAGCTGGTAGAAGAGAATGTGCAAGTAAGAATGATTGGTTATTTTGACCACCTGCCTGCCCATACCCGAAATGCAGTTTCCAAAGCGATGGAAGAGACAAAAAATAACACAGGCCTAGTGTTGAACTTTGCACTTAATTATGGAAGCAGAGCCGAAATACTCG
The DNA here is from genome assembly GCF_000294775.2 of Cytobacillus oceanisediminis 2691. Classification (GTDB taxonomy): domain Bacteria; phylum Bacillota; class Bacilli; order Bacillales; family Cytobacillaceae; genus Cytobacillus; species Cytobacillus pseudoceanisediminis. The sequence continues at coordinate 1,939,317 of NZ_CP015506.1, forward strand.
AAGCCGTCAAGCATGTCTTAAATGATTGCAAAAGTGGTATAATGGATGAAAATGAATTGAATGAAGAAAAATTCTCATCCTACCTCATGACGGGCGGACTGCAGGATCCTGATCTGCTGATTCGTACAAGCGGTGAAATCAGATTAAGCAATTTTATGCTTTGGCAGCTTGCGTATACGGAATTCTGGTTTACAGATGTATTGTGGCCGGATTTCAATGAAGAGCAAATGCTCGAAGCAATCGAAGTATTCCAAAGCCGCCAAAGGCGTTTTGGGGGAGTACAATAAAGGTGTTGAAAAATTGAATGAAGCAGCGTATTATCACAGCAATTATATTCGGTGCAGTCCTCCTGCCAGTCATTATCTTTGGAGGCATGCCAATAATCATCCTGGCATACTTGCTGGCATCCATTGCACTATATGAACTATTGAAAATGAGAAATTTAAGTTTATTCTCGATTCCAGGCATTATTTCTTTACTATTATTGTGGGTTTTCCTATTGCCTAAAGAATTTCAGTCAATCCTGGATGATTTGAATTATACAAAAATTGAGGTAGCTCTTTTTGGGGTGCTTCTTTTCCTAACGTATACTGTTGCAACAAAAAATAAATTTACTTTTGATGATGTGGCTTTTTCGATTATGTCTACTTTATATGTTGGCATTGGGTTTTTCTATTTTATTGAGACCCGCTTCGCAGATCAGGGTTTGACATATCTCTTTTTTGCATTATTTCTTATTTGGGCAACAGATTCAGGTGCCTACTTTATAGGAAAAGCAATGGGAAAGAAGAAGCTTTGGCCTGAAATCAGCCCGAATAAGACTGTGGAAGGGTCACTTGGTGGTGTGGTCTGTGCTCTTGCCGTTGCGGTATTATTTATTATCTTCACAGATATTGATGAGTCCATGCTGGGATTATTAGTGATTACAGCAATCTTGTCAGTGTTCGGGCAAATAGGGGATTTAGTGGAATCAGCATTAAAGCGTCATTATAATGTAAAAGACTCAGGAAATATTCTGCCTGGCCATGGCGGAATTCTGGACCGCTTTGACAGCTTATTATTCGTCCTGCCATTGCTGCACTTTTTTCACTTGCTCTAAAGCTGGTGGCCAGGGAGCAGTCCGCATTTGATTAATAGATAACTGTCTAGCTCCAGCGCCTGCCCCCTAATGGTGTCAAACCAATATTCGGAGGTGGGCAAGGCGCTTCCGCTTTTCTTTTAGGAGGAGACTATGAAACATATCAGTTTAATGGGTGCAACAGGGTCGATTGGGACACAGACCCTTGATATCATTAAGGAACACCCAGAAGAATTTAAGCTAGCAGCCATGTCTGCAGGCAGAAATATAGACCTTGCCCGGAAAATTATCTCTGACTTTCAGCCGGAACTTGTCTCACTATCAGAAAAAAGTTCTGCAGATATTCTTAAAGCTGAGTTTCCCGGCATAACATTTACATATGGACATGAAGGTTTGATAGAAGTAGCTGTTTATCCAAAATCTGAAATACTGGTTAATGCAGTTTTAGGCAGCGTAGGACTTGATTCCACATTGCAGGCGATTGAGGAAAAAAAGACAATCGCCATCGCAAATAAGGAAACCCTTGTGACTGCCGGCCATCTGGTCATGGAAGCAGCAAAGCGAAACGGTGTTATGCTTCTTCCTGTAGACAGTGAACATTCGGCTATTTTTCAATCCCTTCAGGGGGAAAAAGAGAAAAATATTGAAAGGCTCATTTTGACAGCTTCTGGAGGAAGCTTCAGAGACCGCTCACGCAAGGAATTAGAAAATGTGACAGTTGAAGAGGCACTTAATCATCCGAATTGGTCAATGGGAGCAAAAATCACCATCGATTCTGCTACCATGATGAATAAGGGACTTGAAGTAATTGAAGCACATTGGCTTTTCTCCATGGATTACAGTAAAATTGACGTCCTTCTTCATAAAGAAAGTATTATCCATTCCATGGTTGAATTTCATGACAGCAGTGTAATCGCACAGCTTGGCACCCCGGATATGAGAGTACCGATTCAGTATGCTTTAACTTATCCTGACAGGCTCCCGCTCCGAACAGCAAACCGGCTGAATCTTGCTGAAATTGGCAAGCTCCATTTTGCAGAAATGGACTTTGAGCGCTTTCGCTGCCTGAAGTTTGCCTATGAAGCCGGAAAAGCTGGCGGATCAATGCCAGCTGTATTAAATGCTGCAAATGAAGCTGCTGTTGCTGCATTCTTAGATGGAAAGATTACCTTCCTGCAAATAGAAGATTTCATCGAAAGAGCACTGGCCAGCCATAATATTATCTCAAATCCAAGTCTTGATGAGATCCAGGCAACAGATTTGGAAACGAGGAAATATGTTAACTCGCTTCTATAAGCTTGCGTTCAAATGGCTGCAATAAATTTATTAACACTCACCAGCACATTTGAACAACCTCTAAAAAAAGGTGGTTAAAACTTGAGTACAGTAATAGCCTTTATTGTTATTTTCGGGGCACTGGTATTTTTCCATGAACTGGGACACTTAATTTTTGCAAAAAGAGCAGGAATTCTCTGCCGCGAATTCGCTATTGGATTCGGCCCTAAAGTGTTTTCCTTTAAAAAAGATGAAACAGTTTATACGATTCGTCTATTGCCAATAGGCGGGTTTGTGCGCATGGCCGGTGAAGATCCCGAGATGGTGGAAATTAAACCTGGCTACCGCATCGGCCTGATCCTTGATGATAACGAGGAAGTAAGCAAAATTATTTTAAACAATAAGGATAAATATCCAGATGCAAGAATAGTTGAAGTTGAAGATGCTGACATTGAGCATGCCCTTGAAATAAAAGGGTATGTTGAGGGTGAAGAGGAAGAGTCAATCCAAGTTTTTAAAATCAGCCGTTCAGCTGTGCTGGTTGAGGATGGAACAGAGACGCTCATTGCCCCGTATGACCGTCAATTTGCATCAAAGACATTGGGCCAGAGAACAATGGCGATTTTCGCAGGCCCGATGATGAATTTTGTTCTGGCTTTTATTGTTTTTGTACTAATAGCCTTATTGCAGGGTATTCCGACTAATGAACCTGCACTAGGCAAGCTGACCCCTGATGGTGCAGCTTATGAAGCTGGGCTTAAGGAAGGCGATTTGGTTCAAAGTGTCGATGGAGCAGAAATTTCAAGCTGGTCAGATGTAGTAGAAATCATTAGACAAAACCCAAGTGAAGAATTGGAGTTTTTGGTGGAAAGAAACGGCCAGGAACATACAATACCGGTTACTCCGAAGGTTCAGGATGTTGAAGGCGAAAAGATTGGAATCATTGGAGTATATAGTCCAATGGAGAAATCACCTTTAAAGGCCATTACCTATGGAGCTAAGGAAACCTATTTCTGGACTAAAGAGATTTTTGTCATGCTAGGCAAGCTTGTCACTGGACAGTTCTCAATTGATGCATTATCAGGCCCGGTAGGTATCTATGTTTCAACAGATACAGTAGCCAAATCAGGTATCTATTACTTAATGAAATGGGCAGGTATCCTAAGCATAAATCTGGGAATTATGAACCTGCTTCCAATTCCGGCTCTCGATGGCGGAAGATTAATGTTCTTTGCTGTTGAAGCTGTAAGAGGGAAGCCAATTGACCGCCATAAAGAGGGAATGGTCCACTTTATTGGGTTTGCCCTTTTAATGCTATTAATGCTCGTGGTCACTTGGAATGATATTCAGAGATTTTTCCTGTAAAAACTTAGCAGAGCTGCATGCAGAAGAAGGATGAGGGCTCTGGTCTTTAGGAAGCTATTAGCTTTTTCTGAAGACCGGGAGACCCTTCTTTTGTTGAGGAAGCAGATTCATTACATATTTTTAATTGAGGTGCAAATAAATGAAACAGAGCATGACGCTTATTCCTACATTAAAAGAAGTGCCTGCAGATGCGGAAACCAGAAGCCACCAATTATTGCTGAGGGCTGGTTTTATCCGCCAGAACGCAAGCGGAATTTATAGCTATATGCCTTTAGCGAAAAAAGTTCTGCAAAAGGTTGAAGCTATTATCAGAGAAGAAATGGATAATGCAGGGGCTGTCGAGCTTCTGATGCCAGCCCTTCAGCAGGCTGAACTATGGCAGGAATCCGGGCGCTGGTATACATACGGACCTGAACTGATGAGAATGAAGGATCGCCATGAGCGAGAGTTCGCTTTGGGTGCCACTCATGAAGAAGTGATTACCAGCCTGGTTCGTGATGCAGTAAAATCATATAAGAAATTACCATTGGCTCTTTATCAGATTCAGACAAAGTTCCGTGATGAGAAGCGTCCTCGCTTTGGGCTTCTTCGCGGGCGTGAGTTTATCATGAAGGATGCCTATTCCTTTCACTCAAATCAAGAAAGCCTTGATGAAATGTATGATAAACTTTTTACAGCTTATTCTAATGTGTTCAGACGCTGCGGCCTGAATTTCAGAGCTGTCATTGCTGACTCGGGTGCAATGGGCGGTAAAGACACACATGAGTTTATGGTTCTTTCAGAAGTTGGAGAAGATACTATCGCATACTCAGATACTTCCGAATACGCTGCCAATATTGAAATGGCTCCGGTTCTTGCACAATACTCAAAGAGCAATGAGGAGCCTCAGGAACTGGAAAAGGCAGCAACAGAAAACAAAAAAACAATTGAAGAAGTTTCAACTTTCCTAAACGTGGCTAAAGAGCAGTGCATAAAGACGCTTCTTTTTAAAGCTGATGAAAAATATGTTCTTGTTCTTGTCCGCGGTGACCATGAAGTAAATGACATCAAGCTTAAAAATCTGCTTGAAGCCGCTGCCGTTGAGCTAGCTGATGCCGAAGAGACTAAGCAAATTCTTGGCTGTGCTGTTGGTTCTTTGGGACCTATTGGAGTGAAGGATATTGAGATCATTGCAGATCATGCAGTGGAAGCCATTGTGAATGGTGTATGTGGCGCAAATGAAGAAGGAATTCATTATGTCAATGCTAATCCAGATCGTGATTTCTATGTAACCCGATATGCAGATCTCCGTTTCATTCAAGAGGGCGACCCTTCACCAGATGGACAAGGAACGATTCAATTTGCCAAAGGAATTGAAGTTGGACATATCTTTAAGCTGGGCACCCGCTATAGTGAGGCAATGGAAGCGACTTTTTTAGATGAAAATGGGAGAACACAGCCAATGATTATGGGCTGCTATGGCATCGGAGTTTCCCGTACTATGGCTGCAGTTGCCGAACAGTTCAGCGATGAGAACGGCTTTATCTGGCCGCGCTCCCTGGCTCCATTCGACTTGCATCTCATCCCTATTAACATGAAGGACGAAACTCAGTCTGCAGTTGCTGAGGAATTATATACAATGCTAAAGCGTGATCGCTATGAAGTATTAATGGATGACCGCCAGGAACGTCCCGGTGTCAAATTTGCAGATTCCGACCTTATCGGTTTGCCAATCCGCATAACTGTGGGCAAAAAAGCTTCTGAAGGCATCGTCGAAGTGAAAGTTAGAAAAACAGGTGAAATGCAGGAAATTCACAAAGATCAGCTTGCAGATAAAATTGCTGAAATGATGTCTGCAATATAAAAATATGGGCAGTGTTCATTTTGATTTAGACGAAAAAACGGGTTCCAAAATGGAATCCGTTTTTTCATTCACTATCTGATTCGATATGTTATAATTAAGTCCGTCTGTCCATTTCTAAATATGGCGGTGCTTATTTATTTTCAGTTTTCTAACATTATAACAATATTTCTAATGCTGAGTTGATTGGAGTGGAGGGTACTTGATCCTCGAAAATGCTTTCGCATTTTCTTCGTGCGGTGCTAAGTCAGGATGATTATTCAAAGTCCTGCGGCAGGAGAGGGAGTGGGAGACCCCACAGGCGGAGCCGAGGAGCCCTGTTCCTCCCCGCGGGAAACAAGTGCCACGTGATGAAATCAACGGGCAGAATATTGAATTAAAACAAGGATTATAACAAAAGTGTAAAACATAGAAACCAAGTTTATTAGATGGGAGAGAGAAAGATGAGCGAACCTTCTAGATTTCAGCTCTTGCTCCAGCAGATGCAGCTAACTGAAGATGCCTTTGTGCAGCACTTTCATGATGCCCAGATCGAAAGGGTCATAGTCGAAAGACAGTCACGGAAATGGCATTTTTATTTTGCTTTTCCAAAGATTGTGCCTTGCAGTGTATATAGCCGCTTCACAGATCAGCTGGAAAAGACATTTTCCCATATTGCAGAAATTTCCTACAGCATATCTGTGAAAAATCAGGATTTTACTGAACAGCTTGTTCTTGAATACTGGCACAACTGCATCAAAGAAATGGATGGCATGGCGCCCCCGCTCATAAAGCTTCTGAATGAACAGGTTCCTTCTGTTCAGGGCAACAAACTTATCATTAAGGTCCGAAATGAATTGGAAGGATTGTCTATCAAGAAAAAGTATGCCGGCACTATTTCAGATGTTTTTCAAGTTTTTGGCTTTCCGGCCTTAACAGTTGATACAGAAGTATCTTCTGAAGGATCCAATGAAGAATATGAAAAATTCATGGAGGCCAAACGCAAAGAAGATCAGGAGCGCGGTCTCCAGGCAGCAATCGAGATGCAGAAGAAAGAAGCAGAAGCTGAATCAGCAGATCCTTCAGCACCTCAGGGGCCGCTTACAATCGGTCTTACCATTAAGGATGATGCAGATTACCGCAAATTGATTGATATAGTTGATGAAGAGCGCAGAGTAGCCGTTGAAGGCTATGTGTTTGCTGCTGAAACGAGAGAACTCCGCAGCGGCCGGACACTCTTAACTTTCAAAATTACTGATTATACCAGCTCCATTCTTGTAAAAATGTTCTCGCGGGACAAAGAGGATGCTGCTTTATTTCAGCATGTGCAAAAAGGTATGTGGCTAAAGGTCCGAGGCAGCATACAAAACGATACATTTGTACGTGACCTGGTAATGATCGGGAACGATATCAATGAAATTAAACCTATTCAAAGACAGGATACATCACCTGCTGAAGAAAAAAGGGTTGAACTTCATCTTCATACACCGATGAGCCAAATGGATGCAGTTTCATCTGTCAGTGCACTTGTTTCACAGGCGAAAAAGTGGGGACACAAAGCTATTGCCATTACTGATCATGCTGTTGCTCAATCATTCCCTGAAGCCTATGGTGCCGGGAAAAAGAATGATATAAAGATCTTATACGGAATTGAAGCGAACCTTGTGGATGATGGTGTGCCGATTGCCTATAATGATGCGCATCGCAAGCTTACTGAAGATACGTATGTTGTATTTGACGTTGAGACAACAGGCTTATCAGCTGTATATGATACGATCATTGAGCTTGCCGCGGTTAAGATTCATGATGGTGAAATCATTGATCGGTTTGAATCCTTTGCAAACCCTCATCACCCTTTGTCGGCAACAACGATCAATCTGACTGGAATCACCGATGATCTGGTGGAGAATGCACCGGAAGTGGAAGAGGTACTGAAGAAGTTCCATGAATGGGCAGGAGATGCTGTTTTAGTAGCTCATAATGCATCCTTCGACATGGGCTTCCTAAATGTAGGCTATAAAAAAATGGGCATAGGCAAAGCGTCTAATCCTGTAATAGATACTCTTGAACTTGCACGCTTTCTATATCCGGACATGAAAAATCATCGTCTGAACACGCTTGCCAAAAAGTTCGACGTTGAACTCACCCAGCATCACCGTGCTATATATGACGCGGAAGCCACAGGTTATCTGCTTCTTAAGATGCTTAAGCATGCAGATGAAAAAGGGATCGAATATCATGATCAATTCAATGATAATATGGGTCAGGGAAATGCCTATCAGCGTGCAAGACCAGCGCACTGCACCCTGCTTGCTCAGACAGAAGAAGGCTTGAAAAATATCTTTAAACTCGTATCCATCTCGCATCTTGAATATTTTTACAGAGTGCCCCGCATTCCGAGGTCAGTCCTGCAAAAACATCGTGCAGGAATTCTGGTTGGATCGGGATGTGACAAAGGCGAAGTTTTTGAAGGCATGATGCAGAAATCTCCAGATGAAGTGGAAGATACAGCGCAATTCTACGATTATCTTGAAGTGCACCCGAAAGCTGTCTATGCACACCTTTTGGAGCTTGAACTTGTAAGAGATGAAAAAGCGCTGGAAGAGATTATCGGCAATATTGTAAAGCTGGGAGAAAAGCTTGATCTGCCGGTTGTCGCGACAGGCAATGTACACTACTTGAATCCAAATGATAAAATCTATCGGAAAATCCTTGTTAATTCACAGGGAGGAGCAAATCCTTTGAATCGCCATCAGCTCCCGGATGTTCACTTCAGGACTACTAATGAAATGCTTGATGCTTTTTCATTCCTTGGCAAAGACAAAGCGAAGGAAATTGTGGTAGAGAATACGAACAGAATAGCGGATATGATTGAAGAAATTAAGCCGATTAAAGATGATTTGTATACACCAAAAATTGAAGGCGCAGATGAAGAAATGCGCAGCATGAGTTACGGAATGGCTAGGAAAATCTATGGTGATCCGCTACCTGAGATCGTTGAAGCCCGCCTTGAAAAAGAACTTAAGAGTATTATCGGGCATGGGTTCGCGGTTATCTATCTGATCTCACATAAGCTTGTAAAAAGATCACTGGATGATGGCTATCTTGTTGGTTCCCGTGGATCAGTCGGCTCCTCTTTTGTTGCGACGATGACCGAAATAACTGAAGTAAATCCGCTGCCTCCCCATTACGTTTGCCCGGAATGCAAGACATCCGAGTTTTTCAATGACGGGTCAGTTGGCTCCGGTTTTGACCTGCCTGATAAAGACTGCCCGAACTGTGGAGCAAAATATAAAAAAGATGGACATGATATCCCGTTCGAAACGTTCCTTGGTTTCAAGGGAGATAAGGTTCCCGATATTGACTTGAACTTTTCGGGGGAATACCAGCCGAGGGCACATAACTATACAAAGGTGCTATTCGGGGAGGAATATGTATACCGTGCAGGAACAATCGGTACTGTGGCAGACAAAACAGCTTATGGTTATGTCAAAGCATACCAGCAGGATAATAATCTTCAAATCAGGGGTGCCGAAATTGACAGGCTTGCTTCCGGCTGCACAGGAGTAAAGCGGACAACTGGACAGCACCCTGGCGGTATTATTGTTGTGCCGGATTACATGGATATTTATGATTTTTCGCCTATTCAGTTCCCTGCTGACGACCGGACATCTGAATGGAAAACGACTCATTTTGACTTCCATTCAATTCACGATAATCTATTAAAACTCGATATACTGGGGCACGACGACCCAACCGTCATAAGGATGCTTCAGGATCTTAGCGGTATTGATCCAAAAACGATTCCGACAGATGATCCTGAAGTAATGAAAATTTTTAGCGGGCCGGAATCACTTGGTGTGACAGAAGAGCAAATCATGTGTAAAACTGGAACACTAGGCATACCGGAATTTGGTACACGATTTGTCCGCCAGATGCTTGAAGATACAAAGCCGACCACTTTCTCAGAACTTGTCCAGATTTCGGGTCTTTCTCATGGTACAGATGTTTGGCTCGGGAATGCCCAGGAATTGATCCATAATAATATTTGTAACTTAAGTGAAGTAATCGGGTGCCGCGATGATATTATGGTTTATTTAATCTATCAGGGGCTTGAGCCTGCTTTTGCTTTTAAAATTATGGAATCGGTTCGTAAGGGTAAAGGCCTGAGCGATGAAATGGAAGCTGAAATGAGAAAGAATGAAGTGCCGGAATGGTATATTGATTCCTGTAAAAAGATTAAATACATGTTCCCTAAAGCCCATGCGGCAGCCTACGTATTAATGGCAGTCCGGATTGCATATTTTAAAGTGCACCATCCGCTTCTTTACTATGCAGCATACTTCACTGTTCGTGCAGAGGACTTTGACGTTGATGCCATGGTTAAAGGATCCCAGGCGATACGTTCCCGCATCGAAGAAATCAATGCAAAGGGACTTGATGCTTCTACGAAAGAAAAAAATCTATTAACTGTAATGGAGCTGGCTTTGGAAATGAACGAAAGGGGCTTTAACTTCCAAAAGGTGGACTTATACCGCTCTAGCGCAAATGAGTTTATCATTGATGGAAATTCTTTGATACCGCCGTTTAATTCCATTCCAGGATTGGGTACAAACGCAGCATTCAATATTGTTAAAGCAAGGGAAGAAGGAGAATTCCTATCCAAAGAAGATTTGCAGCAGCGCGGAAAAGTGTCCAAGACGATTATCGAGTATCTGGATAATCACGGCTGCCTTGAATCTCTTCCTGAACAAAATCAGCTTTCACTATTCTAAAAAAGAGGGCAGGCAAATGGTCCGCCCCCTTCTGCTGACAGCTATTCCATTTGCATAAAAAAATTGGTTATGGTATAGTTTTATTGGAAATACTAAGAATAACTCTCGCAAAAGGAAGAGTGGGGCAACCCACTCTTTCGTGTTGTGTACGGTTTTTTCCTGAAGATTGTTTTCGTAAGTTTTGTTGCTTTTTGTATATTATTTGCTGAGTTGATTGTAGCGGAAGGTGCGAAGACTTATGCGGGAGAGGCTCACCGCCCGCCACGCGGTTCGCTGAGCAGCCTGGAGCGAAAATCAAAGGACAATATAGATAGATGAAAAACAACAATATATCCGAAAAAGTCTTCCTGTATATCAAAATAAAACTTTTGTAAAACAAGAGCTAAGAATCCAGTAAAAAGGAGGGAAATGAATGAGCAAAGTGACTGAAACGGTGGAACAACTGGTCACCCCTATTGTGGATGAACTTAATTTAGAATTAGTCGACATTGAATATGTAAAAGAAGGGAAAGACTGGTTCCTTCGCGTATTTATTGATAAAGAAACTGGTGTTGATATCGAGGAATGCGGAACGGTCAGTGAAAGGCTTAGTGAAAAGCTTGATGCTGAAGATCCGATTCCTTACAACTATTTCTTGGAAGTTTCATCGCCGGGAGCTGAACGCCCTCTAAAGAAAGACAGTGATTTTGTTAAGGCAGTTGGCAAGAATGTTTTCATAAAAACATACGAGCCGATTGATGGAGAAAAGACGTTCGAAGGTGTATTAACCCAATTTGACGGGGAGACCGTTACGGTTGAAGTGACAATCAAAACAAGGAAGAAAAGGATCGAAATTCCTTATGAGAAGGTAGCGAATGCCCGTTTAGCCGTTGTTTTCTAATGACGGCTGATTGCGGGCTTGCTTATTAAGAAAAGCGTAAGCGTCTTGCCCACGAAGGAACGCAGACTAAGAGCGCCGTGTCCTGTGGCAACGTCTGCATGACCCTCATCCTGGGGCCTCACCTCGAGGGGGGAGGCAGCTTGAGCTAGACAGTTATTGACGTTCAAAAACCAATACTTACTTGTCTTATTAATTAAAGCAAATTGCTACTTTAGAGTTGATCATTTTTATAAGAGAAATAAAGGGGGATATAAATCTCATGAGCAGTGAACTTTTGGATGCTCTGACATTGCTTGAGAAAGAAAAAGGCATTTCTCGCGATGTGATTATCGAAGCAATTGAAGCTGCATTGGTGTCAGCCTACCGCAGAAACTTTAACCAGGCACAGAATGTGCGCATTGATTTAAACCTAGGAAACGGAACGATGAGAGTCTTTGCACGCAAAGAGGTAGTGGATGAAGTATTTGATCCGCGTCTTGAAATTTCAGTTGAAGATGCTCAAAAGATCAACCCGAACTACCAGGTGGAAGATGTCGTCGAAATGGAAGTAACTCCTAAGGACTTTGGGCGCATTGCTGCCCAAACGGCCAAACAGGTTGTTACACAGCGTGTCCGTGAAGCGGAGAGAGGCATCATTTATTCTGAATTTATTGACCGTGAAGAAGATATCATGACGGGAATTGTTCAGCGTACAGATCCTAAGTTCATCTATGTGAGCCTTGGAAAGATTGAAGCAATCCTTCCGGCGAACGAACAAATGCCAAATGAGCGTTATCAGCCCCATGACCGCATTAAAGTCTTTATTACAAAAGTAGAAAAGACAACAAAAGGACCACAAATCTTTGTTAGCAGAACGCATCCTGGTCTGCTGAAGAGATTATTTGAAATTGAAGTTCCAGAAATTTATGATGGAACTGTTGAAATCAAATCTGTTGCGCGTGAAGCAGGGGACCGTTCTAAGATCTCCGTACATTCAGACAATGAAGAAGTAGATCCGGTAGGTTCATGTGTAGGCCCTAAGGGAACACGTGTACAGGCGGTAGTAAATGAGCTTAAGGGCGAAAAAATTGATATTGTAAAGTGGTCTTCAGATCCGGTAGTTTTCGTTGCAAATGCACTTAGTCCTTCAAAGGTGCTTGACGTAATCGTAAATGAAGATGACAAAGCAACAACAGTTGTAGTCCCGGATTATCAGCTATCCCTGGCAATCGGAAAGCGCGGCCAGAATGCAAGACTTGCAGCCAAGCTTACAGGCTGGAAAATTGATATCAAATCAGAAACAGATGCCCGTGAAGCCGGAATTTATCCGCGGGATGAAACACTGTTGAACTTTGATAATGATGGTTACGAAAACGAAGACTACGAAAATGATGCAGACTTCGATTTTCAGGATAATCTTTTAGAGGGAAAAGAATAGGGAAGAGGTGAATGATCGTGAACAATCGTAAAAAAGTTCCTTTGCGAAAATGTGTCGCTACCGGTGAAATGAGGCCGAAAAAAGAACTCGTTCGCATCGTTCGCTCCAAAGAAGGGGAAGTATCTGTAGACCCGACCGGAAAAAAATCAGGGCGCGGGGCTTATCTTTCCAAAGAAAAGGAAGCAGTTTTATTAGCAAAGAAAAAGAATATCTTAGCCAATCATTTAGAAGTTTCCATAGATGATGCTATCTATGAAGAACTCTTGGAGTTAATAGAGAAGGAGAAACGGCAATCCAAATGAACTCAAATCAATGGATGTCATTGCTTGGCTTAGCCAATCGGGCACGGAAAATTACTTCGGGAGAAGAGCTTGCTGTTAAAGAGATCAGAAATGGCAAAGCAAAGCTTGTTTTGCTGTCTGCAGATGCATCCGCAAATACGGCAAAGAAAGTTACAGATAAATGTAAATCATTCGGGGTTCCTTATAAGCTGATTCAAAACCGGGAAATGCTTGGTAAGGCTATAGGGAAGGAAGCCCGCGTTGTTGTGGCAGTGTTAGATGCCGGATTTGCAAAAAAGCTGTTAACGTTGCTCGATTAATACTAGCGGGGGTGAAAGTATGAGTAAAATGCGCGTATATGAATATGCGAAAAAACATAACATTTCAAGCAAGGATGTTATTACAAAATTAAAAGACATGAATATTGAGGTTTCCAATCATATGACTACGATTGAGCCGGCTGCAGTCCAGAAACTTGACGGCATCTTTATCAAGAATGACAGCCAGTCTCAAAAACAGAGCAAACCTCAAAACCAGCAAAAACCGCAAGGGAATCAAAAACCAGCTTCAAATAATAGTGCTGCCAGTTCAACAGCTGTTAAAGGCAAGCCCCAGAATAAACCAGGTGAAAACAGAAACCAGGGGCAGGGCAGCCAGTCCAGCAATAACCGGGGCAATAACAACAACAATAGAAACAATAATAACAACAATAGAAGCAACAATAACAACAACCGAAACAATAACAGAAACAACAATAAGAATAAAAACAACAAAGGCAAACAGCAGCAGACTTTTGTGGCCCCAGCTCCTAAAAAAGTGAAGGAGCTTCCTTCAAAAATTACTTTCAGCGAATCACTGACTGTAGCGGAACTGGCAAAGAAGCTTCACCGCGAACCTTCTGAAATCATTAAAAAGTTATTCATGCTGGGTGTTATGGCAACCATTAACCAGGATCTTGACAAAGATGCCATTGAGCTGATTGCAGGTGAATATGGTGTAGAAGTAGAAGAAGAGGTGCTGGTCGATACAACCGATCTTGAAGTATACTTCACAGAAGATGAAAATGCCGAACTAGTGGAACGTCCATCTGTTGTAACCATCATGGGACACGTTGACCATGGTAAAACAACATTGCTAGACTCCATCCGCAACACGAAAGTAACAGCGGGAGAAGCTGGCGGGATCACACAGCATATCGGAGCTTATCAAGTTGAAGAGAACGGCAAAAAGATAACCTTCCTTGATACTCCTGGACACGCAGCGTTTACGACTATGCGTGCCCGCGGTGCGAAAATTACCGATATTACAATTCTCGTTGTTGCAGCAGATGATGGTGTTATGCCGCAAACGGTTGAAGCAATCAACCATGCAAAAGCAGCAGAAGTGCCAATCATTGTGGCTGTTAACAAAATGGATAAGGAAGCAGCAAATCCTGACCGTGTCATGCAGGAACTGACTGAACATAACCTAGTTCCTGAGGCATGGGGCGGAGACACAATTTTTGTTCCAATCTCTGCTATAAAAGGCGATGGAATTGATGAACTGCTTGAAATGATTCTTCTTGTAGGTGAAGTGGAAGAATACAAGGCTAATCCTGACCGCAATGCCGTTGGTACAGTTATCGAAGCACAGCTTGACAAAGGACGCGGTTCAGTTGCGACTCTGCTTGTGCAAAACGGTACATTGAAAGTAGGAGATCCAATCGTTGTCGGCAACACATTTGGACGTGTCCGTGCAATGGTTAATGATCTTGGCCGCCGGGTGAAAACTGCCGGACCTTCAACACCTGTTGAAATTACAGGTCTTAACGATGTTCCTCAAGCTGGTGACCGCTTTGCTGTACTTGATGATGAAAAGACAGCCCGCCAGATTGGTGAAGCTCGTGCCCAGCAGGCATTGCAGGCCCAAAGAAACGAAAAAACACGCGTAAGTCTTGATAACTTGTTTGAACATATGAAACAAGGGGAAATGAAAGACTTAAACATCGTTGTTAAAGCGGATGTTCAAGGTTCAGCGGAAGCATTAACTGCTGCGCTTCATAAAATAGATGTAGAGGGTGTTAATGTTCGTATCCTTCATACAGGTGTCGGTGCCATTAATGAGTCTGACATCACTTTAGCTGCAGCTTTCAATGCTATTGTCATCGGATTTAATGTACGTCCTGACAATAATGCAAAACGTGCAGCAGAAGCTGAAGATGTGGATATCCGTCTGCACCGCATCATCTACAAAGTAATTGAGGAAATTGAACTGGCGATGCAGGGTATGCTTGACCCTGAGTTCGAAGAAAAAATCATCGGCCAGGCCGAAGTACGCCAGACATTCAAAGTTTCAAAAATCGGTACCATTGCAGGTTCGTATGTCACAGACGGAAAAATCACTCGTGACAGCGGTGTCCGCTTAATCCGCGATGGAGTTGTTATTTTTGAAGGGGAAGTTGATGCTCTTAAGCGATTCAAAGATGACGCTAAAGAAGTAGCTCAAGGCTATGAATGCGGTATTACCATCAAAAACTTCAATGACGTTAAAGAAGGCGACGTTATCGAAGCATATATTATGGAAGAAGTGGAACGTTAATGATAATTGGGCTTGCAGCCTGTGAATGTATCATTTATGACACACATTCTTTGAAAGAGAAACGGGCTGTTTTGCAGCGGATTCTCACCCGGCTGAAGCAAAGATACAATGTATCTGTATCTGAGGTGGACTATCAGGACCTATGGCAGCGGACAAAAATTGCCATTGTGGCCGTTTCGTCCACCCAGGTTTCAACGGAACACGAGCTGCAAAATGCGCTTAAGATGATTGATTCGTTCCCGGAAATAGAACGGACAATTACAGATTTAGAGTGGCTTTAAGAAGAGGTGATATAGAATGAGCCTTAGAGCAAATCGAGTTGGAGAACAAATGAAAAAAGAACTGGGCGAAATCATCGGCAGGAAAATAAAGGACCCGCGGGTTGGATTTGTAACAGTCACCGATGTTCAAGTTACTGGGGATCTCCAGCAGGCAACCGTATTTATCTCAGTTCTGGGTGATGAGGAACAAAGGGAAAATACGCTTCGGGGTCTGGCTAAAGCAAAAGGCTTTATCCGATCTGAAATTGGCCAGCGAATCCGGCTGAGAAAAACGCCGGAAATTCTTTTCGAATTTGATGAATCAATCGACTACGGAAACCGTATAGAATCATTGCTCCATCAAATTCAGGACGAAGGCCGTTCCAAAGATGAGGATCGCTCCAATGAAGAAGAATAATGGAATGGATAGACATTTTGTCTATCCATTTTTTTCTAATTACAAGACAAGGTGGTACATGATATGGAAGGAATTTTGCCGCTTTTTAAACCTAAAGGAATGACATCCCATGATTGTGTCTTTAAGCTTCGGAAGATTTTGCGGATGAAAAAAATCGGCCACACTGGCACACTCGATCCAGACGTAACTGGTGTACTCCCAATCTGCCTTGGGAGGGCAACAAAGGTGGCTGAATACATAACAGATGCTGGAAAGTCATATGAGGGAGAAGTCACAATAGGCTTTTCTACGACAACAGAAGATGCATCAGGAGAAGTCGTGGAGAGAAAAGATGTTACAGCACCTATTGCCAGAAATCAAATAATGGATGCACTTCAAAGTCTGACCGGGGAAATTACTCAGACACCTCCTATGTTTTCAGCAGTAAAAGTGAATGGGAAACGCCTCTATGAATATGCAAGACAGGGAATAGAAGTAGAACGACCGTCCAGGAAAGTTACTATTTACTCTATCGAACTGCTCGATGGCAGAAAAATGTTTGAGGGTGAGAATATTACCTTCCGTTTCCGTGTAGCCTGCAGCAAAGGAACATATATACGTACTCTTGCTGTCATGATTGGAAGTGAACTTGGATACCCTGCTCATATGTCTGAGCTGGTCAGAATCCAGTCTGCCTCATTGACACTTGATGATTGCCTGACTTTTGAAGAAATAGAAGAAAGAGTGGAGAAGGGGACAATGGACGAGGTTCTTCGTCCTATGGAAGCCGCGCTTTCTCATTTGCCGAAATTTCAAATAAGTGATAAAGTAGCAGAGAAAGTAAAAAATGGGGCTGTATTAACTATCCCTGATCATTTGCATAACACTAAAGGGCCAATTGCAGTGGAAACAGAGGCAGGCCTCGTGCTGGCTATCTATGAGCATCATCCGCGCAAACCTGGGATGATGAAGCCAGTAAAGGTGTTAAGAAATGATCAATAAGCACTAGTTAAAAAGCTGTGCATTTTTATAGGTCCAGGCTCTGTAGAAAAAGGTGAATCAATAATATGGAAGTTATTCATATAAATCATCCCCATCGAATGGATAGAACCGTATTGCCTGAAATGGCAATAGCACTTGGATATTTTGATGGTGTTCATCTGGGTCACCAGAAAGTCATCCGTGAAGCAAAATCAATAGCGGAACAAAAAGGATTAAAAAGTGCTGTTATGACATTTGACCCGCATCCATCGGTTGTTTTGGGGAAAAGCGTTCAGCATGTGGAGTATATTACGCCTCTTGAGGATAAAATTGCTATCATGGCTGATTTGGGCATAGATTATTTGTTTATCATCAATTTTACAAGGGAGTTTGCAAATCTCCTGCCGCAGGAGTTTGTTGATCAATACCTGATTGGTCTTAATGCAAAGCATGTTGTAGCAGGCTTTGATTATTCCTATGGGAGAATGGGGCGCGGTACAATGGAAACACTATTGTTCCATTCAAGGGATCAATTTGATTATTCGGTCGTTGCAAAGCTTGCAAAAGAAGACGAAAAAATCAGCTCTACGCTTATAAGGAAATACATCCGGGAAGGGAAAACAGCTGAGCTTCCCGACCTTTTAGGAAGATATTATAAAACATCAGGTACCGTTATCCATGGCGATAAGAGGGGCCGTACAATCGGCTTTCCTACTGCGAACGTGGATGTTTCGGATGACTGTATCATCCCACCGCCAGGTGTATATGCTGTGAGATTCTTAGTAGATGGCAGCTGGTATGAAGGGGTATGCAATGTTGGCTACAAACCTACCTTTAATAAGGAAAAGGGGGACAGGCCATCGGTTGAAGTCCATATTTTTGATTTCTCTTCAGATATTTATAGCAGGAAAGTTACGGTTGAATGGCATAAACATCTTAGAAACGAAAGGAAATTTGCTGGCGTTCAGGAATTAATCGCCCAAATTGCGAAGGATAAACAGCAGACTGAGCAATATTTTGAGAAAAACAGGGTTTAGCCTTGCTTTTTGTCATAAAAAGTTGTATTCTAAGTAACGTACCAAATGAACCTTTGCTTGGCAAGTCGAGTCACCGACGCTTGCTCAGTAACAGGGGATTGAAAATTTAGGAGGTGAACCGGATGGCAATCACTAAAGAACGTAAAAATGAGCTAATCAATGAGTTCAAAACTCATGAAAGCGACACTGGATCTCCAGAAGTTCAAATCGCTGTCCTTACTGAAGAAATCAACAATTTGAACGACCATTTACGTACTCACAAGAAAGACCACCATTCACGTCGCGGTCTTTTGAAAATGGTTGGTAAGCGCCGTAACCTATTAACTTACCTTCGCAACAAAGACGTTGCTCGTTACCGTGAGTTAATTAATAAGCTTGGCTTACGTCGATAATCAACAGAAGCGGGATTTTTTCCCGCTTTTTTATTAGCTTTAAAAACTTGAATTTTGTTCCTAATCATGTACATACATAAGTTATTCTTATTTTAGCAAACGGAAAAATTGTGCATACTATAAGATGCCTAATTTTATTATGATTAAAGAGCATTTCATGCTTTTATATAAAACTGGACTGCTGGCAATGCAGAGGATATCAGTCTATGCTGATGTCATGGCAGGATTATCTGCAGCTAATGCAGGATAAATAACAATTGAACGGACCAGGCAGAATAGACGCCTGTCCTTAAGTGAAAGCAGAGAGGGGTACAAATATGGGACAAGATAAACATGTCTACAGCCTTGAGTGGGCTGGGCGCAAATTGACCGTTGAGATTGGCCAGCTTGCAAAACAGGCTAACGGTGCGGTTTTAGTGCGCTATGGCGATACTGTAGTATTAAGTACTGCTACAGCATCAAAAGAACCGAAAAATCTGGATTTCTTTCCGCTGACAGTTAACTATGAAGAACGTTTATATGCTGTTGGTAAGATTCCCGGCGGGTTTATTAAGAGAGAGGGACGTCCAAGTGAAAAAGCGATTTTGGCCAGCCGCTTGATTGACAGGCCAATCCGTCCATTATTCGCTGACGGTTTCAGAAATGATGTACAGGTTGTAAGCATGGTGATGAGTGTGGATCAAAACTGCTCATCTGAAATGGCTGCAATGTTTGGGTCATCATTAGCTCTTTCTGTGTCGGATATTCCATTCGGCGGACCGATTGCAGGAGTCAGCGTAGGGCGCATCGATGGAGAATTCATCATTAATCCATCTGTGGATCAGGCTGAAAAGAGCGATATCAGCCTGGTTGTAGCCGGTACAAAGGATGCAATTAACATGGTAGAAGCAGGTGCAGATGAAGTGCCTGAAGAAACAATGCTTGAGGCGATTATGTTTGGCCATGAGGAAATCAAACGCCTTATTGCTTTCCAGGAAGAAATTGCGTCTGAAATCGGCAAAGAGAAAATGGAAATTGTTCTATACCAGGTTGATCAGGACCTTGAGGCTGAAGTACGCGGCATCTGTGAGAAAGATATGATTCAAGCTATCCAGGTGCAGGAGAAGCATGCCCGAGAAGCTGCCATTAAAGCAGTTAAAGAACAAATTACAGCTAAATATGAAGGTGAAGAAGCAGACGATGACAAGCTGAAGCAAATCAGGCAGATTCTTGATAAAATTGTTAAAGCTGAAGTGAGGCGTCTAATCACAGAAGATAAAGTTCGCCCGGATGGACGCGGATTGGATGTTATCCGCCCGCTATCATCAGAGGTAGGCCTTCTGCCGCGCACACATGGTTCCGGTTTGTTTACACGCGGACAAACTCAGGCTCTGAGCATTTGTACATTAGGAGCTCTTGGAGATGTACAGATTCTTGATGGTCTGGGCATTGAAGAAGAAAAGAGATTCATGCACCACTACAATTTCCCTAACTTCAGTGTAGGTGAAACTGGGCCAATTAGAGGGCCAGGACGCCGCGAAATCGGACATGGAGCTCTTGGAGAACGCGCTCTTGAGCCGATCATTCCATCTGAAAAGGATTTCCCTTATACAATCCGTCTAGTATCAGAGGTATTAGAGTCCAATGGTTCAACATCACAGGCAAGTATTTGTGCAAGTACATTGGCAATGATGGATGCAGGTGTGCCTATTAAAGCGCCAGTTGCCGGTATAGCAATGGGTCTTATTAAATCAGGCGAGCATTATTCAATCCTGACAGACATTCAGGGTATGGAAGACCACCTGGGTGACATGGACTTCAAAGTGGCGGGTACATCCAAGGGTGTTACTGCCCTGCAAATGGATATTAAAATTGAAGGTTTGTCTCGTGAGATTCTTGAGGAAGCATTGCAGCAGGCGAAAAAAGGCCGCATGCAGATTCTTGATTCCATGCTGAGCACTATTGGGCAGCCAAGAAAAGAGCTGTCTGAATATGCTCCTAAGATTCTGATGATGTCAATTAACCCTGATAAAATCCGTGATGTCATTGGGCCAAGCGGAAAGCAGATCAATAAGATCATTGAAGAAACAGGCGTTAAGATTGATATCGAACAAGATGGCACAGTATTCATCTCATCTGTAGATGAAGAGATGAATCAAAAAGCGAAGAAGATTATTGAAGATATCGTACGTGAAGTGGAAGTTGGACAAATGTATCTTGGCAAGGTGAAACGAATTGAAAAATTCGGTGCATTTGTTGAAATCTTCTCCGGTAAAGATGGTTTGGTTCACATTTCTGAACTTGCTGAAGAGCGTGTAGGAAAAGTGGAAGATGTTGTATCCATCGGTGACGAACTTCTCGTAAAAGTTACTGAAATCGATAAGCAAGGCCGCGTAAACCTTTCCCGCAAAGCCGTATTGCGTGAACAGCGTGAGCAAAAGGAAAAAGCACAGCAATAATACTAACCTCTATTTAGAAGAGAAGCATTTTGCTGGGCTGAATTTCCTAGAAGCCAGGGGAAACCCTGGCTTTTTACATATACGAATATCCATGGGGGCGTTTGCCCTATACCTTTGTAATTTGCTTCCGTTCTACCTTGTCCCTTTGAATCATACTATGAATTGAAGGAGGCATGAAGAATGAGAAAGTTTATCCATATCGCCATCATGTTTGTTATGGCACTTGCTTTTATCAATAATCCTTTTACTGATCAGTATGTATCTGGCCTCAAACAGGAGACGGGAGCCGTACCTGTTTCCAAGTCTAAGGATTTACTTTATGAAGAGATTACAGCAAAAAAAGATGAATACAGCATTCCTGCACAGGATGCAAAAATAGACCGTGTATGGAAAGCCATTCCAGGGCTTAACGGAATTGAAGTAGATGTTGAGGCATCTTATAAAAAGATGAAATCAGAGAAGAGGTTCAATGAAGATAAGCTTGTATTTAAACAAATTGAACCGAAGGTGAAGCTAAAGGACCTCCCTCCGTCACCTGTATATAAAGGCCATCCCGATAAACCGATGGTCAGTTTCATTATCAATGTGGCATGGGGAAATGAATATTTGTCCGGTATGCTGGCAACTTTAAAGGAACATAATGTGTCAGCAAGTTTCTTTCTTGAAGGAAGATGGGTAAAGAATAATCCGGAACTTGCCAGAATGATTATGGATACAGGACATGAAGTGGGCAACCACTCGTACACTCATCCGGATATGAAGGTGATCTCTTCTGCTAAAACAAGGGAAGAAATCCAAAAGACAAATGATGTGATTGAAGCCACGATGGATGAAAAACTGAGTAAGCCCATTACATGGTTTGCTCCTCCAAGTGGCAGCTATAGAGATGAAACAGTGAAGATTGCTGCTGAGAAGAACCTCGGCACTGTTATGTGGACTGTTGATACAGTGGATTGGAAAAAGCCATCCCCGGATGTGCTGATAAATAGGGTGTTATCAAAGGTTCATAATGGAGCACTGATTCTGATGCACCCTACTGACTCCACCGAAAAATCACTCGATAGACTTATTACGGGGCTTAAGCAAAAGAACCTTCAGATTGGAACTGTATCCGAATTGTTAAGCGAGAAGAGAATCCAGAATCGGGAAAATAATAATCAGGATTTTGGAAAAAATAACAATAATAATATAAACTAATGGACGTATGTCTTTGGGTTTCAGAACAGGAGGAATTTACTTGATCAAGAAATATACATGCCAAAACGGAGTAAGAGTCGTACTAGAAAACATTCCAACCGTCCGTTCTGTTGCGATCGGAGTATGGATCGGAACAGGTTCACGAAACGAGATTCCCGAAAATAATGGAATCTCTCATTTCCTCGAGCACATGTTTTTTAAGGGAACGAAAACAAGATCAGCCCGGGAAATTGCCGAGAGCTTTGATAGCATTGGCGGCCAGGTGAACGCATTCACCTCAAAAGAATATACATGTTATTACGCAAAAGTACTCGATACCCATTCTGACTTTGCTCTTGAAGTCCTTTCTGATATGTTTTTTAACTCCACGTTTGTGGATGAGGAACTGAACAAAGAAAAGAATGTTGTTTATGAAGAAATCAAAATGTATGAAGACACGCCTGATGATATTGTACATGATCTTTTGAGTAAGGCAATCTATGAAAACCACTCTCTTGGCTATCCGATCCTTGGCACTGAGGGAACGCTAGCCACGTTTAATGGTGAAACATTAAAGCAGTATATGCATGAAACCTATACACCTGAAAACGTTGTGATTTCCATTGCCGGAAATATCGACGAGTCTTTCATCAAAGAAGTAGAAAAATATTTTGGATCCTATGAAGGCGGAAATAGAGAACGCTCAGAGCAGAAGCCAGAATTCCATTCAAACCATCTTGCCCGTAAAAAGGATACCGAGCAGGCACATCTTTGCTTGGGGTTCGAGGGGCTGCAGGTAGGGCATGAGGATATATACAATCTGATTGTTTTAAATAATATTTTGGGCGGAAGCATGAGCAGCCGCTTATTCCAGGATGTCAGGGAACAAAAAGGATTGGCATATTCTGTTTTCTCTTATCATTCTGCCTTCCAGGATAGCGGTATAGTGACGCTATACGGCGGAACAGGCGCTAAACAGCTGGATGTACTGTTTGATACGATTCAGGAAACTCTTGCCACTCTTAAAAAAGAAGGCATCACAGATAAAGAGCTGAATAACAGCAAAGAACAGCTTAAAGGAAGCTTGATGCTTAGCCTTGAAAGTACAAACAGCAGAATGAGCCGCAATGGCAAAAACGAACTTCTGCTGGGCCGCCATCGTTCTATGGATGAAATTGTAGAAGAAATCGATGCAGTTTCCATGCAAGGCGTGAATGACATGGCGAATTCCATTTTCACAGAGCATTACTCTGTGGCTTTAATCAGCCCGGAGGGAGAACTTCCGAAAAACCTTTAATAAATTTGATGTGTCCCGATTGCAAAACCGGAAATCAACATGAGAGAAACAGCCTGTATTCTGCAGGCTGTTTTCTTTTGTCTTGGACTTCTAAAAATTCTCCCAGAACGATAAAAATATAGAGAAAGAGAAAAGAGGAGGGCAGAGGATGAGATTAAGTGAGCTGAGCGGAAAGGAAATCGTGGATGTGAAGCGTGCGGAACGGCTTGGGGTGCTTGGGCAGACAGATCTTGAAATAAATGAAAAAAGTGGACAGATCCAGGCATTGCTCATTCCTTCATTAAAGTGGTTCGGCTTCAAGCGGCAAGGAGACGAAATTCGGGTATCATGGCAGCATATAAGAAAGATAGGCAATGACATGATCATTATTGATATTCCGGAAAATGATGGTCAGCAGGAATAATCTTGAAAGAAGGGCCGATTAGGTCCTTTTTGTTTTTTGGAATCTCATCTTCTTAATGTCTAAAAATTTCTTTCCACGCTGATCCATTTTCTTTTAAATGGAAAACTCACCTATTGCCCCCTTCATACATAAGATGTTGAAGTAGTTCAATACAACAATTCCCTTATGGTTATTAGATGAATTGCCGGCCAAAAAAAACGCCACATTTCGTTTAAGATAAATCTGCTTGTGCAATTGCTGTCTCGTGCCGCAGCTGTTGTATAGTGGCGATGCCGGTGCGAGGATATTTTTTACCAGGAGTCATGCGGTCATTGGCTTCAAAAATAAATGCTTTCTTAAAAAGAAAGAAAAAAGAAGGTGAGTGTTGCATGCTGACAGGAACCCAAATAGCAGTCATCGGCGGTGATGCAAGGCAGCTCGAAATCATCCGGAAACTGACTGAGCTTGATGCAAAGCTCTCATTAATCGGATTTGAGCAGCTGGATCATGCGTTCTCTGGTGCGGTAAAAGAAAAAATAGATGAAGTGGATTTTTCCCATATAGACGCGATTATTTTGCCTGTTCCCGGCACGGGCCTTGAGGGGCAGATTGAAACAATTTTTTCCAATGAAAAGGTGACTCTTGAAGAGGAAATTCTCTCGCAGACTCCAGCACACTGTACAGTTTATTCCGGCATAACCAACTCGTATTTAACAGGAGTTACCAAGTCGGCAGACCGCCGTCTTGTTCAATTATTTGAAAGAGATGATGTAGCCATTTACAATTCAATTCCAACAGTAGAAGGAACTATCATGATGGCGATCCAGCATACTGATTTCACCATTCATGGATCTAATATAGCCGTAATCGGCCTTGGCAGAGTTGGAATGAGTGTAGCAAGAACCTTTCGTGCACTGGGTGCAAAAGTAAAAGTAGGCGCGAGAAAAAGTGAACACATTGCCCGGATAACAGAAATGGGTCTTACCCCATTCAACCTGAAAGAGATTGAAGATGCTGTAAAAGATGTTGATATTTGCATAAATACTGCTCCTCATTTAGTTGTAACAGCGTCCGTCATTTCGAAAATGCCTACACATACGCTTATCATTGACCTGGCTTCAAAGCCCGGAGGAACCGATTTTCGCTATGCGGAAAAACGGGGAGTGAAAGCGCTGCTCGCACCAGGCCTGCCTGGAATCGTTGCTCCGAAAACAGCGGGGCAGATACTGGCGAATGTTCTTTCTCAATTGATTATGGAAGATTTGCAAAAGAGAAAGGGGAATACAAAATGAGTTTGAAAGGAAAAAGAATCGGATTTGGTTTAACAGGATCACATTGCACATACGATGCAGTGTTTCCGGAAATAGAAAGGCTCGTTCTTGCAGGGGCTGAAGTGCTTCCGGTTGTAACCTTTACGGTAAAGAGCACTGAGACTAGATTCGGGAAAGGGGAAGACTGGGTTCAAAGAATTGAAGATCTGACTGGAAATAAAGTGATCGATTCAATTGTGAAAGCGGAACCGCTGGGACCTAAGATACCTCTAGATTGTATGGTGATTGCCCCGCTAACTGGAAATACCATGAGCAAATTTGCCAATGCCATGACCGATTCGCCCGTCCTGATGGCAGCAAAGGCAACTTTAAGAAACGGCAAACCAGTTGTGCTCGGAATATCCACCAATGATGCATTGGGTTTAAACGGGGTAAACTTAATGAGACTAATGGCTACGAAAAATATTTATTTTATTCCATATGGCCAGGACGATCCTGTAAAGAAGCCAAATTCAATGGTGGCAAGAATGACAGCATTATCTGATACAGTGATTCATGCCATGGAAGGCAAGCAGCTGCAGCCTGTTTTAGTGGAAAGATATAAAGACGAAAGTTAGCCCCCTATTTTTTCTAGCAAAAATTTTTAGTCCTTTAGTGAACGAATATGTTAGAATAAAGGTTATTAAGATAACCAACCTCCAAGCTGTGTTTAATTTAATATTAACACCTTGGAGTAATGACAATATGCTGATAATATAAATGGAAGCCTGCCATCTTCAAAATCAGGCAGGAAAACGGCTGCCAATTGTATTTGGCTGCCGTTCTATTGAATTTTGGGCATATTGCTTTTTCACTAAAAAACTAATTTTGCTAGAAAAATATAATGGTACTGGAAGGGGAAAAGAAATTTGGAACAGAAAAAAGGATTTCATGTCGCGGTAGTTGGAGCAACTGGTGCAGTTGGTCAGCAAATGATTCAAACACTTGAAAATAGAGAATTTCCAATCTCTGAATTAACACTTTTATCATCAGCCCGTTCTGCAGGCTCGAAGGTAACATTCAATGGACAGGAGTATACGGTTCAGGAAGCAAAGCCAGAGAGCTTTAAAGGCGTGGACATCGCATTATTCAGTGCCGGCGGAAGCGTATCCAAGGAACTTGCTCCACATGCGGTTGAACATGGTGCCATTGTGGTAGACAACACAAGTGCATTCCGTATGGATCCAAATGTGCCTCTTGTCGTACCTGAAGTAAATGAAGACGACCTTCATACACATAATGGCATTATCGCCAATCCAAACTGTTCTACGATTCAAATGGTTGTAGCACTAAAGCCGGTTAAAGAAAAATACGGTTTGAAAAAAGTGATTGTTTCTACTTACCAGGCTGTTTCAGGTTCAGGAGCAGCTGCAGTTCAAGAGCTGAATGAGCAGACAAAAGCCATTATAAATAATGAAGAGTATGAGCCTGCAATTCTTCCTGTTAAGAGCGATAAAAAACACTATCAGATTGCTTTCAATGCGATTCCGCAAATTGATAAGTTTCAGGATAATGGCTACACTTTTGAAGAAATGAAAATGATCAATGAGACAAAGAAAATCATGCATATGCCAGGGCTGCAAGTGGCTGCTACATGTGTGCGTCTCCCGGTGGCAACCGGACACTCAGAGTCCCTTTATTTTGAAGTGGATACAGACGGCGTTGCTGCAAATGAAATAAAGAGCCTTCTTGAAAGTGCACCAGGTGTTGTCCTGCAGGATGATCCGGATAATCAGATTTACCCAATGCCTGCTGATTGTGTCGGTAAAAATGATGTGTTTGTCGGCCGTATCCGCAAAGATTTGGATGAGGATAAAGGCTTCCATATGTGGGTGGTTTCTGATAATCTTCTTAAAGGGGCTGCATGGAATTCCGTGCAGATCGCCGAAAGCTTAATTAAACTTGGAATAGTGAAATAGTTAACGTATTCTCTTTATGTTGAGAGGTTAGAGGTGTTTTAATGAATATCATCGTTCAAAAATATGGAGGCACATCAGTTCGCGATGAAAATAGCCGCGAACATGCGCTTAAGCACATAAAAAAAGCGCTGGCTGACGGATATAAGGTTGTTGTTGTTGTTTCAGCGATGGGCAGAAAAGGCGATCCTTATGCAACAGACACACTGCTTTCGCTTGTAGAAGGCAATAACAGCAAGATCAGCAAACGCGAAACGGATCTGCTTTTATCCTGCGGTGAAGTCATCTCAAGTGTCGTTTTTTCAAACATGCTGAATGAACATGGAATCACAGCAGCAGCTTTAACAGGGGCACAGGCAGGATTTAGAACAAATAATGATCATACAAATGCAAAAATTATCGATATGAAGTGCGACAGACTATTGAAAGAGCTTGAGAATCAAGATGTCATCGTCGTTGCAGGTTTTCAGGGTTCTTCTAAAACCGGTGATGTCACAACGATCGGAAGGGGCGGCAGTGATACCTCCGCAGCGGCTCTTGGCGCAGCCCTAAATGCCGAGTGGATTGATATCTTTACTGATGTGGAAGGCATCATGACTGCTGATCCGCGCATAGCCGAAAATGCACGCCCATTATCAGTTGTCACTTATACGGAAGTCTGCAATATGGCGTATCAGGGTGCTAAGGTTATTCACCCTCGTGCTGTCGAAATTGCCATGCAGGCCAAGATTCCGATCAGAATCCGCTCAACATACTCCGATAGTCTCGGAACACTTGTCACAACTTTGAATAAGAACAGGCGCGGGACAGATATTAAAGAGCGCTCCGTAACAGGAATTGCCCACGTATCCAATGTGACTCAAATAAAGGTTCTTGCGAAGAAAGATCAATATGATCTTCAGTCTGAGGTCTTTAAAGCGATGGCAAACCAGGGGATCAGCGTCGACTTTATCAATATATATCCAAATGGCGTCAACTACACGGTTACGGAAGAAATGACTGATAAAGCGATTAGTATTCTAAAGGGCCTGGGTCACGATCCACTGGTTGAAAGAGAGTGCGCAAAGGTTTCGGTTGTAGGTGCAGGAATGCAGGGTGTTCCTGGTGTGGCTTCACGAATTGTGACAGCATTGTCCGAGCAGGGAATTCGTATCTTGCAATCTGCAGACAGCCATACAACAATATGGGTTCTGGTGAAGCAGGCAGATTTGATAAAGTCTGTTAATGCATTGCACGATGCTTTTCGCCTGGAAGAAGATTTGGCAGAATATGAGAGAACAGACATTTAATCTAAGAAAAATATCATGTTTAAAAAGGGGAAGAAAGCCCTTCAGCGGTTAACGACGGATTTGCATCCTATTCGGCAGATCCGCCCGTTTCTTCCGGTCTTTTAAACATCTGCAAGGAGTGTAAACATGGTTCTATTTGGCCGAGTATCAACAGCAATGGTAACTCCATTCGATCATAAGGGACATATTGATTTCCCTAAAACAACACAGCTTATCAATCATCTTATTGAAAACGGTACAGATTCATTGGTTATTGCCGGAACTACCGGCGAGTCGCCAACATTGACCAAAGAGGAAAAGCTGGCATTATTCAAACACGCAGTGAAAGTGGCTGACAAACGTGTGCCTGTAATTGCAGGCACTGGAAGCAATAATACGTACGAATCCATTGAATTAACGAAAAAAGCAGAGCAAATTGGTGTAGATGCCATCATGATCGTTGCACCTTATTACAATAAGCCAAATCAGGAAGGGCTTTATCAGCATTTCAAGGCAATTGCAGAAAACACGAGCCTCCCAGTAATGGTTTACAATATTCCTGGACGCTCTTCGGTCAATATTCTGCCTGAAACGATCATCCGCCTTTCGGAAATTCCAAACATTGCGGCAGTTAAAGAAGCAAGCGGAGATCTGAATGCTATGGCAAAAATCATTGCCAATACGGATGAGGACTTTATGCTTTATAGCGGTGATGACGGCCTTACTCTTCCATGCATGGCAATTGGGGGAACTGGAATCGTGTCTGTGGCTTCCCATGTGATTGGCAATGAAATGCAGGAAATGATCACAGCTTACCTGAATGGTGAAAATGAAAAGGCTGCAAAAATCCATCAGAAAATTCTTCCGATCATGGAAGGCCTTTTTGCTGCCCCAAGCCCAGTGCCTGTAAAAACAGCGCTGCAGCTTAGAGGGCTGGATGTCGGATCCGTCCGTCTTCCTATGGTTCCGTTAACAGAACAGGAACGCAGCGCAGTTGCTGCCCTATTTAAATAATTCCGTGCTTGCCAACCAGTGTTTTGCTGGTTGGTTTTTATTTTTGTTAATAAGCCGTCTTTCGAGCTTCCATGAAACCAGAAATATAATGCCTTGAGATGAATGGCCATGGAGCCCGCATGAAGCCCAAAATCAAAAGCTGAAAGTGGAAATGGTCGTCATGGGTCTTCCAAGTACCCTAAACCAGAGCCAACATTTTTCTACAATGAAACTCTTTAAGTTTATGAGAAGGCAAAAGTATCTTGCCCGCCCTATTAAGCCCTATGTATAAATTTGGTTGTCATGGTTTTATGACTTCAAGTATAATATGGATAACTGATCTTGATCGGCTGAACATGCATGGGAGGATACGTACATTGAAAAAGAGACAGAATGAAAGCATCAAGCTAGCAGCACTCGGAGGAGTCGGAGAACTTGGGAAGAATATGTATTTGGCAGAGGTGGACGAGGACATATATGTAATCGATGCCGGATTAATGTTCCCTGAAAATGAAATGCTCGGAATTGACATCGTGATACCGGATATTACATATTTAGTTCAAAACAAGGAAAGAGTGAAAGGAATTTTTCTGACACATGGGCATGAGGATCATATTGGCGGCCTGTCTTATGTGCTGACAAAGGTCAATGTTCCTGTTTATGGGACAAAGCTGACTCTGGCGCTGGCCAAAGCCAAAATGAAGGAACAGGAATACAGAGGCAAAGCAAAGTTTATTGAAATAAATTCAGATACCAAGGTTGAATTTGATTCGGCAGATGTAACTTTTTTCAGGACTGGCCATAGCATACCGGATAGTGTCGGAGTGGCTATCCATACTTCCGAAGGTGCGATTGTATATACAGGAGACTTCAAATTTGATCAGGCAGCGACTGCCTTATACAAACCTGAAATCGGCAAAATGGCGCGCTTAGGGGAAGAGGGGGTTCTTTGCCTGCTATCTGACAGTACAGAAGCAGAAAAGCCGGGGTACACCAACTCAGAATCGAAAGTGGCCAGAGAGATGACAGCTGCATTCTATGCTGCTAAGGGGAGAGTCATTGCAGCTTCCTTTGCTTCTGACTTAATCCGCATACAGCATATTTTTGATGCGGCCATGGAAACGGGCAGAAAAGTGGCAGTGGTCGGGAGAAGTCTGCAAAAGATCTTTGATATTGCCATGCAGCTTGGATATTTGCAGGTCGGAGAAGATGTGATAATACCTGTCGCTGAAATCAGCAAATACAGTGATGACCAGATCGTTGTTCTTACCACAGGTAATCAGGGGGAGCCGATTGAAGCCCTTCAAAAAATGGCGAAGCAGTCTCATAGACAGGTGAATATCAAAAAGGATGATACCGTTTTACTGGCCGCATCTCCATTAAGGGGAACAGAGGTATTAATTTTTAAAACGATTGATATGCTGTTTAGAGCTGGTGCTGAAGTCATCCCTGGAAAGGGAACTTTTAATACCTCCAGCCATGGCAGCCAGGAAGAACTTAAATTTATGATAAATCTGATGAGTCCGAAATTCTTCATTCCAGTTCATGGGGAATACCGTATGCTGAAAGCGCATGCTAAAATTGCCAGGGACTGCGGAATATCAAGCGGACAAATTTTCATCCCTGATAAAGGCGATGTAGCAGAAATTAAAGATGGTGTAATCGTTCCCGGAGGAAAAATCCCTTCAGGAAATGTGCTGATTGATGGAATCGGTGTCGGCGACGTCGGAAATATCGTATTAAGGGATCGAAAGCTGCTTTCGCAGGATGGAATCTTATTAGTGGTGGTCACTCTTAATAAAAAGGAAAAGAAAATATCAGCTGGCCCTGAAATCATTACAAGAGGTTTTGTATATGTCAGGGAATCAGAAAAGCTTCTGGAGGAAGCTGTAAAAATAGTAAAGGAAGCGGTAGAGCAAAACCTTGCCAGAGAATCCTTTGACTGGTCCGGCATTAAGCAGGATATGCGTGACAGCCTGAATCAGTATCTGTATGAAAAAACAAAACGAAGACCAATGATCCTTCCAATTCTGATGGAGGGATAACAAATAAAACACAGCCTGGAATTCAATGCCAGGCTGTGTTTTTTGCCTTCTGTCTTCAGCAATAAAACGCATGAAAAAGAATCCCGCGTTCATACTAACAATATATTGCTTGAAGGGAGAAATAAGGATGGAAAACGATATGAAAAATAACCGCAATGAGGGCGGGGAAGGGCAAGAACAGCCAAAAGAGGATAAACCATCTGCTCTTATGGAGAAGATTCAGCAGCTTGGACAAACGAATGTGCCTCAGCTGTCTCAGGATTCCAAAATTCATTGCCTGACCATTGTCGGACAAGTAGAAGGACATCTTCAGCTTCCGCCGCAAAATAAAACAACAAAATATGAACACTTAATTCCTCAAATTGTAGCGATTGAGCAAAACCCAAAGATAGAAGGTCTTTTGGTCATTTTGAATACAGTAGGCGGTGATGTGGAAGCCGGACTGGCAATATCAGAAATGCTGGCATCTTTATCAAAGCCAACCGTCTCCATTGTCCTTGGAGGAGGCCATTCCATTGGTGTGCCTATTGCTGTTTCATGCGATTATTCATTTATTGCAGAGACGGCTACGATGACCATCCACCCTATAAGACTGACCGGCCTGGTAATCGGTGTGCCGCAAACTTTTGAGTATATGGATAAAATGCAGGATCGGGTTATTAATTTTGTAACAAAGCATTCAAATATTTCCGAACAGAAATTTAAAGACCTGATGTTTGATAAAGGCAACCTAACCAGGGATATTGGGACAAACGTGGTCGGCAGGGATGCTGTTGAATATGGCCTGATTGATGAAGTTGGCGGGGTAGGGCCTGCGCTGGCAAAGCTGAATGAGCTGATAGATATGAATAAACCTAAAGAAGAAGTGATGGTTCAATGATCATTTATACAATGATGCCCCAAGAGCTCATTTACCAAAATGAGCAGGATGATTTTGGCAAACAGAAAATTGTGTCTTATGAAGGAATCCCGCTCTTAGTTGAAATGAACTCAGGACAGGAATGCCGAATCTTAAGAATCATGAGCAGCGACCCCTCCCATTATATGGATGAAAGATATACTCCCGGGTCCATGATCACCTTGACGCAGTTAAGCTGAGAAATACATTCAAAAAACAACTTAATTAAGAATTGATATGATATAATAAAAGTAACTTTAGAAGCAGCCAAAAAATGGCTGCTTCTTCTTTCATAGCAGACATGATGTATTACATAATGGATTTTTGATGATGCTGTTAATAAGAACAATGATAAGGTGATAAAATGGCCAAAAGAAAGAAAAGAAAATCTAAAAAGAGCG
This sequence comes from Cytobacillus oceanisediminis 2691, assembly GCF_000294775.2. Taxonomy (GTDB): domain Bacteria; phylum Bacillota; class Bacilli; order Bacillales; family Cytobacillaceae; genus Cytobacillus; species Cytobacillus pseudoceanisediminis. The sequence goes on from NZ_CP015506.1 coordinate 1,971,975, forward strand.
AAACACTGAAACGGACAATGAAATTTGAACTTATTGCGCTGATCATACTGGCACTTGCTGTAATATCAATTGCTAAACTGGGAGCGGTCGGCAAAGCAACCGTGCTTTTTTTCCGTTTCTTTATGGGAGAATGGTACATGCTCAGCCTGATAGGATTAGTCATATTTTCAGGTTACCTGATGTGGAAGAGATCTCTTCCCTATCTATTCCACACAAAATTAATTGGCATTTATCTCATTATCAGCTCCCTGCTGCTGTTAAGCCATGTCACATTATTTCAGCTTCTCTCAAATGGCGGGAAGTTTGATGATCCAAGTGTGATAGCCAATACATGGGAACTATTCCGGATGGAGGTCCGGGGAGAAACAAGCACAACCGATTTAGGCGGCGGAATGCTGGGGGCAATTTTTTTCGCACTGTTTTATTATCTTTTTGATGAAGCAGGTTCAAAGATTGTGGCCTTTTTATTAATTATTATCGGTTTCGTTCTCATTACAGGAAAAACGTTCGGAGATGCTGCCGGAAAAATGATGGCCGCAATGCTGAATTTCTGTAAAAAACAATGGGCTGCTTTTATAGATGATATGAAAGAATGGAAACAAAAAAGCAGGGCAAGACGAGAAGAAAGACAGTCAAGAAGAGAAGAAGAACAGCAGGCTCTCCAGCACGAAGAAGAACCAGAGACTGTTATTACCATCAATAATACTGCTGAACCGGCGCCAGAACCGATTATTTCAAGCTTTGCCGAAAGAGCTTATCAGGAGGATCCTCAGGAAGCGGCTTCTAATCAGGTTCAGGAAGCAGCAGAGACTGAACCGGAGGATGAGAATGCGCCGCCAATTACGTTTACTGAAGTGGAAAACAAAGACTATGAGCTGCCGCCAATCAGACTATTGAAATTGCCAAGGCAGACGGATCAAAGTGGTGAGTATGAGCTTATCCATGCGAATGCTGCTAAGCTCGAAAGAACATTTCAGAGTTTTGGGGTAAAAGCGAGAGTGACACAGGTTCATTTAGGACCCGCTGTTACAAAATATGAGGTTCATCCCGATGTTGGGGTAAAGGTAAGCAAAATCGTTAGTCTGAATGATGATTTGGCACTGGCACTGGCAGCCAAGGATATCCGGATAGAAGCACCAATTCCCGGAAAATCCGCCATAGGAATAGAAGTTCCTAACTCTGAAGTAGCCATGGTTTCTCTTAGGGAAGTTATTGAATCCAAGCAAAACGACAAACCGGACTCGAAGCTATTAATCGGGCTTGGCCGTGATATTACCGGAGAGGCTGTCCTTGCAGAACTCAACAAAATGCCCCATCTTCTTGTTGCCGGTGCAACAGGAAGCGGGAAGAGTGTGTGCATTAACGGAATCATTACCAGCATTTTGATGAGGGCAAAACCGCATGAAGTAAAATTAATGATGATCGATCCAAAAATGGTGGAATTGAATGTATATAACGGGGTGCCGCATTTGCTGGCGCCGGTAGTGACAAATCCGAAGAAAGCAGCTCAGGCGCTGCAAAAAGTCGTCAATGAGATGGAAAGGCGCTATGAGCTTTTCTCCCATACCGGGACAAGAAATATCGAAGGCTATAATGAGTATGTAAAAAGGCATAATGCCGAAGAGGAAGCACAGCAGCCCCTTCTGCCGTACATTGTAGTTATAGTGGACGAGCTTGCAGATTTAATGATGGTAGCGTCCTCCGATGTCGAAGATGCCATCACGCGCCTTGCTCAAATGGCAAGGGCAGCGGGCATCCATTTAATCATCGCAACCCAGCGTCCGTCAGTAGATGTTATCACAGGTGTGATCAAAGCGAATATACCATCAAGGATTGCATTTGCCGTTTCATCCATGACGGATTCCAGAACCATTTTAGATATGGGCGGTGCTGAAAAACTTCTGGGAAGAGGCGATATGCTCTTCCTGCCTGTAGGTGCTTCCAAGCCAGTCCGTGTACAGGGTGCATTCCTGTCTGATGAAGAAGTAGAAGAGATCGTGGATTTCGTCATTGGTCAGCAGAAGGCACAATATCAGGAAGAGATGATTCCAGAGGATATCCCTGAAGCGTCAGGAGAAGTGGATGATGATCTTTATGAAGAAGCTGTTGAATTGATTCTGGAAATGCAGACTGCTTCTGTATCCATGCTTCAAAGGAGATTCAGGATCGGCTATACCAGAGCTGCAAGGCTGATTGATGAAATGGAAGCAAGGGGCATTGTCGGTCCATATGAAGGCAGCAAGCCAAGAGCTGTGCTGCAGGGCAAGCCTTCGGAAGAAGCAAGTTCCTAAACTTTATAAGAATGACACATTAAAAAATGGCCAGTCTTCGGACGGCCATTTTTTAATGTATTTGAGAGATATAGGGCAAAAAAATGACGTCAATAAAAAAAGGTATGGGAATATGCCATACTACTAAAAACGCTTACATAAAATGAAGAGGTATGGTACTTTCAACTCATCACAAAATAGGATTCATTGTCAGTTACTTTTTTAGCAGAAATCTTAAATGTAATCGTTTTCAAAGTAGTATTATACCAGAAAAAAGGAATTGGTACAGAGGGATTCACAAACATTTTGTTCTTTTCACCTTTTTTCGACAAATTGATAAATTTCTATTTCTTTATTGGGTAAAAAGTGTTATAGTATTTTCGATTAGTAGGAATGATTGAACATCAGAGGTCTGATGTCTTGAGAACTGAAGTTGGAGGAACCCTGCATGTCTATTAAGTCAGATAACCGGCATTTATATTTGCAAGTCATCGATCGATTAAAACAAGACATTGAAGATGGAGTTTATAAAGAAAAAGAAAAACTTCCGTCTGAATTTGATCTTGCCAAACAGCTTGGTGTTAGCAGAGCTACACTGAGGGAGGCATTGCGCATTCTTGAAGAAGAAAACGTAATTATCCGCCGTCATGGTGTAGGCACCTTTGTCAATGCAAAGCCGCTTTTCACATCAGGCATCGAACAGCTTAATAGTGTCACAAATATGATTTTGCAGGCAGGGATGAAGCCGGGAACCGTTTTCTTAAGTTCTGTAACTATGGGACCGACTGAAGATGATATCCGCAGATTCTCATGTTCGTTAGACCAGGAGATTGCCGTGATTGAGCGGGTGAGAACTGCAAATGGTGAACCGGTCGTTTATTGTGTGGATAAAGTTCCTGAGGATATTCTCCCGGACACATTTTCCCACGAACAAGAGTCGCTCCTCAACATGCTTGAAGAAGAGGCAAACCGGAAAATCACCTATGCTGTTGCCCAAATCGAGCCTATTGGCTATCACGAGAAAATTTCACCTATTCTGGAATGTGACCCTGAAACTGCATTGCTGGTATTAAAGCAGATGCATTTCGATGAAGCGGATACACCGATTCTCTATTCGGTCAATTATTTCAGAGCTGATAAGTTCAGTTTCCATGTCCTCAGAAAGAGAATCTAGCTTTTGGGGATATACGAAAACACAATTATTCCGCTAATGCAAAAACAATTTCTTAGGGGGTACCAACCTTGAAAAAGCGTAAATTCGGATTGGCGCTATCTTTAGTTCTTGCTGCTGGAACGATTCTGGGTGCTTGCGGCAAAAGCGAAGAAAAAGGCGGAGAAACAGCTGGCGGAGACGAAAAAGAAAAAGCATTCTCTGTAGCGATGGTAACAGATGTCGGCGGTGTAGATGATAAATCATTTAACCAATCTGCCTGGGAAGGATTACAGGCATTTGGTGAAGAGAATGGACTTGAAAAAGGAAAAGGCGGATTTGACTATCTTCAATCACAGTCAGATGCTGACTATTCTACAAACCTTAATACATTAGCTCGTCAAGATTTTGATCTTGTTTTCGGTATCGGATTCTTAATGGAAGGTGCAATCAATGAGATTGCCCAGCAGCAAAAGGATGCGCATTTCGGAATCGTTGACGCGGTTGTTGATCAGCCAAACGTAGCAAGCATCATGTTCAAAGAGCAGGAAGCTGCATTCCTTGCAGGTGTTGCTGCAGCAAAAGCAACTAAAGAAAACAAAATTGGTTTCATCGGCGGAATGGAGATTCCGGTTATCGAGCGATTCGAATCTGGATTCCTTGCTGGTGTTCAAGCGGTAAACCCTGATATTAAAGTAGAAGTTCAATATGCTGGAGCATTTGATAAAGCTGAATTAGGTCAGACAATTGCTTCTAAAATGTACTCTTCTGGCGTAGACGTAATCTTCCACGCTGCTGGCGGAACAGGCAACGGTCTATTCAAGGAAGCTCGTGACCTTAAAAAGAAAGACCCGGCAAGAGAACTTTGGGCAATTGGTGTTGACTCAGACCAGACAGCTGAAGGTGTAGTTGAAATCGATGGCAAAGAGCACAATGTAATCCTTACATCTGCACTTAAGCGTGTAGACAATGCTGTTAAGGACCTTTCTACAAAGGCAAAAGACGGCAGCTTCCCTGGCGGAGAAACGACTACTTACGGATTGGCTGAAGACGGTGTAGGCCTTGCTACTATCAATCCGGAAGTATCTACTAAAGCAGAAATCGAAGGTGCAGTTAAAGAATGGCAGGAAAAGATCAAGAATGGTGACCTGACTGTTCCATCTACAAAAGATGAACTGGCTTCTTTTTCAGCTGAATAATTTACTTACAAGGAATAAGCAGGTTGCACTGCGGCCTCTTATTCCTTTTTTTAAAATTAAAAGTTTAATTGAAGGACAGAAAAAATTCTGTATTTCACTTAGATTTTTAATGCAATAATCATATTTTTCTATTCATTAAGATGAGCTTGGCATTTTGGCCAGGTTTTTCTAAGAATTGCCAAGGTCTGACCTCTTACTACTAATGATTTCCATATATTTTGAGCAAGGAGTGAAACAAATGGATTATGTTATTGAAATGCTCAACATCCGCAAGGAGTTTCCTGGAATCGTAGCAAATGATAATATCACGCTTCAGCTGAAACCAGGTGAAATTCATGCGCTGCTTGGCGAAAATGGTGCGGGCAAATCAACATTAATGAACGTCCTTTTTGGCTTATATCAGCCTGAAAAGGGTGAAATAAAAGTTAAAGGAAAGCCGGTGCGCATCACCGATCCAAATATAGCAAACGACTTGGGCATCGGGATGGTCCACCAGCATTTCATGCTAGTAGACCGTTTCACCGTCACTGAAAATATTATTCTAGGAAAAGAAACGACTAAAGGCGGAAAAATAGATATTAAAAAGGCTGAGAAGGAAGTCAGGGAAATTTCTGAGCGATATGGACTTGCTGTTGACCCGCAGGCGAAAATTTCAGATATTTCTGTAGGAATGCAGCAGAGGGTAGAGATTTTAAAGACCCTTTATCGGGGAGCAGAAATCCTTATTTTTGATGAGCCTACTGCAGTTCTTACTCCACAGGAAATTAAAGAGCTTATTCAGATCATGAAAACCTTAATCCAGGAAGGCAAATCTATTATTTTAATCACCCACAAGCTGAAGGAAATAATGGAAGTTTGTGATCGAGTAACGGTCATCCGCAAAGGGGTCGGCATCGGTACGGTTAATGTCAGCGAGACGAATCCTAATGAACTTGCCAGTTTAATGGTGGGAAGGGAAGTTACTTTTAAAACGGATAAAACAGTATCGAAGCCACAGGAGCAAGTGCTTGAAATTCAGGATTTAAATGTAAAAGATTCCCGGGGGCTTGGCGTGGTTAATAAGCTTAACCTTAATGTACGGGCCGGGGAAATTGTCGGTATTGCCGGTGTAGATGGAAATGGACAGTCTGAGTTAATAGAAGCTATTACAGGTTTGAGGAAGTCTGAAAGCGGTTCAATTAAATTGAATGGCAAAGAAATTATTAATATGTCACCGCGGAAAGTAACGGAGACGGGCGTAGGGCATATCCCTCAGGACCGTCATAAGCATGGACTTGTACTTGATTTTCCAATTGGAGAGAATATGGTTCTGCAAACCTATTACAAAGCTCCATTCTCTAAAAAAGGTGTTCTGAACTTTAAAGAAATCTACAGCAAAGCAACAAAGCTGATTAAAGAATTCGACGTCAGAACCCCAAGTGAATATACACTTGCTAGGGCACTTTCCGGAGGTAACCAGCAGAAAGCCATAATCGGACGTGAAATTGACCGCAATCCAGATCTCCTGATCGCTGCTCAGCCGACACGCGGATTGGATGTCGGAGCAATTGAATACATTCACAAGCGTCTGATTGAACAGCGTGACCAGGGGAAAGCTGTGCTGCTTATTTCATTTGAATTGGATGAAATCATGAATGTCAGCGACCGTATTGCTGTTATTTATGAGGGTGAAATTGTAGCAGTAGTTGACCCGAAACAAACAACTGAACAAGAATTAGGTTTATTGATGGCCGGTTCTAAACGGAAGGAAGCGGGTGGCGAAAACCATGTCTAATCGCATGAAGAATATTGTCGTGCCTCTAGTTGCCGTTCTGCTCGGCGTATTAGTAGGTACAATCATAATGATAGCAACAGGGTATAATGCCGGATCTGCATTTAATGCCCTATGGAACGGTGCTTTTGGAGAAATCTACTACACTGGTGAAGTCGTCAGACAGGTCACACCTTATATTCTTGCCGGATTGGCAGTTGCATTTGCTTTCCGTACAGGCTTATTTAACATCGGTGTTGAAGGGCAGCTAATCGTCGGATGGCTTGCTGCTGTTTGGGTAGGGGTTGCATTTGAACTTCCAAAGTTCATCCATCTGCCGCTGGCTGTTCTTGCAGCTGCAGCAGCGGGTGCACTATGGGCATTTATTCCGGGATTGCTGAAAGCCAAGTTTAAAGTCCATGAAGTAATTGTCACGATCATGATGAACTATGTGGCATTGCATGTAACGAACTATATAATCCGTACGGTCCTTTCAGACAAAAGTGACCGTACGGAGATGATTGCAGACTCTGCATCACTGCGTTCCCCATTTCTTGAGGGCTTAACTGACTATTCCCGTCTGCACTGGGGAATTTTAATTGCTTTAGCTTGTGTGTTTATAATGTGGTTCCTATTAGAAAAAACATCAAAGGGATACGAATTGCGCTCTGTAGGCTTTAACCAGCATGCATCTGAATATGCAGGCATGAGCGTCAGCAAAAACATTATTCTTTCAATGGTAATCTCAGGAGCATTTGCTGGTCTTGCAGGTGCGATGGAAGCTTTGGGTACATTCGGATACGCAGCCATCAAAGGCGGATTTACCGGAGTAGGGTTTGATGGTATTGCGGTTGCCCTTCTGGGCGGTAACGGTCCAATCGGAATTATTTTTGCAGCATTGCTATTCGGAAGCTTGAAGGTCGGCGCCTTAAACATGCCGCTTGAAGCTGGAGTTCCAAATGAACTGGTGGATATTATCATTGCTCTTATTGTGTTCTTTGTTGCAGCAAGCTATATGATTCGCATCTTTATTGACCGTATCAGCAAAAAGGGGGTGAAGTAAGTGGGCTTAATGGAGATCCTATTAATTATTATTCCATCAACATTGCTTTGGGCAGCCCCGCTTATTTTCACTGGTTTGGGCGGAAACTTTTCAGAAAGCTCCGGTGTTGTAAATATTGGTTTAGAAGGATTGATGGTAATTGGAGCATTCACTGCCATAGTCTTTAACCTTACGTTCGTAGATGTATTTGGCAGCATGACCCCATGGGTAGCATTATTGGCAGCTATGGTTGTAGGAGCACTTTTATCCATCCTGCATGCTGTTGCTTCCATTACGTTTAGAGCAGACCAGGTAGTCTCAGGTGTTGCGATTAACCTTCTGGCAATTGGAGCTGCACTGTTCCTGGTTAAATTCATTTATGGAAAAGGCCAGACGGATATTATTCAAAAAGGGTTCAGCAAGGTGGATATACCATTTTTGAGCGATATACCCGTAATAGGAAAACTGTTTTTCTCAAACACATACTATACTTCATTTGCAGCGATTGCCGTGGCATTTCTTGCCTGGTTTGTGATGTTTAAAACTCCATTCGGGCTAAGGCTGAGAGCGGTTGGTGAACACCCAATGGCTGCAGATACAATGGGTATTAATGTTACCCGAATGAGATACATTGGGGTATTAATCTCCGGTGCCCTAGCAGGAATCGGCGGCGGTGTGTATGCACAATCCATTTCTTCAGATTTCGGCCATGCAACGATCAGCGGCCAGGGATTTATGGCATTGGCAGCATTGATCTTTGGTAAATGGCATCCGCTTGGTGTTATGGGGGCGGCTTTATTCTTTGGGTTTGCGCAAAGCTTGAGTATCATCGGCTCGAGCCTTCCATTCCTTGAGAATATTCCAAATGTATATCTTCTCATAGCACCATATGTTTTAACGATTCTGGCATTGACTGGTTTCATAGGACGCGCCGATGCTCCAAAAGCATCTGGTACTCCATATATAAAAGGAAAGCGCTAAACAGCAAAGCCTCATTTCATTTAGAAATGGGGCTTTTTTCAGCGCAAATCTTATCCTATTTTAATTTGTGATTCATTGAGGCAAATGTGTTAATATTTTGTTAATTAGATAAGAGATTAGAGGTTTGATTATGCGTTTTTCCTTATATATAGATGATTATGAAACAGAAAAGATTTTTTCCTATTTGCGCTGGCTTTTTTTGGCCGCTGCGGCTTTGTTGTTTTATTTGCCGGTACTTTCCGGCACTTTACGATGGAATAGTGAATCGTTTAGTATCTGTATCAGGCGAAGAATACCGGGAAAAACCAGGTGCATTTTGAATGCGGAAAAGTGATGAAAAATCATGATACTAAACTTAAGTCAGTCTTTGTAAGCTAACCCCTAAAAGGGGTTTTTATTTTGTTCTATAACCTTCCAAGACAGCCAATAACTTGAAATAAAGAAATAGGGCAAGGTATAGTAAGAATATGATTTAATACAAAGGATATTATAGAAGATAGCAGCAAAGTGTTTACATATAGGTGTTGATCCCTATTCTTAATACTGACCGTACTTTGGACTCATCAATCTACCGACAGGAGGAAAAGAAATGGCTGTAATCTCTGAATCCGTAAAAGCCATGAATGGCTTTAAGCTTCATGTAGTTAAAACAGAGAAATATAAAACCAATACACTGGTCTGGAAAATGAAAGCTCCGCTTGAAAAGGATACTGTTACATTAAGATCTTTATTGCCGCATGTCCTGCAAAGCAGCAGTTCGTCATACCCTGCAACCGGAAAGCTGCGCTCTTATCTAGATGAATTATATGGTGCAACTCTTTTTGTCGATTTGGCGAAAAAGGGTGAGTATCATGTCATTACCATTTCTGTTGAAATTGCAAATGAGAAGTTTCTTTCAGACCCAACGCCTCTATTGAAAAAAGCGTTCCAATTTTTATCGGAGATCCTGACTAAGCCAAATGTGCAAGGCGGGGCTTTTGACCAGGATACGGTTGAAAAAGAAAAAAGGACGCTGAAACAGCGGATTCAATCCGTTTATGATGATAAAATGCGCTATTCCAATTTTCGGCTGGTACAGGAAATGTGCAAGGATGAGCCATATGCGCTCCATGTGCATGGCGAGAAAGAAGATGTGGATAAAATTACGCCTGAAAGTCTATATGAATATTATCAGCAGGCAATGGCGCAGGATGAACTTGATTTATATGTAATAGGTGATGTGGACGAGGCAGATGCCGAATCCTACGCAAGGGAGCTTTTATCTTTAGAGGAAAGAACCCCGCAGGCAGCGCCGGCATCTAGAGGAAGAATCAGAGAATCTGTTAACGAAGTCAGGGAAGAACAGGATGTGAAGCAGGGGAAACTAAATATCGGCTATCGGACAAAAGTCGTTTACGGTGATTCTGATTATTATGCCCTGCAGGTATTCAATGGAATTTTTGGAGGCTTTTCACACTCAAAATTGTTCTTGAATGTCCGCGAAAAAGCCAGTCTCGCATACTATGTAGCCAGCCGCCTTGAAAGCCATAAAGGCTTAATGATGGTTATGTCGGGGATCGATAATAGTAATTATGACCAGGCAGTTAATATTATTAAAGAACAGCTGGAAGCCATGAAAAACGGGGACTTTACGGAACAGGAAATGGAGCAGACCAAAGCTGTCATAAAAAATCAGCTTTTGGAGACTGTTGATACAGCCCGCGGGATTGTCGAAGTCCTCTATCATAATGTTGTGTCAGGCAAAGAAATTACGCTTCAAACCTGGATGGATGAAATGAATAAGGTAACTAAAGAGGAAATTGCCGAAACAGCTAAGAAGGTCAGTTTGGATACAGTGTATTTCCTGACAGGAAAGGAGGCGGGCAAGTAATGGAAAAAATCACTTTTGACCAGCTTCAGGAAGAGCTGTATTATGAAAACCTTGAAAATGGGCTGGATGTATATGTTTTGCCGAAAAAGGGATTTAACAAGACCTATGCCACGTTTACAACGAAATATGGTTCGATCGACAATCATTTCCTGCCCCCCGGGAAAGATGATTTTGTAAATGTTCCTGATGGGATTGCCCATTTTTTGGAGCACAAGCTTTTTGAAAAAGAAGACGGAGATGTATTCCAGCAATTCAGCAAGCAGGGAGCATCAGCCAATGCATTTACTTCTTTTACGAGGACTGCTTATTTATTCTCCAGCACATCGAACGTAGAGTTGAACCTTGAGACTCTGATTGATTTTGTGCAGGACCCTTATTTTACAGAAAAGACTGTTGAAAAAGAGAAAGGCATCATCGGCCAGGAAATCACCATGTATGATGACAATCCTGACTGGCGCTTATATTTTGGACTGATCGAAAATATGTATAAAAACCACCCGGTTAAAATCGATATAGCAGGTACGATCGAGTCCATTTCCCATATTACAAAAGATATGCTGTATGAATGCTATGAAACCTTCTACCACCCAAGCAACATGCTGCTGTTCATCGTTGGACCCGTTGATCCGGATCAGATTATGTCTCAGGTTCGAACGAATCAAAGCAAGAAGGATTATAAAGAGATGCAGGAAATTAAACGCCAATTCGAAGAAGAGCCTGCTGAAGCGGCCGAAAAGAAAAAGGTTCTTGAGATGAATGTTCAGACCTCAAAGTGCCTTGTTGGGATAAAGAGCAGTAATGCAAATCAGTCCGGCAAAGAAATGCTCAAAAATGAACTGAGTCTGAATGTGCTGCTGGATATCTTATTCGGTAAAAGCTCTGAGCACTACAGCTCACTGTATAATGAAGGGTTAATTGATGACACATTCTCCTTTGATTATACACAGGAACAGGGCTTTGGATTTGCCATGGTCGGCGGGGACACAAATGATCCTGACCGTTTAGCTGATACATTGCAAAAGATGCTGCTGGATGCAAGGGAAAAGGGAGCTATTTCACAGGAAACACTTGATCGGACAAAAAAGAAGAAAATAGGTGCATTCCTGCGTGCTGTCAATTCACCTGAGTATATAGCCAATCAATTTACCCGGTATGCTTTTAATGAGATGGATTTGTTTGATGTTGTGCCGACGCTTGAAAGCATCACACTTGAGGATGTGGAAAATGCGGCTGGTCATTTGATTAGCGAAGAACGATTTACGGTTTGTCAGGTTGTGCCTAAAAAATAAAAAGCTGTTTCAGCAGAGCGCCATAAAAGGCGCTTTGCTTTTTTCGGGAGTGTATGAAATGAGGAAATTTGCGTTAATAACTGGAGCCAGCGGAGGAATCGGCCAGGAAATCAGCATTAAACTGGCGGAGGAAGGCTATTCGCTCTATTTGCATTACAATCAAAATAAGCGAAGTATAAACAGTCTGCTGGACCGCCTGCAGGCCTTTGATGGAGAATATATTCCAATCCAGGCAGACCTGTCTGTACAAGGCGGCTATAAAAAAATTATACCAAATATCTTTTCGCTTGATGCCATTATCCATAATAGCGGGTCAGCACAATACGGACTTCTGACGGAATTGCCGGAAGCGGAAACTGAGGCGCTGATGAACCTTCATGTGACCTCACCTCTTCTGCTGACCAAAGAGCTTCTGCCAAAACTTATTTCAAAGGGCAGCGGGAATGTCATCGTTATTTCCTCTATATGGGGCCAGACGGGTGCTGCTTGTGAAGTTGCTTACTCGGCAGCTAAGGGCGCCCAAATTGCTTTTGCAAAAGCTTTAAGCAAGGAAGTTGCCCTAAGCGGAGTGAGGGTTAATGCGGTTGCCCCAGGTGCAGTCGAGACAGCTATGCTGAATGATTTTACTGAAGAGGAGCTGGATGCCGTAAAAAGCGATATTCCTATGGGCAGGCTTGCCTTGCCTGCTGACATTGCCAACTCCGTTTCCTTCCTTCTTTCAGAAAGGGCCTCGTATATTACCGGACAGGTCTTGGCTGTAAATGGCGGCTGGTATACGTAACTCCTATCGTTCATTGAAGTTTCACATATTTTTTGTTCATGTGTATTAGTGCATGCATATTTTATTCAGCCCCTAAGCACAATATAATTGTACAACATTTAAAGGAGGCAATAATTATGTCTGTACTAGATAACTGGCAGCAGTGGAAAGACTTCCTTGGAGATCGTCTTCATCAGGGACAGAACCAGGGGATGAATAAGGAAACTGTAAATGACCTTGCTTACCAAATCGGCGATTATTTAGCCAAGCAAGTGGAGCCGAAGAATGACCAGGAAAAAATCCTGGCTGATCTTTGGTCTGTAGCAAGCCCGGATGAGCAGCATGCCATTGCAAATATGATGGTAAAGCTTGTTCAAAACGACGGCTCTCAATAAGAATTTAATGTAAATCAGCGAAAAGAGAGGAAATCCTCTCTTTTCGTTTTCCCCAAAAAGAATTTCCTCCACAGCCAGACGGGTTTTTCCTTTCATATTGGTAAAAAATCATATATTATAGAATCTAGATGAAAATTCAGGGTAGGTTTAATAAAAATTTACATTAATAAAAGATATACATATACATATAAAATGCGCAATGAGCCGCGCATCATGCAGGAGGAGGTTTTCCGGTGGAGAAAACAGAATGGTATTTGGAATATGAAATCCAAAAGAATCGTCCCGGCTTGCTTGGTGACATTTCTTCCCTGCTGGGTATGCTTTCCATAAATATCGTTACCATCAATGGTGTGGATGAAGGCCGAAGAGGATTGCTGATTCTGGCTAAAGACCACGAACAGATTGAACGCTTAAAATCGATTTTAAATACTATGGATACAATTAAAGTGATTAAGCTCCGGGAGCCTAAACTTAGAGACCGTCTTGCTGTGCGCCATGGAAGATACATTCAAAGGGATGCCGACGACAAGAAAACGTTCAGGTTCGTCAGGGACGAGCTTGGTTTATTAGTCGACTTCATGGCGGAATTATTTAAACAGGAAGGGCACAAGCTTATAGGGATCAGGGGAATGCCAAGGGTTGGAAAAACTGAATCCATTGTGGCCTCAAGTGTTTGTGCCAACAAACGATGGCTATTTGTTTCATCCACTCTGCTAAAGCAGACGATACGCAACCAGCTGATCGAGGATGAATATAATGAAAACAATTTGTTCATAATAGACGGAATTGTCTCAACCCGACGTGCAAATGAACGTCACTGGCAGCTTGTGCGGGAAATTATGCGCCTTCCTGCAGTAAAAGTAGTAGAGCATCCGGATATCTTTGTGCAAAACACTGAATACTCCCTTAATGATTTCGATTATATTATTGAGCTCCGACACGATCCTGAGGAAGAGATTACTTATGATGTAGTAGAGAAAAACAGTATGTTCTCTGAATCTGATTTTGGAGGCTTTGATTTTTAGTAAGTTGGAAGGTGTTGTAAATTGACAGAACTAGGAAATCGTTTAAAAGAAGCGCGGCTGGCTAAGGATATGAGCCTTGACGATCTGCAAAAGGTCACAAAAATACAAAAGCGCTATTTGATGGGTATTGAAGAGGGCGATTATAGCATGATGCCCGGGAAGTTTTATGTCAGGGCATTTATAAAGCAGTATGCTGAAGCGGTGGGAATTGAGCCTGAAGAAATTTTCGAGCAGTATAAAAATGACATTCCGGCACAGATGAATGATGATATTCCGGAAAAGCTATCCCGTGTTCAATCCAGAAAAGATCTTTCTGGCAGGACTTCAAAGGTATTCGATATTCTCCCAAAGGTACTTATTGGTGTCTTTATAATTGGTCTCATCGCAGTCCTTTATAATTTCCTGGGTGCCAAAGATCAGGCGGATAATGAAGAGCAGCCATCTGATCGGACAGATGGGCAGACGGTCATAGAAGAGTCTGAAAACCTTTCAGATAGTAAAAAAGATGAAAATGATAAAGATGAATCAGCAGGAGAGAAAGAAGAATCTGCTGACAAAGACTCTGCTGAGGAAACTGCCGAGGATCAAGAAGCCGAGGAAGCGCCAAAGCAGGAGGTTGCTGTGGTGCAATCCAGCGGAAATGGAACGGTTTATGAATTGAAAAATGCGGACAAGTTTGAACTGGAAGTTGTGTCTACAGGAGAAACTTGGGTGAATATCAAAAACGGCAAAGGAAATTCCTTCTACCAGGGAATGCTGACAGCTGATGGCACGAAAAGCCAGAAGGTAGACTTTTCAAAGGAAACGGAAGCTTCTATTGTAGTCGGAAATTCGACTCAAACTGAAATCTATGTAAACGGCGAAAAAATTGAGTATAAGGTGCCGCCTTCACAATCCGTCAAGCAGGATATAACCATTAAGTACGCGCCGAAGACCGAATAGTCATCTTCTTTAGATGACTATTTTCGCTTTTTATGTAAAAATTATCATTAAAAGGTTTGCAGCGAATGTCTGACACCTTTTTCTGCAAGAAGCTTCATTTACTATACTTGGAGGTAAAACATGAATCTGCCAAATAAAATTACAGTGTCACGTATCATGATGATACCCGTATTTCTGCTCGTAATGCTTGTTCCTTTTTCGTGGGGAAATATAGAATTCCTTGGAGCGGAAATGCCGGTAACCCACCTGATTGGAGCTCTTATCTTTATCATTGCTTCAGTTACCGATTGGGTTGATGGCTATTTTGCCCGCAAATACAATCTGGTTACAAATTTAGGTAAGTTTCTTGATCCGCTTGCAGACAAGCTCCTTGTCTCTGCAGCATTGATTGTCCTTGTTGATCTTGAGCTGGCTCCATCCTGGATTGTGATTATTATCATTAGCCGTGAATTTGCCGTAACAGGTTTAAGGCTTGTTCTGGCGGGGGAAGGAGAAGTAGTCGCAGCGAATCAGCTAGGCAAAATCAAAACATGGGCTCAAATTGTGGCCATTTCTTCACTGCTTTTACATAATATTATTTTTGAAATGGTTTCAATTCCGTTTGATCTGATTGCCCTTTGGGTTGCGATGTTCTTTACCATCTGGTCCGGCTGGGACTATTTTGCAAAAAACAAGCAGGCCTTCATTAACTCAAAATAATTTTTTTAGCCAGAAAGGGGCTTTTGAATGAATGCAGAAATTATAGCTGTCGGGTCTGAGCTTTTACTTGGACAAATCGTTAATACAAATGCCCGCTTTCTTTCCCGGCAGCTTGCTGAACTGGGCATTAATGTTTTTTACCATTCAGTGGTTGGCGATAACCCTGAGCGCCTGAAGTCTGTGATCAAAATTGCGGAAGATCGATCAGATCTGATCGTTTTCACTGGCGGGCTGGGGCCGACAAAGGATGATTTGACGAAAGAAACGATTGCCCGCCATCTAGGCAAAGAGCTTGTCATGGATGAGCAGGCGCTTGAATCCATACAGATGTATTTTAAACGGACCAACAGAGAGATGACTGAGAATAATAAAAAACAGGCACTTGTACTTGAGGATGCACAAGTACTTCCTAACGAGCATGGAATGGCTCCTGGAATGATTTCCGATAATGGCGGGCATGTTTTTATGCTACTTCCGGGACCTCCAAATGAAATGGAGCCTATGTTCCTGAAACATGCTTTTCCGGCCCTGCAATCCAAGCTGGGCACAGATGATGTGATTGTTTCCCGGGTATTGCACTTTTTCGGGATTGGAGAAGCCATGCTTGAAACTGAGATTGAAGATATTATCGATGCGCAGAGTAATCCAACAATTGCTCCGCTTGCCTCTGACGGAGAAGTCACGCTAAGGCTTACGGCAAAGCATAGCCAGCCTAACACGGCAATGATGCTGATGGATGAAACTGAAGCTAAAATCCTCGGCCGTGTCGGCGAATTCTTCTATGGCTACGATGACACTTCCTTGATGCATGAGCTCACCAAGCTGATCAAGGAAAACAATATGACTATTTCCGCTGCTGAGAGTTTAACAGGCGGCATGTTTCAGCAGGAGTTTACATCCATTCCGGGAGCAGGCGGACTTCTAAAAGGCGGAGTGGTTTGCTATACAAACGAAGTTAAGGCTGAGGTTTTAAAAGTTCGCAAAGAAACGATTGATAACGAGGGGGTCGTCAGTGCTCAGTGTGCAGCAGAGCTTGCTGAGAATGTCGCCAGTCTGACTAACTCAGATATCGGAATCAGCTTCACAGGTGTTGCTGGTCCTGACGAACTGGAAGGCAACCCGGTGGGAACCGTATATATAGGCATCTGGATAAAAGGTAAGCCTGTCCAGACTGAAAAGCTGAACCTTGGGGGAACCAGGGCGGCAAACCGTGTCCGTACGGTAAAATATGGCTGCCATTTTCTTATAAAAGCATTAAAAGAATGTCAGAGCGCCTGAAAAGCGTTCTGATTTTTTAATAGCCTGAAAAATAGACAGAATTCTTATCGAAATGCCATTTCTTCTATTGATTCACATCTGAAAATTACATTTTCCACAGCATGAATTGATATTTTCGGGCAAAATGTCCTGGTGAAAAAAATCGAATGGATGTTCGACTTTTTGCTCGACAAATGCATTGAAAAGGTTTATAGTAGAGTTAGGTTTTGAGATGAGACAAAACGAATCTAATCAAAAGATAGATTCGTCTATATAAAAGGAGGAACTATTAGTGAGTGATCGTCAAGCAGCTCTTGAAATGGCGTTAAAACAAATAGAAAAGCAATTTGGTAAAGGTTCTATTATGAAGCTTGGTGAACAGACTGACCGGAAAATTTCCACTGCACCAAGCGGATCCCTTGCCCTTGATGCAGCTCTTGGGGTAGGGGGCTATCCAAGAGGACGCATTATTGAAATTTATGGACCTGAGAGCTCAGGTAAAACAACTGTAGCCCTGCATGCAATTGCAGAGGTTCAGGCAAGCGGCGGACAAGCTGCTTTTATCGATGCTGAACATGCTCTAGACCCTGTTTATGCACAAAATCTTGGTGTGAATATTGATGAGCTTTTACTTTCCCAGCCGGATACAGGAGAGCAGGCGCTTGAAATTGCAGAAGCACTTGTTCGAAGCGGAGCTGTTGATATTCTGGTAATTGACTCTGTTGCAGCCCTTGTGCCAAAGGCTGAAATTGAAGGGGAAATGGGTGATTCCCATGTTGGTTTGCAGGCCCGCCTTATGTCCCAGGCACTTCGTAAACTATCAGGCGCAATCAACAAATCTAAAACCATTGCGATTTTCATTAACCAGATCCGTGAAAAAGTCGGAGTTATGTTCGGAAACCCTGAAACCACTCCTGGCGGACGCGCTTTGAAATTCTACTCTTCTGTCCGTCTTGAAGTGCGCCGTGCAGAAACTCTTAAGCAGGGCAATGAAATGGTTGGTAATAAGACAAAGATCAAAGTTGTCAAAAACAAAGTCGCTCCTCCGTTCAGAGTGGCGGAAGTAGATATCATGTACGGTGAAGGAATCTCTAAGGAAGGCGAAATCATCGATCTTGGCTCTGAACTGGATATTGTCCAAAAGAGCGGCTCATGGTACTCATACAATGAAGAGCGCCTTGGCCAAGGCCGTGAAAACGCCAAAGTATTCCTAAAAGAAAACCCTGAAATCCGCCTCACTATCCAAAAACAAATCCGTGAACACTATGGACTTGATGGAGATAAAGTAATCAGCGGAGACGAAGAGCAGGAAGAATTCGAGCTGATCGATTAATACAAAGCAAAAGCAAAGCCCGGGCGGCTTTGCTTTTCTTATAGGTATGAAATTATGTAAACGGGAAGGTTACATGTGGATTTGAGCTCATGGTACGACAGTTCATCAGTAGTATTGAAAATATCCTTTGAAATATCGGTTTAAGGGTTTTGATAACTAAAATTACTTAATTAGTACATGCTGATTGTAGTGGAAGGCGCGAGATCCTCGAAAATGCTAACGCATTTTCTTCGTGCGGTGTTTAACAGAGGAGCTTACTCAATGTCCTGCGGGAGTGCGGTAAACGGGAGACCCCGTTGGCGCGAATGCGCTGAGGAGGCTCCCGGACCGCCCTCGGCCGCTGAGTGACTGCATCAGAAATCAACACCCATATTCAACGGACGCTAAACAAAATCTTAATTGTAACCAGTTGTAATCTTAAGACATAAAAAAATGAATTGACTAAATGATCAAAAGTGTTCAAACCAATCGAAATATTAAGAAAAGCCTATAGGACAAACCCTTGACAATGAAATTCCACAGCTTTACAATTAAAAATGTATATTTTACATTTTATATGTAAAGAAATTCTTACTGAGTTAGACTTTGTCTTTCTCCAGGCTCCATTGGCTATTCATACGTTAATATTATGCCAGCCCTCAAATGGATGCCCAGTGCTTTATTGAGATTGAAACGTTTAAAAGCCTTAGTGCTGTATGTTGAATTGGACAATGTACATGCCGACACTTTAAAAAACGTAACACAAACAAGTTCATAGCAAGAGGAGGTGAAATGATGGATCTAGTAACAGCAATCATCTCCATTTTGCTTGGCCTAATCGTCGGTGCTATTGTTGGCTATTTTGTTCGCAAATCTATTGCCGAAGCAAAAATTGCAGGAGCTAAAGATGCTGCTGAGCAGATTTTGGAAGACGCAAAGCGAGAAGCTGAGGCTACGAAGAAAGAAGCCCTGCTTGAAGCGAAAGATGAAATTCACAAGCTTCGCACAGATGCGGAAAGTGAAATTCGTGATCGAAGAAATGAACTGCAAAAACAAGAAAATCGCTTAATGCAAAAAGAAGAGAACCTTGATCGCAAAGATGAAACGTTAGATAAACGTGAAGCGCTTTTAGAAAAGAGGGACGATTCTCTTAGCAAAAGACAACAGCATATTGAAGAGATGGAAAGCAAAGTGGACGAGATGATTAAAGAGCAGCAAGCTGAGCTGGAACGCATCTCAGGCTTGACTCGTGAAGAGGCAAAGTCCATCATTTTAGAGCGCACGGAGCAGGAAGTGGCTCACGATGTCGCTATTATGGTAAAAGAGAGCGAGACTAGAGCGAAAGAGGACGCAGATAAGAAAGCGAAGGAAATCTTGTCACTGGCTATCCAAAGATGTGCAGCTGATCATGTAGCAGAAACTACAGTATCAGTTGTCAACCTGCCAAATGATGAGATGAAAGGGCGCATTATTGGCCGTGAAGGCCGTAATATCCGTACTCTTGAAACTCTGACTGGAATTGATCTCATAATCGATGATACGCCGGAAGCGGTTATTTTATCCGGTTTTGATCCGATTCGCCGTGAGACTGCACGCTTAGCTTTAGACAAACTGGTTCAGGACGGACGCATCCATCCAGCTCGGATTGAGGAGATGGTTGATAAGGCCCGCCGTGAAGTGGATGAACACATCCGCGAAATTGGTGAACAAACTACTTTCGAAGTTGGTGTTCACGGTCTGCATCCAGATTTAATCAAAATTCTTGGCCGTTTAAAATTCCGTACAAGCTACGGTCAGAATGTGTTAAAGCATTCAATGGAAGTGGCTCAGCTTTCAGGTTTGCTGGCGGCCGAATTAGGACAGGACGAAACATTGGCACGCCGTGCTGGATTGCTTCATGATATTGGAAAAGCAATCGACCATGAGGTGGAAGGAAGCCATGTTGAAATCGGTGTGGAACTTGCCACTAAGTATAAGGAGCATCCTGTTGTCATCAACAGTATTGCTTCCCACCATGGTGACACAGAGCCTACTTCGATCATTGCCGTGCTTGTCGCTGCAGCTGATGCTTTATCAGCAGCAAGACCTGGAGCAAGAAGAGAGACTCTTGAAAATTATATTCGACGTCTGGAAAAGCTTGAAGAGATTTCAGAATCCTATGATGGCGTTGAAAAATCATTTGCCATTCAGGCAGGACGGGAAATTCGCATTATGGTTAAGCCTGAACAAATTGATGACCTTGAATCTCATCGTTTGGCAAGGGATATCCGTAAGAAGATTGAAGAGGAACTTGATTACCCGGGCCACATCAAGGTCACGGTTATCCGTGAAACGAGGGCCGTTGAATATGCAAAATAAAGCGATGCACATGCATCGCTTTATTTCTTTTTCGGGGTGTGCTTTATATTGATGCAGGAAACTGTGTTAAACTAATAAAAAAGACTGGAAAAGCATACATATATCTTTAAAAACAGAAAGGGATATGACATGAATATATTGTTTGTCGGAGATGTAGTGGGATCCCAGGGGCGTGATATGATCACTGAATATGTACCGAAGCTAAAAGAAAAATACCGCCCGCATATCACGATTATTAATGGGGAAAATGCAGCAGGGGGAAAGGGAATAACAGAAAAGATATACCGGGGATTTCTGGAGGCCGGTGCTCAGGCGGTAACGCTCGGTAATCATACATGGGATAACCGGGAGATTTTTGAATTCATTGACCGCGCTAAATACATGGTCCGTCCGGCCAATTTTCCTTCAAATAATCCTGGCAAAGGCATGGTGTTTTTAAAATTCAATACAGAGGAAGTAGCGGTTATCAGCCTTCAGGGCAGGACTTTTATGAATACAAGTGATTGTCCTTTCCAAAAGGCGGATGAACTGATAAAGGAAGCCCGTGAAAGGACTCCGTTCATTTTTGTTGATTTTCATGCGGAAGCAACAAGTGAAAAACAGGCAATGGGCTGGTATTTGGATGGAAAAGTATCAGCAGTAGTAGGTACGCATACGCACGTGCAGACAGCCGATAACCGTGTTTTGCCTGGCGGGACAGCTTTTATGTCTGATGTAGGAATGACAGGCCCTTATGACGGTATCCTTGGTGTTGAAAAAGAAGCTGTGATCAAAAGGTTTTTGACTGGATTACCGGTTCGATTTGAGGTTCCGAAAGAAGGCAGGACCCAATTAAGTGCAGCATTCATTGAGCTGAACCCAAAAACGGGGCTCGCAAAAAAAATTGACCGGATCTTAATTAACGATGACCACCCTTTTTACACATAAACAGATAAAAAACTGCATTCGGATGTCCGAATGCAGTTTTTAGTTTTTTTCATGAAAATCAGCCTGAAACCCTGCTTTTTTTGTCCAAGCCGGAATATGTGAATTCCAAGCTGAATATAGTAGCAATGGAATGATATATAGACCTGGTGCTAAATTCCATCAAAGCAGTATGACATGAACGGAAAGTAATTGCCTCTCTGAAGGCATTCGGCCTTTGCAGAAGGCGAATCAGCGCTTTGAGCAATGCATACAGGAGGGGTAAAACGAGGAGGAGCTAGGAATGGAAATATTAAAAGTTTCAGCAAAATCTAATCCTAATTCTGTAGCTGGTGCGCTTGCTGGAGTTCTTCGCGAAAGAGGAAATGCAGAAATCCAGGCAATTGGTGCGGGTGCATTGAACCAGGCTGTTAAGGCAGTAGCGATCGCAAGAGGATTCGTAGCGCCTAGCGGAGTGGATTTAATTTGTATCCCTGCATTCACGGATATTCTGATTGACGGCGAAGAGCGGACTGCCATTAAGCTGATTGTGGAGCCGCGTTAGCCAAAAGCTTCAGAATGGGAAATCATCCATTGTCATATGCATAAGTCAGCAAAATATAAATTCGTGAAAAAATATTAAAACCTGTTTGCATCATAGGCAAACAGGTTCTTTTTTTAATAAGATGAAGCTATACAGAAAAAGGGAGGAAGACAGCGTGAAAATATTTGATGCACATTGTGATGTCCTATATAAAATGTTTTTGAACAGAGAGGTTGATTTTAAAAATTCAGGAAGTCTTCAGGTAAACATGGAAGGTCTGCAGGCCTCCCGTTTCAAAGTTCAGTGCTTTGCCATATATGTTCCTGAAACTGTACATCCGGAAATGAAGTTCAACGCGGCCCTATATATGGCCGATCTGTTTTACGACAAAGTGCTTAAGCCCAGCCCTCAATTAAAGCTCATTAGAAGCAGCCGGGACATCGACCTGCTGCAGGATGATGAAATAGGGGCAGTGCTGACACTGGAGGGATGTGATGCCGTTGGCTGCGATCTGCTTAAATTAAAGACGCTTCTCAGGCTGGGGGTGTCTTCAGTGGGACTGACCTGGAATTATGCAAACTGTGCTGCTGATGGAGTGCTTGAAGAGAGGGGGGCAGGGCTTTCCTCGTTTGGCAAACAAGTGGTTTATGAATTAAATGCCAGCAAAGCATGGTGCGATGTATCCCATCTCTCTGAACGCGGGTTCTGGGATGTGATGGAATGGGCGGATTATCCTTTTGCCTCTCACTCGAACTGCTATTCGCTGTGCCCAAATCCCCGCAATTTATCAAACGAACAGATTGAAGCCCTGATTGACCGGGACAGTGTTATGGGCATTACATTTGTGACGGAGTTTTTATCAGGAAAACAATCAGCCACAATTACTGATATCCTAAGACATCTTGAACATGTTTGTTCACTTGGAGGAGAAAATCATGTTGGATTTGGTTCGGATTTTGACGGCACCGATGGAAGAGTTACAGGTTTGGAGGATGCAAGAAAATACGACAGCCTGATAAATGAACTAATAAAATATTATTCTGATATACAAGCTGAAAATTTTCTATTTCGGAATTTTTATAGCAGATTTCCAAGGTGAAAATGGTGAAAAAACTGTATATCAAGGGTTGTTAGAGACCTATTGAATCCAAAATAGAATGATCTTTTTAGTATTTTTCAAAAAATAAAAAAATATTCATCTTTTAGCCAATAAATATTCAGAAAGGGTTGCTTTTTTAGACGCATAGGTCTAGAATTGAAAGCGTTTAGTACCCATCCATCTTCCAAAAATATAGCCTTAAAGGCATGTTGAATGACCGGTTTGACTGGACAAGTACTACACTTATATTAAATAAACGTTTTTACATAATTTCTTAACGTATCTAAAGGGGTGTAAGACATGATCAATCAACTTTCATGGAAAGTTGGAGGACAGCAAGGGGAAGGTATTGAAAGTACCGGGGAGATTTTTTCCATTGCGCTAAATCGTTTAGGCTACTACCTGTACGGTTACCGCCACTTTTCATCACGTATTAAGGGCGGGCACACGAACAACAAGATTCGCGTCAGCACGTCACAAATTCGTTCTATTTCGGACGATTTAGATATTCTGGTAGCTTTTGACCAGGAAACAATCGATTTAAACTACAAAGAACTACACGATAAAGGGATCATGATTGCAGATGCAAAGTTTGATCCTAAACAGCCAGAAGATACGAATGCAGCTTTGTTTGCAGTCCCTTTTACAGAGATTGCTACAGAGCTTGGAACATCCCTGATGAAAAACATGGTTGCTGTTGGTGCGACATGTGCGGTTCTAAATTTAGATATTAAAGTATTTGAAGAAGTAGTTCAAGAGATTTTTGGGCGAAAAGGACAGCAGGTTGTCGATAAGAACATGGAAGCCATTCAGGCTGGCTTTGATTTCATGAAAGAAAAGCTTAGTGATGATGTGGAATTAATGGAGCTTGAAAAAGCTGACGGGCTGAAGCGTTTATTCATGATCGGAAACGATGCAATCGCTCTTGGTGCGCTGGCAGGCGGATGCCGCTTCATGGCCGCTTACCCAATAACACCTGCATCCGAAATCATGGAATATCTGATTAAAAAGCTTCCGGCACTTGGCGGATCTGTCATCCAGACAGAAGATGAAATTGCCGCAGTTACTATGGCAATAGGTGCAAACTACGCAGGTGTCCGCTCACTTACAGCATCTGCTGGTCCGGGACTTTCCCTTAAAATGGAAGCGATAGGCCTTTCAGGGATTACTGAAACACCGCTTGTTATCGTTGATACGCAGCGTGGCGGCCCTTCTACAGGACTTCCGACAAAGCAGGAGCAATCTGACTTAATGGCAATGATTTACGGAACTCATGGCGAAATTCCAAAAATCGTGCTTGCTCCAAGTACGGTACAGGAAGCATTCTATGATACGGCTGAAGCTTTCAACCTTGCGGAAGAATATCAGTGCCCGGTTATTGTTCTCTCAGATTTGCAGCTTTCCCTTGGAAAGCAGACAGTGGAGCCGCTTGATTTCAGCAAAGTGGAAATCCGCCGTGGAAAGCTTGTTACAGAAGATCTTCCTGAAATTGAAAACAAAGGCTACTTCAAGCGCTTTGAGGTTACAGAAGATGGAGTTTCACCTCGCGTAATCCCAGGTATGAAGAACGGAATTCACCATGTGACAGGTGTGGAACATGATGAAACTGGAAAACCTTCAGAATCAGCTGCAAACCGGAATGCGCAAATGGATAAGCGTTTCCGCAAGATTGAAAATATTAA
Organism: Cytobacillus oceanisediminis 2691; assembly: GCF_000294775.2. Taxonomy (GTDB): domain Bacteria; phylum Bacillota; class Bacilli; order Bacillales; family Cytobacillaceae; genus Cytobacillus; species Cytobacillus pseudoceanisediminis. The sequence continues at coordinate 1,996,502 of NZ_CP015506.1, forward strand.
ATTCAATACACCTGTTCACAAGCATGCTCCTCATGAAGAAGCAGACTTGCTGATTGTCGGCTTCAACTCAACACGCGGTGCAATTGAGGAGTCAATGAGCAGACTGGAACAGGACGGTATTAAAGTGAACCATGCACAAGTTCGCCTGATTCATCCTTTCCCAACTGATGAGTTATTGCCGCTTGTGAAATCAGCTAAGAAAATCGCTGTAGTTGAAAACAACGCTACAGGACAATTAGCGAACATCATGAAGATGAACGTCGGACATGCTGAGAAAGTACATAAGCTATTAAAGTACGACGGAAATCCATTCTTGCCGCATGAAATTCACACAAAATGCAAGGAGTTGTTCTAAATGGCCACATTTAAAGATTTTCGTAATAATGTAAAACCAAACTGGTGCCCAGGTTGTGGAGACTTCTCCGTGCAGGCTGCGATTCAGCGTGCGGCAGCAAATGTTGGTTTAGAGCCTGAGAACTTAGCTGTTGTATCAGGCATCGGATGTTCCGGACGTATTTCCGGCTATATCAATTCTTACGGTTTCCACGGCATTCATGGGCGTTCACTTCCAATCGCCCAGGGTGTGAAAATGGCAAACCGCGATTTAACAGTTATCGCATCCGGTGGTGACGGAGATGGATTCGCGATCGGTATGGGCCATACGATCCATGCGATCCGCCGTAATGTGAACATCACTTATATCGTCATGGATAACCAAATCTATGGTTTAACAAAAGGACAGACTTCACCGCGTTCTGCGGCTGGCTTCAAAACTAAGTCCACTCCTCAAGGTTCTATTGAGCAGGCGATTTCTCCAATGGAAATGGCATTAACTGCTGGTGCGACTTTCGTGGCACAAAGCTTCTCAACTGACCTTAAAGATCTGACTGCGTTAATCGAAGCTGGCATTAAGCATGATGGCTTCTCTTTAATTAATGTGTTCAGCCCATGTGTTACATACAATAAAGTAAACACATATGACTGGTTTAAAGAAAATCTGACAAAGCTTAGCGATGTGGAAGGCTATGATAATTCAAGCCGTGAAATGGCCATGCAGACTCTTATGAAGCACAGCGGCCTTGTAACTGGATTAATCTATCAGGACACAGAGCGGAAGTCTTATCAGGAATTGCTTTCAGGTTACTCTGAAACTCCTTTATCACAAGCAGATCTTGAACTAGATCAAGCTCACTTTGATAAACTTGCAGCTGAATTTATGTAATGGAAAGAAGCTCGGGGCTCCCGGGCTTCTTTTTTTGAGGCAGATACGGCTATTGTGAATTTGGCGAATAATATGTAAAAACTGGGGATATGAAAGCAGGATTGAAGTAGCAATCAGAAAAATAGGGAAAGTTTAGAGTAATCCGGGATAAAAATCTGCAAAATGGGGAAAGCATTCCACCAGAGACGAAGCTTAGGGAGATTGAATATAATGTGACACTTATCACACACAAAATGTTAATTTTAGTCTAGTATTAGTGGTTGTGAAGGGTTAAAACTTTACCAGAACGTACATACAAGTAATAGCTGCTGATAAGAGGCTGAGTGCGGTTTTCTATTGTTTTAACTATAAGAAAGCCTTATACTATAATAATGTGCACATATATAAAATGCACACCAATAATAGATGAAAAATGAGTTTAAATGATAGATGCTGCTCAGGAGAAAGAGAAAGGGGATACATGATGAACGAAAAACAGCGTTTAGAAAGCCAGCAAGTGCAAACAGCAAATCCTTCGGACAAAAAATCCGTCAAGGATTACAGCAAATACTTTGAAACTGTTTATACTGCACCTTCCTTAAAGGAAGCGAAAAAACGCGGTAAAGAAGAAGTGAAATATCATAAAGACTTTAACATTCCAGAAGAATTTCATGGAATGGGGAATGGCCGCAAATTCTATATCCGCACTTACGGCTGCCAGATGAATGAGCATGATACCGAAGTTATGGCTGGTATTTTCCTTGGTCTTGGCTATGAGCATACAGAATCAGTGGAAGATGCAAATGTCATTTTGCTTAATACATGTGCCATCCGTGAAAATGCGGAGAATAAAGTATTTGGCGAACTTGGCCATCTTAAACATTTAAAAAAGGAAAATCCCGATCTTCTAATTGGTGTCTGCGGATGTATGTCACAGGAAGAATCTGTTGTTAACAAGATTCTTAAAACATATAACCAGGTAGATATGATATTTGGAACACACAACATCCACCGTCTTCCTAACATTCTTCAAGAAGCGTATATGTCGAAGGAAATGGTTATAGAAGTATGGTCTAAGGAAGGGGATGTTATTGAAAACCTTCCAAAAGTGCGCCGCGGCAATATTAAAGCATGGGTCAACATTATGTATGGCTGTGATAAGTTCTGTACGTACTGCATCGTACCTTATACACGAGGAAAAGAGCGGAGCAGACGTCCTGAGGATATCATTCAGGAAGTGCGCCAGTTAGCGGCACAGGGCTACCAGGAAATTACCCTGCTTGGGCAAAACGTAAACGCGTATGGAAAAGACTTTGAGGATATGAATTACGGTCTTGGCGATTTAATGGATGAAATGCGCAAAATAGACATTCCGCGAGTCCGCTTTACAACAAGTCATCCGCGCGACTTTGATGATCATCTGATTGAAGTGCTGGCCAAAGGCGGCAATCTGGTAGAGCATATTCACCTTCCAGTTCAATCGGGTTCAACAGATGTACTGAAAATCATGGCCCGTAAATATACAAGGGAACAATACTTGGAACTTGTTCGCAAGATTAAAGCGGCTATTCCAGAGGCTACTTTCACAACTGATATCATCGTCGGCTATCCTAATGAGACAGAAGAGCAATTCGAAGAAACAATATCCCTGTATCGGGAGGTAGGCTTTGAAGCTGCTTATACATTCATTTACTCACCTCGTGAAGGCACACCAGCGGCCAAAATGGTGGATAATGTGCCAATGGAAGTGAAGAAAGAACGTCTTCAGCGCCTGAATGCAGTTGTTAATGAATTATCGGCAGAAGCAATGAAAAAATATAAAGGCCAGACTGTCGAAGTTCTTGTGGAAGGGGAAAGCAAGAACAATCCTGAAATTCTTGCAGGGTACACAAGAAAGAACAAGCTGGTAAACTTTAAGGGACCGAAAACAGCGATCGGCAAAATTGTGAATGTCAAAGTAACTGATGCGAAGACTTGGTCCCTAAACGGAGAAATGGTAGAAGAACTAGACGCGGTTGAGGTGAAGCAGTAATGGCTAAATACACAAAAGATGAGATTGTAGAACGTGCTAAGGAATTGGCACGCATGATTGCAGAGACAGAAGAAGTGGATTTCTTCAAGCGTGCTGAAGCACAGATTAATGAAAACGATAAGGTTAGTGCTACCATTACAACAATCAAAGGCTTGCAAAAGCAGGCTGTGAATCTTCAGCACTATGGTAAAGCTGAAGCATTAAAGAAAACGGAAGAAAAAATTGCCCAATTGGAACAGCAGCTGGATGAAATCCCGGTTGTTCAGGAATTCAAGCAATCCCAGGTGGATGTTAATGAATTGCTGCAGATTGTGGCTAATACGATTTCCAACACTGTAACAGACGAAGTCATTACTTCTACAGGCGGAAATCTCCTGAGCGGCGAAACAGGATCAAAAATCAGCAACAGCAGCTGTACACATTAATAAACAGATAGTGAAACACCCTGCACCAATTGGTGCAGGGTGTTTTTACGTTCTATATTTAAGGGAGGAATTGGTATTGGCCATGGGTTGTGGGGGGCCTTTTATTGGTTTCGCAATAGTTCTACTGCCTTTAAAAATTCTTTTCTGTACTCCTGCTGTTCGATGATTGCTGCATTTAACGTTGACAGCAGGGATTGATTCAGCATTTTAGTCCCTGCATCATCAGATTTTTTGTCCAAAAAGTTGAGGAGAAAAGTATACACAAGAAGCAATGTCGAGTAATTATCCACATATGTGAGATTGATGGCCCGTCCGCCCTTTCCGCCGGCAGCATGGTTATTAATCGACGGTATTCCGGCTTCTGCAGCCATATCAATAAACTCCTTTGGAATACCCAGCTGCTTGAGGACTTCCGGATCCAGATCCAGCTTTTGCATATTTTGACTTAGCATGGTACTCCCTCCCTTCTTTTTGGACATTTTTAGACTCTGCATAGAAAGAATTGCTTTATCTTTAATTACGCTTTGTTGCTTTGCTGCTGAGTTGTAGTGTTCACAGAAATGGCTGTGGAGTCTCCTCCATTTGCAATATTGTATTGGGCTGAAAGAATTGGAATGTTGATCAGTGCAGCGTTAACAGCAAATCCTCCACCAGAAATCGGCAATTGGCCGTTTAGGTTTGTTTGAGGAAGGTTTGCTTGTGCAGCGAAAGTAAAAGCTTCCGCTTCATTGCCGCTGTCTGCTCCATTTACTGCTCCGCCGCTCGGCAATACGCCATTGTCTTTTTCGTAATCATCATAGCATCTTGATAGCATATTTTTTCACCTCCTTCAATTGATTGAAGTGGCTGTTTTCCAGATTATGAGTCTTTCTTCATCATGTCTGAAAGATCCAGATCCAGAAGTTTCTTACCGTTTACAGATAGTTTCACCTGTTTATAATCCTCGGATGTTTCCACAACAGGCAGCAGATTTTTTAATGCAGGAATCATATTCCCGATCCCGGAGGAATTTTTTGTGAAGAGCCCTTCTAAGTTTCTCAACGGCTTAAGAGATTCCATAAGATTTCCTTTTAACTCTTCAGACTGAATTTTTTCTAATCCTTTTGTATAGAATCCGCCCAATGTTTCCGTAAACTTGGCCACCATTTCTTCTGCATATTGTTTTGCTTCTTCCCCTGTCATCTCTTTGCCATTGATTGAAACTTTATAGTTGGAGTTCTCCTTGTCTGCCATTCCTGTTCACCTCCTTATCGATAGTTTATTATATTGATTCAAGAGCCAAGCTGTCTCCGCAAATGCAGTAGGACAAACGTGCATTTTTCAATTACATACCTATTAGTGAGTTTTAAGTCCTTACCATAGGCAGGCAGTTTCCTTATTTATATAGAGAATTCTCCTGCTGGATTTGTTCAGACCGGAACATTCGCCCGCTCCCGGCATACTATAAATCATGCCAATACTTTTGCCTAACATTCATAAAAATTATCGCACACTAGTCTAATATCCCGCATAGGATGAATTGAAAATGAATGAGGAGGGTTCGCTCGCAATGGGAGATTACAGAGAGATTATAACGAAAGCGGTCGTTGCGAAAGGACGTAAATTCACACAGTCCAATCATACGATCTGCCCGTCACACCATCCGTCAAGCATACTTGGCTGCTGGATCATAAACCATACGTACGAGGCGAAAAAAGCTGGAAAAACAGTGGAAATCTGCGGCCATTATGACATTAACGTTTGGTACTCTTTCAACAATAATACAAAAACCGAAGTTGTTACCGAACGGGTTGAGTATAAAGATGTCATTAAATTGAAGTACCGTGATCCGGACTGTTTGGATGATCATGATGTCATCGCCCGTGTTCTGCAGCAGCCGAGCTGCTGTGAAGCAGTCATTTCTCCAAATGGCAACAAAATCATCGTCACTGTGGAAAGAGAGTTCATGGTCGAGGTGATCGGCGAAACAAAAGTTTGTGTAGCTGTTCATCCAGACAAGTGCGAGTGCGATGATGACGCTTGGGGACTTGATGTGGAGGATGAAGAATTCGAGGATTTAAATCCGGATTTCTTGGTGGGAACTGAAGAAGAGTAATGACAAACTAGGAGGTTTTGCTTCCTAGTTTTTCTTTTTATATTTTCATAATGTCAGCCAAATTCAAGCGAATTAATGACAGCACCTTCCGCCTTTAGTCTGAATGCATCTGCAGAGCCTTACCTTAGAATGGAGGTATAAGATGTAAAGGGGAGAGGCGAGGATGAAAATATTTCAATTGAATTTGAAGTGCCATGATTTAGACAGGATGAAAGAATTTTATACAAATGTGCTGGAGATGGAACTGTTGACGGAGACTCAGAGTTATTTTACGATTATGGCCGGTTCAACAAAGATTCTTTTTGAGAAAGATGCAGCAATCCCCTTTTATCATGTGTGTTTCCGGACTAATGCTGAATACTTTGAACATATGTATCAGAAATTAGGTGCTGAAAGTGTGCTGCTGCCAAATGAGAGCGGCGAGTACAGTATGTTTTGGAAAGGAAAGCAGGCATATTTTATCGATCCGGACGGAAATATTATGGAGATGCTCGAGCGGCCTTTGGATGGTGTGAAAAAGGATGGTCTCCGCTGGCATGATGTTGGGGAAGTTGGCTTGCCAGTCAATGATGTAGCTGCAATGGAGCAGGAATTAGATCAGTATCTGTACAATGAACAGATGGATTCCAGTGAGACGTTTGCTTTTTACGGAGACAGGAAAGGGGTTTTTGTGCTTGTAAAGGAAGGGCGGAACTGGTATCCAACAGAAAGGGCTTCCGTTATTTCACCAATTAAAGTATTTGCATCAGGACCAAGGGATGTTATGTTTCAGCATCAGGAATATCCTTATGAAGTGATTGTGAGGAAGGAATGGGAAGGGAGCATCCCGGCTGTGCAATTTCGCATTGCACGTCCGACAAACCAGCTTGATAAACTCATTTCCTTTTATGAAAAAGGACTGGGTCTGAAGAGAGTTGGCGAGTTTTGGAATCATGAAGGCTATGATGGTATTATGATTGGTCTGCCTGATAGCCAATACCATCTTGAATTTACTCAATCTAAGGAAAAAATGGAGCTTCCGCAGCCGACAAAGGAGCATCTATTAGTTTTTTATGTGGGAGACCGCCTGGAGCGTGATAACATTGCCGAAAGGCTTGCTGCTTATGGGTATATGGAAACAGAACCGGAAAATCCATATTGGGGCAGAGGCGGAGTGACAATAGAAGATCCAGATGGATGGCCGATTGTATTAATGAATACGCCAGGAATATGAAGCTTCCGGTTTGCCGGGAGCTTTTCCAGCGTAAATTTTTAATTGAATAAGCCATCGTTTTCCTAAATATGTTAAAATAGCAAAGTAGTAAAATGAATGCAGAAAGGTTGAGGGGTTATGTTTAAAAAGGTTGCCTCTGATGTGCTGGGATTAAGCGATGTGGGAAGCGTCATCCAGCCGGCTGACTATGACAAAGTTGATGCTGACGATTACGTCCTTCACGAAGATAATGAGAAAATTTACTTCCTGATTAAGTCCAAATCGGATGAATACTGCTTTACGAATAAGGCGCTAATTCATCTGGATGGTACAAGTGCTGTCAGCAAAAAACGAACTCTAAAGCGCTACAGCTACCGCGAATACAGCATTTCAAATGTGATGCTGGAAACAGCTGGTACAGTCGATTTATTTAGTTAACTATACTCTGTACACGATTAATGTACACTATTAAATAGTAAATTCTTTCACAACTTTGTTAAAATAGAAATTATGATTTAGAAAAGAGTCAGTCGTTTCTTGTTCAGTCTCAATAATCAATTTATTCGCTTTTCAATTAGAAAATTTTTTTAAGGTATGTCGAAATTAAATCCTAGAGTTTTTTATATATAAATGCTAACTAGTTTCATAATTGTTTCTTTGGGAATTCCTTAATTAATTATAAAAAGTCTGACCATTTATAATAAGGTTTTATAATTTGTATAAATTTTGATCATAAATCCTGTATATTGATATGTAGGGTTTTTTCTTGTTCTACAATCGGGCCATATAATTGAGTAACACCTATAAAGAAAGTTATTGATAATACATAGTAAGTTAATTAACAATGTTATTGTGAAATATAGGAGAAATTATGACTGATAATTGTTGTACACCCAAACCAAACCTAACGGAACGTTCCCAATTAGATATAAACAATACCAAAAATCCCCAGAATAGATGGTCCGGATACTCAGAAAGAAGCAATAAAAATCGACTCTTATGATCCTGACAGTCCAGAGGGTTACATGGTATTTACAGTAACAGTTCATAATAAATAATGGTTGGATAACCAAAAAGGATGATTACCTAATAGAAAAGTAATCATCCTTTTTTAGTTTCAAAGTGCTAATTTCATGTCGATTTATTCTTTATTCAAATATCCATTTGACTATTTGTTTATGTAAACGTAAAATAGAAAATGAAATTTAACATTCAAATAAATATTTGAATGTTAATGAGTATTAAATTATTAATAAAAAATAAAGGGGTTGAATCAGGTGGATTTAATTTTAATAATCATCTCTGCTCTTGGTGCTTTTATTGTAACCAATATTGATGATATTTTTGTCTTGATGATGTTATTCTCTATGGCAAGGTCACAATCTAAAACAAGTAATGGTCAAACGGTTAACAAGGTTTCGAAACGTATTAACTCAAGAGATATAGTAATTGGTCAATATCTAGGTTTTGCACTTCTAGTTTTAATCAGTCTTTTAGCAACCTTTGGGATAACACTTCTTGCTGATCAATGGGTTGGTTTACTTGGCCTAATTCCAATGTATTTAGGAGTTAGACTGTTCATCAAAGGTGAAGATGATGATGATGATAATATTCTTTCTAGGTTAAACAAATTTAATAAGTTTTATTTAAGTGTAGCCTTTATCACTTTTGCTAATGGTGGAGACAATATTGGAATTTATGTTCCGATTTTTTCAACGTTAGAAACAAATCAATTAATTATTACTGTAGTTACATTCTTTATAATGGTTGCAATTTGGTGTTTACTGGGTTACCGTCTTGCGAGATTCAGATTTGTTTCTGAAACACTTGAGAAATACGGGCGATGGATTATTCCAATTGTATTTATAGGATTGGGAATATATATCATGCTAGAAAATGAACTATTTACTTCTTTGATAAATCTATTCAAATAATGTAACAGTTTTGATCGTTATGATCATTTGCTAATATAAGTAGGTTTGGATATGGAATTTATTGAGTTATTTAATTTTTTATCCATTATTCAAATAATCATTTGAATAATGTTAGGGTAATAATATATAATATATTCAAACATACACTTGAATAAAAGGAGGGATAATGAGTAATGAGTAAGAAAGATACTTGTGATATTTATTGTTATGACGAAGCAAAAGTCAAACGAATACAAGGTGAGATGCAAAAAGAAGATATATCTAGTGTTTCCCAATTATTTAAAGCACTTGCAGATGAAAATAGGGCAAAAATTTCCTATGCATTATGTCAAGATGATGAACTTTGTGTGTGTGATGTAGCTAATATCATTGGGGCTACTGTTGCAACGACATCTCACCATTTAAGGACCCTTCATAAACAAGGGATTGTAAAATACCGAAAAGAAGGCAAACTAGCCTTTTATTCGCTTGATGATGAACATATTAGACAGTTAATGGTTATTGCATTAACTCATAAAAAGGAGATGAAAGTCAATGTCTGAACAAGCTAAAATAAACAACCAAGAAGCTAAAACTTACAGAGTTCAAGGACTCACCTGAGCAGACTGTTCAAAAACGTTCGAAGAGAACGTGAAACGTCTGGATGGCGTTTTGGATGCACAAGTTAATTTTGGTGCTGCTAAAATAACAGTTGTAGGAAATACAACGGTTGAAGCGCTTGAAAAAGCAGGAGCTTTTGATAACTTAAAATTACGAGATGAAAAAGCACAAAAAGTAGAACGTGAACCTTTTTGGAAGCAAAAAGAAAACGTTAAAGTGTATATTTCAGCCCTATTATTAATCGTTAGTTGGTTATTAGGAGAACAACTCGGAGAAGGTCATATTGTACCAACAATCGGATATGCGGCATCTATATTAATTGGTGGCTACTCCTTATTTATTAAAGGCTTTAAAAATCTAAGCAGATTTAAGTTTGATATGAATACTCTTATGACAATCGCTATTATTGGGGCTGCATTAATTGGTGAATGGGGAGAAGGAGCAACAGTTGTTATTCTCTTTGCCATTAGTGAAGCTTTAGAACGCTATTCTATGGACAAAGCTCGTCAATCCATTGAGTCCTTGATGGATATAGCTCCAAAGGAAGCTTTAATACGACGTGGAAATCAAGAGTTAATGATTAGCGTTGATGACATTCAAGTAGGCGACATTATGATCGTGAAACCGGGTCAAAAGTTGGCTATGGATGGAATCGTTGTAAAAGGGACATCTACCTTAAACCAAGCTGCGATTACAGGTGAATCTGTCCCGGTGACAAAGACCATTGATGATGAAGTATTCGCTGGTACTTTGAACGAAGAAGGATTATTAGAAGTAAAAGTAACTAAATTAGTGGAAGATACTACTCTTTCGAAAATAATTCATTTAGTAGAAGAAGCTCAGGCAGAACGCGCTCCTTCTCAAGCATTTGTTGATAAATTTGCCAAATATTATACTCCGGCAATTGTTGTATTAGCCTTTTTAATCGCTATTGTCCCACCATTATTTGGCGGAGATTGGAGCGAATGGATATATCAAGGGTTATCCGTACTAGTCGTTGGTTGTCCTTGTGCATTAGTTGTTTCTACGCCTGTTTCTGTTGTGACCGCAATAGGAAACGCAGCAAGAAATGGTGTTTTAATCAAAGGTGGAATCCACCTAGAAGAAGCCGGTGCATTGAAGGTTATTGCTTTTGATAAAACAGGAACATTAACAAAAGGGGTTCCAGCAGTAACAGAAATCGTAACATTTGGCGGAAATGAAAATGAGTTATTGACCATCACAGCAGCGTTGGAAAAAGGATCACAACATCCACTTGCTTCAGCAATTATGAAAAAAGCAGAAGCAAACGGATTAAATTATAATGAAGTATCTGTTGAAGATTTTCAATCTATAACTGGTAAGGGTATAAAAGCAAAAGTTAAGGACGAGATGTATTATGTAGGAAGTCCTAGTATGTTTGAGGAAATTCTTCCAAATGGTATAGATAAAACCATTTCTGAACAAATTTCAACCCTACAAACACAAGGAAAAACGGTCATGATTCTTGGAACCGTCAACGCAATTCTCTGTTTAATTGCTGTGGCTGATCAAGTAAGAAAAACATCTAAAGAAGTTATTCAAAAACTTCATCAACTAGGAATTGAAAAAACTGTTATGCTTACTGGTGATAACCAACGTACAGCAGAAGCAATTGGTAAAGAGGTTGGTGTATCTGATATTAAGGCCGATCTCCTTCCAGAAGATAAATTGAACTATATTAAACAACTTCGCGAAAAGTATCATAGTGTGGCGATGGTTGGAGATGGAGTAAATGATGCTCCAGCTCTTGCGGCATCAACAGTTGGGGTTGCAATGGGTGGAGCTGGAACGGATACAGCACTTGAAACAGCCGATATTGCTTTAATGTCAGATGATTTAAGTAAATTACCGTTTACGATGAAACTAAGTCGAAAAGCATTGAGAACCATTAAGCAAAATATTACCTTCTCTCTAGTAGTTAAAGCTATTGCTTTACTTTTAGTTGTACCGGGTTGGTTAACGTTATGGATAGCTATATTTGCCGATATGGGGGCAACATTGCTTGTAACTTTAAACAGCTTACGATTATTAAAAGTTAAAGAATAAAATACTGTTTCATATAAAGGGATAATGGTTTTATTATCCCTTTATATGATTTCTTACTGAATGAAAAGGTATGATGCTTCAATGTGATTTTTCGCCCTTCTTGTTTTTAAAAAAGGGATACTCTTAAAGGATATTTAAATTCAGTCATTCGGAAGTGAAGATAATGAATAATTCTTGGAATCGAGTGATTTATAAAATTTGGTCTCCAATTTATGATAAGATTTTTAATTCGGGTGTTTTTTTAAATGCACGCAGACAAATATTTCTAGATATCCCCTTTCATAGTAATCAAAAGGTACTTTTTGTTGGTGTAGGAACAGGTGCTGATTTAGAGTTAATAACTCAATCTGATTTAGATATAAAGGCAATTGATTTTTCACCTGATATGCTTAAAAAGGCAAGTGCGAAATTTAAAAATTCACCTATTAAATTCATAGAAATGGATGCTCAAAATATGGAGTTTGATAATGAAACATTTGATTATGTAGTTGCTAGTCTAATTCTTTCTGTAGTGCCTGATGCAGATAAGTGTTTAACAGAAATGACGAGGGTTTTAAGAAAAGGAGGCAAAATAATTATTTTTGACAAATTCGTATCTGAAGAACATAAATTATCTTTTTCAAAAAAGCTTCTTAGACCACTAATAAAAGTATTAGGAACAGATATTGGATTGAATTTTGAAGATCTGTACCGTAGAAATAGTATAAATCTAATGATAAACGAAGATAAAAATGTAATGATGAATGGAATGTACAGAAAAATAATAATTAGTAAAGTTAGTTGATTATGTTTGAGCAAATTAAAAATTTCAAAATTACCTTTTACTCTTTACCCTGTACTATGGTACAGGGTTTATAATTTATCTGAGGTGAATGAAATGAATTATCGCATTAGTGAACTTGCAGAAAGGTGTGGGGTCAATAAAGAAACTATAAGATATTACGAAAGATTGGGTCTCCTTTCGGAACCTTCTCGGACAAAAGCTGGATATAGGATGTATCCAGAAGAGTCTGTGGATCGCCTACAATTTATTAAACGAATGCAAGATTTAGGTTTTTCTTTAGCCGAGATCGATAAACTACTTGGAGTTGTTGATAAAGACGACGAACGATGTAAGGATATGTATGATTTTGTTGTTCATAAAATTGATGAAGTTCAAAAGAAAATTAAGGATTTAAAAAGAATCGAACACATGCTAATTAATTTAAAAGATTGTTGTCCTGATGAAAAATCTCTACATGAATGTCCTATTATTGAAACTTTGATGAATTAGAAAAGATAGCACAAAATATGTATCATAATAAGGTGGGAGAATGATGTCAGATTGTTGTAATAACACTAAAGAAATTAAAAATGAAAATGTTGTAAAGTGTCCATCTTGTAAAAATAGATCTAAAAATGTAAAGTTGATAACATTAAAATCAATGCTTAAACCATCTGCATTAGAAACATTAAATGCTAAAGAAAATCACTATTTTTGTTCAACCAAAGATTGTGATGTAGTCTATTTTGATACGAATAATAAAGAGTACCTTTTATCTGACATAAAGGTGGTCGTTCATCAAAAAGATGCCTCAGTAACTACACCGATTTGTTATTGTTTTGATTGGACAAAAGAGAAAATAAAGGAATACGTAGAAAAAGGCCTTACTCCTAATCCAGTAGAACATATTCGAGAGAACATAAAGGAAAACCGATGTGGTTGTGATGTGAATAACCCTCAAGGTAGTTGTTGCTTGGCAAATGTTACAAGCTATATCAAAGAACTAACCTAACCTGTATATACTCAATTAAAGGGCGCGATTGTTGTGTATCATTCGTCTAATTCCTCGGTAAAAATGGAGAGGAATTAGACTTATTTTATTTCCCAAAATTCTATGACACATCTATTTTTCTTGGCATTACTTTGTTGGTAAACGCTTTGGCAATAGGTGGTAAATTCTGTGTCAAATGATAGTCAAAAACACGAAATATGTGGTCCATTCTCATAGCCAAATCATGCCTCTTTTACCTTATTTAACAGATACGCTAGTATAACAAAGAGCCGAATTTTATTCCGTCTCTTTAATGCTCTCTTTGATATATTCCATATCTACGCAACATTGTTCAACTATCAAATTTTCGTATTTTAAATTTTGATAAAGTAATAGTTTCAAATCGAGCAAAATGGTAAAATATAGGTAAACTTGGAGAAACTAGGTAAACCCCTTATATATCAAGGAGCAAAAGGTAAACTATTAGGAGATGGTAAATGTGGCTGACACAACGATTTCGTTCAAAGTTGAAGATGAATTGAGAGAAAAGGCTCAAAATTTAATCAAGGCTTCAGGAATGACGGCAAAAGAATGGTTCCAGAAAGCTGTTGCAACAGCTGAATTGCAGTCGGTTAAAGAAGGAGCATCGGATTACGCATCAGATTTAAGTGAAATGGAAGTACATACAACGAGAATTTTTGAATTGATGTCAAACATGGTTCAAAAAAGTATCTATTTAAGGGATAAAGCTGTTGGAGACTTAGAGAAATTGTTGGAACAACAACGTGAAATCACTGCAAGCTTTCAGTCAAAACTCCACGAAATGACCGAGCAAAAAGAACAAGCAAGCGTAAAACTTGAAGAATCACAAAAAGTACAGGTTGATCTCGAAAAGCAATTAGAGGAACTCCGTGAAATCTTGGAGACAAACAAGCTATTAATCAGTGAATACAAAATAAAAAACGACACACTCACAGGGTTGGTTGCCAAATATGAAGGTTATGCCAAAGAAAATGAACAGCTTAAAGAAATATTGGCAAATGAGCGAAGCTCGCATCAATCGCAGGTTGCTGATTTAGGCCATCAGAACGATGAAAAGGCATCTATTATCAAAGAGCTTGAACAGCAAACGGACAGGCTCATAGAGGCTCATAAAACGGCCTTAGAGCGTTTTGAAGAGCGTAAGGATGTCGAGCAGGAGAAAGTTCTGTTAGCTCTTGAAAGAGACCACCAGAAGGCTCTTGCGAACGCTAATAATGAGTATAGCAACAAGCTCAAAGAATTTTACGAGAACATGGATAAACAACGTCAATCATACGAGAAAAAAATTGAAGAACTGCAACGTCAATTAACTGAAGAAAGAACAAAGAATTACAAGTCAAAATAATCCATACAAGTTTTATTCAACAAAACATGAGATAATATGATGTAAAGCATAAAATTTTCGATTGGAAACTTTACGCTTTACATCATATTATTTTAATAGAGGAAAGTGATTTTTTTATGGGTATTTATGAAGTGTTAGCCACCAAAATATCCAAATGTTGAAGGTAAGGAATGTCAAAATCTCTCAAATACTTTTACCAATTCCGAAATAAAGCTTCCTTACTTAGCTACGCACATGAATTATATTCTCTAATCTTTGGCATTCAGCTAAGAGTTTCATATTTTTTTCTTTAGATTCATCAAGCTCTACTTCTTTTACTTCTCTTCGCTTCTTTTCAAGGTCCAAATCAGCTTCTAATTTGCTAATTCTTTTTTGATATTTAATAAGTTGATTGTTTAAACCTTCAATTTGTTTTTGAAGTACTTCGTATTCCTGTGAAAATTTAACTTCTAATTTCTTTTCAATTCTTGATTTTTCTACATATCTTTCTTCCCATAACTTTTTATTCCATATTTTCAGGGCATGTTCTTTATAAAGTGCAGAACGAGATAGGTTAGTATATTCTTGAAGTTTCCTTGCAGTAATAAAGCAATTTTCACCTTCCATATCTTTTATATCTTGTATGGCTTGATTAATTGTTTCGATTGTTTTTTGCCTTTGTTCATTTTGATGCTTTTCAATACCTTTATTAATTTTTATCATTTTACTGTATCACTCCGGTATTCACCTTTTGTCTAATTTCTTCTGTATGCCTTTCAATACCATTTTCACATATTTGAATAATTCTCTCTAAGCAATTCACATTTTTTGTTGCGTTCTCAAAAGTAGCTGCACGTTTTGGTTGACCGGCAGTATTATTCATAATATCCTGCCAATATGATAGTTCAATTTTATAATCCTCGTAATATTGAGCTTTAGGAACAAACCAATTACATTCATAGCACTCAAAATGAATTGAAGTTCCATCTGGTTTGCAACTTGAAATCATACTACACAAACCAACCCCTTTTTTACTGTTGGCTTCCCATGTAAGGTACATTCTTGGATCTTTGGAGAGGCGTTCTATCACTTTTGGGTCATCTAGGTTGAATATTCGCCCTTTAAACTCAACGGGAGCTTCTGTGGGGCTTTTTAATCCTGTTGACTCCATCCACATCTGTTTATGCATTTCTTTTTGTTGGTGGACATAATGCATTGGCATCGTTGTACCTTTATCATTCCTGATTGCCATTACCTGATCCATTGTGTACCCGCCAATATAAAGTCTGTCAGTTGTTGCATTATGCCTAAATTGATGACTTGAAATTTTGTAAATTTTGCCGTTACTATCTGTAACATTACACAATTCTGCTATTCTATTTAATGTGTTGTTAAATCTTGGACTTGTATAAGGCTCTAATGTAATATATTCTTCGCTTATTCCCATTCTTAATCTATCTCTAACTGTATATTTGGGAATAGAGTACCCCGCCAAATTTAGTTTTGCAGATAATTGTTTATTGGTATCGTTAGGGTATTTTTTTCGAAATTCTAGTAACTTATGATATGTTTCACCGGATGAATAAGAAACGATCTTTCCATTGTTACTAGTCAAATTAAACCTCAATGATAGTAAGAGGAAATTTTTATCTTTGTCATCAACTGAATATTTTTTTAATAACTCTTTTGTTTGTTTTTGAACCTTTTTTATTAATTCAACTATAAATTTACCGTGACCTGAATTTAACACTGGTATAGTTTTAATTTCTGCTGTAATGTATCCGCCACTCTGTTTGGGAGTTGGAATATTAATTACATACATATTGTAAAGCGGTTTAAGGCAATTAAATGGTATAGAAGTGACCTCTGTGATTCTATTTGGAAAAGAGCGTTGCAACCAATAAGCAAGTCTAAAGGCATCTGGAATTTCATGATTTTCATTCTTCATTATTTCATCAAATTGTTTAACCACTTCAGTAGGAATATATTTGTTAGGGTCTGTCTTTGATTCTACTTGGAAGGGATTTTTACTTTTGATTGATACTTTATTTGGAAATTCTGGAAATGCACTCATCTTTGAAAAGAAATCTTGTAGTACCCCATAGCGTCTATTCCTTATATTGTCTGAAAGGTCATCTTTTTCTCTTAAATACTTTTCGTAGTAGTCGATAATTTTCCGATTGATTTTTGAAAGAGGCATGGAAGGAAATTCATTTCGAAAAAATTCTAAAAAGAGATTTATACGACTAATTTTTCCTTTGATTACTGGTACACCATAATCTAGCATGAGAGCGAAGTATTTTATCAAAACTTTAAATTCTTGTGGAATTGTACTAAAGTTTATTGTGTAAGCAGCTTTCTCGGCAGTAGTTCTATGTTTTTTACTGTAATACCATGAATCATCTTCAAATTGAAAGTCTCCATATTGGTGTACTTTCAACTTTAGCTGTTGTTTAAATGTTTCTAAACCGGTATTAATTACAGGCGTCTCACTTAGCTTATTTTTTATATTGTTCAATAGAAATTCCTCTCTCTTTAGCAAAACTCTCCATTTTCTTAATTGTTTCAGAATAGACTTTAAGCAAATGTAATTCTTGTTGATATACACGGTGTTCTTGATAATTGTCAATTCCAGAATTTTTATATTCCACTTCTAACTCTTTAAGAAAATCTTGTTGCTCTCTATATAAGTCATACCATTTGGGTAACTTTTGTGGGCCAGATATAAGCATTTTACAGCCAACGCATTTTTTCTTATGACAGGGACCAAAAGATACATGCTTTACACAGGTTCCGTGTCCTTCTGGTGTTTCTCTAGCACCGAGTTTTATTTCTCTAAATAGGGCCTTTTTTTCCTCTTCGGTGTATTGATTCTTGATTTCCTTATCAATCGTTTCTTCAAATAATTGCTGGAAAAGCTTACTGTCTAATTCAGCTATCTTTTTTAATTCAAGATCCCTGTAATAACGTGCTGATGTTTCCTCCGAGTGATTAATGTAATCAGCAACTTTTCTTAAAGAATGTCCCTTCGATAATAAGTCCACGATGATAGTCTTTCTACACTGGTGATTAGTATAATGGAAGAGTTCGTTGTTTCCGTCTCGTATATTATGTTTTTTAATCAACCTATTGATAGCTCTCGCTAGGGGTCTTCCGACAAATTCTACAACCTTTGAATGTTTATTAAGGGTGATAAATATTCTATCGGTATCCGCTACGATTCTTAAATCAGCAGTTAATTCTTTTTGTTTTTCTACAGCTTCGACAACGACATGGGAAACAGGTATTGTATGATATTTTGACTCCCCGCTTTGAACTCTTTGGTTTTCCATTTTTACATTTAAATATGTAAATAAATAGGACTGACTCTCTTCATCGTAGGTAATGCATTCAGAACTGAGTTCTTGAATGTCTGAAAAGCGTAATCCAGTATTCATCATAATGGTCCAAGCATTCTGGTACATTTCCGGTAATTCATGTATTACTTCTTCTAGTTTTCCAATTACTTCCTCTGGCATATAATCTGTGCTTTCACTAAACGACTTTATATTATGCATTTCAATTTCTCTGAATGAATTGTTCTGCTCTGAATCTATATTTTCAATATACCAGTCAAAAAATAATCTAGTCTGTTGGAATAGATTATAAATACTTGTTAAATTGTAGTAATCTTGACCATCAACCTTTTTGATTTGTTGTAAATAGTCTAATAGGTGAAGAAGGTGATAGTAATTTATATCGAAAATAGAATAAACGTCTTTATAAGGGAGTTCAGTAAACCTGTTATAAATGGTTGTTACGGCATACACACGCGTATATAATGCCCTTTCTTTGATAGCAGTTTTTTTTATTAATTCATGAATATGGGCTTTTAAATGCTTTTTATCAATATCTGAAAGGGGTGAAAAATCTAATGTATGATTTCCGAAGCCTTGCAAATTTTTTTCTCTAATAATCCATATATCGTCTTCATACCTATATGATGATGGCTTACTACTCAATGTACTATAAACATGGGAGGCAACCTCGTTAAAAATATTTAATCTTCCAATTTGAGTAAGTGCATCCCCAACCTCACTCTTTTTGGTGGTATTTTTAAAAATATACCTTGCGACTTCAATCTTTGATAATGGTTGATCTTCTTTTATTAATCTATCTCCAATTCTTCGGACAAATGATTCAAAGACTTTAATGTATTCATTAGTTGAATAAATCCTTTTAATTAAAGACTTATCACCAAGCGGAGGGGAGAGTTTTCGGATTGATTCAATATCATCATTTTTACAGGCAACAATAAATTTGTTAAATCTTTCATCTAAGTGTCTCTGAATTACTCTTTTTGGTGTTTTTATCTCGTTGATAAAATCGGTTCTCATTGTCAATATGCCATTTAAGGCTTCTTTTACATCATTAGTTTTCATAAATCTAAAAATAGTTCTATAACTAATTTTTGGTTCCTTTAAATCGTCGAAAAAATAATGGCAGAGGTATGAACAATAGTTTTCAAATTCAGTAGGACACAAAAATTCCATAAAACGAAATAATGTTGTATTAATGTTTTTATTATCGTCTAATATCTTGGCGATACCTGCAGTATCTTTATCAGCGAGACGTTTTTTTAGCTTTGTCAGTATTTTTAAAAGCTCATTTTCTATAAAATTAACTGTTCTTCTTATCTGAAATTCATATTCGTTTATTTTGAAACATATCAGGCCATTAGTAATGTGTTTGTCTAAAATACTAATCGTGTACAATTGAATTTTCCTTTCTAGATTTTGTACGCTTTTTAGCTTTCCTTTCGACAATATCCTTTGCAATCTCAGCTCTTTTTCTTGAATCGAACACTTTTACATAGTTTTTAAGAGTATCAATGGAATTCCAACCCATCTGTTCTTTGATAAAACCTTCTGTTATTTTACCTTCTTCAAGTAAATCTAAAAGGTATTGTGCATGAGTACTTCTTCCGGCATGTGTTATAATCTTTTTTGGATCAAAACCTGCTCTTTCTGCAGCCTCTTTTAAAATTTTTAAATAGTTTCTTCGTTCTACAGGATTTCCTGTTGTTGGACCTTTATGGTTTAGGAATAGGAACTCGGATAATTTATTGTCCACCTCATGTCTATCTGACCGGATATAATCAAGAATTTCATCGTTTAACGAATCGCTAATGTATAATTCACGTTCTTTTGACTTAACAGTAGCTTCATTTTGGTTATCATAATTTTTTTCTAAACTCAAAATTCCTTCATGAAAATCATGATGTTTTAAGTGGAGTCCAAGACATTCTCCAATCCTCATTCCAGTTTCTAGTAAGATTTTAAAAATTATTTTATCCCGTCTGGATGGAAGGGAATCAATTATTCTTTCAGTTTGGGATTCGCTATACCATTTTAAATGGCTACGTCTTTCTTTATATCTGAGTTTACCTGTAATGTTGTTTTCATTTATTTCGAAATTATATATTTGTCCGTATAGAAACCTCTTTTTTAGATGTCTATTACCAGTTTTCTTATTCCTTTTTACTCCATATTTTATAGGGTTTTGTTCTATTTCCTTTTGATCTTCTAACCATTCGTAAAACCCCTTTAAAACGCTAATATATTGTTCAATCGAACTTAGTGATCGTTTTCCCTCCATTTTTACCATTACCTCATCGCCATATAAAAGATATTTAATATACTCTTCTATAATGGCCTTTGATTGAACATCTCTATAATGCATTTGATATTTAACTTTTAAATACCTAAGAAATATAACTAATTTGTTAGCATAGCTTTCACCGGTTTTATAGCTACCTAAACTCACAATTTCTAACCATCTATTAATTTCATAAAGGGGTAGATCATCTTCAGTAATGTAATATTGTATTCTTGTTTCACCAGTATTAGGAATATGTTTTAGACCCTTTTCAACCACTAAACCATATGTTTCTCTTTTTTTATTACTAGTCATTCTAATTGAATTCTCCCCCTTTCTTTAATAGTAATTCTATCTAGTAATGTTTCTCTTTATTTTTTATTTTAATCCTTATATTTACTATTACTTTTATTTAGAGCTTCCGCTACCCGCTGCGGGAATTTGCCCTCCAATAAAAATACAAATATGCCCTCGAAATACTATTTTTGCCTCTAAACTTTACAGATATCATATAATGTTATGAATATTTTGTAAAGTGTACATATAAAATTATTTGTATACTATTAATCCACAATAAAATAGGATATAAATAGAAGCTGTCTACGATTATATTAATGGTAGACAGATAGTTTACTAAAGATTTGGATGTGGAAATCAAATTCGTGATTGGATCTCAGGCATTCTCTATTGACGTACATAAAAAGCATATCGAAGAATTGAAAGATTTATATAAAGCACTGATCCGCATTTCCGAAATCTGCCGCGAAAATGAAGTGTCCATGGAGTATGCTGAAAAAAGCCTGAATTTGGCATCAAGCACTCTTGGACGTTCAGTGTCCAATCAGGACGCCAATGTGGTGGACAATTTCCGTGTACTAAATGAAACAGCCTTCAACTGGCTGATGAACAGCCGCAAGAAATATAATGTGAAAGACTTCGGATATGTGTTTGAAAAATACATAAATAACTAAGAAATCCTGGCAGCTCTCCATTTGGGGGCTGCTGTTTTTTTTGTGGCAAGACTTTCTACTGCTCATTAAACGCAAGTATAGTTTAACCACTGCTTTGATCGCAGCGGAGGATATTTGACTCAAGCGGGAGGAGAGGGAAGTGAAAGACCCCGCAGGCAAAGCCAAGGAGGCTCGGGAACCTACCCGCGGAAAGCAAGTGTCCCGTGCTGAAATCAACGGCATAATATATAAGCCTATCAATATAAGAGAATAGCCAAGGCAAATATTGCACCTCTGAGTCAGCCGATAATCTATGATATAATGAAAAAGACGTTTTTAGAGGAAATCTCTAAAACAGGATTATAAAATAATAGATTATGGATCGTTGGAGGAAGTTATGGCAGCAGCATACACGCCTATGATACAGCAATATTTAAGGGTAAAGGCAGAATATCAGGATGCCTTTTTATTTTTTCGCCTTGGAGACTTTTACGAAATGTTTTTCGATGATGCACTTAAAGCATCACAGGAGCTTGAAATCACATTAACCAGCCGCGAGGGAGGCACGGAAGAAAGGATTCCCATGTGCGGGGTGCCGTATCATTCAGCACCGGTTTATATTGAACAATTGATTGAAAAAGGATACAAAGTCGCAATCTGCGAGCAAACAGAAGATCCGAAACAGGCAAAAGGAGTTGTGAAGCGGGAAGTCGTTCAGCTTATCACACCTGGAACAATGATGGAAGGCAAAGGCCTTCAGGAAAAAGAAAACAACTATATTGCATCGATTTCGGTCTTTGAAGATGAAACCTTTGGATTTGCCACCAATGATTTATCAACAGGTGAGACGAAGGTAACGATGTTAAGCAGCGGGTTTGATGAGGTCTTAAACGAGCTGTCTATGTCAGGTGCAAAGGAAGTAGTCATCTCTTCCGACTTTGATGGAGAATGGCAGAGGAGAATGAAAGAACGCTCCGTCATGGCGATTTCATTCGAGGATGATTGCGGAGTCCGGGACTCTTTCGAGGGACTTCTGGCTGATTTAAATCAGGACAAGCTCAGGACAACTTCTTGCAGACTGATTAATTACCTGTACCGTACGCAGAAGAGGAGCCTGGATCACCTTCAAAAGGTGGCTACTTATCAGATTAATCAATACATGAAAATCGATTATTTTTCTAAAAAGAATCTTGAGCTGACAGAAACCATCCGCAGCAAAGGCAAGAAGGGCTCGCTGTTATGGCTCCTGGATGAAACGAAGACTGCCATGGGCGGCAGGCTTTTAAAGCAATGGATCGACAGGCCGCTTATTGATGAACAGGAAATCAAACGCCGCCATTCGCTGGTTGAAACGCTTATTCACTCTTTCTTTGAACGGGAAGAAATCCGAGAAAAACTGAAGGAAGTCTATGATCTGGAACGCCTTGCAGGAAGAGTGGCGTTTGGAAATGTAAATGCCCGCGACCTTGTGCAGCTTAAGAAATCTCTTCAGCAGATACCTGTTCTAAAAGAAATGGTCTCAAATCTGCCGAATGAGGAAGCAGTGAGGCTTGCTGAGCGCCTGGATGCGTGTGAAGAAGTCACGGATACTTTGGAAAGCGCGATAATGGAAAATCCGCCGCTGTCATTGAAGGATGGAAACATCATTCAGGACGGCTATCATGAAGAGCTGGATAAATACCGTGATGCCAGCCGCAACGGGAAAACCTGGATTGCCCAGCTTGAGAAGCAGGAACGTGAAAAAACAGGCATTAAATCATTGAAAATCGGTTTTAACCGTGTGTTTGGCTATTATATTGAAGTTACTCGCGCTAACCTTCATCTTCTAAAAGAAGGGCAATATGAGCGCAAACAGACCCTGACCAATGCCGAACGATTTATTACGCCTGAATTAAAGGAAAAAGAATCACTCATACTGGAAGCACAGGAAAAGTGTGTGGAGCTCGAGTATGAATTATTTACGAATGTCCGCGAACATGTAAAAGAATTTATTCCGAGATTGCAAAAGCTGGCGAAAACGGTAAGTGAGCTGGATGTTCTTCAGTGCTTCTCCGCTGTCAGCGAGCAAAGGCATTATATAAAGCCAAGTTTTTCAAATGAAAGACGGGTTTATATCAAAGACGGCCGCCATCCAGTCGTTGAAAAAGTGCTGAACGCACAAGAATATGTGCCGAATGACTGTTATATGGATGCGGACCGGGAAGTGCTGCTGATTACAGGGCCGAATATGTCCGGTAAAAGTACGTATATGCGGCAAATCGCCCTGACTGCGATTTTAGCCCAAATCGGCTGCTATGTACCTGCTTCTGAAGCCGTGCTGCCGATTTTTGACCAGGTATTTACGAGAATCGGAGCCGCCGATGACCTTATTTCCGGCCAGAGTACATTCATGGTCGAGATGCTTGAAGCGCGAAATGCTATTGTGAATGCCACTCAAAACAGTTTGATTCTGTTCGATGAAATCGGGCGCGGAACATCCACCTATGATGGGATGGCATTGGCGCAGGCAATCATTGAGTATATTCACAACCGGATTGGTGCGAAGACTTTATTTTCCACGCACTATCATGAATTGACGGTGCTTGAAGAAGAACTGCAGAAGGTGAAAAACATCCATGTCAGCGCAGTCGAGCAAAATGGACGGGTTGTGTTCCTTCATAAAATTAAGGAAGGAGCGGCAGATAAGAGTTACGGAATCCATGTTGCCCAGCTTGCAGAGCTCCCTAATGAACTAATTGTAAGGGCAAATGAAATTTTAACGGGACTGGAATCGAACGATCCCGCTCCTGTGAAAAAAGAGATTCCTGCCGCAGAAAAAATGGCAGAGCCTGCTGCCCAATTATCTTTCTTTGAGGATTCTGAAGATGTGAAGAAACCTTCAATAAGCTCTAAGGAAAAAAAGATTATTGATAAAGTCAAAGCGCTCGATATCCTTGATATGACGCCAATGCAGGCATTAAATACATTATATGAACTGCACAGAAAATTGAAGAATCAATAAACAGGGGGTGACGAGATGGGGAAAATCATTCAGCTGGATGATGCGCTTTCTAATAAAATTGCTGCCGGCGAGGTGGTGGAGCGGCCAGCATCGGTGGTAAAAGAATTGATGGAGAATTCGATCGATGCCGGAAGTACTATTATTGAAATTGAAGCGGAAGAAGCCGGCCTGGCCAAAATCCGCATTATCGATAATGGCGATGGCATTGAGGAAGATGATGTCCTGAATGCCTTTCATCGCCATGCCACCAGTAAAATTAAAGACGAAAATGACCTTTTCCGCATCCGCACGCTCGGATTCCGCGGCGAGGCATTGCCAAGTATTGCGTCGGTATCGAGGATTGAAATGAAAACCTCAACTGGGGATGACGGCACACGTGTTGTCATAGAAGGCGGAAAAGTGGAAGTGATGGAAAAGGCACCCGGCAGAAAAGGGACTGACCTGACAGTGACGGATTTATTTTTCAACACGCCGGCAAGGCTTAAGTATATGAAGACGATTCACACAGAACTTGGCAATATTACAGATGTGGTTAACAGGCTGGCGCTCGCCCATCCGGAGGTCGCCATCCGCCTGATCCATAATGAGCGAAAGCTCCTGCAGACGAACGGAAACGGGGATGTCCGGCAGGTGCTTGCAGCTATTTATGGGCTCAATATTGTGAAAAAGATGGTTCGGATTGAAGCAAGCTCACTTGATTTTAAAATCAGCGGATATGCAGCAATGCCGGAGATTACAAGAGCATCAAGAAACTACATTTCTACCATGATCAACGGCCGCTTCATCAAGAATTATTCTTTGGCCAAAGCCATTCAGGAGGGGTATCATACTCTGCTGCCAATCGGCCGCTACCCGATTGTGCTCCTGAACATTGAAATGGATCCGCTCCTTGTCGATGTGAACGTCCATCCGTCGAAAATGGAGGTACGCTTAAGCAAGGAACATGAATTGAATGAGCTTGTATCAGATGCTTTGAAGGCTGCATTTAAAAAAGAGGAACTGATCCCATCCGGATTTACACAGCCGAAGACCATGAAGCCTAAGTCAGAACAGACGGCTCTTGAACTGGATCATTTGCCTGAGCATCGGGAGCATGTGCCTTCTTTTGTTCGTGAAGCGAGGGAGGATGCTATCCGGCAGTACCCGAATGGGGCAGATCCGCAAAGCCCGCAAAGTCTACCAGGTGAACCGGCAGCAGCTGAATATCCTGATTTGCAGGATGCTCCTCTCATAGATTTAAGCCCCTCAGCTGAAGAATTGCCTGAAGCTGATCAGCACATATTCCAGCCCGAAGAGCCGAGAGCTGCAGGACTGGAACAGTTTTTGGCAGAGACCGCCACAGTGGATGAGCCATCCCGGGTGCCGCCGCTCTATCCGATTGGGCAAATGCATGGGACATATATTTTTGCCCAAAATGACCGGGGCCTTTATATCATTGATCAGCACGCCGCCCAGGAGCGGATCAAGTACGAGTATTTCAGGGAGAAAGTCGGCCAGGTTGAAAGTGAATTGCAGGAAATGCTTATACCGCTGACATTTGAATACTCAACGGATGATTATATTAAAATTGATGAATACAAAGGCGAGCTTGAAAAAGTGGGGGTATTTCTGGAGCAGTTCGGACATAACAGCTTTATTGTCCGTTCTCATCCGCAATGGCTGCCTAAAGGCGAGGAACAGGAAATTATTGAGGATATGATTGAACAGCTCTTAGCCATGAAGAGAGTCGATATTAAAAAGCTGCGTGAGGAAGCTGCCATTATGATGAGCTGTAAAGCTTCCATTAAAGCGAATCACCATCTCCGCAATGATGAAATCCAGGCGCTGCTTGATGAATTGCGGAGGTCTTCCGATCCGTTCACATGCCCGCATGGACGGCCGATCATCATACATTACTCCACTTATGAGATGGAGAAAATGTTTAAGAGGGTAATGTAGAAAAGAACGACGCTGAACCAGAGTGGTTCGGCGTTTTTTTATTCATAGACGACGATAATTCTATTATGTAAACTAAGTGGTGTTTGGTCCATAATTTTTTCTTTTTTCGCTCATAAAACTTTATTTCGCTCAAAAGGACAATATACAAAACAAAAAAGCATCCATTTCGCGGAATGGATGCTTTTCTTATAGCTTATCTCACTGCCGTATGCAGCTTATCAATAAATTGCAGGGCTTTTCCTGTTCCAACCGCTACAGATTCAAGCGGGCTTGGTGCAAGGTGTACAGGGACTACAATTTCCTGTGAAAGCCATTCCTGCATGCCGTTTAAAAGGGCACCGCCGCCGGAAAGGATCACACCGCGGTCTACGATGTCTCCGCTGAGTTCAGCCGGACTGTCTTCTAATGTTGCGCGGATTGCTTCAAGAATGTGAAGCAATGATTCTTTGATTGCATCACGGATTTCATAGGAAGTTAGAGTAATCGTCTTAGGCAGGCCGGTAACAAGGTCGCGGCCGCGCACTTCCATTGTCAGTTCTTCATGGTCAACCAGCGCGTAGCCGATTTCCATTTTAATATGTTCGGCTGTTCTCTCTCCGATCAGAACGTTGTATTCTTTACGTACATATTGAATAATATCATCGTCAAGTCTGTCGCCGCCAATCCGGATGGAATTGCAGGCTACCACTCCGCCGAAAGAGATGATGGCTACTTCTGTTGAGCCCCCGCCAATGTCAACAACCACGTTCGCGACAGGCTCATCGACAGGCATGCCTGAACCAATTGCTGCTGCCACAGGCTCTTCGATCAGATGTACTTTCTTCGCCCCCGCATTGCGGACAGCATCATGGATGGCTCTTCTTTCAACACTTGTCGAACCAGATGGCGTACAAACAACGACATTCGGCTTTCTGATTGCAAATCCTACTTTTTTCGATGCTTTTCGCATAACCTGGCGAAGCATTTCAGTAGTGGTGTCATAATCGGCAATAACCCCGTCTTTGAGCGGACGGATGGCAACGATGCGGCCTGGTGTTTTCCCGATCATTTCCTTTGCTTCTTTACCAACAGCTAACACTTTTTTCGTTTCTGTATCAATTGCTACTACAGAAGGTTCATTAAGGATGATGCCTTTTGTTTTGCTGTATACAAGTATATTAGCAGTTCCTAAGTCAATTCCAATTTCAGATGTATTTAACATGAATTCTTCACCCAATTTCAAATTTATATTGTAACAATATAACCTTCTAATAAATTAACATGATTTTGGGGGTTACCCTTTGTTTGTTATGGAATCGTTAATAAAATGTAATTTTATAAGAAAATTTTAGGAAACTTGTCGAATAGGAAAGGTGAAACTTGTTCATAATGCATAAATGTTCTGTTTTTATAAAAAGAATGGTAAGATGATACCTGAAAAATTTTCCTGCTATATGGTAGGATAATAATTAGAATGGCAGTAAAGGCAGTGAACAGATGAGTGAAAAAGAAAAGCTTGCAGTGCTGATTGGCCCTACAGCTGTAGGAAAAACAAAATTAAGCATTCTTCTGGCGAAAAGTTTTAATGCTGAGATCATCAGCGGAGATTCTATGCAAATATATAAAAGCATGGATATCGGCACGGCGAAAATTAAAGAAGAAGAAATGGAAGGAATTCCGCATCATCTAATTGACATCAAAAATCCTGAAGATCCCTTTTCGGCAGCTGAATTTCAGGAACTGGTCCGCAGCAAAATCACAGAGATCACTTCAAGAGGCAAACTTCCAATGATCGTTGGAGGCACTGGATTGTATATTCAATCCGTTATTTATGATTACCAATTTTCTGATGCCTCTTCAGATGAAGAATTCAGAAAAACTTTGGAGGAACGCGCCGAAAGGGAAGGGAACGATGCCCTTTTCAAGGAGCTTTTGGCCATAGACCCTGAAAGTGCGGAAAAAATTCACCCCAATAACATTCGAAGAGTGGTCAGGGCATTGGAAATTTACCATTGCACAGGGAAAACGATGTCTCAGTATCAGGAGAATCAGGATCCAGCACTTCTTTATGATACGGCGCTGATTGGGTTGACCATGGACCGGGATACCTTATATGAACGCATCAATCTCCGGGTTGAGATCATGATGAAGGAAGGCTTGCTTGAAGAGGTGAGAGCCCTGTATGATCTGGGATTAAAGGATTGCCAGTCCATACAGGCCATCGGATATAAAGAACTGTATGAATACTTTAATGGACGTGTATCACTGGAGGATGCCGTTGGAAATCTGAAGCAAAATTCAAGAAGATATGCAAAAAGGCAGCTAACATGGTTTCGAAACAAGATGAATGTGGAATGGTTTGATATGTCCGGTACAGCCGACCCTCATGAGTTTGAAAAAAAATTCGCTGAAATTTCTGCTCATATTGAAGGAAAGCTGAAAATAAAATCGAATACATAATGATAGAGATAAAAGAGGAGGATTATAATGAAATCAGCAATCAATATTCAGGATCAGGTTCTTAATCAGCTACGCAAGGATAATATTAATTGTACTGTATTTTTGTTAAATGGATTCCAAATTAGAGGCCAAATCAAAGGCTTTGATAATTTCACGGTATTATTCGAGTCAGAAGGCAAGCAGCAGCTCGTTTATAAGCATGCCATTTCTACCTTCGTTCCACAGCGCAATGTTCAGCTGGATATGGAAAACCAGCAATAATATAAAAGTTGCACATGCACAAGAAAAGCCCGCTTTGATTGAAGCGGGCTATTTTCTTATGCAAAGACAGCACAAATATTTTTAATGAAATGGAGGTTGGCTGAATACATATAGATATGAGAATTTATTGTAGATATGAGGGAGCCTGACTGCAGGGCTTGTTTCCCATGAACAGGCAGTATGCTCCCAGGTATCAGCAGCATCTAAAGCGGAGGAAAGCCCGAAGAGGTGAAAATTTCACCTTATTTCTCGGGAAACCGCATGAACCGACACTCCTGCATCAGTGATTGCAGAAATGCGCGGGAATATGTCGGATTTTAGCCTAATAACCGTAAACTCGCGGATGCATATAGGCTTTTGTCACAACGATTACTTCTATGCGTATACTGTGCTAAGAATGTGAGGTGATAGCTTTTGGACCAGCCGATTCGCCTGAAGAATAACGGACAGATCAGCATCGTGCTCAATTCACAAAAGAGAAAAACATACACAAAAGAGCTTCCCGAATCCCAAGCGGCTCCAAAAGCCATTCCGCCTGAGCATACAGCTCTGAAAGAAATTGAAGAAGAACTTGGCGCTCTTGTGGGAATGGAAGAGATGAAGAAAATGATCAAGGAGATCTATGCGTGGATTTATGTGAATAAAAAGCGGGAGGAAGCCGGTCTCAAAGCTGGAAAGCAGGCATTGCATATGATGTTCAAAGGCAATCCCGGCACCGGTAAAACAACGGTTGCCCGATTAATAGGCAAGCTTTTTCAAAAAATGAATGTACTGTCAAAAGGCCATCTGATTGAAGCTGAGCGGGCTGATCTTGTTGGTGAATATATTGGTCATACTGCCCAGAAGACAAGGGATCTGGTGAAAAAAGCGATAGGCGGGATCCTGTTCATCGATGAAGCATACTCTTTAGGAAGAGGCGGAGAAAAAGACTTTGGCAAGGAAGCCATTGACACTCTCGTAAAGCATATGGAAGACCGCCAGCATGAATTTATTCTGATACTGGCGGGCTACTCAAGAGAAATGAATCACTTCCTGACGCTGAATCCTGGTCTTCATTCCCGGTTCCCCCTGGTTGTTGACTTCCCTGATTACTCGATTGAGCAGCTGATGGAAATCGGCGAGCGGATGCTGAAGGAACGGGAATATACATTAAGCCACGAATCTGAAAAGAAGCTGAGAGAGCACTTACATTTTGTGAAAAATAATCTCAGCCCAAACAGTTTTTCGAATGGGCGCTATATCCGGAATATCATTGAAAAATCTATACGGGCACAGGCCATGCGCCTATTAATGCAAAACAGCTATGACAAACATGATCTGATGACCATCAGAAGCAATGATTTGTTGTTTGAAGAAGCCGATTAAGGGGATATTGATATTGTAATAAAAAAGACAGTGTCAAAGAACATTGGCATTGTCTTTTTACTGAAGGAGGAATATAAAATGAATAATATTACGGTTTATACGACCAATACATGTCCTTACTGTACGATGGTGAAGAATTTTCTGGATGAGAAAGGGCTGGAGTATAAAGAGGTTAATGTGCAGAATGACCAGCGAGAGGCACAAAAACTGGTTGCAACCACTGGACAAATGGGAGTGCCGCAGATCAATGTGAATGGCAATTGGGTCATTGGCTTTGATCCAAATACGATTATGGCAAATGTGAAGCAATAATATAGAGGGGACCTGCTCGTGGATTGAGCAGGTCTTTTTTTTTGAATTGTGAACTCTGCAAATAAAATTGCATACTAGCAAAAAAAGCAGCTGTATTCGCAAATAAATAGGAAATTTTGCAATGAAAGTACATGAACTTGCAAACAAACAGCTTAAACCGGCAAATAAATATCTATGTATAAGTTTAAAAATATATCAGGATAATCTGATGTTTTTGATTTTAAAGAAAGAATTTTCTAAAAACATTGACCGAACTTCCCGGGGGTGTTTTAATAATTATAGTGGTTGGGTCACCTAACCATTTATTTTGGAAGGAGCTTGAGAAAATGAAAATCCTAATTACTGAATTAATCTGGAAAGAAGGAATTGAAGAGTTAATAAACAATGGCTTCCAAGTGGATTATGACGAGAATCTATGGAGTAACCGTGAAGAATTATTAAGAAAAATCAGCAATTACGATGGTTTAATTGTAAGAAATCAAACAATTGCAGATCAGGAATTAATGGCAGCTGGTCCTCAATTAAAGGTTATAGGCAGGCTTGGAGTTGGACTTGATAATATAGACACAGCATCAGCAAAGAAAATGGGAATCCCAGTGGTTTATGCTAAAAATGCCAATGCTACTTCGGTGGCCGAGTATGTGATGATGGCCATGTTAAGTGTTTCCCGGCCTCTTCATCTTGCTGATTATGATGTCAGGAACGGCAATTGGGATAGAAAAACATACACCGGCATGGAACTTGCGGGTAAAACGCTGGGCCTTATAGGATTAGGGGAAATCTCTCATCGCGTTGCTAAAAGAGCAATATCGTTTGGAATGAAAGTGGCTGGTTATGATCCCTTTATTGCGGATTATGATCACATTGTTTCTGAAACAGGGGTTCAAATAATAGAATCATTAGCAGATCTGCTTGCTGAATCTGATTTTATTTCCTTGCATGTTCCGCTTACACCTTCAACCAAGTATTTAATCTCCGAGTCAGAACTTCATTCAATGAAGGTTTCTTCCTATATTATTAATACCTCCCGAGGCGGTATTATAAATGAACGTGATCTTGCAGCTGCTTTAACCAATGGTGCGATTGCAGGAGCGTTTCTGGATGTGCTTGAGACAGAACCAATCCTTCCGTCGAACAAACTATTGACATGCTCGAATGCTGTTATTACTCCGCACATTGCTGGTTTAACTGAAGAATCACAAATTAGAACTTCCTTATTGGTGGCAAAGGAAGTAGCAAAGGTTATGAAAAATCAGCCGTCATTATGTGTAATTTAAAAAAGTTTCCGAAAATTTAAATAAATAATTGACTTTGACATTTGGGAGTGGTTTAATTAACCTATAAATAGTGGTTGGGTCACCCAACCAAATACAAAAGGAGGCAATTGAATGAGTAATAACAGTCAATCTACAACTCTGGCAGACACGCATTCTCCTGAGTCTAAAGAGGTTAGCACACATAAGTTTTTAATTCATCATAAGGGAGATCATGTAGGGGTAGCGACTAGTCCAATAAAAGAAGGAGAACAGGTTATCGGAATCTTTATGGATGATAATTCTGAGGTGTCTGTAAAGTCTCGCGGGGATATTCCTTTAGGGCATAAAATTTCATTAGTAGACTTAAAGAGTAATCAGCCAGTCTTAAAATACGGAATTCAAATTGGCTTAACTACAACAGAATGGGCTGTAGGAGATTATGTCCATACTCATAATATTAAAACGGCGAGGTGGTAGAAATGAATAATACACTAATGGGTTACCGCAGAGAAAATGGAAAAGTTGGAATACGCAATCATGTCATCATTTTGCCTGTTGATGATATCTCAAATGCTGCCTGTGAGGCTGTTGCAAGACAAGTTCAAGGAACGATGGCACTTCCACACGCATATGGAAGACTCCAGTATGGACCGGACCTTGATCTTCATTTCAGAACAATGATAGGAACCGGCTCAAATCCAAATGTGGCAGCGGTTATTGTCATCGGCATTGAAGAAAACTGGTCCAAGAAGATCGCGGAAGGTATTGCAGAAACTGGCAAACCTGTATCCTATTTTTCTATCGAGGGAAATGGCGACTTTGAAACCATCCGTCAAG
The DNA here is from genome assembly GCF_000294775.2 of Cytobacillus oceanisediminis 2691. Classification (GTDB taxonomy): domain Bacteria; phylum Bacillota; class Bacilli; order Bacillales; family Cytobacillaceae; genus Cytobacillus; species Cytobacillus pseudoceanisediminis. Next base: position 2,029,164 of record NZ_CP015506.1, read on the forward strand.
CATCATGGAAAGCAAAAGAGTATGTTCAATGGGCATCTGAACTGCAGAGAGAACCGATTGAACTAAAAGATTTAACGATCAGCATTAAGTGCGGGGAATCGGATACGACTACAGGACTGGGATCATGCCCAACAGTATCTCAGGCAGTTGACCGCCTGGTTGATGCCGGTGCGACGGTATTCTTTGGGGAAACATCTGAATTGACTGGTGGGGAGCATCTAATCGCACAAAGAATGGCAACTCCTGAACTTCATGAAAAGTTTATGGCTATTTATGAAGATTATGTTGGCGAAATCGAATCCAAAGGAGTAGATTTGCTAGGTTCACAGCCAACACAGGGAAATATTGCAGGAGGCCTATCAACTATAGAAGAAAAGGCTCTTGGTAATATCGCCAAAACAGGTACAAAGGAAGTAATTGGGGTCCTTGATCCGGCAGAAAATCCAGATAATGGAAGTGGATTGTATTTTATGGATACTTCTTCTGCAGCCGCAGAATGCATTACGTTAATGGCAGCTGGCGGAGCAGTACTCCATCTTTTCCCAACAGGGCAGGGGAACATTATCGGAAATCCAATTGAGCCTGTTGTGAAAATTACCGCAAATCCCATAACTGCAGGAACAATGAGCGAGCATATTGATGTAGATGTACAGGGATTATTGTCCCGTCAGATTTCCCTGGAAGAAGCAGGCGACAAATTAATGGAAGTTATTTGCCGCACGGTAAATGGCCGCTTGACCAGTGCTGAAGCTTTGGGACATCGTGAATTTGTCATGACAAAACTATACCGAAGCGCCTGATTCAATTTCTCCCTGCACATTTTTGAGCAGGGAGAATCCTTTTTTAAAGAGAGTACAAAAAAAGGAGTTTAGACATGAACACATATAATGAGTCGGATCTAAAGGAATTCTGTGAAAAAGTTCTTGAAAAAATGGGAATGCGGAAAGATTATTCGGAAGTTGTCGCAGATTCACTGGTAAAAGCAAACCTAGAAGGCACGGATAGCCACGGGATCAGCAGACTTCCCATTTATGCCAAACGATTTATGGATAAAAGAATAAATGTGAATCCGGATATTAAAGTAACAAAAAAAGCCCCATCCGTGCTCCAGATTGATGGCGATAATGGCCTGGGCCATGTAGTCAGCTGGAAGGCAATTAGAGAAGGCATAGAAGCTGCAAAAGAAAATGGCACAGCAGCAATCGCGATTCGTAATAGCAATCATTTTGGGACTGCTTCGTATTTTTGCCAAATGGCATGCGAGCAGAATCTCGCATGTATAGGCTTTACTAATTCCCCGCCAGGGATCGCACCCTGGGGAGGGAAGGAAGCTTTCTTTGGCACCAACCCAATCGCCTTTGGCTTTCCAACTGGCAACGAACAGCCTGTAATTATTGATTTATCAACCAGTATAGTGGCCAGAGGGAAAATCATATTGGCCGCAAAGCAGGGGAATGAAATACCTGGTGACTGGGCAATTGATGAAGATGGGAATTCCACCAAGGATCCGGCGGCTGCCTTAAAAGGGTCTGTATTTCCGCTTGGAGGAGCAAAAGGGGCTGCACTCGCGCTTGCTGTTGAGATATTAACTGGTGTACTTTCAGGAGCAGCATTTGGCCCCCATGTGAAAAATCTTTATGATGACAATGAAACAGAGAATGCGAATGTTGGACACTTCTTTTTGTTATTAGATATTAAAAAATTTATGGATTTAACATTGTTCTTTACCTCTATTCAAAATCTGCTGCAGGAAATGAAAGAAGTTCCTAAGAAACCAGATGTAAGTGAAATACGCTATCCGGGAGAAAGAAGAAAAAGAGAAAGTGCCAGCAGGCTATTAACAGGTATTGAATTATCAGGCAATGTTGAACAGGAATTAAAAGATTTGGGGGAGAAGTTCAATATCCCGTTTCCTGAGGCAAGGTCACTTGATCATTCCAGTAAAAGCCTTTCTCTTTAATAAAAGCTGTATGGTGATTATTGACCCATCCAATTGGATGAGGCATATAAACACCATAACAGCTTTTTTTAGCTGGATAATGTATTTTGAGAAATCGAACATTCTACACTTTCAATATGGTCAATCATACGTTCCTGAGCCAACTCAATGTTGTTCTGTTTTATTGCCTCAAGAATCCTTTCGTGCTCCTGGACAGATTTTAAAGCACGGCCCGGAATGTTAATTGATTTTGTACGTGACTCTGACAGAAGATCGATTAAAAAGTGCATAATCCTTACTAGAACCACATTATTTGAATGATCAGCAAGCGTCATATGAAATTTATGGTCCAACTCAGCCAGACGGTCAAAATCCTGGTCACCGCTTACAATTTCGTTTGCTTCCTTTAGGATTTGATCTAATTGCTGAATAAGATCCGGGCTTGAATTCTCTATGGACCATTTTACTGTCCATTCCTCAAGAATTTTTCTGACGGAGAAGAAATCCTTAAATTGATCAGAGGATACAAAAAAAGCTTCAGTCATTTTTTGTATCTGCTGCTCAGGAGAAGCGACGAAGACCCCTGTTCCATGTTTGGCGGTTAAATAACCATATGCTTCGAGTATTTTATAGGCTTCCCTTACTGTATTTCTGCTGACAGAAAGCTCCATCCCCATTTCTCTTTCGCCGGGGATTTTTTCACCTGCTCTGTATTCGCCATTGTGGATCTTTTTCTTTATACTATCGGCTACCTGCTCCGAAATTCCTTTTCTATTAATGTCCAAATATACCCCTCCATGCAAATTTACTGATGGGCTTTTTATATAGGAAAAATGGTTCAATGGCCCAACCTATTTTATTAAATCATTAACGGGTCAAGTAATCAACACCGCTATCTTAATTTTCTCAAAAAGGTAAATAGAGCTGCCTTCATAGGCAGCTTTAAATGAAATAAACGATTAAAAATCCCAAGGCTGCTAAGGCGGCAGCTCCGAAAGTTCCAGTAAAAATCACCTTGCTGTTTAACTTTTTAAATTCAGTATAATTAACTCCTAAACCTAAGCCTGCCATGGCCATGGATAATAAGAAGATACTTAGTGCGATCAGCATTTGGGTCATTCTATCAGATAATATGCCAGCCGTATTAACCAGGCACATAATCAGAAAGCCGAAGATGAACCAGGGGACCGGCAAATCTCTGAATCTTGTTTTTTGTTTCTTTAAGCTGTTCTTATTAAATATCACTCCAAGTATAATCGCTGCAGGAATTAATAATGCTACACGTCCCAGTTTTACCAGAATGGCAGTATCACTGCTCACATCTCCTCCTGGAGCAGAAGCTGCAATGACATGCGCAAGCTCATGCAAGGTTGCCCCTGTTAAAACTCCATAATCATAAGGGCTCAGGCCCAGTACGGGGAACAAAAAAGTATAAATGATTGTCACAATAGTACCCACAATGGCAATAAAAGCTACGGAGATTGCAGTAAACTCATTTTTAGCCCGGATCAGGGGGGCAACAGCAACTATGGCAGCAGCCCCGCATATTGCTGTTCCAACGGCAATCAGTGCTGATAAATGGCGGTCGATCGAGAGAAGTTTTCCGATATACATCATAAGGACAAGAGTGAAAGCGATTACAAGGATATCGACAATAATAAGAGAGAAACCAGCGGCAAAGATTTGTTCAACATTCAGTCTTAATCCCATCAGAATAATACCCGCACGAAGAAGAGTCTTGCTGCTGAATGTGATCCCTGCAGATGCATCGGCTGGTACATCCATTATTCCTTTCCAGCTCATGCCAAGCAGTATGGAAACAATCATAATTCCCATTACTGAAAAAACAGGCAATTTCGCTATGGAACCAGCTAATACAGCAAGTATTAAAGTTAGCAGGACTCCTTTTAGCCAGCCCTTTTGCAACTTTAGGGTTTTAATTTTTTTTCTTGTGTGAAGGGGAACTGTTTTTGCTTTATGCAGTTTTGTTGCTCCAGCATTGCTCAATCTTCTGCCTCCTTTTCCGCAAAATTGGTCCAATGGTCAGGAAACCCAACCAATATAATCTCATTTAAGCATTTTTAAAAAGAGTTATCAAGAAAAATATAAAAATTAAACAAAAAAATTTAGAAAGTATTGATTTTTTAGAAAATTATAAATAGAATATGGATAGTGGTTGGGTGACTGTACCATAACTTAAGTATTCTCCTTTAAGAAAAGTCAGTCCATAAAGATTTTAATAGATCAGCAGGCTAGTGAATAAAAAGGAGGAATTTTAAGTGAAAATCAATTTAGTCTAATCAATTAACAACTTATTTGTGTAGACTTGGCGGCGGTAAATCTGAGGATATTAGCAGTTTTTCAATCATGTATTTGTAAGGGCTTACAATATAGTGCGGGAGGCGAATTATATGAGAGTATACCTGTCTATCTTATCAATCCTATTGTTAATATTTGTGAGCGGCTGCTCCAGCAATGTTAATGGCAAAGAGCGGGATGCAGAATATGTTTTGAGACTGGGCCATCTTCAAACGGAAACTCACCCTTACCACAAAGGGGCATTGAAGTTTAAAGAACTGGTGGAAGAAAAATCTAACGGGCGGATAAGAATCGATATATTTCCAAGCAGCCAATTAGGAAATGGAAGAGACCAAATAGAAGGAGCGCAAATTGGCTCCATCCATTTTCATATTGGCTCAGTAGCACCAGTAACCAATTTCGCCCCTAAATTTAATTTGCTTAACCTTCCATATTTATTTGAAAGCCGGGAGCATGCTTTTCGGGTCCTGGATGGGGAGATCGGCAAAGAGATAGCTTCTGATTTAGAGAACAGGGGCCTTATCAACCTCGGCTATATGGAGAACGGCTGGAGGCATATGACGAATAATAAGAAACCCATTAAGACAAGTGCCGATGCAGCGAAATTAAAATTGAGGGTCCAGGAGTCACCTCCATACATCTCATTCATTAAAGCTCTTGGCTCAACTCCTGTTCCTGTTCCATTCGGTGAACTATATACTGCTTTGGAACAGAAAGTGGTCGACGGCCAGGAAAATCCCCTTGCGCAAATCTATTTAAATAAATTTCAAGAGGTGCAGAGCTATTTGACATTAACTGCCCATAACTATGATGCTGCTGTTTTTCTTATGAGTAAAACAACATTCGACACATTGCCTGAAGAACTGCAAAAGGCAGTATCTGAAGCCTCTGCAGAAGCAGTTGATTATGAACGCAAAGTAGCAATGGAGGATGAGAAAAAACTGTTGGAGGACCTTAAAAAGACGGAGATAGAAATTGAAGAAAATCCAGATTTGGATTCATTTAGAGAAGCAGTAAAGCCGGTTTATGAGGAATATGAAGAAACGATAGGAAAGGAACTGTTTGATAAGATAGAAAGCTTAAAATAAATGACGGGGGTGTAGAAAAATGAGTGAATTTTTCAGGAAATTGAGTGACAAAGCGGATAAGATATCGAAAAAAATTGTTATCTTATTTTTTGTCATTGCCTTTATCTCCACAGTGTATCAAGTATTTTCAAGATACGTCCTGCAAAGTGCGTTTGCAAAAAGTATACTCCCTTTTGCAGATTTCAGTATTTTCAACTTAACCTGGATTGAAGAACTTATCAGGTACATGTTTGTATGGATCGTGTTCTTAGGAATCGGAATCGTATATAAAAGCAAAGGGCATGCAAAAGTAGAAATTCTCCATCATTATTTATCTGAAAAATGGAAAAGTAAAGTAATGCTGCTGGTTGAATGTATTAACAGTGCACTTTTTCTGTTTCTCATTATTTATGGATCAAGAATATTGAAGTTCTCCATTCAGCAGATTTCTCCTTCGCTTGGGCTGAATATGACTTTTATTTACGGAGCAGTCCTAGTCAGTTCAATTGTCTGTTTTGTTCACTCATCGGTCAATATTTTGGAGCTCCGCACTGCAAAAAGAGATGAAAGAGTGGTCGTTCAAGCAGAATCCCAAAATACAAATATGGGTTAGTTGAAAGGGAGGGAAATTGATGACGGTAGCAATAATAATATTGGCTGTATTGTTTTTATTAATGATTCTGGGTGTGCCAATTGCAATATCTTTAATTATAGCTTCCATTTCCGGATTTATATCAAGCATATATTATATTCCTCTTGAAGTGGTTCCACAGCGTTTGATTACATCAGTTGATTCCTTTCCGCTGCTGGCAATTCCATTCTTCATGCTTACAGGGGAATTTATGATGTCAGGAAGCATGGGGAAAAGAATAGCAGCATTTGCTTTTGCTGCTGTGGGCTGGGTAAGGGCAGGTCTTGCACAGGTTTCAACCTTAACAAGTATGTTTTTTGCAGGGATATCCGGTTCAGGTGCTGCAGATACAGCTGCTGTAGGTAAAATGATGATACCGATGATGGAGTCAAAGGGATATGATAAAGGGTTTGCAGCTGCCACTGTTGCAAGTGCAGGAACAATAGCTGTGGTTATACCTCCATCCATTCCCATGATTGTATACGGTGTAACCGCAGGAGTATCCATAGGAGACCTGTTCACAGCAGGCATCATACCCGGGATATTAATAGGCTTGTCTTTAATGATGTTAAATTACTGGTTAACCAGGAAAAACAATTATTCTGAAGAAAAAAGGACATTCGAATTCACAACATTCCGGAAAACTTTATATGAAGGGATATTGGCTTTGCTCTTGCCGTTAATCATTATTTTCGGCATCAGGGGAGGGATCTTTACTCCTACTGAAGCCGGTGCAGTAGCAGCTGCATATGCTTTTATCATTAATAAGTTTGTTTATAAAGATATGGATTGGAAGGATATACCCGAAGCGTTTATAAACGCAGGAAAAATGTCTGCGATGGTTGTCTTTATTATAGCCGGGGCAAATTTATTCGGATGGTTATTAACGGCTGAACAAATTCCGCAGCAGCTTGCACAGCTTGTCATGAACGCAACAGAAAATAAATATTTGATACTATTTATCTTCAATATTATTTTCTTTATTGCAGGGTGCTTCCTGAACGCATCAGCAGCGATTACAATCCTAACGCCATTGCTTCTCCCGATTGCTCTCGGAGCAGGCATTGACCCGGTTTTCTTTGGATTAATCATGGTTGTTAACTTATCAATCGGTTTAATTACACCTCCAGTTGGATTGGATTTGTTTATAGTGAAGGGAATAGCTGAAGTTTCCTATGATAAATTAATAAAGGCTGTAATTCCTTTTATTGCTGTAATGGTTTTTGATTTATTTATTATTACTTATTTCCCTGCTATATCAATGTTTTTAACAACCCTATAAATATTTAAAAGCATCGGCTAGCCGATGCTTTTACTTGTTCCCAGCCTCTTAACCGGAAGCTTCCAATTATATGTGTAAGATAAAACCCGTAAAGCTGTAATAATAATGAACAAAGTGTAAAGTTCAAATGGTGCTGAGGCGATTCCGAGTCCGACTCCAAAACCGCAAAGGATAGCCCAGACCGCATAGATTTCAGACCGCAATACAAGCGGTTTTCTTCTTGCAAGAAGGTCACGGATGATGCCCCCTCCGCTTCCAGTCAATACAGCAGCCACAATTACGGCGCTTAAAGGATGGTTCATTTCCGTTGCGTACAGTGCTCCTTGGATGGCAAAGGCGGATAACCCGATTGCGTCAGTGAAATTGCCCCATCTTTGCCAGTGTTTGAGCAGGTTGTTCGGGAACAGCATTACTGCTGTGATGGATAAAAGGGCAATCTGAAAAAATAAACCCTGTTCCCAAAGGGCAGAGACAGGAACACCGATTAGCAGGTTTCGGATCGCTCCGCCGCCAAAAGCGGTGACAATCCCAAGGATATATACACCTAAAATATCATATTCTTCTTCCATCGCCACAATTGCACCGCTGACAGCGAAAGCAACAGTGCCGATCATACTTAAAACTTCCCATGTCATATGCCATTTCTCCTCTTGATGCAGATCTATAAATCTATTTAAGTTTAAGTTATTTAAAAACGTAAATTCTTTCCAAACAATATGATTTTAACACGGAAAAAAAGAAATACAACCATTTTTTTTATCATTTCAAATGGACGGTGCAAAGGCCTGTGATTAGCGGTAAAAATTAGTATTTGAATATGATTTTTGTTATGATGTTATCAATTAAAATAAGCATATGAAAGAGGGATGCTGGTTGGAACGTAAGCCAGATTATGAAAAAGTCATTCTTGTCGGCTGCCATACTGATGAAGATGACCAGCGGTTTGAATATTCAATGGAAGAATTGGAATCGCTGACTGAAACGGCAAACGGAAAAGTTTTAGCTTCGATTACTCAAAAAAGGGAACGAGTTCATCCGTCTACATATATAGGAAAGGGGAAAGTGGAGGAACTGGCTGCACTTCAGGAAGAAATGGAAGCAGATATTATCATTTTTAACGATGAGCTCTCACCAAGCCAGGTGCGCAACTTATCAGCAGATTTGGATGCCAGGATCATTGACCGCACACAGCTGATTTTAGATATCTTTGCGCAGAGGGCGCGCTCTAAAGAAGGGAAGCTGCAGGTCGAATTGGCACAGCTGCAGTATATGCTGCCGCGCCTGTCAGGCCAGGGTGTTCAGCTTTCAAGACTTGGAGCGGGAATCGGCACAAGGGGACCAGGTGAGTCCAAGCTTGAATCAGATCGCAGGCATATCCGCCGCCGTATTGATGATATTAAAACCCAGCTTTCCGTCATTGTGCAGCACCGTGACAGGTATCGTGAACGAAGGAAGAAAAACAAAGCATTTCAAATTGCACTTGTCGGCTACACAAATGCAGGTAAATCCACCATTTTTAACAGGCTATCTGAGGCGGAATCCTATGAAGAGAACCAGTTGTTTGCCACACTTGATCCGATGACCCGCAAACTGATTTTGCCAAGCGGATTTATTACACTTGTGACAGACACGGTCGGTTTTATTCAGGATTTGCCGACTACTCTTATTGCAGCCTTCCGTTCCACTCTGGAAGAAGTTAATGAAGCAGATCTTCTTCTTCATGTGGTCGATATGTCCAATCCGGATTATTACCAGCATGAGCAGACAGTCAATAAACTGATAGAAGATTTGGAAAATGATAAAATACCGCAGCTGACGGTATATAATAAAAGAGATTTAAAGCATCCTGATTTTGTCCCGACTGCCAGAACAGAAACGATTCAGATCAGTGCCTTTGAAGAAGATGACCGCAATGAGCTGAAACGGAAAATCGAGCAGATGATTCTGGGAATGATGAAGCATTACCATGTAGAGGTGCCGTCAACAGAAGGAAAGCTGCTGTCGCAGCTCAAGAACGAAACCATCCTGCGGGAATTGACTTTCAACGAAGACAAAGAACTTTATGTTTGCAAGGGCTATTACCTCGAAGACCATCAGATTTCAGGGCCTTTAATGAAATATACCGTATAGTTAGGAGAACATCATGTTTCAACAGTTATCACAAGGGGAAAAGCTCCAGCCGATTGTAAAAGAAGTGGAGCAGCAAATTTCAGAGGTATTAAAGAGCATTGATGAGCGGATTGATGAGAATCAATTCCGTGTTTTAAAGAGCTTTCAAAATTTCAAAGTCAGCGATTCGCATTTCAATCCTTCAACCGGCTATGGTTATGATGATATCGGCCGGGATACGCTTGAGGGAATATATGCAGAAGTTTTCGGCGGGGAAGCAGGATTGGTCCGCCCGCAGATAATATCAGGCACGCATGCCATTTCCATTGCACTCTTTGGCGTACTGCGGCCAGGTGATGAATTGCTGTATATCACCGGCAAGCCATATGACACACTGGAAGAAATTGTTGGGATTCGGGGAACAGGTAACGGTTCGCTGAGAGAGTTCGGCATTGGATACAATAGCATCCCGCTGAACGAAGATGGAAGCATCGACTATCCTGCCGTTGAAAAAGCAATCAGGCCGAACACGAAAATGATTGGTATCCAGCGTTCCAAAGGATATGCGACAAGACCTTCTTTTTCAATTGAACAAATTGAAGAAATGATCCAGTTTGTAAAAGAAGTTAAGCCGGATACGATTGTGTTTGTTGACAATTGCTATGGTGAGTTTGTTGAAGACCGTGAGCCTTGCCATGTTGGGGCAGACTTGATGGCCGGGTCGCTCATCAAGAACCCTGGCGGCGGGATTGCAAAGACGGGCGGTTATATTGTCGGGAAGAAGGAATGGGTGGAAGCCTGCTCCTACCGAATGACTTCACCGGGAATTGGTGCAGAAGCGGGTGCGTCCCTTTACAGCCTTCAGGAAATGTATCAGGGCTTTTTCCTGGCTCCCCATGTTGTCGGCCAGGCGCTGAAAGGGGCTGTTTTTACAGCAGCGCTTCTTGAACGGCTTGGCATGAACTCCAACCCAAAGTGGGACAGTAATAGAACTGATTTAATCCAATCTGTTCAATTTGATGATAAAGAAAAAATGGTGGCGTTTTGCCAGGCAATTCAATTTGCATCTCCTGTTAATTCACATGTAACTGCCTATCCTGCTTATATGCCTGGATATGAAGACGATGTAATCATGGCAGCTGGGACTTTTATTCAGGGTGCAAGCATTGAACTGACCGCTGATGGTCCTATCAGGCCGCCTTATGTTGCTTATGTTCAGGGCGGGCTGACTTATTCACATGTGAAAATGGCTGTATGCATCGCGCTGGACCAATTGCTGGAAAAAGGTTTAGTCCAAATAAATTAGGTGAATATTAAAAAGGACAGCTACATAGTTAGTTGTCCTTTTCTGTTGCTTTACAGAGAATTATATGAAAATATGAAAGGCAAAAATTTTTTGAAAAAATCATGTTATAAAAGCTAACATATAGTTGACAGATTATCTGACATTACATATAATAATCTCAAGAAGTAATTGAAAAGGGGGAGAAATAGTTGACTGGAAGCGAAATTCGACGTTCCATGCCGCTTTTCCCGATTGGTACTGTCATGCAGCTGACTGACCTGACCGCCAGGCAGATTCGCTACTATGAAGAGCACCAATTAATTTCTCCAGCTAGAACTGACGGAAATAGAAGGCTTTTTTCCTTAAACGACATCGATGTCCTTTTGGAAATCAAAGATTTGATTGATCAAGGCGTGAACATGGCTGGGATCAAGCAGCTATTTTTCGTGAAAGAACAGCAAGCGATAACCGAAAACTTGAATAAGCAGGCAGAAAAAGCGAGACGCGATCTATCAGATGAAGAAATCCGGAAACTTCTTCGCAAGGAAATTGTGCAGGCAGGCCGGTTTAATCGCTCATCATTGAGGCAAGGCAACATGCACCGCTTTTTCCATTAAAAACGCCGTTTTTAAGCTCGTTGATATTGTCTTGGATTTCTGAGAGAAACATTAACAGAGCAAAAAATAAATCACTCATGTAATTTTTTAAGGGAGGAACTACCAGTGGCAAAGTTTACTAAAGAAGACATTAAGCGTATTGCAGAAGAGGAAAATGTAAAATTCGTCCGTTTACAGTTTACGGATATTCTTGGAACAATCAAGAACGTAGAAATTCCGATCAGCCAGCTTGAAAAAGCGCTTGATAACAAAATGATGTTTGACGGATCTTCAATCGAAGGTTTCGTGCGTATTGAAGAATCAGACATGAATCTATATCCAGACCTTGATACATGGGTGGTATTCCCTTGGACAGCAGAAAAAGGAAAAGTTGCACGTCTGATCTGTGATATTTACAATCCGGATGGAACTCCATTCCTTGGCGATCCGCGCAGCAACTTAAAACGTATTTTGGCAGAGATGGAAGAGTTAGGATACTCTGATTTCAACTTAGGGCCTGAGCCGGAATTCTTCCTATTCAAGCTTGACCAGGCTGGAGAGCCAACTCTTGAACTGAACGATAATGGCGGATACTTCGATCTTGCGCCAACTGACCTTGGTGAAAACTGCCGCCGCGATATCGTGCTTGAGCTTGAAGAAATGGGCTTTGAAATTGAAGCTTCCCACCATGAGGTTGCACCTGGACAGCACGAAATCGACTTCAAATATGCGGATGCATTAACAGCTTGTGACCAGATCCAGACATTCAAGCTTGTTGTTAAAACAATTGCCCGCAAGCACGGCCTGCACGCGACATTCATGCCAAAACCGCTGTTCGGTGTTAACGGATCAGGTATGCACTGTAATGTTTCATTATTTAAGGATGGCAAAAATGCATTCTTCAACGAAACAAGCGATCTTCAATTAAGTGAAGATGCTCGCCACTTTATCGCAGGCATCATTAACCATGCGACAGCATTTACTGCTGTAACAAACCCAATCGTTAACTCTTATAAGCGCTTGGTTCCTGGTTATGAAGCACCTTGCTATGTTGCATGGTCTGCTCAAAACCGTTCACCGCTTATCCGTATCCCGGCTTCACGCGGTGTAAGCACACGTGTTGAAGTTCGCAGCGTTGACCCTGCTGCTAACCCATACCTTGCTATGGCTGTACTTCTAAAAGCTGGTCTTGACGGAATCAAGAACAAATTGACTCCACCGGCACCTGTAGACCGCAACATCTATGTAATGAACAAGCAGGAACGTGAAGAAGAAGGCATCAAGGATCTTCCGGCTACATTGGCTGCTGCCCTTGATGAGCTTAAGAAGGATGAAGTCATCGTATCCGCACTAGGCGACCATATCTTTGAACACTTCATTGAAGCGAAAGAAATTGAGTGGGATATGTTCCGTACGCAAGTGCATCCATGGGAGCGCGAGCAGTACCTGAGCATGTACTAATAAGTAAACCCCTTGACACCATAGGTGTTGAGGGGTTTTTGTTTTCGGGTAAATTATTTAAAAAATTACCACAAGAACCTTAGTTCATAGTAAGAAAAAAAATACAACAATCAAGCCAATCGATGTAATTCCGTAACCTTTTTTAATTCTATAATCGGTTCCAGGAATCTTAGTTATTAAGTAATAAATTGGAATTACAAGTAATATGGGAAGAAAAACCCTTGCATTAGCTGAGAGGTTTTCAAATCTTGAAATTATCATACCAATAATCAAAAGAGGAATAAAAGTTAGCAAATAGGCAAGTGACACTCTTATCACACCTTTTTTCTGAATTATACCAAATTTCCAAAATTAAGGGCATCAATTATTAAAGTAACATGGATTCCTAAAATGATGTAAAAAGAAACCAAATTTATACCTTCCTAAAAATAATCGTAAATTTCAGGCAACATTATGAGTAGTTTTATAACAGTGTGGAATGGAAGAAGCTACGAGTAGTAATCAAGAAGCGTGACAACTATGAATGCCAGGAATGTAAACGGAAGGGGCGCTTAAGCATTGAAACAAATGAATACAGTGAGAGTGGTAAGGGTAGGAAGATCCAGTTGCTTGTTCACCATATCAAGGAGCTCGAGCTTCATCCAGACTTAGCGTTTGGTGAAGATAACATGGATACTGTTTGTGTCGATTGCCATAACAAATAACATGGCCCAGACTTCAAAAATATGAAGCCAAACAAATGGCAGCATGATTTTAAGTATCGATTTTTTAAATTATGTGAACAAATAGTATTAAATAATTCCAATGAAAGGTGACTTAAATGAATCTTGAAAGATGGATTATATTGGGGGTATTAATACTAAGTATCATGTGCCTCAAGCTGCTAGTGCCGCGAGACAAGGTTAGAGAAGCGTGGGTTATCTTTTTATTTCTGCAGGTCATTACATGGCCAGCCGGTTTAATAGCAGTAGAAATGGGTTGGATTGAATATCCGATTCAATTGTACCCTAAGGCAAATTTATATAATAGGACTAGTTTTTCCTTTGAGTTCTTCCTATTCCCGGTAGTCGCCATTATTTTTAGTTTGTATTTTCCAAGGAAGAAAAAAGGGTTTGGCTCACTATTGTATTATGTTTTCTTTGCTGGATTTTTTACCTTCTTAGAGGCTGTATTAGAATCTAAAACCAAACTGGTTGAGTACCACGAATGGAAATGGTATTGGACACTAGTAACAGTAATGATTTCTCTATATATAAATGATAAATTTTATCGATGGTTTTCTAAAAGATTAATTTTGGTGGACTTAAAATGACCAGAGAAGTCCTGATTTTAGTATGTTCGTGGATTTTATCATTGTACTTGTTGTTAAGATACATCCCAACCGAAAGTAAAAGGTTATCTTGGATAACCTTTATACTTGTTCAAGCAATAGCATGGATACATGAATATATACAATTGGTATTTGGATTAGTTGAGTTTCCTTATAGAGAATTTAATAAAGCGACAAATATGAGCTTTTCATTGCATTATATTGTTTATCCCACAATTGCGGTGTTTTTTATACTTTTTTATCCAAAAGAAAAAGGGACAAGAAGAACATTTTTGTACTACTTACTATTTTCAATGGGGATAACAACTTACTCCTATCTTCTCGAAAAATTTAGTTCATTGTATCACTATATTCACTGGAACTGGTTCTTTGGATTAATTACCAACATGATTCTTCTTTATGTTGTAAAGATATATATATTTTGGTTTAAAAAAGGTCTGGTGTAACGAGTTGAAATATCTAGGTTCCCCCCAAGAAATATTAAGAGTAAGGATTCTGTGTTAGATGACTAATTTAACCAAGGCAGAGGGCGTAAATTAAGAATAAGAATTAAGAGCTCAGGCGATAAAGGCGTGGCAACAAATCATTTACTTAAAATAAACGCCAGTACAGTGCCCCATATGAAAATCACTAAATAGTATAACCTTTGCAATAGACCGGCGTGCATAGGGATGAAAATTATTAACATATAGAGTGTGACTATGACTAGTAATGTAACTAAACAGTATTGAGTCCAGCGTTTTCCAATTTCTAAAGATTTTGCGTATAGCCAAAGACCGGGCAAAACAGTTATCATGTCAAGTTGAGCTGCTATTGAATGCCAAAATAGATTTATATCTGCTGGTATAAAGCCAGTCACAATATTCCCTAAAGCTAAGATAAGAATAAATATGGTTGCTAGCCGGTTTAGTCCTGTTTTCAAGGGTTTGTGAAAGATATAAAACACCAATGCTGCACTTATATAAAAAAATCGACTGGGCCTATACTTATTCCTTTTTTATCTTAGTTTCACTATACTTAATTGCCCATTGGTTCAGCAGAAGGAGCAGTTTTGAAAAAATAGTTAAAGAGTAAAAAAAATGGGATTTCCAACGGCAAGGATTAGTATTTATGTTTCGTACGCAAGTACATCCCTTGGAGCAACGAACACTACATGAGCAATTACTTTAAAAATTCGAAAACACTCTGTTTGCATGAGCAGGGGGTTTTTACATAGCTCAAATACAAAAACCCCGTTTCTAAGTGAACGAGGTTTTAACTAATTTGTATTTCCCTGCATCTCTCTATTCTTTATGTCTGATCTTTAGGAAATCGAGACATGTCAGCAGTGCATCTCCTCCAAATCCTGCAATCACCGCAAGGAGCACTACCTTTAAGGCAGAGTCAGGATCTGAAGATACGACCAAAAAAACAGCCGCTAAAGCCCCCATGATTACTTCTTCAAAGACCCCCAGATAGATGAATTTTTTTGTCCTTCTGGGTTTGACCATTTTGCCTTCTTTCCGAATATGTCCAACGACACCGACCAGCCCACCAATCAACAAAGCGAAGGTAATGTTCAAAAACATTTTTTCTTCACACTCCTAAAGTCGAGATTTTGGACAAGCGACCTTAGGTTGATTCTCGGTGTATTACCATTATATAGAAAGTGGCTATAAAATAATATGCATAAAAATACCGAATTTTCTGAATAATAAAATAGTCATACATGACTGTAACTTAGTACCAACAGAAAAGGTATCAGTTACTTTCGTATGATTTCGCTAATAGCATCAGGTAATAGGAACTGATAACCTTCTTAAAATTGGAAAAAATAAAAAGCAGGCAGTGGCTGCCTGCTTTTTATCATTCTATTAATGCATATGGCGGTATACACCTATAACTTTGCCAAGGATGGAAACATTTCGAAGGATGATAGGTTCCATTGTAGAGTTTTCCGGCTGAAGCCGGATATAGTCTTTTTCTTTAAAGAATCTTTTGACAGTTGCTTCATCTTCCTCTGTCATGGCAACCACGATATCTCCATTATTAGCAGTGCTCTGCTGTTTGACGATGACATAGTCGCCATCAAGGATTCCGGCTTCAATCATACTTTCCCCCATGATTTCAAGCATGAATACATGCTCATCAGCTGGTGCCATTCTTTCTGGAAGCGGGAAGTATTCTTCAACATTTTCAATGGCTGTTATCGGCTGCCCTGCAGTTACTTTACCGACGATCGGAACATTGACTGCACTGACCTTAGGGATGTGAGAAGACTCGTCCAGATCTAAAATTTCAATGGCGCGCGGTTTAGTAGGATCTCTGCGGATCAGCCCTTTGCTTTCAAGACGGGCGAGATGGCCGTGAACTGTTGAGCTTGAAGCCAGGCCGACTGCTTCCCCGATTTCCCTTACAGAAGGCGGATAGCCTCTCAATTTAACTTCCTCCTTAATAAACTCTAATATATCTTGCTGCCTTTTTGATAATTTCACCATCTTTACGCACCTCGTATGTTTTTGTTGTCTCAATTATAGCATCAATTACCATATGATACAAACATAAGTTCGAATTTTTATTGACACAAAACAAATGTTCGGTCTATAATAAAAACATCAAATGCGAACATACATTCTTTTAGAGGTGGTATATCATGCTGAAAAAATTGTGGAAATCATATTCTTATGCTATTATTCTCTTCGTTTTAAGCCTGACAGCATCGTTTATTATGCTCATTCAGATAGAGACACCTGATACGGAAAAGTTTGTGAAAGTCACTGTTGCAGAAGGTGACTCTTTATGGGAAATTGCTGAGAGTTTTTCGGCTGAACATTCGCTGTCTACAGATCAATTTATTAATTGGGTCGAACAAAATAATGAGATAGCGGCAGGCAGGATTTTTCCGGGCGATGAAATTGTTATTCCAGTAAAAGCACTGGATGACGAGCCTTATAAAGAGCTTGCCAGTTCAGACCTTTACGAATAAGGAGAAGTTATGAAAGCAATTATTTACTGCAGGGTTAGTACAACAAAGGATACTCAGGAAACGTCCCTTTCAAGACAGGAAGAAGAGCTGGTGAATCTGGCGAAAAAGCATGGTTTTGAAGTAGTCAAGGTGATACGCGAACAGGCCAGTGGATATGACCTTGAAAGAGACGGTATATTGGAGCTTTTAGACTTAATTAAAGAAAAGGATATCAAGGTTGTCCTCATTCAGGATGAAACCAGGCTGGGGCGGGGTAATGCAAAGATAGCGATACTCCATTGCATCCTAAAGGAAGAAGTTCAGCTGTACAGCATTTCGAATAACGGCCAGCTCGAGCTTTCGGAATCAGATTCGATGGTGCTGAACATTGTTGGGATGGTAGAAGAATATCAGAGAAAGCTTCATAACATCAAAATTAGACGCGGCATGCAGCGGGCTGTTGATAAGGGATACCGCCCCGAGAAGAACTTAAGCAATCAGGGAGCAAATGGCGGCAGGGAAAGAATAGAGGTGCCGATAGAGGAAATTGTCCGGCTAAGGAAAAACGAGTTAACATTTGCAGAGATTGCTGCAACACTCAGAGGCTTTGGCTATAATATCTCAAAAGCAACAGTCCACAGAAGGTATAAAGAGTATATGGAATCACTTGCTGAATAGAGCACTTTTCTTGTCAAAAGTGTTCTTTTTTAGTATGATGGCAGTTGAGTTTCAGTATTGTTCCATATCTGAAGCTATTGTATAATAAAAACTTCTATCAGAATATCCAAAGGTAAACTTTTGATATAAAGGAGCTTTAATATATGCTGCCAAAACAAAAACTTGCCCGAATTAATGAACTGGCAAAGAAGGCAAAGGAATCAGGTTTAACAGAAGCAGAAGCAAAAGAACAGACTTCTCTCCGCAAAGAGTATTTGGAGACTTTTCGCTCTGGCATGCTGAACACGCTTAAAGGTGTTACAATCGTTGACCCGAAAGGAAATGACGTAACTCCGAAAAAGCTAAAAGAGTTCCAAAATAAAAACCGCCTTCACTAATATTATAATTGCAAGGGATACACAATGCTGTATTCCTTCTTTTAATAGAAAGCGGAGATGACTTCTATTACCGGCTATCTCCGCTTTTTTTACATACGCCGGGTCTTTTTGTGTCAATATAGTAACAAACCGGCTTTTTTGTCCTTTTCCTGACCCTATTGGTTGTGAAAAAAAAGGACACCCGATAATATTAAAAGAGTAAAGAATTACTACTCGAAAGGATGTATTGAATGTTTAATCACACAGATGAACTATCCATCAGTTCCATTCGTACTTTATCAATCGACGCCATTGAAAAGGCGAATTCCGGCCATCCGGGGATGCCGATGGGTGCAGCGCCAATGGCTTATACGCTTTGGACACGCTTCATGAACCATAACCCGAAAAATCCTGAATGGTTCAACCGTGACCGTTTCGTCCTTTCTGCTGGACATGGCTCCATGCTTTTATACAGCCTTCTTCATCTTTCTGGCTATGATGTTTCCATGAATGACATTAAAGAGTTCAGACAGTGGGGAAGCAAGACGCCAGGTCACCCTGAATATGGCCATACTCCAGGTGTTGACGCAACAACAGGCCCATTAGGTCAAGGTATTGCAATGGCTGTTGGTATGGCAATGGCTGAACGCCACCTGGCTGCAACATACAACAAAGACAACTTCAATGTTGTTGACCACTATACATACAGCATCTGCGGTGACGGAGACCTTATGGAAGGCGTTTCGGCTGAAGCTGCTTCCCTTGCTGGCCACTTAAAGCTTGGAAGACTGGTTGTTCTATATGATTCAAATGATATCTCACTTGATGGTGACCTTGATAAGTCTTTCTCTGAAAGTGTTGAACAGCGATTCAAATCATACGGCTGGCAGTATATCCGCGTAGAAGACGGCAATGATCTTCACGAAATTGCAAAAGCAATTGAGGAAGCGAAGCAGGATGAAAACCGACCAACAATGATTGAGGTTAAAACAGTCATTGGCTACGGTTCTCCAAACAAATCAGGTAAATCTGATGTTCACGGCGCTCCACTGGGTGCTGATGAATTGAAATTAACGAAAGAAGCCTATAAGTGGACTTTCGAAGAGGATTTCCATGTTCCTCAGGAAGTATATGATCACTTCAAGCAGCAGGTTGTAGATAGCGGCTCTAAGAAGCAGCAGGAATGGGAAGACCTTTTTGCACAGTATAAAGAAGCGCATCCTGAGTTAGGAAAACAGCTGGAGCAGGCAATCAATGGCGAGCTTTCAGAAGGCTGGGATAAAGACATCCCTGTTTATGAAGAAGGAAAGAGCCTTGCAAGTCGTGCTTCTTCCGGAGAAGTGCTAAATGCAATCGCACAAAACCTGCCTTCCTTCTTTGGCGGTTCTGCAGACCTTGCAGGCTCCAACAAAACAATGATTAAAGGTACAGGCGACTTTACAGCTGAGTCATTTGACGGCCGCAACATCTGGTTTGGTGTACGTGAATTTGCAATGGGTGCTGCACTTAATGGTATGGCCCTTCACGGCGGATTAAAAGTATTCGGCGGAACATTCTTCGTGTTCTCTGATTACCTGCGCCCGGCAATCCGTCTGGCTGCACTTATGAACCTGCCTGTTACGTATGTATTCACACATGACAGTATCGCTGTAGGTGAAGACGGACCTACACATGAGCCTGTAGAACAGCTTGCTGCATTGCGTGCAATGCCAAACCTATCTGTTGTCCGCCCTGCTGACGGAAATGAAACAGCAGCTGCATGGAAAACAGCAATTGAATCAACAAACAAGCCAACTGCATTAGTATTGACCCGTCAAAACCTTCCTACATTAAAAGGAACGGATTCAGCGGCATACGAAGGAGTACAAAAAGGTGCTTATGTTGTTTCACCAGCTTCCAACAGCAACGCGGATGTATTATTGCTTGCTGCTGGATCTGAGGTTAGCCTGGCTGTTGAAGCACAAAAAGCGCTTGAAGGCGAAGGCATCCATGCATCTGTAGTGAGCATGCCTGCTTGGGACCGCTTCGAAGCTCAATCAAAAGAGTACAAAGAAAGCGTAATTCCTAAGACAGTCAAGAAGCGTCTTGCCATTGAAATGGGATCTTCACTTGGATGGCACCGCTATGCAGGAGACGAAGGCGATGTTCTTGCAATCGATACCTTCGGCGCATCTGCACCAGGTGAGAAGATCATGGAAGAATACGGATTCACAGTTGAAAACGTTGTGGCACGCGTAAAAGCATTGCTGCAGGGATAATATTTACCGGAAAGGGAGAGCTGAGAGGCTCTTCCTTTTTTGTGAGATAGGTATATATTTAAAAAACAGGATTGAATTTCAGTAAAACCGGGAAAATGACGAAGTAAATATTTTGAGCAGCTATTATAGCAGTTCTCCCAGCAAGAATCCTCATAATCAACTGAATTCTTCGTTTTCGACAAAATTAGTGAAAGTTTTTAACATCTTCAGACACATTCCTTATTTTTGGTTGCTTATAATTGAAAGAAATGGATTGTCCCGGAAGGAGGGGCCAGATGAGAGCTTATCAATTGTATTTAATAGAAGATGAATTTGCGGCCCATTATTTTGGCAGAGAGCGGATGTTTTTTCAGTTGTTTGAAGAGTATGAGCATTCGTCAGGTGAAATGAAGTCTATTCTATCGAAGCAAATTGATTTTGTGACTAAGCCAATCCCGGGTTTGAAAGTGCATCAATACATCCATCAGCAGCTGCAGCGAAAAAAGGACTTTATCATAGAAAAAAGTGCATACTATATAGAGATGAGCAAAAGAAGCAGGGCGAAGCTTGAAGTATTTGAACGGAGCCTGGTTTTAGAAGCGGCCGGCAGCTATGAGGCAGAGACGGTATTTTTCGAAGTACTGCGAAAAAGCGAGTCCTCCTTCCTGGCTGTTGACCTCAAGCATAAGCGCTATGGGTGGCTAAAACCGATAAAAGAGAGAAAATTCGTCTAAAATATGAGAAAAAATGAAGCAAATATTGTATAATAACCTTTGGTCTAGTACACTGTATGATAGACAACATGAAGGAGGAAGTTAGTATGGGTATGTACATTCTAGTTGGTGTACTGGCGCTTCTTGCCGGTGTAGCACTAGGATTTTTCATTGCTCGAAAATATATGATGAGCTACCTGGAGAAAAATCCGCCAATTAATGAACAAATGCTTAAAATGATGATGATGCAAATGGGCATGAAGCCATCTCAGAAGAAGATCAACCAAATGATGAATGCCATGAACAAGCAGACTGGCAAGTAATCAGGGACACAAACCTTGATATAAAAGGGTTTCTAAAGGGTTAAAAGTAATTTAGATTAATAAAATTCACAAACTTTAAGTGTGAAATGGTGAATCTTTCATCATAATTTATTATCGAATTGCTTTATCCTTCATCATTTTACAACTAACCACTTTTTTCTGTTGAAAGATTCAACGGAGAGAGGTGGTTTTTTGTGTTTTTAGAGGATGTTTTAAATGAGTATCTCTATCACTGTATGGCAAAGGGCTATACACAAAAGACGATGAAAAATAAGCGACAGGAACTGAAGCAAATCAAAGAATACTTGGTGGAGCGGAGAGGGATTAATGAACTCGAAAGTGTTACTCCATTTGATTTGAAGGCTTATGTTCGATTTAAGCAGCAGGCGGGATTGCAGCCTCAGAGTATCGTTTCAATGTTCAAGATGATAAAAGCATTCTTTTCCTGGTGCGAAAAAGAAGGGTACTTAAAAGAGAATATAGCTAAAAGAGTGGAGACTCCGAAGGTTCCAAAGAAGGTTCTGAAAGGGTTTAATGCTAGTGAAATTCAAGCAATGATAAATGCTTTTACTTTTAAAAATTATATAGAAGCAAGGAACAAGACAATTATTGCGATGCTCGCAGATTGTGGACTTCGTGCAATGGAGTTGAGAGGTTTGTTAAATGTAAATGTTAAAGAAACCTCAATATTAGTTAATGGTAAAGGGAATAAGGAGAGATTAATTTTTATTAGTCCAGCTTTAAAGCGAATTCTAATTAAGTATGAGCGAATTAAGAATCAACACTTTAAAGATAAGATTACAACAGATCATTACTTCTTATCTTATAAAGGTACAGAGTTATCGCATGTTGGTTTGGACAACGTGATTAAATTAGCTGGGAATAAGGCAGGGGTTGAAGGGAAAAGGGTATCTCCTCATAGTTTTCGTCACTTCTTTGCAACTCAATTTTTATTGAATGCTAACTTTCATGGAAATGTAGACATCTACACTTTAAGTAAACTCCTTGGACATTCCGAAATCAGTACTACTCAGAGATATTTATCAACACTAGAAGATTTCGAACTTATAGAGAAAGCTATGCCTTCTAGTCCTTTAATGAATTTGAACAGGAGATAATTACAATGAAACCAGACATCTTAGACAATTTTGATGAAGCAGAACCAGAAGATATATTAACAGAAATTAGACAGTTATGTTACACCGTCAAACATAATCCGAATTTCAGATTTACAGATGATCAAAAGGAGTTAAGTAATTGGGTTGAACAAATAATACGAGGAGAAAAACCTAATTTAGATTTTTATAGGAAGAATTTTTAAGTTAACAAATAGTAAACAAAAAAATAAGACCCGAGTTGCAGCTCGGATCTCAGACGAATTATCAATCCCATAAACAAAAATATGGAACTAACCCTAAAATTGAATATGGAATTTTCCCTACCCTTATTTTATCGAAAAAAATTTGATGATGCAAGGTTTATTAAGTATTGTCTTTTTTTAGGGGAATTCCCTTGTGAGTAGCCGTTAAACACAAGTAAATAAATTACGTCAGGTATTGATCCAGCCAAAGCGACAAATGGAGATAGGCAGGTTAATCAGTTTCCTATTACTGAACCTGTTGAAAGGAGAAAGCTGCCTTTAAGTGCTGATCGAAGGAAGGGTAGAGCGTTTACGGACGCTGTAGGACAAGCCACAGAGGATTTAAGTTAATCCAAACTGTTAGGGCTACTTGATTACAGTAGGCTTGTTTAGAGGAGACTCTAGCGATTAATAGGGCATTACAATACGGATACCTAGTTTGATATACCATCAAGTATTTTATGAATCGTCTGCTACTTGCTAACGATTCTTTTTTCAATGTTTCGTTAGTAGGTAGCCAATTTTTCACCCAAGCCGTTTCCTAAATTTTCAACCCATCAAGCCAAAAACCAAAAGCAAAATCAAATAAAAACATCATAATAAAGCAAAAAAATAACCACTGATTATTCAGTGGTCTTATTATTGTCTTTTTTAACATGTTCAATAACATCTTCAATTTTGCAATTTAGAACTGTGCAAATATCATCAATTACTTTTAATGATACTAATTCATCTTTACTTATCTTAGCTATTGTTGCTGAAGAAACATTTATAAGCTTTTGTAGATCAGTCTTTGATATCTTTCTCTGATGTAATGTGGACATCAAGGGTGCATAAGAAATCATTCTCATTCTCCTTTTCTAAAGATTTCTTTACTATATTGTATCACATCTTTAAAAAGATTAAAAAAACTTTCGGAAATCCCTTGACGTTTTTGTTTAGTAAAGTATATACTATCTTTAGAAAGTTAAAGAAATATTCATAAATCAAAAGAAAGAAGGGTGTATATGTCAAACAGTCCAACAGCTTCACACATATACGAGTTATCTGACAATCCAACTTGTTACGCTGCTGTTGAATCCACCTATGTCAATCCAGTAGAAGGCAAAGGGGAAAAAGATGCTGTAAGTATTTACATGGGTCATGAAGATGTAAACGCTATTGATGCATTAATCAGCGTATCTACAATGGATGCAAGGAGTTTTGCTCAAGCAATTATTGCAGTATGTGATGAAATTGAGAAGGGAGAGTGAAATAATTGTTTATTTGGATGCTGATTTACAGTCTGTTCACGTTTTTAGTCGGATTATTCTTGGGGATGGATCGTTCAGGCCAGTTAAAAAACTAAATATTACATAATAGGGGGAAATGAAAATGAAATTCTTAAATGGATCAATTACGTTAAATGTCTCTGCTCTAATAAGTGAAATGTCTTCAGCGGATGTAAAGACTAAGCTACATCCTCAAACTCTTATCGGTGGCAAGCTCAAACTGGTTTTGGCAGATGGTCAGGAAATTACTTTAGATGTAAATGAATTTGAAAATGTGCAGCTTGATACCTTGTGCCCAGAAACAGGCTTACCAATTCTCAGTGACGATATAAATTATACTTTGTAACTCAACAGATTCTTAGGAGGTAAAATAATGTATTCAAAAGATCAATCAATACACAATTACAGCGATTCCCCTTTAAAGTTAATGAGAAAATATATTCTTGCAGTAGACTTCATCCTTCAGGGGGATCTTGAAGACCATTATTTGGACTACTTAAGTAATCTAGATGAAAAAGAATATGCAGGCTTCCAAGAAGAAATTTCAGAAATTATTGAAGAGTTTTCAATTTCAGATGAAGAAATAAAACAAGCAGCAGCTAGACTAATTAAATTATCAGTAGTTAGCTAATGGAGGAGTATAAATGAATAGCGTCTTAGAATTCCCTTGCTTGAAGCCCCAGGAGACCGATACAGAGGTTTTACAGCTTTTCGCAGCCGAATGTATTCAGGAGAACAAAGAATCAGTTATTCAAATGATTAACGCTTTAAAACAACCTGATGTAACTTATATCATTGAAACGATTACTTTTAAAATTATGAGCCTAGTATTGGCTGAAAAAAGCAAGGGAAGTATCGTGGAATACATTTCATCAGGTACTTATTATAAACTCACTCAGCTGCTCATTGAGGGCTTCCAATCAGATCCAGATATTATAAGCAGCATACCTAAGAGGGTTTAAATAAAAAATGATCTATTCATAAATGCGAGGTTTGGAGGCCAGTGCATTTATGAATAGATCATTATCTAATGTCGTTATTATATAGACTGAAATCAATTAAATCAATCATTTCAAATTGTAGAATCATTAAAAAAGTGGAAAATTGCTTATATTTTATTCAAATATTTACAGTATAATAAGGTTAAATTTGCAAAAAGCATAAAAAATTAAGATTTTTAAGAGGGGTATCGCATTGAATTACGAAAACTATATTGAAACCTTTGATGACTTGGTTAAATCCTTCCCGGAACTTTTTGAAAAATTAACTGGCAGCGACAGACTTAATTTCAGCACACTTACTAAAAGTACAATAGAAAGAGTATTTAACAAGAAAGATCCAATACATGGTATATATTTAATTAGTAACAAAAGTGACAACCCTTTGTATGTTGGAAGATCTAGAAATATGGCTGTACGAATTGGAGTTGACCATAGAGCAATACAAAAAGCTCAAGCGAATCTTACTTATAAAATTGCTAAAGAAAAGAATATCACTCCAGTTGAAGCAAGGTCTTTTATGTATGAAAACTTCTTTGTAAGAATGATTGAAATAGATAACGAATATGCTCGAACATTATTTGAGGTTTATGTAGCTATGAAATTACAGACCCCATATAACAGTTTTAGAGAGTCTTAATTTGATAAAAAAGTATGGACTAAAATTAAATAATTTAATACAATTAAGTATGACTATATAAATGCTAAATAGACGATCCATCTTTTGATGTCGTCTTAGTTTTTTATTCTCTTTTTAGCTTTGAGGATATATTTATCCAGTTTCCTTATGTTCAAAGTATATCATCGGTAAATGTAAAAAGCAATACTAAATTACCTATATAAGTACGATTATACCGTAATTCAACTAGTAAGATATAAAACACATTAAAATACTGATTTTATCGGGAATAAAAAAATATCCGACCACTCACTAAGGTGATCGGACTGAATATATATCTAGGGGGTCTAGATTAAAAGCTATACTGCATTTTGGCTAACTATAGTTTAACAAATTTTTGTTAAAGGGATATTTCAGAAAAAATACAAAATGATTAAGTTGAGAAAGGAGGTGGATCAAAAATGACATTAACTCGCAGTAATTTCTTTTATTGTTATAAAAAGCACGTATCTGACTGGTTAACTAGCCAAGGAGTTCCTTTTATACATATCGGCCAGGAACCTAAGTCAGGGAAAATTTATTCGTTGTATTTCATAAATGAGGAGCTTCAAACTGCTCTAGAGCAATACAAATTAAGCAAATAACATAATCCAAATAAAATCAAAATGAAACAATCGGAGGTAACTTAATGGAAGAAGAAAAAACTAAGAAGGTATTAAAGTACCGGGAAGCAGTCATTGCCAAATTCTTAAATTATCAAGAGGAAGAATCAAACGTCTTTATGCCTAATGAAATATTTAGTGATATTCAAAAGCCATTTAAAGAAATAGCAGCACAAAAAGTAAGAAATCGACCCCATAAATTTATCAAAGTTGAGACTTTAAAAGGGATAAGAAATAAAAGAGGACAGAATGAGGGTGCCAATTCCACACATATAGCTTTTGCTTACTCGTACTATTACTTCATCACCTGGCTATACAGATACGTTAAATA
This sequence comes from Cytobacillus oceanisediminis 2691, assembly GCF_000294775.2. Classification (GTDB taxonomy): domain Bacteria; phylum Bacillota; class Bacilli; order Bacillales; family Cytobacillaceae; genus Cytobacillus; species Cytobacillus pseudoceanisediminis. The sequence goes on from NZ_CP015506.1 coordinate 2,055,675, forward strand.
CGGTCAATTCAAAATCAATGTAGAGGACATTAAGGAAATCCTCGGATATGCCAGAACTAGCGTAGAAGTTGATTACATAATAAAAAAGAATGGCATACTTGATCAGATAAACTACACTCAGACAACTACTGATTATCCAATTGCATGGGAAATGGATGATTTTAATGGGCTTGAATTTATGTTGTTAAGTGATGCAGAACCTGAGACAAGAACCCTTATGTATCGGGAAAAGGGTAGAAACTACAAAGTTAAGTATCCCGTTAAGCACTTTCATCGGTCTCTGGAAACTTATGAGAGTGGTGAAATGGATGGATTGTTTTTTGAACCGTATGATTTTGACGTTATTCCATTTGAAATCTTCCTGTTTTGCATGGGGAAAAAGGAGTTAGGAGTAAGAGGATTTTACCTTTATTGCTATATTAAGCGCATGAATGGCTTTTATGGAGGTGGTTATGATGCCTCATATGAGCGACTATCTGAAGAAACAGGCATCCCTAAAAGTACTTTAGAAGATGATATGAAGCTTGTTAGACAATACAGAATGGTGAACATTGTTGATCAAATGGATTACTTTGTTCATGGATTAAGTAAGGAAGAACGGAAGGCGACCAGTTATGTTGCAAACTCATATAAACTGTTTTCCGAGACAAAGATTCCAATCAAAACTATCGACAGGATGAGCCTGGTTGATTATAGGGCAATGCAGGAGTCAAAAAGAACAGCACCTACAGCAGAAGAAATAGATGATCAAATGTGGGGATTACCTTCAAATTTATGAAAATCTAAAACCTTGGATATTTAGTATACATAGTATATATACAGGTTATTTTGAAGTTTATTATTCATTAATATTCTATATATAAATTAATTAAATATTAAATTATATAGTAATAAATGATTCATCTATCTTTTAACTATACTAAATTTCATGGGTTTTAAAAAAATGCAAATTACGAACAATCAGATCACAAATCGAGTGGTCAATTTTTATTATCTTAAATCAGATGAAAAACGAACGAAATTACATAATTTAATTTAAATGTACGTGTTTTTAGAAATAATCTTACACATAGAGGAGAATGTTAAATGAAACAATCATTAAATCAAGTAAATGTTTATTCTGTAACAACTGATGTATTTTTTTCTAGAGAAGAAATGAAGTTGAAGGTATTAAAGGATAGGTTGCATGATCTGAAAAGGTTAAGTAAAGAAAAGAGTAGTATTCAAGTAGAAATTGCTTCGTTAAAAGATGACTCAATTATTGAAAATAACGAACATAAAAAGAACATAATGATTAATCAGATAGCATCCAAAGAAAGGCAGTTGGAATATCTGGCCTATTTAGAAGAAGAGGTATTCAAAGGTGAAAAGCCAACAAAAGCAGGACTCAAACGGGATTTAAAGGAAATGATTAAGCAACATGAAGATGTAAGAATACTCAATCCTTTAAGGTTGAATATTAGTCAAGTAATTTCCTTGTTTGAATCTCCACTTACTCGAAAATTAGAAATGGAAAAGAATAAGTTGTCAGAAAAAATTATTGTTGTTGAGGTATTCAATTATGAAATTTTCGATAGCATTCTTGATAAGGGATTCAAATTTAGGAACAAGGAGTTTGTCTATTGGTCATCATCAAGTGGTCAGATTCGTGACAAGAAAGCATTTTTCATCGAAAAAGAGGCTTGGAGTAATATTGAAAATTCCATTACTGCTGGGTTAACTGATGTTGATATTAATAATAATGGCGGTATGTCGGTTAATAAGTACCTCGCATATAAAGCGTTGGCTTCAAGTGCAAGTTATAAGTGGAAAAATTTCAATATTGATAAGTGCATCGTTGTGGATGATGTAGCAGTCTCTTTAGAAGGAAGAACAGTTGATTTCATTAGCAGAGAAACATTTGAGATTGAAAGGACGAACGAGAAGTCGATTGAATTAGAAATTACAGACGGAGCTGGGATGATGCTCCCGCAAGTGAGTGAAAAACTGTTTGGAATAGGTGTACATAAAAATATGCAATTTAGATTGCCTTGGATGAAGGGCTGCCTATCTGCTGTACCATTTTTAGATTATAAAGAGAATCCTGTTGTCACAGATATTTATGGTAAAGAGTGGAATTTAAAGGATTCGGGAATTGAGATCGTATTTTTCAAGTCCCAGTTTAAAATGTGGAAACATTTTATTAATAAGGATAACCCAAAGGAGAGTTGGAAGAAATACCAGGTTAACTTTAAGAAATACAATTGTGAAGCTTCATTTATGAATGTTGAAGAGGATAATATCCCTAATGCTAAAACCAATTATCAGTATCTGCAATCACTAGTTAATATCAGCGATAGTGATTTAATGGAAATAGCTGATTTAACTAATGAGGAATTGCAGAATTTAGGATCAGATGCAGATACAATGCTAAGGGTGTTAGGTGCTTCAGATGACAATGATAATAAAAATGAATTTCAACAAGCCCTGAATCTTTACCCTGCGTTACTAAATGATAAGAATACTAAGAAGAGCCTCAAGGATAAAAAGGAAAAGATTCTTGAGGAAGCGATGGCAGGTAAAGTTAATCTTGAAGGTAAGTATACATACGCTCTTCCTGATTGGTATGCAGTAATGGAGAATATTTTTGATGGTATTGATAATCCTAAAGGGTTACTTGGTAAAGCTGAAGTCTCATGCTCCCTGTATGGTGAGTCAAAGGTAGACTTATTAAGGAGTCCAGCTTTATCGTTTGAGCATGTTATCCGCCAAAACAGGCGGTCGGAAAAGATGACTAAATGGTATATCACAAAAGGAGTCCATGTCTCGGCAGACGATGCAGCAATATCAAAAATCCTAATGTGTGATTATGATGGCGATAAGCTTCTTATAAGTCCATCAAAAACCCTAATAAGAGTGGCGGAGGAGCATATCAAATTGTTAGATGTAGTCCCATTAGAGTATGAAATGGGCGTATCAGAACCAAAATTAATTAACAGTGCTAATATATTTGAGAGCCTTAAAGCAGCATTTAAAGCCAATATCGGAATCATCTCAAACAACCTAACGAAATTATATAATAAGGAGAACTTCGATGTTAAAAAAGATTACGAATTGGTCAAAAAATTGACCTCTTACAATAATCATGTGATTGATATGGCTAAAACTTTGGATGAGGTTAAGTTACCGAGCGAAGTTAAAGAGGAATGGAATTATTACTGCAAGGAAAAACTTCCCTACTTCTTTATTCAGGCAAAAGGTAAGCCGGAAAGCAAAGTAAACAAAAAAAACGATAAGGTTGTTAATCGACTTCAAGACTTCATCATCAACAGACGAATTACCTTTAAAAGCGTTGTTGAACAATTTGACTATAAGTATTTAATGTGGACTCCAAACATTAAAGAGAATGCATTTGTTATTGATGAAGAGACAGACAGCAAAATCATTGAGAAGTATACTGCACTGGACACCAACAAGAGATATTACATAAATGATGAAGCAGAAACTAAAGATGGAAAGAAACCATACATCTATACTCAAATTAGAGAGGAATTACTATCAATTCATCCAGAAGCGCAAGAGGTTTCAGATGTACTAGTTAGATTCCTTTTCGGTAAAAAGGACAGTGAGTACAAGAAGACGTTATTTGAATCATTTGGAGTAGAAGTTGTTGATGCTATTAGGAAGAATGTGCATTCAGAAATCAATTGTAGAGCATGTGGAGAGCTGATTCCAACACCTGAGCAAAGACAAATCAGGTGCGATAGTTGTCAGAAAGCGTACAGGAAGAGACTTGACGCAGAACGGAAAAGGAAGACTAGGAAAATATTAAAAGAAATGTCCGCATGAGTTTTTTTAGATAAATACAAATATGCCCATAAACCTTAGAGTCCCAAGGTATGTGGGCTTTTCTTTTTATTTGAGATAATGGTGTGTTAGGGGAGGCGAATACCAAGTCAATATATACAAGAATCGGCAGTGTACTCCCTCTTTATCTGCCATTTTTTATTTTTTTTATTAAAAAGATTAAACGATACCGTAATTTTAATTTAACATAAGAAAAATTGGGATTCAAGTAGTTTTTTGAATTTGCATAAATAATTTAGTTTGAAATGTACTGCCTTCTCCCCAGTACTGATTGAACTGAATTATTTTTGGAGATTCAAAGCAGGCATGTCGTGAGACACCCTTTCCATTAACTAAATCATAAGGGAGAAGTGAAATATGGGAAGAAGAAAATTAAAACCAAATAGAACTTTAATTGTTGGACAGCTAGTATATATTTATTTGCAAGGTGTTAATGCTCATGGGAGATATGCTTTAACGGATCTGAAGAGTTATCTAAAATTTAATCTTGGTCAATACATTTGGACTCATGACGGGAAAGGAATCTTAGGCGATCCGAACCGTCAAGGATATGCGGTTGCATGGGATAGTGAAAATAAGAAAAATATCAGTATGCATCGTTTGGTCTCAGGCAACAATTCCAGATTACATAGCGAGCATAAGAATGGGAATTCCCTTGATAATCGGTCAGATAATTTAAGGATAGCAACTGCAGATGAAAACAACAGGAATGTACCAGTAAGGAAAGATAATAAATTTGGCTATAAAAATGTTACTCAGCAAAATGGAAAGTATAGATGTTTTATTAAAGTTGATGGTACTAAGTATAATTTTGGAACTAACTACTCTAAGCCTGAGCAAGCTGCATTAGCTTATGATGAAGTTATGAAAAGGTTGTACCCTGAATTTACTATGTACAATAATGTTCCTTTAGATTTACTGACAAAAGATGAAATTGAGCAAGTATATAGGATTGTTGAGAAGCGTATTAAGCAAATAAATAGTAAGTACAAGTTATATATTCCTGAATCCTTTAATCGTTATACTGATGCAGTTAGGGGAGCTAGTATCTAATGGGGAAAAGGATTAAGTATAGTGTGGATCAGTCAGGTGTTGTACATATCATAAAGCAAGATGATAAGAAGGAAATACATAAATGATTAAGATTCTAGAATTGTTTGGGGGAATTGGAGCACCAAGGAAAGCATTAATTAATCTTGGTATTGATCACAAGGCTATTGATTATGTAGAGATTGATGAGAAGGCTGTTCGAGCTTATAACGCATTGTATGATAATAAACATAAGCCTCAAAGTGTAATCGGCTATAACCTTATGCCTGATATCTTAGTACATGGTTCTCCTTGTCAGGATTTTTCTCGTGCTGGTAAGCGTTTAGGTGGGAATGATGAAGATAAGACACGCAGCTCTCTGATGTGGGAAACTTTAAAAATCATTGAAAATCTGGGGTCATGGAAACCGAGGTTTGTAGTCTGGGAGAATGTAAAAGGTGTACTCGATAAAGACATGATACATTCATTTAATAAGTACTTAAATGAAATGAGTCGATTAGGTTACACAAATAGCTTTGAAGTGCTTAATGCAATGGATTTTGGCATACCTCAGAAACGAGAAAGAGTTTTTACAGTATCCATATTAGGCAAAGAAACATTTGATTTTTCTAAGTTGGAGAAGTTGCAAACCGGATCAATTAATGAGTTCTTGGAGAATAGCCCAGATGAAAAATACAATATAACTATTCCAAGTATGCTAAATAAAATTAAAGAATTAAATCCAATTGGAAATAGGAACTATAATCGTTTTTTAGATGTCATTGATACTCATTGTTGGACTATTTCAACAAGACAAGATAGGTGTCCAAATGCAGGGATTATTAAATTAAAGGATGGGCAGTATCGATATTTAACTGAACGTGAATGTTGGAGGCTAATGGGTTTTACTGATGATGATTTTGATGAGGTGCTAAAAGAGTATCCAGGTAGAAGAAATAATAAAAATTCTACCTTATACAAATTAGCTGGGAACAGTATTGTAGTAAATGTATTAGAGGCAATATTTAAAGTTTTATTAGAATTATATACATACCAGGTTAAAGATGGTGTTGCAGTAAATGTTGCTTATAAGGAAGATAAGAAGAAATAAATACATAAATTCATAAAAAAGAGGATGATGATTACACATCCTCTCCTTGATAATACTCTAACTATCTACTCATCTTACTAAGTAAATCAGCATCTATAAGGTTCTTTATAGTGTAAACATCCGAACTTTCACAGTATGCTGCAAGAGCATAATACTTTGCGAATACTCCTTCTACTTCTTCTTCAGGTATTCCATAATTTCTTAAGTGAAGATTTGTTAATTCCATTGCCACATCAAACTTATTTCTTTGTATCGGAGTAGGTTTAACTTTAACTGTTTCAGCCATTTGTTTCACCTCACTTTCTACTAAATTATAACATTAAATTACATAATAGGCGCATAATAATGGTAATTGTGAGAGGAATTCCCTTTAAGTATGTCGAATTGAGTAGGTAGAAAGGAGGGTCATTCTTATGGCGTGGAGAGAAGATTTTTATAATAAAGTAAGAAAAGAAAAACTTGGGCAATCAATGAAAACATATGAGGATGTAATTAATTTTATCAAAAATGAGTTTACTAAATTAGCAGAACCCATTAAATCAGATACTTCAATTGATGAAACTAAGGGTTACTACACCTTCAGTGTTTTGGATAAAAATCTTGAAATCAATAATGAACGTAATAAAATCATTTTTTATAAAAATATTATTGACCCAGAAGGAAGAGATGCAGCTTTAAAATTTAATGAGTTCTCTTTGGTTGACGGTATTTACTGTGTGATGATTGATAATCATCCTGTAAAGATTGATGAAACCATTATTGATAGTATTTTTAAGAAAGCATTTTATTTACAAGGTTAATAATACTAAGGCATCCTTTCGAGGGTGCTTTTTAATGCATAAGAAAAAGCCCATATTTCAGGGCTTCCTTCTCGCCGGAATGAAGAAGACAAATATAGGCACGGCATTTACCTTTATAGTCAATAACTCCATTCCAACTTCCATAATCATATTAAGCATTATGTCATACCCCCAAATTTAAAGTCGCCATGAAGGCGCTAGGCAGCCACCTCATGTTTTAAATTGGGATTAGTTAAATAGTATCATATTTTCCAATTGTCGAAAACTATTAGTTTCTAATTACTTCCAAAGAACAAATGTTTGTGATAGGTTTGTACTAAGGGAGAGTGATTAAAGTGAAATTGATAACAAAATTCAAAGATGGAGCAACAGTTACGCTTGATGGATGGAATGTAGATAGTTCTCATAAAGGGGATTTACTTCAATATATTAAAGATTCAAAGAAAAAAAATGTCCCGATATTGGTTACTGATGATAAAGGTGAACAATATGAGCGAACATGGGATGATGTATACTCTATAGAAATAATACTTGACTAAATGCTAGGCACCTGAATTAAGGGTGTCTTTTTTATTGCCTAAATTTAAGGAGAGATGAGAAGGTGATGTTAACAATGGTGTTATTTGCGAGTGCTGCTGGCTGTATATACCTTTTTAATAAGGGTGAGAAGAAATGCAGGCATTAATTGAGGATACTCAGGTGTTAGTGAGTCAGTCTGAAGATAGGTTAAAGAAGATCCAGGAATTAAAACAAAAAGAGTTGAGATTGCTTGAAGAGATGAAGGAGTTATTGAAGGAGAGATAGGAATGAGGAAAGATGATTTAGCAAGAAAGTTATTTGGTGATAAGGATTATTTCACACATTCATTTACAAACAAAGTAAAAGAATTAGAGAATCAGCTACATGTACATGATGATAATCATTTGTTCGGATGGTACTCGGATATTATTGTAGGGTATTTAGAACATCTTGAAAAATGTATAGTTGCCATGAAGGAAAAGGCTGCTAAGATTAATCAGAAGAGTAATGATGAGTGGGAAGAAGATGATTATGTAAAGGTTATAAATGATTGTGGGGAAGTACATAGGGTGTATTGTAAGAATGCTAAAGAGCTGTAGTTACTGTGGAAGAATCCATGGTATTAAGCATCAATGTTCCAGTAAGCCTACACGTAATAACAAAGTGTCAAAGGCGGATAGGTTTCGATCCACATCCAGTTGGCAGCGTAAAAGGAAACAGGTAAGAGAAGATAGGGATCTGCATATGTGCCAGGTTTGTATTAGAGAATTGTATGATACCCAGATCAAGTATAACTATGAGAATATACAAGTCCATCATATCATTCCGTTAAATGATCCTGAAGGATGGGACAAGAGGCTTGATGAGAACTATCTTATTAGTCTTTGTTATTACCATCATTGCTTGGCTGAAGATGGAGAGATACCAAGGGAAGAGTTGCTGCAGGTAGTTAAGGAACAAGAGGAGAAAAATTCTTATTAAAATATCCCCCCTACTTTGAGTTTGAGAAAAAATAAAAAGTTCCCACACCGACCGGTCCCCTACGGTCATAAAATCTTCCGAAATGGGCTATTTTGGGATGATAAGAATCTTATAGAAAGGCAGGTGATTTATGTGGCAAGAGCATCTAAACCAGTGGATTTACAAAGTGCACATTTGTCAAAAGAGGAATACACAAAAAGAAAGCAAGCTGAACAAAAATTGAAAGGTAATGATGGCTTAGTCTATAAACCACCAAAACACCTTTCTAATGATGAAAAGAAGTTATATCGTTTCTTAGTTAAAGAGCTTAAGGAAAGTAATATATTAAACAACTTGGACATTACAATCTTAGAAACCACAGTGGATGCAATTATAAAGATGCAGGAATGTAAGCAGTTATTAGACGAGCATGGTTTAGTTATTACAAAAACAGATGGAACATTAGTAAGAAATCCGGCAAGCATAATTTATAAAGATTATAATGTCATTTTCAATAAGTGTTGTATGGAATTGGGTCTTTCTCCTTCATCTAGGTCAAAATTAGCTGTACTTAATGTTAAGAACGAACAAGACAATCAAGATCCACTTCTCCAAGTGTTAAATGGTGATGTAAATGGATAGCATCAAGGAAAGTAAAGCTTATAAATATTGCAAATGGTGCCTTGAAGAAGACAATGATTATGTTGGAATTTATGTAAAGAAGCAAGCTGAACAATGGTTAGAAATAGCAGATGGAAATAATGGAGAAGCATGCATAGATGAAGAGATGTATAAAAAGGTTTGCGGAATCCTGAAGTTAATGGTTCATCCTGATTTAGGATGTTCAATTTATGAAGGGATGGAGCGTTACCAGTGGTTCTTTGTAACAGCCACTCTTTGTACTATTAATAAAGCTGATAACTCTCGCTATTTTGAGTCTAGCCTTCTCGAAATCAGCAGAAAGAATTACAAAACTTTTGGGAGTGCTATTGTTTTTATTGTAGGTATGCTGCTTGAACCTAAATTCTCAAGATTCTATTCTGTTGCACCAGATTACAAATTGTCTTCTGAGTTAAAAGTAGCCGTAAAAAAAATTATTAAGTCTAGTCCAGCACTGGAAAACCGATTTAAAATTAAGCGTGACATGATTGAATGTAAGCTCACAGACATTGAATATACACCATTAGCATACAGCAATGATAAGATGGATGGAAAGCTTGCAAACATCTTTTTGGCAGATGAGGCGGGGGTTCTCGACGATTACCCAATTGAAGCAATGAGAAGCTCCCAGATTACACTAAAAGATAAGCTTGGTATCATAATTAGTACGCAATATCCAAATGACAACAATGTTATGATAACTGAAATTGATTATGCTAAACGGGTATTAGATGGATTAGTTGAAAATAAAAGATATTTTAGTTTGTTATACGAGCCTGATGAAAATATCAAAAAGCAATGGGAAACGAATGATTTGGTAATTTATCAATCTAATCCAGTTGCAGTAGATAATGAAAAAGTCTTTAAAGCCATTGTCGATAAGCGGACGATGGCTATTTTATATGAGTCAAAACGTGAAAATTATCTATGTAAACATAACAATATTAAGTACAAGGGATTAGGGGCCGATGGGTATGTCTCGAGTGATCAAATCAAAGCGTGTAAAGCTGACCAGGAATGGGATTGGAATGGTAAAGATGTTTACATAGGTGCAGACGGTGCTGAGAGTTTCGATAATTCATCAATTTGTATGCTTGGATATGATGAAGAAACAGGAGTAGTTCACTCAAAAACATGGTGTTTTATTCAAGAGGATTACATAGAAGAGAAAAGCAAAAGGGAAAGATTTAATTATCAAAAGTCAATTGAAGCTGGAAACACTATTGTATGCGGAGATACCGTACTTGACTATGCTCACTTTGAGCAATTTGTTGTCGATTTGCAGTATGAATATGGTGTAAATATTGTTGGTATAGGATTTGACATTAGAAATCTTAGAAACTCTGCTCAGAAATGGGAAAGAGACCATGATTTATTACCAATTGAAGTCAAACAACATAGCACTGTTTTGCATCCAACAATTAAATGGCTCAAAGAATTGATATTGGAACAAAAATTCTCATACTATAATAACTTGGTTTATGAAAATAATTTTACCAACTGTAGAATCACTGAAGATACAAATTTAAACAAGTACATAAATAAAAAAGTAAGTGTTAAGACAGCAGGAAAGGTTGATATGGTATTTGCTACTATAAATGCATTATATCTGCTTCAGCAAGATGTAATATTCAATTCTGGTGGAGGATGGACTGCACAAGTAATTTAGAAGGGGGGTGTGATAATGGGATTAATTCAACAATGGAAAGAGTTTAGGCAATTTCAGAATGAAGAAAAAAGTATGACTTTAGAAGACATTTTACTACAAGCTGGTATCAGTACTGAAACAGTAACAAAAGATCAAGCTTTAAATATTCCTGCTGTAAGTGCTGCAGTTGGGCTTATATCTGACACAGTAGCTTCTTTGCCAATCCTTCTTTATAAAGAAGAAAATGGGAAAGTCACTGAAGTGAAAGATGATCGTGTATCACTGTTAAACGATGATACAAAGGATTCTTTGGATGGTTTTCAATTTAAGAAAGCGCTAGTGGAAGATTATTTATTAGATGGTGCTGGATATGCATACATAAACCGGGAAAGAAACAAGATTAAAAGTTTGCACTATGTTTCATATAACAATGTTTCTGTAAATATTAATGCTGATCCTATCTTTAAAAGTTATGACATTTTAGTTAATGGTACAACTTATAGTGATTACGAATTTATCAAACTAACTAGAAAAACTAAAGATGGTGTAACTGGTAAAGGAGTAATCCAAGAAAATAATAAAATGCTTTCTGTGGCGTAGAACTCTCTTGTATTTGAAGATATTCTTGTGCGCACGGGGGGCAATAAAAAGGGATTAATTACTTCTGAAAATAAATTAGATGCTGAAGCAATTACAGCGTTAAAAGAAGCTTGGAAAAACCTTTACAAGAATAATTCTGAAAACGTTGTTATTTTGAATAAAGGGCTGAGTTTTCAAGAGGCATCTAATACCTCTGTTGAAATGGAACTTAACTCAAATAAGAAAACTAATTCAATAGAAGTTTGTAAAATGTTTAAAGTCCCTCCTTCCTTATTTGAAGGTACTGCGACAGATGAAGTTCACGAGAGTTTTATTAAGATATGTATTAATCCGATACTGAAAGCTATAGAAACAGCGGTAAACAAAGACCTATTACTCCCGAGCGAGAAAGGGTCTTTTTATTTTGCAGTTGATACCAATGAAATCCTCAAGGGCAATATTCTGAAGCGATATCAGGCTTATAGTGAGGCTGTCAAAGCAGGCTGGATTAGTAAAAATGAAATCAGATACAGAGAAGATTATGAAGCTATCGAGGGCTTGGATATTGTAACAATGAGCTTGGGTGAAGTTATTTATGATACTAACTCCAAGAAATACTTTACTCCAAATATGGATAGCGTTACAAATTCAGGAATGACTAAAGAGGCATTGAAGGGGGGTGGAAATATTGAGAATTGAGATAAGAGGAGATCAGGTTTTACTTGATGGCTATGTAAATGCAGTGGGTAGAGAAAGTAGGATTTTACCTTCTCCAAATGGGCGATTCAAGGAGCAAATTGTTCCTAAGACATTTGAAAAAGCACTTATTAAATCTGAAAATGTTGACTTGCTTTTTAATCATGAAAAGGACAAGAAACTTGGCTCCATTAAGGATGGGAATCTTGAATTACGTGAAGATTCTATCGGGTTACGTGCTATTGCAACTGTAACTGACGAAGAAGTAATACAAAAAGCTAAAGATGGTAAATTAAGAGGTTGGTCATTTGGATTTATTGCAAATAAAGACAAGTGGGAAGATGGTTCAGACGGTATCCAAAAAAGATTTATTGAAGATCTTGACCTCTTGGAAGTGTCTATTTTAGATAAAACTCCTGCATATATTGCAACCTCCATTGAGGCCAGAGGAGAAGATTCATACATAACTGAGCAAAGAAATGAAGAGTTTACTGCAAATATTGAAGATAATTCTGGAAAGCAAAAAGAAAAACGTGAGGAAAGTCAAGTTGACTACTCAAATTATGAAAATGAAATTGAATTCCTAAAATTGAAAGGTGGAAAATAATATTATGAAAAAATTAGTTAAAAAAGTAGAAACTAGATCTATGCCAACACTTGTTGAGCAACGTAATAATTTACTTGACGAAATGGAAGGGCTACTAAGCAAAACAAAGGCTGAAACACGATCTTTTACAGATGAAGAAAGTAATCGTTTTGATGAAATTAAAAAGGAAATCGGTAAAATTGATAAAACTTTGGCAGCTGAAGAAGAGTCACGTTCTTTTGAAAAGAAAAAGGTTACTGGCAAAGAAGAGCAACGTGCTTTAGATGAAAAGAATTTCCTTAAATTCGTTAAAGGTGAAGAACGTGCATTAGATGTTGGTCAAAATGGTGGAATTATTCCAGATCACATTGCAAATCGTATTATCGATAAAGTAAAAGAACTATCTCCGATTGTACGGATGGCAAACACATTCTATGTTGGTGGAAATTTAGTATTCCCACTGTATGATGAAGGAACTTCATCTATTTCAGCTGCCTATGTTGAAGATATGCAGGAGCTGACTGAAGGAACTGGCAAATTTACGACTGTTAAACTAGAAAACTTTATTATTGGGTCTCTTGCTAAAATTTCAAAATCACTGATGAATCGCTCTGATGTGGACTTACTACCATTTGTTATTAACAAGGTGGCTGAAGCTATCGCTAACTTCCTTGAAAAAGAATATCTTGTGGGTACTACAGGTAAGATTGGTGGTCTTCTTGGAACAGCAACACAAGAAATCAATGCTCCAAGTGCCACTGCATTAACTGCTGATGAATTTATTGATTTGCAAATGGAAGTTCCAGAAGTATTCCAAGCTGGCGCTATTTGGATTATGAATAAGAAAACGTTCAAGGCAGTTCGCAAATTGAAAAATGCTGATGGTGAATATCTGCTAAATAAGAATGTTAACAATGGTTTCGGTTGGGAATTACTCGATAAACCTGTTTATGTTTCTGAATCCATGCCAGAAATTGCAGCAAGTGAAAAAGTTGTTGTATATGGCGACATGACAGGACTATATGCAAAACTTGCACAAAATGTTGAGATTCAAGTACTTGTTGAAAAATTCGCAACGCAACATGCTTTAGGTGTAGTGGGTTATGTTGAAGCTGATGCGAAGGTTGTTGAACAACAGAAGATTGCTGTATTAAAAATGGCTGCAGTTTAATAATTAAAGGTGGGGATTCCCACCTTTCTTTTTAATTTAGGGGGTGACATGTTGAAAGTTAAAGCATTAGTTAGTTTTTCTGGAATTGTCACCATGGTTAAAGGTGAAGAGAAAGAAATTACTAATAAAGAAGTCTATGGGGACTTGTTGCGAGCCAAATATGTGGAAGAAGTAAAGGTAACCAAGCGGAAGGTGAAAGAATAATGAAAATTAGCGAAATCACCATTCAAGACTTAAAGGAGTATGCTCATGAATTAAATGATGATCCTGAAATAAACCGAACTTTTACAAATATTTTAATGGCTTGTAAGGCATATATCAAAGGTTATACAGGCTTAACATTAGAGCAGATGGACAATAAAGAGGATTTGACTATGGTGCTAATGGTTCTTGCTAATGAATTGTATGAGAACAGATCTTACACAGTTCAAAATGATAAAGTGAACACCGTAATTAAATCGATTTTAGACATGTATTCCGTCAATCTATTATGAAGGAGTGATGTTTAATGAATCCAGGTCAATACAAGCACCGTATAACCTTTCAACAATTCATTGAGAGTGAAACTGAGAATGGTTTTCCTGTTGAAGGCTGGGAAGACATAATAACGGTTTATGCAGCGATTAGAACCTTGAAAGGGAATGAATTCTATGAAGCTGCAACAACTCAAAACGAAAATAATTCAAGGTTTATTATTCGTTACCGTAAAGGAATTTCTCCTGATATGCAAATTCAGATGAGGGATGGAAGAACTTTTGAGATCATCTCCCTAATCAACGATAACGAAGAAAATAAAACCCTTACTATCCATGCGAGGGAAGTGAAGTAAATGCTTAATTTAACAGGAATGGATCAATTATTGAGACAAATTGAACAAATGGGCAATAAAGTTGAAGGTGAAGTGGAAAAGAAGGCTCTCAAAGAAGGAGCGGAACACCTTAGAAATAAGATGGAAGAGAATGCGCCAAGGGGGAAAACAGGGAATCTTGCTTCTGAGATTGTTGTTGGAGATATCGAGAATGGTAGTGTGGAAATTGGTGGAGATCAGCAAGGAAAGGCTTTTTACGGACATTTCCAAGAATTTGGTACTAGTCGTCAAAAAGCCCAACCTTTTATGGCACCCACACTTGAAAACGAAAGCCAAACCACTCAAGACAAAATGGCAACTGTTATTAAAAGGGAATTAGGATTATGAGTTTAAATTCCTTGATAATTAATACATTAAAGCCTTTAGGAGTACCTGTTAAGTTTCAGACTCTTACTGAAAAAGAGAAACTAGCCGATCCTTCTTCTTATATTACCTTTTTCGAATACAATCAAAGGTCCGCCTTAGATTCTGATGATGAAGAAATGTTAACAAGACATTTTGTACAAGTAGATATTTGGTCAAAAGTTGACTATACAGATTTAGTAAAACAAGTAAAAGAAAATTTAAAACAGGTTGGTTTCTCAAGAAATTTTGAAACTGAACTTTACGAAACGGACACCAAAATATTTCACAAGGTGATCCGTTTCAACTACATAACTAGGAGGAGTTAATATGCCAGTAATTGGTTTAAGAGATTTTCACGCAGCAACAGTAAATGAAGATGGGACATATGGTGTTCCTAAGAAACTAGCACCAGCTATTTCTGCTACAATTACCCCAAATTTTCAAATCACAACTCTTTATGGAGATGATCAAGCTGTAGCAGTTGCAGAAGCATTGGGAGATATTGATGTAGAAATAAACCCGTCAGATCTGTCTATTGATGATTATGCTTTTCTATTGGGAAAAACAAAAAATACAGATGGAGTTATTGAAGATTCAGCCGATGATGTTGCTCCTTATGTGGCTTTAGGATTTAGGCTTCCAAAAGAAAATGGAGCGTTTAAATACTATTGGTACTATAAGGGGAAATTCCAGCCACCTGCTAGCCAGGCTGCTACAAAAGGTGAAAGTGTGGAATTCCAGACACCAACAATTTCAGGAAAGTTTGTTGCGCGTGAGGATAAAAAGTGGAGAGCTCACATGGAATCTGATGATACTAGTGCAAATCAGTCTGTTGTTGATGGTTGGTTTGATGCCGTTTATGCACCAACACCAGTAACACCTTAAGAAAATTTATCAAATTGAAGGTTAGTCATAAATTGACTGCCCTATTTTATTTGGAGGGAAAAATAAATGCAAATTAAATTATATCTAAACGAAGAAGAAAAAACCTTTACAGTCCCATTTATAAAAGGAAGAATGCTCAGAGAGGCTTTAAAAATGAACAAAGCTTTAGGTGAGAAAGATAGTTTAGATGATGAAACCTTAGATGAACTTGTTCAATTTGTTTGTGGAGTATTTAATAATCAATTTACTCCCGATGATGTTTTTGACGGTCTGCCTATTGATGGTATATTCATCAAACTTCAAGGGGTTCTTACTGATGTAATTAATAAGGCATTAAGTGGGCTTCAAGGGGAAAGCAATGGTGAATCAAACCCAAAAAACGTTTAGATCCTTATGAACAAATTAAGAAGATATATAAAGATTTAATGAAACAAGGTTATAAATTACATGAAATCGATGAAATGGATATCGGTTTTTATTTTGAATTGTTTTCAGAACCAAAAGAAGAAAAAGTTGTTTACGCAGAGCAAGTTCCGTGGCTGTAGGAGGTGGAAGAAATGGCGACAGTCGGAAATTTAAATATTAACCTATCATTAACCTCTGCGGAATTTAAAAGAGGTATTCAAGATGTAAATAGGCAACTAAAAATTGCCCAATCAGAATTTAAACTAGCTGGGGCTGGTGTACAAGGATTTGGTAAAACATTAGATGGGATGAGACAAAAATCTCGTTATCTAGATCAAACTCTGCAATTACAGCATTCTAAAGTTGACCAATTAAGGAGAAGATATGAGCAGTTAAAAGCAACTAAAGGTGAAGATGATGCAGCAACTCAGCGTATGTTAGTTGCCTATAATAATGCTCAAGCAGCAATGAACAGAACAGAAGCTGATTTGAGACGACTTAATGACCAAATAAGATTGCAGTCAAGCGCATGGCATCAGATGGGTGAAAGGCTTACCACAGCAGGTCAATCCATGAAAAATGTGGGTCAATCCATGAAAAATGTGGGCTCCCAACTATCCATGACTGTAACGGCTCCAATAGTTGGTGTAGGTGTCGCAGCTGTTAAAGCTGGAGCGGATTTTGAAGAGGGAATGGATAAAGTAGCGGCTATTTCTGGTTCAACAGGTGAAGACTTTAATAAGTTAAGAGATTTAGCTAAGAAACTAGGTGCAGAAACTAAATTCTCTGCTACAGAAGCAGCGGACGGTATGCAATTCCTAGCAATGGCTGGCTTCAAGACAAATGACATTTTAAAAGCAATGCCTGGTATGTTAGACCTTGCCGCAGCAGGTGCTTTGGAATTAGGTGCTGCAGCTGACATAACATCCAATATTATGAGTGGTTTCGGAATCGCAGCAGAGCAATCTGGACATGTTTCTGATGTATTAGCAAAGGCAGCCTCTAACGCAAATACTGACGTCACTCAAATGGGTGAAGCGATGAAGTATCTTGCTCCAGCAGCTAAAGTATTAGGTTGGTCAGTTGAAGAATCTGCTGCAGCTGTAATGGCATTTGGTGATGCTGGTATTCAAGGTACCCTTGCAGGTCAAGCATTTGCAACATCTTTAACAAGATTAGCAAAGAATCCAACTAAGAAAATGAAACAAGCCTTAGATGACTTGAATTTTAGTTTCTTTGATGCTCAAGGATCAATGAAGAGTATGCCGGATATTATTGCTGGTATGGAACAAGGTATGCAGGGGTGGACCGATAAACAAAAAGCAGCAACTATTACAACTATTTTCGGTGCAGAAGCATTTAAACATTGGGCTGTATTACTAGACAAAGGTTCCACTGCTTTAGATGAGAATACAAAAATGCTTGAAACTGCTGATGGTGCTGCAAAAGAAATGGCTAAAACAATGAGTGATAATGCAAAGGGTGATATTAAAACTCTCATGTCTGCCCTTGAAGGTCTAGCTATACAATTGTCAGACATACTTCTCCCGATTCTTAGTGATGGAACAAAAAAGCTAACAGAATTAACAAGAAAGTTTGCCTCTTTATCTCCTGAGACACAAAAGACAATACTTGCTATTGCAGGTATTGCTGCGGCTATTGGCCCCGTTTTAGTTGTTACGGGTGCACTTGTCAGTTCACTTGGAGCTATCATGACTGCTGCAGGAACAGTATCAGGTGCCATTGCGGTAGCTACCACAGGTGTGGCTGCAGCAACTCCTGCTATTGGAGCATTAGCAACAGCTTTTACTGTATTAACAGGTCCGATTGGTTTAACAGTAGCGGCATTAGCAGCGGTTACAGCAGGCGGAATTGCATTGTATAAACACTTACAGAAGGATGCTATTCCAGAGGTAAATAGATATGGTGATGAAGTTTCAAAGAGCACTAAAAAAGCATTGGATGGTTATTTTAACTTATCTGACAATGCTTCTCAAAAAGTTAAGGAATTATCTTTAACTCAACAGAAAGTAACTGTTGAAACAAAAGATGCCCTTGTGAATACATACTCCAAAATGAATGATCAAATCCTTGCAAAAATGGATGAAAGACATACAAAGGAATTAGAGAAGAGTAGAGAGTTCTTTACAAAGTCTAATGTCCTTACTCAGGAAGAAGAAGAGAAGATTCTTAAAGACAGAGAAATGCGTAATCAAGCAGAAATTGCTGGTCAAGAATATAAGGAATTACGTATCAAAGAAATTCTTGAAAGGGCTTCTGCAGAAAAACGTGCATTAACTGAAAGTGAAAAGACGGAGATTAATAGCCTCCAGCAACAAATGAATGTAAATGCAGTTCAGTATCTTTCTAAGAATGAATTAGAAGCAAAAGTAATTATGGAAAGAATGAAACAGTCTGCTGGAGATTTATCTGCTCAACAGGCAGCAGAAGTAGTAGCTAATTCTAATAAACAAAAAGATGAGGCTGTGAAAGCTGCTGAGAAACAGTATGAAGATACCATTGCAGAAATTATTAAAATGCGTGATGAAACTGGTGAAATTACAGCTGAACAGGCAGATAGGATGATCAAAGAAGCAGAACGTCAGAAAAACGTTACTGTTGGTCGTGCAGAAGAAACACATCAAGAGGTTGTAACAGCTGCAAAAGCACAAGCTGGTGAACACATAAATACTGTCAATTGGGAAACTGGAGAAATCCTTTCCAAGTGGGATGTTTTTAAGAATAAGACTGTAACAACTATGAACTTAATGTACCAAGGTGGAAAGAAAATCTGGCAAAGTATGGTGAAGGATATTGTCAACAAAGCTGAAAATATCAAGTCTAACTCTTTAACTGCGTTCGAAAATTTAAAGACCAATGCAGGTAGAAAGTTTAATGAAACAAAGGATATAATGCTTAAACCTGTAAAGGAAGCAAAGGAAAAGATTGCTGGATTGATTTCAGAAATTGAAGGGTTTTTCTCTAATCTAAAATTGAAAATTCCTAAACCTTCTTTGCCTGAGTTACCTAAGTTTTCATTATCTACAGACTCAAAAACTATCATGGGAAAAACTGTTAGTTATCCGACAGGTTTTGATGTTAAATGGAATGCTAAAGGTGCTTTATTTACGAAACCGACCATATTTAATACTCCTATGGGACTTCAAGGTTTCGGAGAGGCGGGACCAGAGGCGGCTCTTCCTTTAACAGATAAAGTATTAGGCGCAATAGGTTCATCAATCGCCCAAACAATGACCGGAGGAGACACCTATGTAACTGTTAACGCCCAAAAAGCAGTAATGGACGAAAAAGAATTGATGAGAACTATGCAAAGATTAGAGGTGCTATATGGCTGACAAACTATATTGGATCGATGCCAATGGCACCGATCATTTATTAAGTTTTGGTAGGAATTTTAATGTGCTAAACGGTGTGAACGGGAGGTTTATGCCTCCTGTTAGCATTGTAGAAGACGAAGTTCCTTTTCACGTTGGAACAAGAAAAAGAAATGTTAAAATCGGTCCTCGTGATGTGGACATTCCACTTCTTATACATGCTCAATCAGAAATTGAGTTAAGGAATATTGTACGTAATACACTAAAAATGATTAATCCTTTTAAAGAAGGAAAACTAAAATCGGTTGCTGAAGATGGAAGTCAAAGAGAATTGAACTGTCAATACGCTGGGGGTATGGAAGGTTCTGAGAATCGGGACAACAAAGGTTTTTGGTGGCAGAAGGCAATATTAGTCTTTCACGCCTTTGACCCCTTTTGGTACGATACAGCGACTCAAGTAAAAACTTTTACTTCAGGTGAACCAGTTCCATTTTTCCCACTCTTCCCATTAAGGTTAAACTCATCAAATGTTTTTGCAGATACAACTATCGATAATCAAGGTGATGTAGATACATTTCCTGAATGGATTATTAAAGGTCCCGGTGAGAATATTGTGCTTCGAAATCTCACATCGGGAGAATCAATGATTCTGAATGTTTCTCTTGGAATTGGTGAAAGCATAACAATTAATACAAAACCTTTTCATAAATCCGTTACGAAAAACAATGGAACCAACCTGTTCTACACTCTATCGGATGAATCATCTTTATGGGCATTGCAGGAAGGGAAAAATGCCATTCGTTTAGAATTGTCCGGTGCTACTGAGGAATCAAGTATCCAACTATCCTATCGTAATCGTTATTGGGGGGCTTGATAATGTATCACTTATTTGTTAGAGATGCTAATTTTAATCGTGTTGAACCTATAGAGGATTTTACAAGTCTTGAGATAATACAACGATTTAATTCAGTAGGATCATGGATGCTTGAAATGTCTACTGACTCAAAAGCAGCGAAAGAAATCATTAAGCCTAAATCCGGTATTGTAGTGGTTCGAGATGGTAAAACCATATTGAGCGGTACTGTGACAAGCAGAAAAAGGGTCTGGAATTCCAATAATGATAGGTTAACAATAGTTGGTGCTGATGATAATGTTTGGCTAAATCGGAGAATTGTATATCCTGAAATAGCTGGTGATTTTTCTTTAAATTCTTATGATATACGAAAAGGAAATGCTGAAACAGTCATGAAACAGTTCGTTGATGTGAATGCTGGATCTACAGCTCTACCTGAAAGAAAAATACTGTCAACCGAGATAAACAGAGGTATAGGAAAACAAGTTACTGGAAAAGGGCGTTTCAACAATCTATTAGATTTTCTACAAGCTCTTGCGCTTGCTGGAGGAGATATAGGATTTAAAGTAGTACAAGTGAATAAGCAGCTTGAATTTCAAGTGTATCAGCCAGCAGACAAAACAAAGTCTGCTTTTTTTAGTCCCCTTTTAGGCAATTTAATGAGCTTTGAATATACCCATGATAATCCTGAAACCAATTACACAATAGTTGGTGGTGGCGGAGAAGGTGCTGACCGTATCATCAAGCAGCGCGGCGATTCCAGCAGCATTGCAGAATACGGGCGAATGGAATCATTTATTGACCAGCGGAACACCACAGAGTTAGATGAACTTGAACAATCTATCACGGAAGAACTTGCAGAGAAGGCGCATAAAACAAGTTTAAGTATATCCCCAATTGATACTGATATGTTGGCATTTGGGCGTGATTATAACCTTGGTGACAAAGTTTCGGTAGTCCTCACACAGCCAAATGAGGTCGTAACAATAGAAACTCTTAACTATTTCTTATCTGCTTATCAATCGGCATCTATAGATATTGAAAGGGTACGGAAAGTACAGGAGAAATTACAAGTCTTACAGGATGTTGTGAGAGAAATTAAAATAACCATTACTCCTGAAGGTGAATCAATATCTCCTATGGTAGGTACTCCTGATTCAACAGGAAATAGTATTCTTGGAATCTTTAAGAAAATGAATAAATTTAACAAGCGAATTAGTAATTTGGAAAGAAGGTGATTGAATGAGTCAAATATCATATCCATTTGATAATACAACAGGTGTTGGAGAAGCAGAATGGACAGAAATGGCTCAGCATTTTGTTGATACGGGTATCATGCCAAAGATGCTAAAAGAATTAAAAGTATTTGCTGATTCTTCAGGTATGCAGGTGAAAGTGAATAGCGGAGTCGCTTTCATTAAGGGAAATTATTATAAATCAGATGCTGAGGAAGTACTGCCAATAGGAGCTTCTGATGGGAGTAATCCAAGGATTGATCGAGTAGTTATTCGGGTTGATTGGATTGAAAATGAAACAAGATTGCACATTCTACAAGGGTCTCCAGCCGTTACTCCTGTAGCACCTGGATTGACACAAAATACAGGAAGATGGGAAATATCACTTGCTCAAATCCGTGTGGACGCAGGTGTTTTAACCATTGCTGCAGATAAGGTCACAGACGAAAGGTATATGGTTGAAAAATTTGAGAACCGTTTAGTTGGTAGCGCTGTGATTACATCCCCAGGAGTAAGAAGTGTGCAATTCGGCAATTTGCCAGATTACATTAATGAGTACCGTTTAATTGGGTCTTTTCGTAATTCCGCAGCTGTCCCTGCCGATCTTAGACTATTCTTAAATACAAGTTCATCAGTCAATATGGCAGGCCAACGTCAAGATCAATATAACGAGACAATAACTGGCGCTGGAAATGTAGCAGCAAACGCAGCATCTCTCCCTGCCACTTCTTATGCATGCTACATAGATGCTTCCATTGTTTATGACAAGAGAAGTTTAGTACCGTTTATTCATGCGACAATTCTGGATGGATATAATCGGACATGGAAATATACAGGTCGAGGTACTAATAGTTTAAAACACCTTGAATCTTTACGGATCTTATTATTTGACCAAGACTTCCCAACCGGAAGCTGGTTTAATCTATACAGAGTGTAGGTGATATCGTGAAAACTTTACAAGTTGATGTGAGTAATAAAACTATTGAAATTAAAGACGAAGTGATTCAAGGCGAGCCTTCTGTCTCAAATCCACCTGTATCTGAACTGGAAGCAATAAAAAAGCAGCAAGCTGATTTAGTCTTAGAACTAATGAAGAAAGGGGTTCTGTGAATGGACTGGTACAGTTTTGCACTAAGTGATTGGGAAGTATATGGAGACCCATCACGCATTGCAATCTATGTTCAATTTAATAAAATTACTGCTGAGCAATATGAAAATATTACAGAAGAACCTTACACAGCGTAGGGTTCTTTTATTTTGGAGGTGGTGGAATGCCAGCAAATAACAGGGACTTAAAAACAGCAAACGGAAAAATAGCTCCACAATTCTATGATGAAATAACTGATGAATACGTAATTGCCAAAGGTGAAGATGGAGCTCCTTATTACCGTGAACTAGGTTCAATTGCCATGGAATCATGGACAGAAGCTAATCCAATCACAACGTTTCCTGGAAAGCGTTATGGTTTTTCCATTATGAATGACGGAACTGCGGATCTAAGTTTTACTATTAACGGATACATAAGAACGGTTAAGCCAGGAGAGGGTTATCAATCTTTATTTGAACCTTTTACAAGTCTAACTATTAATGCTACTGGCGCTTACAGGGCGGAGGTGTTGCGCTAATGCCGTGGAATCCAAAGAAACCAGATTTAAAGAATGATCCCACTTATTTAGAGCCGAGAGTAAACAATCTTACTACACAGTTGGCACAGAATGCGAAGAAATCAAGAGTAAGTATAACTGATTACGAAAGCCTTGTAATAGATAAAGGTTTATCTACAGAAGATTGGCAACCAGCATTTGACCAAGCTATTATGGACGTTTCTGTAAATGGTGGGGTTGTCATAGTTCCTAAAGGCACTTATCAAACAAGTGAAATTAATCTCCATTCTGATTATGTTTATCTCGAAGGTGAAGGAAAAGGTACTGTATTAAAAGCCTGTGGAGATAATCAATATATCATTAGAAGAACTGCAAGTTATGGTGGCGCAAGGAATTTACAGCTTTACGGCAATGGAAAAGTAAATGTGTTTGGACTTGGTGTAGTGCCTCCTTATGACTATGCGGCTGACAAAATAGCGCAACAAAACTACAACGAATTTGATTCTCTTTTTATTCTAGGTTGTACGGAAGGTATTGTTTTACAAGCAGGTACAAAAGTAAACGGAATGGATTCTGGGTGTTGGTATAACGTTTTTAGAGGTATCCAAGTACGATCAACAAAGAGAGGGTTGTGGTTAAAAGACCCTGTTAATGATAGTGGCTCACCATGCAATCGCAACCAATTTTACTCACTTCGTATTGGTAAGGATACAAATACAGGTGTGCAAATTGATGCTGGTGATACCAATGTTTTTTATTCTCTGAGTTTAGAAGGAATACAGTTAGGTACATCCCCAAGCGTAAAACCCACGGGAATCGTAGTTAAAGAAAAGTCCAGTGTAGGGTATCACAATACCGATAATAGGTTTTTCGGTCTAACATTTGAAGCTTGTACATTAGATGTAAAAAATGATGCTGTAAGGATGCAAATTGTTGGAAGTAACATTAGAACATTTGAAGGGGTTACATTACCACTTACAAACATGAATTCAGATCCTAGTGCATTCCCTTTTATTTTACCAGGTGTTGTGTATCCAGAAGGAGCGGGGTTAGGGGGATACAAATCAGGCGCATGGAACTACGACAAACCTATCGTAATGAGAAAGAATGTTGAAATTTATGATGTAGACTATCAGTGGCAGAAACAAGCACTTGATACAACAAAAGTTTCCAACGTATCTACCTTTGGTCAAACTGAAAGCTGGTTTACGAGAATTGGGAAGTTTGTTGAGTGGAGTTGTCGCTTCTCTTTTAAGGCAGTGGACGGGGCAACAATGTTACAAATAGAATTACCCGTGACACCTCATGCTTCTGCATATACAAACAATGGTTCAACCTTACCAATGGTTTTTAATGTGTATACCACTTATGGGAATAACGAAAGAATTGCTGTTGCAGGTGATTTAACCGGAAGTTACCCTATTAAGATTAAGATACCACCATCATCCGGTAAAACGTGGCACACGGGCGGTAATTATAATCAGATATGGTTCACAATCAGATATATGGGAGCTTAGTAAACACTCGGAAGAAATTGCGAAGAAAAGAATCTCAAAGAACTTTACAAGAATATATGTAAAGTTTATAAAAAAAATGTAATAATATTGTCAAATTGCTGGAAAAATGGCTTATTATTACGATATATCTAATAATAAGTTGAAAAGTGTGGTTGTATATTATGCTCAACAAATTTTGGGGTTCGCTTAAGTCGTTGTTTGAAATGGTAGAAGTTAATGGCGAAATACCTTCTATGCACAAAGAATGTCCGGTATGCAAAGGTACAGGTTTTGAAGATGTTTTTATCACGTGTGAATCATGTGAAGGGAATGGTTATGTCAAAGAATTACAACTACAAGAAACTGTGTAATGTCTAAGAGCTCAAATATGGGCTTTTTTTATTTTGTTTAGAAAGTAGGTGTGAAAGTGGAACAAATGCTAACAAATGGTTTAGATATAACAGCAGTTGTAGGTAACATCTGGTACGTTGCATTAGGATTCATTATTTTTGACCTTATCACCGGATCATTAGCTGCAGCAGTAGAAAGAAAATTAAACAGCTCAATAAATTACATAGGAATGATTAGAAAGGTAGGGGAATTTATAGCCCTTGCCTTTTTAGTTTTCTGTGATGCTTATTTTGGTGTAAATGGGCTACTTATTAAACTAGGAATTGGAATGATTGTTGCCTATGAAGGTATGAGTATTATTGAGAATTTTAGTCGTATTGGAATTGATGTAAAGTTTTTGACTAAGTTCTTTGATAAGAACAAAGTAGGGAAAGGGGATAAGTAATGGCTGATTGGATAAATGATGGTGGACATGGTGGCTCTGATCCAGGTGCAGTGGCAAAGGGTAATACTGAAAAAGTTTATACACTAGAAGCAGAATTATACGTACATAAACGATTAAAAGATCATGGTATTAGCAATGATGTCACTCGTACATCTGATGTAACTTTAGATGAGAATCCAAGGGTAAATAAAGTGAAGAATTATAAATATTGTTTGTCTCATCATTTTAATGCTGGTGGTGGCAATGGTGCTGAATTTATTCATTCAATCTATTCAGATGGCAAATTTGAAAAGATGCTTGCGGACGAATTCAAGAAAGCAGGTTATCCACTTAGACCAAGGGCAATCTTTACACGCAAAGGTTCCAATGGGCAGGATTATTATTACATGCACAGAAGGACTGGTGCTTGCCGTACTACAATAATTGAGTATGATTTTGTTGATGGTGCTAACTCAGAAAAGATTAAAGATAAAAAGTATCGTGAAGCTATGTATGAGTGTGTTGTGAAGACTGTATGTAAACAAGAAGGAAAAAGTTATAAACCTTTGAATCAACCTAAAAAAGATACTAATTCTGTCCTTGATGGGAATAAACAAAATGTGTATGTAAATGGAAAAAAGGTTGCTTATTTGGATAATGCTCATTTAATCGCAGAACTTGTTGAAAAGGAAATAAAAAATGGCGCCAAGAAAATTGTTATCGAATAAATAACCTTAATTTTGATAATTAATAATAACATTAGTTTTCAATAAAGGGGAATCGCAATGGACAAGATATTTTCTGGTGACAGCATTAACACAGAAGAGGATATACAAAACATCAAGGAAACTGTGATGAACTTAGATTCTGAAACAGTAACAATAGATAAGAAAGTCCTTCTTAGTCTTATTGAATATATTGAGACATTGCAAACAGAAGTAGAAATTTCAGAAGAAGATAAAGAAATATTATAATTATAAAAGCCCCTTACTTAATTGTGAAGGGGCTTAAGTTTTATTAGAAAATACTTCTTCATTTACAATACGTTCAAATATAGCATAGGCTTGTTTTTCAGGAATATATTTTTTGAATTCTACTCCTATACTGTCCTTAAGTTCTTTTGTAGATTTATTGATGGGAGTATTCCTCATCGAGGAGCAAAGAGTCTCAGGTGTGACTAGAGTACCTTCCCACTTTTCTTTCGTAACATAAATAAGTTCTGATATCCCGTCCTCGTGTTCAAAAACAATCTTATTAAAAAGATACAATGTTTTTACTGATTCCATAAATTTACTCACCCTACAGTTATATCGGTAAACAAAGAAGACATTTATATTAATTAGGTAAAAAGTTCTTGTGACTAATTTGTGAACTTAAAAAGCCCCTCATAATAAAGGAGCTAAGGTTTTTTCAAACGTAACAGTTTTTCTAAGTTCAATTTTTTTAGTCTTCCATCCAGCCTGTAACCAAGATTTTGCTTGAGGATGGCTTTTAATATCATTTGCCCACCAAGCACTATGAATATATGCCGATTTAGGTAATGTAAATTTCAATATTTCTTCTATCTCTCCAAAAGATAATGTAACTTCATTTGTCTTGACTTTTCTAAGGTAATCATAAATAGGTAAATATTTACCAGAGTACATAATTTATTATCATCTCCCTGAAACATTAATTTAATTCCAAATATGACTCTATATCGTATAAGCGAGAATCTAACTCCTCTAATTCACTCTTTAAATCTTCATTTTCCCATATAAGTTCTTCATTTTCTGCTTCTAAATCAGATATTCTAGTTTCCATTTCCTGCATGATTTCTAGGTTTTCAACGAAATCTTCTGCCTTAACTGTGTCATTTGAAACTTCATTAGAGCATCCACTTAAAATTAATAATCCAATAATAAAAACAAGTGATCTTTTCATTCCTTACCTCTTCTGCTATTAGGTGATTTTAGTAAACACCTTCTGGCTCATCATAATAATGAAATCCATCTTCAATTTTCTTTTCGCACTCAGCACAGTGTAACCAATAACCTGTATCACCTACGACAGAATAAACACTCTTATTAACTTCGCAGATGCAAAACTCATTCTCCATTTTTAATCTCCCCTAATAATTATTAAAACGGCAAATTATCCTCAGGCGATTCCGGCTCAATTTCCTTCACAGCCTCAGTAATATCATTCACTTCATTCCAAGTGACTTTTTCAATAATCGTATTTCTGTGACCTGTTTCTTTCTTTTGCTGCTGAATCCACTCATAAGCCACCACAGCTACGGCAAAATTAGGGTCTTTTTTAAATTCCTTGTCTGGGACAAAAAACTCCCCATTTCTAAAACCTCTATTACCTTCAATGTTAAGTGTCGTTTGAATTACTACCTTCATTTTTAAAGTCCAAGAATTTGTTTCTTTTTAGCATTAAATTCTTCATCGGTTATGATGCCAGCTGCTTTAAGATCTGCAAACTTTTTTAATTCATCTGCACCTGAAGATACAGGAGAAGATCCACTTTCTAATTTATCTTGATAAGATTCAATAAGTTCTTTTGCTTTTAGAAATTCCTCATACTGTTTCTTTGTATCAAAAGTGATTGTATTTTCATCTTTTACCACATCAGTCATTTTTCTTCCCTTTTGTTCTGATGAACCTGAGAAAGCAAATTGTATAAATCCTACAGTTAAGCCTGGCTTTTTCACTTGAATCCCCGTAATAGACTTAATACGTATTTCCTTTTCTCCCTTTCCACCACCAAAAATACGACCGAACTTCAAAATAACCTTAGATGGTGTAACTGTTAATGTACCGTTCTTTCCTTTTAAAACTAAATCACTCATTCCAAATCCCCCTCATTAATCCTTATATTTTCTAATTTAATTATATACGAGATTTGATTTATAAAGTTTCATTTTTTTCCAATTTAGTAATTATTTTCGCTCATATAGATCATCTACTTTAACACCCAATAAATCAGCTAATATGAACGCTTTATCCAAGGGAGGATAGGATCTTCCAGCTAACCAATTAGACAATTGTGTAGGTGTAATTCCGATTTTTTTTGCTACGTATTTTTTCATTAATCCTCTTTCCTCAATCCAATAGCCGATTTTACATTCCATACTAGCCATATAAACACCTCATGAAGGTATTCTCTCTATGTTGTACAAACCCTTTCAAAATAAAAATGAATTTTAATCAAAAAAAATTTGGAGTACAAGATAACTTTTCAGCATTTGCCCATATAGATATTTTAACTAGCAAATATATCAGTAAATACATTTACAAATATAGCAATAAATATATCTGCTAAATGTTTATATCCAAATATATTTCTACCGTGTCCATCCATTAATAATAAACAATTTTAAAAAACATTTAGAGAGACATGTGACCGGGAAGGAAGGAGAGGGGGCACGGGGGGGGGAGAGGAAGGAAACCAATTTTAATTAAGGGAGAGAGATAAATGATAAAATTTGTCCTTATCGGTAGTTACATTGTTCATAAAATTTATTGGAAACATGCTAATAAAAAGGTGTTAATTTCATGGAATAGCTTTTTTAAGGATGTGGCTTAGATGAGAGGAACAGCTTATCCAATTATTGCAGATAAACTAAAAACTAAGTATGAAAGCTTTAAATGGAATCAGCATGAACCAGGTATGGATGTTTTCACCGATCTTAATAAAGTAAAAACTTATTGTGGAAACTTTGGAGATTCAGTTCAGGAAACGACTTGTTGGTTAGACACGTTTAATTGGAGCATTATGAAACAAACAAAGCTTTCTGAAGATATATACCAGTTTATCTCCCATAGATCAGGTATCGTAAGAAGGTCAATTGATAATGAAGTTGAGAATTTTCATATCAATTGGGAAGCACTCGATCCAATAAAAGATACTGTCCTTGAGCAATTCAAGAAAGGAGTATTTAACTTTATTGATCTAATGATTTAGGGAGGGTTAAGCAAATGATACTTGCAGCAAAGAAAAAAGAGGTATTTACGGTGAGTGAGTTTTTAGCCCGTCAGCCAAAAGAACCTACTCAAAGTAATACACCTCATATTCCATTGTATGGTTACATGGGACTTGATACAACTTCAAGAAGCTTTTTTAGTGAATATGATTTCAATACACCTTACTATATAGTTTTTGGAATTGCGGGAGTCCTTTTGGTATCAACCTTAATTGAAAATGTTTTTGTTGCTCATGGTAATCCTCGAAAAGCTGAACAGGTTAAAGCATTTACTCAATTTGCAATGCCAGTTGTATTTTACATCTTCCTTGCTGTAGGGATATTTAAAGTATTTCTATAAGAGGTGGTCGAATGTTCTCTTTGAAGGATTATCTGTATAAACAAAAAGTAAAATCAAAATTATTGGACTGTTTTAGATCTGCAGAAATTTATTTCACAGCAAAGGCTGGCAATAGAACAGTATATATTTATCCAAGAATCCATTCTGTGAAATACAAAACAAATGAAAAATTCACAGAGGTTGTATTTACATTGCTCAATGGGATGAATCCTCATGATTTAATGATAAAGAAAAGGTATGTACTAGAGCAGTATTTTGGGAAATCCATTGATTTACCAGGGGATTTAAAGAAGTTTGTGCTCAATATTTACGATAAACCTTTGAAACCGGATCTAATTTATAAGTTTGAAGATATTCTGCCTTATTTACACACTGTCGAGAAGAAAAAAGGCAAAGTAGTTAAAATACCATTAGAAATGCCAGTTGTTGTAGGTAAAAAGAAAAATGGAAGATTTTTAGTATTAGATATGCTAGAACTTCCTCATGTGATTATCCAAGGGACTACTGGATCAGGTAAAAGTTCAGCCATAAGAGTTATTCTTACTACTTTGATTAAGTATAAACGACCAGAGGAGTTAGACATTTACTGTATAGATGGTAAACGTGCTGAATTTGGGCTATTTAAGAAGGTGGAACACGTTCAAAAGGTTGTTTACTCAAACAAAGACGCTAGGAAAGTATTAAAAGATGTTACAAAAATGATGTATCAAAGGGAAGAATTGCTTGATACGTTTGATGTTCCTCATGTTAATGATTTACCGACGGAGCATAAACAGAAGTATATACTTGTTGCTGTTGATGAATTTATTGAATACCTGGATGACAAGGAATTAATGAGCGATATAATCAAAATTTCATCGAAAGGCAGAGCTGTAGGAATATTCTTATTAGCATCTGCGCAAAGAATGGATGCAGATGTTATGGATACAAAAGCAAGAGGAAATTTCAATATTAGAATGAGCTTCAGAGCAGTCGATAAAACAAATGCTATGCTGCTTGGTACTCAGGGAGCAGAAAAGATTAAACGTGAAGAAAAAGGCAGATTAATTTTAAATTCTGGTGAAATTGAAGAATTACAATCCCCTCATTTGACCTATGACAAAGCAAGGAATTTGCTGAATCCTTATATGGTTTCTAAAAGCAATATAAAAGATGTAACAGAGGTTCAGGGTGAGCCATCGTCTGATATTTGTGAAGTCCTAAATGAACCTCACAAAAATGACTTAGACTTATTTCTGTAGGAGGATAACAACATGAGAAAACGTGATATGGATATCCTTTATTCATTAGAAAAGTTTAAATGTCTTGAACGGGATCAAATAGCTGCTTTGCATTTTTCAAATAACAAGAATCCTATTGTTTCAGTCAACAGGGTTCTGAAAAGGCTCCGAATGGATGGATATGTTTTGGTGAATACAAACAGATCATTTAAACCCTATATATATTTCTACAATCCCTCCCCAATTAAATTAGACTCACAGAAAATTGATCATTATTTGATGATTGCTCAAGGTTATATAGATATGAGTAGGTATTCCAAAGTTGAAGATTACAAAATTGAACCTAAAATAGAACACGCTGATTTTATCCCAGATGTTGCTTGTAAATGGTTAGGAAATGAGTGGTTCTTAGAGTTTCAGAACAGCACATATACAATTAAACAGCTTTATGCCAAGTTGGATAAGTATAAGGAATATCTTGATAAAGGGTATTGGAATAATCAAAGAGTGCTTATTATAGGTAAAACAAATCTTAAATTAGATGCTGATGATTATCCCTTTAAAGTTAAGCAGATTAGGAGCATTGAAGACCTGAGTGAGACTATTCAGCAATTCAAGGAAATGAAGTATCAGGAGTTTAAGGGTAAGGTTAAGGAAGAAGCTGATGCGACTGTATCAAAGCCTAATGCATTCTCTGAGAGCTATAAAAGTAAGGACGGAGTAATTAAGTTTGTATTTTAAATGGTTATATTAAATTATTTTATATTGACTGATAATTTTGACAAAGTTAATATTTGCCCGTATAATAACCAAAGTGTTCTTAAGGACATGAAAAGACAACTATGAGGTGCAAAATTGATAACAACACAGATCAACAGAGAAGAATTACCCGAAGCATTAACTCCGAGGCATATTCAAGAAATATTACAAATAGGGAAAAAGCAAACATATGAGATGATGGAGAATCCACCATTTCATGTAGTTAAAGTTGGCAGGTTATACAAAATATCTAAGAAAGCATTTTTTAAGTGGTTTGACGGAGAGTGAGGATTATTCCTTGCTCTTTTTTGGTTCTGAATGGTTCGAAGGGTGGTTTCGAAAAGAATCGGAAGTAGGTTCTGAACTGTTAGGAAGGTAAAACTAGTTTCTTCTATAATATAAGAATGTTAAACCGGAGTTTAAAAGTATGGTAGACATATTAGTAGATTAATGGTATATTTTTCTCAATAGAAAAAAGTGATTAGTTAACGTACATAAATCCTTATATATCAACGTTTTTGAGTGTCTTATAATGAAGCCATCTCAGAAGAAGATCAACCAAATGATGAATGCCATGAACAAGCAGACTGGCAAGTAATCAGGGACAAGCATCCCATCTGAAACCACTTTTCTGTTACAATACAAGGAAGGTGGTTTTTTATATCCAAAATGAAACCTTCTTTGAAACAGAGCGTATTTATACTATGACAAATCATGAAAGGAACGAGCAAATGAAAAAAGTAATTCTTATAGGGCTCCTTACCGTTTCCATGTTATTAAGCGGCTGTTCCGTTCTGGGAGAAGTGAATAATTCCATTGACTATGTTAATGAAGCGACTGAGCATATCAATACATTAAGCGACTTTGCTGAAGAGGCGCCGCAAATGATTCAGGAGGCGGCAGCGGATCCGGCATTAAAGCAGGAACTTGAAGACAGATTGACGACACTTAAGCAGGAAGTTGAAGAGTTTATCGCCCTTCAGGATATCCCGACGCTGGCAGAGGGTGTTCATCAGGAGCTGGTTACACAGAATGAAGCGCTTCTGGCTGAGATCAATAAAGTATTGGAGAACGGCAGCCTAGCATTGGATCAGCTGGAGAACTCAGAGCTATTCACTACCATTAATGAAGCAACAAGCCTGATCAACCGAATAGAAGCATTAGGGCAATAAAGCATCCAAAGGGGTGCTTTTTTCTTGCGAGAAAAAATCTTCCTTATTTTCTCAATATTTGATAAACTATTTAAGCTATTATGTTTCGAATTTCGGAGGATGGGGTATGAAGGTTTTTTTTGATTTGATGTGGTTTTTTAAGCAGGAGAAAAAGGCTTATGTAAACGGGATTATTCTGCTGTTATTTGTGGCAATGCTTCAGCTGGTTCCGCCAAAGGTGGTCGGCATTGTGGTCGACTCGATTAAAAATGGCGAGCTGACTGCAAAAGCCTTATTAATGTGGATAGGAATACTTGCTGTTACAGCCCTCATGATGTATGTGCTCCGCTATTATTGGCGCATCATGATTTTTGGATCAGCGGTTAAGCTGTCCAAACTCCTGCGCAACAGGCTTTATCAGCATTTTACGAATATGTCACAGTCCTTCTACCAGAAAAAGCGGGTGGGGGACTTGATGGCCCATGCAACAAATGATCTGCAGGCGATTCAGCAGACGGCAGGAGCGGGGGTCCTCACATTTGTCGATTCACTGGCGACAGGCGGGTTCGTTATCATCGCCATGGCGACAACAATCAGCTGGAAGCTTACACTTATCAGTCTGATTCCGATGCCGTTCATGGCACTTTTGACAAGCTGGTATGGAACACTTCTTCATAAACGGTTCCACAAAGCACAGGAGGCTTTTTCTTCACTAAATGACAAAACTCAGGAAAGTGTTTCAGGAATTAAAGTGATTAAGACATTCGGCCAGGAAAAAGAAGATATTGAAGATTTCCGCAGGCAGTCTGAAGATGTAGTGCAAAAAAACATTTCTGTTGCACGTGTTGATTCTTTGTTTGATCCGACGATCAGCATTATTGTAGGGATCTCTTTCTTCCTATCTATTGCATTTGGATCAAGATATGTGATTGCAGGAGAGCTGACAATCGGGCAGCTGGTTTCATTTACTACCTATCTAGGTCTCCTTATTTGGCCCATGCTCGCATTTGGCTGGCTGTTCAACATTGTTGAGAGAGGCCGCGCCTCCTATGATCGAGTCTCTGTGCTTCTAGCAGAAGAAATCGATATTAAGGATGATGAGACTGGCATCAATGAAGTTCCTAGCGGAGATATTGAGTACAGGATTGAGGAGTTCGCCTATCCGGGTGAACAGGAAGCGCTTCTTAAGGATATTCATTTTAGGCTGGAAAGAGGAGAGACTCTCGGCATAGCAGGTAAAACGGGTGCGGGCAAAACCACACTGCTGAAGCTATTGATCCGTGAGTTTGAAGACTATAAAGGGGAAATTCTTTTTGCCGGACATCCTATTAACCGCTATAAAATCGATAAGCTGAGGGAAGCAGTTGGCTATGTCCCGCAGGAGCACTTCCTGTTCTCGGCCACCGTTGCTGAAAATATAGCTTTCACGAGACCGGATGCAGACCTTGAAGATATTTATACGGCGGCGAAACTGGCCAATATCCATGAAGATATTCTCGAATTCACAGATGGCTATAAAACCGTTGTGGGTGAAAGAGGGGTCTCTCTTTCCGGAGGACAGAAGCAGCGTATTTCTATTGCACGAGCCCTTCTGGTGAAACCGGAGGTATTGATTTTGGATGATTCCCTTTCTGCCGTTGATGCGAAAACGGAGGAAGCGATTCTCACTTCATTGCGTGGTGAGCGGGCAGGCAAGACAACGATCATAACCGCTCACAGGCTGAGCGCCATTCAGCACGCGAATCTGATATTGGTGCTGGATGAAGGGAAAATTGTTCAGCGGGGTTCACATGATGAACTGATGGCTGAAGAAGGCTGGTATAAGAATATGTATCTGCGCCAGCAGCTGGAAGAGCTTGTGGAGCATGGGGGATAAGACGATGGAAAAGACACCGATTATGAAGGGGAAAGAGCAGCGGAAGGTCCTTTTCCGGCTGCTTTCCTATACAAAACCGCATAAGAAAACAATCATACTTGCCTTCAGTCTGCTTCTGTTAACGACGATTGGAGACATACTGGGGCCGATTCTTGTCAAAATTTTTATCGACGATTATTTAACACCAAGGAACCTGGTTTTCGAGCCGTTATTTGCTCTTGGTGCAGCATATCTGGGCATTCAGATCATGAATGTGCTGGTATCCTATTTTCAGCTGCTGAAATTTCAGGAAATTGCCCTTAAAATCATTCAGCAGCTGCGTGTGGATGTCTTTTCAAAAGTTCAGTCACTGGGCTTGAAATACTTTGATAAAACGCCTGCCGGAAGCATTGTATCCGGGGTTACCAATGATACAGAGGCGATTAAAGATATGTTTGTCAGTGTCCTGGTTACCTTTATTCAGGGTGCCTTCCTTTTGACAGGGATCTTTGTGGCGATGTTTATCCTGAATGTGAAGCTGGCTTTATTCTGCCTGGTGATTCTCCCGATTCTTTTTATGATCATTCGTACGTACCGTAAATACAGTTCTGTATTTTATAAGGACTTAAGGGAAAGACTGAGCCAGCTGAATGCAAAGCTGAGTGAATCACTGCAGGGAATGTCCATCATACAAGTTTTCAGGCAGGAAAAAAGGCTGCGGAAGGAATTTGGTGATATCAATGAGCAGCATTACCAAGCAGGTATGCGCAATATCAAAATGGATGGATTGCTGTTAAGGCCGGCCATTGACCTTGTGTATGTTCTGGCACTTATTATTGTATTGAGCTTCTTTGGTATTTCTTCTTTTAACAGTCCGATCGAAATCGGTGTGCTGTATGCCTTTGTCAGTTATCTGGACCGCTTTTTTGAGCCTGTGAATCAGATCATGATGAGGCTTTCCATGTATCAGCAGGCAATCATTGCGGCTTCAAGAGCGTTTGCGCTGCTGGACGAAAAGGAGCTTGCTCCGGCACAGGAGGATAAACTTTCTGATAGAATTAAGGAGGGAGAGATTGAGTTCAGGAACCTCAGCTTCTCCTATGACGGCAAACGGGATGTGTTGAAAAATATTTCCTTTACAGCCAAGCCGGGTGAAACCGTTGCCCTGGTTGGACATACCGGAAGCGGCAAGAGCTCAATCATTAATATAATGATGCGATTCTATGAATATGAGCGCGGTGATATTTTCATTGACGGAAAAAGCATTAAGTCTTATCCAGCGGAAGAATTGCGCATGAAGATGGGGCTCGTCCTACAGGATCCTTTCCTATTTTACGGGACGATTAAAGATAACATCAGACTTCATAATGAGAAAATGACAGATGTCGAGATTAAAGCTGCAGCTCAGTTTGTTCAGGCCCATACATTCATAGAAAAGCTTGACGACGGATATGAGCATGCGGTAGTTGAGCGCGGCTCGACTTTTTCGAGCGGGCAAAGACAGCTTATTGCCTTTGCAAGAACGATTGCTGCCAATCCGAAAATTCTTGTGCTCGATGAAGCAACAGCCAATATTGATACAGAAACAGAGGAAGCGATTCAAACCGCACTGGAAAAAATGCGGAAGGGCCGGACGACGATTGCGATTGCTCATCGATTGTCTACGATACAGGATGCAGAATTGATTCTCGTTCTTCATCAGGGGGAAATAGTAGAAAGAGGAACGCATCAGGAATTGCTTGCAAAGCGGGGCTTGTATCATAAAATGTATCTGCTGCAGAATGGGTCTGCTGAAAAAGTGGAGGATGCAGTAGGGTAATAGAAAAGACGTGTGAATGGCCACACGTCTTTTCATCTCTTAAAAGGAGTAGGATTCTCCATCTTCAGGCACTAATAGTTGATCGGAAAAGCCTTTGTCTTTACTATAACTTTTTAACTCTTCCTTTGATAGTGTCCAATGGTTGACTGCCTCCATATGGACAGAAATAATCCTGGCATCCGGGGCAGCTTTGGAAACTTCATAAATATCCTCTTTCCCCATAACAAGCGAGCCGCCTTCAAGAAACTGGTTATCTCCGCCATTTACAACAATGACTTCAGGGCTGTGTGTTTCAATAACTTCCTGAACAGCATCATACCAAACTGTATCACCTGCTACATAAAGTGTTTTTTCACTGTGGTGTTTGAAGACCACTCCACAAACGAGACCGGCCATTTTTAGAATTTCGCCCCTGCCATGTTCGCCCTTTGTTTTTATTAGTTGGATATCTTCAAAAACAGTATTCTCATGGAGGACTTCAATATTATTAAAACCAGCATTTTTTACTTCAGCAGCATCTACTTCATTTTGCACAAACATGTTAATGTCCTCTGGCAATGCCTGTTTGGCTGCATCATCAAAGTGGTCTAAATGCAGGTGGGTAACAATCACTGCATCCACATTATGAATAATTTCATCAATGGAGACTGGAAGCTCTGTTAAAGGATTGTATTCATCTTGTCTTAATGAATTTGGAAAAGGCGGGTAAGTCCCTTTTTCGGCTAAAAAGGGATCAATTAAAAACTTTATCCCTGCATAATTGACAACTAGTGTAGCGTTGCGGATTTGCTGTATATTCATATAAATGTACTCCTTTTCTTTGATTTACGTATAGTTTATACTAAGACCCATTGGTACTTACATAGATAAAATCAAGTCTTTTTGCCGTTTAACTTGAAAAGTGAAAGGAGTTGAAAAAATGCTGGATTACACGGATCAGCGTATTTTGGATGAACTCTCCAAAAACAGCCGGATCACCATGAAGGAGCTGGGGGAGAAAGTCCATTTAACTGGCCAGGCAGCCGCATCAAGAGTGGCAAAATTAGAAGATCAGGGTGTAATTGAGGGATACACAATCAAAGTGAACCAGAAGAAATTAGGGTATTCCATCCATGCTTTTATTACGGTTATTACTCAAAGTATGAATCATCAGCCGTATCTGACCTTCGTAAAAACACAGCAGGAAATCATACATAATTTTAAAATCAGCGGGGATGGCTGTTATATACTTGAATGCAAATTTCCGTCCAATGAGCGGTTAGATCAATTTTTAACAGATTTAAGTAAGCATGCAAATTATAAATTATCGATTGTTATTAATAAATAACTGCTTAAAACCAGAGGGATGGAATGTAAAAACAGCCTGCATAGGTTGCATGGCTGTTTTCTAATGTGTCTGCACTTTTTTTATAAAGGTTCGGTTATATTCATTTAATAGGGCATCCAGTTCCTGGCTGTACCGGATTGCTGCGGCAGAGCTTAAGCCGCTTTTCATGGCCACTTGAATTAACTCTGTTCTTTTTTGTTCAATCAATGTAAGCAGTTCCTGTTTACACATGGCCAATAGTTCCTCTCTGATAATTTCTTATATGTAGGCTTTACTCTGCCAATTCGATTCCATGTCAAAAGCTGAAAGATAATAACAGAATTTGTTAAGTCCTATACTAGTATATCGAATAATGGTAATTAATTCAAAAGAAACTTGTTTTAAACTTTATTAACATTTACATTAAAAATACATGTTTTAGGTTGAAATCTAATATGAATTAATATAATAGCAGGTGGTTTACTCAGAAATGTGTGTAATATTCGGGACACAAAATGTTCACATTCTATCCATTATCTTTTCTATATGGGATTTGTTAGAATGAAATGGGAATGAATGAGTATCAGGAGTTGTGACTATGACAGATTTGAATGTATTTATTGCATTAGGGGCAGGGTTTTTAAGCTTTGTATCGCCTTGCTGCCTGCCATTATATCCGGCGTTTTTATCGTATATTACCGGAATGTCTGTAGGGGAGATTAAAGAAGAGAATGCAATGCTGCAGAGAAGAAGCATGCTTCATACCCTATTCTTCCTGATCGGATTTTCGGCGATTTTTATCGCAATTGGGTTTGGCACGACTTTGCTTGGCCAATTCTTTCAGCAATACCAGGATTTAATCAGGCAAATTGGCGCTATCTTTGTATTCATCTTTGGATTATTGATCGTAGGTATCATTAAACCGGAATTTCTTATGAAGGAAAGGCGTTTTGAATTTAAGAACCGTCCATCTGGCCTTTTTGGCTCAGTTTTGATCGGAATGGCCTTCGCAGCAGGCTGGACTCCGTGTACGGGTCCAATATTAGGGGCGGTGTGGTCATTAGCTGTCACAAATCCTAATTCTGCCATGGTTTACATGTTTGCCTATATTCTTGGCTTTGCTATTCCATTCTTTGTTCTCTCCTTCTTTATCGGAAAAATGCAATGGATCAGGCGAAACAGCGCCAAGATCATGAAAATCGGCGGTGTTTTGATGATGATCATGGGTGTCGTCTTATTCTTTGACTGGATGACAAAAATAATCATATTCCTTTCACCGTTTTTTGGCGGATTTAGAGGTTTTTAAAAGCAGGAGCACATTCAATTAGGGAATGTGCTCCTTTTTTTCTATAAGTAAAAAGGGCTATGCGATCTGGTCGAAATTTGTCATATTCTTTCAATTGCTATTTATCTGATACTTCGATATATTGTAATATGTGTTCTTTGAGCGTGGAAGAGTGTTTTTCACAAAAGGAAATGAATTTCTTCCCCAAGATGTTTAATATTTGTTATTATGGGTATTTTTTACTATGATTATAGTATAATAGAGATATAGCTTCCAATGCACTACAAGGGGGAAACAGCGGTGGCGAGAATATTAATAGTAGATGATGCAAAATTTATGAGGGTTACCCTTGGCAGCATTTTGAAAAAAGCAGACCACGAAATTGTGGGAGAAGGGGAAAACGGAAAAGAAGCCGTGAACCTATTCGAAAATCTGAAGCCTGATCTGGTGATGATGGATATCACAATGCCTGAAATGAGCGGACTTGAGGCTGTCAGGGAAATTAAGAGGGACAACCCTAATGCAAAAGTAATCATGTGTTCAGCCATGGGCCAGCAGAAGGTAGTGGTTGAATCCATTGAAGCCGGCGCGAAAGACTTTATCATAAAACCATTTGATGAAGGCCGTGTATTAGAAGCAGTGAATCGGGTATTAAGCTAGGAGCTGACTCAGGGTACCCTGGACATACGGATGTGTCCGGGTATCAGCTGAAGTGGCTTTTTTTAATGAACTTTTATCCTTCTGAGTACCTAAATCAAGCCTATTAAGATATAATATGGGTAGTAATCAAATGAAATAGAGGATGAAATCGAATGGACTTTGTATTAATTTCATCAATCGGTGCCGTTTTTATGGCGATCTTCGTGATGTTCATCCGCATGAAGGCTGCAAAA
This sequence comes from Cytobacillus oceanisediminis 2691, assembly GCF_000294775.2. Classification (GTDB taxonomy): domain Bacteria; phylum Bacillota; class Bacilli; order Bacillales; family Cytobacillaceae; genus Cytobacillus; species Cytobacillus pseudoceanisediminis. The sequence goes on from NZ_CP015506.1 coordinate 2,095,679, forward strand.
AAGCCGGCTTCCGCCAAGAAAATCATCTTGCCGCCGATTTTTATGAGCACTGGTGCTCTTATGTTTGTCGTTCCTTATTTTCGCGTAACGTCAATGGAGATCTTAGAAGCAGCCACAGTTGGAATGCTGTTTTCCATCCTATTAATTAAGACTTCTTCCTTTGAAATCAGAGACAGCGACATTTACCTGAAGCGTTCCAAAGCTTTCGCTTTTATATTGATAGGATTGCTTGTTATCCGGATTATTGGTAAAATGGTCCTTAGCTCAACGATTGATTATGGTCAGCTGAGCGGCATGTTTTGGATTCTCGCGTTTTCAATGATCTTACCGTGGAGGATAGCGATGTATATGAATTTTCGGAAGCTTCATCAGGAGCTGCATGGATCGGGGAATCCGAAAACAACTTGATAGAATGAAAGCCGCCGGGCATTTCGCTCGGCGGCTTTTTGCGTTTGCGATTAATGTACTCCATTCTTAGGGTCCCAAAGTCCATACATTTTCCGTATTTCGACGATCTGTCCGATATGATAGGCGTTGTGGATGGTTAGGTTGGAAATGACAGACGACCAGGGTTCAAATGGTTCTTTATAAGCGGATAAGAGAAGCTTTTCTTCACTGCATTCTTCCAGGGCTTTGATCCACTCAGACAATACGTTTTGAAGAGCTTTTATGGCAGACTGCCAATCCTCTTCCGTAAAGGATTCATTGGTGCTGAATGTTTCGTCATTGGCGATATGGGTTTGGGAGAGCGGCAATTCTTTGAATCTTGTTAGATACCGGTCATTCCAGAAGGTAAGGTGGGTGATGATCTGCCAGACCGAATTGGCGGTTCCAGACTTGAATGATGCTTCTTTTGCTGATAGTCCTTCTATGGCAGCGGATAAAGGGACAAACCAATTGGGCTGGTCTAGGCAGGCGGATAGTTGTTTTAATAAGACTTCTTTTGTGGTCATTGGATTTCTCCTTTTTGGAAAGAGTACTCTTCATTTCTATTCATTAGATATTCAGACTATCCTATTTAATTTCAAGAATTGAATTAAGCATGTGTGGCTTTTAAAAGCCCGTATAATAAAAAACCATTCCGATGATACGAAATGGCCTAAAATAAGTGCTCGTATGGAGTCATATTTATCTGTTTTTCCGTCAATTTCTTGCGGAGAAATTTGTGATCTCTTTTTGGAGTGGCTAAAATATAGCCGCGAATCAGGAGGTCCTGATCGATTTGTGCTGCCTTTTCCTTTAGGGCAAGTTCGCCGATTTTGCCGGCTATTTTCATTCTTGCTACATCTCTGAATAGCTCCGGCACTGGACTTACTAGATCCTCAAGCAGATCTTTTTCCTTCTGCTGCCATAGATGGCGTGTTTCATTGACGTAATGCTCTTCCCAATCCAAATCCGATTTGCCATCTTCTTTCGGCATGCGCTTTAAGAATTTACGGAACATAAAAAAGCCGCCGATCGCGAAGAAAGAAATCAAAACAACAACCCAAAACAATATAAAATACATAAACCAGCCTTCTAGCATTTCCTTCACCTACACACATATTTTCCTGTCTTTATTATAAGCCTTGTGCCGCGATACGACAAGAAAGGAAGCATTAGTCTTGAAAACAGCACCATTTGCCCTTATAATAGGAAGAGTCTTTACGGGGCTGATTGGGGTGCTGGTGCCCTCCACGGTCTTCAAAACCGCTTGTGACCACCGTGTGTGGTCAGCTGGGTTCGATTCCCAGGCGGTCCCGCCATTACGCTATTTATCCGGACTTTGTATCCGGTGATTGATACGATGACCTACACGGTTTTCGCCCGGTCTAACGAAAGACCGTAAACGACCGGAAGGGAAGACCGTATTAATAGTCGATATAAACCGTTTGTCCTCTTACGCAGATTATTGCGGAAGGGGATTTTTTTATGCGCAAAGGAAACCTACGAAGATTTAACCGCAAGAAAACGATTGAGATACCGATGACCATAACGGAAATGTTCGAGGAATTTATGATCGTTAAAAAGGGCGAAGGCTTGACGAAAAGAACCATTAAGGAGCACTACGCCCATTTCGGCTATTTTAAGGACTACATAAACCGTGAGATTGTTGCGGAAGAGATGACAACGGAGCTCTTTGTCGGTTGGATAACGCACATGATTGAAGAATTGGACTACGCGCCTGCAACGGTTAATATCCGCGTCCGTACAATGCGGACATTTTTGCGGTATTGCTATGAGGAAAAGGCGTGGATTAGTGAGCCGATTCATAGACGCTTCAAGCCGATTAAAGCGCCAGTTGACGTTGTAGAGTCTTTAACGCCGGAAGAGTTTCGGAGGTTAATCGGAGCCATTGACGATACTACTTATAGTGGATTTCGTACGAAGGTCGTAGCCTTTACCTTGCTTGACACAATGGTTCGTGTTTGCGAACTGGTCGACATTAAGAGGCAAAATGTTGACTTTAAGACGCTGACAATTCGCTTGGAGGCTGCGGACACAAAGACCCGGCAAGGTAGATACGTGCCTATCAGCGCAAGAACAGCGAAGTTATTAAGCGAATACATGGCTGAGACCTCAGACTTTGCGAATGATTACGTATTTCTGTCTTACGAAGGAGAAAGGATTAGCGAGCATACTGTCCGTGATAATCTGCGCCTTTATGGGCAGGTTGCGAAAATAACAAATAAACGTGTAAGCCCGCACACACTAAGGCATACGGGCGCTCTTTTCTATATTCTTAACGGCGGTGATCCGTTTAGTTTGCAAAAGATACTCGGCCATTCTCACATGAATATGGTCAGGCGATATGTGCAGATGACAAACATGGACGTGCGTAACCAGCATAGCGTTCATTCACCGTTAAATTTCGTATTCAAATAAAAAACAAAAAAAGAGCGCCGACTGCGGGAACAGTCGAACACCCTACGTTAAAATCACTAACTATATTGTATCGAAAAAAAGCGTGCTAGTCAACGCTTATTTAAGTATGCATATTTTTGGGTTAGGCGCTCTCTAAACGGGGAGAGTCCGCAATGAAACGAATAGATATAGTGGCTTCGGAAGCTGCTTTCGAAACGCTCGGAACCTTCGAAACGCTCGAAGGGCTTAACGAAGCAGTCCGGGAATATAAGTGTAAATTTAAGGAAATGCTTTCAAATACGGAAATTAGCGTCCTTAATATCCTCCACAGATACTCAGCTAAGTATAAGGGCGTTAGTTTCCTATGCAAAAATACAATCGGCAAGCTTGTCGGCAAGTCCAGGCGCACAATCATCCGTGTATGCCAGCGTTTAGAAGAGTTAGGGATCATCCGCCAATACGCAATGAAACGGGCAAGCGATATGCAGCAGACGTCTAATGCTATCGTTATATTGCCGACCAAATGCGACGATGTCGTCGTAAATGAACAGCTTGTCACACAAGAGCCTGCGGATAATGTCACACCAAGAAAACCACTTCCGTCTAAAACAAATACTAATACTAAAGAACGTACGGCCAAGCCGGCATGGATTCCGCAAGCATTCTTTGCTTTATTAGATTCGCATATTCATAGCGTCAAAGAGATCGAGGAATACTGGCGGTCTGTTTACGCAATTACATACCGCATGAACCTCGCGCAAGAGGAACGGACAGTAATCGGCATAGAAGCGTTCTTTGCTATGAAATCAAAGCGCAAGCAATTGCGGAAGCCTATTGCGTATTTTACTGGCGCGGTTAAACGGCTGGCTAAACAGCGGCATGTAACCGTATTGTTTAATGACGTATTTAAGGGCTAGGTAAAGCGAATTAATAACGAATAAAGACGCTAAAAAAGAATCATAGACGGAGTTTACACGCTTTCGACTTCGGATAATTTGAAACAAAGGAGGTTTAAGCAATGTCAGAATATCCGAAGCCAAAAATAATGATACATATGGCAGGTTCAAGACCTGTTATGAAAGTTCAAAAGAGAATTGCTGATAATTGGCGAAGATTGCCCTACCAAAAGTTAATAAAGGTCGGCCATACCAGTATCTTTATTCACTCAAACCTAGGGTTATTCAGCGATGAGCAGCGTAAGGAGTGGTTCAGGATTGCATTAGAGAAAAAGCATCCTGCGCTTATGGGTTTAGAAAGAACCGTACAGAAAATACATCCGAATAAGAAAGTGAAGATAGTGATTAGTGATTAAGAGAAAGGAATCTTTAGGAGGTGGTAGCGTGAGCAAGCTGGAAGATAACGAAAAAGTGATGCTTGACGCTAAAGACATAATGAGGTTGACTGGCGTAGGAAGAGATAAGGCATACGGCTTGTTACATAGTAAGCAATTTCCGGTGAAAATGATCGGTAGGAGGCGTATGGTACATAAGGATGTATTTAATGATTGGTTAAAGGGCAAGGAGGTTTAAATATGTGCGAAAAAATGATGCTTGATGTTAACGATATAATGAAACTCACTGGTATCGGGAAAAATAAAGCTTATGGGCTACTTCAAAGTAAGCAATTCCCTGTAAAAATGATTGGCAAAAAGAGGTTAGTACATAAAGATATATTCAACGATTGGCTAAAGGGTAAGGAGTATAAGGTTCGTTGAGCCTTATTTCTTCTTCTTTTTAAATTCTTTTGCTATCCTTATCAACGCCGGCTTTACTGCCTCGTAAAATTTTCTCATTGCTTCCTCAGAAGGTCCTTTGCTCATATCTAATCCCCCTTTCGCGCCTCCTAATTATTAGCCTCTTTATTAATTCTATATAAAACTTTTGATAATTCCTGGTTAATTTGTCGACCACTAAATCGTAAAACGTGCCATCCGTTCTTTCTCAAAAAAGCGTTTTTACGTCTATCGTGCGCTTTTTGTGCAGGAGAGCTATGGAATGCTTTACCGTCACATTCTATAGCTAATTTAAGTGTTGGGATGGCTAAGTCGATGGAATATCTTCCGCAAGGTACTTGCGTTCTTACAACGTAGCCCTGAGATACTAATGCATCATACAAAATTCGTTCGATTGGGCTCTGGCATCTAATTCTTTCAGCTGCAACAGGAGATAATATAGGATCACTGGGTTTGTGGAATAAATATGCTAAAAAACCAGCGATCAAAATGCCTATAAAAACGATATACTCGACCATAAATTGCACCTCCCTAAAAGGAATTATTGCCAAAATGGAGAAATATTAGGCGAGGTGATAGAGATGGCTGTCAAAAATACTTTAAAGGAATACCGGCACGACAACCGAATGAATCAGACGGAGTTTGCCGCCTTCCTCGGCATTAGCCACGATCAATATAATCGATATGAGCGCAACAAACGGCAGCCAACGCTGGAAATTGCGCTGAAGATAAGCGACAAGCTAGGCCGTCCAGTTAACGATATATTTTACGCAGAGGACGAGCCGTCTGCTACTCCGGCAGAAAATATGTAGGTACAGGCAACTTTACCGCAGTAATGACATAGGTTATAGCGTAAGTAGCATTACCGCAGTTTAGTCGGTTTGAACTGTCAGGTAATGCGAAAATAAAAATCTGTTAAGAAAGGAGCGAAGTGAGAGCTGAGCGACAGACTTAAGGAGGTATCGCTATGATTGTCAAAATTAACGGCGTCCCAACGGACTATGATCGGATTCATCAAATTATCGTAGACAATTCGTACGACTCTATCGGAGAAGCTGTCGCGGATAAAGTAAAGACCGCTATCCACGATACGGAATGGTATCAGCATACCAGCGACTTTAACGTTTTTCGTGACTACGATGCAGTCGATAACCTTTGCGGCGATAACGCTATTTGCTGGATGGATGCGGTTAATCGATCCGTAATGGAAACGACAGAGCCTACGAAAATGATTTACCGGCTTATTTCACATCGAGTTGGCATCGTTAAAGACTCTTTCGCAAAAAACTTTTGGCCTGAAGAGTTTGATTGGGAATTGGTGCTCGATTGCATCTTATGGTTTTAACAAAGGGAGGAATTTCGCATGTTATTTACACCAACGTTATTACTGGCCGGAGGAGCTACGATAGTCCTGGCCGCATTAGACAAGACGCTGGAAGGCTACGGATTCGGGGCGCTTGGCACAATCTTGCGCATAGCCCTGCCGATAGCCGCCTTTGCTGCCGGTATTTACTTCATTGAAACTAATGCAATTATCGGGTGGCTCCGATGAACTGGCGCGAGTCCTGGGCGAAATTGCAGACCCGTCAGCGCCTTGTGAAAGCATTTAAAGCAGCCGAACTTTATCTCGGCGACATCGAGCGTCCTACATTCCCGAAAATACATTCCACTACTATATCCGCAGACTCTACCGCCATTACCTTCACTTTGCCAAACGGCCTGGACCCGAAACTCCTAACGAAAAACCTTTATGTATTCCAGCAACACTTCGGAAAGAATATCCGCCTGGATGGAGATATTAAACGGTTTACGCTGATGATTAATAAAAATAGTCTGCCGCGAAAACTTACCTATTCATACGGGTCGACGTCGACTCAACTAGCTGACTATGATATGCCGATCCTCTGCGGAAAAGATTCAGCCGGCAACTACATGGTCTATGACGCAATATCCGAGCCGAACTGTCTTATCTCCGGTGAGCCAGGCGCAGGCAAGTCGACTCAGCTCCGGAGTATCCTATCGACATTAATTCAGACCAAGACGCCGGATGAGTTGCAGATATTCCTTGGCGACCTTAAGATGAGCGAGTTCTTTCTGTTTAAAGGCGTCCAGCACGTTAAGAGTGTCTGCGTCTATGCGGAAGATATGGCCGTCATGCTGGCCTATTTGCACGGCGAAATGAAGCGTCGGGGCGAGCTCCTTAATAAATACGGCGTTACACATATTAATAAGTTGCCGAAAAAGCCTCCGTATATTCTGCTGTGTATCGACGAGTTCGTAATGATAATGGACGATAAGCAGATGAAAAAGCAAATCGTGCAGCTTGTGGCGCTTGGCCGTGCGTTAGGTATCTATTGCATCTTATCGCTTCAGAGGCCGTCACACGATATTCTCGATACTAAAATTCGTGGATTGCTTACTGTGCGTATGGGATTCCGAACGACTGACCTATCGAATAGCCGGATCATTGGGACGCCTGGAAGTGAGCGCATAAGCAAGGAAACGCCGGGACGCTTTCTTATTAAACGGGACGAATTGACGGAGCTTCAAGCGCCTTACTTAACGGAAGAGAAGGCTGAGGAATTGCTAGCGCCACATAAGGCGGACGGCTGGACGGATATGTTTGCCGGAGTGAACCGGACAGCAAATTCCACGACGTCGGGGGTTTTAACAGAAAGCGATGTGTTTAACGATGTTAACTAAGCGTGATAAAGCAATAATAAACGATTTAAATAGATTTCGCGTGATGGATCGGAACAGCGTGGCGGAGCTCCATTTCGCTAATTTAAAGAATCCAATTAGCGCAGCGAACACGGTGCTCCTCCGGTTATTGCGTGAAGGCCAGATACAGCGCACAACCGCAACTATTCCGTATTGCTATTACGGTCCGGAACTTACTATAAAGAAGAATTCCGCAAAGATAGGCCACTGGCTCGCGATTCTCAACGTATATAAGGAAATGCGGAAGCAAGGGCCGGTCGAAACGTTCCAGGTCGAGCCAAAGTACGGAAGCAAGGGCGTAGCTGAGCCGGACATATTTGCCGTATTTAGAAAAACGCCTTTCTTTATCGAAGTGCAGAAGACACTATACTCCGAAAAGCAAATGGCGGAAAAGATGAATCGCTATGTAGACCTTTGCCGATCCGGTGTCATTCCGAAGCCGTTTCCGCATGTGTTAATCGTGAGTGAGCAGCGTTATGCAATAGATGGGGATTGGCCGTTTAAAGTATTTCAAGCGCAGACATTTTCGAGGTTTATGGAGGCGCTGAAACCGAAGCAAACGCCTCAGCCGGTTAGAGCCAAGGAAGGTGGTATTAGATATATTGTCAATTAAATTTATAATAAGTAGGGTTTGTCTGGAAGTTTTACTTTTTCTTCAGTTTTACCCAATCTATTATCAATTGCTACTTTCATAAGTTTATATTCAAGTAATAGAGTGACTTGATTCTTTCTAGGGGATTTGCAAGTAATAATATCTTGTTTTCCACTTTTGTTGTTAAATGCAATAGTTAATTCACCGAAAATTCTATTTGAATAAGTCGACCAACCAGTGCGGACCCGCTGATTCCATTCATAATACTCTACTTTTGTAATTTTATTAATTGGAATTATGGCTAAGTTATTTATTGTTAATTCGTCATTGGCAACAAGTAAAGTGGAAAGTTTATCAGATTCTATTCCTTCAGCTCCATGAACATAACCGTATGTACTGATTTTTCCTTCTGGGGATGTTTGATATTTTGTTATTCTCCTACCAATAATAACGATTGCCACAGCTAATAAAATGCAGACGATAATAAACAATAAACCATCTCCTTTTATCCCTAATTATACCAGATTATATAAAAAAGAGGCGTCCGTTATTCGGCGCCTTTTTCTGTGAGTTTAAATACGAATACATCATTTACGTCATATCTTCTTGTCTTCCCTTGTTCTAATGCAATACGATTTAAAGCATTGATAACAGCTGTCAAAGTGTCGAACTGAATGGCCTTGGCTTTTCCGTTGACTAAATCTCCAATTGTCGCTGGCCTTACCTTTGATTCCACTGCCAAGAAGTTTTTTGTGATTTGTAATTCTTCTAAGGTGTCTCCAAGAGTAGTAACAATAGCGTTTTCCTTAATTACCTTCATAGAAAATCCCTCCGTTAAGTCCATTATAAAACAAAATAACGATAATAGTAAAACTTTTTTAGTGAAAACTATTGCAATTGGGAAATTAATGTATTATATTTAGTTTAACTTAAATAGTAAAACGATTTAAGTAATACAATCTAGGAGGTGTACAGGCATGGGTTATTTATTCGCGGTTTTCTACTTTGCTCTTGCGGGGCTGACAGTGTTTTCGATGTACTTCATAGCACCGACTTGGATGCAAGAAGAAATTAGTGAATACATTTCAAACATCTGAAGGAGGAGAAAGTAATGGCTCGGTTTATCACTGCAATATTTACAGCAGCAGACGATCAGGAATTCGGCGAAGTTAAGTCGAAAGTCATTTTGCTGGCTCCGGACCTAGTGCTTGAGAGGTTCGATAATGAGGCGAATATATTCCGGTTAGATAAGCCGGTATCAGAATCGCAAGAGAAAGTCTATATTGACCGGTCAACTTGTGCGAGGTTTCAAGCGGACTTTCTGGCGGAAGATAATCGAAGAGTCTTGGAGATAGGCTTCAAGTGGATTTCGGAAGCATCTTTCATGGACGTATTGCGAGAGTTTGCAAAAAAGTAAAAAGCCCAGCGGCGGGCTGGCCGACTGAGCTCAAAACAAAAACATTTTGGAGGTTAATTATACTATGAAATTTAGAAAAGTGGTAGTAAAAGATATTTGGCAAGGAGAAGTTTGTGAGGAATATCCGGAAAAAGGCGTTTACTATGAGGAGCAGGGCATGGTAATCCGTTGCGACCAATGGGGTGCGGTTGAAGTTAATTACGCTAAGCCAGTCGAAGGTACAGACGTTGTACTTGTTGCGCAAGGTGCGGAAGACCTACATCTTGATAATGCGGATTTGTTTATCGAACTGCTAATGACCGGAGGTGCTACCGAATGAAAAAGATAACGGTACAATACCTGTTCGAAGGTGTAATCAATCAGCGTGATAACGAGTCGGGTGTGCTGTTCGGCGATAAAGTCCTAGTTACAGAGGAAGGTTTCGGTCTTTACCAGGCGGTAAAAACGGACAATCCTGACGTGGTTATCGTCGACCTGGACGTAAATGCCACGGATCATCTAGCGGAAAATCCAACGCTTCTGATCGATTTAATTGTATCTGACCCTGGCGGAGGTAGCTTCGTCCAAGCTTAATATAGACGGTCTACGGCAATAGGCCACATACTTACTCCCCGGCGGCGGGCGGCAAACTGGAGGCAACGTCGGGTAATATTCGGAAGGGGAGAACGGAAATGATAACAAATATTGCTGAGGAATGTTTTTATAGATTGCAAGAATTGCACGCTTACGTTAAGGATTCACACGAAACTTTAAATCGGTTCCAAAGCGTTTTAGATAAGCAGTTGGCTCAGGCGTATCATGATATCGAACGCTCTGGAGAGTTCGATATGGCAGAAGGGAACAAACACGCTAAGAAGTTAAAAGAAATTCTGACTAACCGCCGTCTTGTAAAGGATGAGCTTGCGAGGCTGCAACCAGTGTATAACTTCTTGCGCCATGAAGTAGAGAAAACATCCGAGCAGTATCAGCGGGCCGTGAGAAGGTCGTATGAACTACGCCAGGAATTGAATGTAACGGAAGACCTCGGAAGGGTATACGCAGCATTCGGAGTGGAATAATCGAGAGGCTCGATCGTACGGCAATACGGTCGGGTCTTTTTTGTCATGCGCAGCTTTAAATACTATCGGGTATTATTGGTTGAACCAATTTTCAAAATGGCGAGCGAATATCTTATGAGGAGTCTGAAAAAAGTTTGGCTGAATTATGTCCGAAAACGGTGACCATGACGGCATAGTAATTGTAAGGAGAAAAAGTGCGCGGATCTGCATTTTAAAGTGACATATTTGACGAGCGACAAAAAAGTTCCGGAAAAGGTGCGCGAATCCTGTGTCCTTTCGCGTCATACTTCCTAGGGAAACAAAAAACGAAGTTAATGTCCGAAAACGGTGCCTAGTGCGTCATACATTACGTAAGGGTGGGATGATATTTCGCTGAATATTACATTTATGTTACAAAAGGACAGAAATGCGCGATATTTTGCGCGAGTTCTACATGCTAATCCCTATTATAGGTAAAGGGGGTTAAAAAATCTGAGAAGGGAATGTCCGAAAGTGGATTTTCAAATGTATCATCTATTAGGTAAGGTGGGCGACTCTTCTTTCTAATCCGTATTATTTTTTTGAGGAGTTAAAGTCACCGTTTAAGACAAAAAACAAATTCGAGGAGGAAATTAAGATGGCAAAAAGATATTACGAAGTGGTTGAGGTAAAAACAGGTGAGGCAATGGATTTCTTAATCTTGGATAAAGAGCAGTGTCCTGAAAGAGTAGCGATCATAATGAACCTGGGGGATGAATTCGAACTACGACGCGTGACTAAAACGGATAATTTAGTCGAAAAGCTTGCGGATTGGTACAACTTTTACCGAAGCGAGTCAATATCGTTGGAGCGAATCGGTTCTGTCGGAGTCGATAGCGGAATGTTGATGATTACGGACCCTTGCTACGTTAAAGAGGCTACTGATGAGAAATGCGAAGAAATCTATGAAGCTACTAAGGAAGAAGGAGCTGCGCAAATCCTAAATAGTTATGCGCTTGGATTTAATACGGCTTATGGCGACGGCATCTATGATGTTTACGCTAAGAAAGACGAGAATGGCCGTATCATTAAAGTTGAAATCGTTATGGAGTAATTACAATTAAATAAAAATTAATGTCCCACAAACTGGCCCTCCCGTGGTATTAGTAAGTGAAGGACGAAAAAGGACATAAAATATCATGCGCTTGTCGGACTTTGATACCAACGAATAATCACAAAGGAGCTGTTACTTATGGATAGCGAAACACTACGCCTTATCCGGGCGTCAAGCAACCTATCTATCCGAGAATTTGCATCAAAAATAAACGTGAGCCATTCATTAATATCACGTATTGAAGGAGGTGATCGCCGGCTGACGGATAGAGTAAAACGAAAAGTTATCGAGACTTTTGGGCTGACGGAGGAAAAGCTTGTCGTAATTAAGCTACTAATCAACGAAATTAAAAATTAAGGGGGAGTTAAATTGAATCAAGTACAAAAGTTATTTAATTATAATGAAAACCCTATTCGCACGGTAGTTTTTAATGGTGAACCACATTTTATTGCCAAAGACGTTTGCGAAGTGTTGGGGCTGACCAACCCCACAATGGCCTTGCAAAAATTAGACGAAGACGAACGGGCTAAATTTAACTTAGGTCGTCAAGGTGAAACGAATATAGTTAACGAATACGGACTTTACAATTTAATTCTTACCAGCAGAAAACCGGAAGCTAAACAGTTCAAGCGCTGGGTTACGCATGAAGTTCTTCCAACAATTCGCAAACACGGCGCATATATGGACGAAAACGTGCTTGTAAATGCCATTAGTAACCCGGACTTTATGATTGGATTGCTTGAAAATTTAAAGGTAGAACGTAAAGCCCGTGAGCTACTTGAGCACAGAGTAGCTGAGGATAGACCCAAATTAACGTATTACGATACGATTCTTGCTTCTGAAAATGCAGTAAACATTTCACAAATCGCGGAAGATTATGGGATGAGTGGCGCGGCTTTAAATAAGATTTTAAATGAGGAAAGAGTTCAATACCGGCTTGGAGGACAGTGGTTATTGTACAGTAAATATAAAAACAAGGGGTACACCAAGTCGAAAACATTTTCTGTAGGTGACGGTAATGCTAAACAACATACTCAATGGACTCAAAAAGGAAGGTTATTCATTCATGAGCTTTTAACTGAGAGAGGTATTTTATCGTTGTATGACCGTCTTTGAAATAAAATAGCCTGATGCGCCAACATCAAGCTTATTATTTTGCGCCCAATATCGGGAGCGTCGATATATTTATCCAATTATATTATACTTCGTTCCCCGATAAAAGGCAAGCTAAACTAACAAAACGGGGGGATTTTAATGGAAACTGAAAAGAGGTTAAGGTTATTTGAAGAAGTTTTATTCGAATTAAAGAACCGGAGTACGGAGCATACTTTTGTCCCGAGGCATCCGAAACTTAAACGGACAATCCTTAGTCTTATTACGGCATTATCTCGTAAGGGAAGTTTTGAGGAGAGAGAATTATACAACTCCGCCGTGACCATAGCTTGGGAAGTCCTTGGTAGCTTTTCGCTGGCGGAAGATGTAGATTGGGACGAAGTCATCTCCGGAGAGGATAAGTTAAATCTCAACCGAATAGTAAAGGCGATAGTAAGGAAAATCGAGCACGAGTTGCCCGCCATTGCTAATCCGAACACACGGCGCCTGTATGATCCGGAAACTGGCGGTAAAGTATTCGTCACAGTTAATTTTGAATCGCTCGACCGTCCTTTATACGACGAGGCAGGTGACGTTGTTGGTTCGCTAGTTGAAGAAGTTTCGGAGTCTTTCTTTGCGCCTAGTTTCACCTACGCTAAAAATCCGTTTCTTGAGTGGTTTCGCAATAACCGCCACGAATTTCTAACCGCCAGGCAAAATGAATTTATTGACGGCCTTTCAACCGGCTTGCTGAAAAAAGACTCCGATTATATTGACGATAACGACTTCGAAAAGCTGGCCGGCATGAAAACGCATGACCTCGACCGAATCAAGAAGCGAATTAAAGAACGAACGTTGAAAGCCTGGGAGGAACAACGGAGAGAAATGCCGGAATTAACTAGACGAGGCTCTTACCTTGCGAGGCAAATAACGGAGTGGAAAGCGTTTCTTGAGCTGGCGGATTCCGACGAGCAATTAAGTAGTCAAAACGCGAGATTGTCCGAGTGGATTCGTTCCCGTGAATTTGCCGTGGATTTCGTGTATGATGCGCTCGATCATGACATATCGGCAACAAAAGGATTTGTGGCTTATTTAAAGGACGAAACTAAAGAAATAGCTCCAACGTCGTTATACGAAATTTATGTGTTAGTTGTTGCTGAAGTTGAGCGATTGGCTGGTGAATTGGCACGAATAAGCAGGGGAACACTGGAGAAGTCACCGGATCAGGAGTTGAGAGACGTTAACGCTAAGAGGCGCCGTGACTACAAGGAGTTCACTCAAGAACAGCCTTGCTACTGGTATGATGCGAACGGTGAATTAATGCGTGTGTTTAAATCAAATTTAAAAGAATACAAGATAATGGACCTTAACGCGTTCGGTCATTTAACAGATAAAAGAGATTTTTAGTCTCTAAGTAAATTTAGACATAGATATTCAATTTAAATTATAACTGACACTTATTCAATAGTCAATCTATAGAAATACCTAATTTATGGCGTAATTAGTAGTGAGGGGAGCGTTGCAACAGGTACTATCTCGACCCGAGTTTGGCGATGCTCTCCACTGATTATGCCAGTCGGGTTTTTTAATTTGAAAGGAGCGAGGCTAAACATGTCAGAGTGGACAAAAGATTCTCTGCGAAAACAATTATTTGAACTAATGTCCGATGGAAAGAAAGTAAATCCGCAAAGTGTTGGTAACATCGAGGGCTTTTACAGTGCAGCCAAGAAACTCTATGGCACGTACGAAGAGTTTTTACTCGAACACGGCCTTAATCCTGCGGTCTGTTTCCATCGAAATCGAAACTTAAATTCTATTAAAAGCGCTACGGGCCTTCTTTTTGAGGAGGTCCTTGGCGATATATTAGCTGAATTAAAGCTCAACGTGATCCAAGAAACAGTAAACGGCTGCCGACCGGACTTTATCGTCAGAACCCCCGTAAGTGAAAAGTGGATTGACGCAAAGTTAACGGAACTAACAGCGTTAAGGTCAAAGTCAATAAGTAAATACGTTGGCCACTGCGATAAGTTAATTCTCGTTTATCTGATCGGTGATGACAAGGACTACAACATTACCGATAAAGTGCGTGTTGTTTCCGTTAATAAATTCATAGATATGCTAACCAGCGACGAATCTAAAGAGGCTTACCGCAAACGGCTTAAGTTGATCGTGAAGATTGCGGACGCTGCCGACAAAGAGATAAAGGATTTTGGCGAGACAGTTGATTATGCGGAGGTAGTTTGAATGGAGAATAGATTTTTCTACTGTTATTCGCCGGTATTGTACCGGTTTTTACGGGAGTCGGGCGTTAAGTATATTTGTACCGGACTGAACGAGTCAACTATGCGTCAGTTCTGGCAGTTCGAACGAAACGATAAGCTGAACGATCTTTTAACGGAGTATGCCGGTAACAAGCCGGCTTAAGCTCCGCCTTTATGTTGAAGGGAGATAAGCGAAAATGAGCGAAAGGTTTAAGCAACTGGCGCAAGAAGCTGCGCAAAGAAAAGCGTACAGCCTTCGGGACGACAACGGCCTGTCTGGCTACGCAACTATTCCACACGACATGTATCGCCGCCTGGTTCCTCTCGCAAGGGAATACGAAAAAGGCAACGCGGACATCGTGCTGGTTTATACGTACTTACTGTCGAACGTGAACGGCCAGCGAGATAACGACCGTTATATGAGCGCATTTACTTCCGTCGAGCGTATCGCAGCTGATACCGGCATCGGACGCAACAGGATAGCGAAACTGTCCAACGTGCTTGAGGCGGTTGGTTTGCTGAAGACTGCGTATGATTATACGTCAAACAAGCGTGACAAGCTTTACTTTCCGATGTACTATTCCGCGTTGACTGACGAGCAGATACGGCACAATCTCGATGTGTTATACGGTAAAGATTCGTTAATCACCGTAGAGTGAATTAGGTCAATCACTGTAGAGTGACTTAGCTAAATCACCGTAGAGTGACGGTAATAAGAACAAACGTAATAAAAACAAACGTAATAAAAACAAACAAAACATTGCGCCACTAGAAAATCACTAGTGTCGCTGCCATCTTTTAATAAAAGATATTTGCGCAAAAAGAATATGCGATATAGATACTAATACCTTATTGCATGAAAGATTATTCGAAGAAGAAAAGAAGAAGATAAGCGTCCAGCCGGCGCCATTTTAATTTAAAGGGGAAATGATAAATGACTAGATTTGATATTGAAAAGCCGACTAAACCAGTAACCGACTTCACACGTAGACCAGCTAAGGTTGTGAAGGATACGCAGAGAAATAAATATATTATCGAACTTGATTACTTGCCGGAAGTTTTACTTGTATCGGATTTGCAAGGCTCTGGGGACGATATGACACTTTACACTGAAGTTTTATTTCAGGGAGAACGACCAAGGTACTACGAGATAGACGCAAACTATTCCTTTGAAAATAAGAAAGTGGATGACGTAGATATTAAATTGAAAGCCGCACCAAAAAAGAACTAAGAAGGAGGTAATACGATGGCACTCAAATCACTCGGCGCCGAACACTACAAGGCTATCGGGCTACTCGCGGTTCCAAAACGCGGAGGCAAGTCTTACGATGAGATTGCCGCAGAGTGTGGCGTACATGTTAATACGCTATACAATTGGCGCAAAGACCCGTTATTCGAACGTGAATATAAGCGAGAGATTGTCCGTGCATCTGCCGATAAGTTGCCGGAGATATTCGCTGCAATACCACAACACATCATCAAGGACGGAAATGCCGCCTTATTTAAAACGCTACTGCAGGCGAATGACATGCTGACAGACCGTGTAGAGGTTAACGCAGAGATTAAGTCGGACAAGGACATTGACGCTATCAAGGCGAAGCTTGCCCGTTATCGTGGCGTTTCCACAACCGAGCAGGAATGACGCTTATATAATAGAAAGAACTAGGGTGCGCTTGTCCTGGCGTATGTGAATCGGTGTGGATTTGCGCTATTTCATCGGCTGCGGCTGCCTGACGTGTGCCTGCCCGGGATTTTTTCAAAACAAAAAGCCGTCCGTCATAATATCGGATCAGCTTCGAGGTTGCCAAGGTATAAGTCTTCTCGGTCCAGGGCGCGCTTGACTTGCATTTGCGTGAAGTGCTTGCCGTCCTGAGTCGTATGGCCTTCGTCGTTAAGCCGGTCAGCAACGGATTGCAGCGACAGCCCTTCAGCGCGTAAAGCGAAGAGTCTACGGACTGTATCGACTTTATCAGCGTTGATGTGCAGGCGTTTGCTGCCTTTCTCTGCGGTATAACCTAACGGCGCCCTGCCGCCAGCGAAGCCGCCTTGCTTGCGTTTGTACTCTCTCGCAGTGGCTAATCGTTGGGCGATACGTTGCTTTTCGAATTCAGCGAACGCCCCCATCATCTGACGCATAAGAGCCATCTCCGGCGTACTACCGTTGAAGGGCTCACGCACCGACTCGAGCTCTACGCCCTTGACTGCCAGCTCCTTCTCGATGAACAGTTGGCCGTATAGATCACGGCTTATGCGATCGTATTTAGGAACGATTACCTTTGCGAAATCCTTTGCGGCCGATAGCATTCGGTTAAGCTCCGGACGGTCGAGCGTGGAGCCAGAGATACCTTCATCGACATACACGTCAAGCAGGTCATATCCCTTTGCGCGGCAGTAGCTCTCAAGCTCCTCGCGTTGTACAGGTAGCCCGAACTTATCTTCGCTAGCTTGTTCAGAGGTTGAAACGCGAATATAACCGACAACTTTAACCATACTTAATCAACAACCTTTCGTTATGAAAAACGTTTGTTAAAAGAAACGTTATTTATTAAGTTAATTGTATTTCATTTCCATAACGATTGCAATAATAAAGAGTTATTTTTTCAGACCCCCAGCCAAGGGGTCAGGCCCAATATTTTTGAGAATTAAGTGTCGAACAAATCCGAGCGTCAGAAAAACGCTTTGACTTTACTTAACTAAAGCGGACTCTTACCGAATGCCTAACAGTAGGAATGAAGGTGAAAACGCCTCTCTCGTCGAACTATTGGACGAAAGGAGGTGCGACAGTGATTGATAAGTCAAAAGTATTAACAGCGCGACTGGTCATCTTCAATTGCATTATGGAAGGTGAGCACGCCGACCCAGAGAAATGCGACGTTACGCCTGAGGAGTTTATAGAAATAGTCCAAGGTATGGACGAAGATCGCTTAATCAGGAATGTAGCGTATAGCAAAGACGGTAGAGGGAAAGCGTTGATCGCATTCCTTAACACGGCAGAAATCACGCCAAAAGGTGAAGCTTACATCGACGAACTAATACGAAAACATAGCTAACGGAAAAGGCAATCGATTAATTTCGGTTGTCTTTTTTTAATTCCACGGAAAGGAGGCGGTCACTATCGCATGGGTTAACGACAGATGGCTGACACGGCAGCAAAGGGCAGAACTGATCGAAGTGCAATCCGAACTTGTTTCCGAAATGCTCGCCAGGGACGCGTCCGGCACATTAACGGAAGCTGAGTACGTGGAGCTGGACGAATTGTTAGACGACCTGGGACGTCTTAAGCGCATCCATCGAGCGGAAGATGACCTCCTTTACTTTGCGTTAGAGTACTTTTCGGAGCGTTTCAACCCGGACAACTCCGGTAATTGGGACGGCTTTGAACTTGAGTCGGCCGAAGACGGGCCGCAATTCCACAAAGAGATTTGCGAAAGTATTGACGAGGTATCAAACGTTACTAAGAATGCAAAAATTGTTCGAGCAGCGCCTCGTTCGCATGGTAAGTCGTCGTATTTATCCAAGGCGGCACCGTTGCGCGAAGTCTGTTATCGAAAACGTAAATATATAATCCTTATCTCTGAAACGCCGTCAGTTTCCGAGCCTAACTTGGAATGGCTGGCGACACAGCTAAAGAGTAACGAAAAGTTGCGCCGTGATTTTGGTCCTTTGCTATCGCCGAAACAGCAAATGAACCCGAAAGATAATACGACTTCCTTTATCGCATGGGAGCCGGAAGCAAATGGCGGACAAAAATTGCTGACGATGGTTCAAGCAGCCTCTACCGGCCAGGCATTGCGCGGTCGTAACTGGAACGGCGTGCGTCCGGATTTGGTAATCGGGGACGACCTCGAAGACATCAAGACCAACGCGGCCACAAAAGAGCAGCGTGACAAACTGAAGGACTGGTTTTCTCAGACGGTAATGCCACTCGGCGATGCAAAAGGTGAGAAGACAGCCTTTATCGTAATGGGAACGGTCGTTCATGAGGCAAGCTTGCTTAATGAACTACTAAATAAGCGCGCAGACTTCAAGTCGGAGAAATATAAGGCGCTAATAGAAGATCCGGATCGCATGGATCTATGGGACGAGTGCAAGTCGATTTACTTGAGCGACCAAATCCCGATTAATGAACGTGAGATAAAGGCGCGAGAGTTCTACGAGGCCAACAAAGCGGATATGGACGCCGGTGCCGTAGTTTTATGGCCGGAAGTTCAGCCGTTATGGAAGTTATTGACGTGGAAATGGGCGAACGGATCAAAAGCCTTTAACACGGAGTATCAGAACGAGCCCCGTGACGAAGAGAGCGCCATTTTCCATCCGGAATCATTCCGTTATTATGACGAGTCGGACCTCTTCGACGAAAACGGCCGTCCGTTGCCGTTAGATTATTACGCTTTTTGGGACGTCGCTGCCGGCAAGTCTTCCCGAGCTGACTATAACGCAATCATAACGGTCGCCAGAAATCGCAGAACCGGCATTATTTATATAATCGATGCTTGGGCGAAAAAGTGTCCGGCACATATTGCGCTAGATATGGCGGTAACGAAGATAAAAGAGTTCGGCCACAGCGTCTTTGCGGTCGAAACAATTGGCGTCGGCCATGACATGTATCGTCAGTTGCGCGAAAGGCTTGCGAAAGAGCGCGTATATGGTACGAAGCTGAAGCCGATTGCTCACCACGGAGCTAAAAAAGAAAAACGTATAGAAGCCTTGGAGCCGTTATGTGAAAGCGGCTTTTTGCGTTTCATGAAGCATCATAGCTTACTGCTTGAACAACTCGAACAGTTTCCGAGCGGTCAGCACGATGACTTAGCCGATGCTTGTGCTGGTGTTGTCGATTTAATTGGCGCAGGCCGAACGCGTCGCAGTTATAGAACGAAGCCAGAAGGTTTGTAAATAGGAGGTGCGCATTTGAGTCTATTTAATAAAGGTGAATACTTTCCGCCGGAATCTCATTTAGAGCGAATCGAGCGGTATCGTAAAAATAAACAAATTATTAAAGGTAATCACGATTTAATTTTCAATAACTTTCCGGATCATCGGCAGCAGTTAGTATATATCGCTTCCAACTTGCCGGGAACCTTAGCGAAAAAATCAGCCGACTTCTTATTCGGCGAGACACCGGTCTTTAGTGCAGGTAAGGATGACTCTTCCGAAGAACAAAAGGCCATTGAGCGCCTAGTAGAAGAAAACGATTTGCATATCACAAACTACGAATCTGCATACGGCAATGCCTACCGTGGGGATTCGTTTTATAAAATTCGCTGGGGTCAGCGTTACGGCGGACTTTTACCGGAATCAGCCGATCCTTTCCGAGTTTTTATTGAAGCGCAAAAAGCTGAGTACGTAATTCCAGAAACATTGTCCGGCGATAGCTCATCAATTTACGCTTATCACATTGCGCGGCCAGTCGTTATTGAAGGGACAGGAGACGAAGAGTGGGTGCTGAACGTTGAATCTCATTATCCAGGCCGTATTGAATACTCGAAGTATAAAATCAGACCGTTTCGCCACTCAAGCTACGAGAATGCTGTCATCGAATGGAAAATCGAAGATGAAATCGTTAGTGAGAGACGAACAGTTGATACTGGAGTATCATTTCACCTTATCGTACACGTTCCAAACACATCTACGGATGATTCGTGGGAAGGCATAGACGATATTAGCGAGAACGAATCCATTTTCGCAGAAATCGATAACCGTCTGAGTAAAATTGCGGAGATTCTTGATAAACATTCCGATCCTGCGATGGCCGTACCTCATGGAACGCTAGGAGAAGACGAAAAAGGGAATCCAATATTCCACGCAGGCCGTGATAAAATCTTCGAGGTTATGGATAAGTCAGAACTAATCCCTCAATACATTACCTGGAACGGTCAACTTGATGCTGCGTTTAAAGAGTTGGAGTTATTGCTGGATCATCTGCTTATTGTTTCGGAATTACCTCCGGTCGCTTTAGGTAAAGGAGACAGCGGAACTTCCGGAGCATCTGGCTACGCAATTAAATGGCGCATGAACTCACTTCTTGCAAAGATTAACCGGAAACGTCAGTACTACAATAAAGGCCTTAAGCATGTTCTGCTAGTTGCGCAAATGTTGGAACACGCAAAATCTGATAAAAAACCAAGTTATAAAATTACGGTTCCTAAAATCAGATTTAAAGACGGTCTTCCAGACGATGAAATGGAACAAGCGAATATCGCTCAAATCCGTACTGGCGGCAAGGCTACGCAATCACAACTTAGCGCAATCATGGATATTCACGGATTTACTGAAGAGCAAGCGCGTATCGAACTTAAACGTATCCAAGAGGAAGAAAAGGCGGAAAGTTTCGTTGAATCTTCCGTTTTTAATGAGGATGGGGGCGGTGAATAATGCCGCAAATACCGACGCCGGAATACGATTACGACGTTAAACGCTTAGTCAAGGCTTACCAAGACGCCATCGACCGTATCTTGCAGCAACTTTATCGAATGGACTTGTCGGAGTTCTCGCGTGCCAATCA
This sequence comes from Cytobacillus oceanisediminis 2691, assembly GCF_000294775.2. GTDB lineage: Bacteria > Bacillota > Bacilli > Bacillales > Cytobacillaceae > Cytobacillus > Cytobacillus pseudoceanisediminis. The sequence continues at coordinate 2,116,970 of NZ_CP015506.1, forward strand.
ATTAGCCGTCTTGAAGTCGATCGGCGAGATTATTACCGAACTAAACGAGGAAGCCGGCCTGTTTGCGAAAGAAAGTCTTGAAAAGGCGGCAAAAGACGGAGTGGTTAGCGCCATTGTCTCGCTTGGTGTAGTCGAAACAGTAGCGGAAGCAGAGGCAATCGTCACGTTCAACCGTGTAAATAAGACACTTGTGCAAGCGGCCATTGCGGATACACAGGCGGATTTGTTGGCGGTAACACAAAACGTCGATAAAAAAGTCCGTTCAACCGTTCGTAAGGTTAGTGCGGAAGTAATGCGCAACAATCTAACGCAAGGAATTAACGCCACGGCCACTTTGCGCCGGGATATCGTTAAAGAATTGCGGACTCAACTCGGTGAAAGCGTGAATACCGGCATTATCGATGCTGCCGGACGCCGATGGAAGCCGACTACGTACGTTGACATGCTCGTTCGTACAAAAATGATGGAGGCTCATAAAGAAGCTACCATTAACGAGGCTTTGGGCCGAGACGTACATTACGGTGTTATTAGCCGTCACGGTGCTAAGGACGCGTGCAGAAATTGGGAAGGTAAAGTCGTCAAACTTACGAGGGATGCCGAAGGAGACTATCCTTATGTCGGCGATCTACCACGAAAAGAAATCTTCCATCCATTCTGCAAGCATTTAATTAGTCCTATTCGCAGGCCTGACCGCATTTGACCTGGCGAATGTCATAAAAAGTCGCAAAAATTTCGAGGCGTTGCTCGCTAAAAACGAAAAAAAGGAGAAATGGACAATGAAAAAACTATTACCTTTGAATTTACAGTTATTCGCTGAAGACAATAACCCGTCTGACGAGACGAAAAAACCGGACGAGAACAAAGAGCACATGATTCCTAAATCAAGATTTGACGAAGTGAATCAGCGTTATAAGGATATTCAAGCTAAGATGGATCAGTTCCTTGCAGAGAAAGCAGACGCAGAAAAAAAATCGCAAGAAGAACAAGGAAAGTTCCAGGAGTTATATGAATCAACTTCAAAAGAATTCAGCGAAGTAAAATCGCAATTCGAAAGCGTGCAGAATCGCGCAAAAGAATTGGAGGGCGTAGTTAATTCATTACTTGAAAGCAAGTTAAAAGGAATTCCGGAAGAGTTTCATGACTTGATTCCCGGAAATCTTACGCCAGAAGGTAAACTCGATTGGATCAATAAAGCCGAAGAAAAAGGACTGTTCGGTAAGCAACCGCAACAACCTGTCGGCGAGATGACTAATGGCGGCGAGTATAACGGTATTACTAAAGATCAGTTCGCAAAGATGACTTATCCGGAAAGAAATAAGCTTTTCTCTTCAAATCCAGACTTATACAAGAAATTAAGTAGGTAGCAAATAGCTATCTGCTTTTTTATTTTCAAAAAAAAAATAATAACAAATTTTAAGGAGTGTTTTATCAATGGCACAAACAAAATTAGCAAACCTAGTAAACCCTCAAGTTATGGCAGATATGATTTCTGCATCCCTACCAAACAAGATTAAATTCGCACCACTAGCTCGTCTTGATGATACTTTAGTTGGTCAAGCTGGCGACACTGTAACAATCCCTAAATTCAGCTACATCGGAGATGCTGACGATTTAACAGAAGGCGTAGCAATGGGAACTGTTGTACTTTCTGCAACTACTCAGTCTGCGACAATCAAGCAAGCTGGTAAAGCAGTCGAAATCACAGATAAAGCTGCACTTGCAGGTTACGGTGATCCGGTTGGTGAAGCCGAAAGACAACTAGAAGATTCTATTGCTGCTAAAGTTGACAAGGATCTAGTTACTGCCCTTAACGGCGCTACGCTACTTCATGACAACGCATTAGCGGTTATTTCTTATGATGCTATCGTTGATGCAGTTGATAAATTCGAAGAGGAAGATGATGAGCAAAAAATCCTTTTCATCCACCCACTTCAAAAAGGCACTTTACGTAAGGACCCTAAATTCATTGAGAACGTTCCTAACGCTTTCATGACTGGAGTTATCGGTGAAATCGCAGGCTGCCAAGTTGTTGCTTCTAAGAAAGTTCCTAACAACGCAGGAGTTTACACTAACTTCATCGTTAAGCCTGGCGCACTAGCAATCTACCTTAAGAAAGATGTTGAGGTTGAAAGCCAGCGTGACATCCTTGCAAAAACTACTGTTATCTCTGCTGACGAGCATTATGTTGCTGTTCTAGAAAACGATGCTAAAGCAGTTAGAGTTACTAACAAAGCCTAATAAGTAGAGGAGTGTTTTTATGCTACTGAGACGGCATAGAGAAAGACCTGCGGTAAACCAGTCGCAGGAACCAAAGCAAAAACCGAAACAAAAGGCGGAGGAAAAGCCACGGAAAGCTAAAGCCTCCGGTAAATAATTACGGAGGTGTTTTCGATGGCATTATCTATAACTGATGCTGACGTTTATATTTCGGCCAATGTATTAGATATCGACGACTGGATGGACGCAGATGAATCGCGCAAACAGCGGTTATTAAATGTTGCAAACAGGACGTTGGTTAACCGGTATAGCAATTACGTTATACCGGACAACGCCGTATATGAATTTGCGGCTAGACTGTCCGTCTTATTCAACGATACGAACAAAATGCAGCAATATGGCGTTAAGCAGTTTTCGATGAAGGGTATTTCGATGGCGTTTGACGGAAAGGTTTCGGACGATTACAGCGTGTTTATTCCGGCGAATGTTTTAACAATGATCGGCGAAGCCAATGGCGTTGTATTGTCCGCCCGTCGTATCGGAAGGTCGGTGCGTTAATGGCGCTGATACCTTTAAAGCAAATCGTTACAGTTATTCGTCAAGGTGAAGTTGACCGGTGGGGTAATCCCGTGACGCCAGTGCAACGAATCCCGTTAAAGTGTCGCGTCGATGATACTAGCCAAAAGGTGCAAAATTCGATTGGCGACGAGGTTGTTGCCGGTATGGAAATTACGCTTGATAAGCTGGCCGATATACGCTATTCCGATCAATTGGAATATATCAACGAATTGAATATAACCGTCAAAAGTACACCAATCAAAATCGAAATTGTCCGTGCGCTAAACGGTAAGCCAATCCTAACGGTGGTGTATGCGTAATGGCTAGAAATGTATCTATGAACATTACGGACTTCCAGCGGCTTTTATTACGCTCGCCTGAGATTGCTTCAAGAGGGACTCGGAGGGCTTTGAACGACATTAAAGACGATTGGGTATTAAAATCCCGGGATGTAGCGCCGTTAGATTCAAGCAATTTACGCCGACAAATTAGCGGAGAGATTGCGTCACAGGGACGGGATGAACACGAAATCATCATTACCGCAAATGCGAGTACTGATAACTTTAACTACGGTTATTATATCCATGAACAAGATGCCGGCGGTAAAAGATTACGTCTTCCTGGTGTTGAGAAGAAATTTTTAGACAAACCGGCCGAGATGAGAGAAAGTGATTGGCTGAAGTGGATCGAGGAAGAAGTTGAAGAAGAGCTGTCGAGAGGGGGATGGTAGACGTGGGGAACTTACAGTTAGAAATTCAGAGTATTGCAGACTTTGTTGAGCCAGAAATACCGAATATAGAGTTTCATTTACAACACATGCCTGAGACATATGAAACTAACGAAATATCTATTGAACTAGTGCAAAGTAAGCCAGCCACCGAAACAGCCTACCACTATCGTATTAACCGCACCTTCCAACTTGTTTACTTCGGTACCAGCAAATTAGATTGCATGTCTAAAATGCAAATCATTGAGCGAAAGCTTTGCGACAAGCAATTAATACCTCTAGGCCAAACAGGGCGTTATCTTCGGATAGCGTCTTTTTCATTGTCACAAGCGTTTAGAACCGAAACAACCGGCGTTTGCGCCATTATCGGAATGCTCGAAGCAGAAATCCGTGAGGCAAGGACGCAAGTTATACACGAAAAAATTAACGTTGTCGATACTTCGACGACTGTAAATTAGCGAAAAGGAGACGATTATATGGCGTTTCAACAATGGAACCCGACTTCTTTGCCGATAAGGCCGGGTTTATATACAAATTTTGAAGAGACAGCAAATTCTCAAATTAGCGGAGGCGCTCGTGGAATCGTAGCCATCCCGTTAGAGACTTACAGCGGCACTGCGGTTGCTAAAAAGTTCTATACCGTCGAAAAAGAGGCCGATGCAGTCGAGCTATTTGGCGCAGCGAACATTCAATCGATTAAATTCGCCCTTATGGGTGGTGCTAAAGAAGTCCTTGTCTATACGATGCCATCTAGCGCATTATCTGCCGATTATATTGAAATGCGGGAAGCATTCGAAGCACGTCCGTTTAATGTATTCGTATTTGACGGTGAAGTAGATGCGGCAGAGCAAGACGCCACAGTAGCGTGGTTGGACACTAACCGTACGGAAAAGAAGCATTTTATGTTTGTTGCAGGCGGAAGTGCTGCCGATGACCAAGACGCGTCCGTTGGTAATGCGCGCTCAGCTAGATTTAACGATGAAGCTGTCGTTAACCTTATCACAGGCGTAACGATTAACGGCGTGGACTACTCAAGCGGCCAATATGCGGCTTTTATCGCAGGATTAATCGCCGGTACCTCAATTAATCGCTCAATCACTTACACTGAAGTGTCTGTGGCGGACGTAACTAAGCGTCTTCGTAATAGCGAAATTACTGCTGCACTTCAAGCTGGCTCACTTGTGCTAGTAAACGACGGTGAAAAGGTTAAGGTCGAGCAAGGGCTTACTACTGCAAAGAAAAAAATTCGTGCAATCCGTGCTAGACAAGCGATCGCTACTGATATCGAAAAGACTGCCCGTGATTCTTACATCGGGAAGTTAGATAACAACATCGACGGCCAAGTCGCATTGATAACAGCGATTAAAAAGTACCTTGAGACGTTAGAAGACAACAACGTTTTGACAGGACCTGCTGTAGTGCTCGATCCTCAACGCGAATCTGTTGGTGACCAGGTGTTTCTATCAATATCATTCACAGAAATCGACTCTATGGAGCGTATTTTCCTAACTATTAACGTTTAATCGAAAAGGGGCGATATAAATGGCTTTAGATGCTTCACGTACTATTAACGGCTCGTATGGCGAAATATGGCACGAAGGCGAATGGGTAACTAACACTCAATCTGCCGAAGCTTTAGTTGAAATTAATAAAGAAGAAATCAATCGCAGCGGAACTCGCTGGGTTGGACATAAAGTAACAAGCCTAACGGGCACTGGTAACATTACGGGCTATAAAGTAACTTCCAAATTCACTAAACTAATCGGCTCTGTTGCAGACGATAGAAAAGCTCCGTATGTTACAGAACTTATTTTCAAACTTGACGATCCCGAGGCTTTTGGTGCTGAGCGCGTCCGTCTAAAGGGTGTTCAGTTCGACCAAATTCCACTAAGCAGCTTTGAAGTAAACTCAATCGTTGAAGAAGAACTTCCTTTCACATTTAGCGGCTACGAACTATTAGACGAAATTGTTGCAGGGTAATATCCTGGCGGCCTTAACCGGTCGCCTTTTTAAATTCGAACATAACCGAGAGGATGATATAAATGGCTAACACGTCACAAGATGTGCTTTCAGCTTTTCTAACCGCCGAAATCAAAGTGGAGAAACCTGTATCAATTCCACGTTTAGGCGTTGAGTTAATAGTTAAGGCGTTGGATGGAAAGACAATCGGCAAGATTAACGAACAGTCTACGCATTATGTCGTACGTGGCTCTAAACGCGAGCCTCAGCTTGATGAGCAGAAATTTGGCGGCCTCTTAATCGCATCTGCATGCACGAATATTAGCTTTGGCGATCCTCAAATGCTTGAGCGTTACAGCGCATCTGATGCAGGAGATTGTGTCCAAAAAGCGTTACTTGCCGGTGAGATGGCGAAATTAACAAAAGAAATAATGAAGATTAGCGGTTTTGAGGACTTCAACGATCAGATAGAAGAAGCAAAAAACTAATAAAAGGTGGCGGTGAGGCGGCGATACTGCACGCCATATTTCAACGTCACCACATTCCTCCAGATGAATTATTCCAAAAGGAACAACGACATCGGGCCTTTATTTACGCGTCTATGGAAGTTCAGATTGACGAAGAAGAAAAGGCACGTAAAAAGCAAGAAAGGAGGTAGTTGCGATTGGCTTACAATTTAGCAGCCACATTAAGTGTTAACATCACTCAATTTTCGCAAGGCATGCAGAATGCGGCAGGACATTTAAATCAACTATCCCAAAGCGTTAATAATGTCGACAGTAATACGTCAGGATTGTCGGGAACATTAAAAACGCTTGGCGGCGCGATAGCGGGATACTTCGCAGTGGATAAAATAAAAAGCTTTACGACCGGAATGGTTGAAGCTGCGGCGGAAGCTCAAGCAATGGCTGCGCAGTTTGACCAAGTTTTCGGTGCGGATGCCGGAGAAGCTCGTGGCGTCATTGAGAATTTAGGTAAAGATTTCGGAATGGTATCGAATCGAATCAAACCTGCCATGACGCAAATGACGAGTATGTTTAAAGGCCTCGGCTTAGAAACCGGCGAGGCGATGGACCAGGCGATGAGTGCCGTAACATTAGTAGCTGACGCGGCGGCTTTCTACGATAAGTCTTTCGAGGATGCAAACGCCTCCCTTAACTCGTTTATTAAAGGGAACTACGAGGGCGGTGAGTCCATCGGTTTATTCGCTAACGAAACTCAACTTGCGGCGTGGGCGAGTAAGAACTTATCGGTAGATTGGAAAAAGCTAAACGAAGCCGGTAAGCAGACAGCACGTTTGCAATTCGCTCAATCAATGCAGGAAGCGGCAGGAGCTACAGGTCAGGCGGCGCGTGAGTCCAACTCATATTCTAACCAACTAGGAAACTTAAAGCAGACCTGGACGGATACGATGGCATTACTTGGTGAGCCGTTATTGGAGCCTGCAATCAACGGATTAAAGTCGCTAGCTGAACGACTTCGAGAAGTAGATACCGGTAGAATTATTAGCGGATTCCAGACGTTCGGCAGTTATATGAGTGAAACCTTTATGCCAGTCCTTAACGATTTTAAATCGATTGGCCAGTCTATGTGGACCGGATTTACGAATATTGGCGGCTTAGACGCAATGAAACTCGTACTTGAAGGCATTAAAACCGGATTATCATGGATAAAAGACAATTCAGTCGTCATAACAGCTGGAGTTTTAGGTCTTGTAGGTGCACTCGCCACCTTCAAAACTCTTACGACTATCAGCGCAGCAATTGGCGTCTTTAATACGTTGTTGGCAGCGTTTAGGACCGGTACGTTAATGGCAACGTTAGCGCAGTACGGACTAAATACGGCTATGTTGGCGAATCCTATCGCATGGGTGGCGGTTGCAATCGGTGCTCTTATTGCGATTGGAGTTCTTCTTTGGAAAAACTGGGACACAGTTAAAGAAAAGGCACAAGCGCTGTGGGAAGTAACGAAATTTGTATTCGGAAAGATTTACGAATGGGGCTCTCAGAAAATCCAGCCTGTCGTCGACTTCTTCAAGCGCTTAGCTGACAAGTTTAACGATTTCAAGTCTGCGATTACCAATTTTAAGATGCCTGAATGGGTTTCTTCTATTGGCGGAAAGATTAGCGGTGCGGTTGGTAAAGTTAGAGGATTTTTAGACGGATCTCACTCTGGCGGTTTGTCATATGTACCAAAGAATAATTACGTTGCGAATCTCCATAGGGGCGAGGCAGTCTTAACAAAATCAGAAGCTGATCAATGGCGGAACGGCCGCGGAGGCAACACGGTCCAGTTTGGCGACATTCATATAAACGGCGGAAGCACAACTGCCGAAACAGTTGACGAGTTAATGCGTGAGATTGCTAGACGAGTAGACGCTACGGGAGGGTTGATGTAACGATGGGCGCAATCCAATTTTGGCTAAGTCAAGGAAATACGCGGTTCCAATTACCGGTTAATCCGGAGTCGTTGCGTATAAACTCCCCGTTCGGATACGAAGATGTCAGCGTCACAGGCCTCGGTGAATATTCGGTGCCTCATGAGCGAGGTCTTAAGGAATTCTCGCTAGGCTCCTTCTTTCCTGCGGAATACAATCCCGTATACTGCGAAACTACTCAACTACTTCGGCCGTCTGATTACGTCAATCACCTGGAGAAATGGCGTGATTCCCGGAAGCCTTTCCGATTAACCGTTACTGGCACGAACATTAACATATTGGTGACGTTGCGTGCGTTTTCTTATGACGTTGAGAGGGCTGGACATATTGGAGATGTATTTTTCGAAATGTCGCTTAAGGAACATCGAGAAATAAAAGTCCGAACTACTAAGCTAGTTAAAAATAAAGCCCCGGTGAAGAGATCTCCAAGTCGACCTGCAGCTTCAAAGCCACCAGCACCGAAAACTTATACCGTAAGAAGCGGAGATTCACTATGGAAGATTTCTGCGAAGTATTACGGGAGTGGTGTGAAATGGCGTACGATTTATAACGCAAACAAAAAGGTCATCGGTAAGAATCCGCATCTAATTTATCAAGGGCAAAAGTTGGTGATTCCGTAATGGCAATCAGCGTTCAGTATATTGCTAATGGAAAGACGACTCATTTGGAAGAAATCGTAACATCTGTCATTTGGTCCGGTTCGGTTATGGACGGCATTAGAAAGCTTGAAGTTTCGCTTGCCAATACGGTGGATGGCCGTAAGCGAGCCGTTTCAATACGCGAAGGTGGAGAAATCCGGTTCTATAAGGATAATAAAGAATTGTTCCGAGGAATCGTCTTCCTTTACGACATTAGAGCAAACGGAGAGCAATCAATAACTGCTTACGATGAATTCGTCTACCTGACGAAGAACCAGGAATCACGCAAATTTACCGGCATGACAGCTTCACAAATAATGAAGAGGCTCTGTAGTGACTTCGACATCCCTGTCGGCACTATCGCTAATACGGGCTACGTCATTCCGAAGTTAATAATGGAAGATAGATCGCTGAAAGAGATTATTGTAACCGCATTGACCCTAACGAAGAAACAAACGGGCAAGCGGTTTTTTGTTTACTCACAAAACGGTCGAATGTACCTCTCAGAGCGGAAAACAATGGCTCGTAAGTGGATCATTGAGAATGGTGTAAACCTTATAGACGCCTCGTATTCTGTCTCTATGGAGGATTTGCGTACTCAGGTAAAAGTTATTGGCGGCGACGAGAAGAATCCAATCATCTCAACGTTGAAAAATAACACGCTTACGAAACTATACGGCACGATGCAACATATCGAAGAATCCTCAGAGGCAAAGACGAAATCACAGGTCGAGCAGTTAGCGAAACAGTTGCTAAAGGACCTCGGAAACCTTTCGGACGAAGCGTCGATCGAGGCTATCGGAATTGATGACGTTGTTGCCGGTTCAGCGGTTTATGTAATCGAAGCTATGACCGGTCTAAAAGGCGGTTATTACGTTTCTACTGACAGCCACAGGTTCGAAGGTGGAAATCACACCATGTCATTAACGCTAACGGCCACGGATGAACTTCCAGAATTAGAATATCAACCACCTGCGTAAAGGAGCGATTTAAATGTTCGAAAGGACAGACGGTGACGGTGCGGGACAGCTTGCGTTTGTTATACGTAAGTACGGTTACAACAAAGACATCGATTTGCAATTTGCGACCGTTACTGCGCCATTACCAGGTATAAAAATTAAGTTAGATAAAAGCGGTCTTGAGCTCGATAGTTCTGACGTTATAGTGTCGCATACCTTAACGGAACACACTCGTAAGTTAGTTATCGACGGCGTTGAAAAGACAGTTACAGTTCGGACAGCACTTAAGGCGAACGACCGAGTTGCTGTCCTCTCAATGGACCAAGTTTATTTCATATCAGACAAGGTGGTGGAGTAATTGGCATTAAGTCCACTGCAACAAAATGAAGAGCTAGAATTACCTATTGATGAATCATTAATACCAGCAGCACCTTCCAAAACATACGCGCTTGGTACCGAAACAATCGGCGGATTTATCGACGACGAAGCGGCACTGCGTCAGTTTATTGCGAAGGCGGTCCGGACGGCTCGTTATCGATTTTTAATATATACAGACGATTACGGGTGCGAGCTTGACTCTTTAATCGGAGACGACCTTTCGCCTGAGTTGCTGCAGTCGGAAATTCCGCGCATCCTTCGCGAGGCTCTAATATATGATGACCGCATCCAGGACGTGGTTAATTTCGAAATCACTCGCGAGAGCGACAAGCTTTACGTAAATTTTAGCGTGATTACAACGGACGGAACGAACATAACCGAGGAGGTGACGTTTTAATGGCGCAATATGAAAATGAAACAAATGACGTAATTTTGCAGCGGATGCTAGAGCGGATTGCCGACGATGTTGACACACGGGAAGGCTCAGTCGTTTGGGATATGTTATCGCCTGCATCGCTAGAACTGGCGCAAGCTTATCTCGAATTAGACAATGCGCTTACCTTCGGATTTGCAACGGAAGAGACACCGTCTAATTTCCTCGATCTGCGAACGGCCGAACTCGGCGTAACACGTAAGCCGGCTGTCAAAGCGGTCGGTCAAGTCACATTCACCGGCACGGACGGCATTATTGTTGCTGCAGGTACGCGCGTCAGTACAGACGAAGCTGAGCCGGTGTATTTCGTTACTACTGCGGATGGCACAATTAACGGCGGAACAGTGACGGTTGCAGCTGAAGCAGAGGTCGCAGGCTCAGCCGGAAACGTAGCCCAAGGTCGAATCGCCATTGCGCTGGGAGATGTGTCTGGCGTAACGGCAGTAAGTAATGCGGAATCATTTGACGGGGGTACAGACTCGGAGTCGGATGAATCTTTACTTGCGCGTTATTACGATAAAGTACGTAAGCCCGCAACGTCAGGTAACGCACATCACTACGAGCAATGGGCGAAAGAAGTTGCCGGAGTGGGCGATGCGAAAGTTTATCCGTTAGCAAACGGGCCAGGAACGGTCAAGGTCGTATTGCTTGACGTAGAAAAGACGGCGCCACCGACCAACATCGTAACTGACGCGGCAACTTATATCGAGAGTGTACGGCCAATCGGAGCAACAGTAGAAGTAGTAGGCGCAACTGAAACTGTGGTAAACGTGTCAGCAACCTTGACGCTTTCTGAGGGGGCGACCGTTGAAGAAGCGCGGAATGAGTTTGAATCGATATTGCAAGATTACCTAAAGACGCTTGCCTTCATTGACCCGATCGTACGTTACTCGAAGATTGCGAGTTTGTTGCTCGACGTAACAGTTGTGCTCGACTACGCAAATCTAACGGTCAATGCCGGTACAGCTAACGTAACTATTGCAGACGGCGCGGTGGCTGTTGTCGGGACGGTGAGTTTCGCATGAAGTTTCTCGGAACAGAATTAACGCGGAACATCGAACGCGATATGTTCGATTACATGCCGAAAGAATATGAGGATTACCGGGAGTCACGCGCCATTATACAATCGGAAGCTGCGGAATTTGAGTCGCTTAACGCGCAGATTACAGATGTTCTAGCGCAATTCTTTATCGACACGGCGACCTGGGGGCTTGCGAATTGGGAGCAGCTGGTTGACGTACCTACCGATCCGACCAAACCGTTAAATCAGCGAAGAAGCGTAATAAAGTCGAAACTGCGCGGTATCGGAACGGTATCAGTTTCGCTCATCAAGAACGTGGCGGAATCATATGCAAACGGAGAAGTTGATGTCGTGGAAGAGTCGGCGAACTTTACCATCCGTATTAAATTTGTCAGTACGCTTGGCGTTCCGGAGAATCTTGCGGATATCCAAAAGGCTATTACCGATATTATTCCGGCGCACCTTGCGATTAATTTTGAATTTACGTACGTGCTTTATAGCCAACTGGAAGCCAAATACGCGGACTATAATGCGGTAGTGGCGAGCGGTTTGACTTACGAGCAAATACTAACTGACGGAGGTGCTTAATGAGTACACCAAATTTAAATCTACCAAAGATAAGCGGAAATATGAGTGCAGACGTTGTGCGTGATATGAATGCGTTGGCCGATGCTGTTGATTCAAACGCGGCTAATGCGGCTGACGTTGAATCACAATTGGCGGAGAAGGTGCCATATGTAGGGATGGATAAAGCCTTAGATATGAACGGAAATGAATTGCTGAATATTTACCGGGCGAATTTCCTTTCTGGCACAATGAAGCTGTTCGGAAATTCTTCTACGGATAAACTCCAGATTTCTATATACGATGCCATAGGCAATTATCTGGATTATGTCATGACTATGAGTAAGACAGGAATCATGACCTTGCCGAGGAATCCTATTGTAAGGACCATCCGTAGTAGCACTTTATCTGTATCGAGTGGCGTTGACACCCGTATAACCTTTGACAACCCTACCGAAGACAGACAAGGAGAAATGACTAATCAGAGATTTACACCGAAGGAGAACGGAATTTATTTACTGAGGTTGACCCTAAATTGGTCAGGCAGTGTAAACGGTCATATTTATGTCAAGCCGATCAGCGTTAATACGGGAAGTGTCATCAATCTCATATATGCAGGACACACAGACCGAGTATGTACGGGCATTGCTACTTTAAACCTTCCAGCTAACACGCCAATCGAATTCTATGTTCATCACTCAGGTAGTCAAGCCTATACTCTGAACACCTGTTATATGGATATTGTCAAAGTGGCTTAAAAGGAGGATTTTACATGTTAAATTCTGTTTTAAAGAGATATCCCTCTCTTACACCTAACGATGTGGTTTTAAGGGATGACGGAGAAGGAGTTTATGTTCATTATTGGAATTCACAAGAACCCCAACCGACTATATCCGAATTATTAGCCTGGCAAAAGGAAGATGAAGAACTACCTAAACAACCAACGGACCAGGACCGTATTGTCGCTTTAGAAGAAGCTTTACTACTACTAATGTTGGAGGGTTAACTAATGTATTCATTTTTGTTAAATATGTGGATTATGAATAAAGTTGATGAAACTTACTTGCAGGGGCAGATTCAAAAATCACGGATTACACAACAAGAGTATGAAATGATTGTCGCTACACCTCAATTAACTGAAGAACAGTAAGAAGATGATATAGCGGCCATATATTTGGTCGCCTTTTCTTTATACTAGCGGAAGGGAGGACGTAAAAATGGAACCGGAAGTACTCAAGTATTTTATTACGCAAGGCCCATTCGCGCTTCTGTTCATTTGGCTTTTATTGCGGTCGGAAAAGAGGAACGAACAGCGTGAGACTGACTATCGTAACGAAATTAGCGAAATGCGTAACGAAATGAAAACCGAACGTGATGAATGGCGAGACGAGCGTTCACTTTGGACAGAGACGCTAAGCAAGTTCAGCGAAAAGTACGATGTTGTTATAGATGAGTTGCGGGACATTAAGCGGAAATTAGGGGGTGGACATTAATGTCATTTCATTTTCAGAAACTGCCGAAGTTTAAAAACTTACGCGGAAAGACGAAGCATAACGGCTGGTATAAAGTTTATAGCCCGTCTGTTAAAACGGACATAGCGATTCACCACTCGTTAACTAAAACGGGAAACTCTGCGGCATTTGCTAATTATCATGTAGGAACGTTAGGGTGGCCGGAAGTTGCATATCACTTCGTTATCTTGAAAGACGGTACGATCGAATGGAATCACGACTTGGGCGTCCTGAGCTATCACGTAGGAGATTCAAATAAATTTTCGGTAGGCATTTGCTTAGTCGGAGATTTTCGCACGGAGGAACCTACGGATGAACAAAAATTATCGCTGTATCTACTTCATGAAGCGCTAAAGAAGGATTTACCGAATTACAAATGTACACGCGGTCATAATGAATTCCCTGGATACGCGTGGAAACAATGTCCGGTGTTTAATTATAAAGCGGTTATTGCGAAGAAACCAGTTGCACAAGCGTCGAAACCGGCGCCAAAACCGAAGGAGGACGATGACATGCTCGAAAAAGCTATCGTTATTAATGCGTTTCCGGACTTTGCTATTGCGGAGGTATTAGCGGCCAGAATCAAAGCGCCAATTTATACACGCAGCGCATTACCAGCCGGAAAAGTTGCGAAAGAACTCTACGTTGTAGGAGGTACAAAGGACGGCCTACAAGCGGACAAAATCGTCGCGTTAACCGGTAAAGACCGTTTTGAAGTTGCCGAAAATGTGGCGAAGTTTTTAAAATAACGGAAAGGGTGAGCGAATAATGTTTGACAGAATTAAGTTTGAATACGTGTTTGCTTTCGTTATCGTGACGGTGATTTCCGTAGCGTTGTTTGTATTTCGCGAAAATAACGACGTTGTAAACCAGCTAATCGTTGCGCTGATTGGCGCGCTTTCTTCAATAACTGCGTTCTTTTTCGCTAAGCATAATCCGAACAAGTAACGAAATTATTTGCGATGGTCATGCGAAATTTAGAATCTTTCGTAGGGCTATTGCGTACATATTGAAACCTTTTTTAAAAATTCCCGTATAATTGGATTATATATAATAGGTAGGTGAAATTTATGTTTGATTTCATTAAGAGCGTAGCTGAAAAGCTTTTAGATTATGATACTAATATAACAGACTACGAAAAGATGGAAAATAAATATAAAATTAATCGAAAGAAATTAATTCTAATAGCCTTTTCGCTTTTAGTATTAATAAGTTTTAACTCGGCAATTTCATTCTTCCTCACACATGATTTTGCAGGTTTTCATGGACATTTCACAGTTGGAACTTTATTAGTATTACTTGTCGCTGTATTTATTTTCCGTCAGAATCATATCCAAAAAGTAGCGATGTTTATTGGGTATATTATCCTTCCGGTGTTTATCTCAATTTCACTGATAAAGGTATACTATGAAGGTTTTAATATCATTAACTTATGTGTTTCTATCTTTTTGATCTCTTTTATGTTATTGATGTATAGCTCTGCATATATGTTTGTTAGAGATAAATTTACAATGGGGGAACCGGTTGAATTAACTTTTATAATTGCGGATAAAGACCCTTTAAAAGCTAAACTAATTTCTATCACTAAAAGCGGTGATTACATAATCAAGATAGACGGAGAAGAGGATCAAGAGATTTTACTAATTAAAGATCATATTTTGCAGATTATTTACAAAAAAGCAAGTGAACAATCCTAGGAAAATGGTATAATACGGTAAAAAGGCGGTGTTTATTATGGGCTTCTTTAAAGACGCGATGAAAAAGCGCATTGCACTTGACGTATTAGCAGGCGGTAATAATCTAACTAATAAACAACTAAGCGTGCCGGTAAGTAAGGCGGTATTAATACAAGGAGATCAGCGTGGTCACGTAACTATCCAAGTACCTTTCGCTTCTAAGTCTCAGTTTATCCTCGACGGAATAGAGTGGGAAGAATCCGCAACTCGAAGTGCTGGCAAAGCAGCTGTTGGTGCCATTGTTGGCTCTCTCGCTGGTCCAGTCGGAACTATTGCTGGTGCTGCAATCGGCGGACGCAAGAAGGACAATTCAAAAGCCTTCGTATATTTAATTAATCCGGAGACAAACGCGGAAGTTACAATCCATATTCGCTGCGACCAAAAGACTTATACAGAAATTTCTTCCATGATCTGATGGAATTAAATGCCCCAGCAAAGTTCTGTTAGGGCATTTTTCTTTATTTTTGAACAATATCACCGGTTTCCGAAAGTATTTCTAAAACCTTGAACTTACCCTCAAATAAATTCTCCTCAACAGAATCTCCGGGCTCTGCTCCCCAATAATCTTTGGCTTTTCCCTCAAGTTCTTTTATGTTTCTAAAGTTTTCTGGTCTAATGTGCAAGTGCGATTCGTCAGTACTGAATACTTTGCCTGTTAATTCAAGTAAAATAAACTGACGATCAACATCTAATTGGGTTTTCCAGTAAATAATATCTTCAGCCTTTTTCATTGGCACGACCCACAAACATGTTTGTCGGGAAGGTAATTCAGGGAAAAGCTTGCTACGAATATCTTCGAAAACATATTCTCTTAGCATCTTTAGTCCAATCCCCATATCGTACATTCCAGGCTCTTGGTTCTCGTGCAGGTATCTATAATATGGATTGAACCCTTGGTCAACTCCTGCTGTTCCTTCAAAACCTACTTTGAAGGGAGATGTCTTCTTCCACTCAGCGAATGATTGAATATGTACAAAAATTTCTTTATTTACCTCTCTTAGCACTAATTCACACCTCGATGTTTTTTAATCTTATTGTATTTGAATATTTTCCAGCAGTCTACTAATCTATGGAAACGAATACGCAGCTAGTTCCGTGGTAAAATTAAAGGCGAGGTGAATTACGTTGTTCATATCGCCAATGCTATTACAAAAATCGGAGGAGCCGTTCGACAATTCGGACTATATTACCGAATTGAAGCTCGACGGCATCCGCTTAATATATTCCGTAGACACAGCCGGCAAAGTCCGCCTGTATTCGCGACACAATAATGAGATAACCGCAAAGTTTCCGGAGCTGCACTCGCTCGACCTTCCGCCCGGTACCGTGCTTGATGGTGAGTTGATCGTAACTGACAGTGCAGGCAAGCCGGACTTTGAAGCGATGATGAGTCGGTTTCAGTCGAGCAAATCGACCGCGCCTGTTAGTTTCGTAGTTTTTGACGTCCTTCAGCGCGAAGGCGAGCGCGTAACTGGCATGTCGTTGCTTGAGCGTAAGGAATTGCTTGCGGACTTGGTGCCGACTGACTCTGGCTTGCTTTCGAAAGTTCAGTTCGTCGAAGGCCACGGTGCTGCTTATTACAACGCTGTGCAGGCGCAAGGACTTGAAGGCATCGTCTTGAAGCGAAAAGACTCCCGATACCAGGTCGGCAAGCGATCGGACGCGTGGCTGAAGGTGATTAACTACCAATACGCCGATGTTTACGTTACTGGATACCGTACAAAGGAGTTCGGATGGTTGCTCGCTGATGACGGAAAGTACCTCGGCGTAATGGAGCTCGGTGTGCCTCCGCATGCAAGAGCGAAGGTTTACCGGGCTGAGGTCCGCGAAGAAACGGCTGACTTTGCGTATTTGGCTGATCCGGTTAAATGTCGTGTTAAATTTCGTAATTATACCAAGGCGGGCTTGTTGCGTCTGCCTAGTTTCGTAGAGTGGGTTTAATCGCCCGCTCTTTTTTCTTTTACTGCATTTTAAATGCTGTTAATATATGGATAGTATAGTTGGAATCTTTAAATAGAGGGAGGTAAATGATGTTTTCAATTACAAAGGCAGACGAGTTGGTAAAATCAATTCCTTATTCAATAAATGTTAAAAATAACCGGAAAGATGGTTTTACTGTCTTTTTAAATCCTTACTTAAAAAAAGAATGGATGATGGTAGTAACAGCAGAAGATCATTTATTTGTAGTTATTAATGTATTAAAAGATGACATTGATTTAATGGAAATCTCAAGTATTACTAAAATCCCTATTAAGAAAAGAGGAAAAACTTGTTTAAATTTAAATAAAAATTGTGATCACATTAGGTTAAGGATTTATGAGGATGATGATATATTTGATTTTAGTGGCCCTCAATTTAAAGAATTTATATTGATACTAAAAAGCTCTTATGAAAAAAGTGGATGGGTCGCAATATAGCGGCTCTATTTTTTTTGTAGATAAAAGAACGTATGTTCGGTTATAATGATGATAACAATAAACGGCCTAAGTTAAATTTAGCCGTAAGGAGTTGATCGTTATGGCAATCCGCGATAGAGGCAAGATGAAGTGGCAAGGCGCATTTTTCATGCCTGAGCACGTAAAGATGCTGCGAGAGATCGAGCGAGATATGATGCGGATGCAAATGCCGTTACTGGACGAATATCAAATCGAGGAAATGGAGCGGCAAGTCTGCGAGGCGATGGAGTTTGCGCAGCAGGTAAAGTTAACCGTTTGGCGCGACGGATTCACTTACGATGAAATAGGGCGCGTGCATTACCTGGAGCCGATACATAAGGAAGTTCGGCTGAAAACGGAGCTGGGAACGATCAGTCGGATTAAATTTGCGGACATTATTAACGTAGAAATTATAGACAAGGCTTGACCCTTTCGCCTATAATGAAACCGTAAGAGACGAACGGAAACCATATCGACAAATAGGCGAAGACTGTGTATGCGGGTGATTGACCGTTGACCTTATCGGTTGATTGAACGGATTGACCTACCGAAAATACATAACGGTCTTCAAAACCGCTTGTGACCACCGTGTGTGGTCAGCTGGGTTCGATTCCCAGGCGGTCCCGCCAAATATACATATAATTGCCGCATAGTGGGATGCTGTGCGGTTTTTTGTGCCTATCTATATGTGATAAAACATATTAAATAATTGTTTGCGTAATCTATGCATTGTGAGGATGCGTTGATGATAGACTTAAGATAGTTAAAAGGGCCTGTTGCTATAAAGACCAGTGGCCACTTTAAAATAGGAGGAAGTAAGTTGATGGATAGTAATGATATATTAATCCGATTAAGATATGCGTTAGAAATCAAAAATAGTGAAATGTCAGAGATCTTTAAACTTGGAGGAGTAGAAGTGTCCGTACCTGATGTAGTAAAGATCCTGAAAAAGTCAGATGATGAAGAAGAGAATGGCAGCCAAATAAAATTGACAAATAATATGTTAAATTCATTTTTGAATGGCTTCATTATTTATAAAAGAGGTAAACAAGAGCCAAAATCAGGTCAAAATAATACGCCAGAACCATCCAAAGAAAATACTGCAAATGTAAACAATATCCTTTTAAAGAAAATCAAAATTGCCTTATCTTTAACAACAGAGGACATGATAGATGTATTCAAAAAAGCCGGATTAAACGTATCAAAAGGAGAACTCGGAGCGTTTTTAAGAAAAGAGGGACATAAAAATTATAAAGTATGCTTAGACAATTTTGCCAGAAACTTCTTAAAAGGTCTAGCGATCAAGTATAGGAGTTAAGGAAGAAAAGAATTGGAGTGATACATATAAAAATAGCCTATAAAGCAAAGCTGTCTGAGATTATTTAAAAAGTTAATAGTACATCAAAATTAATTTAACTTTAGAAAGTATAAATGGACTCCGCCAAAATTAAAAACGAGCCTCAGAAATGGTTGAGGAGGCTCGTTTTTAATTTTAGTGCTTGACCAGGTATGCGTTAATCGGTAAATGACTGCGGGAAAGGCGCTGATCATCTAGTAAACCTTTTTTCTCTGCTTATTCCTCATACTCTTTATATAGATTAACAACACTCTCCGCCATTTCCCCCACACTTTTCCTAAGCGAAACAGGACTTACAATTTTAATCTGATCCCCAAACCCAAGTATATACTCCCTTGCCTCTTGTTCAGTATCAAAGCAAAGACTTGCTGAAATCCATCCATCATCCTTAGGGCTATCCATGTGCATCACCTGTACAAATCGCCCAGTAAAATTAATCCGCTGAATAATGGACGGAGACATCTCCACTTCTACCTCAAACCGAGGCAGACTGCTAATGAATTTCTGCTTCGATTCCTGCCAATAGCCTGAGAGATCAAAGTCATTCGGTCTGCTGAAGTTCTCATTAATCAATTCGGCATCCAATATTCTTGAAACACGATAGCTTTTTATCTTCTCATCAGAAGCAGCTATGAGATACCAAGTGTTCCCTTTAGCGACCAGACCTAATGGATCAACAATTCTGTCGCTCGTTTGTTTACCTGCCTTCTCGTATTGAATTTGAAGTTTTTTTTCTTCCCATACCGCCTGCTGGACTATTCCAAATGACTTCATTTCCCGTGGTGTTTGTCTCCACGTGCTGGTGTCTATATGAATCCGATTGGAAATGTCTTTAACATCCTTTTTCAGGGGAGCAGGAATGGCCGCGAGGAGTTTCTGGCGTGCTTCTTTCCATTCCTCACTGATTCCAAGGTCCGCAAGATGCTCGAAAGAAGGGGATAGAAGCAGTGTTTTGATTTCATCTGCTTTTAAACCTGTAAGATTTGTTCTGTATTTTTCAAGCAGTTTCCATCCGCCAAATTTTCCGCGTTCAGCAAGGACAGGAATGCCTGCAGCACTTAATGCTTCCATATCCCGGTGTATGGTCCGCTCTGTTACCTCCAATTCTTTTGCCAATTCCCTTGTGGTCATTCTTTCGTTATTTTGAAGCAATAATAATATAGAAATGAGTCTGTCTGCCCGCATTCTGTTCACTCCTGGACAATAAAAATGTTAAATATGACATTAGATGTCAACATTAATGATTATAGTATAGATATAACACAAAAGGGGGCAGATAGGAATGATATCATTAAATGGCAAGGTAGCATTGGTAGCCGGAGGAACAAGGGGAGCTGGCCGCGGCATTGCCATGGAACTGGGAGCTGCAGGTGCGACTGTGTATGTTACAGGCCGTACGACACGAAATCAGATGTCGGAATATGGCCGCAAGGAAACCATTGAAGAAACAGCTGAATTAGTCAGCGTACTTGGCGGTAAAGGTATTGCTGTCCAAGTGGATCATCTGATACCTGATCAGGTGCAGTCATTGATTGAAAGAATTGAGAAAGAACAGGGGAGGCTGGATATCCTCGTCAATGATATATGGGGAAGCGAAAATTTGATGGAATGGGATATTCCTGTCTGGGAGCATTCCCTGGAGAAGGGGATGAGAATGCTTCGTCTGGCGATTGATACGCATATTATCACAAGTCATTATGCCCTCCCGCTCCTGATCAAAAATAAAGGCGGATTAGTTGCCGAAATCACAGACGGAACAGAGGAGTACAATCTAAATCGTTACCGTCTGTCTCTATTCTATGATTTGGCTAAAAGCTCGGTTATCCGGATGGCCAAAGCGTTGGCACATGAACTTGCTCCTTATGATTGCACAGCGGTTGCTGTTTCACCCGGCTGGATGCGTTCGGAAATCATGCTGGAGGTGTTTGGGGTAACAGAGGAGAACTGGAGAGATGCTGCCGTTAAGGAGCCTCATTTTGTGATCTCTGAAACACCAAGGTATATAGGAAGAGCGATTAGTGCCATTGCAAAAGATCCAGATAAAAAACGGTTAAACGGCGGCTCCTATTCCAGTGGCCAGCTGGCTAAAATGTACAACTTTCAAGATCTGGACGGTTCGCAGCCGGATGCCTTCAGATATCTGGTGGAGGTCCAGGAGGCGGGGAAACCGGCAAATGCTGAGGGATATAGATAGCTTTTCATTGGAAAACTCCTTTGCAGAACTTCTGCAAAAGGAGTTTTTTAATATGTCTAAGGGAACACGATTTTCTTATCCAAATTTTGGTGAATAATATCGCTTTAATCGTTATAATAAAGCCAGGTATATAAATAATTAGGCATATATAGAGGGGAGAATGGTCTTGATCATCCCAGTAAAAAATAATCCCATTTTACCAGTGACGATTAGAGTAAAAGACATAGAATCCATCGTTAACTGGTTCGAACAGCATCAGCGATCCTTATATGCAATTGGCTGGTCCTATCTTGGGAATCAACGCAAGATAGAGGAGCTTTTTTATCTGGCCATTTTACAGGTGCATAAGGAGCTGCCTAGGTTTAAAAGCAGCACATCTTTCGAAATATGGGTTTTATCTATTTTTATCCATATCTGCAGGGAACTTTCTCTTAATAAAAGTTTACAAGCTTCGGAGGAAAGTGATTCCCATCAAAAGATATTTCATGAATTTCAAAAGTTAATAGAGAAGGAAAGAGAAGTACTAGGTTTAACATACATAAGAGGACTTTCAAAGGACGAAAAAGCACAGCTTCTTCAGGTTTCTTCCGAACAGGTTAAGGAGCTTTTATTATCAGGACTTCAGTCACTCAGAAACGGAATGGGATATGGAGAGCACTATCACGGCTGTAATGAGTACCAAAAGCTTTACGTTGATTATCTGGAGAGAAACCTCGAACGGCCAGCAAAAATTGATTTTGAAATGCATATCTATCATTGCCAGGACTGCCAGGAGGATTTAGCAGCCTTACAGGAAGTTATGGTGGGCTTTACTGAAGCGATTGAGAAATTCCGTGTACCTGATGGTTTTATTGGAAATATCAAAGAACGAGTTGCACAAAGGGAAAGGCATATTCAGCAAAAGAACAATAAACGTAAAAGAAATGGCATAATTGCCGCAAGTATATTCGTTCTAGCCATTTTTGCAGGGATTTTTTCAGGTGTCTTTTCAAAGCTTTATTACACCTGGACAGAAGAAAATCAGGAGCTGCGTGCCTTTCTGCAGGAGGATGTGGGTGAAAGGCTGAACCTGGAAGCAGAAAGTGGTGGGGTGAAAATAAAGATTAAGAGTGCGATTGCCGATGATACTCAGACCCTTATTTTTTATGAGATAGAAGATTCAAAAGAAAACAATCAATATATGATTAACATTGATGATGGCGTTTTTATAGAGAACGAACGGGAGATCATGGTGGCAAACACCTTTCCAAGGTACTTCCCTCCTGATACTGAGATGGAGCTTAATAATAAGGAAAAGAACATATATCATGGGAAGATAAGCCTTAGGCCGCTGAAAGAGGATACAGGTAAAGTTAAACTCAAAATAAATAAGGTTATGAAATTAAAACGTAACCCCTCTGATTCCTACGTGAATATGGTGCCGGAAGAAGGGGAATGGAATTTTGAAATTCCTGTCACCAAAAAGCCATCCACCGAATATGCGTTAAATGAAAAAATCGAACTTGAGGGAGTTCCGGTTCGGCTGGATAAACTGATCCTTGCTCCAACAGCGACAATTCTGCAATATAGCATAAATAATGAACAGCCAGCGAAGCGAATTGAAATTATTAATTTTAATGATCTTGAAGTTAACAATAAATTTTTGAAAGCTGATCTATATGGAAATTCTTATGTGCATAATCAGCCAGACATAAATTGGAGCATTTTCCAGGCGAATTTTGAACCTCTTTTTGAAAAAGAAACAAATGAGGTTAAGGTTCAATTTGGCAGTGTGTATTTATCAATTGAAGATCATAAAACAATTAAACTTGATGCTTCCAAGGAATACCCTCAAACCTTTAAATATGCAGGCAGCACCATCACCATTAATAAGGTGGAAATAGGTCAGCCGTCCACAGTTATCTTCAGTAATCATGAAATTAAGAACCGAGCGTATGAATCGCTTCATTACTTTATTGAGACTGAGCAAGGGGAAAATTCAATGGAGGGAGACTATGAAGGAGTCATTGTTGATAAAAATGGGAAAGAATATGATATGAATAAAATCACAACAAAAATTTACGAAGAAATGGAACAGCCCCGCCACTTCTTTACTGTTCAAAGCGTGAAATTACCTGGTAATAAAGTAATTCCTAAAAGCTTAGATATTACAGGATATAATACTACTAAATATTTGGATGATGTAGTAGAGGTTGAGACAGAGCTTATTGTAAAAGATAAAGCAGGAACCCAATAAGGGTTGCCTGCTTTTTTACTTCACCAAAATGGAAACTATTGCAAAATACGTGTGTATAGTGTATATATAGTATATACACAATATATTAGGGTGTGAAATAATAACTTTGATCCAAATGTAACAATAATAATGGCACTTATTTCGAGATGAGGGATTGGCATGCAAATCATTATTTCCAACAGTTCAAAGGAGCCGATTTATGAACAAATTACGAATCAAATTAAATCGTCTATTTTAGCAGGTGATCTGCAAGAGGGTACTGCATTGCCTTCCATACGTCAACTTGCAAAAGATCTGCAAATTAGTGTAATAACGACAAAGCGTGCCTACGAGGAATTGGAGAAGGCGGGCTTTATCTATTCCATTGTGGGAAAAGGTTCTTTTGTCGCAGAGCAAAATCTAGAGGTAATTAGAGAGAAAAAACTGAAGGTCATTGAAGAGCAGCTGAGTGCAGTCATTACCAATAGCAGAGAAATTGGCCTGACTTTCGATGAACTGCAGGAATTGATGAAGATTTTATATGAGGAGTGAGAAGATGGAAAATGTAGTGGAGTTAAAAAATGTAACGAAACATTTCAAAGATTTTTCAGTTAAAAATATTGATTTGCAAGTGAAGCAAGGCTTTATAACAGGGTTTATCGGGGCAAATGGGGCTGGTAAGTCGACTACCATCAAAATGATGATGAATCTGTTAAAGCCGGATGCCGGGGAAATAAACATTTTTGGGCTGGATTACAAGAATCATGAGAAGGCGATCAAGGAGCGCCTTGGTTTTGTGTACGATGGAAATGTATTTTTTGAAGGACTGAACTTAAGAGATATCAAACGTATTGTAGCACCAGCCTACAAACACTGGGATGATGAACTGTTTGATCAATACATTGAAACATTCGGATTGCCTCTTAATAAAGCAATTAAAACCTTCTCAAAAGGAATGCAAATGAAGGCATCCTTAGCAATAGCACTTTCACATCGGGCGGAGCTGATTATTATGGATGAGCCAACAGCAGGTTTGGACCCCATTTTTAGACGCGAGCTGCTGGATCTTTTACAGGAATTGATGATCGATGGCAGCCGTACCATTTTCTTCTCTACGCATATTACAACAGATTTAGATCGGATTGCAGATTATATAGCTTTTATGCAGGGTGGGAAACTGGTTTTTAATCAGTCCATTCACGACATAGCTGAAAACTATGCACTTGTTAAAGGCGGATTGGACCTCCTGGATCGAGACACGGAAAAAGACTTTGTCCATATTCATCGTGCACCAACGGGATTCCAGGCCTTAACTGCCAATGTCAATGCGGTGAAAAATACGTTCGGAAACACAGTTGTCATTGAACGCGCTTCTCTGGAAGATATTATGTATTCCTTTAAAGGGGGCGTACACCATGTTTAATTTAATCAGACGTGATGTTATCCTCCAGAAAAGACAGCTGTTAATCTTTATTCCTTTTATCTTATTCTTTATTATAATGGGGGCTCAGCCTGCTCTAATTTTTCTGGTTGCCAGTATCTTCATTCCATTTAACACTTATGCTTATGATGAAAAAGCAGAGACCAATATATTGTTAAATTCCTTGCCTTACACACGCAGGGAAATTATCGCATCGCGCTATCTTGGTGCACTCCTATATATGATTCTTTCAACTGGGATCGCAAGTTTGGCTTTGCTGGCTTTTAATAAACCTTTTTCCATTACTGATATTGCAATTGGCAGTGGCTTATTTTTATTATTTGCTGCGTTTACCTTCCCGTTATTTCATCTATTTAAATCAGGCTATATTACTACTGTCGTTCTTATAAGTTTCCTGCTTTTAACATATCTAACTGGGCCTATTGTGTCGTTTATTAACGAAAACCTAACGGTGATTACAGATTTTATTTTCAGTCTATCCACCCAGCTTTTATATATGGGAGCAGCAGCTGTAATCTTAACTTTCTATGCGGTTTCCTGGGGAGTTACTACAGTTATTTATCAGCGAAAAGCATTCTAAGTCCGAATATGGAGCGGGAGAAAACAAGTGCCTGCCCCGGTTGGTTTTTAAAACTGGGGCAGGCACTTTTGGAGATTTTTCTTACACACCGGTTTTTTCAATAAAAGGGGCAGGGAACTTATCATTTTTCATTTTCCTATCCTAAACACCATCGACGCCACCAATTCTTCCCGTATCTTCGTAATATGCCCCTCCATCAACTCCTTCGCTCTATCCCCATTCCCAGAGGCAATAGCCAGATAAATTTCCTTATGCTCTTCCATTGTATCCTCGTAACGAGAGGGATCCTTAAAGCGATGATTCTGTGTAGCCTTAATGGTATCTTCCATATGTCCTTTGAGGGTATGTATCAATTCAATGAAAATCGAATTATGGGTAGCCTCGGCAATCCCAATGTGGAAGTCAAGGTCGGCTTTTAACCCTAACACCGGGTCTTGTTTGGACAGAGCCATATGATTCAAAGCTATACGCAGCTTCTCCAGGTCTACAGAAGTGGCTCTTTTGGCAGCAAGGAAGGAGGATTCGACTTCCAGTGCACGCCTGAGCTCCAGCATTTCATATACTAGCGGATTTTCTACTTTGACAGCTGTGATGATTTCCTCTTTTCTTGAATGGACATCTGAGACTTTAACGTAGCTTCCGCCTCCCTGGCGGATATCGATGAGCCCGTTCAGTTCCATGGTTCTCAGGGCTTCTCTGATGGTTGTCCGGCTGACATTAAATTGGCCTGCCAATTCTCTTTCTGAAGGCAGTCTTTCACCCGGTTTGAGAGTTCCTCCTAAATAGCATTCTATAATTTTATCTACTAAAACCAGATAGGTCTTTTTTTTCTCCGACATTCCCCGTAACCTCTTTTCAAAATAGGCCTCATTCACTTTTCTAAATGTAACAGACCTAAAATCTATTAATCAATAATGAAAAAATAATTAAATTAATAATTGAATTTTTCTGATAAGTTAGTATAATTGACTTAACTTGTTGGACCAATTATACCATTGGTTTGACCAAATTTTCAGCAGAAGAAAGAAGGAGTATAGGATGGAAACAGCTAGTATGAGCCTCGTACATGCTTTAAAGGAGGTTCTTTCTGAGCAGCAGGTAACAGAAAATCAGACAGTAAGAGAATTGCATGGAAGGGATGAATCCTACCATAAGGAGAGCCTTCCTGATATTGTGGTTTTTCTTGAAACAGCCCAGCAGGTCAGTGAAGTTGTAAAGCTGGCAAACCAATATAAAGTTCCCATCGTTCCTTTTGGTCTGGGATCCAGTCTCGAGGGGCATGTCATACCTTACGAACATGGAATTACGATTGATTTTTCCTTAATGAATAAAATCCTCGAAGTGCGTGAAAATGATTTTCTTGTCCGTGTACAGCCTGGTGTGACACGCACGCAGCTTAATAAGGAATTGAAAAAATATGGATTGTTTTTCTCTGTGGATCCGGGAGCGGATGCTACGCTTGGCGGAATGGCGGCAACCAATGCCAGCGGAACAACATCGGTCAAATATGGAGTCATGCGTGATCAGGTGCGTGATATGGAAGTGGTTCTGGCTGATGGGTCGATCATACATACAGGAAATTTAGCTGCTAAATCTTCATCGGGATACCATTTGAATGGTTTATTTGTTGGTTCTGAGGGGACGCTTGGCTGCTTTACGGAATTGACATTAAGAGTATATGGAATTCCCGAGAATGTGATGGCTGCAAGAGCCTCATTTCCATCCTTGAACGATGCGGTTGAAGCGGTTGTATCCATATTACAGGCAGGTGTTCCGATTGCCAGGGTGGAGCTTGTCGATGAACCATCCATGAAGCAGGTGAACCTGTTCAGTGAAACAAACTATAACGAAAGTCCAACACTCTTTCTGGAATTTCACGGCAATGAAGCCGGCTTGAAACAGGATGTCGCATTCACAAGAGAAATAGTTGAGGACCACCGTTGCCTCGATATTGAATTTGAAACAGATAATGCCGCAAGAAATCGTTTGTGGGAGGCCCGGCATAACCTTGCTTATGCTTATATCCACGGCCATCCCGGTAAGAAAATGATGGTGACTGATGTATGCCTTCCGATTTCAGAACTTTCTGGCGCTATCAGCCATGCCAGGGAAGCGGTAGATTCACTGGGGCTTCCTGGAGGCATCGTCGGTCATGTGGGAGATGGAAATTATCATACACTTCTCATGATTGATATGAGTAACCCGGATGAGGTGGCTAAGGCAGAAAAGTTCAATGAACAAATTGTCCTCTATGCTCTTGAGCGGGGCGGAACATGCACAGGTGAGCATGGAGTGGGTGTAGGCAAGCAGAAATATCAGCAACAAGAACATGGGCAAGCCCTGCAAGTGATGGAAAAAATCAAACAGGCACTCGATCCAGAAAACCTTTTTAATCCAAATAAAATCTTAAAGACTAAAGAAGGAGCGTGATGATATGAAGGTATTAGAAGCGGTCAGTACCATTGCCGGAAAATATTTTGCCGTGTGGGTTATCTTAACATCGGTTATTGCCTTTATGTTTCCAGACCCATTTTTGGGATTGGGGGGCTATATCACCATCCTTCTCGGCGTCGTCATGTTTGGAATGGGGCTTACACTGAAGGCAGTCGATTTTAAAATCATCTTTACCAAACCACTGCCTGTGTTAATCGGAGTTTGTGCACAGTTCATCATCATGCCGCTGGTCGCTTTCGTCATTGCAAAACTGTTGAATTTGCCGGCGGAATTGGCAGCAGGACTTGTTTTGCTTGGGTGTGTACCTGGGGGAACGGCTTCTAACGTTATGGTGTATCTGGCAAAGGGAAATGTACCGTTATCCATCGCTATGACTTCCGTTTCAACTCTATTGGCACCGATCATGACACCGCTCCTTCTCCTGATGCTTGCCGGCCAATGGATGCCGGTTGATGCTGTAGCCATGTTTATGTCTATTGTCCAGGTTATCATTGTACCGATTGTTCTAGGTCTGGCCATCAAGAAATTCTTCCCTGTGGCCGTTGAAAAAAGCTTAACTATATTACCGCTTATTTCGGTAGCAGCTATTATCACAATTGTAGCTGCAGTCGTTTCAGGCAATTCAGCAACCATTGCCGCATCTGGGCTTCTGATTTTTACAGCCGTCATGCTTCACAATGGATTCGGACTCCTGCTTGGCTATTTTTCAGGAAAAGTGCTTGGGCAGGATGAAGTAAACCGAAGAGCGATTGCCATTGAAGTTGGAATGCAGAACTCCGGTTTAGGTGTTGCACTTGCAACTGCACACTTTGGTCCATTGGCAGCACTTCCAAGTGTGCTGGCAGCTGCCTGGCATAACATTTCAGGGCCGATTCTTGCGACTTATTGGTCGAAGAAACCTGCTGTAAAAAGTGAAGCAGAAACGGCAGTTAAGCCAGTTGAAGTGAAGCTATAGGTATGGATTTAGGTGTCTGGCCCTTAAAGATTAAGAGGGCAGGCACCTTTTTTGTACCTATCGAAAACAATCTAAATAGTTTTATAGGCTATTGACAACGTTTACAAATAATACTAGAATTGTGACATAACAAGTTAACTATGGTGGAGAAACGGAGAACCCATGCTTTTTTGCACTTCCATTCCTGGAAGTGTTATTAAAGTATGGGTTTTGTTTTTTTAGCAGTTAATATTGTTGTCAAATCTATCTTAGGGGGAACCTAAATGTTTAAACTGTTTAAGCCTGCTCCCCCAATTGAAAGATTGCCTGAAGAACAAATTGATTCTGAGTATAAAAAACTTAGATTTCAAGTATTTCTGGGAATTTTCATTGGTTATGCAGCGTATTATTTGATCCGGAAAAACTTCTCACTGGCCATGCCTTACTTTATTGAAGAAGGTTTTTCCAAAACTGAACTTGGCTTTGCGCTATCTGCTATTTCTATTTCCTATGGCATCAGTAAATTTGTCATGGGGACCTTTTCAGACCGGAGCAATCCAAGGATGTTCCTGCCTGCAGGGTTAATTCTATCTGCTATTATTTCTTTATTAATGGGGTTTGTTCCTTTCTTTACTTCGTCTGTTGCTATTATGTTTATTATGCTTTTCTTAAATGGCTGGTTCCAGGGAATGGGCTGGCCGCCATCTGGCCGTGTTCTTGTACACTGGTTCAGCATCAATGAAAGAGGAAACAAAACAGCCATTTGGAATGTAGCCCATAATGTCGGCGGGGGGCTGATGGCACCTCTTGCCGTGGCGGGTGCAGCGATGTTCGCAGGCATAGCCGGAAGCTCTTCTTCAGGCTATGAAGGTGTATTTATATTACCTGCACTTGTAGCTATTGTTGTTGCATTCATTGCCTACTTCCTCATTCGTGATACTCCTCAATCGGTTGGGCTGCCATCCATTGAAGAATATCGCAATGATTATCCAAGTAAAACCAAGAAAACTTTTGAAACAGAATTAACAACAAAAGAAATTCTTTTCAAGTATGTATTAAATAATAAATGGGTTTGGGCCATTGCTATTGCAAACATTTTCGTTTATTTCGTCCGCTATGGTGTACTGGACTGGGCACCAACTTATTTGAGCGAAGAAAAAGGGTTCGATATGAGCAAGTCCAGCGTAGCCTATTTTCTATATGAGTGGGCGGGTATACCAGGAACACTATTATGCGGCTGGATCTCAGATAAGTTTTTCAAAGGGCGCCGTGGTCCTGCAGGCTTTGTGTTTATGCTGGGAGTATTGATCGCTGTTCTTGTTTACTGGTTTAATCCTGCAGGAAATCCAACGATCGATATGATTTGTTTGATTGCGATCGGTTTCCTTATTTATGGACCGGTAATGTTAATCGGCCTTCAGGCACTTGATTTCGTTCCTAAAAAGGCTGCCGGAACTGCAGCAGGATTAACTGGATTGTTTGGTTACCTCGGAGGTACTGTAACAGCTAATGCGTTAATGGGTGTTATCGTAGATGCATCTGGATGGGATGCAGGATTTATGCTGTTAACCGCATCTTGTGTCCTTGCAGCCATCATATTCGCTGTAACGTGGAATGTCCGTGGTCAAGAAGTAGTTAAAAATCAGCATTAAGATAAAAAAGAAAGTGTCTAATCATTTGGCACTTTCTTTTTTTATGCTCAAAAATGCGTTAAAAGGTAAATGAACTAAGGTAATAAGCATCTTTCTCTTAAAAGAAATCCTCTTTGTAAAATTATCTTGACTAACAGCAAATTATGGAATATATTTTAATTAACAATTAACAAAATGTTAATTAAAAATGAGGTGAACAAAATTGAAGAATAAATATATTACCCCAGACGGTTATACAAGTGATATAGCGGTTTTTACAATTACATCTAAGCTCTCGGGAGAATATAAACCTCCAAAAAAAGAATTGAAAATCATGCTGATTAAAAGAAGCGAGCTGGACCATGATGGAAATCCAAATATGGAAGCAGGAAAGTGGGCACTCCCGGGAGGATTTGTACGTCCCAATGAGACAGCGTTTCAGGCAGCAGAGCGAAGGTTAGCCGAGGAAACCGGAGTGGAAGGGCTGAAAATAAAGCATTTTGGTGTCTATGATTCTCCTGGCCGGGATCTGCGGGGATGGATTATGTCTAATGCACATTATGTCATTGCAAATGAAGCGGCATTAAGGAGCCGGAAAAAGACTTATGATGCTTCTGAAATTGGGCTGTTTACTCTTGAAGAGGCACTTGAACTTGATCTTGCATTCGATCATCGGACCATTATGGATGATGCACTTTGGTTTATTAAAAAAGATATGGCACTCACAACACTTGCTAAGCATTTTCTTCCGGAGGAATTTGTGCTTTCTGAACTTCAGGGCGTCTTATTGACAGTTTTGGATGATCCTTCGATCTCGACTGATGCTGCCTTTTTCAGAAAAGCACCGACACTTCCTTTTATTGAAGCGGTATCTGAAGACGGGAAGCCTAAGAAATCGAACCGATATTCCAAGACGCCGGCTCAGCTTTATCGATTTAATGACTTCCAGCCGATTGTGTCCGTGTATAGAAATAAGCTGCAAGGGTGAAAAGCAAATCATATAAGGGGAGAGATTCACATGGGGATTTTTAAGAACTGGACGCGGTTTGAAATTATATGGCTGATCACTTTTACGCTGGTTAACATTTATCTTTTCTTTGCCTGGTCAGATTCACTTCTAGGCCTCATATCATCCATAAGCGGGATGTTATGTGTGGTTCTGGTGGCGAAGGGGAAGATTGCAAACTATTACTTTGGTATCGTGCAGACCTTAACTTATGCTTATATTGCTTACGGTTATGGTCTTTATGGAGAAGCCATGCTCAATGCCCTGTTTTATTTTCCGGTGCAATTTATCGGGATTTATCTGTGGAGACAGCATAAAACAAATCGGGATGTTAAAGGGGAAGATGTGAAGGTTAATAGTCTGACAACAAAGGGCTGGCTCTATACATTAGTATCCATTGTCGTCCTTACAATTGGATATGGGTATTTCCTTAGATATTTAGAGGGCAATTTTGTCTGGACGGATTCAGCTACAAACGTCCTTTCAATAACTGCGCAGATACTGATGCTGAAGAGATTTGCGGAGCAATGGCTCCTGTGGATTTCCGTTAATGTATTATCCATTATTCTTTGGGCAAGTGCTCTCATCTCACAGGGAGGCAATGACTTTTCGATGCTAGTCATGTGGACTGCTTTCCTGTTCAACAGCATTTATGGTTATATCAACTGGCGGAAATTATATGTGAAACAGAATAAGGAGGCGGTTTAAATGACAGTTGGGTTTATTGGAGGCAAGTTTCTCCCCCTGCATCTTGGCCACGTCTATGCCATCGTGCAGGCCTCATCCATCGTTGACGAACTGTACGTTGTACTGTCCCATAGCGAACTGCGTGACAGGCAATTGTGCCAGCGTTCTAAAATGGATTATATTCCGCCTCAGATCCGTTTGCGGTGGCTCAGTCAATTAACAAAAGATATGACGCATGTTAAGGTCATTTCCATTCAAGACGATCAGGGGAATGAAGATTACAACTGGGCTGAAGGTGCCGGGAATATAAAAAAGGCAATTGGAAAGCACATTGATTATGTCTTTAGTTCAGAGTATGAATATAGCGATATCTTTAATGAACTTTATCCTGAGGCGAAACACGAATTGATTGATCCGAATCGGGGACATGTGAATATATCAGCAACAGCGATCCGTAATGAAGGCGTCTTTCATCATTGGGAGTACATTCCTGACTTTGTTAAACCTTATTTCGTTAAAAAGGTTGTTTTGGTAGGAACCGAAAGCTGCGGGAAATCTACCCTGACAAGAAATCTTGCTAAAGTTTATAATACTTCCTATGTTGAGGAATATGGCCGAATTGTATGTGAAGAACTAGGCGGCTGCGAAGGTATCATAGTGAAGGAAGATTACCACAAAATCGCTTACGGCCATAAGCTTGAAGAAATGAAGGCGATTGAAAAAGCGAATAGGATTGTTTTTATCGACACAGAGGCAATCGTGACTCAATTTTACTCAAATCTATACAACAATGAGCATCAAACAGTGCTGGATGAAATAGCGAGCCTGCAGGATTATGACCTTTGGCTATACCTTGAACCTGATGTGAAATGGGTGGACGATGGACTTCGTGTTCATGGAGAGCACGATATAAGGCTCCAAAACAACGATGCTCTAAAAACACTGCTGAACAATCATAAGATTGATTACAAAACCCTGAGCGGAGATTATAAGGAACGGCTTCATAGTGCAATAGGGCATATTGAAGAGCTGCTAAAGCTTTAAAAAAGTGATTGACAAAAAAGCTAATATTATTTAACCTTTAAAAAAACCTAATGAAATACTTTCATTCGTATAACTCCAATAATATGGTTTGGAGGTCTCTACCAGGAACCAATAATTCCTGATTACGAAGAAGATACATGTGCTGTATTTTCTTCGTAATCAGGAATTTTTTTTTGTAAAAAATCTAGGAGGTCCAGCTATGAATTTTACTATTTTGCCTAAAATTGAACTTCACTGCCATTTGGACGGGAGTGTCAGACCAGAAACCATCATAGATATCGCCAAAAGAGAAGGCATTAGCCTGCCTTCCTTTGATAAAGAAAAAATCAAAGAAGAACTAATTGCCCCGTTGGATTGCGATTCCCTGGATGAATATTTAAAAAGATTCTCCATTCCAAACTTAGTCATGCAGTCAAAGGAAAATTTAAAAAGAATTTCCTTTGAGCTCTTTGAAGATGCAGCAAAGGAAAATGTGAAATACATGGAGGTCCGCTTTGCCCCATTACTTCATACGCGAAAGGGATTAACCGTAGAAGAAATCATCCAAAGTGTGATTGAAGGGATGAGAGAAGCAGAAGAAGAATTTGATATTAAAGGAAATATCATTTTGTCATGTATGCGAACGATGAGTGTGGAAAGTGCATTTGAGGTCGTCGAAAAGGGAAAGGCATTCCTCGGAAAAGGGGTTGTCGCAATCGATTTATGTGCATCCGAGGAGGAAGGCTTCTGCGGAAAATTCATTGAACCGATCGCACTGGCCAGAGAATATGGATACAAAGTTACCATCCACGCCGGTGAAACGGGAATCGGTAAAAATGTGCTGGAGGCCGTTGAATGGCTGGGAGCTGAAAGAATTGGACACGGTGTATTTATTAAAGACTGTGAAGAGGCGTACCAAATTGTGAAGGAAAAACAAGTGGTGCTAGAGCTATGCCCAACCAGTAATGTTCAAACCAAAGCTGTTAACCAATTCAGCGATCATCCCATTTACGACTTCCATAAGGATGGCATAAAAGTAACAGTTAATACGGACAACAGAACGGTATCAGATACAACAATGACAAAGGAATGTGATATAGTCTCAAATGAATTTGCTATGAGTGCTGAGGATTATAAACAAATATATATGAATAGTGTGGAAGCTTCTTTTGCGGATGAAGCGACAAAGGAAAAACTGATGGGAAATTTAATGGATATTTAAGTTTGAAAGAAGGTGTCTGCCCCTGCATAATTTTTAATGAGTGGGGGAGACACCTTTTTTAAAGGATAGAAAAAATACTCCAAGAACTTATTTTTCGGATGCAAACAATTTAAGCTTTTCCTTATCCAAAATAATCGTTCCTTCATATTTCATCCCGATTTTTTCAAGCAGCCCGGAGGAAGCCTGATTTTCCAAGGAAGTGATGGCAAGGATCCGTTTCAGATCCTGCTCCTCATGACCATATTTCAATGTAGCAGAAGCTGACTCGAACCCATAACCTTGCGTTTGATATGTTGATAAAAAAGCAAAGCCAATATCAACATTATCTAAAGTATCCCGTTTTATCAATCCGCACATTCCAATAGGAATGCTTCCTTCCTTTCGTTCAACCATAAAAAGGCCAAAGCCCATCTGGGAGTACATTTTCATGGGGCCGGAAACAATATAATTCTTAGCATCCTCGAGGGTACGTACACCTTTATCTCCAATAAAACGAATCCATGAAGGCTCATTTAAAAGTTCAAGAATAAAGGCTGCATCATCTGGTGTTAACCAGCGAAGAATTAATCGATCTGTTTCAAGTACTTTCAATTAAAGTAACACCTCTTTCAATTCTTTATACCTGTTTAACTGATTCGTAAAATTATTTTTTTCAGTCATGCTATAACAAATTATAAGTTAAGTTATTACATGAGCAAATTAAAAATTCCATTTTCTAGATTGGTAATTCTCCCATAGATTCACTAATGAGTTATCCCTGTAAACCTGTTAGCCTTGTAAGTGGCCTGTTTTTGCCTAAAAACTACAAACAGGAGGTTTACAAATGAAAAATTTAGTAACGTTTGTTGCTGCCATTTCACTCATTATGGGTTCATATAGCGTGTTTCCTGCTGATCATTTCGATGCTGAGACAGTGGGTCAAAAAGCCGCAGAAACACTGACATATAAAAAAGTAGAGGTTGATGCGAAGGAGTCATCATTAACGGATCATCGCTTCATCAAAGAGGAAGAAAAAAAACTGCTTGCCCGACTTGTACAGGCTGAAGCAAAAGGGGAGCCGTTTGAAGGGAAAGTTGCGGTTGCTGACGTAGTGCTGAATCGTGTCGAGCATGAACAATTCCCGGATACAGTCAAGGATGTTATTTATCAAAAGAATGCTTTTGAACCTGTTCAAAATGGTTCCATCAATGAGCCGGCAAGTAATGAAGCAGTTCAGGCCGTTGAGACAGCTCTTGTTGATAAGGAGCAAAACGAAGAGCTCCTATATTTTTATAACCCTGAAACAGCTACAAGCCAGTGGATCTTTTCACGTGAAGTTGTGAAAAAAATCGGCAATCATGCTTTTGCTATATAAAAGCGCGTACAGTCATAAAAGCTGCGCGCTTTTTTTATTGGCAATAAAAAATCAAAGTGAGGAGGAAATTTAAGAAAGGCAGCGAATTTTTTTTGAGGTAAATACTTCCATGAAGGAGATGTGAAAATGAATATCATTGTAATGGAATTACCACAAACTGAAGTTGCGTTTATCAGGCGTACCGGAAGTTATTTTGAACTGCAGGATCATTGGGGAGATTTGATTAGCTGGGCAAACACCAATGGGCTGAGGCCGCCGAAGCAATCTTTTATCGGCATTTCATTGGATAATCCTGAACTGGTGGAAAGCAAGGATTGCCGCCACGATGCCTGTGTTACCATTCCCGATGGTTTTGATAAAGAAAAACATCAAGAAGTGAAATTTAGAAAGCTGCCTGGCGGAGATTATGCTCTGTATCGTTTCTATGATATCCCTGATAAATTAAATGGCGCCTACCAATACATGTTTGGGGAATGGCTGCCCAATAGCGAATATGAACCGGATTACGATCGGTACAACCTTGAGTTTAATTTGAATAGTCCCGCTGAAGATGAAGAGGGGAAATGTAAGGTTGATTTATATGTACCAGTCAGAAAAAGAATTTCCTGATGCAGGGTACGACCTGAAGAATCTTCACATAAAATTCACCAATTATTAGCAGGAGGTAAATGATTTCCAGCGGATATTAAAGCACATCTTTGCAGGAGGTGTATTTTATGATTAACTTTGCATGGGGCTTTTTATTATGGATGTCAGCAACTATATTATTCCGTTTATTTGGACAAACTTTTTTAATTCCTGGACAGGTATTTTTAGTCCTCTCGATTTTTATTCTGGCGATTCCTTTGATTATAATTGCAACCTATCCTTACTATTATTTTAGGGAAATTCCAGAAACAGAACGTTTAAAGGCAGCTGTGCAAATTGCTCTCCCAGGAATGCTGCTGGATATATTAAGCATTATTTATTTTGCAAAAGTGTTTCCGAATTTAACTAATGATTCTCTTCCTTTATTCGCTTCCTGGCTGCTTTGGGCGTACAGTCTGATATTAATAACTGGATTTTCAATAAAAAATAATAACAAATGATATGTGAGGTGATAAAAAGGGGCTAAAATTTGGAGATCTTTTTAGTTACAAATCATTGATCTTTTCTCATGATATTATGAAGAACGGTAATCACATACGTTTGTTTTAAAAAAGCGCGGACAGCATAGGCTCCGCGTTTTTTGTTAGCAAAAAAATACTAAATTTAATTTTTAAAATTAGATATTTTGAATTTAAAATTTCCGGCATGACGTTAATCAATATCTAAGTCCGCTTTTCCATTTTTATCATAATATCTTCGCTGCTTTACACCTTTACTATCTTTTAAATCTTTAGATGATAATGGCTTCCCTGTTTTATCTAAGGAGGATTTAGTTGATGTCGACTGCGTTGAGTGATTTGATGTCTAGAACCATCTTTCTTTGCCTTTTCATATGCTTTTTCTGCAAAATACGCAGCAACTTTTCAATATCATAGGTGCCTGACCTAGTCTTTTTACTTCCGGGGTTTTTGGTTGTGGTTGCGTCCTTCCACGCTCCCCCTATATGAGCATCTTTACTCCTAAATACCATTTCCCCTTAAATAAATCTTAGCTCCGTGTGAGTATTGACCTTTTACTTCAGAATAAACTAATTCTTTTGCAACAGATTCATCATCTTTAAGAAGTTTGGTTTAAAGTTGTTTTTCCATATTTATTGCAGCCTTTAATATCTGTTTAGCGATAAAAGCTAGGAATAGGCTGTTGTGTACCTTTCCAAAGAAGCAAACATGTTAGGGATAAACTCGATAAGTCACGAAGAGACTCCCTAGTGTTTGTTTTCATGGATTAGGCTTAGCAGACGAAATGCTCCTGGAGTTTAATCTATTCTTTGCAGACTCCACAAGCGTTCTTAATGCAAGAAAGAGGGAAGGGGGTAACAAAATAAATCTTTCAAATGGCGAGCGGATCAATGTTCCTGAATCAATGTCCACACTAAATATAATCAAACAAAATATACTGTTCTTATTAGGACTTGAAGAAATAAAATACAGGCAGCCATCGTTTACAGAACTGATAGTGGCATAAATACCATTTAAGCTAATCTTTTGATCAGCTGTTGAATTAAAATAAAGTTCGATAATCTATAAAAAAGTTTGGTTAAAATTCCTGTATTGATATACAGGAATTTTTTATTCTGCAATCGGGCCAGATTGCGGAAAAAGCGATCGTTGACTTAGACATCATAAATATAGAAATTAAATAAATCGTCGCATTTACATCACTCTGTGTTTTATTTAGACTATAAAAGTCAGAAAATTAACAATGTTATTATACTATCTTTACGGCTACCAAATAACAAAGGGGAGAGAATCTTGAGAAAGAAAATATGTATTATAGGCAGTGGCACAGCAGGTTTACAGCTGGCTTATTCTCTTAGAGAAGAATTTGATGTGACTGTTATTCACTCAAACTCTTCGGATAAGATCCGAAATGGACGAATTTTATCTACCCAAGTACACTTTGGTTCAACAAGAACCCGTGAAAATCGCTTTAAAATGCCAAAGTGGGAAGATAAAACTCTTCTCAAAAGTATCCATATGACAATTGGTAAACAAAAACTATTTGTTGGAAAGCTAAAAGAGCCAGCATTATCTGTTGACCAGCGTTTCTACTTTTCACACTGTTTGAAGGATCTTGAAAACAAGGGTGTCTCTTTTCGACTTTTAAGAGTAAATAAAGAACGGGTAGAAAGTTTGGTAGATGAGTTTGATTTAATAATTGATTGTACTGGAAAATCGGGCCCTCTCTTTTCATTTCCTATTGAAAAGGAGTTTTCTCCCTTCCAAGTGCCTCAACGAAAATGCATCGTTGGTTATTTTTTGGGGGTGAAGCCAGTTCATCCTCTTGGTATAAGCGTAACAGTTCTGCCTGAAATAGGTGAAATGTTTGAGATTCCTGCAATCACAGAACACGGGCCTGTTACTATATTGTTCATTATGGCAATTCCAGACAGAGAGTTAGATGTATTTAAAGAAATTAAGCACGAAAAAGAATTTACAAATCAAATGAAAAATGTAACAAAAAAATATTTCCAAGATATCCATGAACGTATCGAACAAGATATCTTTGCTCTTTCCGATGAAAATGCCTTCCTTAAGGTTGCCATTAAGCCTGTAATTAGAAAACCTTACGTAACGTTTAAAAACAAACTAATAGTTGGTTGTGGAGATAGTGTTTTTCTTAATGATCCGATTACTGGCCAAGGCTGTAATCTTTCTTCCCATTGTGCTGAACAATTGTATGAGACCTTGATTCAATATAGAAATTCAAAATGGGACATCCAACTTGGAGAGACATATTGGAATCGTACAAAAACATTTGTAAAAGAAGTAACAGCATGGACAAATGCAATGACTCAGGTACTGCCTGAGCATGTTGTTCAAACCCTGTTATCGGGCGCAGAAAATCAAAAGTTCGCAGATGAAGTTGCAGAATGGTTTGCAAATCCACGAAAAGCTTATGAAGCTTTTTTCCAACCACTACATTAAGAACAGAACAAAATAAAAAACCTAATTTCTTTTTGAGGATATGGCAGCTCCCATTTCTACTAATAATCCCAAAATGAAGAAAGAACCAGGCTATTATAAATAGCTGGTTTAATACATGAAGGAAAAAAAGGTATATTAAATATCTATATCCAACTGTTGGAAACGGACACTTCCTTAGATCTCCCTTATAATTACCGACATAGGAACGGATTGATAGCCATACTTTTTATGACTATAAAATATTTAAAACCCTACGAACAACCCTTGATGTCCTTGCATAACTACCATCTTCAGTAGAAAACAGCGTGAGTGGTGGAAATTCTTCGATTTGGCGATATATGAATCTATCAAAGAAGAGGGTGCCGGATTATATGTGGATCTAAATCGGTTAATTGATGAAATTACATACACCCAAATGCTCCAAAATGGTTTTTTCAACAAGTTCAGGGATTTCTAACGAAATATAATATTAATAAACCTATAAAACAATCAACTTTGTATGCTGGACCTAGTATGGTCTGATGAGTGAAACTACATTTCGTAAAAATTGTTTTTTACGATAAAATAGTATTCATAAAGACACTATTTCAAACTTTAGTAAAATGTGCTAAAGACTTTTTCATCTTTATAAGTTGTCCTCTTCGCCTCTTCCAATCTCAATAGGATTACAAAAAAAGGTGCATGCCCTCTGTTAATTTATACGTTAACAAGTGTGGGGCAAGCACCTATTTACTACCATCCATTTTAAAATCCAATTACCATCAATTCCTCAACTAGTTTATAATAAAAATGATGTCCTCATGGATAATAGTGGTCTCTACTGACCCCAAGATGTTTAAGAAGGTGAAAAAAATCAACATCATCGAAACAAGGGTGAGAAGTTTCATTGAAGATATTCAGCACCCGAAGCAAAAGAAGAAGTTAAACATAAACGATTTAGAATTTCAGCTGCGAAAATTGCTGGATGATTATTACGAAATGGATGGTTATTCGCTGTTTTATGAAGCCATTCAATCATTGCAAGATGAAGGGCAGCTGACTCCTATACATAATAATCAACACAATGGGAAAACACCGTCTTTGCCTTTATATTACTGGGTTAATGTGAAGGCTCAAGCCGACAAATGGGACCGGCTCGGGATGATGAAGCTGAGTGATCTGTTTGATTTTTCATTTTATGAAAGGCACCCGGAATGGCAGACGAAAGAGGAATGGAGCCGTATTCAGAGTTTATATGGTTTTCTCCAATCCAGCGGTGAACGGGAAGTCGTTTCACTAGAAGAACGAAGCCTGGAGCTGTTCGGCCATGAAGAATTCCTGCATGACGGGGTCAGTTTTCCTGATGGAAAAGGCTTTTTAGCCCGAATTGGCGTATCTGAAGAGCAGCTGAAAGTAGTGAAATACGGGGAGCCTTTTGTATTTTGGATGAAGCAGGGAAAAGAAATCAAAGATATTCAGAGAGTGCTGATTGTCGAGAAACTATCATTCTTTCATACTTCCATTCAATTATTGGAAAGTGATCTGCTTGATTATGAGCCGGAACTCATCATTTATGGGGAAGGCACTAAAATTGAACGGAGCTTTTCGTTTTTCTTTAAAATTTTTCCGGCTAAATCGTATCTCTTCTACTATGCAGGAGATCTTGATGCGGCAGGATACGGGATCATGACCCGGCTGATTGAAAAATACCCGGATTGCTGCATTCAGCCTGCATTAAAGATTTATCGTAAAATGCTTGAATGTCTGGATCAAAGAAATGAACAGAAATCTGGCCAGCTTCAAAATCTTAAATACCGAGATGCGTTCTTCAGGTGGTTTACGAAAGAAGAGCAGGAACTCTTAATGCAATTATGGCAGGAAAAAAAACGGATTCCTCAGGAAGTCTTAACAATTGAAACATGGAGGAGATGGATGTGAACGAATCATGGGAAGGATTCGCCCAGCGGATGCAGCGATTGAACCCGCTGTTTGAACTTGGGAGAGGAATGGAAGTCGGAGAGCTGAAGCCTCATATCCAAACGATTCTGATGCAGGTGCTCCTTACCATTTTTTATCGGGAATTGAATGATGATGATCATCGGAGAAAATCGGATATTAAGTATATGGTCGAAGATTCAATTAAGCAAATGAAGCTTTTGGCCGATGAGAAGCAGGTTGAACGGATCACAAGCGGGCTTCTGTATCAGGGGAAAGAAGAGTACAGCAGACCTTTTGAAGCCCTATATTACGATGAAATCAGGCAATCATGGGAGACTCAGGTTTTCCGCTATGTGACGATGGATGAATTATATACGAACCTGGAGATAGGCGGATCCATTGTCTACAAGCTCACCGATGTCTCACAGGAGATGATTTTCATGAGCAGGGAAATGGCAGAGGAATTCTCGATCACCATTGAACAGCTTTATAGTATGCAGCTGATAAAAAACGGTAATTTCCGCAAAGCTACTCGAAACCTCGATCACCTCATTTCACGGGTTAACCGCTTAATGGCAAAAGAATTTTCCTTTCAAAAAGAAATGATCAATAATCCCAAAATCTTATTGATGGAAGAAGAAATGCAAAGGGCTGATAACCGTGCGGAAATTGAAAAGCAGTTCGAAGAAGAGAAGAATCACTTCCGCACCATCAGCAGCATGATTGAGAAAACGAAACGAAGAAATGAGGAAGATGATCTTATTCAAAAAGAATTGATCCTTCTCCAGGAAAAGATCGGCCATACAAGGCAGCTGCATGACCGTTTCGCAAAGCTTGTGATTCAAAATATCTCTTATGAAATGAAGCTGAAAGCGGAAAACCCATCCCTGTTTTGGGAAACGAGCCTTGTTTCATTCAGGGAACATATTTATGAGAACTGGTTCATGAAAGAAGGGTTTTCTTCATTCGATAGAGTTGAAAAAGTATTAGGTCCTTTATTTTCGCCAAGGAATGAATTTATCTTACCTTTGGACTGGATTTGGGGAGAGCAGGAATTTGATGAAAAGCAGCTGACAGAGGTAATGGAGGAAGAAGCGCAAGAGGAAAGCATTATCCATCAGAGGGTAACGAACTGGGATTCTGTCATCAAGGCCTGGAGCTATGTGTTTCAATATTTGCAGACATACGGAGAGTTTTCCTTGGCTGATTTAACGACATTGCCGCTCGAAGTCCAGGATTTATGGTTTGAAGAATCGGAAACGATTGATTTATGGATGATGTTTGATAAAAAACCGCTGAAGGTTCAGGTGCTGCATCGGAAAGAAGAGTCATTAAGTGATGAACGGGAGATTCTCCTCTTTAAACTGATGCAGGAATACCCGCAATTCCAGGTGTTTGAAGGCTTGAAAATTTATACCGAATTTGATCATCGGGCTGAACCCTTCCTCTGGTATAAAATGAAAATCACTCCGTTTAAAATTTGTGTACAGGAGGAGAAATGATGAGTGCAGATAGTATCAAGAAAGCATCAGCAATTTATTTTACGCTTTTAAAAGACAAAGTCATCGACGAAAACAGCGAGCACTTTCAGGCGTATTTCGATCCTGATGTAAGACAGACGGTACTTTTATTGGCAGACGAATCCGGCACCTTTATCATTGAATCGCCAAAACGGATTCAGCTCGTCGTGCAGCC
The DNA here is from genome assembly GCF_000294775.2 of Cytobacillus oceanisediminis 2691. Classification (GTDB taxonomy): domain Bacteria; phylum Bacillota; class Bacilli; order Bacillales; family Cytobacillaceae; genus Cytobacillus; species Cytobacillus pseudoceanisediminis. Next base: position 2,159,828 of record NZ_CP015506.1, read on the forward strand.
GACCGGCTCTGTTTTTGCTACAAATTTTACTCATATGAAGGATAGGCATAAGCAGGTTGAAACGAAGAAACATTTTCACCTGATGAGCGTAGTCATTATGGCATTCCTGGCAAGCATCGACCGCAGCCAGGCGGCTAAAATCCGTACGAAGCGTGAAGGGATTAGCTTCTATACCCTGGAACGGCAAGTCAATGATGTCATCATGAATTGGGATAGCATACTTAAGGTAAAGCAGGATTTTGGAGAAGAGGAAAAAATTGATATGAAGGATGTTGTGACAACATGGAAATACATGGAGGTCGACACCGATGATTATGGATCTAAGAAAGCCAATCGCCGGACGCGTATCGGTTTGATTGCAAGCAGTATGCGTCTTTTGGAGACAGAAGGACTTATCGTCATTCTCGATCGGGAGGATATTCCAAAGGCGATTCCGAAACAGGAATTATTTGAGCGGATTGAATATTTGTATCATGATTATGACCGTTATGAAATGTTCAAGGAATTAATAACGACAGAGGAGGATCAGCATGCCGAAAATCCATCGAATTAGAATTGCCGGCCTGAAATATGATGGCATGCAAAAGCAATACAAGGATACAACATTTAACTTCCATAATGAAGAGACCTCCACAAATGGCCTTATTTCCATGATGAATGGAGGAGGGAAAGGGGTTTTCCTGCAGACCATTTTCCAGATTCTTAAGCCAGGAACTTCTTGGGGAAAGCAGAATAATCGCTATTATCAGCAATTCTTTTTTAATAATAAAGAGCAATTCATTCCTTATACCTTTCATGTTCTTATGCAATGGGAGCTCGACGGGGCTGATTGCAGGCATTTGGTGACGGGCGGAATGTTTTCAGCAGAACAGCGGATTTCCATGAACGAAGAAGGCGGAGAAGCCAAAACACTTGAACAGGAAGCAAAAATTGTCCCGAATATTACGTTTTATACAAGGGAGTTTGAACGGAAAGAAGAAGCATCCCTTGAACATATTCCGCTCTATGAAGATGGTGAACTGGCTGATACGGAAGGCCTGAAGGATTATTTAAAATGGAATGGCTATGATGTCTACCGCGATACAAAGAAGCACTACCGCATCCTTGATACATACGGCATTAACCGCAAAGACTGGGATATTATGAAAGACATTAACAAGGATGAAGGCGGCGTTGGAAAGTTTTTTGAAGGCGCTGAGGATGATCATTCCCTGTTCCAAAAGCGGATTATTCCTACAGTCAGTCAGATCCTGCACCGAACGGAGCATCAGAAGAACGATCTGGTGGAGATTTTTAAGAGTCAGGCAAGTATTGCAAAGGACCTGCCTGTTTTGCTCAAAAGAGAGCAGGCTCATAAAGAGTTCCTGGAAGATATTATTCCATTTGAAGAGAGTCTGGCAAAGGGCATCAAGCATAAAGAAATTGTTGAAGACAGCATTAAGGTCGGGAGACAGCTGCTTGGTGCTTTGGAGCATTTGAAGAAAACGGAAGAAGAAACACTCATTGAGCTGGAAAAGGAAATCGAAAAATTAACGGGCAAGCAAGTGGAACTGCGCTTTCAGAAAGATAACCTTGAGTATGCAAAAGCTCACCGGGAAGTGCTGGATTGGGAGAAGAAACTAGGGGAAGAACAGAAGAAGCATACGATCCTGCAGGAAACGGTGAAAGAAAAGCAGGAGCGAAAAGATGAGCTGGCTTTTCACCTTTTATTGAAAGAATGGCATGAAGGGGAACAGAGCATCCGCGCTCTTTCCCAGCAGATTGTGAAGCTTGAGCAAAACAGCGGCCTGGAGCAAGTGAATCAAAGAATGGATGAAATCAAAAAAGAAGCGGCACAGCATTGGGAAAAATCCGCCGCAGCTATTAGGGAAGCCGTTCAGCATTATTCCGGATATCAGAAGTTTTTAAAGAAGAAAACAAACGAACTGTCAAAGCAGGATAAACAAAAGACCCGGGAGATTGCCCAGCTTCGTACGGAAATTGATTTTCTTTATACTAAAATTCATGAATTTGAATCAAAAGAAGAACAACTTATCAAAGAATTCGGTGATCGCTTAACCTATGATTTACAGGGATTTATCGAAAATCTTAACAAGCAGATAGAAACCAAAAAAGAGGCTGTCGAAGATTTACAGGCAAAAGAGAAACAATCAAATGAAAAGCAAAATCAGCTAGCATCTGCGCATGGTACGCTTGCTCAATCCATTCAGTTTTCTGAAGAGAAGTGTAAAGAGTTAAAGATGAAAAGTGAAGAGATGCATCGAAAAGAAGCGAAGCTGTACGATAAGCTACAAGTTGTGCTTGACGATGTCTCAGCGCAGTTCACGAATGCTCTTTTATCCAAATATGCCCAGCAGGTGGAAGAGCTCCTCGTTCAAAATCGTGAGCAAGGGGAAGAAATAAAGAAAGCGCTCTGGGAAACGCAGCTGGATTTTGCTTTGAATGATGAGCATTTCTGGATTGCGAATAATGATGTGAAGGAACTGAAGGAATGGATTGATGAGAAAACAGGGATAGATGTGTTCTACGGCTCACAATTTCTGCAATCTTTAAAACCGGATGAAATGGCTAGCTACATGCTCACTCATCCGCTCCTGCCCTACGGCTTAGTGGTCAGCAGGCCGCAATGGGAAAAAGTGAATAAACAGGTCCTTGCAGGAAGAATGTTTAAGAGCCCTGTCCCGATTTTTATGAGGGAAGAAATGGCGGGCGAAAATCAGCAAAATACGTTTGTGATGATCACCGGTACGGAGAAGGAACTTCTGACAGATAAAAATCAGTTCACGAACTGGAAAATTAAGATTGCCAAAGAAATAGAAGAAAAAAAAGATGCACTTCTAGAAATGGAACAAACAGAGAGTTCTCTCCGCCGCATTTTAAAAGAAATCGACCGTTTCCTTTCCAATGACCTTGCGGGTGATATTGAAAGAGCGCTGCTTCAGGAAAAAGAAGCCCTGCTTTCCAAGAAAAACGAATTACAGGCCATCATCGTTCAGGAGGAAAAAGAAAAAGAACGGCAGCTGGGACTTAGAGATCAGCTTGAAAAGACGAAGGAAAAGATTGAAAATCTATCTAAAGATGTGGAGTCTCTGGAAAGCTTTAATCGTGAAAAGTCGCTGCACCTTGAAAATAAACGGGTAAAGCAGGAAAAAGAGAAACAAAAGGAAGCTTTCGAAAGTGTACAGAAAGAGCTTGCAAACGAGCATCAGACCATCATTGATCTGCAGGAAAAGTGGAGCCAAACGTACTTGGAATGGAAGCTATCAGCTGAGCAAAATATTAAGGAGATTAGCTTCTTTATTGATGGTGCGGTTTTTCCAGCCGCTGAGAAAGCAGAAGCTTCTGAAGAGGTTCCGCGATTATCATCGCATATGCTGGAAGAAATCATTGGAAGCATTGAGGAGCTTAAACAGCTGCAAAAATCAAAAGAAGAACAAGCCAGTGAATTGCTGGCGATCCAGGCGACAAGAGAATCGGAGCAAAAACAGCAAAAGAAGCTGGAGAAAAAACTTCATGCTCTTAACGAAGAGTGGAAGGATGCGTCTGTACCGGATGAACCTATGAGTATTTTGGAAAAGATGGTTCAAACAGCTGCAAAGGAAACAAAGGCAGCAGAGAAAGAAGAGCGAGAGCAGGGAACAGCTGTAACAGTTGCTGACACTTCTTTAAAGCATGCGAAGGCGCAGCGTGATAAGACTGTTAAAAAAGTGGCCAAGCATGATAAACAGCCTGAAGAATGGGAAGAACTTGATCTGGAAGTGAAGACGGTTGAGATTACAGACCAGACCAAACAGACGAATGCAGAAATTAAGAAAACGGAAGAGCGCAAAAAAGAGACGGAGCAAAACATTGCTGAGTTTGAAAACAATCAATTGCATCTATCTGTAATCCTTAAAGAGGAAGCAGCAGCTTTTACGGATGAAGATATTGAAAAAATAAAGAGCCAGGGAAAGCAAAGCATCATTTCCTGGAGTGAAAAACATCAGGGTATCCAGGATGAAGGCCAGGAGAAGCACGCAAAAATTGAACAATCCCTGCGCAATTTAAAACTCAATATTGAAGGCAAGGATTGGGAGATCCGCTTTAAGAATGAAGTCTTAACTACGCTTGATCATATGGATACGAGGCATTATGCACATATTCAAAGTGTGGTCCAAAACATGAAGCGCTTCTCACAGAGCGGCTTAGAGCAGCTGGAACGCGATAAAGAACGGGCAGAAAAGGCGCAAAACTTCTGGGCAAGCCGTGCGAGTATGAAGGTGATGAGTATTTCGGAAGCGATTCGCTCGATGATTGCGAAAATGAAGCTGAAGAATGAACGGGGGTCTTTCCCGCTCGTCCAGCTCAAAGAAGACATCCTGCCTAAAAAAGCGGAAGATATTGAACCTTTACTGAAACAGCATTTTGTTTCGGCCATTAACAAAATTACGAAACGATTCGAGATGATTGATGACCATAATCTGGAGCTGGATCAGGAAATCAAACAGCTCATCAGTGATGAGCAGATTTTATTTGTCTCCCTCAGGAATCGTTACCCGGAACTGCTGGTATATAATATGCGTACTGATAATGCCTTCATGTATGGAAAACCGCAGCGTGAGCATTATTCAACCTGGCAGACGATCAACCAGGGTTCAAAGACGAAATCGGATGGCAGCGGCGGCCAAAAGTTATCTGCCCGCATGGTCATGATGATGATGCTTCTTTCGGTTAAGAGTGAAACTGATCAAAGCTGGGTTCCGTTAGTCTGTGATAATCCGTTCGGACAAGCGGCTTCTGCCCATGTGCTTGACCCGATTTTCGCTGTAGCTGATAAGCTGAAGTTTCAATTCATCGTCGTTACTCCGCCTGAGTTGGTGAAAACAGAGATCAGCCAGAGGTTTGATGCGTACTATAAATTGGATTTCATCCGGGAAAAAGGGAAAGAGATTGTGTCGGATACGATTGTACCGGCATTTCGAATTTATCAGGGAGAGGAAGCAGTTCATTAGATTAAAGGAATTAAAGTATTGCCATCTTGCAAAAAATATGCAATACTTGGTTGAAAATAATATTTTATACAAATTCTTATCCAGAGAGGTGGAGGGACTGGCCCTGCGAAGCCTCAGCAACCCCTGATTATGTCAGGAAGGTGCTAATTCCAACAGAGTTGACGCTCTGGGAGATAAGAGGTCGTTTTTGATAATAAAGGCCTCTTATAAAGAGGCCTTTTTTTGATGTTCTTTTTAGGTTGATCTCGGTTTAGATAATAACGAAGAAAGAGGAGGAAAAACAAAATGGAAAACAGTGTTATACAGGTACCGGAAGCATATTCGAGAATATTACAGGATTCTGATGTGCTGGGTTTCGGGCAATCATGTGATCGAAAAACAGGGTTTTTACTAAAGGGGCTGGCTGCCTCCAAACCAGGAGGAAGCTTTTTGGAGCTGGGCACAGGTACGGGGGCATCTGCTTCCTGGATCATAGATGGGATGGATGAAAGCAGTAAGCTAACAACCGTTGACATTGATTCGACAGTTCAATCCATCGCGAAAAAAAACCTCGGGTATGACAGCAGAATTACATTTTGCTGTGAGGACGGAGCAGCTTTTATTCAAAACCTGTCGGAAAGGTTCGATTTTATTTTTGCAGATACGTGGCCAGGGAAATTCGAGCTTCTGGACAAAACCCTGGATCATTTAAATATCGGCGGTTTTTATGTGATTCATGATGTGTTTCCGCAGCAGAAATTGCCTGAAGAATTTCGGATCAAAGCCACTAAACTCCTGAAAACACTGCAGGACAGACCTGACCTGGACATTACAGAATTGGATTGGTCTACTGGGCTGATACTGGCAGTGAAGACAGCGGTTTGATAGTTTATTAAGGGGGGACGTTCCATGAGTAGCGTTAAAAATCAGGTTAAACATGTATTGTATGAAGGTGAAACCATTATTGAATGTCTAAGCTGTTCATTAGTGGCTCATTTCTGTTTAGCACCGCATCCAGGCTTCTTTGCGGCAACAAACAAAAGACTGCTGTTTTATGGAATTCCTGCATCAGGAACAACCAAGGATTTAGTTGAAGAATTTGCGTATATCAATATAACTTCCATTGAAGAAAAAAGGGGAATCACCGGCAGGCATATTCATATGTACTATAACCAGGACTTGTATAAATTTCAGCAAATCCAGGGGATGAATATGTTTGATTTTATGGCAGCGGTTAAGGAAAAGATGTGTATGTTTGCTGCTTCGGCAAAAGAGCGTTATCCCGTAGGATAAACGCCCTTTTAAATTGTGGAATTTATAGCTTAGCTTAGTTGCTCAGACAACTTTTCCATGATTTAGCGATTAACTGGACTCCTCTCTCAATCTCGTCCATCGAGGGTGCGCCATATCCAATCATCACATGATGGTTTGGCTTGTGCAGCTGATACATAGGCGAAACAGCATCGATTTCAACACCTGCCGACTTTGCCAGTTCAATTGCTTTCGCTTCATTCAATCCTTCGGGTAATTTCACGATGATATGCAAGCCCGCTGTATCTCCAATTATGTCAAAGTGGTCTCCTAAGTGTTTTGACAGGCTTTCTATTAAACAGCTCCGCTTGGATCGATATAACGTTCTCATTTTTGCTATATGAGATATATAAAGTCCTTCTTCCATAAATTTTGCAGCAGCCTGCTGATCGATTCTTGAAACATTCGTCTTTTGGTAAGCATTAAATTTTTCAAAGTCTTGCTGCAGAGATACTGGCATAATCAGATAGCTGATCCGAAGTGATGGCAGCAATGTTTTTGAAAAGGTGCCAAAGTACAGTACCCGCCCGGTTGAATCCAAATGGGACAATGCCGGGATTGGTGCCCCTTTGTAGCGGAATTCAGAATCATAGTCATCCTCGATAATATAAGCGTCCTGTTTGATTGCCCAATTTAACAGCTCAATCCTTCTAGCAATAGACATAATTGTACCGGTAGGGTATTGATGAGCAGGTGTCGTATACAATAATTTTATTGGCTCTTCAGCATCAGGCACACAGCATCCATCCTCATCCACAGAAATCGGATAACAAGGCAGCTGTAATTGATCAAAAACAGATCTTGCCCGAATAAAACCTGGATCTTCAATCCCGATGGCTTTCCGCTTAAAAAACAAACAGACATTTAACAGCTGCGGCTGAAATCCGCTGAATAGATACACTTGTTCCGGCTGACAGGCTAGCCCTCTAGCTTGCTGAAGGTATTGTGCAATTTGAACACGCAAAGAATATTCACCCTGCCACGGGCCATTGCTGGCATTGGATTCCTTAAGCTCTTTTCGATAAAGTCTATTCCATTGTTTGTAAGGAAATGCAGAGGCATCAATCTGCCCATTTTTAAAATTAATGAGAAACTCTTGCTGATCTCTTTTCTCCAGGCCCATTGTATTAATCTGACTATAATGCATTTCATCCTGAATTTCAGAAACAAAATAGCCTTTGCGTTCTGCTGAATAACAGTACCCTTCACTCTGCAATTGTTCGTAAGCCATCTGAACAGTTATGATGCTTACGTTTAATTGTTCAGCCAGCCTCCGCTTTGCAGGAAGTCTTTCATGAGCTGACAATTTTTTATCTAAAATCGCCAGCCGAATTTGTTCATAGATTTCTTTATACTTTATTCCATTTTCCGAAAGCAGAATTTGAAGCTCCATCAAATCATTCCCTGGTATTATATTAAAATTCATTTTTGGTTATTTTTATCATACCAGAAATCGGTTTTAATTGATTCAAGGAGAGTGATAGCATGCGAAAATTAGAAAACAATGTTGTGCAGTTAATTCCTATGGAACTTGATCATGTTAAAGGAATTTGTGAAGCAGCTCAGGATAAACGAATATGGGACCATATGTCTGTTGATTTAACTGAGAAAGGCCGGGTCATTCATTATGTCAAAGATGCCATACAAAGACGGGAGCAAGGCACCGATTTTGCTTTTGTCATTATCCATAAAAATACAGGGAAGATCATTGGCGCTACTTGGTTTCTCGATATTTCAGCCCAGCATAAACATCTAGAAATCGGCTCCACTTGGATGAACCCTATTTATTGGCGCACGAATTTCAATACAAACTGTAAATATTTGTTATTGAAATACTGTTTTGAAGAACTGTCACTTAATCGCGTCCAAATCAAAACCGGACATGAAAACATCCGATCACAGAAAGCGATAGAACGAATCGGTGCGGTAAAAGAAGGCATTCTTCGAAATCATATGATAAGAAAAGAAGGGACTATTCGTCATACTGTCCTGTATAGTGTCATAAAGGAAGATTGGGCAAAAGTAAAAAAACTTTTCCAGGAGCACTTGCTTATATAGTTTTTGTGGAGCATCTCAGGCAAGAAGTTTATAATGAATAATAAAACTGCTGGAAGGGTGTGGATACAATGAGTGCTGGTTCTTTTTTTCCTGATAATATCAAAGGGGCGCTTCAGAATACTCCCCCTGGGGAGTGGATTCCGGAGATTCCAGATAAGTGTATACGCCTGCATTGCGGCTATCCAGCTCCTGCCCTTATACCTGATGAAGAGGTAAAGGCAGCTGTTAACAGTTTATTAGAGGAAGAACATGATTTGCCGCTCCATTATATAGGAAGTCCCAAAATAATAAAACTCAAGGAACAGGTTTTAAAGAGGTTGAAAGAGCGGGGGGTATCTGTTACGGAAAAAGAGCTTTTGATCACTTCAGGTGCCTGTCAGGCGATCGATTTGATTGCCCGCATTCTCCTGGATGAGGAGTCAATCGTGGCAATAGAATCACCTACTTATATGGAGGCTTTAGAAATTTTCCAAAATTACACCAAACATATAATTAGTATTCCTGTAGACAAGCACGGACTTCAAACAGGTGTATTGGAAGAGATTCTAGAGGATAGGAAGCAAAAAGGGCTCACTCTGCCGCGTTTTCTTTATACAATCCCAACCTTTCAAAATCCTACAGGCACTACGATGACAGGAGAGCGCCGGCAGCATGTATTGGAGCTTGCCAAAACATATAATTTCCTAATAGTTGAGGATGATGCTTATGGGGAATTATCATTTAATAAAAGTTTCCCCACTTTAAAAGCAATGGATCAAAACTCTCAAGTTCTGCATGTTGGTTCCTTATCCAAGATAGTGGCCCCGGGCATGCGTATAGGATGGATAGCGGGAGCAAGTGAAATAATCCATGCATGCGCCTGGTTTAAAAAAGATCTGAACCATCCGTTTGCTCAAGCTGCCATGGCTGTTTATTTAGCAAACACAGATTTAAATAATAAACTAGTAACCATGAGAGATACATACCGGTCCAAATGCAATGTTCTGACCTCCGCACTGGAACAGTACTTTCCTGAATCAGCTTCCTGGTATGTGCCCGAAGGGGGGTACTTCGTGTGGATGAAAATTCCCGGTGCCGATACATCGGAACTGCTGACACATGCCCTGGCAAAGGGGGTATCTTTTATTCCTGGCAAGTACTTTTTCAAAGATCAGGCAGACGGAACGGAATTTCTGCGCCTTTCCTTCAGTTATGCGGATGAGAAGGAAATAACTGAGGGGATTCGCAGGCTGGGAAAAGCCGCAGAGGCCTATCTTTAATGAAAATATTTCTATGGAACTTTTAAAAATGAAGAGGAATAAAGGAAACAAAGCCTAATTATCTTGGTATTGTAAGCCAGAAATTAGGCTTTTTCTTTAAATCCAGTCAGTGATAGATGTAAATAAATTATAGTCTTACCCGAACCTCAGAACCGTCCTTAGCTTTGACATCTACTATCACGAGCCCCTTTTGATTTTTCAGTTCCTTGACAATAGGCTTTAGCGCTTCTTTATCTATTAATGGAAATGTAAAGTCCAGTCTTTTTCTTTCGAAGTGCACTTTTGTCCATTTGTTTACATTTTGATGAAACAATTTTGAACAAAAAATGGAAATAGCAATGTTTAAAATTGCATATGGAATTGGGATGGTTAACCGAACATCTTTTGCTTTCACTTTTACATGCAGCATAATCAACTCACTAATCAATGATGACCGAAACGGTATCTCCGTTTGCCGATTTAATATCAACGATTTGGCCGTCTAATTCATTTTCGATTGCTTCGATAATAAGGCTTATGTCTATATCTTTAACGTATTTTTCTGACTGAGGGATACTCGCTGCGATGCTGTGTCCAGCCATTAATACTGCCTTAACAAGTTTTATTGGCAAATTGACCGTGACGTTATCATTTTCGGCGGATACAACACGGATTTTTAAAGTTTTATCTAAATATTTAGTTGTTTTTAATGCTGGCTTATTACCTGTTTCTTCTTTATCTTTTAATATTTGGATCAGTTCTGATCCCTTATCTGCATCAATCTTCCCTTCTTGAACCATTGTTAACACTCTCGTAATTTCTTCTTTCATGATAAATCCTCCCTATTCCTCTTTTAATAGCTTAATGGCTTCTTCTGGTGTGATTTCGCCATTTTCCAACATGGTGACAACTTTTTTCTCATCTGCTTCATTCTTCTTCTTCTGTACATATCCTAGGGATGATATGATGTCTGTTAGCTTGCCTCGAACCGTTGGATAGGATATCCCCAGTTCCTTTTCAACTTCTTTGATATTTCCTCTGCATGTTAAAAATACTTCCACAAAATGAAGCTGATCCTTTGATAATGATGCCAGTTTAGATAATTCAAACTCATTTTCAATCGTTGTGTGACAATGAGAGCACTGCAGCTTTGTAATTTTCAATGTTTTACTGCAAACAGGACAATCTGTGATTAATTTATAAGCCATAATGAAATTCCTTCCTTTTATTTGAATTGATTATATAATAATGAATCAAATAAATAAATAATTAAAATGAAAAAAATTAATAATTTTAATTAAAAATTTAAATTTATTGATTTTTTAGGTGAAATGCAGAGGTTTTGTGAAAATATCCTAATAAAGGGAAAATAAAATATTCATAGAAAGTAATCAGTGATGCATTTAAATATTTTCTAGCTGAAGGAGTGATTTTCAATGCATTTTCGAAATGCAGATGAAAAAGATTTACAAGCTATTGTCCGCTTGCTTGCCGATGATGAATTAGGAGCAAAGCGTGAGAGGTATGAAGACCCGCTGCCGGATTGTTATTATAAAGCATTTAAGGCAATAGAAGCACAGGCGGGAAATCAGATTATTTTGGCGATAGACGGTCAGGCTGTGATTGGCTGCCTTCAATTAACAATCATTCCTGGGCTGGCACGTCAAGGGATGAAACGAGCACAAATTGAAGGGGTGCGTGTTGATCAGCACTGCCGTGGTAAAGGGGTGGGGGAAGCCTTGTTTAAAGAAGCGATTGCCATAGCAAAGTCTGAGGAGTGTGGTCTTGTTCAATTGACGACTGATAAGGAGCGTGATGATGCACATCGTTTTTATCATAAGCTGGGGTTTATGGCGAGTCACGAAGGGATGAAACTAATCTTTTAATCCGGAACCTTATTACTTATTTAGTCGCGATTTTTGTACAAGATAGAATACTAGCTAAATACGGAAGAATCATTTTGAAGGAATACTGAATAATTTTTCGTCATATGGAGATTATATAGTTGAATTCAAAAAGGAGGAATGATGTGGAAACAAGCATGAGTGTTGAAGAAGTATTGACCGGGATCTCTGAACTGTTGGAAAAAGAAGGGCAGCCGCCCCGAAAGAAGCAAGTAAAAAAATCAAACCCAGAGTTAATGAAAAATGCATTGTATTATTTTCCGAGCTGGGAAAATGCAGTAGAGCAGTCTATAGGATCTTAACCTCAAAGTGTACATAATATGTGTTTGTTCAATTTAAAAGAGAATGCTGAGACCACAGAAGATGCCTTCCTTATGGGAAAAGGAAGGCATCTTCTGTGGTTTTATAAATTAGGGGTTAAAAAACCCTGTCACCATTAAAAATCGAATTTTTAACAATAACGTAATCGACATGGCGGATGGCATCCAGCCTGTTGCCGCCTGCATAAGAAATGGAGGACTGAAGATCCTGCTCCATTTCTTTCAGGGTATCTGCTAAAAATCCTTTGTGCTCTACTAAAATTCTTTTGCCTTCAACATTTCTCTTTTCGCCTTTTTGAAATTCAGAGGCTGAGCCAAAGTATTCTTTATAGAGCTTTCCGTCTTTCTCATTCTCGATGGTTTTTCCAGGAGATTCCTCATGTCCTGCAAATAAGGAACCAATCATCACCATTGTTGCACCAAATCGAATCGATTTAGCGATGTCACCATGGGTGCGAAGACCTCCATCAGCTATAATCGGCTTGCTTGCTGCCTTTGCACACCAGCGAAGTGCAGCTAACTGCCAGCCGCCCGTCCCAAATCCAGTTTTAATCTTTGTGATGCACACCTTGCCAGGTCCTATGCCAACTTTTGTAGCATCAGCTCCAGCATTCTCTAATTCTCTGACGGCTTCGGGGGTGCCGACGTTGCCGGCAATCACAAAGCTTTGAGGAAGGTATTTCTTAATATGCTGGATCATTTGGATGACAGCATTGGAATGGCCATGAGCTATATCAATGGTAATGTATTCGGGTGAAAGCTTTTCATCAGCAATCTGCTGTATAAATGCATATTCGCCTTCTTTGACCCCTACACTGATCGAAGAGTATAGCCCTCTCGCCTTCATGTCTTTTATAAAAGAAATTCGCTTCTCCGGTTCGAAACGATGCATGATATAGAAATACCCGTTCTCTGCTAAGTATATGGCAATTTTCTCATCTACAATCGTCTGCATATTAGCAGGCACCACCGGAAGCTTAAACGCACGTCCCCCCAGGAATGCCGTTGTATCACATTCAGATCGGCTATTGACGATACTTTTTGCGGGAATTAATTGAATATCTTCATAATCGAATACATTTTCCATAGTAATCCTCCTATTGAAAACAAAGCTGATACGCACATCCATTGCAAGGATAGGTTTTTCAGTTTCAATTGATCTTATACAAGCACCTATGGAAGCATCATTAAAAAAGAGCTTAGAAAATTCCTAAGCCCAATGGATAATAGGGGGTCGAATTGTGAGGGTTCGACCAATTTAATTTTATACAATTCAGAATGTAATTTCAACTAATTAAAGTGAAAACGCGTAAAAGTGATAATGTGCTAAAATTTTCAGCTGGGGTAAGCAAAAGGTTATAAGAGCATTGTCCGGCTCATAAATTATTGGATTCTTGGATGGGCACCTATTTTCTGGTAGTTCATAAAAATAGATTAAAACATGCCATTCTCATTAGGTGAGTCCTCAGGCACAGGCTGCCCAACATCCCAAAGCTCAGCCACTTGGCCACCTTGAAACCGGAAGATATGTACGACGGCTCCTCCGCGATCCTCTGGATTCTGCTTCACATGGGAATGAACCACGACGGTTTCATTCTCCTGGATTGCGAGTCTGACTTCAAGTATTTTGTCAGGGTTTTTCTCTGCATTCTCTTCCATCGCGAGCATGAGTGTATCTGCATCGCCTTTGAAATAGGGATTATGGTGAGTAAAACCAGGGCTGATGTAACACTGGTAGGCTTCGCGGACTTGGCCTGATGCCACGAGCTGCAGGAAAGATACTGCTTTTTCTTTCAGTGATAGGCTTGAAGTCGATTGCTGCTCCGCACTCATTTTCATTCATCCTTTCATATCACAGAAATTACTTAATTTAATAGAAGTATAAAATATACTAAAAGTAATGACAATTATATAATAAAATATTAGTGTGAAATGGAGATTCTTATTAGTTATTGAGAGGGGGCAGTTTGCTTGAGTATCCGTTTTGAAGTGAAAAGAACCATTCAGGTATCTGCACAAAAGGCCTACTACGGTTTAATTGATCTTGATTCGGCCAAGGACTGGATGCAAGGCCTAGTTGGAATAGAGCGGTTCGAAAGCGGGCCATTGAAGGTGGGGAGTCAGTGGAAAGAGACAAGGAAAATGTTTGGAAACGAGGCTACTGAACATTTTGAAGTTATTGATCTTGATGAGCCCTGCAAAATTGTCCTTCGCTGTGACGGGACCAAAGGGACAACAGGCAAAGGAGAATTTATATTTACCTACATAATCGATTCAGCAGGTGATGCTTCAGAAGTTACTTTAGTTGGTGAGATAAAGGGGCTTACTGGTTTGTCAAAGCTGTTTGGAAAGATGATAGCTGGTGCTTTTAAAAAAGCCTGTGCGAAAGATCTGGATTCCTTGAAAAGCTATTTAGAGATGTGATGATTTTGTAGAAAAGTCGAACCGCAAAATTAAACACTGTTTTGAGATAAAGTGTTCGGTCTAAAGACCAAAGTTAAAAAGGAGCAAGTTATGACAATCATAGATAAATTAAAGCTGAGCAAATATAAAAATATGGCTGTGCTAAATCAGCCAAGTGATTATGATATATTTAATGGATTTAAGACGGAATTATCAGGAGAGCATGATGCCATTTTCATTTTTGTTGAAACGATTGATGAAATGGTGAAGCATACTCAAACAGTTATCCAAGAGGATCAGCTTTTTGATAAAGGATATTTATTTTTCGCTTACCCCAAAAAAGGGAACAAGCGGTATGATACCTTCGTTCACAGAGATGAGATTTTTCCAGCCATGAAAGTAGGCGAAGATGGATTTGTGGGGAATAGCGATGTGAAATTCTCACGGATGGTGAGTATGGATGATGTCTTTACTGTTGTTGGATTAAAACGGGAGAAAAAGAAAGAAAAAAAGTCATCCGCCCCGAGTCAATGCGTAGCTGATTACGAGGATAACGTGAAAGACATTGAAAAGCTATTAGAAAATTATCCAGATGAATTGAAATTTTATCTGGAATTAACCCCTGGCTATCAAAGGGATTGGGCCCGTTATGTCTTTTCTGTTAAGCAGCAGAAAACACGTGAGAAACGCGAAGCCCAGATGGTGGAGATTTTATCACAAGGGTATAAATCGGTGGATTTGTTTAGGCAGAAGAAGAAATAAGCAAGGTGCCTGCCCCAGACTTTTGTAATTTGGGGGCAGGCACATTGAAAAAAACTATAATTTAGTTAACTCATCTAAGAATACATCTAATTCCTCAACGGATAAAAATTTAAATGCATAACCATAGCAAATCGGTCCATTTCCTGTGTGTTCCCTTTTAGGGAATTCCCTGAGAGCAGTACTATGACTAAGACCTGTGGATTTTTCCTCCAGTTCCTTATTTCCTTCAACTTTTTTCGGGTTTAAAACGATCGTAATTTCTTTGTTTGGAAGTAGATAAATGACTTCACCGTTTACGATATTTCTAAATTCCACAGCTTTTGATGTTTCTTTCATTGTTTTGAATTTGTTTAAACCAAACGTATTATGTATGTTTCCCATATGATCTTTCCCCCTTTCGAAGTAATTAAATCCCTAAATACTATTATAAGGTAAAATTTCATACCAACTATTGTTTAATAGATTAATAGGCATATCTTTTTTAGAAAAGGGTGCTGTCATCCAGCAATCCATTAATAGGATTTATCCTTTTCTTTTCTTAATGTTGTCGTATATTGCTTTTCACTGCGTTACCTCACCATTTCTTTGATGCAGCCAGGTTAACTTAGGTATGTACTGGTGATATGTACGTTTCGCTTCATGACTGAATATCTGCTGCAAACTGCCAACCTTATGCTTTTGAAGAGTAATAGAGAAACTGTTTGTAAATATATACTATTAGTGGTATAAGAGTCTGTGCAATAAATTAGTTGATGAGTTGAATCCTGTATTAAGATTCAATTTGGTAAATTTTCACTATTTAATCGACAAAATTCATAATATAAAAATAATTCGTATTATTCATTTAAATTATACTCTCCTATTCTATAATTTAGAGTATCTAAATAATAGGAGGTCAAAAGTTTGAAAAAAAAGCTGCTTTTACCCGTATTACTGTCGTCCGCTCTACTGGCGGGGTCGATCCCTGTAAATGTTTTTGCCAAGCCGGCAGATTCAGCAAACGACCATCATCAACAAGCTTTAAAGGAGTGGAATGAGAATGCAAGTGTCCCATTGTTTGTTAAGGAGCGATCTGCAACAAAATTCTCTTCCAGCAGCCCTTCAAACGCGTTAAATTATTTGAAGAAAAATCAGGATAAAACAGGAATTAAAAATCCGGATAAAAACCTGAAATTGAAAAATGTTCAAAAGGATGAACTCGGAATGACTCACGTCCGCTTCAAACAGGCAGTTAATGGCGTGACTGTTGAAGGGGCTGAAGTGACTGTCCATTATAATGAGAAACATGAAGTAGTATCCGTTAATGGAAGAGTAAATCAGGCAATTGCCGATGATGCAGTGGACTCGTCTGTTTCCTTAAGCAATGATGCTGCAATAAAAGAAGCCTTATCCGCTGTCAGTGCTCCAAAAGAACTTACATATACCCCAACTTCCGAGCTTGTTGTCTATCCATTTGAAGGAAAGAATCATACAGCTTATAAAGTAAATGTGAACTTCATGGGGGAAGAGCCTGGGAACTGGTTTGTGTTTGTTGATGCAAAGACAGGCCATGTTATTGATAAATACAATGGCATAATGCATGCTGAAGAAAACAAAACACAAAAAGGTTTTGGTAAAGGGGTACATGGTGACCACAGGGAGCTGCATATTACCCGAGTAAAGGAAGAGGCCTCAGGTACAAAGTTTGCCTTGGCAGATTATTCTCATGAAAATCTCGGTGGGATTCTTACCTATGATGCTAAAAATGATGGAAATTCTAGTAATGATACTCTTTATGTTGGGAATTCCGCTGCCTTTATTGGCGATTATGATCGTGCTGCTGTTGATGCCCATTATAATTCTGAAAAGGTCTATGATTATTTTCTAAATGAGCATGGCCGCAATTCCCTCGATGGGGAAGGAATGGCTATTAATTCGTATGTTCATTATGGCAGCAATTACAACAATGCATTCTGGAATGGGCGTTTTATGACCTATGGGGATGGAGATGGTGAATTCTTTATCCCATTATCAGCGGGACTTGATGTTGCGGCACATGAAATGACGCATGGTGTTATCTCCCATACTGCTAATCTGGCGTACCGGAATCAATCTGGTGCACTGAATGAATCATTTGCCGATGTCTTTGGTGTACTTGTTGATGATGAAGATTGGGAAATGGGTGAGGACATTATGGCCCCAAGCGCCAAAGCTGACGGTGTAACGAGATTGCGCAGCTTAAGTGATCCAAACAGTGTTGTAGTAAGTAACCCTCAAAGAGCAGCCTATGGAAGCGGAGTATATCCGGATCATATGGATGAGTTTTATAATATGCCGCTTAATGTGGACAATGGCGGTGTACATGTGAACTCCTCTATTACCAACCATGCTGCATACTTGATTGGTCAAGAACTTGGAAGGGAGAAATTGGGAAAAATTTACTACCGTGCTTTAACGGTTTACTTAACCTCAAATTCTGATTTTAGTGATGCGCGACAGGCAATCGTTCAGTCCGCCATTGATCTATATGGTGAAGGCAGCGTGGAAGAAGCAGCCGTTCATGCGGGATTTGATGCAGTGGGGATCAACTAAGTAAATACTTGGGGAGTCAGGCATTATTCAATTGAATAATGCCTTTCCTTTTACTTTTTTGGTCCATTCGTTAGTTTCCATATATGTTAGAGAGTATATATATGTGTTTTTATAAAACTAATAACTTTCTGGATAATATCCTCCTTCAGAATTGAATCCATGTTAAATTCAATTCTGAAGGAGTCCGAAAAGCAGTAGACTACATTTAAAGTAATGACCGGGATAATGTTAATTGTCTCGAATATAAATTGTCCTTATAGATTTTTAGAATTGCTTGTGCTTGTATCTGACAGCTTTGACAGCGGGGCAATGCAGGATTGCGTAGAGTTCTTCCTGTTCTTGTAATCCTATATTCTATTTGACATTTATATTGAGTTTGCATATTATAAAAACAAATAACCAAATTGTTTTTATGTTTATGAGAATCTTTAAGCCGGAGGTGTAAAAAAATGCCGAAATTTTCTGAAGCAGAAAAGGAAAGAATCAGGCAGGATATGCTGCGGAATGCACATCAGCTTTTTATAGCAAAGGGGCTGAAAAATACATCCATTGAAGAAATAACATCTTCTGTATCTATAGCAAAAAGCAGCTTTTATGTATTTTTTGAATCAAAGGAAAAGCTTTACCTTGAGTTATTAACTTTAGAAGGGGAAAGTGTTGAAAGACAGGTATGGCCAAAAGTGAAACAGGAAAAGGATACAGGCAGAGCCATAAAAGTTTTGCTTGATGAAATGTCTTCTGCACTGGAATCAAATGTATTAACACAGAGATTAATCACCAATCTGGAAGAATACAACCTGGTTTCCCGAAAGATAAATCACGAATATACAGCAACGAATACTTTAAGAAGCATTGTTCCCCTTTTGGAATTTATAAAGGAGAATAAGGAACTTAACAAAATCATAAATAAAGATGTAGAAGTAATCGCGGGTGTAATACGAGCATGTTTAGCAATGGTTATTCATAAAAAAGATCTTGGTGAGGAGATTTATCCAGCAGTTCAGGAAATTCTTTTCAATGCTGCAGCAAAAGAACTTACAAGATAATCTTTAATACCAGTATTATTTTTAAAAGTTAGGTTGTGAAAAAATGAGTAGAACGAAAAAGCAAGTGATAGAAATTGCAGAACGTCATGGTCTAATGCTTAAGGGAGACACGTTAGTATTTAATGAATCAGGGATGGACTTTCAGGTAGTTTTTGCATTTGATCTGGAGGAAAATGAGTGGGTGCTTCGATTTCCCAGACGTGATGATGTTATGCCAAGAACGAAGGATGAGAAAAAAGCATTAGATTTGGTGAATAAGAACATAACGAATTACCAGGCACCAGACTGGTCCATTTATACGAATGAATTGATTGCATATAAGAAGTTAAATGGAATACCTGCCGGGACAATCGACCATGAAATTCAAAACTATGTTTGGGAAATTGATATCAATAATGTGCCGAAGAGTTTTCATGAAACCCTAGGAAAGGCATTGGCTGATATTCATAGTATTCCAAAGGATCAGGCGGCCGAAGCTGGATTGGTGGTTCATACACCAGAAGAGCTGAGACAGTCAATGAGAGAGCGCATGGATGCAGTAAAGGCAAAATTCGGAACAGGTGAATCGCTGTGGAGAAGATGGCAGGCCTGGTTAACCGATGATGAGCTGTGGCCAATGGAAACGGGGTTTATTCATGGTGATGTACATGCAGGCCATACTTTAATTGATATAAACGCAAATGTAACAGGTTTAATAGATTGGACTGAAGCAAAGGTCTCAGATGTATCAAATGACTTTGTATTCCAATATAAAGCATTCGGCGAAGATGGGCTTGAATCCCTCATTAAAGCATATCGGAAAGCAGGGGGATACACATGGCCTAAGATGAAAGAGCACATCATTGAATTGGAAGCAGCATTTCCAGTTGCCATAGCAGAGTTTGCTATAGTTTCCGGGGAGGAGGAATATGTGGAGATGGCAAGACAGGTGTTAGGTGTGAGTGGGAATAATAAAGCTTAAAAATGAAAAACAAATGGGTCTGTCCATACTGTAAATGGTATTGTGCAGCGTGGACGTCCTATCTTAATTCTTTGAATCGTGAGAGATCCTTCCATCTGTCGTAAAATTAAATTAAAGTTAAATTGAAGGAGCAGATTAAATTGGCACTTAACAAAATTACTCCAAAAGAATTATATGAAAAAATGAAGCAAGAGAATGTCATCTTATTAGATGTAAGAGCAGAGGAAAAATACAAAGCGTATCATCTAGAAGGTTCTAACATCGAAAGTTTAAATATACCAAAAACACATATCTTAAATCACACTTTCGATGCCAAAACTGACTCTTTGCCACAGGGGAAAGAAATAATTGTTGCATGTACAACAGGAAATTCAGCTGCTCTTTGTGCAGCCGTCCTTTCTGAAAAAGAATTCAATGCTACTGTTTTAGTGGGTGGGATTACAGCCTGGAAGGAGTTTATTAGAAGCAAATAATTATTAAAAGCTATTGACTTAAAATAAATCCAGGTGCTATAGTCTATTTAAATTCAAAAAATTCCGGCGATTACTGCAGGAAGTTACAGCCTAGAGGTGTGGTTTGTGGTTAGATTAAAGGATATTGCGGAGTATGTTGGAGTTTCTATTTCTACTGTTTCCAGAGTCATTCAGAATGACCAGACACGGAATGTTAACCAGGAAACGAGAAATAAAATTTGGCAGGCTGTTAAAGAGCTGGGGTATACACCTAATCAGCATGCAAGAAATCTCGTTAACAACAGACAAAATAAAAGTGATGCCAGGACAATGAAAATTGGATGGGTTGCCAATCCTACACAGGCTGAAATCAACCCATACTTTTCTAATATCTATACTGGTATTCGTGATACTTTAACAGAAAATGATTATACATTGATAAGTATTACGAAGGATGAGATTGAGAATGAAGCACTTCTTCTTAAGACCATTCATGATCTGGGTATTGAAGGACTGCTGCTCATAGACAGTATTGATGAGAGCTTAATTGATTACATACAGCAAACGATTCCTGTTGTGGGACTTGACTTCTACTATTCCGATAAAGATATTGCCATAATAGATTATAATCGTGTGGCCGCATTGGAAAAAGTTGTACAGCATTTAGTGAGTCTGGGGCATCGTGATATTGGGTTTATCGGCGGTGGAATAAATGAAGCCTTCCAGGACTTAAATGAAGAATTACGATTTAAAGGTTATCAATCTGCTATGAAAGAAGCAGACCTTTCTATTCGGGATGAATGGGTTATCAATACCAGATGGAAAATGGAAAACAGTTATGAGGGAATGAATCAGCTCATTAAAAGCAGTCCGGGAGATTTGCCGACAGCTATGGTTTGTGCAAGTGATTTAATGGCACTGGCCGCAATGAGAGCAGTTATAGAAAATAAGTTAAGAATACCCGAAGATATTGCTTTCTTTGGAGTGGATAATATTGAAATGGGGAAATATTCATCACCGCCGCTTTCAACAGTAGAAATCCCAAAATATGAAATGGGGAAAATGGCCGCGAAAACGATTATGGAAATGGTAGAGGAAAAAGTAGTACTGCCAATCAAAATTATTTTACCATTTGAGTTAGTTATTCGTGAATCATCTTCTAAAAAACGGACCTAATCGGTTCTTTTTTTTAAAAACGCTTGGAAAACGTTTGGATAAAAAACGGAAAATTTCCGGATTTATTTGGCTCAATAGAGAGGAGAAATTTACATGAAGACAATGACAGCGCTCCTTATAGGAGCTGGAGACAGAGGGGCGAGAGCATATGCACCGTATGCGCTCGATTATCCGCATGAACTAAAGATTATTGCTGTTGCAGAACCAAATAAGGAAAGGAGAGGGAGAATCCAGCAAGAACATCAGATTCCAAATGAAAATTGCTATGAATCATGGGAAGAGATCTCACAGCTGGACAAACAAATTGCCGATATTGCCATTATCTGCACCCTGGATAGAAATCACTTCAAAGTTACCATGAGAGCTTTAGAGCAAGGGTATCATGTCCTCTTGGAAAAACCAATGTCACCAGACCCGGTGGAATGTATATTAATGGAACAGCAAGCTAAAACATATGACCGGCAGCTGACCATCTGCCATGTGCTCAGGTATACCGACTTTTGGAAAGCTATTAAGAAGGTAATTTCCAGAGGGGAGATCGGTGATGTTGTATCTCTTCAATTAAATGAAAATGTTGAAGTTATGCATATGTCACACAGCTTTGTAAGAGGCAATTGGAATAACAAAGAAAAATCAAGTCCGATGATCCTCCAGAAGTCCTGTCATGACATGGATATCATTTCATATATACTGGAAAAACCATGTAAACGATTAAGTTCGTATGGATCCCTGATGCATTTTAAAGCGGAAAATGCCCCGGTAGGAGCCCCATTGCGATGCTTGGATGGATGTCCTGCCGAGCTGGAGTGTCCATTCCATGCAGGACGGTATTATCTCGGTGAAGGAAGAGGATGGGCAAAAAAATTCACAGAAGACTATACAAATGAAGGCATAATTGAAGCCTTGAATAAAACCCCTTATGGAAAGTGTGTATATCGTTCAGATAATAATGTCGTTGACCATCAGGTCGTCAATATGGAATTCGATGGCGGGGCAACTGCAACCTTTAGCATGTGCGGCTTTACAAGAGAACAAACTCGAATCGTACAAATAATGGGAACCAAAGGTGAAATCCGCGGGAACATGGAAGAAAATAAAATCACAATTTATGATTTCCTAACCAGGCAGGAAACTGTGATCCATTTTGGTCAGCCAATAGGCGGGCATGGCGGTGGAGACCGCGGAATTATGAGACTTTTCCTGGAAGAAGTCCGGAACGGTAATAAAAATGACAGTGTTACTTCTGTTTCCGCATCTGTAAGAAGTCATCTAATGGCATTCGCGGCGGAAGAGTCACGATTAAACCAGGGACAATCTATCAATATAGATGAATATTATCTTGGTTTAATTGGCAATATACAAGTTTAAAAGTTTGTGAGCACAGCTCTTTAAGCAGTGTTGTAATATATTTGGCCAGTTAAGATTGTTCTTAATGCAGAAAAATGGGTGTTTGGAAAACGTTATCCAAGGAGGTGGTGAACGTTATAAAAGTCATATTGTCCATAACATTTTGATTCATCTAGAGATAAACCCCTTATGTTTAGAGTTAGGTTAACAAAAAACTTTAGGAAAGAAGGGAAATGGGATGAAGAAATGGATCATCATGCTGGTAACCGTTGTATTAGGTTTGATTGGTTTATCTGGCTGCAGTGATAGTGATGCAGCATCCGGCGGAGAAAAAGATGGCAAGGTTGAGATTACGTATGGTTTTTGGGATAAAAAGCAGGTTCCTGCGATTGAAGAAATTATTAAGCTATTTAATGAAAAATATCCGGATATTAAAGTGAAAACAGAAATCACTCCTTATGGCCAATACTTTCAAAAGCTCGAAACAGCGGCAACGGGAGGTGCTTTGCCAGATGTTTTATGGATGAATGGTGCACACGTTGTTCAGTATGCAGAAGGGAAGGTCATTCTCCCATTAAGTGAAATGGCGGAAAAGGACGACTATAGCTTAGATAATTATCCGGAATCATTGATTGATCTGTACACGGTAGATGGAGATATTTATGGGATCCCTAAAGATTACGATACAACTGGGCTATGGTATAACAAGAAAATCTTCGATGAAGCTGGAGTGTCCTACCCGGATGAAACATGGGATTGGGAGAAATTGAAGGAAGCAGCAAAACAGCTGACTGACAAAGAAAAGGGAATTTGGGGCTATGCGGCATTGATGGGGAATCAAGGCGGATATTATGATTTCATTTGGCAGAATGACGGCTATATCATTTCTAAGGATAGTAAGTCTGTTGGGTTCGACCAGCCTGAAGCAATCGAGGCATTAGAATACAATGTCAGCTTTATTAAAGAAGGACTCTCTCCTACTCAAGCACAGATGACCGAAACGGCGGCTTCTGAATTATTTTCTTCTGGAAAGATAGCGATGATGTTTGATGGTCCTTGGATGGTTCCTGAATATAAGAAAAATCCCGATTTAGATGTAGCGGTGGTTCCACAAGGGAAAAAACGTGCCGTTTCTATTCACGGGCTTTCCAATGTAATATCTTCGAATACAAAACATAAAGAAGAAGCCTGGAAGTTTCTTCAATTCCTTGGTTCTAAAGAAGCAGCAGTAGTCTATGCCAAGACAGGAACCGTTATTCCTGCATTTAATGGTACACAGGATGCATGGAAAGAATCAGTCCCTAATTTAAACCTTCAAGCATTTATTGATGGAGCAGAATATTCAGTGCCTCTGCCAAGTGTGGAAAACACGGGGGAAATCTGGCAGTACGAAACAGATGTACTTAAAAAGGCGTGGAGTGAGGAAATAAGTATTGAAGAAGCAGCAGAAGAGCTGACAAAGAAAGCAAATGAGGCATTGTCCAAGTAATTACTAATTGAAGAGAAGGATTTTGCTATTCTTCTCTTCCATTCTAATAAGGAGGGATGACTTTGAAGGAAGTACCTCTTCAGACAGAAGTAAAATCAGCCAAAAGGATAAAGGTTTCGAGCCTCGCCAAAACAAGGAAGCGTTCAGACTATTTTTGGGCTTATCTTATGATTGCACCTACAATGCTGGGATTGTTTATTTTTTATCTCTGGCCCATTGTTCAGAATTTTTACTTTAGCTTCACCGAATGGGGTGCATTTGGACAGTATGAATGGACAGGCTTAGACAATTATAAGAGATTGCTTGAGGATGCAACTCTCCTGCAAGCATTTAAAAACACAAGCATCTATATCATTTTTACCGTGCCGATTGGAATTTTCCTTTCCATTATTGTGGCTGTTCTTTTAAATCAGAATTTCAAAGGTAAATCTATTTACCGTACTTTATACTTTTTACCAGTCATCACTATGCCAGCTGCCATTGCGATGGTCTGGAAATGGCTATATAACGCAGACTATGGGATGTTTAATTATTTATTATCATTGGCCGGAATTGACGGGCCACAGTGGGTAAGTGATCCCAGTATTGCTTTATATTCGATTATCGCAGTAGCGATTTGGAGCGGTATTGGCTACAATATGGTCATTTTTCTTTCAGGGCTGCAAGGTATTCCAAAGATGTATTATGAGGCAGCAGAAATAGATGGGGCAGGCCCTGTCACTGTATTTTTTAAAATTACACTGCCGCTGCTTTCACCGGTTATTTTCTTTGTGTCCATTATGTCACTGATTGGTGCTTTTCAAGTATTCGATTTGATTTTCATGATGATTGGGAAAAGCAGCACCGCGCTTGAAAGTACACAGTCTATAGTCTATTTGTTCTATCAGCATGCATTTGTATTAAATGATAAAGGATATGCTGCGGCTATTGCCGTTCTTTTATTAGCGGTCATTTTAATTATTACAGCCATCCAAATGGTTCTTCAGAAAAAGTGGGTTCATTATGATTAAAGGGAGTGGTGTTGATGGACAGAGCAATTAAGCTTATTACAAGTAAAACATTCCTTTTCCATTTCATCCTGATTATTGGGGCTGCAGCAATGGTTCTGCCCTTCCTATGGATGATCCTTACCTCGTTAAAGACATATGCTGAGTCGATTCAAGTCCCCCCGGTTTTGATTCCCGAAGATTTTCAATGGGGAAATTATAAAGAGGTATTTGGACTCCTGCCCTTTTTCAAATTTATGTACAATACCGTAATTATTACAGTTCTTCGAACAGCCGGCCAATTGTTCTTATGTTCATTAGCTGCATATGCATTCGCCAGAATTGAATTTCCGGGAAGGAACATTCTATTTTTGTTAGCGCTTACTGTTTTAATGGTGCCTGGGCAAGTTTTTCTATTGCCGCAATATATGATAATGGTGAAATTAGGCTGGCTCAATTCCCTTCAGGCCGTCATTGTACCGGGTTTATTCAGCGCGTTTGGCACGTTTCTATTGAGGCAGTTTTTTATGGGACTGCCAAAAGAATTGGAGGAAGCAGCCAGACTAGATGGCTGTAATCATTTCCAAATTTATTGGAAGGTGATGCTCCCGCTTGCAAAGCCGGGTTTAATCGCTCTTGGGATCTTTACAACACTCTGGAGCTGGAATGAATTGATGTGGCCGATGATTGTCAATAGTTCTCCTGAGTCTATGACTCTATCAGTGGGATTATCCTCACTTCAGGGTCAATTTTTGACTAATTACCCAATTCTTATGGCTGGATCATTCTTAGCCATCTTGCCAATGCTAATCTTGTTTATCTTCCTGCAGAAGCAGTTTATTGAAGGGATTGCTGTTGCGGGAGGAAAATAAAAAGAAAATTATTTTATATTTTTTCAGATTCAAAAAACTCCTCTTTTGGTTTTCTATAAGTTTTATTTGAATCCACTTAACCCAACAATCCATCTTCGAAGAGTGTTTATTGGAGGCGGGTAATAGATTATGGGCTAATTTCAGACTATTATCGAAAATGCCCATTAATTGATACCATATAAAACGGGTTGTTGGGTTGACACGGTAACTTGAAATGGTATAATTTAATTAAATTTTCAAATAATTAATATTGCTAAAGCACGAACTGGAGGAAATGGATTCAATGAAACAATTGCAGCACGATAGTATTATCCCGCTTTACCATCAGCTTAAAGAGATATTAAAGGATTCGGTAGACAATGGTAATTGGAATACTGGAGACAAAGTTCCTTCTGAAAATCAATTAATGGAAGAGTATGGGGTAAGCAGGAATACAGTAAAAAAAGCGATCGAAGAGCTTGTTCAGGATGGGGTTCTGTATAGAATCCAAGGCAAAGGCACTTTTGTTTCAAAGCCCAAGTTTCAGCAGCCATTAATGGGTTTTTATAGTTTTAGCAAAGTCCTTAAAGAACATGGAATGAATCCTAAAGACATTATTATAGATATTCGGGAAGTCAAGCCTGGTGCCAAAATTAAAGAAGGGCTGCAAATGAAAAATGACAGCAATGTCATTGAATTAAAACGCTTGAGATGTGCGAATGACGAACCCTTTATTCTGGAATCATCTTTTTTTACAAAAGAGACGGTACCTGATATGACCAAGTTAAATGAAGTTGGTTCGATATCACTATATGATTTGCTCGATCAGCAATTTAATGTTGTCGTTACGCGAGCAAAAGAAGCTTTTGAACCAGTTCTAATCCGGGGAGATGAGAGCAAGTTTCTTCAAACCAAGGAAGGTCTTCCTGCATTACTATTAGAAAGGACAGCATTTGATAAAGAAGGTAGGCCTGTAGAGTTTTGCCGATCTATTGTCCGCGGTGACCGCTGCCGTTTCTATACTGAACTGACCTAATAAGTATTAATGACTCATAGTGTCAAGGCTATGAGTTAAATTTTCCGTTAACTTGTACCAACAACCCATCTTCCTATAGATGGGTTGTAATGCAATTGTTGAAACCATTCAGAAGGGAGTAGAAATATGACAGCATTAGTAGCTGACATCGGCGGTACAAAGATCGCAGCTGCCTTTGTTTCTGATAATGAAAAGACATTAAAACAACGAGTACAGGCTGGCAGTATATCACTTGATGCAAATGCGCTATTTGAACGTATACTTGCCTTGTTTTTTCAAATAATGGAAGCCGAAAAACTAAAACCGGAAGAAATCAGCTTCATTGGATTGGGGATTCCAGGAAAAGTGGATTCAGTTAATGGGCTTGCTGTTTATCAAAATAATTTGCCATGGAGGAATTTTCCCCTTAGAGAAAAGCTCAAGATATTTTTTCCTTATGCAGAAATAGTGATGGATAACGATGTGTATATGGCTGCTTATGGTGAATGGACTGAATGGAAAATGGCAAAGGAGACTTTTGCCTATGTAACGATTAGTACGGGTATTTCCTCATGTCTGCTATCTGAAGGTAAGTTTTTGCGAGGAGCAGGAATTGCTGGAGAGATCGGACTCACCCTATTGGAGAATGGGGATGAACTCATAAGCTTAGAGAATCTTGCTTCAGGAACGGCCATTGGAGTAAAAGCAAATAAAATATTTAACCCGGGATTCACCGTTGCTGAAGTGATGGATCTATATCATCGTGAAGACCTTCAGGCCTCTGAGATGATTCATAGAGCTGCAAGGTGTATTGCAAGAGGATTACATCAGCTATTTACCATAGTCGATCCACATTTGGTCGTGGTTGGTGGAGGGGTTATTATTAACCAGCCTGAATTTCTTGATCTTATAAAACAGGAACTTAAAAATATAGTGCAAAACCCGCTCCAGGAGGGGATTGAAAAAAGGGTGCATTTAAGCAAGTTAAAAGCGGATGCCGGATTATTTGGATGTCTGTATCGAACTTCGGTAAAAAGGATGGGAAACAGCCCTTTATAAGAAAGTTAATAGATATCAAGAATGGAGTGAATTCCTATGGGTTCAGTAAAAAATTTACACGAAGAAGAACTAAAAGGCGCGCAGCACACTGTAAAAGAAATTCTTCAACAGCCGGAACTCTGGCTTCAGACAGTTAGTATTATCGAAAAACAAAAAGCGGTCATTAAGGATTTTATCAGTCGAAAGCTGATTGCCAAACAGGCACGGATTATTTTTACTGGAGCAGGTACATCGGCATATGTTGGGGATACTTTAACACCTCATTTAAGAAAAGAACTCCCTTATCAAATTGACTCAATTTCGACTACGGATATTGTTACAAACCCGCTGAATTATTTGAAGCCAGAGGTTCCCACCGTTTTAGTATCATTTGCCAGAAGTGGAAATAGCCCTGAATCAGTTGCTACTTACAGTTTGGCTAAAAAGCTGATCAACAATGTTAGCCAAATAATCATCACATGCAATCCAGATGGACAGCTTGCAAAGGAGGCTGGAAAAGACGAAAATTCTTTGCTCCTTTTAATGCCGAAAAAAGCAAATGACAAGGGGTTTGCGATGACAAGCTCATTCAGCTGTATGTACCTTTCTGCTCTCCTTACTTTCCAGTTAAATCGATTCGAAGTGTTAAAGAAAAAAGCAGAAGCTGTTTCCAAAAACGCTGAGAGCATTTTAACCACGAAATATGAAACGTTAAAAAGTATTGTCAGCCTCAATAAGAAAAGAGTTGTGTATCTTGGTTCGTCAACTTTAAAAGGCTTGTCCCAGGAGGCGAGCTTAAAGCATTTGGAGCTTACTTCCGGGAAGATACCAACATTTCACGAATCGGTTCTTGGGTTTAGACATGGCCCGAAGTCACTGGTTGATGACGAAACCCTGATCTTCGTTTTTATTTCCAATGATCCTTATACCAGAAAATACGAGATTGATTTATTGCAAGAGTTAAAGAATGATGGCGGCAGTAAAACAGTGGTAGCAATTGCAAACACCATTGATGAAGGAATTGATGAATTATGTGACTGCGCTTTTATTATTCCGGAACAGGAGAATATTCACCTGGAAGACCACTTGATTGCTTTGAATTACTTAATTATCGGACAGTTATTTGCGTTGTTTAACTCCATCCACCTGGGTGTGACACCTGATAATCCTAGCCCAACCGGAATAGTTAATAGGGTTGTTAAAGGAGTTAACATATATAACTTTTAAAAAAAGAGGGGGAATACAAAGTGCCAAACATTTTATTGACACGAATTGATAACCGGCTTGTCCATGGTCAGGTAGGTGTTACCTGGGTTAATCACCTTGGGGCTAACCTCATTGTTGTAGCCAATGATGAGGTAGCTGAAGATGAAGTACAGCAAGACTTAATGGAAATGGTAGTCCCTGAAGCAATCGGTGTCCGTTTTTTCTCGATCCAGACAACTGCAGACATTATTCATGATGCATCAGAAGATCAATATATCTTCTTAGTTTCTAAAACTCCTCAGGATGTCCTGAGGCTTGTCGAAGGAGGTGTTCCGATCGACAAAGTGAATATTGGAAATATGCACTATTCTGAAGGGAAGACACAAATTTACTCCACCGTTTCTGTTGATGATGCTGACAAAGAAGCATTTCGCAAACTAAAAGAACATGGTGTGAAACTCGAAGTGCGCCGTGTTCCTGATGAAAGGCCGGATGACATTTATAAATTCCTTTAAGGGAAAGGATGGTGTGAAGGATGGATCAGGAAATATTGCTTCAGGCATTGTTGATTGCTATATGGGCTGGCATTGCCGGCATCGACTTATTTAACGGTTTGTTACACATTCACCGCCCCATTGTAACTGGAGTCATCGTTGGGTTAATTCTAGGCGATTTGCCTACTGGTGTGATGACTGGGGCTGCAATTGAATTAGTATGGGCAGGAATGGTACCGCTTGCAGGAGCTCAGCCTCCAAATGTAGTTATTGGCGGAATAATTGGTACAGCATTTGCAATTTTGACTGGCCAGGATCCTCAAGTTGCAATCGGAGTTGCTGTTCCATTTGCCGTTGCAGTCCAGGCTTGTATCACATTAATGTTTACGGCCTTTTCACCTGTCATGCATAAAGCTGACAAATATGCCGAAGAAGCAAATACAAAAGGCATCGACAGGATTAATTACCTTGGAATAGCAACACTATTCGTTTTCTATTTTGTGGTTGCATTCCTTCCAATCTACTTTGGAGCTGATGCAGCCAAGAGTGTAGTCGAATCACTTCCTGCCTGGATCATTGCAGGTCTCGGTACAGCTGGCGGTATGATGGCAGCCATTGGGTTTGCCATGCTTTTAAAAATTATGCTTAAGAAACAGTATATTGCCTATTTTATAGTTGGATTCATCCTTGTTACTTATTTACAAATGCCGATTATTGCTGTCGCGCTAATCGGTCTGGCAATTGCTATGTATGACTTTTATAAAACAATTGGCGGCCAGGGAGCTGCTATGAGGGGGGCGAGAGGCCGTGGCATCTGAAAATGCAGCGATTGAACCGGAAATTTCTGTTCAGGCAAACAATCCTGAGTTTTATGAAGATTCTTCAGCCGAACAGTTAATTACAAAAAAAGACCTCAACAAAATGGTCTGGCGCTCACTATTGCTTCAGGCATCTTTCAACTATGAAAGAATGCAGGCAGCAGGCTGGCTATACTCTATTCTTCCAGGACTAAAGAAGGTTCACAAAAATAAGCATGACCTTAGTGAATCAATGAAAAGCCATATGGAATTCTTTAATACCCATCCTTTTCTAGTAAACATCATTATGGGAATTGTCCTCGCAATGGAGGAGAGAAAACAAAACCGGAATACCATACGTGCTATCCGGGTTGCCATGATGGGTCCCCTGGGTGGTATCGGGGATGCCTTGTTTTGGTTAACACTTCTGCCTATTTGTGTTGGTATAGGTGTTTCGCTCGGAGCAGATGGCAATCCAATAGGTGCACTTGTGTTCCTTATTATATTCAATGTCGTCCATTTTGGACTGCGCTTCGGTCTTATGCGATATGGCTATAATGCTGGAACCAATGCCATCAGCTCATTAAAAGAAAACACCAAGAAAGTGTCTCATGCTGCCTCTATCGTTGGCTTGACAGTGGTAGGCGGGCTTATTGCCTCATTTGTGCAGTTAAAGGCAAATCTGGTCATTCATGCAGGCAAAGCTGAAATTGCCCTGCAGGAAGATTTGCTGGATAAGATCATGCCAAACATGCTGCCGTTAGGCTATACCTTATTAATGTATTACTTGCTAAAAAGAGGCTTGTCCCCTGTTATTTTAATTCTGATTACAGTTGTTATTGGCATTATTGGTAAGATACCATTCCCATTCGGCACCATTCTTTAAACGGGAGTGAGGAGGAAAAATAATGAACGGTTTAATTGTTTCAGGGCATGGTTCCTTTGCTGCAGGTCTTCACTCTTCATTGAAGTTGATTGCAGGGGAACAGCCACGTATAGAGTATGTTGATTTCTTAGAATCAGAATCTACATCAGATCTTGAAGTAAAGATGAAAGCAGCATTGGCAAACTTAAAGTGCTGCAATGGGGTACTCGTTCTGTGCGACCTTGTGGGAGGTTCGCCCTTTAAAACGGCTGTTTCTCTAACAAACGACAAACAGGATACTGCTGTTATTGGCGGAGCAAATCTGGCAATGGTTATGGAAACCGCCATTATCAAAGACAATGTCTCCATAGACGAACTAAAAGAAATAGCCATCACTTCAGGAAAAGAAGCGATAAAATGTTTCCAGAAATCTGATCGCCTCAAGAGAGATGGAGCAGGTATTTAATGGAGGCTATTTGTGCAGATAAAATCTATGGCCCTAACAGCAGAATACATTCAGGATTTGTGATTTATAAGAATGGATTCATAACGGATATTACGGAAGAGGAACCAGACTGCCAGATACATGATTTCTCGGGATTTTCCGTTATCCCTGGTCTTATTGATATTCATATCCATGGCATTTCAGGGAATGACACGATGGATGCAGCGCCGGAAGCTTTGCAGGAGATTTCTATATCACTTGCAAGGCATGGGGTGACGTCCTTTTTGCCTACAACTCTTACGCATGATTTTGAGAAAATAAAGGCACCCGTTAGCGAGATTGGCAGACAAATAGGAAAGACAGCTGGAGCAGAAATCCTCGGTTCGTATGTTGAAGGACCTTATTTAGCCTCTGAGCACAGAGGCGCGCATCCTGTGAATTACATGCGAGAAATATCAATGGAAGAAATTGATGAGTTAATTAAAGCATCCCAAAATATGATTAAAATTCTAGCGCTGGCACCGGAAAAGGAGATGGCTTTAAAGGTTATTCCCTATCTGAAAAGTCTGGGAATTCTTGTCTCACTGGGACATACCAATGCAGACTATGAAACTGCCAATCTGGCAATAGATAGCGGGGCTAGTATTTCAGTTCATACGTTTAACGGAATGCGTGGATTCACCCATCGTGATCCGGGATGTCTGGGAGCTTTCCTGACAAATGAACATATTTTTTGCGAGTTGATAGCTGATTTGGAACACGTGCATCCAGCAGGTATTCAATTGCTTCACAAAGCAAAAGGAGCAGACGAGATTCTATTAATTAGCGACAGTATGGCCGCAGCGGATTTACCGGATGGGAAGTATAAGCTTGGAAGCCTAACTGTCAGAGTAAAAGACGGAATAGCCAGAACAATGGAGACTGGATCCCTGGCAGGCAGTACTGCAAATTTAATGAGCTGCTTAAGAAACACAAAGGAGGTTCTAGGGCTGCCGCTTGAATCCATTTTGCCGATGGCTACTATAAATCAAGCTAAATTGCTGGGTGTTGATCATGAAATCGGCACCATTGAAATTGGAAAAAAGTTAAATGCAGCTGTTATTGACGATGCATTCAATGTAATAGCCACCTTTGTTAATGGAAAAGTTGCTTTTATGGAGGAGAAAATAAATTGAGTAAAAATAACATTGTAAACACCATTGATATGTTCAGAAAAGCCCAGCAAGAAGAATATGCGATTCCTGCCTTTAATATCCACAACCTTGAAACATTCCAAGTGGTGGTGGATACTGCAGCAGAATTGAACTCACCTGTCATACTGGCTTCCACACCAGGTACCATTTCTTATTCAGGCGGTGACTATTTGGTGTCAATTGGAAATGCTGCAGCAAAAAGATATGAGATTCCGATCGCTCTCCACCTTGACCATTTTGAGAGTTTTGAAGAAATCAAGAAATATATTGAATTTGGTTTTAAGTCTGTGATGATCGATGCCTCCCATCATCCTTTTGAAGAAAATGTCAAGATTGTAAAGGAAGTTGTCGATTATGCCCATGAATATGGGGTCTCTGTTGAGGCTGAAATAGGCCGTCTAGGGGGAGTAGAAGACGACCTCGTTGTGGATGAAAAGGACGCGAAGTATACCAATCCGGAGCAGGCTGGAAAATTTGTGGAGTTAACCGGGATTGACTCTTTGGCAGTTGCTATTGGAACTGCACATGGATTATACAAGGGTGAGCCTAAAATTGACTTTGATAGGCTGGATGAGATCCGCTCCATGGTTTCTATTCCTCTCGTCCTTCATGGGGCTTCCGATATCCCGGATACAATGGTGAAGAGAACAATAGAACTCGGTATTTGCAAGGTAAATATTGCAACAGACCTAAAAATCCCATTTTCTAATGCGGTCAAACAATACTTTATCGAGAACCCGGACGCAAATGATCCCCGAAAATATATGACTCCAGGCAAAGACGCGATGAAGAAGGTAGTCGAGGAAAAAATTCTTATGTGTGGCAGCAATGATAAAGCCTAGCATACTAACCGTTACCCTTAACCCCGCTATAGATACTGTCTACCGCCTGGAATACCTTAAGATTGGAAGAAGCACACGTACGAAAAGTCCCCTTAAAACTGCAGGAGGAAAAGGACTGAACGTTACAAGGGTGTTGAGCATTCTTGGAGAAAGTGTGACGGCAACCGGTTTTTTAGGCGGAAGTAACGGAAACTTTATTCGGAAAGAACTGTCAAATCTGGGTGTGCGTGATGAATTTGTTCAGATTGCTGGTGAAACAAGGCAATGTCTGGCCTTCAATGACAGCAGAAACAACCAGACAGAAATTCTTGAGGAAGGGCCTTTTATTTCCGGTTTGGAGCAGGAAGAATTAAGGCATCGCCTGAGCATCTTAATACCTGAAGCTCAAATCCTTATAGTAAGTGGTTCACTGCCCCTGGGGGTATCGAATAGCCTCTATCAATGGATGATAAAAGAAGCTAAAAATCATGGAGTTAAAGTTCTTTTGGATACCAGTGGGGAGGCACTAGCCGAATCTCTGTCTTATGGACCTTATTTAATCAAACCTAATCGTGAGGAACTTGAAGGGCTTCTTGGCCGTCCCTGCCGGGAAGAAACAGAAATCTGGAAATCGATGGAGAAGATTGCTGAAAACGGCATAGAGATTGTAATTGTTTCAGACGGTGAAAGGGGATCATTCGTTTATTATAAAGGGGAACGGATGAAAGTGGCAACTGCAGAAATTCGGGCAGTTAGCCCTGTGGGGTCCGGAGATTCATTTATTGCAGGTTTTGCCGCTGGACTTTCAAAAGGATATTCAGTAAAGGATACTCTGATCCTGGCTTCTGCTTGCGGCTCAGCAAACGCAATGGAAGAGAGGACTGGATATATAAATCTCCAAAACTTGAATACATTGATTGAACAAATTTCAATAAACTCAACTTGGTCAGGCAGTTTATAAAAATTTTTCAAAAGATCGCGGAGGTGCCGGATATTGTTAAGAAAGCGAAATAAACTGAAAAGATTTGCCTCTATTTTTCTTTCATTCCTATTGGTCATATCGCTTATTCCAGTCAGTGCAGCTGAAGCTGAAGAAAATACAGATACTTCTTCCATCGGCAAAGTTAGCGGGATACAAAAAGAAGGCAGTGATATTTATCTTGATTTCTCTTCTGGACAAGGAATTAAATTAAGCTTTCTGAAAGACAATGTTTTCAGGCTTCACCTGGATCCGAGCAGTGAATTTCCTGAATACCCAACACCAAACAAGCCTGACCATGTGACGAAAATTGTGGATAAGGATAAAAACAACTATCAAAAAGAATATGGAACCGTAAACGTAAAGGTAAAAGAAGATTCCGATTTTTATAGGATATATACAAAAATATTGGAACTAAAAATCTCCAAAACGGACTCCAAAATGAGCCTGATTAATAAACAAAATAACAAGGTTATCTGGAGTGAGAAGGAGCCGCTTTCTCTTGAAGCGAATAGTGCAGTTCAGACACTTAATACAAAAGATGGTGAATACTTTTACGGTGGAGGACAGCAAAACGGCTACTACTCTCACAAAAATAATAAAATAAATATCTCCATCGGAGGCGGATGGGATGCAGGTGCAGCATCAAGCCCTGTTCCGTTCTACTTGAGCACTGAAGGATATGGAGTGATGAGAAATACGTTTAAGCCGGGTGTCTATGACTTTTCCAAAACGGCAACTTTTTCACATGAGGAAAATAGATTTGACGCTTATTATTTTGTTGAAGACTCCATTCCGGAAATTATTAACGAATATACCGAGCTGACTGGAGAAGCAGCATTAATGCCGGAATATGCGTTTTATTTAGGGCACGCAGATTGCTTTAATGGCACTCACAACGGTCATAAAGACCAGAGAACCCTCCTTGGCAAAGGCTTGGATACATTAAATCAATATGTGGAGAAGGATATGCCGCTCGGCTGGTTTTTGCCGAATGACGGTTATGGATGCGGCTATGGTGGATTAGAGAATTTGGAGAAATTTGCGGATGAAGCAAATGAGAAAGATGTTGAAGTAGGCCTCTGGACACAAAGCAATTTATACCCAGACCCGAGCCTGCCTGAGGATAGCCCATTGCGAAGGGATCTTGATGGTGAAGTGAAGGCGGGAGTAAGAGCTGTTAAAACGGATGTTGCATGGGTAGGACAGGGCTATTCCATGGCTCTTAACGCAACACGCCAGGCTGCTGAAGGAATCGAAAAGCAGGAAAACTCAGGCGGAGCACGCCCGTTTGTGATTAGTCTCGATGGATGGGCAGGCACCCAGCGTTATGCCACTCTTTGGTCTGGTGACCAGTATGGAGGGGAGTGGGAATACATCCGCATGCATATCCCAACATACATTGGAGCGGGATTATCCGGCAATCCGAATGTTGGTTCGGACATGGATGGTATTTTTGGAGGAGATCCAGTCATCCAGACAAGAGATTTTCAATGGAAGGCTTTCTCGCCAATTCAAATTGATATGGATGGATGGGCGTCATCCGGAAACGATTACAGCAAATCCAAAAAACCTTGGAATTATGGCGAACCTTATACTTCCATAAACCGCATGTATCTGAAGCTAAAAGCGCAAATGATGCCATACATTTATACGATTGCAGAAGAATCCACTTCTACCTCTATGCCTTCTGTCCGGGGAATGATGCTGGAGTATCCAGAAGATCCATTTACGTATGGCACTGATACACAGTACCAATATATGTGGGGGCCAAATTTACTGATAGCGCCTGTCTACAATGAAAAGGATCATGCAGCTGGTGTAAGAAACGGAATCTACTTACCGGATTCTGAACAGGTTTGGATCGATTACTTTACAGGTGAGCAGTATCAGGGCGGAGCAGTTTTAAATAATTTTGACGCCCCATTGTGGAAGACACCAGTCTTCGTGAAAAATGGAGCTATCATCCCAATGGCTCCTGAAAACAATGCGATTAATGAGCTGGATGGATCTGAAAATCGAATTTTTGATATATATCCAGCAGGGAAATCTGAATTTACTCTTTATGAGGATGACGGTAAAACAACTGATTACAAATCTGGGAAGAATACAAAAACCAGGATTTCATCTGTCGTAGCAAATGATAAAGTAAAAATTACCGTTCATAAAGCAAAAGGAAAAGGCTACAAAGGAATGGTCAAGGAAAGAGGAACCGAATTCCTCGTTAATACACGAAAGCAGCCTGAATCTGTAACTGTAAAGGTTGGCGGCAAAAATAATAAACTGCGAAAAGCTTTAACAGAGGAAGAATACAGCCGCTCTGAAAATGTTTATTTCTACAATGAAAGTCCGAATCTTAATAAATATTCAACGGAAGGCTCTGAGTTCGCCAAAACAAAGGTAACTACTGCACCGAAGTTATTTGTAAAGATTGCAAAAACGGATATAACCAAGAATCAAGTGATGCTTACGGTAAATGGATTTAACAACACGCAAGAGAAAGAAGTAAAAGATACAGAAGTGCCTGATGTGCCTTACGGACTCGGAGCCGCAGATGAAAATATTACAGATAAAAGCATAAAACTTAATTGGAATAAAGTTGAAGGTGAAAATCTTTCCTATGACCTTAAAATTAATGGAATGATATACAAAAATGTTTATTTCGAAAAAGAAAATGAGAAGCCGTTTTTCGAGCACGATAATCTAAACTTTGACACAGAATACAGATATAGTATCCGGGCAGTTAATACAAAGGGTGCATCAGACTGGAGTGATGAAATAACCGTAAAAACCAAGCTTGATCGATTCAGAAACGTTCCGAAGAATATGACAGCCAATGCCTCAAGCAATCAGCCTGGGAGCGAAGCATCGAGAGCAGTAGACGGAGATGAAAAAACACAATGGCATACAGCTTGGGGGTCAGGAAACGTTCTTCCTCATACCTTTGAGATTGATATGAAGCTTGCCTATCAATTAGATAAGCTGGAGTATGTGCCTAGGCCGGATGCAGGGAACGGAACAATTCTTAAGTATGACCTGGATGTCAGCCTTGATGGGAAGACATACAAAAATGTTATTACCGATGGCACTTTTATTAGGAGCAATGAGACAAAAACGATTCAATTCAACGAAGAGGTAACTGCACGGTATATTAAATTAACGATTAAGGATGCTGTGGGAAAATTCGGATCTGCACAGGAATTCAGACCTTACAAAAAGGATAAAACTGAAGGAATGGTAGTCGGTGAAAATATACCTAATGGTGCCATAGACGAAGAGGACCTGCTTTTCTTTGCCAGTTATATGGGTGTGGACACCACAGATACTTCTTGGGATCAGGTGTCCAAAGTTGATATTAACTATAATGGCGTGATTGATTCTTATGATTTAATGTATGTAGCAGGACAGCTTGGTGAGACACAGCTCCAGCCGACTAAGCGTCCTGCAGCAGGACTGCTGAGCATTCGTCCTGATAAGCAGCAATTAAAAGCAGGGGAAGAGTTTGCAGTAGAGGTAATAGGTGCAGGGATGAAGGATATTAATGCCTTCAATCTTGAACTTGAAATTGATCCAAATAAGTATGAAATTGTAAAAGAGTGTTTAGAAGGATCTGAATGTGGGGAGAGAATTGCCGACTCTGCTGCTTCTACCGCGAATATGCTGAATTATTCAATTCTTGCAGGAATAGGCAATGAGAAGCAAAGAATTATGGCTGCTTTTTCAAACAAAGGTTCTTTTGAAACGTTAGAAGGCACATCAACTCTGGCAGTCATTAAGCTAAAAGCGAAGAAAGATTTAGAGTTTGATATACCGATTACGAGATCCTTGCTTGTGAATACAAGCTTTGATACCATCGATGAAATCGGTCAGGTTTTAAAGCCTGGAGAAGAGCCTGGAGAAGTCGAGCAGCCTGAAGAGCCGAAGGAACTGCTCATGACGGCAAGGGATATCGCTGTATCTGGTGAAGCAGATAAAATGCAGGATGGTGCTGAAGCCTTCCCGCGGTTAATTGACGGTGAAATAAGTGAATCTTCCCTGGCTGAGCTTAAGTGGAGCATTACGGAAGCCGATGGTATTTCTCTTCCATTAGAGGTTGATTTCAGCTTTAATAGTCCAACAGAACTTACCAGATTTGAAGTATTCAACAGACCGCTTTATACCAATGGGAAAATAAAAGCCCTTCGTGCAAAAGCTTTTGATGAAGAAGGGAATGAGTATGATTTGGGTAGAATGGAAGTCGGGTCAAGCGATAAATCTGTAACCTGCGATTTAACTGAACATACTCAAATGCCATCCGGCAAGAAAATGGTTAAGTTCAAAATTATATTTGAAGAATCTCATAGTGGGCCGCTTATGCTTTCAGTTGCAGAAGTGCAATTCTGGAAGAGAAACGCTGCCAATTGAGAGCAATTAAAAAAGAATTGAAGAAAGCCATGGATAGTTCCATGGCTTTTCTTCGTTAGGATTTAAGAAATTAATTTATAAGTAACAACGGATTTAGATAGAGGGGTTTTCATGGTTATCTTGACTGGTGATGATCAACATGTTACCATAACGTCACATGTTAAACTTTTATTTATAACGAAAGGGCCGATGTAATGAGCGACGAGCTTTCCACCGTTTTTAAGGCATTGGGACATCCAATCCGCAGGGAAATTCTCGATATTCTTAAGAAATCGCCAAGAACGACCGGAGAACTTAACGACTATTTTCCTGAAGTTACAAGGTATGCCATTATGAAGCATCTAAATATTTTAGAGGAAGGCAAATTAGTTTTGGTACGGAGAGAAGGAAAATATAAAAGGCATTTTCTTAATGCAGTGCCCCTTCAGGAAATGCATGAGCGCTGGGTAGGTAAATACATGAAATCCGCAGCCAGATCGCTGTTGA
The DNA here is from genome assembly GCF_000294775.2 of Cytobacillus oceanisediminis 2691. Classification (GTDB taxonomy): domain Bacteria; phylum Bacillota; class Bacilli; order Bacillales; family Cytobacillaceae; genus Cytobacillus; species Cytobacillus pseudoceanisediminis. The sequence goes on from NZ_CP015506.1 coordinate 2,199,416, forward strand.
ATTTACGGAGGGCCGTTCAAGATAAAGGAGGAGACAAACCGATGGATTCAGCAAAGGAATTTCGCATTGAACAGGAGATATTTCTTGATGCACCACGAGAAGAAGTATTTAGGGCATTAACCGAAAAGGTGGAAGAGTGGTGGGAGTTTCGCATAGCTCCAAAAGGAGTAACATCCCACTTTACGTTTGAGCCTGTTCCAGGAGGGCAATTCACCGAAAAATGGGGTGAAAAAGAAGGCGCAGTCTGGGGGAATGTATACTATGTGAATGCGCCTGAAGAAATACGGCTGCACGGCCATCTTGGCATGCATGGAGCGGTAAACAGTGCCTATACGTATCGTCTTCTTGAGAAAGAAGGAGGGACGCTGCTGCAGCTTTCCCATACAGCCTCTGGTGTTATTCAGGAGCAATGGGAAGAGGAGCATTCCAAGGGATGGGAATACCTGCTTGGAACCCTGCTAAAAAAATACGTAGAATCGAACTAATTCTGGAGGACAAGATGGTAGATGTAATCACAGAAATAACAATTAATTGTCCTGCTTCACAAGTGTCAGAGTATGCTTCAAATCCCGATCATGCTCCTGAATGGTATGTCAATATACATGCTGTTGAGTGGAAGACACCAAAACCGCTTCAACTAGGATCACAGATTGCTTTTAGAGCGAAGTTTCTTGGCCGGGAACTTGCTTATGTTTACGAAATTACTGATTATATTCCAGATGCAATATTGGTAATGAAAACTGCAAATGGCCCATTTCCAATGGAAACTATCTATACATGGCAAGCGATCGATGAAAATCATACCCTCATGACATTAAGAAATAAAGGGAACCCAAAAGGGTTTAATAAGGTCATGTCTCCATTGATGGAACCGATGATGAGAAGAGCAAATATGAAGGATTTAAAAAAAATCAAAGCCATACTTGAAAAATAATTTTTATCATCCATCCGGCAGGAAGGTTTTCCTGTGGGTTCACATAAGGTGTATGCCCTATGCAGCTTTAAAAAGGCTGTTTAAAGGGCTGGGCACCTTATTAATAAGCTGCAGTTTTCACCTTAAAGCATACATATGGCGATACTAATGCCTCATTATTCAATTAGCAATTTTAAAACCGTCCAATCCCTATCAAATCAAACTAAGCCGTCCTATTTAGGGCGGCTTAGTTTGGTTATGTTCCCCTTTTTTATAAAACTAATTTATAGTAGATGCTCCTTTTAGCAGATAGGGGCAGCGCCATTCTCATCATTTTTTAATGATATTTTAAAAGAATTCTAGTTTTTGGAAGGTACATTACAATTACTAACTAATTTAGGAGGAAAGCTAAATGAAAATTGTGATTATACCGTCTGGTTTTAAAGAGTGCCTGGATGCGGAGGATGTGGCGCTGGCGATGGAAAGGGGAGCGCAGCGTTATAACGGGGAAGCCGACATTGAAATAATTCCTATGATTGATGGCGGAGAAGGGTTTGCAAAAACCATTACGAGATTAAAAGGCGGTCACTTGATTTACGTAGATGCGACGGGTCCTGTCGGCAAAAAGGTAAATGCCCATTTCGGCATTTTTGCAGAAAATGGTGAAATGACTGCTGTTATAGAGATGGCTGCAGTGGCAGGTCTGAAGCATGTTCCCCTGCAGGAGCGCAATCCTTTACTGACGACTACTTATGGGGTAGGGGAACTGATTCTTGCTGCTTTGGATTTTGGAGCTGATCGTATTTTAATCGGCTGCGGCGACTCCGGCACTTCAGATGGGGGGGCAGGGATGGCCCAGGCACTTGGTGTCCGGTTTTTGGATGGTAATGGAAAAGTAGCCGAAATAAAGGGAGGTGCTGATTTATTAAGAATAAAGCAAATAGATGACTCAGACATGGACAAGCGAGTCAGGCAAATTGAAATTGACGTGGCCTGCAATTGGAAAAATGTTTTATGCGGGGACAATGGAGTAGCGAGGATATTTGGCCCGCAAAAGGGTGCAACCAAAGAGCAGGTAAAAATATTATCCGAAGCCATGGAGCACTATGCGAATCTTTTAGAAGAAAGTTATAGGTTCGATGTCAGATACCTCGAGGGAAGCGGTGCCTCAGGAGGGCTCGGGGCAGGTTTGGCTGTTTTTGCTGGGGCAGTGCTTCATCCTCGTTTCAGCCTTATAAGAAAATACATAAAGATAGAAGAAAAAATTGCTTCCGCTGACATCGTGCTGACAGCGGAAGGGAGTATCGATTTCCAGACTCCAAATGGAAAAATACCGACTGAAGTCGCCAGAATTGCCAAAAAATACGATATACCCGTCATAGCCATCACAGGTTCGGTTGGAAAAGGGGCATCCTTGAATTATGATGCCGGCATAGATGCCTTTTTGAGCATAATTCCAAAGCCGACATCTCTGGAAAAAGCAATTCTGTATGCTCCTCAGTGGATTGAGGACAGTACAGAATCAGTCATGCGGCAAGTGGACATTGGCTATAAAATGGCCAGCAGAAACCGGGTCAATGAAGGGGCAGTCTAATATGCAGACTAGAATGGGAAAGCATGGGCAATCCGGCCATCCATTAATTATGCTTATAGACTGTATTTCCGGGAGAAGCCTGGCCATAATCAGCGCCCATGTCTTCTTCTTTCTGTTGATTGCGTTCGCTGATGGGGTTGATTATAAAGCAAAGTTATCGATTTTCATATTTCTCTCCGCTGTAACACTATGGATTTCAACAAAACTCCCTGCTGGATTCATTGCATTTGCCAGCATCGTATTCATCATTTTAATGAATGGAGCGAGTCAGGAGCTATTATATCTGTCCCTTTCGGAGGAAGTGGTATGGCTGATGGTGGGGGCATTTATCATAGGGGAGGCAGTTGAACAATCAGGTTTAACCGGACGGTTCATTCAGTTTATCTTAGGAAAAAGCCGGACGCCGGCAAAGCTGAAAAGTGGGATGATATCCTTTCTTTTCGCCTCTGTTTTTTTTATACCTTCAACATCCGCCAGAGCTGCCATGGCAAGGCCGGTCATTATTCATCTGGCAAGCAGGCTGACCGTAAAAGAGAAAAAAACTCTAACAATCACTATACCTATTGTCATTTTAATGAGTACATCGGCAGCACTTATTGGTGCTGGTTCCCATGTCATTGGTGTTGGTCTTTTGGAAACTGGGGCTGGCCAATCCATCTCTTATTTGCAGTGGCTAATGTGGGGACTGCCTTTTGCATTGATCATGACAATCGTGAGCTCAATAGCCGTTCAGTGGATGGTGAGGAGCGATAAGGAATTGGAAGAATCACCTTTTATACCTAATATACAGGATACGCCACCTCAAATGCCGCTTACAGGAGCGGAAATTAAAACTCTAATAATAGTTTCTCTTCTGATCATAGGATGGATGACTGACAGTTTCCATGGATATGATCTTGCATTTGTTTCCATAATCGGGGCAATTGCGCTGACCATGCCGAATATGGGTGTAATTACCTGGAAACAGGGGCTTAAAGCAGTTTCTTGGAATTTGATTCTTTTTGTTGCAGCAGCATCCGCACTAGGAAAAATTCTTGTTGAAAATGGTGTGGCAGATTGGATGGAAGGAAAGATTACAGGTTTTCTTCAAATCTTCACTGATGCTCCGGATTGGATTATGGCAGCAGTAATCCTTATCTTCACCGTCACCAGCCATTTATACATTACATCCCATACAACAAGGGCAATTATTTTGGTTCCAGGGATCATTCTGTTTAGTCAGTCAATGGGAATGAATCCATACGCAGCCGTCTTTATCAGTTTAATTGGCATGAACTACTGCATCACTTTTCCAGTAAGTTCTAAGGCACTGCTCCTTTTTTATGAAGATGATGAATTAAGTTATGATGCAGGTATTTTAGCTAAGTTAAGTGCAATCCTAATGCCCCTTTACATTGCCATTGCAGTTATTTTCTACTGTACTTATTGGCAGTGGACGGGTATGAGTCTATATTGACTGAAATACTTACCGCGTTTTTAAAAATGCGGTTTTTCATTTGAATTGGAAATATATTTAATTAGGATGAACCGAACGAACTGGTTAGGGAAAATTAGATAGTGTGCTTGAATGTTACTTAAATTTAGGGTAAAGTTAATTGTAGACATTAAAGATCTTTAATGTATTCATAAAGGAGATAGGAAATGAAATATTCAAAAGCCACCAACTATGCATTGCACACAATGGTATATTTAACTTTAACACCCAAGGGGAAATCTGTTGGCGTTGAACAGCTGGCTAAAATCCAAAATCTTTCCCCGACCTACCTGTCGAAAATTCTCACGAAACTTGTAAAGGCAGGCCTTATTGAATCAACTCCTGGTGTTAAGGGCGGATACAGCATTGTAAGCCATTCGCGTAAAACTTCCTTTCTGGATGTCATTCATGCCATCGAAGGGCACACCACCTTGTTTCATTGTTCTTTGGAACATGATGATTTACAAAATGAAGATTGCTTAATTGAAAAGGTAATGTTTGAAGCTGAGAAAAAGATGAAAGATGAGCTGAATACAAAATATATTTCTGATATTGCAAAAGAGATTGATTCCACAAAAAAATAAAAAAAGAATTGTAATCAGTCTAAGTAATTTTTTTGTGATAATCATAGATATTAAAAGTCTATAATATATTTAATTGAGGAGGAAATAAATATGCTGTTAGATTGTGTCATTATCGGCGGAGGGCCATCCGGATTAAATGCTTCACTTGTTCTTGGAAGGGCAAGGAAAAAGGTTATCCTTTTTGATGAGAATAAACCCAGAAATGCGGTAACTCACGAATCTCATGGTTTTATTACAAGGGATGGCATCAAACCTTCTGAGTTTAAGAGAATTGCCAGGGAAGATTTAATGAACTATCCTGACATCACAATGGAGAACCAGCGGGTTACTGATATAAAGAAAGAAAATGATGCTTTCGTGGTTCGTGCAGAAGACGGCAGAAGGTTTCGCTCCAGAAAGGTCCTTTTGGCTACAGGTCTAAAAGATGAACTTCCAGCAATTGAAGGAATTCACCAGTTTTATGGCAAAACCTTATTTAGTTGCCCATTTTGCGATGGCTGGGAATTAAGAGACCGCCCATTAGTTCTAATCTCAGAGGATAACCGTGCTTTCCATATGGCAAAAATGATTTCAAATTGGAGTAATAATCTTGCTGTTTGTACGAATGGCAATTTGATATTTTCGGAAGAACAAAAAGAAATATTAATAAGAAAACAAATAAGGGTATTTGATGATGAGATAGCTGCTTTAGAAGGGGAAAGCGGGCGCTTGGCCAAAATAAAATTTAGAAATGGCAATGAACTTTTTAGGGCTGGAGGCTTTGTCACAACGGGTTTAACCCAAGCTGCGCCATTTGCAGAAGTATTAGGATGCAAGATGAATAATATGGGAGGAATTGAAACAGACACCCTTGGCCGAACAAATATTGAAGGTGTTTATGCCAGTGGTGATAATTCTATCCTGGCACCTTCACAATTGATTATTGCTGCCAGTGAGGGAAGTAAAGCGGCTATAGGAATCGTTCATGATTTAGTAAATGAAGATTTTTAAAAGGTGTTGGAAGTAAAACTTTTTTTTACTATAATTAAAGAGTATGTGTGTCTTTAATATCCATTAATATTATTTGGTGAGTTACACATTGTCCAAAGGAAGAGTTGATCAATATGGAAGAAAAAATGGAACGTGCAGAAAGAAAAATAGAATTTCTGGAAAATCCAAAATAAGAGGTGATATTCCGCTAAAGAACTGCTGTGAATGATCCCTATTAAGAATACGTACAAGATTTCGGATATAGGTGCTGGCACTGGTTATATTACAGTCCCGGCAGCAAGAGCCACAGCTGGAATGGTTTATGCATTAGATATTGATGGAGATATGCTGGATGTGATCAAATCCAAAGTGGAAAAGGAAAAAAATGGAAATATCATAATACTAAAAGAAAGTATTAATCATATTCCATTACCCGACAATAGTATTGGTCTTGCACTGGCATCATTAGTTCTCCATGAGATGCCATCCTTACCACGTGCACTGAGGCAAATAAACGAGTGCTTAAGCCTGGCGGCTATTTCGTATGTATCGAAATTGAAAAGAAAGACTTTCCAAAAGAAAGACATCCCAGAATTGCTTCATCTGAAATGGAAGAAGCAATTAAACTTGCAGGGCTGAATGTATCCATGAAGCTTTTTTAACAGATGCCATCTATATGATTATAGCTAAAAAAATTATAATTGAAAATGAGGAAGAGCTGTGAACTTCTCCATTTCTTTAGCGGGCAGTATAGACCTAAGGAGTGAGACATGGCTATGAAATCAATCTAGCGATAATTGGAATCAATACTCGAGCTGGAGTACTCATCAATTTTGGTTTCATTCGCTTCTTATTTTCATACTTATAAACGTTGTCGGGTTTGCACAGGGAAGGAAAACGTTCACCTGCACTGATACCATAAGAGAACGCTACTCGCTTTAGTTCCGGTGCTGTATTTGATTTTGTATAAGGGTGTTTATAAATAAACTTTGAGTGCTATTTTTACTTTTGTATCAAGCGTATCCTTTTCTCCTATTTATCCTGCAAATAGGAACCGTCTATTTTTACTTGTATCTAACCTATTTCTCTGTAGCACCCGTATCAATTTGGTTAACGAATCTTTTTGTTTATTTTCAGAAACAAGAGCAATAAGAGGTTAAGAAGGCGCCTTGTACTTTTTTCCATAGGCATTATAATAGATTTGTAAGCGATTACGAAATTAAAAGGAGGAGTCTATGGGCAGATTAGTTCATTTTGAAGTTCATGTGGACGATATGGAGCGCGCCAAGAAGTTTTATGGCGAGGTATTCGGATGGTCATTTCAGGATTGGAGTGAGTATGCCGGAATGCCTTATTATGGAGCAGTGACTGGAAATGAAGAAGAACTTGGCATTAACGGTGCTCTGTTGCAAAGACAGGGACCGCCACCAGAAGCTAATCAAGCGTTAAACGGATATGCCTGCACGATGGGTGTGGAGGACTATGATGCAGCTGAAGCCAGAATCATTGAGAATGGCGGCACTGTCGCATTGCCGAAGTATGCTCTTCCTGGAATGGCTTGGCAGGGTTATTATAAGGATACTGAAGGGAATATTTTCGGAATTCACCAGCCGGATGCAAGTGCCAAGTAAATCTATCTAAAACTTATATCATCAAATGGAAAAATACATAATTGAAAAAAGCCTTCTCCATGAGAGGGCTTTTTTGTTTAGGAGCCAGAAGGACTGGCAACTGTATTTCGTAATCAGGCACTGATTTTTACAATTTTGCCTTCTTTGCGTTTCTTTGCATATTCAGCAGTTGCGGTAAATAGAACATCTGATGACGAGTTAAGGGCCGTTTCACAAGAATCCTGAAGAACTCCTATGATGAATCCTACACCCACAACCTGCATCGCGATGTCGTTCGGTATTCCGAATAAGCTGGCTGCTAAAGGGATGAGAAGAAGCGAACCGCCTGCAACACCTGATGCACCTGCGGCAGATACTGCTGCTAATACGCTAAGGATAAGAGCAGTTGCAAAGTCCACTTGAATGCCTAGTGTATGGACAGCAGCAAGAGTCAGAATAGAAATTGTAACAGCTGCACCTGCCATGTTAACCGTTGCGCCTAATGGGATGGATACGGAATAAGTATCTTCATCCAGCCCAAGCTTTTCGCATAAGCTCATATTTACAGGGATGTTCGCTGCTGAGCTGCGCGTAAAGAATGCTGTCATTCCGCTTTCTCTCAGACATTTAAATACTAGAGGATATGGGTTCCTGCGAATGTTTAAGAATACGATAAGCGGATTCACAACGAGAGCAATAAAGAACATAGAACCGAGCAGGATTGCAAGCAGTTTTCCGTAATCAAGCAATGCTGAAAGACCATTGGTGACTATCGCATCAAACACGAGACCCATGATCCCGATTGGAGCGAAGCTAATTACCCATTTTACTAAAGTCGAGATTGCATCTGAGAAGTTTGCGAGCATGTTTTTTGTTGTATCAGCAGATTTTCTTAAAGCAATGCCGAGGAGAATTGCCCAAGTCAGAATACCGATATAGTTACCATTAATCAGTGCATTGACCGGGTTGTCCACTACGTTAGTCAGAAGGGTTTGAAGAACTTCTGCTATCCCTCCAGGAGGTGTTACATCCTCAGCTCCGGGAGCAAGTGACAGGGTAACCGGAAAAATAAAGCTGGCAACAACTGCTACAAATCCAGCCAGAAAAGTACTTAATCCATAAAGGGCGATAATAGATTTCATATTCGTCTTATGGCCGCTTCTATGCTTGGAAATGGCGTGCATTACCAGGAAAAATACCAATACCGGCGCTACAGCTTTTAATGCACCTACAAAAAGAGTGCCGAAGATAGTGATCCATCCCGCTGCTTTAGGAATGGTCAAAGCCAGGGCGACACCTGCGATGATGCCCAGCAGAATTCTTTTGACCAGGCTTATTTGGTTCCACTTGCTGATTGCGTTTTTCATAGAATTCCCTCCGAAGTGATTATTATATAAAAGAGAATAATTGCTTGTCACTGTTATTTGACAGTGATATTTGTTAGTTTAACACAAATATTATAAATTGTGCGATAAATTATTATATTGAAATATCTGTCAAACAGCTTTTATTAAGATAGATTGCTGATGCTATTGGTTTCACTTGTTTATTTTTGTGGAAAGAATAATAAAGAATTTAATACTTTTTTTGCTTGTGGAATAAGAGCCTTTCTATAGCCGCAATCTAAAAATGTACATAAAATCGAAAGATGAGGTATACACCATGACTGGAATTCTACTAGCCCTCATAGCAGCGGTTTCCTGGGGCAGCATTGTATTTGTCAGCAACAAGCTTGGCGGTGACGAGGACAGCCAGACACTTGGTACGACAATAGGTGCCCTGTTATTTGCCATCGCTGTCTATCTTTTCAAGAGGCCGGATCTGTCCAATATTGTTTGGGCAGTCGGCTTTATTTCTGGTTTGTTCTGGTCAATCGGGCAGAAAAATCAGTTTGGGGCAGTCCGCTATTTGGGAGTTGCCAAGACAGCTCCGATGTCCACAGGTCTGCAGCTTATTGGAACAACTTTTTTTGGGGTATTCATTTTTAAAGAATGGGAAACAACGATGAGTATTCATCGGGGTCTCCTCTCTTGTCTGCATCATTGTTGGTGCCGTTCTGACTTCTCTGAAACAGGGGGATGACAAGGAACAGGGGAAAAGTCTCAAGAAAGGATTGCTTGTACTGCTTTTATCGACGGCAGGTTTTGTGGGGTATGTCGTTTTAATACGCTGGTTTGATATTGACGGCTGGTCTGCGATTCTGCCGCAGGCGATTGGGATGGTAACAGGAGCATTCCTCATAACTCTGCGCCGCAAGCCATATAACAAATTTGCTATAAGGAATATCATTACGGGACTGATTTGGAGCACCGGGAATCTGGGATTGCTGCTTTCACTGCCGAAAATCGGCGTTGCCACCAGCTTTTCACTCTCCCAGACCGGAATTGTCATATCGACGATTGGCGGGCTTTTCTTTTTAAATGAACGCAAAAGCAAAAAGCAGGTGTTTATGGTTCTCCTGGGCTGTTTGTTTATTATCGCAGGTGGAGTTTTGCTGGGCTTTACGAAAAAATAAAAATAAGGGAGCGGATCTTATGTATCCAAGTCTTGAAGGCAAAGTTATCGTCATTACCGGCGGAGCTACCGGGCTCGGGAAGGCAATGGCTGAGCGATTCGGTGCTGAAAAAGCGAAGGTTGTCATCAATTATTTTAATGAGGAACAGGAACTGCAGGGAATCATTGAAACGATTGAAAATGCAGGCGGAAGTGCATCTGCCATCCAGGGGGATGTTACAAAGGAAGAGGATATTAAAAGAATGATTGCCCATGCAATTAACACGTTCGGTTCCCTCGATGTCATGATCAATAACGCGGGAATCGAAAATGAAGTCCCATCTGAAGAACTCACCCTTGAGGATTGGAATAAAGTTATATCGACGAATTTGACGGGACAATTTCTTGGCTGCCGGGAAGCCCTTGATTATATGCTGGAAAACAAAATAAAAGGCTCGATCATTAATATGTCATCTGTTCATCAGGAAATTCCCTGGCCCCATTTTGTTCACTATGCCGCAAGCAAAGGCGGGGTCAAATTGATGACCGAGACTCTCGCTCTTGAATTTGCCCCGCACGGAATCAGGGTGAACTGCATTGCCCCTGGTGCTATTGATACACCGATTAATGCTGAAAAATTCTCAGATCCTGAATTGAAAAAAGGTGTCCTTGAGCTCATTCCTATGGGCTACATCGGGAAGCCCGAAGAAATCGCAGCTTGTGCAGTGTGGCTGGCTTCCACAGAAGCGAGCTATGTCACCGGACTGACATTATATGCTGACGGAGGCATGACACAATATCCCGGATTCCAGGCGGGAAAAGGATGATGGAAAAATGCCCTTCTCACTAATGAGAGGGGCTTTGAAGTTTTATTTCAAATCAAAAAACACGGTATTTCCTACCCAGGAATCATATTCCATTTTGGCATCCTCGCCGGTTTTTACTAAACCGGCTATATACCCTTCCTTCTCGTTTCCATTATACATTTCAAAAGAAAAATCAGGTTCTGCTGTTGCGACAGTATCGCCGCTGTATACATCGCCGCTCTCGCTGACAAATTTAAAGTTCATGATTCCATCGATCGTGAATGGATGGTCCTCTGTTTCAGAGTCGGCAACTTTTACTTTGCTCTTTACAAGAACCCATTCATAACCTTCAGGTGCATCCTCGTTAAACTCATTCATTTCCTTCAGTTTGTCCTGTGCATCCTGTCCGCGAATGACCTCTTCTACTGACAGCTCGATCTTTGTTTTATATTCTTTTGATGAATCATCGTATGTGACCGTTTCAATCGCAGTCATCTCATTTACTTTTATCGGATTGGAGCGGGAGCCAGCCTTTGATTCTTCTTTTTTCTCCTCAGGCTTTGCACTTTGCTCCTCGCCATTTTCCTCTGTTTTGCTTTTTGTTGATAAACCCTCGCTTTCACCGCACGCAGTTAGAAACAATGCAGACACCAAACCGGCCACAGCTAATTTTACTAATTTCCTATGTTTCATATTAATCCCTCCAGTTAGTTATCTTGAACTCTACAGGGAAATAGTAGCATGCAGGGTGATTAAATTTTTGGAAGTGTGGAAGACATAAATAAAAAAATCCGGCCTCTCAATAAGGGCCGGACCTGAAGGGGTAAAGAAAAAGGGCTGTATGATGTTTCGGTACAAATTCATTGTAATACGTAAATGTTAACAAACTATGAACGGGATGCGGACAAATTATTAAATATCTCCTGTCGATATAAAGGTGAAAGGGATATTTGTTCAAATTTTTAAATGAGTATACAATCTAGGCTGGACAAAAAATCCTGCAGCAGAAATCGGGTTAACATGAGCTCTAACTTTGCAGTTAACTTTTAAATACATGAGGAAATTGAACCTACAGGGGGACATACAAATTGCTAAGGGAGTCAGCAGCATAGGCGGCATCAGACATTCATAATTTTAGGCAAGCATAACTTTGACAAACTCATTGATAAAGCCATCGTAGTCAAGTTTAACGGCTATTCTGGTCTTTCCCTTCTGGCTGCCAGGCCGGATATCAATGTATGATAAACCCTTTCCTTCTACAGTTCCATCTATAACACTTACGTCGTAATAAATGTATTCTGCTATAGCAGGATTATTGATGATCATGATAGTAAGCAGATCGTGAATAGGTGCTCCTTTAATGCCGGGAACCAGCTTCTGATAAGCCTTATAATAGTACTCGAAAATAGGTTTTAATAAAATGGTGAAAGGGTTTGTAGCTGTATTTGTTACATATTCCACTGTTTCCATGGTCAATAAGGCGAATTCTGTTACATTTAGAGGGGTAATCGTAAGGTTATTGGCATATTTACAAATGTAATTGGAAGAGGTAGGGTCACCATAAAAATTGGCTTCTGCAAGAGGTGTAACGTTCCCGGGAACAAAGAAAGCACCGCCCATGATATAAAAAGCTCCCACTTGCTTGATCTGTTCGTCAAAGAGTATAAAAGCTATCGCCAAGCTAGTAGATCTTCCGGTATCAACAATAATCAAGTCTTTCTGATACTTTTCAATAAGGATACCTATTGTATCAAATGGATAGGTTTGATATTTCATATCAGCAGGAGGCTGAATAGGTCCAATCCCTTCGGCTCCATGGATATCCGGATAGTACGTAACTTTTTCCTGCTGAACAGGCTGAGCAGCACCAGGAATAATAGGAATATTTTTTTGTCCAGCCAGATCTAGCAGATAATAGGCATTTGATGTTGCCTGGTCCTCCGTTACATTCCCATAGCTTGTAACAAGTCCGACCAGTTCAAGATCTGGGTCCAGCAATGTATAAATAATTGCAAGAGAGTCGTCAATTCCAGGGTCACAAAATAATAAAATTTTCTTCGTTTTTCTTTTCGCCATTTAAACCCCTCCCTAAATTGCTTATACAAAAATATTCATAAATGACTTTTAATATGTTGTTTTAAGAAAAGGTCTAAAAATATAAAAAGCGCCTGTTCCCGTAAAAGCTGAAGGGAAAAGCGCGTGTCTTCTTTTCTTCTATTTTCTTTTTTGAGCCTTCATTTTGTTCTCTTCCAGTTCAGCAGCATACTCTTCGTATGTTTTACCCTGCTTCTGGCTTTCCGATTGAATTTTTTTGAACTTGTTATCATTTAGATTAGGCACGTCTTCACCCCCCTTTGGACAAGAGTATTTTTTTACAAAGGCAAGAACATTATTCGAACAAATAAACGAGGAGCTTTTTTCGTAAAAAGGTTTCATTTCAGCCACACAGGGTATGATAACACCTGAAGTAATTGTGTTTTGGAAGAAACCCCATCACCTAACAATACAGGAAAATCCAGGTATAAATTTCTAAAACCGAGGTAAAATATCGTCATAAAATATTAGGAGGTCTGATTTTGGCAAAGAATAATGATAGGAATTCAGCAAATGATCAAGATGTAAAGCGTGAGACGCTGACGACTCGGCAGGGACATCCTGTTACTGATAACCAAAACATCCGTACGATAGGCAATCGGGGACCAGCGACCTTGGAGAATTACCATTTCATTGAGAAGATCTCCCATTTTGACAGGGAAGAAGTACCGGAGCGTGTGGTTCACGCAAGAGGAGCAGGGGCATTCGGTTACTTTGAGACATACGGAAAAGTTGGGGATGAGCCGGTCGAAAAGTATACACGCGCAAAGGTTTTTTCTGGTGCAGGGAAGAAGACGCCATTGATGGTACGCTTTTCTACAGTTGCAGGGGCAAAAGATTCACCGGAAACGGCTCGTGATCCGCGCGGCTTTGCAGTAAAAATGTACACAGAGGATGGAAACTGGGATTTAGTCGGTAATAACCTGAAAATCTTCTTTATCCGAGATGCGATGAAATTCCCTGATATGATTCACGCCTTCAAGCCTGATCCTGTTTCAAATGTGTCAAATCCCGAGCGGATGTTTGACTTTGTATCCAGGACACCTGAGGCCACACACATGATTACATTCTTGTTTTCACCTTGGGGAATACCCGCTACATACCGTCATATGCAAGGCTCCGGCGTCAATACGTATAAATGGGTGAATGAAAAAGGGGAAGCGGTACTGGTGAAATATCACTGGGAGCCGAAGCAGGGCATCCGCAACCTGACACAGGAAGAGGCAAACGAAATTCAGGCGAAAAATGTCGGTCATGCCACACAGGATTTATTTGAGTCAATTAAACGGGGAGATTATCCTGAATGGGAGCTATTTGTACAGATTATGGAGGATGATTACCATCCTGAACTGGATTTTGATCCCCTTGATGATACAAAGCTTTGGCCGGAAGATAAGTTCCCTTGGCTTCCTGTTGGCCGTATGGTTCTTGATCGCAATCCAGAGGATTATCATGCAGAGATTGAGCAGGCTGCCTTCGGTACAGGGGTACTCGTTGACGGAATGGATTTTTCTGATGATAAGATGCTTCAGGGCCGGACATTCTCTTATTCCGATACACAGCGCTATCGCGTAGGGGCAAACTATCTGAAATTACCGGTGAACGCGCCGAAAGCACCTGTTCGCACAAACCAGCAGCGCGGCCAAATGGATACTCGTGACCCTAAAGAATCGGGAGAAAATCCGCATATTAACTATGAGCCATCGATGAAGGGCGGCTTCAAGGAAGCACCTGAGGAAGGGCGCACACCGCATCGGCCAACCTATAATGCTGCAGCCATGAGCGCACCTATCGATCGTCCAAATAATTATGGTCAGGCAGGCCATACATATCGGAGCTTTGAAGATTGGGAGCGCGAGGAATTAATCAAAAACCTCTCTGAAGCACTGGCGGTATGTGACAAACGTATTCAGGATGCTATGTTTGAGCATTTCACACAGGCTGATGAAGATTATGGACGCCGTGTGAAGGAAGGAACCGAGAAAGTCATGAAAGAATTGCTGGCAATGAGCGGGGAAGAGCAAGTGCCTGGCCGAGACGCTGGAAGATCCAAATATGGCCAGGGTTCGATTGCTGAAAACGAGGCAGCAAAGGAAGCTGTTGAGAAAAGCCGTGAAACGGATCCATATTAATTAAGAAGCTAGGGCTGTCCAAAGGTGGACAGCTTTTTTTCTTTGTTTTTTCCATTTTTTAATTGCAGGCAGGTAGGACTTCCTCCCGGTTTTGTAGAATAATCTCCTAAACTATATAGCCAGAGGTGCCGAATGAAACCAATTATAGGGGTTACATCGAATTTAGATGACAAGCAGCTTTCCGTTTCAATGGATAATATCCATTCATTAGTAAACGCAGGGGCCGTTCCAATTGTTTTGCCTAATCTGCTGGAAGATGGCAAAATTGAAAAATTAGCTGAAGAGATGGATGGGCTGCTTCTTACGGGTGGAGGGGACATCGATCCCACCCTATTTGGTGAAGAACCCCATCAAAATCTGGGAAGCATCTGTCCTGAAAGAGACACGTTTGAACTCAGCATTATTAAAAAAATGCTGGCTCTTGATAAACCAATTTTAGCCATATGCAGGGGCTGCCAAATCCTCAGTATTGCTGCTGGGGGTGATATGTATCAAGACATCTATTTCCAGATGGGCGTCCCTCTTTTGCAGCATGCCCAAAAAGCACCCCGGTGGCATGCGTCCCACTTTGTAAATGTAAAAAGAAATTCTCTTCTGCACAGAGCCACTGGTGAGCTAAGTTTTAAAGTAAACAGCTATCATCATCAGGCTGTCCGCAAGATGCCTGAAAACTTTGAGGTATGTGCCGAGGCAAATGATGGAGTCATTGAGGCTTTTGAGAGTAACAAGCATAGCTTTGTATTAGGGGTACAGTGGCACCCTGAATGCATGACACAAAAGAACGATCACCCATCCTTAGCTATTTTTGATGCATTTATAAAGGCTTGCAAACAATAAAACTAGAAATAAAAAGCCGTCGCATTTTTCATTTTTGCGACGGCTCTTTCATAGTCCATTCTCTAAATAACTCTCTGAACAGGCGATAAACTCCCGAACCGCAAACGATAAGTACTTTTCCTTTTTCCAGATCATCCCCAGCTCCAAATTTATAGCAGATTCAGAGATTGGCAGAACAACAAGGTCTTGGCTGTATATATTCTGACAGATTTTACTTGGCAGCATAGTGATCCCCAGTTTTCCTTCAACCATCCCCAGCAGGAAGTCCTTTTGTGAGCTTTCACAGACAATATTGGGATGAAATCCGCTTTTCGAGCACTCCTCAATGATCAGGTCGTAAAGGGTGAAATCTTTCCGGTAGAGTATAAAGGGCTCATTCGCCAATTGTGAAAAGTGTACCTCACTATTTGAAGCCAGCGGATGTTCACGATGGACAATAAGCATTAAGGGGTCCTTTAAAACATTAATAATTTCAAAGCTGCTGCCTTGTGCAGGCACCGTACAAATAAGGCCAATATCCAATGTTCCATCGTCTACGCCCTTTTTAATTTTCTTTGTGCCTACCTCTGTTAATTTAATTTCAATCAATGGGAATTTTTCTTTATACTGGCTGATGAGCTGCGAAAAAAAAGCGGCACCTACAATAGGAGGGATGCCAATTTTGATTTCACCGCTCTTCAGCTCCGTCACATCTGTTAACTCCAAAGTCAGGTTTTTAAATGCGTCCAGCACTTTCTTTGCATTAATCAGCACCGCTTTTCCCGCATCCGTTAATTCAAGCTGCTTCGATGACCGGTAAAAAAGCGGCACCCCCAGTTCGCCTTCGAGGTTTTTTATGGCTTTGCTGATGGATGGCTGGGTGACATGCAGGGTCTGTGATGCTTTTGTGAAACTTAAGTGCTGAGCTACTTCAGCAAAATATTCCAAATGCCGTATATCCAAACAGATCCCCCCTTCATATAACCAAAAGGCATAATGATTATAGATTATATGTATTTCATTTATGGATATCATTCATTATATAATAATCTACAACAATATAATACTGAAAATTAACAATATTCAATTTGGGGAGATGGTTAAGATGGATTTGCAGAAAGAATCTTTATTGCTTCATGAGAAGTTTCGAGGGAAGTTATCAATTGATGTGAAAATGCCGCTGAACAGCATGAAGGATTTAAGCTTAGCCTATTCCCCAGGAGTAGCAGAGCCATGCCGGAAAATTCATGACCAGCCTGAGAAAGTCTATGATTATACAATAAAAGGCAATTTAATCGCGGTTGTCTCTGACGGAACATCGGTGCTGGGGCTTGGCGACATTGGCCCTGAAGCCTCCATGCCAGTCATGGAGGGGAAGGCTGCCCTATTTAAAGCTTTTGCAGGAATTGATGCCGTTCCAATTTGCCTTGATACGAAGGATCCCGAAGAAATCATTAAAACAGTTAATCTGCTGCAGCCTTCCTTTGGAGGCATCAACCTGGAAGATATCGCGGCACCTAATTGCTTTTACATTGAAGAACGCCTTAAGCAGGAAATGAACATTCCCGTTTTTCATGATGACCAGCATGGAACAGCCATCGTAACGGCTGCCGGTTTAAAAAATGCTTTAAAGCTTGTTGATAAACAAATGGAAAAAATAAAAATCGTAATCAATGGGGCAGGTGCCGCAGGAATCGCGATTATCAAACTGCTCCTCAATATGGGTGTAAAAGATATCATCATGTGCGATACAAAGGGAGCGATTTATGAAGGAAGGCAGGAGCGTATGAACCCTGTCAAAGAGTCTGTGGCGAAAACCACCAATCCAGACAAACGGCAGGGTCCGCTTGAAGAGGTTATTATCGGCGCTGATGTGTTTATCGGGGTTTCATCTGCAGGAGCCTTAACAAAGGAAATGGTCCAGACAATGAGTCAGGATTCCATTATTTTCGCCATGGCAAATCCGGTTCCAGAAATCATGCCGGAAGAGGCAAAGGAGGCAGGAGCCAAAGTGGTAGGAACAGGACGCTCTGACTTGCCTAACCAGGTGAATAATGTCCTCGCATTCCCGGGGATTTTCAGAGGGGCTTTGGACGTCAGGGCTACTGAAATTAATGAAGAAATGAAGATGGCAGCTGTCGAGGCCATCGCCGGATTAATCGACGCTACAGACTTATCACCGGATTATGTAATACCAGGACCGCTCGACAGCCGAGTTGTTCCGGCCGTAAGGGATGCCGTAGTAAAAGCCGCCCAGAAAACCGGTGCTGCCAGGATCGAAATCCTGCAGAGCGAGAGGATAAGCCAATAGACTGAAATTTGCATGCGGAGGCATGTTCAAGCGAAGTAAATCATAGTATCCAAAGTATCAGGATGCTGGTTTTGCCAATGGGAATTATTTTATCACTTTCGTCACTCTGAATTAATGGCTGTTTTCTTAAGGTTCTATGTTTCTAAGCGGATAACTAAGTTTATCAGCTGAGTTGATTAAAGCGGAGGAAACTTGACTCCTGTAAAACCGAGGAGGCTCCCGTTCCTCCCCGCGGAAAGCATGTGTCCGTAGCGGAAATCAGCGGACAGCCTTATAAAATTTCCTATCTTTAGAAAAGAGCAAATTAATTTTATTAAGGAGATTGATACCGATGAAAGTATACGAAGTAATCGAGACGCAGGAAATGTTCCGTGGTGAAATCATCGAAGACTATTATATTATTTATGAGCAAACAGAAAACAAAATCTTTGAAAATCGAAACAATCATCTGTTTCAGCAGGAAAGATTTTTAGAAGAGACAGTTAATGTCTTTAAAGGAAACCAGCACTCCACCTTAAAAAAAGTAAAAGCCTATCCCATTCGCCACCTTGCATTCCGCGATATTCGAGAAACAATCAGAAACGACTTTCCGGACCTCTTTAAGAAACTGAACAGGTCTCCCGCATAATAACAGGCAGCCTCTATTTGATGGAGGCTGTCCTTTTTTTATAGAACCCCATAATGGAAAAATAACCTATCTATCTGTATGATGGTATAACGGTAAATAGAAAACTTCTGCACGGCTGTTTTTCCGTAAAATATTTAGGGAACAATCCAGATGTGAACTTATTAGAGGGGTGGAGCAATGATTCGATTTGACAATGTGTCAAAACAGTATGGGAATGGAACCAAGGCTGTTGATTCAATTAATTTACATATAAAAGAAGGCGAGTTCTTCGTTATTATCGGTCCGAGCGGTTCTGGAAAAACAACCGTTCTGAAGATGATTAATAGACTGATTCCTTTGACATCAGGAACGATATCCATTAAAGGCAAACGGATAAGTGACTATGACATTCATGAGCTCCGCTGGGATATCGGCTATGTCCTCCAGCAAATTGCCCTTTTTCCTCACATGACAATTGCGGAGAACATCGCAATAGTACCCGAGCTAAAGAACTGGGAACAGGGAAAAATCCAAGAACGGATTGATGAGTTATTGGGAATGGTCGGATTGGAGCCTGACATCTACCGCAGCAGAAGGCCACATGAACTCTCAGGGGGACAGCAGCAGAGAGTCGGAGTAACAAGAGCCCTGGCCGCCAATCCGCCTATCATCCTGATGGACGAGCCTTTTAGTGCGCTGGATCCCATAAGCAGGGAAAAGCTTCAGGACGACCTAATCCATCTCCAGAAAAAAATAGAGAAGACAATCGTCTTTGTCACACATGACATGAAGGAAGCTTTAAAGCTTGGTGACCGCATTTGTGTCATGAAGGACGGGAAAATCGTGCAAGTTGGCACTCCAGAGGAGCTTCTTGCTAACCCGGAGGATGACTTTGTCCGGCAGTTTGTCGGGGAAGAGCGGGGACCTTACATGGAGGGATTCAGCCTTCAAGATATCCTCCAGCCGATTTCAGAAACCGAACAGAACGGGGCAGTCATTTCCGTCTCGGCTTCACTGGAAGAAACTCTTAACTTATTGGCCGCTCAAGATGAACTTGCTGTGGAAGAGGGCGGAAACATCATTGGAATGGTTAACAGGCAGGCCGTTATTCGTAAGCTGGCTGGCAGCATGAAGAAAGAGGTGAGGTCATGAACACCTTCAGCTCTGTTTTTAATGAAAGGAAAGGGCAATTATTAAGTGTACTTATTGAACATATACAGATTTCGCTTATTGCTTTGTTTTTCGCAGTCCTGATTGCGATCCCGCTTGGAATTTATCTGGCTAACAAACAAAAAATAGCAGAAGGGATCATTGGAGTGACGGCAGTATTGCAGACTGTGCCCTCTTTAGCTTTGCTTGGTCTTTTAATTCCCTTATTCGGCATTGGGAAAGTTCCGGCAATTATCGCACTAGTCGTATATGCACTTCTGCCCATACTAAGAAATACATATACAGGCATAAAGGAAGTGGATGATTCCATTATCGAAGCGGCAAGGGCAATGGGAATGAACAGGCGGAAAAGGCTCTTGAAGGTAGAGCTTCCTCTCGCCATGCCGGTGATAATGGCCGGAATCCGGACAGCTATGGTTTTAATTGTTGGAACGGCTACACTTGCAGCATTAATTGGAGCAGGAGGACTGGGAGAACTGATCCTCCTTGGAATCGACCGGAATAATACGGCACTGATCGTTCTTGGGGCCATACCTGCAGCCATATTGGCAATCCTTTTTGACATGCTGCTGCGCCGCTTCGAGCATATGTCATTTAAAAGATCGCTCACAGCGCTGGGGATATTTATTTGTGCGATGATACTGGTTATGGCCATCCCTTTAGTGACAAATAAATCAGAAGAGAATCTTGTCATTGGCGGGAAGCTTGGTTCAGAACCGGAAATCCTTATCAATATGTACAAATTACTGATTGAAAATGAAACCGACCTTAACGTTGAGTTACAGCCAGGATTAGGAAAAACGTCGTTTGTCTTCAATGCGCTGAAATCAGGCAGCATCGATGCGTATCCTGAGTTTACCGGTACGGCCATTGCTGAATTTTTAAAAGAGACAGCGGTAAGCACCGAGAGTGGAGAGGTTTATGAGCAGGCGAGAAAAGGAATGAAAGAACAATACGACATGGAGCTGTTAGAACCGATGGCATACAATAATACCTATGCTTTGGCAGTTCCTAAGCAATTGGCCGAGGAAATTGGCCTGCAATCTATTTCAGATCTAAAAGCTGTCGAGAAAAACATAAAAGCTGGCTTCACCCTTGAATTTTCGGATCGGGAAGATGGTTATCGTGGAATCCAGGAGCTATATGGCGTGGAATTTCCAACTGTTTTAACCATGGAGCCTAAGCTGCGCTATGGAGCAATCGAAAAAGGCGAAATCAACCTAGTGGATGCTTATTCAACAGATAGTGAAATAGCAAGATATAACCTCACTGTCCTGGAGGATGACAAGAATCTGTTCCCTCCGTATCAGGGTGCACCATTGCTAAGAGCTGAAACAGTCGAGGAACACCCCGAATTGGTTAGAGCCTTGAACAAATTGAGTGGTAAAATTAGCGACGATGAAATGCGTGAAATGAATTATAAAGTCAATGTGGAAGGGGCAAGTGCAGAAGAAACTGCCCGGGAGTATTTGGAAAAGGAGGGGCTTCTGAAGTAGTACTCGAAAACCGTCTGGGGAGAATCCAGGCGGTTTTTGCATGGTGAACTGTTTTAAATTATGCCCGACTATCATACACATTTCTTAATCGCACTTGTGCTTAAGGAGATGTTGATATGCTATTTGAGATGGAAAAGGCTAACCTGCTCGCTGAAAATATTAAGGACTTTCTTGACTTTCTCGATAAAAATCTTGAAAGAAATATCTTTTATATGGACACTGACAAAATACATCAAATCAAATTGATTGCTGCAGACTTTAAGTTTCATATCCTCGCAGATGAGCTGTTCAGAATCAATCGCTTTGTCTGGGACCCAAAGTATACAAATTATTTGGTGGACCGGTTTGTAAAAGGGCTCACCATTATAGATGAATATGTACATAGAAACTATAACAGCCTGTTTATGGTGACTGGAAGATTATATACGTTGAAGAATCTCAGTGCATTATTCAGCAAAGATTAAACAGACAGAGCTGCTCCTATTTTTCTGATTCCTATGAGTTTTAGCGTGGAAGGAAATATTGCCTCTCTTAATTTTTCACTATTTGGATTATAATAGTTAAAGTTTATTCTTTTACTTTAAACAATTAGGGGTATGAAAAATGGAGAAGCACAAGATCTTAAGAATTCTGGAAAAAGAATTAGTGGTTGCCCTTGGATGTACGGAACCTGTTGCGATTGCACTTGCTGCAGCCACTGCAAAGAGCCATGCAAAAGGGGAAATAAAAGAGCTTTGCTTAAAAGCGAGCGGAAATATTATTAAAAATGCTAAGTCAGTAGGAATACCCGGCATGAGTTCCTATGGTCTTGATTTCGCAGCGGCAATCGGCGCTGTGGCAGGGGACCCTGCAAGAAAGCTGGAAGTATTAGAGGGAGTGGGGCCAGAAGATGAACTTTTGGCGCTGAAACTTATTGAAGAAGGAAAAGTAATTTCCCTCCAGGCGGAGACGCCAAAAAGGCTGTTTATCGAAGCGGAATTAAAAACAGATATGCAGACTGCCAGAGTGGTAATCTCTGATAACCACAGCAATATTACTTTAATAGAGGTTGATGGAAAGGCTATCTACCAGGGCGGATGTGAAAATATAGGAATTCAATCGGAAGAAGATGAATTAATTGCACTTTCTATTGATGAGATATATGAATGGGTGCTTAATGCAGAAATCAGTTCCTTATCACTTGTCAAAAAGAGTATCGAGCTTAATCGGGTCATTGGAATGGAAGGCCTTTCAGGCGAATATGGCTTAAAGGTAGGGAAAACGATAAAGAAAAATGTGAAAATGGGCATCTTGTCTGATGATATTGCCACTGCAGCAATGTCTTTGGCAGCAGCTGGATCAGATGCGAGAATGGCAGGCTCCACTCTGCCTGTCATGGCAAATACCGGAAGCGGCAACCAGGGAATCGCAGTCACACTTCCAGTTGTTGCTGCTGCAGAAAGACTAAAGGTTTCTGAGGAAAAAATGATTAGGGCAGTGGCACTCAGTCATCTGATAACCATTCATATTAAATCTAAATTTGGCCGGCTTTCAGCATTATGCGGTGTAACAGCTGCAGGAATGGGGGCAAGTGGAGCCATCGTATATTTGCTGGATGGAGAGCTTCAGCAAATTAAAGCAGCCATACAAAACACAATTGGGAATGTTTCCGGAATGATCTGTGACGGAGCAAAAGCCGGCTGTGCCATGAAAGTATCTACCTGCTCCAATGTAGCTGTGCAGTCTGCCCTCCTTGCGCTCAACGATCAGGAAATCAAATCAACCGATGGATTTATTCACGATGACGTTGAAAAGAGCATCGAGAGTTTTTGTAAATTAGGGAATGAAGGAACCCGTCATACGGATGAGCTGATTTTAAAATTGATGATGGAGAAATAAACTGAAAAAAGGCCCTCTCTTTAAGAAAAGGGCCTTTTTGGTGTGCTAATTACGAAATCATCCCTCGTCGAAACATCTCCGCAATTGCCTGTGTCCGGTTTTGAGCTCCCAGTTTCCTAATAGCTGTTTTAATATACTGGTTGATGGTGACTTGACTGATAAACATGGAATCAGCCATTTCTTTGATGCTTTCCCCCCAGGAAATCCTTTTCATGACCTCCATTTCTCTTCTGCTTAATAGCCGGGCATCTCCTTTTCCTTCCGTTTTTTCAAGGGTTTTTCCTACGTGTTGACCAAATTGTGTATAAGAAGAAAGCTGCTGATCAGATATTTTTCCGTGCTCATCAAATTCGTTTGTGCAAATATAGCCGATAGGAACGGCACCAAAGCAGATAGGGATAGCCAGGAAGGAGTTGACATTGGAAGTTGTTATGTATTTGATGTTTATTTGCTTAAGGTACTCGATCCCAGAACAATATTTTGCTTTTCGTTCATAAAGGGCGGAGTAAATGAGCGGCAATGAACGAATATCATCCCTGATATCTCTGATATGAATTAATCCGTGGCACGTTATTGCGATTTTTCCTTCACCAATAAAACCTAAAGGTGAATACCGGAATAAATGGGCATTCTTTACAGGGAAAACGTTCATATAAACCTCTAGAATTTTATACAGCTTTTCCTCATGACTCTCGACATCCTCTAAATTCTGGATATTATCCAAAATGGTAGATTCTAATGCCATATTAACAGTTTGACCCGCTGCGGGATGAAGGGGAAGCCTATGCTGAACGCTTAAAAGAAGCAGGCGTCCCGGTCGAAGCCAAACGGTATGACGGCATGATCCATGGCTTCTTCTGGATGCCAGGTGTACTGGAGCAGGGAAGAAAATCGATTGAGCAGGCGGCAAATGCTTTAAAGCGTGTGTTCCAGGGCAGTGTCGCTTCGAAATAATATATGCAGATTGGACACTTCTGATTGAAGGAGTGTCCTTTTTTGTGTTAGTTTTGTAAATTAATTACTTGCCAGATTTTCTGAAGAGCTCATGGCGACTAAAGGAATTAATACGGTCGCCATGGAGGGCTCATGACGACGAAAATGCAAGAGAGGGAAAGAAAACGGTCGCCAAGGAGCGTTCATGACGACGAAAGTGCAAGAGAGGAAAAGAAAATGGCCGTCATGGATGGCTCATGACGACGAAAATACAAGAGAGGAAAAGAAAACGGTCGTCATGGAGGGTTCATGACGACGAAAATGCAAGAGAGGAAAAGAAAATGGTCGTTATGGAGCGTTCATGACGACGAAAATGCAAGAGAGGAAAAGAAAATGGTCGTCATGGAGGGCTCATGACGACGAAAATGTAAGAGAGGAAAAGAAAACGGTCGCCATAAAGCGTTTATGAAGACGAAAGCGAAATCGGGGAAAAGAAAACAGTCGTCATAAAGAACAGAGATCAAAAATATCCAGCAAACGAGCTGCCACTGCCATTGTGGGGTAATCTTTTTAAGCTTCCTCCTATCTATTAAGATACATTTCCACAGATGGCGGGAGACAGGTCTACTGCCTGTTTCTATTAACCTATAGAAAATCACTGGTGATTTCACTATAATAATAGAAACTTTAATATCGAGGTGCAGCATGATCATTGGGAAAATAATTAAGTTTTACAGGGAACGAGAAGGCCTAACTCAGGGTCAGCTGGGAGAAGGGATTTGTTCAGTAACCCATTTAAGTAAAATTGAAAGGGGGATTACCGAATACTCCGGGGAAATTACACACCTCCTGGCCAGGAGGCTCGGCATTAATCCCGAAGAAGAAATACTTCGATATCATCAGCTTGCAAAGAGGCTGGATGAATGGCATGAGAGCATGATCATGCAGCGAATACAGGAATCAAAACAGATAAAAAAGGAGCTGCAGGTTGAAAAACTGATTCATATGCCAGATTTTCAGACTCTATATGGGCTTCTGTCAGCAAGGTTCTATTTATCTGTGAGTGATTTGGAGTCAGCCTCAAAATTAATCTCGGATCTTAATAAAGCTTCCGCTGCCTTTTCGCCTCATGATGCGAATCTGTTGAAACATATCCAGGGCATCTATTACTTTCTTACAGGTCAATACCGTGACTGTATCAGCTGTTTAGCTTCCATTGACAGAGATCAGTACAACTATGATGAATACTATTACCACCTAGCGATTGCTTACCATTCCATCCATTCAAATATTACAGCCTATTATTACGGGAAAAAGGCTCTTCAATATTTTCAAAGAACCTTAAATATTCTCCGCATTATAGACACAGAAATGCTGCTGATTGTTCAGCTAAATGCCAAAGAACTACATGATTTTAATGAAACAAAGGAAAAATATGAACAGTTAATTAAGTTATGTGATGCGTGTAATTCAGGTGACCGGAAATCCAAGCTTTATCATAATCTGGCATTCGAATATTTTCGCCGAAAGAAATACAGGGAATCAGCAGGCCTTTATGAAGAAGCACTTAAGCTTACTGCCGAAAATGCTCCTCACTATTTAACTGCTTTAGATGGTTACATCCATACCTGTTATAAAGGAAAACTTCAGGCCGGCAGTGCGCTAATAAAATTAGCTGAAGAGGGCATGGAGAGGGCAAAAGCAGCTGATTCATTTACCTGGATTTATTTTCAGCTTCATCTCTATCTATTGAAAAAAGAAGAACTGCAATACTATCAATTTATTGAGGAAACAGCTTTGCCGTACTTTAAGAAAATTGGCTATGGCATTTTAATCGACCATTATAAGAAAAAGCTTTTCCATTTTTATTCAGAAATAGGTGAGGCACAAAAAGCAATTGAGCTCGCCCGTTCTTTTATACAGAAACAAAAAAGCTATTATGATCACGAGTAACCTTTTTTCGCAATGAAAAAAATGAGACTGCATTCTTATGCTGTCTCATTTTTCATTGACTGTTTATGCATCCTTCTTTTAAACATTTTCGCATTTGTTCCTATATAAACACCTGTCAGAACAAAGGCTGCCCCTATTCCATGAGCCATGGTGAATGTTTCACCCAAAAAGACCGTAGCCATGATAACGGCAGATACAGGCATCACATTAATAAAAATTGAGGCTTTGGCCGCACCGACCTCTTTAATTCCGTTATAATACATGACAAATGAAACCACGGTAACAAAAATGCTCATATGGGCTATAGCAGTCCATGTCGTCATGCTGGCTTGCTGGATATCCATCCACGATGTTTCAGCAGAAGCGAATGGCAATAGAAATAAGGTTCCATAGGCAACTGCATAAGTAGTGGACTCCACTGAGCTGAATTTTTTCAAAACCACTTTCCCCACAACACTATAGATGGCCCAGCTCACCACAGCTCCCAGCAATACGAAGTCAATCGGTTCAAAGCCATATTGGAAAAGAGTAAGCAAATGGCCATCTGTTATAATAAACACTACACCTGTCAAAGCAACGACCATTCCAATGATATGATTTTTTGTTATCTTTTCTTTTAGAAATAACCCTGATAAAAGGACAATCAGCACCGGGTTTGAAGCAATAAATAATGAGCTTTTAATCACGGGCGCATGCTTTGTGGCCAGGAAAAAACAAATATTATATAAGGCAATTCCGGTCAGGCCCAAAAGAGCAAACAATCCATGATCTTTCAAATTCGGTCGTTTCCGGTCTTTTTCCATGATCCACATGAGCGGAAAAAGCAAAATGGCAGCTCCCAAAAACCGCAAAAAAGCAACTGTTGCAGGTTCAAAGCTTTGAACAGCAAACTTGCCGGCAATAAAAGCACTGCCCCATGTAGCAGTAGCCAAAGTCAGCATTCCATAAATAAGCCATAATCTCTTTTTCAAACAACTCGCCTTCATTTCTGTAAAATTTTATAAATAGTATTATAACACCTTTTTCGGAAGGCGAAATAGTTAATTTTTAATAAAGATTTATCATTTTTAACTTTAGGAAAAAAGGAAGAGGGGAATATGTTGGTTTTTGTCACACTTTATCGATTTACAGCACAAAACAGTTCTTTATTCTTAATCAAATTACCACAATTAACAAAATGATCTTCTGAATTAGCGGAAAATTCATTCTTTTTTCTCTGTCAAGGGACAAGCCCATCCCTTATCATTTCTTTAGAGTCCCGAAGAAAGGGGCTAATAGAAAGGATGAAATACATATGAAGAAACCGTCAGGGAAAATCACATTGCTGACAGCATTTCTTGTTATGCTGTACTCCACACTTTCCTTTGCGGCAACCGTACCAGGAGGGCCATCTACAAATGGAAACACAAGTATTAACAGCATGCTCTCCTACGAGGAGGTCGTGAAAACGCTCAACGGCATTGAGCAGATTAGCAAGGGGAAAGTGGAAGTTTTTACACTCGACCGCTTTGGCAAATCAGAGCAGGGCAGAAGCATTTATGTCGCCAAGGTTGGAACCGGGGAAAAGAAAATCTGGGTACAGGCTCAAATCCATGGAAATGAAAAGCTGGTTACAGAGGCAGCGCTTCAGCTGTTAAAAACTTATGCGAGCAACAATTCCAAAGAGGTACAGACCGTTCTGGAAGAGTCCACACTATACTTCATTCCAATGTACAATCCGGATGGAGCAGAAATGAATACCCGTGGTACAAAGATTACGGAGACAGGACAATTATTGGATTTGAACCGGGATTGGTCAGTTGATGGCGGCTTTAAAGCCAAAGAGTCTAAAGTCGTTTATTCTTATTGGGCCGAATTAAAACCTGACTTTGCAATCGATTTGCATCATCAAGGCTTAAAACAGGTTTATGGAACAAATGAAGCAACATCTTTCTCCTTAGGAATATCCTTAGCACCAGACGGGCCAACACTGCCAAAGGAAACAGACTACAATGATGTAACGAAACAGATGATGGCATTTGTCTACGATGAAATGAACGGATACGGCTATACCCATATTGACCGCTACCAGATTGTTGATAGTGAAAAACAGGTAGGTTATGATATCGACATTAAAGGCGGAGTCGTTTCAGCTATGATGATGGGATTGAATTATAATGGTTTAAACCCGGAAAATCACAGCCATCCGGCAGTGTTTTTTGAAACAAAAGGCAATTCAAGCGATGGCAGCCTGGGGCAGAAATCGAATGGATATTTAACAAAACAAAACTATTTAGCTTTAAAATCCTTGATATATGGCTATGTTACAGGAGAAGTAAATGATGTGGATCCTGAGAGTTGGAATAGTATCCCGGCTTATCCTTTAGCAGGCTATTGGACAGATTATAATGGGATTGTTCCTGCGGAATCATCAGGCTTTTAAGTTAATAAAGAAGAAGCTGGTCATGGAGCCAGCTTCTTTTTATCTGTTGTTCTTCTTCACTGTACTCTCTGCAACCATTCCTCTTACATCCTCCGCCACTTTATTAAAAGCCTGATTTACCCGATCCATCAAAATATCCTGGGAAGTGCTGTTTCGATTTTCAATTCCATCATTAATATCCTTTTTCATTCTGATCACCTCCATAAAAAATATTTTTTGTATAAGGAAATAAAATATTCTTCAAAGGAATCTAAAAAGGAGATGAACTAAAGCTTGGGCTTCTAGTATGATTGTAGAAAGATATTAACGGGGATATATCGCCAAAAGTCTGGGCAGGACATAATATATTGGTAAAAAAATTTACAATTACTGCATTCATTGTATACACTAAGAATGAATATCAATTAAAAAATAAAGACGATTTGGAATATAAATAACGATTACCGGAAAGGAGGGACCAAGATGTGGCCATTTTCATCCAGCAAACAGAACAAAAATTCCGTCGATGCAGCCAGTTATATTTCCTTTAAAGAAACGACGGAAGAAGCAGAAATCGAAAAGATGGTATCTAAGCTGGAACAGATTTTTTACAGCACATCCAGGGAAATCGTAATTTTGTGCATCGGTTCTGACCGCTCAACAGGAGACTCTCTTGGGCCACTGGCAGGGAAGATCCTCAAAGAAAAGAACATTCCCTATCCAGTGTATGGGACTTTGAAGGAGCCTGTTCACGCATTGAATATCAAAAAGGTTCTTAAAGAAATCAAAGAAACTTATGATGATCCGTTTATATTTGGCATTGATGCCTGCCTCGGCGACGAGCGGCAAATTGGCTATATTTTAATAAGGGAAGGATCGTTTATTCCGGGAAATGCAGTGAATCGGGCTCTTCCGAGTGTGGGTGATTATCATTTGAAGGCCATTGTCAACACGCTTGATCCATTATCACCTGTAAATTCCTTAAATAGCACGAGATTATACCTGGTTTTAAAACTGGCTGAAATCATTGCGGAAATCATTTCACGTGTAGCGGTAAATGACCGTACTTCCAGAGGAGTGATTGAAAAAATGAATGTTCCGTAAACATAAATTGGGTAAATCAGCCAAAAAATTGCTGTACCCCGATAGGTAAGATATAATGAGCGTAAGGATACCAAAGAGAAAGAGGGAAAGGGATGGGGAATAACTGGACGGAAGATAATCTGATCTCGATACGCGAGAGGGTTTATCTGCATATTAAGGATCTTATTTTGGACGGAGAATTTAAAGCGGGAGACCGTCTGGTGGAACGAGAACTTGCTGAGAGGTTAAGTATCAGCAGGACACCAATTCGGGAAGCGCTGTTCCGCCTGGAATCCCAGGGGTTTGTTAAGACAGTCCCAAGAAAAGGCGTAATTGTTGCCGATATTTCCGAAAAGGAAATTATCGAAGTATTTACCATTTTATCATCACTTGAAGTACTGGCTGCAAAATTGGCTGTTCAAAAGCTGGATAATGATATGGAAAGCAAGTTCACTGCCAGCATAAAAAAGGTCGAGGAATACTTGAACAATCCTGAAGAGGATGCTTCTGAATTACATAGGGAACTCAATCATCTCCTATACAGCTCTGCCAAGAATGTGAAGCTTTATGAGATGCTGAGCGGATTATCCGATTACATTCGCGCATTTGCCAAAATCGGGCATAAAAACCCGGGCAGGGCAAAGAAATCAATGGAGGAGCATTTGAAAATTATGGAAGCCATCGTCAATAGAGAAATGGAAATGGCTGAATATCTGACCAAAATACATATTGAAAACTCCAAAAAAGCATATATTGAAGCGGTGCAGCAGAGTGAAAAGAAAAATTAAGAAAGAGCAGAAGCTCTTTCTTAATTTTTTTACACTCCAATCACAAATGGCGAAGTTAAATTTTTTAAAACCTTTGCCACACTCATGGCGACAATCGGACTGGATTTTGGATTTTCCTCATAAGGAACATTCGATACGGATATCTCCACTTCGCCAAAATAACCCTTTGCCTTGATGGTATGTTTGTTCGATTGGATCGTTGGATCAGCATAGACTTTTACTTTAGTATCTTCGAAGCCGATTCCTGCAAGGCTAAGGGCCGCTGACACATTCACGCTCTGCGGAAACAGCTTGGATGACTCCCGTGCATTCCCTTCATAAATACAAAATGGTTCAGTCAGCGTATGTAAATCCACTTTTTCTTCCGCAATCGTACCTTTCCAGCTGCGGGGATGCTTTCTTGTAATTAAGGTAATATTTTCAATTTCCCCCAATGAACCTGCTGCAATCCGATCCAGACCGGCGATAGCAGCAGACGGGATAAAAATCTGCCGGTTATGCTGCTTGGCCGCGGTCTGCAGTTGTTCATAAAAACCGGAGTCTCCCAATGCTCCCACGGAAAGCACCACAAGATGGCTTCCATTTGCCAGCACTTTTTCCCCGAACATATGTAAAGCCTGATGACCCGCTGCTTCTATGATAATATCTAAATCCCCATTAAAAAATTCTGCTTCATCTGATGTTAGAGCAAATGTTTTTTTATCAGCATGCTCTGCTCCCTTTTTTCTTCTAACCAGTACAGACTTTAATTCCACGTCGCCAGCATGACCGGCTTCAATTAATTCCGAAATGGTTCTCCCCAGCGTTCCATAACCGATAATTCCAGCTTTAAGCATATTTATCACTCCTTCTTGGGAATCACCCCTAAAA
This sequence comes from Cytobacillus oceanisediminis 2691, assembly GCF_000294775.2. Taxonomy (GTDB): domain Bacteria; phylum Bacillota; class Bacilli; order Bacillales; family Cytobacillaceae; genus Cytobacillus; species Cytobacillus pseudoceanisediminis. The sequence continues at coordinate 2,230,391 of NZ_CP015506.1, forward strand.
ATTAGGAATTTATAAATCGGTATACGATATACTTTGTGCAATTTTATTCTAGATTTTAACTTAAATCCATAAAGAGAGCAATATATTTTATAGAAAATATTAAAACATCTAAATTTTCAAAATTATTTGCACAATATTTATTTTTAGTGTTATTATAGTATACAAGTTTAAAATAGTGAAAATGGGAGGTGGTCAACCAGAGGAAGTAAGGCTGATCTTTAGAACTGTATTTCTGAAGGAGCATAAGTCAATAGTATTGGATGATTCGGCTGGCGAACTCACATATCACAAACACATCGAAGATTGTCGCTTTTTTGTTTTTTGCTTAGTTTGGTATACAATCCACCAAATGCAGTATGCTTTTTGGAAAATGTTTCAAAACCTCCTGAATAAGCCAAGTGTTGAGGTATTACATAGTCAGCTGTAGATAAACAGATCATGCCTCCTGCAATCTGTCTTTTGCAATTTATTTATAGAGAGATATTTTTAATACGAAAAACGGAGGGGAATATATGGAGTTAACATTTGCTCATTGGGTCTATGCAATTGTTACTGTGTCTGTAATCGCAACAATGCTTTTTAGAAGAGGCGTTGTCTTGCCGGTTATCATCGGAACTTTCTTTGTGGCAGTCATCTATAAAGGAAGTCTGATCGCCGGCTTCCAGGCGGTATTTAACGCTAATCTCCTCGCAGCAAAAGAGTTGTTCAGTATATTCTTAATCATTTCCCTTATGATCGCGCTTCTTAATTCTTTGAAAGACCTGGGAGCTGATAAAAAGCTTATCGGCCCGATTGAGAAGGTAATGATCAATGGGCATGTTTCCTATTTAGTATTAATGGTTACTACCTATGTAATTTCACTCTTTTTCTGGCCGACTCCTGCTGTCCCGCTTATCTGTGCATTGCTTGTCCCGGCAGCGGTCAGGGCTGGATTGCCTGTGATGACGGCTGCCATGGTCATTGTCATTGCGGGCCAGGGAATGGCGCTCTCATCTGATTATATCATGCAGGTAGCACCGATGCTAAGCGCCAAAGCAGCTGGAATTGATAAGGCACTGGTTGCTGATAAGACATTGGTTCTTTCCATCATTACAGGAGTATGCGCATTAGGCTATATTTATTTGGCACATAGAAAATCTATTGTTAAAAATGGACACCATGACTCCTCGCTAAACCCTGAGGATTCAGCATTTTTTGGTGTAGCCAATGAGCTTGCGGCCACAGCTGAAGAAAGTGCTGAAACTATCCAGAGAAAAAATACATGGGGAAAGGTCTTTGCCGTAGTAGTGCCCTTATCCATGCTGGCTGTTATGCTCTATATGTTCTCAACAAAGCTGGCGGGTGGATCCGGATTTGAAGGAACAGATGGAGCTGCCTTTATCGGAGGGGTAGCGACACTTTTATTGGTGCTCGCCACCGTGGCATTTAATCGCATCCATGCCTTGGATAAAATTAGCGAGCATTTAACGGAAGGATTTGTTTTCGCCTTCAGAGCGATGGCCCCCGTTATTCCAATAGCAGGTTTCTTCTTTATGGGAAGCTCGGACTTCACCGGCACGATACTATCCCTGGATGAAAGCGCTGCCAAGCCTGCGTTCTTGTTTGATATGATACAGGCAGGACAGGCTTATATTCCGGAAAATGCCTTTATTGCCGGTTTTGGTCTTTTAATCGTCGGTCTGATCACTGGTTTGGATGGTTCAGGCTTTTCGGGGCTGCCGTTAACAGGTGCCTTATCGGGTGCTTTGGCAAATGGAAGTCATATCGATCCTTCAACATTGGCAGCGATCGGGCAGATGGGTGCCATCTGGGGCGGAGGAACAATTGTTGCCTGGTCTTCCCTTGTGGCAGTAGCAGGATTCCTTCAGCTTTCACCGCTGGAACTGGCCAGGAAAAACTTTATCCCTGTTGTCGCCAGCCTTTTTATCGCCACATTAATAGCTATTTTAATCTGGTAAAACAGTAATCTTGAAAAATAAAAGGCTATCCTGCAAAGTTAGAATAAACTAACTTAGAGGATAGTCTTTTTTTCAGAATAGGAGGCATTTGATGAAAATAGGTTTAGCAGGGATTGGAAAATTGGGGACTGCCATGATGACTCACTGGCATAAAGCAAACCTTCCAATCGGCATTTATCATCCCGACAGATTAAAGGCAGAACAATTTGCTGAAAAGTTCCCTAACGGACGCCCTTTAAACGATGACGAACTGAAACAAATGGATATAATTCTGCTCGCTTTGCCGGCCGGAAAAGTGATTTCTTTCATGGAAAGCATGTTTCCTGTGGAGTCTTCAGTTGCTTTCATCAACATGGCGACTGCACTTCCAACGAAAGGCATTTCAGAAAGATTCCCTTCCTTCAAGGTATATGGATTGAAGTATATGGGGCATTCGAGAGATTTAATGGAGAATGGAAATGGACTGTTTATTTCAGAGGACCAACTGCCAGGTCCAATAGTAGACCTTATCAAGCCATTGGGGGAAACCGTAAAGGATAGTGAAGGAAGATTAGTAGAAGTTAACAAACTGGCAACATTCTTTGCCATAAAGACAGCTGTCGAAATCGAGAACGAATTTATCAGCAAAGACTATCCGCCAGCTTATATTAAAAGAGCTCTTGCCTCCCTGGCACCTGAAGTCATCCGCTCTTACAGTCAAGGCACCCTGGGGCATTTTGCACAGGAGATCGTGAAAGAAATAAAGGAATCCACTAAAAAAGCTGCTGATTAAACTAGTTGATCAGCAGCTTTTTCTATTAGAGTAATCTTTCCAGTAAAAACAAATAGAACATCACACAAGCAACATAAACTGCCGCGAAGGGCATATTCCAGTTGGAGACTTTATAGGAATCGACTTTGATAATGTTTGACATGAGGCCAAGAGTGGCATTATATGGACCCACTAAAAAGGCGGAAACAGCCCCGGAGAGCATCGCAACTGTCAGAATGTGCGGTGATATTCCGATGTCTGCCGGGTTGACGCCTTCAATCATCAATGCAAGTGAGACCGCTGGATGAAGGCCCAGAAATGCCAGCCCTAAAGGGATCAAAGGCAAGATGATCAGGAAAAATTCGACCCCGGCCACATTTATAAAAGCTGCAATCCAATCAAAAAGGACTTCATTTGCATTCGACAAGTTCATGGCTGAGATAAAAAAGCCTGTTGATAAAAAAATGAAAAATTGATCCTTCATGCTCAAGGCGAAGGTATTAAAATGCTCAGCAAGCTGTTCGCCAAATTTTTTCCCTTTTTTTAATAAAAGAGACCAGCTGAATGCGAATGGAATAACGATTAAAGAAACAAGAATTAAGAAAGGCAAAGATAGCTGCGTCTCAGCTAGGGATACAAGAACATTAAAAATTGCGATGGCTATCAGGATTTGAAAAACTCTGCCAGGCCGGCCGGCATAACCTGCTTCCAGGGCTGCAGCCGTTTCATGCACAGTTACTTCGCCGGGCTGGGGGAGTTTCATAGGCTGGGACTGACGGGAACCAATAAACCAATCCATTGCTAAACCCAATATGCTCAGCGGAATGACATAGGGGAGGATGGATACCCAGCTGACTCCTGTCATTGTAATCACAATTCCCACAATAGGCGTAACAGGCGCCCAGATTAATGGCATTGCAAACCCCCTGGAAATCGCTCTGCTCATGAATCGTTCCTTGTTACGCACCGGAAAGCTCCCGAGTGCCGGCCGGATTGAATAATACGTCATGGGAAGAGTGGCAAGATTCATGAAAATGCTAAAAAAGTAAGAGATCCCCGAAGTCATCATATATAAATGACCAGATGTTTTTACCCGATTTTGGATAATGGCCTGGATGCCTTCCCCGTATCGCCCAAGTTTAACCGGAATCCCCAGTATCGGTATTAACGTAAACATGGTAAGCAGATCAAGCATTGGTCCAAAGGCAAGAATATATTGCTGCCAGTCTGAGCCGCTTGTCCAAAGCAGCACAGCACCAAAAGCCAGGAATACGCCCCCAAGAATCTGTACAAATCTCTTCGCAAGCCTGAATGTTAAAACTACTATGATAAAACACAAGATAGAGAGGAGGGGATCGATATTCCATTGCGGAAGTAAAGTGGACAGCAAATATAAACCAATCACGGTCAAAAATAAAACTCTCAGCATATCAACACCCTCGCGATCTTAAATGAAATATATGGTAAAAAGTAAATTGTATACCAAATTTTCACTTTTTCTTTATTTATTCAAAAATCAGCCACATTTCTATTGTTATTTTGGTATTTGGTATACAATTTTGTTGTGAATCTCAAAAATTCATAATATAATAATGATAACAGGTTAGAGAAAAAAAGGAGGACGCCCCGATGTTCCATTTTCTATTTGGATCCAAATATGCAATTGAGAAAACAGAAAGAAAATTAGCCCGTTTGAGAAGAACTTTAAAATTCTAGTAAAGCCGCCTTATCTTTGGCGGTTTTTTCAATAGTATAAGAAAGTTAGAATTATGAACACAGAAAAATGTCAAGTGCAAGAAGCCTGCCCCCTGACAAGCCGCTTCCGCTTTTTTTTATGAACAGGAAACCCGGAAGAAGAGCGGCTTCCTCCGGGTTTAGTAATAACATTTATACTGCTACTTCATCAGATTTTACCAGTTTGGAATGTATGGAGTCTTCACTATTGCCGGATGCCTTTACTATTTCATCCAGTTCTTCTCTGGCTGCTTCCAGCGTTTCAAACCGCTCAAAAAATTTAACACCTATATGATTTACATACTCTTTTCCTTCATACTCTTCATAAAGCTGGATTTTCATATTCTCATCCAAAACTTCCGCTATTGTGTACTTAGCCTTCAGCTTTTCGAAAAAATAAAAATGATATGTCTCAACCGGCTTTAGACCCTCATTTTCAAGAATGGTCTGGAAAGTATCTTTATTTGTTAATACAATATATTTACCCATTTAAAACACTCCTTTAGTTTTATTTGAACTTAGTTGCAAATGCAGAATTGCTCATATGTAGCTCGAGAGCATACCTCCTTCTATTTGGAATATTGTATACCATTTGTCTTGAGCTTATTTTATACTAAGATTTTGAAATATTCAATAATATATTCTAAATTTTTTAATAATTCAGCGAAAAGTTTATCTATTGTTCATTAAAGAGGAAAAGGGCGAGAGCCAACTGGGAGATTAACGACCAAATTAATCACACACAAGGAAAAATGTTAGTTAATGCGGCCGAATCACGACGAAAATAATTAAACTCAAAGAAAATGGTAGTTAACCTCACAGGATAACGACCAAATTAATCGCACACAAGGAAAAACGGTAGTTAATGCGGCCGAATCACGACGAAAATAATTAAACTCAAAGAAAATGGTAGTTAATCTCACAGAATAACGACCAAATTAATCGCACACAAGGAAAAACGGTAGTTAATGCGGCCGAATCACGATGAAAATAATTAAACTCAAAGAAAATGGTAGTTAATCTCGCTGAATAACGACCAAATTAATCACACACAAGGAAAAACGGTAGTTAATGCGGCCGAATCACGATGAAAATAATTAAACTCAAAGAAAATGGTAGTTAATCTCGCTGAATAACGACCAAATTAATCACACACAAGGAAAAACGGTAGTTAATGTGAGCGAATCACGACGAAATAATTAAACCCAAAGAAAATGGTAGTTAATGTAGCCGAATCACGACGAAATTAATCGCACTCAAAGGAAAATCGTAGTTAATCCAGTAAGAGACACCTACCTATATCCGCCAAACACAAAAAAATAAAAAACGAGTTTGCTAATCTTCCCGAAAGATTGTATACTTTGAAAAAGTATCAAAATCTTTAGAATTAACTGAAAGGGGTAATATTATGCCGAAGGTAACGCTTCATGTGGATGGAGAGATTGTGGAAAAGCAGGTAAAGGATAATGCCAATTTGGTTGTCCTTGCAGGGATCCGCCAGTTTCCCGAATTAAAATATGGTTGCGGCATGGGAAGATGCACAAAATGTACGTGCATAGTATTAAATGGGGGAGATGATCTCGCTCCGCCAAATTGGAAGGAAGAAAAAATGCTTGGCGACAAAGTGAAAGAAGGGTATCGGTTAACCTGTCAAATGACGATCCAAAACGACATTGAAATATCCCAGGAAAACATCTCTGTAAAGCCCCCTAAGAAGACTACTGCAGTTATTACAAAATAGTTTTTTATTTTTATTTATTATTGGTATACAAAATACCTAAAATAAGCGGGGTATCAAGAAATGAATTGTTATGATCTTACTAAAATGACTTGGAAGGAAGTCGAGAAATCACTAGACACAGTAGAGTTTGCCATAATTCCTGTTGGAGCACATGAGCAGCATGGTCCACATATGGCCGAAAGCTGTGATGCGGTGCTTGCGGAGAGAATGGCTAATAAACTGGGGCAGAGAATGTTCCCATATGCTATTGTGACGCCGACTGTTAACATGGGGGTTTCCGAGCATCACATCCATTTTCCCGGTACAATAACACTTCAGCCTTCAACTTTGATTGCCATTCTTACAGACATGGTTTCCTCACTGAAACAGCATGGAATCAAGAAGTTTTTATTTTTGAATTCACATGGCGGAAACCAATCTACACTGAATTTGGCCGCCATGACTATCACCAAGGAACTGGAAGTAGAAGTCTACTATGCAAAGACCACGTCATCTGCAAAGGGATCTATCGGGAAATATGTAAAATCCCCTTTATTTGGCCACAGCTGCGAACGGGAAGTGTCTGAAGCCCTGTATCTTGCTCCTGAACTGGTAAGAGAGGACCTCTTGGAAAAAGGAGATATCAAGGAAGGCGGAAGATGGGAAAGGCTCCGGCCTGGGAAAGCTGTCCAGGGATTTTACTTCTATGAAGAAATGACTGGAAACGGCTGTATAGGTGATGGCCGGCAAGGGAGCAGGGAAATCGGAGAGCAAATCGTTGAAGAAGCCCTGGATAATCTGTCTGCAGAACTTTCCGAGCTGCTTGATCTTAAAGAAGAGCTGCTTTATTAGTTACTTACAATCTATCATACGATAAAAATTAATCTTTAAAAAATTCTAAAAATTATGTTTACAATTCAAAAAGAATAGGTTATGATTTCATTAAGGTATACCAAAGACCAAAAAAACAAGGTAATATAAGGTTGTAAATTAGCAACCTATTATTTTTTAATAAGTTTTGGTATACAAAATATCAAGTGCCAATAGGCTACATAAATTTCGAGGAGGAGTTTACACATGCCAGAATTATTATCGAAAGATGAATTTCGCAAAGAACTAGAGGAAGCCATTAAAGGAAACCATAGCCAGAAAGCTCCATTCACTGTAGCTTGGGCTGAAGGAAAATTGGAAAGAAAGCATTTTGCCAGATGGGCAGAAAACCATTACCACTATGTTGGACCTTTTGCTGACTACTTAGCATACATCTATCACAACACTCCAACCGATCCAAAATTTGAAGCAGCAAAAGATTTCACACTTCAAAACATGTATGAAGAAGAAATTGCGGCAGACCGCCATACAGACTTGCTGATTCGCTTTGCGGAAGCATGTGGAACAACCCGCGAACGAGTAATCAATCCAGAAAACATGGCTCCAACAACATTAGGCCTGCAAAGCTGGTGCTACGCAGTAGCTGCCCGTGAAAACTTCGTTGTAGCAACAGCTGCTCTAGTTGTCGGCCTGGAATCCCAGGTTCCGGACATTTATCGAAAGCAGACTCCGGCTCTCCGTGCACAATACGGATTCACGGATGAAGAAATCGAATTCTTCGATCTTCATATCGTATCCGATGAAATCCATGGAGAACGCGGCTACAAAATCGTTTTGGACCATGCAGATACTCCTGAATTACAGCAGCGCTGCCTTGAAGTAGTCCGCACAGGTGCGAAAATGCGCCGTATGTACATGGATGGCTTATGGAGGGAATATCTTGAACAAGATCTTGGTTCTTTAGTAGAAGCAAAATAATATGTAATATCCAGGCCGTCACACTAAATCTTGTCCTTCGAGGTCTATGTGGCGGCTCTTTCTATAATAGGAGAAGTTGTCTCAGGAAAGAGAGAAATTAACAGAGAGTAAGGTGATAGGTTTGATTACAACAAAGGTAGAAACATTCAATAACTATATTAATGGTGAGTGGCAGGAATCCGCGAGCCAAAAGAAGTTTTATAGTGTGAACCCTGCAAATACAGAAGATGTTGTCGGCGTTTTTCAGGCATCCACTGAAACCGATGTGAAAGAGGCAATTGAAGCTGCCAGTGAAGCTTTCCCTGGCTGGGCAAAGACAGCTCCATCAAAGCGTGCTGCCATTTTAAACAAGGCCGCAGCACATCTCGAAGAAAATGCTGCCCAATATGCAGAAGAACTGACTAGGGAAGAAGGAAAGCATGTCAATGATGCGAAAAATGAAGTGCTGCGCTCCGCACAGACACTTCGCTATTATGCGGTCGAGGGACAAAGCTTCACAGGTGAAACCTTCCCGAATGATGATCCAAATATGAGAGTTTCGACAGAAAGAGAGCCGCTTGGAGTGGTAAGTGTGATCACGCCATGGAACTTTCCAATCTCCATTGCTGCGAGAAAAATTGCTCCGGCATTAATTACTGGAAACACAGTGGTGTTCAAACCTTCTTCAGATACCCCTCTGATTGCCGTGCGGCTTGTTGAAGCGCTGCACGAGGCCGGTATACCAAATGGCGTTTTGAACTTTGTTACTGGGAAGGCATCTGATGTTGGTGATTTACTGGTCACCCATCCTGCAGTCAAGGCTGTCACTTTCACTGGCTCAACAGCTGCAGGAGAGGACATCCATAGCAAATGCTCTTTCACCACCCGCACTCAAATGGAACTTGGAGGAAAGAACCCGCTTCTAGTTATGGAAGATGCTGACCTTGATCTTGCCGCTGCATTAACAGTGAATGGCGGGTTTTCTTTAACCGGGCAAGCCTGTACAGGAACAAGCAGAGTGATCGTGATGAACGAAGTAAAAGATGCATTTTTGGAGAAATTGATTGAAAAAACAAGCGCCCTTAAAATTGGCAGCGGGTTTGAAGAAGGAGTTAAGATCGGCCCGCTTGCAAATGAAAGACAGCTGAAAAATGTCCTGAAGTATATTGAGGTTGGCAAAGAAGACGGTGCGGAACTAGCATATGGCGGTGAGCACCTCACATCAGGTGAATATGAAAAAGGATATTTTGTGCAGCCGGCCATTTTTACTAATGTTAAGCCAAATCACCGCATTGCCAAGGAAGAAATCTTTGGACCTGTCATTGCCGTGATCGAGGCAGATACATATGAAGAGGCCGTTGCGATTGCCAATGACGTTGACTATGGATTGTCTGCTTCCATTGTGACAAATAACTTAAAAACAGCCAGCCGGTTTACTAAAGACATTCAGGCAGGCACGGTAAAAGTGAATCGGACAACAACCGGCAACTTAATCAATGCACCTTTTGGCGGATTAAAGCAATCCAGCACCGCTACGTTCCGGGAATCGGGAAGAGTGGGCCTGGAATTTTTCACTCAAGTGAAAACCGTTTATATTGGCTATTAAATCAGAAGGAGAATGATGATGAAAACAGCTCTAAAACTTGAATTGGAAGAAGCAAAATTGATGATTGAAGCAGCAAAGGTAAAATCAGCGGAAATCAATGTCTTTGAAACCATTGCAATTGTCGATGACGGAGGAAGTGTGATTGCCCTGGAGCGCATGAATGGAGCAAGAATCACCGGGCCAGAAATTGCAATTGCCAAGGCTTACACAGCAGCCGGCCATAAACGCTCCACCCATCTATTCAATAAAGAACCGAACGGGCCTGCCCTTCCAGGCAATGAGGCATTTGGCATCCAGCATATGCTTAATGGCAAATTTGCTGTGTTTGTCGGAGGGTTCCCAATTGTTGTTAATGGGGAAGTCGTTGGCGGAATCGGCATCAGCGGAGGAAATGGAGAGCAGGATACGGCTGTTGGTATCGCTGCATTAGAAGCCCTTCAATCCCACGTGGAAAAAGACGGCTATGAAGTTGTAACCGAAGCAGATATTAAAAAATAATAGAAAGGGACCTCATTCGTTATTAATAGGTAGCGGAATGAGGTCCTTCTTCAGTCAATAACACCTAAATAAGGGGAGGATCGCATGAAGCCTTATCTTGAATTGGCAATTGGATTTGCACGCACCGGCGTGACAGGGTATGGAGGAGGTCCTTCGACAATACCGCTGATTGAATTTGAAGCAGTTAAGAAATATAAATGGATGACGGAGGAGGAATTCGGGGAGATTCTGGCATTAGCCAATACGCTGCCAGGACCGATTGCAACGAAAATGGCTGCCTATATCGGCTACAAAGTCAAAGGCAGCATGGGTGCCGCAGTAGCTATCCTTACTCATATCCTTCCTTCTATTATTGCCATGCTAGCCTTGCTTGGCGTTTTATACTCTTTTCGCCAGTCCCCGATTGTCAGCGGAATGGTACAGGGAGTGACACCAGTCATTGGCTTTATGCTGGCAGAGATGGCCTATCGTTTCTACCAGAAAGGCAGCCAGGGCTTAGGGCTGCCAAAAAATCTTATGCTGGCTGCCGTATCACTGGTATTTGTTCAGTTTTTGGAATGGCATCCCGGTATTTTAATTGCGATAGTCTTAAGCACAGCATTTTATATTGCCCATCGGAAGGAGCAGGCGAATAAAAAGGCAATTGAAGAGTACATGCCAGTAAGGGAGAAAAGTTCATGATATATTGGGAGATCTTTTGGGCATTTTTTGTAGCAAATCTATTGGGTTACGGAGGGGGACCCGCAACGATCCCGCTCATTCAAATAGAAGTAGTGAACAACAATGGCTGGATGACACTCACTGAATTTGGGGATGTTCTCGCCATTGCCAATGCGCTGCCGGGTCCCATTGCAACAAAAATGGCTGGATTCATCGGCTATGAATTAGGCGGGGTTTTAGGGGCGGCAGTGGCTTTGGCAGCTACCATCCTGCCATCAGCGCTGGCAGTCATCGTCCTGTTTAAGTTTGTTAATCTATTCAAAGATTCCCCTAAAGTAAAGCTAATGACCAAATCCGTGCAGCCGATCATTGCTGTCCTCCTGGCTGTCATGGCCTACCAGTTCTTTTTGACAGCCTTTGAAAACAGCGGAATGCTGCATCTTGTGCTTCTTGCAGCCGTTAGCTATTTAACATTAATTAAATTCAAGGTTCATCCTTCGCTTGTTATATTTGGAGCTTTATTTTATGGAGGAATCTTTTTATCTTAAGTTATAAAAATAGGAGGTGGAAAAATGGATAGAACATGGGAGGAAAACAACTTAATATCTATACGCGAACATGCGTATTTGTACCTGAAAAGACTCATTTTAGAAGGAGAATACCAGGCAGGAGACAGACTGGTAGAAAGAGAACTTGCAGCCAAGCTAAACATTAGCCGCACACCGATTCGGGAGGCTCTGTTCAGGCTGGAATCTCAAGGTTTCGTGAAAACAGTTCCCAGAAAAGGGGTTGTCATCTCCAATATCTCAGAGGATGAAGTATTGGAGGTATTTACGATTCTCTCTTCACTGGAAGTGCTGGCTGTAAAATTGGCAGCACAAAGAATGGATACAAGTACACAAAAAGAACTGGATCTCAAAATTAAGGAACTAATGGAGCTAAGTGAACAGGATGAAGAAAACTTCAATTCCGAACATATTCAAATGAATAGGCTGATTAATAAGGCATCTAAAAGTCCAAAACTATATGAAATCCTATCAGGCTTGATCGATTTTATTCATATGGCGGCCAATATGGGATATGAAACACCAGGAAGAAGGAAGGACTCATTAAAAGAACATATCGATATAATGAAGGCACTGCGCGATAAAGATGCCGAAATAGCTGAATACTTGATGAGGATTCATATTGAAAATTCGAAGAAAGCCTACATGGCGTATATAAACAGTGTTAAAAAGAGGGACCTGCTAAAATTTCAACAGCAAAACGTTTATGAATGAAAGTAAAAGAAAATAATGAAGCATCCTTCGGACAGGAGAGCAAGGAACCATAGGAATAATGTTCGAACTTGGGCGACCTTCGGACAGTAGAGGAAGAAACCGGAGGGCGTGAGTCCGAACTTGGGCGACCTTCGGACAGTAGAGGAAGAAACCGGAGGGCGTGAGTCCGAACTTGGGCGACCTTCGGACAGAAGAGAAAGAAACCGGAGGGCGTGAGTCCGAACTTGGGCCACCTTCGGGACAGAAGAGGAAGAAATCAGTCCGAACTGGCCATTTCTTTAGAGGGAGAAGAAACCAATGGGGATATGTTCAAAGAATGTCGACTATGGAAAATGCATAAGGGTCAAGGGCAAAGCAGTGCTGCAGTTACGGGATTAGAGTAATAACTTAAAATAAAATATTTAAAAGTTTAGTATTGTCTGAATATTATTTATATGGTATATTGTATACCAAGAACTAAGAAACGAAACCACAGGGAGGAATTCAATCATGCCAAACATCCATTTTGTCAATAGCAACAAAACTCTGGAAGTGCCTGAGGATTCTAATATATTAAGAATGTCGCTCCGCTATGATGGAGATCTGCCAAATCGCTGCGGCGGAGGAATTTGCGGTACTTGTGTTTTTAAAACTGAAGAAGGAGCAGAATACCTGGACAACGTAAAAATCCAGGAAAGAAGGAAGCTGGGAGAAGAGTGGCTGGGGAAAGGCTATCGTTTAGGCTGCCAGACATTCGTTACAGACGGGGATATCACCATTTCATGGGACGATGAAGTTACAGATCAGGTGAAAAAGAGAAAGCCGGATAAATTAAAGCAAACCGTTACAACAGGAAAATGAGATTGCGAATACTGCATTCTGTAATGGATGAAATAACGTCATTTGCCCATTACAGAATGTAATAGTATATAGAATCCCAATAAAATAGAAGAAGGTGACATTATGTGGGTTTGCAGCACACATTTAAAAGAAGCCATGCAAATATTAAAAACTCCTCATATTCGAAAAGCTCCATATGAAATCAAATGCTCACTTTGTGAAAATCAAGCTTTCGCCAAAGTCTATTATACTCACCGCTCATTTAAATTCACTAAACAACTATATTCTTCATTAAAACAAAGTGTTTCCCAGGAGGCATAGTGATGGAAGGGGTAAAAAAGGGAATTGAAGAAAGACTGGAAGAGCTGAATATCCAGCTCCCTGTATTGGCTGATATCCGAATGCCTTTCGAACCGGGCGTTATCTCGGGCAATACAGTCTTTTTATCCGGACAAACACCCAGGGTAAATGGCGCGCAAAAATATGCAGGAATTGTCGGGGAAGATATCTCAATCGAGGAAGCAAAGGATGCAGCAAGAATTTGTACGCTGAATTTGCTGTCAGCCATTAAAGGGATCATTGGAGATTTAAATAAAGTAAAAAGAATCATCAAAATGGATGGATACGTTGCCTCAACAAGCAGCTTTAAAAATCATCCTATAGTCATTAATGCTGCATCAGATTTGCTTCATGACATTTTCGGCAAGGAAAATGGACATGCCCGCAAAGCTGTGGGGCTTGCCTCCCTTCCAGGCGGAGCCCCTGTAGAAATTGAAATGATCGTTGAAATAGAATAACTTCCGAACAAGGGCTGCTCAGATATTGAGCAGTTTTTCTATTTATTCTCCATAAATAAAATGCTAGCATACTTTCAAAAAGGAGAATGGAGGATGTAAGCCCAAATAAATTAATGTAAGGGTTTTCATGTTATCCAGCTTTAAATCTGCTATATTTAAATAAATATATAAGATAACCTGAGAATAGGTGATTCATATGAAGAGTTTTCTTTCTTCTTTAAAAAAATTCAATACACTGCGAAACCAGATTTTAGCAGTGTTTTTAAGCGTCATGCTGTTTGTCCTGGCATTTGTTTCACTCGTTGTCTATGACCAATTAGGCGGCTTTTTCAGGCAAAATGCGGAACGCCAGGTTCAGCAAACCGCTGCAGAAGCCAACGGCAGAATGGAAACGCTTTATAAACAGATTGATACTCTGACTAATCAGCTCATGACCAATAGCACTGTTCAGCAAATGCTGCTAAAGATGCTTGAAGGGGAAAGCATGGATTATGGAAAATTGGAATCCCTGATAAAAATCATCAATAATACATATGCCTACTCAGATGGAATATCTTCAATTGAACTGTATAATGCAGAAGGCAAAAGGATTTATCCATTCGATGGGAAAAATATTTTTAAAGTAATCGATTCAAAGTGGGTGAAGGCCGCTGACAAGGAAAAGGGGAAGCTTGTTTGGACTGGGAAGGATAAGGGAAACACCAGCTATTCTGCAGCCATACGGAGAGTCAGTCTTATGGATCGCTGGTTCTCGAATGGCGGTTATCTTGTCGTCCGTATTTCCAACAGTTATTTTCAGGTTCAGGGCAATAGTGAAGAAAACGGACAAAACGATTATATGATGCTTCTCGATCGCGACTTAACACCCATTACTTATGATTATGGACTCGACATAAAAAGCATTATCCAGCAAGAGGAAAAATCGATTATGATCCGTGATCAGGAATATATGGCTGTTACTGAAAAGTCAGCTCTGACAGGCTGGACTTTTGTCATCCTGAAGCCGATGAGTTTTCTGCTGCAGGGCGTTACGAAAGTTCGAGCAGTAATCATTTTAGCAGTTTCCATTGGATTCTTTTTATTTGTCATTTCCTCCATAGTGCTTGCCACCATGATCACCAGACCGATTAAAAAACTGACTAATACGATGAAAAATGCCAAAATGGATGAATTAAAACTGAATCCTGAGAGTAATTCCTCACTTGAATTTATTGAATTAAATAACACCTACAATAAAATGGTTGAAAGGACCAACCACTTAATACAGGTTGTTTATGAAAAAGAATTGCTTCGGTCCCGAACGGAGCTGAAGGCACTGCAGGCCCAAATTGATCCGCATTTTCTTTACAACACTCTAAACGCACTTTACTGGTCCCTGGAGGAGAAAGAGGAAGAGGAATTGGCTGAGATTGTCATTTCAATGTCTGAACTTTTCCGATATACAATCGGGAATCGCAGATCTGCTGAATGGGTTACCATACATGATGAACTTGATCATATTGAACGGTATATGCGCCTAATGAAAATGCGGCTTGGCGAAAGACTGTTATGGAAAATTGCTGCACCGCCCAAGCTCCTTGGTGTGAAAATACCAAAACTGATTATACAGCCATTAGTTGAAAATGCTATACAGCATGGAATTGAAAATAAGAGAATACAAGGAACTGTCCTTATCAAATTAGAAGAATCAGCCGGTGGGGACTCGGTCAAAATCACGGTGCAGGATAACGGCCCGGGGATTGATCAGATAGAGCTTCATCAGTTAAACGAGGAGATAAAAAAAGAGAATGTTTCTTCATTTAAAGGGATTGGGATGGCGCTGACAAACGTTAACAAAAGGCTCAGCCTTTATTATGATGCCTATTCCCTTGGCGGTCTTCATCTGGAAAGTGAGTTGGGTTCAGGCACTAAAGTTGTGTTCGTAATACCTGCGGGGGAGGGAAATAAAGGTGAATACAAAGATAATCTTAATAGTGGATGATGAAGAGACAACAAGACAGGGGCTGAAAAAGACACTGGAAGGATGGTCAGCAGGGAGACTTGAGATTCTAAGCGCAGCTGATGGACAGGAAGCTTTAGAGTTATTCCAGAGGACCAGAGTGAACCTGCTTATTACAGATATATGCATGCCAGAAATGACTGGTTTGGCACTGCTGAAAAACATCAGAAACCAAGGATACAAGCCGGCTGTCATGATAATTTCAGGCTATCCTGATTTTGAATATGCCCAGGAAGCCATCCGGCTTGGTGTTCTCAACTATCTGGTCAAACCACTGCGGAAGGAAAGTCTTATAAAGGCAATTGAAGAAGCCCTTGAAACGGAAGAACATATGGTCAGGGCAGATTATTTGGAAAAAGTCGCAGACCAAGGCCTGCTTGAGCTGGAAGCAAAAAAAGAGTATGTAAATTCATCTGTCAAACAGGCCATTGCTTATGTGAACGAAAACCTTCCGGGACAAATTTCTCTCAAAGAAGTCGCTGATGCAGTGCATCTGAATGCCAGTTATTTTAGTGCGATGTTTAAAGAGCAGACCAGCATTACTTTTAGTGAATATTTGACAAGAAAAAGACTGCAATTGGCGAAAAAGCTGCTCATAACCACGGATTTGCCAATAGATGAAGTGGCCCGGCAGGCCGGGTATCAAACAGCCAAGTACTTTATTAAACTTTTTAAAGACTCGGAAGGTGTGACCCCAAGCAAATACCGGAAGCTGACCGAACTTGATGAAACTCCCATCTAAAAATAGTGGAATTTTTCCCAATCGCGGTTACCTTACCGCGATTTTTTAGTGGTGTTATCATTAGAATTGTTAGAATAATTAAGAAATAGGGGGTTAGGAAAATGCTTAAGAAAGCGCATTCATTAATACTTATTGCAGTGCTGATCCTGGCAGCAGCGCTCGCAGGATGCAGCGGAAACACCGATACGGCCAGTGGTGAAAACGGTTCCAAAAAAACCATTAAATTCATGCACTTATGGCCGGCAGGAAGCTCCAAGCAGCAAAATCAGATTGTTACAGATATTATTGAACAATATGAAGCCGAGCATGAAGATGTGAAAATTGAAGTCGAAGTTCTGGAAAATGAACAGTACAAAAATAAAATCAAAGTTCTTTCATCTTCTAATGAATTGCCGGATGTAGGGTTTACCTGGGCAGCCGGATATATGACCCCATTTGTGAAAGGCAATCTATTTGCAGAGCTGGATGATGTACTGAATGATGGTTTGAAGGAATCTTTTGTAAGCGGGACTACGGAAGCCTACGCTCTCGATGGAAAAACCTATGGTTTGCCTCTTGAGCTGAACATTGCACCTATTTACTACAATAAAGAAATTTTTGAGAAATATGATCTTGATGTACCCCACACTTACAGTGAGTTTGAAAATGCTGTTAAGACATTGACAGACAACGGGGTTGCCCCGATTGCACTTGGAAATAAAGACCGCTGGACAGGATCCTTGTGGTACATGTACCTGGCAGACCGAATTGGAGGGGCTGAAGTTCTTAATAAAGCCATTGACCGCTCTGGTTCGTTCGAAGATCCGGCACTGGTATCAGCTGCTGAAGAAGTTCAAAACCTTGTCAAAGAGAACGCATTTAATAAAGGCTATAATGGACTTTCAAATGACGAAGGAAAGGCTGAGTTCCTGAACGGCAATGCTGCAATGTATCTAATGGGAACCTGGGAGCTCCCTAATTTTACGACGAATGAAGAAATTCCGCAGGATTTCAGGGAAAAGGTTGGATTCTTTAAATTCCCGACCGTTGACGGAGGCAAAGGAAATATCGACAGCTGGGTGGGCGGCCCGGGAGTAGGGTTATTCGTAGCTGAAAATTCAAAGGTTAAAGATGAATCAAAAGAATTTGTAAAGTTCTTTGTTGAAAAATGGGGAGAGCAATCTGTTGAAAAAGCGGGTGTAATTCCTGCCACGAAGGTTGATACCGGTAAAGTGGATCTTCCGGAACTGTATATTGATGTTTTAAATGAGTTAAATAAAGCCAGCAGCTTAACCTTATTTGCTGATGTCCAAATGAGTGCTTCGGTTGCAGAAACACATTTAAACCTTATCCAATCACTGTTCGGCAATGAAGTAAAACCAGCTGATTATGCCAAACAGCATGAAGAGGCTCTTAAGGCTGAGGAAGGGAATTAACAGCCTTCCCGAAAAAAGGATATATCTGCTGTTGGGGTATATCCTTTCTAATTCTAACAGGAAGGAGCTGAAATGAAATGAATAAAGTGCTTTCCAATAAAAAAGTCATCGCACTGTACATCACACCTGCCCTTTTCCTGGTCCTTGCGCTGATCTATGTGCCGATTATACAGACAGGCTACTTTGGTTTAATGAAATGGAATGGCATTGGAGAAATGGATTTCATCGGCCTAAAGAATTACAAGGTACTGATGAAAGATGCACTCTTTTGGAAAAGTGCATTGCATTCCTTTTTGCTGGCCCTGTTTTCTGCATTAAGTCTGATCGGCTACTTGTTCATTTCCATTATCCTCGCCAGTAAAATCAAAGGTGCAGATTTATTAAGGAAGATATACCTGATCCCCATGCTGCTGGCATCAGTCGCAATTGCACAGCTTTGGATGAAGATATACCACCCTTCAAATGGCATGCTGAACACAGTGTTAGTAGCTATCGGCATTGAAGATCCGCCTGCATGGCTAGCGGATGCCAATCTCGCACTCTATGCCATCATTATACCAATTATATGGCAATACGCCGGTTTTTATATTCTCATTTATTATGCAGCATTAAAAAATATTCCTGAATCACTTATTGAAGCAGCAAGAATTGATGGGGCTTCTCCCTGGCAGATTGCCCTTAAAATAAAGCTCCCTTTGATTATGAATGTAATTAAAGTAACAATTGTTCTAGCAGTCGTAGGCTCGCTGAAATACTTTGACCTGATCTATGTCATGACCGGAGGCGGTCCGAATGGAGCAAGCGAAGTAATGGCGTCTTATATGTATCAGAAAGCATTTAAGGGTTTTGACTTTGGATATGCGAGTGCCATCGGATTTTTCCTGCTGGTCATTTGTCTTGTTGTTACTTACATCATCCGCAGATTTACAGCTGCTAATGAAGATATCTATTAATGGAAGGGAGGAAAATGTATGGAAACAGTAAAACCTGATGGCGCCCCACGCATAGGAAATGGACTGGACACAAAGCTTGTCTCAAAACCGATTGTGAACCGTTTAGCATATGGCATCATGTATGTGTTCCTGGTTCTTGTCGCCGTGTTTCAGATTTTCCCGATTATCTGGCTATTTCTTTTTTCCCTGAAAAGCAACCAGGAAGTATTCAATATGTCTCCATTCTCATTGCCGGAAAACCCTAAATGGGAAAATTACGCAAAGGTTTGGACGGAAGGAAACATCAGCCTCTATTTTATAAATAGTGTAACGTACACCCTTGCAGCTGTCATTCTGACTGTTGTTTTAGCCAGCATGGTTACCTTTGCCATTACGAGAATGCATTGGAAAGGCAGCAGGCTGGTGCTGGGACTGTTTATGGTCGGTTTAATGATACCGGTCCATTCGACATTGATCCCTTTATTCAGCACTTTTACCAATATCAATCTGATTGATAATCCGCTATCCATTATTCTAACTTACACAGCTTTCAACCTTCCAATCACCATTATGATTTTGCTGGGCTTCTATGAAGCTTTGCCAAGGGAGGTAGAAGAAGCAGCAGTCATGGATGGTGCATCCATCCATCATATTTTCTTTAAAATCACACTGCCTATGACGATGCCGGTAATGGCAACGGCTGCGATTATTAATATGATTTACAACTGGAATGAATTTGTATTTGTGAATACATTTATCAGTTCGGATAGCTTTAAGACACTTACAGTTGGAATCCAGAATTTCATTGGCCAGTATACTACGGATTGGGGTGCTATAGGTGCCACACTGGTCATCAGCATCCTGCCAATATTAATTGCCTTTCTGATATTAAGCAATCGCATCGTTGAGGGAATAGCATCTGGTTCGGTTAAAGGCTAATGATTTGAATCAGAGGAGGTGACAAACATGCAAAATATGCTGGGCAAGCTATTTACAATATGTGAATGGATCATGAAGCTTGCTTATGTTAACTTGCTCTGGCTGTTATTTACGATGGCGGGGCTAATCGTATTTGGCTTCATGCCTGCAACCGTATCCCTCTTCACTATCGTCCGCAAGTGGCAGATGAAAGAGACAGAAGTGCCTGTTTGGGATACTTTCCTATCAATCTATAAAAAGGAATTTACTAAATCTAATTTGCTTGGTTTCATACTTGTCATCTGCGCGGGGTTCATTCTTTTGGATTTGCATTTTGTAAATGGCTTAGAAGGGGTTCTGCAGCTGATGTTTTTCGTACTGCTGCTTATTATATCAGCTCTTTATTTCATTACTCTGATGTATCTTTTTCCGGTTTATGTACATTACGATTTAAGAGTTAGCGAATATATAAAAAATTCATGTTTACTTGGGATCCTTAACCTGCATCTTACCCTGATCATAGCAGCCTCTGCCGGATCCATCATTTTTCTGCTTTTGTACAGTCCTGCATTTATTCCCTTCTTTAGCGCTGTTTCCATTACATGGATTTTGATGTATGGGGGAATGTACAGTTTTAGGAAAATTGAAGCGAGGCAAAAGCACCGGCAGCCTGAACAGTTCAGGCATTCGGGCTTAAGCAGACATATTTAAGGAATAATAAAATGAAAGGTATGGTCAAATGGCACTTATACGCAATCCGATTTTAACAGGATTTAATCCTGATCCGAGCATTTGCCGGGTGGGAGAAGATTATTATATTGCTGTTTCCACTTTTGAGTGGTTTCCCGGTGTTGGAATCTATCATTCTAAGGATCTGAAAAATTGGCGTCTGGCTGCAAGGCCATTAAACCGGATAAGCCAGCTGAATATGACAGGAAGTCCGGATTCAGGCGGGATTTGGGCACCTGCTTTATCCTATCACGATGGCCGGTTCTGGCTTATTTATACGGATGTAAAAGTGGTGGATGGCCAGTGGAAGGATTGCCATAATTACCTTTCAGTATGTGAAAGCGTAGAAGGGGAATGGTCTGATCCTGTGTATTTAAATAGTTCAGGCTTTGACCCTTCTATGTTCCATGATGAGGACGGAAAAAAATATTTGGTCAACATGGTGTGGGATCACCGTGCCGGCCATCACAACTTTTACGGAATCGCTTTGCAGGAATATGACGTACAGAAGCAAAAGCTGAAAGGGAAAGCGGAGGTCATCTTCAAGGGGACTGATATCAAACTGACAGAAGCTCCGCATTTGTATAAAATCAATGGTTATTATTATTTGCTGACTGCTGAAGGCGGAACTAAATATGATCATCAGGCCACCATTGCGAGATCAAAGAACATAAGGGGGCCATATGAAGTACACCCTGAAAATCCGCTCATTTCATCTTTCGGGTCACCGAGGAACCCTCTGCAAAAGGCAGGTCACGCTTCAATGGTAAAAACTCACACAGATGAGTGGTTTCTTGTCCATCTTACAGGACGCCCCTTAACAAGAGAGGGTCATCCTTTACTTGACCCGCGCGGTTATTGTCCTCTTGGAAGGGAGACTGCCATACAAAGGCTGGAATGGAAGAATGACTGGCCTTATGTAACTGGCGGGAACGAGCCTGCCCTTGAAATAGAAGGGCCAA
The DNA here is from genome assembly GCF_000294775.2 of Cytobacillus oceanisediminis 2691. Classification (GTDB taxonomy): domain Bacteria; phylum Bacillota; class Bacilli; order Bacillales; family Cytobacillaceae; genus Cytobacillus; species Cytobacillus pseudoceanisediminis. The sequence goes on from NZ_CP015506.1 coordinate 2,251,699, forward strand.
AGATTAAGGAAGTAAAGTGGGGAAGAGATTTTCCGGAAAAAGACGATTTTGATAGTGAAACCCTAAACCTGCATTTCCAGAATTTAAGGATTCCGCTCGGTGAGAATATTGTTTCTTTGAAGGATAACCCTGGCCATCTTCGGTTATATGGGAAAGAAAGCTTAACATCCAAATTTACACAGGCCTTCATAGCGAGAAGATGGCAGCACTTTTCTTTTACTGCTGAAACAAAGGTGGCATTTGAGCCCGAAACCTTCCAGCAATCTGCCGGTCTCGTTAATTATTATAATACTGAAAACTGGACGTCATGCCAGGTCAGCTGGGATGAAGATAAAGGACGAATCCTGGAATTGGTGTCATGCGATAATTTTACTTTCTCCCAGCCGTTAAAAGGGAGTGAAATTGAAATCCCGGCAGAAGTGAAATATGTTTACCTTCGTGTAAATGTCCATATCCATGAATATAATTATTCTTATTCATTCGACGGTGAGAACTGGACAGAACTTGCAGTTCCTTTCCAATCCCATAAATTATCGGATGATTACATAAAGGGCGGCGGTTTTTTTACAGGTGCATTCGTCGGCATGCAATGTCAGGACACTTCCGGCCAAAATCAATTTGCCGATTTTGATTACTTTGTTTATAAAGGCGAATCTTAATCATAAAATGGGGCTGCTCAAGTATTGAGCAGTTTTTTCTATATAATAGAGAAAAAGGATTCTATTCACTTTTAACGAATTAATGTACAAAAGAATCGGAGGGAGGATTTTATGCAAACTTTAGAAAAACTTAAGCACAGGGTTTGGTATCAAACTCCTGTTTCAGAAACTGACCGTCCTATTTTAGGGGCTGTGGTCGGGGATCAAATGACTTTGATGATTGATGCAGGCAATTCTGAAGCACATGCTCAATTGTTTTTAAGCGAGCTGGAGAAACTGCGAATACCTTCACCGAGGATGGTGGTCCTGACTCATTGGCACTGGGATCATATTTTCGGCCTGCCTGCACTGGATATTCCATCTATTGCTTCTAATCTCACCAAAGCTGAAATGGAAAAGCTAATCCCTTACCAATGGACAGATGAGGCATTGGATGAACGTGTGAAAAGCGGAATCGAAATAGAATTTTGCGCGAGCGCTATTAAGAACGAGTATGGTAATGATCGAAGCATTAAGGTTAAACTTCCAGATATCACTTTTGAGAATATTCTTGAAATCGATCTTGGCGGTGTGAGCTGCCAACTGCAAAGAGTCGGCGGGGACCATTCTCCAGACTCGGTGGTGGTATATATAAAAGAAGAAAAAATATTATTTCTCGGCGATGCGATTTACGCGAATCTTTACGCAAGTAAATGGAATTACACAGCAGACTGTGTGCTTCAGCTATTGGATGCACTGGAACAGTTTGATGCAGATACATATATTTTGTCCCACGGGACGGCCATCTCAAAGGCAGAGTACCAGGTGGAAACGGCCATGCTCAGGAAGGCAGCAAGACTAACAGAAGAATTCGAAGGACAAATGGAAGAAATGAAGAATGCCTATCAATCCAGTGTCAATCGTGAACTGAATGGCAATGAGCTAGAAACGATACAGTACTTTGCAAATGGCTATGAACTAAAAGGGCCTTCAACAGGATCAGATATTTAAAGTTCTGCGTGTTTTAAAGGCTATTTTTGTGAAGTCTCCTTCTTTCTAAATACCTTCGTTTAATTTGCTGAGTTGATTGGAGCTGAGGTCACTTGACTCCAGCAGGAGGCTTACGTCCTCCCCGCTGATTTCAAAACCAAAAACAACAATCTATGAGAAAAGACCATTTTATTAACAATAACCCTATTCCAGGAGGCTATCATGAATAGATATTCTGTTAATCTTTCAACCGTTTTTACAGAAGTTCCTTTTTTGGAGCGGTTTAAAAAAGCCCGTGAAGCTGGTTTTGTTTATGTGGAGTGCCAGTTTCCATATACATTTACAATAGAAGAAATCAAAGCAGAGCTTAAGCAAAATCAGTTATCGATGGACTTAATTAACCTGCCGCCAGGTCAATGGGAAAAAGGGGACCGTGGCCTGGCAGCAGACCCCGTACGTATAGAGGAATTTAGAAAATCAGTTGAAAGGGGGATCCGTTATGCAAATGGCCTTGGAGTTAAAAAGATACATTGTATGGCGGGGATACACCCAGACAATAATCTGGAAGTATTTATAGAAAATCTCCTTTATGCGGGCACTGCAATGTCTAGGCATGAGATAACCCTATTAATTGAGCCTATCAACCCATTCGACATGCCTGGCTATTTCTTAAATGATATCCATCAGGCATCAGACATAATCCATCGTGTCGCTTTGCCGAATGTGAAGCTTCAATTCGACTTTTACCATATTGAAAGAATTTATGGCCATTCTCTTTCCATGTATCAAAAATACGCTGAGCTGGTTTCGCATGTGCAAATTGCTGACCATCCGGGCAGACAGCAGCCAGGGACAGGTGAAATGAATTATACCGATATTCTTCAATATTTGAGTAAACACTATCGAGGCTTAATTGGTCTTGAATATAATCCGCAAGGCAGAAGTGAAGAGAGTTTTGCCTGGCAGAAAGGGGTGATATCATGAAGATTGGATTTATTGGAACAGGAGTAATGGGCTCGCGGATGGCCAAGCGCCTCCTGGGCAATGGCTTTCACGTCATCGTTCATAATCGGACAATTGAAAAAGCACAGCCCCTTATTGATCTGGGTGCCTTTTATTCGGAAACGATCAGCAATCTGGCCAGCCAATGTCAAGTCGTGTGTACCTGTCTTTCTATGCCAGACGATGTGCTGAACGTCTATACAGGTAAAGAGGGGATCATTCAAAGTGCCAAGCCTGGAACGATATGCGTTGACTTCACATCGGTAGGGGCAGACACGAGTAAAACTATCTTTGAGATGACAGATGCAAAAAAGATCAGTTATCTGGATTGTCCGGTTAGCGGAGGTCCTGAAGGAGCAGAAAGCGGGACATTAACGATCATGGCAGGCGGCGGAAAAGTGGCTTTTCAAAAAGTTAAGCCGGTACTGGAGATGCTCGGTGACACCATAGAATATCTGGGACCTTCGGGTTCAGGCAGCATTGCCAAGCTGATTAATCAGTATCTTGTTGCTGTTCACTCTCTGGCTGCATCAGAGGCAATGGTAGCCGGATCTGCTTATGGGCTGGATTCCGAACAGCTCTTAAAAGTGCTGAAGACAAGCTATGGCGACAGCAGAATCCTGCGCAGGCATATGGAACAATACGTATTCGATCGCCACTTCACACCAGGAGGAGCTGTGAAATATGTCCACAAGGATGTCCGGCTTGCCAACCAGCTTTTACAGGAAGCCGGCTTAAACCAATTTACCGGGCAACTGGCTGAAAAAGCATTCCAGACAGCCGCTGAGCAAGGCCATGGCGATCAGGATATGTCGGCAGTCATTAAGCCTCTTGAGGAAGAGGCCGGAATTATGGTGAAGAGGAAGAAGTAATCAGCGGAGACAGGAAGGCTCAGTTACTTCATTTGGTATGTATAGCAGAAAGCCGGTGTAAGCAAACTGACCGATATAATTTAAATGCTGGGTTAAACCAAAATTCAGGCAGATAAAAACCAATGATAAAAACCGAACTTTCCGGAAAACCTTCTTCCGGTCTTCTCTAAAGGAGCTATTCCTATTAAAATATCAGTATTTTCTGCTATAATGATAATCTGAAATAATAGAGAAACCGGGAGAGCAGCAATGAAACGCAAAAAAAGCAAAAAGCGTACAAAACGCAGATCAAATGTAGCATTCCTGTTATTTTTTTTGGTTCTGATTTTTGTCTTATTTGATCAATTCAAGCAGCTTAATATTAAGGAAACAGCGGTATCCTTACTGCCTAATACGGTGTCAAGGGATGTTCAGAATTATACGCCGATCCTTCAGAAGGAATTGAAGGAAGTTAACCTTGAAGAATATACTCTCGTATTAGCCGCGATCATGCAGCAGGAAAGCAAAGGGAAGGGCGGGGACCCGATGCAGGCTTCGGAATCAGCTGGATTGCCCCCGAATTCCATTCAGGATCCGGAACAAAGCATTAAGCAGGGTGTTAAACACTTTCAGAAAGCACTAAATTATGGCAGTCAGAAAAATGTAGACTTTCCTGCCGTTATCCAGGCCTACAATATGGGAATCGGATATATTGACTTTGTTGCAGATCAGGGCGGAAAACACAGTGAAGAAATCGCGAAAGAATTCTCACTCAAACAGGCCGAAAAAAATCCGGAAATTTATAATTGCGGAGGCGACAAGAATAATTTCCGCTATCCATACTGTTATGGGGATTTTACTTATACAACAAAGGTAACCGAAAATATTGAGATACTTACAGCAAGTGACACAGGAAAATCCGGAGAATTTAAATCAGTATGGTAAAAAACATAATAATATTATGGTAAACTAAAACCGCACTTAGCTAATAAGTGCGGTTTGTTTTTTCAGTGTCTGCTTTTGCTCATATACATCCACAATCTCGAGGCATTGACCTTTCAAATCGAAAATAAAATCTTCATTTATAAAATTCATTTTGAAAAATACTTTGTCATCTGCAATGGTAATGGGTTTTACTTCATATTTATATAACGCCCCATATTTTTTTGGCATAGTCACAAATAGTTTATTTTCCCCCCCAATGGACCGCAGCATATAATTCATGCGCCCGGTATTCTCCTGTCAGCATTCTCCAGGGAACGGGATCGTTTGAGTATGCTAACCTTTGAGGCATTCGCACCTTTTCTTTTAAAGTGATGCGGTATAGATCCTCACAGATTTTGTCTGCTGGAGTGATATTCATATTACTCAAGATGACGATAGTCAGATCCTCTTTAAAGTTCATTAACAGTTCATTTGTAAAGCCATTAATATCCCCAGAGTGTCTCGCTGTCCCTTGTTCGCCGTTAATAAACCAGCCATACCCATAGCCTCCAGGGTTGGCAGTGAACATTTTTGATGTCATACATTTGTTTAGCAGCAAACCATTCTGCAAAGCTTCTGTACATTTAAATAAATCCTCTGCAGTGCTGTACATTCCATATGCTCCCTGAGGGATGCTCATAGCGACATACTCTGGGTGAATGGCCTCTTCCCAGACCGAATGACCGGAAGCCAAGTCCGTTACAATCTTACGGCCATTATCAATTCCTGTATTTTTTAATTGAAGAGGTTTAAAAATATTCTCCAGGAGGAATTGTTCATAGGGTAAATCTGAAACTTTTTCAATTAAAGCAGTTAGCAGTAAATATCCTGCATTGCTGTATTGCATGTCCTTACCGGGCTGAAATTGCAGAGGCTTCCTCTTAATCCAATTGATGGATTTTTCCAGACTGGAGGGCAGACGCATGAATTTTTCCCAGTATTCAGGAGAAAAGGTAAAATCGGCTACGCCTGATGAATGACTTAATAAGTGCTGAATGGTCACACCTTTTTCAGCAGGAAAATCATTAATATAAGTATGAATCATATCAAACAGATTCAGCTTCTTTTGCTGGTGAAGCAGAAGAGTAGCTGCTGCCGTAAATGAATTTGTCAAAGACCCAATGCGGAATTTGGTAATAGGAGTGTTTTCAATGGCATATTGATAGCTTGATAGTCCATATCCTTCATTCAGGATGACTTTGACTTTATGGGAGGCAAAAACACATCCATTAAAATAATTGCCCTCAGCAAGAATGTCCATATACTCGTTATTTGCTGTTTTTGGTCCATAGGAATTTCCGCCTTTATGTATAATTCGTTTACATTCTTCATATATATTGGCTGTTGTCTGATTTTTCTCCTTCCTTGAAAAATTAGATTTATAAGTTTTTACATAAAAAGTGAAACCAAATGGCATTTCATTCGTCTATATAGACGTGCAGCATTTATTAATGGGCAACACCCAGCTTAGGCTGTGAACTGCACTTACTCTGTTTAATAGTCATAAAAAGAGCATTTAATCTGGACATGCTTGACATTTTATTAAATGCGAGTATAGTTATATTCTTGTGCAGTGCTTTTTTGGATGTTCATAGATTCTTAATATTTATCAGGTAAACTAATAATTATTGGGCTGATTGCCAACATAAGATTTTTAAATTACTAGCAAAGTATGTTAGAATAAAGTGCTAGAAGGCAGGTGTATGATTTTGAATACTTTACTTCATAAAAGTCAGGATATATTAAATAAATATATTGGCTTTTTCTTTTTAGCAGTATTTCTGCTCTGGATGAAAACGTATATTACTCAAATGACACAATTTAACTTAGGCATTGAAAGTGCCTTGCAGCATTTCCTTTTATTCATCAACCCGCTGGGGTCTTCATTGCTGTTTTTAGGAATTGCATTCTTTTTCAAAGGCAGAAGAAAATATATCGCCTTGATGGTAATGTATTTCTTGCTATCGTTCCTGCTGTTTGCGAACGCAGTGTACTATCGTTTTTTTAATGATTTTATTACATTGCCGACTTTGACGCAGACACAGAACTTTGGTGACGTCAGCGGAAGCATCAGCTCATTATTACAGCCGACTGATATCTTTTTCTTCCTTGATTTCATCGTGCTTGCCGGCTTGCTTGTATTTAAAGTTGTAAAAGTGGAAACAAAGGATTTGACGCGCCGCAGATCAGCAGCATTAATTTATGCTTCTCTGGCCATTTCATTTGCAAACCTGGGATTGGCTGAAACAGACCGCCCTGAACTTTTGACAAGAGGTTTTGACCGCAATTACATTGTTAAGTATTTAGGCATGTACAATTATACGATTTATGATGCAGTACAAAGCACGAAGGCATCCGCGCAAAGAGTTATGGCGGATAGCAGTGATACAACCGAAGTCATCAACTTTACAAAATCGAATTATGCTGAACCGAACCCGAAGTACTTCGGAAAAGCGGAAGGCATGAATGTGATCTACCTTCACCTTGAATCCATTCAGACATTCTTGATGAACTATGAACTGCACGGTGAAGAAGTAACACCATTTTTGAACTCACTGATTGAAGAAGAAAATACAACGTATTTTGATAACTTCTTCCATCAGACTGCACAAGGGAAAACAGCTGATGCTGAGTTTATCCTTGAAAACTCCCTATATGGATTGCCGCAGGGTTCTGCCTTTACAACAAAGGGCATGAATACCTACAATGCAGCACCAGCAATTCTGAAGGATAAAGGCTATACTTCTGCAGTTTTTCACGGTAACTCGGGAAGTTTCTGGAACCGTAACGAAATTTACAAATCCTTTGGCTATGACAACTTTTTCGATGCAGGATATTATGATTTAAAACCAGAAAACATGGCTGACTATGGTCTAATGGATAAGCCGTTCTTTGAACAATCCATGCCGTATCTTAAGTCACTTAAACAGCCGTTCTATTCTAAATTCATTACTGTGTCCCATCACTATCCTTATCATATGGATCAGGAACTGGCGACAATTGAGCCTCATACTACTGGTGACAAATCAGTGGATAATTACTTCCAGACAGCCCGCTATGCTGATGAAGCACTTAAACAGTTCTTTGAGCAGCTTAAAGCTTCCGGCCTGTATGAGAACTCAGTGATTGTCATGTATGGTGACCATTATGGTATTTCCAAGAACCATAATAAAGCAATGGAACAAGTGCTAGGCAAGGAAATTTCAGCGTTCGATAGTGCCGGTCTGCAGCGTGTGCCTCTATTCATCCGCGTACCTGGCATGGAAGGCGGGGTAAACCATGAATTTGGCGGTCAGATCGACTTGATGCCAACATTGATGCACTTGCTTGGCATTGATACTAAACAGTATCTGCAATTCGGTACAGACTTATTATCAGAACAGCATGATGATCTTGTTCCTTTCCGTAACGGAGATTTCATGAGTCCAACCATTTCATCTGTTGACGGAAAGTTCTATGACTCAACAACTGGTGAACTGCTGGATGAAAGCCGTTTTGAAGAAGCGAAAAAACTTCAGGAAAGTGCCGAGCAGAAATTGGCGCTATCTGATAAAGTCGTAAACGGAGATCTTCTCCGCTTCTACACACCGGAAAACTTCGAACCGGTTGATCGTTCAAAGTACGATTACAAAGCAGAAAGCAATGGGGTCAACAAGAAGAACGAAGTAACTGAAGAAATGGCTGAAGAAGAGCCAGCTGATAAATAATTCAAAAACTGTCTGCGGGAAATCCTGCGGGCAGTTTTTTTTGCTGGATAACTCCTCTATTCGAAAATAAATAAGTCACATACCAAACTAAATACTTTTATAAAGCAGGTAAAATCAAATAAACAAAAGTAAGGGTGTTTACTTTGATTCAGTGTGGAATACCATTATGCATTAGCTAAATCTGGTTCAAGCCTAATATTATGTGATAAATAAACATTCAACCTTTATAATTAAAAATAAAAAGATACATTTCTAGGGGGATTAAGATGAGGAAGCTTGCTGGCAAAAGGATTGCACTTTTAGGTTCTCGGAAAATAGAAGAAATTGGCAAATTGGTGGAGAATCAGGGAGGGATTGCCTTCAGCAGGCCAGCCCAGGGGACAACACTGCTCAAAGACGATAAACTCCAGGATCATGTAAGACTGCTAATAAAGGAAAGCTTTGAATGGATTATTTTTACTACCGGAATCGGGGTCGAAACCATATATCAAACGGCTCTTGATATGAATGAGGGTGACGCCCTAATCAACAGCCTGCAAAAAGCAAATATTGCAGCAAGGGGTTATAAAACCGTTAATACTCTGAAAAAACTTGATATCACACCTTCAGTGCGGGATGATGACGGAAGTACGGCAGGCTTAATCCGAGAGTTCTCAGCTCATTCCCTAACAGGCCGGAAAGTAGCCCTGCAGCTTCACGGGGACCCGGCACCACGCCTTAAACAGTGGCTGGAAGATAACCATGCGGACTATGAAGAAATACTGCCATATACCCATATTCCTCCTGATGAAAATGTAATGAATCAGCTGCTGTCCGAGCTCCTTGACGGAAAGCTTGATTCAGTATTTTTCACCAGCACACCTCAAGTAAGGAATTTATTCACCTTCGCCCGGAAAAAGAAGGCAGATACGCAATTGAAAAGTTGTCTATCAGAACAGGTTGTGGCTTTATCAGTTGGAAAAGTAACTGCACAAGCTTTACATGAAGAAGGAATTGAAAGAGTCATTTTTCCGGAAGCCGAGAGGATCGGGAGTGCGGTTATTGAATTAGCCCGTTTTTATAATTAAGAAGTCATTTAAGGACTAATTTGTAAAAATAAATAAGCTTCTAGAGCGCAGAATATACTCTTGAAAGGGGCCCCTTTAGGCTCCTTTTTAATTAATTCATGGATATACTAATTTCAAAAAATCATAAAAAATATATTGAAAATGCATACAAGGGATGATAATGTTACAACGTAAACGTTTTCGCACCAAAAATAATACATCAATTTTAAGCAGGTGGGATATGACTAATACCATCAAAGATGTTGCCAAAAAAGCAAATGTCTCCATTGCAACCGTTTCCAGGATTTTGAATGACCAGGGAGGCTATTCGGAAAAAACAAAATTCAAGGTTCTTAAAGTGATTGAAGAGCTGGGATACCAGCCAAACGCAGTGGCAAGAGGATTAATTAACAAAAGAACACATACGATTGGGGTGCTTTTCCCGAAGCTTTCCAGTTCTCTGGTTACCGATCTGCTGGATGGCATTGAAAAGGCTGCAAATGACAATGGTTCCAGTGTGATCGTCTGCCATACAGAATCAAATGGCGAAAAAACGATGAAATATCTCCAGCTGCTTATCGAAAAAAGGGTAGACGGGATAATTTTTGCAAGTGAAATATTAAAAGAAGAGTATTATCAATTTGTAGCTAAAACCAAGATGCCGATTATTTTGCTTTCAACCGAGTCCTATGCGTACCCTGTGCCTTTTGTAAAGGTCAACGATTTTCATGCAGCATATGCTGCAGCCAAGTATTTAATCGGCAAGGGGCATACCAAAATTGGAATGATAAGCGGAAAAAAGGATGATATCATCGCGGGGATTCCGAGGATTGAAGGCTTTAAGAAAGCTCTTTCAGATCATGGCATATCGCTGGGTTCCGAAAATGTTGTGTTCAGCAGGGGATTTGCATTTCCTGATGGGATCGAGGGCTTGAAAAAGCTAATCGGGCAGTTCCCGGATGTTACAGCGATATTTGCAGCAAGTGATGAAATGGCTATCGGGGCCTTATCAGCAGCTTATCAATTAGGAATTAAGGTCCCGGATGAGATATCTGTTATGGGGTACGATAATTTAAACCTTGCTGAGATGTCCATTCCGCCGCTGACAACAGTGGGACAGCCTCTCGCAAAAATGGGTGAGGCTGCCGCAGAAATGCTCTTTACCATAATGGAAACTGGCGAAATTCCGGAAAGCCGGATTATGCCGCATAGAATCATTGAAAGAATGAGTGTGAAAGAGAGGAAAAAATAACTCTCTTTTTCTCGGCTTAATTACGTAAACGTTTACGTAATTGAGAGCTAAATAACAAATAACAAATTTAAATTCAATGTCCATTCCTTTCCCGATCTTCATTCAGCAGCTTGTCATGCAAACGAGTGCCTGGGGTATGGATGAGCTGCTTGGATTGATCATTTTGTATATCGCTTTCAATCTTTCCGATATTATTTTTATCTATATTGGCTATATTCGTGCTATTCCTGAATGCAACGGTGGCAATCATCACAAGTCTTGGTGCATGGAATGACTACATGCTGCACCTCGTTTTGATCAGCGACCGGAAAATGGCCACACTGCCGCTACTCCTGTATATTTTCCAAGGCCCATTTCAGCACAGATCTTTCATCTGCGTCCTGCTTAATGGCACTTGCACTATGATTATTATGTATACCTTTGCCTAGAAATGGATTATAAGCGATGTAATGAAAGGTTTTATAAAATAAATATTATTCTTAGATCGGAGTTGTAATAAATTGAACAAAACATGGTGGAAAGAAAGTGTCATTTATCAAATTTATCCAAGAAGCTTTAATGACTCCAATGGGGATGGGATTGGAGATATCAACGGAATCACTGAAAAAATTCCTTATCTAAGCGAACTGGGGATCGATGTCATCTGGCTATCCCCCGTTTACCAATCGCCTAATGATGATAATGGCTATGACATCTCAGATTACCGCAATATCATGGACGAGTTCGGAAATATGAATGACTTCGACGGTATGCTGGACAAAGCCCATGAGCACGGCATCAAAATCATGATGGATCTCGTTGTCAACCACTCAAGCGATGAACACCAGTGGTTCCAGGAATCACGAAAATCCAAAGATAATCCCTACAGAGATTATTATGTTTGGAAGAAAACAGACAACGGCGAACCTCCTACGAATTGGGGCGCTGCGTTTGGCGGAAGTGCATGGGAATATGATGAAGAAACACGTGAATATTACCTGCACCTTTTCAGTAAGAAACAGCCTGACTTGAATTGGGAAAATCCTGTATTAAGAAATGAAGTGTATGATATGATGCGCTTCTGGCTGGACAAAGGGATTGATGGTTTCCGCATGGATGTCGTCAATTTCATTTCAAAAGATACCAGCTATCCACAGGGGGAGATTCGTGAAGGACACAAATATGGGGACGGCAGCAAGTATTATATGAATGGACCAAGAATTCATCAATTCCTGCAGGAAATGAACAAAGAAGCCCTTAGCCCGTATGATACCATTACGGTTGGGGAGATGCCGGGTGTAACAGTAGAAGAAGGCAAGCTCTATACAGGCAAAGACAGAAATGAATTGAATATGGTTTTCCATTTTGAACATGTAGGGCTTGGCGACGGGCAATACGGCAAATGGGATCCGCGTCCTTGGAAACTGACTGAATTGAAAGAGATTTTCAGCAAGTGGCAAAAGGGTCTGGAGGAAGATGGATGGAACAGCTTGTACTGGAGCAACCATGACCAGCCTCGTGCCATCTCCAGATGGGGAAATGAATCAGAGGAATACCGCGTTATTTCTGGTAAGATGATTGCGGCATGTCTGCATATGATGCAGGGGACGCCTTATATTTACCAGGGCGAAGAAATCGGCATGACAAATGTAAAGTTCACTGATATCAATGATTACCGTGATATCGAAACGTTAAATGCATACCGTGATCTTACACCGGATTCCCTAACACATGATGAAATCTTTAAAGGCATTCATGAGAGAGGCCGGGATAATGCGAGAACGCCTGTTCAGTGGGATGCCAGCCCGAATGCAGGCTTTACCGACGGAACGCCTTGGATTAATGTGAATCCAAATTATGAGAGAATTAACGCTGAAGCAGTGTTTAAAGATGAAGATTCCATCTTCCATTTTTATAAAAAGCTCATTCAGCTTAGAAAGCAAAATGAAGTGATTGTTTATGGCACATTCGATTTAATCATGGAAGAAGATGAGCAGATCTTCGCCTTTACAAGAACTCTTGGAGATGACCAGCTGCTTGTGATCTGCAACTTCAGTGAAGAAACTCCTGACTTTAAACTTCCAGTCCATGTCCGGTACTCTTCTAAGGAACTGCTGATTTCCAACCTGAATGCAGATGAAAATGAAGAAATTGAAAATCTGCCACTCAAGCCTTATGAAGCTAGAGTGTATCGTTTGAAGAAATAAAGATAGGGCCTGTTTAGGGCCCTTATTGGTGTTAATAAACAGACATTTTCCTTTGATCGATTTACAAGCTGGAAGCTGATTCTTTCTAATTACAAGAGTGACAGGGGAAAAAGTGAAGAAGTATTGCTTAGAGGACCATTGAGGTTCTCTTTTTTGTTGACATATTCTTATTAATAAATATTATTATGTTAAAACATGGAAGGGGCCATTTCAATGAATTTATTAGAATATTCCTGGGTTGGCAGTGAGGAGCCTTACCTGGATGAAATAAGCATTCAGCATATCGGTAGAATGGTATTAGGGCGTTTCGGCGGAAACAGGAATGCTGGGCAAAATAAAAATGAAGACGGCTGCCTGTTATGGACAGGTAATAACGAAGATTGGGAGTTTACTATTTTACTGGATGCCCATACTACTGCGGAAAGCGCTGAGTTAGTTATTCAAACGGTCAAATCAATGAAAACGGAAATCATTGCTTTATTAGTGCTGCCGCCCCGGGAAGTGTTTGAACAAGTTGGCGGATTACTGCTTAAACAATTTAAAAGTCAGGGTTTCAAGGAGGAATGCAGAAGGATTAAAGGTGAAACAGCTTTTTTATGTGTGATCAGAAAAGGCTCATTTCTTTGGTGGCTATCGATCGGGGATTGTATTCTGCATTTATTCCACCCTGAACTGGCTGCATTTAACGAATATCAGCAAAACCACCGAAGTTTTTATGAATGGGTGGGCAAAGTCAATACGTTTGATTTGCCGGTTCCCTGTTATAGCTCGGGTACAAAGGAGCTCAGAAGAGGCAGGAATCATATTTTTTTAACAACAGATGGGCTGACGGAATGTCCCAACACCAACTTTGCTGAACCAAGAGAAATATTTAATCTTTTTAGCTTATTCGGGAATGAGGATGGGGTCCGTGAGCTATTAAAGATAATAAAAGATAGGGATGTCCGGGACAGTACGACCATCATATCCTGGATAATTGATGCAGAGCATGAAGGATGCCAGCCCAGCGGCTGATTTTACTGAAACTTGGCAGTAAAAGGAGATAAAACTGGAGACAAGAGACTCAGAATGAATAACGTCGAAAAAGAAGCCTCCACTCTAAGGAAAAGGGTTCCGTTTCGGGGTGATTTATTGGATAAAGGGCATAAAAATGACGTGTGAATTGGCACAGGTCATTTTCCTATAAGGTTTTTAACTTATTTTATGTTTTCTAGACTTTATAATTTATAATGGAACGATAAATATTGTGCAAATAAAATGTAGTGCCAAGATGCTGTCAATTTCAATGTCACTTGGACTGCCGCAATTTCTTACTCATATTGAACAAACGGGGCAGGTGTGCGGCCGAGCGTAGGTCGTATCATATAGCGGGTGGGATTCCCGCCGAGTAAGAACTAGCCATTCGCTCGTAGCGAGTCTTGGAGGGCTAAAGGTAACTTTAGTCTTTAAGCGTAGACAGTTAGGTGGCGGGCCGAAAGCCATATGGTTGAAGGGATTGAGCTCCATAAACGTTTGTAAATCGAGAGGGCTGATGCCTTACCTGCGTGCAGAAAGCTACATTTTATCCTTTGTCAAAGGCAAGAAGGGTAAGACCTCTCTGGAGTCAGAGACCTTGGCACGTTACACATTGATATGATACGGCAACTCGGGAGACCCTACCGGTCTTTTCTTCTGAAGAGTATGGTCTACAAGCGATAACAAGCAAGGAAACCAAATGCCGATGGTAGGGAGTCGGATAGCAGCGTAGTACCAATGAAGTTGGGTAATGCCGATGGAGGGAAGGCTAGCTACCAGTTATCACCCTTACTAGGGACACATTTACTACACACAGAGGTAGGAATAATAAATGGAAACAAAACTACTAAGGATAGCAGAATTAGCAAAATCTGAGCCTAAAATGAAGTTTACCTCTCTTGCACATTTATTGAATGAGCAATCTTTAACTCAGTGTCATCATGAATTGCCTAATAAAAAGGCAACTGGTATCAACGGAACGACAAAAGAACAATACAGTGACAGCCTAGAAGAAAACATAGAGGATTTAGTAAGTAGGCTTAAAAGCAAAAGTTACCGTCCTGTTCCAGTAAGACGAATGTATATCCCAAAGCTCAACTCAAACAAGATGAGACCATTGGGAATACCGGAACATGAAGATAAAATTGTTCAAAAGGGCATTACGAAAATACTAAATGCCATCTATGAAAATGACTTTTTAGACTGCTCATTTGGGTTCCGTCCAAATAGAAACTGCCACGATGCGCTGAAAATACTGAATCAATATATTGAGAAGAGAGCAGTAAGCTATGTAGTCGATGTAGATATTAAAGGATTCTTTGATAACGTTGACCACAAATGGATGATGGAATTCTTGAAACTCCGAATCACTGACCCTAACCTACTGAGAATAATCAGCAGGTTTCTTAAAGGTGGATATATGGAGGAAGGTAAGAAATACAAGACAGACAATGGTACACCGCAAGGTGGAGTGATATCTCCGATATTAGCCAATGTCTATCTCCATTATGTTCTTGATCTATGGTTTGAAAAAGTGGTTAGGAAACAATGTAAAGGCCAAGCATATATAGTTAGATACGCAGATGATTTTGTTTGTTGTTTTCAGAATAAAAGTGAAGCCCAGCAATTCTTCCATTCATTAAAAGCGAGATTAAAGAAATTTAACCTGGAAATAGCCGAGGATAAAACTAAAATAATTCCCTTCGGACGGTTTGCGGAAAAGAATGCAAAACGTGACGGGACTGGCAAACCAGACACCTTTGATTTCCTCGGGTTTACCCACTATTGTGGCGTAAGTAAACAGGGTAATTTCCGAGTAAAGCGGAAAACCAGCAGGAGGAAAGTTCAAGGTAAACTAAAAGAAACGAAAGAATGGCTGAAGAATAATAGGAATAAAGATATTCATATGATTATGGATAGATTTAAACGCTCACTAATAGGTTATTACAACTATTATTGCATCACTGATAACACCCAAACTGTTAACAACTTTAAAGAGAAAATCCAGCGCTTACTATTTAAATGGCTAAACAGAAGAAGTCAAAGGAAATCCTTTACATGGAATAAATTCAGGCTCTTTCTTAATAAATATCCACTACCTTCACCAAGAATCAAAGTGAATATCTATGAACTTAGAAAAGAGATTAACTACATTCTGTAAATGATAACTAGGAGGAGCCGTGTGCGTTAATAGCGCAAGCACGGTTCTGTGAGGGGGGAGGAGTACAATTTACCGCAAGGTAGAAAGGCTCCCTTCTACTCGACTTATATATGATGGTGAGTAATACTCCGTACGGTTTTTGCAGCTCTTTTCTCCTTACTCCCTTTTCTGTCTGTTAAGCTAACCAGGAAAGTTGAAATTTATTGCTTGCCAGTTTAGTTTGAGATAAAATAAAAAAATTGGGAATGCTTTTCAACTTTTTATAAAAAGGATATAAATATGTTTAAAAATATAGATTTATTTAATCAGGCCTTTTTTTTTGCTCCGATTGGGATGTCGATAGTCTCATTAGAGGGAAAATGGATTAGGGTAAATCATGCTTTAACTAAAATTACTGGATATACAGAGGACGAGCTCCTTACCACGAACTTTCAAACGTTAACCTATCCAAAGGACTTAGATACTGATTTATCTTACACACAAGAATTAGTGGAAGGAAAAAGAGACTCTTTTGAGATGGAAAAAAGGTATGTCCATAAAAGCGGGAAGATTGTATGGGTGTTATTATCTGTATCCATAGTGCGGGAAGGGAACAAGCCATTATTCCTTATTTCTCAAATACAAGATATAACCGATCGTAAAAACTCAGAAAGAATATTGAAACAAATGGCTCATTATGACTTTCTAACCCAATTGCCAAATCGGAGATTATTTGAAGAACGACTTAATCATGCAATTGAATCAGCTAATTTCAATAAAGGGCTAGTCGCAGTACTGTATCTTGATTTAGATGGGTTTAAGCAAATAAATGATACCTTCGGTCATGACTTAGGAGATTTATTGTTAAAAGAAGTCGCGAGCAGGCTTACAGGTTGTATAGGAAATAAGGATACTGTGGCCAGGCTTGCAGGTGATGAATTCACGATTTTACTTCCGGAAACGACAATCGATAATGCAAAACATGTTGCCGAACGGATCATCGACATTCTATCTAATAAAGTGTCGGTGCAGAATGTTGTTATCTCAATAACTCCCAGTATCGGAATTGCTTTTTGCGATGATTTCAATATGGATGTCAGGAATTTGCTGAAATATGCTGATGAAGCTATGTATCAAGCAAAACAGAACGGAAAGAATAATTATCAAGTTTCACAGATCAGATAAAGCTAAATATGACTTTATTATTAGCGTTGATCCACGGAGGATTGATGCAATTTTTGTTGAATTCAACTTACGGATTCTTATGTTCAAAATCTGCTGCTAAACGCAGCTTTTTTCTTTTGAACTAAAGAGGCTGGTTAGTCAATAAGGATTTATATTATAACAATAAATGCTGAAATATGGTAAATACCTAGGTGTTAATATCATACTTTTGACTATTTAGAATAAAATGGCTGTAAAATGATATTGGAGGGGTTTTATGGAGCTAGTAGGACAACAAATTTACCTTAGACTTTACAAAACTTCTGACGCCTGCGAGTTAGCTAACTTACATACTAGAAATCGCGAATTTTTTCAACGAGTTAGCCCGTTACTCCCGGAAGCCTTTTATACGGAAGAACATCAAAAATTACGCATTGAACAGGCTTTAAAAAAGACAGGTGAAGGGCAATTATATGCTTTTGGAATCTTTTTAAAAGCAACTGATAAACTTATCGGAGACATTTCATTAACTCAAATTACTATGGGAGACCAACAAAGCTGTTATACGGGATTTACTTTAGATAAGGAGTATAATGGAAAGGGATATACAACAGAAGCTCTTCAACTTGTTGTAGATTTTGCTTTCAAAGAATTAAAACTACATAGAATTGAAGCAGGAGCTATGCCTGATAATATAGCATCTATTCGTGTATTAGAAAAAGCGGGGTTTAAAAAAGAAGGTATAGCTAAAGAAAATTTAAAGATTAATGGAAAGTGGACAGATCATCAAGTATTAGCTATCATCAACAGCTTGGATGCATAAGCTCGTTTCACTTCCGATAATTTTTCTGTAAACGAAACGTGTTCTGGAGTGAGACTGCCTGATACAAATTTTATAAATCATACCAACTCTACTTCAAGAAAAATATTAACGTCAAAACTGTAAATCATAAGAGGGATTTGGTATTTACCTAAGGAGTTGCTTGGCAACTCACTTTTTTATAGTGCTTTGTGAAGTGTTTCGCTTAAACTACCGGGTGCTTCCCTTAAAGAACTGGCTGCTAAAAAATACAGCCTTTTTCTTATTTGACTAAGGGCATTATCTTTTATAATACAGCTGATAAATTATGGTATAAATAACTTTTACCAGGAGAAACTACAAAATAAAAGAAGGTGGGTTTATTTTGTTAAGTAAAGTTGTACTTTGGACAATTTTAATTGCTCCATGGTTCACATTATTCTTTTTAAAGAGAGAAGATATTAAGCGTTTTATGCCTGTTGCAATATTAGCTGCATTTCTAATGGTTCTCTATAACTTGATAGCTCACAATCAAAAACACTGGATAATTAAAGAATCAATTTTACCATGGTTAAAACCTTCCTTTGCTTCAGGTATACTAGGTGCTTTTTTAATTGTAACTATATGGATTTTTTACTTCACATATGGTAAGTTTTGGATTTACTTAGTGACTAATATTGTACTGGATTTTATGTTTGCAATTTTCCCTGTCCATTTTATCCTTCAGGAAAAATTAAAAATTTATCAATTGATTAACATAACTCCTTGGGGTCGTCTTTGTATTTTCATCACACTATCAATTGTTATTTATGGTTACCATTATTGGCTCGAGGAAGTGTTTAAGTCCACTTATAAGGATTCTGGCAGCTTATAAACTATTCAAAACAAGGGAAAAGATTCAGCTGTCATTTCTGGCGGCTTTTTTTGTTCAACTAAAGGACAGATTTGAGAAAACGGTATTAAACAAAGGGGGTTCAATAAGGTTTTGCCTTATGGTTATAGGTTTCAATTATTAAGTGATGTCCCTTAACCGCTGCAATAGTAAAGAACTAACTTTCTAAAAGTGTAACTTCTGATTGAGGAACTAATTTTGTTTGGTAATCTTTCTTGATTTCACAGAAACCACTTTCATATATCCATAATACGGTATATGTGTCAGTTTTATAAACAACTTTGGCTCCTATACTAATGGTTATACCTCCTAGAATGCATGGTTAAGGGACAATTCTAAATTAGCATATTGTAGGATTTTATTTAAAGGGGAAATTTCCTCAACAAAAGAAAAAGCCCATTAAAGGGAAAAAAGGATGTGCTGAAAAAAACGATTATCATGAAGGAGTTAATAAATCTATAAGCTTGACTAAATTTATAGGTGATTGCTTATGAGCCTAATTATAAACATTGAAAAATTCCCTTATAGAGGGACCAGGTTGGAGCAAGCTTATCAGAGGAGCCGTATACATTTTATTTACTTTAAAGGAGATAGTGCTTTTGAAACAAAGGAGTAAGGGAATTCCTAGTTAAGGCGTTACACAGAGAAAAGAGTATTAATGATTGTAAAACAATAAAAGTGACCATGGTTAGCTAATTCTTATTACGATTTGTATTTTTATTTATTCGACGTATAAGATATTCAGTTTGCAATTGTCCTACTACTGCAGCAATAATAATATTCGCTATATTAAATATCGTTAGCCATTTAATTAGCATTCGGGTATCCTTAAACACAAAAATCATGCCTTTCGCTAAAGAGGTTGTATTACTTTTTTGTTCCCAGACATTTAAAAATTATAATGTTCCTGCAAAGTTCGAAGAAGTTGTATTAATAAGCATCTTGTTTCATTAATCTTTTCTTCCCGCTATATATACCAGGGTAGTAGCTATAGCCCAAGTAAAAAAAATTACTGTTGAAATAGCTAGTAAAAACCAGGGAGTGTTTAAAATATGTTGATCTATCCAATGAAGCATGATATCACCTCATATTGCTAAGAGCAAGGGCTGAAACTTATTCAATATACAAGGAGAATATACAAAGCCCTTACTCCAGATATTATTATGCCCAGTGCTTGTGAAAATATCTAATTTAAAATACAAAAACACCCGCAGATTTGCAGCTACCCTGTGAATTGATCTGTAGTATAGGTTCAAAATTGAATGAGGATGCGAGTAAGGAGCAGGGCTTAAGCGAGTAAACTGGAAAGCTTGCCTTATCTTTACTCTTTATTTTTATCTTACCCAAAGAAAAGGGATTTAAGTATTTCAGATGGTCTTATTGATGTTTCATCCGTAACCAAACTTTGCACTAAGAAAAAGGACGTTTATCAATTAATTGTGTGTATGTTAAAGATCAGCTGCCATATTTGGTGGCTGTTTATTATTTTACTAAAAAGGCAGGTTAGCGAAAAAAGGGATTATTTTAAAGAGAGGAGAATTATTTATTCTTGATGGATAGAAAAAATTCAATTTAAAGGGGAATAGAATGAATATTAGACCATATAAAGAGACAGATAAAGCTTTTCTTGTAAGTCTTTCAACACGGTTTGCGAAATTCGACCTTATGGCCGCGTGATCCTCAAAAAATGGAAGAGGCACAATTAAAAATAGCTGAAGAATCTCTTAACGATCCTTCACTTTATACAGAGATCTTTGTGGCAGAGGAAGAGATAGGGATGATATATTAGGTTTCATAGAAGTAAAACCACATAAAGATTTTTTAAGCGGTATAGAACAAGGAACCTAGTAGCCATTGCAGTTTCATCTAAAGGTGAAGGGAAGGGTATCGGTAAGAGCATAATGGAGAAGGCAGTAGTTGGGCTCAGCAAAAAGGATATCATCAACTCTTCCTGATGTCTTTGCCAAGAATGATCGTGCGGTAAATTTCTATAGGCATTTAAACTATGAAACTGAAGTACTAAAATGGTAAAAGAGATTTAATGCCTTGTACTAAAGAATTTTATTTCCAGAAATCGGTGCTAAATACAGGCTTCCATTCCGGTCAGCTTTTTTTATAAAAACTATAGGGCAGGTTTGTGGAACAAGGAATTCTAATAATAATTGTGAAATAGTAATAATTAACAATGTTTCGTTTTGCTTTTATACTGTTTTTTTCAAGGTCAATTATTTCCTAAATAAGGAGGGGCTTTTTTGCAAATTTTTTTTAAATATAACTGGATGGTAAGAGAAGACTGGTATCGCTGGTGTGAAGAGTTAAGTGAAGAAGAACTCCAGCAAAACCGAACGGGTGGAATGGGAAGTATTTTGTATACACTTTTCCATATAGTTGATGTCGAATGGAGCTGGATACGGCTCTTACAAGGAAAAACCGACTTTCAAGAGAGTTTCGATGGTTATAAAAGTTTGAATAAGGTTCGAAAATTGGACGCTGAATTTCATTTAGAAGTAGAAAACTTTGTGAAAAATTGGGATGCCAGTATGGAAAATCGTATATTTTACGATACCTTACCAGATGGAAGAATAGTGACGGATACCTGGGGTGAGATTATGCGTCATACTATTGCTCATGAAATTCACCATATAGGACAATTATCAATTTGGGCAAGGGATATTGGAATAAACCCTGTTTCTGCAAACCTTATTGGTCGGGGTCTTTCCTCTCATTCCTATAAATAGTGCAAATAGAAAGCAATATAGCCGGTTTCTGTATATTCTGGGTGTGATAATTTAATTTACTTATTCTGCTGCTTATTCGGTTTTATGTAGATTATGAGTTTGTTAAGAAAGTAGCGAGTCGTTGAGTTCGGAAGCATTAACCGCTATTTTTGTTGAATACCATATTGAACAAACTTTTTTTATTGAGGAATATGAAGAAGAATTGTTGATTTTTATCTTCGAAATTTAAATGATAAAAAAAGAGGTGCTTAATGGATAATTTGTATGATGATAAATATCATCTGCATTTAGGTTATTACCAGGATGATTGTGATTATGAGTCGATAGCATTTAAAAGAAAATCAGAGGATATATGGGATATATTCTTTGACTTTAAAGCGTATGGGATTAAAAATAATACCCCAGAAAACGAATTAACACTAAACTCATACGGAACGAGAATTTTTTCAATACGCAATAAAGAAATTGATTATGATAGTGGGGTATACCAGTTTAAGCAATGGTTATCCATTAATAAGATAATCTTAATTGTTGGTTAATGAAGAAGATGACTGCTGCTGCGTTTTTTGTTGTTCTTACGGGGCAGTTTTATGAAAGGGCGAGTTTTGCTTTTTTATCCGACATAAACCTTGTCAAAAGGGCTGTCATTTCGGTGCAGGTTTTTTAAAAAGCAGTTCTAAACGGAACCCTTTACTCTAAGGATGGCGAAAAAGAAACCTCTCTCAAAAAATGAGAGCTAATCGAAATGAATAACGACGAAAAAGAAATCTCTACTCAAAAAATGGGAGCTAATCGAAGTGAATAACGACGAAAAAGAAACCTCTACTCAAAAAATGGGAGCTAATCGAAATGAATAACGACGAAAAAGAAACCTCTACTCAAAAAATGAGAGGTAATCGAAATGAATAACGACGAAAAAGAAATCTCTACTCAAAAAATGGGAGCTAATCGAAGTGAATAACGACGAAAAAGAAACCTCTACTCAAAAAATGGGAGCTAATCGAAATGAATAACGACGAAAAAGAAATCTCTACTCAAAAAATGGGAGCTAATCGAAGTGAATAACGACAAAAAAGAAACCTCTACTCAAAAAATGAGAGCTAATCGAAATGAATAACGACGAAAAAGAAACCCCTCTTTAATAACGGATGTTAATCAGAAAGATAATTTTGCCAAGTCCACTCTAAACCAACATCCTTAGACGATCCGGCAAACCCCAGAACATCATTTCTTTCTCCCCAACCTTCCCTATGCTATCATTAACCAATAGTCTATTCTGGGAGGATTTATCTTTGAAAAAGGACTTATTTGAAAAAGCAGCAGAATTTATAAAAATGTTTTATAGTGAACAGAATAGAAGTCCTGCTGAACTAAGCAACAGACTAAGGGAAATCGAATATTCAATTGCAGAGCACGGAGTTTATGAACATACTTATGAAGAATTGGAATTTGGTGCCAAAGCTGCCTGGCGAAATAGCAATCGCTGTATAGGGAGACTGTTCTGGGATCATCTAAAAGTTTTGGATAAGCGGGAGGCGAAAGAAGCGGATGAAGTATTTTCTGCTCTGTTTGAACATATACAATTTGCCACTAACAATGGCAGGCTTCGTCCGGCCATCACCATCTTCTCTCCTGACACTTCCGAACAGAAAATCAGAATTTGGAACCATCAGCTAATCCGGTATGCTGGCTATGAGACTGCGGATGGGATTATTGGCGATCCCCACTCCATCCCTTTTACTAAACAATGCGTGAAATTGGGCTGGGAGCCGAAGTACGGCAAATTTGATGTGCTGCCATTAGTTGTTCAAATGTACAATCAGCAGCCCCGATTAAGGGAAATACCTGAAGAGCTGATTCTCGAAGTCGCGATTGTGCATCCAGAATATAATTGGTTCAGTGACCTCGGCTTGAAATGGTACGCAGTCCCGATGATATCGGATATGAAGCTGGAAATTGGGGGCATTTCCTACAAAGCAGCCCCTTTTAATGGCTGGTATATGGGTACTGAAATTGGTGCGCGAAACCTGGCAGACGATTTTCGTTATGACGTGCTCCCGCAGATTGCCTCATTATTGGGGCTGGATACCAGGTCGCATTCTTCGCTTTGGAAGGATCGGGCACTGGTGGAATTGAATGCAGCTGTATTGCATTCATTTAAAAAAGAAGGTGTCAGCATAGTAGACCATCATACTGCTGCACAGCAGTTCAAGAAATTTGAAGAAAACGAAAAGGGCCAGGGAAGGGATCTGACCGGTGACTGGACCTGGCTGATCCCGCCCGTATCCCCTGCAGCTACACACATTTTTCATAAACAGTATATTAATGAAGTAAAAACGCCTAATTACTTCTATCAGGATACTCCTTATCAAAAATGAAAGCCGGCATCAATCATGCTGGCTTTCTGCATTGGTTAATTCATCTCTTCATCACTGGTTCTCCGGTCTGTCTTCTCAGGAGGAATCTTGGAAAGCTGGTCCATAGGCTCCATCATAGATTCAAGAAGACTTCCTTTAACTTGATTCTGTTCATCCATATTATCCGGCTGAATAGTATCGCGGTTGTCCATCACTTCACCTCATTTTACTAATTTTTCATAGAATTTACTTCCCGCTTAATGATTATTCCAAAAACCGAGAAGTCATAGGTTAAATTCCCTTCCAATGGAAATAATGGAGGCTAAAAGATCTTTTGGAGAAAACGTATGACAAATATATTATTGATTGCAACTCTGGCTATGATTTTTATATTATTTATCTTTTTAATTTTAATGTTGATCGGCTGGCGCTGGATCATGAAGCGGCTCGTTAAGCAGGCAGGGAAAATAATTATGACAGACAGCTACCAGGAAAATCTCATTGAGCTGATCCCTGGTTTCAAGCATATGGGCATTCAAAATGCACTTGAAAATAACCTGCGAGCCGAAACGGGTGATGTCCTGCACCGCCCATTTGGCTCTTCGAAAAAATGGCCTCATTTCGATGAGATTACCTTTATTCCTGCACAGACTTCGCCCTTTCCGATTGACGGGGATGAAGATGTTGATGTGAAGGTGACAATCGGGCCAAAAGCGAAAAAACCAATGAAAATCAAAATACCCCTGATGATTAGTGGAATGGCCTATGGAATAGCATTGAGTGAGCAAGTGAAAATTGCGCTGGCAACAGCTGCCAAGAATACAGGTACGGCTGTCAATTCCGGTGAAGGAGGAATCCTTCCCGAAGAGCTTGAAAGTGCAGGAAAGTATATCCTTCAGTTCTCGAAAACCGAATGGGGGAAGGAAGAAAAAACCATCAAACGTGCCGACATGATTGAAATTAAGCTGGGGCAGGGAGCTGTAATGGGGATGGGAGGAAACATATCTCCTGAAAATTTAACCGGCCGTGCAAGGGAAGTAATGGGCTTAAAGGAAAATGAAACTGCGCATATAATGGAACACTTTTTTGATAAACAGACATTGAAGGATTTAAAGGAACTGGTGGATGAACTCCGCAGTATGACCGGAGGTGTTCCAATTGGTGCAAAAATAGGGGCAGGAGGAAAAATAGAAGAAGACATTGACCATTTAATCGAAATGGGCGTTGATTTTATAGCAGTTGATGGGGGCCAGGGAGCATCTGTCGGTGCGCCGCCTTTATTGTCAGATGATTTTGGGATTCCAACTTTACATGCTCTCATCCGTGCATCCAATCACCTTGAAAAACGAAAAAAGAAGGGGGAAATCAGCTTAATTGTATCAGGCGGCCTCTTCACACCAGGACACTTTTTAAAAGTCCTCGCTCTTGGCGCTGATGCTGTCTACCTTGGATCTGTTATGCTGTTTACTGTTTCCCATAAGCAGACTTTGAATTCGCTGCCTTTTGAACCGCCAACACAATCTGTGTGGAACGAAGGTAAATTCAAGGATACCTTTAAAATCGAAGATGGGACAAAATCTGCAGAAAAGTTTTTAACCGCGAGCACGGAGGAAATCAAAATGGCTTTGCGAGCCATGGGGAAAAAGACTTTAAAAGAACTGTCCAAGAAAGATCTTGTGTCCTATGATGAGATGACGGCAAAAATGATCGGGATTCCATTTTCCTTTGAACCTTGGGAAGACAAATCAAAGAAAACTGAATAACAGCCTGGCGCTTTTAGCCAGGCTGTTATTCATCAATATCTCTCTTAACTTTTGATTTCTGAGGGGGCTGAAACCGATGCGGATTCTGAGTTCTTAAATACACCGGCCTTAAAGGCTGAAACGGAAATCTGAGAAATGAATCTTTCAAGTCCCGGTATCTTGGCGGGTAAAACGGCTCCAAAAACGGTCTTCCGAGAGAGGTAAGCCTGATCATATGCGTCAGCAAGATGCAGGAACAGAACAACACACCTACAAAACCCCATAAATTGGCGAAAATTAAAAACGGAAATCTTAGAAATCGAATCGTATTATTCATCTTGTAAACAGGTGTTGTAAAAGAGGCAAGAGCTGCCAATGCGATAATAATTAACAAGACATTACTTGTCAGTCCTGCCTGTACAGATGCAGTTCCAATGACAATCCCTCCTACGATACCGATTGTCTGCCCGACTTTCGTGGGCAGTCTGGCTCCAGCTTCTCTTAAAAGCTCAATTACCAGTTCAAGCATTAAAGCTTCATAGAAAGGCGGCAGGGGAATATGCTGTCTTGAAGTCACCAGTGTACCTAACAAATCCGTGGGGATAAGCTCCATATGATAAGTAAGCGTTGCAACATAAATGGACGTGATCTGTATGGAAAATATAACAGAAAAGGCCCGCAATATTCTTGCAAAAGAAGCGATAGTCCAATTTAAAAAATAATCTTCAAAGGAACTGAAGAATTCAGAAAACGTTGTAGGGGTAATCAGCACATGCGGTGACCCATCTATGGCGATCACGATTTTTCCTTCTGCAAGGACAGCGGCTGCCCTGTCCGGTCTTTCTGTATCCAGCAGCTGAGGGAAAGGAGAGTTCTTATTATCAGAAATGAGCTGTCCAATATAAGAACTGTCAGTGATTTCATCAAAATCGATATTTTCAATTCTTTCTTTAACCATGCTGACATAATCTGCATTCGTGATTCCCTCAATATAGAGAACGGCCACCACTGTTCTGGATATGCTTCCGATTATATATTCCTCAATGATCAGTTCAGAGACGGGCAGCCGTTTGCGGATTAAATTTAAATTATTGTCTAAAGACTCGACAAAAGCTTCCTTCGGTCCAATAACCGTTTGCTCGACTTCCGGATGCGTCAGCTCCCTTACATATGAACATTTAGCAGCCATAAAAGCCGCTTTTTGCTTTTCTGCTTCTACTGTAACCATCACATAGCCATTTAAAAGCAAATGTTCTGCTTTTGAAAGTTCCTCACAAATTTGTATGCTTGCCGATGGCAAAAGCTTTTTCAAATCATCGATCTTGTTGAACTCACCCTGAAGAAGCTGAGGAAGCAAACTCTTGGTGATCATTTTTTGGTCAGTCAGTGTTTTGAAATAAATAAAAGAAAAACAAAGACCTGTTTGCCTATTGCTATAATTTACCTTTTGGAAATCGTGAGATCGTGAAAAGGACTTTTCCAGCTCGACAAATTCATACTCGGATATATTCTTCTTCTTTTTTAACTCTTTTTTCATACACAAATCACCAGTTTGTTTCGGCATTATGTGTAGTGTTACCGTTTTTGGAAGGATTATGAATGAATAGACGGGGAATAGCTAAAAAAAGCCTTCCTGAAGAAGGAGGAAGGCATTTTTAATTACACGGGTTCTTCTTCCGGCTGTTTAAAACAGGCAGAAACAAGCATTTCAAGATTCTCAAATTCTTTAGCATCCAAAAAGGAAATGCAGCTGCGCAACGTATTCAGTGCGCTATCAATGAGAAATTTTCTTGGCTTTTTCGAATGAACCATTTCTTCCTGAATAAAGTCCAGAAGATCCATGCAATCGTTCTGAGATTCCTGCTGTATGGACTTTTTTAAAGTCAAAATGGATTTGCAAAGAATATGCACATTTCTATGATCTGTCTGCTTAAATCTGTTTTCAATCAGTTCAGGCTTCAGCAGGTATTCATCGGCAGAACTGACCTCTTCAACGACCTTCCTGATTCTTTCTACACTATAACGGACCACAGGATTAATGCTTGAAGAGAACTCAAAGAATTTTGTATAGTATTTTACGTTATGATGGAGGATTCCAAGGAACATCACAGCGCAGTCCAGCAAATAGGGTTTCTTGTCTTCACCAAAAATTTCAATAAACCGGTTGAAAATCCAATCCACCATTCTAAGCTGGCCTTCTTTAATGAACTGCTTGAGTTCAGGATCATTTGAAACAAGCACTTCTTCAAAAAGGGCAACCAATTTATTCGTCCGATTCATATTCATTTGTAATTCTATCTGCTGTGTGAATACTTCTAAGCTGCTTGGATCCTGGCCAATAAGGAGCTTATTGCGTTCATCCTCCATTTTTTTATGCAATGTTTTAAAAATGGACATAAGCAGCTCATTTTTTGAGGAAAAATAATTATAGAAGGTTCCTTTAGAGATCCCGCTGTATTCTAAAATATCCTGAATGGAGGTAGCTTGAAACCCTTTATCCAGGAATAATTGATGTGCTTTTTCTATTACATGCAGTTTCCTGTCATTCATTTATTATCACCTGTCATTTTATTTGAACTGTGTGTATAATT
This sequence comes from Cytobacillus oceanisediminis 2691, assembly GCF_000294775.2. Taxonomy (GTDB): domain Bacteria; phylum Bacillota; class Bacilli; order Bacillales; family Cytobacillaceae; genus Cytobacillus; species Cytobacillus pseudoceanisediminis. The sequence goes on from NZ_CP015506.1 coordinate 2,279,792, forward strand.
TAATAGTACATCATTCTAAGACTTTTCACAAACCCTCTATTTAACAAGGATTTTTTTGTTGCAAAAATTGTACTCATGGTATATTATATGGTTTGTGTGTAACGCAAGTATAAAAGAATGAACTGATAGTACAGGAGGAAAAATGCAAATGGAACAAGCAATAAATAATAAAACAGATCGACCGCCCTATGGGATTCTGGCTGTTTTAATGATTGGGGCATTTATTGCCTTTTTGAATAATACATTGTTAAATATTGCCTTGCCATCTATTATGGCAGATTTAGAAATTGAAGCGGCAACAGTGCAGTGGCTGACTACCGGCTTTATGCTGGTAAATGGTATTTTGATCCCGGCTACTGCCTTTTTAATTGAAAAATATACAGTCCGCAGGTTATTTATTGTGGCAATGGGGCTATTTACAATTGGTACGCTTGTAGCGGGTGTTGCTCATGCATTCCCGGTATTGCTGGCAGGCAGAATGCTGCAGGCATCGGGATCGGCAATCATGATGCCTTTGTTAATGAATGTTATGCTGATCAGCTTTCCGGTGGAAAAACGCGGAGCAGCCATGGGTGTATTTGGCCTGATCTTAATGTTTGCCCCTGCTATTGGGCCTACTCTTTCCGGATGGATTATTGAACATTATGATTGGAGAATGCTATTCCACTTCCTTTCACCAATTGCCGGTGTCATACTAGTGCTTGGTGCCGTCATGCTAAAGGACAAAAAGGAAAAAGTGAATATTCGTCTGGACCTGTTTTCCCTAATTCTATCAAGTGTAGGGTTTGGCGGAATACTTTATGGATTCAGTTCTGCAGGGAACAAAGGCTGGGATAGCCCTCATGTATATTTGACAATTGCTGTAGGTGTCATCAGCTTAGTATGGTTTATCCTAAAACAATCGAAATCTGATCGTCCAATGCTCAACTTTGGGGTATATAAGTACCCGATGTTTGCCTTGTCATCAGCCATCAGCATGACCGTAAATATGGCGCTGTTCTCCGGGATGATTCTGATTCCGATTTATGTTCAGACACTAAGGGGAATTTCACCGCTGGATGCAGGATTGATGATGCTTCCAGGTGCCATTGTTATGGCCGTGATGTCGCCATTAACAGGAAAGCTGTTCGATAAAATCGGCGGCCGGATACTGGCGATCATTGGGTTAGCCATTACAGTGGGAACTACTTATGCATTCAGCAGGCTGACTCTGGAAACAACTTATACACAGCTGATAATTCTGAACTCAATCAGGATGTTTGGGATGTCCATGGTCATGATGCCAGTTTCTACGAATGGCTTGAACCAGCTGCCAAGAAGACTTTATCCTCATGGAACAGCAATGAACAACACGCTGAACCAGGTGGCAGGAGCCATTGGTACAGCCTTATTGGTAACAGTTATGTCAACAAGGACGGAAACGCATGCTGCTGAAATCGCGAAAGAAGCGATGAAAGGCGGGGCTATGGCTAATGGCGGCCAAATGACTGAAGCCGCTGTGGCGGAAATGCAGCAGCAAGTTTTAATGAAAGCCATGCTTGAGGGAATCAACGATGCTTTCTTCGTAGCAACCTTCATCGCAGCAGCTGCACTGGTTCTGGCCTTCTTCATTAAACGTGCAATACCAATGGAAGACCCGGTTGAAGAGCCAAAGCAGGAGAATATGGTGTCTAAATTAGCAAAAAATTAGTTAGAAGAGGGGGAATCTTAGGATTCCCTTTTTTTTATGGTTTTATGAAAAAGCCTGCTATGCATTCTGAGCATTAGCAGGCTTTCTTATTATCTATTTTTTCCAACTAATTTGATTGATTGATGTCCGCTGTGAGGGTGAGGTGAAAAAAGAATATGATCCAGATACAGAGCTTCCAGCTTTCGGTCACTTAAATTGAACAAGCTATGATTATGCTGGAATTTAGATAGAGATAATAATTTGCTGATTAACGTTTCTCTGTTTAATGGCATGTAATGAACCCTCCCTTTTGTTAGTTTTATTTTAATTCATATTTATCCGATTAGTCAAGTAGGGATTAATAAATTAAAATCGACCCTGTTTTAATTATTAGAATTTTCAGCTTTTAGTTGGCCCTTTTATGCTAAAATATGTCTAATGAGTACATAAAAAGGAGATTTATTATGAAAAATACAGCACTTTTCATAAATAATCATTTGCTGGATTTAATTTTTGAATGTACATATTATGGGATTGTGATCGTGGACACTGAAGGAATCATACAATATATGAGCAATAATTATTGTGATTTTCTAGATGTCCAGAGAGACGAGGTAATTGGCAGGCATGCCACAGAGGTGATTGAAAATACCAAAATGCACCTGGTTGCACAAACAGGAAAGCAAGATTTTGCTGATCTGCAATTTCTGCAGGGCGATTTTGTTATCGCAAATCGAATTCCGATTATCGAAAATAATCAAATTATCGGAGCAGTCGGGACGATAATTTTTCGTGATTTGGATGAATGGAAGAAATTGAACAGTCATATAAAAGGGGTATTATCCGAGCTTAATTATTATCGAAGCGAGTGGAATGAATCAAATGGATTAAGATATTCTCTTCATGATTTGATAGGGGAAACAGAGGAGATTATAGATCTAAAGGAAAGGGTCATGCGCATTTCAAGAGGGGATATCTCCATACTATTGAGGGGGGAGAGCGGTACAGGAAAGGAGATCCTGGCACAAAGCATTCACCAGCTGAGTGAAAGAAGCGACAAACCTTTTGTAAAAGTAAATTGCGGTTCCATACCTGAGCATTTATTGGAATCTGAGCTGTTCGGCTATGAGGATGGTGCATTCACAGGCGCAAGAAAAGGCGGTAAGATAGGAAAATTCCATTTGGCTGATGGGGGAACCATTTTCCTTGATGAAGTAGGGGACATGCCTTTACATATGCAGGTGAAACTTTTACGAGTTCTGCAGGAAAGGGAATTTGAGCCTATAGGAGCCCTGCAGCCTAAAAAAGTGAATGTGCGTGTTATTGCCGCAACAAATCGTCCACTTGAAAAAATGATCAATGATCATTTATTCCGGGAAGACTTGTTTTACAGGATTAATGCAGTTCAGTTATTTATACCGCCTTTAAGATCGAGAAGATCTGATTTGCCCCTCCTGACTGAACACTTTTTAAGGAAAGCGTCAAAGCGGATAGGCAAGAGGGTGACAGGAACAAGTCCAAAAGCAGCTGCACTGATTAAACAATATGACTGGCCGGGGAATATCCGTGAATTAGAGAATGTTCTGGAAGCCAGTGTCCATTTAACGGATAGCGAAACAATTGGACTGGAAGAACTTCCTGATTATTTAAAAGGCGGGAAAGAGAAATCAGTAATCAAAAATTTAAAACTTCTTTTGGAGGAAACTGAAAAGAATGCTATCGAAACAGCCTTAAAAAAATACAGCCAGGACAAAAATAAAGCTGCCGAATCATTGGGAATAGGCAATTCTACTATTTACGATAAAATAAAAAAATATAATATTACCTCATAATGCCAAAAATCCGGGAACTCGGAATTCAATCCGAAATCCCGGATTTTTGTTTTCTTCCTAGTAGCATTACATAGCTAAATACAAGAATATGTAATTTACTTTCTGAAAAGTCGGAAAAATAATCTGCTTATCTGGCTGTAAAACTATTATCTAAAGTATTTTCAAACTGGCACAAAACTTGCAATAGATTTTTAGCAGGAAAGCCTTTATATAAAATGTATACGCTTATATTAGTGAAGGAGGAAGATTTTTTTGGATCTTGGACATTTTACACGGAAGATGGCACTTGATTTCAATAGTGAAAACCCTATGAAAGTAGCAATAAAAGAAGAAACAGGCAGGAAATGGACATACGACTGTCTTCATCGGACTTCAAACTCCTATGCAAATAAGCTTAAGGAACTTGGCGTCAAAAAAGGCGAGCGTGTAGGTATACTGCTTTATAACTGTCTTGAATATTTCGCGCTGTATTTTGCAGCTGCGAAAATCGGGGCTATTGCTGTCCGTCTAAACTTCCGGCTGACCAGCAATGAATTTGAGTATGCCTTAAATGATTCTGGTACAAAAATACTATGTTTTCATTCAAAGCTAACTCCTCAGCTTGAAGACATCCGTAAACATGTAGGAGTGGAAAGATATCTTTGTCTAGCGGATAAGGATGAATCAAAGCCTGCATGGGCTCAAGGCTGGGATTTACTGGATGGGGGCGCCGAGGATGAAATCAATACAGATTCCATAGGATTAAGCGATCCCTTAATGCTAATGTATACGTCCGGGACTACCGGGAGACCGAAAGGAGCCATCTGGACACACGAAACGACTTATTGGTTTTCTGTCATGCAGGCGCTTAAATGGAATTTTAATGGCAAGGAAATTGGAATGACAACAGGACCGCTCTATCATGTGGGAGCGATGGAAGATATCGCGCTTCCTATTTTAATGATGGGCGGTACCGTAGTGATAACCGGCAGCAAAGGTTTTGAAATAAACAGGATCCTGGCAGTGATTGAAAAGGAATCAGTCACCGACTGTTTTCTCTTTCCGTTTATGATTTATGAAATGCTTAACCTGTCTTCATTATCCGATTTTAGATTTACACATTTAAAAACTATTTATACAGGCGGAGACCCTTTAATGCCTTGGGCTATTGAAAAATTAAAAGTGAATTTTCCTCATATCGGGGTGGTTCAGGTTTATGGACTTACAGAAGGTACGCCGATTGCGGCCTGTCTGGATCCAGAAGATGCCTGTAAAAAAGGCGAGACGGTAGGTAGGCCATTGCCATTGACTGAAATCCAGATTATTGATCAAAATAGAAGGCCTCTTCCTCCAGGGGAAATTGGAGAAATTGTGATCAAAAGCCCTGCAGTGTCAGCTGGCTATTGGCGAAAGCCGGAAGCCACCAAAGAGACATTTACAGGTGGATGGTGCAGAACAGGTGATTTAGGAGGGCTGGATGAGGATGGATATTTATCCATTGCTGGAAGGAAAAAAGATATGATCCGAAGCGGTGGAGAAAATGTGTACGCTGCTGAAATTGAAGATGTCCTGTACCGGCTTGAGGGAGTGAAAGAAGTATCCATTATCGGTGTCCCTGATCCGAAATATATTGAAGCTGTTTGTGCAGTCATAGTCAGGAAGGATGGCTGTATTCTTACAGAAGAAGAGGTTATCAACCACTGCAAAAAGTATCTTGCGAGTTACAAAAAACCGAGGAAAGTCATCTTTACAGAGAAACTGCCCCGCACACCATCCGGTAAAGTTCAAAAGTTCATGCTCAGAGAACAATATAGCTCATGAAGGAGGGACAGATTTGGAAAAGACAAAAGCTGTTTCCTGGTCAGTTCAAAGTAATATTGCCATTATTAAGATTGCTAATCCGCCATTAAATGTTCTGAGTGCCGAAGTAATTGAGTTATTGTCACATACAGCAGATAAGATTGAAAGCGATTCCAATATTAAGGCTGTAATCATAACAGGGGCTGGAGAAAGGGCTTTTGTCGCCGGAGGCGACATAAAAGGCTTTCCGGATTGGATGGGAAAAGGAATTGAATTCGCAAAAGAAAAGTCTCTTTGGCTGCAGGAACCCTTAAATAAACTTGAAAGGCTGCCTCAGCCAACGATTGCTGCCATCAATGGGTTTGCTTTGGGCGGCGGTTGTGAATTGGCTTTAAGCTGTGACATCCGGATAGGAGAGGAGCACATAAAAATTGGGCTGCCTGAAATAAAGCTTGGCTTATTTCCAGGTGCGGGAGGAACTCAGCGGCTTTCACGTCTTGTTGGTAAATCAAAAGCCAAAGAGCTGATCTTCATTGGTGAGCCGATATCTGCACAGGAGGCCTGGAGGATAGGGTTAATTAACCGTATTGCCCCAAAAGGAAAGTCGCTTGAAATGGCTCTGGATCTTGCTGAGTCAATCAGTGCACATTCTTTGCCAGCACTTACTTTTGCCAAACGATCGATCGATAAAGGTTATGAGCAAAAACTTGAGATTGCACTAATCACCGAGGCTGAATATTTTGGACAGGTATTTCAAACTGAAGATGTAAAAGAAGGTGTCGGTGCTTTTATTCAAAAAAGGGATCCTAAATTTACTGATCAGTAGCTAAAAGAATAGGAGGTATTGGTATGTTTGGATTATCGCCATTAATGACTTTTATGTTATTTGGTTTTTGGCCGCTGTCATTGGCAGCCGCAGGTATATGGGGAGTATTGGCATTTAAAAATTCAGGGGAAGAGGAGGATGCTTTATGATATTGGCCATCGGAATTATTTATCTTCTTGTCATACTCGTTATCGGGTTATTATCCATGAGACACCAAAAAGACATGGACACCTTCTATACCGGGGGGCGGAGATTTGGCCCGTGGCTGGTCGCTTTGGCTGTTTCTTCCACAACCATGTCAGGTTACGGTTTTATTGGACTGACCGGGCTGGTATATGAGCATGGCTATGCCATTTTTATGATCGGTATTTTTGCCACTGCCGGAATCTTTGTAAGCTTCTTGATATTGGCAAAGCCGATGAGGAGAATTACACAAAAATTTGGCGCACTGACCATTCCGGACTTATTGGAAATCCGCTATAACAGCAAAACTGTGCGGGGCATTACTGCACTTGCCATCCTTGGCGGAGCAATTGGCTATCAGATGGCTCAATATAAAGCATTGGGCAATATGCTTGAAACCGTATTAGGGGTTGATTATAAGCTTGCTTTATTTATAGGAGTGGCCATTTTAACGGTATATGTTGTCGGCGGAGGAATGATCAGTGCCGTCTGGACAGACTTTATTCAAATGATTGTCATGATTGCGGGCGCTTTAATTGTTTTTATAGGCGGAATGAAAATGGTTGGCGGCATGTCCCAAATGAATGCTGAGCTGACAGCTATTAATCCTGATATGGTTCAGGCCTTCCATACTACAGGCCCAATCGGAATTTTTGCTTTCATATCCTATTTCTTTATTTACGTAATCGGTCATCAGGGTCAGCCGCATGTTGTAACCAAATTCTATATGATCAGAAAAATTTCCATGCTAAAGTGGGCTTGTATTATTGCGGCTTCAACTTACGCGATAACAGCTTTATTGTGGTTTGTTGGCCTTTATACACGAGTAATGGTAAATCGCGGAGAAATGGCAGCACCGGCAACTCCTGATATGGTGGCGCCGATGTTTATCGAAAACTTTTTCCCGCCTGTTGTTGCAGGAATCATATTTGCTGCTGTCATGGCAGCGATCATGTCGACTAGCGAAGCATTTCTTCTAGTCGCGAGTTCATCGATTGTAAGGGACATCTACCAGCAGATCATTAAGAAAGGTGAAAAATTGTCTGAGAAAAAGGAATTGGCGCTATCCAGATGGTTCACTCTTGCGATTATAGCTGTCACATTCCTGCTTTCCCTAAATCCCCCTGATCTCGTTGGCTGGCTGGGCAATGCATCATGGGGTATCTTCTCAGCATCATTGCTGCCTGTATTAAGCATCGGCCTATTGTGGAGGCGTGCAACGAAGACAGCTGCTATTTGTTCATCTGCTTTAGGGTTCATCTCCAGCCTTGGTCTATACATTCTGAAAGTAAAAGGAATTTATGTTCCAGCACTTGATACAGGGGCGATTGCTATGATCATCTCGACCATATCATTAGTTGGTATCTCCCTTATCACAAAGCCTGCATCAAGCCCAATCTTTGAAGATAAGCCAAAAGGATCTGCCAAAACCGAAGATCCGGCAGCAGCTAACTTCTCATAAAATGGCGCCAGGCACCTATACCGCTTTAACAACATGGTATAGGTGCCTGGTACTTTTCATGAATAAATAAGCACCACTGATCCCAAAATAAAAACACTTTCAAATAGGGAGGATTATTCATGAGAGAAACGTGTTTTTATTGTACGAAAGAGATCACGGACAAACAAATGCATTTGATTTCGTTTGATATGGCAGAAAATGAACGGGAAGAAATCCTCTGCAAAGAATGTTATAGTGAATGGCTTCATGGGATAAAAGGTTAAGTAAGAAATAGGGAGGTTTTAGCATGAAATGGGACAAAGATGAAAATGAAAAATCAAAAGTTGAAACGGCTGAAGAAGTGCTTGAAATCAGTTCAACAGGCTATGGTTTAGAATCTGTTTCAGAAAGTGAAGTTAATTCTCATGAAAAAGAACGGGAAAATCCGTCCGGCTGCGGAGGAGTATAATAGCTTGTAAAACGTCTGCAACCCGCAGGCGTTTTTAAATAGTAAAAAAGGTACAACTTAACTTGCAGCAATGCAGGAATACCTCATATCGCCGGTGAATACAATTAGAAAATGGAAACAGTTTCCTAAATAGAGAGAGGAAGCTAATATTTAAAAAGCTGGGGGAAAAATGAGTAAGCGAAAATGGGGAATATCACTTTTGTTGATTGTCTGTTTCATAGGATTAGCCGGGTGTTCAGGTAAAGTTGCCGGCGATAATGAGCTGGAGAAAAAGACAGCGGAAAAGGCTAAAGAAGATGAAGAAAAGTCCAAAGAGGAGGCAAAAGCAGAGGAGCAGGCCAAAGAGGAAGAAAAGAAGGAAGAAGTAAAACCGGTTGTGGTCAATGTGATCGATCCCAATACAAAAGCAGTACTTAAAACCTTCAGCCCTGCTGAGATGGGCTTTGGAGGTGAAGATGAAAAATATAAGGCAGAACTTGCCCAATGGGCTAAAGAAATAGCACGGGGCACGGATGCAAAGCAAGGGTATGATCAAAGAATGACCCTTGATAAATTAGGTCCGGATGGGAAAATTATTAAGGGGCAGCCTGAAATTATCCTTGAAGAAAGTGAATTGGTGCAGAGGATTATTGATTCGTCTGTAAGCGGAGGCGATGTCGAACTGCCGCTCTATGTATCTGAAAGTGGATATGACCCTGCAGATGTACCCTATCTGGGTGAAGTGGTCGTTGCGTCATATACAACCCGTTTTAACAGTGGTGTGGCAGGCAGAACAAAAAATATTGAACTCTCTGCAGAAGCCATCAATAATATTATTCTAGGTGTCGGAGATCATTTTTCTTTTAATACAACTGTGGGTCCCAGTGATGAAGCTCATGGATATCAGCCTGCTGAAGAAGCCATTAATGGCAAGCTCGTGATGGGCATTGGCGGCGGTATTTGCCAAACATCCTCCACACTTTTCAATGCCGTCGATAAAGTCGGGGTCAGCTATGTCGAAAAACACCACCATTCCGTGACGGTGGGCTATGTCCCTAAGGGCAGGGATGCAACCGTGTCCTATGGAGGAAAAGACTTCAGATTTGAAAATACTACGGGCATCCCTCTTCTTGTAAAAGCAAACTTTGGAAATGGTGTTTTAACGATTGAAATCAGAACAGCAAAAAAATATGAAGGATTACTGAAGAAAGCAGTATGATGGCAGCATGCACCTATACCAGGTTTCCGGTAAGGTGCCTGTCTTGTTTTTAAACCACTCTTGCATTGACAGAATAAATTGCTGAAAAAATAAGCAAAAAGCGGAGGGGTTTGTCCACACCTTTTTAGTCCCTCTTAATACAATAATATAGAAGATCTCCTCCCTAAGGATCTTTGGTCTGCATAGTCGCCGCTAATCTGCCAGCCGGATTAGCGGCATTTTCTTTGTTATATGCAAATAATGAGAAAGGAAGAGAATTTTCTGTAAATACATGAGCTGATAGGTAAAAAGGACCTGACTTACCAGGTGTGTTCATGTTAAATTATAAGTAGAATATCCTATTTTATCTGGAAAAGAGGAAAGTCATGAAATTATCTGTGGCAAAAAAACTGTTCCTCGGGTTTTTATCTGTCCTTTTATTATTTGGTCTTGAAGCTGCAAGGGCTGGTGAGCATGGCAGGGGCTTTTCGGTTGTCGCAGATGAAGTCCGCAAACTGGCAGAGGGTTCCAAACAATCTGCTGTTCAGATTCAGCAAATGATCGGACTTGTTCAGGAAGAAACAAAGCAGGCCGTTCAGGCAATGGAGAAAGGGAATGACCAGGTAAAAGAAGGCCTTGAAGACACGATGGAAGCAAGTGCTGCTTTTGCCGAAATCGCCGATTCAATGGGTAATGTAACATATAAAGTCGAGGAAGTTTCATCCTCAGTGGAGGAACTGACTGCCTTAACCAGCCAGATCATTGAAGTCATGACAAATGTGCAGGACATTTCAGAAAAAAATGCAGCAGCTTCACAGGAAACTTCTGCCGCAACAGAAGAACAGCTCGCGACAATGGAAGAAGTATCAACATCAGCAGGATCACTTGCAAAGCTTGCGGAAGAACTGCAGGAGGTTGTATCGAGATTTAAATTATAAAAGGGACTCAGCTGAGTCCCTTTTGATTTGTATTATAAGATTTTAATGGTTAAGGGATACAGATATGGAATAAACGGCTCCTCAATTTCTTTCCATTCCTTAATTTTAATCAGAGGAAGCTCCGTCCCATTATAGGATGCCTTATCTATGACTCCGCTAACTTTAACCCACATATTATCATAGAGTTCCGGAGCTTCCTCCATTTCTGAAAGAAAGCCAATCATACTTGCATCTGCCACACAATGCGTAATCAAAAACCTCGAAATGACAAGCTGATTGGAAGCAAGTCCTTCTTCTTTATATATAAATCCCTGAAATTCAATTTCCCTGCCAATGAATTTATCAATATCCTTACTGATTTCCTCATAATACAAGCTAAAAACTTTATCATCCATCTTAATAGCAGAAGCCGAATAAAGGTCCTTTTTTAATTGCTCAAACTCTTCATTGGATATTTCCTCTACTTCTTCATTTACAGACAGGTCATGTTCCAGCTCCTCAACTTCTTCCAGCTCTTCTTCAAAAGAATAGTCTTCAAGGTCAAAGTCTGATTCTTCAGAGCCTGCCGATGTATTCACCTCTTGTTTTTGATTCCCAAGTATGGCCAGCCCGCCTTTCTTTTCAGCAATTGAAGCATCAAGCGTCCTCGCGGGTAAGAAGAATCCTGTTAAAAGTGGAAATAATATAATAGAGTATGAAAGCAGCTTTTTACCTGTAAACGGTGTATCACCATGATCATGGTGATGAGAACAGCTATGATCGTCATGGTGGCAGCAATCCTCGCCGTGATGGTGTTCGTGATCCTCTTTTTCTCTTTTGGAACTCCATATCCTGGTAATCTGAATAAAAAATAAAAATAAAAACAGTATGGAAGCGGATTGACTTAAGCGGACATACTTCGGATTAATATATTTGGTTATATCGCCTGTATAATGAAGCTGAAAAATCAGTCCGCAAAAAGCCAGTAGAATCAGCGCCCTCAATGCCTGCTGAAAATGGATTTTCATAGCAATCCTCCTAAATGAAATTCTGTACAAGAACCAGCGTGAAAAAGACAACGGAAGCGGTCAGCGCTAATACCCCAAGAACAAACTTCATCCGAAACACACTAAGCATCATGATTGTATTTTTAAAATCGATCATTGGACCAAAGATCAGGAACCCCAGTACGGAAGACTTAGGAAATATGCTGCTGAATGAGGCACCAATAAAAGCGTCTGCCTCGGAGCATAGTGACAACACATAAGCAAAGCCCATCATGATCAGCAAGGATACAACCGGATTATCAGCATTTTGCAGAAATGTTTTTGCGGGCATATAGACTTGTACAATGGAAGCTAATAAAGCACCAATTATTAAATATTTGGCCATGTCAAAAAATTCATCGATTGAATGAGTCAGCATCGACCAAATCCGGTCCAGGAAAGAACGATTGTATTCGCTGCTGTGGGGTAAATGAAGATTATTTTTCAATTGCCCGGACTTAAAGAAGATGCTCACACTAAAGGCGACTATTATAGCAATTAGGAATCCAAGTCCCATTCTTAAGCCCGCCATTTCAAAATCGTTTCCAAAAGCCATGTATGTAGAAGCAATGACGATGGGATTAATCAAGGGCCCAGTCAGCATAAAACCAATCGCTGCATATACTGGAACACCCTTGGACATAAGACGGCGGATAATGGGGACAATTCCGCATTCACACGCTGGAAAAAGGGCGCCCGCCACGCAGCTCATGACAACAGCAGCCGTTCTATTTTTCGGTATCCACCTTTTTATATGGTCTTCTGTAATGAAAATTTGGATAAACCCTGCAATCAGCACACCTATCAGGACAAAAGGCAACGCTTCTATTAAGATGCTGATAAAGATAACATTCAAATTTAACAGAGAAGGGGGAATATCAAAGGATAAACCTAAGCCAGAGCTGAAAGATATTAAATATACCAGAATGGCTATCAAAATTATGCCCGTTATATCAATGATATGGCTGCGAACAACTCGATTCATAGTATCCTCCTGTGTTTAAAAATCGTAATGATTTCGTTTTATACTCTATATTAATTTTATGATATTGTAAATGGGATTATGAGCATTTTGAAAGGATAGGAGAATTGGAGGATAAAAAAATATAAAGTCTATCCTTGCAATCGAAAGAAAATTTTAATATGATTTAAATCGTAACAATTACGATTTAATAAAAATCCACCAATATTCTCGAGTAAACACTATATCTAATCAGGGTGAGGGGGAGTAATCAAAAATAAATCGTAATAATTACTATTTATACCGAAAAGGAGAGAATCCATGATAAAGAAGTTACCCGTCACTGTACTGAGCGGCTATTTAGGTTCAGGAAAGACCACTCTGCTCAACCACATACTACATAATCGCAGCAATAAGAAAATTGCAGTGATTGTAAACGATATGAGTGAAGTCAACATAGACGCATCCATGGTAAAAAAAGGCGGTTTTACCAGAACCGATGAAAAGCTGGTTGAGCTTCAAAACGGCTGTATCTGCTGTACCCTGAGAGAAGACTTAATGATAGAAGTGGAAAGGCTGGTTAAAGAAGGGGATATCGATTATATCCTGATTGAATCCTCAGGCATCTCAGAACCTATTCCGATTGCCCAGACTTTTACTTATATGGATGAAAGTTTGGGTATTAACCTTTCAAAATGGTGCACTCTTGACACCATGGTTACAGTTGTAGATGCAAATCGTTTTTGGCATGACTTTGCATCCGGAGAAACTCTGCTGGACCGCAAACAGGGCACAGATGAAAGTGACGTTCGGGAAATTGTTGACTTATTAATTGATCAAATAGAATTCGCAAATGTTATAGTGCTGAACAAGATGGATTTGGTTGATCCGGAAAGCGCTGATGAGCTTAGGGCTATATTAGAAAAGTTAAATCCTGAAGCGAAAATTATTAATGCCGTAAATTCAGGGGTTGAACCGGAAGAGATCCTTCATACTCGTCTTTTTGATTTTGAAACGGCGAGCCAGGGAGCAGGCTGGATTAAGGAGCTTAATGAGGAACATACACCGGAAACTGAAGAATATGGAATTTCATCCTTTGTATATAGAAGGAAAAGGCCTTTCCATCCAGAAAGATTCATGCAATGGCTAGAAGACTTCCCTGCAGATATTGTGAGAGCCAAAGGCTTTTTCTGGCTGGCTTCCCGAAATGACATGGCTGGGCTCCTGTCTCAGGCTGGGCCATCCATAACACTGCAAGGTGCCGGGGAATGGATAGCAGCCCTTCCAGAAGTGGAAAGAAACGAAATTTTAAAAAATGACCCAGAACTTCTTAATAGATGGGATAAGGAATTTGGAGACAGAATGACAGAGCTTGTATTCATTGGCATGGATATGAAACAAGAAGAGGTTGCATCAAGCCTGGATGATTGTTTACTAACCGACAAAGAAATGAGTTCAGCCTGGAGCAGGCTGGCTGACAGGCTGCCACCTTTTAATTCTACTAGGATGGAGGAAATAGTATGAAAGTGAAAATTACTTTGGCATGCATTGAAACAGGGTATCGCAACTATAATAACAACCAAAAATAAAAGAAATAATCTACATAGGATTGAATTAATGAAATACTCTCCAAAGCTAAAAAAACACACCCTGCACAGGGAGACAAAATAACATAATCGTTTCCTTTTAATGTCTGGATGAGCTCTGACGGAAACTAACAGAGCAATCTGAAAAATTATGTTGATTTTTCCCGGCCCTGCAGATATTCTCAAACTAGGAGATATACGGAAGGGGAATTGAGATTCTATTATGTGGCAGAACATGTAATCATTTTAAGCTAAAATAGAGCAGCTTTCTCATAATGTCGGAAAGGTCTCTCTATTTTTAAAAATGATGAAAACAAGGTATGCCCTGCTGTGAATTCTTAAACCATAAGCTGGCAGATACCTTGTTGTGTATCTGCTTTTTTATTGGAATCTTTATCTCCTGGCTACCCCGCAGCAGGCCAAATTGGAGGGAAAGCTGATGAATCAACAGAATAAGACCGTTATTGTTACAGGTGTCAGCAGCCATAAAGGCATAGGTGCTGCTATATGCCGAAAGCTGGCTATTCAAAATTTTAACATATTCTTTACTTATTGGGATGCCGAGCCCCATTGGGAAAAAGTATTCAGCAATGAGATATCGGAAATCGGGGTTGAATGCAAAGGTCTTGAAGCAGACTTATCGGATGTTCAATCAGCAGAAAAGGTGCTTGAATCTGCTGCCTTGACAGTTGGAAAGCCGATGATACTTGTTAATAATGCAGCTCATTCAACAAGAGATGGATATCTGGAGCTTGATGCAAAAACACTGGACGCACACTATGCGGTTAATATGAGAGCCCTATTTCTTCTCTGCACTGAATTTGCCAAAAGATTTCCGGATTGGAATTTGCCTTACGGTCGAATCATTAATATGACTTCCGGACAAGAGCTGGGTCCAATGCCCGGTGAATTGGCTTATGCTTCTACTAAAGCAGCCATCACGGCGTTTACCAGATCTCTGTCAACAGAAATTGCTCATTTAGGAATAACCGTCAATGCGATTAACCCTGGTCCAACAGACTCTACATGGATGGATGAAGGCATAAGAAATCACCTATTGCCTAAATTTCCAGCCGGCAGAATCGGCCAGCCTGAAGACGCAGCCAATCTTGCAGCATTTCTGGCAAGTGAAGAGTCAAAGTGGATAACAGGGCAGGTGATCCATTCCGAGGGAGGGTTCATTCGCGGTTAACCTAAAAGCAAGTGACATTTATTTAACAAATCTCAGCTATTTATATCATTTTTGATACAAAATACCCAAAAGGGTTTATTGATCTCCTCCAAATGTGTATAAATAGAAGTTATAGAGGGGAGAGACCTATGTTAAATTTATTAAATGACCCTGATTTTATTCAAAAGTGTGAAACTTCCTCCCCGCTTGAGATGGTTGAATACTTAACAGGCGGTAATATTAGAGGATTGGAAAAAATTGCTTTGGGCACGCTTGCAAACAGAAAACAGCTGCCGGCAAATGTCGTGAATGTCCTGATCGTTTATTTCTTCAGCACATTTGCGAATAAAGTATATGACCGAAATGATCTTGCCAGGCTTTATGATTACTGGGCATCGAATCATGTATACAGTTTGGCAAAAGCACAGGAAATGACTGGTGAGTATATTGAAAAAGTTCTGGCCAGCTTAAAATAATAGAGTAAATAAAAAGTTCATCCTAATTGGGATGAACCTTTTTTGATATCATCTAATTCTTTTTATTGCTATATGCACCTTCTATAGTCTGTTTCATCATTTGATGTCCAAGCACCGCAACGCCTGCTGCAACGATTCCGTTAAGGAGCCCTTCAAAAGAAAAGCCAAATGCCAGGCTGCCTGCGGAAACAGAAATGATTACAAGAATCCATACGATGGACCAATCAGGAATTTTTGGTGTCTGTTTCAATGCATACCCAATTACCCACAAGGCCGGGACCAGCATGTAATAATTCTGGTTTAAAAAATCCAGTAAGTTCAATCCACTCACCTCCTGATCCTGTTTTCTATATTTTATGAATGCATCATATAATTTGTTTGTCTGATTGTCTCTAAAATGGTAGATATATCATGATAGATTTACACATTTTGGAATCCGCGGAAGACGAAATAGTTTGAAAATTCCTTTTGCAAACGGGTGGTATAGTTGACATTCCTTCCTATAAGTGCTAAATTTGAATCAGCCGTTATGCATCGTGTTATATTTTGCTAGCTGCTTTTTCAACCGTTAGGCAATGGTCTGGATGAGTAATGAACGTAAAGTTATAAGCGTGTATATGGTGAATTTACACATGGCTTTTTCTAGCCAATAGGAGGATTTTTTTCATGAAAAACGGTAAAGTAAAATGGTTCAATGCTGAAAAAGGTTTCGGATTCATCGAAGGTGAAGACGGAAACGACGTATTCGTACATTACTCTGCTATCCAATCTGAAGGTTTCAAATCTTTAGAAGAAGGCCAAGAAGTTTCTTTCGAAGTTGTTGAAGGTGCACGCGGACCTCAAGCAGCTAACGTAACTAAACTATAATCGACAGACCCATACAAAAACAGCCTGGCCATTTGGTCAGGCTGTTTTATTTATCAACGATTGTATATAAGTACCTGCTATGCCACAACCTATGGGAAAAAGGGAAGGTGGTATAAGATGGATTTTTTATGGGAATCAGTCCTTTTAATTTTTTCAGGGGTATTGCTTTTACGTGTGGCCGGAAGAAAATCCATTTCGCAAATGACATTAGCTCAAACAGTTGTGATGATTTCAATAGGTACCATTATCATTCAGCCGATCATTGAGACAAGTGTTTGGAAAACGATTGTGGCAGCAGCTATCTTAATCGGATCATTAATATTAATGGAATATCTGCAGGTAAAGTTTAATTTTATTGAAAAATTTATAACGGGCAAATCCAAAATTGTGATTGAGGATGGGAAGCTAAAAACAGCAAATATGAGGAAGCTGCGCTTTACAGCTGATCAGCTGGAAATGAGGCTTAGAACCAACGGAATCACAAAAATTTCAGATGTCAAAATGGCTACGCTTGAACCGAATGGACAGCTTGGGTATGAGTTAATGAATGATGCGAAGCCTTTGACTGTTGGAGAATTTAAAAGGCTGATAGGAGAAATGATTTTGCAGTCACCCGTTCAGCCTGCACCACAAGCATCAGGTGATATATTTCAGGAGCTGAAAAAGGGGCATTCCCCGCCAAATTCAAAAGATCTGCACTAATTTTAAGCCGCATTGCGGCTTTTTTAAATTCATAATCCCCATCTTTCCCCTTTTAAAGTATTATTCAGATTCTTAATCTATAACAAAAAAGTGCTTGAAGTTTCGCGAGTTTCCTGTATAATTTTCAAACGTGAGTTATTTCAGAATAATTTCATATAAATCACTTATCAAGAGAGACTGAGGGACTGGCCCGAAGATGTCTCGGCAGCGGGCTCTATAGAGCGCTGTGCCAAATCCAGCAAGCATAGGTGCTTGGCAGATAAGAAGAGAACGATTGATTTGTTAAGATCTCTTCTTGCTTGAAGAGGTCTTTTTATTTTGCTGGAAAATCCATTCGGAGAGGAGATTTTTAATGAAAAACAAGGGCAATCCCTGGGCATTATTGCCGCTTTTGGCTTTCCTTCTAATTTTTATTGGAAGCGGCATAGCAACAGGAGATTTCAATAGCATTCCAATCATTGTCATTGTATCCGCTACAGCCGGAATAGGACTGGCAATGAACAGAAAAAAGCCATTCATGGAAAAAGTAGAGATATTCACTAAAGGGGCAGGTCATCCCGATATTATATTAATGTCCATCATTTTTATCCTGGCAGGGGCCTTTTCTGGTACAGCTAAAGGTATGGGTGCAGTTGATTCAACAGTGAACCTTGCACTCTCTTTTATCCCGCAGAATCTGCTTATGGTCGGAATTTTTATCATTGCATGCTTTATTTCATTATCAATGGGAACATCAATGGGGACAGTTGTAGCTCTCGCTCCAATTGGTGTAGCTCTTTCTGCGGAGACCGATATTTCCGTCGCATTGGCCATGGCAGCAATAATAGGCGGTGCCATGTTCGGGGATAATCTTTCCGTCATTTCTGATACGACCATTGCAGCGGTCAGGACACAAGGAACGAGAATGACCGATAAATTCCGTGTGAATTTCTTAATCGTCCTGCCTGCTGCATTGCTTACGGCTTTGATTCTTGGGATTTTAACAGCAGGTCAGGAAAGCGTGGTAACCAGCGGGGATTACAGCTTTTTGAAAGTAGTCCCTTATCTTGGCGTATTGGCTGCAGCTTTGCTTGGCATGAATGTCATTCTTGTCCTTAGCGGGGGTATCCTTCTTGCAGGGCTGATCGGAATTGCAGACGGCAGCTATACCTTTGTTTCATTCCTGCAAATGGTTGCTGAAGGAATGGCTGGTATGCAGACCCTTGCGATAATTGCCATCCTCATTGGCGGATTGGTTGAGATCATCCGATTTAATGGCGGAATCGATTACTTGCTTCACATGGCTACAAGCAAAATAAAATCTCGCAGGGGAGCTGAATTTGGTATTGCGTCACTTGTCACCCTGACAAATTTATCTACAGCCAATAACACAATTGCCATCATTATTGCAGGGCCGCTTGCCAAAAAAATTGCAGATCAATATGAGATTGACCCACGTAAATCAGCAAGTATTCTTGATATATTTGCCTGTTTTGTACAAGGGACTATCCCATATGGGGCACAGATGCTGGCTGCTTCCGGGCTCGCTGCCATTTCGCCGGTGAGCATCATGGCATATTCCATTTATCCAATATTAATTGGCATTTGCGGTGTTATTGCCATTTTGATTAACTTCCCTAAGCTAAAAAAGCAATAGATGAAAGAGCCTTTGTTGGGCTCTTTTTCTTTTCGAATAATGCTATGTTTTGGAAATAATCTCTGATATAATTAGAACGAATGTTCTGTCAAATTTTGCTGAGCCATTGCCGTTTTTTGATTTGGTATAATGGTAACATTGCAGAAAGAATCTCAGGCAAGGAAAAGAGGGTGTTAGATATGAAATTTATCCATACCGCTGATTGGCATTTGGGCAAGCTGGTCCATGGTGTATATATGACCGGAGATCAGCGTCATTTTTTGCATCAATTTATTGATGTGGTAGAGGAAGAAAAGCCGGATGCAGTCGTTATTGCAGGAGACTTATATGACCGTTCCGTACCTCCGACTGATGCTGTAGAATTGCTGAATGAAATCCTTTTTAAAATAAATGTAGAGCTCAATACACCTGTGGTTGCCATAGGAGGAAACCATGACAGCGCTGAAAGGCTGTCCTTTGGTAGCTCCTGGTACAAACAAAGCAAGTTCTACCTGTCTGGAAAACTGGTAAATGATTTTAGGCCCATACATATTAATGGTGTGAACTTTTATCTGGTTCCGTATGCTGAACCCGGAATGGTCAGGCATTTGCTTGATGACGACCGTGTGCATTCCCATGATGATGCAATGAAGGCAATTGTGAACAGAATTGAAGAGTACCTGAATCCAAATGAACCGAACGTTCTTGTCGGACATGCTTTTGTATTGGGCGGTGCTACCAGTGATTCGGAGAGGACCCTCTCTGTCGGAGGATCAGGCTGTGTCCATTCAAGCAGCTTTGATCCTTTCTCCTATACGGCACTTGGTCATTTGCATAGTCCTGATGCCATAAAGCATGACAAGATCCGCTATTCAGGCTCCCTATTAAAATATTCTTTTTCCGAAGCTAAACAGGAAAAATCCATTTCTATTATAGAAATGAAGGAGAATGGTGAATTTGACTTGCGTACTCGTTCATTAAAGCCTAAAAAAGACTTGAGAGAGATCGAAGGGCATCTGGATGAACTGATGGATCCAGCTTTCTATGAAAAACAGAACCTTGATGACTATCTGAAAATCACCCTTTTTGATGAAGGCGCATTGCTTGATCCGATTAATAAGCTGAGACAGGTCTACCCAAATGTTCTTCACCTTGAAAGAAGGATAGCCGTTACAGATATGAAGAAAAAAAGCTCCTTCCTTTCGATGAAGGAAGAGAAAAAGTCGGAGCTTGATCTGTTTAAACAATTCTATGAACAAATGACCACTTCCGAATTTACAGAAGATAAACAGCAGGTTATGACGGATGTGATCGAAAAAGTGCTAAGGGAGGAGGCGCTGAAATGAAGCCATTAAAATTAACGATGCAGGCGTTCGGCCCCTACGCAGACAGTGAGAGCATTGATTTTACGGAACTTGGAAATCGGACCATGTTTGTCATCTCCGGAAAGACGGGTTCAGGTAAAACCACTATTTTTGACGGCATCAGCTATGCGATTTACGGAAAGGCGAGCGGGGAGGATCGAAATGGCCCCGAACTTCGAAGCCAGTTTGCGAAAAATAATACACTAACCGAGATTTCCCTCGAATTCATTTTAAGAAATAAAAGATATTATATTACTAGGTCTCCTCAGCAGGAAAAGAAAAAAGAGCGCGGCGATGGCACGACGACAGTAAGTGCCAAAGCAGAACTGTATATGTATGGTGAAAATGGAGAGCAAAAGCTCCTGGCTTCAAATGTCAGGGATGTTGATGAAAAGATAAAAGAAATTATGATCATTGACAGCAATCAGTTCAGGCAAATTCTGATGATTCCCCAGGGAGAGTTCCGAAAGCTCCTAACTTCTGAAAGCAAGGATAAGGAAGTCATTCTTCAGCGGTTATTCCATACTCAAATATACAAAAGCATAGAAGAAAAACTAAAAGAAGATGCAACTGAATTAAAAAGAACGGTAGAAGAACAGATAAAACTGAGAGATCAGTATTTTAATCAGGTTCAGGCTTTATATAGCGAGGAGCTGAAATCCTGCCTCGAAGCAGGAAGTGTTAATGACACCCTGCTCATGCCGCTTCTTGCAGAGGAAATTAAGGAAATGGAAGCAGGCCTTGCTGAGCTGACAGAAGCAGGCAGGAAAAAGAAGGAACAGAGAGATCATCTTCAGCAAAAGCTCTATGAAGCTGAAATGGTACTCAAACAGCTGAAGACGAAAGAAGAGCTAAAGCAAAGGAAAGAAGAGCTGGAGGGGCTTAGGGGCCAATATACTGCCAAAGAGAATGCCATTGCTCTTGCCCAGAAAGCAGCCCTGCTTAATCAGCAGGAGCAGCTCTGTCATGAACTGAAGAAAGATCTTGATGCAGCACATGCCGATCTTCATGAGCTTCAGAAAAATATAGGCACTCTTGAAACTCTCCTAAAAGAAAAGCAAGATAAATGGGAATCTGAAAAGAACCGCGAGGAAGAAAGAAAACAAGCTGCCGAACAGGTTAATCACCTGCAAAATATGAAAGAGGACATTCTCTCGTATGCAAAAGTGGAAAAGCTGGTCCGTTCTCTTGAAAAAAATCTTGAATACCTCCGGCTTCAAAAGAGACAGAAAGATGAAGCCCATCAAAAAGCTGATTTACAAATAAAAACACTTTCTGAAGAAAAGCAGGACATTGAAAAGAGTAAGCTTGCACAGATTGAGAATGAACGAAACCTGGAGAAACTGACAGACGAAATAGAACGGCTTCATAAATATGAAGAGCTGCATAAAGAGCATCAATTATCAATGAATGCCTTCAGCAATAAGAGAAATTATTTTGATCAGACTTCATCCAGGCTGACTGATGCCAAACTGCTTGTGGAAGAACTGGAGGGCAAGTGGCTTCATGGACAGGCATCGTTCTTGGCAAACAGGCTGCAAAACGGGGAGGCATGTCCGGTCTGTGGCTCAGAACACCATCCAAATCCGGCTGTATCTCCGCATGATATTCCGGATGAAAAAGACCTAAAGGAAGCAAAAAAACAGGCAGCTCAAATTGAAGCCGAGAAAGCGAAAGCGGAGTCTGCTTTTTATGAAGCCCAGTCCCGCATGAATTCCAGCGAGAGTGGATTGGCTGAACTCACAGCCCAAATACAAAAACACCGTCCTGACTTTAAACAAGAAAGTTTGCTTGTGCTGAAAAATACTCTTGCCGATCAAAAGAAGGATCTTCTGAAAATTCATGCTGAACTGAAGAAGAAATCTTTAAGGCTGGAAAACTGTACTGCTGAGTTAGAAAAAACACAGCAGAGGAAAGAAGCTCTAACTGCAGAAATTGACCGGCTGCAAGACCAAATAAATGACGCAGCCATTTTGCATGCGGAAAAGAGAAGCAACTTGGCGAGGATGACGGATACTATTCCTGAAAACCTGCGGTCTATTGATGCTTATGAGTCAAGTTTGAAAACTGCTGCTGAGAAACTTGAAATTATGCAAAGGCAGCTGGAATCATCCCAGCAGAATTATCAAGATGCAAAGTCGGCCCTCTTGGCAGAACAGGCAAAACTGGAGACACTTCAAAAGCAGGCTGATAAAATCGAGCAAAAGCTTGCAGCCGAAAGGCAGAATTTTGTGCAGCGCATGAAGGACCAGGGCTTTGAAGTCTACGGAGAATACCGTGATGCCAAAAAATCAGAGGATCAGATCAGGCAGCTTGAAGGTGAAGTAAGGGAATATCGGGAAGAAGTCCGTTCTGTTCATGATCGATACGCTGAGCTGGGGCAGCTCTTGGAAGGGATTGAAAAACCTGACCTGGATAGCTTGCAGCTATTATTGCAGGAAACAGATGATCAATTGAAACTGCTGCAGGATCAATATACAAATCTGTTTATGATGAAAAAGCAAAATAAAGAGACTATGCAAAAAATCGAAGAAATAAATGAAAATATGAAAGCCCTGGAGGAAAGGTACAAAGTAATCGGGCACTTGTATGAAATTTCAAAAGGGCAGAACACTTACCGAATTACTTTTGAACGATTTGTCCTGGCGGCCTTTTTAGATGATATACTGAGGGAAGCCAACGGACGTTTATCAAAGATGACTAGCGGAAGATATATGCTGCTTCGAAAAACAGACCGGTCAAAGGGCAACGCACAAAGCGGCCTGGAATTGCTAGTGTTCGATCAATACACTGGACAGGAAAGGCATGTTAAAACTTTATCTGGCGGAGAAAGCTTTAAAGCCGCGCTCGCACTTGCTCTTGGTCTGGCGGACGTGGTGCAGCAATACGCAGGAGGGGTATCCCTTGAGACGATGTTCATTGATGAAGGATTTGGAACACTTGATCCCGAATCATTAGATCAGGCAATAGAAGCATTGATCGAAATCCAAAGCAGCGGAAGGCTTGTAGGCATCATCTCTCATGTTCCTGAGCTGAAGGAAAGAATTGATGCACGTCTGGAAGTAACAGCAAGCCAGACAGGAAGCCGTACACAGTTTCAATTTTTAAATTAGGATTCAAGGAAAAAGGATAGACCTTCTATCCTTTTTCCAATACTATTAAAGTTGGTGAAGACTGTTGAGGAAGAAAGTCGTTTTATCATGGAGCGGCGGCAAAGACAGCTGTCTGGCTCTAGATGTTCTAATAAAACAGGGGTACGAGGTTGCATGCCTTCTGACAACGGTTCCAAAGGAAATTGGCAGAACGTTCGGGCATGGTGAAAAAAAGGAATTAATCCAGCTTCAGGCTAAAAGCTTGTCCATACCTGCAGAGTTTATTTATTGTACTTTTGAGGATTACTCGGAACGTTTCGTGAGTGATTTAAGAAAAATAAAAGATACATATGGGATTACAGGCATTGCATATGGGGATCTGTACTTGGATGGTCACCGCGAATGGGGAGAAAAAACAGCTGCCGAAGCAGGATTGGATGCGGTATATCCTCTATGGATGGAGGAGAAAGATAGTCTTAAGGCATTAAAGGCCTTTGCAGAATCAGGCTATAAAGCCAAAGTCATACGTGTCCGGGAAGATGTATTGGACAGCTCCTGGCTTGGCAAGGAACTTAATCAAGACTTTGTAAGCAAAATTGAAGATGAGCCTGTCTGTCCAATGGGTGAATCAGGTGAGTATCATACATTTGTTTATGACGGTCCGCTATTTTATAAAAGCATCCAGCTGGACTCTCCTGTAGTGATTCAGCTTGAAACCACGAAGAAATTGGAATTTGGTGAGTTTAGGCTCGCTGAAAAATAAAAAAACGTCATTGACGAGAATGTGCAGGTAATGAAATGATCGAAATTAAGACATCAGCAGTAAGCGATGGCGAACATAATAGAGGAGTCTTTGCTACTCGTGATATTAAGAAGGGTGAACTGATTCATGAGGCTCCGGTCCTTCCTTATCCAAACAAAGAGCATCAGTATATTGAAAAAACGGCTCTGGCTGATTATGCATTTGAATACGGAAAAAATCACAGTGCCATTTTATTAGGCTATGGGATGCTTTTTAACCATTCCTACAAGCCAAATGCAGTATATGATATTAACTTTGACAATCATACCTTTGACTTTTTCGCTTATAGAGACATTAAAGCAGGTGAAGAAGTATTGATTAATTATAATGGGGAAGCTGATAATGATGATCCCCTTTGGTTTAATAAATAATTTAATTGGAGTCTAGTCCTTTCCAGGCCTGGAGAGCAGTCTCCAGCCCGGAAGGGAGAGAATAGTTTGTCCGATGTATTTTCTCATGATTATAAAGCTTTCCCTTTTATGTCTTTTTCCGCGCCTCATATTGCCATGATTGTGTTATTTGCAGCAGCATCAGCGCTTTTATTCATATTCAGAAAAGGGTTATACCGGCTTGATCAAAAATTCAGGCTGTATATGTTTCTGCTGCTTTTTACACTGGAGCTGCTTTACCATTTCTGGCTTTATCATGGCGGGAAATGGGATCTTTCCTTCACTCTGCCGCTCCAGCTTTGCTCCATAAGCTTAGTCCTTTGCTTGTTATTATTGGCATCAAAATCTAAGGCCGTCTTCCAGATTGTCTATTACATAGGCGTCACGGGGGCAATAATGGCCATTCTGACTCCTGAGCTGTTTTTAGGCTTTCCTCATTTTCGCTATTTTCAATTTTTTATTACTCATAATCTAATTGTTTGGACTTGCCTTTATTTCGTGTTTGTTCATCAATTCAGGCCAACAGGAAAGGGTCTGTTCCAATCTTTTATCTTCCTGAATCTCTGTGCAGCTGCGGCATTTTTCGCAAACAAGCTAACAGGAGGAAATTATATGTTCCTTTCCCGTAAGCCTGAGAATACTTCATTATTAGATTACTTCGGACCTTACCCTTATTACATAATAACACTGGAGATAGCGGCATTAATGCTGTTTTCATTATTGCTGCTGCCATTCAAAATGATTGGAAAAATAAAGCTGGAAAGGCGGAATCTGCATGAAACCTGCAAAAATAGGGATTGATGCTGGAGGTTCTCTGCTGAAAATGGCATTTGAAGAACAAGGTCAAATCCATTACAAAAGCTATCCGATTGATGAGCTGTACAGTTCAATGAATTGGCTGAAAATGACTGCTGCTGATGCGCCAATTGCCTTGACAGGCGGGAAGGCTGAATACCTTCAAAATGAGTTTTTTCAAAATGCCCGGATTGTTCCTGAATTTGAGTCTTGCGGTATGGGTGCATCCTATTTGATGAAGCAAGATGGATTATCCTATGAAAATTTTCTCTTCATAAGTATAGGCACAGGAACCTCGATTTCCCTAAACAACGGCGGGAGTATCTCAAGGGTGACTGGGAGCGGCATTGGCGGGGGCACGTTGATGGGACTGGGAAGATTGCTGACTGGTGAAGGTGACTTTTCCAAGCTCGTTTCGCTGGCTGCCAGCGGGAAAGCAGAGAATGCAGATTTATTGGTCAAAGATATTTATTCACCATTCGATTCACCGTTAGATGGAAGCCTAACTGCGAGCAATTTTGGGAAAATTAAGGATGATCAAGTAAGCAAGGAAGACAAAGCTGCCAGTTTAACCAGCATGATTGCTGAAACGATAGTACTCTTAAGCACTCAGGCTGCAGATCAGCACCAAATTGAATACATAATTTATATAGGAAGCACACTTCGGCATAATGCCCCGTTAAAGCACCTGTTAGAGAAATATACCGCCATGCTTGGCAAGAAACCTGTCTTTATTCAAAATGGGGCGTATTGTGGAGCATTAGGTGCGATGCTGTCCTTATAAAACCAGATGATTGAAAGATTCTTTTTTTCAGGATACAGTTGAACAAGAATGCAAAAAGAAGCAGGTGGCAGATTTGATGAAAAGATACTTTACAATCGGTATGGCTGGCCATATCGATCATGGAAAAACTACATTGACTAAAGCATTAACAAACGTGGATACAGATAGGCTAAAAGAAGAAAAAGAAAGGCAAATATCCATAGAACTAGGATTTGCCCCTTTACATGAAGATGAGGAAATTCAAATTTCAGTAGTGGATGTACCGGGTCATGAACGTTTTATCAGGCAAATGATTGCAGGTGTTGCAGGTATTGATTTAGTCATCCTGGCTGTTGCAGCAGATGAAGGTGTTATGCCGCAAACAAGAGAACATCTGGAAATTCTTGATTTTCTGGGGATCCGAAATGGCATTGTCGCCATAACAAAAATTGATCGTGTGGACGAAGAGTTCACCGGCCTTGTAAAAGAAGAAATTATTGAGGAACTGAAAGGAACTGTTTTTGAAGATGTTCCATTTATTTTAACAGATAGCTTGTCAGGCAAAGGGATTGAAGAGTTAAAGCAGTTGATTATTCTTACGCTGAAAGAAAGGGACACACGGGATGCAAAAGGCGCATTCCGCCTTCCAATCGATCAGGTATTTACGGTGAAAGGCCAGGGAACCGTAGTCAGAGGAACTGTTTATGAAGGAAAAGTCGAAGAAGGACAGCTTCTGAAAATCATGCCAAATGGTATTGAGACCAGGGCACGCCAGCTGCAGGTACATCATCAGCCTGCAAAAGCGGCATTTGCAGGGCAAAGGGCAGCCATTAACCTTTCGGGTGTTTCGAAGGAGGATATTGAGCGGGGAGAGGTCC
The DNA here is from genome assembly GCF_000294775.2 of Cytobacillus oceanisediminis 2691. GTDB lineage: Bacteria > Bacillota > Bacilli > Bacillales > Cytobacillaceae > Cytobacillus > Cytobacillus pseudoceanisediminis. The sequence goes on from NZ_CP015506.1 coordinate 2,306,592, forward strand.
TTGTATCGTCTGAGCATTTCAGCGTCACGAAAACCATTGATGTGGCAGTAAGAATGGTGGGAGATTTAGAGCATATCGTCAAACAGAGAATGCCGATCAAATGCCATATTGGTACAGCTGAGGTCATGGGCAAAATCGTCTTTTTTGACCGTAATGATTTATCCAATTCAGAGGGAGAAATTCTCTGCCAGCTCCGTTTAGAAGAAGAAGTCGTCGCCAAAAGGGGAGACAGGTTCATTTTAAGACGGCCTAGTCCCCAGGAGACTATCGGCGGGGGCTGGGTTATAGATCCCAACGGGGAAAAATACCGGTTCGGCCAAAAAACCATTGAAAACTTAAGCCGGAAAAAAGAAGGGACACCGAAAGATCGCATAAAAACGGCGTTGTCAGATGATAAGGTACTTACGGTTTCAGAGATTACAGCAAAAACCTCACTGGTTGAATTGACGGTTAAAGAAATACTTAAAGGAGAAGATTTCCTGAGCATTAACAGCAAGGAATTCACTTTAGTAGCCATCAAAGAGGCAGTAGAGGAAGAAATAGCTGACCGCCTGAATGAGTTCCACCTGGAAAATCCAATGAAGCAAGGGGCCAATAAAGCAGAATTGCTGCAGGCAATGCAGAATAAATATCCTAAAATGCTGGTTGAATTTGTTTTGAATTCAGGGATTGAAAAGAGCGCGTTCCAACGAAAAGGCCAGTTTTTACAGAATAAAGGTTTTTATCCGCATGTACCGAAAAGCTGGCAAAAACGCACTGACAATCTTCTTGCTGACTTAAAAAAAGATGGCTATAAAGTAAAGCCTTTCGATGAATATTATGCTTCTGCAGGAATCCCAGAGAATCTCAAAGGCGATTTAAAACGCTATTTAGAAGACCAGGAAATCGTCGTACCGCTAGATGCACAATACTATTGGCATGGTGATCATTTTAGAAAAGCAGTAGAAGAACTGAAAAAGAGTACAGCTGCTGAATTTGAAGTGGGCAATGCAAAGGATGTATTGGGTCTTTCCAGAAAGTATATGATTCCTTTTCTCGAAAAACTTGATACTTTGGGAATGACACGCAGAGCAGAAAATAAAAGAATATGGATTTAAAGTAAGGAGTTTTCTTTAAGTAGATCAGCTTTAAAATGCTGATCTATTTTTTGTTTGGGGAAAAGAAAGTTTAATCAGAATAGTCCGAAATATGACGAAGATTTACCCGGTTATCCCTGTTATTGTGGAAATAACTACTAATAAATACAGGACAAAGTTACTACAATTTAACCAGTGTAGGGAATTCCATGAAATTATAGATGATTTTACCTATTTGTCCATTATTTTCAGATAGGATTTTACTAGAATTATTACTAATATTAGGTTGTCAAAGAAATTTAAGGAGTGTACAACTTGAAGAAACAACTACTTACAATGGCTGCGACAGCTGGTTTTTTGATTACACCGTTCAATGGAGAAGCAAGTGCTCATGAAAATAAATATATAGTTCAGTCTGGCGACACCTTATGGGGAATCTCCCGCTCTAACAATCTTTCAATTGAAGAGTTAAAGACATGGAATAATATATCAGGATCGATAATATATAAAGGACAAGCTCTGACTCTTCTGGCACCGCACAGCCATGACGCTTCAACAGGAGGGTCTTCTGGCGGTACAGTCAGCTACACAGTGAAATCGGGCGATACTTTATGGGGAATTGCAAGAACACACGGCCTTTCCGTCAGTACACTAAAGAGTTTAAACGGAATCAGCAGTGACACGATATATCCAGGTCAAAAGCTAAAAGTGAAAGGTTCGGCTAACATTGCTGCACCTTCTGTTCCTGCAAGCACTGGATCCTATACCATCAAAAAAGGAGACACTCTTTCAGGTATTGCATCTCGCCATAACTTATCGGTTTCACAACTAAAGGCAATGAACAACCTTTCTTCTGACTTGATTTATGCTGGTCAAACTTTAAAAGTATCTGGTACGGCATCAAGCAAGCCGGCAGAATCACAGGTTGCAGGCCAAACGACATCAAAGGTGAATGAACTGATTTCTGAGGCTAAGAAATACATCGGTTCACCTTATGAATGGGCAGGAAGCACACCTGCTGGATTTGACTGCAGCGGCTACCTGAACTATGTATATGGTAAAGTGGGAATCTCTATTCCTCGTACTGTAGCATCCATTTGGAGCGCGACAAAACATGTTGCAGCACCAAGAGTGGGCGATTTGGTTTTCTTTGAAACATACAAGTCCGGTCCATCACATGCAGGTATCTACCTTGGCAATTACAAGTTCATTCATGCTGGTTCTTCACGCGGTGTAGAAATCAGCGATATGAATAATTCATATTGGAAGCCTCGTTATTTAGGGGCGAAAACGACTTTTTAATCATTAAAAAGTACTCAACGCTCTAAGGCGCTGAGTACTTTTTTTAATCTCTTCGGTCATTAAAAGTTTTTGACAGGGCTTCCTTTGCATCTCCCCATTTTTCCTGTGCCTGTCCTTTGAATTTATCCATATTTCCTTCAGCTTCTTTAGATTCATTATTGGTCAGTTTGCCGTATTGCTTTTTAAATTCGCCTTTAAATTGGTCCACATTGCCATTTGTCTGGTCTTTGTTCATAAGTATCTCCTCCTTGTGTTTGCTTGCTTCTTATTTACCCAAAATGAGCATTCTAAAACAAACTGAACGGTTAATGGAGAAGGAAAGAAAATAAACACGACCCATTCAAAGGCGTGTTATTCTTGATGATTCATTTTGTTTTCTAATGATAAAATTTTTCCCTCTAATAGTTTTATAGCCCTTTCAAGCTCTACATTACGGTCAGTTAAAGGGTTAATAATTTCAGCTTCATCATAAGATTTTTTTGGGAGCTTTGGATTGCTGAAGGCTGTTACTGTGTTCGTTTCTATACTTACTAATTGTTCAAGCCTCTTTTTTTCCTTTAATACAATGATCTCACCGCAGGTGTCAGAAGAATCTGATGTTTGGAATAAGTGAAGTGAATTTTCTTTTTCAGGTAATTGAATCAGTCTTGCATTTTCCCTTTCCAAATTCTCAATTTTACAATGCATTTCCCAAAACGCTAATTCAAGCTCATAAATTCGTCTTTCTAATTTGTAAATCAGCTCTTTATCTTCTTTAATAAAAAGTTCATCAGTTAAATCTTTATGATAAAGCTCATAAGCTGATCTCTGTAAATTATGCAAATATGACCTTTGTTTTTTATTTTCTTCAGATTGTAAAGCTAATTTCTTTCTCAAGGTATCATTTTTATTGATCAATTCATTAATTTGCATCATGTTATTTTCGAATTCTATTGAGTCATCTCTTTTAAAAGGGGAGCTAAGCATGGACTGACATTTGACTAATTCTGATTTTAGGTTAGTTATTTTCTGCTGTATCTGGCTATCCATATTTGGAGTATGATTGCGGAGCATGTTCATTCTCCTTTCTGATATTTACTAACTTTTCAGCAACTAACTTATTTTTTAGCATTGGCGCCAAGTTTACAGTTAGATATAACATCCGAACTAATTGGGGAGTTTGGATATTCCTTGATCTCATCTCTAATTAATAGTAACTGAGCAATTATTTCTTTTTGTACATGCTCCAACAACACCTTTTCTTCATACAAATCCCTGTTTAATGCTTGCAGCTGCTCATTTTGCTGTTGAAGCTGAAGGTTTTTATCATCTTTTATTTTTAATTCTTTTATATTCATTTCATTTTTCTTTATTTTATCTTCATATTCACTAATTAAGGCACGGTATTCCAGTATTTCAAGAAGAAGCTTTTCATTTTCCTCTTTTTGTATGGATAGGTTATATTGCAGGTCGTCTATAATTAGCTGATCCTTTTTTTCGATTGTCTCTAATTGATTTGAGTATTTGTTCAATTCATCTTTCATACTTACAACTAAGTCTTTAAAGTCATTATTCTTTGATTGGAGATGTTTATTCTCATTTTTCAATCTGATAAGTTCAGAATCTTTTTCAGAAAGTTGTTTATGCAGGTAGATTCTATTTTTATGGAACTCTTCAATTTCCTGATGTAAAGAGGTGTTATTTTCCTGCAGGTTTGAAATCTGCTTCTCACTTTTTAGGATCTGTTCATTTAATGATTCAATCTTAGAGAGGTAATCTGCTTCTATAGAAGAAAGTTCTTTCAGCTTCATTTCATAACGGGCTATTGCAAAACTAAGTTGTTCTTTTATATCTAATTCATCCTGCTGGTTTTTTTGGATTTGTTCCTTTAAGTATTGGTTCTCATTTTTCAAAGTTTCCAATTGGCTGTAATGATAATTTTCTTGATAATCCTTAATTTTATTTTTATATTTTGAGATTTCAGCAGTAAGATAAATCACTTTTTGCTGAAGATTTCTATAGTCTTGTTTCCCATTATCTTTAATGAAAGGTGCATTCAACATGTATGTGCCCTCCTGACCTTACAATTAGGAGCATATACACTATCCTATGTGCTAATAGGCAGATTGTTGCAAAATAAAAAGCCTGTTTAACACAGGCTTAAAATGAAAGTGAAATGGTGTTGTTGGATGCGTATTGTTGTTTGCCTTCATTAAAGTATACAAATGCATGGATACCGACTGAGGAATTTTTAGGTTCTCTTATAAGGACCTTTAACCCGTTGAATACTTCAGAGCCTCCAGGGGGAATAGTTAATTCCTGAATGGAAGTAATCCAATATTCCCCTTTGGTTTTCACCCTATCTCTCCAATCATCATATACATATTTCCAGCCTTTTTCTCCATCACTGCCCTTCATTGCCAGACCTGCAACCAGTTTAGGCGGCAGGATCTGGCCCTGTAAAGAGATTCCTTGTTCGACGGGGATTTTAATGCATATGACAGGATTCTTTAAATCAAGATCCCCAGTATTTTTCATTATGATTGAACCGTTCACCATATACTCTTTTTGTTCATCATCCGGTCTTGGAATGAGCATTGTGTAATTTAGGAATACTTCAGCATTGGCTTTCTTTAATCTTTGGTCTTGGCTGTTGACTGCTGAGCTATTTTTATTCTTTTCGGGTTTCATGGTTTTTTCAGGACCCTTTGTTACAGCTTTCTTTTCTTGTGTATTAGGCAGTGGTGCTTGATCTAAAAAGGAGCTTAACCAGGACTTTATAAGTGGCATTGGCACTATAGCCGAATTATTTGCAGCAGGTTTGACGCTGCAGTACCTGATCAAAGCACGAGATATGCTTAATATTAGTCGATCATCTTCGTTAAATTGAGATCTGAAGGCTAATTGCTGTTTCCCATCAGCAGCTAAATTTTTCTTTTCATTTAAAACAAAAGGTATTTTTGCTTTATTAAACTCTATAATGAGAAGATTTTTGAGCCTTTCATCAAGAAGAACATTATGTTCAATGATCAATTGCTGATCAGAATACTGCTGGTCAATGCTATCCAAATATATAATGATACTTGGCTCTTTCAAAAGATCCAGACCCTCAGCTTTAAGGATATCATTCAATTTTAGAACAGCGTCCTGGCTTGGCTGGTTCTTTGAACGAGCAGAAATTGAGATAGGGTGCTGTTTTCTTCCGGTTTCAATATTAATCGTTTCTTTGTGTTGATCAATAACTGCTTCAAATCCCTGCTGCTCACAAAATAATGCTAGGCTAACTGCTGACTGATAGAGAGCTTTGCCTAAAAGTTCGCCATCAATAAAAACAGAATAGGTCATGTGTACAGTCTCCTTTTATCAATTGCATTTGTAACACCTATATATATGAAGAAGAGACCGAATTCGTGAGAATCAACAAAAACAGGCTATTTGATTAGAACACAATTCTAAATATATCCATACTATGAAGTGAAAACACAACCTATTAGAAAGGATGATTTGCTTGAAACCTATTAGAGGATCCCAATTGACTCCTAATAACGTTCAAGAAGAATGTATTCGGGTATCCAAGGTTTATGACTGGGTTTTTGATGCTATTTCTACCGATACAGGTATAACCTTGCCGGATGATTGCGCAGCTGCAGTTGCTGCAGCGGTTGCAGCAGGAAGAACACCGCTAGATGTAACATGCGAAGTTCCAGATGTAGGAGGCTTCTTCCCGCTTGATCCTCCAGATACGGATGGAAACGCATTGTGTACAGTTTCTTCCAGAATTGAAAGACGTGAAATTCCGCTAGGCGGCAGACTAGTAGAAGTGGCCATTGTAAAAGTCATTTTCACTATTAGACCGCTAATTACAATCTTTGATAGCACAGGTGCTATCATTTGCCAATTCCGTCCTACTATCAGTGAATCCCGCCGTTTAGTTGTTTGTGCTCCAGAACCGTTTACAGCTGATAACGTGTTCTGCCGTTTAATTTCACTAGACTGTGACACTAACTTCATCGAAACTGGAGACCCAGACCTTGGCCTTCAGGTTATGCTGGATATCTGTTTCGAGATTCAAGTAGAAGCAGATGTAAAACTAGAAGTACTTGCTAAATTCTGCTTCCCGCGTCCAAATGACATTGAACTTCCTACTAACGGCGTATGTCCGGAATTCGAATGGCCTGCACAATGTGACTTCTTCCCTCGCGACAACTGTGATTGCCAGGCGTTTGTGGATACAGATCCATTGACTGGTCCAGTTGATATTACCTTCGCACCAATTCTTTTTGATACACCGTTAGCTGCAGGAACTTATACTACGGAACTTAATGCTGAGATTTGCGATAACTGTCAATTAACTGGGAGCACTATTTCCTGGATTGTCGAAGATTTCGTTGTTCCAACAGGAACAGGAACAGGTACTGTAGATCAAAGCTTTACGTTTACTGCTTCAGAAATTGGAATGCCGGAATGTACAGAGGTTCTTGGGGTAACAACGATGACTGTTGAAGGGGCAGGTACAGTAAGCTTTGCAGACCCTGGAGTTGCTGACCGGACTGTATTGTTCACATTGACATTAGTAGAAAATATCAGATCAGCTGATGACACATATGCCATTACCCTTACTGATCTTGCTGGAACAGCTCTGATAACTTTTGCTGCTGCTGCAGTAGATTTTGTACCAGATGAAGATTTAGTTGTACAGGATTGTGTTACTTTTCCTAACTTACTAGATGACTAATCCCAAGTATAAATGTTAAATAGCTATGATTAGAAGGGGCAACCCTTCTTTTTTTTTCAAAGAATCCGTTTTGGCAGCAAAAAAATTAACTTAAATGAATGATACAAACCTATTCAAATTAAAGATATATGAATAGGTTAATAGGGACGAATTGAAATAATGATTTTAGCAGAAAGGAGTGCACAAAGTGAGAATTATGACAATTTTGGGGACAAGACCAGAAATAATCCGTCTTAGCCTTATTATTAAAAAGCTTGATTTATTAGCCTCAAAACACATACTTGTCCATACCGGCCAAAACTTTACTGAATCATTAAGCGACTTGTTTTTTCGGGAATTAAAGATCAGGGAACCGGATTATATCTTATCGAAAAAACAGGCCACTTTAGGTGGCCAGCTTGGAAATATGTTTAATCAATTAGAAAATATCCTTCTAAAAGAAAAGCCGGATAAGGTTTTGGTACTGGGAGATACAAATAGTGGATTAAGCGCAATATTGGCTGAAAGAATGGGAATCCCGGTTATTCATATGGAAGCCGGGAATCGTTGCTTCGATTTGAACGTTCCTGAAGAAAAGAACCGAAAAGTAATTGATGCTATTGCTAGCTTTAATCTGCCTTATACACCACAAAGTAAAGAAAATTTAATGAAAGAAGGATTTCCAAAAAACAGAATCATCCTTTCCGGGAACCCAATAAAAGAAGTATTAAGTGCTTACAAAACAAGTATTGATCAGAGTCAGATAATTAAGACGCTTGGTCTACAGCAGGAAGAATATTTCTTAGTAACTATTCACAGGGCTGAGAATGTAGATAATTTATGCCACCTAAGAGAAATTATGAATGGAATCAACAGGGTGGCAGAGATTTATCGAAAAAGAATCATCTGCAGTATTCACCCCCGCACAAGATCAAAGCTTCAAAAGCTTGATTCATTTACGCTTAATACCTTTGTTGAATTTCATGAACCCTTTGGTTTCTTTGATTTTGTTCAATTGGAGCAAAAGGCGTTATGTGTCTTAACGGATAGTGGAACTGTCCAGGAAGAGTGCTGTATTTTTCGGGTGCCAACGGTTACAGTACGGCGGACAACGGAAAGACCTGAAACAATTGATTGCGGAAGCAATGTTCTATCAGGTATAGACTCGGGAAAGATATTGAATTGTGTAAATGTCATGCTAAAAGGAGAAAGAGACTGGTCTTTGCCTGAGGGATATGGCGAGACAGGTGTTTCTGATAAAGTGGTGAAATTATTGATGGGAGGCATGGAAGTTGTTTAAGAACCAGACAATTCTAATTACTGGAGGAACGGGATCATGGGGCTATGAACTCGTTAGGCAGCTTTTAGATTATAAGCCTAAGGAGATAAGAATTTTTTCCAGGAACGAATCTAACCAATTTTCGATGAAGCAAGAATTTGACAATAACCCGCTGCTTCATTTTGTGATCGGAGATATTAAAGAAAAAGAAATTATCATGGAAGCATCTGAGGGTGTTGATTATGTTTTTCACCTTGCTGCTCTGAAGCATGTTCCTGTATGTGAATATCAGCCCCTAGAAGCATTAAAGACAAATGTTCACGGTACCCAGAATGTAATTGAAGCTGCGATTCATAACAAGGTAAAAAGAGTCGTATACATTTCCACGGATAAAGCGGCAAATCCATCAAATTTTTATGGATTATCTAAAGCGATGGGAGAAAGGCTAATCATCCATGCAAATACACTTAACACTGACACAAAATTTGTTTGCATAAGAGGCGGGAATGTTCTTGGAACAAATGGAAGCGTGATTCATGTCTTTAAGAAACAGATAATAGAAAAAGGCAGGATTGGCATTACTGATCCAGAGATGACAAGATTTTTCTTAACAATTGAAGAAGCTATCAAACTGGTTTTTAAGGCCACTTTTGAAAGTTTGGGCGGGGAGATTTTTGTCATGAAGATGCCAGCATGTAAAATCCTGGATCTTGCACATGTTTTATCTGAGGATATGGGCAAAAAAGGAATCGATGTTGAGATTCTGGGTGTTCGACCAGGAGAGAAGATTCATGAACTTCTGCTTTCAGAGTATGAAAGTGAAACAACAATTGCTTATGATGAAGAGTATTTTGTTATATTGCCAAGTATTCATATTGATGGCTTGAAGGAAAAATATGCAAATTATAAACCGGTTAATCTAATAAATTATAATTCCAGCAAAGACCTAATGAGCACGGATGAAATCAGGAAAGTTTTAAAGAAAGGCAGGTTTATATAAATGAAGGTATTAGTCCTTGGAGGAAAAGGGATGGCAGGCCATATGATAGTAGATTATCTTCAGAGGCAGCCACAATATAATGTCATTTATACTTCAAGGAATAAAGAAGATGAAGATGGAATTTATCTTGATATCACAGATTCTTTAAAGCTTGAGGACGTAATTAATAAGCAAAAGCCCGATGTAATAATTAATTGTATTGGAATATTGAACGAATTTGCAGAAAAAAACCAAAAGCTAGCCTTTCAGGTTAATAGTTTGCTTCCCCATCAATTAGTCAAATTTGCAGAGAGATACAATGGGAAGGTAATTCACATTAGCACTGATTGTGTATTTTTAGGGACGAAAGGGAATTATTCTGAAAATGATATACCAGATGGGACTTCTGTTTATGCTGAATCAAAACAGCTTGGAGAAATCATCAGTGATACACATTTGACCATTCGGACTTCTATAATAGGCCCTGAATTAAAAGGAAGTGGGATCGGATTATTTTTGTGGTTCATGAAGCAAAAAGGGAACATAAAGGGATATAAGGAAGTTTATTGGAATGGTGTTACTACTCTTGAATTGGCAAAGGCAATCGATTGGATGATTAAGCAGAATATAACGGGACTTTATCATTTATCTTGTGATGAAAAAATTTCAAAATATAATTTGCTGATGTTAATTAAAGAGATATTTAATAAAAGAGATGTTGTCATTCAGCCTGATAGCGAAATTAAACAGGATAGAACCATTATAAATACAAGAAGTGATTGGAAGTATCAAGTCCCGCCTTATAAGGAAATGCTATTGGAACTTAGAGACTGGATGAAAAAAAAGTGAGCGGGAAGTCTAAAATATTAATTACTGGTGCAGCTGGATTTACTGGCCTCCATTCCTGCAGGTATTTTGCATCTGCCGGATATGAGGTAACTGCTGTTACAAGAAGTAAGGATATTGCTATTGATAATGTTATGGTAGAACAATGCGATCTTCATAACAAAGAATTGGTGCTAAATTTAATAAAGAAAGTAAAACCGCAATATCTGTTGCATTTGGCCGGTCAAAACCATGTTGGTCAATCATGGTCCGATCCAACAGGAACGTTGGAAACCAATCTGCTTTCAACTGTATATATACTGGATGCTATCCATAAAGAATGCCCTGAATCAAAGTCTGTCATAGTAGGATCCGCTCTTCAAATCGACCCTTCCAATATCTCTGCAATTACCCATCCATATAGTCTCAGTAAAACATTTCAAGTGCTAGCTGCCAGAGCTTGGGCAGAACTTTATGGCCTTTCGATTGTCATTGCCCAACCAACGAATTTAATAGGTCCAGGCAATTCAAACGGGGTATGTTCTATGTTTGCAAAAAAGATTGCTGAAATGGAAAGCCAAAAAGCAGAACATATTCTTAATGTGAACAATCTGTACGCTCAGCGTGACTTCATAGACGTTCGAGATGCCGTCAGAGCTTATGAAATTCTTTTAAAGAACGGGGTAAGTAAAGAAATTTATCCAATTTCATCAGGAAAAAGCCGCTCATTAGGGGAAGTTGTAAAAATATTTAAAACGATGACACCCATTAACTTTAAAGTTAAAATATCTGAAAGGAGCATTAGAGAAGATAAAGTTAAGATATCATCTGAAAGAATAAACCAATTGGGGTGGAAACCAATTATCTCTTTTAAAAAATCACTTGAGGATAATCTTAAATATTATAGAAGAAACCCTTATTAAAATGGGTTTCTTCTATTAGAAATTTACAGATTAACTTAGATGAGATATTAAAATGTTCTTGATTTACGATCTTTTGAATGGCTGCCATTTATAATTTAAAAGTAAAATCATTAGTTTAAAATGTAAACACAGCTATGAAACTAACAAAATAATACAAATCCTATAAAAAGCTAGTGGTTGAAGAATGTAATGGTTGAAATTATTTTTATTCTTTTAATGTAATAAGCATATTCAGAAAATTAGCAGCATAAATTTCAGGCGAAAATATTTTTTCAATATGTGCTACTCCATTTCTTCTTATTTCATTTCTAATAGGAATGTTTGTTAGTAATATTTTAGCTTCCTGGATAGCATGATTGATATCTCCCTGTTTATAATATTTTCCTGTATGGTTATGAACAATAAAGCTTCGGACTCCATCTGAATCTGTTGTAAGGACAGGACATCTACAAATCATAGCTTCAAGAACTGCGTATCCAAAACCCTCAACTTTTGAGGTAGAGCATAACAGGCCACCAGAATCCCCGATCATTGAAAAGTAGTCTGCCATCTTACTATGAGGTTGATTAGGGTAGATTGTTAATCTGTTATTCAGTTTGAGGGAAGATACCATATTTTCAAATTCTTTTCTTGATTCAGGTTTTGAAAGAGTATTGTCTTCAAACATCCACATTTGGATATTGGGGATAGATTCACTTAACTTTGACCCTATTGTTAAAAAATCCCTCCAATTTTTATTTTCTTCTATCCTTCCAACCCAGCCAAGGATAGGGTTCTTAGGAGCAGGCAGTTTCTTATAATGAAAACTTTTTGAGTTAAAGCAATTGTGAAAGCAAAATTTTTTTTTATTGGGAAAATATTTTTCAAAAGCTTTTATTAAATGAGGCGTTCTAGGGTATAAAATTCCATCAGCAAAATTATTAATAATATCATAAGCTTGAGTTTTAATGAATTTTTCTGCATATTCTTTATAGAAGCCAAGTCCTTGAACTTCATAGATTAATGTACTTTTAATTCCCCATTTCTTTAAATTCTCAAGCATTTGAAGATCTGATGCCACTACTATAGCATCATACTTTTCACGAATAACTAACTCCCTGATAAGTTCTTCTTTATCAAGAACAAAAACTGGTTTTAACATATTCTGTAATCCGGTTCCATGTTGTTTATACAAAAAGTGACAGGTAACTCCTGCTTTACTTAGAGCATAAAAACGCTGTCTATTTAGTGTCTCGATACCTCCACTGGGAATATAATACGTAAATAAAACTTTAATTCCGCCTGCTCCGGTTTTTTTAGATAAGTCCAATAATTCCACCTCGATTAATTTGAATAAGTTTATTTCCAAATATTTTAATCCTATGATTAATATATTGCGCACTCATTATTATATATGCATAAAATACCTTGAAAGGTGTTTTGTTTACTAAGAAAAAAAAAGTAACTAAAACATAGTTAAAATTGTTGGAGTGTTGTATATGTTACAAGTTAAAGATTTTAATGCACTGATAAGCTGCTGTAACCAAAATGGGGGACTATACCATCTGAAACGCCAAAAAGGAATGAATACACTTCAAATAATATTAGATATTGAATGCAGAGGAATAGCTAGATATGGTAAGGGATTTGTTGTTGCATCAAATGAGGAAGGAATTATTCTATTGGATGAAAGTTTAAATGTTGTAAATTTTAGCCATGCAGGAAAAGGATTAGATCTGCATGGTATAGCTATTAGTGGAGATTTTGCTTATTTAGCAGAAACTAAGCTTAATTGTATTGGCATATATGATTTATCAAATGGATTAAACAGAGTCGATGAGATTTGCTTTTCTTCTGTAAATGTCAACCCAAAAGTTGACCATGTCGCTCATGTAAAAGTTGACCACCCTCTTGTTACTTCGAATATGTTTCTTTGAGACGATAACTCTCTCCGTTCATTGGGATAATGTGGGCCTTGTGAGTCACTCGATCTAACAAGGCGGCGGTCATCTGTTCATCGTGAAAAACTTCTACCCATCGGCTAAACTCCCGATTGCTAGTGATAATCATGCTTCCTCTTTCATAACGAGTAGAAAAAAATTGAAACAGTAATTCGGCTGCTCTCTGGTGGTAGGGGATATAGCCAAGTTCATCAATAATCGTGACATCTGCAGCCAACCATTGTTTCTCCAACTGGAGGAGCCTTTTTTCGTCTTGGGCTTCCATCAGTTCATTCGATAGGCGGGCGGCCGTATAATATTTGACAGTATAGCCTTGATTAATCGCCTCTTCCCCTAACGCAATTGATAAATGCGACTTTCCTGTACCTGAGTTCCCAATAAAAATGACATTCCTTTTCTGCTGAATGTACTCTCCTTGAAAGATGTCCAGAATGCGTCTTTTTGGTACGTGGGGAGCCTCCTCAAATTGAAAAGAGAGGAGGTCCTTATGTACAGGGAATTGCGCCTTTTTTCTGGCTAACTCTTTCTTTTTGATTTCTCGCTCAGCTATTTCAATCGATAATAATTGAAAGAGAAATTCTTCATAGGTAATTTGTTGCTCATTTGCTTCGCGCAAATAAGCGTCAACTTGTTCACGTATAGTCGGCAAGCGCAGCCTTTTTAGATATTCATCCATTTGATAATGGTGTGTATTCAGTGAATATACCTCCCTTTCTGTAATAGTTGGTCATACGGGCTAAATGTAGGAGCCTTGACGGTGACGGACTGCTCCATTTCATATTTTATTGGGGCTGGCTTTGTTGCTTCCGGCTGAGTCATGAGGTAAAGATAATGCCTTACACTATCAGCTGTATATAGCTGCTCTTTTACACAACTTGCCACTGCCCTTTCTACTGTTTCCATCGTAAACTCCCGATGGAGTTTTAATAGTTGAATAAACTCTTTTCCATGCCCATACTTTGAAAGACTTCTCTTATAAAATTCTTGATAACTTGGTGGAAGATTAGCTCTTCGAACTGGGCGCGCATGCTGGATGGCCCTTGGTTTTCTCTCCAGTTCATCCAAGTAATGATCCACTTCAAAAATTTCTTGAAGCTTTTCGTATGAACGCTCATGTTTGGCTACACAGTTTCCGTCAATGTTTATTTCAATGTGATTTACATAAGCATTTATTTGTGCATCTTTCCGACCGGCATACCTAGTAGGTACCGAGTAGGCGTTTGTTTCAAAATTAACAAGCGAAAGACTGTTGACAGAGGCTCTTACCTTCCTTGCGCAAGGATGAGTACCAATAATCGGCAGAAGCTGTTGCTTCTCTAGTAAAAATCGTTCACCCACCTGTTCTTTCGTTTTTGGAACATAGGTTTCTTCATAGGCATCACATTGTTCTAAAAGATAGTGATTAAGTACCTGTAAGTCACTTACCTGTGGAACGGGAACTAAAAATTGAGCTCGTGCTGTTTGAACTAGTTTCTCTACTTGTCCTTTTTCATTTCCTTTTGCGGGTGCACAAAATTGGGCATCAAAAAGATAGTATGATCGAAACTGGATAAAGGCCTCCTGTTCTTCACGCTTGGTCCCTTCTAACACCTTCTTTACCGCTGTTTTCATATTGTCATAGACAATCGTTTTCGGGACACCACCGAAATAATCAAAGGCATCTGCGTGACCTTGAAATAACGCCTCCTGCCGTTGATGCTGAAACACTTTTACAAAAATCTTACGGCTATACAAAAGTCTCATACAAAAAAGCATTACCTTCGTTTCAATCCCATTTAAAAGCACAATGATTTCCCCCCAATCAAATTGGGCAAATTCACCGGGATCGAATTCCAACGGTATAGAGGAATTAGGAGTTTCTTTGAGCTGCTTATATTGGCGTACAAAACGGCGTACAGTGGATTCTCCACCTTTAAAGCCATATTCTTTCACCAAGCGTCTGTGGATTTGAGCAGCACTGTGACGCTGTTTTAGGGGGGCTGTTTCATCGTCCGTTAACCATCGGATAATAATTGGTTTAACGGGGTCGATGACCGGGTTGGTAACCGGCTTTGATCGTTGATAGGTTGGAATTTTATTCTGTTGTAAAGCTTTTCGAATGGTTTGTCTTGATAATGTAAGATCTTTCGCTAATTGTCGTATAGAACGACCTTCTTTAAAGTGCAATTTTCTGATAAGCTCTATATTAGCCATCTTTAACATCCTTTTTTTCCTCCCGAATCATGAAGTTCTCGACAAACTCTATGATAAGGGATTGGGTGTTAAGGGTGGTCAACTTTTTGGTTAGCGAATTGCGCTAAAGTGGTCAACTTTTATTTTAGCGTTTACATCTTCCAACAGAGCAACAGATATTTGCCATATTAATGATATATTTATTGAAGAAAATAGTCTTTTTGTATCAATGTTTCATTTACCTGGCCAATTTAATATTGGAGGCGGGGTAGTTGAATATTCTTTAAAAAAGAAGAAAGTTAAGAATGTTCTATATGAAGGAATATCTCAGCCTCATAGTGTTATGTTATATAAAAATGATCTGTATTTTTGTAATTCGGAAGAATTCTCTGTACGTAAAGAAAATAATATATTATTTAAATGTCTTGGTTATACGAGAGGTCTAGCTGTTCAGAATGAAACGGTTCTAATTGGCCAAAGTATAACTAGACATATAAATAAATTATTAGAAAAGCATCCTAATATTTCTTCAGACTGTGGAGTCTATTTATTAAATATGAATAATAAACTATCAACTTTTGTGCCAATCCCCTCCTTGGAAATATATGGAATTATTTTTATCTGATTACAAAGAGGTGAAAGATTGTGGAATTAAATGAATATCCTTTAGTTTCTATTATTATTCCATTCTATAATTGTAAATATGTCCAGAGAGCAATTTCTAGTGCATTAAAACAAACTTATAGAAATATTGAAGTTATTGTGGTGGATGACGGATCAACTTCTCATATACCAATGATAAAACCACTTAAGGACAAGATCTTCTATATAAGAAAAAAAAATGGTGGAACTGCTTCAGCATTAAATGAGGGAATAAGGAATTCAAAGGGAGAATATATTGTATGGTTGAGTTCAGATGATTTATTTATTAATACAAAAGTCGAAACACAATTAGATTTTATGAAAAACAAAATGTATATGTTTTGTTATACCAATTACTTTTGCATTAATGAAAAGAATCGAATAATATCTGATTCTGTTGGTCCTTTAAACTCTGAAGAGCTCCTAAAAAGCCTAATAGTAGGCTGCCCGATAAACGGTTCCACTATTATGATGCGGAGAGAGGTTACTAAAAGTATTGGGCTTTTTGATGAATCACTGAGATATGCCAATGACTATGATTATTGGATTAGGGTGTTTCTAAAATTTAAAATAGGGCATTTAAATATTCCACTCACATTGTATAGAGTTCATGGGAAAATGGGAAGTAAACAATATTTAAATGATGTGTTGAAGGAATCAAGGAAAGTAAAACTAAAATATAAAACAGAACTGGAGAAATATTTAAAAGAAAAATAATTAATTACTTTACAGTAGCTTCTATAGACAAGCTGCTGTTTTTTTAGCTAGATCTTTTGCCGGTATATCCTATATTAATAAACTTTCTAATTGAAAAAATATTTTGTGACATTAATTTATGCCTGCTTTAAATAAATTTTTTTGCTTTTCAAATCAATTCAGGATTGAAAATATTGATCATGGCTAGGCAAAAGAGGATTTTGTAAATATAAAGAATAATTCTATAAAACTAGCCTATAGCAAGAATAAGAATTAGACATAACTTATAAAAGACAGGTTGAAGGGTATTTAAATTTAATTTTCATTTCCGTATTAAGTAATTATCGAGGGAGATTTGTGTGGAAAGAATGTTTGAATGTAACATGGCGTTTTAACTATGAAAGAATTTGTATTAGAAGAGATTAAATTACTATCATAAAAACATTAAATAGGAGTGAAAAAGTGCAAAACAAATCTTTTAAACAACCTAAGATATTTATTAACTCTGTCCCAAAAAGCAGTACTAATTTAGTAATACAATTAGTAAAAGGCATAACTAAATTATATCAAGGTAAATCATATTGGGTAAACAATGAAAATGATGTATTAAGTATTAAGGAAGGTGAATTGGTCTATAGTCACCTGCCATATAATGAAAAATTTTCAAGCGGACTTCAAAGTATGTCAATAAATCAGATATTCATTTACAGAGACTTAAGAGATGTTGCTGTTTCAATGGTTTACTTTATTAATGATGTATTTTTTGATCATCCTCTTCATCAAGTTTTTAAAAAGAGAATTACCTTATTTGAAGATCAATTAGATGCTGTCATTCTTGGAGTAGATCTGATTGGTGAAGAAAATGAAAATAAGTGGGGGGTTAAGAAACATTATCCAGGCATTTATGAGGAAACTTATAAAATTTATGAATGGCGTAAAGATCCCAGCGTGTGCTGCATACGTTACGAAGATCTAGTAAATAATTTAACTGCAGATACTGAAATATTAAAAATAATAAATTTTTTATGGGAAGATCTAAGAAACCTAAACATAAGTAAAAGTGAATTCTTAAAAATAATGAAAAACAACATTGATACTAAAAACTCATGGACATATAGACAAGGCAAATTTGGAGGGTGGCGTGAAGAATTTACATCTAGAAATAAAGCGAACTTTAAAAAAGTAGCTGGTGATTTGATCATTAAACTAGGTTATGAAAAGGACAATAATTGGTGATTTACATGGCCGATTTTGCGATCGAGTCTAAGGAAGATTAGGCCAAATCTAAAAATCCACAAAAGGTCTATGATTTTATTAGCAGTTGTTGAAAATAGTATATGGAAACTGATTTATCTTTTATTTTTCGAACAAAGGAGTGAGAAGTTTGAGTAAAGAACTGCCATTAGTAAGTGTTTTAATACCATTTTATAATTGTAAATATGTTCCCCAGGCAATTGAAACCGTATTAAGACAAACTTACAAGAATATCGAAATTATATTAGTTAATGATGGGTCCTATATGTATAATGAATTATTAAAACCATACTTATCAAGAATTATATATATAGAACAAAAAAATAAAGGTGTTGCGTCTGCTTTAAATGAGGGAATCAAGATAGCTAATGGTGAATATCTAGCTTGGTTAAGCTCAGATGATTTATTTTCTGAGAAGAAAATCGAACTACAGCTTAATTTTATGAAAGAGAATAAATCATTATTTAGTTTTACAAATTTTAATATTATCGATAGCCATAATCAGATAAAAAAATATAATGTTGGGATACATTTCAAGAGCGGAATAGAAGTCTTACAATCATTAAAAGATTTTAATCCTATAAATGGTTGTACGGTTATGATGTCCAGGAAGGTTATTGAAAAAATTGGATATTTTGACGAAACTTTAAAATATGCACAAGACTATGATTACTGGATAAGAACTTCGGCCCATTTTCCTCTTCATTATTTCCATTGTACTTTAACTAACTACCGGGTCCATGATTTAATGGGATCAATTCGTCATAATAAAGATCAAATGAAAGAATTCTATGAACTTAGAGAGAATTATAGAGTCAAATATAATAAATTTTTTTCAGAACAGAGAGGAGAGAACCATGTTTAACTCTCCATTTACTTTTAGAGGGAATGAATATATTGCTGCACAATTTAACCCTCGGCAAATAATTGATAATTTTAAATATGAATGTGTGATTTTACCACAAAGAAGGTCAAATAATGAAAATGCATCATATCTTATTTCACCAGAGGTAAATAATATTGAAGGAAATTTTGCTGTAGCAGGTATATTATTCCAAAGTAATAGGTTATGTGTGGTTGAAAAATATCAAAATAATGTTGAAACAGTTATAAGTTTGCCTATAAATCAGAATGAGTGGATTAAAGTAGTCCTTATTTATATAGATAAGACACCAACAGTGTATATTAATGAAAAGGAAGTAGCCGTGGGGACAAAAAGCAGATATACCCACATTTGTCCATCTTTGGTTTTTGGCGGCAACATTAAAGATGGGTGTTTCTATGGAAAAATCCAATCAATAAAACTTTGGAAAGTACCCCCAAACCAATCAGAAATTCGGTTAAAGAGGGAAGATATGAATGTAAATCAAAATATTGTGTGGGGTTATGACTTTTTAAGCGGGTCTGCCTATAAAAATGGGAAGAAATCTGACTACGAAGTCAGTATAATATTGCCGACCTTTAATAAATATCAAGAATTATTGTTAACACTTCATTCCTTAGAATGCCAGCATTTTGATAAGAGAAAGTATGAAGTAATTATTGTCGATGATGGATCAATTGACAATACTGCTTCTATAATCAATGAACACAATTTTTCATTTGATTTAAAATATATAAGATCCAACCAAAATATTGGAAGGGCTAGTATGAGAAACCTTGGGATTCAGAATGCTGGAGGCCGAGTTATTGTATTTTTGGATGCAGAGATAATTGTTAAGCCTGACTTTGTTTCTCTGCATTACCAAGGACATAAGGAGAACAAAAAAATAGTCATTTGTGGAAGCTTGGTACTTAAAGGATTATATACAATATATCATCCAAGATACAACATGGAACAAAAGACTCATATAATGAAGCTGTTGAAAAACTATCCGACTTTTACTCCTAGTACTTTGAATGAGATAAAAAGTGGTAAGACTGTTAAACTATTAACTGAAAAAGAGGTTAGTAATCAATCATATCAAAATTATTCATTTGATAAACCATTCGTAAAGGTTTACAAAGAAACGCTTTTTAATCGTTTTGGGAATAATCTGAATGGGTTTCACTTTCCATGGCTCTTATTTTGCACTGGGAATGTTTCTGTTGAGGCAAAGGCCATTAAGGAAGTAGGCCTATTTGAAGAGTACCCAGGATACGGCTGGGATGATCATGAACTTGGATATCGTTTATATAAAAAGGGGTATAGATTTTTTAATCATAATGGGTTAGCAGCCTATCATCAAGAACACCCTATTTCAAAGACAAATCCTCAAGATGCTATTAAAAATTTTGTCCGAGTGTTTAATAAATATCCTGAGGTACAATTAAGGATTTTTATATTGCATTTCTTGGGTATATCCGTTCCTAATGTACACTTAATTTATGATTCATACTTGAACTTTTTAAATGGATATTCAAATATTTATAAAGGAATTCCGAAGTTATTAGAGCAAATACTCCAAAGAATATCTGTTAAACTATGGAAAGAAGAACCATTAACAAACTTACTAAATACTAGTTCAGTAAATAAAGAACAAATTATAAAAAATCTTGAAGATTTAGAAATTTATCCTAAAGTTAAGCCGTTTGCAAGTAATTTTAAGAACATTATTAAGATGTAAAACAAATTCTGGGAAGATATAGCTTTCCAGTTTTTTTCTTTCACCTTGGTGCATTAGCCGTTTCATGATACAAGAGTTTTGAATCTAATAAAGGTATACCCTCGTGTATAAAAAAAACAGATTGGAGCAGAAGAATTGAGAAAATTACTTACTGTTACATTTGTTGGATTCATTGCCCAATTAATTGACGGATCACTAGGGATGGCTTACGGAGTTACATCCTCCTCTTTGCTTTTAATGCTAGGTATGGCTCCTGCGGTTGCATCTGCCAGTATTCACATTTCGGAAGTGGTTACGACTGCTGCTTCAGGTTTTTTTCACTTTAAGTTTGGAAATGTAGATAGAGGGACAGTAATGAAATTAATTCTACCCGGTGGTGTAGGGGCATTTATTGGAGCATGCTTTTTAAGCAGCATGCCAGGAGAAGCTGTCAGGCCTTTTATATCTGTTTTTTTGTTGTTATTGGGAGTTTATATCTTATTCCGCTTTTTGTTTCTTAATAGTACTCCAAATGAGAATAAGGGAATCCAGTTATCTAACAGGAAAGCTGCAATCCTTGGTCTATTAGGCGGGTTCGCTGACGCTACCGGTGGAGGCGGATGGGGGCCCATTACAACACCTGTTCTTCTGGCCCAAAAAGACACTGCTCCCAGAAAAGTGATTGGAACTGTTGATACGAGTGAATTTGTAATAGCATTATCAGCAACGGCAGGGTTTCTTATCTCTTTAGGCTGGAAGGAATTTGATTGGTTTTGGGTTCTTGCGTTAATGCTAGGTGGATTGTTTGCTGCTCCTATTGCAGCATGGCTCGTAAGGATCCTTCCTTCCTACCTCCTTGGAGTCGCAGTAGGTGGAGTGATCATTATAACCAATTTGCATACCATTATTAATTTATCTGGCATAGGGATTACATTATCTTACTTTATATATCCCTGTCTTTTTATGCTTTGGATAATAGCCATTATTTATACAATTAAAAAGAATAAGAGCTGATACAGGTTCTGTCATACAAAAAGGAGGGAAGGCATGGAAAAAGACAAGAATTTATATTCTCCTATATTTAAAGTAACAAAAGAAAAAAGAAGAGCTCTTCATGGACATAATAGTAAGATTATTTGGTTTACTGGTTTATCAGGATCAGGTAAAACAACCATCGCAAATGAACTGGAAGACATTCTTCATTCAAAAGGTATCTCCACCTTTATTTTAGATGGAGATAATATTCGGCAGGGACTGAATAACGATTTAGGATTCAGTCAGGAAGATCGAAAAGAAAATATTCGCAGAATCGGAGAGGTAGCAAAATTATTTGTAGATAGCGGAATTGTGGTTCTGGTTACCTTTATATCACCATTCGCTTCAGAGCGTAAACTGGTCAGAGATATGGTTGAAAAGGACGAGTTTATTGAAGTGTATGTCAATTGCTCTTTGGAAGAGTGCGAAAAAAGAGATCCAAAGGGCTTGTACCAAAGGGCAAAAAATGGTGAAATCAAAGAATTTACAGGGATTTCTTCGCCTTATGAAGTGCCTGAGAATCCAGAAATCATCTTAGAGACTTCTAACTATTCGATAAAAGAGTGTACAGAAATTCTTTATGATTATCTGAAAAGATTACTGTAAATGGCTAAGGAGGGAAAAAATGAATTCAATTATTGACCCCCACGGTGGAAATTTAGTAAATGGCAAGTTATCTGAAGGAGAGAGAAAAAAATATTTATCAAAACAAGATTCCATGCCTTATATTTCAATTTCGAAGTGGACAATATCTGATGTTGAACTGATTACGAATGGCGGTTACAGTCCGCTTCGCGGGTTTATGAATCAAAAGGAATACCTTAGTGTTTTGGAAAACATGCATCTCCCAAGCGGTCTTCCTTGGACAATCCCCATCACTCTTCCCGTTGATAAAGAGGAGGCTGAACAACTTGAAATAGGAGATGAAGTCCTCCTAAGAGGGAAAGATGATATTACCTACGGAGTAATTAAAATAGAGGAAATATATAGTTACAACAAAGAATATGAGGCATTGATGGTTTACGGCACAAACGATCATAATCATCCTGGTGTGAAGAAGTTAAATACCCAGGGGGATATTTATGTTGCAGGTCCGGTTTATGCAATTAATCAGCCTTCACATGCCCCTTTTGAAGACTATCTAAAAGAACCAGCTGAAACAAGAAAAATGTTCAATGACTTGAAGTGGAGTACTATCGTTGGCTTCCAGACACGTAATCCAGTACATCGGGCCCATGAATACCTGCAAAAATGTGCATTGGAGATGGTAGATGGTCTTTTACTTCATCCCCTTGTCGGAGAAACAAAAAAGGATGATATACCAGCAGATATCAGAATGGAAAGCTATAGTGTATTGCTTGATAAATATTATCCAATGGATCGAGTTAAGCTGGCAGTATTTCCAGGTGCTATGCGCTATGCAGGTCCGAGAGAAGCTGTGCATCACGCTATTATCCGTAAAAATTATGGGTGCACACACTTCATTGTCGGCAGAGATCATGCAGGTGTCGGAAATTATTATGGAACTTATGATGCTCAAAAAATATTTTCCAATTTTGACCCCGAAAAAATTGGAATTAAACTGTTATTTTTTGAACATAGTTTTTACTGTAAAAAATGCATGAATATGGCGTCCGCTAAGACGTGTCCCCACTTAGAAGAGGACCGCTTCTTTCTAAGCGGCACCAAAGTTAGGGAGATGCTAAGAAATGGAGAGCAGCTTCCACCTGAAATTACAAGGCCTGAAGTAGCGGATATATTAAGGAAGGGGTTTAGCAATAACGTTTAACATTTAGAGTTCATTTGAGGAATCATCCTCGGAGTCTGTTAATTGATGCTGAAGGCTGGTTCCTTGTTTGCTTTAATTTTTATAAATGCTATCAAAACTCAACCCCAAACCTCCGAAAATACCAATCATCATCAAATTTCCTTTTCTTCAAATAAACCTGTTTCTTCTCCATTGCCCCATTCTGAATCACTCTTTTTTCAACATCTTTTGATTTAGTATGCTTTATCATCATTTTACGGATTTTTTGAATGCGGCTGGGGTTAAAATGCAGATAGGCAAGTCTTAATAGGTTATAGTAGTAATCTTCCAGTTCAATTTTGTAGGGCTGTACTTTCCGGAATAAATGCAGTACTTTCGTCTTTGGCTGTACATAACAATTGTAGCCGAATAACCAGAGCTTAATAGAAAGTTCCACATCTTCATGTCCCCAAGTCGGAAACCCTGTTTCAAATCCTCCCACATCTTCAAATACATCCCGTCTGATCGCAAAGCATCCGCCTGGCAGAACGGCGGTTTCAAATAGATAATCTCTTTTTGTGTTCCAGTGGGTCCTGAACTTATTTGATCTTTCATTTACCCATAGTGTTTGGCCATACCCGATAAAATTGGGATTACCTATAGCGCCAATGGCAGGGGTAATGGAATCGCAGGTCCCCTCAAGAATTGGTTCAAGCAGTCTGTCTAGCCACGAATCTTCAAATTCCAGATGGGCATCACAAAACACAAGAATGCTCCCATTTGCTTTTTCTGCCCCTGCATTTCTTGCATTTGCTGCCCCGACACCGGATGTATTCACTACTGTGATATTTTTATTCAGAAACTGATCCCGAAGAAAATCACAGCAATGATCATCAGACTGATCATTTACAACAATGATTTCATATGGAGAGCCAATCTCTACGGAGAAAAAAGATTCAAGTGTGTTCTTTACGTTTATTCCTTCGTTTTTTACAGGAAAGATGATGGAAGCAAGCAAATTTATTTCACTCCTTTATTGTTATATTACTGGAAGAACCCTCGCTTCCACTTCCTTAAGGGTAAGCTGCCCGGCGATATAACTGCATATAAGGGAATAATTAAAATGGATAGCAAATAAATACCTATAAATAGAACGGGTCACTGCCTGGAGGTGTATTTGAGGCTGGATTAGATAGGCATCCCATATTTTTTGATCGGTGCTTATGTTTTCCTTATTTCCTTCGGCAAGGATATATTTGCTTGTGATTGGAGGGAAGGATAGCAGTGTCCAATTACCATCTTTATCACCTTCGCAATGAGCCGGGAGAGAAGAAGCAATGATCTTTTCTGTGACTTCCACTTTTTTTATTTGTGCTCGGTTTATAAGGTACTTCAGCTTCGTCATGTTCCATTCCATGCAATAGTACTCGTCTTGGTTTAGCGGGATTCTCACTTTAGCTTTTTGGTGATCATTCATGATAAATGGCTCGTCTAATGAGCTTCTTAGTCGCTGTTTATAATATCTCAGGGTCTCTTCAAGCTCTTGCGGCGGGGGATTTACCATTTTCAAACCATTGCTTTTCACGAGTTCCTTCAAATAGGGAACAGTTAAAAACTCATCAAGAAGATAAATCTTTTCCATGCTTAACACCTCGGAATTAACATTGTCATCAGTAGTAATAACTTAATGTTCTTTAAGCTTGTAACGTGACAAAAATAAATACATATAGATATATCAAGAATCTGTGCAGAGGGAGGAGAGTGAAATGTTGAAAAGGGCCAAAATGGTATTAGTGAGGAACGGCACTTGGCAACTATACTCGTGTGAGATGAAAAATCTTCAAGGCAGACTTTTTTCCTCCAAACATGATATACAGCCAAACAGAAAAAGTTTACAAAACGACCAGGATAATAAGATTTCCTTTAATAAGATAACAAATCAAAAGACTCTCAGCTTTTCAGTCCATAAGGAGAAATCTAATAACCCGCAGGATGCTCTCCTCCAAACAGAAATGATCATTGGTGAAATCAGGCATTATTTAAAGCATCTTCGCCTCGAGGAGGGAAAATGGAGAAAAGATAAAAAGAAAAAAGAATTAATGATCAAAGAATTTGTATTACAAAAAAAACAAATGAAAAAAGAAATATCCGATTATAAACATTTGGCTGCTATTCACGAAAAGAGAACACAGTTTTACAAGAACGCACTACAGCGAAAAAATGGAAACGGAAATAAAAAAGTGCGTCACCAGTTAAAGCATGAAGCAAGAAGCTTAGAACCAGGGGCTTCATACCCTGTAACTCAAAAAGGGGCAGATAAAAAGCAGAGCATTAAACTGATCGAAAGAAAGATTAACGAATTATCCGAGTTAAAGAAAAAGGATTATTTGATGATACAGAAGTTGGGCACCGATTACCAGATAATCCATGAAAATTGGGCAATAAAAGAGATTATTATGCCTATTCATCATGAAATGGACATGAATAACATAAAGAGAGGGAGTTGGTTAGAGTTGGCTTGGAATTGGCTTAATGGAGATAAACAAACTCAGTATTTGGAAAAAACAGCAGAATTACAAAGTACCATCAATGAGTTGAAAGCTACGGTTAGTTCATATGAAGAAGTTCTGGAGAAGCTTAGTAAGCAATTTGACCAGTATGAAAAAAATGAGGAACTTTATCTGCAGGAAATGGTTGACCTAAAGGAAAATCTGCAGGCCATAGCTGGCAGTGAAGATGAGTATCTATATGAAATCCAGCAGCTCAAAGAAGAGATTCAGGAATATAAGCAGAAAAATATTAGTCTTGAAAAAAAGATATCAGAATTGGATCGTTTGAAAGAAGAGCTGGATGCAAAATCCCAGCAGTTAAAAGAATATGAAAATATGAATAACCAACCTTCATTACCTCCGCAGAATATGCAGAAGAAGGAAAAATTATCGAAAAAGATGAAGCAGCAAAATGCAATTCCTCAACGCAGCCAAAGAACAGAAATGAGACAATTTGAACAAAAACAAAGCTCCGTTAGGAGGTCCAGGACCCCTAATGTAAATGGAATGCCAAGGAATATGAATAATCAGCCAAGACAATTGAATCCAAGTCAGCAGCGAGCTCAGAACAAACTGGATTTAATCCAGAAATTCTACCCTCAGGCTCGATCGCAGAGCAGCGTTTTTAATCCTTTTAAATATTAAAAATAAAAAACTAACGGGAGTGGTTGAAGTGGAAACACCGAAAAAATTTTATGAGAGTTTTAAAAAAGCAAGAAAATTCCCAGCTGGTAATAAAGCCAAGAAAGCATCAGGGCTTTTAAAAGGGAAAAATCAAGAATTAAAACAAACATCGAGCAATGGCAAGAAAAAAATCTATGTTTCGGGAACTGCGAGTGCCACTCAACCCAGACGCAGGAGCTGCTGCGGCCGTTAACCAAAAATTTGACTTTTACAACAAAAATGTTGTTTATATAAATCGTTCGGTTTTGAATGAAATAATTAATCATTGCAGAGAAGATCTTCCTTATGAAGCATGCGGGCTTCTTTCCGGTCAACATGGCCGAAACGAAATGATGTGGAAAATTAGGAGCACGGAAAAAAGTCCGACTTCTTTTGCAATGGATATGAAACAGGTCTCAGCTGCCCTATCTGGGATGAAAAAGCTCTCTCAAACAATGACAGGCATGTACCATTCACATCCCTCCGCAGCCCCATTGCCTTCAAGAGATGACATCAGGAACTTTCATGACCCTGCTGCAGCCTATTTTATTATTTCATTCGCAAATAGGAAGACAAGTGTAAAGTGTTTTAAGATAATTGACCATAAAGCTTTTCAAGTGAAATTTGAAGTTATAAGATAATATTATCCTTTCTAATTTAACAGGTGTGTTGTGTAGATCGTCATATAAGCCTCGGATACGGGAAATCCGAGGCTTTTTATGATTTAATATACATATAGGGAATACCGCTAAGAAAGGAACTTAAAATCTTGCCAGTAAAATCACTTTTGAAACTAGTTGTTTTTCTGCTCATACTATCTGCCATTGGCTTAATAGTTTATGAATATAGCAGATATTATATAGGCCCTCCTAATTTAGAGGACACTTCTCTCCCAACTGCTCTTCACCCTGCAGTTGCTGAAAAAAAGGATCAGCTGATCTCCCAGGCTGCCGACAAAGGCATTAACGTAGTCATCACCCAGGATTTCAGAAGCATAGAAGAACAGGATGCTTTATATGAAAAAGGCCGCACGGCTGAGGGGAGTATTGTTACTCATGCAAAAGGGGGAGAGTCCTACCATAATTTCGGACTGGCGATTGACTTTGCCCTTATGTCTGTAGACGGCCAGGTTATCTGGGATATGAATTATGACAGCAACGGCAACAGTAAAGCAGATTGGGATGAGGTCGTCGAAATCGCAAAAGAGCTTGGTTTTGAATGGGGCGGGGATTGGACGCAATTTAAGGACTATCCTCATCTCCAAATGGATTTTGGACTTACCATTTGGGAACTGCAAAGAGGGAAGAGACCGCCTGAAACGGAATGATAATAAAAGAAACTGCACTCAAGATGTGCAGTTTCTTATTTTTGTTATAGGACCATTTCCGACTGTACATAGTGATACAGCAGCTTAGCTGTATTTTCAATTGAATCCTCATGTGTACGCTCGAATGCATGGGAAGAATCAATCCCCGGTCCGATTAAGCCGTGGACAATGTCGTGTCCGGCACGTATGGCTGCCGAAGCATCAGATCCGTAAAAAGGATAGATATCAAGCTTGTACCCAATTCCATTATCCTTTGCAAGCTGAACCAGACGCTTTCTTAGTTCGTAGTGATAAGGGCCGCTTGCATCCTTCACACAGATGGAAACGGTATACTCATCAGTAGATTGCCCGTCTCCCATAGCACCCATATCCACAGCCAGATATTCTACTGTCTCCGGTGTGATATTGGAATTGCCGCCATAGCCGATTTCTTCATTATTTGAGATAAGGAAATGGGTTGTGTACGGCAGTTCAATGTTCTCGGACTTCAGCTGTTTAATCAGCTGAAGAAGGATGGCGACACTTGCCTTGTCGTCAAGATGGCGTGATTTAATGAATCCTGCCGGTGTCGTCTGCACACGCGGATCAAAGGAAACAAAGTCCCCAACTTCAATACCCAGTGCACGGACATCCTCAGCATTATGTACTTTTTCATCAATTCGGACTTCCATGTTCTCCTGGTTTCTTTCAGCTTTCCCGGCATCTTTGTATACATGAACTGAAGTCTGATGCATCAGAATGGTACCGGTGAATTTATTGCCTGATGATGTCTCGATTTCACAATATTCGCCTTCTATCGAGTTATATTTGAATCCGCCGATCAGGTCAATCTTCAGGCGTCCGCTTGGCTTAATTTCTTTCACAATCGCTCCCAGAGTATCAACATGGGCAGTCAGCATCCGGTGACGATTTTGGTCTTTACCGGGAAGGGCAGCAATTAGTCCTCCTTTGCGGTTTCGTTTTGTTTCAATATTAAGCTCATTCAAAAACTTTTCCACATATGTAATCACTTCATTGGTATTGCCGGATGGACTTGGAATAGAAACGATTTCTTTTAGCAAGTTAATGGTTTCTTTTGTATTTGGGTATGCCAATTAGAAAATCTCCTCTCAAATTATTCACGCGCAATTCTTATTATACTGTTATTTCTCGGGATAAGCATGCCCTATAAATAAAAAAAACTGCCAGAACGGCAGTTTGTAACTTTATATTTCTTCTGAAAGCAAGCTTTTCCTTGTTCTTAAACGGTAAAACCTTCTAAAGTCTTTTACAAGTACCTTAACGACAGAATAGAACGGAATGGCAATGAGGATTCCGATAAAACCATAAATTGATCCTGCAGCCATTAGGATAATAATAACTGTAAGGGGATGGAGATTAAGCCTTTTGCCCATCACATGAGGGGAAACGAGATTACTTTCAAGCAGCTGAACAGCGATCAATACCAGTATTATTTTTAATACCATTCCGGGGCCTTGCAGTAATCCGATGAAAATGGCGGGTATGATGCCAAGTACCGGACCAAGAAAGGGCACGACAGTAAGGAACATCGCAAAAAATGCTAAAGTTAATGCATATTCCAAACCTATAATCTTATATCCGAAATACATTAACACACCATCTACGACTGCCACAATAAACTGGCCAGTAACATAGGAAAATAAGGTCTTATCAATATCTCCGAGAATTTTATTGCCTTCTTCCTCGTGTTTATCAGGAAGATATTTTAATAGAAAAGGGCGGAGCTTGTGATCATCCTTAAGGAAGTAGAAAAGGATAAACGGCACCACAACCATGACAGTCACAATGCTTGTAATGGTGGAGAAGACTTTCATCACGTTCTCGCCAGCGCCTGATAGGATGGTTTCTAAAAAGTTCAAGGCTTTGTTTTTGACTTGGTCATAAGAAAACATGCCCATATTGTTTTTTTCAACCACTTTCTCCGTTTCATCCGATAAATCCTCCATCTTTGCCGGCAGGTTTTCGCTTAGTTCAGTAACCTGGCTGCCAATCAAATTGCCGATTGCGTTAAATCCTAAATACCCTGCACCCAGCACAACGGCAAAAATGACGATAATACTGGCTGTTTTGGGTAAAGACCTGGAAACCAATCTTACCAGGGGCCTCAATATATAGTAAAGAATACCGGAGATCACTACCGGAAAGAAAATAGTGGCAACTAAAGCCCGAATTGGCCATAGGAAGTAATCAATCTTCCCAAGCAGGAAAATGATGATTAATACGAAAATAGTACCTGCTGCATATTTAAAAAATGGTTTATTGATCCACATTCATATACCCCAACCTTAAGATATGTATTTACTATTCACCTTTCCTTTTTTCAAACATTGTTAAACACAGCCGTTTAAGAATCGATGTAAGAGGAATAGGTAAAACATTAAAAACGCAACAGGTAAGGGAGTCTAATTATGCTGTTTATAAAAAATGTAACCATTAAGGAAGCAATGCTGTTTTTATTGTTTGCAGGAGTAATATTGGCTGCCAAATGGACCGTTAACTTACTCGTGAAAAAGAGAAAGGGCAAGTCAGCACAAAACGACCGGATCATGCAGGGAATTTCTTCACTCGTGAACTGGGCAGCTTTTTATGGAATTATCATTCTATTCTTGTTTTATTTTTCGAGGGAGAAATGGCTTTTTTATACCTTGTTCACAGCTGGGGAGGTAGATGTGACGCTATATTTAATAATTGTAGCGTTTTTGACAGTCTCGCTTGCAAATCGGATCGTAAAAGTATTCACCAAATATGTATTAACATCTGTTTATGAATTCTATGGAGTTGATCGGGGGCTCGGCTATTCATTCAACAGAATGATCTATTATACCGTCATGATTGCAGCGCTCGCCATCAGCCTGACAACGGTTGGGCTTGATTTAACAGCGGCTGCTGCCATGCTGGGTGTTCTCGGCATTGGTATAGGATTCGGCATGCGCAATATTGCCGGTAACTTTATTTCAGGCATCATCATCCTCTTCGAACGGCCTATTGAAATTGGGGAAGTAATCGAGATCAATAATAAGATCGGTAAAATAGAAAGCATCCGTCTCAGATCCACTATCGTCCGCACTGCTAAAGAGGGAACCCTCATCGTCCCAAACCAATACTTCATCGAACAAATCATCAAGAACCGGACAGGCTCAGAAATGCTTGCCCAGGTCCTAATCAGCGTAGCGTACGGTACTGATACAGATAAAGTTGAAAAGCTTCTTAGAGAAGCAGTCGAGGTTGTAATGCCTAAAACAGAAGGGGTTTTAACGGCACCTGCACCTGATATCCGTTTTGTGGATTTCCGCAATAAGGCCATGGACTTTCTAATAGAAGTCCCTGTTGCAAACTTTGAAGCCAAACAGAAATTTGAAAGCCGGTTAAGACATGTAATTGCTGAGAAGTTTTATAAAAATGGGATCGAACTTGCCACAGTACAGCTGCTGTCAAACGAATGACGGGTTTTAGTTAAAAGGAGATAAAGCGAAAAACACCAGCCGCTCAGGGCTGGTGATTTCCAATGTGCACTCTATTTCCCTAACAAAGCTTTCACTCCAAGATAAAGAATGGCAAGACCAAAGATGATCATAGCCAGACTGCCGACAATGGTGAAAAAGCTGGCAATGCCTGAAGTAATAACTGCAGAAACAGGTACCATTGTCAATCCGTAGCCTGCAAGCATACAAGCAAGATATAATAATGCCAATTGATACATTATAGATCCCTCCCTTCCATACTAAGGTATGAAAAGGGCGGAATCTTGCTTGGTCTAATATCCCGAATCTTCCGAATAAGGTAAAAAACAGTTCTTTAGAATTATCTATTGATTCTTATTTGTTTCCTGTACAGCAATGATTTTCAGGGCAGTTAATTCTTCCTCTGATAACCTTTCTGTTAAAAGGCTGTATAATTCATTCTGCTCTTCAGCGGTCAGTCCGCCTTTTACTTTTGAGACACTCTGCTGGATTTCCTTCAACGAAAAGCTTTCTGAAATCTTCTTCACAGCCTCTTCTTTTGTCTTGATCGGCAACGATGTCTTTTCAAGATTTACTGCTGTTAAATCCTCCGGGCTGCTTCCGAGCAGGGCCTCTACATTTGGATCAGCGGCAAGCATCACCAGATCATCATTAGTGATGCTGCCGGCAACTTCTGTCATTACTTTATTTGATATCAGATCCATTGAAGCAAAATAGGTGAGGAATCCCAATAAAATAAAAGATCCTCCGGTAATTGTCCAAAAAATAATTTTTTTCAATTTTTATGGCCTGCCCAAACAACGAACAGATCCGCTCACTCTCCTCCCATTTTTTATCTCCTTAAATTGTAAAGGGTCATTTCCTTATTATGCAAATCTTTCTTATCAATAGAACGTATGTGCTATAATAGAGAAATAATAAACTAAGGAGCCGTTTCAATGGATAATAAGATAAAAATATCGGTTAGATCGTTAGTTGAATATGTTTATAAAAGCGGCAGCATTGAAACAGGCTTCCGTTCTGCAGTGCCGCTTTCAGAAGGAACAAGGATTCATCAAAGAATCCAAAAACTTTATGGGGAAGAAGACCAAAAAGAAGTGTATCTGCACACAGTCTTAACCTTCAATCACCTAGACTTTCAGCTTGAGGGCAGGTGTGACGGGCTTTTCATCAGAAATGAAGAACACATTATCGATGAAATTAAGTCTGTTTCCCTCCCGCTATCTGAAATAGATGAATTTGCATATCCAGTCCATTGGGCTCAGGCTAAATGCTATGCTTTCATGTATGCAAAAGATCATAATCTTCCAGACATGACAGTTCAATTAACCTATGTACAATCTAAAACAGATGAAGTGAAAAGATTTCAGCAAAGCTATTCTTTACGTGAACTTGAAGAATTTATACTTTACCTTCTGGAATCCTATTTTCCATACGCCGACTGGAAGATTCAGCATCAACAGGCATTAACAAAGAGCATACAAGAATTGGCTTTTCCTTTTCCTGCCTACCGAAATGGCCAGAGAAGATTTGCCGGGGCAGTATACAAAACCATTGCAGAGGGGAAAAACTTATTTGCCAACGCACCTACAGGCATCGGCAAAACAATTTCCACTCTTTTTCCAGCATTAAAAGCCATTGGGGAAGGCCATATTCAGAGGATCATTTATGCCACAGCCAAAACCATTACCCGTCAGGCTGCTGAAGGGGCCATAGCCATGATGGGGGATGATGGATTGAATCTTAAATCGGTCACAATCACAGCTAAAGACAAAATTTGCTTTAAGGAAGAAACCAATTGCCAAAAAGACAACTGTGAGTTTGCCAATGGATATTACGACCGGATCAACCAGGCCGTACTTGACCTCCTGAAGAATGAGAACATGATAAGCAGAACGGCAATTGAACAATATGCTAAGAAGCATAAAGTCTGCCCTTTTGAATTTTCATTGGATGCCGCATATGCCGCTGACGCCATTATTGGTGATTATAACTATATTTTCGATCCGAGGGTCTCACTTAAGCGATTACTGGAAGAGGAGAAAAAGAAAACGGCTCTATTGATCGATGAAGCTCATAACCTGGTGGACCGCGGAAGGGAAATGTATTCAAGTTCCCTGGAGAAATCAGCCTTTCTTCAGTTGAGCAGAAGCTTTAAGGGGAAGGATGAAGGGATTCAAAAAAGCGCAAAACAGGTTAATGGAATTTTTATTGCATTAAAAAAGAAATGTGGTGAAAATCAGGAAATCGCAGAAAAAAATCCCCCAGAAGAACTTTTTGAGATTCTTGAAGAATTTGTTCAATACTCCGAAAACTACCTGGGGCAAAACAGAAACAATACGGAAGAAGAATTGCTGGAAGTATTCTTTGCTGCCCAGAATTTCATCAGAATAGGAAAACTGTATGATGACAGGTTTGTAACGTATATTCAAAAGGAGAGGAATGACCTGATCATCAAGTTATTTTGCCTGGATCCTTCGAGTCTTCTGCACAAGGCCAGAAAAGGATATAAATCGGCTATCTTTTTTTCCGCTACCTTAATGCCTCTTAACTATTATCTGGACATGCTTGGCTTTCAAGAGGAAGATTTCATTGTATCCGTTCCTTCCCCTTTCTCCAAAGATCAGGCTAAGGTCTACATACAGCCGCTTTCCACCAGATATCGTGACCGGGAAGGATCTATCGAACCGATTGTCAGAACAATCAAGAGCATGCTAAAGGGACAGAAGGGGAATTACTTAATCTTCTTTCCATCCTATCAATATATGGAAATTGTTTATGGAAGGTTCCTCGATGAGGAAATGCCAGTACATGCAATTATTCAAAAGACAGGAATGGATGAAAGAGAAAGGGAGGAGTTTCTGGATGCATTTCAGCCAAATGCTTCTGGTACTCTGTTGGGGTTCGCCGTCATGGGCGGGATTTTTTCAGAAGGAATTGATTTGCAGGGAGATAGGCTGAATGGTGTATTTGTGGTTGGTGTGGGTCTTCCCCAGATCGGGTTTGAACGTGATATGATGAAAGCTTATTTCCAGCAGCAAGGGAAAAACGGCTATGATTATGCCTATACTTATCCTGGAATGAACAAAGTTCTTCAGGCAGGGGGCAGGCTTATTCGTTCTGAAAACGATACAGGGATGATTGTCTTAATGGATGACAGGTATTTACAGGCAAAGTATCAGACCCTGCTGCCTGATGAATGGAAGGATTCTATTTTGTTAAGAAGTTAAAACATCCTGCCCAGGAAGAGCAGGATGAGGGTAATCATTTGGTGATAAGCGGGCCTTTGGGCGCCTGCATTCTTTCAAGCGTTCTTTCGAAAACCGGGTAAAAGAATTGTACAACCAGACCAAGTGTTAATGTGACCACAATCGTGCCTACACCGATTGCACCTTTGAATAAGAATGCAAGGAGCAGGGCAAAGCTTTCGCTGATAATCCTTGAGTTTCTTAAATTCAATCCAAATCTAGTGTGAATGGCCACCATCAATGTATCCATCGGACTAGCGGGGAATTTGGCCTGCAGATAGATGGCCACTCCCATACCCATCGAAAGGATCCCAAAAAGCAAAATGAATGATTGACCTGCCAATGTTTGCGGGGTAAGGTCACCAAAAATAACGAGAAGCCAAAAGTCAATTAGTGCGCCAATAATCAAAATGGAAATGGCTGCAAGGACTTCAGGCTTTTTTTTCATTAAAAAAGCGTTTATAAAAATGAGAATGACTCCATTTATAAAAACAAAGGTGCCAACTGTTAAGTGAAACATTTGAGATTCACCAACAGCCAGGGCATCCCATGCAGAAGCTCCAAGGTTTGACCTGATAATTAGGGCTACACCCATTGTCAGGATAAGCATCCCAATAATAAAAAATAAGAAACGTTCTTTCATGAAGACTCTCCAATCATCTATGTTTAATTTTTAGCTTGCCCTTTTTAAGATCAATACTCCTGCAGCACAGAAATTATGTAGGGAAAATTCATTTTATCATCAGATTGCATGGGTTAACAGAAAATTTTTATGAAAAGTTGTTGGATTTTGCAGGAAAAAGGCGAAAGATATTAAGATGATATCAGTTTTCATTCATCTCAAACTGTGCTATATTATTTTACATTCATTCATCATTTATTAATGCTGGCTTTACATATTTTTTACATATAAAAACTTAGCCGCTGCTAAGTTTTTCGCATGTTTACAATTTAAGAGGTGAAACCACACTTATGGGAAAGTTATTAAAATCGCCAAGGAAATTGGCGAAAAACAGCCTTGCTGTGTTCTTTCTGACTGTTATCCTTTTTTGGCTAAAAACATATATAGCCTACCGCGTCGAATTTAATTTAGGGATCAATAATGACATACAGCGATTTCTGCTGTTTTTGAATCCATTAAGTTCTACATTGGTATTCCTGGGATTTGCTTTGTTTTTCAAAGGAAAATGGCAATCAGGCATGCTTATTGGCTTGAATTTATTTTTATCTTTCCTGCTTTATGCAAATGTCGTTTATTATAGATTCTTCAACGACTTTATTACTGTTCCCGTACTAATGCAGGCAAAAGTTAATGGGGGGCAGCTGGGAGATAGTGCTCTGTCTTTAATGTCTCCTTGGGATATTTTTTATTTTACAGATACGCTTCTGCTTCTTTTCCTGGCAGTCAGGAAATGGTACAAACCAGGAAAGAAAATGAGCCGAAAGCCCGCATTGGCTGTAATCGCTGCAGGCATCATTGTATTCTTCATCAATCTTGAGGTTGCAGAGAATGACCGGCCTGATTTGCTTACACGTTCCTTCGACCGCAATTATTTGGTGAAATACCTTGGAGCATACAATTTCACCGTATATGATATTGTGCAAAATGCGAAGTCTGCCAGTCAAAGGGCTCTTGCGGATAATAATGATGTGACTGAAGTGGAGAACTATGTGAAAGCCAAGTATGCACCTCCGAACCCTGAATACTTCGGAAAAGCTAAGGGCATGAACGTTATTTACGTATCCATGGAATCTCTTCAGACATTTATTATTGACTACAAGCTGAATGGAAAAGAAGTTACTCCATTCCTGAACTCACTTGCACACAGCGGCAAGACATTTTATTTTGATAATATTGTGAATCAAACCGGGCAGGGAAAGACTTCTGACGCAGAGTTTATCATGGATACATCGCTATATCCAATGTCACAGGGAGCGGTATATGTAACAAAAGCGCAAAATACCTTCCATGGCACACCTGCTATTTTAAAGTCTCAAGGCTATACTTCAGCAGCTTTCCATGGAAACTACAAGACATTCTGGAACCGTAACGAAATGTATAAAACCATGGGCTATGACAAGTTTTTTGATGCTGAGTATTACAATATGAGCGATGAAAATACTAAGAACTACGGGTTGAAGGATAAGCCGTTTTTCAAGGAATCCATGCCTATGCTGACCAGTCTTCCTCAGCCGTTTTATACAAAATTCATCACTCTTTCTAATCACTTCCCCTTTAAAATGGATGAGTGGGATACTGATTTCCCTTCTGGCGAAACGGATAATGATGTGGTGAACCACTATTTTCAGTCGGCGAATTATATGGACCAGGCACTCCAGCAGTTCTTTGATGATTTAAAGGAGTCCGGGCTGTATGATCATACAGTCGTTGTTCTGTATGGCGATCACTACGGAATTTCCGAAAACCACAATGAAGCTATGGCGGAAGTAATCGGAAAAGAGATTACACCATTTGAATATGCCAAGCTTCAAAGAGTGCCAGTATTCATCCATGTACCAGGAGTGGATGGCGGCATTGTCCATAATGTTGGCGGACAGGTGGATGTGCGCCCGACATTACTTCACCTGCTGGGCATTGATACAAAAAATCACCTGGAGATGGGATCAGATCTATTATCAGATAAGCACCGTGAAGTAGTCCCGTTCCGAAACGGCAACTTCATTTCCCCTGAATATACACAGATTGAAGAGACCTGTTATTTTACTGAAACCGGCGAAATAGCTGAAGCTAATGCCTGTAAGCCGTTTTCCGATCAGGCGAAAAAAGAGCTTGAAATGTCAGACAACATTGTTTACAAAGACCTGCTGCGCTTTTATAAACCGGAAGGATTTATTCCAGTCAACCGGAATGATTACTCATATGTAAAAAAAGAGGTGCCATTTATAGAGGAAAGAAATGGGCCGGGTATACAGAAGTAAGATTTAGGAGCAGAGAGATAACTCTCTGCTCTTTTTTGCATCCCGCAAACTATGCAGGAAATATGCAGTTTACTAAAAGTAGGCACGGGTAGAGTATCTTTGTAAAGAGATAAAAGGAAGGATGATAGAATGTATAGCCAATCTTTTGAAGAATGCATTCAGGCTTGTTTAGAATGCATGAAAGCCTGTAATGTATGCTATGATGCATGCTTAGGAGAAGAGGATGTTAAAATGATGGCGGAATGTATCCGCCTGGATAGGGAGTGTGCTGATATCTGTGCCTATGCAGCTAAGGCGTTGCAGTCAAACAGCCCATTTGCCAAGCAAATTTGTATCCTATGCGCAGAAATTTGTGAAGCATGCGGAAATGAGTGCAAAAAACATGATCACGGCCATTGCAAGCGCTGTGCTGAAGCCTGCTTTATGTGTGCGGAAGAATGCCGTAAAATGGCTTCTTAATTTAGTGACAAAACAGACATCCAGCAGGGTGTCTGTTTCAATCCTTTTTAGTTACAATCCCCGGTTATGAATAATTGTACATATTTTCCATTATTGAAGGGAAATTAAATTAGCCTTTTGTATGCCTGTTCCATAATTTCTGCACAATTTATTGCCATACTAACTTCATGAAGAAAAGGAGGAATAGATATGCTGACAAGTAAAAAATTTGCGATTTGGCTGGTTTCTCTAACTGCAGCGATAACATTAACTGCCTGCGGCGGAAATGATGGGAATGCCGGTCAGGAAGGTACCAGCACTGAAGAAAGCACAACGAATAATGAAAGCAGCGGCCACTCAGGAGACCATTCAAGCATGGACCATTCCGGCTCCGGAGAAGTTCCTGAAGGAATAAAGGAAGCTGAAAATCCAAAATATGAAGTTGGAAGCCAGGCCTTTATAACAGAAGGACATATGGAAGGGATGGAGGGAGCCGAAGCAACAATTACAGGTGCATATGATACTACTGTATATACGGTCTCTTATACACCAACCACTGGCGGAAAAAAAGTTGAAAATCATAAATGGGTAGTTCATGAAGAGATTGCCGATGCAGGAGAGGAGCCATATAAAGAAGGCGCCGAGGTAAAAATAAATGCAAGCCACATGGAGGGGATGGACGGAGCAGCAGCTGTAATCGATTCTGTGCAGAAAACAACTGTCTATACAGTTGACTTTACTACAGCTGACGGTCAGGAAGTAAAAAACCACATGTGGGTAACAGAAAACGAGCTTTCTCCATCTGAATAATACTGTAAGTTAAGGAGCTTATCTGCCGAAGATAAGCTCCTTAACTTAATTTATATTTTTTTAATAAATAGTAAACCAAAAAGGAAAAAGCAGTAAAAAGGAAAATGGCCATCTGCAGCTCCATTTTTAATTTTAGTGCATGTGAAACCGCAAAGGCTTCAATAAACAAAGCAGGTATTTTTCCGATGGTGCTGGCAATGCCAAAGGGCAGAAGCCTCATCCTGCTGTATGCTGCTGCCAGTGTGACTGCACCTGATGGGACAAACGGCAATACCCTCAGCAAAACAACCATGAAATAGGCAGCCGGCCCTTCCGCATTTTGGAGCTTAGAAAATAATTTGTTATTCTTAAGCTGAGGAAAAGAGGAGGTAAGCGCAGTGATTCCTTTACGATAAAGAATAAAACTTATAATTGCTCCAGCTGCTTCTCCGATGATTAATAGGATTAGCCCCATTTTCAGATCAAAAGCAGCAACTGTGCCCGCAGTAATAAAGGCACTTGGGAGGAAACCCGTTATCGCGGCAGCAATGTTCATGGATATGCTAAAAAAAGCTGCCAATATCGGTTCATCTGAAAGCCATCCTATGATATCAGAAAACATCCATTAATCCTTTCCGGCCCATTTATAGCCTAAACCCCAGACAGTCGTCAGATACTGATCTGCAGGAAACCCGGCTTTTCTTAATTTTTCCCTTAAATTTCTGACATGCGAATCGATGGTGCGGTCTTCGATTGAAACGCCATAGCCCCATACAGAGCCTATTAAATGCTCACGTGAAAAAACTCTGTTCAGGTTTGAGAGGAACAGGCTTAACATTGAAAACTCTTTGGGAGTCAAAAGGATTTCCTTATTTTTATAGCAAAGTTCAAAAGAATCTTCTTTAAGTTCCAGCCCTTTAAAGGTTTTGGTTTTTCCATCTTTTTTGTTTCTTCTCAGAACTGCTTCAATCCTTGCAGATAACTCCTCTTCATCGAATGGCTTTAAAATATAATCATCTGCTCCGATGTTCAATCCTTTTACAATGTCCGGCTTTTCGCTTTTCGCAGTAAGCATAATGATGGGAATATCCCAATATTTTTTTACCTCCTCGCATACTTTCCATCCATCCATTTCAGGCATCATAACATCCAAAAGGACGAGATCTGCTGAATGGGTTTCTAAGTAAAGCAAGGCATCTGAGCCTGATGCCAATTTAATGCAATTGTAGCCGAGGGGTGTTAAATATAAAGAAATTAGATCAAGCATTCTTGTTTCATCGTCAACCAAAAGTATTGTTTTCACTTTCCGTTTCTCCCTTAAAAACAATTTCGAATTCTGTGCCGTCACCTTCTCTGCTGCAGACCGATATAGTCCCTCCATGGGCATGGACAAGTTCCTTAACAATGGCAAGCCCGAGACCAGTCCCTCCAAGAGCTCTTGCACGTGATTTATCCACTCGGAAAAACCGGTTAAAGATAAAGGGCAGTTCCTCTTCAGAGATTCCTCTTCCGGTATCCTTTATGTTAATGATGACATGTTTTTTGGTCCTGTTTATATTAATTGTTGTTTTATCTCCAGCTGTGGAATACTTAATGGAGTTATCCAGAAGATTAAATATGATCTGTTCCAGCCTTGATGCATCCGCAGAAATAGTGATTGATTCACGACAAATAACAGACAGCAGCATACCTTTTTCGGTGAATGCCGGTGAGAATTTTGTTTCAATTTTTTTCATAAAATCCTTCAGGTCAATAGATCTTTTTTTTATATCAAAGGTATTTTTATCAATTTTAGCCAAATCGAAAAGATTCTTAACCATATCTGAAAGCCGGTTGGTTTCCTCCAGGATAATTGATAAATATTGATTTCTTTCTTCCGGGCTCAGGTTCCGCTTCTGAACTATATCCGCATACCCCTTTATATAAGTAAGAGGAGTGCGAAGTTCGTGCGATATACTGGATAAAAATTCATTGCGTTCTTCTCTGAGATAATTCAGGTCATCCGCCAATAACTGAATGGACCGAGCTAAATCCCCAAGTTCATCGTCACCGGTTTTAGGAAGGGAAACTGAAAAATCACCGCTGCTAATTTGTGAGGTGGCTTCCTTCATTTTAATCAGCGGTTTTGCCAGTGCCTTTGATAAAAAGATGATGATAGTAATGGTAAAAATGACGGCAATGAAACCGGCGATTAAAAATTGTTCATTTAAGCGTGAAATTAACGACTGAATCCAAGCTGTATCCTGAAACATATATACATGGCCAGTCAGCACTCCATTCTGATCGATCGGGCTGACTGTTGAGATATAATCTTCCTCTTTCCAATTGTCCTCGATGGTTTTGCCTTCCCTTATAGAAGATATTAGCGGCCTTTCTATGTACTTTTGGATCAAACTGCTATCAACAGAAGCACCAAGGATCTCATTATTCGTATTTGTAATAACTACATCTGTATTTGCTTCAGATTCCATCAGAGCCACATGGGAAATCGTATTTTCATCAAAATGCTTTTCGAGTATAGCACGGTGTGAATTGCCGCGTGTCTGCAGAGCTATCAGCTCTTCCTCCACACGTGATTCAACAAGGGTACTATGTAAAAAGAAGAACATAATTGTTTCAAGCCCAAAAAGGATCAGAAAGAACAACAGGCCCAGCTTCATGGAAAGTTTATTCAAAGAACTCACTCATTTCAAATCAATTAATTCTATTATAGTCGAAATGTTTGAAGAAACTATGCAGAAGAGGTATATGTTTTAATAGGACTGTAGAAGGTAAAATAGAATAATGATTTATCATAATGAAAAAAGTAAGTAACAGTCATACTGGAGGTTTTTTTATGAGTGAATGTAAACTGGATCACACACCGGAAGATGTACAAAATAAGTTTGAACAGCAGAAAGAATTTCTGCCGGATGATATGAGTTCTTTGTTTCAATCTTTTTTTCAGGAGGAACATACACAGGATATTTTAAATGAGGTATTCCATTTACTGAAAAAATTTGATCTTGCTTCCGAGGAGGAACGAACTGAGCGAGTCAACAGGCTTTATCTTGTATTAAAAAATGTATAATATAGAATTGCCGCATCTGATTTATTGTTGCGGCAATTTTTTATGTGTCTTACAATTTTTTTGTAGCTATTAAAATTTTATTTTAACAATGTATGTTTTTATGTTAATATGAAATTATAAAGAAATATAGAGTAGTATAATAATGAAAGCGATTTCACAAAAGGGAGTGACAAAGTTGAAGGAATGCCATAGACCTGTTTTTGACTTGGCGATCCGAACCGCAGATATGCTGGTTCGAATGTTTGGTTCCCGCTGTGAAGTGGCCGTGCACGATTTCAGCGACTTGAAAAAATCGCTTATTCATATAGCAGGAGATATAACGGACAGGAAAATCGGCTCACCCATTACAGATCTTGTATTGAATGAATTAGCCAAACATAAAAACGAAGTTAATGATATAGCCAATTATAAAACACAATCCAAAAAAGGGAATGTCATGAAATCATCCACGATTTTTCTGCGTGATGATGAAAATAAAGTAATTGGTGCATTGTGCCTTAATTATGATATTAGTCTGCTCATGCAATTTGGAGGAGAGATTGAAGAGTTTATCAGCTTTGATGAACATTCTTCTAAATCGGAGACCTTTTTTAATTCCGTCCAGGATGTTATTCACGAGATGGTGGATCAAGTACTTCAAGGCTTTAGGAAGGCACCTTCATTGATGACGCTCGAAGAAAAAGTTGAATGTGTCCGCCAGCTTGAAGATAAAGGGACATTCCTCATTAAAGGGGCAACTGATTATGTTGCATCTGTGCTTGGGGTTTCCAAATTCACCATCTATAATTACCTGCAGAAAATCAGAACGATTAATGAGCTGCAGCCGGAAGCTGTGGAGCATAAATAAAGAATTTTGAGGAAAAGCCTGCTT
The DNA here is from genome assembly GCF_000294775.2 of Cytobacillus oceanisediminis 2691. GTDB lineage: Bacteria > Bacillota > Bacilli > Bacillales > Cytobacillaceae > Cytobacillus > Cytobacillus pseudoceanisediminis. The sequence goes on from NZ_CP015506.1 coordinate 2,349,117, forward strand.
GCTGTAATTTTCATTGCAGCTATATGAATTAAAAGACCTTAAAAGTAAAGGGGCATAAAAAATGAAATACAGATCCGCGTTTGATATTATTGGACCGGTTATGATCGGACCTTCAAGTTCACATACAGCCGGAGCTGCACGCATTGGGCGTGTTGCCCGGACTCTTTTCGGAAAACAGCCGTCCAAAGCCAAGATTTCTTTATACGGTTCTTTTGCAAAAACCTATAAAGGACATGGTACGGATGTTGCCATTGTTGGCGGAATCCTCGACTTTGATACTTTTGACGAGCGAATTCCTTCTGCTCTTCAATTAGCTGAAGAAGCAGGGATTGAAGTCATTTTTACAGTTGAAGATACCGTTACAGACCATCCTAATACTGTACGGGTCAAGCTTACCGAAGGAGATCGTGACCTTGAACTTGTGGGGATATCCATCGGCGGCGGGACAATAGAAATAACCGAACTGAATTCTTTTGAACTAAAGTTATCTGGCGAACATCCTGCCATTTTAGTTGTGCATAACGATCAGTTTGGAGTTATTTCCGCTGTTACGAATATTTTATCAAAGCACCAGATTAATATTGGACATATGGAAGTTTCACGCAAGGAAAAAGGGAAAATGGCAATTATGGTCATTGAAGTGGATCAGAAGATCGGCCATGATGTGATGACAGAGCTTGAAGGGCTTCCGAATATCACTCAAATTATCAGAATGGTTGACTAATAGTTAGCTGGTCATCAGGAGGGAAAGTCTAATGTTGTTTAGAAATGTTGCTGAGCTTGTTGAGCTCGCTGAAAATAAAGGTGTAAAAATTGCTGAAATCATGATTCAGCAGGAGATAGAAGTAACTGGTTTGACTCGTGATGAAATTATCGCCAAAATGGACCGCAATTTGACAGTCATGGAACAGGCTGTCGAGAGAGGACTGAAAGGTGTCACGTCTGTTACGGGTCTGACTGGCGGTGATGCAGTCCTTCTGCAAAAGTACATTCAGAGCGGAAAGGCTTTATCAGGAAATATTTTATTGGATGCTGTCAGCAAAGCAGTTGCAACCAATGAAGTGAACGCTGCAATGGGTACAATCTGTGCCACCCCTACAGCAGGTTCGGCTGGCGTGGTGCCAGGCACACTGTTCGCTGTAAAAGAAGTTCTCAATCCAACACGAATGGAAATGATAGAATTTCTGTTTACTTCAGCAGCATTTGGCTTTGTGGTGGCAAACAATGCCTCCATATCCGGTGCAGCAGGAGGATGTCAGGCTGAGGTAGGGTCTGCAAGCGGCATGGCGGCAGCATCTATTGTAGAAATGGCAGGCGGGACACCAAAACAGGCGGCTGAAGCGATGGCAATAACACTTAAAAACATGCTGGGCCTTGTTTGTGATCCAGTTGCGGGACTAGTAGAAGTTCCATGTGTAAAGCGAAATGCCATGGGTGCTTCCAACGCCATGACAGCAGCAGACATGGCCCTCGCCGGAATTACAAGCAGAATTCCATGTGATGAAGTCATCAACGCAATGTTCCTTATCGGGCAATCCATGCCTTCAGCACTCAGGGAAACAGCTGAGGGAGGGCTGGCTGCCACGCCAACCGGAAGAAGACTGCAGGAAGAGATTTTTGGGAAAAAACGGTAAATTAGTTTATTGGGTTATAACACCAATTCTTTAGTGAATTGGTGTTTATAATTATGTGGAAAAAAGTTTATGCTAATTTAGGTTAACTTTAAAAAGGGGAGAGAAAAAAGAGTTTGAAAGTTATAAGATGGACTATTATCACTATTGCTATTGTGTTTATGCTGTTACTGGGAATTGCAGCTCCTGCCGCATTTATTGGGTTAGCTGTCTTTCTTATTGGATTATATTTAAATAATCAGTACCGAAAATATAAGATAAATTTCAAAAGATCTGGCTGGATTATGGCTGCAGGTTTTGTGTTATCCATTTTTTTAGCAACTGCAGATTCAGATGCAACAGAAACTGTAAATGAGCCTGAGAAAAAACAAATAGTAACAGATCAGGGTGAAGCAGGTAAGGCTGAAGAAGAAAAGCTTGCTGAAGAGAAGGCTAAAGAAGAGAAAGCCAAAAAGCAGGCAGAGGAGCAAGCCCGGCTGGAAGCAGAACAGGTAGAAAAACAGAAACAAGAAGAGGCTGAAAAGCAAAAACAGGAACAGGATCAAAATCAGGCTGCAGAGAGCTTGGGCCTGGAACTAGTTACCGTTGGCAGAGTAGTAGACGGTGATACAATTGAAACATCAGACGGGAGGAAAGTCCGCCTGATTGGAGTGAACACTCCCGAATCAACAACGAGAGTGGAAGAATACGGAAAAGAAGCAAGCCAATTTACCACATCTGAGCTGTCTGGCAAGAAAATCTGGATGCAAAAGGATGTCTCTGACACAGACCGGTATGGCCGCCTGCTTAGAATTGTTTGGGTGGACATCCCCACTGATGATATGGACGAAAATGAAATACGTGAAAAAATGTTCAATGCACACTTGGTTCTGAATGGTTATGCCGAGCCATCCACCTATAATCCTGATGTAAAATACAGTGAATACTTCAGAGAATTTGGAAGGGAAGCAAGGGAAGCCAATAAAGGGTTATGGGCTCTCGGGGATGAGGGAACAACTAAAGGGGACCTGGATTCTGCAGCAGCCAGCAGTTCTTCGTCAAGTTCGGGGAATGCCAGCGGAAGCGGGTCGAATGACAGCAGTGGGACAGCCAGCAGTACAGGCAGCAGCACTGAGTCCTACCAAAACTGTACCGAGTTAAGGAAGGTATATCCAAGTGGTGTGCCTTCTACACATCCTGCCTATGACTCAAAACATGATAGAGACAAGGACAATTATGCCTGTGAACGCTGATTAACTTTAAGCAATTATTAACCTGCATCCACTTATATTAAAGTTCAACTGCTTAATAGCGAAATAACCATATTAAGAGGCATCCTGTCATTTTAATAAGCAGGATGCCCCTATTTTTACTTCTTTCTAATATTATCCATGACAAATCCGCTTTCTGGCAATGAAGGCATTCGGGACAGGCTGAAGTTTAAATTTTGAACTGGAACATTGTAGTTTAAAAAATTCACCAGAAAATTTATACTCGTTTTTATAATCTCAACCGTAATGCCCTCACCTGGACAGCGGTGTCCTTTGGCAGGATCGCCACCGCCCTGGGGAATAAAATCGAAAAGGCTTCCATCCCAATCTTTAAATCTTTCTGGCCTGAATTCATTCGGTGACGACCAAAGCCGCTCATCATGGTTTGTACCATACATATCAAGCAGCACAAGCATTCCTTCTGTGATCTCAGCTTCTTTCCATGTGAAATTCTTTCTGGCCCTTGCACCAAGGAAAGGACCAAACGGATAATAGCGTCTTACTTCCTGAGCAAACATCTCAAGATATTCCGGAGGCCCGGATTGCAGCTGCTGTTTCACTTCCGGATATTCATGTACAGCAACGGCAGCGAAGACAATAAAGGTTGCAATGGCCACAATTGGACGCAGCACATTAATTAATTCAACCGAAGCCATCTGAACATCAAGCTGTCTGCCGTTAAGTTCTTTGTGAAAAGCCATTTCATACAGTGCGGAACCTTTTTCTGCACTGTATGCACCATTGCGTACACCTTCCATAATCGATTTTACCCATTCTTCCGTACGGGATCGAGCTCTCCGGCCTTTCCAGTGACGAGGCCCTGCAGCACCAAAAGCATCAACCATCGCATAAAAATCTTCAGCACGCTCCTCTAATTCCGATTCCTTAAGGGGGACTCCTGCCCACTTGCATGCAATGCGGGTTAATAGCTTTTTCGCCTCATCAAAAAGAACGACATGCTTGGCTCCTTCCCATTTTGGGATTAATGCTTCCCACTCCTGTATGGCAAGCTTGGTGAGCCTTTTTTGATGTGGAGGTGTCATTAGTGACATGAACAGAAGCTTTCTGTGAATATGTGCTTCACCATCCATCGACTGAATAGCATTTTCGCCAAAAAGTGACTTCTGTATCCTTTTGGGCGCAGCACCTTTTCGCTGGAATAGACTGTCATCATAAAATACCTTTGCAGCTTCTTCTCCGCTTATACAAAGAACTTTTTCGCCCAGCAGGCGTGCTTCAAATAGATCAGATTGGTACTTTTCTGTTCTGTTTTTAATGAATAGATACCCTTCCTGTAATAATGTGAGGCTGTTATCAAGGTTTTTGTCATGGGGGATGTTACGATTAGTCATCTATCAATACTCCTTGTCTCAATATTATTAATCCATTCTTTTAGGCTATTTACTTAATTTCATTTCTTTAAACCTGTTCAGGATCCAGCATTATAATATTAAATATGTATACAGGGGGGATAATGGATAGATTCGGCTGCAGGTAAATGATTACTGGTTATCCTGCAGGCAGCGATCTGCCTGATTGAAGCAGAAAGATAAGGGTAGTGTCATAAAGTTTTAATAGACGGATCCAAAAAATAAAGAACACTGGCTCCTGCCCAGTGTTCTATGAGGTTCTTTTATGATGGTCATTCAATTTAATAAGGGAACCTCTTTTAATCCAATAATGAAAATTATCTGCCGGGAAAACACCGCGTCCATTTGACCTGTCCATCTGGATGACAACGCTGTTCTGAGTCACCTCTAAAATTCTAAGTGTTTGGGAACGGTTAAGATTCGGCGCGAAAGTACTTTTGATTTCAAATTGCATGTCCTTATCAAGGTTCAATGATGACACCTCCTAATGCTTAATTATTTTTAATGTCCCCATTCATTGTCTTTCTATCCAATTATTGGCCAGTATATTTTTGTTTATTAACTTATTAGAGAATTTGCAACTTTAGAATTTTTATAATAAACTGTATAATTCAATTGAGAACTATGAAATTAAACAAGCAGGTGAAGTATGTTGAAGGAAAAGATTAAAGTTGGATTAATAGGAATGGGTGCCGTAGGGGAAAGGATACTGCGTCAATTTCGGCAGCATGAGGAGTTTGAGATTGCAGCGCTTTGTGATCGAAAAGCCGATCGATTAGATAAATTTAAAGCTGAGCTGCCGGATGCAGCGATACATACCAATCATTTCGATCTGCTCAAGGACGAAACCATAAAACTCATCTATTTAGGTGTTCCGCCAAAATGGCATCATTCAATTAGCATGGATATTATAAAGAGCGGCAAGCATCTTCTTTGTGAAAAGCCCCTGGCCAATTCCATTGAAGAGGCGAAGGAAATGTATGAAGCTGCTGAAAATGCAGGAATCATCCATACCATGAATTTTCCAATGGCATACAGCCCAGCCTTTAAAATGTTTAGGGAAAAGATACAGAATGGTGAACTGGGTGAGATTAAGAAGGTAGAACTGCACCTGCAATTTACACAATGGCCGCGTGAATGGCAGCAGAACGATTGGATTTCCAGCAGGGAACAGGGAGGCTTTATCCGGGAAGTAGCTCCTCACTTTGTTCATATGATTCTGGACACCTTCGGAGAGCTGCTCCATGTCCGTTCTTTTGTGGAATATCCGGATAATGAACATCTATGTGAAACCAGCTTTACCACATCATTGAAGCTTTCAGGCGGCATTCCTGTTCTATTAAACGGTATAGCGGGAATTGGACAAAAAGAACATCTGTCTTTTAAGGTTTTTGGTGAAAAGGGCACGTTGGATATGCAGAACTGGAGTGTTCTTGTACAGAGTACGTCCGAAAACAGCGGAGAAATTTTAAGGCTTGATGAGCCGGAAAACAGTCTGCCTGCAGAACTCTGCAAAGCAATAAGAGGAGAACACGCATTATTGGTTTCCTTTAAAGAAGGGTATCAGGTGCAGAAGGTACTGGAAAAAATCCTATTAAGCTAATTAGAGGCACATTTGTGTCTCTTTTTTATTTATCGTTACCCTGGAAGTCCCATGCTTCTTCTTATGAAACAATACTCGAAAAAATCAGGTGTTTTAATGTATAATAATCAGGTGAGAGTTCTTCCCAGTAAAGAAGACTCTATTACTAATCATAAATTTCATAGATCCAAAGTTGAAAGAGAGTGGGACATATGGGCCGTAAATGGAACAATATTAAAGAAAAGAAAGCATCAAAAGACGCAAATACGAGCCGTGTATATTCCAAGTTTGCACTTGAAATATATGTGGTTGCCAAGCAAGGGGAGCCTGATCCGGAAGCAAACCAGGCTTTAAAATTTGTGCTCGAACGTGCAAAAACATATAACGTGCCAAGAAATATCATTGATCGTGCAATTGAAAAAGCAAAAGGCGGAGCGGAAGAAAACTATGATGAGCTTCGCTATGAAGGATTCGGGCCTAGCGGATCCATGATAATAGTCGATGCATTGACTAATAACGTAAATCGCACAGCTTCTAACGTACGTGCTGCATTCGGAAAAAATGGCGGGAATATGGGCGTGAGCGGATCCGTTTCCTATATGTTCGACTCAACCGCAGTTATCGGCATTGAAGGCAAATCGGAGGAAGAAGTCCTGGAAATCCTGATGGAAGCAGACGTAGATGCACGTGATATTCTGGAAGAAGATGATACGGTAATCATTTATGCAGAACCCGATCAGTTTCATGCAGTTCAGGAAGCATTCAAGTCAGCAGGCATCAATGAGTTTGCTGTTGCTGAATTAACAATGCTCCCGCAAAATGAAGTCACCCTTGAGGCTGATGCACAGGCTCAATTTGAAAAGCTGATTGACGCCCTTGAAGATCTGGAAGATGTCCAGAGAGTTTATCATAATGCAGACCTAGGTGAATAACGGAAAGAGAAGTCCACTTAATTGCTGGACTTCTTTTTTGTAAAATAATTTTATTATGTTAACTAATAAACGAGTATTATGCATATGGAAGAAAAGGAATTCTGAATTACTCTCTTTTGAAAAACTGCTGAAATAAATGTGGTTTTATGATGATATCAGACGATATCTGTCGAATAGCACTATGCTATCAAGTGCTATTTCCCCGCCGGATGTAAGTGTTGACCCTAACTTCCCATCCAGAGATACATTGGAGTTAAATCTGATTAATAGAAAATTACTGCAATAGAAATTTCTGTGTTTAAACACTGTGTACACGGGAACATGAATGGGGAAAGGAGAGTTAAGCACACATGAATACGTTTAAGGTTATTTATACTTTTGAAAAAGGTGTTACCGTAACAGAAGAGGTTGAAGCAGAAAATAAATCCGAAGTAATTGGAAGCATTAAAGACCTGGAAGGATTTGTAGAACTAACATGTACTGAAGGCCACTACCATCGATTTGATTTTGCAGATGTAAAGTTAGTCACAATTACAGAATAAAAGGAAGGCCAAAAACGGCCTCCCTCTAAAAGCCCGCCTGGTTAGCGGGTTTTTCATTTTCTTACAAGATCTCCAATGAGGATATATCTCTGTGGTGCATCGCCAATAAAGTCAAAAGGATAACAGGTTGTGACAGTAAGAGTTGCTCTCGGCTTAGGTACAATTACGGTTCTGTCGTCTGCATCGACGATTCTTACTTTACGAACTTTATAGGTAAATTCACCAGCAGAAGTGTTCACGACAAGCAAATCGCCAATGTCTACTTCTCCAAGTTTGCGAAAGACTGTATCCCGGTGGCCGGAAAGGACTGAATTGTCTTCTTCTCCTGGAAGGACGCTGCCGGCATAATGGCCAACTCCCTTTTCTAACTCATCTTCGTCCGTACCATGGAAGATTGGAAGATGGGCCGATATCTTAGGTATTGATAGTACGCCCATTTCTTCTCCCATTTCAGGACGGACAGTGTATAGGCTATGCTGTTCCGTTTTTTGTTCAGTCTTCACATCTGTTTTTCCAGTGCTGGAGGGATCTATATGGGCTGAAGTTTTTTGGCTATTCAAATATGGCATAAAATTTGAAGCGGCAATCCAAATTCCACCCAAAATAAACGTTAGACCAATAGCTCCTTTTAATGTAAGTTTCCTTTTCACGCATCTCTCACTTTCCGTCTGTGTAAAATGGCCATTCCTATAAGGATCAGACCGATGCCTGCTAATACTCCTTCAATATAGTTGCCTGCTGTGTTTGGCAGTTTTCCGCCTTTTACAGTTTTTGGGGGTTTGGAAACTGGTTTGACTTTAGCAGGACCCTGCTTTTTGATAACAGTTTCCGCCTGATTCAAATCAGTCACTGTGTCTTCAATTAGCTCTGAACTGAACATCTCAGCTGTAATAATCATATCTGCCAGGAACTGGCCTTGAGTATTATAAAGTTCAATAAGCAGGTCATGGCCTTTTGTTTCTTCCAAAGCAACCATTTCAGCTGTTGTTAAATGGGTTTTTTCGCCATCTTTCACAAGATAAAACTCGGCATCAAGCTGGAATAGATCCATCATTTCCTGCATAATGCTGATAAGTTCAGCTATTTCTGCTTCTGTTAAATCCCCGGCACTATCAAACTCGCCAAATGCCATTAAACGGCTTTCAAGGTCCATCATTTTATCAAGCAAGTCTGGGTTCTCGAAATCCAAAGTCATAAAATGTGCAAATAATGCTTCAAGTTCTTCATCGGTAAGATCTATATCTGCGAGTATTTGGTTCATTTCGTCTTCACCAGGCAATTCATCTCCACCTAAATAAATGGAAACCATGATATCAAGGTCCTCAATATATTCGTAGTTTTCAAGGGAGTCATCGTTCTCCTCAAGCAGGGAAATGAGCTCTTCTTTTGTAAGCCCGTAATCATTTAATAGCTGCTTAAGAGTTTCTTCGTTAATTTCAGTGCCTGTATATGTTAAAAAAGATACAGTGGAATCTAGGGCATCAATATATCGGAAAACATCCCGAACATCATCAGTCGTTTCCATTTCTCCATTCTCCGCAAGCAGTGCCACTAACTCTTCCTCATTTTCAAAATCATATTCAGCTAAGAGCTGCTGGAGATTTTCTTCAGTAATAGGCTCACCCAGATATTCGATCATTTCCTCCAACGTATCGAAATCTTCGATATTCATATCCCAAAAATATTCCAGGTGGTCAATTAATCCTTCTTCAGACCAATTTGTTTCCTTCACGAATTCAGCCACTTCATCTTCACTTGGTGCTGCAAGGCTGACAGCCGGAAACAAGCTTAACAATAAGATGGACGCAATAATTATACTTAGTCTTTTCAATGATAGTTCCTCCATATAAGTAATAAATTCTAGAATAATATAATGGAAAAAATATTTTTCGGATAGAATTGTTATTTAACATTTTATTAGATATAATATTTGGATTTTTTTGCAGCAGAAAGGGAAGGGGAAAACGCAGGTTAATCAAGGGGTTTAAAAATTGGAGTGGGATAATTTGGGCAAGAAGCGCGCGCGAATCTCCTTAAAATCCCATTTCTTCCTGTAATTAAATAATATTTATATAAACATCCTTGAGAAGTAACAAATGCCAAAACAGGGATTGATTAATTAGTTTAAAATGTGTAAAATTACACTAATAGAAACAATCGAATATTATTCGATTTAAAAGAGGTGGATCCCTTGAAGCCCGAAACAGAAAAATATCATCAGAACATATTTCAAGTTGAACTTACGAAATTGAAAGATAAAGATTATATAACATCAGAACATTATGAAATCACCTTGAAAGCCCACTATCAGTACTATCAGGACCTTGAAGAGCTGAAGCAGTTGCAGGTTAAGGCAGCAAAAGCTGCAGAAGAAATCAAGCAAAAGCCCATTCAGACAGCAAAAAAAACAGTGAAAAAGAAATTATCTCAGGAAGAAATCCGTGAAAGAAACATTTCCTGGCTGCTGAATGTTGGAGTCATCCTGCTCCTTATCGGCGGACTTTTTGTGGCAACAAGCAATTGGGATACAATGTCAAATTTCATGAAAAGTGCATCCATTGCTGTTGTTTCACTTATTTTCTATGGCTTTGCCTTTATTTCGGGTAAGTTATTAAAGATAGAAAGAACGTCGTTTGCTTTTATTGTTCTAGGGAGTTTATTCTTGCCAATATTTATTTTATCCATAGGCTGGTTTCAATTGCTTGGCCCTTATCTTTCTTTTTATGGGGAAGGACGCTTTATACTCGGAGCAGCTGGCAGTTTACTGGTCGTTCCAGTATACAGTATATTTGCACAGAAGCTGGGCTCACGTCTTTTTGTATGGTTTGCTTATATTGCCCTGTCTGCTGGGGCAGGTTATACCCTGGCAGCATTCAATCTTGAAAATGACAGTTTTTATCTTGGTTTGATAATTTTCAATGCGCTGCTATCTGCAGCCTATCATCGCCTGAAAAAACAGGCTTCCCTTAAACTGTTTTCGGGAGAATTGATTTACTTTGCTCAAATCAATTTAGTAATCTCTACATTATTGATGCTTGTATTTTTCAATAGCCATGTTTTATACAGTCTGAATATTCTGCTGACGGCAGCCGTTTACTTATCAATGGTGTATGTAACAGGCAGGAAGGAGTTTCATTTTGTCTTCAGCTTACTGATTGTCTATGGTGCCTATCAGCTGATTGAAAATACGATTCTACATTTGGCAGGACCAGTTTTATTTGCGCTTATAGGGATTGGTTTTCTGTTTGTTCCTAGAGTTATGGATAAGCACTATTCCTGGGATAAGATATTTAGACTGACCAGTGCAGCGGTTTCCATACTTGCTTTTCTCTATATTTCAGTTGAAGGTCTCCTGTTAATGGCCGGCGAACCCTCTGCAGCACTGCTGCTGGCTTACATTATTCTTGCGGTGCAGTTTCTATATTTGGCAAATGTTATGGAAAACGGGCTATTTGCTTACTTGGCACCCGTGTTTTTAGCCTCTGCTCTATTTGAACTAGTATTAATGCTGGATAAAGCCGCCCCGTTCAATAATCTATCTTTACCTGTTTTCTTCATTGGCTTTGTGCTTTTTATAAGTTTAGGGTATCTGCTGAAGTATCCGCTCTTAAAAGTGGTGGAATCAAGCTCACGAGATGTGGCTGTTAGTATTATGTTATTTTCAGTTGTGACTGCAGCAGGATTACTTGATTGGCTCGCTGCAGGCTCCATGCTATTAATCTTTAGCTTTGTCATGTACCTCATGAATAAGGCTGAAAATAGGGTTTTTTATACAGAAGCAATTCCCTGGGCCATTCCTTTGTCAATCGGGTTTGCCTTTATGTTTTATGGTGAACATCTGCGAAGCTGCTCAAGCTTTTATCAGAATGAGTTAGGTATGGCCATGAATACCGTAATGGCAAGTATTGCCCTGCTTATCCTTTATGGCGCTCTTTCTAAGAAAGGGCACAAAACTCAAGCCGGAAACGTGTTTTTAATCTCATTGGGATTTTATACAATCTCACTATTTACAGCAGTTGCTTTGTCAATCAATGAAGTCTGGATGAGACCGGCAGTATTTATAGGCGGCATTATGATGTATCTTGCCCTGTATCGATTCCATAAACAAAGCTGGATTCCGTTTGTGTCAGCATCGATTTCACTTTTTGCTTATTTTATGATCTTGATTGGTTTGCCATTTAACTTTACATTTTTTAATTGGGTGCAATTTCCCCTAGGGGCATGGATTCTGCTTGGTGCGGCTTTCTATATTTCTAATAAAGACTTTGTCCTGTCAAGAGGGTTCAGCTGGATTGGCCATATTTTCATGCCGTTTGCCATGATCCTGACATTTTTTATCTATAGGGAAAATAGTTTCTGGTCCTTCCTGGTCACCCTGGCAGCCTATTGGATCAGTTTCAGGGTTTCTTTTAAAGAGTGGAAGGTAAAGATATTCCTCTACAGCTCATTCTTAACTTTGTTCATGGTAATCTTAACGGGAATGAATCATGTATGGGAAGAGAACTTCAGTGAGTATGCCGTTCTTTTAGTCAGCTGTGCCGTATTCTTATTCTGGCTAACCGGAAAAACTCAAGATAAAATGAGAAGTGTTTACTTTCTTATACCCTGGTCTGTGATTGGGATCCTGGCATTTTTAACTTCATATCCCTTTGGGGATGTGCCGTTTTTCGTTTCTATTATCTATTCTGCAGGATTTATCGTATATTTGCATAGAACTAAACTTGATATATTGACTGCAGTTCCATTGTTATTAATATGTACGGCAGTACTCAAATTCCTGTTCATTAACGGAATCGCTCCAGATATGAAAATTTTGGTTGTAGCTGGTTTCGGCCTGGCATCGGCAATCATCGGCAAAATGGTATATGCCAAAATTCTTATGAATAAAAAAGCTGATAGCTACACTATTTTCTCGCTGTTATTTTTCCTTACCGCCTATCTTTTTCCGGCAGTTTCCCTATGGGCGGAAGTTCTCCCTGGCCTCCTGATCAGCACACTTTTATTTTTACAGAGGGGCAGAATGGCATCAAAATACGTATGGCTGCCTGGATTGCTGTCGGGAGCGGTATTGCTGGAGCCTTATTATAGTTTACTAAAGAATATTGAGCTGCCGGACCTTTTCATAAGGGAGGCATACGTGCTTCCATGGATTATCCTGATTATTTTTGTCAAGAAAGTGCTTAAAGGGCAATACGCAGCACCGACTAACAAAATTCAGTGGTCAGTTCTAATAACGGTTTCCCTGCTGCTCGTACAGGATGGCCTTGCCAGCAATACGGTTTATGATGCACTTATAGTTGGCACGCTCTCCCTGATTTCAATGCTAGCTGGCTCCTTCCTGAGAATAAAGTCCTATTTCTTTGTTGGATCTGGGGTACTGCTCCTGAATGTGCTGCTGCAAACAAGACCTTATTGGGGAAATCTTCCTTGGTGGGCGTATCTTTTAATTGCAGGATCTATCCTCATTTCTGCAGCAAGCTATAATGAATGGCAGAAGCAAAAGACAGCTAAAGGTGAGGAGCCTTTAATATCTAAATGGAAAAATAGCATAAAGAATAAATTAAAAGAATGGTCCTAAGAAAGTTAACCTAGCCCTCGGGCTAGGTCTTTTTATTACTTCAGAATGTATAAATTTGTACGTCGATAACTGTCTAGCTTCAGCGCCTACCCCCTCGAGGTCACAAGCCAATCCTCCCAAAAAGGCAAAAAACTCCTTTCCGGAAGGCTCGTCTTGTGCTTGTCGGTGGTGATCAAGGCGCTTCCGCTTTTAAAAAAATGAGTAAATTTTCAGAAAATAAGTTGACTTTTACCTGTTTACACGGTATCTTTGTGTTAAATATATAACACTTATTTCATCTAACGATATTTTAACGTTATATAAAATTACTATCTTAATATGATGAAAATCTGGGAGGTCATGTCTTGATTCTGCATGATATTGAAACGGAAAGCCGCGATTTTATAGAACAATTGCAGTTGGACCGGCTCAAGCAGACAGTGGAAAGAGTATTTAATCATGTGCCTTTTTATCGGAAAAAGTTTTTGGAAAGTAATATTGCACCTGAAGACGTTAACAGCCTGAATGATATTCAAAAGCTGCCCTTTACTGTTAAAGCAGATTTGCGGGAACATTACCCATTCGGGCTTTTTGCTGTGGATAAAAAAGAAATTGTCCGTCTGCACGCTTCATCGGGAACGAGCGGAAAGCCGACTGTAGTGGGCTACACACGAAATGACATCAAAATGTGGAGCAATCTGATAGCCAGGGCAATCTCCATCGGAGGAGGCGAACCTGGTCAGACATTGCATAATGCTTACGGATACGGCCTCTTTACAGGTGGATTGGGACTGCATTATGGCAGCGAACAGCTTGGCATGGCTACCGTACCCGTTTCTGGAGGAAATACTGACAGACAAATTATGCTGATTCAAGACTTTAAGCCTGAAGTTATTTGCGGAACTCCTTCCTACATCCTTAATTTAGCAGAGAAGATGGAGGAGAGGGGAATGGACCCGGCTGATACATCATTAAAGTATGGTATTTTTGGTGCAGAGCCCTGGTCCGAAGAAATGAGGAAAACACTAGAAGCTAAGCTTGGGATTAAAGCATGCGATATTTATGGGCTAAGTGAGGTTCTTGGACCAGGTGTAGCCATGGAATGCCATGAATCCCAGGACGGCCTGCACATTGCAGAGGATCATTTTTATGCAGAAGTAATCGATCCGAAAAAAATGACACCGCTTCCAAACGGAGAGGAAGGGGAGCTTGTTTTTACAAGTTTAACGAAGGAAGCTTTTCCGGTGATTCGCTACCGAACGGGTGATATCGCCTCCCTTTCTAAAGAGAAGTGTGTTTGCGGGAGAACAACGCTTCGAATGAGCCGTGTGAAAGGACGCATAGACGATATGCTTAATGTAAATGGTGTAAACGTCTTTCCTTCCGAAATCGAACGGTGCATTCTTCAGATGCCTGAGCTTTCTCCCCACTACCATATCCAAGTGTATAACAAGGGAAGTTTAAAAGTTTTGGAGCTTCATGCTGAATGGAGCGAAGAGTTTTATAGAGATATGGGAGAAGCAGAACATGTAAAAAAGAAGATCAAGGAAGCAGTGAAGCAAAATTGCTTTATTACCATTGGACTTGTTCTCCATCCGCCTAAAACGCTGCCAAGATCGGATGGGAAAGCTGTCAGAATTGTAAATCCGGCAGTGGAAAATGCGGTAACCTGAATCAGTAATTTTTAACTCGACGGGGGTGAATCACATGTCAGAGGCTCTTTTCTTTCAAGAGATGACGGAAGAACAAAAATACGAGCAGTTCATGAAACGCATAAATGCAGGAGAGAAAATTGAAGCGGATGATTGGATGCCTGAAGATTACCGAATGACATTAATCAAATTGATTTCGATGCATGGTATCAGTGAAATTATGGGAGCACTTCCTGAAAAGGAATGGGTGCCGAAAGCCCCTTCATTAAAACGCAAGCTGGGTATCATGGCAAAGGTGCAGGATGAGATGGGGCATGGACAGCTGCTGCTTCGTGTTGCAGAGGATTTAATGAAGCCTCTTGGGAAAACCCGCGAAGATATTATGCAGGATTTATTTAGCGGAAGACTGAAATTCCACAATGTTTTTCATATGGAGGCTCCAACATGGGGGGATGCCGGGCTGATCGGCTGGCTGGTTGACGGTGCTGCTATCATTACCCAGACCAATATGCTTAATGCTTCATATGGGCCCTATGCAAGAGCACTTAAACGGATTTGCGCGGAAGAGGTTTTTCATGCCCAGCATGGTGAAGCAATCATCATGGCACTGGCTGAAGGAACGGCGGAGCAGAAAGCGATGGTTCAGGATGCGGTTAACCGCTGGTGGGAAGCGCTGTTAATGTTCTTTGGCCCTGGTGATGCCTCTACTACCGGCACTTCCAAACAGGATACAACGATAAAATATAGAATCCGGACAAAGACGAACGAAGACTTAAGGCAGGACTTTTTTACAAAGTATATTCCGCGCGTTCTCTCGCTTGGCCTTAAACTGCCGGATGAGACAATGCATTTTGACCAGAATCAGGAGCTTTGGGTCTATAGGCAGCCTGACTGGAATAAGTTCAAGGACATTATTAAAAATAATGGGCCAAAATCTCAGGAGCGACTCGGGCTTCGCCGCACAGCTTATGAGACTAACAGATGGGTGCGCGAAGCTCTCAATACTGCAAACTAAACCGTTCAGATGGGAGGGGTCTCCTTTGGGAAACGAAGGATTTTATCAGGAATTCGAAGTCTTTAGTCAAAGAACCGATACCTCGCCTCTGCAATATCAATTTTCCCTGCTGGCACCAAATCGCGAGCTTGCACTCGTCATGGCACAGGAAAATTTTATGCGGAGAGAACCGGTTGCTGATATCTGGGTCGTCAAACGCTCTGATATCCGGAAGCTGACACCGGAAGAAAAGCAATCACTTCAGCGTTTGGATAACAAAGAGTACCGCACGACAAAAGGATACGGATATTTGAAGAAAAAGTGGCGCCACTACGAGCAGGAAATGCTTGATGAGAAGGAAATTCTATCATGGGGAGGGATGAAGAAAGATGACTGAGCCAGTTAATAAAATGCCAATCGGCGCTGGGATAAAGCCGGCACTGACATCATTATTATATCAGCTTGCTGACGATGACTTCATCCTTGCTTACCGGGGTTCAGAGTGGCTTGGGCTGGCGCCTCATATAGAGGAGGATGTCGCCTTTTCATCCATCAGCCAGGATACCATGGGTCACGCCGCCATGTTTTATCAGCTGCTGGAGGATCTTGGAGAAGGCACTGTAGACAGTCTTGCCCATGCGAGAAAAGCGGCCGAAAGGAGAAATGCTGTCCTTTTGGAAGCGGTAAATGGTCCAGGTCATTACTTGTCTACAGCACAATATGACTGGGCATTCGCAGTAGCAAGAAATTATTTTTATATCCAATCAAAAAAAATCAGATTGGACTCTCTGAAAAATTCTTCTTATCAGCCTTTAGCCGAGGTGGCATTAAAGGTTAATATGGAGCTTTATTATCATCTCCTTCACTGGAAAACATGGTTTAACCAGCTGATGAAGGCTGGCGGGGAAGCCAGAACGAGAATGGAATCAGCCATTGGGAAGGTTTTAGCCGATTTTGAAGGAGTTATAACATTGGGACCGCTGGCAAAAGATATGGCGGAACATGGTCTTATTGAACCGGAAGAGGTGTTAAAGCAGCGATGGCTGCTTATCATGAAGCCTGTTTTTGAATCTATCAATCTGGCAGTCTCAGAGGCAGACCTTGCAATGAAAAATGGCAATGGCCGTATAGGAGAGCATACAGCCGACCTTGATGCTGCTTTAGCCACTTTGAGCGAGGTGTATAATATAAATCCAGCTGCAAGCTGGTAAGTTCTTTAAAGGGTGATGTAAATGGAGCAGGATCAAATGTTGATAAAAACCGCGTTGGAGGCGCTTCATAATGTTATGGACCCTGAAATAGATACCATTTCTATTGTTGATTTAGGAATGCTGGAGCATATTGAGGTGGAGGGCAATTCAGTAATGGTGAAACTCCTGCCTACTTTTATGGGATGCCCTGCACTGGATATCATTCGAAAAAACGTGGAAATCGAAATAGACAAGGCAGGGATATTTGAAAAAATAGAAGTCCGGTTTATCTATCATCCGCCCTGGACGTCTGACCGGGTAACAGAAACAGGAAGGTTAAAGCTAAAGGAATTCGGGATTGCGCCGCCTCCAAAATTAATAAGTGAAACAGGTGAATGGCATGTGGATTGCCCTTTTTGCGGATCCACATATACGACAATGGAAAACCTGTTTGGTCCTACAGCCTGCCGCAGTATTTTATACTGCAAATCCTGCAGGAACCCCTTTGAAGCTATGAAGCCTGTATCAACGATGATGTAGATAAGGACTTTCGAATCTGTTATAAAAACCGGTCAAATTGTGTCTAATGCTATTTTAAGATGCTGGATAAACTGTTAATTCTTTATTGATAAATTCCTGGAGATAACACAAATAACATATGAATCCGGCTCCAGGAATACTATTAAATGAATCAAATCCACTAAACCTGAAAGGAAGTTGACAAATGGTAAAATTAATCGCTCTTTATAAGCACCCTGAAAATAAGGAGGCATTTGATGACCATTATTTTAATACGCACGCGCCGCTTACAGCCAAAATTCCGGGTCTCCGCAAGATGGAGGTTACAAAAATTGTTGGCAGTCCTATGGGGGGCGAAGGGAAGTACTATTTGATGTGCGAAATGTACTATGACAGCCATGAAGCTTTACAGGAGGCTATGAGAACAGATGAAGGCAAGGCATCAGGAAAAGACGCCATGAAATTTGCAGGTGATATTATCACTCTTATGATTGGTGAGGAAGCAGATGAGTAAAAGCTATGAAGCTATTGAAGTTTCACAGCATGGAAAGCTTGGCTTAATTGCTTTAAACCGCCCAAAAGTCTTAAATGCAATCAACCGCTCAATGATTTCAGAGATTCTGGATGCGATGGAAGGGTTTGAGGCTGACAGCAACATTAAGGCTATCGTATTATGCGGCAATGGCAGAGCATTTGCTGCCGGAGCAGATATTGATGAGATGGCAAACGACCAGACAATAGATTTTGAGCTTCGCAATCAATTTAAAGATTGGGATCGCCTTGCCATGATCAAGAAACCGATTATAGGGGCGGTTCATGGTTTTGCCCTTGGCGGGGGCTTTGAGCTTGCTTTATGCTGTGATTTGCTTTTTGCCGCTGATAATGCGGAATTTGGCTTTCCTGAGGTAAACCTGGGAGTAATGCCTGGCGCAGGCGGCACACAGAGGCTTACTAAGCTTGTTGGGAAAACGAAAGCAATGGAATGGCTTTTTACCGGCAAAAGAATCACGGCCAAAGAAGCGCTTCAACATGGCATCGTCAACCAGCTTATATCAGAAGAGCTTCTTTTGGAAGAAACGATAAAAGCGGCTGAACAAATTTCCAATCAGGCGCCAATTGCGATACGCCTCATAAAGGAAGCAGTCCTTAAGGCAGTTGATACATCATTAAATGAGGGAATGGAATTCGAACGGAAGAATTTTTATTTATTATTCTCGACAGAAGATCAAAAAGAAGGAATGAATGCCTTTATTGAAAAACGCAAGCCGCAATTTAAAGGGAAGTAGAGGAGGTGTACATAGCAAATGTTTGAAACGGTGAAATATGAGGTCGCAAAGGGTGTTGCTTGGATTTCATTAAACCGCCCGGATAAACTGAATGCATTCACAGAACAGCTTAATAAAGAGGTTCAGCAGTCCATAAAACAGGCAAGCCGGGATAAAGAAGTCAGATGTCTTGTTATCACAGGCGAAGGACGTGCATTTTGCTCTGGCCAGGACCTTCAGGGAGTAAATGAGGATATGGATCACGGCGAGGTACTCCGCCGATTCTATAATCCAATGGTATTGGAGCTTCATAAATGTAAGAAGCCGGTTATCGCAGCGGTCAATGGGGTGGCAGCAGGTGCAGGCATGAGTCTCGCATTAGCATGCGATTTCAGGCTTCTATCTGATAAAGCCAGTTTTTTAGAAGCTTTTGTCCATGTCGGGCTGGTGCCTGATGCCGGGAATCTCTACTTTCTTCCAAAGCTGATCGGTCATGCGAAAGCCATGGAGCTTGCAGTGCTCGGTGAAAAGGTTAATGCTCAGGAAGCCAAAGAGCTTGGCCTGGCTACTAAGGTAATTCCTATGGAGAAATGGCAGGATGAAATAACTGCTTTTGCAGAAAGGCTTGCCAGCATGCCGACAGCGGCCATTGCGATAATAAAGAAAAACCTGAAAGCGAGCTGGGAATCCACTTTAGAAGAATGTTTGGAGAGAGACGCACAGGGACAGCGGCTGGCTGGCCTTACTCTTGACCATAAAGAGGGTGTTGCCGCATTTATGCAAAAGCGAAAGCCTGTGTTTCAAGGGAAATAGACTTTGCTGGATTAAATTAGAATCCTATTAAAATATTTGCCCGTTTTATGTTCTTCTTGCGAGCATCTCGTTTCGGGTGCTCGCATTTTTATAAACTGAAAGGGGGATTACACCATGAAAAATATAGTCGTAATCGGTTCAGGCGTGATGGGGCGGGGGATTGCGTACGTCAGTGCAATCGGAGGATTTTACACCACTCTTGTAGATATCAGCCGGGAACAATTGACCCGTGCGGAAAGAGAGATTGATAGCATCTTTGAAAAAGGACTCGCCAGGAATAAAATAACAGCCGCTGATATGGAAGCAGGCAAAAATCGTCTTACCTATTCTGTAAGTCTTGCTCAGCATGTAAGTGCAGCTGATCTTGTTATTGAGGCAGTCCCTGAAGTGATGGATATTAAGAAAAATATTTTTGAGGTGATTGACCAGCACGCACCTGAGCACTGCTGTTTTGCAACAAACACCTCTACCATGAGTCCAACCGAGATTGGATCATTTACAAAACGTCCGGACAAAGTGATTGCCATGCATTTCTTTAATCCCGTCCAAAAAATGCCGCTTGTTGAAATTATTAAAGGGCTTGAAACCAGCGAAGAAACAGCACAGTCAATTAAACGTGCTGCTGAGCAAATGGGGAAAGAAACAGTAGTTATTAATGAGTTTCCAGGATTTGTAACGAGCAGAATCAGTGCGCTCGTTGGTAATGAGGCATTTTATATGCTGCAGGAAGGTCTCGGCACACCTGAAGAAATTGATAAGGCAATTAAGCTTGGGCTGAATTATCCAATGGGGCCATTCGAGCTTGGCGATCTTGTCGGCCTCGATACACGCCTGAATAATTTAAAATACCTTCACAGTAAGCTGGGAGAAAAATACCGGCCGGCACCGCTCCTTGAACAATATGTAAAAGCTGGAAGGCTTGGACGCAAGTCGGGCAGGGGTGTTTTTGATTACACTGCCAGAGAGGGAGTTAAGCAATGAGAAAAGCAGTAATTGTGGATGCTGTCAGGACTCCGATCGGAAGATATAAAGGCGGGTTAAAGGATATTCGTCCGGATGATTTGGGAGCTATCGTCATTAGGGCTCTGCTGGATAGAAATCCGATGGTGAATCCTGCAGAAATTGAAGAGGTCATACTGGGAAATGCCAATCAGGCAGGAGAAGATAATCGCAATGTAGCCAGGATGGCAGCTTTGCTTGCCGGTTTGCCTGTCGAAGTGGCTGCTTCAACTGTTAACCGGCTTTGCGGGTCTGGTTTAGATGCTGTTAATTATGCTGCACGGGCCATTTTAGCCGGAGAAGGAGATATTTTTATTGCAGGCGGTACGGAAAGCATGACACGTGCCCCATTTGTCATGGCAAAACCAAGCAGCGAGTTTCCAAGAGGGAATATGGAGATGTATGACACTACCATCGGGTGGCGATTTACAAATAGCAGGCTTGAGAAAATGTACGGTGCTGAAAGCATGCCCAAGACAGCAGAAAATGTTGCAGAAAAGTATGGCATATCGCGTGAAGAGCAGGATCTGTTTGCTTTAGAAAGCCAGAAGAGAGCAAAATCAGCTATTGAAAAAGGCAAATTCGACGATGAAATCATTCCTGTTACATACATGGATAAAAAAGGGGATGAAATAACGATTTCATGTGATGAGCATCCCCGTCCGGAAACTACTTTTGATAAGCTCTCAAGCTTAAAACCCATTTTTCAGGGGGGAACTGTAACAGCAGGCAATGCTTCAGGTATTAACGACGGTGCATCTGTATTGCTGCTGATGTCAGAGGAAAAAGCGAGTGAACTTGGATTACAGCCCCTTGGAACTTATATTGTTTCCGCAACAGCAGGGCTTGAGCCTTCGATTATGGGGGCAGGTCCTGTTTATTCCACTCAGAAAGCCTTGAAGAGGGCTGGTCTTACGATGAATGATATAGACTTAACCGAATTAAATGAAGCTTTTGCTTCACAATCCCTTGCCTGCATTAAAGAACTTGGCGCCGATTCGGAGCGGGTAAATGTAAATGGCGGAGCGATTGCATTTGGCCACCCGCTTGGGGCGAGCGGTGCCCGTATTCTGACAACTTTATTGCATGAAATGAAGCGCAGGAATTCAAAATACGGCCTGGCAACGATGTGTGTGGGAGTTGGGCAGGGGATTTCTACAATCGTCGAGCGATGACCATAGAGACTTTTTACTCTACGGTTTTTATGGTTTATAAAGACTTGGGCGGTATAGAATGAAGGCAGAGGCAGTCAAATTATTTAGTATGCCGAAAAAGTATTGTTCAAAACTATCTAATTTTAGTACAATTGTATATAACGAATTTTTTCCGTTCAACCCACATGATGAAATGAGGATGAATGCAAGTTGAATACAAGGTCAATGATTTTCACACTTTATGGCGATTATATTTCACATTATGGAAGCAACATTTGGATTGGCAGCCTTATCAAGCTTTTAAGCGAATTTGGGCATAATGATCAGTCTGTCAGAGCTGCTATTTCAAGAATGAATAAGCAGGGATGGGTAAGTGCAGAAAAGATCGGCAATAAAAGCTATTATTCCTTAACGCCAAGAGGGCAGAAAAGGATTGAGGAAGCGGCTAAGCGTATCTTTAAATTAAAGCCTGAAGAGTGGGATGGCAAGTGGCGAATGCTTATGTATACCATCCCGGAAGAAATCCGCAATGTGCGTGATGAATTGCGGAAGGAACTAGTTTGGAGCGGTTTTGGCTCCATGTCCAGCAGCTGCTGGATCTCAGCTAATAATCTTGAGAAACAAGTATTTGATTTGATTGAGAAATATGAAATTGCCGACTATGTTGATTTCTTTATTGCCAGGTATGCAGGTCCGCATAAGAATATCGAAATTGTTGAAAAAAGCTGGAACCTGACAGAAATCAATGAAAGATACCAGGAGTTTATTTCGGAATACAGCCAGAAATATATCATTGATAAAAATAAAATCCAGAAGGGGAATATGACTGATGCAGAATGTTTTGTGGAAAGAACAAAGCTTGTGCATGAATACCGGAAATTCCTTTTTGTGGATCCGGGGCTTCCCGAAGAACTTCTTCCTGATAAATGGCTGGGCGGTCATGCTGCTGCTTTATTCAGTGAATATTATAAAGAACTGGCAGAACCGGCATCAAGGTTTTTTGAAAGTGTTTTTAAGGAAGGAAATGAACTTAAAAACAGGGATGCTGATTATGACGCATTAAATCATCCCTATATGGTTGAGTGAGAAAGAGCCATCTTGCAGGCAGGATGGCTCTTTCATTTATACAATCATAGGATTAATGAATAAATGCATCTTACCAAAACAATATTAAATGTATGATGGTATTTAAAAATAAGCCTCATAAGGTGATTTAATGATTCTGCCTGCGACAATTGTAATTGCATTTTATACACTAAGTTTCTTTTTCTTTATAGAAAAAAAGCTTTCCTTTTTGCAAAACTCTCTGGTTCTTATGCTAATTTCAATTGCAGCCCGAAATTACACAACCATACTTGCTCTTCAATTAAAGTGGATTCATATTACAGAAGATTCTATTTTATTTATTGTATTCTTGATTCATCGTGAAATTATTGGCCCCATTCTAGTTCTTATGTTTATAAATATTTATTGGAAAACTCCATCTGGTGTAAAAAGGATAACTGTCTTCGCCTTATTCTTAATCTGTCTTCTTGGTATGGATCTTTTCAGCAGCACTTCTGGAGTAATTACATATTTAAACTGGAATTTACTCAAAGCTGGCATAGGTAATACTGCTTTCTTGATTGCCGGCCTCGGATTATCCAAGGTGTTAATGTATCTAATGCAGGAGTCTACTAATTATGGTAAAGGTTTATGAAAGAGCTTTTGACGCAAATGAATGGTTTGTATTGGCCAATTTACTGGTATCGCTAATTCTTATATGGAAACTGCCTAAAAAATTTTCTGGCTTGGAAACGGCAGTACATATCACCATAGGCATATTTATCGGGATGTTCTTCGATCACACCATAAGTGTCGGGGCGTGGGATTATTATGATGTCAATGATACATCAAAATATCAATTCATTGATTTTTTAAGCTATATTATGTACGGGCCATACAGTTACTTTTTCATTTATTTATATGTGAAATTAAATCTAAAGGGATATATGAATATCCTGTATGTCACACTCTGGTCTATTTTGGCTGTAGTGATTGAATGGTTCTCTGTTAAGCTCGGCATATTTCATTATGAAAAGGGCTATCAGATGGCCTGGTCTTTCCCTATATATGCATTTGTTCAGACCCTGCAAATAATGTTTTATAAAATTTCGCTGAAAATGGAAAAGGGGAATGAATAGAGGCCTGTCTGCAAAACGGCGATGTGAATGAAAGGGTATTTTACCTGAGGCATTGACTGCATCCTTCATTGTTAAGTATATGTGCTCCTAATTGTCAAACTATTAAAATTAGTATAACATTATTTTAACGAAGGAGGAATTTGATTGAATATATTAACGGACATTTTAAATATTAAATATCCAATTATTCAGGGCGGCATGGGGAATATCAGCAATGCCATTTTAACAGCGGCAGTCTCGGAAGCTGGAGGGCTGGGCACCATCGGAGCAGGAACAATGCCTCCTGAGGATGTTGAGAAGATAATTGAGGAAACAAGAAGTTTAACAAATAAGCCATTTGCAGTTAATGTAGCATTAAGTGTCTCCCCTTATGTAAAGGAAATCCTTTCCCTTGTAATTAAACATAAGATTCCAGCCGTATCCCTTTCGGCGGGAAACCCGACTCCTTTTATCCCTAAGCTGCATGAAAAAGGTGTGAAAGTTATAACTGTAGCTGCTTCAGTAAGACAGGCGCTGAAAGCAGAGACAGCCGGTGCGGATATTATTGCTGCTGAAGGGTATGAGGCAGCAGGAATCAATAGTTCTCTTGAAACCACTACACTCGTATTAATCCCTCAAATTACAGGAGTGGTGTCAGTCCCTGTCGTGGCTGCCGGGGGTATCGGTGATGGCAAAGGGCTTGCTGCCATGCTTGCCCTGGGGGCAAGCGGTGTGCAAATGGGCACTAGATTCATAGCAACCAAGGAAGCACCATTCCACCCGCAATATAAACAGAAAATTATTGAAGCATCCGATCATGAAACCCTTATAGTGGGGCGTTCAGTTGGAAGAATAAGAAGAGTGCTTTCCACCGGGTATGCCAATAAATTGCTGGATTACGAAAAACAGGGCATCAGTCTTGATGAGTTTAATAAACTTACTTCAGAAGACTATCATAAAATTGGAGCAATAAATGGAAACGGTGATGAAGGGTTTATGAACAGCGGGCAGATAGCTGGCCTGATTGCTGATCTTCCAAGCGTAAAGGAGCTTTTGGATAATATGATAGAGGATGCTAAACTTCAGCTTCATAAGGCTAAAAAGCTATTAAACTAGCAAGCAGGCAGTTATATTCCTGCTTGTTTTCTTTATGCCATTATAACTTATTAAAATATATTAAATTTTTAGAATATTATTGACACTCAAATGCTTAGGGTGATAATATAACGTTGTATTTACGATATTGAAAGTAAATATCATATAAATGGTGAAAACCATTTTGCGTACTGTTTTCCACTTCGAGATGTAAGCGCATACATAGCAGGATTAAACTATCAGCAAGCTGATAGTTAATAAATTTGAATAGGGGGTCATATAATGAAAAAATCGTTAAAAGCTCTTTCCTTATTAATGGCTGCAGGAATGCTTGTTTTAAGCGGCTGCGGAGAGGAAAAATCCAGTGGTTCTTCTTCAGAAGGAGATGAGAAGAAGCAATACACAATTGGCATCACACAATTTGTTGAACATCCATCTTTAGATGCTGCGACAGAGGGATTTAAAAAAGCATTGGAAGATGAAGGCTTTAAAGAAGGCGATAATGTAAAATTCGATTTCCAAAATGCTCAGGCTGACATGAATAACACGCAGTCGATCGCTAATAATTTTGTCGGCGATAAAGTGGATATGATTTTTGCAAATGCTACTCCGAGTGCCGTGAGTGCTCTAAATGCGACGAAGGACATTCCTATCCTTTTCACATCTGTTACAGACCCTGTTGGAGCCGGCCTTGTTGAATCCTTTGATCAGCCTGGAGACAATATTACAGGTACTACAGATAACCACCCGGAAGGAACTTCAAAAACAATTGATTTTATGATTGATGAAGCGGGTGTTAAGAATATTGGCATCATTTACAATTCTGGAGAGCAAAATTCCGAGGTACAGGTTAAGCAGGTAAAAGAACTTGCAGAACCAAAAGGAGCAAAAATTGTTGAAGCATCTGTTTCAACCTCTGCTGAAGTTAAGCAGGCGGCCGACTCTCTTGTTGGAAGGGTAGACGCCATATATATCCCAACAGATAACACGGTTGTGTCTGCGCTTGAATCGGTTATATCTGTCGCTGACAGCAAAAAGATCCCTTTATTTGTGGGTGAACTGGATTCCATGAAACGCGGGGCTATTGCAGCCAGCGGATTCAACTATTTTGATCTAGGTTATCAGACAGGCAAAATGGCCGCTGAGATCTTAAAAGGAAATAAAAAGCCATCTGAAATTCCTGTTGAGCTTCCTGGAAGCCTCAAACTGGTGATCAATAAAAAAGCAGCTGAAGCACAAGGACTGGAAGTAAAAGAAGAATGGGCTGATTTCGCTGAGTTCCATGAAGAGTAAATGTAAATCTGCCGGCTGACAATGCAATATCCAGCCGGCTGCTTTCTAAGCTATTAGCCAAGAAGAAAAGCGGAAGCGCCTTGCCGATCCTCAACACCTTGAGGGGGGCGGCGCTCCTACTAAAAGCTATCGCTTTTAGTCGAGTGACGGCATGTTTTAATTTCTTATTCAATTTATAAAGGGTGTGATTCTTAGTGTTTACAGCCATATTCGGTGCGTTTGAGTCAGGTATTATTTACGCAATTATGGCACTTGGAGTTTATTTATCGTTCAGGGTCCTTGACTTTCCTGATTTAACAGTCGATGGAAGTTTTGTGACTGGAGCGGCGGTAGCCGCAACCATGATTGTCAGCGGTGCTAATCCTTTTTTGGCTACGATTACTGCCTTATTTGCAGGTTTTATTGCCGGCTGCCTTACTGGTATTATTCATACTTTCGGAAAAATCAATGCGCTTTTATCAGGAATCCTTATGATGATTGCTCTGTATTCAATAAACCTTCGTATCATGGGTAAATCAAATGTTCCGCTCTTGAACACAGAAACTGCTATTACACATGTCAGGGATTTTTGGGATAAAACAGGAATTGATTCTTTTTTCAACAGTCTATTGACCATGGCGGGACTTGGCGGCAGCCTCCCGAGAACATGGGGCATTATCATATTTATGTTAGTTGTAACATTTGCAATAAAATTTTTGACAGATCGGTTTCTTCAGACGGAGATTGGTTTAGCTTTAAGGGCTACAGGCGACAACAAGAGAATGATCCGCAGTCTTTCTGCCAACACCAACATGATGGTGATTTTGGGGCTCGGCCTTTCCAATGCAATGGTCGCTTTCTCCGGAGCATTGATTGCCCAGCAGGGAGGATTCGCCGATGTTGGTATGGGTATCGGAATGATTATCATTGGGCTTGCTTCAGTCATCATCGGTGAAGCGTTATTTGGCACAAAAACCATTGCCAGAACTACTCTCGCGGTTATTGGCGGAGCAATTATCTACCGCATTGTAGTGACCATGGCACTGAGGGTAGAGTTCCTGGAACCGGGTGATATGAAGCTGATTACAGCAACAATTGTAATCCTTGCTTTAATAATGCCGAAGATTATTGACCGCACTAAGGAGAAGAAACGGAAAGCCAAAAGACTGGCAGGAAGCATGAACATAAGTGAATTGCCATCAGGCGGAAAGGGTGAGACTGGTGCTGCAATTAAATCAGATTCATAAAGTCTTCAATGAAGGGACTCCAGATGAAAAGATTGCACTTGATACGATCAATCTCACATTAAATGAGGGGGACTTTGTCACCGTAATTGGAAGTAATGGCGCAGGGAAGTCCACTTTAATGAATATTATCTCCGGTGTCATGATTCCTGATGTCGGCTCCGTTTATATCGATGGCCAAAATGTCACGGGCATGTCTGAATATAATCGGGCAAAGCTCATAGGCCGGGTTTTTCAGGATCCGATGGCTGGTACCGCTCCGTCCATGACAATTGAAGAAAATCTTGCCATGGCATATTCAAGAAATAAAACAAGATCATTAAAAAAAGGAGTTACGAAAAAGCGCAAAGACTATTTTCGAGAAGTTCTGGAAACCCTCCATCTCGGCCTTGAAAACCGTCTAAATGCAAAGGTTGGTTTATTATCAGGAGGAGAGCGGCAGGCACTTTCATTACTAATGGCTACCTTCACAGAGCCATCCATTCTATTGCTCGATGAACATACCGCTGCTCTTGATCCGGCTCGTGCAGAGCTTATAACGAATCTGACAAAAGAAATTGTTAAAAAGTACAATTTAACCACTTTAATGGTCACTCATAATATGCAGCAGGCGCTGGATTTAGGTAATAGGCTGATTATGATGGATAAAGGCCAGATTATTCTTGAAGTAGATGATGAACAGAAACAGCATCTGACAATTGAACAGCTGCTAAACGAATTTCAGCGGATTCGCGGAACAAAAATGGCAAGTGATCGTGCTTTGCTTTCTTAGAAAAATAAAAAGGATTAGCCAATTTTGCTGGTTAATCCTTTTTGCATGGAAGGGAATCAAAAGAATTTTTAAAGTTTTTACAATTTATTGACTATTTATTTAACGTAATGTTATCATATCGTTAAATAAACGTCATACATATTTTATGTATTACAGGAGGGATGGTATGAAACCTGGGCTGCAAATTGGGAACCAGGCAGTTGTCCATGCAGTGGTTTCCCCTGAGATGTTCGCACAGTTTGAAGGGGAGGTCATTCATCCTGCCTATTCAACCGTAACGATGATCTATCACATGGAATGGGCATCACGCCTGCTGATCATCCCCTACTTGGATGAGGAAGAAGAAGGGATCGGGGGAGCTGTTTCTGCCAGGCATTTATCCCCTTCACCTGAAGGCTCATCCATTATCATAACGGCTACCGTATCCAAGCTGGATGGAAATTCAGTTTACTCAACTGTTACAGTCCATAATGGAAAAATACTGGCTGGCGAAGGTGAAGTCAAACAGGTAATTCTGAAGAAAAGCAGGATTGCAGAAATGTTAAAGAGAGATTAAAAGATTAGATGCAGCTGAGCCTAAACAAAAAAGGCATTTTTATTTAATTTTATTGTAAGCGCTATCATGAATAAAGGGGAGAATGAAATGACAGATATGTTTCAAAAAATTAAAGATCATGAACAAGTTGTTTTCTGCAACGATGAATCAACCGGTTTAAAGGCTATCATTGCAATCCACAGCACTAGATTGGGGCCGGCTTTGGGAGGATGCCGTATGTTTCCATACAACAGTGTGGATGAGGCCCTTGAAGATGTCCTCCGATTATCAAAAGGCATGACCTATAAATGTGCAGCTGCCGATTGTGACTTTGGAGGCGGGAAGGCTGTAATTATCGGGGATCCATTAAAAGATAAAACACCCGAACTATTCCGTGCTTTTGGCCAATTTGTAGAATCCTTGAACGGGCGCTTCTATACAGGAACAGACATGGGTACTTCTACAGAAGATTTTGTTCATGCCCTAAAGGAAACGAATTGCATTGTAGGTGTTGATGAGGTTTATGGAGGAAGCGGCGATTCTTCGGTCCCAACTGCGCATGGAGTTATTTATGGTCTGCAGGCAACCAATAAAGCACTGACTGGTACAGACGACCTTTCAGGCAAAAGTTATGCCATTCAGGGACTGGGGAAAGTTGGATATAAAGTGGCAGAAAGACTGCTGGAGGAAGGGGCAGATTTATTTGTGACAGATATCAGCCGGCAGGCAATCGACCAGCTTCTCAGTAAAGCGAAAGAAATTGGTGCCGGGGTGAAGGTACTTTCCGGCAATGAAATATATGAGGCCCAGGCAGACTTTTTTGTTCCATGTGCAATGGGCGGGATCATTAATGATGACACAATCGGTTTGCTTAAAGTAAAAGCAATCGTAGGCTCTGCCAATAACCAGCTTAAGGATATGCGCCATGGTCAAATCCTTAAAGATAAGGGCATATTATACGCACCCGATTATATTGTGAATGCAGGGGGATTAATCCAGGTCGCAGACGAATTATACACACCTAATAAAGAAAGGGTACTCCGCAAAACAAAAGCTATTTATAACTCTCTTCTGAACATCTACGAACATGCTGAAGCAAATGGTATAACAACCGTGGAAGCATCCAACCAATTCTGCGAGAGCCGTATTGAAGCGCGTACACGCAGAAATAGCTTTTTCTCCCATATGAAACGCCCGAAGTGGTCAGTAAGAACCTAATTTTTTTACTTGGATAACAATATATGTACCTTATAAAAGTGATAAAAATAATTAAATAGCCAAAGGGTGAGAAGATGGAAAATCACTTTCCGATCAGGCGGATAATGGACGAAAATGGAAACATCATCAATTCCGATTATGAAGAAAAAATAACTGAAAAACTTGTAAAAGAGTTTTATAGAAATATGGTAAGAATCCGTATTTTTGACCGCAAGGCTATTTCACTCCAGCGCCAAGGCAGGATAGGCACATATGCACCTTATGAAGGACAGGAGGCTTCCCAGGTCGGAACTGCTGCTGCCCTAAGGGAGAACGATTGGATGTTTCCTACCTATCGCGACCACGGAGCAGCTATGACCTTTGGCCACTCACTGCGAAATATCCTGTTGTTCTGGAACGGAAGAAATGAAGGGTGTGTTCCGCCTGACGGAAAGAAAATTTTTCCTCCGGCCATCCCGATTGCGACACAAATCCCTCATGCAGCAGGAGCTGCATTCGCAGAAAGGAAAAAAGGCACAGCAAATGCTGCTATTGCTTATTTTGGAGATGGTGCTACTTCCGAAGGGGATTTTCATGAGGGGTTGAATTTCGCCAGCGTTTTTAAAGCGCCGGTTGTCTTTTTTAATCAAAACAATCAATACGCCATCTCTGTTCCTTTTAACAAGCAAATGAATTCAAAAACAATCGCCCAAAAAGCCCTGGCATATGATATTCCGGGAGTCAGAATCGATGGCAATGATGTTTTCATGGTTTATTTTGAAACCTTAAATGCATTAGAAAGGGCCCGTAAAGGTGAAGGGCCGACACTAATCGAAGCAGTTACGTGGCGGTATGGGGCACACACCACTGCAGATGATCCATCTAAGTACCGTGATCAATCCGAAAGCAGCAATAGAAGACAGGAGACTGACCCCATTTTAAGACTAGAGCGCTGGATGAAGAATATGGGGAGATTTGATGAGAAATGGGTGCAGACCATTGAAAAGAAAGCAGCAGATGAAATAGATAAGGCTATTGCCGAAATGGAAGATTTCCCTCCTGCCGATCCAGCAGTTATCTTTGATCATGTCTTTGCAGAGCCGACATGGCAAATCAAGCAGCAGAAAGAAGAGTACCTGAAGCTGATAGGAGGTGGCCAATAATGAAAACGGCAGTTGAAGCAAAAACCATGACATTGGTTCAAGCCATTACCGATGCCCTGGATATTATGCTGAATGAAAAGGAAGAGGTTTTGCTGCTGGGCGAAGATATCGGAAAGAACGGTGGTGTTTTTCGTGCAACTGATGGTCTTCAGGCTAAGTATGGCGAAGGCCGTGTTATTGATACTCCTTTAAGTGAAGCGGGTTTTGTCGGAGCGGGGATTGGCATGGCTGTAAATGGGTTTTTACCTGTGATTGAAATTCAGTTTCTGGGCTTTATTTATCCTGCATATGAACAAATCATGACTCATGCTTCGAGGATCCGAATGAGGACGATGGGACATTTTACTGTTCCGATGGTTATAAGGGCTCCGTATGGTGCAGGTGTAAGGGCTCCTGAAATTCACTGTGATTCAACGGAAGCCATTTTTACACATATGCCTGGCATTAAGGTAGTCTGCCCATCCAGTCCTTATGATGCGAAAGGACTGCTGATTGCTGCCATTGAAGACCCGGATCCAGTTCTGTTTCTTGAGCCCATGCGCTGCTATCGTTCGGCCAAGGAGGAAGTTCCTGAAGGGAAGTATAGCATTGAAATTGGAAAAGGCAATAAGCTCATGGAGGGTGATGATGTGACGGTCATTACGTGGGGAGCCATGGTGCCTGAGGCTATGAAAGCGGCAGAGCTGATGAAAGAAAAGAACACTCATTGTGATGTGATTGATTTAAGGACCCTTTTCCCTCTGGATAAAGATATGATCGCAGAATCTGTCCAAAAGACAGGGAGAACAGTCATTGTCCATGAAGCTCATGCTACCGGTGGAGTAGGAAATGATGTGCTTGCCATCATTAATGATACATCGTTTTTATATCAGAAAGCACCGGTTGAAAGGGTTACTGGATTTGATGCACCAGTGCCATATTTCGGTTTTGAGGACCATTACCTGCCAACTCCGGCAAGGATCCAGCAAGCAATAGAAAAAGTTATGAAGTTTTAGGAGGAGAAGCCATGGAAGTGAAACTTCACGATATTGGAGAAGGCATGACAGAAGCAGAAATCAATTGCTTTTTAGTCAAACCAGGGGATGCAGTGAAAGCCGATGATCCGCTAGTTGAAGTACAGACTGATAAAATGACTGCTGAAATACCTGCTCCCAGAGCGGGAATTATTAAGGAATTTAAAGTGGAGCCCGGCGAGACGATTACAGTGGGGACGACCATTTTAATTTTAGAGGCGTCGGGACATGATGGCATGGAGAAAGTGAAGGTCACTTCTCATCCTGCAAACTCTCATAAGCTGAATGAGCCATTGCAATCTTTTGCCTCATTCAAAGGAAAACGGGTGCTTGCATCTCCATTTACGAGAAAAATAGCACGGGAAAATTCGATAGACATTGAGAATATTACAGGGACAGGTCCTGCCGGACGTATTTTGGATGAAGACATCTATCAATACTTAGCATCCGGACAGAGTAAGCCTGACCCAGCTGAACAGGAGCCAGCGGTTTCGATGGATACAATATTAAGCCCTCCTGCTGAAAAAGGAATCATTCCGTTTAGGGGCAGAAGGAAACAGATTGCCAGAAAAATGGCACAATCCCTCTATACCATTCCACATTGCACCCATTTTGAAGAAATCGATGTAACCGAGCTGATCACTTTCAGAAAAGAACTAAAAAACCAAAACCAAAATATATCTGCAACAGCCTTTTTCCTGAAGGCATTGTCAATATGCCTGAAAGAATTTCCTGTGTTCAATGCAGTCCTGCATGAAGAAAAGGAAGAAATACATTTAGCAAGTGTACACCATATCGGTATTGCGGTTGATACGGATGAGGGGCTCATCGTTCCGGTCATTAAGCATGTTGAGAACAAAACAATCAGAGAAATTCATGCGGAAATGAAACAGCTCACAGAAAAGGCGGTGGAAAATAAGCTTTCTGTAAAAGAAATATCTGGCGGGACATTCACGATCAGCAATGTGGGACCCCTGGGCGGAAGCTTTGGAGCGACACCGATTATTCAGCATCCGCAAACCGCACTGGTATCATTTCATAAAACAAAAAAGTTGCCTGTTGTCACAGACGATGACCAGATTGTGATCCGGTCAATGATGAATATTTCTATGTCTTTTGATCATAGAGTTGCAGACGGGGCGACAGCTGTTCGCTTTACTAACCGGTTTGCTGAACTGATTAAAAATCCAAAAATGCTTGTTCTGGAGATGGTATAAATGGTAGTTGGAGAACTGGCACATGAGCGCGATGTCATCATTATCGGAGGCGGCCCCGGAGGGTATCATGCTGCGATCCGTGCCGCTCAGCTTGGACGCAGTGTTACCTTGGTTGAACAGGACCAGCTTGGCGGGATTTGTTTAAATAAAGGCTGCATACCTTCAAAGATCCTTACACAGTCTGCAGAAAAATTCACTTCATTTCTAGAGGGGAAAAATTGGGGGCTTGAAGGAGGAGATATATCGTTTAATTTCAATAAGCTTCAGCAATACAAACAGAAGAAAATTGAACAGCTCCGCACAGGAGTTGAAGCGCTCTGTAAAGCCAATAAAATTGAAATACTTATTGGGTCAGCTTTTTTTCTGTCTGAGGATAAGGTTGGCATCGAAAAAGGAGACAAATTTGATGTTTTCAGATTCAGGAATGCAATCATTGCGACCGGCGGAACACCAGAAAAACCACCTTGGACCAGAGAGTTAAGTGAACTGGTATTTGATCAGCATTCCATTTCGGATTTGAGTGAAATACCCGATAAACTATTAATCTATGGCAGTGACTATATTGCGCTTGAAATTGGTATGGCTTTTCAGGCCCTGGGATCCAAAGTAACTATGATCCTTGATGATGGGAAAGAGGATTTTGATTTCGATCAATCCATTTGCCGGGAACTGAAGAGGATTTTAAAAAAGAAAAAGATAGACGTTGTAAGAAATTCGGAAGTATTGGAATTACAGTTTAAGGAGGACATGTTTACAGTAACTTTTGAATTGAAGGGAAAAATAGAAACAATTTCAGGCACACATTTATTTGTTTCAACTACAATCAGACCAAACACCAATCAGCTGGGTCTTTCCCGAATAGGGGTTGAACAATGTGCAGCGGGGTTTATTAAGGTGGATGCTCAAAGCCGGACAACACAGAAACATATCTTTGCTGTCGGCGATGTTACAGAAGGCCCTGCACTTGCTGTTAAAGCAATTAAACAAGGAAAAACAGCTGCAGAAGCGATTGCAGGGATTCAATCTCAATCAGATTTCCATTTCATCCCGATAGTAGCTCATACACAGCCTGCTATTGCGAGTGCCGGGTTAACGGAAAAGGAAGCAATTAACTTGGGCAACGATATTGAAATTGGCCAATTTTCATTGTCTGCCAACGGATTCAGCACTTTGTCCGGAAAAAAAGAAGGATTTATAAAAGTGATCAGCTGCAAGGAAAAGCAAGTTCTTCTGGGAATCCACATGGTAGGCACCGGGGCAATAGAGCTAATTTCAGCCGGCATTACGGCATTGGAAATGGCTGCCAGGGATGAAGATCTAATTTTCCCGAACTATCCCCATCCCAGTGTAAATGAAGGCTTGCTTGAAGCTGTAGAAGCTTTAAGGAATCAGGCTATTCACATCCCGCCCAAAAGCATAAATGAGCAAAAATTAAAAGTGTAACTTACTTTAATGCAGAAGTGCATTATAGCTTTAACTTGAACTCTTGAGAACGTTTGCAGGTTTCATATATGATAAATTCAAAATATTACTAATATTTGAAATGGAGGCGTTAGTATGCAAGATGAAAAAATGTTAAGGGAGCAAAAGAAAGCCGATTTCTTTCCAGTGAAGGAGGTAGATTATTTAGAAATCTACTCTGGGAATGCGAAACAGTCCTGCCATTATTTCTGCACGGCTTTCGGCTTTAAGCCAGTTGCATATTCTGGTTTGGAAACAGGCAATAGGGAAACGGTGTCTTATGTTCTTCAGCAAAGAAAGATCCGCCTCGTTATAACCGGAACTTTAAATGACAGTTCCAGAGTATCGAATTTCATTAAAAAGCATGGGGATGGCGTAAAAGATATTGCTTTAGCAGTCGATGATGTTGAAACAGCCTACAATGCTGCAGTCGAAAGAGGCGCAATTGAAATACAGCCGCCTTTTGAGATAAAGGATGAGCATGGCACAGTAAAAAAAGCAGTTATTGGTACATATGGGGATACAATTCACACACTTGTCGAACGAAATGACTATAAAGGGGTATTTATGCCTGGCTTTGAGCCTTATCAAACTGAAGTTCCATTTGAAGATGCCGGTTTTATCGGAATCGACCATGTGGTTGGAAACGTAGAAAGAATGGAGGAATGGGTTAATTATTATGCAAATGTAATGGGCTTTAAGGAAATGAAACACTTTACAGATAAAGACATTACAACAGAATATTCCGCACTGATGTCCAAGGTTATGCATAATGGCGGCAGGATAAAGTTTCCGATTAATGAACCTGCAGAAGGGAAGCGCAAATCCCAGATTGAGGAATATCTGGAATACTACAACGGGCCTGGTGTGCAGCATCTGGCGATCCTGACAGAGGATATCGTCAGCACTGTCAGCATCCTTCGCAAGAATGGGGTGGAGTTTTTAAGTACACCTGATTCTTACTATGAAATGCTTTCTGAACGTGTAGGAAAGATTGATGAAGAGATTGATAAATTGAAAGAATTAAACATTCTCGTCGACCGTGACGACGAAGGGTATTTGCTTCAAATTTTCACTAAGCCAATTGTAGACCGTCCGACCCTATTCATTGAAGTCATTCAGCGTAAAGGTGCACGGGGATTTGGTGAAGGCAACTTTAAAGCACTCTTCGAATCAATTGAACGCGAGCAGGAAAGACGGGGAAACTTATAAATAGAAAAGAGGAATGCCCCGCCCCCTTCACCATGAGGGGGGTAGGCGCAGCAGTTAAACAGTAATGGAATTCCAAGATTATGTATTTTTTATTTTTGAGGGGGAGATACTTTCTCCCTTTTTTAATAATTAAGAAGGAGGCAACACAGATGGCCAGAATCCAGACAAAAAGCGCCGTGGAGAAGATTGTTTCTTATCCGCTTGGCAGCTCGCCGGAAGAGATCAAAGAAAAGTTCAATTTAATGGCTGTCCGGAAAATGTCTGATAATGAAAATGTGTATGGCTGTTCACCAGAAGTAAAGAACAGCATCAGCAAGGCGATGAATAGCCTTTATTTTTATCCGGACGGAACTGTTTCCCTGCTCAAGCGCAAACTGGCCGGATTCTACAATATAAATCAAGATAAATTTCTTGTAAGCAATGGATCAGAAGAAATCATCCGTTTATTGACTAGAGCATACATAAGCACTGGAGACGAGGCTATTATGGCACAGATGACCTTTCCTCGCTATGAAACAAACGTCCTGATTGAAGGAGGCAGTGCTATTACTGTCCCGCTGCAAAATGGCACACATAATCTAAATGCCATGTATGCACAGGTCAGCAAAAAAACAAAAATGATATTTATCTGCAATCCCAACAACCCTACAGGAACCATAGTCGGTAAAACAGAACTTCTGCAATTCATCGAAAAAGTTCCTTCGAATATCTTGATTATTCTAGATGAAGCTTACTATGAATATGTGCAATCTTCAGATTATCTTGACTCTATTTCACTTTTGGAAAAGAAGCCGAATTTAATCATTCTGAGGACTTTTTCCAAAATTTACGGTCTTGCCGGTCTCCGTGTCGGCTATGGAATCATGGATTTCGAGATAGTGAATGAGCTTCATAAGGTGAAAGATGTTTTTAATGTCAATCATCTAGCACAGGCAGCCGCTGCAGCGGCATTACATGACCAAGGCTTTATAAGGGAATGTGCTGAAAAAAATGCCAAAGAGATGAAATTTGTGAGTCAGAAGTTAAATGATTTACAGGTTCGCTTTTTTCCTTCCCAAACCAACTTTATTTATATTTTTAGTCAGTATCCAATAGCGGAGAACTTGATTGCCAATGGCTTAGTTGTCCGGCAAATGAAGCTTGAGGGATATCTTGATGCTTTTCGGATGACTTTAGGCACAAGGGAAGATAATGAAGCAGCCATGGATGTGATAAACAAACTTCTAAATGAAAAGGCGGTGTAAGGTGTATGGAATTAAATCCTGCCAGTCTGGAATGGAATGACGCTTATAAGCTGCTGGTTGGTTCTATCCTGCCGCGTCCCATTGCGTTTGTTACCACTATGGATGCGGATGGAAATGTAAATGCAGCTCCATTTAGCTTTTTTACTGCCATATGTGCAGATCCGATGCTGATTTGTTTTTCTCCGATGCGAAAAGGGACAGATGGCTCTAAGAAAGACACGCTTGCCAATATCGAAGAAACAAAGGAATTCGTTATTAACATAGTCAGTGAAGACTTTACCGAAAAGATGAATATTTGTGCAGCGGATTACCCGGCTGGTACAGACGAACTGGTTGCCGCTGGGCTCACTAAAGAAAAAAGTGCCGCTGTGAATCCTCCTCGGGTGAAAGAATCAAAAGTTCACTTGGAATGCAGTCTCCATCAGGTACTTCATTTTGGAGAACGACCTGGCTCAGGAAGCCTGGTGATTGGTAAAGTGGAGCATGTGCATGTTGCTGAAGAGCTATATGAAAATGGAAGGATTAATTCTGAGAAACTAAAGCCAGTTGGCCGAATGGCAGGACATATTTATACCAGGCCGATGACGGATGTATTTGAATTAATCCGAAAAACAGAGCCAAGGTGATGCTATGAAATTCATAACTTTTCAAAAATCAGATGGATCCATTAGAGCTGGCTGGCTGAAGAATAAGGAGTATGCCGTTGATATGCATGAAGCGACCAATGGTGTTCTTCCCAAAACCATGCTGGCATTCCTGGAGAACCATGAATTTTTTATGGAATACTTATCAACCAGCAAAAAACTGAAGGACACTGATAGAGGGGTATATTCTTTATCGGAAGTCACCTTAAAAGCACCACTTCCCAATCCAAAAAGCTTCCGGGATTTCTATGCTTTCGAGGAACATGTAAAAACGGCAAGAGCTAACCGCGGACTTGATATGATACCCGAATGGTATGACATACCAGTTTTTTATTTCTCAAATCATTTAAGCATCAAGGGGCCGAATGAAGAAATTTCACGCCCCAGTCAATGCAAATGGCTTGATTATGAGCTGGAAATTGCCTGTATCATTGGAAAAGAAGGAAGGGATATCAAAGCTTCTGAAGCGGATGATTATATTTTTGGTTATTGCATCTTGAATGATTGGAGCGCAAGAGACATTCAGCGCAAAGAAATGAAGGTAGGTCTTGGCCCTGCAAAAGGGAAGGATTTTGCCACTAGTACAGGGCCATATATCGTTACAAAAGATGAGCTGGAGCATTTCCGTGTTGAAAACGGCTATGATTTGCCGATGACAGCAAAAGTAAATGGAACTCTTCTCTCAGAGGGGAATATGCAGGATCTCTACTATTCTTTTTACGAAATGATTGAGCGGGCTTCTGACGGTGTAACCCTTTGCCCTGGTGAAATGATAGGCTCTGGGACTGTTGGCAGCGGCTGCATCCTTGAGCTTGGCACAGATGTGCACCGCTGGCTTGAACAAGGGGATGAAGTTGAGCTTGAGATTGGAAATCTGGGAGTCTTAAAAAATCGAATTGCAAACAAGTGAGGTGGAAAACATGTTTTATCGCCAAATGGGAAGAATCCCGCACAAACGGCATACGACTTTCAAAAAATCGGATGGAACCCTTTTCAGGGAACAGGTTATGGGGACAAAAGGTTTTTCCGGCACCCAATCCATTCTTTATCATCACTACATGCCGACAGAAGTAGCACGTACTAAGCTGATAGGAAAATATGTTCCCGAGTATGAGGAGCAGGAAAGCTTGAAGCACCGCCATTTGTTCACAGATCAAATCGAAAAGAAAGGAAATGCACTTTCAGCCCGGGAATATCTGCTTGGGAATGATGATCTTTTAATAGGCACTATAAATATTACAGAGCCGATGAAGAGCTTTTACCGGAATGGTGATGGCGATGAGATGCTTTACATTCACTATGGAACAGGAAAAATTGAGACTATGTTCGGAACCTTAACCTATCGTCCGGGGGACTATGTCATAATTCCGATAGGCACTATTTACAGGGTGATTCCGGACCATGAGCAATTGACAAAAGTACTCCTGGTGGAGTCCTTCAGCCAAATTACAACACCAAGAAGATATCGAAATGAATATGGGCAGCTGCTCGAACATAGTCCTTTCTGTGAAAGAGATATTCGGGGACCAGAGACCTTGGAAACATATGATCAAAAAGGGGAACATGAAGTCATTACGAAAACAAGGGGATATTTGCATTCTCATATCCTGAATCATCATCCGCTTGATGTGGAAGGCTGGGACGGCTATCTCTATCCGTGGGTATTTAATATTGAAGACTTTGAACCGATTACTGGGAGGGTCCATCAGCCCCCGCCAGTTCATCAGACATTTGAAGGACATAATTTTGTTGTATGTTCTTTTGTTCCCAGATTATATGACTACCATCCAGAGGCCATCCCTGCCCCTTACTATCATAGCAATGTCAATAGTGATGAACTGCTTTATTATGTGGAAGGCAACTTTATGAGCAGAAAGGGTATCAGGGAAGGCTCCATCACTCTTCATCCGAGCGGGATTCCTCATGGCCCTCATCCCGGGAAGACTGAAGCAAGCATTGGCAAAAAGGAAACTCTTGAGCTTGCTGTTATGATTGATACATTCAGGCCATTAAAATTGGTGAAAAAAGCTAAGTTAATAGAAGATGAAAAGTACATGTATACATGGATTGAATAGAAAAAAGCACTTTCCCTTTTTCCGTAGGGAGAGTGCTTTTTTCTACTTTTCATTCTGCCAAATGATGGCGATTGTACCTTCGCCTGCATGGGCAGCAATGGTTGAGCTTATTTCACCAATGATAATATCGAGGCGGGGAAAGTGTGATTTGATTTCCTCTGCCAGTTCCTCCGCTTTGCCCCGCACATTCCCATGCATGATTTGAACCTGAGGAATGGTGTGGCTTTCGTAAGCATCCCCGAGCAATTCTATCATTCTTTTAATTGCTTTTTTATCCGAACGGACTTTATCAAACAATTCAAACGCACCGTCCCGGTTAATGCGGATTATTGGCTTTATTTTTAATATGCTTCCCAGCAGATATTGTGTTCCTGACATTCTGCCGCCTTTATAAAATTGCTCAAGGCTGCCAAGCAAGATATAATTCTCAGATTTGTCTGCCTCACTTTGAAGGATTTCAGCAATCTTATGTACTGGCATTTCATTCTCAGCAAGCTTTAATCCTTTATAGATTAAAGACGTAATAGCATAAGACATGCATTTTGAATCAACTGCCGAAACAGGGAACCCTGCCAGCTCAGATCCGGCCAGGCAGCTGTTCATCGTACCGCTTAATTTGCTGGAAACATGTACAGCGACCGCAGCATCATATTCAATCTTCAATGTTTCAAATAGTTCAGCAAATCTCCCGGCAGAAGGCTGTGAAGTTTTAGGAACTTCTTTTTCAGTCCGGATCCGGCTGTACAGCTGATCTGTGTTTAAATCAATACCATCTTCAAATGACTCCTCACCGAATGTTATTAATAGAGGCACAATATAAACATCAGGGTGTTCGAGCAGATCCTCAGAAATATAAGCAGTGCTGTCTGTTATCCAGGCAATCTTCTTTTTTGTCATGGATGTTATAAGTCCTTTGCCAATTATTTTTCACCAAAATTAACCGCTTCCATTATTGAAAACTTCCCTTATTATACACGAAGAAATCATTGCCTGTATTGCTTTTGAGTGATCCATATATAGGAAATGGCCAGAGTATCTTAATAGAATGTTTATATGTAGCACTTGAAGGTAAATAAGAATTTTTTGTGAACAATGTTTGAACCTGATAAAATGGCGACCTGAAATGAAAAAACCCCCTGCGCCGCAGGGGATTGTGATTGTATCTACTTTATTGACCTAATACCATTTAAACTTGTTTATTGAAATTAAAAAACTTTCGTAGTCCAATCCTCACAATTCCAAATATCGGTCGCAATTTCACGATAGAAATCAGGTTCGTGGGATACCATCAAGATACTTCCGCGATATGCCTTTAAAGCTCGCTTTAACTCTTCTTTTGCTTCCACATCCAAGTGGTTGGTAGGTTCGTCTAGAATTAATAAATTCGTTTCTGTGTTTAAAATTTTACACAATCGAACTTTGGCTTTTTCGCCGCCAGAAAGGACTTCGATTTTACTTTCAATATGTTTCGTCGTTAATCCGCATTTTGCCAGAGCAGCACGAACTTCAGCCTGATTCATACTTGGGAACTCGCTCCAAATCTCTTCAATACAAGTGTTGTAGTTGGCCTGCTTAACTTCCTGCTCGAAGTAACCGATGTATTGATACTCACCGCGTTCCACTTTACCCGAAATGGGACTAATCAATCCAAGAATACTTTTTAAAAGAGTAGACTTACCAATACCGTTAGCTCCCACGAATGCAATTTTTTGTCCGCGTTCCATTTTTAAATTCAGAGGGCGTGAAAGTGGTTCATTGTAACCAATAACAAGATCTTCAGTCGTGAAAATCCAGCGACTAGCTGCACGAGCTTCTTTGAAAATAAACTCTGGTTTCGGCTTCTCTCTCCCCAATTCAATAATTTCCATTTTGTCGAGCTTCTTTTGACGAGACATCGCCATATTACGAGTCGCAACACTTGCCTTGTTGCGAGCAACGAAATCCTTTAAATCAGCAATTTCTTGTTGTTGACGCTTGTATGCAGCCTCTAGCTGCTGCTTTTTCATTTCATATACTTTTAAGAAGTTATCATAGTCACCAACATAGCGATTTAACTCTTGGTTTTCCATGTGATAGATCAAGTTAACAACATTGTTCAAGAATGGAATATCATGTGAAATCAAGATAAATGCATTCTCATATTCCTGTAAATAGCGCTTCAACCATTCGATATGCTGTTCATCCAAATAGTTTGTAGGCTCGTCTAGTAATAGGATTTCAGGTTTTTCCAGCAAAAGCTTTGCTAGTAAAACTTTCGTACGCTGCCCACCGCTGAGATCATCTATATCACGATCAAGTCCAACATCGTCTAATCCTAGGCCACGAGCAACTTCCTCAACTTTTGAATTAATTTGATAGAAATCATTACTATCTAAAGTTTCTTGCAGCTCGCCAACTTCTGCAAGTAATGCATCGATATCAGCACCTTCATCACCCATTTTTGCATAAAGTTCATTGATCTCTGATTCAGCATCAAAAAGATATTGAAAAGCAGTACTCAAAGCGTCACGCATCGTAGTGCCCTTTTTAAGTACAGCATGCTGATCTAAGTAACCAACACGAACTTTTCGTGACCACTCAACTTTCCCCTCGTCGGGTTGTAACTTCCCGGTAACAATATTCATGAAAGTAGACTTACCCTCTCCATTTGCCCCAACTAGTCCAACGTGTTCACCTTTTAAAAGTCGAAAAGACACATCATTGAAAATCGCACGATCACCGAAACCGTGACTTAAATTTTGTACATTTAATACGCTCATTTTTTTTACCCCTTCTCTAATATTCCATGTGGATATCTTACTAGATTTATACTGTTTTTTCTATCTAAAGTTATTTCTTGTGAAAAATGTAATTCGATTATTGGGATAAGTTGGAGTCTGCCCTTTCTTAATTAAAGGCTCTATTAAAGCTGGGTGTTGATTTTATGGCATTGAAATATAGGCGGAAAGAATCTGCTAAATCATGGAATCCATATAATTCCCTGATTTAGCTATTATTTCTATTATTTCTATTTCCCAAATTAACCTTGAAGGACCATTTCCAAAGGGAGACCACCCGCGCTGCTTTCTCAATTTTAATATCCAGAGAATAAAAAGCCGCCATCATCAAGATGCTCCTGGACTTCGCCCATTTTTTCAAGATGCTCCTCATGCTCTTAAGGGGTGGCATCTGCCATTTTGGCTGTTGCTTCATTTAGTTCCTCCTCTTGCTTGTAATGGGCAGGGGGGACAGGAAGCTTCTTTAGATGGACATGAAGCCAATCTTACACAAGGAAGACAAAGGATAACCAGGAAGGAAGTTATGTTGGGGATCAGCAAATAGGGGGGGCACACTAACACTTCACCCGGAAAAAAGGTGCCAATTAGGTTATTGGCACCTTTCGCTATTTTTAATGGTTCACTTAACTCCCTGCGGAACTGCCAGGCCAAGACCTTTAGCAATACGTGTACCATAATCAGGATCCGCTTTAAAGAAATGCTGTATCTGGCGATGCTTAATTTCTTCTTTTTCTACAGGCTTCATGGCAGCAACAATGTTTGCCACAAGACGGGAGCGTTCCTCTTCACTCATTAAGCGGTATAGATCACCGGCTTGTGTGTAGTGATCGTTATGATCATATGCAACACTTTCGGCTAAACCGGAAACAGGGTATGCAGCCTGCTTGTGCTCCGGTGCCTCAGTAGGTCCTCCAAAGCTGTTCGGCTCGTAATAAA
Organism: Cytobacillus oceanisediminis 2691; assembly: GCF_000294775.2. GTDB lineage: Bacteria > Bacillota > Bacilli > Bacillales > Cytobacillaceae > Cytobacillus > Cytobacillus pseudoceanisediminis. Next base: position 2,392,586 of record NZ_CP015506.1, read on the forward strand.
CAGAGCCTCCGCCATTGTTGTCAAAGCGCATCTGACCGTCACGCTGATAGTTTTGCACTTCGTTCTTAGGTCGGTTGATTGGCAGCATCTGATGGTTCGCACCTACGCGGTAGCGGTGTGCATCATGGTAGGCGAACAGACGGCCCTGGAGCATCTTGTCAGGTGAAACATCAATCCCCGGCACGAGCGTTCCAGGAGAGAAAGTAGCCTGCTCAACTTCAGCAAAGTAGTTTTCAGGGTTTTTATTCAGTACCATGCGTCCTACTTCGATTAATGGATAGTCTTTCTGTGACCATACCTTTGTTACATCGAATGGATCGAACCGGTAAGTATTCGCATCTTCAAGCGGCATGATTTGCACGCATAGCTTCCATGATGGGAAATCGCCATTCTCAATTGCATTAAATAAATCCTCTGTATGGTAATCAGGGTTTTCTCCAGCCATTTTCGCTGCAGCGTCCACGCTAAGGTTTTTAACGCCCTGTTCCGTTTTAAAGTGATACTTAACCCAGACACCTTCACCTTGTTCATTTACCCATTTAAATGTATGGCTGCCGAATCCGTGCATATGTCTAAGGGTTGCAGGTATGCCGCGGTCTGACATTAAGATGGTTACCTGGTGCAGCGATTCAGGTGATAAGGACCAGAAGTCCCAAACGGCTGTCGGATTTTTTAAATGTGTCTTTGGATCACGCTTTTGTGTATGAATGAAGTCAGGGAATTTAATTGCATCCCGAATAAAGAATACAGGCGTATTGTTCCCTACAAGGTCGTAGTTGCCTTCTTCTGTATAAAACTTAACCGCAAAACCGCGTGGGTCGCGTACAGTATCAGCAGAGCCCAATTCACCCGCAACAGTTGAGAAACGGACGAATAAAGGAGTTTTTTTGCCTACTTCTGATAAGAATGCGGCTTTTGTATATTTAGTGAGGTCATTAGTAACTTCAAAATAGCCATGTGCGCCAGCACCTTTGGCATGAACTACCCGCTCAGGCACGCGTTCTCTGTTGAAATGGGCCAGTTTTTCCAGCAAGTGTACATCCTGAATCAAAGTAGGCCCTCTAGAGCCAGCTGTCATTGAATTTTGGTTGTCGCCAACAGGGGCGCCCCAGCTTGTAGTTAGATTATTCTTATTTGTCATTCTATAATCACCTCATAAAAGTTTAATAGCTTGCTACATTCATAATGATAACATTTCTCAATGTAAAATCAATACTTTTTTATAATTATTATAAATAAAGATAAGTTCTTAAGAAGAATCTCTTATAAAAAGAGGAGGAGAATGCTTGTTTTTAACGGCATTAGTATATTTATATTTGCGTTTTTTCTTAAAAGAACTGGTTTTTTCGGAAGGATGGGAGCAGAAGGGGGATGTTCATGTAAATTTAGAGGATCCATATGAAAAAATCGGGCGGTATAAGGAACCGCCCGATTCAGTTTGTAGACAAAAAGAGTTCGGAATAGTCTCATTCCGAACTCTTTTTGTCATTTTTTGTAGGACTTCAAGTAATTACAGAGAATTGCAGACCTCTCCGAGGTTATCATTTAGGCCATTTCTGGACCTTGCCAAGTCCAGTTGGCCATTTTCTTCAAATTCATGGCAGCGAAAGTAAGCATCGCCTGCATCGACATTTTTTTAAGTCCCCTGAGGGTTGTCCAACGCATGCCATGCTTTTCTTTTGCATCTGCGAATACTCGTTCAATTGTTTCTTTGCGTTTTTCATAGATCGGTTTGACGTCTTGATGGTGGCGAAGATGATCTGCTTCTTCCACATGTTCCTCCCACACATGACGTTGAATCAGTTTTTGATGTGCTTGACTCTGTGTGCATTGAGACAAGAAAGGGCATCCAGCACAAATTCGAGGATCTGATTTATATTGACGATACCCTTCCTTTGTAGTTGTAGTATATTTTAATATCTCACCAGTTGGGCAAATGTAACAGTCAAAATGCTCATCATAAACATACTCATGTTTTCTGAAGAAACCCTCTTTTGTGCGAGGTCGTGTGTAAGGTAAAGCAGGTGTGATGTCGTTTTTCAATAAGTAGCTCGTGATAGCAGGTGTTTTATAGGCTGCGTCTGCCGCAACAGCTTTTGGTTTACTAACTTTCTCAATGACTTGTTCTACCAATGGCTCTAAAATATGACTATCATGCGTGTTACCAGGGGTTACAATTGCGCCTAACACGAAGCCGTTGCGGTCTGCGGCCGCATGGAAAGAATAAGCGAACTGTTTTGTACGCTCATCTTTTACATAGTAGCCACTCTCTGGATCTGTTGTACTTTCCTTGATTTCTTTGTATTCTTCTTTATCAAACTTATCTGGTGGAAACGGCTTTTTTCCATGATCCTCGCGGTCTTGGTTAATCTCCTCTTGAAGGCGTTCTTGATAAGCACGGGTTTCTTTTCGAACAACTTTCTTTTCAAATTTGCGTTTATTTGCACTCGCTTTTACATGAGTAGAATCTACAAAAACGTGTTCAGCACTAATTAAATTCTTTTCAGCTGCGGTTTTTAAGATTCGGTAAAATATTTGTTCAAAGAGATCGGTGTCTTTAAATCGGCGCTCATAATTTTTACCGAAAGTTGAGAAGTGAGGAACTTTATCGTGAAAGCCATATCCTAAAAACCATCGATAAGCCATATTCGTTTTCAATTCTTCAATTGTTTGACGCATGGAGCGAATACCGAAGGTATATTGAATAAATGTGAGTTTAATTAATATTACAGGGTCAATACTTGGGCGGCCTTTTTCTGAATACTTATCTTTTACCAAGTCATAGATGAATGAGAAATTAATCGCCGCTTCAATTTTGCGGACCAAATGGTCCGCCGGTACAAGTTCGTCTAAAGCAACCATTTCAATTTGATCCCGTTGAATTGGATTATGTTTTGAAAGCATTTAAATCACCTCAAGCATTGTATTACTTCTATTTTAAAATAAAAAAGACTGCAGACAAGCACGATTTTCATCGAGTTTGTCGACAGTCTGAATCGGGCGGTATAAGGAACCGCCCGATTTACTAGCTAATATTTTCTCTTATTATCGGCATGCTCATGCATCTTGGGCCACCCCGTCCTCTTGAGAGTTCTGAGCTGAGAATTTCAATGACCTCAACCCCATTTTGACGGAGGATGTCGTTTGAGACATAATTCCGGTCATAAGTTACAACTACACCGGGAGCGATGGCGAGTGTATTGGATCCATCATTCCATTGTTCGCGTGCCGATGCAATCGGGCAGCCTCCTCCACAAGGGATTAACACTATTTCATCAAGATGAAGAACTTCTTTTAATGTTACCTTCAAAGAGTTTTTCTCTGTAATTTTAAGAAGATCTGAATTCTCCTCCTGTTCCAGTATGTAAATCTTCATACTGCCATCTCTATCTTCAATAGCAGGATGGTAGGTGAATTTATCGTGGTCAATCATTGTAAATACAGTATCCAGGTGCATGAATGCACGGATTTTGGGGATTTCAACTGCCACAACTTTTTTAATGGATTTCTGGCGGGTGAATAGTTCCCTTGCAAGTTTTTCTATCCCTTGTGCAGAAGTTCTTGCGCTGACGCCAATGGCGACTACTTCATCGCTCAATATCAGTTCATCTCCACCTTCTAGTGAGTAAAGATCATCACGTTTAAAGTAAGCAGGAATTTCATGTTTATTAAAACGGGGATGATGATTCATGATGTAGTCCATAAAAATGGACTCCCGTCTCCTTGCGGGTTCATGCATTCGATTAATGGTAATGCCTTCACCTATTACCGCAGCAGGATCCCGGGTAAAATAAAGGTTGGGCATTGGGTCCAGATAAAAAGGATAATGATCAGGCATCAGTTCATGAAGATGAATTTTCTTATCCTGATCAATATCCGATTTTACGACACCTGACATCACTTTCTTTACCAGCTCATCAGGCGGAAGAGATAAGAGATAATCTTTTACAGTTTCGTAGGAACCATTTATATTCGATTGACTTTCCCATAAGACCTTTTCAATAAAAGACATTCTTGTCTCGTCTAGCTGTATGGCTTCTGTCATCAATTTATCGAGATATAAGACCTCAATTCCCCGATTGCTTAGTATATTGGCGAAATAATCATGTTCTTTTTGAATGGCAGGCAAAAAGGGGATGTCATCGAATAAAAGTCTTTTCAAATATTGAGGTGTGAGATTTTCAATTTCCTTACCCGGCCTATGCAGAAGGACCGTCTTTAATTCTCCAATTTCCGAAGTTACATTTAACGGATGTTTCATTATTAATGCCTCCAAAGGCTAAATGCCTGACCTATTGTTCTATGTTTGATTGGTTCCCTGTGTATTCATAGAGTAAACAGATCAATTTTGCGCATATTTATTCAATACAGCAAAAATGTGCCGGGTAAATTTTTTCAAATTAAAAGGGCAAACTACATATCAGGCATTCTTAATGAAACTCAAAGAAAATCTGTCCTTCATAAGTGTACAAATTGAAAAAATGTGTTAAAGTATAAATTGAAAAACCTTTACATAGCTTTATTTGCTTAACGAAATAATGTCCGTGCTGAAAATACAGTTGTGTATGAGTTGGCGACATTCAATAAAAATGAACTGGGGGATACTGAGATGACCAGCAAAATTTTAGATTCTTTTTTACAGGAAAACCTGGAGGATTTAAAGGATAGAGGACTTTACAACGTAATCGACCCTCTTGAAAGCCCAAATGGCCCTATAATCAAAATCAATGGAAGAGAACTAATCAATCTTTCATCCAATAACTATTTAGGTTTGGCAACTGATGAAAGACTTAAAAAATCTGCCATCGAAGCAATTGAGAAATATGGGGTTGGAGCAGGTGCTGTCCGTACTATAAATGGAACGCTTGAACTTCACACAAAACTTGAAGAAAAGCTTGCTGAGTTCAAACAAACAGAAGCAGCCATCGCATACCAATCTGGTTTTAATTGTAACATGGCGGCTATTTCAGCTGTTATGGATAAAAATGATGCTATTCTGTCTGATGAATTAAACCATGCGTCCATTATTGATGGATGCCGTCTATCGAAAGCTAAGATTATTCGAGTAAATCATTCTGATATGGAAGATTTACGGGCAAAAGCGAAGGAAGCAAAAGAATCTGGACAGTACAACAAAATCATGATCATTACTGACGGCGTTTTCTCAATGGATGGGGACATCGCAAAGCTTCCTGAGATCGTGGAGATCGCCGAAGAATTTGATCTGATCACTTATGTGGATGATGCGCACGGTTCAGGAGTACTTGGAGAAGGAGCAGGGACTGTAAAGCACTTCGGCCTTTCCGATAAAATCGATTTCCAGATCGGAACACTTTCTAAGGCAATAGGTGTTGTTGGTGGATATGTGGCCGGCAAAAAGGATTTGATTGATTGGCTGAAAGTCCGCAGCAGACCATTCCTATTCTCAACATCTTTAACACCTGCTGATGTAGCAGCAAGCACGAAAGCCATTGAGCTGCTTATGGAAAGCACAGAGCTGAATGAAAAGTTATGGGAAAATGCCAATTACCTTAAGGATGGTCTGGAAAAATTAGGATTTGATATTGGCGACAGTGAAACACCAATCACTCCTTGTATTGTTGGAGATGAAGTAAAAACACAGGAATTCAGCAAAAAACTCAATGAAGAAGGCGTTTATGCGAAATCAATCGTCTTCCCGACTGTCCCAAGGGGAACGGGACGTGTCAGAAATATGCCTTCTGCAGCACATACGAAAGAAATGCTGGATCAGGCTATTGCAATTTATGAAAAAGTCGGCAAAGAAATGGGAATTATTTAAGTTTGACTATAAAGCAAAATCTATAAGGCAAAGAGGAAATGTTGGAGGAATAAAATGAAACGAATTATGATTACTGGAGCTTTAGGTCAGATTGGCTCTGAACTAACCTTGAAATTAAGAGAAATCTATGGAACAGACAATGTTATTGCAACAGACATCAGAAAAAATGAGTCTGAAGCTGCCCAATCAGGACCGTTTGAAATGGTTGATGTTACTGATGCAAAATCAATGCTGGATACGGCTAAAAAATATAATGTGGATACAGTTATCCATATGGCAGCCCTGTTATCAGCAACAGCTGAAGCCAACCCAGTATTTGCATGGAATTTAAATATGGGGGGTCTTATGAATGCACTTGAAACGGCTAGAGAGTGCAGCGCACAATTCTTTACGCCGAGCTCCATTGGCGCTTTTGGTCCTTCTACGCCAAAAGACAACACACCGCAGGATACTATTCACCGCCCAACTACTATGTATGGCGTGAACAAGGTTGCGGGCGAATTACTGTCTGATTACTACTATTACAAGTTTGGTGTTGATACTAGAGGCCTGCGATTCCCTGGTTTAATCTCTTATGTTACTCCTCCAGGGGGCGGAACGACTGATTACGCTGTTGAGATCTACTATGAAGCGATTAAAAATGGCCGCTATACTTCTTATATCGACCAGGGCACATATATGGATATGATGTATATGCCGGATGCATTAAATGCTATCGTTGATTTAATGGAAGCCGATGCAGATAAACTCAGTCACCGCAACTCCTTCAATGTAACTGCAATGAGTTTTGAACCTGAACAGATTGCTGCAGAGATCAGAAAGCATATTCCTGGGTTTGAAATTTCCTATGAAGTTGATCCTGTGCGCCAGGCGATTGCCGACAGCTGGCCAAATTCGATTGATGCAAGTGCAGCAAAAGAAGAGTGGGGATTTAAAGCAGACTTCGATTTAGCCAAGATGACTGCTGATATGCTTGATAAACTAAGAACAAAATTATGATAAAGCAAAAGGGACGCCGTATGGCTGTCCCTTTTATAGTTTTATATTGAATTGCTTGCGGAGGAATTCCCTTTTTTCCTCCTCGGTTAGTTCATATTTTTCTTTTGTGCCCGCTTCAGACTTAGTGACAGTCAATCCTGAGAGTGTAACACGGCCATTCTTTGTCGCAATAGTGGCCAGGTCGCCATGTGTAAAATGGGATTCAGGAGAAGTCTGATTGAAAAAACATGCATCATGAAAGTCATTCAGCTGCCTTGGCTTATCAGAAAAACGGTAAAGAATTCTCCATTTACCATCCTCAAGTCTTTGAAGATCATAAATTCCTTCACCGGACTCTCTTATCCGGTAAGTTCCGCTTACATCTGTTTTTTCCTCACCCGTTAAAGGTAAAGGCTGCCTGACGGAATCACCAAATCCTACGTCCACCAAATAAGGAATTTGGTTTAATAAAACCAGTATGGCTGCATGGGAATCTTCTCTGACCCATCCATCCGGCTTTTTGACGGTGCAGGAAATCAAGTGGGATTGAAATCCCAGTTCTGACAGCAGATGTTGAAATAGACCGTTTAATTCATAACAAAAGCCTCCCCGGCTTCTTTCAAGAATTTTTTCAAAAAACGCATCTGTGTCAAGCATAATAGGAATTTTTCTTGTTACATCCAAGTTTTCAAAAGGAATTTTGTGCATATGGCTGCTCTGAAGTTCTTTCAGATATTCAAGATCAAGATTACGTTCAGCCGATACTGCAATGCGTTTTAAGTATTTCTCTGCATCCATAAGATCACTCCATAAATTTTTTCTTTTTTAGCGATTAAGAAGGAAAAACAAATCAATTTGCAGTAATGAAATAGTTATACTAAAATGTCATTATATTTACATTTTAGCAAATTACACACGGGGGTTTAAATATGGCATATGAAGTAACTGTTGAATTTTGCATGATGTGAAACTACGCACCAAAAGCCGCGAGTTTCGCGGAAGAACTTTTTACACATTTTCGCTCTGATATTTCAAAAATGGAACTGGTTCCAAGTAAAGGCGGAGCTTTTGAAGTGACAGTAAATGGAGAAAAGCTTTATTCTAAGCTCGATACTGGCATTTTTCCTAAAACCAAAGAAATTATTGATAAGATGCAGGGATAACCTGCCAAACCTTCTCCCCAGGGAGGAGGTTTTTTACTGATCCATAACATTTTATCGCAGTCTAACGGGCAGTAAGACTCCCACTTCAAGACTCAGAGGAATCAATGGAGAATAAGTGGGGGTCAAACTGCCCGTAAAGGCCCGATTGGTTCAACTAACAATCAGTGGGGGATAAAACCCCACTGATTGAAGTTTCACTATATGTAAACAAAGGGCAGAAAGGCTACCTCTATCTCAGTTTTCAATTGATGCTGATATCTCTATCGCATCCTGGCCCAGCTTCCTTTTTATTTATAAAAATCTCTAATATCTCATTGGAAAAATTTGCACTTACCCTGTTTTTAATAACTGAAAAAGGCAGCTTAACTTTCCGCATACATGGCTGGCCGCAGCGAATCGGGTCAGTTTCATCTATTTTAACCGCTTTAATGATCACCGTGTTTTCCTTTAAGGAAACGGTTACATCTTTTGAAACGCATCCTGTTAAGAGCGCCTCAACAATAATTTCCGCTTCCGTATCATATAAGTCGATGCGAAAAGTAATTTGATCCAAATACGATGACAGCGGGTCCAGATAATAATCCTCCATCCATTTTTCCAATTCATCCAAATTAAATGGATGGAAATCTTCCTTTTTGTTCAATTTCAAAACCCCCTTGTTTCAATCTATAGTATTCATTTCATGCAAAATAGTGAAAAATGATATAATAATCAGGCAAGTGCTGGAGGGATCTTAATGAAAAGTACAGTCAGAAATATTTTACCGGTTCATGAACTGCAAAAAGACCGGCGTTTTACCCATTTAATGAAACAGTATGGACTTGACTTTATACATACAACAAATATTTTAAAAGAGGTAATTTCTGAAATCAGGAATAACATTCTTGACGGGAATTGGACGGGCGAGGAGCCTGGTACGGAAAAATTTACGGAAGATATATTTAAAAAAGCAGAAGAGGTAATCAATGTTCGGTATGGATACACTCTTAAAAGGGTTATCAATGCCACTGGCACTATTCTTCACACTAATCTTGGCCGAGCGCGTTTAAGCAAATCAGCAGCTGAACATATGCTTGAAATTGCCATGAACTATTCCAATTTGGAATATAACCTGGGCGAAGGAGCCCGGGGATCCAGGCATAGTCACCTGGAAAGCCTGGTCAAAGAGCTGACAGGAGCAGAAGCAGCGATGGCAGTTAACAATAATGCTGCTGCCGTTTATATCATCCTAAAAGCTCTTGCGGAAGAAAAAGAAGTAATAGTTTCCCGCGGTCAGCTTGTTGAAATCGGAGGCTCCTTCAGGGTATCAAGCATAATGGAAGAGAGCGGTGCAAAGCTTGTTGAAGTGGGAACAACGAATAAAACCCACTTAGAAGATTATAAACAAGTGATCAATGAAGATACAGCCATGATTATGAAGGTACATACGAGCAATTTTAAAATAATAGGTTTTACCAAAGAAGTTGGAACTGACGAACTAGCCCAGCTATCTAAAGAAAAAAATATCATATTCTATGAAGATTTGGGCAGCGGTGCACTATTTGAATTTAAAAGCAAAGGAATCGGTAATGAGCCAACCGTAAGTGATGTGATAAAAATGGGGGCAGATATCGTTTCTTTTAGCGGGGACAAGCTTTTAGGCGGCCCGCAGGCAGGCATTATTGCCGGGAGAAAGGACTTAATCGAAAAACTGAAGAAACACCAGCTTGCCCGGGTACTTCGAGTTGATAAAATGACAATTGCAGCGCTCGAAGGCACGCTTATTGATTACTTAAAAGGGGAAGAGGGGCTGAAAAATATTCCGGTAGTCCATGATGTAATGACGACAAGTGAGGAACTCGAAACGAGAACTGCACAATTTCTTCACAGATTACAAGCAGCTGCGAATGATTATGAATGCTCTATGAGAAAAAGCACAGGGCAAGTTGGGGGAGGAACAATGCCTGATGTTGAACTGCCTTCCTGGGTTGCCGTTTTAAAGCACTGGCGTTACTCACCGGAACATATTGGCCGACAGTTAAGAATTAATTGTACTCCTTCCATAATAGTGAGGATACATAAAGAAGAAGTACTGATTGACCTGCGGGCAGTAACTGTAAATGAAGAGGACATCATTATAAAAGCATTAACTGCTATTTAATTCTTGCAGCTGCCTGATTTTAAGGCAGCTGCTTTTTGATTAAACTTTACATATCATGGTGGGAATTATGTTTTTGTCTGGTATGGTTCCGGTTTTTCACTTTTTTTGAGCCGCTTAAAGGTTCAGGCTGTCCATCGTTATTATGCCCTTTGGGTGCATTTTTTCGCATGTCTTTGCTGTTGTTTTTATTCATTTTTTGATGCCCTCCTCATAATATAGGATGCTGACTTCCGCTCCAGGCAGCGTCCATACTGTGCTGCCGTCTTAAGGCTCTGGGTAACCAAGATAGAAGGTGAAACTCATCTTCCTCTCATGTGTTAGTGTGGCTCTTTTCCATGGAAAATTGCCTTGCAAATTGTGGCTGAAATTCAAGATTTCCACCTGAGTGATTTGGCGGAATATTTTATGGTTCTATTGCGCAATTTAATGGTACAAATTTTATTAGGAGTGAAAAAGCATGCCATATCATAAAGATAAACAGCAGGCATTTCAGGCAGCGCAGCAGGGAATGGAAGATGCACAGGAGCTTTATGCTGAAATTGTAAAAGATTCTGCCAGTTACGGCCATCAGCTTAAACATCTTAAGCAGGAGGTAAATGAAGCGTACGCTCAAATTGAAAATGCACTTGAGGTTGCATCCGATCATCAGCGGGCACAATTGGAGAGATTCCAGCAGGACTTGCGATCCATGGTTGATGATGTGAACCAATACTAGAATGTTATGAATTGAAGGGAATAAAATTTTTTCCTAAAAACCCGGCTGCGACCAGCCGGGTAATTTAATTTAAAATCAGATACAACATTTTGGTCTCGCAAAGAGCCTGCCTTCTCGAGGTGTCCTGAGTTGGGCAAGGCGTTTCCGCTTTCCTTATTTACTGATTCTTCTTCCTCTTTTTATTATTTTGCTTTTGCGCTTCTGTTAGGGGTTCATTGGCAAATTCCTCATTGTATCCGGTGCCCATGCCCTGCCCTTTTGCATCATTCATACCCTCTATAATATGATTAGCCTTTCTTTTAGCCATAGCGAATCACCTCCGTATTATTATTTTTCCGTGAATGATGTCAATTTATGTTGTTTTTTAGACAAGAGATTTCTCTTTTTCGTTTTATCAGTATAATAACCAAGCTAGAACGGGTTTTATCCTCTAATTGAAAAACGCTATCAATTAGGGCGTTTAAAAGGCTAATTGTAGTAAATAAGAATTTGTGATAAGAAAAACTTATCAAAAACAATAACTTTCTTGTTATTTACTTATATAACAGGTTGTATTAATATAGGAATTGTGAGAAAAGTAAGGATGGATGAAAATTCAAACTTTTCGACAATTACCTAACACTTGGTATATGATGTTTATTGAAAGAGGGGGTAATACATTTGGCAAAGAATGATGTGTTCAATTCCCGCAAATCCTTTGATCTGGACGGGAAGCGCTATCATTACTATCATTTAGGCGCTCTGGAAGAAGCTGGAGTAGGTAATGTTTCCAAATTGCCTTATTCTATTAAGGTATTATTGGAATCAGTACTTCGTCAATATGACGGCCGTGTAATTACAAAAGAGCATGTTGAAAACCTTGCAAAATGGGGAACTTCTGAAGTAAAAGAAGTAGATGTTCCTTTCAAACCATCACGTGTAATTCTGCAGGACTTCACTGGAGTTCCGGCAGTAGTTGACCTGGCTTCATTGCGTAAGGCAATGGCTGACATGGGTGGGGACCCTGACAAAATCAATCCTGAGAAGCCGGTTGATCTAGTTATCGACCACTCTGTACAGGTAGATAAGTATGGTACACCTGATTCTCTTGAAGCCAACATGGAGCTTGAATTCGAGCGCAATGCTGAGCGCTACCAGTTCTTGAGCTGGGCACAAAAAGCATTTGACAACTATCGTGCAGTTCCGCCTGCAACAGGTATTGTTCACCAGGTAAACCTTGAGTTCCTTGCGAATGTTGTTCATGCTCTTGAAACAACGGAAGGTGATTTTGAAACTTTCCCTGACACTCTTGTAGGTACTGACTCCCATACAACCATGATCAACGGTATCGGCGTTCTTGGATGGGGTGTAGGAGGTATTGAAGCTGAAGCAGGTATGCTGGGACAGCCTTCATATTTCCCTGTTCCTGAAGTTGTAGGGGTTAAGCTTACTGGCGAGCTTCCTAACGGAACAACTGCTACTGACCTTGCATTAAAGGTAACCCAGGTACTGCGCAGCCAGGGAGTGGTTGGCAAGTTTGTAGAATTCTTCGGTCCTGGTGTTACACAGCTTCCATTGGCTGACCGTGCTACAATTGCTAACATGGCACCAGAATACGGAGCTACTTGCGGATTCTTCCCTGTTGATGCGGAAGCTCTGGATTACATGCGCCTGACTGGACGTCCAGAAGAGCAAATCAAAATTGTGGAAAAATACTGCAAAGAAAATGGAATGTTCTTTGATCCATCTCTAGAGCCAGTATATACGAATGTAGTTGAAATCAATCTTGCCGAAATCGAAGCGAACCTTTCAGGTCCTAAGCGTCCACAGGACTTAATTCCGCTTTCAGCTATGAAAAAGGAATTCAATGAGGCTATCACAGCTCCTCAAGGCAACCAGGGATTCGGTTTGGATAAGAAAGAAATCGACAAAGAAATCACTGTTGAGTTTGCAAATGGCGATTCAACCAAGATGAAAACGGGTGCTGTTGCCATTGCTGCAATCACTAGCTGTACAAATACTTCAAACCCTTATGTTTTAGTTGGTGCAGGTTTAGTGGCGAAAAAGGCAGTTGAACTTGGAATGGAAGTTCCTAAGTTCGTAAAAACTTCCTTGGCTCCTGGATCTAAGGTTGTTACTGGATACCTGCGTGATTCAGGACTTCTTCCATACATGGAACAGCTTGGATTCAACCTTGTAGGGTATGGCTGTACAACATGTATCGGTAACTCAGGCCCATTAAGAGAAGAAATCGAAAAGGCTGTAGCTGAAAGCGATCTTCTTGTAACATCTGTTCTTTCCGGTAACCGTAACTTTGAAGGGCGTATCCATCCGCTTGTAAAAGCTAACTACCTGGCTTCTCCGCCATTAGTAGTCGCTTATGCACTAGCTGGAACAGTCGATATCGATCTTCAAAACGAGCCAATCGGAAAAGACAAGAATGGCAACGATGTCTTCTTTAACGACATTTGGCCATCTACTGCTGAAGTTAATGAAGTGGTTAAACAGACTGTTACACCTGAATTGTTCCGTAAAGAATATGCGCATGTATTTGATGACAATGCCCGCTGGAACCAAATCCAGACAAGCAATGAGCCGTTATATTCATTTGATGATAATTCAACATATATCCAGAATCCTCCGTTCTTTGAAGGCTTAACTCCTAATGCTGATGAAGTTAAACCTTTATCAGGATTGCGTGTTGTTGGCAAGTTCGGTGATTCTGTCACAACTGACCATATTTCTCCGGCAGGTGCGATCGGCAAGGATACACCAGCAGGAAAATACCTTCGCGAGAACGGTGTTGAACCACGCGACTTTAACTCTTATGGATCCCGCCGCGGTAACCATGAAGTTATGATGCGCGGTACATTTGCAAACATCCGTATCCGCAACCAGATCGCACCAGGTACAGAAGGCGGCTTCACAACATACTGGCCAACTGGCGAAGTAACTTCCATCTATGATGCATGCATGAAATACAAGGAAGATGGAACTGGCTTAGTAGTTCTTGCCGGCAAAGACTATGGAATGGGATCTTCCCGTGACTGGGCTGCAAAAGGTACGAACTTGCTTGGAATTAAAACAGTTATTGCTGAAAGCTATGAGCGTATCCACCGCTCCAACCTTGTTCTAATGGGTGTTCTGCCGCTTCAGTTCAAGGCAGGCGAAAGTGCAGAAACTCTTGGCTTGTCAGGTAAAGAAACGATCGATGTTCAAATCGACGAAAATGTTAGACCGCGTGAATTTGTTAAGGTTACAGCTACAGATGAAAACGGCAATCAGACTACTTTTGAAGCTCTTGTTCGTTTCGACTCTGAAGTTGAAATTGATTACTACCGTCACGGCGGAATCCTGCAAATGGTTCTTCGTGATAAATTGGCAAATTAATTTAAAAAACCGCTATGTGCTCGTTCACATAGCGGTTTTTTATTTACAAAATATACGGGCTTAGGTATCTTAAATGTATATTAACTTTGGGGGGCTGACATTGGATGCTTTTTTGATTGGACCTTTAATAGTAAAGTATGAATGGGTTTTAGTCCTGCTATCAGGTATCGTTGCTTATTTTACTATTGCAAATGTATTAAGAGACCAAAAGGAATATAAAAAAATCTTTCTGAATGTCATGCTCAATTCAATGCTCTTTGGCTTTTTCACTTATAAGTTTAGTTCAATTCTCTTTCAAACCGAAAATATTCTAAGCAGCCCTATAGGGATTTTATATTTCTCAGGTGGAAGGAAAGGAGCCATTTTAGGGACTTTATTGGCACTTATCTATATAGTAATGGAAATTAAGAAATACAAATATCCGTTCAAAAAATGGATGTATGGAATTGTTTACGGATCTGTCACATTTATGCTGTCTTATTGGCTGTTCAGAACCTTATTAATTTTGCTTTTCTAGGTTAAAATACAATCAAGGAAGCAAAAAGGTTTTAATAGCCGGGAGGGAAAACAGCATGTTCAAAAAATTATTTGCAGCAGCTGTGTTATTAATAATTACTACTGCAATATTTGTAGTGCAGGCAGTTGAAAAAGATGAAGTCGAGAGTCATCCCGTTAATCAGACTGGTTTAGGAATTGGCTTGAAAGCCCCAGATTTTGAATTGAAAAACCTTCAGGGGGAAACAGTAAAGCTCTCAGATTATAAAGGAAAGAAAGTTATGCTTAACTTTTGGGCAACATGGTGTCCTCCATGTAAAGCTGAAATGCCTGACATCCAAAAATTCTATACTCAAAAGGGAAATCAAGTTGCTATCTTAGCAGTGAACATTGATCCACAATCTGATGTTGCCGGTTTTGCGGAAGAAATGCACGTGAATTTTCCCATACTGCTTGATGTAGATGAAAAAGTATCTAATGCCTATCAGATAATGACGATTCCTACCACTTTTTTTATTGATGAAGAAGGAATTATCCGGAATAAATACTTAAGTGCAATGTCCCTGGAGATTATGAATCAGTATATAGATGAAATGTAAAAACATCTGCAAAGAGCAGATGTTTTTTATGTATAGGTTTACACCGCTATAAAAAAGGAAATGAAATTAGAAGAGTGATTTTTATGAATATTTTACCAATAAAAGCGAACCTTATGTACTTTTTTCACGTATTGTGGATATATGCGGATTAAATTTTCGAAAAGTTGTAATAATTTAAAGAGTTTCTGGAGATAATGACTGTTACAATGGTATTAAAGGAAGGTGAAAGATTTATGAGAAAGCCTAGAAAACGCTCCTTTGCTGAATTAGTTTCAGAAAATAAACGCCAGCTTCTTAAAGACCAAGATGCAATGGAAAAAATCGAAGAACGCCTCGAGCTTAAACGTCTTAATAAGGCCGAATAGAATTACTTGCCATTCATGAAACTCTCTGCATTTGACCATACTTAAAATGAGGAGGGATATCAATGAGTAATCAAAAAAGACACCCTAATCATTTTGCTCCGAACCATATTGGTACACAATCACGCGGATTTGGCGGCAACAAAGGCAAAAAAATGCAGGACAAATCCGGACAGCATGCACAAGTAATTCAAACTAAAGGCGAATAATTGTAATTAACCTGCCGTTTCATTTTCGGCAGGTTTTTTGTTTCAAAAGTCAGGCATACCACAGGCAAGCTGCCCACACATTACCGCCAATATTTTTCTTGTTCTTTCACAAACTAATTTTGTACCATCACCTAATAAAGGGAGGAACAAACCATGGCACATAACAGACCAAATCCAGATGACCGCAGCGATAACGTTGAAAAGCTTCAATCCATGATCGTTCATACTATCGAGAATATGGACGAAGCTGAAGAATCAATGAAGTATGCAAATGCAGAAGATCTTGAAAGGATTGAAGCAAAAAATGAACGCCGCAGGGAAAGCCTTGCTTCATTCCGTTCAGAAATAAAGGACGAATATCAGGCACAGCAGAACGGCAATAACGTTGAACAATAAGTATTAGCATCCTATAAAGACCTGATCCAGTGTGATTAGGTCTTTTTCTGCTGGAAGGTCATGATAAGAAGCTCATCCTTATAGATAATTACAGAAATATGGTAAGATAAGTTGTGGAAACTAAGAAGAAGAAGTGATAATCGATGACACAGCAGAAAAGACAGGCAAAACCGGCAGAGGGTCAGGCATATCATTGGAAAAATGAGCTTGATCAATACGGATACATACAAAATGAAGCAGAATTGCTTAATGTTATTAAAAACATCAATGAAAAGGCAGATCCCGGACTGCTTTCGGAATTACTGACCATTGCCGCTATTTCACGGTTAAGCAGGTATACAGATGATACTCTTGCCAGTGCATGGCTGCAAAAAGCTGTTGAACTGGACAATGGCAATAGTATGGCGGCTGCCCAATTGGGAAAATCGGAATGGAAAAATAAAAGCAATCTTCTTGAAACCCTGACTTTCCCGCCGATTCGGGAGACCGATAACAGGGCAGCAAAAAAGAAGACAGCTGAGCAATTTATAGAAATTTGCAGAAGCTTTATCAACAAATCAGATGATGAGTTAGAAGATCTGCAGAAAAAGCAGCATGCCTATGAGGATGTGGAATACCGGAAGCTGACTGAAATACTTGAAAAAGCTATTGAAGAAACAGCTTTTCTTTTAAAAGCATCTGAAGAATATGAGCAATCTATATCCGGTGTTTTTCATACTTCAACCTACTACACCGATATGAAAAAGCACTTGAATGCCATTAACAGACTTAAAGGTGAATGGAAAGAGATATTTGATGCGGAGGAAGAAGAATCTGATTTATCAAAAGATCCCTTGGATGAACTTAATGAAATGGTTGGCCTGCACTCGGTCAAAAGCAGAGTTCATGACTTTTACCGTTTTTTAAAATATCAAAACGAACGTAAGTCACTTGGTTTTCAAACGAAAGATGAACTTAGCCTCAATATGATACTAACTGGCAATCCAGGTACAGGCAAAACAACTATTGCCCGGCTTTTAGCAAAGATTTATCATAGCCTGGGTGTATTGCCGCGGGAAGAAGTGATTGAAGCAGATCGGTCACAGCTGGTTGGCGGATTTGTCGGGCAAACAGAGGAAAATGTCAGGGCGGCAGTTGAAAAGGCAATCGGTGGGGTGCTGTTCATTGATGAGGCGTACAGCTTAAAGCGTGAGGGACAGACAGGCAGCGATTATGGACAAACAGCCATTGATACTCTTGTATCGCTGATGACCGGGACTGAATATGGGGGGAAGTTTGCGGTTATCATGGCCGGTTATCCAGAAGAGATGAGACAATTTCTGGACAGCAATCCTGGCCTTCGGAGCCGTTTTCCAGAGTCAAATTTTATTGCACTGCCTGATTATTCTAATGTGGAGCTTCTCCAGATTGCTGAAAAGCTGTCTGCGGATAATGATTATGTCCTTACGGAAGGAGCAAAGCAGGAACTGGGCAAACGAATTGAAAAAGAGCGGGTTGATGATACGTTCGGAAATGCCAGGACCGTCAGAAACATTGTTCTTGATGCCATTTTTAGAAAAGGCTCCCAAGCTAAAATGAACGAAAACATCATGTCATATACACTCCTGGAAAAAGAAGATTTTGAAAGTGAAGAAGAAGAAAAGGTAATGAATCCTCAAGAGCAGCTTGCCCAGTTAATCGGACTTGAAACAGTCAAAACAGAAGTTCAAAACTTAGTGTCATTTGTTAAGATGCAGCAGCTGCGCCGTGAAAGAGGGCTACCTGTAGTCCCTATCCAGCTGCATTCAGTATTTACCGGTAATCCGGGGACAGGGAAAACGACTGTAGCCAAGATTTATGCAGAATTGCTGGAGGAATGCGGATTTCTTAAACGAGGACATTTGATGGTTGCGAGCCGTGCGGATTTTGTAGCTGGCTATGTAGGCCAAACCGCCATCAAAACAAAGAAAAAGATAAGAGAGGCATTAGGTGGCGTCCTATTCATCGATGAGGCCTATTCACTTCTTTCCCAGACATCAGGAGATTTCGGAAAAGAAGTCATCGATACATTAGTGGATGAAATGACAAAACATAACGAAAATCTTGTCGTTGTTTTAGCAGGCTATCCAAATGAAATGGAGAAGCTATTGTCAAGCAATCCCGGGTTAAAGTCCCGATTTAAAAAGTTCTTTCATTTTAAGGATTATTCAACGGCAGAGCTCTTGGAAATAATCATTTCGTATGCTGGACAATATGAATATACGCCTACGGAAGAAGCGAGGGACTACCTTAACCGCACTTTATCAAAGATCGAAATAAATGGGAACGGACGTTTTGCCGCCAACCTTGCGGATGAGGCGATTCAGGCACAGGCAATGAGAATTGTATCAGCAATTGATGAGGATATTGAGCAGGTTAGCATTTTGGAAAAAGAAGATTTCGAAATCGCTTTAAATAAGATAAGCAAAGGGGAATAGGTATGCTCATTTCAACAAAAGAAATAGAAGTAAGGTATGCAGAAACAGATCAAATGGGAGTCGTGTATCACGCCAATTATCTGGTTTGGATGGAGCTTGGCCGGACACAGATCATAAAAGACCTTGGATTCAGTTATGCTGAAATGGAGAAGGATGGCATCATTTCGCCTGTTCTGGATATCCTGGCTTCCTACAAGAAACCATTGCGCTACGGTAAAACCGCGACGATAAAAACGTGGATTGAAGAGTATGACGGGTTCCGCGTCAGCTATGGATATGAAATATACAATGATGAAGGAGACCTTGCAGTAACAGGCTTGTCCAAGCATGTTTGCGTCAAAAAGGATAATTTCCGGCCGATATCAATTAAAAAGAAATATCCTGATTGGCATGAAGCATATGAAGAAGCTAAAAAGCAGCCTGAGAGTGCTGTCAAATAATTTTGCCTGCTGCTTAAAGGATGGAGAAAATATATGGCATTCGGTCTTCGCAGAAAAGATCTTCAGGAATGGAAGATGAAAATTGATCATGGAGAAATTGCTTTTTTAACCCATTATTGGATAGATGATCGTTTCCCAGGCTGTAAAACGGTCACAAAGGTCGGATGTTCGGATCTGAAGAAATTGATAGAATGGGGAGAAACACATGGCCTAAAGCCTGAGTGGATTGATTATCGGAATGATGGGTACTCGCACTATGATTTGATTGGTGCCAGGCAGAAAGAAATCCTTGAAAAGGAAAAGCTTTGGGAGCAGCTGGAAAGGCTGAAATGAAAAAGAAGCAGGCCGGATCTGCTTCTTTTACCCATTGTTATATTTGAATTCAGGTTCCTGTGCTTTCTCATTAAATGTCACCAATAAATCATGATTATCAAAGTACCATAAGTCCTTTTCTTCAATAAAATAAGTAATTCCGTTTTTTTCAGTCTGGACTCCTGCGTTATGTGGGTGTTCATTAGAGACTCCTAATGAAAATCCCTGCTGGACAGTACTGCACCCGCCATATCTTGCAAAAAAGCGGACGAAGTCACCCTTATTCAAGAGCATTTCCTCCTGATACCATTGGGCAGCCTGATCTTCAATATGTATGTTCATTTGAAATTCCTCCTCCTGGGTGATAGTCATATTATAGGCTAGTTTTTCTTTATGCGCGAATATAATGTTTTCATAAAATGAATTGATGGGGTGATTAGATGAATTCATTTCGTTTTTTTAATATCTTAGGTGCCGCTCTGTTTACAGGCATAGCCCTCCAGGTGTTCATTCAAACGGATGGTACTAAAAAATTAACTGAATCAGGGATTTTTTTAACTGTATCAGCTCTATTGTATTTTGCCCTTACATTTATCTTTCATAAAAGCAAAAATCTTTTCGTCCCCCTGATGGCAGTTTTGGTTCTGCTATCTGTTGGCATGGTTTTTCTTCAGGAGCTGGTATTTGGAGGAGGACATTAATAATTTGGCAAAGTAGGATGTGTATCCAGCTATGCTTATTAAGCTACTTTAATCCTATACATAAAAAGGACTTGCTGCTGTCAGAAGTCCTGCTTTTAACCTGGAAAAGGGATGAATCCGCTTAGAATCATAAATACATTCATGGCAATATGCCATATGACAGCCGGAAAAATGCTTCGGGATTTTACTGTAATGGCGGCATAAAAAACTCCGCCAAAAGCAAACAGCAGACATGAGATAAAAGAGTAGCCTAGCATTATATGGGAAAAACCGAACGCCAGCCCAGAAAAAAGGACAGCTGTCTTTTCTCCTGAAATCTCCGACATTCTGGATAAGATGATTCCTCTCCATAAGAGCTCTTCCATCATTCCATTAATGATGGAGAAGCCAATCAGGAATATGATAAAGTCCCTGGTTAAGGAGTTTTCAGCTAAAAAAATTGAATACGCAAATGAAGCAAAATTAATCATGATAGCAACCACAAGAAAATGTTTTATTTTTAATGAATGGAAGCCGCTCCATATGAATGGAAAAAATATCTGGGAATTCCAATCCGGCTTCCGCCAAAAAGGAATGGCAGTTTTGTTAAATTTTTTTGAGATATAAACAAGAAGAAGGATAG
This sequence comes from Cytobacillus oceanisediminis 2691, assembly GCF_000294775.2. Lineage (GTDB taxonomy): Bacteria > Bacillota > Bacilli > Bacillales > Cytobacillaceae > Cytobacillus > Cytobacillus pseudoceanisediminis. The sequence goes on from NZ_CP015506.1 coordinate 2,413,343, forward strand.
GGATCAACAGTAGAATCCGATTGAAAATCATTAAAATGGAGTGTTGAAAAGACAGTGCATCTAGCATTTTATCGCCGTAAAGAAACAGTAGACTGCCTGTTAAATACCCTGCAATGATCCAGGGAAAAACACGTTCCTGCTCTGAAGTCAATAGTAAAAAAATGATAAGCCCAAAACAAAGTATGAAAGCGAAAGCAAAAAGTTTGTATTGAAAAAGCAATATTGCAGCTGTGAATATACATAATTGCAAATAAGGAAAAGACTTATTAACATAAGCGGTTTTCATGATCAGACCTCCTTTGCCTACAAAATATTTTACCATTTTTTACACAAAAAAAGCGCCAAAAAGCGCTTTATTGAACATGATCGAGCATATGTGCCATAATTTCGCTGTATTTCGACTCTGCATTGGGAAGGCCATAGCCGCCAGCATCCTTCAATGGTACTACCCGATATTTTGGCTGTTTATTACTTACGTATGTTGGGATGAACCGCGGATTGGAAAGTTCAATATCGACCCCGTTTTGATCAATATATTTCGTAATCTCCACAGTTGCAATACCGCCTATGTCCTTGTAATCATTAATCTGGCCGGATAAAAAATTGCCTAGAGAGTATACAACAAGAGATTTCCGTCCGTCTTTCCTGTCAATCCATTCCATTGGCTGCAGTACATGTGGATGGTGTCCGAAAATAATATCCACACCATCATTTGCGAGGACCTCTGCCAGTTCCTTTTGTTCCTCTGTGGGCTGAAGCTGGTATTCATTTCCCCAATGCATACTCATAACAACTACGTCAGCTTCATCTTTTGCCCGGTTAATTTCCTCTTTCATTGCTGTTCTATCAATGAGGTTAACGAGATAATCTTTTCCTGCCGGAACGGGAATTCCGTTTGTACCATATGTGTAAGAAAGATAAGCAACTTTAATTCCGTTTTTGTTTATTACCTTCAAGGTTTGCTGTTCGCTGGGTGTTCTGTTTGTTCCCACATGCGGCAATCCTATCTGATCCAAATAATCCAGGGATGTTTTCAATCCTTTTTCTCCCTTATCGAGTGAATGGTTATTGGCAGTTGAAACTATGTCAACACCAGCCTCAATGAGGGCGTCTCCCACTTCCTGAGGGCTGTTGAACATGGGGTAACTGGAAATTCCTATTTCCGGACCTCCCAAAATAGTTTCTTGATTGGCAAGCAGGATGTCGGGCGTTTTTAATAGCGTTTTTGCATGCTCAAACATTGGTTTGAAATCATAGCCTGTTTTTGTTTTTGCAACATTATATACCCTGTCATGAATAAGGATGTCGCCAATTGCTCCCAATGTCGCCTTCTCTATAAGCATTTTATTAACCGCGGTGGTTTCTCTGTTTTCCATATGAAATTGAGCAGGTTTTGCTTCAGCTGCCTCCGCTTTATTCTCTGTGTGCAATTGATAGATGAATAAAGCCGAACAAATAATTAACATTGTACAGATGACTGTGGATAGTAAGAAGGCATTACTGAACTTCATAAAAATTATCCCCTTAATATAGAGTATAAAGATATATTAATAGTCTAATTTTAATATGAAATTTTTCAATTTTCATCATATTTCTGCATTTTTTCAATTTTACATGGCATAATTTGATTTATTTTGAAATCGGTTTAATAAATTCAGTTACTAATTAACGGAAGTTCAATTTCGAAAATAGTGCCCTGTGACATTTTCGAATAAACATTTATCTTGCCATCATGCTCTTCAATTATTTTTTGGCATATGGATAGACCGATGCCGGTTCCTTTTTCTTTTGTTGTATAGAATGGGACGAACAATTTGCTTATTGTTTTTTCTGACATTCCCAATCCATTATCTTGGATGGTGATGGATACTTTTTGGTTAAGGGCTTTTGCTTTAAGATCTATTTTTCCTTCTGGAGCAGGAATGCTTTCACATGCTTCCATTGCATTTCTAATAATATTGATGAGGACCTGCTTTATCTGCTTCACATCACCATAGAAAATGGGATTATTAGGGCAAAGGCATACAGAAAGGTTAATATTTCTAATATGCGCCTCGCTTTCAAAGAATATTTTCATTTCCTTAACTAATCTGTTGACTTCTATTTCCGTTCTTTTGTTTTGAGGAGGTTTTGATGCATTTAAGAATTCATATATTATATCATTTGCCCGATTAATTTCTTCAATTGCAATCTCAGCGTACTGTTCTTTTCCGATTTCTAATAAATAAGGCTTCAAAAGCTGTAAAAATCCTTTTACAGTTGTTAGGGGATTCCGGATCTCATGTGCAATCCCCGCTAACTGTCCAGCATCAGCTGAATAGTCAGATATCAAAACAGTTTCTTTATTCTCTTTCACTGCTTTATTTAAGTGTTTCTTTTTTTCTTTTAATTGGTAATTAACGCGGTGCAGCCTTTTTTGCATGTGCTCCGCCATCTTTCTTAATTCCTCATCTTCTGAAGAGAGGGTAAAACAAAAAAGATGATAGTGCGCAGCATCACTTTTTTCTAGATGAATTCTATATGGAAGAATGCTATTACCTATTTTAAGTTTAAAAATGCCAGATTCATTTTTCTTTAATAGATTGTTGAATCTGCTAATATCTTCTGTTGCCAAAAATTCAGTAAACACTCCTTCAGCACTTATTAATGATGAAGTGAGTATTCTTAGGTTATGATCAATGAAAAAGTACGGGAAGGAAACATTTTCCAGTTGGCCTTGAGTTTTATCCATTTAATTCTTCATCCTAACTTTAACGTTTTTGGCTGAAATTTTAGCCTAAACTAATGTATGGCGAAAGATATCAATTTATGTTTCTTTATGTATAAAAATTGTTATATAGGCTTTATAGTATATGTTTCTAGGCCTTTGTAATCAGTATAATATTCCTTTAACACTTTATTCAAATAAACTAGACTGAAATATCAGAAAATAATTTAAGAATTAGAAAATTAGACAAAAAAATACAGCAGATCTAGTCTGCTGCATTGCAGGCTGGCTGGTTTTCAGCCAAGCCATTTTATTTTGGGCTCGGTTTTGTCCCTGATTCGTTTAATATTTTCCCTATGTCTGTAAATAACAAAGATGCCAAGTATAGATACTACTATAATTAGTGGAATGTCCCATATAATTAGTGCGTAAATGATGGATGCCAGTGCTGCCAGAATAGAGGACAAGGACACGTACTTGGTTATGTAAAGGCTTAGAAAGAAAACACCCAATATGATAAGAAACATTAAGGGAACATAGGCTAACAGCACTCCCCCCGATGTAGCGACTGCTTTACCACCGCGAAAGCCGGCAAACAGCGGATACATGTGCCCAATAACTGCAAAAACTCCTGCAGCAAGATGATGCATGTCCGATCCAAAGAAAAAGGGCAGGGATGCAGCAAGGGTGCCTTTTAAGATATCTGCTATGGTCACAATCATGCCGGCCTTAACACCAAGGGTCCGGAAAGTATTAGTTCCGCCTAAATTTCCGCTGCCATGCTCACGGATATCCACTCCATAAAAAAGTTTTCCTACTATTAAACCAGAAGGAATGGAGCCCAGTAAGTAAGCTAAAATAATGATAATTCCATAAATCATAAAAACTCTCCTTCATACTTTCTATGTTAGTATATTGTACCATGTGAGCAAACCTGCATACCATGTGCAAATAAAAAGTTGTCCAATTTATTTCAGGGAGGTTTTTCAAACTCTCTGGCTTGTGTTTGACATGATTAACAGCGGGTATTAGTAGACTGTCACAGCAATCAAATCTATATAAAGGAGAGATTCAAGCATGGAACAGAATGTGAATAACGTAAATGGACAAGCAGGCAATGTAGAGGAAAAACTCAGTAATATGGGAAGCGAAAAGAAAGATGAAATTCTTTCAAGCTTTGACGGTTTTAAAGAATATTTAAGCGGAAAGGTCTCCCTGGGCCAGAAAATGGGCATGGATGAGGAACAGCTCGCGAACACAGCTCAAAAGGTAGGCGATTATCTGGCTTCCAAAGAAGATCCAAGAAACAGGGAAGAAAAGCTTCTGCAGGAATTGTGGAAGGTAGGAACTGAAGAAGAAAAGCATAAACTATCTCATATGCTTGTAAAGCTTGTAGGTTAAAATATATATCTTTAAAGGCGAAGGCGCAGGCCTTCGTCTTTTATATTGAGTGAAGGCGTATAGATGAGTTTACAATAGTCAAAAATGGTCTATATATAGTTATCGCAGTCTAGCGGGTAGGGGGAGTCCTGGTGAAAAAGGTTCTGGGAAAGTTAAATAGAAAAACGGTAGGGATACCCATTTTGAGCCTTGTGCTGGTATTGGCAGCAACTATTATCTATCAGTCCAATAAACCATTGCCAAAAGGCCTTTCTTTCGAAGGCGAAGTTTACACTGTAGAAGATATTAAGTTTTTATACGATTTGAATTTTGAAAAAGGTAACGGCAGAAGAGAAAGCGATCATCAGATCTTTAAGCGGATATTAGAAGCCATTGGTGAGGCGGAGGATTTTATCGTGATGGATATGTTTTTATTCAATGGTTTTACTGATGGGGATAAAGATTATCCGGATATTAGCGGTAAAATAACTGATAAGCTCATCGAACAAAAACAGAGCCACCCCAATATGGATATTACAGTGATCACAGATCGGATTAACAGCACATATGGATCACATGATGTACCCGAATTCAAGAAGCTGAAGGAGAATGGAATAAATGTAGTTTATACTTCATTAGTCCCTTTGAGAGATTCTAATCCAATTTATTCGGCATTTTGGCGTGTATTTATACAGTGGTTTGGACAGGGAGGCAATGGCTGGCTTCCCAATCCGCTCGCAGAAAATGCTCCTGAAGTGACATTTCGGTCATATCTCGATCTCATGAATATTAAAGCAAATCACCGGAAGGTTTTTGTAACGGAGAAAACAGGGATTGTAACATCCGGAAATCCCCACAATGCCAGTGGGTATCATTCTAATATCGCGTTTGAAGTAAAAGGGCCAATCCTGGCTGATCTCGTTAAAACCGAGCAGGCGGTGGTCGATTATTCAGCATCAGGCAAACTGACAGATTTTAAGCCTGAAGACAGCAAAAAAACTGGGACTGTAAAGGCCCAGGTGCTGACTGAAGGGAAAATCTATAAACACATTATTAAAGAAATTAATAAATCCGGCAAAGGTGAAACCATCTGGCTCGGCATGTTCTATCTTGCTGACCGGAAAGTGGTTGATTCTCTAAAAAAGGCAGCTGATCGGGGAGCGAAAGTAAAAATGATCCTGGATCCAAATCAGAATGCTTTCGGCTCTGAGAAAATTGGGCTTCCGAATATACCTGTCGCAGCTGAATTAGACAAATTAGGCCACGAAAACATAAAAATCAGATGGTACAATACGGGATTTGAGCAATACCATTCGAAAATCATGTATGTAACCGGCAAAGAAAATAGTATGATCATTGCTGGCTCAGCCAATTTTACAAAGAGAAATCTGGATGATTTAAACCTGGAGACAAATTTAAAAATCAGCGCTCCTGACCAATCCCAGGTTATGAAGGATGTCGACAGCTACTTTAATAAGCTTTGGAATAATAACGGTGCAATTTATACGAAAAACTATCCTTCCAATGAAAAAATGCCTTTGGTAAAATATATTACTTACAGATTGCAGAATCTTACTCACTTTACAACATATTGATAAAAACCTGAAACCTTTCCTGTTTTCATTCCGTTAATATAGGAAGGGTGGAAATAAGTTGTAGGTATTCTAAATTTTCTTCCCATTTTCTGTTTATTTCGATACGATGGAATTAAGGGAGGAAAAGGAATGTATAAAATTGAAACAAGTCCACAAAAGCCTGCCGCTAAAAAACTTATCTTTGCGGGGCTTTTGTTTGCTTTTACACTGATAATTTCAAGCATTTTCATGATTTTATATCCTTTTGCTTCAAAGGAAAAGGTGTCTTACTTTAAAGGAGAACATCCGATATTGTTTATGGGCAAACAGGCGGGCAATGCTTATATAGAAGGTGAATCGATCTACCTGCCATTAACGTTTTTGAAGGAATTTGTCGATGAAGGCATTATTCTTGATGAACACTCACAATCCATCATTATCGCCACAAAAAATAAAGTAGTGCAGATGCCATTGGAATCTTTGAGCTATTATGTGAATGATAAGCCTATGAAACTGGATTTTACAGCTGCTAAACAGATAGGAAAAGACAGATATTTGGCTATCGAGCCGCTTTTGGCTTTCTATCCTATTACTTATTCAATTCTCTCTGATACAGGTGCAATATGGGTTCACAAAGATGGAGAGTCAATGGTTTCCGGCAAGGTGAAGGAAAAAGATATTCATGAAGAATTGCTTCGGCTGAGGACGAAAGACAGTCTGGAATCTCCGTATACGGCTTCAGTATCTCCAAATGAAGAAGTTTTAGTAGAACAAGAAAAAGGAGACTACTATTTTATTAGAAAAGAAGACGGTACAGCTGGTTATTTGAAGAAACAATACATAAAAAAGGGTGAGAACAAACAGATTGCTATTTCCCTTGAAGAATCTGCGTATACAGTGCCGGAACTGGAAGGTCCTATACAGCTGACCTGGGAAGCGGTATATACAAAGAACCCTAATACTTCAAAAATACCGAAGATGCCGGGTATTAATGTCATTTCTCCAACATGGTTTGAGCTTGCGGACGGAAAAGGTTCCATCAAAAACCTGGGATCGAAAGAATATTCAATGTGGGCAAGAAAACAGGGATACCAAATATGGGGCTTGTTTTCAAATGCATTTGACCCTGATTTAACACATGAAGCATTTGGTTCTTTTGAATCAAGGAAGAATATGATTCGGCAGCTTATGCATTTCAGTCAAATGTATGAATTAAATGGGGTGAATCTGGACATTGAAAATGTTAATCCGGAGGATGGGCCATTAATAACACAGTTTGTGAGGGAAGCCACTCCGTACTTTCATGAAGCAGGTTTAGTTGTGTCTATGGATATCACATTCATTTCATCGAGCGGTAATTGGTCGGCTTTTTATGAAAGGGATAAACTTGCCGGGATAGCAGATTATTTGGTTGTCATGGCTTATGATGAACATTGGGGAAGCTCGTAGGTTGCAGGAAGCGTAGCGAGCCTGCCGTGGGTTGAAGAAAACCTGAAACATCTGCTGGAGATTGTTCCTAATGAAAAATTAATATTGGGAGTGCCTTTATATACAAGACTGTGGGAACAAAAATCAAACGGGGATGTTTCTTCTAAAGCACTTTCTATGAGCAAAGTAAAAGAGTGGCTCAGTCAGAATAACGTTACTCCAGTATATGATCCGGAAAGCGGGCAAAATTATGCGGAGCATTTTTCAGAAAAAGATAAAATCACATATAAAGTGTGGCTTGAAGATGAACTATCATTAACCAAACGGACTGAATTGGCAAAGAAATATAATTTGGCCGGTGTGGCAAGCTGGAGCAGGTACTTTGCAGATGAAACAGCTTGGGCAGCATTAACATTAGATAATAAGGAAGTCACTAAGAAATGAAATAAGGCTGGAGAAAACCCCGGCCTTATTTTAAAATATAAGAATGTATAAATTCTGAAGTTAGATAATTGACTAGCTCCATGCGCCAGCGGGTCTCGGGTCTAAGCGTGTCTAGTTACGACTCCTAGGGACTCTAGGTCATAAGCCGTTCCCTTCCAGAAGGAAAAACCGCCTTATGCTTGTCGTCCCTGGACAGTCGCCTCAACATTTCTATCAATCCGTCCAAATGGTTTAAGTACAGCCATTTAGCCGGCTCGTCTTATGCTTGAGGCCCGCAGGACAAGGAAGGCTTCGTCAGCGTAATCTTCGCACGACCAAAAGCGGCAGCTTTTGGGAGGATGCGGGTCATGCAGACGCTGCCACAGGACAAGGAAAGTTACGGCAGCGATACATCGCACGACCGAAAGCGGTAGCTTTTGGGAGGACGTAGCGCTTTAAGTATGGGTTCCTTTATAGGCGGGCAGCTTCCGCTTTTCTATGATTCTGCATTAATGTGGCTAAAGGAGCTGACGGAAAATAATCCTCTATCAGTTAACTTGAGCTCAGGTATTACTGGAAGCGCTAAAAATGAAAGCGTCAAAAACGGGTTGAATTCCATGCTGCATCCGACTGTTCTAAGTGCATGATTCAACTCAGACAAACGTCCGAAAATAAATGAAGAATCCCGATCACTCATGAGCCCTGCAATAGGCAGGGGGAGTTCCGCAAGGATCTTTCCATCCTGGACAACAGCCAGGCCGCCTTTCATTGATGCCGTATGCTTAATTGCCGCCAGTAAATCTTCATCAGAGGTGCCTGCTGCCACAATATTATGGGAATCGTGGGCAACCGTTGAGGCAATCCCTCCTCTTGTAATCCCCAGCCCCTTAATTATGCCAAGCCCGATGCTTCCAGTGAGGTGATGCCGCTCTACCACAGCCAATTTTAAATAATCTTTATCAGAATTAGGCTGGAAATAGCCATTAAGTGAATCGGCCTTTTCCACCAGGTGCCTGGTCACAATGCTGTTCGGTATAATGCCAATAATATTGGCATTCCCAGTTCCCATTCTTATGCTTAAATCCTCACCGTTTAGGCTGCCGATTTTGACACTGTCCAAAATGGCAGTTACAGGTTCGAGGCTCTTAGGAACTGGATCCTTAATGACCCCGTTTTCTGCAGCAAGTATTCCGCTTTTCATTACTTTCTCAACCTTTACATTCCTAAGATCACTAAGAAATATCAGGTCGGCTTCATAACCGGGAGCAATAGCCCCTTTATTTTTCAGGCCGAAGCATTCTGCTGCATTCAGCGTAGCGATTTGAACGGCAAGAATAGGATCCATCCCATCCTTAATGGCCATTCTGACATTATGGTCAATGCTGCCTTCATTGATCAGGTCATCCAGATGCTTGTCATCCGTTACGAATAAACAGCGCCGTGCGTTATGTTCGCTGACAGATTTGAGAAGTGCTAATAAGTCCCTGGCCGCCGATCCTTCCCTCAGCATAACATACATCCCTTTGCGCATTCGGTCCAGCGCTTCTTCAGGGTTTATGCATTCATGGTCCGTTCTAATCCCGGCGGCCATGTATATATTAATTTCATCTGCATTAAGTCCTGCTGCATGCCCATCGATACATTTTCCTTTGCTATGAGCGTCTTCCAGTTTTTTTAGCATTTCTGAATCATTGTTCATAACAGCAGGGTAATCCATTACCTCACCAAGACCGAGCACTCTCGGGTGACCGTAATATTTTTCAAGATCCTTGTAACTGAGAGAAGCGCCGGCATTTTCAAATGGAGTTGCAGGCACACAGGATGGAAGCATAAAAAATACATCAAGCGGGATCTCTTCTGAAGATTCCAGCATGAAATCAATGCCTATTGTTCCGCTGACATTGGCTATTTCGTGAGGGTCTGCAATGACAGTCGTTACTCCGTGCGGGAGAACAACATTGCTGAATTCAGCAGGGGTAACCATCGCTGACTCAATATGGACATGCCCATCAATGAACCCGGGGGCTATATAGCTGCCCCCGGCATCAATGATTTCCTTCCCTTCATAGCTTCCTAAGCCAGCTACGATTCCATCGGCAATGGCTATGTCTTCCTCAATGATTTCGCGTGTAAATACATTTATTACCTTCCCGTTTTTAATAACCAGATCGGCAGGAGTCCTTTTGGCTGCCACGTCTATTCTTTTTCGTAAATTTTCAATGGTTAGCTTCATGTAAACTCCTCGCTTTTTTTGAAAATGACAAACATCTTTTTAATGTCCGCCCATAATGAAATTAATGATAAAGGCTGTACTGACAAAATACATGATCCAGTGAATTTGATGATGCTTGCCTGTAAGAAGCTTAAGCAGTGTGTAAGAGATAAAGCCGAATGCCAGCCCCTGGGCGATACTGAAAGTTAAAGGCATAAGAACGATTGTTAAAAAAACAGGTATGACATCAGTGAAGTCATCGAAGCTTATATGTTTTATTTCACTGAGCATTAAGGCACCAACGAGGATAAGGATAGGTGCTGTGGCTACAGATGGTATGAAATAAATGAGCGGAGCAAAAATGAGCGACAGAAAAAATAAAACAGCTACAGTTAAAGCAGTTAAGCCAGTGCGTCCGCCTTCCGAGATCCCGGTTGCGTTTTCCACATATGCGTTTAAGGCAGTGCTTCCAAAGGCTGCACTTGCCATCGTGCCAATTGCATCTGCCTGAAGTGCACGATCCAGATTTTCAATTTTTCCATTTTCATCAGTGAGGCCAGCTTTTCTTGATAATCCGATGAGGGTAGCTAAATTGTCAAATAATTCTACAATAGTAAAGGAGAAAATGACTGAGATGATGCCATATTTTACTGCTCCCATAATATCCATAGCTAAAAACGTGTCAGACATGCTTGGAAGACTGAGGGATACGATATCACTTACGGCCTTTGGATAGGCAATAAAGCCAACAATCATGGCCAGCGCACTTGTACCCAATATGCTAATCAGCAGCGCGCCTTTTACTTTTTTCGCCATGAGGAGGGCGGCAATAATTAATCCAAAAAGGGCAAGAAGCGGGCCTTGGCTTGTTATGCTTCCTAAGCCGACAAATGTAGATTCATTTGCGACCACAAGTTCTGCATTTTTTAAGCCAATAAAAGCAATGAATAATCCAATCCCAACACCTATAGCTGACTTTAAAACATCCGGGACACCATCTACGATCTTTTGGCGGACTCCTGTAACTGTTAAAATTAAAAACACAATTCCCGATATAAATACAGCTCCAAGGGCTGTTTGCCAGGAAAGTCCCTGACCAAGGACTACTGTATAAGCAAAAAAAGCATTCAGCCCCATGCCAGGGGCAACCGCAACAGGGAAATTTGCCCACAGTGCCATTAGAAGAGTACAGAAGACACTTGCGTATATGGTTGCAGCCAGTGCGGCTTCTTTTGGTATTCCTGCGTCCGCTAAGATAATCGGGTTGACAAAGATAATATAACTCATTGTCATAAACGAAGTAACGCCCGCAAGAAGTTCTGTCTTTACATTGGTATTTCGTGCGGATAGCTTAAAGAGCCGTTCTAAGAGGTTCGCACCAGAGGCAGGCGGGAGGCCTGAACCAAGATCCTTTTCGATTATCGACATGAAAAGTCACTCCTTCTTCATGGTAAATGTCCATTCTGCCATACAAACTGACTTGACCATGGAATAGGCGGGAGTTATACATTATTTTGGTTAAATTGGTTCAATAAAGACATCCATAATTCCGCCGCAGATTCCTCCATCTTCAAAAAATAGCCCTTTCGTTAAATCAACGCGCTGTTGACTTGGAGTATTCGATTGGATGACTTCGAAGGCCTTCTCAATCACTTCTGCTTCACCGCAGCCCCCGCCAATTGTACCTTCAATTCTTCCGCAGGGAAACACAATCATTCGGCTTCCAGTTTTTCTCGGAGTGGACCCTTTGGTGCGAATAATTGTGGCGAGCGCTGCTTTCTCACCTCCTTTCCTGACTTCCATGGCTCGCTTTATGAGCTGCATTTGGTCCATTTGCCGGCCCCCTCATGGAAACCCATCTTCGCATACTTTTTAATCTGTGTACTTAAAGAATTTCCAGATTTTTGATTTTTTACTTTCAGAATTTCTGCCATAATACTGACTGCTATCTCTGCAGGTGTTTCTGCTCCGATATCTAGTCCTACAGGGGTGTATAAATTGTCAAAGCTTTCATCCGGAAAATCCTGCTGAAGTTCTTTAAAAACACCTGAAATGCGCCTTCTGCTGCCAATCATGCCTATATATCCTGCCTGACTGTTTCTTTTTAAAAGTTCATTCAAACTGAGCACGTCATATTTATGTCCCCTGGTAAGAAGGAGAATATAGGTTTTTTCCGAAATATCCACATCCCTGAAATAATGCAGATAGGATTGGCAAACCACTTCATTGGCAAATGGAAAGCGTTCCCTGTTTGCGAACTCTTCCCGATCGTCTATTACTGTGACGAAAAATCCCAGCATACGCCCCATTTCTGCCACGGGTTCACACACATGGCCCGCCCCGGCGACTATCAAATGGAGCGGAGCAGGGAAGTATTCTGCAAAACATTCAATTATGCTGTCCTTCCACACAAATTTCACTGCGCCGGACCGCTTTTTGGCGACAAGTATACTGCATTGTGCTATTAATAGATCCTTCACATCCTGCGGCAGCAGTGAGTTTTCAGTACAGAGGCCTCCATCTGGCCATAATAACGCTTTGGCTCCGAGGATTTTGTTATCAGGATAGTCTGTAATGGTAAGGAGAAATGTGTCTTTTCGGTTATTGATGGACTCTTCTAATTTGGCAAATAAATTGCGGCTCATCAATTGCATCACCTTGCAGATTGGACTTTTTGTTTTTTTAGATCTTTCAATGCATTAAAAACTCTTTCAGGAGTAGCAGGCAGTTGAAAGATTCTAGCTCCTGTTGCATCATATATGGCCGACATGATAGCAGCGATAATCGGAATCATCACTACTTCACCAATTCCTTTTGCCCCAAAAGGCCCTGATTGTTCGGGCTCTTCAACAGGGAAGGTCTCAATTAAAGGCGTCTCGCGAATAGTGGGGATGATATAATCAGTGAAATTCCGTGTCTTATGATAACCATTCTCTATCAGCACATCCTCAAAAAGGGTATAGCCGATTCCCATTACTGCTCCCCCTTCAGCCTGGCCCTCTAACCCCTGCGGATTAATGACTTTTCCAGCATCAGGGATGGAAACAACCCGCAAAACATCCGTTTCACCAGTTAAAGTATCTACTTCAACCATCACGACATGGGTTAAATATCCGTATAAATGATGGGGGGCGCCGCCTGAGCCTTTGATTTCTTCCTTTTCTTTTGGAAGGTAGAAGTGTCCTTCTACTCTGGCAGACTGATGTTGATCATAAAGGTGCTTATATATAGACTTATAGGGTATGATTTGTCCATCGGCTGAAATATGGTTTGGTCTTAAGTCAATTCTTGATGCTTGTAAATTCAGCATTTCAGCAGCTGTTTGGATAAGAAGCTCAGTCATCTTGGGTGCTGCTGCCGCAACAGCTCTTCCGCCGGTGTAGGTGGAGCGGGAGGCAGTTACAGTACCGCCATCAAGTGTCTTCTGTGTATCTCCTTGAACAACCATAATATTGCTGATATCACAGTTCAGCATCTCAGCCGCTATCTGGGCGTACACAGTGCTATTGCCTCCGCCGATTTCCTCGCATCCGACACCTACAAGAAATTTACCGTCTGACTGAAGTTCGATAGAGGCGGCTCCATAATCAGGCAGGCCAATACCCATTCCAATGCCATGAAAGGAAGTTGCGAGGGACACCCCCCGTTTTTTCCATGGCTCACTCACTTCGGATTTATATTTTTCACGGTTCTTCCACAGATCGCAATTTTCTGCGGTTTCAAGTGTTTTATAGGTGCCCACACTGGATTTGACAATGTGGCCGACACTTGAAACTTCGCCCTGATGATAGACATTTTTTTTGCGAAGTTCAATTGGATTCATTCCCAGTTTTTCTGCAATCATATCCATATGGGTTTCAATTCCCATACATACCTGGTTGACGCCAAAGCCTCTGAAGGCACCGGCAATGCCATTATTGGTATAAACACAGAAGCCTTCGAGATCCACATTTGGAATTTTATAAGGGCCGCAAGAATGCTCGATTGCCAGAGCGATGACTGCCCCACCCAGGGAAGCATAGGCCCCGGTATCTCCTATGGCAGTTACCTGGTTAGCGATCAATGTGCCGTCTTTTTTGGCAGCTGTTTTCATTTTGACTTTAAATGGATGCCTTTTTATGCCGGCAATGACAGACTCTTCACGGCTTAAATGAATTTTTACCGGCCGCCCGTTTGTATGCATGGCAAGGAGAGCCAGATAAATTTGAACCGTAATCTCATCCTTCCCGCCGAATGCTCCTCCAATAGGACTTGAAATGACTCTGATTCTTTCAGGGTTATAAGCCAGGGACCTTGCAATCTGCATTCGATCACGGTACGCGTATTGGCCAGGGCAGCGAATCGTGAGGAATCCTTCTTCATCCATAACTCCCCAGCCGCCTTCTGTTTCAATAAATGCATGCATTTGGCGGGGGGAGTAGAAGGTATTCTCAACAATGATGTCAGCTTCTTCGAAGGCTTCCTCAATGTTTCCGTTTTTTATTTTCACATGGCTGTGCAAATTGCCATCAGGATGAAGCTTTGGAGCAGAATCGGTTAAGGCATATTCAGCATCAGCAACAACTTCCAAAGGCTCATAATCCACTTTGATTAACGTCAGTGCCTGTTCGGCGATTTCCAGAGTTTCTGCTGCAGCCAGTGCTACAGCATCCCCTGTGCACCGTACGACATCTGAGCACAGAACAGGCTGATCGGGAACAACAATCCCAAATCCATTAAAGCCGGGAATATCTTTATGGGTAAGTACACAAATAACACCTGGGAGGTTTTTAGCTGCTTCAGTGTCAATGGATTTTATTTTGGCATGCGGATATTCAGACCGCAGGACTTTGCCCCAAACCATATTGTCAAATTGGTAATCGGTCATATATTTTAATTCTCCTGTTACTTTTTCCAGGCCATCAATTCTTTGGACTCTTTTTCCAACCCATTTGGTGTTCATTGGTTTTCCCACCTCCTGATTAGACGATATAACCCTCTTTCCAGTAAAGCGCTTGCCATATCTCTTCTATATGTAGCAGTTGCTCTTCCATCTGAAATGGGCATGACCTCTTTCCAGGCAATTTTGGCAATATTCTGGATTAATTCCTCGTTAAGCTGCCCCAGGGTAAGCATTGATTCACACTTACGTGCACGGATAATAGTCGGCGCCACAGAACCGAAGGCAATTTTTCCTTCCGTGCAATTGCGGTCATTGTCCATTGTGAGTGAAATGGCTACATTCACAATGGAAATGGATTGTGCTTTTCGGGGGCCGAGCTTTTGGAAAATGCCTATACCATTTGATTTTTGCGGCTTTATTAGGATATTTGTAATCATTTCATTTTCTTTTAAAACTGTCCTGCCGGGACCAGTGATAAACTCTTCGATTGGAATGGTCCGTTTATTCGTCAGCGAGGTGAGTTCGAGCATGGCACCGAGAACATACAAAGCCGGAAGGGTATCGCCCGCAGGGGAAGCAGTAGCAATATTTCCCCCGATTGTTCCCATATTCTGCATTTGGGTGGCTCCGACTTCACGGGCTGCTTCCACGAGAACATCCGCTTTTCTCTGCAGAAGCGGTGATTGAATCATATCGGTATGTGTGGTCAAGGGGCCAATATGGATAAAATCTTCACTTTCTTTGATATAGCGCAGCTCTTTTAAGTTTTTAATATTTATCCATGTATCAGGCCGCCATTTGCCTTCCTTCATCCGGACTGCTGCATCTGTCCCGCCGGCTATCAATCTATGTTTCCTGTCTTCCTTTGATAGCTGGGTCAGACATTCGGATAGTGAGGAAGGGGTAATCATATCAATTTCTGAAACGAGCATTGATTTACCTCCCAAGTCATTTTTTTAGGGCATTTATATAATCTGCCTGTTTATTCAGGTTGAGATGAATCTCATCATTTTCAACGGGCACTTCAAGAAGAGCTTTTTCATGCTTTTGAATTACAAATCTCAGGCCCATTCTTTCTTCCTTGATAGATAAAAGATCGCTTCTCAATTGGGCGGAAAAGAGGATAGGGTGACCTCTTTTGCATTGATGGCTGGGAACTGCAATCAGGCCGCCGCTTTTTGCAAGAGATTCTGCAAGCCTGTTAACGGTGAAAGACTGAAGCGGCTGGTCAACAGATGTAATAAGAATCGTTTCTGCTGACTTGACTGCGGTTTTAACTCCGGAAATGATTGATGAGCATTTTCCTTCATGGAATTGTTCATTCATTATGATTTTGATAGGGTATTTCTTTGCGATAGGAATAAATTCTTCGGCTTTGTAACCCAAAACGACAACAATGTCAGAAAACACGGATTCCATGAGGTTTTGCAGCTGATGCTCGAATAATGTCGTTCCTTGCCACGGCAGCAGTCCTTTTAAAGTGCCCATTCTGCTGGATCGGCCTGCAGCAAGAACAATAGCTGTATGTGTCATGGACTATTTGGCTGCTTCCGGTTCGGATATTTTTTTTGAAGCAGCTGTCTGCACTGCCTTAATAATTTTTGTATAGCCTGTACAGCGGCATAGATTGCCGCCTAATGCTGTTTTAATTTCCTCTGCAGATGGGATCGTGTCAACTTTATCTAAAAATGTTTTAGCTGATACGATGATACCCGGAGTACAGTAACCGCACTGTGTTGCCCCTTCAGCAATAAATGATTCCTGAATTACATCGAGATTTGGTGATAGGCCGACTCCTTCACAAGTTGTGATCACCTGGTTTTCCGCCTGGCCAGCGAGGACTAGACAGGAGCATACAACCTCTTTATTGATTAGTACAGAGCATGATCCGCATTCTCCCTTACCGCAGCATTCCTTGCTGGCAGTCAATCCTAAATCTTCCCTTAAGACATCCAGGAGTGTTTTAGCAGGCGGGCAAACGACCGTACGTTCCTTTCCATTAACAATAAAATTAATACTTTTCAAATCTTCGCCTCCTCATAGAGCTTTGAAACTTAAAAATGACAATGAGAAATTGTGTGAGTATTAAGGGATAATAGTCTGGCGAGCAAGCAGAGGTATTTAAATTATGATATTATGCATATTCTTCTAAATAGACTAATAAGCACAAAAAAATTCCTGCACAAAAGGTTCCTGGATGCTATCCACAGGAAAAAGCCTTTCGTAGATAGGAATTCCGGTTCCCAGTAGAAACCCTCAAACCGATTATTGAGGTTATACGAAAAATTCTATTTGATTTTTCAGTGTGCTGGAGGGAGGTATTATCAAGACAATTATAGAAATAGAGGGGGAGTTGATTTGTAGTGTAATAGTTAAGCTAATATTTTGTCAAGTAAGAATTTTCTGATAAATGGTATTGACTTATAAAACTGCCTTGTTTAATATAGTGAATAACAGGAGGACTACATGACTGTAATAACCTCAAAATTCCATCAATCATTAAAAAAAGATCTCGCTTTTCTTTATAATCGTGTCAATCAGGAGATCTACGGTACAGGCGTAAAGAAACAGCGTCTTGAAACTTTTGATGATAGAGTCATCATATTTGCTCAGCATAAGCGTGTACAGGCACTGCATATGCTAAGCCAGAATTTTCATCACCTTACCATATCGGTTGATTCAGCATTAATTGTTGAATTTAAATCGCTTTTAAAGGGTCTGATTGAAAATTCTCTCCATTTGAAAGTCAAAACGATTTTAAAAGATTACGATCCTGATACCGAAGAAGCATGCACAGTTATTTATTTTGAAGAATAGCAGTTTTACAATATGTTTGGGGAAGCTGTGCATGCCGCAGTTTTTCTTAAACCTGAATATCGGAGCGGTTCCTTTGCCTTTTGTTTAACGGAAGCTGAATGAAACCGCAGTAATAGAGCATCTATGTGTACTTTGATGTTATCTATTGCTGCGGTTTTTTTTATACTCATTTTTCTTTTGGGAGGTGATGCCTGTTTTTATCCGCTGGAGTCAGGCTGAGGCATAACAAAGAATTAAACCTGGAGGGGAAGTCTTTGGAAAAGCTAAATCCTTGGAAAGTAGGGACTTTGGGATTTCAGCATGTGCTGGCCATGTATGCAGGTGCTGTTATTGTTCCACTGATTGTTGGACCGGCAATAGGGCTCACGGCCCAGCAGCTTGCTTACTTAATTTCAATTGATTTATTTACTTGCGGGATTGCTACATTGCTTCAAGTAATAGGGGGGAGGCATTTTGGCATAAGGCTGCCGGTGATTCTTGGATGTACTTTTACAGCAGTCGGACCCATGATTGCCATCGGGAATTTGCAGGGCATTACAGCCATCTACGGGGCCATTATTGCTTCGGGAATCATCGTAATGATCTTATCTCAATTTATGAGTAAAATAATGAGATTTTTCCCGCCGGTCGTAACCGGTTCAGTGGTAGCTATTATCGGGGTTTCCTTGATCCCTGTTGCAATGAATAATGCTGCAGGAGGACTTGGTTCCCCAGAATATGGGAGTGCCCAGAATTTATTCCTGGCTGCATTTACACTCGTTCTCATTATTTTAATGAACAGGTTCTTTAAAGGCTATATGAGAGCTATATCTGTGCTGCTTTCATTGGTGGCCGGAACGATCACTGCTTATTTTATGGGGCTCGTCAGCTTTGCCGAAGTCAGCCAGGCTTCCTGGTTTCATGTCGTTCAGCCATTTTATTTCGGATTCCCGACATTCAATGCCTCGGCCATACTTACAATGACTTTAGTAGCTATTGTGAGCATGATTGAATCTACTGGGGTATTTCTGGCCCTCGGAGATGTCTGCGAGAGAAAGCTGGACTCCAAAGACATAAAAAAAGGGCTGCGTGCAGAGGGGCTGGCTGTGGTAATAGGAGGAATCTTTAATGCATTTCCTTATACGTCCTTTTCACAGAATGTGGGACTTGTAGCGCTAACTAAAGTAAAAACGAGAAATGTAGTTATCGCAGCTGGCGTTATATTAATGATTTTGGGGCTTTTGCCTAAAGTGGCAGCTCTGACCACGATTATCCCTATGGCTGTTCTTGGCGGAGCAATGATTCCAATGTTTGGAATGGTTATCTCATCCGGAATCAGAATGCTTTCTGTTGTTGATTTCAGCAAAAATGAAAACTTGCTTATCGTTGCCTGTTCCATAGGAATCGGACTTGGTTCGGCAGTTGTCCCGCAAATTTTTGAAAGTCTTCCAACAAGCGCACGCTTGCTGGTTGAAAATGGGATCGTGCTGGGAAGCATCACAGCAATTTTATTAAATTTGGTATTTAATTATAAAGATTTAAATATAAGTGAAAGTGAAAGAATCGAACAGCTGAAAGGAGATCATTCAGCTGAAGCGATTTAAATGCAATTGCTGAAACCATCTGCCTCTTCTTCGGGAGGCAGAAATCCAAATAATAGATAGGAGCAGGAGAAATGGATTTAATTTTGAAAAATGCAAGCATTCCCCAGGGAGATCGTCAGGTTTTAACAAATATTCTGGTAAACGAGGGAAAAATTGTTGGCTACACTAATGACATTTCTTTTCTAAATGCAGCCAGGGTAATTGATATTAAAGGAAAATTAGTCGTTCCAGGCTGTATTGATCCGCATACTCATTTTATGGATCCAGGCTTCACTCATAGAGAAACCTTTGCTACTGGCAGCCGTTCTGCAGCAGCCGGAGGCTTAACAACCATTATAGATATGCCTTGCTGCAGCAAGCCATCCGTTCGTGATGGGGAGAGTTTCAATAAAAAAATCGGACCAATCAGGGATCAGGCCTATATTGATTACTGTTTCTGGGGAGGCATGACTGGAGAAGATGCTCGTGAAGGCTGGATTGATAATATTTATCCGCAGATTGACCAGGGAGTTGTTGCCTTTAAAGTTTACATGACTCCTTCTGTACCTACCTTCCCTAAAGTATCGGACGCAGAGATGCTGGAAATTTTCAGTAACGTTGCAAAAACCGGACTCCCAATTGGTGTACATGCTGAAAACTATGATATCTGCACATTCTATTCCAAAAAACTTGAAAAGGAAGGGCGCCTTGACGGACCAGCATGGGCGGAAGCGCGTTCAAGCCTCGCTGAGAAGGTGGCCATTGAATTGATTCTCAGCTTTGCAGAAGCTACAGACGCACGTGTACATGTGGTACATATGAGCACAAAAGAAGGCGTCGAGCTGGTAAAAGCAGCCAAGAAGCGTGGTGTTAAGGTTACAGCAGAAACCTGTCCTCACTATCTTGTACTTAATGCAAAGGACTCCATGTCAGAGCGCGGTTCCTATGCAAAGATTGCTCCTCCTTTACGAGGAAAAGAGGATAACGAATCTCACTGGCAGGCTCTGGCTGACGGAACCATCGATTTTGTCGGTACAGATCATGCTCCATATGAAATTGCCACAGAAAAGGATTATCCTGGGGCAACGATCTGGAACACTTTCCCTGGCATACCCGGGGTAGAAACGATGGTGCCGATCCTTGTCAGTGAAGGTTTAAATAAAGGCCGTTTATCCCTATCAAGATTTGTCGAGGTAACGAGCCGCAATGCCGCCATTCACTATGGCATTTACCCTAAAAAGGGATCAATGGAAATTGGCAGTGATGCTGATTTCACTGTTATTGATCTTGAGAAAGAATATGTAATAGACGAGCAAAAAACAGAATCAATGGCTAAATATAACCCTCTGCATGGCATGAAGCTTAAAGGAAAGCCAGTCCAAACGATCATTCGCGGAAACGTGATTTTCGATGAAGATAAAGGCATCGTAGGAGAAGCGGGCTATGGTGAGTATGTTCCGCGCCAAAGCATTCAGAGGCTTGAGAGAACATTCAAGTATGAAAAATACGAAGCGGTAAAAGCAAAAACAAAAGACCCAGTAGCACAGCAATAAATAGTTAATAGAGGGAGGCTGACCGGATTGGAACTTAGGGGAAAAAAGCACTGTGTGGTCATTATTGATATGTTAAACGACTTTATCGGCGAAAAAGCAGCATTAAGGTGTGAAAATGGCGAAAAAATAGTTCCCAAAATTCAAGAGCTTATTCAATTCGCTCATGAGCACAATATCCAGGTTGTGCATGTTCAGGAAGCACACAGAAAAAATGACCGGGATTTTCGCGTGAGGCCTGTCCATGCAGTTAAGGGAACCTGGGGTTCGGAATTCATTCCAGAGCTTCAGCCTGATGAGAGCAAAGGGGATTATGTGGTTCAAAAGAGGCGGCATAGTGCGTTTAGCTACACCGATTTTGATCTCTTCTTGAGAGAAGAAGAAATTGATACCGTCGTGCTGACTGGAGTCTGGACCAATGTATGTGTTCGCAGTACTGCTTCTGATGCTTTGTATCACGGCTACAATGTCATTTGCATTTCAGATGCCACCGCTTCTCAGGATGACGATATGCATGTATCAGGTTTAAGAGACATTGATATCTTCGGAGATATATTATCAACAGAAAATTACAAAATGCTTGCTAAAAAGAAATTCTCCCAAGACGAATCTGTTGTCTAACTCCTCGCTGGGGACTAGGAAAAAGCGGATTTTAGTGGGCATTACCGGAGCAAGCGGATCATTGTATGCTTATACATTGATCCGCGCTCTTCATCAATTAGAGATCGAAACGCATTTAATTGCTACGGAGATGGGAGAAAAAGTAATGCAATTTGAATGCGGGGTCAAGATGGACGAGCTGAAGGAGTATGCCACTATCCACAGCAACCAAAATCTTTTCGCTGCGGTTGCCAGCGGATCCTTTAAGACAGACGGAATGGTTATCGTGCCATGTTCGATGAATACATTGGGAGCTATTGCGAATGGGGTCGGTGATACGCTACTAAGCAGGGCTGCCAGTGTTGTCTTGAAGGAGAATCGAAAGTTCATTATTGTTCCTCGGGAAGCACCTTTTAATTTGATTCATTTGCGCAATATGACTCTTCTTGCTGAGAGTGGAGCATGTATAATGCCTGCATCACCAGGCTTCTATCATAAGCCGACGGAAATATGGGAGCTGGCCAACTTTATGGTGGCAAGGATCTTGGACATGCTGGATATTGACCATGAGCTGCTGGAGAGATGGGGGGAAAAGGCATGAACCCTGTAACAATGAGGGCATTGCTGGATAGATGGGAAAGCATGGGACTTCTTCATCGGGTGAAAAAAGAAGTGGATCCGATGCACGAGCTGGGGGCAGTGATTAATGCCAAAAAAGGAAAAGAGCCTTTTTTATTTGAAAAAATTAAAGGCTATCAATCTTCCATGGCGGCCGGTTTGGGAGGTGACAGAGAGCTGATGGCTGACAGCATGGGAATCCAGTCTGCCGAACTTATTCCTAAAATCATCGATTCAATTGTTAACCCTATTCCAACCACGTTAAGGCAAACTGGCCCTGTTCAGGAGAATCTGGTGAGCGGGGAATTCGATCTTGCAGACTTGTTTCCTATCCCAACCTATCACGCGGAAGACTCAGGTGCCTATTATGTTTCAGGAATATTGGTGGTTAAAGATTTATCGGGGAGAAAAAGGTATACCTCCATTCGCAGAATGCAATATCTTGGCGGGAATCGAACGAATATTCTCATAACCTCTCCAGAGCTGATGGAGCAATATGTCCATTATGAAAGCATTGGCGAACCGATGGAAGTGGCTGTTATGTTTGGAGTGGTTCCAGCAGTTGTATTAAGTTCTCAGATTAGTACACATTTGTATCATACCGACAAATTGGATGTTGCCGGTGCACTGCTCGGCCAATCCCTTGATGTTGTTCAATGCAAAACGGTCGATCTGGAAGTATTGGCTGAGGCGGAAATCGTTTTGGAAGGCAGAATGCTGCCATATGAAAGAGAACTGGAAGGACCGTTTGGCGAACTGGCAGGTTATTATGGCACCAGAACGCCTCAGCCGGTTGTAGAGTTTTCAGCCGTTACTTATCGTGATAATGCTATCTCACAGACTATTTTTCCATCAAGCTATGAAGAAAGGCTGCCGATGGCGCTTGTAAGGGAAGCTACGCTTTTAAGCACCGTCCGGCAAGTGGTTCCAAATATAAAAGCTGTACATATCTCGATGGGCGGGGTGGCTCGCTATCATGCAGTCATTCAAATTGAGAAGAAGCATGATGGTGACGGCAAGCAGGCAGCACTTGCAGCTTTTGCAAGCGATAAGGATTTAAAGCATGTGGTTGTCGTGAATGATGATGTCGATATTTTTGATTCAGATGATGTTGAATGGGCCATTGCGACAAGAGTCCAGGCTGGTGATGACATATTTATCGTTCAGGGTGCAAAGGGATCGCCGCTCGAGTCTTCCCATCATCTAAAAGGAGTCAGTGATAAGATGGGCATCGACGCAACCTATCCTCTTGGAAAAGAAGAGTTATTTAAAAGGACTTCAATCCCCATTGAAGTGAATCTCGAAGACTATCTTTAAGCTTCTGCAGTAGAGGAGGTCAAAAATGAAGGCAATAGGCTTGATTGAAACTAGGGGGTTGACAGCGGCTATTGAAGCGCTGGACTCAATGGCAAAAGCGGCAAATGTCAGTTTAGTTGATTTAAAGAGAGTCGGATCCGGCCTTGTCACCGTCATTATTGAGGGCGATGTCGCAGCAGTGTCTGCAGCTGTTGAGGTTGGGAAGACTGCACACACCATGACAGGAGGAGAACTGGTTTCGGCTAATGTTATTCCCCGCCCTCATTCAGAACTTCGCAAAATTCTTTAAAGGAGGTGCATAATGTGTGTCTGACTTTATTAAAAGTGTTGTAGAAGAAGTGATGAAGCCTTACGGCAAGTCAAAAGTAAATCCTATTAATGGGGTTTCCAACCAGTCCCCCCCAAGCAGGCAGCAGGGAACGAAGAAGAATATACCGGGCATTACCCGGCCTAATTACCAGAAGGAAAAAATGAATAAAAGAATATCAGTTCATCATTCAGTACCGGTCAAGACTGCAGAGCCACATCAAAACCTTAAAAGGCAACCAGTTTCTCATTCTGCACCCAAGTCTTCAGCTAAGGAAAAAATTGCACAGCTTCAAACCCTATCCCTGGTACAGGGGAAACATCCGGTTTCTTCCAATGCTGGCTTTGCTGATATAAAACCTGACCGTAATGCAAGAGAAAGCCAGCTTATCGGACAAACGCCGGAGGGTGTAAAAGTCTGGCTGTTCTCAGAGCTTCATCCAGCTCTTGAAAGCTCTTTTCAGCGGGAATTAAAAACAGCCTCAATCGGTGTAGTCATTTCAGAAAAATGCACGCCAGGGCAGTTATTTATGCTGAATGACCTTTTAAGAGAGTTTCCTTCTTTAAGATATTGCCTGACATGGGACAAAAACAGCGGGAAATCTTTTTCGCTGGAGCTATATGAAGAGAATCATGGGATACTATTAAACGCCTTAAAGAGCTTCTTTAAAAAACTTTCCCAAAAATCCTTTAAAACTACTCAAATCTATAGAGAAAAATCCCCCAGTCCATGGCTTACTAAACAATTGGGGCTGAACTCTTCAATCGGCGGTGTGGCTGTCATTGAAGGGATCGACTATTATTCGGGTATTTTGATCCTTGACCGTTACATGAAAAAAAGCACTTCTGAACATTTCAATTTTTTAATAGAGAAGAAATACTTGCTGCTTCATGGACACTATGATGATGTTTCACGCATCTCTGATCAGCTTCATAAGGAATTCGACAGAATTAATTAGTTGTAAGCCAGCATCTCTGTCACAGATCAGAAACTATTCATCCCGGAAGCATCTTATAGGCATGGAGAGATGATTTGTCTATTTCATAGGAGGGGGATTTACCAGTTGCAAGCATTGGGACTGATTGAAACCGTTGGTTATTCAACAGCAGTTTCTGCAGCAGATGCAGCCGTAAAAGCAGCAGATGTAGAAATTGTAGGAATTGAAAAAGTAATAGGAGTGGAGAGCTATCTGGGGGTTACAATCCATTTTAACGGGGATGTAGCGGCAGTGAAGTCTGCTGTCGATGCTGGTGTTAGTGCTGCAGAAAGAATTGGAAAAGTAATTTCTGCTCATGTCATCCCGCGTGCCCACAGTGAAGTAGCAGGGAAGCTGCTTCCGAATTTTAAGCTGGAAGATATGCATCCTGGAAATGATGCTCAAGGGGGTAACAGACTAGAGGTTAACCCGAATAGAAAAAAGCAAGCAAAAGAGAGCAGCAACTTTAATGTTAACGATACAGACAAATCATCAGGTTAATAAATTTAAGGAGGAAACACACAATGGGTGAAGCATTGGGATTAATCGAGACAAAAGGTCTTGTAGGCGCAGTAGAGGCAGCGGATGCAATGGTTAAAGCAGCTAATGTGGAGATCTGCGGATATGAAAAAGTGGGATTTGGTCTTGTAACGGTTATGGTCAGAGGAGATGTTGGAGCAGTTAAAGCAGCCACCGATGCAGGTGCGGAAGCGGCCAGCAGAGTTGGAGAACTCATTTCGGTACATGTCATCCCAAGGCCGCACAGCGAAGTTGAAAGAGCTCTTTTATCAAAAAATATCGGTGAATAAGCATGAGCAGCAAAAAGCAGAGTGTTATGGCAAAAAACACTCTGCAGGAGCTTTACCTGCGAAATGACAGCTGCAGAGACAGAAAACCTCACATCCTGGCTCTATTAACCTCTCATATGATAGGGATGGAACCAGGATTTTCTTACTTGAAAAAGTTAACAAAGAAAGATATTACACTCAGAATGGCTGCTGAGGAGGAAATGCTAAAACAATTTCCGCTTCAGGAGTTAGTTAATCTGACTGGAAATGACGATTGGATCTCTCCGACAGCGTTTCATGCCCAGCCAATTGATCAATTCGATGAGATCTTTTTGCCTATTCTATCCTTTTCTTTAATAACAGACATACTGTCCCTTAACGAAAAGAGACCAATTGTGCAGATCATCCTAAAGGGCTTATTGAAGGGAAAACGGATCACGGCTTTAAAGGCTGGAGGTGATCCCTTCAGCCAATATTGGAAACTGAAAGGAATGGATAAAGGCCCCGACATGTTAAAAAGGAAGCTCAATGAGCAGATGACAGAACTGAAGATGCTTGGAATCAGATTAATAGATTTCCATCAACAAGCAGAATTTGATGTTCAGCATGTGAAGAAAACGGTTATTACCGATGAATCAGTCCGGTTTGCCCGTTTTAGTAAGCTTGATCAAATAGCTGTTCCAAAAGGGGCTATCATTACCCCCCTTGCAAGAGATACAGCAAAGGAACTGAAGATCGAAATCATTCTACATTAAGGAGAAGGTCTTTATGCAAATGGGAATAGTGGTTGGTCGTGTAACTGCCACAAGAAAAGATGATAATCTTGTGGGCACAAAATTATTAATTACCCAGCCTGTAGGATTGGACGGCACGCTGTTACCGAACCCCATTATAACCGTTGATACTGTTGGTGCCGGAATAGGAGAGAAGGTCATATATGTGACTGGAAGCATGGCATCAAGAGCCGTCCAAAATAAAGATGCTCCTATAGATGCGGCCATTATCGGAATTATTGACAGTGTAGAAGGGGAGACAGGGGGTTAATAAATGGATGCAATAGACATAAAAAAGGCAGTGCAATACCGCAAGCTTATTGACGTGCTGCTTGATTCCAGCCAGTTTGCTGATGTAGTCCTGAAAGGAGGATACTTCATCAATGTCATCACCCGGGAGATCTATGAAGCAGACGTTGCGATGAAAGGTGAATATATTTTAATGGCGGGAGATGCAAAAGACTTAATCGGGCCAAAAACGAAAGTGGAAAACATTCAGGGGAAATTCGTATGTCCCGGGTTTATTGATTCTCATATGCATTTTGAAAGTGCAATGCTGACTTGCACGGAATTCTCCAAGCTTTCCATTCCGACTGGGACCACCACGCTGATTGGAGATCCGCATGAAATTGGAAATGTCCTGGGGGTTCACGGGATGCAGGCGATGATTGAAGAAGCAAAGACACTTCCAAACCGGATCCTTTTCACGGTTCCCTGCGCGGTGCCTGATGCTCCCGGACTTGAAACCTCCGGATTTGATGTGACTTCCAAGGATATGAAAGAGCTATTGGCTGACCCAAATGTACAGGGAATTGGAGAGATACAGAGCTTCAGCAATATCAGGCCGGTATATGAGCATGCCCCGGAATTAATAGACGACCTTGTTGCCGCAGTTTCGTATGCAAACAGCATAGGAAAAACGGTTGAAGGGAATGCACCAGGATTGTTTGGCAAAGAGCTTGCCGCCCATATTATCAGTGGCGGGAACCATGTGTCCTGCCATGAGACTACGACAAAAGAAGAAACTGTCGAAAAGCTGCGCAATGGTGTAAGTGTGTTCATGCGTGAAGGCTCTTCCCAAAGAAATATGGCAGACTGTATCCGTGCCATAACAGAGGATGGGCTCGATTCCCGCCGTGCAATCCTTGTATCAGATGATATGGTGCCTGCTGATCTGTTAAATTACGGACATATGAATGATATTGTCCGCAGAACTATTGCTGTAGGCATTGATCCTGTGGAGGCCATCCAAATGGCGACCATAAATCCGGCTTCCCATTTTGGCTTTAAAGATGTTGGGGTAATTGCACCAGGCAAACGGGCAGACGTTGTCGTGATCAGCGACCTGAACAATATGACCGTTGACCAGGTATATCTTGCAGGAAAAAAAGCAGCTGAAAAAGGCGAATTAACCATAGATATTGCTCCTTACATATATCCGGAAAGTGTGAAAAAGTCAGTGAGGAGAAAACCTGTAACACTCAAGGAGCTGGCTATTGAGGCTTCAGGCAGCCGAGCAAAAGTAAGGGCAATTGAAGCTATACCTTTTCAGAACTTAACTGGCGGAAGCGAGTTCACTCTGAATGTCAAAGACGGCATTGTGCTGCCTTGCCTTAAGCAGGATGTGCTGCCGCTTCTGGTTGTAGAACGCCACGGCAGAACAGGAAAAATCGGTAAGACTTTCCTGCATGGCTTCGATTTGAAAAGCGGTGCCATTGCAGAAAGCGTCGCCCATGATACACACAATATCATCGTAACAGGGACAAACTACGAAGATATGGTAACTGCGGTGAACCGTGTAATTGCAATGGATGGCGGAATAGCGATGATAAAGGATAGCAAAGTAGTCGGTGACCTGCCATTGAGGATTGGCGGTTTAATGACAGACGAATTAACTGGAAAAGAAATGAGTGAAAAGGTAGACGAATTGTCGCAGCTTGCAAAAGATGTTCTTGGCTGTGGCATGGAGGTTCCGTTTATGCATTTATCATTCTGGTCACTGGTAACAAGCCCTAAGTGGAAAATTACAGATATGGGACTGATCGATGTAGATAAATTTGAGGTCATTCCGACCATTATTAATTGAACTTAAAAGCGGCGTTCTCTGCCGCTTTTCATATAGTAAAAAAATTAGCAGGGCAAGGAGGAATAGCATGGGAGTTAAATTAGTCGATTTAACGCAGGAAATTTATCAGGGAATGCCTGTTTTTCCCCTTCATCAAAAAACAATGATCTTCCCAAATATCTCTCACGAAGAAAGTGAAAAGCAAGTGGGATTTATGTTTGCAACCAATAATCTATTAATCAATGAACATGGCCCTACCCATAGCGATGCAACCTATGAATATGATCCAAACGGCAAATACATCGATGAAATGCCGCTTGAATATTTTTACGGGCCCGCAGTTTGCCTGGATGTGTCCCACATCCAGCCTGATCGATATATTACAGACCGTGATCTCGAGGAGGCATTGCGAAAATCACAGCAGTTTATTGAAAAAGGAGATATCGTTCTCCTCTATACCGGCCACTATAATCGCTCTTATGGTACAGACAAATGGCTCACAACCTACACGGGCCTGAATTATCAAGCAGCCAAATGGCTGGCTGAAAAAGGTGCGGTCAATATAGGCATCGATGCCCCGGCCATTGACCATCCGGATGATCCGAAGTATTCCGGGCACCTCATTTGCCGGGAATATGGGATAACCAATACGGAAAATCTCTGTAATCTCGATCAGATTGCAGGAATGCGATTTCTATATTTCGGACTGCCGCTCAAGATTCGAAAAGGAACGGGATCTCCAGTTCGTGCTGTAGCCGTTTTCATTGAATAACAACAAAGGTTGGTGATCAAATGAAAGAGGTTTTTAACAAGGGGAAGATCAGAGACGAAATGATTATCCCCCCTTATGAAGGAAGAAGCGCCCTGATTCACAAAGGAGAAGAGCTCATAATTATTGATATGGAAGGAAAACAAGTGGGGGATTTTGTCTGTTTTAACTATAAAGATCCTGAGGAACATGTTTCACCTGTTCATATGCGTGCCTCATTAAGCAGCATTCGGCTTAAAACGGGAGATTGGCTTTACAGCAACCGCCGCCGCCCGCTGATGCAGCTAGTGGAAGACACTGTTGGAAAACATGATTTCTTCTTTCCTGCTTGTGATTATTACCGCTATAAAGTTGATTTTGGCAAGGAGGATCACCCAAATTGCCATGATAATATTGCGGCTGCTTTGAAAAAGTATGATATTCACCCCCCTGTCATTCCGGATCCCATCAATATATTTATGAATAATGTCCTTGATGATGCTGGTGATTATGTCATTACCGAGCCTCTTTCCAAGCCTGGTGATTACATAAGGCTGAAAGCATTGTGCGATGTTGTCATTGCCTGTACAACCTGTTCCCAGGACATGGCACCGGTTAATGGGTTTAAAGTGACCCCTATTAAAATGCAAATAGTGGAGGCGGATTAATGAATGACATTCAGTTTCTTCAGCAGCTGCTTCAAATCGACAGCTCTAATCCGCCAGGAAACGAACATTTAGTGACTGAAGCTTTTATTAACAGATGCAAACAAAATTGTCTGCCGTTTAAAGTGACAATACTTGATGAGACTCGAAGCAATTTTGAAGTTACGCTTCCGGGAAAAAGCGGTAAACAGCTAGTCTTATGCGGCCATATGGATACCGTTTCTCCTGGAACGGGAGAATGGATTTACTCTCCATTTTCAGGTGAAATCGCAGATGGACGCATATATGGCAGAGGAGCATCTGATATGAAAAGCGGTCTTGCAGCGATGTTCCTGGCATTGGAAGAGCTGTATCTCACGAGTACTGTACCCCCTGCTGGCGTTACTTTTTTGGCAACAGCCGGGGAGGAAGTCGACAGCTGCGGGGCAAGGGCTTTTATAAAGGAGAATGACTGCAGAAAAATAGATGCACTAATCATTGCCGAACCGACAAATGAAAAAATTGTGATTGGCCATAAGGGAGCTCTTTGGCTTGAAATAACAGCGTATGGAAAAACCTCTCACGGTTCGATGCCGGAACAGGGAATAAATGCAGTAGATCATATGCTTAAAATAGTCCGGCTATTGGATGAAATGAAAATTGGATGGATGACAGATAGGAAGCCACTCGGACAAAGCAGCCTGGCTGTTACCATGATTGAAGGCGGAGTGCAAACCAATGTCATTCCAGATAAATGCAGCATCAGAGCAGATATAAGAACCGTCCCTCCTCAATCCCATTCCAGTTTTATAAACATGCTGAAATCCAAACTTGATCTGCTGATGGATCAGGAAGAGATTTATAAATACAGTGTTGAAACCATCCTGGACCGTCCATCTATTTTAACGGATCCTGCTGAGGACATTATTCAAATAGCGCAAATGATCAAAGGCGAATCGCCAGCAAACCATTACGGGGTGTCCTACTATACAGATGGTGCCGTTCTTAATCCAAGGAGTGAGATTCCTACCCTGATTTACGGCCCGGGAGACGAAAAGCTTGCCCATCAGCCAAATGAGTGGGTGAGTCTGGCGGCTTATCAGCGCTCCATTCAATTTTACAAGCAGCTTATCATGACATATGGAAAACTGGAGCCAGGAGAAGCAAGTCCTGTACAAGGGGGAGGAAGAAGTTGAGCAGTATACTGATAAAAAATGCTGAAATCATCACGATGAACGCAGCTGAAGAAATCGTTTTCGGCGACCTTTATATTGTGGATGACCGCATCGTGGAAATTGGCCAGAATTTAACACATAAAGCTGATAAAGTAATGGATGCTTCAGGAAAAACAATCATACCGGGATTTATCCAGACACATATACATCTATGCCAGACATTATTCCGAGGACAGGCTGATGATCTTGAACTGCTTGATTGGCTGAAACAGAAAATCTGGCCGCTGGAGGCTTCGCATGATGAAGAATCCATCTATTATTCTGCCATGCTGGGGATTGGTGAATTGCTTCAAAGCGGAACAACAACTGTGGTGGACATGGAAACGGTCAATCATACCGAATATGCATTTCAGGCAATTGCCGAGAGCGGCATACGGGCACTTGCCGGAAAGGTCATGATGGATAAGGGGGATGAAGTTCCAGTTCCGTTAAGGGAAAATACCTTAAAGTCCATCCAGCAAAGCGCAGATCTGCTTGAGAAATGGCATAACAGCGATAATGGACGAATACAATATGCCTTCTGTCCCCGTTTTGTAGTTTCCTGCACAGAGGAATTGCTGAAAAGTGTCAGGGATCTTTCTGCACAGTACAATGTAAGAGTCCATACGCACGCATCGGAAAATGCCAATGAAATTCTGCTTGTTGAAAGAGAATTAGGCATGCGGAATGTAGTTTACTTGGACAGCATTGGGCTTGCCAATGAAAGGCTGATTCTTGCGCATTGTGTTTGGCTTGATGAAGAAGAAAAAAGGATCATCAAAGAGCGTGGTGTAAAGGTCAGCCATTGTCCGGGATCCAATTTAAAGCTGGCATCAGGTGTAGCAGAAATTCCTTCTTTATTGGATCAGCAGGCTTTTGTCAGCCTGGGTGCTGATGGTGCTCCCTGCAATAACAATCTGGATATGTTCAATGAAATGAGATTGGCTGCAATCATTCAGAAGCCTGTACATGGACCAACAGCAATGAATGCCAGAACAGTCTTCAGAATGGCTACGATCGGCGGAGCTAAAGCAGTTGGAATGGAAAAGGAAATCGGAAGCCTTGAGCCCGGAAAGAAAGCAGACCTTGCTATTCTTAATCTGAATGATTTTCATGTGTATCCGTCATTTGATATCGACACCATCTCGAGGATTGTCTATTCAGCCACTCGAGCAGATGTAGAAATAACCATTGTAAACGGGAAAATCGTCATGGAAAATAGGAAGCTAAAAACGGTTGATAAAGAAATGGTGTTAAGAGAAGCGAACATCAGCATAAAGAGGCTGCTTAAAAGATTAGAGACAGCCGTTTATTAATCTTCTAATTCGGCTGAAAGCAAATCAGCCGTTTTTTTTATGGTAAAATATAGTAAAGAGGAGTGATGATGTGAAAGCCGGCATTTTGGATCATGCAAATCTAGTGCAGGCATCCGAGTTTATTGCAGGAATGAACTCTCTGCGCCAGTGTCATATAGGGTATTTGGGGACCAGCCAAAACGATATTCTTCATAGTCTGGAAGAAATGAATAGTGATGCCGAATCAGCTGCATTTATTGTCTGGAAGGATGGCGCAATTGCAGGTTTTCTGGGAGTAGATGCTGATCTTAATAAAGGGACAGCAGAATTATGGGGTCCTTTTGTTCAGGAATTTGAATTTATGAGACTTTTATGGGAAAAAGCACTTCATTATTTTGAAGGAAACCTGCATTCTTACTTTCTGTTTGCGGATACAGCCAACCATACTGCTGCCGAATTTGCTTTAAGTAACGGATTCAAGCCGCAATCTGCTCAGACATACATGGAACTGAAAGGAAATCCCAGTAATGAATTAAGAGATATCAGTTTATTGCCGCCTCACAGCCATAGCGAGTTTATCCATTTGCATGATACATTGTTTCCCCATACATATTATTCAGGAAAAGAGATTATCGGAAGATTGAGTGACGAACACAAAGTTTATACATCTGGTGATGCGGATGGATTAAATGGCTATTTATATGCTGAATACAATCGTGATGAAAAAGAAGGAAGCATTGAATTCATTGGTGTGAAATTCTGTAAACGCAAGAAGGGCATTGGACGAAAATTGCTTGATATGGCGGTTCATGACCTTTTTGTGAATGCTGGATCCGCAAGCATTAAGCTTTGTGTGGGAACAACCAACCAGAAAGCCCTGTCTCTTTATAAAAAAGCAGGATTTAAAGTTGAAAGGTCATTGAGTTTTTATAAGCTGTATATTTGGGAATAAGAGCAATAAGTTAGTGCGCTTTTAAGATTTTAGGTAAAATATAATTAACCAGAAAAATTGGAGGGAACAAAATGGCTATTGAAAATCCAAGCAGGGACCAAATCGGTGTTCTATAAAAAAAGGCAAAGCGGATTGCTGTTGTGGGGTTAAGCGGAAATCCTGAACGCACATCCTATATGGTGTCAGAGGCGATGCAAAAAGCCGGCTATGAAATTATCCCGGTTAATCCCGCTGTTGATGAGGTACTTGGTGTAAAGGCTGTAGCAAGTCTTAAAGAGATCGAGGGGCATGTAGATATCGTCAATGTATTCAGGCGTTCAGAGTTTCTTCCGGAAATTGCTCGGGAGTTTGCCGAAATAGATGCTGATATCTTCTGGGCTCAGCTTGGAGTGGCAAACCAGGAAGCATATGATTTTCTAAAAGAAAAAGGCTGCACTGTCATCATGGACCGCTGCATTAAAGTTGAACACGCACTAACGAAGTAAACTCAGCATGAGGTCTGCTTAAGATCTCATGTTTTTTATTTTTTATAGAATCCCTGTAAATAAAGGGTTTGTGTAACGGAAATAATCAGGATAAATCTTTTAAATCCCAAGATCTTATTTGCCAAAACCAAATAAATAGATAAAATAAAGCATAGACCATCCTAAATTATATGGTAAAATATGAATACAGAACATCTGTTCTAGCCTTGGGATATCAAAGGAAATGGACTTAAAAGCTGAATTCTCATACGGGTGTTCTTAGTGCCGAGATTTTGACGGCATGTGTTTTTGCAGGAAATGAAAGGGGTATGTTCGTGGCAAGAAATCAGGAAGCTTTTGACTACAATGATGATGCCATACAGGTACTCGAAGGGCTTGAAGCTGTTAGAAAACGCCCTGGGATGTACATTGGAAGTACGGATGCAAGGGGTTTGCACCATCTTGTATATGAGATTGTCGATAACGCTGTCGATGAAGCGCTGGCAGGTTACGGGGATCATATCATTGTCAAAATACATAAAGATAATTCAATTAGTGTTCAAGATAAAGGACGCGGTATGCCTACAGGTATGCACAGAATGGGCAAGCCGACTCCAGAAGTCATATTAACTGTCCTTCATGCAGGGGGAAAGTTTGGCCAGGGAGGCTATAAGACAAGCGGCGGGCTGCATGGTGTTGGTGCATCCGTAGTCAACGCCCTCTCAGAGTGGCTTGTTGTTAAAATTAAACGTGATGGCTTTGTGTATGAACAGCGTTTCGAGCTGGGCGGAAAGCCGGTTACAACGCTCGAAAAAGTGGGCAAGACAAATCAATCAGGAACTACCATCCACTTTAAGCCAGATCCGTCGATTTTTTCGACTACCACGTATAATTACGAAACACTCTGCGAGCGGCTTCGTGAGTCTGCATTCCTTCTAAAAGGAATGAAAATAGAAATCATAGATGAACGTAATGACTTTCATGACGTTTTTCACTATGAAAATGGCATAGAAGCATTTGTTGAATATTTAAATGAAGAAAAGGATATTCTTCACCCTGTAGTAAGCTTTGAAGGCGAGAGCAATGGAATTGAAGTGGATTTTGCTTTTCAATTCAATGATGGATATTCGGAAAATGTCCTTTCGTTTGTTAACAACGTCCGCACAAAAGACGGCGGTACGCATGAGGCTGGGTCCAAAACAGCGATGACAAGGGCTTTTAATGAATATGCCCGCAAAGTGAATCTTCTGAAGGAAAAAGATAAAAACCTGGATGGAGCGGATCTGCGGGAAGGATTCACAGCTATCGTCTCTGTTCGTGTTCCGGAGGAGCTTTTGCAGTTTGAGGGCCAGACGAAAGGCAAACTGGGGACCAGTGAAGCACGGTCGGCTGTTGATTCAGTTGTTTCCGAGCATTTGTCTTATTTCCTTGAAGAAAACCCTGAGACAAGCTCTCTATTAATTAAAAAAGCGATAAAAGCTTTCCAGGCGAGAGAAGCAGCCCGCAAAGCACGTGAGGAAGCAAGAAGCGGGAAGAAGCGGAAAAAATCTGAAGCCATGCTTTCAGGAAAACTTACACCAGCACAGTCGCGCAACCCGCAAAGAAACGAATTGTACCTGGTTGAGGGCGATTCTGCCGGGGGATCTGCTAAACAGGGCAGGGACAGGCGCTTCCAGGCTGTGCTCCCGCTTAGAGGTAAAGTAATCAACACGGAAAAAGCAAAGCTCCAGGATATCTTTAAAAATGAAGAAATCAATACCATTATCCATGCAGTCGGAGCAGGCGTTGGCTCAGATTTTAATCTGGAAGATGTCAACTATGATAAAGTAATCATCATGACAGATGCCGATACCGATGGAGCACATATCCAGGTGCTTTTGCTTACTTTCTTTTACAGGTATATGAAACCGCTGCTTGAAGCGGGCAAGGTATTCATTGCGCTGCCTCCTTTATACAAAGTCAGCAAAGGTTCAGGCAAAAAAGAAGTGATTGAGTATGCATGGAGTGATGATGATCTTCAGGATACCATTAAAAAAGTGGGTAAGGGATATATGCTTCAACGCTATAAAGGGCTTGGCGAAATGAACGCCGATCAGCTATGGGAGACGACTATGGATCCAGAGTCGCGCACACTGATCCGCGTTAAGATTGATGATGCAGCAAGAGCTGAACGCCGTGTGACCACATTGATGGGTGATAAGGTTGAACCGCGCCGCAAATGGATCGAGTCCAATGTGGCATTCGGCCTTGAAGAAGATGGAAGCATACTTGAAAATGAGAATATTTCAGTGCTAGAGGAGGAGGGTGATGAATCATGAGTTCTGCTGAAAAATTCCGGGACCTTCCTCTTGAAGATGTATTAGGCGACCGCTTTGGGCGTTATAGTAAATATATTATTCAGGATCGTGCCCTTCCCGATGCTCGTGATGGATTAAAGCCTGTTCAAAGACGGATCCTTTATGCCATGCATGTAGAAGGCAATACACACGAAAAGGGCTTTAGAAAGTCTGCTAAAACAGTCGGAAATGTAATCGGCAATTATCATCCGCATGGCGATACTTCTGTATATGACGCCATGGTGCGGATGAGCCAGGATTGGAAGGTTCGAAACCTTCTTGTTGAAATGCACGGCAATAACGGGAGCATCGATGGAGATCCTCCGGCAGCCATGCGTTATACAGAGGCTCGATTATCGGCCCTTTCTTCCGAATTGCTGAGAGATATTGAGAAAAGAACCGTTGAATTTATCCCGAACTTTGATGATACTTCCAGTGAGCCAACCGTTTTGCCCGCTGTCTATCCGAATTTGCTAGTCAATGGCTCAACAGGTATTTCTGCTGGATATGCAACGGATATTCCGCCTCATCATTTAAATGAGATTATTGATGGGGTTATTTTACGGATGGATAAGCCGGATTGTTCTATCGATGATCTGATGGAGCATATTAAAGGACCTGATTTCCCTACTGGAGGCATCATCCAGGGAGTCGATGGAATTAAAAAAGCTTATGAAACAGGAAGAGGAAAAATTATTGTCCGCGGAAAGGCCGAATTCGAAGATTTGCGCGGAGGCAAAAAGCAAATTGTCATAACTGAAATTCCTTATGAAGTGAATAAAGCCAATCTGGTAAAGAAGATTGATGAATTCCGACTGGACCGGAAAGTCGAAGGCATCGCCGAAGTCCGTGATGAAACGGATCGGACAGGCCTTCGGATTGTGATTGAGTTAAAAAAGGATGCAGATCCTGAAGGCGTCCTTCATTATCTGTACAAAAACAGTGATTTGCAGATCCCTTATAACTTCAATATGGTTGCTATCCACAATCGTCACCCGAAATTAATGGGTTTAAGAGAGCTTCTGGATGCCTATATCGGCCATCGTAAAGAAGTTGTTACACGCAGATCTCAGTTTGAGCTGCAAAAGGCTGAGGCGCGTCAGCATATCGTTGAAGGCCTGATGAAGGCTCTTTCCATCCTGGATGAAGTGATTACTACAATCCGGGCATCTAAAGATAAGCGGGATGCAAAAGATAATCTGATTGCAAAGTTTGAGTTCACTGAACCTCAGGCTGAAGCAATTGTTTCCCTCCAGCTTTATCGCTTAACCAATACAGACATTACTGCCTTAAGAGCAGAAGCTGAGGATCTTGCTAAGCTAATCGGCGAACTGAAATCCATTTTGGAAAGTGAGAAGAAGCTATTCTCTGTTATAAAAAAAGAGCTAAGAGATGTCAAAAAGCGTTTTGCCGATGAACGCCGTACGAGAATTGAAGCGGAGATCGAAGAAATCAAGATCAATCTTGAAGTTCTGGTAGCCAGTGAAGATGTGATTGTAACGGTAACAAAGGAAGGCTATGTCAAGCGCACAAGCCAGAGGTCGTTTGCCGCCTCAAACGGACAGGATTTTGGCATGAAGGATTCAGACAGGCTGATTGCAAAGCTTGATATGAATACGACCGATGTTCTCCTTGTGTTTACGAATAAAGGAAACTATTTATACTGTCCAGTACATCAGCTGCCGGATATCCGCTGGAAGGACCTTGGACAGCATATTGCCAATATCATACCGATCGACCGGAATGAATCGATTGTCCGGGCTATTCCAGTTAAAGATTTTGAAACGGAAGAATACCTGCTCTTTATGACGAAAAATGGAATGGTAAAGAAAACCGAGCTAAAAGCTTATAAAGCTCAAAGATATTCCAAGCCGCTTGTGGCAGTTAATGTAAAAGGCACTGATGAAGTTCTCGACGTTTATTTAACAGATGGCACGAAGGAAATATTCCTTGCCACTTACCAGGGATTCGGCCTCTGGTTCCATGAAGAGGAAGTAAGTATCGTTGGTGCCCGGGCAGCAGGCGTTAAAGGCATTAACCTTAAAGACGGCGATTTTGTCGCAGGTGCTCAGCTAATTGAGGATCAGAAAGAGCAGTCTGTCGTGATTGTTACACAGCGAGGATCTATAAAAAAAATGAAGATGAGCGAATTTGAACGGACTTCCCGTGCCAAGCGCGGTGTAGTGATGCTTCGTGAATTGAAATCTAACCCTCACCGTATTGTTGGGTGTGTGATTGTCAAAAGCAAAGATGAAATATACATTGAAACGGAAAAAGGCCATATTGAAGCAGTTATTGCTTCATCCATCCGCTTTAATGACAGATATTCCAATGGATCGTTCATCATTGACGAATCCGAAAGCGGTAAAGCAAAATGCATCTGGAGGGCTGAAGTCAAGGAAGTAGATGACAGCCACGTGACTGAATAAGATTAAAAAACCCCCTGTTAATGCAGGGGTTTTTTGTCTACTTAGAATTATGTTATAGGGAAAGTAGTTCGTGCTCTTTAATGGCTCCCGATTTTTTAGAGGGACTGAATCCGATAGGTTCTTGCAAATTAATAATTCAGAAGAATATTATTCTTTAGAAAGGTAAAGTGTATAAAAAATTTATTCAAACTTAAATGAAAACGATTAAAAATATTTAAATTAATTGGCAAAATCGATTATTTTTCGCTTAATATCAAGGTTTTTAATGTATTTTATCGAAATGGAATGAATATTCGACTTGTCTATTAAAAATTCTTTTGATAGATTATAAGGAGTGTGTTGTTTTTGTGAAATAACAAAAGAATTGATTAGGGGGAATAGTATGGGCTTTTTGGAATCAATCGTAGGCTTTCTGAATGATCTATTATGGACTTACATTTTGATTGCCGCATTAATCATTTTAGGTTTATATTTCAGCTTCAAAAGCCGGTTTGTCCAATTAAGATATTTAGGTGAAATGTTCAGAATATTGGGCGATAAAGCGATGGTATCTGCAGAAGGCAAGAGAGGGATATCATCATTTCAGGCTTTTACTATTAGTGCAGCATCCCGTGTAGGTACTGGTAACATAGCAGGTGTAGCAACTGCCATAGCGGCCGGCGGACCTGGTGCAGTTTTCTGGATGTGGCTCATTGCACTCATTGGCGGGGCTTCCAGCTTCATTGAAAGTACTCTGGCTCAGATTTATAAAGTGAAAGATAAGGATGGTTTCCGCGGAGGCCCGGCCTACTATATGGAAAAAGGGCTAAATAAACGCTGGATGGGAATAATTTTTGCAATCATTATTACATTCTGTTTTGGGTTGGTTTTTAACTCTGTTCAATCAAACACCATCTCATTAGCCTTTAGTGAAGCATTTGGTGCCAGCCGTCTATCTATTGGACTTGTACTGGCGGCATTAACAGCGATCATCATTTTCGGCGGTGTTAAACGAATTGCATATGTATCTCAAGTCGTTGTGCCGATTATGGCGGTTATATACTTGGCGGTTGCCATTGTAATTGTCATAATGAACATTACAGAAATCCCTAATCTGATTGGCAGCATAATTAAAGGAGCTTTCGGGCTCGATCAGGCTGCTGGCGGAGCAATGGGTGCCGCAGTGATGATGGGGATTAAGAGGGGTCTCTTTTCAAACGAGGCAGGAATGGGAAGCGTGCCAAATGCGGCTGCTACAGCTTCAGTATCCCATCCTGTAAAACAAGGATTGATTCAAACCCTTGGGGTATTTGTAGATACGATATTAATCTGTTCTGCTACAGCCTTTATTATTCTGCTATCAGGTGAATATGCTAATTCTGACCTTACAGGCATTGAATTGACACAGGCAGCCCTTAGCACACATGTTGGATCATGGGCACCAATATTTATAGCTGTTGCTATTTTCTTATTTGCGTTCACATCTGTAATCGGAAATTATTATTATGGTGAAACGAATATTGAATTTATTAAAGAAAGTAGCTCTGCGTTATTTATTTATCGCATTGCCGTACTGGGAATGGTTATTTTCGGATCTGTAGTAGATTTAGCAATTGTTTGGAGCCTTGCAGATTTATTCATGGGTATAATGGCCATCATTAACTTTATTGCAATTGTATTGCTCGCTAAAATTGCCTTTGCAGCCCTGAAGGACTATAAGGCACAGAGAAAAGAAGGAAAAGATCCTGTGTTCTATGCTGACTCTATTCCGGGTCTAAAAGGGATTGAATCATGGGAAACCAAGGAAAATGCATTAAAGAAGAAGGCAGCTAAATAATTTATTTCTGCAAAACCTCTTATCCTTAGGATAGGAGGTTTTTTGTGATTTTACATGTTATTTCCATAAATGGGCAAGATAATAAAAAATTAGGGAGGATTAGTAAATGAAAAAAGAATTGCTTTTTGCGTTTGCGGCTTTCTTTTTTATGTCTCTATCCGCCATAACAGGTGTATATGCTGGTGAGGAAGAACAAAGAGCTGTAACGGTGTCAAAAGATAAAGTGGATGTAACAGGTGATAATAAGGCGGATACCGTCTATATTAAGGGTGTTTATTATGAGGAAGGCGCGTCCTTTTTAAAGGAAATATCACTCGAAATAAAGGCTTCAGACGGTAAAATATATAAAGCAGAGCTTGCAGGAGGCTATGAACCTCAAATACAGTTTGAGGATTTAAATCATGATTCCATTAAAGATATGTTTATAAGTATTCCAACAGGGGGAAGCGGCGGTCTGTCGAATTTTTATTTATATACGTTAAAGGACTTCATGTTAACAGAACTGGCAGTTCCAGACCCTTTAGTGATCAATAGCCAATTCGAAAATGGCTACAAAGCCAATATTAGCATTCAAGAAACCAAACAATCATATACGTTTGATTTAAGGGACCGGAGCGAGGAATATGAACGGCTTGGTCTGTATTTAAACGGAAAACTAAGTGAACCCACTGAACTAATGGTAAATCCTTATAGCACGCTGAAGATCATCCCTGTTGAAGGACAAAACGGATTATTGGGAGTTCAGAGAATTAGCGGTGCTTATAATGCAGATACAATCGCATTTGTAGAATCTTTCTGGCTGTATGAAGAAGGGAAATGGATGTTAAAAGACACCAAAGTGATGAAAATGAATTCCCGCAAGCGTTAACGATATGGGCATTTGTCACGTTTCTTTCAGCACCCCATATACTGGGCATATGGAAATTTGTATATGGGGGCGCTTATTATGAGTAATTTTAATCCATCTAAGCTGTCGGTTAAATATTTGCCTCCTGCGACGGAATTCAGGCCCGTAGACAGCAGGAAATATACACTTACACACTCAGATGCAACAGGAGAATTATTTTTGGCGATAGGTGAATGCTATGATTTTAATGCAGTCAATCGTAAGTTCCGCGATGAAGCATTTGCTGAATGGATTCCCCAAATGGGGCAGTATGTTCTGAGCGGAAGGGTGTATATCAGCGGCGGAGAATTCGATCAGCAATACGCAAAAATAAGGTTTCTTATCTTCCAAAAAGAATTGGATCTGGCGCTGACAGCGATGGTTTATGGAGATAGATGCTTTTTTACCAATTATCCCTGGCTGCTTGATTCGCCAATCTTTATATATTTTGAATCCGTTTACCCGGAGTTCAGCAAGCTGCTTTATTACGGAACTCCCAGAAAATATTTAAGTGCTGCATTGCAGCCAGTATGAAAAAAATGCGCGTGATGGAACGTGTGTTCCGTTTTGTGAAAAATGGCTCTAAACGCAGCAACAAATGTAAAAGAAGCTGTATTTTATCATAAAAGCAAAGGAGCGATTAGAATGAAGAAAGAACAGGAGAAAACATTTGGATTGAGTTATGAATCGGATGGAGAGATGGGGGAAAAAAACAAAAGCAATATTAAGGATAATAAAGAACAAGATGATATGTTTTTTAATATTACACAGGATAGTGAATAAATTAAATGGATTTAGACATATGGTTGTGTATAAAAATGTTATGTAAACTAGATGAAAAAAGTATCAGTTAAGAGGGATCATTGAATATCTGTGAAATATCGTTTTTTAAGAATTGATTGAACAAATATTTATCCATAGCTTCAGCAAGAAAAACATGAATTAGTTCTTTAAAAATAAATTTGAAAATGATTCAATTCAATTTTCGCAGATTAAACCATTTAAGTAATATTTGACTGAAAATTTTCATGTTGTCTCACTATCTTAAGTATACTTCGATAATGAGACAACAATTTCATTTTAACCCACTACTTCCTATAATATATATTATGTAAACTAGAAAAAAATTATTGTCCCACATATCTCTCTTTTAATAATCTTTATTGGGCATTACTCTCCTCCATGCTGACAATAAATTCTTGGATCAATCCCAATGTTTTAACCCTTTAATAATGATGGATTTTAAAAAGAATACATTAATTACAAAAAAATAAGCATACTGATAGTAAAGTTTCTGTTGGTATTATAACCAAAAATTTGTGTTTATGTTTTGATAAATAATGGGAATGAAAAATGATTCGATGCTGGTTAGTGATTTCTATACCTTGCCGCCCTCTCCTCTGTTATTTCCTTTTTGTCTCATTATTATTTCTTTGAATAGCAATTGAGAATCAAATGCTCCCGCCTCAATTTATTTATTGCATAAAGTTAATATAGACTATATTTCAAAGCGCAGGTGAAAATTGTTGATTCGTTTGCTTCCTTGTATAATAGCTATTTCTATTCTCCTATTCGGCTGCGCCAGCAGTGGTCAAAATTCAAATGAACAGGATAAGAAAGCAGCTGCTATTCAAACAGAAAGTCAGTCTTCACCTAAAGTTATACTTCTTGTTATCGATTCGTTGATGGATGAGCCTTTAAAAAAAGCAATACAAGAGAAAAAAGCTCCTGCTCTGGCCTTCTTTTTAAAACACGGACAATATAGTAAAAATGTAGTAAGTTCCTATCCAACCATGTCGGTTACAATCGACAGTTCTTTAATAACTGGTGCTTACCCGGATGAGACTAAGATTCCTGGACTCGTTTGGTTTAATAATGATAAGAAGCAAATCATCACTTATGGAAATGGGCTTTTTGAAATAATGAAAATTGGGGTTTCCCAATTTGCTGAAAGTATCATGCATCAATATAATAATGTTGACCTCAGTCCAAATGTAAGCACCATCCATGAGGATCTGGACAGAATTAAAAAGGAATCAGCATCCATTAACGCATTTATTTATCGGGGAAATTATCATCATACCCTTAAAGTACCCAAGTTGATAACAAAAGTGAGTAATTTACCTGGGGAATACGAAACTGTTGGGCCGAAAATGCTGTCTTTAGGTACATTTATTCAACAGGACAAAAAGAATAATCACATTGTGAATCGTTTAGGACTTAATGATGCCTTCGCGGTTCAAGAATTAAAATACCTTTTGGAAAAAAATATTATCCCTGAATTTACAATCCTGTATATTTCAGGAAATGACTTTACTGTACATAGGAAAGGGCCAAAAACAATAAAAGGAATTGAAAAACTTGATAAGTATCTTCAGGAGGTCTTGAATAGTTTTCCGAAATGGGAGGATGCCCTTAAAAATTATAATTGGGTTATTGTTGGAGACAGTAAACAATCACCTGTCATTGAATCGAAAAAAGAAGCTTTAATCGATTTAAAAGAAATCCTTTCTGAATATAGGATTTTAAAGCTCGGCAAGCCTGCTGGAAAAGAAGATGAAATTGTCATTACAGCAAATGAACGAATGGCTTATGTCTATGAAATTAATGGAAGTATTTCAGTAAAAAACATTGCCGAAAGGTTAAAAAAAGATCAGAGGATTGCCTGGATTGCATGGAAGGAAAAAGAATTAATACATGTGATATCTGGGGATCATGAGGGTTCCTTTGATTTTAATTCAGGTGGAACCTATCGTGATGTTTATAATCAAGCATGGTCTATAAAAGGAAATACCTCCATTCTCGATTTAACCTTAAAGAACAAGAATATTCATTATGGGGATTATCCTGATGGATTAGCAAGGCTATATGGAGCTATGTATTCTCAGGAAGGTGAATTTCTTGTCGTTGACGCAAAACCCGGGTATGAATTCATTGGTGAAAGTTCACCTGAACATTCCGGTGGCGGTGCCCATGGCTCCATGCATAAAGATGATTCACTAATCCCCATCATTGTTACAGGAACCAATAAAAGTATCGAGCACCTGCGGATTGTAGATTTGAAACAATGGATTATGGATTTTTGGAATTGAAAAAACATAAACCTGCTCTCAGCAAATACCTGAGCGAAGGTTTATGTTTAGTTTAAATCACCAGTTATTTTGAATCAGTTCAGTATGCTAAATTTAAAATGATTCATTAACCTCCCAGGATTCCACCAGTTTATATGCTGTTTGCGGATTATAGCCTTTTCCCAGCAAGTACGCAATGGCTGCAACCTCAGTCATTGCATGGGAAACTGAAGTGAATTTTGCTTCTGTTAAGCCATAATTCACAAATGGCTTTACCATCATTAAGGTTTCGTTTTTTAAATCTCTGTATGGAATATAGTAACCATAATTCATATAGTGCATTTTTACAGCTGCCTCCCCCATTTTTTACCTTGATGTTATTTTATGTTGGATTCTTCAGAAATGATTTTTGTCCAGGTGAATACATTTCTTTTCAAAAATATAAGCATACTGAAATTAAGGCAGCCGCGAATGATTAGGGATATAGGCAAGGAGCAATTTTATGCGCAGATGGTGGATTGGATTAGCATATGTCATTTTATTGATCGTTGGAATGACCAATAAAGATTACTTATTAGAATGGCTGCGAACAAGTGATCCATCTTGGCTTCCTGCAATGTTTTTACTTTCTGTACTGATTGCGTCTATTCCTTTCTTGCCATTTACTCTTTTTGCAGGAATAATGGGAGTCAAATTTGGTGCGATGGTCGGTCTGCTGATCAATTGGTTTGGCATTCTTTTGACTTCGTTAATTTACTTTTTTTTATCAAGATACTATTTCAGGAATTATTTCACCGCCTACTTGGGAAAGTATAAAGCCATTAATAAATTTCAGTACCTGTTCGAAAATAATGCATTTATGGCAATTTTGTTTGGCCGAATGATTGTTATCATCCCTCCTCAGGTGTTT
Source organism: Cytobacillus oceanisediminis 2691 (assembly GCF_000294775.2). GTDB lineage: Bacteria > Bacillota > Bacilli > Bacillales > Cytobacillaceae > Cytobacillus > Cytobacillus pseudoceanisediminis. The sequence continues at coordinate 2,458,087 of NZ_CP015506.1, forward strand.
AATATCTATTGTGGAATAGCAGATATTCCATTTAGGCATTTTTTCATAGCTACTGCAATTGGAATGCTGCCTCCTATGTTTATGCTTGCATACAGCGGCGAGCAATTGTTTTTATCACTTCATAATTTTTTGCTGGGAGTAATTTGGTACCTTCTATTTCTCCTCTGCTTGTTCCTTTGTTATAAATTATGGTTCCATAACAAGCTGGATCAATCAAAAAGATGATCTGATCGAATGCTGAAATAAAAATTATGAAAATAAAAAAAAGCCCACAAAATACGTGGGCTGCTATGCGTTATTTGTTGTTTATCGGGTTCTTATTCGATGTTAATTTCTCCGCAAACTCAGTTACCCCCGCCATATTTGGCTTTTGGAAGTTTTTCGTTTGGGCTGTATTATTGAATTTGTTGTTTATCGGGTTCTTATTTGATGTTAATTCCTCTGCAAACTCAGTTAACCCCGCCATATTTGGCTTCTGGAAATTTGTCATTTGGGCTGTATTATTCATTAAATTTTGAAACGGGCGAGCCATATTTCTGCCGCGATTTCTAGTAAAGCCATATGCAGCTGCACTTAAACCCAGGCTAATTAAAGATCCCCACAGCATTCCTCTGTTTCTTCTTCTCTTTTTGCCAAACATATTTAAAAACGGCTTCATTTTGCCCGTATTAAAAATCGCATTTATCCAGTTATTCAAGTTTAAGCACTCCCCTTTAAGTAATAAGAAGGAATCATATGTCTCCTCCCTTATATAATTTTTACTTTTAGGGATTCGAATATGCTGGCAAAAATTTTATTGGGTTTGTAAATAATATTTGTGTATACCTATATAGTACTGATTGTACATGGTTATTATACGCCTAAAACCCTTGCCTATTGCAATGGCAAGGGTTTTAGAATGTATTATGATATTTCATGATAAGTGATTTCAGGTCGGCTGCCGATACGGATATTGACCCCTGTCTGGCCTAGTCCCTCACTTATATAAAAAGGTTTTCCGCTATGATAATGAAGGCCTTTCACCATTTTCATCCGGACAAGCCTGCCCATTTTTATCAAATGATATGGCTTTGGCCAATGAATCTGTCCGCCGTGAAAATGCCCTGATAATAAATAATCAAAAGGAACATTTTCCATCTCTAATACAACATTGGGATCATGGGTCAAAACTAGATTACAGCCTTCAATTACTCCTTCATAGGCCTTTTTTACATCACTGTGTCTGGTGCTGTAATTATCAATTCCAATGATGTTTAATTTTTCCCCATTAACCTGTATCGACACATGCTCATTTTGAAGTGTTTTACAGCCATTTTCTTCTAGAGTGTTTTTCAATGTTTCAAAGTTATGACCTTTTAAGACATAATCATGATTGCCAAAGACTGCATAGATGCCATGCTTTGGATTTGTCTTGTTCAGTGCATGGAGATAGCCCGCAAGCTTAGGAATACTTCGTTTGCGGTCAAGAAAATCGCCTGTAAGGGCAATTAGGTCCACTGGTTGCTTTGAGATCATCTCAAATAATTCATCCGGACTGACAGAAATATTTTCGAGGTGCATATCAGATATATGAAGAATTTTTATGTTATCTCCCGAAACTGAGATATTAGGACGGGAAACAGAAATTGAATTTATAGTTACATTCTTAGTGTTTTTATTGGCTTTGTAAATAAGATAACAGAAAACGGTGAACAAGATTAAGGTGAAAAATAATGCCATATTCATATCCCCTCCCTCCTTCAAAGTATAAGGGGATTGAGGGGACAGTCCTAGTGGGAGTTAGAGGAAACAGTCTGCATCATTTATTTATATTTATTAATCAGGTTTTCTTTAGACATCAATAAGTAAACAGTGCGATGCTTTTTTAAATTTGCAGCAGAAATTTTTGAACACGATAAAAAATATATAGGCAATTGAAATGTTTTTTTAAACCAGCAGTATAATTTATTTTTTGGAGATATACATTCAAATCCAAGCGTGCTGAATCCCTTGTTTATAAGGGTGATGCCAATAACCCCTTTTATTTTCGTTTCTTCCGGATGGCTGAGGATAAATGCAGTCAAAAGCGGCATAGATTCCTTAACACGTTTATAGATGGCTCTCCCTTTTAATAACTCATTTTTCATATAGTTAAAATCTTTTAACAGCCTGACATTATGCAGATGGATTTTAAGTAAAAGATCATTTTTTCTTATGATAACTCCGTCAGATAATTGAATGTCATTTCCTTTATATTTTGTCAGCCTTACACGAAAAACTCCTCCCTTTTCCGGATCTGCTGTAAGATGCTGTAGCCGGGTAAAAGGATAATAAAGAGGATCCAGGAATACCCATATTGATAATAAAATATTGCGGAACTTGTTTTTTAGGTCTCCTCCTTCCTGCGCTATAGTAAATAGGATGTTAATCTAATGGAAATTTTAATTATGGAAATGAACGGATATAGTGCCTTTTTAAATATGGCAGCTCGCAGCCGGGTCATACAAAGCGAGATCCAGATCACCTTATATGATAAGTTACTGAATTTGGTATGAAGTTTATTACATAAGCATTCAATAAAAAGTAATAATACATTGTGTAGTTTATTTTTCATTTGAAAGAAGGAATTAAATATGACAGTTGGAACTCAAGTAAAGCAAGCAATTGTTGGCTTGAAGAGCGCTCAGGCCAGCTTTGAAACGTTTGCACTTGCTACGGAAAACCAAAATGCTAAACAGCTGTACCAGAATGCCGCACAGCAAACACAATCGATCATTGACAGCCTTGAACCAAGGCTTCAAGAGATTCAGCAAGAGGAACCTCAATATAATCAGTAGACATTCAGGCTGGCATATGCCAGCCCTATTACAATTATAAATTTAAATCTTGAAATGGTGTGATCTCAATGACAATTGCTTCGAATGTAAATCAATGTCTTGCAGCAATTCGTTCTATAGAAGCACAGTTATCAAACCTGGCTTTAACCTCAATGGATGAAGAAGCAAAGCGCCTATTCCATGAATCAATGCTGGAAATTAGCGAGATAAAAACTGATCTTGAACACCGAAAAAAGGTTATAGAGTTTGAGGAACCCCAATATAAACCAAATTAACTGAACATGGAGATGAAAATATGCCTGAATGGCTTCTTATTGGTGCACGTTCTATTTTATTCGCAGGTGTTTTATTCGCTATAACCAAACTGATAGGAAAAAAACAAATATCAGAGCTTTCATTTTTTGAATATGTATCAGGAATTACAATCGGAAGTATAGCCGGTGAAATAATTATGGGGCTTGATAACCACTGGGCCAGCGGAATCCTTTCTATTTTGATTTTTGGTCTTGTTACATTATTTGCTGATATTCTTTCGCTTAAGAGTAAAAGCTTCCGTGATTTCTTTGAAGGAAAAGGAACAATCTTTATTAAAGATGGGAAAATATTAGAAGATAATTTAAAAAAAGAAAGATACTCGATTGATGATTTATCCTCCCTGCTTCGCCAAAAAAATGTCTTTAAAACAGCAGATGTGGAGTTTGCTGTTTTAGAGCCGCGCGGAGATCTTAGCATCATGCTGAAGAAAGAAAACCAGCCGCTTACCCCAAAGGATCTTCAATTGAATTTACCTCAGGAAAAAGAGCCGCAAACGGTTATTATGGATGGGAAAATTCTAAACGATCCCCTTGCTGAGTCAGGGAAATCGAGAAAATGGCTTGACATGGAGATAGAAAAACTGGGTTTGACCATTGATAACATTTTTTTGGGTCAAATTGATTCTTATGGAGAACTGACTGTAGATATATTTGATGATTCACTTAAGGTTCCTGCATCACAGCAGCGTCCTCTGCTTATGGCAATGATAAAAAAGTGTGCTGCTGACCTTGAAGTGTTTTCCCTGCAGACTGATTCCAAAAAGGCACAGGAAATGTATGAAAAAAATACTCAAAAGCTGAATCAAATCATACAGAAATTATCCCCATATTTAAAGTAAGCTTGTCCATCAGCAGGACTTCAAAAACATAGTCCGCACTCTCCCTATATTAGAATTCTGCAGTGAATTCCTTTAATCACCCTTTTGGTCCTTGCTGATTTTAAATAAACCGACCGCCTATTTATAGGGCTCCTTAAAAAGGAATAAGAAAAAACTTAATTACAGCGTCTAAAAACTGAACAAACACCAGAATGAAGACTGGTGTTTGTTTTTTATTGTTAACAGCTGCTCCCGCCTTCTTTTTTCCATACTTTTTTTTGCATGATTAAGGCTACAATCGCTATTAATGCCACAAATATTAAACTGACAAAAAATCCAAACCTTATGGACTTTTCAATTAATGTGCCGCTTACCGCAGCCAGGATCAGAAGCAATCCCACCGCAGCCATTATCTTTCCGAACACTTTATTTTCCAAAATCCGAAGAGCTGAAATGATGATGAATGACCAATTGAATAAAATTAATATACCAGCAGCAGTAGTGATATACTCATATATTTTGCCAGGCAGCAATAAGGCGGTTACGATGGATGCAATTAAACCCGCTGTAGCCAGTCCCAGCGAAGGTAAAGGAAGGTCCTTCCACTTCTTTATCTTTTTTGAAAATACCGCTGGAGCATCGCCGTCATCAGCCAACGTAACCAGTAATGCAGTTACTCCAAACAGTGAAGCTGTCATCGTAGAGAAGCCGGCAATAATGATTGCTGCATTAAAAACGTGCGGGAAGAAGGCCAGATTATACTTATCCATTGCAGTTACAAATGGGCTCTCTTTTTCATTAAAAGCACCATGTGAAGCCATATAAACGGCTAAGCCAAGGGAAATGACATAGATGATGACAAGGACGATAAGCATGATGATGCCCGCCTTAGGTGCATCCTCCTTCTTTTTTAATCTTGTTGCCATTAGCCCAATCACTTCAATTCCTCCGTATGCATAGAAAGCATAAATCAACGATGACCAAAAGCCCCTAAAGGCTTCAGGAAACCATTCCCCAGAAGAACCGGGGAATCCGGGATGCCTGGCATCTCCATTAATCACTCCGGACAAAGCAGCTGCTGCGAGGATGATAAACATAATAATGGCTGCTGTTTTAATAACTGCAAACAGGTTTTCCACCTTATCAAAGCCTTTGTTTCCTGTTAATACCACTATAATGGAGAGTATGGCATAACCCGCTGCAAAAACCCAAAGGGGCACATGAGGAAACCAAAATCTTGTCAAAATGGAGAGCGCGGTTAATTGGCTTCCCATGATAAGTATATTTGAGCACCAGTAATTCCAGCCGCAGCTAAAACCTGCCCACTTTCCATAGGCTTTATTGGCGTAATAGCAAAAAGATCCTTCCTGAGGGTCTTCAGCTGTCATTTTAGCCAAAAGGTTATAGACGATATAGGTTCCAAGTGCCGCTAACATAAATGAAAAAACGATGGAAGGTCCGGTGATCTTAATGCCAATGGCTGAACCGAGAAAGAAACCGGTCCCAATGGTACAGCCAACACCAATTAATGATAATTGCCACCATTTTAGGTCACCGGATTCACTTTTTTTTGAGGAATTTCCGCTGGGAAGAAAAAAGTCCATGGTGTACCTCCTGTTTATCTCCTATAGCTGTTAAACGTGCTATTGCTTTCATTCAAATAAATAAGCCGATTCCTTTTGGTGATCGGCTTCCGTTCAAATCTGCAAAGGATGGTGCCAAAGCATTTATTTCTTTTGTTCTGAACTGTCGCTTTTTAATCCTGTAACAGATCTGAATAGCTGTGTGTTCATGCTGCCCTGGACAATATCCTCAAGGAAGAATTGTTCGATTAGCTTTTTATATTCTTCATCTTCAAACATCTTCCTGTTTTGAAGCTCCATTTCAGCAAGACCTTCATATTTGGAAAGAAAAGCATAGGTATGGTCTTGTCCTGAAATGGGCGATAATAGCTCAACCTCATGCTGATAATTCTCGTTTCGGTAGCTTTGGATCATTCTCACGTTTTTTAACGCTTCAACAAAATGGTCCTGCTTCACTTCAAATGTCTGGTAAACGAAAACTGACATAATAATCCCCTTCCCAAGAGTTTTCAGAATGTGTTATTTATCCTCTTCGCTTCTTACATCCGGTCTTACAGGTGTTAAATCCTCGGAAACTTCAGTATTATAGCGAAGGTTTCCTTGGTTAATAGTGCCTTTTTCATTACTTGCTTCTGTCATATTTCTAAGCAAATATAAGTGGAATAGATATTCAAATAATGCGACTCCAAGAGCTGCGGCTATTGACATTGCAATAAGATTATCACCATTGATTAGAATTGAACTCAAAAACCAAATGAGCAAAAAAGCCAATCCAAAGTCGGCTGCCGTTGCGATCATATTGCTGCTCCTTGGGAGTATCACCATGTCACCAAGGATATAAGCTGTAATGCCCAGAATGGCTGTTATTATAAATACATTTACAAAGCTCATTCCAAAGAATATTCCGAGAATGATATATAAGAGAACAACACTTGCGAGAAATTTTAGAGCTAATGCCTTGAAATGCTGCATAATCTCCCTCCTTTACATTGTTAGTTTGTTTATTAGCACAAAAATTATTCCCATATATAGCTGTACATCAATTTAAGAAAAAGATTCCTTTTATTGATTTAATTTTCTAGTGTGAAGGTGATGGGCAAAGAGAAATAGATCAAAGGGGCAAATGTCCCTGAATAATTATTAGGAGGCTGTTAATATGCATACAACTCAACATGGAGTACAGCAGGCAAATCAAGCCAGGCAGCTAGCTCAGCAGCTGATTCAGCAGACACAGCAAGGAAGCCAGCAATATCGTATGATGATGCTGCAGGAACAGCAGAACATTCAGATGCTTGAGCAGATTCTTCAGCGTGAAAAGCAGGCTGCCCAATTAATTGAACAAAGCCTGCAAAGCCATGACTTAGCCATTCAGCGATGCCAGGAAGTCGTACACATTTGCAATCAAATGCAGGGACAGCTTACTGGGCAAGAAATGGCTGGAGGAAGTCTTTCAGCAATGCAGCAGCCTTTTAATAGCCAGAGCCAATTTCAGACTGGTTCTCAATTCAATTATGCAGGAACTTTCCGCCAGAAATAATTGAGTACAAAAAAACAGCCCGATTGATTCGGGCTGTTAAAACGGTATGTTAAACCATTACTTTGCAAATATCATTCGTAAACTCAACAGGATCACTGATCGGAAGGCCTTCTATCAGCAAAGCCTGGTTATATAGGAGGTTTGTATACAGATTTAATTTTTCTTTATCGTTTTCTAAAGCATTTTTTAAGGCTTGGAAGACTTCATGGTTTGAATTGATTTCCAAAACCTTATTTGCTTTTACGTCTTGATTATCCGGCATGCTGCTAAGGACTTTTTCCATTTCAATGGTAACTTCTCCATCAGCTGTCAGGCAAACCGGGTGGCTTTTAAGCCTTTTGGAAATTCGTACATCCGTCACTTTTCCTGACAAAATTTCTTTCATGCTGCTGAACAATTCCTTATGTTCTTTTTCTTCTGATTCGGATACCTTTTCATCCTCATTCTCTATGCCGAGATCGCCGCTTGATACAGACTTGAATTCCTTGTCTTTATAGGTCATAAGCATCTTAATGGCAAACTCATCAATATCTTCTGTAAAATATAGTATTTCATAACCCTTGTCAGCCAAAAGTTCAGTTTGCGGTAGTTTTTCTATTCTTTCATGTGACTCTCCTGCTGCGTAATAAATATATTTCTGGTCATCCTTCATCCTTGATATATATTCATCAAGTGATGCCAGTTTCTTTTCTTTTGAAGAATAGAACATCAATAAATCCTGGAGCATTTCTTTATGGGTTCCGAAATCGCTGTATACACCATATTTTAATTGTCTTCCAAACGACTTATAAAATTGTTCATATTTTTCCCGCTCATTTTTCATCAGGCTGTGAAGTTCGTTTCTTATCTTTTTGCTGATGTTTTTAGCAATGAGCTTCAGCTGCCGATCATGCTGGAGCATTTCTCTTGAAATGTTAAGTGATAAATCTTCAGAGTCCACCATCCCCTTTACAAAACTGAAATAATCTGGAAGAAGGTCTCCGCACTTATTCATAATTAATACGCCATTTGAATAAAGCTCCAGGCCTTTTTCATATTCCTTTGAATAATAATCAAATGGAATATTCTCAGGAATATATAAAATTGCATTATAGCGGATTGTGCCATCCACATGAATATGGATATGCTTTACCGGCTTGTCAAAGCCATAATGCTTCTCCTGATAAAATTTTTCATAATCTTCGTCTGTCAGTTCACTTTTATTTTTCCGCCAAATCGGAACCATGCTATTGATGGTCTGCTCTTCGGTGCTTTCTTTATATTCATTCTCAGCACCTTCTATTGGTTCTTTGATTGCTGCATCCATCTTAATTGGATAGCGGATGAAGTCTGAGTATTTCTTTATGATCGATTTTAAGCGGTACTCTTCGAGGTATTCATCAAAGCTTTCATCTTCCGTATTTTCTTTTATTTTAAGGATAATATCAGTACCGACTGCCTCTTTTTCACATGGCGTAATCGTATATCCTTCCGCCCCATGTGATTCCCATTTGTAGGCCTGTTCACTGCCAAGGGCTTTGCTGATCACAGTTACAACATCAGCGACCATGAATGCCGCATAAAATCCTACTCCGAATTGGCCAATAATATCATGGCCATCTTTAATCTCCTGTTCTTTCTTAAAAGCGAGAGAACCGCTTTTAGCAATGATGCCAAGGTTATTTTCCAGCTCTTCCTTTGTCATTCCAATGCCAGTATCTTTGATTGTTAATGTTCTGTTTTCCTTATCAGGAACGACCTTTATGTAGTAACTCTCTTTGTCAAACGTTAAGGAATCGTCTGTAAGTGCTTTATAGTAGATCTTATCGATCGCATCGCTGCTGTTGGAAATAAGCTCCCTCAGGAACACCTCTCTTTGAGAGTAAATGGAGTTGATCATCATTTCCAATAATCTCTTGGATTCTGCCTTAAACTGTTTCGTTTCCATGTTAGTCTCTCCCCTTTCAAATTTTCATTACATTAGCACTTAAACCTTAAGAGTGCTAAACAATATTTAAATATCATATTAGTCAATTTGTGTCAATCAGCATGAACTGACTTTCGTTCTAAATGATTTCTTCTGCACATTCAACAAGATTGTGTATTGTCTCTTTTAATTGCCTCGACAGCTGTTCTGGAGTCCATTTCGCTCTCTGATTGTCCAGATCTGATTGTATTAGCATCATCATCCAAACCGAAAAAACAGCTGAAAACACATAATATTCCTGTTTGAACTTCTCCCTGTCTGGAGCAGAAATTTGAATTTCTTTACAATAACAGTCCAGAATCATATTTCGCATAGTATGGTTATTAGGCTTAGGGAAATCCGGATGTGAAATATCGATTAAATGAAACAAATCCCAAAAAGGTGTGTTCATGTGGCAATGTTCCCAGTCCAGAACCACCGTCTTATCGCCCGCATACCCATAATTCCCCTGGTGCAAATCCCCATGGCAAAGAACTTTCACAGTGGAAAAGGGTTTACTGGTAAATGCGCTGAAAATTTTATTGCCTAAACGATCTGAAATATTATGTAACTTGAAAATAGAAAACACTTTCTCTTTGTTCTGCAGGATTTGGTCTGCCATCTCCTCAATAGGCGGTTTAGGACCTTTCAGCTGTGCATGGGAAAACCGCTCAGCGGGCAGAGAGTGCCATTTGGCCATTAATGCAGTTAGTTCCAGTGCAATATTTGAATCAAATGTATGTGTAATGGTGCCAAGGTCTTCTAAAATAATCCAATTAACGCTTAGTTTGTTTTGGACGGAGTACGACAGGATTTTTGGAAACTTTAGCGGGAGTTCTGACAGTACATTTTCAAAAATCCACACTTCTTTTCCCAGCTGAGTATTGTTTGTCAGAGGTTTGAAAATAAAGCTTTTTGACGCATCAATAAAAAAACGCTCGACAAACCGGCCGTTCGCTCCCTGATATAAGTTCTCTCTTCTTAAAATGTAACGGTCATTTAGAGTCCCGTTTTCAGTCACAATATTAGTAAACAAGCTGGAGCTCCCCCTTAATAGGCATCCTATCTCCACAATATATATCAATCTGCTTTAAAAAAATACTGCTTTTTTCACTGCACAAAAAAAGTATCCTGCGCAAGGATACTTTTTAGAGCAAACTGAATTCATAGCCTTTATTTCGGATCTCAGCAATTAAAGCAGGGAGAGCTTCAACAGTCTGGGTTAATTCATGCAAAAGAATGATCGCTCCCTCTTCCAGGTTCTCTATGACGTTTGCGATAATTTGTTCAGGCTGTTCTTTTAGCTCCCAGTCCATTGCCGAGATTCTCCACATGATGGTTGATAGCCCAAGCTGTTTGGCTGCGGCTATAGTGTGTTCATTGTACTGCCCAAATGGGGGCCGAAATAGCTTCACTTCCTGGCCGATGATCGACTCAATCTTAGTTTTGCTGCTGCTGAGATCCTGGACTTGTTCATGTGGACTCAAATTAACATAATTGGAATGCTTTGAAGAGTGGGTACCTATCTGATGACCTTCTTCTATGACTCTTTTCCACGGACGCTGAGGGTATAAAAGCCTGGATTGCCAGAAGAATACAGCTGGAACATTCTCTTTCTTCAAGATATCCAATATTTCCGGAAGAACTCTACCGGGTCCATCATCAAAGGTCAACACCACTGTTTTCTTCGATGCATGGCCCTCATTAAATAGTTTGATATCAGGGTCATTCGAAACGTACACGACGTTCGAGCTATCCACAACTCATGGACAATTGGCCATTTCCTCTGCCTCCTTTTTTAAGTAGAACGGATATATGATTTCTCGCCATAACTTTCTGCATCATATGTAAATACATACATATCGTCTGTAAACTGCTCTGGTTTATCATCAAAAACGACTTCCCCATCTTTTAAAGCGATAATGCGGGTTGCATATCGTTTAGCTAACTGAACATCATGGACATTAATAATGGTTTGAAGCTTATGCCGCTCATGCATCTCCTGAAGCAAGCTGAATATCCGGTCTGAAGTTCCAGGATCCAGGCTTGCAACAGGCTCGTCGCCTAGAAGGAAACTTGGATTTTGAAGGAGAGCCCTTGCAATGCCAACTCTCTGTTTTTGCCCTCCGCTAAGATGCTCGACCCTGCGATCGGCAAAATCGGCTAAGCCCACCTCTGCAATGACTTGTTTAGCCTGTGCCTTTTCTTCATCTGTGAACCATCCAATAAGATTCTTGAAGCTGCTCCTGAAGCCGAACATGCCTGTCAGAACATTTTGCAGTACAGTCAATCGGGGAATTAGATTAAAATGCTGAAAGATCATTCCCATCTCCCTGCGGATTTTTCGAAGCTGTTCATCACTCAGTGCAGAAAAGGATTGGCCATCCCAGATGATTTCCCCGGATGATGGTGTCTGCAAGCCGTTTAAACAGCGGATCAAAGTGGATTTTCCAGCACCGCTTTTACCTAACACACAAACAAAATCACCAGGATGAATGGTCAGGTTTATAGAATTCAGGGCATTATGCTTCATGCCGGGATAACGGACTGTTATATTTCGAATCTCAAGCATTTCAGGCCTCCTTTATATCACTCGGTTCCTAACATAGCTTCCGAAAAGATCCACAAGAACAACGATGATCATTATAACCAGTACATCGAGCGAAACTGAACTGTACTGGAATGTTTTAAAATCATTAAAAAGTCTCTGGCCAATACCTCCACCGCCAATAAACCCCAATATAAGAGAAGTTCGAATGGCAACCTCAAACCGGTAGAAGTAATTCGACAATACATTTGGCCATATTTGAGGCAGGATGCTGAACAGGGAAGCAAACCAGCTTTTAGCACCAACTGCTTTCATGGCCTCCTGCGGGCCGGGATCGGATGCTTCAATGAGTTCTGAGATCAGTTTTCCCAGAACCCCAATATTATGAAACATAATGGCCAGGACAGCAGGAAAAGGACCAAGTCCAAGAGCCGTAAGAAGAATCAGACCGAAAACAATTTCAGGGATGGAACGGACAAAGCTGAGGCCGACTCTGGTTAAATGGTAAATAAGTTTAGAGCCGGACGTGTTTTTGGCTGCCATAAAGCTTAAGGGGAGTCCGATGATAAGCCCGAAAAAGCTTCCCAAAAAAGCCATGGCCAATGTTTCCAGACTGTCTTCAAGTATCTTTGGAAGAAGAGAAAAATCCATCGGGAACCAATGGGACAGAAAGTCAATCATATTGCGGAAGTCTTTGAATTTCGATAAATCGAATTCCGTTAGCCTCATGCTAAGATAAACGAATAAAGCCAACACGAAATATGTTAATATGCTGCGTTTTTTAAACCACAATCTTATCAGCCCTATTCTTTAATAAGTCCCTCTTTTAGGGCAGCCTGGCGGATGCTTTCATAATCTTCATTGCTTGCCTCTGTAAATCCGCTTGCCCCGAAAGCATCCAGAATTTCCGGGTCTTCAATCGCCAGAAATGCTTCTTTTAATGCTTTAATCGTTTCTTCATCGGTGTTCTCATGTACAGCCCATGGGTACTGAAAAAGCTTTTCTGATTTCCAGATCGTTTTAATCTGATCTCCATCTACTTTTCCTGAATCCACTAATTGATTGTAAATGGCGCTGTCGATCGCACCTGCATCAACCTGCTTATTTTGAACTGCCAATGCAGTAGCATCATGCGAGCCTGTAAATCTGACGGACTTAAAGCTGTGGTCGTCCTCTGATTTGTAAACTTCGCGGTCCTTCAATTCAATGGATGGGATTAGAGATCCTGAAGTTGAATTGATATCACCGAAAGCAAAGTCAGATTCACTGCTGTTTTTCAGTAAATCTTCAAGTGAATTCCATGGATTGTCTTTATGTGTGATGATATATGAATAATAGAATGGCTCTCCATCAATCAGCTGTGTAATGATGGCTTTTGCGCCGCTCTTCTCATGTGCAACAACATATGTTAACGGGCCGAAATAAGCCATATCAATTTTATCGTAGTTCATGGCTTCCACTACCCCGTTATAATCCGGATATACTTCGACAGCTACATCCCTATCGAGTTTTTCAGATAAAGTGGACTGAAGTTTCTCCATGGCAGCTTCCATGGATCCCTCTGTTTGAACTGGAATGACCCCAATGGTGAACGTTTCTTTCGATTGTTCTTTTCCGTTTCCGTCTGTGTTATCTGTTTCATTTCCGCCGCATGCTGACAAAAGCATCAGTGAAAAGATAGTTATGAGCATTAAGAATTTTTTCATGTTTGCACTTCCTTGTTTTTGATTTTGGCTCTATTGCTACAAAATGTCGGTTAGCTTGTGAATATTGTTCGTTGATCTTTGGCTGCATGCACGCAGCGAACCCGCGGGGAGAGATGAGATCCTCTTCGGCTACGCCTGCGCCTCTCACTTCCCTGGCTTCCCGCAGGACATTGAATAAACTTCCCTGAATCAACACCGTACGAAGAAATGCGGATGCATTTTCGAGGATCAAATGCCCTCCGCTACAATCAACTCTATTGTTAGATTTAGTTGCAAGTAAAAACTCTAACGAAAACAGCCTTAATTTTGTAAAGGTAAAAAAGGACTCTTTTCGAGTCCTTTTTTCAGATAACAGTAATCTTTCCAGGATTCTGATCTGTGACAGTCCCAATGATGGAAGCCCATTCTACTCCTTTTACCTTAAGATCTTTAAGGAGCAATTCAGCTTCTGTTTCAGGAACGGTTATTAAAAGTCCCCCTGAAGTGATGGCATCACAAAGGATCACCTGGTCCACATCATCAATATTTTCATATTGAATTCGGCCGGACAGCCATTTATGATTCTTTTTGGAGCCTCCAGGAATAATATTCTGTTCAGCAAGCTCTCTTGTTTTTGGAAGGATTGGAACGGCTTTGCTTTCAATGGTAATGCCTGTGCCGCTTCCTTCCGCAATCTCCATTGCGTGGCCTAGAAGGCCAAAACCGGTAATGTCTGTACAGGCATTGACCTGGTAGTTATCCATAGCTTCAGCTGCGTCTTTATTTAAGGCAGCCATGACTTCCATTACACGGTCAATTCCTTCCTGATCCAGCATATCCCTTTTAATCGCTTGAGTAAGAATGCCCACGCCAATCGGCTTGGTTAAAATCAGTTTGTCACCAGGTTTGGCTCCTGCATTTGTTCTAACTCGTTCAGGATGTACTGTTCCAGTCACAGATAAACCGAATTTTGGCTCCTGGTCATCAATGGAGTGCCCTCCAACTAAAACAGCACCGGATTCTCTAACTTTATCGGATGCGCCAGCCAGAATGTCTGCAAGGATGTTTTTATCCAATTTGCTGATTGGAAAACCTACAATATTCATAACGGTTATCGGCTTTCCGCCCATAGCGTAAATATCGCTAAGTGAATTGGCTGCGGCAATCTGCCCGAACATATACGGGTCATCCACGATAGGAGTAAAGAAATCAAGTGTCTGCACCAGGGCAGTTTCATCATTTATTTTATATACACCTGCATCATCAGAAGTATCCAGTCCTACTAAAAGGTTGGGGTCAGGTACAGACTTTGGCAAATGACGCAGAACCTGCGCCAGGTCTTCAGGACCAATTTTGCATCCTCAGCCGCCTTTTGTAGATAAAGAAGTTAGTTTTATGATTTCTTCTCTCGACATATTTCTCTCTCCTTGCCTATGATTATTTACTTGGGACTTTTCTAAAATGGTTTTGTACATTTTTTGAAGTGTTTTAGCTTCATATTCTGAAGAATGGCTGCATTCAACATAGAATTTGGCAGCACGCCCCAATTTTATCCTCAACTCGTAATTATTCACTAGTTTGTCTGCATAATCAAGAAATTCGACCGGATTTGTATAGATTAAACCGGTTTCCTGATGGTCAATGATATTTCGATTTCCCAGGTTATTGGCTGCAAGTACTGGAAGGCAATATCCCATTGCTTCTAAAATAGCAGCAGGCTGGCCTTCAGAATGGGATGTATTCAATACGGCATCAGCTTGCCTGTATAGTTCCCCCATATGATGATGGGGGATTTGACCAAGATATTGAATCCACTCTTTATTCTCTTCTGCAAGGGACTTTACAATATACCCCTCTTCTTCTTCAATAATAGGGCCCGCCAGCCAAAGTCGTATCTCAGGATTTTTTTCGTAAATGATTTTAAGCTTTTCTATGGCAAAAGGAATATTTTTCACCTTGCGGATCCCTGCCGGCAGCAAAAATAAAAAAGTGCCAGGTTCTTTCTTATAATCACCTCCAGGTTCAGGAAATATTACAGTGCCCTGATGGATAACGCTGATTTTATCTCTTGCTTCGGGAAGTTCTTTTGAGAGTACCAGCTTGGCTTCATCATCAAATACGTGTATAGCTTCGGCATGGAGGATGGTTTCCGAAACAACGGCTTTTTTTTCCGGATCATAAAGATCGATATTTAAGTCCGTCCCTGTCATGGTTACGACATATCTTTCAGGCCTTTTAGCAAGCCTTTTAATAAATTGGCCAAACCTGTAAGCGTTAAAGCCATGCACAATATCAGCTTTTGGCAGGTAAGTGAATTCGTAATCGTTTGTGATATTAATGATTTTAGTCTCGATGCCAAGCTTATTAAGTCCATCAGAAATACGCTGAACGGTAACCGTATTTCCTCTTGCCTGGTGAAAATTTGGGCTTGCCAGTATTACTTTCATCCTTTCATCCTTCACAATTATATTTGCACTATCTTCGTTTTAATTAAAGTTTGCATCAATTATTGCAGGAATATTTCATCCTGTCCATTAATTGTATTTCAGCTAGCTGTTCTTTTAATTATGACAGTAAAAAAGCCTGTTTCTAAGGCAAGAAACAGGCCGGATTCTTCTATTGGTTTCCGAATTCTTCTACAAGTTCTCTGAATTTCCGAAGTGAGTTTTCAATTGGATATGGGGAAGTCAGATCCACTCCGGTTTTCTTTAACAGCTCAAGCGGATAATCGGAACTTCCGCTTTTTAAGAACTCAAGATAGCTTTGCAGCGTTTCTTTGTCCCCTTCAAGAATTTTCGCTGCCAAATGAATGGCAGACGCAAATCCGGTAGCGTACTTATAAACATAAAATGGACGGTAAAAATGAGGGATCCTAGCCCAGCCGAATTTTACCTCTTCATCAAAGACTATTTCATCCCCATTATATTCGCGGAATAAGCGTTCATAGATTCCGCTGAAAACTTCAGCGTTAAGCGGTTCTCCCTTTTCAGCTAATTCGTGCGTTTTCATCTCAAATTCAGCAAACATGACTTGAGTGAAGAAGGTTCCTTTAAACTGATCAATAAAATGATTAAGGAGATGCCTGCGGACTTGTTTATCCTTTTCCCTGTTCAGCAAATAATTAATCAGCAGCACTTCGTTTACTGTTGAAGCCACTTCCGCTACAAAGATGCTATATCGGGCGGTAATCTGCGGCTGGTGCTGAGAGCTCAGCTTACTGTGGACACCATGTCCGCATTCATGTGCAAGTGTGAAAAGGCTGTCCAGATCATCCCGGTGATTCAGGAGGATATAGGGATGAACGCCGTAGATGCCCAGGTTATACGCCCCTGACCGCTTCCCTGGAGTTTCCCGCACATCAATATAGCGCCCTGACTTAAACTCCTTGAGAATATTAATATAATCCTCTCCAAGAGGCTCCAATGCTTTACACATCGTTTCATAAGCTTCTTCATATGATATATCAGGTTTTACACCCTCTGCTAATGGAACACTCAAATCATATTGCCTCAGCTCGTCAAGGCCTAACTGTTTCTTGCGGATCCTGGTATACTGATGCATTGCCCCGATATTTTTTTTAGTGGTCTCAATAAGATTTACATATACTTCCTTGGGCACCTTATCTCCAAATAATCCTTTTTCAAGGGCTGAAGGATAATTCCGGATTTTGGCCATGCTCACATTGTTTTTTATCGCAGCAGAAAGGGTGGAAGCAATGGAATTCTTTAGCTGCACATAAGGCTGGTAATAGGCCCTATACGCTTCTTTTCTCTTTTCCCGGTCTTCCTCTTCCATAATTTTTGCATACATGCCGCGTGTCAGTTCAACCTTTTCGCCATCGTCTTTTGTTACATCGCCAAACTTTATATCAGCATTATTCATCATTCCAAATGTATGACTTGGAACCGAAAGTGCTTCGCCAAGGCGGGACAGAATTTCTTCCTGGTCCTTATTAAGGACATGAGGCTTATAGCGGAAAGATTCGAGCAGATCTTCCTCAAAGTATTTCAAGCCCTTTTCCTCAGCAATATAGCTTTTTAGGGTTTCTTCATCCAGACTTAAAAGAAAAGGCATAAAAAAAGAAGTGGAAGAACTGATTTTAACGCCTAATTGCTTTGCCCTGTCCACAAAAGCCTGTGAATCAGACACCCGTGTGTCTTCATCTGTTTTTAGCATCGCATATGCATATAGCTTATTAAATATGTAAGAAAGTTTTTCTTTTTGCTCAAGATATTGATACAGGGAATAACCATCTTGAATCTGCCCATCAAAGGTCTTCAGCTTATCAGCTAATTGTTCAATCCTCTGGTAATCTTCCTCCCATTTTTCCAAACTGGAATAAATGTCTTCCAGATTCCATTTTTCATTTAGCGGAACATCATTTCTGTTTTTGTATGTCTTCATCTTATAGCCTCCTTTACAGCAAAACTGTCATTCATTTATTAACTATATTCAAAAGTTATCGGAAAAACCCTTCCTCATTTTTGATTTTATCATGAACGGCCATTAAAATAATCTTGAAAGGATGTGGACGGATTGGCAATAACTCTGCCTCATATTGAAGACTCAAACAATACGGTATATTTTCCTCCAGTGGGGAAATTTGAAACGTTTCAGGATGATGCTCATTATGAAGAGAAAGTCAGGGAATGGGGCTTATCAACTACAAGGGAAGTTAAGAAGGAATTCTGGTATAAAGAAAAATCACAGCAGCGGCTTGTAACTGTGAAAGGTTATCAGGCATACGGTGAGTCTGATGATTATTATACAATCATAATCGAATTTCAGGACGGAAATCTGAGCTGCATACACCCGGCTTATCTTAAAGAGATGCAGTCGCCAAGCTTTGGAAAAGCATTGACTGCTGGTTTCTCTGCTCCTTCTGAAAAGGAAGCACCTAAAAAAGACAGTGAGAAGTCTGAAGACGTTACTAAGAATCCGTCTGAAAACAGCAATAAGACAAAGCCTTCAGCAAAAAAAGCCAAGAAGGAAAAACAGCCTGCATTGGAACTGCCAGCAGAAAAGGCCCACTTTACTGCTAAAGTAAAACAATTTGCCTTGAGCTGGAACCATTTCAATGAAGAAAATGATGAAGTCATCGTCTTAGAAGATGTTGTCATTGAAGAGAATGAACCGATTGAAGTGGGACTTGGCTGGTGCTCCCACTCAAAAACGCTGAAGAAATTCGAACTTAAGCCAGGGGAAAGCCTTGAATTTGATGGGAAAATTGTTAAAAAGAAACTGCCTAAAGGGAAAGACTGTGACGAGGAATTCATTGTAGAAGAAGCAGTGACATATAAGATTAATAATCCTTCAAAAATCAAAAAAAGCTAAGAGTGGACGCTCTTAGCTTTTTTATGATTATAAAAGAATTCTTTTTTCTCCCTCGATTTCCTGGATTGGATTGATATTCTGTGTGAATTCCAGGGTTCCTGCATAGCTTCCGTTTTCATCCCTTACAGCAAAATAACGGATATAAACATATTTATCTTTAAATTTTATCCAGAAATCTTCAGAGTCCTTTCGGCCTGCCTTAAAATCCTTCAGCAATTCTTCCACAGCATGGACACTGCGGGGAGGATGGCAATTCTGCACGGTTCGCCCTATCACGGCTTTGGTTCTGGCAAAGATTCTTTCCTTTCCGTGAGAGAAATAGCGGACTACGTCTTCATGATCAATAAATGTGATATCAACAGGCAAATGATTGAATAATAGCTCCAGCTGTTTCAATGATAAAATGCCAGTTTCCATTTTGATATAGCCTTCTGATATTGCATTCCCATCAATCCCTTTGCGTTCGGGCTTCCATTCTCCTTGCGGGCCGGTCAGGCAGAAGCCAATCTCGTCGCTCTCATGGGCAATCTTAACCCATTCATCTTCTGTAAGATTCTTTAAGGCCATAGGGAAAAGGATATTTTCCTCCCTGTAAATCATAGCGCTTATTTCATTGAAAATGAAACGCACGGCATTGGTGACCTTTTGCTTGTCCCCATCGTAATCCTCGAGCAGGTTTTTGGCATCCTTGATTCCATCCCTGATATAGTCATCGATGCTCCACATATTATTTGTTGGTCCATAGATTCCGTACTTCTCCAAGTATGGGAAAAGCAGATTTTCCTTCCGGCTGTAATGCTTATCAAGATCAAGCAGCAGGATGCAGTCTTCCAATAGTTTATATGCATTTTCCCCGTTATCCTCCTGGATGAACGCTTCGAGATGGACTTTTACCTTTTCCCTCAGATGCTTATCAATTGCCTTATTCTCCCGGATAAATGTATGTATGGGGTGTCCGGGCTGTTCTTCCGGCTTGGGAAGAGCAGTTTCGCCATTATTGTTCTGAGCAGGACTGCTGTGATGGTCCTGATGTTCACGGTTATTAATCAATTCGCTCACTGTACATTTCCTCCTCTTTTTCCAGGCTATATAAATTGCTTATAAGGAATGTACCATGGGGGAAAAGTTTGGGATGTGATGAGAATCATATTCTATTGAAAGTTTATTGGTTTATTTAAGAATGGAATGCAAGCAATAAATTACCACCCCCTCCTTGTTCTCTTTTTTGATACACTTTTAAAGGATTGAATGATGGAGGTTTACTATTTGTGAAAAGAATACACCGAATGCTGATATTGATTGTTTTTATATTTTCCAGCGGTTTTGCTGCAGGCATTTACTATACAAACATCACCGATCAAAGCCAGCCTTTAAAACAGCCTGTGCCGGTTTCACAATCCAGCAAACTTCTGGTCAAAAAAGGAATCCCGGAGCTTTCGGAGATTCCCGAAAAAGTGCTGATGGGTTATATCCAGGATTACCGTGATCCAAAATCGATCGATTATTCAAATCTGACACATATCCTATTTTCTTTCGCTCATCCTGAGAAGGACGGCAGCATTTCTTTAAATGGTGATTCAGCCCTGAATAATCTGAGAAGAGTGGTAAGAAATGCACACCGGCAAGATGTAAAGGCCATACTTGCTGTAGGGGGATGGTTTCATATCAATGGCGGGGAATCTTATGATTATTTTAAACAAGCCATAGCTGATGAATCCTCGAGAGATAGGCTGGTAAAAGAACTGGCGGGACTGGCTCAAAACGAAAACCTTGATGGCATTGACATTGATTTTGAGCATCCGCGTTCTAAAGAGGATGCAAAATACCTGGCAGTCTTTATCCATAAGCTTAGCGAAATGCTTCATGCAAACGGCAAAGTGCTGTCTGTTGCGGTCCATGCCAAAATTCATAGTGTAACCGGGACAGAGACGGGCTATGTCGTATATGAGCCTTCTATGTTCATGAAGGTTGATTATGTAAATATTATGGCTTATGACGGCCAGTGGGATGGCGGTTACAATGCTCGCAATCTTTCTCCGTACTCCTTTACAGAGAATATAGCAAACTATTGGGGACAATTATTTGATTCACAGGGTATTCCAAAAGATAAGCTGGTTCTGGGGGTTCCGCTTTATGCTCAGCCAGCAGATCCTGCTATTAAGCCGGTATCATATAATGCAATCATAAACGATAACCCTGAAAACGCAGAAAAGGATAAGATCAGCCTAAATGGCACCGACTACTACTATAATGGTGCCAAAACGATGAAAAAGAAAACAGCCCTGGCTCTCAATCACGGATTCGGCGGAATGATGATCTGGGAAGTGGGCCATGACGCCAAAGGACCATACAGCCTTTTGGGAACGATTGCTGAAGCTCTCCAAAATACAGAAGAACCCGTGAAGTATTATTCCTTGAAAAATACCAAATAAGAAAAAAGAGCATGGGCAGCACCCTTGCTCTTTTTTCTTATTTCAAATCACGATAGTATAAACTTTTTTATTTCCTTCCGCCGGTCCTGATAGACCTTCTCTCCAAGCATAACCAATTCCTCCACAAACTTTATTTCATCAAATGGCATTTCTTCCCCCAGTTCTTCATTTATGCGCAAGTAATTTTCTCCGAGCAGATGCTTGCAATGGTAGGTAACAGATTCGGAGGATAAATGAAGGGCCAGGTCCAAAAGCTTCGGCGTCACTTTCATGGACGGGAGCTGGAAAGGCAGCCAATGTTTTACACCCCAGTATTTATTATTGTCAATCGTAAAGTCAATTTTTTGAAGACCGGTTCCAAGGGAAAGGATTTTTATTTTTTGCAGCTCCTCCTTGAAGTGATGCATAGCCTCCGTAATGCAGACGAGTGATGGATTATTCGCCCAAAGCCCTCCGTCTATCGATAAATAACTGTTGCTGATGTTATTAGGAGGGAAATATACAGGTGCTGAACAGGAGGATAGTACTGCGTCCCAAAGCTTCATTGATAAACTTTCATTTCCAGTACTGCCGTAATTGGAACGGTGGATAAATGGCTTGCCATGGGTCACATCGACAGCAGGAATTAAAAGCGGCTTTTTAATATCGGAAAGCTCTGTTTCACCAAAAGCTTTGCGGATAAAACGCCGCAGGTACTTATCACTGTATACACTTTTAAAGAGGCCAACCTTTGCCTGTTTTACAAATATTTTTTTCCCGAATGACTCGTATCCTTTCAAGACCTCGCTCATATCTTTCTTCAGGATCAGTGAAGCGGCAATTATCGATCCGGTGCTTGTGCCAGCAATCATATCAAAATAGTCGCCGGCTTGCAGATTCAGTTCCTCTTCGAGAGCTTTTAAAATGCTGACAGCAAAGACACCGCGTATTCCACCGCCATCGATGCATAATATTTTCATTGGATCACCTGCTGTTTCATTCCTTTTGTGATATTTGCCCATTACTATTGGGGAAATTACGTTATCTGAAGATTAGGAGCTAATGCCTTTTCCTATGTAAAAAAAGAGAAGGAATGATTCCTTCTCTTCTATTCCTCGTTTATCATTTCCTCGAATACAGCAGAGACCTTGTTAAATTCTTCGTCGCTTTCAATGGGGGTAAAGTCGCCGTCTTCATCCAGTTTTAAGAAGAACACGTCGATATCTTCTTCTGTGTCTTCTTCAAGATCTTCTACGAAGCTGACAGCAGCATATTGATGGCCATCCACCTCTGCAGAAGCGAGGACCTCCACTTCCATTTCCTGATCATTTTCATCACTGATTGTAAATACTTCTCCAACTTCTATCTTGTCCATTTTTTATCTCCTCTCTATAGTAGGTTCTTTCTATATTTTCCCGTTTTAGCAGATTTTCATGCCTAAAATAAAAATAGGATCGGCTTTATGTGCCGATCCTTGCCTGCATTGAGGATTACTTAATGCCTGCTGCCTCTTTTTTTTCCACTTTTACACTCCATCCAAACGGGTCTGGCGCGGTTCCTTTTTGGATGCCTGTCAAAGTATCATAGATTTTCTTAGATAATTCGCCGGTGATCCCGCCGCTGATTTCAATTTTCTTATTGTCCCAGAAAAATTCGCCAATTGGAGAGATAACAGCAGCAGTGCCAGTTCCAAATGCTTCTTCAAGCTGTCCATCCGCATGTGCCTGGTAGATTTCTTCAATGGAGATTCTGCGCTCTGCCACTGGGATATTCCAGTATTTCAGCAACTCGAGTACAGAGTTTCTGGTAATTCCTTCTAGGATGCTTCCATTAAGCTCAGGTGTTACAACTTCACCGTTAATTTTGAAGAAAATGTTCATGCTTCCCACTTCTTCAATATATTTATTTTCTTTTCCGTCCAGCCATAGAACCTGTGAATATCCAGTTAAGCTGGCAAGCTCCTGTGCTTTCAGACTCGCTGCATAGTTTCCTCCGGTTTTAGCGGTGCCTGTTCCCCCTTTAACGGCACGGACATATTCGTTTTGAACAGCAATTTTAACAGGGTTGATGCCTTCCTTATAGTAGGCGCCTACTGGAGAAAGAATAATGATGAATTTGTATTTCTTTGATGGTGCCACTCCAAGGTATGGCTCAGTTGAAATGACAAATGGACGGATGTACAGTGAAGTTCCTTCAACATTGGGAATCCAGTCACGATCGAGTGATATTAATTCTTTTAAGGCATAAAGAGCAAGCTCTTCATCAATTTCAGGAATGCATAATCTGGAGTTGGATTTATTCAATCTCTCCATATTCTTTTCTGGCCTGAACAGCAATACCTCATTATCGATTGTAAGATATGCTTTTAACCCTTCGAAGACACTTTGCCCATAATGGAAAATCATTGCAGCGGGATCAAGTGAAAGCGGCTGGTAAGGTACAATTCTTGGATCATGCCATCCCCGGCCGGCAGTATAATCCATTTCAAACATATGATCGGTAAAATTTTTGCCAAACTCCAGGTTATCAAATGCAGGTTTTTGTTTTTTCTCAGGTGTGCGATTGATTTCAATTTTAAATTCAGTCATTGTCAAAACTCCCTATCTGTAGATGATTTAAAAACCTCATGCCTGCTTTTCCTGCTGCTCTTAATAGAGGATAAATAAAAACGCCCAGTCATCCTCCGAGCGTGGACGAAAGGGCTTGCTTCCCGGCAACAACCAATATGGATGTTCAACAGCTGCTTATAGTCATTATATTAAGACTCATATGCTGTTTTTGAAAAGGTTGCCTTTCGCTCTTTTCTACTTCAAGGCAGTAGTGCAGTTATCTGTTAAAGTTTTTATAAGTTTTTCTAATATTATGATATTCTCCTATTTAATTGTCAATATGAATTAACAATAAATTTAGAATTAATTCGAATTACTGAAAATTCTATTTGCAAAAGAAATGGCAATTAAGATGAAAAATCATGGATTTAAATCTATAATCAATATATAAATACATAAGGAGATTTATGAAGATGAACAGCAAAGAGCTTGAAGAAAGAATTATTCAAAACTATCAGGGCGAAGAAAAAATGATGATTCTCGTTTTTGCCCAGTGGTGTATTAATCACAATTTAGATCCCGAGGAAATCTATTTAAAGGCATATCCTGATCAAAGCAAAAATATTTCACTGCAGGAAGCGCTGGAGCTGACAGTTCCAAAAGAAGAAGCGGGCGATGTGCCTGATGAGACATTGCTTGGTGTTCTCTCAATGTTCGGAAATGATGATTTGGCCTTCGTCGTTATGGAAGAATTAAAGAAAATGAAAAAGGACAGCTAAGCCAATTGGCTGCTGCCCATTTATGCAAGAAACACTTTTATTTAAACCAGCCCTTCTCTTTGGACTGGGTAATGGCTTCAATCCTATTCGTAACTTCGAGCTTGTCTAGAATAGCAGAGATATAGTTACGGACGGTTCCTGTTTTAATGCTGAGCTGGTCGGCAATTTCCCTGGTGTTTTTGCCGTCTGCAATCAGCTCAAGCACCTCTTTTTCACGGTCGGTCAGCGGGTTTTCTTCTCCATATACATCATCCATTAATTCAGGTGCATAGATGCGCTTTCCTTCTACGACGTTTCTGATTGAGCTGGCGAGCTCTTCACTTGGGCTGTCTTTTAATAAGTACCCCCTTACACCGGCCTTAAGGGCACGCTGAAAATACCCTGACCTTGCAAAGGTTGTCAGAATAATAACCTTGCAGCCTATGCCTTTCAATTCTTCCGCCGCCTCCAAGCCGCTCTTTTCCGGCATTTCAATATCCATGATGCATACATCCGGTTTGAGCGTTTGGACAAGAGATATGGCTTCCTTGCCATTCGATGCTTTGCCAATGACTTCCATATCGTCTTCGAGATTTAACAGGGATCCTAAAGCACCAAGCACCATCCGCTGGTCTTCAGCTATGACGATTTTAATCATGCCTTTTCCTCCTTATTTGTTTCCTTTACGACTGTTGGCACCTTCATTGTAATCGTTGTTCCATTTTCAGATACGATATCAAGACTTCCATTGACAAAGTCGAGCCGCTCTCCTAATCCAAGCAGTCCTGACCCCTTGCCGACATCTGTTGCGGGATTCATGCCGACCCCGTTATCCTGGACAGTAATGCTAACTTCATTCCAGGTTTGTTCAATGCTGATGCGGCATTCTGTAGCATTACTGTGTTTTACTACATTTGTCACAGCTTCTTTCATGCACATGCTTAGAATATTCTCAAGGAATAGCGACACGTTCTTTAATTTGATATCTTCTTCCCCGATGAATTCGATTGAGGCTGCCTTTAAGATTTGCTTAACAAGTATAATTTCTTCCTTCAGCCTGATTCCTCTCATCTGGGAAACCATTTTTCTTACTTCGTTTAATGCTGTTCTGGCCGTTTGCTGAACGTCTATAAGTTCTTCCTTTGCCTGGTCAGGATCCTTGCTGATAAGCTTACGGGCCAGATCGCTTTTTAACCCGATCAGAGACAATTTTTGTCCGAGTGTATCATGAAGATCTCGGGCAATCCGCTGCCTTTCTTCCTGTTTGACAAGCTCCGCAATCCTTTTGTTGGCATCTTCGAGCTGTTCTTCAAGCATTTCCTGCTTTTTCTTATTGTGAATGTTAAAAGGAAGCAAAATCACACTGATCCAGATGATAATGATAAAAGGTATCTGCTCGAGAAATAATGGCTTCTGTGTGACAAAATTAATGTTTATTGAGATGGTGGTTGCAACAAGATGGATGACATATAACGTTAAAAATGCAATCCTGTTTTTGATATGGCCATTGTAATAAGCAATATAAAAAGCAAAATAAATAAACGAAAACAGAATGGTCATCGTAATCGATATGCTGATTAAGATGCCAGTCCATAGATAGACAGGCCACTTCCGCGATATAAAGGCAAAACGCAATGATATAAAAAATAAAATGGTCAGGATAATGCCTACGGCTATGGCGATTTTAGAGGTGGACCTGAAGATGAAATAAAACGGCAAAATGCTGAATACACTCCATATATAAGGAGAAATGCCTGAACTTTTCAATGTGGTGAAATACTTTTTAAACATGTGAGGTACCCTCTTTTTTATTCGTAAAATAATGAAACAGCTCCTTTGTTATCATATCACAAAGGAGCTGTTCTTCAGTAGATTATAGACTTAGTTTATGGCTTCACAGATGCCGTTTTCGCTCTGCTCTGTTTTTTGCTGAGGGCAGACTGCCTGGCTGCTCCATATCCAGTGAAGTCCTGGGCATCTTCATCCCATAAGCGGAATCGAAGTGACTTTAGACTGGTCGAAAAAGTAATCGTCGGTACATTCTGAAGCTCAGCTGTATTATAATGTGCGCTTTCGAGATTATAGTTAGGCACGCGCGGGCTTAAGTGATGAATATGATGGAACCCGATGTTCCCGGTTAGCCACTGAAGTACTTTTGGAAGCTTGTAAAAGGAGCTTCCTTCTACTGCCGCTTTTACATACTCCCACTTATCATCTTCTTCAAAATAGGAGTCTTCAAATGTATGCTGTACATAGAAAAGCCAAATCCCCGCTGCTCCGGAAATTAAAAAGATAGGTCCCTGCACCATCAGGAATGCTTCCCATCCGATGGCCCAGCACATGAACGCATACAAACCAGCGATGGCTGCGTTTGTAAGATAAGTATTGATGCGTTCATTCTTTCTTGCCCCTTTTCTGTTAAATCGATTTTTTAACAAAAATACATAAATCGGGCCTAAACCTAACATGACGAACGGATTGCGGTAGATGCGATAGGCTGCGCGTGTCGACCAAGC
Source organism: Cytobacillus oceanisediminis 2691 (assembly GCF_000294775.2). Classification (GTDB taxonomy): domain Bacteria; phylum Bacillota; class Bacilli; order Bacillales; family Cytobacillaceae; genus Cytobacillus; species Cytobacillus pseudoceanisediminis. The sequence continues at coordinate 2,484,901 of NZ_CP015506.1, forward strand.
CGCATCCTGGTATTCTTTCACTGTCAGTGTCCAGATATCTCCTGTACCACGCTTGTCCAGATTACCGCTTGTTGCATGGTGAACATTGTGGTCATGCTGCCATTGGTGATAAGGGAAAATGGTAAGTATCCCTGTGAATGTGCCAACAATTTTGTTTGCTTTGCGATTTTTGAAAAAGGAATGGTGGCAGCAATCATGGAAAATGATGAAGATCCTGACCAGGAAGCCAGCTGCAATGACAGATATGCCAAGCGTCAGCAGGTAAGAAAAGCTCAGGCTCTTATAAGCAAGGAACCATAGCAGGAAAAAAGGTCCCAGAGTATTGACCAGCTGCATGATGCTGCGTGTTAAATCGGATTTTTCATAGGGTGCCATTTGTTTTTTTAAGTTGAGTTGTTTTTGTTTAGAAGTCATTTTTTAATTCCCTTCTTCATGACGTTAACTTTATGATAAAGGGTTTTCAGAAGGTTTTGTAGACATGAGTGTCATGTCCAAACCATGATAAATGTCATGGTTTGCAGAAAAAATTAAGATGAGATCCTATAAACAGGCTATAATTTTTATGTTTCCCTAAAAATTTTTTTATTTTATAGGATTATTTTGCCTTACACATGACTTCTAATTCCTTAGGACATAATGAAATTGATATTAAATTAAAAGGAGAGTTTTTTGTATGAATCAACACGGCAAAACAGATATCGATTCACCCATCCAAGCTTCAATTGAGCAGATTTGGCAGAATATATGCAGAGGCTGGGATCAATTCAATCAATCAGCCGTACTGGATTTCTTAAGTCAATGTGAGGAAAAAGGCATTGATTCCCAATTCGCAATGAGCTGGGTTGAGAAATATAAAGATAAGATTCCGGATTGGCAGGCGGTTTCCAGAGTGTCTCTTGATTGGATGAATCAGCATACAGCTGCTGGCTCTCCATTATCGAATGAGACCTTTAAATAACCACATATGCAAAAGAATGCAAGAGCCCCTTGGCATATTACCAAGGGGCTCTCTTTTAATGAGGAATATTAGAATTTGGCATTTGCCCTTGAGCAGCATTTGGCATTTGCCCCTGTGCAGGAGCATATGCATTTAACATTTGCTGCATATCCTGCTGTGTAAACTGAGGTACCTGGTAATAATGATGTTTGTTTTGATAAATCGAAAGTTCATAAGCCATCTCAATGCAATTTGGGACAGAATCAGCCAGTACTCTCCGGACAACTGGATTTGTTGTTTCGAGTGCAGCCATTGTTTTCATGGAAGCGGTCGATTTTAATGCTCCCAGAAGGCAGCCGGAAACTGTTTCTTCATTCATTTCGGAGACAGATTGGATTGGCTTTTTTGGCTGAGAAGGCTTTAAGCCATAAATAAAATCATTATCCTGGTTCATTTTATAGCTCTGTGTTGGTTTAGAAGGATCTTTACCTGTCTGGAAGCATTCCAGTGTAGTATTGTATTCCTCTTGCACAAATTGATATTGGCGGTCCATTATACCTGCCAGTTCCTGATCTTGTACGTGCTGCCGCAATAATGAGTATGTGTTTAAGGTGCCGACTGTACCTGATAAAACCTCTTGAACATCAAGAACTTCATGTGCTCCATGGTTGAGCTGCTGGGGTATATTTCCTGTATGCATATTTTGATGCATCTGGTTAGGCTGATTTTCCATTTCGATTCCTCCTTTTTTAATAACAATCTTTATCATGCAGATTTTTAAATAGAAATATCCATGGGATGGTAAAAAAAATAAATAAAAAAAAGCAGTTCGATTGAACTGCTTTTTTAGTTGACTTCCTCAATCGTTTCTGCCAGTAAGAATAGATATCTGTAAATTAGAATGTAAGCATCGTTTATGGTCATGTCTTCTTTAAAGCCCTCCAAGTCATCCAAAGCAAAATTGAGTTCCCATAACCCATCTTGCTGGTTAAACATTAGGTCAAATGTTGCTGAATCACCTTGTAATGTTCTTTTTAAATATGACCTTATTGTTTCTGCTTTCTTTTTAGGCAATTTAAGTCCAAGCATGACATCATAGGTTCGGAACAGATCATCGAATTCAAAAGAGATGGCGTCTGCACCAATAATCCCAAACCATTCAGACTCAAGGTACATAAACTCTTTAATATTTTTCACAAAATAATCAATAGGCTGGTTTAGAAATTCGGGTGTCTCCTGTGAGAGGACTTCTTCTGTTTCCTTGTTTCCTCTCTCTATATAAGCATTTGCAAAGCGGGTTTCAGGATTTTTGACTATTAAAGATTCAGCATTTGATAATAGCTGATGCTTTTCAGCAAATTCTTTTTCTTCTTTGTATATTTCGTTTCCTGGTTCCTTGAGATGGTTTTCAATCCGTTCTTTTAACATTTCGCTACTCCTTTAATTATGGTTACCTTCCGCGTCTTTTTGACCTATTACTCACAGATTTAGGCGCTGAAGTCTTCTTTTTTGATGGTGATTTACTGCGGTTTACATGACCAGCTGAATTCAATGGTTTTGAGTTTTTCCTTTGCCCTTTTCTGCCCTTTGCTGGGGAGGTTTTGCCTTCAGTCTTTTTTCTGTCTGCATCTTCCCGATTATCATTTTTCTTTCTTCCGGATGAAGCTGGGATTTTTTGCACTTGAGAGTTTTTTTCTGATGACCTGGAAGGCTTTTGCCTTTCCTGGCTATTGCCAAGGTTCTGCTTGGAGATCGTAATGTTCAGTCCTTTTTCAATTGCTTCAAGAAGCGGTTTGTCTGCGGATGAATAAAAAGTGATTGCCATCCCCTTCATGCCAGCCCTTCCCGTTCTTCCGATTCGGTGAACATAGCTTTCCGGATCCAGTGGAATATCATAATTAAATACATGTGTGACACCTTCCACATCAAGTCCCCTTGCTGCTACATCAGTTGCTACTAATAGCTGTAATTCGGCATCCCTGAATCGTTTCATCACTTGTTCCCGTTTGGACTGAGACAAATCTCCGTGAAGCTCATCACATTGGAAGCCATTTGATTTTAGTACGTCATTAAGCTTGCTGACCCTGCGTTTGGTCCGGCAAAAGATGACGGCTAAATAAGGTCTATGAGTTTGAATTAATTGCATGAGTGTGGCCTGCTTGGCACGGTCGATCGTATGTATGGCGATTTGCTTGACTGATTGTGCTGGCCCTTGTGTTTTTTCGATTTGCATATACTCTGGTTCTTTCATATGTTTCCTTGCCAGATTCCTGATCTCTGCTGGAATCGTTGCAGAAAATAACATGGTCTGCCTTTTGCCTGGTGTTTCTTTAATAATATCTTCCACTTCATCCAAAAAGCCAATATGGAGCATTTGATCGGCTTCATCCAATACTAAAAAATCTGCTTGTGATAAATCAATTGTTTTCCTCTTAATATGATCGAGAAGCCGGCCAGGCGTACCAACGACAATTTGAACCTTTTTCTTAAGCTTATTAAGCTGCTTGTCCACATCTTGGCCCCCATAAACGGCTAATACCTCTAAATCATCATCGCCTGCAGTCAGTTTTTGAACTTCATCTGTAATCTGCAGAGCTAATTCTCTTGTCGGTGTCACAATGAGAGCTTGAATATGGACAGCATCCGGGTCAAGCTTCTCAAGAATCGGCAGAATAAAGGCAAATGTTTTGCCAGTTCCAGTCTGTGCCTGTGCAATAATATCCCTGCCCTCCATCACGGCGGGTATTGCCTGCTCCTGAATAGGAGTTGGTTTTCCAATGCCATGGCTCAGCAATATATTTGTTAGTTTTTTTGAAATACCCAGTGTTAAAAAATCCTGCAAATAATTCCCTGCTTTCTTCACTTTCTTTATTAGAGGCTCAGGTGAAGTTTTAAAGAAATTTCACCCTTATTAATATTGGATGTTTGATGGCAAAATAGCAAGGTATTCTTATTCTGTTTTAAAAAACCCAATACCGACGGATAAGTCTGCATTGGGTTTAGTTGCTTATTATTCAGTCAATCCCAGTCCCTTGTTGGCTCTTTTTCTTCGGCCATTTCCATTCCATACGCCAGACGCGGATTCAAGGCCGCTTCTTTGCGATTTTCCTCCTGGCTGACATCGGCCCCTTTCTGCAGATAGCGGTGCACAAAGACTTCGGAAAGAGTGATAATTCCTGCTGCAATGACACTTCCCCACGCTATTTGCAAGTAACTGTTAAGCAATACACTCCCAAAAACCCATACAGATGCATAAACCAGGAAAAAGTCAGCAATGAGGGCATTCCGGTTTCCCAGGCGGGGGAGAATAATCCGATCACCAAGCATATATGACATAACCGTTACCAGCAGGCTGAAAGAAACAATATCGGCAAATGCTGCATCGAAAAATAAATCAAGTGCTATGGCAAAAGCAATCATGCTTGATACAAATTTAAGTACAAAAATTAATGTTTTATTCATATGTGATCCTCCTTTGCCCATAGTTTTTATCAATCTGCGCATTCCCATTCATCCAGCCTTTAAACAATGCTAAGTATAATTTTTTCAAAAAATAAACAACTTGTTCGGAGCCTCTCAATATAATGGTAGTAAAAGTCTAACATCTTAAGTTAAAGGTTGTGGAAGAGTGTTACTCCCAGACAAATTACTTAATGTGGTGATAATAAGTGAGTGCTGAATATAAATTTCAAAATCTCCAGGAGCGCAATTTGACGTTTGAGCAGGTATTCGATCGTATTTTACTTTTTATGAGGCGAAATCCTGATGGGAACTTCCGTTTAATGATTGGGACTGATTCACAGGTTCATTGCAATCGAACAGTGTTCATAACCGGAATAGTTATTCAAAATGAACGGAAGGGCGCCTGGGCATGTATTAGGAAAACCATCATTCCAAGGAAAATGGTGCATCTGCATGAGAGAATCTCATTTGAAACCTCGCTGACGGAAGAAGTCGTCTCTTTATTTACTGAGGAATGCAAAGATAAAATGTTTGATATCGTACTTCCATTTCTTTATAAAGGCGGTTCCTTCTCCATGGAAGGACATATGGATATCGGTTCTGGGAAAAGGAATAAGACCAGGGAATTTGTAAGTGAAATGGTATCGAGAATAGAATCGATCGGTCTCGAGCCAAAAATTAAGCCGGAAGCATTCGTTGCATCCAGCTATGCCAATCGATATACGAAATAAGGAAAAAAGAACTCAAGTTAATGAGTTCTTTGCATTGCACTTAAAACTATACGCCTGCATGCTCTTTATAATTCTGTTCCAGCTTCAAAGCAACAGCTTCTGTAAGCTCAGCAGTAATTTCCGGAAGAGATGTATTAAGCAATGAATTGGCCACTTTAGCCATCATACCCTCAGCGGTAATTTGAAGAGCGCCTGTCATCAAGTTAGTATTATTCCTTCCTTTGGAAGCAAGAAAATACCCATCGCCGGTAAATTTCTCATTAAGCCCTGTTAATTGAAAGGTTACCTTGGTTGGTTCCTGCCAGCTTGTTATATCCACCTTCAATTCGATTTTTTTCTTAATGATCCCCATATCGCTTTTAAAGCTCCAGGTAGACTCTTTTTCACTTAGTACCTCATGTGTAATATAACCGGGTACTAAGGGAGCCCAGTTTCCAATATTACTGACAAAATTCCATATTGCCGTTATTGGAACGTTCACTTCTGCCTGATGTGTGCAGCTTGCCATTTTTACCGCCCCTTTTGAAAAATTTCATAGTTGGTTTCCATGAATATGTATTCAAATTTATAGGGCAAGATTCATTAATTTTATATTTATTTGATCAATTCTTTGGCGATCAATTCATATGAACGCAAACGGTCCTCATAACGGTGAACAATGGTAACAATCATAATCTCATCTGCTTGGTACCGCTGCTTCATATCTTTCAGCTGCTCGGAGACTTCTTTCGGATTTCCAATAATAACGCGGTTTCTATTGTTAAATGGCTCCACATCCAGGCTGCGGAAATAGTGTTTTGCTTCTTCAATCGAAGGAATCCCCTCATTGCGTACCCTGCTTTCTGCTCTTATCTTCCAAAGCATACTGCTGAGTGCCAGCTCCTTAGCTTCCTGTGTTGAGTCAGCGCATATAGCAGAGACTGTTAAAATGACTTTTGGTTTCTGTATAATTCCCCTTTCAATGAAGTTTTCCCTATATTGTTTTATGATGTCGTCCCCATCTTTTTCACTCATGAATTGGCCAAATGCATAAGCAGTTCCAGACTCAGCAGCCATTAAAGCACTTTTCCTGCTTGTTCCCAATAACCATGGTTCCGGGCTAATTGCAGGTAGAGGTGAAGCGGATATTTTAGCAAACATGTGATCCTCAGGAAAATGATTATATAAAAATTGAAGAAGTTCCATCACCTTATCCGGCATTTTGCGGACACCTTCCAAGAAATTATCGGAAAGTGCCATAGACGCTTCTGCTGATCCTCCTGGTGCCCTTCCGATTCCCAGATCCACTCTGTTAGGAAATAATGTAGCAAGCATATTGAACGACTCCGCAATTTTGTATGGTTTATAATGCGGCAGCAATATGGCACCTGCACCAATCCGTATATTTTTTGTTTTAGCACCGATATAGCTCAACATGATTTCAGGAGCTGAACAGGCAAAGCCTGATAAATCATGATGTTCTGCAATCCAATATCTTGTGTAGCCCAGCCTCTCTGCTGACTGTGCCAGCTGTACAGAGGCTTCCAATGCTTCTTTGGGTGAATATCCCGATGAAATGGGAGCCTGATCCAAAATGCTTATTTTCAAGGTTTATCCCCTCTTTCAAATGTGCTTGTTTCCTAAGACTGCGGCCATTTTAAAATGTAAAACGAATAATAAAATGCTGATGAGTGAAACTTATATTATGGCCTCTTTGTATAAGATGAATCTTTAAAAAGTATAACAAACCAAATTTTCTTTATCGTTTTATTGATATTTTATACTGCTAAAAAAACTTAATTAATGGAGTGTTGAATATGAAGGCGGTCACCTATCAGGGCCCTAATCGTGTAGCTGTTACCAATGTGGATGACCCTAAGCTAGAAAAGAAAGATGATATTATCGTTAAAATTACATCCACAGCGATCTGCGGTTCTGACCTGCATTTATATCAGGGCAACATGCCTCTTCCAGAGGGTTATATTATTGGCCATGAACCAATGGGCATTGTGGAGGAAACAGGACCGGATGTAACAAAAGTAAAGAAAGGGGACAGAGTCGTAATCCCTTTCAATGTATCCTGCGGCCAGTGCATTTATTGTCAGCAGAATCAAACCAGCCAATGTGATAATTCCAACCCCCATTATGATTCAGGGGGATACTTTGGATACACAGAGAAATTCGGAAATCATCCAGGCGGGCAGGCGGAATATTTAAAAGTCCCTTTTGGCAATTATACGCCGTTTCTGGTTCCTGAATCCTGTGAATTGGAAGATGAATCTCTATTATTTTTGTCAGATGTACTTCCGACTGCCTATTGGAGTGTTGTTAACGCCGGTGTTAAAAAGGGTGATACAGTAATTGTCCTTGGCTGTGGCCCTGTTGGGTTAATGGCGCAGAAGTTTGCATGGATGGAAGGCGCGGAGCGTGTTATTGCAGTTGATTACCTTGATTATCGGATCAATCACGCAAAGGCAGCAAACAAAGTGGAAGTCTTCGAGTTCACCAAATATCCTGATATGGGGGAGCATTTAAAGGAAATTACCCATGGAGGCGCTGATGTAATAATCGATTGTGTAGGCATGGACGGGAAAAAGTCGCCCCTTGAGTTTATAGAGCAAAAATTAAAGCTTCAAGGCGGCACTCTTGGTCCCATTCAAATTGCGACAAAGGCTGTAAGAAAAACAGGAACAGTCCAAATAACCGGTGTCTATGGAGCAAACTATAATATGTTCCCTCTCGGTGCCTTCTTCACCAGAAACATTACACTTAAGATGGGACAGGCACCTGTCATACCATTTATGCCAATGCTCTATGAGAAAATTGTTAATAAAGAATTTGATCCGAAAGACATTATTACTCATAAGATTAACCTGGAAGAGGCGAGCCATGGCTACAAAATTTTCAATGGACATGAGGACGACTGCATCAAGGTAGTATTAAAGCCTTAATTGACACGACTAAAAAGCCTGCTGTATAATAGCAGGCTTTTTTAGTCATGGCTGTTTTCCCCATCTTTTAATTAGAAGTTCAACTTCTTCATGATGTTCAATTCCTTCACCAGAAGGTGTTTCCAGAATTAATGGCAATCTTTGAAATGGTTCGGTATTGACAACCTGATCAAATTGTTTCGCAGTAATATGACCTTTGTTAAATATATTGGCATGTCTGTCTTTACCTGAGCCTGCAGGATATTTGGAGTTATTTAAGTGAATGGCTTTAAGATGATTGAAATAGCCCAACTCTTCCCCTTTTTTAAGAAAATCATTTAGATTTTCTCCATTCCAGAGATTGCTGGCAAAGGCATGGCAAGTATCCAGACAAAAACCAATCTGATCCCGGTGTTCACACAGGCTCCGAACCTGAACAAGCTCCTCCATCGTTGTACCCATTGACCCGGGGTGGCCAGCAGTGTTTTCAAGCAGGATCAAGCAAGGGTCTTCCCAGTGAGAGAGGATTTGATTAAGCATCTCGATCATTAAATGATATCCTGCAAGCGGATCCTTTTTGTTGATTGGGTTTCCGAAATGTACAACCACTCCTGCCGAGCCACAGGCACTGGCAATTTCCAGATCATTCAGCAAAGACTTAATCGTCAGCTCTTGCTTCTCCGGCTGCGGTGTGAGGCTGGTTGGATATGGAGTATGTGCAATCGAAAAGATTTCATGCTCTTTGCAAAACGCCCTGCAAAGAGCTGCATCCTCCCGATTAAAATCCTTTACACTCAAGCTTCTTGGATTCTTCGGAAAGTACTGAAAGGCAGAAGCATTCATGGCCTTTGCAGCTTTTGCAGCTCCTAAATATCCTTCCCTTATGCTTACGTGACAGCCAAATAACATCCTGATCCCATCCATTCATTACCTTCTATAATAATTATATCTTCTCCTTGAACGTGAAGAATGACATTCATCACAGATTTGATATTCGTGTTCCCAGGGCAGTTTTTTGCCGCACTTTCTGCATTTTCTTGAGAGCTCTTTTATATCGGTTTTTAGTCTTTCGTGAACATGATCGCTGATTTCTTCCCTTAATCTTTCCCAATATAACGCTTCTGTTCTCTGCTCAAGACGATACAGGAACAGCAAATGCAGGCCTATTGCTTTATAAGTCAATTCCAGCTCTTCCAGATTACGGTTCTTAATTCTGGGCTCTGGAAGCTCCTCGCCATCAATAATGGCATACATGGTCTCTTCCCATTGACGGACAAGATCATGTTCTTTTTTTGAGAATGGCAGATGGAGAAAACCATACAGGTCCATTAGTCCAAGCTTTGCTTCAATTTCTGTTCCGCGTATCCTTTCATATAGGTCTCTCTCCTCTGTTAATGCCGCTTTTTTGGTTCCTCTGGGGCTCTCAAACTTATCCCAAAGCTCAAAGAATGATCCGAGATCGCGGTAATACCTTTGGAATCTTTCAAATACTGTATTTGTTGGGGCTATGGCAAAGCTGTGGACCGGGGCATCCTCCATTTCAAGCAAGGCCTTCATTCTTTTGATATCTTTTGTAAAAGCAACTTTTCCAATGTTATAAAGCCCTTTTCGCCCTGCCCTTCCAGCAATTTGCTTAACCTCCTGTGAAGTAAGGGTTCTCCTTTTCGTTCCGTCAAACTTATCATTTTCCAAAAAAACAATTCTCCGGATAGGCAGGTTGAGTCCCATCCCAATGGCATCAGTGGATACGATGACGGAAGTTTCTCCCTTTGTAAAACGCTGGACTTGTTTTTTTCTGGTTTCAGGAGGCATCGCTCCATAAATCATGCTTACTGAGTGCCCTTCCTGCTGAAGCCTTGAGGCAGTTTCAAGCACTCTCTTTCTTGAAAAACAGATGAGTGCATCGCCTTTTCGTACATGACTGAATTTAAATTCCTTTGCTTCGACTTCAAGAGGTATATCCCGGCTGTATTCATTCAATTCAATATCTGCTTCGCCAAGAAGCTGGAGCATCATGCTTTTAGCGCTGCGGCTGCCAATGATATGGACTTCATTTGCATTTGCCTTGGTAATGGCTTTATACCAAGAGAAGCCTCTGTCCTTATCCGTGATCATTTGGGCTTCATCAATGACAATGACGTCGTAATAGTCCTTTTCGTAGAACATTTCAACCGTGCTGGAAAGATGCTCAGAACCGGCAACTGCCTTTTCCTCTTCACCGGTTTTCAAAGAACAGGGTATACCTTCGCGGTTCAGTTTATCATATACTTCCAGTGCCAACAGCCTTAAAGGTGCCAGATACATGCCGCTTTGGGCTGATTTCATTCCTTCAAGGGCATGATGTGTTTTCCCTGTATTGGTTTCACCAATATGAAGTACATACCTTTTGGCCCGTTCCACAGAGGGGCTGTATTCCTGCCCGAATATATATTCGAGCATGCGTTCCTCTTCTTCTTTCTTCCGCTGCTGCTCAGCCAATTCTTCTGCTATTTTTCTTTCTCTGTCAGCAATATCCTTCTCGAGCAGATCTTTATGGACTTCAGGGTCAAACGGTATATCCGCAAGCCTCAGCAGATCTTCAATATATTCCTCCTGAATGCTTTCAAAAAAGCTTTCATCAAGATCCTGAAGGGTATGGGCCATTAACTTCTTCACCGACTTACCGGTCAGCGGTTTCTGATAAGCGTCTTCATATTCCTCGAATAAATGATGCGGAAGGTTCTGCAGGACGAGCGATTGCAGAGAATCGGACAGATATCCTGATATATGGTTCTTATAGACATAGTAATAGGCTTCATATTCAAAGTAACCTTTACCTCCATACAATGCTTTATGGATATTTCCTGTCAGCTCATCAAGGAATTCCCCCATTACAGTATAATCACCTGCATCAAAGCTGCCTGTCTCTTCAAGCTTTTCCTCCAGAGCAAAGGTATCCGCTTTTTGATATCTTATCTTGTTTCTAAAATCGGAAACCAGCTGCTTTGAAGCCATATGTCTGACATGAAGATAAAGAAGGCTATAATCTCTTTCAATAATTTCATCAATATTCTTTTCAATATCTTCGCGGATTCGATACTTCTTTCGCTGAAGCAGCTCCTCTTCTGCTTTATGCAGATAATGAGCCCGTGCATTCTCATAGCGCCCAGCCCATGCTTCATTATTGTTTTCAAAGAGGTCATTAAGCCAGTCCAAACTGTTAAAAGGCTGATAATCCCTTATTTCAGTCCGGAATAAGTGATTGATTATTTTCCTGTCAACATTTTCGGTGTCGTACCCTTTTTCACTTAGATATTTCTTTTTTTCATGCTTGGATATTTTGGCAGTGATTTTATTCAGCCATACATTTACCCAGATTTGATCGATATAATGAAATCTTTCAGAAAGATATTCCTTATAGGAGGGCATCGACTCTTTACTGCCCAGATAGCGGTCGGCATCCTCCAGGATTTTTATTTTTGTATGCTCTGCAGCATTATTGTAAATCTGTTCAAGCTGATTCATGGTTCGTTCCCCTTTAAACATCACTAAACCGTAATGTAATGATTATGACTTAGGTTATGTATGATATTGATAATTTAAGTAGTCTTCATTTTACCATCTTTTGAAAAAATATCATTGACATAAAACTTAAACCGGCATATAATTTATCTAGAATTAAAATATCTTGAATTCAAAACAAATGAATTCGAACTATTGGAGGAGAAAAATATGGCTAAAACAAAATGGGCAGTTGATCCTGCGCACAGCAGTGTGGATTTTTCTATCAAGCATATGATGATCGCAAACGTGAAAGGCAGCTTTAATAGCTTTGATGCAGAAATAACTGCAGATCCTGCAGATTTAACAACTGCTGATATTAAATTCAATGTTTCACTTTCAAGTGTTGATACACGCAATGAAGATCGTGACAACCACCTGCGTTCTGCGGACTTCTTTGATGTTGAGAACCACCCGAAAATGACCTTTAAATCAACAAGCATTGTAAGCAAGGGTGATGATGAATATGATGTTACCGGCGATCTTACAATTCATGGTGCAACAAAAACAGAAACCTTCACTGTGACATATGAAGGATCAGGCAAAGATCCATGGGGTAATGAAAAAGTCGGCTTTACTGCTGCTGGAGCAATCAAACGAAGCGACTATGGCTTAACCTGGAATTCAGCCCTTGAAACAGGCGGAGTACTTGTTGGAGATAAAGTGAAAATTGACCTGCAGATACAGGCAGCAAAAGCAGAATAAGACAGAAAAAGGGCAGGTATACCGGCGAAATGGTAACCTGCCCTTTTTCTAAATAGTTAAGAATGTGCAAATTCTGAAGTTAGATAATTGTCTCGGCTCCCGGGTCTAAGCGTGTCTAGTTTCGGGCTTTTAAAAGCTTGAGGTCATAAGCCGATAGGCGGACGGCTTCAGCTTTTCTATACTGTTTATTGATCGGCTAATAACGTGGCAATTTTGTCTTCTATAACCTTACCTTGACCGCCATCAGTTAAGTTATTCAGAATAACAGAAAAGATAAGTTCTTCCCCGCTGGCCGTCTTAACATATCCTGATAATGAACTGACTGTTGAGATGGAACCTGTTTTTGCTTTGACATTTCCGTCGGCATTGGTGTTTTTCATGCGATTTCTAAGAGTTCCCCCCACCATCCGGTCTGTATTGCCGGCAATCGGCAATGAGTTCAAATAGGAGCTGAACCATTCTTCGTCCTGGACTTCGAAAAGAAGTTTTGAGATTTCATTTGCCGGAATTAAGTTTACATGTGAGATTCCGGAACCGTCCCGGAGCACGAGGGTTTCCTTATTTATTCCAAGGGCTTCTGCTTGTTCTTCTAATACCTCGAGCCCTTTTTCCCAGCTGCCTTCTCCTTTTACAGCTTTGCCCATTTCCTTGATTAATGTTTCCGCATGGCCGTTATTGCTTAATTTCATGAATGGTATGAGCAAATCTTTGATAGGCATGGATTTATGCTCAGCAAATAGTTTTGCGTCTTCTGGAGCAGTGCCAGCTTCAGTTTTCCCTTTGATTTTAATGCCTTGTTCAGCGAGAGAGCGCTTCAATAGATCCAACGCGTAGCCAGTAGGCTCCCATACAGCGATCCATTCCCTTGAACGGCTGCCTTCAACTGGAATTTCTCCTTCAATTGTAACTGTGTTCGTACCATGATCTCTTTCAATATGGATATCCTTCTTTTCGTCTTTAGAGACGGTTTTAGCCTTATTGACGATCTTTATGTAATCTGTTTCCGGCTCCATTTTTACAATCGGTTCCTGCCCGGCTTTTTCTCCGGGATAAACCTCTACAATTACTGTGCCTGCGTCATAGTCCTCGTTGGGGGAGGCTGTAAGTGCCGAAACTTGTCCGCCATAATACCATGATTCATCGCTCCATGATAGATCGGTGGAATAGCGTATATCATCATACCACGTGTCATCACCGATCAGGCTGCCATGAATAACTTTAATGCCTGCTTCTTTTACTTTAACGGCAAATGAATCAAAATCCTTCTTTAAAAGGGTTGGGTCTCCTTTTCCTTTTAAGATCAAGTCACCTTGAAGTGTCTTTCCCTTTATTGAACCTGTATGAAGAAGTTCTGTTGTGAACTGATAATTTTCTCCCAATGTTTCTAGAGCCGCTGCTGCTGTCAGAAGCTTCATATTAGAAGCCGGTCTTAAACGTATATCCCCGATATGGTCGTATACCAGCTCGCCTGTTTCTGCATTGCGTATACTGACTCCTGCAAGCCCCCCCTGAAGAATTGGATCATTATTAAGCATTTGGTTTAACTGCTGTACAAGTTCGCTGCCTTCTTCCGTTGCTTGGACTTGAGGCGATTCAGGCTGAGCAAAAGGAACAAGTGCCAGCATAAATACCAGCAATAAACTGATATTTATTTTTACACTCTTTTTCATATGTATTAAACCACCTTCCATTTTTGTTTCTTAACCTTTTCTCCTTAGAAAGGTGTGTTTCCTTTATTTCCATAATGAGGAAAAAGAATCAATTTTTAATTTACTTAACTATTTTATTCTCCACTGCAGAAGTTATGAGGACTGGCTATTATTTCTAATTTTTTCTAAAATAAATATTATCCTACTAAGAAGATTTATTCTTAAAATGGTATTAGAAAATGGTATGATAAAAGCAGGTGAATTTTTTAAGGGGTGGAAAGTATGAGTGTACATAAAGCAATTTCAGAACATGTAGGAAAGCAGAATAAGATTATAACGAAATTTGCTGCCCTGGAACAGCAGCGCGAATACTATATTGAGCAAGCATTGGATCTATGCAGGCGAGGACTTCCTTTTTCTGCGGATAAGATAAATGAAGTAACTGCTGAAATCAATGAACTTTCTAAACAGGGAATTATACCTGCTAGAAAGTATGTAACAATTGAGATGATTGAGGAATATGCATCAAAGACAAAATAGGTACTTATGATCATAAAGAAGCGTGACTTCTAATTGAATGCACGCTTCTTTATATTTGCTGTGAGGATTCGTGGGCAAATTCCTGCAAATCAAGTCTTTTATTTATATTAAAATGTATCCCCTCATTTTCTAATAGTTCTCTCTGAATGTCATGCAAATCTCCGTCTTTAAACCCAATTTCCCCTTTCCCATTCACAACCCGATGCCACGGAAGCTGATGCTTTTCACTTTGGGTATGAAGGATCCGGACCACCTGTCTAGCTCCTCGGGGGCTCCCGGCCAGCCTTGCGATTTGCCCGTATGTCATGACTTTTCCTCTTGGGATGTTTTTAATGATTTTTATAACTTTTTCTGTGAATGGCTGCACATGATTGCTCCTTTTTTATCTTATATTATAAAACAAACCCGCCTGAGTTTCAGGCGGGCTCTCTTATTATCCTAACATTTTCTTAGCATGTTCCGGAAAATCAATAAATGGGTTGCGGTTTCCCTGGAGTTCTTGAATGGCAGCGTTTCTATGCTTTTCATATATAGTCACTGGATATTCTGCATGCCATCTCAGCAAAATCTGCATATCCATCTTTTCTTCGATTTTAATTACTTTTTTATATCTGACAGCAAAATAGAATACTGCTCTTGCGGCAATACCCTTTCCATATTCAGGCTCAAACTTTTCCTGTTCTGCCATTCCGCATCCGTTCCTGATACTCTCAGCCTCGAAATCCGGAGCATAGGTTTCAAAATCAAAGTAGGGGAAGTTGCTTCTCATACTGTTGCATGCCGGTTCACAGGCAAACAGGTGATGGAGATCCCCTCTCATTGGCTGCCTTTCCTCAAACCAGGATTGTGGAATGACATGTTCGGTATTAAAAATTACTCTTTTAATGCTGCTATAGCCGCTTTCCTGAATCGACTGCAGAAGCTTGAGATCCTGGTCAATGGCTTTAAGCGGGTCCATCCCTTTCCCGGAATATAAACTTTTTAGCTTGAGATTTTCCTGCAGATCCACCCATGGATATACATACTGGTGGGGTGAGTAATCCAATTGCCGGTTATGGGTACGAACCACCAGAGTATGGATTTGTTCTGGGATGTCTTCTTTTTCTAAATCAAGGGTGCTGTAGTAATCCTCCAGATTGATTTTATCCTTCTGAGCATCGTAATAGGGTTCATTCTGAGCATTTTCAATATACTTTGACTGAGCCTCTGCCCATGCGGCTGAAATATTGTTCACTTTAATCATATAGCATTATGGACCATGGATTTGAATTTTTGGTCAAAGATCCCGGCTAAATGCTCAGGTACGGTTAAATAAACAAGACCGTTTCCTTCCAGTTTAGGCGAATTGCCTAATGGAACTGTCCTTCTGATTAATTGTGCATATAGTTCTGGTTCTGAAAGCTTTCTTTCAAATTGCTTGTTTGCTAAATCTTTGATTAGGGCCAGCGCACCTGAAACGTGTGGTGCTGCCATTGAAGTGCCGCTAAGCGTTGCGTATTTCCCGTTTAAGAAGGTAGATAATATCTCTTCACCAGGTGCCACCAAATCAATTTCATTATGTGAGTTTGTAAATTCGGAAGAATCCCTCTCAAGGTTTACAGCACCCACACTAATCACCTCATTGTAGCAGCCAGGATAAGCAAACTCGTCTGTAGAATCGTCCCCATCCCCTTCATTTCCTGCTGCGCAGACGACAAGGATATTCTTTTTAACAGCCGCTTTTATCGCATCATGCAGTTCAGGAACATCGGCTGGTCCGCCAAGTGACATGGAAATGATATCAGCATTTTGTTCGATGGCATAATGAATGCCATTGATGATCCATTCATATTGGCCGGAACCATCCTTATTTAAGACCTTCACAATAAGGAGATCTGCTTCAGGAGCTACCCCAATGACACCAGCATCGTTTTCATGCGCAGCGATAGTTCCAGCAACATGTGTGCCGTGGCCATTATAGTCTTTGAAAATATTTGGATCGCTGTTATCGTCATCTGTAAAATTCCGTCCTCCTGTTATTCGATCCTTCAGATCAGCATGGCTTAGGTCGCATCCGGTGTCCAAAACAGCAATTTTAATTCCTTTTCCTTTTGTTTCGTTCCACATTTTTGGCGCCTGTATTAAATCCACGCCTTTTGGAACTTCCAAAACTTCCTCTTCCTGACGAATCACCTTAAAAGGAATAACACGAACATATTGCTCCATTTCTTTCCCTCCTTAAGAGATTAAATTGAAGCTGGTTCTTGCTGTTGAATCTATTTTAACAATTCTGAATATTAATTAACAGTACCGTTGGTAGGGGAAATTACTAGAATAATGTTTGTGAAAAAGGAAGAATGTGTGCTATTTGCCCTATGAAATGGCATTAGGCTGACCAGGCGGCAAACCATTCAAGTAACTGGTTTTATATGAGAGTTTTTAATAGCTTCGGAATCTCCGCATAGATTTGAATGATTTCATCCATTTTCATTCGGACCAGTCCAGAAGACGAAGGAGCAGCAAAATCAATTGTTCCGGGAACCACAGATTCCTCCTGTACTCCCCATGGCAGCTTCTTTTTGCGGCTGTATTCCTGATATACTCCTTTTCCAACAAAGCAAATGACTTTTGGCTTAAGTTCAACTACTTTTTTAATCAGTTCTTCTCTGCCTTCTTTATATTCTTCCTTTGTTATTTCGTCCGCTGCTTTAGTTGGCCTGGAAACAATATTTGTCATCCCATATCCCAGATCCAATAATTTATAGTCCTCCGCTGCGCTGTATCTTCTGGGAGTTAACCCCGATTCATGGAGAATTTTCCAAAACCGGTTATTAGGATTTGCAAAATGATGACCTGTTTCTCCTGAACGGATACTCGGATTGAAGCCGACAAAAAGCAAATCAAGATTTTCTTTTAAATGATCTTTTATAGGCTCCATATAATCATCCTTTCATTATTGGCAAGGTACTTTTATATTATATAAAATCACCTGGGTATAAAACAAAAAAGAGCCATTTCGGCTCTTTTTGCTGAACTATTTATCCTTCAAAAATTTCAACTTTCTCCATAACATCGCCATTTCTCATCGCTTTGACTGCTTCAATGCCTGAAGTTACTTTTCCAAAAACAGTGTGAACACCGTTTAGATGAGGCTGTGGCTCATGAACGATAAAGAACTGGCTTCCGCCTGTATCGCGGCCCGCGTGTGCCATAGATAGTGAACCTTCTTCATGCTTATGAGGGTTGCCTTCTGTTTCACATTTGATTGTATATCCAGGTCCGCCAGTTCCTGTTCCATTAGGGCAGCCTCCTTGGCTTACAAACCCAGGAATTACACGATGGAAAGACAAACCATTATAAAAGCCTTCGTTCGCAAGCTTTTTGAAATTTTCAACTGTCCCTGGTGCCGCTTCAGGATATAGTTCAAATTCAACCTTTTCACCGTTTTTCATTAATATGTATCCTTTTTCTGCCATACTAATCATCTCCTTATGTAAAAATCAAATTAATAATACCATTAATCTCTCCAGGAATAAAATTAAAAGACGTTTTTTCACTGATTGAAAATAAATAACAAAGGGTAAAGTTAAAATAGCATAGCAGCATAAAAAGCAGAAATGTCTTATTGGAGGTTTATAGAATGAAAAAGTGGGCTTTTGTCTCAGATTTTGACGGAACAATATCAAAAAGAGACTTCTATTTGATTATGATGGATAAATATTTTCCGGAGGGGCGCAAGCTGATGCCCAAATGGAAGGCTGGGGAGATAAAGGATATCGACTTTTTGAATAAAGTCTTCACTTCCATCAATCAGGATGAAGAACAAATTGTAAACGATATTTATTCAATAGAAATTGATGAATATGTACCTGACTTTATCAAAAAGGTTCAGCAGAACGGCGGAGATTTTTATATTTTGAGTGCTGGCACAGACTATTATATTTATCACCTATTAAAAAAATATGGAGTGGAACATGTAAAGGTTTTTTCGAATGAAGGGCATTATCATGAGAAGAATGTGCACATGAATATAGATGAGAATCATCAGCATTACTCTGAAAGATATGGCATTGATAAATCGAAGGTCATTCAGGACTTAAAGAAGGAATATGAAACTGTGTTTTTTATTGGGGACAGTGAACCGGATTCCCACCCCGCGGAGTATGCTGACATTACTTTTGCCAAAAATGGGCTTCAGGATCTTCTTCGGAAAAAAGACATAGCATTTGTGCCGGTAGAAGAATTTAGAGAAGTGGAAAATTATTTAAAGGAAAAAGGCATATTGCCAAATGCATAATCTTCTCGCCAGGGCAAATCCGCTTTTATTGCCCTGGCATGTTTGTATGTACTTAACCAAATAGCTCCAAGAATAATATTAGGATAAATATGATAAATGCATAAAATGAGAGATGCAGAAATACAGTTGTTAATTTAAATTTGATTTCTTCCACATTAAATGACTGTTGTCTTCGAGTCCTTGCTCTCACTGCCGCAACACCATCCCTGGACATAATAATATTGATAATCGGATTATTTCTATCATAAATTATATTTCTTCATGAAATAGGCGCTTCCCTTCAAAAAATAACAGTTTATAAGTAACGGATTTCCTGGGGAAGCGCATAACATGACAGAAATTTAGGTTATTCTTCTTTTTTCTTAAGGTAATCATCAATCTTATTATCGAGTATTTCGAGGCTTTTCATAGCCCGCCCAAAATCGAGTTCACGATAATGATGCGCTCCTCCGGGTTCTTCATCTTTTTCATCTGCCAATTTGACTATGGATTGCAGCGGAGTTCTTACAACCTCACCGCCAGGCAGAAATGAATCCGTGTGAAAAAGGATGGCTAAGGCTATTTCTTTAGCTTTAATCGGGTTTTCTCCAAGCCTGATTAGGAGTTTGTGTGCCCGCTCAGCACCTTTAATGGCATGAATGTCATTCAGCCGGTAAAGGTCGTAATCCCACTTTCCATTTTTGTACCAGGTATAATGGCCAATGTCATGCATGAAACCTGCTTTAGCCGCGGAATCAACGTCTTCTCCGGATTCTTGTGCGAGCTGGAAAGCATGATAGGCAACTGCAATAGCATGAGCGATGCCGGAGCGTGTAATATATTTCTGTGCGATCCGATGCTGATATATGTCGGTTAGTTTTACATCTCTCATGTAATCCCCCTCCAATCAGGATTAAAATTTCTTATTGAGTTGTTTTTGCTTATTCATTACTTCATATGATTTTTCAATAATATCTGTTAAAACGTCGCCTTTATAAATCCTGCCGAGTTTCGTGTTTTCCTGATAATAATCAACAATTTCATCGAGCATATTTGAAGTCTCTCTTGTTATGCGGACGTTAAGCTGAATACGGGTTTCTCCACTCATTTGAATCCTCCTAGCCATTAATATCTGAAAGCTAGCAACGCGCTAGCATATGCTGTCGTTTTGTTAGTGTGTGCTATAAATATTTAGATTACACTGTTTTCCTGAATTATTCCAGTATAAAGTTTACTTGAAACACAAAAAGAGAGAATGGCTATTTGCACATAACCCTGTCAAGTAGACATTGAAAAAAGAGTATACTAAGCTGCGGCCTTTTCTCGATATTCTATCGGGGAAAGGTCGTTTAATTTACTTTGAAAACGGTCTTGATTGTAAAAATGTATATAATCCTGAATTGCTACGTAAGCTTCTTCCATTGTTTTGGGACGTACTAAATAAACTTTCTCCGTCTTTAAATGAGAAAAGAAACACTCTATACAAGCATTATCATGACAGTTTCCTCTTCTTGAATGGCTGCCTATAACTTGGAGGTCCTCCTTCACTTGTTTTTCGTATGCTTTGGTTGTATATTGAAACCCCTGATCTGAGTGGATTAAAGCATTTTTTGCGAACTGCTTGCCTTCTAGCTGTTTTATAGTATCTATGACTAACTTAAGATCGTTCCTTTCAGATAACTGCCATGAAACAATTTCATTGTTATATAAGTCTAAAACAGCTGACAGATAGACAAACTCATCCCCAACTCGGATGTAAGTAATATCTGTGACGAGTTTTTCATACGGTTTTTCAGCAAAGAACTCCCGATTTAAGACATTGGGAAATAAAACGGATCCTTTTCGTCCATAGAATGGACGTTTCTTGCGAATGACAGAACGAATACCTAATTCCCTCATTAATCTTCTGACCCGTTTATGATTAGCTACAATTCCCTCCCGGGAAAGAGCCCTTGTCATTCGTTTATATCCGTAGTAAGGATGCATTTTGTGGATGGCTAAGATATGCTCTTTTACTAAAATATTCTCCTCAAGACGGATTCTTCGTATAGGATTTGTATTGCGCCACTTGTAATATCCTGCTTTTGAAACTTCCCCAATTTTCAGTAGCCACGCAAGGGGATACTTTTCCCTTAAATTATCAATAATTTGAAATCGATCTGCTTTTAGGACCATTCCTTCCCATGTAGATTTGGATTGCGCTTTTTTAAGTATTCCACCTGCGCTTTCAGATAGGCATTCTCTTCTTCCAAATTATTAAAGTTTTTCTTATTCCAATGCCCACGCTGGTCATCAAATGATTCTCCGTTTCGTACTTTTTTAACCCAATTTGCAATTTGGGCATCACTTTTAATACCAAAATGTTCTCGAAGCTGTTTATAAGACCATTTCTCCTCCAACTTCAAACGAACAACTTCTCGCTTAAACCCCTCTGTATAGGTTTTAAAGGTTTGTCCTTTTTTGGCCATAGAAAAAACCCCTCCAAGTAGACTAGTAAGAACATCATATCATGTTCTCTTTTTTTACTGTCTACCTGAAGGGGATAATAACAATTTTGGCCATTCTCTCTTTTCTTTTAATTGCTGAATTGATCCCATTTGTCTTTCAGGTATCTGCCGAATTCCTCAAGTTCCTGCTTGCCTTCGCTCAATTTTTCCTTCCAAATGGGAAGATCCTCCCTCAATTTGCCTTCAAATTTTTCCGCCTGTTCTTTAATGGTTTGTCCAATTTCCTCTGTTAATTCCTTTTTTTCCAGCTTTTCATTTATCGATTTAGTAGTAAATTCCTCTTCCTGCATATATGGCAGGCTTGATTCCATAATCGCTCTAAATACAGGTACTGCTGTTTCAGAGCTGCTTTTTGACAGATAATGTTCCCTGTCAGTCTGGTCATACCCCAGCCAAACGGCGCCAACCAAATTCGGCGTATAGCCAACAAACCACTGATCTTTCGTTCCGTTAATGTCTTTATATGGGAGCTGGGTTGATCCCGTTTTTCCGGCAATTTGAACTCCTTCTATCTTTGTTGCGCTTCCTGTACCCGTTTCAACCACATTTAACAGCATGGAAGTCATTTGATTCGATACTGTTTTTGTCGTAACCTTAACTGTTTCTTTGTCGCGTTCGGCAATGATGCTGCCTGTTGGGCCTACTATTTTCGTAATTAAATGGGCATCCTGCCGCTTTCCGCCATTTGGAAATGCAGCATATGCTTCTGCCATCTTTAAGGGTGAGACGCCTTTTCTCATCCCGCCTAAGGCAATCCCTAAATATTCATCTTCTTTTTCAAGCGGTATGCCGAACCTGTCAAGTGCATCCAGACCTTTATCAAGTCCAATTTCATTAAGGAGCCAAACCGCTGGGACATTGATAGAGTCTTCCACAGCTTTATACATGGACACTTCGCCCGCGTATTGTCCGGATGCATTAGCTGGTGTGTAATCTCCATATGTCACTTTTTCATCTTTAAGCATGGATGTTGGTGAGTAGCCTTCTTCAAGTGCTGGTGTGTAGACAGCTAGTGGCTTAAGTGTTGATCCAGGCTGGGCCTTGATGTGTGTGGCCCTGTTGAATCCTCTGAATACATGTTCACCTCTGCCTCCGACAAGCCCTCTGACACCCCCTGAAGCAGGATCAAGAAGGACAGCTCCACTCTGGACGATCTCTCCGTTCATTCCTGGAGGGAAGATTGAGTCCTTTTCATAAACATTTTCCAGGCTTGATTGCAGATTTTGATCCATTTCCGTATATATTTTGTATCCTCTAGTAAAGATTTCTTCCTGGGTTAATCCGTACTTATTTATAGCTTCATCCAGTACGGCATCAACATAGTAGGGGTATTTTCTTTCTTGCTTGCTTCGTGTCCCTTCCTTTAATTGGATCTTTTCATTTACAGCGTCCTTATACTCTTCGGCTGAAATCATCTTGTGCTCTTTCATCTTTCCAAGTACAACATTTCTTCTTTTCATTGCCCGTTCGTAATGATTGTAAGGATCGAGCGCAGAAGGCGATTGGAGCAGCCCTGCAAGCAGTGCGCTTTCGCTTATGCTCAGTTCCTTTGGGGTTTTGCTGAAATATTTATTGGATGCTTGTTCGATTCCCCATGAACCGCTTCCGAAGTATACCTGATTTAAATACATTTGCAGGATTTCATCTTTTTTATAATTTTTTTCGATTTCTACGGCCAGAAACAGCTCTTCAGCTTTTCGCTTATACGTCTGTTCAGGGGAAAGCAAAGCATTTTTGGCCAGCTGCTGAGTAATCGTACTTCCCCCGCCCGTTATGCCACCAGCAAATAAATTGCCAAAAAAGGCTCTGGCAATTCCTTTAATATCAAATCCGTTATGCTTATAAAAGCGTTCATCTTCAATCGCAATTACGGCATTGCCTACATGATCCGGCAATTCTTCAATATTTGCACCCTCTGCCCTATTCTCGGCAAGTCCTGCAGCAGCATCGCCATCTTTATCGTAAATAACAGTTGACTGCCTTAAACCTTCTTTTAAGGTCTCCACGTTTGCTGTAGCTGCCAGAAATGCAAAAAATAGAATGGTTAAAAGTATTATTGTTAGTGTTAAAAGAAGCAGGATTTGTGTCAGGTGTTTTTTTCGCCAAAACCCAGCAAAAACTTCTTTGAAACGCTGAAATTTTTCCATGATGACTCCTTCTCTATTCTTTAAGTTCCATTATTATATCCCCTTATTATATATTAAACGAACAAACTCCATAAAAAGTTTCAACTTCAAAAGGAAGGGACGAACACTTTTGTTCATCCCTAAACACTATTCTATTCACTTTTCGTGTCCAGTGGTGTAATCTTTGCCTCGATTTCCTCCCGGCTGTCTTCAATATATGGGGGTAGTGCCAGCTTTTCTCCCAATTGCTCGAAAGGTTCATCTGCTTCGAATCCAGGTCCGTCTGTTGCCAGTTCAAAAAGAATACCGTTTGGTTCCCGGAAATATAAAGATTTGAAATAATACCTCTCCACAAAACCGGAGCTTGCAATCCGTAATTCTTTCAGTTTTCGTACCCAGTTTCTTAATTCATCTTCATTTTCCACCCGAAAAGCAACATGGTGGACACTTCCGCGGCCTGGACGCTGCTTGGGCAAGTCATGGCTTTCTTTAATATGAATTTCTGCCCCGTTTCCTCCTTCACCGGTTTCAAATACAACTACAGTATCTTCATCCAAAGAATATTCTCCTATTCTCCGATATTCCATTACTTCTGTAAGCAGATTTGCGGTGGGTCCGAGTTCAGAGACGGTGAGCATTACGGGTCCAAGCCCGATTATACCGTGGTTTGGAGGAACGGCAGCTCGATCCCATGGCTTCCCGCCTTTTACTCCTTTATTATTTTGATCGGAAATCAGGGCCAAACGCTGCCCTTCGAAATCTTCAAAGAACAGCATCTTCTTTCCGTTTGCTTCTCTTATTTCTCCATGTAAAACTTCTTGTTCTGATAGTCTCTTTTTCCAATAAAGAAGCGATTCATCAGATGGCACACGCAGAAATGTACAAGTTATACTGTCCGTCCCCCTGTAAGTGCGGCCAGCATTTTTGATTTCAAAAAACGTTAAGTCAGTGCCAGGGTTACCCCTTTCATCCGCATAAAATAAATGATACATCGTGGTATCATCCTGGTTTACTGTCTTCTTAACAAGCCGCATTCCAAGGATTCTGGTGAAAAATTCATAGTTCTTCTGAGCATTGGCTGTTATGGCAGAGACATGATGCTGGCCTTTTAATGGTTTCATATTCATATGATCACAACCCTAATCAATGTATTTTAGGTATATTTTGATTGAACAATGAAAGGAATGCAACGGAAGAGCACAAAAAACTCTTGTTTCTTTTATAGAATAATGCTATATTAGTAAAGCGATGAGCTAATTGCATAAGACGACTGACAAGCCTAACTGGCAATGCACTATGTGGAGTGCAGTCGGGTCGCCGCAATACGTATAAAAAGACGCCTCTCTGGGGCGTCTTTTTTATTTTAATTGAGATGTAAGATACGAGCATACAGCTGTTGATTGAAGCCTTGCAGCTACATATGGGGGCCGTGCGCTTTTATGGCTCTCTGCCGGCATGCCCAGCCACAAAATATGTCCGTCAATTATGACGCAGGGAAATGGAATGCCGTTTGGCAATATTTCATCAGGAGCAGCGGAAGGGATAGAATGCTCGGCAAGCATGGTAAGCTTCGTTTGCGGAGGCCTCCCTGAAAGTGCCTGACCCCACTCATTCCCCAGTTCCTTGCCATCAGGCAGGGAAATAATAATCTCCTTTTTAGCTTTAGAAATATCCTCAAACACTTTTTCCAGCTTTCTTGCATGCAGCCATTGGAGGCGTGGATGCTGATTTTTGATCCATCTGCCAATCTGATCAGGATGAATGGCCTGTCCATTGTGCAGCTGGTGGTCTGCCAGCTTCCGCCACGTTTTGTTTTTAAATACGTTGTTGTGTATAAATTCCAAATCGCAAATATGAATAAATTTCCCCTTGGTTCTAGTTATGGCAACATTCAATAATCTTTCGCTTTCTTTCCCGATTAATAGCATTCCAGCTCTCTCATGGGTCGGAGCATCTACAGAGTCAAAAATCATGACATCCCGTTCACTTCCCTGAAAACGGTGAACTGTTGCAGCGATAATATCAGCTGCAGACCTTTCCTGCTCGTATAGCTCACCCAGAAGCTGTTCCATTAATAATGCCTGTGCCCGATACGGGGTGACATAACCTATGGACCTGCTTCCTCCTGTATAAGCTTCATGTATTAACTGAAATCCCAGCAAAAGATCCCATAAATTGATTCTTGAATTCGAACTGCCATCTTTCATGCCATATTCACCTGATCCGGCTGTATTGAGCAGGATCGAGGCTTTGGCGGGAAAAGGCGTGCAGGCAGCGATATCAGCTCTTGCAGCCAAAACATCCGGATGGTCACCAACAAGAGAATGATAGATATGTTTATTCGAAAATGCTGAAATGTCCGGGTGCATACGGCGCTGCTCTTTTAATAGAAAAAGGTGCGGATGCAAGTGTCCATCCTTAACTGCGTCTGACACGCCAGAGTGATGAAAGATATCCTCCCTTAGCCATTTTTCGGACAATTTATGTCTTGATGCAGCAATAGGAGGAAGCTGTTTGAAATCCCCGCAAATGATGACTCTTTTGCCAAGTGAAGCTGCAAAGGCAGCCTGTGGAACATAAGCCATGCTGGCTTCATCGATGATGACTAAATCAAAATTTTTCTCGTAAATTGACGGATCACTTGCGGCTTTTGCCAGTGTTGTTCCAATAATAGAAGCATTTTTTACAAACTCTATTTCTTTTTGCCTGATCTTTTCAAGTACTCCAGATAGCTTCTTTTCTATTTCAATAAGATGGTCGGAATCTCTCTTGCTGAAGGATCGGGATAAATCCTGTTTAAGCAGGCGGCGTTCCTCAAATAGAGCAGCTTTTTGCTCCGAGAGATTTGTATGCTGCTTATTTAAAAGATATTCGGCTGTTAATGAATGATGATCGAATAGTGCTGGACCGACTTGTGACCCGTAACGAAGCAGATCTCCATCAGGAATTTTTCGTTTGCATGATGCAAAGGATGAAATTTCTGCCATTAGGACATCTATTGCCTGATTTGAGTGGGCCAGAATGAGAACACTTTGTCCTTTAAAGTATTTGTTAGCGGCCACACGTGCCAGTGTATAGGTTTTTCCTGTGCCTGGCGGTCCCCAGACATAAGTGGCTGGATTGTACTTAGAACGCAAAATCAATTCATGGGCACCAGTCTTTACCTTATCGGCAGGGTGCTTTGGTGGCATGGAAGGATTCATCAATTTTTTTATCCTATTTCTTTTTCTTTTACTGTCTTTTATGTCCTCTAAGCGCTGAAAAAGCTGATCCAATAGCTCCCAGGGATCATGAAGCAAATATGCTTCCGATAGCTCGATTCCAATATCCTCTTCTAATGCCACTATGACATTATTTCCTTCCGCAGATAGGACTCTTCCTTCCACTCTCTTTCTTCCCCATTCGATTTTTATGGACGATCCAGTTGGAATTTTAATGGCAGAAAGTGTATCAAAAAAATAGGTATATGCATCTGATTTTGAAAGCTGCCGTCCATTTATTATTAAGTAGCGGGAACTCCCATATTTTTTTAAATGTAAGATCTCAGCCTGGATGGCTTTTTGCCACTCTCTTATAAAGCCAAGTGTTGATGTCATTTTGTATCTTCCTTTGTTCACTATGGTATTCAATTAGACTAATATATCATTTACTTGGCGATATGCAAAAAAAAATAATGGAACCTGAATGATTCCATTAACATCAATAGGGTTAATTCCACAAAAGTATGAGATAATGTGTTAATAACACTTTATATGTGTAAAGAAAGAGGGATCAGTGTGAAGCGCAGAAATAAGTTTGAGCATAATGATATTGTTATTCTGATTGACACGGGAGAGAAAGTTACGATCAACAAAACCTGTTATGTGGCGAAAATGAAGAAATACACATATACGATTAAAGAAAAACCAAAAATGTTTTATTTTGAAGAAGAAATGAAGGAGCTTCTTTAAAAAGGGCTATAGAATAGTAAAATTTTTATCCGCAAATGCCCAGTTCTGAGGAAATCGCAAGCTTAATTGCCAGTATGTCATCCCTAAAAGATTATACTGGTCAATTAATTTATATTTTTCAGTAATGCTGCGGATATCTTCAAACCAGACCACATGTTCTTCTTCTCCGTTCCAATATCGGAACCATGGGGATGCTGCATAAGCATCGAATTGAATAACTGCTCCTCTGCTTAATGCTAAATTCTGAATGGCTTGCATGGAAAATGAGCGGGTTAGATTATCCGCAGTTCTCCAGTCATATCCATATAACGGCAAAGCTATTTGCAGTTTTTTCGGGTCAATCTGGGTGATCGAATATTGAATGACTTCTTCAACCCACCATAGTGGAGCGACGGGATTAGGAGGACCAGTGGGATAACCATAGTCCATGGTCATGACTGCAACAATATCGGCGCCCTCCCCAATTGCTTTATAATCATATGCCCCTATTATCCGGTTTGCCGGGAGATCTTCTGTCTTAGCATGTACATTGACATGAAGCACTTTTGGACCTAAGGCATTTTTTAATTCTCTAATGAATGAATTGAAATCCTGGCGCCTTGGCGGCGGGATAAATTCAAAATCCAGGCTGATGCCTCCATAACCTTTTTGAGTGACAAAATTCATCAGGCTTAAGATTAAGTTCCTCCTATTTGCCGGACTTTCAAGCACCCCGCCAATCAGTTCTGCATTAAATTCACCTTGTGCAAGATTTCTGATCATCAGCAGCGGAATGACATCCAGCCGGCGGCTTTCTGCCAATATGGCTGAATCGTCAAGTTCAATATATGCGTAACCTTCCCTTGTTAAAGAATAGGCAGAAATGGCGATGTAGGTTAAGTTCTTTGCTGTTTCCCTGAAAGCGGGTAAAAAAGTATCAGGAGAATACGGGACTATGAACCCTAATGTTTTCATGACTAATCTGCTTGGTGATGGAATATTTAACTTCTGCCCGATATATAGACCCTCCGGCCTTATTTCCGGGTTTGCTGACAGGATAAGATTAATTGTAGTTTGAAAACGCTGGGAAATGCTCCATAATGTATCTCCCGGCTTTACCAGATAAGACCTGATAACTGGTCCGCTTTCAGGAATGTACAGCGCTAAACCAGGGATGATACCAGGTCCGTTCTCAAGGCCATTAGCCGTTCTTATATCCAGGGTAGGAACATTATACTTTTGAGAAATGGCCCAAAGGCTATCGCCTGCCTGAACGATATGAATCCCCATGATGCACCTCTTTTCACCTGCTTTTAATCAGTTTATGGGGGAGTCAAGCCTGATTAGTACCAACAGAGAAATACAGTCAATTGTAAAATTTTAAAAGATTTTTATTAGGGGAGTGATTCGGTGCTGGCTGAAGGGTGAACGAGTTATTTCTTTTTCTGCTGATGACAAAAACAAGTGGCTTCAAGAATTCTTGATAGCCACTTGTTCATTTCGGTATGAATAATTACTGATAATCAGCCTCATGCCCGCTCAGGGAATCCATGTGGCTGGCGATCATGGCAATGATTGTGCTTGCCTCTTCTTTGCTGAAGATAAAGTGATCTTCATCTTTGATCATTTCTTCGTCATCTGTCCAAATGCGGTTAACCCTGCGAAGGACTCCATCACCGGTTTCCTGGACCACTCCAAACTGATAGGATACCTCCACTTCGTCTTCCTTGAAAAAGGCAGTTACTTCAGGAGTTTCCCACTCTACATCTACTTCTTCAAAGATATCATCTTCGCCATCAAGGTCATATTCGTCGTCAATGTCGAAATCTTCCTCTTCTGAAACATATATTTCTTCATCATCTTCAAATGCAAAATGATCTTCATCCTCGCCATTCATATAATCGTGAAGGCTTTCGTGGACTGTATCGATTATGTCTTCAATATCAAAAAGCATGGTTTTAGAAGTATGTCCCAGCTCAAAATCAAAGTCTTCTACATAGAATTCTTCATTATGCGGATCAAAGAATAGAGTGCAAAAATACTCTCTGTCATTATCACTGGTTTCAATAAAAAACTCCATTCTGGGATGCTTGGCACCCCGGTCAATCGACATATGGCCAATCTGATCATATTTACTGCAAATCGATTCAAGATGGTCCTGCAACTCACCGCTTACCCTGTCAAACCATTCAAGTGACATACTGCATCCCTTCCTCTCAAGGTTTTTCTCACACCTATTTTGCCCATTCGCAATTTTTTAAGTATGGGATTAATAACCATCAGCATTGGCTGAGGGTTCTCACTTGACAAACAAAATAGGCACCCAAACCATTTGGGTGCCATGAAGGAAAATTAAACCTGCAGTCCATAGTTGCGGCAAAGAGCTGCCAAGCCGCCTGAGAAGCCGCTGCCAATGGCATTGAACTTCCAGTCATTCCCGTGGCGGTATAATTCACAGAAAACGACTGCTGTTTCAATTGAAAAATCTTCTCCTAGATCAAAACGCAGCAGCTCCTGATTATTGGATTCATCCACTAATCTTACGAATGCATTGGAAACCTGGCCGAAATTTTGCTGCCTTAATTCTGCATCATGAATAGTTACAGTTATGCCAATACGATGAACATGTGAAGGTATTTTGGTAAAGTCGACAACAAGCTGCTCATCGTCTCCGTCTCCTTCACCTGTACGATTGTCTCCTGTATGTATAACTGCTCCGCTTGGATGCTGCAGATTATTATAGAAAATAAAATCATGGTCATTTACACATTTACTGGTTTCATCTGCAAGAAATGCAGATGCGTCAAGGTCAAAATCATGACCGCCGCTATATTTGTTCGTGTCCCAGCCCAGCCCGATAATGGCTCGAGTCAGGCCAGGATTTGTTTTAGTCAGATCAATTCTTTGACCTTTTGATAATTGTATACCCAAGATAATCACTCCTTCATAACACAGGTCCTTTTTTTAGGCAGGTCATCAATATGAGGGGAATACACCCTAAAGAGAAAGCCAGGGAAAAGCTGCTGCTCTGCCTGGAATAATGGAAGTTAACCTACCTGCAAACCGAAGTCTGTCGCAATACGGGCAAGTCCTCCCTGATAGCCTGAACCCACGGCAGAAAATTTCCATTCGCCATTATGACGGTATAATTCTCCTACAACAATGGCAGTTTCAATGGAGAAATCTTCTCCTAAATCATAACGGATTAATTCTTCATTTGTTTCTTCATTAATGATTCTTACAAATGCATTTGAGACCTGACCAAAGTTTTGACCGCGGCCTTCCCCATCATGGATCGTAATGACAAAAGAAATCTTCTCAATGGAGGCAGGAACAGCACTAAGGTTAACTTTAACCTGCTCGTCATCGCCATCGCCCTCACCTGTTCTGTTATCACCTGTATGCAGGACTGAGCCATCGCCGCCTTCAAGCTGGTTGTAGAAAATAAAATCTTTATCAGATGCACACTTGCCATTTGCATCTAATAAAAACACACTGGCATCGAGGTCGAAATCCAAGCCACCATCATATTTATTCGTATCCCAGCCGAGTCCTACTATTACTTTAGACAACCCGGGGTTAGTTTTTGTTAAATCAATTTTTTGCCCTTTCGATAAAGAAATACCCATCCTTCATCCATCCTTTCAAGTTCAATAATTTTTAGAGAAATCGCTATCATATTTGCGACTGAAAACTATGTACCCTTTAAGTGTAAACGTTTCAAAAGAAATCGTAAACCGATTTGCCATTGCACTGGGAAAAAAGTTTCATTCCTGCCAAATATCTTGATGGATAATTCTGTTCCTTCCTTTTTTGCCCGTCATTCTTTATAATATCTTGTTGGATAGCTGGATATTATAAAGGGGGGAAGGCGTATGGCCGAGCTAAAACAGCTGATATTCTTTGATTTTGAAATGCTATGCAGCAAAAATGGTATGCTTTTTGAAGATATGGAGGCCATTCGCCTTGGTGCTGTAAAAGTTGAACTTGAAACAGGTAAGGTAACTGGATTTGACAGGTTCATTCGTCCGCAGCAGGACTCGCCGCTTAGCCCATTCTGCAAAGAATTGACGGGGATATCCGATTCTGATTTAAAAACAGCAGATGACTTTTCTGAGGTGTTTAAAGATTTTCTCTTTTGGGTCGGCGGAGTTAAAAAAGCAAGATTCTATTCCTGGTCGACCAGTGACATCTTAAGATTAAAAGCCGATGCTTTCAGGCATAATCTTCCCCAAGCTACGATTGATAAGATTACCAAAAGATATGTCGATTTTCAGGCTATTTTCACAAAAAGAGCTTCCCGGACTGCAGCTTCAGTGGAAAAAGCATTGTCTTTCTATGACCTTTCTTTTATTGGAGAACCCCATCATCCCATGTATGACGCCTATAATACTTTACGGATATATCAGTCATTTGAAGAACAGAATGTAAAGACCGATTTCATTATGCTGCAGCAGTTTATATTTCAGGAAGCTGAACTTCCTCCTATTGAAAGGCTCAGCCAGGAACTTAAGAATATTTTCCAAAAAGACTTGATAGAATTCTATTCCCATTTAAATGATGCTTTTCGTATGAAAGATGCTTGGAAATTGATAAAGAAAACTAAAAAGCTTGTTGAAAAATATGAGAATATCCTTCTCAGCCGGTCAGGCGTTTTTGATAAAGAATTGATTTCCAATGTTGAGGAATTAACCACTTTTTATCACGAACTTCAAACAGCTTATAAAGAGCATTGTTCATACCCATCAAAAATTATGATTCTGCATGAACAAATGGTTGAACCGCTGCAGAAAATATGCGGATAAAAATGAGGTGACAAAACAGTTGCCTCTTATTTTTATGCCTCTAATTTATGATGATCCAGCACCCTTTGCAATGCCGAAGAACGTTTAGCTTGGTATTCTATGCATTTTCAGAGATAATAACAGTGCGAAAAAAATTGGGAGATGATACTTTTGGATAGAGTGCAGATGGCAGAGGATCTGTCGTTTTCAAGAATCGTACATGGTCTATGGAGACTGGCTGAATGGAAATTATCAGATGAAGAATTAATCACCTTAATAGAAAAGTGTTTGGAGCTGGGAATAACGACATTTGATCATGCCGATATATATGGCAGCTATACATGTGAAAGCCTGTTTGGAAGGGCTCTTGAGAAAAAGCCGGAGCTCCGCAAAAAAATGGAGATTGTAACGAAATGCGGGATTGTACTCCAGTCACCAAATCGCCCTGAGCATAAATCCCATCATTACAATACAGGAAAAAAACATATTATTGCTTCGGTTGAGAAATCTTTGCAAAATCTGAGAACAGATTACATAGATACCCTGCTCATTCATCGTCCTGATCCTTTTATGGATCCGGAAGAAGTTGCTGAGGCATTTTCAGTTTTAAAGGCTGCTGGTAAGGTAAAGCATTTTGGGGTATCCAATTTTAAACGCCATCAGTTTACGATGCTTCAGTCATATCTTGATATGGATCTGATTACAAATCAAATTGAACTTTCTGCCTATCATCTGGAGAACTATGAGGATGGCACATTAAATCTGTGCATGGAAAAAAGAATCGCACCGATGGCCTGGTCCCCTTTGGCTGGCGGGAAAATTTTCAGCGGTACTGAAGAAAAACCGGAACGCCTTAAAGCGGCATTACATAAAGTCGCAGAGGAAATCGGGGCAAGTGATATTGATGAAGTTTTATTTGCTTGGCTCTTAAATCATCCTGCCCGAATCATGCCAATTGTCGGGTCCGGCAAGATTGAAAGAATTGAACGTGCAGCCGGTTCATTGTCTTACAAACTTAACAGGGATCAGTGGTTTGAGATTTTTCAAAGTTCAATGGGGCATGATGTGCCTTAATATATACAAACAGCCCTATTCAAAATCGAATAGGGCTGTTTGCTGGGCATTTATTGGAAAACGCTGTTAAAAGCTGGAGCAGATAGTTCCACTTCTTCAAAAACTTTAGTCATTGAATTGATATATTCCTCTTTAAATGGCTCTGCTTCCGACATATCCTGGGATCCTGCTTTTACCAGCTCAGCTTTTTTAGCATAGTATTGAGAAAGGCTATCAACCGCCGCCTCAATATCCTTAGTGTAGTCTGTTAATTCTTCTGGTACAGACACGGCTTTCGCTTCCTTTTCAAAAGCTGCAGCTGCTTCAGCTGGATCCTGACCTTCAGCGGTCAAGTTTGCATCTGTGTTTCGAATTACCTTTGTCACTTCTCCCTGATAGCTTAAAAGAGCCGAGCGCACTTCTTTGCCTTCATCAGCGGCCTCAGTCGTCTCAGCTGTGGCCTCTTCCTTTTCATCCCCTTTAGAAGCCTCTTCGTTTGAGCATGCTCCAAGCATTAATGTCAGTGCAGCTGCTGAAATCAAGAAAGATAATTTCTTCATGTGATGGTCCTCTCTTTCTTTTTGTTTTAGAGGTAGTTTTGGTTGACTCCCTATGTATTCAGATCCATGACATCGCCTGCCAATTTACTGACAATTAATAATTTACCTATTTTTTCAATTTTTTGCAACACTTTTTAGTACGATTTGCGAAATTTCGTGGAATCGGGACCCTCATGCTCACTATGCTTATCAGCATCAAATTTGAATTGTTCAGGTTTTATAGGATAGTGCCCATCCCTCTCAAAAGGGCTGGCATAGGCTATTATAAAAGTTAAAACTGAGGAGTGTTCCTATGGCCAAACAATCAAATGCGGATGGAAACCCTAAGCTTTATCTAAGCCATTCTGACACTGTTTCCAATCAGGGTACTTATCGGCTGAACTTTCTCCAGGAAGTACTGAAAGAACAGCAAACTGTTAATACCCGTATATCCGAAACATATGAAAATATGAAAAATCAGCTCGATGATTCCTTTTCTGACTTGAGTAAACTTGTAAAAAAAGCAGCTGGAAAACAAAATTATCATATTGAGCATTTGGCAGCTAAGCTTGAAAAGCAGGATGCTTTTTTAATAAGTTTTATGGAAATGATGAACCAGCGCGAAAAGGAAAATGATACTTTGAATAAAAGGCTGGCTGCACTGGAGGAACTAAATAAAGCAATAATGGAAACTCTTGAAAATGAAGAGCAGGTAAATCAGAAGATACTAGAACAAGTATCATTCCAGGAAGCGGCAACTCAGGCACTTTCCCGGAAGTTTGATAAATTTGACGCTTTTACTGAGGAAGCTGTTTCAAATTTTAAAGCTCAGGAAGAACTGAAAGAAGAATTAAGCAAAAAGCTTGATGTTCAGGAAGTATTTCATAATACAGTAATGGAACGTTTAGAACAGCAGTTCTCTGCATTTTCGGAGGAAAAAGCTGAGAATTATGGAATACAGGAGCAAATAAAAGAAGAAATAAATAAAAACTTTGGTTTACAGGAAGTTTATCATAATAAGGTTATAGAACGTCTAGAGCAGCAGTTTGCAGCATTTTCAGAGGAAGCTGAGAAAAAGTTAAATACACAGGAGCAAATGAAAGAAGAATTAAACAAGAAGCTTGGTGTACAGGAACAGGCCAGCAAGTCGATAATGGAACGCTTAAACCGGCAGGAAGCAATCACAGAAAAAATCAGCAGGCAATTAGACAATCTTAAATCGGTTGTTTACGAGCGGGCCTCTCACCTTTCTGAACGATTTGAAAAAAGCTTTAAACAGCTGGCAAAACCAGTCCATAGTTTCTTTGTAAATCAGGAGGAAAAAGCAAGAGGAAGCAATGATAAAGAGTAAAGAAAAGAAGGCACCCAAAAAGGTGCCTTCTTTTCTAGTATTAATCTAGAATTGTAACTTTAACTGTTTTTCTGCCAAAATTGATTGCGTCTTCCTGAGATGGCATGAAGATATCGATCTTGTTGCCTTTAATGGCTCCGCCAGTATCACCTGCTACAGCATTACCATAACCTTCAACATGGACTTTAGTTCCCAGTGGTATCACATTAGGATCCACAGAGATTACTTTTTGATCCGGATTCTCTTTTAAATTGATTCCTGTAGCAGTAATTCCTGAGCAGCCTTCACAATCGGCTGTGTAGGCTGTTGCTTCCATATTCAGCACATTTTGAGCTGTTTCATTATTTGCAGTTTCAGCGGGTGCTTCTGCTTCAGCTTCGGCAGCAGGCTTGGATTCCGCTTCAGCCTTGGCCGGCTCTGTTGCAGGCTTAGCTTCCGCAGCAGGTTTCGCAGGCTCTGGTTCTGGATTTGACTTTGCTTGTGGCTTTGCTTCTGGCGCCGGCTGTGCAGCTTTTTCAGCTGGCTGTGTTTCTTTTGCTACAGTCTGTTCAGACTTTTGCACAGGAGCTGAAACCGTTTTTGCAGGTTTAGCTGATGTTGATGGAGCCTCAGCAACTGCAGCGTTAACAGCTTTAGCATTCGGGTAAAGGATTAATTCATTGTCAGGCAGAATTAAATCAGAGCTTAAGTTGTTCCATTCTTTGATTGCCTCTGCTGTGACGTTATGTTCTGTTGCTATATCCCAAAGAGTATCGCCTTTTGATACTATGTATTTCTTTTCCGGATATACATTAAGTACATCTTCTGGATGGATGATATGAGAAGACAACCCATTCCATTCTTTTATCATATCAACTGGTGTATTATATGTTTGGGAAAAATCCCAAAGAGTATCGCCTTTTTTGACTGTCACTTCTTCTGCTTGTACATTAGCACCTGCTGTTCCGGTGATTGCCGCAGCAGCTACAAAAGATAAAATTGATTTTTTCATGTTGTTAAAACCTCCCGTATAGCTCGTTTTTAGCTAACGGGATTAATAATAACATGGAATCTTTACTAAAAAAGAACAAACAGATAATAATCCCGTTACGCACATAACAGAACGATAACAAACATATTTCAGAGAAAAGGGCACTATAAAGCCAAATTCATGTTTTTCCTTGATATCATGGGAATCTCTCCAATGTTATGATATTTTTCCTATATATTGGAAAATCAATTATTAAACAGGACAGGAATTATTTTCTAACAAAAAAGCCAATCCTTTTGGGATTGGCTATGCAGATTTCGCAGGCAGAACAATATTGAATGTTGTACCTTTATTTAATTCACTCTCGATAAATACTTTTCCGTTATGGCTTTCGATAATTTTAAAGCTGACCATCAGGCCTAAGCCGTTCCCATTTTTTTTGGTTGTAAAAAAAGGTTCTCCGATATTTTTCAGTTTTTCCTGCGGGATTCCTACTCCTGTATCCTTTATTGCAATTTGAACCTGGTTATTTATGATACCAGCTCTAACGGTGATGTTCCCTCCATCAGGCATCGCTTCAATTCCATTTTTGATAAAATTAAGCAAGACTTGTTTTAGCCGATTTTCGTCACATTCAATTTGAATGATATCCTGTTGATATTCGAAACCAATTTTCACGTTTCTATTTCGGGCTTCAAATTCCAAAAAAGAAACGACATTTTTTATAATGGGTATGATATCTCTTTCTTTCAGTTCTGCGGCTTTCGGCTTAGCGAGAACCATAAAATCTTCTACTATATTATTTACCCGGTCAATTTCATCCAAAATGATGCTTAAGTATTCCTGCCGCTCTTCATGTGTCTCTTCCAGCTGCAGGAATTCTGTATATCCTTTCATGGTTGTGAGCGGATTGCGGATTTCATGTGCAACCCCTGCAGCAAGCTGGCCCACTGCTGCCAGTTTATCCTGCTGATGCAATACTTCTTCAGTTTTTTTCCTCTCAGTTATATCGTTTCTTATTGATAAGTATTGATAAGGTTTTCCGTTTGCATTCAGGAACGGCACAATCGTAGTATGAACCCAGTAATAAGATCCGTCTTTTGCTTTATTGCGTATTTCTCCTTTCCAGACTTCTCCCTGGCCAATTGTTTTCCATAAGTTCTTAAAGAATTCTTTTGAATGAAGTCCTGAATTTAAGATGGAATGATTCTGTCCTATCAGTTCTTCCCTGCTGTACTGGGAGATTTCACAAAACATCTCATTTACATTGGTTATTGTTCCTTTTTCATCTGTAAAGGCAATAATAGAAGACTGATCAAGCGCAAATTTAATATCGTTTACATCTTTCAGGGAACTTTTAAGGCTGGCTGCAGCAGATTTCAATGCCGATATATCTGTCCGGATGGAAACATACTGATAGGGTTTATTCTTTTTATTGAGAAAAGGGACAATTGTAGTATCAACCCAATAAAAGCTTCCGTCTTTCGCTTTATTGCGTATTTCCCCTTTCCATATTTCCCCTGATCCAATTGTTTTCCATAGATCTTGAAAAAATTCCGGCGGATGAAAACCCGAATTTAAGATATTGTGATTTTTGCCAAGCAGTTCATGTTCTTCATATTTAGATATCTCAACAAATTTATCATTCACATAAGTGATAACGCCCTTTGGATCTGTAATAGCCACTATAGATGATTCATCAAGAGCAGCCTGAATATCATGTAAATGGGTGTCGCTTGCTTCCAGCCTCTTGCTGATTAAAGTGCTTGAAGCAATAAGCCCGCTCAGGATAAGAATCCCTGCAAAAAATACAAGATAAATCAGAGAAGTCTCCGGAGAGCCTCCCCTGCTAATTTCCCCATTTGAATAGAATGATGACGATCGGATCAGCAGAAAATAACCCTCCACAATGGCTCCGGTGAATATGAGTGCACTTAAGGGCTTGATCCAGATAGGTCTGGAGTACGAAAGACTTTTCGAATAAAAGAGCATCCATAGTGAAAATAAAAAAGAAACAAAAATGATCAGTGCTGAAATGAGGAATATGCTGGGGGAAAACTGCACATTCATCCCCACAGCAAACATACCTGTTACATGGATAGATAGGACTGCCATAGTTAAAAAGAAGCTTCCCGCAAATAGATTGCCTGTTTTCAGCTGCCTGTCGATTACTCTATTAAAGGCCATACCGGTAAATGAAATGCCAAAAATCATGGACAATAAGGTAAGCGGAATATTATAACTTCCTGAAGCATTTATGTTGATGGCGATCATGCCAATAAAGTTCATAATCCATATCCCGATTCCAAGGGAAAAAGTTCCGCCTAAGAACAAAAACTTCTGGTTTCTCTCAGATGGTTTAATCAATGTAAATAAATCTAATGCTGTATAGGAAGCCATAATGGTTAGTATAACCGCTACAAATATTAATATTGGATTAAAAGATTCAATTATCTCAGTCATCGCAGGCTTTTAGCCTCCTCATTATTACTGTATTAAATATGATTGTAATGCAATCATAACAGCCTTGGAAGAGGCCCGGCGAAATAAAGTCAGAAGTTCATTAGTACAGATAGAACTTTTGCTGTATGGCTAGAAATTATTAGATGATTTTACCTCATGCTTCGGACTCACCCCAATGGATATCCACTTTTCCTGTCCGAATGATGACCAACTACGGACTTGCTCATCCGGATTACCCCTTCTTCTGTCCGAATGGGTGGCGACTTCGGACTTGTACCTCCAGACTTCCGCTTCTTCTGTCCGAATGGTTACTAACTTCGCACTCATACCTCCGGATTACCCCTTCTTCTGTCTGAATGATGATCAACTTCGGACTCACTCCTCCAGATATCCCCTACTTCTGTCCGAATGCTGTCCAACTTTGGACTCGCTCCTACGGATTACCCCTTCACCAGTCCGAATGCTGACCAACTTCGGACTCGTCATTCATATCCCCTCTGTCCAAATCGATCCAAAATCTTAATTTGCACCAATAAATATAATAGATAAAATTTTTAAAAAATTTAATCAAACCACTTCACATTTAATTTTGTTTGGTATATACTGTACTACAACAGATGAAAACACGATTAACTGTATTATAAAAAGGAGGAAATTTCATGATTAAAAGTCCAGTTGAATTTTTTAGAACTCTTCCCAAAAAGGTATGTCCGGAGTGCGGCCAAACAGTCAAGGAACAGGCCGAATCTTATCTGATGGAATGTGATCGCTGTCTTTCAAAAAAAATGGAATAGCACAATCAGCGGAAGGCTTCAGGCCCTCCGCCTTTTTATTTACTGCTATATGGCCACTAACAAGAAAACTCGGGATGTTATAGTACAGTGAAACTTAAAATGTTTGAAAAGTCTATAAATTTATAAGGCCATCCTGTATAATTGTTCCATAAACTCTATATTTAGAGAATCGAAATAGGAGGGATCGCTAAATGGTTCAAACAGCAGTAACCAGATTAAAGCGTGTTGAAGTACCGGAAGATCGTACATGGAAAGTGGAGGATTTATTTGCTTTAGAGGAAGATTGGCATAAAGAAGTGAGAAGTATAGATGAAGATCTTGCTGTTTTTGAGCAGTACAAGGGAAAGCTCCATGAAGGCCCGCAAAT
Organism: Cytobacillus oceanisediminis 2691; assembly: GCF_000294775.2. Taxonomy (GTDB): domain Bacteria; phylum Bacillota; class Bacilli; order Bacillales; family Cytobacillaceae; genus Cytobacillus; species Cytobacillus pseudoceanisediminis. The sequence goes on from NZ_CP015506.1 coordinate 2,524,512, forward strand.
ATTACTGGGCTGCCTTTCCGCTCAGGAAAAGCTCTCCATCCGTTTGGTTCAAGCTGGAACGTATGCTAGCTTGCGCCAGTCGGAGGATGGAACAAATCCGCGCAATCAGGCAAATTCATCCATACTTGCATCTTTAAAAGCAAAAGCAGCCTCTGCTCTTTCGTTTATTGACTCTGAATTAATGTCCTTACCTGAAGGCACGATTGAAAAATACATAGACGATGAAAGCGGCCTTGAACCTTTCAGAAAACAGCTGACAGATCTTCTTGAATCGAAGACGCACAGGCTTTCTCCAGAGACGGAAGAAGCCCTGGCAGCATTGGGTGAAGTATTTGGAGCTCCTTATAATATGTATCAGGCTGCAAAACTTGCTGACATGCCATTTTCCTTTTTTAAAGACAGTAAAGGAAACGATTTGCCAAACTCTTTTGCTCTTTACGAAGATCGTTATGAGTTTTCGTCAGATACTGCCATCAGAAGGAATGCCTATGTCTCATTTACAGATTCACTGGAAAACTATAAGAATACATTTGCCTCTGCCTATTCTGCCGAGGTGAAAAAACAGGTAACACTTGCTAAGCTGAGGAAGTACAGTTCAGCCACACAAATGCTCCTGGATTCCCAGCATGTTACAGAGGAAATGTACAACAATCAGCTGAATATTATCCAAAAAGAGCTTGCCCCCCATATGCGCAGATATGCTCAGTTAAAGAGAAAAGTTCTGGGATTGGATAAGATGCTTTTTTGTGACCTGAAGGCTCCTCTTGATCCGGAGTTCAATCCTGAAACAACATTTGAAGAAGCATCAAAAGTCATATTAGAGGCTCTCAAAGTAATGGGACCTGAGTATACGGATATAATGAAGAAAGGCTTGACTGAACGCTGGGTTGATTTGGCTGACAATGTAGGGAAATCTACAGGTGCATTTTGTTCAAGTCCATATGGATCGCATCCATTCATCCTGATTACATGGACAGACACGATGCGCGGTGCTTTTGTTCTCGCTCATGAGCTTGGGCATGCGGGTCATTTCTATTTGGCCAATAAATATCAGCGTATAATGAATACCCGCCCATCAACCTACTTTGTAGAAGCTCCCTCAACACTTAACGAATTGCTGCTTGGACAGCATTTAATGGCAGGCACTGAGGATATGAGAATGAAGCGCTGGGTAATTCTTCAGCTGCTGGGAACTTATTATCACAACTTTGTCACACACCTTCTCGAGGGAGAATATCAGCGAAGAATATATAATCTTGCTGATCAAGGGATTCCGTTAACGGCAAAAACACTTTCAGATCAAAAGATAGAAACACTTGCTGAATTCTGGGGTGATACGGTTGAACTGGATGATAAGGCGGCTTTAACCTGGATGAGACAGCCTCATTATTATATGGGACTCTATCCATATACTTATTCAGCTGGTTTGACTGCTTCCACAGCTATGGCACAGAGCATTCAAGAGGAAGGCCAGCCTGCCATTGAACGCTGGCTTGATGTTTTAAAAGCTGGCGGAACGAAAAAGCCGCTCGATCTCCTTAAGAGCGCAGGCATTGATATGTCCAAGCCAGATCCAATCCGCAAAGCCGTAAGCTATGTGGGGACCTTAGTGGATGAATTGGAAAACAGCTACATGTAGCAATAAGCCCCTCCGATATTCCGGAGGGGTTTTCAGGTTAAATATACATACTCCATTAGAGGCTTTTTTTGATCTCTGGCTATATAGAAATAATCGGTTTATATGAGGATCAGTAACCTCTAAGCACATCCTCGAATTCATGGAGGGTAAATATGAGATAGTGGGTCTTTTTGTTTGTAATTGCAATTATAATATTGTTACTGGTATGTTAATTGGCTTTAAGGCACGGGTTTTCTCTATATAAATGAAACCGTCATATCTGAGTGAGACTTTCGTAGGCACATAATTCCCGTATTGTTCATATTCAGGGTTATATACGACTCCAATGGCTCGATGACCGATAGATTCATTAAATAATTCCCTGTTATCATCGGTGAACAACAAAATTTTATCTCCAGGGCCAGCCTTGCGAAGCGTATCCTCCCAGCTTCCTGTCTGTGCTGGAGGTACTTCCATAACTTGTAGCTCATTCCCCCATTGTTCCGCTGCGATAACAGTGCCTGAGTGTGTACCAAACCCGAGTGCGAAAACCTGATCTTCCCCATATTTCTCGCGAAGGATTTGCCCAACGTTAACAAGTCCCTCTTCTTTCATATCTGTTGCTCTTGCATCTCCGATATGAGTATTGTGTTCCCATACGATGACCTTGGCATCTTCTCCATAATATTTGGAGATCTCCTCTATGGCACTTACCATGTGATGATCCCTAATATTCCAGTCATCAGGCCCGCCTTTTACCATTGCTCGATAATAGTTTTCTGCATTTACAGCAACAAGGCTATTTAGCATAAGGTTCAGTGATTCTTCTTCGTAGCTCCTGGTATGCCCCCACTTGTTTTTTATTTTAAGTAAAAGTTCGGCTACTTCTTTTTCACAGCCTTCCCCATAAAATGCCGCAGAAACTGCATAATTTTCAGGTGTCCGATGAAAAGGCTCAAAGCAGGCAAATGCTTTTTTAGCAGCTTCCAGTTCTGCAGCTTCCTTTGTCTCCAGAAGTTTTATTATTTCATCCATCGATTCCCATAAGCTATATATATCGATGCCATAGAAACCAGCCTTTAGGCCATGTTTATCAATCAGCTGATTGTGATTATAAAGCCAGGTTATTAGATCTTTAATTTCCTCATTTGCCCACATCCATGTCGGCCACCTGTTAAAATTTTTGAGTGCATCAAGGGGATTCAGATGCACATAACCCTTAACATACCTGTTGATGGTAAAGCAGGAAGGCCAGTCTCCTTCAACAGAGATACAGTTGAACCCTTTTTGTTCAATCAGTCTTTTGGATATTTCTGCTCTTACTGTATAAAATTCTGATGTTCCATGAGAAGCTTCCCCCAATAAAACAAATTTCGCTTCCCCGGCTGCTTGAATAATCCGGTCAAGCCCGGATGAATCGGTGAAAGAGAATGCTTCTTTTTGAATAGCTGTTATCAAGTCCTTATTTTCTTTTATTTTTATCACCTCATTTAAGACCTATATAGTTACTTTGCCCATTTGAATTAGGATTAATATGGTTGAATATAAGACCTATGCGGAGAGAAAACTTTAAAGAAAGGTGCTCGAATATCTATAACAAAAGGAGTTTTAATAATGAAAGATAACGATGAAAAATACCTGACATATGCACCAAAAGAAGAGATGGTAACCATTGAAACGGGTGGCAGTTTTCCAAATTTAAAACATGCAGCTGGGGATTCAGTTGATGAACATGAACAGCAGGAAACGGCAAATGCTATTATAGGTGCGAAAGAAATTGGACAGCAAAACGAAAACCTGTAATAAAAGGAGTGAATGGAATGGAGACAATCGATCCTAAAAAGGTTAAATCTGGTGATGAGGTTTTTGTTATTTATCATAACCCTCATACTCCAAGTGTTGCAAATGTCAGGCCGGCAGAAATTGTACCGCATCCTAAAGACCCTAATGCAGTGGCCCTCTTCCTTAATGAATCCTTCCATTTAATAGAAGAAGATGATGCGTTGTTTTCGTCTGAACATGATGCAGAACAGGCCTTTCATGAATTGTATGGAGACTTTTAGATCATTAAATAAGAAAGACTGTTATCAGGTGACAACAGTCTTTCTAAAATTAATTATCACAAAATTTGCGGCAATTCCCGCATCTCGGCAGTTGTTTCATCACCGCATAATGGGCATTTTAAATCTGAAGAGGCAAAATCTTTTCTCATCCAGCCATTGCAGCTATTGCAGGAATACACCTCTGTATCCAGCATTACAACTTCCGGCTTGTCATCTTGGCCTTTTTTATTGAAAAAAATAGGAAACGCCCCCTTTTTTCTTAGTATGGACAAGAAAGGTAAAAATTATTGAAAATGTTTTAAACAATTTTGAATAGGAGGTGATTCAATGGACCGCCGAGAGAAAAAGAGAAACCTTACTATAGCAGGAACTGATATTGATGAAGTAAAAAGGCTGAACAGTCAATCAGGGCTTTCATATAACGAAGCAAAAAAACTGCTTGCAGAAATCTACTTTAAGAAATGAGGTAGTGAATGGGTTACATCATTAATAGGATTACTCTTTAGTTATGATGAAGAAACTTTTATTAAAGGCCAGAAATAAGCATGTTTTTCCGGAGAGTAGTGTAAGATCGGTTCGCCTTTAAAGTAAATTCGGGGCAAAAATGAAGCTAAAGTGTTTTGATGTATCGTGCAAGAAGCTTCATGCAGCTGCCATTTTGTATGATGAATATCCCCGCGAAAAACCTTTTCACCTTTTGTTACCCATAAGCAATACCTTTCAGTCAGCCATTCATCAAGTGTTCCGGGTTTTGAGTTGAAGGGGCTTGATATTGACTTATAATTTGCTTTGAATTGGCCGTTCTCTGAATGGCCGTGTGTTCGCCTGCTTTCATAATTAACTAGTCCTTGAGACTTACTAACTTGCATTTCGGCATTCATATACGGAAGGTAATACAACATTCTGGCCCCTGTTACGGCTAAAAAGTTGTCTGCATCCAGGCTAAAAAAATATACGCCTTTCATGCCCTCATATTCCACATAAGTCCTTACATTCAATTCATTCATTGATTTCATAATCGGCAATGGCGGAAAGCCGCGCACCCTCATTTTACTGATCCAGAAAGGTACTACCCCCATCCATGCTGTACCATTGTATGTATCTAATGTTAACTGTGAAGGGATGTGTTTTTCCAATATTTCTGCTGGCACTGGCCAATGAGCAAATAAAACATCATTCCATATTTGTTCCATAACCCAGGGTTTATCAGGCAGCGGAAATGGCCTGTGTCCTGTTATCTTCAATTCTTCTTTCATTCCCTTACCGCCCTTCAGTATGTTATATAAATGATTATTCCTCATAATGCGAGTATTAAACTTAGCTGGTATAAATGAATTGTTGATGTTTATAGTTCTATCCTTGGGGATTGCATTGTATTTATGAATGGAGGTGATGGTTCATGAATAATCAGCTTTCAGCACCTTATCTGAAAACACTAAGTCTGTCTCCTGAAAATCAGGAGTCTCCCATTCATTTTTTGGAGTGCTGGAAAACACCGCAAGAATATTTTTATTTAAGAAACCATTTTTCCTACCCGCTAATTAACCCTCAGAATTTATTTTTGTCCATTAGCGGGAACGTGAATAAAGCGATGGAAATATCTTTAAGTGAACTTTACCGCTTCCCATCCAAAACCATTCTGGTCCCTCTGGAATGCGCTGGCAATAACAGAGCGAAATTTAAACCAAAGGTTTTTGGTGAGCAATGGGAAGAAGGAGCAGTCAGTCAGGGGAAATGGAAGGGAGTGCCTTTGAAGGAACTGCTGAATAAAGCCGGACTTTTGGATGGAAGCAAAGAAGCTGTGTTCGCAGGATTGGATTTTGGTGAGCGAAAAGATTTGAATGAATCCTTTTACTTTGCCAGAAGCCTGCCAATTGAAAAGGCACTCCACGAAGATACGATAGTAGCTTATGAGTTTAACGGCAAGCCCCTACCGTATAAGCAAGGTTATCCATTCAGGCTAATCGTGCCCCAATGGTATGCAATGGCCTCCGTTAAGTGGCTTAGGAATATTTTTATTATTCAGCATGAATTTAATGGGCCTTTTCAATCAAAAGATTATGTATATTATCCTTATAAAGACAGCGATCTGGATAAAAGGCCTGTTACAGCCATTAATGTTAATAGCACAATCCAGCAGCCATTGAATTATTCCATTATTAAAGAAGGATTTCACACAATAAGAGGGATTGCCTGGACTGGCACTGGAGCAATTAATGAGGTGGCAATAAGCATTGATCATGGGGATACATGGAGAAAGACCTCACTCAAACACAGGGAAAACGAGAAGTTTTCCTGGGTTAAGTGGCATTTTGATTGGGAGGCATATAAGGGTGAGCATACCATTCTTGTGAGGGCCAGTGATTCAGAGGGCAATATCCAGCCAATAAAGCCTTACTGGAACAGAAAAGGTTATGGATATAATGCTGTGCAAAAAATAAAAATTCGAGTGGAATAATCTTTTTTCAGGTGCAGGCCCCAAATATAGTCATAAACTAAAGAGAAGATGACCTGGCATCCTCTCTTTTTAATTTTAAATTTTATCACCGCTGCAATCCTCAATCAGCAATCCATGCGGACCAGATTTTAATTTTCTTGATCTGTTCTCTTACCTGCTTCAGGTTCACCAGGCGTCTGGTTCCCTGTTGTAGCCTGGTATCCCACCCGATAGGAGGAAGTCCTCTTTTTTCTGAGAACTTTTGGCATTTTGTACTGGCCCAGATCATCTTGAGCATCTTTTGGTGCCATTGCATTGCCTCCTTGCTATTGTGTTATTCATCATACCCTTTGCGCGGAATGGAAATATCCACCCCGACAACGTCTTCAATTACCGCATCCGCCTGTCCTTCCATGTATGCGTCACTCACTTGTTCATGTGTTGTCGCCAGGCCAGATGAAAGCTGATCATTCCTGTTATAATCTTCAGTCTCATAATATCTGCCGGCAATATCTGTGCCATCATTTTTGTCCTTTTTATTCATATGGGATCCCTCCTTCTAATTTAGAACTATCTTTATTTTGGACATTTAACTGATTATCATACTGTTCCATTGCAAACAGGAAGGCTGAAAACAAAAAATCTGCCCAAATACGGGCAGATCTTTTGCGCTGTCATTTTTTTAGATAATTAGTAGCCTCCGCCAACGAAAGCAGCACCAACAATGATTAGAAGTATAAACAGGACAACGATTAAAGCAAAACCGCCGCCATACCCTGCTCCTGCACCCATTCCAACACCTCCTGACATCTAGTGACAGTGTATGAAAATGATGTTTGTCCCGAATGGGCAATTATAACGGAGGGATGAAAATAAAATCGAAGATTCATTTATTTAATTTGGCTCTATAAGATGTTTTTCAGTTATTGCCCTCTTGGAAGAGATTAAATCATTTAAAATCTGAACAAAAATAGGAGGTTATTCAACAAATTTCAATTAGCAGGAAAAAAACTCTTTACTGCAAACGGATTCATGGTAAAATGGACATGTAATCAAGTTAGATGTCTGACGTCTATTCACAAACCTCTTAGAAGAGAGGTCTATATTTTTGGCGTTTCGTAAAAACGTTTTCATTATTCTAAATTCAACAAATGAGGTGTCAACATGAGTTTTATATGGGGTTTATTAGGAGTTCTTACTGTATTGGGGATTGCTATCCTCCTTTCATCAAATCGAAAGGCAATCAATCTCCGTACAATTTTAGGCGGATTGGCTATCCAGTTTGCATTTGCCTTTGCAGTTCTCAAATGGGAACTTGGAAAAAAAGTATTAGAAAAAATGACATTTGCAGTAAATGATATTGTCGGATTTGCCAATGAAGGAATAAATTTCTTATTCGGAGGCTTGTTCCAGGAAGGTTCAGGAGTAGGAATGGTATTTGCCTTCCAGGTGCTGACTACAGTTATCTTCTTTTCTTCCCTTATCTCTGTTCTTTATTATACCGGGATTATGCAGATAATTATAAAGGTCATTGGCGGAGGTTTGTCCAAGCTGCTTGGAACAAGCAAGGCAGAGTCCATGTCTGCAGCAGCCAATATTTTTGTCGGACAAACGGAAGCTCCATTAATTGTCCGCCCTTTCCTGAATAAAATGACGAAATCTGAACTGTTTGCTGTTATGACCGGAGGCCTTGCATCAGTTGCCGGTTCAGTACTTATAGGATACTCCCTTCTTGGGGTACCATTGGAATACTTGCTTGCTGCAAGCTTCATGGCTGCACCTGCCGGCCTTGTCCTCGCTAAAATTATGATACCTGAAACAGAAGTATCAGAGACAACAAACGACATAACTATTGAAAAAGATACTGAATCTGTAAATGTGGTAGACGCTGCTGCACGCGGTGCAAGTGTGGGACTTCAGCTTGCATTAAACATCGGTGCTATGCTTCTAGCTTTTATCGCTCTGGTTGCTCTTATCAATGGAATTATCGGATTTGCAGGCGGGCTTTTCGGATTTGAAAATCTTACACTGGAAACCATTCTTGGTTTTGTTTTTGCCCCTCTTGCATTTGCAGTAGGTGTTCCATGGGCTGAAGCTGTACAGGCTGGCGGATATATCGGCCAAAAGCTCGTATTGAATGAATTTGTTGCTTATTCAGCTTTCGCACCGGAAATCAGCAGCCTGTCTCCTAAGACTGTTGCAGTAGTGAGTTTCGCACTTTGCGGATTTGCCAACATTTCCTCTATGGCCATTCTTCTGGGCGGACTGGGCAACCTTGCCCCTGACCGCAGGAACGATATAGCTAAGCTTGGAATTCGTTCAGTAATAGCTGGAGCACTTGCTTCTCTATTAAGTGCAGCAATTGCAGGAATGTTAATTTAATAGTTTTATAGCATACTGGATTAATCCGGTATGCTTTTTTATTGATTAACTTTGGGAACAGGCGAGATTTGTCGAACATTATCTGAAAATTATTTTAATTCAGAGTTGATTTTATATTTTTGTTAATGTTAAAGTATTGTTGTAAGCGTTACCATAAGTATTCTTCTAAAAGTTTTGCACCATGGAAATACATAGACTACTATTTTAAGGAGGAATTATATGAGTCAGCTAACTGCAGGTTTAAAAGAAAAGGTGGAAAAGTTTTTAAGCGGAAAGAAGAAATTATATATTAATGGTGAATTTGTTGAAAGCAAATCACAGAAAACGTTTGATACGTATAACCCGGCTACAGGGGAAGTTCTTGCTTCTGTTTTTGAAGCCGGTGCAGAAGATATTGATCTTGCAGTAAAAGCAGCCCGAAAGGCTTTTGATGAAGGCAAATGGTCAAAAATGAGCGCCTCTAAGCGCAGCCGCCTGATGTATAAGCTTGCTGATCTTATGGAAGAAAACAGTGAAGAATTAGCACAGCTTGAGACGTTGGATAATGGTAAGCCGATTCGTGAAACAACTAATGCCGATATTCCTCTGGCTGTTGAACATATGCGCTATTATGCAGGCTGGTCTACGAAGATTGTCGGCCAGACTATTCCTGTCAGCGGGCCATTCTTCAACTATACTCGCCATGAGGCAGTTGGTGTGGTGGGACAAATCATCCCTTGGAACTTCCCTCTTCTTATGGCAATGTGGAAGCTGGGTGCTGCCCTTGCAACAGGATGTACGGTTGTTCTTAAGCCAGCAGAGCAAACACCTCTTTCTGCTCTATATCTTGCTGAACTAATGGATGAAGCCGGCTTCCCTCCAGGGGTTGTCAATATTGTACCAGGTTTCGGAGAAACAGCTGGCCAGCCGCTTGTCGATCATCCCTTAGTAGATAAAATAGCGTTTACTGGTTCTACTGAAGTAGGCAAACTGATTATGTCCAATGCTTCAAAAACCTTAAAGCGCGTTACGCTTGAGCTTGGCGGTAAGTCTCCAAATATCATTCTGCCAGACGCTGATTTATCAAAGGCTATTCCAGGAGCTCTGAACGGTGTTATGTTCAACCAGGGTCAGGTGTGCTGTGCCGGCTCCCGTGTTTTCATACAAAAAAAGCAGTTTGATAATGTTGTAGCTGACATGGCTTCACATGCCAAAAAAATTAAACAAGGTGCCGGTATTCATGCTGACACAGAAATTGGCCCGCTTGTTTCTGCTGAGCAGCAAAACCGCGTTCTTGGGTACATTGAAAAAGGCCTTAGCGAAGGTGCCCAGCTTGTAGCAGGAGGCGACAAACCGCAAGAGCAAGGTTACTTCGTCTCCCCTACTATTTTTGCTGATGTTCGTGACGAAATGACGATTGCGAAGGAAGAAATATTCGGACCGGTTATTTCGGCCATGCCTTATGATGACTTAGACGAATTAATTAACCGGGCAAATAACAGTGAATATGGTTTAGCTGCAGGTGTTTGGACTCGTGATGTGGCAAATGCACACTATGTGGCCAACAAACTCCGCGCAGGTACAGTTTGGGTGAACTGCTACAACGCCTTTGACGCTGCATCTCCATTTGGCGGCTACAAGCAATCCGGAATCGGCCGTGAGATGGGATCATACGCTTTGGAAAACTATACAGAAGTTAAGAGTGTTTGGATTTCAATGAAATAATAACCGAACCAAAAAAGGAACCTTGCGGGGTTCCTTTTTTTTGTTGCTTCACTTTAATTTCCCCTGTATTAAGAATAAGTTCACAGATTATCCATAGGAATTTTGATGGATATTATTTATCCTTATATTGGGAGGGGAAATAATGAAAAAAGTTTATATTATATCCGCTATTATTGTAATATTAGGCATAGCAGCCGGAATTTCTTTTTTTATTATTCGTGATATGACAGCCAAGATTCCTGATCATATTACACTTTTAACCGATGATGAGATGTTATATGACTTTGCAGAATCGGATAAAAAGCTGAAGCTTGTTGAATTTATTTATACGCACTGTCCGGATATCTGTCCGACTACTACACAAAGGATGAATCTGCTGAAAGGTGATCTTAGCAAAGAGGGTGTTTTTGGGGAGAAGGTTCAATTCATTACTGTAACGATCGACCCCTATAGAGACACCGCAGAGGTCCTTCGAAAATATAGAAATACCTTTGAAATCGAAAATGATGGGGATTGGGTCTTTCTTACTGCAGAGCCTGATAAACTGAAAAAAGATCAGTCTGAAATTCAGGAGCTCGCTAACACGTTTCAATTTCAATACCGTGATCCCGGTGATGGTTTCTACGTTCATAGCACCTTTGTCTATTTGCTTGACGAAAATAATAAGTTTATTAAGAAGTTCCCAATGGGAGAAGATTTTGATAAGAATGATGTTTTCAATAAGATTATGAAGCAAATATAATAAAAAAGTGGCGGACTCTGGATCCGCCACTTTTTTAACCTAATTCGCAGAAGAAGATAAATTTTTGTTTTGGTTAATGAGTATTAAAGTTTTTGATCTTGGCTTTGAAAAGCTTACTTTAATACCGGATTTCTTTAATCTGTTTACCAAATCAACCAGCTGCTTTTTAGCCATTTGAAAAACTCCTTTTTCCCTGCCTGTATGATTAATATTGTACATGAAAAATATGAAAAAACTATGAACAAAAAGAAACATTTTATGATTTTTGGGAAGCTTTTTCAAGGTTTTAATAAAAGTGTATGCTTGGTCCTCTCTTCATTGAGAGCTGTCTTATGATAGTTCCCTTCTGCCCAGCCGTTCAACTGGTCATGATACCACTGGCTTAGAGGATGTCCTGATTGTCCTGGTCCCACAAGGTGATAGGCAGTATTCATGTTTTGCGTATCCATTACAAATCTCCACGAGCCCCCATGATTTACTGTGCCATCTTCTTTATTAGCTGCTGCCTGGACAGTGACTGAGCTTCCTCCAACAGGAATCCGCCCTTCTCTATTAAACAAGAAGTTTAAAGGTTTTACACTTGAAAGCGGATGGGAAAAGGCTAATTGGTGATAGTCTCCCCATTTCCACTCAGACAGGTTGTTTCCTTGAAGATCTGCAGCTTTCTTTACGGCTGAACTCAATGATCGTGAAAGGACTTCCTCCAGTCCTCCCTTTTCTTCTATCCAGCGGCTTACCCTGCCTTTTGCTGCATTTCTCAATAATTCATCCACTGCCTGCTTTTGTCCTTTAAAGAGCTTCCTCATTTCTGGTGTTATCTCATCTTCAAAAAGAACATCGGATATGCTTTTCATCCAAAGATTGAAAATGAGAGGGGCTGCTCCATCTTTGCTGTCGTTATAATCCCATTTACTCAGGGCGGATAAAGCTTCCTTTTCAAGATTGGAAGATGGTTCTCTAATTTCAGACAGGAAAATGGGTATAAATTCCTCGGCCTGCAGGTTTTTCTGATCCATCTGCAGAGACATCATGTCTTCTGCTGTAAGTTCATCCTTGCTTTTCAGGAATTCCTGGATGCGCATTTGCCTATACGGCTGTGCCCAATCATGACTTATATGGTAAGGGTAGCTGTCATCCATAACCTTATTGTTTGCAGTTGAGATGTATCCTTCTCTTGGATTAATCGCTTTTGGCAGTTGATCATAAGGTATATAGCTTTCCCAGCCGTATTCATCCGACCAGCCAGGTACTGGCAGTAGCCCGTCTCCTTTCTTTCTGATGGGGATTTTACCGTTTGCTTTATAAGCTATTGTTCCATCTGGCGAGGCAAATACAAAGTTCTGTGCGGGTGTATGAAATAACTCCAATGCTTCTTCAAATTGATGCCAGTCCGATGATTTATTCATTTTTAGAATGGCTTCCAGTTCTTTTGAAGGTTCAAGGGCAGTCCATTGCAAAGAAAGAACTGTATCTTTGCCGCTGTCTGCAGCAAATTCCGAAATTACAGGTCCGTGGCGTGTAATCGTTACTTGATAGCTAATTGTCTCCTTGTCTTTTACCTTAATTGGTTCTTCAATTATTTCTGCCTTTTCCCATTTTTCATTGAATAGAAACTCATTTTTATTGGCAGGATTCCTTTTTTCAATATACAAATCCTGGACATCTGGTCCTGTATTGGTTACTCCCCATGCAATGTTCTCATTGTGACCGAGAATAATGCCCGGAATACCGGCAAAAATGACTCCGCTGACGTTCATCTCCGGGGATTGCAAATGCATCTGATACCAGATGGAAGGTGTGCTGAGTGATAAATGCGGATCATCCGCAAGAATTGGCTTCCCGGATGCCGTTTTGCTGCCTGCTGCAGCCCAGTTATTGCTTCCGTTGAATTCCGGTGGAGTGATTGCATTTGCAAAGCTTTCTTCAATATTTAAGTTGTGTTTTCCTATTATGTAAGGGGCTTCTTCCGGATATGAGGGGAATAATTCATACGCTTTATCTTCCGGAAAATGCTGAAGGAGATAATATCGGAATGCCTGGCTTTCCCAGTGTCCTCCAAGATCATATGCCATATATTTGCCGATAGTAAGTGAATCCACGGGAGTCCATTCTTCAGGCTTATAGCCAAGTATGGAAAATTCAGGCGGCCATTTTCCGGTATCTTTCACCTCTTTAATATAAAGATTTACTCCTTCCGCAAACCAGCCTAAAATCTTTTTTGCTTCCGGGGAATATGCTTCATAGGATGCTTCTGCGGCCCTTCTCAGTCCAAGTGTCCTAAAGTATTTATCATTTTCAACCGCCCCTTCCCCGATCACTTCACTTAATCTGCCAGATGCCTGCCGCCTGCTTAAATCCATTTGAAATAGGCGATCCTGAGCCTGCACATATCCCTGTGCAATAAAAAGGTCTCGTTCATTATCCGCAAGTATGTGGGGAACGCCATTGCCGTCGCGATTCACCCTGACATCAGCAGAGATGTATCCAATTTTGATCTCTCCTTCAGTTTTAGGGATTGAGAGCGATAAATAACCAAACATAACGAAAAATGCCGCAGCCAATAACACTAATATGATTGCAAAGGTCCATAGTGAATATTTCTTCCACTTTGATTTTGGCTTGAGCTGGACCCCAATATGACCTCCCATAGAAATCCTTCCTTTATATTATATTTTTACTTCGAACTGTCCGGAAAGCTTCACTTCACCAGCTTCATTTTTAACTGAAACTTCTCCTGTCAGTCTCTTCTCATCTTTTTCCATTCTCTCCCCTGTCACTTTTCCTTCTATTGTCAGTTTCTCGCCAGGACGCGTCATTTTGCTGAAGCGCACTTTGAACTTTTTCAGGTTTTTTCTCGGAAACCAATCAGCCAGTGCTTCGCCTGCCATTCCCATAATGAGCATCCCATGGGCAATCACACCGTCCAATCCCGCTTTTTCCCCAATCGGTACTACTGTATGAATTGGATTAAAATCCCCGGATGCGCCTGCATACTTGACCAGCTGTGTATGTGTGATCTCGGGTTTATGAATCGCTGTTAATTCGCTCATTATTCTGTTCCCCTTCTTTCGATAATGGTAGATTCCGAATATAGAACCTTGATTCCTTCACTGTTTTTATAATGAATTCCTATAGTGATAAAACGCAGATTCCTCTTTTCAAATGCTGAGATTAACTGAGGAGCGGCAGTTATTGTATCGCCGGCGCATAATTCCCCCATATAGCGATATTCCTGTCCTCCGTGAAGAACCTTAAGCGGGTCAAGGCCGAATAGGCTGATTAGGGTTTCGAAATCCAATCCTCCCCACATCTCTATGGCCGTCGGAAATGTAGGCGGAATGGGGATGTCACGGTATCCCTCTTTTCTCGCGATGTCCGCATCATAATAAATAGGATTTCTGTCTCCAATTGCCATAGCAAATTCCTTGATTTTCCCCCTCTCAATTGTGAAGCGGAAAGGTTTTAGTTTTACATCTTCTTTTAAAAGAGATTCCATTACAAAAAGCACTTCCTCTCATCATGTTTATAATCTTTATGTATTCGACTTTTACCTTCTGCTTCCTTTTAATTTTCTGAACTTTTAAGAAGACGGCAAATTGCATTATGAAGAATTCGCGATTACGCGCTAAAAGTGGTATACTTTTAAGGATTATGTATTTGGAGGAATAAAAATAATATGATAACTGTCAGTAATGTAGGTCTTCGATACGGCGACCGCAAACTATTCGAAGATGTTAATATTAAATTCACACCTGGCAATTGCTATGGTTTGATTGGAGCAAATGGTGCCGGTAAATCAACTTTTCTAAAGATTTTATCCGGTGAAATCGAGGCACAATCGGGAAGTGTTCATTTAGGTCCCGGCGAGCGCCTTGCTGTCCTGAAACAGAATCATTTTGAATACGAAGAGTTTGAAGCATTAAAAGTAGTCATCATGGGACATGCCCGCCTGTATGAAGTAATGCAGGAAAAAGATGCGATTTATATGAAAGCCGATTTCACTGATGAAGATGGAATGAAGGCTGCTGAACTTGAAGGTGAGTTTGCAGAACTGAACGGATGGGAAGCGGAATCTGAAGCAGCTATTTTGCTGAAAGGGCTGGGCATCGAAGAAGAACTTCATGACAAAAAAATGGCTGACCTTTCCGGTTCTGAAAAAGTGAAAGTTCTTCTTGCGCAAGCCCTTTTCGGCAAGCCGGATGTTCTTTTGCTGGATGAGCCGACAAACCACTTGGATATCAAAGCAATTCAATGGCTTGAGGAATTTCTGATCAACTTTGAAAATACTGTTATTGTTGTATCCCATGACCGTCACTTCTTAAACAAAGTATGTACTCATATTGCCGACCTTGACTTTGGGAAAATTCAGATTTACGTCGGGAACTATGACTTCTGGTATGAGTCGAGCCAGCTTGCACAAAGGATGGCTCAGGATGCCAATAAGAAAAAGGAAGAAAAAATCAAGGAACTTCAAAGCTTTATTGCCCGCTTTAGTGCGAACGCATCAAAATCCAAGCAGGCAACTTCACGTAAAAAGCTTCTTGATAAGATTTCTTTGGACGACATCAAACCGTCTTCCAGAAAATATCCGTATGTCGGATTTTCGCCTGACCGTGAAATCGGGAATGATTTGCTAAGAGTAGACGGCATCAGCAAAACAATTGATGGCGTAAAGGTTCTGAATAATGTCAGCTTTATCATGAACAAAGATGATAAAATTGCGTTAGTTGGCCCAAACGAATTGGCGAAGACTACATTATTTAAAATATTGACTGGTGAAATGGAGCCGGATGAAGGAACGTATAAGTGGGGTGTTACAACATCTCAATCCTATTTCCCGAAAGATAACTCGGAGTTCTTCGAAAACTCTGATTTGAATCTTGTAGACTGGCTGCGCCAATTCTCACCTGCTGATGATAGTGAAAGCTTCCTGAGAGGTTTCCTTGGAAGAATGCTATTCTCTGGTGAGGAAGTTCTAAAGAAAGCAAGCGTTCTCTCAGGTGGAGAAAAAGTCCGCTGCATGCTTTCCAAAATGATGCTTAGCGGTGCAAATGTACTTATGCTGGATGAGCCAACCAACCACCTTGATTTGGAATCCATTACAGCATTGAACAATGGGCTAATTAACTTCAAAGGGTCTATGATTTTTGCATCACATGACCATCAGTTCATTCAAACCATTGCCAACCGCATTATTGAAATTACACCGGCTGGCATCGTCGATAAGCAAATGACTTATGATGAGTATTTAGAAGATTCATCCATTCAAAAACAAGTTGCTGATATGTATCAGTAGACAGTAAAAGCAGGAGGAATAACCTCCTGCTTTTAATTTTTGTTAAAAGTCTTGTTTTTTCTTTTTATGGCGTGCAGAAGAAGCTGTTCTGCTGCCCGTTTCCATATTGGTTGTACCTTGACCTTCGATGTTTGGGGAACTTAGTCCAGCCTTTGAAGGGTCTTTTTTGCGTTTGCTCATGTTAAACACCTCCTTTCTTACTGTTTCGTGTTATGGCTAATTTTATCCATGGAATAAAAATGGAGTACAAAAGCCAATCTAACAAACGGAGGAGGTGTTAACATTGACGAAAAGAGTAGCGGTTGAACAATCCTTAACAAATGTTTCGGAAGCGCTTCGCGAAAAAGGTTATGAAGTGGTTGATATGAAGACGGCGCATGATGCTGAGAACTGCTCCTGCTGTGTAGTGAGCGGTGTTGATTCAAATGTGATGGGTATGCAGGATGTTTCTACAAAAGCTTCTGTCATTGAAGCTAGCGGCCTATCGGCTGATGAGGTATGCCGTCAGGTGGAGCAAAGAATGCAATAAAAGATTGTCCAAAGACTAAAGAGAATTTCTTTAGTCTTTTTTCATAAAAAAAGACGTGCATTAAACCCGTCTTCTTCTTCTGGCTTTTGCTTTTAGATTTTTCCTTAATATTAGTATAAAGATTACAAATAAAAATATTATTAAGCCTGCTCTGCCATAGTATCCAGTTGTCTCTTTCCCAGTCTCCTTTTCTGTTTTCAGCTGGCTGGAAACCACTTCATCCTGTTTGTCTTCCAGAAGCTTTACAGATTGAATGATCCTTCCGTTTTCATTCTTAATCTGCAGCTTTCCTTTTGATGTAATGTCTTCTTCGTAGATTCCTTTTGGCAATGTTATGGCTACATTTTCACCGCCAGTTGTATAGGTTTTTCCATCAGAAGGAAAAACGTCAGTGCTGCTCAGTGTCGAGGTTTCAAAGTTGCTGAACCCATAGTTCAAAAGGTTTTTTGTATCATTATAAATATCCCGCTTGAATTCAGCTTTTAATACAATGGCCGTTAACTTTATTGAATCGTTTTCGGCAGAAGTGGCGAGGGTCTGCTTAGCTTCATCTACGAAACCGGTTTTTCCCCCTGTCACTCCTTCGAATGGAACCTCACCTTTAAGCATCCTGTGATGAGTAAAGATGGTGGTGTCCCATGACTTTCCTGCCCACTTCATTTCCTTTGTTCCGTAGATTTCTCGGAAGGTCTCATTTTTCAGGGCGTAATTAGTTAATTTTGCAAGGTCCCCTGCCGTTGTATAGTGGTTTTCATCAAACAAACCGTGAGGATTAACAAAGTGAGTATTTTTTAAGCCTGCACTCTCTTCAAGATAGTGATTAAGGTTCTCTGAGAATGCTTTCATATTGCCGTCCAGATGCTCAGCAATGCTCCAGGCAGCATCATTTCCTGAATTAATCAGCATTCCCTGAACGAGTTTTATTAAAGGCACTTTTTCTCCTTCCTCCAAATAAACTCGTGTTCCTTCAACCTCTGCTGCTTTTTTGCTTATAGTTGCTATGTCCTTTAAGTCTCCATTTTCAATGGCATATATGGCAGTTGCTATTTTCGTCAAACTGGCCGGGTACATCTTTTTATCCGCATTTTTTGCATACAGAACTGCACCTGATTCAGAATCTGTTACAATTGCGGCTTCACTGATAATTGCAGGGTCTTTTGGTTCCTCTGCTGCTGCATATGCAGTTGGAAAACTGAATAAAAGCAGGATGAATACAAGCAATTTCTTCATGAATACACATCCAATTCAAACCGATAATCATTACTGATTGTACCAGACAATTCATGCATACTTATATGGTGTTTATCAATTGTTACATAATTGAAAATTTAATGCCGTAATTTGAGAAGATTGATAATGAAAGGAAATGACCTGCTTTTATCTTTTCCAAAACAACAAGAACTTAAAATTTTGAAAAACAAAAAAGCAATCCAATTGGACTGCTTTTTAGCTAGAGCATCCGCCTCCGCAGCTCGAACAGCTGGAGCCGCCTGAATCATGTCCTCCTCCTGAATCATGATCACTATGGCTGCTGCAAGAGAAGCCGGAGCAGTAAACCATTCCGGAAGCACTGTCTTTTGCGAGTTCGGGGGGAAGAAGTTCGTTCATATTGTCCTCGAACCCATCTGGTTCATAAACCGAAAAATACACGGCTGGAAACAACAGATAGGAATATTGGCTGACAGATGCGGGCTTCGTAAATTCCAGCGCCTTCTTCCCAAGCTTCATTGATTCTGATTCAGAAATTTCATGCTTCAGTTTTTCTATCATTTTCTTTTTCAGTTCAAGCCAATCATTTCCTGCCCTGAAATACTTATTTAACAGTTCAGTCTCATTCATGCTTCTAAAATCATCAAGTATTTCCTTTTTAATCGGATTTTGCAAAAAGCTTCCCCAAATTCTTCTGCTATTATGGCCTGCTTCAAAAAGACTTAAATACACCCAGTCAAAAAAAGCCCTTTCACCTGGTATAGGGGTGCTGTCCATATTTGGGGAATGGTGCAGGTATTCACCAAAGAAGTTTTTTGAAAAATGCTCATAATCACGGGTGAACATGAGCATTTCATGCCAAATATCATCCGCTTTACTGCTGAACATAGGCACTGTTTTCAGTATGGCATTCATCACAAAATATCTTTTTAGTTCAAAAAATGTCCAATCATATGCGTAGTCTTTCCATTTGGGGTGCTCCCTCAGTACACGATTTTTTATATTCTCCCTGTACCCTTCAGGTAATGATTTTTCTAAATTTCGAATCATTGGAAGATAGTCGTCGGACTGAATTCCCAAATGTTCAGGAAATGGCTCATCTTTAATAAATGGATCTCTTTTCGAACCAGTAACTATAACTTTAATGAAAATGGCAGCAAAAATCACACCAAAAATAAACAAAAATATTTCCATAGAACCTCCCCCAATCTATATATATGTTTCAATTATATATGAAATTTACAATATTTAGCAGGGGTAGTTTTCAAAAAAAACCGCCAAATAAGGCGGGATAGCTAATTTTTTGTCTTTATATAATAACGCTTTAAAAATTCTACATAAATATCATCATGAACAAGCCATGCCTGGTATTTTCTTTTAATATAATTTTCTGCCTGCTGAAAGTTCTGATAGGGTTCGCGGACGGGCTTTCCGTTCATTTCCAGAATCCAATTGTCCTCGCCTGCAGCAAAAATAAAAAATTTGTCTCCTTTCTTATTTTCGTATAGTGATCCCTGCATAGAACTTTTATTATTGTATTTGTTCCTGAATGCATCCTGCCTCATGGGATCCAGAGGGAAAATATCCTGAACGAATAGTTTATAAGCATCTTTTCCCATCGAACAGCCTGACGCTTTTGCATGTCCTCCTCCTCCAAACTTTCCGGCGACGGCAGATACATCAACGTGGTCATGAATTGTCCTGAAACTGATTTTTTTGCCCCCAAGGTTTAAGATAGCGATATAATCCAAATGGGGAAAATCTTTGCCAAGTTCGTTTCCTAATTCAGAATGATAGGATTCAGCATGGACGATGCCAGCACAATATTCACCAATGAACGTTTGGACAATTTCCCGCTTCTTCCGTCTAACATAACGCTCAATCTTTTCCTCTTCCATTTCCAGTAATTTTTGTTCAAAATCATCAAATTCGAAATGATCTGAGTTTATGATTCTTTCCGTCATTTTTTCTTCGAATTCTTCAATGGAAACCATAAAGAATAGATCGTTCAGATTCTTTGCTTTAATATTATCATTTTGGTCCCATTCCCAAGTATCATACTGGCGGACAAGTTCAACGAATTCGTCCAGGGCCTGGGATGATTTAATCAGTTCATGTTCCAAGAGATATTCATACAGCAAAGAGGTTGCAGCTGTGAGCCTGCCATCATCATATTGAACCTTCACTCTGCCCCAGTTGTAATCATTAAAGTGCAGGGCTGTTTTGTGATGGTCAATTAATCTGACTTTGCCGCCGCCTTTTTCCAGATCATCAAGCCTTATCAAGTTTTCATCATTAACAGATAAATCCGTGATAATTAAAAAGTCATCCTTCAATTTCTTTTCATTTTCAAACAATTTTTCAATCTGATGATCAAGTCCCATTACAGAGTTATAGCGTACCTCGACATCTTTTCCAAAAGCAATCTTTGCAACGATGCCGCATCCGACGCCATCAAGGTCATTATGTGTATACAGCCTGTACAATATCAATCACCTGCTATTCTTAGACTCATTCCTCTACTAGTTTGGTTGTGCAGGAAAATTCTATGCGGAAAATCCCCGCTGCATTAATCGGGGATTTTCCAGTTAAAGCAATATATAGGCCAGAGGCGCAGCAATCAGTATCGTTAGAATTGTTCTTTCTGCCCAGATGACAAGCAGCTGAGGAATGGTGATCGGGATCTCTGTTGATAGAATACACGGGACAAGTGCAGAAAAGAAAATGATAGCTGATACTGAAACGACTCCGATAACAAATTTAGTGGCCAGTGCTGCCTCTGCTGCAAGCAATGCCGGCAAAAACATTTCAGCAATCCCCACTGCACTTGCTTTTGCTGCTAATAATGGCTCAGGCAGCTGCACTAGAGCCGTAAAAGGATAAAAGATATATCCAAGCCAGTCGAAAACAGGAGTGAATTCTGCAAGAACCAAGCCTAATAAACCTACTGACATAATGGATGGCAAAATGGACATCGTCATGACAAACCCATCTTTTAAATTATCTCTGATGTTTTTCCATAATCCCGGGGACTGAGCGGCTGTATCCATCGCTTCTTTCCAGGCTGCCTGCAGACGGCTCCCTGAAAAGGTTTCCTTTGGAGGCAGCTGTCCATTGTAATATTCTTCGCTCATTGATCTAAGAGGCCAGATTCTTACCGTAATAGCCGTTACGATGAAGGTTACAGCAAAGGTCGTCCAAAAATATGTGTTCCAGATTTCCATCAATCCAAGTGTTTTGGCAACAACAATCATGAACGTTGCGGAGACCGTTGAGAATCCGGTAGCTATAATGGCAGCTTCCTTAATACTGTATTTTCCTTCTTTGAATACCCTGTTTGTAATGAGCAGCCCGATTGAATAGCTTCCTACAAAAGAAGCCACTGCATCGATTGCAGATTTCCCGGGTGTTTTCCAGATCGGCTTCATAATCGGCTGCATTATGACACCGAAAAATTCAAGGAGACCATATCCAACCAGCAGTGCAAGAAAAACGGAGCCGATTGGAACGAGCAGCCCGACAGGCACGACGAGTTTGTCAAACAAAAACGGCCCCATACTCGGGTCATATAGCCAGTCAGGGCCATAGCCGGAGACGATCATTATGGCGACAAATAACCCACTCACTTTAAAAATGGAAAATACAATATTTACCTTGTTCTTGTTCCAGGATTTTGTATAGAAAGGATAAATGGCGCCAAGCAGGATGACGAGTAAGGCATAATAAGGGACAGCTGCAGGTATGGAAGTCTGAATGGCTGTGACAATATGGTCAAGCATGATGGAGGATTTCTCATTAACGGTGACGGGAACAAAAAACATAAATAGGCCAATTGCGCTGAAAAGAAAAAATTTAACCTTATTTTTCAAAGCTGCATTTGGATTCTTGAGCTCAGGCTGGTGAGATTGATTCACTACAGTTTCTTTTTCCATTCTCATTCCCCCTAGTAATTTAGCGGTAAGGAGCAAAATCAGCCCCTTACCTCCTGTTCATTAATGCTGTCAAAAAGGTCAGAAAAGTGTAAGTGCCTGCTTTCACCGTTGGCTGTGCCTGGTGATCTCTTGTTGGATCGAGGCAAACTATATCCATGGCTGCAGTTTTGGAAGAAAGTCCTGCAGCATATACCGCACTGAATAATTCTTCGGTGCTCATGCCGCCTGGTGTGGATGCAGGAACCCCAGGAGCAAAGCCGATATCAAGCACGTCCATGTCAATCGTGACGTAAATTTTATCCACTTTTGACTCCAGCTGTAAAAGTGCTTCTTTAACCGTTTTTTCAATTCCCCGTCTTCTGGCTTCTTTCAGCGTAATATAATTGAGTTTGTGCTCTTTTGCATAACTGATAAGTGACTGGCTGTTAAAAAAGCCATGAAGGCCAATATTATAGACATTTTCCCCTTTAATCATGCTGTTCTGAATCAGGTTGCGGATTGGTGTCCCATTAGTCGGCCCATGGTCTTCAAGGCTTCTGAGATCAAGGTGAGTATCGAGCTGAAGTATGCCGATTTCTTTTTCTGGCTCCAGTTCTTTCAGACCGCTGACAAGCATGGCTGTAATGGAGTGATCTCCTCCAATCGCAATTGGAAATGAATCAGGAAACTGTTTTCTTATATCTTTCATTGTCTGTTTGATATTGGAATGGCATTGAGGAATATCCGTGAAATGCATTTTTACATCGCCAAGATCTGCAACCTTCATCTTTTGAAGATCACTTTCAAAATCCAGATTGTATGTGGAAAAGCCTTTCCAGGATCTCCTGAATGATTCAGGGAATTCAGATGCTCCTGATGGGCTTATGGATGAGCGGGAAAGAGGGACACCAAATAGCACGACATCCCATTTTTCTTTTTTCAACTCCTCTTCCCTCTGGATTTGGCGTATCCATTCATTAACCTTAACGTCAGTTCCTATTTCGGCTTGCGGCCAAAAGAACCCGGGAGAATTTATTGTTGGCAGCATAAGCTTCCTCCTTTAACGACCACTTTCCCATTTTTAATCACGGTGTCTGTATGGTTCATTCCGTAGTGGTATTGCATTTGCATGTAGTTTGGTACATTGAGCAGCAGCAGATCAGCCTTTTTCCCCGCTTCAATGCTTCCCACTTCTTTTGCCCGATTGATGGCATGTGCTGCATTAATTGTAGCGGCAGTAATGGCTTCTGCCGGCGTTAAACCCATGTGCATACAAGCAAGATTCATCATAAAAGGCATGGAGCAGGTTGGAGAAGAGCCGGGGTTGCAATCCGTTGATAAAGCAACCGGCACACCTTTATCGATCATCCGGCGTCCTCTGGCGGCTTCGGCCATCAAGAAGAAAGCTGTGCCTGGAAGAAGCACACCGATTACTCTCTTTTCAGCCATCATTTCCATGCCTTTATCAGATGCTCTAAGCAAATGATCTGCAGAAATGGCACCGACTTCCGCGGCAAGTTCCGCTCCCTCATATGGTTCGATTTCATCAGCATGGATTTTTGGAATCAGGCCAAGCTTCTTCCCTGCTTCAAGCAGCTTTCTGGACTGTTCTGGAGTGAATACGCCCCTTTCACAGAAAATATCGTTGAATTCGGCAAGCTTTTCTTCCGCTACTTTCGGAAGCATTTCTTCAATGACCAAATCAACAAAAGCGTCTGGATTCTCTTTGTATTCTGCAGGAACCGCATGTGCACCCATAAAGGTGCGGACAATATCCACCGGATGCAGTTCATCCGCTTTCCGGGCTGCAGTCAGCTGCTTGCGCTCCGTTTCCCAATCCAGGCCATATCCGCTTTTTGCCTCTATTGTGGTTACTCCGTGTTTAAGAAAGCGATCCAGACGGACAAGACTCGCTTCTACCAATTCCTCTTCAGATGCTTTTCTGGTCATTGAAGTGGTGGCGTGAATTCCGCCGCCATTGTTCATAATTTCCATATACGTCGCCCCGTTCAGGCGCATATTGAACTCCTCTTCCCTGCTGCCTGCATAAACTAGATGTGTATGCGGATCAACAAGTCCTGGGAGAAGAATTTTCCCTGAGGCATCAATGATTTCAGCATCATGAAGCCGGCTTTGATAGTCAGCTCCCAGTTCCGCTGTTGTACCTGCTGATTTGATAATGTCTTCTTCGATCCATACCGCCCCGTCTTCTATGATGTGAAGTTCACTCATTTTTTCTTTCGTCAAGGGCTGTGCGGAGCTGCCCTTTAATGTAATCATTTGATTTGCATGTTTGATAAAAATAGGTTTTGAGTGCATAATGTGCTCCTCCTTAAAAAATGGAAGTTCCAATCCGAAATAATAACGGATTGGAGTGCTTCCTATTAGAAAATATAAAAGGCTATTTGCCAGTTTAAGAGTTTTCTTTGCTGAATTGACTGGCTTATTTGCAAATTGCATGGCTTATTTGCTGATTTGGTGTTTTCTTTGCTTGTTTTCCGCCATCATTTGCAAAGTTTATAAAATACATTAAAAAATCTTTATTTCATCATCGGAATGTTTACGCCTTTTTCTTTTGCTGTTTTGATAGCAAGGTCATAGCCTGCATCAACATGGCGCACAATTCCCATGCCCGGATCAGATGTAAGCACCCGTTCAAGGCGCTGTTCTGCTTCCTTTGTGCCGTCTGCCACGATGACCATTCCTGCATGAAGTGAGTAGCCCATTCCTACACCGCCTCCATGGTGGACGGATACCCAGCTTGCACCGCCGACCGCATTGATCAGTGCATTCAGGATCGGCCAGTCTGCCACTGCATCACTGCCGTCCTTCATGCTTTCTGTCTCACGGTTCGGTGATGCAACGGAACCAGAATCGAGATGGTCGCGGCCAATAACGATAGGTGCTTTCAATTCACCTTTTGCCACCATATCATTAATTATTTTTCCAAATCGGGCGCGCTCCCCATATCCAAGCCAGCAAATTCTTGAAGGCAGGCCCTGGAATTGGATTTTCTCCTGTGCCATCCTGATCCATTTGCAAAGGTGTTCGTTATCAGCAAATTCGCGCAGGATCACTTCATCGGTTTTATAGATATCTTCAGGATCTCCCGATAGTGCTACCCAGCGGAAAGGTCCCTTTCCTTCACAGAATAGCGGCCGGATATAGGCAGGCACGAATCCAGGGAAATCAAATGCTTTCTCAACACCTTCATCTTTTGCCACCTGACGGATATTGTTTCCGTAATCAAATGTGACTGCACCTTTCTTTTGCATGTCCAGCATAGCCTGAACATGGACAGCCATGCTGGCCTTTGACTTCTGAACATATTCAGCAGCATTTTCCTTTCGCAGAACAGCTGCATTTTCTAAAGAATAGCCGATTGGAACATAGCCATTTAAAGGATCATGTGCAGAAGTCTGGTCAGTCAGGACATCCGGGATGAAGTTCATTTCCAGCATTTTTGGCAGAATTTCAGCTGCATTGCCTAAGAGGCCGATAGAAAGCGGGCGGCCCTCGTGTTTTGCCTCTGTTGCTAATTTAATAGCCTCTTCAATTGAATAAACTTTTGTATCCAGATATTTGGTTTCAAGTCTGCGGTCAATGCGGTGTTCATCTACATCAATAGCAATGCAGACACCATCATTCATTGTTACTGCAAGCGGCTGAGCGCCACCCATTCCTCCAAGGCCTGCTGTTAAAGTAATAGTCTGTTTCAGTGAACCGGAGAAGTGCTGTCTGCCAAGCTCTGCAAAGGTTTCATAGGTTCCTTGCACGATTCCCTGACTTCCGATATAAATCCAGCTTCCAGCTGTCATTTGGCCGTACATCATCAAGCCTTTCTTATCAAGCTCATGGAAGGTATCCCAATTCGCCCAGGCTGGCACAAGATTCGAATTGGCGATCAATACCTTCGGTGCATCTTTATGTGATTTAAAGACCGCAACCGGCTTGCCGGATTGGACAAGAAGTGTTTCATCGTCTTCTAATTCATGTAATGTTTTGACAATCGCGTCATAGCAGTCCCAATTTCTTGCTGCCTTCCCAATCCCTCCGTAAACAACCAGCTCTTCAGGAATCTCTGCAACTTCTTTGTCTAAGTTATTCATAAGCATGCGGAGTGCTGCTTCCTGAATCCAGCCCTTAGCATGAAGCTCACTGCCTTGATAGTTTTTTATTTCTCTTTTTGTTTCCGCTTTCATTGTTATCCCTCCAATGTTATCTCATATTTAGATTTTATAATGAGAACTATCTGAAAAGTATAATAATTAAGTTTGATTTTTTATAATTTTGTTATATTTTCATAGTGTATTTTTATAAAATTTATATAAATATTAGTATTTTTATAATTAGAACAAAAAATAAACCCCCGGTTACACGGAGGTTTTATGCATGCTCTTTCTAAATTGATTTGGCGGCATTCCTTTAATCTTACTGAAAACTTTATTGAAATATTGCTGATTGCGAAAACCGCAGACAGATGCGATTTCCTTAATGCTTATTTCTGATTCCATCAAAAGCTTCGCAGATTGCCTAATTCGGGTTTCATTAAGCAGCTCCCGGAACGACTTGCCGCATTTTTTTGCGAGCATGGAGCTGATATAATTTGGGTTTCGATCTGCATATTCAGCTGCCCTTTCAAGAGTAACCTTAGGGTCCCAGTAATTCGTCTCAATAAAGAATAGGACTCTGTCAGTAAGTTCCAGCTTCAGCTTTTTATCAGAGCGTATGGTTTCAAAAACAAAGGAAATGAAGCTAATCATTTCGTTAATGACCTGGTAGATCAAGGGGGAATAAAGGATAGTCTGGAATAAACGAAGATACTCTTTCTCCATATCCCCGTCTGCCAGCCGGAAAGTCTTCATATGCCTGCGAATTTGCGCAAGAATACTGGTCAGCCGAATTCTGATGAGTCCTGGTTCCGGATAAGGGTCTGCCAAAATAAGAAACTCCTCGTAAAACCATGACTTCAGTGCTTCTAAATCAGACTGATTCAGGAAATCAATCCACCTGCTCTGTTCCTCGGGGGTTAAGAATGGATCAATTGATAGCCATTTAGGCAATGAGCTCTCCTCAATTACCTGATTAAATCCCCTGTAAAAAGTTAACTCCATCAGCTTCCTGTTCGCAAGATAGTGGCTTCTGACGGTTCCGCTGCCCTCCTTACCAGTATAAATGCTGATCGCAATTTGTTCTGCCGACGTTTCCTGCCAATCTCTCATAAATCTCAGGCTCTCCTCTTTCCAGGCCACATCAGATTTTTCAGCAATAATCAAAATCATATCACTCAAAATAAAATAATGAACTGTTTTTTGGAAAGTATAGCTTTCAAGAAATTTAAACAGCTTTGGAAGCTCCAGAGGATTTTTGGACTTAATTCCGATAGATACAAGTGGTTCAGCCGAATTAGATTCTTCTATAAATAAATCCTGGTAATTGAAGTCTTTTTCAGCTTTCTGACTGGATTTTTGTTCTGCAGAACGACTAATCATCTGATTGCGCCTATGAATCTTTCGCGCTGATTTTAATAAAATATCTGCTGAAATCGGCTTAAGTATTAAATCAGATACACCCATGTCGATGGCTCTTTTTGCTTGTGAAAAGGTCGCTTCCATTGTTAAGGCAATCAAATCCGGCCCTATGATCTGAGTGGTTTTTAAAAATGAACCAAAACTTTCTTCATTTATCAGATCAAGTTCAAAAATCAATAGGTCTGGCTGAAAAGTTTCAAGCTTCTTAATAAGCCCTGCTTCATTTTGTGCTGACTCTACCTGCCATGCGTTCATAGAAGATTTAAGAAGCCACTCTATGCCTTTCGTATCGTACTCATCCCGATTGGCCACAAGTACTTTGTACATGCTGCCACATCCTTTTTTAATTCTATTATGAAATAATATTTTGACAGTTGTAAAGAAATTATCGTAAAAATCTCAGAAATATTAGACAAGTTATGATGCCCTTCCTGCATATCTATATATGGACAACCAATTAGGAAGGAGTATGAGCATGCCTTTTCTTGTATTAAAGAAACGCAGCATCATTGCATTTGTCATCATATTTTCAGTCATCGTTTCTGCATCAGTATGGTTTTTTTCAAAATCTGATAGTTTGACAGTATTCAACCAGACGGAGGGCGAAAAAGTCCGGGAAATTCATATGGTTACAGGAGAATTTAAAGCCAAGCTGCCTGATGGCAAAGAATTTGAAGCTTATCGCTGGGATCCGGGAACTATTTTTCTGGAAAAAGATGAAAAGGTAAATTTGAAGATTTGGGGAGTTAATGGAATGGAACATCCATACATCATAGAAGGGACTGATATTAAAGGTGTGGTAAAAAAAGCAGAAGAAACGGTTGTCCCACTTCAATTTGATAAGGAGGGCGTTTACCGTCTAGTGTGTCTTACTCATCCGGATAAGGATAATAGCGGACCAATGATTGCTTATATTGTAGTAGACTAACTAATGGGAAAAGGGAAAGCACCGGATAATCCGGTGCTTTTCTAAATAAAAAGAAAACTTTTTACTTCGAAAACTTTCTAGCGCAAGCAGCCTGTCCCCTCGGGATGAGGACCCATGACAAGGAAGGCTTCGTCAGCATAATCATCGCACGACCAAAAGCGGCAGCTTTTGGGAGGACGTGGCGTTCTTAGTCTGCGTTCCTTCGTGAGCAAGGCGCTTCCGCTTTTCTTCTTCTCTTACCTCCCAATAAACATCTGTGTCCAATAATGTCCATAATAACCGCCCTGTGCATATCCCACTCCGATTTCTGTGAAATTGGCTGATAGGATGTTCTTGCGGTGGCCCTCGCTGTTCATCCATGCTGTTACAACTTCCTGAGGTGTTTTTTGACCTGCAGCAATGTTTTCTCCAGCGGTTCTGTAAGTAATTCCAAAGCTCTTCATCATATCAAACGGGCTTCCGTATGTAGGAGAGTTGTGATCGAAATACTTCTTATTGATCATATCCTGAGATTTGTATCTTGCCACTCTCGCAAGCTCCCAATTTGATTTTAAGGGCTTTAATCCATACTTTGCCCTTTCCTGGTTTACAAGCTGAACTACCTGCTCTTCCACACTTGTGGTAGCTTTTGATAATGCAGGGATATTCACCTTTTGCCCAGGATAAATGAAGTTCGGATTCGAAATCTGCCCATTGGCATTAATGATTTCAGGAACTCCCACCTGATACTTCAGGGCGATCTTCCACATTGTATCCCCTGGCTGAACGGTATGTACTGTTGATGCTTTTGCATCGAAATTGAATCCAAAGACAAGTGCGACAGACAACATTAGAATGAATGAAATTTTTGATAATGTTTTCATATTTATATTTAATCAAAATCTCTTATTCTATTAAACAGGTAATTGTTGGCGCTGCTTGTAAGAATTTCTTCATTAGGTGCCTGTATGGATCCGGCACGTTTCTTGTGCCTGCAATATCTGATGATCATAGTGATCTGGAACAGCTGGGGGGGTTCATTAAAAAGCTGAAGAATGTAAAAAAAATTGAGGTCCTTCCCTATCACAAGCTTGGTGTATACAAATGGTAAGCACTCGGATTGGAATATCCGCTGAAGGAGATTCAGCCGCCAAGTGAGGAAATGGCAGAATGGGCATATCAGCTTTTGACTGGGTTTTAAAAAGTTGGTTTTGATTTATGATTTTAGATACAGCGTTTTACGTGGTTTGCCCCAATTGCTGTTGGGGCTTTGTTTGTATCTTGTATTTGTTGGTTTTTGCAGTATAGGTGTCGGGTTCGGACTCAAAATCGCGAACAGATGGTCTTTGAGTCCGAAGTTGATTGGTGTTTGAACTCAAAACCGCGAACGGATGGTCGTTGAGTCCGAAGTTGACTGGTGTTCGGACTCAAAATCGCGAACGGATGCTCGCTGAGTCCGAAGTTGGCATGGGTTCGGACACAAAACCGCGAACGGATGGTCGTTGAGTCCGAAGTTGACTGGTGTTCGGACTCAAAATCGCGAAGGGATGGTCGTAGTGTCCGAAGTTGACTGGTGTTCGGACACAAAACCGCAAACGGATGGTCGTTGAGTCCGAAATTGACTGGTGTTCGGACACAAAATCGTAATCAGATACACGCTGAGTCCGAATTTAGCTTGATTTCAGTATCATTTCACCCTCTTTCTAAGCTATAATTTAATTGAGGTGGATAATTATGACAAATTCCTTGGAAAGGCCTAAATGGCTATGGTTTGGTGTACTTACATGCTTGATTCTGCTTTCCAACTATACTCTATATAGCACCACCCTTTTTGATCCGGTTCCAGACGTAGCGGCGTTGGGCTCCCTGCTTGATTTTCTGGTCGTTGTACCGCTATTGGCGTATTTCCTCGTACTGCGCAAGAGATATTCGTTGAAGTATTTAGGAGCAGTCATTTTAGCAGGATACGCTGCCGCTTATCTTATTATCCCTGCCAGGCATTTCCCGCAATTTCCCTTTTTGCCCTATTTAATTGTTTTTTTCGAAATGCTTTTTATTGGGTTGGAGCTGTTTATTGCCTATAAGATTCTAACTAAGCTGCCAGGACTTTTAAGAGAATATCGCAGGCTGAGTGGAAACAATTCACTTTTTCTCTTTAATGCCAAGAGATCTGCGGAAAAGCATTTACCCAACCATAAAATAGGGTCTGTTTTTGTGACTGAATTCGCCATGGTAAATTACGCCCTGTTTTCATGGAAAAAGAAAACTTCGATAAAGTATGGCGATTCTTTTACCTACCATCAAAAAACAAGTGTGAATGCCGTTTATATCATGCTGATCCATGCGATTGCCATTGAATCAATCGGACTGCATTATTGGCTTCATTCATGGAATGCTATTGCAGCATATATCGTATTAATAGCAAATATTTATGGTATTTTGTACTTTCTGGCCGAGATAAACGCCACTCGCTTAACACCTTTCGTGCTTACTGATTCTCACTTGCTGCTGCAGTCCGGATTCTCAAAAAGCATGTACCTTCCATTGGAAAATGTTAAAGAAATCATGTACTATGATGGCCCTGAAAAGTTCAGCAGACAAGAAATGAATGATCTATTTGATGCCAGAGTGCCTGATTTAATTCAAGAAAAGCCGATGTTAGAAATTCTGCTGAAAGATCCCCAGGTTTATGAATTAATGTATGGCTTAAAAAGAAAGGCCAGCCGCATCGTGCTGAATGTGGATGAACCAGAACGGTTTTATCGGGAAATGCTGAATAGGCTGAACCAAAAATAAAAGGAAAATCCCTAAATGGATTTTCCTTTTTAAGTGTGCTTATTTCCACCAGTTATCGTGCATCGATGCAGGCAGCTGGCGCTTGTGTTCAGAAACCATATAGCGTTTTTCGATTTTTTTTGCAGCTTCCGGACTTACTGATTTCCCTTCAAGGTAGTCATCCAATTCATCGTATGAGATACCTAATTCAGTTTCATCAGCCTGTCCGGGTTTCTGGTCAAGAAGATCGGCTGTAGGTACTTTTAAGTATAGTCTTTCTTCTGCCCCAAGCTCTTTAAGAAGTTTTTTTCCCTGTCTTTTTGTCAGTCCGGACAGCGGCAGGACATCTGCGCCGCCATCGCCGTATTTTGTGAAGAATCCAGTCACTGCTTCTGCAGCATGATCCGTGCCAATGACCAGCAAGCCGTATTGGCCGCCAATTGCATATTGGGCAATCATTCTCATGCGGGCTTTAACATTGCCTTTATGATAATCCTTCAGGGGTTCTTCCGGAATTATACGATCATACTCGGTTTTCACTTCATCGACTGCATTTTTAATATTAAAGACCACTTCTTTGTCGGCCTGAATAAAGGAAAGGGCAAGCTGTGCATCCTTCTCATCCTGCTGAACGCCGTACGGAAGGCGGACTGCTATGAATGTTGCCTCCTTCCCTTCTTTTCGAAGCTCTTCAACCGCAAGCTGCGCAAGTCTTCCGGCAAGAGTGGAATCCTGGCCGCCGCTTATGCCTAGTACATAACCTTTTGAATTTGTTTTAACAAGATAATCCTTTAGAAACTCAATTCTTTTCTTTATTTCTTCCTTTGGATTGATATTCGGATTTACATTTAAACTTTCCATAATTTCTTTTTGCAGATTCATTGCAGGTTCCTCCCTCTTCTTAAAGCTTCAGCCTTTTATATTTTCTTTCACCTGGCTGATCATTTTCATCTTATTATCCCAGCACTCCTGGCTAAGGTCGACTGGGTATTCCTCTGGATTTAAGGAACGGCGGTACTCATCCCATAATACATTGAGATTATCCTTTGCAAAGATTTGCATGTCTTTTAAAGATGGAATTTTATAGGTAAGCTTGCCTTCCTGAAATATCACTTTATGCAGTTCCCTGGCTTCGAAATTTGTAACAAACTTGCTTATAAATGTGTGAACAGGATGGAACATCTTAAGCTTTGGCTCAGCTTGAGGATTTTCATGATCCAGAGCAATGTAGTCCCCTTCTGATTTATGGTTATCTCTGTTAATAATCCGATAAACCCTCTTTAATCCGGGAGTTGTCACTTTCTCTGGGTTGCCGCTTATTTTTATGGTGTCAGCCATTTTGCCATTTTCATCTTCTATTGAAACGAGTTTATAAACAGCCCCTAATGCAGCCTGTTCGTACGCTGTAATGAGTTTTGTGCCAATGCCCCAAATATCGATTTTCGCTCCTTGAGCTTTCAGGTTTATGATGGTGTATTCATCCAGATCATTTGAAGCAATAATCTTTGCTTCAGGAAAACCTGCATCATCCAGCATTTTTCTTGCTTTTTTAGAAAGATAAGCCAAGTCCCCGCTATCAAGCCTTATACCTTTAAAGTTAATTTGACCTTGCATTTCCTTCGCCACTTTAATTGCGTTCGGGACTCCGGATTTAAGAGTGTCATACGTATCGACGAGAAAAACACAGTCCTTATGGGTCTGGGCATATTTCTTAAAAGCTGTATACTCGTCCCGGTAAGCCTGTACAAATGAATGGGCATGTGTCCCTGCAACAGGAATGCCAAACTTCTTGCCTGCTCTAACGTTAGATGTTGCATCAAAGCCGCCGATATAGGCAGCTCTTGTTCCCCAGATAGCTGCATCCATTTCATGGGCTCTTCTTGAACCGAATTCCATGGCTGTTCCATCGCCAATTACTTCTTTGATTCGGGTTGCTTTTGTAGCAATCAATGTCTGGTAGTTAATGATATTCAAAATAGCTGTTTCAATAATCTGTGCTTCAGCCAGCGGGGCTTCTACTCGCAAAATGGGCTCATTGCCGAATACAAGCTCACCTTCTTCCATTGATTTGATGGTCCCTGAAAACCTCATATTTTTCAAGTATTCGAGGAAACCTTCTTCATAATTCAATTCGTTTTTTAAGTACTGCAGATCACTGTCTGTAAATCTAAAGTTTTCTATATACTCTATAACTCTTTCCAGGCCGGCAAAAATTCCATAGCCGTTGCCAAAGGGCAGCTTCCTGAAGAACACTTCAAAGACCGCCTTTTTATTATGTATGTTGTCTTCCCAGTAGGTCTGGGCCATATTTATTTGGTACAGATCAGTATGCAAGGCTATACTATCATCCGCAAATTCCCTCTGCATTATCGAAAACCTCCTGTGACAAATATAACAATCCCTTTTAAAAATATCTTATCTGCTATTATCCCCATTATCCCCCATTCAATTTTTTATCCTCTTAAATGGATGAAAAATTTGGCTATTATTTTTATAGTAGTGAAGTTTCCCGTCTTTATCAAATTTTTCAACCTCCAGGCATACGGTTATTTACCCGTTAAGGATTTTTTTACACATTCTTCTGCGGCTGTTCGTTATATTGAATGATGATATTATCCTGTTATAACGCTTTGAAATTATTTCCCGAGTGTCACATGCTGGGATATTATATTGAGATAAGATGAAGGAATATTCCCTCGGACTGCACTTGCCTATTACGGCAATCACCAACTTTCTGCCCTCCGCATAGGATGTCATGAACTGACAAGGAGGGCTGTGGGATATGGAAAGACGGGGCCTTTTGCCTTTCGTTGTGACCGCATTTTTTGCCGTAATGATTTCGCTCTTTGCTTTCTCCCTCATGGATTCAAAGGATGACGCGCCAAAAACCCAGACTACTACAGATGGCCAAAGCAAAAGCAATGACAGTGATATCAGTAATCAAGTAAAAAATAATATAAAAGGAAATAAAGCTAATGTAAATAACTCAATCGACAACGATTTGAATAATGGTGAAGATAGTCAAATCGACAATAATGTTACGAATGACATTGAGGTAAATGTGGATGTTAATGTAACAAATACAATCAAAAATAAGGCTGATAAAAATCAGGACTCCAATCAAACAGGTAATGGAAATGAAAATAGCGGCACCAAAGACAGCAGCGGAGATAAAGGTGCGAAAAATGACCAGGATGGCAAGTCAGAGGATGATGAAGTCGTTTGGGGTGTAGACTCTGCAAGTCTCACCACAAGCGACTTGCTTTCATGCGTTCGGGAAAACTTCGGGTCACCTAAAGTGTGGGGACGCTATTTAGGTGAAAAAGAAGGTGTATCTGCAGGCATTACACCCCAAGAGGCTGAACTTCTGCAAAGGAATGATATTAAATTACTCGTGATTTGGAATCGATTTAATGAGGCAACTGGCCTGGAAAATGGACAGAGTGAGGCGAATGCAGCTGTCCAATTGGCAAAGGAGCTGGGAATCCCGGAGGGTGTAGCGATTTTCGCGGATATTGAGCCCGATTATCCTGTTGATTCTGCCTTCATTGAAGGCTGGTATCAAGCAATGGAGGAGTCACCCTATCATCCTGGCATATATGGGATTTTTGATAAGGAACAGGACCTGACTAAATCTTTCAGTCAAGCAGCAGCCGAAAATTCTTCCCTTCTTGAAAATACATTCATATGGACAGCTGCGCCAATTGCAGGAATTACTAAGCAGGAACAGGCGCCTGGATATAAACCAGAAGCTCCTGCAAATTCATTGATTGCAGGCTGGCAGTACGGAATTGATGCGAAGGCATGCAATATTGATACAAATTTATTCAACAAAGATATACTTGATGTTCTTTGGTGAGTAAGAAAAGCGGAAGCGCCTTGCCCACGAAGGAATGCAGACTAAGATCGCGACGTCCTCCCAAAAGCTGCCGCTTTCGGTTGTGCGATGTTTATGCTGACGAAGCCTTCCTTGTCCTGCGTCCCTCAGGCATAAGCCGCTCCCTGTGAGAAGGCGTTTTTCCTTCTGAAAGGAATCGGCTTATGATCCCGAGTTTCTAGGAGCCGCTGGAGCTAGACAGCAAAAAAAGAGCCCACAAAGGCTCTTTTATATTTTGAAGCTGTTTTTCGGCATTCTGTTATTCCAAAACTGGTTCATGACAAAGGGAGTGCCAATAAACACAGGAACTACATAATAGCTGAGACGGTAGAACATGAGAATCAAGAGCCCCAATTCGGTGGGAACACCTTGTGATTCCAGTCCGATCAAAAATACAAAATCAAATGAACCAATTCCTCCAGGGATCATACTCGCAATGCCAGCGCAAGCTGAAATGATGACAATGGGAAACAGAACAAAAAATGAAATCGATACTTCAAGTGCCCGGGCTATTCCCCAGATACAAATGATGATAAATAGCCACTCTGATAAAGAAACAGCCAGCAATTCCCCTGCAAATCCTTTTTTGATGTGCTTCGTATTCCAAAAAGACGACTTAAAAAAGTAAACGCACAGCAGCAGAGGTGTATAAGCTGCAACGGCCCAGACTGCAATCTTTATAAGTTTAACATCATCGTATAAATGTAAATCTGTAAAAAGGACGATCCATGACAATATGGACAAGCCGGTTAGGTAAAAAAGCGACAGCTTGGCAATTATTTTGATATACGGAGTATTGGCAGTCAGGTAATCCTTATAAAAATAGGACCTGAGTGTAGCTCCGGCCACACCCCCAAATCCGAGAAAGTTAGAGAATGCATTGGCAGATAAAGAATAAAATAATAGCTTTTTTTTAGGCACTCTAATTCTGAAAAGCCTTTGGAGTATTTCATCATAAAAATACATTGGAAAAAGTGCAGCCAGTCCCAATAAAAGGATAAAAAATAGCCTTTGGAAGGTTAGCCGGTCAATATAAAGCTCAAGGAGAGCCCAATTAAAATCAATGAATATCCCTTTTGCCTCCACCATGACAATCAGCAAAATGAATAAGGGTACGAGGAGTTTGGAAAGTGTTATAATTGTTTTT
Organism: Cytobacillus oceanisediminis 2691; assembly: GCF_000294775.2. Classification (GTDB taxonomy): domain Bacteria; phylum Bacillota; class Bacilli; order Bacillales; family Cytobacillaceae; genus Cytobacillus; species Cytobacillus pseudoceanisediminis. Next base: position 2,560,640 of record NZ_CP015506.1, read on the forward strand.
TGTTTTAACAAAGACAAAATACCCCACCATTCATGTATTGAACTAGAGATAATGATTAATTAATCTCCCTGATAGAGTGTATCAAACTAAGCCGATAATATATATACTTTCTCCTATTATATTCCTGTATAGGTACAATAGAATGGACAAACGATAACTTTTTGCAATTGGTTACATCTGCAATTGTTTTCAATAGAGCATTCAATTATACTTAAATCTGTGAATAGAGGTGAAATAATATCTTTGAAATAATAACTGAATCGTCTTTTATTTCATCAGAATATACTCTGTATTTAACATATATCATTGGTTTAGCTGCCAAGCTGTTAATCATTTGGAAAATAGAGCCGACTTTATACAGTAGCAGATATATTGAGAATGAACAAAGAGAATATGAAAGCCTTCCAGAGTTCCGCATGGATCGGGGCTTTATTTGCGATTCGATTCAGTCCTGGATTGCAAAACTTATACTGAAAAAAGGTGAACAAAGTGATGAGCCAGAAGGTCTCTCCCCTATTTAAAGAAAAAATATAGCGGGAGGTTTGACCTGTATGAGAAAAATTAAACTGTTGCTAGCCATTACCATGATTACTGTACTGCCTATATTCTTATCTGCCTGTCAGGCACAAGGAGGAGAAGGAACAGGCTTTTTCCATCATTATTTTGTCGATCCGTTTGCATTGGCAATACATGGAACAGCTGTTTTCTTTCATGGCAATTTCGGCCTGGCTATTATCTTCATTACCATAATGATTAGGCTGATATTAATGCCATTAATGCTCAAACAATATAAAAATCAAAGCTTAATGAAAGAAAAAATGGATAAGTTAAAACCTGAACTTGAAAAAATCCAGCAAAAGCTGAAAACAGCGAAAAAACCACAGGAGCAGCAAAAGCTGCAGCAGGAAATGTTTGGTTTGTATCAATCTCATGGAGTAAATCCTTTGAATGCTGCAGGATGTCTGCCAATCTTTATACAAATGCCCATTCTGATGGGGTTCTATTATGCCATAAGAGGAAATCAGGAAATTGCTGCACATTCGTTTCTCTGGTTCAATCTTGGTCATTCTGATATTTGGATCACAATCATTGCAGGAATTGTGTACTATCTTCAGTACCGGTTCACTCTAACTAATATGACTGCTCAAACGCCAAAGCAAATGAAATTGATTGGTTTATTATCTCCTGTAATGATTATGCTGGTTTCTTTAAATGCACCTGCAGCTTTGCCGCTATATTGGACTGCGGGCGGAATATTTTTAGTTTTTCAATCATGGCTTGGCAGAAGATTATATACAAAAGATAAACCTGATGCTGTGCAGATCATGTCAGAATCATAATTATATGAGGAGCGGGCTTAATGCCCTGCTCCTTTTTTGTTTATTTTATTAAAGAATCTGAATAAGAGCACCTATTCATGGAAAGATAAGGGGGAAAACGGAAGGAGGAAAGTGAATGATCAAGAGGAAATTATTTTTGGCAGGGGCCTTGTCAGCTGCATTGCTTGCAGGCTGCGGCATGAATGACGCGGATATGAATGAAACAGCTCAAAGAAACAGAGACTTGACAGAGCCTACAAAAGTAAACGACAGCAACTATGGCGAAAATGGACGCACAACTGAACCGGGGATTGATCTTACCCGCACAGGAACGGACAATGAAAATCAAAATGAATCCCCGCGAATGAAGGTTGCTGATAAAGCTGCCGATAAAATTACTTCCATTCCAGAGGTTGAGACTGCGAATGTAATCGTGACAGATAATAATGCCTATGTTGCCGCACGCTTGAGTGATGGAAATGGAGATTTGACTAAGGATGTCGAGGGGAAGATTTCAGATCAGGTTAAAGCAGTCGATCAGGATATTGATAATGTATACGTTTCTGTTAACCCCGACTTTTATGATCGAATGACAGGATATACAGAGGACATTCGAGCTGGTCAGCCAATCGAAGGATTTTTTGATGAATTTACAGAAACTGTCCGCAGAATTTTCCCTGCACAAAGGTAAAAAAAGAAAACGGCCTTCATAAGGCCGTTTTCTTTAATGAATTAAGCATCCTGGAAATAGTCTTTATAAAATCCGCTTACTTTTCCGGAATTGTCTTCGATGAAATAGAATTCTTCAGTTTCATTTTTTACGTTATAGATATTCCCTGCTGTTAAAGCCCGGTTTACAATGTATTTTGCTGCATCTGTATGCACGCATTTTACTTTTTTCAATGTTTCTCGTTCATGCCATTTTAAATGAATCATAATTGCCACTCCTTCACAGTCTGCATACTTTATTGATTAGTATTTATTATAAAGAATACGAACTGCTGTCTGCAATAAGATTCTCTTTAACTTCTGGCATTAACTTCATTAATTTCCGGAATCTCCTGATTTTATCCGCTTCAAAGGTATACACTTCTCCCGTTATTGTGTTTTTCATTGTTACATAGTTAATTTCACAGATTTGGTCTATTCGTACAAACTCTAAATTGTCATAATGTTCGTTATCATATTCCACTTCATAAAAGCCATTATCTGCTATAATTTTCATTTTGATGACCTTCTTTCTAAGATGATGGCAAAGGTAATATACCACCCGCTTAGCCTGTTTCAAACCACCAATTAAAAATTTTGCATATTTTATTCCTTCCCATTCACTTAAGTACGTTGGATTCAAGTAAGGTCTTGCTTCCCCTTCTAAGACAGCTATATATTCTAATGAATGGCCGTCTGGATCATAAAAATATACCGAAGCAGCTGGCATCCAAGTATGGACAATCGGCTCTTTCGGTGGTAGGCCAAAGCATTCCCTCGCCTCGATTCCTTTTTCCTTAAAAAAGGCATAGTTCCCCGCAGCTTGGCTGGCGAAACGGAAAACGCAATATGACTTCTCTTAATCGGGGAGTCTTTTGTTTCCCAGATGCCCAGCATGTTTCTTTATTTTCCCCCAAAAAGAAAAATGCTGCTTTCCTGTCTTCTATTCTGTACGCTGCTTTAAAGCCAAGGTTTTCATAAAACTCGATGCTTCGTTCCAAGTTGGCTGAATCAAGATGTGCTTCATATAATTTTGCTCCATGCATGGTATGGTCCTCCTATTCCATATTAACTGCCTTTATTGTAGAAGAATCAGCAGCCATACAATATAGAAAAAAGGATGAACATATGCTCATCCTTAAGTCTTATGCTGCTATGCATCCAATCTAATTTGAACACCCAGTGTTTCCAGCTGCTGTTCAAGCTTCCGGTAATAATCGTCACTTACTCTGCCTCTTGCCCCCCGGAGAATTTCAAGAGCGTAATGATCTGGCGGGGGAAGCTCGCCCTTTTTATTGTAGACATGAAAAGTCAGGACATCTTCATATAACTTATCTCCAACTTTGACATTCACAAAGGCAGGACGATACCATTGACCATAAAAACCTTCTCTATGGAACAGGTATTCAACTCCTTCATAAGGAAGTTCATATAGAACTCCTTCTGTGACGCCGCCATTTTCTATAATGTCCGCCCTTCCTCCATCATCCCTGGAAAATAGGTATTGCATCGAATAACCGGTGAGCGTCCCCCCGCCGACAATGCTTTTAAAATGATGATCTACCTTTGCCACACAAAACCGCTCATCATCCATGCAGGAACCGTATGCAAAATAAAAGGTCTTTTCGGGCTTATCCTTCATTAAACGGTAGAGCTTCCAATCTCCATAAAGAATGGGTTCGGCTAAAAGATCATCCCGGCAAGAGACGTATACTAGTGCATTTGCCTCTCCTGCATCAGTATGAACAGTCTGTTCCACCCGATCATATAAATTATCTTTCCTGCCCGGGATAAAATCTTCAAGTTCATCCAGGTCAGTGAAATGATCTAAATGCACTTCATAAAGCTCTCCATATACTTTTTGGTCAAGTGATGGTTTCATAGAGGGATAGCCGAGTCCAGTATCATATAACTCCCCATATACCCATGCCTGCTCGGCAATGCAGGGACTGCCTTTTAAAACAAAGTGATTTGACTCATGTTTTCTTAAGGTTCCATAAACAAACAGCTTTTGTGTTGTCATTAGCACTTGCTCCCCCTTTTTATTCTCTTTTGTTTATTATACTATCATTTTCAGAAGATTCTTTTCAAAAAAATAGGACGGAGAATATTCCCCGTCCTAGCTGCATTGGCATACTGTGAACTTTTTTGCTAAAGGAAGCCTGCAGCACAATTTTTCCTTCGTATTTTCCTGAAATGGATCAGCCGTGTTTAGTTCAGCAATTTCCTTAAGCTTAGCTTTATTTAAAATTTCTATGACATAGATGTCCTCATACATTTTCCATTTCTCCCTTCACTTTATCTTTAATCTCATTTTATATACTTTCACGCAGTAAAACATTGGCTGGGAGATTGAGATTTATTAAGACTTATGAATGAGGGAAGGCGGAGTTCCATAAAAAAACCTGCTGGAAAAGTCCCAACAGGTTAAATGTCCTTTATTTCAATGTATTTGCTTTTTCAATGACTTCTTTAGCCTGTTCACGCAATTTGAATTTCTGGATTTTTCCGGATGCTGTCATTGGATACTGCTTAGTAAACTCAATATAGCGGGGGATTTTATGGCGTGAAATTTTCCCTTTGCAGTATTCCCGAAGGTCGGCTGGTGTTAATTCAGCGTCTTCTTTAAGGATTATCCAGGCGACCACTTCCTCACCATATACGGCATCTGGGACTCCAACTACCTGAACGTCCAGGATCGCTGGATGCGTATAAAGAAATTCTTCAATTTCGCGGGGATATATATTCTCTCCTCCGCGAATGATCATATCCTTTAGTCTTCCAGTGATTTTACAGTACCCGTTCTCATCCATTACAGCGAGATCACCTGTATGGAGCCAGCCTTCTTCATCAATGGCTTCTTTCGTAGCATCAGGATTTTTATAATATCCCTTCATGACATGATAGCCCCTTGTACACAATTCCCCTTGTTCTCCAGTAGGTACTTCATTATTGGTGCCTGGTTCCACAATTTTTACTTCCACATTCGGCAGTGCTCTTCCCACAGATTCCACTCTCAGCTCAATCGGATCATCCGTCCGTGTCTGCGTAATAACGGGAGAGGATTCTGTTTGTCCATAAGCAATGGTTATTTCGCTTGCACCCATTCTTTCAATAACGCCTTTCATGACTTCAATAGGGCAATTGGATCCAGCCATTATGCCAGTGCGGAGAGTCGATAGATCATACTTTGAGAAGTCGGGATCATTCAGCTCTGCAATAAACATTGTCGGCACCCCATGCAGGCCTGTACATTTCTCATCCTGGACCGTCTTCAGAACGGCTTTAGGACTGGACTCCTGGACCGGCACAATGGTTGCGCCGACGGATATGCATGCCATCGTTCCCAGCACGCACCCGAAACAATGGAAAAACGGAACAGGAATACATAAGCGGTCATCTTTTGTTAAACGCATGCAATTTGCAATATTATAGCCATTATTAACAATGTTGTTATGGGTTAGCATAACCCCTTTTGGAAAGCCTGTCGTCCCTGATGTGTATTGCATATTGATGGCATCGTCCGGATCCAGGCTCTCCATACGCTCATTGAGTTCTGCGTCTGGAACTGATTCGCCCATCCTGATCATATCTTCCCAGCTGTAAGTTCCGGGAAAACGTTTTTCTCCCATCACGATAACATTTTTTAAAAAAGGAAGTCTTTTGCTTTTCAGCTGCCCTGGCTCAGAATCCTTAAGTTCCGGGACGATACTGTATAGCATTTCTATGTAGGAGGTTTCTCTGAACTTTTCCATCAGAACAATGGTTGTACTGTCAGATTGCTTTAATAGATATTCAAGCTCAGCAGCTTGATAGTTTGTATTAACTGTTACAAGGACAGCCCCCATTTTGCCTGTTGAGAACTGGCATGTAAGCCACTCGGGCGTATTGGTTGACCATGCGGCAATATGCTCTCCTTTTTCAAGACCCAGCTTCATAAACCCTTTGGCAGCAAGCCTGCAATATTCATTAAACTCCTTATAACTCATTCGGAGCCCGCGATCTGCGTAAACTACTGCTTCGTGATTCGGGTGAAGGCCGGCTTTCTCCTCCAGGAGCTTCCCTACTGTTAGGTTCAATAATTCCGTCATCCAGAAATCCTCCTTGGTATATGATGATCTATTCATTGTGTAAAGAGTTCCCTAAGATGCTGATCTAAAACGCTTACATTTTATGTTATCATATATTGCTGAATATTCAATATTTTCATATATTGATAACTTATAAATTTTTCCGGCTCAATTCTCATAACTATAGATTCATCTAATGTGGATTCTCCATAATAAAAAAACTGCCCTTTAATATAGGAGCAGCTTCTTTTATGTTCAATCTTAAATTTTTACATAAAATGTCCTCGTCCTTGGTCCGTCAAATTCACAAAAGTAAATACCCTGCCAGGTGCCCAGAAGCAGCTGTCCTTCTGTAATGACGATATGCTGTGAGGAACCGACAGTGACCGCTTTCATATGCGCTGCGGTATTCCCTTCCATATGAAGGTCTTTTTGCTGATCCCAAGGATATATTTCATCGAATCGGCGGATCAAATCTGTCTTAACATCCGGATCTGCATTCTCATTTATGGTGATGCCGGCAGTTGTATGCGGGCAATAGACGATTGCTGCTCCTTCAGCGATTCCGCACTGGTTAATGTATGCCTGTACTTCTGAAGTTATTTCGAGAAACTGGTCTCGTTCAGAAGTGTTTACAGTGAATTTCCTTAACAATGGGCTTCCTCCTTTAAAAATAAACAGCTTCAAATAGGGTTATTTCTTTTTCAAGGCCAGGCGATAGCTGAACAGCAAAGGGCTTCTCTCCTCTTTTTTTCAGAACTTCCAAAACCCTTCCTTCATCCAGTAATGGCTGGCAAAAGGTGAGTTTTACTGATCCAATTCCAATGGATGCTCTCTTCTCTTTTCCATTGCTGTTTATGTAAACATCAGCCATGAAATTCGGCATAATCGCCTTCCATGACTCCGCAGACTTTTCACAGTCATTGGAGGCTATAAACACTTCTTCGATTTTTTTATTTTCAAGGTTTTCATCAATAAAGCCAAGATGTCGCAGTTCTTCAAATCTTCTATCGTCTTCCACGCCCCAGTCAATAAAGAAAGGATATTTATAATGTGGGTTTTCTTTAAAGAACAGCATCTTCCACGAAAGCAAGCTTCCATCCTGCCTCTTTCTGCTTCCTTCAAAAATTGGAAGGGACTCAAAGCCTTTCCTCTTTAATTCAGCCTTTAGCTCTTCAATATTACTGGTTCGGAAGCAGAGCTGCCCGATGCCTTCCCCTGACGGGAGTTCATCTGTCAGCTGTTTAATGAGCGGGTTTTCAGCAGCAGCGGCAATATGATTTGATTCAATTGATAAAAATTCAATGTATGACTGCCCGATATATAAAAGGCTGTTATATGTCCCCCAGTTCTCATGGCTTCCTCCCAATACTGCTTTATATCCCACATTCCCCCATTTCTTCACTGGTTCAGATGGTTCAGCTTTAATAAAGTGTACGAGATGGTCTAGTGCCAGATTCATTAGCGGCTTCCTCCTTTCAGCAATCTATTTATATAAATCTTACCTTCGGTTTGTATTCGAGTCCACTATCAGCTGCTGAAATGCGCCGCAAAAAATGTCATCATAATGAAATAAATCTTTTCTTTATAAAGGGTTCACAAAAACTTAAAAAACCTTTACAATAATTAAAAATAGAATATTCAATCCATTTAACCAGGAGGTATGCATAATGAAAATTATGAGTAATGAACAGCTGGTCGTCTCGTATCGTGATGCATTGAAGTCAGGGTCTGAAAAGGAATGGATTAGGATATTAAAAACTGAAATTCAAAAACGGGGATTGAAGCCGTTTAAAGAGTAAGTTTCAACTTAATAGTAATTTGCCAAATACTTAGTAAATATGTAGGAGCGGGAGCTATTCCCGCTTTTTTTAATATTTCCGCAAGTATGCTGAAAGATTATTAGCCTTTTTAATATTTTCATATTCCTGTTCACTGAGAACACCGAGTTTCTTTAAAACCGTACTGTATTGCAGTATCTTCATTTGTCTTCGTCTCAAGCTCATCACCTGCTTTTTAATATATTATGCATAACAAGTACAATGTTTCCTTAATGCAAATAATTTTCAATAAAGAAAAAAATAAAACCAGAGCCGATTCCGCTCTGGTTTCTATTTTATTATGCTTCAAAAAGAAGGCTTTCAGGATCTTCGATCAGTTCCTTGACGCGTTTCAGGAATGTGACAGCTTCTTTACCGTCAACAATTCTGTGGTCATAGGAAAGTGCGATATACATCATTGGGCGGTTTTCCATTCTTTCAGCATCAATTGCAACCGGGCGCAATTGGATGGAATGCATTCCAAGAATACCAACCTGTGGTCCGTTCAGGATTGGAGTAGACATCATGGAGCCAAATACACCGCCATTAGTGATAGTGAAGCTTCCACCCTGCAGATCTGATAAAGCAAGTTTATTGTCTCTCGCCTTAACCGCAAGGTCCATGATATCCTTTTCGATTTCAGCAAAGTTTTTGCGGTCTGCATCACGTACAACCGGCACGACAAGACCTTCTGGTGCTGACACGGCAATACCAATGTCATAGAATTTCTTAAGGACAATTTCATTGCCTTGAATTTCAGCATTTAAATAAGGATTTTTCTTAAGGGCTGCTACTACCGCTTTTGTGAAAAATGACATGAAGCCAAGCTTAACATCATTTTCTTCAAAGAATTTATCTTTGCGGTTCTTACGAAGGTTCATCACATTTGTCATGTCCACTTCATTGAACGTTGTCAGCATCGCTGCAGTTTGCTGAACTTCTACAAGGCGGTTTGCAATGGTCTGGCGGCGGCGTGACATTTTGATTCGTTCCACTTCTTTTCCGGCGGCTGGCTGTTCAGCAGGTTTAGAAGCTGCTGCCGGTTTTGGTGCCTGAGCTTGCTGTTTTGCTTGATTTGGATTGAAGGATTCAACATCCTGGGTTCTGATTCTTCCCAGTGGATCAGCTGTCGGCACCTGGCTTAGGTCAATCCCTTTTTCTCTTGCCAGCTTGCGTGCTGCCGGAGAAGCGATCGGACGCTGTCCGCCAGCTTTTTCTTCAGCTGCTGGCTGTTCGGGCTGATCCTCTGCTTTAGGCTGTTCAGCTTTAGGAGCCTCAGGTTTTTCTTCCGTTTTTTCTGGAGCAGGTGCAGCTTGTCCGCTTTCATTAACGATAGCAATGGTTTCACCAACATTAACCGTGTCGCCTTCCTGTGCTTTAATTTCCTGTAAAACACCGCTATGTTCAGAAATGATTTCAACATTTACTTTATCTGTTTCAAGTTCTACAACATAATCCCCTTTATTTACTGTATCACCAGGCTGTTTTAGCCACTGTGCCACCGTACCTTCTGTAATGGATTCCGCCAATTCTGGAACTTTGATTTCTGCCACCTTAATTTCCTCCTTCTTGCTTCCGTGTTAGGGTCTCATCTATTATACGTGCTTGTTCTTTCTTATGAACAGTCGGGTCACCTTCAGCCGGGCTTGAACGGCGTCTTCTTCCAATGTAGCTGACATCGATATCGCTGCCTGCGATTTCTTTCAGTCTAGGTTCAACGAAATTCCATGCACCCATATTTTTTGGTTCTTCCTGAATCCAAACGATTTCTTCTACATTAGGATAGCGGGTTAAAATTTCTTTAATTTGATTCATTGGGAACGGATAGATTTCTTCCACTCGTAAAATATGGAACCAATCCTGATCCTGGTAGTTTTTCAGGTTTTCGGATAAATCAATTGTGATCTTACCTGTTCCAAGAATGATGCGTTTCACTTTTTCGTGATTTTGGCCTAAGCCAGGCTGTTCAATAACAGACTTGAATTCTCCTTCGCTCAATTCGAGTCCATTTGAAGCGACATTCGGATTGCGCAGCAGACTCTTAGGAGACATGATCACCAACGGGCGAACTTCCTCTTTTCCGAGAATGGCAGCCTGTCTTCTTAAGATATGGAAGTACTGTGCTGAAGAAGATAGATTAGCAACTGTCCAGTTGTTTTCTGCTGCAAGAGTCAGGAATCTTTCCAGGCGGGCACTTGAATGTTCAGGTCCCTGTCCTTCATAGCCATGTGGAAGAAGCATGACAAGACCTGATTTTTGGCCCCATTTCGCACGGCCAGCAGCAATAAACTGGTCAAACATTACCTGTGCCGCATTGGCAAAATCACCATACTGAGCTTCCCATAGAACAAGCGTTTCCGGAGCGAATACATTATATCCATATTCAAAGCCTACGACAGCAGCTTCAGATAATGGGCTATTATGGACAGCGAATGATGCTTTAGCCGTTGAAAGCTTGTGCAAAGGTGAATACGCTTTTCCAGTTGTATGATCGTGCAGAACAACGTTTCTTTGTGCAAATGTACCTCTCTCGGAATCCTGGCCAGTCAGTCTGACAGGGGTACCATCAGATAAAATGGTTGCAAAAGCCAGTGTTTCAGCAAGTCCCCAATCAATCTTGCCGTCTCCTTCAAGCGCTTCCAATCTGCGCTGCAGGATTTTGCCGAGTTTATCAAACACTTTGAAATCCTCTGGCCATTTTAATAATTCTTCGTTAATTTGCTTTAATTTATCGACAGACACAGCTGTTTTAATTTTTGGCAGACCCTTTTCGACTGTTTCAGGTGGATTGGTTAACTCCGCCTCTTTCTTTTCTTTTGGAACCTTTTCATAGGCAGCCTTCATTTTTTCCAGTACTTCATGATGAATGCCCTCTGCTTCCTCTTTGGAAATGATCTTTTCATTTAGAAGCTTATCAGCATACAGCGCTTTCACGGTTGGACGCTTGCGAATAATGTTATACATAATAGGATTAGTCGTCATAGGCTCGTCCATCTCGTTGTGCCCAAATCTGCGGTATCCGATTAAGTCGATAAGGATATCCTTTTGGAATTTCGCACGATATTCACAAGCAATTCTTGCCGCTGCAACTACTGCTTCAGGTTCATCTGCATTCACATGCAGAATTGGCATTTCATAACCTTTGGCAAGATCACTTGCATATCTGGTAGAACGTGAATCATGTGATTCTGTTGTGAAACCAATTGTATTATTGGCAATGATATGGATCGAACCGCCCGTATTGTAGCCAGTCAGCTGTCCAAGGTTCAGTGTTTCTGCTACAATTCCCTGTCCTGGGAATGCTGCGTCTCCATGAATGATAATGGCTAAAGCAGCTTTTGGATCTACTTCAGGATAACCGGCCTTTGTTCTATTATCCTGTGAAGCTCTGGTATAGCCCTCAACCAGTGAACCTACAAATTCAAGATGGCTCGGATTGTTAGCTAATGTCAGTCTGGCTATGGTCGTATTCTCATCTTTGATCTGTTTATCAAGACCAAGGTGATATTTAACGTCGCCTGTCCAGCCGTAATTGATTCCGATAGATCCTTCGGAAGGAACCAGTTCTTTATTTGGCGCATGCTGGAATTCCGCGAAGATCATTTCATACGGCTTTCCAAGCACATGGGCAAGAACATTTAATCTTCCGCGGTGGGCCATGCCGATGTTAATTGTTTTGGCTCCATCAGAAACGGATTCAGAAACAATTTCATCCAGTAATGGAACCATTGTATCAAGACCCTCAATTGAGAATCTTTTCTGGCCAACGAATGTTTTATGAAGGAATTTTTCAAATTCCTCAACTTCAGTCAGTCTTCTTAAAACTTTCAGTTTTTCTGCCTTCTGCATTGACAGTTTATGGCTGTTGGCCCCTATTTTACGGCGAAGCCAGTCTTTTTCGTTTTCATCAAATATATGCTGGAATTCAAACGCAATTGGTCCCATATAAGCGCTTTTCAGGAATTCAATTGCTTCAAGTCCGTTGCGTAATGGATAGGTGGCGTCTTTAGTAATGACACCGGCAGGAATCTCTTTTAAATCATTTTCAGTTAAGCCATATTTGCTCAGTTCGAATAATGCACTTTCAGATTTATTGTTACCCAGCGGATAAATATCTGCAGCCAAGTGGCCATATGTGCGGATATTATCAGCAAGGCGAATCGCAGCAAGTGTTTTTTCAAGCTGTCCGGCATTCATTGGCTGATTTGCTGATGAAGCCATTTGCGGAGTTCCTTCACTCGCTAGAGGGGAACCATTTCTTTCAAAGTAGTCTTTCATTTCAGGATCGATAGAAGATGGATCCTCTAAGTATCTTTCATATAGTTCAATAACGTAGCCAAGGTTGGGGCCATGAAATCCTTGTTCAAAAGGTCCCTCACCATTCGATGGCTTTTTCATGGAAAATTACCTCCATAACTGTTTTTAAGTAAATAATTCAAATACATTTTTCTCCCCTGAAAATACAATACCCGTCTATATGATGCATTAACGTTTTATTTTTACGAATAATAATATTTTTCAGAGGATAAAACGTTTCCACAGTTATTCTAACACGGAAAATCTAGTTGTACAAAGATAAAAACATGAATATAGTGGAAAACTATTAAAAATTTTTTTTTAGTAATTACTTATTCTAATAAAATGTTTTGTTAAATGTTAAACAATTATAAATAAGAAATAACTGGGTGGTTTTTAGGGGTTCATTTTAGATTGTTATTATACTTAAAATGTTGCCCGCTGATTTCAGCACGGGACCTTCTTTCCGCCGGGAGGAACAGAGGTCCTCAGCTCCGCCTGCGCGGTCTCCCGCTCCCTCTCCTGCCGCAGGACATTTAAAAAGGCTTCCTTGACTAATACCGCACGACGAAAATGCGGATGAATTTTCGAGAATCATGTGCCCATAGCGATGATCAGTTCAGGTTAATAACTAAGTTCAAGCAAAAATTCAAAAACATTTTGTAAAAGCACTTTCTTATATAGAAGACAAAATAAAAAAGCCGGCAGTCGTCCGGCTTTAAAAAGTCTCAACTAAGTTAATATAGATTTGTTTCACTGCATTCGCATTTTTTCTGTTTTCTTTTAGGGAAGATTCAATTGCTTCTCTCGTTTCCACAGGAAAATCAAAATGGCCGCAAGTTGTACATTTTTCGAACATGGAACCAGAAACATTTACTTCAATGCCATCCATGGTCTGGAATACTGCTGGACCCTCGGATTCCGCAAACCGGTGGCGGCAGTGGCTATGTTCACGCATATTAGCTCCCCTCCAAGAAAAATTTCATTTACGTTCATTATAAAACAAATATTCTGAACTTTAAAGTGATCCCCTTCTAACATTTTATGCCAGGTTTTTTTCAAAAGAATAATTTGTGTATTTTTAAGACACATTAAAATTATTCAAATTCAGGAGGTTTTTCCATGAATATTGGCAGAGCAAAAGAGATTGCTGAGTCTGCTGAAATGCACAGTGTTACTTTGAATGGCATCCCGATCATCATTCAGCATGTAGATGAGCAGACTAAGACAGCACGTGTTTACACAAAAGCAGATTCTGAAAAAGAAATGGATGTGCCGGTTAACGATTTGATTGAAGAATGAATACCCCAAAAAAACTTTCCAGAATCTGATGGGAAGTTTTTTTGTTCAAAATTTTCCTCATTCCCCCTAAAAAATGGAGACTGAGGGCAAAAGGACCCAAGATACCTGGTCGGATATTTTTTATAACATAAAATATTCAAAAAAGTGTTGACGATTAGCGGTTTACTGTAGTAAAGTTTAGAGAAAATTTAATATTTGATTTCTTATCCAGAGAGGTCGAGGGTAAGGCCCGACGACGCCTCAGCAACCAGCAATCATTTTTTTGATTGAAAAGGTGCTAATTCCTGCAAGTTTCTAAAACTTGAAAGATAAGAAGAATGGCTGATCACATTAAAAAGTCTTCTTCTTATAGAAGGCTTTTTTTTATTTTTTATAAGGAGTGGTTACAAGCATGTATAATATTGACACCAGATTAGCGCAAATCGGAAACAGGAGCGAGTCAGCAACAGGTGCTGTCAACCCGCCCGTATATTTTTCCACGGCATATCGCCATGAAGGCATTGGCCAGTCAACTGGCTTTGACTATAGCAGAACAGGCAACCCTACCCGCCAGCTGCTTGAGGAGGCAATCGCCCATCTGGAAGAAGGCGACCAAGGCTATGCCTGCAGTTCTGGAATGGCCGCAATTCTTACCATTCTTTCTCTTTTTAAATCCGGAGATGAATGGATTGTATCAAAGGATTTATATGGCGGTACATATCGTCTGCTTGAACAGGGCTTCAAGAAGTGGGGACTTCAGTGCAAATATGTAAATACCAGCAATTCCGAAGATGTTGAACTATTAATCACGGAAAAGACCAAGGCAATATTTCTGGAGACTCCAACTAATCCGCTTATGGAACAGACTGACATTCAATTGATAGCAGACATTGCCCAAAAGCATAATATCCTCCTTATAGTTGATAACACGTTTTATACCCCTCTCCTTCAGCAGCCGTTAAAGCTTGGAGCTGATATTGTGATCCATAGTGCAACCAAGTATCTTGGCGGGCATAATGATGTCCTTGCCGGATTAATTGTTGCAAAAGGCAAAGAGTTATGTGAGGCACTGGCGATGAACCACAATGCCGCAGGTGCTGTCCTTAGCCCTTTTGATTCATGGCTGTTGATCAGAGGGATGAAGACACTCTCTCTCCGCATGGAACGTCATGAAGAAAATGCGAAGGAATTAGCAGAATTTTTATCGGGCCACGATGCAGTAACAGATGTCCTTTATCCCGGCAAGGGCGGCATGATATCATTCCGAATCAAGGATGAATCCTGGGTGAATCCATTTCTGCAGAGCCTCTCCCTTATCTCCTTTGCTGAAAGCCTTGGAGGAGTCGAGAGTTTCATAACTTATCCAGCAACCCAGACACATGCGGACATTCCTGAAGAAATCCGTATTGAAACCGGTGTCTGTAATAGGCTTCTGCGTTTCTCGGTTGGAATAGAAAATGCAGAAGATTTGAAGGCGGATCTTGAACATGCTTTTGCTAAGGTTGTTAAGGAGGCAGTACGATGAGTTCGAATTACACATTCCAAACGAAATTACTTCACAATAATCAAAAATTCGACCCGGAAACAGGAGCTGTCAGTGTACCGATCCAGCATGCCTCCACTTTTCATCAAAAAGATATTGATGTGTTCGGAAAATATGATTACAGCCGCAGCCTGAATCCAACAAGGGAAGCACTTGAAGAAGTCATCGCGGAGCTTGAAGAAGGTATTAGAGGGTTTGCCTTTTCTTCTGGAATGGCTGCCATTTCTACAGCATTCCTCCTCTTATCTCAGGGAGATCATGTTGTCATTACAGAAGATGTATATGGCGGAACCTATCGAATGACAACAGAAGTCCTGTCCCGCTTTGGCATTGAGCACACATTTGTTGATATGACAAATCTTGAGGAAGTAAAAGAAGCAATCCGTCCCAACACGAAAGTTTTCTATGTAGAGACTCCTTCCAACCCGCTGCTGAAAGTGACAGATATACAGGCCATCAGTTCACTTGCAAGACAGCATGGAGCCTTGACATTTGTGGATAATACCTTCCTGACCCCTGCCCTTCAAAAACCGCTTTCTTTAGGTGCAGATATAGTGCTGCACAGCGCAACCAAATTTTTATCCGGACACAGCGACGTCGTGGCTGGCCTAGCGGTTGTGAAAGATCCGGATTTAGGTGCAAGACTTGCTTTTCTCCAGAACTCCTTTGGAGCCGTTTTGGGTGTTCAGGATGCGTGGCTTGTGCTGAGAGGCATTAAAACGCTGCAGGTCAGGCTTGATCAGTCTGTGAAATCAGCTAAGAAAATTGCTGGTTTCCTTAATGATCACCCATCTGTTAAGAAGGTGCATTATCCAGGTTTTGTAGATCATCCCGGATATAAAATCCAGAAAATGCAGGCTGTGAACGCAGGTGCCGTCCTATCTTTTGAGCTTGAAGATGAGCTATCGATGAGAACATTTGTTGAAAATGCGAAAATACCTGTTTTTGCAGTAAGTCTGGGAGCTGTTGAATCCATCCTCTCCTACCCTGCAAAAATGTCACATGCAGCCATGCCAGCATCCGAACGGGAGCAGCGCGGAATAACGGACAGTCTTCTTCGTCTATCTGTTGGCCTGGAGAGCGCAGATGATATTATAGAAGATTTCAAGGCAGCTTTATCTGCTGCCGGAAAAACAAAACATTCGATTTTACAGCGGGGGTGATATTTTGAGTTTCCTAAATAAATTAAAGAATGAAATCATCATAGCAGATGGCGCGATGGGAACTCTTCTGTACTCCTATGGTACCGACAGCTGTTTTGAGGAATTAAATTTATCACAATCTGAACAGATCCAGCACATCCATGAAGCATACATAGGCGCAGGGGCTGAATTGATCCAAACAAATACGTATGCGGCGAATTATTTGAAGCTTCAGCGATATGGACTGGAAGACTCCGTTAAGGAGATTAACAGTGCTGCAGCAAGGATTGCCAAAAAAGCTGCCAAGGAACGCGCATATGTTGCTGGTACAATCGGCGGGATCAGGGGATTCAAGCCCAACATGATTACACTTGAAGAAATAAAAAGAAGCTTCAGGGAGCAGCTTTATTGCCTGCTGCTTGAGAATGTAGATGGTATTTTGCTTGAAACCTATTATGACCTGGAAGAGCTTGAGACTGTCCTTGCCATAGCCAGGAAAGAAACTGATTTGCCGATTATCGCACAGGTGTCTCTTCAGGAAGCGGGTGTTCTTCAGAACCAGACTTCTATCGCTGATGCTTTAGCAAAGCTTGAAGGAATTGGTGCGGATGTTTTGGGAATCAATTGCAGGCTTGGTCCGCATCATATGCTGAAAACTCTCGAAAGTGTGCCTTTGCCAAAGCATGCCTATCTTTCTGCTTATCCAAATGCCAGTATTCCAGCCTATACGGATGGCAAATTTCATTATGAAGGAGATGCAGAATATTTCCGGCAGTCAGCGATTGAATTCCGAAATCAGGGTGTCCGCCTGCTTGGAGGCTGCTGTGGAACAACACCTGACCATATCAAGGCGTTTTCTGACGTTTTAAAAGGACTTCCGCCAATAGAGGAAAAAGAGACAAAGGCAATCAATAAAGTCATGGTTTCTGAAAAGCCATCATCATCAAGAGAGCTCCCTCCTCTTCAAGATATTGTCAGGGAAAGGCCTTCTGTCATTGTTGAATTGGATCCTCCAAGGAAGCTTGATACTTCACGCTTTTTCGAAGGTGCAAAAGCATTGAAAGAAGCCGGAATAGATTCTATTACACTTGCAGATAACTCCCTTGCTTCCCCCCGGGTATGCAACTCTGCGCTTGGATATCTCGTCAAGCAGCAGACAGGATTGCGCCCGCTTGTTCATGTGACCTGCAGGGATAGGAATATTATTGGACTGCAATCCCATTTAATGGGTCTGCACGCACTTGGATTAAATGATATTCTTGCCGTAACGGGTGATCCTGCACGTGTCGGTGATTTTCCAGGAGCATCTTCTGTATATGATGTCTCATCATTTGAATTGATCAGTATGATCAAGCAGTTAAATGAAGGGTTATCTTTTTCAGGGAAAGATCTCGGCCAGAAAGCTGCCTTTTCAGTTGCAGGGGCTTTTAATCCCAATGTCCGCTCATTGGAAAAAGCTGTTGGACGGCTTGAAAAGAAAATTGAACATGGTGCGGACTATTTCATCTCGCAGCCTGTTTTTTCTGAAGAGAAGCTGCTGGAAGTTCATGAGGCTGTGAAAGATTTAAAAGCACCTGTTTATATAGGCCTAATGCCTCTTACCGGCAGCCGGAATGCTGAGTTTCTGCATAATGAAGTTCCTGGAATCAAAATTTCCGACAGCATTAGAAACCGGATGGCTTCATTAAAGGATGATCCTGCACAGGCTGGAGCTGAAGGCATAGCTATTGCCAAGTCGCTGATCGATGCCGCGGCAGAGCTGTTTAATGGCATTTACCTCATCACTCCATTTATGCGCTATGAAATGACTGTTGAACTATCAAACTATGCCCGTGAGACAACCGAACGGCTTTCAAGGAGGAAACAACATGCATAAACCATCACTGCAGGAGCAGATAAAAAAGAAAATCCTGATCATGGATGGAGCAATGGGCACCATGCTGCAGAGGGCCGATCTTACCGCTGCTGACTTTGGCGGCGAAGAATATGAAGGCTGCAACGAGAATTTAAATATAACAGCTCCTTCGGTGATCGAACATATTCACCTTGAATATTTAAAAGCCGGCGCAGATATTATTGAAACCAATACCTTTGGCGCAACCAGCATTGTTCTGGCAGATTACGATCTGGAAGAAAAAGCTTATGAACTAAATAAAATTGCTGTTGAAATTGCCAGGGAAGCTGCAGACCGCATTTCAACTCCTGAATGGCCAAGATATGTGGCTGGTGCCATGGGTCCTACGACGAAGACGCTGAGTGTAACCGGCGGGTCTACATTTGAAGAAATGATTGCGGCTTATGAAGAACAAGCCAGAGGGTTAATTGACGGTGGAGCCGATCTTCTTCTCCTGGAAACCAGCCAGGACATGCTGAATGTGAAGGCTGGTTTTATCGGCATTGAAAATGCATCAAAAAAGACGGGAATAAAACTTCCGCTTATCGTTTCGGGAACGATTGAACCGATGGGCACGACTCTTGCTGGCCAATCGATTGAAGCATTTTATATTTCGCTGGAACATATGAAACCACTGGCAGTCGGACTCAACTGTGCGACAGGGCCCGAATTCATGCAGGACCATATCCGTTCTCTGTCAGGATTGGCATCTACTGCAGTCAGCTGCTATCCCAATGCAGGATTGCCTGATGAAGAAGGACAGTACCATGAAACTCCGGAATCACTGGCGAGCAAGCTTGAGGGCTTTGCCAAGGAAGGCTGGCTGAATATCGTAGGCGGCTGCTGCGGAACCACCCCTGAACATATTCAGGCGATTGCTGAATCGGTTAAAGATTATAAACCCAGAAATTATGAGGGGAATTCAGTGCATAAAGTTTCCGGAATTGAACCTCTGATTTATGATGACCCGACATTAAGGCCCATTATGGTCGGCGAGCGCACAAATGTAATTGGCTCACGCAAGTTTAAAAGACTGATTGCTGAAGGAAAGTTCGAGGAAGCTGCTGAAATAGGCCGGGCGCAAGTAAAAGGCGGAGCCCACGTAATTGATATTTGCCTTGCAGATCCTGACCGTGAAGAAATGCAGGATGTTGAAAACTTTATCAAGGAATTAGTAAAAAAAATTAAGGTTCCGCTGGTCATTGATTCAACTGATGAAACGGTTATCGAGAAGGCCCTCACCTATTCACAGGGTAAAGCCATCATAAATTCCATTAATCTGGAGGATGGCGAAGAAAGATTCGAAGCTATTGCCCCACTGATCCATCGATATGGTGCAGCTGTGGTAGTAGGTACTATAGATGAAGCCGGAATGGGTGTTACGGCTGAAAGAAAACTGGAAATTGCAAAGCGTTCGTATGATTTGCTTGTAAATAAGTATCAAATTCCGCCTGAGGATCTTATTTTTGACCCCCTCGTCTTTCCTGTCGGCACAGGGGATGAGCAATACATCGGGTCTGCAAAGGCAACGGTAGATGGGATAGGACTTATTAAAGAGGCTTTACCGGAGGTTCAAACCATATTGGGAATCAGTAATGTTTCATTTGGCCTCCCTCCTGTCGGCAGGGAGATATTAAATTCAGTATTCCTTTATCACTGTACTCAAGCAGGACTCGATTATGCGATAGTGAATACGGAAAAGCTCGAAAGATTTGCCTCCATTTCAAAGGAAGAGGTCTTAATGGCTGAAAAGCTTCTTTTCGAAACTACTGATGAATCACTTGCCATTTTCACTGATTTTTACCGGGATAAGAAGAAAGAAAGTAAAAGTGTCCTCCCGGATATGACGCTTGAGGAACGCCTCGCCTATTATATTCTGGAGGGAACAAAAGAAGGGCTGCTGCCTGATCTTGAACTGGCCCTGCAAGCATACCCTGCTCCGCTTGATATCATTAATGGGCCATTAATGAATGGAATGAAGGAAGTAGGAAGATTGTTCAATGATAACCAGCTGATTGTTGCAGAAGTCCTTCAAAGTGCAGAGGTTATGAAAGCATCTGTTGCATATCTGGAGCCATATATGGAAAAGGATGCTGCACAATCTTCATCCAAGGGGAAAATCATCCTGGCAACCGTTAAAGGGGATGTCCATGATATAGGGAAAAACCTTGTGGATATTATTTTAAGCAATAATGGATATGAAGTGATAGACCTGGGAATCAAGGTCTCCCCTGCTGAATTGATTGAAAAAATCAGGCGTGAGAATCCGGATATGGTCGGCCTTTCAGGTCTGCTTGTTAAATCCGCACAGCAGATGGTCATTACGGCACATGACATGAAACAGGCAGGAATCGATATTCCGATATTAGTAGGCGGCGCTGCATTGTCGAGAAAGTTTACAGATACTAAAATTTCCAAAGAATATGATGGACTCGTGCTATATGCCAAGGATGCCATGAATGGACTTTCTCTAGCCAATCAGCTTCAGGAGCCAGAAGAAGTGGAGAAACTGCGGATTCAGCAGGCAGAAAAACAGGCAGCGGTCCTGAATGCAGTCCCTTTTGACCGCGGATCGGTTGCAGTTGCAGTAAAGCCTAAACCAACAGTCAGCACAAAAGTGCCAGTTTATGTTCCAAAAGACTTAAAGCGGCATTTGCTGAAAACATATTCCCTCTCACATATTGAGCCGTATATAAATAAGCAAATGCTGATTGGCCATCACCTTGGCTTAAAAGGAAACTTGCAAAAGCTGCTTGCAGAAAAAGATGAAAAAGCGATTAAGATTAACACAATGGTTGATGAACTGATTGCTGAAGCAAAAGAGAAAAACTGGATTGAACCAAAAGCAGTTTATCAATTCTTCCCTGCCCAGTCAGATGGCGATAAGGTGTATATCTATGATGAAGATGAAAAAACGATCATTGAAACGTTTGAGTTCCCGCGCCAGGAAACGGAGCCATTCCTATGTCTGGCGGACTTCCTTAGATCAAAAGAAAGCGGTCAAATGGATTATGCTGCCTTCTTTACTGTGACTGCCGGAAAAGGTATACGCGGTATAGCAGACCGTTTAAAAGCCGAAGGCAGATTCCTGGAAAGCCATGCCCTGCAGTCGCTCGCTTTGGAGACAGCTGAAGGGCTTGCCGAGCTGATCCATCGTCAGATACGGGATCGCTGGGGATTCCCTGATCCAGTTGAAATGACTATGAAGGACCGTTTTGCGGCGAAGTACCAGGGACAGCGCTTTTCTTATGGATATCCTGCGTGCCCTGATCTAGAGGACCAGAAGAAGCTATTTAAGCTTATACAGCCTGAGGATATCGGGGTTAAGCTAACAGAAGAATGCATGATGGAACCGGAAGCATCTGTCTCTGCAATGGTCTTTGCTCATCCGGAAGCAAGATATTTTAATGTATTAAGATAGTATTAAACCCGGCAATTAAAAGATTGCCGGGTATTTGCCTTTCCCCTTTAAATACCTATACAATGGTTACATAGCAAGGAGGTGAGATTTTTATGAATGTTCTCTGGGATTTAGATGGCACCATTCTAGATACATGGCCCACATTGGTTCAGGCTTTTATTCGCATATCCGGTAAAGAGCTGAATCCTCATGAAGTACTTATGCCTCTTAAAAACGGGACAGCCTATCAGAAATTTAATGTTTCTCCGGATAAAATTGCGGATTTCCGTCAAATGGAAGCTACTTTTAAGCATGATGAGAAGCCATTATTCCCATATGTAAGGGAAATATTAGAGCAAAATAATGTAAACGTGCTGGTAACCCATCGGAACCGGCAATCAACTGAGGAGCTGCTCGAGTATTGGAAACTCACTTCCCATTTTGAAGAAGTTATCTGCCCTGAATTTGATGGTTTCTCCTTAAAGCCGCATCCGGAATCCTATGAATATCTTCATCGGCGTTATCATATTGATCTGGCCATTGGCGACCAGGATACAGATTTAATGCCTGCCAGACAGATCGGCATCAGCACCTGTGCATTCCGCAACCCTAACCCCTATGCAGACTTCGCGATTGATTGTTATTCAAAATTTGAATTTGAGAAATAAGAAACCAGGGACTTTATAATATCATAAAGCCCCTGGTTTTATTCTGATCAAGTTAATTAGCTGATCTTCGCGTATTGATCCTGATGACTCTGTCAGTTTTTGAATCAAATTCAATATCAATGTATAGACCGAATTCTTTGCCCTCATCTTCTATCCATAGCTTGAACTTTTCGATGTCTGTTGTTTGTCTCCTTTCTCTGCCGATATGCAAGTAGTCAAGAATTTTAGCTTTAGGATATTTCTTTTTTGCTGTTTCCATAGCAAGTCTGCCCCATTTAGCATAGGCTGGTTCTGGTCTTTCAGCATGCGCTTCTACGGACAATGCCCGAATGGGATTGTATTCTGATAAAGCAATCAAAACCATAAGGCTGACAATTATTTTTTTCATTTTCCACCTCTTTCAGTAAAAGATCTTAATCGTTATTCCCGTTATTCATGGTTTCTTCCTTCATTCGTTCTTCTTCTTCCTCTACACAGATATAAGCAATTTGTTCTTCCATTAGATGATGGAGAATATCTTTATCATCTGTACAGGACATGTCTCTTCTTTTTTCCATTATCCCCTCTCCTCTCTCTCATTCATTCGGAATTTATTAAAATAATTCCTAAATCCGCCAACTGCCGCTGATAATATTTTTTTATCCACAAATGCCATATGAAAAACATACATGAATATTGACTTCATTATGAAAAGCATAAATAGCTTCAGCTGTGTAAAACGGAGAAGCCTCCAAATCCCAATCTTTTTGAACCAAGTATAAAAAGGGTAGGCGAAAAAGGCATCAACAACTGAATTCAAAAGGATATACAGCAAGGGCCTGCCATAAGTTAATTTTAATATCCATATAGATCCCGCAAAAAACGGCCCTAATATCAATGGGAGTTCACCACTGAGCTTTGGAAGTAATCTTTCCTTAATAGTCCACCATTTGTTTTTTTCAGCGATAAACCCTTCTATCAGAACATAAAGGCACATAAAAATGGCTGCTGGATAAAAACGTTTAAAATCCCTTTTGCCTATGAATGGAACAGTCAGCCAGGAAAGGAGAATTATAAGCACCAAATATAGCTTCTTTTTCATCTTACCCCACCTTTTTTTAAAGGTTTTGTATTTAAAGGAAAATTATTCATTCTTTCCGCAAGAACGGCAGATATTTTTAAATTTGCTTAAAATATGTGTTTTGAACATTCCAATAGGTGTAATAGATTAACAAGCATAGAAGGAGCTGATCAGCATGTTAACAATGTATAAATGCAAAAACTTCAATAAAACTGGTAAAATTCTGCTCCCAAGCAAGTGGCGCAGCCAATTTGGACTTATGCCGGGAAAACTGGCTGATCTTCGCTTCGACCAGGATCAAATTATTATTGAGAAGGCTGATTTGGAATCAACCCATAATAAAAGACTTATATCTGAAAATGGCTCTATCCATATTCCAAAAGAACTTCAGCATCTTCTTGACATAACAGAGGAAGAAGAATATTGCCTTTTCATTGATGAGGAGGATAAGAGTTTTGTCCTTAAGATGATTTCAGAACGCTAAAAAAGCTGCAGCTATTCCTTAGCAGCAGCTTTTTAGCATATATATTTTCCTGTCAGCTTTGAAAGTGCCTTACAAAACTTTTCCCAGCCCTCAGGGAATGCCTGTATCCCCTGACTCTCAAAAATATTCTCCTTTGTAATCAGCTTTATGGACCACGTCACACTATCCAATATGATTCCAGGGTTTTGGTATTCCTTCTGCCACTTCCAAATTTTCAGCCGATATAATTCCTTTTTAAATTCCTCAATGCTGCCTGATGCTGCAGGCAGTTCAGTTCTATGTGAGAACGAGCTTAAATGCCATTCAAAGTATACAAAACGTCCATTGATAAAATCCACTTCGACTTTGTACCAGGGTCCGGGATAACCGCCGAGGCTGACACTCAAAAGGATGGGCTCTTTATCAGGGTCAATCGTGACAATATTATTTTTTATATGGAAAATTTCTCTTTTTCTGCTGATGACAGATTTTACATGTGATAATTCAAGCGGTTTTCGGCTGGTATTCTGAGAGTTACTTAGTTTATTCATTTCATCAAGCAAAGAAGGGATTGATATAGCTCCCTTTTTCTCCAAAATATCCAAAATATTCTCGAAAATACTCATTGTTTCTTCCTCCATCAAAACACGGTCGTTTTATCTGCCTAAGAATGTTTTCTTCCCTAATAACCTTTTTTTCCTCTATGCAAACATTCTTTAGCTTTTAAGGAACGTATGTGAATAAATTCCGCCTGCTCATTGCACGCTATTGATGGGAGGTGCAGCCATGGATCCAATAAAACCAGGAAGCAAAAAGCTGCCGGATTTCGAAGAACTGGATGATCGGATGATTGCCGGGCATACTTCGGGGCCAACACTTGTGATAAAGACAAATCTCGATCCGGAAAATTCGACTGAAGATAACCCTTACTTTAAGAATAAAGCCGAAACGGATACAGAAGAATTTCGGGATTATTTTGAGGAGTAAAAGGAAACCGGCAGGCTTTTTGCCTGCCGGTTTCCTGCATTATTTAGAAATCGAAGTTGTCAGGGTCCGGACCTACTCGTCTATTTTCATTTAAGCCGCTGATTTTGTCCATATCTTCTGAAGAAAGCTCAAAGTCAAATACATCAGCATTTTCAATGATGCGATGTTCTTTCACTGACTTGGGTATTGTTACAATTTCATTCTGAAGATCCCATCTTAAGATCACTTGTGCAACCGATTTGCTGTACTTTTGGGCAATTTCCTTCAATGCTTCGTTTTCAAGAAGCTCTCCCTGTGCCAGCGGTGACCATGCTTCTATTTGAATGTCCTGCTTCTTGCAGAAGTCCCTAAGCTCTGTCTGGTTCAGCAAAGGATGAAGCTCAACCTGGTTAACCATAGGATTTATTTCAGCATCCTGCATCAGATCTTCGAGGTGATGGATCTGGAAGTTGCTCACACCAATTGCCTTTACTCTTTTTTCTTTATAAAGAGTTTCAAGGGCTTTCCATGTTTCTTTATATTTCCCCTTCACAGGCCAATGGATCAGGTAAAGGTCGATATAATCGAGGCCCAGCTTTTCAAGGCTGGTTTCAAATGCATTGATTGTAGAATCATAGCCCTGGTCAGAATTCCAAACTTTTGTGGTAATAAAAAGTTCTTCACGAGGTACGCCTGCTTCCTTGATTGCCTGGCCTACACCTTCTTCATTCTGATAGACTGCAGCCGTATCAATGCTTTTATATCCTGCTTTAAGGGCTGATTTCACTGACTGAACCACTTCGTCTCCGTCCTTAACTTTAAAAACACCCAGTCCCAGCCACGGCATTTTGACACCGTTATGTAATGATACAGCAGATTGTAAATTTTCCATTCTTTCACCTCTTTTTATTAATTAGGGTACTGGATAATTTTCTCACATTCCATTCAGCTAACAAAATTTTTTGCCTAAAAAAGAAAAACATTGCCGCATGATGGGCAATGCATGATCCGTTACTTTTATCCGCCGAAGAAAAAATCCAGAACATTTCCTGCAGTGGAAGAGTTTTTATTATAGAATTCTGAGTATCCGCAGTTTTTACAGTAAACTACCAGAAAACGGTTATGCTGAATATCAAACATTTTGGAAAGTCCTGTACCAGTCATGGCAACTTCTTTTTGACCGGCATCACTGCTGCCGCATTTAATACAGCCTTTTTTGCCCATCTTCTCACCCTTTCGACTTCTTACTTTAATTTACGTTCACAGCTGAAAAAAGTTTCGCCAATAATCATACTGTGATTTAAATCACATTTAAGTTAGTATAACTTCTATATAATGAAATTAAAAAAATGTAATTCAAGCAGGTGAGAATCGTGAATGATTTTAAGACACTTTTTGAAGAAATAGGCGGAACTGAAACCATTAAGAAGCTAGTGGAGGCGTTTTATCCCCGGGTTTATGCAGATCCTGTATTAAGTCCCCTTTTTGAAGGTGATATAGAGGACATTAAGAGAAAGCAAAAAATGTTTCTTACGCAATTTCTTGGAGGACCGCCACTTTACAGCCAGGAGTTTGGACCGCCGGCCATGAAACAAAGGCATCTGCCATTTGATATTACACCTTTAAGAGCACAAAGATGGCTTGCCTGCATGAAAGATGCTTTCAAGGAAACGGAGCTGGATCAAAACCCTGCATCCGCTCTATTCTATGATCGGCTTTTGCAGGTGGCGGCCATTATGGTAAATAGTCCAGAATGAGAAAAGACCTTCCATCCGGAAGGTCTACTATCAGTTGGGTTAGAAATTATTATTTTGTTAGGTAAGCTCCAGCACTTTTCCAGTTACAGAGATTCAAAATATTCTTTTGCATGTTCTACTGACTGGAACATTTTAACTTCTGTCACCTCTTTTTCATCATATGCTACTCCGAGAAATCCATCCGCAAGCTGCAGGATATCAGCAGATGATGTGTTTTCATCTTCGACGGTAACTGTTTCTTCCATTTCAAGCTGCCCTTTTTCCGCCCAAGATTGAACTTCGGCCGAGTAAGTATCAATATTCATTCCCTCATCAATGCGGTCATCCAATTCAGCAACTGAGAGAGGCTTTTCTTCACCTTCTGTATTCACAGCTTCATTATATTCCTGGCTATTAGTTGAATCATTCTTTGCTCCTTCCTTATTTTCTTCCTCTGCACTGCATGCTGTCATCAGTATGCAGGCGGTAAAAACAAGCATCCATTTTCGCATAAGAGTTCATCTCCTTTTTTAATTCTTCTAAGCTAGTAATCTATTACCCCAATTTTTGGTCTGCATTCATCATAAAAAAATAAAGCACCCGCAAAAAGGTGCTTCAGCTACTTATTTCTGAGCTTTTCTCTATCAAGTGATTGAGGCGGCTTTTCCAGCCAGCCGTTGTCAATCATAATTTTTGCTCCTTCATCTGCAAAATTTCCGACTTTGATCATCATATTAGCATATTGAATAGCCAGGTCTTTTCGAATGCTTGCCCCGATGGCTATTCCAAAGTCCATTACGCCGACCGCAGTTATGCTGGCGATCAGAAACATCATTAATCTATCCGAAAAAGGTGAGATGGTTGAGTCTGTAATAGACCCATCCCATGTGCTTGGATATGCCACATCGTCATTTTTTAAGACATTGAGAAAATATTCCGCATGCTCCAGGCTCATATCATAGCCTCTTTTGAAATAATCGCTTATGACTTTTTGTTTAGCTACCTGGCTGAATGCCAAAAGCATAGTTTTAGCAATATTGGATAACTCGATATTCGTACCCAGATGGGCGATTTCGATGGCCAGCAGCTGCCTCTTTTTGCCTGCAATTCCGCCAAGGAAACGATGGTCTGATACATATTCTACTTTTTTAGGATAATCTATATATGGTGATCGAATGAATATTCCCTTTTCCTCCATGGCCTCAGCGGCCATATCAAAAAGTTTCTCTGTTTGCTCATAGTATTTTTTAAACATGCTGCGAATGTCTTTTCTTGCAGAAACTGATTTAGCAAGTGAATAGGCATTCAATCCGGTTCTTCCTAAATGATGCATGAATCTAATATAGGTTACGTCTGAAAATAACCTGGGTGTGTCATTGTGCAGGTCTTTTTCATTGAATCCATCAGGTATGGGAAAATCTTCTTTTTGAAAGAGTGAGGAAATGTCGTCTATGTGATCCTTGGCGATGGATAGCGCATATTTCAAAACCGGCAAGACATCCGGATCTTCATTTGTTTTTATATAGTGTTTTATGCAGCAGACTGCTGCTGTATCAGCTACATAGGTGTTCCAGAGCATGGCCATTTCAGAAGATATTAATTTAGGGGTACTCCCGCCTTTCATATTCTCACCAGCCGTTTTAGTAAAATTATATTTATATACTATCAGCTTTATATTAGCCTTTATTCGACATTTTCATTCTAATATGTGGTAATTCATTTCCATTATTGTTTTTCAGTGTGCGCATAAAAAAGAACCGGCCAGAAAATGGCTGGTTCCTCCAATTAATTTAACTCAAGTTCTCCTGCTTTTTTGAATCCATCTATATGGTAGGCATCCACTTTTTTAGGGGAAATGCTATATATGTGGTCGCCGATATAGATAAGCCTTTCAATTGTATCTTCCCATTCTTCATAAATTGCATTTTCTGTCTGATGGGTTATTTGTCTTTGAAGCTCGATTCCATTTTGGGCAGTAATTTTGTATATTAACGCACCCTGGTAGTCGAAATTTGATTCAAACTGGCTTCCTTCTTTATTTTGATAGATTGAAATCGGAAATCCATATAGATTTTTCTTTTTATGGATAAACAGAGCTTTGTGATCGTGATTTAAAGGTGAATATGTTCCGCGTCCTCCTATTATTTCTGTATCTTTTTCAACTGGCTTATTGGTATTGCTTACATCGAATAAAGATATTTTTACACCGTCTGTTGTAATAACAGGCTGGCTGCCTGCTCCTTTGCCTCCTGTTATCTTCGTATCATGTCCGAAGCCAATGAGGTGGTTTTCATCTAATGGGTGCAGGTAATTGCTGAAGCCGGGAATTTTTAACTCACCCAGAACAGAAGGTTTTTCCGGATTTGATCCATCAATGACAAAGAGCGGGTCCGTTTCCTTAAAAGTAACCATATAAATACGGTCATTCATAAACCTTGCAGAATAAATCCGTTCTCCTCTAGCCAGGTTTTCCAGCTGTCCAATCTTTTTTAAATTCTTATCCAGAATATAAAGGCTGTTGGAAGAAGGGGTTCTTTCGTCCCTGGCCTCTCCTTTGGTTGTTACCACTCTGAAGTTTTCATTATATTCATCCATTGAAAACTGGTTTAAAACGGTGCCTTTTATTTCAGTTGATGTCTGGAACTCTACTTTTCCGTCTTTTATATTGAATTTATAGATGCTCGTATCCGGATGGGGCATCTGTCTGTCTCCGATTGTTTCATTATTGTAATTGGCTGCTGATAAATATAGATTATTATGGGACATATAGAATTCATTTCCGCTGCCTAAGTAGCTTGTGACTGATAGTGGCTCTTTGTCGGCTCTTAAATTCAATACAGCTATATTAATATAATTTGCGTTTTGGGAACCTGGAAAATATTTTATCTCATTATAATCGACGATCTGCTGCTCCCTGCTCTCGGCAGTATCAAAATAACGGGGACGCATATCTGCATTTTTATTTCTTTCCAAAATCCAATATTCGGGAAAATGACTTGTAATCAAATATACCTTTCCATCCATTAGCCTGGAAGCAAGCAAACTGCCTTCGATATCTGCTTCTCTGATTTGTGCTGGATTTTGTTTATTATCGATATTGAAAACAATCGTTTTTGTGGAATGAAATGCAGGTGCAATCTTTTTTTCTGAAGCAGGTTTTCCTATGTGAACAGGAGCATCTTTATAGCTGTGGCCCATAACAATTAATTGATTGCCTTCTATAAATAGCTGATAGGGAGAGAATTCCTGATTGAATGATAATTCAGATTCCATCTTCATTTTGTCAGCCGGGATGGCCTTAATAATCTGGACTTTATTATCAGTAATTTTGTATATATGCGTACCATCCGTTTTTATCAGATCAGCTTCATCTATACCGGCTACTTGAACATTTGTTGCGGAAAAGTCTGCACCTGCAGAATCTGCTGAGCTCTTTTCACTGCTGCTCTCCTCGCTCACTGCCATATCCCTTCCAGCAAGGAATGTCCTTTCTTCATTGAGCATTTTTGAAAAGTAATCGTTCAATTTATTTCTTGAGCCGATTGCCGGCAGAGTATCTATAACTTTGAAAGCAGTTTTTACTGATTGATTCAGGTTTTGTCCGCCCTTTGTTTTGATATCTTTAGTAAGGACCAATGTATAGTTTGGAGAATTTAGATTATATCCTTCATCAGGCGGTTGAATTTCGATGGATTTATTATTATTTTCCAGTGAGACTTTAACCTGCTCTTTTCCGCCCTCCTCATTCAAAATATAAACGGAGCTGTTGTTCACACTATCTGGATTAAGTTCTTTTGAAAACGTAACTTCCCATACCTTATTCTTTAAAACTGTCACTTCTTCATTATTTTCTGCCAGGTTACTGACAATTTTTAACCTGTTAAGAAACGAGAAGTATGCCAATAAAATAATGATTAGTGTGATTCCGCCCAGAAAAAGCCATTTCTTCTTCATGAAAGACACCCCTTTTTAAGTAAGTTGACGGGTTGAATCTTCCAATAGTTACAAATTAATTTTTATAAAATTTCTGAAATTAATGAATTTTCCTGGAGGTAAAGGTAAAATTTAATTTATTACAGTGCAGGAAGAAGGTTTTCTCAAATGCTGGATGGGACAAACAAAAAGTATGGTTTTTTAATGCTGATTTTAGCGAACATGATTTGGGGAGGGAATTTTGTTATAGGGAGAATTGGTGTCGATTATTTTCCGCCGCTGCTCTTTTCCCTAATGCGATGGATCATTGCATTCTTGCTTTTAACTCCTTTTATGGTCAAGAAGCTAAAAAGAGATTGGAACATAATTTGGGAGCATAAGCGGATACTTTTGCTATTGGCGGTGACAGGTGTTGCCGGTTACAACACAATCATTTATTTTGCGCTGCAATACACCACATCCATTAATGCATCTGTGGTAAATAGTACTACACCGCTTTTTATCGCCATTCTAGCCATATTTATTTTAAGAGAAAAACTTCTAGCCCACCAGGCAGCAGGAATTCTCCTGTCAGTCTTTGGAATTTTATATATTATTTCAAAGGGATCGATTGAAATGTTTCTTTCATGGAAAATAAATGCCGGAGATCTATACGTATTGGCAGCAGTCATTATGTGGGCATCGTATTCGGTAATTGGGAAAAAATATTCAAACGTTTTGCCTGTGCTAACTTCTTTTTATGCATCATCATTTATCGGCATTTTACTATTGGTGCCTTTAAGCCTTATTGAATATCTAGTGATGGAAAAAACCCCTGTCTTCACCTTAACCTCCGCAGGAATCTTGCTGTATGTTGGTTTTCTGTCTTCAATTATGGCTTTTCTATCCTGGAATTTTGGAGTTTCCTTAATAGGAGCAGCCAAAGCAGGGGTTTTCCTGAATCTTCTCCCTATTTTCGCTATCATTTTCGCATTGTGTTTTACGGAGGAAAAATTGTATTTGTATCAGATAATCGGCGGAGGCATTGTCACCTTGGGGGTAGTTATATCTTCTAAAAAAACTTTGCGATTTAAGAACCATGTTCAAGAAAATAAGTCTTCAGCATAAAAAATCCCCTCAGTTCCTGACTGCGGGGATTTTCCATATATATTACCAATCCTGGGTTCGTTCTAATAAATGATCAATTTCTACATGTCTGATCATATAGCCAAGATCTTCTTCGGCAATTTCCGATGTGGCTTCCAATAGCTGATCAATATCCATTTGCACCAATCTCATAACCAGACCTCCTGATTTAATTAATGAATGAATGAATCTATAATCTCTTTCCTGCTATACTATTCGCTTTGTATTAGACAGGTATGGGGGCAGCTGAGAAATTTATCAGTATTAATTACCCAGATTTCTTAGGACCTAAACATTCATACAAAGAACAAGATTGAATGGCTGTTCACTATTCGTCACACCTCAGCCGGAAAATTAATAATATATAATGAGTTTTAAAAAATCTTATCAGGGAATAGAGTCATAAAATACATTGCAATTTGAAGGTGTCTATTATGAAAACTAACTTTAATGATTTTGCAAAGCTTTTGGAATCCGCTCTTGATAAAGGACAAACAGATAATGAAGTGACCATTCATGAATTGCTTGATGATATAAAAAATCAGCTTGAACCTTTAATCAACAAAAAGGAAATCGGCTAATGCGCCGATTTCCTTTTATTTTCTTATAACCATTTGTGTGCTTTTTGAGCCATCTAAGCTGAGATATGCGATTCATTTGAAACGGAAAAACGCTTGCTGCAGAAAACATGCGTTTTTATTTGCAGTTAGATCATTTGACCAGCTGTTCTGTGTATGGCTATGACTGCATCTTCAAGCTGCTTTTTAGTAACATCATAGTGAGTGACAAAACGCACATAAGAAGGTCCGAAAGTTCCTGAAAGCACTCCCTCAGCTTTTAACTTTTCAACAAATTCCGATGAGTTCATTTTAAGGTTTTTTACATCAGCCACAATGATATTTGTATCTACTTGATTTACGATTTCAATCCCTTTGATTTGTCCAAGCTGCTGTGCAAGATATTGAGCATTTTCGTGATCCTCGGCTAAACGCTCTCTCATATTCGTTAATGCAACAATTCCCGGGGCTGCTATGATCCCAGCCTGGCGGAGTCCCCCTCCCAATCTTTTGCGCCATTTTCTTGCTGCAGCAATAAATTCTCTGCTGCCTGCAAGAATGGAACCAACAGGTGCTCCGAGCCCCTTAGAGAGGCATACTTGCACAGTGTCGCAATGATTGGCCATTTCAGAAGCCGGCAGGTTTAAGGCTGCGGCTGCATTAAACAGTCTTGCCCCATCAATATGTACGGGAATATTATTCGTTTTGGCAATTCTGTATATTTCTTCCATATTATCAATAGGTATTACGGCACCGCCAGCTCTGTTATGGGTATTTTCCAGACAAATCAATCCTGTTTCCGGATAATGCTGATCTTCTCCCCTAATGGCATACTCCACTTCTGAAGGATTCATTGCACCTCTTATCCCATTTAGCGTCCTTGTCTGGACTCCGGCAAAGGCAGATGAAGCGCCGCTTTCATAATAAAAAATATGGCTTTCTGCTTCAAGAATAATTTCATTGCCCGGACGGCAATGTGTTAAGATGGCAATCTGGTTTCCCTGTGTGCCGCTCGTTACAAACAGAGCTGCCTCCTTACCAAGCACCTCAGCAGCTGTCTCTTCCAATTTATTTATTGATGGATCCTCTCCGTATACGTCATCCCCAACTTCAGCTTCATAAGCAGCTTTCCTCATTTCTTCAGTTGGCTTTGTAACCGTATCACTTCTTAAATCAGTCATTTCCTCACCCTGTCCTTCTCTATTATTAGTCCATGTTACTGTACTATTCAGTATTTTTCAACAAAGAGAGAATTCATTTAATTAATTCTTGTATGGAGAATTTTATTTGGTGGTTTTTTGCTTGAATATGGATGTAACATAAGATAATTAGGGTGTCGCATTAAAGTTCAAAATTTGTTCAAAAGTTGTTTTGATGACCAAAACCCTGTAATAATGCTATTTGAACAAAAATATAAGCTGTCCAAATAGCTTACATTTATTTCCTTCCCACTTTTGTCACAACTTTTCACATTTGCTTATGTTAATATCATTTACACAGTGATAACTAAGTTAAATAAAGGTTTTTAAGGATGCTTATGTTTACCAGCTATATATTTTTTTGGCATCTTTGTGAAAACCCGCACATTGTTTGTGAATTATTTAACAATAGTTTTTGTCAAAAGGAGATGAAACATCAGATGAAGAAAATGCTGCTCTCTTTAACAGCCCTATTGCCCTTAATGGTTTTAAGCGGCTGCAATATGGTTGTATTTGAACCTCAGGGCCCCGTTGCAAGAAGCATTACCGAATTAATTAACTGGTCCCTGATCTGGATGCTTCTTGTCGTTGCAGTCGTGTTTGGATTATTCGGCTACATTGTCTGGAAATACCGTGAACGACCTGAGAATAAAGATTATGAACCCCCTGAGGAGCATGGAAGTACACTACTTGAAATTATTTGGACCGGGATTCCGATTTTAATTGTCATCGCCCTAACAATCCCGACAGTAAAAACACTTTATGCGCTGGAAGAAACACCTAAGGGCTATGAAGAAAAAGAACCTATTACAATACATGTAACATCTGCTGACTGGAAATGGATCTTCAGCTATCCTGAAGAAGGCATTGAAACAGTGAACTATGTCAATATTCCTGAAGATACGCCGGTTCTCTTTAAAATGACATCTGCCAGCACTATGCAATCTTTCTGGGTGCCTGCACTTGGCGGACAGAAATATACGATGCCCAAAATGGAAACTGAAATGTATCTTGTCGCTGATAACCCTGGATCATATGAAGGACAGAACACGAACTTTAACGGCCGCGGCTATGCGGATATGAAGTTTGAGGTTCTTGCTCAAACACAGGAAGATTTTGACCAATGGGTTGACGACGTTAAAGAAACAGCACCTAAACTGACTGAGAAAGAGTATGAAGGGCTGCTGAAGCCTACGCATTTAGGAAGACTGACATATTCCAATACTCATTTAGAATGGGTTAACCATGCTGATCCAAATTCGAAGGCTTATACAAATCCTGAGCTCTACAGAGGCCATGGATATCAAGGTAAAACATTCGAAGAAGATGACAATTATAAAAATGAGAATCCAAACGTAATTGAAGGTCATGGTGAAGAAGAGAGCCATGATAGTCAAGAAAACCATGGAGGTGGCCATCATGGGCATTAAATGGGATGAGTTTTTTATTACTGGGGACCCCCTTATACTAGGTTCACAGATTGCTATTTTATTAACGATGATTGGTGCAGTCGCTGCCATCACGTATTTAAAAAAGTGGAAATACCTCTGGACCGAATGGCTGACTACAGTTGATCATAAAAAAATCGGTATCATGTATATCATCTCCGCAGTATTGATGTTTTTCCGCGGCGGGATGGACGGCTTGCTGATGAAAGCTCAGACAGCACGCCCTGAAATGGAATTTCTGAATTCACAGCACTATAATGAAATTTTTACAACACACGGCGTTATTATGATTCTTTTCATGGCAATGCCATTCTTGATTGGATTAATGAACGTTGTCATTCCGCTTCAAATTGGTGCGCGTGACGTTGCCTTTCCGCAGCTGAATGCACTTAGCTTCTGGCTGTTCTTCAGCGGAGCTATGCTATTTAATATTTCTTTTGTTATCGGGGGATCGCCTGATGCAGGCTGGACATCTTACTTCCCTCTTGCAGGCAAGGAATTCAGCCCTGGAATCGGCAATAATTTTTACGCAGTCGCGCTGCAAATTGCTGGTATCGGGACACTGATGACAGGTATAAACTTTATCGTCACGATTTTGAAAATGAGAACAAAAGGCATGACACTAATGAAAATGCCGATGTTCACTTGGACTACCTTTGTAACATCCATTCTGATTGTGGCAGCTTTCCCTATTTTCACAGTTGCATTGGCACTGATGACATTCGACCGTCTGTATGGAACACACTTCTTTACAGTATCAGGCGGAGGAATGGATATGCTTTGGGCTAACCTGTTCTGGCTTTGGGGACATCCTGAAGTTTACATTGTTGCCCTTCCTGCATTCGGGATTTTCTCAGAAGTTATTGCCACTTTCTCAAGAAAATCATTGTTTGGATATAAATCAATGGTATTTTCCATCCTTGGAATTGCCCTTTTAAGTATGGTTGTCTGGGTCCACCATTTCTATACAATGGGATCAGGCCCTGCTGTAAACTCTTTCTTCTCCATCACGACGATGGCGATAGCCATACCGACTGGAGTCAAGATGTTTAACTGGCTGTTTACGATGCGTAAAGGCCGCATAAAAATTACTTCCGCCATGCTTTGGGCACTTGCATTCGTCCCATGCTTCGTCATAGGCGGGGTTACTGGCGTAATGCTTGCAATGGGTGCAGCGGATTATCAGTATCACAATACATTATTCCTGGTTGCCCACTTCCACTATGTATTAATTCCAGGTGTCGTATTTGCGGTATTTGCAGGTCTTTACTACTGGTGGCCAAAAATGTTCGGCTTCATGCTGAATGAAAAAATCGGTAAATGGCATTTCTGGCTATTTGTTATCGGCTTTAACGTAACATTCATGCCTATGTTCTTCCTTGGATTAAACGGAGCTGTAAGACGTGCATACACATACTCTGCCGAGTCTGGATTTGCACCACTCTTTATGCTTTCGGCAATTGGTTCCATCATTCTGGCAGCCGGATTCGCGGTGTTCTGCTACAACATTTACTGGAGCATCCGCTATGCCGACAGAAACATTTCAAGCGACCCATGGGACGCAAGAACATTGGAATGGTCTACTGCGTCACCTGTTCAATTCTATAACTTTGCAAAACTGCCGGAAGTTAAATCCCTTGATCCTTTCTGGCACATGAAAAAAAAGAATGAAGGCTTAACGTTATATGACAGTGAAATCGAAGAGATTCATATGCCAAGCAATTCCTGGCTTCCGATTTATATGGGTGTCATCTTTGGCATCGCAGGCTTCCTCCTTGTATTTGAATGGCACATCGCTGCAGCTGTAGCTGCCATCGGCATTTTTGCTGGATTGATCATTCGTTCATTCGATTACAATGAAGGCTTCCATGTTACAAAAGATGAAATCCACAGAATTGAAAATGCGTGGAGAAAAACAGAAGGAGAGGTGCACGATCATGTCAGCTAAAGTGGATACTTCTTTGCCCCTTGAATATCAAACTGAACAGGACCGGATGAATATTCTTGGCTTCTGGGTTTTCCTTGGCGCTGAAATCGTTCTATTTGCCACTCTGTTCGGAGTATATGGAGTTTTATATGAACGCTTTGCTGGAGGGCCAACACATAAAGACATTTTTGTGATCAAGGATGTCTTGATTCAGACAGTCCTCCTTTTGACAAGCAGCTTTACAATGGGCATCGCCATTTTTGAAATGCGCCGCCATAACCTGAAAGGGCTAATCACCTGGCTGGTGATTACCCTTGCACTTGGCGCAGGATTCCTATTCATGGAGATTAATGAGTTTATCCATTATGCCCATGAAGGTGCAACGATGCAGACAAGTGCGTTCCTATCCAGCTTATTTGTCCTGCTGGGTACACACGGAGCCCATGTTACATTGGGAATTGGCTGGGCAACTATGGTCATTATCCAGCTTTTAAAAAGAGGCCTTACCCCTACTACAGCAAGAAAAACGTTTATTATCGGCCTTTACTGGCACTTCCTTGATGTGGTCTGGATCTTTATTTTCACATTCGTGTATTTGAAAGGACTGGTGGCTTAAATGGAACATCATCAATCAAAAAGCTTCCCTATAAGCCATGTCATTGGATTTGTTGTTTCCCTTGTGCTGACATTTGCAGCAGCAGGTATTGCCCTAAAAACGAACCTCTCTTTTAAAGTGATCATGTGGATCATCGGCTCGCTGGCTGTCATTCAGGCAGGCATGCAGCTGTTCATGTTCATGCACTTAAGAGAAGGAGAAGACGGCAAAACGAACTTAGTTAATATGATTTATGCCGTATTTATGGTTATTGTAATTGTAGTAGGTTCTATTTGGGTTCTCACTTCTGGGCACGCGGCTCATTAATTCAAGAAAAGCGGAATCGCCTTGTCCATCCCATGAGCCAGATAATAAAACCGGTCTCCCTTTTGGAGGCCGGTTTTATTTGTATTGTCTGATTCCCTTGCTGCCCTTTGTCATTTCTTCCATCATATTAATAAAAAATCCGAATCCAAAAATTAGCATGGATGATACCATAATGCTTAAACCGATTGATAAAACATACTCACCCGTGAGACCGCTTACAAAAAAGCTTGAAATAAAGACAATTAACCCTAAAAGAATACCGGCCGCAGTAACATTTCTAAAAAAATGCAGCACCTTTTGCTGTTTTAAAGTCATATTTTCATCCCCTTTTATTTAATATTCTAACTATGTTCACAAATTTGTCAAACTTTTTGTCACAAAATTGTCAAATTTATTTATGCAAAAAAAGCTTTGCAAAGGTGCAAAGCAATTTTCTACTGATATAGCTTTTTAATGTTCTCCAAATCTTTCTTTAAATTGCCTATTTCCTGCCTGGTCAGCATTAATGGCATTTGATCGTAAAGTGTAATAATCTGTCCTCCCTCATCCTCTTCATGAAGGGATAAATAGTTATACAAATTTTCACATTGATTTTTGTTAAGGACAGACTGGGTGCTGAAATTTTTAACCTTCTGGATCTCAAAGGCACTGGTTTCTGCATCATATACACCTGTAATAATATTGCCCTGCAATGTGTTTGACAAACAATCACTCCCCTTTTTGAGTAATATACCCATTTTTCAGGAGCAGTTTCCTAAAATAAGAAAAAACCTCTTTGGAAATTTCCAAAGAGGCTGATTATATTAGGAAGCGCGTTTTTGTGATTGAATAACTTCATCCGTTTTTCTTATGATCAATCTTGGAGCTGAAGATATAATTAATACTGCTAAAATCGAGCAGAGAATAGCTGCTCCGAGCATGGTTGCACCGTTTGCCAGAAAGGAAAAGAGAACCGGTGACATCCCTTCCGGCGCATAGCTCCCAAAGAAAAGGACACCTGCTATGAAATGCCAGAAATACCGGGCAAGGCTTCCGGCAAACACAGCTAAAACAACCCAGCCCAATGCCTTTTTCTTGTTTCCGCTGCGCAGCTGATTTTGAATTGGTCGGAAAAACAAACCGGCAAAACCGATACAGGCAAATGCCACAAAGTACTCAATAAATGCCTGAAGCGGAGTCGCAATCCAGGCATCACCCATGGCAATCTGCAATATTCCCCATAATAGACCGGCAATGAAGCTGACTTTAAAGCCCCATCTGAATGCCAAAATGAATATGGGAATCATCGCAGCAGAAATCGAAATGGAAGGCGACAGCTTAATAGATGGAAGGAAATCCAAAATAATAGCAAATGCTGCAAAAAATGAAGCTTCAATCATCGCCGTCAGGCTTAATTTTTTCATAAAAAAATCCCCCTATAATCGTATGACGATACCCCAAGGGAGAACAAGCAGGCAGAAAAACCCCTTCCGCCTTTTATTCCACATTCCTGCGCTAGCATTATCTAACAGGTTCAAAGGGTCAGAACAGCGAACTATTCACTCTCAGCAGAATGCTCCCCTTGTGGCACGTTATTGTATTATCCAATTTTAGTATAAATGAAATAAATGAAAGTGAAAAGGATTATTTTCCCTCTCCAAATATAGCCTGTTTATCCCACTTTCCGATACGGTAATACATAAAGGCGATGACACTGCTTATAGCAAAGCTTATCGCCATGCCTGCAGCAATTCCTTTATCACCCATAAACTTTGAAAATAGGAATGTTAAAGGATAGCGCAGGATCCAGAATGAAATGATATTCAGTATGAGCACTTGAAACATCGCACCGGAAGCTCTTACCACACCATTCAATATAAAATTAATGCCCAGGAGCGGATAAAAAAAGGCAATGATCTTTAAATAGTCAGTGCCATACTGAACTGATTCTTTATCCTGTATAAACAGGCGCACCCCGTGTTCTGCAAATAGGACCGTACCAAAAGCGATGATAAACATGATTCCAAGATTGTAAATGACTCCGTACAAGGCGATTTGATGAACCCGTTCCCATTGATTTCTCCCTATATTTTGACCGGCCATACTGTTGACTGCAGTCCCCAATGCCATCGCAGGAAGCATAATGATGCTGTCAATACGCTGAGCTGCACCAAATCCCGCAACCACGTCATCGCCAAAAGAGGTGACGACAGACATAATAGCCATAACACCAGCCGATATAACGGTCATTTGAAGTCCAGAAGGGATGCCGAGCTTGAAAATTAATGCCGCTTCCTCTTTATGCGGCCAAGAAGGAATAGTGAACGGCGCCAGCTTTTTGCGGAGTATGAATATCATTCCGATCATAAATGCGAACCCCTGTGAAAGGATCGTAGCACAAGCTGCCCCATCAATACCAAGCTGGAATACAGATATAAAAAGAGGGTCCAGGATTGCATTTAATACGACTGCTATCAGGACAAAGTACAGTGGACTCTTGCTGTCTCCGAGCGCCCTGAGTACGGTTCCTATAAAATTGTATCCAAATAAAAACAGAATACCAATGAAGTTAATCTGCAAATAGGATGCTGCACCTTCAGCCATTCCTGCAGGTGTGCCCATTATGGCCAAAATTCTTTCTGCAAACAGGAATCCGGCTATTCCAAGAGCAACTGACATAATTGTCTGAATGACGGTAAAGGCATTCAAATATTGTTTCAGCCCCTCTTCATGATCCCCACCCTTTTGCTGGGATAAAATCGTTAACGCCGCATTGTTTATTCCAATGATAAAAGAAAGAACTGTAAAGATTACAGTGCCGGACACCGCCACAGCTCCCAATGCGTCGGCCCCAAGCAGATTCCCAACCCACAGACTATCAATAAATTGATAGGAAACCTGCAGAAAATTAGTGAGCATGATTGGAGTTGAGAACACCAAGAGCTGTTTGAATATATTTCCTTTTGTAAAATCCTGCTGTGCCATCTTTACACCTTTTTCCCATATTTTTTTCACAGTTTCTATTATTCACTATTTCATATCCAGTTTCCAATTTTATAGTTTTGATTGTTATTATGTTTTATAATTTTATTTGCTTCATCTCTGTCACATTTTTATCATAAATTGATGCACCTGGAATGCTGTTATAGCACAATTCCTCTAAGGAGATATTATTTTTCCATAATTTACAACGTTTAAAAAGTGTAAAACCCTGTAATTAACAATTCTTTTTCCTTATAATGTAGGTATGTTTAATGAGGAGGGAAATAGTTGAAATCACGTCTTAAGAAGCCTTCGACGATTGTTTCTATTGCATTGGTGATCACGGTGATTTTGGCGGCGGTTATTTGGACCGTACAAGCAGGAAAAAAGGATGTGACAGTCCCGTTTTCTTCTGTGGAAAAAATTATTGCCTCCCAGGATGGGAAGACTGTTGCAGTACAGGAATATAAAAATGGGAAACTGCTGATCACAGCCCCTGATGGCGAGTACATCTCCCATGTGCCCCCCAACAGTGAGATGGTTGATAAATTAGTAGAAACCTATAATATACAATATACGTTCGCAAACACAGGACCTTATACCCCTTGGATTCTGGGCGGTGTAGTCCTTTTGTTTATAGCCATTGGCATTTACCTGTTTAAGTCAGGAAAAGGCGGAATGGGCGCTACAAATACTATGAAGCAAAGTGTATCTAAGCCAAAGGCCCTTCCTTCCATTTCACTTGAGGATGTTGGCGGAATTCAGGAAGAAATGAAAGAGGAAATCATGCAGACTCTTTCAATTTTAAAAGAACCTGAGCGCTCCCTGAAGATGGGGATTAAGCCGCCAAAGGGAATTCTGTTATACGGGCCTCCTGGAACGGGGAAAACGTTGCTGGCTCAGGCAATCGCTAAAGAGCTTGGAGCTACTTTTTTCTCAACCAGCGGTTCCGGTTTTAATGAATTGTTCGTTGGTGTGGGAGCATCCCGTGTAAGAAATCTTTTCCAAAATGCCAGAAAGCATGCCCCTGCTGTTGTCTTCATTGACGAAGTAGATGCACTGGCAGGCAGAAGAAAGCAGCATGGCGGGGAAGAAAGTGAAAAAACATTAACTGAGCTGCTAGTTCAGCTTGACGGCGGATATTCCAATGATGGAATACTATTTATTGCAGCGACAAACAGGAAGGATATGCTCGATGAAGCCTTCCTCCGTCCTGGGCGTATTGACTTCTCCTTCAATGTCCCTCTTCCGGATACAAAGGGCCGAAGAGAGATTATCAATATTCACACGAAAAATAGATTACTTGCTGAGGATGTCATGACAACACTTGGCGATCTGGCAGAAAGCACTTCTGGATTCTCGGGAGCAGATCTTCATTCCCTTTTTGAAACGGCAAGCCGCAGAGCTGTCCGTAACGGCCAGGAAATTATCTCTAAGGATGATTTGGATTATGCGCTGGATCGGACCATTTTGGGAACTACCACCCGTGCATTGCAGGATCCCGGCACGAAGCAGCGGGTGGCCATACACGAAGCTGGCCATGCTTTAGTGGCTGCTTTAACAAAACCAGGATCCGTCCGAAAAGCAACCATCATTCCCCGAGGTGAAGCTCTTGGTTACGTGGCCCCCATTCAAAAAGAACTTCACTTATCGACAACAAGTGAATTGCTTGATCAAGTTGCCATGATTCTCGCTGGCGGTGTATCAGAACGAATGATTCTTGGCGAGCATAGCATTGGAGTAAGCGGTGACGTAAAACAAGCCAAGCATATCATTGAGCAAATGGTTGATACCGGGTTACTGGATAACGGCTTTGAGCTTACTTTTAACAAAGGTCAAAAAGAAGCAAAAATGCAGGATCTTTTCCAGAAAGCACTGGAAAGATGCGAATTGATCATCGCAAATCATCAGCCTCAATTTGAAACGCTGGTAGAGGCCCTTCTTGAAAAAGAAACTCTTGAAGGCAGTGAAGTCCAGAAGATTGTTGGAGAATTGAAGACTGAAATGGTACTGGCATGATGAGAAACCGGCCCACTATGGGCCGGTTTTTTATAATGGAACTGCGGGTCATTTGTAAATAATCAAATTAACCCATAATAATGTTATGTAAACAAATGGTTCTTTCATATAACCAGAATAAATAAATGTTCCCATATAAAGGATTCTTCCTTTCTTTTGTTTAATTACTAATATTACCTACATAATGGAGGAATGGTTCTTTTGTATGATTTTACAGCTGACTTGATTTTTCACTTTCTGATTATGATCATGATCCCTTTTATCCATAAAATCTCTTCTTATCGGGGGGATTACTGGAAGACTTCTGCCCCGCTTTTATCTGTTCTTTTTTTAGCACTTTTCCTCACTATGACTTTTCCTGTGGAAATTGCAGGCGGTCAGTTTTTTGACTTGAAATTTATTCCTGTTTTTGTCGCCTATTTTTACATTAAGCCCCGTGCAGGCTTCCTGACTATTTTTGTATTGATTTCTTTTAAGGGCTTTTTTTCACCAGGAGATATTTGGATTGCGCTTGTAAATTACACAATAATTTCTGTGCTTTTTTTCTATGCGTCAAAAATCTATAAAAAATGTACATTTAGGCAAAAACTCAGTATAGCAGTTTTATTTTATCTTCCCATTACGATAACCAGGTATGTTATTTTCCTCCAAAAGGATATAA
Organism: Cytobacillus oceanisediminis 2691; assembly: GCF_000294775.2. GTDB lineage: Bacteria > Bacillota > Bacilli > Bacillales > Cytobacillaceae > Cytobacillus > Cytobacillus pseudoceanisediminis. The sequence goes on from NZ_CP015506.1 coordinate 2,603,758, forward strand.
ACGAAGACGCTGTATACTTACTATTGTTTTCAGCAGTTTCCATTATGACGCTTTCTATAATCATCTATTTGATTGAAATGAATCTGGTTCAGGAAAATATGATGGAAAAACTGAGAAATGCCGAAAAAATCAATGCAATCAGTCAGCTGGCTGCGTCAGTCGCCCATGAAATTAGGAATCCAATGACTACTGTAAGAGGTTTTCTGCAAATGCTTAAAAATGAAAAAAACCTGACTGCAGATCAAAAGACATTTATTAAAGTTTCTTTGGAAGAGCTGGACAGAACCAATCATATTATTAGTGATTTCCTCTTACTTGCACGCCCGGAAACTTCTGTTACCAGTAAAGTTTCACTTTCCGGATTATTATTGGAGGTGGCTGATTTTATGCGGCCATATGGACTGATGACAAAGGTTGAAATAAGGACAAGTATTTTTGAAGGCATTTTTATCATGGGTAATCCGAATGAAATAAAGCAATTATTTATAAACTTAATGAAAAATAGTATAGAAGCCATGCCTGATGGCGGTATTCTAGAGGTTTCAGCATTCAAAAGAAATACTACAGCAGATATACAAATTAAAGATGAAGGTGTCGGAATGTCGAAAGAAAAGCTTCAAATGCTCGGTCAGCCCTATTACTCAACGAAAACAAAAGGAACCGGCTTAGGATTAATGATATCTTTTGACATCATCAATCGTTTGAAAGGAAAATATTTAATAGAGAGCACACAGAATAAAGGAACCAGCTTTACTATTTCGCTGCCTCTATATTACTCGCCTGAAGAGATACGGCAGCCTTCTTTCCAGAACATGTCTGGAGGTCAGCGTATGAATGAGAGTTAACTCCATATTCATTGAATGGGAATCTTTCCGAAAATAAATGATCGCCAGCACAGGGTAGCTTAATCGTGATGGATCAAATACATTAACTTTAAAAAAAGCCTCCAAAATCTGAAGGCTTTTTTCATTTATCCCCTGCCGGATGCACGGCCTCTTATAAAGTTTACAACAAAGATGATCGCTGCTATTACCAGCAGTATATGAATGATGCCTCCTGCTACTTTAAATATTAATCCGAGTATCCATAATACAAGCAAAATACCTGCTATAGTCCAAAGCATGCAATTCACCCCTTCCTGTTAATTTAATATTTACATACCCCTAACAACCGGGACAAAATCATGAGTAAATGAAAAAAAAAACATTGCCGCACTTTTTACAGTTCTGACAATGTTATGTTTTGCAGTGGATGGATATTTTTATTCAGAGAGTATTGCATTTTCCAATTCTTTTGCAGCAGCCCCGATTGGCAATTTCTTTTAATGAGGATGCTTCACCTTTTTTCAAATCCTTAAGCTCGTGATAAAACGTTTTCCATGCCTGCTCCCTTTTCTCAAAAGAAATAAATGCACCATCTTTGCCATTTCAACAGCAAAATCCATTAACATCTCAGGCATCTTTTTTCTCGGTCATTCTAACCCTTATCATTGTTACAATGATGTATCTCTTTTAAAAAGGTGCCGGACACCCATGCCACACAAGTTCAGTAAGATCATACAAAACCTTCCTGTATTCAGGGAAGTTTTGCTGCATCCTTTTTGCATCACTGCATATACTATATTCACGGTCGCCCACCTCTTCTAACATCGCTTCGTTGCGGGACTAACCAGACCGGAATGTGGGCGGCCACCTTTTAGGATTTAAGCCGTATTTCACCATTGCACCGTTTTATTACACACCATGAACAAAGCTGCAAACCACACCAGGCTTGCAGCTTTTATTTATAGTAAATTATAAAATGGAACTGTGTGAATTACTCTGTGGAAAGATTGCATCTACCTCCAGCGCCTAGCCCCTCGGGTCATAAGCCAAATCACTCCAGAAATCAGGACAAGGAACGCTTCGTCATCGGATACATCGCCCGACCAAAGCTGCTTTGGAAGGTTTCCTGCGTGATTCGTCATATGCCTGTCGGACTTGCACAGGATGTGCCGGCTTCAACGTTCGCCACAGGACGTGGCGGTTTTTAGTTGACGTTTACCCTGATCAAGGAGCTTCCGCTTTAGTTCAAGGACCTTCGTCAATAAGTTCATAGCCTGGAATCAGTTCTGAGAGCGGCACTATTTCTGCTTTCTCTTTATAAACAGGTATATACTCTTTAAGCACATTAACCATCTTTGTACCTGTGATGCCGACATGGCCAATTGCGATAATGCGTTCATTTTTCACCAGTTTTTCTGCAAGTCTGTCAGCCTGTTTTGTAATATGGGCAGTAGTGTATATGTCATCGAAGAAAATATTGTTTTCTACATATGGTACACCGATTTCTTTTGCCAGTTTGCCGACGACGCTTTTGCCGGTTGTTTTGCTGTCAAGATAAAATAATCCGTGTTCTTTGCATACTTTAAGGACAATTCTCATGACCCGCTCATTCTCAGTGGCTCTTGAACCCATATGTGATTCATCCCGACCGCATGCGGCACTTCTTTGATGGCACTCTCTACCCTGCTGCGGATTTCTTCATCAGTTAAATCTGTTGTGATTGCCCCCGGACCAAGCCAGCTCCTCTTTCCTCTTTTCGGCTCCATTGGCATATGAACGATCACTTCATGTCCATTTTCACTTGCCAGTTCTGCATCTTCTTTTGTCGTTGGCATGAAAGGCATGATGGCAACTGTTAAGGTCACCGGAAGCTCCATCATTTCTGCTGTTCCCTTCATGTTGTTTCCCAGATCGTCAATGACAATCGCCAATTCAGGTTTTAGCGGGGCAGCACTTATGGAATTCCCTATACTTGCGAATGAAAAAATCAATAAAAATATACTGATGAATATTTTCATTTTCCATCCTCCTTTGAGCTAGCATTCCCTGATTCTTTAAAACAGTTCCAATGCAAAAACTGCCAGGAATTGATCCTGGCAGCACTTTATTTTTTATGCATTTTAAATTCAAGGAAAAGCTCGTTATAATAAGCAAGCATTCTTTTTCCCAGGTTCTCATAAACCTCCAGCCGAGCTGTCATTTCTTCATCCGGATAGAATCGTTCATCTGAAATTGTTTCTTCGTCCATATATTTCAGCGCTTCTTTATTCGGCGTTGAATATCCAACGTATTCTGTATTTTGTGCCGCATTTTCCGGGTCAAGGATGAAATTCATAAACTGGTGGGCTGCTTCCGGGTTTTTGGCAGTCTTAGGGATGACCATATTATCAAACCAAAGATTGGAGCCTTCTTCCGGAAGTACATATTCCAGATTATCCTTCTCCCACATGAGTTCCTGAGCCGTGCCGGACCAGACCACCCCAATGCCGGCTTCATCATTTTCCATCAGCATTCTGATTTCATCACCGACAATGGCTTTAATGTTAGGAGTAAGACTATCGAGCTTTTGTTTAGCTTCGACCAAATGGTCTCTATTTTTGTCATTCAGCGAATAATGGAGACTGTTGAGACCCATGCCCATTACTTCCCTTGCCCCATCTATCAGCAGGATCTGGTTCTTTAATTCAGGGTCCCATAAATCATTCCAGCTTGTGATTTTTTTATCTCCTAAAATATCGGTGTTATAAAGAATTCCGACAGTACCCCAGAAATAGGGAATTGAATATTCATTCCCGGGATCAAAAGGCAGGTCCATAAAACGCTGATCGATATATTTCAGGTTCGGAATTTTTGAATGATCAACCGGCAAAAGCAGGTCTTCCTCTTTCATTTTTTCAATCGCATATTCAGATGGAACAGCAATATCATAAGCTGTGCCACCCTGTTCAATTTTCGTCATCATCGCTTCATTGGAATCGAATGTCTCATAGATGACTTTTATGCCTGTTTCCTGTTCGAATTTGTCCACCAAGTCTGCATCTATATAGTCGCCCCAATTAAAAATGGTCAAAGTATTTCCGCTTGTGTAGCCCTGGGAGGAATTCAGCCCTGAAGCGATGTACAATAAGGCAAATGAAACAATTAATACCGCGGCGAGTGCCTGAACAAGCTTCTTCATTGCCTTACCCCCATTCCATTCGGCTTATCATTTCGTTTCGTAATAAAGTAATAGCCTATTACCAGAATGATTGTAAATAGGAAAAGCAAAGCAGATAAAGCATTAATATTTAAAGAAACTCCCCGTCTTGCCAGTGAATAAATCTCAACAGACAAAGTGGTAAAGCCGTTGCCTGTAACAAAGAAAGTTACCGCAAAATCATCCAGGGAATACGTCAGGGCCATAAAAAAGCCAGCGAAAATTCCAGGAGTAATATAAGGGAGAATGACTTTGGTCAGCACATCGAATCTGCTTGCCCCAAGATCCATGGCTGCATAAATCATGGACGTGCTCATTTCTTCTATTTTAGGCAAAACCATCAGCACAACAATCGGTACACTAAAGGCTATGTGAGCAAGCAAAACAGATACAAATCCAAGCTTAAGTCCGATCATTGTAAACAGAATCAAAAACGAGGCGCCTATAATGACATCCGGACTGACAATCAGCACATTATTCAGTGACAGGAGCGTATTTTTCACTCTGCGTTTTCTAGCATAGGCAATGGCTAGTCCTCCAGCCACTCCAATAATGGTCGAAATCGCTGCAGATAAAAGGGCAATAATAATGGTGTTAAGGACAATGATGAGTAATCGGGCATCAGCAAACAGCTCCCGATACCAATCCAGGGTGAAACCTTCGAATTGATACATGGTCCCTCCGCTGTTGAATGAATAAAATATCAAGTAAAAGATCGGGGCGTACAGGATGATAAAGATAAGTGCCAAATAAATCGCCGGCCATTTCCTGTTCTTTTTCATTATAGGATCCCCCGCTTTCTTCTGCCTGTCAGCACCATAATGAACACCATTGCGATAATCAGAAATACGGCAATGGTCGAGCCCATTCCCCAGTCCTGTGTCACAAGGAAATGCTGTTCAATGGCTGTTCCAAGAGTGATGACACGGTTTCCTGCAATCAGCCTTGTCAGCATGAATAATGACAGTGCAGGGATAAAGACGATCTGGCATCCCGATTTCACGCCATCAAGTGTCAAAGGAAAAATTACGCGTTTAAATGTTACCCAGGAAGACCCGCCTAAATCATTGCTGGCATCAAGAAGGGTTGGATTCAGTTCATTCAGAGAATTAAATATCGGCAAAATCATGAAAGGAAGAAAGATGTATACTGACACAAAGATAAAGCTGAAATCAGTGAACAGAATTTGCCTGCCACCTATTCCCATTGCATCCAAAAAGCTATTCGCTGCACCATATGTTCCAAAGATACCCAGGAATGCATAGGCTTTTAAAAGCAAATTAATCCACGATGGCAGTATAATTAATAAGAGCCACAGCTGCTTATGTTTCGTCTTAGTAAGCAAATAAGCTGTCGGATAAGCGATCAGCAATGAAAATAACGTTATTAAAAAGGCATACCAAAAGGAGCTTAAAGTCATTTTTAAATAAACGGGTGTAAAGAACTTTCTATAATTCTCCAAAGTGAAGTGCCCTTCAATATCAAAAAACGAATAATACAGAACAAGAAGCAATGGCGCTACTACAAAGAGAGCAATCCAAAGGACATAAGGAATTAAATAAAAGTTGCGGGAATTAGTTCTCATGGCTTTCCTCTTCATAAGCTTCAAGACGCTTATCAAATTCCTCTTCTGTTTCCCCGTGCCTCATGACGTGTATTGCTTCGGGATCGAAATGAAGGCCAATTTGATCCCCGACTGTCGCCTTTTTCGTTGAATGGACCAGCCACTCATTGCCATCGCTGTCATAGCAGCTGATTTCATAATGGACTCCCCTAAAGAGCTGGGAGTCAACTTGTACCTTCAGTTTCCCATCTTCCGGTGCGGTAATAGCCAGGTCTTCAGGGCGGATGACGATCTCAACATCTTCGTTTGGCTCAAAGCCCCCATCAACACACTCAAATAATTTGCCGGCAAACTTCACCAGATAGTCTTGGATCATCGTTCCAGCAACGATATTTGATTCCCCAATAAAATCTGCTACGAAACGATTGATCGGCTCATCATAAATATCAGTAGGAGTTCCGCTTTGCTCGATGCTTCCGCTGTTAAGTACGAAAATTTCATCTGACATGGCTAATGCTTCTTCCTGGTCATGTGTGACGAAAATAAACGTAATGCCCAGATTTCTCTGCAGTTCCCTCAGCTCATATTGCATTTCGGTCCGCAGCTTTAAATCAAGTGCGGATAAAGGTTCATCAAGGAGAATAACCTCTGGTTCATTGACAATGGCACGCGCGATGGCAACACGCTGGCGCTGTCCACCTGACATTTCTTTGATTTCACGATTTTCGTAGCCTTCAAGGTTTACAAATCTTAGCGCTTCCTTTACTTTCCTCTCAATATCGGCATTCTTCATTTTTTTGATTTTTAAACCGAATGCAATATTTTCATACACATTCAAATGCGGAAATAGAGCGTAATCCTGAAAAACGGTGTTTACTTGCCTTTTGTTGGCTGGAACATTATTTATTATTCGCCCATTAAAATAAATGTCCCCTTCGGAAGGTTCAGTAAATCCGGCAATCAATCGCAATATGGTCGTTTTCCCGCAGCCCGATGGCCCTAAAAGGGTATAGAACTTCCCGCGCTCAATTTCAAAGCTGACATTTTTTAAAACTGGCGGATCATTATCATATCTTTTTGTAACGGAATTAAATCGAATAATGGTGTTATCTGTCATCTAACTCTCCCTATCTATAGAAATTTACAGCACTAATGTATTGTTAAGTTCAAACGTATAATATCATAAATTTCTCGGAATCTGTCATAAATTGTTGAACATCCTTTACAAAAAAAACCGCACCAATTGGTGCGGGATTAGCAGATACTACACTCCCCGCTTATTGCCCCATACATATGTATGCAGCTGCGGAAGTACTTTAACATCTGTCAAATCATTGTCATGTATCGTTTTTTCAATGAGCCAATCATATTTGTCAAGCAGTTTCTGCAATAAATTTCGGTCGTCAGCTGTAACAGTGTCATCATTTCCCACCTGCAGATAAAACGGAACACCGGGATAGCGCTTATGAATGTTTTTAGCGTATTCATAATCCTTATCATCAAAAACAACAATCTTCAGTGAGACCTGCTGTTCTGCCTTTCTTTTGGTCTGAAGATTATTCACAATATAACCGAGCACATCGAAGTCTGTTTTCATGCCTGAGCTCGGCGGTTTTGGGGATAGGGTCAGTTCATCAATTTCATAAAACCAATCCTGCCAGCGGCTCCCCTGTGTTTCCAAGCAGATCTTAATTTTTTCTGCTTTGAGCAAAGAAATGAGTTCACTCAAATTTTTTAAAAGTGCAGGATTACCCCCGGATATGGTCACAAAGGAAAATCCATCCCCACCCAGCTCTTTAAGCTCTTTCCAAATTTCATCCGGTTCCATTTGGCGGATGCTGTCTTTCGCACTTCCATCCCAGGTAAAGGATGAATCACACCAGCTGCATGAATAATCACATCCTGCTGTACGGACGAACATCGTTTTCTGGCCGATCACCATTCCTTCACCCTGAATGGTTGGTCCGAATATTTCGAGAACAGGAATCTTACTCAACCTCCATCCACTCCCTTCTTGCTTCCGCATAGCTTGTAGGAGTTTCAAAAAGGCGCACAAATTCTACTCTTGCACCAACATATTGCTCTTTTCTGTTTTGGAGGCTTTGTGCCATTTTTTCATAAATCCAGACAACCATATTCTCTGCTGTCGTATTCATTGGCGGCAGCGTTTCATTCAGATACTTGTGGTCAAGGAATATTTCAATTTCGTTTTTCCAAATTTTTTTAATGTCGCCGAAATCAATCATTAATCCTCTGTCATCCACGAATCCGCTTATGCCAAAAATCACCTTGTAGGTGTGCCCATGCAGGTTTTTGCATTTGCCTTCATAGCAATGCAGATGATGGGCTGAATCAAAAGTGAATTCCTTGCTGACCATTACACGCTTATGGTGGTATTTCAGCTGATCGGGTTTGATATCCTCATTTATCTTCTGCAGTTTATCAACAATCCTGAAACCGTACATGGCTTAAAGCTCCTCCTTTTCCTTGAGGTATTCTTCAAGGCCATTTTTCCTTAAATGGCATGCTGGACACTCACCGCAGCCATCAGCCGGAATTCCGTTATAGCATGTCAGTGTTTTCTCACGCACATAATCAAGGGCATTTAATTCATCTGCCAGCTTCCATGTCTCTGCTTTGTTGAGCCACATTAATGGTGTATGGATCACAAACTGTTCATCCATTGATAGATTAAGGGTGACATTCAATGATTTTATAAAAATATCCCTGCAGTCTGGGTAGCCGCTGAAATCTGTTTCACACACCCCGGTTATAATATGCTTTGCATTAATCTGACTGGCCAGCACACCAGCAAATGACAGGAATAAAAGGTTTCTCCCAGGCACAAATGTGGATGGAAGCCCGCCTTCCTCCCCATCCTTTACTTTAATCTCATCACGGGTTAGTGCATTTGGTGCCAGCTGATTCAATAGGGACATATCTAGAATGTGGTGCCTGATCCCCAGTTCTTTTGCTATTTGCTGTGCACATTCGATCTCCAGCTTATGACGCTGATTATAATTAAAAGTGACGGCTTCCACTTCTTCAAAACGTTCCTTTGCCCAGAATAAGCAAGTTGTACTATCCTGACCGCCACTGAACACAACGAGTGCTTTATCATTTTTCATATAAAAATTCTCCTTTAAATAGAAAAACAGGACCACTAAGAAAGCAGACCTGTTTTCCTTAGTTTTTTAAAGAGGGTAGCTAGAACCTCTACCGTGTACACGGATTTAGCTATTGAACTATCAGTTTATATTATCATCTTTATTGGCTTTTTAGAAGGCTTAAATTTATACAGTAAAAAAGTTTTATTATTCAAAATCGCGGGAAAGTAATAATGCAGCGCCAATTTCATAAGGAGGGACTGAAGCCATGATCAGGTTTACATCGACTTCACGCTATTCCTTTGGCATTGCAAAAAAAGGGACATTTATAAGAAGGTCTGCAGGAATGAATATTCAGGATAGGTCTACTCTGATGCGTCTGGGACTGCTGCAATAATCGGAACCGGCAAAAAAGGTGCAGCTATTGCTTGCACCTTTTTTGCGTTTTAATTTTCTGAATCGGCTTCCAGGAGGTCCCACGCTGTTATGATGCCTTTTGGTTTTTCAGTCGGCTTTCCGTTCTCGGTAACTATGATCCCTTCAACCTTTTCATTTTTATTTCGGCAGTCCTCAAACATATCCTCTAATTCAAAGATAGATGTATGTTTGCCTGCAAACGAGATTTGATCCTTTGATTTCTTGCTGAAAAGCTCTTTAATTCTCACCTTTATCAACTGGATTGTTTCTTCTGCAAAGTGCTCTGCCATCCATTTCACGATATCTGCCGAAGTTAATAGCCATGAGTATTCCTCTTTTCTCGAGTAAATGGGGAATTGGGAGTGTGAAAATTTATTAATTATGGCCAGTACATCCGTTAGCTTGCCATCTTCATAAAAATAAAATACCGGAGTTGCAGCTATGGAAAGTGCGGTTTTTGGCTTTTCAAAATGGCCGGCAATCCTTTCAATCTTTTCTACCGTCTCGAGATGAGGCTCCGCAATATAATAATCAAGGTCTATTTTTTCATGGACAATGGCATTTCGCAGCTTGGCAAACTGATGCAAATCATCTTCATATAATCGAATCAGCGAATGATTTTTCTGTATTTCTATAAGTTTATAAAATCTATCTGTTCTGGCGTTTTTAGCAGATTGTTTTAAGGCTTTGTGAATACGGTTAAAGGCAGCCTCAAATCTTTCTGATAAGTTCATTTCTAAATCTGCTTCCAATATGATCTCTCCCTAAATGGTGATGTACCTCCTCTATTCCCAAAATGATGGACAAACTAAACTTTGAAGATATTGGTACGCCTTCTAGCAGAATAATTTGCACAAATAGAATTTTCAGTCTATTATATAATATTATATTCTTCTGCTAAGGACATTGCATAAATATATAACATTACTAATAAATGTTTTTCATTCAAGCATTAGAAGACATGATTTTCCCTTTTTTCAGAAAGAATAATGAATGAAATTCTTTTGAATAAAAATGAAGATTTATTATTACCAAATAATATTTTATTCCTCAGTACAAACAAATTTACTGCGAAAGCTGGTGAAATGATGAGATACACCCTTCACCCATTAGGGGATGATGCTGTTCTTGTTGAGCTTGGGAAAGAAATCAGCAAGGAAACTCATCAGAAAGTTCAGTCGCTGACTGCCTTTCTTGAAAAGTACCCTCCCGAATGGATGATTGAATACATACCTGCTTACACAACTGTAACCATTTTTTATAATCCATTTAAGGCCTATCAGCTTTCAAATGGCCAGCTCCCGTTTAATTTCGTGTGTTCACTGATTAAACCGCTTATTGAAGAGATGACGGAAAATAATATGCCGGAACCTGAAATTGTTGAAATCCCGGTATGCTATGGAGGAGAATTTGGGCCGGATCTTGATTTTGTGGCAGAGCATAATGGGATTACCCCCGAAGAAGTTATTGAAATTCACTCCTCAGGCAGCTACCTGGTCTATATGATTGGATTTGCACCAGGATTCCCTTTTATTGGCGGAATGTCAGAACAAATTGCCGCACCAAGACGGGATACGCCGCGTCTAAAGATTCCCGAGAGAACAGTGGGGATTGCCGGGATGCAGACGGGTATTTACCCCATCGAGACGCCAGGCGGCTGGCAGCTGATTGGGCGTACTCCTGTTAAATTGTTTCGGCCGACGGATGACTCCCCTACCCTACTCAAAGCAGGCGACCAAATCAAATTCAAGCCAATCAGTCTGGAAGAATACCATCATTGGGAGGAGACGGAACAATGATTAACGTTTTAAAGCCTGGACTCCTTTCTAGCATTCAGGACCTGGGGAGAACCGGCTATCAAAAGTTTGGCGTGATTTCCAGCGGGGCCATGGACCCATTTTCACACCGGATGGCCAATCTGCTGGCTGGAAACGAAGAAAATGATCCTGTTTTAGAAATAACGATGATGGGTCCAATTTTAACATTTGAAAAAGATACCCTCATTTCGATTTGCGGCGGTGACCTTTCCCCTTCCATCAATGGCCAGCCTGTTCGGACATGGAGATCCGTTTTTGTGAAAAAAGGCAGTGAACTTAAATTCGGCCGGTGCCGTAAAGGGTGCCGAGCCTATCTGGCTGCTGCGGGCGGATTTGCCGTACCTGATGTAATGAACAGCAAATCCACCTACCTGCGTGCAGGAATTGGCGGTTATAAAGGCAGAGCATTAAAGTCAGGAGACCTGCTGGAAACCGGCAAACCTTCTCTCCAATCATTGAAAATAACGGAGTATTTGACAAAACAGATTCTTGATAGGACTTTTGTTGAAAACGACTGGGGTATTGCATCAGAACTCATACCGGACACAGCGGCAAATCCAGAAATCAGAATAACAAGGGGCCGCCAATTTGATTTATTTTCCGAAGCAAGCCAGGTTCAGCTTTTCAAACATGCCTTTGAAGTTACCTCACAATCGGACAGGATGGGATATAGACTGAAAGGCCCTGCTCTTTCGCTGTCAGAACATGCTGAGCAAATATCTGAAGCCGTAAATTTTGGTTCCATTCAAGTTCCTCCGGATGGAAATCCGATTGTATTGCTGGCTGACCGGCAAACAACTGGAGGTTATCCAAAAATTGGACAGGTTGCTGCTGTCGACCTCCCCCTTCTGGCGCAGGCCAAACCCGGAGACTCCTTAAGTTTTGCAGAAATATCAAATGAACAGGCGCAGCAGTTATTAATTAATAGAGAAATGAAATTAAGTGAATTAAAGCAAGGCATATTTTTAAAAACAAGAGGAGGAAATTAAGATGCACATTGTAGACATTAATTGTGATATGGGAGAAAGCTTTGGTTCATACAAGATGGGGAGCGATGAGGAAATACTTGATTATATTACTTCTGCCAATATTGCATGCGGCTTTCATGCCGGCGACCCTGCGACCATGCGAAAAACAGTTAAGATGGCACTTGAGAAGAATGTTGGCCTGGGTGTCCATCCGGGACTCCAGGATCTGCATGGATTCGGCCGGAGGGATATAAACATAACCCCTCAGGAAGCTTATGACTTAGTGGTCTATCAAATTGGTGCTTTGTATGCCTTTGTTAAATCTGAAGGCGGAAAGCTTCAGCATGTAAAACCGCACGGTGCATTATTCAACATGGCCTCAAAAAGCGCACCATTATCAGAAGCAATCGCAGAAGCGGTTTATAAAGTGGATCCTGAACTGATTCTTTTCGGGCTCTCAGGAAGCGAATTAGTAAAAGCCGGCAGGAAAATTGGACTCCGCTCTGCAAATGAGGTGTTCTCAGACCGCACGTACCAGGAGGATGGAACTCTTACTTCAAGAAGGGAACACAATGCACTTATTACAGATCATAGCGAAGCTGTAAATCAGGTAATCCGCATGGTCAAGGAAGGAAAGGTTCATTCTGTCCAGGGTACTGACGTTTCCATTGAGGCCAATACGATATGCATCCATGGTGACGGGGAAAGCGCACTTGAATTTGCCCAATATATTCCGAAGGCACTGAATGAAGCAGGAATCCAGGTAGCGAAAATCAGCGAGTTTTTGAAATAAAACCGATATTCGTGGAAGTAATGAAAAGTTGGTGCCCCTTTAAGGAGACTTATTTATCTTGCGGGGATTCCGATGTTCTCATCGGGTTGAAATAGTGCATATGAGGTTTTAAAAAATAGCGTGCAGGCTTTTAGGGGCGATTGTCGGGAATAGTTCTGTTGAAGAAGAATACTCTAGCGCGAATGGAACTCAATCATTACAAATAGTGCTGATGCAAGGTAAAAGAAGCACGAAAGATAACCACAAATAGAATTATTGGGGGAAAATGAATGAAAAAGCAATCTAATGCCAGTCTTTTGCTGGGTGCCGCATTCCTTATGGCCACTTCTGCCATTGGACCAGGCTTTCTGACACAAACGACAGTATTTACAGAAACCCTGCTTGCGAGTTTTGGATTTGTAATTTTAATTTCTATTATTATCGATATTGGGGCACAGATGAATATCTGGCGAATCATAGCCGTTTCTGAAAAGCGCGCACAGGATATTGCCAACGATGTCCTTCCGGGACTGGGATATTTCCTTGCTGCCCTGATTGTCATGGGCGGTCTTGCTTTTAATATTGGGAATATTGCCGGTGCCGGGTTAGGTACAAATGTTATTTTCGGTATATCCCCTGAATTGGGCGCCCTTCTAAGCGGAATTTTGGCAATCGGCATCTTTCTTGTAAAAGAAGCGGGCAGATTAATGGACCGTTTCACACAGATTTTAGGATTTGTCATGATTGGATTAACTCTTTATGTAATGTTTACTGCACAGCCTCCTGTTGGTGAAGCTGTTGTCAAAACGTTCGTGCCGGATAAAATTGATATTCTGGCCATTATTACACTAGTCGGCGGAACGGTTGGCGGTTATATTACCTTCGCTGGCGGGCATCGTTTAATTGATGCTGGAGTCAAAGGAAAAGAAGCTCTGCCGGAAGTCACAAAGAGCTCTGTCAGTGCAATCGGGATTGCTTCCATTATGCGTATCTTCCTGTTCCTTGCCGCACTGGGTGTGGTTTCACAGGGCCTTGCACTCGATCCATCCAACCCTCCTGCTTCTGTCTTCCAGCTGGCAGCGGGGAATATTGGATATAAGATGTTTGGAGTAGTTATGTGGGCAGCTGCCATAACTTCTGTTGTCGGTGCAGCTTATACATCGGTCTCATTCATTCGGACATTGAGCCCTGCTGTCGAGAAATATCATAAATGGGTCATTGTCGGTTTTATCGCCATTTCTACATTTGTTTTTGTTTTGATTGGAAAACCGGTAAAAATATTGGTTTTAGTTGGTTCATTAAACGGGCTTATCCTGCCGATTGCACTAGGTGTAATGCTGATTGCTGCCTATAAAACCAAAATTGTCGGTGATTATAAACATCCCCTTTGGATGACGATTTTCGGAGTCATTATCGTGATAGCCATGTCTTACATGGGGGTTTATTCATTAATCAATGGTATCCCCGAGCTATTTAAATAAGCATGAAAGGAGATTTTCATATGATCACCCCTTCTCAATTGAATCCCGAAGAGGCGCGCAAATTAATCCGTGTAAAGGATTGGGATGATCCAACTGCAGGAATGGCTAATGGCTTTATTCAAGCTAAGCTGGCTATATTGCCAAAGGAGCTGGCCTTTGAATTTCTGCTCTTCTGCCAGCGTAATCCTAAATCATGTCCAATCATTGATGTGACTGAACCAGGTTCACCAGTGCCAATGCTGTCAGCTCCAAATGCTGATATTAGAACCGACCTGCCAAAATACAGGGTATATAAAAACGGAGAGCTCGCTGAGGAACTTTCAGATATAACATCTTATTGGAATGATGATATGGTAGCATTTCTGCTCGGATGCAGTTTTACATTCGAAGACGCATTGCTCAAAAATAATATCCCTATCCGCCATATTGAGGAAAATCGGAATGTCCCGATGTATAAAACCAATATTGGCTGTGTGGGTGCAGGCCGGTTTGAAGGCCCGATGGTAGTGAGTATGCGTCCGATGACAGAAAAGGAAGCCATTAGGGCTGTACAGGTGACAAGCCGCTTCCCATCTGTCCATGGGGCCCCTGTCCATATTGGAAATCCAGAAGCAATCGGCATTAGCAATATCCAACGCCCAGATTTTGGGGACCCTGTGACCATTAAAGATGGAGAGGTACCGGTTTTCTGGGCCTGCGGGGTAACACCCCAGGCAGTTGCCATGCATGTGAAGCCGGAAATTATGATTACACATGCTCCGGGACATATGTTTATTACTGATTTGAAAAATGAGGAGTTTTCGGTTTTATAGGAAAAAGGCGTCCCATGGGCGCCTTTTACTTTTTATTTTTCAAATAATTCAGGGCATCATGATGATCTTTTTTCATAATCTGCTCAATTATTGGGTCTGCGGGTATTACTTCCCTGCTTTTTTTATTGATTGTCCGGTAAACGGGCCTGATCGACGAAAGACTGCTTTTAACTTTCCATTCGCTATCCTGGAAAACAATTTTCAAATCGATGAGACCAAGATGATTGCCCCAATATCCAGCTTGGACTGCAGCAGTTCCGTTAATGGTGCCAGTCTTTAAGTCGATTCCAGGCAGCTTTTGCAGTTCATCTTTGACAGGAAAAACAGAATGGCTGTGCCCGAATAGAATGGCATCTAATCCTTTAACCTTGCTGAGGGCATGAACTGAGTTGCCCTTTTTTTCATCCAGTCCTTTATCGGACTCTAGACCTGTATGGGCAAGAGCCACAATAATATCTGCCCCTTTGCTTTTCATAATAGGGATAAAATGCTCGGCAGTTTCCTTTATATTTTTCACTTTAAGGTTTCCGTGAAAATACTCCTTATTCCATTCCGCAACAATCGGTGTGATAAAGCCGATGACTCCAACTTTCAGCTTATGCTTCTCCCCGGCTGTATCTGTCACTTCTTTCTCTATAATGGTATAGGGATTAAAATAATTCAAATCATCCTCATCGAGCTGATTGCTGTCTTCAACATATATATTGGCATTGACATAAGGAAAGTTAGCCCCCCTGAGGCTTTCTTCCATAAAATCAATTCCGTAATTAAATTCATGATTTCCCACCGTAGCAGCATCATAAAGCAGAGTATTCATGGCTTTAAAAACAGGATGGACATTAGCCATGTCAAGCGGATGGCTTCTATAGGCATACTCATCGAGTCCGTTGCCTTCAAGAATGTCCCCATTATCAAATAGAAGGGAATTAGGAGACTCATTTCTTGCCTGTTTAATTAAGCTGGCCGTTCTTGAAAGCCCAAACTCCACTGTTTTCTTGCGGTCTTCGTAATCATAACCAATCATATTTCCATGCAAATCCGTTGTTTCCATCAGGCGCAGATGGATGGTTGGCGGTCCGGAGACTTCAGCTTCCGTCTGGTTCCAGACAATCAGCAGGGCTATGAATAATAACAGCGTGATTAAGTATTTTTTCATTCCCTTTTTCATTCCATCTCCCCCAGATGATCTAAGATAAGTTTTCTTATTTTCTCTCGATACATGAAAATTAATCAGAGATTGGGGGCTTAAGAAAAAAGAAGAAAAAAAGGAAAATTTTGAAACTTTTTATCATCCTATTCGTTATAAAAGAAAACAAAAATAGGAGGTCCTGCATGGTTAGACAAAAAAAATTCTGGGTTTGGGCATTGTTGTTCTTTATTTTAGAATCAATTTTAGCAGCGGGTATTTCGTTTTTTCTTCACTTCCCTCTGCTTGATACCATTGCCTACAGCAGCTTTATTCTTTTTGCATTAAGCCTATTTGCTTTTTCACAGGATGATGCCTGGACAAATAATGTGATTGCTGATTAAGCTAAATATGATGACTCATATGAATGAAGAAGAAAGAGCTGAATTTTTCATTCATATCAATCCGTTTCTTTCAGGGACATTTGCTTTTTTTATCGTTGGGATAATAATTACGGTGTATTTGTTTATAAGTTAATTTGTTGTTGTTTTAGTGTTTAATGATGTCCGTTGCTTTCCGCGGGGAGGCATGAGAGCCTCCTTTGCTTCGCTTGTGGGGTCTCTTACTCCCTCTCCTCCCGAAGGACTTTGAATTGTCTTCCTTGAATCATCACCGCACGAAGAAAATGCGTATGCATTTTCAAGGATCAAGTGCCCACAGCGAAGATCAACTCAGCAGATTAAATAAAATTTGGAGTAAAAAAAACAACAAACTTTGAAAAAAACTTCTATTTTTTGTAAAGAGTTTTTATTATGATTTTCTCCCAGCTTTTCCAGTTCAGTACGTTTTTCAGGCGTATTCTTGTGCGTACACCCTTTCCTACCGGGTACCTGAGTGAAGGTTCTTTTTCCCTGAGAATGCTCACTGCTTTTTTCGCTACGATTAGCGGATCTTCATAAAAGGGCTCGCCTTGTTCAAGGTAATTTTGAATTTTTGTCATATATGGATAATAAGGTGAATCTTTTTTCAAGGATGGTTCCGCTATCTTTTTCCCTGTTGTCCAGATGCCAGTCCTGAAAGATCCTGGCTCAATCAGGACAACATTTACGCCAAACGGTTTCATTTCAAGTCTAAGTGATTCACTCCACCCTTCTACAGCAAATTTTGATGCGGCATATGGCGATAAGCCTGGAAACCCGATTCTTCCGCTGATGGAACTTACATTTAAGATGGTTCCTGTTCTTTGTTTTCGCATAAATGGCAGAACCGCTTGTGTTACTGCAAACGTTCCAAAAACGTTTGTCTCAAATTGATTTCTATACTCCTCCAGCGGTATTTCTTCCGCAAATCCTGCTCCTGCATAGCCTGCATTATTGATTAAAACATCAATTGAAGGCAATTGAAGGATCAGGTTTTTAAAAACTTCTATGGATGAGGACGAGGTGACATCCAATTCGTGAATGGATATCTGTTCATGAACTCCCTCTCGTCTAGCTTTCTCCATTAATAATTTGCTTTTATTCGTATTTCTCATTGTTGCAATAACTTGAAAATCATTCTTAGCCAGCTCAATGGCCATCAAGGTTCCAAACCCGCTGGAACAGCCTGTAACGGCAGCATATTTCCTATCCAACTATCATCATCCTTTCTTCGTAATGATTTTTTCCAATTCGACTGTAAATAGATATATAATTAAATGAAAAAGTATTATAAAATAGTAAATATATTGATAATAAGAGGATGAACAAGGTGGCACACATATTTTTCAGCATTTTCCTGCTTGTATCCGGTTTGTCTTCATCATTGCAGCAAAGCCAGGAGCCGATTGATTTAAATGTGCATTTGAAGGGAAATGCCATTGTTATTGATTCACCTGCCCTTAAAAGCCCTGCATTGAGCAGCACATTAGCAGCTGCAGTAAAATTTACGGCGAAGCTGACCTATTATAAAGAATACCGGATCCATTTTCAGGCGCTAAACTCCCATGCAATTCACAGAAGCAATGAATACATGATCCCATATATGTTCCAGAGTAACTATCTCCGCATTTCATGAAATTTTAAAGAAACTTAAAAAGTGTGGAGGAATGAAATTGGAAACGATAAAATCATTTTTAAATAATAACAGCATCAAACGATTCATTATTTTTGGAATTATTGTCCTGGCTCTTTACCTGCTGAGGAGCATGATTAATTTAATTCTGATTACATTTATATTTTCATTTTTGATGGATAGGCTTGTGAAGCTTGTCCTCTCGAGATTTAAACTGAATAGGAAACTGACGGTCATAACCCTTTATATGGGAATTATCGGCCTGCTTTCTATAGGGATTATCAAGTACCTCCCTTTAATTGTATCTGAAATATCACAGCTGTTTAAACAGGTTGAAAGCTTTTACACCCAAAAACATGACAATATCGTAATTACATATATTGTTCAAATGCTCGAAACAAATGAAATTACGAAATATCTTGAACAGGGCTTTGCGTTCCTGCTTCAATATTTTTCCGATATTAGTCATATTGCCGTACAGGTATTGCTGTCTCTAATCCTTAGCTTGTTTTTCCTGCTTGAAAAACCGAAACTGATTGAATTCACCTTGAAATTTAAGCACAGCAAAATCGCTGACTTTTATAATGAAATCGAGTATTTTGGAAGTAAATTTGTGCAAACATTCGGGAAAGTAATCGAGGCGCAGTTTGTCATTGCCACAGTCAATTGCATCCTGACAACACTTGCTCTATGGATCATGGACTTTCCACAGCTGATGGGATTGTCAATTCTGATTTTCCTGCTGGGATTAATTCCTGTAGCAGGTGTCATTATTTCGCTTGTCCCGCTCTGTACAATCGCCTATTCTCTCGGCGGATTCATCCAAGTATTTTATATAGTACTGGTCATTATGGTGATCCACGCCATTGAAGCGTATATTTTAAATCCGAAGCTTATGTCTTCCAAAACGGATTTGCCGGTCTTTTATACCTTTATTGTCCTGATTTTCTCTGAACATTTCTTCGGTGTTTGGGGATTAATCGTCGGTATACCAGTGTTTGTATTTATGCTGGATGTTCTTGAAGTCAAGAGCAATCCGCCGAAAATTCAGTAATTTAAAAACACACAGTCCCGCTGTGTGTTTTTTCATCTTTTCAGAATCCCCCTTTTATTATCGGGCTGCTTCAGCCAATGCCTGAGCCCTTTTCCTGCGTGTGGTTCATCATTATATCTGGGAATGACGTGCAGATGGCTGTGAAGAATGGATTGATTTGAAGCATCGCCCACATTCCAGCCAAGCGTATATCCATCTGGTGCATACTTTTTATCTAAATAATCCTTAGCTTTTTGCAAAAGTACATATGTATCATTCCATTCTTCCGCTGTCAGGTGAAAAGCATCGGAATGGTGCGCTTTTGGCACTATGACCCCACAGCCCTCCAATACGTCCTGTTCTTTATCGTGCTGAAGAAAATAACAAGTGCTGTTTTCAAAAATGATATTTTGAAGAGGGTCCTTGTGCGGACTGCAAAAAGGACAATGATCCTGATGCGGCATTTAATTTTTTCCTTTCTTTGCGGGGTGATTTATCAACAACTTCTCCAAAGCGGCTTTATGTGAATGCTCATCAAATGCAGAGTTATTGATTACAGCCTTTCGAATGGACAGCTTCTTCAAGATTTCCTCTTCTGCCTGCCTCCTGGCTTTAAGAACCTTTAAAGTGCCATCTTCCCCGCTTAAATGATTTTTCTTTCCATATCCTTGATCGGTATAATAATGGATAAAACCTTCAGACCAGGATTGCGGCCGTTCTTTTATCGCTTTCCTGAAAGAGTAGTCAAGGTTATCCTGACTGATATAAATTAATATCGGATTCAGCTTTTTCACGGAATTTTCCAATGCCAATACATAATTCCGAACCTTTGTAAGCGGAGCTCCATATTTAATCATACCGACTGTAACAGGATTCTGTATAAAACAGCATTCAAAAATATGTACTTTTTTGCCGCTGGCAGCTCGCGTTGAAAATCGTTCCCAATTATTGATTATAAGTTTCATATTTTGATCCAAAGGAAGCTCATAGATATCCTTTTTAGATACTTTCTCATAAAATGTGTCTGGAATGTCAGGTACAAGCTTTTTATAAGGCAATAAATAGCCATTATCTTCCGGAATGCAATTTTCGATAATTTGGTCTCTGAATGCACTATATTCTTCCAGTAATCGATGCCACTGGTCATTTTCAAAATAGGCGACGCTCTCATAATCTGCCGGATGATTCAGATCCCCTTCGCAGTACAGCTCTGACTCAATACCGTTTTGCATCAAAATTTCATGAACCAATCTTGCAGTAGTAGATTTGCCTGAACCAGGCAGACCCTCGATTAAAATTAATTTTGTATCCATCGAATCACCTTCACAATATTTAGAATTCGCATTCTATTGTAATGCATAAAAAGAAAAACAAACAGCATTATTAACTGTTTGTCGTTTGGAAGAGGTTTATTTTATTGCTGAATTTTTTTATGGGAAATTGTCTTGGATATTAATAGCTTTTTGGTGAGCCCACCAGTTTTTGTCGCCATAAACGGACTATGTCGACCTTTTTTTGTGTGGCACTAAATTTTGTTTTTTTATGAACACTTCATTGAGACCTTTTTAAGGTGAGCCACTGAATTTTCGTCTTCATGAAGGTTCTATGGACGCCCATATGTTCGTGAGCCACTGAATTTCCGTCGCCAAGATCATATAAAAGCCTGCACTTAAAATTATCTGCGGTGTTTGTTAATTTCCTTTATCAAAACCGTTAGTGCATCGCTCATTGGCGAGGCTTGCATGTTATTGATGATTTGTCCTCGTTTTTTTTCAAGTTTATCCAGGGATTCAAGAAGGCTTTCTTTTGTTAAGTTCTCCTCTTCCAATGTAAGGGAGAATCCTTTTTTTAAGAAGGATTCTGCATTTTGTATTTGGTCCCCCCTGCTTTGTTTTTTGGTTAGCGGGATGATGAGCATAGGAAGCTTCAAAGCAAGGAATTCAAAAATGGCATTGGATCCTCCTCTGGTGACGACTGTATCTGTAGCAGCGAGGATATCAGCAAGCTCGTTGCTGATGTACTCAAATTGTCTGTAGCCTTTAATGTTTATTAAACTCTCATCCTTTTGACCTTTGCCGCATAGATGAACAATTTGGTATATAGAAGTCAGCTCCTGAAGGGATTCCCGGATCGTTTCATTCATTTTCTTAGCCCCCAGACTGCCGCCCATTACAGTCAAGATTGGCCTTTCATCCGTAAACCCTAGAAGCGCCCTTCCCCTCTCCTTTTCACCGGAGAAGATTTCCCTTCTGATCGGAGATCCTATAGCCGTAGTCTTTCTTGCAGGAAAATGCGACGCAGCTTCATCGAATGAAGTAAAAATCCTGTCTGCAAACCGCTGAGAAATTTTGTTTGCAAGTCCTGGAGTCAGGTCACTTTCATGAATATATATTGGTATTTTTAATGAGCTTGCCGCAATTATAACAGGGACCGATACAAATCCGCCTTTTGAAAATACAAGCTTTGGCTTCAGCTTTTTAAGCAGCTTTCGTGCTTCGATAATCCCTTTTAATACACGAAAAAGATCTTTTATATTTTCTTTATCCATGTAGCGGCGGAGTTTTCCGCTGCTAATTCCGTAATAAGGTATGTTCATTTCAGAAATCAATTCTTTTTCGATTCCCTTTATTGAGCCGATATAGTGAATATCCCATTCCCCTTGGGAAAGTTCATTTATTATGGCGATATTTGGAGTCACATGGCCGGCAGAGCCGCCCCCTGTAAAAACAATCGTATTTTTTTTCATTTCCTACCTGCCTAAACCAATTTTAATTACATTATACATCTAAGATACAAGTTTAAGTCCGATTGCAGCACTTAATACCATTGCAATAAAAAATATCCGTTTTACATCTTTGGGCTCTCCGTACAGAATCATGCCAAGAATGGCTCCTCCAGCGGCACCAATTCCAGTCCAGACCGCATAGGCTGTCCCCATCGGCAGTTCTTTCATGGCCAGCGCAAGAAATATGAAGCTGGCGCCAAAACCGCCAATCAGCAGGAAAAATGATTGCCAATTCCTTTTTTTGTGCCAGCTGTTAATCATGGTGACACCTGTCATTTCAAAAAGCCCAGCCAGAATAAGAAACACCCAGCTCATGAAGCTTCAGCTCCTTTATCTTCGTTTGTCACCAGCTTTAAGCCTAAAACACCTAATAACAAAATAAGAACAAGAATTATTTTAGATAATTTCAAAGGCTCTCCGAAAAATACAATTTCAGATAAAACTGTACCAGCAGTGCCCAAGCCCACAAAGACCGCATATACCGTTCCCACAGGCAGGACTTTGCCAGCCATTATCATCAAATAAAAACTGACTGCTATGCATAAGATGGTCCCTGCCCATGATAATGGATCATCCGCATGCTTTAACCCAATCACCCAAAACACTTCAAAAAATGCGGCTATAAATACCTTCAGCCACTGCATGAAATCAGCCCCTTTTTTACGAATATTATTCCCGGAAAAAGAAAAAAGCCCGGAAGATATCTGATGAACAGTATCTCCCAGGCTTTTATCCTTCCGTGGCATAGCTTTTATAGCTATGAGTTTTCTCTCGGACCAGGCCAGCAGCTGCTGCGGAACCCTAGAAAACCTTTTTATTAGATTTACTGGCATTATAACAAAATAAAAGCCCCTTTTCCATAATAATAAATGGAAATAGATATCAAGACACATGATTAGCAAGGACATATTCTTTTTCCCAATTCCGGCTGTCTGATATTTCAGCTGATAAAGAATGCAATGAGCATCTCGATGCAATATGACTGAGTGATGGCGGATAGGGGCTTTTTCTTATATGACCTATTATGCAGCTCAGAGCCATCTCATAGTCGAATTGCTGGCAATAATTAAAATAATAATTAACGATTTCGTTTTTGATCCGAAAAGGCGGATATATTCTTTCAATAAGAACAAAAAGCGTCAGCATCTCTGTTTTGTTCATTTACCCCATCCTTTATGATTAACGTTAATTCAATTATTGCCTTTTTTACTAAAACAATACCCCTGCAACTGGCAGGGGTTTCGCTTTATATTTCCAATTCAAGAGCTACCGGGCAATGATCGCTGCCCATAATGTCGCAGTGGATCTGTGAATCTAGTATTCTTTCTTTTAGCTTTTCGGACACAATAAAATAATCAATCCGCCAGCCGATATTCCGCTCTCTTACCTTGGCCATGTAGGACCACCAGGTATATGCTCCTTCCGCTTCGGGATATTTATAGCGGAATGCATCAACAAACCCGGATCCAAGCAGTCTGGTCATTTTTCCACGTTCTTCATCAGTAAAGCCTGAGTTGCCCCTGTTGGATTTAGCATTTTTTAAATCTATTTCGAAATGAGCCACGTTTAAGTCCCCGCACATGATCACAGGCTTAATCTGATCCAGGCCGAGTAAATACTCCCGGATCCGCTCTTCCCACTCAAGACGGTTTGGAAGCCGGGCCAGGTCACGCTGTGAATTCGGAGTATAGACATTAACAAGATAAAAGCCTTCATACTCAAGCGTGAGAATCCTGCCTTCAGGTTCTGTTTCGTCATCGCCCAATCCATAGCGAACAGAGAGCGGCTCTTTTTTTGTAAATACAGCTGTACCGGAATATCCTTTTTTTATCGCATAATTCCAGTATTGGTGATAGCCTTCCAGTATGAGCTCGATCTGTCCTTCCTGCAGTTTGGATTCCTGAATGCAAAATATGTCTGCATCCACTTCTTTGAAGTAATCCATGAATCCTTTTTTCACACATGCCCTTATGCCATTCACATTCCATGAAACGAGTTTCATTGCTATTATATCTCCTTATGTTAAAAAATCTGTCTGAATACAACATTACCACGGATATTCAATACTTGCACAGTTAAAGTACTGTAACGGGAATGGCAAACAACAAAAATTACTGGCAAATGCAGCATACTTTAATTAGCGGTGCTCTATTGCCTGAATATCATGGTACCGGCATTCATTTGCACTAATTTGACCTTTTCACCCCGCTTAATACTTTCATATAATGATGCCGTCAGCTCAAAGGCTTTGCCATTATCCAGCCGAATCCAATATTCTTCATGCGTGCTGAAGTTGCTCAAGTAATTATCAACCGAGGTCTGCCGATATTTTTCCTCTATTCTACCTTCGAATTCTGCGATATGAGTTTCCTCAGCCACAAGACCTGAAATGAAGCCATAATAGACGACCAGCATGAAAGCTGCCACTTGAACATAGAGGCCTGATTCCATCCACTTTTTCAATTGTTCATCCCTCTGTTTCTATTGTTTGTTAGTGAGCTATCCTCAATAGATTGGGATAAACCTTAGAATTTCAAACATGCATACAATAAAAAATGCCCAAATCAATGGGCATTTCTCATTATTCTATTTACTGAATCATATAACTTGGCGGCTGCTTTTTCTGGTGAATCCGCCTGGCTGATTGCAGAAATGACAGAAACACCGTCTGCTCCTGCCTCAATTAGGGGAGATGCATTTTCAGAAGTAATTCCGCCTATTCCTACAACAGGAATTTGGATGTCGGCAGATCTTAATTCTGTCAAAAAAGTAAGTCCCTGTACTGCTTTGGCATCTGCCTTTGTGGATGTCGGATAAATAGGCCCTATGCCAATGTAATCTGCGCCTTGACGGATCGCTGTTTCCGCTTCCTGCATGCTGTGCACTGAGACTCCCAGGATTTTGCTGCCAATTTTCCTGCGGACCACATCGGCTGCTTCATCGTCCTGGCCTATATGGACACCATCTGCATTTATTTTAACTTCCAATTCAATATCATCATTGACAATAAAAGGGATATTGCTCTGTTTGCAGATTGCTTGAAGCTTTTTTGCGAGCGATTCCTTTTCTTTACCATGAAGGCATCCTGCTCCTTTTTCACGGAATTGAAATAACGTAATGCCTCCCTTGATGGCTGCTTGAAGGACATTTTCAGGATTCTGGCAGCAATTTGTGCTGCCCATTATGAAGTATACTTTTAATAAGCTTCTCATTGCCTGCGGATTAACAGCCATATACTTCAGCCTCCTTCTTCCTTTTATTGAACGCCCAGTGATTGGTAGGTCCATGACCGCTGCCAATTCCTAAATCATTTTCAATTGCTGCCTGGATGAATTTTTTTGCCCGATCAACAGCCTCTGGCACGGTAAGACCGTCAGCGAGGCCAGCGGTGATGGCAGCCGAGTAAGTGCAGCCTGTTCCATGTGTGTTGGCTGTTTGTATTCTGCTGCTTTTAAATTCCGAAAAACTTTCTCCGTCAAAAAGAAGGTCTGCTGCTATGTCTTTTGCTTCATCATGGCCGCCTTTTATGATGACATTTTTCGCTCCAAGGTGATGCAGTTTTTTTGCTGCTTCTCTTTTATCCTCTAGTGAACGAATTCTTATGTCCGTTAAAACCTCTGCTTCTGGAATATTCGGGGTAATCACCAGAGAGAGAGGGATAAGATGCTTTTTCATCGCTAATATCGCTTCATTCTGAAGAAGACTTGCTCCTCCCTTTGCTATCATTACTGGATCTATGACGACATTTTTCCAGCCGTATCTCACAATTTCATTGGAAACACTCTCGATTATATCTGCACTAAAAAGCATTCCTGTCTTCACAGCGTCAGGTCTGAGGTCTTCTCCTATCGACTGAATTTGAGCAGAAACTGCCTCTGCTGTCATTGGATAAACTCCTTGAACACCCTTGGTGTTTTGAGCCGTTACCGCAGTTAAAGCAGACATGCCGAAAACACCGAGTTCCTGAAATGTTTTTAAGTCAGCTTGAATGCCCGCGCCGCCGCCGCTATCAGAACCCGCTATGGTTAAAGCTTTGTTCACTTTCATTTATATTGCCTCCTAACTGGTCGTTTTTCAAAAGAGCCATATGATTCAACATCTGCAGCTGAAATGTTATATAAGCTATTCAAAAACTCTATTTGGAAAGTGCCTGGTCCTTTGCCATCCGATTTTTCTGCTGCGATTTCGGCTGCAGAGCCATAAACGACCAATGAAGTTACTGCCGCTTTTACAGGATCCTTTTCAATAGCAGCGAAAGCTCCTATTATTGAAGTAAGAAGACATCCGGCACCCGTTACTTTCGTTAGAAGAGGATGGCCATTGTTAATGGCAAAAGTGGATTTTCCATCTGAAACGATATCCTGTTTTCCTGTAATAACGGTTACTGCACCAAGTTCTTTTGCTGCCGACTTAGCAAGCTCTGAAGTGTTACCTGCTGCTTCAATTGCATCTACGCCCTTTATACTCCATTTCTGTCCTGCCGCGTTGGCAATTTCTGCAGCATTCCCTCTTATGATGGTAATATCTAACTCTTCTAATATTCTTTTAGCTGTATCTGTGCGATAAGCCGTGGCGCCGACACCAACCGGGTCGAAAATGACTGGAACCCCATGCTGATTTGCTGATTTACCCGCTATGAGCATACTTTTTACTTCTTTTTCTGTCAGTGTTCCCATATTGAGAACCAATGCACCAGCTATTTTAGCCATTTCAGCTGCCTCTTCATGTGCATATGCCATTACTGGTGATGCCCCAATTGCCAGCAGGCCATTTGCAGTAAAGTTTGTTACCACCACATTTGTAATGTTATGTACAAGTGGGTTTGACACTCTTACTTTTTCCAATAGACTGCTAAACTCCTGAATGTTCATCTAAAATCCTCCTTTAATTCATAACTAATCCGCCATCTACAACCAGATTTTGTCCAGTAACTGCCCTTGCCCATGGAGAAGCGAAGAAGACTATCGCATCAGCCACTTCTTGAGGATCTGTGACTTTTCTTAATGGAGTCGAGTTTTCGATAATTTTAAAGACTTCCTTAGAGGTCGAAGCACTGGCATCTGTCGTTTTTAACAAACCTCCCGATACCATATTTGCAGTAATTCCATATTGGCCCAGCTCATTCGCCATATTTCTGGTGAAGCCTAATAAAGCAGCTTTGCTGGTCGTATAGTCATGATAGGGTACAACTGGATGCTGGAATAGATTGGTGCCGACCGAGATTACCCTGCCAAACTCCAGTTTTTTCATATCTTCAAGACCTGCCTGAACTGTGTTCAATGCTCCCAGAATTGCACCTTCCAGCTGGCTTTTGTAATCATCCCATTTAATTGTTTCTGCATCTTTTTTCGAAATAGGGTCAAATTGAAAGTTTACCAGTGCATTATTGACTATGGTTGTAATAGGAGCTCCAAAGTGTTCCTTCGTCTCTTGAAACATGGAGTTCACTTGAACACTGTCCCTAATATCAGCACGAATGGCAATGGCTTTTTCGCCAATTTCCTTCTGCAGAGCATGGGCTTTTTCCTCGCTATGGAAATAGTTAATGACAACTTTCGCTCCTTCTCTCGCGAATGCTTTTGCGGTTTCTTTGCCCAGCCCTCTGCTGCTGCCTGTAATGATGACAATCTGATCGTTAAGATTCATAGAAAATCCTCCTTATTGATAGCCAATTCATCTGTTTTAGAGAACAAAATAAAAACCAGATCCGCAATTGGACCTGGCTGAATAATCTAAGAGAATTAGTCGTTCCCCGCAATTACTACTTTCCTACGCTGGTATGATCCAGATCAGGTCCGAAGGGTAAAAAACAGTCCGGTTTCTTTCTCAGCCCGCGCATCGGGCACCCCTAGCAGTAAAACTATTAAGTTGGCTGTTTTCATCTTAGCCTGAAACGTTAAATCTGTAAAGTCTTGCAATTCTGCCTGTTCCTCTTTATGGTGTAAATAGGAATACATAACTTGGAGGAATTAAAGAATGGCTGAACACCAATTCCAATTAAAAGCATATTGGCCAGGACTTCGGAATGATGTTGGAGAAATTGAAACAGGCGGGCTTAAAACAAAGGTTTCCATTCCGCCAGAAATGGAAGGACCCGGAATCGGAACAAATCCGGATGAAATGCTGCTGGGGGCAGCGGCAACTTGTTATATTATTACCCTGGCAGCTATGATGGAACGAAGTAAACTCGAGAAAGAAAACCTTACGATGGAATCAACCGGTATTGTAGATGTAACTAAAGGTGTGATTACATACAAGAAAATTATTCATCGCCCTGTTATCTTGTTACAGGCGGATGCGACTGAAAAGGATCATTCACTTGCGCGCAAGCTGGCGCAAAAAGCTGAAGCATCCTGTATGATTTCCAGGGCGATTAAAGGTAATGTAGAGGTAGAATTGGAAGAAACGATTCTAACTGCCAAAAACACTTCGAAATAACCAAAAACCGGCATGATTGCCGGTTTTTATTCTTTAAAGAGCCCACTTTCGGATTGCCTGTGCAACACCAGCTTCATCATTAGTTCCAGTAATAGCATTCGCTGTTTCTTTCACAATATCCTGCGCATTTCCCATTGCTACACCCCAGCCTGATTCCTCGATCATGGCAATATCATTTAAGCTGTCACCCATCGCCATTACATTTTCCATCGAAATGCCAAGAAGCTCTGTTACCTTCTGGATACCTTTGGCTTTATTGATTCCAAGAGCATTTACCTCAATATTAGTTAAGCTGGAATTTGTAATCTCCAGATCCCCTTTTGTTTGAAGCTCTTTATGAATGAGTTCCCTGATTTCATCATCTGATATATCAAATCCAAATTTAAGCCATTCATGGTCATGAATATTTTCAGGCATTTCATTCCTCCAAACCCGTTCACAGCTTGTTGCCCAGAAATTAGTCTTATGTGACTGGGATAGGTTCCACATCCACTCCATTATTTTTGAATCAACTGGAGTCCTTGAGATTGATTCACCATGAGGGCCAAATATTTCACTGCCGTTGACTGTGATCAAGTAGGAGTTTAATTCCAAAGAATCGGAATGGTCGCCTGCCGTAAGCCTGGATCTTCCAGTGCTCAAAATAACTTCAATTCCTTTTTCCTTTGCCTCTCGTATGGCCTTACGGTTTTCATCAGGAATTTCCCCTCTGGAATTCAACAAGGTTCCATCCATATCAAGAGCGATTAATTTGATCTGTGGAGCAATATTTGATTGTGACATAATAATCTCCCTTCTTTCTTGCACAATATAGCCATTATATAAATAAACAATCCTCCCATCAAAAACAAAGCACTTGGGCAAAATCATTTTTTCAATATAGGGGTTATTATTCCCAATCTAAATGTAAAGGCTGGAATTACTCAATAAGTGAGGTGATGATGAATGCCTCCCATATTATTTTTGCTCCTACTGTTCTTAACCTATGCATTGATGTAGATTTATTTATATAGGAGCCTACTTAATGGTTTCCGCTTTTTTTGTATAAGCTTAATAAATGCCAAAAAGTTGAAGCGATTTTCTTGCATCTGTCGTCTAACTGTCAGTCAAACAAAAGGCAGCCGGAATAGGCAGCTGGCATTTTAGCAAGGAGGCAGTCATGTGAGCTCTGATGAGTATGTAAAGCGGTCAATTGCTGATCAAGTAGACCGTGCTCTCGTTCTTGAAATGATCATGGATGAGTATGGTACCGTTTTGAAAAGATTGATATATAGCTATGTGAATGATTGGAATGCGGCCAGTGATTTAACACAGGATACCTTTATTACTGTTTATGAAAAGCTGGAAAGTTTCCAGCAAAGATCTTCCTTTAAAACATGGATTTTCACAATTGCTATTAATAAAAGCAAAGACTATCTTAAAAGCTGGCATTACCGCAATATGGTCATGAATGAAAAGGTTTTTTTCCTGAAAAAGGCTAGAGAAAAAGATCCGGAAGCATCATTTCTTGAACGGGATGAACATCAAGAATTGCTGAAAACGATAGAATCCCTCACAGTAAAATACCGGGAAGTCTTCCTTCTCCATTATTACCAGGATCTCAGTCTGGCAGAAATAAGTGAGACCCTTAATATCCCTATTTCTACTGTTAAAACAAGGCTGTACAGAGGACAGGAAAAAGTGAAGAAGATACTATCTGCTTCAGAAAGAGGTGAACAGCATGGCTGATCTGAATCAGGAAGTGAAGAAAGTATTGAAGGCTGCATGGACGAAAGAATCTGTTTTCACAGAAGAGGAAAAACAGAGAGTTAGAAACCGGATCGGCACTTCTGCTGTTAAAAACAGAAAAAAAGACTATGTTCCAAAACTTCTTTCTGCAGCTGCAGCTGCCGGGTTTGTCATACTGATAGGCGGGATTGCCGGGATTCAGACAGATGTATTGAACAAGCAAAATGGACAGGAGACCGCCATTGCAGATAAAGGTTTTTATCCCGGCCTTGCAGATGGCGCTATGCTAAACAACTGGAAATTGAATAGTTTCGAGAAGGACTCATACGGGCACCTTTCTGCAGCTTTTACTGGGAAGGCAGAGGTCACAGGCACTCTGGATTTCCAGGAAGAAATTGTATACTTTCTGCCTGATCATGATTCCTTAAAAGTACTGCCGCTCATGGATGGCAAGAACATAAAAATAACTTTTAATGAGACGGATCAGGAGAAGCTAAAAAAGGTGTTCGGTGTAACCGAACCAATTACAGAAGAGAATGCTTCTTTAATTATAGGTGGATATCGCGCTGGGGAAGGCTCTGTACATCAGGCTGAAGTCTTAGAGGTGGCAACTCCAAAAGATCCTCAAGTGGAAGCTGTTCCATTTCAGCTGTCCCTAAATAATAATACGGAACTGGTCCTTCGGGAGCCATTAAACCATGTGTTTAAAGAATTTTCTTTAAGAGGAACGGATGAAATCTTAAGAGGTTTAAGCCCGGCAGAAGTATTCCAGCTCTATTTGTTTGCAGAGGAAATTGAGGATTATTATACTCAATATGCATTGTTTAACCATGATCAGGATATCGGAAAACCGTTTCCTACCCTGAATCATTACCTTGATGCTATAAACGAGTCTTCATCTATGCCAGAAGAACAGACATTATTGCATCGAGTGAAGAACGCCCGTTTAGAAGAAGTCATTATCGATGACTCTTCAGCTTATATTTCCATATCTGAAGAGGATGGGTTTGGCTTCGGCCTAAGCAAAAACAGTGAAGGAATATGGAAAGTAAACTGGATGCCAATCCAATAAATTGGCTGAGCTTGTACCTCTGATGGTGCAGGCTCTTTACATTTACCTAAATAGGCCTCCAAAGAATACGATGATGGCTAATACGGATGAAAGAAACAAGGTGAGGATAATGGAAAATAATACATGAAAGCCCGCCTGCCAGTTTTGGACTTTCTTTAAGACAAAAACACTCACGAAGAAGACAAGGACTGTCAGGAGCAGGAGGAGCGTAAATGGACGATGGCCTATTTTATTCAGATAAATATCATACAGAGGCGAAAAACCCAGCATCAAAAATAACCCGAGACATATAAACGATAAGATGAAAACAAAATGGCTTAATTTTTCCGGCATGGTTAGTCCCCCTTCTCTAAAATGATCTTCTCTTTAATAAATTGTATGAAAACATTTGATTATATAAAACTTGTAATTCATTCATTGTTTTTATATGGTATAAATATCTTTAGGTATACTAAATAAAAAGAAGGTTGTTTTGTGAATAAGAATTTATTGATCACCTTTCTAACTGCTGTATTTGGTGCAGTATTATTTTCTTTATTGCATATTCCGGTCGCCTTTTTGCTTGGTGCATTGACTGCCGTTATGATTGGGAGCCGGCTCAGCAGGATTCCGTTTTATTGGCCAGCAGGATTTCGCGATGCCGGGATTATCATCGTCGGATACAGCATCGGCCTTTCTTTTACACAGGAGGCGGTCCTGCTTATCCTGCAGAAGCTCCCTTTTATTTTGCTCATTACCGTTTGCATGGTTCTCTTTAGCGCCATATCTGCACTTCTTATTGCGAAATTAATGGGCATCGACTATCCCACAGTTTTGATCGGCAGTATTCCCGGAGGTCTGTCCCAAATGATTCTTCTGGCAGAGGAAGTCAAAGGAATCGATATCACGGTTGTTACCTTTATGCAGGTCGCACGGCTGACCATGATTATCTTCATCGTCCCTATCCTAGTATTCGGACCTTGGCTGAATGTCTCTGGCGGTCCCGGTTTTGAAGCTGCAGAACCTTTATGGGGTGATTTATTCCCTGGTATTTTACTCTTTGTCTTCGTTTCTTTTGCCGGCATTATCCTAAGCAAACGCCTGAAGCTCCCTACCCCGTACCTTCTCGGTCCGATTATGGGAACAGCGGCCCTTGTCATTTCCGGTATAAACGGACCCGAACTCCCGCCACCTGTTTTGGATTTATCACAGCTATTAATCGGGGCTCACATCGGCATGATGATGAAGCCTGAAAAGCTGGCCAATAAATTTAAAACCATTTCACTGGCTGCCTTAAGCGGCCTGCTTCTCATTACGGGTTCGGTGCTGCTTAGTTTTATGATTATGCACTTTTTTCACCTTTCCCCTGCCACCAGCTTTTTGAGTCTTGCACCCGGAGGCATGGACCAAATGGCCATAATCGCCCATGAAACCGGCGCAGACTTAGCCATAGTAACAGGCTATCAGCTATTTCGGCTGTTTTTTATCTTCTTTGTAGTACCTCCATTTTTAAAATGGATCTTTGTAAAGTTTAAGAAATTAGCATCCTCAAGCTAAAAAGAAGGGACTGCAAGCGGCAGCCCCTTCTTTTGCTATTATTCTAGTTAATGACAATGGCCTGTGAACCCATCAGCTCCCAGGCTTCAATAAACTGCGGTTTGGGCACCTTTTTATTTTTTGTGCCATACGGGTCGTTAATATAGATATATTCCTCGTCATATCCGGTAATTGCAACACTATGCATCTGGAATGTCACATCAACTGGTCCGCCCGGTGTATTCCAGGTTTCGAAGGATGCTGCGGGTGATAGGCTTGCAGTTGTTATAATCCAGACCGGCGAACCTTCTGCAATTTTTTCAAGGAGCACTTTAAAGGGCTTGCCAGTCAGATTCTCTGCACGTTCAGGAAAATACTTTTTCGCGAGTTCGAAAATTGGCCCCTGATAAACGCCTAATCCTGGTCCATCCTCCATGTTGCCGACAAAGCCTTCATTTGGATTCCCGTATTCACCTCCGCTATATCTAAGCGGCACCCGGTTAATTTCCTGTGCTAATTTATTTTTAGATACTTGAATGCCTTCATAATTTATAATCATTGCTAAACTAGTAATCTCACATCCATTATACAGACGTGGACTATCCATTTGATTGTACAATGGCACATCCAGGAGAACGGATTTCTTTTGAATTTCCTGCTTCACAATCGGTACATGGTTTGCCTCCGCATGCGGAATTGCACTATAGTGTATTTTATTTTTTTTTGAAGGTTCACTGCTCCCCATCTTTATGCTTCCAAAGGTCAGCGTCAATCCCACCCCTGCAGCAACAGACAAAGCAATAATTCTATTAGCCACTTTACCTACTCCCTTTAAATACTTGCAGTTTTTCAATATTCTAGTTTCCTAAACACAGCTTTCATTGTGACATACACGTCCGTATATGACAAATAACTTGCTGGCTGTCAAATTCTTCATGTTTTTTGTCAGAATGGCTCCTTTTTGCTTTTTTCTGATGAATATCGTCTTCTTTTGATAGCTTTTGTCAAGCGGCAGGAAAACACGGGATATCATGCTGAATAGTTAGTTAGAAGTTGTTTCGGAACTGGCATCCGAAAGTTTCAGAATCTATTTTTTATGAAAGGGCTGAGTAATATGGATACGCAATATATGAAAGCTTATACAATCAAAGAGGTTTCGAAAATGCTGAATGTGCCTCCTGGAACATTAAGGCAATGGGAAAAGGATTTAAACGGACTTCTGCTAATTCCCCGTTCAAAACAGGGAGCCCGCTTTTATACAGACCATGAAATCGCATTGCTTGAAAAGATAAAGCAGATGCGCGATAAAAATTTAAGCAAGGATATGATCCGCGAATTAATGCAAAAACATATGGACTTTGCTTCTGAAACTGGTATTGAAGCAAATGAAACATCCTTGGCGGCAGTCAATCAGGAAACAGCATTACATACAGAGCAACAGGCTGTCATGGACGCCGAACAGTTCATGGCATTGATGGATGGTTTCAGGGACAGTTTAATTGCAGATGTCAGAAATGAAATTCGCAGCGGTGTTCGAAAGGAAGTTTTAGACGAAGTGAAGAAAGAAATTAGCAAAGGATCATTGCATACTGTTAAAAGCCTGTCGGATTCGATCTATAAATCAGGAGAAAAAACCAAAGCGGAAATTGAATCACTTGGCGCAAGGATTGAGCAGTCTTCTGAGAATACTTCCGAAGCGTTCGGAACCCTTTCAAAAAGGGTGGCGAAAAGTACGAAGCGTACTTCTGATCAAATTCACCATTTGACAAACAAGCTGGCAGAATCCTCGGAAGCGTCTTCTGAAGAGTTCAAAACCATGATTCATTACATTTCATCTTCAGCTGAGGTGACCAGCACCGAAATCAGCTCGCTGATAGAAACGTTAAACACAGACAGAGAAATTTATATCGATACCATTAATAAAGAACGGGAACAATACTGGCATGAAGTAAAGCAGCGGGAAGAGATTTTTCAGGATATGATCGTCTCCTTCCGAAGCGCGGCTGCAGCACAGGAACCTGAGAAAAAATGGTGGGAGTTCTGGAAATAGATTATGTAATTATTTTTAGGTTGTGCCGTTAATTTATGTACATTTATTAAAAGAACCAGGAGAATATAAACTTCTCCTGGTTCTTTTAATGTTCCCCTCCATCTGGTACTATTTGTTTTTGGTTTAATAGAGGCCGATTAACTGAGAGCCTTCAGGATCACTCTGATAAAGAACCGGGGTTAATATTTTTCCCGTAAAAAATTTCGTCCATCTCCGTTGTAAGCCGCTCAGTGATCTCTTCAGCTTCCTTAGGATCAAGCTTTTCCTTCGTGTATCCGAATAAATAATTATCTAAGTCAAAATCCCTTATTTTACATTTGGTGTGAAAGGTATGTGCCTGATAAATATTCACATCGATCATATCAAAATCTTCTTTTACTTCTTCAGGAATATAATTTTGGATTGAACTGATGTCATGGTCGATATAAAGTTTTCTTCCGTCCGTGTCCCGTGTAAATCCCCTGACTCTGTAGTCGATTGTCATGATGTCCGTATCAAAGGAATGGATGAGGTAATTAAGGGCTTTTAGCGGGGAGATTTCTCCGCATGTGGATACATCAATATCGGCCCTGAATGTGCTGATTCCTTCGTCCGGATGATATTCAGGATAGGTATGGACGGTAATATGGCTTTTATCCAGCTGCATGACTACATTATCAGGCAGCGGGCCAGGTGATTCATCATAGGATTCATCCGGGACTTCCACTACCGGTCCTTCAGATACCAGGACGGTCACACTTGCACCTTGTGGGACATAATCCTGCTGTGCCACATTTAAGACATGGGCACCAATGATGTCGGATACATTCTTTAATATTTTTGTAAGCCGCTCCGCACTGTATTGCTCATCAATATAATCTATATAGGCTTCACGCTCTTCCCTCGTCTTTGTATAACAGACATCATACATATTAAAGCTTAGTGATTTCGTCAAATTATTAAAACCATGGAGTTCAATTCTTTGTTCCGGTGTTAATTTCAACATGCTTCCCCCTTTGCAGCAGCTATGCATCTGTTCATTTTTATAATTATGTTACCCAAACTATCCTTTTAAAAACGGAAAATATCTAATCACGCAGCCAAAAGAGTTAGAGAATATGGTAAACAGGGTAGAAAAATAAGGAAGGCTTCAATATTTTGCAATTCCGCATTTTTAAATCTTATAATGAATGGGCATACCTTTGATAGGGGTTGAAAGGTATATGGGAGGAGATTTATTGAGGAAGTTTTTATTTATTTTTATCCTGTTATTTATCGGTTTCGCCTTTTCACAGCCTGAAGGGAAATTGGCAGATGAATCTAGTTCAGGAACTGTAATTGATAACATAAAATCTGATATTCAGCTTTTTAAAGACAATGAAGAAGTGCTGGCTATAATAAACGGTGTGATGGATGAGGCACAAAACTGGGCAGATGAATTCCTTCTTACAATCAGGCAATATACCGGCGAAAAAAATCAAACACCAGAGGATAAAGCCGAAAAGCCGGTTTTAGAAGCCCCAGAAGAGCAAACCTTTTCTATTCATAATATAGAAATAGGCGATGACAAGTCTGAAATCGAGAGCAAGCATGGCTCCTCGAAACGTTCCTCCGCAAATGAATTTGGAACAGACTGGCATGCTTATCATGATCAATATCAAAATTTTGTAATGGTCGCTTATGACAAGCAAGAAAAAGCTGCCGGCATCTATACAAATCAGGATTTGATTTCTTCATCAAAAGAGATTGCCTATGGAACGCCAAAGTCTTCAGTTAGGGAGCAGCTTGGAGAACCGCTGGACAAAATGAGAAAGGGATTTGTTATCTATCAGCTCGAAGAGAATCGGGATTATGATCTATACGAATTGGATGGGAATTATGTAACCATATTCTATGATAAGCATCGTGACAATACGGTAACTTCAATACAAATAATCAGTCAATCACTTGAAGAGCAAAAAGATTCCTTTTATGCCAATGCCAGCAGCTCTCTAAAGGAAGGATTTGAATATCAGCTTTTCGATATTACAAATGCCGAGAGAGTAAATCACGGAGTTCCAGTTATGGAATGGGATGATACTGTTAAGGAAACGGCGCGAAAGCACAGCAGCGACATGGCGCAGAACAATTATTTTGATCATACCAACCTGCAGGGCCTATCCCCTTTTGACAGAATGCAGGCGGATGAAGTTTCATTTATGGTCGCCGGGGAAAACCTTGCTTCCGGTCAATTCAGCAGTATCTTTGCTCATGAAGGATTAATGAACTCACTTGGCCACCGCAAAAATATTCTGCGTGCCGATTATGAATTTTTAGGTGTTGGCGTTGCTTTTAATTCAAAGTCACAGCCTTATTATACAGAAAACTTTTATGCCAAATAAAAGCTCCCGCTTCTGCAGGAGCTTTTTTTCGTGGCTGTTATAGTTGTTCCCCTCTAAATTATTATGTTCCTCAGCCTTATGGCAAAATCCCGCATTTAACCTTTCCCCCCTTCAGTGCATACCATATATCAGCCTATATAAAATTAGGGAGACGAGGGTGATACAGATGGCAGTTGTGAAGGCACGTGAACAAGATATAGATTTGCTGGCCCGCCTCCTTCGGGCTGAAGCAGAAGGGGAAGGCCAGCAGGGCATGTTAATGGTGGGTAATGTGGGAATTAACAGAGTCAGGGGCAATTGTTCGGATTTCATTGGAATTCGTACTATACCTGAAATGATTTATCAGCCGCATGCTTTTGAAGCTGTCCAGAAAGGCTATTTTTATCAGAGGCCAAGAGAAGTGGAAAGAAGACTCGCACGGAGGGCTGTAAGAGGGGAACGGATTTGGCCGGCCAAATTTGCTCTATGGTATTTCAGGCCTCCTGGGGATTGTCCAGCTACATGGTATAATCAGCCTTTAGTAGGAAGATTCAAGCTTCATTGCTTTTATGAGCCAACAGCGGAAGAATGCGAGAACATTTACAATACTTTTTAAGAAAAGCGGAAGCGCCTTGCCCACTAAAGGATCGCAGACTAAGAACGCCACGTCCTGTGGCAACATCTGCATGACCCCCATCCTGGGGGCCTCCTCGAGGGGGTGGGCAAGGTGCTAGTAAGTTATCGACGTTTAAAAATTATCACTGCTACTTAATTTTGGCGGGGGTTAGTCCGGGAGATTAGATTTCCAAATCCATTAGAATGCCCTTTTTCACGTAGTCAATTATTTTCCGGGCTTCATCAAATGCTCTTTTTCTCCCATAAGGATCCTGCATCCATTGTTCCTTCCCTGTTGCACCATCATCAGAACATACAAGAGAATAGTGAATCCACTTCGGCATATACGTCAACAATGTCATGTGCAGCCTTCTCATATGAAAAGGAGCAGTCACAATGATAATATTGGAGATATTCTCCAGCCCGCACATCCGATCCATAACCAGCATCGAGGCAAGTACATTTTCTTTCGTATGAAGAGAGATATTTTCAATGAAAAGGTCTTTTGGAGGAATTCCGAACCCTATTGCTTTTTTCATAAGCATTTCTGCTTCAGTCAATTCATGTCCAGACCAACTTACACCGCCGGAGAAAAGTAATTTATTTGCCCTGCCTTTTTGATAAAGTCTGATGGCTTCAGGAAGACGATATTCTGCTGCCTTGCTGCTTCCTGGCACAAAGATCAAATCCCCTTTTTGAAGATTATCCTCAATGCCATAGTACAGAAGCATGGATATATCATTTTCACTTAAATGACTGGGGCTGAATTCTGAGATTTTCACACATCTCCCTCCCTTTCACCCTAGCTATATTTACCTTTATTATACTATTCATCACGGACAAGAGCTCTTCATACACATGCCTAGAAAAAAATAAAAAGCAGCGGAATCCGCTGCTTTTAGTTTAGAATGTTTTCGCTTTGTCTTTTGCACGTGCAATAGCATCTGCTTTGATTTCTTCGGCTTTATCAGGCATTGCGTTGTGCCCTTCCACAAAAAGTCCTTCAAATGAAGGGACACCGAAGAATTGCATTAATACTGTCAAATAGCGGTGACCCATTTCCATCTCTGCTGCAGGTCCTTCGGAATAAATGCCTCCGCGAGCCTGGATGTGAATCGCTTTTTTATCAGACAATAATCCAATTGGACCTTCTGCCGTATACTTAAAAGCTTTGCCGGCTACTGCCACAGAATCAAGATACGCTTTCATTACTGGAGGGAACGAGAAGTTCCAAAGCGGTGTAACGAAAACATATTTATCGGCTGCAACGAATTGTTCGCTTAATTCGGATAAGCGGCCTACTTTCGCCTTTTCATCTTCTGATAGTTCCTCAAAACCTTTGCCGGACTGAAGTTTACCCCATCCGCTGAATACATCCACATCAATTTGCGGGATATTTTCCTTGTATAAATCAATATGAACTACTTCATCATTTGGATTGGCTTCCTTGTAGGAATCAATAAAAGCCTTTCCTGCTGCCATACTATATGACACCTTATCGTCATGAGGGTGTGCTGTAATATACAAAACTTGAGCCATAATTCAATCACCTTTCCATTTTGAGTTGACATTTTAGTTTGAATCAGAAATAAAGTATGTATTCATCTGCAGTATGAACATTTTTATTCTTAATCCGAGATAATCATATTCAAAATAAAAAAGAAATTCAAATTATCTGCTCATGCTTATCCATCAAAAATAAAAAAGACCCACTACGGGTCCTCCCATTATTCTTGTTCTTCAGTTGAGTATGGATTGGTTCCGATATTTTTTCTCATTTCGTCTGTCAGTTCAAAAGGAATGCTTAAACTTGCTTTATCATCTTTTTCATAATTGATTTGCACACTTCCATCATAATGGAATGGCTTATTTTCCATGCGAAGATCACTCCTAATAGTTTGTTTTAATTTATTATATACTGAAAAGGACCTATTTTGTCAGAAAAATATAAAAATTATATCTTTATTTTCCTGCTTCTATTGTCCCCATTGAACATCCATTTTTATTCTGATTTCTTAAAAAATAAAAAAGCATTATTTCCAATAGGAAATAATGCTCAAATTTCATCAGGGCGTCTTTTTCTTGATTTCCACCAGTTTAAGCCTGTTGTCTTCAATTGATTTTATTTCAAAATGCAGGTGATGATAATCCAGCGTTTCCCCTTCTGCAGGAAAATGACCTATTTCTTTCAATAAGAATCCGGCAAGGATATCCTCATCTTCAGGGATTTTTGTTTTAAAAGCTTCATTAATTCTGCGGATTGAGAGTTTTGCGTGTACAATAATATGGTTTTCAGTTAATTCATCAATAAGGATTTCGCTGCCTTCATCCGTTTCATCCTCTATTTCCTGCCCCAGCATGGCTTCAAGAATATCTTCATGTGAGATGATCCCTTTTGTTCCGCCATATTCATCAAGAACGATTGCGAGGTGCTTCCTTTCTTTCATCATCATTTTGAAGACCTTGTCTATGCTATGAAATTCATATACAAACAAGGGCTCCAGGTCAGTAAAATCTTTCAATGTTTTTTCAGGCTGACTGGACCAGGCGAGCAATATTTTTGAATGAAATACTCCGACAATATTATCCATATTGTCTTTATATACTGGATACCTTGTAAAACGGTTATTCATTACAATATCCTTTGCCTCTTCTATTGTCGCGTCATAAGGAATTCCTTCAATTTCCATTCGAGGGGTTTTCAGTGCGTCGCTGACATCTAAGTTATAAAAATCAATGATCCCTTTAATTCGTTGTGTTTCTTCTTCATGGAAGGTCCCTTCGCTTGTAGCGATATCAACCATGGTAATGAGCTCTTCTTTTGATACAGAAACAGAATCTGCCTGATTTTTAGAAAGGAATTTAATGATGCCTCTAGTGAATTTGGATATTAAAAAAGTGACCGGCTTTAAGATAATCATGAGGACTCGAATTACAGGAAACACTAGATAGGCAATTTTATCGGCAAAGCTTGCAGCAACTGATTTTGGCAGAACTTCTGCAAATAAGATAAGTGCTACAGTCAAAATACCTGTTGCCACACCCACGTTAAATCCGTAATCAAGCGCAATGATGGTAACCAGTGTAGGCAACATGATATTTGCAATATTATTGCCGATTAAAATTGAAGTAATCATCTCATCAGGTTTCGAGACAACCTCTAATATTCTTTGCGATTTCTTATCGTTGTTATCAGCTCTGGATTTTAATTTCATTTTGTTAACGGCAGTCAGTGCCGTTTCACTTCCCGACAGGAAAAAAGACATAAACATAAAAAACATAATAGCAATAAACAAATTTGGTTTCCTCCATTTTTTATATACATTCATTTGTAATTGTTTTTACCCAATTTGC
Source organism: Cytobacillus oceanisediminis 2691 (assembly GCF_000294775.2). GTDB lineage: Bacteria > Bacillota > Bacilli > Bacillales > Cytobacillaceae > Cytobacillus > Cytobacillus pseudoceanisediminis. The sequence goes on from NZ_CP015506.1 coordinate 2,644,823, forward strand.
ACACGCAAAAACTGTGCCTTGCAAAATTGAATAATTATCCATTCATTATAAGGTAAATGAAAGCTTATCGAAAATAATAAGCATTTTCGAATAGGCTGAACCTATTTCAATAAAATAAGTCTCTTTGCCCATAATATACTTTGAGCAAATTACCTAAAGGAAGAAGGATAAGATATGCGCAAGGTTTTTTTGATTCTTTGGTGCTTCCTGTTTATTATTCCGTCAGCTGCATGGGGAGATACGGGAGAAAATAATGTGCAGGCAGCTTTTATACGCAATGGCTATTTGTGGTTAAAAACAGGAAATATCGAAGAACAGATTACAGCTGACCCTGCTAAGTTCAATCATACGCCAAAGTGGTCCTATGACGGCCAATGGCTTTTATATGAAAAGGAAGCGAAAGAACTGCCTTCGATTGAAAAAAGCACAGAGATATGGGTATACAATGTAAAGGCAAAAAAGCATATAAAGATCTTTCAAGGTGGCGGGAATGCTAAATGGGCACCGTCCGATAATAAGATTGCTTTTACCAGCAACAGTGTTTTAAATATTTCAGATTTGAAAGAATTCCATAACGTAGCTTTAGGAGTAGATGATTTTAATTGGTATCCTGACGGAAAAGGCTTTATTGTGTCTTCAAGCGCTGTCTTAAGGCCTGATGGCTGGACAAGTCCCATCCTATATAAGGTTCAGCTGCCGAACGATCTTGAAAAGCTAAATTTGACCGATTACGTTGAACCTCTTTTCACGATTCCTAAGGAAATTGGCAACGGCAAAGCTTCCATTATGTCCATTAATGCAACCACATTTAAATTTTCACCAGATGGAAAATGGATCTCATTCATTGTTAATCCAACTGCATCATGGTCCATGGACAGTGATATGGTCTGTGTCATCTCTGCAAATGGAAAAAATTTTGAAGTTCTTGATGAGATGATCCTTCATTTGGACGTCCCTAAATGGGCACCCGGCAGAAATTTATTGGGCTATATTGCTGGCGGGGGCAGAATTGTGATGGGCTTTAAAAACAAAAAATTGAAGGTGACTGAATTGCCTGCTTTTAAAACTATGAACCTTACACCAGCAAAATCTGCGGAAATGGGCTTTACCTGGGTGGATAATGAGAGGCTGGTTGCATCACGGGTGGATGAAAGTGAATGGTCCAATGATCCTCAGAGGCGGCCCGAACCAACACTTTGTTTGATTCAGCTAAACAAGACCCAGCAAACCAGAATCACCTATCCCAAAAAAACAATTGGGGATTATGAACCTCTTTATATTAAGGATGCCCGTAAATTAATATGGGTCCGAAAAAAGCTTGCCCAGCATAAAGGAGATTTATGGATTGCAGATCTCAACGGTAAAAATGCGAAGGTGTGGGCAAAGGATGTTGAACAATATTCGTTTTATGTAAAATAAAAAGCTGGCCAAAAAGCGGTTCCTAATTGGAATCGCCTTTTGGACTTATCCTGATAGCTGTTCATTCTTGTGAATGAAAAGGAATATTTCCTCCAATGATGTGCATCCGTATTCCTTATACACCTGTTTAAGTGCTCCATAGAATTTTAACTTCCCATTAAATAAAATGATTACCTTGTCTGCGATCTCAATGGCGTCTCTCATAATATGACTGCTGACAATGATTGTTTTATTCTGCTCTTTCAGTTCCTTTATTATTTTTTTTAGCTGAATTACCCAATAGGGGTCCAATCCGTCTGTCGGTTCATCGAGAATATAAATGTCCGTTTCCGCAAGCAGACACTGAGCAAGATTAAGCCGCTGGGACATCCCTTTTGAGAATCCTCCAGCTTTTTGGTTCCGTTCGCTCCAAAGGCCTGTTTTTTGTAATACCCATTTGATGGATTCCTTGTTTTTATTTAGAAATCGCCTGTAATAATCAAGGATTTCGTAAGGTGTAAGTTCAGATGGGAAAATCAATTGGTCAGGCATGTAAGCAAATGTTTTTTGCTGTTTCGAATGGAATACGACACTTCCTTTGGAAGGACTATCAACGCCTGTAAGCATTTTAATCATCGTACTTTTTCCGGCTCCATTCCCTCCGCACAAAACAATACATTCCCCCTTTTCAATGTGGAGATTCAACGGTGCCAATGCTGTCTTTTTTTTATATGATTTGGATAAATCCTTCAATTCCAAAATCATTTTACACACCTCTCTTCGTTAAAAGCCGGGCTGATGTTATGAAAGTTATAAAAATAATGAGGATAATGGATAATGTCAGGGCAAGTGTGAGAGATCCATTTGCCCCCCACTTCTCGATCATTAAGTATTCCGGACCAAATACATATTCGGAATTCAGTTTTGAAATCGACCAGACGCGAACGGATTCCACAGGGTTTAGAAGGATTAAAAAGAATAGACTGATTTGCTTCAATGAATAAGGAATCCACCCGGTGACTGAAAAGATGATGAATTCATATACAAACACCATAAGGATCCATAAAATGATTGCTGCTGACAGTCCTTGCATCCTTGATTTGGAAATTGCTCCTATCAGTAAAGATACTGCTGAGAATACAAGGATTAAAAACATATTAACCAATAAAAATACTTGAAAAATATGTGCTACAATGGAACTGCCCGCCAAAGAGAAAATGAAGCCGAAGAGACCATATGATAGGCCTATCACAAAGAATAATGAGAGAACCAAAGAAAGGAATTTGCTGATCAGGTAATATCCTGAAGATTCATGATAGGTTCTGTATAAGGATAATCTTCCATTTTCTTTATCGGCAATAATGGAACTGCCGCCAAGGATCATACATATGATGGGCAGCATCCAAAGAGAAAGATTCATCAGCATGGCAATTGAACGATTGTAGGCAGACTGGCTAAAATCGGCCGTATCCCCCTCTTCCGGCTTTATTTCTTTGAGGCCGTAATATTCCGGGTTAACACCCATGGTTTCGATATTGGCATTCACACCTTCCAGTCCATAGGAAACTTCAGCTGGTTCTGATTTGACAGATTGAAGACCATACAAGTAAAGAAGGCCTGCCAGAAAGAAAAAAAGAATCATAAAATTTAAAAGCCACCTGCTTCTTAACAGCAGCCGAAGCTCATATTTAGTCATAGAATACAATAGTTTGGGATTCATATCGTTTCCTCCTCATGCTGAGGGAAAATTAAGCTTTAATGGCTGTGTTTCATTCCTTCTCCTTTAAAGCTCTTAATATCTGCTTTTAGAAGCTCATCTTTCGAATACGCTGTACCTCCGTTTTTTTTCTGAAATTCCTCGGCTTTTTCTAATGATTCAAAGGCTGCAATTCCATAGCTCATGGGACTTTCTATATGGCCGTTCTGTATAAAAGAGCTTGTTTCAAACGATATCCATTCCCTGCTGAGATAATCATGCACAAAGGCAGCATCATATTCAGGATTCTCAGTCTGTATATATTGAGTCATGCAGCCAATGTCATCGAACAAAACAGGCTCCCCGCTTTTCAAAATGAGCTGTGCTGCTGACTCCAGCTCTGCAATACCCATATTGCAGTTATCGCAGCTATCACGATTGTGTTTAATTTCTGTCGGTTCCGTCGCTGATGATGAGCAGGCACTTAACAATATCACCAGAATCGCCATTAGGAGAATAGTTCTATATTTCATTGTGCTTCCTCCCAAAATTAAATATAAGCAAACTTGCCAAAGTGATCAGGAAAAAGAATAGGATTATAGGAAATTCACGGCTATGATTGATATGATTTTTTTCTGAAATGAATTTTTTCTGTTTCACAGGCACAGGTTCAGCAAGCGGCGATTCATCTATGATAAATGCTTGTGATGGAATTGGGGTGTATTGTTCAATCATATTCCATAGCTCTACGGATGGACTTTGATAAAAGACCTGCAATAAAGGCTCATCATCTGCCATCTGATAAAATACATCTCCGCTTTTATAGGCAAAGTCCACTTTATGGTCATTATCCAAATTTAATAAATGATGATCATCAAAATAGTTTCCATAATTGTCTTTACTGAATAGATTCCTGTTATCTTTTTCCGAGATGACTTGTCTTGTATTCCCTGAAAAATTATTTAAATAAATGGTATTATCATTTGAATTCTTCCCAATTTCAAGTCCGGTATCATTTCTCAGAACATTGTTAAATTCAAGTCTGTTTCTTTTTGCATGTTCAAGAATAATCCCTCTGAAATTGCCTTTTACAATATTGGAGGATATTTTGGAATCGAATGTGTCATAAATAAAAATTCCTGCTCCGTCAATCTCTGTATTTTTAAAGAAGTAGTTTTCAAGTATAAAAACTTCATAGCTTTGCATGATCATAAGGCCGTTGATACTTTCGGTTACCTGATTGTCAGCTATTAATATATTTCGCGAATCCATCGTGTGAACACCATACCGTGCTTTAAACATGATGTTCCCTGTGACTTCACAAAAATCTGAATAGGACACATAAACACCATCCTGTGTGTGATAGAAGTAATTCTCCTTTACTGCAGTATTGGGTGCTTCAACTAAATAAATGCCAAAGCCGCTGTGCCGATTCCTGCCATTGAAGCTGGTAATGAGGTTATTTTCAAACCTGTGTCCATAGGAATTCCTTGCATAGATGCCGTGAAATACATTTCTTAGGGCAATATGATGGAGATAGGCACGGTCTCCTTTCACATATATTCCAGCATTCTGTGATCCGCTTCCCTCCACTTCCAGATTTTCCACAATGACATCATCTGCTGCAATCGTCAGCACATGGCCTTTTTCTGTTCCCAATATTCTTGTTCCTTTATCCCCAATTATGTGAACCTTTCTCTCTATAAGTATGTTTCCTTCATATATTCCGGATTGTAATTTTATGACTGATACCTGTGGGTCTGACAAGGCCGCTTTCAGCTCTTTTGATGAAGCTGCTGTCATTTCCTGAGCGGAAGCTTTTCCGGCAAGGATCAAACTTAAAAATAATAGGAACCATCCGATTTTTTTATACACTCAGCGCTCACCTGCCCGGAAATATGATTTCTGGCCGCCGCCTATTAATTCTAAATAGACCGCCGGAAAAAGGATTCCATTTTTAATTTGTATCTTGTATAATTTATTTTAAGTTGAGTTTTTATTTATATTTAATGGCTCATTGTAGCCTTACCGTCGTCTTCTCCGGTCTCAGTTACCTTCAGGATGGCGACGGCTCCTTTTTGTGCATGGTTAAACTGATGAGTAACAATTGGATAGCTGCCTGCCTTGGTAACTGTAAACTCCACTACTGCACCGCCGCTTGCCGGGAGCATGACCGTTTGGAGACCTTTATAGCGGTTATAAGGGTTGCCATCAATGTAAACATCATCGAACACAGTACCCACCACATGGAAAGAGCTAACTTCATTTGGCCCTACATTATTTATATATATCCTCACCTTATCCCCTACTTTAGCCAGAAGCGGATTATCCTTAAGTGTGAACGTATCCCCATTAGTATTAGGGTCTCCTTTTTTTAAAGCTTTTGTGGAGAAAACCACATGACTGGGAACGCCGTTTGTAAAATCCTCCAGATCGTTGTACTTATACCACTCGTTTTGAATAATTGTATATTCTCTATCAATCTCTTTATCAGTCGGATAGCCGTCTTTAGGCTTTACAATTATAGTTCCGTGCATTCCATTTGCTATATGTGATAATACCGGTGAAGTTCCGCAATGATACATAAACACTCCTGGTTTATTTGCAGGATAACTGAATGTTCCCGTTTCATCTGGCTGAACGTTGGAGAAGTCTTTTGAAGGAGCTGCGTGTACAGCGTGAAAGTCCATGCTGTGCGGTATTGCCGGATCCATGTTTTTTAAGGTGAAATTGATTGTGTCCCCTTCATTAACGACAACTACAGGACCTGGCGCTTCACCATTAAACGTCCATGCTTTATAGAATTTTCCTTTGTCGATTTCAATATCCGTGATTTGGGAAGTCATTTCTACATTTACTTCTTTTGGCCCGACTCTATCAATTTTCAATGGAATGGGCTCCTGATTTAAGTCTTTATGCGGTGCGATTGCCTCGGGCTGAGCTGTTTCTGCTGCCAGAACCTTTTCTTCAGGCTGAAGGGAACTTTCCTGTGATGCCCCCTGGCTGCATCCCGATATTAACCCTATGCCTATAGCCGAAGTAAGCAGATATTTTACTCCTTTTTTCATCTTGATTTCCTCCTTATAATTGATTGGTTTATCTGCTTTTATCATATGGTAAATATGGACCGATTTTGGTGATTTTTCTCACAAGACTTTGAAATTCTGTGAAGAGTTTGTGAATTAGTGATCACTTTTCTATTGTTTAAAAGGATAGAAGAGTTATTACTTTAATCGCCAGGTGTTTCAATCATGCCGGCTCCATAAGTGCGTCTCAGCTAATTAATGGACACTTTACATCTATATTAATTTGTAAAAAATTGTTCCTATCTATCTTAAATGGTTTATAATCATTAAATGGAGTTTAGTTGAATCAGATAGAATAAAAGGAGAATTAATTAAAAGATGGATTTTATTATGATTTTAAAAGCGATTATTTTGGGATTTGTTGAAGGAATGACGGAGTTTGCTCCAGTGTCATCTACTGGACATATGATTATTGTGGATGATATGTGGCTCAATACAAAAGAGTTTTTGTCAAAATATGAAGCTAATACTTTTAAAGTTGTCATTCAGCTCGGTTCCATTTTAGCGGTTGTAATTATTTTTAAGGAACGGTTCATGGAAATGCTCGGTCTTGGGGGAAAGAGCAAAAACTCTGAAGAAAAACAGAGCCGTCTGAAATTGTCTCAAGTGATTGTCGGATTAATTCCTGCCGGGATTCTTGGCGTTTTATTTGAGGATTATATTGATGAACACCTGTTTTCAACTGAGACAGTACTGATTGGCTTGGTAATTGGTGCATTTCTGATGATTTTTGCTGATATTTTTGGAGGCAAAGACCCGAAAACAGTTTCAGTTGATCAAATCACCTATAAACAGGCTCTATCTATTGGATTGATTCAGTGCTTCTCACTTTGGCCCGGGTTCTCACGTTCAGGTTCAACCATTTCAGGCGGCGTGCTGCTCGGCCTGTCACACCGTGCTGCAGCTGATTTTACTTTTATCATGGCTGTGCCCATCATGGCTGGCGCGAGCTTTCTATCCTTAATAAAAAATCTTGAGTACTTTTCAGTCGATGCGCTTCCTTTCTTTATTGCAGGCTTCATCAGTGCATTTGTTTTTGCCTTGATTTCAATCCGCTTCTTTTTGAAAATGATCAATAAAGTTAAACTTATTCCTTTTGCCATTTACAGAATTGTACTTGCAGGGGTTATATATTTCATATTCCTTTAAAAAATGAACCCGGGCCTTTACAGCCCGGGTTTTGTTTTGGTTTATTGTCCGAAGACGGGAGTGGTTTGGACTCTGGCCCGGGGATTTCTCCTTTTACTGTCCGAAGTCGTGGCAGGTTCGGACTCTGGCCCGGGGATTTCTCCTTTTACTGTCCGAAGTCGTGGCAGGTTCGGACTCTGGTACGGGATTTCTCCTTTTACTGTCCGAAGTCGTGGCAGGTTCGGACTCTGGCACATGGATTTTCTCCGTTTACTGTCCGAAGTCGTGGCAGGTTCGGACTCTGGCACGGGAGTTTCTCCTATTACTGTCCGAAGTCGTGGCAGGTTCGGACTCTGGCACATGGATTTTCCCTTTTACTGTCCGAAGTCGTGGCAGGTTCGGACTCTGGCACATGGATTTTCCCTTTTTCTGTCCGAAGTCGTGGCAGGTTCGGACTCTGGTACGGGGATTTTTCCTTTTTCTGTCCGAAGTCGTAGCGGGTTCGGACTCTGGCACGGGAGTTACACCTTTTTCTATCCGAAGTTGTGGCAGGTACGGACTCTATGAGCGTCATGTCGTTTTCTCCTGTCCAAACCAATTGCTTGTTATTAAAACAAATTTTTAAAGAAGCTGAAAATTACCCTCGGAATCCACAGTACGATCCGAATAAGTAATGAGATCACAATGGAATCCAGGAATTCATTCAAAATCTCACGCAGCAGCCCTGGTTTTCTTTTTTCTCTTTTCTTGATGGTGTTTCCCGCCTTCCTATTCTTAATCCGCTTCATTTTTTACATCGTCTACAATGCGTTCAGCTGCTTTTCGGTACAAGTTGCTCATGTGAACCAGTGATGTTGCCAGCAGGACTTTTTCAAGCTCAGCTGGCTGATCTTCATTAAGCTCTTTTGCTTCCTCTGCTGCCCTGGATGCCTGATTTTCCAGATCATTCACAAATGCATCAACATTAAGTTTAGTTAAATCGAGGTATAGCTGATAAAAATGGTCCAGATCCATCTTTCCTTCTGCTGTTCGGGTGTTGATACCATTTAATAGGCTTTTAATATCGTTTATGGATAGAGCCCCTTTAAGCTGATAAATGAAAGCAATTAAAATAAGATGCTCCTTTGAATATTTTTTATTTTTGACAGGAAAAAACAATTTCCCTTTTGCATAGTTATTTATCATTGTCTTAGTTAGCACTTTTTCCTCTTCGTTTCTCGTCGTGCTGCCAAAAGTATTTTCAAATAGCTGGATTACCTGATCCATATATAAATCTATCTGCGGGATATCTTCCAATTGAATTTGATTATCCGCAATGAGTTTTCCCATTTCCATATTTATCCCTCAAATCCTCACCTGTTATTATATAAATTCTACTTAAAAAAGCATAAGTTGTAAATATTGACTAGATGACGTTTTGTATATATTATATTAAGTAGTTATTAAAACTACATACAGGAACATTAGGAGGAGATATTATGAATTCATACATCCGGGAGCCCATAAATGGACTGACCCATTTAGCAGGAGCCATTTTATCCTTTGCCGGATTGCTTGCCATGGTTATCAAAGCCTCACTGACGACATCTTCACCGCTTGCCATTACTGCTGTTGCTATTTTTGGAATCAGTTTGATGCTGCTCTATTCAGCTTCAGCTACCTATCATATGGTGATAGCTAAAGATAAAGTCATTGCCTTTTTAAGAAAGCTGGATCATTCCATGATTTATGTATTGATTGCAGGTTCCTATACACCTTTTTGCCTTATTACTTTAAATGGTGTGACCGGCTGGGTTCTATTTTCCATTGTTTCTGCTGTTGCTTTATCGGGGATTCTGTTTAAAATGATCTGGTTCAGATCTCCCCGCTGGCTATCAACAGCCTTATACATTGCAATGGGATGGATTATTGTTTTTGCCTTTTCGCCGCTTTCTGAGTCTTTAAGCAGTAATGGTGTAATGCTTCTTTTGCTGGGAGGCATCCTATACACGGTCGGCGGAGTGATTTATGCGATTAAACCAAAGTTCCTGGAGTTCAAACATTTGGGTTTTCATGAGATTTTTCATATTTTCATTATGATGGGAAGCATGGCACACTTTCTTTGTGTGTTCATGTATGTGATCTGACAGATAGTTAAAAAAGCGGACACCCTCTTGTCCGCTTTTTTTGATTAGCTGCCTTCTACATCCTTCAAAACGGCTTCTAATTTCTGATCAGAAAATCTGACCATGTTTTTGTAGATGTTCAGGATAGATTCAGCATAATTGGTTCCAGGCACAGCCCATTTGCCATTCAGTTCCTGCCATAGCTTTGCCGAACCTCTTTTCACAAGGCTGAAACGCGGATCCGCCAGTGGATATTTAGGAGGCAGCGGCTGTGTAGAAGCATAGGCATATAAATGCTGAATATGTGCCAAAACGCCTTCTTCCTGTGTGGAAAAGCTTGCTCCTGCCGCACCATTCCCTGTTGCGCCGATTCCTGCAAAATTATTCTGGCCAGGTTTAACATCACCAGTGAATCGGAGAAAGTTGGTTTCATGCATGGCCTGTGCAAAAGCTATATCCCCTCTGATACCATAATATTCTCCAATAGCCGAATAGAATGAACCTAAATTGGCAGCATTCGGGTTTACCTGTTTTGCATATTGATTCATATGCTCTGGTGACAAATGCGTTACTCCCAGAATGGAATAGCCTTTGGGTTCAGAAGGCACTGCCGGCGGAGCGTCTGACAGTATATAGGCATCTGTTATTCCCGCTTTTTTTACTGTTTCCAGTTGTTTTTCTGCATTTTCCTTCGTACTGAAAGCACCGGCCTGTACCCTGTACCAGACCGTGCCTGAAATTTCAGCAGTGGCTATAACCGTTTCAATGCTTTTATTTTTTAGAGCGGCAGACCTTTCCTCAGCATTTTTTCTATTTGTAAATGAACCGGCAATCACTCTGTATAGATTACTGGGATCGACTGGCTTTGGCGGCTGCGGCGGGACTGCCGGTTTCGCTTTAAGGCTAAAGGCTTTTGCAATTCCATTAACATGTCCCTGTGCCACCCTTTGTCTCCACAGCGGATCTTTCATTAATGCGGCATCTGCAGAATTATCAATAAACCCATTTTCTGTTAAAAGGGCTGGCATGGCTGATTCACGCAGTACATGAAAGTCAGCTTTCTTCTTACCTCTATCGATGAGCTTATTCAGTTTAGTGACTTCAGCATGGATAATATTCTGATAGCTGGCTGTCTGGGAAGTGCTGCCAAGGCTGTTATGAATAAAATCTTCATAGCCCCTCGCTGCACCATTCGCGGCATTACAGTGTATGGAGAGGTAAAAATCAGCCCCCCAGCTATTAGCTTCAGATGTCCTTTGGCTCAAACTCTTAGTTGTATCATTTTCACGGCTCATTCTAACTTCTATATTCTGATAGCCGGCCAATAAGATATTTTTTATATTTTTTGCGATATCAAGCGCAATATCTTTCTCTCTTATTCCGTTTCCCTGTGCTCCTGGATCAGTACCTCCGTGTCCAGGGTCTAAATAAAGCTTCATGGTCCTCACTCCTTTATTATTGAATTCTTATATTTCAAAGTTTGGAGCTTCCCAGTTCATTATAAATCAATTTAACACAGCAAGTACTTGCATGTAATAGTGTATGTTTAAAAGCAGAAATGGCTTGTACGCATGACCAGGCAATATTGATTTCCATAGCAGGAATCATAAAAAATTGTCTTTTAATAGGCGACATTCTCATTCAAAAACTTAGGTGCAGCCGTATGCTAATGGTGGAACTAATTTTTCGGGGAGTGAAAAATCATGGGTTTGTGCGGGAAGAAAAACAATAAAGAGTTTGAGAGGCATGATTTTTGCCATGAGCATGATTGCGACTGTGAATGTCATATAAAACCAGACTGGGACGAAGGTAAACACCGGAAAAATTTCTATGAAAATTGTGTTGAAGAGGTTTTGGAGGCCATTTTTAAAGCCCAGAAAAAAGCAGGGTTAGATGATGAATGCAGAAGTTCCTGCCGGGAATCCATTGATGACCTCATGGGAGGACAAAAGAAACCAAAAAAGAATACAATTCCATTCCTTTTATATTGCGGGAGCTGTGAACCATTTAAAGCTACAGGTGTGACCACATTCACTCATCATTCCAAGGAAAAGAAATTTGCTTGTATAACATCATTCATTTTTAGAATTAAAGAATTTGATGGCAAATGTGCTGTATTGGAATTGTTGACTTTCAAGCAATGTAAATCTTCTAAAGACCCGTTTAAATCACATACAAAAGATTTTTGTTCACCTTGCAGCCAAATCGATTGTGAAAACGTAGAAGATCTCATTCCTACAGGTATATGCATAAATGTGGATCTTTCCTGTTTTTGTGCTGTAACCTGTCTGCCTGCCATCCGCTTATAGAACTTTACTATTCCTGCTTGTATTATGGGCTTTGCTAAATGATTCGCCGATTCCTAACACTATGAATAGCCCAGTAAAAAAGGTGCACCATTCTGGCATGGCGCACCTTTTTTGCATTAAGCAGATTAGCCTCCAAAAGCCTCCAGCACATCCTCTACTTCTTTTATATCAACCTCATCTGAAATTGACTCATGAAGAGCCTTCTTCTCTTTATATGCTGGCGTCTGGACTGGAACATAGCCTGATTGCATCATTTTCTTAATTTCATTAATTTCTGCGAGTATGATGTCGCTGTTCATATTTTTGGGATGGAGATAGCTGTTTAAAGCTGATAAAACTAAATGGATCAGCGTATTATTATTGGAATGATAGTCGACTTGATCCTGTATCTTCTTTGAGACTTTTACAGATGCCCCAGTTTTGACATCAATGAACTGATCTGGGATTGTTAATGCGGTCTTATTAACATAGTCGGTATAGGTTCTGAACATTTCCATCATCCTTAACCTTTGGTTGTCATAATATGATTACTTCCTTTATCTCTTTTTAGCTGATTCATTTTTGCCAGAATCATAAGACCAAGGACATTTAATTTCTCCATATTTTCAGGAAACGTTAATTCAATTGGCCTTCCTCTATCCGACCATTTTGCTGCAGCTTCCTGAATTTGCTTTTGGGCGAGTTTGGCTGCTCCTCCAACAGCAATATAACGGACAGCTCCTTTAATCTCTGATGAACTGCTCCTCACCCGATCAAAATGCTCCAGGTATTTAATTGCCATTGACTTCAGCTGCGGCAAAATGTATTTGCTGATATCCTTTCTGACCCCTGCAAAAGGCTCGACATACCACCCTGCGGGTCCTTCTGCCAACTTTTCCTCCAGTTCGGCACGGGAGTCAAATCGGTACATTTCCTTTTTACTCACCCTTTGAATGATGTGATCAAGAAACTGATTGATCCCGAAAGGCTCGCCCTCAACAGATGCGACAGGCTTATTATTTTTTATTCCGACAAAGTCGACTGAATCTCCCCCAAGGTCGCCGATGATAATCCCTTTTTGTGATTCTTTAACAAGTTCTTCATCCTTGATTCCCAAAGTTTCCTGATCTCTTGTTAATCCCAAATAGGCACAAGCACCTTCTGCACCGACAATGACATCATTGATTATAACTTTAACGGTTAACTCCTTAGGCTCAGAAAGCCCGGGAACTTTATGAAAGATGATCGTATGTGTTCCAGCCAGTTTGTCTTTTAGGCGGGTTTTTCTTTCTTTATACTGTGTTGTCGGAAGAGAAACAGCTAATTGATCAATAGAATAAGTGATTTCTGTTTCTTCCGGATGCTGAAGAACTGCATGATAGCCTGCCAGGCCGAACAGCAGCAAATAGGTTCTGTCTTCATCAACTTTCTGGTTATTGAATGCAGTCAGGCTCACGTCCCGCTGTTTAGCCGCTGCTTTTCCGATATAGAAAATTTCCCTTCTATCCACAACGGCCTGGCTCTTTACCTCCACAATTAAATTATCTTCAAACACTATATCATCATCATCGTATGGCTTTTCGTAAAATTCTTCATCAAAAAGAGCAATAGCATTTGGAACTTGATATTCTGACAGAATACCATTTTCAGAAGCTAATGCCTTATACCAGCTGTTTCCGATATCTACAGCAAGAAAATTGTGTCTATCCATTTCTCCTCACTCCTCCTTTTGAATCTTATGCGTGATAGAAGTCCAATTGTGCCCGTACTATTTAGTTTTTATCTCGTTTTACAGTCAGTAAGAGCTTTATTGCAGGGAACAGAGGATTTGAAGGACTCAAATGGCTGAGCTGAACTAAATAGCAGTGTAAAAAAAACGCTGAAAAAGATTTCACTTTATCCTCATTTGCCTCATCCATATATAACAAAATCTAAATACCCATTTTTCGTATTTTCAGTTCTTCCGATTTTTATAGGTAAACGCCCAAACATAGACGATTATCATGCATAGGATGGGATTATCATGATTTCAGGAGGAGCCCAAATGTCAGAAGAACAAAAAGATCGAGATATAGCGGAATGCCAGATTTCTGCTCAAAACTGTGAGTGTGAGAGTACCTTCCATCATCCTCATGTAAGTATTGGAAAAATCACAGCTGAGGTTCCTGTAGTGCTAGCTGAACTTTCACTCCACCTAAACGTAAATGCCATTATAAAGTTTCCGGAACCTGTATTAGAAATTAAAGATATAAAAAAATCAGTAAAGTTGACACAATGCAGGCTATTACTCCCTGCAAACCAGTTATTTGTCAAAGGATTCGTTCGAAAAAATATTCAATATGCTGCCCCTTGTCCAGAAATTGAAATGCATTCTGATAAAAGTGTAGCATCTGATATACATTCTTATACAGTCGATGTGCCTTTTCAATGCGTTACTGAAATAAAGAAATTCCTTACCTGCCCAATCATGCCGGAAATAAACAAGCGATACAATTTCGATTTTCATGTATCAAAGCCAATGCACTGCGGGTTTCCTGAAAAAGATGAGCTTCAATCGAATGACCTTTCCAAATTTCATCAGGAGAGCATGCAGCACTACAACAAATTGCCCTTCTGTGAACTGATTTCAAGCAGAATAATTGAATGGGATGAGGCGATAGATCGCCGTCCTCTGCCTAACTGCTCACCGATTGGTGAAGGTGTCTTCACAAAATTGGAAGAAAAAATGGTTTTAGAATTAGTCATAAAAGTCCTTCAAAAACAGCAAATACGAGTTTCTTCAACTACGAATGATCACGATGACTGTTACGACTGCGATTAAAAATATATTAGTACGGTTAATCCCATGAAGCAGCCATTAATTTCTAAAAACGTCGCGGGAGTTGCCACAATCTCTCAGTGTTAACAAGACTCCCGGACATCTGCCCATAAGTGTATACTGATAAACCTAATTAAAATTGATAAAGCTTTCTAGATTCATGGTAAGGAGGGGACTGGTGAGGATGCTCTTAATTTGCAGCACCTTCCTAAGAAGATGAGTGATATGAGAAGTGCATATAACCGAATTTTTCGTATTGATACAGAATCAGAAAATTTGTCGGATCAGCAGTTAATCTTTCTTTCAAGAAATAAATCAAAAAGCCCAAATTTAGAAAAACCTATAAAAGAAATGGACTTTGAAGAAAACCAAAAAGGATATGGTACGTCTATTTCCGAAAAAAAACCAAAATCATTTCCATTAATTTTACCGCCTCCTGCAGTGGAAGCCCGCCAAATAAGCCAAACTAATATACTGCCTGAAAAAACATCCGATAAGGGTAATGTAGGGAAGAATATTGTACCTGCTAAAGAAGAAGCAAGGATGGCCAAGAAAAAAAAATTAAAACTGCCTAAATACCTAAATGAAATGCTGACGCCCTTTTCACCTATGCTGAGCTGGACCCCTTCTTTACCAAGTACGTATACTAACCATAATATTTTTCTTACCGATATAAAATCGACTCAAAGAAAAGGTAATATATCATCTGCTGAGGCAGTTCAAGCTGAAGAAACAATCATGCGTTTTCATCAGGAATTGATACAATCTGAAAACGAAAGCAAATCATCATTAAACCATGAAAATTTAACAAATGAGAATGCTCTAATAGAAGACACGGACCTGACTCAGGAATTTATCAGTATGCTAGAATCCTCAGAGACTCTCCAGAAAGCTGAATCCACGGATGATCTCTCATTCGGCTTTGAAATGGAAAAATTTAAATCAGAAGATGGGAAACTTGAAGTAAGTACTCTTGCTAAAAACGGCAATATTTTATCAGAACCCGCGAATTTCTTTGAGGAGGACTTTGCAGCGATGCTGGAAGAGTCTTCTTCTTCGGATAATGAGTCAGTTAACATTCCTTACCGTCAAGATGAAGCATTTGCGCTGCTTTTAGATGCCTCTTATAACCATAGCGAATCTTCCTCCTATAATCATAAAAACATGGACTATGACCGCCATAAAATTGAAGTTGATTCACTTGAACCAGATGATTCACATCCAACTTTAGAAGATTCACTTAACCCTAAATGGCAAGGAAATTTCAGTGAAGAGTCATCCAGTTATGAAGGAGAATTCTCCCTCCTTCTGAAAAAAGCCTGTAGCTTACTTGATGAGAAGTGCGCAGACACAATACCACTACAGGAGAGGTTTTTGGCTTTATTGGAGGAGTCATCTGATAGTAATCATAAGTTTCTTGAATTATTAAATGAGGAGTTTTTCTCATCCAGTGAATGCGGAGAATCCGAATCACCTTATGACAGAGAGGAAGTGAAATATAATAAAGTATCATCTTTGCTTGAACACTTTTCGGCTATGCTTCAAGATGTTATTTCAAATGAAATTCCCAATTCTGAAAAGGCCGAACCCACTTCACTCCCATCAGAATCTGGGAGTGAAGAAGTAAGCAAAAATGAATTTTCAGCCGAATGCGAAAGTACAAATCGACTCAGTGATGCGCTCTATGATCATTTGGAGGAGTCCTCTTCCAGCAGCATTATAGAAGAAAACACGCGATCTACTAAAGAATCTTTCCGGAAAGGGGTTATTGTTAAACTTCCTGTTTTAATTGGCAAAACAGATATGGAGGTTCAAATCTTTGATTGCTTTCCAATGAACATACATGCAAAGCATATAACTAAAATGGAATGGTCAGTAGAATCATTGAGCTGTAAGGTTCTTCTTCCCTCACAAACGGTTTTTGTTAAAGGGATACTCATAGCTGATATTATGTTCGCTGCTGATAAACAGTTGAAAAGCATCAGGATACCACTCTCAATAGATGAATCCATCAAGCTGGATTGGATTTGCACTCCAGAATTACCGCTTCCTTCGCGTATAAATGAGTTCATATTTCAACATGGAAATGCACACGATTACCATATAGAGTACTTTCAGCAATTTTCCGAGGAAATCACATGTAACCTGAATAAAATCCATATTCTCTGGCACGGAGATATATCGGGAGATGCGGGTATAGAAATACTGGGTAAAGCTATTTTATCAGTCGATTTTTTTCAGAAGCAATTTATACAAATTTAAAAGAGGGTATCTCAAAAGAGACCCTTTCCTTTTTTCAGCCTCATTCTTAGCAATTCATGTTAACTGATTACCCTGTCTGCTTTTCATAGAAAAAAGGCACCTGTAATCGGTACCTTTTCTCCTTTTAAGTTATTACTCTTCCTCTGTAACTGGGGCGGGAGCTGCAGTGAATTGAGTCTGCGATAATCTGATTACAAGGTTAATGTCATCTTTTTCAGTAAATTTGTTAAATTTACCCCATTTATCAAAGTTCGCTAAGAAGTTGCCTTCTGTTAAATTCCAGCTGACTAATTTGCAGCGAATTGGTTCATTCAGGAACTCAAACGTATTGGAACCAAAGGTGCATCTGTCAGCTCCCATACCATCTTTTGCAAGTTCCCTGATTTCTCTGGCATCACTATTCTTTGAACTTAAAGCAGGAATCGGAATAGCAACAGGCAAAGTTACACGAGTGAAACACTTGAATGGAACATTTACCATATAGTCTTTAACATATCCGTCACAGTCTTCAACATATTGGATATTTTTATGAATATATCCTTCTATAAACAATTTTACGTCAGTTGTTGTTGTACCCTCTGCAGGGCGAAGAGGAATGGCTTCACATTGAGTAAGGAAAATATTTTTTCTGATCACTTTAATCTCTGATGCATAATCCGGAAGATGAATATCGGATTCAGTAAGAGCTTGAATAGGGACTTGTCCGATTACAACATCTACTTCTGTACCTGCTACTACCGCACCTGAAACTTCGCAAAAGTGATCATGTGATTTAGCTGTATCGCAAACTGGCATATCTGGACATTTACCATGAGAATGCCCTTTGCCACAGCCGCAACTATTATTTTTTTTCATATTATAAACTCCTTATCATTTTATTTAGTCAAATTCAATTAAGCTCTGTTCTGTTTCAGAAAGCTTAATATCTTCTGACTTACTACTTATATATGTAAGGAGTAATGGATTTGAATGGACAAGTTCATTAGGTCAAATAATCAATTTATCATTTTTGCAATAAAAACAGCATATGCGGAGAAGGCTGATTTTTCACATCTTATTTCACTCCTAACAATCGAGCGTCAAACATATGTCCATTTCCACACACGCCGCCATATCTTTCTCCTTCCCTTCTCTATTAATATTATGTTCCATGAGGATAAACGGCGTAAAGCATTAGAAGAGCAATCTTAAATAGAGAGTCCATCAAGCTGGATGCGATTTGTGACCCTGAATTGCCGCTTCCATTATGTGAAAATAACTCGATTAAGTATAGAATACTATCAGCAACCTTTGTATGATATTACTTGTAAATTGAAAACGATCCTGGTTACTCAGGTATGGAGATTTATCGAAAGATGAGGGCTTGAGAATAATTGTGGAAAGCTGACTTAACAGTTGATTATCACCGGAAGCTATTTAAAATGGGGGTAACTCCAAAAAAGACCGTTTCCCTTTTTTTAGCTAATCATTAGTTAGCAATTACCAGATATATCCCGCAGTCCTTCAAAGAAAAAAGACACCGGAAATCGGTGCCTTTTTCTTTATAAGTTTATGACCAACCTCTGCAATTAAGCCCCATTTGCAGTAAATTGAGTCTGCGATAATCTGAGTACAAGATTAATATCATCTTTTTCAGTAATTTTGTTGAATCTTCCCCATTTATCAAAGTTACTTAAAAAGTTAGCTTCAGTTAAATTCCAGCTTACCAATTTACAGCGAATAGGCTCATTCAAGAATTCAAAAGTATTGGAACCAAAAGTACAGCGGTTAGCGCCCATACCGTCTTTGGCCAATTCTCTAATTTCTCTGGCATCACTATTCTTTGAACTTAAAGCAGGAATCGGAATAGCAACAGGCAAAGTTACACGAGTGAAACACTTGAATGGAACATTTACCATATAGTCTTTAACATATCCGTCACAGTCTTCAACATATTGGATATTTTTATGAATATATCCTTCTACAAACAATTTTACGTCAGTTGTTGTTGTACCCTCTGCAGGGCGAAAAGGAATCGCTTCGCATTGAGTAAGAAAGATGTTTTTTCTGATTACTTTAATATCTGAGGCATAATCAGGAAGATGAATTTCGGATTCAGTAAGAGCTTGAATAGGGACTTGTCCGATAACAACATCCACTTCTGTACCTGCTACTACGTCACCTGAAACTTCGCAAAAATGATCATGTGATTTAGCTGTATCGCATGCTGGCATTGGTGGACATTTTCTTGAAGAATGGCCTTTGCCACTGCTACAACCATGGTTTTTTCTCATATTTTACACTCCTTATAAAGATTATTCAGCCAAATACAAACAAGCTTTAAATGATTCCATAAGTCTGCTTTCATTTGACTTACTATATATATATGTATGAGTGATGACTTGGAATGGACAAGTATAGTAGGATAATTAATCAATTTGTCGTTCTATAAAAAAATAAGCAAATGCGGAGAAGATTACTTTTCGTAATTAAAGATCATATTCTCCAAATAAAAGAAGTTATACCTGCACTAATGCAATCTCGCCTGACGCCAGTTAGGTATTTTATCATGTTTTTTCTTATTCCTTTTTTTAAATTCAAATTATTGGCATATTTTCTGGTATAATGGATTCAAGAATAAATATGCGAATATTCTAACTAAATATTGAGTGGACGAGGCGATTTTTTTGCTGATATTCTTCAAGGTTGCAGTTTGGATTATTGTCGCTTGTCTCGGTTTTTATGTTATTTCTGTCTGGTTGTGGGAAAAGAAAGTAAAAGAAAGAATGCCCGTCATTCGGAAAACCTGGTATATCATTTATGTACTTGGTGCAGTAGTTTATTGGACGAACAAACCAGATTCCATTTTTACTGATTGGCAGAACTACCTCATTGTCGCGGTTATATTTGCTCTGGTTGATGCCTTTGTTTTTCTGGGTTCCTATCTGAAAAGAGTTGGAAATAACGAGTTGGCTACTGACACAAGGGAATTGCTCGAAGAAAACAGTGATTTGCTGAATTCACACATGAATAAGCTAAAATCGTTTCAGTATTTATTGAAAAATGAGCCCATTGAGATTTATTATGGAAACAAGGAAGCATATCTCGCCGGCATTGAAAAACTTCTGGCGGACTTTGCGGAAAAAGTGGATATGAAGATATCCTTATGCAAATACACAACAGAGGAAGAAAAGGACTATCTGCTTGAGCACTACACTGATAAAGCTTTGATTCATAGCCGTCTGGACCGCAGAGAAGTGTATTATGATGCTGAAGAAAAGCTGGCGCTGATTCCTTTTTCCATTCTTGAAGATGACTATGTAATTAAACTTACCTCCGATCAATTTGTTACAGAATTCGACTACTTGCTTTTCACTTCACTCATTTCAATATACGATCTAATGCTCCCTGCCGAACAGGAGGACGAAGACCATGAAGGATCCAGCGGATAAAAAAACGGAGAATCATGAGATACATTCTAAAAACACTATGAAAACGCTCAAAAAAAAATCCCGGATCAGCCTTCCGGGATTTGAAGTAAGTCCCCACACCGAACGGATATTAAAAAAGAACAAAAGATTAATAAGCGTTTATACCAAAACAAAGGCTTGAGCATACTATATGGCGTGGAAGGAAATTTCTTCCGCGCCCTATTCATGTTCAATTGAAGGGGACATATAATAAAGATAAAAAGGGCTGATTCCAATGAAAAAACTGACCAAGAAAGTGAAAAATATTAACTTCCCTACATTCTCGGTTTCACCATATACCAAAAACCTCTCAAAAAAAACAGAGGCCGCCATACAGGATTTAAACAAGGGGCTCAAACCTCCGAAAAATAATGCATAAAAAAACCGCCTTGCAAAATAAGACGGTTATTTTATAAAAAGCTTCACTTTTTTCAATGCATCTTTTGTAGTCGGATATCGGAATGGCAAATCGAATTTGGTGGTTTGCTTCAGTATGCTTTTTTCATGTGAGAACACATCAAAGCTTCCCTTGCCATGATAAGCTCCAATCCCGCTCTCCCCTACTCCCCCGAAAGGCAGATACGGTGAACTAAGATGATAAACGGTATCATTAATGCATCCCCCTCCAAAGGAAATGCTGCTTAGAATCTGGTTTTGGACATCCTCACTTTCAGTGAAGATATATAGCGCTAAAGGTTTCGGGCGTGCTGTAACCTCTGAAATCATTCCGGACAAGTCATCATATTCCAGCACCGGCAGAATTGGTCCAAATATTTCATCCTGCATGACCTCATCAGCCCATGTAATATCCCCAAGTACAGTTGGTTCTATGGTGAGAGAGCTGCAATCATGCCTTCCCCCGTGAACAGTGGTGCCATCGGTTAAAAATTTGGTGAGACGGCTGAAGTGCTTCTCACTGACGATTCTCGTGAATTGGCCGGATGCAATCGGGTTCTTTCCATAAAGCTCCTGAATAGATTGTTTTAATTCTTTCAGGAATTCATCTTTAATTCTGCTGTGAACATAAATATAATCCGGAGCCACACAAGTTTGGCCGGCATTAATATATTTTCCCCAGGCAATTCTCTTCGCAGCAAGTTTCAAGTTGGCATCTTCATGCACGATGCACGGGCTCTTCCCTCCCAATTCAAGGGTAACAGGAGTAAGGTGCCTGGATGCTGCTTCCATGATGATTTTTCCGACAGGGACACTGCCTGTGAAGAAAATATAATCGACCTTTTCATTTAATAGGGCTGTGCTTGTTGCTGCACCGCCTTCAACAACTGAAATAAATTCTTGAGGGAAATGATTGCTGATCATTTTTGAAAGCAATGCCGAAGTCTGCGGGGTCAATTCCGATGGCTTTAGGATGGCGCAATTCCCTGCGGCTATCGCTCCGATCAGGGGTGCAATCGCCAGCTGGAAAGGATAATTCCAAGGAGCTATGATTAGCGCAACTCCATATGGTTCAGGATATATGCAGCTTTTCGAACCGAATTGTGCAATCGATGACTTCACTTTTCTGGGTTTGGCCCATTTTTTTAAATGTTTCAAGGTAAAACGGATTTCCTCCAGGAGGATTCCAATCTCAGTCAAGTACGCATCGAACTCACTTTTATTGAGATCCGCCTTTAACGCATCCATCAATTCCTGCTCATGCAGCTTAATGACCGAACGAAGCTTGCCGAGCGCTTCCATTCGGAATGTGACATCCTTTGTTTTACCCTGGTTGAAGAAATTTCTTTGTTTTTGAATGAGATCCGCGTAGTTTTCCATGGAATACCTCCAGATGGGGCTATGTTTTAAGGTTATATTATCATCTTGGCTGGAGGAAATACATAAATAGGTATACTCCCATTGCAAAAAAAATGCCGGCCATAAGGTCCGGCTTTTGAAAATTTATCTCGGCAGCTTGAAGAATTCACTGCTTTCACTATAGTTTCCTGCCAGCCTTCCAAGAGGCTGCAGTTTTTCTAAATTCACTTTATAATTACCGAGGTAGTAATCATCGTCAATATGATAATGTACCATTCTCCCAATAATAAGGTGATCGCTTCCCAGCTTAATAATTTGTTCGAGTTTGCATTCCATATGGATTGGTGCTTCTCTTACCCTCTTAGGGGCGACTAAATGACTTTCAGCAGCGGAAAGCCCTGCTGTTTCAAACTCATCAGCATTACTCGGGAGATTCTCTGCACTTTTTTGCATTTGGTTTCCTAATGGCGCGGGAACTACATTGATGACAAACTCTTTTGTCGCCCGGATATTGACCAATGTATCTTTTTCTGTACCTTCCCTCTCGCCAACCCCGGGACCAATAGAAAAACAGAGCATAGGAGGATTTCTTGAAGCAACACTGAAAAAACTGAAAGGTGCGAGATTCTGGCTGCCATCCTCAGATACTGTGGAAACCCAGGCAATCGGCCTTGGGACGACAGATCCGGTTAATAATTTGTACACTTCTTTTTCTCCAAGTTCCGAGGGATTAAATTCCATTCGGATCACTCCTTCCATTTTTAAATAACAAAGTTATTCTTTTTATTCATAATCGTTAATGTTGTCAGTAAAGTAAAAACTATAAACATCATACCTGTGATTAAAAACCACCCGGAAGAAAATTGCCCCGTCTGATCCACGATTAAACCAAATAATGGCGGAATGATAATGGCCCCGGCTGACCCCAGAGTGATACTGATCCCGCTTGAGATGCCAGCTTGTTCTTTCGGCACCAATTCACTTGCAAGATTCATCCAGATTCCATTGAAGCCTGAAGCTGCAAATCCAAAGAGAGCTGTAATGGGAGCCATTACCCAAAATGGGGCTGAAGTAATGACAGCGGCTGACGTACTGGCCAAAGCGGTCATTATGGTAATGATCATTAGGATCACAACACGCTTTCCTTCAAATAGCCTGTCGCTAATGATTCCCCAGGCAACCCTGCCAATAGTTCCGGATATTTCAGATATAACCAGGAGAATACCTGATAAAAAGATGGAAATATTCAGCTGTTCATAGGCAAATAAAACAATATACGTATTTAAGCACATTTGTGTGCCATTCAAACCGAGAGCACTAAAGCTTATCAGCATCAAAGCTTTATTTTTAAACATTTTAAACATTGATTTGTAAAATTGGAGCAAACTCATGCTGCTGCCTTTCGCTTGCTCCAATTCAGGCGGATCCCGGTAAAAATGATAGGAGACGAAGCCGCCCGCCAATAATAGAAGGCAAGCCGTAAGAAGTACAAATCTCCATCCAAAAGTTACACTAAGCGGAAGCAGTATCAAACTGGCCAGAGCTGATCCTGCTGTGATGCCAGTTTGTTTTATTCCCATTGCTGTGCCCCGCTGTTTGAGCGGGAACCAATAAATGATGCCTCTATTTGTGATCGGGTGCATGGATCCATACCCAATTCCGCCGATAACAATTAATAACAGGACAAGCCAGAAATCATGAAGCAATGTCATGAACAGAAAGCCTAACCCCATTAAGGCCGACGCCAGGACCAATAATTTACGGGATCCTGCAAGGTCAGTCAGAAAGCCGGCTGGAACTGAAATGATCGCCTGGCCCAAAAAGAGAGCCGCCGGGAGCATGCCGATTTGCGACTTGGTCAGGGAAAGATCCTCCCCGATTAAAACTCCCAAGGGTCCAATGCTTCTGCCAACAAATGCTACCATCAGCTGTGCCAGCAGAAGAAATAATAGCATTTTCCATGGATTTTCATTGATGGCAAATTGCTTTTCTGCCAGTGAATTACTCATAATTTATCATCTCTTTTTTGGCTTTTATGCCTTTAAATTGAGTGCAGACAAATCTTCCTCCAGAACTTTGCTCTTTGAAACAGCAGGACCTAATAGAGAACCTGCAATACAGATAAAGAAGTTCAATCCTAATCCAATGACGCCGCCGTGAATTCCATAGATGGTTTTATAGCCTGTAAAAGTAAGCAATCCTGCTAATATAGCGCCTGCAAGCATCCCCCAGAAGACAGCCTTTCCTGATAAACGCTGCCAATATAAGCCCAGTACAAAAGCCGGGAAAACCTGAACAAGCAATTCGAATTTTAGGACGAAAATTTCATATAGCGTTCCCGGTGGATTCCAGGCAATCCACAGAAGAAAGATGATGGCAATGATTCCGCACACTTTTCCGACCATGACCTTCTTATGTTCAGTTGCTTTAGGATTGATGAATTTTCCATATACGTCATTTGAGAGCATGGATGAAAAGCTGAGCAAAACTGAGTCGGCTGTAGAAATAATGGCAGCAACAATCCCGCCAAAGAAGATGATCATAATCCAGTAATAAAATGGATTAATGGCAGCGATCTCATTGGCCATCAGTCCTACGAGCTGTTCAGACCCAGTCTTATCCAGTCCAGGAAAAAGCATAATTCCAATAATGCCTACCATAAATACAAGCCCAGTTGTAATTGGCGGCATCCATGCCATGCGGGCAAATGATTTCTTCAGGGTTTTCTCGCTTTGCGCAGAATATATTCTTTGAACAGCATGCGGATAAATACTTGCTCCCAGTCCAACAAGCAGGAGCATACTCAGCCAGTTGATATTCACTTCCATTGGAGGGACTGCCGTTTTTGCAGGCTCCAGATCTGCTACATACCTTGTAACATCAGAGAAATTTCCTCCGACGAGATACAAGCCGCCGATGAGGAAGACAATGATTCCGATCATAAGAACAATACCTTGCATAACATCCGTAAAAGCAACTGCCTTCATTCCGCCCATCCACTCATAGGCAAGCATAACAGCTACAAAGACGATAACAGCTATTTGGTATGGGATTGTTCCGCCTGTCATCCCTGATACAGCCTGGCCGATTGCTACAAGCTGTTCTAAAAGATAGTTTCCAAGCCCCCAAAGCATAAGAAAAATACTAAGCAATGTGACTGCTTTCGATTTGAAGCGGTGATCGATCCAGTCAGTAGGTGTAACAAAGTTTCTTTTCTTTGCAATGACATATAATCTTGGTGCAAACAGTAAATAGATTCCGATAATGATTGTCATAAATGAAATGGACTGAATCCACGAGAAACCTGTCCTATATGCTGTTGGGGCATATCCGACAATGGTATTCCCGCTATATTGCGTCGCATATAAGGTGAAAAAGAGTGCGATAAAACCGAGATTCCTTCCGGCAAGATAGTACCCTGAAAGACTGTGATGAAGGTTCTTCTCACCTCTGCCCGATAAGTATCCGATTAACAGCATGATTATGGCAAAGGCTGATAAAATAATGATCCCATCTGTGCCTGCAAAAGCTAAATCATTCATGATTTATCCCCCTTTGCTTTTTCGGCTTCTTCCTGTTCCTCTACGATATTCCACTCATTCACACAAAGCCAGCTTAAATATCCGCACATGATAATGGAAAAAGCTGTCGAAATAAATGCCCATAACGGAAACCCTAGAATATAGGGCTCAGCTGCTGCATCCGGAAAATACCAGGGTACTACGCCAAGTGTAATGATGGCGAGGACTATCCAAATCCATTTTTTTCGAATAGGTTCTTTTATCGTTCTGTTTTCCATATGGCTTCCTCCCTTTTGCTGAAATTTTAAACCTCCAGCTTATAGAAAATCTTATGTGCCGATTCATAGGAGTCTATTAATTCAGCTGATTGAAGCGTTGCCCCGATTTCGTCCAGCCCCTTTAACAGCTGATCTTTTCGATAAGAAACGATATCGAATTCGACCATGTACCCGAAGGAGTCCTCAATTCTTTGATTCTCTAAATCTACGCTCAGCTGATAACCAGGTGATTCATTGCTTTTTTGAAACAAAACTTCAATATCCTTTTCAGGCAAGACTATTGGCAGGATGCCATTTTTAAAACAATTATTATAGAAAATATCTGCGAATGATGATGCCAGGATCACTCTAATCCCATATTCTGCAATCGCCCAGGGTGCGTGCTCTCTGGATGAGCCGCAGCCAAAGTTTTTCCTTGCCAGCAGAATCGGTGCATTCCGATAAGGTTCCCGATTTAGAATGAAATCCGGTTTTTCCCTGCCATCTTCGTATCGCCATTCGTAGAAGAGGAATTCGCCAAACCCAGTTCTTTCAATTCTTTTTAAAAACTGTTTTGGAATGATGGCATCTGTATCAACATTTGCAGCATCAAGCGGAGCAACTATGCCTGTAAATCTGGTAAAAGACTTCATTGTACACTGACCTCCTTGCTATATTTAACAGGCCACTCCCTCACATCTATAAACCTGCCGGCAATCGCTGCTGCAGCAGCCATTTCAGGACTGACCAAATGGGTCCTCGCATTTCTTCCCTGCCTGCCTTCAAAATTCCGGTTGGAGGTCGATGCACAGCGTTCTTCCGGAAGAACCAAATCCTCATTCATACCGAGGCACATGCTGCATCCTGCTTCTCTCCATTGAAAACCGGCGCTGATAAAAATTTGATCTAGACCTTCAGCTTCTGCCTGCATTTTTACAAACTGTGAACCAGGAACTACGAGAGCTTCCACATGTTCAGCAACTTTGTAACCGTTTACGATTTTTGCCGCTTTTCGAAGATCTTCTATTCGGCTGTTTGTACAGGAGCCGATAAAGACTTTATTGATTCCTATTTCTGTAATGGGTGTTCCTGGCTGAAGGCCCATGTACTTTAATGCTTTTTTAGCTGGTCCTATTTGATCTGCAGGCAGATCTTCCATTAGCGGTATAACTTCTGTAATACCTGCCACCTGGCCTGGATTTGTCCCCCAGGTAACCTGCGGGATTATTTCAGCTGCATTAAAGTCAGCAGTCAGATCAAATTCGGCATCTTCGTCAGTATAATATTTCTTCCATTCTGCAAGAGCCTCTTCCCACTCCATTCCATCAGGAACTGCTTGTTTCCCTTTCAAATAATTGAAGGTTTTTTCGTCAGGCTGAATCAGTCCTGCCCTTGCTCCCATTTCAATGCTCATATTGCAAATGGTCATTCGCTCTTCCATTGTTAAATTACGAATCGCTTCACCGCGATACTCCACAACATAGCCAGTAGCAAAATCGTGGCCATACTTTCCAATGATTGAAAGTATAAGATCTTTGGCAGTAGTTCCTTGCGGCAAAGTGCCATGTATATAAATTGCTAATGTTTTGGATTTAAATTGCTTTAATGTCTGAGTGGCAAGGACATGTTCTACTTCACTTGTGCCAATGCCAAAGGCAAGTGCCCCGAAAGCTCCATGTGTAGAGGTATGGCTGTCACCGCAGACAATGGTCATCCCGGGCTGTGTTAAGCCAAGCTCCGGGGCAATGACGTGTACAATACCCTGATTTCGGCTATCCAGGTCAAAAAGCTGTATGCCAAACTCCCTGCAGTTGTTTGCCAGAGCGTCAACTTGCTTTTTGGCGATTTGGTCTTTAAAAGGAAGAGAACGGTCGGTTGTTGGGATGCTGTGATCCATGGTAGCCACAGTCAGATCCGGCCTTCTCACTTTGCGATTCTTAATTCTTAAGCCTTCAAATGCCTGTGGTGATGTGACCTCATGCACTAAATGAAGATCAATGTACAAAAGGGAAGGCTGATCCTGTTCATCCACGACTACATGTTTTTCCCAGATTTTCTCATATAAGGTCCGCCCCATTTTGAAGCCCTCCTAAATGATATTATTTTTCTTCAATTCTTCTAATCTCTCTTCATCGAACCCAAGAAGGCCAGTGTATATTTCATGATTATGCTTGCCCATTTCTTCCGGGCCGGCATGCTTCACTTCCCCTGGTGTCCTACTTAATTTTGGCACAATGCCAGGCATCGGGAATTCTCCCAGCTGCGGATGATCTACTTTAATAATCATGTCGCGTTCCTTATAATGCGGATCTTCCAGAATATCTTTAGCTGTATAAATGAGCCCTGATGGAACGCCCTTATCTTCAAGAATTTTAAGCGCTTCTTTAGCAGGGAGAGTCTTTGTCCATTCCTCGATCATGGAATCAAGAAGCTTCATGTTTTCTCCTCTTGCATGGTGAGTCGCGAATCTTGAGTCATCTGCCAATTCCGGCTGCTCCATGGCCTCGCATAACCTGCGGAACACTCCATCTGCATTGGCTCCTATAACGATGTAAGTTTTATCCTGCGTGAAGTAAATGTTGGATGGAGCTACTCCTGGCAGGATATTGCCCATCCTTTCCCTTATGTATCCTGCTAAAAGATAATCCGGAATAATGCTTTCCATTACGGAGAATACAGATTCATAGAGGGCCGTATCGACAACCTGTCCCTTTCCGGAGCGCTCCCTCTCGTGTAATGCAACAAGACAGCCAATTGTAGCAAAAAGTGCGGCCAGCGTATCACCCATTGATACACCAATTCTTGATGGCGGCCTGTCAGGGAAACCGGTTACATTTCTGA
This sequence comes from Cytobacillus oceanisediminis 2691, assembly GCF_000294775.2. Taxonomy (GTDB): domain Bacteria; phylum Bacillota; class Bacilli; order Bacillales; family Cytobacillaceae; genus Cytobacillus; species Cytobacillus pseudoceanisediminis. Next base: position 2,673,427 of record NZ_CP015506.1, read on the forward strand.
GCCCGCCCATTGCTTCACCGACGCTGCCAAATCCTGCCCGATGCTTATAGGGTCCTGTCTGTCCATAGCCCGAAGTCCGTACCATGATTAATTTAGGGTTGATTTCGGAAAGTGCTTCATAGGATAGATTCCATTTTTCCATTGTCCCCGGGCGGAAATTCTCAATGACAACATCAGCTTCTTTAATAAGCTCCCTTAAAACCTGCTGTCCTTCTTCTTCCCTGAGATTTAACGAAATCGATTTTTTATTCCGCGATTGAATAGGCCACCAAAGCCCTATTCCGTCTTTTGATTTTCCCCAATTTCTCATGGGATCTGATTTACCCGGAGGCTCGACTTTAATAATTTCAGCACCGAAGTCACCTAGAAGCCGTCCGGAGAATGGTCCTGCTAAAAGCGTGCCCAGCTCGATGACTCTGATATCTTCCAGTGGAAGCTGTTTTTCTGACATGGATTTCCCTCCCTGATATTTCTTGAATGCACTGTTAAATTTCAATTTTCTTAATCTTGTATACAAATTTAATTGTTTGTATACAATAAGTCAATGTAAATTTTATTATTTTTCTGAAATTTCATTAAAAAGCCTTATATAATCATGTTTTATAATAAATATTCAGAATATTTGTTGTAATAATACTTCTGTTTGTATACAATACAATTGAGGTGTTGATATGGATGCATACGAATTTATTAGAGATGCCATTATTGAAGGGAAATTTGTCCCTGGCATGCGGCTTGCTGAGGAATCATTGGCTAAAGAAATGAATCTTAGCCGCACTCCTATTAGAGAGGCTATTAAGCAGCTTGAAGCAGAAGGCCTCGTCATTCCATTAAAGCGCGGTGTCAGCGTAAGGCATTTTACAAAAGATGATATCCGGCAAATCTATGACCTGCGCACTCTTCTGGAAGGGTACGCTGCCAGTCAGGCGGCGATACACCGGACAGAAAATGATCTGCTGGAAATGGAAAGAGCTAATATTTTATATGAAGAAGCCATTAGCCGATATGTGGAATCTGATATGGACAGCCTGAAAGATATTGTTCAGGTAAACCAGAAGTTTCATGAAACGATAGTGGCTGCTTCAAAAAATGAGCATATACATTTCCATATTTCAAAGGTTGTCGTGGTTCCAATCGTGTTCAGATCCTTCTATTGGTATAACAGCTTTCAGCTTAAACAATCCCTAGAGGTACATAAAACCATTTTGGAAGCAATCAAAAATCGGGAACCCGAGCGTGCCCGCATTGCCATGCATGAGCATATTTATCAAGGCCGTGATCATGTTTTGAAGCACCTGGAACAAATTAAAAACATTCATCTGCTAAAGGAGGAAGTAAAATGATTGAAATTTGTGAAGTTGGTCCGCGCGATGGATTGCAAAATGAGTGCAAAATTGTTCCAACGGAAACAAAAGTTGATTTGATTACAAGATTAATTGATTCCGGCATCCGCAATATAGAAGCTGTTTCTTTTGTCAATCCGAAGGTTGTTCCTCCCATGGCTGATGCAGAGGAAGTTTTGAAATCGCTTCCTAAAAGAAATGGCGTCCGGTTCGGCGGTCTGGTGTTAAGCCGCTCAGGGCTTGAACGGGCACTCAAGACCGATGTGGATTTTCTTCATGTTGTTACAACAACAAGTGATTCATTCAATTTACGGAATGTGAAAAGGACTGTAGAGCAGGCTGTTGGGGAGCTCTCTTTAGTGATTAAGGAAGGAACTGCATCAGGAAAGGGTGTGGCAGGGGTGTTGGGAACGGCATTCGGATGCCCTTTTGAAGGTGATGTACCTTTGGAAAACGTGCTGAAAGTGGCAGAGAGATTTATAGAAGCCGGCTGTACGGAAATCACCCTCGCTGATACAACGGGTATGGCTAATCCCATCCAGGTCCAAAAAATAGCAGAGTCATTTTTTGATGCCTTTGGAAAGGACCTTTCGCTTGGCCTCCATTTCCATAATACACGCGGTTTGGGACTGGCAAATGTTTTGGCGGGATATCAGGCAGGTGTCCGCCGCTTTGATTCCTCCATTGCCGGGCTTGGCGGATGTCCATTTGCCCCAAAAGCAGTCGGAAATGTTTGTACAGAAGATATGATCAATATGTTCCACGGAATGGGTGTTAATACAGGGACAGACCTTCCTTCAGTACTGGAAACAGCAAAGTGGATGGAAACAGTGATGGAACGGCCGCTTGATGGGATGTTGATGAAGGCGGGAATAGCTTAATTGCGGGAAAAGCCATCTTTGCGGGTGGTTTTTTTGGGTCTAAGATGGCGGCTGAAAGTTTTGTTTGCAAGTTTTACTGATTTGTTTGCTGAATTTTAGGTTTGTTTGTTAGTTTGGTGTTTTTATTTGCAAATTTTTAAGTTTATTTGCAAGTTTAAAGCTTTTATTTGCAGAGTTCACAATTAGAGGTCTCCAATCAAGGTTTTATATAATACCTATTCTTCTTTTCACCGCCATGCTGAAGATTCATCTGGCCAAGTAATCTTGAGGCAGAAAAAACAGATGTTAAATGGGGAAACTTGCGAAATTCAGCATTTGTAATTGACGGTTTAATCAGATAATTATAATCCTCTACAGCTTGATGATGTGCCGTATCGGAAGTGGTTTTACATACTGGACATCTCCACAATCCCCAATGATAAATCATTGGCAGTGAGCCACATTGAGGACAGTGCACTCCAGTAAGAATTGTATCTGGATTTATTTTTATAAATTTCATTACATCCATCTCATGCTCGACATGTTTTTTCAATAGTGTATAGCTAATTTTTTTATTTGTTTTTCATTTAATCTCTCAATAGAATATGATTTTTCAATAGAGGTAAGTTTACTTAATAGTCGGTGTGCATGAAGAATTTTACTGGAGGTTTGTTTAGAAGGTGATTTTTTGATGGTGGAAGGACTGCTGATAAAGACGTCAAATTCTATCGGGATATCCGGGAAACCATTTGCAGCCAGCCTCTTTTTTAATTGCCGGCTTTGGTGTTCAGCTTGGGAAATCGGGTCGTGGAAAGCTTCCTCCTTTTCGTTATGGATTCGGATGAGCTGGTGGAAATTGGGTTCAAGGATGAAGGTTCCGTTCCAGTTTTTCACCTTAAGGATCATGGCGAATCTTTTTGTAAGCAGTAAAGTATCCGTATGAAAAAATTGTTTTCTATTTGAAAGACGCAGCCCATGAAAGATTCTATATTTCTTTTCATCCAGAAAATCTAAATAATAATCCAGCTTTTGTTCACCTATAAATCCTGCTTTGGGCTTGTTTAATTCAGATGCAGCTTTCTCCCTCCCATGTACCATTTCTGGAATACGCCTTAAAAGTGCATGAAGCTGCATAATGATTTCTGGTACCCTCCTTTCTTTTTCGATCAAATAAAACTTCTCCTTTAAACAATAATAATAAAAAGAGTTTAGGTTTTTGACCTAAACTCTATAACTTAAATCTGCTGATCAACCCTTTCAAATCCTCCGCCATGCTCGTAAGCTGGTCAGCAGAGAGTGAAATTTCCTCCATTGATGCAGCCTGTTCTTCCGTTGAAGCAAGTACACTTTGTGTGGCCATGGCTGATTCATTTGCCACATGTGATATTTCGTCCATGGACTGAACCATTTTCTGCGAACCGACAGACATATGCTGAATGGCTGAAGCGACTTCCTCCATTTGATTCGTCACCGTGCTGACTGACTGCTGGATTTGTGCAAAAGAATCGCCTGCATCCTTCATGACTTCCATTCCTTCGGTTACTTCATGATTAACCAAGTCCATTGTCTGGACAACCTGATTGGTTTCTTCCTGGATTTTTGATATCAGCTGACTGATTTGCAGGGTGGATTCTGCAGACTTTTCAGCGAGATTTCTAACCTCGTTTGCTACAACGGCAAAGCCTTTTCCCTGCTCTCCTGCGCGGGCCGCTTCAATAGCAGCATTTAAAGCCAGAAGATTTGTTTGAGCGGCAATGCCTGTAATCACTTCGATAATCTTTCCGATCTCCTGTGACCGCTGGCCAAGGCCTTTTACTACTTTGGATAAATCCTGTACATTTACATGTATGGAGTTCATTTGGCATGCTGCTGTTGAAATGGATGCAGAACCATGATTTGCCTTTTCCAGTGAATCGTTGATTTGCTCTGTAACCTGTTCTGAATTTGCCGCAACCTGTGTCAGGCTTTCGGACATCTGCATGATGACATGGGATGCAGTTCCGACCCCCTTGACCTGATTATCGGCACCTGCTGCTACTTCTTCAATGACCTCAGCTATGTGGCTTGTTGCCATATTTGTCTGCTGGGCACCTGATGATAGCTGCTGTGCATATTGTGTGACTTCGTTAGAAGCTATAACCACTTTATTCAGCACTTCCTGCCAGGCAGCTGCAGTATGATTCAAAGCTGAAGCAATCGATCCAAGCTGTCCCACTGATTTTTCGTCAAGTCTTGTGGACATATTTCCATCTGCAAGTTCATCGATAAAGGCATTAATTTTGCTGATGGGTGCAATAAACTTTCGGTAGTTCATAAATGCGGATAATATTCCAGCAAGCGAACCGAGAATCATAATAAAAGCAATGGTAATCCAAAACGCATTGCCTTTCAATCCATTACCAACGCATACTGCAACGCTTATGATCAATACAGTCGGGATAATAACGATTAAAGTACGGAGCATATAGCTAAGTTGACTCATGAAACGGACCCCTTTTTCTATCATTTATTATTATAAAAAAATGATTTACAAATTCCTCCTCAACTATCTTCTTTTTACCATCTGACAATTTGATTATAGTGGATGAAAGGAAAATATATCAATATATTTCGAAAGATTATTTTTCAAATAATTGAAATAGTTCGTCAGTTTTCCGCGAATAGAAATGCCAGCCTTCCAAGAAGCTGGCATTTTACTCATATCTATTCAGCTGCAGCAGTCCTTCTCTCTTTTTTAGCCATGGAAAGAACTGCAGTGCCAAGAGCAATAATAATAAAAATACTGCCTGCAGCCGCATTATATTCTACTGAGGTTGTCTCGATCATGATTCCGCCGATCATGCTTCCGAATGCCATTCCCATATGAACTGCGGAGTTGTTCAATGTTTGCTGGATATCAGAAGTTTCGGGTGTCACTTCAATTAAATAGCTGTGTATGGCCGGTGTGACCGCCCAGCTGAGCATACTCCAAATGACTACCGTAATCAGGAAAACGGGCAGAGAAAAAGCGGCAAACGGCAATGAGAAAAGGGTAATCCCAAACATGGCAAGAAGCGTCAAAATGACAGATTTTGCACCAAAACGGTCTGCCAGGAGGCCGCCGATTCCTCCTCCGATGACAGCCGCAATTCCGAAAATCAGGTAAACAATGCTGACCCAATTGCCGTCAAGCCCCATTTTCATCTTCAGGAATGGAGTAAGGTAACCGTAAAAAGTTAAATGGCCAGTCATTAACAGGAACGATGTTATCTGTGTTAGAGCGATTTTGCGGCTTTTCAGGGTTTTAAGCTGGATGCCTATTGGAACAGCGGGCTTTGGAGCAACTTTGCCCATAAAGAAATGAACGCCTGCCATTGATATGACTGTCAGTGCAGATATGAGAACAAACGGAGCGCGCCAGCCAAAAACATTTCCAAGCATCAAGCCAATGGGCACACCCAGCACAAGGGATGCACTGATTCCCATAAAGACGATGCCGATGGCACGTGCACGATATTCTTCTGTGACGATGTAGGAAGCCATTGTCATACATAATGCGATAAGCAGTGAGCCGCTTGCTGCCGCTAAAACCCGGCCAATTAATAATACACTGTAAAGGGGGCTAAGTACGGCAACAATATTACCGGCCAAAAATACAGCCAATGATATCATCATTAAACGGCTGCGTTCCATTTTAACCGTAATCGTAAGCAGGACGGGCGCAGCGATGGCAAAGGCGAGCGAGAATACAGTAATTAACAGACCTGCCTGCCCCAAACTGACACCCAGATCTGATGCTACAAGATCCAGCAGCCCGCCTATAATCAATTCCACCATTCCAACAACAAACGATATGATTGCTAATAAATAGATGCGTTTATCCAAGCTGAACTTCCTCTCTAGTAACAAGCTGTTCAAAAATTTTAATAAAATAACATCTTAACATACCAAATAGATTAAGCTCAAAGGATAGAATAATCTAAAAATAATAAATGCTGCTTTGTAAATATATTTTCTTTATTGGGATAAAATATAAATACCTTACTAAAACAACTTCCATAAATTACATGTTTGAATATAACAATTAAATAGGAATGTAAATAACAAATACTGTAAAGGAGTTGATTCATTTGTTGGACAATCAAGCAAAGAAAGAGCGCAGTTTATCCCCTCTAGTATCATCTGCTGTTGACGAAAGACAGCCTGCCGGTACAACTCCTGCTGACACAAATACCATAAAAAGCATCGAACCTGAATTTGATCTTTCCGGAACAGTATTAAATGACTATAACTAAGTGAAAATCCCTGCGGGTCTCCTGCAGGGATTTATTTTCACTTTGATAACTGTCTAGCGCAAGCAGCCTACCCCCCTCGAGGTGATGCCCCCAGGACAAGGAAGGCTTCGTCAGCATAATCATCGCACGACCAAAAGCGGCAGCTTTTGGGAGGATGGGGGTCATGCAGACGTTGCCACAGGACGCGGCGTTCTTAGACTGCGTTCATTCGTGGGCAAGGCGCTTCCGCTTTTCTTTTGGCAAGTTTGTCCGATTCGCAGCATATGCATGTAGTATTCCTTGTGTTTAACTTGGAAAATAACCAAATGGAGCAGGATTTATGATTTATTTGTTAGTGGTTATTTTCATTATTGTTCTTGTCATGCCATTTCTTTCTGAGTTCGTGGAAAAAAATCTGGAGATGTTTTTGTTTGTGATGGGGCTTTCAGCTGCACTGGCTAGCGGGGTTCTAAATAGCGGACTTTTTGTAAAAGCAGCACAGGAACCAGTAAAAATTACGCTTGCTGTCTTTATTGCAGGTCTGCTGTTTAAATGGTTTCAGGCAAATTTGGAAAGAAGCATCCTATCCGTAAGCCGGATTATGCCTTTTCGATTATTTGCAGCTTTGACTGTGATTTTTCTTGGGTTAATTTCAAGTGTTATTACAGCTATTATCGCTGCGTTAGTTCTTGTATTAATCGTCAGTGCGCTTCGGCTGGAAAGAAGCTCTGAAATCAGGCTGACCGTACTCGCCTGTTTTTCGATTGGCCTGGGTGCAGCCTTGACGCCGATTGGCGAGCCGCTTTCCACCATTGCAATCAGTAAAATGAAAGAAGACTTCTTCTTTTTGATGGAATTGGTTGGACCGCAAATTACCATTGCCCTCCTATTTTTCGGAATTATGGCCGCACTTGCTGTTAAGCCTCCTGTTTCAGGGAAAGCGTCCTTTACTAAAAAGCCTGCTAGTGAAAACTATGAAGAAATCTTTGTCAGGGCTTTGAAAATATATTTCTTTGTCATGGGCCTGACAATGCTTGGGGCCGGGTTTGAACCGTTAATCAATCACTTTTTAATAGGTTTAAATCCGCTTTTATTATATTGGATCAATATGATCTCTGCCGTATTGGATAATGCAACACTTGCAGCTGCTGAAATTAGCCCATCAATGGACCATTTTACGGTTCAATCCATCCTCCTTGGACTGCTGATCAGCGGAGGAATGCTTATTCCAGGCAATATTCCCAATATTATTGCTGCGGGTAAACTGCAGATTACGAGTAAAGAGTGGGCAGTATTTGGTGTTCCTTTTGGGTTGGTCACGATGATTGGTTATTTTGTGCTTATATTGGTCACGGGAAATTGAAAGGGGATTGGCGGCCCGTTTCAATTTCCCTTTCAATCTTGTTCGCATAATATTATTATTGTATATCCAACAATATTTTTCCGGTACTCATTCGGCTTTCGATCAGTTTATGGGCTTCAGCTGCTTCTTCCAAAGGAAACCTGTTCCCAATTCTAATATGCAGTCTCTCTTCTTTTAAAAACTGCATGACTTTTTGTGCTGTTTCCCTGAGTGATTCCGGACGCTTCTTTCTTGTTGTCCCGAGGCTGTAGCCCAAGGCAGAACGGCAGCTCTTATGCAGGTCATTCGTGTTTATGATCCCTGGTTTGCCGCTCGAATTGCCGAATTGGATAAGTCGGCCATATTCAGCCAGACAACTGAAACTTTTCTGCGTTATGCTGCCGGCAAGGGAATCCAGGATAATATCCGCACCTTTTCCACCGGTTATTTCAATTACCCTTTCTGCAAAATCAATCTCTTCGTATACAATGACATGATCAGAACCTGCTTCCACAGCAGCAGGCACTTTCGTTTCATTGCCAACAGTTCCGATAACCAGATCTGCTCCTAATATCTTTGCCATTTGGATTGCAGTAGTGCCTACCCCACCTGCTGCTGAATGAACCAGAACGGTTTCCCCATTTTGGATTCTTGCAATATCTGCAAGCAATTTATAAGATAAGAAAGAAACAGTCAGGGATGCTGCAGCCTTATCCAACGCTACTTCATCCGGCACTGCAAACGTCAGGTTTTCTTCAGCTGCAGCGTACTCACCATAAGATCCTTCAGAAGGGAACGCTGCGACGCGATCTCCAATTTTGAATTTTGTAATTTCACTCCCTATTTCCACTACTACCCCTGCTGCATCAAGGCCGGGAATAAACGGAAATCGGCCAGTTCCTCCCTGCCCAATTCTCGCTTTCACATCCGCAAAATTGACGCTTGCATTTTCCACTTTAATCAATACTTGATCCCGCTTTATTTTTGGAATTTCCATTTCTGTGTAAATTAGTACGTCCGGACTACCGTATTGTGTGACTGCAATTGCTTTCATATGATTGGCCTCCATTTATGTAATCCTTTAACATATTCGATATTTGCGAAGAATAAGCCTCTTTTTGCTAAATCTGACTACTCGAATTAAGGCTATAAAAAAGAAGCTGCATTTCGCAGCCTCTCATTATAATGACCCATTCATTTTCATACTGGCAGCTATGTTTCTCGCTGTTCTTTCCATATATACTGCTGCCTTTTCCAAAGCTTCAGGAAGGGTTACAACACCTGGAACAATGCTGAATAGAGCATCGATTCCGTGTTCATGAACAATATCGCTGTCGTCAGATAAAGAACCTGCAAGACCGATTACCGGTATCCCATGTTTCTTTGCCGCTCTAGCCACACCGATTGGCGTTTTTCCATATATGGTTTGGCTGTCAATTTTTCCTTCTCCAGTAATGACAAGATCCGCATCCTTTACCTCATTTTCAAAGTCTACGGCATGAAGGACGATTTCAATCCCTTTTTTTAAGTCTGCATTTAAAAGGGCAAGCAAACTTCCGCCTATTCCTCCGGCAGCGCCTGCTCCCTCAATATGGCGAAATGATTTGCCGAGGGTGTTTTCGACCACATCTGCGAAATGCCCTAAATTCTGATCCAGCAGCTCGACCATCTCAGGTGTCGCTCCTTTTTGAGGTCCAAAGATAGCCGAGGCACCTCTTGGACCGGTTAAAGGGTTATCAACGTCACAGGCCACTTTGAAATGGACATCTCGGATCCTTGAATCCAGGCCTGACATGTCTATTGCTTCCAGCTGCACAAGCGACCCTCCGCCTTGTCCGATTTCACTGCCGGTTTTGTCAAGGAGTTTACCGCCTAAGGCTTGAATCATTCCAGCTCCTGCATCATTGGTAGCACTACCGCCAATTCCAATAATAATGTGCTGAACTCCTAAGTCCAATGCAGCTGTGATTAACTCTCCTGTTCCCCTGGTTGAAGTAATTAAGGGGTTCCGTTTTTCTGAAGGAACCAAATGCAAGCCTGACGCAGCTGCCATTTCAATGACTGCTGTCTTTCCATCCCCCATTAATCCAAAGAATGCTTTAACAGGTTCCCCGAGAGGTCCTGTAACAGTTCGCTCTATGATCGAACCTTCCGTTGCATCAACAAGCGATTGGACTGTTCCTTCTCCGCCGTCAGCCATCGGCATTTTTTTATAATCAGCTTCGGGAAATATGAATTTAAAACCTCTTTCAATGGCATTCGCAGCCTCAAGTGCCGATAAACTTTCCTTAAATGAATCCGGGGCAATCACGATTTTCATATTTGATCCTCTCCCTTTCTATTAGCCAAAAAGCTTAAAGACTCCAAATATAAGTGTAGAAATGACTGCAAGAGTTAAACCGATAAGCGATTCATATGGCATCAGCTTCAGGCGTTCTTTAATATCCATATTGACACTTCCTGCCGTTGCGTGGAAAAAGCTTCCGTGCGGCAAATGATCCAGTACGGTTGCACCTGCATGGATCATGGCAGCGCCTGCAAGCGCTGATACTCCCAATCCTAAAATGGTACTGCCAAACACACCGCTTGCCACTGCTGTACCTGCAGTTGTGGATGCTGTAGCAGCTGACATGAAAATACCAGAGACAGGCGCCAGCAGATAGGCTGGAAGACCTGAAGAGGTTAATCCATTAATGATCACATCTTTTAAGCTTGAGTTTGCTATGATTCCAGCCAGGGTTCCTGTTCCAAGAAGCATAATGGCAACGCCTGACATCTTGTTTAAACCTGAAATAGCATACTCATTGATTTTTCTTGTCTTCTTCATCGCAATGGCTCCGATAATTCCCCCGGCTGGAAGTGCCACCATCGGATCAATATTGATATCAAATAATGGGCGAAGCGCCAACAAAACAATCGTAACCAGTGGCGCAATCATGGCAGTGATAAATAATGGAAGCTTTGTATTGCTGTTCACTTCCACTTCCCCATCTGAGATAGCTGAACCCTTATTTACAAGTTTCTTTGCAATGAAATACGTAACAGCAAGTCCGAATATGGCCGGGATGATTCCAGCAGCCATAACCGAAGTAAGCGGAACACCGAATGCGTCTGAAGCTGCAATGGCATTTGGATTGGGTGACATGATGTTCCCTGCTTTCCCTCCACCAATCATCGCCAGCAAAATGGCTGTTTTGGAAAGTTTTGCCCGTTTCGCGATAGCTAAGGCAATAGGTGATACGGTAATGACTGCCACATCAACAAATACACCGACCGTTGTCAGGATCATTGTTGCCACTGCTAAGGCTAGCAGCGCTCGGGTTTCTCCCAATTTTTTAACTATTGTTTCGGCAATCGATGAAGCTGCGCCAGATTCTATCAGTACTCCTGCCAATATACCCGCAGCCAGGATTCTGAGCACCGCCGGTATGATGCCTTTTGCTCCTTCCATCATTAAATTAACAGTGCTTGCAATATCTGCTCCGCCGACTAAACCGCCTATTAAAGCACCTGCAACCATTCCATAAGCAGGCGGAACTTTTTTAAAGATTAATAGTATGGCAATGACTAAGGCAGTTATTGCTCCTAAAGCGCTTACAGTTACATCCACATTTAGCCCTCCCATGATGATTAGCTTATAAATCTATTGTAAGCGTTTGCCTTTTCTATTACATCGTGAATGATGATGAAAAAAACGGATAGATCTCTCTATTAATTGTGCAATTGCACAATTAATTTAAGTCGTTTACTAATTTTGCCACATAAAGTTCAAATAGCATCTTCACATTGCGAGGGTCCTTTCCCGTAAGTTCTGTTATCTTATCCAGACGGTATCTCAGGGTATTGCGGTGGATAAATAGGTGATCCGCTATTTTGCCAAGATCTCCTCCTTCTTTTATGAAAACATCAAGCGTATGTGCCAGTTCCCCTTTTTTATCCTGAGCAAGGAGCCGATCATAGAAAGAAAATGTATGTTCTTCCTTTTGGGCGAGCATGGATAGCTTAATTTCCAGCCAGTACGTTTCATAACTGTAATAATCGGCGTCACGATGAATCTTTGGATCAAGCACAGTCAGCTGCTGCGCATGCCGATAGGAGGACTTCAATCCGCTTATGTTCTCCGATGTGTTTCCAATAGCAACTGCCGCCTTCCTCTTTGAAAGGCCGGCGATCCTCTTTAAAGCAGCGATTTGTTCTGTGGGCTCCCCTGCTTTCAATATGACAATTTCATTATTGAACGTAACCCCTGTTAAATCCTGTTTTCCCAATTCAAAATGGATGTCATTGATCAGCTTTTGATTCATGGTTCCAAGGTCTTCGTGCAGCTTGAGCACAATCACGGTTCTCGGGATTTTCAGGTCATATCCCAGGAAGCCGGCCCTCTCTTCTAACCACGCTTCATTCAATGGTTCTTCAGAAATAAGAAGGTTCACTATCTCACTTTGGAGCCGCTGCTTCCATTGTACTCTCTCCAAAAGAAACGATTGCTCCAAAACCAGTTCTGCTGCCATTTTAACAAGCTCTGCGAAATTCCTGATTTGCTCAGGTTCCCCCGTTATACCGATAACACCAATAATTTGATTATGAAAACGGATAGGCAGATTGATTCCAGGCTTGGCCCCTTTAAGCTCTGCGGCACTTCTTTCATCAATCTCCACACTTTCCCCTTTTTTTAGGACCAGCAGAGCTCCATCATGAACCTGATTGATCCTTTCCTTTTCACCAGAACCGATAATAACCCCTTCTTCATTCATAACATTTATATTTTTTTTCAGAATTTTCATAGTCCGCTCCACTATTCCCTGAGCGAGTTCATAAGATAAAAAATGCACATTCCCCGCCGCCTTCCTGCTTCGTTACTATCAATGTACCATAGTAGATTTGCACAATAAAACAAAATAAAAAAACCGTGTGTCAGGACACGGTTGAGGAGTTGATTATTTTAATGAGGACAGATATGCCCATTTACTTTCCCGCTCATCCTCCGACAGGCGATAGCGGTCATCCAGCAATTCGGCGAGAAGCTCATTTTTCTCAGCTGAATGAATAGAAAGTTTTTTAATATGTTCACGGCATTTTGCCAGAAATTCTGAATATCCCGTCCAGCTTTCATCAAATTGTTCATCCAGCTGTTTTTTTAGCATCCGGGTCAGCTTGGGGCTTGCGCCATTCGAGGTGACTGCGATTTGCAGAGGACCGCGTCTTACAGCTGCCGGAAAGATTGCATTTCCTTCTCCTGCATCATCGACAACACAGACAAGCTGATATAAATCAAGCGACCTCGCCAGCTGCTGGTTGGTTTCACGAATATTTGTGGCCAGAATCGATAAAAAAGCATCTTTAAAATCTTCAGGATGCGCCTCCCGCTGAATGAGCTCATACCCTCTTTGATGGGCAAGACAAATGATATCGTCGGTAAAATCAGGAGCAACAAAAGTGATATTGGCCCGTTCTCCATCAAGTGTTTTCGCTTTTCGAAAGGCAATTCTGCCGCCGCCTGCAATAACGATCTTCTTGTTGGTTAAATTAATGAATAACGGCTGCATTCACATTCACCTCTCCATTCGCTTTTTCAGCGACTAGATTCTGGATTGCCACATGTTTTCCTAAAGTATCAGTAAGGTTCACAGAGGATCCTGCTTTTATTTTCTTATTGACCTCTCTTACTACCTCACTTAATAAAAGCCCCGAGAATAATAGATAAGGAATGACGATAATCCTCCCTCTGGCCTCATTGCAAATGGAATCAAGTCCATCCTTGAAGGACGGCGCAGCAGCTGCCAAATAGCAGACTTGCACATTCCTTATACCAAGCCGCCGGCTGATTCCCCTTTTGATTGAGTTAAAGGATTGAAGAATTGAAGGGTCACTGCTTCCTCTCCCTACAATTAAAAGCGAATCATTAGAACGGATTGGCTGTGCTTCATCTGCCGCAAGTTCTGCAATTGCGTCAAGAATGCTGTCCTGGACTCCAAACGGATCCGCCATCCTTACAGTTATGGCCGGATGCTTTTTTATTAAAGGGGCAAGCGCTTCAGGGATATCCTGCTTAATATGACCCGCAGCCAGCAAAAATAGAGGCACAATCACAATTTCTTCCGCGCCCTCATGGACACAGTATTCAAATCCAGCCTCAATGTCTGGCTCTGTTAATTCAAGGAAACAAAGCTTTTGTATAGGAGCGTCTACCTTTTTCATGACACTCCTGATAAAAAGAGATGCTTCGGCAGCGCCTTTTTTAGAACGTGTGCCATGGCCGATGTATAGGACAGCTTTCATTTGGCGCCTCCTTTCCTTGATGGACTTTCTTCATACTGCTTAATCGTAACCTATCCATGCACCACAGGCAGATGAGGCGCAATTTCCTCTTCGAACCAATTAATTTTATGATGCATTTTTACAACTTCCCCAATGACAATCATGCTTGGATTCGAAATTTTTGCTTCTTTTATTTTGCTCTCGATATTGGCAAGCGTGCCCGTAACTGTCCGCTGATTTGAAAGAGTTCCCCAGTGTACGAGTGCAATTGGTGTTTGAGTGGATTTTCCGTTTTGAATGAGATTTTTAACAATATTAGGCAAGTGGGAAACACCCATATACACACAAATCGTGTCAACTGCATGTGCCAGGTGGGCCCACTGGTGTTCAGCTTCTTCGTTTCCGGCCTGATGTCCGGTGACAAAAGCGAAACTTTTGCTTAAGGTACGGTGTGTTACAGGAATTCCCGCATAAGCAGATGCCGCGATTCCTGCAGTCACTCCAGGTACAATTTCAAATGGCACATCATTATTGGCACACTCTTCTGCCTCTTCCCCGCCCCTGCCGAAAACAAATGGATCACCGCCTTTTAGCCGGCAAACCAGCAAACCTTTTTTTGCATATTTAACAAGCAAGTGATTGATGGTTTCCTGCTTCATGACGTGATGATTGGGAAGCTTGCCGCAATAAACGAGCTGCGCTTCTTTTTTTGCATGATTTAACAGCTCCCGGTTCACTAGACGATCATATAGAATGACATCTGCCTCCTGCAGGCAGCGCATTCCCTTAACAGTCATAAGTTCCGGATCTCCCGGGCCGGCACCTACTAAAAAAACTTTTCCCGTCATTCTCATGACCGCCCTTTCTGTAATATCTTATAATATATGCCTTTTAATGCTTTTCCTAAGCTAATAATCTAGTTGTTTTCTATAATACCATTTTTCGGGGTGAAATAGTAGGAATTATTTTTTCAGAAAAGGAGTCTCCTATTAAAAAGAGACTCCCGGTTTTTATAGGATATTCTTCTCACGCAAATGTGTTAATATCTGCCCGACTGCTTCTTCTACTGTGTACTGGTCAGATCGGACCGTGATTTCAGGGTTTTCAGGTGCTTCATACGGGGAATCGATTCCTGTAAAATTCTTTATTTCCCCGCGCCGTGCTTTGGCATATAATTTCTTTGGGTCCCGCCGTTCACATTCTTCGAGCGGACAGTCGATGAAGACTTCAATAAATTCTCCTTCTTCAAACAGCGCCCTAACCGTTTCTCTGTCCGAACGGAATGGAGAGATAAAGGCAGTTGTGACGATCTTGCCGCTGTCCACAAACAGCTTCGCGACTTCCCCAATACGCCTGATATTTTCATTTCTGTCGGCTTCTGAAAAGCCAAGATCTTTATTTAAGCCGTGTCTGACATTGTCGCCATCCAGTACATATTCATTGATTCCCTGGCGAAACAGTTCGTGGGATACAGCATTTGCAATTGTTGATTTGCCTGAGCCTGATAGCCCGGTAAACCACAGGACCACACTTCCATGGCCGTTCTGAGCCCGCCTGTCTTCCTTCGTAATCGCAGAGTCATGCCAGGTGATGTTTGTTGCCTTTGTCATTATATCCGCCCCTTATACCGTTTCTTTTTCTCTCATGCCTTCAATTAATACTTCGACTACCTCTTTGCGGCTGAAAGTGGAAGGCGGCAGCTCCCCGTTCCGGAGCATTTCCCTTACCTTTGTGCCGGATAGAATGACACGGTCTTCTTTGCTGTGAGGGCAGGTTTTATCAGATGCCATGCCTTCGCACTTATTGCAGTAAAAGCTGTGCTCAAAGAACAGCGGTTTGATGCCAAGCTCCTCTTCTGTAAAATGGCTGAAAATATGCTGCGCTTCATATGTGCCATAATAATTGCCGACACCGGCATGGTCTCTGCCGACGATGAAGTGTGTGCAGCCGAAGTTTTTCCTTGCAATGGCATGGAAGATTGCTTCACGCGGCCCCGCATATCTCATTGCTGCGGGATAGACAGCCAGCTGGGTGCGCTCTTTTGGATAGTAATTTTCCAATAGGACCCGGTAGCTCTTAAGACGGACATCAGCAGGGATATCATCTGATTTTGTTTCCCCTACAAGCGGGTTCAAAAACAGTCCATCCACCGTTTCCAAAGCAGCTTTTTGGATGTATTCGTGTGCCCGGTGTACAGGGTTCCTTGTCTGGAAGCCAACCACTGTTTTCCAGCCTTTTTCTTCAAATAGTGCCCTTGTTTCTTTAGGCTCAAACCATACATCCTCCGCTACGCCTTTACCAGGTTTTTTAATCAGCGTTACCTCGCCTGCAGCATAAACCGGACCGCGTTCAAAAAGCCTTTTCACTCCTGGGTGTGCCAGCTCTTCCGTCTTGTAGACTTCGCTCGCTTCCTTGGTTAAGTCAGGCTCATACCATTCTGATACAGTGATGACTCCGTACACTTCACCTTCGTTTACCAGCTTAAACTTTTCACCGGCTGTGAGCTCTTTGGCTTTTTCCGCTGAAACCGGCAGTGTAACCGGAATGGACCAAATGGTTCCGTCTGCTAATCTCATTTTTTCAACAACAGATTCATAGTCTGCTTTTCCAAGGAAACCTGTCAGAGGACTGAATAAGCCAACACCTATAAGTTCCAGATCACTCAGTGCTATGGCGTCTATTAAAATTTCTTTTTCAATTCCTGTCAGGTCATAATTTGGATTATAGTTTTGAATTAATTTTCCTCCATGAGGTTTCGGCAGAGCCATTCTTCATCAACCTTTCTTTTTCGGATTTACTTTTTTTCAGTAATCGGACTTGCAGCAGCTGGTGCCTGATTCATTAAGAATTTCACTCCGAATACGGAGATTAGAACACCGGCCATAGCAATCACCGTATATACATTTTGTTCAATGAGCAGCTGGATGAGCGTATAGGATAGGACCATCGATAATACCGGTGAAACAACCCATACAACTAATAGCTGAATGACGATGTCCTTCTTGAAGACTGATCTTCCCTGCTTTACAAATCCAATTCCGATGATGGAGGAAGTGGTGATTTGCGTTAAAGGGACAGGGATTCCAAAAACGGAAGCGATCGTAACAATTCCTGCTCCTGTTCCTGAAATGACGCAGCCTTCTTCAAGACGGATTTTTGTAATTTTTTTGCCATTTGTTTCGAGGACATTTTTCCCCAGTAAAATGGCTCCTAAAGCAACAAACAGCCCTCCCCAGAAGATTCCGCTGCCAGTGCTCATAATGCCTGCACCAACAAGCGGGCCGACTGCATTGGCAACATTATTCATGCCTGCCGAGAATGCTTCAAACACGCCCATAAAAATGACGAGCATGGCTAAAATCGGAGCAGCCTTAGGCTTTTTAATCAGGTTCTGTACAAAGTTTCTCTTTAAAAATGCGGCTGCCGCTATGGCAATTAAAAAAGCAGCAAATGGAGTAATCAGCCAGAACATGACGATCCAGGCAAGCTTTCCGGCAAATACGGATTGGTAGACGATTCCAGCACCAACAACAGAACCGACTGTCACCTCACTGGTAGACAGCGGGATGCCGAAAACATTTGCAAGAAACAGCGATAATGCGGCAGATGCAATCACAATCAGCGCGATGGCAACTGTGAAGGTCTCTTTAGGGACAATACCGCTTCCCATTGTTTTTACCACTTCTCCTCCGCCAAGCCATGCTCCGAAGAAAACGGCCAATCCGCAAAGAACAAGAGCTAAAATGCGGTTTTTTAGGACACCTGAACCATACGCGATCCCCATGGATGCTGCTGCTCCGCTTGCCCCGATATTCATGGCGAAAAATAAACCGACTGTGACCGCTATAATCGTAAGCATGGTATCATCCTCCCTCTAGCTCGTGTGAAGGCCACATTCCGTTTTGCCAGTCCCGGACCATCGTCCGGCACGGGAATCGCCATTTTCATCGACTGCCTGTGTACAGGGAAAACAACCGATGCTTGGATATCCATTGTCATGCAGGGTGTTGTATGGCAGGTTTTTTTCCCTGATATAGCCCCAAACTTCATCCCATGTCCAGTGAATCAGCGGGCAGATTTTGATATTCTTGAACTTTTCATCCCTGTTAAGGAATTGAGTATTCGCTCTTGTCGGCGACTGCTCCCTCCGAAGGCCAGAAATCCAGGCCTGCTTTGGTGTTAATGCTTCTCTTAATGGAATCACTTTGCGGATCTGGCAGCATGAATTGGGCTCCCTTTTCCAAAGGGCTGAACCATATTCTGCAGCCTGCTGGTCCAGTGTCAGCTTGGGCTCTTTCCGCTCAATCCAAAGCGTTGGGAAACGGGCCTCGATTTTATCAATGACTTCATAGGTTTCAAGGAAGTGGAGCCCTGTATCCAAAAAGACAATATGTGCATCAGGTTTGATTTCGTGTATTAAGTCAATCAGCACAATGGCTTCTGCCCCGAAACTCGATGCATAGACAATCTTGTCGTCAGGATAATTTTTATAGGCCCATTCCAATACATCTCGGGCGCCTTTTGATTTATCATCAATTCGGAATGCATCAGAGATCTGATTCCAATTTTCATATGTCACTGCAGTGCTCATCTTGCAGTACTCCTTTCACTTTCTTGAAAATTTTTTCTCAACCAAAAAAGGCAGTCTTCCCGCCTGAAAAAATCCTTCAGGAGGAAAAACAGCCTCTAGTTTGTCTAGTCAGCGCGCTTATTTGGTTGAAGACGAACCTTTTCGTTCTTCTCAAGTTGTATGACTTTGCCATCCTGGACGACCAATGTGATCGATCCGAATTTAATGCTCCCTAGCATCTGCTTCAAGTGAGCAGATAACTCTTCCCAGTCAGCCTGTTTCAGTGAGGCTCGCCTCCTTTATTTAGTCTAGGAAATTATAAGTTTATTAGTTTATTTTTGGTGATGTTGAGATTAATCCTACCATACCCATAGGAATTGTCAACAACTTATTTAAATAAAATTATAAAAATCTGATAAATGGGCTTTTCTTCACTGAAAACTGTTAAACTTACTTGATTTTTTGGTAAAGTACCAGGTCTTTATGGAACTATCCACGCTGAATCACCCTTGGTTATTTGAGATATTCGTTTTGAAATGGCTATTATGCAGGATCTTTTGGTTCTTGTTTGAGATGTAGTATCTATTATGGGGATTGATGCAGTTTCTTTGAACTTTTGCTGGAGAAGCTGCATCGAACTTAGCGATTGACGCTAGTTATTTTGGTTCTTGTTTGAGATGTGATATCTATTATGGGGATGGTGCATCATTTTATAACTTTTACTGGAGAAGCGGCTATAACTTGAAGATTGACCCAGTTTCTTTTGGACTTTGTCCAAAATGTTTTGTATATCCTGAGGGTTGACGCTGGTTGCTATTGCTTTAACCAGAGATACGCCATTCAGCTCATTAAGGCTTCCCTTAGGCTGGTTTTTGCATAAAAAACACCCCCGGCATGCACATAACCCTGTCAAGTAGACATTGAAAAAAGAGTATACTAAGCTGCGGCCTTTTCTCGATATTCTATCGGGGAAAGGTCGTTTAATTTACTTTGAAAACGGTCTTGATTGTAAAAATGTATATAATCCTGAATTGCTACGTAAGCTTCTTCCATTGTTTTGGGACGTACTAAATAAACTTTCTCCGTCTTTAAATGAGAAAAGAAACACTCTATACAAGCATTATCATGACAGTTTCCTCTTCTTGAATGGCTGCCTATAACTTGGAGGTCCTCCTTCACTTGTTTTTCGTATGCTTTGGTTGTATATTGAAACCCCTGATCTGAGTGGATTAAAGCATTTTTTGCGAACTGCTTGCCTTCTAGCTGTTTTATAGTATCTATGACTAACTTAAGATCGTTCCTTTCAGATAACTGCCATGAAACAATTTCATTGTTATATAAGTCTAAAACAGCTGACAGATAGACAAACTCATCCCCAACTCGGATGTAAGTAATATCTGTGACGAGTTTTTCATACGGTTTTTCAGCAAAGAACTCCCGATTTAAGACATTGGGAAATAAAACGGATCCTTTTCGTCCATAGAATGGACGTTTCTTGCGAATGACAGAACGAATACCTAATTCCCTCATTAATCTTCTGACCCGTTTATGATTAGCTACAATTCCCTCCCGGGAAAGAGCCCTTGTCATTCGTTTATATCCGTAGTAAGGATGCATTTTGTGGATGGCTAAGATATGCTCTTTTACTAAAATATTCTCCTCAAGACGGATTCTTCGTATAGGATTTGTATTGCGCCACTTGTAATATCCTGCTTTTGAAACTTCCCCAATTTTCAGTAGCCACGCAAGGGGATACTTTTCCCTTAAATTATCAATAATTTGAAATCGATCTGCTTTTAGGACCATTCCTTCCCATGTAGATTTGGATTGCGCTTTTTTAAGTATTCCACCTGCGCTTTCAGATAGGCATTCTCTTCTTCCAAATTATTAAAGTTTTTCTTATTCCAATGCCCACGCTGGTCATCAAATGATTCTCCGTTTCGTACTTTTTTAACCCAATTTGCAATTTGGGCATCACTTTTAATACCAAAATGTTCTCGAAGCTGTTTATAAGACCATTTCTCCTCCAACTTCAAACGAACAACTTCTCGCTTAAACCCCTCTGTATAGGTTTTAAAGGTTTGTCCTTTTTTGGCCATAGAAAAAACCCCTCCAAGTAGACTAGTAAGAACATCATATCATGTTCTCTTTTTTTACTGTCTACCTGAAGGGGATAATAACAGCAATGGCCGGAGGTGAATCACTTTTACTCATCAGCTTCTTCACTTTGTCTTGTTGTCTGTTCAGGCAAAGTATCCCAGAAGCTTGTGTCAGCAGAATTGATTGAACCATCTGCTATGGCTTTTACTGCCGCATCGAGTGTCGTGATTGTTTGCTTGATGAGATAACCGTTGCTCTTTTGTCCAAGGGCATAAGGCTCATAGTTGTGGTCGGACATTCCGCGCATTTCAAAAAGCAGGGTAGAAATGTCGTAACGGACAGCAGCCCCGTTTCGGCCAATGTTTTCACCTGTTCCGCCGACATATTTTCCAATATGGCCCCAGCCTGTATGGTGAAGTGCATTAAACACTACTGAACCCAGCTTTTTGGATTTTTCAAGAACCTCAGGTTTTACGTTGCTGTTAGTTGGATAAAGAATGGATCCCGATACCAGCTTTCCTTCTGTTTCACTTAAGGTACCCTGATGATGAAGATCGATCATGTAATCAATTTTGTATTTTTGGAACACGTTTTCATGGAGTACACGTGCCTCAGGCTCCATTTCGCTTGTCTCTTTATCATGTTCCCGGTTCAAGTCCACACGATTTGCATTATAGCGGGTTAAATGGCGATCGCCATCGGCAAGATAATCGTCAAGTGAGAAGTTCACATCTCCCATTGCTCCATCCGCGTTCAGCATAGGTATCACAAGAATATTGACATCTTTAAGGACTCCGCCTGACTTGCCGGTGCCAAGGTGCTTAATAAACTCCAACGCTCCTTCAGTTGTCAGCTGCTCATTCCCGTGCTGCTGAGTCAGAAAAAGAATGGTCGGATTTTCAGGATTGGATATGTATTTTGCCATGTAAATATCACGGCCCTTTACTGTCTGGCCGATTACTTCAAGCTGCATGGCCTCCTGCTTGGCATCCTGCGTCTTCAAATATTCTGTTAAACTATCATATGTATGCAGAATGGAAGTCTGAATGGATCCATTGCCTGCGCCTGGACCATTTCCAACGGCACCTGCAGGCATCCCCACTGCTGTAACTGCACCTAAAGCCATTAAACCGGATAGTGATACAGAAAGAACTTTTTTCTTCAAAGTCATAAATACATACCCCCAAATTAATAGTTATCTTTCACTATTAATTCTAGTGAACTAATTTAAGAGTGATAATAGAGTATGATGCCTATTCTTTTGACAAATTTCGCATTCCGAAATAAGTATAAAATGAGGAGTTTACTAACAAATTATCGTGTAAAATTAATCCAAAATTACCATTTGAGAGACTAGATTACAAAAAATCCCTTTTTTTCAGGTGTAAAAAGAACTAAAAAGGACCGAACATAAAATGTCCGATCCTTCGTTCTAATTCAGGTCTGCCGGGTAGACTACACCAATTTGCCTCCGAGCTTCTTCAATAATCTCCATTGTTATCATCGAGTTAGCGTAGGAGTTGATATCAGATTCAGTCTTTCCAGCCTGAACCAAACGGATGAATTCCTTAGTTTCGTAATACATAGAATCACTTAATTGGTCCTGAGTGAGGTCCTCCCTCTCTCCATTCCGATAATGCAATTCAACCTTTTCAGGTGAACTTATTCTATCTATAACGATATTTCCCTCTTCCCCTTGAATTTCTGCAGGCAGACTGGAATCGGTTATTTTACTGTACATGATGACCGCATCCATGTCAGGGTATTTAAGGACCATGCTTCCTTCCCCGTCGACTCCAGATTCCAGCACATAGCCTGCTGCTTTAATCTCCACAGGTTTACCGAATAAAGCTACAAGCGGATACACACAGTAAATCCCGATGTCCATTAGTGAACCATTAGAAAAATCCGGATTGAATGCATTCAGCACAGTTCCCTGCCTGTATGCATCATAACGTGAAGAGTATTGGCAATAGCTTGCAAAATACCTGCGCACCTGTCCGATTTTATGAAGATTTTCTTTTACAGCCAAAAAATTAGGCATAAAGGCAGACTTTAGGGCTTCCATGAGAAGAACATTGTTTTCCCTGGCAGCAGCTATCATATATTTAAGTTCCTTTGTATTTGAAGCAACCGGCTTTTCGCATAAGACATGAACATTATTTTTCATAAATAGGATGGACTGCTCAGCATGCAGGGAATTCGGGCTCGCAATATAGACCGCGTCGATTTCGCCGCTTGCGGCCATCGTCTTTAAATCAGTAAAAGTCCTCTCCACACCGTACTTGGCTGCAAATTCTTTTGCTTTCTCTTCTGTTCGTGAATAAACAGCTGTCAGCTGAAAATCTTCAACCTGCAGTGCCGCTTTTAAAAATCTTTCTGTAATCCAATTAGTGCCTACTATACCGAAACGAACCAATTCTATTCCTCCATTTTTTTGTATAAGATATCTTCATATAATGAAGGACAATTTGCTAAAAATCAACCGTTTGCCATTCTTCCAGGCAAATAGTTTTCATCGGTGTCCAGCCTCGGTAAACTGGGATGCGGCTTTTACCCGTACCCAAGGACGCCCATTTTCCCAATCTACTGTTATTGGTACACGGAATGTTTCTTCAAGGAGCGAATCTGTCAGCGTGTCTCTTTTTTTGCCTTGTGAAATGACGTTTCCTTTCTTCAGCAGCATGGCATGGGTTATCGAAGGAACAATTTCCTCGATATGATGGGTAACATAAATTATTGTGGGACCATCTTGATGAGCAGCCATTTTCTCAATCGAGCGAAGCAATTCTTCCTGCGAATAGATATCAAGCCCATTGCATGGTTCATCGAGAATAAGCAGCCTTGGTGAAGCCATTAAGGCTCTTGCAATCATGGCTTTTCGTTTTTCACCCTGTGAGAGGGATGTGAGGTTTTGATCCTGGACATGGCTAATATTGAACTGATGCATTAAGTCCTTTGCTTTTTCCAGGTCCTGCAGTGTTATTTCTTGATAAAGGCCTATAGAGGCAAATCTCCCGCTCAAGACAATTTCCAGGGCAGTTTCTGATGGACGGAATTGAAATTTATCGTCCAGGGATGTGCTAACCCAGCCGATGGATTTTCTAAGCTCCGGTATATTTGTCTTGCCATAAAGATTTCCTAATACTGAAACTTGCCCGCCATTTGGCCACAGATAGCCGGTAATCATCTTCAGAATCGTTGTTTTCCCTGATCCATTCAAGCCTAATAAGGCCCAATGTTCTCCTTTTCTGACATGCCATGAAACTTTGTTCAGTATCTGCTTTCCGTTTCTTTTCCAGCTTATCTCATCCAGTGAAATAATATTGCTGCTCTTCACATAACTCATTCATATCCTCCTTATCCTTTTATAACGGCCCAAAAACCTTAAAACTAAATAGAGCTGAAGACAGTAAAGACTTCCATAGCACCTGCTGGAAATCCTGTGTCTCAGCTCATCCTTTTAAAAATTACTTATTTTCTGCATCAATCATCCCGGAAGCAATACCAGCCCGGCGAAACTTTACAGCGTTTTTTTGATAAAATTCTGCCCCTGCTATGATACGCTCCTGCAGTTCCTCCTTCACCGGCTTTAAGGCTTTCGCAGGAACACCTGCTGCAAGGATGTTTTTCTCAATCACTTTATTTTCCCCTACTACTGCTCCTGCCGCAATGACTGCACCATTCTTAATGATGGCACCGTTAAGTATAATCGCTCCCATGCCGATCAGGGCACCATCTTCAATGGTACATCCATGAATCACACAATTATGGCCGATTGTGACATTCTGTCCAATGCTCACAGGGTAACCTTCATCGACATGAATCATCGTTCCCTCCTGAATATTGGTGCCCCTTCCGATTCTGATGGAATCATTGTCCCCGCGCAGGACAGAATTGAACCAAACGGACACATCAGCCTCCAGTTTTACATTGCCGATAATATAGGTGTTAGGTGCCAAATAGACGGTTTCATGAACGTCTGGCTTCAGTCCTTCAAAATCTAAGATCAATTCCGGAACGCCTCCTTCTTATGAAGCTACAGTTTGAGCTGAATCGCTCGCATTGTTTTTGCGCTTCTTAATCCACTTATTAATGAATGGATACAATATACTGATGATGGATAATACAATGAAGGTTAAGGCAATCGGCCTTGTGAAGAAGATGGAAATATCATTGTTCGACATCTGCATGGCCCTTCTGAACTGTTCTTCAGCAATGGGACCGAGCACAACGCCAAGCACGATAGGTGCCAGCGGAAATTTGGCATTTTCCAGATAGTAGCCGATAATTCCGAATACCAGCATCATAGCCACATCAAAAATCGAATTCCTGACTGCGAAAGTGCCAACAATACAAAAGAGAACGATAAGTGGTCCAATGATTGTGTAGGGCACTTGCAAAATTTTAGAGAATACCGAAATAAACGGCTTGGCAATGACTAAAATCAGCAAGTTGGCAACAAGAAGACCCATCAGGATGGTATAAATGAGCGAACCCTGTGTGGTAAACATCAAAGGCCCCGGCTGGATTCCATGCAGAATAAAGGCGCCAAGCAGTATGGCGGTTGTGGCGCTTCCCGGAATTCCCAGGGAAAGCAAAGGAACCATGGCACCCATTGCTGCTGCATTATTGGCAGACTCTGGTGCAGCTACCCCTTCTGGAATTCCAGTTCCAAATTCCTTTGATCTTTTTGACCACCTGGCAGCTTCACTGTAGCTGAGCATGGCTGCAGTAGTTGCACCTATTCCCGGAAGGATTCCAATAAATACACCTAATAAGGAGGAACGTCCAATGACCCCAGAAATTCGTTTCATGACATTCCAGTTTGGAAGTTCGGAACTCACTTTTTGCTTTGCATTCACCTTGTGGACCTGCTGAACTCTTCTCAGCACCTCTGATATAGCGAATAATCCAATCAGAACAGGAATGAAGTCAATACCCGACATTAACTGGCCTGAACCGAATGTAAATCTTGGCACACCAGTCATTGTATCGATGCCAATAGTGGCAATAAACAAACCGAAGGAAACACCAATGAATCCTTTAACCAGGTTGCCTGCACTCAAGGAAGCTACTACCGTCAGACCCATTAGAGCAAGCGCAAAATACTCCGGGGACGAAAATCTAAGCGCAAAAGAGGCGAGAAGCGGCGTCAAAAAGATTAATACCAGCGTTCCAAAAACACCCCCTGTGGCGGAACTGAAGATGGAAATGCCGAGGGCTTTCCCCCCTTCACCCTTCTTCGCCATGGGATACCCGTCGAAAACGGTTGCTACCGCTTCAGGTGTGCCTGGGGTTCTAAACAGAATAGCGCTTATAGACCCTGAAAAAACAGATGTGGCATAAATGGAGGTCAGCAGCAAAAATGCTGCAGCCGGATCCATTGCATAACTGACAGGAAGAAGAATAATGACCAGCATGGTTCCGCTTATACCCGGTATCCCTCCTCCAATGAAACCAAGCAGGACACCGACCATAAGAATGAAAAAATTAAAAGGCTGAAAAAGATTCCCAAAACCGCCTAAAAGTCCTTCTATCATTAAGTTCACCTCTTTTATTAAAGTTGGCTATTAATAAAACAGCAAGCTAAGTGAATAAAAAATCCCTGTTCCCCGCGGGAAAGGCAGATTCAATAAAATGGGAAACAGCACGATAGAACCGGCAGTTGCCAGAATACCTGTCAGCAGAGCCCGAATATAGCTTTTCATACCGAACAAAAGCGCCATCACAAAAATCCCCAGAATCGTTGCAGCAATAAAACCAACATAGCCAAGAATAAAAATATAGGTGGCAAGAACTGCAAACAAGAGGAAGAACTTTTTCGGATGAACGAGCTGCTCCTCATTATCTGCATCTGCTGAATCAATGTCATCTCCCTTTATATTCTCAACATTTTTCACCTTTAGAGCCCTCATCAGCAGGATAACTGATAGAATTAGCATCAGGATCATTAAAGCTGCCGGCCATGTTCCTGCAGAAATGAAATTCCCTGTCCTATTTTCCACCTGGAGTGACATAACCAGAAAAAAAGACGAAAAGACTATCATGATAATCGAAAGATTTCGTTCCAGCTGCATCTCTTAGCCCCCCAAAATTCAGTAAGTTAATTGGAGGAGGCTGTGAGCCTCCCTGCCATTTTAATCACACTTTATTTCCTATCCACTTAAGAATATTTAAAGTCAGGCTTCCGTTTTTCCAAAAATGAACGCACGCCTTCCCGATAATCCTCTGAAAGAAACGATTCAATCACAAGCTCGGCTGTTTCAGGTGAATCTTCAATGGCCCCGGCAAGCACTTCATTAATGATTTTTTTTGAACCCCTGACTGACAGCTGAGCATTTCTGCAAATTAACTCTGCATATCTGACCGTTTCCTCTTTAATGGCTTCTGCAGGATATATCCGATCGATGAGACCAATCTGATACGCTTCCCGGGCATCCAGGAGCCTTCCTGTGTAAAGAATGTCCTTGGCTTTCGCCGGGCCGACAAGATCTACAACATTTTTGGTTCCCGGTGTATTGTATACTAGGCCAAGCTTTGCTGGAGTAATGCCGAAATTGCCCTGTTCATCAGAGAATCTAAAATCACAGGCAACCGCAATTTCACATCCGCCGCCAACACAAAAGCCCTGTATCATGGCAATCGTTGGCTTAGATGCATTCATGATTGACTTTTCTGCTATCATCGTAGCCTTGTTATACTTTTCAGCGCCTTCTGCTGTATACCTTAATGTCTTAAATTCGCTGATATCTGCGCCTGCCGAAAAAGCAGCAGATCCAGTCCCTTTAAAAATGATTACTTTTACATTGGCATCATTTTCGCATTCCTCAATAAGCTGCGGAATCCTTAACCAGATTTCATAACTGAGGGCATTCCTTTTATCCGGCCGGTTGAAGCATATGAATGCAATTTCTCCTTCAACCTGAAGATAAACCGGTTCACTGTACGTCTTCTCCCTGCTGAATGCTTCCAGATTCTTAGACATATCACTAACGACCTTTCTGTTATTTTTTATTCAGGATGGGCTTTTCTTCCAAGGTCTTCACAGCTCCTGATTTTGTTAAATTTCTTATGGAATCTTCGTCATAGCCCAAACCATTCAACACTTCAATCGTGTCCTGTCCGAAGAGAGGAGAGGGGGTTTTCACCTCACCTGGAGTTTTTGAAAATTTTGCGGGAATGCCAATCATCTTCATTTTTCCGATTAATGGATGCTCCACTTCCTGAATCATGCCTCTTGCTTCATAATGCGGATCCTGAACCGCCTCTGCAAAGTTGTTGATTGGTCCCGCAGGCACCCCTGCTTTTTCACAGAGATCAATCCAATGTCTGGTATCTTGATGCATTAATACAGCCTCAATATCTTCTTCCAGTTCACTCACATGTTTGTTTCTCAATAAATTGGTTTTATAGCGCGGATCTGTCAGCCATTCAGGCTTTTCGGCAACATCTTCGCAAAATCTTTCCCATGTCCTTTGATTGGCACATCCAAGCATCATATAACCCGATTTTGTTTTAACCGCCTGGTATGGAGCAGACACACGGTGCCTCCAGCCGGTTGCTTCCGGTATCGTTCCTTCTGCAAAATAGGCCCCTGCCTCCCACGTAAACCATGGAAGCCCGATCTCAGCCAGGGCAATATCCACATGCTGTCCTTCCCCTGTCTTCATCTTATGGATAAAAGCTGCCAATATCGAATAGGCTGCAGTTATGCCTGCCCCGATATCATAAACGGCGATGCCTGATTTCATTGGCCGCATTCCTTTTTCTCCGGTCATGCTCATAAGCCCTGTCATCCCCTGGGCTACCAGATCGAACCCGCCCTTATGGGAATAAGGGCCAGTCTGGCCATAACCTGAAATAGAACAGTAGACTAGCCCAGGATTAATCTTCTTTAGGCTTTCAAAGTCAATGCCAAGTGATTTTGTTACTCCCGGGCGGTAATTTTCAACAACAACATCTGCTTCTTTAGCCAATTGATAGAAAATTTCTTTTCCTTCATTTGTTTTAAGGTTTAATGCTATGCTTTTTTTATTTCGGTTTATCTGAAAAAAGCAGGTAGATTCCCCGTTTACATAAGGGCCCATTTGGCGGGAATCGTCTCCGCCATTCACTTTCTCCACTTTCATGACTTCCGCACCGAGATCCGCAAGGACCATAGTGCAATACGGACCAGCCATGATTTGCGATGCATCAAGGACTTTCATTCCTTGTAATGGTCCCACTCAGAACACCCCATTTTGAAAATATTGTCTCAGAAGTGAGCCCGATGTGACCGGCAGCTGTTCATTTCTATACATTCATAATCTGTGCATGTTATAATAAAATCGATTTTCATGAGAATGGAGCATTTCTATTTTGGCGAGTGGAGATGCTCTTTTTTTATTCGCAGATCATATTCATTCCGCGTTCCAGATCGTTGCGCAGATGATTCGCTGCAGATTGGTAGACAGCTATCTCGTCCCGGGCTTTAAGAGCATGAAGGATTTGGCTATGTTCCTTAAGAATTTCTCTATTATGCTCGTTGTTTTTTAGGATATTGGCCCGGTATAGCAAAAGAAATGAACGTACTTGCTTAAGCAAGTGCACTGCCCGCCTGTTTGGGCTTGCATCCAAGAGCCGATCATGAAACTTAGCATTCCATTCAAGTAAAAGTAGATGGTTTCCTTCCAAAAAGGCATCTTCAGCTCTTTCAAGAATTTCTTCAATGCAATTCAGCTGCTCTTCTGTAATCGCTTTCAAAACAAGTCCCATTATTTGAGGTTCCAGCATAATGCGAGTTTCATATAAATCCTTAAAATCAGTTTCATCCAGTATTACAATAGATAGCCCCAGCTGATCCTGAACCAGCAGTCCTTCTATTTGCAGCTGGCGCAGTGCTTCTCTTAACGGGGTCCGGCTTATATTATATTTTTCCGCCAGATGGGAAACATTGACCTTCTCACCAGGCTTTAATTGTCCTGACAAAATGGATTTTTTTATAATGTCATAGATTTGCTGATAAAGCGGCTGCGTAAATTTCAGGCCCTGCACCATCTTTGCCTATCCTCCTTTAAATGAATTATCTCTGCCTGTTGCTGTATACTGTGTGCTGTATCCTGGATACAGCTTCAAGGGCGATCATATCTGCCAGTCGGAATGGCAGTCAATAACCTGAACAAAATCTCTCAAGATTATATAAAACTAGTTTTACTTCGACAAAAATCTTCAGCAGCCTATCGAGCAAATCTATGAAAATCTATCATGAAGCTTGCAGGAGGCAAAAAGGCAGATATTCTGCCTTTCGGCAATTTTATTCAATCATTCTTTTAATAGAGAACCGTAAGTGTCGATTAGCTTTTCAAATTCGGCATTATACTCTTCTGAATTTAGCCAGCCATCCCGAAGGTGCAAGTAATTGGCTTTTTCATACTCTTTATAGTCCGGGCGATTTTTCGCTTCCTCAAGGGCTTTTTCAAGCGCTGAAATGATTTCAGGCGGCGTATCCTTATGGACCATGAAGCCTCTGCCCTGGCCGTCTGTTACATCTATCCCCATTTCAGTTGATATCGGAACGTCCTCAAAACCTTCCATTTTCTCTTCAGTAAAGGCAATCAGCATCTTAATATCTCCGCTTTCCAGCTGCGCAATCGATGGTCCAGGCTCCTCTGCAATGACATCGATATGTCCCCCGAGCAGTGCTGCTGTCATCTCTCCAGAACCTTCAAATGAGATATAATTAAACTTTGTTCCAGTGGCTTTTTCAAACTGTTTGACTACCAGTTCATCAAAGCCGGCTGAACCTGTACCGCCAATTGTGATCTCACCAGGTTTTTCCTTTGCCTTTGCGATAAGATCATCAATATCCTTGAACTTGCCATCGCTTTTTACTTGGAGGGTCATGGTATCATTTTGGACCCTTCCGACAGAAGTTAATTTGCTCAAATCATTTTTTTCCACTCCTGCTGCAATATTTACGGGATGATTGGATGTTGCAGACCAGATGGTATAACCATCAGCCGGCTGCCTTGCCACATGGTCAGCCGAATTAATCCCCGCCGCACCAGGCATATTCACAACATTTATGTTTACACCAAGAATATCTTTAAGTTCTTTTGCAATGGCCCTGGCAAAATTGTCACTCCCGCCGCCCGCGCCAAAGCCAACAATAATTTCAATCTGCCGCTCGGGAAAGTTGCCGCTGCTTTTCTTTTCCTCCGAGCTTGCTCCCTGAGGTGAAGAATTACATGCCTGCAAAAAGAATACCAATGCAATTGCCAGAGACAAAAACGAAATCCTCTTTAATTTCATGTTAATTTTCCCCCATATTAAGAAAAGTTTTAAATTTCTGTAAATTAAAAGCGTATTATTTCCTATAAAACAACTTAGAATGAAGATTACTTAATCAGACATGGACCTATTCCTCGATCTGGATCGTCACCTCCCTGTTTATGTCATGTTTCATTAAACTTCAATGCAATTTTTGTGCCGAAAAGCAAATAACTCGATTAACTTTTTTACCGGGAACCAAAATCGTAAGCGGTTTCAAATTAAATGGGACATTCACACTTTTAATGAATTTAAATTCTGAATTCCTTCCAATACACTTATCAATCATTTTTGTTCTCTTTTGAAACAAATTGTCCACTCTTCTGTTTCAATTTGAAACTTTTATTGTTTTCCTGCAGATTCTGCCCTTTCAATTGACTCCATCAGATAGTCGGCAACATGCTTTGTTTCAATCTGATCCTCCATTCCTTCACGATGAACCCCCAGTTTCATTTGGAGGAAACAGCCTGGATTGGCTGTTATTAGAACAGCTGATTCAGTTTCTTTGACTCTGGACATTTTCTTATCCAGTATTTCATTCGCAAGTTTTGGCTGCAATAAATTATAAATTCCGGCAGACCCGCAGCAATATTTCTTTTCAGGGAGATCCACATATTCCGAGTTTGGAATTTCCTTCACCAATTTAGCTGGAGCATCCTTCACCTTCATTACATATTGCAGATGGCAGGAAGGCTGATAGGTTACTCTTTCACCTCTGCCGGCAGTTTCAGGCATTTCTCCTTTTTCATATATGATCTCACTGATATCCCTTATTTTGGCAGAAAATACTTTAGCCCTCTCCAGCCAATGTTGATCCCCCCTGAATAAATCTGCATATTCCGCAAGTGCAGCACCGCATCCTCCGGCATTGGTAATAATATAATCCACATTTGCTTTTTCAAAAGCCTGAATATTCGCTTTGGCCATTTCAATGGCCCTGTCTTTTTTTCCGCTATGATGGTGGAGTGCTCCACAGCACATCTGCGCTTTAGGGGTTACCACATCAAATCCAGTCTTCGACAGCAGTTTAATGGAATTATCGTTTGTTTCTCTGAACATGACATCCATGATGCAGCCATGGAAAAAGGCTACCCGGCCCCTTGCTGCCTTTTCTTCATCAGCCCTCGGAGTAAACTCAGCATGATGTTTCCTCCCTGAAGGCGGTAAAATGGAAGGCGTGATTCTTTCCATTTGCCTCATCTGCTCTGGGAAGAATTTCAAAATGCCCAGTCCTCTAGTTATATACTGAAGCCCGCTTTTTTGATAAAACCACAGAAGATTGCCAACAGTATTAAGCCTTTTTTGGTTGGCAAGAACATGGTCAAAGAAGTAATCTTTAAAAGTCCTTACCGGATATGCAGGTTTTTTAATATCTGTTTGTACAGGTGCTTCAGCGGCTGCTGCTATTCGCTCCTTGGCGAGCATGACGATATCAGGGACCTGAACATCAATAGGGCATGCATCCACACAGGCTGAGCAAAGCAGGCAGCGATCAAGCTGATCTTTGATTTCCTGATTTACGGGGATATTGCCCTCAATCAGACTTCTTGCCATCAATACTCTGCCCCTGGGACCATCAGCTTCCCTGCCTGTGATATCTAAGGTAGGACAAACATTGCGGCAGGCACCGCAGCGCACGCATGTTTGCATGGATTCCTTCGCCGTCAGCAATTTCATTACATTCACCTCCAACCTAGTTAGGCAATGCCATCTTGCCTGGATTTAAAATATTATTTGGATCAAGCGTCCTTTTAATGGCCCGCATCACTTCCATGGCAGGACCATGCTCTACATCCATATATTTGGCACGGACAATTCCAACTCCATGCTCGGCTGTCGTCGTTCCTTCCATTTTGATTGCCAGTTCATGAATATCGTCGATCAGTTTCTGCACATTTTCCATTTCAATTTCATTATTCATGTTCACTACCGGTCCGGTATGCATATTTCCATCACCAACATGACCGTATATTCCGCAGATGATGCCATATCGTTCTGCGATATTATGAATCTCCCGGAGTGTTTCAGGGAGTCTCGAAATTGGCACACAGATGTCTTCGCCGCCATACACCCGGAAACCGCCCGGCTTTAAAAGTCCAACCGCAGCACCAACAAGCTTCCTTGCCTGCCAGAGCTTTTCACACTCATCCGGCTCATCGCTGAACTTTATATAATTCGTAAATTTTTCGACTACCTTCCTGAGCCGGTTCACCTGGGAGGTTACCTCCTCTTTGGCACCATCCACTTCAAAAACAAGAATAGCTTCATTATCCAGGGGAAGATTCAGCTCAGGCTTCATCATGTTGACAGCCTTCGTACAATTGAAGTCCATGATTTCGATGGCTGATGGCTGCAGGCCTGAAGAAAAAACAGCGTTAACCGCCTCTCCCGCATCTTCCAATCTTTCAAATGAGCATAAAACAATACCTCGTGTGACAGGGAGCGGCAATAATTTCAGACGAAGGCGCGTTACAATTCCAAGAGTGCCTTCTGAACCAATCATTAAATGGGCAAGGTCGTAGCCGGAGACCGATTTAAGCGCCTTCGATTTTGCTCCGCCAGTCACAATGATGTCACCGGTGGGCAGTACGACTTCCATTCCCAGGACATAATGGCGGGTAACACCGTATTTGACTGCCCTCAGCCCGCTTGAATTGTTGGAAACCATTCCTCCCACTGTGCACATATTTGCGCTTCCCGGGTCAGGAGGGAATCTTAGTCCATAAGACTTCAAAGCCTCATTTAAATCATTTTGGATGACTCCCGGCTCAATCACTGCCTGCATATTCCTGTGATCAATCTCCAGGATTCGGTTCATTTTCGATAAATCCAGCATAATGCCGCCTTTAACCGGGACGGCTCCGCCTGTTTGCCCGGTGGCTGCCCCTCTCGGGTATAACGGTATTTTAAATTCGTTGGCCAGCCGGACACATTCACTGACCTCTTCAGTTGACAGAGCAATAACGGCCACTTGAGGCAGTTTCGGACGGAGCTGTGTTTCAAAGGATGCATCATAGGAGTAGGTCATCATATCAGTGCAATTGGTTAATAGCCGGTCGTCTCCGAAGATATTTCTTAATCGGGATATCACGTTTTCATCCAGCGGAGGCGGTGTCATTGTTTCATTCATTCTTTCTCCTCCTTATAAACTATTTATTTTTCGCCAGAGGGTCGTCCTGCCGATCCCCAGAATCTTTGCGGCTTCTGTTTTATTGCCGTTTACCTGCTTCAGCACGTTCAGTATATACTCTTTCTCATAGTTTTGAAGCTTCGTTTCTTCATCTACTTCATTAATGCTGTGTTGTTTCAGCACATGCAATTTGGAAAAGTCTTTCCCGCCTGCAGCTAAAACAGTTTCTGAATCAATCAATTTCTCAGGGGAAAGAATCATCGCTCTTTCAACAATGTTCCTGAGCTGGCGTATATTACCCGGCCAATGATAGCTTTGCATAATCTTCATAGCTTCAGCAGTGAAGCCCTTAATATTTCTCCGAATGCCCGGTTCCAATTCTTTTATGAAAAAATCGCATAACAATGGAATATCAAGGATCCTTTCACGCAAGGACGGAATTGGGATATCAAGAATATTGAGGCGATAATACAAATCAGCCCGGAAGCTCCCATCTTCGACCATCTTCTCAAAATCACGGTTCGAGGCAGCGATTACCCGAATATTAATGGGGATCACTCTTTCATCCCCTAGCCGCATCACTTCCCCTTCCTGCAAAACCCTGAGGAGCTGGGCCTGGAGGGATTCAGCGAGTTCGCCAATTTCATCAAGGAAGATGGTTCCCTGATGAGCCAATTCAAATAACCCGGTTTTTCCTCCCTTTTTCGCTCCCGTAAAGGCTCCTTCGACGTAGCCGAATAATTCGCTTTCCAGCAGGTTTTCAGGGATAGCCGCACAATTCACTGCAACGAATGGCCCTTCCGTTCGCTTGCTGAAGCTATGGATTAAATGGGCGAATACCTCTTTTCCCACACCTGTTTCACCCGTCAGGAGAATAGTAGAATCCACCTGAGAATATTTCTTCACCTTTTCGATCGCTTTCTGATACATCTCACTTTCCCCGACAATATTATTTAGACTGTATTTTGTGACATGGCCGCGGTGAAGGAGCTTTTTACGGATTTCCTGCTCCTGCTGCTGAAGTCTATGAACCTCCTGAAACGTACAGACAGCTCCAAACACCTTTTGCTCGTGCCTGATGGGTATTCGATTTGCAACCACTTTTACACCATTGGCATCCTGAATGCGGTTCAGTTCTTCCTTACCAGTCGAAAGAACTTTTTTCATTTGTGAATTAACGAGGATATCATCAATCTGCTTACCGATTACAGAATCATATGGCAGGTTCAAGATACTGTAAACGGAAGGATTGCATACTGTAATAACCCCTTTTTCATCCACAGCAATTACACCATCAGCAATAAAATCAAGAATTGCCTGGAGTTCCTTGGTTCGTTTCAATTCTGTGCGCCTTACTTCAATCAGGCTTCTTGCTTCATGAATGGCCTGGATGACCGATTCCACTCCAGACGTTAATATCACTGTTTTTATCGAATTATTTTTGACTTTGTTCGTAAAAATACTTTTCCCAATCAGGACATCTATCTCTTTTTTGCTGAGAGCCTCGACAGCTGCTTCAGCTTCCTCAGGTACAATTACGCAATGCTTTTCAATCGATAACCCCAGCACGGATTCAATTGTTTGGATCCCCTGCAAAACATCCCGGGTGTCGGCTATTCCAATCTTCTGTCCGAGCTTTTGCGCTTCTTTGATGGTTCGAAGCAGATCATATCCGGTTATGGGAATCTGCACGACGGGTATGCCAAGATCGGACTCAATGAGCTTTAATCCCAGGGTTCCTCTGCTAATGATTACTTCTGTGCCGGCTTTTTCAAATTCTTTAGCAGCTGCAATAGCATTCCGGAAGCTTACCTTTCTTATCGCGACATCTTCTCCTGTTTTTTTCGCTGCTTCCTTTGAAACCTGTATAAGCGCGTCAATTGGGGTTAAAATGGCAATTTCGGACATTGCTTCACCTCATTTTCCTTTTTCTCTTGGACAAGTTTTATAATTATATTAAGTTAATCTTATCAGATGCCAAGGAAAATTTCGGTAAGTTTTCACAATAATCAGTCTATTTGTTTGATAAATTAGATCAGAATAGTTTCTGATTTTATTTTAATCACGCCTTCAACCTGGCCAAACGGGCCATCTGGTGAACACATCCCCGCTGCTGTGCCGGAAAGCTAAAAAAATAAGAGAGATCCTTAAGGTCCTTATCATTCAGCTGTTCAAAAACCGTACCTCCTATAATCACTGCATTTCCTATTAAACTGTCCTCAAAAATGTCCAGCAGATGGGTGCAGAGCATTTTTCCGTTTCCTTTTCCAGTTAAGGCTCCGTTGATTTCAATATAAGTCGTTTCAGGTATGAACATACTAAATGATCCGGATGCCAGGCAAGCCGCCATTGAATCCGGCGAGATAACAATGGGAATGGCCCCCCTTCCTCCAAGACACTTAATATCCTCATCTATTCCTGCAATAAGCATTCCATTCAGCGGAATATTTTCTGAACGGAAATATTGGGCCAAATCGCAATCTATTAGTCTTATTCCTTTTCCTAAACAGAACTTACGGATGGCTTCATCTTTCGCATCTCCATAAGAAAAAAGAATCTTGGCCGGATTTTTAACGTTTTTGTACCCTTGTCTGATAAATCCTTTGATAACATTAAGGGGATTTTTGCCGCTGACGAATAGGAAATCTGGGATCACATTGATCTGATCCCCTGGAGTAACTGATGGGAGATTTGCCAGTTCAGCGAGTCGTTTTTCAAATATATTCACCCGGCTCACGTCTCCTTAGGACCAGAAATTTAACAGTATGGATTTTCGAGCCAATGCCGCTGTGCGGCGGAAACTCCTGCACCTAACTCCACTTCATATCCGGTCTTCAATAAAGCAAGCTCCATTGCGGCAAACATCTTCAGCATATCTGCCGCATCCGTATATCCCATATGGCCGAGACGCAAAATCTGATTCTTCACCTTTCCAAGACCGCCTCCCAATGCGATATGGAAATCTTCCCGCATCATCTTTCTGAATTCATCGGCATTATTTAATTTTACGGCTGTCAGGGTTGGACTGGCAGCCGAGTCATCCACCAGCAATTCAAGACCTAAAGCCCTTACCCCTGCCCTTGTCATATCCCGAAGTGCTGCATGCCTTTTATACTCAGCTTCTATTCCTCCGTTTCTTTCTATCATATTGCAGGCCTCAAGCAGCCCGCATACAAGTGATATATTTGGGGTATAAGGTGTTCCAGTTCCTGATTCCAGGCCTTTTTTATAAAGTTTAAGGTCAAAATAGAAGGATGGGCACTGATGATCATTTACAGTATTCCATGCTTTTTCACTCAAAGTAATCAATGCAAGTCCTGGAGGCAGCATTAAAGCTTTCTGTCCTCCAGTTGCCACTATATCAATGCCCCATTCGTCCATATATAGGGGGGTGCCGACTATCGAGCTGACCGCATCAACGAGGAATATGGCATCTGTTTCTTTTACAACTGCTGCAATCTCTTTTATGTTGTTGATTGCAGAGGTGGATGTTTCACAATGTGTCGCAAAAACAGCTCTTGCCTCAGGATTTTCCTTTAATGCTTTTCTCACATCCTCAGGATCGACAATTTTTCCCCATTCCGCATCGACCCGGACGGTTTTGCAGCCAATGTGGTCTGTAATTCCCTGAAGGTACTCACCAAAATAGCCGACAACGCAAAGGATGATCGTATCATTGGGGCCAACCGTATTAATAATTGCTGTTTCAAGGGCGGAAGCTCCGCTTGAGGTAAGCGGAATCACCAGGTTTTCAGTCTGGAATATCGTTTTGGACTTTTCAGTCGTTTCCTGAAGTACATCCTGGAAGGCTGGATTCCGGTAATCCATCATGGGGTGATCGAAACTTCTTAGCATGGCACGCTGTATTTCTTTCGGAACCTGAACCGGCCCCGGCAATCTTAAATCCAATTTCTCTTCAAACATAGCTTCCTCCCCTTATCGTTTCTGATTTATATCTTGCTAATGAGTATTGTTGCAATTTCCGTGCCAAGGTTGAATGTCTTTCTTACAAAGGTTTGTTTGTTAGAGGAGTGTTTCAGCGTTTCATTTTGGAACGATGTGGAACAGTTTGGTGAAACAGCTGGTGGTGTTAGAAATTTTCGAATTGGGTTCTTCTTTTGGGATGGTGGTACCGTTATGACGATGATTTTTTGAGGGTTCCTGATTTTCGGATTATTGACAGCGGTTATAACGACTGGATTTTTATCTGTATTCTATTTAGGTGTTGAATTACCTATTAACTACCATTTTTGCTTTACTACTCTCTTTTTCGGCGTAAATCCATTGGATTAACTAGCATTTTCGCCTTTCTCCACTCAATTTCGTCGTAAATCCATGTGATTAACTACCATTTCCGCCTTACTCCACTCAATTTCGTCGTAAATCCACGCGATTAACTACCATTTTCGCTTTACTGCACTCAATTTCGTCGTTATTCCATGTGATTAACTACCATTTTGCCTTACTCCACTCAATTTCGTCTTTAATCCATCAGATTAACTACCATTTTTCTTTACTGCTCTTTTTTTAAGCCTTGGTTAGTGTTTTTGACTGCTATTGTTCCTTCCTGTTCTGGATTTTGTAAGCAATTATGCTGAAGCTTTTCATAGTTTAAAATTAGCTTTCACAATCATTTATAAAAATATATTAAACAACAAAAGGCAGCCCCATTCTTTCGAACAGGCTGCCTTTTTAACATTATTAATTGTGGGCTTTCTAAGAAATCTTCTTTAATTCATCTGTTAAGCGGATGAATTCTTCCTTGTTTCGGCTAGTCAATGCTTCATCAATTTTTTCGCGAAGCTTTTCTTTTCGGTATTCCTTAAGAGCTTGATTTAGGACTTGTTCTGCTAACACTGACACGTTTTCCTCAGACTGTTGCGGCGAGTTAAGTAGACGTTTTTCCATTTAAAATCAACCCCTTGACCTTTTTTCTATTGTAACAGAAGTTTTCAGATTATTCAAATCATTATTTACTGGAAATTTTGTCAGCAGCTGCTAAGCTTGTTAAATACAATGTACCCGGTTAGTGAACAGTTTAAACAAAATAAAAAAAAGCTGACTCGTGAGAAAAAATAATTTCCTCACAAGTCAGCCCTCTTACGCTTTGGCTGTTTCAAGTATGCTCATTACATTTTGTACTGACTTAACAGATTGATCAAGAGCTTTTTTCTCATCGGCAGTCAATGGAATTTCAATGACACTTTCTATTCCATTTCCGCCCAGGATTGTAGGCACTCCCAGATAGATGTTACTGTATCCATACTCACCTTCCAAATAGGCAATTGAAGGAAGGATTCGTTTTTTATCTTTCAGAATCGATTCTGCCATTTCAACCATTGAAGCTGCAGGAGCATAATAGGCACTTCCCTGGCCAAGCAGATTTACAATTTCTCCTCCGCCTTTTCTGGTTCTTTCCACAATCGCTTTGATTCGGTCGGCAGGGAGTATTTTCTCCAGTGGAATGCCGCCAGCATACGAATATCTGACCAGCGGAACCATATCATCTCCATGACCGCCCAGGACAAAACCTGAAATATCTTCAATGGAAACTCCCAGCTCTTGAGCCACAAACGTATTAAATCGGGCTGTATCTAATACTCCCGATTGGCCGATTACCCTATTTTTCGGAAAACCAGTAGTTTTATAGCAGACAAAGGTCATTGCATCGACAGGATTGCTTAACACAATAATATAGCTTTCCGGGGCGTATGTTTTTATATTTTGAGAAACTTCGATCATAATCTTTTCATTTACAGCGACAAGATCGTCCCGGCTCATTCCTGGTTTTCTTGGCATTCCGGCAGTAATCAATACTAAATCGGCATCTTGAATGTCTTCATAGCTTGAAGTGCCGGTTATGCTGGCATTGAAGCGCTGAATCGGTCCAGCTTCAAGCATATCCAGGGCCTTGCCTTTTGTTGGGTTCGTCTGTGAAGGCATGTCAACTAAGATTATGTCTCCCAATTCTTTTTGGGCCAGCATCAATGCTGCTGTCGCACCCGTAAAGCCTGACCCGATTACGGCAATCTTTCTTCTCTTAAAAGTCATGGCTGTTCCTCCATTTCATCGTACTAGTGGAGTACTTTAATTATCTTCAACGCTATCCAGTTCCGCCGCAGATATCTGTTTCTTTTTGCTGGCTCCCTTTTTTACGGGGGGTGCTTCAGGAGCTGGCTCTTGTTTCATTTCCTTTGGTTTCCTGTCATCTAATAAAGCTTTTTTGATATCTTCATCAGGATGAGGTATAACATGCGCTGACACGAGTTCACCCACTCTGGCTGCTGCTTCCTTACCTGCATCCACAGCAGCCTGAACAGCACTTACATCCCCCTGAACCAAAACCGTTACTAAAGCGGCGTCCACTTTTTCCTGCTTCACCAAAGTAACATCAGCAGCTTTCAGCATGGCATCTGCTGCTTCAATGGACCCAATAAGCCCTCTTGTTTCAATCATGCCTAGTGCTCTTGCCATCCTATTTCACCTCTTTCTTTTCAACGTCTACAGAATCGATAATTCCAATAATCAATGCATCAATTGGCAATCTTATATCTCCGGACATATTTGAAGCCGAACTTCCACGCGTAACGAGAACTTGATCACCGACTCCTGCCCCAATACGGTCAACCGCAACGAATGATTTTGCTGCTGAAAGACCATGAGGCTCGACAACCAAAAATTTCAGGCCCGTTAAATTATCTTCTTTTCTTGTGGCCCATACATTGCCGATTACCGTTCCCATTTCCATGTGTTTTCAGCCCCTTTTGTATCCATTACAATGATGCTTTTTCCCAATTCCCGTGCTGTATCGCGTGCTAAAGGTGTTATAATGGTCTGTTTATCTGCGAGGATTTCATTCATTTTGCATTCTTGAACATCTCTTTGTGTGATCAGCTTCTTTGAGAGAGGCTGATCTGCGCTGATAGGCTTTGGCGCTGAAAAATCTTCCAGGCTATTGATTTCAACCCCGAACTTTAACAGCTTTTCCTTATACTCCATTAAGCTTAAAGAATACTCCCCGTTTGTTTTTTTCTCTCCATTCAGGATTTTATAAAGTTTTGTTTTCGGAATTAAGGTAACAGGGACATAGTCCATAATACAGGCTGAGAGAAGCTCGCTTTCCGGTGTATCGCAAATGCCCAGTGCCCCTTTCACAAACAAGTCCTGGGAAGCATCAAGAAAAATAACCCTCATAACATTATGCAGCTCAGCTTCTTCGCTAAAGTCATAAGGAAGGACATTCCAGTTTTCCTCTAACACTTCTAATATATTTGGATCGACTTTCCCTAAATCTCCAACTGCGAGGATATTATGTTTAGATTTAGAATTTGGAGCAGATTTGGCACCAAATAAATTTTTTACCACTTCTTCAACTATTTGTTCAATTAAATGCCGGTCAATCATAATCTTTCCTCTTGCCTTACTAACCTGCCAGCTGTTTTACCGGTAATCAGTCCTGCATTGGCTTCATCAGTATCAATATGCATTTCAAGTCTATACCGGGGTGAGATTCTAATTAACACATTTCCAAAGGATATTGGACGTTCTCCCTCTGCCTCAACTTTAACGTATTCCCCATTTTTCACGCCGAAAGTTTCAGCATCTTCCGGAGCCATATGAATGTGTGCCTGCGCGATAATAAGACCTTCTTTTTTATAAATGCTGCCCTTGGGTCCTATCAGAGTTACAGGTGAAGATCCTTCTATATTCCCGGATTCGCGGAGCGGGGGTTTCAGCCCCAGTTTGATCGAATCAGTACGGCTGACCTCTACCTGGGTCATATTGCGGGCAGGACCAAGAATGCGCACCTTTTCAAGGCTTCCTCTTGGTCCTGCGATGGTTATAGTTTCGTAAGCAGCAAATTGGCCAGGCTGAGATAAATCAGCTTTTTCGGTAAGCTGATAGCCTGTTCCAAAAAGAATCTCCAAATCTCTTTGACTTAAATGACAGTGCCGGGCAGAGACAGCCATTGGAATTGAATGATCTTTTCCTGAGGAATCTTTTAGCCTTGAGACGATTTCCTCTACAATCGATTGAATGGCTTGCTCGTTCATGGATTTAAGCTCCTAACATAGTAATCTTGTATTAAAGCTCAGCATCAATTTTTGGAAGAATGCTCTCCAATTCATTATGAGGACGAGGAATGACATGAACAGATTTCAATTCTCCAACACGCTGTGCTGCTGCAGCTCCCGCATCCGTTGCCGCTTTGACAGCACCTACATCACCGCGCACAAGCACCGTTACAATACCGCCCCCTACATGTACCTTTCCAACTAAATGAACATTCGCAGCCTTCACCATAGCATCTGCAGCTTCCACTGAAGCAACCAGCCCTTTAGTTTCAATCATGCCTAATGCAGTTAATTCTCTAGCCATTTTTATTTCCTCCTAATTAGTTAGTTTGATATTTTTTCATCACTTGATTGACCATGTCGGCAATCATCTTTGCATCCACTTCGCCATCTGGCGATACTTGCTTGAGAACTTGATTAACAATATGATCAACATCCGGGCTGCCGGCTAGTTCTTTTTCAGCTTTAGAAGATGATGATGCCGGTTTTGGGATGGTGATTTCTTTCGTACCATAAGCCATTCTTTTAATATTGATCAGGTGGCGTGCTGTTACATTATCAGAGGTAATGTTGCCGCCGAATGAACCGCATCCCAGAGTCAGAGAAGGCATCAATCCGGTTGTCGCCCCAACAGCCCCAATAGACGAGAGCGTGTTGACCATCATTCTTGAAACAGGCATTTCAAGGGCAAAATCCTTAGCCACTGCATCGTCATTCGTATGAATTGAGAGGCTATGCCCTCTTCCGCCCAAATTGAGCAGCTGCAGGCAGATATCTTTTGCCTCCTGGCAGCTTTCCGCTGTATAAAGGGCAAAAACCGGAGATAGTTTTTCAATTGAAAATGGTATGTCTTTGCCTACTCCAGTTTCTTCAGCAATTAAAACTCTTGTTTCTTCAGGGACTTGGATACTGGCCATGGCTGCGATTTTAACAGCACTTTGACCGACGATATCCGGATTCAGCTTTCCCGGTGAAGGCGAAATGACTTTTTCCAACGCCGCTTTTTCATGGTTATTTAAGAGATAAGCCCCATTATTTCTCAGTTCTCTCATGGTCATTTCTTTGATATTGCGATCGACGACAATCGATTGTTCAGTAGCGCAAATCGTTCCATTATCAAAAGATTTACTGTCAATGATCATTCTCACCGACTGGTCCACCTTAGCGGTTTTTTCAATATAGCAAGGCACATTTCCAGGCCCTACTCCATAGGCAGGCTTACCTGAGCTATATGCAGCCCTGACCAGTCCGCCGCCTCCTGTTGCTAAAATGAGATTGATGTCGCGATGCTTCATTAATTCGTTTGTTGCACTCATTGAAGACTTTGAGATCCATCCAATCAATCCTTCGGGTGCACCTGCCTGTATGGCTGCTTCATTCACAATTTTTAAAGCTTCAACTGTACATTTCACTGCCCTTGGATGTGGGCTCACGACAATGGCATTTCTTGTTTTTAGAGCAATCAGTGCTTTAAAAATGGCTGTTGAAGTAGGGTTAGTCGTTGGAATGATGCCTGCAATGACACCGTAAGGATAAGCTATTTCCGATACTTTATTTACCCGGTCCTCATGTATGATGCCTACTGTCTTTTCATCTTTGATAGACTCATAGACAGCCTTGGAACCGACTTCGTTTTTAATTTTTTTGTGCTCGGCAATGCCCATCCCTGTTTCCTCTACCGCCATCCGGGCAAGGTAAAGTGACTTGGCATAAGCAGC
The DNA here is from genome assembly GCF_000294775.2 of Cytobacillus oceanisediminis 2691. Classification (GTDB taxonomy): domain Bacteria; phylum Bacillota; class Bacilli; order Bacillales; family Cytobacillaceae; genus Cytobacillus; species Cytobacillus pseudoceanisediminis. The sequence goes on from NZ_CP015506.1 coordinate 2,717,387, forward strand.
ATCAGCGGCTTTTTTGACGATTTTGTCAACCTGCTCCTGCGTAAAGGCCATATACTTAAACTGCGCTTCCTTGGCCCGCTTTACCGCATCCCGCATTTCCTGCATGGATTGAAGATCATGATCAAATTGCAAGATTCCACGCTCCTTTCAGGATATTTTGAAAGAATTAGTATTTTATAGGGTTCTGAGAAATTTCCATAATGGCATCCCGGAAAGCATCAGCTGCTGCCTGGCATGCTGATTGAGAGCCGGTCAGCAGTCCCCCGCCAAAGTTGGTTTCCGAAGGCGGCCCGAAAAATTTAACCATTTCAACATCCGCTGCCTTTAGAGCAGCGTCAAGTCCATAAACGGCTTCCAAAGGAGGGGCTATTAAATACGCAATAGGCTCTCCGATTTTGATGCCTGCTTCCTTTGACAGATAGGACCCTGTTCTGGAAACAACATGTGCATAAATGGCATGCGCTTTTTCCTCATCAAGCGCTTCAAAATAAGCATCGGATTCAGCTGTCTGGAGGACAGCCTCCATACCGCTTTTGACTTCATCAGGAGACGGCCCTGCCAAAATTCCAATCATTTCACCTGATAATGGCCCAGAAGCATGAGCAGCACCCGCATAAAAGGACCTGGCATAAACCACTTCGACATCAGCTCTTTTAGTAGCTTCATCGAGTGCGGTATAGCCTACGTCATCGACTGTTGAGGTGAAAATCGCCAGGCTTCGGTGATGGGGCTTAAGCTGAAACTGCTTTGCAAGCTCTTGGTCCACGCTAGGAATCACCCGAACAGCCAATATATCAGCGTGAATGCGTTCTAATCCCATTTTTTCTGCCTCCTACCCTTCCTTTTTCACGAGCGATACACCACTTGCTTCATACTTTAAAACTTTTTGGATGACCGTCCCGAGATAGGCGCCAGCCTCTGCGGGAGGAATTCCGCCTTTATGTATATTGGAAATTACCATCCGGTCAGCTTCGATCGTTCCTTTTCGGGGTTCATAGCAAAGGTAGGCACTCAGTGATTCTGCACTGACCAGACCAGGACGCTCGCCAATCAATAAAACAACTACTTTGGGCTTCAGGAGCTCGCCTACTTCATCCATAACAGCCACTCGGCCTTTTTCGATATAAAAAGGGGTCCCCATATCGAGGCCTAAACTTTTTAATGATTGCTGAAGGGATAGATATACATCCTCTGCATTTTCTTCAATCGCACTTGAGCTAAGCCCGTCAGACAGAATGATTTGAACAGCCGGTCCCTTTTGGCATTTAGCAAGAATGATTTTTTTGGCTTCTTCTGATAGCTTTCTGCCATAATCGGGTCTTCGGATGTACACTTCTTTTTCATTTACCATCGTATTGACTTTAAAGAGTCCAAGATGGTTTATAAGCTCATCATTTACATCTCCATAGACAGCATCGACTGCTGCTGCATGGTCAAAGCGGAATTTCAGCCATGTGTCTGTCTTCGGTCTTGTTCCTGCTCTTCCCACCCCGATTCTTGCAGGTGTTTTGCTCTTGAGTGCCTCCAGCTCTACTGGATCTGCCGGATGATCAATGCCTGCCTTTTTTGAATAATTTTCGTTCTTATCATGACTTGCTTTAACTGTTGAGGTCATTTTAAGAGCATTTGTATTCTGATAGCTTTTAATTTTTATTAGACTGTCTGTATCCTCTTTTCCAGCCTTGATCACCTCCACTGCCATCTTGGATGGTTGTGTGCTGGGGTTTGATGTATGTTGCCAAAATTTTACTCCTGCGCTGCTTTCTTGCCCTTTCACATCAGAGGTTTGCTGCGATTGAAGTTTTTCCACTACAAGGCGTGTTACTTTTTCAATCAGTTCAGGATTCATTCATTTCAACTCCTATCGTGAAAAAATGGTTGGATCGCCTGCGATTTTGCTCAGCTTTCCATTTTCGAAGATTCCCATTTTCTCAAGCCAATCCCTGAATATTGGAGATGGCTGCTTATTCATCGTCTGCCTAAGCGTGGCAACGTCATGATAGCTCATGGATTGATAATTGAGCATGCAATCATCCCCCATTGGGGCAGCAATAATAAAATTCACTCCAGCTGCTGTCAGCAGAACGCCAAGGTCTTCGATATCGTTTTGGTCGGCCTTAATATGATTCGTGTAGCAGATATCAACACCCATAGGGATGCCATGCATTTTTCCCATAAAATGATCTTCGAGCCCGGCCCTGATGACTTGCTTATTGTTGTACAAATACTCCGGCCCAATGAAACCTACCACTGTATTTACGATGTAAGGGTCATAATGCCGGGCAAAGCCGTAATTTCTCGATTCCAGTGTCATCTGATCCATTCCAAAATGTGCTTCAGCGGAAAGCTCTGAACCTTGGCCCGTTTCAAAATATAAACGCTGAGGCCCGGTGCCGGTGCCGAGAGTTCTTGCCATGTCATTTGCTTCCTCAAGAAGTGAGGCAGTAATTCCGAATGATCGGTTGGCAGCCTCTGTTCCAGCTATGCTTTGGAAGATCATATCGGCAGGTGCTCCCTGTTCTATAGCCTTCATTTGTGCTGTTACATGTGCAAGCACACAGTTTTGTGTTGGTATTCCCCAGTCCTTGATAAAAGCATGTGTGGCATGGAGCAATCTTTTTACACTCTCAACCGAATCATCCACAGGATTAATTCCAATCACTGCATCCCCTATGCCGTAGGATAAACCTTCTTTGAGGGATGCGATCATGCCATCCACATTATCGGTTGGATGATTAGGCTGCAGACGGGAAGCCAATGTTCCTTTATATCCAATCGTTATATTGCATTTGGATAGTATTTCGATTTTGTTTGCCGCGTGAACAAGATCAAGATTAGACATGATTTTTGCGGCGGCGGCGATCATCTCACTGTTCAATCCCCTGCTGATTCTTTTTAAATCTTCTCCTGTAGTGTCATCGTCCAGGATATATTCACGAAGTTCAGCAACTGACCAATTTTTTATGCTCTGATAGACGGGTTCATTCATCCCGCTTTCTATAATTCTCGAAACCTCATCCTCTTCAGGCGAAAGCATAGGATTTTCTCGGATATCAGATAGGGTTAAATGACTTAGAACCAATTTGGCGGCGATTCTTTCCTGGACGGTTTCCGCTGCGATTCCCGCGAGGCGGTCCCCTGATTTTTCTTCATTTGCTTTTGCAAATAGATCTTTTAGATTTTCGAATTGATACACATTTCCTAAATGACTGGTTTGCAGCTTCATAAATAATCCCCCCTTTCTTACCGATGGAATGTCAATGTTTTAATGACAACAGGTACTACATTGGTTTGAAGCAGGTGGCCGATATCTATGTAATCTCCATGCTCTACCTTAATCTGGTCGATGCATACGATACTTTGCTTTGTTTCCTGAACTTTAATCGTCTGGCCAAGGACTTTAGCATGGTCGCTTTCTAATACGACAACAAGCGGCTGTTCCGGAATCGGCTTTGCTTCTAAGGATTTCAGCAAGACTGAAGATAACTCCTGAATATCACGAAAGCCCAAATATGGCAGAGCCGTTAAATACAGGGCGAAATTTTGTCCCTCCTTCTGAGGGTCATAAATTTCCACAGCCTTTTTTACTGCCTCTTGAATCTTATGGAGACCTTTTTCCAAATTGTAATCAAACCGGATCTGATAGACGGGCAAATTGCGAATTGGCAGTTCATGGCCTTCAGCATGGATGGTTGCCCCGCTGATTTCTGTCGTTTGTGTACCTGCCCCGAGAACTGTTGCCCTGACCGTTTCATCCGGTTCCACCCATTTAAAGGAGGCCAGCTCACGGCAATTTTGCAATGACTGTGCCAGCTGTTTTCCAATATCGTTATACTGAGCAGGAGAGGAATCAGCATTCTCAAAGTGGTACAAGCATTCACCGATCCCGCCTGAAAACATGATGTAATCTATCTCCTCTGTCCAATTTGGATCATGTCCCAGAAGCAAAGGCAAATCAGCCTTTAGAAGGTCCTTCCTTAGCATTCGGGCAATTGCTTCTGCCATGTAGTCTGTCAGTTTTCCGATGATAGGGTGACTTCTGCTGTCCCCTCTTTTTAAATCAGCTCCCCATTGCCGAAGGATTTGTTGAACAGGAGGAGAAATACTATTTATTTTGCCGTCTGTAAATTCAATCAGCCGGCCGCCGATATGCAGGGTGCATGTTCCGCACAGCCTTCCTGAACGATAAACTGCAGCATTGGCAGTGCCTCCGCCAATATCAATATTAGCCACAGTTTTTCCAGTCCTTTTGGATAATTCATAAGCTCCTGAACCTTTTGCAGCAATGATTCCTTCTAAATCAGGACCGGCAGTGGCGACAAGGAAATCTCCTGCATGGTCAGATAGGTAATGGACCATTTCTTCGGCATTCTGTTTTGTTGCCGTTTCTCCTGTAATAATGACAGCCCCTGTTTTAATATCAGCCGGCCGGATTCCCGCAGTAGTATACTCCTCTCTGACAAGCCTCTCTACAGCTTCAATATCTATTGATGAAGCGGTTAGAAGAGGAGTCCGGTAAATCGGGCTCCGGTAAAGCACTTCCTTTTCGATAATTTCGATTCGCGGCATATGGGTTCCGCCAGCCATATTCATGAGAGAAAATCTGCTGATGACGAGTTTGGTTGTACTCGTTCCGATGTCGATTCCTGCGCTGATTATATTCTCTTTTTGTGCATCGTAACGCTTCAACATGATCCCCGCCTTACTGTAGCAATTTAACAATTATGCAGGAAATAAAAAAAGGCACCGCATATGAGCAACCATTAATTGGTTGTTCATACAAGGCGCCTTTGCCTGATCTATTTTTTTGTATATTTAAAATATATTCTATTATCTTCGTTTTGTAAAGGGTTTCATCTGAAAATTACGACATCATCCGGCAATGAATCTGCATAATCCTGCATTTCCTGAAGAGAATGGCATTTCACGAGGCACCGTATTTCATCTATTCCTTTTCCGGAAATAGAGGAGGTAATGACAATAGGCCCTTTGGGAACTGCATTTCTAAGCTGGCTGATTGCTGAGTTTACATCCGCTTGATCAGAATCGCATTTTGTCACGACTCCAATTGGCAGCTTATTAAACCCATTGCTAAAACCTGGCGGAAAAATGGTTTTCCGCTTTGTAGAATCCTGCAAATATAGTACATGGGTCACTTCGAGTGCCGTAGCCATGATATTTTTATAGAAAAATGGATTCTCTGTATATTCGCCCGGCGTATCCACAATCCAGTCATAATAGTTCAGGGCCTGTGTTTTAACAGCTACCGCTTTGCGGCCAAGAAGAGCATTTGTTAAAGTCGACTTTCCAGCCCCGATGGAACCGATCAGCATCGCTCTGTTCATTTTGGACATTCTATATACAGCTCCTTATGATTTAGTTATTTCCGAAGGAGTGTACCTCAGTGTTTCAGATAAAAAGCGGTTGATTTCCTCCATGGCCATTTGCACAGCTGATACGGTTCCTACAATTACAAGGCTGCCTGTGAATCGGTCCAGGAACCCGATCTGCACGTCTGCCGCTTTGGTCGCCAGATCTCCTGCAATAATAACCGTTTCACTTGGTGTCAGTGTTAAAATACCTAACGCTCCTGCCTGCTGGATCCCCAGTTTTTCAAACATATCCGGATCGGGATTTGCGATTAAGTGGCTGAGTGTTACTTGTTTTCCCGGCACAAATTCTTGAATAAATCGTTTTTTTTCTTCATTCATTGCTTAGGCCCTCCCAGGTGACTCCTGCTTATATTGCTTTTTTAACCTTTTCTTCTTTCGTTAAATATTCATCTTTTCCGATAATGCCAGATTCACGGTCTTTTTTCTCCAATTCCAAAGCCTTAGGTACAGACAGCCAGTATGCTAAACCAATTCCGATGATTCCAGCAGAAATTTTACCGGCTATAATCGGAAGGATTAATGTTGGCTGGAAATTTGCTGTAAAGGATAAATGGTCACCAAGTAAAAAGGCGGCACAGACTGCAAAGGAAATATTAATGACTTTATCTTTAGGCGGCATTGTTCTGACCAATTTAAACATCGCAAGGATGTTCGCGATTGTGGCAACTATCCCTGCACTGCCTTCCTTGCTTAATCCCACTTTACTGCCAAGTGCCTCCAGCGGGCCGCCGGCATACTTTTGAAGAAGATAAACCATCGGAAATGCACCGGCAAGCATGATTCCAATATAGCCGGCAGTCTCAAGCGCCCGGAACTGATCCTCCGAATCCGCCATGATTGGGTGGAAGCCCCATCCTCCAAATACTGTTGTGAATAATCCAGTAAAAATTTCCACGATGGAAAATACCAAAACCAGCTTAATTCCCGCATCTAAAATACGTCCAAACCACATGAACCCGTTGATCATTAAATCCGGCAGGAAATATAACCCCAGTGCAATCAGGACAACAAAGATTAAAAGCGGACTTAAATTCAATAAGATTTGTCCCAAACCAAGCGCGAACTGATATTTCGCCTCGCCGGAGGTGGAAATGAAATCCCTGAAACTTGAGCTGGAAACCGCAATAATCACACTTGAAATGAAAGCACCGATTGGAATGGTCAAAACGCCTGACATCACCCCGAGAGCCATATATTTATGGTCTCTCTTATCAAGCATAGCCAGGCCCATCGGTATGGAGAAAACAATGGTTGCCCCCGCCATAAAACCGACAATCATCGCCATGATCCAGCCTTCCTGTGTTTGCTTTAACACTTCAGCTAACTGGTAGCCGCCCATATCGGTTGCCAATATGGCAGTTGCAGCTATTGCAGGATCTGCCCCGATCGCAGCAAAAAATGGACCGCAGACCTTATCGATAAACCACGATAAATATGGAATGGAAGCCATTATCCCGGCAGCCGGTACAAAAATGTGGCCAACAGCATGAAGCCCCTCCATAAATTGCTTGCCTAACCCCTCATCACTGTTGCGGATGGCTGCAAAAGCTCCAGCCACAGCACAGGCCATGATAATGTAAATAACGATTTTACCTACCATTTCCATCATAAATCCCTCCCTAAAAAGTTTTATATGTTAACGGAATCCTGCAGCTTCTTTACAAGAACATAGGATAAACAGCAGTTTGATAGTAAAAAAATAGGTAAAAAGACAAAAAGGTGCCGCACGTCAGCTTTTGCAGACGCATGGCACCTTTGCCTGTTCTATCCACTTGTAAAAGATATTAAGCGTTATATTTTACTATGATACGCTTTGCCACATTTTCCAGTGTAACCTGTTTGTTCATGCTGATCTTTCGCATTTTCTTAAAAGCATCTTCTTCATGCATGTTAAACTTTTGCATTAAAATGCCTTTTGCTTTTTCAACTATTTTTCTTTCATTTAACTTTTGATTCATGGATTCCACCTGTTCCCGGAATGCATTTGCATTCTCAGCCTGCCTGAGCGCAATTTCAACAGCTGGAATCAGACTGGCTTCATTAACAGGCTTAACAAGGTAGCCGAGTATATTTGCCTGTTTGGCTTTATCAATATATTCCCGCTGACTGTATGCTGTTAGGATCAGGATGGGTGTATTGATTTTATTGGAAATGATTTCACTTGCTTTTAGTCCATTCAGATTAGGCATCTTGATATCCATCAGGATTAAATCAGGCTTTAATGAAAGAGCAAGCTCGACCGCTCTTTCACCATCGCCTGCCTCAGCAACTACTTCATATCCAGCGTCCTGTAGCATCAAGCTTAAGTCCATGCGGACAATCGATTCATCCTCCACAACCATTATTCTTTTTTTCACAGCTATTCCGCCTTCCTTTCAAAGGGAAATTGCACAGCTGCAATAGTCCCTGTTTCAGCCCGTTCGATTAAAAAATGACCGGATAAGTCGTGCTCGATCATCATTTTCACAATATCTAAGCCTAGAGAGGGTTTTGCTTCCGGGGAATACCCTTCACCGTTATCGATGACTTCAACCTTAATTTCATCATTCGAATACTCGAAACAGACCTCGACTATTCCTTCATGCATATGTTTAAATGCGTGCTTTACACAATTCTGTATAAGTTCATTGATGACCAGAGACAGGGATACAGCTTTTTCAGAGTCGATTAAAAGCTTTGGTCCCCTATACTGAATATGTATCTTTTTCTGCTCGTGTTTTGCTTCATGGACCAGCATATTGCCAACTTTCTCTATTAGGCTGTATATATCTACTTCATCTACACTTGAGCTCGAGAGAATAATTTCATACACCGAAGCAATACTCGAGATGCGGTTCAGACTTTCCACGAAATGCACCTTGCTTTCTTCCGGCACACCCCTTCTCATCTGGAGCCTCAAAAGGCTGGCAACAGTCTGCAGGTTATTTTTAACACGGTGATGGATTTCCCGTATGGCCACAGATTTAACAGCAATCTCCCGTTCCTTTTCCCTGAGCTCTGTCAGGTCTTTAAGTATGATGAAGGTTCCATCCGACTTACCGGCAAGATCAAGACTTATTTTCTTAACACGGAATACCTTATTCATCATTTTCATTTCTTTTACAAGGAGCTCTTCCGGCTCGTTAAGAATTTCTTGAATACAGGGAAAACAATCAATCAGCGGGACGCCGGGCCTGCAATTTTCCTTGCCAATTTCGTGTATGAGATTAGTTGCTGAAGGATTGTTATAAACAACCTTATTTTCATGGTCAATAAAGAATAGTGATTCCTCAATTACCTCTGGGATGATCGGCCGGTCTTCTGCCATTCCAATGAGTATACCGCTCAAGGTTTCAGTCGCTTCTGATAACGCTTCCAATTTGAGCTGCCGCTGCAGCTTCTCACTGATGTCCTTCTCCATAATCAGTGCCCCGATGACACGGTCCTCTGAGCCTTTAATCGGCACCACGCTTTGTTCCACCGTCTTGCCCTCCTGTGTCAAGGCGCGATTGAGAAACATATTTTTCCCTGTCCTCAGGGTATATAAAACGGCGGGTTCAAAAGCTTCATAGGCGAACTTTCCTGCGACAGGCTTCTGATAAACGGATTTAGCAGTATTTGGGGCGGCTTCAGCTACTACTATCGCATGTTTACCTTCTTTAGTAGGACAATCAACAAAAACGTTTGCCTGGTTCAGATCGGCGATTAATGAGAGATTGGCAGAGACCTCTTTAATTCTTTCGACATCCATTTTTGAAAGACTTGTATGAAGAGTGCATAGCTCTTCGACTGAGAAGTTTGGCATAGACGGAGATCTCCCAATAAGTATTTAAAAATGTCAGAATATATAAAAATATTAAAGGGAATGCCGAAGAATGTCAACATCGTTTTCAATTGTTTAATAGGAAATTTGGTACAGTTATGGAATTATCCTGGATAATGGAAAAGGCAGCTGGAAAAAATGTAATCCTGCTGCCTTCCTATACTACTTAAGCTGTGCTAATTTTACACCGCTCGCTTTATGCTTTAATATAACCTCTATTAAATCAGCCAGATGGGCACCCGCCTCAACAGGGGGGACCCCTCCCTCATGAATATTGCTGATAACAGTGCGATCTGCTTCGACAGTATCCTCATTGGGCTGGTATATCAGGTAGGCACTAATGCTTTTAGCAGTTGCCAATCCTGGCCTTTCTCCTATGAGTGAAATAATGCAATCACAATTGACAATAGAAGCTAAATCATCCTGAATCCAAACTCTGCTCCGCTTTATAAAAACAGGATCTCCAATGGTAATCTTTTTCGATGTTAACCCCTGGACAAGCGCTGGCAGCAGATCTCTTATATTTGCCTCAACACCTGTTGAACTCAGTCCATCGGATACAATGATTTGCACCTGTTTATTTTTCGGAAGATTTTCTGCAGCCCATTTTCTGGATGTTTCATTGAGTTGCCTCCCGCTGTCCAGGTCCATTAAGTATTGGTCCATCGTTTCAGATTTTGAAAAGAGCACAGGCAGCTTTAACTCCTTCAGCAAATCCTCAGAAACGTCTTTAAACACTGCGTCCTGGGCTGCTGCGTGATCTATCCTGAATTCCAGGTAATTCTTTGTTTTCATTCGTGTTCCAGTATGTCCAATCCCAATCCTGGCAGGCGTAATGGATTGCACCCTCTCGATCTCTTCCCGATTGGCTGGCTGTTCTACACCTACTTGGCTACTCTTTTCATAATTTATATTGCGGCCCTTTGATTCCTTTGTTTCTGCAGGTTCTTTTACAATAGGACTGTTTTTTATTTGCCCTCCTTTTTGGAGTTCTTCCATTACCTGCTTCACGATTGTCTGAATATCCATTACTGATTCCCCCTTCCTACTTAAAAATTGATAAATCTCCCGCTCGTTCGGTTAGTTTGCCATTTTCCATAATTCCCATTTTCTCAAGCCATATCTCAAATTCGCGAAGAGGGCGGAGCCCAAGCATTTCTCTTAAGCTTGCATCATCATGATAGCTGGTATCCTGATAGCTTAGCATAACGTCGTCTCCGCCAGGCACGCCCATATAAAAATTCGCACCGGCAAGAGCAGTCAGCATACCAGCGATTTCCTGATCATTTTGATCTGCCTGCATATGGTTTGTATATGTAGGGGCTATCCCCATTGGAAGTCCATGCATTTTCCCCATAAAAAGGTCCTCGAGATCTGCACGAATCACTTGTTTGCCGTCATAAATCGTCTCAGGCCCGATAAAACCGGATACATTATTAACCATGAACGGTTTCCAATGCCGGGCGTATCCATAGGTACGGGCTTCGAGTGTCTGCATATCTATGCCAAGATGGGCATCAAGCGATACCTCCGATCCCTGGCCAGTTTCGAAGTATAGCTGATTCGGACCAGTTGATGTCCCTTGTGTGGCCATCAGCTGAAAGGCTTCATCAAGAATTTCCTTTGAAACTCCAAAATCATCATTTGCCGCCTGTGTACCAGCAAGGCTTTGGAACATAAGAGCTATAGGGGCACCTTTTTTGAGGGCATGCATTTGGGTTGTAATATGGGCAAGAACACAGTTCTGCGTCGGGATATCCCACTTTTGAATAAAATCATGAGTCATATGTAAAATTCTCGAGACTGATTCGATAGAGTCATTGTTGGGGTTCACACCTATGACAGCATCACCCGAACCATAGGACAGACCTTCTTTCATTGATGCAAGAATACCCTCGGGATTATCAATGGGATGATTAGGCTGGCAGCGGAATGCCAGGCGTCCAGACTCGCCAATTGTTGTGTTGCAATGCGCAGTTGGCCTGATTTTCTGCGATGCCATTACAAGGTCAATGCTCGACATCAGCTTTGCTGCAGCAGAAATCATTTCGCTCGTCAGACCCCTGCTGATTCTGAACAAATCCGACGTACTGGTATGGTGGGATAAAATATAATTCCTTAATTCTCCAACAGACCAGTTTGCGATATCCTTATAAATAAAAAGATTAAGATCATCATATATGATGCGGGTTACTTCATCCTTTTCATATGCAATAACCGGATTTTCATATATTTCCTTTAGTGTTATTTCACTTAACACCACTTTGGCTGCCATTCGTTCAAGAGAAGATCTGGCAGCAATGCCTGCCATTTTATCCCCTGATTTCTCCTCACCGGCTTTTGCCAAAACATCTGAAATTGAACGGAATTGATAGGTTTCATTCTTTAGTGTACAAGTAAACATAAATTGCCTCCCTTCGATTATAGGGAGTGGTATGCACCAACTCAGCTTATTACAGTAAGCGGTTACATTCACTCCATACAAAAAGGCGCCTTAACAGAATAAGCCATAAAACAGCTTACCTATTAAGGCGCCCTCACCTGGTATTTTCACTTATCCATCATTATATCAAGTAATTAACTGAAAAGATAGACTTTTTAGAATGTAGATAAATGTCTTATGAAAACATACCCTCGACCACTCTTTCCTGCCTCCCTTTCGTCGTTTCTGCCTGGGATAAGGAATTGAGAATTGCTTCCTCCGCGGATTCGGCAGCACCTTGGAAAAGCTTGTTCATAAGCGGATGGTCGTCTCTGATCAAATGGGCAAATTCAACGTGTTCAGTGCTCTGGTGAGAAATGGTTCTGGCAGTTGAAAAAGCAATGACAATATCCCCGCTGCCGTTGCTGTAATGACTTCCTGTCCGGCCGAGGCCAATACCGCATCTCTTGGCAAGCCTTTTCAGCTGCCTGTCACTGACTGGTGCGTCCGTGGCAAGGATGATCATAATCGAGCCATCGGGCGTTTCCTTGGTTTCCTGCGGAATTTCTGACAGGCCGTATTTCCTGAATGGAAATTCATCTTTATTGCCAAAATTGGTGACCACCAGGCACCCGATTATGTAGTCTTTTGAGCTTTGTTCTTCGCTTATGACCCGCGATGACGCTCCTACTCCGCCTTTATATCCGAAACATACCATGCCTTTTCCTGCTCCGACCGCACCTTCCTCCGCTCTTTCCGAATTGGCATTTTCAATGGCTGCTATTGCATGTTCCGGTTTCACAGGAAGTGCACGAATGGAATTTAGATACCCATCATTGCATTCACCAACGACAATATTGACCGTTCCAGTTGTGTCTCCAATTTCAGGAGTGGTTCGTAACATGTGTTCCAGGGTTCCATGTGTAACCGCCGGAACTCCAAATGTATTTGTCAGCATAATGGGAGATTCAATCATGCCCAATTCTTCAACCTGAACCAGACCAGTCGTTTTTCCAAAGCCATTGATGACATAGCTCGCTGCCGGGACCTTTTCACGGAATAAATTTCTGCCATGAGGCAAAACTGCGGTTACACCAGTACAGACATATTGGTCATTATCATTGAGAGGATAGTCCAGAGTGATTTGGCCTACCATGACCCCTTCTACATCTGTAATGCAATTCTTTTTGCCAGGCTGCAGTTTTCCAATCGTTACTCCTCTTTCTCTAATCTTCATTTGACTCCTCCTTAAAGTGGCATTCATTAGAATTTCCATTTGTTTTCATTTATAATAGAAAAATATTTAGATTTCCTAATCATTTTACATCGTTTTTGGGAGGATTTATATGGCTCAAACTATAGCAAAAAAACAGAATGCAGGCTCTGAGAAGATTTGGTCTAGAGATTTTGTGCTCATATTGATGTCCAACTTTTTTATTTTTCTCGGATTTCAAATGACATTGCCCACGATCCCTCTTTTTGTTGAAAAATTGGGAGGGAATGACCAGCTGATCGGGATTGTAGTCGGCATCTTTACATTCTCTGCTCTGCTATTGCGTCCTTATGCAGGACATATGCTGGAGACAAAGGGAAGGCGTTTTGTCTATTTAACGGGTCTTGCGATTTTTGTTCTTTCGGTTGGTTCATTTGGATTTGTTAATAGTTTAATCTTCTTATTTGTCTTAAGGATTGTCCAGGGATTTGGATGGGGTTTTTCAACTACAGCCTCCGGAACGATTGCCACCGATTTGATACCTGCTAAGCGGCGCGGGGAAGGGATGGGCTACTTCGGTCTTTCCGGGAACATAGCCCTGGCTTTCGGCCCCACCCTGGGACTGGCGCTTGCCGGAGTTATATCTTTCAAGCTCTTATTTTTAATTTGTGCCCTGCTGGGTTTAGCCGCACTGGTATTGTCATCTAGAATCAACTACAAGCAGGCTGAAAAACAAAGTGTTCCCCTTAAGCGATGGGATATCTATGAAAAAAGTGCCTTAAGGCCATCATTTCTTTTATTTTTCATTACCGTTACCTTCGGCGGCATCGCTTCGTTTCTTCCAATATACTCTGCCCAAAAAGGCATAGGCGGAATACACTGGTATTTCCTGCTGTTTGCGATTGCCTTAATGATTTCCCGGACGTTTGCCGGCAGATTATATGATCAACGGGGGCATCAGGCTGTGTTTTTACCTGGTGCGGTGCTGATTTTAGCAGCCATGTTCCTGCTGGCATGGCTGCCTAACAGCATGATCATGTATATAGCGGCCATTTTTTATGGTCTAGGGTTCGGATCAGTCCAGCCTGCCCTTCAGGCCTGGTCTGTAAAAGAAGCGCCTGCCAATCGGCGCGGGATGGCTAATGCAACATTCTTCTCCTTTTTTGATCTTGGAGTTGGGATAGGTGCAATGGTCTTTGGCCAAATCGCCCATTTGTTCGGCTACAGCAGCATTTATATGACAGCAGCCGGTTCGGTAGGGATCTCCATACTATTATATATCTGGATACTGATTACAAAACGAGGTTAATGAGAAAGACGATTTTCCTAAGAGATGCGGAAAATCGTCTTTTTATTATGCTGAGTTTTCCAGCAGGTGCACCGGGTTTGGACTCTCACACCAGGTTTTTCGATTTCTCTGTCCGAAGGTGTGCCGGGTTCGGACTCTCACACCAGGTTTTTCGATTTCTCTGTCCGAAGTTGGCCCGGGTTCGGACTCTCTCTCCGGCTTTTTCGATTTCTCTGTCCGAAGTTGGCCCAGGTTCGGACTCTCTCTCCGGCTTTTTCGATTTCTCTGTCCGAAGTTGGCCCAGGTTCGGACTTTCACACCGGGTTTTTCGACTTCTCTGTCCGAAGTTGGCCCAGGTTTGGACTCCCACACCGGGTTTTTCGACTTCTCTGTCCGAAGTTGGCCCAGGTTTGGACTCCCACAACAGGTTTTTCGATTTCTCTGTCCGAAGTTAGTCCGGGTTCGGACTCTCACACTAGCTGCACGAACAAAAAAACCTGCTATAATGCTTTCACCATCCCGCCATCGACCAAAATGGAGCTTCCCGTCACATAGCTGCTTGCGTCGGAAGCCAGGAAAGTTACGACGTTCGCAAACTCTGCCGGGGTTCCATATCTGCGCAGCGGGATATTGCTTTTGGCTCTTTCTGTAACTTCTTCTTTGGAGATGTTTTGCCGGTCCGCGTTATGCTGATCCAGATAATCAACCCTGTCTGTCGCAATCCTTCCCGGAGCTACTGTATTGATTAAGATATTATAAGCTGCCAATTCCTCAGAGAGTGTTTTGGTCATTCCGACAATGCCCAAACGGAATGTATTCGAAAGCAGAAGGCCTGGTATCGGCTGTTTAATGCTTGAAGAAGCAATATTAATAATCCTGCCGCCATATTTCTTTAATTCGGGAAGCGCCTCCCGGATCAGCCTTACATGGCTTAATAGATTTAATTGAAACGCTTTTTCCCAATCTTCATCTGTCAGGGATTCAAACGTTCCCCCGGGAGGTCCCCCGGCATTATTGATCAAAATATCGATTCCGCCAAGTGTTTCAGCTGTATATTTGACTAACTGTTTGATATCTTCCGGATTGGTAACATCTGCACGGTGATACTCAACATCAACATTGTATTGGTCACGGAAATCCTTTTGAACAGCTTGCAGTTTTGCTTCATCCCTGCTTGTAATCATCACATTGGCGCCTTCCTGTGCAAGCTGTGCCGCAATTGCTTTACCTAGTCCCTGGCTTGAAGCCACTACTAGCGCTTTTTTATTTTTCAGGTTTAAATCCATCACCATTTCCTCCTATTGTTTCACGCAAAGTGCCATCCATTCATCCACTTTAAAGGATTGCACCTTGCCATCATGAAATTCGATTTGAAAGTAATCTGCAGCAGTTCGATCAGCCTGCAAAATATAATCTTCGACTGACTTAATCTGTTCGTCACTTTCGGCTGTCCGCCTTACCCAGGACGGGAATTCAAATATTTTCTTTCTGCTCTTCGAGTTCGTTTCATGCAGCCCTGAAGCAGCAAATAGCTTTCTCCACTCTCCTGTCGACAAACACCGACAATGACTGTCATCCCGCAATTTCTCAACAGTGTTCATAAAGCCAGCCAGCTCTTTTTCTTCAGGTGATACGTTATCGATCAACAGGAAATGACCGCCTGGTTTTAATACCCTTCCAGCTTCCAAAATGAACTTTTCCGGATTGGGAAAATGATGGGGGGCTATCCGGCAGGTTACGGCATCAAAGTACTTATCCAGAAATGGCAAATCTTCAGCATCCGCGAGGACATACCAGATATTTTTAAAGCTTTCCAGATGGCGTGCGGTATTGGCCAGCATTTCTTTTGTCAAATCAGCAGCGAAGACCTGGGAAACAAAAGGTGCCAGACTTTTGGCCACATGCCCTCCTCCGGTGGCGATATCCAGCACCACCCAATCTTTCTGCGGATTCAGAGTTTGAACGAGCTGATTAAGCTCAGCCGCATCTCCATGAATTTTGCTTGTCACATATTTTTCTGCATTTTTACCGAAAGTATTTTGTACCTTTTTCTTTACCTCTTCTTTTTCCATATAAATCACCCTCATCAAAAATAGGATCAGCACTACTATTTATGTTCTATATAAATCCCTATATTCCTGTCAGTTTAATAGAAAAAGAGCCTGCCACATGGTAAATGGCAGGCTTCCGATTATCTTGCAGGTACAAGAATAAGCTTTCCTTTTGTTTGCCTCGACTGCATCCGCTCATGTACCTTAGCAGCATCCTCAAGAGGATGGATTTCCCCAATTGTCAGCTTCAGCTTTCCTGCAGCTGCATATGTCAATAATTCCTTCATGCTCGGCTGCAGCAGTTCCGGTTTTCTCATAATCTGCGGAAGGAAAAATCCGATGACTGATTGGTTCCGACCCATTAGGGATGAAGGATAAAACCGGCTTTGCTCCCCGCTTGCCACACCATATATGACAAGGCGGCCAAAGGTGGCAAGGCATTTCAGCGTTTTATTAAAAATTTCCCCGCCTGCCATTTCGAGTGCAACATTCACACCTTTTCCGCCTGTTGCTTCCAGCACTTCATTTTCCCAGCCTTCTTTTGTGTAGTTTACGAGAACATCCGCACCCATTTCTTTCGCAAGCTGAAGTTTTTCATCGCTGCTGGCTGTGGCAATGATGGTCCCTGCACCGAATAATTTTGCGAGCTGAACAGCAAGTGTTCCTACACCGCCTGCTGCTGCATGGACAAGGACGCTTTCACCCGCTTCAAGTCTGCCCATCGTTTTTAGTATATGATAGGCACTCAAGCCCTGCAGAGGCAAAGCAGCAGCCAGGTTGAAATCCAATCCTTCCGGCAGGGGAATCAGCCCTCTTTCATCTGCTAATACATACTCCGAGTAGCCGCCTGATTCAATTAACGTAACCACTCTTGTGCCAACAGGAATTTTCGCATCTTCACCTGCAGCAGCGACAACACCTGCCACTTCAGCACCAGGAATGAACGGCAGAGGTGTCGGCACGACGTATTGCCCTTCTCTTCTTGCGGTATCTGCATAGTTCACCCCAATGGCATGAACCTCGATTAATACTTCACGTCCTGTCGGCTGAGGCGGGTCAACCTCGATTAAGTTAAGGACTTCAGGTCCTCCATACTCTTTGAATTGGATGGCTTTCATTTAAAAACACTCCTTCTCTATATATCTAGCAGCAATACTCGCCTTTATCATATACAAGCTCAGCGATCCTTCTGTTTCTCGCACTTTCCTTCCCAAAGGAACTGAACCTGCCGCATTCTCGGATGACTAATCCGATCAACTGATCTCTTTTCCCTTCAGAAGCCAATTCTGACACAAGCTGACGGGATAGTCTTTCTGCATCCCATATCGCACCTTCGATAAACGTTCTTGTCTGAAGAATCTTCAATTCTTCTTTTTCTTCACCATTTTCCTGAATAGCTTTATAAGTACGATAGACAGCCGATTCTGAAGCATAAAGGGCAATGGCCAGATCGGCGAGCTTCATAAGTGCTTCCTGTTCATGAGCAAGTGAGCTGCCAAATGCTTCGTAAGCGAGTCCGGCGTTTAACAGGAATAGGTTTCTCATCGTATTAACCGCTGCTCTTTCTTTCTCAAAAATGCCCTGGCCGATTGGTTCAGGTTTGCTCAACTGAACAACAGCCTCCTCCACTCTTGCGGCTAAATCGATATCACCCTTCAATGCTTTACGGAAAAGGTGTGTAGGAATCAGCAGTCTATTAATCTCATTTGTTCCCTCAAAAATACGGTTAATGCGGGAATCACGATACATTTGTTCCACTCCGTATTCCTTGATGAATCCTGCTCCGCCATGAAGCTGCAGTACTTCATCTGCCGCATAGTCGAGCGTTTCCGATCCAAACACCTTGCAGATCGCACATTCTGTGGCATATTCGCTCATTCTTTTTCCAATAAGTTTTAAATCAGATGAATCGTATAAGTCTGCTAATGATTCTTCCAGCAGGTTTGCAGTACGATACTGCAGTGATTCAGCAGCGTAAATTCTACCTGCCATTTTTGCGATTTTTTCCTTGGTAGCTGGAAAATCAGCAATGGATTTTCCAAATTGCTTTCTTTCCCCTGTGAATTGTATAGCTTTCTTCAATCCGGTTTTGGATGCCCCCATGCAGGCAGAACCTAAATTGAAGCGGCCCAGATTCAGGACGTTCAGAGCAATAATATGGCCTTTGCCCACTTCGCCAAGCAACTGATTGGCTGGCACAGGACAATCTTCAAAAATGACCGATCTTGTTGAAGATCCTTTGATGCCCATCTTATTTTCTTCCGGACCAAGGGAAAGCCCTGGTGTATCGCGCTCAACGATAAACGCGGTAAAATACTGGCCATCCACTTTAGCGTAAACAATAAACGTATCTGAAAATACAGCGTTAGTAATATAAATTTTGGTGCCATTTAAGATATAATGTGTTCCTTCCTGATTCAGAACAGCTGTTGTCTGGGAGGAAAGGGCATCTGAACCTGCGTTCGGTTCTGTCAGGCAGTAAGCCCCAATGTACTCCCCAGAAGCAAGCTTCGGCAAATATTTTTCTTTCTGCTCCGGTGTCCCAAAGTAAGTAATAGGGAGGGTCGCAATACAGGTATGGTTGGAGTGGGCTACCCCATAACCGCCTGTTGAGGCAATGCTTTCACCGACAATCCCCTTACTGATTTTATCCAGGCCCAGACCGCCGTATTTTTCAGGGATGCTATGTGCAAGCAAGCCAAGTCCCCCCGCCTTCCTCAGCAAATCCGTAACCAGCTCAAAGTCCTGGTTTTCAATCCGGTCCTTTTCAGGCTGTACCATTTTTTCAGCAAATTGTTTAGCGGTTCTGCCAATCAAGATATGCTCATCTGTAAAATCTTCTGGTGTGTAAAGTGTTTCAGGATTAAGCTTTGTGAACAAAAAACCCGCACCGCGATTAGCTGTTTTTACTTCTTCCATTTACGGATTCACTCTCCTTCTAAAGCGGTCTGATGGAACCGCTCTGCCATTTTTCAGAATGGGAACAATCGCTTCCATGTCAATCTGTGATGCGAACTCTAAATCTTCTGCCAGCCCGTGCCGGGCAAAAAGCCTGCCTACCCTGGATGATGACAGAATGTCAAATGCGCTTCCTGATGCACCCCGGTAAAAATGCAAAGCAGCTTTTGCAGAATCAGTCATATTCCATTGATCATGATCGGTTAAGCAATCGATAAAGTGCCCTGCACCGTAAAAGTCCTCCAAACTGAGTTCCCCCGAATTTCCTGAGCATACAACGATGACTGTCTCAGCTTCTCCCTTTACGGATTCTGCAACTGCCCGATTGTTTAATAGCGAGCTGATATAGACTTTTGAGGCACAGGCTGATTTTCTTAAAGCTACCGTTCCATTTGTTGTTGTCAGGATCAGTTTCCTGCCATCTATCACTTCACGGATGCGGCTCGGAATGGGATACACGCATCCTTCAATCGGCTTCCCATGAATCTCGCCGGCAAGGACAAATGTCTCCGGCTTCATGCCTGCTGTAACAGTCATCCCTTCCGTAACATCCAATACAGGGATGACTTCTGCAGCTCCTTCTGAAAGAGCTGCAGTAATCGTCGTGGTCGCGAGAAGAATATCCAAAACGACAGCCACTTTACTGCTTTCTCTTAATTTCTCTTCTGAAATATCCTCTTTCTTTAAAATCACATGAACTTTTTTCATCTCAGTTTTTCTCGTTTGCAGCCTTTACAGCATGTTTCAGGAGCACTTTAACAAATGTATGGAATTGTGAAAAACGAGCATCGCCTGTTTGGCCTTTCTTGTAGCGATAATAGATTTGCTGGCAAATGACGGCGAGCTTGAAGTAAGCAAATGTTAAATAAAAATTCATGCTGCTGAGATCTCGGCCAGTCTTTTTAGCATATGCCTCCATAAATTCTCTGCGCGAGTAAAAGCCGTTTAGAACAGTTACTGGCGGTTTGCCTAAGCCAAACTTCAGCAGATCTGGATCATCCCCCTGAATCCAATAGCTCATCGCTGCACCAAGGTCTGCCAGCGGATCGCCAACAGTTGCCATCTCCCAGTCAAACAGGCCTGCCATTTCTGTCAAATTTTCATTAAACATTGCATTGTTCAGTTTGTAATCATAATGGATGATGGAAGGTTCCGGACTTACTGGGATATGATTGGTCAGCCACTTTTTCAATGTATCCGCCTCAGAAACTTCCTCCGTCTTGGCCCGTTCATACCGGCCAATCCAGCCATGCACCTGCCTTTCCATAAATCCATCAGGATTGCTGATTTCAGCTAAACCTGTCCTTTTATAGTTAATGGAATGAAGTTCGGCAAGTTTATCAACCATAATTTGAGACAGCCCTCTGCAAACTCCCTCGTCTGGTGCAACTCCTTCAGGGAATGAGGTATCTAAAACAATTCCATGCCTTCTTTCCATAATGAAAAAAGCTGCACCGGCAATTTCTTTATTATCTGTGAAAAGAAGCGGCTTCGGAGCTTCCTTGAAAAAGGGGCTGATCTCAGAAATCACTCTGAATTCCCTCTCCATGTCGTGAGCTTTCGGTGCAACAGGTCCAAGCGGAGGCCTGCGGAGCACAGCTTTCCATTCTCCCATTTTCAGCTGATATGTCAGGTTGGAGTGGCCAGTGGAAAACTGCAGAATCTCGAGTGGTTCATTTGGAAGGTTCCCAATCTCGCTCCGCAGGAATTTTTCCAGTGCAGCTGTATTTAATTGTTCCCCTTTTCTCACAGGAATGGTATCCTGGCTCATTTGCTGGGGCATGTAACTCCTCCTTTTTAAACGAAAATTCAGTTTCTTTAAGTTTAAGTTCCGAATTTTGGTTAAGACCTTCGCGAAGAAGATCAGGTATGACAGCACTCTCCTGTTTGCTGAAATCAAAATAGACGATGATGGCGCTCCCTTTGGCAATGAGACCGCCCGTCTGGCTACAGACAATTTCATGGTTCAGCTGAAAGCTTTTCCTGCCGATTCTTGATACCCACGTTTTTACCGTAAGGATTTGGTTAAAATACCCCTGGCTTAGAAAGTCGCACTTAGTGGAGGCCAGGATAAAGCTCCAATTTTTCACATCCATGCTGTAGCCGAGTGTCTCGAAATACTTTACACGCGCTTCTTCAAGATATATAAAATAACTGGTATTGTTGATATGGCCAAGTGCATCAGTCTCGCAAAACCTCACTGTTACCTGCATTTCGTGCATGGTGCCACCCCTTAACTCTTAATCTTACTCGAATGATATTCGTACCACCCCTTGCCTGTCTTTCTGCCTAATTCTCCCTTTTCCACTTTTTCAGCAACACAGGCAAACGGTTTATCGGCAGGATCTCCCGTCTCCCGATAACGCTGATCCATTACATAATAGGCGACATCGAGTCCGGATAAATCCATAAGCTCAAAAGGGCCAATTGGGTGATTCAATGCTTTCCGGCAGATGACATCAATATCTTTATAGTCTGCAATTCCCTGTTCAAACAGAGCCACTGCCTCTTTTTGGAGCGCACCGAGAATGCGGTTTGCTACGAATCCGGAAATTTCCTTTTTCAAAAGGACGGCTGTCCTATTGATTTTTTTACAGACTTCCATAGCTATTTGGGCGGTTTCTTCAGATGTCTGTTCACTCATTACTACTTCCACACAATCCATAACGAGAGGCGGGAAGAAGAAATGCATATTAACAACTTTTTCTGGCCGCTCCGTTTTACCAGCTATTAGACTATTCACGATTGTTGAACTATTGGTCGCAAAAATGGCATGTGGATCAGCATACTGCTCCAGCTTGCTGAAGACCTCCTTTTTTACATCAAGTTTTTCGGTTACTGCTTCAATAATCAAGCCGGAATTCCTTACACTTTCTTCAAGGCTGGTGGAAAAGCGCAGCTTATTAAATGCAGAAGCTTTAGCATCTTCGGCAAGTTTCCCCTTGGAGACCCATTTAGACATAATCGTTTGAAGCTTTGCCTCAGCATCCTGCAATGCGTTTTCGTTCAAATCCTGGATAATTGTTTCAAATCCTCCAAGCGCACAAAGCATTCCGATCTGGTGGCCCATCTGCCCGGCACCGATAACCGTAATTTGCTTAATATCATTTACATTCATCTTTTCTCCTCCTCATACTGACCAGTAGGTATGTTGACAGTAAGAGAGGCTGTAAGACTGCCTCTCTTACGATGAAAAATGGAATTCGCGGATATCTATATCTCAATTCCTTTTAAAATCATTTCCGTAAATATCTCCGCCACTTCCCGGTCAGAAATAGATCCATCCGGATTGAACCACTGATAGCTCCAGTTAGTGACGCCCAGGATGCCAAAGGCAATAATCGGAGAGTTGAGATTCGCACGGAACTCTCCGTTCTGTTTGCCTTCTTCTATTAATTTTTCGATATTCAGCCTGAACTGATCTCTTTTCGGAATGATTTCCGATAAACTTTCGTCACTGAGGTTGCGCATTTCTCTAAAAAAGACTTTCGCGCTGGCTCCCTGTGTTTTGATATTGCTGAGCAGCATTTGGACAATCGCAAAGAGTTTTTCTTTGCTGGATTTTGAATCATCCCCGAGGATTTCGTGCTGATTGTCCAGCATGTCATCAATGTAGCGAAGATGGATGTCCATCAAAAGTTCTTCTTTGCTGGAAAAATAGTAATAAAACGTCCCTTTCGTCACACCAATACTGTCGACAATATCCTGAATTGATGTCTCGCTGAAGCCTTTCTGATCAAATAGCCGGATGCTCTTTTCAGTAATTTTTTCTTTCAATGTTAGTCCCCGCTTCTGTTAGAAAATATCGACAGAATTATATCATAAAAATCAGTGGCTCCGGACCTCATCCCGCAAAGCCCGGCGAAGGATTTTTCCGACATTTGTCTTTGGAAGCTCCTGGCGGAATTCTACGGCCGATGGAATTTTATAGGCAGCCAGGTTCTGCTTGCAATATGAAATGATATCTTTTTCGCTTGACGATTTGCCAGCTTTCAGTACGATGAAAGCTTTTACTGTTTCACCCCGGTACGCATCCGGGACACCAATGACTACTGCCTCCTGAACTGCAGGATGCTCATAGAGCACTTCTTCGATATCGCGAGGATATATATTATATCCGCTTGCAATAATCAGGTCTTTTTTACGGTCGACAATATAAAGGAAACCGTCATCATCCATTCTTGCAATATCACCTGTGTAGAGCCATCCATCCCGTAATGTGACGGCCGTCTCCTCAGGCATATTCCAATATCCTCTCATGATCTGCGGTCCCTTGATGATGACCTCTCCGAGTTCTCCATTCGGAAC
Organism: Cytobacillus oceanisediminis 2691; assembly: GCF_000294775.2. Classification (GTDB taxonomy): domain Bacteria; phylum Bacillota; class Bacilli; order Bacillales; family Cytobacillaceae; genus Cytobacillus; species Cytobacillus pseudoceanisediminis. Next base: position 2,740,822 of record NZ_CP015506.1, read on the forward strand.
TTCTTCTGTTCCTGTGGCCAAATCGACTACTTTATAATCAGTTGAAGGAAAACCAATTCCGACACTTCCAGGCTTTCGTTCTGAAAAAGGAGGATTGCAGTGGGTTACTGGGGAAGCTTCGGATAAACCATAGCCTTCGAGTATTTTGGCTCCTGTCTTTTGTTCAAAATCGCGAAGCAGTTCGACAGGCATTGGCGCGCTTCCGCTATTGCAGGTTTCAATGCTGTCAATGCCATATTCCTCTGCACGCGGATGATTGGTGATAGCCACATACATGGTTGGAACACCCGGAAATACAGAAGGCTGCTCATTTTTAATCGTATTAAGCACTTCCTCCAAATCAAAGCGAGGCAATAAAATAGATTCATTGGCGGTATAAATGGCAAAGTTCATGCAGGCAGTCATTCCAAAAACGTGGAACAGCGGAATGACGGTTAAGAATTTTTCCCCGCCTATTTTGGTTCTTTCTTTAAAAAATTCATAGGACTGAACCACATTTGCGAGAACATTGTAATGTGTCAGCATGGCTCCTTTAGATCGGCCGGTTGTACCGCCCGTATATTGAAGGACGGCTATTTCCTGTTCAGGCTCAATGTTTACCGGGGTGAATTGTCCTTTGCCTTCATGTAAAAAACCATCAAAGGTTTTATCAGGAGAAAAATCTGCATTTGATTGCTGGAGACTGACAACAATTATATTACTTAATTTCGTTTTGCTCTGTACTCCTTTTACGCGTGGATATAACGCATCAAAGACGATAAGTGTCTCAGCACCCGAATCATTCATAATATACTCTATCTCGCGCTCAACCAGCATCGGGTTTACTTGAGTAACGATCGCTCCCGCTGCAAGGGTGCCATAATACGCAATTACATATTGCGGGCAATTGGGCAGCATGATGGCAACACGGCCGCCTTTTTGGACACCATTTTTCTGCAGTGATGCAGCAAATCCATAGACGGCTTTTTGAAGTTCCGCATAAATCATTTTTCGGCCATAAAAAGATAAAGCTGTATTCTGCGGATACATCGCTGTCACTTCCTGCAGCATCTCAGGCATCGACTTGCTGGGAATGCTAACATCGGCTGCAATTGATTCAGGATAGTGGGCATGCCAGGTTTTCTTCTCGCTCATTATTAATCCCTCCAAAATTTGCCGTTTTTACATTGCATGTGTTCCGCCATCGACAATTAATACGTCTCCCGTCACATAATTTGAAGCATTGGAAGCCAGGAACAAAGCGGCGCCTTTCAAATCGTCAGCAGAACCAAAGCGTCTGAGAGGTGTCGCCTCCAGAATTGGATTTTTCCCATGCTCAATAATCGCTGCTGACATTTTAGTAGGGAAAAACCCTGGGGCTATGGCATTCACATTGATGCCATACCTGCCCCATTTTACAGCCAGATCCTTTGTCATCGTAATAACAGCGCCTTTGCTTGTGTTATATCCGATCGTATCCATCACCCGGGGATCAGTACCGCCAAGTCCGGCAACAGAGGCAATATTAATGATTTTTCCGGACTTTTGCTCAATCATGATCTTACCTGCAGCCTGGCTCATTAAAAACGTCCCTGTCACATTCACATTGATAACTTTATGCCAGGCTTCAAGCGGCATTTCTTCGGCAGGTGCTCCCCAGGTGGCACCGCTGTTATTGACAAGAATATCAATGCTTCCAAATTCCTTAACCGTTCCTTCGACCACTTTATGGACGTCCTCGGGTTTGCTTATGTCGCAGGATAGAGCTAAAGTTTTCACGCCAAGTTTGGCGAGACGATCAGCTGTTTCCTGACATGCCTCCACCTTTCTTGAACAAAGAACGATATTCGCCCCTGCCTCGGCAAAGCCTTCCGCAATCTGGGCACCGAGCCCTCGGCCTCCTCCAGTAATCAGTGCCGTTTTCCCGGTTAGGTCAAATAAATCCATTACGTTCATATGGCTCCCCGCTTTCCCTATTGGTATTTTTTCAACTCAAGCTTAGCAATCTGTGCCCGATGGACCTCATCTGGCCCGTCTGCCAGCCTCAACGTCCTGGCATTTGCCCACAAGGCCGCAAGCGGAACATCGTCAGAGACTCCTGCTGCGCCAAAAGCCTGAATCGCCCGGTCAATTACCTTAAGTGCCATGGATGGAGCCACGACTTTGATCATAGCAATCTCTGTTTTCGCCGCTTTATTTCCGGCTGTATCCATCATATGGGCCGCTTTAAGCGTTAATAGTCTTGCCTGCTCAATTTCAATTCGGGAATCCGCAATCCATTCCTGGATGACTCCCTGATTAGAGAGCGGTTTTCCAAAGGCGACGCGATTTTGTACACGCTTACATAGTTCTTCAAGAGCACGCTCTGCTGCCCCTATTAGCCTCATGCAATGATGGATGCGTCCTGGGCCAAGCCTTCCCTGCGCAATGGCAAATCCTTTCCCTTCACCCCAAATCATATTTTCAGCGGGAACTCTGACATTGTCGTATGTAATTTCAGCATGACCATGGGGAGCGTGATCATAGCCAAACACCGGAAGCATCCTCTCTATTTTTACTCCTGGCGTATCAAGTGGAACAAGAATCATAGATTGCTGTTCATGACGGCTGGCTGCTGGATCGGTTTTTCCCATGACGATCGCTATCCTGCATCTCGGATCTCCCGCCCCTGAGGACCACCACTTCCGACCATTAATGACATACTCCGTACCTTGCCTTTCAATCCGTGCTTCAATATTTGTAGCATCAGAAGAGGCAACATCCGGCTCTGTCATTGAAAAACAAGATCGTATTTCCCCTTCTAAAAGAGGCTGCAGCCAATCACTCTTTTGCTGATCGGTGCCATATCTTGCGAGCACTTCCATGTTTCCGGTATCAGGTGCATTGCAATTGAAAATCTCCGGTGCAATCATGGAACGCCCCATAATTTCGCAAAGTGGAGCATAGTCCACGTTCGTGAGACCAGCCCCATACTCGCTTTCCGGTAAAAATAGGTTCCATAGCCCAGCATCTTTCGCCTTGCGTTTCAACTCTTCCATAATGGGCGGAATAGCATTCCAGCGGCTTTTCTGTTCATTCAATTGCTGTTCATACAGAGTTTCGTTCGGATAAACGTTTTCTTCCATAAACACATTTAATTTCCTTATGAGCTCCTGTACTTTTGATGAGTAAGAATAATCCAAATTCCATCCCTCCTTCACTTACTGACCGGTCGGTATGTTACAAGTTTAGTATAAACAATCTCGGAAAAAATTCAACTTATTTTCAGAAAATTTATAATTTTATTGTTTTCCACTCCCAGCCAAAGCACTGTTTTTATCGAGTAAAAGCTAGGGAATTTTCGCTAGTTACCTCCATTCTATTTCGTTTTCCGAATAATATTAGAACTAAGCACCTACAATTCCTTCTTTTTAACAATTCATCCATTAAACTCCTCAATTTATACTATTCGAAATTTTTTGACACTTAAAACATTCTTCATCTATTATTGATTTGAAATTAGAAGAGGAGGAAATTAGCCGATGAAAAAACTAGTAAAAAAACGCACTATTCCTGTACTCCTGTCTGCTGCATTATTGGCTGCACCTGCAGTTCAGGCAGAAACTCCCTATTACGGGAAATCATACAGCCAGCCTGAACAAGTAAGACACCTCTTTCCTGAAATTGAGGTGATAGACAACACTCCTGCCTTTTCAAGGGACGGTGATGCTTTTACTTCTCAAGAAGAAATGATGGCCTACATAAAACAGCTCAAAGCTAAAAGTCCTTACCTAACTGTTAAAACAATCGGAACCTCTCAAGAAGGCCGTGAAATACCTGCCCTTTATTTCACAAAGGATAAGCATATTAGGTCGGGCTATTTATCAAAAAAGCCGATTGTATGGGTTCAGAGCCAGATCCATGGCAACATTCCTCGTAGAAAGCAGAGGCATTGGCATCGGCCGTGAAGATTTTGCGCGCAGAGTGAACGCCTAAATTGCCACTCATGAAAGCATTCTTAAGCAAACGGCCAATCATGCAAGACAAATTAAAAATCTAGTAGCATTAGAAAGACTTAATCTTATCAAAAAAGGCTTAATGCCAAATGACAATGATCCAATAATCATTGATAGCGAAAATAAAGAACTGGAGAATGAAACACTGGAAATGGTAGACATAGCAACGGGCACTGTTCAGGATATCCCAGTTAAATACTTAAGTGCTACTGATGCAGAACCAACATTGGTAAGGGATAGACCTACCGCCTATTTAATAAAGCCAGGTCATGAGGAAATCGCTGAAAAATTAATGGATCAAGGTTTAAAGGGCTTTAGACTTCCGAAAAATGTCAGCCTTCCAGCTGAAGCCTTTACAGTAACTTCTAAGGAACCGGCAGGGAATTATGAACAAAGGGAGCTTGTTGAGGTTGAGACTGAGGTGACTAAGAAGGACATCACCTTCCCGAAAGGAACTTATGTATTTCTGACCGCACAGCCTCAAACAAATCTGCTTTCCCTGTCGCTTGAGCCTGAATCAGTAGACAGTTATACGACCTTCGGCTACGTCCTTTCTGAAGTTGGGCAGGAATTGCCGATTTACCGCTTCACCATTGATCCGAAGAAATCAAACATGAAACCGTTTATGAAATAAAAGAAAAATGACTGACGCATCATGATAATTAGTTCTGTTTGTGTGAAGAAACTTTGTAAATAGTATATAAATTAGCATATCAATTTGTAATTGATATGCTTTTTTCATTGGTACATCAACTTTTATAAGGAAATATATTTAAATAGCAATGTAAATAATGAAATTATATAAAAAAATGCACTTTTACTAACGAAGCCGGATTGTAACTTTATATTTAACGGAAATGCGTTCCGATATATTCCGTATAGAAAATATCGAGTGAATTATGATTTTTATCGTTATTATATATTTGTGAAGGGGGGAAATGAATGTTACAAGAATTCAATCATTTGATGGATTATATTGAGACACATTTAACCGAAGAAATTTCCGGAAAGCAAATATCAAAAATTGTAGGGCTATCTGATTATCATTTCAAAAGAATGTTTTCATATATGGCTGGAATGTCATTGAATGAGTACATCAAAAATAGGAGATTATCAGTTGCAAATGTTGAACTGATTAACGGAGCAAAAGTAACAGATATTGCCTGCAAATATGGTTATCAATCCATTGAAGGTTTTTCAAGAGCCTTTCGTGAATGGAGCGGATTCTTGCCTTCAGAAGTAACTAAAAACAAAATTCAAAAATCATTTCCCAAATTCTCATTCTTTATTGATATAAGAGGAGGAATTTCAATGGAATTCAAGATTGAAAAGAAAGAGATGTTTAATATTGTTGGTGTATCGAAAAGGGTGCCTATTCAATTCGAAGGTGAAAATAATGCTATCATAGAACTAGCGAAGACAATTACCGAACAACAAAGAAATCAAATGCATCAATTAGCGGATTTATATCCTCATCAAGTGTTGAATGTATCGTATGATTTTGATGATGGTTTTTTAGAAGAAAAAGGGTATTTAACACATATGATAGGATTTGCAACTACAAAAGAAAATCCATTCGATCATTTAGAGCAAATTACTATTGAAGAAAGTTTATGGGCCATTTTCCCTAACCAAGGACCATTTCCTTCTACACTTCAAGAAACTACCGCAAAAATTTATTCTGAATGGCTGCCTTCATCAGATTATGAACCAGCAGAACTACCTGGGATTTCATTTACAAAGTACAACGGTACATCGGAAAATGTATATAGCGAGGTTTGGATGGCAGTAAAGAAAAAAGTTAACGATACACCTTGATGATTATTCTATTTACAGAAATGTTTTTCGAATATCTCACATTAAAATAAAAAAGGTTGGGGTTTCCTTTAATGTTGACCCCACCCTTTTTTTATCTCAACTGTTATTTACCCTGTGTTTTCGGATTTGCTACACATTATCTGAACTACTTTGGATTATTTATCAGCCTTTTTCTGTATTAGTGCTTTATGGCCTCAGTTGCTGCTTTATATTCTTCATACCAATTTTTCCATTCGTCTTTCCGGCTGCCATCTATTACTCCATCAAGCAGACGTCCAATCACATTTAGACACACATGCCATCCTGCAAGATCCTTTGGTGTATGATCTGTGATTTCACTGATTTTTTCAATTAAAATCAGCTCTGTCCCGCCCATGAATTCATTAAGCTCAAAGCGGACAATATCATCACCCCATGTGTATTCAAGGATCGCAGGCTTTTCAAACCCGAGGATTTCCATTTCCTCAAAGCTGCCATCACCCATATCAAATTTGAATTTTCCACCATTCTTTAATTCCTCAGCCTGCAGCTCCGGAAACCATTTTTTCAGCTGATTATTGTCAGTAAGCATCGCCCAGATTTCTTCCCTGGGATGTTTCAGGTTTCGTTCAAAGACAGCAGTATAGCCATTTGTTTCTTTTTTTAATAAAGCTTTCATACTCTCGTCTCCTTTTTTGCATGATTTGTCCTCAAAATACTGCATAAAATTAACCTTTAACCAATTGGCGTCCTTTTTCCTTTATTAACCCTGCACCCATCAATCCAATCAATGAAAAGATGACCGGAATAATAAATCCATACTGGTATCCTGCTTCAAATGTATCCAAAACTTTTCCGAAAATAAATGGCAGCAAAACTGCGCTCAGAAAGCCGCCGGTGTTGGCAAAACCTGAAACGACACCTACATCTCTAATGTCAAATGATTTTCTGACAATCGCAAAAGTCAGTGTACTTGCACCATTCCCATAACCCATGATCAGGAAAAGAACAATCAGGAGCAGATATGGAGGTTTGCCCTGGAATACAAGAAAAACTGCCCAACCGAGAACGACGATTATGTGGGCAAAAAGATAAGGGCGTTTGATGCTGCCCATCCGTCCTGATATGAAGCTCATTAACGGAGCACCAATAATTGCCCCAATCAGTCCAATCATGACTAGCTGGCTGGATTCGGAACGGGTCAAATCATACATTTCCATTCCATATGGCACTGCCCATGAACCGATGAAGCCAACATAAGTACCAACCACGCCAAAGTGACACAAAAACGTGGCCCATGCCTGACGGTCAGAAAAAATTCTCTTTAATATGTTTGCTGTTTTCTCTGCTGGCTCCTTTTTACCTTTTGTTTTCTTAGGTTCTATGCCCATCCGGGAAGGCTGCAAAATTAAAATGAAATACAGCAATAAGGAGAGGATGGTCAAAATAATGCCCACTGCCAAAAACGGAATGCGCCAGCCCCATATGGAAATCCAAATGGAAAATGGCACAGTCGCGAGCAAAAATCCAAAGCTCCCCGACATGCCCGCAAAACCAAGCAATTTTACAAATTCATTTACCTTAAACCATCTGCCTAAAATGATGACAACGTTAATCCAGATTGTCGCATCACCTATTCCGACTAGCATTCTTGCCGCGAAAAGGATGTATTCATTCGCAGCAAAACTGAATAATAAAGTCCCGATTCCGTTAAGAAGAGTCCCGGAGATTAAAAACACATTAGGACCAAAACGGTCGGATAATATTCCAATGGGAACCTGCAGGCTGGCATAGGCGAAAAATTGGATGCTCGTCAGGAGCCCAATGGCCGCAGCTGTCACGCCGAATTCCTTCATTAATTGATCAGTAATTAAACCGGGAGCTGTCCTTTGGCTCACGATTAAAAAGTATGTAAATAAAACCGCTCCAAAGACAAGCCACCTGTATTTGCTTTTATGTTTCTCCACTGCCCTCTGCTCCTATTTTCTAAAGAATACCCTCCATTATACGCTAAAAAAAGGCAACTGTCCTCCACTGCGTTAAAGCAATGGAACGACAGGTGCCTTTGGCCTAATTATTCTTTTACAAGATTCTTTGTGCTTCTTACTGTATCGATCGGACGGACATAGCTTTCGATTTGGTCCCTTTTCGGCTCCAGGAATGGCGGCAGGGACAATTTTTCCCCAAGTGTTTCATATGGCTCGTCACCCATGAATCCAGGGCCATCCGTCGCGAATTCAAATAAAATCTGCGGAGCAACCCGGGAATATAAAGAACCGAAGAAGAAGCGATCCACAAATCCTGAAGTCTGGAAGCCAAAGCCTCTCAAATGCTGATCCCATTCCTCGAGAACAGACTTATCTTCCACGCGGAATGCTGCGTGATGGACTGTTCCATAGCCCTGGCGCGCCTGGGGAAGAGACGGGTTATATTCCACTACCACCTGTGCCCCATTTCCCCCTTCACCCACTTCGAATAAATGGAAATCTCCTTCTTGAGCAATTTCCTTAAAATGCAGCACCTTTTCCATCATTTCCTTAAAGTAATCAAATTGAGCTACTCTTACAAAAAGCGGTCCCAGACCAGTGATCGCATATTCTAGCGGAACGGGCCCGTTCTGCCAAGGTGTGCCTGATGGTACTCCTTTATTGTCCTCATCCGAGATCAATTGGTATTTCTGATCATCAAAATCCGTGAATGACAGGGTTTTTTTGCCGAACTGCTCTTTGATGCCTGAATGTGGAACCTCTAAGCGGTCAAACCGCTTTACCCAATAATTGAGTGCTTCATCTGTCGGAACCCGGAATGAAGTTTTCGATATTTCATCCGTTCCGTGAGATCCCTGTGGAATACCAGGAAAATCAAAAAATGTCATATCCGTTCCCGGACTTCCTGTATCATCCGCAAAAAATAAATGATACGTTTGAATGTCATCCTGATTTACGGTCTTCTTTACTAAACGCATTCCTAATGTATAAGTGAAAAACTCATAATTTTTTTCCGCACTGCTTGTAATGGCTGTAACATGGTGAATACCTTTTAAATGATTCAAGTGAACTTCCTCCCCGTTGTTATTTATCTTAAAATAAAATATCTTTAATTCGAGATAATTTTACTTTATCACGGCTTTCTGATGGTGTCAATATCACCGGGGCTTTAAAAAAAGGATTTTATGATGTCTTCCTCATGATGGCATTCCTTACAGATGTATTCAATTTCCAGTGCATCTTCCCTGGCGATGTGGACAGTTTCTTTTCCGCAGACTTCGCAAAATCTCTTTTCCGTAATTTCTTTCATTTTTACATCTCCTGTTAAATATGTCGTTTATCTTGGTTTAACCAGAATTTTGATTTCTAAACACAAAAAAACCAGCTCCCCTTGGGAACTGATTCAGTTTACGTATGTACAGCCGCCATTGCCGTAAATAATGATAAGAAAGTTTTAAACCACCACTCCTCAAAGTGGGTGTTCGCAGAAACATTCCTGCCTGTCCTCCTTGTCGTATAGACGGAGGCCTGTCATTCCCGTTTCAATGTAAAACTCCCTATTACAGCTTAAAGGTTAAAACTTTATTATGATTACGAACAATGCAGCTTGTATTAATATATTAACGGATTCTGGCGGATTTTTCAATGGGCATGCTCATTCATTTGTTATAAACAATAATTTGAGTTCTTTAACAGGGGTTTAAAGTTGTTTGTTGAATATTTTACACTAATGAAACGATCGGGGGATTCTATATGAAAAAACTCCATAGCCTGGTATCCGCAATTTCCATCTTTCTTCTTATCGGATGTTCAAAGGATGTCCCAAATGAGCTTGACCTGAGCCAGCTGACTAGAGTTGATTTTACAAGTGGAAACAGTGATGAAGAAATCATAATAACAGAAAAAGAAAAGATTAAAACCATAAGAGATATAATTGGGGAAATTGAATGGGAGGAAAACATAAAGCCCCAAATGGATGAAAATGAAGATGCTATAGCCACTTTATTCTTTACATACGATAAAAATATGCCAGAAAGTTTAACTGAGTATTTAATATGGTTCAACAAAGAAGAAGGATCTGCAGTGATTTTTGACAGAGACAAGAATGCTTTAGGAACCTTAGGGAAAGAAAAGTCTCAAACATTAAAAGAGCTCCTGATTAAAAAGTAGAGAGCAGGTCTGCCATGAGACCATCACGGCGACCATTTTCTCTTGCTCTCCTTATTAGGAAGTCATAGGCCCTTCTATAACAACTGCTTTTTTTGCTCTGCAACAAGCAGGGGATCTTAAGCCGTCCCCTTGGCAAGTCCAGCCAATTTGCAATCCATCCACCATTATTAGCAATTACCTTTTTAATACATCTCAAGAATAGGCTTCAGAATAGACGCAGATACTTTACCTTTTCCTTTATGAAAGGAAATCGGTGCTACTCCTTCAATTATTTAGTGACAGCTGCCCGCTTGCTCTTTTTTGCATCTTTGCAGTTCTGATTTTCTTGATGTCCCGCTTCATCAGCAGTGAGACGATGAAGCCGATGGCAAGCATGCTGCCAAACACATAGAAAGTAATCGTATAGCTTTGCGTATTTTCATATATGCTGGATACGAGCATTGGGCCGACTACTCCGGCGATGGACCACGAGGTAAGCAGATAACCATGAATCGCGCCAAGCTGTTTGGTTCCAAACAGGTCTCCAATAAAGGCCGGAAGGGATGCAAACCCGCCTCCATAGCATGAAACAATGATATAAAGGAATACAGAGAAGATAAAAGAGTTTGTGATGAATGGAAGAATGAAGAATGCAGCAACCTGTATCAGGAAGAAGGTCATATATGTATTTCCTCTTCCAAGGTAATCCGATGCAGATGCCCAGCCAATTCTTCCCCCTCCATTAAAGAGGCCCATTATGCCGACGATGCCTGCAGCCGTGATCGCGCTTGCCCCAGTGATTTCCTGGGCCATTGGTGCGGCAACTGAGAGAATCATGATGCCTGCAGAAATATTGATGAACATCATAATCCATAGAAGCCAGAAACGCTTCGTCTTAATCGCTTCATTGGCAGTCAGCTGTGCCAGATCTGCCTTTACCGGCCGCTCTTCCCTGTTCTCCTCCATTCCTTCAGGTGCCCATCCTTCAGGCGGTTTTACAATATAAAGCGCTCCCAAAATCATTAGAATAAAATAACTGATTCCCAGGACATAGAAGGTTGTCGGAATCGAAGTTGCAATCATTAATCTGCTTGCAATGGGGCTTGTGATCAGGGCCCCTGCACCAAAGCCCATAACTGCCATTCCTGTGGCAAGTCCCCTTCTGTCAGGAAACCACTTAACCAATGTGGAGACAGGTGCAATATAGCCGAAGCCGAGGCCCAGTCCCCCAATGACACCGAAGAAAATGAGGAATAGGACATAGTTCTCCAATTGTATGGCGAATCCGGACCCAATAATCCCAATTCCAAAGAAGACTGCGGCAATCATGGCTGAAACTCTTGGTCCCCGCTTTTCCACAAACCGGCCAAAAAAGGCTGCCGCAATCCCAAGGATAAAAATCGCAATGGTAAATGCCAGTGAGACGTCGGTTTTTTCCCAGCCAAGCGTTTCTTTCAATGGGTTTTGATAAACACTGTACGCATACACCGAACCAATAGATAAATGAATGGCGACAGCTGAAAGGGCAATCAGCCATCTATTCTTGTTCGCCATAAATAACCCCTTTCCTGAATATTGTTTTATTTATAAGCTCCATGCTATTTTTTACCTTCCCAAAAAAGCCTGCCTCTAATCCTTTTAGAGACAGGCTTTCCGAAAATCATCCTGAGACAAACCCTTTTTTTAATAAATAGATTTCTGTTCTGTAATTATTTACAGCTTCCTCGAATGGCAGTTCTCCCGCAAATTTTTTCACGATATTGTGGAATGTGACAGAGGAAATGATCTGCATCATATGAAAAATTTCATGCTCGTGCTGTATATTCAGCCGCTCCTTATTAATCAGATTGCTGATTTTCTTGAAATCCTCATTCAGGTCATTTTCACCGAAGCTTCTTGCCATAACATTTTCGATTCGATGCGTCATATTAAGAAATAAGTTCCTCAGAAACTGCAGATTTTCTTTTTCCTCTGTAATGATGGTTGTATAAAAGTCGATCATCGCATCAAAAATATCGCCATTATTTTTGCGCAGCATTTCAAGAAAGTGTAGCTTATAAGCAGAAACATGGCTATTCAATAAGTAGAAAAACGCATCTTCTTTGTCATCAAAATACTGATAAAAGCTGCCGCGGGGGATTTTGGCATCTTTTATGATATTGGATATGGATGCCTGATAAAGCGGGACGCGGGCAAATTCCTTTTTGGCCGCATGGACTAAGTTTTCCCGTTTGTCTTCAGGTAAATTGAAAAAAGTAATTTTTGGCAAGTCCGGTTCCTCCTTACTGCCAGTCTCCTTTTTCCTCCTTTAAAAATTGGATAAAATAAGGGACTGCCTTTTTGGGATTCTCATTGATTAATGCTTGATATCTCGTTTTAATAGGGTCAGAAGCCCATTGGCTTTTAGTAATTCGTGCTTTAATGTACTGTGAGCTCAGTTTTTGAATTTCCAGCTGCTGATGTTTCCCTTCTTTAGAAAGCGCGAAACCTAGCGCACCAATTATGGCGTAAATCAGGATGGTTAACGGCGATGTTTTCTCATCCTGAACGGTGAAAAACAAGGTCATGAGATTGATTAATGACAGAATAATCAAGGGTGTTGACCAAAAAATATATCTGGATGCTTTTTTCATAATGGGGGATATTTTTTCTTCTAGCTGTTCCAGTTCTCTTTTTACGAAATTTGGCATATCTTCTGTCCACACTTGCATCTATTTCGTCTCCTTTAAGTTTTAATTCCTTTATTGGCCAGCAGAAATTGCAGGCTTTCAGGCGGAAAAATCATGGCTTCATCATCTTCCAGCTGTTTGAGGCCAATCACTTCCTCATGGATGTTTTCCATTTTCCGATCGAGGTGTGAAGCCGTGTCAGCTGCCTCTTTCAGTTCATTCACTATTCTTTGCGGAATTTCTTTATTGTACTTGTAGTAAATCTTGTGCTCGAGGCTCGCCCAGAAGTCCATGGCTATCGTCCGGATTTGAATCTCTACAGGAACCAGTTCTTCCCTGTCAGACATAAAAATGGGGATCTGGACAATCAGATGAAGGCTCTGGTAGCCATTTGGCTTTGGATGCTGAATATAATCCTTGCATTCGATCACAGTTATATCTTTCTGGCCTTCAAGCATGGCTTTGATTTTATAAATGTCTGATATAAAGGAACATGTAATACGGACGCCCGCAATATCCCTAATATTTTGCTTAATGGAGTCTAAGGAAATCTCCAATTTTTTTCTTTGCAGCTTTTTAAATATACTTTCTGGAGATTTTATTCGAGATTTTACATGCTCGATCGGATTATAGTCATGGACATACTGAAATTCTTCTTTAAGGATATTTATTTTCGTATTTATTTCTTCCAATGCGAACTTGTGGGACATCATAAAACGCACTAAATCTGTCCTAAGCTCCTTTAAAGTAATTTGTTCAGGCGTATTTGTGACCATAGGGACTCCTTTGAATTTTTGCCTTATTTTTTGGTGGCATAAAACTGGACGGCTTTTTGCAGATTGCCGCATTTACTCCCTGTTTCTGCAATTTAGAAATAAGCAATTGAATTTTAGACAATGCTTTCACCTCGATGTGACACTGTGTCATCCTTTCAATTGAATTGTATATGACATCGTGTCACACGTCAACTGAATATGACACAATGTCACAAATTTGCCTTCTTTTGATCTAATGGATAGTAGCTTTATTTTGCCTATTTACATGTTAACGAATAGAGCTGTATAATGAATAATTAGTTACTCTAGATAACTATTACTCAAAGTAACTAAATTGGGAGGTTTTTCAGATCGAAACATTTCAGAAGTTTTTTCATCAGCTTGTGCTATTGTATCGTCCATTTGAGAATAGGCTGAACCATGCGTTAAGCAAGCATCATTTATACAGGGCTCAATGGTCCATCATGTATTACTTGAATAATGATGCTTCAGTTACTTTGGTGGAACTTTCACATTACCTTGGTGTTGAAAAACCAACAGTGACAAGGACGATTGCAAAATTGGAGGAGATGGGCTATTTAGAACCTGTTCCGACTAAAGACAAACGGGAAAAAAGAATGCAGCTGACCGATACTGGCAGGAAGATTTATCAGGAAGTCCGCGCAGCTATTGATGAATTTGAACAGGAAATTCTAAGAGGAATTTCAGAGGAGGAACAGCTCGAAGGGATTCGTCTGATGAGCGAAATCCGCAAAAATTTAATGCAGGGAGAGTTATAAATTGAATCAGCCTAGACCGAAGCTTTGGACAAAGGATTTTATTATCGTTTCATCCGTTAATTTTTTCTTAACATTGATTTTCTATTTGCTGATGGTGACCATTGCTGTCTTTGCAGTGGATTACTATAGTGCCTCAACTAGCCAGGCCGGGCTTGTAACGGGCATCTTTATTATTGGAACTCTCATTGGCAGGCTTTATATTGGGCGAGCCATTGATAACATTGGGCGAAAGAAGACACTTTATATCGGGTTGGTCTTATTTACCCTGACGACACTTTTATATTTCTTTAACCTCGGAATTGCTTTTTTACTATTTACCAGATTTATACACGGAATAGCTTTAGGTGTGGCGAGTACGGCGACAGGGACCATCGCTGCACAAATTATTCCGGCAGCCCGCAAAGGGGAAGGAATTGGCTACTTCAGCATGAGCACAACACTGGCAACAGCTGTTGGGCCATTTATCGGCTTGTTGATGATGCAAAAAGTTTCTTTCCAAATGATTTTTGCCTTCTGTCTGGCCATTGGCATCATTGCTCTGATTACATCCTTCTTTTTATACGTTCCTGCAATAGAAACCTCCGGTGTGAAAAAGCAGGGCTTCCAAATTTCCAGCTTTATCGAGCCAAAAGCAGTCCCGATTGCGTTCATCACACTGGCAATCGCATTCGGTTATTCCGGGGTCCTCTCTTTTATCAATTTTTATGCGATCGAAGTCGATTTAGTTAAGGCTGCGAGCTTTTTCTTTCTCATCTACTCGGCCGCTGTCCTGATTTCACGTCCATTTACCGGGCGCCTGATGGATCTTAAAGGAGCAAATTATGTTATGTACCCCGCTTTTATCTTATTTGCGGCAGGCATGTTTGTGCTTAGCACAGCAAACAGCAGTTTTACCTTGCTTTTGGCTGGAGCGCTAATTGGGCTGGGCTTTGGCAACATGCAGTCCTGCACCCAGGCAGTGGCCGTCAAGCTGACACCCGCTCATCGGATGGGATTGGCGACGTCAACGTTCTTTATCTTTCTGGATGCAGGCTTGGGATTTGGTCCCTATTTGCTGGGATTCATGATTCCGGTTACAGGCTATGGCAAGCTCTATGGAATGATGGCAATCTTTGTTTTATTATCAGCCATTTTATATTTTTTCCTCCATGGGAAGAAGGAATCTGCTGCCCTAAAAAAATTGAACACATCTGTTTCAGCTTGAACCTGAGGCATTGCAAAATTGGAACAGCCATGGACCTCTAAACCGTCCATGGCTTTTGATGTTTTAGTTCTGAACTACTGTAACCGTTTTAGGACTCGTAGTCACTGTAAAGCCCTGCTTACTTGATACATCCGCACTAATGGTATAAGTCCCATTCGGAAGATCTGCATCTGGAGTCCACTTCAAGTGAATTTCATGTTCGTTTTCCACATTAATTGTGTCAACGGTTTTTCCTGCTTCATCTTTAATGTTCACTCTCCAGTTTACGCGGTTGTTTGCGAATGAATTGATGCCGGCAGGCGTGTTTGCATTCACATTTTTATTAGGATATACACTGAAGTAGCTTACGAGCATTCCTTCATTAATATAGGAAGGATCCCCCCATACAGCATAGCTCTGGTTAAATGCATGGTCGATACCTAATACGACAACGCTCTTCGGTTCCTCTTTTACAAGGGCTGAAGTTTTTCCAGGTTCGAGCGGCATATACTTCCCGTTATACCAGATGATTGCGCCATTATAGCCGCTTCCCCCTTCGTTATCTTCTGACTTAAAGGAAATCTCATATTGGCCTTCCTTTTGCTGTACCTGAATATCCGAGACTAATGGCGCGACTGAGTCTACTTGAACCGGTAGCCTTACTTCCTGAGGTTTGGCATCCTTGTAATCAAGTGTTGTTTTGATTACATACTGATAGGTTCCATCTTCAACGAATTGCCCATCTTGATTCTTAACATCCCATAAATATCCGTTAATTAAATAATCCCCGAATGCCATAATATTTTTTCGGAACTTCCATGGCTTGCCGGTATATTCACTGAAGTCGCCTAAATAATTGATCATTTCACCTTTATCATTCTCAACGAACATTTCGGTTTTTTGTAAGTTGCGGAGAGCTGTAAAGGATGGGAAAACACCCGGCAAAATAGCATTGGGAGAAATGACAATACGATCCATATTAAATGTTCCGGTATTCGGATCATATCCCATCGGGAACTGTGCCCCTTCATCGTTCCATAAGACTGTATATCCTAAGAAAGCATCTTTCTCCCAAGCAGCAGGGTCGAGGTTTTGCGGCTTGTCCCATTGACCAAAGTAGCCCATATATGGAATTGTCAGCGGCACAGCGGCATCACTGTTTTTACCTGTTGGCACAAGGCGGACATATCCTTCGATAAATGTGCCCTTTTTTACGCTATCCGGCAATTGAATCTGTACATCCAAACTCTTATTTTGTCCTGGCTTAATTTTAAGCGATTTTCCTTCTTTGCCGGTCACTTTTTCACCATTTACGATGGCAGAAGCACCTGAAATCCGCTTGCTGGTCATCGTTAAATATTCTTTGGTATCCAATTTACCGTCATTATCCAAGTCAAACTCTTTTGTTTCAGTTTCGTCTGTTAAAACATCAACGAACACTTTATATTCCAAATCTTTCACGCCTGCATCCTGAAATGCTTCCACATTCAGTTTGAATTGTGTTTTGTTTCCGGTCATTTCTTTTAGAGCAACCGCCCCTGCCTGTTCCAAAGGAGCATTTTTATTTGTGACAAGTACAGGTGTTTTGATCGCATTTTGTATTTGCATCAAACCGGATCCCTGTATGCGTGGTGAGTAAGGGACCTGGTTGTTTGCCCGCGGATCCTGAATGATTTTTGACGTATTCATTAAGGCGATTTTCGCTTTTAATGCCGTTTCTTTGGATTGCGGCAATCCTTTTTCATATAAAGCCTGAAGCAGCAGAGCTGATCCGCCTGCGACATGAGGTGCTGCCATGGACGTACCGCTCATTATTTCATATTCATTGCCGGGAACAGTGGAATAAATCCCACCGCCAGGTGCTGATAGTTCAGGTTTGAAGTCAAGTGTGTGCGGCGTTCCAAAAGATGAAAAGTCTGACATGTTATCTTTTTCAGCATTATCCACCCAAACACCTTTGCTCATCTTCATCTTCACTGTTTGTCCCTTGGACAGCTGCGAAATTAAGGCGTTCCCAACCTCCTTGCTGGTTGTTGCTGCAGGAGTTAGGTAGGGGCTAAAATACAAGAAAGGGTAATCAGCTTCGTCATGAGGCGGTACAAGGATAACCGCCATGGCACCATTTTTTCTGGCTTCAGATTGTACATATGAATATAAACCATATTTTTGATTTGGTTTTGCTACGACTATCTTGCCGGCAACATCTTTCCCGGCAAAATCAGCCGTCTTCCCTTCCCCTACATATACCATTTCATAGCTTTCTCCAGATGATAGAACTTTTGAAAGCTTGAAGTTTACATGGGTCTGATCCTGGTATGGAAGCTGCAATCCGTTTTCATCACTAAGTGCATTCATATGCAATTTAGTATTTTCATAGGATGCTACTGATAGCGCAAATGGGCTGACAGAAGGTTCTCCTGCTGTTCCGATATCCGGATTTTCTGCATACGGCTTGGCAGAGGCCTCCATAATATTATTTTTTGTGCTGTAAGATGAGTTGCCTCCAGCTGCTACCAGGAGAGTGCCCCGTTCAGTTGCTTCCCGGATTGACTTTTGGATCGGATCATTTTCTTCTCCAACAAAGCCGGCATCTGATCCAAGGCTCATGTTAATGACGTCAGCCCCCATTGCCACAGCGTGTTCAATTCCAGCAATAATATCATCTTCATAAGCTCCTCCGCCATTATCAGAAAATACTTTTTCAGCTAATAACTGTACACCAGGAGCAATCCCCTTAACCCCATCATTTTCTTCATCGCCATTGGCACCTACAGTACCTGCAAGCTGCATGCCATGCGGACTTCCATATTGTCCGCGGGGAATGACATCCGTATCTTCATCGGCCCAGTCATAGCCTGTCGGCACTTTGTCACTATACCAGATGTCATTAATACCCGTTTCAGCGAGTTTTGCGTTGATTTCTCCCTCAGACCATTTCTGCTTGTCTTTCCCTTCATCCGTCAATGTCATATCCTGGTGCGTATAGTCCAATCCGGAGTCAACTACAGCAACAAGCAGCCCTTCTCCTTCATAGCCATGCTGCTCCCAGACTTTTTGCGCCTGCACTAGCTCCTTGCTGGCACTCATGGATGGCTGAAATGTTCTCGCAATATGCACGTTCGTGACACCAGGAAGCTCCTGAATTTCTTTTAAATTACGAAACTCAGTTTCCAGACTGAAACCATTAAACCCTTCAAAAAAGCGATGCTTCACTTTCTTGATAGATTTTTTCTTTGTAAGCTTAGAAATAACCTCGTCTTGTTTTGCCTTCATTTTACTTTTTTTGCTTTGTTTCGTTTTTTCAGTACCTGCTGGCTGTTCGACCTCAACAATTACACGTAAAATTTCATTTGGCTTATATGGCTTCGTTAACCCTTTTTCATTCAGATCCTTATATCCCAGCTTGTCCACTGCATTTGCTTTGGTCTGATATTGGTGGTCCAAAAATATTTTCTGTCCCTGCTTAACAATGTCTTCGACACTTGGAGCCTGGATCTGATCTTCTTGAGCTCCTTGTGCTGAGACTGTTCCCCCGAAAAGCATTGCTGCTGCCAATGCAGAAGCCAGCACTTTATAGGGTACCCCTTTTTTCAATTTCATTTCTCTCCCGCCCTTTCCCCTGGAAAAATTCAATATTTTTTAACTTTTCTTAAAATTTATTGTAGTGCCGGGTCTGAGAGAAGTAAATTGGGGGAATCTAAAAAGAGGGATCCGTTTAATTTCAGAACTTTATATCCAGATCGAAGAATCTCTTTCTATTTAAACAGTATAAAAGGCGCATTTGTGTATCTATTTTCTATTAACCTTCTCACCTTCTGGTAAAAAAGGCTTTCTTAATTACCCCAAATTGAAATCTTAAAATACCTCTTAGGAATAATATTCCACTAACCCTTGGGAAAAACAGACATCTGACATTTCCTGGCTATCTGTTTCTAGCCGATAAGGTATGCTACGATAATAGCCACAAACACAGGGGGGATGCTGTTTTGAAGGAAGGTTTAATTATAAAATATTACCGGGAACGTGCTGGATTGACCCAAACGCAGCTGGGCGAAGGGATTTGTTCTGTGACTCATATCAGTAAAATAGAGCGGGGCCATTCACAATATTCGTCAGAAGTTACTAATTTGATCTGTAAACGGCTGAATATAGATCTTATTAAAGAGCTTCAAAAGTTTAATATGCTGGAGACAAAACTTCATGAGTGGCTGGAGGCCATGGTTAAACAGCAAAAAGAAGATATAGAATTAATTAAAGAGGAATTAGCCCAAAATCCTTACCTGCATTTTTCGGAAACAAAATATTTTCATTCAATCCTTTTG
Organism: Cytobacillus oceanisediminis 2691; assembly: GCF_000294775.2. GTDB lineage: Bacteria > Bacillota > Bacilli > Bacillales > Cytobacillaceae > Cytobacillus > Cytobacillus pseudoceanisediminis. The sequence goes on from NZ_CP015506.1 coordinate 2,760,458, forward strand.
GCTCGTTATCACCTGATGCAAGGAGAGCAGGAAAAAGGCAAATCGCTTTTAGACAGCTGCCAAAAAGCCTGGGTCACCCTTGACCGTTTTGAACGGAATCTTCTCGAGCATACATGGAGCATTTATTTTCTAAACTTACATAATTGCAAAGAAGCCATTGCCCATTTAAAGAATATTAACCCTAAAGAATATAATAACCATGAATATTATTTTCACCTCGCAACCTCTTCTCATTTGATGAATGATAGGGTAAAAGCCTATCACTATGGTACTCTTGCACTATCCTATTTTCGGGAAACCAATAATTTTAAAAGAATTCTTGATACAGAAACCGTTTTACTGATACAAATGGGTACATACGACCTTTGCCAATTTGAAGAAACCGTTAAGCAGTATCATACATTAATCAAATCCTGCCGGGCTCATAAAGAAGAAGCCAGGGAAATGAACCTTTGGCATAATCTTGCCGTTGAATACTTTGCAAAAGGCTTTTATTCAGAAGCGAGCGAGGTTTACAAAAAGCTATTGGAACAATCCGAGGTTAATCCAAACCCACCTTTAAAATTAAGCGCTATTAGAGGGTATGTTCATAGCTGCCTTAATCTGGATCATTATAAGAAACAAAATCTCAGATTCTTGCTGGACGATGGCCACAGACTGGCTGAACAATTTCAAAATAAAACCTATCAATATGTTTTTTATATGCTCGATATCCTTTTAGAAGATAAAGACATAAATGATTACTATCTCTTTTTAGAAAATACATTCCTTCCCCACCTTCATGAATTAGGGAATAGCACATTAATCTCTCTCTATGAAAAAGAACTGTTTCATTATTATAGGACGTCGTCACAGCATGAAAAAGCAAGCGCGCTTGCAGCCAAATACTTTGAACCCCACGTTCATTAAATATAATTGAGTGAGGAAAGTCTTCTATAATCCCATAGAAGACTTTTCTGTTTGTACTTTTTTTTCCGCTCTCTCCCAGTCCGCCTTTTGGACTAATCCATGGTTCGTCTCCCCAAAAGGCGCTATGTCTTATGCCCCTAAAAATTCCCCCAAAAAGGAAAATATTAGATAAAAGATAATTAAGTATTTAAGAACAGCTGCCTGGCATAATTCACCTATTATTAATAGATAAGGAGAGGATCACATGCTGGAGGGGGAAATTATTAAATTCTACCGGGAAAAGTCTGGTCTTACACAAGCTATGTTAGGAGAAGGGATTTGTACTCCTACCCATGTAAGCAAAATCGAAAGAGGGAAAACAGCCTATTCACCGGAAATTATTTCACTTTTCTCTGCGGTTCTAAATATTGACATTCAAAAGGAAGTTGAATATTTTCGGGATTTGGATAAGCGCCTGCAGGAATGGCATAAAGCCATCATTATGTATAGATTAGCCAGGGCTGAGGAAATAAAAAATGAACTGGAAAGTACACCTTTTATTCAGTCTTCTAAATATGCAGCCCACTATCTGCTTTTAAAGGCAAGATACCATTTGCTGCATCAGGAGTTAGAGGATGTATCCCGGATTATTAAGCAAATTAGCCATGAGTTTCATCACCTCTCCCTTTTTGAGAGAAATTTATTTTACCATGTTCAAGGGATGTATTATATTAATCAAGCAATAAAACCTGATTGCACGAATCAGCAAAAGGCACTTCAGGTCTTAAAAAATATCGATATAAATGAATATGGCAATGAAGAATACTTTTATCACTTGGCAATTGCCTATCATTATAATGACTCAAAAATCATGGCTTACATGTTTGCAGAAAAATCTTTGCAGCACTTCAAAAACACGAATAACTATACGATGGCGATAAAAGCTGAATCCATTATCCTCCTGCAGATCAGCAGTGATATCTTAACCGACATGGATAAACTGGCAGAACGTTATCATCATTTAATCTGGGACTGTGAACGAATTGGATATCATGACTATAAAGGGCTCCTATACAATAATTTAGGATTTGAGTATTTTAACAGGGAACAATATGCTAAGGCAAAGGATTGCTATAAACAGGCTTTGCGTTTAGCTGACAGGAATACAATCATTTATCTTCAGCGATTATACTCTTACCTTAATTCCTGTGTAGAAGGCAAATTATCCGGCAAAACAGCTCTCCTTAAAAAAGCATGCGAAGGGATTCAGGTTTCAAAGGAGCTTAAAAGCACTTTATACTTGTCGTTATTTAAACTTTCTAAGTATCAGCTTTATCATCAGCGCGAGAAATATTTTAAGTATTTGGAAGAAAAGGCTTTCCCTGAATTTGTTAAAATTAAGCATATAATTCTTATGCGCAGGTATGGCAAAAAGCTTTATGAATATTACATCGAGACAGGTCATCATGAAAAAGCCATTCATCTGAACCGGCTGCTTGAAGGCAATGAATTAATTAATGTGTAAAAAAATCCCTTGAATATTCTTTCAAGGGATTTTCCGTCCATTTCTATTTTACTGTTCCTTCAGCCTGTTGTGCATTGAATTTCCATTCCACCTGCAGCGCATCTCCCTGGAATTCGTTTTGATCCCCTCCGTTATCGACAAATTCGAACAGCACAATAATTTTATCGGTTTCCCCAGGGGCCAGGCCATCCGGCACTGTTCCCCCGCCTACAAAGTTATCAATGGCTGTTAAATCTGGAGTTTGTGATTGCAGTTCATACAAAGTCGTCTCTGCAACCTGTACGGTTGCGTTGGCCTGATTATATAGGATGGTCACTTTTATATGCTTCCCGAAATCATCTGCATTTGCAGCTCCATTTAATTTTGCATCTTCTACCTGGTAGTTTGTATGCAGCAAGATCTTGGAAATATCAAGAGTGCCGCTATTTGTGATGGTAAATTCACGTGAAACTTCATCACCTGGTTTTAAATCGCCAATATTGACGATTGTTTCAGGGTTTACCGCCAAATCCAGGGTACCTGCTGCAAACGTGTTATTCGTAATCTCCGTATCGCTGAAGTAAGCGTATGTACCCCCACCCATTAATGAAAAACCTAAAGCAGCTGTCAAAAGTCCTTTACTTACCTTTTTTGCAAATCCCATGTTTCTTCCTCCTTTGGATCTTATAAATTTATTTAACTCTTATTACCTGTGGCAAATAAGAGGCATAACCGGAGTATTAAGCGTTTTTAGTTTCGTATTCTTTAAGAGCCAGAAAAATTGTCCTCGCAGCAGATAGCAGCAGGAGCAGTCCCGGGATAAACAGCAGGAGTGCGGAACCTTCTTTGGATGCTGCAAACTCAGCCGCATAGCCTGCATATGGGATGGTAAAACCTACATATTTACCGGCTATATTTTTAGGCTGGACATATTCCATATCCGGAGCGTCATTGTTGTCGCCTTTTGTTTGATATAAAACCCCGGCTTTCGTTTTCTTTACTTCGACAATTCTATGGGTAATTAATTTATCTCCTGATTTAAATGTAATAATATCTTCCTTTTTTAAATTTCTGTCCGGCTGTTTCACTACAATGATGGACCCTGTCATGAAAGTCGGTTCCATGGATCCCGATAAAACAGCTTTTGCCTGATAACCTTTAAGGGACGGTTCTCCTCCGGATGCTTTTGAGGATATCACCCAAACAGCAAGCAGACACAGGAGCATCAATCCTGCTGCACTGATACATTTACTCAGTATTTTCAAGGCTCTCTTCATTGGCTATTTCCTCCTCTTCATCCTTCTGTTTATTGTCCTTGCTGTCAGTCTGTTCTTCCGCAGGATTCGCTTGTTCCTCAGCTGGCTCTTTGTGTTCAATCACCTGATTTTCCTGTTTCCTGATAGGCATTTCTAATTGATCATCCGTTTCCAATTCGTTTGTCTTAATGTCCTCTCCCTGCTGCTGCTTCTTCTTTTGCTCCTGCAATTTTTGATAAAAAAGCTGTTCCAGCTCCTGAAGGTTAAGAGAATCATTTATTCGCAGAAGGAGTTTGTCTACTTTAATGAAACCCTTACTTACAAACTCATATCCTTCCTTTTTTTCTGCTTTTAGAAACAGTTTTTCCAGTTCAGCTCTTATTCTATGAAGTTTCTTCAAGCTGGCTGTTATCTGTTCTTTTTTTCTCAAAAATTCGGAGGACGGATCTGCGGTCTCATTTAACAGCCCGTTCTTCACAAATGTTTCTAAACCGGCGTGTTCTTTTAGTATTTGTTCACTGTTTATCCTGGCTTCCTCTTCAAGCCCGTGAATATATGATGGGAAAACAAAAGCAGTGGAAATTATAATAGGCTTTGCCTCTGCCTGGCTTGTAAAGGCAGCTTCTGTTTTCCCGACAAGCTGAGTGCCTGTATAAAAACTCAGGCAGCAAAGACACGGCAAAATGAGTTTATTCAATCCCTTCTTCATCCCCCGCTCTCCTCCCGAAAAGGTGTCTGTGGAACAAGCATACGAGAGGTCATGTGCAAAGTAAATTGGGTTATTTTGCGGTATTCCAAGGCAAAATACAGGCTATTTTGATTTCCGAATTCATAAAAGACAGGCATATCACTGATCCCTATAACCCAATTGACCATTCGTGGAATTTTCAGAATAATTGACCTTGAAATACCAATCCAAACTAAGAGGTGATCAGTTTGAAAAGAAATAAGCTAAAAAAGAAAGTACTCCCTGCAGTTCTGGCAGCTTCGTTTTCCATCTCGGGACTATCACTGCCCGCAAAAAATGTGCTGGCAAATGAAGAAATCGTTAAGTATCATCAGGAATTAAAGACACCTTCCTACATAATTGGGACCTGGCAAGCTCCTGAAGGACTGAGCAAGGAAGAAGCTGTATATGCATTCCTTCAATCCAAGGCGAACTTATTCAAAAACGCCGGCTACGAGGCCAAGGATCAATTCAAAATCATTGATCAATTCGATGATAAGCAGACAAACACACACCATTTCAGAACAGTAGAGCAATACAACGGAATACCAGTATACGGAGCACAGCAGACCATTGCTTTGGACGACAAAAACAATGTGACAGCCTTCTTCGGTAAAGTTACACCAAATCTGGCACGTTCCATTATTCCTACAGAGGCGAAACTGGGCGAAGATGAAGCATTGGAAAAGGCAAAGGAAAGCATTGAAGATAAGATCGGAGAAGTGAAGAGTTATGATGGTATAGAAGGAGAACTTGTTATTTATCCGCATAACGGGCAAAAGCATCTGGCTTATTATGTAACAGCTTCCACCTCAGCGCCGGCACCAGGGTATTGGCATTATTTTGTAGATGCTGTAACTGGAAACATCATTCATAGCTATAATGCCATCACGGAACTGACACCATCTTTACCTGAACAACCTGAGGCACAGCAGACTGCTTCTTCCCAGCCTGAACCGAAAGCACTTCCGACTGTTTCAGAACCTGTTCAAGCAAGAGGAATGGATATTTTCGGGACACTTCAATCACTCCAGGCGGTTAAAGACCCGGAAACAGGAACGCACTATTTATTCGATGGGACAAGATCTGAAGGTGTCCATACATTTAAAGCGAACCGCATGCCTGAAAACGCGTTTATAATCCTTTCAGCCCTGCTTGGAATGACCGGATTCGAGGTGGAAAGCAGAAACAACTTCTTCTATGATCCTTCTGCGGTGTCTGCCCATGTGAACGCAGGAAAAGTTTATGATTATTATAAAAAGGTACATGGCCGGGATTCCCTTGATGGCGAAGGAATGAAATTAGTTTCAACTGTCCATATCGGTTCGAAGTGGAATAATGCTGCATGGAATGGCAAGCAAATGCTATACGGAGATGGAGACGGAACCAGGATGATTTCCCTGTCCGGGGGCCTGGATGTAATCGGGCATGAAATGACACATGGAGTGATCACCAATACAGCCGATTTAATTTATGAAAATGAATCCGGTGCGATCAATGAATCCATTGCAGATATTTTAGGGGCTTTTGCTGAAAATAAAACAGGTGAAGACCTATGGTTATTGGGCGAGGATATTTGGACGCCAACTACACCAGGTGACGGTCTCCGTTCCATGAGTGATCCAGGTTCGGTCTATATCGGCGGCTATACAGAATCAGGCTACTACCCTGATCATTACAGCAAACGTTATATTGGAGAACTTGATAAAGGCGGTGTCCATATCAACAGCAGCATCAACAACAAAGCAGCCCACCTGATCACAGATGGAGGCACTCATTACGGTGTTTCGGTTACAGGCATCGGAAAAACAAAAGCCGAGAAGATTTTCTACAGAGCACTTACCCATTATCTGACAGCAAGCTCCGACTTCAGCCAAATGCGCCAGGCAGCCATCCAGGCAGCAAGAGACCTGCATCCGGATCGAAACGGACAGCCTTCCGCTGAGGTAAACGCAGTCATGGCAGCATATGATGCTGTTGGCGTCCAATAAAACTGCCTTCAAAAAAATAAAGAGAAACTCGCCACGCTTCGGCGAGTTTTTTAATATATTTTTGTCCTTCTTATAGCTGAAAGGATGCCTAAAATGACGGTTACGATATGGGATAAGAAAAAGGTATAAACATTAAAGTAAAGACTATTTGTGTATTGATTGAACCAGCCAAAACGGTAAATTCTTGAATCCGGGTTATCCGGCGTCCCGCCTAGAGCAGTGATCAGCTCACTTGTGTAATCATTCATTTCAATCATCAGCAAAACACAGCCGGCAAGTGAAAAAAGCAGAATTCCTACAGTTATTTTACCATCTTTCACCATCTTTGTTTTTACAAGCTTAAAAGTATAGACCCAGCTGGAAATAAAAACAGGTGTAAAAAGAAAGATTACGAGGATGCCTAAATTTCCATTGCCGGAAGTCACATGCGGATTAACCGTAAAAAGGTGTTCTATCAGGTAAAAACCAAAGAATGAAAACAGGAAGGACAGGATCCAAAAGATCAGTTTTTTACTCAAGAACAGACCCCTTTTCGTGATTTGCTTAATTCTAATTAGCACTATTTTATTAGCCCCGCCTTTCTTTTCATGCCGGCTTCCTACCTCACACTATCAACCAGCAGGTAAATCCCTGTGAAAATCAAGATACTGTATGTAAAAACCTTGAAAAAACGCTGATTGATTTTAATAAATAAAATTTGTCCCAAGTATAGACCCAGCAGCACCAGCGGCAAAGCATACAAACTTGAAAGCCAAATCGTCTTATTGGTCCCTGCAAAGATTATCTGAAATACCAGACTTGCGGAGTAGATAAACAAGTAAAAAGCCAAGGTAGTTCCCCTAAGCCGCTCTTTTTGGGTATCAGTTCCTGAAAAATACAACAGGAGCGGCGGGCCGGGCATGCCAATGCTGGTTGTCATTATTCCTGACAATCCGCCCAATGAATAATCCCTGCGGCTTGTTTCTTTCACACGGAAATTCGCCATCAAAAGGATCGTTAAAAGCAAAATAATGAAACTGACAGCTAACTTCAGCCTGGAAATATCCAAAAATAAAAAAATGGAAATTCCGATAGGCAGCCCGGCTGCACTTCCAATTGCAAACCTTTTCAAAACTCCAAAGTCTGTATCCTTCTTGATTTTTGAAAATAATGCGGCAGAAATCATTAAAGATAAAATCAAATTAATTTGAATGGCTTCTCTAGGTTCAAAAAGAAGCAGCAAAAACGGTGTGGCCAGGATCGAGAAACCAAATCCCGTGCTTGTCTGCAGAATGGATGCAATTAAAATAATAAAGATGAAAAGAAAGATTTCCATGCACAAAACCTGCTTTTTACCCTATTTTAACACAGCCTGGAAACAATCTGGCACACTTTGGTCTTTTCCTATACAATAATGGAAGGAATATGCAAAAGTGTGGTGAGTTGATTGTTTAAAGTGCTATTAATTGAGGATGATGCCTCCCTTTTTTCTGAAATCAAAGACCGCCTCTCCCAGTGGTCTTATGAAGTCCATGGAATTCAGGACTTCAGTGGAGTCATGAAGGAGTTTGCCGGCATTCAGCCCGATTTGGTCATTATCGATATCCAGCTTCCGAAGTTCGACGGGTTTCATTGGTGCCGGATGATTCGATCACATTCGAATGTGCCGATTATTTTCCTGTCATCCCGGGATCATCCAACAGATATGGTCATGTCCATGCAGCTTGGCGCTGACGATTTCGTCCAAAAGCCCTTCCACTTCGAAGTCCTGATTGCCAAAATACAGGCAATCCTCAGACGCGTCTATAACTATAGTGCCGTTCAGAATAACCTAAAGACCTGGTGCGATGCGGCGGTTGATTTCGAAAAGAATACCGTTACAAATGAGAGTGGCTGCATAGAATTAACGAAAAATGAAATTTACATATTAAAGCTTTTGATAGAAAGAAAAAATCAAATTGTCAGCAGGGACGATATCATTAATAGCCTATGGGATGACAAACGATTCATTAGTGACAATACTCTTACGGTCAATATTAATAGACTAAGGAAGAAGCTTGATGACATCGGGCTTGGCGCAAAGATCGAAACAAAGGTCGGCCAGGGATATATGGCAATTGAAGAGGATGCCTCGCATGTTTAGGAAATATATCAGAGAAAGGTTAAGCTGGATCCTGCTGTTCGGTTTCCTTCAGGTGCTTGCCGCCTTTGTAGTATATATGGACTCGGCCATATCCTTTAAGCCCTTCCTTTATTACACCTTTTTATCTGCAATCATTTTCACAGGATTCATCTTTCTCCGTTATCAGAAAGAAACACGATTTTACAGAGAAGTAGCCGAGCGGGAAAATAATTTAGATTTATCGAGCATACCGGAGCCTGAAAGCCCATTTGAAAAAATAATGGAGTCGGGCCTGGTTAGCCAAACCGAACGGTTTAAAAAGGAGTTCACCCAGAACTGGACACTTCTCGAGCAGGAAAAAGATGAACTGCTGTCCTGGATTCATGAAGTAAAAACACCCTTGACTGCCATGCATCTCATGATTGACCGGATTGGGGATCAGAATCTGAAATCCGCCCTAACGTATGAATGGCTGCGCATCCACCTTCTTCTTGATCAGCAGCTGCATCAAAAGCGGATTCCTTCAATGGAAAATGACTTATATATTGAAATGATTCATCTCGAAGACATCCTATTCAGCGAAATCAAATCTCTGCAGTCCTGGTGCATGCAAAAAGGCATTGGCTTTGATATGGAAATGGAAGAAACAGAAGCTCTAAGCGACGCAAAATGGTTCAGTTTTATCATACGCCAGCTTTTAACCAACGCTGTGAAGTATAGTGAGGAAACAGACATTTTGATTTCGAGTTTCCTGCAAGACAGTAAAATATCCTTGAGGATTCAGGATTTTGGCAGAGGCATCGATCAGAGGGATTTGCCTCGAATCTTTGAGAAGGGGTTCACCTCCACTGCAAATCATCATGAAAACGCAGCAACAGGCATGGGGTTATATTTAGCCAAAAAAGCCGCAGACCAGCTAAAAATAAAAATCCATGTAGAGTCTTGTTTAGGCAAAGGCACAATCATGACACTAGTCTTCCCTACGCGCAATGATTTCGTCAGCATAACAGGCATGTGACAAAAATGTCACATGCTTTTGCTGTTTGTTCGTTCAATCGAAGGAATTACATATACGTTACCTTCTATAATAAAGCTATCAAAGAAAGGATGGTTACACATGTTTGTACTAGAAGCCAAAAAAATTCATAAAAGCTACGGCAATAAATTTAATAGGCAGGAAGTATTAAAAGGAATTGATATAAAAATTGAAACGGGTGAATTTGTAAGCATTATGGGCGCTTCAGGTTCTGGGAAGACCACTCTTCTCAATGTACTCTCGTCTATTGACAGTGTTAGCGGCGGAGAAATCAAGATTGAAGAAAAGGAAATGACAAGACTGAAGGAAAAGCAGCTCGCACAGTTCCGCAAGAAGCACCTCGGGTTTATTTTTCAGGATTATAATCTCCTGGATACATTGACAGTAAAGGAAAATATCCTTCTCCCCCTTTCCGTCAGCAAAACACCAAAAAAAGAAGCAGATGAAAAGTTTGCAGCGGTTGCGAGTGAGCTCGGAATATTCGAGTTAAAGGATAAATACCCTAATGAAATTTCCGGCGGGCAAAAGCAGCGGACTTCCGCAGCCCGTGCTTTCATTCATGAACCAAGCATCATTTTCGCGGATGAGCCGACAGGTGCGCTGGATTCGAAATCAGCATCAGACTTACTGAATAAGTTAAGTGATTTAAATCAGAAAAGGAAAGCAACGATTATCATGGTCACCCATGATCCTGTGGCGGCAAGCTTCTGCAGCCGGGTTATTTTCATCAAGGATGGCCAGATTTATACTCAGCTGAATAAGGGTGATCAATCAAGACAGGCTTTTTTCAAAGATATCATGAAAACACAGGGCGTTTTGGGCGGTGTACAGCATGAGCATTAATACCATCATCCTCCGCAATTTGAAAAAGAATCTGAAAAATTATTACCTTTATGTATTCGCCCTCATTTTCAGTGTCGCGCTTTATTTCGCCTTTGTCACCCTTCAATATGACCCATCGATGTCCGAAGCAAAAGGCTCGATTAAAGGTGCAGCAGCAATCAAAACAGCCTCTATTCTGCTCGTGGCGATCGTTTCCATCTTTCTTCTGTACGCCAACACTATTTTTATCAAAAGGCGAAGCAAAGAAATCGGGCTTTTTCAGCTGATAGGAATGACAAAAAATGAAATTTTCAGGCTCCTTAGCCTGGAAAATCTCCTGCTGTATTTTGGTTCTTTGATCATTGGAATCTTTATCGGTTTTTCGGTTTCGAAATTAATACTGATGGTCCTTTTTAAATTGACAGGTGTTGAAGGAATTGCATCATTGCACTTTTCAAGTGAGGCGCTTTTGCAGACTGTCATCGTCTTTACGGTTATTTATATTTTCATCATGCTGATGAACTTTGTTTTTATCAAAAGGCAAACCATTCTATCTTTATTCAGGGTGGTTTCGATTGCAGAAGGAAAAGTCAAAAAGCTGTCCATTTTGGAAATGATATTGGGCGTGCTTGGTTTAGCCTTGATCATTGCCGGCTATTATATCTCTTCCCTTTTATTCGGCGGGGATTTCACATCCATGAACGAGCTGTTCCTCGCGATGGTGGTTATTCTTGCTTCCGTTATCATTGGAACCTACCTTTTCTATAAAGGATCGGTAAGCTTTATCGCCAGCCTGATCCGCAAAAGGAAAGATGGATACCTGAATGTAAACGAAGTGCTTTCATTGTCCTCCATCATGTTCCGCATGAAGTCGAGTGCACTGCTTTTAACGATTATTACAACTGTGTCCGCCCTTGCGATCGGGCTGCTGTCATTAAGCTATATTTCTTACTACTCAGCGGAAAAATCAGCCCAGGATAGCCTCCCCTCCCACTTTTCGTTCACTGACAAGGAAGATGCAGGGAAGTTTACCGGGAGCCTTCAAAAAGAGGGATTAGAATATAAGGAAAAAAGTATTGAGTTATTGCATGTAGATGCTAATATGGAGGACATTCTGGATGTCAATCTGGAAGAAATGAATTTTGATTCACCAAACATGATCTTGCCTGTTGTAAGCGAAACATCCATAGATGGCATTAAGCTTTCTCCAAAAGAAACCGTACTGACAGGATATAATGATGCACTGCAGAAATTTATGACGCTCAAGGACTCAGGAGAACTTGAGTTCATGGGAAAAACAAACACGATTAAACAAAAATATTTAGGGTTAAAAAAAGATTTTGTTCTCCCGTTTTATTTTACATCAGGCGGTCTGCCTGTTGCTATTGTGGATGAGAAGGTATATGAAGACCTGAAAGCTGATCTAAATCCTGAACTCCAGGATGAAGATTCGCTTTTCATCGGAGTGGATATGAAGAGTGACAGCGATATTGAAAAAGCCAATACACTCTTCAAAGAAATGGAATTCAGCGGCAGAGCCGATTCCCAGCAAGAGATGAGCACAAGGCAAAAAATGAACATGGGACTGATCATGTTTATTGTCGGGTTTCTCGGTTTAACCTTTTTGGTCACTTCAGGCTGTATTCTATATTTCAAACAAATGGATCAGAGTGAGGATGAAAAACCAAACTATACAATCCTGCGGAAACTTGGCTTTACACAGGGAGACCTGCTGCGCGGAATTCAATCCAAAATGGCTTTCAACTTTGGAATTCCGCTTATCGTCGGCCTTCTGCACAGCTACTTTGCCGTACAATCCGGCTGGTTCTTCTTCGGAAGCGAGCTTTGGATGCCGATGATCCTGGTTATGGTGCTTTACACAGTGCTTTATTCGATTTTCGGAATTTTGTCTGTAATCTATTCGAAAAAAGTGATAAAAGATGCACTATAATAGAAAAACCGCTCAGGTATGCTGGCCTGAGCGGTTTTATTTGCAGTTTTGCAGAGTTTGTTTGCAAGTTCCAGCTGTTTTTTTGCAGGTTTTCTAAGGTTATTTCCTAATTTCCGATTTGTTTGCAATTTCTTCGCATTTATTTGCAAATTGTCTCATTTTATAACTTTTGATTAGCTGTGATTCAACAATTAACTTATCCAGTTCCCGGCTTAATTTCAAGGTCTTTTCATCAGTTAGTCCCCTTGAATAAATGCAATCAATCATAGCTTGTCTGGTCTGTTCGATTGCCTTTATCAATTCCATTTTTTTATCCTTCCAGCAGTGGAATTCGGGATTTATACTTTTTAACCAGCTCGCGGTTATGCTGTTCTGCTCCGTCTACATTGCCGCTTTTAAAGATAGGCGGTTCATAACCGTTTTTAATCATCACTTCCACTGCTTCCGCCATCAGGCTGTTTACAATTGCAAAGCCAATAATAGATGAAGCGGAGCCAAACCGGATCCCCAAAGCTGAATGCTCCATCATTGCGTCCCCTGGTTCTATATGATTGTCAATTGTTAAATCCACAGATGAATACAGGTATTTTCCGTCTTTGTGCCGGGAGGACTGTGTATTCGCATAACGCGGGGATGTGATCCCAATGACGAATGCTCCACTCTCTTTTGAGATTTCAGCTACATCGACTGGGACTGGATTCCGTCCTGATGTTGATGCTACAATGACCACATCACCAGGCCGGATATCAGCATTTTCCATAAAGCTTCCGGCAAGATCATTTTGTTTTTCCATTAAAGAGGAACGGACCGCTCCTTTATGAAGCATTAAATCCTCTACAAAAATAGGCTTAATCGGGGCCAGCCCACCTGCCCGGTAAAACAGCTCTTCCCCGAGCATATGAGAGTGTCCGCATCCAAATACATGAATAATCCCATTGTTTTGAATACACTCAGCCAATGCACGGGCGGCATTTTTCATTTTTTGACCTTCTTCTTTTTCCACAAGGGTCAATAATTCTTTTACTTCATTCAGATATTTCGCAAGCATTGCTACAACCCCATTTATACCGAGACTTTTGATGCGCTTAGAGCCGCTTCATCGGCAATCACTTTCACGTTTGGATGATTTTTTAAGATGGATGCCGGGAAATGTTCATTAACTCCATTTCCAAGAAGCTTTTGAATGGCATCTGCTTTTGCTTCACCTGAAGCGAGAAGAAGGATCTCCCTGCTCTGCATGATCGTTGAGATTCCCATTGTAATGGCTTGGGTCGGCACCTCTTCGATCGTATGAAAAAACCTGGCATTGGCTTTAATTGTAGAATCTGCTAAATCAACAATATGAGTTTTAGATGAAAAAGACGTTCCAGGCTCATTGAAGCCAATATGTCCATTATTGCCGATTCCCAAAATTTGCAGATCAATGCCGCCATGGTTTTTCAGCTTACTTTCATAATTACGGCATTCTTCTCCCAAATCTTCAGCAGTACCATTAGGGACAAAAGTATTTTCCTTCTGGATGTCCAGATGATTAAACAATACTGAATCCATAAAATAACGGTAGCTTTGCGGATTTTCCCCTGAAAGACCGATATACTCATCCAGATTAAAAGTTGTCACTTTTTTATATGTTGTTTTGTTGCCCTGGTGATCTTCAATCAACCTTTTATAAGTTCCCACAGGAGTGCTTCCGGTTGCCAATCCCAGTGTTGCTTCAGGATGCTGGCGTATCTTCCTGATGATATAATCTGCTGCGGTTTTACTCATTTCTTCATAGCTGTTTACTTTAATAATCTCCATCATGAGTTTCCTCCTTGCTTAAAAAGCTGAATAAGAATATATTTGCACTTTTAAATGCAAAATATAGTAATTAAATAAACCCATTTATAATAAATATCGTATCACCCCAAAGTATAGTTGTCTATACCAATTTCATTGTTAGAAAAGTCTTAACATAAGAACGTAAATCCTGATCTTAAGAATTTTTTATTTTAAAATGGTATAGACAACTATATTTATATTTTGGTATGATTACGACAGTTTAGTAAAACGCTTTCTTATTCATTATTTTTTATTAAGGAGAGATCTATATGTTAGGATTCTTACAAAGAATTGGTAAAGCATTAATGCTTCCGATTGCCGTCCTGCCTGCCGCAGGTCTTTTGCTCCGCTTTGGACAAGATGATTTATTGGGCATTCCGTTTATCGCAAATGCCGGCAATGCCATTTTCGCCAACCTCGCACTTATTTTTGCCATCGGGGTTGCCATGGGATTCGCGAAAGACAGTAATGGAGCAGCTGCCCTTTCAGGCGCCATCGGTTTTCTTGTATTAACAGAAGGAGCAATTGCCATCGATGAAAATATAAATATGGGAGTACTGGGCGGTATTATTGCCGGTATTATTGCTGGATTATTATATAACCGCTTCCATGATATCAAACTTCCGGATTGGCTTGGATTCTTCAGCGGCCGACGCTTCGTTCCGATTATTACTTCCGTAACGATGATTCTGCTGGCTGCCATTGCAGGTTTTGCCTGGCCTCCAATCCAGGGCGCAATCGATTCATTGGGCAACTGGATCATTGGTCTGGGTGCTTTAGGGTCAGGTCTATTTGGATTCTTAAACCGCCTGCTAATTCCATTGGGTCTTCACCACGTATTGAACAGTTTATTCTGGTTCCAGTTCGGCGAATTTGAAGGAGTTAATGGAGATATTGCCCGCTTCTTCGCCGGAGACCCGTCAGCAGGCGCTTACATGACTGGATTCTTCCCTGTTATGATGTTCGGTCTTCCAGCTGCAGCATTTGCAATCATTGCAACAGCTAAGCCTGAAAATAGGAAAGCTGTATCAGGAATGTTCATTGGTCTTGCACTAACTTCATTCCTGACTGGTATTACAGAGCCAATCGAGTTCTCATTTATGTTTATTGCACCGCTTCTATATGGAGTTCACGCCATCTTAACCGGGGTTTCCATGTGGGTTACGTCTCTGTTGGGAATCCGCGATGGTTTCACATTCTCAGCAGGCGCACTCGATTATGCGCTGAACTTTAATATCGCTGAAAAGCCGCTGCTGCTTTTAGGAATTGGCGTCATCTACGCCATTGTTTACTTCGTTATCTTCTATGCCTTAATAAAAGCGTTTAACCTGAAAACGCCTGGCCGTGAAGATGAAACAGATGTAGTTGAAGAAGAAGAGGCACCTGCCAGTCAGGGCAATAATAAGTATGAAGTTATGGCCAGCCATTTTATCAAAGATATTGGCGGAGCTGACAACATCACTTCCATTGATAACTGTGCAACACGCCTCCGCTTAAATATTGCTGATATGGAAAAGGTTAAGGAAAGTGCACTGAAAGCACATGGCGCAAAAGGAATCATGAAATTAAGCAAGACAAACCTTCAGATCATTGTTGGTACAGATGTGGAATTTGTAGCAGATGAAATGAAGAAAATTAAGAAGTAATGACTAAAAAACAGTGTCCCTTGCCGGACACTGTTTTTCTTATAGCAGCTTTATATCTGGTGGAAGCTTTGTGGAGCACAGTATTTCCAGCTCTTTTAACCGCATTAAATTATAAGATGACCCCTCCATTAGCAATTGATCTGCGAATGCCGGATGGCACATGACTTCCACTGTTTCCCCGTCTTCCGCCTTTTCTGCCAGCATGCTGAAATAATCTTCCTGAATGCCATCTCCGTAAAAATCGAATAAGCATCTGTTAGAATAACTTTTGACTCCTTCAAGCGGAAAGTCGCCATTGACTCTGAAAGGGAGATCGTATTTATTGGAAAGGCTTTGAATCACTGGGAGAAACTCTTCGCGTGTATGAACGTGATGATGGCTATCCAAATGGGAAGGCACAATACCAGCCTCGATAAAACGGTCAATTTGTGCAGACCATTCAAGCTCGATCTCAAGTGCGGATATTCCGTCCAAATCTGCCTGTGATCTGAAGTATCCATCTTTAGTCGTTAAAGTTCTTAAATTGGATAATAACGGCTTCCCGCATGTCAGGACTAAATGGACGCCAGTTCGTAAACCCGGGTATTGTCTGGCCATTGCCAGGGCTTGCCCGGTTCCGGGCATGTTCATCATCATGGTGGCGGAATTGACAATTCCAAATAGATGGCTGTGCAAAATTCCATAGTTAACTCCGGGACTATAGCCGAAATCATCAGCATTGACGATGAGCTTAATCATGGTTATTCTCCTCCGGTTACATAGCTGCAAGGCAGCATGAAACGATCTGCTGCCCTGCCAATTTTCACTTTAATTGCGCTGTTCTCTTTTTTTATTGCGCCGATATTTATGTCATTTTGCGTCTGACCCTTGCTTTTTTGCGCTCTCGAGATCTGATTGCGTCTTTTTTTGCTTTAATTGCGCTGTTCTGTTTCTTTTTTGCTCCTTTATTTAAGTCATTTGCGTCTGACCCTTGCTTTTTTGCGCTTTCGGGATCTGATTGCGTCTTTTTTTGCTTTAATTGCGCTGTTCTTTTTTTTTATTGCGCCGATATTTATGTCATTTGCGTCTGACCGTTGCATTTTTGCGCTCTCTGGACCTGATTGCGTCTTTTTTGCTTTAATTGCGCTGTTCTGTTTCTTTATTGCGCCGATATTTATGTCATTTGCGTCTGACCCTTGCTTTTTTCGCTTTCGGGATCTGATTGCGTCTTGATTTGCTTTAATTGCGCTGTTCTGTTTCTTTATTGCGCCGATATTTAAGTCATTTGCGTCTGACCCTTGCATTTTTGCGCTCTCTGGACCTGATTGCGTCTTTTTTGCTTTAATTGCGCTGTTCTGTTTCTTTTTTGCGCCGATATTTATGTCATTTGCGTCTGACCCTTGCTTTTTTGCGCTTTCGGGATCTGATTGCGTCTTTTTTTGCTTTAATTGCGCTGTTCTTTTTTTTTATTGCGCCGATATTTATGTCATTTGCGTCTGACCGTTGCATTTTTGCGCTCTCTGGACCTGATTGCGTCTTTTTTGCTTTAATTGCGCTGTTCTGTTTCTTTATTGCGCCGATATTTATGTCATTTGCGTCTGACCCTTGCTTTTTTCGCTTTCGGGATCTGATTGCGTCTTGATTTGCTTTAATTGCGCTGTTCTGTTTCTTTATTGCGCCGATATTTATGTCATTTGCGTCTGACCCTTGCTTTTTTGCGCTTTCGGGGCCTGATTGCGTCTAATTTATTGAAATTGCGGCAAGTAGGTACGATGGGCTTCGAGCATTTCATCCAGTATCTTTTTAGCTATCCTGTCGGAACCCACCAGCGGATTGATTGTCAGCGCTAGAAGAGCAGTATTGTAATCACCAGTCAGGGCGGCTTCTATGGTCACCCTTTCAAAGGATTTAATTGATTGAACCAGTCCCCTGACTGAAACTGGGAGTTCTCCGACGGCTAACGGCTTTGGTCCGTCTTTCGTTATCATGCAGCTGACCTCAACAGCTGATTCAGACGGAATGCCTGCAATGGCGCAATTATTTCGGGTGTTAACCGGCTGTATATCCCTTTTATCAGTATAGATGGAATGAATCAGCCTGCATGCTGCATCACTGTAGTAAGCCCCTCCCCTTTTTTCCAGCTGCGGCGGCTTTTCAGCAAGATCTGGATTCTGATATAACAGGAAGAGCTCTTCCTCCAGCTTTTTAACTACTTCAGCCCGAGTTCCGCCTTCTGATGCTGCCTTTACTTCTTCTTCCACCATTTCACGTGTTTTATAGTAATAATTGTGGTAAGGACAAGGAAGCACATTCAATGCCTGCAAAAATTCCGGTTCCCATCCCATCGCATGGATGTTTTTCATCGTGATCGATTGTTCTTTGTCCGTAAGCTTTTTCAGCAGATCTTCCTTGACGCTCACTCCATCGACATAGACGTCAAGACCGTATACAAGGTGGTTGAGACCCGCAAAGTCAATTCTTACTCTGCTGTGATCCACATTCATTAATTGGGCTGCCCCCATCTCCATCCCAATGGGTACATTGCATAAACCAACCACTTTTTTGATTTTGCTGTATCGCAGGACTGCTTCTGTGATCATTCCTGCCGGATTGGTAAAATTGATAAGCCATGCGTTTGGGCACAATTCTTCTATTTCACGGCAGATCTCCATAATGACTGGAATGGTTCTGAGTGCCTTAAAAAATCCTCCCGGGCCATTGGTTTCCTGGCCCAGCACTCCATATTTCAGCGGAATTCTCTCGTCCTTTGCTCTTGCATCCAATAGCCCGACACGGAATTGGGTTGTAACAAAATCGGCATTCATAAGTGCTTTTTTTCTATCTAAAGTAAGCTCAATCTGTATGGGAACCCCTGCTTTTTCAACCATCCGCTTCGCTAATTGCCCGACAATCTCGAGCTTTTTTCTTCCTTCCTCCACATCTACAAGCCAAATTTCCCTGACAGGCAATTCCTGATGTCTTTTGATAAAGCCTTCAATCAATTCAGGTGTATAGCTTGAACCTCCGCCTATTACGGCTATTTTTATACTATCTGGTTGCTGTGCCATTCGTTTACCTCTCTTAGTCAAGTTTCTTGTATAAGTCGATAAATTCCTGTGCCATGTCTTTAATAGTCAGTGCATTCATCAAATGATCCTGTGCATGGACAAGAATTATCGGCAGATCGAATTGAGCTCCGGAAGCCTCCCCCTGAATTAACTCAGTTTGATGTCTGTGTGCCAGCACAAACTCCTCCTCGGCTTCCCGGATTTTTGCTTCCGCTGCTTCGAACTTTCCGGCCTTTGCTTTCTGGATGGATTCCATTGCCAGACTTCTGGCATTCCCGCTGTGCAAAATAAGCTGAAATGATATTTGATAAAGCTTTTCTTTATCCATTCATTAACCCGCCTAACCTTGAATTGTTGGTGTTTGTTCTGGCTGCACCTGCTTCAGTTTCTTTTCATCCATTTTCCCTGTTACATATACGAATGGAAGATAAATGACAATGGAAATCGCTAAATTCACAAGTGCCAGTACTGCACCGGAGATATGTCCTCCTGTAGCAAGATAGCCGCCAATACCTGCAGGCGTCACCCAGGGAATGCTTGCCACAACGACCGGATAAACAAGCCCCCATTTAATCGCCAGATACGCGACTACAGTCATAATGACAGGTGCCGAAATAAACGGTATTAGCCAGATTGGATTTAACACGATCGGAAGGCCAAATAATAATGGCTCATTGATTTGGAAGATTCCAGGCGGTGTTCCCAATGCCAGCATTTGCTTGTGCCTCTTTCTTCCTGCAATAAACATGGCAATGATAAGGCCAAGCGTTGCTCCAGACCCGCCGAGATAAACGAAGGCATCCAGGAATGGACCTGCCAGAATTGCATATTTATCAAGATCTGCCACACCCTGAGCATATAAATCTGTATTTTTGGTCCCGAGAGATGTGAATAAAGGCGTTGTTACACCTCCAAGAATATTAGGCCCATGAAGGCCAACCGCCCAGAAGCCATGAACCAAAAAGACAATAAGTATCGCAAATGGCAGGGAATCAGCTGCATTTGTCAAAGGTGCGACAAGGGTTGCATTTAGCCAGTCATTTAAGAATTCCCCATTTGTCATTTTTCTGAACAGAAGGCCTGCCACTCCAAATATGAAAATCGTAAGCATGCCCGGCACCAATTTGGCAAATGCTCCTGCAACGGCAGGAGGTACTCCATCCGGGAGTCTGATAATAAAGGCTTTTACCCTACTCAGACGTATAAATACTTCTGTTGCAAGAAGGGCCACCACAATCCCTGTAAATAAAGCCGTAGCATTAAAGTATCCATAGCCAATGAACCCCCAGACACCTTCTGTATCCGGCACCTGGCCTACCTGAGGGACTAAGAGGAAGAAGCAGGCTGCGGCAACCAGCATCGCCTCGAATCCATCATCCCCATAGGATTTGGCAAGCCTGTGGGATATGCCAAAAACGGCGAATATGGTCAAGAAAGCAAACGTGCCCCACCAAATATCTCCGCCCAGTGTTTTCCAGGATTCGCCGAAAATGCTTTCCATGAGTCTTCCATATGGCTTAATGATTTCCCCTAAATTATTAAACAGAACAGCAAATGATCCTACCATCGTGATGGCAATCATCCCGATCAAGGCATCCCGGATAGCAAGCAAATGCCTGTTATTGCCGAATTTCATAGCATAAGGCATGATATATTTCTCAATAAACGTCATCATCACTATTCACCCTTTATTAATGACATAGCTTGCTTCAATACTTCCTCTCCATTGCATAAGCCATAATGCATGGGGTTTATGGGAGCTACAGGGATCCTGCCGCCTGCCTCTTTCTTCAATTGCTCGGTCATAAACCGGATCTGCGGTCCCAGCAGCAGTACATCTGCCGAATCAATATGATTTCTAACCTCCCCGTTGCCGACAGCCCAAATTTTACAGTCGATTCCCTGGCTTTCAGCGCTTGCCTGCATTTTAGTCACTAGAAGACTAGTAGACATTCCTGCCGAACAGCATAACAAAATATTCATCATTGACCCCCTTTTCTGTGTAAGCGATTTCAAAATAATAGAATGATTGCTTATTCTAATAGTACCATCAATAAAACAGATTATTCAGTTAATTCGATCGAAAAATATTCCTTTTTTGAAGTCACTCACCCCCCTTCAATATCCTATGCTTGAAATTAATTGTAATGACAAATGATTAATTTTTCAATACATTTTTAAAATTTGTTATTACAAATTAATTTGGAATTGATATGACAATATGTTTTATGGAATAATAGAAAGAAGAACAGAGTAGGAGGAACGGGGATGAAAGACGGTTTCACCGAGGATAGTGCCCTGCACTTGAAGGTTAAAGAAAGTATTCTTGAACTTATTCGAAATGGAGCATTCAAACCGGATACAAAATTGCCGACAGAAGCGGAGTTTTGTGAAAAATATGGGGTCAGCCGGACGACCATTAGAACAGCACTCCAGCAGCTGAGCACAGAAGGCCATATTTATCGCCAGCAAGGCAGAGGCACATTTGTATCAAGCAATAAAGTTAAACAGCGGCTGACTTCTACAGTCGAAAACTTTTCAAAGCAAATGGCGATGCAGGGAAAAAACCCGCTTATAAAAGTAATAAACCTTGAAGTCATCCCTGCCGATCCCTTCTTAGCAGATGTCTTTGAGCTGTCAGAAGGCGATCCCGTTAATGTACTCGAACGGATCAGATATGCGGATGACGAGCCGCTTCAATATGAAAAAGCCTTTCTGCCATGGAAAAAGACCCCCAGCTTGAACCGGCAGGCCTGTGAAAAATCCTTATACAATTTGCTGCAGACTCAATACAACCTGAAAATCAAAAAGACAATCGAGCATTTAGAAATTTCACTTCCGGAAGAGGAAATTAGTAACCTGTTAAAAATCAAACCTGAAACACCGTGTTTCGCTCTTGAAACATATGCCCATATTGAAGACGGAAGCTTAATCGAGTATTCCAAAACGATGTTCCGCGGGGACTATGCTCATTTTATTATTGAACGGAATTATGAATAATAGTTTGGCGGAGGATACTGTAAATACCGGAATACACTTGTTGCTGCCGAATGCGCAGCTGATTTAGAAACCGGGATCTGCGATTTGGATTTTGCTGTCTGAATGCGTAGCTGGTTCGGACAGCGTGATCTGGACTTTGGCCTTTGCTGTCCGAATGCCTGCCTTGTTCGGACACCATCACCTGCGATTTGGCCTTTGCTGTCCGAATGTGTGCCTGATTCGGACGAGCAAGCAGCCGTTAGTCTTTTTGCTGTCCGATTAGATATAGGTCCTCATTTTTTTAAATTGATAGATGAATAATGGATTCACTTAGCATAATGCCCCATGCCACTTTATTGCCTTCATCTCAATTTTCCGCACCAGTGCTTCCTTCCCCTTTATGTATGCCTCAATGTTAAAGGGGTACTGTTTCGCTAACTCCATTTTTAAAGCTCCATATTGTTTTGCTTCTTCGCCGTTTAATCTTAAATAATCACGAAATGCAAGATGCCGGGTGATATCAGGATTCCCTTTTTCGTAGATATGGACATGATGGGTCCGCTGATTGCCCCCTTTCTCGAAATACCGCCGGCCAGGCAGTCCGTTTTCTCCGCGTGGTTCATACCCAAGAGAAATCATTTCAGTATTAAGGCGATCAACCTTCTCAATATCATTTACGATTGGCATTATATCAATGACCGGCTTTGCTGCCAGACCTGGAATGGACGTGCTGCCTATATGATGAATGTCTAGAATCTCTGTTTTAAAAATCTTCTTGAGGAGTGCTGCCTCGTTTTTAAATAAGGTTGGCCAATCGGGATTATATGGAGTAACTGCCACTATCCTTGTCATGATCTCCTCCTAATTTGAAAAGTTCTATTTTAGCCTCATTAAGCAGGCCCATAAAAAATCTTCTCCAAATAGATTACTAGGCTGCAGAATCTTTTTCATTTTTCTAATCTCCATGAAATGAAAGTCATTGTGAAAGATCGCTTTCAAGCGTTCTTCCGTATACCCGATGCCTCCCTTTAAGCTGCCGCTGCGATATACCTCCCAGTCCGGAGTAGGAAGCGCGCCATCAGTATTAAAGCAAACAAGTCCGAACTTTCCGCCCGGCTTCAGTGCAGCTTTGATTATTTCCAAATATGTCAGCCTTCTATGCGGGGGAAGATGATGAAACATGCCGCTGTCATAAATAAGATCATAGGTGTGAGGTTCAAAATGGAAGTCAAAAAAAGATACACATTTAAAATTTATATCGGCTTGTGCTTCCTTTGCTCTTTCAGCGGCCCATTTGATCGCCTTTTTGGAAAAATCAATGGCATCCACTTGGGCTCCATTCTTCGCCAGAAAAAT
Organism: Cytobacillus oceanisediminis 2691; assembly: GCF_000294775.2. Classification (GTDB taxonomy): domain Bacteria; phylum Bacillota; class Bacilli; order Bacillales; family Cytobacillaceae; genus Cytobacillus; species Cytobacillus pseudoceanisediminis. Next base: position 2,783,583 of record NZ_CP015506.1, read on the forward strand.
GGCATTCCTCCCTGGACCGCAGCCAATCTCAAGGATTTTTCCAGGCCTCAATCCATTTTGAACATACTCATATAGGTTTTCATCCGGCCCCTTCGCTATGAAAAATGGAACCTCTTTGTCCCGGTCTTCATAAAATTTTTCCCAGAAGGCTGTTGGTTCTCTTAACAATCCATCCAGCATTTCCAGTAAATCGTCGATATGTAAAATCGCTTTATCCATGGCAATGACCCCCTTTCCTTTATTTTACTAAAACCCTCATATTCAAGGATTACAGCTCCGTTAAAAATAGATTATTTATGCAAAAATGAGCTGCTGTCCCTTCATTATTTTTCCAAATAGCGATCCTGTAAGGGGGTATTTTTAAAACAAAAAGTCTAATAAGTACTTAAGTCTTATTACATTTGAAAACGCCCGGAAACGCTCACTATGCACATTTGGCGATCTTCACCCTTTCCTATTTCGTCATTTTTGTAATATTTATGAAATACTTTCTTCTCAAAACCTGTCCTTCATTTAGAGCAGCTTACATATAATGACTGACAAGAAGGTATAGGAGGTACATGATGTTTATTTTTCTTGATAAGGCGATTCTTGGGATGGCGATTCTGCGGCTTATTTCTGGAAGTATTGAAATTTTTGTTGCACTATTGATTATAAAAATGAATGATATCGAAAAAGCACTGGTTGTGAATAGTTCACTTGCCCTGATTGGACCGCCTGTGCTTCTCTTGACGACAGTGATCGGATTAACTGGAATGGCAGATAAAGTTTCACTAAGCAAGATATTATGGGTGCTTTGCGGAGTCGGCTGCATTCTTTATGGGGTAAAAGGCAACTAATCCAATAAAAAAAGAGCTGTACGGACAGCTCTACTTCTGATGTTTCAGCAATTCGGAAACCGTAGTCATATGGTAACCCTGCTCTTTTAATGAAGAAATAATTTTCTTAACAGATTTCAAAGACTCTTCCCGGCTCTCATACATGACATGAAGAAGAATGATGGAGCCTGGTTCTATATTCTCAGCCACATGCTCAGTGATTTTATTTGCATCCCCTTCTATTTCCGGATGACTTTCAGGCTCAACGTTCCATAAGATCGTCTTACGCTCATGTTTAGATAAGTAGTAAGGCAGAAAAAACAGTTTTTTTCCGTATGGAGGCCGAAAATGAATTTCTCCTTCATAGCCTGTCTGCCTGATTAAATCATCTGTTTTCTCAATTTCATCTTTAATAAAAGAGGGAGATTTTAGAACCATCCGTGTATGAGAATATGAATGATTGCCAATTTCATGCCCTTCTCCCGCAATCCTTTTGGCATCGTCCATATGTTGCTCAATCTCTTGCCCTGTTAGGTAAAAAGTGGCTTTAATGTCTTCTTCCCGCAGAATATCCAATATTTCCTCCGTGTTGACGCCTGGTCCATCATCAAATGTTAATGCTGCCACTTTTTCCTCTGTTTCTGCTTTATTTACAAGGCCTCCGAAAAACTGAAAGTTCCTTGACTTGGAAATTTCAAACAGCAAAAAGCAAATCCCCAAGATCAGAATGATAGAAATGCTGATTTTTAGCAGTTTTTTCATAATTCCTCCTGACAGCTATAGTTTCAGGGTAATTATAATTTCTATATAATAAAAAAACCAGCCCCCGATTGGAAACTGGTTTGATAATATAAGTATGGAGCCGCTCTTGCCGTAACTGTTATAAGAAAGTTTTAAACCACCACTCCTCAAAGTGGGTGTCCGCAGAAACATTCCTGCATGTCCTCCTTGTCATATAGACAGAGGCTTGTCATTCCTGTTCCGATGTTAAACTCCCTATTTCAGCTTAAAGGTTAAAACTTTAGTATGATTACGTACAATGCAGCTTGTTTTATTATAATAAAATAATTAAGTGATGATTTCAATAGAAATGTTTTCCTGCTCTTTAAAACCCCAGCTAACACTCCCCTATACAAAAATAATGGTTTTTTACAATCGAAACCTCTGGAAATATCGTATAATGCAGGTTAAACAACTTAACAATAAAGGAAGACTATAGGTTGTGTAAAAGGGGGATTAACAATTGGGAAGAAAATTCGAAAAAAATCTATTGCGTTTGTTATTTATATTTGTAATTATGTCTTTCTTTAATTTGATTAGAAAACCCCCAATGAAGGAATGGCTTATCATATTCTTTTTAAAAAGCTATATTGCCACCTTTTTAGATAATCTGTTAGTGCGTAAAGGCTATCTAAAATACCCGGTAAATCTGTTTAAAACTTTTGATGTCAGCGTGCTATTCAGCTATATAATATTCCCGATAACGTGTGTTTATTTTAATCAGCTAACCATGAAGAATAGAGTTAAGGGGATTTTGTTAAAGTCCCTGATCTTCAGTGCTCCTTCCGCAATGGCTGAACATTTTCTTGAAAAATATACACAGCTTATCAGATATAAGAAATCATGGAATTCCTATTATAGCTTTGTAACCATTATGGCAACTTTTTTAATGACACGAGGAATAATGGGTTTAATTCGTAAATCTTCGGAAAACCAATAAACACTAGCTCCAAAAAAGTAATCGGGAACTGTGTTTATATTTTATCTATGAAGACTTCTTTTCTTCCCCAAAGCCGGGTGGTGAAGCCTTCCTTGCAAGAACACCTCCATCATAAAACTTGCCGAACTGTCTTAAGATATCTTTCACTTCAGCAACGGAAGGGATTGTCTCATTTGCAGAGTATGTAAGATAGTAGTTTTTAGTGTTTTTCCGATGGATGATCCATGTGAAAAATTTCATCGCAAAAGCATGTGTATTGCGATTTCGAAATTTAGGCATCAGCTTTCCGTCCCAAACCGTCATTGTCTGCCCGTTTCCCTTCCATTTCTTTAGTTCTCCATTTAGTTCCGCATAAATAAGACCAGGCGCTTTTCTCATCTGATTCATTACCAATAATGTCAGCACCTGATTAATAAACAGTTGAATGAGATTTAGTCCTTTCCCTCTTGTCAGGGAGATAAATGCCTGTTCTGGCAGCACTTCCGGCTTATCGCCCCAGACCAGCGTATTCGATCCGTCCATTTCCTTTAGCGGTGTCCATTTTTTTTGCTCCATTACCTTCCCTCCTGATTTGGTAAAAAATACCCAGATAAATAAGTATTCTCCAAAAGGAAGAATATTCCTTCAAAAAAAACGGAGGCTAAAGGAGGCCTCCAATTGGGTTATCGATAATTGAGATCGGTTATTTCAAGAAACTGAACAGTGGCTTGATCCCTGTCAATCCGGGCTTTGAGTTCCAAATGATCAAGCTGGTAGGTTAACTCTTCACACTTTGCTGATTCGTAACAAGTTACAGTTTTTGTCTTGTCAGAATCACCGTACATTTTTACTACTTCGTCCTTGGTAAAGGGAAGCGCAGGAAACATACGCGGGCTTAAATATTCTGGATATACAGCTAGACTGCCTATTGTACCATCTTTCTTATTTAAGGTTACCCTTAGCCCGGCCCCATCACTCTGATAGTAAAGGCTTTTAATATTGAGCTGGGTTTCAGTCTTTTTTGGCATGCCCATTCTGGATACTATCTCAGCAAAAGCATCTCCTGGTTTTAAGCCAAAAATATGAAGTTCTTCTTTCGAAAGAATAAAGGCATCTTTAATTCCTGCCTTTTTGACTGCCTCCAGTTGCTTCACAGCATTCTTTTTGTCTTTAAATGCACCAGCCTGCACACGGTAATAGGTTTTGCCATCAATGACAGCGGTGCCAATTGCGGCAGGGATCTCTTTTTTCTTTAGTAGTGCTGCCCGCTTTTCCGCATTCTTTTTTTTGCTGAAAGAACCGGCAATAATCTTATGATATCCAGCTTCCTCTCCGGATAGAATGAGACGCTGTCCCGGATAGATTGTTGTACCTTCTAAATCATTCAGATCCGAAATTTGTGCCACACTCATATGATGCTTTTTAGCCAGGGAATATAGTGTGTCCCCTTTTTTCACGACAGCTATTTCTTTATCTCCGCTGTGGTCCGCAAATACTGCTCCCCCTGTAAAAATAACTGCCAGAGAAATGACTCCTGCTGCAATTGCCTGTTTGATTTTCTTCATTATTTTCACCTCACTATATATGACGAAGTGAAATAATGGATGTCGCAGGATGACGAGCCTATTTTGGAAAATGGGCAGCATTAGTGGTTAGAGATTAACTGCATTTTTTCATCGTTATCATTGGGATTAACTACCGTTTTTTCTAAGGCAGCCTCCTTTCGGCTTTATTCATTCGGATTAACTACCATTTTCCCTATGGCCGATCGATTTTAGGCGTTACTCGCTCGGATTAACTACCATTTTTCCTATGGCAGCTCTCTTTTCGGCTTCATTCATTAGGATTAACTACCATTTTTCCAATGGTAGCTCCCTTTTCGTCGTTATTCATTAGGATTAAGTACCGTTTTTCTATGGCAGCTCTCTTTTCGTAGTTATTCACCCGGATTAACTACCATTTTTCCTGATGCCTCTCTTTTTTCGGTGTTATTCATTCGGATTAACTACCATTTTTCCTATTGTAGCTCCCTTTCGTCGTTATTCATTCGGTTTAACTACCGTTTTTTTATGGCAGCTCTCTTTTCGTCGTTATTCACCCGGATTAACTACCATTTTTCCTGATGCCTCTCTTTTTTGGTCGTTATTCATCTGGATTAACTACCATTTTTCCTGATGCCTCTCTTTTTGGTCGTTATTCATCTGGATTAACTACCATTTTTCCTAAGACAGCTCTCTTTTCGGCTTTATTCACTCGGATTAACTACCATTTTTCCTAAGGCAGCTCTCTTTTCGTCGTTATTCACCCGGATTAACTACCATTTACTCAAGGTAGCTCTCTTTTCGTTGTTATTCATTCAGATTTACCACCATTTTTCCTAAGGCACTTCCCCTTTCGCCTTTATTCACTCGGTTTAACTGCCATTTTCATTAAGATATTCAATTTGGCCCTCAATCCCCATCTCCTCTTAAAATCACCTCTTCACACAAAGAAGAGAGATGGCCCTAAGCCATCTCTCTCCCCTTTATGCTGGTGCATCTATTTCATCTTCAGCAATGTGTTTTTCGTTATATTCCACATCTTTGCGTGCATTGTAGCGGTCTGCTTTTTCAAGGGTAACCGTGATGTTATAGTCAGGGATACCTGCGAATTTTTCGTAGCGGCCTCTTGGCAATAGGAAGTTTCCTTCCGGGAAGTGGACTTCGACGTTGCCGCGGGCGATGTCGACGAATTTGGCTCTTCCCTGAAATACACCGAATCCATTGTATAGGACGATCCCTTCACCTTCTGCAATGCTTAAGTCCTTTCCATCTTCTGCGTTCATTAATACATCATATCGTCCGGCTCCATTCAGCGGGTCCACCTCTTTATAGACCATGGAATTAAACTGCTTCCCGCGGCGTGACGTTACAATGAATTGCCCTTCCTTCTTTCCAAGGTCTGGAATATCCACAGTAATAAGTGTGCCTTTCCCATCCGGAGTAGGGCAGATGCCATCCTCGCATAACCATGCTCCGCCCCACTGGAAGACATCTCCTGCTTTTTTCAGATGCTGGATGCCATCATAACTAGGGTTAGCCACAGCAATTTCATCACGGATTTGCTGTGCATTTTTAAATTCAACGAGATGAGCAGTTTCAGGCTTTACACGTTTGGCAAGATCAATGTAGATCTTCCACTCCTCGCGTGCCTCTTCAATTTTATTTTTATTCCCTTCAATTTCCGGACTGAAATACACCATGCGTTCCGTTGAAGTGGACGTACCGCCGCCCTCTTGCTCGTACCTGGTTTTAGCAGGAAGAACGATGACCGCTTCTTTCGCATCAACCAGTGTAGACGTATTTAAAATAATATCCTGGTGAACACGGATATCCAGTTCAGATAGAGCTTTTTCAATAAAATCAGGATCTGGCATTGTCTCAAGGAAGTTGCCGCCTGAAAGATAGTAAAGCTTGATTTTCCGTTCATGGTCTTCTGGAAGCAGGATATTCTCCAGTGTCACCCCGACAATATCACCCTGCCATTTCTCAAGCTCGAATCCCCAAAGATTTTGAATGCGGGTAAAATTGTCTCCGTAAAAGTCACCGCCAGGCAATACGAATGGATCTGCCCCCATTTCACCGCTTCCCTGCACAGATGAATGTCCGCGGAATGGCATAAGCCCATTATGCTTTCGGCCCAGATGACCGCGAAGCAGCGCAAGATTGGCAACCTGTGAGATGTTATCAGTCGCAAAAGAATGCATGGTCAGGCCAAGAGCCCAGGCATAGACGGCATTTTTGCTGTTCGCAAGCAGTTCAGCAAGCTCGATGATACGCTCTTTGCTTACACCAGAAGATTTAATAATCTCTTCCCATGACTGCTCTTTTACTTTCTTTTTCAAATCTTCATATCCATTTACATGCTCGTTCACAAACTTATGATTGATGGCAGAACCGCGCTCCGCTTTCTCCATTTCAAACCAGTGTTTCATGATCCCGTGCATAAAGGCAATATCTCCGCCGATATTTACCTGATAAAAATCATCTGCAATTTTTGTGCCGAACAAAGCAGATTCAGGATTTGACGGAATCCAATATTTGTCCATTGCCGGCTCTCTGTATGGATTGACGACGATAATTTTTGTGCCGTTCTTCTTCGCTTCAAGCATATATTTGGATGAAACAGGCGAGCTGTTTGATGCCACACTGCCCCAGAATAACAGGACATCCGTTCCGATCCAGTCAAGATAGTTGGCTGTGGAAGCTCCTACTCCAATGGAACGCTTTAAAGCGGTTTTAGAAGGCGAATGGCAAATGCGGCTCGCATTATCGATGTGATTCGTTCCAAGGAAGCGGGCAACTTTGCCGGCCACATAATAAGATTCATTCGTAATTCCCCTGCTAGTCAGGTAGAACGCATACTGTTTAGGATCGAGCACCTTCATTTTTTCAGCAATCATGTTCATGGCATCATCCCAAGTAATCCGGGAGAATGTGCGCTCTCCTTTTCTGCGGATCATTGGATAAGGAATGCGGCCCAATTTACGAAGCTCGGTGCTGTCATATTTGCGCAGCTCATCGATATCGGCATGCAGAATTTCCGGTTTGATTGCTCCGGCAGTATTCAAACGAAGGACATTTAACCTTGTTGTACATACGTGCGGCCCCTTAAGTGTCTGGTCATAAAGACCGGAAACGCCAAGGGCACATCCGTCACACACACCTTTCGTTAAAATATTTGCGGCATACCCAATATTATCTTTGTTTTCCCATAGGATTTTTGCTGTATCCCTCATATGTTTCGGCTTTATTTTACCAAGACCAAATGGAATTGGGCTCACCCAATGCTTCGGATCCGGCATTGCCTTTTTATTCTGAGGTCCTGGATGTTTTGTTTTTCCCACCTGAAACACTCCCTTGATTTTTTCTATTTAATAGAGATCCTGAATCTCTTAATTTCCAATGTTCAAATAGCATTTATTATTGTATATGGGTAAATGGAATAAATTTGCCCTTTTTTCATAAAAAACCACCGCAAAAAGCCTCTAATTAATAGTTGCTGATTTCTGCGGCGGTTAGTCTTTAGCAGGTTCGCTGCCAAGTGCCATACCAATAGAAAAGCGGAAGCGGGGCTGAATGCTTTTCCATGCTGTTTTTATTAAATTTAACCTGCCATACGCTCACTTGCTTCATATTGCTTGCGCAATTTTTTAATATCAAAACGGATCAGGATTGACACAATGAGTGCAATCACAAAAAGTCCTGCAAAGCTAGTTAGACTTGAAGCATAGCTTCCTGTTGAATCCTTCATCCACGCTGCGAACATTGGACCAGCAAGTCCTGCGGCAGCCCATGCTGTAAGAATGTAGCCGTGAATGGCGCCAAGCTGCTTTGTTCCGAAAACGTCACCGATAAATGCCGGGATGGATGAGAATCCGCCGCCATACATGGTGTACACAATGGCCAGCATAATCTGGAAAAGAATGGCTTCTTTTGTTATCGGCAGCAGCAGGAATAGGGCAATCTGTGATACAAAGAAAATCGTATACGTGTTTGGGCGACCGATATAATCAGAAATGGATGCCCATGCCAGACGGCCAAGTCCATTAAAGATGCCGAGTACGCCGACAAGCGTGGCTGCTTCTGCCGTTGTCAGGCCTATGCTTTCCTGTGCCAGCGGCTTTGCAGCTGACAGAATCGCAATACCACAAGTTACATTAATGAATAGCATGATCCATAAATAATAAAACCGGGATGTCTTTACTGCTTCATTCGCCGTTAACTGTGCCAAATCCTGTTTGATTTTGATTTTTCCGGCTGCAGCTTTTTCTTTCATGCCTTCAGGTGCCCAATCGGCAGGCGGTCTTTCTAAATATAAAGATGATAATGTCATGATGATTAAGTAAGCTGCTCCTAAAATAAAGAACGTGTTAGCTGTCCCAACAGATTTAATCAGTCCATCCATGACCGGGCTCGCTACCGCTGCAGCGAAGCCAAATCCCATGATGGCAAGGCCGGTTGCGAATCCGCGGCGGTCCGGGAACCATTTTACGAGTGTAGAGACCGGTGCAATATAGCCGACTCCCAAACCAATACCCCCAAGAACACCGTAGGTTATGTACAAAAATGGCAATGATCCCATATTTACTGCCAAACCGGCACCAAGCATGCCGGCTCCAAAGAATCCTGCTGCCAGAAGGCCAGCCTTTTTGGGACCATGCTTTTCAACAAAGTGGCCAAGGAATGCGGCTGACAACCCCAAAAATAGAATCGCCAAACTGAAGGTCAGCTGTACCTCCTTTGATGTCCAGCCAAACTGCTCAATCAATGGATTGGTAAAGTTGCTCCAAGCGTAAACCGAACCGATTGAGATATGAATCCCTACGGCCGAGGCGGCAATCAGCCACCGATTTTTTGTCTTTTTCACTCTTTTTCCCCCTCATAATGCTCGTATCCTGCTTTTTAAAGCGGTTACAGGATTGTTTCTTGAAATAAAAAAACCGTCAATCTCTCCCGCATTCCCGAATTTGGGTATGCGGAAGCAGGATTGACGGTTAGTATCAAGCAGGATTCGCTGCCTAAAGGACCAACTGTTAATCAAAATGGAATCTGATGACATTTTAACCGACGACAGGTTCGCTATCTCAAATCAAAATGTGACAGATTTTTGAACTATTAAAAATCATATCACTTTGAAATAACATGTTCAAGCCCTTTTTAGCAATTTTTCACTATGGCAGTGTTGGTTATTATACAAAATAACTCCGGAAACGATTCCCGGAGTTCTTTCTATTTATCTCCCTTTTTTTACATCATGCAGCAGATCCGGATGGTTTGTGAACATGCCGGTTACTCCCCAATTAATCAGCTGCTTCATTCTTTCCTTGTCGTTGACAGTATACGGGTGCAGTTCAAGGCCGCTGTTCACAACCTTTTGCACATATTCCTCATTTAGATACGTATGATTAGGACCGATGCCCATTGCATACTGCTTGATTTCCTTAATCTCTGCCTCGGTAATTTCTGCGTTTGCTTTATAAGAGATTAATTGAACCAGCTTAATGGAGGGGTCCAATTCATTCATCACTTTAAGACTTTGAGAGCTAAAAGATTGGACAAGCAGTTTCTCTTTATTAATCTTATACTTATCAACCAGTCGAAGCAGTTCTTTTTCCATGCCAGGATAAACATCCGGTGATTTTGTTTCAATGTAGTAGCTGTTGTTTTTTCCAAATTTCTTGAAAACCTCTTCAAGTGTCGGCACCTTTAAGCCTTCGTATTCCGCTTTTGATGCATACGGGTACTTTTCGTTGAACCAGCTGCCTGCATCAAGCTGCTTTATTTCGTTTAAAGTGTAATCCTTTACGGACCCTGTACCATTAGTCGTCCGGTCAAGCGTCACATCATGCATCGCAATGAGATGACCATCCTTTGTCATCTGCAAATCAATTTCAATATAATCCCCATGCAATTTCTCGCCCATGTCATATGAAGCGATGGTATGCTCAGGTGCATAAGCAGAAGCTCCGCGATGTGAAACATTTACAATGTCCTTATGTATATCTTTTGCCAATGCCGCACCTCCTCCAAACGCATTTAGCCCAATAACTGCTGCACCAATAACAGAAATCATTCTCTTCTTCAAAGTCTCCGTCCCCTATCTATAATGGTTTACATATTAAGAATAGGGACGAAATATTAACCCTGTGATAATTCGATGTAAAATCTGGAAGAATAATAGATTACAGGAATATTAATACAAGCATTTCGGAATAGGTCTCTTTCACTAGAAAATCCATATTGTAGAAACTTGTAATCTTTTTATAAGTTTTGTCGAATCTGTTTATTTGCGGTTTAATTTGTCGATAATAGAATATAGTATTTCATCCCCTGATTAGGAGCCGAATCAATGACCACACCTTCGACTGCTATAAAAAAACTTCATCATGACATCGATGCCCTGCGCAAAAAGATGATTTCTGTTGGAAAAAGAAAGGGATTGTCACACCCTGAAACGCTTATGTACTCAGAGGAGCTCGATAAGCTCATTTATAAAGTGCAGCGAAGCAAATTCATCCATTAGAACATCCCCGGTTATTACCTCAAAAGTAATAAATATTCCATAAAACGCACACTCTTATAAAAAGGGTGTGTTTGTTTTATGATTGACGCTTAATCGTAGAAAAACATCCGTTCACTTAAGCATTTTTATTGAGAAAAGCTAAAAATATAGCCATAATGATATGGATAACAACTATTAGGAATTGGAGATCTTATGAAGAAAAAATTCATGATTTTATTAGGAATCGTCCTTCTTGTTCTGACAGCCTGCGGTAAAGATCAGGCACAGGAAGCGATCACCTTAAAGGACCAGACCGGTAATGAAGTTACCTTCCCGCAGGACAAGCCAAGTGTTTTCTTCTTTATCACTACATACACCTGAGGACTCTGTCAGCAGCAACTGGTCGAGTTGCATCAGAATATGGATAAATTAGAAGGCTTGGACGTCAACGTGTACATCGTAAGCAATGATCAGCCTGAGCAGCAGCTTGAGCTGTATAATGCTCTTGAAGAAAAAATGGGACACAGCCTCCCATTTGTGTCAGACCCTGAAATGCAGCTCATTGAAAGGGCTGATATGAAAAATGGCGAATCAGCCTATAGAGGCTACGCTTTAATGGATACAAAAGGCAATATTGTGTTCAACAAGGTCAATGACCATTGGGGAGAAGAAATCGATAAAACCGCAGAAGATATTAAGAAAGAATATGAGGGGCTTTCCAAATAAAGACGAAAAAAAAACACGCTTGAGAGCGTGTTTATGAATCCCTGTCTCTATTTGTGAACTGGAGCATGGCGATAACAAACATACCGAAACTGATCATCAAAGACAACACTTCAAAGGTACCCATTTATACATCGCCTCCTTATCTTCAGCCTTCCCGGAACCAAACTTGTCCTATACTCAGGATAAGTGCCCATTTGAAAATCCGTCCAAAAGGCCTAAAAAGAGCCAGCCGCATTGCAAAATTGCATGTGACTGGCTCTTTTTTTGTGAAAAGCCGCTATTTTCTTATGCTTGCCTCGAAAGTTGCCCTATCTTAATGCGCGTTTTTATCAGATTTATTTGTGAAAAGCTTGAATTTACATATGCTTTCCAAATTTATGTGCGGATAAGGGATTTTTACTTGCGGATAGAAAAATTTATTTGCGGATAAGCGATTTTTACTTGCGGATAGAAAAATTTATGTGCGTTTAGCTCTTATACCGACCTTTCCTTTCTGGATGTCAACGGAATCCGGACATGTTTTCTTCTAATTGAATCAACACTTAAATATAATTCAATGATCAATAACATTAAAATGATCCAAACGCCTGTATTCAATATTACTGCCTGTACCGGGGTTTCTATGAAAAAGGTAAACGTAAAGAACATCGCAAAAGTGAAGATTCGGCTCCACTGTGTCACATCGTATGTGAAGATGCCTTCCTTCAAGCCATATATTAGACTGCGGCAAATCGCCCTTGCTATTTCAATAATCTCCACCACAATGAAAACCAGGAAAACGGCAAGCCAAAACCACGCAGCCGCCTGTTGGGTTACAAGGCCGGATTTGAACATGGCGAGCCCGCTGATGGACAGGGCACCGTGAAAAATACAATTGGTATTATTCCAATCTTTCGCAATGTTCCAGCCGCGTATGGCATAACGTTTAAGAATAAACCACGCACTAATGAAGTAAAAAAGCAGCCCTAAAAAAATAAGAGCGGCATTCAGAAATCCAGGTACATCTGCAAAGACAGTATTGAAAAGGAGAACAAGAGATTGTGTGCTGACCGCCGTCAGCAGCAAAACTCCATGCGTCTGCTGACCAATAGATGTATCCTTGAGCTCTTTGAAGCCTATTAAACTAATCCCAATATAAATAATCCATAATCCCGCATTCAGAATGGCCAGCGCCTGGACTTCTGCACCTGCTCCAAATTGCTTGCAGAACATGATTCCGCAAATCGACGTGCCGGCCACCCAGGTTCCAATGCCGAAACGGTTAATTGGATTAATGTAATGCAGCTTCTTAAACTCTCCTTTATAAATGGTCATGCCGATCGAAACTAAGATGGCCATCCATAAGGCTATATCTGCTATGCTGATAATCTTGCCGATGCTCCCCAAAAAGAAGGACAAACCGAAGAAATTCAGTAAAACACCCTGTGTCACAATGCCAAACGCCATCACAGCCGCCATTGCAGCAGTATTAATATTTATTTTTTTACGAATGATAACGAAAACAGCCCCTATAAACAAAAGGCCCAGCAAAATGAAATAAAACACTATAATCACCGTTAGAATGGATTTTATTATAATTATAACATCCTATGCATGCGCTGCGGATAATAAAAAAACAGCACATTTTCATGCACTGTCAGGTCCCGCTCCACCATTTAAATTAAAACGATGTTTCCGTTTTGATCATCTTCTGCATGTATCGAATCCCCTTCATAGGGGAGTTCTATCTCAATCTTGGTGCCTTCCCCAACTTTACTTTCGACTATTAAGCGGCCATTATGGTTTTCGATAATTTTGTAGCAAATCATCAGTCCCAGCCCTGTTCCTTTTTCCTTTGTCGTATAAAAAGGTTCCCCCAGACTTGAAATCCGGTCTTCTGATATGCCAACACCCTGATCGATGAATTGAATGGAAATAGTGTTGCCGGACTTTTTAAACACTTTAATGTTTAACTCTCCTCCGCCTGGCATTGCTTCAATGGCATTCTTAATAATGTTGAGGAATACTTGTTTCAGCTGGTTCTTTTCACAATGAATCATTGGGGCGTGAAGATTATTTTCTGCTGCTATTTCGACATTGTTTAATACGGATTGGGTGCTGCTCAAAAGAATCACTTCGTTGATTAATTTAGTAAGGTCCTGCTTTTCGAAAATGTCTGCAGTCGGCTTTGCAAGCACTAAAAATTCGCCGACGATTCCATTTATGCGGTCCAATTCTGAAAGTACAATGTCAAAGTATTCATCTTTCTGGCTATTTGACTTGAAGAGCTGAACAAACCCTTTGATCGAAGTAAGAGGATTACGGATTTCATGAGCGATTCCAGCTGCCATTTGGCCAAGAAGTGCCAGCTTTTCTGATTTCTGCAGGAGCTTTTCCTGTTCCTCTTTTTTATCAGAAATATCAGTTCCAATTGAGAGTATGGCCTCTTTCCCTTCAAATTCAACATAAAGTGATGAAACTTCAAAAAATCTAGTGGTTCCATCAAAACGTTTTATTTTATATTCTATATTGTTTAAAAGCTGCTTCTCTGACTTAATGTACTGATAACGCTCCTGCAAACGTCCCATATAGTCCAACTCTATAAAGTCAAGCAGCGACCTGCCAATTAATGCACCTTTATCTGATGACGACAATTCGGCAACTGCAGTCGAGTTTGCATACAAAATTTCAAAGTCCTTATGTATGAGCACGGAAACCGGCAGTGATTCCAGAAGCAATTTGTGGCTCTTCTCGCTGGCCCGCGCTTTTTCTGCGTAGTACCTGCTTTTGTCAAACTGCCAGCCGACAAACCAGGCAATACAGGTAAATAGAATAAAATCAAAAGTAAAAAACGTTTCCTGCGAGAAAATGGTTTGATATGAGGTAAATAAAACCGAAATAAGCACAAGTGAAATTTGACCTGTCCGTTTACTCATATATTCCTCTTTTTTGTGTTTTTTCTATTATTTTAGCATCAATTGTGAGGTTAACGATATCATTTTCAAAAAAATTTATCTATTAAATTCTATAAAAAAACCCGCCCGGGGACCCGAGCAGGTTAAAATCTGGCTATTTTTTCTTCGGTGCAAGCTCTACTGCCTGACGCATGGCTTCCATTAAGCTTTTCTCGTCAGCTATGCCTTTTCCGGCAATATCGAAGGCTGTACCATGATCAACGCTTGTACGAATGATGGGAAGGCCGACGGTGATATTAACCCCGGCATCCAGCCCTAATACTTTAACTGGCCCATGACCCTGATCATGATACATGGCTACGACAATGTCAAAATCGCCGCGGACAGCTCTGAAAAATAATGTGTCAGCCGGCAGCGGCCCTACAGCATTAATCCCCTCTGCCTGTGCTTTTTCCACTCCAGGAATGACTTTTTCTTCCTCTTCGCCATACCCGAATAATCCATTTTCGCCTGCATGAGGATTGATTCCGCAAACAGCAATTTTAGGTGATTCAATGCCTGCTTTTTTCAATGTGTCATGGGCTAGCTTCAGCACGTGGTACACTCTTTCAGGATTGATCATTTTAACTGCATCAATAATTCCGACATGTGTTGTCACATGAATAACCCTTAAGTTTGGTGCAGATAGCATCATGGAATAATCTTTTGTATCGGTCAAATCCGCTAAAATTTCTGTATGGCCTGGATACATATGGCCGCCCTTTTGCAAGGCTTCCTTGTTTAAAGGTGCAGTGCAGATCGCATCAATTCGATTTTCTTTTGCCATTTCGATCGCTTTAGCCAAATATTGAAATGCTGCGTCTCCAGCTTCAGGAGATACCTGGCCAATGGGAAGGTCTTCCGGCAACAGGTCCAAATCAAGGCAATGTACTACTCCATGCTTAAAAGGGATCTCGTTTATCTGCTCTGCCGTTACTGTTTCAATAATAAGCCCGCTGTCAACAAATGATTTGGCCCGTTCTAAAATTTTTCTATCACCAATGACAAGCGGGTTGCTTATTTCATACATTTCAGCCTCTGCCAGGCTTTTTAAAATAATTTCCGGCCCTACACCCGCTGCATCCCCCATTGTAATGCCTACTACTGGTTTAGTTTGACTCATTGCACTCAACCTTTCTTGTCATATAATGTATTGCGTTAGCCAGGGATTGCTCATTTCCGAATCCCCCTGCTTTTGTAACAGCCCAATAGCTTCTTTCTTTGCTGCGCAATCGGCCAAAAGGGAGACCCGGTTCTATTTCTGTATGGAGCTCCATTTCCTGAATACCCAATTCTGAACAAGCAGCTTTTGCAATGTCTCCGCCTGTTAAAATCAAGCCGTCGAGTTCCGGGAACTTATTTACAAGTCTGTTTGCAATTTGCCCTAGTCCCATGGCAATCCTTTCACCAATCTGCTTTCCTGATAATCCTATTGCTTCTCCCGCTATACGGGCTGCATCCCGGTTCTGATCTGAAGAATCCACATAAACAACAAAATGGCTATTATCCTGGTTTTGTCCAATTTCTTCAATGACTTCTTCAAGATCCACTGTCTGATTAACCAATTGGACAGGATTGATTTCTGCAAAATAAGATTGATCAAGTTCTCTAATCCGGGTAAGCTGTTTTTTTGTAACCTGTGACAGACTCCCTGAAACTGTGAGTGTTTTCCTGATGTTATTCTCCTCATGATCATTTTCATGATGAGATCTAAGCTTTAGAGCATCTGGTAAATATTCAACTAGAGCACCAGAGCCAGTCCAAATCGTTTTTTTCTGAACGCTTGTGAAAATCTCGGCAATTACCTGCAGATCCTCTTCCCTTTCACTGTCGCAAACAATCCAGGTTTTCCCCGCCGCAACAGCTCTTTCAATGAATTCAAGAATATCTGCTTTCTCTCCCCGGATCAATTCCAGATCAAGCAATGCAATATCTTTTCCTGCATTCTTATTTAACAAGCGAGGAAGAAAGCTTTCCGTTACAGGTGTCTTTGGATCCCTTCCAAACTCTGTTTCTGTAATCAGTTTACCATTTACATAATGATGTCCAGATACCGTTGTACGATTCATTTTTGGAAAAGCAGGGGCAATAACAATGATTTCCGGGCGATATACCCCTTCAAGCGCTGCCAGTTCAGCTGCTATATTTCCTCTTAAAGTTGAATCTACTTTTTTATAGACATGAGCATAGCCTTTTTCAAAAAGAAGAGAAGCAGCTTTTTCCACTGCTTCATATGCTTCTTCTTGTGTTTTTGCACGGCTATCAGTATCAACAATTAAGACATCAGGGTCAGATTGAATGTTTTTCCCGGTATAATCCATCATAACAGTGGCAGTCAGCCCTTTTTTCGCCAGCTGCACTCCTGAATCATTAGCACCAGTCAAATCATCCGCAATAATGCCAAATTTTTCAAACACAAGAACCACATCCTTTAGCCGTTAACTTTCGTCAGGTTTCCTTCTTTAAACTCATATCCTTTTCTCTCTAGACGCTTAACCAAAAACGCTATATACAGCGGAAGCAGGATTGCGGTTGTCACTGTAGATGCCGCAACCTGAACTGTAGCCAATTCAGCATACTGTGCAAACCCTGCACTTGCTGCTGCAATGGCAGCAGGTGTTGCTACAGCATTACCGGCAGTTGAGCCTTCAGCAGCTCCTACAATTGGATTCCACTTAAACGCTTTAAACACTAAATATCCAGCTGTACCCGTTACGAATACTGTTAACAGGCCAAGGATAATACCTGATAGACCACCGTCTACAATAGCACTGAAGTCAATTCCCATTCCAAGGGCGAAAGCGAAAAATGGAATGAGCATGGAGCTGCCATTATCAAGGAATGCACGCATTTCTTCGTCTAAATTCCCTAATACCATACCTACGAGGATTGGAAGCAGTACGGCAATGAATGACTGCAATGAGAACATTCCATCAACAAAGCCCATTGCTCCAAAGATAGATAAGGCAACCATCGTTAAAAACGGACCGTCATTTAGAGCCAGCAATGAATAAGCTGCACGGTCTTCCTTGCTTCCATACTGGCCAACAAGTGCGACGAATAGGCCGCCATTACTGTTTGTCATAGCTGCAATAATCGCAATTGGAGCCAAACCCAGCCAAAGGCCATTTTCACCTGCAAACATGTAAGCGATTAACCCGAATGCCGCACCAACTACCCACTTCGTTGCTAAAAGGGTAGCCCCTTTCCCAATTGAAACACCAAATGATTTTACATTAATTTGAGCACCTGTACATAATAGGAATAAAGCGATTAAAGCTGATGCACCGTCAACAAACAATGCTTCAGTAAAATTCCCGATACGGAGCAAATCAGGTGCAAAAGTGTTAAGCACTGCTGCAATTAGCAACGGAACTACCATCATCCCGCCTGGAATACGCTCAAGAGTTGCTTTGATCTTCATAATTTTAACATCCCCTTTATATCTGTTTCAATTTTAAACAATTAGTGAAAACGATTACAGTTTCATATTAAACGCTTTCAATGCAAAATTCAACACATTTTACAGAAAAATAGTTTGGTATTTTCTAGTTTTTTATTTTGTGTTGCATTTTTAAACATATAATAAAACAAAAAAAGAAGCTGAATATTACTCCTTCAGCTTCCTCCACAATGTCGACCGATTAATACCTAACCGTTTTGACACCTTTGTTTGGTTTTGGTTTTCTTCCTTCATAACTGCTTCGATAATTCGTTTTTCAATTTGATCGAGTGTTCCGGTTAACAGACTATCTTCAATTTGGACAGGACGCTGCTTCCGATTCAGCTGTCTTGAAACCGTTTCTTTACTGATGATATAGCCTTTCTCAGCTGCCAAGACATCAAAAAGGAATGCTTTCAGCTCAGCGGTATTGCCAGGCCAGTTATAACGCTCCAGCAGCTCCATCGCATCCTCCCTTATTTTTACTGCGGATGTTCCATATTGCTGATGAAAATGTGCAATAAAGTATGCTGTTAAAGCTCTTATATCATCCTTGCGTTCTAACAGAGAGGGGATATAGATGCGAACTGTTTCTTCTTTAAAAAGAAGTGAGTACAACTCTTGAATTTCACTGGATAGAGAGAGGATCACTTCTTTCCCCGATTCTGCCCATTTCTGACACTGGTTGAGCAACCGGGATTTCTCTTCTGCAGAAATGTCCTCAGCGTCATAAATATATATGGATCGGATGTCGTCATCAAAGGGATTTAAGCCTCTTCTTGCTTCCTTTGCATGTATAGAAAGAAACAAACCGGCCCCCTGGTGCTTTAAGTAATGGATATAGCGTGCTAATAATCCTTTTCCAGTGCCTGCAGCACCAATTAAAAGCCATAGATTTCGGTTTTTTCCTGCAGATATGGCAGCCAGACAATCTTTCATTGCTTCACTTTCATGGATGATCATCGGCAGCTGAGATACTGATTCCACGTTAAGATTTTCTGAAGAACTCTTTATATCATTAAGCTCTTTAATAATAAATTGAGTATAAGTTTCACCGGCAATTTCAAGGCTTGAAACCTGAACTTTAAGCATATCTCCCTTTATACCTTCAATCATTACAACGGATTCTGCATTTCCCTTCCGGTGTACAAGACTCTGTAAATCACTCAAGAGTATGGGAGGGGAAGAAAAAGTATTCCATTGTTCAAATACACATTCAGCATTACGGTTAAAAAGGATTATATTGTCAGTATTCTCCTTAATAATTGCCCTGAGCAGGTCGTTTTCCTGCTGTTTTCTGCGAAACGAATCATACAGGGATTTCGCTTTTTGAAACGCATCAAAGATGGCTTCACGTCCGGATTGTATCAGGATTCCCTCGAGCCCTGCTTTAGCAGCAGCCTCAACAGTTACAACATCCCCCATGATCAATTCAAAACCCTTGGACCTTAATTCATGAACAAGGGCTTCTACTTCCTCTTCCTTTTGAATCGTAAAAACCTCTATACCAATATCCAATATGTCAGTAATCGTTTTGGCGCCAAGCGTTATGTTGGAAAAGCCGACAATCGCTTTCTTCCCTGGAAAATCATTGGCAAGGGTTAACACCCGAAGCATATCGTACCCGGATACCTGAATATCAATAACAGGGATATTTGTTTCCTGTTGGACCAGCTTTGCTGTTCCACCCCTGCTGATGATCATATCAATGCCTTCAGATTCGGCATTTTTCACATGCGGGAGTGCCTGCCCCAAGTTTCCAGTTGCTATTTTAATGTCCAAATCTTTTTCCTCTTTCCTGCATTCCTTAATTAATGGAAGCATAGCAGGATAAGGGGCAATAAATAATGTCTTTATTTTCATCACATTCACCTAAATGTATCTTACCATTCATTTCTAAACGACACCAATAAATAGGAAAATGGCTCATTCGTTCTTATTAAAAGGAATGGCAGCTTATTTTTTTATCTGCCCATCCCCTTTCAAAATATATTTTGTCGAAGTCAGAGCCGGCAGTCCCATCGGACCGCGGGCATGGAGCTTTTGTGTGCTGATCCCGATTTCAGCGCCGAACCCAAACTCGAATCCATCTGTGAAGCGTGTGGATGCATTATGGTAAACTGCCGCTGCATCGACTTCATTCAGGAATTTTTCCACATTATCTGGGTTTGAAGAAACAATTGCCTCAGAATGTTTAGTGCCGTAGCGGTTAATATGAACGATTGCCTCATCCACGCTTTCCGCCACTTTCAACGCGACTTCCAAGCCTAAATATTCTGTGGCCCAATCTTCTTCCACAGCCGGAATGATCTTTTCTCCGCATACACCTTCATCGCCGTGAATGGTAACCCCTTTTTCCTCCAGAGCAAGCACAAGATCATTCAGGCCCCCCCACTCTCTGTGCACAATGATCGTTTCACATGCATTGCAAACGGAAGGACGCTGTGTTTTCGCATTGATGGCAATGTTTATCGCCATTTCCTTATCAGCACTTTCATCAATATAGACATGACAATTGCCTGCACCTGTCTCAAGTACTGGGACTGTAGAATTTTCAACTACTGTCTTAATAAGCTTTGCCCCTCCCCGCGGAATCAGGACATCCAGGTATTCGTTCAGTTTAAACATCCCCGAAGCGGTTTCCCGGCTCGTATCCTCAATAAGCTGCACAGCATCAGAAGGCAAGTCGCTCTTTTCCAATGCATGATGAATCACTTTCACAATTGCTTTATTCGAATGGATAGCAGTAGAACTTCCGCGCAGCATAACAGCATTCCCCGTCTTCAAACATAAGCTGGATGCATCGACCGTGACATTTGGACGCGCTTCATATATCATGCCGACAACGCCAAGCGGGACCCTTACTTGTGTAATGGCGAGTCCGTTCGGACGTTCCCATGAGGATAAAACCTCCCCAACCGGATCGTCCAGGTGAGTAAGCTGGATTAATGCGTCCGCCATATCCTGAAGGCGGGCTTCATTAAGCCGAAGCCGGTCGAGCAATGATTCATTCATTCTGTTGTTTTTTCCCGCAGCAAGGTCTTTTTCATTTTCGGCTAAAATAAAGTGCTTCTCAGCCATTAGCTGTTTTGCAATTAATGCCAATGCCTGGTTCTTTTGGTCCGTCGACATTTTCGCCATCTTCCCCGCAGCTATCCTTGCTTTTTCCCCTTTTTGAATCAATTCCATTATCTCGTCTCCCTTCTTTTTTGGCTTACCCAATGATCACGATGAATGACCACACTGCGATCACTGTTGGCGATCACCATGGCTTCAGAGCTTGGCAGGCCTTTGATTTCGCTCAATTCCTCAGATGAAAAATTAACCTGGCCTTTGCCGATAATGACTCCTTTTGGCCCTACAACTTCAACCACATCATTTACCAGAAAGTGCCCGGTTATGTTCGTAACCCCAGCAGGCAGAAGGCTTTTTCCTTGCGATAACATCGCGTGTGCCGCACCCTGGTCCACTTCAATTTTCCCATTAGGTACTGAATGCAGAGCCAGCCACTGTTTGGATGTCCTAACGCTCGCCTTTGAACTGTTGCCAACATAGGTGCCGTTCCCTTTTCCATTGAGGATATCGACTAATTTTTCCCGTCCGCAGCCAACTCCAATAAACACCTGCACTCCCAGCGCCAGCGCTGTCCGTGCCGCCTCCAGCTTTGTCACCATACCGCCGGTCCCTACCTTGGAGCCCGAACCAGAAGCAGCTTTCACCATTTCTTTTGTGATTTCTGTGATAAAATGATATTTTTTCGCATTGGGGTTTGTCCTCGGATTTGAATCATAAATGCCGTTGATATCTGTCAGAATGATTAAATGCTGTGCTTGAACAAGTCCGCTTACGAGAGCAGAAAGCATATCATTATCGCCAAATGCCAGCTCCTCCACCGACACCGAATCGTTTTCATTAATGATCGGGAGAATATTTCGCTTTAAAAGCTCCGCTAAAGTTGCATGTGCATTTTGATATTGCTCTTTGTGCAGGAAGTTCTGCCGTGTGAGCAGCAGCTGTGCAGCTACAATCCCATGCTTCTTACACTCTTCGGTATATCCCTGCATCAGCAGCCCTTGCCCGACTGCAGCAGCCGCCTGTTTTCCGGCGATGGTCACAGGCCGGGAAGGATAGCCCAAATCAGCAAAACCTGCTGCTACTGCCCCAGATGAAATCAGGATGACATCATGGCCAAGCTGTTTTAAACGGGAAAGTGCAGCTACATGCTCCTCAAGTTTTTCGATGCAAAGTCCTCCATTTGTATTTGTCAGTGAACTGCTTCCTATTTTGACGACAATTCGTTTCCTTTTCACGCTATCCACCATCCAATCAAATAAAAAAAGCCCTCCCATCCCTTTAAAAAGGACGGAAGAGCTTTGTCTTTCGCGGTACCACCTTCATTGGCACTTCACACAGCAAGTGCCCGCTTTGAAAATCCTTTAACGCAGGAAATTCGGCCAGGTTTGCCTGGCAGCTCAAGGGCTAGGTTCAATAGCTTTGCAGGCTGCAGGATCTTTCAGCCGGTGAATCCTGCTCTCTTTTAGCCTGAGTTCTACTTACTGGTTCCCTGTCATGGCTGTTGAATTCTTCTTATAATTAGAATTATTATGCATCCTTCGGTATTTTATGTCAATAATTAATTCGCTGATTTAAAGGATTAAAATCCCCAGACAAACTTTCTAACTGTGTGCAATACAGTATGATAAAGCAGGCACATTCGGGAATGCTAATAAAAAATGACTAGTGGGAGGATTTACATATGGAGTCAAACGGAAAGCAACTATCCATATTTTCTCTGGGCGGCATCAATGAAATTGGAAAAAACATGTATGTGATCCAATATGATGACGATATTGTCGTGATTGATGCCGGAGGGAAATTCCCTGACGAGACATTATTGGGGATCGATTTGATCATTCCGAACATCACATACCTTGAGGAAAACCGGGATAAAATCCGCGGGCTGATTGTCACTCATGGACATGAGGATCATATTGGCGGAGTTGCCTATCTTCTCAAAAAGATCAATATGCCGGTTTATGCGACCCGATTTACGCTTGGGCTGATTGAATTAAAATTAACGGAGCATCGCCTGATGGGTGATTCAGAGCTTATAACCATAGATTCTGACTCTAGCCTAGATTTCGGTAAAATAGGCGTTAGCTTTTTCAAGGTGAATCATAGCATCCCCGACTGTCTGGGCATTGTTTTCAAGACGCCAGAGGGCAATGTTGTCCATACCGGCGATTTTAAATTTGACTTAACCCCTGTAAATCAGGAGCATGCTGATATCCATAGGATGGCTGAAATTGGCCGCAGTGGAGTGCTGGCCCTGCTATCAGAAAGCACAAACGCTGAGCGGTCTGGCTTTTCGCCAACTGAACATATTGTCGGGGAAAACATTGAGGAAGCATTTATGAAAGCACCACGCAAGATCATCATCTCAACTTTCGCTTCCAATGTGAGCCGTGTTCAGCAGGTTGTGGCCGCTGCGATTAGAACAAACCGAAAGCTGGTCCTGCTTGGAAGGAGTATGGTAAATGTCGTGGATGTAGCTATTGAACGCGGTTACCTGACAGTTCCTGAGGGTATGATTGTGAATCCAAGAGAAGCGATGAATCTGGCTCCTGAAAAGGTGTGCATATTATGTACCGGCAGCCAGGGTGAACCGATGGCTGCCCTTTCACGGCTCTCTGCCGGAAATTATCGTGATGCAGAGATTCATCCTGAGGATACCGTGATTCTTGCAGCATCCCCAATCCCGGGGAACGAACGCGATGTCTCTAAGATTATCGACAACCTGTTCAAGCTGGGAGCCCGGGTGATATACGGTTCAGGAAGCTCAACAGGGATGCATGTGTCCGGCCACGGCTATCAGGAGGATTTAAAGCTTATGCTCACATTGATGAAGCCGAAATATTTTATCCCGATTCACGGTGAATATAGAATGCTTCACCATCATAAATTGCTTGCTGAATCCATCGGTGTTGAAACTGGGCATACATTTATCATTAAAAATGGGGATGTCGTTGATATCGAGAACGGAGAAGCACGCCAGACCAGGCGGGTACCTGCCGGAGATACTTATGTTGATGGAGTGGGGGTTGGTGACATTGGCAGCATCGTGCTCCGGGACAGAAAGCAGCTGTCCGAGGATGGGATGATTGTGATCGTACTGACCATGAGCAAGAATGAGCGCAAAATGATATCAAGACCTGATACGATATCCCGAGGTTTCGTCTACGCACGGGAATCCGAAGATTTGCTGAGAGAAATAAATCGGATTGCGGAGAAAACCGTCAATGATCTTCCAGAACAGGATAAAAGCCAGTGGAATGTCATCAAGCAGAGCATTAAGAAATCACTTGGGCAGTATTTATTTGAAAAAACAAAGCGCAAACCAATGATCCTGCCGATTATAATTGAAATATAAGCGAAAAGAGGCAAGCCTAAAACGGCTTGCCTTTATCGCAGTCTAATGCTCAGTAAGCCCCACCCTTTGATCCAGAGGTTCAGGTCTAACTGAGCATATAGGCCAGATTGGTTCAACTAACAATCAGTTGGGAAACCACCCGCTGATTGAAGCTTCACTCTATCTAAAGGGCTGCTTAACCGCGGCGTCCGCCTCGGCCGCCCCGCTTTCCTTCAGTATTGCGCTTTAATGAAGAAATATTTTCTTCACTCGATTTTAAGAATTTTGCCATTTTGTCTTCAAAGCTTTCCTTCGGCTTAAAGTTTCCTTTAGAACGGAAATCTCTGGAACCGCCGCGGCGATCATCTCTTCCCTGGCGCGGCGGGCGCTGAGAATAAGAAGATTGGCCTTCAGGTCTGTCCACTGCTTTTTTGATGGAAAGGGCAATTTTGCCTTCCTTCTCGCTAAGCACTTTAACAGTTACCTCATCGCCAACTTTTAAATGCTCATTCACATCTTTAACATAGCTGTCCGCTACCTCACTAATGTGAACAAGACCTGTCGTACCGCCTGGCAGTTCGACAAAAGCTCCGAAATTTGTAATACCTGTTACTTTTCCTTGTACCTTACTTCCAATTTCGATTGACAAAAAAACTTCCCCCTCGGTAGTGTTAACAACGTCTTATTATAACTTTTTTTAAAGATAATTTCAATGCCGGCGATATCCCTACGATATTCTACCCGTTAAAATTCGGGATAAATCATATTTTTTGTTCAAATTTAGTAAAATTTATATATTTAATTGCTTGTTGGGCCATTATTTCAGCCAATTTTGTATGCAGATGGCACACTTTTATATTGAAAAATATTTTTATGTGCAGATAAAAATTTTATGTGCGCATAACGCTTTTTTATGTGCGGAAGGATGATTTAA
The DNA here is from genome assembly GCF_000294775.2 of Cytobacillus oceanisediminis 2691. Classification (GTDB taxonomy): domain Bacteria; phylum Bacillota; class Bacilli; order Bacillales; family Cytobacillaceae; genus Cytobacillus; species Cytobacillus pseudoceanisediminis. The sequence goes on from NZ_CP015506.1 coordinate 2,808,587, forward strand.
TTAAAAATTTATTTTTATGATATATTGGCAAACAAAAAAAGCTCCTGAAACAGGAGCTTAAACCTTACACAGTATGACCTTCCTGAAGAACCTTCCTGCTGAAATGACGCTTCATTATAATCCCATACAGGGACGCCAATACCTGCTGAAAGAGCATGCCGATGACCACAGGAACAGCAACAGGAGCAGGAAAATAAGTAACTGCCAGGACGGAGCCAACGCTGATATTCCTCATCCCGCCATTAAACGTAACGGCCACAGTTGTGCCCTGATCGTATTTCAGTAAATTAGCGATGATGAAAGAGATAAGATAGCCCATAAACGCCACACAAAATACAGCAAGCCCGATGAGGACCAATTTAAGATTTACCTCCTTCAGATACGGGGCGACGACAGCTCCATTCAGCATGACCACAATGGCCATTCCTAGCTTAGAAAAAGGAGAGAGCCGGCTGCTCAAGGCTGCAGCGCTTTTTCCTGCAAATTGATTGAAGAGCATACCAAGAAAAGAAGGCAGAACAATCATGCCGAATAATCCAGCCATCATCGGCACAACATCGATCTGTACAGATTTCTGGAAAAATATCGACAATGTCAGCGGAACAATAAATGGTGACAAAAAGGTATCTACCAGAATGATGGACAATGTCAGCGGAATATTGCCGCGATAAATGGAAACCCAGATGAAGCTCGATATGCCGGTCGGAATGGCCATAGCCAATACCAGCCCGGTAATAGTTAATGAATCATCACCAAACGCAAGTTTACCTGTGCTCCATGCAAAGAGAGGCATCAAAATATGAAGCAGAAACAATATGAGGAAAAGCGGCTTTGGATGATGAAGGATTTCTTTTAAACTGCTAAAACTGGAGTTCAGACTGCCTGAAAACGTCATAAACGCAAAAACCCAAGGGATGATAAAAGCAAAATCCTTAATATAACCAGCGAGCATAACACCTAGAACCACGCTTATTGGAGTAATCAATGGCATCATTTTCTCCAGTTGTTTATTGATTTGAATTAGCACACTGAGTACTCTCCTTTTCCGAATAATTGTTTACCTAACTAATTATTTTATCATAATCTGGCGGGTTATATATCAAAATAGTAAAAAAGAGCCAAAACTCGGCTCTTTTGATTATCTCCGTTTTTCCGGCATATATTTCAGCCATTTTCCCAGCCTCCAACTGTTTACTCCAAACCCTGCAAGCGCAATGGCTGCGATGCCTGCGGATAATTGCATGATCAGCATTTCTTCTAAATAAATGCCAAAGCCAGACCCAGTTAAACCTAGCATGAATAGCTGAAAAAGCTGTTTTTTTCGATTTTCATAGATCGTAAACTGAAAATCCCTTCTTTGCCCGGCCTCTTTCATTTTTTCCAATTTACGCGGTGTTTCCAGGAATTCCACTGCTGAATGAAAAATTTTAAAGAGCGGCTGGGATTGAATAATGCTCCAAATGAATGACCATTTATTCCCCTGTGAGCTTAACCACTCTGTAAAAACTGGTTTGCCAAGGTCAAGAAGATCATCTTCTGGTGCCAGATGGCGAACAATCCCTTCTATTGTCATAAATGACCTGCCCAGAAAAACAAAGCGGGTTGGCACCTGGATCGGAAGAGCAGCAATCATATCATTTAGTTCAAGCTTAAGAGCCACTAGATCCATATCTTTTACCTGAGAAAGGTCAAATGCCATCCATTCTGACAGCAGCTTCTCCATTGTTCCCGCATTAGCTTCCGGCAGCAAAAATCCCAGCTGTGACAGACATTCGACTGCTTTACTGTAGTTTTTAGCGAGAATGGATTCAATTAAATTCTGAAAAGAGACTGCATCTTTTTTTGAAATTTCCCCGGCCATGCCGAAATCAAGAAGAATGATCCTCCCCTCCCTTGTAAACAGCACATTTCCTGGATGGGGATCGGCATGAAACATCCCAGGTTCCAGCCATTGCGGCAGGAAGATCTTCATCAAACGGCGTGCCAGATCGTGACGGGATATCTCAAGCTTTTCAACCGCTGCTGAATCATTGAGTCTTTTTCCCTCCACCCATTCCATGACAAGCACTTTTGAAGTGCAAAGCTCCTGATGCACGCGGGGAATTTTAACCAACTCATTATCTTTAAATCGCTCCTTAAAATAAAGCAGGGTATCCTTTTCCTTTGTAAAGTCAAGCTCCCGCTCAATAACCTGCTTTAGCTCCTGAAATAGGACCTTTAAATTAAGGAATCCCTTAGGAATAGGGACAAACCGATCAGCAAACCAGACAAGAATACTTAGGGTCCGGAAGTCGGTATGTACGATGGATTGAATATCAGGACGCTGTACTTTAATGGCGACAATTGAGCCGTCCTGGAGAGCGCCTTTATATACCTCCCCAATCGATGCTGATGCAATGGCTTCTTTTTCAATCGCCACCACCTTTTTAGAGAGCTCGCTCCCCCACTCTTCGTTTAAAATCCTCTGGATTTCACTCCATTCCGATGGCGGTACCTTATCGGTCAGGTCTTGCAGCTCCTGGATGAAAGCTTTTGGAAGCAAATCAGAACGAATGCTGATGAACTGACCAATCTTAATCAGCAGCCCTTCCAATTCAAAAAGTGTTGTCCGGAATCTTTTCCCGATGCCAGACCATAATTTTTCCCATTCTGCTTCTGATTTGCGGGTCCATTTATACCAGTAAATTTGAAATATAATGCGAAGTGCCATAGAAAGCAATTTGTACATACGGAGCAATTTACTTCTCGCCTTCATTTCCATCATCTTCTTCCCTAGAAAAATATACTGTCTTATTCTGTATTACAGGCTGAATACCCTTTTCTTTTTATACGGTATCATGTTTAAAAGGTTTCATGACATAAAAAACAGCCCGTCCTTACACAAAGGACAAGCTGCCTGCTTGATTCTGCTGAATATACTGATGAGTTATGTTAACAATCTTTTCTTTATCATTGTCCATGGATGCCACATGATAGGAGTTATAGAGCGATATAGCTTTCTTTTTCACGGAGCCAATCTTCTCCAAAATAAAATCTGTACACTCTGCAGGCACCACATGATCTTCTACCGACTTAAAGCCTAATACAGGTGTTTTAATGGAAGGTAATAAGTCTGGTGTTCTTTCCATGATTTTCTGCAATTCGAAGATGGAGGGAACCGGAACTTTCCCGTACGTAATTTCCTCTACATCCTCTTTTTTAATATCTGGTGCACCTTCATCAAGGTATCTGGGATTTGTTTTCCCCTTTAAATATTCATAACATGGAACCCGGAGAGCGGCATTTATTAACACAATACCTGCAATTTCGGGATATTTATTTGCCAGCCAAAGGGTCAATGCACCACCCATTGATTGACCTGCAGCATAAACAGATGTGCATCTGTCTTTTAGAAATTGATACCCCTTTTCTGCTTCAGCAAACCAATCCTCATGAGAGGTTTTTTCCATATCTTTATAATGTGTGCCGTGGCCTTTAAGCCTTGGAGCAAAGACGGTATAGCCAAGCTTGGCAAATGACTCCCCCAAAAACCGTACACTCTGGGGAGTTCCAAGAAAACCATGTGTGATCAGAATCCCGATCTCATTGCCTTCATAGTAGAATGATTCTGCACCGTCAAAAACAGGATAACGTTCATTCATAATCTATTCCTCCCTCAGAATTAATTACTCACATTATATAACCAACTATTCCGACCTGTCAACTTGTATTTAAGAAGAAAAAAGACCGCTCTAAACATATATGGAGCGGTTAGACTAAAGAAAGTATTAACACAAAGATAAGGATGGCGTAACAAGCACCAAAGATAATAGCCCTTACATTAGAGTTACGTGTGTACCCTGTGAAGTTTGCAGGTGATTGAGCAACATCCACCTTCCTGCTGTGAATGACCATACTGATATTGGTCATGATTAGAATCGCAATTGTAAGAAAAAATAAAAACATCGGCTCTATTTTCAGAATTTCCCCGGAATCAGAATGGAAGTAAGCATTGATAAATAGTATGCTGCTAAAAAGCAATGTCCAAATACTCCCCACAATCCGCTGCTTACTCCATTCATTGCCCATCTTTTCTTTTTCATAGATGGCAATTTGTTCGATAACAGGAAGAATAGATTTAGTGGAATTACGTTTTGCCCATCCTAAAATTGATTGAATCAGAGTTACCGTGCCAAGGAAAATAAACATTTGCGAAAAAGTAATATCTATTAATATTTGTAAAATGTAAGTCGCACTTAAGAAGAATAGGAGGGTGCCATTTAAGAGCAGGAGCTGCCTGACTCTCAGTTTCTTAATTTCAGAACTGGTCACGATCCCGCCTCCCTATGTCTCATGAAATAAATAATGGGGCTCACGGTTCCCAGGATGACAATCACAAGGAACATCCAAAATCCGCTTCCTCCTCCCATCCCTAACTCATCGGCAAGAATGGCTCCAAAAAATAGTACCTGGCCAGATATAATGATTGAAATGAGGGCAACCGCCATAACCGTAAATCCGTTCAAGAAACCCTGCAAGGCTTTAGGAAGCCAAACAAGAACGAATAGAACCACAGTAATTAATAGGAAACTAGAAATCACTGGCCTCAATAATGTAAAGGTTCCATCTGTTACAAAAGATTGGTAAGTGTACATAAATCCCCCTAATAATTTCTAGAATAGTATTATTTTACAATTAAACAGGAGGTGATGCCACCCTAAAAAAAACGGCTGCACTTTTATGTGCAGCCGTTTTTTAATATCTCTCAAGTAATTCAATAATCACTTTGAATGTTGAGGTTGTGTCCATATAAGCATATTTGCCTTTCCCATTAAAAAAGTTGCCAGTTTGTATGACAGGATATCCCATTTCTTCCAGCAATCTGATTTTTTCATTCAGGTTATCGACAACGAACGAAATATGATGGACACCTTCCCCGTATTTCTCCAGATGTTCCTGCCAAGTACTTGGTGAATCACCTGGTTCGATTAATTCAATTTGAATGAAAGGTGTATTGATAAACATATATCTTGATTTACCTTCTGTTGGCCGGCCTCTGAAAATGACCTGCGTCATTTCACTTGGACCTGATTGTATAATGGGTGGCTTATCGGCACCGAGAAGCTTACAGTAAGCTTCTGCAGCCAAATCCAGATTTTTTACCACGATTGCCAGCTGCTCGACTTTATTTGTTCCAAGCAAGGGGCATAGTGAATCAGGGGGAGCTGCAGTATTTCTTGCCTCAGAGCTTTCCAGGAGTTCAACCAATATCTTGCAGTCTCTCAAGGTATCAGCATAAACATATCTGCCTTCACTTGATGTAAATTCTCCACTTTGCAGTTGTGAGTACCCGCTCTCTTCAAAAAGCGGCATTCGTTCACTGATGGATTCCACATCAAAGGCAATATGGTGTATGCCCTCTCCAGCCCGATCCAAAAACTCCCGCATCGTGCCTGGTTCTTCATTTGGTTCAATAAGTTCAAATTGAACAGTTGGTGTATTTAGAAATGCTAATTTACTTCTTGATGCAGTAGGGTTTCCACGGTAAATTACCTGTGATACTTCCTGATCACCTGTTAAAAACCACTCGGGCTTCGGAACTCCCAGTAAACTTGAAAAAGCCTCACAAGCCTCATCAATATCCTGAACAACAAAAGCCAGCTGGTTTATTTCCTGATTTCCAGCTAATGGCGCTTTAGTAGTTTTGCTTTCTGCCATAAAAAAAATCCTCCTAAATGACGCTTCTCCTTTAAGATAATCCCCGTACAGCAAGTCCTCCATCACTGGAAATCACTTCGCCTGTAATGGCTCGGGATTGATCAGAAGCAAGCAGCAGATACGCTCCAACATGGTCTTCGCTGGTCATAGCTATGCGGAGGGGATTTCGGGATTTAATGCTTTTTGCTTTCGTATCCGGATCGACTGCTGTCACAAACGGCTTAAGCGGGCCTATGACATTGAGTGCCGTCAATGTGCCGCCTGGTGCCACCGCGTTTACTCTGATGTCCGGGGCTAATTCAAAGGCAAGCTGGCGCATTAAGCCGATTTGCGCGTGCTTGCTTGCTGTATACCAGACTCCGCCCCCGTCTGGGTAAAAGCCGGCTCCGGAAACCGTGAAAATCATATTTCCATTTGTTTTTTTCAATTCTTCCGCAGAAGCTTTTGCACCATTAAAATAGCCTTTAACATTAATAGTAAATAACAGGTCATAGGCATCTGACATGGCCTCTGGTGTTACTTCACTAAATTTGGCAAATCCGTCAAATACGCCGGCATTGGCCACGAACACATCGAGTTTTCCCGCCGCTTCCACAGCAGCTCGAACGGCGTTAATGTGATCCCCGTATTCAGTGACGTCCCCTTCCATGCATAGAACACGATCCCCGTATTCCTGTTTCAATTGCTCGAGGCCAGCTGCTGATTTATCCAGTACAGTTACAAAGGCTCCTTCCTGTATAAAAGTCTCTGTAACAGCCTTGCCAATGCCAGAGGCGCCCCCGGTCAAATAGACTGATTTTCCGCTTAGCTGTGCCATACTGAATGTTCCTCCTTAAACAAAAATAGCGAGATTTCTGGTATTGAGTGTTGTTTGATCGACAATGAAAACCCTCTTTGATAATTTCCAGATGCCATCTTCATATGTAAATTCATCACGGCGCTCTCCTGAGATCAGGTCATGATGAATGTCTGTACTCCGGCTGCGATAGATTAGAAGATAACTATTTACAGATGCTTTTTCATTCGGGACATAGTCTGCCAGTTTTACATTGCTTACAAAGCGGCGGGTGCGGGAAGGAGGAATTTCCGCCCAAGCATAGTCCGTTTTTAACCGTTCGACTCTCAGGCTCAGCAAATCTATATCATCATTAAAAGAAAACATATCTTCCGCATAATCCGGCCTTTCGGTGCCTTCCTTATTGACACGTACAGGCATTTGATAAATCAGGGATGGATGCATAAGGCTGAACCAGCCATCAAAATCAATATGATCAAGCAGCTCAGCTTCTCTGTAGAGCCATTGTTCAAATTCATAGGTTGCGAGCATTTTCTCTAAACTCATTCCGTATTCCCCCATTTCAGGCATCGTTCCAGTTTACTTAAGCGTTTATGAGATCAAGCCAGTAGCGATAGAAATTCCTTTGATTTGCTTCAGAAAACTTATCATCGTAGACAACACCCGGACCGGTGAAATCGCTGACCGGTTCCCGGTGCATGCCCATCGTATAATTGTAAACAAGTTCTTTCATAACAGGCATTGGCCCTGATGCGGCAGCGGTGATGTCAGTAAAAACTTCTGTATCATCCTGCTCAAAAATGCCTGAAGGGCTGAACGTTAAAATGAAAGAATCCCTTGAACGTTTCTTCCAGTCCTCTGCAGCATTTTTCTCTACCAGGAACCAGGCAATCACTTCCATTTTATCTGGCCCAATTGGCCTCCACATCCGAACGGTTGTATTCGAAATCAGCTGTCCTTTTACCTTTGTATGTGAAATGAGGAAGCTCAGGTTTGGAAAGATGTTTCCGATCATATTTTTCAAATTGGCCAGCACATCATATTGTTCATCTGTTAAATTGGATTTATATTCAGATTTTAGCTCTTCAGGGAATGCGAAGTCAGGATTAGGAGTACCCAGATTTAAACCATGCCCGTTCATAGTGTGGATTTGGTATCCCTTTTTGGAATATGTCGCACTGGGCACCATGCCCAATTTTGCAATGGATCCATGAGTGACCATTGTGTGGTAGGAATCGCCGACAAAGTTATCTGCTCCTACCTTCCAGTTTGAATGGATGATAAACCTTTGCGGAGGGCCGACGACTTCCATTTCAGCACGTCCGGCTAAAATATCCAAATACCATTTGAAATCGCCGAGGAAATCTGATAGAGACTCAGCTTCTTCATTCCAGGTTCCAAAAACAAGGCCTTTATATGATTCAATCCTTATTTTGTGGAGTCCCAGTTTGGACTTATCCAGGTCAGCACCATAAATATCCTTCTGCAGAGGTACTCCAATAAGATCACCATTGTTTTTAAAATTAAATCCATGATAAGGACATACAAATGAAGATTTATTTCCTTTGTCAGCACGGCATAATTTCATCCCCCGGTGTGTGCACATATTGTAAAAACCGCGGATTTCATTCTCTGAATCTCTTGTAATAATAATGGAGTAGCCTGCTAAATCTCTTAACATATAATCATTTTTATTCGGGATTTCTGATTCATGGCCAATAAAAAGCCAGGTTTTCATAAACACCTTTTTATGCTCAATATCGTAAATCTTAGGATCTGCGAGGATAAAGGCAGGAATGGATCCAGCCTCAGGCTGGACTGTTTCGTTCAAGTAGCCGATCGTTTCTTTTTGGGTCATTTCTTCTAAATTCTTAGTTGTCGTTTTAATCATATGTAAATTCCCCCTTCGTCTTAAAATAAGCTTCTCCAAGGAGCGAGGAAAAGAATGAAATATTCTCTTCCTGCTGTTGCACCAGTTTACATCTATCCAACCCGGATCATCTCATCCCTATTCTTCAATGAAGCCAGGATGCTTAGAGCTGCCAGGTAGCTTGTCTTTGGATTATTAGGCATCGGGTCATTTTCGACTTGAAGCGATAGCTTTCCGAAAGAACCTGCTGCCTCAATCGTATGGCTATTTTTCCTTGCTGCTGGATCGGATATGATTTTAACTCCGGTATTCTCGGCACCTAATCCCGCGAGAGACAAGATAATGGAAACATTGATATTCCTTGGGAATATTCTAATGGCTTCGGCGGCAGAACCCTCAAAAAGCACCTTTTCCCCATTAAGCGGGGCACCAGGAAGTGCCTGAGGAGGCTTCCTGGTGATAATGGAGACAGAATCCAGCTCACCAATCGATTTGGCAGCTTTTAAAATATCCAGTCCGCCGATTGCCCCTGATGGCAAGTGGATTTTCGTATTATTTAAGATGCAGATTTCTTCAAGGCACTTATAAAATTCCCGGTCTGCCAATGCCCCAACACTGCTGACAACCAGATCTTTGCCTGAAAGCAAAATGGAAGCAGCATACTCTTCTACAGCTTCAACAGTTGCTGCTTCAATAACCAGGTCGGCATCGGATTTTAAAAGGGATTCCACGTCTTCAAAGATTTCCGCTTCAAATTCACGTGATAGTTCCTTTGCCTGTTCCTGGCAGCGAGTATGAAGGCCAATAATTTTCGCATTCGGTATTAAGCAGTCTATATTAATGCTTTGAAGCAGGAACCTGCCTATATTCCCGCCTCCTATTAAGGCTAATTTCATATCGGTATCCCCCTAATTGGCAAAACCATAGGAATCTGCAAAAAACTCCAGACCGCAATGCCGCGTTTCTCGTGAAAGTCCGCTTTCCTTTAGGCCCGGGAAGTCCAGATGGAGATCCTGAAAAACGGTATGATTATTATGGAAAACGGCGCCGGCCTCTAACCGGTCTGCAAATTCAAATGCTTTGGCTTCATCTTCTGTCCAAACAGAAGCCCTTAAACCAAATTCACTGTCATTTGCCAGGCTGATGACTTCCTCATCCTCTTTAAATGGAAGGATCGGAATGACAGGTCCAAACTGTTCAGCACGAACAATTTCACTTTTCTGATCCACACCGGTGATGATTGCAGGCAGTATGTAATAGCCTTTATCCCAGGACTCTGGATCAAGCTGAATCCCTCCTGTGATGACGGTAGCTCCGGATTTTCTGGCACGTTCGATCAGCCCATTCACATATTCGTACTGGGCCTTATTGTTCAAAGGCCCCATCTCGGCATCAGGCTGAATGCCATTTCCAACCTTAATATGCTGAAATTCTTTTCTAAGCTTTTCTACCAGCTCCCCGTATCGGGATTCATGGACATAGATCCTTTTGATGGCTGAGCACACCTGGCCTGCTGCCCTAAGAACTCCGAAACGCAGTCGCTTAATAGCGCTTTCATCCAGATTGGCATCTTCGAGAATAATAGCCGCATCATTTCCGCCAAGCTCCATGTAGACATTTTTCACCGTGCCTGAAGCAGCTCGCATGATTTCTTTCCCAGTCTCGGTACTGCCGACAAATGCAATGGTTCGGATTCGCGGATCTGAGCAAAGCTTATTGCCGATCAGCCCTCCTGAACCAGTTACAACATTAATGACTCCATCAGGGAAATAAGAAGCCACTGTCTTGAGGAATGACATGATTGTTAGCGGACAGCTTGTCGCCGGCTTTACAACGACTGTGTTTCCGGCAAGAACAGCTGGGATCACCCGCTTAAACGTAAGGATCATTGGTGAGTTCCATGGAGAGATCACTGCCGTTACCCCACGGGGACGCTTTCGGATTTGGACCTTCTGGGAACCGGGAATGGATTCAGGCTTCCACCATTCCAAAAGCTCTTCGGCAGCTTCCTTCATAATATCGACACAGCGCAGAAGGTCTTTTTTCGCTTCCACCAGCACTTTTCCATTTTCTCGGATCAGCAAAGTGGCGTTCTCTTCGACACTTGCTTTAATCTCGTCGGCAGCGAGCTTCATCCGGTTTGCCCGGTCCTCAATCTCACTTTTCGACCAGGTTTCAAAAGCCTTTGCTGCAGCAGAAATGGCCAATTCAACCTGTTCTTCTGTACACAAGGCAACTTCGCCCACAACTTCCTGATGATCAGCCGGATTAAGAACATGGGCTGTATTTTCTGTCTGGATCCACTCTCCAGCTATTAAATATTTTCCTGAAACAAATGGATACGTCGAAATCATCCCAAATCACTCCCTTACAACTTTTTCGGTTTGAACGCTTCCGCCGCGCCAGGAGGCCCACCAAATGGTTTCGCCATTGGCCCGACTGCTTCCATATCCACTACGATCATGGATGGTTTTCTCTTGTCCATTGCCTTCTCCAGCTCGGATGCGAATTCTTCCGGAGAACCGATTTTTGCAGATGCAAATCCCATGGACTGAGCCAGCAAAACGAAATCGGGGCTAACTAAATCGACCGCAACCTGCCGTCCATAGGCGGCATCCTGAATATTTCGGAGAACACCATATCCTGCATCATCAAACAGGATGACGATTATCGGAAGGCTTTCCTGTACTGCAGTTGCCATTTCACCGACATTGACCATGAAGCCGCCATCTCCAGCTAATAAAACAACTTGTCTATCCTTACATCCCATTTGTGCTCCGATTGCAGTCGGCAAGCCTTGCCCAATTCCTCCGCCTGAAGCATGTATGGATGTACGCGGCTGATATATTTCAAATAATCGGCTGCCCCAGACATTTGCCTGTACCGTAACGTCACGCACCAATACAGTATCCCGCGGGAGCAATTTACGCATAGCATCAGCAATTTTTTCATATGGTCCAAGTGTTGCTCTCAACTGAAGACGCAGTTCTTTCCTTACTGATAGCACTTCTTCCAAATAATCTTTGGAAGGTGATAATGATTCCTTAGCCAATTCTTCATTTACTTTTCTCAATATAAGCTTAGCATCACCTGCCAGCCCAATGGCCGCGGCATAATTTCTGTTCATTGCCTGGAGATCAGCATCAATGCTGATATGATTTTCTGGAATTTCTATTTTCCAGTTGGAGGTTTCATTCCCTCTAAATCTGACTCCAATGCTGATCAGGAGATCCGATTTTTTCACTAAATCTTTTGTTAATTCAAATGATGCAAAGTGGCCAATACATTGAGGATGATCCTCCGGAATGCTGCCCTTTCCTGATTGGCTCGTAATAACGGCTGCCCCGATCCTTTCCGCAAGCTCCTGCAATTCTTTGGAAGCCCCGGAGCTAATGACGCCCCCACCTGCCCAAATGACCGGGCGGCGGGCCTGGCTGACTTTGGTTATCGCCTCTTTTGGAAGATACGATATTGAGCTGTTTTCCTGTACTGAAACATACACTTCTTCCAATGAATAATCCGGTATAATTGCAGATTGGAAATCGATTGGAATTTCTACTGAAACAGGTCCTGAAGGTACAGCAGCAGCTTCCTTAATGGCTTGCCTGATAACCGCAGCTGCCTGTTCAGGCCTTCTTAGCCGCATAGCTTTTTTGCATGAACCCTCCATAATAGACAGCTGGTCTTTACACTCGTGAATATAGCCTCTTCCAGTTCCCAAATAGGGGGATGCAACCTCACCTGTTAAATGCAGGAGCGGAACCCCCGCTGCCCATGACTCAATCAGTGAACCAGCAGCGTTTCCTGCACCAGTTCCCGTACTCGTGATGACCACTCCCAATTTTCCTGTCGCACGGGCATAACCATCTGCCATATTTGCCGCACCGCTCTCCCCGCGGGAGCATACCAGATGAATTCTTCCATCACGGAGGATGGCATCATAAATCGGCATATTATGAATGCTTACAATCCCAAATGCCACCTCAACACCAGCACGGACGAGTTCCTTCACAACTGCATCTGCTGCAGTAAATTCCATTTGCTCACTTGCTTTTACCGGTGCAATTTCCAATTGTTCCTGTTGGCTCATCATAATCATTCCTGCCTTTGCTTAATATTAAAGCGCTTTCCCCAGCGCTCCAGCTGTCTCAATGGTTGATCCTGAAACATAACTTGCCTGCTTTGAGGCTAAAAAGAGAATGACACTGGCTACTTCTTCTGCTTCTCCAACCCTGCCCAGCGGAATCTCCCGCTTTACTGCAAGATCTTTGTAATATTCCTCGGCATCCATATCAGGTGCATTTTTCAATCGTCTGCGTTCCCACTGGTCAGTACGGATTAATCCAAGACTTACGGAGTTGACCAGGATATTGTCTGATGCAAGCTCTTGGGAAAGCGTTTTACTTAAGTTTAAAAGACCTGCCCTTGTTGCGGCCGTAGCAACCATATGTCTTTCAGGTTCCTTTGCAAGCGTCGCATTAATATTGATGATCCTTCCGCCTCCGCGCCTCACTAAATATGGATGGACAGCACGTACCGCATGGATAATGGCAAAATATTTTAACTGAATCTGTTCCTGCCATTGCTCATCTGTAATATCGAAGAAATACCCCATAACACTTTGTCCGGCGGCATTAACTAAAATATCAATTCCTTCAAGCCGGGATGCTGCTGAATCGACAAAACGATTAACATCCTCTTTATTTGTTACATCACAAGTGGCGGCAAAGATTGATTCCCGTGGCCCGAAATGCAATAAATGGTCAAATGCTTTATCCTTCCTCTCTGCATTTCTGCCGCATACCGCAACTTTTGCACCTTCCTGAAGGAACATTTCTGCTGTTTTGAGGCCTACTCCCGAAGTCCCGCCCATTATGACTGCTGTTTTTCCTTTTAAACCAAAGTCCATAACGATACCCCTTTCAAATAGCTTTAGGTTAATGCATTCACGTTAACCCAACCTGGATCAGGCTTTCCGCCCATGGCTGCACGTGCTTCAGGTTTTGGAGGTCCGGCTATTCCCCATTGATCCATCAGGTGTGGAACCCTTTTCCATACTCGAGCCACCCATTCTTCCTCATCTTCAATGGTTTCTAAATAACACGTGTATTCCATGACAAATTTGGCAGGATCCTGAAAGTAACAGAAGATGTTATTTCCCGGTCCATGGCGTCCAGGCCCCCAAAGCTCCTGATAACCTGCTTTTCTGACGTTTGAAATCCCCCGCATGACTTCATCCACCGTGTCTACCTCATAGGCAATATGATTGACAGATGCATGCCGGTCCTGATTGAAGGCAAGTGAGTGATGCTTCCTGTTGCAGCGAAGGAAAGACATTTGGTGTTCGCTCCAATCAGTTACCTTAAATCCTAAAATATTAGTATAAAAATCTGTAATCATATCCAGGTCTGCCGTATTCATGACAACATGATTCAGCTTCACCGGATCCACATTCTTCTTATTCCAGATAGTCGTGTGCATTTCCACCCATGCTGAAAGTTCAATGCAGCGGTTTTCCGGATCAGCAAAGCGAAGTCCGTACCCTTTACCTTCTTCATCTAAATAGCCCGGCGGTGAAATAACCGGGATACCCTTGGAAGCCAGAATCTCCGCTGCCCTGTCAACGGCGTTCTTATCAACCATTCCAAATGCAATATGGTGAAGCCCCGCTTTTTCTCCCCGCTTCAAATTTAAAATATGATTCTCTGAACCAGCACCCCTGAAATAGACAGAATCCCCATCCTCGGATACCTTATCAAGTCCCCAAATCTTCTCGTAAAACTCAGCCTGCTCCTCAAGAACTGGAGTAATGAGACTAATGTGCCTCAAGTGAGTAATACCTAACATCCTATGCACCTCCAAAATAATAGATTTACAATCCTCCGATCATTGGCTGCCGAGGAAACATTTTTTGTTAAAGGAACCGGGATGACCCGGCAGAGTTAAATTTAGCGGACCATCCCGGTTATATTCATTAGAGTGCCAGTTTGCCAGAAACTATTATTTTCCGTTGATGATAGCTTCTCTTTCTTTCGCACGCTGAATGCGCAGCTCTTCAAGAGCACTCCCTTTCGGATATGTAGGAAGATTTGGTTTTACTGCTCCAAGCATAACCAGCATTAATGCTTCTTCATCGCCATCATTATGAATGCCGCGGTACACTCCCGGAGGAGAACTGATGCAGTCACGCTCATTCAGACGAATTTCATGTACTTCATCCTTGCCTACTTCCTGGATAAGAGCCTTTACACTCCCTTTAAGAATAAAGAATACTTCTTCCACATCATCGTGAAGATGAAGAGGTCCAACACATCCAGCTGGAAGCACCATCGTGCTGAGTGTGAAATGTTCCGCTGCGATTACATTTGAATCATTATTCGCTGTAGCGCCGCGGCCAATATATCTCATTTGCGCCCTCTTGTACTTTGGATCAATTTCTTCTTGAAATTTAAGAACATTCCAGTCCAGTGATCGATCTTGCAGCCTTGCTACATATTTTTTTTCGAAAGCTTGCACATCAAATTTTTCAGCTGACATATAATATCACTCCTAAATCTTTATTATGTTTTATATACAAAACAATGTTTTACTTACAGATTAATAATAAATCCCAATATTTAATATGTCAATTAAAAATATTGAGAAAAATTAAATTATTAAAACCTTGTTTCAAATATGAAACTATCATACGATTACTTTTCTATTTGGAGGAATCTGCTCAATTCGAAGTTCAGCTGCCTCTTTTTTGATTGTAAATATATAAGCGATGAAGCCTAAGCTTGCTGCAATGATAAGCATAACAATCGATGGGCCAAAGTCCCCGCCTGCAAGGTCTCTCATCCATCCCATGATATAGCTTGAAAAACCGCCTAAAATATTAGTGAATCCCATAAGACCGGCAGCGCGCCCTGCTGTTTCCGGGGTTGAAAATTTTACGATAAATAAATTGCTTAAATGGAACACCCCGCCTTGAGTTCCCATTGCGAGTCCCATACAAATACCAGCCAGAACCGGATGTGGTGCAAAAATAGCTGCTGTTAAGAAGACTGCCGTTAAACTGAATAGAATCGTGGCCAGCAAGCTTGGACGTCTTGTTTTGTCAGCCAAAAATCCGCAGGATAAGACAAAGCCCAGAGCAAACAGCCAGGATAATGAGGTAATCCCCGTCATTGCTTCTCTTGAGAAACTTTTCGCCTCAACGAGATAAGTAGGCAGCCAAATGCTGATTCCGAAAAACAAAAACGATGACATTAACATGCCAAACCAAACGATCCAATAGCGGTAGTCCTGTGCAAAGCTTTTCTTTGGTTTTTCAGTGCCATCAGACTTGCGGATATACGCAAGCTCTTCCTTATCAATTGCATAATGTTCTTCAGGAGTATCCCGAGTAAGGAACCAAAACATTGGAATAACAAAAAACAGATTAAAAGCAGCGAGGAAGAAAAACGCAGCTTCCCAATGAAAGGTTGCAAGCACTAAAGTCAATATAACAGCACCACAGGCAGGTCCGAAATAATTGCCCGCGAGCCAGGTAGATTGTGCCCGGCCAAGTTCCCGCTGGTTAAACCAATTTGAAATGAATTTTCCGCAGACCGGAATCATCATCCCTTCACCGAATCCAAGAATTACCCTGCTGATTAAAAACATCTCATAGGAAGTTGCCAAACCGCCTGCAATCATGGTCGCAGTCCAAATGAACAGCCCGAATACTGCCGTTTTCCGCGGACCTGCTTTATCAATAACAAAGCCCCAGAATATATTTGAAACGGCGTAAGAGATAGTAAAGATAAATGTTATTAAGCCAATTTTGGCATTTTTGTCTGCCCCTGTAAGCCCCAGATCACTCAGGAAGCCAGGATCCGTTTGAATAACCGAGATTCCCAGTTTATCAATTTGTCCAAAAAACCAGAAAAAGAATATAGGCACAGCAATATAGAGCCATCTTTTGTTCCCTTTCAGCATTTGTGATCCCCTTTCAAGAAACATATTCATTTTTTGTAATCGCTTTCAATTACTTTTCAAATATTATACTTCATAAGAAAATATTTTTTGGGTGGTATTTTTTTCCCTCCTTTCAGCCATATTATGTTTTACATACAAAACAATGTTTACCACTTATCAATAGTGTAAAGTTTTTCGAAAATTGAGTCAATGAAAAATTATAATTTGTTTCATTTACTAAAAAAAGTTTTATATACTAAACAAAAAAAGCTTGCAGCAGCTGCAAGCTTTTAACCACTCTTTCTATTCTTATAAATGATATCCCATATATCCTGATAACTTTTTTGAAATCTCAAGCACTTTAGGCAGCGCTACTTGTTCAATAAACTCATCATGGAATGTTGTCTCTGTTGCTACAACATTAATAGCCGCCATAATGCTGCCGGTTTTATCAAATATGGGCGCCGCTACTGATTGAATCCCATGGTGAAGCTCTCCTTTTGTAATGGAGTATCCATTTCTCCTGATTATTTCAATTTCATTTTGAAAATCAGCCAGGGATGTTTTTGTCCGATCCGTATACGGTTTTAATTCGGATCCATAAAAAAGCTGTTTCAGCTTTTCCTGCGGCTGATAGGCAAGCAGCAATTTACCATTTGCTGTTGCATGAGCTGGAAGCCTCAGTCCGATATTGACATTAATAGCAGATACCCCTCTGACAGGAGCACTGCCAACATACACCACTTCATTCCCATCCAGAATAGATAAATGGCAGGAAGCCCCTGTTTCATCTCTTAATGTTTCCAAATATGGCTGGGCAATTTCCGGAAGTTTTAACGTACTTAAGTAGGAAAAGCCCAATTCTAATACCTGGGGCGTTAAACTATATCTCTTTGAGTTTTCGTCCTGGTCAAGATAACCAAGCGATTGGAGAGTATACAATAATCGATACGGGACTGTTCGGCTAACATTCAATTCTTTTGCAATTTCAACCAGTGACAGAGTTGGACGCTCCTCATTAAAGAGCTTTAAGATTTCCAGCCCCCGTACCAGAGCATTGGCATTATACCGCTCTTTCTCCTCTTTTGCCATGCAAGTCACCCCCTGTTTACATTTTTACTAACATATTAACAAAACCAGGAGAGAAATAGGAAATATTTCTCTATGGTTACCTTTCAGCTAATTCTTCTTTTTTGTATGCTCCCTGCAGGAAATTCAAAATAAGGGCATTAAAATAGTCCGCATTCTCCTGATAGCATAAATGCCCTGTTTTCGGAATGGTTTTCAGAATTGAATTAGGGATATACTGATGGAAAATTTCAGATTCGCTTACAGGAGTCACCTTATCCAATGCCCCGCAAATAACAAGGACAGGAACAGGAATGGAAGGCAAAATATCCATTTGATTTAAATTTGAAAGTGAAAAGGCCACAGAGCGATAGCCCATCGGCCTCACCTGGGACATGATGCGTTCTGCTTCCTTCTTTACTTCAGGATCCGGGTTTGGCGCAAGAAGTTCTTTTACCCTTAATTGAGCCAACTCCTTTGGATCCAATGTGTCAATATTATGTAAGCGGTTCTTCAGCTTTCTTTCGTTTTCTTCTTGACTCTGCCCCGCGGCACCGCGAGTGGCATCGGCTATGATCAGCCTGGTCACCATATCAGGATAACGGCTGCAGAAATCAAGAGCAATGGCTGAACCCATTGAATGGCCTAAAAGATTAACAGTTTTATAATGCAAACCGTCAATAAAGCCCTTTAAAACATCAGCAAATTGGCTGAACTGTGTAAATTCCTCCCTTGGATCAGAGCTCTTGCCATAGCCGGGCGCATCCCAGGCAATAACAGTAAATTCCTTACTTAACCCTTCCAGCTGCTTTTTCCAGGATTGTGAATTGTTTCCCAGCCCATGAAGAATAACAAGCGGCTCACCATTTCCTTCAACTTCATAATGAATCGTTAAATCATTCACTTCAATAAATGGCATTGTATAACCTCCACACATGTTTGTTTTGTAAGTAAAACAATGTTTCGGTTACCCCTATCATAAATCATATTCTGGAATAGTCAACTGAATAGTCAAAAAATATCTTGTCCTTTATATCATAGCCCCAGTCTCTTAAGCAACAATAAAAACCCGATCATTTAAGAACGGGTTTTTATTTCTGTAACTGGGCTTCTAATTATTGACCTTGTGCACCATTTGATGTAACTCTGCGTATGTGGTCCTCTTCGAAGTTGTTTTTTCTCGCATCTTGCACTTTATTGTCCAATAATGCCTTTTGGTCAACTTGTTCAGATGGTGTATTGGTTTTCTTGGACACGTTAAATACCCCCTATAAAATATTTTGATACCCGCTTAGTTTGATTTATTTTAGAAAAAATAAACATGAATATTTAATGGCTGCATCTGCTCAGTACATATATACTAGTAAACTTACAGCATTAAACCAACTTGTATCCTCATGATTGTAAACTTCGTTTTTTTTAGGTTGACAAACATTTGTGTTAACCATAAAATGAAACCAGTTAACCTATTAATTTGAATTGGAGAGGTATTATGAAAGTTAAAGAGATGACTTATGTGGCTTTATTTGCAGCAGTAATGGGAGCACTTGGTCTTGTTCCTCCAATCATGCTATCTTTTACACCCGTTCCGATAACCTTGCAGACACTCGGTGTCCTTTTGGCCGGCGGTATTTTAGGCGCCAGACTTGGCGGAATCAGCATGGCAGTGTTTTTACTCCTGGTTGCTGCAGGTGCACCATTATTATCAGGAGGCCGCGGCGGCATTGGTGTATTCTTCGGGCCTAGTGCAGGGTATTTGATTTCCTATCCACTTACAGCATTTTTTATCGGGTATTTACTCTCACGCTTCAAAACGTTAAAATTAAAGAATATCCTGCTCATAAACCTGACTGTCGGCATATTCCTCATCTATCTTTTGGGAATTCCGGTACAGGCCTTTATGATGAATATTCCTTTGTCTGATGCGATTAAATTAAGCTTGGTTTATATTCCGGGAGATGTGTTAAAAGCGACGCTCGCTTCTTTCCTGGTATTCCGGCTGCTTAAGCATCCGATTATAAATAAGCAATTTTCTAAATCTCTGGAGACACTATAAGGTGTCTCCTTTTCCATAAGGAGAGGACAACCCGTTGACGAATATTACAGCAAATATTAAAAAACTCGCCGAAGAATCTCCAAATAAAGCAGCAATCATCTCGAAAAGCCAAACTTTAAGCTATAAAGAATGGAGCTCTTATCTCTGCAAAACTGCTAACTGGCTTCACTCTTTATCTGTAACCAATAAAACTGCAGCAATCCTGCTGCCAAATGGAATTCCTTTTCTGCAATTATTCACAGGTGCCTCCATGGCTGGATGGACAGCTGTACCTTTCGACTTAAAATGGAAAGCCGAAGAACTTAAGCAGCGGATTGAAATATCCAACCCTTCTATCGTGATCACAGGTAAAGAATACTATGATCAGATTGCCAGCCTGCACCCTTTCGTGCATATCTGGGAGGATGCCATGGAGGAAATCTGCGGTCAAAGCACTTCGTTTCACATCGATTCAGAAAGGAACCGCCCATTTTATATGGGATTTACTTCAGGCACGACCGGCATCCCAAAAGCATTTATCCGCTCCCATAGATCCTGGGCAGCAAGCTTCAAGGTGAACCATCACGATTTTAAGATGAATGAGAAGGATCACGTCCTGATTCCCGGGGCACTTATCCACTCTCATTTTTTGTATGGCGCGGTAAGTACGCTTTGTACGGGCGGAACGGTTCATCTCCTCGAGAAATTCAGTGCAGCCCAGGTTCTCTCATGTATCGAGGAGCAGCCCATCAGCACACTTTATACAGTTCCGACCATGGTTTCAGCTATTTTAAGAGAAAAAAGAATCATAGAGAAGCCTATAAAAATCTTTTCCTCAGGTGCGAAATGGGATGAAACTTCGAAGCTGGAAATCAGCAAAATATTCCCCCAGCTCTCCATGATCGAATTTTATGGAGCCAGTGAATTGAGCTATGTAACATTTCTTGCGGATGAGGATATAGCAGGATCAGTCGGAAAGCCCTGCCATGGTGTTGAAATCGAAATTAGAGGAACAGACGGCAGGAAACTCGCTCCTTATGAAATTGGCAAAATATTTGTCAGAAGCGAACTTATTTTCGATGGATACCTTTCAAATGAAACAATCCATTCCATACAGGATCAGGATGGATGGGCCACCGTTGATGATATGGGCTATGTTGATGATAAAGGATATTTATACATCAGCGGACGTGAAAAGAACATGATATTATATGGAGCTATTAATATCTTTCCTGAAGAAATTGAGAAAGTGATCAGTCTGCACCCGGATGTCGAGGAGGTTGCTGTGATAGGACTGGAAGATCAATATTGGGGGCAAATTGCAGCTGCAGTCATCAAAGGCAAAACAGATGCCCTTGAGTTAAAGCGCCTATGTAAAAAACATTTAGCCTCATATAAGGTTCCCCGCAGATGGATTTTCACTGAAGAAATGCCCTACACAGCCGGCGGAAAAATTGCCCGTGCCCAGCTGAAGGAATCTTTCGAAAGAAAGGTGATTAGCCATTAAGAAAGCAGTGATTGTGCAGGCAAAAAGAACACCTATTGGAAAAGTAAATGGGATGCTTAAGGACTATGAGCCCCATGAACTTGCTGCCCCGCTTCTGAATTATCTTGCTGAAGGAATGGAAGATAAAATTGATGATGTTATTTTGGGCAATGTCGTAGGACCTGGCGGGAATGTAGCCCGCTTGTCAGCATTAGAAGCAGGACTCCCTTTGTCTGTTCCGGGCTTAACCCTGGACAGGCAATGCAGTGCGGGTCTTGAAGCCATTCGATTGGCATGCTATTACATCCAGGGAGGTGCCGGGACTTGTTATATAGCGGGCGGTACCGAAAGTGCCAGCACCTCGCCCTTTTCCAAAAGGGCCCGCTTCTCCCCGGAAAAAATAGGAGACCCCGATATGGGTGCGGCAGCGGAAAATGTAGCCGAGAAATACAACATATCAAGGGAAAGTCAGGATACATATGCACAATTGAGCTATGAACGGAGCTGGGAAGCTTTCGAAAAGGGACTGCTGGCCGAAGAAATGATCCCAATTGGAAGACATCTGCATGATGAAGAGTTTTTTAGAAAAAGAAAAATGGAAACTCTTCTTAAACGTGCAAAGCCTATATTTAAAAAGGATGGCACTGTAACAGCAGCTAACAGCTGCGGAATCCATGATGGGGCAGCTGCTGTGCTGGTGATGGAGGAAGAAACAGCAATAAAAAACGGCTACAGGCCCATTCTGCGTTTTGCCGATAGTGCAGTAGCAGGTGTACATCCCAACTTTCCGGGATCTGCGCCTGTCCCAGCCATACAAGCTATCCTTGAAAGAAATTATTTAACAATTGACGATATTGATTTAATCGAAATTAATGAAGCATTTGCATCAAAAATAGCAGCATGCGCCAATGAGCTTTCCATTCCTTATGAAATACTGAATGTTAAAGGAGGTGCTCTAACAATCGGCCACCCTTATGGAGCTTCAGGAGCTGTGATGATTACAAAATTATTTTATGAAGTCCAAAGAAGACCTCCTTCCAAATATGTATTAGCTGCCATTGGAAGCGGAGGCGGCGTCGGTGCTGCCGTATTGTTTGAAGGGGTATGATAAAACTGTAAGCTTGCCTGGAGTAGTGTTATTCCAGGTTTTTTTGTATAATCACCGGAAATTGACACATTCGCACAAAGATAGCGACTGCTAGCATATTGATATTCGACATATATCAACTGATATCATCATGATAAACGTTTATTTTCTCTATTAATGTAAAATCATGCTGTTTCCTCAGCTGCCTTGATTATTACATAGGCGCCAAGAGAGGCACCAATGAATTCCAGCCATCCTCCTGCAGCCAGAAGCAGTCTTTTTTGGATACTCTCTTCATCTTCTATAAGAATTCCTATAGCGTCGAGGATGGCCGATACGGAAATTAATGAGTAGCCCAGAGTCTCGAGATTGCTGAGTATATTATTTTCCGAGTTTGCAACTCCCGCAGCTTCCAAAGCTGCCCCCATCGATTGAATGGTACTGCCCAGTGAATTAAAGCCTGCCACAGAAACTAATGGATTTTGTATTTCGATATTGTTTGCGGCAGTGTTGATGGAATTGCCGCTTGCCTGGGTAAAGCTCCCGATAATTCCATATAGATTTGCAGCTTCTTCATTTCCTTCAGCTGCACTTATCCTTCCAAATCCCTGCAGGCTATTGCCAACCGCCTGGACTCCGTTACCGTCCCGGATTAATTTTTTGTTCAAATTGTTTTCATCTGGCTTCATGGTTTCACCAATCGCAGAAATAAATGTGCCCGCAACCAAAAAATAAGCTCCGATTGTTAATAGCTCATCTCCTTCTAGATACATGATTACCCCTCTCTAAAGAAGTTCTTCATTTAGCCACACAGAAGTTTTTGAGTCAGGTTCATTGTTTTCTTCACTGCTATCAGAAGAAATCTCCTGATTTTCCTCCTGAAGCTGGCCGATTACTGATAAAACAGAGCCGACTGCCTGAATCCAGCTTCCAACGGCTATAATGTTATTTGCGCTTTCTCCCGAATCTCCCCGCTCTTTTTCCCTGAGATTTATCGTGCCTCCATATGCCTGAAGGGAGTTGCCAATTGATTGAAGCAAGTTTCCATAAATATTAAAAAGCTGTCCGGCTGCAGTGGGATCTTCAAATTCATCTCCAAGTGCTGCGGCGCCGCCAAGAGCCTGAAGCCAATTCCCTGCGATTACTAATTTATCCTCATTGTCTTCCTTTAAATCCAAAGTTAATCCGGCAATGACTATACTATTTCCGATTGCCTGTATCTCATTACCGACCTTTTCAAGTGATGGCCCGCTTTGCCCATCCGCCTGAAGAGCGTTACCTGTTCCTTGGAGGCTGTTTCCCACGATATCAAGCCCATCAAAAAGTTTTTCCATTTTTTTCGACTTTACGGGTATGGTTGAGACAGCTGAAATGATCGTTCCGATCGCAGCTAAAGTGGCTCCGACGATCTCTTTTAGTTGATTGTCCATAACATACTCCTTAGCTGACGTATGTTAAATTATATTCAATTCAAAAATAAGGGGTACGGAGTTGCGGAAATGACAGGAAGCAGTGCCGGGGTCCAAGTAAGTAAACTGGGATTTGATATCCAAGGAAACGTCGAGCCAAAGTGCTTCGTGCCGGCTCCTCCGTGTTTTATGCTTTAGCTCCTTCATGTTCTTTTCTTTCTTTAGAGGAAAATTATTCATCTTAGAGTATTATCATTAATCCTTCCCATTGCGATGGTGCTGTAATAGTTGCCATCAGACAGCTGCTTATCCATTTTTAATATTCCTTCTATTTCAAAGCCATTTTGCTCATACAGCTTTATCGCTTTCTCGTTTGTTTCAAGAACATTTAAAGTAATCTTCTTAATATGATTAGAGTCCGCCCATTGAATAGACTGTGCTAATAGGTTTTTTCCAATAGCAAAGCCCCAGAATTCCTTGAGAACACATACACCAAATTCAACTTTATGACCGCTTCTTTTCAGTTCGCTGCCTTCACATCTGGAGAAGCCGGCAATTTTTCCATTCACTTCAGCAACCAGGAATATATTCCGGCTACTCATGGAATCTTTATTAATTAACTCTTTAAAACCTGTTTCATCTATAAATGCTTCGCCTGCTTCCCGGTCCATATTCTCCGTTTCGCCATCAATCTGCACCCTTACTTTAGAAAGTTCCTTTGCATCTTCCTCGACAGCAGATCTAATAATGTAGTTCAGATTATTAACTATGTGTTCTTTTGATTTTATTATCATAAAAGTTCCCTCTCTCACTTGATAAATAATTCTATCATGAACTTGAGTATGCTAAAATTAAACAATTCCACAAAAAAGAGCCTATTCCTCCTCCATAAAGGAATGGCTCAAACAGACATTTATTTGTTGATAACAAGCAATGATTTTTCAAATACTTCAATCTTATCGATATCAAATTCATGAAGGTTAATACAGTCCTTGTATTCAGGTTCTTCCGATTCGTCACCAACCCAGCAGGTATACAGTTCACAATAATCCCCTGATGCAAGGTGCTGATCTAAAAAAGCACATAGCAATTTGAAAATTTGCTGCCCTTCTTCATGCCCTTTTGGATAGTCTTTTTTGTAGTATTTATTAAACCAAATGCTGCCGTGTTGAATAGAGGATACCTCGTAGATATATTTTGCTGACAGATGTTTATGTACCTCTGCCCTCATTTCTTCATCTGAGAAGAAATCACCTATTATGATCTCATCATCACTCTCAGAATCACTGACTGGCAGTAGAACATTACAGCCAAGATAATTAACGATGCTCATTTTCTAACTCCTATTATATGGAGTGGCTTCTATTTTTGCCGAATCAATGCTCGCCTTCAGTATAAATTTGAAAATTCACTCCGAATTTGTCGATAACGCTGCCATATGAAGGGCTGAAAAATGTTTCCTGAAGAGGCATCGTCACTTGCCCGCCCTGCTGCAGAGCTTCAAAGAATTTCTTCGATTTTTGAGAATCTGATGTAGAGAGGCAAATGGTCACCTGATTGCCTATTTGATGATTCTGGCCAGGGAATGTATCACTAAACATGATTTCATTCTCCCCAACCTTTACCGTTGCATGCATAATGCGGTTCTTTGCTTCATCAGGAAGTGGGTATTCAGGGTTTTCCGGCCCTTCCTCAAATGTTTGCTTATACAGAACTTCCGCTTCTAGCGCTTCTCTGTAAAATTCAATCGCTTCATTCGCATTTCCGTCCATCACTAAATAAGGAATTACTTTAACTGTCATTCTAATCAGCTCCCCTAATTTTTTCATTTTTCTTAACATTTATTACAAATTTAATTTTACAACAAAGAACATACGTTCGCAACTATTATTTGAAAAAATAAATATAATCGGTCTATTTTTATCACTAAGCCTATATTTTATAGGAAAGGTGCAATAACTTGTACCACATTCCATAGAAAAAAGGTGTGATGAGAATGTTTACGGTGTATTATCTTGATGGGAGAAATGTTTTATTAAATCAGCTTCGCAAAAGTGTCCCAAATCAAGGGGAAGAGGTTAAAATTAAAGGACGCAAAGGCAAAGTGACCAGCGTAACGGCAGTCGCGGAAAGTAAAATTCATGTGCAAGTAGAGCTCGAAAGTGTAAATAAAGCAAAGCTTGCAGCAGAAGATGATAAAAAGAAAAAGAAAAAACGATGAGAAAAACCCGCACCATCTGCGGGTTTTTCTCATTAGTGCAATGTTCCTCTGATTTCCTGCATTTTTTTCCGAACTAGTGGATATAAATTATTCTTAGCGCTTGCAGTAGAATTACCGCCAAAAAATTCAGTGCCGGGACACGTTTTCACTGCATGTCCATGACTGCTATCCAGCACCCGTTCTCCGGAGTTAATATCCCACCAATGATGATAGGTGATGCTGTCAATGGATGGCGCAAGGCCATATTTCAGCATCAGGAGAGCTGTGACTGTCACGATCGTTTCTTTTTGTTCAGCAGTCATATGATTATCATCAAAATTCCCGAGATTTTCAATCGCTATCGCATCCGCTTCGATCTTGTGCATAGCTTCTTTATTCTGCAGTCCGAATGATCCTTCCGGCGCTATATCGAACGGCCTTCCCACAGCCACCTTTCCATCCGGGAAAGTGGTCAGCTGCTGGCTGATCATACTCCACTTCATCCCGGTTACATGATACTCCTCCATACCCTTCATTAAAGCAAAATGATTTGAGCCATTGAACTGTTTGTAAGATGGCTGATAGGTATGATGCTGCTGAACTTTGGCCACTTTTCTCGTAAATTTCTGATTGAAAATCCAATCCCGGAATTCCTCTCTCGTCATGAGGACGAACTTTCCATCCATGGCTAATTTCTTAGGAAAAATTTTTAATTTTTGCCCTGCATTCAAGCCGTCGGCAGATAGCCCATTAGCTTCTTTAATAATCGGCACGGCGGAATCGAATTTTCCCGCCAGCTTCCAGAGTGTATCCCCGCGTGCCACTTTGTACATGATTGGAACACGGAGCTTTTGTCCTATTAAAAGTCTGTCTGACTGCAAGCCGTTATATTGCTTTAAGTCCCCTGCTGTTGATCCATATTTTTTTGCAATCATTGTCAGGGTATCCCCCTGCTTTACCTCATAAATATTGCGGGGATTGTTTTCGGCGTGTACAGATGTCCAATTAAATTGCCAGATTAATGAAAGACTGATGACTAGAAAAATGCATTTTTTCATTCTCGGTGTCCTTTCCATTGGTTTTTATTATTTTTATATAACTAAAGGAATTTATCCTTACTTTTTGGCATGACTAAGAATTCTGCAGGGTATTTTCGATAGCAGGGAAAATTTAAAAAAAGAATGTAAGGTGTGGATTGCATGAAAAATCAATACTTCTCAGAGGTTTGTGTGCCGATTCAGATTCCATATGGATTCAGGCAAGCAGAAAAAGAGCACTTAGATTTTACTTTCGACCGTGAAGACCGCTTTACTGATTTCCAGATTGAAAAAGATGGACAGGATTATGATGACAATGGGCAGTGGTATTTTTTCACTTCATTAGTTTGTGATTCACTCGATGAGCTTAAGCTTTCAAGACAAATATTCAGGCCGCCCTATTTGAGAAATGAGGAATTTCCGCTAGTGGATACATGGAGAATGTAAATATCAAGCCTCTATATGAAGGACATGATAAAGCATATGCCCACGCTTTGGGTATATCAGAAAACCTGTCTTCTGTTCCCGCATTTCGGCAGGCCAGACTGGCCAATTATGATGGCTCGGATGATCCCACGATTATTAAAAAAATCCATTATATTCAAAATGAATATAACGGTAAGAGTACAAGGTTTATTTCAGGCTTTGAAACCCGTCTTTCGCGACCATCACGGAAAATGATTAATACGCAAGGGAAATTCACCTCCCCCATAATGCAAGAACTTATTTAAAACTGTTTGTTTACTTTTCGAGATATGGCACTCTTCCTTCACAGCAGATAATGCCGCGATTCCTGGCGAAATTGTGGGCGTCTGCACAGAGTTTGAATACTGCAGCCAATCCTGCCCTCTATAAAGAAGAATATATTGAACCATAAAAGGGCAGCTGCACTAAAATGGCAGCCTCCCTTAATTAGCCGGATGTACCCATTTCTTTTATTGAGACGTTAATGCTGAAATCAACCGGTATTTCGCTAAAGGTTTCATCCCAATTATTTTTAACCTTATTCCATACCTGAGGATAGCTGATTTGAAGGCTACTTCCAAATCCCAGCACATCCATTTTATACTCCCCCTGCGTTTTCTCCAGTACACTTTTCACCAAACGCTCAATTTCTTTTTCTGTAGCTTTTTCCGCCCTTTTCATGTATTTGCTGTCAAATGCTTTTCCACCGATATCCCAATGCTCCCCTATACGCCCTTCAGTTTCAATTTTAACCGTGAAAGAAATCGAATCTCCTTTTACAGAAGGTTTTATTTTACTTTTCATCGACAAACTCTCATATACAATTGGCTGACTTGCTTCTTCATCAGAGCTCCTTACTAGCCCGCCTTTCCCTTCTCCTTTTATCCAGGTTACTCCTTCAGTTTCCGTATCATTTAAGAATGCGCGGAGGGTTTTCGTATTACCGTCAATCATTGCAGCACCTGTAAGTTTTCTATCGTTATTATCAGTCGCAACTGTCTGTATTAAAAAGCTATTTCCTGAATTCAGCTGCCCTTCTATTTTAGCGATTGGCGTGGGAGTCAGGATTTTCGTAGTCCGTTCCATACCTTGTATCATTTCGACAAGCTGGATTGCAGGAATTACAGTTGGTTCGGCAGATTCCAGAGTTTTACTTGCACTGCCTTTGGCAATAACAATTAGCGTGCTTGGTCGCATCTCCTGTTCTCTGCGAAAAAAATCCAAAACCTGTTTAAGATTGTAGCCGCGGGCAAGTTCCTCCCCTATAACGACTACTTTGGCATGTTCACCAAAAGCACGCTTGTCAATCCGCAGAATCATATTTCTCAGCGCAGGGAGAACCGCATCTCCTGTTTCCGTAATATTTTTATAAGCTCTTACCTGTGATTGCCCGCCATTGGTTGCATTATTGGCTGTCTCTGCCGTAATAAGCTGATTCGTTAGTCTGAAGATATTCCCGTTGGCAATTCCGCTTTCCCAATCATCTGCTTCCCCTTCTGTTTCCAAATCAATTGCCGTTCCTATTATCAGTCCAAGTTCCTCGATTTCTTTGCTGCTCCAGCAGCCGGATAAAGATATAACCGCCAGTATAATAATTAGGACATTCTGAGTCAGTTTCATGCTTTAGCACCCTTTATTTTTGAAATGATTAGCAATGCCAGGGGCAGAACACCAAATAAGAATAATGCTGAAAATCCGATCATGTCCCCCATTGCAAACACTTCATTCATATTTGCAGGAATCATGCCTATCAGATAGATAACAGGCAGCAAGCCAAACTGAAATGGGCCGATCTTCTTTTTAAAAATTTGAGAAAGGCCCAGCGAAGCCGCATAAAAGGTGATTGTAAAGGTAGTAAAGATTTGCATAATCCAAATTGTCAGCAATAAAGACTCGAATCTTTCAAAAATGAGCCCTTGAATTTCAAAGCTCCTGATCAAATCAATTGTGGGCCAGGTTTTCGTTAAAACGCCATCCACAGACAGCCCTCCTATAACCATCACCACCGTGATCAAATAAAAGCACATCGAAGTTCCTGTGCCAATCAAAACTACTTTCACTGCCTGGGCAGGCTTATCCATAACAGCCACAATAATAAGCATAATCTCTATTCCTAAAAAAGCGACAACGGTTGTACTCACCCCTTTTATTATAGGAGTAATTCCCGAGCCCAGTACCGGACGGAGATTATCAAGTTCAAAGATTCCAATACTCATGCTTATGACAATCAGAAAGATGATTACGGTAATTGGAAGAATCAATTCAAATAAACGGGCAATTGGATCAATACCGCCGCCGATCAGATAAAGGCCTATCCACATAAAAGGCATAATGATCGCCCAAATAGGGGTGCCTTCAAGCAAAAATAGACTTGTTACTTCTGAAAGTACCCTTATTTCATAGGCAGCAAGGCTAAAGAAATAAATAATAATAATCAAGCCGATGAAACTGCCTGCCCATTTGCCTGCAATTTCCTGACTGTATTTATAAATAGTCCTGCCGGGATACCTTTGGCTAAGCTTTACGATTATTACCCCTGCCCCCATTGCAAATAGACCACCAAGAATTACTGTTATCCAAACATCAGGCGACTCCAATTTTTCTGCAGAGGATCGCGGTAAAGTAAGTATGCCTGCAGCTAGAATATAATTAACCAGGATGACAGCTGCTTGAGGACTTGAAAGCTTTTCCTTTGAACCAATTTTCAAGCGGATAACCTCCTGTGAAATAGTCTATCCTTTCCGGGTGGGATCTTTCGGGTGCATCATACTTGGTCTTTGTTTCAAGACCTTTAAAGGGAACCGTACTATAAAGTCTTTCCAGTCACTCAGACGGTATGGGACTGCCAGGCTAATATAGGGTACGCCAAAGCTTTTAAGCTTGACTAAATGACTGCTGAGAAAAAGGAAAAATAAAATAACTCCATATAATCCAAAAACAGCAGCAAAAAACATGCAGGCAAAACGAAGATAACGCAGAGAAATCCCCAAGCTATATTCAGGAATAGCAAAAGATGAAATGGCTGTAACCGCAACAACTATGACCATAATTGGACTGACTATTCCAGCTGAAACTGCTGCCTCACCAATAATTAAAGCTCCGACAATCCCGATTGCCGGTCCAATTGGCTTAGGCAGCCTCAAACCCGCCTCACGGAGTATTTCAATTGCCACTTCCATAATCAGAGCTTCTATTATAGAAGGAAAAGGTACCCCGTCCCTGGTGCCAATAATGGACATCGCTAATTTCGTCGGGATCAAGCCCTGATGGAACGAAACAAATGAGATGTAGAGCGCTGGACCAAAAAGTGAAATAAAGATTGCAAGAAAACGCAATAATCGAATAAGCGAGCCTGAATACCAACGTTCATAATAATCCTCAGATGCTTGCACCATCATGCTGAATGTTACTGGAACAAGGAGTGCAAAAGGAGTGCCATCCAGGAGAATGGCCACCCGCCCTTCCATTAAAGCAGCATTTACTCTATCTGGACGCTCAGTATTCTGCGCTTGTGGAAAAGGACTCATATAATTATCCTCGATAAGCTGTTCAACATATCCAGATTCCATCACATTATCGATGTCAATTTTCTGAATTCTGGACATAACATCCTCAACTATTGCAGGATTAGCAATATCTTCAATATAAGCTACAATAAGGTCTTTTTTAGAGCGCTTTCCGACTATAAACTTAGAAAATATCAGTTTTTCTGTTCCGCCGTTTCTCCTTAAGAGAGCTGTATTATCGCTGATATTTTCTGTGAAGCCCTCACGTGGTCCTCTGACAGCCTGCTCGGAAACAGGCTCTTCAATATTCCTTGTTTTCCCATTTGCAATACCCAATATAAGCATTTCAGAGGCTCCGTCGAGGAGCAGTACAGCTGATCCCTTTAAAATTTTCGGCACCGTATCTTTTATCATGGAGGCAGTATAGATTTCACCAAGGGACAGAATATGATTTTTTATAAAATCGACTGTAAATTTGTATTCTGCCTCGTGTCTTCCATAACCCTTTGCACCTGTAAAATCCTGCATTAACGACTTCATGATATGTTTATCAATCAGTTCTTTATCCGAAAGGCCCTCAACATAGATTAGTACTGCCCGTATACTCGTTAGCCCAATATTAAACTCCCTAAAATGAACGTCCGAATTATGTCCGATTTCCTTTTTAAATAGTTGAATATCCCTTTGAATTTCACCGGTTAGTTCATAAGGGCCTTCATCCTCATTCCGATTTACATGTTTCATGGTATTGGTTTTTAAAGGTTTTTTGTTTATTTGGGACATTTTCATTTTTCAGGAACCCTCCTTTGAGGGTCCGATTTTGTGAAAAAACCTAAAAATCCCTAACGGTATAATGATCACTGCAAAACTCTGCAAGAAAATTTCCAAATCAGGCAGATGGGAAACGATGGCTTTCCACATTTTATTCACCCTTTAAATAAGCTAAAATCATGTTTCTGCTGTGATTAGGCTTCCACTTCTTACATACAAACATCCATTCAAATACCATATTTAAAGAAATTTTTATAGAGTTCCCGATGCAGTCTTTTATTTTTTTCAGGTAAGCGTATCAATTCCGCCACAAAGAGTCATTTTCCGACCTTTCAGCGCAAGAAAAGTCTAATCCTGCGCTTTCCCGAGAAATACAAAAAGCGGAATCGCCTTTCGCACTCCCAAAAAGCAAGGATTTACTTGTTACCTTGAGGGGGCAGGCTGCTTCCGCTAGACCGTTATTGACGTTTAAGACTTTAACAAATTTTAAATAAAAAAAAGCGGGGAATAATTTCCCCGCTCATTTGCCGTCTGTAATTTCTTTAAATATTTCATATGAACGTTTTTGTTTTTCTTCATCATAGATATAAGAAACCGCCATGATTTCGTCGACATTGTACATATCCTGGAACTGCTCCAGCTGCCCCCTGACTGTTTCTTTGCTCCCCATAAAGGTCACGCTTGACATTCCCTCTGCCGCTTCCTTCTCCATTGGGTTCCAGATCGAATCCAGATCCTTGACTGGCGGGCTCAATTTCATGGAAGTCCCTCTGACAACATTCAAGAAGAACTGCTTCATTGTGGTTGATAAGAATTCGGCTTCCTCATCGGTTTCCGCTGCAATGACATTTAAGCATACCATCATATATGGTTTTTCGAGGTACTTCGAAGGCTTAAAGTTGGCACGGTAGATCCGGATGGCATCCTCCATCCATCTTGGAGCAAAGTGTGAGGCAAATACATAAGGAAGCCCCAGCTCAGCAGCCAAATAGGCAGAATCTGTCGAAGAGCCAAGAATATAAATCGGAATATTAGTTTCCACTCCCGGATGTGCTTTTACATAGCTTTGCTCCTCTAATGGACCAAAGTATGCCAGCAGCTGCTTAACATCGTCCGGGAATGTATAAACAGAATCATTTTTCGAGCGGCGAAGCGCATTAGCCGTCATCATATCCGTTCCAGGCGCCCTTCCGAGACCAAGGTCGACACGATCCGGATAAATGGTCGCCATCGTTCCGAATTGCTCAGCAACAACTAATGGTGCATGGTTCGGCAGCATAATTCCGCCAGAGCCAACGCGAATGGTTTTTGTATGTTCCAATACATGTTTTATTAAAATTGCAGTGGCAGAACTGACCAGTGTTGGCGTATTATGATGCTCCGCTATCCAATAGCGTTTGTAGCCCATCTCCTCTGTTGCCTGAGCCAGATCGGCAAGATCCTCGATCGCCTGCCTGCTGTCCTTCCCTTCTCGTATCGGGGCAAGGTTCAAAACAGAAACAGGTATTTGTATATTAGTCATTTTATAATCTCCTTCATGAAGAATTGATTTTATTTTAACAACCGAAATAAATTTAGCAAAATATAATGCTTAGTGTGAGCATAAGCGAAATCGTTTTGATGTCCAATCTCAGCTTTTACCCCAACAGAAGGAAGAAAAAACCAGCCTCCTTCTAAAGGGACTGGTTCTCAACTCACTTTTAGCGGTTCTTCGTTTTCAGCACAACCACTGTTCTTTGCTGGTTTCTGTTTATTCAAAGCCAGCAGCAGAATCATGCCAAAGATACAGGCAGTACCCGCCCATTGGAACATGCCGAATGGTTCATTCAGCCACATAACGGTAGTAAATACTGCCGCGAGGGGCTCCAGGCTGCTTAGAAGACTGGTTTCCGTTGGAGAAAGGGTTTGGAGACTTTCAATATAAAACCAGAATGCGAGCATCGTTCCAAATATAATGACAAAAAACAAGTACAGTCCAGCTTCAGCCGTTAACCTGCCGAAATCCATTTGCCATGGAGGATGGATTAAACTCAATGCAGATCCGCCAATGACCATCGCCCATCCAACCACGACAAGGGAATCATATTCCTTCAGCAGCGGGATGGCATACAAAGTATAAAACGCGAGTGCCACACCAGATAGAACACCCCACACAATAGCAGGTGCCGGTACGGACAGCTGAGAAACGGAACTGTTAGTCAATAGAAAGAAGCATCCTGCCAGGGCAAGGGAAACCGTTACAAAATCCTGTCTCGAAAATACCGATTGTTTCCGCAGAACCAGGTAAATAATAATCATAGCCGGTGCCAGATATTGAAGCAATGTGGCAACAGCCGCATTGCCATGATGAATAGAAGCCATATAGGTATACTGCACAGCCAGCATTCCTGCGAGGCCAAAAATTAAGAGCATGATGGCCGCCCTTTTATTCTTCCAGACTCCAAATACCTGTGAGCGGTCTTTCATTAAAAATTGTACGGCTAACAGAAGAATGCCCGCTGTCAGAAGCCGGGCAGTTACTAGCCAATCAACAGAGATTCCAAATTCCTGAAAAAGCTTTTGAGCAACTGTTCCGCCAACACCCCAAAATGAAGCTCCAAAAATAACAAGCAATAAACCCGTGCTCCTTGAACGTCCATTCATGTTAAATTCCACCCTTAAATATAATAATAGTGTTATAATAATCCAAATCCTGTGATAAATATAGCTAAATATAATAAAAAAATATAACGATATTGAGGTGTCTTTTTTGCAGATTAAAGATTTTAAAGTGGATAAAAGCCTGAAAGAACTGACGAGACACAGGACGGTGGTGTTGCCGGTAGCCTGCTACGAAACGAAGATTGGAGATAATATCCAAGGCAAAATCCCTTTACACTGGCATGAGGAGATTCAATTTATCCTTACTGTAAAAGGTGAAGCTATGGTCCATATCAATGAAGAAAAATTGGCGGTAAAAGAAGGAGACGGCATTTTCATCAATAGCGGGTGTCTTCATTCCGCCGAGGATGTTAGCGGAGATTGCGTCTATATTTGTTTAAATGTCTCCCCTCATTTCCTGCTTCCGCAGGAATTATTCAGCAGCTATATTTATCCATACATATCAGCAACAAACCTTTCTTACATATCCCTGAACCCCAGAGAGGAATGGGGGAAAAACATATTAGACAGCATCATGGAAATTAAGAAATTGATTAATGAGATTTCTCCATTTTATGAGATTAACATAACCAGTCTGCTGACATTTATCTGGCAGCAGTTAATCAGGAACGGCTTCCAATTGGAATTCAGCCAGGCTGAAGTTGAAAAGCATATGCGGATGAAGGAAATGCTGAATTGGATCCATCAGCATTTCGCAGAAAAAATCACTCTTGGGGATATTGCCAAAGCCGGCAGACTGAGCAATTCAGAATGCTGCAGATACTTTAAAAAAATCTTAAAGACGACACCCATTAACTATTTGATTCATTATCGCATACAAAAAAGTCTCCCCCTGCTTCAAGAGAGAGACTCGAATGTAACAGAAGTTGCCTTTAAAGTAGGATTCAACAGCAGCAGTTACTTTATTGAAAAATTCCGCAAGTCTATGAATATGACTCCTTTAGCGTATAAAAAGAATCGAAATTAATTGCAGCACATTAGGAAATGGCCATTGATTGTCCGAACTGTTCCTGCTCATGGGCTGAAATGTATGTGTTTATTTCTATGGTCCGGCTGTCTTTATTCAGAAAATACTCTTTCAGGTTTCCCTGAAAAACAACCTGGAAATCTTCCATTTCCATAAACTCATGCGGTATAACCAGCGAGGGTGGTTTAGTAAAATGAACAATCTCACACCTCTGTAAGACAGTTGCTACAAATTGGGAGCAGAAAAAAGCATTATTTCTGGAGAGTTGTTTATTAAACATGATTGCAAAAAGCCCAAGCAGATTATAGCTGTAATCGTCTTTCTCAGATTCCATCTTATTTATGAATGCTTTAAGCTTGTTCTGCTGTGCATCTGTAACAGAGCAGCTAATGACTGTACATCTTGAATCACTAAAAAATTCTCCTCGTATATTTTCTTTAACAAAACCGCCTATGAATGGATTTTTCGCCGTTTTTCTGCCAAAGCTGTAAACTTCTTTTAATTCAGGATCGAGTGAGATAGAAGCATGATTATACGGCTTTTTTGTGTAAAGCTTAATAAGCCGGGTAAATAACGTTCCGGTATCCGTAAGGAGTATATAGATTTTTTGATTAGACATAACGTATCTCCTTATCAAAAATATGATTATATTTTTATAATAAGGAAACACGGTCCTTAGATTAAGAAGCCTGCGCTGTATATGCTTATAGGACTTGAGACTTAAGGTTATTAATTTTCATACATAGCTCTTTTAGATAAAAATAAATATAGATGTAGGAAAATGAAGTGAATTCCTAGAACTTTATCCAATGAGCATGAATATGGAGGGTGAGTGTATTGGAACAGACTATTTTTGACCATATGGAAACAGTGCGGGGCATTACTGAAAAATCGATCAAGCGGATTCCTGAAGAAATGGCTGATATCATTCCAGAAGGGTTTAACAATAGTATCCGCTGGAACTTCGGGCATATTGCATTTGTGCAGGAAAAGCTTGTCTTTGGAATATCAGGTGAAGAAATGAAGGTCCCGATGAACTATGAAATGTTATTTGGCGCTGGAACTAAACCTGCCGATTGGACCGAACCACCGCCTTCTTTCGACGAAATTGCATCTGTCTTAAATGAACAAAAACAAAGAATAAAGACATTTCTTCGTGGGCGTATGGAGCAAAAACTGCCAAGTCCCTTTACAAACCGCGGCGGCATTACTTTCTACACAACCGGAGAAGCTTATTTATTCGGCTTTTATCATGAAGCGATGCACATGGAAACGATTAAACAGATTTATCGTTCTATTACAAGGTAGATTCATATATATGGGACTGCCGTTATAGCAATAATCCAGCAAACTGATTGGACTTGTTTGCTGGATTTCTATATTTTCGGCACGAAGGCGCATTAACTTCGCACTCTTTCTCTCCCGCTTCTTCTGTCCGAAGTCGCACCAACTTCAGACTCTTTCTCTCCCTTTTTCGCTTCTTCTGTCCGAAGACGCACCAACTTCGGACTCTTTCTCTCCCTTTTTCGCTTCTTCTGTCCGAAGATGCACCAACTTCGGACTCTTTCTCTCCCTTTTTCGCTTCCTCTGTCCGAACTCGCACCAACTTCGGACTCTTTCTCTCCCTTTTTCGCTTCTTCTGTCCGAAGTCGCACCAACTTCGGACTCCTTCTCTCCCTTTTTCGCTTTTCCTGTCCGAACTCGCACCAACTTCGGACTCCTTCTCTCCCTTTTTCGCTTCTTCTGTCCGATGCCGCATCAACTTTCCCCCTCAACGGTTCAATGATTACATTGATTGAATTGAAAAATCTTTCGGTGCTGCCAATAAAAAAAGGCATGCCCAAAAGGACATACCTCCATCTCATTCCGGCATATTCAATCTCGGAAAAAAGTTATAAACCATAAAAACACCAAATAAACCAAAAAATAATGCTCCTAAAATGGATCCCTCTACCAGGGCTGCAATTCCGAATGCGATGGCAATCAAACCAATCCATGCTGCAAATGAAGAAATGGTGTAATGATAAATTCCGCCGATAAATGTCAGCGTCCTGCCCAGAAACTGTCCTTCGCTGCCAGCTCTCTTAACTTCCACAAGTGTTAAAATAAAGCTCCAAAGCAGCAGCAAAGGGATTCCCCACAAGAATATAAACCCGAATACTTCCATGCTTATCCTCCAAGAATTATTCCATAAACCTCATCAAATCCCCATGTACAATGTCATCAGACAGCCTTAGCTCTTTTCTCGAGATATCCATTAACGGTTCACAGCTATTAATATCTGTTTCTTCTTCCGATTTGCTATTGAAGCATTTACCGGCTTTATAAAAATAGTCTTTAGCTATAAAGCTTCCATCCCGAAAAATAACTGGATGATGGGGATCCCTTGTAAAAAGGTTATGCCCGAAGCTGAAGTTATCCTCAGCACTAATGCCGAGCAGATGAAGGATCGTTGCCCTGATATCGATTTCCCCGCCAATATTCGAAAACGTTTTGCCTTCCACACCAGGTACATGGATAATCAGCGGCACACTCTGCAGCTGCATGCGATTAACAATGGTATCTTCCTGTCCCAGCAGCTCCAGAACGCCATGTTCATATTTGTCCGAGATGCCATAATGGTCGCCGTATAATACAAACATCGTATTTTCATAAAGTCCGCTTGCTTTTAAATCCTGGAAAAATGTTTTAATGGCTTCATCCTGATATCTAACGGTTGTCACATAGCGGTTGACAACCATTTCACTCGTGCTGGCCTCAGGAATGAACTGATCTTCCTCCTCCAGCAAAAATGGGAAATGGTTTGTCAATGTGATAAACCTGGCATAGAAAGGCTTTTGCAGTTTCTCCAGATGCTGAATGGACTGCTGGAAGAATGGGATATCTTTTATGCCGTAGTTCACTGAGTTCTCTTCTGTGACCACATAATCGGCTTTTGAAAAATAACGATTATACCCCAGAGAATCATACATGGCCTCCCGATTCCAGAACGAAGCGTCATTCCCATGGAAAACAGCTGAGTAATACTTCTCATCAGATAGAATATGCGGCAGGCTTCGATAAGCGTTTTCCGTTTTTCTGACAAACGCCGATCCGCTGGATAATGGATAAAGGCCTGTATCGATCATGAATTCCGAGTCGGATGTTTTCCCCTGTGCTGTCTGATCATAGACACGGCTGAAATAAAAGCTGTCTTCAATCAGAGAATTAAGGAATGGCGTTATTTCCTGGCCATTCACCTTCTGATTGATAACAAAATTCTGGGTGGACTCCATACTGATCAGAACGACATTCATTCCTTTTGCCGCACCAAAGTAATCTGATGGCTTATCTTCTTGAGATTGGACATACTCCGCTGAGGCTTCTGCGTCAGATGGACTGGCAAAAGCGCGATTGAGCGGGTATGATGCAGCGATGCCAATATCATAGAGATGATACTGATACAAGCCAATATGCTTAACAAGCTGCTGGCGATTATATGATTCCGAAAATAAATGAGGCACTTTCACCATGCCGAGAATGATGGTCATGAATACAAATAACACACTGACAGCCGTGTAAAATCCCTTTGATTTTGCTGTGATTTGCTCATGTACTGACTTCCGTTTTATATATAAAAGCCAAAAAACGGCCAGATCAGCAAATAACAGAAGATCCCAAGGGCTAATCAATTCAAGTGTACTCGGTCCAATCCCTCCGACATTTTTAAACTGAAAAAGAATCGGAACGGTTACAAAATCAGTATAAAAACGATAATAAAGCAGATCCCCAAAAAGAATGCCGGTCAAAATGACCATCGTTGCAAAAATGGCTGCCGGTTTCACCTTTCGCTTAAAATAAATATTAATTCCAAGAATGACCATTATGGCCCCAATCGGGCTTAAAATCATAAATAAAATATCAGTCCAGTTCTCCGGATGCAGATTAAATCCGATAAAGGATACAATGACCGTTTTAATCCAGATTAAAATGACGGCAAACCAAATGGGTGAAAGCCTTTTAAATAACTTCATAATCATACCGCTTTTCATATTGTTTTTCTAAAATACCTGCCAGCATTTCGAGTGATGCCATGACCTTCTGCTCTTCCTGTGCCCCCATTAGAGCCACCTGAACCCAGTTTCTCTCAAGCAGGTACCCGCTTTCATAGCTTAGAAGAATTCCTTTCTGTTTGCATGTGTCGCCAAATTCCCTGCTGGAAATGCTCAGCGGCAAACTGATAGTCAGGATGCCAGGGGAATAATCATCGTCTCCCAGAACAGAAAATCCGCTGTCTTTCAGCCTCATCCTTGCTTTTCCAGACAAAAGCTTTAATTTCTCATAATCTATCAGCTTTATACTCTCTTTTAATGCGTAGACCAGATTGGACGAATGGGTGTATGGAATGCTTTGGTTTTCTTCGTACATCTTTAAGTCCAAGTATCTTGGAACTGCACTGTTCCCTTTAATTTTGTCACGATGGAATACGATTGCCAAACCCGGATAGGAACCAAATCCCTTTCCGCTGACGGTCGATGCAAAATATATATTCTTAAGATTCAACGGCAAAATTCCGGCCGTGCTGCATGCATCCACGCAAAGCTCGGCACCATGCTCCCCGCATATCTCCTGAATACCGCTGATATCGAATACATACCCAGTCGAAGTTTCACAATGCACGGTCCACACCCATTTTATGGATGGGTTTTCTTTCAGCATGCAGGCTATTTCCTCGTGGGTAATCGGTTCATTCCACTCTCTTTCAATCGTTTGAAAAGATAATTGAAACCTTCTTGCATGATCTATGAGACGAAAGCCAAATTCGCCATTGGCCAGGATCAGCCCTTCCCCTTCGAGGTGTTTCAGCTGTGCTGCCACAAGATCATTGGAAAGTGTTCCCGTGCCAACAACAACTTCAGCATGTGAGGCATCTGTCATCTTGCATAATTGAGAACGCAAGTCTTTCAAACCGCTGATAAAATCATGATTGCGATGAGATACGGCTTCTTTTGAAAAAGCCCTTTTCACTTTTGCATGAATGGGCACCGGACCCGGCAAAAAGGAATGCTGATCGGCGGGCACTGAATTTCTGGCCATTAAGCGTTCAAATGCTTTCGTTGAACGTTCGAAATTCTCTTTTGTTAAATACATGGGCTGAAACTGGGCTCCTTCCTCTCCTGTCAGAGGACCAAAAGGCAGAAATCCCATCCGCTTATACAATTTCAGCTGCCTGACCGTGCCCGATATCAGCGCCATCGTATAATTTTTTTCGAGGCAAAGCTCTACAAGCTTTTCACAAAGCTGATAAAAAACACGGGTGCTGCGAAACTCTTTTTTGACTGACAGCAAGCGGATCTCACAAAATTCTCCCTTAACAGGCAAGTATTCTTCGAGATTAGGAAGCTTATAATCAAGCGAAAATGGCCTTTTGGCACGGATAGCGATCATTCCGGCAACTTCCTCGCCAGCCTTGGCAATGACATATGTATTTTCTTCATGAAATTTATCAATTAAATGCTGATCATCATTTTGCTTATGCTGAGGAATTTCTTCCACAAATGTCTGGTAGTTCAGCTGATGAATTTGTTTAAATTCATTAAGTTCGGTTGCGATTTTGCAGATAATATTCACAGTTTACCTCCTATGTTTAGGCATGATGAAATGGGTATGGGAAATGAAAACAATCAAAAGCAGCAGCAGGAGGCCTGCCGAAATGATGAATGAATCACCAATCACCCAGGCTGTAATGGGAATGGAAGCCATGGCGATAAAACCTGATAGTGTATACTTCCGGAGAACTGCATAGGCAATTCCCATCGTGATAGCCATTATCGCTATTGTTAGTGGTTCCAAAAACAAGGCAGAAGCCAAGTAGACAACCACTCCTTTTCCACCATGAAACCCCAGCTGAATTGGAAACAAATGGCCAATAAGAACACAAAAAGCGCTAAGAATTAATAAACCATCACCTTCAAACATAAGTCCAGTTACATATAAAGCTGTCCATGCCTTTCCAGCATCAATTGCAATTGTCAGCAAGAACCCCTTCTTGCCGGTTGCTCTCCCTGCATTGGTAGCCCCGACATTCCCGCTCCCCTTTTTTCTTATATCCTCTTTTGCTATGTATTTAACCACATAATAAGCCCCGGCTACGCTCCCAAAAGTGTAGGAAAAGATCATAACCATCAGGGCAGTCCACACATCATCGATCATAAGCACCTATCCCGCCCTTTACTAATTAAACGATCAAAAAGGGTAAAAAGTTTCATATATTTACAAAATTACAATCTATTAACTGATAAAGATAGTATAACACCCCTTATTTTACCATTAAACAAATTGAATGCCAGAGCCTGATTTCATAATTCCCCTATTTTACTGCAAACCTTAAACTTTCTGAAAAGATTATTTTTTTGTGTTGACTTTGTTTATTAATCGCATATAATTTGCATTAAGGCAAAACTTTTTAATATATCCATAAATCTTGTCCGTGTGACGTATAATTGCATATAAACAATTAATTTGAATCAATTTAAATTTGGAAAATAAAGGGGGATAAAATGATGAAGGATCCGGCAATTAGCATAGAGGATTTGCATGTTTCCTATTTCGGAAATGAAGCGGTGACAGGAGTCAGCCTTACTGTTAATACAGGTAATCTGGTAGGAATTATCGGGCCGAACGGCGCAGGTAAATCGACTTTTTTAAAAGCCATGCTAAATCTTATACCAAAGGATAAAGGTGCAGTTAGAGTGATGGGAAAATCCATTGCTGAAGTTCGCAAAAGCATCGCCTATGTGCCGCAGCGGAATGCCATAGACTGGGATTTCCCAATCACTGTGCATGATGCGGTTCTTATTGGGACCTACCCCCATTTAAAACTGTTCCGCCGTCCAAAGAAAAAGGATAAAGAGTGGGCCATGGAATGTCTTCAGCGAGTTGGCATGCAGGAGTTCAGCAAAAGGCAGATTGGGGAACTATCAGGCGGCCAGCAGCAGAGAGTTTTTCTTGCGAGAGCACTTGCTCAAAAAGCGGATTTGTTCTTTCTGGATGAGCCATTTGTTGGAGTAGATGTATCCAGTGAGGAAACCATTGTGAACATTTTGAAGGAGCTCTGCAGACAAGGAAAAACAGTGATTGTTGTACACCATGATTTAAGTAAAGCAAATGATTATTTCAATCAGATAATTCTGTTAAATAAGGAATTGATCAGTTTTGGGACCGTTGAAGAAGTGTTTAAACCTGAAGTAATTGCAAAAGCATACAAGGGGCAATTTGCTTTTATGAATGAGATTGGGGTGTCGCTATAATGGCTTTTATTGAAGCGGTCATGCAATATGGTTTTCTGCAAAAAGCGTTATTAACCTCGGTTATGGTAGGAATTATCTGCGGAGTCATTGGGTGCTTTATCATCCTCAGAGGAATGGCTCTCATGGGAGATGCCATATCACATGCTGTCCTTCCGGGCGTCGCTATTTCATATATGCTGGGAGTTAACTTCTTCTTTGGAGCAGTCATAAGCGGAGTGATTACAGCTATCGCCATTGGGTTTGTATCCCAAAACAGCCGGATAAAGCATGATACCTCGATTGGAATTATGTTTACAGCGGCATTTGCTTCAGGAATCATTATTATTACCATGCTTAAAAGCAGTACAGATCTCTACCATATATTATTTGGCAATGTACTGGCAGTAAGATTATCCGACATGTGGATCACACTGGGCATCAGCCTGTTTGTATTGGGGGCTGTATACCTCTTTTACAAAGAATTATTGGTCACCTCGTTTGACGAAACGATGGGAGCAGCTTACGGACTGCCAGTTCGTTTCATTCATTATTTCCTAATGACTCTCTTGACGATGGTAACCGTTGCATCCCTCCAGACAGTAGGTATTGTCCTGGTTGTTGCCATGCTGATCACCCCTGCAGCGGCAGCTTATCTGTTAACCGAGCGGCTGTGGATGATGATTTTCCTTGCGTCTGGCATTGGTGTAATTTCATCCATCGTGGGACTATACTTTAGCTTTACCTACAACTTAGCTTCAGGAGCAACAATAGTCATATCATCCACTGCTATTTTCATTCTCGTTTTTTTATTTTCACCTAAGCATGGGCTAATATGGAAAACGCTGAAAGTAAAGAAAAAGAGAGCTTCATTAGTTTAATTTTAATAAAAACAAATTTTTTTAGGAGGGAAAACCGATGATTAAAAAAGGCTTTCTTTTATTAGCTGCATTCCTTCTGTCTGTGTTATTCCTGTCAGCCTGCAGCAGCGGAACAAGCAGCACCTCGTCCAATGCAGATGGGAAAATCCAAGTTGTGACTACCTATTCGATTGTGTATGACATTGTTAAAAATGTAGGCGGGGATTTGGTTGAGATTCATAGTTTAGCACCCATTGGCTCCAATCCCCACGAATATGACCCCCTTCCTG
Source organism: Cytobacillus oceanisediminis 2691 (assembly GCF_000294775.2). Lineage (GTDB taxonomy): Bacteria > Bacillota > Bacilli > Bacillales > Cytobacillaceae > Cytobacillus > Cytobacillus pseudoceanisediminis. Next base: position 2,851,998 of record NZ_CP015506.1, read on the forward strand.
AGGATGTGAAAAAAACAACGGATGCAGATGCAGTATTTTACAACGGGCTGAACCTGGAAGCCGGCAACTCATGGTTCAATAAGCTGATGGAAACTGCCGGAAAAGACGGTGAAGATGCGCCTGTCTTCCTAATGAGCAGAGGCGTTGATGCCATGCACTTAACCACAAAGGGCAAAGAAAGTGAAGAAGATCCCCATGCCTGGCTGGACATCCGAAATGGGATCAAATACGCGGAAAATGCCAGAGATGGACTTATCAAAACAGATCCAGACAATAAAGAGATTTACGAAAAAAACGCTGAAGAATACATTGCAAAGCTTCAAGAGCTGCATGATGAAGCAGTCGAACAATTTAATGAAATTCCAGAAAACGAACGTGTTCTCGTAACAAGTGAAGGTGCTTTTAAATATTTCAGCGAAGCCTACGGATTCCAGGCAGAATACATCTGGGAAATCAACCAGGAAAACCAGGGAACACCAGACCAAATTACAAGAATTACAGATATTATTAATGAAAAAGGAATTACAGGACTATTCCTGGAAACAAGCATTGACGCAAGAAGCATGGAAGCTGTATCCGATGAAACCAATGTTCCAATCATGGGAAAGGTATTTACAGACTCCTTGGCAAAGCCGGGTGAAGATGGCGATACTTATATTTCGATGATGGAATGGAATATTAAAACCATTAAAAAAGGCTTGACCCGGTAATAAAGGTCACTATTCCAGCAAGCAGGTGAAACATGTGATCCCCATTAGTTCAAAGAGGTATATTCTCGAGATTTATTTATTACAGGAAGCACATGGGCATGCGACCATTTCCGGCATTGCAAAGGTATTGAGGGTCACCGTCTCAGCTGCATCTAAAATGGCCGGAAAGCTTAAAACAGACGGTTACATTCATTTTCAGCCCTATGGAACAGTTACTTTGACAAAAGCCGGATTGGAAATTGCCAAAAAACTCTTCCAAGATCATCAGGTTTTAATGGAGTTTTATCAAATAATCGGGGTTGAAGAGAAACTGATCAAAAAGAAAGTTAGGGAAGTTGAAATGCATATCGGTACGGAAGTTGTTTTTAAAATTAAGAGCTTTATAGAAAATCATAAGAAAAACGCTTGAATATTCAAGCGTTTTTTTGTCCTGATGATTTATTCAGCCCACTGAACCTTCAGAGTTGATGATACTTCTGAATGCAGTTCAAAAAATCTTATTTAAGGAATTGTCACTTTCATTGGATAAGAGTGCAGAAGAGATAGAAGAACTAGTGAAGGAAATGATAAAAACAAGCAGATAACAGAAAAAAGAATGTCCCTTCTGCATGTGATATTCATCGGGACATTCTTTTTTCATGGTTGAATAAGCTAATCAGGCAGTTCTTTTCCAAATACTCTCCATGTTCTCAAGAGTCTTCCCTTTCGTTTCAGGTACAAACTTCCATACAAAAATGGCTGAAAGAACACTCATCAGTCCATAGAAGCCGTAAGTTAAGCCGCCGCTGAATTCCATCATCATCGGATAGGTCGATGAAATAAAATAGTTTGCCGCCCATTGTGCTGCTACAGCTACCGCAACTGCCTGTCCTCGGATTTTGTTTGGGAAAATTTCAGAGATCAATACCCAGCATATCGGTCCCCATGACATCATGAAGGAAGCTGTGTAAACGATGATAAAAATTAATGTGCCCATGCCGATTATATTGGAGAAAGCCATTCCTGCTACTCCAAACATCCCGATGGCCATGCCAATGGAACCTGTGATCAATAATGGCTTGCGTCCCCATTTATCTACAGTTAAAATTGCCACAATTGTAAAGATGACATTTATGACACCCATAACAATCGTCTGCAGCATCGAGGCATCCTTTGCTGCTCCCATGCTTTCAAAAATTCGCGGTGCATAGTACAAAGCAACGTTGATTCCGACAAATTGCTGGAATACAGAGAGCAGAATTCCTATAACAATCACTAATTTTCCGTATGCAAACAGCTTTTCTGCTGGAACATTTGCTGAGGCTGCTACCGATTTTTTGATTTCACCCAAGATCGTTTTAGCCTCTGCTGCACCATTAATTTTCGCAAGGACTGCTAAAGCTTTATCATCATGATTATGAATGGCCAGGTAACGTGGTGTCTCCGGAACCAGGAGCAGCAGAAGACCAAAGGCAAGGGCCGGAATAGCTTCTGAAGCAAACATGTACCTCCAGCCAACATCATTGATCCATTCCAATGGACGGCCGCTGGCAATGCCCCAGTTTACAAAGTACACGACAAGCATCCCGAAGATAATCATAAACTGATTGAATGAAACAAGGCGTCCGCGGATATCGGCAGGTGCAATTTCGCCGATATACATGGGAACAATAGCTGACGCCAGACCAACCCCAATTCCGCCAATAATGCGATAAAGATTAAAAGTCAATAATAGCGAGATGGTCGGTTCCCCTTTAGTGAAAAATAAAAATTCAGGGAAAGCGGATCCTAATGCAGATAAGAAGAATAGTACAGCCGCGGCTATCAGCGATTTTTTCCGCCCAAATTTCGACGCAAAATAACCGGATATTAAACCGCCAATGATACAGCCAATCAATGCACTTGAGGTTGTCGCCCCGTGAGCCAGCGATCCTAATCCCAAACTATTAATCAGATAGATTTCCAGTGACTTTTCAGCTCCTGAAATAACAGCCGTATCATATCCGAAAAGCAAACCGCCTATCGCAGCAACCAATGTAAGTGAACCAATATATAGAGAGTTCCGATTCTGTTTCATAGATTGTAAAAGACAGATTTGAACCAAAATAGAGCGCTTACAATTTTACATTAATAATTCAAATCCATCTTTACTCCTTTCTATTAGAAATGATTAAACAACGAGAAACTTGAAACTGGTTTTTGTTTTGAAGACCTCATTTTTCTCCAGGACAATAGAAGGAAAGTTTTCATGATGAACAGCATCAGGCGGACATTGAGTTTCAAGACACAGCCCCAAATGGCTTCTTGACTGAACACCTCTAATTTGAAAATCATTTCCGAGCATATTCGCTGTATATAAAACAACACTCGGCCTATCCGTTTTCACTGTCAGTTTTCGTCCGCTGGCAGAATCCACTACAGTCATTTCACCTGTATTTAATAGAAATGGATGATCATAACCTCCGCCCGCAAGCATGTTCTGCTGATGGCCGGACTTTACGCCTTCTTTGATTTTCTTCCCTGCTCTGAAATCAAACGGTGTATTTTCAACATGTATGAGTTTCCCAGTAGGAATCAATGTTTCATCAAGCTCCAGAAAGTGATCGCTTTGCATGGTCACCTCGTGCTCCAGAATGTCCCTCTTTAAGTCCCCGCTTAGGTTAAAATAAGTATGGTTTGTCAGATTGATGATCGTTTTTTCATCAGATATCGCTTCATAACTAATGACCAGTTCATTCTCATTGTTCAGTGTATAGTTTACCGTTACCTCAAGTGTCCCAGGATACCCGTGTTCCCCATCCGGGCTTACATAGGAGAACCTGATATTCGCCTCATTCATGCTCTTTTCGGCGGCCGAGTCCCAAATAACATGATGAAAGCCGCCTGAACCTCCATGCAGATGGTGTTCCCCATCATTTTTTTGCAGCTGGTAAGCAGTTCCATCAAGAGTGAAAGCCGAGCCCGCTATCCTTCCGGCCACCCTTCCGATAATAGCGCCGAAGAATGGTGAATAATTAATATACTCTTCAAGAGTGTCAAACCCCAGGATCACATTCTCTATATTTCCTTTACTGTCAGGGACAGATATCCCGGTAATGATTCCCCCGTATTCGATACACGATACTTCCATTCCATGATCATTGCTGATTGTATAGGATTTAATCTTGTGTCCATTCCATTCGCCAAATATACTTTCAGTTATGTTCATGTCGATCTCCCTCAAGTCAGCTTACTTTTTTCTAAACCCGGCCAAACCCTCATTCAGCTTTTTGGTTTGCGCATAAACTTCTTTGTATAACTGGAAAAGCTCCTGATATTTCTTAACGTTTTCAGGGATTGGAGTATATGTCTTTTCGTATGTTATGAAGTTTTCGGCACAGGCTTCCAGAGATTCATACCATTTACATCCGTATGCTGCTAGCATAGCCGCACCTACAGCAGGTCCTTGTTCACTTGAAAGCTTTACAATTGTGCAATTGAAGATATCGGCCTGGATTTGCAGCCAGGCCTCACTTTTAGCTCCTCCGCCGATTGAAATAATGGTATCGACAAGCTTTCCGCTTTCCCTGAATATTTCAATCGATTCATTTAAAGAAAAAGTAATACCTTCAATGACCGATCGTACAAAATCATTTCGATTATGTGAGGAGTCCATGCCGATAAAGCTTCCCCGAATTTGTGAATCTGCATATGGTGTGCGCTCACCCGCTAAATAGGGTGTAAATAAAAGTCCGTTCGACCCAATCGGAACCTCGCTCATTCCAGCCAACAGGGAATCGAATGATTCCATTTCTGCAAACGCATCTTTAAACCAGTTCAAACTATGTCCTGCTGCCAGGGTTACGCCCATTGTGTAATAGGCATTTTCTTCACCATGATTAAAATAATGGACTTTCCCCTGAAAATCCTTGTCATTTTGTTCTTCATAGGATAAAACGACCCCGGATGTCCCAATGCTGCATAATGTTTTGCCTTCCGACAGAATGCCGGAACCGATCGCACCGCAGGCGTTGTCAGCTCCTCCTGCAAATACCTTAGTTAAAGGAGATAATCCCGTCTTCTCAGAAATCTCAGGCTTTAACGTTCCTACACATTCATGGGATTCAACTAAAGGCGGACAGATATTCACATCAATCCCCGTTAGCCCGCAAATCTCTTCACTCCACATTTTCCGGCCGGCATTCAGCAGCAAAGTACCCGCTGCATCACTATATTCACTATGAATCCTGCCAGTCAGTTTAAAGCGCAGGTAATCTTTAGGGAGCATAAATACAGACGCTTTTTCAAAAACTTCCGGCTCGTATTGCTTCACCCAAAGCAGCTTTGGTAAAGTAAAGCCTTCCAATGCCGGATTCTTTGTAATTTCAAGCAGACGCTTCTCACCAGCCATGTCATAGATCTGTTTACATTGCTCTGTCGTGCGGGTATCATTCCAAAGGATTGCATTACGCAGAACCTTATTCTCTTCATCCAGAAGGACCAGACCGTGCATTTGGCCTGAAAAACTGATTCCTTGAATGTCTTCCGCACTTCCATCAAACTGCTCTGTAAGTTCTTTAAGAGCAGCCACTGTTTTATCAACCCATTCACCAGGGTCCTGTTCACTATAACCCGACTTTTCATGAATGAGCGGATAAGACCTGGAAACTTCGCTGCATACTACTCCCTTTTGATTCATTAATAAAACTTTTACCGAGCTCGTGCCAAGGTCAATCCCGATTACATATTTCATGATTGATCATCCTTTAGATAATGAAATGTATGCTAAGTTTTAGTTTTTAAAAATGTACTGGGACACTTTTGTATTCCCAGTACATTTAATCTTTTTATATTAATCTATTACGCTTTTATACTCGCATAAGCTTCGAGAATGTATTTATTTAAGACAGCTTTTAGCTGTTCCTGTCTTCCTGATTTATTTTCAATCTTTTCAAGCTGAAGGGCATGCTTTTCAAGCTTGCGGAAGTCTGCCTTTCCTTCAACGATTTCAAGGCCGATGCCTTCTGTATAGCTGCTATATCTGTCAGCAATAAAATTGTCTAATACTTTATCTTCCATTAGACGCTGTGCAACCTTTGCGCCAACCGCAAATGTGTCCATTCCTGCAATATGAGCATAGAACAGGTCCTCAGGGTCAAATGATCCTCTTCGTACTTTCGCATCAAAGTTAAGGCCGCCTGTTCCAAGGCCGTCATTTTTTAGAATTTCAACCATTGCCAGTGCTGTAGAATAGATGTCTGTCGGGAATTCGTCAGTATCCCATCCCAGCAGGGTATCACCCTGGTTTGCATCCACTGAACCAAGCATTCCATTTATGCGTGCTGTGTGCAGTTCATGCTCAAATGTATGGCCGGCAAGGGTCGCGTGGTTTGCTTCAATATTGAATTTAAAGTAGTCTTTTAAGCCGTAAGATTGCAAGAATGATAAGCTGGTTGCCACATCAAAATCGTATTGATGTTTGGTGGGCTCCTTCGGTTTTGGCTCGATTAGGAATTGTGCGTCAAACCCAATTTCCTTTGCATAATCGATTGCCATATGGAAGAACCGCGCAAGATTATCGAGTTCAAGCTTCATGTTCGTATTCAGCAGTGTTTCGTATCCTTCGCGGCCGCCCCAGAACACATAGTTCTCAGCACCCAGCTCCTTGCCGATCTCAAGTCCCTTTTTCACTTTTGCAGCAGCATAGGCAAATACATCAGCATTAGGTGCTGTCGCCGCACCGTGCAGCCAGCGCGGATGCGAAAACATATTAGCGGTATTCCATAATAACTTCGTTTTGCTGGACTTCATGTATTCCTTTATCATGGCCGTAATCTCATCTAAGTTCTTAAAAGTTTCGCTTAATGAATCGCCTTCAGGCGAAATATCAGCGTCATGGAAACAGAAAAACGGAACATTCAGTTTTTCATAGAATTCAAAGGATGCTTCAACACGCGCCTTGGCCAAATCCATTCCGGAAAATCTGTCATAGGAACGGATCATCGTTCCATTTCCGAAAGGATCTGTGCCTTCCGCAGTAAACGTATGCCAGTAAGACACTGCAAAACGGAGAAGGTCTTCCATTTTTCTGCCGTTGATCATTTCTTCAGGATTATAATATTTAAAAGCCAATGGATTATTAGAATCTGGACCTTCGTATTTTACTCCACTCACATTATTAAAGTAGTTCATTTTCATTCCTCCATCTTCTCTTTTCATTTGTTATCGCTTTCATTTGATTACAAATCGATTTTACCACCATAAACTTAGTTTGTCTATTGAATGAACTAAGTTTTATTTTTATTTTTAATTATGGTATAAATGGAATATGATTGTAATAGACAAAGAAATTGAGGATTTGAGGAGAAAGATAATGACTTGGAATCAGCAGCTGGTAAAAATGAAAAACAAATCACGCGTTCTGCAGACGATCATCGACCAATCCCCTATCTCCCGGGCTGATATCTCACAGCATTTGGGACTGACTAAAGGAACTGTTTCCTCTTTAGTCAACGAGCTGATAGAAGAACAAATCTGTTCCGAAACAGGACCGGGCAAATCGAGCGGAGGACGGCGGCCTGTGATGCTGCTCTTTAATGAACAAGCAGGATATGCCATTGGAATTGATTTAGGGGTTAACTATATTTTAGGTGTCATGACTGATTTATCGGGGAATATTGTGAGCGAACATTTGAAGCATATGAATAGCATGAGGTATGAAGAAACCATTCTTGTCATAAAAGAAGTTATCCAATCCTTATTGGACTCAACCCCTGAGAGCCCCTATGGCGTGATTGGAATCGGTATTGGAGTGCCGGGAATTGTAAATAAGGAAGGCAGCAATATCCTGCTGGCACCTAATCTGGGCTGGACAGATATCCATTTAAAGGCAGAAATTGAGACAGAGTTTCACCTTCCCGTTATTATCGACAACGAAGCGAACGCCGGAGCATACGGGGAAAAGCGTTTCGGAGCCGGGAAAAACTTTGAGAATCTCATCTATGTTAGCGCTGGAATTGGCATTGGAGTCGGCTTTATTTTACAAAACAGCCTTTACCGTGGCGCTGAAGGATTCTCCGGTGAAATGGGCCATATGGTGATCGATATAGATGGAAAAGAATGCAGATGCGGCAGCAAAGGCTGCTGGGAATTGTACGCTTCTGAACAGGCATTGCTAAACCAGGCAAAGAATATTGAATCATACTTAAAACGGGATGATTTGAACCTGGAGTCATTAGTTGAAACGGCCGAAGAAGATGAGGAAGTAAAGGATCTGTTCCATCAAATCGGCCGATGCCTTGGCATTGGCATAAACAATATCATTAATACATTCAACCCCGAGCAAATCATTATCGGAAATCGCTTAGCAATCGCCAAAGAATTATTACTGGATTCAATAATGGAAGTTGTCAAGACTCATTCCTTAAGATTCAATCAGGAAAACGTAAACATTACATTTGCAGATTTATCGATCTACTCAACAGCACTTGGGGCTTCAGCTTATGCCACAGAAAACTTTCTGAACTCGGATCTGCAGGAGAATTTAAATAAGCAGGAAAATTGATTGACCTATCAAACTCCTGCCGACCTAAAGTAAATCCTTTTTTCATTGTAATTTCTTTTAAAAAAACACCGGATTATTCATACTAGAATAATCCGGTGTCATACTTAAAAGAGTATCATAAATGTTTTTATAGTGAAAAGGAGTAACCTTTTTCTTCACTCAAAGCTTTTCTATATATCTTAGAGGCTGCCATAGTGTCCAGAAACCCAACCCCGACAGATTTATAAAAGGTTATTTCACTTGATTTTTCACGTCCAGCTTTTTCCCCGCATACTATTTCACCAATTTCACCATAAATGAGATGCGTATTCCATTCTCCTTTATTATGCGGAACAAGGAAATCTCCAGCCTCGTGCATGGCTCCTTCCAATGTATCGACAACTACTTTATTGCTCCTGATAAGTGTTAGGGAATCAATCTCTTGCATATGCGCCTGATAGGAACCGATGGCATTAATATGAGTTCCTTCCCTCAGTACAGATCCATTAAATATGGGTGTTGAACTTTTCGTACTGCAGATGACAATATCTGATTGGGCAGCAGCCTCATCGGCAACCGCTTGAATTGTAATGGTCCCCCTCCAATCTGGATACAAAGAATGGATTTCATTTTTGAATACTTCCGCTCGTTCTATTGTGCGATTATATAAAATGATATGTTCTAATTCCATCACAGACATGACAGCTTGAATTTGGCCTGCAGCTTGAGCTCCGCACCCTAATACAGAACAGACTTTTGAATTCTTCCGAGCTAAATATTTCGTTGCCACACCGCTTGAAGCACCTGTTCTTAAGACCGTTAAGTAGCTGGCATCCATTAACGCAACATGCTCGCCTGTACGAGTATCAGTCAGCAGAATCACTCCCTGTAGAACTGGTTTGTCCCCGCCGGAATTGCGGGGAAAAATGCTTACAACTTTAACTGCTGTATAATTTTCTGGTTCAATATAGGAAGGCATATATAAAGTTTCCGCTTCGTATTTAGAATGAGGAATCGACATTCTTACAGGTGTCAGCGTTTTATTCCGTTGGCCATAACTAAATGCTTTTTCAACATCCTGAATACACTCTTCCATTGAGTATAATTCTTTTATCGTTTCTTTACTAATCACTAACATAGTAATTCACTCCAATATGAACTTGTCGTATATTCGTTAATAGAATCAAATATTTTCTCCCCGGAGCTCAGTTTTTTGGCTTCTTTCTACATATTGACAGTTTTATTTTGATTTTCATGTGTTTTCTTTGAAGAAAACCTGTCCAATCTAAACGGAGTTAAATCAATATCTGAATTGCCCTTTGAAATTAGGTCACTCATAGCACTGCCTGTTGATAGTGCCATTGAAATTCCACTCATCGCATGGCCGGACGCGATAAATAGATTATTCAGAGAAGGCACTTTGCCTATTATTGGCAGACCATCGGGAGTCATAGGCCGCATTCCGCACCATGGCTGCTCATCTCCGCGAACTGCTGTACGTAAATATTGAGCCGCAGAACTCTTTAAACTATCAATTCGGCGCTGATCCAGATTAGTATTAATGCCCGAAAGTTCCATTGTTCCCCCGATTCTTACTGAATCATGAAACGGGCTAATCGTCACCCTTGAATCCCCTAAGTAAAGCGGCTGCTGAAACTGAATGGAAGGATTTGAAATGGTGATGCTGTAGCCTTTCCCTGCAGTCATGGGGATGTGCAATCCAGCTTGTCTTAAAACCAGGCCTGCCCAGGCTCCTGAAGTGACAAGAAAGTGATCCCCTTCCATGGTTTGCTCTCGGATTTTAACCCCACTGATCTTGTCCCCTTCTTGGATGAATCCCATTGCTTCCGTATGGGAAAGCACTTCAACCCCATTCGAGATAAGCCAGTCTTTTAGAGCTTTTGTAAGCGTTTCAGGGCGAACATGCCGTTCAGAAGGGAGATAAATGCCTCCAGCCACTGCATCAGAAAGGGCAGGTTCCATTTCTAGTACTTCTTTTTTAGATTTTGCAGCAGGCGCAGGTAAACCAAAGCTCTCAACAATACTATAGTTATCTAGCTTTTCATCAATATAACTTTTGTCTAAGAATACAAAAAGCAGCCCTTTTCGATACATTTCAAATTCCAGACTGCCATCTTGCTCCAGTTCATCGAATAATCTCAAGGTATTTCTGCTCAATTCCAAACCAGCAGCATACCCTTTCTGGTAGGCCTCTTCACTGCAATACCTCCAGAATTGGAGTAGCCAGGGGGACAATGAAGCGAAAATGGATGGCTTAATATATAGAGGGCTATCCCGTTTTAACATCCACTTCAAACTTGCCTTAATCAGACCCGGAGCAGGAACCGGATCGGATAAACTGGGGCACACCCATCCCATATTTCCGCTCGAACATTCCGCTCCGGGTTCACCTTTGTCAATTAATACTACATCCAATCCCTTTTTCCTAAGGAAAAAAGCGCTTGCTAAGCCAATGATTCCTCCGCCAATAACGATAGATTTCGTCATTACCTTCCCCTCCATTATTAGTAATACTTCAAAATAGGATAATACTATAATTGTACAGATAGAATATTCTGAACAAAATGTACAAAATATATGATAAAAAGGGGTTGTAAGCTAAATTTTTTGTGGCATTTTACATTCTAATATGCAGGAATTAAAATACATAGATAAGATTATGGTAATAATAATCTAATCCTAGCTGGAATTAGCAGTATTTTTTGTGAAATTTGCACATAGATAAAGACTTTCATAGATAATATATTTAAAATACAGAATTTTTTAAATAAATCGAATAATCTAGCGATGAAGGAGGGATAATATATAGCTGGTTACTTTGGTGGTTCGATCTATTTATGCAGCACGCACCCTAATTATGTATTAGAGATCCTATGTTTTTGAGGCTTTATAACAAAGGGGTTGTTTTATTTGAAAGAAAACCAGGTAGTTTGGGGTTCAAGGATTGGATTTATATTGGCAGCAATGGGTATGGCAGTGGGTACCGGAAATATTTGGAGGTTCCCGCGAATGGTTGCTGAACATGGCGGAGGTTCTTTCTTAATCGGCTGGGCCATTTTTTTATTTGTCTGGTCATTGCCGCTTATCATGGTTGAAATATTCATCGGAAGAAGAACCAGAATGGGAACGATGGGATCCTTTGGAGAATTTATCGGCAAAAAATTTGCCTGGTTTGGACCTATTATCACGATCGTTTTAGCCGGAATCACATTTTATTATTCTGTAGTAGTGGGATGGACTTTTAAATACTTCATCTTAGCATTACAGGGAACTTTTACAAAAAAAATTGACTCAGCTGCCCAGTGGGAAAACTTTACGGGTCATGCGGCAGAACCAGTCATTTATCACTTTATTGCAGCTGCTCTTTGTGGAATTGTCGTTTTTATAGGGGTTACAAAGGGAATTGAAAGAATATCTAAGATTTTCCTGCCGCTTTTATTCCTCTTACTCATCTTTACTGCTTTCCGCTCCATCACCTTGCCGGGAGCAATAGAAGGGCTTTCATACATGTTTACACCTCAGTGGGAATATCTAGGGAAAGCATCAACTTGGCTTCAAGCTTTATCCCAATCTGCATGGTCAGTCGGTGCTGGCTGGGGATTGTATGCCACATATGCCATTTATACAAAAAAACGTGATGACATTGCCCAAAATTCGTTAACAGCAGGCCTCGGAAACAACTCAGTCGAATTACTTGCCGGTTTAACCATCATTCCAGCTATCTTTGCTTTAGCGCCTTCGCAAGAATATATTACCCAGGCAACAAGTTCAGGCAACACCGGATTAACCTTTATTTATATGGTAGAATTGATTAGCGTCATGCCGCAGACTTATATCTTTGGCGTTGCATTTTTTGGTGCATTGGCATTTGCAGCTTTTACTTCATTAGTTGCAATGGTTGAATTGATTACTAGAAACCTGTCAGACTATGGAATCCGCAGAAACAAAGCAATCCTCCTAACTGTTGTTTTGATTTTTCTTGGAGGGATCCCTTCAGCCATTAATATGAAAGTGTTCAATAACCAGGATTGGGTTTGGGGAGTTGCGCTGCTGCTTTCATGCTTCCTATATGCGTACGCTGCGATAAAATATGGTGTCGAAAAAATGCGTGACGAGATAAATGAAGTCAGCTTCATTAAGATAAACAAATGGTGGGTTTATTCCATTAAGTATTTAATACCCGCTCTGTTTGTCATTGTAACTGGATGGTGGCTATATCAGGGTGTGACATGGTATCCTGACACTTGGTGGAAGCCATTCGAAGAATTTAATGTTGGAACAATAATCCTGCAGCTCGGAATTACTTTCCTGCTTGCATTCGTGCTGCTTCGATTTAATAAAAGATTAAGAAGCTCTGTAATAGAAGAAGGACTAAACGATCAAGAAACTCCGATTCCTTCAAATACAGACATCAAGGAGGAATTATAATGACTGCATCTGCAATAATTATGATGATCTTTACCTTGGGCTTATTCTGGGGGGGCTTTTCCTATATGATTTATAGAACCCTTACAACAGACTACCATGACAAGTAATTAAATAAAAAAGGTGCCAGGTACCATATTTCATGGTTAACCTGGCACCTTTTATTTATTTACTCCGTATGAACATAATGTTTGCTTAATAAATACCTATCTACTTTTCTGCTTACAGTTAATCCGTTCTCTATTGCCCCGTCAATGAAGCCTGCCCAGCCATTTGCATAAGTCGTACCAGCTAAAAACACAGAACCTTCAGGCGTGTTCCACTCTTCATGATAGGCAGTTAACTGTTTGGGTCTCAGCATTGGCCAGGTTTCTTTTGAGAACTCGTCATTGACCCAATCGTGTCCTGTGCTTTCAAGTACTTGTATATCCGGAATCCAGTATTTTAATGCCTCTTCTACCGCTTCCCTGTCGTTCGGATTCAGCTTTGCTGCACTTGGACCAAAACCGACAAGGATGCTATTGCCATCAGCATACCGATCCAAATGAACTGAATTTAAAGAATAGCTGCCAGGGGCTAATGCATCGAATGGCTCTAATTCTCCTTTCACTTTTGCCCACACTTTAACGCCTTTTGAGGTTTGTCCCTCTCTGGAAGATTCCCTTTTTGCTTCTGAAAGCGATGGCTGGAACTCAATATTATTTAGTGTCGATAATGGTACTGTAACGATCACTGCCTTGGAAGCATAACATTCCCCTTCTGCCGTAAAGACTTTAGCAGATCCATCTTCATGTTCAATTCGTCCAACGATAGCAGATAACTTAATTTCCGCACCACTGTCCGCAGCAATTGATTCGATTAACTTTCTGGTTCCATGTTTTATGCGGAAGCTCGAGACCATCGCACTGTGAGTATCCCAGTTTCCTTGGGAAAAAGCCCACCAGCGAAATATCTGTGTAACCGCACCCTCTGCAGGATCTCCGCAATAATCTGATCCAATCCAGCCATGCAGCACATCGAATTCTTCTGTTGTTAAATTGATATCTTTTAAGAATTGCTCTCCAGATACATGATCCATATTCCGGAAACTTTCTGTATAAAGGGGTTCAAATGGATATGGCATATGCTTATTGCTTTCCTTCATGACCCTTTCAACAGTTGCTCTAAGCCTTGCTTTAAACTCATCAGCTGTTGATGAATAAGTTTTTCCGCCTGTAATCCAATACACTTTTTCTGCTTTTGGCCCTGAAGCCAGTTCAAGCCCATATCGTGTAATTTCAGACCATACATGCGGCTGATGCCAATGAACATATGTACCTCCCATTTCGAGGTCTAACCCTAAACGGTGATCCACCCATGTTCTGCCGCCAAGTCTATCACGCGCCTCCAGGACTAATACTTTTTTGCCCAGCATCTTTAACTCCCTTGCAGCAGTCAATCCGGAGAAACCTGCGCCAATGATAATAACATCATAATTTTTTATAGTCATTTTCTTCATTCTCCTCTCAGTTTCATGAAATAAACTGCAGCGCCTTATAGGCGAACTGCAGTTAAAATAATTTTATAGTTCATCCCTCACAGCTGGGGTTACATTCTCTGCATTAATAGGTAATGTGATCTTTTTGCGGGTATACATGAAGTAATAATACACATAGCAAAGGGCTATAAACCCAAAGCCCCAATAAAGAGACGTTCTCTGTGTAGGATCAAAAGCCATAACTGCAAAGATGGACAGACACATGACAATACATAAGATCGGAATAAATGGATATAAAGGGACCTTATATTTTAAATCCTCCACTTTCCCGCCATTTTTCGTATATTGTCTGCGAAACCCTATTTGTGCTGCGGCAATGGCCAGCCATGTAAGTGTGCCGCCAATTCCGCTGACAGCCAGAAGAACTACAAATAATGTATCTGCTGCTACATAACTAGTTAAAAGGGATAACAGTGCAAAACCAAGAGTCACTAAAAGGGCATATGAAGGAACACCGCGCTTATTCAGCTTTCCAAAGACTTTTGGAGCCATCCCTGTTTCTGAAAGCGAATACATGATTCTTGTACAGGCGTAGAGACCCGTGTTTCCGACAGATAAGATGGCCGTTAAGATAACAAAGTTCATAATATCTGCTGCATATGGAATGCCTACCATATCAAAGACTGTTACAAACGGACTTTCCATTACCCCAGCCTCTTGCCATGGAACAATGGCTGATAAAACAAAGATAGCCAGAACATAGAATAGCAGGATTCTAAAAACGATAGTCCGAATGGCTCTGGGAATATTTTTTTCAGGCTCTTCGGTCTCTCCTGCAGCCACACCCATAATTTCCGAACCCTGAAAAGCATAGATCACAGACATCATTGAAATGAATACCCCAACCAAGCCAGCAGGGAATATACCGTCCCCAATGAAATTGGTTAAGTAAGGGGCTGGGGAGCCTTCCATAGAAATAACACCAAATATTGCACCTAATCCGATAATGATAAATAAGATGACAGTAAGGACTTTAATTCCAGCGAACCAATACTCTGTCTCAGCAAAAGCTTTCGTTGTAAGCGAATTAATTGAAAATAACAGAACGATAAAGATTGTACACCAAATCCATGTTTGAACATCTGGAAACCACCTTTTCATCAGCAATCCTGCAGCAACGAATTCAAGTCCGACATACATGGCCCAGCTTAGCCAATAGACCCAGCCGACAACAAAGCCGGTTGCAGGACCAATAAACTTGGTCGCATGCGCCTGAAAAGAACCTGAAACAGGCATAACAACAGACAATTCTCCCAGACAGACCATAGCCAAATACATTAGAAGACCGCCAACAAGGTATGCCATTATTGCCCCTGCGGGTCCAGCCTCCCCTATTGCATATCCCGAACCAAGGAATAGTCCTGTTCCGATAATTCCTCCCAGCGACATCATAAATAAGTGGCGGCTTTTCATTTGCCTTTTTAATGTTGATTGACCCATATTTTCACCCTGCTTTCAGATTAAATTCAATCATTTCACTCGTAAGCGCTTACAATAATGGTGAAAATTTTTTAGTCTACGGCTGCGGCTGTATTTTTAGGAAGCGGCAGTACTCTTTCAAGATCTCTCTGAATCATTAAATGGAAATGATGAACCAGATTTTCGGTGAGCGAGAATCTCCCTTGTGAATAAGCCCCTGTCTCTATCCCTGTTTGTACCATCTCACAAATATCAAGATCTTCTTTTCTAACCAGCTCATCCATTTTCATTAACTCTTTTTCTTCCTCTGTAATCTCATCACCCAAGAAAAACGTTGTGTACACATATTTTGTGGTTTTAGAGTCTATTGGTATCGATTGATGAATGGATAGATTAGCTGGACCCGGATCGAAAGAAAACCATGTATTTGGATAAAGCCAATAATACCTGCCTCCTTGTCCCATCTCAAAGTCCAAATTTTTCCCCTTTAAGGGTGTTCCCTGATAAGAATAAAAATCGGACATGGTCATCTCGTATTGCTTCATATCAAGTTTTGAAACGAGTGTCTTATGTACGATTGAACAATGATCGCACTCGAGATAATTATCAATGCCTATTTTCCAATTTGAACGGCAGATCGTCTCTTTTACGGATACACGCTTTAAGCTTTCCAGGTCGTATTTTGCCACATGCTTGAAAAGATCAGGGTATTGCACTTTCATTGAAACAGCATCCGGATTAAGATTGACAAAAATAAAAGAGTGCATAATTTCCAGTCTAATCATTTTTAAGCAAAAGTCCTGATGATCGAAATGATCGCACCCCTTCATATTCGGAGCTTTGAGGAGCGAACCATCTGTCCGGTACGTCCAGGCATGATAGGGACAAGTAAAAACGGCCTTATTCCCTTCCCCTTCAGCCAGCTTGGAAGCGCGATGAGAACAAACATTATAAAACGCCCGCAATTCTCCGTCCTGTCCGTGACTAATAATAATGGGTCGGTCAGCCACATCAGCCGTAAAATAATCCCCCGGCTTGCTAACTTGACTCATATGTCCTGCATATTGCCAAGTCTTTCTGAAGATTTCTCTTTTTTCCGCCTCCAAAACTTTTGGATCCGTATAAATCCACGATGGCAGTGTATGAGCTTCACTTAAGGTATTACTGACTCTAACTTCTTTCATAATTTTTCCCTCCTTTTACAAATACATCTAAAAATACTAAAATCAGTGTATTAAGTTTATTTTAAATTAAAAATATTCTGAATTATATGTTTAAATTGAACAAAAACAGGGATTATAAAAAAACTTTTTTTGGTTTTTTCATCTAAAAAACTGCAGGCAACTAGGTCTGCAGTTCACTTACTCTTATTATTGACTAATCATTAACTTGCATTAGAAACCGTTTTGTTCGATCTTCCTTCGGGTTGTTAAAAATGTCTTCAGAGTTTCCTTCCTCTACAATTACACCGCCATCCATGAAGATGACTCTGTCAGCTACCTCTTTCGCAAATTTCATTTCATGTGTGACAACTACCATGGTCATGCCTTCATTCGCCAAGTCCTTCATTACCTGGAGAACCTCCCTGACAAGTTCGGGATCTAATGCCGATGTAGGTTCATCATAAAGCATTACATCCGGGTTCATTGACAGCGCTCGGGCTATTGCTACACGCTGCTGCTGTCCTCCTGATAGCTGTGCAGGATAATGGTGACAGCGTTCTCCAAGTCCGACTTTTTCAAGGAGAGTATGCGCTAATTTCGCTGCTTGTTCTCTCTCCATTCCCTGTACAACTATTGGACCTTCCATGACGTTTTCAATTGCCGTTTTATGAGGAAACAAATTAAATTGCTGAAATACAAATCCAGTTCTTTTCCGCAGCTCTCTTATTTCATTTTTACGTGAACGATTTGGCTTACCTCCTGCAGCTATTATTTGAGATCCAATTTGAATGGTACCTTCAGTTGGTTCCTCTAAAAAGGTTAAACAGCGGAGGAGAGTGGATTTACCTGAACCGCTTGGTCCCATCAAGACAACTACTTCACTCTTATTTACAGAAAGGTTTATTCCATGAAGAACTTCCGTTTCTCCGAATCTTTTCTTTAAATTTTCTAATTGTATTACACCCATGATTGCCCCCACTCCTCCGATTTGGCAGAATAATATTATAAATCTTAAGGGCTGCTCTTTTTATAAGAAAATGCACTTTAATTGCTGAAAATCCAATGAAATTATACGGCTACATGCTTGGAAGCGCGTTTTTCAAACCGATCCAATATAGCTGTAAAGAATGCAATCAAAACCCAATAAAGTGCAGCTGCAACCAAGTAAATTGTCAGCGGCTCAAACGTTTTGGCTATTATCAAAGAAGACATTTGCAGCAACTCTGTAACAGTAATGACAGATACCAGGGAAGTATCCTTGATTAAAATGATAAAGGTATTCGACATGGTCGGTATGGCTACTCGTAAGCTCTGCGGCAGAATTGTATGTCTCATGGCCTGGCTATAGGTCATTCCCAGTGATACAGCTGCCTCCATCTGTCCCTTGTCAATTGATAGGATGGACGCGCGAAATGATTCAGATAAATACGCCCCAGCGTTTAAGCTTAATGCGAGAATCCCGGATGGAATGGGATCAAGTTCAATATTTATTTGCGGCAAACCATAATAAATGACAAAAATTTGTACAAGCAGCGGAGTTCCCCGAAAGACAGATACATATGCTTCAGCGGCTTTAACTAATACGGTAATTTTTGAAATTCGTGCCAAAGCCGTAAAAAAACCAAGAAAAAGTGCAATCACAATGGATATCACAGCTAAAAATATAGTCATCAAGGTTGCATATAATAATGGCGGCAAGGCTTCTATTACAATTAAAAAATCCATAAGCACTCCTCCCCTTTAACTATCTTCTTCATCTAGGAATGGACATATTGATCTTTATACAAGGACTTCTTCTTTAAATCTTATGTTTATCCCTAATTCTCCCAATTGCTCCATGAATGAAGCAAAGCGGTCTTTAATAATTAGCTCTTCTACTGAAACAATGCCCTTTTCGGTAATTTTTCCTTCTGCAATCCAATTAGCCAAAAGCATAGCAGGAATAGCAGTGGTTTTTGCCATAGAGGTGATATTGCGTTCATAGTCATAAAAGTCAACCATTTCCCAGGTATATTTCGTTTGGACGCCTGACTTCCGTCCGTTAACTTCGACTCGTAAGACCGTGATATCTTCTTTCGTTTTGCCTTGAAGCTTTGGAGCTAATATTTTTTCAGAGAATGCACGAGGTCTAATTTTCGTTCCATTTATATCAATTGGTTCATCATTAAAAAAACCAAGCTGACTAAGGAACTTCATCCTCTCCCAATGTCCTTCATACCTTACCGTTTTTTCATATAGTCTCTTCACTTTATCTTTTAACGTATAGGCGGTACTATGTGCATCTGTAATGACCGCTTCACACATGCCAACCGGTTCAGGGAATGACATTTTCTCTAATCCGGATAATGCCGGAAGTTCAACCAATTCGCCATTTTCAGCTGCTAATGCAGGTCTTGTATACAGGCCGAGTACGCTTTCGAGCCGGAACACCACTTGGTACCATAAAGGCGGCTGGGGAAACCGCGGAATGCCTCCGCATGTCATAACTGCTTCGTCAGCCTCATCCAGCATTTCGATGCCTTGTGCTGCCAAAAAGTTAGTTATACCCGGCGCAACTCCGCAGCCTGGTACAATAACCACTCCAGCCTCTTTTGCTTTTTGATCAAGCTTTACTTTTTCCTCATACCTGGATCCAACTAAATCTACTAAGTGACATTTTTCTCTGATAGCTGCTTCAATAGCTAATGGACTTAAGGAATGCGGCAAACAAGCCACAGCAACATCCGCATCCTTTAAAACATTTTGTATATCTTCAATTTTTTCAAGAGAAGCCTGTTTCCCATCTACCTTTTGGTTATTGGCTATTTCAACACACTTTTCCACACTGCTTTCAATTACGTCAACGGCAGTAACCGCTGCAATCTTAGGAAACTTTGCCAATTCACATACTACAGTCGTGCCTATCATTCCAGTCCCTAGAACAACAGCCCTCATCATTTTCCCTCCTCTTATAAATACTCTTTATAGGCTCTTCAATTAAATATATCCCTTTAAAGTAAAGACAGGAGAAGAGAAATTCCTGTCTTTTAGGGAGAAATTCTTTAATTTTCTAGCGGTTCCGTTCCAAACCACTTCTTATAGATTTCTGAATAGGTTCCGTCTTCCTTCATATCTGTCAATATCTGATTGACTTCCTTAACAAAATCGTCATTATCCTTTTTAATGGCCATTCCGATTTCATCCTTGTTAACAATGTCACTTGAAATCTTGAGCGGCAGATCATTTTCTTTAATGTTATAACTCATTAATAATTGATCGTTAATGATAACATCCAGACGTTTATTCATTAGATCAGCAATATAATCATTAACAGCCTTATATGTCTTTACATTCGCACCGTCCACACTGTTGGCAACTTCTTCAAAAGTAGTTCCCCCGCCGACACCCACATTTTTTCCTTTGATATCTTCTAATTTAGAGATTCCATCAGTATCTTCTCTTGTTATCAGGACGGAACCAGTCACAACATAAGGGTCAGTAAAATCAACGCTCTTTTTACGCTCTTCAGTAACCGTCATTTGTGCAATCACAATATCAAACTTATCCGATTTCAAACCTCCAATAAGGCTCTCCCATTTAGTAGCAACAAACTCAGTTTCAGCACCTAAGCGCTCGGCTATCTCATTAGAAATATCAACATCAAAGCCATCATATTTCTGATCATCATTCAAAAAGTTAAAAGGTGGATATGTACCCTCAAAGCCGACTTTCAGTACTTTAGACTCCTTAACCCGAGCTAACACACTGTCTGTTTTGCTTCCACCCGATGTTTTGCTTCCTCCGCAGCCAGCGAGCATTCCAGCAATGATCAGAACAATCAATGAAATCAAAAAGCCCTTTTTCATTCCATTTCCCCCTTAATTTCCAATATTTCAGAATGCGAACACAGGCGGCAAAATAAATGTAAGTCTATTTTTAAACACTCTAAAATATTGTTGTTCAAAATTGTAGAACAATCTACAAGAATAGTGTAAACTTAGGTTACATAATTGTCAATATTTTTTGAATATTAAAAATATTATTATACTAATATAAGAATCCTTATTTCAAAAGATGATTAGTTTTATGGAGGTAGATTTATGAAGAAAGTTTCCATGGAAGAAAACGTTTATAACCATATTAAAAAAGCTATACTTGCAAGGAAATTAGCGCCAGGAAAGCAGCTGGTGGAAAATAATCTATCAAACTCTCTGGGTGTGAGCCGTACCCCCATTAGGAATGCGATCAAAAGATTATCAATCGAGGGTCTAGTAGATATCATCCCGAATAGAGGCGCTTTTGTTACGAATCCGACCAAAGAAGAAATGATACAAGCTTATGAATTGAGGGCTAAATTAGAGTATATTGCAGTATGCCAAGCGATGTATTTCTTAACTGAATCAGATTTTAGAGCCATTAAGGAAAATCTTGAAAAAGAAAAAGCTGCACTTTATAACCGCAGCCCGGAAGAATATGTAAGGTATAATAAGGAATTTCATATTAGCATCACACAGAAATGCAACAATAAATTTTTAAACGAGTTTATTTTAAGGCTTATCACTCAGACGAATATCTATCTGATCCTATTTGATGATTTTTTCTCAAACCCTAAACAAGAACCCTATAGTCCTGATGAGCACAGTTTTATACTTTCTCTTATCGAAGATAAGGATACCAAGAAACTGAAAATAGTGTTAGAGAACCATTTTAAACGTGCGATAGACAGCCTGGAAACTCATTATTACCGTTATAAAGAGATTGATGAAATTTTTTAGATAATCAAAAAGCATAGTGCAGTTTTTACAGGTAAAATGAGAAAAGGATTGTGTTTAGAAAGGAATGCAAAAAAATGAAAATCCTTGAAAATATAGCCCAGGACATTGTGGAAAAAACCAGTGAGATATTGGAGTATCCAATAAGCATTACCGATAATGAGGGATACATCATTGGTTCAACGGATCAAAGCAGAATCGGTATTTTTCACCGTCCTTCTCTTGACGTAATTAACAAAAATACCACGGTGGTCTGCAGGAATGAAATTGAGAAAAAAATTCTTCCCGGTGTATCTGCTCCTTTAAAGTTTAATAACAAAGTAATTGGTGTACTTGGTATTGTGGGCAATCCCGCTGAGGTCGAGAAATATGTACAGCTTGTCAAAAATCAAGTTGAAATGATGTGCCAGGATGCTTTCCGAAAAGAAATAGTGGAGCTGGAAGAAAAAATGGCAGAAATGCTGGTTCATCAGCTTATTCACTATATAGACTCTGAGCAAGAAGAAAAAGAGCATATTTCCCAGTATGCGAAACTGCTCAATTTCGATCTGACCATCAATCGTGCCTGTATTATTATTGATATCACTAACCCTCCATCAGGTGACCGTAACCTTTTTGGGGATCTTTCGTTTCAATATTTCCCAAAAGAAGTGCTGAGCTTTTTAAAGTTAATTTTTCAGGAAAATGACAATGATATCGTGTCTTTACTGGACTTCAAACGTTTCATTATTTTTAAATCCATGCCCTTTCCCCAGTCATTTGCATCTTTCCTGGGAAAATTGGATGAGAGGCTGGAAAAAATCAATTCATTTCTTGACGCTAAATACAGTGTTTCTGCAAAGCTAGGTGTAGGAGATGTTCAAAATGGCCACAAGGGGTGCTCTGAATCTTACCAAAACGCTATGAAAGCATTGGATATCGGACTGGGGTTTCAAGATCACTCTCATATTCATTTGTATAATGAGCGGGAAGCCATGCTAAGTCTTTTGCCAAGGGAGCTTTCCCCTGCCTATAAGCAAAAACTCTTAAACCTAATATCTTCTTTAAGAGAGCAAGATAATTATGAGGTGTTAGCCTCTACCTTTACTGGATTCTGCAAGTACAATATGAACTTGAGTGAAGCATCAAGAAACATGTTTATCCACCGGAACACCATCATTTACAGACTGGAAAAAATCAGCGAAATCACTTCCCTTAACACCAGCAGCTTTGAACATTGCATGCTTCTCTTTACTGCCATCAAATGCTATGAAGAAATGCGGGCATCCTCCCGATGATACATTCCTAAAAAACACCTTCAGTAAGAGCCTTGCTCCTACGAAGGTGTTTTATTAATAAATCGCATCTTCGATAATAAGGTCTTTTTCTGCAAAACGTTCCACTCTTAATGGAGATAAGTCCAGAGTTTCGAAGTTTCCCGTCCGGATCAGCTCAGACAGACACTTTCCGACTGCAGGAGCCTGCTGCATGCCATGTCCGCTGAAACCAAAAGCAACATAGTAGCCTTTCATTGCAGGGTATTCACCAAGAATGGCATTATGGTCTTCCGTGTTAAAATCATACAGTCCTGTCCAGCCTCTTTCGATTTTAGCATGCTCGAAATTCTTGATCCGATTTGCCAGCACCGGCCAGATATGTTCCTCAAAAGCAGATCTTCTCCATTTAAAGTTGATGCCAGGCTCAATTTCCTCGGCATAGCCGGATATGAATTTTTCCCCTTCATGCCGGAAATAAACACCTGTCGGGTCCATCGTTAATGGGAGATAGTTTTTAAGCGGTTCCTTAATATCGAATTGAAAAATTTGTCTGGGAAGCGGTACAACAGGAAGCGGCAGTCCAGCTTTATCTCCCAATATGGAAGCCCAGGCCCCTGCACAATTCACCACCACGGGAGCATGATATTCCCGGCCATCAGCAAGTTTGATGCCCTTCACTTTCCCTGTTTCAGTAATCAGATTGTCCACTTCATCGTAAATATATTCTGCACCAAGCTTTTTGGCATATTTCACATATCCCAGCATCACAGAATATGGATCTAAATAGCCGCTTTCACTGCAATACAATCCTCCTGCGATATCATCTATATTAAGCTCTGGGATAATATTCAAAAGACTTTCCCCTTCAAGAAGCTGAGAAAGTATACCATGTTCATTTTGAAGCTTTAAGTGTTTTTCAAAACGGGGCATCATTTTGTCAGTGGCTAAAAATAAGTAGCCCCTTTGCTTAAAATCAATCTCTGCTGTTTCACCGTCAATGGACATGTCCTTTGAAAAATCTTTGTAAATCTGAAGGCTGTATTTGCTGAGCTGCATATTGATGACGGTAGTATACAGCTGCCTGAATCCTCCAGCACTCCTTGGTGTCGAAGCAAATTCATATAGCCCATCTTTCTCAAATACAACAATCCTACCTGTGAATCCATCGTTTAACAAATTATAAGCAATGCTTGAACCGATGACTCCCCCGCCAATAATAATAATATCCGCATGGCTAGACAATTCGCTTCCCTTCCCTTCTTTCTAGCATTATATAGTTATAATGTTACTAATTAGAAGTCTGGGATGCTATGTGCAAAATTCACAGAAAAAGAATATTTAGAAAATTTTTAATTGTGTATTTTAACAAGGATTTTATCTTATTGTAGAAGAATCTATTAATAATTAGCATATAAAGGGTGATGCATTTGAGTTTTTTAAAAGAAATCTCACAGTTAATTGTAGAAAACACCTCCAATATAATAGAATATCCTATTAGTATCAGCGACAATAAAGGCATCATTATTGGCTCTAGTGATACCAGCCGATTAGGAAGTTTTCATCAGGCTTCTCTTGAGATAGTGGAGCGAAAAACAACCATTGCTTATGAGATAAACGAAGTAAAAAAACTCAATAACGTATTGCCGGGTGTAGCAGCCCCAATCATGACCAATCATGAACCTATTGGAGTTCTGGGGATTGTAGGAGAGCCTGCTGAGGTGCGCAAATATGCACAGTTGGTAAAAAGCCATGTGGAATTAATGTGCCATGAGTACCTAAAAAAAGAAATGACTGCGATTGAGTCAAAAACCTTGGATAACTTGATACGTTATCTTTTAAACTCTCAAAAACCTGAGGATTTGGAATACAGCATAAGATATGCCAAAATGCTGGGGTTTGATTTGGAGCCGGACCATAGCCGCATCTGCTTATTAATCGAGTTCGAAATAGGCATGGACTCCAGCCATTTAGCCAAAGACGGACAGACCTGCGATAAGTATTCCTGGCATTTTCTGCAAAATAATTTTTCCGAAATACTAAGTTATTATTTAATGGATAGTAAAGAAGATATCCTTTCGCCTCTGACACTTGATCAATTTCTGCTGATTAAAGTTATGAATAAAGATGAACCCCAAGACCTTTTTATCAAAAGATTAGAACATAAGATTCAAAGATTACTTCGTTATTTAGAGAAAGAAAAGAATTGTACAGCGAACATTTCCATCGGCAGCGCCAATAAAGGAGCGCTTGGAATAAAAGTTTCCTATCAAGCAGCTTTACAAGCATTAACTGCTGGAAAACAATCAAACCGCTCTCCAAAAATTTTCTACTATAATGATTGGAACATTATATTTGAACTGTTGGGAAATGGCTTAAATCAATATGTAAATGAGAGATTAAAGGAAAAATTGGAAGCTTTCATTAATCATGTAAATTTTCGCACCCTCGCTCAAACCTTCATGGCTTATTGCAAATGCAACATGAATATGAGCGAAACTGCACGAATGCTGTTTCTCCATCGAAACTCACTTGTATACCGCATGGAAAAAATCAATGAACTTACCAGCCTGGATATCTCAAGGTTTGATCACTGTATGCTGTTATTTTTCGCGATAAAAAACTCAGGCATATCTGCAGCAAGGCTGCAGGAAACAAAGAATCCCCTGGTACCGGGGCATGCTGAAGATGCGGCCCTCTCCTCCAAATAGTTTCACTATTAAATCAAAAAAGCAGCAAATAATTTTTGCCGCTTTTTTTCATTCTTTGTCATTAACTTTAAAATACCTTGTGCATGACTAAGCTAGACGCTCTTTCAATTTCTTGCAGATATAATCGCCAACTTGCTCTGTCGTCGCTGTACCTCCCAGGTCCGGAGTCAGCACTTCCTTTTCTTGTAAAACATCTTCCATGGCATCAACTATGACTTTTGCTGATTCTTTCTGGCCCAAGTGATCAAGCATCATACTTGTACACCAGATAGATGCAAGCGGATTTGCTATTCCTTTACCGGCTATATCCGGTGCCGAACCATGAACAGGTTCAAACATCGATGGATATTTCTTTTCAGGATTGATATTGGCAGAAGGGGCAATGCCCAAGCCTCCCACAATGGCTGCCCCCAGATCTGTTAAAATATCACCAAATAAATTGGACGCAACCACAACATCCATGGTCTCTGGCTTGCTGATAAAAAAAGCTGCAAGCGCATCAATATGGACAGTATCGCTTTTAATTTGTGGATACTCATGATTAATCCGTTCTACATATTCGTCCCAAAATGGCATCGTGTGGTTTATGCCGTTTGACTTTGTAGCTGCTGTTACATGCTTCTTTTTGCCTTTCTTATCAGCAAGATCAAACGCATATCTCAGAACCCTTTCTACTCCCTTGCGCGTAAACACACTGGTTTGCATCGCCATATCGAGATCTGTTCCTTCGTACATCCTGCCTCCGATACTGGAATATTCTCCTTCATTATTTTCTCTAATGACAATGAAGTCGAGCTGTTCAGATGTTTTTCCCGCTAACGGAGAGTCAAGGCCCTTTAAGAGCTTCACCGGACGCAGGTTGATATATTGTTCAAAGTGACGCCTGATCGGCAGCAATAAGCCCCAAAGCGATACATGGTCGGGCACTCCCGGGTAACCGACTGCTCCCAGGAAAATAGAATCAAAGTCTTTCAATTGTTCCAGGCCATCTTCCGGCATCATTTTGCCATGGTTCGCGTAATATTCACAGCTCCAATCAAACTCTTTATAAGTTAAAGAGAAGCCGCCATGCAGATTGCATATCGCATCTAACACTTTCTTCCCTTCCCGTACAACATCCACTCCGATGCCATCACCAGGAATCAGGGCGATTGAATAATGATTCATGCTAAGGCTCCTATTCTATAATTTTTGAAATTAAAACTTCAGGATTCGCAATATATTCAGGTCTCTTTCCATTAAGTACTTTAATTACATTTTTGGCAACGGTAACAGATGTAATGAAATTGCACTCAGCCGTTGTACCGCCTACATGCGGTGTAAGCACCACATTTGGCAATGAAAGAAGCGGAAGATCTTTGGACGGAGGCTCAGGATCAAATACATCCAATCCAGCGCCGGCGATTCTTCCATCTCTTAATGCTTCATATAGATCATGCTGATTTATAACCGCACCCCGGGCTGTATTGATTAAATAAGCGGAGGGCTTCATGATCGAGAACAGTTTATGATCAATTGAATGCCTTGTTGATTCATTTAAGGGAATATGCAGAGATACAAAATCTGATTCTTCGAACACTTCTTTCATATTTGTATGAATTCGAATGCCCAGTTTCTCTGCCAGCCCATGTTTATCAGGTTTATATTCCCTCACCCAGGCTGTTACATCCATTTCTAAGCCAAGCTTTAAACGTTTAGCGACTTCCTGCGCAATATTGCCAAAGCCAATCAGACCCGCTTTTTTGCCTTTCAGTTCCTGAGGGATGAGATAATTTCGTGAATTGTAATCTCCTTGCCTCATCTTCTCATTAAGCGGGATAACCGACTTAGCCAGTGCCATAACAAGCATGACTGCATGTTCAGCAGTCGAAACTTTATTGACAGACGGTGCATGAAGGATAGGGATCCCCTTTTGCGATGCGTAATCCACATCAATGTTATCAAGCCCTACTCCTGCACCAGAAATGACTTTTAAGTGAGGATTTGCATCAATGACTTCTTTAGTAATTCGAGCAGGGGCTCTCAAAACAATACCTTCCACTTCCTTCACCATCTCACATAAATGGTCAAGACTGTAATTGTCTGTTTGAATTACATCTCCACCTTCACGCAGAAGCTTTTCTCCTTCTGAATGATACATCGGAAGGATTTGCAAAATTCTCGGTCTGCCCATGTAATTGTCCCTCCAGCAATTTAAACTCGTAAATTTTCAACAATCGTGGCAATTCCTTGACCGCCGCCAATACAAGCAGTGATTAAACCATAGCGGCCGCCTCTTCTTTCGAGCTCATTCATTATTTTGACAGTCAAAATGGCTCCTGTTCCTCCAATAGGATGTCCTAAAGCAATAGCACCGCCATTTACATTTAATTTACTTCTTTCTATATTGAGTTCCTTGACAACAGCCAGTGCTTGAGCAGCAAAGGCTTCATTCAGCTCTATTAGGTCAATGTCCTCAAGAGTCAGCCCTGCAAGCTTAAGCGCCTTCATAACAGCTGGCACTGGCCCAATCCCCATTATTTCCGGTGAGACTCCGGCAGCCGCTTGTGCAGCAACCCTCAAACGCGGTCTAAGGCCTTTCCTTAATGCTTCGTCCTCGGCCATCATCACCAATGCTGCAGCTCCATCGTTGCGTCCGCTCGCATTTCCAGCCGTGACACTGCCGCCCTGCTTAAACACAGGCTTTAAAGATCCAAGCTTTTCAAGACTCGTTAAGCGGGGATGCTCATCCGTATCAAATATAATCTTTTCTTTTTTCAATTTCACTTCATATGGAATAATTTCGTCTTTAAACTTCCCTTGCTGAATAGCGGCTGTAGCCTTTTGCTGACTTTCAAGGGCAAATTCATCCTGTTCTTCTCTGCTGATATTATATTTTTCAGCGAGGTTCTCAGCTGTCAGTCCCATTGTCAGGTTACCGTATACTTCAATCGGCTGTGCCCTTGGCTGGCTTTCTGTATTCGGGTCTACGATTTCTGCATTTCCTGCACCATACCCATATCTTGCTTTTCTTAAATAATATGGAGCAGTACTCATGCTTTCCCCGCCGCCAGCAAGAACAATGTCAGATAATCCGCACTGAATCTGCTGTGCTGCGTTATTTATCGCCTGCAATCCTGAGCCGCACTGGCGGTGAACGGTATATCCCGGCACCTCGACAGGAAGTCCGGCTCTTAAAGCTGCCAGCCTGGCTAAATTGGGGACATCTGAACTTTGTTTCGCATGCCCCCAAACCACTTCATCCACTTCTGAACCATCCAGCTGGCTTCTTTGAAGCGCTTCTCTCATAACTCTTTCTGAAAGAAAATCAACCTCTATATCCTTCAGTGTACCGCCCATTCGTCCTATGGCAGTTCGAACACCATCAATTATAACTGCGTTTCTCATCATTTCCCCCCTGTTAGATGTGAAGTAATCTCTAAACGAATAGGCTTATCGACTGTTCACAGGCAATTTTTTATGAAACTCCCGGTCCAGTTCGCTGGCAATAATATTTTTTTGAATTTGGCTTGTGCCTTCATAAATTTTTGTGATTCTCGCGTCCCGGTAAAAACGTTCAATTGGATAATCCTTCATATAGCCTATGCCGCCGTGTATTTGAACAGCTAAATCGGCCACACGATTATATACCTCAGATCCATATAACTTTGCCATGGCTGCCTCTTTGACAACCCGCTTTCCCTGGTCAGCCATCCAGGCGACCCGATAAGTCATGGAACGGAGCACTTCAATTTCCAAAGCCATGTCTGAAAGCATATGCTGAACAGCTTGCTGTTCAAAGATCGGTTTGCCGAACTGTTCTCGCTGCATGGCATAGCTCATGCTGAGTTCAAGCAGCTTTTCACATGAGCCAAGGTTTCTTGCTGCAAGCCCAGCTCTGCCATTTGCGAGAATTTTAAGTGCGTTCACATATCCTCTGCCTTCTTCTCCAAGAACATTTTCTTCAGGCACCTCACAATTTTCAAAGAACAGTTCAGCTGAATGGGAACCGCGAAGGCCCATCTTCCGTTCCACTGCACCAACAATAAATCCGGGAAAGTCTTTTTCCACAATAAATGAAGTGATTCCTTTTGCCCCTTTGCTCGGATCGGTGACAGCCATCACAGTAAAAACATTT
This sequence comes from Cytobacillus oceanisediminis 2691, assembly GCF_000294775.2. Classification (GTDB taxonomy): domain Bacteria; phylum Bacillota; class Bacilli; order Bacillales; family Cytobacillaceae; genus Cytobacillus; species Cytobacillus pseudoceanisediminis. Next base: position 2,881,606 of record NZ_CP015506.1, read on the forward strand.
CCGCAGACAGCATTGGTAATATAATGTTTAGAACCGTTTAATATATATTTATCTCCCTTTTTTTCTCCCTTCGTCTTCAAATTCGACGCATTTGAACCTGCACTCGGCTCAGTTAGCGCAAATGCACCAATCCATTCACCGCTTGCCATTTTAGGAAGATATTTTACCTTTTGTTCTTTCGTCCCCAGCTCGACAATTCCCGCCGTACCGATGCCTGTATGGGCGCCGATTAACGTGGTGTATCCATTATGGGTTTTACCCAGTTCTTCATAAATGGCGCATTTCCCAACCCAGTTTAGCCCTAATCCGCCATATTCCTCAGGAATACTTAATCCAAATAGTCCCATTTCCTTGGAACTCTCAACGATATGGCTTGGGATTTCATCATTCTCCTCTATTTCCATCGCTACCCGCTCTACTTCTCCTTGTACATAGTCTCCAACTGCTTTTTTTAGAAGCTGAATGTCCTCTGAAAATGAAAAATCCATCACTCTTTCCCCCTAATTGCATTCTTGGTTATTTACCTTTAAATTGTGGTGTTCTTTTCTCCAAAAAGGCTTGTGTTCCTTCCAGTTTATCTTCCGATCCGATTAATATGGTCTGGGCAAGCTTTTCCAAATAAAGCGCAGTTTCCATTTCCATGTCTGCCCCGCGATTAACGGCTGCCTTTGCCATTCTTACTGCGAGAGGCCCTTTTAAACTTATTCTTCTGGCATATTCCTTTGCTGTATCCATAAGTTCCTCTAGCGGAACGGCTTTGCTGATCAAATTGAATCTTTCAGCTTCTGCTGCAGTGATAACATCACCAGTTAAGATCAATTCCATAGCTTTGCCTCTTCCAATAATTCTGGACAGTCGCTGCGTACCGCCGGCACCTGGCATAATTCCTAATCCCACCTCGGGCAGCCCAAGCTTAGCATTTAAAGAAGCTACACGAATATCACAGGCAAGCGCAAGCTCCATTCCACCTCCCAGAGCAAAACCATTTATTGCTGCAATAGTCGGCTTTTCATAGTCCTCAATTTTCCGGTAAGTTGCTGTCATATTAGGCTTGAGAGCATCAATCATGGTCCTTTTGTTTAACTGGCTTATGTCTGCACCAGCTGCAAAAGATTTTTCACCAGCACCTGTAAAAATGATGACACGGATGTTTTTATCGTCTCTAAATACATCCAGTGCTGATTCTATTTCCAGCAGGGTATCTGTATTTAAGGCATTCCTCAATTCAGGACGATTAATAATAATAAAACCAATACCTTCTTCTTCACGAACCAAAATATTATTAAAATCCATATTTAGCACCTTTCTATTAAACAGGCATTTTCTTTAGATTTTCTGATATGATGAAAGCTGCATCTGTCATTCTTCTTATTTCATCAATAGTGCTGTTTTCAGATAATTCCTCGAGATACAGTTCTCCATTGTTCACTTTGAATACAGCTTTTTCTGTCACAATCATTTCCGCTTTACGAATTCCGCTGGTTGGATAAGTTAGGGTATTAACAATTTTCGGAAGATGATCTTTGGTTAAATGGGTAATAGCGACAATAATTTTTTTTGCACTCGCCACTAAATCCATGGCACCGCCTACTCCCAGAATATCCTGACCTGGGACTGCCCAGTTCGCGATTTCTCCCGATCCGTTCACTTGGAGTGCACCTAAAACTGCAACATCAATATGCCCGCCGCGAATCATGACAAAAGAGTCGGAACTTGAAAAGATAGAGGCGCCTATTCCCAATGAGATCGGGTGTTTGCTGGCACTGATCAGGTCCATATCTATTTCTTCCTTAGGCGGAGTAGGCCCCATTCCCAGTAACCCGTTTTCTGATTGCAGATACACCTTGCTTTCAGGCCTTAAATAGTTCTGTATTAAGGTGGGGATTCCTACACCGAGATTGACAACAGAGCCTTCCGGGAGCTCCATGGCAATTCTTTTTGCAATCCTCACTTTATCTGTATCCAGTTTCTTGCCTGCCACGCTCAACAAATTCACCCCCTATTTTTTCATAGCGATCATTCAGCACGACCATATCAACAAAGGAATGCGGGGTAACTATCTTTTCAGGATCAAGCGTACCTGCTTCGACTATTTCATCCACTTCGGCAATTACAAGCTTGGCAGCTGTTGCCATCATTGGGTTAAAATTCCGGGCTGTTTTTGAATAAATGAGGTTTCCAAGTGTATCCGCTTTTTCAGCTTTAATAAGAGCTGCATTTGCTTTTAAACCTCTTATGAAGATATATCTTTCCCCATCAAAGGTCCGTTCTTCTTTCCCCTCTGCCAGCTTGGTTCCGACAGCCGTTTTAGTATAAAAGCCGGCAATACCCGCCCCGCCTGCACGAATTGCTTCAGCAAGAGTTCCCTGAGGAATGAGTTCAATCTCCAGCTCGCCGTTTTTCCAGGCTTTTACAGCATCGCGATTCGATGTAAAATAAGACCCGACTGCCTTTTTAATATGCTTAGAGATTAATAGTTTTCCTAAGCCTCTTCCTGCTTCTCCTAAGTTATTGCTGATGATCGTTAATTCACGGGCGTGATCTGTTTCGGTAATTGTGTCTATCAGCGTAAACGGAGTTCCACAAAGACCGAAACCGCCTACTAGTACACTGTCTCCCCGCTGAATAAACTGAACGGCTTCTTCGGCTGTGACAAGTTTTTCACAGTTTTTAGTGTTGTTCATGATACCGGCCTCCAATCTTGCACAACGCTAGACTTCATATTTGTAAAATCCGCGTCCTGATTTGCGCCCGAGTCTTCCGGCTTTAACATATTTAATAAGGAGCGGACATGGACGATATTTTTCACCTAATGTCTTATGCAAATACTCCATGTTTCTCAGTCTCGTATCCAATCCAACCAAATCTGCCAGCGCCAAGGGACCCATGGGATGATTCAGGCCAAGCTTCATTGCTTTATCAATATCCTCTGCAGAGGCTACACCCTCCATCAGAAGATTCATAGCCTCATTGCCGATCAGACAGTTCATCCGGCTGGTAACAAATCCAGGAAACTCGTTTATCTCGACTGTCTCCTTGTTAAGCTTCCTGCCTATTTCTTTTGCTTTTTCTACGGTCTCATCCGATGTCTGCAGACCTCTAATAATTTCAATAAGCTTCATTTTGTGAACAGGGTTAAAAAAGTGCATGGCAATACATTTTTCCGATCTGGATGTTTGTGCGGCAATTTCTGTTGGGCTCATGGTGGAAGTGTTGGTTGCGAGAATCGTACGTTCCGGACAATATTGATCAAGCTGTTTAAAAATATCGATCTTTAACTCCATCATTTCGAAAACAGCTTCTATAACTACATCTGCATTTTCAGCAGCCGATTTTAAATCTGTTGTAAATTCTAAGCTGCTGAGAGCAGCTGTTACCTGATCATGGTTCAAGTAGCCTTTTTCAGCACTTTTACTCATTTCAGATTCAATATATTTTTTAGCCTTATCCAGATTCTCTTCGCTCACGTCATGTAAAAAGACGTGAAATCCTCCAAGAGCTGCTGCATAAGCGATTCCTCTGCCCATAACACCGGAACCGACAACTGTTAAAGTTTCCATACTAAATTGCTCCTTTTGCAAGATTATGGTGGTTTCTCTCATTATTCTTTTTGTTTTATATTAAAAAAAGGAGTTTAAAAACTTCTTAAACTCCTCTTCTCTCCTAATACCAAATTAATAGTTATCTATCTGCGCTCTCTGGAGCTTACCGCTGTAATCCACGTAAATCGATTTCCATTCCGTATAAACATCCAGTGATGCTACCCCAGAATCTCGATGGCCATTGCCCGTTCCTTTCGTTCCTCCAAATGGAAGGTGAATTTCTGCTCCGGTAGTTCCTGCATTCACGTAAACAATACCAGTATCCAAATCTCTCATAGCTTCAAAAGCCTGATTGACATTTTGTGTATAAATAGCGCTGGAAAGACCGAATTCTACCATATTATTAATTTCAATGGCTTCTTCCATACTTTGAATTGGAATTATGGAAACGACTGGCCCAAAAATTTCTTCCATGGCGATTCTCATATTTGGCATTACATCTGTAAAAATAGTCGGCAGGTAGTAGTTGCCTTCTTTCAGATCCTCATCATCAGCAATTTTTCCGCCCGCAAGCAGCTTTGCTCCCTCTTCCTGGCCTATTTTTACATACTCGTCTATTCTTTCAAGGGAAGAACGATTTATGACCGGTCCAACTTTAACTGTTTCATCCAGCCCATTGCCAAGCTTCAATTCTCCAATGCGATCCAGCAGCTTTCCTTCAAGTTTTTCTTTTACATCGTTGTGCACAAGGACACGGCTTGTAGCGGTACATCTTTGGCCGCTGGTACCAAAAGCCCCCCAAAGAATTCCTTCTACAGCAAGATCAAGATCTGCATCCTCCAGCACGGTGATGGCATTCTTTCCGCCCATTTCAAGAGAAGTTCGCTTTAATAAAGCTCCTGCTTTTCCATTAATATCTCTGCCGACTTCATTCGATCCTGTAAAAGAAATTAAATCGATGTCCGGATGTTCAACCATTGCATTTCCAACAACACTTCCCGACCCATGCACAAGGTTAATTAAGCCTTTCGGAAGACCTGCCTCTTCATAAATTTTCACAAATTCAGCTGCAAGGATTGGAGTTTCAGTTGCCGGCTTCCATACTAGAGCATTTCCTGTTACAAGAGCAGGAAGCGACTTCCATGAAGCAATTGCAATCGGGAAATTCCAAGGAGTGATCAATCCTGCCACTCCAACAGGAACCCTGACACTCATGGCAAATTTATTGCGAAGCTCGGACGGAACTGTATCTCCAAACATTCTGCGTCCTTCTCCTGCCATGTAGTACGCCATATCAATAGCTTCCTGTACTTCTCCTCGTCCTTCGTCAATCACTTTTCCCATTTCACTGGTAAGGATTTGGGCCAAGGCTTCCTTTCTTTCTTTCAATAAAAAAGCAACATGATAGAGAATTTCAGCACGTTCAGGGGCTGGCACTAATCGCCAGGATTTCTGCGCGGTTTTCGCTGCTGCAACAGCTCTATCAACATCTTCTTTTGCAGACTGTGTTACTTCAGCAAGAACTTCACCTGTTGCTGGGTTTAATACAGGAGCAACTTTCCCAGTTGACGAATCACACCATTCACCATTAATAAAATTTAATACTTTCTTCATTTAAAAGACCTCCATTAGTTAGTAATTATCCTATTACAATTTTTAATTTCTCTTTAATTCGATTAACTGCTTCATATAATCGATCATTGGGCACAGACAGAGAGACTCGGAAATACCCTTCTCCAGAGGGCCCGAAAGCATTGCCAGGAGTAAGAATGACACCCGTCTGTTCCATAACGCTGGAAACAAATTCGGCAGAAGTGTATCCCTTAGGCACTGGAGCCCATATGAAGAAGCTTCCTTTTGGCGGATCTACTTCAATCCCAATCTGGCTCAGACCGTCGAGCATCGCATTCATCCGCTCTTTATATATAGCGTTATGCTTTGCAATACACGTTTGATCACTGTTTAAAGCAAAGGCTGCTGCCTTTTGGATGGAAGTTAGCTGACCTGTATCCGTATTGCTTTTATACACCGAAAGCGCTTTAATTATGTTTTTGTTTCCAACCACATAGCCTATTCTAAATCCTGTCATGTTATAGGTTTTAGATAAAGAGCCAAACTCTACAGCAATGTTTCTGGCTCCTTGCGCTTGAAGAATGCTAGGTGCTTTATAGGAATCAAAAGTGACCATATTATAGGCAGAATCATGCGCAATCGGAATTTGATGGCTATGCGCAAATTCAACCGCTTCTTCAAAGAATTCAATATCCACTGTAGCTGAAGTCGGGTTTCCCGGATAATTCAAAAACATTAACCTTGCCTGCTTCAAAATTTCATCAGGTATGGCATTCAGATCTGGCTTAAAATTATTTTCCCTGGACATTGGCATGTAATGATACCGTCCATTTGCCAGCAGTGTGGCCATTCGGTAAACGGGATAACTTGGATCCGGGATAAGCACATATTCACCGGGATCCACAAGAGTTGGGACCAGATGGGCTATCCCCTCTTTAGATCCGATTAAGGCAAGAACTTCTGTTTCAGGATCCAGCCTTACTTGATACTGCCTCCAATAGAAATCAGCTACCGCCTGCTTGAACTCCATACATCCTACAAAACTGGGATACTTTAAATTGGCGGGATCCTGTGACTCTTGTATAAATTTCTCAAGAATATGATTTGGAGTTGGCAAATCCGGATCTCCTATCCCCAAATCAATGATATCGATACCCGCTCTTTTCATAGCTTCTTTCTTTTTATTAATCTCTGCAAATAAATAGGGAGGTATTTGCCCTATTCTATCTGATGAAAAATTCAAATGCTCACCATCCTGACCAATAAATTTTCGTAAATTCTGAAAATTAAATATTCATACTATTAATTTAAAGGATTTATTAACAAATCACTATGGTTGATTTGTACAAAAAAATATCCTATTTTCCAATAGATTCCGTACGTTTTTTACAAAATTATGCTTTTTTAAAAGAATAAAAATCTTATAATAAAAGGGATTTTTTACTTTCAACCTTTAAACACACATGGAAGTTTCCTGTGATTATTGAAGTGGTGGAAGAAATAAATGAAAAAAAGAAAAAGAATGTCTGGGACATTCTTTCATCTTCTGAAGATTTTCGAACTTTATCTTTCCGTCGATTCCCCGATTTAAACGCCAATCGAGGCTGTATACCCCATACAATTAGTGCAAAAGAAACCGCCTGCAAAAACGTGTTCATCACGGCTAGCCGCTCATTTTAGACCTTCTTGATAACCGCTATGATTAAGACAGAAGATAATTCCTAAAACAGGCGTTAAGTAAATGCTTATGAAGATGAATATCGATAGTAAAGCATCCTGCCTCTTGTAGCCATAAGCAAAAGAAAATAAAGCCTTTTTACTTTGGACCTTGGTAAACTACTTGAAATAAATGTAAATCAGGGTCGTTGCAAGCGGCAGGAACAGAAATTTGTGATTGTGTCAACCCATCCTGATTTTGATCCCAATAAGCATCAGGCACAGGTGATACTCCTTCGAATTCCTTCTCAATACTGTTTTTTACAGTAATAAAATAATAGGCATCCCATATATAGTAGGCAACAATGACTCTTTTTACCCACCAGTATAATAAAAATCAGAAGCAGTGTAATGAAAAAGCCTGTGTATGGTTCCATTTAGAAAAGCCCCCAAAAACGATCTTTCTATTTATAATTTCTCTATTTTTAACACATTTATTTGTGCCGGGAAGGATTCCAGTATTTCTGTGTACCAGATTTTCACCATATCTCCACTCTTTATTCCACTCAAAACAGCATTATTCAATTTATACACAGATTTATAATTTCCTATTAATTCATTGACGGATTGTGTTTCTGCATCTGCCAACGTAAATCCTTTATCTTCAATAAGCAGTATGATATTTTCTTTCATAACGATTGTTCCTTCCAAAGTTGCCGCTCCCTCATTAACCTGAGCCTGCTGACTTAATATCCCTATCAGCCAAAGCAATAACAATACTATTATTAAGATAAAAATGGCTGCTGCTCTTTTCATTGTTCTATTCTCTCCAACCGTGTTTTCATACATCATTCTTGATTATCCAGAAAAAGAATACTCTAAGGAAAAGACAGAATTACTCTCCTGAAGACATCCATTTGCTTCCATTACTTTTCTCATGGCACCATTATTGGCCCGGGTTACCCCGAGATATGTTTCAGCTTTAAAATCATGCTGCAATCTATGGAGTCCAATTAAATGCAGGTTCTTACCATACCCTTTACCCTTAAAATCAGGGTGGATGCCGATCCAAAACATCCTTCCTTCCCGATCCCGGCCAGGTTCCAAATGAGGAAAAACGACTCCTGCCGGTTCAGAATGAACCGTATAAACCGTAAACATTTTATCTGCTTGTTCAGGGAGCTCTGTTTTCATGCTCTTTAAAAGTATCTCAGTTTGTTCATAAGTAAAATTCATAACCTCAGATAAGAAAGTAATAGAACTTTTGTTAAGGCGCGGCCAAACTTCATAAGGAGGGACCTTTTTATTCTCACATTCTGCAAACTGCTTTTTAAAAATAAGTCTTTCACCAATCACTTTCATTTTTCCTCGAGTGACAACTAATTTATCCAAAATTCCTTGAGGGCACTCAATCTTTACTTTTTCAATTCTGCTCTTATCCAGGGTAAGAAGCCTATTTATTAAATAATCTACTTTATTAGGACTTCTTAGTTCATCTTGAAAGATTTCCAAAATAATTTCGGAATCACTTTTTATACTGTGTACACCTTCTGCTTTCAGGTCTTTTAATAGTTCCTCCATAGTAATCACCTCCACTTAAGAGATAAAGAAAATGGCCATTGAATAAATTCCAAGGCCATTTGGTGTCTTATCCTTATTCCATTACAGATGCCGAGCAGTAACCGAACGTTCACATTCCAAAATTCCTCCTGGCGGTCCTTCATACAGGACTTCACCGCCTCCAGCACCTCCATCCGGACCCAAGTCAACGATCCAATCACTTTTGCGGATAACATCCAGATTATGTTCAATGACTATAACGGTATTGCCCTTTTCCACCAATTTATTAATGATTTCCAGAATATTAGCGACATCGGACATATGCAATCCAGTAGTTGGTTCATCAAGTATATAAATGTTTCCTTTAGTATTCAGTTCCTTTGCAAGCTTAAGCCTTTGACATTCGCCACCTGACAAGGTGGTCAGAGGCTGTCCCAATGTCAAATAGCCAAGACCGACAGTTTCCAGTGCTTTGAGTTTTTTCTGAATATCTTTTGCATCAAAGAACTCTACAGCATCCGCTACAGACATCTCCATGATTTCAACAATATTTTTTCCCTTATATAGGTATTGGAGCACGTCCTGCCTAAAACGGCTTCCATAACATTCGCTGCATTCGACTTCCATTGTATCCATAAAGGATAAATTGATTTCAACCGTTCCAGTGCCTCCGCATGACGGACAGCCCCCGGTCGAATTATAGCTGAATAATCCGCTCTCCACTCCATTGGCATCTGAAAAAGACTTGCGAATCGAATTCATAATGCCAGTGAAAGTTGCCGGATTGGACCGTATGTTCGCGTGGACCGGGCTTTGATCAATACGGATTGCCTCCGGAAAATCTTTCGCAAACACTTCGTTCACAAGTGTGCTTTTCCCGGAACCAGCTACACCTGTAATAACAGTAAAAATCCCTTTTGGAACTGAAAGACTCACATTCTTCAAATTGTGAAGGGTGCTTTTCCTGCTTTCCATAAACTCGGAAACCGGTCTCGGATTGGCGTTGATCTCTGCACTTCGGTTTAAATAATTGGCAGTCAATGTGTCAGAAGATAAGAAATCCTGATAACTGCCGGTATACATAATCTCTCCCCCGTGTGTTCCGGCTTGAGGCCCAACATCAACAATATGATCGGCTATTTGGATGACATCAGGATCATGCTCCACAACTAGTACTGTATTGCCCCTGTCACGCAGCCGAACCAGCAATTCATTTAACCGGTGGACATCCCGCGGATGCAGGCCGGTGCTGGGTTCATCAAATATGTACATAAGACCGGTTAAGTTACTGGATAAATATTTGACCATTTTCACCCTTTGGGATTCACCGCCCGATAGTGTTGGCGTTTCCCTTGTCAAATCCATATAGCCGAGCCCAATGTCACAAAGGTTTTCCAATCGTTCCATGATCCCGTCAGCGATTGGCTTAGCTTCCGGTGATGTAACCTGTGGAAGGGTTTCGATTAGCTGATCCAATTGCATGGACGTCAAGTCAAAAATGGAATAGCCTTTGATTGTGGATGAAAGCACCTTCTCATTGTAGCGTTTTCCTCCGCAGGAAGGGCATTCCGTCATGGTGCTGAAGTTCTTCAGGAGCTTCTCGCCTGATTTTGAAGTCTCTTTGTCCCTCTTCACATGCTGCCGCATAAATTTGACTGCCAGGCCCTCATAGGTTGCATTCATATCATTATTCATATAACTGACTGTTACTTTTTGCGGCTCTGCATAGACAAGCTTATTAAATTCTTCTTCTGTATAATCATTAATTTTCTTATCAATATCGAAGAATCCGGATTCCGCATACGCTTTCCATTGCCATGTTCCAGGTCCAAACCCCGGAAGCAGAATAGCTCCTTCATTTAAGCTTTTTTCCTTATCAAGAGCAGCATCAAGATTTAGCGTAATAATTCTCCCAATCCCTTCACATTTCGGGCACATGCCGCTGGGATCATTAAATGAATATGCGTTGCTGTAACCTAAATGAGGTTCTGCAAACCGGGAGAATAACAGGCGAAGAAGAGGATTAATATCTGTAGCGGTTCCAAGTGTGGATCGGGCATTTCCGCCGAGCCGTTTTTGATCGACTACAACGGCAGTAGAAAGATTGTTGATTTCATCTGCTTCCGGACGGCTATATTTCGGAAGAAAAAGCCGCTGAAAACTGCTGTACGTCTCATTTAACTGGCGGCCTGCCTCCTGGGCAATCGTATCAAACACGATAGATGATTTGCCTGAACCGGAGACACCTGTAAATATTGTGATCTTTCCTTTTGGAATCTTCAGATCAATATTTTTCAGGTTGTTAACTCTGGCATTGAAAATTTCGATGAATTCCTGCTTCACACAATCAGCTCCTTTTGAAATCAATTTTCTTATGTATGAAATATGCGCGGAGAACAATCATACCAATAATGAAAATCAAATTGCAACAATATTCTCTAATTCATTTAAAGTTTTTGGGGAAAACGGTCCTTTCCATAAACTCAGGCCACTGCTGCCGGTAATTGATAGATTATATAGAAGGAATGACAACAGCCCTGCAAGCTTTCTCATAAAACTCAATTGGCCCTGCTCCACCAATAATTGCATATTCATATCCTATTTCTTTCATATCTCTTAAGCAGTGATGAAGCAATGCATTTCCTACGCCTTTAACCCTGCTGGTTTTTACTACACCCATAGGGCCGAAATATCCCTTTTTGTTCCGGTAGACATCAAATGCTGCGAATCCAATTATTTCATCATTTTGATTAAGCGCAATATAAATGGAAGGCTTCTCTTGCTGGAATCCGCTGCGGATCGTATAAGACCATTCCTTGGAGAAATGCTCTTCAACAAAGTTTCCCAGTATAATTTGATCATCTTTTTTTGCTTTACGAATAGTCTGGAAGTTTAACCTGGGGAAGGTATATCTGCCAAGGTGAGCGATCATGTCCCTGGAGGTTGTACCAAGGGTTAAAATGGTATGCTTATCTTCTTCAGATAAATGGTGTTTTATGGAGGAGTCTGTTAATAAAGCTTTAAGAAGATGACCTTCGTTAACATAAACCTGATTATACCTTTTCATATACTTAAAGGCAGATTCAAAAACCTGCACTACTTCTTTTGTAACAGTCATGCTAAAAAATTCGCTTTGCGTTTTGCCATTTATATTCCCAGTCAAATCACTTAAAGAAAGTTTATTCAAATTGATTTTCAAAGAAATTTCACCCAGTGCTCCTGTCTTTTCTTCCAGGCATGCGATAAACAGATGAACTGGATGGAGCACTTTTTGTTCTGAAAAGCTGGCTTCCCGTTCGGCATTTTTCATGATTATTTTCATCCTATCCGTAAAGTTTGCTGTACTTCTCAGAACAATCACCCCTTTTAAAACCCTTTTTCAGCTTCCGGACACCACTTCATATTCAACCCAAAATAAAAAATTCCTGCCACTTTATTTATAAAAGATTTAAAAAGCTGAATCCATACACTGCACCCACAGCAAAAATGATAGTCCAGAGTGCCAAACTTATGGTCATCCACCTTATCACTCCCGATTTTGATGCCCCAAATGCCAGAGCAATAATGGCCGCAATATCGGTTCCAACAATGATTGGAGCTAATAATGCTAATCCCGGGATCCCGTATTTTTGCCAAATCTCCTTTGACCGCCTTTCTTTTCTTGTTGGTTCTGTAATGCCCTTTTTTAATTTCCTTGCCTGCCGCAAGCTTTCAACCTGTTTAAAGAAGGCACCGAGCAAAAGGATTAACAGAAGATTTCCCGTAAATGCAGTGAGACTGACTCCGATAGGCGATAGTCCCCAAAGAATCCCAAGAGGGACAATAATTGATACATCCATCCAGGGTGCTGCCGCAAGCAAAAATAATACTGTATATTGCATGTATATAGGTGCATCTTGTGCCCATTCCAGCATATCTCTTCCCTCCCATGAAAAATCCAGCTTACTCTTACATTATGAAAAAAAGCATACAATCACCATCGCAATACCTTACAATCCCCCCTTGGATGTGACAATTTTGTCACTTTATTCCACCTGACTTTATCGAAGTATTCCTTTTACTCAAAGAATGCTGTTAGTACTTAAAAGTGACGCCCGTTGTCAAAATTTTGATTTCACCAAAAATAGAAGGAGGTATAAAGAATTCAGATAACGAAGTAAACAGGTAAGGAGGTGAAAAAACGATGACTCTCCTTTTTTACAAAGCGATGGAGGCGTTTAAGAAGGATGCTGAACGTCTGGAAAAAGAAAAGCTTCAAAAGGAAAAGTCGAATGAGAAAAAATCAAAATAATGAGTTACTCTTTCATTCCCCATGGGGGGATTTTTTTGAAATATAACACAGATACAGTTTTCCCCAAATGATAAACAACGGACTGCCGACATTAAAATATGCGTCCCTGCATTGCAGAAACGCATAATTCTTTCCTTTTCCAGCCTGAATATTCCTAGTGATTAACTCTTGTTTTTTCTGTCTCCATCAAAATATTTTCATCAACCCTTCGATATATTTCTTCCAATTGATCTTTATCTTTTAGGATATTTTTCATGTTTTCTTCTACTAGTTTATGAAATGTTTTCTTTTTCATTAATGCCATCCTTTCTAAGCTTGCCGCCATACTCAGCAGGTTTCCTTTAACATCAAAGCTTCAGAGACAAACTTTTTTATTTCCTCTTCGTCTTCCGGTTCCGGATTGAACTCTATCCTCAGGGGACTGCCGACAACTGTTCCCCCTTGTTCTTCTATAAGTTTTTGAAGGTGATCAAGGGCGCCGCAAAATTCAGGGTAGGAGGTATCTCCTGATCCAAAGATGGCAAAGGGATGATTTTCGAGATCCAGCTGTTCGATTTCTTCAATGACATCGAGACATTCATCAGGATAGTCCCCATCTCCCCATGTATACAATCCAATAAAAGTAAGATCATAGTTTAGTAGTTCAGCAGCACTTTGAACACTCATAAAATCTTCTAAATCCACATCATGATTTTGATCCTTCAGCTCCCCTGCGATTATGTCCGCAATGGCTTCTGTGTTCCCCGACATACTTGCATAAAATACGCCAATTTTCATTCCTCTTCACTCCTATCAATAAATTAATGCTGTTGGGTTATATCTGTGGGTGATCCATTTACTTTCTCTATGTGAACAGATAAAAAGCTGGTCTTTAAAGCCCGCACCCCTGAATCCATGTCCAGCTACGGTTTCAATGGGAATCAGGGACATGCTTTTCTTATGGACTTCGTAGATTCTTGAAAAACCGTCTTCATCCTGACTTGTCGTGGCATATACTTTTTCATTCGCCTCAAAAATATCCAGGAAAGCTCTTTCTGAGATAGGCTGCTGGCATACACTCCACCTATTCGTAAATGGATTCAGAATCTCAATCGTTCCCATACCGGACCGAGCGTTTCCCTTTGCAATGATGAGAAGGTCATTTTCATTTCTATAAATGGAGGAAATCATTGAATGCTTTTCTTTTTTTATGAGCTGTAATTCCCCGCTTCCAACATAATATCTCCATACCCCTCCATTCTGGGAGTTGATTTGTGTTCCAATATAAATGCTCCCCTGATGATATAGCAGAGATCGGATAAGGGGCTTTTGGGACATATTTTGAAATGAACTTAAGACAGACCAATCAGAACCAAAATTAGTTGATATGTATAAGCTGCTGCCGCCATGCGTTACGATATATCCGATCTGGTTTCCTGTAATATCCCACAGCCGCCGGGCGGTTGGGAATGAGGTCTGTTTCCATTTTTTTCGCTGCAGATCGTATCGGATAATTGTGCCATTGTCCACCGATTCCGAATATGAAATCACCTAATTGCACAAGTTTGTATATATTTTGTGTTAACCCATACTGAAGGAACCAGTCTCCATCTTCAAAGGAATAAATGCCCGCCTGCTTTACTGCTACTATGAAAGGAAGATTTGGGGTTGATAGCACTGCTGTGGAGCCCTTATCAAACATGTTCCATCTCCTCCTTTTTCACTATCCATTCATAGGCAGATTCGGCAAATTGCTGACACTCAAGAATCTGCTCATCTGTTTCAGGGTTAAGTTCTATTTTTAACCCTTGCTGAAAAATATTGGCTCCTCTTTCACTCAATTTGTCAGCAAGCGTATCCACTGCTGCACAAAATTTTGGATAAGCATGATCACCAGAACCAAAGCATGCAGCATGTATTCCTGTTAAATCGTGATCATTCAATTCTTCAAAAAAATCCTCAGCTTCATAAGGAAGATCGCCATCCCCCCATGTATAAGCACCAATGAAAATACAGTCATAGGCAAGGATACTATGAATATCTGTCAAATCCAGGCTATCCATATACACTTCACATCCTTTAGATTCAAGAACTTTTTTCAGAATGGATGCCATATCTTCTGTATTTCCTGACATACTTAAATATCCAATGAAAGCCTTCATTTCACAGCCTCCTAATTGATAATGATTTTCAATTATTATTAAATTGATCATAAGTGATAATGATTATCAATGTAAATGAATATTTTAATTTTGTGACCTTTTTCCTGATTAATGTGATAAAAAAAGCAAAGGGAAAAAATATGTACTGCATAATGAGTTAACTTAGCAGTTGTAAATAAGCTTGATCTTCGAAGGAGCAGAAAAGCTGTATAAAAAATAGAAGAGATGCACAACTTATGCCTGATTTATTAAAAAGACATGAGGTGTGCATGGATGGAGTGGTTTGGCAAAAGTCATAAGTATTACAATTTTGAAATGTTTTCAGCCAGTCATCTTGTTACATTGGCAATCTTTTTTTTGGTATCATCCGCCATTTTTCTATACCGGAAAAAGCTGAAGGGTGCTGGATGGAGAAGGTTTGAAGTTGGATCAGCCATTTCCTTAATATTGGTCGAGATATCGAATCACGTATGGATGTTAGAGAATGGAGTCTGGAAATTTGGACGATCCATGCCATTGGAATTGTGTAATATTGGACTTATTTTATGTATCCTTTTACTCATGACCAGGAAAAAGATTATTTTTGAACTATTATTTTTTATTGCGATATTGGGTGCTACTCAAGCTATACTTACTCCAGCTTTAACATACGACTTTCCTCACTTTCGCTTTTTTCACTTTTTCTATGCACACATGATGGTTGTATGGGCAGCCTTATATTTTTTGTGGGCTAGAAATTACTATCCATCATTTCAATCGGTCATAAAGCTAATTGTATTTATCAATTTGCTCTTGCCGGTGATCCTCCTGATTAACAACCAAACGAAAGGAAATTATTGGTTTTTGCGTCATAAACCTGAAACCCCAAGTTTCTTTGACGTATTGGGTCCCTATCCATGGTATATCTTCTCTTTGGAGAGCTTACTGCTAATTCTGAGCTTAATCGCATGGTTTATCTTACGAAAACGGGAAAATAGTCATAAAGGACGTTCTCATTTTTGATAAACTGGGCTGATTTTAGCCAAAAAGAAAAGGCAATTAACAAACGACCAGTTTTCGTGCGTGGAAATTTTCTATATGCATATTGGGATATAGAAACGGAATAAAGATAAATAAAGCTAACGCTCAGATACGTTAGCTTTATTCCTGTTTTACTCATTTTAGATGGCCTTGGCTATGTAATATTCCAATTCCTCTTTCAGGCTGCAGGTTTCGTTCAGCCTTCTGCTATTCTCCGCAAAAGAGTCCTTGTCCCCCGCTTCAAGATCCTGATCAATTTTATATTGCAGATAATTGATTTTCAGGTCTATATCTAACTGTGATGATATGCATTCACTCATGAAATATCTCTCAATATCCTCTATAGCCATATAAAATGCCTGCTGTCCATTAATCACCACAAGCGCATACCATCCCAGCATTGTATATTTACGCTCTGGAGTGACCTCCATTAAATCCCCCTTTTGAAAATGTAGTATATTCACATGATCAGCATCCGGACAAAAGCAATCGATTTGATGATCAAAATGATCTATTGCGATATAAAGCTCACTCATTTTTCAACCCTCCTACATGTCATATTCAGCTGCCTCGATAATATCCAAACCGCAGCAAGGGCATTGGGCTTCATTATTTTCATCAGATTCATTATCCGCAATAAAACCGCACCAGCCGCAAATGTGATGTTTAATCGACTTATATCCCTCCCTCAGAGTAGATTATTACTATGTAAACCAAATTAAGTGATAATGATTATCATTGATAAAATTTATTTTAAGTGAAAATGATTATCATTGTCAAGGAAATCGGAGAAGTTATGATGATTTAGTTTTATGGTTTTTTTGGCGACCGTTTTTACTTGGACCTCCGAGGTTTCGTCTTCATAGACCTCTTATGGCGACCGTTTTTACTTGGACCTCCAGGTTTCGTCGTCATGAACCTCTTATGGCGACTGTTTTTACTTGGACCTCCAATTTTTCGTCGTCATGAACCTCTTATGGCGACCGTTTTCACTTGAACCTCCGTATTTTGGTCGTTATAGACTTCTTATGGCGACGTTTTTACTTTGACCTTCGAATTTTGGTCGGCATAGACCTCTTATGACGACCGTTTTACTTGGACCTCCGAGGTTTCGTCGTCATGAACCTTTTATGGCGACCGTTTTTACTTGGACCTCCGAGGTTTCGTCGTCATGAACCTCTTATGGCGACTGTTTTTACTTGGACCTCCAATTTTTCGTCGTCATGAACCTCTTATGGCGACTGTTTTTACTTGGACCTCCAATTTTTCGTCGTCATGAACCTCTTATGGCGACCGTTTTCACTTGAACCTCCGTATTTTGGTAGCCATAGACCTCTTATGGCGACCGTTTTCACTTGAACCTCCGTATTTTGGTCGTCATAGACTTATTATGTCTACCGTTTTCACTTGGACCTCCGAGGTTTCGTAGACATGAATCTCAAATGACGTACATTTATCTTTGAACCAACGAAGCAGCGTCGTCATAATCTTATATGGCGACTTTGCGCTATGAATATTTGTTCTTTCGCCTCCATGCTTTCCACATGCATTTCAAAAAAACACCCCCGTTCACGATTCCGTCACAATCCCTCAAAAAACCCCCTGTCCTTCCCCACCCCTTCATTTGTATTTAGAAGGTGAAAGGGTGGTGCATTTAAATGAATTTAAAATCAGGCAGAATTGAGCATTTTGAAGGATATTCCCAATTTAGAAATCTTAAGGAGTTTAATGCTCATGTGGAGATGTGGCTTTCGGTCCATAAGAAAAACTTTTCAAAGGGTGAGCTAGTTGGTTTAAAGAGGCTGGTTCGTTTTGCTGCGAAAATTCCTGGAGTCTCCAATGCTAAAATCGGGACCGTTTTAAAAGCCATTTACGACGAATATAACGGCAGTGGCATTTCCCGATCCACTTTTAAAAGGATGATTGCCAAAGCTTTAGAGTTAGGGATTATCACTGTCCTTGAAACTGAGAGAAAAAACGGGTCCCAGTCGAGTAATTTGTATGTTTTTAATCGTTTTCCCAAGAGTGAACCACCTAAAAAAGAAAAATTGAACCACCCTAATAAAACTATTAATCTTTCTAAAGCTAATAAAAATCAAAAGATAAATAAACGTAACGATACCGTCCTCGATCACACCTATACAAATGATCGTGTACCAGAATCATTCACCAGCACTGTAAAATACTTTTTTCCGGAAGCAAAGCAAATTGAGGAGTTTTGGAGAATGGCATCCACTGCAGCATATAAAAACAATTGTGACCAAAATTTGAACGCTGTTTTGGCTACAGCCATCCATTCGTTTAAGCAGCTGATCGGGAAGATGAAAACCCGCGCAATTACTAATCCTGTCGCTTATTTCTATGGAATCTTGACTAAGAAATTTGAAGAAATGTACTTTGAGGATTTGTTTAAAATGGGATTTTCAGCTGAAGAAAATGACTTCTTCATGAATTTTTTTTACAAATAATAAAAAAAACAGGCTAACTCCCGGTTTTTCGTGAGATAGACCCCTTAACTACGGACTTAGACCCCTTAACTCCAGAGTTAGAGGGGTTAACTGACTCATCTGGCACTTTTTCTAGATTCGCCAAAATAATGTTTACACGCTATGTTTGAGCTACCCGGGAATACTTAGAGAGCGCGCTTTCCTTGAAGGGACCGTATTCATGGAGAGTTTTGAACAGTTAGCAGCCCAATATGAGACGATGATTCATAAAATTATGCATAGCCTGAACATCTATAAAAACAAAGAGGAATTCTACCAGCTGGGATTAATTACACTCTGGGAGGCGTGGAAAAATCATGACCCTGAAAAAGGGACCTTGCTTTCCTATGCTTACAGTATGATAAAAGGAAAAATCATGAACGAATTAACCAATCAAAATAAACAAAGCCAGCAATATTTCTATCCGAAAGATGAATTCTGGGAACTTATTGAAGACCCCTCCCCATTCCCCGCCATAGATCATACACACGAGATGCTTAAAAGATGCAGACTCCTATCTGCCAATCAACTGAAATGGCTGCAGTATACCTTATGTGATCAAATGTCTGTCAAGGAAATAGCTGAAAAAGAACAAGTCACCCCGTCAGCAGTCAAAAACTGGCGGCATGGTGCCCGTGAGAAGCTAAGAATTATAATGGAAAATAATCGCTTTTTTGAAGATTAATTTATTTTACCCTGTCCTTATCACCCCGCAATACGTATATAGAGGGTGAAAGGAGGTGAACAAAGATGGCACAAGCAATTATCACTGATTCTAAACTTCGTCTAGTGTTTGAAACAGGACTTAACGAGCAGGGCAAGCCAATTCACAAATCCAAAACCTACAGCAGCGTAAAACAATCGGCAACAGCAGACCAGCTTTTCTCAGTGGGACAAGCGATTTCTGGACTATGCAGCTATCCATTGGCTGAAATGAACAGAAATGACAGCTTCGAAATCCTGGGCTAATTCATTCTATTAAAATACAAAAAAATTAAAGGAGGGAATTATAATGGCTAAAACATTAGAAATGACCTTTTTGTCAGAACTGGGCAAGCCAACGAAATTATCCGTCGATAACCCCATCGAGCCGATTGATCCTGCAGCTGTGAAGGCAGCTATGGAACAAATCATTGCTGCCAACGCTTTTGACGGCAATGGCGGTGACTTGATTACAGCGGATAGTGTCAGGCTGGTTGAGCGTAATGTAACTGATTATGAATTAATTTAAGGTGCAGTGGCCGGATTCTTTGGAACCCGGCCATTTTTAAAATGCTTATTGTAAATTCACAAGAAAGGAGCAGCTGCCATGGAACAGATGATTACATTGATCAGCGAACTCGGCTTCCCGATCGTTGTCACGTTTTTTTTGCTGAACCGGATCGAAGCGAAACTTGATGTTGTGGTTTCTTCCATTCAGGGATTGCCGGATCGATTGAAGGAATAGGAAAAAGAGATAAGCTGCCACAAAAACAGTATGGCAGCTTCTGCTTATTAATTTCACTTTACTCCTGCTTCCAAGCCTTTTCTTAATGGATCATAAGGTGTTAGATCTATTTCCATCTCCCTTTTCAAAGCAAGATCTGCAGCCAAGGTGCCCACATAAGGTCCCATTGTAAGCCCTGATGCCCCTAATCCTGTTGCGATAACCAGCCCCTCTGCAGCTGGAACCGTACCCAGCAGCGGCAAAATATCAGGTCCAGCCGGACGGAAGCCAATTCTTACCTCTTTTAGTGTGCTTTCAGCTAATCCTGGTGCCACTGTTAATGCTTCATCCAGAACTTCTTTCACACCTGCCGCTGTAAGTCGATAGTCGAACCCGGATCCCGTTTCCCTGGTAGCTCCAACCACCACTTTGGAATGATCGAAAGCCACTAAGTAGTGTGAGCTTTGCGGAAGGACAACCGGCCAGCTGGAGGTGTCCATACTGCCTATTTCCAGATGGGCAATTTGCCCACGCTGAGGCTCGACTTTAAGATCAATGCCTAACGGGTTAAGTAAGTCTTTAGCCCATGCACCGGCAGTAACGATAACTGCATCGGCAGCAATGACTTCCCCGTTCACTATTACTCCTGTAACCTTATTATTTTGAAATACAAGATCACCTTCACCTTCAATTATTGCTGCACCATGTTTTTTTGCACCATTTAGCATGGCGTCTCTTAACAGCCTCCCATCGAGCCTGGCTGCTCCTGTAACATGGATAGCCTGCAGATCCTCACGGAGCGGCGGATAAAGTTCCCGGGCTTCCTCTGCTGTTAATCTCGTAATCTCTCCAACCTCAGGGGTTTCAGCTTTTTTTTGCCGAACACTTTGCTCGATCGCATCCAGTTCATCAGAACTGCTGCTGACTGCCAGAGCTCCTACCATTCCATATCCAAAATCCTCTTCGCCATCTTGTTTAAGGTTCGCTATTAAAGATGGATAATAAAGAGCGCCTCGTTTTGCAATGGTGTACCAGTCTTTGTGATCTGCTCGGGAAATCCACGGGCAAATGATTCCTGCGCCTGCTGCAGTTGCCTGTCCCTGATGTGCCTTATCAATAATAACTACCTCTGCACCTTCCCTTGTGAGGTGATAGGCTGCACTTGCACCTGTAATTCCTGAGCCTATGACTGCTATTTTCATGGTTGAACTCCCCCTTTTAATCCGCAAAACTTTTCCCATTCAAATAATAATCCGCCTCTAAAAAGGCTGAAAATGCAACTTCTACCTCCGGCACTCCAAGCGACCGAACATATTTCGAAATAATCCCGGCAAATTGGTTTTGAACTGCTTTGCCCCTGTCAAACCACTTAACTTCTATAAATGGATATGCTGGAACTTCATTTTTATCAAACACAAAAGTTGAATTCAAAACTTCCAATGTAAAGTTATCTTCTCCACACTCACAAAGCCGAGCCAGGTCTTTCACCAGCTGGGTACTGATTTCCTTCGTCTGATCCACTGAAATTCCTCTTATATACAAATGCGGCATCCTATTTCCTCCAATCTTGTTTACATAATGTTTTTCCTGACAACCTTATTAAAAAAGTTATAATATTATAACTTAATACTATTTTATTTAACCAAATCTGCTTAAAGAATACCTTTCGATCGGAATCGAAGTTTCCCCTTCTGTGATTAACTCTGTTATAAGAGTACCAATTAAAGGAGATAGTGTTACTCCGCTATGGGTGGCGGCTACATAAAGGCTTTCATGGCCTGGTACTTTACCAAGAATCGGAAAGCCGTCTTCAGGCATTGCCCGAATTCCGGAAAAGGCGCGGACAATTTTAGCTTTTCTTAATCCGGGTACATATCGGACTGCCATATTGGCTGTTTCCTGAATCACATCAAGCGTTGTTGCCCGATTAAAGCCTGCTTCTTCCATTGAATAGCCCAACAGAACTTCCCCATTGTTTGCCTGCCTTAATCCGCTGATTGTAAAATTTAAGAAAGGCTTCAATGGTTCAGACACCAGGATCTGCCCCCTTAATTGATTAACAGGAATCTTAACTCCAATCATGTCACCGATTTCTCTCGACCAGGTTCCGCCAGCCAGAATAAGGTTTTTACATTTAAACGCACCCTTATCTGAGACTACTAAATATGTTCCATCCTGCTTTTTAATCTCAGTTACCTTATTATAAGCAGAATAGCGGACGCCATTTCTTTTAGCTGCTCTCATATACATATCAATAAGGCGGAATGGATTGACATTGCCATCAATAGAGCTGTAGGTAGCCCCGGCTACTTCCGGATTCATATAGGGTTCTTTTTCGAGAACTTCTTCCCTGGATAAGACTTTGATTTTGATGCCGATTTTTCGATAAGATTCCGCGAGCTTCTGTGCTTTTTCACGATCACTTTCATTGAAAAAAGGCGAAAGTCCGCCTGTCCGTTTGTATTCTACGTCTCCAATCTTTTTAGACAGATAAGGATAGAGTTCCGCACTGTACATACTAAATTCCGCATACCAGGAAGGAGTTTTATTATGTACCCATACCCAGGCCTGGGTGGATCCGGAGGTGCCTGACATGGGGTATTTTTTATCAAGCACAAGCACGCCTTCTTTGTATCGCTCAGAAAGGTGGTAAGCAATTCCGCTGCCCACTACACCCCCTCCAATAACAATCGTTTCATAATTTGTTTCCAATTACCTCACCTTCCCTTCTTCAATTTCCACCTCATCCAGAACAGACTTGACGGCACTAAAGGATGTACTGTTCGTTCCCAGTGTTTCAAGCTTAATAGGGGAAAGCGGCATTCTCATCCTCGGCAGGGGAATCTCTGAAGGTGACAGCCCAGTCTGCTGGTGAATAATTTCTGCCACCATGCTGGTGCAGATTTTAGCCTGGCAAGGACCCATTCCGCAGCGGGTAATCCTCTTAACATCATCAAAGGTCCTTCCTCCATTGCTGATAACCTCTTCCACTTCCTCACAGCTGATTTCTTCACATCTGCAGATGATCGTCGTTTTATCCAACTAATTCACCTTCTTCTCTCTTTTCCTATCTAGGAGATAAATTGATCTTTCAGTACCGGGCTTGTAAAGTTCTCGAGATGTTTAACTCTTCCGCTGTACACTTCTTTGTACTCCAATAATCCGAGTTCTTTCCAAAGTGCCTCTCTCATCTCATTTGCCTCTGCCGGGCTGATTGTTTGCAGTTCTTCACTTACACTGATGCCGGCAATCATTCCTGTTAAAAGCAACGCACCCTGAGTGCTAATGCCAGCCGCATTCCCAGCTATGAATACATCCTCCCTGTCGGTTTGGAATGTATTACTATATTGCGGGACCCAGCCGCCCAGCTCCTCTTGAAAGCCAAAGGAACACCCCAGCTGGTAAAAAACATCCAGTATGGGCATCCTGCCTCCATCCATGCAAATGAGGTCCACATTCAGGGTAATGACTTCGTCTGGCATCTCAATATCAATCTGTTCCACCTGCCCATTTCCTCTTGCTTCTTTTATAAAACTATTAAAATAAAAAGGAATTCCATTCCGTAACAGTTCACTTACTTTTTCCTGCTCTTTTGCTGAAGCTTCACTTTGTTTTTCTATGATCGCTTTCACCCGAGTGCCGACAGCCATTAGCTGCATTGCCGTTTCCATGGCAAAATCACTTGAGCCCACAATAACAGCTTCTCTCCCAGGCAACACAAAATCACGATTGATCAATATCTGTGCAGCACCGATTGTCATAATCCCCGGCATTGTCCATTTTGGAAATGCCACAGCCTTTTCAGCCGCTCCGGAAGCCACAATAATCTTTTTTGCTTTTATAGGGAATACATTTTCTTCATCGGTAATTCCGGCACTTCCATCTGCGTAAAATCCAACCACACGGTGTTTCAGGAGCGGCCTCACATTAAAATCCTTAATCTGCTCGATTAGTTTATTTGCCAATTCAAAGCCACGCATGGGTTCATATACAGAAGGAAGCGGACGCATCTCTTGAGTCTGCTGGTTAAGCTGCCCGCCGAGTTTGGAAGCTTCGTCAACTATTGTTACATCCAGTCCCCTTGATGCCGTCTCAATTGCTGCTGATAGACCTGCAGGACCGCCTCCAATGATCAGTACATCAGTCTTCATCAAACTCCCTCCTTACCTCGGGGTCATCCATATTCGGGTATATTCGCATGCCTTCTTCAACTTCTGTCATGCAGCTCCGTACATGATCCTCACCATCAATCGTCATATAGCAGCTGCAGCATCTCCCGCGCGAGCAGAATAATCCTCTGGATTGGACCAGCTTTCTGCTGACACCCAATTTTTTAATTCCATTTGCCATTAAGGCGGCAGCGACCGATTGCTGCGTATAGGCCTGATATGGCTGATCATTGAAATAAATGGTTACAGGCTTGAGAAGCTGCCTGCTTAGAACGGGATGTTTCTCAATGTGCATAAAGACCTCTCCTATCTAATTTTTCGAGGAAAACACTTTCCCTACACCAAGCACTCTTTCAATTACAAGCATTAATACAACAGTGAATAGAATCATAATGCTTGATACGGATGTAATAATCGGATCATATTGATATTGCATGTATGTGTAGATCCGCACTGGCAGTGTCACAACGTCGGTGCTGACAATGAATAAAGCAACTGTTAAATCATCAAATGAAGTAATAAAGGCAAAAATGGCGCCTGCTATCACGCCTGATTTAATGATTGGCAGTGTGATTTGAAAGAAGACTTTCATCGGTCCTGCACCAAGGTTCAGGGCCGCTTGTTCGATAGAACGGTCAAAGCCTACAAGGCTTGCAACAACCAGGCGCATCACAAATGGAACCGTTAAGATGATGTGACCCAAAATCAATGCAAGCGGGCTCGCAGCTAAGCCAATCCATGAGTAAAACTGCAAGAGAGCCACACCAAACACAACAGATGGAATCAAGAGAGGCTAACCCACTAATTGAACAATCGCTGTCTTCCCTTTAAATTGGCGCCGGACGACCGCAAGTGAAGCCAAAGTGCCAATGGCGGTGGAAATAATGGCGGTTCCGAACGCCACAATAATGCTCAGTGTAAAGGACTGCATAAATTCCGGATGTTCAATTAATTCTGTGTACCATCTGAGGGTCAGGCCTTCTGGAGGGAATACAATGTATTCGGTAGTTGTTAAGGAAGAAAGCAATACAACCAAGATTGGCGCCAGAAGGAAAATATACACCAGTAAACAAGCAAAGTTAAAGAAATACTTGGGCAGCTTCCTGCTCATTGTATGGCCACTCCTTTCTCAGACCTGGCAAGGATTTTGCTGTATGCGATGATGGTAATGGTGGCAATCAGGATTAGCAGGAAGCCAATTGCGCCTCCATACGGCCAGTTCAGCATGACAGCTACCTGTTCATACGTTAAATAGGACATAACCTTCACCTGCGGGCCGCCAAGAATAGCCGGTGTAACAAATGAGCTGACACTTAAGCTGAACACCATAACAGAACCGGCGAAAACGCCTGGCAAGGTTAACGGCAGCAAAATGGAAAAGAAAGTTCTGAAGGAGCTGGCCCCAAGATTCTGCGAGGCTCTGATGACAGAAGGGTCTATTTTTTCAAGAGATCCCATGATGCTCAGCACCATGTACGGGAAAAGAACATGCACCATCCCGATGACCACACTCAGTTCGGTATATAAGAGGGTTAAAGGCTGATCAATCCAGCCCAGCTTTAATAGAGTATTATTAACAACACCATTGTTGGATAAAAGAATCACCCAGCCGTAGCAGCGTATAACCATGCTGATCAGAAGCGGGGAAAGCACAAGAAGGGTTAAATAATTCCTGGTTCTTCCTTTTGCTCTGGAAATCTGAAAAGCTACGGGATAAGAAATGATGATGGTAATCAAAGTCGTTAAAAGAGCAATTTTCACAGTGCGCCAGACCACTCCAAGGTAAAAAGGATCTGACATGAACTTGATGTAGTTCTGAAGTGTCCACTCATTTCCCACTCCGGTGCTTGCATCAAAATTTTTAAAGCTTGTAATAAATAAGAAAAACAATGGCAGCAAAAAGAAGAAAATGAAGATCCCCAGCGTCGGAAGTAAAAGCAGCCACGTATCAAGCCGTTTTTTATTCAAATTCTTTTTCTTTTGCTGAAGCAATAAGTCATGTTCCGTTCCGATTCCGGCTTGCATGTGAGTCACCTCGCCATTCTGGAAGGCAGCAGGTCTTCAGGGTTCCAATACGTGTAGACACTGTTTCCTTCTTTAATTTCGGTGGGATTTAAAACAGTATTGGAAATATCTGCAATCAGATGCCGGTCATGTACCTTCAGAATGTACCGTGTCTTGGCTCCGAGGAACATTTTCCTTTCCACCTTGGTTTGAAAAGCCTCATTTCTATCATTTGATTGTGCTAAGGCGATTTGGATTTTTTCCGGCCGTATGAAAAAGTGAACTTCGGAATTCTTTACAGATGGAACTGAAACGATCTGTTCATTCCCAAAAAAGTGCATTTTGCATTTCTTATTTTCATAGGTTTCCAGGACTTTCCCCTGAATGTGGTTGACTTCCCCTATGAACTGAGACACGAAATCAGTCTTTGGATGGTTATATATAGATGCCGGATCATCTACCTGTTCAATCCGGCCCTCATACATGACCGCGATTCGGTCCGATATGGCCAATGCTTCCTCCTGGTCATGTGTGACAAATATCGTTGTAATCCCCACCTGCTTTTGGATATCCACTATTTCTTCACGCATTTCCTGGCGCAGCTTTGCATCAAGATTGCTGAGTGGTTCATCAAGGAGTAGCACCTTCGGTTTAATGACCAGGGCCCTTGCCAATGAAACACGCTGCTGCTGTCCCCCGGATAATTCCTTTGGATAGCGTTTTTCATAGCCAGCCAGACGTACCATTTCCAATGCTTCCAGAACCCTTTTGTTTATTTCATTTTTTGGCACTTTACGCAGCTTAAGTCCATAGGCGACATTATCAAAAACCGTCATGTGCGGAAACAAAGCATAATTTTGGAACACCATGCCCATTTCTCTTTTATTGGGAGGAAGCAGGTGAACGGGTTTGCCGTCCACCTCAATCTTCCCGCCATCCACCTCCAGAAATCCGGCGATCATATTCAGTGTTGTCGTTTTTCCGCAGCCCGAAGGTCCCAAAAAGGAGACCAGTTCCCCTTTTTGGATGCCAAGGCTGAGCTTTTTAACCACTTCTGTTTTATTAAATGTCTTGACCACGTTTTCCAGGCTTAAGTAACTCATTCGTTTCCCCTCTCTTTTAATGGGCTACTTCGATTTCTTTATTGGCCCGTTCTGTCCACTCTGCTCGTTTTGCATTTACAGCTTCCCAGTCGACTTTGATCAATTTGGCAATCTCCTCTTCCCCATAAGCCACTTTATCGACAATGTCACCTTCAAGCTTTACATTCTTATTAACAGGGCCGTCAAACAAGGAGTTCGCAAATAGAAGCTGAGCTTCTTCATCCAGAACAAAATTGACAAATTCCTGTGCAAGATCCCCGTTTGGAGCATCCTTCACCACACTGACGGTTGCCATCAACGCTGGAGCCCCTTCTTCCGGAATGACATACTCAATCGGGAATCCGCTATCCTGAAGGGTAAATACCCGGCTGCTTCCCCATGCACTTGCGACTGTCTGCCCTTGAAGGAAGTAATTTGAAACGTCAGCTGTTTTATCAAAAGTGATCGCGTTTTTGGCAATTTCCTTCATCTTTTCAAAGCCTGGTTCAATGTTTTCTTCATCTCCGCCATTGGCAATCGCCGTCATGAGCAGGAAATGAACCCCATACGTATTGGCAATGGAAGGGAGTACGAGTTTTCCTTTAAACTTCGGGTCGGCCAAATCATTCCAGGAAGTCGGCGGTTCCCAGCCATTCTGTTCGAAGACATCCTTGTTATAAGCCAAGCCGGTTGAGATGATTCCGAATCCAACGCCGACATTATCCTTGTCTTTTGCAATATCATAGACATTTGCCAGATTCGTAACAACACTCTCATCCAATGGCGCCAGCAATCCAAACGCCTTTGCCTGAGCTTGAGGACCATCATCAAGGAAAGCTACATCAATCTGAGGATTATCCTTTTGAGCCTGAAGCTTAGATAAGGTATCAACAGAGCTTCCCGTAATATATTTCACCTTTACGCCATGCTCTTTCTCAAACTTTGGGATCAAGTCCTCCTTCATTTTTTGCTCATAGCTTCCTCCATAAGCCGCTAATACAAGTGTCTTTTCATCACTTTTTCCTGATCCTTCATCTGCAGAGCTTCCAGTTTGGCCGCTGCATCCTGCAGCCGTGACAAGCAATAAACAAAGCAATACAATTAAATAAGCTTTCTTTTTCAACTCATTTCCCCCTCGTTTATTTTTGCTTTTGTGAACTTAAGGAGCTGTTCTAAGATGAAGACTTGATAAAAGCGATACCCCCTTTTAAATTTGGATCAATCTATTTAAAGAGATTGATTTATATATAAAATATAAAGATATAATATTATAACTTTATATCTTTTATATTTATAAAATGTCCTTTTGTATTTCAGCATTTTTTTACAATTGAACCTCTGTATAATAAACCTCTTTATCACTGCGGATATAGAATTTGGAGAACTCAATGATGTCTTCTTGCTTTGTGTATGTAGTACGCTCCCACTCAAATACTGGGGTCCCCGGTTCCACATGAAGCAGCTTAGCCTGATGATCAGGAAGAATATATGGCCGGATAAATACCCTGGCTCGTTTTAGTGCTATATGGAATCTATTTTTTAAGATGTTAAAAATTAAGTCGTTATTGATCATTTCAGGTGTAAGCCCCTGACATTTATCCGCCGGAAGATAGGTATATTCCAATGCAAGAGGATCATTGTTTTCCACTTTTAATCTCTCAATTTTGATCACCTCATCCTCAGGATCAATCCTTAACTTCTGGGCAATTTCAGAACCCGCTGTTTCATATTTAAAGCTGAGCATTTCATGTGGATGTTCCTGTTCCGCACCGGAAAGCGAAATGATGGAATTAAGGTCCTGCTCTTTTGCAGATCCGGATACAAAGGTTCCCTTGCCTCGCTGTCTGAAGAGATAACCTTTATTCACAAGCTCAATCACAGCTCTTTTAACAGTAATGGTGCTGACATCGAATCGATCGGACAGCTCCTGCTCAGTCGGCAGCTGGCTCCCCACCTCCCATTGGCCTGAAATGATCTTCTCTTCCAGAATCTGCTCTACTTGTCTATAAAGAGGTATATGTAGACTCTTATCTATCTGCATTTATGTATCTCCCTTGAAAGAATATAATGTTATAACTTTATATTATTTTATAATTTATCTGTTTTTTAGATAGTTGTCAATATTTTTTGAAAATTAAATGTTTAGAACGAGTATTTAATTTAAACAGCATTGTTCAGTTCAATCTTACTGGAATCTGATTAATCCAGTTTTAAAAATTTCCTTGTTTCGACGCTCTTCCTTATGATTAACGCCCCTTCTGATGGCTGGCTCCGGGGTTTCGGCTTTATTCCGTTGGATTAGCTCCCATTTTGATGGCTTGCTATGGGAATTCGTCGTTATTCCTTTTGGTTAACTCCCATTTTGTTGGCTGCCTCTGGGATTTCGCCTTTATTCCGTTTGATTAACTCCCATTTTGTGGCTGGCTTCGAGTTTTCGTCTTTATTCCCTTTGATTAACTCCCATTTTGTTGGCTTGCTCCGGGATTTCGGCTTTATTCCCTTTGATTAACTCCCATTTTGATGGTTGGTTCTGGGATTTCGGCTTTATTCCCTTTGGTTAACTCCCATTTCGACGGCTGGTTCTGGGATTTCGGCTTTATTATAGAAGATGACTTCTCCTTTGCCACCTGATGAATACGGAATTTATGGGCTTTATGAATTTTGGGCTTCATAAGCTCTCTATGGCGACCATTTCCTCGGCACCTCATCCGTTTTGGGCTTCATGAGCACTACATGACGACCATTTTCTTATCACTCCACCTATTTTGGGCTTCATGAGCACTACATGGCTACCATTTCCTCGGCACCTCATCCGTCTTGGGCTTCATAAGCCCTCCATGAAACCTATTTTCCTGACTGTCCACCAACTTTGCCCGTCATGCACAACCAAAACTGGCTACCTTTACCCCAGTAAAATCTTAGTAAAATTCATTGCCGCACCCCACCGGACCAACGAAGAACTCCAAAAAAATAAGGCTGCCGAATCATTTCAGCAGCCTCTAATCCAATTTATTATTTCAATGCTTCATACTGTTTCAGTACTTCTATAGCAAGCTCGCTTGATTCTTCAAGTCCGCATACTTCTTTCAGCACGTTTGGCACTCCGTTTTCTTGAATCATCTCCTGTAGCTTTACTGCTTCCTCGTCTTCCCTGTTATCAAACATTAGTGCCGCAGCAATTGCTTTAGCCAGGTTTGTGTAAGATAAGCCTGCTTTTTGTGCCTGCAGGGCCGGACGAACCAGTCTGTCTTCAGGGCCAAGCTTCCTTATCGGCGAGCGTCCTACTCGTGTGACACCGTCATTCAGGTGGGCATTTTGGAACCGGCCGATAATTTTATCAATATACTTCTGATGGTCCTCCGGATTCAGATTATATCGATTAATCAAATAGGCACCTGTTTCTCGGAGTGTTGCCTGAACCTGCTTATAAATTTCTTCATCTGCAAGTGTCTGGTCGATGGTTTCTTTTCCGCCCAGGTATCCGAAATAAGCAATAACGGCATGTCCTGTGTTAACCGTGAACAGCTTTCTTTCGATAAATGGCGCAAGCTCCTGAACAATTTTCATTCCTTCGATATGCGGAATATCTTCAGTCACCTCCACCACCCATTCATGGTACGGTTCAACAAGAACATCCAGTGATCCCTGATTGTTCTGGATTGGGACAATTCGGTCTACGGCGGAGTTTAAGAAAGATACACCCGCCAGATTTACATCTCTGTCAAGATGCTCCATAATGTAGCCTTTTAATAGGTCAGTCGCAGAGATCTGGTTTTCACATGCAATGACATAAAGCTTTTCGTTAATTCCTGCAGCTGCTCTTGCAGCCAGGCCTTTTGCAATTAATGGGGCAATCCGCGGAAGGATATTAGGGCCAATCGCTGTTGTTAAGAAGTCAGCCTGCTTAATGGCCTCTATCACTTCTTTCTCCTGTTTCAGATTATTCAATCCTGAAACATTTTCAATTGTCATGGATTCCTGTTCATCTGAAGCCAGCAGCACTTGATAATGCTTTTCTTCGTTCAGCTGATTAATGATTTCGTCGGCAATATCAACAAAAGTTACATGGTAGCCTGACTGTGAAAATAGGGCTCCGATAAAACCTCTTCCTATGTTCCCTGCTCCAAAATGCACTGCTTGTTTCATCAAATCATTCCTTTACTGATTTATTTTAAAATGGGACTGCAGGTATTCTGTAAAAATCGATTCCAGCTTCTTGTAAATCATGTCTTCATTGGCTGAAGAAAAAATTAGAATCGCTTCCTCTGTCTCAATGATATTTGTGCTTATTAAGCTTAATATCTCCTGCTCTCTTCTGCTTAGCTCGAACGGTGCCAGCATGAGCAGAAGGTTTTTTAGAATAACATCTCTCCCGTCCATCCCCTTTACCATGCATGGCTCAGGGAGGTGGGCAATCTGAAAAATAAGTTTATGGACATTTTTACTGCGGGCATGAAAGAGTGCCATATTGGTTTCAGGTATGCCAAGCCCGCCTTTTTGTTCCCGCTCCCTTAATGATTGCAGGACATCCTCAGCATTCGTCAGCAAATTATCTCCTTCGGCATTCCCAAGCATTTTCTTAAGAATCTGCTCCTGGCTTTCTCCTCCATCCATCCGGTAAAAACGAAAGTTATGAACAAGAGACTCGATGCTCTCCTGGATATCTCTTACTTCCTCAAGCATTGCGGATAATGAAAGGTTTCTCTGTTCAGCCTGTTTAAACCCTTCCTCCGGCTGATATTCTTTTCCTTTTGTCAGGCTTTCAATATTGTTTTGCAAGTAGTTTTTTAAGGTAAGAATATTTTCATCGCTTAAGAGCGGATTCACCAATATGTACTCAGCATTTATAAAAGGAAGTCTGACTGTAGAAAGGATTAAATCATATTCTTTCAGATCAGCACCCTCTGAAATTTCTTTCATCGACTTGATTTCGATCACATCAATTTCAGCTGCTTCTTTTTTCAGCCTGCTCTTTAGCATCTTGGATGTTCCGATGCCTGTCGGACAAATGACAAGCGCCTTAATGGAAAGATTCTCTTCCTGCATGACCAGGGCTGAGCCAAAATGAAGGACGATGAACGCGATCTCGTCATCGGAAAATTGATCAATATCAGTAAATTCCTCTTCAAGACTTTTTTTAACAGCCATGAACAGAACCGGATATTTACGCATAATTTCTTCTTTAAGCGGGTTATAGGATTCCATATTCTGTTTCATGCGGAATATGGATGGCTCCATGTGGGCCAGCAGTCCCTGAAATAAGGAAAAATCCCTGGTCAAATCCACATGCAGCTGTTCCGAAACAGATTTAATCACGTTCTTGATCATTTGGGCGAGCAGAATGCTGTCATATGGAAAAGCCTCGGCTCCGCTTAATTTGGTCCCTTTAAGTATTCGTGCGAGGTATAGGATATCCCCTTCTGAAAAACTGCAGTCAAATTTTTGTTCCAGCTTGCTTGTTATCTGCTGCATCAAACCGTATTCAACAATAACTTCCTTTTCAGGAAGGGTATCATTCTGATCCACAAAAAGCTGTTTTAGGGTCCTCTGCAGAGAAATGCTTACATGCAGCACAACCTCCAGGTATCCGCTATCAGCAAACCGGGCAGGTGCACCAGAAAAAACAGTCTGAACAATGCTGTTCACTTGGAAAAAATTATCCGGTTCAAAGTAATGAAGAAACCTTTCTTCACCAAGCTTTCCTTTTTCCAGCAAAAATAGTTTCTCAATTAATTCTTCATGAAAATATTGAAGGAAAAAATGCGCAAGCGCTCTTCGTTTGTTGGCTTCTGATCCGTGAAGCTCTACACCGACTCCCCGTTTTCTCGTCAGCTGCACCTGGAATACAGATAGCCATTCAGCAAGTTCATCCAGATAGGCTGATAGGGTTGCCGTGCTGATGCCGAGGTAGCTTGCCAGAACCTGAGTCTTGTATAAGTCTTCTTCAAGAATGGCTATAAGAAGGCGCAGCTTCTTTTCCTGAGGAGGCTGGTCGATCGGTTCACTGCTGGTCAAATGCTGGATCAGCCGGAAAATCTGCTCATTTTTCCCTTCAATCGCAAGGCCCTGGTTTATATTGCGGGTTAACTTTAATTCGAACTCACTGACGATTTTCTCAACTGCCTTTAAATCCCTCTGAATCGTCCTCGCACTGACATTTAACGAAGAGGCAATCGACAATGCCGTGTGTTTACCCGATGTTTTTATAATCAATTCAATAATGGCTTTTTCCCTCGATGTAATATACATGAGATCAGCTCATTTCTAAAATTAGTGACAAAAACACTGAATAGAAAAGCGCAGAATGACGCTTTTCTATTCGGATATAGCTTTAGTTTTATTTTTTGCCGATAATATCCATAATGGTCTGGACAGATTCAGCCGCAGCCAATTTTTCGATATTATCCATGTCAGAACATGTTACCGCGATTCCTGACAGGATTTCAAGATGTGTGCCGTCTTTGCCTGCAATTCCGAAGATCAGACGGACCTTTTGGCCATCGAAATCAACACCATTTGGCACCTGGATAACTGTAAAGCCGGATTTGATCACAGCTTTTTTGGCTTCTTCGGTTCCATGCGGGATCGCTACATCATTTCCCATGTATGTGGAAGTGATATTATCACGTTCAATCATGGCTTCAATATAGCTTTCTTCCACATAGCCTGCATCGACAAGCACTCTTCCTGCAAAGCGGATCGCTTCTTCCTTATCAGCAAACTCCTTGTTCAGGAAAATATTTTCCGGACGCAATAAATCGTCATCATGAGCCATTTCTTCATCCACGATGTCAGGAACATTTTCTTCAGCATCTTCAACGATTTCGTGCAGTTCCGAGTTAGCCGGGAACTGAAGTGCGCTGATCAGCTTATCATACTCCGGACTTGACAGGAAGTTATCAACCGATACATGAAATGCATTCGGCACTTTCTGGCGTGCCCTTGGTGTCAGTTCTTCCTGTGTAATGACGATTTCAGCATCTGATGGGAGATTGGAAATCGCTGTATTCGTAACAGCAATGTCCATGCCCGCCTCCTTCACCTTTTTGCGGAGAAGTGATGCACCCATGGCACTTGAGCCCATTCCTGCATCACAGGCAAAATAGATTTTGGATACATTATCGGGCATTGCAGCCTGACCGCCTTCAAACACGTTGGATACAGAGCTTTTCTTGCCTTTCATTTCCTGCATCTTTTTCGCAGCTTCTTCAATATCTTCTTCACCCTGCTTGCCTGTTTTCATAATAAATGCAGACACGATGAATGAAACAGCAGCAGCCACAAGAACACCTGCGAAGTTTGCAATATACGCACTTGCATGATGAGGCGTCACAGCCGTGATGGCGATAATGCTGCCCGGTGAAGAAGGAGCGAATAATCCGCCGCCTAAAAGAACCAGTGTGAACACACCGCTCATTCCGCCCAGGATGACAGCAATAATGAGCATAGGACGCATTAAGATGTACGGGAAATAAATTTCATGAATCCCGCCGAAGAAGTGAATGATTCCGGCACCAGGAGCAGATTTCTTTGCATTGCCTTTTCCAAAGAACATATAAGCAAGCAGGACACCAATACCAGGTCCAGGGTTTGCTTCAAGCAGGAACAGGATGGATTGTCCTGTTTCTTTTACCTGTTCAACGCCGATTGGCGAAAGAACACCATGGTTGATGGCATTGTTCAAGAATAATACTTTTGCCGGTTCAATTAAGATGCTTGTCAGCGGCAGAAGTCCTGTGCCAATCAGCCAGTCAACTCCAGCTACAAGCCAGCCGGTAAATACATCAACAGCAGGACCCACTCCCAGGAATGCAAGGATGGCAACAATTGCACCAAGAATTCCTGCAGAGAAGTTGTTCACGAGCATTTCGAAGCCTGCACGCACCCTGCCTTCGATCATCTGGTCGAACTTCTTAATCACATAGCCGCCAAGAGGACCAATAACCATGGCGCCTAGGAACATAGGAATTTCCGCGCCTGCGATGACCCCCATAGTCGCGATGGCACCAACAACGGCACCGCGCTGATCATGTACAAGCTTCCCTCCGGTATAACCAATTAGAAGCGGAAGCAAGTACTTAACCATTGGATCGACCATTTTGGCAAGGCTTTCATTTGGGAAGAACCCAGTAGGTATAAATAAAGCTGTAATAAGACCCCATGCTATAAAAGCAGAGATATTCGGCATAACCATAGAGCTCAGAAAATTACCGAACTTCTGTACAGCTACTTTTAGATTAGATTGAGCCATGTACACTCATCCTTTCACAATATAGTACTTTATTATTAATGGTAAAGTACAAATGGGCTATACTCAACAAAGGAGAAACCTAACTTTGTCGCGCCATGGGTGACAAAACTGCGGTTTCTCATTTAGCAGCTGACTGTTCCTGATTCCAGCCCCTTCGCTTACTGGTCCACATCTATAGTCGTGCTGGCCATAACGGGTTTGCCGCTGATACTTCGACTAGTGCCATAAAAGTCCAGGATTATTTATCTTTTTTTAGAGTAAAATTTGCTAAAAAAGAAGAGGTATTCAGCGTCTTCCCAGAAGAAATTTTTCATTCATTAAACTTATAGCTGTTGAAATTTAAAATCTGAACATTCACCTGAATGTCAGTAAGAGAGTTTTCATCCAAATAAAAATTACCATGTTTTTTTAATTCCGCAAATTTCTCTGGACGCATACGAAACCATTTCTCACCGGCATTAAGATAGTCAATTTTTCTTTCTACCCCATCCAAATAAAGGGATCGCAGTTTTGTTTTTATTTTCTCTTCCACCAAGCTTCTCAATCGATCAGGAGAAATGTCCTCTACTCTTTCCAGTAAATCAGCACGTATGGATAAAACAATGGAGAATTTCGGGGAAGGGGCATTTTCCTCATACTTAAATTTCAGCTCCGGACTTTCCAGCTTTACGGCTGCAGCCAATTTACCATCTTCTTCGACTCTTTCATCTAAAGCTATATAATTTTCCATTATCCAGTTAAGAAATAAAGAATCCTCAAATGCAAGTTCCTTTATATATTTCTTGTTTTGAAAAACGGTATAACCATCAAAATATAATACCGGGTAATCCTTTTCTGCTTTCCAGCCTGATTTATTAATTTTAACGGAGGGCAGTTTCGCTGCATTCATCGGTTCATAATATTCCCGCAGAAACTTCATTAAAGGTACGGGCCGAATTTCATTTTGTGCAACCTCGTAAAAATCCTTTTTAAATAAAACAGTATATATAGCTGGATAATTAAACAGAGCATTAATATTAAAAACCTCTTCAATGGATTCGTCTGTTGTCACGATATGAAGTGTAGGACGAATAGAACGATTCCTCCCAACCTCCTCCACCACCTCCTTAAATTTGTGCTGAACGATCCGTTTGGAGATGACTAGAGTCTTTACATGGCCAAAGAATAAGGGAGGTTCGGATAATTTGTACAGCTTCCTTACAGCTAAATTTAACGTTTCCCCTTTCGCTGAAGCCACAAATATAGGGACTGGCTCAGCTGTCTTTCCGCCTTCCTGCTTAGCGACA
The DNA here is from genome assembly GCF_000294775.2 of Cytobacillus oceanisediminis 2691. Taxonomy (GTDB): domain Bacteria; phylum Bacillota; class Bacilli; order Bacillales; family Cytobacillaceae; genus Cytobacillus; species Cytobacillus pseudoceanisediminis. The sequence continues at coordinate 2,918,092 of NZ_CP015506.1, forward strand.
TTTAAAAAATTCAGCCCTTGGAGATAGACTGTATATTCATCTTTTTCTTCATCATAATCCATCCCGATTGATACAATATAGGTTAAATCCTGTATATTTTTGATGCCGGCACAACCTGAAAGCAAAATACAGGATGCGGCAATCATCAGTATTACGTTCCTTGCCATTATTTATCCCCCCTCGTTGGATCTTCAGGGCTAGTTGCCGAGGCACGGGATTTATAAAATTGCACAGGCAGCATCAGAAATGCCTTTACACTTTCCCTCCAGCTTATTGGGGCTATGGATGAAAGATAAGGAACGCCAAACGAAGATAGTGTCGATAAATATAAAACAGTGAGAATATAGCATACGATAACACCGAACAAGCCTAAAAAAGTACTCACGATGATAACGATAAATCTAACAATGGTAATGGCGGAACTAAGGGACTGATTCACTAGGGTAAAAGACGAAATATACGTAATGGCCGAAACAACGAGCATGGTTGGAGAGGTTAATCCGGCCCTTATGGCGGCATCACCGACAATTAAACCGCCCAATACTGCCACTGTCTGTCCAATGGCTCTAGGCAGCCTGATTCCAGCTTCATTAAAAAGCTCAAACAAAAGAAGTATGATAAACATTTCAATCGGCGCACTCAAAGGCAGGCCAAATCGGGACACGGAGATAGTGGCAACCATCAGGTAAGGAATCTGTTCAATATTAAAGGCGGAAAATGCAATCCATACCCCTGGAAGGAAACCGGATACCGTTATCCCAATCATCCTGATGATTCTTTCCAGACTTACAAACGCATAATTGATGTAATGGTCTTCAGGTGATTTAGTCTGCAGCAATAAACTGACCGGGGCAAAGGTAACGGTGGGGTTTCCTTCCACCAGAATGGCAAACCGGCCCTGATTCAGTGCCTGAACGATAAAATCCGGACGGCCTGTATAATCAAGACTGGGGAATATCGAAAAAGGGCGGTCCCTTATTAAGGAGTCGAGTTCATGGATACTGGTCAAGATATCGAGCTCAACCTTCCCCATTCGTTTGTGGATTTCCTGCAGAACACGCTGATCAATAATATCTTCTATATACATGAGTGCCACTTTCGTTTTGCTCCGTTTTCCAATGGTATATTTTTCAACACATAAAGTGCTGGTATTGAGCCTTCTGCGTATTAAAGATATGTTTGTTTGCAGATCTTCAACAAACCCATCCTTTGGGCCTCTAATGGAAGTCTCAAGTGCAGACTCTTCAGGCTGCCGTTTTGGAAGGTTTGCTGCTTTTATACTCAACAAGTGCTGATCAGCCAGGAACAGGAAATTCCCCTCAAAAAGCAATAAAGACAAGTCATCAATTGATTTTTCCGTTACCAGGTCAGCTTGGAATAAAGTCCTGAGCTTATCTTTTGCAGTTCCGTCCTTTTCAGCAGCAAGCTTTGGCAAGATATATTGATCCAAATATTTGGTATCGGCCAAAGTATCGAAATAGAAAATTTCCAACTCATCTTTTTCAGCAGCATGGACATTGCTTACAAAATCCCCGCTTTTGGAAAACTGCTGTTTTAACTTCTCTGCTTTTATGCAGCCATTCTCTTTATGTTGAGGATTGGACTTTGGAATTCTTGTTCTTGCCATGGTTTTCATCCCTTTTCTTCAAAACTAATATAATCAAAGCTGACAAAAGGATATACAACAGAAAAAACACCATGCTGACCGGCAGATAATACTTATAGATAACCTGATAAAAGGTATAAGTTTCAATCTTTATACTCATTAGCCCAAACAAGATGAGGTATAAAGAAAAGACCAACTTCGGATTTAATCGATAATGTTTCTTTTTAGCTGGAAAAAATGCGCCTGCTAAATACATAAATAATCCGATTCTGATCAATGCCCCGCTTAGCCACTGATATAAAGCGAGAAAGTCCAGATGAGAGATATACTCTCCAATGCTTAATACCCTCCATTGTTCATGGGCAGGGTAAAGAAATTTAGTCGCTTCTTCAGGTCCAAATTCCATGATCGAGGCTGTGAGCGGCCCTAAAATTAATCCTGCCAGAAGCGTCAAAAGAATAACAAGATGCTTAAACTTAAAGGCTTGTTGTGAATACGGCTGCAGTAATATGATGATATAAACCTCAAACAATCCCGAAAGAGTATAGAGAATACCATACATGAGCGGCTCTGCTCCGTCTGCAAGCAGCGGGAACAATAGGCCGGGGTCCTTCAATCTAGTATTTGTAACGGAAATGAATACGCCGTAAAGCATAACAAGCGGAAGCAGTATGCCGCTTGATATAGCCATATATTTCACACCGGAAAGTGTCATAATCATGCATACCAGTATTAAAATTATATTAATCATAAGGACAGAAGCATCTGCCAGAAAATACGCATTCAGCCAAATCATTAAATCCCTGAATGTTATATAGGAGCCCGTAATTAAAAAAAGAATCACAGGAACCGATAAGAGCACGGAAAATGTCCGTCCGAGACGCTTTCTCACCATGAAAAAGAAACCTTCATCAGATGAGTTTTTTAGTATGTAGTAAATAAGCCATATGAAAAACAGTGAAATCGGATAGGCTGCAATAACACTCAGCCAGCTATCTCTTCCGGCAGCTGTCAATAAATTAGGAATCAATATTACATGGTTTAGCAAGCCTGTTGACAGGATGATTAATAAATATAGTTGTTTGGGTATTAGAACCTTTACTAAATTCTTCATAAAATTCTCCAGCTTTAGATTTATTAAATATACTTACCAGACAAGAGTAATTTATGTAATGAGATTCTAATCCAAATTAAAGAGGGATGAAACGAAAGCGAATGTGCCCTGACCGCTTTTGTTTTATCCCTTTTCTTTTAATTTCCTTGCTGATGCTCTTCCTCAGCAGCCATGGCATCTGCTTTCGTCTGATGCACCGTCCCAAACGGATGCTGCGGCGGGGAATAGATAGAGTATAGCTTAAGAGGTTTGCTGCCTGTATTGATGACGTTATGGTATTTTCCTGCAGGGATGATGATGGCAAAATCGTCTGCTACTTTACGCTGGAAATCTAATTGATCCTTGCTATCTCCCATCTGGACGATTCCCTCCCCCTCTTCAATTCTTAAGAATTGATCAAGTTCAGGATGAATTTCCAGTCCGATATCCTCTCCTGCATTTATGCTCATCAATGTCAGCTGCAAATGCTCTCCTGTCCAAATCGCCGTCCGGAAAGTGTTATTTTGTTTTGTCGCTTCTTCAATATCAACGACAAATGGCTGAGGGCCATAATCGGTAATCCGGTCATTTAGTGTAACAAGGCGTGCTGCATTTTCCTGTTCCCCTGTCATAGCCCAAATGAACACATTTTGAACCTGAGGAAGCTGAGAAAGTGCGGAACCGCGCTGATTCTCCTGGAAGCCCTCCATTTCCAATTGATAAGCCCTCTGCAGGCCATCCCGATAATGATCAATGGATACTTCGCCAATTTGATACTCCGGCTGTGTTCCTGTTAAATTGTAATAAAGATTGCAAAAATGGGTTAAATGGACTTTCTTTCCTTCAATAGCCTGAATAATATTTTGTTTATGCTCTTCATTAGGGGCTTGTTCTGCAAGCTGCGTGTATAGCTCAAGTACCGAAGCTTCCCTTTTGACCCCTTCAAGGACCGTTTCACAAAGCTGCTGAAAATGATCCTGATTGCTTCTTAACATGTTGTCAGTATGGAATACAGGTGCATTTACTAAAGGGTAATATGGATAGGAATACGCATTAGGATGATACAATACATGTCATTCCCTTCACAGATTTATCAACACATCATATGCCCATAAAAAAAGAAGGTACGTTGATTTTTCAAGTTGGGCGGCTAATTAAAAAGAACCAGCCTTTTCCTTATTGAACTGTGCCCCGATTTACGGACAGTTTAAAAAGCGCCTATGCGGCTAGTAAATGGCCCCGGTTTTGCTCCGGGGTCATTTTATTTAAGCCCCATTGATAACGATGCTGGTTATATTCCTCAATCACTCGATCCACTTCTATTCTAACATCTCCTAAATTATCTAATGATTTATACTCTGCTAAATCCTTAAAGTGCCCAAAGAAACTTTCCATTGGTGCGTTATCCCAACAGTTTCCCTTTCGGGACATCGATTGTATTAAGCCAAGTTCTTTTACTTTGCTTTGGAATTGGGGATGGGTATAGTGGAAACCTTGGTCAGAGTGCAGTATGGCTTCTGGATGAAAATGATCGCCAACAGCTTGTTTTAACTTTTTAAGCGTCTTATATACAATATCCATTTCTAACGAAGTGGATAGATGATAAGCGACAATTTCTTTGGTAGCTCCATCTTTTACGCAGGATAAGTATGCTTTTTGTCCCTTTCCGAAATAGAGATAAGTAATGTCAGTAAGCAGGACTTTTCCTGGTTCTTCTTGATTAAATTCTCGGTTAAGGAGGTTGGGACAAGATCGATGCTCATGGGTTGCCTTAGCCATTTTACGATAAGGATTGGCTTTCCTTACTTTTGTTACAAGATTATATTTTGCCATCAGACGCCTAATCTTTTTGTGGTTCATTACCGATGAATAATCATTCTCCATAATCATTTTGATCTGGAGGACACCTACTTTTTCTTTTTTACTTATGAATATTTCTCGAATTAACTCTATATCCAATTGATCCTTCTCGTCACGTTGTGCCCGTAATTGTGCTGCCTTCAGCCAATCATAGTAGCCACTTCGACTTACGCCTGCCAGTTCACACAGGTAGGAAACAGATTTTTTCAACTGATATGTTCTGATGGTTTTCTCAATTAAAGAAAACTTCTCAGCTGCCGTTAGAATCGTTTCTTCATCAACGCCTGCCTTTCTAGTTCTTCCAGCTTTTTTAAGAAGTCATTCTCTGCCTCAAGGAATTTAATCCTTGCCTCAGCCTTCCTTAGTTTCTCCTCAATGGAAAGTTGTTTAGAAGAAGGACGTCCAGTGCTCCCTTTACCTCGACGTTCCGTAAGGAAACCTTCCTCCCCGAACCTTTCGAATGTTTCTCTCCAACGCTTAAGACAACGTTTTGGCTGTTCCTTGCCAATCATCTCGAGATCAAAGCCTTGTTCAATAAAGATTTGCGATGGTGTTTTCCCACTTTTGTACTCCGCCACTGCTTTTATCTTAAATTCAGAACTATAGGAGATTGACCTCTCAGAAGCCCTCAAAACATTAGGATTCTTTTCAAGCTCTTTCATTTGGAATTCATTATAGATATTCTTACTCATAAAAAATCCTCCGCCTTATTCATTAAAACTATTGAAACACAAAAAACCCCAGAAAGGGGCACTTTTTTATCAGTGTCCACTATCTAGGGTATAGTTCATATAAGGAGAGACTGGTTCTTTTTGATTTTATTGTTTTTTAGGAATTTCACAACCGTCATCATCACAGATCATACCGTCATGATCATTTAAAACAGTAATCTCATCCTCTGCAATAATCTTCTGCAGAGCCTGAACAAACATCTCAGTTGGCTGTGCTCCGTTAAGTGCATACTTTTTATTAATAAGGAAGAATGGAACCCCGGTGATGCGGTATTGCTGTGCCAGCTGCTCATCTGCACGGACTTCTTTTGCAAACTCATTGCCAGCAAGCATTTTTTCAGCTTCCTCTCGGTTCAGGCCAACTTCTTCGGCTAATTCTGCTAAAGCAGCATGATCCCCTATATGAATGGAATCTGTAAAATAAGCCCGGAGCAGCCTGTCAGTCATTTCTTTCATTAGTCCTTTCGCTTTCGCAAACATCGTCAGACGGTGAGCATCAAACGTGTTAGTGAGAACGACGGTATCAATGTTGAATTCAAGCCCGGCATTTCTCGCCATCTGCACCATGTTTTGCGTGTTGGCTTTCGCCTGTTCAATCGTCATCCCATATTTCTTGGATAACTTTTCGTACATATTATCCTTTATATCCCGTTCAGCAGTCGGGTCCAGTTCAAAGCAGCGATAAGTCACTTCAATTGGATGATTAATCTGTTTAATGGCATCCTCCAGATGCCTTTTGCCAATATAGCAAAACGGTCAAGCGAAGTCAGTCCACATTTCAATATGCATATTGTATTCCTCCAATACTGTATATTCCTCTTTAGTATAGTAGGTGCCATTTTATTTTACACGGAAAAAGCTTAAGGGGACGATTTGGGATTGACACCGGTATTAAGTTGTACATTGTCATTTTGCCCGTTATTGATTCTGAATAACTTCCAGAACGCCCTTTTCGTCGTTATTCATTACGATTAAATACCATTTCTTTTGGAGCACAGCTTTTTTCGTCGTTATTCATTACGATTAACTACCATTCCTTATGGAGCACAGCCTTTTTCGTCGTTATTCATACGATTAACTACCATTTCTTTTGGAGCACTGCCCTTTTCGTCGTTGTTCATTACGATTAACTACCATTTCTTACGGCGCTCAACTCTTTTCGTCGTTATTTATTACGATTAACTACCATTCCTTATGGGGCACAGCCTTTTTCGTCGTTGTTCATTACGATTAACTACCATTTCTTACGGCGCTCAACTCTTTTCGTCGTTATTCATTACGATTAACTACCATTCCTTATGGAGCACAGCCTTTTTCGTCGTTATTCATACGATTAACTACCATTTCTTTTGGAGCACTGCCCTTTTCGTCGTTGTTCATTACGATTAACTACCATTTCTTACGGCGCTCAACTCTTTTCGTCGTTGTTCATTACGATTAACTACCATTTCTTACGGCGTTCAACTCTTTTCGTCGTTATTCATTACGATTAACTACCATTCCTTATGGGGCACAGCCTTTTTCGTCGTTGTTCATTACGATTTACTACCGTTCCTTATGGGGCATAGCCTTTTTCGTCGTTATTCATTACGATTAACTACCATTTCTTTTGGAGCACTGCCCTTTTCGTCGTTATTCATTACGATTAACTACCATCCCTTATGGGGCACAGCCTTTTTCGTCGTTATTCATTACGATTAACTACCATTTCTTTTGGAGCACTGCCCTTTTCGTCGTTATTCACCTTCCACTCATGAGATCGCCAGCCCATCCCCAGGCGTAATCAGCAGCGATTTCTCATTTTGGATGATCCGTACGTCTGCGTAGAATTTCTTCATTAATTCCGTATGTCTCTTCGGGTCAGTTTAGGTTCTCAATACCTTTGCGTTCATCACCATAAGCGCAACTAGTTCTGCCAGCGTAATTGTTTTTGTCTCCATCGAAAAAACATTCAAATTGCTAGTTCTCGCTGTTCTCCACCCTTTTCTAATTCTTCATGCAAGTGGAATACAATAAATCAAAAAAGGCTGGAAAAGAATACGCTCCTCCCCCAGCCTTCAGCGATTATCTATTTGCCAGTTCATCATGGTCTGCCGGATGCGGCGGCTCCTCGAACCAGCCGTTTTTTATCAGGATGTTTGCACCATCTTCAGCAAAATTAGCGATTTCACCAGACAAGCGAATGTAATTAATCGAAATATCTTTTCGTGCACTTGCAGCTGCACTTGTGGCATAAATCCCTGCACTAAGAGCAATGAGGGATGTCGTCATAAACATCATTAGCTTATCTGAAAAGGGCGGGACAGTGGAATCCGTTACTTCCATATCCCAAGACATACTAACAGGCAAATAACTTTCTTCGAGCATCCCGGCAAATACTTTTGTATGTTTGGCAGCTATGTCCCTGCCCCTTACCATGAATTGGCCAACTTCCTTCGATTGGGCGACCTGGCTAAATCCCACCATAATCGTTTTTCCCATGGCATTCCTTTTCAAATTCATATAGATATTTGTAATTTCAATAACGTTCGGCGGCCTTTTATCTCCAAACATACCACCCATGAATTTTTTGCTTTCAACAAAGCTGGTTTCTTTCACTGGAATGACAAGAGGGGATCTCATATACAAGCCTCTGTTCAGCAGCATTTTTTTTAGCTTTGTTTCATATTCATTAATTTCCATCAAACAATTGTTAAAGTATTCCTGAATATCAGACCGGACGGATAGTGTTTTGGACAGCGCATAAAAATTAACAGCAAACATGGCAATATTGTAGAAGAAATGCAGGGAAAAATTTTCCGAAAACAGCTGTGGAGCATCTTCTCTTACATCCTCTTCAGCTTTAAATCCATGTGGCACGGATAACCCTTCGTTTTCAAAAAAACCGGTCAGTTTCTGTAAATGTGTTTCAGTCAATTGAATACTATCCTGAAGCATGGACTGTAGTTCCTGATCTTCAATCGCATTTAAAAAGTATGTGAAAATACAATTACACATGCTGCTGTTCAAATAAGCCGACCATAATTGCGCTATTTCAGCTGCAGTTAATTCCGTGTTTTGTTTATCACTCATTGGCTGCACGTCCCTCTTTTTTATTTTATTATTTCCAAAGTGCTGAAATAAAAATGAATTTTTTATAAAATAGGGATCATCATGCTGGATCTTTTCATCATTCATAACGGACCAAATGATGGGGCATCCTATGAATGGGAGGTGTATCTTTTGATCGTTTATCACGGTTCCATAAGGAAATTTGACCACTTTCATAAAGAGCAGACTATGCAAAAAGCAATGAAAGAGATCGATACGCTTGGCATATGGCTTTCATCAGACTTTGAATCTGCGAAGTCCTTTGCCATTGGAACAGAAACGGTTATCGAAAAATCGGACACTGAGTTCTGGGAAGATGGTTTGCCGAAAGTGATTGAATATGACAAACAGGTGCTGGGATTTGTTTATAAAGTGTATATAGATGAACCAATATTAAAGGACTTCGATTCCTTTGAACATTTTATGGATGAACGGGACCCCTTTTGTGACTATGCAAGCGCAAAAAAAAGACACCTTACCTGGAAAGATAAGGCGATCTTACTGAATAAAGATGAAGCCAATTCAGAATTTCGCAAAAGTCTTGCGAAGCAAGGCTACGATGGAATTGCCGTACCAAAAATGGCCATTGAAGCCGGTGATGCGGATATGTATTGCATTTTTTCGGATGATCTTCTGCAGATTGCCGATGTCTTTTCAGTGGAATAATTTAGAATGTTTCTTTCAGCCAGGAAATCACCTGATCAAGTTCCTCCTTTGCCGTATATCTTCCAAGGCTGAATCTGACAGCACCCATTCCAACATATTCAGGAACCTTCATTTCCCTCAAAACAGGGGACAATTCCACTATGCCTGAATGGCAGGCTGACCCTGTAGAGGCAGCAAGCTGTGGAATGGCGGATAAAATGTCCTGTCCAACCCGATTGACAAAACTTACATTCAGGGTATTCGGCAGCCGTTTTTCTTCGTGGCCGTTAAGGACAACCTCATCACCAAATGCCTCCTGCAATTGAACCCAAAAATAATTCGTTAAGTCAGCGAGCTTCCGGTCCCAGGCCTGCTCCTGAGCCAACTCACAGGCTTTTCCGAGCCCGGCTGCAAGCATCGTGTTCTCTGTTCCTGCTCGCAATCCAAACTCGTGTCCGGCTCCATGAATCAGCGGCTCAAGCTCTAAGCCTTTTCTGATATATAAGGCGCCAATTCCTTTAGGGGCATACAATTTATGGCCCGCTATAGTGAGCATATCCACATTCAGGTGATTGACATCAATAGGTACCTTGCCTGCGGATTGAGATGCATCGGTATGAAAAGCGATCTTGTGTCTTCTGGCAATTTCCCCTATTTCATCGATCGGCTGAAGGGTCCCCACTTCATTGTTTGAATGCATGACGGTGATCAGGATTGTATCTTCCCGAATGGCATCTTCAATTGCCTCAGGAGAAACCATCCCATATGCATCTACATCCACCATGGTGATTTCAGCACCCAGGCGCTCCAGAAATTTCAGGGGCTCTACAATGGCAGGATGCTCGATTTTTGACGTAATGATGTGTTTGCCTTTATATTGATGCTTGAAATAATAACCCTTTAATGCCAAATTATTCGCTTCACTTCCGCCGCTTGTAAAAATAACCTCTTCCGGCAAACATGACAACAAGCCAGCTACCTGTTTCCTGGCAATCACCAGCTTCTCTTTTACCGGATGCCCAGCCCAATGATGGGCGGAAGGATTCCCGTAATAGCCCGTCAGAAGCGGATTCATAACATCTAAAACCTCCGGTGCCAAAGGTGTGCTTGCATTGTAATCGAGATAGACTTTGTTCATTCCCTCTCCCCCTTTCCTTAAGAATATCAAAATCATAAAATAGAGGAAATAGAGCTGTTTCAGACATGGGAAAAGGGATGCCGGCGAACCCCTAAATACACTTAACAAAAACTTTACAGGCCAATTATATTCTATTAATAAAGGACACGTAGAATAAAACTATGCTTACCAATCGAAAGGAGCTGGCGGAATGCTTGAGAAACTGTTCAGATTAGTGGTCCTGACGATTTTTTGTACGCTGTTCCCGTAAGTTGTTATCCTAAAAATTCAGCTTCAAGCACTTCTTCTTTTACCTCTCCATCAAAATATACTCTATACGCCCTTGCATCAGGTCTTGAACTGACAATCCTCAGAATATCCTGGTCTATTTAGTGAATGGCGGCTCCATCATCTGCTGCGATACCAGCTTTGATTTTGTTTTCAGACATTAATCGATGATAGGAAGGCCTTCTATTTAATTCACCATCATAATGAGGACAATTGCTGCCTTTTAAAATCCTAAACATTTTAAGGGATCCAGCTTTTCATCGCCAAAGGAATCTGTAACGCCTTCTTCAAACCAGCATAAAGAGCCGGCGCTTATGCCAGCCAGAATAATCCCTTGATTCCATGCTTTTTTAAGCAAAGCATCTAATCCCCATTCCTTCCACAAAGCAACGAGATTTTTCGTGCAGCCTCCGCCAACATAAATAATATCTTTTTCCATTATAAATCCTTCTATATCTCTGGCTGGCGGTTTAAATAAAGATAAATGGGATGGCTGACAGGGCATTTTTTCAAAAAAATGATAGAATCTGTTTGTATATTGGTCGGAATCACCGCTTGCAGTAGGGACAAAACAGATACTGGGAACTGGTTTGCCAGATTGTTTAAGTATATACGCATCTAATAATGGATTGTCGGGCTCCATAGAAAACCCTCCGCCTCCGAGAGCAATAATTTGTTTCATCTTTCTACACCTCTTAATTTATCAGCGCTTTCAACCCCTTTATCACTTTTTCTCCATCACAGCAAAGTAATTTTCTTCTCCATCCGCAAAGTTAAAAACCCGGCCGGCAGGCATGTCTACCATTTCTCCAACGGTAATATTCTTGTTTGAAAAGTCACTATACAGTTGTTCAATATTTTCCGTGAAGAACATCAGTGAAGGGGTGCCCAGGTTTAATCCCGGAGACATCTTCTCTACCCACTCCTTATTGTGGAGAATGATGCTCGTTTCCGCCTCCTTTGATGGCGCCACTTCAATCCATCTCATTCCCTGGCCATTATCTTCTTCGGCTATTACCTGAAACCCGGCTTTTTCAGTCCAAAAATTCACTGCATCATCCTGATTGTTTACGTATAGCATTATTTGTCCGACTTGTTTAATCATGTTCTCATCCTCCTATCGTTATTTCATATTATACAATTCTGAAAATTAAATCAATTAAAAAAAGAGCTCTGCCCCAGGACAAAGCTCTCCTCCTTTAGTAATAGTAAGGATATGGCGGATACGGGTATGGCGGGTATGGATAGTAAGGATATCCAAATCCTGGTCCAGGTGCCAGCAATGCTCCTGTCGCCAGCCCCCCTAAAAATCCAAGCCCCAGTCCAAATCCTGGTCCTCCAAAGCCGAATCCAGGCCGGCCAAACCCAAAGCCTGGTCTCCCGAATCCAAAACCCGGCCGAATACGGTATTCAGGGAAATACATGCTATTTTGCGGAACATACTCCTGTGTCGCAGGCATGTGCTGATATTGATAATCCAAACAGAACTCCTCCTCTGTATTTGTCTACAGTAAAGGATATGCGTCAGATGCCTATGGGGTATGGGCCCCTGCCCTTAATGCGTAAACAATCTTCATTTAGTAGTTAAGTAACCACACCTCTATGAATGATCTGCCATATCAATAATTAAATTGATATAAAAAGAGGGATACTATTGACTAGAAGAAAACAAATTCCTTGTCTATTTCCCGGCTACAGATGGTGCGGTCCCGGCTGCAGCGGACCAGACGGCCCTATTAATGGCGTGGATGCCTGCTGCAGGCTCCATGATAAATGCTGGGCAAGCGGGAGATCTAAATGCTGCTGTGACCAGGAATTCCTTAAGTGCCTTAAGCCAAAGACAAACTGGCCCGGCGAAGAAGGAACAATTGCAACGATCATTTATATTTATATGAAAATCCAAACCGATTTTACCTGCAGCCGGTTTCGGAGAAGAAGACTTTATTAAAAAGCGGCGTTAGCCGCTTTTTTAATGGCCACTTTATTGCTTTATAAAATGGCTTCGATTAAACTCAAGTTGTGTTATCTGAATTATATAAAAACTAAAACCATGGAGGAACTATGAAACTAGGAGCATTTTCAGTAAGTTTAACTGTTAAAGACATTAATAAGTCAAAAGAATTTTACGAAAAACTTGGTTTTGAGGCATTAGGCGGGGATATTGCGCAAAATTGGCTGATCTTAAAGAATGAAAACTGTGTGATAGGTCTATTCCAAGGCATGTTCGAAAAAAACATCCTTACATTTAACCCTTGCTGGAACCAAAACGCAGAAAATTTAGAGGGATTCACTGACATTCGGGAGCTACAAAAGCAGCTGAAGGAACAAGGGATTCAAATTATTAACGAAGCAGATGAGTCAGGCGCCGGCCCTGCAAGTTTCACACTCGAAGATCCGGATGGCAACGCTATTCTTTTCGACCAGCACAGGTAGAATTCTGCTTACATAAAGATAGAAACAGCAGTGTCAATTGACACTGCTGTTTTAGCTCAGAACCATTACAACCGTTCATTTCCCCGTTTAAAGTTCCCCGTTATCTTCGCCATGATTAACTGCCTGCTCTTTTCATCTTCAGCATCATTCATTTTTTTTAGAAACTTCTCTGCATCTTTTCCTTTTAGAATTTTCACTTGTTTTCCATTATAATCAAGAAATACTGTGTTATTCTTATTTTGCCGAAAACGAAATGGTTCATCATTCAAACGATTTCTTTTATCAATTTGATCCATTTTCTGCCTCCTTGCTTAACCAAACTATAATATAGAATACTCAATAGGAAAACAGAATTTTATAAATTTACACTAAAGGGATTAGAGAATATTCTATATGCACTTCAGTAAAATAAAATGTATATAATAAACCCATTGAAGAAATGGAGATCATGTCTATGAGCATCATTTTAGCTCTGCTTGCCGCAGTATTTGCATCTTTCACAGCCATCCTCGCAAAAATTGGCATTGAAAAAGTAGATTCCAACCTGGCTACTGCAGTCCGGACGATTGTAGTGGTCATCATGGCTTATCTTATGGTTGTTATTACGGGAGAAACGGAAAGCATCTTGACTATTTCTGTAAAATCGTACATATTTCTCATTCTTTCAGGCCTGACAACCGGCCTATCATGGATTTGTTTCTTTAAAGCCATTCAGATCGGCGATGTGTCAAAAGTAGTTCCCATTGATAAGTCGAGTGTCGTCTTAACCATCCTGTTATCATTTATTATTCTAAGGGAACCCGCCACAGCATTAGTTGTTTCAGGGGGAGTCATTATCTCCATTGGAACCTTTGTTTTAATCGGAAAAGACAGAAAAAAGACTTCAAAAAAGAAAGTATTCAATACAAAATCGTATATTTTCCTGGCGATAATGTCTGCGGTATTTGCTGCAGCCACCAATATTTTAGCAAAGATAGGAATTGAAGACGTCGACTCCAATGTGGCTACTTTCATCCGGACAGTGGTCATCATTATTTTCGCCTGGGGGATTGTGTTTTTTCAGCGGACCTTTAAGGATCTTAAAAAAATCTCCAAAAAGTCTTATCTATTTCTTTTCCTCTCAGGAGCCGCAACCGGATTATCCTGGCTGTGCTATTTCGGCGCTCTGGCCATCGGCAAGGTTAGTGTGGTTAACCCCATTGATAAGTTCAGTGTTGTGCTTACAATGATATTAAGTTTCATCATTTTAAAAGAAAAACCGACGTTAAATACAATTGCAGGCGCAATTCTGATTACGATCGGGACGGCACTGCTTATTATCTAGGCGATAATTAAAGTTAAATACATAAAAAAACGGCTTTAATCCTGAGATTAAGCCGTTTTTTTATGATTTTGCATGGAGATTGGGCTTTCCGCAGCCGTTTTTCAGAGCTATATAAGCATTATTGACGTCCTAGTGAAATTTACGTGCGGATAGACCAAATTTACTTTCGGATAAAATATTTTATTTGCACATAACCCTATTTTACTTATGGATAAAACGATTTATTTGCGCATAGCCAATTTCATCATTCTCCTATCCAAAAGCCTGCGAAGCAATAGCATATAAGGATTTGTTCCTCTGCGGCATAGCTGCTGAATTTTTTATCATGACTGGTGGAGTATTTGATTTAACAAAACCGCTTCGCTCCAAATAGGACATAAAATCAGTTCTTCCCTCTGGAACATCAATTCGCAGCTTCCCTTTATGATGTAAAGCCAATTTTTCTACGATTAGAGCAGCAGTTTCTGAATCCGGAGCCGCAATAGGTCCGAGTATTAAATTGACTGGCCCCTGTATGGATAGTCCATATCCAATGAGTTCTCCATTATTATTCTTAACAACCAGACATTGTTTGGACTGGCTGATTCGATTGCGGAGAAAAACACTTCGCTTATCCCCAAAGGCAGCCCCGTCCAAATCAACAAGTTTGGTTAAATCAGACTGATTGAAGTCTTCTATGAAAACTCCATCATGATCCAGTAAATTTTCAGGGACAAATTTATCACAAAGAAATTTGCTTATATAATCCACTGTTGTAAAGCCCATTTTTTCATAAAGGGGCTGTCCTTCCTTCGTTGCAATCAGCATTACCGTCCTATCCGCAGTAATACTTTCAGCACATTTCCGGACTGCTTCCATAGCCAGCCCTAATCCCCTGAATTCTTCATGGACAATAACCATGCCAATCGACGCCAGTTTAGTATCATAGGGGATTATTGCTGAGCTTGAAACAATTCTCCCTGCAGAATTCTTATGTCCGAAAACTCTCCCAGATTCCAAAAGTGTTCTAACTTCATTTTCATCATAATCCCATCCAACCGATGCCGATAAATCTATTAGACCGGGAATATCATATTGATTTAGTTCTCCTAACTCTGCTATCATTCGCTTCTCCCTCTTAGTCTTTTGTTTTTTCACCCTAATTAGTATTAAATACCCTTTATACAAAATCCTTCTTACTGTACACATCCCTTTAATGTACTTTGTAAAACGGCCGGTCCCAGACGATTGGTCCTGGAATTGGACAGCCTCAAGCTTACGATCGTTTCAGCAGATAATTCTGCTGAGATTTCATCAAATTTCCCCACCCAAGGCGAACCGCCAAACCAGCTTGGCTGATCTTCCTTAATGGGATACATTTTAAATCTCCAGCTTATTACACCAGGAATTTGAGCAAATCCTTCATATTGATCATAATCCCCAAATGCTGAAGGCTGAGGCATCCAATCAGCGTATATACCGACAGCGGTTCGTTCTCTTACAGGACTTCCTGGCTGATCCGTATATGGTTTCTTTACCTTTGCAATTAAAGCTGTGCCGCTAATATTGGGGACTTCATTTACCGGCTCAAGTACTATGCTACAGGGATAAGTCAGGGATTGGGCATATGCCGAACTATAAGATACAAAAAGTGCGATGAATAAAATCAGGAAAATTTTATTTTTCATATTATTCCCTCCATTTCAAACTAAGTCTTCCCTCCCCTCTTTTATAAAATTCCGCACGAACCTTTACTTATCTAATAATAGCATTTATAATACAACTGTATTTTATCTTTAAGGAGGATTATTAAAAAATGACACACGCAATGAGACTTCGATTCCCAGCTTTGAACCAGTAATTGAATACGTTCAAAGGCTCTGCTTGTGTATGCAGAGTAAATGGGATCAGTCTGTCCTTTTTTAATAATCTTCAATTTATATGGAATAGCGTCAATTTGTTATTTCATATTCTGCCAAACGAAATTGGCAATTTGAGAAAGGCATGATTTTACTGCCTTTCTCTTTTTTTTCTGTTAAACTCTTCCAAAAAACAGGAAGGTTTATTTGCTGACGGCTCTGATCAGCCCAAACCAAATTAGGATGGGTCTTCTTCCCTTTACTCTGAATCACAGGCAGATGCCTGTGATTTTTTTTGTTGAAAGGAAGAGAAAACATGGTAAATCAAAAAATCGCTGCAAAGTTTAAGACTTTCAGTACTTCTCTAAAATGCCCGCTCTGTCAGGAATCATTAGATCTTGTTCAATATAAAAGCCTCTTATGTCCGAACAGGCATACCTATGATATTTCAAAGCATGGATATGTGAACATGCTGAATCATTCTGCCAAGAGCAGGTACAGCAAAACTTTATATAAAGCAAGAGAGAAAATCATCATGGAAAGTGAACTGTTTGATCCTCTTCATGACAAAATTTCAGCCGTCATTCATGACTATTTCGCACATTCCAGCACTCCATCCTTAATGCTTGATGCAGGGTGCGGTGAAGGTTCACACCTGAAAAAGATATTAGAGAAATCCGGGATTGGAACGATGACAGGTGTTGGTGTGGATATCTCGAAAGCCGGGATTGAACAGGCTGCGAAAAATTACAAAAATGAACTATGGCTTGTAGGGGATCTGGCTAAACCTCCTTTAGCAGATCAGTCCTTCAATATGATTCTGAATCTCTTCTTTCCTTCAAATTACAGGGAATTCAAGAGAATTTTGACCTCAAAAGGGATCATCATAAAGGCGGTCCCGCGGAGTGGGCATTTAAAGGAAATGCGGAATTCCTTTTATGGAAGCAATGAAAATAATTTATATAAAAATGATGAGGTCGTTTCCCTTTTTAGAAAGCATTTTACTCTAACTGACACGATTCATGTGACGGATGTAAGAAAAATGGACGAAAGCAAACTTCCGTATTTAGTCAGGATGTCTCCCCTTTCCTGGGATTCCAATCAGGCTGCCATTCATTCTTTTATTGACAGGAACAGCGGTCATGTAACGTTAGATGCAGATATCCTGATCGGTATAAACAAATAAGAAATGAGGTTTTATGATGGAAAAAGTATGTTTTGAATTAGAAAATATAGAAGTCTCTTATTTAGATAGATTGGTATTGAATATTCCTCGGCTGGCCATTCATCAATTCGACCGCATTGGCATTGTAGGAAAAAACGGGGCAGGAAAAAGCACTCTCCTAAAGCTGATGTCCGGTCAGATACACCCTGACCAGGGAATTGTGAACCGCTTGGCCGATTTTGCTTATTTCGATCAGCTCGCCGCTCCAGAGGCAAGTGATATTGACCCTGGTCTCGCAGGGAAATTATCGATACCTAAGATCGATATGAATCATCTGAGCGGCGGTGAACAAACAAAGCTGAAGCTTGCTGGAATCTTTTCAAACTACTATGAAGGATTATTGATTGATGAACCTACTACCCATCTCGACAGAGAAGGGATCAAGTTTTTCATTGAAGAATTGACCTATTATTATGGAGCACTGGTCATTGTCAGTCATGACCGATATATATTGGATAAGCTTGTCACAAAGATTTGGGAAATTGAACATGGATGCGTGACAGAGTATACCGGAAATTATTCGGACTACAAGGCTCAAAAAGAGCTTAAGCGAACACAGCAGCTGGAACAGCATGAAAAATATCTGAAAGAGAAGTCCCGGCTATTAAAAGCGGCAGAAGAAAAAATGAAAAAGGCAGACAAAATAACGCAAGCCAGCGGACATATCTCAAAAAAAGAAACAAAGGCGAAAGCAAACAAAATGTTTATGACGAAGTCAAAAGAAACAAGCCAAAAAGCCGTCCAGCGGGCAGCCAAAGCTATTGAGCAGCGGGTGCAGAAGCTTGAAGCTGTTGAAGCGCCCAAAGAAGATCCGACCATCCACTTTCATCAGCACCCCGCTCTTGAAATGCATAATAAGTATCCCATTATGGGTGAGAGGATTACGCTGAAAGCAGGAGACCGAACACTTATTAAGGAAGCGAACTTCCAATTTCCGCTTGGAAAAATCATCGCAATTACTGGGAAAAATGGCTCCGGAAAAACAACACTGCTAAAAGCTATCTTCGATCGCGGCGAGGGAACGATTCTTTCTCCGAAAGCAGTTATAGGCGCTTATGAACAAATGGATTACCAATTTGAGAAAAGTAAGCCTGTTTTTGAATTTATGAAAGAAACAAGCGATTACGATGAAAGCAAGATTCGTTCTGTCCTCCATTCTATGAGCTTTACAGGTAATGATCTGAAAAAGGATGTCTGCCGCTTAAGCGGCGGGGAAGCGATCCGTCTCGTGCTTTGCCAGCTGTTCCTCGGCAGATATAATGTCCTGATATTAGATGAACCGACGAATTTTCTGGACGTTTATTGCATTGAAGCCCTTGAACGATTTTTAAAAGCATATGAGGGTACCGTCCTCCTGGTATCTCATGATAAAGTATTTATGGATCGGGTCGCTGACTGTGTATATGCCATTGAAGAACAGCAGCTGGTTTTAAAGCATTACGAATAAAAAAATGGACCCTATCAGCCTATGGCGGATGGGTCCATTGTCCATTTTCACAACCTTCGGGCTCCAATATATAATAATTGTCAAAAAATAAGACAAACTAAGGAAAAAGCGATTAGACGCGGGGGTTTCCAGAATGGGCATTTTCGGAAAAAAATTGGACGGGAGTTTAAATAGCGCTGAACTTTCAGCACTTTGGCATCAGTATATGGGCGATAGTATGGCTATTTGTGTTTACAAATATTTCATTAATGTTGTTACGGATAAAAAAATCAAATCCATTTTGGAGGACTCACTGCTAAGATCAGAAAACCATACCAGCCAGATCACAGCTTATTTAAGAAATTCAAATTTTCAACACCCCATTGGCTTTACAGAAAATGATGTGAACCTTGAAGCCCCGCGTCTATTTTCAGATCAATGCCTGCTATTTTACTCTAAATTGATGACGGCTCATGGCTTAACAGCTTATAGCTTAGCACTGACAAATATTGACCGAAAAGACCTGCAGGACTATTTCTTAGAATGTATCGTCAGTGCCAAAGAGTTATATCAGAGAATCACTGGATTATCCAAGACCTACCCAAACTTCACAACCGTACCGGCTGTTCCTCCATCAAAGAAGATAGAATTTACTGATACAACAGGCATGCTTTCGAATTTAGCAGGTGAAAAAAGACCACTTAACATTTCGGAAATCAGCAGCGTTTTCTATAATTCAATGAAAACAGGATTAGTCAGGACACTAAGCTTAGCTTTTGCACAAGTGGCAGAGTATGATGACGTACGCAAGTTCATGGCAAAAAACGCTGAATTAGCAGGAAAAGATGCTGATAGTCTTGACACCATTTTGCGGCAGGATTATCTGCCTGTACCTTTTAAATGGGATGCAGAAATCACAGAATCAACAGTTAGTCCATTTTCTGACAAATTGATGATGTTTCATGCGGCGTTTTTAGTAAATACAGCTCTCTCGTATTATGGAGCTGGTGCAGGTTCAAGCCTTAGATCGGATCTCAATGTAACCTATCAAAAAGTATCACTTCATGCTGCTCAGGCAGGTGCCCTTTGCTATAAAATTTTGGTTAAGCATAGATGGCTTGAACAACAGCCGCAATCCGTGAATAGAAACGCCTAAACGATCTTCAATTCGAAAAACTTTCACCAAAAAAAATTTTTTATTCTTTGGATAAAGCTGCAACCGCTTCTATCTCAACTAATTGGCCGCTATAACCTAAAACGGTTACACCGGACAATGTACTTGGAACATCATGTGAGCCGAATTCTTCTCTAACTGCCTGCCAGGCTGTCACCAAATCTGCCTGGTCTGAGGATGCGACGAGAACTCTTGTATAAGCCACATTCTTTAATTCTGCCCTGCATTCCTTTAATGCTGACTTCAAGTTCTCGACACAAAGCTTGGCCTGTTCTTCATATCCGCTTTGCTCAGGCACTTTTCCAGTGGCATCAAGCGGGCAGGCTCCCGCCATAAAAAATAGGTCCATTCCGGAAGGAACATGAGATGCATATGCATAATCAACTGACGGTAATTTCGATGAACGGATTAAGGAGATATTTTTAGTCATTTCAGTATTCCTTTCTATTGACGGTACCTATTTTAATTCCGCATTTATGCAATTTTTTCCTCTTTCAGTTAAACTGTTTTTAATAGTTTCTCTAAAAAGGCGGGTGGCAATGTGGGTTTAAAACGGTTGTTAAAAATGATTTTAGCCTATTCTCTTTTTATAATAATGATTGGATGCTCAACTAACGCTGGGGAAGAAGCAGAATTCCCTCCATCGATGAATGCAGTTGCCGAAGTGAACGGGACAGATTATCAAATGGAAAAAGGAAATGAACAGTGGGTTAGAAAAAAAGGGCTAGAGACGGAAACTATGACAACAGATCACGCATCACCGAATCAAATGGCAGATCATCTAAAACCTATTATGATGAAACCAGACCAAAAAGTTAGGATTAAGATTGAAGATCAACCAGTTATTAAAGTGTACTTATGGAATGAAACAGGAAAAGAAAAAGAAATAAAGCTTGAGGATCATCAAATTACTGTACCTTCAAGTAAAGGCAGCTATATTTATGAAGTCTTAGCAGAATGGCCGAATGGAAAAGTCTCTTATACATTTTCAGCAGAAGTCCAGTGAGGGAAACCATTATTATGGCTTCCTTCACTGATCTGCTGACCTTAGTCTTTCATGATTCTTTTCTCTTTCAGCACCTCCACAGCAATATTCTTAGCCTCCGTACCTGTTCCATCAATATTCACCGAAAACACCCATGTCTCCTTCTCTGTTTCAATAAAACCAACGTACCAGCCCAGTCCCATGTCAGACAGCCTTGACCCTGTTTTACCATGCAGGATGAACTGATCCTGCTCGTCCTGAATCATCATTCGTTTAACTGTCTTTTGGTTCTTTTGTGAAAAAGGCAATTCTTCTTCAACCAATTTTTCGATAAAATCAGCTTGCTCTGCTGCGGAAATTTTCAGGCTGCTGTCCAGCCAAAAGGCATCGATTCCTCCTGATATGTCCTGGTTTCCGTACTGGATGTTTGATACGTATTCCTGCATCTTCTTTTCACCAATCGTTCTCGCCAGGTCCTGATAAAACCAGATAGCTGATTCCCTCATGGCAGAAGCAAGCGAATGATCCCGGTTCCAGCTTTCGAATTCCCGTTCAACTCCATCCCACCTTTTCACTTCGTATTCATCTCTTACAGCGGCAGTTTCCAGTCCGATTAGGGCATTGGCGACTTTAAAGGTTGATTCAGGCGTCAGTCTCTCTTTGCTCCTCTGCTTGTTGTAGACATAAACCTTGTCATTCTTAAGACTTTTGAGAACCATAGTGCCCTCTGTTCCTGCAAAAGCTTCTTCAATGTGCAGATCCTTTGTGTTTTCTTTTCCCCCTAATGCCCCAGCACCTGTACCCGTCAGCAGCAATAACACGGAAAGGGCAGCAATACCCGCTCTTCTCATCCACTTCATCTTTTCTTCCTCCTTCATATAAAATAGGATTTC
The DNA here is from genome assembly GCF_000294775.2 of Cytobacillus oceanisediminis 2691. Lineage (GTDB taxonomy): Bacteria > Bacillota > Bacilli > Bacillales > Cytobacillaceae > Cytobacillus > Cytobacillus pseudoceanisediminis. Next base: position 2,939,820 of record NZ_CP015506.1, read on the forward strand.
TGTCATGATGTCAGCTCTTGAATTTGTCCCTTATACTATAAACAGCATGATGGATACAGAAAAGAACAGTTTTGGCCATCTGTACCCATACAAATTCAACGAGCGGAGTGTTTTTATGGGCAATAAATATGATGAACTCATAGAAGAAATTCAATCAAGACTAGATGATGAACGCTTGAAAGCCGGAGGAAAGCTCCCTTCCATTCGCAGGTTTGCCAAAGAATTTAACTGCAGCATTAACACAGTAATGAGAGCTTACAGTGAATTGGAAAAGGCACATCTCATCTACTCTGTGCCAAAAAGCGGCTATTTTGCGGTTGGTACTGATATGCCAAAAAAACAAAAACCTATGATCATTGACTTTGTCTCAGCAGGACCGGATAAAAGCAAGATGCCCTACCGTGATTATCAGCATTGTATGAATCAGGCAATTGAGCTATATAAAGAGGAAATGTTTCAGTATTCCCATCCCCTCGGTTTGCCGAGTCTTCGGCATCAGCTTTCAGCTCAGCTTCAGGATCTGCAGGTTTTCGCCCCGGCTGAAAGAATTGCGGTGGTATCCGGCTCCCAGCAGGCTCTGGATCTCTTGGTCTCACTCCCTTTTCCTAATAATAAAACAGAGATCTGCACAGAACAGCCAACCCACTTCAGTTTCATAGATTCCATCACTTCCCGCGGCTTGAAGCCTATTGGCATAGAGGTAAATCAGAAAGGCATTGACCTCAATTACTTAGAAAAGATATTCAGAGAGAGAAACATCAAGTTTTTCTACACTGTTTCCAGATTTCAAAACCCTACAGGCTGCAGCTACTCCAACCAGGAAAAAAAGGATATGGTCGAGCTCGCTCAGAAATATGATGTCTACATAGTGGAGGATGACTATATGGGTGATCTTGATACAAGAAAAAAGGCAGATCCCATGTTTGCCTATAATCCTTCCGGAAGAGTCATTTACACAAAAAGCTTTTCGAAAGTTTTGCTGCCAGGGCTGCGATTAGGATTGGCAGTTCTTCCAGAAGCCTTAATGAAAAGTTTTACACAGGCCAAATTTGCAGCGGACGTCCATACACCCGTCCTCACACAAGGGGCACTTGAGATTTACTTAAGCAGCGGTATGTTCAAAGCCCATATTGAAAAACTCCGGCGGCAATACAAGAAGAAGGGTACCATTCTCCAAAAGGCATACCTGGAGCATTTGCCTCCCAATACTTCATTTACTGGCGGGGATTCGGGATTCTATTCGACAGTTGTTCTTCCGGGCAGAATGAAGGCGAAGAATCTTGTAAAGCATCTTCAAAAGAAAAATGTATTGGTTCAGGATGCTGCACCAATGTATCTTCCAGAATATCTAAAGGAAAATAGAATTCGATTGAGTGTCTCTCAGGTGGAGGACCGGATAATTGCAGTTGGTGTGAAGAAGATCGGGGATGGGATTCGTGCGTTAGCTCATTCTTATTTCTAAAAGATATGGACTGACCCCCGCCACCCAAGATGACATGACACCCGCTTCTATAATAATGGGGTTCCTATATCCATAAAAGGAGATGGTTCGATTGAATCCTTATTATTATCCATATTACCGGACAACAAGCTGGGGAGATATTTTAACACTGCTGCAGCAAAGTTTATATGCTGAAGAAATGGTTTGTTCCATGAGTTCTGAGCTTTTTCATATTCCTGAGACCAAAGATTTAAAAGGAAATGCAGAAATGCACAAGCATCTGGTTCCGGCTTCGTATCACCGCGTGACCACTGTCGGCTGTGCCCGCAGACTTGTGAATGGAGAGCAGCGGCAATCGATAATCGCTACATTGGCGGCCTGCATCGTAAATGCGGAAAATGAGGATAAAAAGGTGCGTGAAGGGCTAAATACGATGGAGGAAAATGCAGGTCCTGAATATAAGGCGTTTATTAGCCTGATCATCAGATGGCAGAACCAGGCAGAAAATTATCTATCTCAAGCAAAAGCAGCATTGCGTACGATGGGTGTTACTTTTCCTTCCGCTGGAAGCGGCCCGGAAAATGGAGAATATAATCTTTATTAAGATGGATTCCACCAGTTCAGTGTCAAGAGCCGCAATACCATTATGAGGTAAATATGAGAAGGTATAGAAAGCTCAGGAGAACTGAGCTTTCTAAAGTATCAGCAAAGTTTCTACTGTTTTAAAGCAACTCCATTATCCATACTCACAACAGCCTTCCGTTTCCCCCTCAGCCAGGCAAACACAATTGCCGCAATAAGCGTAAACCCTAAATATCCCATCAAAGGATAAACCGTTCCCACCAGCGTAATAAAGCCTGCAAAACTGGCTCCAAACGCTGCCGCACCAAATAATACAGCAAAAAGATTAAATTTAGGATTTTCCCTTTTCACGATCCTGGCCGTGAAGGCATACAGCATACCAACAGCGGTATTGTAAATCATGCCCAGCAATACAACGAACATCAATAATCCAAATACAGGTGAAATTTCATTGGCAAGAGCAAGAATCGGCATGTCAGAGCCATCCACAACATCCATTTTGACAAGCATGGCTGCATTGATTATTAAGATAAGAATTCCCAAACCTGCACCTCCAAGGATGCCCCCCATTCCTGCCTGCTTTTCATCTTTAGTGGTTCCGCCCATGACAGCAAGCATTGCAGCACCGGCCGCAATATTGTATGAAACATATAATAGTCCGCCCATAAACCAGTTGGAAGCGGCTGGGGTTTGGCTTTCTGCCAGTTTCTGTACTTCAGAGAAATTAATCCCCATTGTGCTTAGGGCATAACCGCCAATGACAATCACCATTACTAAGAGAAATGGTGTAACCAGGCTGATAATGGAAATCACTTTTTGGATATTCAGACAAACGGTCAGGATCGTTAATATAGCCATAATGACATTGCCGGCCATGCTCGGGATTCCGAACTGCTCTTCAAAAATGGATCCCGATCCGGCAAGCATGACAGCGGCCACACCGAAAAGGAAGAAGGTAATAATGAAATCGACGGCTATCCCTAAATACCTGCCGCAAATATGGTAAATGACATCTTTATGGGAATCTGTCTGCAGACGGCTTCCAAGCTGTGTTAAGTTCATCCCCAGAAAAGCAAAGAAAATGGTCGCCAGAATGGCACCGCCTATCCCCATCCAGCCAAAGCTGGTAAAAAACTGCAAAATTTCCTGGCCTGAAGCAAAACCCGCTCCGACTATGACCCCGATAAAAGCACCGGCAATCTGAATACTCTTTTTCATTCTGATCCCCCTTTTAGATATTTGAATTTTTCGACAACTCCTCTTAAAAGAGAAAGAGAGAATTCTCTCTCCCTTAAGAAAAGCTCTTTTCAAAAACAGTAAACTGTTTAATGGTTTCATAACTTGGCTCATATCCAAGGCCAGGTTTTCCTGGAACCTTGATCATTCCATCTTCGACAGTTACTTCAGGGTCAATCAGATCCTTCTCCCAATAGCGGGATGATGCGGCTGTGTCCCCTGGCATGATAAAATTGGAAAGTGTGGTTAAGGCAATATTGTGTGCTCTGCCGATCCCGGATTCCAGCATGCCTCCGCACCATACTGGAATGCCCCGTTCCTGGCAGAGATCATGAATTTTCTTCGATTCTGTCAGCCCGCCGACCCGGCCGATTTTGATATTAATAATTTTGCAGCTTCCCAGCTCAATCGCCTTGCGCGCATCTTCATAGGAATGGATGCTTTCATCGAGGCAGACAGGCGTTATGAGTTCTCTCTGCAGAACGGCATGATCAATAATATCATCTGATGCCAGCGGCTGCTCGATCATCATTAAATCAAATTCATCCAGCTGCTTTAAAAGATTGATATCTTCAAGGGTGTATGCTGAGTTTGCATCAGCCATAAGCGCTACATCCGGGAAATGCTTTCTCACTTCCCTCATGACTTCAACATCCCAGCCTGGCTTGATTTTGACTTTGATGCGCTTATAGCCTTCCTTTACATATTCATCAATGAGGTTCAGCAGTTCATCAATACTATCCTGAATCCCGATGCTAATGCCCACCTCGATCTCATTCGCTGTACCGCCAAGAGCCTTTGCAAGCGGAATTCCCTTTTGCTTGGCATATAACTCCCAAACCGCCCCTTCGAATGCTGATTTCGCCATATTGTTTTTCCGTATGTAGGAGAGAGTTTCCGAAACTTCATCCGGATGCTGCATTTCTTTGTTTAATAGATTCGGAATGATGAAATCTTCAAGCATATGCCAGTTCGTTTTCAGCGTTTCTTCGTTATACCATGGTGAATGAAAGGCAACAGATTCTCCCCAGCCGCTCACACCATTTTCATCCTTGGCTTCCAGCAAGAGAAATTCCTTATCCTGAAACGTGCCGAAGCTTGTTGTAAATGGAGCTTTCATTCTCATTTTCATATGCCGCAATACGACTTCTGTCACTTTCATATTCATTCCCGCCTTTTCCTGTTAGTTGAGTTTAAGCTGATTCCTCTGAACTAATACATAGTAATGCACAGGGCCTTCCAGCCCTTTTTGAAATCCTGCCAAAGCGTACCCCTTAGAAAATAACTCCTGAAAAATCCTTCTTGTTTTAAAGCGCCAATCGATCGCAAGCTCGAAATTCTTATTTTTAATCATCTGGAAGTTTGCCGGAATCGGAACAAGCACTGGACCTTCCGCAGCATCCCATTCAGTATTTAATAAAACAGGAAAGTCGTCCTCTGATACTCCCCAATCGTAGGGATTCTGTGCGTCCGCTGTTTCAATGCCTACTGGCTCCTCCACATGCGAACTGGTAATCCACCATTCTGCCTTTAAACGGTCTGTCGGCAGCCCATGATTCAGGCTATCATCCATATCTCCGTAGCAATTCTCCACATAAGTGGAGCAAACCGCATTCAGCTTGGAAAGATTCAAGTAAGCATTCCGGCTTTCCAGCGGATCAAAAGTCCAGGTGATCAGGTCATAGCCCATACCTGAAGCCAGTTCTTTTTGCTTCTGCTTCAATAATGCCCCCAGTCCCTTATCCTGGTGGTCAGGGTGAATGCCCAGCATATGGGAGCATAAATAGCCTTTTCCCTTGTGGAAACCTGGAAATCCGTAGCTGAATCCCACAAGGTTATCCTCTATAAATGCCCCGAGCAGCAGCCCTCCGTTCTGGGCAGCTGTGATGGTTTGATGAACCGGAAGGGGATCCATATTCCAGATTGTCTTCTCCAGCCTTTGTATAAGATCCATATCGGATGCTGTCTTTAATACCCGTAAATCCATTGTCACAGCAGCCATCTTCACTCCTCCTTTTCCAAAGTGGCCATTACGGCTTTGGCCAGTATTTCCATTCCCGAGTAAATCGCTTCCCGATTGAACGTCATGTCCGGATGATGCAGCCCCGGCTTTAAATCACAGCCCAATCCAAGCATCGTGGCCTTTATATTCGGCTTCTTGAGAGTATAAAAATGGAAGTCTTCCCCGCCCGAAGTCACGATTGGTTCCCTTAATTGGCCAGCTCCCAGGACATCAACTATTGCCATCTCCAGATACTTCTGAGCTTCTTCATCTACTTCAGCTGCTGCCACATTCGCTTTCATCTCAAGGCTGATCTTGACTCCATACAGCTTGGATAAATACTCAGTGATCGTTTCTATTTTTTCTCCCAGTGCAGTAATGATTTCATTTGTTTGTGCCCTCAGATCCAGGCTGAAGGACGCTTTTCCCGGAATGATATTACCTGAGTCACTGCCGGCATGGAATTTGGTCATCTTGGCCGTATGCGGAACCATCGGATCCAAATGAATATTTTTAATTTCATGAATGAAAGAAGCACCGATCTCGATGGCATTCTGCCCAAGGTGCGGGCGGGCTCCATGGGCATCTTCCCCGATAATTTCCCCGGTCAGAAACCTTGCAGCGCCATGGTAAATGGCTGCAGACGCTTCTCCATCTCTTATTTCCTGGATTGGCCTCAGATGTACACCGTACAGGTAATCCACATCATCCAGCACGCCATGCTCAATCATTTTCAAGGCACCAGTGCCCTTTTCTTCAGCCGGCTGGAAGATGAATTTCAGTTTGCCTTTTTTGGGGAAGCCAGCCTTTTGAAGCAGCAGCATGGCCCCAACCCCCATTGTCATGTGGGCATCATGTCCGCACGAATGATTGGCCTGAAACTTGCCGTCCACTTCCTGCCAAAGTGCGTCCATATCCGCTCTCAGCGCGACGCATGGACTCCCTTCCCCCACTTCAACAACCAAACCAGGGCAATCCCCAAACAGCTGAACCTGAAAACCCCGGCTTTCCAGGAATTTCCGCAAGTACTCTGTGGTCTTATATTCCCTCCAGCTTACTTCCGGGTTTTCGTGCAAATGATTAAAAACCATATCCAATGCAGGTTTAATCTGGTCAATAATTTCCTTCAATCCATCTTCCCTCCCGGCTGAATAAAAAAATGTTCACTATCCAGCTTTTCATATTGCTCTTTCCTTTTTTGAAATCGGTCACCATCTTGAATCGACACACCCGCAATCACCGCATTCAGAAAGGAAAAGAGTGCTGGCACAGCATCAATCGTCGATTTTTCCGATGAATGGATATGAAAAAGCAAGTCGGCATGCTCTTTAATCGGTGCGATTGCTGAATCCGTGATGCCAATTACAAATGCTCCCTGCTTTTTCGCCAGTTCCGCCATTTTAATCGTATCTTTCATGTAGCGGTCGAATGAAATCGCAATAAACGTCGCTTCTTTATCCATTTCAGTGATCGTCAGCAGCAGATCATCCGTATCCGGCCGGATCAGCTTCGCATTTCCCCTTACCACCCCAAGGGTAAAAGAAAGCCAGCTTGCTGCCGCAAAGGAAGACCGCAGACCTGTAACATATATTTTTTTTGTTTTGATCAAACGCTCCACTAAAACATCAAAATCGTCCTGACTTATATTCTGAATCGTTTCTCTGATATGGAGACAATCCTTTTCCATCACACTCGCAAGGAACTCCGGCTTTTCTGCCAGTTCCACCTTGCTGGTAAAATACTGACCAAGTGTGCTATTCGCCTTCAATAGCTGTTCCCTTACCATCTTCTGCAGCTCCGAATAGCCGGAAAGCTGAATCGAATAGCAGAATCGGATGACTGTCGTTTCGCTTACCCCGATTCTCTTGCCAATCTCACCCGCTGACTTCACAGCAAAATCCTTAGGGTGATCCAGTAAATACTTAGCGGCCTTCTGCTGCCCTTTGGAGAGGTTATTAAACTCTTTTTCGATCACTTCTTTTAATACCATTTAGACTCACCTTAATATTATGAAGTTTAAGCTGAATTTTTTAAATTTATGAAGTCTGAACTTCGTTTTAACTAAACTATCATATATTTCTTTGTAAAACAATAATAATTCTGAAAATTTTTTAATTAAAAATGACACCCTTATATCGGATGCCAATTTCTCTTTTTATATACATGATTATTCTATAATCCCCGATTGAACAGCATTCACTTTTGCTTCAATCTTTATTTCCATTTGACTATACTGCTCTTTCCATTCCTTACGATTAAAATCAGAGCGCTGCCTTGCCTTTTCCCCGATGCCAAGGGGATCTGTATCCAGTTCCTGAAACCTCTTGATCATTTTCTCTGCTCTCTCAGTTATTTCTTTTTCCACTGCTTTTTCAATTCTCTCAATCGTTTTCTTGTCTGTAAGATCTAAATTAACCCCTTCCATCGCTCTGCCGTTTACTTTCACCTTAAAAGTGGCTATATATTTCCCATTCCTCTTGTCCACCCTTATTTTAGGTTTTGATGACAGGTTTTCGAGACTTACATCTTCTCCCCCGCTAAGTTCTACTTCAAATTGTCCCCGCCGGAATTTTTCATAAAGGATTTTAAAAATATAGGCATCACCAAAGCTGATTGTATCAACTAGCTTATCTTCTTTAAAAATTCCCATTCCGCTTACTTTCAAATGCTTACCCTGTTTCTCAATTAAAGGTAAAAATGGGTCGGCATCTTTGCTGTAATAGTGAACAAGAAAACGGTGTAAATTTATTTCAGGAATAGTCGCCTCAAGATTCTGTTCCACCACATCGATTAAATACTGTGATACAGAATCACTTTGCGAGTAATTTGAATCAATAATGTCTTTCGCCTTCTCTTTCGATACTACAAGCAGCAATTTCCGGCCAATACTGGGGTTTCTCTGCAGACTGTCTATTTGTTTTTCAATCCCATGCTCTGCGAGCTCCTTATTGAAAATGACTAATCCCACCCTGCCAACGACTATGGGCCTTGCAGCTTCCGCCTGAATCTTTTGCCTGATCCGTTTACTTGTCTTCCCTGTTGCAGAAAAAACGTCATTCACCGGTAAAGACTGTTCACCTGGAGGTATATTGGAAGAGCCTGCTGTTCCTTCAAATTCCTCACCATTAACATAATCATAGCCAATGGTCTGCACTAATTGGATATCCTCCAATACCTTTGGACTTGGAGTACAGCCTGCAAGGAGGATTGTAATCAAGGAACAGCATAAATAGTTTTTAGCATTCATCCTTTTTTCACCTTCATGATGATATATTGTAAGACCAGCAAGCATGGTAAGTAAAAGTAGATAGTATATAAACCCATTTGGGAAACAGCTTTCTGCAGCACATCAATTTGCTGTCTATCCGTTAGAAGAATGCTGATGAAAAACAGCAATAGGCAAAAAATCCTTAAGGCATTTCTTTGAGTGACAGGAAACAGCCGATGCAACCCCCGGCTGGCACACCAGAGGCCGATGCAGATATTCGGCAGAATGGTAAAAAACCATACGGAAATTCCTATGTATTCGAACCTCTCCACAATGATTAAGTCCACGATTTTCCATAGTGTGAGTGTAGCCCAAATGGTGCCTTTCAACTGTTCCTGGTTGAAGTATACAAACGTAACAAAAGCAGTCAGCAGATAAATAAATATGCTGAATAGCACGCCGAAGTATGCCCACTTTTCAGATTTCGGACCATCTTTTATAAAAGGATAAAACATAAATAAGGTCTCAAACCCGAGAAAATTAAGGGTCATTTCTTTTGAAGCTTTAAATAATTGTGCAGGAGAGGCATTCAGGATTGGCAGAAGATTACCATAATCGGCATACTGTAAAGGATAAAACTTCACCAATAATAATGGCAGCCCGTATAAAATCCCTAAATAACTTACCCCTGTTACAACCCGAAAACCTCCTGTGACATAGGAATAGGATAAAAAAATGATAATGAGTACGAATATCCATTCGGAGACTTCGGGAAATACCCATACCTGGAGCACTTCCACATATGATCTAAGTACAACCAATGCAAAAGCAAAGAAGTATAAGGAAAATAGAAAGCTGAAAAAACCGCCGATCCATTTTCCCATAATATCAGCATGTATGGCTACGATGTCGTTGTTTCCCTTGTTTAAGATGCGATAGGAAACCCATATCAATCCAATAATGGAGGCGCCGGATGTTAAGATTGCGATCCAGGAACTATAGCCGGCCGACTGGACAATAACTCTTTCGAAACCTAGGATACCAACGCCTATTTGCATAGCATGTATTAAATAAAATACAAAATAGGGCGATACCATTTTATCCTCTTTAGGCAATGGAAACATCAACTAGCCTCCTTTATCGGAACATATTTACACCAATTAATCTTCTATATCTATTTTGGATTTCTCGTGCTTTTTGGGCTGAAAACGAGTTCGTACAGGAGATCTGACCTGCAATGGCCGCTTCGTTTGCATGAAAAACGGGAGGCGGAAGAGTGAATCCCTTAAGTCAGCCAGCCGTAATGGATAGACGGGTGCCAGATATGGGCGTCCCAGAGAAGACATTTTAAGTAAATGGCTCAAAATGTATGAGAAACAAAAGGTAACTCCCAGAAGTCCCCATAACTGGGCAGTGATTAAGAAAGGAAAGCGGATTAAGCGGATAGTATTGCCCATTTGATAGACAGGCGTTGTAAAAGAAGCCAGGGCTGCAAGCGCCACGATGATCAGCAGCACATTACTGGTCAGACCAGCCTGTACAGCAGCAGTCCCGATTACAATACCGCCTACGATACCAATCGTCTGACCGATTTTTGTCGGCAGCCTTGCCCCAGCCTCACGCAATAGCTCAATGGTCAATTCCAGAATAATCGCTTCCAGTATCGGCGGGAACGGGATGCCGCTTCTTGAAGCTATGAGCGGATTAAGCAGGTTTTCCGGAATCATTTCGTAATGATACGTGAGCACGGCAACATAAAGAGATGTCGACAAAACGGAAAAGAATACCGCAAACAAGCGGACCAGCCGAAAAATGGAGGCAATATGCCAGGATAGATAGTAATCTTCAAATGCAGAAAAAAACTCTACCAGAGTTGTAGGACCTGTTAATGCATGCGGTGAGCCATCAACAAGAATCGTTATTTTCCCTTCAGAGAGCACACTCGCTACCCGGTCCGGCCTTTCCGTATCAATTAATTGAGGAAAGGGAGACTTATGATTATCAGATATGATCTGGTTAATAAAAGAGCTGTCCACAATTTGATCAAATTGAATATCATTCAGGCGCTGCAGGATCGTATTCACATTTTCTTCGTCAGTAACTCCTTTAATATAAAGAACAGCCACCCTAGTTTTTGTCAGGCTTCCAATCTTTACTTCTTCCACGATGAGATCAGGAATAGGCAGCCTCTTCCTGACCAGATTGATATTGGCATCAATTGATTCGACAAAAGCTTCCTTAGGCCCCACAACACTGTACTCTACTTCAGGCATACTGACGGGTCTCTTCTCAAGCGATACAGCAGAAATAACCAGAGCCTCCTGCAGTGAACCTTTTACTTCAATAACAATACAGCCTGTCAGCAATTTATCCCTTATTTCATGAACATTATCTATAATTTCAGTATTATCAATGGGAATAGCCTGCTGAAGATCAAAAAGGGTATTGCTCTTATTTTCATTGATATAAGGCAAGACATATTGATGCAAAATATTAATTTCTACAATTGTCTGGTAATAATGAATATAAAATGGGCTGGATTCTGAATATCTATAGGAAACAAAATCTGTTGATTCTTTACAGCGATGAAGGAGTTCATCAATCCGCAATTCATGCTCACTATTTTCATTCTTCTTTTGTTTATTGTCCCTATTAAACCTTTTTAATTTTGATTTAAAAAAACCCACCGTGCACTCCTCCAAAACTTAACAAATCGTAGTTTTAGTATGTGCGGGCGGGTTTTTATTATTCTATTTCAATATGTTAGCTCAATTTTTACTTTTAGCGCTTTGAAAATCAATTATCCCATTTAATAAAGATTTACAATTCGTTTTTTAAAGGTGCCTACAAGCCTTAAACCTTTAGACTTTCTGCAGCTATTATGCTGACAAATAGTCGTTAAAGTATTACATTTGACCGTTACTTCGTTTCACGATGCAATGTATGCTTCTTTAAACGGGGAGAATATTTCATTAATTCGATCCGGCCAGGATGGTTCCGCTTATTTTTAGTGGTAATGTAATTCCTGTCCCCTGACTCTGTACAAGCTAATGTAATCTTTACTCTCATATTAATTTCCTCCTATTAACTTCTTAAATGCTTTGAACAATTCTTTCAGCCGCCTGACGCGCGCCTGAAATATTTCGGGCAATCGGCCCAATCTCCAGTTCTGCAAGAGGCCCTGTTACATATAGATGCCGGCACCATTCAAGGGATTGACTCACAATCGGGTATCCGCATTTTGCACATGGAAGGCCAAACGTTTCAATGGCTTTCTCAAGCCAGCTTCCGCCAGGCCTGGATGGCCTGAACCCGGTTGCAAAAACAATTGACTGCACCTTGACTTCCTGTGTGTCCACTGAAAGAATCAGTTCCTTGTTTTCTCCTTGCTTCACGGAAGTAACCTCTCCGTCTGCCACCTTGATCGTTTGTTCATTTTCAAGCTTCCTAAGCTTGTGAAATAACTCTGAGGGCAGCGATCCCCGGTTTCTTGCCTTTTTAATAACTTCTCTGCGTTCGGAATAATCGGTGATTCGCTGGTAGCTTTTTTGATATTTAGGTCCCAGCCAGCCCGGATCACTGTCAAAATCACAAACCTTAAAGGGATGCCTTTTTATTAAAGTGACTTGACCTGAATAGAGTGCCGAAAGCTTGATGACTGTATGGGCGGCTGTAATGCCTCCTCCAATGACAGCAACAGGCATCCTCAATTTTGAAAAATCTGCAGAATCATCAAAGATGTGAAACATCCCATGCCATTCTTGCTTAATAGAATCTGCCCATTCGGGTACATGCAGCTGATCGTTTATGCTTAATGCGAGTACGACTCTTTTTGCCTTTAGACGTTCTTCTCCGGCTGTATTTACAATCCAATAATTGCCCTCCCTATCGAGACCATTTACATATCCCTGATGCCAGCTGGCCCCTAATCCAAGATCATGGAGAAGAGTCTGACTGTGCTCATTAAACATTTCCAGGGATGGTCTTTTATAGACCCCATAGAACTCACTTTTCTTCCATTGGTGCTTTGCTGCGTAGCTTCTTAAGCTGAATGGATCGACATCAAGGTGATGTACAAAAGGTGAGCGCAGAAATTTCATGCCAATCCGATCCGTACTTGTAGTCCACTTAAATAATGGCCTTACATGTGGATCAATAATGCGCAGCTTATCAGTTGATACCTTATTATTTTTTACTAAGAAGGCTGCAATGGTACTGCCCTGAATGCCGCCTCCTACAACGATCCAATCATAGACCATATGAGCCTCCTGATGCAGGTTTTAATACGGAATCATTACGATTTAAAGAATAAATTTTTTTACGACTTACTTTCGTTTAAGGAGAAATAAAAATATTTAACTTTATTTCTTTTCTTTCTTGCCCGGACACTGTCTGTTAATTCGACCCATGTGACATGTTTCAATTTATTTTCAAGCAGCCTGTTAATTTTGTCTTCAATTTCATGCATGGTCATCATCAGCTGTCCAAATGAAAGGTTAAAATGTGCTGCCGCCTGCCTATGAGGTGAATGCTTCACAAGAAGAGCCATAAATTCTTCAGAAGTCGAAGCCTTTTGAGCCAGCTCTTCTTCCAGACCAACGACAAATTCATAAATCTCTTTTTGCTCAGGAGGTAGTGACTTTACAATCTCTCTTGAGACCATTTCCATAAGATGTGAATTCATATCTTTCACCTCATCTCGCCAAGTGGAGAAACAATTTACTTGCTCTTCATGTTATATCTCTTCATAAATCGTTCAGCACGTCCGCCGCGATCCGTGAACTTCTGAACTCCAGTATAAAACGGATGTGTATCTGAGCTTACTTCAACTTTAATCAATGGGTATGTGTTTTCATCTTCCCACTCGATTGTTTCATTTGCAGTCTTTGTTGATCCTGTCAAAAATTTAAAGCCGCTGTTCATATCCATGAATACTACTTTATGATATTCCGGATGAATATTTACCTTCATTTTCATTACCTCCGCATTTTATTTTACCAGCTGGATTTCTTTACTCCCGGAACTTGCCCTTTGTGCGCATATTCCCGGAAAGCAATTCGGGACATTTTAAATTTGCGAAGATATCCCCGCGGTCTGCCCGTAACCTGGCAGCGGTTTTTCAGCCGTGTCGGTGATGAGTCTCTTGGCAGTTTCCTTAGAGCCTCATAATCCCCTTTTTCTTTTAGTTCCTTTCGTAATTCTGCATACTTTAATACAAGCTCCTGCCGTTTGATTTCCTTTGCTATCTTAGATTTTTTTGCCAAGGTATGTCACTCCTTTCTGATGAAAATCGTAATTATTACGATTTGAATATTGTTATTTAATCACAAAAATTTTGATATTGCAACACATGTAACTTCAGATTACCCTTTGGACTGTTATTAGTATGAATAAAAAACGCAATCCCCATATAGATTGCGTTTCTTAATTTTTATTGCTCGATATCCCTCTTATTAAACCCTATAAACCCCGCTAACGCCAGTCCCCCAGCAATTAAACACAATAGAAGCAGCGGAATAATTGAGAATTCCTCAATCGGTGCCTGCGGAACATGGCCAAAAGGAGAAATACTGCCGATCCAGTCAGAGAATTGAAATAAACCTCCTAAATACAGCACAATAAATGAATATAAAACATATAGCCAAATAAAACCCGTGAATTTTGGCAGAAATCCAATCAGAAAGACGGCCAGGCTAATCATGACCAGCATTGCTGGATAATAAGATAATGCTGCCCCAAAGATCATTCCAAAGGATAAACCGCCTTCAACCACAGCAGTCCCGGCAGACCATAATCCGAGTGCTGCCAGCGATATCATGAAAAATCCATTAATGACAGATATAACGAAATAACTCCCTAACAGTTTTGTCCGTGAAACGGCTCTGCTCAAAAGATGAACAATTCGTTCCTTTTTCTCTTCACCTCGAAGTTTATTCATGGCCATCACTGGAGGAATAGTTGCCATCAGTGAGATGACAATCATCAGCATTGGAATGAATTGTTCTACTAATGTTACCCCCTCTGTTGGCTTAAGGAGCTGCTTCATGGCTTCATTATCTGAGAAAAATGATTCCAGATCCCCTAATACTGAACCGTAAGAAGCCCCCAGCACAAACATGCCTATTGCCCATGAAATGATTCCGGTCCGCTGCAACCTTAACGCAAGGCCGATTGGACTCTGCAAAAAAAGGGATGCATATTTTTTTCCCGGCCTGGATGGCAAAAATCCGCGATCAAGATCCCGAATAGCGTTCAAATAATTCGCGATGGCAAAAAGAACCATGGCGGCAGCAATCATTAATACAATAGGCCACCAATTATTAGAATCATAGACTTCTGCTTTGGTTACCCATGCAAGCGGCGAAAGCCAGGATAATGATTCATTGCTGATATCTGTGATTGCCCTAAAAAGATAAGAAATAAGAAGCACTGCTATCGAATAGCCGATTGTTCCCCGTGAACTATCTGAAGCCTGAGCAAATACAGCTGTTACACCTGCGAAAAATAGACCCGCCGCCCCTAATGCAGCACCATAAAGCAATGACCCTTCCAGATTCATGCTTTCAATTCCCAGGGCATAAAGGCCGAATCCATTAATCAAAGCCAATCCGATGCAAGCGGCCGATACTACAAGCAATGATGCATTTAAATAGGATAGACGCCCTACAGGCAGCGAACGGAGCAATTCCAGCCGCCCATCCTCTTCATCAGCCCTGGTATGCCGGGCAACCAGCAGGATGCTCATTAAACCGGTCACAGCAGCTGTCATTAAAAGCATTTGATGGGCTGTCATGACACCAATCGTATAGTTGCTTAAATCCGCGGGGCCAGTCATGGCAGTCATCGCCGGGTTGGCCATTGTTTGTGCCATAGCATCCCTTTCCTGCTGAGAATTGTATAATCCCTTAAAGGCTGCTGGAACGATTATCGTAAAAAAGGTTAGTGCCAGCACCCATATTGGGATACGCAAACGGTCCAGCCGGAATATAAATTTTGAAAGGAAAGCGGTTTTTGCTAAATGATTGCCTGCCATCAGCGGACACCTCCAGTATCCTTTTCCCCTTCATAATGACGCATAAATAAATCCTCTAATGTTGGCGGGGCACTTTCCAGCCTGATGATGCCAAATTGACTTATATGCCTGATGACTGCATCCATTTGCATCGTATCAACCTGAAACGACATCCCATGTTCACTTTCCTGAATGTCATGAATGCCTGGCATATCAAGTAATCCTGTAATCGGCATGCTTGTGTCAACGAGGACTTGTGTCCGTGTAAGGTGGCGAAGCTCATTTAAGGTTCCCGACTCAATAATCCTGCCTTGACGGATAATGCTTACCCGGTCGCACAGCTTTTCTACCTCTGATAAAATATGGCTGGACAGGAGAACACTCTTTCCTTGTCTCTTAACTTCCATCACACATTCCTGAAAAACCTTTTCCATCAATGGATCCAGGCCTGATGTCGGCTCATCCAGAATGAACAGGTCTGCATCAGAGGAAAAGGCCGCAACCAGAGCAACTTTTTGCCTGTTTCCTTTAGAGTAGGTTCTGCACTTCTTGGATGGATCCAAATCAAATTTCTCTATTAACTCCTCACGTTTCGCCTTATTCGCAGTGCCATTTAATTTTATAAATAAATCAATGACCTCTCCCCCTGTTAAGTTTGGCCAAAGATTCACGTCACCAGGCACATATGCCACCCTCTTATGAATGTCGACAGCATCCTGCCAGGCGTCCTTGTTAAAAAGCTTTACTTCTCCGCCTGTTGCCTTTAGTATCCCCAATAAAACCCGAATGGTGGTGGATTTTCCTGCCCCATTTGGGCCGATGAACCCCAGTATCTCACCTGCATTTAACTCGAGATTTACCCCATTCAGTGCCGTAAACTTGCCGAATTTTTTTGTTAGGTTGGTTACTTTTAAAAGGCTCATGGTCATTCCTCCCCATTTTTATAAAAACAGCGCTTTAGAATTTCCTTATAACTGTCCCATTCGTTAATCAGCTCGATACCGATATCCTCAAATGACTTGATTTTCGTGATTTGCAGCTCCGCGAAACCAGTCATTGTCCAATTAAGGATATTTATCGCCTGTTCAGGTTCTATATCCTCCCGTAGCTTTGACCAGTCGATGTTTTCGTAGATTCTTTTCATGCCATCTTTTTGAATGTTTGCCAGCAGTTGATTTATATCAGATTTTACTTCCTGAGCATCTTCTTCAAGCAGGGATTTTAAGAAATCAAATACTAGGGGATACTTCTTTTGAATGTTTAATTTAATGAACCCTACCTGGCTGATTCTTTCAAAAATGTCCCTTTCATTCATATCTATTTCAACATAGATTTGTTCAATGATGTTTATTGCATTCTGAATCAAAAAGAAATACAAATCCTTTTTATTGCTGAAATAGTTGAACAATGAGCCTTTGCTTATTTGTGCATCCTTTACTATTTCATTTGTAGATGCCTTCTCAAAGCCGCTCTTTACAAATTCCTTCATGGCTGCATTGATGATTCGTTCCTGTTTTTCGCTTTTCAAGCTGTAAAAAGTAGTATTAATTATATTCCACTCCTTTCACCAAAATGACCAAAGTGGTCATTTTCAACATAACAAAAAATGACCATATTGGTCAATGTTTTTTCATATAATAAATTCTTTATTTAACGTTTTATCTAATGATACAGGGGGGATACATTTTATATGGAGGTGATAGAGGTGACTTTGCTTTTCTATAAAGCAATGGAGGCATTCAAGAAGGACGCAGAAAGGCAGAAACAAGAGATCCAGCAAACTGAAAGCTGCAATTTGAAGAAAAAGAATTAACACATGGCTCAGCAGTCATACTCTGTCATCCTTTAGGGATGATTTTTTTTGAAGTTTGAATCCATAATGAATGTGAATAAATATGACTTGATCCAAATATTCATTGACGCTGCAGGTCAGTAAATCAAATTCTGATATGACTTAAAGAGAATTCAATGGTGCTTTGTCTCAATGCTTCTATTCATTTTGATGTTTTAGACCTTTGTTAACGCTCAGGTATAGTTATAATTTCCACCGATACAGAACGCAGAAAATACCGGAGTATGCAAGGACGAAAGGTAAAACCCCCTTCATTCCGGTTTTTCCTGTGCAATCCTTTAAACACACCATTTTAGTGATGGCATTGTTTTCAGGATGAACCGAAATTACCATCAAATAATGAAAAAAACCGCAGTCCTTTTATTTATGGGATGCTCATATATCAGTTCCTAGGAGACCCTGGCGGATAATAGTAAGGAGGAACCTTAATCCAGCTTCTTTTCCTCATTAAATCCTTTAATGAGGCACCAAATTTCATTTTCTCCAGCATGCAGTGGGTAAACAGCGAACTTACATCATTTCTTATAGACTGAGCGGCTGCTGTCGAACAATGAACAATGGCAGCCACAGTTTTAATGCTTAAGCCGTTCATAATTTCATCATCCGTCAGTTTGGTTCCCAAAGGAACTGAATTAGGCTCTGAATCCGGTCGTTCTTCACTCGTTGGAGGCAAATGGATCCCTTCTTTTTTCATAAAGTCTTTAAATCTCTGTCCTTGAACATCACATTGCTTCAAGCTTTCTTTCAGGATTTTGACCACATCATTATCTGTTGTCGTATTCAAGCCTGTCTGAATATATACACTTGCTTCATCCATGATTGTGAGGTAAAGCCAGCAGCTCATGACTTCCCCTACGTGAAGAGGGCTTTTTGGTTCATAATCTAAATTTACCTGTAAATAATCTTTTATTGTTTCGATTATAGTAGTCATTATGTACCTCCAATTGAGTAATATCAGCTTGAAGATAAGCCTCTTAAAGCCATGGTTTAGGTAGTGTATTATTGTTTGACTCAACCATTTTTTAGTATTTTCACTTATTTAAGATCAGCTAGCCTTTTAACAGCACGGAGGATCCACGCTGTTACATTTACTGAAGGCAACGAAACTCGATGATTGCAGGAAGAGATGTTGATTACGAGGATAATTTGCCCTGGATTATTAGGGTTTATGCTGAAGTCTGGTTTAAATCTTGAATAGTTGCTTATGCATTGTTACCAATCTCCATAAAAGCTCGGGTTTCCAAAAGTTGCATGAAACTATTTTTTTCCGTTTAAACTACAATCAGCTGAGCCTATAAAATAAAAGGGATTGATTTTGATGGAAGAACAGAAAGTTACAAAACCCTTAAATAAGTTACTGCAGGGTCAATATATGGGAATACATTCTTATGAAGAATTTATTAAAAACCTTGATGACGCTTCCCCGCTTCGCTCTAGATTCATTATGATCCAAAAGGATCTAAAGCATCATGCAGAGCTGCTATCAGAACGAATTCAGGAGCTGCACGGAACACCGGCTACCAGCGAAGGAGTTATTGGCAAAATTGAACAATTCATCAGATATTCGATCACCCACAAGGTGAAAAAGATATCTTAAAGCATGCCATTAAAGGAGAAAATCTTTACGGAATTAAAATGACGGAGAATTTAGTCCGGGATAAGCTGGATGAAAAAAGCATGAGTCTTGTTCACCAAATATTAGATAATCAAAGAGAGCATGTGGATTATTTAAAATCTGAATTGCACTGATGCATGATATAGAATAAGCACGATGCAAGTTGTAGATGAAACAATTTTTCATGTCTTGCTGCAAACCCTTCAACTGTTCGCGTTTTTACCTGTCGTCATGTTAAAATCACCTCCTTTGCAGTTCTCATATTAGTTAAATTGTTTGATCTATGGATCTCACTGACCAGTGATCCCTTGATATTCCTCATAATTTTGTAATTAAAAATGCCTGCCAAGTGTTAAACCTGGCAGGCATTTCTCTTTGACCTTATCTGCAGCCATTGATGCTTACAGACCAAAACAATTAGACATTGCACACACACTTTGATAAGCTTGACTATCTGAAAAAATTACTGTTATTCTATTTTCGTTGAAGCAGGCAGCTGCATGGCATCATTATGGATTTTCAGCGGGAAAACCGCTCATTTATACTAAAATTTGTCTTTATTTCCTCTGGAGGTTAATTTTGAAAAACATCCCACTCAAAAAATTCTATTTATATATCATATTGGCATTTTGCATTGCTGCCTCCGTTCTATTTGTTCAAAACAATGACTCATTCTATGAACGATCCATCGCTGAAGTTAAAGCGGTTAAAACTCATCAAGCTGAAGAAGTAACGGATATTTACGATAATGAAGACCGCATTTATGAACAGCAGATAGTGGCAGAAATAACGAATGGCGAAGAAAAAGGACAGCAAATCCACTTATCAAATCAGTTTTCTAAATCCCAAGCATACGATTATGAAATTCAGACAGGACAAAAGTTATTTGTGTCCATAAAGGAAAAAAAAGCAGGTGCTGCAGAACTAAGCGGAGATATCCTAGATCTGAAGCGCGACCATTACATAATCTTGACAGGATGGATCTTTATCCTGATACTGCTCTTTGTCGGAAAAAAACAAGGTCTCTTTTCCATATTCAGCCTGGCAGTTAATGCCGTGCTGCTTTCCTATGCATTGGATGTATATCTGAAAAATCCGGAAATAAGCCTGCTGCTGATCTGCAGTGTGGCAGTCATTTTATTTACCGTTACCTCCCTTCTGCTCGTAAATGGCTTCAACGAAAAAACATATGCTGCGATTATTGCAACGCTAGCGGCTACATTCTTATCATTATTGGTCACTTATCTGGTCATATGGTTAACTGGCGGGAAGGGGCTAAGATACGAAGAGCTCCAGTTTATAACCAGGCCCTATCAGATGGTTTTCTTAGCCGGTTTATTTATCGGCTCGTTGGGGGCGGTTATGGATGTAGCCATTACCATGTCATCTTCACTGTTTAGCTTGTATGAAAAAAATAACAGCATTCCAGTGCAGGCTCTTAAACGCTCTGGAATGGAAGTAGGCAAAGACATTATGGGCACCATGACGAATATCTTGTTTTTCGCCTATATCAGCGGCTCCATTCCGATGCTTATTCTGTATATAAAAAATGACTCCCCGCTCGGATTCAGCCTATCCATGAACCTTTCACTGGAATTAGCCCGGGCACTTGCCGGAGGAATTGGGATTGTAATCACGATTCCGATTGGGTTGTATACGACGATATACTTCATTAATAGAAAGAGGGCCCAAAGATGAACGCCATCCTATTGCTGTCAGCCATATTATTTATTCTGATGACCCTTATCGGCGGAAAAAAAGGAGCAAGATCATTTTTTGCGATCTTCCTCAATTTCGGTGTGATTATTTTCGTCCTCTTCTTTATGAACGATCCAAACATCAATTCAATTATCGTTACATTATTCGCATGTGCACTAATTGGCTGTATCAATCTATTTTTTATAAATGAAGTGAACATTAAGACGATAACCGCATTTCTGTCTTCGATCATTACTACAGTAGTTCTCATTGTGTTCATTGTCATCATTGCAGATAAGGCAAATATTCAGGGATTTGGTGAAGAGGAAATAG
The DNA here is from genome assembly GCF_000294775.2 of Cytobacillus oceanisediminis 2691. Taxonomy (GTDB): domain Bacteria; phylum Bacillota; class Bacilli; order Bacillales; family Cytobacillaceae; genus Cytobacillus; species Cytobacillus pseudoceanisediminis. Next base: position 2,960,799 of record NZ_CP015506.1, read on the forward strand.
AAGAGTTGAGCATATTTTCCCTTTATATTGGGGTTGATTTTGTTAAAGTGGCTGCATCTGTCATCATCATGAGTACAATCGGCGCCATAACAGATGCTGCCATGGCCATCTCTTCGCCAATGAGGGAAATTCATTATCATCATCCGGACATTAGCAGAAAAGACTTGTTCCAAGCTGGCATCAGCATCGGTAAGGATATTCTCGGAACAAGCACCAACACATTATTTTTCGCCTTCTTTGGCGGATATTTAGCACTTCTGATATGGTTTAAAGACCTATCCTATTCACCAGGTGAAATTATCAATTCAAAGATTTTCAGCGGTGAGATGATTACGGTCTTCTGTGCAGGAATTGGTGTTACGATGGTCATTCCTGTCACGTCGTGGATTACTGCAATGTATTTAGTGAAAAGAGGAAATACATCCGATAGCACTGAATAGCTTTGAAACACTACTGCAGCCCTTTTAAAAGGCTGCAGTAATGGTTAATACTTATTTCTATTGCTTATACCTATTGCTTTTTATGTATCAGCATCTTCCTATTAGTTACAAGCGGAGGCTGCTCCAGCCATTTTTCCTTTACCACGATATCAAAGGTATCCTTTGCATAAAGCATGACTTCTGCAATAATTTTACTGTATTGAGATGTTAGATCAGTTCTCATGGACACTGACATGGCATGTGAAATTAAACTAATGTCTACGGAATTTAAAACATTGATCATTGAAAAAATAAGTTTGTCTGAAAAAGGTGCCACCATGGATTCTGTTACTTCCATTCCGACGGTCACGGTTCCAAGTAGCTCTTCTTCCATTAATAAGTTATTGAAAAAGGATATCTGTTTTTCGCTGAGCGTTTTTCCTTTCAAAATATGTTTTTTCAGTTCTTTGTCTTTTACTACTTGAGCAAACGCAAGCATGATGAGAACTGAAAAATAATTCCGCTCGATGTTAAAAAATATTTCCGATAATTCTATTGCATTCAAGGGACGTTTTGCACCTATAATTCCCGACAGAAATGAATCCTTTTGAACAAATTCAATTTCTTTGGGATAGTTCATTTTTGGCGGGCGATCATAAATACCCTTACCCAGCATCATCTTGACTGCTTTGCCAAACATTTCTGTAGAGGTATGTATACACTCTGTAAAAAAATCCAGTACATCCAGCCGAACATTATTTGAAGCAGTATAGCTGAAATTAATCATTCCCAATCGATTCATCATATAAATATAGCTCAGGGTGAACACATCATTGAATAATGGAGGGGCTGACAAATTGACATCCCCTTCGGAAAAGGCAGCCGGTACCGGAAAATTTTCTGAGAGAAAAATTTTTTTGATCTTATCTATTCTTCCTTGCGAAATTTGCAATGACTCTTTTGCTAATGGAATGATTTCCTCATCTTGAAGGTGGTGTAAAAAATACTGGAGAAAACAGGAACCCATGCTTTCTTGTAAATAAACCCCCCAAAGGCCTCCAATTTCTGTGCAAGTCAGTTCAATATTTACCTTCTTATTCCCGTATTCCACAAATGAACCCCCCACCATGTTTTAGTAGGTTTATTATTCCAAAAAGATTAACAAAAAAATCTATCTTTTCATGAAGTAATATATTCCATAGTTAAACAAAAGCAATCCCTTTGCATGAAAAAACAAGCTGCTAATTTGCAGCTTGTTCTTTAGTTACTAAGATGAAAATCCCTTGAATGATAAACTTCAGATCTTAACTTAATTTACAAAAAGTCTTTTTAGGATAATTTCCCCATTTTACATTTATTGGTATTTAATTTTGGATATCGTCAATACTAATATGAGAAAATGAGGTGAACTTATGCACTGCATCCTTGTTATCCTGGTCATTATCTTTGCTTATTTTAAAGGTGACTGGCACAATTGGGAAAGATATTATCCTTCCATGCTATACATTTCCGTAGCATCCTTCATTTATGAATTTATATCACACAGCCATTTTCACTTATGGGAACTTGAAAAAGGCCTTTTAAATCTGATGGGTGTTCATCTATTGCATAACATCCTAATTAACCCTTTAATTGGATTTATGTTCTTATCTAATATCCCCAGCAGCCTAAAAAAGCAAATTTTCTATTATGCAAAATGGATTGTCTTATTTTGGGCGGCTGAATGGCTGGCAAACCGATTTAGTTTTATATCCTACCATAATGGATGGAATATTTGGTGGTCATTTTTATTTGTAATCATTATGTTTCCAATGATTCATTTACACTATGTCCATAAACTTCGTGCATTATTTCTTTCGGTTATTATTGCAGCTATTTATTTATATTTATTTGATTATCTATAAATACACATCGGGATGCCAGCCAAATACATACAACCTTAAAAAAACACATTCTCAGAACCGTTTTAAAGGTGATCAGCAGCTTCCCCTGTGGAATTTTTTCCCTTAACCTGCTTTAACGTCGCCACTATAAGAAAGCTGACGATCACTAATAAAAGCCATGAACTCACCTTCCCCAAATGAACGAGGCTCCATGCGTCGGCCTGATTGGGGTATTCCCAGGCCCCAAAGAATGTTGCGATATTTTCCGCTATCCATATAAAGAAACCGATAAGCACAAAAGAAAGTGCAAGCGGCATACGGTATTGGATTCCTCCTACCTCGTAACTGACCCAGGATCTCCAAAAAACAATCAGAACCATTCCAGACAGCCACCATCGGATATCGATCCAATAATGGTGAGTGAAAAAATTCAAATAAATCGCAGCAGCAAGAGGTACTACTGCCAGGAATGGCGGCCACTTAATCAAGTCAACCTTCAGCCTTCTCCACGCCTGGCAGAGATAACTTGCTACACTGGCATACATGAAACCGCTGTATAAAGGAACTCCAAACACTTTGGTATAGCCATCCTCCGGATAAGCCCATGAGCCCATATGGACCTTAAATAGTTCAAGTGCAAGGCCAATAATATGGAACAAAGTGATAACCTTCAATTCATCCTTCGTTTCAAGCCCCGACCGCACCATGAACCACTGCATCAGGAGACAAATAATCAGCAGCCAGTCATATCTCGGCAGAATGGGCATCGGCAGGAATTTGGTTAAAGCTAAAGAAGCAAAAATAACAACAGGAAATAAGCAGGACAATGCCTGCTCCCAGCCAAAACGAAAGAGCTGTTTCAGTGACCGAATCGAACGTGGCTCCTCTTTCCGAATAGTCAAATGCATCTTTAATCCCCCACCTGTATCATTAATCTTCCTTATCATTGCGGTATTCCAGGATATCACCAGGCTGGCAGTCCAAAGCTTTACAAATGGCCTCCAGAGTTGAAAACCTTATCGCCTTCGCCTTTCCATTTTTCAAAATAGAGAGGTTTGCCATTGTGATTCCTACCCTTTCTGAGAGTTCTGTTACACTCATTTTCCTTTTTGCCAGCATCACATCAACATTTATAATAATAGCCATGTTCTCACCTCAGACCGTTAAATCATTTTCTGATTTTATATCAATTGCCTCTTGCAAAAGCTTTTGCAGAACAGCCGCAAAGACTGCTATAACCATTGAAGCAAAAGGAACCAGCAAGCCAACGAAGATGACACCCGGGGCATCGTCTATTTCTGCAAAAATATAGAAAATCGGCAGTACCAGCACATGTAATCCGGCGATGGTGATGGCACAATATTTAATTTTCTTTAAAGCTGTGACAGATAAATCTGAGAAAGCCTTATTTTTGTCAATATAGCGCAAAAGTTTGAAAGCCTGATACAGCGCAAAGTAAAAAGGAAGCGTCGAAGCATAAAACACGATGTAAACCCAATATTTAAGGAAAGCAAACTTCGGCAGCATTTCACCTGCAACTTTCCCCAGCTCAGGCACCAAAAAAATACATAGAACTAAAATTGGGACTCCTAATAGAAAAACGGCTATTTTTAAGAACAATGTTGTTACTTTTTCCATAAAAAACACCTCACTTCTTATTTTCAGTTTGATTTTAATACAATATTTATCGTTTTGCAATAAATAATTAGTGTTTTTTATTATATTTTTATTGAAATGTAACCTACTCATTGAATCAAACAAATTAAAATAGAGCATTTCTTATTTCAAAATGCTCTATTACCAATATTCTCTGATTGCTCAGCAGGTCCTGAGAAAGAGTAGTCTGCAGATGGAATTTATAATTGATTACGGGTTTGGTTAGGTTCATATTATCCAGCGGCCATTTGTTGCATTGCCAACTTGCTAGATAAATGATGGAATGTTGGTCTACCTTTCTTTTTCAGTTCCCATTAGAAAAGAAGTAACTTTCATTCGTAATGAAAATGATAACAGCATGTTCAGGCACTTAAGTTCCCTGGAATGGAAATGGGAAAAGATTTAGCTTTCATCGAATGATAAAGGTCTAAAAGATTAAAAAACGAAATTTACCGCTTTCTCCCATAAAAATATTAGTTCATTTATTAAAACCGATAGTTCCTGACATTAAATCAAATATCATTCTCACTGCACATACATACAGTTAAGGGCAAATATAGATATTGATATATGAGGGAAAGGAGATGGGATATGAAAGGAGAAAACACGCTGGAATATCCAAGATGAACGATTCATGCAGCGGATTTTTCGGAACTGAATTGGCTATATGTGCTGTTTAATACAATGGAAGAACCAGTCAGGGCAGACCGGGAAGGCGGATTGATTCCTTCACTTGCGAAAGAAATAAAATGGCTTAATGAACATACCATGCAGATCCGTTTGCATGTAACTAATTTTCATTATGGTCAGCAGCTTTCCGCTGCAAATGTCAAATATAGCTTTGATGAGGTGCAAAAATGGGATGCTCCTCCCCCCGGCACTTGGCTGAATCTTCCTGAAGGCACAACCTGCACGATCATTAACAGCAATACCCTTCTGTTTGAATTTCCTCAGGCTGACGGCTATTCATCCATAATGAATCAAATGCAGGTATAACTGTCCATTCAAAATTCTCTTTAAGCTGATTCCCATAAGAAGTCCAGGAAAATCACATAACATGGGAAACCACATAGTCCCAAGAGTGATTTCCAAATCTTTACTTTTGATGGGACCAAGAGCCCTGCTGTTATAAATGCCGCTGATCAGACAAATGGGAGTTACGAGAAGTTTTTTTCTCCTCCTCAGCCTGCCTCTTTAACGCATCCCACATGGCAAAAAAGTATAAACCTGGATAGAGCATCAGCCATTGATAATTAGTCAGAACAATTGCTTCCTGTATTTTTCCGTGAAAGCTTAAACGAATTACTTCATTGAAATTGGAATTGATATGGTCAGTACTACCAAGACAATAAAGAGAGTTCTTTTATAAAGCTTGCCATGCAAAACTTGTGCAAAACGATACTCCATAAAAGACTTTCAATGACTTTATCCTGTTTTATGTCTCTTTGCCAATTCTTCATGATCGGTCGCAATGGGCGGCTGCTCCATCCATTCATTTTTGATTAATAAATTGATGCCATCTTCAGCTAATACTCCCATCTCAGCAATCATTCGCGCGTAGCTCGCTGATAAGTCCCTCCTCTGGCACATGGACAATGCCTCACCATAATATCCTATGGCAGATGAAAGCAGTGCTGCTATATGTGTCATTATCAGTTTGTCAGAAAAGGGTGGAACAGTTGAATCGGTTACTTCTGTTTCAAGAGTTTTCGGTATGTTTAAATTATCTTCTTCCAACATTGATGAGAGGATCTCAAAGTGTTTATGGCAGAGATGTCTGCTTCTTTCCATATATTTTCGTACCTCTTTTGATTGAGCCACTTGACTAAAGCCCAGTTCCAGAACAATTTTCGCCATTGTCTTTTGCATATTCATATATGTACCGCTAATTTCAACTGCGCTAATTGGTCTGCGTTTTCCAAGCCACCCTGTTAAATATTTTTTCTCTTCCAAAAAGTCAACAGACTGATGATTATTAAAAACCGGCGGCTTACTCAGAATCCCTTTGTTCAGCAAGACATTAGATGCCCGATCGACCAGTTTAAGAGTTTCCCCTATCACTTGCATCATGTATTGCCTCTGGTCTTCGCGAATGGCGTTTCCCATTGCACCGGCATATCTTGTTAGCCCATGAATGGACATGATATGAATATAAATGATCATAAATGTATCGGTAAACAATGGCGGAGCTTCCAGATTGACATCTTCATCCGTAAATCCAATAGGTATTGGATATTTTTCTTCTGTCAGAAATACCTTTACTTTTTGGAGATGCCGTTCAGATAAATCAAGTGCATAGATAAGGACATCCTTGATGTTTTCATCCTTGACATGATGAACAAAATAACGCAGTATGCAGCGAGATAAGCTGTCATTCATATATTGTGACCAGAGGGTAGCTAATTCAGGTGCCGTAATTTTTGTATGGTGATTAAATGAATCCTTGTCCATTTTGATTGCCTCCCGTTATTTTCTTGGATTAGTGTTACCTTTTGTCAGCTATTTATTTAAAATAATGAAGATCAAGAAAATAAAAGGAGACCATTTCTAATAAAAATGATCTCCTTTTTGTTTAATATGAAATCCTGGCCAGGAGGTTAACATTGTTATCCAAGCTTGCTCAGCCTCTCGATCGTACTTGCCAGTAAAGCCGTTCGCTTCGGGAACGTTTTTAAATCGATATACTCATCTGTTTCACTGTGGGAAAATTCTCCGAGCGGTCCCATGCCGTCCACAGTTGGGACGCCTTCAGTGGATGTATACGCTGCATCCGAACCTCCACCTTTCCTCTCGCCGTTAATTTTCACTACCGGCTTAAAAAACTCCCTAATAAGCACTCATTTCCCAAACTGCTCAGGAAGAATACTATTTAAACACCTCCTCCGAAAAATGAAAAACCCAACTCAAACCCCTTGAGTTGGGTTTTTTACCTTTGTGGAGAACCTGGAGTATAGTAATATGGCGGCACTTTAAGCCATCCTCTTTTCCTCATCAATGTTTTTACAGTTGCCCCTATTGCTGTCCATTCTAAAAAGAATTCAGTCCACATGAGGCCTAAATCATTACGGATAGCGTCTGCCTGTCCTTTTGCGCATGCTTGTGAACATGTAACTAATTTAAAGGCGACGCCATTTGCAATTTCATCATCCGTTAACTTAACACCTAAGGGAACATCTTTCGGGTTTGAATTTGGCTTTGAAGAAGTTACATCAGGTAAAGGAATTCCTTCGTTTTTCATAAAATTGCCTACCCTTTTCACCTGTGCTTCACATACCTTTACTATATCTGTCAGCATTTCCCGTACTTCATCATCAGCAGTTGTGTTTAATCCCATTTCTTCGTACCGGATAAATTCTTCAACTAAAGTTACATACTTCCATAGGTCTCCAACTTCAATCACATGTAAGAGAGATTTAGGTTCATTTGTATTATCAAATGAAATTCTGAGCATATTAAAAATTGCTTCTAACGCGTTAGGCATCTTTTTACCTCCTCATTATATATGTTGTGTAGAGGCGGAAAGAAAATACAAGGATTTACATGCACTTGTTATATATTAAGCGAAACTCTCCCTATTTACAGCAAACAGAGGGATCTATAGATGCAATTTGTAACTCCTGATTCTTAAAAGAGTGGCATAATTGATTTACCATTTGAAAATAATTAGAAAAAGATAGGGTGAATTATATGGCGTTTGAAGAGGGACTGGCAAAATCTGAAAAAGCATATGAACAGTTTACGGAGATAAGCGCGGCATTCGCGGATATCGTTAAGAACGATTTTATTACAACATGGCAATGGTGGTTTGGACTTGCTTTGTTTATCATTCCCTGGCTGGTGTGGTTTAAGTACAGGAAAAAAGACAGCACCGGGCGTCTTCTCTTAGCTGGTTTATTAATTATTATTTTATCTCTTACAATAGATCTGGCAGCATTATCCTTGGGGTTATGGTCCTATCCTATGATCATTATTCCTCTGGCACCATTTCTATTTTTGCCGTACCACTTTTCTTTAGCACCGGTAGGAATAATGTTTGCTCTCCAGATAAAGCCTCAAATGAATAGCTTGTTAAAAGGAATTCTTTTCTCTGCCATTGCAGCTTTTGGAGGGATGAATTTCTTTAACGCCATTGATTTTTATAATCCAAAAAGCTGGTCTACTTTATATGATTTTGTCATTTTCCTCACACTTTACTATGCCGGATATTGGATAACGAGAATGGAGAGTTTACATAGGCTGGATGAGATAAAATCGGAAGGAAAGTAAAATGAAATAAATAAAAGACTTTCTTAATTATCGGAAAGTCTTTTCTGCATCCAAAGTGTACTTTTTATCTCATAAAATCAATTTAGAATGGCCGAATCACTTCCGATTTTGCTGTGATTGTCGCCTCTCTTTTCCCAAATGAAGAAAGGCTGCACGCAATCAGGAATTGGGCAGAGTAGTAAGTTATCATGATGAAAACATCTGAATAAAAAACGCCTGAAACAAACATATTCCAAGACAGAATGGAGTCCGAGATCACAAACAAAAGGCTCCCGGCAATGGCCCATTTGCTGCCGGTCAGGATGGCTGATAAAGCCATTATTGAAATGACCAGCATGTAGGCAATAACCGGCATCATCAGCATCCCATTTCCCTCAGCAGCTATGGATGCAATCAGCTGGCGGCCAATGAGCCAGGAATATAAACCAATCGGGATTATGGCAGCCAGCCGCAGCTTAGTGATATCCGCCATTTTCAGGAATCCAGTCAAATAGAAAAGATGGCCAACCAGGAAAGCTCCAAGTCCGGCAACAAATGACACGGCAATGAATCCATCCCCGAGCATGCAGAAAAATAAGCCTATAACGACTAAACGCAATGCCGGCGAAGGACTGGCAGGGAGCTTACGGAATGCATAAATAATAATTAGTGCCATAGGAATCAGCTTTAAGACGACCTTCATTGCCAGGGGCTCTTGAGGAATAATGAAAATATACAAGAAAGCCATCAGTCCTATTAAAATAGGAATCAGCAGATTTTTCAATACTATTCATCTCCCTGTGTACGAATGTAATTTGCCCTTTAATTAACAGGTATTAAACCCGATCTAGCTTTTTAAAAGGCTTTGGCGGTAATTCAACACGGATTTCATCACCTGGCTTCACTTCTCCGCCCTCCAAAACAACTCCCATTATTCCAGCTTTTCTTATTAAGTTTCCTCCTCCATCCTGGTCAATAACAGCCTTTAAAAGACCAGGTTGAAAATGATCGATCTGAGCACAAGGATTCCGTAATCCAGTTACCTGAATAACGGCAGATGTCCCAATAAATAAAACACTGTCAGCAGGCAGTTCAAGAAGATTGATTCCGGCAGTTGTAATATTTTCACCCATTTGGCCAGGTTCAATATGGAAACGGTCTGCTAACTCCTCAAATAACTCACTGTGGATTAAATGAACCTGTCTTAGATTCGGCTGGTCAGGGTTTTGTGCCACTCTTGACCGGTGTTTAATCGTTGAACCAAAATGGGAATCCCCTTCGATCCCAAAACCCTTCACCAGTTTTATGATATTTTGATTTTTTTTACTGAAAGTGTGCTTTTTGCTTATACTTACCGCTTTGACTGTACCCACAAGTGAATATTTCTTAATTTCATCCTTCATTTATCCCACACAGCCTTCCTTTTCTTTAGACTCCTGTTACTTATTATTCCATAAAGAATTTTTTAGTCCTTCCCCCTAGGCCATAATGTTCGACATTGTTTGATTAGCGATAAGTAAAAAATAATGAGTCTTTCCTCAATGTCCTTATAAAATCACACATATTAAAATAAGAAATTAGGAAATATAGAAGTAGATAACACGTATCTAAAAGGGGTTAATTCGCCGTGGAGGAAAACCGGATAAAAGACTTCGATCAGATTGTCAAAATGGGTAAAGAGGGACAAAAAGCTTTAAATGATTACTGGGTGGAATACAGCATTTACAATTCCTTTGAATATTGGTTTATGGTTATGCTTTTTATTGTTCCTTTAATAGTGTTATTTTTCAAAATTGATAAAAGAAAATTATTTTTCATGGGGTTTTATGGTTATAGAATTCATATGCTATTTGGCTATATCGACTTGTATAATAAAAACTCCGGACTGCTGAATTATCCTTTTCCTATGATTCCAGCCGTTCCAGGTATTTCCCTTGACTCCAGTTTCGTTCCTGTCACATTTATGCTTGTTTATCAATGGACATTGAATCATAAAAAAAATTACTATGTTTATACTGTGCTGACTTCTGCCGTTTTAGCCTTTGTTTTTAAGCCTCTTCTTATAGGTCTCGGTCTATTCAAGCTATATGGAAGCACAAACTATCTTTTTCTTTTTATATGTTACCTAATCGTCATTATATTAGCTAAGGTGATTACGGACGTTTTCTTATGGACAGAGCGCAAATTTAACCATCATCATGGATAATTTAAATCATAGTGTTCTTTTATTAATTCCGGTTGTGTATTAATACCAGATGCGTTTCTGAGACTTTGCATGGAGTAAGATTTACATCAGCAATATACATAAAAAATGCTGCCGTAATGGCAGCATGAATTTTATTATGGGATATAGTAAGGCAGTATGCAAAAAAACATTAACCTTCTAACTTAGTTAAGTTCCGATTATTCTTTAATCGATCCAATATCTTAATAAACCCAACAAATCCTCTAATAGTGAATAAGGTAAAATTCACACTGCCAAAGGTATGGAAAATGGACCATTTCCTCCACTTAAATAGTCTGGTGTTTTTCTCAAAATACCATTGGGCGATGCTCATTGGGACACTGAATATCAAACTTTTGAGAAAGATATTTCTTAATTTGTCATTGTAAGAAATCTTAACCCAAATCACACTTAAAAGCGGGAAAAACAAAATATCATAAATTACGTTGGTTTTAAAAATTTTTGAAAAAGGGCGGACCGGATATTCAACTCTTTTCGTTCCAACAACATAGGCATCAACAAGAGTGGCAAGAACGCCTTTCGAGAAAAAGACAACTAAAGTCTCCCTCATTTTTTTCCCTTTAAACAAAAATGGAACTGAAAAAATGCACAATCCGAGAAGAAGGTTCAATAATTTTTTCTCCATTGAGAATCAGCCTTTCTATTACAGATAGTACTAAATTCACCCATTTTGAATTTATTTATTCTTGAACCTGTTAATTCTAAGCATTTTATAAAAAATAAAGCTGCCATTTGGCAGCCGGATCAATTATCTTATAGGAATTATTCATTTTAATGATGGTGATGATGCTCATAGCCATGTTCTTCTGCATACTTACGGAAATTTTCCAGATCCTGCATTCCTGTCGAAGTGCCGTCAAGGGCCTGATTCATACGCTCTAGCAGCACTGTTCTCAACTTTGGATGGTATCCGAAGTATTCAGCAATATCTATGGATATATGAGGATAGCTTGCTTTAAACTGTTCGGCCATTTTGTTCATTCTTTCCATTAAAATGCCGGTAAATAAGAAATATGGCAGCATGATGATCTTTTTAGCGCCCAGTTTAATGCAGCGCTCCATCCCATCCTTGACGGTTGGGGTTGTAACCCCCATGAAGGCACATTCAACAGCAGATACATTTAACTTTTCCCACAGCAATCTGCTGATCTTATAAAAATCAGCATTGGCATATGGATCGCTGCCGCCCCGTCCGATTAATAAAATAGCCGTATCTTCATGTGTTTGATTTACATCAAAGCCGGTTTCGGCAAGTCTTGTTTTTAATATTTCAAGGACTTCCTCATGAACCCCTATCGTCTGGCCATAGGTGAACTGAATATCCGGGAAATGCTCTTTGGCATGTTCAATTTCTGCCGGAATGTGCAGTTTGGAGTGTCCGGCATGCAATAGGATGATGGGAATGACATGGATTTCATCTGCCCCTTTTTCAACACAAAGCTGAATTCCGTCTTCAATATTGGGGGATGCAAATTCCAAGAAGCAGGTTTCTACCAGAAGGGCTGGGTCAATGCAGTCTCTCATTTGCCCGACGAATTGGCGGACCTCGTTATTCCCTGCCTCCATCCTGCTGCCATGCCCGACAAATAAGACAGCTTTTTTCATTGTTCCTTTTCCTTTTCCTTTCTTGTATTTATCAATTCCTTTTATGCGGTTTTCATTGCGTTTACGTTCGCCGTGTTCCATAGAGTAAATGATTGCATCTTCTTTCACTGCTTCTTGAACAATGCCGCGGGCTGTATCTTCCTGCTGGACTGAATACCAGGTTCCTTTTGGGTAATCAATGACGACGCATTTGTCTTTGCAGCGGCCATTGCAGCGTGTACGGGATGTATGAATATGCTCGTCTAAACGGTTTTTTCGGATTTCATCGCGTATTTGCTGTGTAACTTCTTCTGCGCCTGCTCCCATACAGGTTGCGCCGTTGCAGATGAGCAGGTGACGCTGCATTTGTGTTAGGTTCCAGGTTGTCATTAGGTGACCTCCCTCTATTTATTTTGTTTCTCAATCTTGTAAGTTTGGATATGCTTAGTATTAAGCCCGTTGATTTCCGCTGCGGGCACTTGTTTTCCGCGGGGCGTGCGGTGAGTCTCCTCGGCGCATGCGCCTGCGGGGTCTCACCTGTCCCGCTGCTCCCACAGGAGTTAAGTGCCCTCCGCTCCAATCAACTCAGCGAATAAATCTATTTTGAAATCTAAACCCCCACTGACAACCTAATTTTTGAAAGCTTCCGGATAAAAACCTTTTGCCAAAACCTCAAGCGCTTCCCCAACACGAACTCCTTCAGATGCTGCTGATAAAGGCAGGATGACAAAGCGTTCGTTTTGGACGGCAGGTGTCTGGCTTAAGGCCGGATCTTTTTTTAGGAATTCTATTTTTTGTTCTGCAGTTGTTGATCCATAATCTATCACTACTATTACATCAGGCTGGCGTTCAACTGCATCTTCTTTTGAGACAGTCGCCCAATTTCCTTTTACATCCCCGAAGACATTGTGGCCGCCTGCCATTGTGATAAGTGTGTTCATGAAGTTTTGTGTGGCGGTGAATACATCTGTTTCGCCGCTGTCGTAAACCAGGACATCCAGCGGCTCTTTTACTTTGGGCAATTGTGATGTTATGGCTTCAATCTCTTGGTTCATTTGGGCAATTAGTTTTTCACCGCGTTCTTCTACCCGGAAAATGTTTGCGATATTGCGGATGTCACCATAGATATCTTCCAGGGTGGGTGCCACTTTAACAGATGAAGATTGTAAGTAGCTATTAATGCCTAATTTCTTTAGTTCTTCACGTGTTGCAATGTTTTTCTCATTGAATGCACTTTCCCAGCCGCCATATAGAAAGTCTGCTTCTTCTGATATGACTTGCTCTTTTGATGGATACTGTTCTGCTAATACTGGAACTTTGTCGTATGCCTCCTGTAGTGGCTCATAAATCTCGTTATCTAAAAATGCTGTACCAGCCATTGAATCTTCTAAACCAAGTGCCAGCATGATTTCAGTCACATGCTGATTTAATGATATAGCACGCTTTGGCGCTTCTTCGTATTCATTCACAAACCCTTCATTTTCAATAACCACTTTCTCCGTCTGCTCCGCTTGTTCACTTTTCACCTTTGCTGTATTTGCCTTTTCGCTTGAGCATGCGGACAATAATAATACGGCCGCTAAGACCAGAAAAGCCCAAATTCTGCTGATTTTCATGTTTATAGGTCCCTCGATTCCATTTAATCGTTTGTGTAAAAAAATAAATGAATCTTTTTGGTAAATGGGTTTTTCGAAACACCAGCCTGCATATGGAAGACTTCTCTTAATGTCTCTTCTGTAAGGACTTGCTCAGGTGTCCCTGACATATAAAGAGCTCCATCGTTCATGACAAGGAGTTCATCGCAATACCCGGCTGCCAGATTTAAATCATGAAGGGCAGCCACAATGGTGATAGGCAGATCCTTCACTAAATCCATTAATTGATATTGATGTTCAATATCCAGATGATTGGTCGGTTCATCCAGAATTAATATGTTTGCCTGCTGTGCCAGGGCGCGAGCGAGCATCACCCTTTTTTTCTCGCCGCCGGATAAATGGCTGAATGTGCGGTTTTCCAGGTGAAGCACATTCGCGAGCATCATGCTTTCTTCCACAATGGCAAAGTCGTCCCGGTTATCAGCGGCAAGCCATTTTTTGTACGGCGTCCGTCCCATCATGACTAAATCTTTTACCGTAAAATCAAAGAGCACCGGTGTTTCCTGACTGACAACAGCTAACTCCTGAGCAAGCTTTTTCTGAGAGATATCGAGAATATCTTTTTCATATAACGTCACGAAACCGCTCGTTTGTTTTAAATGACGATAAATGATTTTTAGCATCGTAGATTTTCCGCTGCCATTCGGCCCAATGATGCCAACGAATTTCCCCAGTTCCACAGAAAAAGAGATATTATTTAAAATTTGCTTGTCCGGCACTGAAAAGGACATATTTTTGACCTGGATCATCCTTATTCACCGTCCCCAAAAGAATATTGCTTTCGCCTAAGCATCCAGATAAAGAATGGGCTTCCGCAAATAGCGGTTATAATCCCGATTGGCATTTCTTCAGGCGCCAGCACTATACGTGCACCCATATCGGCCCAAACTAAGAAAATGGCACCCATTAGGGCGCTTATCGGGAGAACCATTTTGTAATTAGACCCTGCCATCATCCGTACGATGTGAGGGATAATCAGCCCGACAAAGCCAATGCTTCCGCTGACCGCGACGACCACACCGGTCAGAAGGGATACAAAGAGAATGATAAATATACGAAACCGGTCCAGATTAACACCAAGTGTCGCTGCCGTTTCCTCTCCAAGCAATAAAGCATTAAGCTGCCGATAATTCATAAGCAGCAGAATAAAAACAAGCACCATTGAAAAAAATGGGATGCCAAGATTGGACCATTTCGCGCCAGCCAGACTGCCGAGCATCCAATGCATGACCGCTTGAATGCCGCCCTGCTGCTTGGACATCATCAGCATAAAATTGGTAATGGCGGATAACACCATCGAAACTGCAATCCCTGCCAAAAGCAGACGAATGACCGATAGGCGTCCATTGACACGTGCTAGGAAAAACACAATCATGACCGCAAGGATAGCCCCTAAGAATGCGGCCAAGGATATGGCATACTCCCCCAAAATGCTGAATGCACCAAGTAAAATGACAGATGCAGCTCCAACGGATGCTCCGGAAGATACTCCGAGAATATAAGGATCTGCTATCGAGTTTTTCACTAATGCTTGAATGGCTGCGCCGCAAATGGCCAGGGAAGCACCTACTATGGCCGCAAGTACAATACGAGGGAATCGTATATCCCAAATAATAACCGTTTGTGCCTTGGAAGCATCTGTTTCTGTGAATACACCCAGCTTGGAGAATAGCACTTCCCCAATAAGGCGCGGGGTAATATCCACAGATCCTACCATCACGGCAAAAGTCATGGAAGCAAGCAGCCCCGCGGCCAGTGCAGCCATCAGTAATGTAAATCGTGCACTAGTCATATATGCTTTACAGGCTCCCAGCTGATGATTGCTGCATGGAAAGGGTAACGGTACACATACTGGCCATCCTCTTTGGAAATAAATCGTTCCAAGGATGCTTCCACATGTGCTTGCTCAAACCGGGGAGATAAGATTTTCTTGCTCTGGGCATTAATTAATTGCTGCCATGTATCATAACGATGCTCCCGCTCAAGCTTTATCATTTCACAATCTGCATAAATGTCTAGCTGGTACAGCATGTTGACGATCATGATATAATCCCGGCGCGGGTATTTAATGTCATAGCCAAACTGCTCATCCAATAGGACGTAATGAGGCTGAATAGGCCCTGTTGTTAAGCCGATAATGGCACGCTTTTTTGCCAGCATGTTCATTTTCTTCAGCGCTTCATTCATTTCATACATCCGATAAAAGCAGTTCACCCCCACCACGACATCGTGCGGCTCCAATTGTGCTTCTTCCCATTTGCTGTGGACAAACTGGATAGGCCCATCCTCTTCAAAGTACTGCTTTAAGTATGCGAGCACACTCTTTGAACCATCGACAAGCGTTAAGCTTCTGACATCCTGGCTGAGCGGAAATGTATAGTTGCCCCATCCCGGACCTAATTCAATACAGGTAGAGTCTTTCGGGATGTGCGGCCTCATTTTTTCGTAAATCTTTTTGGCATACTCATCTGTCTGCTTGTATCTTTTTTTCTTCATGGACTGCATCCAAAAGGCTTCTTCCAGCTCATCATCAACCATTCGCTCCGGCATCCTGCCATGCCAGTCCAGCATGCCTTCCTTCCAGAGCTTATCAAAATCGTATTGCAAAGGGGATTCTTTAATCATTGAAATTCTCCTCAATTTCTAAAACCTAAATAGATACAGCGTCCTAAATTCTCGGGCTGGCTGCTTAAAACTCCAGCCCCTTCATGGCTTTAACATCCTGTTCGGCATAATAATGCTTGGTGGCATCGATGGTTGACACTAAATCGGCTAATTCGAGAATGGCAGGATGTGCGGAACGCCCTGTGATAACCAGATGCATCTTTTTTGGACGGTTTTGAATGGCGTCTACCACCTCGGATAACGGCAGCACATCGTCAATTGGAAACCGTGTGATGGCCAAGGCATTATTCAGTTCGTCGAGCACTAATACATCTGTTGTTTCATCTTTTAGTTCATGTTTTACCGTCTGCCATGCGATCGCAAGTGCTTGTCGATGCTCCTCCGGAGTTTTTGTCCATGTAAACCCGATTCCTAATTGAACAGTTTCAATACCAAGTTTTCTTAGTGCCAGCTGTTCACCATATGTACGTTCCGGTGATTTAATAAATTGATAGTATTTAACCTTCATGCCGCGGCCAATGGCCCTTAATGCGACACCAAGCGAGGCGGTTGTTTTTCCTTTGCCATCACCTGTATAAACTAACAGCATCCCTTTTTGTGCCATACAACATTCCTCCTTAAAGCCAGGTTGTCTTTTCAGCAAATGGTGTACGCTTTTTCTCGGAGGCAATTTCTTCTGCCGGATAGCCGATGCATAGCGTCCCCACTAATTGCTCCTCGTCAGATGCACCGATAAAATCATGCAGTGCGGTATCATGCACCAAACCAACGCCTCTTGTACGCCATACCATGCCTAACCCCAGCTGTTCGGCCATCAGCCACATCGACATGATGGCACTGCTTACAGCAAAGACATTATCTTTTGTCGCTCCTTCATCTCCTTCAACAATGGCGGATGTCACGACTATGATCAAGGGCGTGTTCGTGATGGCTTTCATGGAACTCTCCACTAAATTCGGCTTCGCGGGAAAGCGCTTTTGCAAGTAATCAAGTGCCACCTGCTCGTAGCGTTTTAAGCTTTCTCCCTGTAATACATAGAAATGCCATGGTTCACGCATACGGTCATTTGGTGCATATGTGGCTGCTGCTAATAATGTCTCGATTTTGTCTCGTTCTACTTCGCGCGATTCAAAGTTTCGAATCGCACGACGTTTTTTCAAGGCTTCTAACATAATTCATGCTCCTTTTCTCTAAACCAGGCAATTTGATTCCGTACTCCAACCACATCTCCAACCAATATCATCGATGGATTCGAGATGCCATGAATCTGGATATCCTCTGCAATCGTTTCAAGTGTCCCTGTAATCGTCCGCTGATTGGCAGTTGTGCCCCATTCAATCACAGCGGCAGGGGTTGTTCGGCTTTTGCCATTGGCAATTAAGCTTTTCGTAATGTGAGCAATATTGCCAATGCTCATATAAAAGGCGACCGTATCAATTTTAGCAAGCGCAGACCACTTTAAAAAGTCCTGCTCCTTTTCAGCGCGGCCATGGCCTGTCACAATGGCAAAACTTGCCGCATGATCACGGTGTGTCACAGGAATCCCTGCATATGCAGGCGCAGCAATCCCGGCGGTTATACCAGGAACAATTTCAAAGGGAATACCCGCTTCCCGCAAAATGGCCGCTTCTTCAGCACCGCGTCCAAATACAAAAGGGTCACCGCCCTTTAAGCGCAGCACCTGCCTCCCCAGGTTTGCCTGATCCACCAGCACCCGATGAATTTCTTCCTGAATCAATCCATGCCTTCCCGGCTCTTTCCCGCAGTAAATCAGCTCTGTATCTTCTTTTGCATGTGTTAAAATTTCCGCATTCACCAGACGGTCATATAAAATCACATCAGCCTCCTGAATGCACTCCAATCCGCGAATCGTCAGCAGTTTAGGGTCACCTGGTCCAGCTCCAACAATATAGACAAATCCGCTCATTGCTCTTCTCCTAAACGCTTAAGCAGCAAGGCTTCACATTTTTGCATATCGCCTTGCTCCACCCACTCCAAAACTTGAGGATCCAAAAGCTCTGCCAAAAGCTGCTTTTTTTCATCCCCCGTAAACTTCACTAAGATTCGCTGACGGGCTTCCTTTAAAAAAGATACATACTGCGCATAATGCTCTCCATATTCCTCTGCTAATTCTGACTTCACTTTGCGGGTCAGACCGGGGCTTGCGCCAGATGTTGATACGGTCAAAACGAATTCACCGCGTCGGACAACTGCGGGATTAATGAAATCAATACGGCCCTTTGCATCTGCACGGCTGAGCAGCTGCCAATGCTGTGCTGCTTCTTCCACTGCATTGTTTACTTCTTCGTCGTTTGTTACGGCAAAGATCAGGGCCGCGTCATCTAAATCAGCCGGTTCGAACGATTTTTCTTTCCATGTCACAAGTCCTTCATGGATATACTGCTCTAATTTTTCAGTAACCACCGGGCTGATCACAGTAACTTGCGCTTTCGTTGGCAGGAGTGCTTCTGCCTTCTGGCGTGCCACATGTCCACCACCGACAATGACCACCTTTTTATAGTCAAGATTCATTAATAACGGGAAATAATTCATGTTCTGCCTCCAAACAAGCTGCCAGCCAATTTTTCACAAGCTGGGGATTCGATGCAAAATGAAAGTGTGTATAGCCGGCTACAAGATTATCAGTTAAATAGCCTTCCCGCTGAGAGCGGAAGCGGCCTTTGCTAAAGTAAGCCGGTGATGAAAGCTCTCCTTCATATGATGAGTAATGGAATTCATGCCCTTTTGCCTGCTCTCCTTCATTCATCAGGAAGTTGCCCGGAACACCTGTAATTTCCCGATATCCGAGTGCAGCCAATTTATCCTGCATCCTCACCCGGCCCGGAATCACACCGATCATCGGGAATGCCTGTCCTTTTCGATCCGCAATTTCTTCTGTTAAATACATAAAACCGCCGCATTCTGCCAATGTTGGAAGTCCCCGCTCCAGCGCGGCCTTGATGGAAAGCTTCGCTGCTTCATTTTTTGCCAAAGTTTCAGCAAACTCTTCAGGAAAACCGCCGCCTATATAGAGCCCTTGCGCTTTTTCGGGAACCTCTTCATTTTGCAATGGAGAGAAGAAATCCAATGTGGCACCATGGGCACGGAGCAATTCTAAGTTTTCTTCATAGTAAAAATTAAAGGCCGCATCTCTGGCAACCGCAATATGTACTTCCTGTCTTTCCGGCTGTGCATCAAAAATCGAAGAGGAAACCGCCAGGACTTGGGCTTTCGTTAGTTCCAGAAGCTGATCAATATCGACTGTTTCTTCAATCGCTTCTGCCAGACTGTCAAAATAGGAATCTAAATCACCGCGTTCTATGGCCGGCACCAGCCCCAAATGACGGCTTGGCATCTTGGCTACAGCTCCTTTCGGGAGATAGCCAATGACAGGAATTCCGCATTCTTGTTCAATCGCTGTTTTGACAATGTCAAAATGGCTTCTGCTTCCTAATTGATTGGCAATGACACCGACGATATGGGAGTTTTCATCAAGCATTTGAAAACCTTTTACAATCGCCGCCGCACTTCTTGCCATACTTGCGGCATTGACAATTAAAATGACGGGGCTGCTTGTAATCTCGCTAATATGGGCTGCAGACCCTTCATTTGATAATGGGGATTTGCCATCATAGAATCCCATCACCCCTTCTATAATCGCTGCATCTGCATCATTGCTCGCTCTTGCGACAATGGCGCGGACGGTATCATGGTCCATCATGAAACTATCAATATTCCGGGAAGGGCGTTTCGTGACAGCTGAATGATACGCCGGGTCAATGTAATCAGGACCGCATTTAAAACCCTGTACGTTTAACCCGCGCTTCATCAGCGCACGCATAATACCGATGGTGAACGTTGTTTTTCCGACACCGCTTCCTGTTCCTGCCAGAACAAATCGATTCATCCTCTTCCCTCCTCAAAGTGGACGCGTGCAATGCTGATGGTCACATTGCCGCTTTTCTTTTTCTCCAGCAGCAATTCCTTCGCATTCGCATACCTCATGGACGCCGGTTCACTGACCCCATACGCGCCTGTATATTTGAAGACGGTGTCCGACGGATTCTGCATCGGAGTCTCATTCAGCTCTTCAGGTGTGTATGTAACAAACGGCCAGTTATATTTAGATGTTAATTCAAGCAGGCCAGCCTCGTTTTTCTTTAGATTAATAGACGCAACGGCTTTCACACTTTTCTTGCTCAACTTCATTTCTGCCAATGTTTCATCAATGACTTGTTCAATCTCAGCCATTGATGTTCCGCGATTGCAGCCTATACCGAGAACAATTGATTTTGGACGGTACAGGACCCCGTTTTCAAGCAGCACCTCTTCATGCGGTTCCATAAGGCGATCTGTAATAAGCAGTGCGGCTTGCGGCTTTGCCTTGATGGCTTCCTCTATTGATGGATATATCTTTAGATTTTCCGGCAATTCCCGATCATACGTCCACCAGTTCTTTTCCCCGGCTTCCTGCACGATCGCCACATGTTCTTCATTGACAACCGATGCACTGACAGGTGTTAATTTTTCTTCGCTATCCCACCCCCACCCAAATTGGGCTCCAAATAAATCGACGGGAATTGTTTTTTGAACATCTGATGCGGTGGTCACAACGGGCGCCGCCTCAATCGCATGGGCAAATTCATGTGTTAATGCATTGGCACCGCCAATATGGCCGGATAAAACGCTGATGACATACTGGCCTTTATCATCAACCACCAGCACGGCAGGGTCCTTCTTTTTATCGGTCAGAAGCGGGGCAATCATGCGGACGACAGCACCAAGGGAAATGATGCAGATAATCCCTTTATACTGCTGGAATAATGCGGGCAATAATAGGCGGACCGTGCCATCAAATAACTGAATTTGCCGTATTTCTTCATCGCCCTGTTCAAATTTTTTCATATAATAAAGGTCTGCATACGGGAATTTTTCCGTATAGCTTCTTGCATGCGCAACCCCATGCTTTGTAATGGCAACAAGTGCATAGGGTTTGCGCTTTTCGATTACCGGAATTTCACCTTCGCGCAAACTAATCATTCGCCGTCACACCTTTGCGGAAGCCATGTGTGAATGTTTTGTCATATAGCTTCGATCGGTATTCTTTTTCATGGATATGCGGGTCCAATGCCCAGCCTGCCAGAATCATCGCATGCTTGCGGATGCCGTTGACACGCATCGCTTCGTCCAGCTCAGACAGTGTGGTGCGGACAATTTTCTGATCCGGCCACGAAGCACGCTGCACAACTGCAACTGGTGTATTGTCTGCCCATCCGGCTGCCTGCAGTTCCTTTGTGATTTTCTTTGTTAGGGTCGCACTTAGAAACATTGCGATTGTACAGTGATGGCTGGCCAATGCCTGTAATTTTTCACGCTCCGGCACTGGTGTCCGCCCTTCTGCCCTTGTTAATATAAGAGTTTGCGTTAAATCCGGAATGGTCAGCTCTGCCCCTACTGCCGCTGCGGAGGCAAAAACAGAACTGACGCCTGGTACTACTTCACAGCTGATATCGTGCTGTTTCAATAGCGCCACTTGCTCCATCGTTGCCCCGTACATGGCCGGGTCGCCTGTATGCAGACGTACAACCGTTTTACCAGCATTGACTCGTTCAGCAATGCAATCCACCATTTCTTCAAGATGCATCCCGGCAGTGCGGATAATCTCTGCCGACTCCTTGGCTTCCGCCACTAATGTCTCGCTGACAAGAGAGTCGGTATACATGACAACATCAGCCTTATTTAATAGCTTTAAGCCTTTTACCGTAATTAAATCGGGATCTCCAGGTCCCGCTCCGATAATCCAAATTTTTTTCATTTGCGCACCACCATACATGACAAGTAATTTAACTCAGCTCCTCGGAGCTCATGGACATTCCATATGACCTCTTCGTCAGATGTAACCTTTGTTACAACATGTGTTTTGTCCAGTAAATCCATTTCTTCCAATAGATTCAGCATATCGTCCAATACTTTCGCTACTTTTATGAAAACAATCGCATCATGAGTTTCAATCACCCGCCGCATTTCCTCCATATTCCCTGTTGCCGGAATCATCGCGACATGGTCATCGCCATCAGCCAGGGCAATTCCCAAGCGATTAACAGAACCATTAAAGGACGAGATGCCAGCTACCGTTTCAATCGGAACTTCAGGATGCATTGTCTGCATCAGCTTCATTAAATGGATAAATGTGCTGAACAGCATCGGATCCCCTTCCGTCACGAATGCCACATCTTTTCCCTGAGACAGAAAGCCATAAATAGCTTTTGCGGATTTTGTCCACTCAGCCCTTAATGTCTCTTCGTCTTTTGTCATTGGAAAAACCAAACCAAGCATTTCTTTTTCTTCGGGATTTATATACATGTCTACAATGCGATGGGCGTAGGATTTACTGCCTCTTAATTTTTTGGGATAAGCAATGACCGGGCTTTCCTGCAATTTGCGGAATGCTTTTACCGTGATTAATTCCGGATCTCCCGGCCCGACTCCTAATCCATATAAAGTTCCGATTGTCATTTAGTTCTTTCCTTTCTTTGCAGTCACAATAAAAATGGGATTTAACGGTTCGAAGCGTGTTAAATGCAGGATTGGCTTGCTTTTTGAAATCTGTGCCTGCAATACGGATACTTCACAGCCCATATTTTTCAAATGCTTCATCGCTTCTGCGAGATTTTCGATTGTGGCAATATTCATCACGAGCCGGCCATTCGGCTGCAGCCTTGAAAGGCATGATTGCAATAAAAGCTCCATATTCCCGCCATTTCCGCCAATAAAAATCGCATTCGGATCAGGAAATTCATCCAGCCTCTCAGGCGCCTTTCCAAGGACGGCCGTGAAATCTGTCCGATGTTTTAATTGATTTTCCAGGCAATTCTCCAGGTCGCCCTCATTCTTTTCAATCGCATACACGGCCCCTTCCCGGGCTATTTTCGCTGCCTCAATCGCAACGGAGCCTGTACAGGTTCCAATATCCCAGACGATGCTGTTTTCCTTTAGCTTCAGCTCCTGAATACAAAGAGTCCTGATCTCCTTTTTCGTAATCAAGCCTTTATCCGGCTTTCTCTGTACGAACCTATCATCCGGAATTCCCAGTGAGGCACGCTCTACTGCCACACGCTGCTTTAAAATCACCACATTTAATGGATAAAATGACGATTGCTCCATTTCATCCAAAGTGAAAAAGCGGCAGCGCTCATCTTCCCCCTGCAGGTTTTCAGCAACAAAGGCATCATACTCCGTCATGCCGAACTTCTTTAAATACGTTGAAATGGCCTGCGGAGAATTTTTTTCGTCTGTTAAAATAGCAATCTTTTTCCGCCCGTCGATTCTTTGGGCAAAGCCTTTAATAGAACGGCCATGCAGGCTGACAATATACGCATCCTGCCAGCTTTCCTGCATTTTCGAAAAAGCGAGCTGAACAGAGCTTGTATAAGGATAAATCTCCAATGGAAGCTTTTTCGCCAAAACACCGCCAAGCCCGTAAAACAGCGGATCTCCTGATACCAAAATAACTGTATTGCGTGTTTCTTGCTGCAGGTCAGCCGTTAATGCCGACAAGCCGCCTTTGATTACTTTTTTCTCTCCAGTAAATTCCGGGAAGAATTGCAAATGACGTTCCCCGCCGACCAGGACATCACATTCATGAATCCAGTCTATGTATGGGG
The DNA here is from genome assembly GCF_000294775.2 of Cytobacillus oceanisediminis 2691. Taxonomy (GTDB): domain Bacteria; phylum Bacillota; class Bacilli; order Bacillales; family Cytobacillaceae; genus Cytobacillus; species Cytobacillus pseudoceanisediminis. The sequence continues at coordinate 2,984,775 of NZ_CP015506.1, forward strand.
GGAGCAATCCTTCTGCGCCATTATCCCCGATACCAATCATCTTCATCCAATTTGTCAATATTCTCAGCCTTTCCTAGACAGCTTCCATTCATGGCATACAGAGTTGTCGATACTTTGATGCTTGCGTTCATATGATTCAGTGCATAATAGCAGCAGTTTCGGCAAAGGGATTCAAAGAATGCTTCGTTTCCCTGAAGGATTTCACCAACCTGTGATGCCGTATTTGCCTGTAAAATGTCCTGCTGAATTTCCTCACTGACACCCACTTTATTGGCCATACCTGCTAAAAATTCGAAACTGACTGGTGCACTTTTCGAGTGGACCATCATAACTCCCTGTGCAACTTTTGAAAATTTCCCCATCATCCCTACAAGAGAGACTTTGGGAAACTTCTTCCTTGCTATATTCTTTAAAGTAAAACCGACAAAATCGCCCATCTCGATAAAGGCTTCTTCCGGCAAATGCGGATATTGCTTCATGGCAAATTTTTCACTGCGTCCGCCTGTTGTAATGACTAAATGCTCACATCCTGCTTCTTTTGCGACATTGATCGCCTGAGCGATACTTGCCATATAGGCGGAACTGGAAAATGGCACCACCGTTCCCCGTGTACCTAAAATCGAGATTCCTCCAATAATGCCTAATCGGCCATTCAATGTTTTTTCTGCAATTTCTACACCGTCCGGAACCGAAATGACTACTTCAATGCCCCGATTTACTTTATATTTATCCATTGCTTCCTGGACGACACCATGGATCATTTTTCGCGGCACAGGGTTAATCGCTGCCTGCCCGACCGCTACTGGCAACCCTGCTTTCGTGACTCGTCCTACACCGATCCCGCCATCTAAATGGATGCCTTCTTCCTTGGCATAAGTCACTGTACTTTGAATTCGTGCCTGATGTGTGGCGTCCGGGTCGTCCCCTGCGTCTTTGATCGTTTCGCACATGACCCGGCCATCTGACCGATCAAATGCCGTCACTTTAAAAGTGGCATACTGGCCAACTGGCAGATAAATCGTAACTTCATTTGGCACCTCTCCGGTCACTAGTGCCTGCAGTGCTGCCTTTGTCATGGCTGCGGCACAGGCACCTGTCGTGTAGCCGTGCCGCATTTGGGATGGATCTTTTTTATTTCGCTGCTTTTGCCCGTTCATCCGCCATTATCGAAATGGCATTCAGCGCAGCGACCGTCACTGTACTGCCACCCTTTCTCCCTGCATTCGTAATAAATGGGATCCCTTCAAGCACGGCCAGCTCGGCTTTGGACTCTGCCGCTGATACAAAGCCGACTGGCATGCCAATAATCAAGTCTGGTTTCGCGAGCCCTTCTTTCACTAGACGAATCAATTCCAGGAGCGCTGTTGGCGCATTGCCGATGGCATAGATTCCTCCTTCATGCAGACTCACAGCTTTTTGCATGGAAATGATCGCACGTGTTGTTCCCTGGGCCTTCGCTTCCTTTGCAACATCTTCATCCGCAATATAACAATGCAGGTCCCCGCCATGCTTTTGGAATCGCTTGCGTCCTGACCCGCTTTCAATCATTTGTACATCTGCCACGACATGACGGCCCGCTAAAATGGATTGAACACCTGCATCAATAGCATCCCGTGTAAAAATCATGCTTCTGCCCAGCTCGAAATCTGCCGAGGCATGGATGACACGCCGAACCACCAGCCACTGCTCGTCTGTAAATGGATGCTCGCCCATCTCCTCTTTAATAATTGCGAAGCTGTGATCATAAATTTTATCCGGATCTACCGTTACCGGTACAAATGTTGTATTAAAGTTCATGTTTGCCATGTGTAAAGCCCTCCCAATCTTTGAATCACTTCTTCGAAAGAAGTGCAGAAGTTTTCATATACGAGCGGCGGCCGCTTAATCAAAATAACAGGAATCCCCAATTCCAGAGCAGCGGTCATTTTTTCATCCACCGATCCCACTTTGCCGCTTTCTTTTGTAATCATCAGGGTCACTTCATATTGCTCACAAAGAGCTTTGTTTAATGACTCAGAAAATGGCCCCTGAATCGCAATAATATCCTTTTGTTTAACCCCAAGCTTTTGGCATTTTTCCATATTTCCCATGTTTGGAAGCATCCTGCATACAAGCCGGATATCATCACGCATTAAATATTTTGTGAAGATTTCCAGCGTTTTGCTGCCGGTTGTCAGCATAATCGTTCCTTTATGCGATTGAGCCAATTTTGCTGCTTCCTCATAACTTTCGGCTTCAGTTATGAGCGGTGAGGTGAACTGTTCATTTGGCCTTTCGTAACGTATGTAAGGAATGCTGCATGCTTTGGCTGCTGCCATTGCCGTTTTTGACGCTTCGTCCGCATAAGGGTGACTTGCGTCAATCACAGTGGTCATCTCTTGCATCTGAATTAATTCAATCATGTCATTTTCTGACAGCCGTCCCACTTTATAAGCAATGCCTTCAGCCTTCAAACTGTCAGCTGCCGATTCTGTGACAACGGTTGCCAATAAGGGATAACCTTGATTTTTCAATTGAATAGCTAATGCTCTCGCATCACTTGTGCCTGCTAAAAATAAAATCATAAGATCCCCCTAATCCCCGCATGGTGCCGGCTCGACTTCGATCTTGGAGCTCATATCCTGATAGGTAAAATACTGAATTTTTTTCACACGCTTAAAATATTTAAAAAGCCGTTCATTTGGATGCGCATTTTCTTTGTATTCTTCGATAATCTCCTTTAATAACGGCACCAGCTGATCGGGCTCAATTCCCTCTGCCACCGGCTGGGCAGCATGGGCTGTACGGCCAACCGGCTTTGCCCCGATAAATAGATCAAACTTCTTCTTGCGGTAAACTATGCCGATATCATCAAATACGGCCCGATAACAGGCCATACCGCAGCCGTTAAAACCAATATGCAGTTCCTTTGGAAGCTTTAAGCCCCCCAGTTCAGCTGCAATTTTCTCTGCATATGGAATGGATTCTGCTTTCTCCCCGTAGCAAAAATCGCAGGCTTTTACATTTAGAACATCGCCCACTGGCATGACTGTCAGTTGGCTTTGTTCGAGTTTTTCCACAATCGACTGAGGCCGTCCAGTTGGAATCTTGATTAAAAATCGGTGATCCGGTGTATATTCCATGGTGCCTTTCTCGCCAACAGCTTCTGCCAATACGCGCATTTGGTCTGGTGTAATAAATTTATTGGCAACCCCAGGCGTTACTGCAAATTCAAAAATATCTTCGATTGGCTGCTGCACCAAATGTGTTTGGTCAATCCCCGATTTCGTTGCCATCGATAAAGCCTTTAAAGCCATATCCATTGAGCTGGCTTCTTGTTTTCTTCTCTGGATCTGCTCGTAGCCGGCCTGTGCTTCCCCGGTTTCCTGATTTAATGCCCATGGCTCCGCTTCCTTTTTTAAACGCTGATGCGGCTTTAAGCTTTGCTTCTCTTCACCGAGCGTATACTTTCTTTGATATCCGCGAGGCGTAATGATTTTATTGTCATAAAAGAAAGTGGAGGAATTCCCGATCACAACCGTTGTCAGCATGCCTATATCGTGACCAAGCATTTCCGCCAGTGTAGTCAGAATGACATTCTGATTCTCGCGGTAAGCACTTTTCACAAGACCCACTGGTGTATCAGGAGAACGATATTTTAATAGGATCCTTTGTGCCTCGACAATCTGCCGTGTCCTTCTGCCGCTTTTCGGGTTATATAATGCGATGACAAAATCCGCCATCCCGGCTGCTTCAATGCGCTTTTCGATCACAGTCCAGGGTGTTAAATGATCACTCAGACTGATGGTGCAGGAGTCATGCATGACAGGTGCCCCCAGTAAACTCGCACATGAATTAATCGCAGAGATGCCCGGAACAATTTCCACTTCGATTCCTTCTTCTTCCGTCCAGCCCATTTCGATCAGCACTTCATACACTAAGCCAGCCATGCCGTATACACCCGAGTCACCGCTCGATATCACGGAAACAATATGGCCGGCTTCCGCTCTTTTCACTGCATCCTGCGCACGGGATACCTCCTCAGTCATCCCCGTGCTCACAATGGAACTTGCTGTAACGAATGGCATGATCAGATCTACGTAAGTTTTGTAGCCAATAATGCAATCACTCTGCTGCAGCGCATCCACAGCCCGTTTGGTTATATGCTCACGATCGCCCGGACCGAAGCCGACAACAAAGATTTTTCCCTTCTTCATAGGTAACCTCCAATTAAGAAAAGCATATGCGCCTTGCCTGCTGCCGTGCTGCTCTTAGCAGGCGCCCTGCGCCGGACAATTCTCAAAATTCATTGCTTCTTGCCAAATAAAAAATGCCTGCACTCCTTTTCAAAGGAATACAGGCATATGAAATGACAGTATAAAAATTAGCATACTGAAACTCAAAAACAATTGATCATAATTGTCCCGCCTATACTTCTCCCTCCGAAAAGCAAGTGTCGTTTAAATAAGCAGGTTTCCTGACTTAAGCTTCTTCTTACTCTTACACCTTCCCGATTTCTCAGTGGCATTGTAATTTCATCAGCTTTTACAGTAGCGGGGGCTGTACCAGACTTTCACTGGTTTCCCTTTTACCTCACCAAAGTGAGCACTTATTCAAATTGATATATTAATTTTTTACTAATATAACATATAATGACCAATTTTGACATATTATTTTTTTCTTAATTTTTTAAATGCTATGTAAATGCCTTTGACTTTTTGAAATAGGATTTGGTAAAAAGACCTTATTTCTGCTATTCAGGAGTTAATTTTTGCTGGGATATAATTCACAAAGTTAGACCAAATAGATGTTGTTTAATTTATTTAAAATGACCGATTGTCCCTTTGACATTATTAAAATCATGCCGTTTATACTGGACCATAGATACCATGCCAATAATTGGTCCAATCGCTAAACAGGCAAAGACCCACTCCCAGCCAACTAACCTCTGTATAATTGGGATTAAATTTATAGAAAATATAGTGATCAGGAAACCAATGCACATTTGAAAAGTCAGGGCTGTTCCTACATACTCAACTTCTGCAACTTCTGAAACTGCGGCAGAAAACTGGGCAGAATCTGCGATGACAGACATTCCCCAAATGATAGAAAGGAGTAGAGTTAACCAAATATATTGACCAAAAGTAAAGCCAATCAAGATACAGCAAATGGCACTGATACACATAGAAATAATCGTTAGATTTGCTCTTCCAATTTTATCTGAGACTAGCCCGCCTGCTACACAGCCAATCCCCCCTGCAATTCCGATAATAATAAAAGAGGACAATGCAATGAACCAGGGAGGAATCCCTGGAGAATAGCTTGTAAAACTAGCAGTCAAAAAGATGGGAATCCACGTCCACATCGCATACAATTCCCACATATGCCCAAAATAACCGTAGTTCGCAAGCATTACTGGTTTATTCGAAACTACCTTTTTTATTAATTTAAAAGAGAAAGGTAATTTTTTCGTTGTTACTGGAGCATCTGTTAAAACCCAATTGACAATTACAGCTGCCAGGAGAGCCAATATTGAACTGCAAATAATCACTAATTGCCAATTTAAAGAAGAAGAGAATATAACAATAAAATGTGGCAAAGAGGACCCTAGAGTTAAGGCGGCTATTAAGATACCAACTGCAAGCCCGCGTTTTTTCGGAAACCATTGAGATAAAATTTTAACAGCTGTCGGGTATACACCAGCGAGTGATACACCGGTTAATATCCTAAGCAGAATACCGAAAAAAGCCTGATCTGCCAATAAAAGCAAGGCATTCAATAGCGCACCCAGAAACGCTGAAACGGCAAGAACCTTTCGGGGATTAAAACGATCTGCTATCCCAAAATATGAACTAACTAATGCACCCATTACAAAGCCAATTGGGACAGAAGCAGACAGCCATGCTTCTGAGCTGGAGCTAAGATTCCATACTTGAATCAGTTCAGGGGCTATAACAGAAGCACTAAACCACAAGCTTAATGCGCATAATTCAGCTAATCCAATCCATCCTAACGCTCTCCATGAACCTGGAATCATAATATCCCTCTTTCAAATAAAGCATAGTATTGGAGCTATATTGAAAATGTGAAACATAACTTTTTTATCCTCTCAACAATATGAAACTGCGTTATACCTGCTCTCTATAGGACGTCACAAAGTCAGCATCTCTTAAATAAATCCATACATTGTCAACCTATTTTATGAATGTTTTTATATTTTCTTTCCCCCAATCGTACATCATTAAAATAACCGGCATTAAGCTTTGCCCTAATTCTGTTAATGAATATTCCACTCTAGGCGGGACTTCCGGGAAAACTTTCCGATGAACTATCCCATCTTCCTCTAATTCTCTAATCTGAGTTGTCAATACCTTGTGGGTGATTTTTGGAAACAGACGCTTAATTTCACTGAATCGTAAAGTCCCTTCAGTTCCTAAATAGTATATAATCGTTATTTTCCACTTGCCGCTAATAAGGGATAATGTCAATTCTTTTTCACAATTAAATTCTCTATTTTCAATTTTCTTCCTCACTTCGCTCCGCAAGTCATCCATAATATCCCCTCCACTTCCCTGCAGTCTAAAAGTATCCTTTTAGTAACCTTCTCACAAAAAAGTGCGTTCTTCCATAAAAAAGGATTATTTTTTAGAATATATTCAAGATAGAGAAAATTGAGATTTTGGTTTTTTATAAAATTAGGGTGGAGCATCCTAAAAAACACTCTATCTATACGATAACCAACTCACTATTTAAATAGAATGGAGGATGCAAGAATGGCAGGAAACAGAGCAGTAATCTACAGGGGTGCAGGACGGGTAGCCGTGGAAGATATTAGCTATCCGGATTTGATTCTAAGAGACGGACCCGGAGTAAATCCTTTAAATGTCGGCCGTAAGTGTGAACATGGGGTAATTCTAAAAGTCATTACGACCAATATTTGCGGAAGCGATCAGCATATGGTTCGCGGCCGGACGACTGCTCCTGAGGGACTCGTTCTCGGCCATGAAATCACGGGTGAAGTCATTGAGGTTGGACGCGATGTTGAATTTATCAAAAAAGGAGATCTTGTATCCGTTCCATTTAATATTGCTTGTGGCCGCTGCCGCAGTTGTAAAGAACGCAACACGCATATTTGTGAGAACGTTAACCCGGATCGTCCCGGATCCGCTTATGGTTATGTAGATATGGGCGGATGGGTTGGAGGCCAATCCGAGTATGTAATGGTACCCTATGCAGACTTCCAATTACTGAAATTTCCAGATAAAGAACAAGCCATGGAGAAAATTCTTGACTTAACGATGCTTTCCGATATCTTTCCAACTGGTTATCATGGTGCGGTAAGCGCTGGCGTGAAGCCCGGTTCTACAGTATATGTTGCTGGAGCTGGACCAGTCGGCTTGGCTGCTGCCCATTCTGCTCAACTTCTTGGTGCCTCTGTCGTTATCGTTGGTGACTTGAATAGCGAGCGACTTGCCCAAGCCAGAAGTTTCGGCTGTGAAACGGTTAACCTAAAAGAACATCCAAATCTGGGGGAACAAATTGAACAAATTTTAGGATTTCCAGAAGTGGATTGCGCAATTGACTGTGTAGGCTTTGAAGCCCACGGACATGGTGCTGGAGCAGGTGAAGCTCCAGCAGCTGTATTAAACTCGATAATGGAAGTAACACGTGCCGGAGGACGGCTGGGTATACCAGGTCTATATGTTACTGGTGATCCGGGTGCGATCGATAATGATGCGAAAAGCGGAACATTGAAGGTCCGTTTGGGGCTCGGCTGGGCAAAAGCACATACCTTTGTGACTGGTCAAACACCCGTTATGAACTATCACCGTGACTTAATGATGGCTATTCTAAACGAAAAAGCACAAATCGCCAAAGCTGTAAATGCAACGTTGATTTCATTAGACCAGGCACCAGCAGCATATACCGAATTTGATCAGGGTGCTTCCAAGAAATTTGTTATTGACCCTCACGGGATATTTAATAAATAAAGTCTGTCAGAAGCATTCACTAAAAAATTTGAGTGAGCAAATTTTGAGGCAAAAAGTATTCTGTATGTGAACAAAACGCTTGAAAAAATATGATACCGGTAATCTAACCATAAAAGATTAGGAGGTTCATTAAGAAGAGCAAAATCACATTAGATTTAGCTAAGCAAATTATTGCAGGTGCTGAAGAATAAGCAAAAAGAATTGGGGTTTCCATGGTTATCTCCGTAGTGGATGAGGGTGGAAATCTAATTGCTGTTCACCGAATGGATGATGCCTGGTTAGCCAGCATCGAAATTGCCCAAAATAAAGCCTGGACGCCTTGTCGTTTTTGGCGGAGGAATCCCTCTGGTCAATGATGGAAAAGTGGCAGGCGCCGTGGGAGTCAGCGGCAGTACCGTTCCCCATGATATCCAGGTTGCAGAGGCAGCTGTTCAAGTATTTAACAACAAGTTTTCTCAATAATAATTTTCTGGTTAATTGTTATTTCTGTTATCTTTTTGACAAATTAATTTCAAGCATTTAATGGGAATAAGTTATACCACATGTTTTTTAGCCAAATGAACATGTGGTATTTACTTTTTACAGCAAATTCTCATTATCAGATGAGTGCTATGAAATCAACACGTTTGAAAGTAAGTGTTTATTTGAATAGGTAATTATGAAAACTACAATATCCCTCTATAATTCTAATAAACCGGACAGCCATCATGGTCATCCGGTTAATTCATTTAGATACATAGAAACTTACAAATGTCTAAGATTGCCTTCACGCACCAATCTCATTATTGGAACGAACTTTATCTGTCTTTCGATTTTTGAAGTAATAGAATATATAGCTGACAAGCAGGAATCCTATTCCGATAAGCAGTCCTGCCAGCTGAGTTGGATCAAAGGCCAGGAATACTAGAATAGAGACACAGAATATAATACATATCAGAGGGATGATTGGGTAGAATGGGACTTTGTATTTTAGATCCTCTACCTTTCCGCCTGCTTTTATATATTTACGCCGGAACATGAATTGAGAGAGCGCGATTCCCATCCATGAGATGGTGACAGAAATACCAGCAATGGACATTAATAATACAAACACGGTTTCAGCAGCAAACACGCTTGTGAGTAATGATAAAAGTGAAAATATCATGGTGAATACTAGAGCAGTGAACGGCACCTTCCGTTTTGAGAGTTTTCCAAAAACTCTTGGTGCCATTCCATCATGAGCCATCGCCCAAAGTAAGCGGGTCGAAGCATAAATACAAGAGTTTCCTACAGATAAAATAGCTGTTAAGATAACAAAATTCATGATATCAGGGGCAAATGGAATTCCAGCCAGGTCCATTAAGGTTACAAACGGGCTTTCTAATATTCCGAGCTCTTTTGTTGGGAAAATGGCGGATAATATAATAATAGAAGCAATATAAAAAATGATGATTCTAAATATGACATTTCGAATCGCACGAGGAATATTCTTTTGAGGCTCCTCGCTCTCTCCGGCCGCAATCCCGATTAATTCAGATCCCTGATAGGAAAAGATAACATTCATCATCGTTACAAACACGATGGCGATTCCAGCAGGGAAAAGGCCTTTAGGAGCTAAATGTTCCATATATGGCGCCGGCCTGTCCGCCAGTGGTATGATGCCCAGGATGGCACTGAAGCCTATAATAATAAAGAAGATCACAGCTACAACTTTAATGCCTGAAAACCAATATTCCGCCTCAGCAAAGCCCCTTGTTGTTAAGGCATTGAGTGCGAATAAAAGAAGGATGAATATTGCACACCATACCCATACGGAGATATCCGGAAACCAGCGTTTCATCAAAATTCCGGCAGCCGTAAATTCTACTCCAGCTGTGGTTGCTGATCCAATGAAATACATCCAGCCTAATGAGAAACCAGCCGAAGGACTAATGAATTTACTGGCATAGGTCTGGAACGATCCCGTAACTGGCATGTACACAGCAAGCTCCCCCAGGCAAACCATGACAAGATACAAAATGACCCCACCGAATAAATACCCGATTAAAGCCCCTCCTGCCCCCGCTTGATTGATCGTGTAGCCGGCGTTTAAAAACAATCCGGTCCCGATTACTCCACCCAACGAAAGCATAAACAAATGACGGCGCTTCATCGACCGGTTTAATTGATTCTTCTGACCCTCTTGCTCTACCATCTAGATCACATCCCTTTATTAGATTGGCATCAGACACATTAAGCTTGCGCGAATTGTCCACCTGAATGGACAAAATCGCCATTTTGTCAACTAGTTGCGCCTGACACCATTAGATGCTTTTTTGCCAGCATTTTGACCATCCCTTCTACAAGGGCAGGTACTTCTTCGAACGCGCTTTTGATGTGAAGTCGTTCGGTTCGTTTGTGAGCGTCTTTTCCGAATGGGCCTACGTTTAGTACCGGTGCCTGGAGCTTTGTCATTTCATCGAATGGAATACTGTAGCTGCTGCCCCAAACCGGCGTGTTTTCTTTAAATACGATCCAGCCGTCACCAGCATCCTGATAATTGACGTAGCTCAAATCGCTAATCCCATTAAAATAGTGTACTTGGTTAACAGGCAGTCCAAACTTTTCAAAGCCTTGTTGTTTTACGTATTCGATGCATTCTGTGACCAGCTCATCCTCAGAGGAATTGACTGCCGGATAATAAGGCGGTGCATAAAGCAGAACGATTGCGGGTGTCAGCTCCTGACACTTAATGATTAACGCATCAGCAATTCGGATAGATTTCTCCCGGTCATCCCATTCCGCTTTTTTCTGTACGTAGTCTTTGATGCCCGCAACAAAAGCTGCACCAAATTTTCGAATAGCATGCTTTTCCAGTTCTTCATAGCGCAGCACACGCACCTCACCTACGGGAGATACATTCTGTTCACTGCAGATTTCTTTATAGGCTTCATTGCAGATATGAGCTGCTTTTAGCGCTACCTTTTCGAATATATCCAAGATTTCACCGGCATTCCGTTTCATTAAAAATACATTGTACAAAGCCGCTGAACGATAAGGTGTTTGCGCGGAATACTCCAGGCGAAGATCCTTTTGCTGCAGTGTCACCGGAAGCGGAGTCTGCTCTCCCTTCTCTGATTCCTGCAGCGCTGTATTCCACTCCATTCTTTGTGTTAAAAACGAGGCAATATAAGGCGCTGTTATACCGCTGAGCGGTTCCCCCACATGCGTTTCTTTTCCATAAAAGAGTGCGGCCGGCATGATTTTACCAATAGAGCCTGAATACACATAATAGTTTCTGTCACCCGGTTCCTGCGTAAATACCGGTTCCCCATTCAAGAAAAGCTTATAGGTGAGCTGATGTTTTTCCTTCAATTCTAAAAGTTTCTGAACAGCTGCCCGCATTCCGGATGAATTCACTTCTTCGTCAGGAACCGTCAGCAAAATTAGATTAATAGGCCAGCGTTCAACAGTAGCTTTTTCTAATAATCCCATATGCATGACAAGCCCCATTTTCATATCCATCGTGCCCCTGCCAAATAAGAACTCTCCCGAGAGAAGATCCTGCCTGGCTTCTTCCGGAAGCTCATCTGCCCTGGAATGAAGCAATTTCGTCAATTCCTCCGGGAGATGCGCGTACTCCTGAAGATCGCCATATTCTTCGGTATTTACTGTATCAAAATGGCTGATTAACACGATCGTTTCCGTGGCATCAGGGTGTTTATATAAAGCGGTTACAAACCGACGGCCTAAATCGGCATCATGGAGCCCCAAGTGATCCGGATTCTCCCGAAAATAGGTCAACTCCTTGAGCTTCGCTGTCACCTTAAAAGAAAATTCACGCTCTCCCTCCGTAAGTGTCATGCTTTTCCAGCTTACTACTTCACACAATAACCTGCGCAATGCATCTGGGGTTCCCCACCTTAGCTGTGTCATAACTAAACGCTCCTTCTATGCGAAATAAAATGACTCTTTTTTAACTATTTTTTAAAAACGCAGTGACAAACAGCTTAAACCGCCATCAAGTTTACGGAACTCAGATGTATCAAGTTCTATCGTCTGGAATCCCGCCTCATTTATTTTTTGCTTTGTTTGCGGGTAGCCGGACGGGACGATGATATAGTCATTGACGCGAATGCAATTTGCTGCATATTCCTCTTCAGGAGGAACAACAATTTTTTGATAGGTATTGAAATCCGGGTGGTTGACAAATTCTCCTGCAGCGACAATCGTTTGGTTGCCTAAATAAGCTATTCCAGTTTTCAGGTGGAAGAATTTCTGTAATGGAACGATGGTAGCATTATAGTCTTGGGATTCTAATATTTGTTTAAGCTGCTCGGCTCCTTCCTGGTTCGTCCGGGCAGAGATTCCGATGTAAAAATGATCTTCGATTTGTAAAACATCGCCTCCGTCAAGTGTTCCAGGCGCTTTAATATAGTAGATCTTATCAAAGAAGGATTTGACTGCCGGCTCTATTTCGTGAATTTCGCCATTTCTTTTTTCCGCACCAGGGTTGGAAATAACTGCGAACTCTGCAGTTAAAACAGCTGTATCTTCTACAAAGGTAGAATCCGGAAATTGATCATTGCTTGGAAGCACAGTTACTTCTGTACCGCATGCTTTAAGTGCTTCAATATAGGCATCATGCTGCTCTAATGCTTTTTCTAAAATAGGTGTTCCAAGGTCAGATGTTGTTAATCCATTGATAAAAGTTGAGCCGGGTCTTTTTACAATTGTGTTATGAAACATTTTTGCAGCTTGTGCTGATTTTGATGCTGATTCTCTTAACATGTATTATTCCTCCATCATTTCTCTGATTTGTAAGCTTTGGTTAAACACGTTCCACAGGACATGTGAGGCATGTTGGCCCGCCAGTGCCTAAATATGAAATTTCATTACCTTCATATTCATAGACAGTCGCTCCTGCATCCAATAGTCCCTGTTTGGTTTGAGGATTTCCGGAAACAATGACACAAATGCGCGGTGCAACAGCCAGTACATTACAGCCGAGCCGCCGGTATTCATCGTCCGGTACTTCAACAAGCTGGAAGCCGCGTTCCAGAAGCATCTGTCTTAGAAATACCGGCATAAGCCGTGAATATACCACTGCAAGATTTACATCCACGATGCTTATAAATGACATAAGGTGCAGACACTCCTCTTCTCCTTGATCGTGCGGGAGCTGGACAACTATACATTCATCAACTATATCCTTTGTCATTTCTTTAATTTGGCGAATCGCCTCATCGTTTGTTCGATAACCGCGTCCAATTAATAAAGTGCGGTCATCCAGCCAAACAAGATCTCCCCCGTCAGCTATAGCATCACCAGTTAATTCTCCCAGAATGGGGATATTTTTTTCCTGTAAAAATTCTTTATAAATTTCTGCTTCAGGCTGACGTAATTTTTTCCCTGATTTTAAAATCATTGCGCCTTTTTTTGTAAATTTAACGGGATCATGGGCATAAAGCGAATCCAGCCCCACCTTTTCTGAAACCGGCAGAAATTTAATATGGCCGACATGCTTCTTGATTATGGATAGAAATTGTTCGTATTCCTTCTGGGCTTTCATATAATCCGGTTCACTGATATAGTTAAACTTTTTCCACTCACTTCTTAAATGCTCCTGGCTGATAAAGGCTTCTTTTGGATGCTTTACAATGACAGTGTTTAGCTTTTTGTACATCGAAGTCACCAATTGGCTTAACCTCCTTTTTCCACATATCGGAATAGGTTTCCTCTGACAGGAAAACTTATAATATGATATTATAGTGATAGATTCCCCGTGTCAATATATTTCGAATTTACTGAATAATTTATTTCAATACACTTATGCAAATTAAAAGGAATGGAAGGATAAAAGATGCAGACAATCGATCGTGCCATGCAGGTAATCAAGGTTTTGTCTAAAAATGATACAAGAATGTGGATTTCCATTACAGATTTATCAAAGGAATGCGACTTGCCTGTCAGTACACTTCATCGGCTCCTGCAATCCATGAAGCAGCACGGGCTTATTCAGCAGGATCCAGATTTGAAACTATATTCTATGGGCAACACCTGGTTAGAATATGGACTTAAAATGTATGACACCTTTGATTTTGTTGGACTGATTCGCCCAGAGATGGAAAAATTAATGCATGAGGTGGAGGAGAGTGTGTATTTTAGCAAGCCAATTGGATTAGAATCACTAGTGGTTGAAAGAATTGATTGTCTCAACAATCCTATTCGAATTAATGATCAGCTGGGGATCCGAATCCCATTGAATATTGGGGCAGCCAACAAAGTGCTGTTAGCTAATATGCCAAACTCAGAGACTGTTAAAGTCGTTAATTCCTTAGTCCCGTCTGAGGATAGAGATTCGTTTATTAAACTATTAAGCAAAGTGAAAAGGCAGGGTTATGGGGAGAGTCATGGCGAACAAACGCCTGGAACCTCTTCTGTCGCTGCGCCTATTTTCGATCACGCCAATGAACTCCTGGGAGCCATAAGCATCGGATATGTTAATTTCAATATCACAGAAGAAAGACAAAACTGCTTAATCGAAAAAGTAATCGAATACGGCTTGCGAATCTCCAATAAATTAGGGAGTTAATACTTAGGGAATTAAAAAAGTTTCATTTCCAGCTATTTAAATATAAATTTATGAAATTATTTAGTGACAATATTTTGGAATGAATAGGAAACTAATTTGCTTGTTAATATAAATTTAAAACGCAAGGCAATTTTTAACCTTGCGTTTTTTTATTATTATTGAGCCTTTGAGGGCATTTTCCAATATCCAGTTCTTCTCCAGGATTTATGTCAGCCAACTGAGTTTTTACCAGTTGTACTAATGAGAGGGAACTGGATAATAATTAGTAAGCTTATACGTCCAAGCCGTTGATGATTGCTAATACTTGATAATCTGTCCATTTGCCATTAATCTTTAGATTTTCTTTAGCAATACCTTCTTTTTTTAACCCGGATTTGCTTATAATCCTATTCAATTCTATCTATTTCAACAAGAAAAAAGCCGCCTGGTTTGGCAGCTATATTTAATTTGAACCTCTATTTTATTCCCCTTTAAATACAATCTTCCCATCAACTATCGTGTAAACAATAGAGGTTTCAGATATCTTTTTTGGTTCAATATTGGTCAGATCCTCTCCTAGAACAACCATATCCGCTTTCTTCCCAGCTTTAAGTGAGCCTAAGTCATTTTCGCGGTATATTTGATACGCAACATTCTTTGTGTATGACTGCAGCATTTCCTTTACAGTAAGAGCTTGATCAATGTTACGAACTAAATCAGTATCTTGCTCTTCCGGATAAGGACTATTTCTTGTAGCTCCTGTTTCTATTGCGTTCAATGGGCGATAATCAGGGGTAGGCGGATAATCGCTGCTGCTGGCAATCGTTACTCCGGCATCCCACATTTCTCTAGCCGGATACATGGCTAATGCACGTTTCTCCCCTATCATGGCCTTTTCCAAGTCATAGTACTGATCTTTGTAAAACCAAAAAGGCTGCAAGCTCGCAATAACACCTAAATTCGCCATACGGGAGATGTCACTATCCTGAATCGCACTGATATGAGTAATCGTGTGGCGGGAATTGTGCTCTTCATTTTCTTTCTTTGCCAATTCCAGGGCATCAAGGCCCATTTTAACTGCCCCATCGCCGATTGCGTGAATGTGTACTTGTATATCTTCCTTATCTAGCTTTGAGACCATCTTATTAAAAGTATCCTCTTTCCAATTCGCATCACCGTGGTGGTGAGATCCCATTCCGGCATTCTTGGTATATGGTTCAACAAAGAGGGCTGTTTTCCCTTCAGTCACTCCATCAGCAAATAATTTTACGGTGTTCACTGAAAGCCAATCTGAATTGTACTTATTACCAGCATCCTGTATTTTCGCAACCGCTTCTTCCGGTTGAGTTTCCGGTCCAAATACAATTGCATTGGCGACCCGCATGGTCAGCTTCCCCTCTTTTTCTAATTCATTCAGTACTTTTAAACTTCTATCACCTCCTGACATATTCATGACTCCTGTCATACCAAAGCTATGCATTTCTTGTTGAAATTCTAATATTGCCTCTTTATATTGTTCATCCGTTAAGTTAGACAGCGCCTGGACATCTGCGAGCAAATCCATTGCTCCTTCCCGCAGCACACCCCGGGGAGAACCGTCAGGATTACGCTCAATCATACCGCCCTTAGGAGCCACTGTATCCTTGGTAATTCCGGCAATCTCCAGCGCTTTTGAATTTACCCATACTGAGTGTTTGTCGATAGAGTAAAGCATAACAGGTATATCCGAAACAACTGCATCCAAATCCTCTTTCTTAGGGCCTGGGTTGGTACCATCCGCCTGTTCATACGGACCGTTCACCCATCCATCCCCAGTAATGATTTTGGCCTTAGGATTTTTCTCCCTAAAATCAGCGACTGCTTGGACATATTCTACATGGCTTTCAAGCTCTGCTAGATATACTTCAAAAAGCTTGGAGGTCCATAAACCTGGCGGGTGAGTATGACCATCCATAAAACCAGGAGATACCATCTTTCCTTCCAGATCAATTACCTCAGTATCCTCCCCCACATATTTTTCCGCGTCAGAACTGCTTCCTACAAACTGGATTTCTCCATCTTTAATTGCAACTGCTTCAGCAAGCGGCTGATCTTCTTCCATGGTGTAAACCTTCCCATTTTTAAGTACAAGTGAGGCATGATCATGAGATGCCTCCACGTCCTTTTTATCAGAAGAATTTGTGTCCTTTTTGGCGGTTACATCTGATTTTTCAGTACAGGCACCAAGTATGAGCATTAATGGAATAAGGATGAAAATCAAAAACCACAACTTGTTACGCAATCTATTATTCATCGACATTTCACTCCTTATTGTTTAGGGATGTTTCAGACACACTACTATAAAAAAATCAAAACGTTGATGCTACATCTCTAACTCTTCAAAGTCGATCTTTGGGGGTTCTTTACTAAAGAAGCCGGTTGATATAATTAAATAAACGATACCGAGTAAAGTCCATATTAATCCTGCAATAATGGACATAAAATCAAGGCTGCTCCATAGGTATATAATGAAACCAAGTCCAACCAGGGGGACGATCAAGTTTCCAAAGGTGAATCCAATCGTACGTTTTGTATTGGTTTTAAAATAATTTGCAATCACACAAATATTAACAAAGCTAAATGCCGTAAATGCCCCTACATTTATAAGTGATGTTGCCATTGTTAAATCCAGAAAAAGAGAGGAAAGCGCCAGAAGCCCAATAAATAGAATATTTGGGACCGGTGTATTTAAATTAGGATGAAGATACCCAAAGAACCCTTTAGGCAAAACGTTATCTCTGCCCATAGCATATAACAGCCTTGATGCACTTACTTGAGCTGCTAAGCCGGAAGCAAATACTGAAAATAATGCGCCAGCTGTGAAAATAGATAAGAAAAGGTTTCCTCCAATGGTATAGGCGATCTCTGGAGAGGCTCCTTCGATATCATTAAACACAGATACATCAGGAAAAAGGGACTGCATAAAGAAAGTTACCGTAAAGAAGAAGATTCCCCCTATTGAAGCTACTAAAATAATCGCCCTTGGGATTGTCTTTTTCGGTTCAATCGTCTCCTCCGAAAGTGTAGTGATTGCATCAAAACCGATAAAGGATAAAGCCAGAAGTGCAGCACCGGCAAATAGACCGGAAATTCCCATACTGGACGGAAATAATTCACTAATAGAAATTAAAGATTCGGGTCCTTTAATAATTGATCTTACATTAAGGTAAATGAAGAGGACTCCGACAATAAACTGGAAAGCAACGAGCAGCATATTTAATGAAGCTGCCAGCTTTACTCCAAAAATATTTAAAATACTAATGACAAGAATTAACCCCACAATCCAAATCCAATCGGGAACCTCTGGCAAGGCAGCAGATAAATAGATTTTGGCCAATAAGGCATTGATCATTGGCAAAGCTAAATAAGCAAGAAAAGTGATCCAGCCAGCGATTATTCCCAAATATGGGTTCAAAATATTTTTTGTATAAGTATAAACTGAACCTGCCGTTGGGTATTTCTTAACTAACTTTCCATAGCTCAAAGCCGTAAAAAGGATTGCAGTAAAAACGATAATATATGCTGCCGGCACATGCCCTGAGGATACATCCGAAGCAATTCCGAAAGTATCAAATACAGCAAATGGAGACATATAAGCAATTCCAATTGCGACAACATGCTTTAATTTCAACCTTCGCTGAAGTTGATTCGTATCATCCATATAAACACCCTTTCCCTCTATATTGAATCCGCTTTCATTTCGAGAAGAATTTTACCTAACAGCCTTCGATTAACATTCTATTTATTGAAGGCCATTAAGTAAGGCTAATTACTCTAAGTTAACCCATACACTCTTTACTTCCGTGTAGCTATTTAATGCATATGACCCCATCTCGCGGCCAAATCCGGATTCTTTATATCCTCCAAAAGGTGCAGCTGCGTTGGTGATATTATAGCAATTAACCCACACAGTACCAGCCTTTAATTTTCTTGAAATAGTATGGGCATGTTTTAAATTTTCCGTCCACAATCCTGCTGCCAATCCGTATGGGCTGCAGTTGGCGCGTTCTACAACTTCATCGATACTCTTATATGGCATCGCAGCTGCAACTGGACCGAAAATCTCTTCTCTGGCTATAGACATTTCATCCTGTACATCAGCAAATACGGTTGGCTGAACAAAATAGCCTTTGTCTAAGCTTTTTCCGCCTATTAGAAGATTTGCACCTTCTTTTATCCCCTTTTCTATATAGGATGCTACAATTTCCTGCTGTCTTTTAGAGACGAGTGGACCCATTTCTGTTGACTCATCCAAACCATTACCCAGTTTTACCTTTTCTGCATAATCTACCAGTCTATCCATTACCTGGTTATAAAGATGATCTGGTATAAACACTCTTGAGCCCGCGCAGCATACTTGACCTTGATTTGCCATAATCCCGGAAAATACACCTGGTATCGCTTTATCCAGATCCGCATCAGGCAAAATAATATTTGGTGATTTGCCTCCAAGCTCCAAGGTTACTCGTTTCATCGTGTTTGCAGCTTCTTTCATAATGGCTCGACCAACAGGTGTTGAACCAGTGAAAGCAATTTTATTTACCTTTGTATGTTTAACAAGCGCATTTCCGGCTATTTTTCCATAGCCATTAAGAATGTTGACAACCCCTTTTGGGAAACCTGCTTCCTCTATTAACTTAGCTAAATATAAAGCTGATAAAGGTGTTTGTTCTGCAGGTTTTAATATAATAGTACAGCCTGTTGCAAGAGCGGGAGCTATTTTCCACAGGGCCATCATAATGGGGAAATTCCACGGAATAATCTGCCCAACCACACCGACTGGCTCATGGTAAGTATAGTTTAAATGAGTTGTTGAAATAGGAATGGTCTGTCCAGTCATCTTTGTCGTCCAGCCTGCAAA
Organism: Cytobacillus oceanisediminis 2691; assembly: GCF_000294775.2. Taxonomy (GTDB): domain Bacteria; phylum Bacillota; class Bacilli; order Bacillales; family Cytobacillaceae; genus Cytobacillus; species Cytobacillus pseudoceanisediminis. The sequence goes on from NZ_CP015506.1 coordinate 3,004,177, forward strand.
ATATCTTAGCTGTTCGATTGCATTAGGGAGATCGCCAGTTAACATTTCTTTAATGGGCTTCCCATTGTCTAATGTATCAAGCTCTGCCAGCACCTGCATGTCCCGTTCCATTAAATCAGCCAGTTTATGCATCAGCTTAGATCTTTCTGCAGAGGAAATATTCGGCCAGGGTCCCTCTTCAAATGCCCTTGAAGCCGCTTCGGCAGCTAAATGAACATCCTTTTCTGACGCAGCATATACAATAGCTAACTCTTCTCCTGTAGCAGGATTTATCGTTTGAATTGTATCTCCTTCAATGGACTCAACCCATTCTCCATTGATAAATAGTTTTTTTGGTTCTTTTAAGAATTCTATCACTTTGGGGTGCAATTCCACCGTATTGCCAACCATCCGGACCTTCCTCCTTGCTTACTCAAATTATTTTGTGACCTTTTTTGAAAAGGCTGCTAAAGAATCATCTACAATATGGATAATTCGTTCCAACTCATTATCACTAGTGATAAAAGGAGGAGCAATGGCAATAATGTTCATACCTTGTTCAAAATCAAATGGCCTAATCAATAAGCCCCTTTGATATGCTTCATCTACCACACTAACCGATGCTTTTACAGATTCATCAAAAGGTATATTTTTATCTGGATCCTTCATTAAATCAAATCCAGCCAATAAACCTTTTACTCTTGACCCTGATACAAATTCATATTTGTCTTCTAAATAAAGAAGCCCCTTCTCTAATCGTTCTCCCAATATCCGAACTTTTTCAATAAGACCATCTCGTTCTAAAATTTCAATATTTTTTAATCCCACTGCACAAGCTGTCGGATGCCCGCTGTAAGTGAATCCATGCGCAAGCATGCCGTCATATGATGTAAAGGCATCTCTGATTTTTTCTCTCATGACCACACCGCCAAGTTGAATGTACCCGCTGGTTATCCCCTTTGCGATTGACATGAAGTCCGGAACAACATCCCAATGATCTACCCCGAACATTTTTCCTGTACGTCCAAAACCACAGATAACCTCGTCTGCTATAAGGTGGATATCAAACTCATCACATAATTTTCTAACAGCCTGAAGATAGCCATCAGGAGGAATATGGACTCCGCCAGCTCCTTGGATTGGCTCTACAATAACAGCTGCAACCTTATCTTTTCCTAATTTTTCAATGATGCTTCTAATACATCCCTCATACTCTGGATGGTTCCTGTCACCAAGTTCACACTCTGTTAAATGAGCTTTTGCATTCACGATATCCGGGTCAGTAGATCCCGAGAATTCACGGTAAACCTCTATACCAGTTGCCCTTTGTGCAGAAACTGTTACACCGTGATACCCTCTCTTTAATGAAATAATCGTTCTTTTTTCGGTGTATCCCTGCAATTGCCAATAAAACCTGGATAATTTAAAGGCCGTATCATTTGATTCCGATCCACCGGAAGTGAAGAAAACGGTATTTAAATCTCCCGGTGTTAATGAAGCAATTTTTTCAGCCAAGCGAACAGTTGGTTCATTTGCATAGCCATAAAATGCCGAAGCATACGCAACATTTACCATCTGATTATAGGCAGCTTCAGCCATTTCCTTATTTCCATGCCCTAAATTTACATTCCACAGCATGGAAACTCCATCAATATATTTTTTGCCGCTCATGTCATGGAGATAAATTCCCTCTCCACCTGTAAAAATAAGTTTTGGGCCTGTTTGCGCCTGTAATTTTGGATTCGTAGATGGATGAAGGAGATGCCTGCGATCTAAAGCGGAAAGTTCACTTGCCAGCAATTCGTTTTTTCCATTCATAATTGTTTGATTTTTGTTCATTTTCAAACATGCCTCCAGTTAAAATAGTTTTAAAAAGCCAATTAAATAAATAAAAGTTAATGAGCCCTTGCAAGCTTTAGAATCGTGTTCAGAAGGACATTTGCACCCTTCTCAATGTCGTCCTCTAAAGTCAATTCTTTTTCATTATGGCTAATCCCGTTTATACTGGGTAAAAAAATCATCCCGGTGTCGGCCATTTTACTTATATATTTTGCATCATGTCCTGGACCGCTAAATAATCTTAAAGTGGAATATCCCAACACGCCTGCAGCTTCACTAATTGCATCCATAACTTCGGAGGAAAATAGCACAGCATCCGAATTCCAATCTGTTGAAATCGTAACTTCAACATTATTCATTACCGCAATTGTGCCTAACTGCTCTCTTAGTCTATCAATTGTACCAGCTCTAATCTCATCATCCTTGTGCCGCACGTCAATCATGAACTCTACTTCACCAGGTATAACATTCGTAATATTCGGTTTGACATTAAGTTTTCCTACTGTCGTTTTCAAACCTTCTATTTCATTTGTTATTTCATATACTTTGGTAACCATTTTAGCTGAAGGTGCCAAGGCATCCTTTCGGTCTTCCATCGGAGTAGGCCCAGCGTGATTTGTCTCTCCTACTACCTTTACATTAAGCCAGCTTATTCCTTGAATTCCTTCGACAATTCCAATTAACTTGTTGTTTTTTTCAAGAATGGGACCTTGTTCCACATGGAGCTCGATAAAGTATTTTATATCTCTTAATCTGTGCTTTTCGTCTCCCATGTATTGAATTTTTTTTAATGCCTCCTGGAACGAAATGTTCTCGTTATCCTTTGTGTTATAGATAAAGTCTGTTGTAAATTCACCTGCAACACCGCCTGATCCAAGCATCGGAGGCTCAAAACGGGCACCTTCTTCATTAGTAAAATTAACAATTTCAATTGGATAATCAGTTTCAATATTATTTTCGTTTAATGTACGGACGACCTCCAATGCGGTTAAAACACCCAGGATTCCGTCAAACCGTCCGCCGCAGGGCTGTGTATCTAAATGAGATCCAATTGCAACAGCTGGACTATTATTTAACTTTCCTTTTCTCCTTCCGTAAATATTTCCAAGGTCGTCAACTCGTACGTCCAGCTTCTCTTCCTGCAGCCATTTAACAAATATATTTCTCATCTTTTTATCTTCTTCTGTTAAAGCCAGCCGATTTAATCCTCCATTTTCTAACGCTCCAATGGAAGAACTTACATTAATCGTATCAAGCAGGCGTTTTCTATTAACCATGAGTTTCGTAGTTTCCATTTACTTACCTCCTCAACTATTTTTAATGCAATTTTTATGCCAAAGTGAAAATCATCCTAAATATCAATATTTGTTTGACTATTAATCTGAAAATTAATAATATAGTAATTATTTCGAACCAATTCCGGTTCATTTTGAATCGAAAACGAATCAAACTCTATCGATCATACTTTGGGGGCTTAATATGAGCAAAAAGTTTTTTGAAGATAAACATTTTCATCATATGTTTAATCATTTAAAAGATGGGATTTTTATAGCTGACCATAATGGCATCGCTCTATGGATTAATGACACTAGTTCAAAGCAAATGGGAGCACCGCGCTCTAAGGTTATCGGAAGAAGTGTATCTGATCTTGAAAAAGACGGCTTATTCACCCCGTCCATTACAAATATTGTGTTAGAAAAAAGAGAGACCGTGACAAAGGTTCAAACCTCTAAAGGGCGACAATACTTAGCAACTGGTTATTTTGTTGAAATAAAAGAAGATAAGACCCAGTATGTCCTGGTCAATGTTAAGGATATAACGGATACTGTTAGGTCCTCCCTTCAGCTGGAAAAAGCGGAAATACTTCTCCAAAAGTATTGGGATGAACTCCAGGAAATGAAGGTCAAGGAATCAGAAAAGAAAAACAATCACATCATTATTGGCAATAGCAAAAAACATGAGGAAATTTTGGATTTAATCGGGAGAATTGCATCATTAGACGTAACCATCCTCTTAACCGGAGAGACTGGGGTCGGGAAAAGCATGATTGCATCAATGATTCACAGAAGGAGCAACCGAACCGATAAACCGTTTATTCAAATAAATTGTGGAGCAATTCCTGAAACTCTGCTGGAATCAGAATTATTTGGATACAAGAAAGGAGCATTCACCGGAGCAAACAATAGCGGGAAAGTCGGATTAGTTGAGAAGGCAAATGGAGGTACCCTTTTTCTTGACGAAATCGGGGAACTGCCTTTAACTCTGCAGCCCAAGCTTCTTCAATTGGTTCAGGAAAAGTCATTTTTTCCTATTGGTTCCACCGAATTAAAACAGGTAGATGTACGGATTATTACCGCTACCCATCAAAGCCTTCTGGAAATGGTCCAAGAAAAGCGATTCAGAGAGGATTTATATTATAGATTGAACGTTGTTTCAATTCAAATCCCGGCGCTAAGAGAAAGAAAGGATGATATTATTCCTCTTGTTTTTCATTACCTTGAACTTTTCAAAACAAAATATCGAAAGTCCACTGTCTTAGGAAAAGAGCTGGTTGATTATCTGCAGAATTATAGCTGGCCTGGTAATATTCGTGAATTAGAGAACATGATCGAACGTTTAGTTGTCACTGCAAAGTCAGAGATAATTGATAAAAGCGACTTATCGGAAAAGGTATTAAGAGAGGTTCAGAAGAAGGAAAGTGAGTTTCCTCCCAAACTAAATGGCCAAAGTCTTCCTGGTTATATCGAGGAAATTGAAAAAAAGCTGATTATTGATGCCCAAAAAGAACATAACTCTACCAGGAAAGCGGCCAAAGCACTTGGAATAACGCAATCCTCCTTCATAAGAAGACTGCAAAAATATAATTTATAAGTTACATAAACTAAAACATGAATTGATTCGAAATCGGTTCATTTATTCGAAAAGCAAATTTACCAAAGGCTTAGAAAACGAAAAGAATTGGATATAAGCATTTAAAATTCTCTTCTTATTCTTGGCATGGAACTTGCAACAGAAACCTAGTAAATACAGTTTAAGGAGGGAGTTTTTTAAAGCATCGCTGCTTTCTTTATATAAAGGCTCTGTCAATAATTACGATGAATTACTGAGTTTAGGGGGATAAAACATGGTATTAACAATGAATGGAACACCAAAAAAAGACGGTTTTAGAATGCCGGGTGAATTTGAAAAACATAAGGGGACCTGGATGCTTTGGCCAGTCAGAACGGATACGTGGAGAGCTGGAGCTAAGCCTGCTCAAAGGGTATATGTCGAAGTTGCAAAAGCGATTGCCGAATTTGAACCTGTTACCATGTGTGTAAGACCGGAACAATTCGAAAATGCCCGCGCCCTTTTACCTGAACATATCCGCGTAATTGAAATTTCCTCTAACGATGCCTGGATGAGAGATATTGGTCCAACCTTTGTGAAAAATGATCAAGGTGAGGTGCGCGGGATTGACTGGGGGTTTAATGCCTGGGGCGGAATTGAAGAGGGTTTATATTTTCCTTGGGATTTAGATCTCCAAGTAAAACGAAAAGTATTAGAGATCGAGCATATAAGCCGATACGATGCAACAGAATTTGTTTTAGAAGGCGGTGCTATAACCGTGGATGGTGAAGGCACGCTTATTACTACCGAACAGTGTGTTCTAAATAAAAACCGAAATAAAAATTTAACCAAAGAAGAAGTAGAAGAAAGACTTTCTGAATTCCTGAATGTAGAAAAGATCATCTGGTTAAAGGATGGGCTGGTCGGAGATGAAACAGATGGGCATGTGGACGAGGTTTTATTTTTTGTTAAGCCTGGTGAAATTGCCATGAGCTGGACAGATGACCCGATTCATCCTCAGTATGAAGTGCTTCAGGATGCATACGAACGGCTGAAGGATGCAACAGATGCAAAAGGCAGAAAACTAAAAATACACAAAATACAAATGCCGAAACAAATAACATTAAGCGAAGCTGAAAGTTTTGAAATTGATTACTCCAGACATAGTTACGAACGGTCAACACACGTGACCTTTATTTCTACTTATATTAATTGTTATTTATGTAACGGAGGAGTTATTTTGCCAACATTTAATGATCCCCAGGATGAGCATGCTGTCGCCGCTTTTCAAAGAATGTTCCCGGACCGGCAAATTGTTACGGTTAACACTCGTGAGGTGTCAGTTGGCGGAGGAAACATTCATTGCATCACTCAGCAGCAGCCGTGGCCATAAGAAATGCTAAAGCGTCATAGAACTAAGCATTTTTAATACTCGTGAAAACTTATACTCTTATTTTTAAAAAAACTCGAGCTGAATTTTAATTCAGCTCTTTTTTTGTGTGTTCCCCGGAAAAAATGGCTTACATATAATATTTGGCACAATCCTTGCATTGTAATTAGATGTAAGAAGAAAGCCATTATGTTCCTTTTAGAAACTTAAATTTAAAGTATGAGGTGAGAATGATAATGATCACAAATGAACTTACTTATCAAGAATTGGCGGAATTGGACAAAAAGCATTTCATGCATCCTACATCCCCTATTCAACAACAGCAGGAAAATGGCCCTGCCTATATTTTTACAAAAGGAGACGGCATATATCTCGAAGATGTTCATGGGAAAAAGGTTATTGATGGAATGTCCTCTCTTTGGAATGTAAATATTGGACATGGGCGAAAAGAGCTGGGTATTGCTGCCATGGAACAAATGAATAAGCTGGCTTTTAGCTCCTGCTTCGCGACATTTAGCAATGAACCAGCTATTCGATTAGCTGCTAAAATAGCAGAGGTCACACCTGGGGATTTAAATGCCACCTTTTTTACTTCTGGGGGATCAGAGGCCAATGATACCGCTTATAAGTTAGCAAGGCATTATTGGATTTTAAAAGGGCAGCCTGAGAAAAAGAAAATAATTTCCCGAATAAAGTCCTACCATGGGGTTGCAATGGGGGCAACCAGCGCAACAGGCCTAAAGCCTTTCAGGGATTTCACTAATTCCTTGGCACCGGATTTTTATCATACGGATAATTTTTCGGCAAAAGCGTTTGAAGAAGCCGTAATATCTGAAGGACCTGATACAATTGCTGCCTTTATTGCAGAGCCCGTACAAGGAGCTGGAGGAGTTCATATTGCTCCTGAGGAGTATTTTAAAATTGTAAGAAATATTTGTGATAAATACAATATTCTTTTTATCACGGATGAAGTCATTACCGGATTTGGGCGGACAGGAAAATACTTTGGAATTGAGCATTATGGTGTTGCCCCCGATTTAATGTGTTTTGCAAAAGGAGTCACTAGTGGATATGCACAGCTTGGCGGAGTGGTCCTCTCTGAAAAGATATATGAAGATTTTAAACGATTATCAACTGGCACACTCCTGCATGGCTATACTTATAGCGGTCATCCAATGGCATGCGCAGTAGCACTGAAGAATATTGAAATAATTGAAAATGAAAACTTAATTGAGAACGCCAAAAATATGGGTGCAGAAATGCTCAAGGGCTTTAGATGGATCCAAGGAGAGAGAGAGATTGTTAAAAATGTCAGGGCGTTAGGGCTTATGGGAGCTATTGAATTAAATAGCCAACAATCGGCAGCGGGACCCCTAGCCCCTCTGATTGTCAATGAGGCAGCCAAACAGGGACTCATTTGCCGATCTGTTGTATTCGATAAGATGGATATACTTGTATTTGCCCCCCCTCTTTCAATTAATAAGCAGGAGATTGATCGTTTAGTAGAAATTATCCATCATGCCATCTATCAAATAGAGCAAAAATTGTAGACTTTTATTTCAGAACTGGACTTTTTTAAAAAGTAATTAATCTTGTTCAAAAATTTGGAGGTTATATGCTTATGAAAAAATATCACCTGTTTATCAATGGAGAGTGGGCAAAAGCAAAACATTATAACCCCCTATTCTCTCCTTATAGCAAAGAACTGATCGCAGAAATCCCAAGTGCAACAGTGGAAGAAGTCAATTCCGCTATAGAAGCTGCATACAAGGCGAGAACGATTATGTCTGAAATGCCAAGCCATCAGCGGGCAAAAATCCTTGAAAACCTCGCAGGCCTATTTGAAGCGCACTTTGATCAAGCTGCTGAAATTCTTTCTTTAGAGGCGGCGAAGCCGCTAAAAACCGCTAAAGGAGAAGTGGCAAGAACGATTCAAACTTACAAATTTGCTGCTGAGGAAGCTAAAAGAATTAGCGGAGAAACAATCCCGCTGGATGCAGCTCCAGGCGGTGAAGGGAGATTCGCTTACACTGTAAAAGAACCACTTGGAGTTATCGGAGCCATTACTCCTTTTAACTTTCCGATGAATCTCGTTGCCCATAAGGTTGGACCTGCAATTGCCGCTGGAAATACAGTCGTATTAAAGCCAGCAGGCCAGACGCCCATTTCGGCCTATTTTCTTGCTGAACTTATGCAAAAAGCCGGGCTGCCGCCAGGTGCTTTGAATGTAGTAACAGGAAGTGGCCCGGTCATAGGTGAAAAGCTGATATCAGATGATCGAGTGAAGAAAATTACTTTTACGGGCAGCCCCGAGGTCGGAATCGGCATCAGGAATAAAGCGGGATTAAAACATGTCACACTAGAACTGGGATCTAACGCTGCACTCATTGTAGATAAAAATATTGATATCGACAAAATCATTAAGCGCTGTGTAGAAGGAGCCTTCAGTTATCAGGGTCAGGTTTGTATTTCCCTTCAGAGAATTTATGTCCATAAGGATAGCTACACCAGCTTCGTTGAAAAATTTGTTAAAGCAGCACAACAATTGAAAGCTGGCGATCCTTTAAATCCTGACACAGATGTTTCTGCTTTAATTAATCCTAAGGAAGTGGAAAGAACCCTTGAATGGATTTCAGAGGCAAAACAAAATGGGGCAATCGTTGCTGCAGGCGGAGCCAGTGAAGGTAATATCCTCCTCCCTACTGTTTTACTAGGTGTGAATCCAGCATCTAAGGTGTCATGTCAGGAGGTTTTCGCTCCAATTGTTTTAATAAACAAGGTCAACTCTGTTGAGGAAGCGATTGATTTTGTTAATGATTCCCGTTATGGGCTGCAGGCTGGCATTTATACAGATAATATTCACACTGCTTTACAGGCATCAAAGAAATTGCATGTTGGCGGAGTCCTCATTAATGATATACCCACCTTCCGTGTTGACCACATGCCTTATGGCGGTGTAAAAGAAAGCGGCATTGGACGTGAAGGGATTAAATATGCCATCGAGGAAATGACTGAGCTCAAGCTAGTAATCTTTAATAATAATGATTAATGGAGGTTATTTAAATGATTATTGGAGTACCGAGGGAAATTAAAAATAATGAGAATCGGGTAGCTCTAACCCCAGCCGGTGCTATGAGCCTGGTTAATGCTGGACATACGGTAGTGATCGAGAGTGGAGCGGGACTTGGGAGTGGATTTAGGGACGAGTTCTATCAAGAGGTTGGTGCCTCTATTGAATCAGCCGCAGCGAAGGTTTGGGCAAATGCAGAAATGATTATGAAGGTCAAGGAACCTATTTCAAGTGAATACAAGTATTTCCGAAAAGGCCTTATTTTATTTACTTACCTGCATTTAGCAGCAGAACCTGAACTGACAAGAGCACTGGTGGAAAATGAAGTAACAGCTATCGCATATGAAACAGTACAAGCAGGAAATACGCTGCCGCTGCTTACTCCAATGAGTGAAGTAGCTGGAAGAATGTCCGCCCAAATTGGTGCACAGCTTCTAGAGAAAACGAAAGGCGGGAAAGGAATTCTTCTTTCTGGTGTACCAGGCGTTAAGAGAGGAAAGGTTACCGTCATTGGCGGTGGCGTTGCAGGAACAAATGCTGCAAAAATCGCAATGGGTCTGGGTGCTGATGTAACAATCATCGATTTAAGCCCAGATCGCTTGCGCCAAATCGATGATATTTTTGGCAGCCAAATCCAAACACTTATGTCTAATCCTTTTAACATTGCCAAGGCGGTTGCAGATTCCGATTTAGTGATTGGAGCTGTACTCATCCCAGGCTCGAAGGCACCGAAACTAGTGACGGAAGAAATGATTAAATCAATGGAGGTAGGATCTGTAGTTGTTGATGTCGCCGTTGACCAAGGAGGTATTATTGAGACAGCTGACAGAGTCACTACTCATGATAACCCAACATATATTAAGCATGGTGTTATCCATTATGCTGTGGCAAACATGCCGGGAGCTGTTCCGCAAACATCAACTATCGCCCTTACAAATGTGACAGTTCCATACGCGCTGCAAATTGCCAATAAAGGTGTAAAGAAAGCATTGATTGAAAATCCAGCTCTTGCAGCAGGACTGAACACCATTAATGGTGAAGTCACCTATAAAGCTGTAGCAAACGATCTCGGCTATGAATATGTCCAACCGATGAAAATATTAGCCAAAGAGGAAGTTAATAATTAGGAAGCCGCTTAATCCATTTAGATTTGTTCCATTTTTTTAAACATTAGCCTGGCATATAAGTCAGGCTCTCTTAATGTTTGGCGGATGAACGCTGACAAAATGTCTGCATTCCCGTTTTCCGCCATTTTCATCTTAGAAGATATTCCTTTTCTCGGAGAAACACTATCTTCTCTTCCTCTTCTATTAAACAGTATTAGCTCCATCACCATTAATAAGTATGGACTCTTCTAAAAACTATCTAAAGAAGTTCTTTTTTCTCATGTTTTTATTTTAGTACAATCGTTAGTTTTAAAAAAACCTGCCCCTTTAGCCGAATAAGAAAAAAGAGCTGCCGATCCACACTGAATCTCCAACTCTTGCACCTGTTATTCTAAGCTCCATTTCTTCACCAACTTATCATCAATTAACCTTATTAAAAACTTTTTATAGTGCAAAGCTTATTAACCATCCCCAAAATTTTTCAACGCTGCCTAAAACTAAATATCCCCCACTTTATCAATCATTTTAATCGAAAGATAAACACTAACGAATCCTAATAGACAAAGCACTGCATTAACAAGGGCAGGGTCAAGAGTGATATTAATAAGAGAGGAAAAGTTTTGAAACTGCATTAGGAATATGGCACAAATAACGGTTGGAATCGTTGCCCTTTTCCAAATACCAAAGAAGAAGAGCGGAATTAAACTAATTAGGGCAGTTATAAATGAATGAACAATCATTTTACTAAAATAGGCTGCGAAATCTGCAGCAGTTGGCTGCCCATTAATGATATCAAAAACCTGATCGATCAAATAGGTTGCCAAGCCGGTCAATACAAAGGATACAAGCGTACAAAGGAAAACAGCCAGCGAGATAAAAAGAATTTTCGCCATAACCAGCTTTTTCCGGCTTATTGGATAGCCAAACGAAAGAGATATGGTTTTATTCTTATATTCCTCAATGAAAACCTGATTGATAAGAGATGCTCCAAATAGGACAAATCCCAGCTGAATCGACACGATCAGCTGAATAACAGCGGAATAATTCTGCCCAAAATCTGCCATTACCATCTTAATAAAAAACACTGGCAAAAACATAAGAATGCCTAGGTAAATAATCATCTCACCAATAACCATCTTTTGTTTTAATTTTCTCCATTCCAATTCCATCAATTTAAACAATTATTTCACCTCCATGAATTTGACGATAAAAATAGTCTTCCAGTGTGCTTGTATGTTTTTGTATTTCCTCTAGCTCAATATCATGCAGAATTAAGATTTTTGTAATCTCACTTTGAGACTGGGTTACATCATAAATCCGAACTCTTCTGTCACCTACAATCTTTATATTGGATATGCGGAGTTCATGTACAAGCAAATACGCTGTTCTATCGGCGTCTGGTGTGACAATTTCAATATAATCCGCTCTTTGCTTCCTAATCTCTGCTAAGCTCACTTCATTCACCAGTTTTCCATTTTGAATCACACCAACCCGATCAACAATCTGTTCAATTTCTCCTAAAATATGACTGGACAGAAGAAAGGTAATCCCATATTCCTTGTTCAGCATCCGAATTAAATCACGCATATCTTTAATGCCAATTGGATCCAGACCGTTTGTCGGTTCATCCAAAATAATCAGCTCAGGCTTGGTGATAATGGCTCTTACAATCCCAAGGCGCTGTTTCATCCCAAGGGAAAAATCCTTAACCACTTTATCTTCAATTCCTTTTAATTGGACCAATTCCAAAGCTTGTGTAATAGCCTTTTTATCATAATAACCTAAATATTCACAGTGAAGCTCCAGATTCTCCATTGCTGTTAAATGCTCGAAAAAAATGGGATATTCAATTATACTCCCTACTCGTTTTAAGCCTGACTTATTGGTTTCTGTGAGTTTTTTTCCAAACAATAAAATTTCTCCCTTAGAAGGAATAAGCAATCCTGTGAGCATTTTCATGATCGTTGTTTTTCCAGCACCATTCTGACCAAGAAATCCATATATCTCCCCTTTTTTGATATGAAGGTTTACATTCGATACGAGTGTTATACCTTTCACGGTTTTCGTTAATCCATTTGTTTGAACAACGTAATCCATCATTTAGACCTCCTTTATTACTTTTATCTTAATCAGAGATACTGACTTTTTTCTTTCTCATTTCTTACATGTTTCTTAAGTTGGAATTTTTTACATCATCCAGAGGCAGATATGTACCAAGATAGCGTGGCTATCTAATCATGTCACCAAAAAATAGGCAAAAGTAAAAAAGAGCCGTTCCAGCAGAACACCTCTTTCAAGCAGTCTTAATATATCATTTGTTTAAAGATACATATGAAAGCCGTTTTCTCAAAGGGTTTGCTTCTTAAGTGTATCGAACCATTCATTGCTTCTGTTAAACGCTTCGAGATGCTTAAGCCTAGACCGCTTCCTTGAAATTGTGGATTTCTGGCATCATCCAGTGTATAAAGCCTGTCAAATACACGATCCTGATGCACCTCTGCAATCCCTTTTCCTTTATCCCAGATCTCTACAGCAATGGACCCTTTATCTTCTCGAAGTGTTAAACCAAATACTCCCCCATCACTTCCATACCGAATAGAATTAGAAATTAAATTGCTGAGTATTCGATTTAAAGCATGTTCATTGCCGAGGATGTAAAAATTCCGTTCCGGGATATCAATTTCTACCTGAAGACCCTTTGAAAGGAGCAAATCATAATAATCCAAAACATTCTTCCTGCAAATCTCATTAAGAGATATCTTGCTTAATGGAATCATATAATCATTGGATTCTATTTTGACAAGGTCAAAAAATTGATTAAGTAATGAGATTAACCCCACTACTTTATCATGAAGCCGTAAAATGGCCTTTTCCTTCTCATCCTCACTTAACTTATCATCCAGCTTAAGTTTCTCCACATAACCTAAAATAACAGTTAGTGGTGTCTTCAAATCATGTGACATATTGGATATCATCTTCCTTAAGCTGTCTTTTGTACTTGCGTAATCCGCAAATACCTTTTGGTTGTATGCCAATAGCCGGTTTATTTGAATGAGTAAAAACTGTATGGAATGCTGGTCTGTTTGCAATAACACTTTTTCAGCTGTCTTGTGCTCTATGATTTCTGCTAACTTTTCACTTATTTCATGTAAATGGTTATTTATTTTTTTTCGGGAAACATACTGGATTATATTCATGACGAGTAAGAAAGTAATCAGCACACTAAGCGCAAGGATCATAAATTATTCTCCTAATTTATATCCGATCCCCCAAATTGTCCGAATATACTGCGGGTTAGACGGATCCTTTTCAATTTTTTCACGAAGCCTTCTTATATGAACATTTATTACATTTTCATTACCATAATAATCATCTTGCCAAATAAACTGGTAGATTTGCTCCTTTGTAAACACTCTGCTCTGATTTGTCATAAAAAGCTTTAAAATATGAAATTCTTTGGATGTTAGCTGGGCAATCTTATCCTTCACCTGTACAGAAAAGGTGGATAAGTCGAGGGAAAGTTCTTTAAATTGGATAATTGCGGGAGCGGAATGGTTCGTAGCGGGAATATATTGCGTTGCTCTTCGAATCGCTGCATGCACTCTGGCAGTCAGTTCAATCATGGAAATAGGTTTACTGATATAATCATCTGCACCAAAACCAAGACCTAAAGCTTTGTCCAGGTCACTTCCTTTTGCTGATATAATCAAAACAGGAAGTAAGCTTTTTTCTCTGACTTTTTTTAAGATATCCATACCACTAAATTTAGGAAGCATTAAATCAAGCAGGATTAAATCGAACTCTTCTTTCTTAAAGAGAGATAATGCCTCCTCTCCATCAAATGCGGTAAGTACTTTAAAATTCTCCTGTTCTAAGTGATCCTTTATCAATTTATTAATTTCCCGGTCGTCTTCCACAAGCAAAATACGTTTTTGCATACTTCCACATCCATTCACTTCTTTTAACACAGCCTATCATATACGTTTTTCTATTACTGTATTTCGATACTATACACAAAATTCCTTCTTTCAAAAACCAAGTAGCTTGGAAATGTTTTACTTACATTTTATTAATATTAACAACGAAAAATAAAAAGGCATTAAGGCTAGAAAAGGTGGTGGAAAAATGCAGCAACAACAACAGCAAATTTGGTTTCCATTAGTTGCATCAATTGGTATCGGTGCAGCAGCGTTCTATAGTATGACCAGGGGGCAAGGTACGGGGCAAACCCTTCAACAATTTATACCATTGGCAGCAGGAATGGGTGGTAATCAGGCCACACAGATGCAACAAAATCAGCAAAACAACCAACAAAATAAATTAAATTCAAATAACCAATTACAATAAAAACCCTTTTTTCACAGAAGGTTTTTCAATAAGAAAGTATATTTTTTTATAAAGAAAGCGACCATATTTTTAAGGCTGGTCGCTTTTTAAAAAACATTACTGGAATAACTTAATTATTAACTACCTGCCCCTTTAGTTAAATAATAAAAAGTCTCCTGATTTGGCAGCTGCTCTTGAAAGAAACATCTCACATTGATGTTTCAGGTGAAGCAGATGTCATAAAAAGAACTCCATCTGAAAAGCAGGAATAAATATTTTCGCCATATTCTTAAACCACTGAATCCGATCGTCTCCATAAAGGAAACGGCAACTGTGGATAAAAGGACCCGACAATCAGGGCGAGAACTCTTTTCTTCCATACTTGTAAACCTAATCCTGCAGCCGTATCATCTACAAATGACAGCAACAAGATCGAGATAATAACGGCAAATTGGATATCACCCCATCCCTAGGCATACATGCTTCCTAAAAGTCAAACTAGTGCAGCAGGATTGGCTTAAAGTTATTGGGCATATTAAAAAAATCCAACAAGTTTATTATTAAATTGTATTAAAAACAGTAAAAAAGGCTGTTTTTGACATACTATATATTAGGTATGTTCCTAGGAGTGGTATCAATGAGGAAAATAAATAAATTAGCCGGCCTATGCTGGGACGGATTAACTTTAAAACATGTTTCTCACAAAGGGATTGTTATTCCTTATGTATTATTTTTTATTATCACATTAATTTTTGAGCTGTTTTTATCTGCTTTGTTCATTTTATCTTTTTTTCTATTCAGTACATATGGATACAATCCTAATATTCAATACTATATGAACGCTGTAATTTTGATTCTTATGTTAGTCATTACAGTTCCATTGCTAATTACAATAATGAAAGTACACAATAAGGTTTTTTTGAAAAAAGAATAAGTATACATCGTTAATAAATCAATGTTTGAATCTCTTATATAGGAATACTTCTCTATTGCTTAATATATTCATTATTGTGCTTTACCCAGTGTGTCTTTGTATGGAGCTACCCTACTTCTTTCATCTTTTCAACATTAGGAATAACTTTATTTATTTCTGACATGTCTATATACAAGAAGCCGCCTGGGCTTGGCAATTGATTTTAAGCACCCATTACTTTAAGTGTAATAATTCAAAAAAGGCAGCTTTAATCTAATGGCTTTCCATACCTCACTAAAACGTGCCACAATAGTTTTAATTCCTGAAGTACCTCCTTATGATCCCCACGTTCCCTCCAAGATGCCGGATTGCGTATTAAGTCCATTACAGCAGTTCCAATTATGCTCGCATCGATAACATTATTTTTTTGTCCAATGAGTTTTGCTAAGGAGGGCATAGATGGGCCTCTAAAATCTTTTGGAACTTCTTCTATCATAAGTGCAAATCCCTTATGCCAATACAGTTGAATGGAATATTTAAAGCACAGTTGTTCTAAGATTCTCCCTATATGAGTTTTCTTAAAAGAAGGGTCTGCAACAAGCAAATCCACGTCTTCTTTAAGTGAGATATCTCCATGAATCTGGGCTTCAATATAGTGATTAAGATTTCGATTTGGCTTTTTGGTTGCTGGGTCTGTAAACGGTCGTTCTAGATTAACCAGTAAATGATTTACTAATCTAACTGGAGTCAGATTTCTTTCACCAATTGCAAAATCTCTTACGAACGCCTCTTTTAAAAGAGCAGCCAAAATCATGTCAAACTCTTTATAAGTTCCCTTTTCTTTTGGGTCTTGATGCGAATCTAAATATGTATAGGTAGAACGATATGAAACCTTAGGGGATAGAAGAAAATAGCATGAACCAAAACGTGGGGAAGGTCCATCTGGGTGCAACATCAAATTCAATGCACCATATTTAGGACGATGGTTATTGGTTATGCCCTGCAGGTGATATGCACCTTCAAAAATTCTCTTCTCCCAAAGGTCTCGTTCACCACCTGGGTAAGCAGATACACTGCCGTTAGACAAACCTGTTTCAAACTGGCTCTTATATATTCCAGACTCTAACAGTGCTTCAGCAACACTTTTCATAGATGAATCTGGCCTATCTGGGTGAAAATGTAATCCTATTCTTGCATGGGCCTTTAATTTATTTACAGCATTTTTAAATGTTTCATCCGAAATATTAGACATTTTTAATATGTGATTTATTGTCTTTTTAGCTTCATAGGTATAGTCCTGTGCATATTTTGTAATATTTTCCAAAGCTAATGATTGTGACCTTGATAATTCCATAAATTAATGAATCTCTCCTTTCATCGGATTAAATCAATAATTCAGCAAGGATTCCTTATTTTCCTTCTTAAACAAATCTGCCCCGTTTGTGCAATAAGAAAAATGCTGCCTGGATTGGCAGCATTAACTTCAACTCTTGATTTATGTACAAAGCTTTATATATCAACCAACGGGTCTAGCCTTTATAATTAGAAACAGATTATTCTTTTGTAAAAAGCTTAGGGTCAATTTGGTCAATAACAGAAGCTGCATTATAAAAATACCCCATTTCAAGTTTGTCTTCATATGTTAGTTCCGTTTGACAATCATTTTCTATCTCACTAATATTCTTTCCGCCACATGCTTGAATTTCGCGATATCCACCCCTATAATCAGGGTGTAAGGAGTAACTTGAGCAATCTTCTTATTCTGGTTATAATTCATTTTAATGCCTCCTGGTATTTGAGTAATGTCCTTTTCGCTTGCCGGCTTCAGGACTCTCTCATTCTACCAAGAGGTTATTTTTTTGTTCAAACTCCATTTTCCTTCATTACAGGAATGCTGCCCCGTTTGTTCAAAAAGAAAAATCCACCTGGTATGGCAGTCTCTGCAAAAAATCCAGATTTTTATCTATCCTCTTTTAATGCACATTTTAGACGTGCGCCATGAACTTCCATTGTTCCTCGCCTTCCTGCTTTGCGTACAATTCCTTCCGCATTCAATTCATTTAAAAGGGCTGTCACTGTTTCACGAATACTGCCCATCATCATTGCTAATTCTTGATGAGTGATGTGAATATCGAGTGCAATCCAATCTCCCGGGTTTCTGCCTGACGATTTATCCCCAAACTTTTCTGTAAGTTTATTTAACAGGAATAAAAGGCGTTTCTTTACACTGCTATATGCCATATACTCTAATAACTCTTCGACTTCCTTTAAACGGCTGGAGATTATTTCAAGTAGCTTTAATGCAATACCTGGATTTTCGCATATTATTTTTTCAAACTGCACTCTATCTATTCTGCAAATAACAGAATCTTCCCATGTCTCAGCATATAAATTTTCAGAACCTGTTGTAAACGTACCAATCTCTCCAAACACATGCCCACTTTCTAAAATATCAATTGTAAACTCTTTCCCGCTTTCAGTTAATCTATACAAACGAACTTTACCCGATTTGATCAAATACAATATCTTTTGATTCATATGAGGAGAACTAATAATGGTACCCTTTTTCATAACTTTTATTGGTGTGACCGGTTCATATTTCTTTAATTCTTCCAAGGCTAGATCCCCAAAAAGCTGTATTCTCGATAAATACTTAATCTTATCCATAGAGCCCTCCCAAAATTCTGCGGAATGTAGTCCAGACTACATACTCACTAAATTAAAAAACCTAGAATTTCTGTGTAGCATGCACGTCTATTATACAAAAGTGTAAACGCTAAAATAAAAGTTGACCACTTTAGCGCAATTCGCTAACCAAAAAGTTGACCACCCTTAACACCCAATCCCTTATCATAGAGTTTGTCGAGAACTTCATGATTCGGGAGGAAAAAAAGGATGTTAAAGATGGCTAATATAGAGCTTATCAGAAAATTGCACTTTAAAGAAGGTCGTTCTATACGACAATTAGCGAAAGATCTTACATTATCAAGACAAACCATTCGAAAAGCTTTACAACAGAATAAAATTCCAACCTATCAACGATCAAAGCCGGTTACCAACCCGGTCATCGACCCCGTTAAACCAATTATTATCCGATGGTTAACGGACGATGAAACAGCCCCCCTAAAACAGCGTCACAGTGCTGCTCAAATCCACAGACGCTTGGTGAAAGAATATGGCTTTAAAGGTGGAGAATCCACTGTACGCCGTTTTGTACGCCAATATAAGCAGCTCAAAGAAACTCCTAATTCCTCTATACCGTTGGAATTCGATCCCGGTGAATTTGCCCAATTTGATTGGGGGGAAATCATTGTGCTTTTAAATGGGATTGAAACGAAGGTAATGCTTTTTTGTATGAGACTTTTGTATAGCCGTAAGATTTTTGTAAAAGTGTTTCAGCATCAACGGCAGGAGGCGTTATTTCAAGGTCACGCAGATGCCTTTGATTATTTCGGTGGTGTCCCGAAAACGATTGTCTATGACAATATGAAAACAGCGGTAAAGAAGGTGTTAGAAGGGACCAAGCGTGAAGAACAGGAGGCCTTTATCCAGTTTCGATCATACTATCTTTTTGATGCCCAATTTTGTGCACCCGCAAAAGGAAATGAAAAAGGACAAGTAGAGAAACTAGTTCAAACAGCACGAGCTCAATTTTTAGTTCCCGTTCCACAGGTAAGTGACTTACAGGTACTTAATCACTATCTTTTAGAACAATGTGATGCCTATGAAGAAACCTATGTTCCAAAAACGAAAGAACAGGTGGGTGAACGATTTTTACTAGAGAAGCAACAGCTTCTGCCGATTATTGGTACTCATCCTTGCGCAAGGAAGGTAAGAGCCTCTGTCAACAGTCTTTCGCTTGTTAATTTTGAAACAAACGCCTACTCGGTACCTACTAGGTATGCCGGTCGGAAAGATGCACAAATAAATGCTTATGTAAATCACATTGAAATAAACATTGACGGAAACTGTGTAGCCAAACATGAGCGTTCATACGAAAAGCTTCAAGAAATTTTTGAAGTGGATCATTACTTGGATGAACTGGAGAGAAAACCAAGGGCCATCCAGCATGCGCGCCCAGTTCGAAGAGCTAATCTTCCACCAAGTTATCAAGAATTTTATAAGAGAAGTCTTTCAAAGTATGGGCATGGAAAAGAGTTTATTCAACTATTAAAACTCCATCGGGAGTTTACGATGGAAACAGTAGAAAGGGCAGTGGCAAGTTGTGTAAAAGAGCAGCTATATACAGCTGATAGTGTAAGGCATTATCTTTACCTCATGACTCAGCCGGAAGCAACAAAGCCAGCCCCAATAAAATATGAAATGGAGCAGTCCGTCACCGTCAAGGCTCCTACATTTAGCCCGTATGACCAACTATTACAGAAAGGGAGGTATATTCACTGAATACACACCATTATCAAATGGATGAATATCTAAAAAGGCTGCGCTTGCCGACTATACGTGAACAAGTTGACGCTTATTTGCGCGAAGCAAATGAGCAACAAATTACCTATGAAGAATTTCTCTTTCAATTATTATCGATTGAAATAGCTGAGCGAGAAATCAAAAAGAAAGAGTTAGCCAGAAAAAAGGCGCAATTCCCTGTACATAAGGACCTCCTCTCTTTTCAATTTGAGGAGGCTCCCCACGTACCAAAAAGACGCATTCTGGACATCTTTCAAGGAGAGTACATTCAGCAGAAAAGGAATGTCATTTTTATTGGGAACTCAGGTACAGGAAAGTCGCATTTATCAATTGCGTTAGGGGAAGAGGCGATTAATCAAGGCTATACTGTCAAATATTATACGGCCGCCCGCCTATCGAATGAACTGATGGAAGCCCAAGACGAAAAAAGGCTCCTCCAGTTGGAGAAACAATGGTTGGCTGCAGATGTCACGATTATTGATGAACTTGGCTATATCCCCTACCACCAGAGAGCAGCCGAATTACTGTTTCAATTTTTTTCTACTCGTTATGAAAGAGGAAGCATGATTATCACTAGCAATCGGGAGTTTAGCCGATGGGTAGAAGTTTTTCACGATGAACAGATGACCGCCGCCTTGTTAGATCGAGTGACTCACAAGGCCCACATTATCCCAATGAACGGAGAGAGTTATCGTCTCAAAGAAACATATTCGAAGTAACAAGAGGGTGGTCAACTTTTACATGAGCGACATGGTCAACTTTTGGGTTGACATTTACATACAAAAGGAGGGAACTGTATGGATTCTGTAACGGTTACCATTCAAATTATTCTAATTCTTATTTTCGTAATTTCTATTTCGATGAAATTAGTGCGTACCAAGTCAATGGTTAAGCACTGGAGGGAATATCGCTACCCCCTTTGGTTTATGCAAATAACTGCTTTCTTAGAATTATTGGGGGTAGGCGGATTGATTATTGGATTTTGGCTTCCTAAATTTATTTTGCTTTCGGGATCCCTAATTATAATTCTTATGCTGGGTGCTTTACATGCTCACTTCTTAAGAGCCAAACATAGACCGATTATGGGGTTAAATGCTTTAACGATGCTTACTTTAGCTAGCGTAATCATCTTTATTCAAATTGTTAAGTAGGTTAAGAATAGCTATGCCAATTATATATGTTACATGCACAAAACGGGCTTTATTATGGGGGCCTTAGGCTTACATAAAATAAATAGCCCGCTTCTATATAAAGAAACGGGCTATTATTTAACTCGAAGGGAAAAGGCAACTATTTTACTAAAGTACAGTTTTTCTTTTTTCTTAATCCTCCATTGTATATAAGTGTTTTCTGAGATATGGCATTAAATAATATTAAAAATCAACGTATTTTGTCTGTTCACAGAGATAGTGCTCTTAGTATTACAAATATTTCTATCACAATCTATCACCATGTTACCATTATTCGCCCTTCATATAGGGAATCCTCCTTGAACAAAACTGCCCGTTTCTACAATAAGGAGTTCAACATAAAAGGGCATTAATCCTGCTTGGATCAACACCCCCGATAGTTTACAATTATCAACATCCTCTGTTAACTTATCTAAAAAACTTTGATTATGTGTAAAAATTATACTTTGACATCGTACAAAGTATGGAAATTTATTTCAAAAAATAAAAATATGCCATTTGATATTTTAACTCATTTATTCATCGAGTTCATTAACTGGAAGAAGTATTCAGGTTTATGAGTCTTATTTAAACTATACCAAGAATCTAATGTATCTGGTGCAAATACATCTAATTTTTTCAGTACTTCCATCGCAAATTCCAGAGGAGCTATTCCTGATGCAGTAACTAAATTCGCATCAGATACCGCTGATCCCACCTCATAGAACTTTTCTCCTTTATAGTTTGGACATACCATTTTAGTGTATTCTAAATTATTACTTGTATGCTTTCTAGTATCTAAGTATCCCATATTCGCAAGGGCCTCAATTGCACCACAAATTGCAGCAACAATAGTGCCAAGCTTTAAAGCTTGGCCAATTCTTTCCAAGATAGGTTGATGAATTTCTTCATTCCAAGTAGTCCCTCCTGGTAAAATTAAAAGATCTTTACTCTCAAGAGTACATTCATCAAGGGAAATATCTGGTTTTATGCTCAGTCCTCCCTTAGTTGTAATCATTTCTTTATTAGCTCCTACTGTAATTACTTTTAAAGGTTCTAAATCTTTTTTGAAATATCTTCCTGAGTTTAGTTCAGCAATTAAATATCCATATTCCCAGTCCGACATTGTATTAAATACATATAGAAAAACTTTTTTTGTTTGCATCCAATAACACTCCAATCATAAATTTTATAGTTTATTTTTTTACACATCAAAAGAAATCCCACCTAAAAGAACATACGTTCTCTCAGAGATAATTGTATACCATATTTAACCAAAAGTCTATCTCTTTTTCAACTAACCTGCCCCATTTGTTCAATAAGAAAAAACTGCCTAATTTAGTAGAAAATCTTGAATACAAGGACCCTATAGCTTATGCAGAAAACTTCAAATGTTAATCTCTAAAATGTGTTGCGACACTAAAAAAAGGGCGCCCTCTTATGAAAGAATAAGCGCCCGTGAAAAATGAGATAATGTTCTCCTTTTATGCCTTGTTATTCAAAAAATTGTATACTCGGGAGAATGCTATTCTATTACGTTTATTGCCGTTGCTTCCTTTACAATAATAATACCGTCATATGCTTCGCTGGGTGTCATTTTAATCGTGTAAAACACCTTTGAAAACTTGTACCACGTACGAAAATCATCCCCGATATTTGACATCTTTTGCTCACTCGTGATGATATCCATTAATTCATCAGACGTACTTGCTTTTTCAAAATTAACATAGAAAATATTTGACTCCACTTCACTAAATGCATCAACTAAATCATTGTGATTCTCCAGTTTATAAATTTTCCGTTCACCAGAATCGCCCTTTTTCGCCTGGAACTCGCTGCTGATAAAATCAGTTCCAATGGCAAAGTACTCTTCACCATATACCTCATCTAAATAATGCCCCATCGATTTGTAACCGGCTAACGATGCCGACGTTTTTTCAATATGCCCATTATGTCCGGTGACAAATATCTTATCGTGGCCACGTGCTGCTTCAAATTCAGCTATCCATTGTAAATTGTCCGCTAAATATTGATCACGAAGTTTCGTATAATCTCCTTCGTTTAAAAATAACTGCGTACGTTGTTTCATGTTTTTCGCATTTTGTAAAGCAAAGGCATAGGCATCAGCAGAAGATTGCTTCACGTAAGTCAATTCATTAGATTGCAGGTCTAAAATGATTTTTTCTATTGTTTCATCGATTTCATTCAATTGCTCCGTAGTTAACTCACGCATTTTATCATTTGAAATATGTTTCAAATGTAATGCATGCTTTTTGAATTCATCTGCGTTTACCACTTTATAATAATCAAGCACTCCTTTCTTACTGTAGTCATAACGCTGCATATCATTTCCATAAAAATAAACTTTATCATCCTCGCTCACAGAATCGTTATAATCATGCATCCATTGAACAAGATCAATCATTTGTTCCGTCTTATAAATACTATAATCAAGAGTGTTCACTGCCTCTTCTGCCGTTCCATTTCCATTTAAAATGAACTGATTAATTCGCTGTCCGCCTCCAAAATCACCTTCTAAGACAAAAACACGAACACCCTCGTTTTTTACAAGCACTTCAAAAACATCTCTTTTCAACTCTTGAAATTCAATGTTTCCGTGTGTTGCCTCCCCCAAACCGATTATTTTTACATCATCTGGAATATCGATTTGTTTAACGGCTGATATGTATTGATCTTCTTCTTCCACTACTTTGACACTCCCGCAGCCTGCTAATAAAACAAAAAGCGAAATGATTGTTAATAATAAAGAATCCTTTTTTAAAAAAACCATCTTATATCCCTCAAATACTCTTATTTTTAAAAATACTACCATAAGTTTCTAAAAGACTCTTTTCCGAAAGATCTTCAACTAACCTGCCCCGTTTGTTATATAAAAAAGCAGCTACCTTTGTAATGGCAGCCTTATTAAAGTCTAAGTCTATTTATTTTCTATTTATTTTTCTTAGTTTTTTTGTCAAATAACCCCATAGCAACTGCAACCGCAATTCCGATTGCAACCCACCCACCAAAATTCATTACTCACACCACCTTAATATTATGTACGTATGATTTTATTAAAAGATTCATTAAATAATATCTCGCAGAATTCTTATTACACAAACCTGCCCCTTTTGTTAAATAAGAAAAAGAAGCCTGGTTCGGCAGCTGATCTTGAATATAAGCACCGACTCGCTTAATCACCAAAAAAATTTTAATTCCGTATTTAAGAATAGAAAGTAAAGTTAAAAAAAGCATCCATTTGTAAATGGATGCCAATTTTCAGTACACTTTGTTTCTAAGTCCTAGCAATCTGTTTGTGTAGGAGCTTATAAAAAAGACGTCTTCTTACAAAAGAAAGCGCCCGATTGTTGAACCTATCTAACAAAAGGTAGATGGAATAAGCAAGTGAATATTATCTAGATATACTTTATTTACTTCTTTTATTTATAAATTTTAGTTTAAGAACTAGAAATAAGAAATTTTTTAGTTAAGAAGATGTAAACCATGTTGTTGAATCCAATTTTTAATTTTTTCATGGTCAACTTGTCTTTCGTCGTATGTAATCTTTACTTCACCATCATCGATGTCCACCAAAGCTCTCTCAATGCCATCCAATTTCATGAGAATCGTTTCTAATGTTTGAATCGGCTCTTCATTTGTTGCTTCTTTAATAAAAATAGTTAATTGCTTCAATTTTTAATCCTTCCTTCCGAACATTTATTCTTTGAGCTTCTCGTTAGCACCTTCAAGATAAATAAGGTGATGGATCGTCACCATTACAGCGTCTAAACCTTCTCATAGTTTGAACGATTTTTTCATAATTCCATCTTATTTATTATTTTAATTATCCATTTTTCGCCACTGAATTATAGAATATGTAAATTTTTAAAAATTAACCCATTAAGATTTAAAAAACAATGAAAAATGACTTATAGTAAAGTACGAGGATATTGAGCTTATTCAATTGAAGAAACTTATTTTCATGGTAAAAAGAAAAAACAGCCTGATTAGCAGCTGAACATGAATATAAGCATTCTTGATTCTTTGCAGTATTAGGTAACCCAAAAGTATCGAATATATCTTACTCAACTAAGTACCTCCACAGTAAATCCTCCTGGGGCTTTAACATAGAATGTCCATCGATGAGCCATCTTAGGCGGCTTCACATCAAATCATCATCCTTCAATCGTTGATTGATCTCGTATACTCGTTCATTACTCTCTTGAAAGAAGCCAATATGAAAGGACTTGGGGTCGTTGGCCTGAGTATCTTTCATCAAAGCTAGCAGCAATCCGTCATCATCAGTCAATACAGCAAATGAATCGCTATTTATCCTCTTGGTTTGCAAGTAGAAATATTTCTCTAAGAACTCTCGTGCAGCAATAACGTCAGTGGCCGTAAGATTGATATGGTATAGTTTCATAGGGTACACTTCCTTATTAGCATAACTTTTCAAAACTATCTTACAAGCTTGATTTAGACTTCTTGCTTCTTCCTCTCTTTTGTAGTGAATAAAATAGCACAAACTTGCCTTTTTTCAATTATATTTATCCTGGAATATTCAACATTAAAAAAGCGTTAAACCCAAGTGGCTTAACGCTATACTATACATTTAGTTCAAAATTTTATTAAATCCATTCTTTCCCATGTTCACGAATGAATTGAAGTTCCTTTTGATAATGTTCAAAATGTCCTTCATCGATCATTTTTTGAAACGCCATATTGCCTTCGTTTGCTTTCCTTTGCATTGTTTTACATAAACCTTCTACTCGCAGCAGCACCATCTCAAAAAAACCATTTTCTATCCCCTCAATACCATAGGATTCAAAAAATAATCTAACTCTTTGTTTTATACGGTTGGCATCCTTTAATGGATCATAATAAACTGCCTTACCTGATTCAGTATGATAAAGTCTGCTTAAAGGAACGCAAGTGTATAGAGTATAAGCTATATCCCAAAGTCTTGGACCAGGAGCAGCAAGATCAAAATCAATAATCCCTACTGGCTTTTCGTGATTAAAAATGATGTTATAGATGGCAAAATCATTGTGACATAGCACCTCCATTGGCTGAGGTGTGTTTTCTATTGGCTGCCAATTCTCGTCGATAGGAAAATTACTCACAGCATCATGATAGAGACGAAGAAATTTTCGCTATCTCTTTTAAAACACCATTAGACCACATATATTTTTTTAAAGGATAATTACCAGCTTCTCCTTCAATAAAAGTTAATATCTCTCTATCTTTTTCATCAATACCTAAGTACTTCGGTGCATAGTCGAATCCTTCACTTTCTAAATGCTGATACAACTTATGAATTTTTACACTATCAGGTTTTAATTCTCGTCGAACAGTATCTCCCGAACGGTATACTATCGAGACATTTCCTCCTGTTAGCACTTCTTCGTTTTCGTAATGACTTTTCATTAGAATTCCCCCTATTTAGGGACGTTATGACTGTGTCAATTGAGATGTATTTTTACCCATAATGAAAAACAGATATATAAGGATATCTGCTTGGCAATGGGAATTTAATTGTCCACATCTTGTATCCCTTGAATGATTTCAGATAGACAAATAAACGCATCCTTAAAGACCAAGGACCGCACCCTGTCTCTATCCAATTAAATAATCATTTCAAGGTATTCCACATGTGTAATATAGATTCCCCTTTCTTTACATCTCTTTAAATTATATAATACCAAATATTAGTAATTAAATAAAACCGAATTCACACAATTTATCTGTAATTTTTTCAACACACCTTATTCAACAAACCTGCCCCGTTAGTTTAATAAGAAAAAAGCTGCCAGATTAGCAGCTTATCTTGAAATAAAAACCTGTCAGATAAGTATTTAATACTTGAATGAAAATCCTTCGCTCTTTTTTGCTCCTGTTTAAAGCATAAGATTATTATACTTCTAATTATTTTTATTTAACATTTTCCAAATTGGGCGGTCTCTACAAGCTGAACCCTGGAAAGCCGATGTTTATGTTATTTAGATATTGCCGAGCTTTTACGCTTTTTTATTGAATTAAAATAAATGAAGTAAAGGAAGGTGTTATTAACAAGATTAACCACAACTAATAATACAAGCCAAATAATAAGAGACGGCATCATCATCCATATTCCATTCCAAGGCACAACCCTGCCTCCTGCAAATATGGCCAAAATAGACGGTAGAAATAAAAGGATCAGCACGGGGAGTATAGTCCTTACTGATGCGAAGATCAGCTTTCGGCGAAATGCCGTAAGCCTGTTCTTTTTCTTCTTCAGCCGGTAGAATGAATACCCGCTCCAGAGGATTGTTCCCGCCATAAGAAGAATCATCGCTTTTTCCATGTTTCGGCTATTGATGGCTGAAATTTCTGCCTTTCCTCCAACCATGATTTGGGAAACGCCTTTAACAAAGGCGGAATAATCAAGGAATGCGTTTATCCCTGTGTCAAACATCATGGTAATTCCAAGTTCCTTGTCTAAATAAACAGTTTCTTCAGCCTTGTAAGTCCAGAAAATTCCCGAGTGGGAGATCGACCTGCCCCAATCGGCTTCATTGGAAGCAAGCCACCCCATGCCATAAGGAGCGCGCTGCCCTGCAGTATGGTACTGTTCCATGAGATTAGGGGAAAGAAGCTGCGGATTATATTGTGCACGCATCCATTTTGCCATATCCTCGGCATTGGTAACCACACCTGCTGGGCCTTCTATAAACCATATCGGTTCGGCTGTACTTTTCGGGTTGCCGAACAACAGATAATGTCCCCGAGGAATGGCATCATTTTCATTGATTTGTTCCGTCAAACTGACACTAAAGGTGCCATTCATCCCCAATGGAGCAAAAATATGTTCTTTAAGGTATACAGAAAACCGTTTACCGCTGATCTGTTCCACTAACAATGCTAGATATTGATAGTTTGGGTTATGATAGTTGTATGTATCACCAGGATCATTAGCAAGCTTTACTCTGTCCAAAGATTTGTTTATCTCTTGTAATGTTTTAAATTGAACGGATTTCGTCATGTCGGGATTTACTTTATCATTAAGGCCACTAGTATGGTTTAGCAAGTTCCGGATCGTGATGCGAGTGATGCGATCGTCTGTGGGCGAGATGTCGGGAAAGTATGAGACATATGGAGCGTCAAGGTCAATCTGTCCCTTATCTGCAAGCTGCAATACAGCCAGCGCAGTCATGGATTTACTCAATGAGGCGATTGGGAAGGGCGTTCTTGAGGTTATTTCCCTTCCATCTGAATATGCACCGTAGCCTTGCGTGTAGAACACATCTTCACCGTGGGTTATTGCCAGAGATACACCTGTAATATGGTTGACTTCCATGTTTTTCTTAATATAGTCATCGATTTCTTTCACAATCTCTGTTTTACTTTGAGCGCGGGCATCAGCAAAAGGCAATGCAGTCATTAGCACTGCCAGAAGCAAGCTGGTTAAGAAAGCGGGTATTTTCTTATAAGTGAAAATCATTTTAGCACTCCTTTTTCTTGGGATAAGGAAATACTAAAGTATAATTTTCAACTATTTATCAATTCTGCAAAAAAAGCTTGCTGTTACTTTTCCACCACCGCGGGTACTGTTTGCGACCTGTAAGAAGCCCTGATGCTTTTCACACAATATTTTACAAATATAAAGCCCTAACCCTTTGTTCTCATTTGCTTCCGCCGCCTCGCCCCGATAAAAGGGGAGAACTGCCTTCCGTACCACTTCTTCGGAAAATCCGGAGCCATCGTCAGTGACCGTTATGGAAAAAATGCCATTGCGAACGGAGTAATGGACTTTAATATGGCTGGAAGCATAACGCACTCCATTTGCCACCAGATTTTCAGAAACCTGCATCACGAGATCCTTATCGATAAACAATTTTGTGGAATCTGCAGGTCTGCATGAGTCGAAAGATTTGCCACTTTGGTCTGCAATTCGGCTGGCACCGTCTTCCAGAAAGTTGATTAGGGCATCCATTTCGATAATTTGTTTGTTTATTGGAAAGTTATCCAACTTCTCAATAGAGTTCATGGCCTCTACATAACGCTCCATACGAACAATATGCATTTCCATTGTTTTGATGATATCCAGCAGTTTTTCCTCGGATATCCTTTTTTGCGGCAGATAGGTGGTTACAACCTCGATATATCCTTTCATGATGGACAGAGGTGTTCTCAAGTCATGGGCAAAAATCGCATTAAGCTGCTTCCGTTCCTCGTTCAAGCGCCATTGGGCTTTAAAGTTACTTTCCAATTGGCTACGCATCTTTTCAAATGCACGGCAAAGCTCGCTCATTTCATCCCTGCTGTCATAGGAAATATGGAACCCTAAATCATTTGCCGAGATTTTCTCTGACGCGTTCATCAGGATTTCCAAAGGTTTTTTCAGTTTCAGTTTGTAAAAAATGCTGGCCATCAAGACTAATCCGGTTCCTATCGTCAAAAGTATCCCAGCAATTTGAACAGTTAGAACCCAGTCGTTCCCATAAGGGTGATTGGCAAAGCGTCGCGTCATCTCTTCGGCCCACTCGAATTCGAACACAATGGCTGTTAAAACGAAAACTAAATATAAGGAATTTAGCGTGATGAAGGTTTGTAGTATGGTCATATTATTCAATCGAAGATAGCCCATTACCTTTTCCATTTATATCCTACACCCCACACAGTCTCTATCTTGCTTTCGCAGCCATGCTCTTTCAATTTAGACCGAATACGCCTGATATGTTCAGGGATTACTGAGCTGTCACCCTCTTCGTTCGTCCCCCATACTCTTTCATACATGCGTTCTTTGTCAAAAACCATACCAGGGTGTTTAGACAAGAGTTCTATAATATCAAACTCCTTTTTTGCCAAAGAAATTTGTATGTCGTTACAATAAAGCGCTCGCTCTGAATAATCAATGACAAGGTCGCCACTAAACTTAACCGTTGTCTTCTTTTGATTTCTCATTTCTCTGCGCAAATGGGCATCCACTCTTGCGCCAAGTTCATGGATGCTGAACGGCTTTTGAATATAATCATCTCCGCCAGCCTGAAAACCGGATATTTTATCAGCATCTTCTACACGTGCGGTTAGAAATAAGATGGGGCAGGAAACATAACTCCGGATTTTCCTGCAAACGTCAAGACCGTTAATCTCAGGCATGTTTATATCCAGTAAAATTATATCCGGTTGTTTTTCTGCTTGCCTTTCCGCCTCATTGCCGTCCTTTGCGGTCATGATGTGATACCTGTTAACTTCAAAATAATCTGCCAGCAGTTTTCGCATGTCTGCTTCATCATCAATTATCAATATCTTTTTCATTGATCTTACCTGCTTCCCTAACGAATTTTTACTTCCTTCAAATTCTTTTCTTTTTAACCCTCAAGTTACAACCACAACATCGCTTCGATTTTTTATAGAACCAGCACTGCCCCTTTATCTTAAAACAAAGAGGTGCCTTAGTCCTTCCAATTGCTTCAACGGTGGTACCCCTTAGAACAATATATCATTTTAGGTATTTTATGATATCTTGTTATAATAGCACCATACGATTGAGTGTTTCCCAATAAGAAAACACAGATATAAAGTCAAGTAATCTCTTTATAAATTACCAAAATCCAGAAAGGAGGAGAGGAAAGTTTCAATTTTTCGAGCATTTAGGAAGCTTTACCAATTTTTTGTGGACAAGCCTATAAAAAAAGGAACAGTTTTGAACGAACATTACGAGATATTGAACGTTATCGGGGCTGGGAGCTATGGGATTGTTTATTTGTGCAAAGAGTTAAG
Organism: Cytobacillus oceanisediminis 2691; assembly: GCF_000294775.2. Lineage (GTDB taxonomy): Bacteria > Bacillota > Bacilli > Bacillales > Cytobacillaceae > Cytobacillus > Cytobacillus pseudoceanisediminis. The sequence continues at coordinate 3,034,985 of NZ_CP015506.1, forward strand.
AACAAACGAGAATAGAGTAGTCAAACAGCTTCGTCCTAGTAAGCGACGCAACCAAAAAGAGGTGGCGATGTTTGAAAATGAAATCACTGTTTTGGGTATGCTTAACCACAAAAATATACCGATGTTATTTGAAGCCTTTTCAAATAACGGACACTTATATTATGTAATGAGTTTCATTGAAGCGGATAATCTGGAAGACCAAATTTTTTTTAATAAAAAGACCTTTAACGAGGAAGAGTCTTTACTAATTCTTACTCACCTACTTGAATTAGTAGATTATCTTCACAAAAAAGACATTTACCATCAAGATTTACGTATTCCAAACATCTTAATAAAAAACACGGAAATTTTTCTAATCGATTTTGGTTTGTCAAAGCATAGAACTGACCCATTCCGCTCTTCATCTAGTTCTTCACCTAACAAACAAAGAAATTTTCTGGAGATGAAACAACAGGACTACTATGATCTAGGAGAAATACTTTTATATTTGCTTTATACGACGTACTCTTCTAAAAACAAAAAAGCTCTTCCTTGGACAGAAGAACTTTCTTTAGAGAAGGAAACTGTTTATTTGCTAAAAAGACTGCTACAAATTAAAGAACCTTACTTAAATATTAGTGAAATTTTAACTGATCTTCATGCTGCACATAAAGCGAAGGAAAAAGTATATTAAGGAGGAAGATTAACTGCTGCTTCGACCCTTTCGTTTGTAGTAGTTACTTCCACTCATTGGAGATTGTTTATATCGCCGGTTGCTGCTGCTTCCTCGGTTAAAATAACGGTTTCTTCGTTCACTGCTGCTGCCCCTTCGATAATGGCCATTTCTTCGCTCACTGCTTCCTTGGGAAAGTTGCTTAATTTGTTTCATTATTTTTTTAAACATTGTTTACCTCTCTTCTTTTTTGGCTTTTAGTCTAACATAATTTAAAGCTAAAACATATTCATAAGCACTTGAATTCAGTCACTAATACGAGGGCAGAAGATATTCCAACAGCAAGATTTTGAAATAATGGATATTATTCTGATCCTAAAATGACAGGAAGCTCTTTATATCCATACATAAACGTGCTAGAAATTATACGAAGATGTTTAGAAGTGTCCAATTTCATAGTCGGTATCGCTTTAAGCATCTCGGTAATGCATATTTTCGCTTCTAATTTGGCAAGCTGTGATCCCAGACAATAGTGAACACCTGCTCCAAAAGATAGATAATTGTTTGGAGAGCGGTTGATGTCAAACACATCCGGTTTGTCAAATACGCTTTCGTCCCGGTTTGCAGATCCAATCCAAGCCATTACTTCCTGCCCTTTTTTCAGATTCATGCCTTTTAATTGTATATCTTCAGTGACGAAGCGATTCATACCGTGAAAAGGAGAACGATATCTTAGTACTTCATTAATGGCTGCAGGTATAAGAGAATGATCTCTATATAATTGGTTGAGTATATCCGGCTGTTCAAAAAGAGTGAGCATTGTATTGGCAATTAAATTTGTAGTTGTTTCATTCCCTGCAACAAGTAGAAGGAAGCAGAAACTTAATAACTCATCCATGGATAATGAATCTCCACCAACTTCTGCAGTCATTAACGTGGATATGATATTGTTTGTATGGTTAATCTGGCGATTTGAAATTTTTCGCTTAAAATATGTTTGCAGGTCAAGCATAGCCTTTTCTTGTTTAGCAAATAACTTGTACATTACATTAGGCGATGCGCTTTGTGTTCCCGCAACTAGAATATCAGACCATTCTTTAAACATCTTTCTGTCATGACTCGGTACTCCGAGCATGTCAGAAATCACGATTACAGGAAGAGGATAAGCGATTTCCGCAACCATATCTATTTTTCGTTTTCCTAGCAGCGGTGCTAATAATTCGTGAGTTATAGCCGTAATCCTAGGTTCCAGTTCTTGAATAGTTTTTGGTGTAAATGCCTGGCTTACAAGATTGCGGTACCTTCGATGAGTTGGCGGATCCATATCTAGCAAGGTTTGAACATTTCCATTTCTTTTTGAACTGAACAGAATGAAATTTTGTAAAACCATTTGGACATCCTCATAACAGAATACGTCCCAGCAATTCCGTTCTGGGTCAAAAGAAACTGGAGCATTTTTTCGCATTTTTTTAAACCAATCATAGGGTGAGTTTGTTTCAGCCAATCCCCTTGGGCGCACTAATAGTCCATAGTTCATACGTTGTTCTCCCTCTCTCTCAAAACTCCCAATTGAAGCTTCTGCCTTACTAAATATTCTGTAAATAAAAATGAAATTCCTGTATTCTACGAAAATCCTTGTTAAACTAAACTATTCCGTTACAAGAAAGAGCTATTCTCCCTCTTGAAGAACAGCTCCCGTTAATTAAAAAAATATTATTTAACTATTCAAACTCCAGCAAATCAGAAATAAATTCATTTACTTTACCTTTTAAAACTGCACCGTGCCCCGTACACAAATACTCAACATCGTATTTGGTAATTTTTTTTAACCCTTCTATAAATAAACTAAAATTGTGCTGTTCCCTCATTTCCTCGTTTTGAGACCATTCAGAAACAAACTGCTTATATTTTTCCCTATCCCAAACACCTGTATCTACAACATTACCACTCAATTGTTCTCCAAAAAAACAGATATGATCTCCGCAAAATAGCACTTTGCTTTCACGTTGATATAGGAAAACAGAACCTTTAGTATGGTGTCCCAGGAGAACACATTCTAAATTACTTACAGTTGGGCCGTTGTCTGGAAGTTTCATATTTAATTTGTTTCTAATATTTTCTGGAATTAACTCAACATCCTGATTATGAATATAGCCTTCAATTTCACCTAAAAATTGAATTGCTTCAATATGGTCTTTGTGACCGTGTGTGGCAATAAAATGAGTTATATCACTTTTAGAAATTCCTTTCTTTTTTAGTGCGGAAAACAGCAAGTGAGAATGTTCTTTCTTTCCTGAATCAATAAGAATAATATTATTGTTCTCAAGCAACAAATAGCAGTTATTATAAGAGTTCCAAGATTCATCCCATACTAAAAAAGCATATATATTTTTGACCACTGGTTCCAAATATGTTTTCATTTCACTCCCCCATAATCAGCAATATTTTTGTATATTTCGCTCAATTTTTATTAATACCTTCTTTATTTAACTTCCCCTGTTGGTTCAAATAGAAAAAAGCCGCCTGTTTTGGCAGCTAGCTAGATCATAAGGTAATAACCCGTTAAAAAAGTATGTTAATCCAACTAAGCATTTACCATCCCATACGACTGCATAAAGAAGTAATATGTGCAAGATGATGTTTACCATGCCAGGCGTAGATTCCGATATTTTCACCTACTGAAACTTCTCCTGAATCCGGATGAATAAATGTTTTTTCCATATCAGCCGAACTTAGACTGCGTAAAAGATTGGTCCAGCGCTCGTGGAGTGCTTCGAGAAGTGAAAGTGAAATATCAATCGACAATTTATAATCAGATAGTTCCGCCCAATTCGATTCATCATATGGCTTAATTACAGGGGTTTCTTCCGTAAGAGCCAATTTAAAGCGAACATAGGCATTCATATGACTATCCGCAAGATGATGTATTACTTGTCGAACAGTCCACCCTCCTGTACGATAAGCTGTATCAAGCTTTTTATTATCTAAGTCTCTTACAGCATCTCGTAACAATCTTGGTAACTCTTCTAGCTCATTTATCCAAATACTTGTAACACTGTGAGTAATTTCACCATTATATTGAAATTGGCCAATTGGATATTTCAAATCCATCTGCTATTCCTCCTAAAGATCCCCTGATTTTTGCAGCTACCTATATTTAGGATAAAATACAGGTAATTCTCCATCAATTCCCTTAATTTTTTTGCAACTTGAAAGTTATAACTATACTGCACCTTTTGCTCAATATGAAAAAGCCGCCTGGTTCGGCAGCCGATGTTAACATAAGCACCTAAAGTTTTAGTACATGTATTCACAAATTTTGTTTTTCTGCATGAAGGCTGCCCCGTTTAGAAGATAAATATTAATCTTTAAACTCGCTTCTCCTTAAAGGCTTTTTTGACTCTTTCAATTTGGTCGAGATGTCCTTGTATATGTGTGACTCGGAATTCCCAGCTTCACCATAGAGAATGAAAGGGCTTCACACCGTCAATACTGCTTCTGCGGCTGGACGGAAGTCGCTGAATTATGGTGCTTTAGGACCAATCAACGCCACCCCAAGAGGATTGCAACTTTCGCAACAGAACAATTTGGCCGATATGATACGTATCGTGCATCATGATATTGCTGAGTAAACGTTCAATAGAATACCTGTTAGCTGCATACGGAGTTTTTAACTTTTCATCGTCAAGGTCCGCAATGACCGTTTTTAATTTATTCATAACTTCATTAAGGCGCTGCACTGTCTGGGTCCACCCAATTTCGTCTTCTGGATCCCCCGGATTTCCAAAGGTTTCTTCATTGTCTTCTGCCTTATGCGGATTCTCTGTGCCCTTAATTCGATGGATTACGTCTTCATTCCAAAAAATCAAGTGGTTGACAATCTGCCAAATCGAATTGCTGATTCCCGAACTTGTCCATGCTGCCTCAGCTGCGCTGACTCCATGAAGCGCCTGATTCATGGATGCAAACCAATCATTCTCATGGCAATGCATGTCGAGTTGTTCTAAAAACATTTTGGTTACAACTTGCATACAAACATTCTCCTCACTGTTTAGTGTAATCTTTCAAAGTTAAACTAAAGTACAAATTAATCGGTCCTAAAAAGGTAAAAACCAAATTCAAATGGTCCCTTCCATATTGGACATACCTATATCTCCAGCCTCTAATTCTCTTCAACACGGCAGGGTATTGTCCGGGTGACGAAACACTAATCCTCAATCAATTTCAAAAAAGCCATTGATACGCATAAAATAACCTTCATTTTCGACTGTCGGCCATATAACGAAAAAATATTCTTATTGAAATACTCTCTTTTATTTTGAGAATACAACAAACCCATGATCACTATGAATTATTCGGCTCATCCAGCTTTTATTCCTTCTTCATGACAAATAAAGACCCTATAGGGCAGACCTTTTTAATTGTCTGCTCTATAAGGTACATTGGATCTTCCACTCACAAACTTTCCCGTTATTGAACAATTAACGGAAGATGCTTTATTAAACATTGCCTCCTCATAAAATTATCTATTCGGAAATGAGATATTTTTCTTTGAAGATTGGACTAAGCTCACTCCATACATCAAATTTATTACCATCTAAATCATAAAAAACAAAATTTCTTCCCGTGTGTCCTCTATCCTCGATCTCTCCAACTCTAATTTCACTATGCTTAAAGTCTTTATGTATTGCTTCTAAGGCATTTAATCCATTTACTTCGAATGTTAATGAAAAACGCTCATCACCGTAAATATCAAAGAAATTAGAGCTTTGATTTTCATTAGACTTCACAAGAAAAATGCTTTGATTAGCGATGTTTAAAATTGCTTTGTCTTGATCTTTGTAGCTTAACTCTGCTCCTAATTTATTTACATACCAATCAGAAGAAAGATCTACATTAGTTACTGGTATATAGGTTGTGCCAACTCTTAATAATTTCTCACCCATTTTTTGTCTCCTCTCACATTCCAAAATATTCTAAATTTAATCATTCAACAAAAAATCCTTACTTCCTGCATTAAGTAAGGATTTTATACTGATATATGCAACCGTTATTCAGCTACCTCCTCAATAAAAGAAGAGAATACACCCGATTACTTTGAAAGCAGCTTCATTGTACTTCTTTTCATAGTTTTACTCCTAACATCCTGATTCTTTTGTTTTTTTCAAATTGCTATTGATGTCAGGAAGGTCATTCACTTGTGAAAAAGGTGTTCTCAACTAAGTTACCCCTACTACCTGATACGGTAGTAGGGATTCATCAGGTATCCTATACGATTCGAATATTTTTCATTTAATTCCTGTTTTAATTCTGATAACAATAATACTTCCTGCTTTACTCAACACCCAACTCTTCTAAAATACTTTCTAATGTTTTCCCATCATGCTTTTCTTTTGGAGCCGGTGGATTTTCAACAAATTTGTTTTGCAGCTGGTAATTCTTTTGAACAAAGGCGATATCTTTCGCATCAACCGTCCCATCAAAGTTGATGTCAGCCGAACGGTTATCGGTTTTCCAGGCCTTTTGGATTTCAATGGCGTCTAAAACATCAATGACTTGGTCTTGATTGACATCACCAGCTGTAATATCAATTGGATTAACATAATGATTTTTACCAAAAAGCTTACCTTTGTATTCAAACCCAATATGTTGTTTACTGTGAACTTCAAAGTGACCAGGAATCTTAATCTCCAAAGTATATGGATCCTTGCTTAAAGGAAGTTTTTCTACCCGGTAATTTAATCTATCCTCTACTAAAGAAGTAGCGTCCACTATAGTACTATCGGATTTTATAAATTTCACAGATCCTCCAACCTTTGACCAATCTCTGCTCTCAAGCAGATCGTTATCAGGATTACGGAATCCTTCCGCTAATACATAGCCATAAGCTGAATTATATTGTGGATCGACCTCTATCTTTTGGCCAGCATTTAATAGTGTACTTGTTTCATTTTGACCATTTATTAGAGTAGCAGTAGGATTAATACTAGTGCCAGTAAGGAAGGTTTCATCCGTAATCTTAACTGATACTTCCACAACTGCAGTGTGGTCAAATGTCTCATTGGTCCCATTAAAGGTTACCTTCACCTCATCACCATTAACTGCAATTGCAGCTTTGTCGGATATTCCATTGGCAAGCTTGGCATCGATTAATTCCATTGACCCGAACCTATCTTTAAAGTTCCAAGTTACTTCTTTAGCATCACTTACATTATCCAAGATTACTTGAGCTTGAACCGTTTCACCTGTTTTTACTTTATTGATATCACTCTTTACATACGTAACAGGTGTCCCCTCCTTGACAAAGTAATAATCTTTCTGCACTGGTGAATTACCAGCAGAATCAAGTCCATTCATTGTAAATCTCAGTGCTTGTATAGATTCTTCCATAGCTATCTCTTCTGCCCATTTCCCATCTTTATCCATAGCGACAGGACTAGAAGGGAATCCCCATTCTCCCCACTTATAAATGACCGCATTCGATGATTGATCGATTTCGATTCCTGCATTCTGCATTTTTTCCACGAGTGGATCAGTAATCTGAATTTCAAATGGGTATGTTTCCTGCCCTGGTTTGTATTCAAGGAATGGTGATGGACCGTCGAGTGAACTTTCAAAATTCGGATCATCTATATCTATGAAGATGTCACGTGTTTCTTTTGTCACTTTCCCGGATGTACCCGTTGTTACAAATAACAATTTATAGTGACCAGGCTGTGCATAACTCTCTTCTTCTGCAATCGGCTGTTTGGAGTTCCCAGTGAATTCGTAATATCTTCCGTTAAATAGTCCTATTAAAGAAAGATCCCGATCTAGTGGACTGCCTTTTAAATTCACCGTTCCAAGGAAACCTATATCTTTCCCTGTTTCGCCATCTTGAAGGATGACATCCATTGTTTCCGCTGGTGAGCTTAAATTAAATCTAGCCAGAGCACCTAAACGATTATCAATCATCGTTCTTTCTTGATTTAAATATGGCGGTGTTATTGAAGGTGTCAGTAAATCTAAATAGTGTAACCCTTCCTTTGTAATTCTAAAATTAAATGGTATACGGTACTGATCAGATGAATCTTCTTTATTTGTGAGTGTAATGAATCCTTCATATAGACCCACTTTGGCTGTTTTCGGTACCGTTAAGAAGACATTCTGTTTCACTTCTTTATTTGCTTTTACTTTTATACTTTTGCCTGTACTAACGGAAACACCATTTTTACTTAGGCTGTTCGTTCCTTCCGCTGCATTTTCTTCAACAGAAACCGTAAACGTTTTGTTCACATCACTGCTATTTTTGAACCTAATGCTTCGATTTTCACGGACATAACTTCCTTCTGCGCCAAAGTGATTACCAAAGCTGATATCACCGGATGGATTATTAACCGTTACAAAACCAGCACCATCTGGAATGAGGGTTTCATCGGTCACCTGCATTTTCATATCACCGTGAATGGCTTGATAAGGGTCCACTCGGCCAGCCCCCACTTCATACAGGCTATACTCACCATTTAAAGGATCCGCCGTATTCATAAGAATCGTTTTAATATCGTCAGGGTCAAGATCTGGTTTCGAATCTAATAATAAAGCCGCGATTCCAGCTGTATGGGGTGCCGCCATTGATGTTCCTGAAAGACGTGCATAGGCATACTCATAATCTTCCTGATTCTCAGGGTCAATCATATAAGAAGGGTATGCAGAAAGCACACTCACCCCTGGAGCAACGACTTCTGGCTTCATATCATAATTATCATTGACCGGTCCTCTTGAACTAAAGTCTGCCAGTTTATCTCCTTCTGATTGGGTTTCTTTTAAATTTGAGAATGTAAGAGTTGTATCCCCTTGAGTGATCTTCGCTTTTAATTGCTCACCTGCTGCTTTGGTGATAGAGAATGCAGGAACAAATGCAGTCGATTCACCAAGGTTTTGACCAATCTGGCCGTCAACATTGTTATACATAATCACAGCTTGAGCACCATGCTCTTTGGCAAATTTGATTTTGTCAGCCAAGGCAAAATTCCCGCGTTGGACGAAAGCAATTTTTCCTTCAACATTTTTGCCTGTATAATCCTCCTGTGCACCTAAACCTACATCGACAAGTCCAAGGGATTGACCATCCAGTTTAGAAAAATCATCCGCAAAGCTTCTTCCCATACTTACGAGCTCAGTGGACCAATCCTCTGATACACTACCTGTAAACGTAGTCAGCTCAACGGGAACGTCACTCGCTCCAACCGTTAAAGCTAATGCAGCAGTACCTGGTGACCCGACTGTGTTAGAGCCTGGTCCGGAATTCCCTGCAGAAACAACTGCCGTTACACCGTTTAAAACGGCATAATTAATCGCTGTACTCGTTGGATAATTTGGATCATTTACCGCTGCACCTAATGAAAGGTTCATAACATCCATTCCGTCTTCCACTGCTTTTTCAATACCTGCAATAACATCTTCAGAGGTTCCGCTTCCATAAGGCCCCAGCACACGGTACACATATAGGTCGGCGTCAGGTGCTACCCCTACAACAGACACTTCACTGTCATTTTTATTTTGACCTGCGATCGTACCTGAGACATGTGTCCCATGGGATGTATAATAGGTCGAGCCTGTAAAGGGATTGATTTCAGGCTGATTCGAATTTTGCCAATCCTTATAGGATGTTTCCATTGGATCCTTATCATCATCAACAAAATCATATCCACCTTTATAAGCATCCTTTAAATCTGGATGGTTATAATCAATCCCCGTATCAAGAACAGCTACTTTAACACCCTTACCCGTAATCCCTTCCTTATGTAATTCATCAATTTTTAAATAAGGGATACTCTCAACAGAAGTGGTGACTTCTTTTTCAATATCTTTAGGCAGTTCTTTTTGAATAGGATCAACCGTAAAGGTGTGATTTTTATATACTGCATGGACGACATCTGATTGCAATAGGAGTGCTACTTGATCGGCTGGCAATGTCATGGCTACACCGTTATAGGCTTTTTTGAACGTATGGGAAATGGAACTTGAGATGCTTTTTGTTTTGGGATTCTCTTTCAGTAAGATATTTTGGATGTCAGCTTTAAACGTTTTATGTTCTTTTTCAACCTCTGCATCGGCTTTCTCTTTTTTCAATTCCTTGCCTTTTAAGGCAGCTTCCAGAACCGCTACTTTACTAGGCTTTGATTTAAACTGGACGATAACGGAGATTTCTTTCTGTGAGGATAGATCTTCGCTTTTGAAGCCTATCAGCCCTCCGTCCGTGTTCAGTTGCAGCTGTTCTAAGGCTTTTCTTTGTTCACTGTTCAAAGTGGATAAGATGTCTTCAGCACTTCGTTCACTTGCACCTGCTTCTGGTATGCTGAAAATTGAAGTTGCAGGTGAAACTAGCAATCCAGCAGACAAGGTAATCACTGCTGTTTTTTTCATTATAGAACTGACTTTCATATGTTTCCCCACTCTCTTTATTATTTTTATTATGCTTAAATACCCTCTCTTTAGTGTTTAGAATATTCCAACACTTTCATTCTAGTTCCCTTCCTTCCTATTTACAATCGGGGTTTTTTTGTATGACGAAAGTATTCCTTGCTACGAAAAAAAAGACGATAAATAGGTTTATAGTACGTTTTCTGGTAAATTTATCCCGGTCGCAGCAGTTATGATTTGGGGTAAAGATCTAAATGGATTATCATAAAATCTTTTAATACTTTTCTCACTAAGGCTTAGATCATTTATAATTATCCAAGTGCCTTAGCCTAAACATTGTAAATATGCTATGTGGTGGATGCTCCTATAGAACTTACCTTTTTGATATTCATTCAACAGTTTATCTAACTGTTGACTAAGTCTAATTGTATCCGGGTGATTTAAACCTTTTTTTATACCTGAACGGATCATGCGATTACGTTTAAAGTTAATCTTAATTTCAAGTCTAGTTATATTCATTGCTTTCTCCTGGTTATAGTCTGAATGCAAAATAAGGCTCATTATTAAATAACGAATTAGTTCGGCTTTTGACAAATTACAACGTTAAAAAAATATAAGAAAACTTAATCTATATCGCTGTGAAACTTCAAGTTTACATTTGGCTGCATCAGCAAACGCCATCCTTTCTAATTAGGTTTTAGAAAGGATGGCGTCATTTTTTGGTGCGATGCTTTCTTGAAATCCAAGAATTAAACTGAAGCTAGGATTCTATTTAAAAATAGCAGAGCACCTTTACTATTAGTTATTATCTGACTCTGTATCGTCATGGTAAGCAGGATCTGTTTGCTCTGCATTAAATGTCCAATCTACTTTTAACTTATCACCTTGGAATTGATTTTGATCTTCTCCATTGTCTACAAATTCAAATAATACGAATATTTTTTCTTTTTCGCCTGCAGGAATGCCATCTGGATATGGACCTGCAAGATTATCTATTTGAGTTAAGTCTGGTTGTTTAGTCTGTAAATCATGTAATGTAGTTTCTACAACAGTGTTAGTTGAACTGCTTGTGTTATACATGATCGTAACTTTGATGTGTTTTGCTAAATCATCCTGATTGGCTTTTCCATCCAATTGGGCATCATCAACGGTGTAACTTGTATCTAACAGCACTTTTCCAATATCTAATGTACCGTTGTTTTCAAGTGTAAATTCACGGTAAATTTCATCACCCGGCTTGATATTGCTAATGTTAACAACTGTACTAGGATTTAGCCCTAAATCCAATGTACCTGCTGCGAATGTGTTCTGGGTTTCGACTGAGTCACTAAAATAGGCAAATGTTCCTCCGCCGATTAATGACAATCCTAATGCTGCACCCATAACACCTTGACTTACCTTCTTTGTAAAACTCATTGTAAATCCCCCTTAAAATATTAAAATTATTATTAAACTCCTATGTATGTGTGTAGATACATGGGAGATATAACCTAAATCATCTTGCATTATTTACTTCCAGCTCTTTTTTCGCACTCAAGATGGTGCGCAATGAAGAAATTACCAACAATATACCCGGTATAATCAACAAAAGAGCTGACCCCGTTTTTGAAGCTGCAAAGTTCAATGCATACCCGATATACGGAATCGTAAAGCCAGTGTACTTTCCAACCACATCTTGTGCGGGAACAGACCATAAATCCAGAGCGTCATTATTATCGCCTTTGGTTTTATACCATGCTTGTCCATCCTCTTGTTTCACATCTGCAATTCTATGGGTAACGATCTTCTCTTCTAACCGGAAAGTAATAATATCACCTTCCTGATAATTAGAATGATCAGTTCCTAACTTGATTGAAATAATAGAACCCGTTTGAAAAGTGGGCTCCATGGAACCTGATAGGACTGCTTTGACTTGATATCCTAAAAAAGTCGGTTCTGAACCAGATATCCTTGAAGAAAGAACAACAAATGCTAAGAAACAGACGACGACCACGAAAGCGAATCCCAAAATACTACTTAGGCATCTCAAAATTATTTTCTGCATGTTCTACCACCTGCTCATTATTATTTGAACTCTGTGATGTCTCTTGATTAGATGACCCTTCAATAAGAGATTTAGAGTTTTCTTGACGTTTCTGGAATTGTGCAGTTTCCTGAGATTTTTCTTCCTTTGATTCCTGAGTTTTTTCTGTATGTTCCGGCGCCTGCTCATTATTATTTAACTTTTTTGTTGCCTCATGTTCAGGTTCAATCTGAATTTCAGTGCTTCCGTTATGTTGTTTCACTTGAGTATTTCCCTGGGAAGCTTTATCTTCTCGTTCCTTTATCTCCACTGAAATAGAGGAGAGGATCATTTCTAGTTTTTGAAAATCTATCTTTTCCCGTACTTCCTTTAACCTGTTTTCTACGTTGAGCAGCCCTTCAGAAACATAATCAAAGGTATGACCATTATCATTAGTTTGGTTATGATAGTCGGAAAGTTCATTATAAATCTGTTGAAGAGCCGTAAATTGCTGATACAGCTCCTTTTCGATAGATTCAACTTTAGTAAATCTATCATGTAACACCTGTAACGATCCTTCTGCTTGAACAGTATGAATCCGTTCATACTCGCGGTGCATCTGATCTGCAATTTCATCTGCCCTATCTTCTAGTAATTTAATAGTTTCAGGAAAAATAATTGCTGCAGATACTGTTATAGGTTCTGTTGAAACTTGGCTTGAAAAGGAAGCTTCTGTTTCTCCTATTACATGCAGCCCTAAATAAAATGACATGGAACATAAACAAGTAAGTATGATGGCTTTATGAATAGCAGCTTTTTTCATTTTTCACCCCCCTAAGCAAAATGACTTGATAGAAATCATTATTACTTATTTGTCAGAAAATTGTATTGAGAAATTTCCATTACAAAACAACGCTGAAATTTGTCGATTAGACCCGAAAACACTTAAAACACCGCAAAACCCGTCTGAAATTTTCTCAAATTTAATTTCTCTGGTTAATATTGATTTTGCCGAAACTTTTCTGAATAATTCTAATTGTTCCAACAAAAATTCAATAAGGGGTGTGTTTATGAAAAAGAAGAATCAGAATAAGATGAGTAAAAAGGTGGTTATTCCTGCTGTATTGGCTCTTTCAGTGACATTCGGGGGAATAATGCCAACCGTACCAGCTTTTGCAACAGATTCAACCAGCAATTCAACTATTCTCTTTAAAGCTGAAGGATTGAGTAAGCAAGAAGTTGTAAAGGCTTACCTCCAATCAAAAGTGGAAAATCCAGCTGCGAGGTCATTAACCAAAGGAGGGCAATTTAAAATTGTAAGTGAGAAAACGGATCGTGCGACAGGTACATACCATGCACGAACTGTTGAGCAATACAATGGTATTCCAGTATATGGTTCTGGACAAACTGTAGCATTAGATTCGAACAATAACGTATTTGCATCATTTGGCAAGGTCACCCAAACTTTGACTCGTACGACCATTCCAACTGAGGCATCCATTTCAGAAGAGAAGGCTATAGAGGTTGTCAAAAATGACGTAGAATCAGAGATTGGTGAAGTGAAAAATTATGATGATATAGATTCTGAATTAACGATCTATCCATATAAAGGCAAGTATTATTTAACCTACCTAGTTAAAGCATCTACTTCTATCCCGGCACCCGGGTACTACCATTACTTTGTGGATGCAGCAACAGGAGAAGTGATCGACAGCTTCAATAAAATTCACAGTGCTGAACCAACGGATCTTTCCCCAGTTACCGCTAGAGGACTGGACGTACATGGCGATATGCAATCTTTCAACGCAGGTAAGGATTCGGAAACTAAAACAAGTTATCTGCATGGTACTTCTGTTGCCAACAGCAATACTGTGCCAATATCGTCTTTTGACGCTCGTCGTATAGATGAAACTTTATTCTTAATTTCTTCAGCAATTTTTGGCTTCACGGGATGGGAAGTTTCAACAACCAATACTAGTAACTTTTTTCACAACCCAGCAGCCGTTTCAGCCCATTTCAACTCTGATAAAGTGAACAAATACTATCAAAACGTTCATAAGCGTAACAGCTTAGATGATAAAGGGATGAAATTAATTAATACAGTTCATATTGGGGAAAAGTGGAATAACGCCGGCTGGAATGGAGAACAAATGCTATATGGAGATGGGGACGGAATTGAATTTGGTTCATTTGCAGGTGGTTTGGATATAGCTGGGCATGAAATGACACACGGTGTTATTGAGCATACGGCAAACTTAATTTACGAAAATGAATCGGGAGCGATCAATGAATCAATAGCAGACATCCTTGGTAATTTCGCGGAAATGTACGCAACAGGAGAGGTTGAATGGGATCTAGGAGAGGATAACACCACTCCAAACATTCCTGGCGACGGAGGACTTCGTTCGATGAGTGACCCCGCTTCTAAGAGTGTTAGCACAAAATATATGCCATCAGGGCGTTATCCGGATACCTATCAAGATCGCTACCAAGGTGAATTAGATAACGGTGGGGTTCATATTAACAGCGGCATTAATAATAAAGCAGCTTACTTAATTACTGCAGGCGGTACAAATAACGGAGTAGATATTACAGGAATTGGCAGGACAAAAGCGGAAAAAATCTACTACCGTGCTCTCACTTTATACTTAACGCCAACTTCCGGATTTAAAGAAATGCGTGAAGCAGCTATTCAAGCTGCTCGAGATTTGCATCCAGATAGAAATGGGCAGCCTTCTGCAGAGACCAAAGCTGTTATGGATGCTTATGCTTCTGTAGGAGTAAACTAAGAAACTTACATTTGGCCATGAATGAATTTAGTTCATTCATGGCCTTATTTATTGACATCCCTTTTCACTTTTCTACTTTTCAAAAAACACTGGGTCATTCTAACAACCCACTCAATAACATGATTATGTGCTAATAGTAACTAGTCATAAAGTTGAAAATTGTGGTACTATTGTAAAAATATTATAACTTATTACATAAAGTCATTTAAGTCGCATAAGGAGAGTATCACATGATAGAGGGAGAAATCATTAAATTTTACAGAAAAAAGGCAGGTCTTACCCAGGAACAACTTGGTTTTGGAATTTGCACTCTTTCCTATATCAGCAAGATTGAGCGAGGGCATACAGCTTGTTCTGCAGAGATTATCGAATTACTATCAGAACGCTTGCACCTCGACATAAAGAAAGAAATCCTTCGATTTGAAAACCTGGGGAATCAGCTCAATCAGTGGCATAAGGCCATTGTTATGCGGAGATTAAAAGAAGTAGATGAAATCAATATAGAATTGAAGAAAATCCCTTATATTAAATCTTCGAAATATGCCGCATTATACCAGCTGTTACAGGCAAGGTATTATATCATAAAGATGAATTATAAAAAGACATATTCTATTTTACAGTCTGTACAAAAAGAACACCCCAGCCTCCCCCCTTATGAGAGAAACCTGCTGAAGCATGCATGGGGAATATACTACATATGCAATTGTATTTCATCCAGAACCGAAAATCATCAAAAGGCTATAGAAGTCTTGAAAGAAATAGAAAAGGATGAATATGGAAATCCTGAATACAATTATGATTTAGCCGTTGCTTATCACTGTATCGATTCCAGAGTGATGGCTTATGTGCATGCTGAAAAAGCACTCCGCTATTTTAGAGAAACCAATAATTCCATTATGGCGATCACGGCAGAGTCGCTGATGCTTCTCCAGATTGGAAACGACATACACCTCAATCTAGAAGAGCTAACGGAATCCTATCATAATTTGATTCATCACAGTGAATTACTGCAAGCCACTGATAAAAAAGGAATGCTATTAAACAATCTTGGGTTTGAACATTTTAGAAGAAAAGATTATGCTCATGCACATAAGTTTTATAAAGAAGCACTTTCTATGACTAATAAGCATTCCACTTCATATCTTCAACGCCTGTACAATTATTTGGAAAGCGGTCTTGCGGGAAAGATAATGCGTAAAACCTCAATATTAAGAAAAGCACAAGAAGGACTTTCCATGGCAAAAAACTTGGAAAACGAATTTTACCATCTATTATTCAAACTTTTTATTTTACTTACAGAGAATAAATTAAATAAGTATTACACCTTCTTAGAGAAAGATGCCCTACCCTATTTTATTACAAATAAGCATACGGTTTTTATAAACAAGTATGCCAAAGAACTATATGATCACTATATGGAAAGCGAAGATTTTCAGAAAGCGGCCCAAATTTCAAAGGTACTTATAGATCCAAATTAGGCTTACGATGAAGATGGCCGGAAAATGATCCGAACTTCTTGAGCTAAACCTTTATTAATGGGATTTAATATAAGTATATTGTTTTAGGAACATTAGTGGACTGGGGGAAATCTTCTCTCAGCTAGTTTAGAAAGGGGTATGATCTTTCCAACAGACTTTCCATTAAGATATGGATTTTAGAACGAAATATTATTTTTTGAAAAAGTATTGATCGCCATGCACTATTCTATCTTTGCTGGGTGCATGCGGTTTTTTCGTGCAAGAAAGCAGTAATTAGCACATTCTTACATAGACAATTTGTAATCCCCGTTCAGAGGAAAATTAAACAAACTTTCCCGAATGATGAGGATTATTAATAAATCTGGTATGGAAGGAAGCTAAAACAGGTAATTCCCCTTTTCACTTTCTTCACTAAAACTTTTTCTTTAACAAGCAAGGATAGCTGCCCTCATTGTACAGGGCAGCTTTACTTTAAGTGAGAACATTCACAAAATCTTGTCGGTAAAAACTAATTCCCTGAAAATTATTGATTGATTTTTAAGATTTCTTCTTTTCTATATTAATGACAAGCTCTTAAGAGCATTATAAATTCCATGCTCATTACAACTATCCGTGATTAAATCGGCTTTCTCTTTAACTTCTGTTTCAGCATTTCCCATTGCGACCCCAATTCCTGATAGTTCCATTAGTTCAATATCGTTCATTCCATCCCCGAAAAAAACAATATCTTCCCGCTTAAATCCATTTTGTTCGGCGATTTTCAAAATGGTATTTGCTTTCGAACCTTCTTTAGGAATGACATCTAAACCAAATTTGTGCCAACTCACATATCTGAATTCTTCGATCGCGTATTTTTGAAGATCTTCTTGCTTGCAGAAAAGCATAGCTTGAACAATTGGGTTTCGTTCCCAATACAATCCATCATAGTCAGGGATCGACCATCCTAGACTTTCGTAAGCCTTAATTAACGACTCTCCAGGTTCTTCGAAATGTCTTTTTATTCCGTTCACTGTTTGGAACACAATCTGATCATTGTTTTCCGCTGCAATTTCAATAAGTTTCATAATAGACTCTTTTGATAACATTACTTCATGCGCTAATTCATGACGAACATATCCAAGTGATCCGTTGCATAAAACATATGTTTCAATTTCAAGCTCGTCAACGATGGATTTTGCTGAAGCGTAGTCCCGTCCTGTCGCAATGCAGATGTAATGGCCTTTTTCTTTAAGAGAAACCAAAGCTTGTTTTGTACTGTCGAGAAACTTCATTTCTGTCGTTAATAATGTTCCATCTATATCAAAGACAATAAACTTTTTATGCACTAACTTTCACCACATTCCACTACTATTTTTTATTCAATCTTTACCACCGTGTTAAACACCTTCAAAGCAGGGTTTTTAAACAGAATCTCTCTCCACAATATGATAAGGTATTTTTACTTTTTCTCTAGATTTTTTTATAACTAGGCTAAAAGCTTGCTCACCAATTTTCGTTAACTGATGATCTACTGTAGTAATCCCCATACCAATACCAATTGGCTGATTTTCTTGACCAATGATTGCTAAATCAGCAGGGATTTTTAATTGCTGAGACTTAGCATATAAATAAATACCACCAGCCACTTCATCTCCATTCGCATAGACAGCTGTGGGTCTCTCCGGTAAATGCAGGAAATGCTCCGCTGCTTTATATCCGTCTTCTAAGCAAAGACACCCTGAAATATGATAGTTAGGTTGAAGTTCACCAAAAATCTCCTTATAAGCACCAATCATTTGCTTCGTGCTATTGCTTTCTATCCTAGCTGTTGTGAAAGCTACAGCATAATGCCCTTTGTTTTTTAATAATTGAAAGGCATCTAGATAAGAAGAATAACGGTCCATATAAGAACATCCAATTTCTTTGTGCTGTGTATATTCACAAGAAACGATAGAACCATACCCAGTATACGGAATGATCGTTTCCCAATCATTTGCTCTTGAAGTGATAATGATGCCATCATACAGCTTGCTTTTTAATTTTTTTAAATACTCCACTTCTTTCTCTTTACTATAGATTGAAGGAAGTACCGTAATCGAAAAATCATGCTCTAATGCCTTGTTCAGTATACCGTTTAATATCTGATCAAATGCTGGATTGTTGTTATATGGGAGAATAACGCCTATTGTTCTGGTTTCTCCTCTAATTAAATCAATCGCATTTTTATTTGGCGTATAGTTCATTTCTTCAATAACTCTAAGAACAGACTCTCTTTTATCTCTGGCAACGTGCTTATAATTGTTAAGGACTCTAGAAACAGTAGAGACAGATACACCTGCTAATCTTGCAATGTCTTTAATATTTGTCATCACATACCTCCCACATATATCAGGAATCAAGAGAACCTACACATTTACATCCAATTTCTGAAAAGCTTTTTATAAAGTAAAGGAGGTTTCCATTGTATGCCCATCTTATCGCAATCCTGTGTTTTCCTACAATGAGTGTCGAATGTTCAATGTTTCTCATTTCTCCTTTAAACCAAAAAGATTTTTCAACATTTATTGGCTTGGTGCTTATTACATATAATCTTTTATTAGTTAAAAATAAATCACCATAGCAGATATTTTGTACTCCATCAAAGATTTCCAATAACCCTGTAAGGGTATATAGTACATGTTCATCTTGTTGAAGGTTAATCATTCTGTTCATCTCTCTTCTCCCTTCGTTGAAAATCAGCTTACTTTCAATCTAATTTATGAAATGCATTTCAAGTCAATAGAAAAATCAATAATTGCTAAAACAGCTACAAAGAGACGGATTAACTTTTTAATAAAGCTACCCATTATTAAACTAACATGCGCCTTGATTTTATTAGAAAAAAACTGACAAATTTAAAAACCTTTCTTCAATCACCTCTCGGTCCTGGCGGCTTATTTAAAGTTATCAAACTAAAAAACAGTAGGAAACGATTGCCTCCCACTGTTTTTGTAGTTTATTCAGCTGGTTTTCATTAATCTATTGGAATGGTTAACTGATTTCAATTCACTAACTAGTGTAGAGCCTAATAGCAGTATACCACCAAGCATTTGAATAATTGTCATTTGTTCTTGCAGGATAATTGCGGAAATCAATATAGCTACAAATGGGTCAACATAACTTAGCATAGCTATGCTCTGTCCTTTAAATTTTTCCATACCGGAGAAAAATAACCAAAACCCAATCCCTGTGTTGACGACTCCTAATATTAGAATAAAAGGAATAGAAGAACTTGATACTTCAAAGATGCCAAATCCTTCGGTAAGGAAAACATATGGCATTAACAGTAAAGTGGTTGTTCCAAGCTGAATGATGGTCAGCTCTAACTTTCCCATATCTTTAATAAATTTATTTAAAAGCAATAACGCAGCATAAAATGCTGCTGCGATTAATCCAAAGGAAAGTCCAAGAATATCATCTGATTCTGATGCACTCATGCCTTCACCTACAATCATTAACATACCTATGATTGCTGCACCAATACAAACCATTTTTTTAACGGATAAATGTTCCCTAAGGACATAGGGAGATAGAATCATTACAATCACAGGAGCAAAGTAATAACCTAGCGTTGCATTGGCAATTGTCGTATGGTCATACGATTGATAAAGAAAAATCCAATTTCCTCCCAATGCAATACCTGAAAGAATCAAAAATAAAGCATTCGTTTTTACTAAATTCCAAGGTATTTTTTTCTTCATCATGAAGAATACCAGCAATAAAAATATGCATCCCAGGAAACTGCTTAGTAAAGCACTTTCACTCGAAGCTAAATCAATATATCGGACCACCAAACCAATTGTACCGAAAGTAATCATTGATAATATAAACTGAATTTTAGGTTTCATCTTCTGCTCCTGCCCATCTGCGAATCAGCTTGTATTTCGCAGATTCTTATTATGTTTATTTAACTTCATTTTCAAATCTCAGTCGGAATGCAGACCCTTTCTTGGGGCGGAAACTAAAAGAAGACAGGTGCTTTTTTCATTATTTCACTCACAAAAAACAATTTTTATAGCTCCCCTTTCCTGCCTTGAATTTTTGATATTAATAACATATCATGGTGTCAGATATTACAAAAACGAATGTTTCTCATGATATATATGACAAAACCAGATGGGGAAGGAAAAGAAATATGAATATCCAAAAATATATGGCATTTGTCAGGGCAGCAGAATTCGGCAGCTTCACAAAAGCTGCCGAATCACTGGACTATACACAGTCTGGGATCAGCCGTATGATTAACGATTTAGAAACGGAATGGGGGGTTTCCCTTTTTGAAAGAGGACGTGCGGGTATCAGTTTAACTTCTGATGGCTTAAAATTACTGCCCCAAGTAAAGAGAATCTGCAATGAGTACAAAATCTTAATGACGCAAATCGAAGACTTACACCATATACAGTCCGGGATTATTCGTATTGGGACATTTTCCAGCGTAGCAACTCATTGGCTCCCTAACATGATCAGAGTTTTTAAGAAGGATTACCCGAAGATTGATTTTGAACTTCTGCTTGGTGATTACACAGAAATTGAAAGATGGGTTTTAGATGGACGTGTTGACTTCGGATTTGTACGGCTGCCGTCAAAAGCAGATCTTGAAACGGTTTTTTTGGAACAAGACCGTTTGCTGGTAGTGATTCCCCAAAACCATCCGCTTGCTAATTGTGAGAAGTTTCCAATTAGCGGCTTACTGAACAGTCCGTTTATGCTATTGGAAAAGGGAGCAAAAGCAGAGATTTCAGAGATTTTTGAGATGCACCATATTTCACCGCAAGTTAATTTTACAACTTGGGATGACTATGCCATTATGTCTATGGTGGAAAACGGGCTGGGAATCAGTATATTACCAGAATTGATTTTACAGCGTATACCTCACAAAATTATAGCGAAAGAGCTGGAAGTTCCTGCTTTTAGAAATATTGGTATTGCTGCCAGAGATCAAAAAACACTTTCTCTTGCTTCCAAGAGATTTTTAGAATATTTATCATACAGAAACACGGAGTGATAATACTATATTCTAAATTTAGATTAGCGAAAGCTTATTCAATTAACATGCCCGTTTAGTACAATAAGAAAGCGCCTTAGACTGCAGCTGGTTCTTTAAGTAATGTACCCTATAGATTATTGTGTAATGGTTCACCATTTTTAGCTTAAATGCCATAGGTTCAAGTATTACAAGGAAAGCTGCCCTCATATTTGAGAGCAGCTTTATCAAACTCATGTAAATTTTTTCTTAAATTTGATAACTCATATTCGAGAATATCCTTTATATGTTTATCTCCAACTATACTAGAATGAAATGTATTGGATTCAGTCCAATAAACGTCTCTAAAAGTAACCCCATTCTTAAGTTCAATTTCTAAAAAAACACGACTCCCATCATGTTGTCCATTAGTATTGAGGGTTTCTATATCTTCTAATTTTAAATTAAGCACGCATCTAGGAAATTCTCCTTAAAAGTTTGTGAGAAAGTATGGATTCTACCTCATCTTCAGTACTTTCAATATATATTTTTCACTAATTTACCCAATGGGTATAGTTCACCTGCTGTTTTTGCTGCAAGAGGTAAGAAGGAAAGTAAATAAAAAAATTACTTCCACGTTTTTTAGAATATTCATGGTTATTCCCTAAAAGAAATTATGAATTAGACAAACCATTTGTTGTATTAAATTCTATAGGGTAAGAGCGAACTCCTTCTTTCCGGTCTGGGACTACTTTTTAGAGGTGGTTATATTTTTGCGGTTCAACTCCAGCTTTTGCTGCATTATCGGCACCCTGTAATTATTTCTGCAAAGGTAATCTTCTGTAAATTCACTCTGGAAAGGATTGAGGTCATTCTTCTTCTTCTCGCCACTCTCCCCTATAACCGCTTTATATTGACCTATTAGATTATCAAAGATTTCATCCCACTTCTGCTTTAACGCATAATCCCTGCCATCAAACCCCATTCGGCTTCTGACTTTATGGTTCTTGAGCAGATTTATGATCGAAGCAGCGAAATCCTCCGCATTTCCAGGTTCACACAAATAACCTGTTACACCATTCTGAATAATGCTTTTAACTCCCCCCGCATTCGCACCAATTACAGGCGTTCCGCTGGCCATTGATTCAAGAACAACGTTTCCGAAGGTTTCTGTAGGAGATGGAAAAACAAACAAATCTGATGCTGAGTACACTTCAGCTAGCTGCTGGGCTGCTAAATAACCCGTAAAGGTCATGTTTTTTGGAGCTGCTTCCTGTAATTGTTTTCGAAGTGGTCCGTCCCCAACAATTAGCCAATGAATATCTTCTTCAAAATGAGGTGGGAGTAATTGCGCTATATCAGGGAGGATATCTACATTTTTTTCAGGTGCCAGTCTGCCTGCATAGGTGAGAAGGTATTTTTTGCTGATGGAGTATTGCCTGCGGACTGATAATTTATCATAGTATGGGTGGAACAGCTTGCAGTCGACACCTCTTGGCCATAATTCCAAATTTGAAAATCCATGCAGTCTTAATTGCTGCAGTGTTTCAGACGAAGGAACAAAGACTTTCTTAAAGGTGCTGTGAAACCAGGTCATGTATTTCCAAAGTATGTTTGACAGAAATTTGAGGTCATAGAATTCAAGATAATAGTCAAAGTCAGTGTGGTACGACCCCACTATAGGGATATTTAACTTTTTAGCGCAGTAAAGACCACTAAGTCCCAGATTAAAAGGTGTGGCAACATGTATTAAATCAGGATTAAACTTTTCAAGTTCCTCTTTGATATGAAAATAATTTGGAAAAGCCACCCTGCATTCTGGATATAGGAAAAAAGAGGCACTTTTGAATCTGCGAATATGGGAAGAAACATACTCATCTGATTGGCTGGATGGCGCAAATATTTTCAAGGTGATTTTCTGATCGCTTAAATAGTCTGTAAATCTTTTGAGTGTTTTCGCGACTCCGTTGATGTCAGGGTAAAAAGTATCAGTGAAGAAAGCTATTTTCATATGATCTTCCTTCCATTATTTTATCTTGGATGATATAAGGCCTTCCGATTGAAATATAGCTGATAGAATGTCTGCGGATGTCTCGAAGAGAGTAGCAGTTTCTCCCGTCAATTATAACGGGGGATTTCATTCTTTCTGTATATAACTCCAGCGGAAAATGTTTGATTTGTTCCCATTCAGTTGCAATAATAGCCAAGTCGGCATTTTCTAAGGCTATTTGTACATTCATCGTATATTCGATTGCATCTCCTAAAACCTTCCTTGCATTGGGTACCGCAGCAGGATCATATGCGATAACCGATGCGTTATTTTCCAGAAGTCTTTTGGCAATCATTAATGACGCCGCTTCCCTAACATCATCTGTATCCGGCTTAAATGCAAGACCCAGGAGAGCCACTCTTTTGCCTTCTAATGAACCTAATATATTTTTGGCTAGGCTGACGGCCAAGGTCTGCTGACGATTATTCACTTTGATTACGGATTCGAGAAGCTCAAATTTGTGCTGTACATTACCCGCTAATTTCACAAGGGCTTTTGTATCTTTTGGAAAGCAGGAACCTCCATAGCCAATTCCCGCCTGCAGAAAATACGGCCCAATCCTCTTGTCTTTTCCAATCCCATATGCAACTTCTTCAATGTTGGCTCCGGTTTTTTCACATATTGCTGCAATTTCATTAATAAAGCTGATTTTGGCAGCGAGGAAGGCATTTGATGCATACTTAATCATTTCAGCGCTTCGCATATCAGTCTTAATGATAGGTATTTTTAAAGGAAGATAAAGTTCCTCCAATTTTGCTGCTGCGCTTTTTGAATTGGTTCCTAATATTATTCGGTCACCGTTGAAAAAATCAATAATTGCCGAACCTTCTCGCAGAAATTCAGGATTGGAAACAACCTCTGCCTGGTGAGGCGGAGGCTTTACACTTTGAATAATTTCTTTGATTTTTTCATTTGTCCCCACAGGAACTGTGCTCTTTGTACAGACAATAACATCATTTTCAATACATATACCAATAGAATAAGCTGCTGCATGAACGTAATCCAGGTTACTTGTCCCGTCATGGTTTTCCGGTGTACCAACTGCAATAAAGATTATTTCTGCATCCTTATAGGCAATTTTAGGATTTACAGTGAATGCTAAACGGCCGCTTAAGAGGTTGTTCTTCAGCATCTGCTCTAGTCCCGGCTCAAAAATAGGCGATCGCCCCGTTTTAAGAAGCTGAATTTTTTCTTCCATAATATCTGTACAAATCACCCGATGTCCCATTTCTGCTAAACAAACACCTGTAATTAATCCCACATAACCTGTTCCTGCAACAGCTATTTTCATGCAATCCCTCCTCTATACTGACATTGTACTGATGGAAATTTAAACCTTTCTTTAGGACGTGTTAAACTATTGTAAAAAATATGTTTCAGCATTTCTGCCAATCCTTTTTTTCAATAAAAAACAGCCCTGATTGGGCTGTCCGTACTTGCTATTCCTCATTCTCCGATCCTTTCCCGCCAGCCAAAAAGCCACAGCAATGGGTGCATAAAAAATTCAGCCATGCGCTTCCCTCCAATGCATAGTCATCTCTAAGTTTCAAAATGTTGTTTTGGTTAATTAATAAACTGCCTTTAGTTTAAAAAGAAAGAAGTTGCCTAATATGCAGCCAATTCTTGAACAAAAGCACCCTTTAGCCCAATAAAGTTTTTACTTTTTTTATCAAAGTAATGGATACCAGGGTCATTTGTATAACGTTTAGCAGGAAAAGTATTTGTTCTAAGTATGGCGATGATATGTTTTTAAATAAGTAATTTCTATCAGACTGTGAAACAATAATCATATTCCTACTTCCAACATTTTCGCCGTCACTTCTTCGACTCTACGTTCTATATCCGACCCGTTCAGCTTTGGAAGCTTCAACTCACTTACAATTTTTCCGTCCAGCATAAACAGAATACGTTCCGTCCGCGCTGCAACCTTCGCATCGTGAGTTACAAGCATAATCGCAGTACCATCCGCATTGATTTCAGAAAAAATGTCCATTATTTCATGGGCAGATTTTGAGTTAAGGGCACCTGTTGGTTCGTCGCCGAAGATAATT
This sequence comes from Cytobacillus oceanisediminis 2691, assembly GCF_000294775.2. Classification (GTDB taxonomy): domain Bacteria; phylum Bacillota; class Bacilli; order Bacillales; family Cytobacillaceae; genus Cytobacillus; species Cytobacillus pseudoceanisediminis. The sequence goes on from NZ_CP015506.1 coordinate 3,060,390, forward strand.
TTCGGACTGCTCATCAATGCTCTGCATATACCCGCACGCTGAAGCTGACCTCCCGAAACCTGTGTAGTATCGCGCGTTTCAAGCTCCGCAATGCCTACCCTTTTAAGAAGCGTTCTTGCCTTCTCCGAAACTTTTGCGATGTTTTTTCGGTTTCCGCGAATTGACGGAAGAATAATGTTGTCGAGAATATTCAGACTTTTTAGCATGGTCGGCTGCTGAAAAATTAACCCCATTTTTGTTCTACGTATATCTGAAAGCTCAGTCTCCCCGAATGCCGATAAATCCTTGCCGTCAAAAACGATCTTTCCGTCATCAACACCATCGATTCCGCTTAAAGCAAACAGTAGTGTAGATTTTCCAGAGCCCGAAGGTCCCATAACTGCTACGAACTCACCCTCGTTTATTTCAATAGATACTCCATCGAGAACAGTGCGCTCTTCATCGCCCTCACCGAAAGTTTTTACTATATGCTCACCAATAATAATCTTCTCCATATGTCTACTCCTCCTACTCCTTTATATTTTCGGAAATTTTTATTTGTCCCGCGCTCGAGGTACCGATCATGGTTGCAATAAGTGCAATGAATATCATCATCAACGGACTTAGCAGATATGCCGTAAAAGGATTGACCGTAAAATTAAACGTTGACGCTCCGAACGAAGAGATTAGCACGCCCGCAAGGAACTCTCCGAGAGTATTCGCGAGTAGGGTACCGAGAATAATTCCGACAATTAGAACGAAAACTGAACGAGAAACATACTGCGCCCTAATATCCGAGTTTGTAAAACCGAGCGCCTTCATAATGGCAATAGAAGGTCTGTCCTTTGCAACTAGCATTTTCATGAATAATATAGTAACCAGTACTGTAATAACAAGCGCAACAGTAACTGCAGCGTAAGATGCTATTTCAACGGATCTTATTGTCGAGCCGAGGGTCTGAGATACAAATTTATCTATATCTGAAGTCTTTGCAAAATCAAATCGGTCTGAATACTCCGCAACCTTCCTGTCGACAAGGGATTTATCCAAAAGTTCAACACAAAGGATGGTCCACATGACTTTCGCCGAATTGTCGGTGAATACAGCCTTTGCAGTTTTGCCACCATTCGTAACGTCGGAGTATATTCCTGTAACCGTGAGCTTTTTCTCCTTCCCTTCAATCACCAGCGTTATAATTTCGTCTATCTTTGTGCTCAGTTCACCGGCATTTATAGCTGAAAGCGCAATTTCGTCATCACGGGAAGGTGCTCTTCCCTCAGAATACTCTATTGGAAATGCAGAATGGTCACCAAGTTCAACTTTTATATTTTCTTCTAAACCGTTTCTCGCTTTTACTTTAAAGGTCTTTGTTGTCAAAACAGCATACTTGGAAACAGCGTCGTCGCTTTCTATCGTCTTTTCAATTTCATCGGTATTATCAGATGAATTGGCCTGAATACGCATATCGTAGTTTCCAATCCCCATATACTGAATGAAGCTTTTTGAGGAAATTGTGCTGTGCAGGTTCTGTGGAACAATAATGATAAATGCCGAAATCACCAGGACAATAAGTATTGTTGCGTAAAGTTTTTTTCTTGCTAGAACATCCTTGATTCCCAGAAAAACATTCGTACTAAACAGTCTGTTTCTAACTAAGGAAAAACGCTTAGCGTCATTTGTCTTTACCTGAGAAGTTCCAAAGCGTAAAGCTTCCGCAGCGGATATTTTCCGAAATCGTTTCAGCACACCATTGACATAAGCAATAATTGCCAGGAAAACGAGAAGGATACCGATAACTCCTAAGACATTCGCATAAGAAGAATTTTTACTTTCACCTATGAAAAGTCGGATATTTTCAAGAAGCACGCCTTGGAACATAACCGAAAGAATAAATCCAAGAATACTGCCTATCGCCGCTAAGCCTAAGTATTTCGCAAGATAAATCCGCTTTATGTCGGAAATACGCATCCCAATTGCCTTCATTACCCCAATTTCGCGGTAGTCGTCCTCTATTTTCGCAAGGAGCGTGAAGCGTATGCACATAAATGCGATTGTAACCACAAGTGCGCTTACAAGAAGAATAACTGCAATCATCATCCCGTCTGAAATAGCGTTCATCGTTTTGAAAAGCGTATAGGTAACGGTTGGTCCGTTCGCTTCAAGGCCTGCGGAAGCATAGGCTGTTTCAAATTCGCCTATCGCGGAGAAATCCTTTAATCTAAATTCAATTAGATATTCGATACTACCAAAGTCTTTTATTTCCGCAAAATCATTGTTGCTTACAAGAAATCGTTTTGACGCGGAGAGCGAGGAATTCATGGTCGAGTCACGGAGAAATCCCGCAACGGTAAATTCCTTCCCGCTGATTACGGCCTTTTCACCTACTTGGACTGTGCTATCTTTCATAAAGGTTACTGGAACATAAAGCTCGCCGTCAGATACGTTGTTGATGATTTTGCCGTTAAGGTCAAGAAGATAATCGAACTTTTCGTTCTGTAAGCTGAAGCCGTTGTCCTGAACACTATCTGCTAGCGAGTTATCACCTAAAATAATGTGAGCACCGTCCATGCCAAGAAATTCAACTACCTGATACTCTTCGACATTGTTATGTTGCTCTGCAAAGGATTTAAGTCGTGCTCTATCAATATCACCGGAATGCATTTGCATAAAATGTGGAGTTTCAGATTTTGTCATTAACGTGTCCAGTGCACCCGAAAGATTGACCGCCAGTATTACTGCGAGTGAAACAAGCATGGATGCTGCAGCAACAAATATCATTGTTGTAAATGTTATTGCTTTGCTCTTTAAAATGTCATTGCGGAGTATTCTGAAATACATAAGCCACCTCTTTTTTTAAGCTTTTAAATCGAATTCCCAAATTTATTCATTATTTACAGCATTTTCGCTACCAAACATTTGCATAATATTCATCAGACTTCCGCTTTTTGCACCGAGCAGCCTTTCTCCGTTGAATATAATTGCTCGTATCCGTGATGCACGCTCCTCATAGGTCATCTCTACCATATCATCATCAAAAACGGTATTAGCATATGTAACAATCATTTCCATACATTCATACGGGTACGGAGTATTAAATAGGCCCTGTTCAATGCCCTCTTGGATTATTCCCGTCAGTATTGGCGTAACTCCATTGATGATGACCTTTTCTATTTTCTTATGCATAAGGGCATTCTGTGGCTTGTGAATATGCTCCATAATTTCCTGGCTGCTTCCGCCACTTAAATTAATTGATATAACAACTCGGATAATACGTTCGACTACAGGAATACTCTCATCTGCAGCAATTTCCTGCGCAGAGCCTAAAAGACGAACACTATACCGGTCAACCAACGAGTCCATAATATCCTCTTTCGACTTGAAGTGATAATACAGTGTACCACGCGCAATACCGACCTTTTCGAGAATATCATTTGTACTCGTTCCATCAAAACCCTTCTGACCAAAAAGCTCATCGGCTGCATCAAGTATTTCGTTCCTGCGTTCCTCCGCTTCTTTTCTCATTGTTTCACCGCCTTTATGAACCGACTGTCTGTCGATTAAATAGTAACAGACAATTTTTAATTTTATATGGAGTGTTTGTATATTTTATAAAAATTTCAAAATTTATCCTCAATAGTATTAGTGGAGTTTTCAAAAAAAGAACTGAGTTCAAAAAAAAGTGCGATAATCCCTCATGGATCACCGCACCTAATTTCTCCCCGGTCAATAAACGGTTAAAATCACAATATGATAATACCTGCTTGTATCTAAAAGCAAGAGAGGTTAACACAGTACCGTCCTCAATCATTAAATCTTCTGAAATTACACGAATAACTTCCTCCAAAACTGAGAAAAGCCATTCAAAGTAATGAAGAACCGTCTGGAAAATTAGAGATTGGAAAAGTTAAAACCCTAATTCATTTACCAAAAATATTGTCCAGCTATATTAAGAAATATAAAAATGTAAATCTATCGCTAATTACTGGTGTCACAGAAACACTAAAAGAAGTATTAAATCATAAGTTAGACGGATCATTCGTTATAGAATCAGACTTTCATCCCGATCTTGTTTCGCATGAAGTGTTTCAAGATTAGAACGGTTCCTCTCTTTCAACTCTTCCAGTGTGGATGGACGCTTATCTGAAATTAAAACAAGTCTAGTGAGGTGTATACAAATTACCCTTCATTAAGTAATTACTGACGAACATCCCTAAAAGCCACAGCGATACCGCTTATTCTACCTAAAATAACCATAGCTGCCCCTGCTTATCCCCCTGGTAATCTCGCATTATTATTACAACTCATAGGAAAAAACAATAGCATAGGCGGCATTAAATTAAAGGTAAGGATGAAAGATAACCATCCAATTGTTAGGAGTATACCTTTACCACTTGTTCATCTTCCATCAATACACCTAGTGCAGCACCATAACCTTTACATTTATACCTCATTCTAGTTTTCGCTTCCCGACTTCAGGACTCTCTCATTCTAGCAAGGAATTATTTTCTTTTTCAAACTCCATATTCCTTTATTACAGGAGCGCTGCCTCTTTAGTTTAAAAAGAAAAATAGCTGCCTGATTAGCAGCTATTGAATATATGCACCCTGGAAACTAAAGTTATAATCCTTGCCACTCTTAGTTTAATGCTCCATCATTTCATTGGCAATGTCATGGCCATCCATTTCTGATGGATAGTAAGTAGGCCAATGGGTAACTTCCTCCAACAATTTTTCTCGGTCATCACCCCAATAAAGGTGATAGTGAGCAGCTTCTGTCGGATAGATACTATGATCACTAAACTGAATATATTGAGGAAGACCTTCAGCTTCTGCTTCTAGTTTAAATACATATCTAACCCCTCTATTCCCCGCATCATATGTTAGAATTTCATACCCATCATAGATATACTCACCAGTATATTCTTCTCCATTTTTGAAAAACGTTACCTTGTTCCCCTGAATCTGAATTCGTCCAACATTTGTTTGGTATCCTTCATTATAATATTCCTTATATTCTTTAGCTGTCATCTCACCCTCATGTTCTGCTTTATAAGTAAATACTTCGTCAAGAGTACCATCTTGAAGATATGGGTATACAGACTGCCAGTCTCCTTCCCAGTCGGATAAGGATCGATCCTTCACCTGACTGTCTTCAAAATACCCTTCATAAATTTTTGCTGTTTCTTCATCATGTGCATGAGTATGGCCGTGATCGTGTTCACCCTGTTCATTTGTCTGAGCTGCCCCCTCTGATGAAGGTTCAGATAAAGCTTTTGTTAGTTCCTCTAAGTTGTGCTGCATGAGAGTAAAGTAGTCCTCATTATTCTTTATATCTTCTTCTGTTAAAACCGATAAATTGTGTATGCGTAAAGCCTCTGCATCAATTTCCTTCCTAACTATGTCCGCCACTTTAGGAGTTATATTCTGTTCAAAAAATACATGTTTCAATCCATGTTTTTCAGCGGTCTTAATGATGTTTTGTACCTCTTTATGTGAGGGCTCGTTAGCAGGGCTCAATCCAGATACTGCGATTTGCTCGATCCCATAGCTTTTCTCCCAATAGCCATAAGCAGCATGAGATACAATAATTTTATTTTCAGGTAAATTTTCAAGTTGTGCACGGAAGTCTTGGTCTAAGTTTTCGAGCTTTCCTTTCAACTCCTCAAAGTTTTGGTTAAAGAAATCTTCTTGATCAGGTTTTAATTCAACTAATAAATCTTTTATATGCTCTGCAAGCTGAATAGAACGAATAGGATCCAGCCAAACGTGAGGATCTTGATCCCCATGATTATGTCCAGCATGCTCGTCCTCATGACTGCCTTCTTCTTCATGAGTGTGGTCACTCACGTGGCCATCCTCTCCTTCATGGTTATGTACATGCTTTTCCAAGTTAATTCCTTTTGATGCTTCAAGTATCTTGACGTCATCAGATTGAATAGTTTCCGAGATTTTGTTTGCATATGATTCTAAACCTGCCCCATTATAAATAAAAGCATCGGATTCAGATATTTTTATCATATCTTTGGTGGTTGGTTCATATGTATGCGAATCTGATCCCGGTGGCAGAATAGACTCCACAGAAGCTTGGTCTTCTGCGATTTGTTCAGCAAAAAACTGAAGTGGATATACAGTTGTAAAAATCTTTAACTCTTTGCCAGATTCTTTTGGTTCCTTTTCACTTTCACTGCTGTTTGTAGCTTTTCCTCCACACGCAGCTAGCGTAAAGATGACAATAACTAAACTAAGTAAGCCTGCAAATTTTTTCAACAATTTTACTCCCCCTTTACTTTGTAAATATTTTATCGTAATGATTACGATTTGTAAATAGTAATCATTACGATTTTTTAGTTATAACCATTCAACTAACCTGCACTTCAGTTTAAATAAAAACCACGCGTGAGAACGCGTGGTTTTCTCTGAGGCTGAAGCCAGACCCTAAATGGCCTCTGAAGGTTGCCAAATGTACTGCTGTTACTAGCCAGACCTAAAAAGGTCTTTTATTCAAAGTTTTGTTATTATTAATGAATTTCTTCAGAATGTTTTCTTATTATTTTCAATTTCATATTGCTTGCTAAATTGGTAAATAATTTGACAGAGGTGATAGCGTGGAGGATAAAAATAATTTAAAACTCACAGCTTCCGAAATAGGCACTCTTTGGGGAGAATTTATAAATGGTACAATGACTGATGTTGTAAATAGATATATGGTCTCAATTATTGAGGATGAGCAAATCAAAGCCATTTTTGAGGATGCTATTAAGACATTCGGAAAACAAAAGCAACAAATTGTATCCTTTATACAGAGTGACGGGTTTCCAGTTCCAATTGGATTTAATGATTCTGACCTCTTCAATGGTAAACAGAGATTGTTTACGGATATATTTTGCTTGAATTATTTACATATCATGACGTTACACGGTTTACTGGGCCACAGCACTTCATTAGGTGTTTCTGTCAGAAAAGACTTAAGGGAGTTTTACGATTCCTGCAATACGGATGCAAAAAATATGTACCACCAAACAATTGAGTTATTACTGCAGAAAGGAAATTTTCAGAGAGACCCTTTGTTTTATCCTGCTAAAAACCCTGAATTTGTTTCCAGCCAGGATTTCACAGATGGATATTTCGGCAAGGGCAGAAAATTAGCAGCAACAGAAATTATTAGTATATCTTTCAACCTTAAAAAAAGCATTATGGCTAAAACCCTTTCTATTGCATTCAGTCAAGTCGCTCAAACAAAAGAAGTAAGGAAGTTTTTAAGCGATTCAGAGAAAACAGCAGATGGACAAATAAAAAAATTTTCAAAAATAATGCAAACAGACAATTTACCCGTTCCGAAATCCTGGGAAACAGAAGTGACAACTTCAACGGATTCACCATTTTCCGATAAGTTAATGCTGTATCATATTGGTTTCTTGTTCCAGGCAGCACAAAACTATCATGGGGCAGGATTAGCATCAGCAATGCGAACAGACCTTGTAACTGCTTATGAAGGAACAATTTTAAAAAATCTTATGGTTACAAAAAAGTGGTTTAACCTTATGGAACAAAATAGGTGGCTAGAACAGCCTCCACTTGCTCCTAATAGAAAAGAGATTTCAGAAGAAGTATAGAGAAAATGGAAAATTTCAAAGTAAACATCTTAAATAACCATCCGCTTTTATAAGCAGGTGGTTATTTTCTTGAAAGTGCAAGAATACTTATTTAACTGACCTGCCCCTTTAGCCAACAAGAAACTGCTTTTTTTGGTTAGCTGTCTTGAACATAAGCACCATTTGCTGTAAGTACTTTTCTTCACAAAGTGTGCTTTTATATGTTCATTGGCTCAATCTTCCCTTTATAAAGAGCGTTGTTGTCGATTAAGCTGTTTTTGTTTTGGAGCAGGAAATTTAAATTTGATATCGAATGAACACATTAATTCATACTAATTTTATAGTATTAACAAGTGAATCAGCACATAAAAGCACTTGGGTTTCCCCAAGTGTTTTGTCATTTACACAAAATAAACTGATAAAATTGTTCTACTGTTTCAAAGTAATATTTAGATTCTAATTTCATTTGTTCCTTGATTTCGGGAATACTGTGAGACCATCCAGCAGCGGCAAAATCAACATGACAACTTCTCGCCATCTCCAATCCAGGTTTTAGGTCATCTAACATTAGTGCTTCAGTTTCTTGAAGATTAAAGCGTTTTAAAATCTCCTTAATTGGATATGGATGTGGTTTTCTCTGATGTTCAGGAAGTTCCCATCCAAAGATAGCGTCTGGCACAAAACCACAATGAATAGAATAATCTCTTTCAATTCGGCTTCTCTCAGAATGAGAAACAACCGTCACAATTCCACCTTGTTTTTTAAATTCCTGAATTGTTTCTGCAAACAGTTCATAGAAGTCTGGTACAGTTGATTCGGTATATTTTTTCCATACTGCTTGCTGATATTTTTGCTCTTTCTCTGTGAATTTAATAATGTCTTTGCATAAAGAAGAAAAACCTGGATTGAAACAGTATCTAACAAAATCTTCAAAAGTAATAAGTTTATCACTTGGCCGCAAGTATTTAAGAGCCTCTACAAATGATGGATAGTGTATACCTGGTGTACTTTTTACCCCTGTATCATCGTGGTCTAAGATTAAACATTTATATTTTAAAACCATTATAATCTCCTTTTAAACTATAATATCCTAATCATTAAACATAACTTTTTGAAGTTTAGGCAGAAGTTTCCACGCCGTTTAAATCGTCAACAAAATCGGGTCTTAATGCGATATATGTTGAGGGTGTTTGTTCAGAAACAATTGAGTACCTCTGCAACATCAGTTTAATAATTTTAATCTTTTATCTTTTATCTTTTATCTTTTATCTTCTTTATGTATTAATCTAATAAAGGTAAAACACCTTAACTTAATACAGCCTAAGTATAATATTCCTGTATGTTCATGTCATCCTTCTTCTACTAAACTGCCCAGTTAGTTTTAAAAGAAAAAAGCTGCCTGATTAGCAGCTTCCGTTCAACATAACCCCTTTAGTTCACCAACCTCAACCATTTTTTACGATAAATAAGAAGAAGCCATTTTGAAAAAAGAAGAATCAAATGGATTCCTTTTTAGCAAATTTAAGTTTGGATTATAACAAAGTTTGATCATTTTCTACCTATGATTTTCAACAAGTGCATCCTTAAATTGAATTTTACATATTCCTAAAAAGATATATCCCAAATCCAAGGGTATCTCTGCCCCATTTCAGATATGTATATCTCCAAGTCCGGATTTTTTGCAGCATCGCATCGCGATCTGGATCTTCAGGATGTTCGCAGCAATAATTCTCAATGGACATAGCATAAAGCCACTCATATTCATCCCATTCATCTTCGTTAGCAGTGTAAGACCATAGTGGAATTAAGCCAAGGTTTTCGCCAGCCTTCACATTCTCGAAGTGGGTTAGTAATTCGGATTCTTCAGCTCCCCCAAGCGCCTCTAAATATTCTTTACTTGGCTGCTGCTTCCAGTAGCCTTCACCGATGAGCACATATCCACCCTTTTTTACACACTTTCTCAGCGTATCCAAAGTTTCATGTAACCCTCCTAATGCATGAGTTGAACCAATACAAATTGCTGCCTCAAACGGTTCATTAATTGTCTTCATTGCTGCTTTAGCATCTTTTGTAATGATTTCAATATTATTTAAAACCCCTCTTTTTTCAGCATTTACCTGAAGTTGTTCTGTGAAACCAGCATATTTTTCGATAGCAATACATTTAGCTCTGTATCTTTCAATAATCCGAAAAAGAATCTCACCTTTCCCAGCACCGATATCAATTACTTTGTCATTATCTTTTAAATCAAGTAATTCAATAACTTTGTCTATCTTTGATGAATTCACCGGATTATAAAAAGTGTGGCTTTGATGGGCTATTGCTGAATATCTATTTCTATCCATAAGACCTCCAGAAACTTATTTTATTATTCTCTATCATATTTTAAGAAATGGGCAGCTGTTCAATCATCTAGCCTTTTACTTGAACATTACAGCTAGAGTCTTTAAATCAAAAGAAATTCTAATAATCTTTCATGCACTTCTATATTTTCAGCAGGCCTCTGTATTTTTATTTTGTATAAAGGGAATAAGCATTCTTATTATTGAGTTTCTCAATGGTGATTTTAGAAAAAGAGTTAATCCTCTTTTGGTTTTATACCTTAACTGGTTTATGCTTCATAGAGCTCGGCAGCAGCTCCAGGCTTTATTACTTATTCAATTAAAACCCCTTATTCTCCTGCAAAGACTGTTCCACAAGCCTGCCCCTTTATCCATCCATGAAGCGCAAAAATCAGCGCTTCACCACAGAGGGGGAAAATGGATAGGAAGTGTCAATACTGGTAGTTTAAAAAGAAAAAACTGCCTGATTGGCAGCTGAACATGAATATAAGCATTCTTGATTCTTTGCAGTATTAGGTAACCCAAGTATCGAATATATCTTACTCAACTAAGTACCTCCACAGTAAATCCTCCTGGGGCTTTAACATAGAATGTCCATCGATGAGCCATCTTAGGCGGCTTCACATCAAATCCATCATCCTTCAATCGTTGATTGATCTCGTTTACTCGTTCATTACTCTCTTGAAAAAAGCCAATATGAAAGGACTTGGGGTAGTTGGCCCGAGTATCTTTCATCAAAGCTAGCAGCAATCCGTTATCGTCAGTCATTACAGCAAATGAATCGCTATTGATGCTCTTGGTTTGCAAGTGGAAATATTTCTCCAAGAACTCTCGAGCAGCGTTAACATCGGTGACCGTAAGATTGATATGGTTTAGTTTCACAGGATACACTTCCTTTACTTAGCATTCAAAGTAATTTTACAAGCTTGATTTAGACTTCTTGCTTCCTCCTCTATTGTAGTGAATAAAATAAATTCAGGGATCGACAAATGGAATGAAGTTCACTGCAACTTTTGATTGAAATTAAGCCTTCGGTTTATTGAATGATTAGCACAGTAACAATGTAATTTACTGTAAAGTCTGCTCATATATGACAAACGGGCACTTATCCTTATTCAGGAAAAGCACCCGTTAGTCGAATAAGAAAACCCTTTAGTTAAATAAGAACAGCCTATTTGCTATGAAGAAAGCTACTTTTCTTATGTTGTATAAACAGACAATAATACAAATTTATTTTATATAGTGTTTTTTAAATCTGGGTAAATAGAGAATTTTCGGGGTAAATTCACGAGGTTTTCTCCAAAACTTTCCTCTAAATGGTCCTTATGTTTCTGCATAATTTCCATAAGGTACAAATCATGAATCATGACTTCTGTAATTGGCATTACTAAACCTACTTGCCTTGTCCATGCTGCACGGCTATCTTTCCCCAACGAGACAATACCTGCCACTACTTCTGAATCATCTGCACTAATAACAATCCATCGTCCACCATACTCTTCTGCAATTTAATGGCCCATATAATGAAGGTAAACATTAGCAAAATCAGAGGCGATTTCCCCATAAGCAATAATTGTTACGTTGACCCCTCTGCTTGCTGCCTGTCTTAGATCAGACTCCAATTCTTTGAATTCCTCTTTCCAAACCTCTAAAAGAATTCTTTTTTTTGCAAATAAAATACATTCTTTTACCTTATCGAGTATTTCATTGCGTCCAGTGATGTTCCAGATATTTTCACGGTCATTTGCAGAACGTTCGAACTCTGCTAATGATTTTTCTGCCAGTTCAAAATTTTCTTCTGCTTCCCTTCGTCGGTTTTTAATTAGCTCCTTTGCAGGTACAGGAGTATATTGAGGTGTGTTTCCATGACTAACCAGAATGTCTCCTCGTATAGCGAGACTATCTAGAACTTCATATATTCTTGAATTATTAGAGTTATATATACAAAGTTTAAAAGTTATTCCATTCATGGTCAGGGCATTATACTTGTTACTAAATTTGAGAATTAATACATAAAAAAGGGTGGACAATCTAAAGATCCACCCGCACACCAAGATTTACCTATTGTCGCGCTCCTGGTTGACATCACCAGGACTAAGGGGGTTCTAAGTTCCCTTAGTTACAATCCATTATATGCCATTTCCTGCTTGTTTATGTCCCAAATAATGTGAACCCTTCTTGTTTGGGGTTTTATTCTGTTATTAGCTGACTCTTCGATTAGAAATTGAATTTATCCAGAGTTTTTACTGGGCTTTCTGCAAGGGAACCGGCTTGGCTTGTCCTTTTGCTTCTTTTCTCTCCCTGGACAATGATTTATAGAGCGAAATGCTAATAATGCCCAATATGATGGTAAAAGGAAGAGCTGAGACCAAGGAAGCAGTTTGCAGCCCTTTTAATCCGCTGCTGGCAATTAACACGGCAGTGATCCCAGCCATTAATACACCCCAGATAACTTTTACCATGTTGGATGGATTCAAATCCCCATCTGACGTCATCATGCCCAGGACGAAAACAGCTGAATCAGCTGAAGTTACGAGGAATATGACGATTAGGACCAGCATAAGCACTGATAACAATGTGTATAATGGAAACTCCTTTAACAGAACGAAAATGGCAGTTGTCACATCTTGCGAAACCGCTTCGGATATGGCGGTACCCTGGAATAAATCCATGTATAATCCCGTTCCTCCGAAAATGGCCATCCATACAAACCCAATAGCCGGAGGGACAACCATTACACCTATTACAAATTCCCTGATCGTTCTCCCCTTTGAAATCCGGGCAACAAAGGAACCGACGAAAGGAGACCAGGCTATCACCCATGCCCAATAAAAAACTGTCCAATCCTGAACCCACGTTTCTCCTGTGTATGGGGTCAAGTAGAAGCTCATTTCCATAAAATGCTGGATATAATCGCCGATGGCAAGGACGAAGCTTTCAAATATGAATACCGTGGGACCTCTGAACAGGAAGAACACCATTAAAGCAAGGACCAAAATCATGTTTGTATTACTCAAAATCTTAATCCCTTTATCAATACCGGTAGTAGCTGAAACAAGATAAAGGGCGAGCATGATGCCTACAATGCCGATTTGCACCCAAGGGTTGTTTGGAACTGAGAAGACATAGTTCAAGCCGCCATTAATTTGCAGGACACCCATTCCCATCGAGGTGGCAATTCCCGTTACCGTAGCAATGACAGCAAGTATATTGACCGCTGACTTCAGCCTTTTTCTTTTTTCTGGGTGATTTGCGCTTAATACTTCGCCTACAAGAACCCTCCTTTTATGACGGTATTGATAGTAAGCAAGAGCCAGTCCGACAATGGCAAAGACTGACCATTGATGAATGCCCCAGTTAAAAAAGGAATATCGCATGGCTACCCGTGCGGCTTCTGCTGATTGCGGCTCTACTCCAGGAAGCGGTGGAGAAGAAAAGTGAGACAGCGGTTCTGCTACACCCCAAAAGACAATTCCTACACCGAAACCCGCGCTGAACAGCATACTGATCCAGGCAAATAAGGAATATTCGGCTTTTTCTCCATCCCGCCCGAGTTTTATGTTTCCATATTTACTAAAAGCAAGGTATAAACAGAAGAAAACAAAAAGAGCTACACTGAGTAAATAAAGCCATCCAAATGATTTACTTGTAAAGTTAAAAACGATAGAGGCATTTTTTGCAAGACTATCAGGTGAAAAGGCTCCCCAAATGGTAAAAAGTCCAACGATTATGGCTGAGATTTTAAAGACTGGATTGTTATATGAAGCGCGGTCCCGGTTTTTCTTCAAAATAAAATCCTCCTTATTAATCCTTCTTTTCTTTTATTTGGCTCAATCAAAGCAGTGACCCTGTGTGCCTGCTGGAAAACTGCAATGCAAGTTTGATAGGGCTTTTAATATAAAGCCTGTCTGCATTTCAAAGGTTTAGGAATGTTGTTGAATGACATAAATTATGACTTCAGCTATCTAAAAGGAAAGGAAGACCCTCCGGAGCAGCCGGATCGTTCTTCCTCACACGATATTCAGGCAGCTTGACAGCTGTCTGGTATTATTAAATTAAAAAACTTCTAATAGCTCGATAATTTAAAGCAGACTACTTTCGGTTCTGTCATCTCCTGAATGGAGAATTTGATTCCTTCCCTGCCTAACCCTGAATTTTTCACACCGCCAAATGGCATCGCATCAATCCGGTAATCACTGCTGTCATTGATCATTATTCCGCCTACATCCATTTTGGCAATGGCTTTATGTGCTTTTTCGATATCCTTGGTAAATATTCCGGCCTGCAAGCCATAATTTATGTCATTCGATTTACTGATTGCTTCATCAAGACAAGATACTTGGTACAAAAGTACAACCGGACCAAAAATTTCTTCTTTCGCAATGGTGCAATCTTCCGGGACATTTTCGAGAACAGTAGGCGAATAAAAAGACCCATTCCTTTTCCCGCCTGTTAATATGGCTGCTCCTTTTTGTTTCGCTTCATTAACCATTTTTTCTACCCGGACAGCCTCTTTTTCCGTAATAAGCGGCCCCATATCCGTCAATTCTGATTGCTTATCCCCTACGCAGTATTGATTTGTCCTGGCTACGAATGCCTGTTGAAATGCCTCATAAACGGAATCCTGGATATACACTCTTTGGACACCGAGGCAATTTTGCCCTGCTGCCCAAAATGCCCCGGAAACCGTTGATTCAACAGCCTCTTCCAAATCAGCATCTTCCAGCACAATGACAGGAGAATTGGACCCCAGCTCCATACTTATCTTTTTCAATCCCGCTTTCCGTGTAATTTGTTCCCCGGCGTCCAGACCGCCAGTAAAGGTAATCATCCTTACAGCAGGATGGGTAACAAGAACATCCCCAATTTCGCTTCCATAACCAGTGATGACCGATAACACTTTAGGCGGCAATCCGGCTTGTTCAAATGCTTCGGCGATTAAAAGGGCGCTGAGAGGAGTCACTGTTGCAGGTTTTACGATAATGGCATTCCCGGAAGCAATGGCGGGACCCACCTTATGCGCTACAAGATTTAATGGATCGTTAAAGGGTGTAATGGCGCCTATAATTCCAATCGGGAAGCGGCGGTAGTATCCCAGACGGTTTTCACTCCCGGGCATTTGGTCAAACGGAATGGTTTCTCCATGAATCCTTCTTGCTTCTTCTGCACTGATCCGGAAAGTCTGAATGGCTCTTTCCACTTCCTTTGAAGCTTCCCGAATGGTTTTACTTCCTTCCTTTGCAATCGTTTTGGCATATTTTTCTTTATTTGCTTCAATGTAGTCTGCAGCCCGATTAATAATCGCCATTCGCTGATGGACAGGAAGGGAAGCAGCAATCTTAGCCCCCTCTTTCGCTTCTTCAATACAATTAAGCATATCTTCCTTCGAAGCTGCTGGTACAGTATCAATGATGCTGTTATCCTGCGGATCACGAACTTCAATTAATCTTTCGCCTGTCGTCCATTCGCCTGCGATAAACATTCTTTGTCCGGCTAGTTGAGTGGTCATGCTTATTACCGCCTTTCCGATTTAGATTGAAATAAGCTGCCTTTCACGATTAATGGAAATTAAGTCAATCAAAAGGGAGAATCCTGTCTCTATTTTCCCTGCTCCTGCACCGCTTAATGTGACTGTGCCCAAAAGATCGCATTGATACGTAATGGCGTTTACAGAGCCTCTGATGGAAGCCAAAGGATCTTCAGCATCCAATTTTTCAGGTGCTATCGAGGCAATAACCTTGCCGTTTTCCTTTTTGGCTTTCGCAATTAGCTTCCAGGACTTTCCTTCCGCCTTTGCCTTCTCAATATCCTGTAAAGTGATGCCTGTAATGCCCTTGCATTCCACTTCCCCTACTGATAAAGGAGCATTCATAACATGGTTAGAGAGGATAACAATTTTATATCTTGCATCGTATCCCTCTACATCACTAGCAGGGTCCGCCTCTGCATAGCCGAGCTCTTGTGCCTCTTTAAGGGCTGCTTCATAAGAAACTCCATCCTGTTCCATTTGGGTCAGAATATAATTGGTTGTCCCATTCAATATGCCGCGGATTTCCGTAATATCATTCCCGGCCAAGGCAGCAGCCGGCATCCGCAACGCTGGTGTACCGCTCATGACCGTCCCCTCGAATCCCCAATAGGCTCCATGCCTTTGCGCCATTTCAGATAGCTCCTGGTAAGCGAGGGCAACAGGGCCTTTATTGGTCATCACTACATTCTTTCCTTTTTCAAAAGCAGCCTTACAGTGGTCTATGGCGGGCTGGCCGGTTTTGACATCTGTATAGGAAACCTCAATAATCGTATCTGCATTGGTGTCCTTGATTGTTCTGATGCTGTCCCATCCCCTGATTAATCCCGGTCTTTCCGGATAATTCTCCAAACTCCCTGTTTCTTGCAATACTTGCAATACTGTACTGATATCCAGGCCGCCTGGATGGTAGATCGACCCTTTCATTAAATCGGAAATGGCGACAATTTCAGCTTCAAATCCTTCGTTCTGTTTAAGTGCTTCTTTCTTATCACGCAGAATTTCCGCCAATCCCTGGCCAACAACCCCAAATCCTATAAACGCCAATTTATGTGCCAAGCATTTCCACCTCCAAGTTTTGGTCAATTTGTAATTTCGGATTCTTTTTTAAAAACATGCCCGCCGTTTGTGCCAAAATGGCTGTTCCGATCGGCAAACAGGCTTCATCCAAATCAAAAATCGGTGTATGAAGATCACGCTGGACCCCCTCTATTGGTGCACATCCTAGGAAAAACATGGATCCTGGTATTTTTTCAGTCACATAGCCGAAGTCTTCCCCGCCAAGGCCAAATGGGCGCCTGGTAATCCCCATGCCTGGATATGTCTTTGTAATGGCGTCCGTTATCCATTCATTGACAGCAGGATGATTTTTTAAAGCTGGCTCCCCTCTTTGTATATTCAATGAAAAGGTTCCGCCCAAATGCTCCACGATAGAAAGCGCTTTCTTTATTTCTGATACCAAAAAATCACGGACTTCCGGTGTATAGCTCCGAATTGTGCCCTGAATAACTGCCTCAGTCGGAATGATGTTGCTTGCTGTACCTGCATGGATTTGCCCAATACTGATAACGGTAGCATCCAGCGCTGAAACTCTCCTGGCTGTAATTCCATACAGTGCCTGCATGACCGGGCCAAGCATCCAAATAGGATCAGTGCCAAGCTCCGGATAAGCTCCATGGCCGCCTGATCCATGGATTTTCACTTCAAAAACATCCACATTCGCCATACTATAGCCATCACTGATTTGCACTTTCCCTACTGGAAGCCATGGACAGACATGGAGGGCAAGGGCAGCTTCAGCCTGGTCATAAGCCCCTGCACGGACCATATACGATGAACCGGAAAGTCCGTTAGCGTCAGTACTCTCCTCTGCTGGCTGGAAAATAAATTTAACCGTCCCTTTCAATTCGCCCTTTTTAAAATGGTCCGAGAGGAGGAAGGCAGCCCCGAGGAGAATAGAGGTGTGTGCATCATGGCCGCAAGCATGCATCACACCTTCAGTCTTGGACGAATAGCCTGTTCTATTTTCCTCCGTAATCGGCAAGGCATCCATATCAGCCCTCAGTGCAATGACTGGTCCATCTCCCGAGGTCAAAGTGCCTACTACTCCTGTTTCAAGCCCAACTCCTGTTTCTACTTCTATTCCATCTATGTCCTTTAACACATCCGCAACAAAACGGGAGGTCCCGAACTCCTGAAAGCTAAGTTCGGGATGCTGATGAAAATGACGGCGCCATTCCACCAGACGGCCTGCCAAATTATTCGCTTGCTCAACGATTGGATGATTATTTGACATCATCTCTCACCTCGATCGGAACTAGTAATCTACTTTACCTTCAAAACACTTTCTGCATGGCTAAATGCCTGTTCAAAGTCTGCAATGATGTCCTCAATTTCTTCAATTCCGCAGGAGACACGGATTAACCCTTCCGGAATGCCAACAGCTGCACGCTCCTCAGGCGTACATTCTACATGGCTCGTTGTTCGGGCCGGCCCTACTGTTGTTTCAACAGCTCCGAGGTTTGCAGCGCGGTTGGCAAATTGCAATTTCGGTAGCAAATCACGGACTGTATCTACTCCGCCTTTAACAGCAAAGCTGAGCATCCCACCAAAATCCTTCATTTGTTTTTTGGCAATATGATGGTTTGGATGTGTTTCAATCCCTGGATAATAGACAGATTCCACCATATCTTTTGTCTGCAGGTACTTTGCAAGCTCCATTGCATTTTTACATTGCTGGCGGACACGAAGGTGAAGTGTTTTCATTCCGCGGATCATCAGGTAAGCTGCCATCGGATCCATTGTGGCACCATTGATTTCGCGATAATGATAGATTTTTTCCACAAGTTCATGCGGACCGCAAACGACTCCGCCCAGTGCATCAGCATGCCCGCCGAGGAATTTTGTAGCACTGTGGATAACCAGATCCACACCCAGTGAAATGGGGTTCTGATTCATTGGCGTTGCAAAAGTATTATCCACAATGACGATCGCTCCGGCATCGTGCCCGGCTTTTGCCATGCGCTCAATATCAGTAATCTTGACGGTTGGATTCGTCGGTGTTTCGAGGTAAAGAATTTTGCACCCTTTTGCCACTTCTGCCTCTATTTGCTCGTGATTCCCCGTTTCGCAAAGAACCACATCGATTTGCTGGCGGGGCAGAAATTCCGTAAAAATCTTGTTCGTTCCGCCATATGTGTCCTTCATCGATACAATGCGATCACCCGGCACCAAGAACGTTGATAACGTATTGCTGATTGCAGCCATACCTGTTGAAAAGCTTGTCGCTGCTTCGGCGCCTTCCAGAATTTTCACTTTATCTTCAAATGCCTGTACGGTTGGATTCGTATTTCTTCCATAAATATGTCCCTTTTTCTTTCCAATCGCTACATCATACCACTCATCCATATCATCATATCCATATGCCACACTGAGTACGACCGGCACCTGGGTGGCTCCATGCACCAAATAATCCTTTTCCCCAGCCCATACTGCTTTTGTACCTGCCTGAACATTTTCTTTTACCATACGATCACTCCTTCTCAGTTTTTTATTACCAGTTTTTCGTTCTCAGCCTTCAAGCCGATTTCCCGCTTGACCAATTCACTGTAAGCAAACAGGGCAATGACAGTATCCTGGACTCCTGTACCAGTTAAATCACAAACCGTAATCTCCTCGTCACTTACCCGCCCTCTTAGCCTTCCCGAAGTTAATTGACCCAGTTCGATAACGTGCGATTCATTCGTTAATACTCCTTTGTCAAGGGCGTGATGCAATTCTCCAAGCCTGGCACACTGTGCTTTTGTATCGCATATAAGCTTATCCGCCCGGGCAAGGACTTCTGCTTCAAGCTCCTGCTTATGCTCAGCATCTGATCCCATAGCCGTAATATGAAGTCCGGGATGAAGCCATTCCGCTTTGATCACCGGTTCTTTTGCCGGAGTCGTCGTAATGACCGTATCACTATTACGGACTAAGGCTTCGGCACTCTCAGCCACTTGGACCTCAACCCCCAATTCGGCGGACATATCGGCGGCATATTTTCTCGAACGATCCTCTGACCTGGAATAGACCAGGATTCTTTTATAATCCCGTACGAGTTTGAGTGCCCTTGCCTGGTATCTCGCCTGGCTTCCTGCTCCTATCACGCCTACTGTTTCAATGTTTTTGCGGGAAAGGTAGTTTGCAGCAATCGCTCCCGCTGCGGCTGTCCGTACCTCGGTCAAATAGCCGTTATCCAGCAGGATTGCCTGTGGGATGCCTGTTTGAGTGCTGATCAAGAGCATAAGTCCATTTCCGCTTGGAAGTCCCAGCTTATAATTATTAAAAAATCCGGAAGATACTTTAATCGCAAACATGTCTTCCCCTTTTACATAAGCGGTTTTGACATCCACTTCCCCGTTTTGGTCGTGCAGGTCCACACGCATAATCTGCGGCATGACGGCTTCATCATTTGCAAGTTTCGTAAATCCTGCTTCCACAATAGCAATCGCTTCATTATTCAGTTGCACATACTGTTTAAGTTCCTGCTCTGTAAAAATTAGCATCCTTCCGGTTCACCTCCTAAATTTTTGAAAGTGATGCTTCTTTTATATATAAGTGCCTTGGGAGTTCTGCAAATGTTTCGCATCCATTTTCGGTTACCCTGAATGATTCACTTGCTTCGAAACCGTATTGATCAAGCCAGATACCCGGGATCAAATGGAATGTCATATTGGGCTGAAGGATGGTTTTGTCTCCTTTGCGGATGCTCGCTGTATGCTCACCCCAATCTGGAGGATAGTTCAGACCCATGGAATATCCCAGGCGCGATTCCTTTATAATTCCGCTTTTTTCAATCGATTTTCTCCATGCTTCCTCAATTTCTTCGCAGGCAATCCCTGGCTTAATCATATCCAGACAAGCGTTCAATCCCTCGACAACTACTTCCGAAAGTGATTTAATTTTTTCGGAGGGCTGGCCGATATGGACGGTTCTGGCAAGAGGGGAATGGTAACGCTTATAGCATCCGGCCAGTTCCAGGATCACTAGCTCGCCTGATTTATATCGCTGGTCCGTCCAGGTTAAGTGCGGAGTAGAAGTTCTTTCTCCAGATGGGAGAAGCGGCATGATTGCCGGGTAGTCCCCGCCGAATTCATCCGTTCCTGTTATTTGTGTATGAAAGATTTTCGCTGCCACATCACATTCACGTACGCCTTCATTAACCAGTTCAATTCCCGCTGCCATTGTTTTCTCCACAATTTTAGCTGCTCTTTTCATATACTCGATCTCTGTATCGGACTTTATTATGCGGACCCAGTTTACCAGCAGGGATGCATCCCGGAAACTGGCATTTGGAAGTCCTTTTTTCAGCTGCTCATAACATTTTGCAGTAAAATAATAGTTATCCATCTCAACACCAATGAAACGGTTTTGCTGTCCGATTTGCTTTAAGATTTCTGCCACAAAATCCATTGGATGCCTGGTTTCAGATTGTACATAATCGTCAGGGTAGGGAATAATATTTTCATGATAAAGCCATGTTGTTACTTTGGCTCCATTTGCATCCTGCCCCCTGCCAATCCAGATCGGCTGTTCCTCATCAATGATGATGACAAGCATTTGATGAACATAGAAGGACCATCCGTCGTAACCGGATAAATAATTCATATTAGCGGGATCCGTAATAAGCAATACTTCAATCCCCTCTGCTGCCATTCTTTCTCTTGTTTTCAAGATTCTCTCTTTATACTCTGCTGTTCCAAATGACATGGTGGCGCTCCCTCCTACCAAACCAGTATTTAATTTCTGTTTATAGGTTAATTATAGAGTCAGAGTAAGTAATCTATCATCCGTAAAGTTGTATGAAAATTCAAATTTTATTTTAGTCAAGTTATCGAAAAATTAAGAATTCAAATGATTTAAAAGGTCAGTAAAAATATTGTCTTAAAATATACTAATCGTTATAATGAGTTGCATTTAAATGATAGGAGAGGATGGTTCGTGATTCTCCGGTCAAAGGGAGATCAATAGCTTCAGGGATCCTGGGAAGGACAGAAATCCGAGGTTTATGAAGATCAAAAAAAAAACTGCGGGAGAATCCCTAAAGGATTTTTCCCACAGCTCTCCATTTTTCAATAAAATTAATTTTGACCTGCCATAACGGCATGTTCTCCTATTTTCCAAATTTTTATGCTTAGATCCAAAAGAAATAAATCATCCGGATCAATAAGGGATAAACCAGTCAAAGATTCAATCTTCCTTAGCCGGTACAGCAGGGACTGCCGGTGAAGATTTAGCGATCTCGCTGTCTGACTTACATTTCCATGAAACTGATTATAGGCGATGAAAGTGCCGATCAAATCCATATGCCGCTGCTCATCATATTGTACAAGAGGCTCAATAGTTGACATAATGATTTCTTTCATCTCATTATTGCCGGCCATATTTAATAGCACCCTGTCCACTCTTGTTTGCTCATACATCATTCGCTGTCCGGAACCCTTTTTCCGCCGCCCGATGCTTAAAGCAGTGCTTGCATGACGAAAGCTTTCCCCAAATCCTAAAATTCCTTCAAAAGCATTGCCGATACCCCAGGATATGATAACTTCAGGAAGCAAATTTCCCAGGCGCCGTTCTACAAGATCAAGGAAATTTGTGGCGTTTTCATTTTCCTTTACCCCCGGAGTTTCCAGGAAAATGACAAGCTGTTCACCCTGATAGGTCATCAGCATGTCCTTTTTAAGGGACTGGGCAGCATAGTAGATTTCTTCCTCGATATATTGAATCATGCTTTCAAGCCAATGTTCATATGAATCATAGTCCTGTTTGCGTTTTTGGAATAGTATTTTCATATTTTCCGGATAACCTACAATACACACATATGGGAGTTTAAGATTATATCCCAGCAATTTTGCCCTTGAATCGGCTTGGTCAAGTGATAAGAATTCACCTTTAGAAAGTTCATGGACAAAATCGCTGCGAAGGCGCATTTTTGTCTCTTCAATGGCATTTCTCCTTGAAAGCCAAAGAGCAATCGTAGTTGCAGCATGCTCTAACACGTTAACTCGAAAAAGAGTGAGAAAGGATTCGATTGATTCGGAATCAGGAACCAATACAAAAATATAACCTTGTGGATTGTCGGCTACCTGGAGGACCGGAATCTGAAAAACAAACCGGTTTCCTATCTTAACCATTTGGAACTTTTGAAACATGGGGTCTCCTTTTAATAGAGTGCTTTCTGTCCTTGATGGAAGAATTCCTTGCAGGACATATTTTTTCCACTCCTTTATAAAGGCTTGTGTGTGGATGCTTTTTTTTTGAAGGGTGCCGGATCGGTCTGTAATGGCAATCGGGTAACCAATATGCTTTTCAACGAATTTTGAGATTTCTTTCAGGTCGGTGTTTTTTAGAATGAGCTTAAGAAGCTCCTGCTGAACCTTTTCCGATTTTTCACGTTCTTTATATTCGATATCATTAATCTCTTTCATGACCGATTCGATAATACTGGAAAAGCGGATTTCCCATGGAATCACAATAATAATAAAATTATTCTTTTCGGCCAATTCTATTACCTCAGTGGGAATATCGAAAATGTATCTTCCCAAAGCCACCATCAGGGCGGAAGCGTCGGAGTCGATCACATCCTGAACAAACACTTTAAAAGCTTCAGAGTCATCCCCGCAGCCAATCCCTGTCGTCAATACCGCTTCATTTTTTCGGACAAAGTTTTCCACCGGCATTTCGATGGCTGAAATCCACTGGATATGCCGTTTTTCAGCATATTCCTTTCCCGTAACAATCTTGGCACTATTGAGAATCTTATATTTTAGTACATCTTTAACTGTTAATCTCATGTTGGCTCCCCTCTGAATACCTTAAGATTAGAAAGATCGAAGACTTTTATTATAGGAAACCATATTCAGATAGCAACGTCTACTATTAATTTTACACTTTTCTAGTTTATATTCTATTAATATAATAATTTCAGTATATTTCCATATCATGGGGACCAGTGCTTTACTTTGCCAAAATGGCTCGGGGAAACCTGGATTAGTCATTATATAAAGACTTAAAATATACTAATGCCACCGATTTTTTTACTAAAGCCAAAGCTTTAAGGCTAAGCTTTCTTGAATGCAGCGGCATTAAATAGTGATAACTTCTTTGGCACTTATATTATTAAAATGCCATAACTGGCATCTTTCGGTACCTCCTTCACCCGAATAAACATAATACAATCAATTCAGACATTCATTCCCAATCTTCATTACAGATGGCATACTCTTGAATTACCCGATGAATGACAGAAAGATCGACATTATGCCCGCTGATGATTACAGCAACGTCCCCCTCTTGCCGGGGAATTTTCCCGCCTAAAACCGCTGCAACTCCAGTAGCTGCCGCTCCCTCCATAATCATTCTGTGCTTATCTATCATAAAAGCCATGCTGTATGCAATCTCCTCTTCGGAAATCAGATAAGCGTTATCCATGTATTCTTGAACTATACGGAAGGTGTAGCTGTTATCCTGACCAATTCCGCCCAGCAAGCTGTCAGCAAGAGTCTCACTCTCTTCAAGCAATACCGGTTTCCCTGCTTTTAAACTCTCATACATTACAGCAGATTTTTCCATACAAACACCTGAAACCCTTATCCCCCTGTCATTTGATTTTACCGCAAGCCCAACCCCTGAAAGAAGCCCGCCGCCTGAAAGGGGGACAATCACATCTGTTAGATTCGGAAGCTCCTCCAAAAGTTCCAAACCAATCGTTCCCTGTCCGGCAATCACATAAGGATCATCGAACGGCTGAATCACAGTCAGTCCTTCCTTCCTCTCCAGCTGATAGCATCTTTCCCCGGCGGCATCCTGGCTGTCACCGTAAATTTCTATTTTGGCTCCCAGCCTTTTTAATGAGTCGACCTTAGCTCTAGGGACACGGTTAGATAAGCATACAACTGCCTCAATTCCAAGCTTTTTTGCCACATACGCAACAGCCAGCCCATGGTTTCCCGTTGAATATGTAGCTATGCCCCGTCCTCTCGCTTCAGTGCTTAAACTCAAAATTTTATTCGCTGCCCCTCTGACTTTAAATGCGCCAATTTCTTGAACATTCTCCAGTTTCAAAAAGACCCTCCTGCCCATTTTTTCGGACAGGACTGCTGATTGAATCAATGGAGTCTTATATATCATGGAAGAAATTCGTTTCTTTGCTTCCCAAATATCGCGGATGGAAATATCTTTTCTTCCCTTCATACATTTTGAATGCACCAATGTTTGTTCCCCTCCATAAAAGAGTTTCTTGAATCAATAATAGTTCGATATTTCAGATAATTCAATTGTCCAAAGTGCTTATAAAAGGGGGGATTTTTTCATACAAATTTTATAACACTGTTGAAAACTCTATTAACTTAACCATAGTTAAGGAGTGATTATCAATAAGCTCCATTTTTACTCCATTTTAAATAGGACGCTGTTAGAGCAGTAAGTTATCTTTCCATCATCAATTTTGTCTTTGCTCACATCGCTTACATTAAATCCATAAGATCTATACCATTTCCTGCATTTAAATTCCATAGTTCAATTTCAATCACCATCTTTTTATCAGCATTTTTCTAATTATTAGAGCCTGTCAGTGATGAATGGTTTAATAAATTATAATTTCAATGAAAAAATCCGGTTTTATCTAAAATCGGCTTTTTTCTATGATTTAATAGAAATTGTACTTAGACTCCCTCAGTTCGATACAATTTTCTCACGAATACTCGCTTATTAGCAGGATTTCATCCTCCTATGATTGCATTAAATTGACCTGTAAGGAACAGCTTTTGGACATTTGGCTACTTGAAGACATAGTTAAATAGGAGCGAACCCCACCTTTTACCATATAGTGCACTTTACATCTCCAGGCTTTC
Source organism: Cytobacillus oceanisediminis 2691 (assembly GCF_000294775.2). GTDB lineage: Bacteria > Bacillota > Bacilli > Bacillales > Cytobacillaceae > Cytobacillus > Cytobacillus pseudoceanisediminis. The sequence goes on from NZ_CP015506.1 coordinate 3,085,722, forward strand.
CTTCCTAAAAATCTTATGAACTGTGTTTCTCACATGCTCCCATTCACTAGATAAAATAGTTAATACGTCTAGTGATAGTAACCTTTGTTTTCGGCCGCTAGAGCCAAGACTTGAATCTGGCTTAAATATTGTTTGGAAAAAGCATCAGGTTTTTTTCCGCTGCTGCTGAAATGTTTTTAAAAGAATTACAAGGAAAATTTGCAAGTTCATTATCAGATTTATAGGATTATCTACTAAAAAATTATCTGTTATTTATTCACAATCTCCCCCTTGTGGATGCTTTCATAGGGTTTACCTGGGTTATTGACCAGTACATCAATGCGCCAAAAACAGCAACAAATCAACATAAAATATATAAATGCTAACTGTAAGGATATTCCTTCATAAAGAAAAATAACAATAATGGTCTGCTTAAAAATCTTGATCATCGCCTTAGCGAGCTTGCCGGGTAATAGCCTGCTTGCTATCCCGGGCATTGTACGCAGCTTATTACTTTCTCTTAAGCAGGAATTGTCCTCGATTGATCAATCATCTTCAAATAATTTTTCTCCTCGGTGGAGGCGCATGGCAATTTGTGCAGTATGCGGCATTTCTCTAGCAGTTGGGGCATGGCCTGCCAGATAACGTGTTAATGCGAGGATCAATGTTTCCTGTGCATACCCAGCAAACTCGGAATCCTCTTTTTCCCAATGATCATGTTCAATCATTGCTGCTTCATACATTTGAAATGAATGAAACTCTGCATCTTCTCTTAGTAAAGCATGCCCGAGCGTATTGAAGAGTTCACGTTTATCACCGCCGCGTGCCAGGTAATTTACTACCCATCTTGCAGATTCTGCAACCTGTTGCTGTTGATTCATCATCGCCAATAATTCTGAAGGATTCTGCGGTTCAGTTTCCACATTCATTGGTTCCGGCCTTCTTGCAGACGGTGTATTGAGAAAACGATCAAGATACACACTCATTGCCCCATGGAAAACAGCCCGAGTCAATTCAGGTGTAGTAGAGCGGCGTAACGATTCATGTACCGCATGTGCATGAGTAAAAGTATGAAGTACAGTAATCCAATCCCTGAAATCATTTTGTACATGGAAACGGGAAATCCGATCAGCAGCCGCTAAGGTTACGATCTTGGCCAAACGGGAAGGAGTGACGCCGTTTTTAAGGGCATCCAACATCGTATTTACCGTTTTTATAGGGTCCTCTGATAAAATTTGTTCAACCGATACTGCTTCATCGATATCAGCGCCGCCTCGTGATGAGACATTAGCAAGGATATCAGGTAATTCCTGGAACGCCTCCATTAAGGGTTTGACCAGGTTCACAGGTGATTGCCAGCTATGGGATTCTTCACTTCGGGATACATCACCGATCCCAGGTACCAAGGATGACAATACATAGGGCCGGTGCTCAAAACCAATCTGATTTAGGATCTCGAATGCTTTATTATGAAAATCAAGAGTATGACCTGTATCAATATAAAAATGATCCGTGGCAGCTGTCATCATCATGTCAGCAAGCTGCTCGTCCGAAAATCCCAATTCTATCGCGGTCAATAGCACCCGCTCAGCTCCCTGCGAATCCCGCACCTCCACACAATGACGATACCATTCTGATAATTGTTCGAATGATTGGGTATTCTTTTCATTTGATATAGGAAGGGATCCAAGTAAAAAGCGTGTTCCCATTCCGGAACTTTCCCGTGCAACATGAACCAGGCCTTGAAACAGCGCTAATATCTGTCCAGTTTTATCCAATTTAGGCAATATATTTGTCATGGCTGTTAAAATCGTTAACCCAGATCCCCATCCACTCCTTCGATGTGTTGTTCCGAAGTCGACTCCGATCTTTGCAATCTCTGTCGCCGGGAAACCAGCTTCCATCAATCCGACAACCGATTTGGCGATGACAAGACTAATATTTTGCTCAAGGCCGTCACGTAATCGCAGCCTCAATTTTTCGATTGTCACCTTATTAAAAGGAACCGGTTGAACCCAAACCTCACCTTCATTAATCTCGACAGGATAAGTAGGGACATCATCTGCCCATGGATCCAAGGTTCCGCCGCTTTTTATATCAAAGCGGGCATGATGCCAGTGACACGTCAAAATCCCATCACATAGGCTACCTGTATGGAGAGGAAAGCCCATATGCGGGCAACGGTTATCCACCGCATAGACTTGTTTTTCGTAAACAAATACTGCAATTGCATGACTTCCACCTTTAATTACCTTTGCACCTTCATCTTCAAGCGTCTTTAATGAACCTGCATAAATCAATTCTGACAATGGTATCACTCCCCAAAATGAAATTTCAATGGACCCTCTGGATAAGAATAGAGGGCGTACAAAAATGTTATCTACTACTTTATATTATGGATGGAATACAGTAATCCTTCATTAGTGTGGACTTTTCTCATTCAAAAGGCTGATAGATAAACCCTAAAAGAGATGGATTAACTTCGTCGTAGGCAAAGATGCAGCTGAACTGACCGTATGCCAGGTTTTCACCAGCCGTAATAAAGTGAATATTATCTTCCCTCATACGATCAAATGGCGAGCGGTTTCTCTCACAAGTTCATCAAATGTTAAAATGCGCAAACCGTGATTATCTCTTGAAGCGTTTGTTAAATCAAACAACTGATATGCAAAGCCTTCTTTTAGCTTCTGAATTGATTTGGTATAAAAGGTATTTTTTGTTTTGTTCCATACTTCATCGATCACTTGAATGGCCGTAACCTTTTGTTTTCTTGCTTATCATAACCTGAAGAACGGATGGAGTCCCTTACCGATGAAGGAATAAATTGTTGAATTTGTTCTTCCCATAACCACTTTGACTGATAACCTGTTAACATAATCATTAAAAATAGTAAAAACCTTTTTAAAGCCATAATCTCCAATTCTGAATTTTTTCCACTGAGAAATAGGGCTTAGGTGAAAGCAAATTAGCGTTAATCCTTCTTAATGTTAACTATGATATAATTTAAAAAACGCCCAATCCTAAGTATACCAAGGGTTTTGACATTTTTATCCAAGTTTATTTAAGTGTTAATTTGTATTATACGAACAATAGTTATGTTAATGAGATCGTTTTTACTACTTATTCTTGTGAGGTGTTTCATTTGTCTATATCAAGGCAGCATGAATATTATGAAAAAAATTAGACGAATTATTTATGCCCGACTATGTGGTTAAATATGTTGACGCTAAACAAGACATTCGGTCCCCTCTCACCCTTTTTAATTATGTAAGGGATTATAGAGACTTTTTCAACTGGCTTATTGCTGAAGGTATTGTCCAATGCGAATCGGTTAAAGATATAAAACCAGAATATCTTGAATACATATCTTTTACAGCTTTACTTGTATGACAAGCTTGTTACCCGTCTTTAGTTAAAAATATAATGTTTTAAAGAAAAAATCTACATAGAATAGTAATTCATAAAAATGCTATGTGGATTATTCGGTGCTTGGTTGTTAACCATTTCCGATATTAGATCAGTCATACTTTTTTATCGCCGTTGACTTAGGGGCACATAAAAAAACAGCAGCCTAGAGGCTCCTGTCAGCAAGCAATATCTAAAAATTTATGATTCTTAATCCTTCTTTATATCTGTCATGAAGTTGACCAAATTACCCTTAAAGGGGGAATATTAATAGAAACAACATTTAACCTATAATATAAATCTTGCCTAAAATTTCCCTCTTTTATTTTTTCCATTAAATTTTGATTTGTTGCAGCAATAATTCTTGTATCCACTTTTTTAGCCTTAGTTCCACCGATAGGAATAAATTCTTGTTGTTGCACTGCACGCAATAACTTCACTTGTAGTTCAACTGGAAGCTCTCCAAGTTCATCAAGTAAAATAGTGCCCTTATCAGCCATCTCAAACAATCCTAGTTTTCCTGCTTTTCTTGCACCAGTAAAAGAACCTTGTTCATAACCAAAAAGTTCTGATTCTAAAAGGTCCTTAGGAATTGCACCACAATTAATCTTAATAAAAGGTTGATTTTTCCTTCTGCTTGTTTGATGAACCATATTCGCAATAAATTCCTTACCTACTCCCGTCTCTCCCGTAATTAAAACGTTTGAATCAACACTCGAGATTCTATATATAAGTTCATATATATTTTTCATTGCTGAACTTTTAGTGTAAATATGATCTTTATTTTTTTCTAATAAATTTATCTTCATTTCTAAAGAATATCTTTCTTCCATCTTTTTATAATGATTAATTTGTTGCTCTAACTTATTTAAATCAGTAGTATCTCGTACATTAGTTACTACCATGTAGACATTACCATTATTATCAAAAACAGGATTTCCGGTTACCAATAATTCTTTTCCAGTATTTAACTTTTGATTTATACTTTTTCTCTTTTTATCCTTAAGTACATCTAACGAAACTGCATGTGATACTACTCCATCTTTCACTAACTTACCAACATGTTTACCAATTAGATAAGTAGGTTGTAAACCAGATATTCTCTCATAGGCCTGATTTACATATATACATACACCTTTGTTATCCGTGACAAAAATTCCATCGTATAAAGAATCGAAAATATTAACTATAAAATCCTCTATAATCATATTACTGTTCAACCTTTTTTAATCCCCTTCCGTCTTTTTAAAAAAGTTAGATTATCCAATAAATATAGTTCTATTAATTCATAATATTAGCTATCTAAAAACATAATGCATAGTCATTATCTTCAAAAACCAATATCTTTGCTTTTTTTACCGAGAGATTCATCTAGTGTAGTCATACTTTCCTTCTGTCTCATCGCTTGTTTTATTCTTTTCTTCCACTTGTTGAAGCGATGTCTAACCTAAAGATTACGGGTTTTAATCTAGATTTCAAGCATATTAGAATAGTAGGTAAAGGGATAAATGAAAGAACGATTTCCATCTCTAATACACTGTTTTTTAAAAAGCTTTTTTTATTTCATAAAACCGCCAAAAGATACCTATTTGGCTTTAAAATGTAATTATTGTAAAAGTGCATGATGATTCAAAGATACTGCTTGCCGAAGAGGAAAGTAAAGCCTCATATGTTTAGGTATTACTTTTTCCGTGTGTTAATGGTAACAAATTAATGATATTGTCAGCTATAGTAGAGCCCGCCTTATCCATTTAAAAAAGGCTAGAAGATCGACGTATGTCTTTTCTAGCCTTTTTGCGGTATTAATTTACTTTAATAACAATCTTCCCAAAATGCTCTCTATTATCCAAAGTCACTTGAGCACTTGCTATTTCTTCTAAAGCATATACGACATGTACTTGGGGTTTAAGCTTTCCTCTCCATACATGTCTGTAACTTGTAAGAAGTCTTCCCAATTACCCATTAGAGCTCCTAACACTTGTCTATGCCAGTGATAGATTTATTAACAGCTCTATTTGCTAAAAAATAGAGCTGTCTTTAATGGCAGCGGGATTTTAAAGTAATTTTTGAAAAGTGGTATTGCAAGACTCATGTTACACATTTTAATAATGGTAAAGATAGTTAAAATAGTTCTAACCTAGAAGTTGAATCTAATTTTTATTGGAAAGGCCTTTTCGTTCTAAAATTTCGTCAATCATTTTATTTTTCCAAGTGCCTTTATCTTGCATTTCTTTCATTATTTGTTGTTCCTTCTGTATGACAAGTTTGGTTTGTTTTAGCACATCCTCAGCATCCTCTTTTGGAATCACTACTATCCCATCATCATCCCCAACAATTATATCTCCAGGGCAAACAGGTACATTTCCACAACTAATAATGGTATTGATTTCTCCGGACCCTTCCTTCAAGGGTCCCCTAGGAGTTGCACCCCTAGCAAAAACAGGAAAATCCATGTTATATATTGCTAAGCTATCCCTAATAGGTGTACTAGTTACTATACCTGAAATTCCTTTAAGTTTAGCGTAGGTACAGATTAATTCGCCTACAAGAGCATTCTCATGGCCTCCAAATGCGTCTATTACAAGAACATCTCCTGGCTGTGCAAGCTCTATAGCCTTGTAAACCATTACATTATCAGTTGGATGAACACGAATAGTAATAGCATTTCCAACCAGATGAACACCGAGTTTGTTCATGGATTTTATAGTATAATCCATTGATCGAAGTCGCCCCATTACATCCCCAATATTGGCAGTTGCTAGTGCTTCGAAATTTTTCACAAATTTTTCTGGTAATCTCTCAAAATTTTCGATAATTCTTAAACCTAGTGACATAATATTTCCTCCTTCCATGATTAAACTATGCTTTTAAAGTAACTTCTAAATATTTTAGTAATTAGAATCTCATGCTTTTACTTATCCATCGCTAATTTTTCAAAAAAACCTTATGAAAATTAAGTTGTATGACTTTCATCATGATATTGATTTAAAATACTGGCCATAGCCTCTTCAGCCCTTGTTTTATCTTGTTGAACAATTGCTTCATACAACTTTTGATGACTTTCAATAACTCTTTCTCTTCTTGCCTTAACAATCTCTTTCTCCTCAAGTAAAATAGATGTAATTGGCTTAATCCAGGTAGAGAAAAGAATGTTTTGAGTTGCTTCCGCTAAATAAATGTGAAAATTCATATCATTCTCAAGAAACAAGTTGGTATCACTAATATATCTTTTCATGTTTTTTAGAGCAGACTCTAATAACGCAATATCTCGGTCTGTTCTTCTTTTAGCAGCAAGACCTGCAATAGTTATTTCAAGTACTTCCCGAGCTTCCATTAAGTATCTATTCTCAACATTGTATAGCTTGAGAATAAGTTCAATGTTTTCATAATTTTTTTCAAGAATATCATTGGTGACAAATGTGCCTTTTCCCTGGATTACTTGGATTAACCCTTTGTCCTGTAGAGCCTTTATCGCATCACGAATTGTTGTTCTGCTAACTTCAAATTCCTCACATAATTCTGTTTCAGTTGGAAGTTTATCGCCTTTTTTAATCTGACCACTAATTATTAATTCTTCTATTTGATGTGCAATATGTTTATATAATGCTTGATTACTTACTTTTTTATAAACTTTCAATTTTGTAGCCCCTTTTTTCATTATCTTATAAAATAATTATACGCGTTATTTAATTGTAGTATCTTTCTTTTATGTTTTTTTTATTTCCTTTATTTCATTGGATACAGATTATTAATCAAGTCTTATTAATGCAGTTTAGAGGATAAATTTAAAACAGCTTTATTTTCCTAAAGGATCTTTCTATTCTATTACGGTAACTCGCATACTAATTATTACTAAGATCTAATAAAAGGAGATTATAAAAAAAAACCAATTATTATTTACCTATACAAAATTATGAAAGTTCTTTTTTTCAACATCGTTTGTTTTCGTCAATAGAGATACAGAGAAAAATAAAATGGTTGCTACAATTAGCCCAGGAAAACTCTCATGAAATACTGAAACTATATTATTACTCTTCAAAATGTAGAATATTACTGTAGTTGTAAGTCCTCCAAGCATAGCCGCATAAGTACCAATCTTAGTAGCTTTTTTCCAGAACAATCCTATATAAAGGGGTAATAATATCGTAGCTCCCATCAGACCTTGAGAAAGTGATTGTAGTTGTGCTATCAAAGGTAAATCACGCAGTGACATCGCTATAGCCATTATGATAGTTAATATACCAAAAGCTAGTGTTGCAAAACGTGCAAATCTAAGAATACTTTCCGAAGTCTTTTCTGGTCCTAATTTTGCATATATATCTTCTGCAGCATAAGTCCCCATAATATTTAACAATGAGTCAACTGAGGATTGAATGGATGCGATAAGCAGAATTAATCCAACAGCTCCAATTATTCCTCCTAATTCACTTTGGAGTAGGGTAGGGTATGCTAAATCACCTAATGAACCAGGAGGAAGTAAATGAAATGCACCCAAACCAATAATAAGGACACAAGTATAGAAGAGTGCTGTTAATGTCCCCCCATATGCCGCCATTTTTCGTGCAACATATTTATCGGGAACTGAATAAAAACGCTGTAAATAAATTGATTGCGCCATTACTCCAGGTACCCAGACAAAAATCCAAGCAAAAGCCAGTACCCATCCCCCTTCAACTGGGCCTGAGAAAACACCCATTGTTTCTGGTACAACAAACAAATCTAAACCTACCTTATTAATTATCATAAAGGTAATAACAAGAACTCCAACTCCCATACAAATTGCCTGAATCATATCAGTTTTAACAACTGAGGTCATCCCACCTAATACTACATATACTGTAAGCACTAACCCAACCATAATGATGGACCAAATTAAAGGAACTCCTGTAACTGCTTCTAACACCAGTCCTGCTGAATATAGTTGAATGGTTACAGCGACCCCACTTAAAAAAATAATAGCTATTGTTGAAAACAATCGTAGTTTATAATCACCGTACCTCTGCTCAATTATTTCAGGAACTGTATACACGTTTAGCTTTGATAATTTAGAAGCCAACAGAGTGAAAATTACAGTTACTATGGCAATTGGGATTGTTAAATATGTAATAAAAGAGTAACCATATAAAGATGTAAATCCTGTAAATCCTACTACCGCAACACCTGATTGAAATGTAGCTAACCAGGTTGCCACTGCATACGGCGTGGATAATCTTCTACCTGCAACTGCAAAGCCGGCTCTATCTTCGGTGCGGTCATATCCTTTAATGCCAATTATCAACATAACTAAACTGTACACTCCAAAAACTGCCAGCCATTTCCATTCCATCTTAATTCTCCTCCTTGATTTGAGAGGTTCTTCTATCTCTCCAATTGAGGTAGTGGGCAAGGGTTATTGAAGTAATAATCAACCCATAAAATATTCCGAATGCAATAATTATACTTCCTTCCATTCTACTTCCCCTTTCCATTATTACTTATCGTTTTAGTTGTAAATTTATAGAGGTAAGTGAATATTATTTGGATCAAATACTTTCCCCTCTTTAATAACGATTTCCACTTTTTCTAATGCATATGGATCATCTAATGGATTTCCTCCTAATATAACAATATCTGCAATTTTATTAGGCTCAACGGTACCGATTTTATCTTCCCATCCAAGAGCTTCTGCAGCCCAACTTGTACAAGCCAATAAACTTTTCATAGGATCCATACCTTCACGTCTTAGCAGTTCTACCTCCTCTGCATAGTTACCAACACTATCCGTTCCATTAACTATTTTCACTCCAGCTTTAATTGCTGCTCGAACTGAATTGACTTGTGCTTCTGCCAACGGAGTATGGTCTTTTACCCATTCGGTTCCCCTACTATATTTAGGGTTTAGGGTTTGCTTATGATAAGCACTAAATGTAGGAGTAAGATAAATTCCTTTTTCAACCATTAAACTAGCTAGTTCATCATTTAGATAAATTCCATGGTCAATAACGTCAATTCCAGCTTCTATTACATTGCGTAAAGCAATTTCTCCCATACAATGGCAGGCAGTTCTTTTCCCCCATTTATGTGCTTCTTCAAAAGCTGCAGATAGCTCCTCAAAGGTAAACTCTGCCCGTGTTTTTTGATCTCCTGGCATTGGCCATGGATCATGGCTTGCCATCACCTTTACAAAATCCGCACCAAGGTTCATTTGTTCTCTTGCAGCTTTACGAACAGCATCAGGACCATCCGCTATACTATTCAAAACAGCAGCATGTCCCCCCGTACAAGAAATAGGTTTATTACATGCCATAACACGGGGACCTGGTATTTCACCGGTCTCAACTTTATCACGAAGATATAAAGCGATTGAATGCATTGAACCCATTTCTCTCACGGTAGTAAATCCGCTTCTTAATCCCTTTAAAAGTGTCTTTACACCAAAAATGGTAAGTCCCTGGATACTCTCCTTTTCCATAAAGTGCATTGGATTTCCTAGCGCTTCTCTATATGTTAAATGTTCATGCATGTTAATCAGACCCGGCATAATTGTTTTTCCGGATACATCTATGATTTTAATGGCATTACTATCAAACTCAATGTCTTCCATACGACCGACTTTTTCAATATATTTACCGTTCAAAAGAATGGCAGTATTATTTTCTGGAGTATTTCCACTCCCATCAATTAATGTTCCGCCTTTAAGAATAATTTTCATGTTAAAATACACCTCTCTTTTTAAAATTTATTCACAGTGTTTTATAGAGTTAAATATATAATTCAACACAAAAAACCTCCAATCAAAAAATTCGTATGATGATTATACGTATAATCATCATACGAATTAAATATAAAATAGTCAACTTAATTTTCTGAATAATAGTAATAAATAAAAATTATTCTTTATTAAACTCTAGATATTTTCACTCAGAATCAAAAAAATTCATTCAAAAATGGATTGATATTCAAAATTCATGCTGATTTTGTCGTATACACCTATGCCGTGCACACAATAAAAAAGCCAAACTTCAGCAAAAGGTTAGCTTTGGTAAGAAGATAAAGAAATGTATAAATAATTTAAGCTGGTATCAATAACTTAGTGTGGCCTGGCGTCAAACCTTTTTTAATTCTTACATAGAATTATTTTCGTTGTCTGTGAAACTATGTGAATTTTCATAAATATAAGCATAATTGGCGTTGCTGTAATTGTTTGACTTTTTCAGTATTATTTTGGTACCGCTATGTAGCCCTATGTCCACTGAGATTATGCTTTGTTCAATATTATTTAGAACAACGGGAAGAGATCATAACCGTTCTCCTATCTTGCTATGTAAAGCAGCTGGTACAAGTTAGCCGCTTTTAGGTACATATTGCATTATGCTTTTACGAGTAACACTCACATCGGACCTTCCACATAGTAATAATTAAGCTCTCCGTAGTCCTTGCGTGTTTTATAGTGATTCCACCAGAGACGTCCTTACATTCAAGCAATAAGAGGGCATTATTATTGCTTATCACCGTTCGATTTGCTCGAAAAATAGGTCCACATATATATGACTCTTTGAGTTTAACTTGTGATGCTGTAGATTGGTTGAAAGGCTTTGTGGTTGAAGTGAATGAAATGAAAGAGGGTAAGCCCTCTTTTTTTGCTCAGAAAGTAATAGGGATTATCGGGGCATCGAACCTCAAAAAGCCCAACGCTCCCTTGCTGCACATGAACCGCTGCCAGCCGGTGCTGCTTCCTTCGGAATCCATTCGCACCGGGGCGCTCGAACTAAGTTTTTAAATGACCTACGGCATCGAACCCTTGACCATTAGATGGTCTCAAGCCTTACAGCCTGAACGACCACCTCGCTTGGACGGAAAGAGTTCCTTCTTTGTTCCCCTCATTAATATGATTTGGATTATGACAGCCGGAACGGCTGGGGTGAGCCGAAAGAAATGGGCAAAGCCAAGTATGCTAAGGGACAGTAAAGAAACAAAAAGCGTTTTCTAACTGTCCCTAAGTCATTGTGCTTCACTCCATTTCTAACGACAAAGCGCATAATTTAAAAGTCATTTTTAAATGTAACGCTTTTAATAGACCAATAAAAATTCTTGGTATCAAAAGTGTTCGCAAAAGTATCGATGAGTCGACAGACGTTCATAAATTAACTTTGGACTTAGTCGAACATAGAAATAGGTGTTTTTTGCATAGAAAATTTCCCGTTAGTAAGAGTGTACTTTTTCGAAGGAGTTGACAGTACCTATTTTGAACCACTCTAAATGAACATTTCCAAAGGTATCATTTCTACATTTCATCATGTTGAAATAAGAACTACTTATTATGAACAGTTTTTCTTAAGAACAAAACTGCCTCAAGGCGGCTGGTAAACCAAGAGGTTATTTTTTGTTCAAACTCCATTTTCCTTCATTACATGAATGCTGCCCCGTTTGCTCAAAAAAAAAGCCACCTGGTTCGAATTACGAATTCTTACCCTATAGTGGATTTCCATCCACTATAGGGTAAGATCTTGGCTCGTTCCAAAATCTGACCCCGTTAAAAAAAGAAGTTTCGCAAAATGGGTCTTAATTCATAAAAAAGCGTTAATCCTTCTTGGATCAACGCCTTGTTAATTTATAAATTTTCAGCCAATCTTGCCTTCTAAATGTTCAATTTATGTTACTTGATCTCGTTCAAATGTTCTTCCAGACGATTCCAAGTATCTGTAATGCCCTGCAGCATACCCATTTCCATTACGGACTGGAGCGCCTCTGCGGATACATATTCTCCACGGTTAATTAATTTCGTTTTGCCGTCCACATCCACAAATTCCAGAGTCACTTCTGTAGATGGCATTTCCTCATTAATAGTCCCTTCAGCATCGGAAAAATAGTCCGTATAGCTGATGCTCTCCGGCTCGCTAATTTCCTTGTATATCCCCTTGCCCCAGGATTCCATGCCATAGAATTGGCCCTGATTCCGATCAACACACTTCATGCAATAATGCCATACTCCTCCAGGTCTGAAGTCAACGCTGCAAACCGGGAGCTCCCAACCTCTTGGACCCCACCAATGTTTCAGGTGTTCCGGCTCTTTAAACATTTTAAAGACAAGCTCACGCGGTGCATCGAATACGCGTTCCAATACCAGCACTCGTTCATCTTCAACTCTTGAAAGCATTGCATTATTTGACATTGTTACTCCTCCATTAGAAGCTGTATTTGTAAAACCGTTTGTAACTGAAGAGACAGATTTGTTGAGCTTACTCCATTTTAATGCCATCAATTCAAAGGTTTTTTGCCCTGCAATACGTTAAGGTAATCATCCAGCCTATCCATCCTGCCTTCCCATAAGCGACGATAGGAATCAAGCCACCTATCCAGTTCTTGAAACGGTTCAGGCCTGATTTTATAAATCCGGCGGTTGGCGATCGGCTGAACCTCCACGAGGCCAGCATCACAAAGAACGCGAAGATGCTTGGAGGTTTGAGGCTGGTTCAAATCAAGTTTTTTGGCGATATCCCCCACCGGAAGCGCTCCCTCCAGCAGCAGGTCAATGATATACAGGCGGTTGGGCTCAGCCAGTGCACTGAAAATTTGCCCGTTCATGTTGAATCATCTCCCCGTGTGATTGTGTTCACTTTTCCCATTTCAATTGTAGATCCCACCCCCGCTTCCTTATTGTAACTTTCCTTAAGAATAATATACAGCATCAGGAATATTCCCGTAAAGGAATATTATAAACAATTTTAAAAATAGGCAATATCGGCCTATGAAGGCCATTTTCAACTGCAAAAGAAGGATTATAGTCTTGAATATTTCCTCCCAGAATAGAATTAAAAGATATAATTTTAAATCTATGCGTTACCTGGAAAATTAGGAGGGATTTTTTCTGAAAGCAATCATGTATCAAAAATACGGATCTCCAGAAAATCTTAGATTGACAGATATAGATATACCAGTTCCCAAGGATCATGAAGTACTCGTCAAGGTCCACGCAGCATCTGTGAATTATGGGAACCTTGTCCTTTTAAAAGGAAAACCATACCTGGCACGCTTTGCCTACGGTCTTCTAAAACCAAAGCATACAATACCAGGTGGTGACATTGCAGGACAAGTGGAAGCAGTGGGCAAAGACGTCACACAGTTTCAGCCAGGAGATAATGTGTTCGGAGATCTCTCTGGCTGCGGGTGGGGCGGTTTTGCTGAATATGTATCTGTCCCTGAAAAGGGCCTGGCCATAAAACCAGCAAATATTTCCTTCGAGGAGGCTGCCGCAGTACCTATGGCGGGAGTCACAGCACTGCAGGCCTTAAGGAATAAAGGGAACATTCAAGCAGGACAGAAGGTCTTGATTTATGGGGCCTCAGGCGGTGTAGGAACGTTCGCCGTACAAATTGCCAAATCATTTGGTGCTGAGGTTACCGGTATATGCAGTACAAGAAATTTAGACATTTTGCATACACTTGGAGCAGATCATGCCATTGATTATAAAAAAGAGGATTTCTCCAAAAGGACAGAGAAGTATGACCTGATTCTGGCTGTTAACGGATATCAGCCCATTTCAGCTTATAAGCGTGCTTTAAAATCGAATGGAACTTATGTGCTTGCCGGAGGTTCAGGAGCACAATTTACACAGGCAATGGTCCTGGGCCCGTGGATTTCTTTAACAGGGAATAAAAAAATGAGCAGCATGTTGCAGAGGCAAAATCAGGAAGATCTATTTTATTTGAGCGAACTTCTTGAAGCCGGGAAAGTAAAGTCGGTCATTGATCGGTCATTTAAATTAAGTGAAGCGGAAAAAGCTTTCAGATATTTTGAAGAAGGTCATGCTCAAGGAAAAGTGATCATTACGATTGTATAAGATCACTAGCGGTTGGGATTTAAGTGTGTTTACGTGTGGGGGAGGAGAAGTAGCCCTTACCCCGCCCCCGCTTATTAAAAATAGTGAGTTTATGGACAATCCTACAAAGCAGTCTAATTATCATTGAGCAAGTGCTTATTCTGCAAAAAGAACCAACTTTATGTCGGTTCTTTTTTGGTCATTTTATTTATGAAATTGTATTAACAAGTTGGTTCAGTGCATCGTCAATCGGAGTAACTGGACGACCAAGAACTTTCTCAAAATCATTGCTTTTAACTTCTAATGAACCGTTCCTAATGCTCTCTTGAATTCCTACTACAATCGGAAGAACAAAATCAGGTAAACCTAAGCCTTTCATGATCTCTGCATATTTTTCGTCACTAACTTGCTGGACAGGTATTTCTTTACCCAATACATTTCCAAGAGCAGATGCCAATTCCTCTTGAGTTAAAAGAGGACCAGAAAGTTCATATACAGTATTTTCGTGACCGTTTCCAAGAAGAACTGCTGCCGCTGCATCTGCGTAATCTTGTTGCAGTGCCCAGCCTACTTTACCTTCTCCAGCAGAAGTTACCCATGGAGCTCCTGCAATAGCACCTTGAATGCTTCCGATTTCGTTTTCCAAATACCAATTGTTACGCAAGAAAGAATATGGGATACCCGTCTTAATGATGGCTGCTTCTGTCGCAACATGAGGTGGAGCCATTAAATTATTGCTTTCTGTTGCATTGGCTAAACTTGTGTATGCAATAAATTTTATCCCTGCACGGTCAGCTGCTTGGACAGCATTAGCATGTTGTTGGATTCTTGTTTCATTGTCACCATCGGAAGAAATAATTAATAATCGGTCAATCCCTTCAAAAGACTTATCTAATGTTTCTGGATGGTCAAAATCCCCTTGACGAACTTCCACTCCACGAGTACGAAGTCCTTCTGCTTTCTCTGGATTTCGGACACTCACCACCAGATCACTTGCAGGTACTGATTTCAATAAAGATTCTACAACCTTAGAACCTAATTTCCCTGTTGCTCCAGTAACTAAAATTTTCATTAATATCCCCTCCAGTTGAGTTTTATCTGTAACAATATTGATTACATGTATTTATTTTAATTACATGTAACCGATTTGTCAACATGTGAAACAATATATATTATTTTGTTCGTATTTTGGTATAATAAACTTGTAATCAAATTAATTACATGATTAAGGAAAAATTATATAAGTATTAGATTATAGGGGTGGTGACTAAACATGTCCATCAGCAGCCGATTTGCAGTCGGAATTCATATATTGGCTCTAATTGAATTAAATAAGGAAGGAGTAACATCTTCTGAATTTTTAGCTACAAGTGTTAACACGAACCCAGCCGTTATAAGAAAACTAATGGGAATGCTTAAAAGAGCTGGTTTAATAGAGGTAAACCCAGGAATTGCAGGTGCTAAACTTGCAAAGGAATTATCTTCTATCACACTGTTCGACGTTTATAAGGCAGTAAATGTTGTAAATGAGAAAGAATTGTTTAGCATACATGAAAGTCCACATCCTGATTGTCCCGTAGGCAGGAACATCCAGAATACAATTGAACCATTATTCATAACAGCACAATTGGCAATGGAGAAGGTTTTAAGAAATGTTACAATTGAAGATGTTGTAAGGGACATTGCTAATAAAGAAAATATCAGTTAGAAAAGACATTCCAAAGGTATGTCTTTTCTCTTTCTTATTCAACTAACCTCCCTCAAAAAACAAACACTTATCTCTTTAATACGCGGTTTTTCTCAATATCGCTATCCAGCTTGTTTAACTTTATAAATTTGATCCGTACGAAAAGAACACAATCAAGCAGTTCAAGAAGAAAATGAGCGCAAGAAACTAGCCAACCTTCAGTTAATTTCCAAAAAGTTGGATATTAGGGGTTTGTACGCACCAATGGATATCCACATATCTTATGGGGGTCTACCCTCCCAAGTCTCACAGAGTCTACGCCCCTACATTCCTTCGTTCAACCTTTCCATAAGGTGGATGTCGGTCATGCTGCCCTACAGGATCTAGGTCCTTACGTTAGTTGCGTTGCCGACTAATCCCATGCTGATCTTGTCTGTTTAACTGTCTGAATCTATTTGTTAAAAGTCAGTTTGATAGTGATTATGCTGCTATTGGCTCTTGAATAAATGCATGCATATGGGGGATATCCTTTAACATCTTCTCTTCCTGGAACACAAACTGTTTCTTCCCAATAGAAAAGAGAATGCGTATAAGCTTATTACACAAAGCAATTAAAGACTGCATCTTTTTCGACGGATTGTCAGGTCTTGTTGTGTAATAATGATGTAGAGCTTTAAAGGCTTTATTCTTCGCTACTAGAATCATAGATGCCCGAAATAATAAGGCTCGTAATTTCTTTCGACCCCGTTTCGTAATTTTCGTTCTTCCTTTACGCTTTCCTGATGTATTTTCTTTTAAGCTGAGTCCTGCCAGCTTGGTTATTTGACGAGGATGATTATACTCCCTTAAATCTCCTACTTCAGCGAAGAAACCCGCCACTGTATCGCGTCCAATTCCTGTTATGTCTAACATTTAATCAACGCCTGGAATATCCTGAAGGAGTGTATCTAGAGTATGGTCAAGCTCTTCGAACTTGGCTTGAATGAGTTCATACTTTTGTATTAACGCTCTTAATTCCATTTTAGCCATCATGGCGCCCTGACGAATGCCAATCGACCGATTGGCTGCTTCCTTTAAGGCCTGAATCTTCTTTATGCCTATACTACGTTTCACTGCTTCCCTAAGGTATTCTAGTAATTCTACGTCTGTATATCTCACCAATTCATCCGGTAATGCTTCAAGCTTTAATAAATGAAGAGCTGCCTTTCCTTCCCAACTTTTAAAAACGGTAAAGAACTCTGGAAAGTATCGATCAATCCAGTTGTGTACCTGTCCCTGCACAATTTGTAAGTCTACATTTAATAAATCGCGTAATTTCTTAGCCACACGTAGTTCCGCTAGTCGGAGAGTTATCGTCTAACTCCTTACTATTCTTTACATGTAAGGGGTTAACTGTTACGAACTTAATCTGTTCCTCTTTTAAAATATGAGCTGAAATAAGCCAATAATGCCCTGTAGGCTCCATTCCAGTAATGACAGAATCCATTTCGAGAGTCATTTTTGAGTCTTGGTATGTATATAAACATTATTCTTCAATACAAAGAGCACCTATCCAAGTTAGAGTCAGAGATAGATGCCCTCGCTAAAGGAAGAATATAATATTATCAAATCTATCCCTGGTGTCGGTGAAAAGATCGCTGCAACGATCATTTCAGAAATTGGGGAGATAGATCGATTTATTGATCCTAAAAAGCTTGTAGCTTTCGCTGGAGTTAATCCTAGTGTATTCGAATCTGGTAAGTATACAGCCGCCAGAAACCGAATCACGAAAAGAGGATCCAGCAGGCTTCGTCACGCCTTATATATGGCTGTTCACTGTGCAATTCGTGACTGTCGTAAGAGTAAAAAAAGCGATGAAATTATTCCTCGAAATAAGAAATTACGAGAGTTCTTTGATAAAAAACGTGAAGAAGGAAAACCTTTTAAGGTAGCTGTAATTGCTTGTGTAAATAAGCTCCTACCCTGGATATTTGCCCTTTTAAAAAGCAAAACAACTTTCCAAGATATAGCTTAAAACCAAATTAACTAAATATCACAAAACCTTCCAACAACAGATAATGGAAGGTTATTTGGCATGCACATTTTTAGTAATATTTTAAGTTT
The DNA here is from genome assembly GCF_000294775.2 of Cytobacillus oceanisediminis 2691. Taxonomy (GTDB): domain Bacteria; phylum Bacillota; class Bacilli; order Bacillales; family Cytobacillaceae; genus Cytobacillus; species Cytobacillus pseudoceanisediminis. The sequence continues at coordinate 3,103,694 of NZ_CP015506.1, forward strand.
TTATTGAAATATATTGACAAACTATTAGCTGGTTTAGTCGAAGAAGAAAAAAGATCTGCCGATCCACACTGGATCTTCAACTCTTGCACCCGATCGTAATATAAGGTTAGCCAGATAATTCTGGTTGACCTTTTTATGTTGGGTCTTAATATATAACGGTAGTCGGGGTAGAACGTAAACATGTTTCAGGCAGGATGGGACAACTATCCCGTTTAACAAGCGAACCTATGATATTACAAGAAGCATTAGGGGATATCGACAAATTGAGTTTTAGGAGGACAAAAGCATGAATCCAGTCATTGGCCTGGATGTGTTAATTCTCTTATCTCTCATCGTGCCAAAAGTTTAAGTCTGCCTAAGGTAAAAACAGATGCAATTGTTGCCTATCACCTTTGTGAGATGTTTTATAACTTACCATTTAAGTGCAGCCTCTTTTTCATTTCATCCCATTTAATCTGCTGATTATGAATGAGTAGATTCCCCACCGTCAACATGAAGCACTTGGCCTGTAACGAAACGAGAATCATCAGAAGCTAAATACACATATGTTGGGGCAAGCTCAAATGGATGGGCTACCCGTTGCATCGGGTTAAAGGCACCATATACAGCAACCTGGTCTGATGAGAAGCTAGCTGCGATAAGAGGTGTCCAAATCCGCCCAGGTGCTACAGCATTAACCCGGATCCCTCTATTTACCACATTTTTCGCCAAAGCGCGCGTGAATCCCACGTTAGCCCCCTTTGTGGCAGTGTAATCAATCATTTGTTTTTCTCCAACATAAGTCACTACAGAAGAAGTTTGAATGATTGAACTTCCCGGTTTCATGTATGGAAGTGCTGCTCTGGTTGTATAGAAGTGGGAATAGATATTCACCTTAAATGTATCATCGAATTGCTGGTCCGTAATGTCCGTTAGGCTCTTTTGCTGGAACTGGATCCCTACATGGTTGCAGAGGACATCCAGACGTCCAAACGTCCTTATGGTTTGCTCTACGATTGCGACACACTGCTGTTTATCCCGCAAGTCACCCGGCATTAACAAACAACGCTGACCGAGTTGTTCGATCCTCGTTCTGGTTCGGTTTGCATCCTCATGTTCATTTAAATAAGCGATGGCTACGTCAGCGCCTTCTTTGGCAAATGCAATTGCGACCGCCGCCCCAATTCCGCTGTCACCACCTGTAATAAGCGCGACCTTTCCTTTTAATTTTCCGCTGCCTTTGTAATTTGGGTTTTCAATGATCGGCCGGGGCACCATTAACCCTTCTACACCTGGGTGAAAGAGCTGGCGCTGTTCCGGTAAATTCAACGGAATTTCCTCATACCTGGTTATTTTCCCATAGTTAGGGTACATCGGGTATGGGTGTTCCACTTTGTTTGCATCAAACGCTTGTTGCAGCTGTTGGATCTGCTGCAGCTTCATTTGATTCTTCGTACCCATTACATGATTTTTTTTATATTGGCCCATCACGTTGCCCCCTGGATACTGATCCATTTGTGACATGTGATATTGAGGTATTTGAGGCATCTGGTAATACGGCATCTGATTCGCTTGTTGCATATAATTTATTTGCGGTTGGTGCATTTCCGACATTTGGTCCATGGAATCCATTTGACCCGCAGAATACATATCTTGCATTTGATCCATCTGTGGCATTTGGCGATCTTTCTTTTCCTGACTCATGGCAAACCTCCTGATAGTAAACGTTCTGTTTACTGTATGATGAGCAGAAAAGTGAAGTGCCTGTTTCCGTTCCACAAATCATTTTAAGGGCACCTGTTCCAGACTATTTAGGAAATAAAGACTTGCTCCCCATTGATGGGCTTTGAATAAGGTAAAACGTAAGATAAAATATCAAGGAGGCTGCTATTTTGCGATTCGAATTTAATCCGGAAGTAAAATTATTGCTGGTAAACTATTCCGATGAAAAAGTAAGGATGGACTATATCAATCATTCCTGGCCAATGTCGGAAATAGGATGGAGACCGCCATTCTATACAAACCCTCGTTATGGTTTTAATTACCCTATCATTTAGCAAGTTTTTATTTTTTAGGACAGTTAAGGGATAATCAAAAGTCAGGGCATACTCCTATTTGCAGAAGTTCAAAAGATTCACAAGCTTACGTCGAAGAGCCTGTATTATGGAGTAATCTCTAATACAGGTATTTTTGATTTCAGATAAATTAATGGCGCTTTGTTTGCAAGTGGTCCGGATGAGTTATTGCAATTAGGAACTCTTTCATGTGTGAAGGATATTTCGAACTAAAAACTATCGTGTTAGCACATAGGTTGACCTAATAAAATCATAATTCATGGAAATAGTCTTAAAGGAAAGTAATGAATTGAGGGAAATAACGCTGGATGTTGCCAAAAAACTGATTAAAGGTGCAGAACGGAAAGCAAGAGAACTTGGTATATCAGAGGTTATAGCTATTACAGATGAAGGCGGGAATTTAATCGTCTGTCACAGAATGGGTGAAGGCCCAGTCGCAAGTATTGATATCGGCCAAAATAAGGCATGAAGATGTCTAAGGAAAAGTTAGCCTGATTAAGTGTCCCAAACGAGGAATTATATGGCATAAACAGGACTAACCAAGGACGTCTGGTTATCATTGGTGGCGGAAGCCCATTTGTGATCGATGGGAGACTTGTTGGAGCAGTAGGTGTAAGTGTCAGTACGGTTTCGAATGATGTATCCGTATCCGTATCAATATCAAAATCCTTATTATGTTAATGAACCAATGTATAATGATTTAAGACAGCCTGATTTCGGGACTCTTATAATTACGCTAATGGATTGGGTTTTTTCAGTCAGCAAAAGGGAAAAATTTTGTAAAAGATTCTGAACCTAAACATTTTGTAGTGAATATCAATCAGGCTCCGAAGTAAAACAATACCTTTCGTACAGCTCTATGGACCGGGAATCATCTGCAAGTTACATTGATGAGTCTTAAGGCTGGTGAAGTAACTACTTCTTTTTCAACTCCTTTTCGAGCTCCAAATACATTTTTAAAATTTCATTCTCCTGCCTTAAATAAGTAAGCAGCCGTTCTTTTCTTTCCTCATCACTCTGGTTTTCTGGACCGTGTCCATTAGTATATTGCTTGCCGATCGGGTGGTTAAATCTTTGTACTTCATGGAACCATTTCATTCATGTTTTGATTTGTGACACATTTTTGATCCCATACTTTTCCATGATTTCCTGATTGGTAAACTGACCGCTCATTTTATCTTTAACAACTGCCCACTTCGTTTCTCTTCACGCAAAAACACCTACGAAATGGTACACTTTAATTAAGTGTACCATTTCGTAGGTGCTTTAATAGTGTCTCATTTATCTAGGTTAGTCTAGAACCCTTACCAAGCCCCACAAACATGCCATCTTTAACAAACTCTGCTGCTTTTTCACCGACTATTTTCTTATCAACCATTTTGACTCCCATCATAACTAGGTCCTATCTTTTTCATAAAGCAGCATAATTATCATTGATCTAATTCTTTGCCAAACTTTCGTGATCAGTGGCAGAGGGAGGTTGTTCCATCCATCCCTTTTCTATTAATAGATTTAGACCATCTTCAGCAATTAAGGCTATTTCGGTGTTCATTCGTGCGTAATTTGCCGCTAAGTCTCTTCTTTGTCCCATTGTTAATGCCTCACTATAATAAGCAATTGCTGCGGAAAGCAGTGTCGCTATATGAAATAGCATAAGTTTATCTGAAAAGGGTGGAACTGTTGAATCTGTTACTTCTGTTTCAAATAACTTCGGAACATGAAGATTCTCCTCTTTTAACATTGTACTTAGAATATCAAAGTGTTTACTACAAAGATTACGAGCACGTTCCATATAATCTCGTACCTCTTTTGATTGACAAACTTGACTGAATCCTAACTCCAATACCATTTTCATCATTGTTTTCTGCATATTAAGATGCACACCACTGATTTCAATTGCGTTAATAGGTCTACGTTTCCCAAACCAACCAGTTAAATAATTTTGTTTCCTAACAAAATCAATCTTTTGTTGATTGTTTAAAGTAGGAGGTTTGTTAATAATCCCCTTATTTAAGGAAACACTAGTTACCCTATCATATAGTTCCAATGATTGCGAAGTACATTCAATAAAGTATTTTCTGACATCCTCTCGGATACAAACACTAGTGGCACCAGCATATCTCGTCAAACCGTGAATTGTCATAATATGTAAATAAACAATCTTAAATGTATCAGTAAATAAACTAGGAGCGTCTACTGTGACATCTTCGTCTGTAAAACCTATTGGAATTGGAAGATTTTCCAAGGATAAGAATTGCTTCGTTTTTTCTAAATGAGTTTCTGATAATTCTAAGGCAAATTTCAGTAAATCGCGAATATCTTCATCCTTTACATCATGTAACATATAGCGAAGAATACATCGTGACAAACTGTCATTAACATATTGTGACCAAATGACAGCATTTTCTGATGCATTAATTTTTGTATGGTGATTAACTTGTTCCATTTTATCATCCCTCCTAGCTATTACAGATTAGGATAACCATTTACATTAATTTTATTTGTTAAATGTTCCTGGCAAGATAAATACATTATCGTTTTCTTACTCATGTTTATTAGGGAATCTTATATGATTGGAAGTGCTCGTGTTGAGAGATCTCACTAGTTTCCGAAATAACCATTAAAATGATAGAAAATTTATTTGGAGTATGTTTTTTAGAAAAGTTAAATAGGGAATTTCAAACGGTATGAATTCCCTATTTAACTTCTGCTTCTATTTCTGTAATGCATCTTCCTATCAAGAAAATATGTTTAACTTTAAGAACTTTTCTGAAAGCATTGCTTTTTATTAGCCACTCTCCAATCAGTTCCTTTGTTGCAGATCTTTCAAATTCATTTTTCACAGCAAATAAACTTTCTGCTTTTGTTTCTATTATAGTAATAGCATTTAAATCAGAATTCATACGCATCTTAAAATATCTCTTTTCACTATTATAATAATTTTCATTTCTTAACCGAAAATACTCTAAACCTATAGTATTTTCGTAAAAAGAAGCTGTCTCTGTAACATATTGAATGTCTTTCACTTCAACATTTTTCAATAGATCTAGATAAGTTTCTATACCATACTGAGTATTTATAATTTTTGCATCCAATACATTCATGAACTTCACATCCTTTTCTACCATCATATTCATTGTTTTCATTACCATTTCACAAATAATGAGCTATTTTTCTTCACCTATTTTTATTGACTCTTTTTCTATTAAATGTGACAGATGTAATTCTGTTAGTTTTTTTCAACAACATGTCCCCCAAATTCGTTTCTTAATGCAGCTACCACTTTACCTGTAAAAGTATCGCTGTCTAATGAACGGTAACGCATCAAAAGTGACATTGCGATAACAGGAGTGGCTGCTTGTAAATCTAAAGCTGTTTCAACTGTCCATTTCCCTTCACCAGAAGAGTGCATAATCCCTTTAATTTCATCTAGCTTTGCATCTTTTGTAAATGCTCGTTCAGTCAACTCCATGAGCCATGAACGAATAACTGAGCCGTTATTCCACACTCTAGCCACTTTTTCGTAGTCAAAATCGAACTTGCTTTTTTCTAATACCTCGAATCCTTCACCAATCGCTGCCATCATACCGTATTCAATTCCATTGTGAACCATTTTTAAGAAATGACCGCTCCCTGCTTTACCAGCATAGATAAATCCGTTTTCGACAGCTGTATCCTTGAAAATTGGTTCCACGATGCTCCAGGCTTCAGGGTCTCCACCAATCATATAACATGCTCCATTACGAGCACCTTCCATTCCACCAGAAGTACCGGCATCCATAAAGTGAATTCCTACTTCCTTTAGCTGGTTATATCGGCGAATGGATTCCTTATAGTGAGAATTTCCAGCTTCAATTACGATATCTCCAGTGCCTAATAATGGTGTCATTTCATCAATTACTGAATCTACCACAGCATGCGGAACCATAATCCATACAACTCTTGGTTTTTCTAATGATTCAACAAGTTCTTTTAAATCAGATGTACCTTGAGCACCGTATTTCTTCATTTCTTCAACGGCACTTCCATTTACATCGAAAGCTACTACTTCGTGCTTGTTATCTATAAAATTTTGACCTAAATTTAATCCCATTTTTCCTAAACCAATTAATCCAACTTTCATGTTCATTTCCTCCTTAATAATCTAAAAATATTCTCATCTTTTATTACTACCACCATTTATATCCTTCCTCTGCCAATAATTGATGGGAAGCATCTGGTCCCATTGACCCGGATGGATATAATTGAAGGGGAATTGTATTTTCCTCAAAAGCCTCTAAGATAGGCTGTACCAATTTCCAAGACAACTCCACTTCTTTCCAATGTGCAAAGAACGTTGAGTCGCCACGCATTGCATCGTAAATTAAAAGCTCATACGCTTCAGGAACATCTGCTTGCTTAGCAGAAAAATCAACATTGACTGGTTCGATTTTTCCATTGTTTAATGGGTTTTTACTATTTAATTGTAATGAAACACTTTCGTTTGGATTGATTTCAATCACCAAAAGATTTGGCGCAGTTTCTTCTTGAGTCCTATACAAATCCTTTAAAGTATTTTTGAATTCAATTACAATTCGGGTGGATTTCTCTGTCATTCTTTTTCCTGTACGGAGATAGAAAGGAACCCCTCTCCAAAAATCATTATCCACACATAGACGGGCAGCCACAAATGTGTCATTTAAAGAAGAAGGAGCAACTTCAGGTTCTCCTGTATACCCAACAACTGGTTTACCTTGGATTTCACCAGGACCATATTGACCTCGAATCACATGATTCACCACATCCTCTTTCTTTAATGGACGAAGTGATTCTATTACTTTTCTCTTTTCATTGCGGATCTCTTCTGCACTAATTTGTTTTGGCAGCTGCATTGCTGTCATCATCAACATTTGCAGCATATGATTTTGAAACATGTCGCGAGTAGCCCCAGCTTGATCATAATAACCAGCTCTCTCTTCAACCCCAACAATTTCGCTTGCAGTAATTTGCACATTTGCAATGTATTGGTTGTTCCATAATGCTTGAAGCACTGGATTTGCAAATCCTAACGCTTCCAGGTTTTGTACCATCGGCTTTCCAAGATAGTGGTCGATGCGAAAAATTTCTTCTTCATCAAAAGCTTTACTTAGTTTATCGTTTAATTCTTGAGCTGATTTTAAGTCATGTCCAAACGGTTTTTCGATAATTAGACGTTTCCAACCTTTAGTAGAACCTAGACCACTCTCTTTAATGTTGAAAGCAATCACATTAAAAAACTCTGGAGCAACAGATAGGTAGAACATACGATTTTTCGGAATATTCAATTCTTCTTCACGTTGTTTAACAAGTTCAAGTAATCCTTTATATCCTTCAGCCTTGATAGCATCTACCTGGCTATACCGAAAGGCACGGATAAACACTTCAAAGTTTGAATCGTCATTTAGCGATCGTCTAGAAAATGTTTTTAAGGAATCTTTCACATGGTTTTGGAAATCAGTATCTGATAATTCTCCTCTGCCCACCCCAATAATTGAGATAGGCAGAGGTAATTTTTGATCCAAAAATAAATTATATAGAGCCGGGAAGATTTTTCTTTTTGCTAAGTCCCCTGTCGCCCCAAATAAGACAAATGTCATTGCCTCCATTTTACATACCTCCCAAATTAAAAATTCCACTTATGCCTTTCTTAAAAAACTACTATAACTCTTGATAGCCAATCCCTGGCTTAGCCATCTTATTATTTGAACCTGCTTGGACCGTAATAATGATGTCCCTAAAATGCGAATGACCACATTTTGGACAATAAGCATTATTCGATGTGAAGGTTAGGCATCTTGAACAAACTTTGTGATGCTTTGCATGTAACCCAAACATACTATTCACCCTTTCAATGTAGTAAACTGAATGCGGAAGATCAGATGACTGATCAATAACCACAGTATTTCGTGAATCCAATGTTGCAACAAGATGTAAGTATAATACCTACATTTTTTAAATGGAAGTACGCACTTTTTATTTAAATGGTGATAAAAAAATAACATAATAACAAAATGTATACTGTAGGAAATAAACTCATCTATTTTTGTGTTAAATAAATTAAAAAGCCAGGGTGAGCCTCCTCTCCCTGGCCACAAAATATATGTGATATAAATTTGTTGAGAACAGTATTCTTTATGTGTTGAAGCTTTTGGCGTAATAAGCGAACTATCTAAACCGGATGTCTCACAAACATAAGAAGCCTCCATAATTGCATTAGGATCACTGACAATATAACCCTTTTTAATTTCGAAAAAATAAATGGATTGGTATACAATAGATTATTTTCTTCTTTTCACTTAAAAATCCACCTTCACCAAATAAATAGGTAATACTCATATTTAATTCTTTGTTTATCCTTTCACAAATTTCATCCGGTTTTTCTTAATGATCATGACAGATTTCCCATGATTAAATCCATCCAAAACATAATTAATCATTTTTGCAACAAAATAATACACGGCAAGTGACAGCATGGCTTTTTCTAGTGAAAAGACAAAAGCGGCAATATTAATATTTAGCTGTAAAGAGTAAGATAGGGATATTTAAACCTAAAAAAAGTGCAAATATTGGTGAGCCCCACATGGCATTTGCCATAATTGAAAAGGCAGTTACCCCATCATCTACCAGCCCATTTGGCGCTAATATCATTTCTAATCCCATTGCTACAATAGCCGCTCATACTGTTAAAAGAATATAATCAAAAAATTTATTCATTCAATCCCCCAGCTAAAAATGTGTTTATTAATAAGAGATTTTTATAAACAACATCAACAATGACAATTTGGGCAATTATCAAGCACTTATACTGAAAATAGGCAATACGGAAGTGCATTGTTTCTTTTAAAGTTAATAGTAAGACTATATAAAGTGTTTGTCTTACAGTATACTTTTTATCACTATGTAAAATAAAAGTGCGTACTTTTAATGTTTAATCATACGTTGTATACTTGCAATTGTTCAGCGAGAGGACATGATATCCCTTATTGCTGGCAGGTACGGATAATGCAATTTAAGGATAATATTACTGTAAAAGTATTATTACCCTTTGGAGACATTATCACTGTACAACAATAAAAAAATTATAGGAGTGAATATAGATGGAATTACAATTAGCATTAGATTTAGTCAATATCCCAGAAGCAATTGAACTGGTAAAAGAAGTAGAGGAACATATTGATATCGTTGAAATCGGTACACCGGTTGTAATTAACGAAGGTCTTCATGCTGTAAAAGCAGTTAAAAAAGCATTCCCTAACTTAAAGGTATTAGCAGACCTAAAAATCATGGATGCAGCTGGTTATGAAGTAATGAAAGCTTCTGAAGCAGGTGCAGATATCGTCACAATTCTTGGAACTGCTGAAGATATGTCAATCAAAGGTGCTGTTGAAGAAGCGAAAAAACAAGGTAAAAAAATCCTTGTTGATATGATTGCTGTAAAAGACCTTGCTGGACGTGCAAAAGAAGTGGACGCTATGGGCGTTGATTATATTTGTGTTCATACTGGCTACGATCTTCAAGCAGTTGGAAAGAACTCTTTTGAAGATTTACAAACCATCAAAGGTGTTGTAAAAAATGCTAAAACTGCAATCGCAGGTGGTATTAAGTTAGACACACTTCCTGAAGTCATCAAAGTCAAACCAGACCTTGTCATTGTAGGTGGCGGGATTACTGGACAAGCTGATAAAAAAGCTGCTGCTGCCAAAATGCAACAAATGATTAATCAAGGGTAATTCAGATCATGAATACAACTCAATACCTAGCTAAAATCATAAAAGAGTTAAATCGCTCCGCAGATTTAATTTCGAATGATGAAGCTGAAAAATTAGTTAATGGGATTCTTGAATCAAAAAAAATCTTTGTTGCAGGCGCAGGCAGATCTGGATTTATGGCCAAATCATTTGCCATGCGAATGATGCACATGGGGATAGATGCCTATGTGATTGGCGAAACAGTAACCCCTAACTTTGAAAAAGATGACATCTTAATCATTGGATCAGGTTCAGGAGAAACGAAAGGTTTAGTTTCCATGGCTGAAAAGGCAAAAAGTATCGGTGGGACAATTACAGCTGTAACCATTTTCCCAGAATCCACTATTGGACAATTAGCGGATATCACAATTAAGTTGCCTGGCTCACCTAAAGATCAGTCTGAGAGTGATTTTAAGACGATTCAACCAATGGGCTCATTATTTGAGCAAACACTTTTACTATTTTACGACGCTGTGATTCTTCGGTTCATGGAGAAAAAAGGTTTGGATACTAATAAAATGTACGGTAGACACGCCAACTTAGAATAAACATTATTCCTCGAGTTCTAAATAGGAAAGACCGCAAGCTGTTTCCATGCAAGATTGTGGTCTTTCTGTTAAAGGAACTACTTCAATTTGTAATAATTTTAGGAGTGATAAAATGATTTCTTTAAATGGAAAAACTGCAATAGTTACTGGCGCAGGAAGAGGCATTGGACGTGCTACTGCTATCGCCTTAGCAAAAGAAGGCGTTCATTTAGGCCTAATCGGCTTAAATATGTCTAATCTAGAAAAGGTAGCTGCTGAACTAGCACAATTTGATGTAAAGGTTTCTGCATCAGCAGCAGATGTGACCGATCTTGAATCCGTTATCCATGCTGTTGAACATATCAAATCAGACTTAGGCCCAATTGATATCCTAATCAACAATGCTGGTGTTGCTAAATTTGGTGGATTCCTTGATCTAACACCAGAAGAATGGGAAAAAATCATCCAAGTCAATTTAATGGGTGTGTATAATGTAACTAGAGCAGTATTACCAGGAATGATCGAAAGAAAATCAGGAGATATCATCAATATCTCTTCATCTGCTGGCCAAAAAGGTGCTCATGTTACAAGTGCTTACAGTGCTTCTAAATTCGCTGTTTTAGGGCTAACAGAATCACTTATGCTAGAAGTAAGAAAACATAATGTCCGTGTTACTGCTTTAACACCAAGTACGGTCGTTACAGATTTAGCCATTGATACAAATCTTGTTAAAGGCAATGAAGAAAACGTGATGCACCCAGAAGACCTTGCAGAATTAGCCGTGGCTAGTTTAAAATTTAATCCAAGAGTATTCGTTAAAACAGCTGGATTATGGTCAACAAATCCATCATAAAACGAAGCAGATCCAGTGGGGTCTGCTTCGTTAGTTCGTACAAAATACTCTTATACGTATCAGTGATACAAGGACATTACTTTCTCTAAATCAACAATTAACTGGTTAACTTCATTCCGTGCTAAGCGTACAAGCATTTGATCGTATAAAGTAATAATTTGCCCATCCTCTTCATGCTGATGTTTTTTTAAATAATGATAAATATTATTTAACTGGTCTTCATTAAGGACCGACTCTGTTTCGAAATTCATAACTTTCTGTAAGGAAAATTCATTGATAGCCGAATCAAATTCACCTGCAATAATGTTCCCTTTCACGAACATCCTCTAGGATAGTTTTCCCACATAATATGTTAAATAAATCTTTACTCCTCAAATTTAAAGAATATGAGGGCTTTTCAATTGTTTGATTTATACCTTAGCATCAAAGATTAATGGCCTCTTTTTTTGTTTTTTTATTAAATGTGATGATAAAAGAGGTTCCTTGATTTAGTTTACTTTTAACATTTATCGTTCCCTTATGGTTCTGAATAATTTTATAGCTGACCATAAGGCCTAATCCATTTCCATTATGTTTGGTAGTGAAAAAAGGTTCCCCCAATCTTTTAACATGTTCCTCCCCTATCCCTACCCCTTCATCCTTGATTTTAATTAAAATATGATGAGCAGTCGAATCAATGGAAACATAGATATTACCACCAGTTGGCATCGCCTCTATGGAATTTTTAATTAAATTTATAAAAACCTGTTTTAACTGATTTTTTTCCCCAGTAAAAACGATATCCTCTGAAGGAAATTCATATTTAATTCGTACATTTTTCAATAAGGCTTCGGGCTCGAGAAAGGAAATCACACTGCCTAAAATATTTTTTACATCGAATTCACTGAAGTAAACCGAGTGAGGTTTAGCAAAAATCATAAATTCATTTACAATAAAACTTATTCTTTCTATTTCATCTAAAATCGTTTCGACAAAATAGGGCACTTTTCCATTTTCAGTAAGGAGTTGTACAAATCCACGAATGGTTGTTAATGGATTTCTTATTTCATGAGCAATGCCTGCAGCCAATTCACCAATCATAGATAACTTCTCGGTCTTACTTAGCGTTTCTTCTGTTGATTTCTTTTCAGTAATGTCATACTGTATACAAATATGTTGATACCTTTCTCCATTTAAATCAACAAATGGAACAATAGTTGTATCAAGCCAGTACTTGGTTCCATCCTTCGCTTTATTAAGAATTTCCCCTTTCCAAACCTCTCCACATTTAATGGTCTCCCAAATATGATTAAAAAAAGAAGGGGGATGAAAGTCAGAACAGAAAATATCATGTTTTTTTCCTATTAGTTCTTCCCTTGTATATTTATATAAATCGCAAAACTTTTCATTCACATAGGAAATTCTATCGTCTCGATCGGTAATTGAAAAAATGGTAGCTTCATTTAGTGCTTTCTGCAAATCTGCGAGCTCTCTTAGCGTAATTTTTAAATCTTGATTGGACTCATCTAAAGCAAATTTGGTGTATAATAATTCCTCATTGTAGCAATTCAGAAGTGTTTTGGAGATAAGCTGGTACAAATATTCAAGTATCTTAATTGATTCAAAAAATGTATTTATAGAAATACTTTTTTCTCGTAATTCCTGTTCTAGCAAGTCCATAATAGAGCAACGTGTAAGATAAACAAAATTGATAGATTGTTCAAGTGAAACCCGAGAATGGATTAATTTCCGCCCGAAATCATCTACAAACGTAATAAGGTTATTTTTATTCTTTTCATTACTGCTAATAAACAACTCCCCTACATAAATAAATAAGGGTACTTCAGAAGTTTGGATAGAACCCAGTTGTTTTTGTAGATTACAATATCTATACTTCTCATCATTTAAAGATTTCGAATCCTTGAATATCCCACCATGCAATTTTTTAATCTTCTTCCCAATATATTCATTTTGGCTGCTCATTTCATCCCTCTAAAATTATTATTTTAACTTCCAATATTCGACAAAACTCCTGTATTTTCCTTCCTGAAAATGAGCGTTAATTTTGATCATGTACAAATTAATTATCTAGAAAACATTGTCTTCCGGTTAGACAATATTGATATTGATAAGTTAAGTGGAAAATTAATTTTAGGGTATAATGTTACTAGAATCAGGACAGGACTTGGCCAATGTGAGGAAAATTCGGGGTTTTGTTTACAATCTTCCTCTACCTTTCCATATCAATCATTACTTTTGTTTTCTTTAATGAAGAGCATCTCAAACATACGATTTGGGCGACCTTAACATTACTTAAAATTGCGGAAATGCCTTTCATAGAAAGAGTTGAATATATTGTAGTTTCCTTATGGTTCCTTGTCGTATTGCCTCATATTAGCCTGCATCTATGGGCAATCTGCCGGGGACTCAAAAAGTTGTAAATATCAAACAACGTACAGCTTATTCATTTGCCTCTTTTTATTCTTTTTGTTCTCTAATGTATTAGAGAGCCATAAACAGATAGAACGATTAGCTGATTTATACTCATCTGTCGGCTTTTACTTTATATATTTGTATGTCCCTTTTCTCTTTTAACGATTAGCATTAAACAAAAACTAACTAAATAGGCTTTTGATGCGAGAATAATTCGGTAAGGATATTAAATTGCCCCGATAAAAAAACTGTATGGAATAAAGTCTACACAGTTTTTTTGAAATTCCTATTAGATTGTCAGAAATTCCAACAAATGTCAAATAATATCCAATGGCATTTTCCTAGTAGGTTTAGGAAATACTTGATCAATTCTACTGAGATCTTCTTCAGTAAACTCAATGGTTGCTGCTTCAGCATTTGCTAAAACATGTTCATATTGAACCGCTTTTGGAATAGCGATGACGTTATTCGAACGGATGGTCCAAGCAAGAGCGATTTGTAATGGTTGGACATTGTATTTGTCAGCAATATCATGAATAGCTGGATCGTTTAAAAGCTGTCTTCTTAAAGAGCCTCCTTGAGCAAGGGGACTGTAGGCCATGATTGGCATGTTATGTTCACGCTGCCATGGTAAGAGATCGAAGTCGATTCCTCTTGAACCTAAATGGTATAGCACTTGGTTCGTCACACAATTTTTTCCATTCGCAGTGTTCCATAGCTCTTCCATATCAACCGTGTCAAAATTAGAGACGCCCCATCTTAAAATTTTCCCTTCTTCACGTAGTTTTTCCATTCCTTCAATTGTTTCCTCTAAAGGAACACGTCCTCTCCAGTGGAGAAGATATAAGTCCAAGTGGTCTGTTCCGAGTCGTTTTAAGCTGTTTTCACATGCTTTTGAAATCATATCTAAACCTGCATGATGGGGATACACTTTTGAGACTAAAAAGACTTCATTTCTGCGTCCTTTAATAGCTTCGCCAACTAAGCGTTCAGAGTCGCCATTTCCGTACATTTCAGCAGTGTCAATAAGTTTCATACCCAATTCTAAGCCGAGCTGCAAGGCTTTTATTTCTTTGTCTCTCACTTGGGGATTTTCCCCCATGTACCATGTTCCTTGTCCTAAACTAGGTAAAGAAGTGCCGTCAGGCAGGATTACCACGTGTTTGGCTAATGCATTTTTAATTTCAGCTCTTTTCTTTTCATCCATTAGGCTCGACCCTTTCTTTTATGTATTTGGGTATCATAGAAATAAAATTTAACCACTCTTCGTATATGTACTTATATATTTAGAATTTCCGCAACCAACAAAATCATTCTCTGTTGGATGATATGGCCATTTCTGCTTCCGACTATGCAAAAAAACAAAGAAGTGAGGATGGCCTATAAGTGTTTGACACTTTGAGTCATCCTCACCACTTCTATTCTAAATCAATTTATCAATCGACTTTGATATCAATGTATTAGATAAGATGGGCTCCTCCATCGATAAGAACCGATGTGCCAGTTGTAAACCCATTTTTCGCTAGGTAAACATAGGTGTCAGCTATATCTTTAGGTTGAGCTACACGTCCGACAGGTAATTGCTTAGCAATCCCATGGTACATATCTTGTCTTTGATCTTCTGGCATTCCGCCGTAAAGAGGAGTGTCAACGATACCAGGTGATACCACGTTTACTCTGATAGGTGCCAGGTCTACTGAAAGTCCTCGTACTAATCCATCGATTGCTGAATTAATGGAAGCTAGAGTCGTTGCACCTTGAGGAGGACGCACACCATATACACCAGAAGTTAATGTAATAGAACTTTCATTATTTAAGTATGGAAGAGCAGCACGAACCGAAATATACTGCCCCCAGAACTTGCTATCAAAAGCCTCTCTTACGGCTGCAACAGGCAGTTCGCTAAAGTGACCCATTGCGCCTTCACCTGCCGTAACCACCAGGTGATCAAATTTCCCAACCTTCTTGAAAAAGTCTGCAGCATTTTCCTCGCTGCGAAAGTCGATTTCATAGCCCTCTACGTTACCACCAAGCTTCACTTTTGCGTCAGATAATTTTGAAGCAGAACGGCTAGCAATAATGACTTGAGCGGATTCATCGAGAAACGCCTTAGCAGCGGCTAAACCAATACCAGATGTACCTCCTAAAACAACCACTCTTTTTCCTTTTAATGACAACGTCATAACCTCCTTTATTCATATATTTGTTTAACCAACTTGCGGATTCTGAATAAAGAATCCGCAAGTTAGAAATATTTACGTTTATACATCAGCATTATTATTTAGCTAAAAGTTTTAGTGATTCACGATTAAATGCTGGAATATCTTTTGGTTCTCGACTTGTTACAATATTTTTGCTGATGACAACTTCTTCGTCTTTATAATTTGCACCAGCATTTTTCAAATCGTTGCGAATGGATTTATAGCCAGTGATGTCGACACCTATTAAAAGGTCTGTATCGATTAACACTTGTGGTCCATGACAAATGGCAAAAACAGGTTTTCCATCTTGGATAAATGCTTTTGCAAATTCACCAAAACGATCGTCTTCACGCAATAAATCAGGAGAGAATCCACCAGGGATAAGCAACGCATCAAAGTCTGCAGGATGAACTTCATCAATGGATTTATCAATTTTTACGGTTGTGCCTTTTTTACCAGTTACTTGGTTACCTGATTGTTTGTCAATCGTGATAACTTCATGACCAGCTTCTTTAAAGGCTTGTGCTGGTTCAGTGTACTCCACATCTTCAAATAAGTTTGTTATAAGTGCAGCGATTTTTTTACTCATGCTCATTCACCTCCTTTCATTGACAAAACAGAAGTAAAAATATTCATTTCTGTGCCATGCTCTGATTATCTTCATCTCCGTTGTTAGCCGCGATGTAGATTTTTTCATATCCTCTACTTTTTCCGCCTTTTTGTTATGTCAATAACATATGGCAGATAGAGGGCTGTCCCATACGGAATTGTTTAGGTAAACCTCAACAACTTTAAGGTTCCCTTATTCATTTTTCTAAAATAGAATACGACATAAATGTTTCCCATCATCTTAAAAGTTACTAATGAACATACTCAAGGTCTCTCTCAACATTGGTACTTAAAATGTCTTCTGTTTTGATCTCGAGTAATTTCTCTAGGAATCTTATAGTTCCTAGTACTACTTGAATATCTCCCTCTGTTTGAACGTTTTCCATTCTCTTTTGAACAATCAGTTCATTGATAACTTGTTTGAAAGCATGGGTCTTTATGAGCCATTCTCCAACCAGTTCCTTTGTTGTGTCTCTCTCGCCTTCATTTTTGACAGCAAATAAACTTTCCGTTTTTGTTTCTACGAGCGTTACGGAACCGAAATCGGAATCCATACGGATACGAAAATAATTCTTTCTACTGTCATAATAACTTCCTTCCTTTAATAGAAAATACTCTATCCCTACTGTGATTTCATAAAACAGTTCTGTCTCTGTAGGATAATGAAGATCTCTTACATCCACACTTTTTACAACGTCTAAATAGGTCTCCAAACCATATTGGGTATTAATGATTTTTGCATCCATTACATTCATGATTTCACTCCCTTTTTCACTTTGCGGATTGTTTTGATATGTTAAGTAGCTTGCTTACAAAATCCACTCAATATTAGGAATTGCTTTTTTGACTTCATGTCCACCAAACTCGTTCAGAAGAGCAGCGACCACTTTCCCGGTAAAGGTGTCATGATCTAAGGAGCGATAGCGCATCAAAAGAGACATGGCAATCACAGGAATGGCTGCCTGCAAATCTAAAGCCGTTTCCACTTTCCAATTTCCTTCTCCTGAAGAATGCATGGTTCCTTTGATGTGTTCTAAGTTGGCATCTTTAGAAAATGCACGTTCAGTTAAGTCCATGAGCCATGAACGAATGACTGAGCGGTTTTCGCAAACTTTTCGATGCCTTGCTTTTGGCCTTAACATAATCTTTTCATTCCTTTCTGTGTTCATTAATTGACGATTTATATTGAATAGGATCTATAACTTCCACCTAAAAACTGTAATTTATATTATTACAGTTAAAATAAAAAAAATGATTTATCATAAATTAGATTTTATTTACAAAATACAAAGGAGAATTATTCATTCCCTCTTAAAATGTCTAATGGTATATCTCTCTTTTGACCTTAACAATCGCCGATTAAGAAGAATTGGTTGCGGTGTTGATATTAGTATAATATCTACAACAGACAATTAAAAGTACGCACTTTTATGTTATATAGTAAACAAAAATATACTTAGTATACTTCTATACACTATTGAGAGTTATTCGATTTTTTCCATCAGGGGATTTAAAACAGAAAAATCCCCGTAAATGTACAAGGATCTTTCAAAATTGCCTTTGAGTCATGATTTAAATAATAGTTTTAACAACTCATGATAAATAAGGGAGTATTCTTGGGTTCAAGACTTGGTGTTATATTTTTTATATTTATTCTTAATGTCGACTCTTGGACCTTGTCATTTACACAGACATTTATCAAACCTTTGCGAATTAGATTATAACAGGTAATATACGAACTTTCTATTCTCTAGCATCAAACAGGATGCTAACTAATGGAAGTAAATATTACTTTTTATTGCTAGAAGGGTTGGCTTTCGGTAATATAAGCGACCTATCTATTCCAGATGTTTCACAAACATAGGATGCCTCCATAATAGCTGATGGATCTGCTGCTAAAACGACACTTTTTAATTTGGAAAAAATAAACCTGTTTGTAATACAATAAATAACCTTCTTTCTTTCCCCTAAAAAACCGCCTTCTCCATATAAAAATGTGATGCTGATATTTAATTGATTGATAATACTATCTCCAACTTCATCCGGTTTTTCTGAAATGATCATGACAGATTTCCCATGATTTAGCCCATCTAAAACATAATTAATCATTTTCGTCACTATATAAAAAACCGCCAGAGAAAGCATGGCCTGTTCCAATGAATAGACAAACGCTGCAATCGTAAATATGAAAGCATTCACGACTAATAAAAATGAGGCAATCGGATATCGAAAGTGTTGGTTGAACCAAATCGCCAGCATTTCAGTTCCATCTATTGCACCGCCAAACTTTACAACGATTCCTATCCCAACTCCTAAGATTACCCCACCGTATAACACAATTAATACTTCAGATTGAGTAATAGGAGGAATTGATTTAAATAGTACTAAACCAACGGTAGTAATGATATTTGCATATAGAGATCTAATGACAAAGGTTTTACCCACTTCTTTAGCTGTAAAAATTAAGATAGGAATATTCAAGCCCAAAAATACAACATAAATTGGGATTCCCCATAAAGCATTGGCCATAATCGATAACGCTGTTACACCACCATCTACTAGCCCGTTTGGTGCTAACATCGTTTCTAATCCCATAGCAACGATTGACGACCCCAAAGTTAAAAAAACATACTCAACAAATTTTTTCATCATCTCACCTTTAAATATGTATTATTCTTGATTCCTTACTATAAAACAGTTCAGCTAAAATCCTTTACAACACAGGAATATTATTCACCTTTTTCCAGATTGTACTCCTACATTTACTTTATGCACTGGATCATTGCAAATAAAAAGACCACAAGTCTGGACTTATTAAAAGTCTACTTGTGGTTTTTAACCCCCTCCTCTTTTTAGAACGATTGCTATTAAATAGACGCACTTTTATCGGCAGGAGGATCCATCACATTCTCCATATAGTTTTTACCCCATTCATACAAAAATGACCTAGCCTGTATATAGGCGTATTAGAAGAAATTTCACGATATGATGGATCACCCAAACCATAATGATCGGTAAAAGGGGTTCCCCTTTAATATAAACCCCCTCAAGTAGAAATAATTGTAATTTTAACTTTATCAAGTTGTTTCGAAAATGATGTCCATGGGACATCTTCATTTTTACCAATTTAAAATCAAGAACCCACTTTTCACGCACAAAATCTTCTAACTTCTTTATTTTTTCAGACATCCCACCGCTCCTTTACACATAAGAACCCACTCTTTATAAACCAACTTTACTTAATCAAACTAAATCAAACCTTAGTCTATGTAATATCAGCCGAACTTTAAGTTACGCACTCTATAGTGCTCGGTAATTAAATCATGATTCAACAAAAAAGACGATGGATGATCACCGCCTTAATTGATTATTTTATTTTTCTGTAAATTTATTTTTGAAATAAAGGTAATCAACCTTATGTTTTGTGGCCATTAATTGTGATGCAAGTATTGCCGTGTAGATCGTTGTTAATAGTATGCTCAAAACTGCTATCCCAAATAATGAGTCCTTGTTATTCAAAATACAACCTCCCATTCTAAAAGGGGAATTCATCCTGGATTTATTCAATTTAAGGTTTTAGAATGACTTTTATACAATTATCGGTCCTTGTGTCAAAAACTTCGTATCCATGCTTTGCCTGGTCTAATGGAAGAACATGTGTAATTACATCACCAATATCAACCTTTCCTTCAGATATAAGATTGTAAAGAAAAGGCATATACGGAATAACTGGGGCCTGCCCCGTTTTAATGTCAACATTTCTTTGGAAAATGTCTCCTAACGGGAACCCATTATAACGTCCCCCATAAACACCGGTAATTTGGATGGTCCCAGCTTTGCGTACAGCCTGTGACGCAATGACAAGCCCGCCCATTGCACCGCCATGAAGCTTCATTCCGGATGCAAGATATTCAAGAGGCGTCATTTTGCCGCTCATACCTGAACAATCAATAACTATATCTGCTCCACCTTTTGTTATCTCTCTTAAATATTCGCCAACGTTTTCATGTTCTTCAAAATTTACAGTCTCCACTTTATTGGTCCGTTTCGCATGCTCAAGCCGGTAATTGTGATAATCGACCGCAATTACACGCTCAGCACCTTTAAACCAGGCAAATTTTTGAGCAAGGAGACCTACTGGACCACATCCTAAAACGATGACAGTATCACCAGCTTTGACACCAGAGTGATCTACACTCCAATAAGCTGTTGAGGCTGCATCTGCAAGTAACACCAACTTTTCATCTTCTACTTCGCAGTTCTCCGGTAATTTGAATGGAGTAAAGTTTCCATATGGAACACGCATATATTCAGCTTGTCCGCCAGCAAATCCACCGGTTGTTTCTGAATATCCAAAGAAACCGCCCATTTCACCATGAGGGTTTGAATTATCACATTGGCTGGTTAAGTCATGGTTACAGTACCAGCAATGCCCGCAGCTTACATTAAAGGGAATAATTACCCGATCCCCTTTTTTCAATTTTGTTACTTCCGGTCCTACTTCTTCGACTACCCCCATCGGTTCATGGCCTATTACGTAATCAGTTGGCATATTGGGAATCATTTGATGAATCAAATGCAAATCGGATCCGCATATAGCAGAAGAAGTTATTTTTACAATGATATCATCACCATTTTTAATATTTGGGTCTTTTACTTCTTTTACCTGGACATTTTTATTCCCCTGGTACGTGACAGCTTTCATTTTTCTCTAACCTCCCTTATTTATTAGGCGTTGCAAACATTCCAAGTCTATCCGTATCATTCGGGAATAAGTTCATCCCTGCAATCATTAAAGCATTGTCGGCAGATTTAAGATCCAACTCAACTTGCTTGCCAACATCTTTCGGATATAACCAGCCCTTGCTTATCATCAATTCAGATATCTCTGTGTGTAAATCAATGGATTGTTCCATTTGCCTATATAATGCTTCCCTTAACTCCTGGCTCGCTGTTTCAGTTAACGCAATGGCATATGTATGAATGCCCGTTTTAACTGAAAGAAGAAATTCCAATGCAATGCCTGAATCTGCCATTTCTGGCATATGTTCAGCCCCTTGGGGATCCAAATAATCCATTTCCATATTTTTTCACCTCACTTTATATAATTGGTTCTTGCCCCTTTATAAAATTCTTTAAGTTCATTTATCGCTGCGATTGACTGTTGAACATCTTTTTCCATCAGTGCTTTTAAATCATTATCGAAACAAAGGCCCTGCATAAGCTTTGATTTCAATAAGCATACAGTTTTCAGGTTTAATACCTCATGTGTTTCCATTGTTTCATGATAAGCCAAGCTTTTCTTCTCCATGACTTCACCTCCTAAAATTAAAATCCCTTTAATATGTGAATATTATTCAATGGAATGTTACTGATTATGGAATATTTTTGGTGGAATGTAAATCTCCTGTCTGAAGCAAGATAAGAGAAGTTTTTAAAGATTGGAGAGATACTCATGACAAAATATTTAGGACTTCATGAAACGCTGGAGACACTCGAGTTAATTGCATTTAAAACAGTATGTTTAACAAAAGCTGTAACTATGAGCAAATTGCTTCCTGATGGAGATCTTAAAACGATTCTTTCTGGTGATTTAGAATCAGGGAGTCAAGGCCTAAAGCAACTTCAGACCTTTATTACAAACCGGGAGGAGACTCACAATGACTAATCTCCTGCAAAACATGGCTGGAATGGGAGGATTAACAGAACGGGCAATCGCTTCGGATTTTCTGATTTCATCTAAATCTGCCGTCAGAAATCTCGCATTTGCTATTACGGAAACAGCTACACCTGAACTGAAATCAGCTCTTCGCGAGCAATTAAGAAATGCATTGGATACACATGCCAAGATAACAGATTTTATGATTGCCAATGGATATTATCATCCTAATCATTTAGATGACCAAATAAATGTGAGACTGCAGGATGCACATACCGCTTTAAACCTTAAAGATCAATAGGGGCAGTAATGTATGTTTTACGCAATAAAAAATCAGCTGCTAATAAACAGCTGATTTTTTCCTTCAATATATTACACAAGCAGATCTTCAATCTGCCCGTCAGTTGAAGAAGAAAAGTGGCCTGTCATTGTTACCTTTCACACCGCAATCATTGTATAAAATTCAAAATGAACTTTTGTGGGTTTCCTACTTTTAACAAAAATACATAACACAAAAACAAGCATCGACAGGAGAGTATTTCAAAACTGTATTTTTCTTAAAAAGGGCTCCAGATACGGAACGGGCGGATTTACATTATTTTCTGGTTGAATTACATTTGGAGTAACTTTACCACCACTTATACCCATCTTCCTCTAATAATTGATGATCAGTTCCCGGTCCCATAGATCCAGATGAATGGGAGTGGATGGGAACTCCATTTATTTAGAAGCCTCTAAAATAGGTTCAATCCATTTCCTAGATAGTTCTTAAAAATGGCTAACCGTGGCAAGTTATGATTGTCTTACAGTATGAAAAGAAACTTTTTTCTACTTAACTGCTGATTGATCCTCAGTCTCCTTTTCCAATACATTCTCAATATAATCTTTTCCCCATTCATACATAGCATCTATAATCGGTAAAAGTCTTTTTCCATGCTCAGTCAATGAATATTCAACTTTTGGTGGAACTACAGGGTAAACTTCACGATGTACTATTAAATGATCTTCAAGTTCGCGTAATTGATTAACAAGCATTCTTTGGGTAATACCCGGCATAAGGGATTTTAATTCACCAAATCGTTTCGTTCCTTCTTTGCCTAGATGCCATAAAATCAACAATTTCCATTTACCACCAATTACTGAAAGTGTTAATTCTTTTTCACAGTTGAAGGTTTTCTCTCCTAAATTTGGCACTCACTTCACCTCCCCCCTTATTTTATCCAATAGTATACTTTTTATCACTATATGGGATAAAAGTGCGTACTTTTTATTTTGGAATATACTCAGTATACTAAGTAACGTGCTAGTTAGTAAATAGCTTTTCAAAAGGAAACATTTGCACATGTCGAATGACAGCCTCCTAGCACAATATAAAACATTCTATAAGGAGCGAATATAAATGAAATTACAATTAGCATTAGATCTTGTCGATATTCCGGGAGCAATTGAATTAGTGAAAGAGGTAGAAGAGCATATTGATGTTGTAGAAATTGGTACACCTGTGGTGATCAATGAAGGTCTTAAAGCAGTGAAAGAAGTAAAAGCTGCATTTCCTAACTTAACCGTATTAGCTGACTTGAAAATTATGGATGCAGCTGGATATGAAGTAAGTCAAGCATCTGCTGCAGGTGCTGACATCATTACGATTCTTGGAACTGCAGAAGACGAGTCAATTAAAGGTGCAGTAGAAGAAGCTAAAAAACAAGGGAAACAAATCCTTGCTGATATGATCGCTGTTAAGGATATTGCAGCCCGTGCAAAAGAACTAGATGAACTTGGTGTTGATTATATCTGTGTTCACACCGGTTACGACCTTCAAGCTGTTGGAAAGAATTCTTTCGAAGACCTTACAACGATCAAAAGCGTTGTTAAAAATGCGCAAACTGCCATTGCAGGTGGAATCAAATTAGAAACACTTCCTGAAGTGATTAAACAACACCCAGATCTAGTTATCGTAGGTGGTGGGATCACGAATAAAGAAGATAAAAAAGCTACAGCACGCGAAATGCAAAAATTAATTAAACAAGGTTGAATCAACTATGAAGACTACTCGATATTTAGCCGATGTCGTTCAAGAATTAAATCAAACGGTACACTTAATCTCTGATTAAGAAGCAGAGAAATTAGTAAACCAGATTTTAGAATCCAAGAAAATCTTTGTGGCTGGTGCTGGCAGATCTGGATTGATGGGTAAATCTTTCGGAATGCGAATGATGCACATGGGGATTGATGCTTATGTGGTTGGTGAAACAGTAACAGCTAATTTAGAAAAGGACGATTTATTAATCATTGGTTCTGGTTCAGGTGAAACCAAAACCTTAGTTGCCATTGCTGAAAAAGCTAAAAGCTTAGGAGGTACAGTCGCAGCTATAACCATTTCCCCAGAATCAACCATTGGAGAATTAGCTGATATTATTGTTAAATTACCGGGAGTAACGAAAGACCAGTCTGAAGGTAATTACAAGACCATTCAACCAATGGGATCTCTATTTGAGCAGACGATGTTGTTATTTTATGATGCCTTAATCTTGCGTTTTATGGAGAAAAAAGGCTTAGTTTCTAATAAAATGTATGGTAAACATGCTAATCTCGAATAGATTAATATAAGTTTTATTTTACCCTACTTTAAATTATTTAATTAACAAGTTAAATATAAATCTAGAATAGAGCATAGCTAAAATATACAGAAAAGGACACATTTTTTAAGTTTGTGGCCTTTTCTGTATATTAACCGACAGGTAAGACGATCCCTTGTATTTAGGTTTAAGTGTATATTAAATCATATTATTACTCTTTTCTGCTTATCCTTCTTCCACTAACCGCCCTGTTTGTTCAATAAGAAAAAGCCACCTGTAGGTTTCCCTTTGAAGTCTTAACTGTAATTGAACAGATGGTTTCAGAAACAATTTGTTCATAACAGAGCTCGCTTTCATTACCAACTCCGTACATTATCCTTGGTCTGCCTTTTGTTCCGATTAATAATAAGTCCATTACCTCTACTTCACCATATCAATGATGGTGCTATGAAAATCTTTTTGACTACAAATCCTAACGTTTATGGTGAAACTTCCCTTCTAAATATGTCCTTATTTTATAGGAAAATGTTACATCGACAAATAATGGTGTTTTAATCGAGTCAATTAGTTGGAGTCCTTTTGTAAGGGTCTTTCTTTTCAATAAAGTTCGAAAGCCAAATGGTAGCAGCAAAAACAACCAAATAAGTGATATAAGATAAATACAATTTCCAACCTGTATATGTAAAAACTTGAAACTTTACTGCAATCCATTCTAGAGCAATCGCTACCCCAGCCCAAAAAATAATATAAAATAGATACTTTAGGCCTTTTGGTTTTTTATATTGATAGAAGTTTACGACAAAGTAAGAAAGAGTAGGGTAAGTTACAAAGTGCAATAATACATCAAATAATTCATGCTTTTTATGATCAATCGTAAAGTATAATTCATATGGTTTTACACTAAGGGTAATATCAGCTAACAAAGCAAGAAAAGCATTAAATGTCCAAATAATTGTGATGGTAGCAGCAGGCAAGCGTCTAGGTAATATAAACATGAGGGCCCAAGTAAGTATTGTGGAAAAGATAATAAATATTTCATTTGCATCAAATTTCTCAGGAAGAGGTAACATCATGAAGTATTCACCTCTTTGTCTCTACAAATAAGTTTTTCTAAATAAAAAGAGTAAATAGCCAATAATAAAATAATCAGAGTGTATCTCAAATATGAATAAAATACATTCCAATTTACCCATTCCAAATATCCAATATGAACGAAAAATAGTTCAATTGAAATGAGTGCCGTTAAGAAGATGAAGAGATGAATAAGTTTACTAAAAATAGTTCTTTTAGAGAACAAAATATAAATAACCCATAAAAGTAACGCTGGCTTGAGTGACAACTCAGGAATTTTTTGTGTCCAAAAAATTAACTGACTTGGATCTTGCTTTGTAAGTTCTAAATTTAAATTAATGATCAGACCTGTATTTGTAATAAAAATATTGGAGAAAAAATAACAGCCCAAGATGTTAGTGACGTTCATTTTCTTCATCAAGATGTATAAGGAAGCAAAGGATAATATTGCTAAAATTAGAAAAAGCCACAATGTTTTCATATTAGCCACCATTTTTATTATCTTGTGCATTATTTTGTACATATAATGTCAAAAAAATACTGCATCTAAAGAAAACAAACAGTAAATGCAAAGCTGAATTCATATTTGTTATTCATATACCAGCTAATAGGATGTCAACTTTTGAGGAATAGAAAATCTGATGCATGATGATATTTATGCCTTCCACGAACTTTCTCGCTTCACTAGGCTGAAAGCCTTTGTAAAATCCAAAGATCACTAAATCCCCTCTCGATTAAAGTCACCTCAGTATAAAAATTAATCCGTTATTCCTATGTACAAGTGAAATACTGCTTACCTCCATCGCCTTTCATAATAAATCAGTTTCCCATAACCCAAGCTGGCCTTTTGCTGGGATACGTTCATTCAAGATCTTCATGTCTTGAACCTCCCAAGCATATCCTCCCACAGTAAAGTCTCCTAAAAAATAATCATTTCCTGATACGATTTGTCCATTTTCCAGGACTGCTGATGTCTGATTTTTTTCAGTTATCTTCAGACAATTTTCAAGTCGGCCTACAGCAATGATCATTCCGGTCGGAAGGGTCTCTTCTGTATATCCATGCTTACCGAGCAGCGAACGGATGGCCACATGCCTGCAGACAGCCTTGTCTATTTTTTTACTTGTATGAATGGCCAGCGGCCCGCGATAATTTGTTTTCCATGACCTTGTTTCAAATTCATTCTCTCGAAGGACAAAAAGACTTGCCCAAGGCTGAATCATAGATAATACCTTCATTCTCACGGCCACCAATCTATAAAGTTTCGTTTGTCTTATCGTGTCCGTAGAGAAGAATATTATTAGCAAAATGGGGGTGGAACCCTAGAAAAACGTATGTCCTTCCCGCTTGCTGTAGTTGACGCTGCTAAAAAAGCAGTTTCAATAATGCTTCAAAGGCAGCAATTATCAATTTTTCAAAGAGCTTATCAAAGGCCTATGCCGCACAGGGAATATTGGTGAATACTGTGTCACCAGCATTTATCATGACAACAATGCTGGAAAAACTATTAAAAGATAATGCGAAGAGCTGAGTATATCCTATGAAGAAGCTACTCAACAATTTTTAAAGGAAAACCGTCCACATGTCGAAGTAAAACAGCCTGGAACAGTTGATGAAGCAGCGTCTGCTGTTGTTTATCTCGCTTCTGAACAGGCTTCCTTTATTAATGGTGTAAACATTCGTGTAGATGGCGGCTCAGTTGCGAGTATATTAATTAACTAATTTATAAGAAAAAAAATTAAACAAAAAAGGCTATCTTTTATCGATAGCCGCTTTTTTGTTTAGATTACACTAATCTGTTTCCGCCCGTTTTCTTTAGATATGTATAAAGCTTTATCAGCCCGAGATAGTAAAAAATGCTTCGTGTCACCTTTCTATATTCTATAACACAAAACTGTATTTGATTTTCCTTTGAATAGTCCTTGGGATAATTAGTAAACATGCTTGGAGTTTACAGTTATTTATGATACGGTTCTCCTTGGTGCATCTAAATTAGTTTTTCTAAATTAGAGTAAAAAGTCTAGCACTCGTTAACTAGATGCTAGACTCTTTGATTCAATTATTTTTACTATAAGAAAATAAAATAGAAAACTTTCCTGTGGGGATTGTGAATGGAGAAAGGCATAAAACAAATTAGTGAACCCTACTGTACCTCCTTTCTTAATTAGGTTTAGGAGATTAACCCCATAATTTAGATTGAAATTTCCAGTGATAGTAGTACCTTTAGGGAAACAATTTCAATTAGTTGGGATTTAATTTACAATTTTTTTATCGAAAGCCAAT
The DNA here is from genome assembly GCF_000294775.2 of Cytobacillus oceanisediminis 2691. Classification (GTDB taxonomy): domain Bacteria; phylum Bacillota; class Bacilli; order Bacillales; family Cytobacillaceae; genus Cytobacillus; species Cytobacillus pseudoceanisediminis. Next base: position 3,131,705 of record NZ_CP015506.1, read on the forward strand.
TAAGAACCAGGCACTAGAAAAAATTTTAATCATATATTAGGTGATATCCCGTGCGAAATTTTTGAGGAGGATATCATGAAACCTATGTTACCTATGGAAAAATATTTCGGTAAGTTAGAACTAGTCTATGTATTTTATGGGGCTATGCCGACAGGCGTTAGTGTATCAGAAACTGGTCGTATTTTCATTTGCTTTCCGAAATGGGGAGACGACGTTAAATTCACAGTGGCGGAAATTGTTGGGGATACTTTGCAGCCTTATCCTAGTTTAGAAACCAATTTTGGTAATCAAGGTAATATCACAATGTCTTTCATCAGTGTCCAAAGTGTAGTTGCGGATGGAAGGGGAACACTTTGGGTATTGGATACAGCGGCACCGAATTTTTCTGTACCAATTAAAGGAGGGGCAAAATTAGTCGCTATTGATTTAAAAACTAATACAATAAGAAAAGTATATACCTTTACAGAAGATGTTGTCCTGCCAACAACTTATCTGAATGATGTCCGATTTGATTTTCGTGTTGGAAAAGCGGGTTATGCATATATAACGGATTCATCTTCCAAAGGACCAGGAGCTATTATCGTTGTAGATTTAGCAAATGGAAACGCGTTTAGACGGTTGAATGGAGCAAATTCAACTTCACCCGATCCTTATTTTTTACCGAAAGTAGAAGGTAAAATTTTGATGAACCGAAACAAAGATGGTTCAACGTCTCCATTTAGATTGGCGTCTGATGGTATAGCGATTTCTCCCGATGGAAAGATTTTATTTTTTTGTCCACTTACCAGTCGGCATTTATTTTCGATCTCAACAGAAGCTCTAAGAGACAGAACGATACCTGACATGGATTTATTTTATCAGGTGGAGTACCGGGGAGAAAAAGGTGCGTCTGATGGAATGATCACTGGGGCAAAAGGAACCATTTATGCTGGAGACTATGAAAACAACAGTATTCGAAAGATATTGCAGAATGGCATAATGGAAACAATCGCTCATGATCCGAGAATTTTATGGCCAGATACTTTTTCAATTGGGCCGGATCAATACTTATATGTCATTGTGAACCAATTACATCGGCAGGCAAGGTTTCATTACGGAAAAGACCTTCGACAGAAACCTTATAGTTTACTACGTATGAAAATTGATGAATTCCCTGCTCCTACTTTTTCGTAATAAATGCTGCAAATGTAAATAAAGCTTAATGATAATAGGCGAAAAAGACAGATTCTAAATATAGAGTCTTTCTTTTTATTTTTGAAAAAAATAAAATACCCCACTCAAAAATGAGCAGGGCAGATAAAACACTAAAACTTAGCAATAATGAATTGGTTTAACAGTTTTCTTCGTTATAATAGCCTTTTTTATAATATTTTTCCCAATAATTACCTCTACTCTTTGCTTTACCACTATTTGTTGTACGGTTCACGTAAAAGTTCTAAGTGAGGTTTGAAAGGTTCCCTTCGGCTATTAACGGACAATAGTTGGACCAACTAATGCTTCTGGTTTTTCTCCCAAAGCCAACTTGCTAATATTAGCATAGCTGAGCTGTTTATACGTTTTGAGTAACTGTTGTAAATCAAGGAATTTTTTATCTGTTTTTAAATTTTCGATTTCCCGATAATAGACAGACAAAACATAATCATCTTTTGACGCTGAATTGAATTTACCTGGGTCTTCATCCATAATTAATGCACCCATATATTGATATCCAAACTGTAATTGACGAGTCAGTTTAATGATATTTATAAATTTTCTATAAATAGATGGTTTTGCGTCTTTTAAATTTCCGATTGCCATTTGCGCATTTTTCAATTGGTCGTAACTCGATGTTGTCAGCATAATATCTCTCCTTTTTGATTCGTATTAGTCCCATGGTTTATCCAGTGAAAGTTTGGACACGAGTTCTTTATTTTTTTGTCTTTTTAGCTTGCGAACTCTTTCACGTTCTTTTCCCGTTTCATAGAGAAATTTTTCTTCCTCTGTTTCTGGAATAACAGTTGGCACTTCTATCGGTCTTTTATCTTGGTCTAGAGGTACAAAAGTTAAGAATGCAGTAGCTGCGATTCTGCGGTTTCCAGTTTCAAGATTTTCGGCAATTACTTTACAGAAAATCTCCATTGACTTTTTACCTGTATAGCTGACAAATGATTCTATACAGACCGAATCACTTTGTCGAATCGGTTCGAGGAAATTTACTGAGTCGGTCGATGCAGTAACACATTCCTTTACCCGTGAATGCCTGCGAGCGGAAAGCGTCGCACAAGCATCCATCTTCTTCATTAGAACTCCACCAAATAATGTATGATAGTTGTTCAAATCATTAATGAGTACTTGATCCGTCTGAACAACACGCGTTTCTTTAACTTTTTTAGCTTCCATGAATTACTACCACCCTATTTAAAAATACATTGAAGCGTTCGCCTCATATGCATTAGCTTTTTCACAAGGACAATTATAATATGACTATAGTGGGAAGATACAATGCCAATCCCATATACAATTCATAACAAAACAGTATGTAAGCGCTCTTTAGCCTATACAATTAAAAAAACCTCCCCTCTTAAACAAGGGGAAGCCTTCTAATTTTTGACTTATTCTAGATTATGAATCATGGTTATGATTAGCTGTCGACAGCTTTACTTTGGCAAATCGGATAAATTCTTTCGCAACCTGTGATAAATATGCATCTTTTTTCCAGATCATCGCTAGATTCCATTCGATTGTCGGATTGGTTACGGTTATAGTCCGAAAATCATTTGCTAGTTCTAAACATGTATTCTCAGGCAGCAATGTAATACCTATATTGTAAGCAACTAATTCTTGAATAAAATCTAATTGTGATGTTTCCGAAATAATTATCGGTTGAAAACCAGCTTCTCTGCAAGCAGTGGTGACAAGGTTTCTTAACTCAAAATCCCGGTTGAACATAATAAAGCTCTCTTCTTTAAGCTCTTCCAATGACACTTCCTGTTTCCCGGCAAGACGATGAGACGAGGGTACAACTAGTTTCAATTCCTCATTAACAAACATATAATAGTCGAAATCATCAATTTTATCTGGAAGAACGACAACCCCAAAATCTAGCAAGCCATTTATAACCTTCTCTTCAATCGGCTTAGATCCATGCTCCTCCAATTGAAATGTAACCTCTGGATATTTTTCATGAAACGAAGCAATCAGTTGTGAGAAGAAAATGGAATTGGTAATCGCAGGGAGCCCAATACGGACATGGCTCTTTTTCAGCATGAACATCTTACCAAGTTCCGCATCCAATAGTTGCAACTGCTTTTCAATTGTTAATGCATGTTTTTTTAGAATAAATCCTGCATCTGTTAATATCAGCTTTTTTCTTGTACGAATAAATAGCTGTGTACCAAGTTCAACCTCTAATGATTTGATAATTCTACTGAGGGCAGGCTGCGTAATGAACAGATTTTCAGCTGCAATAGTGAAATTGCCAGTACGTGTAACTTCAATAAAACACTCCAAATGTTTAATTTCCAATTTCATCAAACACCTTATATACTTTTTTAAGATAATTTATTCTACCACACTTTTTACTTTGGCAACCTCGCTTGTGATTTATCAAAAAGGCAAATCAATATTTTTGAAAAAACCTCATTTTCTTATGGTACGGTTCACCGTAAAGTATCTAAATGAGGATTATCTATATTATTGAGAGGTAGTTTTTTACATAACTACCCTTTCTTTAATATCTATAATCATACAGAATTCAATCATAAAATCTATTCTAAGAATGCCGTTAAATCCATAGGTTTCCTTTGGATTCCTAACTGTAATTGATTTCAAATAAATAAAATGCTACATCGACAAATAGTGTGATCTAATTGAATCAACTAGTTGAAGTCCATTTGTAAGGGTGCTTCTTTTCAACAAAGTTCGAAAGCCAAATTAATATGAACGAAATAAATTTCATTTGAAACAAGGGCTGTTAAGAAGATGAAGAAATAAAGAAGTTTACTAAAAATAGTTCTATAAGAGAACAAAATATAAATTATCCATAAAAGTAACGCTGGCTTGAGTGACAACTCAGGAATTTTTTGTGTCCAAAAAATTAATTGACTTGATGGATCTTGCTTTGTTAATTTATATGTAATTATTTTATACATAAAGTGTCAAAAATACACGGTATCTAAAGAAAACAAACGTAACTGATAAGCATTTTCTTTCTTAAGCAAGAATCAATAGAAGCCAAAAATATGCAAGTTTTATTCATAACTTGTTTCATTTTTGGCTTTTATTTTCCCAAGAATAAAAACCCTCATTTATTTATGGTACGGTTCATCCAAATTCGTTGGTAATATATATGAACAACTTAAAATTCTATTATTATGTATAATATTACTATGGAAAAATAAGTTATCTACTATGGAGATTGTATTATGACAAAAAATGAATCTGCCAATTTCGTGTTGCATGCAAAAAGTGAACAGTTTTACTGGGAAGGGATTGGTCAACTGTCTCTTAAAACATTCTTTAATGGTAAAGCCCATTATAAGACTAACAAAGGCTTTTTTGCTGTTGAAGAGAGTAGATACCTTCTCCTCAATGAGGGTGAGTACACTATATCAATTGATGAACCTAAAGTTGTAGAATCCTTTTGTCTTTTCTTTAAAGATGGGTTTGCAGAAGAAGTCCTTCATTCCTTCAAAGAAACTAATGATCGTCTTCTAAGCGATCCGTTTAAGGATACAAGTTCTATTGGTTTTTTTGAAAAAACCTATCATAAAAATAATGCTCTATCTTCTCAACTGGAAAATTTTATGCAGATATTACCTAGTCTTGAGATTGATTCCATTGGTTATGAGGAACAATTTCATAAGATAATGTATTCTATTTTAAATGAACACTTTAATACATATAAAGAAATTGAATCATTACATGCAATTCGTAATTCTACACGTGAAGAATTATATAGAAGGGTAAGTATTGCACATGATTATATTAGATCATATTTTAATCAACCTATAAAACTAGATGAAGTTGCTAGAGTTGCTTGTTTATCACCTAACCATTTATTAAGAAATTACAATCAAATATACGGCAGAACACCTCATCAGCATATTTCAGAATTTAGAATACAAAAAGCAAAGCAACTATTATCAAAAGCAGATAAAAATATGACTGATATAACCTTTATACTTGGATTTCAAAACCCTGTGTCCTTTAGTAAAATGTTTAAACAACATGTTGGTATATCTCCTATAGAATATCGAAAAAAGGTGATATTGGATAAGAAAAATTAGAGGAAATTATTTATGCTTACCTTGAATAGATATTTGAAAGGAGAAATGTATTATGGAAACAACAATGGTTCAAAGGGTTGGACAGATTGGTGTACCTGTTAAAGACTTGAATAGAGCATTAGATTTTTATAAAGAGAAATTAGGTCTCTCCCTTTTATTTAACACTGATAGTATGGCTTTCTTTGAATGTAATGGTTTGCGGCTAATATTATCACTACCAGAAAAAGATGAATTCGCTCATTCAAGTTCAGTTATTTATTTTCAAGTAACTAATATTAAAGATACTTATGAGAGCTTAGCAGGTAAAGAAGTTATCTTTATTGATGAACCACATGTTGTAGCGAAAATGGGACAAACAGAAACATGGATGGTATTTTTTAAAGATACAGAAGATAATACTCATGCATTTATGAGTGAAGTACAAGTTTAAGAAACCAAAAGGAGACCGTCTAAATAACCAACGGTCTCTTTCAATTTAAATTAGCCTCTTTAATAAATCTTTATCCAGAGTTACTTCCACTCTCTGCTTTACCACTATTTGTGATACGGTTCTCCACGATTAATATTAAACTAATCAGAGCCCTTAACTTCTTCCGGCCTCTTGGAGATGGTGGTTTTCCCCTTATGCTTCCCAGACGTATTTTCCTTGAGGCATGGCTTGCCCTGTATGTTAAGCAAAAGGAACTTCTTCAAAAGTCTACAATTAACAGATTTTCTGGGTTTGCTGTACCCATATTGAAGATAATAAATATTATGTATTAACGCTTTTGTGCGTTTATGCTTTATTGTATGGAATTTAGATTTAGAATCAATTATAATTAAGTTGGTCGAACTATTCAGATAGTTGACCCCCTACAATCCTTTGAGCTTGGAGTATTCCAGGCTCTCTTTTTGTTATAATACAGATATTCGGCAAGGTGATATGGTTGCCTTGGTATTAAGGTTTCGTCGATTAAACCACTGGCTCCAATATTTAAAGAATAAGACTATCTCCTTTATCATTCCTAATTGCTTTTTTATAAACACTAGTTGCAACCATGGTATCGAGATAGCCAATACCCACCGATTTATAGAAGGTAATTTCGCTTTGAGTCTCTCGGCCAATTTTCTTACCGCAAATGATTTCACCGATTTCACTGTAGATAGAATCAGAACTCCATAATCCGGCCTTTTGTGGGACAAGGAAATCACCGGCCTCATGTAGAACACCTTCCAGTGTATCAACAACAATTTTATTACTCCTATTAAGTGTTTGGACGTCAACCTCTTGCATTTCCGGCTGATAAGAGCCAATTGCATTTATATGAGTCCCTTTTTTTAATAAAGTACCATCAAATAGAGGCGTTGAACTTTTCGAACTGCAAATAATGATGTCTGCTTCGCTCACAGCATTATTCGCATTCGCTTGAATGGTAATAGTTCCTTTCCAATCAGGATATATAGAATGCAGCTCTTCTTTTAATACATCAGCTCTTTCTATCGTACGATTAAAAAGTATGATGTGTTCCAGATCAACCACTGCCATCACTGCTTGAATTTGACCGATGGCTTGAGCACCACAGCCCAAAATTGTACAAACTTTCGAATCTTTTCGAGCTAAATATTTTGTTGCTACACCGCTCGATGCACCTGTTCTTAATACCGTTAAGTAGCTTGCATCCATTACAGCTACATGTTCTCCGGTTAACGCATTTGTCAGTAAAATCACACCTTGGAGCACTGGCCTGCCTTCTTTGATATTGTTAGGGAAAATGCTGACAACTTTTATAGCTGTATAGTTTTCCGGCTCGATATAAGATGGCATATACAAGGTTTCCGCACCAAGCTTTTCATGTGGAATAGATACTCTAATTGGTGCAACCGTATTATTAGCGTAACCGTAACAAAAAGCTTTTTCTACATCTTCTATACAATCTTTCATTGAATAAAGCTCTTTAATAGTTAAAGCGTTTAACATCAACAAAAAAACTCACCTCTATACGGCGCCTGGAGTATTCCATGCTTCAATTCTAGTCAGCCGCCTGAAATATTAAATAATAACTTTTTAAAAGCCAACTAACAGTTAATTCAGCTAAATCAATAAAATAACCTCCTCACCTATCTTGTTATTTCATTTATCTAATCATTCTGAAGTTTTGTGTTGAATCGGTCTGGCGCAAAAGGAGATAGGTCGATATCAGACTTCCCATTAGAAATTAAATCTGACATTACACTGCCTGTTGAAAGCGCCATGGATATTCCGCTCATAGCATGGCCGGAAGCAACGAATAGATTTGTAAAACTCGGAATCGCTCCCAAAACTGGCAAGCCATCTGGAGTCATTGGCCTCATCCCGCTCCAAACCTTTTCTTTTCCACTAATTGGCTTCCGTATATACTGATTAACAGATTGTCTTAAGCTTTCGATTCTACGCTGATCTTGATCAGAATTTAACCCTGACAATTCCATCGTGCCTCCAATTCTCGTGGATCCATTAAAAGGACTGATGGTAACCCTTGAATCTCCTAAATAAAGAGGCTGTTGAACCTGAATAGATGGAGAAGAAATAGTTAGACTGTATCCTTTTCCAGCAGTCATAGGAACTTTAATTCCAACTTTATTTAACATCTGACCAGCCCAAGCACCAGTAGTTACAAGAAAGTGGTCCCCTTCAATTGTCGTATCTCCTATATTCGCAGCAATAATCTGGTTACCTTGACGTATTAAGTCCTTTACTTCTGTTTGGGACCTCACCTCTACCCCATTAGCAACAAGCCATTTCGTGAGTGCTTGAGTTAGTGACTCGGGCCGGACATGACGTTCAGCAGGAAGATAAATTCCTCCCGCAACAGCATCAGACAAAGCAGGCTCCATTTCAATCACTTCTCTCTTTGTCTTCACAACAGGCAGGGGTAAACCAATTTTCTCAACGATTCGGTAACTATCAATCTTTTCTTCTATGTAACCTTCTTTTAAAAATACAAAAAGCAATCCCTTACGATGCATCTCAAATTCTAAACCGCCCTCTTCTTCCAGCTCATCGAATAATCTTAAAGTATTTTTGCTTAATTCCAATCCCGCCTCAAATCCTTTTTGATAGGCTTCTTCACTACAATATTTCCAAAACTGATATAACCAATTGGACAATGAGGGAACTACAGAAGGTTTAATATAAAGTGGGCTATCCCGTTTCATCATCCATTTTAGAGACGTTTTCACCAAACCTGGAGCTGGTACCGGGTCGGATAAACTCGGGCAAACCCACCCCATATTTCCACTGGAACATCCGGAACCAGGCTCCCCTTTATCAATGATCACAACATCGAATCCTTTCTTCCTAAGAAAATACGCGCTAGCAAGTCCAATGATGCCGCCACCTACAATTACAGCTTTCGTCATTTTCTTCTCCTCCTTTTTGTATAATTTTTAAAAGGGATTTGTATCGATATTTTCTAAATAGATTCAAGACTCCTAACCTATAAGGATTTATAATAAAAACTAAAGGATTGTATGATATAAATTCTCGAAATAAAATCAATAAATTGAACGATAATAACCTGAAATTGAAAGGAAAGGCTGAAGCCTTTCCTTCTCCTTTAAGCCATCAATCATGTTAAGAAAAATACTGAATGTAGCCTATTTCTTTATTTTATTGCCCTTTAGAATTGATGAGAATGTAATGGCTGAATTCCAAACACGCTCAAAGTTCCCCCAAGTTATCCCTTCAAGTTCTAAGGAGGAGAACCCTCGCTTTTCCATCTGCTCAAGAAGTCGCGGGACATCTGCAGCCCCATCCAACTCAGGGTTACTCGGCAATTTTCCACCGATGCTTTTTAGTGCTTCATTATCCATATAGTCTATGAAATCGAATCCGAATCCAAGATGCTTTACTCCTACCAAATCAGCAATGTAAGCTGCGTGATCTATGAACCGATCAATTCCTGGTCTTTTTGAATCTACAAATGCGGAGAACGCATTTAACCCAATGATCCCATCCCGTTCAGCAATGGCTTTTATCTGATCATCAGATAGATTCCGTGGGATATCACACACTGATCGGGCATTGGAGTGAGAAGCAAAAACTCCTGGTCCCGGATACTCACTTATCGCTTCCCAGAAAGATTTTTCATTTAAATGGGATAGATCAAGCATGACCCCTGCCTTTGCCATCTGATTAAGGAGTATTCGTCCTTTTGAAGTAAGACCACAAACTTCTTCTTCTCCCGGACCATTAAGCCCTGAAAGCCATGATCCTTTTCCAGCTATGGAAAGTGCTCTAGCCTCTGCATAATCATATCCTGGGAATCCACTGGCAAAAGCATTCGCTTCATTCCAAGTCATAAGGCCAGAAGTTAGACCTTGACCACATAAATCTGAAAATAAAGTCGGATCCTCATCAAGTGCAGCCATGCCCTCAATAGTTAATAAGATTGCAAGCTTCCCTGATTCTATCGCTGCTTTAGTCTCTGCCGGCGTTCTTACAAGTGCCAACTTTTCCGAAGATTCACTAATTTCGGCAGAAAGTGTCTCCATCATTTCCCGGGTTCTTTCGGCTGCGCGATGTGCCTGATCTAATTCTATCCATATCGTAAGACCTAGCACGTTAATGCCTGACTTACGAAGGACAGGCAAGTGCCTATTCTCTATTACTCGGCGTTCTCCCTGACTTCGACGCCATATCACGTCAACTAATATATCGCTATGCAAATCGATGAATGGCATATTTACTTATCCCCCAATCGTTTCTGCCGAAAAGTGGATGTGGCGCTATAATCAATAGTCCAAGAACCTGTATCAATAATTACACCATAATCACGTTTTGCGGAATCCAATGAAACATAGCCATCTCTAACATCTTGAAGTACTTTTTCTGGGCTGCGGTGCAGCGGATTTCCCCATCCTCCTCCTCCTCCAGCACTGCTTATCAGGACTTCACCAGATTCAAGAGGTTCATTTACAGCACCTGTCAATACCTCACGATCCGTACCCGGACGCAAAATGATATGATTAGCTTCTGCTTCTAAACCATCATTCAAAGCCCAAGGGCGAGTTTTTGTTTTCTTTAAGATCGTTACAGCACTGCCTGGTGCTGTGAACCGATAAACACGGGTGGCGCCAACTCCTCCTCGGTTCTCACCGGCACCGCATGAATCCTGTCGAAGAAAGTATCCTTCAATTAACAATGGAGCCTTGTTTTCCAATACTTCGATTGGATTATTCCGGCACCCTGGTTCAGACAAGTGCATAATTGCATTTTCGCCATCCCCTCCAGCATGGCCGCCAAATCCCACTGCCTCATTTGTTGCTTCAAGCCAGACTTTTCCGGTAACAGGGTGTGTCCCAACTCCCATTACGGAGACAACTTCACCGCCTGAACAAGCTGGCACAATATCTGGCATAGCTGGCGCCAGCGCCTTACAAATAATCTCAGGTATGTGTATGGATGGCCAGATTGTAAACGTTGCAGCGGGATGCTGTGCATTCACTAAAGACCCTTCAGGTGCAATTACTCGCAGCGGCCGGAAATTGCCGTCGTTGGCAGGAGTATCTGGAGTAGTAAGACCTTTAAAGGCTAGTGCAGAAACCCCTTCTGTTATACCAATTGGGAGATTTACGGGACCTTTTACGGCAGGATCAGTACCCGTAAAATCTACAATAAATTCGTCATCTGTCACTGTGACTGTAACCTTGATTTTAATCATTTTATCCTTCTCTACTCCGTCATCATCTACCCAATCTTCAGCAGACCATGTTCCTTTTGGAAGTGAGGCAAGCCGAGACCTGGCAATTCGTTCACCATGATTCAAGATTTCCTGAGATGCCGTTTTAAATGCATCAAGGCCAAACTTTTCTACCAATTCCTGTACTCGCTTTTCACCTGTATGGCAGCAAGAAATTTGTGCGTTCATGTTTCCAACTACCCGATCTGGAATACGGGTATTATACATAATAAGATTTTCCACTTCTTGATCCCGGACACCGCGCTTGTAAATCTTTAACGCTGGAAGAATGAGTCCTTCATTATGAATGCTAGTGGTATCCAAACAATAACCTGGGTCTTGTTGGTTAAGGTCAAGCCAGTGGGCTTTACATGCAGTGTAACCGACTAACTCATCGCCATAGAAAATTGGTGAGGTGACTAGAACATCTAGGGTGTGGTTTGAACTCCAGTATGGATAGTTAAAAAGAATTACATCCCCTTCGTGAATGTTTTCTTCACCGAGAAATTCAACCATTTTTCTGAGAGCAAAGTCATTACCCCGAGTAAAAATAGCTAATCCTGGTGATTCCGCCAACAGTCTGCACTCACGGTCATAAATACCCAGACCAAAATCTTGAATCTCATAAATGATGGTGTCAAAGGCAGTCCGCTTTAAGTTCCGCATCATTTCACGAGCTGCAGAAAGCAAATAGTTGTGTATGACCTGAACCTGAATGTGTTCTCCCTGATTACCGTTACTCATTTTTTCGACATTTTTAAGCCCTGCATCCTTAGTCATGATTTACCTCCTCCATCATTGTAAATAGCGATGGAAAGTTCTCCATACTCTCCAACAGTCAAAATATCTCCTGCATGCATAATAGTAGTATGACTTGGTTCTTCTATAATAGCAGGACCTGCTATTTCGTCACCTGCAAGCAGGGCAGAGCGGTCATAGACTGCATATTTAACAGTTCTATTCAAGGACGCTATGAAAACAGGTCTGCTATCTTTATAAGCTGCGGAAGCATCACCTTTCCCTGCTTCAAGTTTGGCAATCCTTGGTTTAGATAGTATACCTACAGCCCGAACACGAAGGGTAACAATTTCAACAGGATCTTTCGTTTGGTGTCCATATTGCTGTTCATGGGCATTTCCAAATTTTTCAGCAATCTCTGGAATGTCAGAAGGTTTCAAAGCTTTACCAGGAATCTCAATCTTAACTGTGTGTTCTTGTCCTTCATAGCGCATCTCTGCCCAGCGGATAAAATGACAATCCTTTGAGGAAAATCCGTCTTGTCCAAGGGACTCAAGTCCATCTGCCTCAAGGTTTCCATACAACTGGTTTATTTCTGCCACATCTACATTCTCAAGACCCTTAACAAAGGTTTGAGCGAAATCGTAAACAACATCAACCATCATCATTCCCCATGCAGAAAAATTGCCTGCTCCTGGAGGAATAACCACAGTTGGAATACCGATTTCCCTTGCTACGTTGCAGGATACTAAACCACCGCCGCCCCCAAAGCCAAGGAGTGCAAAATCCTTCGGATGGAATCCTCGTTCTACTGAGATTTCCCTGATAGCACCAGTTATCTTTGCCTCACTAATCCGAACAATTCCAGCCGCAGTTTGTTCAACTGTTAACTCCAACTCCTCGGCTAACTCGTTTATAGAATTGCGAGAAAGATTAGGATCAATTGTCATCGCTCCACCGAGAAAGTTTTCCGCATCTAAATAGCCTAAAGTTAGAGCTGCATCCGTAAAAGTCGCATTTTTACCGCCCTTACCATAACAAGCTGGACCAGGGTCGGCTCCTGCACTTTTGGGACCCACTTGAAGTGCGCCTCCATCATCAATCCAAGCGATGCTTCCTCCTCCTGATCCAATCGTACGGATATCAATCATCGGTGTAGAAATAGGCAAACTTTCAACTGTTGCTTCATTTTCAACTGATATCTGGCCATCTACAACCATTGTAGTATCAAGGCTAGTGCCTCCCATATCGAGAGTAATTAGATTGGGATTTCCAGTAAGATCAGCCAGATAAGCAGCACCAATTGCACCTCCTGCTGGTCCTGACATTACTGAATGCACCGGCTCTTCCTTTGCTGCTTTAGCAGTCATTGCGCCACCGCCAGAACGGGTAAGCAAAAATTGACCACCGTACCCTTCTTGTAGTAGATCATTTCCTAGTCGGTCTAAATAGGTACGCATGATTGGCTTAATATAGGCATCAATGACTGCTGTACTGGTTCGTTCGTACTCCCGATATTCCCGAGTCAGCCTATGAGATAATGTTACGGAAACTTCTGGGTATTCTTGCTTTAGTACTTCTTCCATCTCCAGCTCATGACTAGGGTTTATGTAACTGTGCAAGAAACATACAACCACAGAAGGAGTGCCCTCTTCACGCAGTTTTTGTGCCAAATTAACTGCTTCTTCACGATCAAAGGGAGTAATTACAGAACCTTGGTAGTCCAGTCGTTCTGAAACTTCATATCGATGACGGCGGGGCACTAATAATTCAGGTTTCCGGTATTTGAAGTTATACATTTCATCTCTATCAGTGCGGCCTAACTCATACACATCCCTAAAGCCTTTAGTTGTGATAATTGCAACATCGGCTCCAGTACGTGTTAACAATGCATTTAATCCCAGGGTTGTTCCATGGACAAAGTAATCGATATTACTGAAACTAACTTCAGCCTTTCGAAACCCTTCAAGTACACCACCTGCTGGATTTTTTGGTACAGTTTCCACTTTTTCAAGTCTTAAATTTCCGGAATCTGGATCAAGAGTTACTACATCGGTAAATGTTCCTCCAACATCAACTGAAATCCGCATACGCCACTCCCTCCCTCTTCTTATTCATAGATATTAAAGATAGATAAGCACATGGAAATGAAGCTTCAGCTATTAATTTGTTTAAATCCATTTAATCATCTCTCCTTGGTTTTTAAGATTAAAATCTCCAGAAAACTAACAAAGAATCAAATTGCAGTATTCATTTTTATAAAGAGCTTTATCTAGGGGTTGGCTTCTTTTATGATAGTTTCTTAGAAGGTGGGTTATGCAGGTATCTAGTGGGTATATTGAAGTAATTCTAATCATTGCTTAATATCGTTAAAAGCAACTCAAAATATATTTATCTTGGGTAATCACCTCCTTAAAGTTTATTTACATTCCCCAGTCATCTACTTAATGACTAGTGGCTTTTTCAAAGGAACAAAGTCCAAATCATAACCAAAAGCCCGCGGACCGCATACCTCAAGCGCTTCTTCTGTCTTCATTCTTTCATGTGCTGGAACGACAACAACTGTTCCGCGATATCCATATTTAACAATATCGGTTCGAATTGGTTCAGCAGTTTCAGAGTCTAATATAGTAATAAGATCTGGAGGCAGACAGATCAATTTGCCATTAACAGTCAGCTTAAGCCACTCATTTTGAAAATCAATGACTGCAGTATTGCCTTTATGGTCACCAAGACCCTCCATCACTATTTGCCCCATAGAAAAACCTTTTGTGCTTTCTGCACCAAAGTCTCTGTTAATATCAACAATCTTACCTTTAAAAGCACTCCAGCCTCCGGTAATCCGTTCAACTACTTCAATGGGGTCATTATGAACATCTCGTGCTTCTCTTACTCTTCTGCCCAATTCCAATGTCAAACTTACCGTGTTTGGAATACATGTGCTCCTAACTTGATCCCCATTCATTGGGTAACCGGCAATCCAGCTTATGCCTCCATATGCCATCGCTGTTTGTCGAACAATATTTTCAGCCATGTAAGCATCTTCAGAATCAACAATAGCTGCAAAGCCTTTTTCATTGATAGTCGCTACCGGGCTGGCAGATACTCCCCCTATATGAAAGGAAGTCATTTGCAGTTCAGGAAAAGCGCGACCCATACCATCTCCATCAATGACAGGAAGGCCCAGTTCTCCAGCGACTGCCATTGGCACAGTTGTATTAACTCCGCCAGCCTCAGGAGGAATTACCCCAGCAAAATCCTTGCCCACATATCCACTTAACTTTTGGAATGCAGTATTTAATTCATTGCCATTTGGGGTTTTTTCAGTCAAAACAACCGGGGCGCCTAAGCATCCGCACATAGCAATCATTGCATCATTAGGTATAGATTCAGGTTTGATTAATACGATTTCTTTTCCTTTATTAATTACGTTATAAGCCCATAATAGGCCGATTTCAGGATCTCCGCCCCCACCTGTTGCAAGGATCGATGCACCTAAAGTAATGTCATCAATATCTTGTTTCGTTAATATTTTATAATCGCGAACTCCCCAATTTTCCAGGATTTCGTAAACACTCATGTCCATTCCTCCTCCTCGGGAAAACCCCAAAAAAACTAATTGATAAGATCACGCCTTGTCTGGGTTAAGATTTCGTATCCGTCATCAGTAATAAGTACCATATCCTCAATCCTTACAGCCCCTACTCCCGGGAGGTATACGCCAGGTTCAATTGTTAAAACCATGTTCTTTTGCAATATATCGGTCCTTTCCTTATCAATAATTGGGCCTTCATGTATATCTATTCCTAAACCATGGCCAGTTAAATGCGGAAAATATTCGCCATATCCTAATTCTTCAATTGCCCTTCTAGCTATGTAATCTACTTCACCAGCACTAATGCCTGGACGCAGTGATTTGATTGTATTTTGCTGGACTGTTAATATCTCATGAAATAACCTATATTGTTCAGGGGTGGTTTCACCGACAGAAAAAGTTCGTGTAATATCTGAGCAATATCCTCTATAAATCCCGCCCATATCCAACAAGTTTAGTTCATAAGGTTTCAATACCTTTTCAGATGAATATCTTTGAGGCAGCCAGCTGTTTTCCCCTGAGGCAAGAAAAGGCTCAAATGAAGGATTTTCTGAACCTTCTTTTAACAGGGTATAACGAGCAACTGCTGTAACTTCGTATTCCTTTATCCCAGCTTTTGCAACTTTAAGTGCTTCCCTCATTGCTTTATCTGCAATGTTAGCGGACTCGCGTATGATTTTTATTTCCTCATCACTTTTGATTGTTCGTAAATACTTCAATTCAGCTGCGATATTGATGAAGTGTCCATTTGATAGTTTTTCTTGAAAATACCTATATGTTTCATAATTAAGTTCTGGGAGCTCTACTCCGACTCTAGGGTTTTTCCATTGCTTGAAATGGTCAGTTAAGATATTAAGGTAATCAGGAGTATCCTCGGGGAAAGAAATAATATCATTAATCCAGCAGTCTCTTTCTGCCCTTAATAAGTCCAATCTGGCAACCACATACTTTATATCGTCCTGTGAAATTAATAAAATACTAAAAGCTGCTGTATTCATTCGCAGCCCACTAAAATACCTTATACTGGACCGATTTGTCAGGATGCAAAGATCAAGCTCCTTCCTTTCCATTACCTTTCTTGCTCGTTCAATTCTCTCTGTAAAAACTTTGGTTTCCAAGTTACTCACCTGTTCTTTTTTGAGTTTTAATAGCTGGCTAAATTTAAATCAAGCTTTTAAAATTAACCAGCTATTACTTAATTTAATCACTTTTACAATGAATCTTTTATACTTTGTTCTACTTCGGGATTTAAAAGGTAAACTTTTCTAGGAACACGTGACTCTATATTGTTAGACGCTTGGCTTGCAAGTTCAAGAACAATTAAATGATCAATTAATGGCTGACAAATTTCGTCTATCTCTTCAGCAGAAAACCCCAGCTGACTAGCCAATTCTTTTCTTTCAATATATGGTTGATTTAGAATCGCCTTTACAACAAGCTTATTATTGTCATCTCGTAATTTAGATTGAATGATTTCGCTGTTCATTATTTAGCCTCCTGTTTTTGTTTTTCCATTAACTTTTCAACAGGGACATAATCAAAGTCATAACCGAAATATCTAGGGCCAAACGCTTCAAGTCCTTTTTCTGTCTTCATCCGTTCATGGGCAGAAATCAAAATGATTGATCCGCGATATCCATATTTCATGATATCTGTGCGGATGGGTTCACCGGTTTCAATATCAACAATTGCAATCAAGTCAGGTGTCACACATTTTAATTCGCTATTGACCCGTAGATTTAACCACTCATTTTGAAAATCTAATTCAGCTGTTTGTCCCTTGTAATCACCGATACCTTCCATTATTACTTTTCCAAGTGAAAATCCTTTGTTCATCTCGCCGCCGAACTCTCTTTGTATATCAACGATTTTCCCATTGAATACTCTAAAGCTTTCAATATTTCGCGTGTTTTTAATACTTTCCAAGATTTGCTCAACAGGATCATTGTGTCCTTTTCTCGCTTCCAAAACTGCTTTCCCGACATCCCATGCTATACTCTGTGAGTTTAAGATGGATGTTCTTTTCACATCTGCGCCAGTCATTGTATATGTGGCAACCCATGAAATGCCACCGTAGGACATAGCTACTTTCCGTGCGATTGATTCTGCCATTAAATCATCATCCTGTGTATCAATCACTGTTGTATTCATCCGATCATCAGTAGATACAGTTGGAGAAGCATGAACCCCAGAAGTTGCCCAAGAAGTCATTTGTAATTCTGGGAATGCGCGGTTCATTCCATCTACATCGATAACCGGTAATCCAAGTTCACCCGCAACTGCATACGCAACGGTCGAATTTACACCCCCGCACTCTAAGGGACTTGTCGCTTGGAGTTTTTTACCCATATATGTCTCAAGAGTTTCGATTGCTTTATTTAATACATCTTCATTTGGCGGTTTTTCAGTCAAAACAAGGGCTGCACCTAAACAAGCTGGACTTGCAACCAGAATATCGTCCGGGATATCCATCGGATCAATCATCACGATATCTTTTCCTTCATCTAGTACTTTATAGGCCCATAACAAACCAATTTCTGGATCTCCGCCTCCTCCAGTTGCTAAAATAGAGGCTCCTAAAGTAATTTCTTCAATTGCTTTTTTATCTATCACCCTATAATTACTGATACCCCAATCTTTTAAGATGTCATAAACACTCATGAAATACCCTCCTCAGTTGTTTAGCTAAATACTTTGCCTTTTACACGTACCCTGACTTTTTGTTTTTTACCTGGCATATATGCAAATGGGATCTCTTCAACATCGATAATTTCTTCAGTACCAGCAATTGCTCCAGCATTTTGCACATTCATTTTCGCTTGCGCTACAACACGGTCAATCGCTTCGTTTCGATTTTCCACAGCAAGGTCAACTGCCATTTCTGCAGATGCTCCAATTTCTGCGATAGTTGTCCCGATTGCGCCGCCAACCTCAAAGTGATTAGGTAAGATTACTTCTGTGGTACCTTCTATGTCTTGTTGGGGGACTGCTAAGGCTCCTCCGCCAATAAAAATTGCAGGAATCAACCCGGACTCTGTTTTCATTTGATCAATAGCAATTTCAACTCGTTCCTTAATTCTGGCGTTTGCTTCCTTTACTAAAGCAGATGATAAATTTTTAATAACACCTGGATGTGTTACATAGTTTGTATCAAAGATATCCAGTTTGCTGCTTAAGCGACCTGTAGCAACAGCAATATCATGCACCGTCAAAATTGGCCCTCCAAATGATTTGCCAAGCTTGACCAGGTTGTAACCAACACTTTCAGGTCCAAGGCCAGTTACATTGTTTTGCTGTGACTTTATTATCGTACCGCCACCTAAAGCAATCGATAATAGGTCAGGACAGCGTACATTGGTTTTAACTCCGCCAATGTTAACCGTAATAGAAGATTCTCTAGGAAAACCGTTTACAATATAGGCTACATCTGTGGAAGTTCCGCCAACATCTACCACTGCACCATTTTCAATACCCGATAAATAAACAGCACCCCTTACTGATGCAGCTGGTCCAGAAGCAACTGTAAATATAGGGTACTCCACAGCGTGATCTGCATTCATAACGCTTCCATCGTTTTGGACGACAAATAATTTTGCATTTATATTTCTGTCAGCAACAGCAGATTTGAATGCTTCAACGGCTCGTTTCATTATTGATTTAACAGAAGCATTTAATATTGTTGAATTCTCTCTTTCTAGCAGAGATATGGAAGCAATTTTGTGCGATTGAGTGATAAAAACTTCCTCTCCCAGATATTCCCTAGCAATCTCTAGTGCTCTGTCTTCATGTTTTGAAATGATTGGCGAGAAAACCCCCGTGATCGCAACTGAACCAACTTTTCCTTTCATTGCTTTAGCCGCGTCCATGATTGCTTTTTCGTCCAGAGGAACAATATCTTTCCCGTTATATTCTGATCCGCCGCGAATAATGTGCACATGCTCTTTACCTCCAAGAGCAGCAATTAAATCTTCCGGCCATCCTGTCATAGGGGGAATCGCCGTTGTTGCAGGTGCTCCAATGCGAAAAACTCCTACTCTATCAAGATTTCGTCTTTCTATAATGGCATTTGTGGTATGGGTAGTACCTAATGAAACCATTTCAATCTTAGAATGATCAACCTTACTCTGCTCAAGTAATGTATCCAAGGCATTAATGATACCTGTTGTAATATCCTCCGTTGTTAAAGATTTAGTCTTGGATATTACTTGATTCCCTTTCATTAGCACTCCATCGGTAAATGTTCCGCCGACGTCGAAACCAATCCTAATCTGTTCTGTCATCTGTTTTCCTCCTTATTATGCAATACTTAACTACCAACTAATTTATAAACCAATACCCGCCATAGTATCTTCTTACGCATATTGACTTTTGAAATAAGGACCATGATCTCATCTTATAATTGCCTACCCATAAAGAAGGATTTTTACTAAATTACGGGTAAGCAATATCTGCAAACATATCCCTTATTCTATAAGGATGTTAATTTAAAATTTCACCTTCTGTTTCTCTAATAAAAAGAATTGTGATAAGAGTGATGACCATAAATATCTGGATAAATGATACTGTAGCGCCAAACACCCACCCCAATCCAATAACAAAACCTATCAGAGACGGTGCCACAGTGTTAGCCCAACGTTGTCCAGCTACACCCCAGCTGTATCCAACTCCTCTTACATTTGTTGGATAAATTTCACCGAACCACGTATTCCAAACACCCCACGCTCCTAAGCTGAAAAAAGCTAAAGCAAAGTTAAAGATATAAAGCTGGAGCATATTAGAAGAATAGGCAAACGCAAAACCAAATATTGCTGCAAATGTCACAAATCCGAACATAACCTTTTTGCGCCCGTATATACTTGTAAGATGACCTGATACCAAATAACCAGGAATTTGTGCAATAGCAGATAAAGCCACAAAGCCCATACTTTGTCCCATTGATAACCCTTTTTGCTGCAGCAGAGTTGGGATCCAAGTGTATAAACCCCAATATCCAAAAGAAAATGCAAAATTTACGATTGTTTGAAGAACAGTAGTTGTTAACAGCTTACCTTTAAATATTTCAAAGAAGCTTCCTTGTTTAACTTCATAAACTACCAGTTCTGTTCCTGATTCCACTTTTGTTTTTCCTTCACTTAAATCTTCAATGATTTGCTTGGCTTCATCTACTCTTCCCTTACCTGCTAGCCAATATGGTGATTCAGGAATTTTGGCAATAACAAATGCCCAAAGTCCAGCTAAGGAGCTTATGAATATGATCGCTCTCCACCCGCCTAATATCCCTTCAACATCCATAAGCAATGCAGTTAACCCTATGGCTAATAATGTACCAATTGGCCATCCTGCAGATAAATATACTGCAGCTTTGCCACGCTGTTTCACTGGGAGCATTTCTTCAAAATAGGGGAATATACAAGCAAGCACCCCTCCTAAAGCAAATCCGGACAATAAACGTAATGTGTAAAGCATTTCATAATTTGCTGAAAATGAACTGATGAGGGATACAACTCCATAAAGCAACAAACTGTATATTATTGATTTCTTTCTACCGATTTTATCTCCTATAATTCCCCAAACATATGTCCCGGGTATCATTCCTAGAAAGATAGATCCTATTAGTGAACCCACTTGAATGGATGTTAAACCAAAATCCGCTGCGATATTTCCACTTATCATAATGATTATCATCATTTCCCAGGCCTCAATAACAAAAGCCATGAATAACGCAAAACCTACAAATCTATGTCTTTTTGTAAAAGGCATAGTTTGAAATATTGATCCAACTTCTACCGATCTATTTTTTTCATGCGCTCTGGCCTCCATGAAAATCATCCCCCCATTTAAGATATTCTTTATATTTTTAAACCATCGAATATTTTAAATTCCTTTACTTCATTAGCCGGCGGCGACTGATATCCTACCTTTTTACTATGGGTCCATGATAATTTTTGTTTTACTTCAACTAAAAACTCAGCATATTTAAATGGAGCAACACTAGCATCAAGAACTGGTACTCCCAATTCTTCCTGTAATTCCTCAAAAAAGCCAAATTCGCCTGTGCAGCCTAATACGATGACATCTGCCCCATCATTCTCAATGGCATCATTAGCCGCAGCTCTAATTCTCCTCTTTGTTTCTTCAGGATCTTTCTGGAAATCATGTACCCCAAGCTCTAGCGATTTAAATGATGCTAGTTTGTTTGCAAATCCGTATTTGTGAACATTTTCTTTCATTTCTGGAATCCACTTTTTCCTGCCCACTAGAATCGAAAAATTTTCCCCCAGAGTTGTCGCAATATGCAAAGCTGCTTCGGCCGGTGCGGTAACGACCATTTTTTCAGCTACTTCACGGCATGCTCTTAAAGCAGGATCGTAAAAACAACCAATAATTGCTGCATCATACCCATCTTCTTCTGCCTTCTTCACCGTCCTGATTAACTCAGGAATGACCATCGCTTCATAGCAGTTATATTCAACATGAATCGGTCCTTCACCAGCAGCAAAAGAAACTACATCAACTTCCGTATTTGGACTTTTAAAAAATTCAAATTGTGTTCTAAATTCTTCATCAAAGACCTCTGTGTGTAAAGGATTAATAAATAAAATTTTCTTCTTCAAATTGTTCATCCACCTTTTTAATCAAATATTTTTAATTGTCTAACATTTTACTTATTTACAATATTACCATAAAAGTTTTTATATAGCTGTAATTATTTCATAAAAAAATAAATATTTTTAATATTCTATTCATTTTCTATCATTTTCTCAATTTTTATTTTTTCAGTTCCATTTAACCAGATACGCTCACCTACAGTTTCCAATAGTTCAAAATGCGTGTAATCAATTTGGGCAAATACATTAACCAGCTCATCACCTTTATTGCTGCGAGTATGTTCCGCCCCGTAATACATTGCTATGACCTCATTTACTTTTGAGTCAGTTTCCAATGGCCAATCCCTCCAATAAACAACTTCCCCTATACTTGTAAATATAGTTTGATTTTCTCTTTTAGGGAGGCCATTTGATTTAATGGCGAAGTTCAAATCCCGGCCAGACCATCGGGAATGCCTTACAACACTACATAAAGGGAGAGCCTCCCAAACTTTTTCACAAGTCTGAGGGGCTTTGTCCTCCTTTAATGTGGCAGGGAAACTTTCTCCATTCTCAAAGGTAATTAATATACGTTTCATATTTCACCGCCACCGCCAGTTTAATTCCTGTTTGTTGTCCGATAGTTTACAGTTTCCTGTTCGTTCACTTCCAGCCTATCAGGTTTAATAATCACACCATACTGCTCTAAAGCAGCTTGACGGTCGATATATCCGTCGATCACATCATTAAGAACGCGACTTGTTTCCCGTTCGAACGGGTGTCCAAAGCCACCGCCTCCACCAGTTTTTACGATTATCTTATTTCCATTTTTTATCGGTTTTGCATTAGCTTTCAGGGCTTTTTCTTCCTTTACGCCATCATAGATGGTTACATCTGGCTTTGATGCTTCTCCACCTTCAAATAACCCCCATGCAGGTGTTACTGATCTTTCTAACCACAGGTATAAAAAGGCTTCATCAGTAAGAACCTCATAGCCGCGAATAATACCAAGACCTCCGCGACTACTGCCTGGTCCACCGGAATTTGGACGAAATCCATAAGTAGTCACTTTAAATGGATATTTATCCTCTAGAACTTCGATTGGCAAGTTCTTAAAGTCACCGTTCACATTATTAATCAATCCTGATTGCCCATCATTCTCAGCGAATCCTCCCCAGCCGCCAGCAGTCGCCTCTACGTTTAAGAAGGAAGAATTCCTTCGCGGATCTTTACCGGCAAACGTTATGATCATAGAGTCCCCATAATGAGCACCCGCACTCTTATCTTTAAGGGAAGGTGACAAAGCTTTTACCACAAGATCAATCAAAAGACCTAAAGCAGAATAATAGAATACACAAGCTGCAGGTTGTTCTGCACTGAATATCGACCTTTTTGGAACATTAACTTTTAATGTTCTAAAATTCCCTCCTGTCACAGGGGCATCTGGACTTATCAATTCTTTAAACGCTACACGACAAGCTGATACTGTTTGGGCCAATCCGCAGTTAGTCATCCCTCTAACTTGATCGTTCGAACCTGTAAGGTCGATAGTAATATGTTCACCTTCAACTATAACTTTAACCTTAACCTTTACTGGTTCACTTGATACACCATCATTATCCAAGCACCCTTCCGCTTCATATACACCATCTTTGATTTTAGCAATCATTTCTCGGTCCAAAAGTTCTGACTGCTTAAATATATCGATAATAGAACGGGTTACTGTCTCAAGTCCAAACCTTTTGATAATCTCATGAAATCTTTTTTCCCCAGTACGGCAGGCTGCAATCTGTGCATTAAGATCCCCTAATGCAGCATCACTAAATCGGCTGTTAGTAGTTAGCAGATTAATAACATCTCTTCGAGGCACCCCTGCATCATAGATTTTTGTAGGAGGGATTCTTATGCCTTCCTGATAAATTTCTGTCGCGTTCATGGAGAACCCGGGGTCCTGTCCACCAACATCAAGCCAGTGTGCACGATTAGCTGTAAAACCAACAAGTTCTTCCTCATAAAACACTGGGGAGATTACGGTAATATCGTTAAGGTGCGTACCAGTTAGATAAGAATCGTTCATTATATACACATCACCAGGCTTATAATTATTAATCCCCCCAATATGATTTGTGTTAATCTTTATACAGTCATCTAAATTTCCAAGAAAGATAGGAAGCCCCGCAGACTGGCCAAGTAATTCTGCGTGTCTATTGAAGATTCCGACACTGCAATCCTTCATTTCGTAAATAATAGGAGAGAAAGAGCTTCTAGCCAGACTTGCATTCATTTCCTCCGCAGCTGAAGAAAATGCATTTCTAATGATTTCTGTTGTTATGGGGTTTTCTAAAAATTGATAGATTTGAACACTCGACTTCGTCTCCATCCTCATTTTCCCTCCCTAGTTATTTCAAGGTTTCCTAGTCGGTCTACTTCTACTCGATAACCTTCAGGAATAACTGTTGTTGTACTTGGGTTCTCAATGATAGAAGGTCCATAAAAACAATGACCATGTTTTAAAAGTTCAGATTTAATAACCGGTGTATTTTTAATTACACCATTCCAGGTTACATGTTTCTTAGTTCTAACAGTGATATCTTCAGCTGCCTTTGATATGCTGTGTTTTTGCTCTTTATCCTCTTTTTCCAGCTTGCCATATCCTGTGATACGTATATTTACCGCTTCTACCATTCCGTCAGGATTACTGTGACCGTAAATTTTGCCATGCATCTCATGGAAAAGGTCAATAATATGGATTAAAGATCCGCTCTCATTGGTATCTTGGAGAGGAACATTTACGGTATACTCCTGACCGACATAGCGAAGATCAAGGGTGCGCTGCAGAATCATATTCTCTTCTTTAACCCTTTGTTGAGTTAAAATCGTCTTCGTTTCTAATTCCATTTCTTCATAAAGAACATCCATTTTTCTTCTGTCTTCGCTATTTAATGCGGATACAAAGGTACGCACTGCATCATGGCGGATATCTGTTTGAAGCATACCCCATGCTGAGAAAGTTCCTGCTACGGTTGGAACCAGGATTTTCGTTATCCCAAGAAGTTCGGCTATTAATACAGCATGCATTGGACCGGCTCCCCCAAATGCGACAAGGGCAAAATCTCGTGGATCAATTCCCTTACTAACAGTTAGGGTTCGAATTGCATCTGCCATTTTGGCATTGGCAATATCGCATATGCCCTCTGCTGTTTCAAGAATACCTAAATTTAAGCGGTCAGCAATATCTTTTATGGCTTTATATGCTGCATCCCTGTTTAACTTCATTTTTCCATCAAGAAATCCGTCCTCGTCCAGACGGCCAAGAACTAGGTTTGCATCGGTTACTGTCGCTTGTGTACCGCCATTTCCATAACAAGCAGGCCCTGGGTCTGAACCTGCACTTTTCGGTCCTACTCTTAGTCCGCCACCTTCGATCCAGGCAATGGAACCACCACCTGCCCCAATTGTGTGAATATTGACCATGGGGGTCAAGATTGGGAACCCTTCAAGGCTAGTTTCAGATGTTACATCAGGCTCACCATCGATTATAAGACTTACATCAAAGCTTGTTCCTCCCATGTCAACACAGATTAAATTTTTATAATCCGTTAAATTCCCAAGAGTAATGCTTCCTACTGCACCGCCAACAGGTCCTGACAATAATGTTTGGATCGGCATCCGTTTAGCAACCCCTGAAGTCATAACACCACCATTTGATTGCATGATGTATAGGTCACCTTCCAAACCAGATGACTCTGTTCTATCCTCTAAACTTGAAAGATAGCTTTCAACGATAGGAGCAATGTAACCATTGATCACTGTTGTACTGGTCCTTTCGTATTCACGCCATTCACGTGCAATTTCATGAGAAAGTGAAACAGACATTTGCGGGGCCTTTTTCTTCATAACATTCTTTATTACTTCCTCGTGTTCAGGATTTTTATAAGCATGTAATAGACTTATTGAAACGGAGTTAAATCCTTTTTCAATAATCTTCTCTATTACCTCATCCAATTGTTTTAAGTTGATGGGTGTTTCCACTGAACCGTCAGAAAGAACCCGTTCCTCGATTTCAAATATATTTCGACGTTTTACTAATGGTTCAGGTTTCCGGTATTTGATACTATACATGTCCGGTCGATTTGCTCGTCCGATTTCGTATACATCTCTGAAGCCCTTTGTCACAATTAAAGCTACATTCGAACCTTTACGCTCAAGAAAAGCGTTTAGTCCAGCGGTAGTTCCATGGACAAAATAATCAATGTCCTCTAAATCGTCAACTAGATTTTGCATCCCTTCCAATACCCCGTCAGCTAAGTTCTTTGTCGTTGTGAGGATTTTTTCAGTCCTATAGCTTCCTTCTTGCTTGTCATAAAGAACCAAGTCCGTAAATGTACCACCTATATCAATTCCTATTTGGTATTGTGTCAAAAAAACCGGCCCCTTCTTTTATAAGATTAACTAAGTATCATTGTATCTTTTGTATATTTCATAACATTCAGAATGTTTTTTATATAATCTGTCATTAACAAACTTAGAATGTACTGCTACACTGTTAAAGCTTCTCCGCTTACAGTATTAATAAGGGTACGGGTAACATTGTTAAAACTTTTACTCCCCGATTCGGTCACTAATACTATATCTTCAATCCTCACCCCAAATTGACCACTTAAATAAATGCCTGGTTCAATACTAATGACCATACCCTCTTCAAGGAGTTGGTCGTTGTCGGAAGTCACAAAGGGTTCCTCATGAACCTCAATTCCTAATCCATGTCCTGTTCGATGCGTGAAATTAGGACCATATCCCTCTTTACGTATAATTTCCCGGGCGGTTAGATCAATTTCTTTTAGTGAAACTCCAGGTTTAACAGCCTTCACCGCTTCTTCATGTGCATGCTTTACTAAGTCGAATACTTTTTTCATTTCTTTGGTTGCTTCTCCTCCAGCTAGTACAGTTCTTGTCATATCAGAACAATAGTGATCTTTAATGCCTCCCATATCGATGACTACCAAGTCTCCCTCAGCAATAATGGTGTCATCAGATTGATGATGAGGAATAGCTCCATTTCGGCCTGTACCCACAATCGGATTAAAAGATAATTCATTTACCCCATGTAACGCAAAAAGACGTTTTAATTCATCTGCAACCTCTTTTTCACTAAGTCCCGGCTTAATAAAGTTAATAATTTGTTTCATTACCATATCTGCAATAGCAGCTGATCTTGTCAGTAGTTCCACTTCTTGAGGATCTTTATTTAACCTCGCCTTTCCAATTGTTTTTCTGCTATCGACGAATTCTAGTTGATCTTTAAGCCCCATCAACAAAAGTAAATTTTGGCTTGGCCAATGATTATCAATTGAAATCGTCCCATTTTCAGGGAGAACCTTTGCTAGCACTTCGAGTGAAAAGTCTCCGTCTTTCCAAAATACCATGTCAAATAAATTAGTAGGAGGTATTTCTTCTTTAGACATTTCATGCACAACCATTACTGCTTTTCCGAACTTAGGAATAACGATAGCCTGTAACCTCTCATGGGAGTCAAGCCAGGTTCCGCTAAAATAGAAAAAATTAGGTGGAGAGGTTATAACTGCAGCATCTAACCTTGTTTCCTCCAATAGTTTTTGAACTTTTTCAATTCGTTTTTGATATATCAATTCAATGCCTCCCTATAAATATGTAAATATTTTTATAGCATAATAAGAAAGAAAAAGGCTGACTAAAAGGAAAAGTACTTACCCCTGACCACTTTCACTATAACGCAAACTAATAATAATCGCTGCTTTATATACCGTGTGTGTTTTGGAGAAAGACCCCTTTGAGTCAACCTCTTCTAGTTGTTTTATTGTAAGTTTTTATGTTGAGCAACTACGGAACTATAAATTTATCTATTTACAAGAATCCAAACTATTTCGCAATCTTCCTGACCATCGTTATATGCCCAATGTTCCTCTCCTCGAGGAATAAAAGTAGCCTGACCAGATGAAACTCTATACTCTTTTCCACCGCTCATTGTAAGAATTGAACCTTTTAAAACAAGTCCATATTCATCTTGTTCGTGAGCGCCAAATCCTTCAATTGGAATTCTGGCGCCTGCAGGAATCGAGACAGTACCCATCATAGTGCGTCCACCTTCAATGATTGATTCATCAAAAATAGTTTTCATTGTAATCCCCGGGCGATCTTCTTTTCTAATTTTGTTTACAGTAACCACCTGCATTTATCCCGCCTCCCTTACTTGACGCTCTTTAGAGATTTCTTTTATTTCTAGTGTATCTGGATCTATAATAACTCCGTAATCGCGTTCTGCTTGTTCAACTGTGATGTATTCGTTTTTAACATCAAAGACAACTTTTTCAATAGGTCTATTTAAAGGATCACCATAACCGCCACCTGTGGCAGTTATTAGACGGGCGACATCATTTTTATTTAAAGGGTACTGATTATACTTTCCAAATGGACCATCTGTTTCCCCATTTACTTTTTTGATCTCAAATTTATTAGTAGAACCATCTTCGCCTCCATTTGCACCCCAAACTTTGTATTTATGACGGCCAAAGGAAGCAGTGAAGACTTGGTTATCAGTCAGAGCACGATAAGAGCGTACAACCCCTTGTCCTCCGCGGAATTCACCCGCACCGGCTCCATCGGTATGTAAACTATACACATCGACTAAAACACCATTTCTTGTTTCACATACCTCTACCGGGATGTTAAATGTCTCCCCATCTAAGATACAGAATTGGCCAGATGCTCCATCCAACCCCTCTGCTCCTCCCCAACCTCCAACAGAAGGTTCAACAATCAGGAATCGTTCATCTGTATCCTGATGTTTTCCTGAAAGTATAACCGTACATACTGATAGGAAGTGCCCTGCAGACAAACGATTAGGGACTAGAGGAGCTAACGCCTTCCAAATCAAGTCAGTCCCAAAAAGCATTGACTCCCAATACATAGAAACTGGGGCAGGTCTTACAGCATTGAAAATGGACCCTTCATCCGTAAGGACTCTAAGTGGGCGGAATGAACCGTCGTTAACATCTTGAGAAGGGTTTGTTACAGCTAGATAAATTGTGCGTACTGCTGAGACTAACCCCGTGTAAGAACTGTTAATTGACCCTGTTACTTGAGGATGACTTCCTCTGAAGTCACAAAGGAATTCATCATCAGTGATAGTCAGCTTTACTTGTACTTTGAATGGGCCTTCTTCAATGCCATCATCGTCAATGTAATCTACTGCTTCAAACGTACCCTTTGGTAGTTCTTTTAGTGCTTTGAGAGCTAGTTGTTCGCCATGATCTAATAAATGATTGATAGAGTCAATTACAACATCTTTACCATACTTCTTGCACAATTCCTGTACACGTTTCTCACCCGTTTTCAAAGCCGCTACCTGTGCCCAAAGATCACCTAATGAGAGATCTGGAAAGCGGACATTTGCTGCAATAAGATCGACCACTGACTGATTCACTTTACCTTCGTTAAATACTTTAATAGAAGGAAATTGTAGACCTTCCTGAAATATTTCTGTAGAATCCGTCGCCATTGAACCTGGGTCCTTTCCTCCAACATCAGTCCAATGGGCTTTATTAGCAGAAAATGCGATTAGCTCACCTTCATAGAAAATCGGCATAACTAAACCTACATCACAAAGATGGGAGCCTCCTCCACCGTACGGATTATTAATGAGAATAATGTCCCCAGGCTTTAATTCACCAGACTCTTTAAACTTTTCAATCGTTTGACGCACCATAAAGGAAAGCATCCCGATAAAACCAGTCACTCCATTTCCCTGGGTAAGCAACTGGCCCTTCGAATCCGTTAATCCGCTCGCATAATCTAATACTTCGTAAATTACAGGACTCATTGATGTATGTGCCAAAGCATAAAACATTTCTTCTCCAATAGCTACCAAGGAATCTTTTACAATATCTAATGTAAATGGATCTACTTTTGAAACAACTGTGTTTTCCATGATTTTACACTCCTGTCTCAATGATTAAGTTGCCATATGCATCTACGGTTACTGTTTGACCAGGATAAACCACCGTCGATGCTGATTGCTCTTCCACTATAACTGGTCCTTCCATTACTGCGTCAGGGCTTAAATTATTTCTGTTATACACATTTGTATCGATCCAACCATGTTCTTCAAAAAGAACAGGTCTTACTTCTATCAAAGCACCCTGTAACGTCCCTCCAACATTCTCAAGCTTTGCCAACTCGGGCTTCTTAACCGAACCTAGCGCGATTAGGTGCAAATTCACAATCTCTGTTGGTGATTCCTCTAGTTTGAATGTATATAATTGTTCGTGTGCCTCATGGAATTTCTGGATCACCTGTTTCATGTTTTCATTGCTTATTTGTCCATTCGGAACAGGAACCTTTACTGTGTGCTCCTGGCCGACGTAGCGCAAGTCCACAAAACGTGAGAAAAGTACACTCTCTTCTTTCACGCCCTCTTTTTTATACTGATCAATTGCACTAGCTTCCTGATTACCTAATGTTTTGTTAAGTTCATCAAAATCAATGCCCTCAACACGGCGGATAAATGTTTGTATATAGTCATGACGCAAGTCAGTCATCAACATTCCCCAAGCTGAAAAAACCGAAGTGGCTACTGGCACAATAACCTTTCGAACCCCAAGCTCCTTAGCAAGCGCAGGAGCATGCATGGAGCCACCTCCTCCAAAGGCAACTAAAGCGAAATCACGCGGATCATAGCCTTTTCTTACAGAAATAAGCTTAAGTGCATTGAGCATATTGGAATTCGCTATACGGATAATTCCTAGTGCAGCTTCATCAACAGAAGTATCAAAATGCTTTGCAATTTTTTCACCGATAGCTTTTTTCACCTGTTCCATATCTACTTCACTGTCAAAATTTTTAGGGGAAAGCCTTCCAACTACAAGGTTTGCATCTGTTGTAGTAGGTTCTGTTCCACCTTTTCCGTAAGCAATAGGCCCAGGCAATGCACCTGCAGATTGAGGGCCGACCCGCAAGGATCCTCCTTCATCAATCCATGCAATAGATCCCCCTCCATTCCCAATTTCCACAATGTCCACCACAGGAACCTTAATCGGATATCCTGCTGTTCGGTCGGTACGTTCAATGTTGTATTCGGTTGTTACTTTTACTTCACCGTTATCAATTAATGAACATTTTGCTGTTGTTCCTCCGATGTCAAAAGCAATAATGTTCTTTTCACCAAGAATATTACCTAGAATGGCTGAACCATAGATCCCTGCAACCGGACCTGACTCTACCATATTGATAGGTGTTTGCTTGGATTGTTCAAATGTAGTTGTACCTCCATTTGATTGCATAATATATTTATTTGACTTATTCCCAACTTCTTTTAATTTATTTTCAAGGCGATCTACATAAGATGAAGCGATAGGTTTAACATAAGAATTTAAAACAGTTGTGCTTGTCCTCTCGTATTCCCGCCACTCTCTTGTGACTTCATGTGAAGCTGTAACAGCCACTTCTGGCCATAATTCCTTAATATACTCGACAGTTTCTATTTCATGAACTGGGTTACTATAAGAATGAAGAAACGAAATTGCAATCGCTTCCACTTTTTCCTTTTTAAAGTACTCAATAATTTCTTTTAGTCTTTCTTTATGTAATGCTTGGACTACCTCACCTTTATAGTTCATACGCTCTTCCACTTCTTGACGTAAATAACGCGGAACAAAAGGCAGCGGTTTTTCATAATGAATATTAAAAAGATCCGGACGATTTCCACGTGCGATCTCTAACACATCACGAAATCCCTTTGTTGTGATTAGACCTGTCTTTACGCCCTTTCGCTCAGTTAGTGCATTAATGATGACTGTGGTGCCATGAATAAACGTTTCTAATTGATCAGTATTGATCCCGCTTACGTTGATTACATCCAGCACCCCTTTTTCAAAATTCGGAGGGGTTGTATGACTTTTGGCCACTCCAATTTTTCCTTGTTGATCGACAAAAACTAAATCAGTAAATGTTCCTCCAATATCTGTTGCAACTCTCATGATTTAACCACCCATCTTTAAAGTTTTTCAACATAATTTGATTAAGCCTTTAAAATAATACCGGTGTTACAAAACAAAGAACTTTAGCATCTTGATCAAGCGGATTAGTCATTTTATGTGCTGTAGTGGAAGGAAAGTGAATGGAGTCTCCTTCTTTTATGATGTACTCCTTACCATCCACCTCAACGAGCATAACTCCTTTAAGTACGTAATAAAATTCTTCTCCTGGATGATTTATCTTCTTTTCATTCGGTTGACCTGGAGGATAAACTATCAACATTGGTTCGACTGTTCTTCCCATAAATTCTCCACCGAGTCTCGTGTAAATTGCTCCAGACCCCTCAATCCGAAAAGGTTTTTGTTCGTCAGCTTTCACATGATAATTTTTGTTTTCATAATCTTCAAAAAAACTGGATATAGGAACATCAACCGCATCTGCTATTTTTTTTAATGATGTGATGGCAATTGATGAGGAAGCCCGTTCTACTTGTGATAAAAAACTGACCGATAAACCTGTTCTTTTACTCATCTCCTTCAATGTTAGCTTTTTTTCCATTCGTAACTGCCTGATTCTTTGAGAAATTTCCTCTTCCACGCGAATACCTCCAACTTGCTTGTAGTAATTACTAGGATGTACAGGTTTTTAAACACTTAAAAATATTTAAGTATTACTGTATTTATTTTTATATTACCAGATTATTTTTCAAATTAACAGTCTTTTTAAAATATATAGATAGTTTCTAATAGTAATCCTCTTACTTTAGGTTTTTATAAAAGGATTAATAGAATTTATACTATATATTACTTTGGTATTTATATTACTTTGAGAAAAATCCTTTAAGGGCAAATGTTACGTTTTGTGGTCTTTCTGCCAGCCGGCGCATAAAGTATCCAAACCAATCATCACCAAAAGGAACATAAACGCGCATTTTGTAACCTTCTTGTACCAAACTAAGCTGCATTTCCTTTCTAAAACCATATAACATCTGAAATTCGAATTGATTTGAAGGAATATTATGCTGTTTCGCAAATTCCTTTACTTTTGCGATTATATTGTGATCATGAGAAGCGATAGCCGTATAACTTCCACTAAGCAGATGCTCTTTAATTATATTCATATAATTTTCGTCTATCTTTTCTTTCTCTTGATAAGCTACTTCAGAAGATTCTTTATAAGCACCCTTTACTAAACGAAGAGGTATTCCTCTTAAGTCTTTTACATCTTGTTCAGCTCGAAATAAATAGGATTGGATTACTGTGCCTACATTATCATACGTTTTACGCAGCTCCCTCAATATATCCAACGTCATTTGGCAATGTGCATAATCTTCCATATCAATCCTGACAAAGTTGTTTGTTTCTTTTGCAACATCAAGGATTCTACGCATGTTAGTAAGACAAAAGTCTAAATCTATATCTAAACCAAGCTGTGTCATTTTTACCGATAAATTACTATTGACCCCTGATGCCGCAATTGCTTTTAACGTTTTAATATTATATGCCGTTGCTTCCGAAGCCTCTTCCTTGCTAGAGATAAATTCTCCAAGATGATCCAATGTACAAACTATTCCTTTTTGATTCAACTCACGAACCTTTTTAATGGCGCTCTCAATAGTAACCCCCGCTACAACCTGAGAAGCTCCCAATTTCAAACCCCATTTCTTGGCTCCCTTATTAAACAATTTGTTTTGTGAAGCATATAGAAAAACATTTTTTGAAACTTCAGCAAGCATGAATACTCCCCCTATAAATTGTATCTATTTAAGGATAGCGTTTTGAAAGCTGCCCACTTTATGTTAAATAATCTCCCCTGTTGTTTTCGCTTGTAAATGTAAAATGAGGTAATCAGGACCTCCAGCTTTAGAATCCGTTCCAGACATATTGAAGCCTCCAAATGGCTGGTATCCAACTATTGCTCCGGTACATCCACGATTGAAATAAAGATTCCCCACATGGAATTCCTTTTTTGCACGTTCAATATGACTACTATTATTAGTGATTAACGCTCCTGTTAATCCATAGTCAGTATTATTGGCGATTTCCATCATATGATCAAAATCACGACCTTTGCAAATGGCAAGTACAGGACCAAAGATTTCTTCTTGCATAATACGTGCTTTTTCGTCCACATCAGCAAAAATAGTTGGCTGAATGAAGTATCCTTTAGAGTCGTCTCCAACTCCGCCGGTCACTAACCTCCCTTCTTCCTTACCTATGCTAATATAATTTGTAATTTTGTTGTAGGATGTCTGATCTATTACAGGACCCATATAGGTATCCATGTCCTCAGGGCTTCCAACCTTAAGTGTATTTGTTAATGCTGCAACTATTTTTAGCACTTCATCATAAACATCCTTATGTACAACTGCACGAGAACCTGCGGAACATTTTTGTCCGGAAAATCCGAATGCAGAATAAACTATTGAAGATGCCGCTAGATCTAAGTCAGCGTCTTTATCTACAACGACTGTATCTTTCCCTCCCATCTCAGCAATAACACGCTTCAGCCAAATTTGACCCATTTGTACTTTAGCTGCTCGCTCATAAATTCGGCAACCAATTTCGCGGGATCCAGTGAATGATACAAAACGAGTTTTAGGGTGATCGACAAGATAATCACCTACTTCTGATCCACTTCCTGGAATGTAGTTAAGTACACCTTTAGGAAGACCCGCTTCCAGCATAACTTCAACAAATTTTGCTGCCACTACCGGTGTATTATTAGAAGGTTTAAGCAGAATGGTATTGCCAGCTACAATAGCGGCAGCTGCTGTCCCCGCCATGATCGCTAATGGAAAATTAAACGGAGAAATTATAATGCCAACTCCAAGCGGAATGTAATTATACTTGTTAATCTCTCCTTCCCGACTTTTAACCTTCGCTCCTTCTTTTAGCTGAACCATTTGCCGTGCATAGTACTCAAGGAAATCAATAGCTTCCGCGGTATCCGCATCAGCTTCTTTCCACGGTTTCCCCGCTTCTTTAACAAGATATCCTGAGAATTCATGTTTGCGTTCACGAATAATAGCGGCAGCGCGAAACAGGACATCTGCTCTTAACTCTGGATCCTGATTTTTCCATGTTCCAAATGAGGTAAGTGCTGCTTGCATCGCTTTTTCGGCTAATTCTTTATTAGCTTTTGAAACACTTCCGATAACTTCATTCTTATTAGCTGGATTAATAGAGTCAATTTTCTCATGAGTTGTAATGTATTCGCCTCCGATTACAAGAGGATAATCTTTACCTAATTGTGAATTAACGGAAGCTAAAGCTTCTTCGAATGCTAATTTGTTCTCACTTCTTGAAAAGTCTGTGAAAGGTTCATGAGTGTATTCCGGAATTTTAACCTTCTCATTTGTGTTCATGCCAATCTCTCCTTTAGTTTGTAATTCTTTTTATTAGAAGTTAATTTCATTGTTCAATTTAAATTTCTATTAGAAAAATCTTCGAAAAAACAGATTATAGGAATATTAAACGCATCTGGTATTTTTAATTAAGTAATAGCGATCGTAGTGGAACCTCGTTCAACTTGTGATAAAAAACTTTTCGATAAGTTTGTTTTTTCACTCAACTCCTTCACCTAAAGCTTTCTTTCTTGTCGGTATTGTCTAATCTTTTTAGAAATTCCCTCTTGCATTTTATTCCTGCCAAATAAATTATTTTCATATATATGAATATTTTTAAGTATTACTGTATTAATTACAATATTACCATATACTTTTTTAAATTAACTATATATTTTTAATTTAAAAATATATTTGACTTTTCCTGCGATTTTTATAAAAAAGAAAAATCGTTGCCCCCAAAAATGAAAAAAGACCTCAATCCAGCCATTTCTTTGTACGACTGAATTGGGTCCTCACATGAAGTCTGGTATATTAACACCCAACGTATCATAGGACTTTATTATTTTGAATTGCCTGAGCTAGCCGAATACCAATGACCTATATTTGAGTCACAATATATGAATCTATGGAGCTCAATATAGATGTGACGCTTTCTCCGATGGCAGCAGTTCACACCACCAGCATTTTCCTAAACCTGTCAAAAAAACTCAAGATAAGCAGTTGATTATTGTCACGTCCATACTGTATGATACATAGTATCAACCATATAGTGTATGACATATAGTATATCAAGCGAGGTGATTGAATGAGCACGCTGCTGAATTCGTTAACAACAGAACTGCGCAGAGGGACATTGACGCTGGCAGTGCTGAGCCAGCTTCGGACACCGCAATACGGATATTCACTGGTTCAGTTATTGGAGGATTCCGGCATTAATATTGATCAGAGCACGTTATATCCATTGCTGCGGCGTCTGGAAAAACAGGAGCTTGTCACGAGCAGCTGGGATCATACGGAGAGCCGGCCGCGCAAGTATTATGTTTTAAGCGAACTGGGTCTGGAGACATTTCTGCAACTGAGAGAAGAATGGATTAAGAATTCCAAACAGCTTTTCGGGCTGTTAAAGGGGGATGAGGAAGATGAATTTAATTGAAGTATATATACAGGAAGTGACCCGGAGACTGCCTGAAAAGAGCCGTGCGGATATCGCACTCGAGCTGCAGTCAACAATCGGGGATATGCTTCCGGATGATTACAATGAGGAAGATGTTAAAGATGTCCTCAGCAAATTGGGCAGTCCCGCAGCCCTGGCGGCAGGATACCGGGATCAGCCGATGCATTTAATCGGGCCGCGCTATTTCGATGTATATGTATCACTGTTAAAAATGATCCTGCCGATAGCCGCAGCGATTTCATTGATTTCGATTGCTGCCGAGTTTATATTTAATTTTAACCGTGACGAAACGATCATCAATGCCATACTCGAATTAATGGGCTACGGAATTTGGAGACTCATTGAAGTGGCCGTCCAGGTGTTTTTCTGGCTGACGATTGTATTCGCCGTTATTGAGAGGATGGATAAAGGAAAAGAGCAGCATCCTTTATCACCAAGCTTAAAACCATGGACTCCGGAGGATTTGAAAAGCATTACGTATATTCCGAAGAAAAGAGCCATTTCCAAGTTTGAGGTGTTCGGAAGCTTAATGTGGACTGCCATTTGGGCAACCCTTTACTTTTATGCCGACCGGCTTATGGGTGTCTATATGGGCGGAGGTGAAGGACTGGAGTTCAAGATTCCCGCGGTCAACCAGGATGTGCTGCTCGGATACTGGCCGATCGTCGTGGTAATCATTGCGCTCGAAGCGGGACTCGCTCTCTACAAACTCATCATTGGCCAATGGACGAAAAGAATGGCCATCTTCAATACCATCCTTGAGCTGTTTGCCACCATCGTGTTCATCTTCATCCTGCTGAACCCGAATTTGCTCCAGCAGGAATTTGTAATTTACATGACTGATTTATTTTCAATATCAGCTGCCCAATTGAAGAGCTGGCTGCTCAGCAGCATCATCATTATTTTCATCATTTATGCAGGAATCAGTATTTATGATGGAATCCGCAAATCGAGAATCACCTCTTAAACAAAAACAGACACACTGATGGTTCCAGTGTGTCTGTTTTTTACAAATTAAAAATAATCCCCATAATCGAGTAAATAATCACCGTCGAAAAAAGAACTGTCATATGGACAAGCGAAAAGATAAACAGGGATTTCGCCCACTTTTCCGGGTCCATCCGCTTGTAGCCGTAGATACTGAGTGCCAGCCAGGCAATCCCGAGGAGCAGGGCTACGAGCATAAGGCCGATGCTTAAGGACCCTAACAGAAAGCTGATCCCAATCAAAACAACTAAATAAACATTCGTCTGGATATACGTCCTTCTAACACCTTTAACAACAGGCAGCATCGGCACATTCGCCGCTTTATATTCATCATGCTTCCGGATCGCAATCGCATAAAAGTGCGGCATTTGCCAAATGATGGTGATGATGAACAGCCCAAGGATCGCAGGATGCGTGATATTTGGGTGGATGGCAGCCCAGCCGATAAGCGGCGGCATCGCACCTGAAATGCTGCCGATCTCCGTGTTATAAATGGTTCTTCGTTTGCTCCACATCGTGTAAGGGACCACATAAAAAAACAGCCCCAAAAATCCAAGCAGCCCCGCTAATGGAGTCGTAAAGGCAAGAGCGAGGATTCCAAACACAGACATGAAGGCAGCAAGCCACAACACCTGCTTTGGCTTGATTTCCCCTGTGACAGTTGGTCTGCTTTGGGTCCGCTTCATGATCGAATCGATATCACGGTCATATAAATTATTAAAAGCCCCGGCTGCCCCCATTACAAGGCTTGAGCCAATAAAGGCCAGCAGAATCTCGGGCAGCTT
This sequence comes from Cytobacillus oceanisediminis 2691, assembly GCF_000294775.2. Lineage (GTDB taxonomy): Bacteria > Bacillota > Bacilli > Bacillales > Cytobacillaceae > Cytobacillus > Cytobacillus pseudoceanisediminis. Next base: position 3,169,897 of record NZ_CP015506.1, read on the forward strand.
CTCCAGAAGGCCGAAGTCATACGTATATAAGGCCAGTGTTAATCCTGCAAACATCGGGATCAGGTTGGATTTAATAATCCCTGTTTTGACTGTCAGTGCGAGGATCTTTGATAAAGGCCGTCCCTGCATCTTCAGGGTTTCTTCCTCTTTCATGATCGTTTCTTCCCCTTTTAATTATTCTCTCTTTCTCTATACGCCAATACTAATTATACACCTATTATAACAGGAGTTGATGCACAATGATTTCTGAAAAATCCCCATGCTGGTAAACTCCCCGGAAAAAGAAAAGAGAACCTTGCCTGCCGCTTAGTCCTCCTTGTTGATTCTAACATTATTTGCATGGTAATGGGGCTTTTAATCGTGACATCTTTGTATCCATTTCAATCAGAAAATGATTCCCCCAGGGCCTGACCCAATTTCTTCACGTTTTACCTTCTGGATATAGGATTCCTTTTCAAAGGTATGGATGTACCGGTTTAATTTGTAATAGCCGATATCATTAACCGTATAAAAAATGATTACCGGTTTTCCATTTTTATAGAAAAAATGAGGATGTAGGATATCTGGAATTTCCTTCAATTCATCCCACGGGTGAATAAAATTTAAGTAGTCTTCTATTCGCGGATTCCGCTCGTCTATATCTGAACGCATCTCTTCTCTGTAATCATCCGTATAAGGCAAAATCCGATCCTGTCCCCATGAACAGCCATGCCATATCGCCCCAAATTCATAAAGCTCATGCAAAGCAATAGCTGCCTGCAGATAAGATAAAGGTGACCTATCCCCATCAATCGCACCCATAAAGTCATCCAATGCGAACTGAGGCTTAGGAGGACTGAGAAAAAAGTCATCCATTTGGTCGCAAAGGTCAGGATCAGGAAGCTCCATTGCAGCTGGAATCGCCCAGACCATTCCATTGCCGTTTCCTCCGCTGAAGTATTGATATCCTCTTAGCTTGAATTCTTTCTTGATCTTTAATTGAGAGAAGCCATGGATAATATCTTCAGGATTATCGGCTGAGATGCTCCAGCCGGCTGGAGGTTCCATTCGGTCTGAATCATCAGCAGGATTCACGATGATATTTGGCTTAACGGCTGAGGCGGTGAATATGGTCAGGTTTTTCATGTATGATTATCTCCCTTTGAATTATGTCATCATCTTTCTTCATTAATTGTACGACGCAGCCCTGTTAAATTTTCAGATAGGCAGATCAGGAAAATGAAAACACCTGTCCTCTAAGTCCAAAGCGTACTTGAGGTCAGGTGCCTGATTTGGAACAAATGGTGAAGATGAAGATTGTACGAAGTGTTCTTCTGGAGGATTACTGATTGTTCAGCTTATAGATCTGCCGGGAGTGCTCTGAAATCTTCTGATCATAATAAGCAAGATCATGTCTTGAAATAGCTGATTCTTTAAGATCGGCAATCTGTTCAATAGCCTGATCTGCTTTCGCATCAATAGCAGACAATTTTTCATTCATTTCATTCATTTTAACATTTGTAGCAGCGACACTATGAATCAATTGTTGGATATGGTCCTCATGCCGTTTTAAGTCCGCTGTCAGCCTTTTATCCATCGAACTGACCTTTTGGTCCAGAACGTTCAGCCTTTTATCCATCGAGCTGACTTTTTGATCCAGAGCGTCCAGCCTTTTATCCATCGAGCTGACCTTTTGGTCCAGAACGTTCAGCCTTTTATCCATCGAGCTGACATTTTGATCCAGAGCGTCCAGCCTTTTATCCATCGAGCTGACTTTTTGATCCAGAGCGTCCAGTCTTTTGTCCATGGAATCAACCTTATGATCTAATGATTCAAGCTTGTTCAGGATTAAATTAAGTACTTTTTCCACCTTTCTCACCTCCTTCTCGTATCATTATATCAGGAACTATGTCGAATTAGACAAGAATTTTGGGATCTTAGCTAGTCCGGATAGCAGTCAAAATGTGCGGCTGCCTTAGCAATACACCTCTTTAGAAAGTGCCTATCCCCATACTGTTATGCTGGACAGGCACTCTTAAGCCGGCAAAGAAGCTATCTGCTGCTACTCTTTCTTCCTTTCAATGATATAATTCCGCTTCCCTTTTTGAACCGAGTAAGTATCAGTGGTTCTTTCCATAACAAAGCTGAAGGTATTTTCCTTGCGCTTGGATATTCTGGATGCCAGCTTCTCTGTCCGGTCATATCTCATAGAAACCTCTTTTTCAGCAGCATTCAGTTTAAAACAATGACCGCCACTTACATAAACGTTTGAGGTATTATGGCCCTCAGGCATAATGGCATCTACATGATGAAGCGCAAACCACACACATTCATCGTGGCCAGGGGAAGTATGAGGAAACCAATACATGTCCATGCCGCCTGGAATTCATACTGGTGCAGCTCTGCAGGGTCCAAGTATGGTTTTTGAACCGCTCGATGCACCATTCAGATCGAAACCATAATAATTTATGCTTTCGTCTATGATCTCAATCGGTTTCCTCTTTACCATAAACGTATAATTCCCTTCCAAAACCAAACTGCAGCATTCTCCTGCTTCGTTAAAATGGGCTCTTATTGATTTCGTTTCCGGAATGATAATGTACTTCTTTATTAGTAATGCATTCATTGTAATTAATACCCTCCCTTAAACTTCACTATTTAAAAAATGTAAATTAAGGAGTATACTAACTTATGAGCTGGTATACTCCATCTCACAGAGACTCTCAGGCTATCGTCGTCCAAGACCCGCCTGAGGGTTTTTTTATGCTGTTACATGATGCTCACCTCCTTTGCGTCTCCAGCCAATTGGCCATCTCCTCTATATTTCTCTTGCTTTTATCCAGGTAAAAGAATTCTCCTCTTGCCATTCCGTCAAATCTTCTCCACTCCGGATTCGTGCTGCTCCAGTTCACTTCCTTTATGCTATCCATTCTCTCAGACAGACTTTGTTTTTTGGCAGAAAGGGATTGGTTTTCCCAGTCTTTAATTGAGTATAACGATACGGCCTGAATAAGCGAAAAGCTCGCCAGCATGGTTTCTTGATAGTTTCCGATTCTTTTAGGAGATTCAAAGGTGAAGAGTTTATCGAACCAGGAATTTACGATATCCATATAGGATTCATCCTCTACACCGGTATTCTCCTTCCATTCATCCGATCTGCTTAACAGCTTGCCTGCCATAAAAGTGGCCACAAGCAAGCGCAGCTGGGAGAGTGAGAGGAACTTTTTATTAGCTGGCCGAATAATAGCCCTTTTTTCGGTTTCCACACCTGCTTCTATTAAGTTTGCATTGGATTGAAGAATCCGGTTGGTAATCCCGTTTAAGCGGTCTCTGGAATCATAGGCGATTCGCTTGGACAATGCCACCTGTTTCCCTTTTGTGTTTAGATCAATAAAAAGCTGGTTTTCCTCATCTATGGAGAGGCCTTCAAGGACCTGAATGGAAATCTCTGTCTTTTCCAGCATATATTGAAGATGATAAGCATTCCGGATCTCTTCGTCCTTTTCACTTTTCATGCTCATAAAAATTTGATCCTCGAGCTGAAGCAGGGCTTTCATCCGGTGTGATCCATCTACGATTTTTAATCTGCCTGGAATTTGTCCTCCTAACATCCCCTCTTCTGCTGCGGCAACCAGCGGCGGCATATATATTTCTCCCCCTGCAGCATTCGAGAAAATATACTTTTTAATCCGTCTGACCTGAAGCTGATTCGTGTCTCTCAGAATAAGCCTTTCATCTTTATGCATATTGACAAGTTCGGAAACAGACACCGCTATAAAAGTCTGCCGCTTAGTGAAAATATCATGAACAATCACGGCTTCAGCCCTCCCTGTTCGATTTTCTTTTTGAATTCCAATGAGGTCTGCTGGATTTTTCTCGTGGCAGAATGGCCTTTAATTTTGGAAGACACCGGGTCTAACAAATGCCGGAACATCGGATCATCGTGCTTCCAGCTGCACTCGAATTTTAAGTGTTTGAGTTCGTGTATAGCTTCTTTGCAGGATAAGTTATGAGTCCTGGTCAGCTGGTTGGCACAATAAGCAAGAGCAATTTGCACACCGGAGTAACCGCTAACAAATTTAAATCTGTTAGCGCTTCTCTTCGGGAAAATCTGCTGCCATACTTGAAAAAATTCGACTGCAATCTCTTCTGCTTCCTTCGGATTGCATCTGTAATATGGGGGACCTTTTTTTACAGTCAAAATACCTTCAAACAAGGCAATGATGCATCTCTTCATGGTGGCTAATGATGTAAGTGCGGAGTTGTGAATGGAAATTCTGGAAAGGCTTTGTTCTATTTCAAAGATTGACTGAAGCTTCGCTGCAACAGTTCTTGTCAGCTCAGTATATGGGTCACGCTGATCATAAAGCATGATCTGCCCGATGTGAGCTTCTCTTCTTTCAGTATTTATGTCTGTGAAAAGCTGTTTCTCCTCAGAGGCTGTCAAATCCAGGAATACCTGCATGGCAACGGGATATTCTTTCAATCTTTCAATATAAGTCTGCAGTTTGATTGCTTCATCCAGCCTGCCTGTTTCTTCCGCTGATTCTTTTCTGGATTTAAGATGGCTTATGGCGGATGAAAAACTCGCGCTTCTGTGCTGTCCATCAATGATGTAAAGCTTGCTTCCGGGAGTCAGTTCCCATCCATCCTCCGTTTGGCGAATCGCGCCTCTGGCCGAAAACACAAATGGGGAAAAGTAAAAATCCCTGCCTTCTTCAAGCGATTGGATGATAAACTCTCTAATCTCCACCCGCCTTTTTGGATCCAGCTTTCTCTGAACTTCCTCATCCACTTCAAAAACAGCTTCCAAAGTCGCATACCGCAGCTGAGTAGCCAGTACTTTTTTACCGAATTGATTGTAAGCTGATCCCATAATTCTGGTTAATACGCCAATATCTGTCATATTTCTCACCCCGAGATTTATTATAGGCATGTTGTCTGATTATTGTAAATTCATTTTTCACCATCACACTCGCTCCGTTCTTTCTAAGGCCTGATTTTAATAAGTCAGCCTGCTTTCATACTATTGACGGAAGCGGAAAGACAAGATAAAATATGCAGCTAAATTTTCGAACCTAGCGTGAGACTTTTATTTGTGATTTATGTCACAAACACCTTCTTGAAACACTCTTTTCAACCTTTCTAAAAAAAAACAGATATAAAAGAAAACAAATTTTCCTCTAATTTCGAACATTTTGTGACAGCATGAATGGATGTTTCCTTCTGCTTAGAAATGCACTTTCATAATCAAAAAAGCATAATCTCCTCATACGGAAATTATGCTTCATTGCATCTTCTTTTAATATCAACATGGGGTGTCATCTTTCCTGTTCTTTTATAAGAGCCAGCACCTTTTCCTTAACAGGCAGTGCCGGTATAGCCCCCTTGCCTGCAGCGGTTAAGGCCCCGCTTGCATTAGCAAACAGCAAAATGTCTGCATGCTTTTCTCTTAATATACTTAACACATTTTCAGGGTTTGCATTAGCTTCCAGAAGCTTGAATAAAAATCCGCCAATAAATGCATCTCCTGCACCAGTGGTATCCTGGGCATCTACTGTGAATCCCGAAGAGTCCCATTTATCAGCTTGTGTATATAATTCGGCTCCATCAGCGCCCTTTGTATAGACCACAGCCTGAACATCTCCCTTGAAGAGTGAAGCAATCGCTTCATCCTCATCACTGATTCCGGTGATGAATTCCAGTTCTTCATCCGAAACCTTCAAAATATGAGCATGGGGCACAAATTCAAGAATGGCAGCCCGGCAATCCTCTGGATTCTCCCATAACGGCAGTCTGACATTCGGATCAAAACTGACAAGACCGCCCTTTTTCTTCATTACTTCCACAGCTCTCTTATGGGCTATTTTCATTGGGCTATTGACCAGGTCCACCGAGCAGAAGTGCAGGATATCCCCTTCACCAAACCACTCTTCCTGCAGCTCCGATTCTTCAAACAGCAAATCTGCAGAGGGTTTCCGGTAGAAAGAAAAATCCCGCTCACCGTTTTCTTTCAGAGAAACAAACGCAAGTCCTGTGTTCGCTTCGCTGGTGCGGAGAATCTTGTCTGTCTCCACCCCAGCGTTTTGAAGCTGTTCAATCAGAAAATCGCCAAATGCATCATAACCGAGCTTTGTAATCATCGATGCATTGTGTCCAAACTTTGCCACAGCCGCAGCAACATTAGCCGGCGCACCGCCCGGGGCCCGCTCAAAAGCAGTGACATCCTTTAATGCATCCCCCTTCTCGAGCGGGATAAAATCTATTAATACTTCACCTATCGAGTATAATTTCGTCATGTTCTCACCCTTAACGTGTAATGCCTTGCTTTAACTCATGCTTCGTATAAGTGCAGCTGACTTTTTTGTCGCTGAACAATCTGATTCCGTTAGACCCTTTTCCAGGAAAGACTCTTGCCGTGAACACTGCTTCCCCATCATTGATAAAAATCTCAGCAATACTGTGGTCAACAAATACTTGAACTCTTACAGAAGAATCGATTTTCAGTTCTGAGCTCCTTACAAAACCGTATTCCCCGCCAAATGAGGATGCAAATTTTTCCCGGTTCAGACTCACAGCTTGTGAGCTGCGGTCAAACTCAAGCACTAAACCCTCTTTTTCAGAAGCAAAAAGCTCAATCCCAAATACATCAGCATCTAGTGTATCAAAATTAAATTCGAGCTCGTGCTGCCCGATTCCTTCATCAATTATCAGGCTTCCCGACTCAATGGACACGCTGCTCGTTTCCGACTTTACGCGAAGCTGCTTCAGCATATCTGCCGGTCTTTGAGCAAGCTTCCCATCGACAAGACACAGCTCACGCGGAATTGACAGGCAATGCGCCCAGTCTTCCTTATCACTCGGATAATCGATTTCACCCATTCCGGCCCATGAAAATAACAGGCGCTCATTATGTTTGCCGGCAAAAGTTTGCGGAGCGTAAAAATCAAATCCTTTTTCAAGCTCCTGGAAATGCTCAGGCTCAAATGAAAGAGCTTCTATATCCAAATGGCCCACTGCATACATGACATTATACAGATTATGGTAATCATACCCTTCAGGCTTTAACCCTTGAGGTGAGAAAATCAGCACATCTTTGCCGTCGAGCTCGAAATAATCCGGACACTCCAGCATATACACCGAATCAGGAAAAACAATCTGCAGATTCAGCTCCCCTTTAAATGACCAATCAATGGCATTTTCAGATTCATAGACAATGATGGCACCAGTCAGGTTTTCACACTGTGCACCAAGCAGCATATAGTAGCGACCGTTCTTTTCAAACACCTTTGGATCGCGGACATGCCCGGTATAGCCCTGCGGAACCCCTTCAATAATCGGGTTGTTTTCATATTTTTGAATCTTCCCTTCCTGATCCATGATTGCCAGGCACTGATTCGCCGATCTTTCCTCTGCACTGTATTTGATATTGCCTGTGTAATACAAATAGAGCATTCCGTCCACCTCAAGGGAAGCTCCGGAATAGGCACCATGGGACTCATAATCCTCCACCGGAACCAGTGCAGCCGGGAGACGCTCCCAGTTCACAAGGTCCGCTGATTTTACATGGGCCCAATGCTTCATGCCGTGCATAGCACCGAACGGGTACCACTGATAAAACACGTGGAATTCACCGTTGTAATAGGCAAGCCCATTAGGGTCATTAATTAAACCGTACAGCGGGTGGATATGGTAGGCCGGCTTCCATACGGATTCTGCGGATTTTTCCCGGAGCCTCTCCAGTTCATTCTCTTTTGCGTCATATAACGATCTATACTTCTCTTCTGTATATCTCTCCATACTAAGTCCTCTCCTGTAAAAATAGAGAAGAGAGGAATTTCTCCCTCCAATTCTATTAATCTAAGTTTGGTTTTTTCACTTTAAAGTACACAACCGTCAAAATCGCTCCTACCGCCAGTGCAAGCACATTGGCGATAATATAGTTGATATGTCCGTTTCCTTGTGCCGCCACAATCGCGAAACCAGGCAGTGCAGTCGCACCAAAGCCTAATGCCTTGATTCCTGTCATATATACATACGCTCCTCCGATGGCACCGCCAATACAGCCCATAACGAGCGGAAATCTATATTTCACGTTAACCCCAAACAGTGCAGGCTCAGAGATTCCGAACAATGTCGAACCAAACGCTGAAATGCCAATCTGTTTGGCTTTATCATTTTTCCATAGAGCCAAAGTATACCCAAGCACTGCTCCACCCTGTCCCATTAAAGCAACCGACATCAGCGGCATGATAAAGTTCGATCCTGTGTCAGCAATCAGCTGTGCTTCAACTGCTCCAATGACGTGATGAAGGCCGGTAATAACAATCACCTGCTGGATTCCGGCAAACAGCATGAACCCGACAATGCCTAAGTTATCGACACTCCACATCAGACCCGCGGTAATGCCATCGGATAAGAGACGGCCAAATGGGCCAATAGCCGAGAATAATAGAAAACCAGAAACGACAATCGTTAGAAAAGGCGCAAGGAAAAGCTTGATAATATCCGGCACTTTTCTGCTGAAAAATTGGTCAAGCTTAGCCACAACAAGTCCCATTAACAATGCAATGATAATCCCGCCCTGGAAGGCAACAAGTGAAATCTTTAAGCCGAATAAACTGATGACTTCCGGCTCGACCGTTCCGTTTCCAACTAAATAAGCGTTTGCAAGATCGGGGTGAAGCATAATCGCACCAAGCACTAACCCTAGAACCGGGTTGCCGCCAAAACGCTTTGTTGCTGAATACACAACAAGCAATGGCAGAATCGTAAAGATACCGGTTGACATGATACTGATAAAGCGATTAAAGCCAGCAATGGCCGGATACATTTCAACCACCGGCTGTTCACCGAAAATCCCTTCCTGACTGAGAAGTCCTGTAACCCCCATCAAAAGTGCAGCAGCCAATAAGCCTGGAATAATTTCAACAAACACATCGGATAAAGCCTTAATCCCTTTTTGGAAAGCATTCTGTTTCTGGGCAGATTGCTCTTTTACGTCACCAAGTGACATTCCTGAGATGCCTGCTTCTTCTGTGAAGACAGCATACACATCATTAACTGTACCTGCCCCAAAGATAATCTGCAGCTGATCTCCAGCTACGAACGAACCTTTCACAAAATCAAGCTCTCCAATCGCCTTCGTGTCTGCCAGTGAATTATCTTTCAGAACCAGCCGCAGCCTTGTGGCACAGTGGGCTGCACCTTGAAGGTTTTCCTTCCCTCCAATTAACTTTTGTAATACTTGTACTGTTGGCAGGTATTTGGATTTTATGTTTGCCATTTGTCTATTTCCTCCCCTTTATACAGAAACGGAACCGGTTCCATTTCTGTATAAAAAAATAGTCATGTTTGTTTATTGTCTCTTTGGAACCGGTTCCTTTTCAGTTCAAAAAACAACCCGCCTCTTAACCCTTATATGGATTCGTCGCGCGGGAACCGGTTTCATTAATTTGATTATAGTACAGTTTTCAGTTTTCAACAACCTATTTTTGAAAACGTTATCAGCTTTTTACACTTTTCACGCTCTCACCTTCAATAAAATCAAAACCGGAGACTTGCAAGTTCGGGACCTCTTCGCCATTAGTCAATTTAATAATCGTTTCGGCAGCCATGACACCTGTCTCTTCATTTTTAAAGCGAATGGTCGTTAGGGCAGGATGAATGACTCCTGAGATATTGTATCCGCCAAACCCAGCGATTGAAAAATCCTTCGGCACTTTTTTCCCCAGTTTCGTGATAGTCTTCATCGCCCCAAACGCAATTGTGTCAGTAGCACAAATAATGGCTGTCAGCGAACTCTCCTCGAGCACTTCCTGTGTAACTCTGGCTGCATCCTGCAAATCAAACTGGGACACAAAGGTTTTAACATCAGAGACTCCAGCAGACTTTAAACCCTCCATTATTCCCTGCTTCCGGCGCTGCCCTACGGCTATATCACTTTCCGCCACTCCGATATATGCCACAGCGCGATGCCCTTTTTGTGCAACATACTGGCCCATTTTAAACCCTGCCTGATAATCGTCATTAATAATGCAGGTGACATGACCGACCTCCTGGGCGACGATTAAAACTGGAATTTGTATGGAGTTAATCGTCTCGATGTGCTTTTCCGTTACCCCTGTCGCAATCAGAATAATGCCATCCACTTTTTGGCGTGACAAGCTGATCAGGCTTTCGATTTCACGGTCAACATGCTTGCTTGTGCTAATGATCAAGGTGGTGTAATCCCGCTTTCTCAGCTCTTCATCAATGGCCATAAGCACCGTCGATGTAACATAAGAATCAAGCGTTGGGGCAATTACTCCAATAAAGTTTGTTTTCTTTGCCTTCAGGCTTTGCGCAAACGAATTAGGTTCATACTTCGTTTCCTCAACCACCTTTCTGATTTTGGCTTTTGTCTGTTCGCTTACATGGCCGCCATTCAAATACCTGGAAACCGTACTCTTGGCAACTCCGGCAAGCTTTGCTATATCTTTGATCGTTGTATTCATGGAATGTTCACCTTTTGGATTTAGAATTGCTTATATTATATATGAATAGTTGAAGTAATTATAGAGAGGTGCGTGTGGGAACTATCGTACAGCTGGTAAGATTAGATTTATTCTACGATATTTCAGCTTTCATTACAGTCTTACCGGGATCACTGTTACGACTAACTATCTCACCTGCCGCTGTACCTTACCAAAATCTTTTTTACTTGCAAGATGGCTGGTTTTCAAACGGAAAATTATGCTGTAGTGGATGGTTATTTTATAATTCTATGCCTTGCTTAACTATCCTGTCCTGTTGAAGAAGTGAAAATTAACTAAAACTTTATCAAAAAGTCAAGAAAAAGGACAAGATATTGACATTGCAATATTGCTGCACCTAGTAGATTTCTGAAGGATCCTTATACCCGTCTGGCTAATGCAGTGGACGCTCTACCGGGATTCCACGTAAATCTCAGTAGTTTTTTCTAACTAGATCCTGGATGTAATCTGCCCTGCTTTTTAAAAGGCTAGAAAATTGACGTTAGTCTTTTCTAGCCTTTTTATTTATTAATTATTCTTAATACCATTTTCCCATAAATTTTTTCCAAATACAATTTCGGCTTCAGCTATTTCTTCTAATGGATATATTAATAGTCTTTTTCCCAATTACCTTCACTCTTCATTCTGCTCTGATCTCAGAGGATTTCATTTTGAATAACTTTAATTGAAAGGGAAAAAGACATCATTATCGTCAAGAATTCTTCAATTTGCAGATTTCCGGTAAGTGGTTAAATTCTGTAAATCTTTATACAGAAACATTCTCGGCATATACAGGTTCCCGCCTTAACACTTGACCAGCGGTTACCCCTAAGTACTTCCCTTTTTCTGCAGCCAGCTGTCCGTTAACAATTACATAGTTAATACCTGAGGGCTCTTGTAACGGATCCTCGTAAGTAGCATTGTCACGAATGGTTAGTGGATCAAAAATAACAATATCAGCCGCAAATCCTTCTTTTAATAACCCTCTTTTCTTTAGACGTAACAATTGAGCAGGAGCACCGGTCATTTTACGTATTGCCTGTTCAAGCGTAAGGGCATTATTGTCTCTTACAAAGTGCCCCAATACTCTCGGATACGTACCATATAAGCGAGGATGAGGTTTTCCTCCAAAAATGCCATCAGATCCTACAATTTGTAATGGATGCTGTATTCCACCAGTAATTACTTCTTCATCACCCCAGTGTACAAGCATAGTAATTCCCGCACTTTCTTCAAGAAGAAGTTTGAATGCTGCATCGGCAGGTTCAACATTTAAGAGATTGGCAATTTCCACCATATTCTTTCCTTCAGCCCACCGATTTTTATCCGTTGAGACGGATGTAAGCGTGATATTCTCCCACCCGCAATTCAATACCCAATTTTCATAATCGGAATTATGTTTTAAGTCCTCTTTTATACGGGCTTGTACGCTAGATTCCTTTAGCTTTTCCAACAATTCTGCTGTACCGCCAGAATGCATCCAAGGTGGTAATATAGCATGAAAAACAGTAGACCCTGCTGTATATGGATATTGATCAAATGTTACTTCTATCCCTTCTGACCTCGCTTCATCCATTCTTACTAGAGCCTGTTCATACTTTGATCGATTAATTTTCCCAGCAACCTTAAAGTGGGAAACATGCAGCCGTACCCCCGATTGTCTTGCTACATCAATAACTTCATCTAGCGCCTCTAGTGATTTGTTGCTTTCATTGCGAATATGAACCACAAAGCAACCATCGTACTTCGCTGCACCTTTGCAAATTTCAATTAATTCGTCTTTGCAGGAAAATACATTAGGAGGATAAACCAGGCCTGAAGACAACCCCACAGCTCCCTGTTTCATGCCTTCCTCGACAAGATCCCTCATTTTCTCCATTTCTTCTTTAGTAGCTTGCCGGCCATCAAATCCCATTACCAATGTACGTACAGCTCCATGAGGAACTAGATAAGCTGCATTGCCGGAAATTTTAGATTGATCCAAAAATTCAAGGTACTCTTCAATCGTATTCCATGGCCAATCTCCAATATCGCCGTTTAGCCCCTTTAATTGCTTTTGCCAAAGGGGTTTTGTTTGTTCAGATACAGGCGCTACAGATATCCCGTCCTGCCCAAATAATTCTGTTGTTACCCCTTGCAAAACCTTAATTTTATGAATCTCTGGTTTGGTACATAGAAGGTCCGAGTGTACATGTGTATCGATAAACCCTGGAGTGACAGCCATTTTTTCTGCATCGATAACTCGATTTGCACTTTCATTCTTCAAATCGCCAATTTTACGGATAATACCATCTTTAATCCCAATATCAGATTTTGTCCAAGGATTTTCTGTTCCGTCATAAATACGTCCATTTTTAATGATTAAATCAAACATAATTTTCCTCCTAAAATAATAGATTGATTTTTCTTATATGGATGGAATAAATGCTTACCCTATAGAAGTTTTCTTAATGTGAGGGTTTTCAACTTTTTTGTTTCCCCACATTTTGATGATAATTTGTTCAGATGGCCGAGGAGTTAAACAGCTGACAGCGATCATCAAAATTACGGATAGAGCTGTTGCAGTTACAATGGTTTGCATTCCAAAGGGATTCGGAAAAAGCTCACCAAGAATGATATAGCTGATTAACCCTGTATACATTGAGACAATAGCTCCCCATGCATTAGCTCTTTTCCAATAAAGACCGAATACAATGGGTGCAAAAAAGGTAGCTTCCAGTCCACCTATCGCATAAATTACTAAAAATTGCAGATAGTCTGGTGGTGTTAGAGCAAACAATACCACTCCTAGTCCAATAATCAGGGTAGAGAAATAAGATAACTTAGCTACTTTTCTTTCACTTGCTTTAGGATTGATGTAATTTAAATATATATCTTTTACAACAGAAGCACTCGTCACAAGTAGCATTGAGTTGACCGTTGACATAATAGCTGCTAGCGGAGCCGAAAGTACGAGTCCAGCAACCCATCCCGGCATTATATCTAATATTAATGTCGGCAATGCCATATCTGGTGCTGATAAATCCGGATATAAAACCCTTACAAACGGACCAAGAGTTGCAAAAAATATGGAAAACAACGCCATAATCATTCCACTATAGATTATGGACTTATGCATTGAATCAGTATTTTTGAAGGTCATTCCCCTAACGGAAGCATGTGGTAAACCAATGGCTGCGATGCCAAAAAGCATAAAGTAGGAAAAAAGCATTAATGGTGTTGCTCCTGACGGTCCTGGTAATTCTACCATTTCCGGGTGTTCAGCAACTAGCTTTCCTATTAGGCCACTAAATCCGTCCGTTTTAATTAAAAAGAAAATCCAAAGCAGCACTCCACCAAAAATCATAATGATGCCCTGAATAGCATCTGTTAATGCAACTGCTCTAAAACCACCGTATACAGTATACAGAACAACAGCTAGCCCAAAAATAAGTAATCCAGTTTTATAGGGTAAACCCGTTATTGATTCTAAAATGCGGGCTCCTCCTACAAATTGAGCTACCATATAGGCACTGATAAAAAGGATAACCCCGATAGAACTTCCCAGCACTACCGCTTTACTTTCATATCTTTCCTTGAAAAAATCCGTTAAAGTGACAGCATTAATTTTCCTTGCCACTATCGCAAACTTTTTCCCAAGAATCCCTAATATATATACACCCATTCCAACTTGTGTAAGGAGAATAAGCACCCAGCTAAATCCTGATGTATATGCCACCCCTGGAGAACCGATAAAAGTGCCGGCGCTTGCTGCCGAAGCTAAAATAGTGAAGGTCAATACAAATGGTCCAAGAGATCGGCCTCCAATAAAATAATCCTCCTGAAAGTTTGCATTTTTAACCTTCATTTTCTTGTGAAGAACAATCCCGATTGCAAACGTAGCAATTAAAGTAAGAAATATCGGTATAAGAACATCCCATTTCATTGAGTGAGCACCTACCTTTCATCCTCAGCTTCAATCGACATATCCTTATAAAAGAACTTAATCATGAAATAAGGAAGGATACAAAAAATCGCTGTGCCCATAATCCCTCCCCAAAAGAACCAAGCAGGAAAACCAAGAATATAAGTCATTGAATCTGCGGTTTTGTTAAGCCCAAGCCATAACGATACACCCCCGACAAGAAGAATGTTTATTACAAATAAGCCTACCGTAGCCCACATTTCTCTCGTACATTGGGAATACCTGCTGTCCTCAATAAAATCATCTTGATCACTCACTAAACAATACCTCCTTTTGATGTTTTTACTTCATTTCAATATAAAAATTGACGTTACAACTTCATTTATCAGTATAAATACTCAATATATCATTAGTCAACATAATAATCTTAATTTTTTGATTATTATTAATAAATTGATTGTTAAGAAATATTTCCATGAATCTCATTTTTTCAACTGTAAAGTAGGCAATAAAAAACTTTTGTTGCTGATTTTTGCTTGACGATTTCCACCAATCCAAGGGTATAAACTTTAATCACAGTGTTCTTTTGCCCTCCTCATTAGCACTCATCACAATCGGAGTGTTACGAAAGACATTCTTATCAATAAAACCTTCAAATACAGATATGTTCTCGCTAATTTAACAGCTATTTTCTCCATTAAAATAATGTAAAATAAAAAGAAAAAATTGAAAGTATGATAAAATTTATAAAAATTCAGAAATATATTTCGCACAAAAAATCAGGAGGATAAAAAAGATGAAAGACATTGAAAGAATAGAAATAAAAGCATGGAAAGACAAATATCCTTTACTGAATAAGCTCATATCGACAGAAGAGGTTTTTTGGATCAATCCTAATCTGGAAACGTTTCAAACTGGAATTAAAAAATCTCCCCTTACTCTAGAAGATGTAAAAGATGCAGAGGAAAGGCTGCAACGTTTTGCACCATTTATCTCTAAAGCTTTTCCTGAAACAAAAGAATCCAATGGTATCATAGAATCTCCTTTAGTGAGAATACCTTCAATGAAAAAATCCTTAGAGCAGAATTATCAGCAGCCTATTCCAGGAGAATTATTATTAAAATGCGATAGTCACCTTCCTATATCCGGATCTATTAAAGCAAGAGGCGGGATTTATGAAATTCTCAAGCATGCAGAAAAATTAGCGTTTCAACATCAATTGTTAACCATTCAAGATGATTATTCGATTTTAGATAGTGAAAAATTTCGAACATTTTTTTCACAATACTCAGTCGCAGTAGGCTCGACTG
Organism: Cytobacillus oceanisediminis 2691; assembly: GCF_000294775.2. Taxonomy (GTDB): domain Bacteria; phylum Bacillota; class Bacilli; order Bacillales; family Cytobacillaceae; genus Cytobacillus; species Cytobacillus pseudoceanisediminis. The sequence continues at coordinate 3,185,604 of NZ_CP015506.1, forward strand.
GAAACTTAGGACTTAGTATTGGCATCATAAGTGTAAAATTAGGTTTTAATGTTTCTGTTCATATGTCAGCTGATGCAAAACAGTGGAAAAAAGAATTGCTCAGAAGCAAAAATGTCAAAGTTATTGAATATGAAGATGACTACAGTAAAGCGGTAGAAGAAGGCCGATCCCAGGCATATAGTGACCCAGCATGTTATTTTGTGGATGATGAAAATTCTCAAGACCTATTTTTAGGTTATGCAGTGGCTGCATCTCGATTGAAGCAGCAATTGGAAGAGTCAGGGATCATAATAGATAAAAATCACCCTTTATTTGTTTACCTTCCATGCGGAGTAGGCGGCGGTCCTGGAGGCGTAGCCTTTGGTTTAAAATTATTGTTTCAAGACAATGTTCACTGTTTTTTTGCAGAACCCACCCACTCGCCATGTATGCTGCTCGGCTTAATGACTGGCCTTCATGATAAAATTTCTGTACAAGATATTGGCATTGATAATCTTACAGACGCTGATGGGCTTGCTGTAGGGAGGCCATCGGGATTTGTTGGTAAAACTATAGAGCCGTTTCTAGGTGGAACTTATACTGTCAGCGATGAACTGCTTTATAAGTTATTAAAGGAACTAGTTGATACAGAGGGCATCCAGTTAGAACCTTCTGCATTAGCAGGACTGATTGGACCAAGTAAATTATGCAGTGAAGGTAAAGATTATTTACACATGCACGGTTTAACGGAAGCAATGAATAAGGGTACACATATTGTGTGGGCGACAGGCGGAAGCATGGTTCCTGAAAAAATGATGGCACAATATTATCAAAAAGGGCTGGAATTAGCATCGGGAAATAGAAGCAGATAACTTGACTATAATATAGGAAAACACCCCTTAGTCTGAAATCAAGCTAAGGGGTTAACTAATTAGTTTTAAAATAAAAAGGTCCTGCTTTACTGTTAATGCATCATCATCCTTTTAAAATAGGCATCACTTTATCAATTGCTTTTTGCAGTTTTTCACTATTTTCACTATACATCTGCTTAGCTTCTTTTACTTCGGTTCCAAGAGCAAACAGCTCTAAGTCTGCTTGGCATTTTTTCAGGGTCGAAAGAATTAGGGCTCGATCCTGAGGTGATGGGACTTGTAATTGATCGTCAAACAGGTCTACTGTTAACTCTCCATAGGAGTTAACTTGTCCCAGAAACACATTTTCGACCGTTACACCAAGCTTATCTAATTCAGTGTATAACCAGGCCCGGCTTCGTCCGATCGTGGCAAGCGGTTCATCCATTATAACACCATCCATAATGACAGTCTGAGGCTCTTTGATTGGAGCAATCGCCAAGTTTAGATCCTTTGGTGTTAATGGCTGATTTTCTTTCTTTAGCATGACGGACAAATCTCCAGTCGGCTCTAATACGGCGAATTCTACATCCGCCACTTGATAAACATCCTTCCTGCGAAGCAGCTCCAGTAACTCATCTGTCGTGTATCTTTCCTTTTTCATGTTATCTTCCATGATTTTTCCGTCTTTTATAAAGATAGTTCCTGTACCTTCTACAAAATCACGAAACTTTTTACTTTTTAAGGAAAGTACACCAGAGATAAAGGGTATCGCTGCAAAGATAATAACTCCGATGATCCCGTGAAAAATGCTCCGTTCAAGCCCCATAGCAACCTCAGCACCTATACTCCCAATAGAAATACCAGTGACATATTCAAAGAAAGATAACTCTGATATTTGTTTCTTTCCTAACCATTTCGTAATAAAGAATAAAATTACAACAAATAAAATTGACCGTACGGCAATATCTAACCATGCAGGCACTGATTAACACCCCCAGCAAAAATAATATCTCTTAAAAACCTTTATACTGAAATTCTTCCCGTTCCATTTCACCTATTCGCTTTTTTAAATCCGTTACTACCTCATGGACACTCATCATGGTTTCATGGAGTGTACGCTTTGATTCAAATTCTTGAGTCCTAAGTGCTAAACTGGATAAATCGGCTTCTGCACCTTTAAGGCTGGCAAGAGTCTGTTTTACATTTGATGCAATCGTCATTTAACATCCTCCTTATCCTTTTGGCTTAAAAATAAGGGCTCCCAGCATTCCAAAAATAATGGCAGCTGAAATACCTGAACTGGTTACTTCAAACATTCCCGTGAGTACACCAACTATCCCGTGTTTTTCTGCTTCCTGCATAGCCCCATGCACAAGGGAATTGCCAAAGCTTGTAATAGGTACAGTAGCGCCTGCACCAGCAAAATCAATCAAGGGTTCATATAATCCAAATCCATCTAAAATAGCCCCTGCTACGACAAGAGAACTTAATGTATGTCCGGGTGTCAATTTAAACACATCAAACATAATCTGCCCAATGACACAAATCAAACCGCCTACGGTAAAAGCCCAAAAATAGGTCATATGGATGATTGCCCCCCATATTCAATGGATACTGCATGGGCGATACAAGGGATCGATTCGCTTTGCTGAAAAGAAAGTGGAGATAATAAGGCACCTGTGGCCACGACTAACATTCTTTTAAATTCTCCTTTCTTCATGCGATTTAATAAATGCCCATAAACGACGGTTGCTGAACAACCTGGACCACTTGCACCTGCCAGGACTGGCTGACCCTCCCGATAAATCATAAGACCGCAATCCTGGTATCGCTCTTCACTGATGGAAATTCCATGCTTTTTAAATAAATCAAGGGAAACTTCACGCCCTATTTGGCCAAGATCCCCGGTGACGATTAAATCATAATAAGATGGATCAATGTTTCTTTCCGTTAAATGCGCCTCAATGGTATCTACCGCAGCAGGAGCCATGGCCCCTCCCATATTAAATGGATCTGTTAAGCCCATATCAATTACACGGCCAATTGTTGCAGATGTAACACTTGGTCCTTCACCAGAATCACTTAAAAGGGCCGCGCCAGCACCTGTGACTGTCCATTGGGCAGTAGGAGGCTTTTGTCCGCCATATTCAGTTGGATAACGAAATTGCTTTTCAACTGCTGTATCATGACTGGAGGCTCCAGTCAGTATATATTTAGCTCCATTGGTATTAACGATATAAGCAGCTAATGCAAGCCCCTCCATTGAAGTAGAACAGGCACCAAACAAACCAAAATACGGTGCTCCAATTGTCCGGCTAGCGAAACTGGTTGGCGTTATTTGATTAATTAAATCACCGGCAAAGATAAATTGTACTTGATCCTTTTGGATTCCGCCTTTTTCCATCGCTTTCTGACAAGCTTCTTCAAAAAGGACTTTATGTGCTTTTTCATAGGAATCTTGTCCAAGCCATAAATCAGCATGAAGAGTATCAAAGTCATCCGGTATAGCTCCATTGGCTTCAAAGGGTCCCCCAATAGTTCCAGTCGAAATAATGACGGGCTTTTGTTCGAATATCCATGTACGATGGCCTGCAAGCATTATAAACCACCCCATCTGATTAAAATTGTCTTAATTAAGGCAATGACAAAGGCAGAAAAAACACCGAATAAAATAACCGAACCCGCCAATTTAAATATATTACCGCCTACGCCCAAGACAAATCCTTCGGTTCGATGTTCCATGGCAGGTGATATGACTGCATTGCCAAAACCAGTTACGGGTACCGCTGTCCCAGCCCCCCCAAATTGGGCAATTCGGTCATATACACCAAAACCAGTAAAAAGCATTGTAATAAAAATTAACGTTCCAACCGTCGGGTTGCCGGCCGTTTGCTCTGTAAAATCAAAATAATAAATGTAAAAATCCTGAATAAACTGGCCAATAAGACAGATGAGACCGCCTATTAGAAAGGCTTTTATACAATTTTTCACAACCGGCCTTTTGATTTCGCGCTGTTTTTGCAGTTCCTGGTATTCCTGCTGGACTGGTGAAAGCTGTTTCTTTTGATTATTTGACATGGCTTCGTCCCCCACTTTACGTCTGTTCCTTAATAAGATTTTTAAGTTTTTTCAAATCCTTTTTTAAGTTTTTCTTATTCGTTTTGTTTTTTTGCAGTCTTTCTTCAATTTTTTGGAGTTCCCATAACATTTTTTTATCGGACGAAACGACAACCATGTGATTGGGATACATTTTTTCCAAGTCGGATGTTACGGTCTTCTCGATACTTTTTAAGCGAAAACGGTCGAAATTTTCTACCTTTATCGCCGCTAGAAGCTCCTTATCTGTATTCACAGCCCTAACATCCGTAATTTCGTCCTTAGTTTTAATCTTTTCTTTAGCGTGGTTAGCGATAGATTGATCGAATGGCTTCCCTGTATGTACTTGCGAAACACTAGACTTTTTATTGTTATTATCCAATTGATTTTCATTACATCCAGAGCTTAGTCCGATAATGATTAGCAATAATATAAGAATTTTAAAATTAGCTATGTTGACTTTCATGAAAATCACCTCATTTTATCCATTCAAAATCGGGAAAAAGGTTGGCCGATATCCAACCAACCTTTTGTATCGTGTTAATGATTATTGTTTGTATTGAGGTTCTTCTTGTTCAATTTGCTGAACACGCGGTGAAATACTGTCCACTACGGCTTGAGTTTGTTTAGCGGCATCTTGATACAGCTGCTTCGCTTGTTCATTATCTGTACTAAGAGCAAATGTTTCAAAGCTCGCCTGAGTACTTTTTAGTCCTGCCAGAGCTGTTTTAACGTCATTGATGACTGTCATGAATGGCACCTCCTTTGTTTTTTTAGGACCTTTTTAGAATGCTTTAAAAAACGATTTTTATGCTTAAAATTTTCCGGATAAAACCTGCTTTGGCTAACCAAGCGAGAATTTATGTCAATTCTTTATTAGGGGTACTTTACGGAGAATCGATACGTTTTGTAAGAGATCCACTTTTCACCCTTATGCATTCTTGATGAGATACTATGTCATAGCGAATTTTGTAGTTTTCGATTTTTCAAAGAACAAAAAACAGGATACATCAAAAACCCAGGGAAATTTTAAAGGGAAAATTGTCCGGCATTCGATCCCTGCTTCCACCATCTGAAGAATTTTTTGTCGCGGAAATTTTTTACTCCCCCAAGCATCTCTAAAATATGGAGAAATTGGTCAGGCAGACTTTTACTCATGAGTTATGAGATTCTAAACGAGGAAAGTGTGCGGTTAAAGAAATTAACAAAGACTTATTCCAAAAAGTAACGTACCTATGAAGGGTGTGTATAATTATAAAAAATAATTAAATATTTATGCATTTTTGTATTTAAATTATATTTTGAATCCGTTATAATAATATTGGTCGAACTATTCAAACAGTTGACCCCCTATATTTTGAGCTTAGAGTATTCTAAGCTCACTTTTTTTACAGATAAAAATAAAAAAGAGCTGAACTCAAATTTAATGAGTCAGCCTCAAGAAACAAGATTAAACTTCAATTTATAGTAAAAAGGATTTGTTTCGGCGAATAACCATTCCACAGGTGCGTTTCAAAAAATGGTCATCTTTTACCGTTATTTCTCCGTTCACTAGAACGTGACGAACTCCAACGGGCAGTCTGGAGGGTTTTACGTCCATAATCCCTGGGGCAACTAGAAGCCCCTCAGCGTCAATTACGTTACTCCATCAGATTCTATAAGAGGGCCTATTTCTTCAATTTTACCATTTTTTATACCTATATCTAATGAGGTCCATGGGTTCCCCGTTCCATCAATACATCAAATATATAATTACCCTCTCAATTACATTTTTGTAAATGGAGAAAATTCATCACTTGTCTGATCGTATTCTTCCAACCGCTTTTGGACTTTAGTTTCCTGTGAAGCGGCTATACTTGTAACAAGTAAATTAAGTAAAGCAAAGGTGGGGGTAATCCCTTTTAAAGGAATAGGAGAAGGTGCAACAACCTTGAACAAAATATCGGAAAGCAGTCCTAAAGGGGACAGCTCATCATCTGTTATTGCAAGTACCTTTGCTCCTTTTTTCTTTGCTGCTTTAACAAACGAATTGGTTTCTTTAGTATATCGAGGAAAAGAGATGGCAACCACTAATGTTCTCTCATCGATTAATGATAAGAAATAATTAGCATCCTCTATTTCTCCCCGATATAAAAGTGTATTTCCAACTACAATATTCAGGCTGAATGTCAGCCAATTTGCAGGACCATATGATGAACGGAAGCCGATAACTATCCGCATTTCTGAGTTTATCAATAAATCCACAGCTTTTTTATACTGGCTGTAATCTAATTGCTCTAAAGTTGATCGAACATAAGCGCTATCCTGCTCAATAACGTGTTGAATTAAGTTAATATCTTTTAGAGACTTGGATGTAGATCGAAAATCTTCTATAGGATCTGTCTTATGTAATGAATCTTCTATTAGGGAAGATTGAATTTCTTTTTGCAGTTCGCTATATCCTGAATATCCAAGTGCATATGATAATCTAATTACGGTTGTATCGCTTGTTTGACTAGCGATACCTACCTCTTTTGCTGTTTGAAATGCAACTTCCTTAGGGAAGTCAACGATATATTTTGCTACTAATTTCTGTCTTTTTGTTAGTTTATTAAATAGTTTTCTTATTCTCTCATTATAATTATCCATAAAGTGAACCCTTCCTGATGAGTTAATCTTGGTAAGTTACATCTGAATTGCCTTAGTCACCTTTGAGAAAAAAGAACGTTACACGCTGTAACGCCCTCAGACAATATATTAAAAAATATAAAGGTACCTTCTTATCATATATGGTTTTATTATCAAAATAAAGAAATTTTATAATCTTACATCTTTTCTAAGAGTAAAGCATTTACACGGTTACTTCGGTTCGAAAATAACCATAAGCTGCTCTGGATAATTCAGCAATTTTTCTTGCACCCTCAGCTTCTGATTTGTTGCCAATTGAAAATGCGGAAATGATAAACCTTCCTTTGTTATCTGGCAGCTCCACGATTCCTGCGTCATTTACAACACTTGCAACGGTGCCTGTTTTATGAGCGACAACTGTAGTCGCAGGTAATAAGTAAGGTATCCTATTTCGGAATTGCTGCTTTTCAAGAATTTCAAACATATCATCACAAGCTTTTTCCGAAATTAATTGTTTATTTGCAATCTTTTCTAATAACAACGCCATATCAAATGCAGTTGTTACATTATTATCTATACTTTCTTGGAACACAATCGAATTATAATCAATTTCACCATTTTTAAATCGACGGTTTATTTCATGATAAAGTTCAAGTGAAAATCCTTGTGGCGGAAGTCCAACACATGAACAAAGAAGTTCCCAGCAGCTAAAACGAATGTAAGTATTGTTTAGCCCGACTTCTTTCATATATTGATTTACATTTTCTTTACCTATAATACGCAATATCTTATCTGTTCCAACATTATCACTTACAATGATCATCATTGTTGCTAAATTTTTTATGGTAACATCGATTCCTGGAATTAACTCTTTAAATATACCGGATCCATTTACTAAGTCTGCTTCTTCAAGCCGGATACGCTCTTGCAAATTGACCTTCCCTAAATGAACATCACGGTATAAAGCGGCCAAAATGGGAATCTTAAAGACACTGGCAGCCTGGAAAAAACGGTTCTCATTGATTGCAGCAGTCTCTCCGGTTTCCAAATGTTTAACATATACACCAAAAGTACCACTGGCATCCCGTAAAACTTCTTCTAGACGATCCTGTAAACTCATAGCAAACACCCCTCCATCTTTTGTATATACGGTTTCATTTATTTAACAACTTGTTTTGTTGAAACTTTAGGGAATTGTCTAAAGTGATAAGAAATACCCCATGGTTCATTATTATCATCTACTAAAATTTCAGCTATTTCTGTAGAGTCGTTAACATACGCAATAAAAGCATTTTCTTTTACAAACATGATAGGTATCTCAGCTTTTTGTGAAATAAGAACCGGCTTTCCATCTTTTATTACAATCGATACTTTCATTCCTTCATTTGACTCATATTCTCCTTGGTACTGTTCCAGCCGCTCTTCACCAATCTCGTATTCTTCAAAGGAAATGTGAGATGCCTCTACTTCCCTTCCTGCATAGGCATTAAATGCAAGCTGCATAACACGTGCAGCAGGAACACCTGCCAAATTTGTCAGGACCACACCAGAAACTCCTTTTTCAGGTAAAATACTTAATTGTGCAGAAATTGCCTTTAACCCTCCACCATGTTCAACCAGAGTAGTACCAAAATAGTCAGGGGTAATCATTAACCCATAGCCATAAAACCTTCCTGGCTGTGTTTGAATATGAGGTTTAACCATTTCTTTTACACTTTCCTCAGATAAGATTCGCTTACCGTTTACTACACCAGCATTACGGAAAATTTCGGCGTACCTTAACATGTCCCCAGCAGTCGATTTTAGAAAGCCTGCAGCTCGCATAGATGGAGCGTCCCACCAAATCGGAGCAGGAATAATACGCTTCGTTCCTTCACTACTGTCCTCTGCATAACAAGTGGTGATATTTTCATAGTCACCATATTCCTCGATCATGAAGCAGCTGTATTTCATACCACAAGGAGAAAGGATATGATCATATACATATTGTTCGTAGCTTTTCCCGCTAACACGTTCGATGATGGTTCCTAATAAAGCATATGCATCATTTGAATAACTAAACTGTGTACCAGGGTCCCCTAATAATTCAAAATCCTGGTCTGCAATAAACTGCATAAGTTGTTCATATGTGTCGATTGGTTCGTAATTTTCCTGCTCGATCTTTAAACCTGGATAATTTTGTGCAGATGGGTCAATATCCATCGATCGTTTCATTGCATAAACTAGAGAGGACATTGGAGGTAAACCAGATGAGTGTGTCATGAAGTGGTGAATGGTGATTTGTTTTAGCGCCTCTTCATTATTAACGTTGAATTCCGGCAGGTATTTGATTACCGGATCATGAACATTTAATTTTCCTGCTTCCTGCAGCTGCATAATAGCCACACAAGAATATGATTTTGTGATGGACCCAATCCCGAAAACAGTATCTTCTGTTACAGGCAATGCATCCTCCACGTTACGGAACCCAAATCCTTTATGGTAAACGATTTCTCCTTCTTGGGCTATTGCTACTGAGGTACCAGGAATCATGTGTTTTTCCGTTAACTTTTGCACAGTCTCTTCAAATGCTTTAAAATTTTCTGCTTTTTTCATTTCTTTTCCTCCTATATTGTTTTTATAAAGGACTTGCAGTCCGTTTTCAGTATTTATTGAGCTGAGGTTTGAAGATTTTTTATAGGCAGATGTGCATTGACAAAATCGAGCATTGCATTCAGCCTAGCTATTCTTAATTCAGGTTTTCCATATTGAAGGAGGCCATGGCTGGAATCGGGGATACGAACAAATTCAACCTCACCTCCATGACGCTTAATATGGGAATAAAACTGCTCGGCCTGCTCAATGGGACATCGCAAATCACTTTCATTATGCAGCAGCAAAAGCGGTGTCTTTACATGATCTGCATAAGCAAGTGGCGAAAACCTCCAAAGTGTTTCAGGGTCTGTTTTTCCCAGAAACTCCTGTTCAACGAAATAGGGGGATATATCGCTTGTACCATACATAGAAATCCAATTGGAAATACATCCTTCAGATACGGCTGCAAAAAATCGATCTGTACGAGTGATAAGCCAATTAACCATAAATCCGCCGTAGCTAATACCATTAACAGCTACCCGATTCTCGTCAAGAAAGTGATAGTTTTGTAAGGCATAATCTAAACCATTCAAGATGTCCTTCATATCTTTGCCGCCATAATCCCCATGTACTGCATTGGTAAATTCTTCACTAAATCCTGAGCTGCCTCGTGGATTTGTATAGATAACGGCGTACCCCTGCGCAGCAAATAGCTGCAATTGGTGGAAATAGGAGAAACCATATGCAGAATGCGGCCCTCCATGAATGTCAAGTATAACTGGATATTTCTTCTTAGGATCAAAATTAGCCGGCTTTAGTAAAAATCCCTGTATATGCCAATTGTCTTCAGATCTATACGTAAAGACCTCCGGTTCTACCACTTTTAGTTCGGATAACAACTCGTCGTTGCAGTCATCCAGACGAATCTCAGTTTCAGGAAAGAGTGGCATGCGGATTTGAGAAAAAGCTTCCTTTGGCTGCCGATACTTACAATCGACTGTACTAGCTTCATCAATCCTAATTACTGCTGCTTTTCCAGGGTGATTAACTGTCGAATAGGCTATAGTAATCGTTTCAACTCCGTCGAAGGAATAATGAAATATCGTCCGGTCCCCACCTATAATGATTTCTGCTCGATCATCGTTTTCATCAATCGGGAATCTTACAATTTCATTCCGTCCTTCCCGTGTTCCGAGACCATATACATAGCTGCTATTATTTGACCACTGAGGGCGCAATGAATATCTAAGGTATCGCATATCTGTAAAAGTCATATCAGCGAGTGTATCAGGGTATTGTTTGCTTAGACACCTTGGTTTCCCACCAGCTGCAGGCATAACAAACAATTGTTTTTGGTCTGCATGGATTCCAAAAAAAGCTATCCATTTTCCATCTGGTGAGTAAGATGGCAAGCTTGCTTTTTTATTACTATAGAGCAATTCCACTTCCCCTCCGGAAGCCGGCACACGATAAATCTGTCCTCCAAAAAGAAAGTTTTCATCCTCACTGCTTGTGCTGAAAGCAATATACTTACCGTCAGGGGAAACAACAGGCTCATGGACGTCAGTTGTTCCTCGTGTTAACTGTGTAAACGAACAGGTTTCTATATTAATTGCCACAAGCTGACGCTTTTGCGGTTTGTGGAAACCAATCCCATCAGATTTATAATAAAGATTAGTGTAATGTTTAGGTCCATTTCCCCATGACATGTTTCCTTTCTCTATATCGCTTTCGGCTTCACTCATCGTTTTTTGGTCATGAAAAGTTTCAAGTTTTGAATTTCCTGCTACGGGAACCAACCCGTAAATCGTACTGCCGTCAGGCGACCATACAATCGAACTGATTCCCCGCAGAAATCTCGTCAGACACCGGGCCTCTCCGCCGTCAAGAGATAGTAGCCATACCTGCCGTCCATAAGCACGGTTTGAGATAAATGCAATTGTTTTTCCATCTGGTGACCAGACTGGATTGGTATTACTTGTCCCGGAGGACGTCAAAATTTTTCTCGATTTACCGTGCACATCGCTTAAATACAGGTGTGTTTCATAAATATTTTCTTTCACACATGTGACGGTTCTTTCATATACAACCTGTTTTCCATCAGGCGATATAGTGGGATTACTTGGCCATTCAAATTTATAAATATCTTCAGGTACTGTAGTTCGGAAACTCATTTCAACTCTCCCTTATCTTATTTAATGGGTTGAAAGGTTCTCATTTTCAAGAATATAAAAATGGACATGGGTGTTACTATTTTTCAGCACTCCAGTTACTGTATAACCTTCAGATAAAGCATTACGTACCGCATTTCTCAGCTTATATCTCCAAGCCTTCGCAGCCTCATCATTTTCTTGTTTTAAACTTTGGAAGTTCACTGGGACAGGTATCAGGTATCCTTTTTCACCCTTTACTGGTTCTTCATCAAGGGGATATGGTACATTTCTAAGATTGCGCCATGCAAGAAGGTGACGATAATTTTTAACTGATATATCATTTTGAATTACACCTGCCAATGTGTTCTTCACCCTGTTGGAACAAATATCCCACTCTGCTAAAAAACGATCAGAAGGGAGACCTATGTTCAGTTTATCAGTCATTTCTCCGTAATAAGAAGGATAGTAAGTTTTTGCATATGCCCCTAACTTATTTAGGTTAAAATATGCATTTCTAGCTTCTAAAGGATCAAAGGTCCATACAATTTTAGAATAGCCGTAATCAACGGCCCAATTCCTTTGCTTCAGTTTTAGCTGTAATCCAATGCCATAGTTTTGATACTTGCTGCGGACGCCAGTCATATGAGAAATCAAATACGCCTCTCCATTTTTATAACCCGAAAAACCGTATGAAAAGCCGAGTAACTCCCCTTTATTAAAAGCTCCGATTAAGATTCCGCCATGGTGAGCAGCAGCAATAAGCTGTGGAAGGGGTGTGACAGCGTCTTTCCCCCAAATCTCTTCTTGAAAACTAACTACGTCTTGTATTTCCTTTAAACCTTCGATATTTTTATATACAATTGGTTCTGTTAAAACCACTGGTATATCACCCCCTCCCCCACCTATAATTTTCAATAGCCCCGCTATATTAAATAATTAATAAAAGGTCACAGTGTCCCGTTTATAGACCTGTTCATTAACTGTAAGTTTATCTATAAGTTCCTGATTAATGTCAAAACCAATGCCTGGTTGTTCTGGAACAGTGATAATGCCTGGTTTTGATAGAGTCACTTCCGGTAAAATGATATCTTCATCGAAATAACGGCTGGAAGCGGATGTATCACCTGGAATACTGAAGTTACTTAATGAAGCAATAGCAATGTTATGAGCCCTGCCAATTCCTGCTTCAAGCATACCGCCGCACCATACAGGAATATTATTCTCCTCACAGAGATCGTGCATTTTAATTGCTTCCGTTAGTCCTCCGACACGCCCAACCTTTATATTGATAATTTTACATGCATTAATTTCGATTGCCTTTCTTGCGTCTTCTGCAGAATGAATGCTTTCATCTAAACAGATAGGTGTTTTCATTTCTGCCTGCAGTTTGGCATGGTCGATAATGTCATCATGAGCTAATGGCTGCTCAACCATCATTAAATTAAACTGATCCAGTTCCTTTAATAGCTGTTTATCATTTAGGCTATAAGCAGAATTAGCATCAGCCATCAGCGGAATTTGATCTCCGAATTTTTTGCGAATAGCCTCCACTGGTTCAAGGTCCCAGCCTGGCTTAATTTTCACCTTTATCTTTTTATATCCATTCTCTAAAAAACCTTCCACCCTGTTTAAAAGAGTCTCTATACTGTCTTCTATTCCAATGCTGACACCCACTTCAATCTCTGAACGCTTACCTCCCAATACAGCAGAAAGCGGCTGTCCTTTTAGCTTGCTATACAAATCCCATACAGCCATTTCAAGAGCAGCTTTTGCCATATTATTTCTGCGTATATATGAAAACATTTCTGACACATCTTTTGGCTCTTGAATTCCTTTATCCAACAGTTGAGGGATTAGGTATTTTTCAAGCATGTGCCATACAGTACCTGTAGTCTCTTCGTTATATATTGGATAGGGCATAGCGACACTTTCAGCAAAACCCACTTTATCGCCGCTATAAGCCTTAACAATAATAATATCTTTTTCAGTAACTTTACCGAAACTAGTTTCAAACGGAGATTTTAATGGTAATTTTATTCGTTGTAATGCAATCTGATTTATATCCATTCAGTATCTTCCTTTTTATTAAAAATTGTTTTCTTTACCCATTATTTGAGGATCATACAGGTGACATGCTACAAAATGGCCTGGATTAACCTCAATGTTACGAGGCTTTTTGGATTTACATGTTTCCATACATGCGAAACAACGCGGGTGGAATGAACAGCCCTGGGGAGGACTTGCTGGATTTGGAACATCACCAGTTAAGATAATCCGGTCTTTCTTTTCAACTTCAGGATTCGGAACGGGAACAGATGACATAAGCGATTTAGTATAAGGATGCAGCGGTTCTGAAAACAATTGGTTCTTATCTGCAAACTCTACCATTCTCCCCAGATACATTACTCCTATTCTGTCACTTATGTGTTTAACAACACTCAAATCATGGGCAATAAAAATATATGTTAAGCCCAACTGTTTCTGAAGACTCTGAAACAGATTAAGTATTTGTGCTTGTACTGATACATCCAAAGCAGAAACTGGCTCATCAGCTATTATTAGTGACGGGTTCACAGCGATTGCGCGGGCAATTCCAATCCTTTGTCTTTGTCCACCGCTAAATTCATGAGGATAGCGATCGGCATGATAAGCGTTTAACCCTACCATTTCCAATATCTCTATCGCTTTTTCGCTTCGTTCTTTCTTGTTCTTTCCTATATTATGTGTTGACAATGCTTCCTCTAAAATGGAAGAGATTCGGAGACGGGGATTTAAAGAAGCGAAAGGATCTTGGAAAACAATTTGCATTTGTTTTCGCAGCTTTCTCATCTCATTCTTTTTCAAGCTTAGTGTATCTCTGCCTTCAAATTTAATTTTGCCGCTAGTTGGTTCAATTAATCTTAGGATGCTTCTTCCAGTTGTGGATTTGCCGCATCCGCTTTCCCCAACAATTCCTAATGTTTCTCCTTTAAACAAGTTGAATGTTACACCATCAACTGCTTTAACATAGTCCTTTTTTTTAGAAATAAAGCCCTTGCTTATAGGAAAATATGTTTTTAGGTCATGTACCTCAAGCAGTATTTCACTCATGCTAATGCCTCCTCTTTAATATATAGCCAACATCTGACTGCCTGCTCATTATTCGCTTTTATTAAAGGCGGGTTTTCTATAGAACATTTAGCATGAGCATGAGTGCATCTGGAATAAAACGGACACCCTTTCGTTACCTCTCCTAAATTAGGTACATTGCCTTCAATTGGCTGAAGGGTATCATGATCCTCTTCCAGACTGGGAATCGAGTTTAATAGACCAATTGTATAAGGGTGTTTTGGATTTTTGTATATCGTTTTTACATCAGCTTCTTCAACGATTTGTCCATAATACATAACCATAACCCGATCGGCCATTTCTGCCACTACACCTAAATCATGAGTTATTAATAATATGGCTGTATCATAATTAGTTTTGAGGTCATTCATTAAATCCAAAATTTGCGCCTGAATGGTCACATCTAATGCAGTTGTCGGCTCATCCGCAATTAATAGGCTAGGATTACAAGCCATAGCCATTGCAATCATCACCCGCTGTCTCATCCCTCCAGAAAGTTGGTGGGGGAATTCGTTTACAATTTTTTCCGGACGTGGAATCCCTACCTTTTTTAACATATCAACAGTCTGCTGATGTAGTTCTTCCCCTGTGAGATCTGTATGAAGCTTTAGAACTTCACTAATCTGTCTTCCAATTCTATGGACAGGATTTAAGGAGGTCATCGGCTCCTGGAAAATCATAGAAATATCTTTCCCGCGAATTGAACGCATTTTTCTTTCTGACAATTGATTCAAATCTGTGTCTTTAAATATGATTTTCCCATCAATTTTCCCAACACTATTCGAAATTAGTCTCATGATGGAAAGGGAAGTAACACTTTTACCGCACCCTGATTCGCCCACCAAAGCAAGAGTTTCACCTTTATTAATTGTAAAATTCACCTTACTAACTGCATTCACATAATCTTTTTTCCCTGTTTTAAACTTAATAGAAAGGCTGTCCACTTTTAAAAGTGCTTCTTTTTCTGCAAACTCTGTCACCATCCCATTCACTCCCAAGCAGTTATTTTTGTCGTGGATCCAGAGCATCACGCAGTCCGTCACCTAATAAATTAAATCCAAGTACGACTAACATAATGGCCAGACCAGGGAAAAGTGACATCCACCACGCTTGCCCTAAAAAACCTTTTCCTACGTACGCCATAGCCCCCCACTCTGGAGTTGGCGGCTGAGCTCCGAGCCCTAAGAAGCTTAAGGCTGCTGCAACAAGAATACTAGTCCCAAATTGTAAACTGGATAGAACAATAACTGGTGATAATATATTAGGAAAAACATGCTTTACAATGATTTTAAAATCCGATACTCCCAGTGCCTTTACTGCCTCAATATATTCTTTCTCCCGTATGGACAAGACAGTTCCCCGGACCACCCTTACATAGGAAGGAATAACAGAGATTGCAACCGCAATCATGGCATTAGTTAAACCGACCCCAAGCACTGCAATAATGGCAATAGCAAGAAGAAGGGAAGGAAACGCCAATAAGATATCCATAACTTGCATAATATAAATATCAATTCGTCGGTAATAGCCCGAAATGATGCCTAAAATAACCCCGATTGTTCCTGCAATTAGTACTGCAACAAGCCCCATCATTAAGGAGACCCGGCCTCCATATAACATTCTTGAAAAAATATCTCTCCCGAATTCATCTGTTCCTAATAAATTTTCTCCCCCTGGAGGCAGGAACCGCTGTTCGAATTTCATTACATCTACTGGGTGTGGGGCAATGAGCGGGGCAAGCAAAGATACCGAAACGAAAAACAATAAAATGGACGCGCCGATAACTGCACTCTTGTTCGTGATGATCCTTTTCCCAACTAAAGACCAGTACGATTTGGATTTTACTTCTTCCTTTCTATTATTCTGAGGAGGAGTTAAATTAGTTTCGGAATTTGTAAGTTTAGGTGCTGTACTATTCAAAAAGCCTGCACCCCTTTCTAATATTTAATACGTGGATCCACCATACTATAAACAAGATCCACTATTAGGTTAGTTATGATAAAAAGAAATGCCATAAATAGAACCAGCCCTTGTACGGTTGGCAAATCCCTCTTCGAAATGGCTTCTATTGAAAAACTGCCTAATCCCGGGAGTGAAAATACGGTTTCAATGACCACGGCACCTGCTAATAAAAAACCAAACTGCAGACCAATTAAAGTAATAACCGGTATCATGGCATTTTGGAGAGCATGCTGAAAAATCATATTTATCAGGGCAAGCCCTTTAGCTTGAGCTGTTCTCATAAAATCCTGTTTAATGACTTCAAGCATACTTGACCTTGTCATTCTGGCTATATTTCCGGCTGATCCTAAACCCAGAGTAATGGAAGGCAGAATTAATGAATGAAAGCCTTCGTATCCTGAAATAGGAAAAAGGTTAAGCTGATAGGAAAAAATCCAAATCAAGAATAGGGCAATCCAAAATCCTGGTGCAGAGATTCCTATTAAAGAAATGACCATGGCTAATTGGTCAAAAATTGTATTTTGTTTAACAGCAGCTAAAATCCCCATTAAGATTCCAAATAAAGATCCAATAATCAAACTATAGACCGCTAATTGAAATGTTATGGGAAATCGGGCATAAATTTCTTCTCCAACTGTCAGTCCTGTTATATACGAGGTTCCCAGGTCCCCTTGCAGCACATTCCTTATATAATCGAAATATTGAATATACAGCGGCTGATCCAGTCCTAGAGTACTTCTCAGTTCAACTATTGATTCTTCTGAGGCAAAATCCCCCAGAATATAGGTTACTGGATCACCAGGGATAAGATGCATCATCAAAAAGACTAAAAAAGACACCCCAATAAGAGTAACAATCATTGATAGGATACGTTTCACAATATATTTAGACATATTTCAGATCCCTCCTTTTATTAATAGGATTGTTAGGGATGACTGAACATCCCTAACTTTCTCTGTGGTTTTATTTCGGAGTGATATCATTAAATATAATGTTTTGTGAATATGGATTTTGTTTGAATCCATCAATATCACGGTAAGCCGTTATACTCTCACGAACAAATAGTGGAACCCACGGAGATTCTTCCACAATAAATTGCTGTGCTTCTTCATAGATTTTCATGCGCTCTTCAGGATTCATCGTTTGTCGGCCTTTAGTAAGCATCTCTTGTAATTGGTCAGATTCGTAATGCAATCTGGTTGAATTTCCTTTGGTCATAAGCATGTATAAGATATCTGGATCAGACCATCCGTACATGTTAAGGATGGCATCATGCAGGCCTTTTGGTGTATTTGCAGCAATGGACGCTGCTTCTTGAACTGAAATTTTTACATCAATTCCGATTTCCTTTAACTGGCCTTGAATAATTTGGACAACTCTTTGCATAACAGGTTCATCCGATAACCATAATTCAAAGGAGAAAGGCTTTCCGTCCTTATCTACAATTCCATCTCCATCTGTATCATTCCACCCGGCTTCTGCCAGCAGCGACTTAGCCTTATCAATATTCTGGCTATATTTTTGTTTTGCTTCTGCTTCAACTTTTTCACTATAACCAGGTATTGTATGAGGAAGCGGACCAAAGAGCGGCTTGGCATATCCTTCCAAAGCAAACTCAACAATTGGCTCCCTATCAATCCCAAGTGCAATTGCTTGTCTGACACGTTTGTCCTGGAATATTGGTTTCTTATTATTGAAGCCTAAGTATGTTATGCCTTGTTCGTACATGCTATTAAGCTCTACACCTTCTGTTTCTTTAAGATCTTGAATATAGTTTGGCGGTACCTTTGTCATTATTTGTGTGGTACCTTTCTTAAATTCAAGCACCCTAGTATCATCATCAGTAATAAAGCGGAACTCAAATTTGTCATAAGCCGGTTCACCCTTGTTGTCCACAAAAGAAGGGCCCCAGCTATAATCGCCATTTTTCATGTAAGTAATGGAGGATCCTCGTTTATGTTCTCCAAATTTAAATAATCCCGCTGCAGCCGGCTGTTCTCCAAAGTCATCTCCATACTCATCAAGTGCTTTAGGATCCATCGGTGCTAAATAGGCAGTAGTTAATCCACTGGCAAAAGGGGCAAAAGGCTCAGTGAAATAAATCTTTAATGTTTGTTCGTCCACAGCGTCAATTTTGTCCAGTGGCCCTGCTATGAATTTAACTGCAGAATGCTGCAGAAATCTTTCAAATGTTTTCTTAACTGCTTCAGCAGTAACCGGTTCTCCGGAATGGAATTTGGCCGTTTTATTTAATACGATTGTCCAAACTTTCCCGTCATCTGAAACCTCATACTTTTCAGCAAGTCCAGGAACCAAATTTCCATCTAAATCCCTTTTGAGTAAAGTGTCATATATATGGGCATTGGTATCATCAACCCATGTTGTTTTATGAACATCAATGCTGTCAGGCTCACGAACAGAGGATATTACCAGCGTGTCCCGTGGTGCAGAACCCGTTGTGTCAGATCCAGCAGTTTTTTCGGAAGCTGGATTACAGCCTGTTAAAATGACTGCGAAACTTATCAAAGTGATGGATAACATGTTTAATACTTTCTTTTTCACTTTCTTTCCCCCATTTTTCACTTGAATTTTTCTTTTTGAAACAGCGTTATTTCCTTATAAAATGGATATACTTTTTTTCTGAGTCTTGTATGATTAAAGGATATTAGATTAAAGCTGCTTAATCCTGGAGAGTCAACTGAAATGATTTCCTTTGCAAGCGGTTCAAAACCTGCCCTGAAATGCTGGCTTGATTTTAAGGCCACGATTTTATAGGATTTTATATCAATCCCATGCAGCAAAAAGATTTGTTCATCCAGTGTCTGTGACCTTTTAGAACAAATTATAATATCGATCCCATCAACTATGACTCTCGCAGACTTGCCATAATTGATGCTTGCACCTCTTCCCATCGGCGAAGATTGGATAAACTGCCCATCAGTGAGAGTTTTTACGTATGCTTTAACATGTATAGGCTCCCCATGCATATCGTCCGTTTTTCCGCCGAGCAGTACTTCGATTACCGTCCCCACTCCACTTTCATGTGCAATATCCACTACTTCTGGATCATATATAAAGCCGAAACAAGCATTTTCAAGCTTTGCTTTTAACATAGCTGAGAGCAAGTGAGTTCCATCACCTGGTGTACCGCCCCCAGGATTATCGGAGGTTTCGTTAATTATGATTGGCTTGCCTTCCATCCTCAACGCTTTATTTATACCTTCCTCAGGAGTATCGATATCTGGAAAAAAGTCCTCTCTAGTATTCCAAATTTCTATTGCAATTTCTTCTGCTGTTTGATCTGCCAGCTCCTGGTCATTATTAGTAATAGCTACAACCGTTACACCGACTTCAGGAATATTGGTGTAAGGAAATCCATGAAAGAATGTACAATCAATAATTTTTTCGTTTTTTTCGCGTGTCCAGCATAATTCATTAATGTGCTTCGCAGGAGGTAAATTCGTGGTGGAAGTGGGAATCATAAGTGGCAGTTTTTTGAGGCTCATCTTTGGATGTATTTCTTCTAAAAGAATTTGCTTCGTAATATCAATGGCTTCTTTTCCTCTTTCATAACAATCGACATGAGGGTAGAAATTAACACCTAATAGGACATCAGCTTCTTTAACCATCTGGTCAGTTATATTGCCATGAAGATCCAGTGTGACAACAACAGGGATTTTATATCCGATAATTTCTCTAACAGCAGATAATATACCACCTTCAAGATCATCAGCATCCTCCGCAACTCCAGCACCATGAAGTGCCAGACAAACAGCCTCAAATTCACCCGCTGCTTTAATAGAATCCGTTAATTCATAAATCAGCCTCTCGTAGGTTTCCTTCGTTATTAACCCTGAGGGCATGGCAAAAGCTGAAAAACTCGGAATAATTTCCACCCCAATTTCTTCAGCCCGATCAATCATACCACCTAAGTAATTTCTTACTTTTCGATGTTTCTGTATGATTGTATCTCCGTGTATCCATTCCCATTGCTTAAACGATTCAACTGTTGTTTTCACATTGGAAAATGTGTTGGTCTCGTGTGCAATTCCACCTATCAAGATTCTCATTGTTATCCCGCCTTTTTTGAAGTAGATACTTTAATTTTTTTCAAAAATGAAGTAAACGTTTTATTGTTTGTAATTATATTACTAATTTGTTACCTTTTCAATACATAAATTTATATTTTTATAAATTTTCAGAATTAATTTTACAGCCCTAGGTTTTTCTAGCATTTCGGTTTAGCGATGAATAGAAAAAATTCGGCACTGAATCCAAGGGAAACAGTCCCGAATTTTATCTGGCACATATCAATCAAAACAAGGAGGGCGCACAAATAATCGAGTGGGTAGGAAAAAAAGCAGCATACGCATACTTATTGCATACTGCAGAAAGCTAAATTATATTTTATGAAGACTGTTTTCTGAGGGATTAGTGCTTTTGATTATTTGGCAAACAACATCTTAACAGGCCAGTTCTCAACAAAAAGAGGGTTAGTGGGTAACAGCTATCATAATGAATTGATGGATACATAGCAGATATTTTTTCCTCCTCGTGCATAAACATCAGTATCTTACAAAAGAAAAGCATTACCTCAAAGGAAGTAATGCTGGTAGGAATTCTTAATATTATTAGTCAGCTCATTTAAAATAATTTTTTTCTTTGCCTGAGGTAAATGGCAGCTTAAAATTAGCAAATCAACTAGGTCAGGTTGTTCCTCAGCAATTTCCTGCAAGTAATCCCTGCCAAACTCTTTCATAACAGGTAGCAAACTGTTCATTTTTAATGGAAATCCACATCAATTTTCTTTTTATTTGTTTGAGTTTGTTTAGGCATGATAACTTCTAGTACACCATTCTTATAAGAAGCCTTTATACCTTCCTCAGAAACAGGAGTTGGTAGTGTAATAGCTCTCTGAAAGCTACCTGTGTATCTTTCTCTCCTATGCAAATTCTCTTCTTTAATCTCATTAGTTCTGTTAATTGAGCCACTAATTCTCAATACATTATTTTCAATATCAATGTTTACATCTTCTTTACTCTGTAAGCCTGGAATGTCACAAGTTGCTACTACCTCTTTATCTGTTTCATGAACATCCACTCTTATATTCCCCAATTGATTCATTTCATTGTCTAAATGAAAAGGGAAATCATTGAATAATCTGTCAAAATCTCTCCTAATGTTAGTTAATTGTCTAAATGGATCATAAGGTATCAATGCCATTTGTATCATCTCCTTAGTTATTTATTTTTAACAAATATATTTTTTACATTTACGATGTAATTATTCATTTAAGGGATAAGGTTTGATTGAGTCGGAATCATAGAAAAACATTTTTACTCCTTCCATGATCTCAAAATAGTCTTTGCCCAATTGTTTACCCTTTCCATACATGGGGGCTTCTTTTGAAACCGCAGTAAAAATCATATATCCGTTTGGCTTTAACTGATTATAGCTAGCTTCATGGTTAAACCTATTTTTAATGTTTTTTAACGGATTGGTGCTTTTGATTAGTTGGCAACTCTTAACAGGCCAGTTCTCAACAAAAAGAGGGTTCGTGAGTAACAGCTATCATAATGAATTGATGGATACATAGCAGATATTTTTTCTTCCTCGAGCATAAACATCAGTATCGAGCAGCAGGAAAGAGGGATAGCCATGTCCTTTATCGGATTTGAACTGATAGCCAAGAGAGCATGGACGATTTTGCCTGGCAACACTTTTTCGATGTCCATTTTATGGAACAAAAAAAAGATCCCTTCCTCCATCGGAAGAGATATCTATCATGAATCTGGACTGATCCTCCCTGATAAAAGAATTGCAGCTACCGGGAGGATCCACTATCTGTCTGATCATACAATAAATCACTATGAACCCTTACAAACAACACCTTGTAAGCTTATTTGCCGGCCTGACTTTCCCCTGGATGATCTTAAAATTGAACTTCTTGCGCCGATGAAAGGGATTATGGAACCCATTCATCAAACGGCCGTACTTTTCTTATGGAACGAGGAAAACAATCTTATAAGAAAAACAGAGCTCCACCTGGATCCCCAATCATTTGAAAGGATCCCACCAAATCAATATTTGATCAATCTTTCTTTTTTACTGGGAAAAATTTAGATCTTATACCAAGCAAAAATTGTTTCTTTACCTTAGCTCTGAGCATTAAACTAATATCGGCGTTAAGAAATAAACAATCAAAAAGGCTGTCAAAATACGCATGATGATACCTAATACAGCAGCTCCCATTGCTTCCTTTTCACTTAGATCAGAATTAGCTGCCCATATAACCGGAATTTGACCAAAGACAGTAGACAAAGGCAAGCCGGATGAAGCTAATACGAATGATCCGATGACCAAACGCGGATCCAAAGAACCCGCTACTTCCGATAACTGGGCCATCGCCAGCGCCGGGCTAGCCAATATGGAGAGAATTCCGGTCTCCGGATGAATATTTAGAGCTAACAAAACGGCTGATAAGCCGGATTCAAATTTTGACCATATGCCGATATAATCGAGAACGCCAATAGCAGCAAACACGACGGCGGCAGCCGGTATAATGAGAAGGAATAAAAGCTCTGCTCCCTCCCTGGCTCCATTAAACAAAGTGGGCAAAAAGCCAGTCTTCGGCGTAAATTGAGGCAGCTTTGCAATTTGGACAGCTTTCGTATCCCGGTAAATGGTTTTAGAAAGCAGGAACGGGACAACAATGACAGGCATGAAAACAGCCAGCACGACCACGACAAAGGCATTGGCCCCTACAGCCGTTAATGCAACCATGCCTAACATAAAGGTAGCAAAAGACTGCTGGGATTGTACCATGGTGGCTACCGCTATTTTCTGCTCTGCTTTTGTTGCTCCTGAACGGATTAAGATTGGTCCGGCAATTTTTCCGGCAGCATTAATGTCACCAAGAATATTATATATACTTGGAATGATAACAGCTGAATTCACTTTCATCAGCTTTGTAACAGGAATGAATATCCGGATTAACGCATCCGTAAACCCCAGCCGTTCCAGTACCCGGCCTATAATGACACTAACAATTATGGATACCCCTACCGTGCCGGTTAAGAATATCTCTACGATAACCGGGAAAACCTGATCGACAATGGAAGTAAATAACCCGGCTAATGTACCTGGCGTGATTAACAATACCAGCAGTGAGAGGATGACTAAACCGAGACCGACTGCTTCAATTCGTGTCCATTTTCTCGTTAAAGGAATCGGGACACTATTCTCTTCTATTTCTATATTTTCTTGTACTAAAGATTTAACCTCGCTCATCTACCTGCACTCCTTTTTTTATACTGTTTGGACAACCTTTTTTTTCAATAGATAACCCTCAGCCATTTCTTCTGCATATTTCTTTAACTGAGTAGATCCCATTTCATTTAGGGATATGCTTGTCACGCGTTCCCGAAAAACAACAACTTCAACATCAGGCAGCAGTCTGTCCAAGGCGTAAGCTAAAGGTAAACCATTTTCAAGTATTTCTAACACATGGCAGTTTCCAATAATAAAATTAAGGCCTAACTCCTTAGCTGTTTCAATAAGCGGATGTCCATCATAAACCCGGCTAATGCTAGCGAGAACTGTGTCAGCTTCCGGGTGTTCCTGGATGGCTTGACGCAAATGTTCAGGAGAAAATCCCGTATGCGGGAAAATGTGCACAATATTGTTCACGGGGCTTGTCTCTTCTCCATGAACAATTCTCCCGCGTGTCACTATACTTGTTTCTGACAGAGATGAACTATTGCGTATTTCCTTTTCAGTATGTAACAATTCCTCTTCATCTCTCAGACCCATGAAATTGTCCAGCCGTGTTAAAATATCCCCCAGCGTTTTCACCTCAGGGAGTACCTTCCCTGCATATAAAATATTTCCGTGTACTCCTCCATAAGAAACCTCTGTACGGTATACCTGATGGCCGTGCAAAAAAGGAATGCCAGGATGTAATCCATGGAAGGCTTCATGCAATTCAAATGCAGCTACATTATACAAATCCAGATAATTTTTCAAGATAACTCCGCCCGAATTTGCCGCTTCGGCTATCGGATGATGAGCAACAATGGCATCGACACCAGTAGCGCCGGCAAGTTCGATACTTCCTTCTGTCATTGTCATGGCAACTGCTACTTTTTTTACTTCTTTATTCATATCGCCATAAACAAGACCAGGCGTTTCAATGATCTCTTTCCCGGGAATGTTGGAAGACTTCATGATGACAAAGGGATGCTCACCTCTCGTAATGTCATTTAGAGATTTAATCACTCTTCCTCCTGTCAGTTCATCCAGCGCAATCAATACATCTTCTATTGTTTTCATAATGTTGCTGCCTCCTCTATTTTTTTATAAAAAAAACCGTCAGCACAAAACAAACAGACGCTAGTCTGAAAGCTTGTACTGACGGTTTTTATGCACTCTTAAGAGTTCATTGGACCAGTCACGATTATTTAGTTACCTGGAAATATAGGCACTTGTATCCTGATCCAGGGTAATGATCGTTCCTGAGAGTTCAGTTACGGGATCATAGTCCTTTAAAATAGAAAGTACCTTCATCCCATATTTTTCTTCCAGGACATTCCTTAAATGTTCCTTATAACTATCTATGATGGCAATGTCAGTCATTCGGGTTACAAAGCGATTAATCTCGTCCAAATGTTTAAGAGATGGAATTCTCTTATGATTGGCGAAAATTAATATCTTATCCCCCAAAAACTCGACTCTTTGACTTTTGACACCAATGTTAAACAAAAGAAGGTTGATATTGTTATAATCCTTGATCAGTTCCTGTTTAAATGGGCCAGCAGTCCAACTCATTCACTCACACCATCTTTTTGAAATTTCAGAATCCTTTGATAAGTAGAATTTAACACAGTTAATTCTATCTGTAAAGTGTTTATATTAAAAATATATTTTGCTAGATAAAATTATCCTTCAGACACTAGTCACCTGGACACTGCTTATTTCGCCTGCTTATCAAGGCTCTTATTGTTATGCTTCATAAGCGGCTTCTCCCCTGATTACAACCATCTTTATACTTTCTAAATTACTCAGGCACTCAAGCGGATTTCCCTTAAGCAAAATAAGATTTGCCCTGTAGCCCTCTTTTATTTGCCCAACGTCACGTCCTAAGATTTTCCCGGCATTTACTGTAGCTGTTTTAAGCACTTTTTTCGCATCAGGAACAATCTCATTCATGGTATACAATTCTTCCAGCAGCCCCCGGTGAGGAGTGCATGGTGAACCCGCATCTGAACCTGCCCCAATTAAAATATTCCGGTTAAAATAGGTTTCAAATGCATTCCGGTGAATGCTGACGATTTCTTCTGCTTTATTTCGTGCATAAGAAGGAATTCCTTCCTGTGTGGCAATTTGCTTATAGACGAACAAGGTTGGAATCCAAGCGGTATTCCGTTCTTCCATTAAGGCAGCCAGTTCATCATCCAGAAAGTGACCATGCTCAATTGTATCCACACCTGCAAGAATCGAATTAAGTATTCCATCACGGCCAATCGCATGGGACGCCACTTTGAGTCCAAAACGGTGTGCCTCTTTACAGATGACTTCCTGCTCTTCCAGACTTAGCTCCGCATGGCCGACCTGTTCCCCTTCTATTCTTCCATAGACCCCGCCAGTTGCACTTACTTTAATTACTTCAGCACCCTTAAAAATTTGTTCGCGTACTCCTTTTAATGCCTCATCCTTCCCATCGACAAATCTTGCCCAGAACGGATCATGCCCGCCTGTCATGGTTAAGGTTTTTCCGCTGGCAATGACATCAGGACCTGGAATAAGCCCCCTTTTGATCCCTTTTGCAACGTGCAGCGCAATGTCATCGATGGAGCCAATGTCCCTCACAGTCGTTATTCCATGCTGAAGATAGGTTTGACAATTGGCAACGGCCCTTATCAGCATCTGCTCATAGCCTTCAGTTTCAGAGGTATGAACTGGATTTAATGAACCGTCCCACATCATATGAATATGTAAATCTATTAAGCCTGGAGCGAGAAAGCCTCCATTTCCATCAATGACCTTTACGCCGGCTGGCAGTTTGGGTTCAGGGATAATTTCCTTGATCAAACCATCTTTTATCCAAAGAGCTAACCCCTTCTTACAATCCAACTCTTCCCCATACAATAGCTGCACATTCGATATCACAAACTCCATCACATGTTCCTCCTAACATTTTAAAAGGAAGAAGTGTAAAACTTCTCCCTTTCAAGTTTGATATTTAACTTAATAAAGCAGTGACTCCATATCACGCGGATATTCTGTGATTAATCGGCATCCATCAGATGTAATCAGAACAGTATCAGAGTGTCTGAAACCGCCAACCCCAGGTATATAAATGCCAGGTTCAATCGAGAATGCCATTCCTTCTTCTACCACATCATGATGGTCATAACGCAAAAATGGCTGCTCATGCGCTGATACACCTATTCCATGTCCAGTGCGGTGAATCGCATATTTTTCAAGTCCCGCCTTTTCAAACACTTCACGGGCAACACCATCTACCTCTGAAAATTTCACACCTGGCTTAATAAAATCAATCGCACGCTGCTGCGCTTCTATAGCAGCTTGAAACGCCTTTTCCTGTTCTGATGTTGGCTTCCCGACAATGACGGTTCTCTCTAATTCAGCACGATACCCATTTAGCCCGACCTGCCTGCTGTGAATAATGACATCTCCAGCTTCAACTTTTCTTGTGTTGGAAAAGACATGCGGCATAATGCTTCTTTTTAACCCGGAAGGCGACATAACCACAATATCAATC
Source organism: Cytobacillus oceanisediminis 2691 (assembly GCF_000294775.2). Taxonomy (GTDB): domain Bacteria; phylum Bacillota; class Bacilli; order Bacillales; family Cytobacillaceae; genus Cytobacillus; species Cytobacillus pseudoceanisediminis. The sequence goes on from NZ_CP015506.1 coordinate 3,212,720, forward strand.
ACCGAATCCGGATATTGTGCCGCAGTTGCTTCAAACAGTGCCGCATTTCCCGCAGCATCTATTTCCATTTCTGTTATTCCCGCTTGAATTTGCGCTAAAGACTTGCTTACTGCCAGGTTCACTAATTGTCCGGCCTGCTCGAGCATGTGAATTTCTTCTTCATCCTTGATAAATCGCATTTGATAAATGAACTGCCCGATGTCAACCACCTGATAGCCTGATTCCTGAAGATAGAGTAGAACCTCACCAGGAATGAAGGCTAAATCCACACCAATTTTTGATGAGTCAGGACTTTGTTTTACCAATGCACGTATATGCTCCATATGCGAAGTCTCATCCCTACCGGCCCCAGGATGCTCATAATAGACGAGTACTTCATCTGCGTGTGAATGTTCCAGTGCATGGGTCTCTTCAAGGCCAGGAACAATCATGGCTGTCTTTTCCTGTAAATGAAAGATGATGGGCCGTGAATAAATTAAAGCTTTAAAATTCGTTAAATAAAATTGATGGTCAGGATTGAATACAAACACGGCAGATATTGCTTGTTCTTTCATATACTCTTTTAATCGATGGATTCGTTTCGCTGAATTCACGCTTTCCAACTCCTTTTAAAGTCATATTAGCTTGTATGATCAGTAGTGAGGTCTGTTGTGACGCTTTTGTTTCTCGTTGCCAAACTGACAATGATGAGTGTTAAAACTGATAATGGAAGGGCAAACAGCACACTATTCCAATCTAAAGGACGGTCAAGACCGATTTCCCAGATCATCGTTGCAGAACCACCCACAATCATGGAGCTGATCACGCCTGCTTTTGTTGCATTCTTCCATAATACGGTTGCAAGAATGGCTGGAGTTAAGGACGCGCCATACATTGTATAGGAATACATTTGGATGGCCAGGACGCTTGGGAAGAATTGTCCTAACACATACGCAAGGACTCCTAATATCACGACAATCACGCGGTTATACCAAAGAAGTTTACTTTCTGACAGCTTGCTCTTACTTGAACGCTGGATTAGGTCACTGACAATATTTCCTGATGCTGATAGAAGATAAGAGGTAGCTGTTGTGATAATAAAGGCAACGGCTGAACAGAGAATAAGCAACCCGACTACAAGGGGTACTCCATCTATCGCAAGTGATAAAATGGCTGTATCGGGCTTGATTTCCGGGAAAAGTACAATGGAGGTAGTTGCTAAGATGATCGTTAAACTAATGACAAAAATATTCCCAACAAAAAATCCAATAGTTGATTTCCGGGCTACGTCCGGATCTTTCGCTGCGGAGAATCGCTGATACATGTTTTGATCACCGAGAACAAGTAAAAACAATGGCAGGAAGAAACCGAGAAGCTGAGGGAATGATAGGCCGCCATTCCAGGTTTTATTTACCTCCGGCAAAGATAGAGCTAATCCTTCAAAGCCTCCGACAGCATTCAATGCAAAGGGAACCCCGAATAGAAAGCCAATGATAATCAGGACGGCACTCAGTGCATCTGAATAAGCAACCGAAAATAGCCCGCCGCTTACGGTTAAGAAGATAACTAAGGCACACATAATGATGGCGCCAACTTCCAATGGAATCCCAGTCGTTAATTGCAGCACATAGGCTCCGCCTGTAAACTGATAGGCTGTTATTCCGACAAAGGCAAAGATGATAATAACGGATGATATATAAAGAGCTGTTTTTCCAAAGCGCCGTTCCAAAAGATCTGGCACTGTATAGATCTCAATCTTTCGAATCTTAGAAGCTATAAAATACAAAATGATCGCTCCAACAATTCCGCCAGAAAGATTAAAAATAGCGGCAAACGGTCCGTATTGGTAAATAAAGCTCGCTCCGCCGACTACAGTTCCAGAACCTACAAACGTTGCCAGAAGGGTTCCCATTACGACGAATAGAGGCAGGCTTCGTCCTGCAACCATGAAATCATCACTGTTTTTCACCGATTTTTTTGCGAAATACACACCAATCAACGCCATGAAAACCAGGTAAATAACAACTGCAACTAAATAAATGTTCAATAAGCTCACTCCCTTTTACTATTTTTATATAAGGCTGTGTGGAAGCTTAAGGCAGATTTAATCTTGGAACAGTGATCCATGTTTCCTATTTAATGGTATCCAAGGGAGACCCCGTACTTGCAGAGCCCCGTTGCAGTTTCCGTTTCAGCATCGTGAAGACTTCAGCTGACCAAAACACCATTTTTCATAACCAGCTTATCTTCCCGCAAACTATTTAAATCATTTAAAGGATTGCTGTCTACAATCAGCAGATCGGCAAATTTTCCTGGAGAAATACTGCCGCGCTGATCTTCAATCCCAAGGCATTCAGCGGCAACATTCGTAGATGCTTTGATGACTTCCATTTCCGACATTCCCGCTTCATGCATAATCGCTAATTCATCATAATAATAGCGAGGCGGGGTTAATGGAGAGCCACAGTCAGTACCTGTCGCAATCTTCACTCCGATTTGAACAGCCTCCTGCAGCATCGAGAAATGCGGTCCCACTACCTGCTTCGCTTTCTCAAGAGCATATGCCGGAATGTCCGGGCTGCTAATAAGCTGTCTCATGACAGCCATTGTCGGCACTAAAAAGGTTCCCTGATTTTTCATGATTTCAAGAGCCTGACGATCTGCGTAAATTCCATGTTCAATTGTGTCAATCCCGACCTCTAAACAATTCATGATTCCTTCAATTCCATCTGCATGGGCGGAGACCTTCTTATTTTTCTTAAGTGCCTCTTCTTTTGCAGCACTCAGTTCTTCAATTGTTAATTGGACGGAACCAGGTTCTTCCCCTTTGGTATAAATACCGCCCGTTGCCATCACCTTCACCAGGTCCGCCCCTTCTTTAAGCACCCTTCTAGTATTCTTGCGGACTTCGTCCGGCCCGTCCGATTCATAGCCTAAATAATAAACATGTCCGCCTGTCATACAAATAGGTGCTCCAGAAGCAATAATGGTAGGTCCTGCAAGCAAGCCGGAATCAATGACATTCCTTACATGTAATACAGTGCGATCCGGTGCACCCAAATCTCTTACCGTAGTGACTCCTAATTTCAGTGTATCTAATGCATGCTTGTAGGCTTCTAAAGCGATTCTGTCATTTTCTTCGTTTTTTATGACAGATTGCGGGTCTGCACTGCCATTCCAAACGAGATGTACATGACAGTCAATCAGGCCGGGAAGTATATGTTTTCCGGTACAATCAATGACTTCAAACCCTTCTTTTTCACCTGGCTCCCCTCGCTGCACCTCTGTAATTTTCCCATTTTCAACCTTAATGTATGAATTCTCCACCACCTCATCATTTAGCCCGTCAATAATGCTGCCATTTATTAAGATCCATTTCGTGTTTGCCGGCATTGTAAAGCCCTCCTATTGTTTGATTATTCAAAATTATAACAATAGAAAGATTTTTTATCATTGTACACTACAAACAAAAAAGAGACAGTAATTTGTCCCTTTTAAACAATTCTATTGAAATGGATCTGCCTTCTGTTTATAGCTGTGTATGGAAAATGCCAGCATCAGCATGGAATAATTGGATGGATTTTGAATATCTACTTGCATTATTTCGTTTATTTTCTGCAATCTGTACTTTACCGTATTGGGATGCACAAATAATTCACCGCTCGATTTTTGCAGATTGAAAAAGTGTTTTAAGTATGTATACAGCGTTTCAGTTAAGGAAGCATTTTTTTCCTGATCATAGGCAAACAATGGACCCAGTAATTCTTCATCAAAGTTTTGAAACAAATGATGGGATTGTAAGTTATAGGCGATTTTTTCAATCCCCATCTCATCCCAAAACACCAATTGTTCATCATGGATTTGGCCATGCAGCAATCCAACTGATGATTGGTCATACATCGCTTTCAATTTACTGCAATGGTTCACCTCGTCTATCGCACTTACACCGATACGGATTCCTGGATAATCTGTCAGCATTTTTGCTAACCTATCTCTGTCTAAAATCGAATCAATCACCCCGACAATTTTTCTGTTATAAATCCATAATCGGGAGTTTGTTTCATTTTCTATTAAACTCTCAGAGAGCATTTGAAGTTTTGACTGAATTGTTTCCGGAGAGGAGGATTGCACCTGGAAAATACATCTTACCTTCTTAAGATCCATATAAAAGTCAGATAGACTCTTATCATCGGACTCACCTTGAAAAATACTTTCCAGCATTTCGATATCTTTGCTTTTTTGATAATGGAGCAATGTATTTTTATTATAGGCAGCTAAGCTTAAAGCACGAATACCATTCTTAATGACCTCTTCTGAATACTTATCCACTGTTCCATTTTGACAAATAATCAGATAACCAAGAAAGTTCATCTTAGAAAACAACGGGGCTACCTTGAAAATCTGTTCAGCAAGACCATCCATTTTCACTGCTATATTGGTTTCACGATTGGTGAAGCGCACTTTTAACACGTTCTCTTTATGCTGGTTTATGATTAAATTAATCAGGTGCTTAATCTCATCTCTGGTTTGCTCTTTCGTCTTCCAATACGCCATCAAATCAAAATATGGGTCTAACACACACACAACATTGTTTATATATTCTCCTATTACTTTTACAATTGAATTTAAATCCTTTTCCAGCAGAACAATTTCCATCAGTTTTTCATTTAATTTATGGATTTTTGAAGCCTGTTCATTTTCCCTCTGATTGACTAGCTTATTGTATTTTTCGTGGATGACATAGTAAGGGACCTCTTGGGGGATTTCAAAAAGCGGGAAAGAATGGGTATGGGAGTAATCAATAACTTCCTTTGGAATTGTTTTCAATGCTGCTGTATGAAAACCAATTGCACTGATTCCGATCTCCTGCATCCATTCTAAATGGCTAATCATTTGCTTCACATCTTTAAATGCATGAAACGTAGTCATAACAAACCCTTTTTCTTTCATACGGGATGTTTTTTCCGTAAGCTCCATGCTGGTTAAGTAAGCAATCTCTTTATTCATATTTTGCCTGCCGCCGCTCACCAGCAAAATATGATCCCTTTCTAACACATCAGCAAAGTCTTTGACTGTAATCATAAGATTCCCCCCTTTGGATAAATACTTATCTATGAATTTCTTATTTCTTTCAATAGTTTGTTAATATTATAAAGGCAACTTATGATAAATAAAATGGATAAAACCTACTGAACATGTATGGGGTACAGCATTTGGCTGTACCCCATTATTAAGACCGCTCAATCATTTACCGAATGAAGTACCCCACAAGAATCGACCAGGCACTATACACCAGCAATAAAGCCATTATCATATTAAACTGACTTCTATACTTCGCCAGGAAGGATTGAAAAATCGATCCAAAAACACTCCAGCAAAAGGTGCTCAGGAAACCAACAAATGCAAGGAAAATGGAAAAGAATATCAGACTCGTATGTGAGGTATGGTATGGAAGGATAAAGGTTGATATCACTGTAACCCCATATAAGATCCCCTTTGGATTAATAAATTGTAAAAGCATCCCGATAAAAAAGCCGTTATGCTTATCATCATTATTGTTCTGGTCATCCGATTTACTTGTCATGATTTTATAAGCCAAAAACAGCATATAAATGACCCCAATGATGGTCATGATTAATTCAACCCTTGGAATGAATTGATGAAGCAATAGATTAAAATAGCTGCAAAGGATCATTATGACAAAGAACCCTGCGCTTACGCCCAAACAAAATCGAATCGTATTTCTTAAACCGAACCGGTTAGCGAATACCATGGCCATAATATTGTTTGGACCTGGTGTAAAGCTGGTAACAAAAACATATAAGAAAAAAGATAATAAAGACACAGCTGCTTTCCTCCTCTGCATGTATGTTATAATGTACAGAAACGACAATATAACGATTTACTATATATTGTATATTACGGACGTTATATTGTACAGATGAAAGGAATGCAGATATGGAGGAAATTCATTTAATTCTGGCTAAAAATTTAAAAGCATTTCGGGAAAACAAAAAATTAAGTTTAGAGAAGGTGGCCGAATTAACGGGAGTAAGCAAAACGATGATCGGCCAAATTGAACGGGGCGAATCAAGCCCTACGATCACAACCATCTGGAAGATTGCAAATGGTCTAAAGATCTCTTTTACCTCCCTGATTAATCATCCTCAGCCGGATACTCAAGTTGTTTTAAAGAAGGAAATTCAGACATTATCAGAGGATCATGGCAAGTATCGGGTATATCCTTACTTTCCTTTTGAAAACGATAAGCGATTTGAAGTGTACACCGTCGAAATGGACAAAGGCGGATACCTTAGCGCTGAACCACATATCGAAGGAACCGAAGAGTTGATTGTGGTCTTTGATGGGAAAATCACCATACGGGTTAATAACGATGAATATACATTAGAAAGCGGTGACTCCATCAGATTCAAAGCGGATCGGCCCCATACCTATCATAATTCAGGGAAATCTTTGGCACGTGTCAGTATGATTTTATTTTATCCGGCAGAATAAATGCGTTGCTATGATTGGCGTAAATCCAGCTGAAAGCTTAAATTGACAAACCCTTCCGCACAAAAAGCAGCCTCCCGGGGCTGCTTTCCTTTTGTCTTTCTCATACTGTGTATCTAACCAATAAAGTGTGTAATCTAAGGTTTTTCCAGTAATAGCGCAATTCCTTGCCCACCGCCTATACAAAGTGACCCAAGCCCATATTTCATATTCCCCTTCATTCATCTCCAGCGCCAGAGAATAACCAATTCGGGCTCCATTCGTTCCAACTGGATGTCCCAGAGCGATTGCGCCACCATTCGCATAGACGACTTCCTAATCCAATTTCAATTCTTTGATTACGGCTAATGATTGTATATAGGAATCGGTTAATGTTCCCCACAGCATATCATCAACCGGTTTGATAAAGAAAAGCTTACTGGTTTGCTTAACGTTGTGTAAGTGACATTATAATTGGTTGGATATAAGGTCCTGCCATTTACTAAACCTTCGCCGTATATAAAAGAAAACAAAAATCAATTTTTCAGTCCATTAACACTCCTAATCTTTCCGGATTTTTGGTATATTAACAGATGAGAATATTTGGAAGGGGAGAAAAGAATGAATGAACTAGTGTTTAAACAGTTTGAGAAGACAAGAGGTTATTTTATTAAAAAGATCGAGTCCGTATCAAAGGATGTAGCAAGTATACAGCCAGACGGTTTTAACAACACGATCCATTGGCATATTGGCCATGTATTAACGGTCTGTGAACAGTTTATGTTCGGCTTTCCCCGCAAAACGACCCATATCCCTGCAAACTATATTGAATTATTTGGAAACGGTACTAAGCCAGCTGATTGGAAAGGTGATATACCTGAAGCAGATGAGCTCATTATCCAGCTGAAGGATCAATTGGCCCGGATCCAGCAAATTCCAGCTGGACGGTTAAATGAAAAGCTGGATAAACCATTTCTGGGACTTGAAACCTTTGGTGAATTAGCCGAATTTGCGTTATTTCATGAGGCAAACCATTTGGGGCATATTCAAGCGATGGAACGGGTTATTCATCATACAGGAGTAAAGAACTAAAAAAGGAAAGATCATTTTAATTTTAGTCTTAAAAGTGACAAAGGGTGCCCATCATATTACGTATATCACCATTGGGCATCCTTTCTTATCTAAATCTACTCTCTCGTCCCCAGAACATCTGTATTTGGCGGTTCATACCCTAACTGGCGGGCCATCGCCATTATCTGTCCTTTGTGATGGTATTCGTGAGTGACAGAATGCATGAACAGTTTTCGAGGAGTCATTGAAATCTCCTCCGTTGATTCTCTCCAAGGAATAGGCTGCACGATTGACTCATCCATTTTTTGAGAAAATGACTCAAGAACTTCATACACATAAGCATCTGCTTGTTCAAACAGTGTCCTGATTTCCTCGATACCGATTGTCGGAATGTTTTCTCCAGGCGTGATAGGCTCCTTCGTTTTTAATAAAACAAATGATCCTAGCCAGCCATGATAACAATTCGCTATATGAACAAGTGTGTCACGCACACTCTGCCAGCCGAATCCCATTTCACACGTAAAATCTTTTGGATCCATTTTACTGCAAAAGTCCAAAAGCACTTCTCGATTCTCTTTGACCCATTCATATTCCTTCCGCTCCATTGTATCCATCCTCTTTTCTTTCTACTCTTTACTTTGCCTGGAACCCTGGACTTTTCGAATATAGATGATCTGTCCAATATGATAAGTGTTATGTGAGCACAAATTTGATAACGCCCCCCACCAAAGCGCGTCTACAGGAAAATGGGGGATTTATTCATGCAATTTTGATTCCGTGACTGCCTCAATCTCATTTTGCCACTAAGCTGATCCCTCGTCTAATCGTCGTACAAGATCTTGCCATTTCATTTCGGTAAAACCTTCAGCAGAAACCAAAAACACTTAAACGGCCTTAGCCCTATGGAATAGAGCTAAAGCTGCCTAAAGCTTTTTTAATATTTCCATGTCTACTTGACAGGGGGGTCACATGAAAATGCATTACTAAACTGAGGGACAGGCACTCATTACTGCTCCTTTTCCTTAAAAAACAATTGTTTTGTTTTCATGAACAATAATCCGGTCTTCTAAATGCCATTTAACCGCTCTGGCAAGAACACTTCGTTCAATAGAACGTCCGCTCTTTTTTAAATCATCTATATGATCCCGGTGGTCAACACGCTTGATATCTTGTTCAATGATTGGTCCTTCGTCAAGATCGTTTGTAACATAATGAGACGTTGCCCCAATTATTTTTACTCCGCGCTGATGGGCTCGATCATATGGCCTCGCACCAACAAATGCAGGAAGGAAAGAGTGATGAATATTAATAATCTTGAATGGATGAGCCCCAACAAAGGCTGGCGTCAAAATTTGCATATATCTTGCTAAGATGATTAAGTCAATATCAAATTCTTTTAAAAGCTGCAGCTGTCTTTCTTCAACTTCAACTCTATTTTCTTTACTTGCTGGTATGCAGAAGAATGGAATATGCAAGGATTCTGCAATCTCTCTTGCTTCCTCGTGATTGCTCACAATAAGAGCGATGTCGGTAAGCAAATCACCACTTTGCCATTCCCATAACAGCTCACGTAAACAATGAAGTTCTTTTGATACGAAAATAGCTGTCTTCTTCAATTCATAAACAAATGCTAATTTCCATTCCATTGAAAATGTTTCTGCGATTTCCTTAAATTGACTCTTCAACTCTTCTTCCTTCGACTGTAAACCAGGACATTCAAACTCGATTCGTATAAAAAAGGTGCCACCCTCCGGATTTGTCGAATATTGACTCGATTCAATAATATTAGCATCATGCTGGAACAGAAACTTGGATACAGCAGCCACAATACCCGGTTGATCAGGACAATTGATAAGCAGCCGCCCCCTGTTTTTTTGACTTTCTCTAAATACTTGAAGTTGTTCTTGAATAGATGAATTCATATGAATCTCCTTTTTTAATTTTAATAACTATAATAGACTTATTGGTTTGGATTTAAAAGCATATTTTTATTTTTTATCAAGTTATTTATTTGGGTTTATGGGATAGTAAACATGGAGTAAAGCTGACGTCTTGGTGCCAACCCTTTCAATGGAATGTCTACGAAAGAGCTACTCGAATAAGCTGCAGCTCTTTTTTAAAGTTGGCTCTTTTCTAAAAGATTGTTGTTTTTTATGATTTTGTGATTAAAAAACAAATAGTGAGGAGAGGTTGATTTCCGTTCCAGGATGCTCGGCGAACCACGGGGCGGGCGGTGTGCCTCCTCGGCTCGCAGCGCCTGTGGGGTCTCACCATTTTGCGAAAACAGCCTTAAGATTAAATAGGTTAATGATTGGATTCGACCTTACAGAGAAGGGACCGTGTCTATCCTAAATAATAAATGTGCCCTACTACGGTGAGTGAATTCTTAAACACACCGAGAGTTTTGCACCTCTTGGGCAGTCCAATGGAATCTTCCATCATACAGATACATGTCAAAAACGGTTCCCTAGCTTTCTTCCCGAAAGCAAAAGAACCGTCCTTAGTTTCTCAAAATCACATTCCAAACTTCTTCAGCCTTTTATAAAAAGTACTTCGTGGGATGCCAAGGAATTTTGCTGCTGCTGTTACATTTCCATTTGTCCGTTTTAAAGCGTCCAGCATTAAATCCCTTTGGATTTTCTCACGTGTGTTTAAGCTTGTTTCTTCCACTTTGTCTTCTTCAAACGGATTCGCTGAAGCGGAAGAATAATTTAAGTTTAATAGCTCTGAAGGCTGTTCTAAAATGGTGTAGTCTGACTGTTGTTCCGGGAGCATGATGTGCAGCCGTTCGATCAAATTGGTCAATTCCCTTATATTTCCTGGCCAGTCATAGTCACTTAATCTGGTAATCAGATCTTGTATGTCTAAGCTGCCTATGCTCCAATTGTTCTTTTGGCAAATATGCTTAATGAGATGCGGGATATCTTCTTTTCTATTTCTTAGAGGCGGAACATCAATTGGATATACATTTAACCGGTAGTAGAGGTCCTCACGGAATTCTCTCCGTTTTACAAGGTCAGTAATGTCACGATGTGTCGCCGTTATGATCCGGACATCCAAAGGAACTTCTTTGGTTCCGCCAATAGGGGTGACTTTCCTTTCCTGAAGGACACGCAGTAAAGCTACCTGCATCGTGTGAGGAATTTCACCAATTTCATCAAGAAAAATCGTCCCCCTTTGAGCCTGTTCAAATTTCCCTTTATTTCCTTGACGTTTTGCCCCGGTAAAAGCCCCTTCTGCATACCCAAAGAGTTCACTTTCCATCAGGTCTTTAGGAATAGCGCCGCAATTCAACGAGATAAAAGGGCCGTTTTTGCGAGGGCTGTTATCGTGAATGGCCCTTGCAATCAACTCTTTGCCTGTACCCGTTTCCCCTGAGATAAATACGGTAGCATCTGTTGGAGCAACGAGTTTTACTTTCTTTAAAGTGTTCTGGAAAATCTCACTTACTCCACATTCCCCATTAAATACAAAGGAGTCTTCTGGTCTTGAGGGGAGGAAGCAAGCTTTTTGATGAGGCACATTCACTTCTGACAGGAAAAGGCAGATTCCATTCATACAGTTGTCTTCCTTTGTATAGAAAGGCATTTCAGACTTGATCCGGTATCTGTTATGCAGTAATTCCTGCAGATTCATTCCAATGACCTGCGGTATTTTCTCACGGACGGGTTTACTCGCGGATATGATTTGTTTGTGCTGATTACATACAATGAAGAGCTGGCTGTGATGGGACTCAGCTAATTGAGATGCTTGCCGGACCATTGTGATTTCTTTTCTGTGGGATCTCTTAATTAATTCTTTTTCAATCGCATAAGCAATGGAAGTAACCATGCCAATCATAAAAGGGTGAGATTGCTCTACGGGACATGAAACATCGATGAGTCCAAGTAATCTTCCATGGTCGTCCATAATGGGAGTGGCAGAGCAGCTCCATTGATGAGAAGCTACAGAATAATGCTCAGGGCCCTGAATCATGACTGCTTCTTTTGTTGCCAATGCCGTTCCGATTGCATTGGTCCCGACAGCGCCCTCAGTCCAGCTTACGCCTTCCATAAAGTTAATTCTGCTGGCATCCATTAAGGTTTTTTCATTCCCTAATAGGGATAATACATATCCATCAGGATCGACCAATAATGCCATCATGCCAGAACTTTTTATCATCGGTTCCATCTTTTTTAAATACGGGTCAGTCATTTCAATAAGCAGTGAATTTTGAGCTTTCTTATTATGTAATTCCTCTTCAGTTAATAAATGCATGCCTTTATTCAAATATGGGTTTACTCTTTCTTTTTTACATCGGTACCAGGATTCCAAAATTCGTTTGTCTAATCGTGATTGGTCAAGAACACCTTCATGAACAAATCGCTTCCAAGTATCAAAATAAAAAGTAGTATCCATGGAGCCCCCTCTATTCAGAAAAATTTTCCGGCATACATTTATTTCATTTGAACATGAGTCTCTGAGTGTTAATAGGCATTTTTCAAGTTTATTATATTAAATTATGTATCCGCTTTCAATAAGCAGCGGTTCATTATTATGAATATTCAAAAAATAAACTTCGCGCATTAGCACGAAGCCTGAAATGATCTTATAATGATGGATCTACCAATATTTTAATTTGGTTTTTATTTTTCGTGAGTGCTTCAAACCCTTCAGTAACGATTTGATCAAGGGAAATTTTTTTCGTGATGAACTCTGTTGCTTTCATTTGCCCATTCGCAAGCAATTGAATAACTTGCGGGAAGATGTTTCGATAAGCTATGATACTAGTCATCTTTCTCTCTGTTAAAATAAATTGGTTTACCGGAATGCTGGCAGGTTTTTCCCATATACTGATATTCACTACATTCCCTTCCGGTTTTGTCGATTCAATTGCGGTATGAATAGCAGCCTCGATGCCAGCTGCCTCAAATGCAACATCAACTCCAAGCCCATCAGTAAATTCTTTTATGGCTTGAATGGGGTCACTTTCTAAAGGATCCATGACAAGGTCTGCTCCAGCCTGTTTTGCAAAATCCCTTCGTTCCGGGGAAACCTCGACTGCAACGATTTTACTTGCACCCGCTGCCTTAGCTGCTTGAATAACCAATAAACCGATTGGCCCTGTTCCAATAACTGCGACTGAATCCCCAATCTTCATGTCACTTTGGCGGACAGCGTGAACGGCAACAGCTGCCGGCTCAACTAGAGCTGCCTGTTCCCATGTCATATGGTCCGGAATTTTATGAATCATCTTAGATGGCACCACACTGTATTCTGAAAAGCCGCCTAATCCGCCGGAAAGACCGATAAAACCTAAATGTTCACAAACATTATAGTGTCCTTTCCGGCAAGAGCGGCATGTTCCGCAGCTGTAAATCGGTTCTACGCACACGCGGTCCCCCACTTCTATTCCAGTTACATCTTCCCCAACGGCAGCGACCACCCCGGCAAACTCATGACCCATGACAATCGGCGCCTTGTCCTTCGATATGGGGTGGGGTTCTTCTACTGGGATAAAAATGGGACCGGCCAAATATTCGTGCAAATCTGACCCGCATATGCCACAATAAGAAACCTTTATTTTCACCTGATCCTTTTCAAGAGAAGGCTCAGGAATTGTTTCCAAACGGATATCTTTTGTGTTATACCAAAGAGCAGCTTTCAATCAAATCCCCCCTTTTATACATGAACAGCATGACCAACAGCACTTAGCAGCGCTTCATGAACGGCTTCAGAAAGGGTTGGATGGGCGGCGATGAAATTTTCCATCAGGTCTGCTGTCAATTCTGCATGAAGCATGACAGCTCCTTGCCCAATAAGCTCTGTTGCATGAGCTCCCACGATGGAAATTCCGACGATTTCCCCGAATTCCGGATCGATCATAACCTTTACTTTTCCAGCCTGTTCATTGGCGATTAGCGCCTTGCCATTTGCCGAGAATGGAAACTCACCCATTCTGATATCACCATATTTTTCTCTCGCCTGCTTTTCTGTTAAGCCAACACTTGCGATTTCAGGTGATGTGTAAATACAGCGGGGAACAGCGCTGGCATGAACTACAGCATCCATCCCACAGGCATTTAAAGCCGCCACTTTTCCTTCATGGAAAGCCATATGGGCAAGCTGAATTCCACCGACTACGTCACCGCATGCATAAATGGAAGGGATGTTTGTTTGCATATGGTCATTAACATGGATCCCCTGATTGGAAAAGTCAACCCCTGCACCTTCTAAACCCAAGTGATTGACTCTAGGCTTGCGGCCAACGGAAACGAGAACCCGGTCTGCCTGAATTTCATGGAGTCCCTTATCGTCTTCAATGAACGCTTTCTTCCGGGCTGCTTCCAAATGCTTGAGAGCAGCAGAAGTGTAAATCGCTGCGCCGTCTTCTTCAAGCTGTTTATGTAAGACCCTAGCGATATCCTCATCTTCGCCTGGAAGGAGCTGACCCGCCATCTCGACAATGGTCACTTTTGTGCCCATTCTGCTGAAAATACTGGCAAACTCACAGCCTATTACACCACCGCCGACAATCAGCAGCGAGGATGGAATCGACTGAAGCGACATTGCCTGGCCGCTATGAATCACCCATTCCCCATCAAAGGGGGCGAAGGGCAATGGGGCAGGTTCGGAACCTGCCGCTATGATTATGTTATCGGCCTTCATTTCTTGCTGATTTCCATTGCTCACAACTTGCAGAACCTGACTTGTCTTGAAAGAGGCCGTTCCTTTAATTACCTTCACTTTATTTTTCTTCATTAAATATTGAATCCCTTGAACAAGAGTTGAAACGATCCTGTTTTTACGATCCTGGACCGCATTCCAATCAATTTCTATTAGCCCAGATGGCAGACGAATCCCAAACTTATTGGCATGATATAGCTGGCTGTACACTTCAGCACTTTCTAACAGAGATTTTGTAGGCATACAGCCCTCATTTAAACATGTTCCTCCAAGAGGCCCTTGGTCAATAATGGTCACTTCCTGTCCCTGCTGGGCAGCCGTAATGGCAGCTACATATCCAGCAGGTCCACCTCCAATAATGGCGATCGATCCCAAAGCATTCCCTTCTTTCTATAAAAGCATCGTAACCGGCTCTTCCAAAAACTGTTTGACTGTTTGTAAAAACGCTGCTGCCGGTGCTCCATCAAGGACACGGTGGTCAAACGTCAGACTGAGAGGCAGGATGCTTCTTTTTTCTATTGTTTCCCCCTTAAAAACCGGCGTATCATAGACAGCTCCGACCCCAAGGATCCCTGATTCCGGCGGATTTAAGATTGGGGTAAAATGTTCCACACCGTAAGAGCCAAGATTACTGATCGTAAAGGTAGATCCCTGCATCTCCTCGCTGCTCAGCTGCCCAACTCTTGCCTTCTGTGCCAACGTTTTAATGCTACTTGACAATTCAATGAGTGAACACTTTTCAGAATGGCGAATAACTGGAACAACTAAGCCCTTATCAATAGCAACTGCCATTCCAAGATGCACATGCTTAAATAAATGGATTGTTTCATCGATATAGGCACTATTCATTTGCGGATGCTGCTGAAGCGAAAGCACCACTGCCCGAGCGATAAAGTCAGTCACCGTCAGTTTATTCTCATAACGGTTTTGGACCGTTTCGGCTGTTTGCTTCTGCAATGAGATTAATTCCGTCACATCCACCTTCATGTTTATCGTCAGCTGTGCGGTCTGCTGCAGGCTATCATGCATTCTGCCTGCAATAACCTTTCGAATGCCAGAAACCTTCATTTCCTGGGCCTTTTCAGCTGTTTCCAAGGCGGGTTTGTCCATTTGCTTCTCTTCTACCTTTTGCACACGGGATTGTTTCAAAGCTTCCTGGACATCTTCCTTTGTAATTCTTCCTCCAGGTCCTGTGCCCTGGATTTCACTAATATTGATGCCGCCCGCTTCTGCCATTTTTCTGGCTACTGGAGAGATTTTTACGCGGTCTCCACCGGTTTTCACCTGCTTGCTCTTCTCTGGTGTTTCTTTTACTGGAGATTCGGCAGCTGCTTTAGTCTCCTCAGTTTGTACAGAGGCACTCACCGGAGCAATTTTTTCACCAGGATGGCCGATATAACAAATAACAGCTCCCGGCGGGACTCCTTCCCCTTCAGGAACGGCAATTTCCAATAATGTTCCTTCTGCTGGAGATTCTACATCAATTTCAATTTTTTCCGAGCTGACACTTGCAATCGGTTCTCCTTTTCCAACCCGATCCCCGACCTGCTTGTTCCATATGGATACCGTTCCTTCCTTCATAGCCATTCCCAATTTTGGCATTACAACTTCTACTGACATGGTTATCCCGCCTTCCCATTACACTTCAAGAGGTGTTCCTAATAACTCCGATACCACTTTCACCACTCGTTCTGCTTTTGGCAGATAAATATCCTCAAGCGGCGGAGAGAATGGTACGGGAGTATGAGGAGCTGTGATCCGTTTGATTGGTGCATCAAGGTAATCGAATCCTTTGTCAGCCACCAGTGCGGCTATATCTGTCGCTATACTGCACCTAGGATTCGCTTCATCAATCACAATGAGTCTATTTGTCTTTTCTACTGATGAAAGAATCGCTTCTTCATCCAATGGCGAAAGGCTCCGCGGATCGACAACTTCAATTTCAATTCCTTTTTGAGAAAGCTGTTCCGCAGCCTCCAATGCGGTATGAACCTGCTTCCCTATGGCTACAACCGTCACGTCTGAACCTTCCCTTTTAATATCTGCTTTGCCGATTGGAATCGTATAATAGCCTTCCGGGACATCACCTGTCATGTTATAGAGGGTCTTGTCTTCAAAAAAGATGACAGGGTCATTATCTTCGATTGCAGCAAGCAATAAACCCTTTGCTTCATATGGGGTTGATGGAACGACCACTTTCACACCAGGGATTGCAGTAAATAGTGCATATAAACTTTGAGAATGCTGGGCAGCGGCTCTAAATCCGGCGCCATGCATCGTTCTGATCGTGACCGGAACCTGGGCCTTTCCGCCAAACATGTAACGGAATTTTGCCCCCTGATTTAAAACCTCGTCCAAGCAGCTGCCGATAAAATCATTAAACATTAATTCGGCAATGGGACGCAGTCCGGTAGATGCAGCAGCCATCGCTGCTCCCATATATCCCGCTTCCGTAATCGGTGTATCTAAAATCCGCTCCCGCCCAAATTCCTGGACAAGACCTTTCGTAACCCCAAGCACACCGCCCCATGCATCTTCATCCTGCAAATGGTCCACCTGAGCTCCGCCGGCAACATCCTCACCCATTAGAATGACATTCTCATCCTTGCGCATCGCCAGTTTCATAGCCTCATTGATGGCCCCTGACATACTTACCTTTCTTGTCATGAAAGACTCCTCCTTTTATTTAAAGTGTCCTTTAGTCAAAACATTGTCTTGTATACTCTTAAAACTAATAAGAGACATATACGTCCGTTAGCAGCTCGGATGCATTCGGATATGGACTTTCTTCACTGAACTTTACAGCCTGATTCACTGCTGCCTCAACAGATTTTTCAATTGCCTCAACTTCCCTTTCAGCAAGCAGCTGCTCATTCAACAAATGATTTCTAAAGAGGAGAATGGCATCTTTATCCTGCTTGTGCTCTGCTTTTTCCTGATCTGCTTTGTAGGTTTGGGCGTCTCCCTCAAAATGGCCATAATTCCGGTATGTCACACATTCAATAAGTGTAGGACCTTCCCCGCGTCTTGCCCGCTGAACAGCTTCTTCAGCAGCCTGGTAAACAGCCAGAACATCCTTCCCATCCACCTTGATGCCAGGAATATTGTAGGCAATTGCCCGGTCCACAATGGACTTACAGCTCGATGCATACGAAAATGGCGTCGCTTCCGCATATCCATTGTTTTCAGCAACAAAAACAACCGGAAGCTTCCAGATCGCAGCCAGATTAATTCCCTCATGGAAAGTCCCATGGTTCTGGGCACCGTCACCAAAGAAGCAAACGCTTACATTATCAGTCTTTTTAAACTTGGCTGTTAGTGCTGAACCACAGGCGAGCGGAAATCCTCCACCTACAATTCCATTGGCTCCAAGCATGCCTTTATCAAAGTCGGCAATATGCATGGAACCTCCCTTGCCTTTACATAGCCCTGTGACTTTTCCATAAATTTCAGCCATCATGCCATCCAAATCACAGCCTTTCGCAATACAGTGCCCATGTCCGCGATGGGTGCTTGTTATGCTGTCCTTGTCATTTAAATGCGCACAAACCCCAACAGCGACCGCTTCCTCACCTGCGTATAAATGAACAAATCCCGGCAGGATTCCTTTTGCAAACAGCTCATGAACTCGATCCTCAAACTGACGGATCTCAACCATTTTTTGATACATCCACTGGGCTTTCTCCTTTGATAAAGCTACATCTTTACTGCTTTCCAATGCTTTCATTCTTTCAGCCTCCTTGGAAAAATAGATTTCAACTAAATTAATTGCAAGAACCGTGCCAAGATAGCAAGCCGCTAAATTCAGCAATTTTTGTATAATTTTGCTCGAAAAAAATAGACAAAACGAGACAGTGTCTCGATTTGTCTACTTATGTTCCTACTAAAAAGGATTTCTATTTTGCAGACGGAAGAATCCAGCCAGCACCAAAGAGAGCAGCATCCATCATGGTTTCGAGTTCTTATTTCTCTTTGGCTTTAGCAGTTGCTTTTTGCTTATAGAGCTGAGAAAAAAAAGTAAATGAAATTGCTTAAAATATTTACTAAAATAAAACATTTCGCCTTTGGTGTTTTTGGTATAATTTAGTAATAAATTCAAAGGTGGTTACTATGAACTATTTTTTAAGTTTTGTTCTAGCTGTATCTCTTACTTCATTGTCTTATTTTTTCGGCAGTATCCTTACAAAGAATGCTATTTCTGTTCTAGCAGCATTCATAATCGGTACTTCAGTAGTGTCTTTAGGATCCATTACGGAAGCATTAGGTGCCCCCATCTGGTTAATTGTTTTAATACCTTTTCCTGTTGGGATGTTTCTGCTCTATCTTTTTATGAAAAAACCTTTGCCTATTTGGTTTCTTACCTATATAACAATATTAGCTTTGTATTCTGTCATTCACGTCATAATGAGTTACTTTTTTAACTTCCACTCATTAATTCCTGCTTGGAAATTGTCGTAATTTAATTTAACGGTAATCCTCTTGGATTCCCTGAAACCAGGCCCCTCTGTCATTGAAGTTATGAATTAGTGCAAAGGGAAAGCTAAGATGCAGACTCCTTGGAAAATTTATTTCATCTCCTTTATTCGTGCCAAAAAAAGAAGTCAATAATACTAGCAATTCTGTGAAAAAAACGTTCAAAAAATAGACAAAACGAGACAATGTCCCGATTTGTCTATTTTAATTTCTATTCATAAGGAAGAGAGCTAAAGGGTTAGCGAAAGAACCCATCCCATGCTTACCTCCTGCCCCGTTCCCCTAAATTAATCCCAATCCCCATATAGATAACGGCAATCAGCAGCATAAACGAAACCGGCAGCAGAATATCACTCCAGCCTGCATCAAAAAGAGCAGCATCCATCATCGCCTCAAGCGCATAACCCATAGGGAAAAGGTCAGCAATAAAGGTGAATACCGGATTATCCATTACACCCGGCGGCACATACACACCGCTGATAATCGGGATAATCGGAATAACAGATGGATAAACCATGTTGAACTTTTCCGGCGTTTTGGTCAAGCCGGCAACCAGCATAGCCAAGCTTACACTGCTAAATGTAAACACGGCGGCAATCGTCAGAATAAGGGAAAGCGGCCCTATTTCATAGTTCATGACATATTCGAATACCAGAAAAACAGCGGCCATTTGAAAAAAACCAATGAAAAAGCTATACAGCAGATGACCGGTATACATATTGGTTTTACTTACTGGTGAAAGGTTCAGACGGTTCCATACCCCGCTGACTTTATCCGCATTTATGCCATTAACCTTAAATCCAATGGTGAACATGGCAATAAACAGGGTAAAGCCAAACAGCAGCTGGGTCCCCATATTATGGCTAGTCAATTCTCCGCCATTCACGCTTTCGGTGTTAACGGTCAGGGGCGGTTTTTCCAGGTAGCGATCGATTTCTTCTCTTAATTCAGCTGTATCAGCAGAGCCTGCAATCGCCTGAAGCTGTGCTTCCTCCATAAATACTTTATGGACCTCCTGCTCGATCAGCTGGATATTGGGCATATCAGAGGCGGTTATTAAGCGATAATCCTCTTCCATCAATAGAATGGCAACATCCCTTTTTCCCTCTCTAACCTGTTCACGTGCTTCCTCTTCTTCTGATATAACATATTCGGTATTTTCATTATCCTTATTTAATAACTTTACCCATTTTTGTTCAATCTCCTCTGCATTTGGCCCGGAGGCAAACACAGAAACAGTGGTATTCGTCTGCCAGGCTGAGTTTCCAAAAATGAGGGTAGCTAAGATGCTCAGGCCAATAAATGTCAGGATTAGGAGCGGTTTTCGTTTGTCCTTTAGAAATTGCGCGTAAAACACTGGATACATCAGCTTCGCCCCCTTTTTGGAAAGATTGACACACTGATGGCAAAACAAATGATAAATACACCCATTAGAAAAATAATCGGGAAAAGCAAGTCATTGAAATGACTATATTGAACCCATTCAATAAGGGCTGTCTGTGTCAGGCCATTCGGTGTCCATTCGCCGATTTTTTGAATCGGGTCCGGAAGTCCTTCCAGCGGGAAGAAGCTTCCGCCCAGAACGCCAAACCCCATAATGACCAGGGTAGATATACCACTTGCTGCGTTGGTGTCGCTTAGATGGAGTGTTAGAGCCGTAAATAAAGCGGAAAGTCCCCCTACCGTTAAGGCAAATGCGATCAGGACAACCATTAATCCCGCCCAAAACGTGAATGATTTATCCGGAAATACATCTAACAGCAATTGAACAACCGTCAGGGTAATCGCGATTTGCAGAATGGCGAGAATAAAAGCGGATACCGTTTTCCCAATTAAGAAGGACAGCGGATGGCTATTCGTTAATAAAATCCGATTGAACACCTGCTCCCGCTTTTCTGTCATCGTTTTTAACGAAACCGTTTGAGCCATAAATAAGGCAAAAAGGGTACCAATTGCGATTGAGAAATATTGGGAAATCGTATACGCATCCGCACCATCATCGCCTTCAACCACTTCCTTGCCTCCCTTTGGCAAAATGGGTTCTCCCGTAGCCTGGACTCCTTTACTCCCAAGGGCAAACTGCGTATTTACCGTATTTACAAAGGTATGGACAACTTCTTGAAGCGTGCTGACTTCTGACGATTCCTCCTCGGATAAAATCGTTACGGACCCTTGAGATGTTTCCCCTAATAGAACACCGGATAACGATTCAAACGTAAACCCTTCTGGAATTTTAATAATCGCATCCAGATCCCCGTTTTTCACTTGTTCCGCCGCTTCCTGTTCACTGAAGTTTTTTACAGTCACCCAATCCTTCAAATCAGAGCTGTTCAGAAAATCATGAATAAGCTTTACAGGATCAAGCTTATCTGCTTCTGCAAGTAGTACACTTTTTTCTTCGGAGGATAATCCCTTCGCTTCCACAGCAGCTGCAAATTGTTCCTTCCCCTTCTTCACATTATCTTCCTGCACCACTGAAATATCTATTTGCATCGCTTTTTCATCCTTAAAAAGGCCAGAAAAGGCAAAATTCAAGATCACAATGATCAGGATGGGGAGCAATAATGCCATTAAGATCTCTTTGCGGTCTCTCCAGAAAACCAGAAGATCTTTTTTAATAAAAGCGCCCATTTTTCACCTCTCCTTAATCCCGCAATGTTTTACCTGTCAGGTGCAGAAAGACGTCCTCCAGGCTTGGAATTTCGACTTGATAGTTCATAATTTGAATGCCTTCTTTTTCAGCAGTGTGCACAAGGCTGCTCAAAAGATGATGATTCTTTTTTGCCAGAATGCGAAGGCCCTCACTCGTTTGTTCTACTTGAAGGACATCTGGCAGTGTTTTAATTTTGTCCGTGAATGCTTCACTTCTCTTGCTGAGCTGAACCCCGATGGTATCTTCACTGGATAAAATACTCAGCAATTCTTCCTTGCTGCCAGTTGCGATAATTTTTCCGTGATCCATAATGTAGACCCGATTGCATAATTGCTCGACTTCCTCCATGTAATGGCTCGTATACAGGACGGTAGTGCCCTCGGTTTGATTTAATTCCCGAACCGTTTCTAATATATGGTTTCGTGACTGGGGGTCAATGCCGACAGTCGGTTCGTCGAGTATGAGGATTTTCGGATTATGAAGCAGTGCAGCAGCGATGTTGATTCTTCGTTTCATTCCGCCGGAAAAGGTTTTAATCAGTTCCTTTTGGCGATCCTTTAAGCCAACCATGTCCAGCACTTCCTGAATTCGGACTTCTAAGGTCTCTTTCTCCACCCGGTAGGCTTTTCCGAAAAACTTCAGATTTTCATAGGCTGATAGCTCCTCGTATAATGCGATTTCCTGCGGGACTACCCCCAGCACTTTTCTGAGATCAGAAGGGTTTTGAATCGTGCTTTTTCCGTCAAGCTTCACATCCCCGGAAGTCGGCTTAATGAGGGATGCAATCATGGAAATCGTCGTTGATTTACCTGCGCCGTTCGGCCCGAGCAAACCGACTGATTCGCCTGTATGCAGGTATAGGTTAATTTCATCCACCACTTTTTTATCTTTAAAACTTTTCGTCAGTTTTACTGTTTCGAGCATGGTTCCACACTCCTTTATTTAGTTGATACATTTAAGATATAAAAAAGGAAACAGCATCACTACTGTCTCCCGTCACGAGTTATGTATTTCACCATTACTTTCATCATTTTATCTGAATTAGACAAGGTTATGGCGGATGGCATAGATGGCGAGCTGTGTCCGGTCTCTTAAATCCAGTTTCGTCAAAATCTGGCTTGTATTATTTTTTACGGTGCCTGTGGAAATGGCGAGCCGTTCTGCGATTTCGTTATTGCTGAGCCCTTCTCCAATGCATTTTAGGATGGCACGTTCCCTGGGTGTTAGAGAAGGATCTGGTTCCTTTGTGTCCTGCTGTTTCATTAATTGAGGGACGACCTTTGCAGCCACCCCTTCTTCTATGGATAATCCGCCCTTTAGTGCACTGCGGATCGAACGGAGCAGTGAATCCGTGTCACCGTTTTTTAGGATGTAGCCGCTCACGCCTATTCGAAGGGCCTCCATGACATAATTATCGTCATCGAAGGTTGTTAGCATTAGGATTTTGGTATGGGGCCAGCGTGATTGGATGATCTTTGCCGCTTTTAGTCCATCCATTACAGGCATGCGGATATCAAGAATGGCAATGTCAAATTGCCTTTTTTCACAAAGGGCGATGGCTTCTTTGCCGTTATCTGTTTCGCCTGTGACTTTGTACTCCGGTTCGGTTTCAATCATCATTTTTAAGCCTTGTCTTACCATTACCTGGTCTTCTGCCAGGAGTATTCGAATCATGGTTTTCACCTCTATTCTCATAGATTTTCTTTGAATTTTGCCCGTTGATTTCCGCTGCAGGCACTCGCTTTCCGTGGGGCTACCGGGAGCCTCCTCGCCGCTGCGCGTCTGCGGGGTCTCCCCTGGTTCGCTACTCCCACAGGAGTCTCGCACCTTCCGCTTCAATCAACTCAGAGATTATACTTAAATAAGCGTTCAAAAGCCTTTACGAGAACTACCTTATTTTAATGAATCCGGTAACTATGAAATGTCCTTCAGTTTGGTACACCTTCAAACCACCATTATGCTTCTCTAAACGCTGCCTCATTTGGCTTAGTCCGAATCCTTCCTGATAGCCCTCCATTCCAGTGGCTGGGTTCCGAATTTCGAATCGGAATATGCTGCCGCCTGGTGCTTCGAAGGTGATTTCTGCTTCTTTTGCATCACTATGCTTCATGATATTGGTTAATGCTTCTTGGACTGATCTGTAGATCACAAAGGATTGTTCACCAGTCAACGGGGCAGAAAAGGCACCGTATTTGACGGAGAAATGAATGTGCATCATATTTTCCAATTCGAGCCTGCGAATTAACCGCAGGATGCCAGGAAGCCCGCCGGTGTCATTTGCCTTAAGAGATTTTACGGCCCTGCGTGTTTCGTTGAGGCTTTCATTAGCCAGTTCCTTTAATGATTCCACTCTTTCCTTTTCGTCCGTAGAGGTTTGCAGACGAAACATTTCGAGCTGCATGATAAGGGCGGTCAGCTTATGACCAACTGAATCATGGATTTCATGGGCAATCAGGACCCGCTCCTCTTGCCTGGCAACCTCCTCCTCTGAGACAGCTCTCCGTTTTAAATCGCGAAATTCACTGAAAATAGCCTCATGGCGTGCTTCCAGATCCATGAGATGATCCTTGTTTTTTTTATAATGGATGAGAGCAATCAAAAGGAAAAGGATAAATACAGTTATGAAAGTCTGAAGGAACCAGCCCAGATTACTATGTAAAGTGGTGAACCCTAATGCGATTGCAGCAATTGCCCCATTCACTATACTGTATCGAAACGGTAGCCGATAAAAGCCCTCAGCGATTAGAAGGGAAAGGATGAGAATTAGAAAGGGATTAAAATGATCATTGTAGGGAAACAGGGTTGCTACTGCAATAATCGTATTAGTACCTAATATGAAAAATAAAACAATGGGCTTTTTCTCGATCAAAGGAACGAGAAAAAATAGCAGGAAATAAAATGCCACTCCAAATATGTAAACTGGCAATTTATTTATAGGAAGGTTAAGATAAGCAATCGCAAAAGGCCAAACAACCATATTTAATAGGATCCATAGCCAGTAGGATTTCATATTATGACCCCATTTCTTAAGGGTTTACAACTGTAAATTTTATCATTTAATAACCAAATTAACCATATTTTGTTCTTACAAGCAACGTGGGTCAGATATAATATATATAAAATCCAAGTCTTATAGTAAATTCACCTGTTTTTGAAAAAGTCGCCCTTCATTTACTGCTATATATTTACTAGAAAGTGGTATTTCAACTCCACAGCCGTTTATAGTTAGTAAAAAAACAAACTCTTCCTAAGCCATCACATAATAAGTACCACGAGTTATGTACAATTTCAGGAGCAGATCTTCTATTTGTCACAAAAACCCTCCTTTACTCGTTTTATTTTTGTAGCCTTTGCTTAGAATCAGCATTTGGCACAATAAGATTGGAAGTGAAAAAGATGCAAGAAATGTACATGCAATATAAAGGATTGCTGTTTAAGCTCGCCTATCAATTGACAGGATCTGTCTCTGATGCAGAGGATGTTGTGCATGATGTTTTTTTGAAATTATATGATGTTCCAAAGGAGAAGCTATCTGAGCCTAAAGCTTATCTTTGTAAAATGGTCACAAATCGATGTTATGATTTACAAAAATCGGCGCGCAAAAAACGGGAGCAATATTTGGGGGAATGGCTTCCAGAGCCCCTGTTTCAATCGAGTTCGAGTGACGATTCTATAGAATCAGTCGAGCGGGGTGATTTATTGTCTTATGCGATGATCGTCCTGCTTGAACGGCTTACACCAGCGGAGCGTGTTGTTTTTGTCCTGCGTGAGGCACTGGGCTTTGACTATGAAGAAATTGCAGAGCTTACGGAAAAAAGCACGGTGAATTGCCGTAAACTGTTCAGTCGTGCACGTGCAAAAATGGGGATTACCTCTGAAGAGCTTGTTCATACTGAAACAGCCCCTAATGAACTGATTACTGACTTTCTGGCAGCACTCAAACAGGGGAACATGAAGCGAATGGTCTCTATGCTTGACCCTAATGTTATACTGGTCTCTGATGGAGGAGGAAAAGCAAAGGCTGCTATTTTTCCAATTAAAACGAGTGATCGCGTTGTTCGCTTTCTTCTCGGCGTTTTAGGCAAAGCATCAATGGTTGAGGGAACCCTGCAAATGGAAATCAGTCAAATTAACGAACAACCTGCTTATATCATAAGAACCCATGACGGCATTCATACAGTAGGAATCATTCATGCAGAGGGAAATTTGATCCGCAACATATACATTATCCGAAACCCCGATAAACTGAAGCATACAGGAGTATTAAGGTAGCATTCAGGTTCTATTTATACAGGGACCGGTAAGATGGTTAATTCCATCCTACCGGTCCCTTTTGTTTGACTCAATCTATAAAAGCCCATCATATTCTCAGGTTTATACCACTCATAGTCCAGCTTTAGTCAATCCAAAAGCTGTGTCAGCAGAACCCGGCACTGTTTTGAAAGCTATGCTGATACGGTTCCAGGCATTGATTGCCATGATGGAGAAGGTAAGATCTGATAGTTCTTTTTCTGATAGCAGCTCACGAACACTGTCATAAATATCATCAGGAACACCGTGTGCAGGCAGCTTAGTCAAAATCTCAGTCCATTCAAGCGCTGCTCGTTCGCGTGGGGTAAACAGAGTGGATTCGCGCCAAATCGGAATATGATAAAGGCGAAGCTCACCCTCGCCATGGATCTTTGCCTGCTTGATATGCATATCCACGCAAAATGCACATCCATTCATTTGTGAAGCTCTAATGTGAACGAGATGAATGATTTTCTCCTCAATTGAACTTTCCTTCTCAGTATTGCTTAGTTCCATCATCTTGTTAACAAATTCTGGAGATTGTTGCATGTAGTTAATTCGTTGTGTCATTATTGTTTACCCCTTTTCTTTTATAATTTTATTTTCTTATAGCATGTAATCTAGGACTATAACTCTTTGGATCCCCAAACTTAAGCTTAATGTCCTGACTGTCATCGTTTTTTGTTTAGCATTCTACCTTGATTTGTTTCACCACCCTCTCTTGGTCCTGCTCACAAATATAACGATGCTGGGATTCCTTTTGTGACACATATGATTGTAAAAAAACAGTTTAGTTCATAAAAGGAGAAGAGTAATGGGGTAGATATATATTGAACGAACTTTTTTAAAATAATCCAAATCTAGTTATGAAGCATGTGGCTCTAATTTGCGTATAAGAAAGAATTCATATTGGAATAGTACCAACAAAAAAGAATAGTCGATTTTTCTATCGACTATTCTTTATCTAAATAATAAGTGCGAGTCATTACAAAAATAATTCTATTAAAATCTTCAATGGCACTTACCAAATTAATAATCAGCTAATTTCTCAGGCTATATGTTTACAATATATTCTTTGATGAGTACAATAGCATGAATTGCATAAAATAAATTAATCCCCTGCAAGCTTTTTCCTCGGCACCCATATATCCGTATATCCGTTATCAATGGAATATTCATATAGATCCTTCAGTTTTTTGCTTGTGTATACCATCATGTCTTCTCTTATTTTAAGCTCAGGCATAGTAAGGAAGTTTCCATTTCGATCAATCAGGGTTTCCAAAAATACATCTGTTGCCAGTTTATCATTTTTAGAGAGATTGCAGGCTGTACAGGCAATCACTAAATTCCATAGCTGATCCGCTTGAACAAAGCTCCAGGGGATAAAATGATCTACATGGGCTTGTTCCTTCTTCTTGATAGTTTTACCGCAATAAAAGCATTTCCCACCATAGAAAGAAGCAAGCACTTGATAAAAAGGATCTAATGATGAACGTTTGGAGACATTTTCAACCTTAAGTAAAAGCCGAGAAGTATCTCCTTGTTCATTGAACTTTTCTAGAAAAATAGCCAATTGATAGTTGGACATATACTTCAACACGCGCTGATAGCGCTGCATAAAAGAAAAGAAAGCAGGATTAAAGCGGAGGACTTCTTGTTCATTATCAAAATCAAAAATAGTTCCGGAGGTATCTCCATATATCGCTCCCATTACATTGACCTTGCATTTCTTTTTTACCTTATTCACGATAAAGATTTGCAATTC
The DNA here is from genome assembly GCF_000294775.2 of Cytobacillus oceanisediminis 2691. Lineage (GTDB taxonomy): Bacteria > Bacillota > Bacilli > Bacillales > Cytobacillaceae > Cytobacillus > Cytobacillus pseudoceanisediminis. Next base: position 3,240,109 of record NZ_CP015506.1, read on the forward strand.
GTTTGATAGCTTATCGAAAACAAAGGTGTTCGGGATTTTATGCTTTGATTGCACGTTAAGCAAAATGCTCTGAACCTCTGCTTTCTTGCCCACCATATTAATTTGGTTAAGATCATGATGAATGACGAGATTCCAATAAATTTTTGAAAAACTGTTAAATAAAGAATCATAATGCAGCTCCAATTTTTCATTCGCATTGTAGAGATTCTCGATTAAAGACTTAATCAAAACGAATTTATATGTTGTTGAGTTTCTCGATTTTGATGAAAAGATATAATTAAAGTGCCCCCATATTTCTTTGTCGGTTAAATATGAAGCTTCCATTTCACCAACTTGCAGTTTATGACTCATACTTTCTCTTTCCCCAATCCATTAAAATTTTATGATTAATCTTCAACCTCAATTAGGAATACTTTATCTTGAAATCCACCTCTTTTTTCCGCTTTACTTTTACGGATTTCATCCACATCCCGGATTGTAGAACCATGAACTTTGGCCAATGCATGAAGGATTTCCAGTATATCTGCCAGTTCCTCGATTGCTTCTTCATCAGTTTGTGCTTTAACGTATTCCTCTAGCTCTTCGAAGCTCTTTTTCTTTAATTCCTCTATGTATTTTTCATTATCTAATATTCTTGTTGAACACTTTTTTCCGTTTCGAGCAATAACCTCTGGGATACGGTCTCGTACAAGTTTATTGTAGATAGGCATTTTCGACTCCCTTTAAGTAATTATTTGTATAAATCTTTTTGATGCCCAAAACAATAGATCTTCCCATTAAACCTTTTATTCGACAAACAAAATGCTTTCACTTTGTCCGAAACAGTTTTGTTACATACGCAACATTTTTCCGGCTGACTTTCCTTCGTAACTGTCTCTTTTTTATTGGACTTACTTTCTTTTAGCGTTTGCACATGCTTCTCTCTAATTGATGGATCTGTTATATTTGTTGCATAAATTGCGTCATAAATCATTAAAACCTCACTATCATTAAGCAAAGGCTCTTTATGCTGCAGTTTTAGAACCGATACTTTCCTATGTATGTAATCGAATAATTCCACGTCATATACAATTAAGTCATTAGAAGCAATTTTTCTAAGTTCGAGGTCATCAATTTTAAACGTGCAGCGTTTCGTAAAGGAAACCATTGAAATAAATAGATGATGGTATTTTTGATCAAGGAAGTTTTTTAATGCTTGTATATGTCCATAATTTTGAATAAATGGATTCATCATTTTAAACTTGCCATTTACGGACCATGTTTTTCTATCTTTTCCTCCATAAATGGTTCCTTGATAATTTTTAGTTTCTATTACAAAGACACCAAACGGAGTAATCACTATATGATCAAGCTGTGAATAACCTGTCTTTGCTTTTGGGTTTTCAACTAGCAAATCGCTCAGATGCTTAAAATCTTTCGGAAGCTGATGTAATTGAATATCGATTTTGTATTCTCCTAACTCACCTATACGGGTAGCAACCTTTTCAGTCTTTTTCTCTTCTATTTGATCTAATGTTATTTTTGGATTTTGCTGTTCTTCATCTTTTCTCTTTTTAAAAAAGCTAATTAATGGTATCACTATGCTCTCCTTACTAATTGATAGCTTATTTAGTATAGTATTAATATACCAGTTAGATGGAAGAATTGTACTATTTGGAGAAAATAATTAACTACAATTTTGAAACTAAAGTCAAATAGTTATTTACGTATAGGAGGACATCCATTGAAAAAAATAATAAAGGCTACGTAGCAATAATTGAAAATAGAATAGGAATATTTTATGACTAAAAACAGTAGTGTTTTACCTAATATTGTTTATTTTCATTAAAAAGCATATATAAAAAAGGCCTTGAAATGACTAGCATCTCAAGGTCCCTGTATTAGTGATTTCGACTGGGTTCGAACCAGCGACCTCTACCCTGTCAAGGTAATCCTTTAATTAACCTTTGATGTACTATGTTAACTCCAAGGTTAAGATTACTATGAGTTACAACAACATTTTTATAGGTACTTTTACCTATAGTATCCCCTAATTAACCTTAAGAATGTGACCGAAAAGGTGACCAATTTAACGTATTGATCAAATAGTTAATTTACAACTGCAACCACTTCATGACTTACTGGTATCTTATATATTTCGACCTTTATTCCTAATCTCCTTATTAAATTTACATGATGTAACAAGTTTACTTTACTAAAGAAAGGTAGTACATTCCTAATATCATCGGTTTTAGATGTAGATATGGCATATACTAAAGTACATTCATTGAAAGGAAAATTCTGTTGGTTAAAATTTACTCTAGGGAATTTTTCTAAAGCCTTATTTACTAGAGATTGTCTATATTCACTAGATTCTCTCAATAGTTGCATTGAAACTGACCCCTGTGCAAAAAGATGACTTAATGTAGCTGAACGAGTTTCTTTTTTTACACAAACAAAATGCTTATCCTTGGAGAGTAAATCGCAAACCTCAATCTTACTTCTTGAGTTTCGAATTTGGAAATTCTGTTTATCCATATTTAAAAAGTAATCTGAATTCTGTCTATCATTATAACTTCCCTCTGATTCATCAATTAGTATAGGTGTAAGAAAGGTTGGATCCTCAACAAGTGGCACCCTCATTATTTCTTCCTGTATTCTAGAAAAGTAATCATTATCAATCTTATACCAATTGTTTAATGAAAAAATGTAAGTATTCTCGTTTAATTCAGTTTGGAAAATAATAAAATGATTTAAAGTGACTGGTGAAGTTACTGGATGTTCTGCTTCATCAAACCCAATAATTTTAATTTTTTTAATATGGTCTGCTGAGTCAAACACTACACCCTCTTTATCTAATAATGAATAGAGATCCATTAAGTTAACTTCTTCAGTTTCCACAGTTTTCGTACCCTTTTTTATTTTATAACTAGAACACTTTTCATATTCAATCATATCAGGATATGCTAAAGAGATATTATGAGTTTCACGCCTGTTAAGGGCTTGAAATAGATTATTATTTAAATCCGAAGTTACATCCCCGTCCTTGACTATTTTAACGTTATCTATAAAGCCAAAGTTTTCTTTGTAATCATCACTGAGAAACAAATCCAATAATTGGTTGCATTTTTCTCCTAGTGTGGCAAAGGTTACATCACTGTTTAAACTAAGTGAAGAAGTAGATCCCTTTATAGATGTTCCAATTCCCTCATCCCTTGATTTTCCTGATACTAAGTTAATAAGATCTTGTTCAAAATTGAGATCAAATTCGCCTAGTTCACTACCCTTATTTATTAGGACTCTTTTTTGCTTTGTTTTAAGATCAATATTTCTTACGTCAAATGCCTTTAATTCTGTAGAATCAATAGAATTAAGTGCAACTTTTAATCCGAAATTGTTCTCCAAATTGTTCCTATCAATGGCTGTAAATCCAAAGCCTCCCGTTATAGCAAAAAAATAATCAGTCTGATTCTTATTAACCTTTACTAGAATAACAAATGAATTGACAGTATTCTTTATGTCGTCCCTGTTAGGAATCTCTAGATCATTTTCTAATAATGTTATCCATTTTGGTTCCTTTGTTCTGTTTCTTTGTATAAATACTTTAAATTCAAAACCTAATTCTGTATTCCTAGGCTGTAACTCAAAGTAGTTATTCTGTTCGTTAACTTTTTCAGGTAATATTAGCTGATTGAAATTAATAACATTTTCATTAAAGAGATAGTATGATAATTTCAATAAATAGCACCTCCCTAAGATTCGAGTGAAATCAGTATATTCTCTGAAAATATAATACCATAATTTTCAACTCTCACGGCAAAGGTTTTACTTTTTTTTACATAAAGAGGTCTATACTGCAAACACCACTCAAATCTTAAACTCCATGTGTACATTAGCTTTATAAGCTCAATAAATTACTGTCTTTCAGTTTCCTTTAACAATCCATTCAAAAATTTAATATTAATATTGGAGTTTAAAAAGACTTTAAGCTCAAGGTTCTAATTAATAAACTGACCTAAAATTTCTTCTCCATGAAATTCCAAGTAATCTTGAAGATATGATCTAATTTTGTTTCCCTTATCCTTTCTTATTAACTTCTATTATTTGTTGTAGATCTTCCACTTCCATTACTCTATCTCTTCTGCGGTGTATCATACTATGACAGTTTGAACATAAAGGAACTAAATCTTTTGAAGGATCTATAATTGTTCCCTCTTTGATATCCGAGAGCGGAATAACGTGATGAACTTCAATAAAATTCTTGGCTAAATCTTTTCCATAGAATTTATCAAAATTGAAATTGCAAGCTTTACAGGTTGTTCCATGTATTTCAATCGCTTTGGCCCGATTCTTAAGACTCCGTTCATAACTGACATGAATTTTAACCTTTTTGTCCCCTTCTTTGTCTGCTATAAATTCTCTTTCTATTAGGCTCGTTTTATTCTGCTCTGTAGAGAGAGCACTAGCGCTTACAAACAGACTTACAGAAGTGGATAGAATAAAGATACTCGGTTTATCAGAATTTATTTTAAAATCTACTAAAAATACTCTTCCATAATAAGTAAAATAAGTGTGATGGATATCGCGATAAAAAAGAAAAATTGACTCGTTATTTATCTCTGCATTAATTAACCTTTGATCGTTGAAATGACTAATTTCCCCCTCCATATGAAGTAGACCTTCCTCTATGAAGTAATCGTTATACTGAGTATCTGATTTTTGCTTAATCTTAGTTACAAAAAGGATAATTTTATGATCATTTGCTGGAGTGATAATCCCGCGACTGATTGCTTGTCTCCCTTTATACCCCCATACTAATGATAAAGCATCACGATCATATTTCTTTCCTATTTCTAAACTTTCCATACTAATTGGCATAAATTCAATCCTCTCGATTAATATTTCCCGAAATATTATTCATAACTACTGAAAACCTTCCTATTATAGTCTTTAAACGTGTTTTGTAAGGACATTATAATTCAAAAAAATACAAATAATCCTTTTATATTGACATACACAAAACAATGTACGATCAATAAATGTTAATTAAAATTTCGAATGTCTCCATTCTTTTACAACTAAAAAGCAGCCTGCCTCATAGATGATTGAAAGAAACTGTGCAACTTATTTTAAAAGAAGAACAACATGTCTTGACAATGAAGGCATCCAATAACTCGCCTAATAGTTACTCTGATTTTTGACTATATTCCAATGTCGAATTCAAAAAAAAAGCCCCCTATTCAGGGGACTGATGGGATGAAATGTTCTAGGCATTCACTTCAACCTTTGTTGTTTCAACATCATCTATTTCGACCTTCTTTTTGCCCTTCAAATTCTCTAATTGAAGCTTGGGTGTTGGGCGAACAGCCTTATAGCTCATTCCTGCAAAGGACATTAGGATTGCTTCAAATACTATCTGCGCTCCCTGTGGAGGGACGGCCATTCCAATTTGCTTTCGGACTTTCTCTTTGCTTCCACAAAAAATAAAATCATCAGGAAATGTCTGAAGGCGGGCGCGTTCTCTGTTAGTCAAAGCACGAGGTTCTTCCCAATGATACATATGGGTTCCGCCCCCGCCGCTTCCAGTAACCGTGTATGCTGGTCTGTTAGGATCAAGTCTTTTATAAATTGAACTGAGTCGAGCCCCTTTTACGTTCAATCGCAGGTGCTCATCTATGCCAGGGTACCATGCATTTTCTCCGGCAGGAATTTGCATCAGCATGTCTTTTACCTTTTTTGTATGCTTAGGCATTTCATGATTAGGAGCTCCTTCTGGAATTGCAGGATAAGTAATAGCCTCTAATGAGGTTTTGTACTTGTCAGGAGTAGTCGGTGCAGGAACTTTAAACTCAACTCCCTCTTTTGATAAATCATTGCGAATACCAACAATTATTATTCTGTGTCTTGCTTGTGGCACCCCATATTCTTCAAATTTATAAAGATGGGGTGTTAATTTATAGCCGCATTCTTCAAGTTCTGTGAGAATTTGAATAAAGGCTTGTCCCTCATTAGCGCTTTGAAGGCCACCAACATTCTCTGCAACAAAGAACTTTGGCTGATACTCTTTCAGGACTTTTACTCCGTATGAATAGAGAGGTCCAAAGGTGCCATTAAGTCCATGTTTTTCTCCCACTTGGCTGTAATCATTGCAGGGAAATCCAAATGCAAAGCAATCAATTTCACCAAGTATCTCTTTATTTCCAATTGGCAGCTCTTCTACCGAACCATGATGTACAGATGGATCATTTATGTCTCCGCATATATTTAGAGCGAACGTTTCACAAGCACTGCCATCATAATCATTTGACCATAAGTGCTCTATCTTCCACTCTTCTCCTGTTAACGGATGAATGACTTTAGCATTTTTTGCGCCTAAGCTTAAGCCTCCTGGGCCGTTAAATAGCTCTCCTTTTTTAAATATCATTATTATCGCTCCTTATCACTAAATAGGAATATATGTTCTTGCATACTGGTATGCTATTATTCTACCACTAATAACATAAAAAAGCAGCTCTAAGGCTACTTTTCTTTAAATCATTTCTGAAATACTCCTATAACCCTTATTAGTAAATAAAGTCATAAACATTTCTGTTCGCTTTTGTTCAGGTATGTCATTATCTAAACAGTAATCTAAGAATCCAAGTAAAGCTTTAGCTGAAAACATTCCACCTGCAACTTCCAAAGCCTGAGAAGTATTAACCTTTTCAGATATCTTCTTTAGATTACCTTCCCCACTCCATTCGCTAGCTGTTATATAGCCGAAATAAGTAACTTTTTTCCCTTCATAACCATTGTAGTTTGGAATATATTCTGAAGCCATATGTGAAGCCAGGTGGGCAGACAATGGGAATTTCTTTTTATAGTTTTTGGCATCTATTATACAGATCCTATTATTGTCTACATGTAAAACTATTTCAATCTCTGTTTGCACCTTTCTTACAACTGGTTTTGGCCTGAGGTCAATTTTGAAGCCGATTGCTTTTAGAATTTCTGCTGTCTTGTCCTCAAAGACTAAATCATTTTCTTCAAATAAATATGATTCGACAAAATCCTCATTTAGGGATGTAAATTGGTAGTTGTGAAGTTCATAAGCATAGTTTCGTGCCTCTCTCCTGGAAAACTCCTGCTCAAGAATTACTGTAATCTCTTCTGCAGAAAGCGACTGCAACACCGGATAATTTGATAATAGCCGATGAACCTTTTTAATACTTTTACTTCGATTAGTTGATGGAGAAATTCCTCCATAAGCACTTGCCTTATAACTATCTACATCTAATCCAGCATTTTCTGCAAAGCGTTCTAATGAAATTAGATAACGTTTATTGAAAGGATACCTTGTATCAAAATTAATTAGTTTTTCAGCAGTACTGGTGCGCAATTCAGAAGGAATCCTTAGGGCATCCCCTCTTACGTAGTCAACTAACCCAGTGTAATCACACATCATCATAAAAGTATGTGCGACGTCACCATGAGCTGAAGCAAAATCACGGGCTCCATTATCAGATCGCTCTCTATGGTCATAGATACTGGCAACTATTTCTTTCATTTTTTTCTTTTCTGTTTCACCAGCAGAACGATAATTAAGTATTTTTTCTGTGACACTCCACAGCTCATCATCCTTTTTTGCAGTCAGTGCAAAGAAAGTAATTTCTTCTTTTGTGACGAAGTAATCCAGCTGGCGCTGATTCACGAGCCGGATTAAGAATCTTGCAGGACGGATTTGAAAATCATTTTCAAACTTGGGTCTAAATCCGCTTTCCAAAAAGTAAGCGTTAGGAATTTGAAGGGTTAGTATTTGCTTCGATGTATTTTCACGTATCTTATTTCCTTCAAGAAGCGCTTTACCTACTTTGGTAAGAGATAGGTTTCCGGAAGGAGTAATGTAAACATATCCAAAAGTACGAAGCATAGCAGCCCATGTCCTGCCTCCAGATCCATCATGACTGATATTATCCCGTTTAAGTCCTTCCGAGGCCAATACTTCTTCATAAAGTTTATGGGCGCTTCTATTTCTCGACCAAACAATTTGGAAATCATTTGTTGCTATTTGCAGTGCTCGAAGCGCCTCTACATGAAATTTCGGATCTCGTTCCGGGCGTGTAATAAACCATACTTTTCTTTCAGGCATCTGGTGAGTCCTCCTTGCTGGCTTGCTGATTTATTAATTTTTTTATTTCTCGAAAATATGATAATTCTTCTTTATTAAGCTTTCTTTTTGATTCTAGTGATCCCCAATCTCCTAATAGGTCTATAAGAAGCTCCTCTTCTGAAGAAACGAACTGTGCAATCTGAGCTGAGTTTTCTTCTTCATCAGATAGGTTTGAAATTACTCGTGCGATGTCTAATACCTTATCATCAAAGACCGCTGACAAAGAATACCCATTAAGGTCTATCTCTGTATTTATAACAGAGAAAATTTTTGCTAATGAAGAGATTTGAATATCTTCACTTTGATTGTAAGCATCATTAATCCAATTACCTTTCCTTCCTGTTCTAGAGCTTACTTCCTTATGAGATAGCTTTGCTTTTGAGATTAATACATCTAAATTTGTTAGAAGCCTATATAACAAGGCTCTCTTAAATAAGCCTTTCAACACGTTCGTTTTGATGTAAATCTTCCTTTCTCCATTATTTCCCTATAAACTCTAGTATAAATTCAAAACAAAACAAAAATATCACCTTATAAGATGACATTTTTATTTTAACGATGTTTTATAATTTAGGAAAATATGTAATATGAGGGGGAAATTGTATGCCGCGTTCTGGACAATATTTTGACGTTGAATTAAAGAGAGCACATTTAAATTGGGGAACTGAAGGCGCCTCTAGATCAGTTTATCGAAGAAATGAGTATGAAGTCTATATTCCGATTAGCATGGATAACGCCAGGAGATATACTATCAGACCAGGAGAATTGTTCCATTGTACTTCAGCTGATGGGTTTTTCCACGGACCGCTCAAAGCAACTGGATCTCAAGGAAAACTTCTAGAATACGGGAAAAACTTTCACAAAGAAGGTGATTTACGTGCTCTAGGCTATTGGTTGAAAGACCGGCATAATGCAAGAGAAGGGGATATCGTAAGGGTAGAGTTTACAGGGGAAAATTCTATTTTGTTACAGTTTTTAAGAGCATAATGAACAGCATGCAATATTTGATTAATGTTCCTATAGAAGATGTTAAACAGTGCTTTTCATTTGCTGAACAATTATATCAGAAAAAAGCAGCCAGCCTAAAACAATTTGGAAGAAAACAGCTCATTCGAGAAAAAAATGATTATATTGCGGATCATGTCATAGGGAAATCAGTGGAAATAGGCTTCAAAAGATTCCTTGAGATAAATTGTGGAATAAGCTTTAAGGTGGACTTCGATATATGGGAGGATCAGCTGATCCATGACAATGGAAATGATTTAGCAACTGTTTTTTTCAACGGTGAATCTAAGAAATTCACATTCAAAACAGATATTAAAGGAACAAGGAAATCATCTAAATGGCTCCTGGTGGAACGCCATAAAATAGTAAACTTTAATAAAAAATCTATGTTGTTGGATTGCTGGACAGCATACCTGAAGGCAAGGCTTTTGAAAATAACCCTTATGGATATTTGAACCACAGTTGGAATGTCAGAATACTGGGGTATGCGTTAAATAGGGATATTGTCGATCCGCAAACAAAGCGAGGATGGATTGAATATAAAAAGGGAGACCATCTATATAGTCCATCTATCTTAGAAAAATGCAAATCGAGAAACAGAAATTTATCGCATTCTGAATATCAAAAATTACTAAACAATGTTATAAAAAATATCCCTGAAAATTGGAATAGACATATTGGAGGACCGCTAGATTGCGAAATTAATTATGGGCTTCCAATAAAATGGTTAAGAAATACAAACCTTGACTGGGAAAATTTTTGCAAAATTATTCATAAATATTCGAGCTAATCAGGGTTGCTGACACATTCCTTCCTTACTCACATTTAATTCTAGATACCAAAACAAAATACATTCCTCTTAGAACTAGTTTTCAGTTAATCGCTTGTTTTACTACAAAAAATCAACGTTTAGTTATTGATAATTTTTTTATTTTTATTTTTTCTATTCTATTTATCCTTTTCTTGTCGCGCATCTACATTTCGTTTTTTGCTAGCATACCCCTATGTTCCTGGCGTCTATAAAGAATCATGGTGGTGTTCTGGCCGCACCGTGATTCTTTTCCTTTAGATCTATCATAATAAATCAATTCCATATTCGGTTCCAGTATTATCTAATACCGTTAGTAGCACTTCTGTTTGGGTATTCCCCTCCACAGCTTCAATATACAAACATTTATAGTTATTTACATGGTAAAATATGGTAAAAACCAATAATTTGGAAAGAAGGTTGGCAGAATGAAAATCCGTTGTGGGTCATGTCACATTCCATTAAAAGATGATGACATGTTAGTATTGGATGAGTTTAATACTTTAAAACATCGAGGATGTTATGAGCTTGATCCGAAATATATAAAAGATGTTGATACATTCAAGAATATCAAGGAGAAATATGATTTCTTAAGAGAAGCATTCACCCATTAAAAAACGATTTCTTATTCTAGTAAAGCCACTCCAGTCTAGATTATAGTCAAAGTTTATTCGCTTTTATCAAATATAACATAATAATTTTTTTTATGAATAATGTCAAAAGTGTAATGTCCGGCTCTTCTGGGTAAGATTCCAATATAAACCCTAAATCGGACGTGATTCCATGCCTGAAAAAATAACAAAAGAACAGCGATCCCATAACATGAGAGCTATCAAGTCCCAGTCAATGCTGGAAAATGACATTACAAAGGCTCTCTGGAGGCAAGGCTTTCGGTTTCGTAAAAATGCAAAAATGTTCGGCAAACCGGACATCTCCATAAAGAAATATAAAATCGTTATCTTTATAGACTCTTGTTTCTGGCATTGCTGCCCGATTCACGGAAATATGCCAAAATCCAATCAGGAGTATTGGACAAAAAAGCTGGCTCGCAATGTCAGCAGAGATCAGGAAGTGAATCAGTATTATCAGGATAACGGCTGGAAAGTGTTGCGCATCTGGGAGCATGAGTTCAAGCAGGACTTTGATGCTGCAGTTGACTCCATCGCGATTTTTATTAAAACCTATGCAGTTTTAAAGGAAAAACACCCTGAATCTTTATCAGAAGATTAGGGTGTTTTTCTGTTAAATTAAGTTTTTCAGTTCCTGGGAGCAGGTTTCTTTAAACTGTATCCAGCAAGCTTCCTGTTTCGCCCATTGCGTAACGTTCCGCTCACCAGCAGATTCTTTCAGATAGAACAAAGTCTTATCTGCAATCGTACGTACGATATCATCCCATTTATCTGAAAGTGCCTGTTCTTCCCATACACCAACCAAATCAATTTGCTCGCTGTAGAGGTGGTGAAGCATTGCCACTGTATAGTAAATGACGTTTGCCTTGTAGCCTCTCAGCTTCATTTCATCAACGATTTCTTTGACGCGCTGATTAATGATGGCTCTCGCAATTAATTTCTGATAGACGGATAGAGTAATCTTATCCTGTGTGCTGCCGCTCCAGAAGCTCTTGTTCAGATCCATGAACTTCTTGAATGCTTCCTCTCCGCCCTTACTGGAAACATGAGGGTAGCCTTCCCATGACATGAAATATTTGGCCAAATCGACTTTTGTAAGGACCTTATCTTTCGGATACTGCTTCTTGAAATCGGTCTGTTCTTTTCCTCGCTTGCGTCGGTTGATATCCACCATATACTGGCCTCTGGCACGTTCGAAGTACCATTTGCTTTCTGGTCTTCTTCCGTCTTTTGCGGGAATCCAGATATTGCGCGAGAATTTTTCCAGGTCGGACATGAAGCGTGTATTGGCCAATAGATCCGATTTATTGATCTTGTTTTGCGTATTGGCATATTGTGAGATGCGGGAAATCATTTCATCTTCCAGCAGGTGCTGGTCTTTTGAAACAAATTCGTTTACCTGAAGGATTGTCAGTTTTGCCTGGACGTATACATCCTTTAGGCTGATTCCCTCTTTATAAGCCTTATGGATGGAAGCTGTCGTTTGGCCGCCGTTGACAATTTGCCATCCGCTTAGACCTTTTATTTTATATTGATTGACTCCATCTTTTACAGGCTCAAAGTCGCCTGTACGGGCTACAGTTGAAATGCCGTTGTTATAGGCAACAAACATTTTCCGCTGGAATGGATCTTTTAGCGTGTCACGAATGCCTTTGTTGGTTCCGCCCCTTGCCTGAAGGAATGAACGGACATTTCGCTCAACAAGCTTTTGGCCCCATTCGTCATAGGCTTTAGCAAGAAGCTCAGCTGAAATATAGCCTACATAACAGTCAAATTCCTTTACACCGCTTGAAGGGTCAGGAACAAACATCATTTCAAATGTTTCACCGTAATCTCTCTCAAAATCAATGTAGTCTGTCTCAATAGCCTGCTCAGATGTGATCAGCTGCTGAACACGGTCAATATCCCATACTTGGACATTTACGGTTTCAATGCCCGGAATTGTCAATTCTACCGGCTTGTTTGAAGCATAGTACATGTTTGTCACTACAAAAATATTAATCTCGTTTAAGCTGTCCATCTCTTCATCAATGACTTTAGCAAGATCGTAAGCTTCTAAAGAATGGTCAATTGTCTGAAGAAGGGACTTGGCATTTGTGACAAAACGTTTTGCCCGATTGGCGATTTCTGCAACAGCAGTCATGTTGATTGAAAGCAGATCTTCCTCATTCTGCTCAAAATTATAATCAGCCACAAACAAATCTAATACATGATTTTCGTCATCAAAAGAATAGGCATTTACGGCAATGTTTTTTCCCGTATCTTTATAGGGAGGGATCAGGATTTCCGGATCATCCGGCCTGTCCATAAAGGAAATCATTTTTTCCAGGAATGGAACCTGATAGCTGCCTGTTTTTATCGCTTTTTCTTCCAGCTCTTCCATGAAATCGAGGAGAAATTCTTTTCTTTGTCTAGTTTCTATCATCTTTTATCCTTCCACTCTAAACATTTGGTATATGGTTTCTGGATCTTTCTCATATTCGGAACAATGAGTCAGATCAATATTATAACTTACATGGGAAATTCCCTTCGGCAGATTTTCCTTTAAAAGACGAGGGAAATCATCCCCAGCTTTGTAAACCTCTGTTTTTTCCACGAAAAACAAGGTATCGGCATATTCTTCTTCTCTAAAACCAAGATCAGTCATCAAATCACTATAAATAAGGGCGATTCGTTCAGACCTTTCCGCAAGCTTGGCCCGGACCTGTCCGGCCAGCTCTTGGAGGCTCATGCCATGTGTCCGGCTTTGTTCAAGGAAGCAGACATATAGATAAATAGAAGATACAGCTTCACTGAGCTTCAGCTGGTTCTCATTAGATATTTTAATGGTTTTTGATAATTTATCAATGACGGTTTTGATTTCAAGCCCGCATCTGGTGCCTTTGAAGTCAATTCTTCCCTTTGTCGGACCCTCCCACTGTTCAATAATGAGAGGAGGCTGGCCAGGGTGCTTGTCGAGCCATTCATTGATAAACCATAACTCTCCAAAGAGCCCCCGCTGCTGTTCTTCAGAAAGACGCTTAAAACCTCCGCGCTGGAAGAAAGTCCTCCATCGATCAAGTACTTTATAGACAGTTGAAAACAGAGATTCTTCCTTTCCAGCTACTAAATGTTCAGCTAGATTCTGGAGAACAACATCAAAAATTTCGGAGCTTTGTTCGTCCTCCTGTCTGATCACGAGGAAGTAATGCTGCTTAAGAAGGAAAAGCTTCTCAAAATATTCTACTTTGACTGACATGCCCCGCCATTTCGGGAGTGCTTTTTCCTGATTATCGTCCCATGCTTCCGTTCCCAGATCAATGTACAGCTGGCGGTGATGATTCGCAGGATCAATTCCTGCAAACATGACAGGGCTCTCGTATGTCAGGACATTCAGCTTATACACTTCACTGTCATCCTGGCTTTTAAGCTCTTGGATCATTTGTTCAAACTCTATTTTTAGGTTCAACACAGCTACTCTCCTTAAATAAAGTTATTAGACCGTTTTATTAGTCTGGTAGACATTTGTATCGTCAATTTCAGTCCCCGGGAAAGAGAATGCAATTCCAATAGGAACCAGTTTTGACGAGAATCTAACATCCAGACTGTTAAAGATCGGCACTTCTGGATGCAGAGGATAAATTAGCATTAGCCCCTTTTCCTTGTCACGTATTCTGCGTTTCTCTGTACGGTCTTTGATTCCTTTAATTTCTTCATAATCAAGATCCATATATTCGTGGTTAGGAGACACAATGGCCCCAATGTCTCTGATTTGATCCTTGCTCTCAGGCGCTCTCACTTTCTTACCAAGAGCGGCTGCCGATTTCAAATGGATCTTCCCTAATTCAACAGGATAATCTGACAGTCCAGAAGATGCTGAAGGATCCCCTTCAACTACTGCCACTGTCCAATCCGTCAGCTCTCCCTCTTTATTCACACGGTCAATATAATCGGCTATTAAAACGGAATTAACGATATTGCTGTCAGCAGTCTGATATTCTGACAGGTATTCTTTAATCATGTCTGAATTCACGCCAGATGCAGCATAAAAGTTGGTTCTTCTGTAAGTTGTCTTTTCTAAAGGAAGCTTATTTGCCAGCTTGACAGTGGCCTCCATATTTCCTTTAATGACTTCTTCACTTGGATCAAAAAGCCTTGTCTGCTGCAGGGTACCTGCATAAATGACATTAGAAGATACTGCATTTCTCATTTTCAGCGGGCTTGTCAGCTTCATCGTCGGATGGCTCAGCATCTTAACGGCATATTCAGAAGGTGTTTTTTTCATTGCAGCAAGACGGTCGAATTCCTGGCGCAGCTGAATCATCGCAATGGCCAGATGTTTAAAATTTGAAGCTATCTCATCAGATGTATAGATGCGGCAAAGATCCATGTAGCCCTTTCTGTATCCAAACCAGCGCCCCATCTGCATGAGCGCGTCATACATAAGCGAGTTCCGGAAGTAATAGGTGATGCTTAAGCCTTCCAGTGTTAGACCGCGGGATAATTTGTCTCCGCCTACGGCTATTACATTCAGGCCATCTTCTTTATATTGGTGGTAATCCAAAGCATCCCGGCTGTTGCCGTTAATTTCGAAAACCTGAATTGTCTCACAGCATTTTCTCAGTTCTTCATATACTTCATCCCAGCTGAATTCTGGATGATTTTCATTTGGCCAATCCCTGCTAGTTGGAAGGATATCATTTTCATAAAGCTCCTGAAGCTCTGCAATCACACTGCTTTCAGGATTATACTGAAGCTGTTTTGAGATGGCATCAAAGGTACGCGATACTTCATCTTTTACGCTTGACTGAACGTCCTTGAAGCGTGATGTATGAATGAGCATCGAATTATGCTTCTTTCTTTGCCCTCTCAGATTTCTGACTGCAATTACAAGAAGGAATTCCAGCATCGCTTCACGCATTTGCGGAGGCACCTCTTCGAACTTATCTGCATCAGATTTCTTTTTAATTGTCGTAAATACTTCAAGGTCTTCCTGGCGCAAATGGCGGATCAGACTTGGGCGAGTATCTTCAGCATCCTCTTCCACATTGAAGTATTCTTCAGGTCCGCAATATTCCTTCGGCTTTGGCAGGCCGACAAGGAAATCTTTCGGATATAGGTCATCCCCTTCTTCCTCTGTTCTTCCTTCTTTGCTGATTAGAAGGTTAGCGAAAGGAGTTGCTGTATAGCCAACAAAAGCTTTTCGCTTAAATACCTCAAGGATTTGCCTGATCAGACGATTGATAGTTTTCGGGTCTTCACTTTTATCCGGATTGGAAGTGTCAACAGATGCCTGGTCAGCCTCATCATCAACAATTAAAACTGGGATATCCAGATTATATAAATCTCGGTGGTTGATTAACTGGTCTCTGAGGGATTCCAGAACCGTTTTATTTTTCTTTACAACCATCAAGGTTGGCGAGTTCAGGTTGCTGGTTCCTCTCTGGCTGGACTTAATATCATTTACTTCTGTTGTCCAGGATGAAATGATATGCTCTGCTGTATTCGCATAAATCTGTGCAACTCCGATTGGATTTCCATCCTTATCTGTCCGGTTCCCGATTACCTCTTCATTCAAGCGGATCTGTGTCTGGGCTCTTAAGTCATTATGTATTCCAGACAGAACGATGATTAGTTTATAGCCAACATCGTAAGCTTTGTTGATCAAACCAGTGAAATTGGCTGTTTTACCAGACTGGACATAACCCAATACAAGGCCGCGCTTATCGAATGGCTCCATGGACTTTGGATTTCCAATCGAAGCCATAATCTGATTGGTTGTTTCATCAATGGCAGTAACGGCCTCAAGCGGCCAATTTTTTGTTTCGGACAGATATCTGCGGTACCTGGTCCAGAAAAATCCGCTTGCTGCCATTTTAGGCTCAAACCAGCTTTTTTCTTTCGAGTTCCTCATGACATAATCCTTGGGAACCTCCAAGCCAATTTTGTATTTCATGAACATTTCAAGAGACCATTTCTGAAATTGTGCATCATCAATTGGACCAAACCCGGATGCCAATACTCTCGCTAATTCGAGTGCTTTTTCTGCTGCTTCCTCAGAATTTGCAGAGTGGGCTTTTAACATATAATAGTTATTCGTAAAGGCCTGTTCGAACAGGCTCTTATTATCAATTGCTGACAATCAAATTCGCCTCCGTTGTGATTGCTTTTAAGGTTGCCCGGTTCAGGCCGTCAAAGGCCGGCTGGGTTAAAAGAATGTTAAACAGCTGTTCTTCATTATCCGCCACATTAAGGTTCAGCATGGAAGAAGCAAATTGGATAACCAGCTCTTTCTGACTGTCCGGCACTTCCTGCACTTCCTCTTCCGGTACCTTTGGAGAATCTATAATATTGCTTGGCGAGCCAAGCTGAATAAATTTTAGATACAAGTTTAATAGCTTTGCATTTTCATCATCCAGGTTTTTAAGCAGTTCAGAAAGGATCGGATGATTTCGGTTCAATATAAATTGCGGCCCATCTTCGCTTCCCGACTGCTCCCATGTATTCAGGCTGCCTTTTACAGAAGGATTCCTTGGCCCTGGCTGGGTGCGGAAATAGAAAATATCTCTTGAGACTTTACGTGCAATGGATGAAATGGCCTCAAGCCTTCTTTTTGCATCTTCCGGCAGGTTGATGCCCGACTTTTTAATATCCACCTGCCAGTCAGAGTCCGCAGCATTCGGAAGATCAATGCGCACCCTGGCAAGCTGTGAAGCTGCATCCTTCGGGAATAGACCCATCCAATCTCCGAAGTATAGAAGTCGATTTTCACGGTAAATATATAATCCCTGGTGATCACGCCAGCCTTTATACCCGCCCGCCTTCTTATATTCCGGCTCTGTTAAATGAGACGCATGCGGCAGTATAAAGTACTGTACCTTAATTCGGTTCTCATTGATCCTAAGTATTTGCATTTCGCCTTCCATAGTATTTGGATGATACCGCATGAAAGGATCCCATGGCACAATTTCCTTTCCGTTAATGAACATCTCGACTTCACTCTTTTCGAGAATAGAATGGAATACGAATTCGAGATGTCTATTAATCCGGGCCACTTTATTATAGAAGCTGGTTTCTTTCAGCTTGCGCTTGCCTCCATAACCCATAAAGCGGTCAAGCTTATCAATGCAGACTATTGTTCCGCTTTCGGATTCAATTTCACCCATTTTTTCTTTTACTTCTTCCGGTATCCTGGTGAAAAGCTGCCATTCATTGCATTCTGATACATGATCCAGGTCCCAGCATCTTTCGTTATAAACTCCATCCTTTTTGGAAAGAACACTTAACCGTTTCCCCAGCGAAAAGGATGCAGTCTTTAAACCCATTCCAAATCGTCCGAGTTCATTCGCACCCCTTTTTGCTCTCGGATCCTTAGAGCCAATATTCATGGCTGTCTGGAGCATCTCTTCATCCATGCCCGAGCCATTATCAGAAATTGTAATCATTCCATCACTTTCGCCATAGGCGAAATTAATATGTATTTTAACTGCCCTGGCATCCAGGCTGTTGTCAACTAAATCAGCAATCGCTGTATTAGCGTTATATCCAATCGAACGAAGCGCTTGAATAACAGGCGCTGCAGAAGGTCTCGTCAGTACTGTTTCCATTCGAATAACTCCGTTTCATTACTAGGTTTGTAACAATTATAACAAAAATTTAATATATAAATAGGTAGAGATGGGGATTTACTTATATTTACATATAGAAAATAAATTTAAGACAAAATCTTAACAGAATGGAGTCCTACTACTATATAAATACCATATCAGATAACCCTATCAAAAAATAAAAATGGTCTAAGAAAATAGAAATAGAAAATGAAAAATCTGACACGGATATTGAAATGCCTTACTTTACTATGGAAATGACACCAACATCAACAATCACGCAACTAATTGATGGAGTTAACATACTGCCACTTTAATGGTCTCCAACTTCCATAATGGTTGTACCCTAAAGACAAATATGAATACTGCCTACCAGTGGATTGCCGGCACTAAATGAATCATACAAACCAGCTATAAAATCCCATCCCATGATAAAATACTAAATATATACTCTAGTAAAGGAATGAATGTCCATTAATCTCCCAGACAAGGTGAAAAACCTGCCCTTAACTCCAGGCGTATACCTGATGAAGGATTCGCAGGGTCAAATTCTGTATGTGGGGAAGGCGAAAAATCTAAAGAATCGGGTTCAGTCTTATTTCCGGAACTCTAATAATCATTCACCAAAGATTAAAAAGCTGGTCAAACACTTAAGGGATTTTGACTATATCCTGACAGATACTGAATTCGAGGCTTTTATGCTTGAATGCCAATTAATTAAAAGCATTAAGCCGCTATATAATCGAATGATGAAGAGTCCGCAGTCATTCATTTATATTTCGATCAGCCTTACCGGCAAGCACCGTAAGATTGATATTGCCTATAATCCCATTGAATATGACGGCAAGGTTTATTTTGGCCCTTATACAAGCCGAAGCAATGTTGAGAGAGCTCTCCGGGGGTTAAAGGAATGCTTTAAATTGGATTGCAGCAATCCCAATGGGACGAACTCTGCCTGCCTGAATTATTCCTTAGGCTCATGCCTAGGCCGGTGCCTTGGGGGGCCTGCGGAACAAACGTACAATGACATCCTGGACAGGTTTATCGGTTTTCTGAAAGGCACAGACATGAGTATTTTTGAGGACTTGAATCAAATGATGTTGAATGCATCTGAAACCTTTGATTTTGAAGCGGCGTCAGCCTATCGGGATCACACACAAGCAGTAAGCTCCCTGTTAAAAAAAGAAAAAGTGATCGGATTCACCGAAGAAAATCATAATATCGTCGCTATCGAAAGATTAACAGATTCTACTATTAAACTTTTCCTTATTAAAAGGACGGATATTCTGTACAGCGACAACTATGCAGCAGCAGGCAACATTGAGGAGAAAATAAAAACGGACATTTCAGCTTATTTTAAAAAAGATGAAGCAAATGCAGCTGGTGACATTAGCAGACATGAAATCGATGCAGCGCATATTATTTACCGCTATTTACATAGCGGCATCTGCTCTTATCTTCATTCCAGAAAACTGGCTGGACCCTGAGAATCATTCCACCTTGGATCTGGAACTAAAGAATTTATTAAATAACCCTCAACACTTACAGCCCCCTATTTATAATGAATAAGGGGCTGTTCTTATTACTCTTCTCTTCAGGTAAGACCGATCTGTAACAGGCATTCCATGCAAATGAGCCTAATCAGCTAAAAAAACCGCTGATTAGGATCCTCATTCGTGATTTTCAGTTCACATACTCAATCCCAAAAGCCTCATCCACCCTAAACAAAACAGTAAAAGGAACCGACTCATTAAAATAATAAGCAGTCTCCCCCCTATACTGAGTAACATCAATAATTTCAGGTATATCGATTGATCTAAGAGTAACTCTCACTCTTTCAATAGATTTAATAAAGGTGTTCTTCTTCACCTCTCCATCATTGCCAGTCCTTCCAAAGAAATCACGCATGGTGATTCTCGTACAAGGATTCTCCTTGCTGGAGGACAGCAGGAAGTGTCTGATCATATGGGCCTGGGTTGGGGTGATGATAGCTTCCTCCCCATTGAATAAGAGAATATTTTCGCGGTCATTAAAGTACAGGACCAGTTCATTAGGTTCACTGTTTTCGTAAAGGTCTTCACATGCTTCCTTTGAACAGGTTTCGGTATTATTTTTTGTGATTTTGTAGAACGCGTGGTTCTGTAAGTATTTTTCATTCGATGACAATGTTTCAAATAATGGTGACAGCTCTGGATTCGGCAGCTGCTCCTCCGGCAAATATGGGAGTTTTTCCATCGTTTCATAGGTCTGGCTGGCAACGTATAAAGCGCTGTTGGCCAGATACATGTGGGCATGGAGTTCCTGCTGCTGATTAAGGGCGTATCTTGGATCATTCATCAGCTGCTTGTTCAGGGCTTGCTGAAAATAGCGTACGGCTGAGCCATACTTGCCATGTTTATAAGCCAGAAAACCAAGTCGATAATAGGCAATGGGAAGTTTTTGCTCTAAACCGATGGCCCTGATCAGCGATTCTACAGCATCACCGTCATTCTTGAAGTGATTCATTTTTATGTAGGGACCGAATTTAATAAGATGGGATATAAAAACATTTTTAGTATGCTGAAGGGAATGATCATATTGTGGTCCATTATTTCTCGCTAAACTTTTAAGCTTTTTATACATTGTTTCATAGACGATCACCAGCTGCATGTAATAGCCATAATCGCTTTTTTCTCCGTTTTCGTGAAGATCCTGTTCAAGCAGCCCCAGCTCGTCCAGGGTTAAGTCTTTTATCTTTAAAGTCCTCATCCCTACACCCCATTTCTATTAAAAAGTGCCAGGCATTGACACCGCATCTATTACGAATTAAGAACACTTTCAACTATATAGAAATCATTCCTCCGTTGCGCGCGAATATTGTCGAATGAAATATGAATTTTTTGTTGCGAATCTCATACATTATAGGTGGCTTAGATCTTTTAACTTCTCCTATATTTACTTGAGCTTGAAAAACAAGAACAAATGTTTTATGATTTATCTATAATATCCAACGAACGGAGGAAACGATTGATGTACGTAACCATTTCAGACTTTATTAATGAATGGAATCGAGAGGCAATGCTGACGCAAAAGGTTTTGGACGGATTAACAGATGACTCTTTAAAGCAGCAGGTTTACCCAGAAGGACGCACATTAGGGAGAATTGCCTGGCATTTAACAGCAAGTATTCCAGATTATTTAGCTCATTTCGGGTTAAAAATCGAAAAGGCTGTAAATGAAGAAAATGTCCCCGCTTCGGCAAAAGAAATTGCGGATACATTTAAAAAGCTGAGTGAGGAAGCAGCTCTGGCGATTGAGCAGCAGTGGTCAGATGACTCATTGAGCCAGACACAGAATGCATTTGGAAGAGAAGAAACCAATGCTCAAATTATGATGGGATTGATCAAACACATTGTGCATCACCGGGGGCAATTGACCATTCTCATCCGTCAGGCAGGATTAAAGCCTTTTGGGGTGTATGGTCCGCCAAAAGAAGATTGGGTTAATTTAGGTGTCACTAATCCCCCCCTATAAAAGGAAAAGAGGAAACGCTCGGAGATGGCCGGGCGTTTTTCTTCGTTTCTAGATAAAGAACTATCCTAACCAGCTCTCTCTATTTCCCTGTTCTTCTTCTCCTTCCTCCCCTTTTTTCAAATGACCTTATTAATAAAGTCTGTTAAACCAGAAGAAAATCCAAGCAGCGCAACAATATATAAGAAACCGAGATAATGGTCCATCTTACAAAATGGTATAAGTCCTTTAGGGCAGCTGCCATCAATAGGAACAAAAAAAGAGCCTAGCCTCCACAGTACGCTAATACTTCAACGAACCGAAGGACAGGCCCACATGTTTATAAAAAGATTATACTTAAAGCTATCTCCTTCAAATGCGGTTGATCTGCCCATAAGATGAAGTAATTGTAAGTTTCTCCTTGGATTGTAATCGGAGTTGGATACCTTACGATTAAAGCGGATTGATTCAGCATTTCTGCTGGCTGGTCCGCAGAGGGAAAAATGTAGCAGGCTTCCTGGTTTTGAATTCGAGCCTTCAAGATGCTTGGCCTGGATCCATAGGGCATTAATGGATGGAAAGCTTCTCCATGGCACACCTCATCTAAGTTTTTACCTGCTGAAATCGCTGATATTTGAAAAAAGCCGTCAGCACCTTCGTATCTTTCCTCGTTCACTTTTCGCCAGTTCGCCGGATATTGGAAAATAACCTTGTAGGTCGTGTTCGTATATGTCTTTTGGGTAACATCCATAATGGCAGTTGGAGACCATTGAAGTGACTGAATGTTAACTCCTGCAATTAGCCGTATCGGGACGGGGTGACGGAGGTCGATAGCCCACATTTCACTTGCAAATTCCTGTTCCGTGCATCCACTAAGATAGGCTATTTTTGTTCCGTCTGTTGACCATGTGACAGGCGATGCAAAACAATTGGAAATAGCCCAGATTCGATCCTCTTCTCCTCGCCTCCCCACCGTTCGAACTTGTGAAAAATACCCGCGATCTTCAAAGGCGGTAGAGCTATAGGCAATTTTCAAAGAATCAGGTGACCATGTCGGATAATAATTTTTTGCAAGGGGCCCGCCTTTTACTTCAACCACATTGCCTGTTGAAAGCTCCACTGTGTGAATGATGGAGATACTGACGCCTGGTGTTGTATAAAGTGCAAATCTTCCATTAGGGGATAGCTGGGCATTATTAAGCCGCCCTTCTGTGTTCCTTGTAATTTGCTGTTTCCCAGTTCCGTCGGTTTGAATTCGGAAAAGCTGACTAATTCCTGATGCATCTGGTGCTTGAAAAAGCAGTTCCCTGCCGCTCGGAAACCATTGAAAATCTGTTGAGTCAGGTTGTTGAATGCTTTCCGCTTGATGAGACAGGACGTTGTACAAGATAATATGACCTTGCTTTGTATAAGCAATTTGGCTGCTGTCAGGCGACCAATCCAATTTGAATTCAGCACCTTCTTCCATCTGGTCGATTTGAGCGATCGCACCAGATGCCACATCCACAACATATATAATTCTGTTCTTTCCAATAAATGCAATTCTCCTACTGTTAGGTGACCATTCTGGACTTGAAAACGAGTCACCCAATCCACTGGTGAGCTGCACGTTCTCTCCTGTCCGGGGATTATATAACCAAATATCATATTGGCCACCTCGATCAGCAGTATAGGCAATCAGGCCTTGGCCACCAGGAGGGGCGTATGGAATCCTTAATTTCATTCCGGGAAATAGCTGTGAGGATGAAAGCTGGTTTACAAACCTAATATGCTCAGTATTTGGCTCTCCATTCGTCATGACATTAAAACGAATGGCAAGCCGATAAAGTGTATCCCCTGGCTGGACGGTATAATATGGAACACCTGGCGGAACCTTTAATAATTGACCGGGCTGAATGACATAGGGTGGCTGAAGCTGATTCGCCTCTATGATAACTGAAGGCGGAACGTTGTATAATTGTGAAATTCCATACACTGAATCTCCTTGCCTAACACGCACAGCATCAACCCCAGGTGGAACGGACAGCTGCTGACCTATATAAATCGTGTAAGGGGGCTTCAAATTATTTGCCGCAATAAGGGAATCGGCCGGAATTTCCCATCTCCTGGAAATTCCGAACAGCGTATCACCTGAACGTACTGTATAAAAAATTTGCATGATCTTCACTTCCCAAAGAATAAATTTCCATTGAGGAATTAAATGCGCACACACTATCTGCCCATATACTATTCAATAGGAAGTGCGAGGTTCAGTACAAATGAGGAAGAATTAGATAAAAAAGAAATTTAATACCTATATTGATAGCTCTATTACAAATCTGTATAGCATGATTCGATTCAGGAAAAGCCTGAAGGAATCATTATTAGCGAAAAAAATTGTGATAAAAAGATAAAAAACCTTCAAATGGGAAGGGCTTTTACTAAGCAGCCCTCTTCACTTCGTCATCGCGAGCTCTGAAAGATAATTTCTTAAGGATTCGATGATCCTGCTCCTGCAAAGGCACCATACAGGGTTTCGAATCCTCCGATTATCGTCATTAAAATGGCATCCGCTGTGACTTCATTTGAGAAAACAATATGTATTCCATATTTCGATGAAAATCGAATTATTTAGCTCTTATAATAGATTTGAAGCAAAAAGAAACTTTAATCCAAATCACGAAAAGGAGCTTAATTTATGAGTAGCAAAGAACAATCATTAAAGGCAAAAACCTTTCACCGCTTACACCAGCAATCGTCAACATTTGTTCTGCCAAATGCATGGGATGTAATCAGTGCCAAAATGTTTGAAGAATGCGGCTTTAAAGCGATTGGAACAACAAGTGCTGGCATTGCTGCCTCATTGGGGTATTTGGATGGGCAAAGTATACCTCTTAACAAAATGGTTGAAACGATTGAAAATATCGCCAAATCAGTGAATGTTCCTGTGAGCGCAGACATTGAGGCAGGTTATGGACAGACGGTTGAAGAGGTTTTAGAGACCGTAAAAGCAGTAGCTGCTGCTGGAGCTATCGGGATAAATCTGGAGGACGGTACAGGTGATCCTAACCGGCCTATCTTTGATATTTCATCTCAAGAGGAAAAAATAGCAGCGATTAAAGAACTTTCGGAATCCAGAAATATGCCGTTATTTATCAATGCACGAACAGATCTATATTGGTTAAATATTGGGGATTCTTCAACTCGTTTACAGGAAGCTGTATCGCGGGCAAAGGCCTATCAAGATGCAGGGGCAGATTGCATTTTCATTCCTGGTTTAACTGATAGGAAGATTATTAAAAAAATGAGAGAGGAAGTTTCTTGTCCGATCAACTTATTGGTTGACCCAGAGATGCCTTCTTTAACGGAGTTATCTGAGATCAGAATTGAAAGGCTTAGCTGTGGATCCGTCCCATTCAGAGCTACCCTAACATACTTACGGACTATCAGTGAAGAGATTGTAAACCGCCAGACCTTTCATCAAATGACAAATGGGGATGTTCTATCTTATAAAAGGTTAACTGAATTCATTCAATAAAATTAATCCAAAAACAAATTATTAAGGTTTTATTATTTTAAAAAGCCGATTTTTTATAATCAAGAAATCGGCTTTGGTTCTTATGATTTCCGGGAATCTAATAATTAACTATCAATTGACCTATTGGTTACCGGCGGCTCATTAAACCAGTCTTTCCTTACCAATAACTTAAACCCTTTCTCTGAATAATCTTCCACTTGATCAATTAATTCCTTTAGTGCTTTCACGTGACTTTTTTTATAACTGGAAACGACAGCAGTCTGCAGATTGCCGATTGCGATAGGATTTAAGAACATGATTAAGTTAGCCATTAGTTTATCTGAAAATGGGGATTTATTCACCTTTTGAACGTGAGCCTCTAATCCGGTCGTTGTTGGGACTCCGTTTTCTCTATATATTTCGGATAAAACATCCACTTGATGATAGGATAATTTGATCCCATCCTGCAAAAAACTCTTTGTATCTTCATCCTTCGCCACATCCGAAAAAGCAGTACATAGAGCTACCCCAACATTATTACATTGAAATGAACCAAACATACTTGCTAATTCAACAGCATTAAGCGGCCTCTGCTGGGTGGATGCCACTTTAAATAATTTGTTTTCTCTGTCTTCAGCATTTGTGTATGAAAAAGACCTGTTTTGCAGCAGCCCTTTATGCTCCAGCAAATTTAATATAGAAATGTCAATTTGAATTAACTTATTGAGTATTTCTTTAAAAAAATTCTTAACCTTTGGGATAGTCAAGTCTGTATATTGAAAAGAAAGTACACCCAATCCGTTGCTTGTTATATGCTTAAGAATTTCTATCATTAATTGATCAGAAAATAACTTTTCTGAGGGGCTATGTAAATCATTTTCACTAAAAAACGGTGTAACATGTAATCCATTATCAGCTAAGAATTGCAAAGCCTCTTGTTCCTGGAATGAAGAAAGTGTTTTAATTTCCGTTAAAACATCCTTCAAATCAGTATCTTCAGCAGTCTCCATCAGATTTCCCAAAAAAATATTGACCATATTGGAACTTGAATGCAAGAACCAAAGAAAGCCTAATTCGTTTAAATTCATCTAAAAGGCCCCTCCACAATTTATTTTCTTATCTTAGTTTGTAAATTGAAAATAGTAATTATTCATTAAATAGTCTCTAAACATCTTACATTGCCTATTATTAAGCTGCTTAACAATAAAACGTCTGTCCTGTTTACATTGGCTCGATGTGTTTCTTACTTATTATCTTCATTAAAATAACACCCACACTGACACCTGGTATTACACACAATATTGGAAGCCAAACAGGCCCTAATAATACCCCAAAAAGCTTAAAGGTAGAGGAATATATACACCCCACTGTAACAAAGTAAGCTGAAGACACAAACGGAAGAAAAGCATAACTGTTTTTCCCTCCACCCGCATCCTTAAAGGAATCCCACATCGCAAAGAAATACAAACAAGGATAAAACATCAGCCACAAATAATCGGTTTCTGCTATTGCCTTCTCAATATCTCCATGAAAACTTGAAATAATGACCCCGTTGAAATTCGCTTGTACATTGATAAGGAACTCTAAAAATACAATTACCAATCCCTTTATCAGTTTTCCATTTAAAAATTGCCCAAAACCAGGAAGTGCAATGCTCCATAATAGCCTTTCTATAGATGTCGCCATTCTATTCAAGCCCCTTACCATGTTTCTTATAGGTGTTCTCTTCCTGTAATTCCCTTTTAAAGAACAGCAAACTAATTGCCATCTGCCTGAAGATAACATTTAATATTTCTCAGCATCACACTTATTATTATGTAAGCACACTTCTCAAACTAAACTCCCTTTTAATAGGAGAAAAAAAGCTGCCGAACCGGCAGCTGAATTTTAATGCACTCTTGATTAGGTTCGAAGAGCTTAGTAATAGATTAGGGATTTATC
This sequence comes from Cytobacillus oceanisediminis 2691, assembly GCF_000294775.2. Classification (GTDB taxonomy): domain Bacteria; phylum Bacillota; class Bacilli; order Bacillales; family Cytobacillaceae; genus Cytobacillus; species Cytobacillus pseudoceanisediminis. The sequence goes on from NZ_CP015506.1 coordinate 3,267,191, forward strand.
ATGTCCGAATAAGTGCGATTATATCTGACGGAATACAGCAGGACATATATAACAATAAATGCAGCAAACAGGTTCAGCACGATCAGCGAATGATTCAAACTGAAAAATTGAGTAAGCGCTCCGACTCCAATCACGGGAACGATAAATCCTGAGTATGCACACAAATAAAAAACCGAGATGACTCGTGGCCGTTCCTTTGGTTCCGGCAACTGTCCGGCAAGCCGCAGGGCGATTTGAAAGGTCCACCCGCCTCCGATAGACTGGATGAAAATGCCTGCCCAGAGCAGCGGCAAGCTTGAAGTTAACCCGGAAGAAACAATAATCCATGACCCTACCGCAAGAAGCAAGATGCCGAATCTCATACGTGTTATGGGGTGACTTGGCCAAGGAATGAACTGAGCCAAAGCTGCTCCACTGAGAAGCACGAAAATGATTAACCCGGAAACAGCAAGGTTAGACGTATGAATGACATTCTTTACGAAATTAGGAATAAGAGCAAACGCGATTCCTTGAATTGTGAAAACTGTGAAGATAGGCAATCCGGCCATTGAGAAAAATGGAGAACGAATATTATTTGGCACACCAAGCGATATCTTCCTTTTTACGCGTTTTTGTTCAATGGAAACAGAATCTTTAGGAATTGTTTCCAGCACGCATAGTGAGATGATGAGCAGCACGAGCAAAATCCAAAATGGCAAATGGAGTGGCAGGTAATGTATATATTGCAGAATCAAACCCGCGATAGCTGGTCCCAGACCGAAACCAATGAGAATCGTAACACCTGATAATTTGAGAGCTGCACTCATTTGGCTGGGAGAAGTTTGCTTCATAAGAAAAGCAGCAGCTGTACCTGTAAAGGCTCCGTATGCGATTCCTTCCAATGATCTGGCGAGATAGAGCATCCAGGAATGATTGCCTGCCAAGAAGAACAAGGTAGATGCGATGGATATCCATATACTGATGCGAACAACCCTTTTTAATCCCCACGTGCTGCCTTTTTCTCCCGTAATAAACAAAGCAGGCAATAGGAATGCAGCATAAATGGCAAACAAGATCGTGATTTGCAGACTGTTCAGCCGGTAAGCCTCACTATATAGAGGGAATAACGGAGTAATAAAGGTAGCCCCACATGACATCAATAGAGAAACCAATAGCATTCTTTTCACTGCGGAATTCCCCACTTTCTATAATAAATTCTCCAAGAAAAAGTTACTTACTAGAAGGTAAGTGTTTGATGTTAAAAAAACCGTTACTACGGTTTTTTTAAGAAACGATCCAACTGATTTAGTACTTCGGCTAATACATCATTACCCAGAACACGTCTATATAATAATGCTCCTTTAACACTTGATAATATCGTAACCGCTACTTGATGGACATCTTGAGAGCTATTTATGATATTTTCAGTTTGTGCCTCTGCAACTAATTCTTTCATTACCCTGATCTCCAGTCTGCTGACTTCCCCAATCTTTTCTTGAACGGCAGATGGCAAAGATTCATAATCCGTCTGCAGTGAAGAAATAGGACAAATTTCAGTACACTCAAATCTTTGAGCCTGCTGCTGGATGAACTGCTTCAGCTTCTCTTCAGCAGAAGCCGGCGAATTTTGAATTGACATTAAAGATTCCTGCAGTCTCAATAAAATGCGTTCTGCAACCGCGACTCCTAAATCCTCCTTCTTCTCAAAGTGATAGTGAATGCTTGCTTTGGTCACCCCAAGCTGTTTAGAAATGTCATCATAGCTGAAGGCTACATACCCTTTTTGCTGGATCAATTTAATGGCTAAGTCTACAATTTGTTTTTTTCTGTTTTCCATGCCTCAATAGTAACTTACTAATAGGTAAGTGTCAAATCGGAAAAATTCTGAGCCAACATGTTAATTTCATAAATTTAAATATTTCCTATATCTGCTTGTCTTTCAGCAATAATAAAAATGATAAAGTGCATACAATTTTTGTTAGTAATAATAATAAGTATTAACACATCTTAGGGAGTACACTTTTTTATGATAAAGGAAAAAAATAATCTGAATCCTGCAGAAAATCAAACACCTGCAGAGATAGTGAAAAGAGCCAAAAAGTCATCTGATTTTAAAGAGATTAAAAAAAATTTTTCTGGAATTCAGATATTCATTTTATACTTCACTTCACTAATCGATCACAAGACGATGGAACATGTATTTCTTCCATATATTAATGAGTACGAAAAAAAGACTGACCAAGCCTTTGATATGAACCAATTTAAAAACAGCTTGCCGCTTGAAGACGTTATCAGAACAAAGGAAGCTAAAAAAATCGAAGAGAAAATTCATCAGGGATATGTCCTAATTCAATTTAAAAATAACTTAGATGATTTTCTTTTGGTAAATGTAAATAATTTAGCTAAAGGGATAAGAGAATCCAATGAAACAGAAAATGAATTTAATGTTATCGGTCCAAAATTAGGATTTGTTGAGAGTCTTGATACGAATATTCTTCTACTTCGAACTAAGTTAAAATCTCCTTTATTAACCACTGAAGAGATCGTGCTGGGCACGCTGTCAAAAACAAGGGTGGTTATTGTTTATTTAGATGGTATTACAAATGAAGACCACATAAAATTTGTAAAGAAAAGGCTCTCTGAAATAGATTTTGATATTATTTGGGATACTTCTGCTTTAATCCAGTTAATTAAAGAGAATTCTTATACTCCCTTTCCACTTTACTTTTCTTCAGAGAGGCTTGATCGAATCTCATATACACTCACTTCCGGCCAAGTCGTTATCTTTAGTGATGGTTCACCCTACGCAGTATCCGGACCTACTACCATATTCGATTTTTTTCTCTCATCTGAAGATTATTATTATAACTGGATTATTGGGTCTTTCTTCCGTTTTACCCGAATACTTGCGATCATCTTTTCCATCTTTTCTTCATCCATTTATGTTGCGGTTGTAACGTTTCATTATGAGGTGGTGCCCGCGGATTTACTGGGTCCGCTAATCGAGTCCAGAGCAAACGTTCCATTTCCGCCGCTGCTGGAAGTTCTTTTTTTAGAAATGACCATTGAATTATTAAGAGAGGCAGGAGCCCGATTGCCTACTAAAGTAGGACAGACATTGGGCATTGTTGGCGGTATTGTCATTGGACAGGCAGCTGTTATGGCAGCACTGACAAGTAATATTTTACTTATCATTGTCGCTTTATCAGCCTTAGCTTCATTCACAACACCCACTAACGTTATGTCCAACACCATTAGAATATTAAGATTTCCATTTATCATCATGTCATCATTCCTGGGCGGGCTGGGTATCATGATAGGCTTTGCTGTGCTGCTAAGTCATTTGTTTACATTAAAATCATTTAATACTCCTTACATGGTCCCATTACATCCGTTCCGAAGCAATAGTCTTGCGGATAGTATCATTAGGCCGCCTTATACTAAATTAAACAAAAGGCCGGATTATTTGAGACCTAAAGATAAAATTAAATATTCACCTAAAGAGAGTAACAAAAAGAAGGAAGATCTTAATGACGAATAACACATTTCTTAAAGTGAGTATTGTTGTTCTTGCTCTAACTCTGGCTGGATGTGTACCACCCAGTATTATTAATGAAGTTTCTTTGATGCATAATGTCGGATATGACAAAGAAGAAGAGATGTTAAAAGCAAGTGTTGTTTATCCAAATTATGCCGAGAGTGATAAACCTGCTTTGATCACAGCTGCCGCTAAAAATCCATCCAGCCTGCAGGAAGAGCTTAGTCATAAATCTCAATTCCCCTTTGAAATCGGTCAGGTGAGGCTCATGATATTTGGGGATCAATTAAGCAGAGAGGGGTTGGCACCTATACTAGACACAATCTGCAAGGATCCAAAAATCGGCATAATTAGGATTGTCATTACAGATGGAACTCCAGAACTTCTGCTTAGTAAAACCATGAAGGAAAGTCCCCTATATCTAATGGATATGATTGAAAAAAGTATTGAAAATGAGGGAATTCCTGAATCTGATCTTCATGTGATGTATGACCAGTATTTTGGAACCGGAATTGATATGTCCTTTCCAAATCTCACTGTTGATTCTAAAGATCATGTTAAAGTCGATGGAATGGGGATTTTTAAAGATGACAAATTAGCACTCAGGATTTCGGAAGAAGAAACCTTCCTATTAAAATTAATGACGGACACAAATAAAAGAGGGGTTTACAGTTTTAACCTCGACATGAATGGACACAAAGCAAATATTGGGGCCAGAACGATCAATGGAAAACATAAGATCAAAATCACCAGGGAAAACCTCAGGGACCAGGTAAATGTGAGTCTGAATTTGGATGTAGAGCTTGATGCATTACCTGAGTGGATTAATTTAGAAAATGAAAAAGACCTTGAACTGTTTAAAAACGCCTTACAGAAATCCATTTCAAAAGAGGCTGAATCACTCCTTAAGAAATTTCAAACAAATGGGGTAGATCCTTTAGGTATAGGAAGAAGGTATAAAGCCAATCACAGAAATTATTCTGAACTGAGTTTTTACGATCGGATTTATCCCAGTATGGCATGTGATGTAACTACCAAAATTACAGTTAGGCAAACCGGGGTGGGAAAATAGGTGAACGTAAAAGTAGAAAAACAATTTCAGGTTTCAGCTTTTTTCACATTTTTCCTCATTCACTCTTCTCAAACGGGAATTGGTATACTGAATTTTCAAAGCCAGGTGATCAAAGATGCTGAACAGGATGCGTGGATTTCTTTAATTATTACTTGGGTCACAACTCAAATCATACTCTACATGATCTTTAAGCTGCTAGGCGGGGAAACCAATGATTTAGTAGCTGTTCATCAGTATTGCTTTGGAAAAGCACTTGGCAGCATTATGTCTATTCTGGCATTGGTTTATTTCTGGCTGGCTTCTTTTACGGTCCTTCGTGCTTATATTGAGGTCATCCAAATTTGGGTGTATCCTACCATAAAAACATGGCAGCTATGTTTCATTTTCGGACTGACATTTTATTATATTATCTCAAGCGGCTTCCGCAGTCTTGCCGGCTTTAGTTTCTGGGGAGTGATTCTGCCTTCTTTTCTGTTCTTTTTAATCTATTTCCCATTGAAGCATACGAATTTTATTTATCTGCTCCCGGCCTTCAGTCATTCCCTCAAAGAGCTATTTGTCTCTTCTAAAGCGTATGCCCTGCTTTTTCTTGGCTTCGAGTGGATACTGATGTATTATCCCTTCATTAGGAGTTCGAATAACAAAGATATTTCTAAATGGGCCTATTATGGCAATACATATACTTTCATTGTGTACCTGGTTATCACGTTAATATCCTTCTCATACTTTAATCAGGATGTATTGAAACATTTACCCTGGCCCACTTTAATGATGGTTAAAATCGTTAAATTCTCTTTCATAGAAAGATTTGAATATGTATTCATTTTTATATGGCTGTTAGTGATTATATCCCCTATATGTATTTCATTGTGGGCATGTACAAGAATCGTAAAAAGGACCTTTTCAATTCCACCTAAAGCGACTTTACTATTCCTGCTTATTGCAGAGATGATAGCTTCTGTATACCTTCAGGAATTTAGGAGTATCGATTATCTTGTCCAAATTACTTCTAATGCGGGAATTGGTTTTGTATACGTGTATCTGCCGCTCCTTCTTATTATAAAATGGATAAAGAGCCATTTTATGAAACATAAGTTAAACAAAATCTAATTCCTACTGCATAAAGAGTGCCTATCTAGTTAAAAGATAGGCACCCTTTAGGTGATCCATGAAGCTGTTTAACCAACAACTTTTGATATTACTTCGATATTACCTTGAGTTGCTTTGGCATAAGGACAAACCTTATGAGCTTCTGCAACGACTTCTTCTGCCACGCTTGTTTCAACGCCCTTAACAGTGATATCCATTGTAATAGCCAGCACATAGCCATCGTTCGCATCCTTGCCAAGCGTAACTTGTGAAGCAATATTTATACCGTCTGTTTTAATGTTCCTTTTCCTAAGGACAGTGCCCATCGCTCCCTGGAAACATGCGGCAAACCCTGCAGCGAACAGCTGCTCCGGATTGGTTCCAGCTCCGTCCCCGCCTAATTCCTTTGGATATCTCAAGTCTACATTCAGATTGTTATCGTCAGATACGGCTTTCCCATCTCTTCCGCCTTGAACATTTACAGTAGCCGTGTACAATTTCTTTTCTATTTTCATCATTTTAAAAACTCCCCTTTTTATAATGGATTAGTATATTTTTGGCTTCAATATTTCCACAAGTAGCTTTTGCATTCAGGGTAACCTTTATGAGTTCGGCAATGACTTTTTCTGTAATGCTAGTTTCAACACCTATTAAGCAGTTATCACGCCATATCACTTTGCCCTTATCTTTCGTCTAGAACGCTTACTGTTTTTTACTTACTAGAAGGTAAGTTCGTTTTAAAAAAACGATCTAAGGAAATAAAGACAATCAAGGTTTAAAATTGACATATTATTATGGCACGAACTGTTGGAGACATTATTTTTCAGTTGCGACATTCCCCATTGCAATTGAAATTCTATTCCAGCTGTTGATTTGATTGATGATTAGAACAAGGTCAATATATTGTTTCTCATCATAATGTTCACGTACCCGCTGATAAAGCTCATCTGGCACACGTTTCGCCGGGATTAAAGTTATGTGCTCTGTTAATTCAAGAGCTGCTTTTTCTGCTTCGGTGTAAAATGTGCACTCTCTCCATGCACTGATGCAATATAAACGCTGTTCTGTTTCTCCCATTTTTCTCGCATCCGCTGTATGCATGTTAATGCAATAGGCACAGCCATTTATTTGAGAAGCCCGAATTTTTATAAGTTCACGAAGTTTACGGTCTAAACCTGTCGTTTTCGTATACTTCTCCATTTCCATCATTATTTTCATTGCATCTGGTGCTAAATTGTAATAATCAATTCGTTGTTCCAATATCAATTCCTCCTTATAAGCTGATTCAATAAATTATTGAACCGCATTTTGAAATTTAAATTGCGGATAGCATCAATCAGCGATTGATATTATCTATAATAAATTGTACACTTTATTATGTCAAACAACTTTTCATGTTAATTGATTCCAACTGACCCTGTTTGACAAAGAAATAAAAAATTCTTAAGATAAATGAATCTCATTTATGAAGAGGTGTTTGTAATGCAGTATAGTATTGGGGTTGAATATGCACTTCACTGCCTTGTATATTTAATTGATAATGAAGAGGATTCTTCCATTGGAATAAAGGAACTCTCCACTTTCCAAGGGATTTCCGAAACATATCTTTCAAAGATTTTCAGTAAATTATCAAAAAACGGTATAGTCAGTTCAGTTCCTGGAGTTAAGGGCGGTTATAAACTCGCTAAATCTCCAGAAGAAATATCTTTTTGGGATGTAATTGAAGCAGTGGAAGGTCCCAAGCCGATTTTTCAATGCAAAAACATTAAAGATAATGGTTATTTGTATAGAGATAATACCTGCTCTTCGGCTCCCTCCTCTTGTACCATCAATTTAGTTATGCTCTCAGCCGAAGAAAAAATGCGTGATTTCCTGCGCAGTAAAACACTTTCGTGGTTAAATGAAGAGCTTGATCGTGTCTTGCCAAATCAAATACGTGAAGATACCCGGAAATATTTTACCAAGAGCAGCCTATAGTACAAATCTTGATTCAGAGACATTTGGAGAGGTTTTTCTTAGGTCTATGGATAACTAGAGCCACTCCTCATTACGCTGCCCTTTCATTGAAAACTTGAAAATAATATGCTCTGGAACTCAAGCGAAAATAAAACCTGTGCATGATATATTAACGGGTTTACTTGTGAGGTGCATAACACTAGTTCTCAAGTGAATTCACAACGAATATCACAATAAATTAGCATACAAAAACGCAAGCCAAATAACGGGCTTGCGTTTTTCACATTTAATTTCAGTTTTTGTTCGTATTATGAAACAACCTCAAATTTCAAGGTGTTCCGCTTTACTACGATATATTCACCTGTTGATTTATTCATTACCTGGGACACTTCTTTTGTATGTGTGATCTCAAACCAATCATTTTGTATATCCACCAATAATTTTATTTCAACATCACTTTCTCCATATTTTAAGCCACTATAATATAATTTTGTCATCGTTATGATTCCTTTCTTCATAATAAATATATGTCTTTTGTTTTCTATATTTTATACTATGTTTACTTCTTTTTGGAAAATTATCTTGTTTTTGCTTTTATCATCACAATGTGCAAATCACAACATTTCATATCCTGTGAATTTCATTACGAATCCAAGTGAGTTCACCAATGTGATTTAATTGATTGCCCATCTAAATAGACCTTTAATTAATCGATTCCAGTGATTTTCCCTATCCTGTCACACTCCAGTGCAAACCATATGGTCTTCCCATCTCTGCTTGAAATCCCATGCGGTTCAGCGTTTGGTGTTTCAATCGGATACTCCTCAATCAGCGCATTATCTGTAATTCTCCCAATCTTATTGGCTCCCCATTCTGTGAACCATAAATCATTTCCTGCTCCTGCTGTAATGGCATGCGGCCGTGCGTTCGGGGTAGGAATTTCATATTCCGTTAATTCTCCAGATGTGCTGATACGTCCTATTTTATTGCCAATAATCTCGACAAACCAGAGTGCACCATCGTTACCTTTTGTAATTCCAACCGGACCAGAGGCTGGAGTAGGGATTTTAAACTCTGTCACTTCTCCATATTCCGTAATTCTTCCAATAACATTATTTTGGTTTTCCGTGAACCATAAGGCATCATCAGTTCCCAGCGTAATAAATGATGGGTACGAACCTTGAATAGGAAGATTGTATTCATGGATAGAACCGTCATCCTTAATCCGCCCAATACGGTTTCCATTCATTTCAGTAAACCATATCTCTCCGTTTGGCCCTTCTGTAATTCCATAGGGTGCTGAATCTGGATGGGGCAAGGGATATTCTTGAATAGTGCCTTCTTTCGTTATTCTCCCTATGTTGTTGGCTGCATTCTCGGTAAACCAGACCTCTCCTTTTGACGACACTATTACACACATGACCTTTGCATCGGGTGTCGGCAGCGGGTATTCTGTCAATTCCCCATCCAACCCAATGCAGCTTATCTTATTGGCTTTATGCTGTGTAAACCAGACCTCTCCCTTGTCTGAAACAGCGATTCCGTATGGACCTGTATCTTTACTGGCAAGATCTATTTCCTGTAATTTAAATGCCATACTGTTCCCTCCAATTGCTATTATTTTTCAAGGCTGTTTTCGTAAAGTTGTTGCTTTATAATAACTTAGTTTAATTTACTGAGTTGATTGGAGCGGAGGGCACTTGACTCCTGCGGGTGGAGAGGGAGCGGGAGACCCCGCAGGCGAAGCCGAGGAGCTCTGTTCCTCCCCGCGGAAAGCAAGTGTCCGCAGTGGAAATCAACGGACTAAATTCATATACAAAACAACAATTAGAAAACGGCCTTTTTCAAAAACAAAAAGCCCCCTATCTCGTTTTTCCAAGACAGGAGGCAATGCAGCACATAAATAGACTTAAATAGGCTTTTCGATTAGTTCAGCCCCTTTTCAAGTCAAAAAGCACACACATTAATCCTATCTCAGAAAAACAATCGATAAATAAAGCCCATTCCAACACATTTTCGGAACTGAACCAGAGGCTGAAATATCGATTTTCTCTAAAGCTAGGATTATAGGATCATGTGCTTTTCTTCACCCTTTCGACTATTGGTTGTTTTAACTGTAAGATATTTAATGATTCAAGTCAAATGGTGCTTGGTCAAAGATGGATATACTTATCCAGAAAAAGCGAATCAGACAGAATTTAAAAAAATAATTCTACAGCCTTTTTTATAACAGTATTTGATAATATAATAGAGTGCTGGAATATATAGAAAGGTTGAGACATTATGAAAAAGGTTCTTTCAAATTACAAACTAACCATCTTCCTGCTCCTTTCCATCCTGATCGGCGGAATTGCCGGAGTGGTTTTTGGCCCGAAGACAGCGGTTGTGAAGCCGTTTGGGGATTTATTCTTAAATTTATTGTTTATGATCATTGTCCCGCTCGTCTTCTTCAGCATCGCTTCAAGCCTGGCGAATATGGGCGGTATGAAAAGGCTCGGGAAAATCATGGCCGGAATTTTCACTGTGTTTTTCATTACGGCTGTTATTTCCGCTATTCTGGGCTTCATCGGAATTTCTATTGTGGATCCGCTGAAAAACACAGATATCTCTGCCATTAAGAGCATTATGACGGAGGCAGCTGTTGATCCTGAAGCAGAAGATGTCACGTTCCTGGGTCAGCTGGTTCAGGCGTTCACGGTGCCTGATTTCCAGATGCTGTTTTCGAAAAATAATATGCTGCAGCTGATTGTGTTCTCGATTTTATTCGGACTGGCAACTGCGATGTCTGGTGAAAAAGGCAAGCCGATTGCAAATCTTCTTTCTTCTGGTTCAGCTGTCATGATGAAGATTGTTGGATTTGTGATGTACTATGCGCCAATTGGTCTTGGCTGTTACTTCGCAACCATCATTGGTGAGCTTGGCCCGCAGATTCTTGGGGGATATGTACGTGTGTTTGTCCTTTATCTTGTATTAACGCTCATTTACTTCTTTGGATTCTTTACACTGTATGCCTTTGCGGCTGGCGGGAAGGATGGGGTCAAGGTGTTCTGGAAGAATGCCATCACTCCTTCAGTCAGTGCGATTGCCACATGCTCGAGTGCAGCATGTATTCCGATTAACCTTGCGGCTGTCAGAAAGATGGGTGTTCCGCAGGATATTGCTGAGACCATGATCCCGCTAGGGGCTAATACGCATAAAGATGGTTCTGTTCTTGGCGGAGTGTTTAAGATTGTTTTTCTGTTCAGCTTGTTTGGAAAAGACATGTCGAGCATGACAAGCATTCTGACCATTCTTGCTGTTTCATTCCTTGTTGGAGCTGTTATGGGGGCAATCCCTGGCGGCGGGATGATTGGCGAGATGCTGATCTTAAGCGTGTTCGGGTTCCCGCCTGAAGTACTTCCGATCATCGCGGTCATCTCTACAATCATTGATGCACCGGCAACCCTTCTGAATTCAGCCGGCAATACGGTTTCGGCCATGATGGTCAGCCGATTTGTTGAGGGAAAGAATTGGCTAAAGGAATCATTAGCCTTGAAATAGCAATCAGAGAGGCTGGAAGGATACATACCTTCAGCCTCTCTTTTTTATATATTATTCAATAAAATACATCTTTCCGTTGACTTCAAGTGATACGGATGATTGTTTCATTTCTTCCTTTAAAGATTTGGCATAGGCAACTACTTCCTTAATCTTTTTCTTGTCAAGATCCTCTGCAAAGCTGTACACGATTGTCACTTTCTCCTTTACAAGCTGCTCGTCATCAGACAGCCATGCACCTGTTCCATCAACAGCTGTTGCCCCTCCAAACATTCCCGAAAATTTTTCTAAAGTTTTGTTCACATAGGGAGTATTATCAATTGGCTGATCAACATCATAAGTGGATGGCACATAAATTTTTACCACGTGTTCAAGATAATATTGCCCTTTTAAGGCGGATTGGTGCTTACCGCTCGCTGCTTACGGCTGCCCTGCAGTATAGACAGCACTCCCCAAATAGCAAATGAACAGGATGAGAGGGATAACCCAATAGTCAATTCTTTTCCTTTCCAACACTGCCACTCCTTTGTTTGTAAGTTCGCTGACGAAACACCGGTGCCTTCCTCTAAATGATTATAGCTTCTGGTTTTGAACAAAACATGGTATATTTTTACTTAATTTCAATAATTTTGATGTTCTAAATGTGTATCCTTTTAACTAAATCACTCCGCCCACTATAAAAGAAAAAAAGGAATGACGCGATTTATACACGCCATTCCCTTTTTATCAGCCCTTTAGTTTTTTGTTATATCCATTGTCCCCGTATGGCTGCAGCTCCTCCAGCCACTTTTCTTCCAGCTTTTCCAGGGCTTCCTTTTCGTTGAAATACGGATCATTTTTCTTTTTCAGCTTCTCCAGAATGCCGATTTCAAAAGCCTCTTTCCCGTACTGATTCCACTCGTCCTGCAGCTCCCGATTAGGCATGTAGCCGTTTGTTTCGAGTGAAAATCTTACTCCATTCAAGCTTTTTAAATTATTCGTGCTGCCAATGAAGATTTTATTGTTCACTGTATTCTTTATTTGATAAACCCCTGCTTCAATGGGCGTTTCTTTAAACTGCTGTTTTAATTCTCTTTTGCGTTCCATGATAATCCCCCGTTTATCTATTTTTTAAGCCAATACTCGCTGCCATCCAGCTTCCGGTCCAAAAATCCATAATCGATCAAATATCGTCTGATCAGAGCATAATCCTCATAAAAGCCCTTCAATGCCCGATTTATCTCTTTCTCGCCATATGTGTGCTCAGGCTGAAGCTGCCCGGCAATCTCCCGCAGCACAATCAGCCTTTGCTTCTCCTTTGGCGGAAACTTTACGAGGGGCTTATCAGTGCCTTCAGGGAAGTATTTCTTAAGGATTTTCTGCTGTTCTTCTTCTGTAATGTTGTAGCGGTCATCCACCATCGTGGCTGTTTTATGGACAGGCAGGAACGCTGGTGCGTACTCATCCTTTTCCTTCAGCAATTCCATGATTGCCAGGAAGGTCTTCGCCTGCCGTTCCTTTTCCTTTAAAGCAAAACGGTGATGGCGGATGGTCGAGGTGCTCCCCATGTCCAGTTCTTTCTGAATGTCCTTATCGCTTTTACCCTGATGAAAAAGCTGAAGAAGACTTTTTTGATGATCGGTAAGCCCTGTAAGCTTCTTATCCATGGACAGCAAATAATCAAACACCGAGTTATGTGCCGTTTCGATATGAATGCGCATATACCGTTCCGCTTCGTACAATCTATCTTTATACGGATATACAATCCCTTTTTCAATCTTTTCCCCGCATAAGAGGCATGTAAATGAATCCTTTTCTTCGATATAGCCCTGTTTAAGCTCCTCCAAAGAAGCGTCCCAGAATAGATTTGATAATTCCATTAGCCAATACACATCCTAATCCATATGAATAAACAAATTATCACTTTGTTTGCTTTATGATAAACATAATAATACAAAGTTTGAATTTAGTCAATGAAATAACAAACACACCTATTAAATGTTTGCATACTTCCAAACACCTAACAAAAAGGTTTAAATTTTTCATAAAAAAAAGACCTCCGGTTAAGAAGGCCTGGCATTATTACTCCATTTACGACTCTGCTTCATTTGCCCAGGGATTTAACTTCCTCTTTTTCAAAGTCCCTGTAATGGATGATCTCAGAAAGAATCTTATATCCATTTGCTTTCTCGAACTCCGTTCTGGCTTCATCCTTGTTGTCATACTCAAACATTTTGACTTTGTCATGTAAAAAAAGTGTTAGAATCCACAAATCTTATAACCTCCCTGGTTTTAAAGATGCTTGAAGAATGAGCACAATCCGCAGAACCCTCTATCGTGTATGGAAGTGGGAGGTTGTGTTCATTTTAAAAACAGATTAAAAGCAACCGTAATCAGCCAGCCGAGGGCAAAAGTAAGAGAAATATATGTACCGACATAAAGTAAAACCTCCGTCATGATTCCTCCCCCAATGATTTTGACGTGAATTTTTCTTTATAGATGGGTTAATTCTCGCTGCGAAGGATTGTCAAATTGTATTAAACATGCAAGTACTTAGGCGGTTTCATCTCCCTCCCTTTAAAATACTGTCATTATATCAAGCGTTTTTTAAAAATATGTCGAACAATCGCACCTTTACCGATTTGTAAATAGAGTGTTAACTGTCTTTAATAATTCTAATCTTTGTATTATTACTGAAAGATAGTCTTCTATTTTCGTTGATGCGTATTAATTGATACAGAAAAAAGAAAAAAGCCTATTTTCCATCGAAATAGGCTTTTAAACATAATTCATTCCTTATTCTTTTTATTGATCCATCCATGAAACGCAGTGATCAATCCGATAAATAGGCTGTATCCCACAAAGGTATAATGATGATGCCAGTTTTCTGCATGGACAAACATTCCCATGTCCTCTCCCATTTTTTCCAAGGCTGCCATTGCTAAGCTGATGGATAAAACAAACATCCCTTTTAACCAGCCCTTCAGGCTTTTCATGATTTTTAATAATGGAATCATGAAGATAGGAAGGACTGCCAGGGTGAACAGTATATTGATTGAAAAAATGGCTGAGAATGGCCGGTTCGGGAAGTAGTACATCCCCTTCCCGATAAAATACAAATCTAAGTATGTGCCTAACAGCGATGCCAATAGCATGGCCGGCATATAGCTTCTAATTCCAGACGGCTTTTTTCGCAAGGGCTGCGAGCTCGAGCCTTTCAAGTGTTTTACAGTATGCATGCTGGATCTCCCCATTGATCATATCGTCTAACTCCAGAAAATACTCCAATACGTGAAAATCCCTAAACCAATCCCCTGATTCGGCATCATGCTGGCTCCTATTTTTCCAGGCCGTTTCAAGGCTTGGGCTATAAATCCGTCTTCCCCCCGGCCGCAGCTGGCACGATTTTAATTGAAACTGATATTGCTCGCCTGGCAGTCCTTCATGGACATCATTGAAAATATGCGGCCAATAATCCTTCCTTGAACCGGTATGGGGGTGAGCATATGCCCATTGTTCCGTTAAGGCAAGCAACTCTTTGTCCTTAAACAGGATATCATACAGCTTTTTCCCTAATAGGATCCGTTCATGAAGCGATTCAAAATGATTCAATGTCTGGCCCTTCATATGGGTAACGCCATTCCTTTCATAAGGAAAAAGGATGTGATTCAAGGCCAGAAGCTCCTGCAGCTTAAATTCAAACTTATGAAAAACCTCTTGTTTATATAGCGGATTTTGAATCACCCTATTTTCTAAATAGCTTTGTTCATTTATGACAAGGGCAATGGTGAGAAGGTAAGGATCGGGCTTTCTCCAAAAACAGCTCCAGACCGTTTCCATGAAGACGGAAATATTAAGGAGCGGAAAAAGGTAAAATAATGGCTTATTTCTTTTCAGGCTTTCCCGGTAAATCAAAAATTGCGGATAGGCATCTTGAAAAATGAGCCAATTCCCTCTTTCCAGAAAGGAAAAGAAGGAATGTTTTTCGCGATTCGGTAATAATCGGGACAGAATCTCCCCCTTTAAATCGGTCATATTCCATCCGCCATTGCGGGAAACCATATGTCCCAAAAAGGCCCAATGGATTTCCGGTTGCTGCCGGTAGAAATCAAGATAGGCTTTTGTCCTGGTGACATTATTCAGATTCCAGCCCATTGTCTCCCGTTTAATATGGCTGAGGATTCCCTTCTCCTCTTCTGAAAGATGGATCGATTTTTGAGTTCGTGTCCTTTTCTTTAATTCTTCCTTTAACCAGCCCATTGGGGACTTCCCTTGTTTCTTTTGAAAAAAGATGAGCATCCCCTCCTCCATGAATTCTCTTTCAGTCAGATGAATATGTATCTAAAGGATCCATTTTACTTGAGAGGAATGTGCATGAAATGACTGATACGGTTTCTAGCATGAACAATCTCATCACCCTGTTAAGAAAAGACCAGTCTCCTGATGGTTCCTGGAATTATCCATTTGAAACTGGCATTTCAACAGATGCTTATATGATCATTTTATTAAAGACACTGGAGATACATGATGAAAAATTAATACAGGGGCTGGCAGCAAGGATCATAAGCAAACAGGAGGAAAATGGCGCCTGGAAGATTTTTGAGGATGAAAAGGATGGAAATGCAACTGCCACTTTGGAGGCTTATTACGGGCTATTATATTCGGGTTATATTCAGAAGGAAGATCCCCGAATGAAAGCCGCCAGGGAATTCATACTGGAGCATGGCGGTATGGAAAGCGTGAATGTTTTCACAAAAATTATGCTTTCCTCTACAGGACAGTATAAATGGCCTGAATCCTTTCCGGTTCCCGTAGAGATTATGCTTCTGCCTCTCTCCTTCCCGTTTAACTTTTATCAGTTTTCCGTGTATGGGCGTGTAAATCTGGCTCCGATTTTGATTCTGGCAGAGAAAAAGTTCAGCATCAAAACGAAAAACAGCCCCGACCTTTCAGATTTACTTTTAACAAGGTCAGGAGAAGTCCCATGGGATATCCAGCCGGAATACCGGTCATTATTATCATTCATCAAAGAAGGAGTAGAAGATCTTTTAGGACTGCCTGAACAGTTTCACTCATTGGCTATGGACCGGGCCAATAAATATATGCTCGAGCGGATTGAACCGGATGGAACATTCTATAGTTATTTCAGTTCTACCTTTTTAATGATCTTTGCACTCCTGTCTCTTGGCTACTCCAAGGATGATCCGATTGTAAAAAATGCGGTCGCAGGGCTGAAATCGCTCAGGACTGACATCGATGGTCTCCCCCATATGCAGTATGCTAACGCCGGTGTCTGGAATACTTCTCTGATTAATGCAGCTCTCCAGTTAGCCGGCCTTTCACCGGAAGATTCTGCTGTAAAGAAAGCAAATACCTATTTGCTGCAGCGTCAGCATGATCAGTTTGGAGATTGGGTTATTCATAATCCGAATGCTCTGCCGGGTGGATGGGGATTTTCCGACGTAAACACCCGCAATCCCGATATAGACGATACAACTGTTTCGTTAAGAGCGATAGCCAGGAGTGTGGAGGACAATTCAAAAAATCAGGAGGCCTGGAATCGGGGCACCCAATGGCTGCTATCCATGCAAAATGATGATGGAGGCTGGCCTTCCTTTGAAAGAAACACCGAGAATCCATGGCTTGACTTCCTGCCAATTGAAAAGGGTGAATATATATTTGGAGACCCCACATCTGCAGACCTGACCGGAAGGACGCTGGAGTTTTTAGGGAATTATACAAACCTGCCTGATCATGACCCTGCAGTTCAAAACGCCATTAACTGGCTGTTGAACAACCAGGAACAGAATGGCTCCTGGTATGGCAGATGGGGTGTTTGCTATATTTATGGCACGTGGGCAGCCGTAACAGGGCTTATTGCTTCAGGCATGTCAAAAGACCATCCTTCCATCCAAAAAGCCGCTGACTGGCTGAAGGGTATTCAAAACGAGGATGGCGGCTGGGGGGAATCCTGCCTGAGTGACAGCAAGAAATCATATGTTCCTTTGCATGCAAGTACCATAACAGACACGGCATGGGCACTGGATGCCTTAATTACAGCGGAAGATCAGCCAACCGAAGAGATCCAGAAAGGAATTCATTGCCTGGTCCATTCAATCGATAAAGAGGATTGGACAACAGCCTATCCAAAAGGGCAGGCTATGGCAGGAAGCTTTTACATCCATTATCATAGCTATCGGTATATTTTCCCCCTGATGGCTTTGGCTCATTATCATCGTAAGTTTGGATGAAGCGTTGATCCATTAGCCAATCTGGAAAGAGATGTTAATTACCTCCTTGCACTTAATGCGCCAGATTCCCTCATACAAAAAAGAAGCGACAACTCTTGTCGCTTCTTTTTTACTACACATGCTTCAAGTAGCTTTCTTTCATTTGAATTAATGTATCATCGGCAGGCTGGCTCCAGATTTGATCATTGAAAATTTCCACTTCAATGGGCCCCGAGTAGCCTGTTTCCTCTACAGCCTTGCGAATGCGGCTGATTTCTATTACTCCGTCGCCCATCATGCCCCGTCCCTTCAGCATATCAGGTGTAGGAACGAGCCAATCGGAAACATGGAAGCCTAAGATTCGGCCTTTGGACCGGTTTATCTGGTTATATAAGTCGGGATCCCACCATACATGAAAGACATCGACAACGACACCTACCTGTTCAGGCCGGTATGCTTCCGCAAGAGTGTTAGCCAGGTCCATAGAAACGACCACCGACCGTTCCGCCGCATACATAGGGTGCAGCGGCTCGATGCCTAATTTCACTCCATGCGATTCCGCGAATGGAACCAGCTGGGAGATTCCTTCCTCGACCATTTGCCGGGCAGATACAATGTCCCGGTCAGGAGACGGCCCGCAGACCAGAACGAGAACATCCGTACCCAGCTCGGCCGCTTCTTCCACCGCTCTTTTATTATCTTCTATTCTTTTTTGCCGCTCAGATGGAGTTCCAGCGGGAAACATGCCGCCTCTGCACAAACTGGAAACCTTTAATCCCGCATCCCTGATCAGCCGTTTGCTTGTGCTTAAGCCCAACTCCTCTACCTTATGCCGCCAGGGGGCGATCCAGGGAACTTCCGCCCGGGCACATCCCTCGATGGCTTCTTTTAAATTCCATTGCTCTGTCGTAATTTGATTTAGACTTAAACGCTCATAATTTTCCACTGGAATACTCCTCCTGACGAATCCCGGCTAAATTCAATACCAGCTTCATTCTTTCTGCAGCAAGCTCAGGGTCCGACAGCAGTCCGGCCTGGTCTGCCAATACAAACAGTTCCGACAGATGCACGATGGACCTTGCACTCTCAGCCCCGCCAATCATGCGGAAATGGGATTGGTGCCCGTTCAGATAAGCCATGAAGACGATACCGGTTTTATAGGAATAAGTTGGCGCCTGGAAAATATGACGTGACAGCGGAACTGTTTTATCCAATAATGCATGATAGGACTCATAGTCACGATCATCCAGAGCATGCAGGGCTGCAGCTGCAGCTGGTGCGATGGCGTCAAAAATCCCCAGCAGGGCATGGCTGTATCCATGTTCATCCCCTTTAATCAGTTCAGGATAATTGAAATCATCACCGGTATACATTTTCACACCTGGTGGAAGAAGCCGGCGCATTTCTATTTCACGGGAAGCATCAAGAAGAGAGATTTTAATTCCGTCGACTTTGTCTTTGTTATCCCAAATGACATTCAGACAGACTTCCATCGCATCATCCAGATTCTTATAGCCCCAGTATCCTTTTAAGGATGGATCAAACATGTCGCCAAGCCAGTGAAGGATAACCGGCTTAGAGACCTGTCTTAAAGTATTGGCATAAATCCTCTCATAATCCTCAGGGCCTTGGGCACAATCTGCCAGGGCCCTGCTTGCCATCAGGATGATTTGCGAGTTATGCTGTTCCACAAATTCGCATTGCTCCTCATAGGCAGCCTGAACATCCGCTAAGGTGACGGATGGGCCAGGGAGCAGCTGATCTGTCCCGGCTCCGCATGCTATCCTGCCGCCTTCTGCTTTTGCCTCCGCCGCCGACCGGCGAATCAGCTCCTTTGCATGCTCCCAATTAAGAGCCATTCCGCGCTGGGCCGTATCCATCGCCTCTGCTACCGAGAGACCCATAGACCATAGATGCCTTCGATAAGCTAAGGTGTTTTCCCAGTCGATCTTTGCCTTTAAAACGGGATCGGAATCTGCGAGAGGATTACAAACCACATGGGCAGCTGAAAAGGCGATCCTGCTTTTGAAAGGGCCTTCCGGCAGGATGAAAGCTTTCTGATTCCCAGCGTGATATTCATATGACTTGCCGTTTTTATCTGGCAGAGTTAACTGCTTCACCATTCTTTCTCACCTCCAGGCTTAATTCCGGTACATCAACCCAGCGCCGCTCCTCCCACGATTTAAGCCCTAATTCAGCCAGCTGAGTTCCTTTGGCACCCTCTAGCAAATCCCATGGGAATGGCTCGTCGACTGCAATATGCTTTAAAAACAGCTCCCACTGGACCTTGAAGCCATTATCAAAAACCTGGTTATCCGGGACTGTTTGCCATTGTTCTGTAAATGCAAAAGGATTCTCAATGTCAGGATTCCATACAGGCTTCGGTGTATTGATGCGATGCTGAATCTTGCAATCTCTTAAACCAGCTACAGCGCTTCCGTGTGTGCCATCTACTTGAATCGTTAATAAGTCTTCCCGATTAACCCGGACAGTCCAGGAGGAATTCACCTGTGCAATAATGCCGCCTTCGAGTTCAAAGGTTGCATATGCTGCATCATCGGCTGTGCACACGTACGTATTTCCATTCTCATCGACCCGTTTTGGAATATGGGTTTTACCCAGGCAGGAAACAGACTCTACATTGCCAAACAGGTTGTCGAGAACATATCGCCAATGTGCGAACATATCAACAATAATCCCGCCGCCATCTTCCTTGCGGTAATTCCAGGATGGCCTCTGTCCAGCCTGCCAATCCCCTTCAAATACCCAATAGCCAAATTCCATCTGAACGGATAGGATTTTGCCGAAGAACCCTGAATCTATCAGTCTCTTTAATTTTAATAGTCCAGGCAGGAATAATTTATCCTGCACAACCCCATTTTTCACCCCAGCCCCATACGCCAGCTTTGCCAGTTCAATAGATTCCTCCAAGCTTGTGGCAGTTGGTTTTTCACAGTAAATGTGCTTTCCGGCTTTTATGGCTTTCCGAATCGCATCTGCCCTTCGGACGGTGGTTTGAGAATCAAAATAGATTACATTATGCGGATCTGCCAGGCACTCATCAAGGTCTGTGCTCCATCGGCTGATATTGTGCTTTTCAGCTAGCAATTGCAGTTTATCTTTGTTTCTTCCAACAAGAATGGGGTCCGGCATAATAACATCACCATTCGCCAGCTCCACCCCTCCTTGCTCGCGGATTGCCACGATAGATCTCACTAGATGCTGATTCGTTCCCATCCTACCGGTCACACCGTTCATGATAATTCCAATATTTTTAACTGCCATAACTACTTCCTCCTTTTGACTTTAAAGCCAAGTAATTTGTTGTTTAGCTTACTTTTATTCTAAAAATTTTTGAAAGGATTATCTCATCCATATCGGAAGGCTATTTGCAATATCGGAGATAAGAGGGGAAATCTATTACAATTGGCTCTGTTAAATTTGCCTGTTTATTTCCGTTGCAGGTACCCGCTTTCCGCGGGCGGTCCGGGAGCCTCCTCGGCGCTTTCGCACCTGCGGGGTCTCCCGATGACACGCTTCTCCCGCAGGAGTCCCGCACCTTCCACTCCAATCAGCAGGGTGCTAAAAGCTTTTTTACAAACCTTCAAAAAAAATACCGTCACTTCTCAGAAGAAGGACGGTAATTAATGAGATCATTGGTAAACAAAATCTGCTAGATATAGAGAAAGCTGAGGAACATACGTAATGACCATTAGCGCTGCAATCAGCACAAATATAAACGGCATGGTACCTCTTGTTACACCAGCCAGCGACATTTTGCTGATGCCTGATGCCACAAATAGATTCAATCCAAAAGGAGGAGTCAGCATTCCGATTGCCAGATTGATAATCATGATAACGCCGAAATGAATCGGATCTATTCCCATTTCAAGCACCACCGGCAAAAACAGCGGGACGAGGATCAGCACTGCTGCGCTCGAATCCATAAACATGCCCACGATCAGCAGGATGATATTGACCAGAATTAAGAAAACAATAGGATTTGATGCATACTCTATCAGTGTTCCTGCGACGGTAGACGGGATCTGTTCATAGGTCAAATACCAGCTGAACACCTTCGAAGCAGAAATGACAAGCATAATCATGGCAGATGTCACAATCGATCTTTTTGTAACGGCAAATAATTCTTTAAAGGTCAGTTCCTTATAGATAAAAAAGCCGACAATCATGCTGTATACAATCGCAACCGCTGCAGCTTCGGTAGGGGTGAAAACGCCAAAGTAAATACCGCCAAGGACGATGACTGGCATCAAAATTCCCCAGATGGCAGAAACCGTTGATTTCCATAATTCCTTTCCGGTCGGTCTTGGATCTGGCTTATGCCCCTGTTTCTTTGCAATAACATACCCGACAGTCATAAGAATCAGTCCGATAAAGATTCCCGGAATGATTCCGGCAATAAACAATTTGCCGATTGAAACTTCCGCAACTGAGCCATAGACTAGAAACGTTATACTGGGAGGGATGATGATCCCGAGCGAGCCGGATGCACACATTAATCCAACCGAGAATTTTTCAGAAAACCGCGCTTCCTTTAAGGATGGAATCATGATGCCCCCAATCGCAGCAACCGTTGCAGGGCTTGATCCTGAAAGGGCAGCAAAAAACATGGACGATAGCACCCCTGCAATTGGCAGGCCTCCGGTTGTCCAACCGACCCATTTCTTCGTGAAATCTATTAATCTCTTGGATGTCCCCCCTGCCAGCATTAAATCTCCTGCAAATACAAAGAAAGGGATGGCCATCAGTGAAAAGGAATCTACTCCAGAAAACATGGTTCTCGCCAATGTATCCATTGGAACGTTACTTTGAAAGATGACGATAATCGTACTTAACGCAATGGAAATAGCAATTGGAACCCCCAATAAAAGAAGAACCAGAAAGATGATTAATAGCATCATAGTTTGGGTGCCTCCTCTTTTGGAGGAATAATTGTTTGGTTTACTGCACGCAAGCTTTTTACATCCTGAACTAATAGCTGCAGAAAGCGAATCAGCATCAGGCTTGCCCCAACAGGGAGAGCCAGATATGGGATATACATCGGCATTCCGGTGGACGGAGTCACACTGCCGAATTCAATAACACTGGAAACGATCCCGCTGCCTGACCAAATTAAAAAGACACAGAAAACAATGGAAATCAGATTGGCAATCGTTGAGAAGATTTTTTTTCCCTTTTCAGGCAAATACGTAACAAGGGCGTCCATCGTGGCATGCGCTTTTTCCCTGACGGCAATACTGCTTCCTATAAATACAAACCACACTATTAAGTATCTTGCCACCTCCTCTGACCAGGACAGCGAATAATTGAAAACATATCTTAACACCACCTGTACGAACACAAGCAAGGAAGTAAGGATTAAGGAAACAACTCCGACATATTCCTCAAGGTAGTTCAAAATATGATTGATTTTCTGCAATGAAGATCCCTCCTTCTTGAAAAAGAGACGGCTATCAGCCGTCCTTGATTGTATTTTAAAAATGCTATTGCGCTTCTTTTATGGCATCCAGTACTTCCTGCCCGCCCTCCACTTTCTTAAAGTCTTCATATACTTCACTTGTAGCCTTAATAAATGCCTCTTTATCCGATTCTGTCAGTTCGGTAATTTCAATCCCTGACTCTTCTAACGTTTTCATATAGGCTTCTTCATCAGCAGCAGATTGTTCCCATTGCCAATCCGTTACCTCAGCAGACACTTCATCAACAGCTTTCTGAAGATCTGCAGGAAGCTTCTGATAGAATTGCTCGCTGATTAATAATGGATAAGCCATATATCCATGGCTGCTTAAGGTTAAATAATCCTGGACTTCATAAAATTTCTTGCTGACGATATTGCTTAAAGGATTTTCCTGCCCATCAACCGTTTTGGTTTGAAGAGCCGTATATAATTCCGCAAAGTCAATGGAAACCCCGCCGGCGCCCATCGCCTGGAACTGGGAAATTAAGAGCGGGCTTTGGGAAACACGCATCTTCAGGCCATCCAGGTCCTCCGGCTTTTGAATCGTTTGCTTGGAATTCGTCAGATGCTTGAATCCACCGTCCCAATATCCCAAGGCACGAAGACCCTGTTTCTCTAAGTGCTGGTTGAAAATTTCACCCACTTTTCCATTTACCGCGCTTTTCACATGGTCACGGTCTTTAAATAAATAGGGAAGGTCAAACACTTCAAATTGTTTAACAAAGGCAGGCAAAACGCCAGTAAAAGGAGCGTTCATTTGAATGGTTCCAGACTGCATTTGTTCTGTGATTTCCCGGTCAGCTCCCAATTGGGAATCCGGGAAGACTTCCACTTTAATTTGGCCGTCTGTCCGCTCTTCCAATAGCTCTTTAAACTTCTCGGCAGCTTTGCCCTTTGCTGTTGAAGCGCTTACAACATGTGCGAATTTTATAACATATTCCCCTTTTTCTTCAGCCTTGCCGCTTCCCCCTGATGATGCTGATTTTCCACAGCCAGCTGTAAACATAGCGAGCATCAAAATACAAATTGAAAATAATCCCCATTTTCTTTTCATGTCCCTTTGGCCCTCCTAAGTAAAATGATTTTCTCTCTTATTTACTATTTTGAATTTTCTTTCAACTATTGTCTTATGAGATTGAGAGAAAAATTCTTAATTTTGGAGATAGGCCATCAGGAAACGGTATCTGAAACATCTGAAGCTGACTGAGAGGACAACCGGAATTTATTCGGTGAAATCCCCACCAGATTTCTGAAAGTACGATAAAAGGTTGATAATGTTTCATATCCAACCTCAAAGCAAATGGATACGATATCCTGATCAGATTGGAGCAGCAATTCCTTTGCATGGTTAATCCTTACTTTCTGGAGATATTGCAGGGGGGTATCATTAAACTTCCTTTTAAAAATATCATTCATGTATCTTGTTGAAATTCCGAACACAGCAGACAGACTTTCTGCCGTGATATTATTGAAGTAATGCCTTTCTATGTATTCCTTCATTTGTATGGACCGAATATCATTCGCATCCTGGACAAATGAAAAATTCTGCTGACGCAGAAGGTGAATGATGATTTCAATCAGATACACAGGCATGGACAGCTTTCCAAATAAGTCCCCATTTTTTTGTTCGTACAGCATTTTTCTAATTAACGGCCGAATTTCACTTGCCGTATATAAATCAAGCTCAAAATGGCGGGCGCTTTTCTGAATTAAAGAAAGCAATTCATTTTGCAGGGTAATGTTCAGCAAAGGTACTGAAAATGCCAGAACCAGAACAGTCATTTTAGTAGTCGCTATTATCGAGTGAACACAGTTTGGAGTTATCAGCACTACCTTGTCTTTAGAAAAATTATAAGCCTTGCCATCAAGGGTAATCTCCCCTTCACCTTCAAGCGCATAGAGAATTTGAAAATGATCATGATAATGTTCAGCCACAAACTTGCCTCTGAGATGCTTGCTTTCATACAAATTAATTCCTGTTTCCGGAAAATCGAATCTTCTGTAAAGATTTTTGTCCATGAGGGCCTCCTTATAAAACGGGTTATTTTCTGATGATATTTAATATTCTCTATATTCAAAGGTTACCCTTTAATAAATTTTGCGCAGGCATTTGTAAAAAGCTATAAATACTCAGCTCACCAGTCCATCCAATATTTTTCACACATGGCTCTCTCAAATAGCTAGATTTTGTATGTTTAAAGCGGCATCTAAAATAGATAAGGCCCCTGTTAATGAATCCTTCATTCAAGAACAGGGGCCTTACATATTTAAGTTATGAAATTAAAAAAATGTACAACTATACTAATAAGTGTTTCCTATGAGAATTACAATAGTCTTATATTGAATTATTAGCAGGGAAATCTACCAAGCATGCCTCTCATAAAATCATCTCTTCACCTAGCTGATTAAATTCCCTCTCAGCCATGGACGTGCCCGGTAGAAGCCAATCGGGATTTGGATAAGGCTTGTTTTTCCCTGTGATTCCATTCTGTAAATTTCATCACACATTTTCGCATCAAATCCGAGAAGCGGATGCCCGCCCATCCCAAGGGCTGTCGCAGCTATAAGCAGCCGCTGCATAAGCATTCCCGCTTCTATTTGCTGGATGCGATAGCCTCTGTAGCCCATTTCCGCTTTATGAAAATCTTTATCCCCTGCTATATGAAAGCAGAGCGGGACTTGAAACAGATTCACATTGCCTGCAGGCATTCCGTTTTGAAGCGCAGTTCGATGGTCTCCGGGATTAAGCTCCCTTAGTGAATGAGCATCGCTGTCGTAATAATAAGCCCCATCCGGAATCCCTTCGACATTATTCAAACACACATATAGAGTTACACGTGACGCTCGCCTGTCAAGTGCCATATCTAAGTCGTTTCGATACAAGCAGGATGCGGTCGCCTCCTGAAGGAGTGCAGCAAGCTGCTCCTGGCTAACCTTTCCTGAAACAAAATCCATGTCCGGTGAAAATCGCTCCCGGCAGACTGACGCCAAATCATACGATATCCTTTTTACATGAGGAAGAGTCAAAGGCCGGCCCTCACAATTGGTTTCACTAGGGCTGATTTGACGAAACGATTTAGCTGATTCCTGCATGGACGCTTTATTGATGCCGGTTAACATCGGAAATTCTTTCACTCTGATTGACCTGACCCAGTCATTATTCTGAACCGATGTTACTTCCTCGCACAATTCGGAGGCAGAAGCCATTCCATCCCTGCCGCTTCTGTTCACAGCCCAGCTGGTCGGTTCAACTGACAGCGGGATAACGGCATATACACTCTCCTCCTGATCAGACAGTCCAAGGAGATGGTTTAGGGCACGATCAAGAAAGTTGAAGTACACTCCCGCTGCAAAACCAAACCTCTTTGTAACCTCTAATAACTGTCCCATCACTGCACCTCCATCCAAGCCCTGCAGTCGATAAGCAAAGTTATTGTATTTAAAGTAATTTTTCCAGAACATGGTCGTCATAAATACAGTCCCAAAACAAGATGACACATCACAGCGATTGCCAAGAGCACGGGCTATATAGGAATCGAAATTACCCTTGCGCAGCAGCACCAGGCGGTGGTGCAGCACATCGTAGTGGTAGATTCCCTCCGGCAAGTCATCCAATTTCAGGAACATGTATAGTTCGTTAGGATACAGCGCTCCGCCAGAAGGCACAGACCGCCGAAACGACTGCATAAACCCATCCGCCTCTTCATTGGACCCAATTGGAAAGAGGGATTGGCTAACCTGATTAAGGCCGAATGTGTACCAAAGAAAATGACCCATTCTCCTAAGTTCAGGCTTTGCAGGTTCCTCCATTTCTTTACAGGAAAGGGGAACCTCCAGTGACAGGGGAACAACTGGCAAGCCCCGGTAAAGCTTATAGGCAAGCGGCGCATCTTCCCAATCCACTTCCCAATCCGGCGGGCTTATTTGGTCAATATCAAAATGCAAATTGTGCAGAAAGGTATCTAGATTCATCCTTTTTACCTCCCGGTCATGCTCATGGAAATGGGTGAGGATGTGGATTAAGCTGTTCAACTGTAAGGGGTTCTTTTGCATATCCCAGTTTCATTGGGACCTCAAGCACCCTCTCAAGCCCTGTTACACGTGTCAGGTGGTGTCCAAATGTCATTGACAGCATACCCGGAATCAGCACTTTGACACAATGCAATCCGCTCCGCTGTATTTCCGGTGTCGTCTGATCCACCACTATTACATCAAGATTTTGCCGGTGCAATGCCTGAAGAAGGTCCTGCAGATCATCTGTCAGGTCTGCATGTCTTCTCTCCCGCTTGAACTCCTCGGAAAACGTTCGGAGCGGACGGTTTTCATCCAGCAAAAACTTCAGGCGCTCCTCCGCTTGCGGCAAGCCGTAAAGCATCCCATGGTCATCCATTTTGCCGACGAGGGAAGAATCCTGCAGCATTCGCAAAAATTCCCCCTTGTTTTCTTCGAGTTTATCATCCAGTGTCCCCATCATTCCGGCTAACTCATGAACAGCGCTTTTTACCGCCCGGACCGGGTCGGGATGAGCTCCAGCCGCACAAATGATATTCAATCCTTTTTTCTTCCTGTTTTTCGCCAT
Organism: Cytobacillus oceanisediminis 2691; assembly: GCF_000294775.2. GTDB lineage: Bacteria > Bacillota > Bacilli > Bacillales > Cytobacillaceae > Cytobacillus > Cytobacillus pseudoceanisediminis. The sequence goes on from NZ_CP015506.1 coordinate 3,294,629, forward strand.
CGCCCAAACACTTGGAATTCCATGCTCCATTGTGGCGTTATACAGATGCAGATCATATCCCGCCACTGTCCTCACCCGATCAATCATCAGCTGCAATTCCTGTTCATTGGAGGAATAAGGATCAAGACGCGGCAGGGACAGCTGCCCATACCAGGTCATCAGGAATGAATCACGCTCCACCACTTCTAAAATACCGTAGAAGATCGCTTCTTCCAGGCTGCCGCCCAGCGCGCATCCGTTGGATGTTTCATAGACAAATCCATTCCCGCAGCCCAGGCTGTAATAAGCAAGCAGCTCAGGAACCAAAATCGGGCGCTCCTGCAAAAACGAATAACCCCATACCCAATTCATCGGGTTATCTGGATTAAATTTTTTAAATGGAAAGTTGGGCCGTGCATATTGATCATCCGCATGCACACCTACTTTTACAGGATTAAGAGCCCGATCTTCCAGGTTGCGGAAACTGTCATAGACTGCTGTCCTCTTTCCACGGGGCGATATGCCGCATGAACGCTCAAGCCCCTCCAGGATGGCTGTCAGCTCGCTCACCTTATAGGAATGAGTGCGGCCAGCCACGCCTTCGTCCCCTCTAAACAGCGGAAGGTTTACGACTACATCCGCAAAAGGCGGCGTGAAATCATACATTTTCCCATTCATTAAACCAGTCCGCGGATCCAGATAATTTTTGGCGAGCGTTTGTTCTAAATCTTCCAATGATCGGCAGCGGTAACTGGCTGCGCTTATTTTCGGACTTGGCTTAATGGTAATTCTTGCAGCTTCCTGTGAATCTTCAGGCAGGGAGCTGCACACTGGGCACATTGAATCCGGCAAAATGAGGTGGCAAGAGGTTTTAAATGTTTTCAGGCTGACCAAATACATTCGCCCTTCCAGATCCGCCAAACTGCCCTCCAGTACCCTTTTTACCTCTGACACAAGCAGGCAGGACATCTGTAAAAGGCCTGTGCGCGATGCCCAGGCATCACGCTCTAATCCGCTGCTCCCTTCGAGTCTCTGCTGCAGTTCCCACATCTCTTCCCGGTCACGCCCTGCCAGGAGTTTTCGAGTGTCCGCACACTGTGAGCATCCCGGCGCGGACGGGTGAACAAATGGGCCAATCACACCCTCTCCAAATGATACAAAGCCCCGCAGCCAGGGAATACCTGATGATCGTGACACCTCCTCCGCCTTTTTATGAACTGAAGGCATCCAGCTATCGTGCACCACCAGTATCAAATCAGTCCCAACCGGCAGTTCAGGCTCAAAGTTCACATGACGAACTACCTTATATTCGGCGGGCAGTTCTTTGCTTACGCTGTCCGCCAGCAGTCCCTCTCCGACAACTACCACGACAGCACTCACTGAGATTCCTCCTCTCTTATGAACACCCCAAACACCCCTGCCAGACTCTCTTTCAAAAATGGCTCGAACGAAAATTCACAGACTAAGAGCCGCTTGCTGTTTTCTTCCAGCACCCTTCTTGCAGACAGCAATAGCTGGGTTTGTTCCTTCTCATCACAAGGAGGAATGACTAGACTTTGAGGCTCCTTTTCTTCGAGAAGCACAGATGGTGCCTCCACAGCGGTCCCCTTATGAGTCCCCAATTGGTTTTGCATCTGTATAATCGCATGCTGCAGCGCTTTCCTCAGAGCTAATGTGTTATTAAAGCCAACACTGCCATACCAGCGATCGTCCGTGCCGACCCAGACCACAGGGAAGCCGTATACTCCCTCACCCCGGCAGATTTTCGGTGCTCCCTGCATCGTTGTCAATGCATCCAAATAGAACCTGCATCGTTCATCTTCTACTGCATTCAAATGGAGCGGAGAAACTGTTTTCTGAACCTCTTGACGCTTAGCCAGTTTCTCTTCCAAACACCTATCCAGCCCGCGTAAAACACCCTCCGCAAATGTTTCCCCTGCTCCAATTCCAGCAAATTCATTTAAATTTAAAATATTCCCCTTTATTTCGCTATTTGGAGGCAGTTCAAGCCGGCCAGCCATCCGCGATACATACGCTTCAATCCCGGTCAACCCCGCTTCCCTGCGCGCCTCGTCATGCCTCAAATCTGTACAGATTATATTTTGGAGGAGCTCTGCCGGGCCCTTTGACAACGGGTCTGCTGCCTGTACGCTGCACTGTGCCAGCGGAAGCTGCTTTAAATCCCCCTCCTCCCATGTATGAAAAATCCCGGATTCTTTGGAAGTCAATTGGCTGAAAAACAGAAACAAACTGTCAGTCTTATTTCTTTCGGAACTCTGCCCGATCCTCTGATCAACATCTTGAATCCATTCCACAGCAGCATTTCCGGTCAGGTTCGGATGTGGCAGGTAGGAATGCCAATTTCCTTCAAGCGTCTCCAGATTCAGCAGGAAAAACTGATTTCTCTGTTCAGCACTGATTAATCCGGTGACCTCTTTAAACAGTTCAAACACGATTAAATTAGCCAGCATCGCTCCTGCCGTTGGGGAGGTGGTGTGCAATTGCTTGTCTTCGCAAAACGCGGATTGATGGACTCTATGCCAGGCAGACTCCCAGCAGCCTTCTGATTCCGGATGCACGAGAGGCCCTGCCATACCAGCCTGTTTGTAGATAATAGCAGGAAGAAATATCTTCTTCTCTTTCCGGCACGCGGCATGTATAACCTGCAGTTCCTCTACATTCCCTGCTTCCGAAACATATAAAATGGAATCATAAGGCTGTATCAATTCCTCCCAGGGACAGTCTTCTTCCTTCTGGTGTGTTACGTCCTCAACTGAAACTTCGGGGTCTGTTTGCCGGGCATGTGCGACAATCTCATTCAGCCGCCTTGTATTCGTCGATTCAGGGTCTGTAATGACCATATGAACTTTAGGCAATCCGGACTCAATCAGCGAAGAAACCAGCGAAACCAAAAAAGGGCCAGATCCTGCTGCCAGCACTTTTTCCTGCCGGTAGGCCTGGAATCGGTATGCACCCGAGTCACCGAAGCTTTCCAATAATTCGATTTGAGAAGAATACTTTTTAAGGACATGATCTTCCAATTGATGAGGATGGTCCCCGCTTACATCCCTTACAAAGCCGTTACGGTATAGCACTTCTGCAATTTCAAACACCCGATCCCTATGCGGGCCCGGCAAGCCGGCTGTCAATTCCCCCAGCGAATGCTCGCCATTAAACATTGGCATCAGCTTTTGAACCCACTGATCGATCATAGTTCCTTCCATTTGGAAGGAACTTACATTATTGCGGAAATACACACCCTTAGTTGGATCTGGGAGAAAAAACGTGTCCCTTTTTACCTTCAGCCGCATAGAAGGGGTCAAATTTTTCATTTCGCGCCTCCTTACCCGTAAACTGTTCCTATTTATTAAACATTACTTTCTCTATAATCCTATGTACCGGGCTTTGTCTCATATGTCTTACCTTCAAGAGAAGAGCCCCTGCAAAATGCAGGGGCCTTCCTTTTGCAATACAGCAAGGATTGTTTTATAGATTCATGGTTATCAACCACCGCAGCGGCCGCCACAACGGCCTCCGCAGCGACCGCCGCACCTAAAACAATTAGAGCATCTGAAACAGTTGAAACAATTAAAACAGTTAAAGCAGTTGAAACAGAAGAAGAAAAAGCAGCTAAAGCAGCGGCCAAAACCAAAACCGATTTGCCGGGATTGATCATTATAATACTGGCTTTGATCCCATGGAACCGCCTCGTTCGCATGGAAATCACCAACATTCAGCATTTGAAGATCTCTCTGAAAATCATTCATGTTCATACCTCCATAAATATTAATAAGCTGTGCCTGCAACAAAGGGCAATCATGAAGAACAGCAGAAATCAATCGGCATTTCTTTGAATTCATCCATTCTCCGAATACTCTCCTCATCAAAATATGTGCCGGGCTGGGGTATTGTTACTGAATCAAACACCCAGATTTATCGGGTTCCATATAACCATGCAGAAAGGAATAAGGTTCATGGCATTTATAGCTCTACATAGTACAATTTTGGGCAATACTAAATAAGTAATGGCATTCTTAATGGAGGGCAGAAATTTGAATCATACCTGGCTATCTCTCATACCATTTATAATCGTAATCGGAATGTCCATCTGGCTGAAAAACATCCTTCCAGGCTTAGTAGTCGGCATTCTCGTTGGTTCCATCATTGTTTCAGCTGATTTGCTGACAGGTACGGAGCAATCAGTCGCTTATATCGTGACAACCCTTTCAGATGAAACAAATATTAAGATTGTCGGGTTTTTATATTTGTTCGGAGGGCTTGTCGGGATGATGAATATCTCAGGAGGCATTAAGGGGTTTTCCGAATGGGCCGGGAGGCGGATCCGATCTGAGCGGGGTCTTCTTGTGTTCATCTGGATCACCCTCCCTTTCACTTTCATGATGCCGATGTTCCGGATTATGATGATTGGGCCTATTATTAAATCCTTAATCAAAAAGATGAACCTGTCCAAGCAAAAAGTGGGCATGACCTTGGATATTTCAACCGAATCAGTCATCGTGCTCCTGCCGGTTGCAACGGCATTTGTGGGCTTCATGGTGTCCCTGGTTGAAGGCGGCATCAGCGGGCTGAACCTGGATATGTCGGCATATGAGATCTTTTTATTAAGTATTTTGTTTAACTTTTACGCGATCATTATGCTGCTGATCGGAATCATTCAAACCTTTTGGCGCCGGAAAAAGACGGGAGAGCAAAATGGGGAGGCCCATACCGATTTGGAGGAAAAAGAGCATGAGTTCCATCGGATGGGAATTAAAAAGGAATTATCCCTTGTCAAAGCCCAGCCATGGCATTTGATTTTACCGGTGATTTTATTGCTTGCCTTTTCTCTGTTCCTGTTATGGCAGGATGGCATGGCACAGGGTGCAAATACAATATTCGAGGCCTTTTCCATGGCAGATGCAACCTTTGTGATGCTGCTTGCTGTTTTTATTACCCTCGTTTTAACCTTTATTTTCTACATAATAAGACGGGAGAAGATGAACGAAATCCTTTATCATTTTTATGATGGAGGCAATCAGATGATGGAGGCGATCAGCCTGCTCATCCTGATTTGGGCACTGACCTTAGCTGCAGAGGATCTTGGATTTTCCGAATTCATCGGGAGTTCACTCGGAAGCTTTCTGCCTGCCTTCCTGACTCCAGCAGCCATCTTCGTGCTCGGTTCAGTGGTCGGCTACTTTATAGGAAGCTCATGGGGAACCTGGGGATTATTCATGCCGCTTGGAATTACCCTGGCGGTTTCGACTGGCGCCTCCATTCCGCTTACCGTTGGAGCCGTATTCGCAAGCGGGGCATTCGGAGCGTTAACCTCACCGCTTGGAGATACGACCATTACCACTGCTTCGATCTTAGATATGGACCTTGTGGATTATGCACGATATAAATTGAAGGTCTCAGCCATTGGCGGTGTGATTGCAGCGGGGTTATTCATTGCAAGCGGGATTTTTATTTCCTAGGAAGTTTGTATTCACTTCTGCCGTGTCCAGCAGTCCCTTTTCCACTTATGCACATAGTGATTCATGCAGATGAATATACTGCAATGAATCCTATTGCAAAGGGGCGGTGAGATGACTTGGAAGAAAAAGCCGGAATTAACGAATGATCAAATGCTGAATGTGATTCATCACGGCCTTCCAAAGACACAGTCGCCAAAGCATATCATCATTGTTGGTGCAGGTATGGCTGGCCTGGTGGCAGGTTCTTTATTAAAGGAATCGGGGCATAAGATCACCATTCTTGAAGCAAATGACAGAATAGGCGGACGGGTATATACCATGCGCTCCCCTTTCAGCAAAGGATTATTCTTTAACGCAGGCCCAATGAGGATTCCTCATATCCATTCGCTTACCTTGTCCTATATAAAAAAATTCAAGCTCCCTATAAATGTTTTTATAAACCGCACTCCTATGGATCTTCTTTACGCAAATGGCATTAAAACACGGCTTGAGGTGTTTGAACGCTATCCAGGCATATTAAATTTCCCCATTCATCCTAATGAGAGAGGAAAATCGGCTGAAACGCTTCTGCTGACAGCGGTACAGCCTTTTATTGACTTTGTCAGCACAGACCCCGCCAGAAATTGGGCCATTTTGGAAAGCCAATATAAAAAATACTCTTTTGGCTACATATTAAACCTTTATTTTTCAGCTGGTGCGATTGATATGATCGGTGTGCTGCTGGATTTGGAAGCATTTATGGGAATGTCTTTTACCGAAGTTTTACGTGAGTTAGTCATTTTCACTTCTCCAGGAGCTTACTATGAAATAACAGGCGGAATGGACCGATTGCCAAAGGCTTTCCTCCCTCAATTGAAAAATGATATTCATCTTCATCAAAAAATGACTGGAATCATTCAGGACACAAACAGCGTGACCATTCAATTAACCCATCAGCAGACCAATGAGCATTCCACCATAACCGGAGACCTTGCCATTATCACTATCCCCTTTTCAGTTATGAGATTCGTCAATATCGAACCCTTTCATTCATTTTCCTATTTCAAGCGGAGAGCTATTCGCGAACTTAATTATATGGCAGCAACCAAAATCGCCATTGAGTTTAAGTCCCGGTTTTGGGAGATAGCAGGCCAGCCGGGCGGCAAAACCATTACAGACCAGCCGATTCGATTTACCTATCTTCCAAGCCATGGGATTGGCACAAGCGGCCCTGCCATTCTTATTGCCAGCTATACCTGGGCGGATGAGGCTCATACGTGGGATAGCCAGCCGGAGGAGATGCGTATTCAATACGCACTAAAAAACCTGGCGGATATTTACGGCAATATCGTTTATAGCGAATTTGCTGCAGGTGCTTCATACAGCTGGGCACTGGATCCTTTTGCTTCTGGCGGATTTTCATTCTTTGAACCAGGACAGGAAACCGAATTGTTTCCCGGTATTGTTTCACCTGCGGGGCGTGTCCATTTTGCCGGAGAGCATGCATCCAAAACCCGGACATGGATTCAAGGGGCAATCGAATCCGGCATACGAGCTGCATATGAGGTAAATGATTTGCCTAAGTAAGTAATTTTTAAATACTGGTGTAATGGCTGATTAGAAATCTACTTCTGCTTAAACGGATTATCTAACTATTAGTTCATATTATGGGCCGAAACGCATTGACACAAAGAAGAAAAAGCGATCTCTCCAAAACTGGAGGATCGCCTTCATACCATTAGACACTATTCCTGCTTTCTATTTCTGATCTCCTTTTGAACCTTTCTCAGCGCCTTTTTCGATCCTCTCTCCAGATCATGCTGCAGCTTCCGTTGATGGTAATTGGTAAATAAGGTATTCATATCATATCCTTCCGGATAAAGCTCGCTTGCTTTAATGTCCAATTCAACCCGCTTACTGTTCACTTCCACAATTTCATCTTTATAGAACAGCTTGATGTTATTAAATTTATCTATTGCCTCATAGACAATGGCGTAATCATCCTGGCTGATCCATTTTACCCGGTCACCGATTTCATAATGATATTCCTCTATGTTCTGCGTCACTTCAATCACCGGCTTCTTTATTCTGTTCTCTCTTACTGCTTCCAGATTATAATCCTTGTTTTCAATATACATTTGCGCACGCTTCAGGACATGTTCGCGGATATTCATCTTTCTGGAAATCCAAAGCGCATTGCTCTCTCCTGATTCACCTATTAAGAGCTTATACATCGGCTTCAATTCCGCACTGTCGAATAACATGGCAGCATTCATAAAATCATCATGCATTTCAGAATATCGTTTAATCTCACCATAGTGAGTAGTGGCAACCGTGATGCATCCCATATGATAAAACTCTTCCAGAATGGCAATGGCTAAAGCGGCACCTTCATTCGGCTCTGTTCCGCTGCCGATCTCATCGAATAAAAGCAGTGTATTATTCGTGGAAGCACTCATGACCTCTGATATGTTCTTCATATGGGAAGAAAACGTGCTTAGAGCGTTCTCTATGCTTTGATTATCGCCAATATCAACAAACACATGATCAAAGATGGCGATTTCACTTCCCGGTTTCGCCATAATATGAAACCCGGACATGACAGCCAGAGTGAGGATTCCGATTGTCTTTAAGACGACGGTTTTCCCGCCCGCATTTGGGCCTGTTATGACTAAACTTCTATAATCTTTCCCGATTTCAAAATCCAGCGGGACAATGGTTCCTTCTAATAAGGGGTGTTTGCTGCTTACTAATTTGATATACCCATGATTATTAATCTCCGGTTCAATGGCGTCCGTACTTTTGCTGCACTTCGCTTTCGCAAAAATCATGTCGTACTGGCTGATGCATTCAATATTGATGCGGATCTCATGAATGGATTCAAGAATGGCTCCGGAAAGCGTGGCTAATATTTGATATTCCTCTACCGACTCCTCCGATTTTAGCATCGCCAATTCAACATTGAGCTTTGAAACTGCATCAGGCTCTATGAAAACAGTCGACCCTTTTGAAGATGTTTGGATTACGGTTCCGGCTACTTGATTTTTAAAGGATGCTTTAATCGGAATTGTAAAACGGTCATCCTTTTTGCTGATATAGAATTCTTGAATGTACTCCTTATTTGCTCCGCTGCGCAAAAACTTATTCAAACGTTCTTCGATTTTCCCTTCTGTTTTTGCTATGTGATTTCTGATTCGTTTCAGCTCTTTGCTGGCACCGGAATCAACCATGTTTCCTTTAATCGCATATAAGATCTCTTCTTCGATATTTCTAAATTCAGTCATAGATAGCGCATAAGTGTACAGAACTGGCGCAAAGAATTCTTTATCAGCCATAAACTTCTTGATTTTCCGGCAGCCTCTTAAAAAATCGGATACAGCGTTTAACTCGGATGGAGTTAATATGATGCCTTTTTCCAATTTTTCAATATGGCTTGTGATATTGGAAATGCCTGTTAATGGCAAATGCTTTTCGGCGTCCAGCAGCCTTCTGGCCTCGCTTGTTTCATTTAAGCGATTGCGGACGGCTTTCATATTCGAGCTCGGCTGTAACCGGTCGATTAACTCCTTCCCTAAACTGCTGACGCAATGCTGTTTCACTTTATTCTTCAATTCGTGGTATTGTAATTTTTCAAAAGTCATTTTATTCATATTCTCTGCCTCACTCCAAATAAAATAGCCCGCAAAAGCCTTCCCCACCGCCAAATTGAATTGGGCAGAAAGCTTCCGCGGGCGTTCTATTTCGAACAGGCATAAACAAACTAAACCCTAAAGCAGGAATAGTGTCTTAAGCTACACGAAAATATAGAAATGGAAGCAGTCTTATAGTAGGTATTCAAACAAGTTATGTTTGAAAAAAGGCATTCTTAATAAACTGGTTAAAACCAGAAAAATAAACACCTTATTCAACTAATAACAATTAGTTGACACCTACTACCGACATACTTCACCACACCTTTTTGTATTATGAAATTAATGTAGCACGGAACTGCCAGTCTCGTCAAACTGCATATGGAAATATTTGCGCATTAATATAAAAAGAAAGTGCACCTTCTTCAAAAGGCGCACTTTCTTTGAATTTGAATCTTTACTCAGTTTCCTCTTCAGTTCCTTCTTCTGTTCCTTCTTCAGTGCCTTCTTCTGTTCCCGTATCTTCAGTTTCTTCTGTGTTAGTCTCGTCAGTATCATCTTCATTGTTGCAGCCTGTAGCCACACCTGTAATCATTAAAACTGCCATCATAGCTAATAACCATTTTTTCATTTCCAATTCCTCCTTGGCTGCTATATTTGTTACAGTAGTAATCATAGAAGAATCCGAACGGAAATAGAAGGTCATAATCCATTTTTTTACATTCATTAACCTTCTTTTAAGAAAGTTCATGAAAATAAAACATAGCTTTTTCAAAGAGCGGGACTAAAAGCCCTTCACAAACGGGTACCTTGAAACTCATGATCTAATTTATTTCAGGGTAACTGCTGGCACTCATTCTCCACCGTCGTCCCCTCCATCATCGCTGTCTCCTGTATTACTCTCATCGCCGTTCCCGGCATGATCAGCTTCATCAAAAAATCCTTTAATCGAATCCAGTATATTTTTATTCGTATCTTCACTTTCATTCCAGTGATGTGCATTTAAAAAACTCTCTAAAGTAAATACCTGAACCGCTTGTTTTTTATGTCTGGCAATAAAGTAAAGACAAAGGATTATAATCAGCAAGATAATAATTGTAAGTATCCAGTCATTAATCACCGCAGCCGCCGCTCCTTATTTTTTTTCTATAACCGATTAAGTTTTAGTCCCCGTTAGCTCATTTTTTTGTAAGAGTCTTTTATTTTATGATAGGGAATTAACACAAATGGCTGGTCTGTAGGTGTGAATTGCTCGATTCCATTCTGGTTTTCATCAGGCAAAAAGTATGTTCGTCCCCATTTTTTGATTAACCACCCTTCACAGCCTGCCGGGATCATCCCCAGTTTTCTGCTTTAATATCGTCTAAAAAGGGATAAAACCCTCCAAAAACATTATCGAGAATGCCTATTACCTGGCATGGTTTAATAATCTGAATCCGATACAGTTTCTCTTCTTTGAATACAGATGCCATTGATATTAATCTCCTTCTTAGAAATATTTTATAATCGAAGCCTAGTATAATTGATGTCTTAACTTTACTTCTATTAAACTTCTTTTTCGTGAAAATAACGTATTTTTAGATAAATGGATTCAAATCAACTATACAGCATCAGGGTTTCTCAGTTCGTCCATTTAGCCATCACATCACAGGACAGGCCCCAGCTACTCAACTTCTTTCTTCTTCACATGCTTCATATAGACAAGATTATTGACACCGCTTCTTTCACTATGCTTTTGAGGTATACGCATAAACTCTGAAAAGCCCAGTTTTTCATAAAGCTTGATGGCATTTGTATTGGTATCTGCTACCTCTAGAACATATTCGTCAAATGGATTTGAATCCATTATGGATTTTAGCAGTTCTGCCGCCACACCCTGTCCTCTATAATTAACTGATGTTGCCACAAACTCTATTGCACCCATATTTTCAGATATTTGAAAGGGATATTGATTTTTCTCAAATTCTTTTTTGAGAACGATATAAGCAATACTTCCCATAATTAAACCAAGATGCTTTCTAAATTCACTATATTTTAATCTCACTGCAGGTGTATTGTTTGTACAGGCGGCTATAGCTGCAATATGATTGTCATCTGCAGCCGTATAGAAGACCTCAGTATTAAACATATGGGCAAATGTCCTGTAAAGTTTAGCTTTATCCTTTGAAAAGTAATTCAGCCATTGATAAAAGCCGTCTACAAAAATGACACTCATCTCATTTCTTATATTTCCTTTTGCTTCACTAGCAAGAATAATATTCATAGTCTGCCCCTCTATTCTTTGTGGATGTTTCAACTCGATAAATAAAAAACACAAAACTATACACTGAGTTTACCTGGCTTTAATATTAAGAGGATATGATTGGTTTATCAACGAAAGAGGAGGCAATATAAATGAATATGCGTGCAGTATTTATTGATATGGATGGTACACTCCTGAAAGCCTCAAACTGCATTTCCCGCCGAAACATGGAAGCCATTTATCGGCTCATAGATCAGGGAGTCATGGTGTTTCTAGCCACTGGCCGGCACTATGAAGTAACTGCTCCCTACCATAAAGAAATTGGATTGCAAACTCCCATGATCTGTTTGAATGGTGCCTCTATTCACGATGCAGAGACAGGAAGGGCTACGCAAATAAAAACCGTACGATTGAACGAGGAACGCTTTCACCATCTGACCGCAGAAAGTCCATGTAATGTTATGATCCATACATCAACTGGGCTATATTGTAAGGAAACAAATGAAGAAATCGATTATTGGACGAAAGTTGGGCAAATTCCGCCGCAGTATATAGGAGATTTAAGACAGGCTGCTTATCAGGATGTTCTTAAATATAGTGTTCGAACTGGTTCCCCAAGCCAAGAAATATCTGCTTTGTTTAAAACGGAAGCAGCAGTCATCGATTGGAATGACGGGTTTGAGCTGGTTGCTCCCGATGTTTCCAAATGGGCTGCTATCAAAAGCTTACTTAACGAACTTGGAATCAGCCCAAATGAAGTCGCTGCCATTGGAGATGGCCCCAATGACATAGAGATGCTTCGTCATGCCGGTACGGGTGTGGCAATGGGGAACGCCGGCAAACTGGTTAAAGACGCAGCTGATTTTGTTACAGGGCACCACGAAAATGATGGATTAGCTGAGTTTATTGAACGTTATCTTCTTAAATCTTATGCGATTTAAAGTATTTTATAGGTCTTTTTGAAATAAAAAAGACAGGTCGTTAACGGGTTCCGATAAGGGAGAGAACAATTGAATTAGTATATGAAGCAGACCATTCAGCATATCAATTTGGTCTGTTTTTTTATTGTCATAACAATGTTTGCAATGAATTGACATGGAAAATAACCATCATTAACAGCAGAATTTTCAAATACGACTGAGGGCTTAGAAAATAATTAGTCTATAGCAGGTTAACCTAATAAAGACTATCTTGTATGATTATGTTTGTACTTCGAGCCTTTCATAATAAACACAAATCTACTGGAGGAAAATTATTTGATACCTTTTAATACGAAGAAATTATTTTTTATTCCTCTTTTAATAATTCTTGTAATGCCTATGTTCCACCTTCCTTTTTCTGCACATGCTGCTCAATCGTTTAGAACTGAAGATGTTGATAAATTTGTTACTAACTATATGGAACGTAACGGACTACCCGGTGCATCCATCGTAGTGGTAGAAGATGGTAAATTAGTATATGAGAAAGGATATGGTCACGATTCTGAAGGTATGTCTATAAATGAAAAGTCATTAATGAGAATCGGTTCCACATCCAAATCATTTACTTCATTTGCTGTTTTACAGCTCGTTGACGAAGGAAAAATCCAACTGGATGACCCAGTAATAAAATATTTACCAGAGGTAAAACTTGACGACACACGATGGAAAGAAGTTACAATACGTCAACTAATGAGTCACACATCAGGGATTCCGAATCCGATTATTGTTCCGCCATCGAGCAGCTTAAAAGCAGGAGTGGAACGTTTATATGATTGGAATCTGCAATCAAATCCAGGAGAGAAACACTATTATAGCAATGCAAACTACTGGCTCTTAGCCCGCTTAGTGGAGGAAGTAAGCGGAATAGAATTCTCTCAATATCTTAAACAAAAGATATTCTCTCCATTAGGAATGGGTGATTCACTTGCAGCAGTGAACTCTACTGATTTTGTACAAGGACTGCCTAAAGGATATGTAACAGCTTATGGAACTGCAATACCCTGGACAGAGCTTGAAGCGATGAATATGGGGGCTGGAAGTGTCATATCAACTGCATCAGATATGGGGAAATGGCTTGCTATGCACACGAACGAAGGGAAAAACAGTTCTGGGCAACAGCTTTTATCCAAAGAATTATTGGAAGAATCTTATTCACAGCAGCCTGGCAGCAATAAATACGGACTTGGCTGGTCTTTAAGCTCACCAAGCGTCAAACCAGTCCGAATCTCACATAGCGGTGCAGTATCAACGTATCAAACTCAACAAGATATTGTTCCTGGCAGTGGCTATGCGGTTGCAGTTTTACTAAATAGCTTTACCCCTACTTTAGAACACGCTTATGAGATTAGTTCAGGTATTATCCAATTAGCCGAGGGACAAGAACCTGAATCAAAAGCTCCTTCACCTAAAATAATCGATTTATCCCTTGGCGTTATCACATTGATTTACTTACTTTTAGGAATAAGAGGTATACTGCGAAGTAAAAAATGGTCGAAAAAACGGAAACATCAACCAACTTGGAGATTTATCCTTCGATTAATTCCTCAATTAATTCCAGCATCATTAATCGGATGGTTGTTCTTTATTGTCCCAACATTACAAAATAATAGTTCAACCACAATTGATGCATTTGGTCTTTTTCCTGCTGCAATGGTCTTATTAGCGATTGTTTTCATTATTGGATTGGTTCTTACCGCTTTAAGAATCTATCATCGATTCACCTTAAATAAAGATTAAGAATTATAGAAAATTACACTCAAAAAAAACGCTCAGAATAACTCTGAGCGTTTTGGCTTGTAATTTATATTGCTTCAGCAGGTCGCATTCCGCTAAAGCCTTTTCACATTATGCACCGATTATTTTCTTTACCTTTTGCACTCTCTCAGGATCAATCGCATGCTCATAGCTTGATTCCACACGAACTCCTGTACCAAAATGAACTTCAGTGACTGGCACCTCATCCAAAAACACACTGATATTTTCAATGGAAAGACCTGCACCCGCCATGATCTTTAAATGACTATTTGCTGTACGTTCATACAGGCTCTTTAGTCTTTCTGCTGCATCAGCAGCACTTCTCCGGCCACCGGAAGTAAGGATTCTCGAAATTTGCGGATACTGTTTTAGACTTTCCAATGCTGCAAATTGATCATCGGCCTCATCAAAGGCACGGTGGAAGGTTATATCCAAACCACCTGCTGCATCGATTAGACGTTTCAAATGATCGTTATGTACTTGATGATCAGGTGTAAGAACGCCAAGCACTACACCTGCCGCTCCTAATTTATTGCATACTTTAATATCCTGAATCATAATGTCAAGGTCTTCTTCCGAATAGAAAAACCCGCGGCTGTGCGGACGGATCATCACATTTACTGGAATCTTTAATTCCTTGCACACTCTTTCAATGACGCCATAGCCTGGTGTCAGACCGCCCTCTGCGAGCCCGGTTACCAGTTCAATTCTGCCTGCTCCTGCTTCCTGGGCAATTAGCGCATCACTTAGGGTATCTGCGATCACTTCTATTAACATGTATGTATCTCCTTTAATCGTGCGTTCTAATTTTAATTTAAAGGCAATTTCTCGGACTGGAATATTTCCTTTATAGATCCCACTTCCATTCCAGCATCATTTCGAATAACGGAAGGCCTTAGGTTTCTCAGGTTTTTTATGGTTTCGTGATTGCTATAGTGTATTTGTTCAAGAATAGATGCTACAATGTTTGGCCAGACATCCTCAGATCCATTTAACACTTTGAGGGCAAATCCAGCCCGTTCTTTTTTTAGTCCGAAGCAATACACACCCTGGGCCCCGCCTTTAGCTACAATATTCTTGTCTTCCAATAAAATCGAACAGATAAAATGCTGTGATGCAACCATATTGAACTGGTTATTCATAATGGCCGTCATCTTAACAACTGCCAGCTGGAGCTGGGGATCTTGAATCAGATCGGGACAAGCCAGCTTCAGGTATACTTCTGACATCCTCTTTAAAGGAATGGCAAAAACGGGGGTCCCGCAGCCATCAATACCAATATGAATAGCAGAGACCGGGATGCCCGATAAATGAGAAAGAATATCCATGATGTGCTTTTGTAAAGGATGGTCTTCTTTCCAGTATCCCTCCACTGGAAATCCCCATTCACGGCATACTGCAATAAATCCCATATGTTTGCCTGCGCAATTGTGATAAAGCCTCCTTTTCTGAATCCCTTGTCTGATCATCTCTTCTCTTGGCTGTATATTTAAAGGATAAGAAGGCGGGCAATAAAGTTCTTCTTCCTTTACAGGGAGTTTTGCTAACATGGATTCCAGTGCCTTAATATGGTAGGGTTCTCCTCGATGGGAAGCTGTAAACAGTGCAGCTTCCTGCTCTGTTAATCCGTACTTATCAATTATGTCAGTCAGAAATACCGGCAGCGCCTGGATTGGCTTAGAAGCAGAGCGAAAGTATGTGTAATGCTCTTCATCACCAACCTGATAAAAAGATTCTAATTGATTATTCATACCGCAAATGATCCCCGTATGAATATTCTCAACCAGTCCTCCCCTGACTTCCTCTACTAATGCAGTGTATTTCAATTCAGTTCTCTCCTTAAAATTAGCTTATCTACTCAAGCTCCAGCATGAGATTTTGGGCCTGTATGGCCGCCCCAAGAACAACTCCGTTCTCGCTTAATTCCGAATATACGATTCTCACCGATTGCTTCAATGGCTCCCATATATATAACTCGCATTTTTGCTCAATGGCTTGCTTCATTTCAGGCAGCTTCTCAATCGTATTGCCGCTCAAGATAATGACTTCAGGATTATATAGACAGAGGAGGTTGCTGATGGCCAATGCAATATAAGTGGAGGCTCTATCCATAATATTTAGTGCCCAGGGCTCCCGGTCCCGGTAGGATTGGAACACATCTTTTATAGAAGAAATATCCTTTACTTTCCTGCTGTCAGCAAGGATCGCCCCTTCAGAAATATAGGTTGCAAGACAGCCTATTTTGCCGCAATTGCAGACATTGCCAGTAGGATCAATCACGGTATGCCCGATTTCCCCTGCATTATTGGTTTCCCCTCTGTAAATGTCTCCATTAAGCATGATAGAAGAGCCTATTCCTGACCCAATGCCTATTAATATGGAATTCTGCGAATTCTTCGCTTTGCCTGTAAAGCTCTCTGCCACAATCTTCATTTTTAATTCATTATCTACTATGACATTAAAAGAGGTAAGCTTTTGCAGATCTTCAGCCAGGCTTGCATCTTTCCACTTTAACTGATCCGATATCTTTACAATTCCGTTTTTATAATCAATATATCCAGGTAAACCGACTGCCAGGCCCATTATTTTAGCAGCAGGAATCTCGTTTTCATCCATGATCTTTCGAATGACCGCATCTATTTTATGAAGTGTTTCCATATAACTCTCTGATTCATTTCTTTTACTCTTATGTAATGAAACCATTTCTCCAATATAATTGACAATTCCAACCTTCAGCAGGGATTTATCAATTTCAATGCCAACTGTATAAAGCACATCTCCGCGAACTTCCAGCAAGGTTGCTTTTCTCCCTACTCCCGATGCAACTGCCTCCGTTTCCCTTAGATAGCCCTGCAGCTGAAGCTCAGTGACAATTCGTGTTATGGAAGTCGGGCTCATCCCCGTCATTTTTGCAATATCTATCCTTGATATAGGAGACTTGGTCTTTAAAATATCAAGAACAAGATTTTTATTTTGTCTTTTCATTAAAAGCTGATCGTGTTTCTCCATTATCCTACCTTCTTTATGCCTGCAGATTTAGACTTCCAACTCTGAAGGTGCATTTAAAGAATCGTGTTGACTCTCGCCTTCATTGGAAAAACCAACAACATCCTTTAAAACTAAATCACTTTTCTGTGCAAGTTCGTTAAAGCTTCCAAAAGAGAAATCTTACGTTTCCATTTTGGAAGCTTTCATTGGAAATCCCTATCTCATTATACACTTTGTTCAAAGCATGAATCCATTTACCTAAAGCTTTTAATGAACCCTACCGCTTCCGCGATATCACGGATTGGATTTTGGTCCACTTCTCTTTCAATCGTTAAGTACCCTTGATAATTAATTTCGTTCAAAGCATTGAAGTAAGCCTCGAAGTCAACATTTCCCTTTCCGAGCGGAAGCTCCCTAAAATATTCACCTGAGGCAACCATTTCGGCAATTTTCGCATGGTCTGTACCGCCGCAATATCCAAGGAACCCGTAGACATCACGGGGATCAGCAGGCTTAAGCCTTTTTCCATCCTTCACATGTGTATGGACAATATAATCCTTTAGGAGCCTAACACCAGCTGCCGGGTCATCTCCGGTTACCATAACCATATTCGCTGGATCGAAATTAACTGACACTCCATTTGTGCTCAGGGTATCCAGGAAGTCTTTAAGCCTGGCAGAAGGTTCAGGACCTGTCTCAATGGCAAAGTAGGCATTCATGCTTCTTGCGTAAACAGCCAGTTCTTCACATGCTGTCTGCATGGCTTCATATATGGGGCTGTCCTGCTCTTCAGGAATAATGCCAATATGCGTCGTCACAATATTTGTTCCCAATTCTGCAGCGAGATCCAAAATGCGTTTGGATTTTTCGATCTTAATTGGATTTTGCTCAGCATCCTGAAACCCATGCCCTCCAAGGTCGCCGCAAAGTGCCGATATTTCCAGTCCAATGGAATCCAAATAGCTTTTAAGTTTTTTTCGGGAAGTTTGATCCATATTTTCAGGAGCCATTTCTCCTTCAACGGCATATATTTGTACACCATCAGCTCCCATATCCCTGCAGACTTTAAGTCCTTCGTACAAGGGCAGCCGCAGACTATCCACCATGACACCAATTTTATTTGAAAGTTTCACAGTCTCCATTTTAAGCAAATGTCACCTCACTTTTCTTATCAGCCGCTTCATAAATGCCAGCGAGGATTTTCATCATTTCCACCCCATCTTCAACGGGCGCCAAAGGATTTGTTCCTGTTATGCAGCTTGAAACAAAGGAATCGATCTGATTCTGAAAGGCATTGGCAAAATCAAATGTTAAATGATCCATTTGCGGGTGAATATTTAAAATGGTGTTATTTTCTTCCCTAACAATGGCCAATTCAGGCTCTAGTTCTGCGCCGCCTTTTGTGCCATATAATTTGACTCCAATTTCATCTTGCTTCGCATGAAGTGTATAGGATACATCCACAAATAAAGAGGCACCGTTCTCAAACGTTATAAGGGCATTTGCTAAATCTTCTACTGTATTCCGGTCTTTTTGATAATCTGCCGCTTTATAAAAGCGCAAATTCTCGACATTCCCTCTGTTCCCCAGCTTGCTGTACACATTCCCGGAAATCGACTTCACTTTAGGGCGGCCCATAAGATACCAGCACACATCGATGACATGGACACCAAGGTCAATTAAAGGGCCTCCCCCAGACCGATCCTTGTCTGCAAACCAGCCGCCTGGATTTCCGAGACGGCGCAGGCATGATGCTTTCGCATAGTAAATGTCGCCTAAAGTTCCGTTATCAACAAAAGCTTTCAGCACTTTTGTATTTGTAGCAAACCTTCGGACGAAGCCTACCTGCAGGGTTTTCCCGCTATTCCTTACAGCTGCTTCCACTTTTAACGCTTCTTCCACATTCATGGCCAAAGGCTTTTCTACCAGTACATGTTTTCCAGCGTGTAGTGCCCCAACAGATATTTCCGCATGGCTATTATTCCAGGTGCAAATGCTTACTGCATCGATATTTGGGTCACTATACACCTCTTCTATATTCCTATATACACGGCTGATTCCATATTCCAGCGCTTTCGCTTCCGCTCTTTCCGCAGAATAATCAAAAACTCCGTACAGGACAGCATCAGAATTGCTGGCAAAGGACTTGAAGTGCATATCAGATATGGATCCTGCTCCTATGATACAGACTCTTAAAGGCTCCACTTTCTTCACCCTTTCAAAACCGGCTTAGAATCATTCACTGCTTGCACTTCATTCCATAATCTTCTTACATTATCCATGCCAATTTTGGACCCGGTCCTGCAATCTTCCATGCCTTCAAATTCCACTGTTAAATAGCCATCATATCCGGAGCCCTTTATCAATCTGATAATCTCGCGTATATTTAAATCTCCGTGGCCCACGATGGCTCCGCGCAAATAGTTTTCATTTACCGTTCTGAACCATACTCCATCACCCGGGTTTTCAAAATAAGGGCGAATATAGAAATCTTTTAAATGGACCGTTGCCGCGTATTTCAGATTCTTTTTTACCCCAACGAGCGGATCCTCATCAATGCAAAGGAAGTTGCCGACATCGAGAGTTGTTTTGAAGTTAGGACGGTCCACCTCATGAATAACCCGCTGTACCCGGTCGCTCGATTGGACATTGAATCCGTGGTTTTCAATGGTTGTCGTAATTCCGTATTGTGCTGCGTAATCTGCGATTTGACGGCTTCCTTCTACTAGCTTATCAAAATGCTCTTCGAAGTAATGAATCGTCATTTCTTCCGGCTTCAGCTGAAATGCTGTTACATCATGGCGCATAATCTTAATGCCCATGAGATTAACGATATCCACATGCTCCTTCAGTCTCTCCACTTCTTGTTCGAATGCTTCCTGTGTCGGCTGAACAAAATTAGCCGGCAGGGAATAGGCAGAAAGTTCAATTCCTGCTGATTCTGCTCTCTTCTTAATTTGATGTGCCAGCTCCGCATTATCCACAACCGAGAAGCCATAAGGAACGATCTCCATGTGCTCCCCGCCATTTTCGGCAATCCAGTCGATCACATCCAAAACCGTCATATTGCCATCTCTTAATTCTCTTACTAAACTGTACGTGCTAAGTCCAACCTTCATGAAAATCCTCTCCTATTTCCAGTATTTTTATAGTGAATTTGCAGGAATGCAGATATTCCGCCAAGTGGCCGATATTTTAAACATGTGATCGAAAAAATTAAATTCTGAACTATATCTCCGAAAATGACCGATAAATTCCTGCAGTGCGTAAAATCCTTAAGATAAATCTCCTTGAATCAGCACGTTTGGCTAATCCATTAAATGACATGCAACAAAATGATCATCAGCCAGTCCTTTTTTCACCTCTGGTTCCACTGTTCTGCAAATATCCATACAGGCAGGACACCTCGTGTGAAAGCGGCAACCGGATGGAGGGTTAACCGGACTCGGCAAGTCTCCCTGCAGGACAATCCGCTCCCTTCTCAGCCGCGGATCCGGGACTGGCACAGAAGATAACAGTGCTTTTGTATAAGGATGCTGCGGATTTGAGAAGATGACATCCTTCGGACCTGATTCAACAATGGTGCCAAGATACATGACCCCGATGCTGTCGCTGATATGTTCGACTACACTTAGATCATGAGAAATAAATAGATAGGTAAGATTAAATTCAGTCTGCAAATCCTTTAATAAGTTCAGGATTTGAGATTGAATGGAAACATCAAGAGCGGACACGGGTTCATCAGCTATAATGAGCTTAGGCTTCATAATCAGCGCCCTGGCTATGCCGATCCGCTGGCGCTGGCCGCCGCTGAATTCATGAGCATACCGGTCTGCATGATGTTCTGTAAGTCCAACGACTTCGAGCATTTCTGACACCAGGTGATTCCGTTCGGCTTTTGATAGTTTCGTATGGATCACAAGAGGTTCGGCAATAATCTCTCTTACTTTCATTCTTGGATTGAGAGATGCATAAGGGTCCTGAAAGATCATCTGCACCTTTCTTCTTACCAATTTCAGCTGTGATTCTTTCTTTTGTGAAATTTCTTCGCCATCAATCCAGATTTCACCGTGGCTTGGAGTCAGCAGCCTTGAGATCAGCCGGCCTGTTGTAGACTTGCCGCACCCGCTTTCTCCAACCAGACTGTATGTAGTCCCCTGCTCGATACCGAACGACACATCATGAACTGCCTTTAATGATCTCTTTTTGGCAAACATGCCGCCAGGAAGCGTGAATGACTTCCTCAGCCCGTTTATTTTCAGCAGTGTCTCAGGCATATACATTCTTCCTCCCTTCTTCAATCATCCAGCAGCTGCACATTCTCCCATTTCCCAAATCAGTGGGATTCGGCTCTTCCTCTAAACAAATGGCCTTGACCTCAGTGCATCTTGGCGCAAATTTGCAGCCCTTTGGCATATTGCTGGGATCAGGCACATTCCCTTTAATGGATGTCAGTTTATCCTTCCTCTGCCCGATTTTTGGAACAGATCCTATCAGTCCTTTCGTATAAGGATGCTTGGGGCTTTCAAATAAATCGAATACATTCGCTTCCTCTACTACGCGGCCTGCATACATGACTGCTACCCGGTCACACATTTCCGCCACTACACCCAGATCATGGGTAATTAATAGAACGGACATGCCTTCCTCTCGCTGCAGCTGTTTCATCAATTCCAATATTTGCGCCTGAATGGTTACATCCAGTGCAGTCGTCGGCTCATCTGCTATTAGAAGCTGAGGATTGCAGGACATGGCCATGGCAATCATAATCCTTTGCCGCATCCCCCCGGACAGCTGATGGGGAAATTCATAAACGATTTCTTCTGCCCGGGGAATCCCAACTTTCTTTAAAATAAAAATCACATGCTCCTTCGCCTGTTTTTCGTTTAAAGCAAGATGAAGCCGGATTGGCTCCAGCAGCTGTTCCCCTATTTTCATTACGGGATTTAATGAAGTCATCGGCTCCTGAAAGATCATGGCCATTTGTTTTCCGCGGATCTTTCTCATTTCCCGCTCTGATTTATGAGTAAGATCCTCGCCTTTAAAGGAAATGCTCCCGCCCGATATTTCTCCGCTAGTGCCTTTAAATAATTTCATGATTGACAGGGAGGTTAAACTTTTGCCGCAGCCGGATTCCCCTACGAGCCCGAGTACCTCTCCTTTATTGATATGAAAACTGACACCCCGCAAAATTTTCAGCTTTTCCTTATCCTTTGTAAATTGCGTCTCCAGCTCGTTAACCTGCAATAGCTTCTCCATTATTCAATCTCCCTTACTCATTCTTCGTTTTAGGGTCCAGGACATCCCGGAGCCCATCTCCGACAAGATTGAAAGCAAGCACTGTCAAAAAGATCGCTAATCCCGGCATCATGACAACATGGGAAGCTGTTCCTAAATAATCACGGCCAAGGCTGAGCATAGCACCCCAATCCGGTGTTTCAGGACTGGCACCGAGACCCAGGAAACTCAAACTGGAGGCCGCTAAGATTGCCGTGCCAATTCTCATCGTAATAAATACGATTAAGCTTCCAAGAGTTTCAGGGAAAATGTGCTTGAACATAATTCTTCGGTGCGAGGCTCCCATTGATTTCGCTGCTTCCACAAAGACGGTCTCTTTCCCCTCCAATGTCGAGCCCCTTACCAGTCTTGCAAAAGATGGAATACTGAAAACGGATACTGCAATTACCACATTCGTTAATCCCGGCCCTAAAATGGCCACAATGGCGATTGCCAGCAGCAGATCCGGAAACGCAAACATGACATCACTGCCCCGCATTATAAGACGATCCAGCCAGCCGCCAAAATAACCGCTCATTAGTCCAAGGATGATTCCTCCAGCCGCCCCCAAAAAAACAGCCAGAAAACTGACACCAAGCGAAATTCTCGCACCGACGAGCAGCCGGCTGAAAATATCGCGTCCGTATTCATCCGTGCCTGCCCAATGTTCATTGCTCGGACCCTGCAGCGTCGTATTATAATCGGGCTCATAAGGATCATAGGGTGCAATATAAGGCCCAATGATGGCAATGATGATTAGCAGCAGGATAAAAATGCTTGCCCCAAATGCCATTTTTTGCTTTTTCCAATTCTTAAAGAATTCTTTAACAGGTGAGTATTTTTTCTTTGGAATCACTGGGGTATAGGCATTTACTTCTTTTATGATTTCCATGATTCCCCTCCTCTAGGAAACGTAGCGTATTTTCGGATTCAGCATACTGTACATGATGTCTACTATTAAATTAACGAGAATAAATTCAATGGAAAAAAGCAATAGCTCGGCCTGAATGACTGGATAGTCCCTGAAGGCAATGGAATCAATCAGCAATCGTCCCATTCCCGGAAAACTAAAGACGGTTTCTACTACAACTGATCCTCCAAGCAGGAAGCCAAACTGCAGCCCTGCAATAGTGACTACAGGAATTAAAGAGTTTCTCAATGCATGTTTTGGAATGACTACTGATTCCTTTAACCCTTTGGCTCTTCCCGTCCGGATAAAATCGGCTCTTAATGTTTCAAGCAATGATGACCGGGTAAATCTGGCAAGCATGGACATGATGCCTGCGCCTAAAGTGAGGGAAGGCAATATATAGGCTTTCCAGCTCTCGGCCCCCCCTGTTGGAAACCAGCCAAGCTGGACAGAAAAAATCTGAATAAGAATCAACCCAAGCCAGAATCCCGGCATGGAAATTCCAGAAACGGCTGTGACCATCCCAAGATAATCCGGCCATTTATTTTTGAATACCGCAGACAGTGTGCCTATTAACAAACCAAGCACCAATGCCCAGCCCATACTCATGAACGTTAAATAGATGGAGGGCATGAAGCGGTCTGCAAACATCTCTGAAACCGGAAGACCTGTCTTTAAGGAAGTCCCCAAATCTCCTTGAAACAAATTGCTCATGTATGTAATGTATTGATCCCAAATAGGTTTATCGAGCCCCAATTCCGCCCTGATGATATTGACCTCTTCAAGAGTTGCATCCTTTCCGGCAACTAATCTGGCAGGATCTCCAGGAATTAAATGAGTGAAGAAAAAGATTAATATTGAAACAATAAATAGGATTGGGATCATTTCCAGGATTCTCTTCAGGATATATTGAAGCAAAATGAAAACCCCTTTCTTAGAAAGGAAGAGGCATTAGGTGGTACACAACCTTTGCCTCTTCTGATTACCTTGCTTTTACTTAAGATTCGCGTCTGTCACATTAATTCCGCCTGTTGGAGAAATGAAGACGCCCTCGACATTGGACCTTGAACCAGCTAGAATCTCATCTACCCCAAGGAAGATCCAAGGTGCATCTTTGTAGATAGCTGATTGAATATTGCTGTAGATTTCTGCCTGCTTGTCAGGATCTGCTGTTTGATTTACCTCTGTAATCCACTTATCTACATCATCATTTTTGTAGTATGCAGTATTCGCTCCATCCGGCGGGAATGAGCTGCTGCTGAACAATGGCTTCGTTGCATTGGTGGTATCGGATGGATACGCAGACCAGCTGACATACCACATTTGCACCTTTGCCTCTTCCGGTGTCTGAGCTCCATAAATCTCATCTGACAGCGTGCCTTCTTCCATTGATTTAATTTCAACCGTAATGCCAATTTCTTTTAACTGCTGCTGGATAAACTGCATTCCCTTCAATGTATCTGAATTGGTGTTACCCCAAATTTCAGCATTGAAGCCATCTTCAAATCCAGCCTCTTTCATTAATTCTTTTGCTTTCTCAATGTTGTGATCATAGGTTTCCTGTTTGGAGTAAAACTGGGTTTTGCTAGGTATAATCGAATCCAGCGGCAAGCCGTAGCCGGAATTTACGACACTTATGAATGCCTCTTTATTCACTGCATAGTTAATGGCCTGGCGAATGCGGACGTCATCATAAGGCTCTTTCATCGTATTGATGGATACATATCGGGCAATCGTGGAAGGAATCTTATGAATTTCAACGTCTGAATTGCTCTCCAATTCCTTCAAGTTTTGAACTGGCGCCGGATAGATCACATGTGCTTCGCCTGTTTTAAGCATAGCTACACGGGAGCCGTTTTCTGGAACAGGTTTGTAAGTAATCTTTTTCACACGATCAGCCTTATCCCAATAATCATCGAATCTTTCAACTGTTAGATGATCCCCCTGAACCCATTCCACAAACTTGAATGGACCGGTGCCAACTGGTGTTTTGCCGATATCACCGGAAGAATCATTGATCAGCTTCGGGCTTAAGATTTTAGCGGAAACAAATCTTGTCAGCATACCTGCATATGGTTCCTTTAATGTGACTTTAATTTGATAATCATCAATCACATCGATGCTGGTAATAAGATTGAAACCGCGGCTATTTAACCTGAGACTCTCATCCTTCATAATCCTTTCAAAGCTGGTTTTAACCGCCTCTGCATTGAACGGCTCTCCATCATGGAAGGTAACACCCTGCCGGAGTTTGAATGAATATTCCAGTGCATTGTCACTGACACTGTATTCCTCAGCCAGCTGCGGAATAATTTGCCCTTCTTCATCCGATCCTAGCAATCCCTCTAACATGGCCGTCTGGACAGAATTTGAATTCGTATCGCCCGTATTATGCGGGTCCATGGATATAAAGTTTTCATTTACCGCAATCACTAATTCTTCTTCATTCGAGCTTGAAGAGTTTCCAGAGCTTTCTTTCTCATCCGTTCCGCTTTCTTTGCTGGAGCAGCCAGCCATTAGTACCAAAGAAACAAAAACAACAAATAGCATTTTC
Source organism: Cytobacillus oceanisediminis 2691 (assembly GCF_000294775.2). GTDB lineage: Bacteria > Bacillota > Bacilli > Bacillales > Cytobacillaceae > Cytobacillus > Cytobacillus pseudoceanisediminis. Next base: position 3,320,399 of record NZ_CP015506.1, read on the forward strand.
CACACGTTTACCCTTCTCAAATTGCTTTCCCCCTCGAACAATTTTGTCTTTTTTGCTTTTCTTGGAAGTTCAATTTAGATAATTAATTTCACCAAGTTAATAAATATGCAAAAAAATTATGTATTTTAGCGTATTTTAGTTTGTTTTACATATTATTTTCTCCACTGATGAAAATAATTAAATTTATTATAGATTGATATTCTCGTGATTTCAATATTAAATTCTGAAAATTTTATATTTTTTTATTTTTTACGGTGTACTTCTTATCTCTTCCCTTTTATTTTTAATTTCGTACAAGGCAGAGAAATATCGAACTTATAAGCCGGAAATTTAAAATTCAATAGACAAAGTCCCAGATTCATTTTTTTGAATACAGTTATATAAATTCTTTACTGGAGGTTTGATAATGGAACAAAGCTATAACCGTCCCCCGCAGCATCTCGCATGGCACGAAACATTGGAAATCCATGAATTAGTCGCTTTTCAATCTATTGGACTTATGAAACTAAAAAAAGCATACCGGGAAATAACTGACCCGGAATTAAAGGAAATATACAGACAGTCCATTCATGCGCTAAGTAAAAATATCAGCGAGCTTCTTCAGTTTTATCCCATGGCTCCAGGATCGGATCGGTTTGATGAGGAAAGAGTGGATAAACTGCCATTTTACTCTGGAGATTTATTAGGCCTGGCCAAAACTTCTGTCAGGAATTATGCAATTGCCATTACCGAAACAGCGACGGTTTCAGTAAGATTTGTATTAACTAAACATCTTATGGGAGCAATTGATTTACACGCAAAAATTTACCAGTATATGTATAAAAGAGGCTTTTATCCTTCTTACAATTTAAACAAATTACTTAAAAACGATGTAAACCTTGCAAATAAAGCTCTTTCTGAGCCTATTTAACGCATTAAATCAGCTTCCGCTTTGACTTATGGATATTTGATTCTTTTTGACAATGTCGGGGTCACCTGTTGAATGAGCATATCGGAACAATGTCCCAGATTCCAGGCTTAACTTCAGATTTTTGGCCCCCGTTAAATGAACTTGCCAATAAGACCAATTCATTTCAATCTTGTTGCCTGGCTAATCGTCCCTTTTCCTCAAATCCATTGAAAACATCAAATTTGATAACCTTCGAAATTCTTCTTATAAAATTAATAGACCAGGCATATCAGCACCTGGTCAAATTCTTGCTTATTAAGCTGTTTTCAGCTTTCTTTTAATCCTGGCAGCAAAGACTTCAAGGATAATCGCTACGGCCAGGATAAAATAAGTAATTGCCCCTATTTCCCTCATATCCAGGTAAAAGCTGCTTGCCATGAACATGTCAAATCCGATTCCGCCGGCCCCTGCTGCTGCTCCCATGGCAACAGCTACTGCAAAGTTAATCTCAAAGCGGAGAAATGTCCAGGAAATCATATAAGTGATGGAAGATGGGATAACCGCTTGAAAGACAATTTGCCACCAATTGGCTCCGCTCGCCTGCAGCGCTTCAATCACTCCCCTATCCAATTCTTCAAAGGACTCCGAATAGGCTTTGATTAGATAACCGATCGAGTGGAAGGTCATTCCAATAACTGCAGCTGTACTTCCAAGTCCAGCTGCAACCGCGAAGATCAGCACCCACAGGACGGTCGGCACAGCTCTTATAAAGGCTACCATGCTTTTAATGACTATTGAAACCCTTTTCGAGGACAGATTCTCAGCGGCCAGCAATCCGAATAGTACTGCAATTATGGCTCCAAACAAGGTTGTCAGGAAAGCCAGCCCGAGTGTGACCATAACTTGGTAAAGGGCATGTCCAAAGGAGAAATGCTTCAAGTGCGGTTCAAGGAAGATGGTTTTTAAATTGGCGAATGTGCCAAGAAGCGCATCCATAAAGTCCAGTTCCTTATAATCAAAGCTGTAAAATGCATAGACTGTCACCGCAGCCAGAATAAAGAGGGTTAATCTTGTCACAATGGCCGCTTTGTTCAAAGGCTTAGCCGGCATTCTTTTGCCAAGCAGATGATCGGCTGGTGCTGTTACATTACTAAGCTGTTCCTTTACCTCCATTACAATATCACCTTCCTTACATAATTGGATGCATATTCGATCAATAGGATAGCAGCAATGATGACAACAACGACCAGACTTGCTGTGTCATAAGCCAAACTCTTATAGTATAAGTTGAATGTAAAGCCGATTCCAGATCCTGTCAGCAGTCCAATTAATGTGGCACTTCGGATATTCGTTTCGATCATGAACAAAACCCAGCTGATTAATTGCGGTATGCTTGATGGGATCACTGATTGGAAAATGATCGAAAAGTAGCCCGCACCTGTCGCTTTTAACGCCTCTACTGATCCCCTGCTCACTTCATCGATCGTTTCCGTAAAAGCCCTTGTTAAAAAGCCAAATGACCCGAAGAATAAAGCAAAATAGCCAGTTAAAGAACTTTGGCCGAATGAAAACAGCAAAATCAGCGCCCATGCGGCAACATCGATGTTTCGAAAGACAGTGGCAATTCCTCTTGTAATCGCTCCAAAAAAGGGATTTACTCTTGTTGTATTCGAACCGAAAATGGAAAATAATAGGGCAAATACAGCAGCTGCTGTCGTAGCCGCAATCGAAACCAGGAGTGTTTCCTGCAGCTTTTCCAGAATAACTGGCAGCTTTTCTAAGGATTTTGCGGTTGGATAAAAGTTCGCCATTCCCCATTGAATGGCTTTCGGGATTGAAGCAAAGCCCTTTAAAGCATTGTACTCCGTAATAATCATGGCAAGGATGGTCACGGCTCCAAGGAGTAATAGGAAGGCAAGTGTGTTTCGCTTTTTCTTAGCAAAGATATCAGCCTGCATGTATGCCTCCAATGTCAAAGATTAAATCTTCTGCTTCCGATCCATATATTCTCTGAATGTCTTCTGAAGTCAAGCCTTTAGCCGATCCATTATACACTACTTGCCCTTTGTTAATGCCGATGATTCTGTCTGAATATTTGATTGCTACATCTACCTGATGAAGATTGACAACAACGGTAATGCCCATTGTTGTTGAAACCTTCTTCAAATGATCCATGATCACTTTTGCCGAATTAGGATCCAGGGACGCAATGGGTTCGTCGCACAAAAGCATCCGCGGATTTTGGATAAGCGCACGGGCAATGCCAACTCGCTGTTTTTGCCCGCCGCTTAATTGGTCTGCACGCTTATATATCATTTCGTTCAGTCCAAGCACATTCAAAATCTGGGCGGCCTGCTGCTTTTCCTCTTTGCTGTAATATCCAAGAACTCCAGCCAGTGTTGATTTGGTTCCCAATTTTCCATGCAGCGTGTTTTCGATTACCGATAATCGATTCACTAAGTTATAGTGCTGAAAGATCATGCCAATTTTGGTGCGGACCTGCTTTAATTCTTTTTTCTTCAAGTCCATTACCTGGAGATCCTGGAACCTTATTTCTCCGCCTGTCGCATCAATCATGCGGTTGATGCAGCGGAGGAGAGTTGATTTCCCTGCTCCTGATGGGCCGATAATGGAAACGAACTCCCCTTCCTGGACTGAGAAGCTTACATCAGTTAATGCTTTCGAATCTTTGCCAAATTGCTTTGTAAGGTGATTAACTTCCAATAATGCTGTCATGAGTTAACCCCTCCTATCCAATTGTTTTATCCTGCTTTAACGGGCAGAAGATTTCATCACTCTGTTCTAACTGCAAATAAATCTTGACTGTAAGCAAATTAATAATTTTATCCGAAAATAAATCAGAAATATACCTAAAAAATTCTCTATTCTATGCAAATAAATTAATCTATCCCCAAAGACAATTAAGTAAAAGTCATCAGCGGGGAATGGAAGCCCCCACTGATGAATGCTTAACTTTATTTTGCAAGCTCGCGGATCGGATTGAACCACTCATCCTCTACTTCAACCAGACGCTCATTTCCAGATTTCTTGCTGAATAATCCGGAAAATTCGGAGTCCTCCGGAACAAAGATTTTTTCGTTATTTGCCACTTCATCTGATGTCATGATTTCAAGCAGCTGTTTTTGGTCTTCTTCGCTCAATGTACCGGAATTAATTACAAATGGTGCATTTAAAACAGGAGTTACTGAGATTAAGGAGAATTCTTTTCCGGCAACCGTGTTCAATGGTTCAGCAGCATCATCTTTCACTTTATAAACTGCGCCTGGCTTGTTAGCATCACCTTCTGCAAGCTCCACATAATTGTTCACACATGTATCACAGAATGCCGCTACATCCGCTTTGCCGGTTAATAGATTGACAGCAGAACCCTGGTGGGAGCCGCCAAATAATACTTCATTGAAGAACTTGTCCTCTCCGCCCTCAAGTAAATCCTCAGCTGTCAAACTCTTAAACTCTTCTTTTTCGCTGAAATAATCAGTAATGCCTGTAGATGGAACCTTGAATCCTGATGTGGAACTGTTTGAAACAAAGGAGAATTTCTTTCCTTGAATATTGTCTATGGCAAATTCCCCGCCGTTTTTGTATTCATCTGCATTTTCCTGCTGAACAGCCAGCCAGCTGTAATACACAGCGTCCTCCAAAGTGCCGGACTCGCCGCTTGGAACAACCAGCGGAAGAACCTTTTCATTCTTTTTATGGGCTTCTATGTATCCTTGTGCACCAAGAAACGCCATATCTGCATTGCCGTTCGCAATCGCTTCAATTGCCACAATATAGTCAGTCGTTGTTTGATGCTCCACTTTCTTTCCTGTTTTCTCTTCTATTAATTTCCCAATTTCGTCACGTGCCTCACCTAAATCAGCGCCTGATTCGTTTGGAAGCCAAGCGATCGTCAATGTATCATCCTTCTCTGAGTTTGCAGTGAACGAACAGCCTGCAAATACAACTGTCATAGCCATAGAAAGCAGAAATAGCGCCATTTTCTTCATAATTTTTTCCCCCTCTTATTTGGAAAAATTTTTATAATACCATTGACCTAACTATAGCGAAAGAATATTAATCTACTGATAAGGCATTATGAGAAATCGTTAAGCACTGGTAAAGAATTAATGAGATAATGTAAATACACCATTCTGCATGTTGTATTCCCTGTCACATAAGTTGTTCATAAATTCAAGATCATGAAAGATTCCCAGCATCGTCGTGCCTTCTTGCATTAGTTGCTCTATTAAGACTTTCACCTTCATTTTAGATTCATAGTCCAGGCTTGCGGTCGGTTCATCCAGAAGAAGCAGTCTTGGCTTCTTGACCATCGCCCGCGCAATGTTGAGTCTGAGTTTTTCCCCGCCAGAAAAGGTGGCAGGATAGCTGTCCCATAGCTCTGGGTCCAGCTCGAAATGCGAAAGGATCTGCTCTGTCTCTTTCTCAGCATGAACCTGGTCCCGTCCCATTTCAATAAGGGCCTGCATTACAAGCTGCCTGGCAGTGGTTCTTGGCATAACATTCAGAAATTGAGATACATAGCCTATTTCATGCTTGCGCAAATAAATCATTTGTCTATTTGTTGCCTCTGCAATATTGAGAGGACCGAACTTTTTGGAATTGTACCAAATGCTTCCATGTTGAAGTCTGTATGTTCCAAAAATACATTTCAGGATTGTTGATTTTCCGCTTCCGCTTTTTCCAGTAATTCCAACAAAGTCTCCTTCCCCTAATCTGATATCAATGCCGCTCACTGCATGGATATTTTTCCCCAGATTATGAAGGGTAAATGATTTGGACAGTTCCCTGATTTCCAATAGATTTTCCACCAATCCACCTGCTTTCTCTCAAAGTAGTATTAAATTCTGTAATTCGTTTTTTGGATCAGCTTCCCATCAACGAATACGCCCGTGATTACCGGAAAATCGTCTGCCAATTTTTCAATGATCAAAAGGTCTGCTTTTTTTCCTTCCTCGATCGAACCGATTTCCTCATCCATATTCACGGCTTTTGCAGGATTAATGGTGACAAGCCTGATCATGTCTGCCAGATCCATCCCATACTTCCTTACCAGTTCAAAAATGGCATGGAGCATGGCAGCCGGATAGTAATCACTGCACAAGATATCAATTGAATCATTTTGAATCGCGTCGGCAGCACCCAGATTTCCACTGTGGGAGCCTCCGAGCAGCACATTTGGGGCTCCGGCCACTGTATACATGCCAAGCTCCTTCGCCTTGTACGCCACCTCCTGGGTAATCGGGAATTCACTGATGGTCGTGCCAAAGCTTTTGACCAGCTCCAGCTTTTCGAAACTGTCATCATCATGTGAAGCAACTGCTATATTATGTGCCCGTGCGTGCTCTGCAATCTCCTTCATATCTTCGACAGAAAGCTTTTCCTTCGTTTGGTGATTTCGGATTAAAACGTCTATAGCGGCATCGCTCATGCTGTTATAGCTTTTAACCGTGTTCCGGTAAATTTCCAGATGGCGATATTGCCCTTGTCCGGGTGTATGGTCCATAAACGAAATCAGGTGCACCTTATCTTCGCTTATATAGCTTTTGAGGTTTTCGATTTCATCCACATTATCAATTTCCATTCGTGCATGGAAGCGATGTCGGACAAGATGCTTCGTACTGTGTGTCTCATCAATCAGGTCGATGAGCTTTCTGACATTTTCCGGTTCCCGGATCGGCTTGTATGCATATTCTGTTTCTTTAAATAGGGAAAGGGAGTGGAACATCGTTGTGATTCCATGGGATATGAGCTCCTTCTCTGCTTCCCTTAGACTTAAATGAAAGTTCATTAATGAGGTTGGCCTCGGTGCCGCCATATGCTCAATATAGTCGGAGTGGATATCGATAAATCCAGGTGTGACATAGCCGCCCGCTGCATCTATCACTTCCATGGAATCTTCAAATTTCATTTCTCCCTTTGGAGCAATTCTGCTGATCCTATCATTCTCAATCAGAAGGTCATAGCCTTGCAGAATAGTATCCTCTGTAATAAGTTTTCCGTTCGTAATGACGTACAATGTGCTTCCCCCTAATTTGAAATGAAATATATTCCGATTAAGCCTTAAAGAAGCGAATGAACCAAGCTTTGAGTAAATGGAGCTTGAGGATCTTCGAGTATTTGATCTGTCAGCCCCTGTTCAATGACCTGTCCCTCCAGCATGACCAATGTTCTGTCCGCAAGCATCCGGATAACGCCCAAATCATGCGAAACCAGCACTATGCTAATATTCATCTCCCTCTGCAGGCTTTTAATTAAATCCAGAACACTTGCCTGTACAGATAGATCCAGTCCGGTCGTAACCTCATCCAAAAGCAGAATCGGAGGCTGATTAGAAAGTGCCTTGGCAATTTGCACACGCTGCTGCATTCCTCCGGAAAAATTCTTTGGTGCTTCTTTCCGGCGATGGACGGGAATATTCACCTTACTGAGCAGCTCTGATCCCCTGTCTTCCATCATTCCTACATTCCTGCTGCCGGCTGCAATCAATTTTTCGGCAATATTTCCAATCGAAGAAAAGTCGATTCTTAATCCCAAAAGAGGGTTTTGATAGACTTTCCCCATTAAGTGGTTGCGGATATACCGTTTTTGCTGGGAAGACTCCTCAAAAAGATTATTCAGCCCATTCTGGTAGGAAGAAATATACGCTTCCCCTGAAGTTGTTTCCTGGTCAAAGTACAGGCATTGCATTAAGGTGGACTTGCCGCTTCCGCTTTCCCCTACAATTCCAAGCACCTCTCCAGGGTAGACATCAAATGATACATCTCTGCACGCATAGACCGTTCCGCACACACTGCAGTAATTTTTGATCAGGGTCAAAGGCTCCGGGTTTCTGCAATGATCGCAGCCAGGACCGAATTGCTTGTTTAAGTTTTTTATAGATAAGACCGGAACCTCAAATTCAGTCATTTAATTCACTCCTGCCTTTTCGACTTCGTTTAATATTTCATAGCAATAGCTTGTATCATTGCATTGGTAATATGTCTCTCCTGTTGCCTCATCGATCAGTTCGTCAAGGAATACTCCCTCAGAGCCGCACAACCTGCAGCATTTCCCATCAAAACTTTCCCCTTCAAACGGATAATCTTCAAAATCAAGGGAAACGATTCTCGTAAATGGCGGAACTGCATATATCTTCTTTTCGCGACCTGCTCCCAATAAAATGAGTGCTTCATTTTCATCCATTTTCGGATTATCAAAGCGAGGGATCGGGCTTGGTGCCATTACATAGCGGCCGTGAACCATGACCGGATGATCTGCACCTGTTGTCATGCTTCCGTATTTCATGATCTGTTCAAAGAGCATGAGCCAGGCACCGCTGTATTCTTTTTCTGCATGCAGCTTTTTCGTCACATGCTCACTCGGTTCAAAATAACGGAGCGGTTCAGGAAGCGGTACCTGCAGCACAAGGATTTGTTCCTTTTTCAGCGGTACCTCAGGGATTCTGTGCCGTGATTGAATAATGGTCGCCTGAGAAGTATATTCCGTTATCTGAACACCTGTTGTATCTGATACAAGCTTTTTAATACTGACCGCATTGACAGATTCATCTGAACCCTGATCAATTACCTTCAATACATCCTCTCTCCCGATCAATGAGAGTGTCAGCTGCAGGCCGCCTGTCCCCCAGCCCCTTCCAATCGGCATTTCCCTTGACGCAAATGGAACCTGATAACCCGGGATGGCAATCGCTTTTAATGTAGCTCTTCTAATTTCCCGCTTCGAACCTTCGTCAAAGAAAGCAAAGTTATAGGCGTTATTCATATGCTTGCACCTCTTCCCGTTCGTCTGCTTTAGTTTTTGTCTTTCTCACACTGTCAAGCTTCGACTGGAACGTTACATAATGCGGCATTTTCAAGTGCGATATAAAGCCGGTTGACTCTACAGAATCAATATGAAAGAGGACAAATTCCTCATTATGGCTTGGGAAGCTATTATCAGGATGCTCCAGACAATTATCCAGAATGCCCATAGCGATCGCTTTCGTCTCATTCTGTCCGAAACATAATCCGTATCCGATTTCAAACTCCAATTCCTTTTTGCCTTTTTCCTTTTCAGCCATGAACGGCATCAGCATTTCCGCTTCTGTTGTTTTGATATCACCAATGTAATAGTCATCTTCATCACTGCCCTCGTCATTCGGATGGCCCACGTATATTGGCAGGCTTCCAACTCTTAGCTCCCCAACAGTCGGATGCAGAGCGCCATAGCCTCTGATAACCGCATAAGCCAGTGAAGTAACAGCTCCTGTCTCTCCTCTTGTCAGAATTTGCAGGCGCTGGCTGCGGCTTGAGGGAAAGTCAAGGCTTTCCCTCGTCACATCATCCGGCTCAGCATCATTGTTTTCAAGTGAAGGAATTAAGCCTTCTTTCCTCAAATAATCCAGCACCTTCGGTAATATAAGATCGGGCTCCTGCTGCAATTCACCAAATGGGTTATTTTCTGAAGCATAAGATGACAGCCATTCTTTTACCGTCTTTTCCGTTTCCTTCATCAGATTGAAATCGAGGAGCCGGTGGGTATAATCCGTTGTCGCCCCTAAAATCTGGCCGCCGGGAATATCTTTGAAGCTTGCTGAAATCCGGCGTTCAACCTTCATTTCCCCGGTTTCAATGGTTTTCGAGCAGTACTTTCTCGGCATCGTCGAGCGGTATGCGCGAAGCAGGAATACTGCTTCTTCCGGATTTCCTTCAGCCTGCTTGATCGCTAATGCTGCAAGCTTTTCATTATATAAGCTGCTTTCTGACATCACTTGATCGATTAACCCTCTCATCCCTGCTTCAATCTGTCCGGTTTCCAGCACTTGTTCCTTATGAATCCTTTCATATTTCAAGCGTTTTATCGATTCTTCAATGGCTTGTGTCCCGCCTTTTACCGCTACATAACCCATTCTTTCTCCACCTCCCTGCTTTCAGTTATTTGAGTCGTTCTTGGCAGTGATAAAAGCTGATGATATCGGTCCACGAATATCAGGTCGACCCCTGTTGGATACTCTTTATTTTTTTCACTACGTCTTTCAATCCAATTTCCTGTTAGATCTATACTGATTCCGGTGCTTGTTTGAATGCCAGGTCCTTTCAAAAGCAGGTCATTACCGACCGTGATCGCTCCTGTTTCTGCTATAATCACTGCGGATTTGTGCGGGTTTATGAACGTCCCCGGATTTGCTATTTCAATGGCATGTTCCAGAGACCCAGCCCCGGCATCCTTCAGGAGAAATAAATAATCTGCCTGACCCGCTTGTACCGCTTTTGCGAATGTTAATTGATTGATTTCTTTTTCAACTGCTTCAGCCTTACTGCCATACACCTTAAACGTAACCTCAGGATCAAGCAGCGTGAGTGCCAGCAGTAAAATTGAGCTGGAGCAGCCAGCAGCATTTTCTCCGTCCAGTATTGCTGCCTCCTTGCCCAGGTCTGATATCAGTCCTGGCCTTGAAGTGGAATCGACTAATTTTCTATATACAGATTGCAGGTCATGAACAACATCCAATTTCAAAGCCTGTTCCTCCTTCTATTAAACATCCATCGTCTCAAAGCTGACTTTTGTTCTTAAAATGGCTTCATTCTTTGCTTTTCTTTTCTGTTCTATATAATACTTTTCAATTTCGAATATCCCGGTCCATGGTTTGGTTTCGGGAAGATCCCCGAGAAATGCCGCGTCAATCACGGCAAGATGATAAGCCAGATCTGGGTGATCGCCTTTCACAATTCCTATGCCGATCTTTCCTTCCACCTTTGCCTTGCATTCTGTCACCAGCACTTCCCCTAAATAAAACAGGCTTTTCCTGGAAGTCTCCCGTACCTTTAACATCACAAGCCCATTTTCCGGTTCCTGTATAACAGAAACTGAATATTTTTGCTCAATTTCTTTCGCTAAAGATTTTGCCAATTCATGTGAACCTTCAATCAAAATTTCTGTTCGCTGTTTTCTTTTCACCTTTTGGCCTCCATCTGTTTTTGTTCTGCATCTTAAATCTATCTTGTTGCCAAGCTGGCGGATGTTAAAGAAGTGTAAATTATGTAAGAGTTTTATTAACCTGATCTATCTCCAAAGCCAAATTAAATTAAGTAAGTAAAGCAATCGCTCCTATATTTGATTCTTGAGGCTTCCAGTACTGTTCCCGTCTCCTTGTCCTTACAGAGGGACTCCAGAAGCAGAAGCGGAATCAAACTCGAGCATTGCAGGATTTTCCGTTCAGATTCATTCGGGAAAACCACACTCAGCTGACTTTGGCCCGAAGTGAATTCTTTATAGCCATGCGTTTTGTAATAATAAAAAATAGAGGTAATTCCTGGTCCATCCCTATCAATTTGCGGAAAAACTGATTTGGCTGCATAAGATGTATGCAAGGCAATCGGGCAGCCGTCCACGATTCTTAATCTGGAAATTTTATAGACTTCATCCTGCTTATTGACCTTTAACGAATGATAGATATCAGATTCATAGGGGATCTTTTCAAAGCAAACATTCTCCGACCTGAAGTCATACCCATGCTCATTCATCTTTTCACTAAAGCTGATATCTCCTGTCAAAATCAGCGGAATCTGCTGTTTCCTATTTTGGACATAGCTGCCCCTTCCCTGCTTTGAAAAAATGAACCCCAGATCCTGTAATTGTTCATATGCTTTCCGTACAACCATCCTTGGTATCCCATATTGATCTGCAAGCTCATTCTCAGAAGGAAGTTTTTCATTTGGTTTATACACCCCTTCCTTTATTTGGGTAATCAGCTCGTCTACCAGCAGCATTTTTTCACTCATACAGTCAGCCCCTTTCGGAATCCGGAAACAATTTAAGTCTAAAGAAAGAGTTTATATGGAGAGTTACATGAATGTAATGTTTTTATAAAAAATGAAAATGACCCAATCCTTTTAGTGACTGGGTCTTGTAAGGCTATATTTTAGCTCCCAAATTTCCTGATGAAAGCTTCCGTATCGTTTAATTCATCAAAATGGGCTTCCAGCTTTTCTCGTGGCCAATCCCACCAGGCAATCTCAAGCAGCTTTGCAGCTGTTTTTTCAGTGAACCTTCTTTTCAACGGCTTAGCGGGCACGCCGGCTGCAATCGTATAGGGGTCAACATCCTTTGTAACGACTGCCCCGGACCCGATGACCGATCCCGTGCCGATTTCAACGCCCTTCATGATGATGGCACCGTGTCCAATCCATACATCATGGCCAATTTTGACCCGATTGGTTCGGCGCCAATCAAAAAATTCATGATCGTCCTGATTGTCAAAACCATAATCGACTTTCCGATAGGTCATATGGTGCTGCGTCACCCGGTCCATCGGATGCTGAACGGGATTAATGCATGCATGAGAAGCAATGGAACAGAACTTGCCGATTTCAGCATAGTTGACTGTCACATCATCCATTGTATAAGTGTAGTCGCCAAATTTTGATTCGATAATTTTGTTTCTTTCTCCGATTGACGTCCATTCTCCCGCATAGCTGTCAATGATGAAGCTGGAATGATGTACAGCAGGTGAAACAGAGAGCTTTTCATCCTTTTTTGGTTTATAAATCATTGACATGTGCAAATCCCACCCCTTTTTAAATGTGCTGACTATAATCGCTGGCTTTTCAGTCTCTGCCGTCTTGCAGCTAATTCATGCACTCTCTCCACCCCCGGAGACATGCAGCCCAGCACAACCTCTTTCTCACCATAAGCACCATGAAAGTCGGAGCCTCCAGTCATGGTTAATCCATATTGTATGGCCAGTTTCCTTGCCATTTCTTCATGCTGTTTATTATGAAGGGGGTGCCAGACTTCTATCCCCTGCAGGCCGGCTTCAACCAGCTCAGGCACTTTTTCAAAATTTCCATATTGGCCAGGGTGGGCAAGTACCGGCACACCGCCTGCTTCAAGAATTGCCTCAACAGCAAGCCTCGCATCCACATATTCCATCGGGATAAAAGCCACTCCTTTCGATTCTCCATTTTGACCGCGGCCAAATAATTTTTTGTATTGGGAACCATATATAGAATCTGCATATCCAGTTTCAATAAGAGCTTCCATGATGTGCTGCTTATAAACTCCCGTTCCACCCGCAGAAAGCTCCAGACAGCGGTCCCATGTAATGCTGTAGCCTGCTGATATCAGCCTTTGAACCATTTCGAACGAAAGCTTATGCCTCCGCTCAATGATCGGCTGGCACAGCGTTTCAATTGACTTATGCCCAGGTTCGATAAAATAGCCCAGAATGTGGACCCGGCGTGCCCTGTCAAAATCAAAAGCAGAAATTTCAATACCAGGGATCACCTCCACTCCATACCTCTTACCTCGCTCAATTGCTTCCCTCAGCCCTTTTGTGGTGTCATGGTTCGTAATGGCCAAATGTGAAACCTCATTGGCAATGGCCAGATTCAAAACCTCATCAATTGATAGCGGGCAATCAGAAATATTCGTATGGCAATGCAGCTCTGCTTTCATCTCCATTCCTCCCATTTGCAGCCTTTTTTACTAGAATAACTTGGTGCCAAGCCAGATAGGTTAACGGGATGTAAATTTCTGTTAAGAGTTTGTAATTCCTATTATGATTTTCAGTTTAGTGGTTTCTGCCTTAGTAAAAGCCCCGCATTAAAGCAACTGACCGATATATTGGAAAAGTGACCGATATATTCAATTTCTGACCGATAATCTACCGAAAGTGGCCGATATTCCCATTTGGAAGACAGCTTTTTTCATAAAAATCTTCACGAAAAAGGGCCAACTCCAAAAAAGTCGGCCCATTTCTGCTTTATGATTTCGTTTTGCTGCTGTCTTCCTGGTTCTCTGACAGCAATTCTTTTGTTGAGCTTTTAAATTCCCTCAATGTCGAGCCGAATGCTCGGCCAATTTCCGGCAGCTTCGATGGACCGAAAATGATAAGTGCGATAACTAATACTAATATTAGTCCAGGTATACCTATATTTTGCAGCATGTTCATCCCTCCTGCTGAGTATTGTTACTAACCGTCTTAATTAAACGGTTTCTGCGGCAGCCAATGTTTTCGTCTTCCCTAAAGCTTTTAAAGGCCTCTTACATACATTCCCATAAGCATCCAGTGCATGCACCTCAATTTGATAGGCTGTATTGGCCTCTAATCCTTCAATTGTTAACGTCAAGGGGTTTGGCACAGGATCTTTATAGAATTCCGAGAAAGCAAGAAATTCCTTCACAACTTTCTCTGAATTTGCATGTCTTGCCACTACCTTGTAGTCATGAACCAGCAGGTCATCCTTGGCCTGGGTAAACATAATGGCCATGCCAGTGGCTGATGTCATTTCATGATTAATGGAAAGCATCGCATCTTTTGTAAAAAAAGGTGCCTGCTTATCTCTGTCTTCTGTGTATGAAAATTTCCGCTTATTTGCCGGATAGTTTATTTCAAATGGCTCACCTGTCCAATCATTATGATGAATATCGCGTCGCCTGATCAGCACCTTATTATTATGTACCTCTACAATTAATGCCTGATTCAGGACATCTGCACCCTCAGGCACTTCCCCTTGAATTCTGCCGGCATCCAGCCACAAATAAGCGCCAGTTGAGGTTCCAATTGAAGTAAAATCCTTCTGGTGAATGATTCTCGGGTCATCAAGAGGATAGTGCGTATGACCGGAAAATGAGATGACTTGCGGATATTCCTTTAAAGTGTTGTAAAAAAGGTCTCTATTTTGAGTAAAGCCCCATTCGCTTCCATAGACCGTCCCTTTAATCGGCTGATGGTGAAAGACAAAAATTGGCTTTTTCCAATCATCTTCATGAGCAATCTTCAGCTGCTCACCCAGCCAATTAATTTGTTCAACGGAGAATGTGCCCTCTGTTAATCCATCTTCTGTTCCCAGAATAATAAAATGGTAGCCTTTGATTACCTTGTGATAGCAGATAGATTCCATGCCTGTTTTTGTTAGGAATCGCTTCTGTGCATCTGCTGCTGATAAGCCATTCCAATAGTCATGATTCCCTATGGCAAACATGGAGACGGCACCCGGCTGTTTGTGGGCATTATAAGCTGACATAAACTTATCGAATTCGGCTTCATATCCATAATCTGTTAAATCTCCCACAACCAAAAAAGCATCCTGCTCCGGAACAGCCTTATTTAGCTGTTCTAAAGTTGTTATAAACTTTTCAAGTGTTTTATTGCTGCTGTTATGGATATGAATGTCACTAATAACCGGGAAAACTAAATCCGGTTTGCCAGCAGAATTCATAATCGAAGCAGAAGAGGCAGCACTTGCTGTAATTAAATTAAGAGAGTTAGCAAGAGATAATCCAATTGTTGCACTGGCAGCTAAGGTAGTCTTCTGCAAAAAAGCACGGCGATCCATTTCTTTTTTAAATATATTTCCATCTCTTTGTCCAGTCCGATTATCATTCATGATTAATAAACTCCTTCTCCAATTTTTCCATACTCCTCTTAACACCGTCCCTTATTAACTTCGTTGGCCTGTTTTAGCCTATTCTATCTCCAGCGGCAGCGGATCAATGCTCTGGTCGTTGGCTGTTAAATCAATACCGAAGTCTTTGGCAAAAACCATATGGGTATCTGCTAAAACACCTTCATGATTTTCATCTAAATTAAACACTCTCGCTCCCCGAAGTCTGTTTCTGTCGGGCCCTGAAAGACCGTAAGTGCCAAAGCCGGTATTTCCGGCATATCCGAGCAGAATTCCATAATAGTTGCCGCAATATGTATTAATATGATCATGGCCGCAGAATACGCCTTTCACATCCCCTCTATCCAGCATGGCTGTAAACAAGCCGCTGTTGATCGGGCCGGGGCACTCATCTTCATTCCGCTCTCCATTGATTTGATGCCTGGCCACAGCCAAATCATGCCCGGCCTGTGTTCTGCCGTCCACACTGCCCCACCACATAAAACGGTGCTCCCATAGAGGAATATGAATGAATACAAGAGAAGGCACTTTATAGCCATAACGCTTTTCTATTGCTTTGGATCTTTCATAATACCAATTAACCTGATTAAATCGCAGCCAATCCCATGTTGGATAGCCCTTGAAATCCTGGCCGGCGATCGTTTGAGGGGCATATCTGCCGCTGTCTAAAAGCCAGAGATTAAATGCTGCCTTATTCCCTCTGGATTTTTTGATTAATAGATTCATATTTCCTGTTCCTGTAAGGCCTTTTTGTCCAGGTGTGTTCATATTATGCTTGTATTTCATATAGAACTTGAGCATACCGCTCTCATCCATGCCGCTCTTTGGAGTTGAGTCCTCATCATGATTTCCAAACGTAGCCGCCCAGCGGATTCCCCTTTTTTCCATTGGCTGGACGACATTATTCATGGCTTGCTTCATTTCTAATTCTGTATCACAGCCGCCTGTTATATTGTCACCATTTAAAACGACAAAATCAGGCTTCTCTGAATCAAGCACCTTTTCCATCAGCTGTATGGTCCGTCTGTCGATCCTTTCATCATCCTGAGTATCATTAAATTGGACAACTTTAAATTTCCCATTCGAATTGAAGGAAAGCCTTGGCCCTTCCAGCTTTTCACTTATCTCTTCCGCTTGAACCCTGCTTTCGAATAAGTCTCCAGGCAAGCCTGCAGCTGCCATAGTTAAAGCCAGTGTCCCTGCTCCTCCCGCTTTAATAAATGCCCTTCTGTCCATTCCTTTGCTTTCATTTTCTTTCATCATCCTTACCTCCATGAATTGATAAAAAATTCCCCTACGGTTAAAATCCTAGAGTAAATCTATTAAAGAAGTATTAATATCAATAGATTGTTTAGTAAAGAAAACAAAGGCAAAAAGATAAACAAAAATATGATTTTCAATTCTCATCTGAGATTAATAGGAAGGAAGAATGAAATTCGGGACTTTCCTCTCTTTGTATTCTTTTGTTTTCATTTCTGTTTTTAAACTTTTATATAAATTAATATTTTTGACCTCAATTTTTAAAACTTCAGCCCTATAATGATCCATAAGATGAAAACGGGGGGACCAATAATGAAAAAAGGGTTCGTTGCGGAAAGGCACAGGAGGATTATCAGGGAATTAGAATTAAAAAATAAAGTGAGTGTAGCGGATCTCTCCAGAAAATTAAGTGTAACGCCAGAAACAATCCGGAGTGACTTGAGACGGCTTGAGAAGGGAAACAAATTGCGAAGAATTCATGGAGGAGCCATATGCTATTTTGGCTTAGAGAAGGAGCAGCAATTAAATAAAAGGATTGTTGTAAGCCTTCCCATCAAAAAGAAAATTGGTGAAGCTGCAGCAAGCTTTATTTCCGATGGAGAAACAATTGTTTTGGATGTCGGCTCCACAACTCTTCATATTGCCGGTTCGATTGAAAATGTTGAGAACGTAACGATCGTAACCAATTCACTGGCTGCCGCAGAAATATTAAATACAAGAATGGAAAATAAACTGTTCAATGGCAGGGTCATTCTGATTGGCGGGACCGTGAATCCTCTGCAGCGCTCAACCTCAGGTTCACTAACTAATCAGATGCTGGAACACTTTTATTTTGACAAGGCCTTTATCTCCTGTGGAGGAATGAACCGCGAAGGGATATGCGATTATAATATTGATGAAGCTGCTGCCTCTGCTATCATGATAAAAAGATCTAAACAGGTTTATGTGGCAGCCGATTCCTCAAAACTGAATCAAAGGGCATTTTTCCATATCAGCCCTTTTTCGGCTATTGATTTTGTCATTACTGATGCGGATTTGCCGCAGAATTGGCCGGAGGAGGAAATCAAGTTCAATGGGCTAAAATGGGTAAAAGTCTATACATAAAATGAAACAGAACTCTCAGGCCACTGTTAGACGGAGTGACTGAGAGTTCTCTTAAAAGAGGCCAAATGCAAAGATAACAGTTAGAACGATCATACACATCATTTTTGTATAGCGAATGGCCCCTTCCGATTTCTCTGGCTCTTCCTTATACATCTACCACTTTCCCCACAGCAGGCTTTCTTCCGGATCGAAATAACTCCAGATCTGCACCCCGAATACAGGAATAAATAAGATAAACATCAATTGAAATCTGCCATTTATCAGCCCCTTCGCTATCATTTTACGTTGGTTTCATCTCTATCCGGATTGTTTATTTCCTTCTAAAACGGAAACATTAGTAACATACAGGAGAAAAGGGAGGCAAATGATATGAGTGAAAAAACTCCACAGGATGTTAACCGTATTCAGGAAGAAGCTCAAAAGCAGGATCGGGAAGCGCAGAAAGCACAGGAAGTTGTTGAAGATGCCATTTCCAAAATGACTCCGCAGCGGCAGTATGAAAAAGAAAAGGAACAGAATAAACGATAAAAATAGGAAAAGCCTTATTCCTGCCCGGATGCAGTGATAAGGCTTCCTTCATTATTGAATTTTTATGTACACACCTTCCATGGCTTTTTCATATGCATTTTGTCCACTGTTTTTAACATCATCTGACAGGCTGGATGACCTGATGAGCTTGCTGTTAATCAAAACGGAAGGGTCTATCAATCTGATTTTCCCTTTGAAATGAATATCGTAGTCTAACCTGTTTTCTTCTGCGGTGACCTTATGATCAATTTTCTCAAGCAGACGCTTCACTTCCTGATCCCCTGATTCCCTTATTTTAACTAATACCTCTTCATCTTTCGCAAGGAGATCACCCAAATGAAGAATTTCTTTTTCCAGAGATCTTTTCAGGACCTTTGCAAGAGAATCATTTGCATAAATATTTAAGGGTTCCATGAAGAAATCAATGACTTCTTTATAGTAAGTTTTTACGAACCACTCAGCTGCCTGCAGGTCAGAAATATAAATTTGGCCGTCAACAACGATCAGATTCTTCAGAAAGCCGTGTGCCTCATTTAAAGAAATATAACCGTATCGGTACATGTCCCTCAACGTGTAGTCCAGCCGGTCCGCACAAAGTTCGGGTGCGGGCTGTTCTAATAATGTCCATTGTGAATCCTCAAAAAGAATACTTTCATAATCAAGATGATGCCTTTTCAATATAGCCGGGATCTCAGATTCAAGGACAACACGCTCATAAATATGTTCATGATAATCTTCTGCTTCATTTTCCAAAACCCCATCAACCACATGGGAAAAGGCAGTATGAGAAACATCATGAAGCAAACCGGCAATCTGCTCTTCCACAGAACCGCCCAGTTTCCTTATTAACAGCATCACGCCTAATGAATGTTCGTACCTCGTGACATTCCATTTTTCATTGACAAGATAGCCCGCTCCGCCCTGGTGTACACCCTTTAACCTTTCCACCGGCCTGCTGTTGATTAATTCTTCCAGCACTTGTTCAAGCTTGTATTCTCCATATAACTCGTCTTTAATCAGCATAAATCCTCCTGCTTAGATAATCTATACCTACATTATATATGTTTCAAAGAGAAAAGCCTTAATCCCGGCAGGAATAAGGCTTTCATTTTCCGCGGACCCTTTTTTGTTCCGCTGACTGCAAGTAATGCATCGGTAAATAGGTAATAACAAAGACTATCAGCGCAGCAGCTTCAAGTGCTGCATAGTACCAGACACCGTTCCCGAAAAACGACAGCAGGGTTTTAGTTTCTGTCGGGCTGGCCAAATAAAAGAAATTTGTACTAAGCATCATATTCAAAAAGAAGACTGGAACCGCAATGACATTGAGTGTTAAAAAGCCTTTCAGCACTGCTTTTTTTGGCACCCTGTACCCTTCAAACAAAATAAAATATAATACGGCAAGCGGAATGGCTGAATGATGAAGAAAGTATTTGATGTAGCGGTAATGAGGAAATTGGTAAACCATATCAGGTGTCACCATGCTTAAAATTGGAGGTATTGCACCAATAAAATAAAGCAGCCAAAAAGCCTTTTTATCAGGCTTCAAAAACAGGTAAAGAGCAATGAAAGTGCTCAAAGAGCAAAGCTGGAGCGGCAGATCTGCCACATCCCACTGATTTGTAAGAACCAGCCATATATGATGCGTCACTTCACAAGCCAGCAAAGCACCAAACAGCGACCATTTTATGATTTTCTGATAGGCCCTAAGTGCCTGCCTGTAATACACAAGCCACCAGGCGGTAAAAAAGAAAAGAAACAGTGTAACAAGGTGCATAACCGAAAACATTTCAAATCCCTGCATACCCGATACCGAAAACATGATGTCATCCCCCCTCAATAGGCAGTGAAGTGCTGTTTGATTCATTCTATTCACAGTGAGGAAAATAAACACGGTTAATATGCGGAAAAACCGGATTTTACGCCCGCTCAAAAGGAAAATTATGTTAACCTTTTAGTATAAGGGGTAGGGGGATGGAATGAGTTTTAAGTCTCCTCTTTTTATCATTAACCTCATTGCTTTACTTGGTTTAATCTTTTTCCTCTGGATAGCCGGCTTCTTCGGAATCTGGAAACATGAAATAAAGGATATATCGGAAGATGCTGGGGATATTTTTGCTCAAGCTCATCCTGTTGTATAAATAAATTTTGAAAAAACTGAGGGAAAAGTTATTTATGAGGAAGAAAACAATAAGATTTATGTTTCAGAGGTATTTATCGACACATATTCAAATTATCAAGTGATTTTCAGCTCCATTGGCAGCTATAATTTCAGCGGGGCCACACTGGTTTCCGGAATTGAACACGCCAGACAAAATAAAGGAGATACAGATATACTGCAGGTGCAGCTTATCAGGGTATAACATTTGAACTATTTCCTGCGTGCTCAGGCCCTTTAAGGATACAAGGATGGGGATGAATTCAGTTTCTATTTATACGCTTCAGATGTTGATTCCGAAAATGAAGAGACTGTTGAGATTACTCTTTCAAACCTTTATATCAATTATTGGGCACGAAAACCCAATTTATGAAACCAAAAAATAGCAGAGTAAATTCATTTTGAATTACTCTGCTATTTTTCTATGCTCACCCATGCAGTTCTTCAAAAGCCTGATACACATTGGCTTTAACCTGAATGCCATTCAGCTTAATGCCGAGCGTGACTATCGTCTGGGCCACTTCCGGACGGATACCGGTAATAATCGTTTTAACTCCAATCAGCGAGAGTGCCTCAATTACTTTAAACAGCTGATCTGCCACCATCGTATCAACAATCATCACGCCTGAAATGTCTAAAATTAAATGCGACAGCTTCAGGTTCGCAGACTGTTTTAATGTTTCTTCCATCAGAAGCTGCGCTCTCTCTGTATCAATGTTTCCAATTAGCGGCAGGATGCCAACTCCTTTTGAAAGAGGAACGACAGGGACGGATAACTCAAGAAAAGCCTGCTTTGCATTTTCGAGTGTTACCTGATGGTATTTGACATAAGACATGCTGAAGCAATGGATGGAATGATCCAGCAGGGGATCTATAAAATAGATAACCTTAAAAACCTCTGCTGCCGGCATCTCAAGCTCCATCATAGCTTCCTCTAAAGATTTCCAGATATGTTTCCGATAATAACCCGCATCTTTTAAAGCTTCATCCAAAGGGATTCCAAGCTTAAATAAATTTCCCCCTGTTTCCTTGCACCATTTTTCTATCTTTTCCATCGTTTTATCTTTATTATCATGGTTCAGCAATGCTTCACCGAACAATCCAATAAACTCAGCACGAATCTGAATAATCTGCGCTTCCATTTTGTCAGCCTGCATTCTCTCCATTTCCGTCATCTCGACACCGCTCATTCGATCCTTATGCAGGTTTTTGGCTATCATATCTTTCTCTCTTAAAATCTTTTCCCCTAAAAGACACATCTGTTTACTCATGTTCTCCCCCTTTAGTACTTAGATTTAATCCATTAAGAATGGGGCCGCTTCATCCTAAACATATCTCAATACCCGTGCGAGTTTTGGAATAAACCTCTGAATTTAAAATTATTTAAGTTAATTGAGGAAGAATGGTGATTACCTGCCAGTTTCGTTGACCATTCCGTTTTTCGTCGTTATTCGCTCTGATTAACTACCAGTTTCGTTGAGAATTCCGCTTTTTCGTCGTTATTCGCTCTGATTAACTACCAGTTTCCTTGAGAATTCCGTTTTTCGTCGTTATTCACTCTGATTAACTTCCACTTTCGCTGACCATTCCGTTTTTCGTCGTTATTCACTCTGATTAACTACCAGTTTCCTTGAGAATTCCGCTTTTTCGTCGTTATTCGCTCTGGTTAACTACCAGTTTCCTTGAGAATACCGCTTTTTCGTCGTTATTCGCTCTGATTATCTACCAGTTTCGCTGAGCATTCCGCTTTTTCGTCGTTATTCGCTCTGATTAACTACCAGTTTCCTTGAGCATTCCGCTTTTTCGTCGTTATTCGCTCTGATTAACTACCAGTTTCCTTGAGCATTCCGTTTTTCGTCGTTATTCGCTCTGATTAACTACCAGTTTCGTTGACCATCCGCTTTTTCGTCGTTATTCGCTCTGATTAACTACCAGTTCCCTTGACCATTCCGCTTTTTCGTCGTTATTCACTCTGATTAACTACCATTTTTCCTGATCCCTGGATTTTTCGTCTTTATCGCTGTGTCCATGACTGCCACTCTCCCACCTCTCCACCCCTTTTCGTCGCCTTGTCCCCACCATGGGTACCATTTCCCAGCCCACTCTCCTATTTCTAGTCGCCATCCCCTGCAAAACCCACAACGCCACCTCCTCTGTCAGCCCATTTTCACCATGGACACTCACCTGCCTTATCCCATTTTGAATATAGTGTAGGAGTCTGAAGGGGGTGACTAAGATCAACAGTCTATATACTGCGAACTCCTCCGGCATGCATAGTTTAGAAGATTGGCAGCAGATTGTTTTTGATAGATTCCAGACAAAGATGACCGATAAAGAAAGGCCTTTCCCCTGCATACCAGCAACTATAGGGTTTGCCAAAAATCAGCTCCGTTATGGGTTTGCTGACGACCCAATGGATCCGGCCGCCATTCAGCAAACCGCAGTCATGCTGAGGGAATTCTCTCTACATTCAAGAGAGTTCGGAAGCTACACTTCGCTGATCATTTTTTACAAAACAAGGGATGATTTGAGTGTGGAGGAATATGAGCAGCTTTTTTGGGAGCAGCTCACAGAGTTATCTGAGATGGATAATGCTGAGTGGCCAAACGAAATCCCAAAGGACCCGCATGATCCACTTTGGGAGTTTTGCTTTAACGGAGAAAAGTATTTTGTCTATTGTGCCACCCCTGCGCATAAAAATCGGCAGAGCCGGCATTTTGATACGACGATGCTCGCCATCACACCGAGGTGGGTTTTGCAAGAGTTTATGAAAAAAGTACCTTTAGCATCACGAATTAAAAGTCAGGTCCGCAAACGGCTTCAAAAATATGACAGCATAGCGATACACCCTGATTTGAACAGTTATGGAGCCGATGATAACTTCGAATGGAAACAATATTTTCTGCGGGATGATGACACCACGATCTCTAAATGCCCCTTTCATCGTCTGCTGGGAACTTTCAAGAATAAATAAGGAGGACAGAAGCAGCTTCTGTTCTCTATTTGTTTTTTCTATCGATATAAAGAGTGCCATCCTGCTGGACTTGAGCAAAAAATACATCTTCGGCTGAGTGGATCTTCGCTTTTTGCAGTTCCCTGTCAAGCCAGTTGTTGTCTAATTTTAATTTAGAAAGATTTTTTGAATTGACCTTTCCATCTGCAATGACTTCTGTTGGTAAAGGAATGAGATCTTTTTTTGGACTCATAATATTTAAATCATTTTTCGTAACAGGCTGTTGACTTTCCTTTTTCAAAACGGACAGATCTCCGTTTGTTTCCAGGATTGCGTAATCGACATCGTTAAGCGAAAATATGTCCTTTTGCCTTAATAATGCCTGCAGCTCATCCAGATCCACCCTCGATATTTTGAGTGCCCTTTCCATTATCCTGCCAGCTTTTATGACTATTAATGGTTCACCAGTTGTGACTGTCCTTCCCTGTTTCGACTTGAGGTCAAGCATGTCCATCAGTATGGTAAAAAGTGTCCAAACAATCAGTGATATAACTCCATCTTTGATGAGGGTACTCTCATTCACAGCAAGGTTACCGGCGATAGACCCGATTCCAATGGCTGAAGCCCAGTTGAAAAAGGTCATTTGTCCAATTTCCTTGCGTCCCATCAGTCTGGCTAATAAGAAAAGTACTAGAAACGAGATAGTTACACGAAGGATCGTCTCGTTTACCGTCATTAAAATTCCCCCTACACATTATGGGCCTGCGCCTTCAGAACAGCTGCCAGCTCCTTAAATCATTTTTCAGCCCGGGGATTATTTCGCTTCCCCCAATACGGATCATCAAAGCCTTTTTGCATATCTAATACCATTAATGCTGGTGCATTAGGAAATTAATTCATCACTCGTCCTCCAAAAAGGATATTTAATTTACTCTGGCGACTCCGTTTGCAAGATGCTCCCAGAGGATTGCCTCAACCTTTTTTCCTTCTTCCTCCTGGCAGTCAATAATAAGAATAACCTCTGACTTTACTCCTTTTAACAGGCGCTTATTTCTGGACCTTAGCTTTAAAAGAGTGAAATCAATCGCAAATCCAAGCAGAAAACCAGCAACAGCTCCAATTAGGCCCCAATAAATTGGACCCCATTCCAATATAAATCCTCTGCTGGCTCCAACAACCGAGAACATTACTGCCAGAATCATCCCTTTATTTATGAGAGATGTTCCATCCGATTGGTGAATGGTGTCAAACAACGCGGGATCCTCCGCCCGGTTATCCAATGGAACTGAGTATATGTCCTTTATTCCATGCTGCTCCAGCTTTTTAATTGCCAGTTCCAGATAGGATGAATGATCAAATGTTGCAAATACCTGCATTTACTTCACCTTAATGCCTTTCTTTACTATAAATGATTTGGATTGATAGAACTTTCTTAATAGCCTTTTCTGCTCTGAATCATATAATTTATTATTTTCAACCACATTCATATAGGAATCATAAATCGTAAAAAAGTAGAAAGAGGGCAAATACATTAACCACTGAGCATTCAATACCTGAGTGGATTTTTTAAGTTCACCCACCAAGAGGTAATGAAAGGCTTCGATAAAGTGAGAAAAGTGAACAAGTATGACAGTCATGACCAAAGTAAATAAAGCTGCAAATATTCGGTGAATGTACAATTGGCCAAGGCTTGGGATAGTCACTGACCACATGATGGCGGATAAAGGATTTCTCTTATCAAGATAATTTATTTCAAAAGGCTTTATCACTAAACGTTCCACAGCAGAAGCGTCCTTTTCATTAAGCAAATATATTTTATTCATATCCACGGTTGTCCGGTAACTATCCCAGATTGCGAATATATAAACAGGGATATACAGGTGCATATACCTGACATCCAATACTTCCTTTGCTTTTTCAATTTCACCAATAAAAGAGTAAACCATGGCCGAATTTAAATGGATCGATTGGTTTATGAACAATTCCCATATAACCAATGAAAACCCTCTTAAATATTTATTTAACAGGAGATGCCCGTAGCCTGGGAACATCACAGACCACATGGCTATAATATATGGATTCCGCAGATGGATTTGTGTTGTGCCAAAGATACTTAAATGGGAAAGCTTTGAAGCCTCTTTCTGTTTCCTGAATACAAGAGCCATAATTCTCCTCCCAAGACAGCGAAAATCATTATGGCTATTTTCTGCAAAAAGATTTTTTTCATACTTTATCCAATATGCTTGTTAATGCTAAATCATCACCTTGTGCCTTCACCATTCAACTGTAAACAAAAGTTGATCTTAAGTTTATTTTCCTTTTGTAAGATAGGCATTGAAATAAGTTAAGGAGGCATTCATGTGAAAAAACTGCTGCATTCGATTACAGATTGGGTTTCCACCAAACGGGGGATGTGGATTACCATTATTGCCTGGCTTGTGCTGATGATTGGCTTAAGTGCAGGTCCAAAGCTTGGCGATTATAAAACAAATAATTTCCAGTCACTTCCTGATGAGGCGAAATCCATTATTGCCGAAAATAAAACCGAGGAATATTTTCCAAACAAACAAGGAACTCCGGGCATCCTGGTTTTCCATAATGAAAATGGCGAGGTTGATATCGAAGAAGCTAAACAGATATTAGAAGGGATCACGCTTGAGGACATCGATGGAATCAAGACGATTATCGATATCAGCAAGCTTCCCCCTCAAGCCTTAGGTTCTTTCATTTCTAAAGATAAGTCCACGATGATTGTGCCGATGGAGCTTGAGAACGGGCTTGGCAATGACCAGTATGCCGAAATTAACGACCTTGCTTCTGAAGCTGGCAATAACATTGCAGAGGATCTCGAGAGTACTGCATTTTATATCACTGGCCCAGCGGGGATAGCGGGAGACACGGTTAAACTTTTTGAACAGGCGGACTTTGTTCTCCTGATTGCCACCGTTCTTATCATTCTTGTTTTGCTTATAGCGATTTACCGCTCACCATTGCTTGCAGTCATACCGCTTCTGGCAACGGCGATTGTCTACCAGGTCGTAAACCAGAGTATAGCTTTGATGGGTGCTGGCGGACTTGAGGTTAATAACCAGACAACCTCGATTATGAGTATTTTGCTGTTTGCTGCTGTCATTGATTATTCATTATTTGTATTCTCCCGTTATCGGGAGGAGCTCAACCATTACGAAAACAAATATATAGCGATGAAGCATGCGATGCGCGCAACAGGCGAGCCTGTGTTCTTTGCGGGCGGAACCGTTCTTGCTGCCATGCTGGTTCTGTTCTTCGCGGATTTCCGGGATTATCAGAACTTTGCTCCTATTTTTGGAACAGCCATGTTTTTTATCATGCTCGCGTCCGTAACGCTGGTTCCTGCTTTATTCACCCTGTTCGGGCGTAAGGCTTTTTGGCCGAAAGTTCCTCAGTACGGAACGGAAACGGAAGTTAAACATAAAGTCTGGGGACCGCTTGCCAGATTCGTGGTGAACAAGCCTGGCCTCTCAGGCGGAATGGTCGGCATTTTTATGCTCATCACAGCGCTTAATATCTTTAACCTTGATTATGAATTTGATATGGTTAAAAAATTTCCGGATGACCTGCCATCCCGTGTCGGCTATGAAATAGTAGAATCCAGATTTGACAAAGGAGAACTGGCTCCTTCGACACTTCTGGTTGTCAGTAATCAAAAATTGGATGAAACAGATGCCAGTGCGATAACTGAGAAGCTGCAGGGATTTGATGAAATTGCTTCTGTCCGCCTGTCAGCACTTTCTGAAGACGGCAAGGCAGCTAAAATGAGTGTCGCTTTATCCATTAATCCCTATTCGACTGAAGCCATAGCCTTTATGGAAAATTTGCGTGACGACACACCGGAGCTGCTGAAAGAAGCCGGTTTGGAAGCTGAATCTTACTACAGCGGGGTCACTGCGAAAATAGTGGACGAACAGGATATCAACAACGGTGATATAATAAAAATTGTTCTGCTTGAGACGGTTCTGATTCTTGCGCTGTTATTTGCGCTTACGAAATCTGTAAAGATGCCGATCTACATGATGGCAACCATTCTGCTCTCATTTGTCTCAGCTTTAGGACTGGGGATATTCCTTGTTGATGTATTATTCGGCTTTGAATCCATCAGTTCCCGTGTTCCTGTCTATTCATTCATTTTCCTTGTAGCATTGGGGATTGACTATAACATCATTCTTGTTTCAAGGTTTATCGAGGAAAGGAAGACACATAGAGTCAAGAACGCTCTTGAAATTGCCATCCGGAATACCGGAGGCGTCATTTCTTCTGCCGGCCTCATTCTGGCTGCTACATTTGCTGCCCTGATGACCATGCCGATAGCGGACTTATTCGTTTTTGGATTCATTGTTGCCATGGGAATATTGATTGATACCTTCCTTGTTAGGGGGATGCTGCTTCCAGCATTAATTCTGTTTTTTGAAAAAGACAAGGAGACTTCCCGGCAAAAAATATCGGAATAGAGAGAGGGTCCCCTCCCTATTCCTCTGTGAGGTGGCCCTGATATGAAGATACTTGTCGTAGACGATGATGTGAATATACAGAAACTCGTCACAATCCATCTAAATCGTGAAGGCTATCAAGTCCTGCGCGCAAACAATGCACAAGAAGCACTAGCACTTTTAGAAGAACAAACCGCAGATTTAGCAGTTGTCGATGTCATGATGCCTGGTATGGACGGTTTCGAACTCACCAGGCTTCTGACTAATGACTTCGGAATCCCTGTTATACTCTTAACGGCGAAGGGGCAGCTGGGTGATAAGGAACAAGGCTTCTTATCCGGATCTGAAGATTATATTGTAAAGCCGTTTGAAGTGAAGGAGCTCCTTTTCCGGGTAGCCGTGGTGTTAAGAAGGGCTGAGCGGGCAATGGAAACAGTCATCAAAGCCGGAAACCTGTTAATGGACAGAAAAAGCTTTGAAGTGGAAATCAATCAGGAGACCATCCTTTTTCCATTAAAGGAATTTGAGCTGCTGAGCTTACTTTCGGCACGAAAAAGTAAAATCACACAGCGGGCTGCATTGATCGAACAGGCTTGGGGATCGGATTACGAGGGCAGCGAACAAACTTTAAATACCCATATCAACCGAATTCGCGATCGTTTGAAAAAATATGGCGCAACCGTTGAAATCCAGACTGTTCGCGGTATCGGTTATAAGCTTGAGGAAATAAAATGAAAACCCTATACCGGAAATTCATTGTAGCCACAATTGTGATTCTAGCCATAAGCATCGTGCTTTCCTTCATTTTAACCAATTGGGTCTATATGACTTCGACAAAGGGGAAAATCGACCGGCAAAATGTTGTGATTGCAGAGGAAATTGCTCATGGCCTGGAAAATATGCATTCCTCTGGTCCTGCTTATGAAACTTACTTAAATTCCATGAGCAAGCTCGGCTATCAGCTCTATATCGTGACGGAATCGGGTGAAGGGGAATTCTTCGGGCAGTCGTTTAATAAGACCGAATTGCCCGAGGAAGCTGCCAAAGTGCTGACCGATCAGGAAGTTTATCATGGGATGGATAGTTTTGCAGGCCAATTTCTGCTGATGGGGCATTTTTCAAACGATCTTGAAAATACCGTCGGTGTCCCCTTTACCATGAACGATCAGAATTACGGGCTATTCCTTCGCCCGAATAATAAGCTTCTTTTCTCGGACATTCATATGATATTCGCATGGTTCTTTGTCGCCATTGCCGTTGTCAGCATCACCGGAGTAATTTGGTTCGCCAAGCATCTCATTAAGCCGATAACAAAACTGACGGAAGCCACCAGGGAAATCACACGGGAGAATTTTAACTTCCCGCTGAATATTGCCCGCAGGGATGAAATCGGACAGCTGGCAGAAAGCTTCAGCCGCATGCAGGAACAGCTGCAGCACAATGACGAGGCCCGCAAGTCATTCATCAACAATGTATCTCATGACTTTCAGTCCCCTCTTATGAATATTCAAGGGTATGCAGAACTTCTGCAGACACAGAAATTGTCTGCCGAAGAACACTTCGAATATGTACAGATTATCGATCAGGAGTCGAAGCGGCTCTCCAATCTGACCAAACAGCTTTTGCTTTTGACTTCTCTTGACCAGAAATCGTATCCGATGAAGCTTTCGGATGTGAAATTGGACGATCAGATCAAGGAAACCATCCGCAGACATCAATGGCGGCTGGAAGAAAAAGAGATTGAGGTTTCCTACAAGCTTGCGCCTGTCATTTTCAAGGGAGATCCGGAGCTCTTGGTGAATATCTGGGACAACCTGCTGACGAATGCGATAAAATATAACTCTCATGGCGGAAGTATTTTAATCAGCCTGTCTCAAACTGAATCATCGATTGAAGTTGTTTTTAAAGACACCGGGACCGGAATATCCGAGGATGCGATCAGCCAGATTTTCGACCGATTTTACCGGGTGGACTCAGCAAGAAAAAAAGATGGCACAGGACTCGGGCTTTCGATTGTGAAACAGATTATTGAACTGCATACTGGGGAAATCAGGGCAGTCAGCCAGGCTGGCAAAGGAACCACCTTTACCATTACATTTTTCAGGGAGAAACATCGGGAGGAATAAAAAACTATGGAACAAAAATGGAGCATCAGATTAATAAGATTTGCAGCCATCTTTGGCATTATCGGGACCTACCTTGGATCGCATATGTCCGGGCAAAT
This sequence comes from Cytobacillus oceanisediminis 2691, assembly GCF_000294775.2. GTDB lineage: Bacteria > Bacillota > Bacilli > Bacillales > Cytobacillaceae > Cytobacillus > Cytobacillus pseudoceanisediminis. The sequence goes on from NZ_CP015506.1 coordinate 3,350,392, forward strand.
GGATTATTCTTTAAGGCCTATTCATGCCCACATCCTGCTCGTAGGATGGCTTTCCGTATTTGCATGGGGAATCTTTTATAAAGTATACCGAGTAAAATATAAAAAGCTCGTTGCCATTCACAGCATACTTGGAATGGCAGGAGCACTCGGATTGACAATCGGAATGTGGATGTACACATTAAATCCGTTTAATTTAGGGGATACCTTTGTTCTGGTATTCTTCATCGTTGGCGGAACCTTGCTGCTGCTGGCCTTTGCACTGTTTGTGGCGATTACCTTTTTGACTGAAAAAACTTCGGAACGCTGAGTTAAAAGAGCCATGCAGTCCTCTTTGGGGCTGCATGGCTTTTTTAGTCAGCTATTCAGCTATAAAGCTATATACAGATAGAGGCTTAACTTCTGTTGATTCTGCTACCGTTTTCAGCATCGAAACCTCGGATTGCAGGAGATCTGTTAATTTCTCAGGCAAATTCTTTATCCCCTTTATTTCATCGTTAAAGTCCGTCAGCACCTTATCTATTTCCCAAAGGCCGTCCTGCAAATCAGGGGAATCTATGTTAGAATCTTTAATGATTCGCCATCCTGCTTGTTCAGCAATATCCCTCAAATCGCCAGGAGTCAGCAGGGTTCTCACATTAGAATCACTTTCTTGTTTAAAGGCTTCATATTGTGCCTGAATGAGGATCGATAATAAATGCGGATATTGTTCGATTGTGTTTATATCGGTGTTCCATTCTGCAAAACAAAGCTGCTTTCCCCATTTTTTCACCTTTTCGAGGATCCTTAAAAGCTCGGCAGAAGATTTCGTGTACCATGAACAGTGGGAGAATACGATATAATCATAGAAGTTTTCCTGAAATTCCACATTCTCAGCTAAAATATCTAAATTAAAATCTATTTTGATCTGCTTGCCGACTTTGGATTGGTTCAGGTATTCAGCCGATTCACCGAGTGAAACCGGACTCCCGTATTCAGGTGAAGCCGAATCAATCCCATGTACAAATCCCTTTTCACCAGCATAGGCAGCCAGCACCGCGGTTGTATCTCCCTGTCCGCATCCGATTTCAAGAATTTGGCTTTCAGCTTTTATACCCCAGAAATCCACAAGCTTTATGCGATGCCTCGTCTGAACCATCTGTACTTCATATGCCATTTTGCCCGCAGCCATGCAGTCAACAATAGCCTTTATTTCATTTTTATTCATGGGTTTATTTGCTCCTTCTTTTACTTCGATGCTATGACTAAGTTCCGCAAGAATGTGCTAAATTCCTCCTGCAGCTTGGGTTTTTGATCCGATTTCACCTATCTCTTAAAGAAAATAAAAAAGGACCCTAAAGGTCCTATTTCTAACAGCATCTTCCCGTATTCCCGATCATCGAAATCCCGCTTCCGTTTCCGCTTCGCTCTAAAACAAGGTCTTCGGTGTTTGGTTCAATAATAGGGTCAATTGCTACTTTGATTTCATTGATTGTGACAATAATATCATCTGCTGCCGGCTCATCCAGAGCCAGTCCTATTCTTGGCTGTCCTCAGCCATAGCCATCAAAAAAGATGCGAATGCTGCTGGCATTTTGTTCTTCCAGCATTTTTCTTAATTCATCACGCGCATTGTCTGTGATTATCATGTTTGTTCCCTCCCTTGAATGTTTTTTAGTATATTATTTACTTTCCTGTTTCGGCAAATGTTTTAATGCGGCTGCCAATTTCATCACGGACACGCTGGAAAAAAGCCCATTTTTCTGCTTCTGTTCCTTCTGCTTTTGCAGGGTCATCAAATCCCCAGTGCTCCCGCTTCACATAAGGAGGTGTCATCGGGCATTTATCAGCTGCGTCTCCGCAAAGCGTTACAACCAAATCAGCATGATTCAGAATCTCAGGATCTATGATATCAGAAGTCTGATTGGAAATATCAATTCCTGCTTCTTTCATTGCTTTTACAGCGTTAGGATTCAAACCATGTGCTTCGATCCCCGCACTATAAACCTTCCATTCATCACCTAGATGCTGCTTGGCCCATCCTTCTGCCATCTGGCTGCGGCATGAGTTGCCTGTGCATAGGAAGTAGATTGTTTTTTTAGTCATGTTGAATTTCTCCTTTTAGGTAAGTTTTTTAAAGGATCTGCAGCCAAATATATAGACCGGCTAATGTTATAAATAATGTTGGAATGGTTAATACAATCCCTGTTTTAAAATACGTTCCCCATGAGATTTTTACTCCCTTTAGGGACAATACATGAAGCCATAGCAAGGTTGCCAGGGAACCAATCGGCGTGATTTTCGGGCCTAAATCAGATCCAATCACGTTCGCATAAATAAGGGCTTCACGCATGAGTCCGCTTGTATTCGTATCAGCAATGGCCAGGGCATCAATCATAACGGTTGGCATATTGTTCATGACAGATGAAAGGATGGCCGCAATGAATCCCATTCCGATCGTGGCTGCAAATAGTCCCTGGTCCGCTGTCATTTGAATTAAGTCTGCCAATATATTTGTAAGACCCGCATTTCTTAATCCGTAAACCACAACATACATGCCAATTGAAAAGAAAACGATCGCCCATGGAGCACCCTTGATGACAGTACGCGTATTCACAGCCGGGCTTCTTCGCGCCATAATCAGGAAGAAAATAGTTATAATGCCTGCAATGAATGAAACGGGGACACCAATCCATTCACTTGCAAAATAACCAATTAATAAGATGCCTAAAACAAGCCAGGACAATCGGAACATTTTGCTGTCCCGAACTGCTTCCGCCGGTTCCTTCAAATGAGATAAATCATAATTTTTTGGTATGCTTTTTCTAAAGTATAGGAATAAGACTAAAATGCTGGCTGCCAGCGAAAAGAAGTTCGGAATAATCATGCGGGACGCATATTCCACAAAGCCGATGCCAAAAAAGTCAGCTGAGACGATATTGACAAGGTTGCTGACAACCAATGGCAGGGACGTTGTATCCGCAATAAATCCGCTCGCAATGATAAACGGAAAAACCAATTTTTCTTCAAATTGAAGGTTCCGGACCATTGCGAGGACGATTGGCGTGAGAATGAGTGCCGCTCCATCATTCGCAAAGAATGCTGCGACAACCGCTCCCAAAACGGACACGTAAATGAACATCTTCACTCCGCTGCCCTTTGCCGCTCTCGCCATATGTAAAGCGGCCCACTCGAAAAACCCGATTTCATCTAAAATAAGAGATATAATGATGATGGCAATAAAAGTTAATGTCGCATTCCAGACAATTGAAGTAACATCTATAACATCATGGAAGTCAACCACACCCGCAATTAAGGCCAGGATGGCTCCACCGCATGCTGACCAGCCGATGGATAGCCCTTTTGGCTGCCAAATGACTAATATGAGGGTGACCAAGAAAATCACCGACGCTAAAATTATTTGAGTCAATGTGTTCCCCCCTCTTACTCACAGGAAATTCGCAAACCCTGTTCTTTCAATTTTTCTAATAAATAATCTTGGCTTGGAAGGTGATCGAGCACAGTCTGAACCAAAGTATAGTATTCACTATCCTGATTCAATGAATAAATAATCCACTGACCTCTTCTGGTTTCCCTTACCACACCTGCATCTTTTAGTTTCCTGAGATGCTGGCTAATGGCCGGCTGGCTCATTTTAAAAATTTCCACAAACTCACACACACAGCAATCATGGTTTTTTAAAAGTTTGACCATTGTGAGCCGTGTTTTATCGCCTAATAATTTTAAAATGGATGATGCTTTGTCGATTTCAACTGTGGACACTTTCACGATCTTTTCACCCCCGCTTTGCACATATTAATATATAATAATTTACTTATATAAGTAAATGCTTTTTTTCTTATTTACAAAAACTTTACACATATAGTTGGCTTTTTTTACTTCAGCTGCATTCATTTTGGTTTGCTGGTTTTGACAAAAGAGCTTATTGGAACAGAGCCGTTTTTTTGTGCGGTTGCCTTACTTAAGGCTTTTTCGAACAAGGGGATTTTACTATGAAGAGCTGACTATAGATAGCACTCCGTTCCTTCGGACAGATAAACAGGAAATCCGGGAAACCCTGTCTGAACCTCTTCCCCCTCCGAACTTTTAAGAAAAAGCCCACAAAAAAACGGCTAAACCAATAGCCGCACCTTTAATTAAAGCAGTTTTTCCATAGCCATCACATCGACAAACTCTCCATCCAAAACACCCTGGTTTTGAAATATGCCTACTTCACGATACCCCATTTTCTTGTACAGTCCCTGTCCAAGTCCATTAAATGGAAAAGTAAACAAAACCAGCTTATGAAACTTGTTTTCTCTTGCTTTCATTTCGAGAGCAGAAAGCAGCTTCCCGCCTGCTCCCTTGCCCCTGAATGCTCTGGAGATATAGACTGATAGATCTGCCACTCCATCATAAGCACAGCGGCTGCTATACGGATTCAAGGAAGCCCAGCCAATCACTTGATCCCCTTCTTCAGCGGCAAGCACACTATATCGGCCTTGATGCTGTTCAAACCAGTTTGTCATATAGGAAAGATCTTTTGCCTCTGTTTCCAATGTAGCGATGCGATCTTCTATTCCCTGATTATAAATCTCCAGAATATCCTCTAAATCTGTCTTTCTGGCTTCACGAATAACAGTTTCACTTATCATTTCTGGTCCCCCGCTAATAAGATTCATAGATCTCTTTTTTTATACATGTGTTTAACCTCTTTGCTAACAACATCCAAATCGCTGCTAAAATAATCAGTATGATCGAACCGCCCCAATATAAAAATGTAAAACCCGCCTCTAACTGTATTAATATGTAACTAAGCGCCGGGCCTAAAGCTGCCCCCATATCTTGAGAGATTGAGTATATCGTAAGGAAAGATACAATGTTTGCAGTCTTTGCTGTGTCCAGTGCAATCGTGTCCAGAATGGTAGATAAAATAGTAGCACCGGCCATTACTAAAAGAGTAACGGCTATCCACAGCTCTAATGGAAGTCTAATGGATACCATGCCAAAGACAACCCCTGCAAAAATCAGGGACACAATAAAAATCGGCAGCCTCCCACGCGCTCCATCAGACCAATGCCCCACTGTCCTTCCCAGAAAAGGTTCCCATGTCCACCTTACCGCTTGAATGATGCCTGATAATAATGTAACACTGACAACCACATTCCATATTGATATATTCTCTCCGTAAAAATGTTCAATCAAGGAACTAAGTGTGGATGTCACTATTCCTTGATATAACATGGCAATTAGAAAGCCTGAAACAATTATCGATGCTTTATATCCGGCCTTTCCAATGAAAGGCGTCTCTTTAGCCATTCTATCTTTCTTTTCAGGAGTTTTCACATCCTGATTTATTTTAGAAATCAGCATTAAAGGCAGCCCCAATAGGGACAAAAACCCAAATGCAATTGAAACCGTGCTCAAACCTATAACCGGAACGAACAAGCCCCCAATCAGCATTCCAACCAGGCTTCCTGTACGGTAAAGCCCGTTATATAACCCCATGGAACTTCCCCGCTTATTGTTATCCGCATATACGGCAACAGCTGATAATCCGCCTATTCGAAAAAATGACCAGGCAATCCCCCATAATGCACGGAGGATCACCCATGCCGCAAATCCTTCGAAAACACCATAACCAATCGTTGTGAATCCGCCTAACAGAACAGCAACGATCAGGCCAGCCTTTAATGAAATATGTTTATATATCCAGCCTGCAATTGGATTAAAAGGCAATCGTATGAAACGGTTTATGGATAGGAGCACACCCACTTGCCAAATTGAATCAAGGCCTGCAGTTTCCCAATAGACAGGCAAGGCAATATAAAGCATGGAATCTCCTAATAGACTTAAAGCTGTGACGACGGCGACTATTATAATAGGCTTTGAAGATAATTGATCTTTAATAGTCACCATGATTCATCCTCTCCGGAGTTTTCTTAATCATTGGGATGGTTCATTAAATCCCGATAAGCCAAAAGAAATTGTGTATACGTTTCCTGCCCCATTTCACTTTCGCGCAATCGAAACAGCCTTTCAAAGGTTCTATCTTTGGCTTCCTCAACAGAACATCCAAATGCATTCATGAGTAATTTCATATATGAAATAAAATATTCTTTTTTGAGCGATCCAGCATGATTGATGGTCATTGGCATCACCTTTATTAGGGAACTAATTCTCCCCTTTATTTAATTGCAGCAAGTAGAAGCAGGTTCATCACAGGAACTTTTTAGATTAACGCTGCAAACACCCGTTTCCGGCAAATCGAGTTCCACTTTTTCAGAAGCGGCGAAATCACCGCTTAGATAAGCTGCCACTGACCTAACCTGCTCATAGCCTGTCGCCATCAAGAAGGTTGGAGCACGGCCATAGCTTTTTGAACCCACGATATAAAAATTCTTCTCAGGCTGTCTTAACTCCTTTTCTCCATGGGGGCGAACTGTACCGCAGCTATGAATATTAGGATCAATTAATGGTGCCAAAGCTTCTACACTTTCAGTTGCAGAATCTATAGAAGTACGGAGTTCGTTTATCATTGCAAAATCCGGACGGCTTCCTGTATTGACAATCATTTCATCGATTCCTTCCAGGCTGCCCGGCTTGCCGTTTTGGCTGCCTATTAACCCGATTCCCGTTTCTGACTTTTTGACCAGCTGGATGCGAAATGGAGTAATGGCCTCCACTTGGCCGTTATCAACCAATTGGCGGATTCTGCTTCCGAGGCGGCCGCGTGCTTCAAGTGCATCTTTTTCTTCTCCTCCGTAGGAATCCTCAACCTGATTCCTTCTCATAATCCATAGAATCTCTGTTTCAGGATAGGTCTCTTTCAATTCGGCTAAATCCAGCAAGGCATTAATGGCTGAATGGCCACCCCCGACAACTGCTATCCGTTTATTCCTATAGCGCTGCTGCTCACTCCCTAATATATCGGGTATTCCATAATATATTTTCTCCTTCAGCTGCTGTTCTTCTGCCAGCCAAATTCCGCTTGACGAAGCTGGATTAGGATTTCCCCAGGTGCCTGCAGCATCTATTACTGCTTTTGATTCGTATGTTTTGTACTCTCCATTCTCCTCAGCATGGATAACAAAGGGAATATTTTCCCGGTTTGCGGTTTTCATTTTATCGGTGTCTTTTCTGCCAACTGACAAAACTTTCGTATTTAGGTGAATGAAAGGCTTTATTTCAGGTAACCTGGACAGCGGCTTGAGATAGTGTTCAACAAGCTCTTCCCCTGTAGGCAAAGCTTCCAGCTGCGGCTGTACCCAGCCATTGGCGCTTAATAACCTGGCAGCCGCTTTATCAATATTGTACCGCCATGGTGAGAATAACCGAATATGACCCCAGCTTTTAATATTGGCTCCTGCTTGCTTCCCTGACTCCAGCAAAATAAATGATTGCCCCCTGCTTGCCAGATGTGCAGCTGCTGCCAGCCCAACCGGCCCCGCGCCAATTATAGCCACAGGCAACTCTCTTCCATCATCCCTATTTAGCGACGCCTTTTCTGATACATCTTTCTTAGACGTGCAGCACCCTTTGACAACAAAAAGATCATTCTGATTCGTCATGCTCTCTCCTCTTTCTCCAAATTAGGATTGATTGCTTTTACTTGCAATATACAAGTATTATACCCAGGGGATTCACCCCTGTATTGGCTTACAGCATGCACTGGACTTTGCCATTGCATTATTTAACAAATGAATCGAGCGGATGACTGTTTCTTTTTCAAACTCATTCATTTGTGAAAAAACCTCATGTAAAAATGAATTCATCTCCTGATCTATTGAACCTGCAATATATTTGCCTTCTGCAGTCAGCGAAAGAATACTGATTCTCTTATCAGCAGGATCCGGTGTTTTCTTAACTAAGTTCATCTTGACTAAAGATTGAACCTGCCTGCTGAAAGTAGTAATATCCGTCCCTAACGTATCTGCAATCTGCTGCATGGAGGGGTTATGCTGATTGTCAATCTCATAAAGAATATGGCTTTGAATGAGGGAAATATCGCAACCGCCGACATTGCAGCAATTTTTATTGAGTAAGCCAAAACGGCGCGTCATTACTTGAAACAAACTGCGAAGATTTTCCATTATTTTCACCTCTTGGTTACAGTATAGTTCTTTTAGTTGTATTTTGCAACTAATTTCTTTTTCAAAAAAACAGACCATCACTTTTAAGGTCTGCTTCTGATATTAATAGCCTAAGGAGTTCTTAAGATGTCATCCCCAGTCCAATAACACCAACTAAGATGAATGCCAGGGATAAATATTGCTTATAACCAAATTTTTCTTTAAACCAAAACAAACCAGCCAGCGTAATGCCAATGCTCCCCACTCCTGTCCAAATAGCATAGGCCACACCGGCTGGAATCCTTTGCATGGCCATAGATAAACAGAAGAAAGAGAAAATGAAACCAACTGCCATTATAACGATCGGCCATTTCTTTCTCGTTCCATCCATGTATTTCATGGCAATTGTAGCGACCACTTCTTCTATGCCCGCCAGAATCAATAATCCCCAAGCCATTATAATTCACCTCTCACTTCAGTGTTTTCCTGTTTCGTAAAAGTCTTCATGCCAATGATCCCTGCCAATAATATCACTAGAAAAAATACTTGAGTTACCGAAAAAGGCTCCCCCATGATCACACCTAAAATATAAGTGCCTACAGTTCCAATCCCGACAAATACGGTATAAGCTGCCGCAACAGGAATTACTTTATATGAGCGAATCAATAGTATAAAGCTTGCTGCTATCAGTACAGTGGTAATCGTCCATTCCAGAAATGAATCTGCATATTTTAAACCTGAAGCCCACATCACTTCAAGGATGCCGGCTGTATATACTAACATCCATTTCATTTGCTCTCAACTCCTTATGAATGACAGTCAGTCATTTTTCTTTAAAGAAAAATTATTGGAAGCAGTCCAATAATTTTAGTCCGTGATTAATGATTTCCTGATAAATTTAAAAAGCTCTTCCTTATAAACAGTCAGGGACTCATCCCGCTCGCCGCCAATATAATATCTTTCAGCAGCATTTTCGATAAGGTTAATGATGGTCCTTGAGGTCCACTTCACATTAATGTCTGGTAAAATTTCTTCTTTTTGAACCGCCTTGCTGATTTCAACCTCAAGCCATTCGTAATATGGCCGGTATACCTCTTCCCATTTTTCCAGGGAATGGTTGACAGCAAGCCCTGAGTATACAAGTACGATGATATCTTTATGTTCATCTGTAACCTTAAAGGTCTCATCAATGACGGCATCTAAAGTGCTCCAGAAGCTTTCTGCTCCCTGCACCTTCCTCTTCATCCGATCCAGTATTTTGGTGAGAAGTGAATTGGCGATCGCAGGAACCAAATCACTTTTTGAAGAAAAATATAAATAGAACGTTCCCTGAGCAATGCCTGCTTTCTTAACGATCTCTGATACCGAGGATTTTTCAAGGCCTTTTTCAGAAATAACCTCAATAGAAGCGTTCAGTATTCTACTGTATTTATCATCCGGCCGATCCTGCATGTATATATCCTCCTTGTTAAAGTGACTGACTGTCATTCATTATACCAATCCTTTCCCTTTCTATCAAGAATAATGAAATGTCCCTTAAAACTTGTTATTTTCCCAGAACTAATTACTTTGCGCAAAGTATATTTTCGATTATACTTAATTTGCAAACGCATTTTAAAAAGATACATCAAGGGGGAATTGTAATGGGTAAATTTGATAATAAAATTGTATTGGTTACTGGCGGAGCATCTGGAATGGGAAAACGAATGACTGAGCTTTTAGTCGAAGAAGGCGCTTATGTTATTGCAGCGGACATTAATAAAGAGCTCTTGAACGCTGTCAGCCAAAATGTTTCAGTGGAAGGCAAATTGCTGAATGTCATGTCAGAGGATGATTGGAAAAAGGCAGTGGAAGAAATCGTTGCCGATCATGGAAGAATCGATGTTCTTATTAATAATGCCGGCATTTCAAGCGAGAAGCATATGGATGATGTGACCATTGAAGATTGGGATCTTATGATGCGCATAAATGGTTTCGGGCCATTTGCAGGAATGAAGCATGTATTGCCGCAGATGGTCAAACAGCAAAGCGGTGCAGTTGTGAATATTTCAAGCTACACAGCCATGGTGGGGATGGGGACAAACACGTACACTGCTTCAAAAGGTGCTGTCAGAGCCATCTCCAGAGCGGCAAGCACACAGTATGGCCGTTTCGGTATCAGGGTTAACGCCGTCTTCCCTGGCGTCATTAAAACGCCAATGACAGAAAACCTGTCAGAATCCAGTGAAGTGCTGCAAAGATTAATTCAGGCCACTCCGCTCCAAAGACTTGGTGAAGCGGATGACGTGGCACGCGCTGTATTGTTCCTTGCTTCAGATGATTCTTCATATATTACAGGAGCAGAATTAGTTATTGACGGCGGCTTTTCTGCACAATAGAAAAGCGGAAGGGTCTTTAAGCCAGACAATTAACTAACTTCAGAGCAGGTAAGCCTATCTCAAACAAAGAAACTGTCCAAGGAGACAGTTTCTTTGTTTATGTTAACTTTTGCGTTCCGCCGTCTACCATTATTGTCTGTCCGGTAATATAAGAGCTGCTTTCGCTGCTTAAGAATACAGCCGCTTCCCCAATATCCTTTTCCGGATCCCCCATGCGGCCAAGCGGAATTCCATTGAGTACCTGCTCATATTGATCAGGGAAGTTCTCGCTCCAATTTTTCACGCCTTCAGTATAAGCGATTGGTGAGATTAAATTCACATTAATCTGATCCTTAGCCCACTCATTTGCAACGGTTCGCGTCAAACCGCGAATCGCTTCTTTTGCAGATCCATAGGAAGCCTGGTTAACCTGGCCCGAAATACCGGCACCTGAAGCAAAGTTAATCACGAATCCTTTATTTTTCTTAAGCTGTTCGTATGAGGCTTGCATTAAATGGACAGTAGGGTAAAATCCTGTATTAAAGGATAATTCAAAGTCTTCCAGTGTTGTATTCACAAATGGCATCTGTCTGGAAACATGCGCGTTGTTGACAAGGATATCCAATTTTCCATACTGTGAGATAGTCTCCTGCACAAGCTCTACGGCATTTTCCTTCCGGGATATGTCTTTTTCAATAAAAAGAATCGATCCAAACTGGCGTAATTGCTTTACAGCCGCTTCTCCGGCTTCCCGGTTGATATCTGCAATCACAACGTTAGCGCCATGTTTCAGCATGGCTGTAGCTATTCCCTTGCCAATTCCGCCGGCACCGCCTGTAATTAATGCAACTTTGTCCTTTAGATTCATATGATCTCCTCCTCACCTTTATTATAAATCATTCACTACTTTGCACAAAGTAATTATTTAAAAGGAGCTGCTATTATGTCCATGCAAATCGTGATTCTCGGTCTTTTAAAAGAGAAAGAATATCATCCATATGAAATGAAAAAAGTTATTTTAGAACACAAATGGGATCAGCTATTCCCCGTTACGGACGGCAATTTATATCATGCCATCCGCAAACTCGAAAAACATAAGTGGATCCAGGCGGAAAAGCGGGAACAGGTGAATAACCGGCCAAACCGCACTGTCTATCAAATTACTGAAGAAGGAAAAAATCAGCTTTCAGAAGAGATCATTGAGGTGTTTAAAAAACGGATGCCTGAACCTCGTTCCCTTTATCCAGCCCTATTATTTATCGAATCACCCGAAGTCCCTGCAGCAGCAGAGCATATTAAATCCTGGATCTCCGATCTGAAGACAGAAAGTGAAGTGAAGCATGATTACCAAGACGTCATTCCGAACCTGATCCAGGAGCATTATAAAGGGTTAAATGAGTTTTATATGAATTGGCTTTCTAAAATTCTTGATGCATTAGAATCAGTATAAAAATAGAAGTAAGGGGTACCTCCCCTTGCTTTTTATATATCCGGCTGTTTCCTCAGATTTATCCCCATCTAATAAACTGTAAAAATATTGCCATTTTGCTTAAAAGCTATGTACTTTTAGCTCAAAAGCAATTATACTATTCTGAATATTGTCTTTTCGTTACGCGAAGGATTTTCGAAATACCTTTAAGGAGTGTCTTTAGTTGAGAAGTTCAGCAAAATTTGATTCAAAAACCTTTTTCCTGATGGCCGGCATTATTTTTGTTGCTTTTAATTTACGCCCTGCGATAACATCAGTTGGGCCATTGATCGGAGCAATCCGGGATGAAACGGGAATTTCCAATGGTGCAGCAGGCCTTCTGACTACCCTTCCGCTCGTTGCCTTCGCCCTGCTCTCTCCTTTTGTTCCGAGGATTGCCCAAAAACTTGGAAGTGAATGGAGCATTCTATTGGGTTTGACTATTTTGGGATCCGGCATTGCTGCACGTTCTGTAGGGATGCTTCCGCCTCTGTACATAGGAACTATTTTAATAGGTTTAGGCGTAGGTCTTTGCAATGTGCTTCTTCCTGGAATGGTCAAGGAAAAGTTTCCTCAGAAGGTTGGCCTGCTTACAGGCATTTATACATTTTCAATGGGGATTTGTGCAGGGCTTGCGCCAGGATTCAGTATCCCGATTGCAGAAGATCTTGGCCTGGGATGGAGGCTTTCACTTGGTGTATGGACCATCTTAATCCTTATCGCCATTATTGTCTGGCTTCCTCAGATCAGATTGCGAAAGAAAAAAACGGAAGCACCTAAAGGTTCTGCACCAAAGGGTTCTATCTGGTCCTCACCCATCGCCTGGCAGGTCACACTGTTTATGGGATTGCAATCAATGGTCTATTTCAGCACCACCACCTGGCTCCCCGAAATTCTTCATAGCCAGGGGCGGGAAATCGCTGCTGCTGGATGGATGGTAACAGTTTTCCAGTTTTCAGGACTCCCTGTTAATTTTATTATTCCGGTTCTTGCCGATCGGCTGCCTAACCAAAAGGGGATTGCTCTTGGCATCGGCATTTTCACTTTTGCCGGCATAACGGGACTCCTGATGAATGTCAATGCCATCATCTCTAACATCAGTATTGTTCTCCTCGGGATTGGTCTTGGGGCTGCAATCAGTCATTCCTTAACCCTGATCGGCCTTCGTGCTGAAAATGCCAAACAGGCAGCCAGTCTTTCAGGAATGGCACAATCGGTCGGCTACCTGCTTGCTGCGGCAGGACCGATACTCATCGGCTCACTGTATGACCTGTTTCACTCCTGGACCGTTCCACTTATCTTCCTTATGGCCATTACTGCCATCTTTACTATTTCCGGAATTGGGGCAGGGCGTAATCAATTTGTTTTGCAGGATAAGCACAATAAACAGGATAAAACTGCATCAACTATTGCATAATGCAAAAAAACAGCAGCCGGTTCACATAAGACCGGCTGCTGTTTCATTAGTATTATTTCCCCTGATTCATCAGCGCACTCAAATCAGGCTAGTCAGATTAGAAAGTTATATACAAATATAAAATTGTTAAATTTATCAATGCCACAATACGCGTTGTTGATTCCGCCCTGTTTTAAGGAATCTTAAAAAATTTTAATTTTGTTTAAAACCGTTTACCCCTCCCCTGCGTTACCTGTATTTGATAAGAAAAAATAACGGAGGGATTAAACATGAAAACAAAAATTTATTTTTGGACAATTCTTTTAGCTGGCATACTTTTTGCAGGATGCAGCTCTCAGGAAAAACCAGAAAGCACAGGTACAAAAGAACAAGCACAAGAAACAACAACAGCGGTTAACAACGAGTCAGAAAAAGATCTTGCAGAATCGGATGCGAAACTTCAACTGATGGAAAACAAAAAAATTGGTAAATATCTTACAGATGCTAAAGGTATGGCACTTTACTTCTTTGCAACAGATCAGCCAAATACATCAAATTGCAGTGGAGATTGCCTTGAAAACTGGCCTGCTTTCTACTATGAAGATTTTGCCGTTCCGGAAGGATTTAATAAAGAAGACTTCGGAACGATTACTCGCGCTGACACTGGTGAGAAACAAACGACCTACAAGGGCTATCCGCTTTACTACTTCGTAAAGGACGGAGCATCTGGTGATGTAAAGGGACAAGGCGTCAAAGATGTTTGGTTTATTGTTAACAGCGAAACATCATTTGCACAATAATGGATACTGCCGAAGGAACTGCCTGGTTTATCGGCAGTTCTTTTTTTCCTCCCCCATCAAATTTTCCCGTCAATCTATGTTAACATCTATACTAAATAATTTCGTTTAACAAGGGAGCGATTTCCGTCAATGAAGTCTAAGTCAGATGAAGAACTAATAGAATTAATTGTTCAAAATCATCGGCCAGCACTTGAAGAGCTATATGACCGATATGTAAAGCTTATTTATAGCTTCTCCATAAAAATAACCAAAGGCGATACGGAAAAAACGAAAGAAATTGTTCAGCAGGTGTTCCTTCGGCTTTGGACGACAAAAAGCACCTATAATGCATCCCAAGGACAGTTTGTGAACTGGCTTCTCACCATAACTCGAAACATTTCCATAGATCTCATCCGTAAAGAACAAAAATATAAAGGAACGGTCCAATTGGAGCTTGAGGACTGGCAGCAAATGCAAGGTCTACCAGCTGATGATGTACAGCAGCAAGTTACCAGAAATCAGCTAAAACAGCAGATTCAAGAAGCAAAACGACATCTCTCTGAACCTCAGCAGCGCCTGATCAACTTATTATATTGGGAAGGGTACTCCTTAAGTGAAATTGCAGAACTTGAACAAAAGCCGCTGGGTACGATTAAAAGCCGCCTGCATCAGGCCTTAAAGAAACTGCGGAATAATTTCAGCGGGAAAATAGGAGGTGTTCGGCATGGAGAATAAATGTGATAATTTATCTTTATATATTATAAATGAACTTAATAACCAAGATAAAAAACAGTTCGAAGACCATCTGCTAAAATGCGCAAAATGCCAGCAGGAACTGAAATCTATACAAGAAACATGGCAAATGCTTTCTTATGATGTAGAAGAAACAGAGGTACCGGAATCATTGAAGTCACAAGTGATGGATTTTGTCTTTGAAGAAAATAAATTTCTTAAACACGAAGAAAAAATAGAAGCCGAACCGATTAGCTTTAAAGAACGAATTTTATCAGTTACCAAAAGGCATTTCTCACCCCTATCCACTGCTGTAACAGCTATTTTAATCATTTGTTTAATTGGGTTTTATTGGAACAGCCTTCAATTGAAAGATACTATTAAGTCATTAGAGAATAAAGCTGCTGATCCGACACAAATTGTTACGACTTATTCCTTAACAGGGCAAAGCTTAGCTGCTTCTGCAACCGGCAGCGCATACCTTCTTCAGGAAGGTACGGAAACAAGTCTTGTCATTGCCTTGAATAATATGCCTATTACGAAGGGTAATGAGGTTTACCAAGTATGGCTGTTAAAAAACGGAAACCGGCAAAGTGCTGGCACTTTGATACCTGATCAAAACGGCAGCGGACTTATCACCTACCGCCTGCCTCCAGAATATTCGTTTGAAGATATTGGGATTACATTGGAACCTAATCCGTTTAACACTCAGCCGCAAGGACAAAAAGTGCTGGGAACCTAATATAATGAAATAAACCTGCCCAATAAAATTTAGGGCAGGTTTAAACTCATTATTTTTCAGCTAATTTCTCATTAAATGACTCTAATTTTTCCTTTGTTTCGGTAACCAGATCTTTCATTTTTGCTGAGTCACCCTGATCTTTCTGAGATTCACTAATTAGCGGATATAAGCTCTTTTCAATACTTTCGTAGTCTTCTGGAAAATTCTCCTCCACTTTCTTCTCAATCTCATCCCAGTTTTCCTCAAGGTCTTTGCCCTTTTTTTGTATCAGTTCCGAGTTTTCCGCCTTATTTTCCAAATTAGCTTGTAAATCATCCAGAACCGCCATTACCTCATCACTGCCATTTAAAAGCTCATCAGCCATTTGTCCGTCTGCGTTGTTTGCTTTTTCGCTGTTTGCATTTTCCTGCTTCTCATTCTCTCCATTGGAACTGCAGCCCGCTGCCAATATAATAATCACCAAAATGGATATAAATGAAAGTATTTTTTTCATTTGATCCCTCCTCGCCCATTTCATTCCCTCTTGTATTCATATCAAACTTGATAAGAGGTCACAGCCTGTTGTTTTTCGATAGAAAAATAGGCATGTTTAATAGCAGCTTACTCACTTAGTTCCATCCCCATTTTTGAAAAATCTTATGGGCTGATTCCGTTTGCAGATACTCTATGAATTTTTTAGCCTCTTTTTTATGCTGCGAAGCTTTGGCAATAGCAATAGGTGTTCCTCTGTAAATCTTTTCATCTTCCGGCATTTGGATTAATTCTGTTTCCTCTTTCAAGCGATAATGCCAGGACTCATATGTGATCCATGCATCCAGCTTTGAATTAGTCTTCCAAAGATCAATGGCTTCAGCACTGGTTTTGACTGAAATATCCTTGTTTTGATTTAAACCAGCGATCAGGCCCTTTCTTCCTGCCAGGTCTTCCCAAAGACCAAGCTGGCCTGCACCGTTAACATCCACTATTTTAACTCCTGGCTTTGTTAAATCCTCTAGGGATTCTATTTTTTTGGGATTTCCTTTTCTTACCAGAATGCCAGCAGCACGAGTATACAGCTCTGTTCGTGATTTTTCGTCTATCATTCCAGGGTGGTTAAAAACAAAGCTTTGCATCATATACTCTGAACCTCCGTAAATCAGGTCAGCATCCTCCTTTGCCTGCTGAATCCAATTGGATTCCGGTCCAGCCGTTACGTTCACCCTGATACCTGTTTCAGCTGAAAACTTTTCTGCAGCCTCCTTTATCGGGCCCAAAGGACCACCTGGACCATAAACTTGAACAGCTTCAGTCTGTGCGGCTTCAACTGAAGAATTTGCCGGCTCTGCGGAATTCGAAAATGCCGTAAAACCCGCTGCACCTGCCATAACAAATAGACAAACCATCAGGAAAGAAAACTTTTTCATTCAAGAAAACCTCCATCTAATTTTTCAGGCTAAGCCTGTTATAAATGGAAACGTACTGAATGGACAAACAGTTCGCTTTACTTGGTAAAATGAGCATTAATAACTACTTTAAAAATCCTGCAACTGTTCTCCACATTATGGGTTTTGATAATCTACGAATGCTAAATCACCATTTTTCAGGTTTTACAATTCAAACCATGCCCTGGCCAATACCCTTATAGCTTCAAATAACTCTTCTTCAGATAGTAAGGCAAAACCAAGCAATACAGTGTGACCGTCATTTTCTCCAAATTGAGATACAGGATAAATTTTTATTCCTGCCTCTAAGGCTTTCCTGATCAGCTGTTGTTCATTCATTTCATTATTCGGCCGAAGTAATATGTGCAAACCTGAGTCCTGTCCGATTACTTCAGAACCTGGTGGAAAATACTTCGATATGGCAGCAATTAGGATATCTCTTTTCTTTCGATAAACGACCCTCATTTTCTGGATATGCTTATCCCAGTAGTCCTCCTGAAGAAATTTTATTAAAATCTCCTGATCTGTCCGGGAAACAGTTTGCGCATAAAAGAAATAATCTTCCTGATAAATCTTCAGCAAAGGTCTTGGAAGGACCATATAACTAATCCTTAGAGAGGGAAGCAGGGCTTTCGAGAATGTGCCCATATAAATTACTTTTTCATCCTTATCCAATCCCTGCAGGGCAGGAATCGGCTTGCCCGTGTAGCGGAATTCACTGTCATAGTCATCTTCAATGATATAACGTCCAGGTTTTTCCTTTGCCCATTTTAAAAGCTGCATCCTTCTGGCAATAGGCATAATCATTCCGCAAGGGAATTGGTGAGATGGAGTGACAAAGACGATGTTTGCTCCTGACTTTTTCAGCTTTGATAAAACAAGTCCATCTTGATCGAGAGGAATGTCCCTCACATTGTCCATTCCTTTTTCAAAGATGATGAGCTTGCGGTGATATCCCGGATTTTCAACAGCAAAAGTACTTCCATCCAGCAGCTGTAATAACGTTTTCATTAAATATTGTGTTCCAGATCCAAGAATGATATGGCTTGGGGAACAATTTACACCCCTGGATTTATAGAGATACTTCGCGATCTGGTTCCGCAGCTCCTGCTCGCCTTGAGGATGGCCAAGCATTAGAACCTCGCCATTATCCCTTGTCAGGACTTGATTTGTTAATTTCCGGAACACAGAAAATGGGAACGTCCTGATATCCACCCCGGAATGAGTAAAATGATACATGAACTTACCCTCTATATGCTGCTTTTCTTCAGCGAGAGGCTCTTCATTTTCTGAAGCAAAATGATATTGTTCAACTTCACACACAAAATATCCTTTGCGTGCCTTCGATTCGATGTATCCTTCAGCCATAAGCTGTTCATATGCAGATTCAATTGTATTCTCACTAACCTGAAGATAACGGGCAAATTTCCTTTTGGATGGGAGCTTTGCATTTACCGCCAGATTGCCTGTCTTAATTTCGTTTTTAATATATTTATATAATTGCACATATAGTGGCTCACCGCTTGTAAAGTTTAGATTTGGCGTTAACTCGGACATTAATCTGGCCCCCTTCTATAATAAAAATCTGACCCTTCTAACAACACCAGTTATTATCTATAATACATGATAATTACATATATAGTAAGGAGACATACAACATGAGCAATTCACGCAGGCTGGGACTGGCCATGATTATAAGCGGTGCTTCTTTGTGGGGATTATCTGGTCCAATGCTCCAGTGGTTTTTTCAGGAGACCCACTTATCATCAAGCGATTATTTAGTTATCAGATTGATTGCGGCAGGCATTTTCACGCTCATTTTCTTATCATGCCGAAAAGTAAATGTATTTGCGATATGGAAACATCCCCGCCACTGGATACAGCTACTTCTTTTTGCTGTTTTGGGGATGCTTGGAGGGCAATATGCTTTTATTGAAACCATTCAGGTGAGCAATGCCGTTACAGCCACCCTGTTTCAATTTGCTGGTCCGGTGCTGATCACGATTTATGTGGCAATCGAGTCCAGAAGATGGCCATCCAAGACCCATTTGCTGGCCATTGTCACCGCTTTATCAGGAATTTTTCTGCTTATTACCAATGGATCTCTGGACCAAATTCTCTTGACAGATAAGGCTTTATGGATCGGATTTTTAACTGCGCTGGGATTTGCCTTTTATACATTGCAGCCTGTTTCCCTCATTAAGACCTGGGGAACGATGACAATCATAGGCTGGGGAATGCTGCTTGGCGGAATCGTCCTATATTTACTGATGCCATCATTCAGCTTTGCCAGCATGGCAGTTGCCCTTAATATTGGTACATTATCTATGTTGATTGCCATTATTGTGATCAGCACCCTCTCCTTTTTGTTCTATATAGGAAGTCTGAAGTATCTTTCCCCCACAGAAACCAGTCTTTTATCCAGTATTGAGCCGCTTGTGGCAGCTTTGATATCCTTCCTGTGGCTAAAAGAAACCTTCGGAAGCTATCAACTGCTCGGCGGTGTTTTCATCATTGCTGGAGTACTTTTCCTATCAATGAAAGAAAAAGAAGAGGAAGTCATGATTTTGCAGCAAAAAGGGGCTTAAGCGATACCATTTTGAATCATTAAGAAATCCAATAAGCCTTATTAAACAATCGGTGAAGCGGTTTTCCTTTCCTATGATACGGTTAAGGTATCAAATGAACGAAAGGGGAACTTTCTGTGGAAGCACAAAAAATTCAAGAATATGTAATAGAAGAACCTAAAAAAAAACAAAAGGCTATCGGGTTTGCGAAAGGATTATTGCTGACCCTCATCCTTGCGGTTCTGGCTGGCCAAATTGCCAATCTTCCCTTTTTCTCCATTCTCGGAATCATGATCCTCTCCATTCTGATGGGAGGCATTTGGGGAAATACGCTATCTGTACCTGCGGACGCTCATTCAGGTATTCAGTTTTCAAGCAAGGTACTGCTTCGTGCAGGGATTATTTTACTGGGCTTTAGGCTGAATTTGCAGGAAATTATATCAGCAGGTTTTTCAATCATGATCATCGATGTTGTGGTCATCGTCTTTACCATGAGTTTCATCCTGCTTTTGGGCAAAGCGTTCAGAATCAATAAGAAATTGTCAGCTTTGCTTGCTGCAGGTACTGCTATTTGCGGAGCGGCAGCCATTATTGCGATTGCGCCTATTGTCAAAAGTAAGGAAGAGCAAACCGCAGTTGCAGTTTCATGCATAGCGGTTTTAGGAACCATTGGGGCCATTTTGTATATTGTTTTATTTCCCTTGCTGCCTATTAGCGAGCAGGAATATGGTGTATTAGCCGGCGCAACACTGCACGAACTTGCCCATGTAGTGGCGGCAGGTGTTCCAGGCGGAGATGCCAGCAGTGACTCTGCCATACTGGTTAAACTCGGAAGAGTCTTATTGCTGATACCAGTTGCCCTTATTATCAGTTTTGTTTACAGCAGAAAAAACACCGGCAAAAGCCGGAATATAGGGAAGCTGCCAATCCCATGGTTTATTTTTGGATTTCTGCTTACCAGCCTGATCAATACTCTTTTCTCCATCCCCGGCAGCATCATCAGCATCTTCTTATTGCTTAGCACCTACCTCCTCGCAATGGGAATGGCAGGGCTTGGGCTTAATATTAAATGGAAAGACTTCGTGAAAGTAGGCTTTAAACCAGTGGCTGTTGCCATAGCAGGCTTTCTGGGTCTTCTTGCCATAACCCCTCTGCTGCTCCTGCTATATAAAATTTTTTAAATGTCCCTCTATCGATTACAATAGAGAGGGAAGTTACAGGATTGAAGGAGAATACTTATGAACCTCGACTATTTGAAAGTATTTTATGTCACCGCAAATAATAAAAGCTTTTCCCAGACTGCGAAGGATCTTCACCTCTCTCAATCAAGTGTCAGCCTTCAAATCAAACAACTCGAAGAACAGTGGGATTGTCAGCTCTTTGAACGGACAACCAAAAAAATCTCGCTGACTCCTGCAGGCGAAATCCTTTATCATAAAGTCAAAAAGCTGATAGCTTTAATGAATGAAACTGAAAATGAACTTGAAGAACTAAAGGGAAGTGTACATGGGGACTTAAAGGTCGGAGCCAGCTTAACCATCGGGGAGCATGTCCTCCCCTTTTTATTAGCCGACTTTTCGAGTCTTTATCCAAAAGTCAGCCTGCATTTAAATGTATACAACTCCAGGCATATCGTTGAGAAGCTGTTAAATCATGAAATCAATTTAGGATTCATTGAATCCATGCTCTCCTACCCAGCCTTTAAACAAGTTCCATTTGCCAAAGATGAGTTGATTATCATAGCCTCTCCTGAAAATAAATTCATTAAGACGGACAATATAACCATCGAGGAGCTGCTCTCAGTTCCTATTATTATCCGTGAAAAAGGATCAGGAACAAGGCAAGTGATGGAGGATTCCTTTAGAAGATGCCATGTAGATGCATCTAAATTGAATGTCATTATGGAACTGAAACACACCGAAGCCATAAAATCCTGTGTAGAAGCAGGATTAGGAATTTCCATCATCTCAAAATCTGCTGTAAAAAAAGAACTTCGGCTCGGTACTTTAAAGCAATTAAATATAGACGGAATTACAATGCAGCGGGACTTTTACATGATCTATCATGAGGAAGCCCTGAAACATACCAGCAGGAAGCTGATGGAATTTATATCATCAAGACAATAAAGACATTGGCAGGATTATAGTAGAGCTGCAGGCTGGGTAGTTAAGTTTTTGTGATTAAACTTTATAAATAACAATTTGCCCCAATCACTTAATGATTGGGGCTATACTTATTCCTGTATGAACTTGTTCTTTCTTCGGACACAAACAGATTATTTCCGGTTCTTCCTGTCTGAACTCGCCCCTTCTTCGGACAAAAGCAGGCTATTTCTCGTTCTTCCTGTCTGAACCTTCCCCGTCTTCGGACACAAACAGGCTATTTCCGGTTCTCCTTGTCTGAACCTGCCTCTTCTTCGGACAAAAGCAGTCTATTTCTCGTTCTTCCTGTCTGAACCTGCCCCGTCTTCGGACACAAACAGTCTATTTCTCGTTCTTCCTGTCTGAACCTGCCCCGTCTTCGGACACAAACAGTCTATTTCTCGTTCTTCCTGTCTGAACCTGCCCCGTCTTCGGACACAAACAGGTTATTTCTCGTTCTTCCTGTCTGAACCTGCCCCGTCTTCGGACACAAACAGGCTATTTCCGGTCTCTCCTGTCTTAATCCGCCCGTCTTCGCACTAGAATTGGAATCCAGCTCTTGCCCAAAACTTCATACCCTGTTAATTGACAGACCAATTTACGGCAGTTTAATAGATTTATCAGCGGCTGACCTTAAGCACTTAAGCATCTATTTTGATACTAACCTGGGTATCAGTGTCAGTCTTATCCTCCTTCCCAATTTTCTCTGTACTCCCTAAAATATAATAATCAAGTGTACTTTTAGGTATTTGATTATATTCTTTCCTTTTATATAGATAGAAAGCTAATCCTAATACTGTCCAAACAAGTAAGGCGATCAGTGAAGGTGCTCCAAGTGCTGATGGAGACCCAGGAATGAGCAGCAATCCAAGAAATGAAAGACCGCTTAGTGCACCTATCAGAGCAACCAGTTTTTTGCCGGGTGAGACCATTTTTCCATCGGCTGCTTCTGTCCAGCTGAATAGCTTATAGGCTGTGAAACAAGTATAAAAGTAGGCAATGGTTACTCCTGTTGCTGACATGTCAACAATCCATAATAGGACGGGACGCCCAAACCATGGGGCAAACAGACACACGGCACATGTGAACAGAACTCCTGCATATGGGGTGCCATGCTTCGGATGAAGCCTGGAAAATACTTTAGGAACTACTTTAGCTCTCCCCATCGCAAACAATAAACGGCTGGAAGATACATAGAATCCGTTAAGCCCTGTGAATACACCCATACAAAGGGAGATTGCGAGCAGAAGCACTCCGAAGGCACCTAAAGTATCAGAGATGACATCACCTGTCCCCCAAATCGGCTTTCCGGCAACAAGGTTTTGCCATGGCATTGCCACTGCTGTTGCAATAATCATAAAGGAGTATAAGATACAGGCTACAATTAACGAATATATGATAAGCATGAATGCCTTCTTAGGAGGAAAATTAAACTCTTCAGCCGCCTGCGGAATGTTATCAAAACCAACGTATGCCCATGGAGCAATAGCGATGATTGCGATGATTCCAGTTAGGGCAGGAATCTCGGGCTTAAAAAAAGGCTGAAGATTTGACAGATCTGAAGATGGACTTAATAACATACTTAAGGTAAGCAGAAACACACCGGCAACAAGGATAATACAGAATATATATTGGAGTTTACCAGATATGGAAGCACCCTTTATATTAAAATAGGCAAAGATCAGGAGTGCTGCTGTCGCTATTGCTACTTCACCCAGATAAACCTGCCAGCCGCCTATTTCATATAACAAACCGATATTTGTAAACGAGGGAAGCATAAACTTTCCGAGCAAGGCCAATGCAGATGCATTCAGGGCGACAATACAAATATAGCCAAGAGTCAGAAACCATCCGCAAATAAAAGCATGATTCCTCCCAAACCCGATATATGCATAAGCAAATTCTCCGCCGGAAACAGGATACTTTTCAATTAAAACCCCATAACTGACAGCAATCACCATCATTAATAAAGCACCAATGGTTAACCCGATCACCGCACCAATCGGCCCTGCTTTCCCCATCCATTCAGTTGGCAGAATAAATGCTCCCCAGCCAATGGCAGAACCAAGCGCGATAGCCCACACCCATTGCGGCTTAAACGTTTTTTCCAGCTGTACCCTTTCTTCCATGTTTTCCCCTCCATTATTAAGGCTTCTCTCAAATCTATTAAGGACTGCGTAATCTTGTTGAGCTAATGCCTCATCCTTAAACGGAGCAAAAGCTGACCCCTGGCTTTTGCTTCAGTATTAAGGAGTTTTTCAATAGTGGTTATCTATGAATGAATATAAGCTTTTTCTGTATTCTCCCACACAACCTTACCGGAAATAATCGTCGCCAAGATAGGAATATCTTTTAATTCCATTGCTGGACAAGTTAGAGGATCGGCCTCCAGGACAACAAAATCTCCTCTTTTTCCTTTTTCAATGGTGCCAGCAGAATCTTCTTCAAAGTTCAGAGCTGCCCCGTAAGATGTCATCGCTTTTAAAGCTTCCAGAACATCAATTTTTTGATCATCTCCAAGCACTTCACCTTCTAAAGTGATGCGGTTCACAGCCGCCCATATGGAAAACAGGGGCGAAATTGGGGTAATAGGACAATCAGAATGCAGTGTGAACAGCAAATTGCGGTCAACCGCATCAGCCAAAGGATTAATTCTAGCCGCTCTCTTTTCACCCAGGAATATTCTGCGGTGCCGATCTCCCCAATAGTAAACATGATTGATGAAAAACGAAGCTGCTACACCTAATCTTTGCATGGCATCAAGGTCTTCACTGCCGGCAGTCTGTACATGTTCAATCCGATGCCTGTGGTCTTCCATCGGACTTTTTGACAAAACATAATCGAAAGCCTCAAGGATAGATCCGATTGCCCGATCTCCATTTCCATGAATCGCAATCCTAAATCCTCTCTTATGGAGATCCAGCATTTCTTCTGCAAATTTGTTTTGATCATGCAGCAGCTCACCATATACAGATTCATCACAATGATAGGGTTTGCGGAGTGCACCTGTAAGTCCCTGGATGGATCCATCCTGAAATAATTTGGCACTATCCAGTGAAGCTCTGTTTTTAGTGCGTCTTTTTAATTCAAGATCCAGCTGATCTGCAGTATAACCGGAAAAAGCACTTCCCTCTCTTAAAAGATGATGCAAGATCATTAGCCGCATATTCATCGGATTCTTTCCTGAATTAATGGCCGCTATATGCGCATTTAATTCCTCTATTCCTCTGTCAAGGCCCACACCGGCATCTGTACATGTGGTGATCCCCTGAGATTTTATTCCGTGGGGATCTGCAATCAACATAATTCAGCATTTGGCCGTACATTAATAAATGACTATGAGTGTCTATAAAACCAGGAAGCAGCGCAGCCCCTTTTAAATCCAGGATCTCAATATCAGGACCGTCTGGAACTTCCGTACGATGCGGCTCGTTTTTATTCCAAATTTTTTCGATGATGCCATTTCTGACAAGCAGTGATTTTGCCTTAGTATTATGTGGATCAAGCGTGATGATATTTGCATTTTTTATGATAAGGATACTCACCCTTATCCCTCCTTATTTAGACAGCTTTGTTTTCTGCTGAATCGATAGCGTCTATCTTTCTATTTGCTGAAGGAAGGTCTTCCCAGTAAACAGCTATTACATTTTCTGATGATGAATGTTTTGTCCAGAGACTAATTATGACAAGCGAACAAAAAGAGATGATAAAGCCAGGTATGGTCTGATCTATTCCTGTATGGAGAAGAGGCCATAGAATGGTCGTGAAACAAGCAAGAAGCATGCTGGAAATGACAGCGGTGTTGGTTGTCCTTTTCCAAAACATAATAGCCAGAAACGGAAACACCAGAGTGGTTGCTGACAGCCTGAGTGCCCATTGATACATACTGACTATATCTGTTAATGCAAAGGCAACTGCCAGTGATAATACCGATATAATCACTACACTCAAGCGGGAAACAAACATCATTTGCTTTTCTGTTGCATTGGGATTTAATAGCCGGTGATACAAATCCTGAGTAATATTAGAGCTTCCCTGTAAAATGAAGGAGTCTGCACCTGTCATAAGTGCTGATAGGAGTCCGATCAGAATAATGCCGCCAATATACGGAGGAAGCATTTCCACGGTTACATAGGAGAAAATTAAATCTGGGTGAATATCGGCTGGCACAAATTGCCTTGCCATAATTCCTATACTATAAGGAAGCACAGAAATACATAAAGTAATGGCATAACCGGTTAAGCCTGCTTTAATGGCGATATCTTCTGTCTTAGAAGCAAAGATCCGCTGCCATGTAGATTGCCAGACCAAGTAGAACGGAGCCACAGAAAGAGCAAAAAGCAGTACATCCCCAAGGCCATTCGCACCAAGCGGAGTCAAAAAATCTCTCGGCGTGTTACTGAGAATGTGTTCCATTCCTCCGCCAAATTGCAAGGCGGCATATGCAAGCATAACAATCCCTGCAATCAGAATTACGCTTTGAATGGCATCCGTTACAATTGTCGCTACTAAGCCGCCCAAAATCGTAAAGCCGAGAATCAAAATAAAAGACAGCACAATTCCAGTTTTCACATTCATATTAAAAGCAATGCTGAATACGGTACTCATCCCTACAATCTGCAGGGCAGTAGTGGGTACTGAGTAAATGAAAGCAGATAACACTGATGGAATGATACCGGTTTTTGATCCAAATCTTTCACTAAATAGGTCCGCCAGTGTATATAATCTCTGTCTTCTTAATGGACGGCTAAAGAAGAAGATCAAGAGCATACTGACAAGCATGGCTGGTAAAGCAAATTTAAAAAATCCCGATACGCCCATTGTGAATCCCATTCCAATCCAGCCAATAAAAACAGCAGCGCCGCAATTCGTGCTGATGATTGTGCCGACAATATTCCAAAAACCCATATTCCAGCCTGCAATTAAATAACTGTCTGAGGTTTTTATTTTTGTAAAATAATAGATTCCAATTGCAAACATGAATATGAAATACGCCAAAATGTATCCAAAATACCAGCCCATCGACTGCCCCCTTTATTTTTTCTTAATATTCTGTAAATTATTGACAGTAATATCTTTTATTTGGATTCCACTATATTGGTCACTTCCCTATGATTATAGGTCAGATTTAGGATTTATCGGTCATTTTTTATTTTAATCGGCCATCTTTTCTAATATATCGGTCAGTCCGCGTCATAGGAACTTTCTAACATCAGCATAATAACGATCTCTTCAAACTCGTAAGCTTTCCTTTAAAAAGGAGCTTAATCAAAAATCTATTAAGCTCCTTCCATTTTACCTACCAGTTTTTATGATCCAGGTGAGCATATTTCGGCAGAAGGCGAGTCGGCATCTTTAACGCATCTTTGCGGAATGGAGGTGCCAATTGCGTGCCATCCACCTGAATATCAATGACTGTCGGTTTATTGGATTTTATAGCCTGGAGAATGGCTGGCCCTACATCCTCAGGTTTATCTACACTAATTCCTTGTGCCCCCATGGACCTTGCTACCTCTGCAAAGTCGGGATTCTGGATATCTGCTCCTACAAAGCGATTATTATAGAAATCTACTTGGTTCTTCTTTTCTGCACACCAGGCATTGTTATTAAAAACACATGCCACTACTGGAATGTTTTCCTCTACAGCCGTACTTACTTCATGCAGGCTCATTCCCCATGCGCCATCCCCTACGATGGCCACTACAGGGCTATTCGGATTTGCAAGCTTAGCGCCTAATGCTGAAGGATAGGCAAAGCCTGTATTCCCAAATGTTAAGGCTGCCACATGCTGGCGGCCGGAATTGAATTTTAAATAGGCATTTGCGGTAGAAGATACATTCCCGATATCTGTAGTAACAATCGCGTTTTCCGGAAGGACCTTAGTAAGCTCCAGGAGCGCCCTGCGCGGATTGATTGGATTTCCTTCCACCATGGCCAGATCCACAAGTTCTTTTTCCCATTGCTCTTTTTCATTTGTGACTCTTGCCATTCTTTCAGAATTGAATTGCTTACTTGGTACTTTTTCTTTTAGCCGTTTTGCGATTTCAACAGAAGCTGCTTTTGCATCTCCAATGATCCCAATTTCTACTGGATGGGTCCTGGCGATATTGCGTGGATTGATATCAATTTGGATAATCTTTGCGTTTTTCGGAAAATAATCAATGTCATAGCATGGCAATGTTCCAAATACAGATAATCTAGTACCGATAGCCAGCACCACATCTGCATCCTTTAATGTGTTCATAGCTGCTTTTGACCCCATATATCCAATAGGTCCTACCGCTAAAGGTTCATTTGCCGGGAAAGCATCATTATGCATATATGAAACAGCTACAGGAATCGTTAAGTGATCGGCAATTTCCTTCACTGCCTCTATTCCATCTGAATCCACTACTCCCCTGCCGGAAATGATGACTGGGTTCTTGGCAGAAGCAATCAAATCCACAGCCTGATCAATCTGCTCTAATGATCCGCAGCCCCTATTATCAACACGATATTGATGCGGTTCAAGAATGACATCTTCTACTTCCCCATAAAAATAGTCCCGCGGAATATCAAAGAGCACTGGACCTCTCTCTGCGTAAGCGATTCTAAAGGCAGTCCTCAGGCAATCTGCCACACGCCCCGGATGTGTGACCCGAACGGTTTCCTTTGTAATTGCTTTAAAAACTGAAACCTGATCACACTCCTGGAAACCGTCCCATCCGACTGTAGGTGTTCCCGCTGATGGAGAAATAACGACCATAGGGGTGTGTGCCTGATTCGCAGCGGCAACAGATGTTACCATATTGGTGATTCCTGGCCCATTTTGGCCAATCACTACTCCTGCAATTCCGCTAACTCGAGTATAGGCATCTTCCATGTGGGCAGCGCTTTGCTCATGCCGCACACCGATGAAGCGGATCCCGGCAGTTGGAAGCAAGTCTAATAGATCCATAAATGCCGATCCCAAAATCCCGGAAATATGTGTGACACCTTCCTTGACCAAAGTTTCTACAATAGCCTCACTTGGTGTCATTTTCACCTTTTTTGTTTTGATTTCTGCTAATTCTTTTTCTGCTTTTGCCATTACGAGCACTCCCTTTCCGGTTTTAAAAGTTCCATATATTTAAATGGATAGAAGCCCTGTAAAAAAGAGCTCTCATCCAGATACAACTTTTTGTCTAAATCTCCTTAAATGCACTTTCGACCGTCCTGACAACGAATTTTAAATCTTCTTCTGTAGATGAAAGTGGCGGAGCTATAATAAGGACATTATTGAAACCAGGCACTGTATCCCCATTTCTGCCAATGATCAGGCCTTTTTCTTTACATAGTGCAATGACCTTTGCCATTAATTGATCTGATGCCGGCTGCTTTGTTTCCTTATTTTCAACCATTTCAATTCCATACAAGAAACCGGCGCTTCTGACTTCGCCTACATTTTTATGAGTCTGCAAATCTTTTAAGCTGCCTAAAATGCTTTCACCCAGAATCTCTACCCTGCTGACAATATTCTCTCTTTCGATTATTTCGATATTTTTCAATGCAACCGCACAGCTTGCCGGATGTCCGCCATATGTTGAGACATGGCGGAAATGGTTATCTGTACCTTGCTCTTTAAATTTCTCATAAATTCTGGAATGCACTGCCGTAGCACCAAGCGGGAGATAGCCGCTTGTCAACCCTTTTGCCATCGTTACGATATCAGGCTGAACCCCCGCCGAATGCATAAATCCAAACATTTTACCCGTTCGCCCGAATCCGGATACAACCTCATCCATTATCAGGAGGACATCATGTTTTTTGCAGATTTGTGCCACTCTCTGCAGATATTCAGGAGATGGGATAATAACTCCCCCGCCTGAAATGAATGGCTCCATTATGACCGCAGCAACGGTTTCGGACCCTTCCCATTGGATGACCTGGTCAATCATATCAGCTGCGACTTTATCGCAATCCTTCACATCTTCGCCAAATGGACAGCGATAGCTGTAAGGAGGCGGAACATGCAGGAATCCCGGCATGCCAGGATCGTATTTCACTCTCCTGTTGGCCTGTGCAGTAGCACTTAATGCACCTAAAGTTGAACCATGATAGGCACGGTAGCGCGAAATAAATTTATATTTACCCGGATGGCCATTCTGATTATGGTATTGCCTCGCTATTTTGAATGCGGTTTCATTTGCTTCGGAACCGCTATTTGAGAAAAATGTTTTATAGGAATCCCCCAGCAATTCACTAATTTTGGCAGATAACTTAATGGCTGGCGCATGACTTAATGTGAGAGGGAAATACGACAGCTGCATCATTTGCTCTGCTGCGGCCTCTGCAATTTCTTTCCGTCCGTGTCCCAGATTCAGACACCAAAGACCGGAAACACCATCCAAATATCGATTGCCATCCATATCAGTAAACCATGAGCCTTCACCTGATTTGGCTATCATCGGACTGCTTCCTTCTGTATGCCGGCTCATCGCATGCCATAAGTGTTCCTGATCCTTATCAGTTAACTTTTTGTTATCATTCAGTTCTACTGTAGACATATTGCTTGCCTCCTTCTATTTAGTAAAGATTCAGGTATGCATTGTGTCTCTTCTAATGGGGAATCATGTTGCGGCTGGAATTTTGTTTATTAACTCATGGGTGGATGTATAAGGGTAGTTATGCGCCTCTGCAACTCTCTGATGAGTGACCTTTCCATTCATGGTATTGACCCCTTTTTCAAGAAAAGGATACTTAACAATAGAATTTTCAATCCCTGTATTAGCGAGCATTAAGGCATATGGTGCTGTAGTATTAGCGAGGGCATAAGTGGAAGTTCTTGCTACAGCGCCCGGAATGTTTGGAACCGCATAATGCAAAACACCATGCTTTACATATGTTGGAGAATCGTGTGAGGTAATATGATCGATGGTTTCAATTGAACCGCCCTGATCAATGGCAACATCAATAATGACCGAATTCTTTTCCATTTGCCTAACCATTTCTTCGGTTACTAACTGAGGTGCTTTTGCACCGGGGATGAGAACAGCCCCTATCACTAAATCGGCATGTTTTACTTCCTGGGCGATATTGAACGGATTTGACATGACCGTCCTTACCCTGCCGGAAAAAAGATCGTCCAGCTGGCGGAGTCTTTCAGCACTTATGTCAATGATGCTAACTTCTGCACCGAGGCCAACTGCCATTTTTGCGGCATTCGTCCCAACCACTCCACCGCCGATAATCACCACTTTTCCTGGCTTCACACCGGGAACTCCGCCTAAAAGGACTCCTTTCCCGCCATGAATCTTTTCAAGAAATTGGGCTCCAAGCTGGACAGACATCCTGCCCGCAACTTCGCTCATAGGAGTAAGGAGAGGCAATGATCTGTTATCCAGCTGAATGGTTTCATAAGCAACCGAGGTAACTTCTTTTTCGAGCAAAGCCTTTGTCAATTCAGGTTCGGCAGCCAGATGCAAATAGGTAAAGAGAATCAATCCTTTTCGAAAATATTGGTATTCATCAGGCTGCGGCTCCTTCACCTTCATGACCATATCCGCAGACCAGGCCTCTTCTGCACTTGAAACAACTGCTGCACCTGCTTTTTCATATTCCTGGTCAGAGATCCCGCATCCTGCACCTGCACCTTTCTCAATCAGTACTGTATGGCCGGCATCTGCAAACGCAGAAACACTTGCCGGTACAACAGAAACCCGGTTTTCATTATTCTTTACTTCCTTTGGCACACCTATAATCATGTCATCACTCCATCCTGCAATTTAAAAATAGTACCCATCACATCATGACGTCATGTCGTCCGTACCAGTTGTTGTATGACTAGCCTCAGTTGTAATTAAAACACAACCATTATTTCTTTTCAATATTTTCTAAAAATTTTATATTATCGGAATTATCAATAGGTATCATTGGAAAATTGCATAACACTGTATTTAACTAGAATTCTTTGATAGTTTTATTCTAAATGAGTACATATCCGAACGAAAATAAGCAGAATAGTATTCTATTAAGTTTCCATTAATGTCTGATAATAACCGTTCAATGTGAAGCACACTTAAGGAACATGGAACACCAAGCAAATCGGCTTCTTCTTTAGATAAATAAGTGCTTGTAATTATCTGTTCGGCTTCTGCAAACTTTAAGTTCAGACTCTGCTCAAGCAGATCATACAGTGTTCCCTTTTCAATATCATATTGGGCGAGGCTTTTACCAATTTCAATAGGGTAATACTGACTTTCAAGGGCCAATGGCTTATCGTTAGCATAGCGAATTCGCTTTATAAAGTATGCCTCTGTAAGTCCGCTGGCTTCCACAATTTCTTTTGCCGGAACAACGATGCCATTATCCAATAATTTTGCATCCGGCTTCATACCCATTTTTTTTATCACTTCTGTTGTACTGGTAATATTCCCAAGCCACTCCTCAATCGGTTTTTTTGATATAAAAGTGCCTTTTCCGTGGACTTTCTTTAGCACACCTTCGTTTACTAAATGGGAAACCGCTTCTCTCACAGTGCTTCTGCTCACTTTATAGGTATCCATCAACTCTCTTTCACTTGGTATTTTTTCATTGAAAGAACGATTGTCTATTAACTCCTGCAGCTCATTCTTTAGCTGTATGTGAAGCGGAATAGGACTATTGGAATCTAACTCTGTCATAATGTATGCCTCCTTATTATTTTTCTGTAAAATGTATAATTAATTATATAGATTACCTGAATGAATATCCATCCTTTTACAGCAGATGCTGATGCGCGAATTTGAAAATTTTGCTATTGCCAGGCTGTAAAGTCAGCAGATTATTTGGATAACCAACGAAAAAATGATATTAATTTAATTAGAGTCAATTAATTGAAAAAGGATGATTAATAATGGATCACTTCATGAAACGGGCTATAGAACTGGCCATTAATAATGTAAAAGACGGCGGCCAGCCCTTCGGTGCAGTTCTGGTGAAAGAACAGGACATCATTGCTGAAGGAGTGAATGAATTGCATAAAAAGCATGATGTCAGCGGTCATGCGGAACTGCTTGCTATCCGGCGGGCACAGGAGCAGTTTCAAACGAATGATTTAGCCGGCTTTACGATGTATGCAAGCGGGGAACCTTGCCCGTTGTGTTTAACTGCCATGTATTTCGCTGGCATCGATAAGGTATACTATTGCCAATCAGTAGACGACGCTTTTCATGCAGGCTTAGGCAAGTCTAAAATGATTTATGAGGATTTGAAAAACGCAAGAGATGACAGGGGACTCAAATTGGTGCAAATGCCATTGCAGGAGGATCAAGACAATCCAATGAAGCTTTGGAAAGAGAACGTTTAACAACTAGCCTCCCATCTCTAAGCAGATGGGAGGCTAGTTTCTTTTCACCCTTTGATATTATCACTCATTCTTTTTACAAACATCGTTAAAAAATAGGCTGTATAAGCAATAGCGATATCAATCAGAAAAATATAAAATTGATTCATTCCTTTGTTAAAATGGACCATACCAGCCCATTCTTCGACCGTGGCAAAAACAAAGGCAAAAACCGCACTTGCTAAAATGGTGTAAAGAAGAAAGCTTTTATTGCGGTTCGTGCAGTACTGATAGATCAGAAGGAAACCGACCGGCAAAGCAGAGGCTGTCATATTCATGGCATAGGGAAACATGGGCAATATAAAATAGGTGTGGACAAAATAACTGTACCTCTCCAAAAAGC
The DNA here is from genome assembly GCF_000294775.2 of Cytobacillus oceanisediminis 2691. Taxonomy (GTDB): domain Bacteria; phylum Bacillota; class Bacilli; order Bacillales; family Cytobacillaceae; genus Cytobacillus; species Cytobacillus pseudoceanisediminis. The sequence goes on from NZ_CP015506.1 coordinate 3,383,727, forward strand.
TATCAGCGTACGTCCATAGAATGTGCACGGTATATCCAAAAAAGAAAATCTCAAATATCCTGGTCCGGTCTACTGATAGATATACAATAACAAGAGGCAGCACCATTAGTGCCAACACCGCCCAAAACTGCCAGGTTCCAAGACCTGAATATTCTCTCCAGTATGAAGAAATGAGGACATTCATCTTTTCGCTTCGTGAATATATTTGCTCCCAATATTCGCTATAACTCATAGAATCACCTCCCAAAATGCATCATCAGCCTAAAAGAATTATGCATAATCATAATTTTCTACCCGTGCATCAATCAGCATTTTTCTAAAGGCATCTCCTTTTTGAACCCCTGCTATCATCTGACCATATTCAAGGAAAGACATAAGCTCGTTTTCGGATAAATGACTCAAATTCAGCGGAAATTGTTCCATCTCTTTTACCTCATCCATAATCTGATCCAATACTTCCTTTCCGCTTTTAGAAATAGCGACAAATTTATAGCGGAGATGCTCTTTATTGGCCGTGATTTCGACCAGCCCTTTTTCCTTTAACGGCTTTAAAAGCCTGGTTACAGTCGATGGATGCCAGCATCCCAGAACACTTATTTGGGTCGGGGTTATTTTTTGATTATGAGTGCCAAGCAGAAACAGAATATGCTGCTGAGCGGGCGTCAGTTTAAACTTCTTTTCAAGCTCCGCCCACTTCTTTTCCCTGCAGAAGTATAGTGCCCTTATGACAAGCAATGTCTGCTGTTTCAATAGAATGTTCACCCTTTTCCCCCTCACTTGCAGATACAATTGTATTTACAAGTATTGTTTGAGAGAGGGTTTATTTTATGCAAAAAAAATAGAGGTTCAATTTCCTGCCTCTATTTTCGTCCTATTCTTTTTTTCACAGAGTTTCTGATTGACTCTATCATCTCCTCAGACAAATTCGCGGGAATCGATGAGCCATCATTAAATACCCAGGCGTTGATCACCTCAAGATCTGCTTTTTTAAATGTTATGCTAAAAGTATTATTTTCCTGGAGAAATTCTGTTGTGACATATTCTTCTCCATCAAATTCATCATCAATAATCATGCTGGTAATTTCGTATGGATTCACAGGAAATCTCCTTCAGCTTTTTTACGACTTAGGATGCACCTGGCCCATCAAATTATTCGAAAATGTTTAAGTCTTCATTATAATGGTATCTATGGTTTTATAAGCAACAAAAAATGTTGCAAGGGAGTATGCGGCTTCAGTAATGCCGAATAAAAATACAGAACTTCCAAAGATAAAGGTATTCATTATAAGAATGCATTGTCCGATGGTTAAGGGCAAACGTTCGCTGAATAAAATCGCCAAAACTTCTGTTCCATCCAGGCAGGCTCCAAACCGGATAATGAGGCCCACTCCCATTCCGAGCAAGAGGCCTCCCAGAATTATGATCAGCAGCGGATGGTTAGTCACTTCCTCAAATGGGGCCAATATGTATGTCTCCCCTGCCAGCACTGAACTGGCAAACAGGCTTAACACCAAAAATCTTCCCCCTAAAAAGAAAAAGCCTGCCACTAAAAATGGGAGATTCATCAGCAGGATCAAGGCACCCACATCTACATGAAAGACATGTGAAAGGATGATGCTCAATCCAACAACTCCTCCATCAATAACATAATTTTTCACAAGGAATAATTGCAGGGAAACAGCCACAAGTGTTGCTCCGAGTATGATAATCAGTCCATTTTTAAAGGTGGAAAAATTGCCCTTTCGTCTTTGGCTTAAATAGTATTGAACCCTATTTCTATACACTGGCCATCTCCTTTGGTTCAGACTGGCTTATGTATTGAAATATATTCCGGAAAATCAATATAATGCAGAAGCCTCCTTTCTATTTTAATAGCTTACCAGTAAAAAAAAGATAGAATTCCTCCATATCAGAGTGTAAAATAAATTCAGCCAGTTGAAAAACTGCTGCAGACATCCATTTATTTAGGAGGAAGGAACGCACAAATAGGAATACTTCAAGCAGCCCCTTAATATATCGAATTTTCAGAAAACTAAATAAAAAGAGGTTGATGTACATGGCAATGGATGCATCTAATAAAGAACAAACGATTTTTGATCATGTTGGAAATAAAATAATTACAGAAGATCGGGAAATTCATATAATTGCCAAATTAGCAGAGCCATTGATCGTGATTCTGGGAAATGTGCTGAGCGATGAAGAATGTGACCAGCTGATTCAGCAATCAAAAGATCGCATGCAGCGTTCAAAAGTTGCCAACTCCCTTGAAGTTGATGAACTGCGAACCAGCAGCAGCACTTTTTTCCATGAAGGGGAAAATGAAATTGTCGCCAGAATCGAAAAAAGAATATCTCAAATCATGAACATTCCAGTTGAGCATGGTGAAGGGCTGCAGATCCTTAACTATAAAATAGGCCAGGAATATAAAGCTCATTTTGACTTCTTCTCTTCGACCAGCAGAGCAGCAAGCAATCCTAGAATCAGCACGCTTGTCATGTACCTGAATGATGTGGAACAGGGCGGGGAAACGTATTTTCCCAAGCTTAACTTCTCCGTTTCTCCACAAAAAGGCATGGCTGTTTATTTTGAATACTTTTATAATGATCAGAACTTAAACGACCTGACACTTCATGGAGGAGCACCTGTTGTCATGGGTGATAAATGGGCTGCTACGCAATGGATGAGGAGAAAGAAATTATAGATAGAAAAACACTTGGGGAAAATTTTCTCCAAGTGTTTTTTAACATACAACAATTTGTAATTGCCCAGCTTCAGCGCCTGCCCCCCCGAGGTCTCAAAACGGGGGCGGGCAAGGCGCTTTCGCTTTTCTTAGAACCACAGTCTCTTATGATAGTCATAATCACAGGTATCGTAACTCTCTTCCCCTTCTGGATTAGGGGCACACTTTTCACAAGGTTCTTCCTGCTGGCCATGTTCACATTTTTCCATTAAAAGTTCCATTTGAACGCATCCCCCTTTCCTATCTGTTATTTCAATTATATTGAAAGCGTTTACAGCTGTCTTGTACAATTTGTTGGAAAATCGTTAAAAAGTGCCTATCCAATGGCACATTTTAACGTCAAAAACAGACATTCCTGTCGCATTTTAGCTTTTGCCGCCCCTAATAGCTGCGGGGCAAATCGGTTACTTCACGTGCAACCCTTATTCCTGATTGAATTGCCCCTTCAATCCATCCCGGGGCTAGGGACGTGTGATCCCCGGCGAAATGGACTCTTCCCTCCGGAACAGGAATAAATGGGAATAGCTCAGTTTCCTGGTTCGGTTTGAACATGGAGAAGGCTCCGCCAGAAAACGGATATTGTGACCAGCTATGGGAGGCGCCTGTTAAGAAATACTCGTACACCTGATTGCCATGAACGACAGCCAAGTTGTCAAGGGCATTCCGAATCCGATCTCCTTCTTTAAGGTTATCCCAGGATAAAGTATCATCTTCCCATGTATAGCTTGCCATAATGATGCCGGAACCTGAAGATCCAATCAGATGGCTCGGATAGGCAGCGAACCGAATGGGCAGATCTGTCATCAGCTTTCCTCCCTGCAAACCTTCGCGTTCCCAAAAACGCTGTTTAAACTGCAGCCCAATTTTCGTGGAGGAAACATAATGCAGTTCCCTGATGGCTTTCCATTTATTAGGGGAAAATGATTGCCGGGGAACGATTTCAACGAAGGACAGCAAGGAGAAAGGTATAGTTAAGATGGCAAGATCACCACTGACCGTCAAAGGTTTTTGACTCAAGGTATGTCTGGCATGGATTGTAACCTGCTGAGGATCCTGTTCTATTTTTGTCATTTGGTAACCGAAATAAAGGTCTTCTTTTAACTGGGGCAAAAATGCATTTGGAAGCTTGTCATTCCCTCCTTCTACTTCATAAAAATGAATGTCCGGGCTAAATAAAGGAAGCAGTTCCCGCAGAATCGCAGGAAACGACAACTCCGGGAAGCCTTCCAGACCAAGCAAAACTTTAATGCTTTCAAGGGCACCAGGTGATAAACTCGGTCCAACCGGGTTGTATCTGAGAAAGAAGCTCATCGGATACCGGTCAAATTCTCTTACTATAATATTCCAATTTTGAGCAGGGTTTTGATTAATAAAATCTGCTACTGGCTTAATGGCCATCGTAAGCAGCTCCTCCGCCGTCTTCCCCTTTTCATGCGGAGCAACAGGATAACGCAGGATATCAGGGTTTTGCTGATATATGGTGCGATTTATTTTAATGCCATTGGCAAAGATAAGATCCTGGGGAGTTGTGTTCCGGAATTCATTTACCTTTAAGCGGAATTTTTTTATATATTCCAAAACTAAAGGGTGGGTATGAGGAATGCGCATGGCTCCCACATCCAGATACATTCCGTCCATAAAAGGTTCTCTCATTGTAAATATTCTGCCGCCAACCCTTTGTGTTGCCTCTAAAACCGTCACATCATGCCCTGCTGCCTTCAGCAGGGAAGCGGCAACAAGACCTGACATACCGGCTCCGACAACGATTATTTTTTTTTGGACCTTAGAAATGCCGAGACCGTTTCTGATGATGGATAGCATTTCTTCTGTATTTACCTGTGGATCCCGATAAAAGACCATACCTATTCTCCTCCTGGGGATCTGCCAAAAAGTTATTACTTTATCATACTGCCGGACAACTTCAGATTATGATTCTTTTATGAATTTGGCAGCTATGCATGAATCAAGACACGGCCAAAACCAGTTAGCTTATATGTCGCGAAAAAAGGCACCAAATCATCATGATTTGATGCCTCACCATTTTTAAATATGATTACCCTTTAGAATGCTGCAGTCCACCCGCCATCAGCAACAATCACGGATCCATTAACAAAGCTGGAATCATCAGATGCCAGGAATAATGCGACCTGTGCAATTTCCTCCGGCTTTCCGACTCTTGGCATTACACCCTGAACAGCTTTTGTACGGCCGAATCCAAATTCGTTCAGGTTTTTCATTGAAGCAGCGATGTTTGTTTCCACTCCGCCTGGTGCAATGGCGTTACAGCGGATGCCGCTGTTTGCGTACATATAGGCAGTGTTTTTCGTAAGCCCTATAACTGCATGCTTTGAAGCCCCATAAGCAGCTCCCGCATGGGCACCATTCAATCCGCCTGTAGAAGCAGTATTGATGATTACCCCTTTCCCTTTTTCTAAAAAGAGCGGGATGGCTTTTCGCATGGCGCGCATGACGCCCTTCGTATTGATATCAAATATTAAATCCCATCGTTCGTCCTGGATGTCTCCAACGGGTTCAAATCCGTCCATAATCCCTGCGTTATTCACCAGGATATCCAGCGTTCCAAATTCATGTACTGCTGCATCTATCATTCCTTCAATATCTGCTTGTTTTGAAACATTAACCTGAACAGCTTTGGCTTTTCCGCCATTCTCAGTAATTCCCTTTGCCACAGCCTCTGCCCCTTCCAGGTTCAGGTCAGCTGCAATGACACTTGCACCTTCCCTTGCGTACAACTCCGCAATCGCTTTTCCCATTCCTGATGCTGCACCTGTTACAATCGCTACTTTATCCTGAAGCTTCATAAAGACTTCCTCCGTTCGGTTGAATGTTTTAGTGAACACTTGTTGATTATCTCTTACACCTTTATAATATGGTAATAAAACCTTCCATTCAATCAGCAAATGAACGGCAATTTGTCTACTATTGAACACATTCATTGTATTTTGATCATTTTTTCATCCAATTTCTACAATGGAGGCCATTTATGTCCAATAAGCAAAATCTCCCTATTGACCGAAGAATAACTAAATCTAAACAAGCCTTAATGGATGCCCTATTATCCTTAATGCAGACGAAAGAATTCAAGAAAATAACTGTAACAGATATCGTGAAGACAGCCAATCTCAACAGGGGGACCTTTTATAAGCACTATGAATACAAAGAAGATCTCCTTGATGAAATTGTCGATGATGTTATAGCAGACCTAATCTCTTCCTATCGCGAACCATATAAGGACACAGAAACCTTCGAGTTAAAGACCCTTACCTCTTCTGCCATTAAAATCTTTGAACATGTCAGTCATAAAAAAGAATTCTATTCCCTAATGGTAAAATCCAATGCATTATCTGGATTGCAGAGCAAATTGTGCGATGTACTGAAAGAGGTAACTTTGAGAGACCTTAAAGGTGTACAGTTTAACCCCAAAATTAATCGTGAACTGCAGGCAAGCTTCTATGTACATGCCATGCTGGGAATGATTACGGAATGGATAAATCATGGGTTTGAATATGACTCAAATTATATGTCGGAACAGCTGCTGGAAATCTTACAGAGCAGACAAGGTGATAAGGTGTTCAAATTAACTTAATTGAAACAATTATCACTTACTTACATTAAACCATGGTAAATCGCGTTAAATACCATAAAAAAGCAAACACATTTTTTTATCCCACCCCCAAAATTATAGAACCACAACCTAAATTTTTGTTGATGGTCATTTTTTGTCGAAAAATTGACCCATTGGATGTTTGGAGCATACACTCCAAAAGCTATTAAATTATTATAGATAATTCGACATTACTTTTGGGGGGAATGAATGTGGATCGTTTTTTCAGGTGGATTGTCAGATCTTTGTTTGCACCTGTCTCCGGAAATGCAGGAGCGATTGCAAGCACTCTAGGGTTTTTTCTGGCATTTTTACCTTTGGAAAGTTTTAGTATTCCATTATTGTTTGTTTGTTCACTGCTGCTGCGCCTAAATATTATTGCCTTATTCCTGGGCACTCTGATTACTGTTTTTATACCCTACATACACGAGCTGCCTTTCATGGATTTTGGCCCATTTGAAGAGTACTGGTTCATTTCATCACTTAAAACCAAAATAGTAACCTCGGAATCAATTGCATCAGGAGTCTTCGGAGGCTTGGTTGGACTAGTCTGCTATTTTTTCTTCCACTGGTTTTATAACCTGGGTCTGAAAAAAAACGAGGGAAAGCAGGAATATATATTTCTTGATCCTGCTAAAATGCGATGGTCCCTGATTAAGCGAATGAGCGCTGGCTTCATCCTATTAATTGCTGTTATATCGACATTTTTCATACAGAGTTTAAATACAGCTCCAAAGCTTCCTGAACTGCATCTAGATCAAAGCGTATCAAGTTCCGGGATCAATCCGATAAATAAGCCCTTCAATGAAGAAGAATTGGCATCACAGATTCAAAAGACAACTTCTTCAGCGGCTATTTCAGAAAAGCCAAAGATGGCACAAATTGCACGAAAGCAAGAAGTGTATGGATTCTATGTCAATTGGGACAAGAATAGTAAAACATCCTTCAAGAAAAATAAAGAGTCCATAACCACTCTAGTCCCTGAGTGGATGCAGGTTACTCCAGATCTAAAGCTCAAGTCTTCAATTGACCGGTCCATAGTAAAAGAAGCAAATAAACATGAAATTAAGATTCTGCCATTAGTGAATAATTTTATAGACAACAAATGGGATTCAGATGTTCTTCACCGGTTATTCACTGCCCCAGGTGCTGACGATCTCTTTATTAAAGAAATGCTTTCTTATGTGATAACAAATGGCTTTGATGGTATAAATATAGACTTTGAAGCAATTAAACCAGCCGACAGGGATCATTTTACTCAGTTCATGAGTAAAGTTTATAAAGCCTTCCACAAAGAAGGCTTTATGGTGACATTGGATGTTCCGCCCAATGACGAAAGCTACGATTATACTTCTTTAGCAAAATACGCTGACCGAGTGATTGTCATGCTCTATGACCAGCATTATTCCATGAGCACACCAGGCCCTGTCGCTCAAACCGATTGGGTTAAGGAGAACTTGAATCAAGCTGATATTCCATCCGGAAAATTGGTAGCAGGCTTAGGAACATACGGTTACGACTGGGAAGAAGGTTCGGATAAGCCCGCAGCTGACATGACTTTTGGAGATATCATGAAGCTGGGCAGCGAGGCGAACCTTAATATTAATTGGAGTATGAATGCTGGAAACCCCTACTTACGCTATAAAGAAGATGGAAAAAATCATACTGTCTGGTTTTTGGATGCTGCTACTTTTTATAACCAGATGAACCTTGCGATTAATGGCGGCTCTACCGGAATAGCAATATGGCGGCTCGGTTCTGAGGATCCCTCTATCTGGAGTTTTATTAACAAGCCTAAGGAAATCATTAATCCATCTCAAATGCTAAGTGCCTTTGAAAGTCATTCCTCAGCACTTCATACAGGTAACGGAGAGATATTGAAAATCGCTTCACAAGCTGAAAAAGGAAAAAGAACCTTTGAGATGGATTCCAATGGAATGATAAAAAAGGAAAGCTATGTTAAATATCCAAAGCCTTTTGAAGTAATCCGCCATGGAAACTCCAGCAAAAAAGAAATCGTCCTTACTTTTGATGACGGTCCTGATCCAGCCTACACACCAAAAATATTGGATATATTGAAGAGGTATGAGGTAAAAGGCACCTTTTTTATTGTTGGAGAAAATGCATTGATGCATCCCCAGCTGGTTAACAGAATTTATGATGAGGGACATGAAATCGGAAATCATACCTTTACACACCCTGATATTACATCCATCACACCATCTCGTTTACGAATGGAATTGAATGCAACACAGCGCTTAATTCAAGGCATAACAGGTCATTCTATGACTCTTTTTCGCCCTCCATACATAGCAGATACGGAACTGGGCACAAGAAACGAACAGCTTCCTATTATGGAAGCTCAGAATCTGGGCTATACCATGGTCGGCCAATCCATTGACTCGGGTGATTGGCAAGGATCTTCAGCAGATGAACTTGTAAATCGAACATTGGATCAGCTGGCCGAAGGTAACGTCATTTTGCTTCATGATGCTGGCGGTGACCGCTCCAAAACAGTGGAAGCCCTTCCGGTAATTATTGAAACTCTTAAAAATAGAGGCTACACATTTACGACAACTGCCGGTTTAATTGGGAAAAGAGATACCGAAATCATGCCTTTTGCTGATCAGGAAAACCCTTATTCTGTTTATGATATGGCGGTATTTAAGGTCATTAAAAGCTGGAACACTGGACTTAGCTTTTTGTTTTACTCAGCCATCCTCTTAGGTGTTTTGCGCATTCTATTTCTTGTTTTCCTATCCTGGAAACAGGTCAAAAGGTATAAAGAGACCCGGATTGACCCTGGCTTTACTCCTTATGTCAGTGTTGTAATTGCAGCTTATAATGAAGAAAAAGTAATTTGCAAAACTGTAGATTCTATTTTATCCAGTGACTATCCGGATTTAGAGATACTGATAATCGACGATGGCTCAAAGGATCATACTGCTCGTGCAGTTGAAGAAACTTTTGCGGACACTCCTTGCGTCCGGTTAATTAAAAAACCCAATGGCGGAAAATCCTCGGCTGTAAACCTTGGATTTAAGGAAGCTAAGGGGGAAATAGTAATTGCATTAGATGCCGATACACTCATTGCTGAAAACGCCATCTCTTTACTTGTTAGCCATTTTAAAGATAATCAAGTGGCTGCTGTTTCAGGTAATGTAAAGGTTGGGAATAAGGGGAATCTCCTGACGAATTGGCAGCATATTGAATATGTGACAGGCTTTAATTTGGAAAGAAGAGCCTTTGCGGCTCTTAATTGCATTACCGTAGTACCAGGTGCCATCGGTGCATGGAAAAAGTCTGCGGTTGAAGAGGCTGGTTACTTTAGAGAGGATACCCTTGCAGAAGATACGGATATCACACTTGCACTATTGCGCAAAGGTAAGAAAATTGAGTTCGAAGAAAAGGCTTATGCTTATACAGAGGTGCCTGAAGATATTAAAAGCCTGGCAAAGCAGCGCTACCGATGGGTATATGGCACTCTCCAATGCCTTTGGAAACATCGCGCGGCATTATTTAACAAAAAACATCATTCATTAGGATATGTAGCCTTGCCTAACATGTGGCTTTTTCAATATGTTTATCAAACCATTTCTCCTATTGCAGATATATTGTTCATCTTTGCCCTTTTCAGCCCAAACCCTGAAAAAGCAGCCATTGGATTTGTCCTATTCTACTTGATGGATTTCTTCGCCTCCCTTTATGCGTTCAGGCTGGAGAAAGAAAGCCCTAAACCACTAGTCTCATTGTTTCTGCAGCGAATTTTATATAAACAGCTGATGACTTATGTTGTGGTAAAATCGATCTTCTCCGCTATAAAAGGAGTAGCCGTTGGCTGGAATAAACTTAAACGAAAAGGCAATGTAACTCAGGATAATTCCATTATGAATATTAAATGAATTCAAGAGCCTTTCCCATTTGGGGAAGGCCTTTTTGCTGTATAATCTAATACCTATAAAGGAAAAAGGACCACCGTCTCCTGATGATCCTTCCTGAGGTTTAATGATTTTTCCCATTGTTTTCTTTGTCTTCTTTTCCTTTGCTAACCCGATTACTCTCAGCTTTTTCTTTTGCGGCTTGGGAAACCTGCTGGCCATGGTTAAGTGTTTTTGCAGCAGGATTTATTATGCTTCCTCCTCCCGTGCCAGAGGCAGGTGTGTTTGGATCTTGTGTGCTGGTCTCAGGTTTTGATGCTTCAGTTGTTGTCTTGCTTCCCGCAGGTGCAGAGGCAGGCTCCGGTGCCGAAGGTTTTTCGTTTGAGACAGATACAGCTTTTGAAACAGGATTTACAGCAGGTTTCCGATTGGATTTTTCGGTATTCGTATGAACAGCAACAATCATCTTATCGCTATTCTTTTCCTTTTTTAATGATTCTTCAAAATCAGGAGCATCTTCTGTAACCGTTTTTTGTTTCGCATTCTCTTGCACAGCCAGTATGTTTGCTTCTGACTTTTCATCAATTTGTCTGTTTACTTCAGATTTTTGTTGAATACCTGATAAAACAGAAGAGTGTTCCTCTGAAAAAAGTTTAGTAGCTTTCAGCATGCCATTGGCAACAGAAAACGTTATAGCCCCTGCAAATACCATGGCAAGGGCCCCCTTAGCTGGTGATTTCATATTTTTCCCCTCGAGACTTTTGATTGATTATATTCAAAGAATACGAAGGAGATTCTTTATATTATGGGGGTTTAATAATACTTTTTATTATTTGCTTACTCCTGCAAAACTAACATTCCATAAGTTTTTAAGAGCTGTTAGAGCTACTGCTGGAAATTTTAAGACCGACAGACTGATACTATATTTATATTAAGAAACTAGGCTTTTTCTGTCCGGATAGTTACCTGCAAAAGAAAAGAACCATCTGAATATCAGGGTGGTTCTTACTGTCTATGCCTGAAACTCCTTATTATCAATTTTAATTATAGCAGAATTAGAACCGGCGGCAATTTTTTTCGTTTCGTTCACCAGCTCCAGAATATTTCCGCTGCATTTCTGTGCTCCTTTAATAACCAGTGGAGTCCCTAATCTGTCCAGTCCTAAGCCTTTGGATATGAATCCACCTATAGTCAGAGAAAGCGGTACTGCAGGTGAAGTATCAGAGAGGACGATTTTATCATTAATTCCTTTATGGCTATTTAATAAATGGCAAAAATGATGCAGTGTTTCAACTGCCAGCTTAGAAGATCTTCTTCCAAGGGTGTACACCGGATTTCCTTCCTCATCTTCACCATGAAAAATAAATTTTCCTGCATCTTTCTTTGTCAATTTATTAAAATACGGCAGCTCACTTATTTCTTCTTTTTCGAGTTTGCGGTGACGAATGATTTTTAGATGGTATGCCGCTGCCAGAGATGTTGTATGAGTTCCCCCAAAATCATGGTAGATATAAATCACCTGCTTCATCTCCCTATTCATTAGACTTCCTGAACACCAGGATTATTTATTAGCTCCTCTGAAATATCATTTTCCTGGACTTAATTCATATTTTACTCCATAAAGATTTTTTCATTAGTTCATGTGTAAATTTCTCATAATAACACCTGCACATTTAACTTTCTAAACAAGTAAAGACTGCCCTCAGGCAGCCCGCTTAAATATTCTATAGTTTTTCTCCGTTTGACTCGATCACATCTTTATACCAATAAAAAGACTTCTTCTTTTTCCGTTCCAATGTTCCACTGCCATCATCATGCTTGTCCACATAAATATAGCCATAGCGTTTTGAAAATTCGCCTGTTGACATGCTGACCATATCGATGCAGCCCCAGCTTGTATAGCCCATTAGCTCGACGCCATCCTCTATAGCTTCACCCATTGCTTTTATATGCTCGCGAAGATAGTCAATCCGATAGTCGTCATGGATGCTGCCGTCCTCTTCTTCCTTGTCATAGGCCCCAAGTCCGTTTTCTACGACAAATAGCGGTTTCTGATAGCGATCATATAACTTGTTCAAGCTGATCCTCAAACCTTCAGGGTCGATTTCCCAGCCCCAGTCACTTGTTTCAAGAAAGGGATTTCTAACCCCGCCAATGATGTTCCCTTCCGATGAGTCTGCATCTGATTTAACCTTCTTTTCGGTGCGGGACATATAATAGCTGAAGCCAATATAATCAACAGTGCCGTCCTTCAACAAATCCAGGTCGCCTTCCTGTATGTCCAGGCTGATATGATGTTCCTTAAAGTACCTTTTAATAAAAGCCGGATATTCCCCGCGAACCTGTACATCACCACAAAAGTAATTGAAAAGCTGCTCTTCCTGCAGGGCATACATGACATTTTCCGGGTTGCTGTCATAAGCATACACAGGCGCAAATAGAAGCATGCAGCCAATTTTTGACTCAGGAATGAGCTCATGACATGCCTTAACCGCGATTGCGCTTGCGACCAATTGATGGTGATAGGCCTGGAAGGTCGGCTGGTATTTATCTTCTTCAGTTTGATAGGAAAAGCCGAGCCCATTAATCGGCATGACCAATCCGCTATTGATTTCATTAAAAGTCATCCAGTACTTTACTTTATCTTTATACCGGCCCAAAATCGCTTTAGCATACCTCTCAAAGAAACTGACAACTTTGCGGTTTCTCCACCCACCATACTCTTTTACTAAATGAACAGGCATTTCATAATGGGAAATCGTTACAACCGGCTCAATTCCATATTTCTGCAATTTATCAAAAACACGATCATAAAAAGCAAGTCCTTCTTCATTTGGCTCCGACTCATCACCATTAGGAAAAATGCGGGTCCAGGCTATCGACAATCGGAATGCCTTGAAGCCCATTTCGGCAAATAAGGCAATATCTTCTTCATATCGATGATAGAAATCGATTGCTTCATGATTGGGATAAAAAAAAAGATCCTCATGAATTTCGAAGTCAAACCCAGGCTTCATTAAGATATTGTATCTTTCTTTTCCTCCGGGAAGGACATCCGCAATATTCAAGCCTTTATTCCCTTCCTTATATCCGCCTTCAATTTGGTTCGCTGCAGTGGCGCCGCCCCACAAAAAACCTTTAGGAAAATCGTATTTTTTCATTTCATTACCTCCAATACCTGCTATTTTTTAATATTTGTTTAAATGGAGTTTTTATGTTACCCGAAAAGGGATATAGAAGAAGCTTAAAGCGAGTCGAAGGGTATGTAAATAAATAGAGTTAATTAAGTCTTGTTTAACGGCATTTTGATATTTGTTACATAAAAGTAACGTATTGTTTCTCCTTGTGATAAAATAAGCCTATCTATTTTTTCAACGGAGGATTACTGAATCATGTTTTCAAATGAAATCATCGCATCTTTCAATGATTTAGAAACATCCATATATCATTACATCTGTCAAAACAAAGAAAAGATTCCTTATATGCGGATTCGTGAACTTGCAGATGAAACCCATGTTTCGACGGCCACCATCCTGCGGTTCTGCAGGAAGCTGAATTGTGAGGGTTTCACTGAATTTAAGATAAAGTTTAAATTATATTTGCAGGAAAATAAAAAGACCTCTATAAAAGGTTCCAAGCAATCCATCGTCGAGTTTTTCGAGCGAACGCTAAGAGGTGATTTAGACGAAAAAATCATCGAGGCAGCAGAACTTATAAATACGGCAGATAACATTATATTTATAGGGATCGGAAGCTCAGGCATACTGGCTGAATACGGAGCCAGATATTTCTCGAGTCTTGGCAAGTTTTCACTGTATATCAAGGATCCCCATTTTCCGATCCATTCCAGCATCCGCAGCAGCAGTGTCACGATTGCCTTATCTGTCTCAGGGGAAACTCCTTTTACAGTCACCCATCTTAACCAGCTGAAGCAGGAAGGCAGTAAAATCATCAGCATCACAAACAGCCGGCTTTCAACAATTGCGAAAGTTTCAGATTTGAATATCGCCTATTATGTGACAGAGGAAACGTTTGAGCAGTCCAATATTACGACTCAAGTTCCAGTTGTGTACATTTTGGAAGCTGTCGCCAGGGAAATACACAGGCTGAACCCTTAAATTAAAGGAGTTTTCCCGTGTATGGAGAATTGGTAAAATAATCACAATGAAAGCGGTGAGTATATGAAATCAATTGCTTCCCCGATTGCAGGCAAAGTGAACAATGTTTTTATTCATGTCAGCGACCTGGAAAAGTCGGCTGAATGGTATAGCACACTGCTTGGATTGCCTTTTCATAAGGGTTCAGTAGAATCCCCGGTATACAACATTCCTGTCACCTCTGAAACCGGTCTTACACTGGATGACCACACCTTTGATCCAGCCTTTACCTTAAATCCTTCCGGTCACGTTTTATTTAATTTCTTCGTCCAGGATATTGATGAGGCATACACGTTTGTTAAAGATCAGGGAATCACCATTGTAAAGGAAATTGAGCGTATTGGAGATTTTGCCTATTTCAACTTTCAGGACTTGGATGGAAATGTATTGATGATTTGCAATTGTTAATGATTAAATCTGTGGCTATTCCGCCATGGATTTTTTTATTTACAGCATTCTCCGCTGGACATCCCCCTGCACCTGGCGTATACTAGCCATATTTATGTAAAAGATTAACAGCTTCATAGAAAGAAAGGTGTTTAACATGATTCACAACCCTACTGGAAAAGAGAGGCTTGCGCTGGCATTTCTCCTCAGCATGCTTGGAATATTGGGGCCATTTAATATTGATATGTATTTGCCAGGCTTCCCAGAAATCGCTGATGATTTCAGTGCCCGGGCTTCACTTGTTCAGATGAGTTTAACAGCCTGCTTGATTGGACTTGCGGCTGGACAGGTTATTGTCGGACCGCTCAGTGATTCCCATGGAAGAAGAAAGCCTCTTCTTATCGGGATCACACTCTTTGCCGTATCTTCCCTTTTATGCGCCATTTCACCAAATATCGGAGCCTTTATTGCAGCCCGATTTCTGCAGGGATTAACCGCCTCTGCTGGAATAGTCCTATCCCGGGCAGTTGTCCGTGATGTGTTCAGCGGTAAAGAGCTCACGAAGTTTTTTGCCTTGCTTATGGTCATTAATGCAACAGCTCCGATGTACGCACCAATGACAGGCGGTGCCCTGCTTCTAATTCCTTTCGCAAGCTGGGAAACCATATTTTATTTTCTAAGCTTTTTGGGATTATTTATTACCATTGTGATCTATTTCCGATTAAAAGAAACCCTTCCTCCAGAAAAAAGGGTCCCAAGCTCCATTGGAAATTCCGTTAAAAGCATGGGGGGCCTTTTCAGGGACCGTTCCTTCATCGGGTATGCCCTTATCGTAGGATTTATACATGGTGGAAGCTTTGCTTATGTTTCGGGGACACCTTTTGTCTATCAGGGGATTTATGGTGTATCGCCTCAGGTGTTCAGCATCCTGTTTGGCATTAATGGATTGGCCATCATTACGGGGAGTTTTCTAATTGGCCGCCTGGCAGGTGTCATTCCGGAAAGAAGCCTGCTCCGGACAGCCGTCTGCCTTGCCGTCAGTGCCACTTCGTTACTTTTAATCATGACCATCATTAAAGGTCCGCTATTCATGCTTGTCATTCCGATCTTTATCTATATGACTTCAATGGGAATGATCATTACCAGCTCGTTTACATTGGCCATGAAAAATCAGGGGCATCGTGCCGGCAGTGCCAGCGCCGTTATTGGAATGCTTCCTTTAGTGCTGGGTTCTGCTGTTTCCCCTTTGGTGAGCATTGATGAAACCACTGCGGTACCAATGGGTGCCATATTGTTTATTACATCATTCATCGGCTTTGTTTTCTTCTTCACTTTAACGAAAGAAAAAACAAAAAGAAGCAGACAGAACCTGAAGCTGCATGCGGAGGGATAATTCCCTCCGGCTCCCATGCCGCCTATTAAACTTTAATTTTTTACTTCCTCGATAATCGAATGACCTTCCGTCCCTTCATCATCCTGCCACTGCCATTTTTCATATAGCCTGATGCGGCCGTCTTGCAGCTTTTCAGGTTTTGAATGACATTTTCCTCCGCGTATTTCATATTTGTTATTCACATGGTTATATCTAAATTCTAAACTGCCATCTTCATTTACAATTCCAATAAGTGTCCCCTGAATAATCTCTCCCCCGCCATAAACAGCAGATATAATGTTTCCCTCCTGTTTATACTGAAAAAAGGTTTTTGATGATACTTCACCATTCTCAGTATTTTGAACAGAAACAAAGGTACGGCCATTGTAGTTCATAAAAATAATCCTCCCAGCAGATTGGTTTTTTCACTCAAACTCAATATGTATTCCTAACTCCAGCCCTTCTACAAATCCCCTTTTAAAATAGAGTACATATACAAATCATCAAATTTTCCATTTGTATATTCATAGTGCCTCAGCAAACCTTCTCTCGTGAATCCCTGCCTTTCAACCAGCTTCTGGGATGAGAGATTTTTAGGTTCTATCAGGGCTTCAATCCTTTCAAGCTCAAGGTGTTCAAATCCGAATTTTAAAACTCTCTCAAGAGCTTCATTGGCAATCCCTTTTCCCCAATGCTCTCTGCTTAATTCATAACCGACTTCACTTCGGAAATGTCTGGGATTCCTGTTTAGGAAACCGCAGCTCCCTATGACCTTCCCGGAATCCTTTAGGGTTATGCCCCAGCGCATTCCAGTGCGATTTTTGTAAATGGATTTATACCACTTTATTTCATCCAGCACCTCTTCGACAGATTCACAGGCCGAGATTCCCATATGCTTTACAACCAGTTGATCTGACAGGTATACAAACATATCTTTTGCATCTTCTTCAGTTGCTTCTCTTAAAATTAATCTTTCTGTTTCAAGGATCGGAAATACTGTTTCCAACGGATTGCCTCCTTTGCATTATATCTTCCTTCAACTATACCAAAATGCTGTAAAAAAATCCTATCATATGGAAATTACTTCAAACCCAGCTTTATCCATGTTAAACTCTATTATTAGTAAAACTTAAATAAAGAGGAGAATTTATGTGAAACGTTATGCGTTATGGCTGCTGTTTGCCGCATTGATTCTTTCAGCATGCAGCAATGACAAAGAGAAAGCGGAAGCGGAAGCTGATTCATCAGGTAAAGAAGAACAAAAACAAGAAGACAAGAAAGAAAAAAAGCAGGAAAGCATTTTAGCAGAATCTGAGAATATTAATTTGGAGGTTTCAGAAGAAAGCCTGCTGAAATTGACCCCTGGAACACTAATGGAAGGGCTCACATACGAGAAGGACATTGAGGCCATTGAATTCAATGTGCCTGAAACTGATCCTGAGCTTATAAGCAAGATGACCCCCAAACTTGAGGAGCTGACGAAAGAAGCCAAAGATACAGACTCGATTAAAAAAGGGCTTCTTTCCCTGTTGGCGAGTCCGAATTATAAAAACATCATTGAAAAGTCCAATTCCTACAAACCAGATTTTGAAGAGCCTTACCTGCCGGATCCCACTAAATCAGAACCTGGGGAAGAAAAAAAGGCATCAGAACAGGCTATTATTCTTCTTGATGCCAGTTCAAGCATGCTGCTGCAGGCAGGCGGCAAAATGAAAATGGATATTGCTAAAAGTGCCGTAAAGAGTTTCGCCCAGACAATTGGCCAAAGCAGCGAAGTTTCCCTAGTTGTATATGGCCATAAAGGCTCTGAAGCGGACGCTGATAAAGAAATTTCCTGCTCAGGAGTAGAGGAAGTCTACCCGATGGGGAAATATTCCAAGAAAGAGTTCCACGAAGCGGTGGATTCATTTGAAAGCAAAGGCTGGACACCTCTTGCCGGTGCCATTCAAAAGGCTGCAGAAATGAGCAGCGGTTATGATGGATCCACAACGATCTACATTGTCAGTGACGGTGCCGAAACATGTGATGGCGACCCCGTCTCGGCCAGTAAAAACCTTGTAAAAAACAACAGCAGCAATAGTGTGAATATCATAGGGTTTGGTGTAGATGGAAAAGCCGAGAACCAATTAAAAGCAGTAGCCGAAGCCGGCAATGGGGAATATTTAAAAGCGGATAACCCGGATGAATTGAAAAACACGATCCAATACGAGTGGCTTCCTTCTGCCGGCGACCTGGCTTGGGCATTTACACTGTCGCCAAGCCCATGGGAAATGATGGATGAGTATGAACTCGGAGAAATTTATCCCCGCCAATTATTTACGATCGGCAGGCGTGAAGCACATCGAATCCTTGATGCTGTTACAGTCATGGGAGACAATGGCTGGATCACTGATGAGCAGCGATCAGAGCTGCGTGATTGGGGCTATGAACGAAGCGAGCAAATGAAGGACCTCTATTTAGAACTCTATGAAAAAAACCGAAATACAGCTGAGGCGGAAAGTGATGAGATCAAGCTGAGAGTCGACGAATGGGTTGAAAAAATGAAGGCTCTAAAAAAAGAGCGCGGTGACATCTGGTAAAAGAACTTATGAAATGAAGATTGCTCAGGGCGAAATGCTCTGAGCATTTTTTTATAAAATTATAAAACTCTCAATATTGCAAAATTTGTCCAATTATGTGATAAAATGTAATGGTAAAAATTAACTCATCCGAGGAGGTCATTGCTTTGTTCAGTGCAGGTGTTTTAGGAATCGGTGTAAACATTCCAGAAAATATTATAACAAATGAGATGATTGCCAGACGTTTCGGTATTACACAAGAAGAAATATGCAGAAAAACGGGCATACTGGAAAGACGCTACGAATCTCCAGACTCATCACTTACAGATATGTGCGAAATTGCTGGAAAACGTGCGATAGAAGACGCAGGGGTCAACCCGAAGGATATTGACATGGTCATTATTGGAACAAACACACATGACACCCACATTACGGCTGCGCTGGTTCAGGATAGAATCGGTGCTGCACATTGTGCAGGGCTGGACCTTCATTCAGGCTGTTCCAGCTTTATCACTGCCCTGGCAACCGGGGCCCAATTTGTTCAGACAGGATTGTATAAAAACGTATTAGTCATTGCTGTCGACAAATGCTCCTCCCTCTTGAATCCGATGGATAAAAAGACGGCGCTGCTGTTTTCAGATGGAGCTGCTGCTGTTGTCTTAGGGCAGGTGGATAAAAGCAATGGTATTCTCGGCATCCATATGCAAATGGATGGAAGCGGGGGAAAATATCTTCATCTTGATGAAAACAAGCACATCAAGATGGACGGAAGAGCCGTTTTTGAATTTGCAGTAGACAGATTTCCCAAAGCGGTTCATAAAGTTTTGGAACTCTCTGGCCTGAGCCTGCAAGAAGTGGATTTCATCATCCCTCACCAATCCAACTTGCGTATCATTGAAGCAGGTACAGCACGCCTCGGCTTTCCTATGGAAAAAGTTCATACCAAAACCATACAATATTACGGAAACTCTTCTGCACCTACGATAGCTATTGGGCTTCATGAAGAAGTGAAGGAAGGCAAAATAAAAGACGGGGATGTAGTTGTACTGGCTGGATATGGTGCAGGTCTCGGCTGGGGAGCCATTGTCATGCGCTGGGGTCAAACATCGAGAGTACTAATTTAAGGCCGCCTATACGGGGCTTTTTTATTATGTTACAGCACAATAAAGTGGAGGAATTAATCCTCTTTGGATGCATAACTGTGCATTAAAGTAAAATGCCTGTTCAGCTCGCTTTCATTAATGGAAATCCTGACCGCTAAGTCTTTTGTCCGCAAAACATACTCTTTAATGCCAATAAATTCAGATTCAGCAATCAGGTAAAAGTGCGTTCCCTTCTTTAATCCTTTAAAATGGTTCTTTAATTTATATTTTTTCATGATCTTATCTTGGTGCTCCTATAGCTTTTCAGATTAATTGAGATTGAATCTCTAGAATAGTTATTATACACCTTAGAATTTTAATTTTCCTGGTAAGCATTTTTCATAATTTAAAAAGACTTTTTAAAATTTTGAACTTATAAATTTTCTCGGCTTCTTCACGTACCCTTCAATGATAATACCGCAGCTGGTGCAAATAAGATATTCAATATCAGAACCGATGCTCATCTTGTTGACAGGGAACATAACTCCATAACCCGAATGGTTCCCTTTCCCCAATTCACTAGATCCGCACTTAGGACATTTTTTTTCTCCCATTCTGCTACTGATAATATTAAATACGAGCAGAAGCCGGAAAAGGTTTCATGAAAAACAGAAAATGCGGCCATCCCTGATGTGGCCGCCTTCATTTGTCTATTCTCCTGCTGAAAGCTGTTCTTTGGATTTGAGCACCTGGATATAAACTCCTGTCAGTGTTTGAGTCAGCAGAAAGATAGGAAAAGAGTGCGCGATCCGATACTCTTTCTGCAGGGTAATGATACCTGCAGCAGTTAACACCCATTGAAAGAAAACACCTGATAACGCCCATACCAAAACATATATAATGAATGTTTTTTTGCCGATCTTCATTTTTTCATAAAAATAAAAAAAGAAGTAGCCGAATGGCGCGAATAATAAATAATAAAGAACATCTGTCACTTCATAATTATTTAAATCGTTTATCTTATAAAAATCAGTCCTGCCTCCGCCTATTGTGAAATCATATAGAATGCCAATGGACATTCCCCAAAGCAGGCTCAGGATTCTGATTTGTTTGGCCAGCTTATCCGGCCTTCTTATAAGTAAAAAATATACAAGATAGGCAGCAGCAGCAGTTAATAAGAGAAAGAGCTCATTGCCGCCGAAATCCTCCCATAATTTCATGCTTCGTTCACCCCTTTAGTTTTAAGCTGTCCAAAATACTTCAGCAGGGATTGAACCACTAAATGCAGGAGGAATAAATATATTATTTCATAACCGATATTCCACTTTCTATAATCCACAATGTCAAAATAAAGGGCAATCACCACTGCCAAAACAAGGAACAACACTGACAGGATGGTTTTAAAAATTTTTGAACCAAAGGAAGGCGCTGTCCTGAATAAATTCAGTGTGATAGCAACTGTGAGCGGAAGGGTTATACTTCTATGTATTAAGAACGCGGAATTATCTAAGATCTGCTGGGAAATCTTCGCCATATTCAACTCTTCATACACAATCCATGTAAAATTAATATTAATGACTAACGCCACCAAATAGACGAAGGTATTTTCAATAAATGTCAGATTTTTATTCATCGATGTAAACAGCATTAGCACCAGCCAGGCTAGAAAAACTATAAGTACAAATCCCATGTAACATCAGTCCCATACTTTTTTGTTAGTATTGGCTTGGAAATTGACAATTATTCTGATGGTTGTTTTGTGGTTCGACCCGTTCTATGGATTTCTCTCTCTCTCCCTCGGATTTCTTCTTCCCCTGTCCGAAATTGAGCCTTCTTCGGACTCACTCCCAGGGATTTCTTCTTCATCTGTCTGAAGATGTGCTATCTTCGGACTCACTCCCTCGGATTTCTTCTCCTTCTGTCTGAAGATGAGCCTTGTTCGGACTCATTCCCACGGGTTTTTTCTTCTCCTGTCCGAAGATGAGCCTTGTTCGGACTCATTCCATGGATTTCATCTCCTTCTGTCTGAAGATGTGCTATGTTCGGACTCGTTCCCTCGGATTACATCTTCTCCTGTCCGAAGATAAGCATTGTTCAGACTCATTTCATAAGACTTCTCTTTCAGCTGTCAGAATGGACACCCTCTGATATCTTTAAATTGCAAAAACAAATAAATAAAAAAACGGCTGAGGGCAGCCGCTTCAAACAACTTAATGCTATACGGTTTGCCGTTCGATCAGCTTCACCGATATCTCCTGATGTGTGTGCTTTTTACCATCAATCGCTTGAAGAAGCAGCTGCCTTCCCATTTGAACCAGCGGAATTTCAAGTGTTGTAATGTGCATGATTTTGGCTATTGGCTGGTTATCAAATCCCATGATTGCCAGATCATCCGGAATATGGATGCCGTTTTCCCTGCAGGAAGTTACTATTCCGGCAGCAGCAAAATCATTTGTTACCAGCAGAGCAGATGGGGGATTATCCATGTTCGATAATCGCCGGACCACTTCTTCGCCATGCTCAAAATGCAGACATTCATAGAAGATAAATTCTTCCTTATATGGTTCGTCAATTCGTTTTAAAAAATCAGCATAAGCCTTTCCGCGCTGCCTGCTGTTGGCACCAGTCTTTCTTCCAATGCAATACCCGATTTTCTGATGCCCTTTGTTATGCAGATACTCTAAAGCATTAGAGAAACTCATGTAATGGTCGATAAAAGTAGATGATACATTACGATTCCTCGCATCTTCACAGAGAACAATGGGGCCATACTCGGTAAACTGATTGATGACATCCCATTCGCAGATTCTGGAACAGATGATTAAAGAGTCGATTTGTTTATGCTGAAGCATTTTTAGAGCTTCAATCTCCCTGTCTTCCTCGTAATTTGTTTGAAAAAGAACTAATTTATAGTTGTTTTTCATGGCCTCATTTGCAATCCCTTCTACCAGCTGGCCGAAATAAGGATGATTGGTAAAAGGAACTACGACCCCTATAAGAAGTGTTTCCCCTTTACTTAAATGGACTGCATTAATATTTCGCTGATAATTGAATTCCTCCATCACCCGCAAGACAGCTTCCCTTTTATCCTCACTTACATAAGGATGATTATTCAGCACTCTGGATACGGTCGTAACTGAAACTCCTGCCTTTTTAGCGATGTCTTTTATATTTGCCATAAAACCACCTAATTTTTTTTCATTTTTTCTTGCTATGAAATGCGTTTCATAATTTAAGCTTTTTTTAACAACTCAAGGAGGTATCCTAAATGTTCATTCTATCTGGAATATTATATCTGGTTCTATTATGCAGCTCGATTCTTGCCTTGTCATCTATCCCTATTTCTCTCTATCCGAAAAAGAAAGCTGCAAACAAAGACATTTATGTAAATGATTATTACAGCCTTCTCTTTGATGTCTATGGCGATGAATCATCACATAAGTAGTTGGCAGGAGCTCTCCATTTTCCTGCTGTACATATTTCTTTTAAAAATAACAGCCTCCCTTTTGATAAAATTTCCGTGTATAGTAACATGTATCCAAAACCGAAAGGAAGGCATGGCATGTTTTTAAAAATAACAAAAGAGCAGCAGCAAAAGATGATCGAGGATATCCAGATTTTTTTCTCTGAAGAAAGAGATGAGGAAATATCTGAGTTCGGTGCAGAAAGGGTGCTGGATTTTGTTAAAGAGTCATTGGCCCCGCATTTTTACAATGCAGCAATTTCAGATGTTAAGCATGTAGTGGAGCAGCAATATGCTTCAATGGAGGATGAAATCCTGACTCTCGAGCGCCCTATAAAGTAATTGTTTGTTGAAGTTTCACTTTACAGCAGTCTAACGGGCATAAGACTCCCTCACTCAAAGGTTCAACTGAGGATGTACGGGAGTCCAGCTGCCCATACGGTCCGATTGGTTCAGCTAACAATCAAACTTAAACATAGGATTTCTTCAACCTATTTTTTATCATTTAATACATCATTCACAAACATGGCAGAGTTTCCGCTCGAATCAAAAAAGATTGTCCACAGCAGAATAAACGGTAAAGCAGCGACCCATACTGCAAATTTAAACATTTTCTTCAATATTATCCCCATCCTTCCTCATCCATTTTTTTACATTATACCAAGATTCCACCTAATTTTCTAATAATTCCAGTTCTTCGAAATGATGGCGTTACCAGTGTAAATAAACTTTAATACTATGTTATCTGCTTGTTATTTTTCTGAAAGTGTTCAGTGTTATGATGTTTTTGAATGCTAAATAGATTTTATAGAGAGTGAGCATGAAGCATGAACATTACTGATGCTGTGGCACAATTACATAAAGCTGGAATAAAGGCGAATGGGGCCGACATTGAGCGCTGGATTGAAGAAGGAAAAATGAAAGCGGATCGAAGCCCCAGGAGGCAAATCAGCTACACAATTAAGACGAAGGATCTCAATGATTTCATCATCAAAAAACATGAAGAGCTTTATCAGCAAAAACTAGAAGGGATCCTCGTGCAAGTTAAAGACCTTAAAGGACAAATAGAGATCCTGAATACTAGAGTCCAAATAGAGGAATCCAAAGTTAGATCATTGAAGAAAATGATACAAGTCCAAAATATGATTGCTGATGAAGAAATCAAGCCTGGAAAGCTTCTGGGCTTGAAACCTGATGAGGATATGCAATTGATCCGTAAAGAATTCAAGAAACTGCTAAAAGCCCTCCATCCAGACCGAGGCGGTGATGAAAGGCTTTTTAAGGTATTTAATGAACATTATAAAAACATCATCTAAAATGCTAACCGTTTGATATGGAATATACATACATCTTATTTCCCGCTCTGAGAAATGTTTTTTCCTTTTTCATGCCAGCTTTTTCCGCAACACGGATAGAAGCAAAATTTTTCACATTTATAATGGAAACCAGCTTTTTATATTTTAAGCTTTTAAACCCATATTCCTTACAGGCTAATGCCGCTTCCGCCGCATAGCCTTTTCCCCATTCACGCCTGGCAAACAAATAGCCAATCTCCATTTCTGTAACGCCGCCTGTATCCTGGGGGGGAATTCCGCACTGCCCCAAAAACCTGCCGGATGTTTTTTCTTCCGCAACCCAAAAGCCCACACCATGCGTCCGATAATTATGCAAGGTCCAGCTGATCCATTCTTCGGCCTGTTCTCTTGTTTTTGTTGAGCGATAAAATCTCATGGCCACCGGGTCAGAGAAAATTTCCATTAAATGAGACAGATCGCTATTAATCTGTCTGTTTTGATAATAGGAGCAGTCACCCTTTATTCCCCTTTCGCTGCACTAAAGACCGTTTCTTTCCTTTCTAGCAGGCATTAACATTTCAAACTCAAATAAATAGTTCAGGAGCTGGTCAAATTCGTCCGTCTGAAAAACTAATTCCTTATCATTAAATACATAAACAGCAGCATCTGTGATTGCCTCTCCATTTTTTAATGTTAGTGTCTCTTGAATCTCTATATTTTCCACCAGCTTGAAGTCTTCCTTATTTGGAGATTTAAACTGCTCAGTAAAGGCAGATGGTCCAATAGCAAGAATAGAAACCTTTTCAGCATCCTTCGCTAGCCATTTAGCAGCGGAAAAGACCGTGTCAGGAGCTTTTATCACATTGATGTTTTCGATTGCTCGATAGTAAGGGATGTCCTTATTTAGCTGAATCACCTCTAAAGAGATTTTCTGTCCAACTTTAACCTCTTCCATATCTGCAGCAGTAAAAATTTTATCATCCACTTGGATTACTCCTAAATTTCGATCCAGCTTTGTGACTTTTCCCTCTATTGTGCTTTTTTTAGAATACGTATTTTCTTTCATATATTTCAATAACTCTTCTAGAGAAGCTGCGCGAAATACTTCCTTCGTATGATCAAATAAAATATAACATGGCTCTTCCTTTACTTGTAATTCAGGATAAATATCATTTACATCCTTTAGACCTAATGAATTGCTTGTTTCGAAAAGAAAGTGCAATGGTTCCGAATAGAGTTCATCAATTACATTTTTATCAGTATCTCCAACAATCAGAAGTGAATGATACCCTTTATTCCTTGCCAGATAGTTCTTTTCCGGACTAACCTCTTTAATGTTAACAGGTATGATATATTCAGCCCGCTTGCCATCCTTCCAGTAGGCTTTTATAGAATATATTTCTTTGCGGGATTCGTTTCCTAAAAGTGTAAATCCAAGATACAGAGTTTGATAGGGCTCTGCTTTAATTTCTCCATTATAGTAGGTTCCTCTTGCAATGAAGATTGGCTGCTGATTTTTAGGAAATTCTATGTTAAGATTCTCTCGAAATTCAGCATGCTGATATTCAATCAATTGCGTAAGATCTTTTATCTCCTTCTCAATTTTTCCTGCGTTCCATGTATAAGTGCTTAAGATTGGATGTAACTCCTGCTCCCCTAATAGTACAGTGGGCATTGGCGGTTTTTCTTCCTTGTATACCTTTTGCTTATCTATATAGAACATCGCTAAGAGGATCGAAATAATCGTTATTCCCCACATGATCTTTTTATTCAGCCTCAAACGTTCAGATGACTCCCTTTTTTCTTCCAGTTCCATATGAGCGCCCCTCTCTGATGAATGCTGGCACTTAGTAATTTGATAAAAAACCCGTTATCCCGCCAACAAAGCTGAAAAAAGCCGTCATGAAGACAGCTTATTATTTCATACATTCATAAACAGGAAAAGATTGTCCATCTCCGTACCCATCTCTAACTTCATGAACGGCGATTTGCCTAAACCCGTTATCTTTGAGTACTCTATTGAATTCACCTGGATCATAGAGCCGGATAGGAAAATCCATCAATTCTGTTCTTTCTGCGGTTCCCTCTCCAACAGCATCATACTTCAGCTGGATATGCAGGATTTTCGTTTCGTTATCATAAGCTATTTTTCTATTTTCAATAATGGTCTGCCCCACTAATTCCTTCCTGTTCGTTTCTGTCCATTCTGCAGCTTCTTCTACTTCATTATCTTTTTCTACAATGGTAAGAAGCATTTTTCCTCCTTCATTTAGGGCATTCTTTAAATTTTGAAGACTTATATTTACCAGGGAGTCAGGCAAAAGTGAAAAAGAACCATACGGGATCATAATTAAATCGTATTTGTTAGTACTTTTAAACTCTTCTATCTTTTCCTGAAAAACATTAGGATTTAAGTTTAATTTCTCAGCTTTTTCCTTACAGACTTTCAGCATGTCTTGTGAAACATCAAAACCATCAGTCTCGATGCCATGCTGAATAAAAGGTATGAGCATTCTTCCATTTCCGCACATCGGCTCCAATACTTTCATCTTCCTGTCTTTTACATATGACAGATAAAAGCTCAACTCTGGACCCTCTGCCATTGATTTATAACTTTCATACATCTTAGTGCAGAGTTCCCCGTAGTAGGCAATCATTCATCTTCCCCCTCCTGCTTTTTATATCCTATCCCTTTCTGGACCGCCCATATGTGGTGACTGTGAACCAGCAATTCTGCTATTCTTTCAGTTTCAATCCACTTTATTGCATGGTCTTCTTCAGTCGGCTCTTGTATTTTATCCGCCAGATCAGCCAGATAAAAATACCCGTCACTTAGCATTGGCTTTTTCTTGGTCTGCGGCAAATAGCTCTTTGCATTACCGATAAAGAATAAATTTGAAATCTCATAGCCGGTCTCCTCCAGTACTTCCCTTTTCAGACATTCGATTTCCCCTTCACCTTTTTCTATTCCTCCGCCTGGGAGAAAGTAATGGCCAGACTGAGTTTGCACAGTTAATACTTTTTCATTTTCCGGGTTGAATATGACAGCGTAAGCACCCTTGCGTATTTTATAATCAAGTCCTTTTTTTTGATTCCCGAATATATTGCTCATTCTCTTACCTTCTTTGTATAATGTGCTTTTAAATTCAGTCTTGCTTTCAAATTTGACCAATCATTTATTCCACATTCTTATGTGATTATCCTTTATAAAGAATGCCAAATCAGCAAATTAAAGATCTGAAGTTTCGTATTGCGAATTAAATTCAAAATCTTTAAAATAAAACAGAAAACATCATTGAAAACTAGGGAGACACGCATGAACCGTAAAATTTTTCTGTATGTAAAAGCCTTTTCCGATTTGGGTACGTTCATGGACCTGATTGCCATTAATGTGCTCATGTATGCGGCCACCGGAAGCTCTGCCTGGCTTGCAGCGACAATGGCCATCAGGACACTTGGCGGCGTTTTATCAAGTCTTTTCTCAGGGGTTCTGGCCGATCGCTATGACCGCCGAAAAATTATGATTTGGACAGATGTATTCCGGGCAGTCATCATTTTAGGCTTAATACCTTTTCCAAATCCACTCATGATTCTCATTGTCTGCTTCTTTATCGGATTGACATCAAGCTTTTTTGCAGTTAGCTACAGCGCAGAAATCCCTCAGATTTTTGGCGAGGATAAGGTACTTGAGACGAATGCGTTAATTTCCCGATTAACATCTGTCAGTCTGGTGTTTGGTTTTATCGGGGCTGGAGTCATAACTGATTTCCTCGGATACCAGATAACTTTAATCATTGATGCCGCCACATACGTCATTTCAGCACTCGTTTTATTAAAAATGAAATGGCAAACGTCGGAATCGGCTGTGAATAAAAAAATCAGCAGCGGCCTTAAAGAAAAACTGGCCAGCATTGGCAGGGATATGAAAGAAGTTTATTCGTTTATATTACTTAAACCGATGCTGCTTCTGGTGAATATTGTCTTCCTCTCAGGCGCATTTGCAGGAGCTTCACATAACTTAGGGATTCCGCTGCTCGCTGAAAACATCGACAGCAGCAAACAAAGTTTCTATTACGGGTTGATTTGGGGCGTTTGGGGGATTGGTTCCGTACTGGCAACCATGATTCTGCCAAAGCTGAAAAGCCTGCAGGGGAGCCGTTTATATTATGCTTGTTTTTTTACAGCGATGCTTATGTCAGCAGGATTTATCACCTTCCTCTCAAATAGCAGCTTATGGATTATCCTGCCGTTTGCCTTTTTAACTGGTATTTTTGATGCCTGCTTTACTACTATGCATGCGACAATCCTGCAAAAGACAGATAATCATATTAGAGGGAGAATTTTTGGAGTAGGCATGCTCTTAAAATCTCTAGGTTTTGCCCTCGGATTCGCTGTCGCTCCTGTTTTATTGGAGTCTTTATCTTTGTCTAAGATGGTATGGATATTCCATGGGTCCCTGATTACCACAGTCATTCTGGTGATTTTCTTTTCGAGAAAGCCGGTAAAGGCTGAACAGATGGGTCAAAATGTTTAAGAAGGAGAATTTAAGAATGGGCCTTCCCCTTAATCCTGGGGAATGGCCCATTTTATGAGGATGTAATCTGTCCTCCATTAACATGTAGGGTTTGCCCGGTTACAAATCTTGAATCATCTGATGCAAGGTATACAAAAGTTGGCGCAAGCTCAAATGGCTGTCCCTGCCGGTCCATCGGGTTGCCGGCTAATGTGACCTCGTCCGCGGAGAAACTGGACGGAATAAGCGGCGTCCAGAAACGGCCTGGAGCCACTGCGTTTACGCGAATCCCCTTTGCTGCCAAATTATTGGCAAGTGCCCTGGTAAAGCCAACATTAGCTGCTTTTGTCGCGGAATAGTCGATTAATTGCTCATTCCCATAGTATGCGACTACTGATGATGTATTTATAATTGAACTTCCGGCTTTTAAGTATCTGAGAGCTGCCCGCGTTGTGTAAAAATGAGAATAAACATTCACTTTAAAGGTATCATCGAATTGTTCATCCGTAATATCGAGCAGGCTTAATTGCTGGAACTGAATTCCGACATGATTGCAAAGGATATCCAGTTGCCCGAAGGTTTGAATTGTTTTTTCCACAATGTCGGCGCAATGCTCTTTTTCCCTCACATCTCCCGGAAGCAATAAGCAGCTTTGCCCGATTTCTTCGATTCTTGATTTAGTCCGATTCGCATCCTCATGTTCATCCAAATACGAAATTGCTACATTTGCCCCTTCTTTTGCAAAAGCTATTGCCGCCGCAGCACCAATGCCGCTATCTCCTCCCGTGATGAGCGCCACTTTTCCCGCAAGTTTGCCTGTACCAATATAATTGGGATTCTCAATGATTGGTCTCGGAACCATTAGTCCTTCTGTCCCCGGCTGCCGAAATTGCCGCTGCTCCGGTACTGTAATCGCCACTTCTTCATAACGGGTTATTTTCCCATAATTAGGGTGCATGGGATATTCTTTTTTCCGATCAGGCATAGAAACCCTCCTAATATTCCACTCCCGACTAAAATATGCGGAAAATGCCCAATTTGTTCTCCCGATATACGGGAATTTGCATCAAACCGGGCAGAAGTGCATAAAGTGAATGGAGAGATGCCGAGGAGGAGAAGGATATGGAGCCGTTTTATTACTCACCGGAAGTAAAATTTTTATTAGTCAGCCAGTCAGATGAAAAAGTGAAGATTATGTATAATTCAAATGCTCAGAGTCTGCGATTGCCAGTGATAGGGATGAGGCCTCCTTTCTATTGTCAACCCACATATAAGCAATACTACCCTGTCATTTAAAATAAAAAGGTATAAAAAATAGCCTTGATGATTCGGTGCGAAGAGGTTCATGGAAGCCACCGCCAGACAAACTAATGCACCATTCCAGTCATATAGATCCGGTGCCTTCTTGTCTATGCCCCTACCCCTGAGGATGGATAGAACTATAAAAACCCCATTACATGCGGCATACACTCTTCCAAAAAACGGGAAGGCCAGGAATCGCCTTATGATGCCAAAGATGAACCCGCTTTGCCGATTCACCAGGAATAAGCTTACTTCCCATATCCATTCCCAAATTAAATAGCCTCCGCCAATTTCTGCAAAACCAGCCCGTACATATTTTCATTCCCGGAAACATTTATTGCTTCCAGTTTACATGTACTTAATCAAAAAGATAAACCTCATCCCCTGCCGAAATTTCACCTGTTTTCCTGACTGAGGAATACACACCGAAGTGATTATCCCTTTCACTGATAACCTTTTTATGCAAACTGGGATCCCTCTTTCCGCTCTCTGGATCTACTGTAATAATCATACACCGTTCGCAATGCCGCTTAACTTGAATCTCAACGCTGCCAATCTTCATTGTCTTCCCAAACCAGCTTTCCTCAATAAAAGGTTCATCTCTTAATAGGGAAATGACTAAATTCGGGCGAAACCGCTGGAAGTCCAGCTTATCCTTGCCCCACAGCTCCTTCATTCTTTGCAAAGACGCGTCTGTCACTAATAGAATATTTTCTTCTTCAATTGCCCCATCAGGTACATGGGCAGGACTATATTTCACTGGAGTGATTTTTCTGGAAGAATGCTCTTCCATTTCTTTTAGCAATTCTTTATTATCCCAGGGAATCCGTCTGCCGTCCGGAGTAGTAATTCTTACTGGAGGAAACATGTTCTCATTTTCCTCTCCCATAAACCCTGCTTTATACATGACCATTTCCGGAAACTGAGTAATCGTCAAATACTTCCCCGGCCTTGATTCATCCAGGTAGGCATGGCTGCGATCCCCATACAGGCCATAATTCATTACTTTTGTTTTTTCCACACTTTCCCCGTAAAAGCTTTTCACCGGATAGCGGACAATCTCTTTAACATGTCCTATTAGCACCTTCCACTCCACTCCCTTCAGCCAACAGAAAAACCCATGACAGCGTGTTGGGCTGTCATGGATATCATTTACTGCGGCCGTTTTGTTTGCCGCTTTGCTTTCTCATCCTTGTCCGATTGAATAATCTTTTCACGGACGTCAGGAGGTATGGACGCAGATGTTCTTTTTGGCTCAGATTTCATCTTTAACACTCCCTTTTTATTTAACGACTTTATAGCGCTTGTGGCTGATCACCGTTTTTATGGGCTCATCCTTTTTCGGATTAATTCCAAGCTCAACAATGACTGAGTTATCCCGTACCACGATTACCCTGCCTTTTTTTCCTTTTTCAGAACCGCTTAAAATGCTGATCGTATCGCCGACATCCGCTTTTTTTCCTTTGCTTACCTTTTCTGTTTCTTCAGTCATCGCCATTCTCCTTTAAAAACTTTTATTTTTTAGCTGGTTTTCGCTATGTCGCTAGTATTGCCGTTTCGCCCTTCCGTAAAACCCAATTCATGTTCAAATGGATTTACTCTCTCTTTGTTCCTGTTATCTTTTTAACATGAAGGTCCTTCAATATATTCAAGCCTGCCCTGATGATCATCATAATGCTTCCTGCAAGGAAAAACGATATCGAAACCGCCTGGCTGACATCTGTTAAAAATAATATACTTCCGATAAAATATAAAACACCCAGAAGCAGATCATTAATAAATGATACTACCCTATATCGCTTTTCAATGATCATTTCGTAGGCGCCTATCTCAATATGCACATCTTCCTGCTGTTCCTTTACAATATTTCTAATCTTCATGAATAACACCTCTGTTTTGTCTTTTCCACATAAGGTGTCAAACATTCATGATATAGGTGTTGTTTTCTGGAAAATTTCAAGAAAAATGATCAAGCACCAATGAAGCCAGCAAACCGATAGCTGCAATGAATCCGGTCATCGGACCACTGTCCTCAAAGGCTTCAGGCATCATCGTGGAAGCAACCATGGCAATAATTGCACCACCGGCAAATCCTGCAATTCCTGATATGACCTCTATTGAAGCTCCATCCAAAAATATGTATCCAGCCATCGAAGCAATTCCCGCAATGACAAATACCGAACTCCAAAGGAGGATCATTTTCTTTTTTGAATAGCCGCTCTTTTTCATTCCCGAGGTACTGGAAAGGCCTTCTGGAAAGTTGCTGATAAAAATGGCTGTCACCAATAGAAAACTCACCTTACCTCCTTCAAGCAGACTTGTCCCGATCATGATTGATTCTGGTATGGCATCCATGATGGTCCCCGCAAAAAGGACTATTCCGCTGCTGGCTGCTGCTTTATGGCCGGATCTTTTCCGGTTCTTAGCTCCCCTGTTTGAAATCATGATATCAAACAGGGTAAAGACAATGGCTCCAGCCACAAATCCAATGCCTGTCGGCAGTAAGCCGCCGTTATGGACTGACTCCCCAAGAAGCTCATATGAAGCAGCACCAATCAGGACACCTGTTCCAAATGCCATAATGTAACCAATCATTTTGTTTTGGATGGGCAAATACATGGCTGCCAATGCGCCTAAAAGGACAGCTGATCCAGAGACCCCTCCCCATAGTGCAGCATTCCACATCATGATCACCCCTTCCATTTTCTCTTGTTTCTTTAGTTATTTCCTTTTGATCCTTCCTAAAAACCGCTATTCAGAATAAGATTAAAAAAGCAGAACCTCGAAGGTTCTGCTTATAATCTCTATCTAATGGTTTTTAATGCACCGCTCCAGGATATCACCTGGTCAATCATTGCGTTCACATTATCGAGATGAAGATCTTGAGGTTTAAATACTGTGCCATTTTCAAAATCAGTAAATAATGACAATGTTGGATGCACGCGCACATCAGCTATCATCAATTCACCCATGATTCCGCGCAGATGTTCAGCAGCTCTCGCACCGCCGGTTGAGCCATAGCTTACAATTCCTGCAGCTTTATTGTTCCAAGGTTCACGAGCTAGATCAAGTGCATTCTTTAATGCCCCTGTAATACTGTGGTTGTATTCTTGAACGATGAATATAAATCCATCCAGACTGTTAAGCTTCTCATTCCATGCAGCAATTCCCGGTGAATCCGCTTCACCTAAGAATGGCAATTTGAAATCAGCGATATCTATAATCTCATAATTGGCATCCCCGCGTTTATCGGCAATTTCTTTAACCCATGATCCGACCTGAGGGCTAACTCTCCCCTGACGTGTGCTTCCTAAGATAATCCCAATGTTTAATTTCGCGTTCATTTTTTGTTCCTCCTTAGATTTTCTTCCAAATAATTGATTTAAAAAACCCATTACTCACACCACCTGATGACAATTTAAAATCCTAAAACAATTCGATTCCCCGAAGGGTCTTCGGTAATCACCTGATTATTTTCAACTGCTGCAGCCGCACCTATCTTTTTCAAATTTCCCACGGCCTGATCCCTGGCTGCTTCATTTTCAAAAATGAGTTTGAAGGATTGAAGCCCGACACTATTCGATGAAGGCTGCGGGGCTCCTACTCCATTCCATGTATTCAAACCAATATGGTGGTGATATTTTCCGCTCGAAATGAAAAGTGCCTGTTTGCCATATCGGCAGACTGCTTCAAATCCCAGCCCCTCTGTGTAAAACGTTTCGGTATCCGCCAGTTCAGCCACATGCAAATGGATATGCCCCATGACCGTACCGCCGGGCAGTCCTCTCCAGGACTGCTGCTGCCCAATTGACAGCAGATCAGGGAAGTCCAGGGGATCAACAGTCATATTTACTTCCCCGTTTTTCCATGTCCATTCGGAAGGGTTACGGTCAGTATAGATTTCTATCCCATTGCCATCAGGATCCGAGAGATAGAGCGCTTCGCTGACCAGATGGTCGGAAGATCCAAATTGCAGCCCAATCTCGACGAAATGACGCACGATCTTAGCCAAATCAGAACGCTTTGGGAGGAGCAGGGCGAAATGATACAAACCTGTTGTTCTTCCCAATGCAGGTTCAACATTTTCCGGCTGTTCGATGGTCAGTAAGGTGCTATTGCCATCTGCAGTAAGCTGGGCAGTTCTGTCAGTCTTTGTTAACACTTTAAAGCCAATTGCTTCTTGATAGAAGGCCAGTGACCGTTCCAGATCCTGTACTTTCAGATTGACCTGAGCTACAAAGATAATCGGTTTTTGATGAAAGTTCATGTAAATTTCTCCTCTCATTAGTTTGCCTTTGATTGTGTTAATTTGCTCCCAAGAGACAGTGGTGATTCCTTTGCTAATACAAAATAGATCGATGCAGCAAGCAAGATTAAATCTAATTCATATCCTGTCATTTGGCCGTTCCCAAGCAGGCCAGCGGGCAGCTTAGCAGTAAAGATAGCTCCCAGCATGATGAAAGCAAATAGTACAGAAACCATTTTTGTACCAATGCCCAAAATAAGCGCTATGCCTCCTGCCAGCTCGATTACAGCAACGGCATAAGCCATAAAACCAGGAATACCGATACTATCGAAGAAACCGGCAGTATTGCTTATTCCTCCCTGAAATTTTGAAAATCCATGAATAAAGAAAATAAATCCTAAAATCACACGCAGAATGAAATGACCTAATTCGTTTTTGTTCATGTTTTCCTCCTTGAATCATATGTTAGTTACTTACTTTATGTAAGTTAGTATAATATTGATATTTATTTTCGT
The DNA here is from genome assembly GCF_000294775.2 of Cytobacillus oceanisediminis 2691. GTDB lineage: Bacteria > Bacillota > Bacilli > Bacillales > Cytobacillaceae > Cytobacillus > Cytobacillus pseudoceanisediminis. The sequence continues at coordinate 3,418,860 of NZ_CP015506.1, forward strand.
CAAGTAATCATTTTATAAAAAGTGATTTAATTATTTCTAGTTTATGACTATAATAAGAAACAAGGAGTGATTATTATGGAAAAGTCGCTAATTTGTCCAAGATTTGAAAAAGCCATTGGCATATTGAGCCAGCGCTGGACCGGATTGATCATTTATCAATTGCTTAACGGGCCGCAGCGGTTCTGCAGTATAGAATCCTCTATCGGGATAAGCGGCAAAGTTCTTTCAGACCGGTTAAAGGACCTGGAGAATGAGGGGGTCGTAAAACGCGAGGTTTACCCTGAAACTCCTGTTAGAATCGAATATTCCCTGACAGAAAAAGGCCTGGCCATGGAGCCGCTGATGAAGGAAATAGAAAAATGGTCGCAGAACTGGTTATAGGCTTAATTTATATATGAATATCAAAAAAGAGTCTTCCCTATTTGGAAGACTCTTTTTTGTGTTATCTCTTTGATCGTGTTTATTCCTATTTTGACTGGCGAGCGAGTTCGGACTCATCCTCTCAGAATCTTTCTTCTTCTGTCCGAAGGTGGGCCGTGTTCGGACTCATTCCCTCGGATTCTTGCTTCTTCTGTCCGAAGGGGGGCCGTGTTCGGACTCATTCCCTCGGATTCTTGCTTCTTCTGTCCGAAGGGGGGCCGTGTTCGGACTCATTCTCTCGGATTCTTGCTTCTTCTGTCCGAAGGTGCTCCGACTTCGGACTCATTCTCTCGGATTCTTGCTTTTTCTGTCCGAAGATGCTCCGACTTCGGACTCAACTCCTCGGAATTATCCTTATCCTGTCCGAAGGGGGCCGTGTTCGGACTCATTCCCTCGGGTTCTTGCTTCTTCTGTCCGAAGGTGCCTCGACTTCGGACTCAATTCCTCGGATTCTTGCTTAATTCTGTCCGAAGGTGTTCCGACTTCGGACTCATGCTCTCGGATTCGTCCTTCTCCTGTCCTAATAAGTAAATAGCCAATTTACTTTCCTTTTATCTCTGAAATATACTGTTTTACGACTTCATATACGTAATCCTGGTTTGCAGCAGCAGTGTTGGGGTCGTATTGGCCTCCGTTTGTTTTGTTATTAGAAAGAATACGAATTCCCAGGAATGGAACATCGTATGCTCCGGCAATCTGCGCTGCTGCTGCGCCTTCCATTTCTTCAACCGATGTTCCGTAGTTTTCATGAAACCATTTGATGCGGTCAACTTCATTATTCCATAGGTCCGCTGAACCGATTGTCCCCTCGACTACTTTGCCCTTCTTGTGCTTATCTTTTACTGCTTTGGCAGCAGCAAGAAGGTCTTCATTTCCCTCATAATAACGAATCTTTTCTGCATCAGGGTCTTCACCGGCACTTCCCTCAGAAGCCATCAGGTCCATCGGGATCCAATTGGTTGGTTCAATCCCTTCCCCTTCTTCCAAATGACCAGTCTTCAATGATCCGATATTGACTGTTCTTTCTCCTAAAACGATATCATACACATTCAGGCTTGGGTCATGGCCGCCTGAAGTCCCCTGATTGATGATTGCGGCTGGATCATACTTTTCGATGGCTATTGCTGTGGCAGCCGCCGTATTTTCCATGCCTTTTCCGGTTTTAGCAACGATGACTGGGTACTTGTCCAGCTTTCCTTTATAAAAAACAAAGTTCCCTGATTTTTCTACTTTAACTTTATCTAATCGCTCAGCAAACTTTTCGGCCTCGATCGGCATTGGCCCTTGGATAAGAATTGGCTTTTGGGCACCTTCAGCCTCGGTTTCTAATTTTGCAGCCGAAGAGCATCCTGCAAGCATTGCTGCAGACAGTGCTGCAATCGCAGCGAGTGAAGCTAATTTCTTTTTCATTGTACGTTCTCCCCTTTTCTTGTTGTCTGATACACCCGAAGTTCTAACCATAGAAAAAGGCCTGTAAAAGCAGAATGAGATCTACCTTCCAGACCATAGAGTTAAAGCAGCTGACATAAAGAATGCAGCCTTTTCTATACTTTAACCCGTAGTCCGGTTCTTTCATTGGGAACCAGGTAGAAACACTCAGACCATATTACCGAGCATATACGAGTGATGAAATTTGTAAGATTACAATGACAATATAACAAATAGCACGTGGGTTTTCAACTAAAATACGAACATTTAGTTCATATTAACTATTTAATATTCGTAATTCCACTATATTCATCCATAAAAAAACCTCCAGTATTAAACTGGAGGCTGCGATCATTATGCTGCTTTTTTTGCTTCAGCCGAAGGTGATTGGCTGTCATTCTTTATGGCAGAAGCAACGAGACCGATCAGACCGCCCGCGATAGCAGGGACAATCCAGCCTAACCCAACATCATATAAAGGAAGGATCGCACCGAATAGGTCATTGATTGGCGCAAACGAAATGCCTGCTGCATTCAAACCATCAAACAAACTTACCACAAATGTGAAAAGCATGCTTCCCTGATAAACTTCTTTCTTGCCTTTAAAGATTGGGTGCAGGAAAGTAAGAGCCATCAGTGCAATAGCCAATGGATAGATTCCCACCAAGACAGGCACGGAAATGGCGATAAGCTGGCTTAAGCCAAAGTTGGCAAAAACTGCGCTGAATAAAGATAAAACAATCACGAACATTTTGTAAGAAACTCTTGGCATCAGTTTATTGAAGTATGAAGAACAAGCTGTAATTAAACCGATGCTGGTTGTCAAACATGCTCCAAAAACAATGACACTTAATAGCAGCGCACCAAATGAGCCAAAGTAATGGGAAGATGCACCAGATAGAACCGCACCGCCATTATCCAATGTTCCTAGACCGCTGACACTTGAAGCCCCAATAAAGGAAAGCGATGTATAAATGACTGCTAATAGACCAGAAGCAATCACACCTGCTTTCGCAATGGATAACATGATATCCTTTTTAGTTACTGCGCCTTTTTCCTTCACAGCATTTACAACGATAATACCGAATACAAATGCTGCCAGTGCATCCATTGTCAGGTAGCCTTCCTGGAACCCTTTAAAGAACGCACCATTTATATAAGCTTCAGTCGGAGCCTGGAATGCCCCCATTGGATTGAAAAATGCAGCACCGATTAAAACTGCGATTACAATTAGAAGAATTGGTGTTAAATATTTCCCCACGATATCAACAATCTTTGAAGAATTTAAAGAGAAAAATGCGGTAATTCCAAAGAAAATAACTGAACATACGATTAAGCCGATTGAACCGCTTCCTTCGGATAGATATGGCTTAATTCCAATTTCGTAAGACACTGTAGCTGTTCTCGGAATGGCAAAAAGCGGACCAATTGATAAGTACAGGGCCACTGTGAAGGCTAGTCCGAACAATGGATTGACGCGGCTCGCCAGTGATTGCAGATCACTTTTTCCCGAGAAGCCCAATGCCAGTATACCAAGAAGAGGCAAACCTACACCTGTGATGATGAAGCCAGCGTTCGCTGACCATACATTCGTTCCTGCCGATTGGCCAAGCATCGCAGGGAAAATTAAGTTTCCTGCCCCAAAAAACAAGGCAAAGAGCATAAAACCAACTGTTACAATATATGAGAGTGGTATTTTGCTTGTCATTTCAATTCCTCCTATTAATCTGTCTGTCTTAAAAGATTTACTTATTTTGTTAAATTTAAATTTTCCGAAAAATTATTGCGCTGTAACATTATTATTTTTGTACGCTAGTAATATATTGCATAACTCAAGATAACATATCCAAAATACTTATGCAATATATCGCACAAAACTTTTTGTCGAATCATGCGATATATTGAATTTTTCAAGATACTTCTATATACTAAATTTATAATCTATTGGAAATAACTATAATTTCACAGATAAATTGCATGAAATGAAAAGGTGGTTACAGCTATGCCGATACCCTCCAATTATTCATCGCCTACCCGTGTGTCAGCCAAGGATCGCGCCTTCTCCCAAATCCAGGAGTGGATCATTGACGGCACACTCCAGCCGAAAGAAAAATTGAATGATGCCGATCTAGCAAAAGCATTAGGCGTCAGCCGAACTCCCATCAGGGAAGCTCTTCAGCTGCTGAATGTTCAGGGGTTCGTCGAAATGTTTCCCGGAGTTGGAACGCAGGTCACTTCAGTTAATCCTGAGGATATTAGTAAAATCCTGCCCCCTTTAGGCGTATTGCAGGCACTTGCTGCAGAATTGGCTGCTCCTGTTATCAGCCAGGAAACGATTAATATACTCAGGGATATTAATCATAAATTCGCTAAAGCTCTAATTGCAGGAGATACCTTCACAGCTTTGAAGCAGGACGAGAAGTTTCATAATATTATTATAGATCTTGCTCAGAATCCTTATATCTCGAATACAGCTTCCATGCTTCAGGCTCATGTCATGCGGCTTTACTACAATAAAACAATTATTTTGAAAGAACGTTCAATAGAAGAACATGAAGATATATTAAAAGCTTTTGAACAAAAAGACAGAGAAAAAGCCGGACACATTGCACGCGTCAACTGGCTTCGGGCAATTGATGAGTACTACTCCGAGGAAAAATGATCAAACTGAAAAAAGCAGCCTTCATCGGCTGCTTTTTCTTTTTTTCTAGCTTTTATAGATAATTTCATCGATAATCCCGTATTCCTTTGCTTCTTCGGCAGTCATGAAATAATCGCGGTCCGTGTCCCGTGCTACTTTTTCTATAGGCTGGCCAGTTCGTTCAGCAATAATTCCATTAATATGCTCCCTAAGCTTTATGATCCGTTTTGCAGATATCTCGATTTCGGTCGCCTGGCCTCTTGCTCCGCCAATAGGCTGATGAATCATGATTTCACTGTTCGGAAGGCTGTAGCGTTTTCCTTTTTTTCCTGCCAGAAGAAGCATCGCACCAAATGATGCGGCCATTCCTGTACAAATCGTTCTCACATCAGGCTTTATATATTGAATCGTGTCAAAGATGGCAAACCCTGCGGTTGTCGAACCGCCTGGACTATTAATATAAAGGGAGATATCCTTTTCAGGAGATTCAGCTGCAAGAAATAGCAGCTGGGCAATCACACTATTGGCAACCACATCATTAATCTCTTCTCCTATCATGATAATCCTGTCTTTCAACAGCCGTGAATAAATATCATAAGAACGTTCTCCCTTGCTGGACTGCTCAATGACATATGGTATTGCTGTCACCTGTATCCCTCCTGTTCATTGCGGATCTATGCCGCCATACAGAGAGTATTAGAAGAAGATGGAACGCGCAGTACAGGCTTCTGGGCATGACTTTCAAGGGATCGCAGAAAAGGTATGGTTTTTATCAGGATGGACGGGTCTTCCGCTGCCACTGATTGCTGCAGCAGCTGAAATAACTTTTCTTCTTCCTCATTTGCAAAAGAATCCTCAGCCTCATCTTCCACTGGGTGCTGAAGCTGCTTCCGTGCACGGTTCAGCGAGGACTTCACTGCAAACTCAGTGGTCCGAAGTATATCAGCAATCTCTTTTGTTTGATATTGAAACCCTTCCTTCAGCGTGAAAACTACAGCCTGCTTTAATGTCAGCCTATTGAGGAGATGGGTGATTGCTTCTGTGCCATCAGGGCTGAACTCCTTCATCTCCCGTTCCGGCGCCTCTTGAAGCTTTTCCCGCTTTCTGTTTCTAAGAGTGTCAATCCAGCAATTATAGACAATCTTCTTTAAAAGAGCCTGATTAATTTTCTCAGGCGAATAGCTTCTATAAGCGCGGATGATTGCCTCATGGGCCAGATCGTCCCCGTCCCAGCGGTTCTGTGCAAGAAACCGGCTATAACGCTGCAGTGAAGGATAGATATCTGCAATACAGCTTTCCTTCTGCTTTATGGAATCCCTTGATTCAGCCTGAACTTTCCCTTGCTTCATAAACCTGTTCACTCCTTTAATACATCTCTGCTTCTATAACGGAATAAGAGAACAAAAAGATACGGGTGATTAATATTTTTTATCAGTTTATTCTAAGGATAGCTGATTTTATACTTGTCATATACCTTTTTTGATTTCATTCCTTCGTGCAGTTAAAAAAAGCCCCAATCCCTGCGGAATTGAGGCTGTATTTTTATATAATTCGTGACTTGATAATGCCTTCAATTTGATTAATCTGTTCAAGCAGTCCAGGGATGACATCACCATTAACTTTATTATCGATATCGATCATGGTATACGCATATTCACCGCGGCTGCGGTTCACCATGTCCGCAATATTCAGCTGGTAGCTTGAAATAGCAAGTGTGATTTGGCCGACCATATTAGGAATGTTTTTATGAAAAGCAGTGACACGCCGCTTGCCTGTGTAAGGAAGAGCAGCATTTGGGAAGTTAACTGAGTTTTTGACATTGCCTGTTTCAAGGAAGTGCTTCACCTGTCGTGCTGCCATGACAGCGCAGTTTTCCTCAGATTCTTTTGTTGAAGCGCCAAGGTGCGGAATTGCCACTGCGTTTTTCATTTTCAGGATATTTTCATTTGGGAAATCTGTAATATACTTGCCCACTTTTCCGCTTTCAAGGGCGGCTGCCATATCTGATTCATTCACTAGCTCCCCGCGTGAGAAATTCAGAATATGAACACCATTCTTCATCATGCTGAATGTATCTTCATTGAACATTTCCCTTGTATCATCGGTTAATGGAACATGTACAGTGATATAGTCAGATTCTGCAAACACCTGCTCAATGGTCATGGCGCGCTGAACATTACGGGACAAGTTCCAGGCAGTGTCAACCGAAATGAATGGGTCAAAGCCTACGACATCCATATCAAGTTCAAGTGCATCATTGGCCACAAGGGCCCCGATTGCCCCCAATCCGATCACACCGAGAGTTTTCCCCTTAATTTCTTTTCCGACAAATTGCTTTTTCCCTGCTTCTACAAGCTTAGGAATTTGGTCTCCTTCATCTTTCAGCGTTTTGGTCCAGGAGATGCCGGCAAAGAGATTGCGGGATGAAGCCATTAAGGAAGTAAGCACCATTTCTTTTACTGCATTCGCATTGGCACCAGGTGTATTAAAAACAACAATGCCCTGTTCAGTGCATTTCTCAACCGGGATATTATTCACACCCGCGCCTGCACGGGCAATTGCTTTTAATCGATCGCCCAATTCCATTGAATGCATATTAAAGCTCCGAAGGACAATCGCATCCGGATTGCCGCTTTCATTATCGATTGTAAATTGATCCTTGTTAAACACCTCAAGACCGCTTGGCGCAATCGCATTCAGCGTTTTAATCGTCTTCACTCTGTCTAAAGTCATGGTACTCACTGGATTCTCCCCTTTTCAACTAACTTTGTCAGATTTTAAAACAGAAAGAGGCAAGGGTAGAATCCCTTACCTCTGCCCAGGCGAACGGCTTCGACACTATGTGCTCCCTCGCGGTGATCCGCGTCTCGCCAGTTACACATAGCCTTTTCGGTTTTTTAAATCTTATCAAAGTCTTCTGAAAACTTCAACCCTTTAAAGCGCTTACATTATTAAAATTATTTTTTATTTTTCTACAGTATATTTTTCTTATTTTGTACACTATGCTTTTCGAAGTTAGTTATTAGGATAACATTTTCATTTCTGCAATGTGCGCAAATAATTTCTGTTATCCAGTCATAAAAACAGCTTATAACATTTTATCTGTAAATAAAATTTGACTATCCGAAAGAAAATGTAAAAAACTGCTTCCCTGCACCTCTCTCCTTTTATCAGATTTTGCGAAGTTCTTTAACTTCCGCTTCTGCTGCACATTCATAAACACCAGAGTATTCCACAAGTCCGATCTCGCAATTTTTGCCGATTTTTACATTTTTCCCTCTTACGACAAGAGCTGCTGTGCCTTCGAGTTCGATGTCATCGCCTTCTATTAAATCCGCCTCCAGTTTCAAGGGAAAGATGGATTTGATTAATTTTAATAGGGTTTCTCTATGCTGTGTCACTTTAATTTTTCTGCCGCCGATTTCTTTCGCTTTACTGTCTCCAAAAAGCTTAATATCGATCGTTTCTGCGTTCAGTAAACCATCTACTGAAAATGTCCCTTCAGCACGGAAGACCTCCGCTTCACAGTCCCCTTCAATAGTTACTTTCCCATTCACAACGATTACTTCGCATTTTACAGAGCCTCCGATAGTGGATCTTCCGGCGACTTCAAGGTTTTGACAGCTGACAGCTTCAGAAATGTCGGCAGAGCCATTGATAACAAAGGATTCAGCTTTAACAGCTCCATGGATCTTTGCAGCACCACTGATCTTTCCCTTTTCAGTTTTTACGTTTCCATGGATAGTGGCCGTACCGTTACAATGGAATCTCTTGCACTCAATATCACTGTTTACCGTTCCCTTGCCATTTAATCCAACCTTTTCAAAAGAACCTCCATTAGACGATCCCACTCCATTAATTATTAAGTTCCCTAGTGTTTTCATATTCACAGCAAAATTCCCCCTATACCAATTTGGATTTTAATTCCTCTGCACAATGTTCTAACGATAAAGTGGCGGCCACTTTTGTTCCTTTTTCAAGCAGGACTTGTTCCCCGTTTACCGAAATCAGGCAGCTGGACATTCCAAGTTTGCGAATAAAGCAGATAACAGCTTTTGGCTGCTGCAGGATACTTTGATGATCACTCAATAACTGAAGAAGCATTTTCCCTTCCTCGATATGAATATCTCCGGATTCAAGCAGGATGGAAAGGATATAAAGCTTCAAAATCTCATGGTAATTGAATTCGTTAAGCTCTTCCTGTGTCTCGAGAAAGATATTCATAACCGGTTCAGAAGCTATCCCTTTAGCAATCAGGCTTTCCTTTGTCAGCTTCAGATTTGAAGCATTCAATGAAAACAAATCTGCCAGCTCATCCAGTGAAAGGCTATCCTTCATCTTTTGTATTTTATCGACCCGCTCCAGAATTTTCTCCTTTGGGAAAAATGTCTCCTGCCCTGTAAAAGTTGATTTTCTGACAAACCAATCCTCCGGTATCAGGCTTTTCCTTTTCCACCGATAAAGCTGCCCATAAGAAATTCCAGTTAAATCAAGGACTTCTTTTTTTGAAATTAATTCATCGCTCAATTCCAGGTCTCCTTTCCGATGGTATGATTGTAACATAACACTGTTACGTTAAGAATATTGTATTATTCATTTTTTCCCGAGGTTTTTCGACAAAATCCCGATTTTACACCATGAAATCAATCCAGGATGAACTCCCCTTTATAAAACAGTGTTCTATTTAAACAAAAAGACCTGGCTCTCTATAGAACCAGGCTTCTCTTCATTCGTATATTTTTAAAAGGTTATACTGCTTTCCAATATACTGATAATTTTGCCTGCGGTATATTTCCTTTGGAGTATCTTCACCATCTGCAACAAGGATGATGGTTTTATCCTTAAACTGATCCATTACCGATTTCTGCAGGCGCCTGCCGATGCCCTTTTTCTGAAAATCCTCATGGACCATCAATCCATCAATTTCAGCTGTGTATTCCTTGATAATTACATCTACTGATCCGGCAGCTTTCCCTTTATAATATGCAATGAACTGCTTAATCCTTTCATCGTTAAAATTCCTTAAATGCTGATCTTTCTTTTTCTCGGCATAATTAATCCCGTAAACCGAATCCTGCTCATGCTGAAATTCCAGATAATCATTCCATGTTTCATCCGTAACATTTTCGACTGTAATTTCTTCCTTTTCCTGAACTTCAGGAAAATCAGCTGGATGAATCGCAAATAGCTCTAAATAACCAACCGTAAAATCATCATCCTTCTCAAAGCTGGCCAGAAGTTCTCCGGTAAGCTCCTCGTCATCAGGAAAATAAAATCTTACATGCTTTTGGCCATATTTTTGATGAAAAGTTCTTAAATATTGATGTGCCTCCTCAAACTCTTGAACAGAAGGCATTCTTTTAAAAGCAATAAAGTTGCTGTCATACTGAAGGAGCATGTCAGGGTTATGGTTGTGAATAAAAAGTTCATTTTCCAGTACTGTGTGTCCCGGTTTATGGATATTATTAAAAGTGATTTTTTCCATCGGCTTCTCCTAATATAGCAAACACTTTAGTTTTGCAAAAATTTATATTCTTTATCTGTAATAAGCACATCATGGCAGCGTATTAATTATTCTTTAATTCAAAGGGTACTGCTGTTATCATAAGCACATAGAAAATTCCGGCCATGTTGAGAAATAACCTTGGAAACCTTCTTTTCATACTCTTCCACTTATCAAATTGGAGGAAACTACGGTCATTTTCCGCTTTTGGCACCTGCAGATATATAAGAGACTGCATTTTGAAGATAGCAGTCTCTTTCATCGAATGGATAAAGGATACGGCCGCCGTCTGACCTTTTAAGATCATCTATTATAGCAATTAACCATATTCATTAAAATTACCTCTAATAAATCAGAGATGTTTGAATTATTCTCCGCCGTCATATCATGTATTTTGGGAAATCCTTTTTCTAATCTTTATCAAATATTTCATCAAGTTTGTCTGCATAAAAAGTAATTGCTTTTTTATATTGCAAAACTTCCGGGTCATCAGAAGTTTCGGCCACACACTTTAGGAGCATCTCCATTGCCTCGCTGTGCTGGCCTAAATTATGGAGCGTCATGGAATAAAACACCTGGATTGCACGATTAGCCGGAAACTGGGAGATTCCTTTCTCGAACACCATCTTTGATTTTTCATATTCCCCAAGAGTCCGGTATGTGCTCCCAAGACCCAAAATGGCACCTGGCAGATCAGATTCAGGCAGCCCAAGTTCGATCGCTTTTTCATAATGAGAAACAGCTTTCGATTCCTCCCCTAGAACGTCAAAACTCCAGGCACAATGATAATGAATCACTGGGTTTAAGGGATACTCTTCAGCCAATTTCACAAGCAGAAGGCTGGAATCTTTGTATTTACCGAGATTGCGAAGTACAATCGCTTTTTCTAAGTCCGTGCTCATATGTACCTCCGATCACCGCTTTCTTTCTATTATATCTAAAAATTGCAAATAATGGGTATGGTAAAGCTTTAACTTTTCTGCAAAAATTGAATTATGTCTCGCTGCACTATTCTTTCACTTCAACCGAAGCTATTTCATCAAACATGACCTTCTCAAGAAACCCATCTTCCAATTCCAGATAAATTTTTCTGCCGATGCCGTCCAGCCTGTTTACCCTCCCTGTATATTCGTGGAATAATCCCTCCCGCCAGACTTTTACTATTAGAAAGAAGGCATATTCCATTGCATAGTGAATTTTGTTTTCATAGTCCTCCAATTCATATTCATCTATAAGCGGCTTGTCTTGTGCCATTTGTTCAGTTTCCAATTTTCTTAGCATCGCCCGGTGTTCCGGCATGAAGTGGGCTGGCTGCCATTTTATTTTCCCTCTGTCTTTTAGCGGCATAGTAAATCCCTCCATCCCCTATTATAGAACATTTGTTCTGTTTTTAAACCTGTAAAGCACAAAATCTCAAGCTGGTTCATTTGGATAATAAAAGTACGAGTGGTAAAATAATCTTTAACTCTCTGAAAAGATTGGTGAAACAATGAAGCAGTTTCCTATAAAACACCGGTGGCTCGGACGTTTGCTGGCATCCGATCCCGGGCTTATCCGATTTCAAAAAGCAGGACGGGCCACTTTAAGTTTAATGGCTTCAGTCTTTACGACTTTGTTCATCATGCAATTGGCTGGTGCTGATGCTGATGCCGCTCTCACTCCGGCGATAGTGTCCGGAATGGCAGGCATGCTTGGCATCATGATTGTCATGGATGACTCCAAAAAAGGTAAAATGCTCACAACTGGCCTGCTTGGACTTTCAGCCATGGCAGGGGTATCGATCGGTTCCCTATTGGCGGAAAGCACGGTCTTTATCGATATTGCAATGGTTCTGTTAATCTTCTTAAGCTTTTATTTGACCCGCTTTGGAGTGCGGTATTTTTCTCTATGCATGATTGCATTCATGACACTTTATTTCGCGTCTATTTTAAAACTATCAGGCAGTCAGCTTCCATCCTTCTACTTCGGCATTTGGATTGGGATCGCGTATGCTTTCCTGTTCAATTTCATCCTTTTTCAGGACACCGCGAAAAACCTGAAAAGAAGCATTCGCTCCTTTCATTTCCAAAGTAATTTTACGTTCAATCTCTTAATTGAGGGGATGCAAGCCAAGGAAATGACTCCTCAGCAGCGGGAGGAATTGGGAAGAAACGTGCTGAAGCTCAGGGATTATGCTGTCATGGTTTCGGAGTATATAAATGATGAAGATGTTCAAAAATTATGGCCTGGGCTGACCTCTACTCAGCTAAGGTTATATATTTTTGATGCAGGTATGCTGATTGAAACACTGACAGACTCAATTAGAAGCTTAAAAAAAGCAAATGCCCTTGAAATTGATGAGCTGAGAAAACTCCTGGTTTGGGTAACCCGTTCTCTTCGCGATGCTGAAGTTCTTGCCCAACAATATGAAGAACAAAATCTGCGTGAAGCAGAGCTTGCTGTACAGGCCCTCCGCCTGCTTATTATTGATTTGTTCAGCCGGGAAGACAAACCTGCAGGATGGCTGTTTCTGATCAGGCGGATCGAGTCCATTGCGAACCATGTCATCGAGGGCGGCATAACCATACAGCAGGCACTTCATAAAATGAAAGACAATGAGATTAAATTATCTGAAGAGGCAGCTGAAGGCGAAAGTGAAGATGAACCATCTGAAGAAGATAAGGGCATCAAACCTTCCACCAAAAAAGCTTTTCAGGCATTGACTGCTGCAATCATTTCCATCATTGCCGGCCAGATTCTTTCGCCTGACCAGCCTTATTGGGTTCTTTTAACAGCTTTTATTGTTTTGCTCGGTACCGAATCGATCGGGCGCATTTATACGAAAGGTTTTCAGCGGTCGGTTGGAACAATTATTGGAGCAGTAATTGGATTTACACTTGCAAGAGTGGTCAGCGGCCATTCCGTCCTTGAAATAACGCTGATTTTTGCAGCGGTTTTTTTCGCCTTTTATTTGTTTGAGGTCTCCTATACGTTAATGAGCATGTTTATAACGATGCTGGTTGCTTTTATGTATGACCTTTTACTTGGAGGAATTACATTTTCCCTTATCAGTGCAAGGGTAATCGATACAATTGCCGGTGCCGGCATTGCATTCGGAGTTTCCTTATTTATTTTCCCAAAGAAAACGAAGGAAAAAGTGGCGGATACCTTAAATGACTACTTACAAGAACTGAAACCGTATGTCACTGAGTATGTGAGAAGCTTCCGGGAAGATGTGAACGTTAAGGAGCTTTCAGGCAAAGGCTTCTTATTGGATCAAAAACTTAAAACCATAAACGTTGAAGCACAATCTCTGATAAAAAAACCCGGATCCCCGCGCCATGCTGACGTTAACAGATGGATTACACTATTTTCAGCCATCAACTATTATGCAAGACACCTTGTGGCTTCCTCCTACCGAAAAGGATTCGACTATCCCGATGAGCTGGTCGATGTTTTCATAAGGATTGAAGAAAAGCTTGAATTAAATATTGAGACATTAATGGATTTGATTAAAGATAGCGGAGACGGCATGCTTGTGTATAGTCTTGAAAATGAAAGGGAACAAATTGAACGATTGGCACCAGCAAGGCAGCAATCCCAGCGTGATTTGATTCATCACCTTTATTTCGTCTGGAGAATCAATAAAGCGATTATGGAATTGGCAGAAGATCTTGGTGCAGGGAAGGAGCAATAATCCTCCTTCTCTTTTATATGAATTGGGAGATGCTATTTCAGGATCAATACTAGATTAATTTGCACATTCACATTCTCAATGTACATCAAAAAAAAGAGTATGAAAAAAGGAATCGGATTGCTCCGATTCCTTTTATTTCTTTACTTCTTCTTTCAATTTTATCAATAATTCATCCGAATTCTCCGCTGCAATCAGCTTCCCGTCCACCAGGGCATAAGGTGATTGCCTGCATTCTTTGCATCTGCTCTGGCATTCGTATTCTTTATAGTTAATATTCTTCTGGCTCAGAAATTGATTAAATGCAGCCAAACTCTCTTCTTTTAAAAATTCATCCAGATTCCGCTGACAAAATTCAATCGAAGCCGTTTTTTGCTTTGAGAATAGTTTGTTGATGAGTTTCACCTGATCAAACTTCCTTCTGATTATTCTTTAAAAACTCTAATGGCAATATATATTGCTTTCCCTAATCCATTTGGTAGCAGCCCATTTTTCTCCCTTTCTTACAGGCACACTGCTATGGACTGACAATCGGTCCAGCTGACCCTGAGCATTGCCATAATGGAAGTAAATGGCCGCTCCCTTTTTGGGAACAAATGAAAGTCCAGCTTTAGAAAAGACCGTTTCACCGCCATCCTCCACATCATTCAAATAGATGAGGAACGTTCCAACCCTCTGTCCGCCTTTGCTGGCATCCGCCATGTGGGGGGGAAAGAAATCAAAGTGAGGCTTATATTCTTCACCCAATCCATAGTTTAAGATCTGAAGGCCTTCACCATTTTCTGCAGGATAACCGGTCAATTCAGCAATCCTCGTTTCGATTCTTTCGACCAGTTCATTTTCTTTAAGCCGGAAAGCCATGCTCTTGCTTGTCCTTCCTGAACCCGCCCGTTCTTCTCCAGAACCCCTATCCACCACCAGGGATGGCTGCAGCCGGCTCCTTGAAAGACTGATAAGCTCATCACATTCTTCTGAGCTGAGCACCTGATCCAAATGGAGCACAAATGGCTTTTCATTTCTGGAAAGCACTATTACGTCCTTATCACTCGTATGAAGGATATTCCCCTTCCTGCCTATTTCGGGGACTTCATAAGTATATCGAATCTGCTGCCCTTCTGTCGTCTTAATTGCTTCATTTCCAACAATTTTAAATAAAGTCTCATATGCAAACCGGTTATCGAAACCCTTCTTAATCAAAGCGTTCGCAAGCGCAATCGGACTCACATCACTTTTTAGCGCACCCACAATCCAATCCTTTAGTTCATCTGATATCTGCATAATCTTCGTCATCATCTTCCCCCTGTATGACTCAATGAAAACATCCGTTAGCCAGATATAGAAATATATGTATTTTATTATACTATTATTAATGAATGAACTGAATCGATTTACCTGGTAACTCAGATAGTTCAAATTTGCATATAAACTGATTCTCTTTAGAGTGCCGTTTTAAATTCTTATAGATTCATGGCAACAGTTTTCTCGGCGCTGCTCCCATTTTCGGCTTCATGACTGCCTCATGGCGACCGTTTTCTTACCGCTGCTCTCTTTTTCGGCTTCATGACTGCCTCATGGCGATCGTTTTCTTCTCGCTCCACGACTTTTCGGCTTCATGAAGCTTTCATGGCGACTGTTTTCTTCTCGCTTCACGACTTTTCGGCTTCATGGAGCCTTCATGGCGACTGTTTCTCAGCGCTGTTCTCATTTTGGGCTTCAGGACCTTCACAAAAAAAACAGGATAGAGCATCCCACTCCATCCTGCACCGCTAATTACCCTCCATATTTCTTCTCATTTTCATTAAAACATCGTCAACAATTCTCAGCTCTTCCTTCGTAATACCCGATGTGACGATCGAGTGAAACTCCTCTGTGATGGGATATACATGTTCACTGAGATTTTTGCCGTTTTCGGTTAGATAAACATTCAGAGATCTGCTGTCCTCTTTATTCATGCTTTTTTTGATAAAGCCTTTCTTTTCAAGACTGCTCAGCATTCTGGCAATGTTAGATTTATCTTTATCCAGCCGCCTGGCGATTTCATTTTGGCTTAATCCGTCTTCTTCCCAGAGAAGCATTAGAATCAGGTTCTGCTCCGGGGCAATATTTAAGTGGGCTAATTTAGTCTTAATATAGCTTGTTAAGGTCAGGTCTATTTGATGGATCTTAATGCTTATATAGTCATTAAATCTGGTTTTCATTTAAAATCCCCTATCCTATTTATGGTGGAAAATTTTATTGAAACTAAATTATTCTGTCCTATACACCAGATAACTTTCCTTCACTTATCCAATCATGATTTTCTCTTCTGCAAATTTATATTTGGCCTTTCCTTTTCTTCGGGCAAGTGCAAAAGCGATTGTGATTGGCCCTACTCTTCCTGCAAACATCATAAATGCAATTACCCCTTTTCCTGTTGCACTTAATTCAGGTGTGAGCCCCATCGACATGCCTACCGTGCCAAAAGCGGATATCACCTCGAATAAAAGGACGTTCAATGGAGCATTTTCTGTTATGGATAAAATAAATAAGATAAAGAAGATGAATCCTATTGAATAGACGGTTATTGTAAAAGCTCTGACAATAAGATCCTTTGGAATTCGCCTTCCCATCAGGCTCACTTCATCTTCTTCCTTTATCAGCGCTCTGACTGCAAGAAAAATCAAGACAAAGGTAGTGACTTTAATGCCGCCGGCGGTACCTCCTGATCCCCCTCCAATGAACATGAGCAGCATTGTTACCAGCTGCGAACCTAAAGTTAATTCGCCAGTATTCAAAGAATTAAATCCAGCCGTTCTCGGGACCACACCATGAAAAAAAGCCCCCAATAGTTTATCTTTTAAAGGCAAATTGGCAAGTGTCCCAGGATTATCATATTCAAGCGCAAAGATAAATACTGTTCCGAGAATGTTAAGAATCAGCGTCATCAGGAGGACCAATTTTGTATGCAAAGAGAGCTTTTTCAAACTCTTGTTTCTTTTTACATCAAGTACAACGATATAGCCGATACCTCCGATTATTAACAGGAAGCTGAGTGTCATGATGACAGTAAAATCACCAGCATATTCAGTAACGCTCCTGAATTGGCCCATTATATCGAATCCGGCATTATTAAAGGCAGAAACCGAATGGAAAATGCCATAATACAATGAGCGGGGAAAGCCAAAATCGGACGACCAGCGAATAGCCAATATCAATGCACCGATCATTTCAGCGATTAATGTAAAGCCGACAACGAATTTAACCAGCCTGACCATCCCTTCAATCGAAAGCTGATTTAAAGATTCCTGGATCATCAGCCTTCCTTTCAAACCAATGTTCTTTCCAAGCATGATAGCTATGAGAACCCCAAATGTCATAAATCCAAGGCCGCCAATCTGTATGAGGACCATCAGTACAATCTGGCCAAAAACAGTAAATGTGGTTTGGGTATCCACTACCACGAGACCTGTTACACATACAGCAGAAGTCGCCTCAAAAAGTGCATCGATAAACGATAAATGATGTCTGTCTTTCGTAGCAAAAGGCAGCATCAGCAGCAGTGTGCCTACACCAATTAAGATTAAGAAACCGACCGAAAGCATTTGTGCCGGATTCATTTTTATCCAGTTATAGGATCGTCCCATTCTCCTCATTCTTTTATGCTCCTTATACAATATAAGGCTAACCCCTTATTGGTATTTTTTTATCGGCAAGGCTTATACTCCATGCCTCTCAAATCTGCCAATCCCTTTATTGTGTCCCATTACAATCAGGACGTCGCCCTTTAAAATAACCTCTTCAGCTGATGGAGTAACGATTATTTCCTTCCCGCGCTGAATCCCCACGATATTACAGCCATACTTTGCCCTAATATTCAATTCAGAAAGGGATTTTCCGGCAATTTTATCTGTAGCCACAATCTCAACCATACTGTAATCTTCAGACAGCTCAATATAATCAATCATTTTTTCCGAAACAATATGGTGGGCAATCCGCTTAGCCATATCCCGCTCCGGGTGGATAACACGATCAACGCCAATTTTTTCGAGCACCCTGGCATGATACTCATTATGTGCCTTTGCCCACACCTTTGGAATCCCCATTTCTTTTAATAACAAGGATGTCAATATACTGGACTCAATGTTTTCACCAAATGAAACAAATGCATGATCGATATTTTTTATCCCTGATTGCTTTATGGCAGCTTCATCAATGCCATTGATTTGAACTGCATATGTCACAAACTGTGCGTATTGATTTACTTTCTCCTGGTCTACATCAATTGCGAGCACTTCCACTCCCAATTCATGAAATTCCTTTACGAGACTTCCGCCAAAGCGGCCTAAACCAAATACTGCATACTGTTTTTTCATTGAAGAAATTCCCTTCTTTTTGAAAATGAACACAAAAAAACCACTCTTAAAAAAAGAATGGCCAATGGTTTCCATCAACCCTTCCCTCGATTCGGCTTACGGAGTTAGCTGTCGGATTAGGGATTGAGAGTATCCCTTCTTAGCCTTAATATGCTAAGATTCACCCCAAGATAAACCAGGTTTATCAAAATTGGTTCCCCCGCTCATAATGATTCAGCAAAAAGGTTACTATGAAATTAATAAATATAAATTACTCCCATGGAAATCTCTTGTCAATCTTTTTTTCAAAGTAAGTAAAATAAAAAGCACTTCCCAGTAACGGAAAGTGCTTTCCTGAAGATTATTCCCAAATTGCTGATGCCCACTCGGGATGATCTATAAATGGATTGCGGTTATGCTGGTAATCAGAATAGATGATTTCGTTTCTTCTCCGCTCGTTATCGTCTACCGGATCTTCCTTATGCCACTCAAGCAGGACAGACATTTTGCCATGATAAGGAGCAGAGCCATTATTGACCTGATTGTTTAGCTCCAGATCCACTTCTCCGCTGTCTCCTTCATAACGGACAGCCATATAAAAAAGCATCCTCGCAACATCGCCTTTTACTGTATCCCTGGGTTCCCAGGAATCTGAATCATAGTAGTTTCCCAGTGCCTCTGAATGCTGGGTGCCCCCATCGTCAAAGTCAAGATTCCCTCTCGAGCTATTTACTGAAGCATCTGTTGGCCGCAAATGATGCAAGTCTGTTCCCGGACCCATAGCTGTTCCAAAGTCCCCGTGAGATTTAGCCCAAACATGCTCCCTGTTCCAATCATTGACGCCAGAACCATTGGTGAATTTCCCCTGAGAGCGGCCAGTATACAAAAGAATGACGTTATTGGGATTGGCAGGATCTTCATCTGTCTCACGCAGTGCTTCCCATACATTCGAATAGGAAATTTCCGTGTGATCATCAATGATAGTGTGGAGGGCTGTTTTTAAAGCCTCCCCTGTTTTTCCGTTTGCAGCATCATAATATCCTCCTGGTTCAGGGCCGGGAATGACTGTTCCATCACCAGCTTGTTCGAAGGCCGTCCCATCTTTTAGCCCGGGATGAGAGAAATAGGCGGTAAGTGTTCCGGTTACCTTAATTTTTTCTCCAATCAAGGATGGATTGGATTTTAAGCCGAAAGCAGAGCGAAACGTGGAAGGAATTTGAACATAAAGCATCTTAGCTGTGCTGGTCTCTGATGGACTATCCGCCAGGGCCAAAGCATAGTCATTAGGAAACTGGCTTGAAATAACCGTATTTGCCGCAGTCGGCTGTCCAACCACATAGCCTTGAACAGTTTTGGAAGAGTTGTTTTGAGTATTGATTCCCTGTGAAACGGAATAAGGTGATGTCCAGGAGCCATCCCCGGCAGCTGCCCTAGTTATAGAATTTTGAATGGGCTGCATCACGATCAGAATGACAGTAACCAGAATAAAAGTTAACAGCAGGCCTTTTTTCTTACGATTCAGCATTCATTCGCCTCCATATTTTTTTGAATGGACTTAAATAATCTGAAAAGTCACAATTCCACACAAGTATAAATGAACACCTTCGGCCATATCATGAGGTTTTGGTCCCAAAAGTTTACTTTTCACACAGAATTTACAAACTTAACTTTGATGCAATTTTTTTAAAGTGCTTACTTTTTTAAAATGCCCAGATACTCAATCCAAGGACCAACATCAGTTCTGTATCTATTTGCCAATACTCGAGAAATCTGTGAAATATGCGTAAGGTCATGCACAGCCCAAGTGGAAATCAATTCCCTGACTCTGACTGGTCCAAATGCTGGATGAAGCCCTGTCTTTTCGAAATGAATTTCCAGATCAGTTATACCCCTAAGCATGGCCAAATTTTTCATTCTAAGGGTCTTAAAGACTTCAAGCTTTTCTTCAAGTGATAGACTCTCTGACACATTTAAATGAGCAAAGCGGTCAAATGGGGGGAAGGGCTTGCTTTCCCCTTCCTGCAGAATAAATTTCAGCCGTGGAATCCAATTTTTCTCCTCGCCATCAATCAAATGATCAACCACTTCGGCAGCATTCCACGTGCCTTCCCCTTCATTGCCATTAAGCCATTCCGAAGATAGACCGCTTAGTAATGCATCCAGCGTATGGGGTGTACGTTCAAGAATCTCAATAGCTTCTCTTAAATTAAAATTCATATAACCGCTCCTTTATAAACAGACCCGATTAGATACAAAAAATAAGCACCTGTACATAGCTCATCTAAAAGTCCTTTTCAATTTCTTTCATTACAGTAAATGGCCCATATGATTTATTTGATGGCACCACAAGGGTTATCCCGCTTTCAGGGTAATAGGCAGAATGAAAGCTGACTCCCGGGTCATAGCCCATGAGGTGATATTTGAAGATGGCTTCGTTTTTCTTTTTGATCCATAATCCGTAGCCGTAATACTCATTCTCATCTGCTTTGGCATGCGGGGACATCAGCTTTTCAGTATACTCCCCGCTCATGAGCTTATCATTACACAATGCTTCCCAAAATAAGATGATATCCTGAGCAGTAACATAGGCTCCTCCGTCAGAACCGCCTCTGATGGGCAATGAATAAATATTGGTTCTCCATGTCCCATCTTCTACATTATCTATATAACCAATTGCTGTATTTTCAGGAAGATTGTCAAATCGGAAAAAGCCTGAATCCTTCATTCCACATGGTTCAAAAATTTGGGAATGAATATAATCCTGGAAACTCAGTCCTGTCTTCTTCTCTATAATTAAACCCAAAAGTATATATCCGGCATTATTATAATGAAATTTCTCCCCGGGCTTAAACATCATCTTTTTATTCTGGAACATAGGAAGAAAATCTCTCAGATGATTTAATAGATACATTGGCCTTTCTTTCCACAGCTCCTCAAAATCATCCATAATTGACTCATCAAAATAGTCGGGCACTCCGGATGTATGGGTTAACAGGTGATGAATGGTAATTGTCTCATCAAATAAGGGAAAAACATCCTTCAATACATCATTAAGTCTTGTTTCGAATGATATGAATCCATTCTCGGCCAATTGACAAATGCTAACCGCCGTAAAAATCTTACACCCGGAGGCGATGCCAAACCTGGTACCTGGGTTATTTTGGGTTTTGTTTGCTCGATCAGCATCCCCCTCTGCTAATTGAAGGATCAATTCCTCCTTTTCTTTAACAAGTACGACACCGGAAAAACCAACATTTTTAATTACAGACCTTAACCTTTTATCATAATCCCTAAATAACATGAGTATTCCCCTTTAAGTAATATTCCATTGACCTAAAGCAATGCGGGACAGTAATAGCAGACTCTATAAAACATATAACGGATTTAAAGAGGATGATTCCTCCAAATGAAAGAGTCGCTTAATCTTTTAGTATTTTATAAATATTTTTCAAAAGCAGTAATAGTCAGTGATTCATTTATTTCCATTTTCTTCAGCTCTTTAAAACCATTCTTTAAATAAAAAGTGACAGCAGGGGTATTCTTAGAGCCTGTTGTGACAATCATTTTTTCATTCATCGGCCTCAGTTCAATGAAGTTCAGCAGCTTTTGTGCAATTCCCTTTCTAAAATGTTCAGGATGCACAATCAGTCTATGAATATCTAAAACATTATTTTCCTCTTTAAAAGAAATCACACCGCATAATTTTTCACCTATAAAATACCCAAGGAAGGTTTCTCCGGTTATTCGCAAGTCATCAGCCGTATCCTTCAAAGGCGGTAAATCAGGACATCCAATGATTTCAGCCTCAATTTTATACGCAGGAAGCTGGACACTTAGAACTTGCACAGCAGCTTTTCGATCTTTAATATCAATTTCCCTAATCATTATGGTCCCTCTTTTTATATTAGTTTTAAGATAAACTTCTCTATCAAGGATAAATTCCCTCTTTTTTGGACGAATGAAGACCTTCCAATTTAAAATTTAACTAGGGGTGAATAGGATGAATTTAAAATATGAAGTGATAACAGAAGAGAAAATCAGACTTTGCCGGGATTTATGCAATAAGCTGATGGCTTTTCAGAAATCTAAGGCACATATAACACCTGAGCGTTTTGACAGCATGAATTTTGAAACTAGAATGATTCCATCCGTAAAATCATCTTTACATAATTATATAGAGATCGTTAAGGACGATGAAGAAATCGCGGGCTATGTCTATTCCAATGTTTCTCCTAAGGAAGCCTGCTCCAATGATTTCGCCATTTTTTTTGATCTGACTTCAGTCGGGAAAAGGCATGTTGGCTGCTTATCTCAATTCTTTATAAAAATGCTACAGACAATATGGAATTGGATCAGTTCTTTTTAACATGCCGATGGAATGGTTAATCCAATTTAAAGATGTGGAAGATTATTTTATCTATGTATCAAATAGGAATACAGAGGCTCTTGAATTTTATACTCTCAAAGGGGTTACTGTTAGTCATGAGATTCTCGACGGCTTTATTACAGTTTTGCGCAGATAAGAAAGGCCATTCCCACTGGAGCTGACAACAGGAAAAAACTTTCCCAGTAATCAATAAGCTGCCGGACCAATAGGATAAATGCAGAAGCGACATTAATCCAGCGGATATCTTAGCTGGATTTTTTCAGGCATATTTTCATCAGCAATATCCCCAAAGCCAATATACTCATAATCCTAAAAAATAATGGTGGACATTGTCATAAATCTTGTTATAATTCTAAAAGAAATTACTTTGAAAAGGGTGCTTTATGGGAAATACATGCAGATATGTTGTAAGTGCCACTGGGAAAAACGGCGAGACTTATTATACGCAATGCAAGGACAAAGAAGAGTTAAAAGAGTGGCTGGCCGAACATGAAGACAAGCTGAATAAGAAGGAACTAAAAGTGAAAGACAAAAAAAGACATCCTCTTTTAAGCTGGCTTAACTTCTAATCTTATTGCTAAAAACCAAATTGACCTTTCCTATTAAATTACTATTTGAATGATAGTAACCTTAGTAAACCTAGATAAGAAAATCGTATGATTTACAACTTTTATGATTATTGTTAATATATTAAAAAAACATTAATAATTTTCGCTTAATCTTAATTGAGCGGGGGAACCAACTGTACTTTTTTAATAAAAGTACCTGGGGTGAATCCTTTTATAGGTAGGGTACTCTCAAGACCCGAACCCGACAGCTAACCTCGTAAGCGTGTTGAGAGGGAACACTGCATAAATGCACAGTGGTTATTACCTCTGTGTTTTTTTGTTGCCTTTTTTAGTTAGGTTTATGTTTTTTGGGGGTAATATAGGAAAGGCAAAATATTTTTTGTGCGAGATTTACATTTTTTTACATCATTTATTTCATTGGAGGAACGTGTATGAAATTATCTACTAAAATTATTCTTGCTTTGATCGCCGGGGGAATCACAGGGCTGTTGATTAATTTATTTGCACCTGGCATTTTCCCCGAGCTTGACAAGTTTTTGTTTACTCCGCTGGGAAAAATCTTTTTAAATCTCATCAATATGCTGGTTGTTCCGATCGTCTTCTTTTCCATCACCCTTGGAACAGCAGGCCTCGGTGATCCTAAGAAGTTGGGAAGAATTGGGATTAAGACAATCTCCTACTTCCTGGTTACCACCAGCATTGCAATCGTCATAGGTCTTGCTTTGGCAGCTGTTTTCCAGCCAGGAAACGTTGGTGAATTCGACGTAACAAACGTGGAGTACGAATCGAAGGAAGCTCCTCCTGTCTCAGAGACACTATTAAATATTATTCCAACCAATCCGGTAAAAGCCTTCACGGAAGGCAATATGCTTCAGATTATCACTTTTTCTATTTTTGTCGGATTTGCATTAACCATGCTCGGCAATAAAACAAAAGGCATATTAAACCTTATTGAACAAGGCAATGACATGATGATGTACCTTGTTAACCTGGTTATGAGGTTCGCTCCTTATGGAACGTTTGGACTTATCGTTTCTGCTGTAGGAAGTCAGGGTCTAAGTGCCATTAAAGCTATGGGACTTTATATGATCGTAGTTCTTCTTGCGTTATTTATACATGCGATTTTAACCTATGGAGGTTCTATTGCTTTACTTGCAAAGAAAAACCCGCTATGGTTCTTTAAAGGCTTTGCGCCGGCCATGGGGGTTGCTTTCAGTACATCAAGCAGTAATGCGACTCTGCCGATTTCCATGAATACGGCCCAAAAAAATCTGAAAGTTCCTGAATCAATCAGCAGCTTTGTTCAGCCTCTCGGTGCAACCATCAACATGGATGGAACAGCCATCATGCAGGGAGTTGCAACTATTTTCATTGCCCAGGTATATAATGTTGATTTAACATTGACACAGCTAATCACGGTTGTCCTTACTGCCGTTCTTGCCAGCGTTGGTACAGCTGGTGTGCCTGGTGTCGGTTTGATTATGCTAGCGATGGTTCTTAACTCTGTCAATCTTCCTGTTGAAGGTATCGCATTAATCATTGGGATTGACCGTCTGCTTGATATGACGCGAACAGCAGTTAATATTACAGGTGATGCTGCCTGTGCAGTAATTGTAGCGGAAACGGAAGCAAAGAAAGAGGCCGTTAAAGCCTGAATGCAAAATAGCACCGGTTATCCGGTGTTATTTTTTTGTGGAAATCTCTTCCTCCCTGCTTGTTTCATTATTCAAATTCATTGATTTTCTATTATTTTTTAGTATAATTAGATTCATAACCATCACGTAACAGTTTGGAGGAATCCTCATGGGGCTGAGAAGTTAAGAATAGGAGAATTGGCTGAAAAAGCAAAGGTTACTAAGAGAACGATTGATTACTATACTTCACTCGGACTGCTAAAAGCAGAACGTTCCCCTTCAAATTATCGCTATTATGATTATTCCGCCATCGAACGTATTGCTTTTATCGAAAAATGTAAAGCGGATGGTTTGTCGCTGGAGGAAATAAAGAAAAAAGTTATCGGCCGATTTTCTGAAGAGGTAGATGTTCTTGAACTAAGGCTCAAAATTCAGGATCTGGAGGAAGATGTGACAAAAGCACTTTCACAGCTTAAAAAATCTGATCCCGAAAAATACGAATATGTCAAAAAGAATATTTCACATGAAAGCTTATCATTAATTCAAACATTGCTTTTATTGCTCAACTGATATCCTGTCCCAAAACGTTTTTTTGGGTTTTTGGAGCATTATGGATATCTATTTGGGCACAATTTAAGTAGTGAACTTTATAAGGATTATAACCATTTTAGGAGGTGTATGTCTTACTTTAGTAAGACTGCTCGTTGACAACCATAAATTTATTACTGATTGCACTATTAATAGCATTAACCGCCTTCTTCGTAGCAACTGAGTTTGCGATTGTAAAAGTACGTGTTTCCCGAATTGATCAGCTGATTGCTGAGGGCAATAAAAGGGCTATTTCAGCTAAGAGAGTCGTCACTCACCTTGATGAGTATTTATCAGCCTGTCAATTGGGAATAACCATTACCGCATTAGGGCTGGGCTGGCTTGGTGAGCCTACTGTCGAAAAGTTATTGCACCCGGTATTTGAAAGATTTGAGATTGCCGAATCGCTTACCCATATTTTATCCTTCGGCATAGCCTTTGCTTTAGTCACCTTCCTGCATGTGGTTGTAGGTGAGCTTGCACCAAAAACCGTTGCCATTCAAAAAGCTGAGGCTGTTACAATGGCGTTCGCATCGCCGATTATTTGGTTCTACCGTTTGATGTTCCCTTTCATTTGGTTCTTAAACGGATCTGCTCGGGTACTGGTTGGCATATTTGGTTTAAAACCGGCTTCTGAGCATGAGATCGCCCATTCCGAAGAAGAACTGCGAATACTTTTATCCGAGAGTTATAAAAGCGGTGAGATCAATAAAAATGAGTTAAAGTACGTGAACAATATCTTTGAATTTGATGAAAGAATTGCAAAAGAAATCATGGTTCCGCGTACTGAAATGATTACGATTGCTTCTGATGACACAATAGAAGATATTATGCAAACAATCCAGAGAGAGAATTACACACGATATCCAGTGGAAGATGGGGATAAGGACAATATCCGAGGGTTTATTAATGTAAAAGAATTTCTGACGGCCAGTCTTACAAACAGGATCACCCCGGAGAATCTTGAGCTTGACTCGTTTATTAACCCGGTTATCCATGTAATTGAAAGCATTCCGATTCATGACCTGCTAGTCAAAATGCAAAAAGAACGCATCCATATTGCCATTTTAATGGATGAATATGGCGGAACTTCCGGATTGGTGACTGTCGAAGACATTCTTGAAGAAATTGTCGGAGAAATCCGTGATGAATTTGATGAAGATGAGGTTCCTGAAATTAGAAAGCTTAACGATAACCACTATATTCTGGATTCCAAGCTTCTTATAGACGATGTCAATAATCTGCTTGGCACAGATTTTGAGCATGAAGACGTTGATACAATCGGCGGCTGGTTCCTGACACAGCATATGGAAGCAGAGATAGGAACAGAGATTGAAGCAGATGGATTTACATTTAAAGTCCACGAAAAAGATGGGCACCAGCTGCATTATCTGGAAGTTTTTAAAAGCAAGCCCCAATTAAGCTAGGAAAAACGGCGGCTCCGGTTACGGCAGCTGCCGTTTCTTTTTTGCCTGTCTATATAAATACTTGATTGTTTTCCTATTACCCGTTAGACTGACTTATGTACGTTTTATATCTTTTAATTTCGTGAATTGTCCAGCGCAAGCAGCATGCCCCCTCGAGGTCACAAGCCAATCCTCCCCAAAAGGCAAAGCGAACGCCTTTCCGTGAGGCTCGTCTTGTGCTTGAGGCCCACAGGATGTGGGTCATGCAGACGTTGCCACAGGACGTGGCGTTCTTAGTCTGCGTTCATTCGTGGGCAAGGCGCTAGCGCTTTTCTTATTAATCAACAGGATGTGTGGCTATGTCAGAAATTATCATCAGCTTTATTGATTTCTTAAAACAGTTTTCTTACTTTGGTATTTTGCTTTCATTATGCTTTGAATTTATCCCGGCAGAAGTGGTTCTTCCTTTGGCGGGCTTTTGGGTCTTCCAGGGAGACTTTAATTATTATTTAGTCGTATTAGCAGGTACAGTGGGAGGAACGATTGGACCGCTGACTTTATATGCATTGGGCAGATATGGCGGCCGTCCAATGGTTTTAAAATACGGAAAATATTTCTTGGTTTCTCAAAAACAGATTGATGCTTCGGACAAGTTTTTTGAAAAATATGGCGCAGGGGTAGCTTTCTTCGCCCGATTTATGCCAGTTGTCCGTACTGCGATTTCCATTCCATGCGGGATGGCCAAAATGAATGTGTGGAAGTTCTCTATCTATACATTCCTCGCAATGCTGCCGATTACCGCATTCTATGTTTATTTAGGATATAAACTGGGCCCTCACTACAAAGAAGCAGAGGAAATTTTTAATAGCTATGCCCTGCCTCTAGCCCTGATCATCATTGCAGCAGTCATTATAGTGTTCACTTACAAATATGTAAACAAGCGCAAAAAAAGCCAAAGTATATAAATTTAAATGGAAACGGCACTGGATGGACAGTGCCGTTTCTATTTATGTTTTATACAAAAAACTTTGAAGCCCAGGCTATGTAATATGCACCGGGTATAAACATGATTTGTGCAAGGACTGTTCCAATCAATCTGGAGGTAACCATCATAATCGAAATTCCTTTTAAATTCGAATACTTGGCCTTCCCGTGCACCACATTATCTGACATAACAGAAATTTTCGGGTCCACAAAAATGGATAGAAGAATCGTTGCCACACCGTTTATGAGTCCGGATGCCATTACAGCAGTATTTGAGCTAGCCGTTGTAAGCAGGGAAGCATATAAGGCTGCCAGTACTCCAATTGTATATATGGCTGTTACAAACATATTGAATAAAAATAGCCGTTTTGGAATTTCACTAAGTTTAAGCCCATTTAAATAGGACATTCTCGGAATTTTAAAATGTTTAACCATTCTCTTTGCCGATTTCCAATTAAACCCGATTTTCAGTAATGAAGGAACCGACCCTTCCTCATCGGCAAGACGGATAATCGCTCTTGAGAAAATGGCTATGAATGTTGGGAGCAATAGAATTCCAATTATGGTTCCTATTGTGGATGCCCCTATTAACACCCTGAATTGGCTTTCCACATAAACGAGAAAGTTTTGTTCAGGCGCTGTATCAATAATACTGCCAAGCAAAGGCTGCTGCCCCATGTTTGCCATTCGTGAAACAATGACAATGGTACTGAACAAAGAAAGCCCTGATGCTATCAGCTTGACCCTGGCACCCGATAATCGGACTGCATAAGCCAGTGTTTCAATACTATGTATAAGGATAATAAATAAAGAAGTAAACACGATTTTCCCCGTCATAAGATCCAAAAAGAACACTTCTTTCGATTTTTCCTTATTATACCATTAGGCTAATTATGTTTGAAGCTTGATGAAAAAGAATCCCCTTTTGCCTTTCTTCAGCTCTTCCCAGCCTATCACCAGCATTAACATGCCTAAAAGAAAAGAACTAAATGGAATCCAATCAAAGCTTTGGGTGATTAACATATAAAGGGAAATTAAAATGTTGCCTGCCGCCAGCGATATTCTTAGTTTACTCAATGATTTCCCTCCTCAATTGCAAATAATGCACTGCCTATCCTATTTTCCGGCATCGTGCTTGTCGAGCATTTCCTTAAGAAATTCATCGGATTTCCCTCTCGGAATACTGAGACTTTCCCACTCTTCGTTTTTTAATAGCTTGCCGATATAAACAATCTGTCCAACATGGTAAGAATAATGGGCCATCTGCCTTTCTATTGCATCCATAACTAGATGGCTCTCGCCTCGAATAGTGATATTTTTAAGCAGATCCTCCTCTTTTAAACTATCTAAAGCGGAAAACAGTACCTTCCACCCTTTTTCCCAAATCAATAATAGTTCATCCTTTGTGGCTGTGGCTGTTGAAAACTCCTCATCCCTGTTTCGATAAGGCTTTTCTCCATCTGATGTCAAAAAATTGGTCCACCGTGAAACCATATTGCCGCTCATATGCCTGATAATTACCGCTGTACTATTGGACTCTTCATTGCAAGCCCAATTCAATTCCTCATTGGAAAGCCGCTGAATGGTTATATCCGCTAATTCCTTCACTGCCTGGAATCTTTTCTTTACGATCATTAGATAATTTGCACCTATACTCATAATATGGCCTCCTTTTTAACTTCAGTAAGATTGGGACTCATTAGGACCTATACCTGTGAAATCGTTTTTTGAAGAGACGCAGGATTAACTACCATTTCCTTCTACCCTTGTCTTTTTCGTCATTATTCTTCTTGATTAACTACATTTTCCTTCGACACTCGGATTTTCGCCGTTATTCTTCTTATTACCTCCCATTTTCCTTCGGCCCTCGTCGTTTTGGGCATTATTCATCTCGACTAACTACCATTTTCCTTCTACCCTTGTCTTTTTCGTCGTTATTATTCTTAATTAACCCCCATTTTCCTCCGACCTTCGTCTTTTTCGTCGTTATTCCTCTCGATTAACTACCATTTTCCTCCGACCTTCGTCTTTTTCGTCGTTATTCCTCTCGATTAACTACCATTTTCCTCCGACCTTCGTCTTTTTCGTCGTTATTCCTCTCGATTAATTACCATTTTCCTTCGACCTTCGTCTTTCTCGTCGTTATTCTTCTCGATTAACTCCCATTTTCCTTCAACACTCGTCTTTTTCGTCGTTATTCTTCTCGATTAACTCCCATTTTCCTTCGACCTTCGTCTTTTTCGTCGTTATTTTTCTCGATTAACTACCATTTTTCCTTCGACACTCGTCTTTTTCGTCGTTATTCTTCTCGATTAACTCCCATTTTCCTTCGACCTTCGTCTTTTTCGTCGTTATTAGTTCTTGAATCATGTATTCCGCCATTCCCATGGAATCGTTACCAGGCGGCTGAATATTGAAATCCTCCTTTATCATGACAGAAAGCAAGAGGGACGCCACTAAAACATCACTCTTATCCCTTTTTCTGTATAAGCCCAAACCCAAGCCCGACCGGATCCACCAGATAGGCAAGATAGAAATCATCAAATTCCATTTTGTCCCTTACCACCGTTGCCCCATTTTCCGTTGCAAGAGAAATGGATTCGTCAATCGATTCCACTTCTATCTGAATACGGGTTCCATGAGGGTAATCTTTTGGCCCTTTACTGATGCCCCCATTTACAGCTTGATTTTGGTCATTCCCTGTCTTGACTGGCCAATATCCCCAATTCGGTTCTTCAATCTCCCATCCGAAAACATTGGAATAAAACTCAGCTGCTTTTTCCGGTTCCTGGCTGTTTAATTCAAATCCGGTTACTTTCGCCATTGGTCTCGCCTGCTTTCTTTGTCTAAATTTACCATTCCTAGTACCTTTTCCGCCAAAACATCATTTTCTTCCAGCCCAACCTTGTGACAAAGACATGCATGAACTCTTCTGAATTCCGGGAACATGCTTGTCATTACCTTCATAATTTCAGAGGGTTCCGGACTGCTGAACCATTCCTCCAGTAGTTTTAGCTGCCAGGTTTCCAGTTTGCTCCTTGTTCCCTGCAATCTGGCCCAGTCTCCAAAGGTATTTGGCTGCAGCCCTGCTTCCATATGCCATGCTGTTACTATGGATAACCGGAGATTGTCCAGGCAGTGCAGAGCATAATATATCTCCCCCCGGCTCACTCTTCTGTATATCTCATGTACATAGGCAAAAAATTTATTTCTCCAGCTTTCTACTTCCTCAAGAGCGGGCTGGTAAGTTAAACCTTTTGACTTTTCCGATAATGCAAGCATTACTCCAGCCATATCATGAACAATCTTTATATTCTGAAGCCATACAGATGGCTGGAGCTGTTGGGAACGATAATAAAATGCATCTACTTTAATAAAATTAATATAGTGTGCAACTGTATGTGATGCGCGGGGATTATCTTCGAAGAATAATACATTTCCCCATTTTTTCGCCCTTTCCTTTTTATTAAGCCTATATTCCTCAAATACCTTATCATTCACGATAATCCGCAGATCAATGTCTGAAAATAAATCCGTACTGTTTTCTCCTATGGAACCGCCATAAAAAACAGATAATACATTTTGATCAAGTATCAAATCCTTTTCAATAGAATGCATGATTCTTTCTCTATGTCGCGGAAGTTCAGAATCTCTTCCTTTGTATTTAGCATATAATCCCATTCATACAAATCCGCCTCCAATATACTAAATTCTTTTAGACTTATCCGGCAGCAATTCCATTACCCCAAATTTCCTAAAAACATCGCCTTTACCTGGCAGAATCACTTGTATATCTTCCCCATAATCGCTCACCAGTTCCCTGCACATTCCCATGGGGAGACCACACGGGAATCAGACCCTTCACTTTTTGATAGTACGGCAATAATAGTCTCAAATTCCTGATCGCTTTCTGATATGGCTTTTCCAAGTACAATTGCTTCAGCACAGACAGCAGCTCTTCCAACATAAGCTTCAAGATTCACCGCAGTATAGACCTTGCCGGAATTGGTTCTGACTGGTGCGGCAACATGATGTTTTCCTTCCTGGTATAATTTCTTCATTAATTTATTTGCTGATTCTATCATTTCCATGTCATGTGTGTTCAGTATGCTCACCCTAAATTCCTGCTTTTTGCTTTTAAATTTTTCAGTCTTTTAAAGTCTTTGCTCAAGCATGATTGTTTAAAGCGCTTTGACTGCTTGAGGCTGTTAATGTCAGAGCGATTATCATAAGATAACTGAATATGAAAATAGTTAACATACTCGAGGATGGCAAAGATATAGATAAAGGCGGCAATAGTCAGTCCCTGAGGTGTTGATGGTTGCCACATATAATAATCTGCTATGAAGGCAGCAGGAATAATTATTATGATAGCAATGTTCCATTTTTTTATGGCCCTTAACTGTTTAATCAGCCTTATCGGTGCAGCAGCTGTATTTTCTTTTTTTAACCTCTTCCATTTTACAAACCAATAAATGGAGCCTTGAAGGAGTAAAAATTCCAGCAGCAGAAACGATGACCAGAAAGAAAAAAGTGAATATAAATGGAGATCAGGATAAGCATAATTCACCATATAACTAACAAAAACAAACATTATGAGACTCGTTGTTTCACCAGTAAAAAGATAGGAAAATCTCTTCAATATTCGATTCCTCACCAAAATTCCTCACTTCCGGGTAAAGAGTACCACTTATTAGTAATACGAATTTTCTAAAAAAAGGTTTCAAAAAAAAACTCCAGCCAAGGCGGCTGAAGATTTTTATTATACTGCTTTTTTAGGATATGGCCCGTATTTATTTGATCCAGGTTCACTATCCATTAGAGTAAAGATGAGGATTATAATCCCCCTGATTAAAGGAATCAAAGAAATTAGAATCCACCAGCCGCTTTTCCCGGTGTCGTGCAGCCTTCTGACAGTTACAGAAAGACTCGGAATTAACATAATCAGAGAGAAAAGAGTTGTAAGGACTCCAATGTCCTCTGTAATCTCCCATCCAAAAATCATCTCAATAATAGTTAAAATGATTGAGATGAGAAATGTAAACAAAATAAACATCCAATATTCTCTTCGTCTGGATCTTCCGCTGAAATTAAATGATTCTTTAACCACATTAATAAATGCATTCATGCTGTTTTCACCTCCGCTGTACACATCCATCTATTATATCAATAATAAAAACCCTTTTTCAGCAGGGGAAAATATGGATTTTATCGAAAATTGAATGTTCTCCCCCAAAAATGAAATAAAAAACTCCTGCCTCTAATTAACGGAGCAGGAGTCTTTTGTTCCTCACCTTAGCAGATATAAGGACTTGCACTGAATGATTTTTGCGGCATATTTCTATAGTGGTGATAAACATGAAAATACTGACAACACTTCGAGGTTTGATAAAGCACGAGGCAAAAAAATTGTTCGATAACAGAATGGCCAGGCATAAAGATAGGCTCCCAAACAGATAATGAGCTTCCGGCACAAGCAGGAAGCTTTAATTTCACCTAATAATATGCAAATCAAACACATAAAAATAGGGGGCATGATACCACTTTTACAGGAGAAATAATTCTTGACTGTAACCCAGTCGAAAAGAAGTGAAAAAATGACCCAGGCTGCTGTATAGAAGAAAAAAGAGGCTTGCTTTCTGGCATGAAATTTAAAAAAATAATCCCAAATGATGCTTTCAAGAGTCAGTTCAATGATACGGACTCCCAGCTACGCTTCCCCGCTTTTTAGCTTATATAGGCGAAAATATAAACTTAGCATTGCATCCGTTCTTAAGTTAATTAAAGCAATGACAACCCAGCTGACGTAAATTTCTATTTTCGATAAGAGCTTTTATCAGATTATTTGGCAAGGAAAGATAAGGAAACCAATACATACAATGAACCGCCTTTTATTGTTTCAATACTTTTGATGGAAAGAACTTTTCTGCTCTAATAAAATCATAAATTTATAAAATAAAACGAGAGACAGCAGAAGAAATGGATCTACCATAATCGAATACCATATTTTCCATGTACCATAATTAAAGTAACCCCAGGGTTCAGGAAGCAGAGCCGCCATTTCATAAAGGATAATTGCCGCAACAAAGAAAAACATATAAACCATTTTTTTAATAATCCCTTTTGAAAAAGGGTATCCGTTCAAAAAAATGATGTTTACCGGCGGAATTAAAAATAACCTCGGCAGCAAGCCTGCCCATTCAACACCTGGAGAAAAGTACCAATAATGATGATGTTTAAA
Source organism: Cytobacillus oceanisediminis 2691 (assembly GCF_000294775.2). Lineage (GTDB taxonomy): Bacteria > Bacillota > Bacilli > Bacillales > Cytobacillaceae > Cytobacillus > Cytobacillus pseudoceanisediminis. Next base: position 3,452,664 of record NZ_CP015506.1, read on the forward strand.
TTCAACAACTAAATCAAATAACATCTGAAAAGCTATTGTAAAAGTCCAGATTTGCAATACTTGGCTGGGAGTCATTTTTTTATTTATTTTGAAGGCAATCATATTAAAGGCGATTATTGAAGCTATAAGTAAGATCATAGTTATTCCTTATATCTCTTTCTCGAAAGTTTATATTATTATTATTTACTAATTCGGACGTCTGCTATGCAAAGGAGGCGAAGACAATTGACCTGATATGAAGAAGTACAAGTCCATCGGATTCGAGTCTGCTACGACACCCATGCCGGAAGGATAAATGTAAAAGAGAGCAAGCGGCCAATCTTATTGGCCAATTGCTCTCTTTTTCGTTATTATGCCCCCATTTTCACCATCATTTTCAGCTGCTTTCGAGCCCTGAAGATTCTGGTTTTTACAGTTGAAGGATTTAAATTAAGCATAGCCGCTATTTCCCTTTCCTTTAATCCCCGGTCTATTTTCAGCAAAAGAATATCTCTATAGCTGCCTGTCAGCTTCTTTACAGCCCCGGTGATTTCCTCAGCAGCAAAGCCGGATTCAACTTCCTGCTCGACATTCTGTTTTGTAGCAACACCGAGACATTCGAGCATGTCCTGCTCCATCGGCACAGCAGCCTTCCGCCTTTCTCTCCGAATAGCGTCCAGGGCAGTCCTTCGGGCAATGACAGACAGCCATGCCCCCGCTTTTTCTTCATCGATAATCGTTTCCGCTTTCTTCATGGCTTTAATAAAAGTTTCTTGAACGATATCCTCCGCAAGATAAGCGTCTCTTGTCATTGAGAAACATATATGATAAAGGCGTTTATAATGACACGTATACAGCTCGGTAATATCCATAATCCATCCTCTTCCCTTACTCCTCTATATTCAGTGAAATGCTCACCTTGAACAAGTCACCATCTGTATCTATTTCAAGATTTCCATCATGAAGATCAATAATCGATTTGGCTATGGCAAGCCCCAGGCCTGAACCATCTGTATGCCTTGATTTATCTCCTCGTTTGAAACGCTCGAACAGTTCTTCGCTTTGATCGTCCAATTCATATTTAGAAACATTTTTAAACGTTATAACTGCCTGGCCTTTCACTTTCGCTATCGCAATATAGACCCTTGAGTTTTCCAATGAGTATTTCAGTATATTGCCAATTAAATTATCAAAGACTCGCCAGAGCTTTTGGCCATCTACGAATGCGATTGCCGGATGATCAGGTTTGGTTACTCTGAAATGCAGATTGGATTCATTAATAGCGTTATTATGCTCCGCGAGAGCCTGCTGCAGCAGCTGGATAAGATCCACTCTTTCCTTCCGGAGCTCAATATTGCCGCTAGCCATTTTCGAGACTTCGAATAAATCATCAATCAAAACCTTTAGACGTTTAGACTTCCGGTCAATGATTTCAAGGTAGGCAGAGCGATCGTCCTCAGAAACCTCACCTGACTTCAGCAGCTCCGTGTACGTAATAATGGAAGTTAATGGTGTTCTTAGATCGTGACTGACATTTGTTATCAGCTCCGTTTTCAGCCTTTCGCTTTTTGCCTGCTCGCTAAGGGAAGTTTTGACGCCCTGCTTCAATACATTAATATTTCCTGCGAGTGAAGCCAGAACACCTTTTCCTTTAACCGGCAAGTCCTGGCCCATGTGACCCGTTGCCAATTCATTTGCGGTCTCAACAATTCGGTTGAAATAGCCTAAGCGCCTGATTAGTGCCATAACCAGCGGAATACCTGCAAACGCTAAGAGCATTACATAAAACAGGGCAAATAGCGGATGGAAGAACATGACAATTGAACCCATTCCCATTCCAAAGATGATTATTAGAACAACAAACAGCTGCGTTCCTGTACTCCGGTTTAAAAAGGCTTCCTGCAGGCTGGTTTTCAAACCGCCAGCCGTTCTATAAACCAGACTCTTTTTCAAAACTGCCTTTGCGTTTTCCAAGTCCTTAAATTCACCCGCGATATATTTGAGCTGAACAATTGTCAGACCGCATAGAACAGATGCTCCAAGTAGCACAATAATCAATTCAATAACACGCGGCAGGATATTGTAGGAGTCTATTAGAAAATCATTTATCAGAAAAAGAGCTAAACTGCTCCCTATTACTGTCAATCCCAAGAAGATTATTCTTAAATCAATAGGGAGCTTATTATATAAAGGCTCCCACCTTTTGATTTCAGCAGACAGGGCCTTTGACCTTCTGCCAGCAATCAATGCAGCGATAACAGCCAAAACCGCTGAGCCGCCATAGATTAATAATACAATCTGCTTTTGTTTGAAAAGATTATTTTGGTCAATGAACATATTTGAATCAGGAAGATTTTTAGCCAGGCCAATTTGTCCTTTGAAGTAGCCTGATTGCGATTCTACCAGCGACTGTTCAAACCCCTCATACCCCCCCATAATAATATGAAGGAAGTAATTTTTGTCCATGGTGTAATCGGTATGATAAACCATCTCTTTTTTCATTACTTCATCCGGAGACTCATTTTTGGACAAAGTTAAATTGGTGTATACTTCACCAGTGGAAGTGTCCTCAAAATAATAAGTAAATGAATCCTCATAAAAGTCATACTGATCCCGCAATTGTTCTTTTTCCTTGAAAAACTCTTCTATTTTTTCTTCTTTTTCTTTTATCACTTTGGGGCGTACGTGTTCATCGCTCTCAAAGTTCTTCGTAATATCCTCGATTCTTTTGTTCATCTGATCGGTTAAAGCCTTGGCAAATTCATTATTTTCAGTGTCCTTTGCCTCTTGGATTCTATATTCATATTGGCTTCTAATATTATCTATTTGTTCAGGCAGAGTCCCATAACGATAGCGATGTTCATGGATGTCCTCTTCCGACACCTCGATGGCTTCCTTAGCTTTTTCGAGGGTAAGGTTATTCAGTTCGAACATTTCCAGGTATCCGGCATATTGATCCAAATCACTTCTAAACTGATTTGTGTGAAAATAGTCCGGGTTTGCATATTCCCTTCCGTTTATTAGAACAGACAAAACGCCGCTCGCTCCGTAAGCAAATAAAACCGTTATCATCGCAATGATGAATTTATTTTTCCATCTTGTATCCAATTCCCCATACCACCTTTAAATATCTCGGATTTTTCGGGTCGATTTCAATCTTTTCACGGATTTTCCGAATATGGACTGCCACCGTATTTTCTGCGTTATAGTACGGCTCGTTCCATACCCGTTCATAAATTTCATTAATGGAAAAAACGCGTCCGGCATTCGTCATTAAAAGTTCCACAATTTTATACTCGATCGGAGTCATTTTCACTGGCTCTCCATTAACACTCACTTCTTTTGCTTCCTTATCCAGCATGAGACCGTTCAGATCAATCACTTTTTTGACTCCTTCAAACGTTCCGAATGTCACATATCTTCTCAGCTGTGATTTCACACGGGCAACCAATTCCATAGGATTGAAAGGCTTGGTCACATAATCATCAGCTCCAACCTGCAGCCCCAGGATTTTATCTGTATCCTCTGTTTTGGCACTCAGAATAATAATCGGGATGTTTTTCTTTTCGCGAATTTTATATGTAGCTGAAATGCCATCCAGCTTTGGCATCATGACATCCAAAATAATCAGATGCACCTGATTCTCATTCAATATCTCCAGAGCTTCGATTCCATCTTTCGCTTTTAATACAGTAATGCCTTCATTTTTAAGATAAATTTCTATAGCATCTCTTATCTCTTTTTCATCATCTACAACGAGTACATAATAGTTATCCATAATCCCCCTGCTTTCAAGGTGCTCTTTTCATATTTTTATACTAAACGCAAAATCTTAACATTAATGTAATAGAAATCTTAAGAATTTCTTAAGATTGAATCTGCATTTCTTAAGTTTTACATCCCTTCTATTTTATAATGGATGGAAATGGAAATATAGACTTGTAATGGTAAGTCATAAAAAAGCACCATCCGCCAGCTGTCCCAGCTGGTGAATGGTGCAAAAAGTGATTTAGAAATGTCATTTATTCTGTAAGAAGACTGCTCTCAATACGAACGGACGGGCGAAACAAGCTGAATATAAGATTCGCCGCTGACAGGCTTGATTATAACCGGCTTCATTGAACCGCTGAAGCTTAAAAGTACATGCTCTTCCTGAATAGCTTTTAGGGCATCCATTAAAAAGTTCCCATCAAGTGATATGGATAGTTCCCGCTCGCCGGTGATTTCTAACAGAGGCTGTGTTTCTTCAATTTTTCCAATGGCAGAGGAAACTGAAGATATTTTTAATGCCCCTTCTTTTATCTCCAGGAGGACATTGTTATTCTTCCATTCGAGGGCAAACAGGCAGGCACGGTCAATTCCCTTTAATAGTTTTTTTGCGTCCAGTTTTATAACTGTTTTCGCTTCATTCGGGATGAGTCCAGTTACATCAGGATACTTGCCTTCAATAAGCCGTGAACAGAGCATGATCGATTTTGTTTTGAAAACTAAATAGCTCTCTGATGAGAAGATTTGTACTTCACTTTCTTCCTGATGAGCCAATAGCTTTAAAAGTTCCTTTAGGCTCGAGCCTGGAACAATGAAAGACCCTTTGGAGGCAGAAGCGATACTTGTCTGCAGAAACGCTAAACGATGTGAGTCAGTTGCCGCACACGAAAAGTGATTTTCTTTAACAATCATATGCACTCCTGTGAGCACCGGCCTTGTATCATTCTTCGAAGCTGCAAACACGGTCTGCTTTATTATTGCTGATAATTTTACAGAAGAAATTTGGATCTCGTGCGAATTATCAAATTCAGGAAGTTTTGGATACTGTTCGGCTGGAAAACCATTTATGTATGTGATAATTTCATCTGATATGATTGTCACGTTATGCTTTTCATTCACTTTGATATGTATGTCACCCGGCAGCTTTTTAATTAGCTCTGTCAGGTATCTGGATGTTACTACAACACTGCCAGTCTTTACTATTTCCAGTTCAGCCCCTTCATCAGCAGCAGGAATGACTTTTTCAATCACAATATCAGAGTTGCTTCCAGTGAGTCTTAAATGGTTCTCACAAGCAGTCAGCTTTATCCCGGTTAAAATCGGAAAAGGTGTCTTGGCAGAAATTGCACTGCTTACTTCTCCAACGGCTTTATTAAAATATTCATTCTTAATTTTAAACTCCATTCATACCCCACCTAATTTTATCGATAGGATATTCTTTCGACAAAATTCCTGAAAATTCCTTTTACCTTATCAGCATAACTTTGTTTGAACAGCTCCAAGGGAATAAGTTTATCAGCTTTTACGGCATGGAGGATTTGCCTTATCACTTTGGCATCGCGAAGTGCCTCGTCTTTTAAGCGATTAAGGTTTGACAGGTTCACCAAGCTATCGGCAATTTCCTCTTCCTGAAGGTTTAAAAAGCCCCCTCTTATTTGAGCAATAAAAGGGAATAAGATGACTGATGGTTTGTACTGCTGGTAAAGTTATAGATACCAGTTGTATGGGTCAGGTTTACGTCCAAGCCCGTTTCTTCTTTTACTTCTCTTCAGGCAGCCGCAAGGATATCTTCCCCTTTTTCAACACGGCCGGACGGGAAATTCCATTTATTCTTTACCATGGGTTTATTCTCTTTTATCATCAGCACTTTGCCTTCCTGTAGAATTGATGTGCTGGCAGCAAGCACGATTTCGTTCTGTGTCATTCGGTATCTCTTCTTTCCTATTAATTCACCCAGTGCTGAGGTCTCTGTAAACCCTTTGGCAGCTTCGTATACATGTCCCCTTTTGCTGAATTAACCTGAGCCTGTGTAAGAAAAATACTTCCCATTAGATTAGCTCCGCTTAAATTCGCGTCCCTCAAGTCTGCACCAATAAGATCCGTATATCTCAAGTCAGCTTTGCGCAGGTCAGCAGCAATAAACAGGGAACCTCTTAAATTTGCTCCGCACAACACCTCACCGCTTAATCTGGCTCCGATAAAATCTCTCCGGCCGCTATATTTTTTCGCGGATTTTTGATTCAATCCTGAATTCTTCCTGACAAGCTCACTGGCTTTCAGAAGCAGCTTATTAACTTCACCCCTATGTGACTGGACATCAGTACCCATAATCACACCCGGTTCCATATTAGTTAAATCCTCTGTTTTGTCCAAAATTTCTCTGACTTCACCATGAATAGGCCTAGCGGCTTCCAAATATAGAATTTCTGTTAAGTAGAAAAGCATTTCATGAAGCTGATGCATAATGGGAAACACATCAAACATCTCTTTCTTAAGTCCGGGATGTGTGCGCCAGTCTCTATTCATAAAAGTGTTTTGGGATACTTTTTGGCCTGCTCCAAAGCATTCAAATGAAGTGCATCCTCTGAAGCCTTTTCCCCTTAGGTCTGCATGTATCTGACAGCGAAAATCAGCTTGCAGATTGGGACATGGATTACCTGCTTCCTTATCAAAAGCAAAGTCAGCAGATTTTGCATATGGGAGGGCCACACAGCAAAGCCCAAAACAATTTTCACAATCGGGTATTAAATAACTCATCTGTTTAGGCAAAACGCGCACTTCCTATCGTTCATAGTACAGGAAAGATTTCAGCAATATTTTTTCAGTTGTTACTGTTCTTGACTTTCCTGCCGGTAATGTTTATTCTTTCTGCAAATGGAAATTATTCTTAATATCTCATTATAAAGGAGTGACTTCATGTCCAGGAATAAATATAAAGAAAAGGCAATGAGTGCCGTAGGCAAGCTAAAAGCCAGCCTTAAAGGAAGGCTTTATGAAATGGCAGAGATTCCTTCAGTTTCTGTTAAGCAGCTGTCAGAATTCATCCAGCAGCATCCCGATACGCAAATAACAAAGAAAGAACTCCTTGGAAACACCTACACTTTCTATCGTCTAAATGCGAATGATGACTTTCTGTATATGGAAACAATTAATGAAAGGATTCTTCAATTGGATGGATCCTCACACGGAAAAAGATTTGTCTCTTATCGATCTTATCGGGATTCCCATAACTTGAATACTCCAATGAGGATAACGTAACGGCCTTCAGTCAAGTGAGCTTCACATCAAGGGAAGCTCACTTATTTTTAATTGCTGCCGATTGGCTTATAAGATATTTTGACAGTTTAATAGTCTCCTCAATTCGATCACGCTTACTTGTATAATGTCTATTTTCCTCACCTCTGCGAATATTGTTGGCATCCACTATGATTGGGTGCCATTTTTCCGGCAAATGCTTTAAGGAGTACTCCCCAGCCCCTTGCTTAGAGATAATATCCTTCTCTCTCAATGTGTAAAACTGACGCAAAATGCCGAGCACCGTCCATTCAACTTCTTTATCAATCGCAGAGTCGGCTGTTTGTGTAAGTTCATCAATCGATTCCTCGTATGACTGGATTCGATTTGCCCAATATGTATTCATGTTCTCATAAGTGTACGAAACCAAATCATTGGCATTTATCTCTATAACCGGAACATCCCCATAAATGACAATACCATTCTTCTTTAAAAGCCACCAGGTGACTGGATTCAGAAAATGCCCATAATTCATTATCCCGTTATTATAGTAGAAACATTCACAAAGCGTTCCCAGGTCATTTTGAGTTAAATAAACCCCATCCATCTCAGGAAACTGATATTTGTCTGCTAGTATCCTATGGATTTCCTTAGCTTTTTTTAATTCTGATTCAGTTAAACCGCTTTGTGTAACCGCAATAAAATCAATATCGCTTGATCCTTCCACAAAAGCATTCAGTGCAAGCGACCCGTGCAAATAAAGGCCTTCAAGCTGATTGGGCATATATTCATTTACTAGATCTATGTACTCATTTAATAAATCATTAACCACTATTGGAAGTTCTCGCATTCACACTTCTCCCCTAACTTCTAATAGAAAAAGCCTTCTCATATCATTTTCAAACTCAGCATTCATCTTTACTATATCGGTTTGTCCCACATTATGGTACCAGTATCGATATTATTAAGTTTACTAAAAAAATGAATTTTTTCAAAAAAAGTAACGTATTAAATAAAAGGTTAGAATTTTGCATGATGCTGATATCCAACTTGTCATGAAAGCGAGGAAAACGAATGACTGTGTTAGAAGTAAGAAATCTGCAAAAGTCCTTTGGCCAAATAAAGGCTGTCCAGGATATAAGTTTCTCGGTTAATGCCGGGGAAGTCTTCACTATTATCGGTCCAAACGGAGCTGGCAAAACAACTACACTGGAAATGATTGAGGGCCTTGTTTCACCCGATAACGGTGAAATCCATTTTGGCGACCTCGATTGGAATAAGCATGCAGTTTCAATAAAGAAGAAAATTGGCGTCCAGCCACAGTCAAGTGCCATGTTTGATTTATTAACACCAGAAGAAAACCTGAACCTTTTTGCATCCTTTTACGACCATGCACGGCCAGCCAAAGAAATCCTGGAAATAGTCAATCTTACGGAGCACCGGAACAATCATGTAAAAAAACTTTCAGGCGGTCAGAGGCAAAGACTTGCCATTGGACTGGCGCTGATTAGTGACCCTGAAATCATTTTTCTGGATGAACCGACTACCGGCCTTGATCCCCAGGCCAGAAGAAATATTTGGGATATCATTCTTCACCTTAAAGAACTAGGCAAAACAACCATTCTTACCACTCATTACATGGAAGAAGCAGAGAAATTAAGTGATCGTGTATGCATCGTGGATCAGGGGAATGTGATCACACTTGACTCCCCTTCCGCACTCATAGAGAAGCTTACAGATGAACGGGAAATAAGGTTGAGTTTTCTTGATGGCGTAAGTGCTGCAGAGGATGCTGATATGTTCTCGAAGGATCTGGAATCTGTATCCAAAACGGAACGGGAAGGGGCAACTCTAAAAATATGGGCAGCAAAGCCTGAAGAAACCCTTTTGGACTTATTTAAGTTTACAAAAGAAAAATCATTCGGGGTGGAACAGGTCTCTATACGGGAAATGAGCCTGGAAGATGTGTTTATTGCGTTTACCGGCAAAGAATGGAGGGATTAAGATTAATAGATACCATCAATTTAAAATGATGTTTTTGGCACAGCTGAAATTAACTCTTCGCGAAAAACAGGCATGGTTCTGGGGCATCTTTTTCCCGGTTATTCTAATGGTTATCTTCATGGTCATCTTCAGCGGAAATTCAGATGAAGAGTTTAAAACCGAAGTGGCTGTTGTGGATCCAAGCCCGAATCCAGCTTCAGAGATGATGCTTTCTCAAATCAGCGGACTTCCCGTTTTGGAAGTCAAATCAGGAAAGCCTGTCACGAGGGATAAAGCGGAGGAATGGGTAAAAGATCAGGAAGTGGATGCCGCCATCATCCTGCCGGAGTCGGCAGAGGCTTCCTCTGTTTTCCTTGTAATAAACAAAGAAAATGAACAGGGTGCCGCAGCCCAGGCAGTATCCGGCATTCTGGATAAGTTTGTCCAGCAGGCCAATTTAATGGCTGCAGGTGCTTCTCCGAAATATGATTTGCAATATGAATCGATAACCTCCGGCACCAATGAATTGGATTATACAGATTTCCTATTAACTGGGATGATTGCTTTATCCATTGCCCAGGGAGGGATGTTTGGCATGGTGGACCTGGTGGATATGCGCAGAAAGGGATTAATCAAAAGGCTGCGGATGACACCGGCCAATATGGGCATCTTCGGATTAAGTGATATGGTTATGAGGCTGTTGTTCAGTATTGTGCAGATCATCCTGCTTTCATTAATAGGTGTCCTCGTATTTGGCGCCAATCTTTATATTAATCCTATTACCTTGATTATCGTATTCCTGATCGGTGCTTTATCCTTTAATGCACTTGGCTACTTCTTCTCATCTTTCAGCAAAACAACAGAAGCTTATATGGGAGTAGCCAATATCTGCAGTTTTCTCATGATGTTTTTAAGCGGAGTGTTCTTCCCTATTGAAACGATGCCTGAATGGATCCAGCCAATATCCAGCATCCTGCCGCTAACCTATTTTGCTGAAGGCTTAAGGGAAAGCATGGTGTATGAAACCGGCATTGCTACAGCAGCACTTTGGGCAGGAATTGGCGTGATGGTGATATGGGGAGCCGTTACTTTTCTTTTGGGGTCCTTGCTTTATAAGAGAAAAGCGATTGCTGCTGACAGATAATGAAAGAAGTGCCAGCTGCCAAAATCGGCCATCTGGCCTTCTTCATTATTTTTTTGGAAGTATAAAAAATTCATTAAAATTGAAAAAGGATGAAATCATTTTGATTTCATCCCAGAAAAGCTTTCTTATAAATTTTCAAAAAACACTCTGATTACATCGGCTCCCCCAATGAAGGTTCCCAGCGAACTGCCCAGATTGGACAGGACAACAATCAATAAAATCCGGCTCACTTTGTTTCTCCAGAATCCTTTAACACTGAAGACATCTTCAGATAAGGTTTCAAAATCCCTTACATTCGGACGCCTTATATAAGCCTGAGTCAGTCCGGCAAACCAGCCTGCTGCAAGAAGGGGATTCAATGATGTAATTGGCGCTGCAACAAAGGCAGTTAAAATGGTGAGCGGATGTCCCATTGCAATGGCAGCCCCCAGCGCCGACAAGGAGCCATTCCAAATAATCCAGCTGATAGTCTGCGCAAGACCCGCAGAAGGATTTGCGAAGAATGTATAGGCGATTATGGCTAAAATGAACACCGGAATACTCCAGCCAATTATCTTTGGAACATTGGATTTTGGAGGGCGCTCAGTCAATTTGGCCATGTCCTGTTCTTTTTTGATTTCCTCTTTGATCCCCGGTACATGGGCTGCCCCAAGCACCGCTACTATTTTTTCTCCTGGTGCATCTTTAATTTTTTGTGCCAGGTACTGATCCCGTTCGTCAATGAGCGGTTTCTTTAATCGCGGAAAACTATCTGTAAATTCATTTAGAATCGCATTTATCGTATCCTGATTTTTCATTTTCTCAAGTTCTTCTTCAGTTATCGTATCCTTGCTGAAAATACTTGCTACTACTTGACTAAGAAGCAGGGATTTTCCTTTTAATCCGAGGTTACCCCAAATCCTTGCAAAGGTAATCTGGATATTCCGGTCGGCCAGAACAAGCTTTGCCCCGGCAGCCTTTGCTGATTCAATTCCCTGAATCATTTCCTGGCCGGCTTTAATGCCGAATTGGTCAGCCATGCGGTTTTGAAAGGATGAAATCGCCAGATTCATTAAAAGCAGTGATGCCTTCTTCTCCTTAATTACCTGGATGATATCCATTTCCTTCCACTTGCTGCCTTCTGTAATCGATTGATATCTCTGTTCATCCAATTCCACACAAACAGAGTCAGGCTGTTCAGCCTCTATGACTTCCTTCACTTGTTCCGCACTGTGCTTTGAAACATGTGCTGTTCCTATCAGTATGTATTCCTTGCCGTCTAAATGAATCCTCGTTATGTTTTCCTCTGACATAAATACCTTCCTTAGATACAAATTCTATTTTGTATGCTTATAGCTCAATGTATTGTTCATTATACCATGAACTTTTTTAAGTATGCCCAGGATAATGAACTCTGAGGGGAATTTAGCCCTAAATAACAAAATAATCTATTAACCCCTAAACAGAACAAATGTTTTGATATAATATAAGAATGCATGAAAAAAATGCAAATATATTATAAAGGTGGAAATTATATTGAATGGTACCGCCCATGCAGCTATTGGAGCAGCAGCAGGATACGTGGTTGCGAACACTGTTCATGCCAGCCCATCCACAACTCTATTATTAGTAGGACTCGGCAGCGTTTCTGGATTAATTCCGGACCTCGACATTGATGGAAAACTTCGTGACCGGCTTACACTTTCACATGAAGTCGTTCGGACAGTTGCACAAATCATAGGAATTTTAATGATCATCTATAGCTTCTATGAAGGCTCGCCGAAAGAGAAATGGCTGGGAATCGCTATAGGGATCAGTATGACTGCCATTTCTGCGAAAATCAGGCAAAAGCATATGCTGACCATTACCGGAATTGGCGTCCTGGCGGGAGGCATCTCTTTGCAGGAACTTTGGCTGATATTATTTGGGGTTTATATATTAATAGCTTCCTTCGTTTCCCACCGCAGTTATACTCATTCCATCCTGGGTGTTATTTTTTTTGGATTCATCTCTGCGAAATTTGAAGCATCACTTGGCATAGAGGGTGTATTCTATACATGCCTTGCGGGTTATATAAGTCATTTGATAGCCGATTTTAAATTGCTTCCATTTAATAAAAGGGGCATAAAGCTCTTTCTCCCGATTTCGTCGAAAGAGATCTAAGACAGACAACCGCTCAGAATTTGAGCGGTTAGTTTTTGACTGGAATGTATACTTCTACATCCTCATCCTCATTTTCAACCGGATAATAAACTTCCAAAATATAATGATCAGCGGAATCCTGCGTATTGCCCTGCTCCTTAATCCAATTGTTAAGACGCGCATACAGGCCGCCCATGTCAGCTCCCTTTCCTCTGATTGATGCATAAGTATGCTGTACCTCTATATATTCCATCCCATCTGGCAGCGTATCAGGTTTCTCATGAACTAAGTAACCGACAAAAAATATTCCCTCTAAGTGGTCTTCCCCTCTTTTAGGTTCATAAATGGTCACTTCCAGTCCGCTGCTATGCTGTACAAGATGGCCATGCTTCAAGAAGCTCTGAGCTGCTTCAGGCACCAAGCCGGCATAATCCTTAAAAAGACCCTTGTTCTTTATGACTACTGCTTTAAACTCCTTTGAAACAACTTTACACATAGGAATCCCTCCAAACTTTTAATACTAAGAGTTTCTCTAACTATTGGAAAATTCCTCCTTTAATCTGATAGATTAAGAAGGCTTTTTCTCATAGATTGTTGTTGTTGTCTATGAATTCTGCCCGTTGATTTCAGCACGGGGCACTTGCTTTCCGCAGGGCGTGCGGTGATCCCGCAGGACATTGAATAAACTCCTCGAATCAACACCGCACGAAGGAAATGCATCAGCATTTTCGAGATCAAGTGCCCACAGCGAAGATCAACTCAGCAAATTAAACTAAGTAATTAAAAACAACCCAAATATACGACAGCCAAAAAAAAGACGCGCCTCAAGAGTCGCGTCTTCCATACTAACCTTTAAATGACAAACCATTGTCCGCCATTGCCTTGCGAAGTTTTTCCATGGCATCCGGTCCCATTCCGTGAAGTTCCAGCAATCCTGCTTCAGTGGCAGCGGCTAGCTGTTCCAGTGAAAAATAGCCTGCCCCTTCAAGTGCACGTACTGCTGGCTTTGCCAGCTTTTCAGGGAATCTGCTCCCCTTTAGATTATTTTCTGGCATGGGGTCTCTCCTTTTAGATCATTAATATTTCGCGTATATCTTCTTCCGTCAGTCTTCCGGCTGCACTTTCATTCGAATCGATGATTTCTTCAATTAAATTTTTCTTTTTATCCTGAAGTTCATTCATCTTCTCTTCGATGGTGCCTCTCGACAATAATTTTATTACCTGGACGGTATTTTTCTGTCCTATGCGATGAGCCCGATCGGCTGCCTGTTCCTCAACGGCGGGGTTCCACCACAAATCATATAAGATGACTGTATCTGCACCAGTCAAATTTAGTCCCGTACCGCCTGCCTTCAATGAAATCAGGAAAAAATCGCGTTCTCCCTCATTAAATCGGCGGCAGATTTCCACCCTTTCCGCGGAAGGTATCTGTCCATCAAGGTAGAAAAACGGCAGATCCAGAAGGGCAAGTTCTCGGCCAATAAGATCAAGCATTTTAGTGAACTGCGAAAAAATAAGTACTCTTCTTCCAGACAATCTGGATTCTTCGATAATTCTCTTGAGCTGTTCAAATTTTGCTGAACTCCCTTTATATCCATCCACAAATAAAGCAGGGTGGCAGCAAATTTGACGGAGCCGTGTCAAACCAGCAAGGATTCTTATGCGGTTTTTTCTGAGTGTATCTTTATTTAAATGCTTTAAGGTATCTTCTCTCAGTTTTGCCAGGTAAGCTGCATAAAGCTTCTTCTGATCCGGCAGCAATTCAGCAGAATCAATAAGCTCCATCTTTTCAGGCAGCTCTGAAAGAACATCTTCTTTCAGCCTCCTGAGCATGAAGGGACGAACCCTTCTGGCAATCGTCTTCCGTGTTAAATTTCCATAATCCTTTAAGCCGCCAAACAATTCAGGGAAGACAACATGAAAAATAGACCACAGTTCTTCCGCAGAATTTTCAACGGGTGTGCCTGTTAAAGCAAAGCGATACTTGGCTTTAATTTTCTTTACTGCCCTCGCTGTTTGGGTTACCGGATTTTTAAACGCCTGTGCTTCGTCGAAAAAAACAGTGTAAAAATCCTGCATTTCATACCATTTAATATCTTTAAGCACCAAGGGGTAGGAAGTAATCACCACATCAATGCCAGATAAATCCGTTTGAAGCTCAGCCCGTTCATTTTGAGTTCCATCGATGACAATAGCCTGGATGTCCGGTGTGAACTTCGTCAGTTCGCTTAACCAGTTATATGTTAAGGATGAAGGGCACACAATAAGTGCTGGACCGGCATACTCCCGAATTTCCTTAAGGTCAGACTGAATAAAAGCAATGCTTTGCAGCGTCTTCCCCAGTCCCATATCATCAGCCAAAATGCCGCCAAATCCATAATGCGCCATTGTCTTTAACCATTTAAAGCCGTTTTTCTGGTATTCCCTCAAAATAGGATTCAGGATTTCCGGCACAGGAGTCTGGAGGCATGATGGATTCTGAAGCTCTTCTAAAAACTCCCTGAAGGATTCCTCATGACGGAACATCTCCTGATCACTAGCTGCCTCAAGCATTCTAAGACCAGATACAATCGGCATGTTCAAACCGCTCTCCAGATCCTCAGCCTGTTCAGGCACAGCATTCAGAAAACGCTGGATTTCCTCAAATTCTTTTGTTTCCAAAGAAAGGAGCGCGCCATTTTTCAGGCGATAGAATTTCCGTTTCTCCTCAAGTGCAAATAATACATCCCGTATCTCCTGATCAGCTATACCGGTCAATTCAAATTTGAATTCCAGCCAATTCGTCCGCTCTTTTTTCATTTTTATCCGTATCTTCGGTTTGGCATTCTCCCTGAAAATACGGTTTCTGACAGACGTAGTGGCATATATTTGCACCAGTTTTTGCAGTTTAGGGACAACATGATAAAGGAATTCATATTCCAGCTCTTCATTTTGCAGAAAGTAGCCGCCATCCGTCTTTGCAAAGGAGCTTTCCTCCATAAGCTGAAGTATTTCATCCTCTAATTCCACATCTCTGATAATCCGCGTGCCGCCTTTCGGCTCTCTGCTTTCAAGCGGATTGATCACGATATTTTCATAGTGAAACTCAATTCCTGCCAGAAGCCGGTTCCGCAGGCGATCTAAGTATAGCTTGGCAACCAAAGGTGTTTTCATAAATTTTTGTGACATGTCTTCAGAAATATGGACATCCCCCAGCTTTCTCAGTCCAGGGACCACTTTTTCCAGAAACAGTTCCATTTGTTCAGCAGCAACCGGAATCTGGCTTCTCCCGGCTGACTCCAGCATTTGTGTTAAATCATATAAACGCTGGCAATCTTCTTTATTGAGCGTGATTAATTTGCCGCCAGATAGAACAGCATAATACGAATCCAGAATCAGCATTCGATCCAGGCCAAAAACATTTAAATAACATTTCTCTTCTTTTTCGCTAAGCTCAAACCTTAAAGGCAGCCGTTCCTTTGAAAAAGCCATCCTTTCAAATGTTTTTCCCATTATCTCAAGCCTTACTTTCTCAGCGAGCGCCAAAACAGGCTTCAAACGTTCCCACGATGATGGAGGGATTAAGAGCATATGCTTGGTCGCAGTATAATCGAAATCATCCATTAAAGCATTTATATAAATGGATTCATCGTGTATCAGCTGTATCAGCTGGTGAAGGACTGCATCAGATTCTGGCGGGAAACAATGCAAAGCGGGGTCATAGGTAAATGATAATGATAATAGGCTTGGTTCACCCTCTTTAACGGAGTGAAGAAATTGCCGGATATCGAGGACAGCGGTTGGGCCGATGGTACATTTTATTGCTAACAAATAATGCCCCTTCCCCAAATGAACAGGCACACATGTGAATTCCGGATGTAGCACCTGCCTGTTTTCAAAATGAAGCTGGTGTCCGCTTGACCTTCTTGGCTGTTCACTGAAAAGTGTCATGAGACCATCCGTTAAGGCGTGTTCGGGAGAAACCCCAAGGGTGCCTGCTGAATCCTTTATCATGGGCGATCTGTGCTGCTGCATATCATAAATTTCCAGCAGCACAGCCGCTGCATGCTGGCATTCTTTATCAAACGAAGCTAGATTTGGACAGCTGCACAATGTCTTAAAACTGTTTCCGGATGTTTTCTCGACCGAGACGAAAAAATCCTCACCAGCAGATACTGTTGCTTCACAAATATCATCATTGTATTTCTTTATCGTTACCTTCTTATTACGGAAAAAAGCGTCCCCTCTTTTGAAGGAGACAGTACCGCACATTTCTTTTATCAATTTGTGACTCAATTTAATATCCACAAATGTTCTCCTTCCGGGAATATGTATACTTAAATTGTATCACAGTCATCTGCCATAAATCATTTCATCTAACACAAAAAGGGAGAGCACATCCCCCTTATAGATCATCCTTTATACTGTTATTTAAGTTCCCCTTCAAACCTCGTAATCAGCTTATAGAATTTGACCATCAATAAAAGCAGCATGGGATCAAGTAAAGCTGCATGCCATAATCTCCACCAGCCATAATTAAAATATCCCCAGGGCTCGGGCAATAAAGCGATGACTTCATACAGCAAAATGGCAACTACCCAAAAGATAATATAAGAAAATCGTTTAATGAGATCCCCTCTGAAAGGATACCAATTCAGAAACATCATGTTAACCGGGGGTACCAGAACAATATGCGCCATCAATCCTGCCCAGTTTGGCTCCTTGTCAAAGTACCAGTATCCCCAATATTTAAACTCAATCATGACATCAAATATCAGCTGAGCTGAAATTGTGAATGTCCATATATGTAAAATTTGATTTTTAGTCAGACGCTTTTTGGTTGTAAATGCAATGAAATTAAAAAGAATGGCAGCTATTATCAGTCCAATCATGAGCAGAATCCTTTTTATTTGTTAATGTCTCTTAGATGGCTTTTATTATTCATGATTTGGTAACATTATTCATATACCAATTCATATTAGAAGGAGATCTTGATGGAGTGTTCATTACTTTCAAAGTATCTTCCGGCCATTGAAAAGCTCCCAAAAGGCGAGCCGCTGACAAAGGATCAATTAATGACTGAAGAGTTCTTAATAAGTCAGGGTGGGGATTTGGACATATATTATGCTCCGCACAACGAATATATCAATAAAGACGCAAAAATTGTGATCGTCGGGATTACTCCTGGATGGAGCCAAATGAGGATTGCCTTTGAATCATTCATGAAAGGACTGGCTGCTGAAAAAGAGCTTAATGCAATCCTGAAGGAGACCAAAAAGGCAGCCAGCTTTTCAGGAGGGATGAGGAGAAATTTAATAAGCATGCTAGATCAATGCGGTTTATATGAAGCACTGCACATTGATGGCTCTGATACACTTTTCGAGCGAAATAGACCGCTCCTTCACACCACATCTGTTCTAAAATATCCGGTTTTCTTCCGTGGCAATAATTATACCGGACACCAGCCTGATCTTTTAAAAACAGCGATGCTTGCCGAGTATGCAACAGAAGTATTCCCAGAAGAGCTGGCTCAAATCAATGGCCATGCACTCATTATCCCGCTGGGAATAACCGCCGAAAGGATCATCCGTCATCTATACACAGCCAAACAACTTACAGGACATATCATAGTATCCGGCTTTCCGCATCCTTCTGGCGCAAATGGGCACCGGGCTAAGCAGTTTGAACAGAACAAATATGCTATGACAGATTTAATTAGAAGATGGGGAGAACAGCTATAATCAAAGGTATAATTATAAAAAAAACTGCTTTAACCTATATTAGAGGTTAAGCAGTCCCTTTCTTAAGGCTGTTTCTCAAGTGCCAATTTAATGCCAAAGCCCATTAAAACCACACCAGAAACGCCTTGGATGGCATTATTAACAGAAGGTTTTTTCAGCCAGGCCCTGAAGAAGTCAATCAAATATACGTAGAAAAAGAACCAGATAATTGTGATAAGACTATATATTAAGCCCATCGCAAGAAACTGCGCAAAGTGATTCCCTTCCGTACTTAAAAATTGAGGAAAAAATGTTAAAAAGAATACAGCTACTTTTGGGTTGGACACACAAGTGAAAAATCCTTGAAGAAAATGGGACTTGTTCTTCTTATGCTTTCTCACCATGTCCGCTGATTCTTGTTTATTTGATAGAGACTTTAACGAAACGATGCCCAAATAAATAAGATATATCGCACCAGCATACTTAATAAAAGAAAAAATGTAAGCAGACTTTACAATTAATGCCGATAAGCCAAATACAACGGCCATTGTATGGACCATCAGCCCGGCGACAGATCCGAACATCGTTTTAATGCCGCTTTTTTTCCCGCTCGAAATCGTGTTTTGAATTAGGATGCCAGTATCAGGTCCCGGCAAAATGACAAGCAGAAACGACATAAACAGAAATAACAGTAAATTCTCCATATCCCACCCACCTAAAAATTTTAAGAATATTATATCAGTTTTCATGAAATTTCCAATAAAAAAAGAGCAGATTCCATAAAGGAAAATCTGCTCCAAACATTTATGCTCTTACTTCTTCTAATCTTTCTTCCACTTCTGACTCGGAAAGGCCGTGTTCAGCAACATAACGGTTCCGAGGATGCGTGCGGCATTCATCAGAACAGCTGCGCATATATTTATGCTCATTTTCTTCAGAGCATAGGATTTTTTTATTGCATGCAGGATTTGCACAGTTGACATAGCGTTCACATGGCTCGCCTGTGAAGTAGTCCCTGCCTACGATTACATGCTCCTTTTGGTTAACCGGAATGCCAATGCGATCGTCGAATACATATAGCTGGCCGTCCCAAAGCTCTCCCTGTACTTCAGGATCTTTTCCATAAGTGACAATTCCTCCGTGAAGCTGGGCTACATCTTCAAATCCTTCTTTTACAAGCCATCCGGAGAACTTTTCACAGCGGATGCCGCCTGTGCAATACGTAATGATCTTTTTATCACCAAGCAATTCTTTATTTTCACGGACCCATTCCGGCAGATCGCGGAAATTTTTGATATCCGGCCTGATCGCACCTCTAAAGTGGCCAAGATCATATTCATAATCATTTCGTGCATCTAACACAATTGTGTCTTCATCCTGAAGTCTTTCGAAGAACTCTTTTGGCTCCAGATATTTGCCTGTAACCTCGTTCGGGTTCACATCGTCTTCAAGGCGAAGAGTTACAAGCTCGGGACGGGCACGAACCTTCATCTTAGGAAATGCATGTCCATCTGCTTCATCTATTTTGAAAACCATTTCCGCAAAGCGCGGATCCTGCTTCATTGCTTCCATATACCTGTCGGTCTGTTCCACTGGTCCGGAAACAGTCCCGTTTATGCCTTCATTCGCAACAAGAATACGCCCCTTTAGGCCCAGCTCATTGCAAAAAGCTTTATGCTCCTCTGCGAACTCCTCAGGGTCCTCAATCGGAACATACATGTAGTAAAGTAAAACTCTGTATGGTTTTTGACTCATTTGTATTTCCACCTATCACTTAATATTTGCAAGATATATCTGTTAATAGGTTAAAACAATATATACTTACCTAGATAAGTATAACAGATGCTGTCAAGTTTCAAAATTTTAGAGGTGCGAAATAGTAAGGAAGCTTAATTTAATTCCCATGTGAACCAGTGTCCATGCCCCTCGGTTTGGCCGACCAATTTCTTATATTCTTTGGAATCCAGATAATAATCCAGATGCAAATTCCGGTCCTGGATATTGTTATAAATATGAAAGATATCCCTGCTTTGTCCGCTTGCTTTTATTTTT
Source organism: Cytobacillus oceanisediminis 2691 (assembly GCF_000294775.2). Lineage (GTDB taxonomy): Bacteria > Bacillota > Bacilli > Bacillales > Cytobacillaceae > Cytobacillus > Cytobacillus pseudoceanisediminis. The sequence goes on from NZ_CP015506.1 coordinate 3,472,644, forward strand.
CCAAGCAGATTCTCCTTTACATCAGCGGGCATTTGATTCGCCACATGGGTGTGGAAAACACAGATTGTGTGTTCATCAGGTATACCTTCAATCAGACTGGGCAAAAGCTCAACACCATCTCCTTCAAACAGGCTGATTGGATTTTCTTTCACACATTGGGCAGCTTTTTCGAATAAAGTTCTTCTCTCCTGGTGTTCTGGCCAGATAAGTGATTTCAGCCATAGAAAGTCTTCCCCATTATTCAGGTCATTTATATGCAAATCAACTCCAGTTCTTGAAGCTACCGGCGGCATTTCTGGCGGTAAAATCGGGACATGGCCTCCTTTAATTTCAGAGGATAATTGAACATTCGAGGCTGGATTTCCAAAAGTTTCTTCTGTACCATATGTGTAGCAGTATTTATCCCAAAGAAGCTGCAGGCCCGCGCTTGTTCCTATTTCAATCAAGGCCAGGGGCTTTTCGGTTTGCTGAAAGATCCAGGCAAACACAGGGTATAAGTAAGCACAGCGCCTAACTTCATTCGTCTGGACTAATTTTGCTTTTACTATTTCTTTAATTTCCTGTGAATTTAGCCTGCAGAAATCTTTAAAGCTTTGGAAAGATTCAAGAGGGTTTCTTGGATTCTCCACTAAGCTTGAATAATATTCCTTAAGTTCATGCTCTTTCCCGCTTAAAAGCAGATAATGAATGGCTCCAAGAAATAAATTCGGCACAGGCTGGCCTTCTCTCGCTTCAGATGCCAAAACCAGCAATTCTTCATCCTCTGCAATCTTGTAAGACAAGAACTCATAAAGCCCACTGGATCCATGACATTCATATTGTCCAAATGTTTTGAATCTGGTTGCCAGATTAGGTTTTACCATTCTACTTCCCCTCCGTTAAAAGATGTAAGTATCCGCATTCCAATGCTTTGAACCTGTTTTTCTCTTCCCGATCCACCCGGCTTCTTGAAGTTCCCTCGCAATTAAATGGTTGAAAAAACCGTGACCTACGAGAACAGCAAAGTGATGTTCTTTTGCAATAGAGGTTAATGTTGATGATGCATGCTTTGCCCGTAATTTTGCATCCCTGTATGATTCACAGCCCTGTGAATAGCCGCATAACCATAGTAGCCTTAATACCACAGCCCAGGTATTTGGCTTCAATCTCATACCCGGAAATTTATCGGCAGGTATGGGCAATTCAGTTTCCCTGAATAATGGATCTGTCTGTATCTTTGCAGAAGGATTTATGCTTTTGGCCGACTCGATTGACCTTTTTAAATCACTTGTAAGTAAAAAAGATGCTGAACTCCCTTTTTCAATTGCGTCAGAAGAACAAGTCTCACCCTCAAGAATCCCTAAGCGGTTGTATATTTCAACCCATTTTTTAAATTCACGGCTATTCATGCGGTGATTATCCATTTGCGATGACCTGCCATGTCTGATAAGTGTTATTTCCATTTAAAAACCCCAAAATTTATATTTTTTTCCTTTATGGATAATTTAATTAACATGGAGGTGAATACCATGCAGGAACAAGAATATCCAAACGTAAAACTCGGCGGCAAAAAGGTACACGAAAAAGGAAATGGCGGAGACCAGGTCCGTGGACATGAACAGGAAAACAGAAATGGCACATTTAATACAAACTCTAAATCAGATAGATAATGGAATGACGGGACACCCTCACAGTGGATGGAGGGTGTCTTTGCAGTTACGGCTGTTTTAAGAATTTGATGCCCAATCCTTTTTTCTGATGATGTAATGGAAATATCGCTCTCCGTCGATTTCCATTTCTCCAGCATGCTGAAATCCGCACTTTTGCAGAACGCGAATGGAACTGGAATTGCTTGTTAATGCAACGGCATTCAGTGTTTCAAGAACTGTTTTTTCAAAAAGAAATCCCATTAGCCCTTTTGCAGCAAGCGTGGAATATCCTTTATTTCGGTAGTGTTTTGAGATGGCATAGCCAATTTCCCTGTTCGGCTCAGGCAATTCATCTTTTATTCCTGTATTGCAAAAACCAATAAACTTTCCAGTTTCCTTTAGTATGATTCCCAAATTCAAATATCCTGCATCTTTCAGGGCAGGCATCGAGGACCTGAATTTTTTATTCGCAGGAATTTCATAATCCTCCATCCAGTTCATACGCTGTTCAAGCGTAGCCTGTGCACCCGGAATAAACTTATATACTTCCGGCTGTAAAGTAATTTCATAGAGCTCTGGCACATCTTCCATCCTGTATTCCCTAAGGATGACCTCACCGCAATCGATCATTATTTCTTCGTTCATTTTTTCATCTCCATTGCGTACACATCCAGTGTGTGTTCTTGGATCAAATCTATGTTTCTTTTATCTTTAACATATTCCAAGATGTGAGCTTTCATATTAGGATACAATACTATATTGGCCAGTTCAGAAAGCGGCACCCATCTAACTCCTGTCTGGTTAGGATCCGGGGCTGAAGGCATTTTAGGCAATGAGCCTTCCCTTAACTGACATTCAAACAGTAAGCCCAGTGAATGTATCTGCCCATACCTGAATTCATTTAAGTGAGGGGCATATTCATAAACGAATGCCAATGGGCCGACCGTCACATCTACAGATGCCTCTTCTTTCACTTCCCTTTTCACTGCATCAATAACAGATTCTTTGGGTTCAACCCCTCCTGCAGGCAAATTGTAATGAAGGCCTCTTTCATCCTGAAACTCAATCAGCAGAATCGAATTGTTTTCTATAATGACTGCACCTGCTCTGACTCTAATATGATAGGTCATTCGGTCTCATCCGCCTTTTCTTCTATAGCTTTCTGCATTTAATAATAAAAGCAGCGGGTATAGCTTTCGTTTTTTCATAGGAATACCACCGGTTGGAATGCCGCTGAACATCTTCTTCAGTAAGGCTGGCATCTTCAATTACCCTTTCAATCGCAAACCCGTTTTCTATTAATAAATTGATATATGTACTTAGTTTATATTGCTGCATAATGGCAGGCTGGTTCCAGGCTATATGCTGATAGGAGCCTTCCTCATGATAGGATTTATCCATAATTAATGCTCCATTTTCAGCCTTAATCCGGTTATACATCGGATGTTCCCAGCTGAATATAAACACCCCGCCTGATTTAAGGTAATGATGAATGTTTTTAAGCGTACAGTCTAAATTCGTGGTCCAGCCAATCGCATAAATGGAAAAAACGAAATCGAAGTAATCAGCAGGGATTCCCGGATTTTGTTCCATCGGGGATTCAAACAACTTTACTCGTGAAGATGAATTTACCAGAAGTTCCTTTGCGGATTCGATTTGCCTGGAAGACAGATCCAATCCCCATAATTCACCCGCTCCGCGCTGGTCCAAATATTTTAGGGAATGCCCGCTTCCGCACCCAATCTCCAGCATCTTTAAGCTGCGCACATCTCCGAACAATTGAAGATCATCTTCAGTTGGTGCCAGCGGTCCATATTCAGGCAGCGGATTGCGCCCATAAAACCTTTCAGCCGCTTCATCCCAGCTTTGCTTATTTATTTTTAGTGTTTCATTAATCATAAATATCTCCTTTTACAGAAAAATAGTAAACTTCTTCCTCTCCCCAAATCTCTCCAGTCGGGGAAAATCCGAAGTTTTTATACAGATTCCTTGCGTGATGATTATCTTTATGAACAGTCAAGCGGATTTCCTCGCATTGCGGAAATTTAGTTTTTATCCAGCCGATCATCTCGGCTAATGCTGGCCGTCCATATCCCCTGCCCTGATAATTTTTGTCAATAAAAAAACCGTTAATCCAATACATGTTAGCCGTGTCCGGTTCATAGGCATGCATGATAAAACCGACCATTTGTTCATTGTCATATATAGAAAATGGGATATACTCTATTGCATCCCCATCTGGTTTAATATATACCTTTGCAAGTGAAACAGCCGCTGAAGGAACGAAGTCACGCTGCGATTCTTTTACCTTCATCTTAATGGCTTCTTCCCAGTTGTCTCTTGTGACGGGTTTTAATCTTATGTTCATTTCTTCAGCACCTTCTTATAATTTCCTGTTTTTATCACCTGACTTAATAATGATGCTTACATAAGCGGCCTCTCCATTTTCAACGTGGTTTTTGATTTTTGACACATCGATCTCTTTCTCAATCCGGACAACCTTAGCTTCGTTTGGGAGCAATTTAACGTTACTAGGTTTACCGCTGTTCATCAGTGAAAGCATCTTTACATCCTCTTCAAATAAATATGTGTCATAAAAGCCGATAGTAAAAGACACTTCATCATTGCTGTAATTTTCAAATGGCAGCTCACAAGTTCCCTGCAAAGTATCTTCACCAATCATTACAAACTTACATTGACTTTCATCTTTTATATAGGAAACGGCATTGATGCCATTTGCCAGCGTTTTTTGATAAGCCTCTGCCAGAGAAGGAGGAAGAAGGGAAACGATGATGATAACGGCAAAAAATGATCGCAAATGATATTTTTCGAGTGAACGATGAAGCAAGACCATACCCAGCAGAAGTAAAAGGAGAATAAAAATCCCTGTATAATGAAATCCATCCGCTGAATTAATTGGAATATTTAAAATCATAACCCCTGCATTACCTAGTCGATTTTCATGTGGAAAAGGAAAGTTTAATGCCATGGAAATAACGATTAACACAATTGAAGTCAGAAAGAGCTTTTTATTTTTAATCAAGGCAGATCCTCCTTTACTTCTTTTCTGAGGATCCAAAGGATGCCCCAAAGGCGACTCCCACGGCAATACCCAATGCCCAATTTTCAAATAGCATTCCAAAAACTAGTCCCAGCGACAGACCGTATGCCATTCCGCTTGTTGAAAGGGCCCAATTTTTTTTGTTCATAACTTTTAACCGCCTTTAAATGTTTTACCTTATATACGAATAAAAGGAACTATAGTTTCATATTTTTGGAAAAACCAGACGGTCAGCTTATCACCTCTGAGTTGCCAGCTGTCTTTTTATCACCCGGATTTGTCCGCGATGGCTAATTTCATCCTCCATGACGTGATACCAGAACCAATAATTATTAAAGGCTAATCCGTTGCTCCACTTTCCTTCTTGGTATAGCCAGCTATCCTGTTTAGATGTTAAAAGTTTTAGCGTTTTCTCTCTAATTGCTGACAGTTCCTCCAAGTAAAATTCAAGAGGATGATTATTAATTTCATTCCTTGCTTTCTCACCTAATTCATAAGCGGCGGCCCATTTTGAAAGTTCTTTTTCGTTAAGATCTCTATTTTCAAAAGTAATGATTTGGTGAACATATTCAACAAAAGCAATATGCTTCAGAAGTGCTCCTATTGAATTAATGTTTTCATCGGGAAGAAAATCCAGCTCTTTCTGTGTCAACCCAGCAACATCTTTGAGAGTCACAGACCTGGCATGTTCAAGCATTGATACAAGATTTCCTATTTTTTCATCGTAGCCCTTCATATGCTTAATTCGATAATCTATCACTTTTAAATTCTCCATTCTTCTTTTTTCAGGGAAAAGACTGCCGGGAAGGCAGTCTTTTAACATTATGATATCGTGTCCAGTAGCTCTATATCTAAATCCTCCATACTCTCCCAGCTATGATGGATTTCTATGTGCCACTTATTTTTCAGCCGCTTGTATCCCTTTTCTTCAATCCAGCTGTGCAATTCCCTATAGGTATTTCCAATCTCATCATTAGGTCCTTTGTGCCGGACAGAAGCATATTTTTGCGGTGGAATTTCTAATGAGAACATACCATCAGGTACACTTATAAATTCCTTCACCTCAATGCCAATCCAATATCCGTCTTCTTCAGGAGAGTCTTCCTCCACTTTGAAGGCACCAACTAGCCGATTTGGATTTACAGCTCCCTTAATTTCTGTAAGGCAGCCCAATAATAGATTTATAGCCTGCGGAATTTCGGCTAGATACTGATCCGGCGGGCATAAGACGCGGATCCCTATAAGTTTCAATTCTCCAAGTTCTGTCTCAGCCGCTCGCAAAGTCAAATCAGACATCTTTTCCCTCCTTATCAAGCAACAGGCAATGCAAGTTCTCTAAACCTATCAACTGCTTTTTGGATATCTGCTTCAAATCCCGCTTCGTTCATTGTTTCACCGATCAGCACAATGGCTTTTTCAAGCATATCTTCAGACGTATTCCCCATATGGCCAATTCGGAACGCTTTTCCTGCCAGATGAGCCAGTGCTCCCGCAACAATCACACCTTTTTTCGCAAGAGATGCACGGAATTCAGCATCATCCATTCCTTCAGGGTAAAGGATACAGCTGAGAGTTGCTGCTGCTGCATTTTCATCGGCAATTGCCCTCATTCCATATTCAGCAAGTGCAGCCCTGACCGCTTTACCATATGCTTCATGGCGCTTGTAGCGATTGTCCATTCCTTCAGCCAAGACCAGTTTCATGCCCTCATCATAGGCATAAATCAGATTAACAGGCGGTGTAGCAAAGTATTTTTGGGGGTCATGCATAATGGGAATCCAATTATAGATATCGCAATAGTAGGCAGGAACCCGTTCCATTTGTTCCCTTGCAGCCAGTGCAGTCCCATTGAATGCCACAACAGCGAGACCTGGCGGGACACCAATCGCCTTCTGTGAACCTGTCAAAACGACATCAATTTTCCCTTCGCCATACGATTTGCTCATATCCTCCTCCATTGCCGCTGTCGCACAGACCCCATCCAAAATAACAAGAGCCCCGTGCTTTTTAATGATAGGCATTAATGTATCCAAATCTGCCGCAACACCAGTTGAAGTATCAGCATGGGTAATCGTCACAGCTTTATAGGAATGGGACGCAAGTTTTTCCTCAACAGCTGCGGGATCCACCTGCTTTCCCCATTCGGACTGAATGATATCTGCCTGGATTCCGAACGCCTTGGCTAAGTGCTGAAAACGATCACCAAAGAAGCCCTGACTTATAATCAAAAGCCTTTCTCCAGCTGCAACCGTGTTGACCAGAGCCATTTCCATTGCTATCGTTCCTGAGCCAGAGATTACAAACACTTCCCCATCCGTCTTCAGCATCTCCCTGGTCTTCTCAATCGCACTTTTATAAATTGCAGCAAACCTGGGATCCGTATGCCCCCGTGTCTCTTGTGCCATTGCTTCATAAATCGAATCCGCAACAGGCGTCGGCCCTGGAATCAAAAGCATTTCCTCGTTTGGCATGAATATTCCTCCTTGATAGGTTTATAGATATCTAAATGTTTCGACATTTACTATCAAATACCTCTTTTAATTACCTTTTGATTGGTGTTTCCTTCGGAGAAAATCAGTGTATATCTTCTATTTTTATGAGCGCCGGTTTGCGGGAGGTTGAGGGATTGGAGGAGTCGGGTTGCGGTATAGGAAGAAGGAATATGCAGAAAGTTTCTGAGCTCCTTGTTCGTGATGGTATCCCCCAGCAGAAGGCTATAGTCATGCAATGCTTTGATATGCGCTTCTTTGCTGGTTATCTTGCATTTAGGACATCTCCAGGTGCGAATCACTCTTTCAAGAGGCAGATAGGTGCAAGAAGGGCAGAATACGCCCGTAAGAATTTCAGATTGATTAATCTGGAATCTTGATAGTATTGAACTTTCCTGTTCTGTATTTTGCTTTTTAAATAAACGAATGACCTTTTTAAGGAGTTTATCACTGATTTCTCTATTAATGGATTTTTCTATTTGCTCAATTTTTATAGGAAGAGTATTTCGGTGTATAACTTTATGGCTGAGGTCAATATGAGGAGGAATGACTTTAATTCCTGTATGCGGATTACTTATGACTACAAATGAATAGACCGGTAAATTTTCAATACTGACATTGGCATTAATCCAACTTCTAAGCTGCGATGCCTGTCTATTCACCTGAATTAAAGGGCAGGGAAAAACTTGCTCTTTTCCATTCTTTATACGAATCAATTGATTATATACCGTATCAAAATGCAGGATACCTGTTATATTTTTCACTTCAATTACTAGAGCAAACTTTTTTGTAAGTATAAGAGTATCGATTTGGAAAAATCGATCATTATCTGGCAGGCGGAGATCATGAAGGATAAAATATACCTTATTATCTAGAAAATCAAGAGGAAAATCCAATGAAACTTCTCCTTTATAGCCTGCAAGTCTTTTATTCAGTTCTTCGTTAATGATAGGAATTTTTGGGTGATGAGCTGGAAGCCTGCGGAGGAGAGCTTCTGTTTTACGGATTAAAAGAGGAACTTTTCGTTCTTTGAGGATCATTTTTTCACTCCATTCTTGTTTTATACTAAAAAATTTTGCAATACTCCTTCAAATCCTCTAAGAAAAAATCCGAAGGGAATGTTTATGTGCGGATAGCCAAAATTTATGTGCGGATAGACAATTTTGTGTGCTTATAGACAGAAAATATGTGCGGATAGAAATATTTACGTGCATTCGGCCCCGCACACAAACAAAAAAAGACAGGGCCCCCGCCCCATCTTTCTTCAGCTCAATCATGAAAATTAGTCCCGTCCGTTGTCGCTTCAATAATCCCTGCCCGGACCACGAAATCGCCAAAATGCTCGCCGTCCTGACGTTCACGGGCGTAGCGCGGCAGAATGGCACGCAGCTCGTTCAGGATTTCTTCTTCGCCAATGTTTTCGCGGTACATTTTGCTGAGGCGGCTTCCGTCAAATGCTGCCCCGAGATACATATTGTACTTGCCGACCGCCTTGCCGATAAAGCCGATTTCGCCGAGCGCGTGACGGGCGCAGCCGTTCGGGCAGCCCGTCATGCGGATAGTGATTTCTTCGTTCCGCAATCCTGCTTCGTCAACAATCTCATCAATTTTATCGACCAATACAGGAAGATAGCGTTCTGCCTCGGCCATCGCCAGACCGCATGTCGGAAGGGCCACGCAGGCCATGGATCCGCGGCGCAATGCACTGTAGCGGCTTCCGTCAGTTAAGCCATACTCATTAATTATCGCCTCGATCTTTGCCTTATCTTTAGTTGATACACTTCCGATAATGAGGTTCTGATTGGCGGTCAGCCTGAAATCGCCTTTATGAACTTTGGCAATCTCACGCAATGCTGTCTTCAATTTATATCCGTCGAAGTCTGCCACACGGCCGCCTTCTATGAACATCGTAAAATGCCATTTTCCGCGGACACCCTTTACCCATCCGTAGCGGTCTCCGTTGGAATCAAACTTGAATCCCCGAGCTTCATCCAGCTTCCAGCCCAGACGATTCTCCAGCTCTACAATAACTGTTTCCAGACCAAGGCGGTCTACCGTATATTTAAAACGGGCATTTTTCCGGACTGAGCGGTTGCCGTAATCACGCTGAATCGTTATGACCTTCTCAGCCACTTCGTAAATCTTATCAGGTGTCACAAAGCCGATCACTTTCGAAAGCTGCGGATAGGTCGCCTTATCTCCATGGGAGAAGCCCATTCCGCCGCCGATTGCCACGTTAAAGCCTGCCAGCTTGCCGTTTTCCACAATGGCAATGAAGCCGAGATCCTGGGAAAAGACATCTATGTCATTGGAAGGCGGTACAGCAATCCCGATTTTAAATTTACGGGGCAAATAAAGCGGGCCATACATCGGCTCAACCTCTTCATCCACTTCAGGAGAGCCCGCTACTTTTTCTTCTTCCAGCCAAATTTCATGATAGGCACGTGTGCGGGGCAGGAGGTCGTCACTTAGCATCTTTGCCAGCTCATACACTTCTGAATGAATTTCCGATTGATCGGGATTTGAGATACACATTACATTACGGTTCACATCGCCGCATGCCGCTATCGTATCAAGCATCGTCGAATGGATTGCCTGAATTGTCTTTTTCATATTCCATTTTAAGATTCCATGCATCTGGAAGGTCTGGCGTGTTGTCAGTTTTAATGTGCCGTTCCCATATTTTTCAGCTAAATCATCCACCACAAGCCATTGTTCAGGTGTTGCGACCCCTCCAGGAAGGCGCAGCCGGAGCATAAACTGGTAGGCAGGCTCAAGCTTTTGTTTCTGGCGTTCATTCCGCAGATCCCGGTCATCCTGCAGATAGCTCCCGTGGTGCTTCATTAATCTATTATCATCATCGGGAATTCCGGCGCTGATCCTGTCCTGCATAACTTCCGCCAGCGTTCCGCGCAAATAGTTGCTTCGATCCTTAATTCCCTCAACATCACTCGGAGGGCCATCCGGTGCTTTTAAGTTTGGGTTTACCATGCTGTAAAACTCCTTTCCTTCCAAATCAATATACGTCGCGCTGGTAGCGTTTATTTTTCTGCATGTCGGCAAGATATTCAGAAGCCTGGTCGCGGCTTATACCGCCTTCTTTTTCAATAATATCTATAAGTGCATTATGGACATCATGCGCCATGTTTTTCTCATCGCCGCAGATATAGACGGCTGCTCCTTCCTGAAGCCACTGGAATAATTCCTTGCTATTTTCCTGCATTCTATGCTGAACATAAACCTTCTCATCACCATCACGGGAAAAAGCGACATCCAGCTTCGTCAAGACTCCATCCTTGAGCCACTTTTGCCATTCAGTCTGATAAAGAAAATCAGTCACAAAATGCTGGTCGCCAAAGAATAGCCATGATTTCCCATCAGCGCCGCTTTCTTCACGCTCCTGCATAAATGATCGGAACGGTGCAATTCCGGTTCCAGGACCAACCATAATGATTGGTGTGTCCGGATTCTCAGGCAGTTTAAAGTTTTCGTTGTGCTGAATAAATACTGGCAGTGTATCGCCAGGCTGGAGACGCTCTGCGCATAATATGGAGCAGACACCTTTGCGTTCACGGCCATGGGCATCATAGCGGACAGCACCGATTGTTAAATGGACTTCATCGGGATTCGCCTCGAAGCTGCTGGAAATGGAATAAAGACGCGCAGGCATCTTACGCAGTATAGAAACAAACTCCTGTGCCGAACTGTTCCATGGTTTAAAGTCACGGACTAAATCAATTAAGTCCCGCCCATCCATATAAGATTTCAGTTGATTGCTGTCTGACACTAGCTGTTGCAGTTCTTCATTTCCAGAAAACTTTGCAGCCTTTTCAACAAGCGGTTTAGTCAGGACAGTAATCTCAAAGTGAGCCGTAAGCGCTTCTTTTAACGTTACTGTTTCCTCCTTCACTCTGACTGTTTCCTCTGGATCCCAGCTCATCTCAGCTAAAAGCAGGTCAACCAATTCAGGATCGTTTTCAGGGTATACCCCAAGGCTGTCACCAGGCTGATAAGTCAGACCGGAACCTTCTAAAGAAATCTCGAGATGGCGGGTTTCTTTATTGGAGCCGCGTCCATTGAGATTCAGATTTTCCAGAACTTCTGCCCGGAAAGGATTGGACCGGGAATAGACTGACTCAGCAGGTGCTGAGGCTGAAACTGAAGCTGCTGCTGCAGGAGAAGGACTGCTGCTTTCCCCTTCGCTCAATCCGGCTAAAACTGCTTCCGTCCACTCTGCTGCAGGCTCCTCGAAATCAAGATCACAGTCCACTCTTGGCGTTATTCTTGTTCCGCCAAGTTCCTCCAGACGTTTATCAAAATCTTTTCCCGTTTGGCAGAAGAATTCATATGAGCTGTCGCCAAGTGCCAAAACTGAGTATCGGAAGTCTTCCAGTTTGGGCGCCCTTTTTCCGTGAACAAATTCATGGAATGTCAAAGCGTTGTCAGGCGGATCTCCCTCACCATGGGTACTTACGACAATTAACAGGTTTTTGACCTTTTTAAGATTATTGGGCTTAAAGTCACTCATTGCTGAAACCGTTACTTGAAAACCTCTCTCCTCAAGCGTTTTTCCAGCTTTCTTTGCCAGATTCTGCGCATTCCCGGTTTGTGATCCAAATAAGATGGTCACTTCTTTTTGAATTGCCCTTACCGCTGCAGGTGCGGGACGTTCTTCCACTGCCGGGGCAGCCTGTAATGATGAAGACTGTATTGCGGCAAGATACCCGCTCAGCCAGAGAGATTGTGTCTCTGTCAGAGTCGGAAGAAGACGATTAAGGAGCTCTGTCTGCTCCTGATTAAACGGACTGTTCATTACCTGAAGTTGCAACATGATCCACCTCGCAAACCAGCGCAAAAGGCTGGTTTTATAGTATTTCTTTAAATTTCCTCTTTTCCTATAAAAAAAGTCGGTTTTATACACAAAAAATATATATCTATTACTTTACCGAATGATATTCCATTAGTAAAATAAATATTAATTATCGCAGCTATTAATATTATTAATTATAGAAAGGGTGATATTTTGTACTATGATGCGTTAAAAACATTCGTCACATTGGCTGAAGTTAAAAATTTTACGAAGACGGCCGAGCTCCTTCTAATGTCACAGCCCAGTGTCAGCCTGCATATTAAAAATCTGGAAAAGGAATTTCAGACCAAACTATTTCAACGCTCTCCAAAATACTTGAAAATTACGCCCAGCGGTGAAATATTATATGACCGGGCCAAGCAGATGATTACCATTTACGAGCAAACCAGGCAGGAAATTTTAGAGCAGCAAAACACCATTAAAGGAGACTTGAAAATTGCGGCCAGTTTCACTATAGGGGAGTACATCCTGCCTCCCCTCCTGCTTGATTTGCAGAATCAGTATCCTGAGCTTAATCTCCAGGTGACGATTGCCAACACAGAGGAAGTTGTTCAGTCAACACGGTCCCATCATGTGGATATAGGGTTAATAGAAGGCCAGACAAATGAAAGAGAGCTTATCGTGACTCCCTTTTTAGAGGATGAATTATTTATTGTGACTTCCAACCAGCATCCATTGGTACAAAAAGAGGAAACAACCATTGCTGACCTTCAAAATCAGCAATGGATCATGAGGGAAAACGGGTCAGGGACACGTGAGTATTTTAACCATGTAGTCAGATCAAATGGCCTTAAGGTGAAATCACTTTTAACGATCAGCAGCAACCAGGGGATAAAAGAAACACTCATCAACGGGCTGGGAATAAGCATTCTTTCCGGAAGCGTCGTCGAAAGGGACGTTAAACAAAATAACCTGTCTATAATCAAAGTGAAAAATCAGGAATTCAAACGCACTCTTTCCTATGTTCTATCCCCCATCATGCAGGAAAAAAAGAATGTCAGCATTTTTATCGAAGCACTCGGCGAAAAATGGAAGCACCCTAAGGGAAAATAGTCATTTTTAGAACAAGCTTTTTTTCACACTAGTCCCACTTTATTCATATACTATAGTACCGAAGTGTATAAAATCTGCCCATTTTATTCAAAATAAGGAAAAAATGGCTGAGGTGAAAAAGATGGGATTATTGAATGCCTTTAATGAATGGCGCGAAAGCAGATATCAAAATCATGTCAATCGCATGAAGGAAGAAAACAAGTGTCCTGACTGTTACGGCAGGGGTTTTTCACTCTATCCGGGGAATGAATTCGCTTATCATGCCAACCAATTTGACTGCCAGGGCTGCAATGGAACCGGACTGTATTCAGAATGGGATAGTTTATCATAATATAATGGCCATGATCCGTATGTTTCTTATGGATCATGGCCTTATTTTGGATTTTAAGCTAATGCCTTGTTTGACTCGAATTCTTCTTTAATCTGTTTTAAAAGCTCCTGATTGGTTAACACTTCATACCCCGTAAGTGCCATTGCCTTGGCCCCGAGGATCATGGCTTCTTTAGCCTGCTCACTCATAGCAGCTTCCCTGAATTCATGGGTGTGGCAAGCATATGCCTCATTGCATATTTTAATATAAGGATGAATGGAAGGGGCTGCCTGGCTGACATTCCCCATGTCAAGAGAACCTGACCCATTCTTCTGTTCCAGAATTTCCTCCTCATTCACACCAAGAGAAAGCAGTTCTTTATTGAATGCTTCTGATAAAGGGCTGTTCGTAACCATATCATCATAAGAAAACTCATAAAATGACCACTTCATTTCGGCACCAGTCTGCAAAGCTGCCCCTTCTGCACATTTCTTGACCTTTTCTACAAGTTCATTCACATACTCACGTTTGGATGCACGAACATAAAATTGGGCAACCGCATAGTCCGGAACCACGTTTGCGGCTTTGCCACCTTCCGTAATAATGCCATGGATTCTGGCATCAGGTTTGATATGCTGACGCAGAGCGTTTATGCTGTTGAACGTTTGCAGGACAGCGTCCAACGCATTAATTCCTAAATGAGGGCTGGCAGCTGCATGTGCTGATTTGCCAAAAAACTCAAACTGTATAGCATCCATTGCCAGTGATGCCCCGCTTTTCACAAAATTGTCAAGGGGATGAACCATGATCGCTGCATCCAAAACATCAAAAATACCAGCTTCAGCCATGGTCATCTTACCGCCCTTCGTCTCCTCTGCAGGCGTGCCAAAGACAATAACCTTTCCTCCAGTTTCATGAATCACTTTACTTAGTCCTATTCCTGCAGCAATCCCCATTGTCCCGATTAGATTATGACCGCATGCATGCCCCACTTCAGGCAGTGCGTCGTATTCAGACATGTATCCAATCACAGGACCTTCTTTTCCGCTGTCATAAGTTCCGGTAAAAGCAGTCGGTAAACCGCATATGCCGATTTCTACAGAAAAGCCATGCTTTTCAAGCTCCTCTGTCAATACTTTGCATGCCTTGTACTCTTCATGGCCCAATTCGGGATTCTCGCCGATATAAGTGCTTATTCTATTAAAGTCATCCTGAAGTTCATCAATATGTTTAATAATCAGATTCTTTCCCATGAACTATCTGCTCTCCTAATCCGCAAATCTATATATTTATTCATTAATAATTATAATCATACAACACATTTTTGATTTCGGCACGTAAATATCACTTCTATTTCGTTATTTTTTCCAGTGGCCGTTCAATGATCAGCGCCTCTTCCCAGTCCTTGCACACATCCACCCAGGCTTTTGCATCTGAATATGTATTAATTTCAGCAGGTGTCAGTTCAATGGCGGAATTGCTGCTTCCGCATGCAGGGAAAAGGGTCTCGAATCTTTTCATAGATTCATCCAGATATACATCCAGATTATTTTTCAGTCCAAATGGACACACTCCGCCTACGGCATGGCCCGTCTGTTCGAGGACTTCCTCAGCTGAAAGCAACCGGGCTTTGAGACCGAACGTTTTCCGGAACTTCTTGTTATCCACTTTGGCGTCGCCTGCTGCCACCACAAGAATTGCTTCATCCCCATCACCCCTGAAGGAAAGAGTCTTGGCAATTTGTGCAGGGCTGACACCGATTGTTTCAGCAGCCTGTTCCACTGTTGCGCTTAAAGAATCAAACTCCATTACATCCTGTTCCCGATCCCATTTTTTGAAATGGGCTTTCACACTTTCAATTGACATTCAAACTCACCCTTCCTCTAAGTCCGTAAAATCTTATATACATTCCGTATTTATACTTTATAGTTGTCTATTTTAACATACTATCAGATGATGTCACCGGGGTAATTTCTTTTTATCAGAAGATTCGCATTTGCTCTTATTGGTTTCTTGCACTAATATAAATTTACTATTGAAACCACGGATTTAAAGAAGGATTATGTATGAAACAGACTATTCCATATAATTTTATTGGAGGAAGAATCGCCAAAACCGGACTGGCTGTTTTTATAACAGCTTTTATTTGCCATATGCTGGATTGGCCAGCCATGTTTGCTGTGATTACGGCCATCGTAACGATTGAACCTACTGTTGCGGACTCCATTCGGAAAGCATATGTCAGATTTCCTGCGGCAGCCATTGGTGCGGGCTTTGCTGTATTATTTACGTTCATTTTCGGGGACAGCCCATACAGTTATGCTGCCGTTTCGCTTGCGACAATCATAGTCTGCCATAAGCTGAAGCTTCATGATGGGATGCTGGTGGCTACATTAACAGGTGTCGCTATGATATCAACGGTACAGGACCATTATCTGTCCTCTTTTTTCATTCGATTGGGGACTACCACTACCGGAATTGTCGTTTCCACAGCAGTTAACTTTTTTGTCATGCCGCCCAATTACTCAACATCCATCATAAAAAACATACATGCCCTTTACAGACGATCCGGTGACATTTTACATAAAAGAGGACTTGAAATTTTCAAATCACAGGGATCTGACGGCACTGTCCGTTCTGATTTTCAAAGACTTATTAAAGATATCGATAAAACGGAAACTTTATGCCATTATCAAAAAGCTGAATATAGGTATCACCGATTTAGCCGTGAAGACATGCGCGACTTTCATTATGAATATAAAAAATTGACTATTTTAAGGCAGATTACCTATCACGTGGGGAACTTGATCTTTCTGCCAACTGGCCTTCCGGAGCTGGAGGAAGACAGGAAAAAGGCTGCCGCTGCTGTTCTTGAGGATATAAAAAACAGCCTATATGACCCGGTCTTTCTTATTACAGAAAGCCATCATAAAAAAATCAGCGAGGTAACACAGTGGTTTATTGACCAAAAACAGCTGAACCCTGCGGGGGGCTTAAAACCGCGCACACACCACCATGTCCAGCCTGAAACAGCCATTCTATATGAGGTTCTCTCCATCCATGACTTAATTGAGGAATTGAATCAAATTCAGACTATGGAAATTAAGCACAGGAAGCTTTTAAAAGCCCCCCTTGAAGCAGGTGCCCAAAAAGACGGGGAACAGACATGAATGATAAAGGAAGACCGGGAATTCAATCCCCGGTCTTTCTTTCGTCAGGAAGGTATACCCGCTTCATCGAGCAAATATCCTGCTATTATTCTTGTTAATACATCACGGTCCATTTGCAGCATGTGAACTCCTGCATCTGCAAGCATCCTTTCCGTATTGTCTGATGGAAAATCAATGGTCCGCTGGAAATAACTGTGGAAAATGCTCATTGAATTATGAAAAGCCTTTTCCTCACTAGTCATTTCTGCAGATGATCCTGGGATACACATCTCCAATTGCGGAAAATTCAGTACCTCTCTTACTATTTCATATACATCTGATTGCAGAGGCGGATTAGGGTTTGTAATGTTGAAGATCCCGCCATTTTCTGCATGAATCAGGGCGGCATCCAGTGTATCTATAACATAATTCACCGGCACAAAATTCTGGGCAACTTCAGGATCCAAATAGATTCTGCACGTTTGGCCGTCTTGTCTTCGCATGGCCCGTTTTTTCAAGATCTTGATGCCTTTTAGAAATCCATATAAGCCGAAGTTTGTATCAGCTTCACCTGTTCTGGAATCACCGATGATAATACCGGGACGGAGAATAACAATATCCAGTTTATCCCGGAATGTATATACGAGGTGTTCTGCCTCGCACTTGGAAGCTTCATAGGGATTTACAAAACGCCTGTCCACAGAGTAAAGAGCCTCCGCCCCCTGAGTATCTGTCCCAACCGTATAGGCGGTACTGATATATAAAACTTTTGGACAATTTATTTCCAAAGCAAGATTCAGAACATTTTCTGTTCCTCCCACATTCACTTTATAGGTCTTATCCCGATCCTTTTCATCAAATGATAGAAGTGCTGCACTATGGTATAAGGCATCCAACTTTCCTTTTAATGAATTCATAAGTTCTCTATTTAATCCAAGATGTTCTTCTGTAACATCGCCTTCCAATATATGAATCTGTCTGGAAAAATCGCTTCCTTTGCCTTGCATGAAGGCATCCAGCCGCTTTCTGCTCCTGACTAATAAATAAAGTTCATGCCCCTGTTCCAAAAGCTTTAATGAAAGCTTTTTCCCTAAAAAACCGTTTGCACCTGTAATTAGTATATTCAAAGAAGAATCTCAACCTTTCTATCTAACATCCCTGTAAAAACTTTAGCGGGAAATTCAATTAAAAGCAATGGAAATACATTCACCCTAAATCGGTTCTGCATATTCATAAACAACAAAAGCGCCTGGTTTTCCCCAGGCGCCTTTTTTAAGATAAGTATTTTGGTTTTCTCTCATTCTTTTCATCCCTGTCACAGACTCCCTGAAAAGGACAGGCTGGACACTCATTCATATTGTACAAACCCGAAAACTGCTTTGTGTCTTCAAGAAGCGTCTTCATCATCTGCAGATAGTTTAATCCCGCTTCAAGGCTCTCTTTATTTGGATTGAATACATGCCTCTCACCATCCATTAATGTCACGACCTCAATTCTGGCCGGACTTATTCCAAATACCTTTTCTGAAAAAACCACTGTTAAGTGACAATAAAGCTCAAGCATTTGCTCATCAGCATCTACCAGGAATTTCTTCACTATAAAAGAATCCTGCTGCCATTCCGCGACATCAAAAGTTAAAGAAAGATCTGCATTCAGTTCTTTAAGATTCATTCTGAACTTTTCATACAAAAACAGCGGCTGTGCTATTTCAGATTCACTGCTTAAGTTTCTCATTAAACCATCAGTTATAGCTGCTGCAGCCATATAATATTGGAGCTGGGAATCAAACATACGCAGCTCCAGCCTTCCCCAATATTGATCGATCAGCATCAAAACGTTTGCAGGGGTACGATGGCTTTGCGGCAGCTGAAAATAGGATGAAACAACTTTATTGATAATATGCTGAATGGCCTGACGCCAGCCAAGAGGATGTTTTTTCTTTTCAATATGTGCGTAATAAAATTTATAAGGACACCGGATAAAATCCGTTAAATTCTGGTCAGTCATTGTGCGGACGGATACTTGAGGGTTTTTGATCAACTCCTCGCCTCCTTAAAATCAAAACTATGTATGATTGAAAACGATTATCACCTATCTTCATTTTAATTGATAATGATTATCAAAATCAATATGTTTTATAAAATAAATAAAAAACACCTCCAGCTTGAAGACGTCTCCTTATGTGTATGACTCATCCTGCTTTTCATAAGGAGAGATCATCTCTTTATCCAGGCACCCTCGTGACATAATTCTCATCATCATAAAAAAATAAACTAATGACTGTATTCATTCAGCTTATCCACTGCTTAGATTCCATTCATAATAGGCATATCGAATATTCATAATCATAACGTCAGGCCTATAATTCTTATCAATTATGAGAGCATCACGGCCATTTTCCCCTTCAGCAGCTGCTTCAAGGTCCTCTTCCATTTCCAGTATCCGTTTGACCCCTTCTCTGAAGAGCTTATGATCATCTGCAATCGCAATTTTTATCGCCATTTCTCTGTTCACCTGCCCGGATGTATTCTGAATCTACCAACCTATTTTATAAAATTTTTTACAAAGAATAATTTCAAATATGAGGCTTGGTGTTTCACTATAAAAATTTGATGGATGCCCCCAGACACCCATCAAATAATCTGAATTTTATGTTATGATCGAAATACTATGATGAAGGAGTATGTGGACATGAACTCTTACAGCAAAACATTAAATGGTGTTTTCCCATCCGTTTGCTCCCTGGATTGCCCCGATCAATGCGGCCTTCTCATTCATAAAAAAGAAGGAAGAATCGTAAAAGTTGAAGGAGATCCCAATCACCCCGTAACACAGGGGAATATATGCAATAAGGTCCGCAGCATGCCTTCAAGGATCTATGATAAGGATCGCCTAAAATATCCAATGAAGCGTACTGGCACCAAAGGTGATGGTCATTTTGAACGGATTGGGTGGAAAGAGGCGATAGACACAATTACCTCGAGATGGAAGGAGCTAATTGTCAATAATGGCCCTGAAAGCATCCTGCCATATAGTTTCTACGGAAATATGGGCAGATTAAACGCAGAAGGAATGGACCGCCGTTTCTTCCATAAAGTCGGAGCATCACGCCTTGAGAGGACGATTTGCCAATCTGCCGGTACAGCTGGATATACGTACACAATGGGCGGTAGCTTTGGAATAGATCCAGAAGATACCATCCATTCAAAGCTCATTATTCTATGGGGCATTAATGCAGTCAGCACGAACATGCATCAAATGATTCTCGCACAAAAAGCAAGAAAGAGCGGTGCGAAAATCGTTGTGATTGATGTCCATAAAAACCAGACTGGAAAAATGGCCGACTGGTTTATACCGATTACTCCCGGCACTGATGCTGCTCTGGCCCTTGGCATGATGCATGTCTTGTTTGCCGAAAATCTGGCGGACGAGAACTTTCTGAAAAAGTATACGGTTGGCCACCAGGAACTTCGTGAACATGTGAAGGAGTATGATCCTGAAACAGTAGCCGGCATAACAGGTGTGCCCAAAGATGATATTTTGAAATTAGCCCGTATGTATGGAAAGACTTCCCCTGCTTTTATCCGAATCGGCAACGGGCCACAGCATCACGACAATGGCGGAATGTGCATCCGCACCATTTCATGTCTTCCTGCAATTACAGGACACTGGCTCTTAAAGGGCGGCGGTGCCATCAAGGGAAACTCCGGCTATCTTGCTTTTAATAATGGAGCCCTTCAAAGGCCTGACCTCCTGCACAAAAAGGATACACGCATCATTAATATGAATCAGATCGGTTCGGCACTCCTTGAACTGGAAAAACCGATTAAATCTATGTATGTCTATGGAACCAACCCTGCTGTTGTTGCACCAGAGGGGAATAAAGTCCGTCAAGGGCTGCAGAGGGAGGATTTGTTCCTTGTTGTCCATGATCTGTTCTTAACCGAAACGGCCAAGTATGCCGATATTGTTCTGCCGGCAGCTTCTTCTTTTGAGAATACGGACATCTATTCATCCTATTGGCACCACTACATGCAAATTCAGGAGCCAGTCATAGAACCATACGGCGAGTCAAAATCCAATGTCGAAGTGTTTCGGCTTCTTGCAGAAGGAATGGGCTTTCATGATGCCGTATTTAAAGAAACAGAAGAAGAAATGATTGATGCCGCACTAGATTTTCCAGCTAACCCCCTAATCAAAGAAATCAATGCTGAATCTCTGAAGAAAAACAAGTTTATCAAAGCGAGGGTAAAACCGCTTTTTCCTGGCAGGCTGCCTACGCCTAGTGGAAAAATAGAATTATACTCGCAGAGAATGAAAGATGATGGGTATCCTCCTCTGCCGGCATACATACCGCTGAAGGAAGAAAATAAATTCCCTTTTCTGTTTGTGCCTGCACCGAACCATAACTTTTTGAATTCAACTTTTTCAAATAATACAAAACATGCAGCGATGGAGAAGGAACCGCGTCTTCACATAAATACAAGGGATGCTGCAAATGCTGAAATTAAAGATGGTGACTTGGTTCGTATTTGGAATGAACGAGGAGAATGCGAACTCAAAGCGGCTGTCGGAGAACTTGTCCTTCCTGGTACAGTTGTTTCACAGGGGTTATGGGCTGACGCCCCAGGAACAAAACATCTGGTCAATTCGCTGACTCCGGACCGGCTTTCCGATATGGGCGGCGGTGCCGTGTTCTTTTCAGGCCGGGTAAATGTTTCGAAATTCAGGAAAGAATAACCCCTGCAAAAAATGCAGGGGTTTTTGTTTCTATGAAGCATTGTTAGTCTTAACATCAAAATCTTCTATGAATGAATCAATATCCGGTTTATTTTTCAGTACAATGACTTTTTTACCTTCTGCTGCAAATCTGTCAAGCCGTTCAGCCATTTTCTTTTTGCGGGTTCTGTATGTTGTCAGTATGAATTTAATAAATTTCCAGTCCATTTTCTCCTTGCACCCGGCTGCCATATCCGGACGTGTTTTACCAAGATTGGTCAGCCACCTCTTTAATACCCTGTACAGGCAGAGATACAGGGGAAGTTCCAGATATATAACTGTATCACAAGCAGCTGCCCTGATTTCAAAAGTATTGCTGTAATTGCCTTCAATAATCCACTGCTGTTTTTTCACAAGTTCACGCTGGGCATCCGAAAATTCCGAAAGTCGGCTTTCCACCCAGCCGGGCTTCCAGAACACAGCATCCAGATGATGTACCTCAATGCCTGTTTTTTCTCCCAACTTTCTGGCAAAGGTTGATTTTCCTGCGCCCGCTGAAATCCCAATCACCATAATTCTTCTCAAATAATCAGGCCCCTTTCAAAATGCTGATTGATGACTTAATCCGGAAAAAGAATAAGAACCACTTTAAAGGAAAAAATATCAACCATAGTCAATAATCGTATAATGGAGGCAATCCAATGCAAAAGAATAAGACACGTCTCACAGCCGCTGAAATTGCATCTTTGTGGACTTCCTATATGAATGACAGCATGGCTAAGTGCATTTTAGGGTTTATGCTTAAAGATCTCGATGACAAAGAAATTAAGGGAGTGGTCCAATACGCATATAATTTGACCACCACCCATTTAAAAAAACTTGTCAAGTTTTTTCAGCAGAATGAGATGCCGGTGCCTAATGGTTTTTCTGATAACGACGTCATTATGTCTGCCCCATGGCTCTTTTCCGATATGTTCTGTTTAACGTATATTAACCATATGGCTCGGACAGGTCTTATTTCTTATGGCGGCTTTCTTTCCATGAGTTCAAGGGAAGACATGTGTGAATACTTTACAAATGGGCTTCATGAAACTTCCGTTTTATATAATAAATCAACCCGGATTGCCCTCAGCAAAGGCCTGCTTGCAAGGCACCCTTATATTGAAACTCCGGATGTGACTGAATATATAGATAGCAAAAATTATTTAAGCGGGCTGAATCCTTTGGCGAATAAAAGGCCGTTAAATGCAATAGAAATATCTCATTTGTATATGAATGTCATGACCAATGCCATGGGGGTAAACTTAAGCCTCAGTTTTGCTCAGACCTCATCGACAAAAGAGGTCTCAGATTTTATGCTTAGAGGTGCAGAAATAGCCAACAAACATATTAAAATCTTCTCAGATATTCTGCTGCAAAATGATATTCCAACACCCCGTCTGCCTGATGTCAGTGTCAGCAATTCGGTTACACAGACTTTTTCAGATAAGCTGATCATGTTCCATATGAGTTTAATAAGTGCAGCAGGAACCGGAAATTATGCTACGGCAGCAGCTGCCAGCCAGCGCAGCGACCTGGCCATTAATTATGAACGCTTGTCCATTGAGATTGCCAAATATGCCAAAACGGGAGCAGACATTATGATTAAACATCATTGGATGGAAAAGCCGCCCGGCACAAAAGACCGAAAAAAATTGGCCCAGAATAAAAACGGATCATAATGGAAAAAGGAGCAGTCATGCTCTATTTCGTTTTGGTTCATAAAATGGAGGAGCTCCTTTTCATTGCTGAGTTTAAAGCCTCAGCAAGTGTTTCATGCCATCCCTTGCAAAACTCAGTTATTTGCAGAGGATCGACCAGCTTCCTTTCTGATGACTCATACCGGGCTTCAAAGTCATACATTCTTTCTATTTCCATATGATAAAAAACCTGATAGCCTATTTTGGGATATACGCTGCTTTCAGTCCACTGCAGATTCTCGCTATGGTCTACGATAATATATCCCAATTGTGTGCACTGCCCTTCGGCATAGCCTTCTTCCATGGCTTCTCTCTTAAAACATTGCTTCGGGCTTTCACCCTTTTCTATGTGGCCGCCGGGAATATCCCACCCCCGGTTCTGCAAATTCACTAATAAAACCTTTCCCTCTAAAAAGCAAAACCCATGAGCGCTCGTAATAAATTCTCTCTCCGGAAGATAGGCTGCCTCCTTCCAGGTTAATTTTATCCTTGCTCCGCCCCAATCCACGTAAGCAGCAGTCATATATTTACCTCGCTTTTTTTTAATCCAATTAATTACATTCAACGCTTCCCGTATTATTTCCTTTTTTGCAGCTAAGTGGTTCCTGCTTAAAGATTTTTCTATATAAGTGCTATAATATGAAAGTATTTAAAAAAGAAGGGCTTGATCATATTGGCAATGACAAAGAAAAAACGGGTAATAAAAGAGATAAGGCAGCTCATCATGATTACGCTAGGTGCGGTGATTGCAGCGGCAGGACTTGAGTTTTTCCTTGTTCCCAATAATATTCTCGATGGCGGGGTTATCGGTCTTTCCATTATCGCTGCTGAACTGACCGGGTTAACCATGAGTATATTCCTGATTGTTTTAAATCTGCCATTTCTCTATATTGGCTTCCGTAAAATAGGAATGAAATTTACGATACATACGTTATACGGTGTTATTGTTTTATCTGCCAGTACCGCTTATCTGCATCATTTTGAGCCGGTAACCAATGATTTATTTTTAGCGACGGTCATTGGAGCTGTCATTCTCGGTACAGGGGTCGGCCTTGTGATCAGGACTGGCGGAGCTTTGGACGGTTCAGAAATTATCGCCATCCTAGTCAGCAAGAAGCGCCCAGTGTCTGTCGGCCAATTCATCATGATTGTCAACGTATTTATATTTATTCTTGCGGCCTTCCTCGTTTTCAGCTGGGAAACTGCCATGTACTCCATTATCACCTATTATATTGCATATAAAATGATTGATATCGTTGTGGAAGGTATGGAAGAGCTGAAGTCGGTTACGATCATTTCCGATATGCCTGAAGAAATCTCTGCAGAGCTTATGAAGCAATTAGGGCGGGGGATGACCTATATTCAGGGCCAGGGTGTTTTTACCGGGGAGCCGAAAAAAATCATTTATACCATCGTAACACGGATTGAATTATCTACGCTCCGTTCGATTGTGGAAGATATCGATCCGAATGCATTAGTGGCTATAGAAAATATTGCCGATGTCAGCGGCAGCAACTTTGACAAAGGCACAGCTCATTAATTGTGAAATGAAGAAAGCAGCCTCCTGCACAATAGGAGACTGCTTTCTTTGTTATAAAAACAGCAGCAAGCTGAGCGCCATGACGGCCATTCCTGCCACAAGTCCATAAATGGAAGTATGGGCTTCATCATACTTCTTGGCAGCCGGCAATAATTCATCTAGAGAAATGAACACCATTATTCCGGCAACTGCAGCAAAAATGACTCCAAACATTACATCGTTTAAATATGGCATTAAAATCAAGTATGCGACAAATGCGCCAATTGGCTCTGAGAGCCCTGATAAAAATGAGAGCTTAAAAGCCTTCTTCTTGCTCCCAGTGGCATAATAGACAGGAACTGAGACAGCAATCCCCTCTGGGATATTATGGATCGCGATAGCCGCCGCAATGGCGATTCCAAGCGATGGGTCCTGAAGTGCAGATGTAAAAGTTGCAATTCCTTCCGGGAAGTTATGAATCGCAATCGCCAAAGCGGCAAAGGTCCCCATTTTTAAGAGGGCCGGATCTTCGACAACCTTGCCTGCATCATTCATCTCTTCAACTGTTCTTACTTCATGCGGGTTATCCTTTTTAGGAATAAACCGATCTATTAGTGCAATAAGGACTATCCCCCCAAAAAAACCTCCAACTGTTGCCCAATTGCCGTTTACTTGACCTAATGCTCCTACAAGTGCATCTTTTGCTTTTACAAATATTTCAATCATGGAGACATAAATCATTACACCTGCCGAAAATCCAAGTGCCAATGATAAAAACTTCGTATTCGTTCTAGAAGTAAAAAAAGCCATTAAACTGCCAATACCTGTCGCTAAGCCGGCAAACAATGTGAGACCTAATGCAAATAATACTTCCTGCGACATTTCACTCTCTCCTTTTTCACTGTTGCCAAAAAGTTTCACTAGGGCAACTTTTGCGTTAAAAAAATATATATCCTAGATTACTAAAAGTATATGCGCCTAACTTAAAAAGTTTACTTTGGTAAACATTTTATCTCCAACGCAAACCAAAAGCAATAAAAATGACTCTGCAATTCTTTTTTCTTCAATATTATAAGAATGATTGAGGAAAATGTGCATTAAAAAATCAAAAAAACCTCCGCTACTTGCCACAGCGAAGATCAATCCCAGACACGCTTTAACTTGAAAAGTTCCTGAAAGTATCCGCATACAGATATGGGCGACATAATCATTTGATAAAAAAGGATAAATGCAAAAAAACCTAATATATTTTTTCTTACTTTCAAATTAAGATTTTTAAAAACATAATGCTTTTGATACATATATAAGATACCGTAACTTAGAATTGTAAGCGGCAGGACAAATAAGGTCATTGGACCAACTACCCAGAAATAACCGAAGAATGCCAGCATTAATCCAGGGATCCAGAAGAAAGTATACACCATGTCCAGATATGGCATAACAAGGTTAACGCCCGTTAAATATTTTGTGTAAATTTGGGGCTGATTCCATGGTTTAATTTCATTCAGGCCTTCAATCATTCCCCTTGCCCACCTGGACCTTTGCTTTGCAAAGTGTGATAGATTGGAAGGAACATCCGTAAATGCTGCAGCCAGCGGCTCAAAATACACTTTCCATTCTTTCTGAAGAAGTCTCCATGTCAAGACAATATCTTCGCCAATGGCATCGGGCCAGCCATTTACCTGGCGGACGGAATTTGTTTTGTACAAACTGAAGGCCCCTTGAGCAACCAGTGTTCCCTGATATAACCCCTGCAGCCTCTTTATTGAAGCAATCCCCAGATAATAATCCCACTCCTGTATTTTAGTCAATAGGTTTTCACGGCTATTGCGCACAAGCATGGAGCCTGCTACGGCACACACTTCTTCAGGACTGCTTTCCATGCGTGCCACTAAAAAGCGGACCGCTGAAGGATGAAGCAGGGTATCGGCATCAAGCGAGATAACATACTCTGTTGTCACATGCTGCAGCCCTTTGTTTAACGCATGGAATTTTCCCGGCTTAGATTCCTTTAAAACCTTGATTTCAAGGTTAAGCTCTTTTTGAGCCCTTACTAATTCACAATAGGTATTGTCTGAGGAACGATTGTCTATGACAATAGCTTTAATTTTGCCTTTATAATCCTGGCTTGCCACATAGCTTAACGTCTGAAAGATTGTATTCTCTTCATTGAAGGCAGCTACCAGCAATGTCACTTCCTTATCAGGATCCGGATTTTTAAATGAAGGCTGCCTGTCCAAAAGCAGGCTCATCACCAGAAAGGCATTCATATAGCCAGGTAAATAGGCAATACCGCCAATAATAAGAATACTGATCGGGAGTGTGACAATTTCCGATAAGTCCTTCAGCCATGGCAGCGATAGATATATAGAAAAAGTCAGCCATACTGCTGAAGAGAGGTGGCTGAGTACAAACTTTTTATTAATGGAGACATATAATTTTTTTCTTCCGTGTCTTGCTGCCGGCTCGATGGGTGTTAGACTTGGCTTCATAGGCTCACCTTCAAAATGATATACTTAATTAAAAAATATATCATTCTGAGAGTCAAGTAACCTGGTAAATAACACCAGATCTCCGGGCGGATGAATAAGTGTTTCTGCCTCATGGATCCGAGAGTATTTACATACTGGACTTCCTATTACTCCGGGTAAGTCTCTCTTAAAAAATCAATTGATTGAACAATTAATTCCTTTAGCACTTCTACATCGATATCTGCAATCTTATTTATGTACACACAAGCTTTTCCGGTGGTATGTTTCCCAAACCTTTCAAGCAATTCATCTCTTTTTCTATCCCCGGGTGCAAAATAAAGGCTAATTTTTGCCTTTCTTGGCGAAAAGCCAACAAGTGGTGCATCCCCTTCATGACCAGTTGCATATTTATAATGATACGAACCAAAGCCAATGATGCTTGGTCCCCACATTTTTGCCTGATAGCCTGTCGTTTCTGTAAAGATATCCAGCAGCCTATATGCATCCTCCCTCTTTTTAGGACTCTCAACTTTTTCTATGAATTCAAATACACTGTTATCGTTCTCTTTGGTTTTAACTTCATACATTATAGGCCAACTCCTTATTTAGATTTGATTAGTACTTCTCTAAAATACAGGTAATGTCCTTCTGAAAACCAATACTCCCGGCAAAAAAAGAGCAACCATATGATTGCTCCTCACCCTCTTCTTATTTTAGAAAGGTACCTTCCATATACTCCTTATATGCGGTTCGTATTTCTTCTTCCGTGTTCATAACAAACGGTCCACGGGCAACAACCTGTTCTTTGACTGGCTCGCCTGCATATAGTAAAAAGCGCAAAGGCTCTTCGGCTTTGATGAAAATTTCGCTTCCAGCGTCCCCGCCATCTCCCAATTCAAGAACCTGGCCTTTTGCTGCATATGCTTCATTTTCTCCAAAAACCCCGCTGCCTTCTATAATATAGATGAAGCCCTTGTAGCTTCCAGGCAGATCTTGCGAGGCTTCCGCTCCTTTTTTCATGTTAGCTTCAACCATCGTTACAGGCACATGATTTAAGGCAGGAGATACAACCCCCTTTGAGGATCCGGAGAAGACTTTAAAAATAACGCCATCTTCCTCTCTGACAGGAACTTCACTGCCTTTAAGATTTTGATATCTAGGCGCTGTCATTTTCTTCCCGCTGGGCAGATTGATCCACAGCTGCAGCGAATGGGCAGTTATTCCTTCTGATGGCACTTCGTTATGAACGACACCGCTGCCTGCTGTCATCCATTGAACATCTCCTGGCCCTAACACGCCTCCTTCACCGGAATGACTATCGAAATGTTCAATAGCCCCTTCAATAACATAAGTTACGGTTTCTATACCGCGATGGGGATGGATGTCAAACGCACCTTTTTGAAATTTATCCTCCATCATCAGAAGGAATGGGTCAAACTTCTCCCAATTCCCTGGTTCTATCACAGGGCCTGCTGCATGAATGGGGCTATGCTCCTGCAGATATACTTTCCTGATTGAAGCAATTTCCCGCTTAGTAATCTCCTCATTTTCCATACGCCATTTCTCCCCTTTACATGTAAAGGGAGCAATTGAATAACAATTGCTCCATCTATTATGTTTACTGATTACCTTTTTTTATCCACCCGGCAACTGTGACGGTTCTTTTCGCCTGATGCTTAACAGCTTCCTTCACATCTTCAATCATTTTTCCATCCTGGTCAACTGTTACGCTAGTTCCATACGGATTGCCTCCTGCTCCGAAGAGAACCGGATCTGTATATCCAGGAGCAGCGACAATCGCTCCCCAATGATACATTGTTGTATAAAGGGAAAGAATTGTTGCTTCCTGCCCCCCATGAGGATTTTGGGCTGATGTCATTGCACTTACTGCCTTATTCGCAAGCTTTCCTTTCGCCCAAAGACCGCCAGTTGTATCAAGGAACTGCTTCATTTGGGAAGGCATATTGCCGAAACGGGTCGGCACGCTGAATATAATGGCATCTGCCCATTCAAGATCGTCCGGCTTGATTTCAGGCACATCCTTTGTTGCCTCGACAGTTGCTTTCCATACAGGATTGCCTTCAATTGCAGATTGCGGTGCCAATTCTGGAACCTTAAAAACCCTAACTTCCGCACCAGCTTCTTTGCCGCCTTCCTCCGCCCATTTAGACAATTGATAGTTTGTTCCGCCCATGCTGTAAAAAATTACGGCCAATTTCACATTTTCCATATTAATCGTCTCCTTTTTAGTTGAATTTCCAAATAACCTTGATAGGATACCCATATCAGCACCGCCTATTCTTTCATAGTCTTCCCTATTAATTCATTGCATTAACTAATTTTATATTTGTTTATACCAGCGGGCTGCAGCTTGAACCTCACCCATGGTTAATTGGTGTCCAAAACTTTCCCAGTGAAGCTCGACTTTCGCTCCTGCACTTTCCAATAAAGACTGTAAATCAGTAGATTCTTCTGCGGGACAAATCGGGTCATTGGTTCCTGCAGCGATAAATACTGATGTTCCGCTAAGATCAGGCAATTCAGCACCACGCCTTGGAACCATCGGATGGTGCAGAATCGCTGCTCTTAAGGAGTTTTCATGATGGAATAATAAGCTTCCTGCAATATTAGCTCCATTGGAATAGCCAATTGCCACTATGTTTTCACGCTTAAATTTGTATTTCTGTGCAGCTTCATCTAAATATCCGTTTAATTCTTTAGTGCGAAAAATCAAATCCTCTTCATCAAAGACACCTTCTGCCAGTCTGCGGAAAAATCTCGGCATACCATTTTCCAGCACATTTCCGCGCACACTTAGAACAGAGGCCTCCGGATCAATATGCCCTGCAAGCGGAAGCAGGTCAGTTTCTGTACCTCCTGTTCCGTGAAGCAGCAATAATACAGGTTTAGAAGGATCTTTTCCTTGTTGAAAAATATGTTTCATAGTATCTTCCCCTCTTCGTTTTAATCCAGTTCCCTAACTTCAATTGGGATTAATTTCCGCTCGATGCGATTTCTCATATCCTCATATTGTTCAGGAAGCATCAGCTTCTCTCCCATTTTCCCAGGTGATTCGTCATGCGCAAATCCAGGAGGGTCGGTTGCAATCTCAAACAGAATTTCCCCTTGCTCCCGAAAATAAATGGCATTAAAATAATTCCGATCCCTGACTGGCGTCACACTATATCCATTTGACCTCACATACTCCTGCCACTCCAATTGATCCTCATCATCTTCTGCCCGCCAGGCGATATGATGGACTGTACCGACACCCATCTGGCCGCGCTTGCCGGAAACCTTTTTCAGGTCTATGACATTGCCGATTTGGGCAGTGGATTGGAACCGGATCATTTCTTCCTCTTCCCCAATACGTTCAAGGCCCATTACCCTTTCAAGCAGGTTTGCCGTTTGTTCAGGCTGGGATGAATAAAGAGTCGCCCCAGCAAATCCCTTTATTGCAGCATCTGGAGTGATGCCTCCAAAAGACCATGTATTTATTTCTCCCTCATCTCTTTCTACCAACTCTAATACAAGGCCATGTGGATCAAGAAGCTTTATCAATTCTTCTCCGAATCTTTTTTCCCTTGTGTAAGAAATATTAAATTTCTTAAATCTGTCTTGCCAAAATCCAAGGGCACCTTTGGGAATGGCATAGGAGGTGACCCCAACCTGGCCATCCCCTATAACTCCCTGGAAAGCATTTGCCCATGGAAAGAAAGTAATGATTGTCCCCGGCTTTCCTTCTTGATTGCCAAAGTACAGATGGTAAGTGCCGGGGTCATCAAAATTTACGGTCTGCTTGACCATTCTCAAACCTAGTACACCTGCATAAAAATCGACATTATCCTGCGGATGGCCGACGATGGCAGTGATATGATGGATCCCGCTAGTTTTTCTGCCCACTGTAAACACCTCTTCCTATTTAATGTATCCTAAATTCAGCCAATAAAACTCATTTCAATTCAAATATTTTTAATTCAAGATATTAATTTAAATCTCTGTCCGCTTTTTAACTTTTTCAAGTAAATTTATTAAATCATCCAGCTCATCTGAAATCAGTTCTTCAAAAAAAGTATTCACCTTTTGCTGGTGTTTCGGCATAATCTCTTCCAATAACTTATTTCCTTTGTCAGTTAAACCAATATGAATCGCCCGGCGGTCATTCGGACATGCGATTCTTTTGGCATATCCCTTTTCCACAAGCTTATCAATTACATAAGTCATCGAGCCGCTCGTAATTAATATCCTCTTTCCAATTTCGTGTATCGTCTGCATATCATTGTGGTATAGAGCTTCCAGCACTGAAAACTCGGTCATGCTAAGGCTATAATTGGTGATACTGTCCTTTATGCATTCATGAATGGATTTGGATGTCTGCATGAGAATCAGGAATGCCGGGTTAGGGCAAGGCCTTTTCATATTATCACCTGCCAATACTTCGAATTAATTTATCTCGATTTCGAGATAATTATAAAATACATTTATGATTGTGTCAATCATCCGGATTGAACTCTTTCATCATTCCGCATTGAAAACGAGAAAGGCAGGGAAGAAAGCTGAATTAATTTAGCCAAGTGTTTTAACTCATTTTTAATCACTGATTATTTTACATCATTCAGCATATTGACTTCTTCTTTAACATAAAGGTATATATGATTTATAATATTAGAATTTTCCGATAAGTTTAGGGGTGAGGGAATGTATAAAATATACTGCCGAATGGTTCAAAAAACCTTCAAGCTGGGATCGCCTTTTCTGCCATGGCGGGAACCGGAATTATTAGAAGGTCCCAATAGCCTGGACAAGCTTCCTGATGTTATTAAGAAGAATGAGATCAGCAGAACTCTGATTGTAACTGACAGCGGCATCAGTGGTCTTGGCCTAATGGATGGTTTGCTTTCAAATTTACAGAAAAAGAACATTGAGTTTTATATATATGATAAAACCATTCCAAATCCTACAATTACGAATATAGAAGAAGCACTTGAGGTATATAAAAAGAATGACTGCCAGGGGATTATTGCTTTTGGCGGGGGTTCTCCGATGGATTGCGCCAAAGGAGTTGGTGCAAGAGTTATGAGGCCAGAGAAAAGCATTTCACAAATGAAAGGCCAATTTAAGGTTAGAAAAGAGCTCCCTCCCATTTTTGCAGTCCCGACCACGGCAGGTACTGGAAGTGAAGCCACCGTTGCAGCGGTCATTACTGACAGCAGCTCACACGAGAAATATGCGATTATTGATTTGAACTTAATCCCGCATTATGCAGTTCTTGACCCGTTGATTACATTAAAAATGCCTCCTCATATAACAGCTGCAACCGGTATGGATGCACTAACCCATGCCATCGAAGCCTACATTGGCAGAAGCAATACAGCAGAGACTAGAAAATTCAGCATAAATGCAGTCCGCCTAATTTATGATAATCTTTATGAAACATACCAGAATGGCGAAAACCTGACGGCAAGAGCCAATATGCAGAAAGCTGCGTATCTTGCAGGATTGGCTTTCACCAGGGCCTATGTTGGCAATGTTCATGCTATTGCCCATACACTCGGAGGTTTTTATTCGGTCCCTCACGGTTTGGCAAATGCCGTCATCCTTCCATATGTCCTGGAGCAATATGGAGAGGCAGTATGGGACCCTTTGGCCGAGCTGGCAGTGGCCGCAGGTATCGGCAATGCGTCAGATTCGGCTGAAGAAAATGCTAAAAATTTTATTCTTAGCATAAAATCCCTAAACAGCAGAATGGGGATCCCGCCAAAAGTAAGCGGAATTCAAGACAGGGACATTCCAATCATGGCTGAACGTGCCTTAAAGGAAGCCAATCCCCTGTATCCTGTTCCGAAAATCTTCAGCAGAGATGATATGTTTAGACTGTACCAGCTGATAAAAGATTAAAAAGGGAAATTCCTGTGCCTTTCTTTATTTAAAAATCAATTTGTTAAAAGTTTATTTAAGAAATACCAGTTTCAATATACCTTCTTATAAACTGCCACTCACCAGGAGCACCTTCGCTCTGAAAAAATACATTGGCTGTTAACAGGCTTATCCCTGTGATAATAATGCTTTCGTATATGTATGCAAGCATTTCTCTCTCCCTTAGCTTGGCTATACGATTCAAGGTTCAACAATAAAGAACGAATGGCTCTCTTATGATTAGATATTGCCTTTCAAGCAAAATCAGCTTGTGTGAATGGCGCTAATCTATTCCCAATAGCGCCCTTTCAGGCCGAATTAACAGCAGTCAATGACGCTTATGAATGAGAATAATGCCTTTTGGACTGAATCATCATCAGCCAATGGCGCTTATCACTAGGAATAGTGCTTTTCAGATAGAATACTCATGAACGAGTGGCGCTTATTGATGTGAATTAATCCAATTGCTCACACTAAAAAAGGCGGTTTGCACATGACTGCATTCCGCCTTTCTAGAAACGTTTCTTAATAAAATTCATGAACACAAGCATGGAAGTTGAAATAAGTAATATAATTGAAACCCACATCCAAGCCAGTTCCATATCCCCTGAATCCATAGCAACGTAGATCGCGGTGGGAAGTGTTTGTGTCTTTCCGGGAATATTGCCTGCAAACATTAATGTGGCGCCGAATTCCCCTATTGCCCTGGCAAAGCTTAATATTGCTCCTGTCATGATGGCTTTAGAAGCCAGCGGCATCGTTACATACAGAAAAACCTTTAAATCTGATGCACCATCGACTCTTGAGGCGTCTTCAATCTCATTGTCAATGGATTCAAAACCAGCCCTGGCAGATTGATACATCAGTGGAAATGCTACAACGGCCGCGGCAATGACAGCAGCCCACCACGTAAAAATGACTGGCCCGTTAAACAGCGATTCAATCCCTCGTCCGACGAAAGATTGCTTTCCAAAAACCACAATAAGCAGAAATCCTACAACGGAAGGTGGAAGGACCAATGGCAAAAGCAGCAAAGTATCTATAATTGCCTGGCCTTTAAACGTCCGATTTGCCATCAGTTTTGCAGCTAAAACCCCTATCACTAAAACAGCGAGAAGCGATATAGAGGCAATTTCCAGTGAGAGTTTAACCGGTGACCAAAAGTATTCGGATTGAATCATTTCAGCAGGTAAGAAAAACCGTATTGCTCCATTTAGACATACCTTGTTCAGATTGTATAAATACGTAGAAAAGCTGTTCCGTATCCCGGTTTTTACTCTCTTTTAATACTCCCAGCTGATTGAAAATAATCATATAAACTCCTTTGTAAATAGAAATACATCTGTAAATATAATATACCTTATCATTATAAATGAAAAATTTAGTGAAGCATTCTATTAACTTGAAGTTTTTGTGTCATAAGTCACGTTTAGATTTTTATAATAAATCACTGTCGCCTCCAGATTGCCTTGTTCAGACTGTGCGAAGCCTGGTATGATGCCTGCTTTAACATATCCTGCTGATTGATAAAGGATATTGGAAACATCACCTTCTCTTGTATCAAGTACAAGCAGGCTTCGGCCCTCCTGTTTCGCTTTATCTTCTGCCGCTTTTAATAGCAATCGTCCCAAACCCTTTCTGCGGATGGAGGGGTCAGTCATTAATTTTGCAATCTCCGCACGATGGCTTCCATTTTCTTTCTGGCATAAATGGAGCTGGATTGTTCCGGCAGCTTTTCCATCCATTACAGCTAAAAACAAAACCACATCATTGTTTTTTAATAAATCCTCCCAATATTCCTCTGCCTTAGCTTGATCAAGCGGAGGCAGAAACCCTATTGACGCTCCCTCATTTACCACCTCAATTAATAGTTTGGACAGCTCTTTTTTATATCCTTCAATGGATTTAACCTCGAAAATATCCATACCCGTTCACCCGTTTCTTAATTTTTCTATCCAATCCGCCTCTGGCGAATCTATTACATTAACATTCCATATAAGTAAAAAGTTCTCCTCCCTTCCTCAAAACAAAACCAATAAAAAAAGCTCTGCCAAAAATTTCAGGCAAAGCTTTCATTATGCTTTTATCGAAACCAGCCCTTCTTCTTAAACCACCAAAACATGCCTAAGGCAATAATAAACATTAAAAACAGCGTTTCAAAGTAACCATATTTCCATGTTAATTCCGGCATGTTTTCAAAATTCATTCCGTAAATGCCCGCTATGAAGGTTAATGGCATGAATATGGTGGTTATCACGGTAAGGACTCTCATCACCCGGTTTGTCTGATGGGAGTTGATCGATAAATAACTGTCACGGATATCGGTCGTCAATTCCC
Organism: Cytobacillus oceanisediminis 2691; assembly: GCF_000294775.2. GTDB lineage: Bacteria > Bacillota > Bacilli > Bacillales > Cytobacillaceae > Cytobacillus > Cytobacillus pseudoceanisediminis. Next base: position 3,507,905 of record NZ_CP015506.1, read on the forward strand.
TGTTTTCATCAATCATTTCAGTCAATTTCAACAAATGGTCATGAATATCAGCAAAGTATTCGTATCTTTCCTTTACGCCTTTAAGCCTATGAGAATTAATGACACGGTATATTAAATCCCGCATTGGAATGACTGTATATCTTATCTGCAATAAATGATGACGGATATCAAATAATTTCTCCAATAATTCTTCCATTGTTTCATCATTTGGATTATCTTCAATGAGACTCAAACGATCTTCCAGGTGATAAACGATGGGAAAGTAATTATCCACTATTTTATCAATGATATGATACATGACCAAATAGGGGTCCCATTTATTGATTTTCTTACTCTGGCTCAGCCTTTCCCAAACATCATTCATTTCTTTGGAGAGCTCATGGTGGTACGATACTATGTAATTTGAACCGATGAAAAAGTTGATTTCCTGCTTATCTTCGTTAATATGATTTAAGCTATGGGTGACAAAAAAGCTGTAGTCTTCATAATAATCCATTTTAGGACGCTGGAGTTTAACAACACAATCCTCTATTGCCAGGGGATGAAAATGAAAAGTCTTGTCGAGTTCAGCTGTTTCCTCCTCGTTTGGCTGATCAAAATCAACCCAAAACCACTTATAACTTTCCCACTCTGCTTTCAGCCTCTCAAATGTAATATCTTTCTGCAGTTCATCTTTCTTATTTACAGCTTGTATTCTAATCATGATTGTCTCCTAGTCTTTCCATTCTGTAAACGTATTTTTTCCACTTTTGATAACGATATCCTAATGAGCACTCTTCCAATTGAATATTTATTATTTACCTCTTCACCTTGCACTGTTAAACAAGAAAATACTTTCTTATTCTAGTCAGTCTACTGTAATAATTCGGTAAATACCTCTATATCCGTCTACTTTAACGCTTTTATCCAAAAAAGTAATTTTAATTAACAAAAAATATTTACTTGTCAACTAATTAATTTCAAATAATAAGTCGCTGACGAGAAGAGTAAGACAGGAATGCTTTTCCAAAGAGAGCCGGCATATGGTGAAAGCCGGTGTCCAGTACCTGATCCGAAGATCATCTCTGAGATGCAAAGCTGAAATACAGTAAGCTTTGACGGGTTTTCCACCGTTACATTGGAACGCGTATGATTGTACGTAGCTGAGTGCTACAGTTTTGAACTGCAGAATTAGAGTGGTATCGCGAGTATAGACTCGTCCCTTTCTGGGATGGATGCAAAAGCTTCTTTATAAAGAAAAACCAGGCTCTTAAACAGCCTGGTTTTCCTATTCCTTCACCTCAATTCCCGCTGCCTAGTTGAGAGTTTTCACAAACCCAGTACTCTTTGCCTGATACCCTAAACTTAAATAAAAATGATGAGCGTCTTCACGCTCAGTCCTGTTTCCGCTATTTAGTACGATTCCGGTAGCCCCCAATTGTTCTGCAAAATCTTCCACAGCCAGCATCAGCTTCTTGCCTGCACCAATCCCTCTGTAATTACTATCAGTAACTAAAGCAATAACCCGGATATGAATGCCGTCAGTATTGTATAAAAGACCTGTATGGAATCCAGCCATGCCAATAACCTTATCTATTAGACATGCCACTAATGTGCAGTAATCAGGATGTGAGCCGATGTTATTAAGCCTTGTTTCCATTTGCTCTTGCGATACAGGATAACCCAAGTCTCCCATTAAACGGGCAAGCTTGGGAATATCCTCAACACCCGTTTTCCTGATATGTATCTTATGCTTCATTTTGCACCTTCCTGCCTTCAAGCGCTTTTATTCCCTTATCCAAATTGCTTTTGTATATCCAATTTTCAAACCTGCTTTTTCCATATTATTCTGGCTTACCGAACCAAACCTTGCCTGACCAGTCAGCAGCTCGGCATTATTTGTAATCGCTTGGCAGATTCGGGCTTGAATAAGCGCGCTGTGGACTCCCCTGTTTCTGAAAGAAGGCAAAACAGCCGCGGCCGCAAGATTTGCCACCCCTTCTTCCATAAAAATGACACCTATTCCAGCTGGTTCGTTGTTTACAAATGCTAGGTAAAAGGCCCAGTTTTCATTGCCATAAAGCACCTCATTATTTTCAGCTATCCCCTGGCTAAGGAAAACAGGCATGCCAAATCCCTTTGTATACACCTCGCCGAAAAGATCAAATTCCTTTCTTTGCATCCTGCGTATATCAATGCCAGCATGAATGGGAAGATCCACAAGATCTGAAGGCTCCGCAAACAAAGTGGTATGGAAATCACATTGATAAAATCCTTTTTGATGAAGCAGCTTCAGTAAATCTGATGATCCGTTTGATGGTGTGATCTCCAATCGAATTGGGATTCCTTTTCCCTGGTAGAAATCAACTATTTGATCCAGAACTTCTGTATCGGCTTCCTTAAATCCTTTAACGAGATTGAATGATGGACCCGGAATATTCCTGGCAAAAAAAGCGGTTGTCTGGCCAATTCTTTTAATCTCAACGCCCATTGGGTTTTCATCCCGATTTTTAATAGCTGTCAATCTGGAGTGCAGCACATCTGTCTCTGCCTGGTCCAGCCTCTCAGCTAAGTCACTTTTCATCACTAGATTCATAATTTTCACCTCATTTATTAAACGTCAAGCCTTCCAAAAGAATGCAATATTTTATATCGCTTAACTGCAAGTATTCCTTTCCAATGATTGCGTGCAATTTGGAATTCATTATCAAATTGTCCCCAGCTCCAGGAAATATCCCATGTTCCTTCATTTGAGATCTGCTCAATATAGAAATCAAGATTATCATCAATTAACGTTCCAAATTTCATAGAAAGAGAATCTTCTGGATGCTCAGCAAAATCCAAGGGAGTGGCTGTATAGCCTAATCCCCAATCTCCTTTGTTCTTCCCGGCAGCTTTGTATGCAAGAGCATTCACTTTCTCAGCCGTATGCTTGAGAGAGTAATTAATTCTGGAATCAAATTCAATTTCCTGCTTAGACATTAGCTTTACCAGCTGCTGAAAATTGTTAATTTCATGTCTATCCATCTCATCGGCTTCCATTAAGTAATCAGATGCATTCTTAATTGTTTTCCACCCTATTTCAGCAGCACGGCTTCCAGACGATGACCAATGCAATAAGAACCCGGCAAGCTCCGCACTTGGGTTATAAGACCAATTTTCCTGGACATTCTCTGTCCAATGCCACCATGGAGCATGTGGGTACTCGTTGTTTGAAGGCGTAACTGATGGCCACATTTTCTTCTCATGCATATAGCTGTGTTCTAAATAATTGACTAGTTTTTGTACAACATTTAACTCGGGTTTTGCTTCAATGTCCATCAAAATTTGTCCGGCCGCCCATGAAGCCATCGGGGAAGAGTAAGGGGACCAGAAATCAGGTTCAATGCCATGGCCGAATCCTCCATCGTCATTCTGAAAAGCTTCAATACATTTTATTACCCCTTCATCATTACGATCCTCAAAATGGTATGACCATAAAGCTGATTCAAGCGGCCTTGCATTTCTTTTAATCCATCTGCCTGTATTCTCAAATCTTTCTTTCGTTATCTTCATAAATTATTTCCTTTCATAATTAGGCGTATTTGATTTCTTATTAGTTTTCTAGCTATAATTTCAATTTCCTTTCTTAAGCAATAAAAAAGGAAAAGAGTCAAAGCTCTTTTCCTAATCAATCCACTTTACAATATCATCGAATGGTCTGCGTGTTTTCGGCCTTGGGTCTTTCACTCTGTACCCAAATGCACACATTACCGACAGCCCGAAGCTTCCTTCTTCAAGCAAACCTTCCTCATTCAGCAGCTTATTCATTTTCTCGATATCGAAACCTTCAATTGGGCAGGAGTCTATGCCAATTTGTGCAGCAGCGGTCATCATATTTCCCAGTGCGATGTAGCTTTGCTTACAGGCCCAATCAAAGAGAGGGCGGTCTCCTTCCAGAAGATCAAAATCTGACTTCTGGAATTCCTCTATCCGCTGCAAATATTTTTCCATCATTTCTTCGGGCATCCCCAGAGTATTTCTAAAATGATCCTGCAGATACTGGGAATCATATTTAGTATCTTTTTTCGTTCTTGCCAGGACTAAAACAAAGTGACTTGCTTCAGGCAGTTTACCGAATGCTCCCCAGGAGGCATTCTTAATTTTCTCACGGAGCTCCTGATTCTGAACAACCACAAAACGCCATGGTTCAAAGCCAAATGAACTTGGTGACAGACGGCCTGTCTCCAATATAAATCGAAAATCTTCTTCGGGAATTTCTTTATTTGGATCAAATTCCTTTGTCGCATGCCTGAATTGATAGGCATTCAGAATGTCTTCCTTTAAATTTTCCTTTTCACGCAAAACCAAACACTCCTTTTCTGACTGTTCTAATTTTAACGTAACACATTACAGCATAACATTCATGAAATCAGCTTTTAGTTTGCCCTTTTCATTGCCCTCCCTAATCATTTTGGGCTCTGTCTTTGTAAATCCATAGACAGTCTGATCATATCCCGGCAAAGAATTCCATTTTCATGGATATCTTCTTTGTAATGCCGCACAAAAAAATCTCTATCGACCCCAGTGATTCTAAAACCGCATTTTTGGTAAAGAGCCAGCTGCCCGATACTGGAATTCCCCGTACCAATTTCAAGGGTTTTATTTCCACCTTGAAAAGCAAGCTCTATTGCATGCTGAAGAAGTTTTTTGCCGATGCCCTCTCCCTGATATTTTTCACTAACGGCAATATTAACAATCTCACAGGTTCCTGGCCTTGTGGCAAGAAGGATATAAACGCCGACTGCTGCTCCGTTAAGTTCAGCAATATATGTTTCCCCTCGATTTAGATAATCCTCAATAAATTCAATTGAAGGATCTGCCAATAATAGCAGGTTCATAGGAGGGGGCTCTGAATGGCCAATACTTCGAATCTTCATTATGTCCTCCTTTTTATGTCAAGGCTTTCAAAATAATCTTTGAAAATACTTTCTGTTTGTTCTTTCGGATCAAAAACGGAATGTCCTGCCCCTGCAATCAATTCTTCTTTTAATGAAGGGTGATATCTTCTAAATTCCTGCACCTCTTCTTCCTTTATCAGAGTGCCTTTTTCCTCTCCGCGCAATAAAAGGACCGGCCCTTCAATTTGATCCAGCCCATAGGTTAAGTCCAAATCCTCTGAATCCATCTGAAGTTTCATGGGGAGATCTTTATGAACCCTTGCGTGAATTCCATCTTCTTTTTTCACATAGAATTCTTCCTTTCTTTCTGCAAATTCTTCCGGGCTGATTTCCTGATTAGGGGAGATAGCCTGATAAAGCTCCTCCCATGTCTGATGAACTTTATATCTGGCGATTATGTTTTCAACCCATTCCTTTTTCATAACAAAGCTTTTTGCAGGAAAGTCCCCTACCACAAAGCCCTTAATTTTGCCAGGATAATCTACTGCAAACTGCACAGTATTCGGGACTCCCCTGGAAAATGAAATAAAGTGTGCTTTCTCAATTCCGGCGTGCTGGAGAACCGCCTCAATATCACTGGCCAGATGCCGGATTGTAAAGCCGGTCTTCGGAAGGCCGCTGTCCCCGCACCCTCTTAAATCAATTGAAATGACCCGTCTTGGTTTTCCCCATTTTCCTTGAGATAGTTTTTCCCCAATCCACCTGAACATTCTTCCATTTGAAAGGTTCCCATGAATGCATATTACAGGAAGGCTGTCATTCTCGAATGCAGGTATCCATTCCAGATAATGAAGGGTAAAGTCTTCCTCTCTTTCTATAAAATGATGATCCATAGCTTTCATCTCCCCCGTTCATTTTTGATTACCTTTTTTATTTGAGTTTCCCTTTCATGCTTATCGATATATTCAAAATATCCAATTCTATTTCCCCAGGGATCCGAGAATGTTGCCCACTTAACAGGGACTTCTTTCCTCGAATGGATATCAAATGGTGTTATTTTTAATTCTGTGATCAGCCTTTCACGTTCCTGTTCAAGATCAGGCACACCCAGCCTAATTGGACCGCTTCCTATACTGGGAGTTCCCTCAGCTATCTGAAGCCAGCACCCTGTGATGAGTTCCCACTCTGCAAAACCTTCATGCGGAATGAAATCAGGTTGTTTATTAAGTAAAGTTTCGTACCACCACAGTCCCTTTTTCATGTCCAGCACCCTGAATTGAATCGTCATTTCATAGATCATTTTCAGTCCTCCCATCCCATTCCAATTTATGTAATTCGTTAAAATCATCACATTTCCTTTATTTTATTGTTTTTGAACCAAAGTAAAGGGAATTAAGAGTATTGGATAATAGAAAGGGAGTTGATTAACCATGACAATTAATGCTTTAGTATTAAACTGTACGCTAAAAAAGAGCAGTGAACCCTCCAATACCGATGCACTTATAGATGAGGTTATTAAATTTTTTGATGAAACGGAAGTGGAAACAGAGGTCATTACAGCTGCAGACTTTAAGATTGGATATGGCATTACTTCTGAAGCTGTGGATCAGGAGGATGAATGGCCGGATATTTTTAAGAAGGTTGAAGAGGCAGATATCCTTATCCTTGGTTCTCCCATCTGGCTTGGCGAGCAAAGCAGCATCACCACTAAAGTGATCGAAAGATTATATGGAGGGAGCAGTCTGACCAATGAAAAAGGGCAGTATATTTATTACAATAAGGTTGGCGGCGTAGTGGTGACTGGCAATGAAGATGGAGCCAAACATGTTTCGCGTTCTGTGCTATATTCACTCTCCCATATGGGATTCACCATACCGCCAAATGTTGACACTTATTGGGTTGGAGAGGCTGGTCCCGGCCCATCCTTCATTGAAGCAAAGGGCTATGAAAATGACTTCACAAGACAGCATGCCAAAATAATGGCCTATAATTTAATCCATTTTGCTAGAATGTTGAAAGCTCATCCGATACCTGCAGAAGGAAATATCGTTAAAGTCTAGTTGCATTAATAAGCAGTAAAAAACCAGCATTGGCCCTAAATGCTGGTTTTTCCTCATTATCTCTTAGGAGAAATCTCCAATCCCAATTGATCCAGTGCGTAGGTGATTCCCTGCTGCAGGATGGAGAAACATGGAATTTGCGTTTCTTTATTTCCGCTCTCTACTATTTGGAGGCTAAGTTCTGGTGAAATCCCGACAAATATGCAGTTGCTGCCCAATAGGGAAGCGGCTCGGACAAATTTCTTCAGGAAATCCAGAGTATATTGATCTACCCCTTTTAATGCAGTTAAGTCCAGTATTAGATACTCAGCTTTATATCGGGGAAGATTCAGTAATGTTCTGTTCAGCAATTCCTCTGCCCGCAGCTCTTCATATCTTCCAACCAAAGGGATGACCAAAATGGAATCGATCACAGGTATAATAGGAGAAGAAATCTCTTTAATGATTTCAGACAATACTCTGGTCTGCTCAGCAATTTCCTTTTCCAGCTCTTTCTGGGCGCTTTGTGTCCGCTCTTTTATCATTGCGCTAATATTCTGGGAAGGTGTAATTTCGGATTCGAAAAATTCGTATTCGGAATACTGGTCCCCCTGGACCTGGCTTTGCCTCACTTTATACCATATATTTGTTTCAAACAGGCCGCTTAACACCCCTGCCCAATGTCCAGGCAAAAAAGTGCCTTCTGTTTTTTTCCTTTGAGCAATATTAATCTTATATTCCCAGCCGCTGTTAACACGTACAATGGCTTTCTTTTCTTCGAGACAGAAGGAAACAATGTCTGTTTTTCCCCAACCCAGTTAGATAAATATTGGGCAGATGATTGATAATGTCTTCTTTTTCTTTATTCGATTCCAAATAAAATTTGCTGACAATTTTCCCTGTACGGTACCCTGCTGTTTCTAGCACAAGCTTGGCCGACTCTTCACCAGAGATTTCTTCAATGGAGTCCAGCAGTGTCTTGAAAGCTGTGTTTACCCAAAATACTACCACATCGTCGTTCTCAAATCTAAACGTTGCATCATCCAAATCCCAATCGAATAAAGATCCATTTACATTTATTTCATATTTGGAAGATTTAGTCTCCATCGAATGCCCCCTCATTTTATACTTTCGTTGCTGTCTAGTCATCTATTTAAAGAACATTATTATTCTACCCTCAAGATTATTTCGGAGTCAAAAATGTATATGCTTCTGTTAAACCCTTATTAAATATGAAAAAAACCTTTGAAATATAGCTGCTGAAATTTGCCGCCTGCGAGTCAAAATCCATTCAACTTTTCGCACTTTCTTTTTATTCACCTCCAAAAAAAAGATAGGCAAGCAAGTCTTCCCGCTTATACCTACCCTTCTTCTTCCCACATAATCGTAAATGTACTGCCTTTTGCCGAACTTTCTTTTAGAAATAAATTTGCGTGCAAAGCACCAGCCAGCAGTTTGCTGAATGGAAGCCCCAAGCCAAGCCCTCTTACTTTCAGCTTTTTCTGTTCACCCCTGTAAAATCGCTCAAAAATATAAGGCTGCTCCTCTTCCGCTACTCCTGAACCAGTATCATGAACCTCAATAAATTTCTCACTCAATATAACAGTAATGCTGCCATCTTCATCAATGGCATGATAAGCATTATTCAATAAATTAATCATAATCTGCTGCAGACGGTACGGGTCTGTTGATCTGCAGATGGTTTCAGAGGGCACTTCTACACGATAGTGAAAATGGCCTTTCTGAGCCAGTGCCCATTGCCTTACAATATCCTGCACGAGCTTATTCATATCACAGTTTTCGGGCCTGATTGAAAAAGCACCGGACGAAAGAGAATTAAAATCGAGCAAGTCCTCAATCATTTTCTGCAAACGGCTGACTTCTTTTAAAGAAATATCAAGAAATTCCTCTTTTTCTTCCCCGCTTACAACATCATCACGCACTGCCTGAATTAGACCGCTTATAGATGTGACAGGTGTTTTCAAATCGTGTGTGACCCCAGCCAGCAATTCTGCCCTAAGTTTTTCAAGGTGCATAAGCCGCTCAGTCATTTCTTTAAACGATATGATTAAATTATGAATCTCTTCCTCATTGGCCCTGGCTTTCAGTTCGATTTTATAGTCACCTTCGCTGACCTTCGAGGCAGCTTGAGCCACTTCCTGAATGGGTCTCGAAATTTTCCTGGAAAGAAAATAAATGACACTCCATCCGAGTAAACCCAATCCTGTGAGCATGATAAATAACAAGGAATATTCCTGATTTACATTCGTCAAATCATCTGCGCTTTGGACCACCACGACCCATCCAACCTGGTTATTATCGAATGATATCTCCGACTTAACCGCATACACTGCCTGACCATCCTCTGTCTCCAGTTTTTGGACGTTCTTTTGGTTCTCAAGCAAATCTGCAGGCAAAGTTCCGAGATTGGGACCAGCCTGGTTATTTCTCTGCATACGTCCAGATTTTTTATATAATATCTGTCCATTTAAATCGCTTATAAAAACCTGGGGATCAAACTTAAATTCCAGCAGCTTCGCTCTTTCCTCCAGCATTCTATTAAAAAATGGATCAAATTCGATGCCGCCGTCCTGCTGTACGACACGATCTGCTGTTTCAACAGCAACGTACTGCAGCAAATTCAGCCGGTTTTCAAGTGTTGTCTGCCTGATCCACCACATAGATCCCGCTGCCAGTAAGATAAGTCCGATGACAAGTGTAATAAGATAGCGGGTTGTCCAATAGCGGAGCAGTGTTGTTCTTTTGTTATTTTTCATAAACATGGAATTGGTACCCCATTCCTCTGAGCGTCCTTATTTCACCTTCTGTTTCCGGCCAGTCTGTTAATGCCTGCCGTATCCTCTTTACGGCCAAATCGACAGCACGGTCGCTTCCGTCATAATCCATTCCCCAGACATGTTCAATCAACTGATCCCTGGTGAAAGTTCTGTTAGGCCGTTCAGCCAAAAACAGAAGCAATGATAAATCTCGCGGAGTCAAACTTACTTCCTTGCCATTCAGGAAAATGGTATGCGCATTAAAATTTATCGTTAAACTTCCATATTGATTTATATGTTCATCCGTGTACACATTTGCTGATCGCCTCAATACGGCATTCACACGTGCAATAACCTCATCTCCGATAAAAGGCTTTGAAATATAATCATCTGCACCTGTATTCAAGCCCTTCAGCTTGTAATCAATATCCCCCAGCGCTGTAAGCATGATAACAGGACATGCGCTTTTTTCACGAATTTTTTCAAGCACACTCCAGCCATCCATGCCAGGCATCATAATATCCAGGATCACAAGCTGTGGTGAGTGACTGAAAAATTGCTCAAGAGCACTGGTGCCGTCATATGCTGTTAGAACTTCAAACCCTTCTCGCTGCAAATAGGCGCTTAAAACCCTGGAAATAGCCAATTCATCTTCTGCCACAAGGATCTTTTTCATTTTACTTTCCTCCAATATGTTAACTATACAAGAAAAATCCCCGGATTTGTACACGGGGATTTTTAAAACTTATTACAAAGAGCCTGAGTCTGTACCTGTTTCAGTTAGACTTTCTTTAGATACGCGCTGCTTCATGCTGCCATCTTTCCCATGCCCATGACTGCCTCTCATTTCCTTCATGCCCAACCCTTTAATATCCATAAAATTTTCTCCGAGTACATCCTGTAATTTAGCACTGTCCTTCTCTTCTATTTCCGAGATAAGTTCTGCTGTTGATTTATTATTGGTGGAAATACCCAAGTCCTTAGCGAGGTCAGTCACTTTTTTCTCCCTGACCTCTTGAGCAATTTGCTGAATAAATTTCCCATCTATTGATATGCCCAGTTCCTTCGCTTCTATTTTGACCATCACGGAAAACACCTCTTGCCAAGCTTCCCTGATATCTTTGCCTTCTATGGAGATTCCCAGCTTTTCTGCCTCTTTTTTTACGGACGCTGTGTATATTTCTTCTGATAAGGTCTGCTAGTCTTTTCCATCAGTAGAAATCCCAAGCTCTTTTGCCTTCTTATTTAAGGAAGCAGCCTGTATTACTTTTTTAAGAGTATCCAAATCTTTGTCTTCAGTCGATACTCCCAGTTCTTTGGCCTCCTCTTTCAGTTTTGCTGTACCGATTTCTTCATGAAGAGCTTCTGCATCTTTTCCTTCTGTCTTGATGCCCAATTCTGCAGCTTCCTTTTTCAGCTTAGCAAGCATTACTTCCTCCATAAGGTCTTCAGTATCTTTTCCATCCGTTTTAATCCCAAGCTCCTTCGCTACTTTCAGAATTTCTTCTTCCCTGATTTCACCAATTAAAGTTTCGGCATCTTTTCCTTCTGTTTTAATGCCGAGCTCTTCAGCCCTTTGAAGGACAGATTCAGAGTCATTAGTAAATCCCCTGCCATAATGTCCAAACCACTTGTTTTTAAATTTCCAGCTTAACTCGCCTTTTTCTGCAGAAGTTACTGTATCAGATGCAAAAGATGTTGTCGCATATCCACCTGCCAATAATAAACCTGCAAGGCTAAAACCAATGATTGTCTTTTTCATTCCTATACCTCCTGAATATTTTCAAGGCCAAGCATTCTTAACCTCGACTTTACTATATCCGGGCAATATGTCAGGTAGATGTCAAAAAAAACTTAACAAATAAAAAAAACCGTCAATGCCGCAATAAACGGCCAGACGGTTTTTAGCCTGCTTCCCGAATTTCTTCATTGATAAATTTCCTCTTCTGGATAAAGATAAGCCTCATTGAAAGACAAACACCTGCAGCAAGAAGCCCGAAGGTAAGGCCAAGCCAATATCCAGTAGCCCCGAGGCTGGTATGATGTGCAAGAACGTAGCCAGCAGGCAGACAAATCAGCCAATAAGCAATCAATGTGATAACAAACGAAATATTCACATCTTTATATCCTCTTAATGCAGCTTGTGCAGTAGCTTGGATGGCATCAGAAATCTGGAAAAACAGGGCGTAAATCAGAAAATGGGCAGTTAAGGCAATAACGGCACTATCAGTAGAATAAAAACCTGCAACTTCATAGCGGAAAAATACGACTAGCAGCCCAGTAAACAAGGCAATCAATACGGCTAAATAGATGCCAAGCCAGCTGTAGGCTTTTGCATCCTTATACCTGCCTGCACCCACTTCAAATCCGACTAACACTGTCTGCGCCATGGAAATGCTGATCGGGATCATATAAAGGAAGGAAACAATGTTTAATGCAGACTGATAAGCGGCAATAGTTGTCACATTGAATTTACTGATTAAGATGGTCACCACTGCAAACATACTCGTTTCAAAAAAGATTGACAATCCCATGGGTACTCCAATCTTTAAGATTTCTTTGCATTTATCCCATGAAAAATCATTAAGACCGCTGAATATCGTATAGTTTGAAAAAGGCTCCTTCGTTTTTATAATAAAAGCAGTCATGACAAGGATGAACCAATAAGTAATAGAAGTTGCATACCCTCCACCTGCTCCTCCCAGTTCAGGAAATCCCCAATAGCCAAATATCAGGACATAATTCAGAAAGAAATTGATTGGAAGCGAACAAAACAAAATCACCATTACAACTCTCGTTTTGCCGAGTGCATAGATGAAAGATCTTAAAACATTAAATATGAATAAAGGAACGATTCCAAAGCTGAGTCCCACAAGATAGCCCCTAGCCGTTGCTTCCACAGCATTAGTCAGATTCATGCTATCTAGCAGCGGGTCAAGCAAAAATGAACCCAACAGAATGACTGCAAAGGCAATAACAAAGCCCAGAAATATTCCATTTTTTACGATAGAAGTTACTTCCTTGTTCTTTTTCTCTCCAAACGCTTGAGCCGCAATTGGAGATACAGCCATTAAAATTCCGCTTAGCCCGGTAAAAACAGGATTCCAAATGGAGGAGCCTATCGCTACGCCAGCAAGGTCGGAAGCATTATATCTTCCCGACATGATCGTATTAAAAAAGACCATTGCAAACATGCCAAGCTGCGTGATTAAAATGGGAATTAACATGATGGTAATTTGCCTGATCTTCTCCTGTAAAGTAAATGTCTGATACATCCTAAGGACTCCTTCTCAAAATATTAATCATAAATATCATTATATTATATCTTTAAGAATATAGACCTTATTTTTAGACAAAAGAAAAAAGAGCTGCAGAAGCTCTTTTTTCAGGACATCACTCATTTTCTTCTTCAACTATATATTTGAGTTTTTGCAGCTTATTATTCCAGAATTGTTCATAATAGGACAGCCATTGCTTCAATTCTGTCAGCGGCTCAGGCTGGAGATGGTAGATTCTTTCTCTGCCTGCCTTTTTCCCTTTTACTAACTCAGCTTCAGAAAGGATCTGAAGATGTTTTGATATGGCGGTCCGGCTTATGGGAAAATGAGCACTTATCTCTGAGATCGGGCGTTCTTTTTCAGCCAGCAGCCTCAATACTTCTCTCCTAGTGGGATCGGCGATTGCCTGAAACACATCATGTTTCCTGGCAGAAGCACCCATTATTCCTCAACAACCTTGCCAAGCTTCGCAAGAATTCCAGTCCATCCATGTGACATTCTTTCACGGATAACCGCACTCTCAGCTTGAGCCTTCTCAACCAGTTCATCTGACTGTTTCCAGCCGCCATGTATAAGAGTAAATTCAGTTTTGCCGCCCAAATCTTTCAATAGGAAAGATACAAACCATCCATCTGTATCCCATTTAAAAGAAAGCCGGTTAGGCTCATCTAGTTCTGTGACCTTACACGGGGACGGACCAAATGGGGACTGAATATGAAATTCATAGCCCAGCTCAGCCTTAAAATCATTTGGCATAAACCACGCTTCGATCCCCTCCGAAGTAGAGACTGTCTTCCAAACTTTTTCAATCGGCGCATTAAGTATAACTGTTTGTTTAATATCCTGAAGTGTTTCCATTTACATACTCTCCTTTAATTATAAAATACAACCTTTTGGTTTCATTTAAATCATATACAACCTTTTGGTTTCATGTCAACTGGAATATTATGATGTTTTCTAAAATAAAGCCTAAATATGCAGGTTAATCCATATAATTTACAGAATTAATCTAATATCTAAAGGAGGGATCATGATGCAGGAAACGATTCAAGCCCAAAAACTTTCTGATCTGGAAACTGCGATTCTTACATATGTGAGACCCGATACTTTTCCGCTGGCTATAAGAGTTTTGAAAAAAGAGGAGGAATTGCCTGTCAGGGTAAAACGTCCGGCAAGAGACTTTGGCAAAACATTCAGCATCTGTCAGGGTGTGACAATGTCTAGAAGATATGGCTGGTCCATTGCCATGGGCAAAGAAGACTTATCATGCCCAATTGCCAAAATCGCTTTTGGATTTGAAGAGGAACTCGACTATTACTCAAAAGGCAGCTTAACAGATGGCATGTATACTAAAACCTGTGACCTTGGCGCCTTAACCGAAGCGGCAGTTCCTAAATTTTCAAAAGAGGAAGCCGGAACTGTATTAATGGCTCCTCTGGGGAGAGCAGCATTTGAACCGGAAGTAATCACTGTTTATGGTAATTCAGCCCAAGTCATGAGAATGGTTGCGGCTGCCCTCTATCATACGGGCGGTGAAATTACATCCACTTTTACGGCTAGAGCTGACTGTGCCGATATCGTTATTAAGACCATAAAAACCGGTAAGCCGCAAGTGATCCTGCCATGCTATGGAGATCGGGTTTTCGGGCAGACACATGATCACGAAATGGCCTTTACCATTCCTTTTTCCATGGCAGATGAGTTTGCTGAGGGATTACAGCAAACCCACAAAGGCGGTGTGCGCTACCCAGTTCCAACCTACCTTCAGTATGAGGCAAAGTATCCGGACACGTATGAGAAGCTTAACGAGATGTTCGACAGCCTCCCCTGATTATTTGATGCTGGTGCCCCTAAGAGAGGTACCGGCTTGTTTCATTTTAGGATAAGAGTAAAATAGAAAAAGACAGCTATTATGAAAAGAGTGAATTTTTTGAGCAGCTTATTCCCACCCCTATATGATTTGGCCATGCAGCCTCTAGAAAAAAGAAAATTCCGGAAAATCAGAAGTGAAATTCTTTCCATGGTGGACGGCCGGGTACTCGAAGTTGGTGCCGGCACAGGCATTAACTTCCCTTTGTACAAAAATGCGGATCAGGTCGATGCCATTGAACCAAACCAGGCAATGATTGAAAAATCTATTTCTCGCAAAAATGCGGCCGCAGTACCTATCCATATCCACCGGCAGTCAGCTGAAGATCTTGAATTTGCGGACAAAACTTTTGATTCAGCAGTTGCCACTCTTGTTTTCTGCACGATACCAAATCCTGACAAAGCGCTAGCGGAGATCAGACGAGTATGTAAGCCAAAGGCAAAAATACTATTCTTTGAGCATGTTAAAATGGAGCAGCCCGCTCTGGCATTTGCCCAGGAAGCCCTGAATCCTCTATGGAAACGAATTTGTGACGGCTGCCACCTAAACCGTGATACACTTCTGTCTATTCAGAAATCCGGCATGAAGGTTACGAATGTGGCTTCCTATTATAAAGGATTGTTTCTGGTAATGGAGTGTGAGAATAGCGATGGCAGCCTTTAATGTTTAATTAGCGGCATCATTGGGGATTGCTACTCTATCTTTGTTGTTGGCAGCTGAGTAGCTACCGTTTTTTCCCTCTTAACATTTTCGGCTTTAATCCGGCTGGTTAACTATCTGTTTCTTCCTCCCCTCTACATTTTCGGCGTTAATCCAGTCGATTAACTACCAGTTTCCTCCTCCCCTCCACATTTTCGGCCTTAATCCAGTCGATTAACTACCAGTTTCCTCCTCCCCTCCACATTTTCGGCGTTAATCCAGTCGATTAACTACCAGTTTCCTCTCCCCTACCACATTTTCGGCCTTAATCCGGCTGATTAACTATCAGTTTCTTCCTCCCCTCTACATTTTCGGCCTTAATCCGGCTGGTTAACTATCTGTTTCTTCCTCCCCTCTACATTTTCGGCGTTAATCTAGTCGATTAATTACCATTTTCCTCCTCCCCTCTACATTTTCGGCGTTAATCCAGTCGATTAACTACCCTTTTCCTCCTCCCCTCCACATTTTCGGCGTTAATCCAGTCGATTAACTACCAGTTTCCTCTTCACAACCACATTTTCGGCGTTAATCCGGCTGGTTAACTACCATTTTCTTCTCCCCTAGCGCATTTTCGTCATTAATGTGAAAGATTTACTCCCATTCTCTTATTCATGATCCACTTTCGCCTTTATTCATAGTTCAAAATTAGAAATCCTTTTCAGTTCTCTATAAAAAAGAAGGCCGATTCAATCAGCCTCCTTTGACTACACCTTCTTTAATTCGTAATTCCGGTTATCCACCAGCTTCTTATCATCCTTTTTAATTGAGCCTGCCGCTGTTAATTTCAGGATTGGCTTGACCCGGATCACATCCTGAATTTTTGCTGAAAGCTCAGATTCCAAGCCTTCCTCAGACTCTATGAAAATGGCAAGCTGATCCTGCCCGTTCTCATTTGTGACAACAGCCTGGAAAATCGAATACCCTGCTTCATTCAAGATCTTTGCAAGCTGTTTTTCTCTTACAAACATTCCTTTTACCTTTACACCATCACTAACACGCCCCAGCACTCCTGCAATCCTTTTTCCTTCGTACCCTTTAACCCAGCGGGAGAGGTCGCCCGTGCCAAAGCGGATGAGCGGGTAGCTCTTATCAAATAGAGTGACAACCACTTCCCCTTCTCCATCTGAAACCTCCCATCCAGTCTGCGGGTCACAGATTTGCACGATGGCAGAATCAGTTATTCTCAACCCCGGGCCCTGCTTGTCTTCAAAAGCAATACATCCGCAATCCGCAGTCCCATAGCCTTCATATACCGAAATTCCATTGTCTTCACACCTTTTCCGCATTTGTTCAGTCAGCATTTCAGCAGTAAAGAAAGCTTTGTTCAAGACAACATCATTTCCCATCTTCCATCCCTTTTCTTCAAGGGCATCAAGTAAAAGGCTAAAGAAGCTGGGAGTTCCCACATAGCCGGTTACCCTGGTATCCTTCATGATCTGAATCTGCAGTTCCCGATTCCCGGTTCCTGCCGGGATGACAGTTGCTCCTAATTCTCGGAGTGCCGAGTCAAACATAAAGCCTGCCGGTGAAAGATGATAGGAAAATGTATTCTGAACAATATCATTACTGTTAAAACCAGCTGCCCTGAGAGCTTCTGAGAAACGCCAAAAATCCTTCTCGGTGGTTTGCGGATCATAAATTGGTCCTGGTGACATAAAGATTCGTGCCATCTCATTAGGCTTTACAGCTGAAAGGCTTCCGAAGGGCTGATCTGCAGATTGCAGTTCCGGCAATTGGTCTTTTTTAAGCACGGGAATTTTTTGTAAATCCTTTAGAGATAGAATGTCACTTGGAGAAATATGTGCCTCATCAAGCTGACTTTTAAAGCCTCTTGCATTGTCATAGGCATGCTGGATCACTTCCTTCAGCTTTTCCACTACAGCCACCTCTTTCTTCTTTTATAAGATTTAATATCTTTATAGCTTTTCCGTCCCTTATCCCCCATTCCCAGGTAAAATTCACGCACATCCTGATTGGAAAGGAGCCGGTCCACCGTTCCATCCATCACAATCCGGCCGTTTTCCATGATGTATCCATAATCGGCAATCGATAAGGCAACATTGGCATTTTGTTCAACTACCAATATCGTGGTCCCCTCTTCTTCATTGATTTTTTTTATGATCCCGAAAATCTCTTTTACTAATAGTGGGGCCAGTCCTAATGAAGGTTCATCAAGAAGCAGCACCTTTGGCTTTGCCATGATCCCCCTGCCAATGGCCAGCATTTGCTGCTCTCCTCCTGACAGATAGCCGGCCTGCCTGTGCTTCAGCATTTCAAGCTTTGGAAAATAATGATAGACTTTTTGAATATCACTTTTAATATTCTTCCGGTCTTTCCTGGTATGTGCACCCGCAATCAGGTTATCTTCCACAGATAGGTGCTTGAATACGCGCCTTCCTTCCATGCACTGAAAAATGCCTTTCTTTACGATGGTTTCAGCATCGCTTACATCAATGCGCTCCCCATAAAGCTCGATAAATCCGTCTGTTACTTCACCATTCTCACTTTTCAACAGTCCGGAAATGGCTTTAAGGGTAGTCGTTTTCCCGGCGCCATTACTGCCGAGCAACGCAACTATTTTCCCTTTGGGCACCACCATTGACATCCCCTTTAGTACAAGGAAGACCTTATCGTACATCACTTCGACATTGTTTATTGTCAGCATTCATCTGTCCTCCCAGCTTTATAAACTCTTTCTCTATTTATTCGTCCCAAGGTCAAGTTCTGAATCATTTGTTGTTTGCTGGTTTTCTCGGTTTATTTGCAAAATCTGAGATTTGTTTGCGGATTCAAATCGTTTGTTTGCCAAATTTCGAGTTTATTTGCCAAGTTCACAATCTAGTAATGATCCAAGCCTTTAAAAGTTAACAGGAGGCGGGTATAAAACCTCGCCCCCACCATTTTAGTAGCCGATATAATCAGTGAACACTTCAAACTGGCCGTTTTTGACTTCTGCCAATCGAATTTGGTTTGTACCAGCATGATTGTCAGGTGAAAATGTAACTGGGGCAGCTAGACCGCCAAGATCAAGATTTGAGATTTTCTCAAGGCCAGATCGGATCCCTTCGCCTGAAGTCGGGTCTTCAGCAAGTTTTAGGCCTTCAACCATAATTTTTGCGGAAACCCATCCCTGGATAAATTTCTGGTTTTTGTCTTCCAGCTTTTCTCCCTTACTTTCTACGAACTTCTTGATTTCTTCCATTCCAGGAAGATCTTCATAAGGGAATGCATGTGTGACAACCCCGATAAATCCTTCAGCCGCATCGCCCGCAATTGGAAGCAAGCCTTCTCCGGTAGCCCAGTTTAAACCGATGAATTTTGTATCAAGGCCAAGCTTTTTAGCATCTTTGAGAATCGTTGCGGTTGCCCCCCAAGTTTGGTTGATAATCGCATAATCAGGATTTTTCTTTTCCATGTTCAGTAATTGGGAGGTTGCATCAAGTGTTTTCAGGTCAACTATTTGCTCATCAACAATTTCAATGCCATTTTCCTGTGCATAATTTTTGGCATCTTCAATTGGGGATTTTCCAAAAGCCGTATCGTTGTAAATTAAGGCAACAGTAGGTGTGCCGCCAGTGTGATTGTCTTTTATCCAATTCAGTACAGATCTTGCCTGGTCGGAGTAAGAAGCGGCGGCCAGGAAATTATATGGACTTTCGTCAATATTTTTTAGATTCTCTGAGTATGAAGCCGAGATGAATGGAAGCTTGTCGGCTGCCACCTGCTGGCGAAGAGCTTCTGTGTCACCTGTTCCCCATCCTAAAATAGCCGATACTTTATCCTTTGATTTTAATTTCTGATAAAGTTTTTGAGCTTCAGGAATTTTATAAGCATAGTCATCACCGATTAATTCGAGCTTATAGCCATTGATCTCCTCACCTGCAATGGATTCAAAAAATGCTTTTTCACCTTCTGCATATGGTGTTCCTACATCACCGGTACCGCCCGTTAGGTCAAAGATACCGCCGATTTTGACAGTGCCTTTCTTGTCACCGGATGCTCCCTCGCTGCCTCCTGAACAGCCAGCAAGCATTCCAGCCATTAATGTTGCTGCCAATAAACCTTTCCACACCTTCTTCATAATGTTCCCCCTCATTTTTACCTCTTTTTTATAAAAATTTGAAAGTTTTGCTTTCAAAATTTTCAGAAATTATTACCCGGGAATTAATAAGAAAACGGCCACAGCTTAAAGTAGTCTTTAATATTCTTCCATATTTTTGCGAGCCCCTGCGGTTCATAAATCAGGAATAAGATAATCACGAGGCCAAATACCACCTCTTTCATTCCTATTAAGACTGCAGATAAGTCTGGGAAAACCCCGCTCATCATTTCTACACCTGACCTGAGGACAACCGGAAGCAGTGTAATAAAAACGGCTCCGTAAATCGACCCGAATACACTCCCTAAACCGCCTACCAGTATGATTGCCAAGTATTCAATGGACACTGTGATGCTGTAAAGCTCGGGACTTACAACCATCGTATAGTGACCCAGTAAAGCTCCGGCGATGCCGACGAAAAAGGAACTAACAATAAATGCCAATACCTTATACTTAAACAAATCGATTCCCATAACTTCTGCAGCGACATCACGGTCACGGACTGCTATGAATGCCCTGCCGACCCGCGATCGGAAGAGGTTTAAGGTAAAGGCGGCTGTAATAATCAGCACCGTAAACATCAGATAATAATAGCTCCGCTCACTGTAAAAGACAAAACTGCCAAGTTCAGGCCTGGATAGGACCATTCCGGCTGTTCCGCCAGTCAGCGCATCCCAGCGGGAAATAACAAACAGGATGATTACCTGTGCTGCCAGGGTGGCAATGGCTAGATATAATCCTTTTAGCCTTAAGGAAGGCAATCCGAATAGTCCGCCTACAATCGCCGTCACAATGCCGGCTGTCGGCATAGCAATCCAGAAGCTTAACCCCAGCTTTGCTGTCAGAATGGCCGATGTATAACCGCCTACCCCCAGAAAGGCGCCTACCCCTATGGAAATCTGGCCGGTAAAACCCGTCAGGATGTTCAAACCAATAGCACCAATCGCGGCAATTCCGCAAAGCGTAGCCAGTCCAATAATATAATCGGATGCCAACATCGGGAATACTGCAAATACAGCCAGAAGAATGAAGACACGCATCCTTACTCTGGTTATTTTCCAGATAGCCATATCTTGTTTATAATTCACATGGAATTCTCCACAATCCATTACAAAAGGATTTCTCACTCGGCTACACCCTCTCGATTTCTTTTTTTCCGAACAAACCATATGGCTTGAACATAAGGATAAATACGAGGATGACAAACGGCATAACCTCTTTCAGACCGCCACCAACCAATGGATCCAGATATCCCCCGGTCAGGCTCTCAAGAATGCCGATAATCAGTCCGCCGATGATGGCCCCTGGGATACTGTCAAGTCCCCCAAGGATGGCAACCGGAAGTACCTTTAACCCGATCGCTGAAAGGGATGCATTAACACCATTTATGTTCCCGAGAAGGATGCCTCCAACTGCTGAAACAATGGCAGCAATCGCCCAGGCAACTGCGAAAATCATTTTTACGCTGATTCCCATCGACATCGCTGCCTGCTGATCATCTGCGGTTGCCCTCATCGCAATTCCCAGCTTCGAATATTTGAAAAATAGAGTGAAAATGATTAGCATAGCCACAACGATTAAAAGTGACCATAAATAGACGGGCGCAATGACAATTTCACCCAGATTAACAGGCTGCTCTGAGAAGATTTTTGGAAACACACGTGTTTCATGGCCCCAAATAATATGGACAATCCCGGCAAGAACACTCGATAAACCGATCGTCGCCATTATCATGGATATGACCGGCTCTCCGATAAACGGCCTCAGAACAATCCGTTCAATGACAAATCCCAAAACGGCACTGAACATAAGCGCAATTAAAAGGGCTGCTATAAACGGGATGTTGTAGGCTGTAATAAGCGTTAAACATACATACGTTCCAATTAAAAGGAACTCACCCTGTGCAAAGTTGATGGCGTCACTGGATTTATAAATAAGCACAAAGCCCAATGCCACAAGTGCATAAACACTTCCTACCACGATTCCTGTTACAAGCATCTGCAAGAAAAAAGTCATTAAGCTGCCCCCTCTCCTTCATCCATAAAAATGACTTGAAGCGTTGTTTGGATGGTTTGTTCCATGCCGTCACGATATTTGATCGTGCCATTTACACGTATTTTTTTGTCCTCTGTATAAAGCCCGTCGATCAATGCCTGATATTTTTTAGCAACAAATTGCCTGCGGACTTTCTTTGTTCTTGTAAGCTCTTCATCATCGGCATCCAGTTCTTTATATAGAAGTACGAATTTCTTAACCCGGGCTTTTTCAGGCAGGGTCTGGTTGATTTCCTGCACCTGTTTTTCGATTAATTCCAGCACTTCAGGTTTGGAAGATAAATCGGTATACGTGGTATAGCTGATTTGATTTTTCTCGGCCCAGCGCCCTACATTTTTCATATCAATATTGATCATGGCAACCACATATGGGCGATCCTTCCCGATTGCTACCGCTTCCTGTATGAACGAGCTGAATTTAAGCTTATTCTCGATAAATTGCGGGGAGAACATCTCACCTGTATCAAGACGGATGACATCTTTAATCCTGTCAATGATATACAAATGCCCTTCCTTATCCAGCCTCCCTGCATCCCCTGTATGCAGCCAGCCTTCCTGTATGGTTTCGATTGTGCTTTTCTCGTTTTTGTAGTACCCTTTGCACACACTCGAGCTCCTGATCAGAATTTCCCCTTCATCAGAAATTTTCACTTCTGTTCCCGGAATAGGAATTCCGACACTATCAAGCTTAATGTCGCCATCCCTGTGCACAATGGATATGCCGGCAACTTCTGTCTGCCCGTAAATGCTTTTTACATTGACTCCAATACTGTGAAAGAATTCAAATACATCCGGACCCAAAGGAGCACCGCCGGTATAAGCACGCTTGATCTTCAAAAGTCCAAAGTGATCGCGAATTGCACTGAACATCACATAATCAGCAATTTTATAAAGAGCCTTCGTACCTGCGCTGACAGGTTTATTCCCAAAATGGGCTTTAGCTACCTTCTCGCCTATCGGCTTGCACCAGTTATATATCTTTCTTTTCAGCCAGCCGCTATCCTGAATTCTGACCTGAAAGCGCGACACCATATCTTCATAGATTCTTGGCGGCGAAAACATAACCTGTGGCCCAATTTCCCGCAGATCTTCCAAAACGGTTGCAGGCTCTTCAGGGAAATTAATTGTCATTCCATTGTATAAGCCCATCGCAAGGGTCATCATCTGCTCCCCGATCCAGGCAAGCGGAAGGAATGAAACATATTCATCTTTGTCCGTCAGCGGATCAATGTCTGACAAATTTTTAGCCATATCCAGCAGATTCCGGTAGGTAAGCATCGTTCCTTTCGGATTGCCTGTCGTTCCTGAAGTATATGATAAAATCGCCACGTCATCTGCAGTGCCTTTATCAACTTCCTGCGAAAATAAATCAGGCTGCTCTGAGTGACAGCTTTGTCCCATTTGCAGAACCTCTTCAAATTCAAACAGGAAATCCTCCCGATAACTTCTCATGCCCCGTGAATCATAATAAATAATCGTTCTGACTTTAGGAATGGAGTCTTTAATCTCCATCAGCTTATCCACTTGCTCCTGATCTTCCGCAACTATTATAGTTGCGTCACAATTATCAATAATGTAACTAAGTTCTGCAGATAAGGATTCCTGATAGATTCCAACTGAAATGCCGCCCAAGCTTTGCACAGCAAGCTCACTGATTACCCATTCAGGTCTGTTATCGCCGATAATGGCTAGCTTATCCTCCCTTTTTAGTCCTAAAGAGGCCAATCCCAAGCTGAAATTCTTAACTTTCTCCAAGAACGCTTCATACGTTATCTCATTCCAAATTCCAAATTCTTTTTCTCTTAAAGCAACTTGTGACCCATTTATGTAAGCCCTTTCAACAAGCAGCTGCGGAAATGTCATGCTCAAAAGAATCTCTCCCCCCTACAAAACTATTAATCTACCGTTTAGACGAATCATCTTTTATACGGCATTCTCCTCTCCCAGATAAGCTTCTATGACTCTAGGATTATTCTGAATCTCTTCAGGCGTCCCGTAACCAATCAGCTTACCAAAATCAAGAACTGCAATGTGATCGGATAAATCCATTACAACCCCCATGTCGTGTTCAATTAATATAATAGTTGTATTCATTTCTTCATGAATGTCGATAATGTATCTGGCCATGTCCTCTTTTTCCTCACTATTCATGCCTGCCATCGGCTCATCCAGAAGAAGGATGTCAGGTTCCAGTGCCAGAGCCCTGCCGGTTTCGACTCTTTTCTGCAATCCATACGAAAGGGTACCCACGGGAGTATTGCGGATATCCTCAATTTCAAGAAAATCGATCACCTGCTCAACTTTTTTCCGATGTTCAATTTCCTCTCTTTGCGCCTTTCCCCAATAAAATCCTCCTGCAAGGAGTCCGGTTTTCATTCTCACATGCCTGCCAAGCATCAGATTGTCCAAAACAGATAAATGCGGAAAAAGTTCGATGTTCTGGAATGCCCTGGCAATGCCCATACTGGCTCTTTTGTGAGGTTTATAGCGGGTGATATCTTCCCCCTTGAAATGGATGGAACCAGATGAAGGCTTGTATAGTCCGCTAATGCAATTCAGCATACTTGTCTTCCCTGCGCCATTTGGCCCAATAAGTGAAAAAATCTCTCCTTCCTGCACTTCATATGAGACGTTGTCAAGCGCCACTACGCCTCCAAACCTCAAAGTAGCATCTTTAATCTCTAATATCCCCAACTTGCTAACCCCCTATATTTCGAAACACAAAATATTATTTATAAAATTATGAATAGTTTTAATATTCTTTACATATTTATTTTCTCCTTTTTATATTTAAAATATTTTTTAGCCCTTAGCTATTTTTCATTTTTATGTGAAATGGAATATTGATATGACAATTTCCTTATGTGTAAGTATTTTTCACTATAAGCTAAGTAATAATTATGAGGGAAACTCTTTATGTAAAAAGAACGAAAAAAAGCTAACACAGATGTGCTCAGCTTAGGAATTCACCCGTTCAATGTTAATTTTTATTAGAATATACCCATTTTGGTTTACTATAATCAGGAAAAAAACACGATTAACTTCTTAAAGTGCCGTTAACCAGGCTTAGCTGAAAGTGTGCTGGAAAGCCGCTGTGCATATGAAAGTTTGGTCTCGAGCAACCTTTACCCTCCATGAAGGCTGCTGAGGCCCCGCTTTTGGATTACTAGTTAAATCACACCTAAATTAATTACCTTGCAGATTTTCTTGAAATGTATCTGCTGCCACGTTTTTGCATCATACTGCCGCATGGCAGTTTGCAAACAAATCCATTCATTTCTTTATTTTCTTATTGGCTGGTGATTAAAAAAGTGCCGCTTACATAACAATGCTAGTAAACCGAAGTTAAATAAAAGGAGAATCTGACTTGATCTGTTTGTGTGAAGAGCTTTCCTTATCCTATTGCGGCCTAGACGGAAAAATAGCCATTTTAGAAGATAAACATACTGTTTTAAAAAACTTTGGTCTAAACGATGGAAGCTGGCTGAACTTGTGGAATATTGACTGCAGACTCCTGACTATGTTTTATCAATCCCTGGATGCGCATTATGACTGGTTTATTGTCGTCTATGATTATGAAAAGTTCTGTTCAGACAGAGAAATAAAAGAAGCGATAATCTGGCATGAAATTGGACATATTACCTATCCTGCTGGAAAGAATATAATTTGTACAGATACTGAAGTTCAATGTGATCGGGTTGCTATTGATTACGGCCAGAAGGAAGGAATCAAAAAGATTTTGGATCTTACCCTTAAAATGGCACGCTCGCTTAATAATGAAGTGCTGCTGAATATGACAAAAGAAAGACAAAAACAATTACACTTCATATAAGGAGCTTCTGCGGCAAGGCAGGATCCAATGATACTTTTTAATGTAGATTACATATGAAATTTATGGTACTCTTTAATCTTAGAATAGGAAGTGATGATATTGATAAAAATTGAAATCCCTCAGCCTGATCTCGTAATTACAAGAAGCAGGCAAACGGGACAGGCAGGAGAAAGTGACCTTAGCAGTGTCTATGGTTTCACAGATTATCATAAAATACCAAGAGACAAGGGCGGCATGATTCTGTTTTTCGATGCGAATGAAGATCTGCTATTTGTAGGGAAGGCACGAAAATTAAGGCAGCGCGTGAAAAAACATTTTGAAGATAATGTTTCTCCAATAAAAAATCATCGCGATGATATCTATAAAATTGCGGTCATTTACGTGGAAGACAGCATGGAGCGCGAAATTTATGAAACTTATATCATTAATACCCTTCATGCAAAATTTAATATAGACAAGGTATTTTACAAATAAAAAAGGCCATCCCGGCCTTTTTTTATTTGTAAAAAAGTATAACTTTGAACTCTGATAACTGTTTGCGCAAGCAGCCTGCCTCCTCGAGGTGAGGCCCCAGGGCGTCAGCATAAACATCACACGACCGAAAGCAACAGCTTTTGGGAGGGTGGCGGTCTAAGTCTGCGTTCCTTCGCGGGCAAGGCGCTTCCGCATTTCTAATTAATCGATTTCTTTTTTGTTTTTACCTTTAATGAATCGGTATGTCAAATACGCTATGTAAAGCGGAATCGCAATATAAATTAAATCGGGAAATGGTCCATAGGAGCCCTTATAAATAACGTACAGAACACTTCCAAGAAAAATGGTAACAATCGTCCCGTATTTTGGAAGAGGAACTTCCTTAAAGCTGGGAATCCGAATTCTGCTTACCATCAGAAAGCATAGTGCTGTGAACACAACAGTTGTAATGATATTGGGAATACGGTCACCAAAAAGGGTCAGTATGGCCATTATCCCTCCTGCTGCTGTTATTGGAACTCCTATAAAATAATTTAATGAGGACTTTGGGGGACTGATATTGAATCGGGCAAGCCGATATGCCCCGAATAGAGGAAAAAGACCTGAAACGATTAATCCAAGGATTCCAAATTGAAAAAAGTATGTATAAAAGACCAAAAATGAAGGGGCAACCCCAAATGTAACAATATCTGCCAGTGAATCAAGTTCTTTTCCAAGCGTACTATCCGCTTTCAGCATTCTTGCCAGCCTGCCGTCCATGCTATCAAGCATCATGCCGATTAAAATTAATATTGCTGCATTTTTAAATTCGCCATTGGCAGCCATTCCGATTGAAAGAAAACCGCAATATAAGTTACCCAAAGTGACCATATTGGGAATTGTTTTAATAAAACGCACTAGTGACCATCACACTCCAAAAATAGAAAAAAGTTTATTTTATTATATATTCCCTTTCATTATACCATTTAATCTTCTTTAAAGCCCTCCTCTTTCATAGAAACATTCGCCGCCAAAAAAGAAAGAGCCATAATCCATCATATGGATTTAGGGCTCTTCATGAATTCATAAGTTACAGATCGGCTATCTGAAAGACAAGTTCGCCGACTTTTATTTAGAATATTTATTTTGCTGTCAGAGCTTTAACATTCTCCGCTGACATTCCAGCAATATTGCTTAAAACTTCCTCATTATGTTCTCCCAGTTTTGGAGGGCCAGTCAATGCTGAGTCAATTCCTCCATGCATTTTAACTAAAGGGTAATTCCCGTCTTGTTCATAAATCTCCTTAAAAAGTGGAAAGTCTTTTAATTCACCCGTCTCCAATACCGGAGTCAGGCAGCAATCAACTCTTTGCCCGAATTCAGTCCACTCTTTTAATGTCCTGCTTTTAAATAATTCGGTCATCTCCAAATATACAGGATTATTGCCAGAAGCACGGGAGAAATGGGAATCAATCCAATCCTCCCTGCCGGCACTCTTGCAGAAGTTAATCCAAAACTTCGGCTCTAATGCAGCAAGAGCAGCAAACCTCGCATCCTTTGTTTCATAAATAGAGTAGGCGACGATCTCCCCGCTTAGTACCGATAGCCCATTTGAATAACCCGTTTCGTTTTCAATCAGCAAATGGTTTCCCATGATGGAAGCCATCACTTCAGCAATGGAAATGCAGTGATGCCCGCCATTTCCGGAAATCCTGCTGGAAAGCAGGGCTGCCAGTATCCTTTCACTCGCGGCCATTCCTCCCATAAAGTCCGCTATTGTATTGGACGGGTGAACAGGACGGCCGCTGGGGTCCTTCAGCTGGGAAAGGGCGCCGCTTACTGCCATATAGTTTAAATCATGGCTGCCTAAATATTGATAGTCTTCATTGCCCCCGTAGCCTGTAAGGGAGCAATAAACGATAGCAGGCTTGTGTCTTTTTACAGTCTCATAATCAAGTCCGAGCTTTTTCATGACCCCTGGCCGAAAGCTTTCCAGCACGGCATGACTTTCAGAAATCAGCTTTAGGGCTGCATTTCTTCCATCCTCACTCTTCAGATTGAGTGTAATGCTTTTTTTACCGCGGTTGTTGGCGGCAAACACGGCTCCTGTACCCTCTATTTTAATATCCAGCTGCCTTGCGGGGTCACCAGTCAAGGATTCAACCTTAATCACTTCAGCTCCAAGCTCTGCAAGTCTCTGGGAAGCAAACGGACCGGGGAGATAATTGGAAAAATCAATTACTCTAATGCCTTTTAACATCATGCATCCCTTTCTTCCGGCTAAATTTTTCCGTCAGCGAACAGATCCTCCAGCTGCTTTCTGAGCATAAACTTTTGAATCTTGCCGCTCGCATTCCTTGGCAGAGCTTCACAGAATACGTATTTTCTCGGCCGCTTATAATTAGCAAGTTCATCACTATTCCTGCACAGTTCATCCAGCTCATTTTCAGATAGTGCCGGATCTTTTTTAACTACAAATGCTGTGACCGTCTCACCCCAGCGGTCATCAGGCTGGCCGATCACTGCCACATCCAGTACGCCATTATGCGTATATAAAATATCTTCCACTTCCCTAGGGTAAATGTTTTCACCGCCGCTAATGATCATATCATCGACTCTGTCTTTAACGTACAAGTAGCCTTCGTCATCCAGATATCCTATGTCACCTGAATGGTACCAGCCCCCATGCATGGCAAGATCGTTTGCCTCATCCCGATTAAAATAACCACTCATCATGCATGGACCTTTTACGATGATTTCACCTGTTTCCCCTGTCGGCACCACATCCTCAGGATCTGATGGACCATTTTCATTCGGCCTTACAATCCTAATCTCATGATTTAAACATGCCTGCCCGGCAGACCCTGCTTTCCGGATTTGATCATTTTCAGATAAAAACGTAATCGCTGGCCCCATCTCGGTCATTCCATATGCCTGTACGAGGGATATGCCTAATTTTTCCCGGCAGGCATAAACAAGTGCCGGAGCCATTGGAGCTGCTCCATACAGTCCCAGCTTCAGGCTTTCCAGGTTATAATGGCTTAAGTTTTCCTGCAGCAGCATATTCCACATGGTAGGTGCTGCAAAAAACTTTGTAATCTTCTCATCTGAGATTAACTGTAATACTTCTTTTGCATCAAAGTGATGGAGGATGGTATTTTTTGCCCCCACATGCACCCTTGGCAAAAAGGCACAGTGAAGCTCTGCACAGTGGAACATTGGTGCAGTCACGAGACCATTGTCACTGCTTTCAAGCTTGGTGGCTCCTATTACGATTAAACTATGTTCAGCCATATCCCGGTGCCTGTGGACAACTCCTTTTGGCCTTCCCGTGGTACCGCTTGTGTACATGATCGCGTATAAGTCATTTTCGTCCATTTCTATTTCAATTTCATCGTGTGATGCTGCATCCACTTTTTCCCGATAGGATGAAGCATATCCGGGTGCCTTGTCATCAATGTACCAAAAGGCTGTATGCGGAAAACGTTTAGCAATTGGGGTAATGCCGGATTCCAGCATTTGTTCAAATAACACTACTTTTGGCTCTGCATCCTGAAGGATATAAGCAACTTCTTCTGACATCAGCCTAAAGTTGATCGGATTAAAAATGGCGCCGATTTTTGCACATGCAAAAAATGCTGTTGCAAGCTCCTCAGTATTAAAAAGGTAGGTTGAAACCCTGTCACCCTTCCTGACTCCCTCATTCATTAAGGCATTCGCCAATTTATTGATCTCAAGGCTCCATTCCTTATAGGTAAGACGCAGATTTTTTCTGACATCATACAGGGCTTCTTTATTCGGAAATTTTCCGGCAGTTAGATCGAAAATTCTTCCAATAGTAGTAGTCATTTTCATTCCTCCCCATTCTTCAGTCTAAACGTTCAATAATAGTCGCATTTGCCATACCAAGGCCTTCACACATGGTCTGAAGTCCATAGCGCCCCCCTGTTCTTTCTAGTTCATGTATCATGGTGACCATCAGCCGTGCACCGCTGCCTCCCAAAGGATGGCCGAGTGCAATGGCTCCGCCGTTTGGGTTAAGCTTTGCAGGGTCGGCTCCAGTTTCTTTCAGCCAGGCAAGCGGAACAGGAGCGAACGCTTCGTTCACTTCAAACACATCGATGTCCTCAATAGCCAGTCCAGCATTCTTTAACACTTTCTCGGTTGCAGGTATCGGTCCAGTCAGCATTAAAGTAGGATCAGAGCCAACTGCTGTGCGGGAAAGTATCCTGAATCTCGGCTTCATTCCAAGCTCCTCTGCTTTATCGCGTGACATAATTAATAGTGCTGCGGCTCCATCACTGATTTGACTTGAATTTCCTGCATGAATGACCCCATTCTCCTTAAAAACAGCCCTTAAACTTCCAAGTGCTTCCAGCGACGTTTCCTTTCTGGGGCCAGAGTCCTCCGAAACCGTCATGAGCTGTCCATCAGGCAATTTCACATTTAATGGTGCAATCTCTCTCTCAAAACGTCCTTCGTCCTGGGCTTTTAAAGCCTTTTGGTGGCTCTCTAATGAATAGCGATCAAGTTCTTCTCTTGTAAAACCATATTTTTCAGCAATGCGTTCAGCTGATAAGCCCTGGTGGATGATTTCATGTTTGTCTGTCAGTTTTTCACTGAATCCTACCCCCTGATAACTGGAGCCGATTGGGACACGGGACATGCTTTCGACACCGCCTGCGATAACAATTTCCATATCTCCCGCCAAAACCGCCTGAGCTGCAAAATGGACAGCCTGCTGGCTGGAGCCGCATTGACGGTCAATGGTGGTACCTGGCACTTCAATCGGAAACCCTGCGATCAAAGCTGCGACCCTTGCAATATCCCCTGTTTGTTCGCCTATTTGCGAGACACATCCAAGAATGACATCATCAATAATTTGCGGATCTATACCTGCACGTTCGACAAGTGCCATTAGTGCTTCAGCAGCCAGATCATCCGCCCTGATATCTTTTAAAAAGCCGTTTTTTCTTCCTACCGGCGTTCTGACACCTTCGACGATGACAGCTTCACGCATGTTTACTCCTCCTTATAAACCCATGTTCTTCGCAATAATGGTTTTCATGATTTCATTTGTACCTGCATATATGCTGGCAACCGGTATATCCCTGTATCTCCTTGCAATCTCGTATTCTTCCATATAGCCATAGCCGCCATGAAGCTGCATGCATTCTGCGGCAATATTCCGGGCATTTTCTGTAAGCTTCCATTTCGCCATGGAGACTTTTGTAACTACATCTTTGCCTGCCATATGTTCTGTGATCAATTGATCAAGGAACGACCTTCCCATCTCTATATCTGTTGCCATTTCGGCAATCTTAAATTGAGTGTTTTGAAATTGGCTGACCGGTCTTCCGAATGCCTCGCGATTCTTAACATAATTCATTGTTAAATTAAGCATTTCCTCTGCAGCCACCTGTGCAGCGATTGCTACGACAAGTCTTTCCTGCTGCAGCTTTTCCATCAAATAAAGAAAACCTTTCCCTTCTTCTCCAATCAGATTTTCTTTCGGAACCTTACAATCTTCAAAAATTAACTCTGCCGTATCCTGACAGTGAAGTCCGACCTTGTTTAATTTTCTTCCCCTTGTAAACCCCTTGGTTTCCCTCTCGACCGCAAGCAAGCTTACTCCTTTATGCCGGGGAACTGCATTGGGATTGGTTTTACAGGCAATGATGATTAAATCGGAATGAATTCCATTGGTTATAAAGGTCTTTTCGCCATTCACTATGTAATGGTCCCCTTCAAGTCTTGCTGTCGTTCTGATGCCGGCTAAATCAGATCCGGCGCCAGGTTCAGTCATTGCGATAGCAGTAATGATTTCTCCTGCCGCACACTTTTGCAGCCACCTTTCCTTTTGCTCATCTGTTCCATAAGCAGTAATATACGGAACAACGATATCATTGTGAAGCCCAATTCCCACCATGCCTGAGCCAACACGTTCAAGTTCTTCATTGATGACTACTGAGAAGCCCCAATCAACGCTGCTTCCGCCATATTTTTCTTCAATATCAGGGCATAAAAAACCCTGCTCCCCCATCTTGCACCAAAAATCCCGGGGAATGATCCTGTCCTCTTCCCATTTGTCATAATTCGGATAGGCTTCCTTCTCTAAAAACTTACGCAGTGATTGCCGAAAAATTTCATGCTCTTCCTGTATGTATGAAGCAGCCATATTATGATCCTCCGAATCTAAAATTTTTTTTGACATAACACAAAGTACTATTCCTCACCTTTGAAAAGGCTTACATTTATATTGTACAATAATTATCGATATTTTTAGAACATTAAAATAATTTTTCAAAAAAAGAACCTATTCTATGCAGAAAGGGCAGGTTCTCTATTTACTTAGGCTGCATACGGATGCCGCCATCCAGACGGATCGTTTCTCCATTCAGCATCGGATTCACTAAA
The DNA here is from genome assembly GCF_000294775.2 of Cytobacillus oceanisediminis 2691. GTDB lineage: Bacteria > Bacillota > Bacilli > Bacillales > Cytobacillaceae > Cytobacillus > Cytobacillus pseudoceanisediminis. The sequence continues at coordinate 3,540,282 of NZ_CP015506.1, forward strand.
ATACTCTCAGCCAGCCTGGCATACTCCTCAGGATATCCCAGTCTTGAAGGAAAGGGCACCATTTTCCCCAATGAATCCCTTGCCTCATCAGGCAGTGAATCAAACATAGGTGTATTAAACAATCCAGGGGCAATCGTCATAACACGAATCCCATAATCCGCCAGCTCTCTGGCAATTGGCAAGGTCATGGCAACCACACCGCCTTTCGATGCACTATATGCAGCCTGGCCAATTTGTCCTTCAAAGGCTGCTACGGAAGCAGTGTTAATAATGACGCCTCTTTCATCTTGATCATTCGGATCATTCTTTGCCATTTGTTCAGCAGCCAGGCGAATGACATTAAAAGTCCCGACCAGATTAATCGTTATGACCTTTTGGAACATATCCAGTGTGTGGACTCCCTTTCTGCCAAGCAGCTTGGCGGCAATTCCGATGCCGGCGCAGTTAACGGCAGTATTAAAGCTGCCAAATTTTTCAGAAGCGAATGCAATTGCTCCCTGCACGTCTTCTTCTTTTGTTACATCCGTTTTAAAAAAATAAACATTCCCTCCCAGTTCCTTGATAAGATGGCTTGCCCGATCTTCCGCCAAATCTGCAATAAGAACTTTTCCGCCGCATCCGGCTATTTTTCTCACAGTCGCCTCGCCAAGCCCTGAGGCGCCGCCAGTGATTATGGCCCTGCAATCTTTCAATTCCATAGTGAACCTCCTTTTATTAATCAGGTTTTCTATGAAGACATTTCCATTAAGAATGGAGATTTTCCTGCTGACTGGCCGAATTCCCTGCTGATTATTTATCAATTCCTTGTAATTGCACAAAAAAACAGCTCCTTTTCAGAAGCTGTTTTTCTATGCCAAATACCGATCGCCAAGAATTTCTCTAAGGTGCTGCCTGACCCGATACAATTTAGTTTTGACAGTATTTGGGTTGAGATGGAGAATGTCCGCTATTTCTTTCTCTTTCAGCCCGTGCTTTGTTTTAAGCAGGAAAACCCTTTTCTGTTCATAGGAGAGGGAATCCACATAAGCGTATATCTGCTCCTCAAGCAAATTAACTTCTGCTTCCTGCCCAGCATCAATAAATTTACTTTCCATGCAGTTTTCAAAATCAAAAGAATCCTGTATTCTCTCATTTGTCCTTCTTTCTTTCCGGACAAAATCAATCGCAGTTCTAGTTGCAATCGAGGATAACCAGGCCCCCAGCTTTTCCTGATCATCAATGCTGTCCATTTTTTTATATGCTTTGAGCAGGGATTCCTGCACAACATCCTGTGCAAGATAATGATCCCGAGTTATATTATAAGCAATATGATAGAGCCGTTTATTGTAGAGCCTGCAGATCTCTCTCATATCCATTGAAGGTTTAATCACTTTAATCCCCCTCTCCTATAGGTTTCTAACCTTTTATTGAAGCCGTTCTTTTATAAAGTCTGGAACTGTTTTTTCCGTGAAGCTTTTAATATCAATTGTCCTTTGCTCATCAAAATAGAACGCAATAATATAGTCTCCATCCACGAATCCTTCTGAATTCTTCAAGCTGCTTTCAATTTGTTCCTTATCCGTTAATTTGACGGCAGATTTGCTATCTCTCATTTCTTCAAAAACTTCTTCATACGAGTACCCTGCTGCAAAGTTGATATCGATATCCTTCGCTTTTGCAGCCAAAGCATAAGAGATATCATTGCTGTTCACTCTTGCTTCATTCAGCAGTGACTTTTCTTCCAGCCATTTCTCAAATCTTGAATAAGAAGGATACCAGGGCATATAAGCTTTATTGCTGTCATTATAAAAAATCTCAATGTGCGCATATGGCTCGTCACTTCCCTGGAGTTCTTCAAAGGAAGCAGAATCAACTTCTTCAGTTAATATCTCAATAGCCTCTTTTAGATCTTTATCGTCTGTAATGACCGCCCGCTTCGTAACTGGGCCAGTTGGAGTAATCGTCAATTTCGTTGCAGCATCTGCTGAAACCTGATAAATTTCATTTGTTGCCTTTTTATATTCATCTGATTCATAAATCAGCTTAAGAAATGGCTTGTATTCCTTTTTATTAATCCTGTAATCACGGATTAGCTTTTCACCATTCTTCAGTTCATACACGATAAAAACTGAATCGCGGCCCGGAATCTCCGCAAGCCTGTTTTCATCCTTTACAATCGTCTCATGAAATCTTCTGACCAAATCAATATTCTCGTATTCTTTCAAATATAAGGGTTCCTCAGTATCGATATCACTATAAAGGTAAAAACTCTCGCTAAAATGAACCCGCTCAATCTCATTGCCCCGTGGTATGCTTTTTTCATATTGAGTAAAGTCAAATTGGAATAAGGCGAATAAAGCCGCCATTAAAGCTGTGTATGCAAGCAATCCTTTCATATTAATGGTCACACGCCATGATTTTTGCAGAACCATTTCGGCAGCCGCATATCCAATCAATGCTCCAAACACGTAGCCAGCTATAAGCCAGCTCATGCCGCCGCGCATCTCACCGAAATACCCTCCCCCTAAAAGCATCGTGCAAAAAGTTACACCATATTTAAAGATGGGTTTTGTAATCGGAAAAACCAGGGCATGGGAGACAGCCTCCATCCTTCTCCTTTTATAGATCTGCAAACCAAGACAATACAGAGACAAAATAAGAAAGAGATAAATAACAGCCTCTGCGCTTGAGGGAGTGCGCATGTTCATCTGAGTTAGTGCAATTAAGGGAGAAAACTTCTCAAATTTGCTTGCCATATAATATTGGTCTGGATAGCCAAATAAATAGAATGGCAAATTAATAGAAACTAAAATGATCAGGCCTACAGGGAGCAAGAGGAAAATATACGTTAAAGCACCTTGAACGGCGGATAATCCCGTCAGCATTCCCACAGAAACTCCTGCCAGGTAAATCACAATATTAAACAAAAGGGTGATGCCCACCCAATTGAATATCTCTCCAATTGAATAGAACTCCTGCAAATTCATGGGCTGGTACAGTATCAGAACTATCAAAGCAATGAGTAAAACCGGCGAAATTAATAGCATGATGCCAGTTAAAGCATACTGATGAAAAATGGATGCCCGCTTGACTGGGAGACTGTGCATTAAATCGCTATATTGTTTTACCTGTGTGTATCTGAATAAGAACACTGACAAGATCACCGGCACTGATATATTAAAAATAAACTGGATTTGGAAGTTGTGTTGAAACAGATTGTCAATGTCCAGAAATTTCCGCTGTTCCTCTGAAGAATTCATTATTATATCAAGTGGAATAGCGAAGAACAGACCGAGAAAATATACAATGGAAACCCAGCCTACACTTCTGAAAATCGTTTTTAAAATTTCCCTTTTAACCAAGGATGTTCTGGACTGCATATCCAATATCCCCCATTTCATAGATGAAGATCTCCTCTAATGTAAGGGGAAGCATATCGAAAATCACAGGCTTAAATTGTTCTACATATGATGATATTTCCTTCGCATCTCCCTTTACAATGCAGATCATAATGCTGCCTCTTTTTTCTTTATGAAGGATTTTCAGCGGATCGAAAATGGCTGGTACAGATCCTTTAAAAGCCACTTGAATCTTATGTGTATCTGTTTTAAGGTCATCCAGATCTTTTTCCAGGATCATACGCCCTTTATGCATGATGCCAATAAAATCACATAAATCTTCCACTTCACGCAGGTTATGAGAGGAAATAAGGATGGTCATTTCTCTTTCGGCAACCTCATCTATAAGCAGGCTTTTCACTTTTTTTCTCATGACCGGGTCCAGCCCATCCATAGGCTCATCCAAAATTAAAACTTCCGGCCTGGCAGACAAAGCCAGGATAAAAGCAGCCTGCCTCTGAATGCCTTTTGAAAATCTATGAATCTTTTTATGTATGTCCATTTCAAAAATAGCAGCAAGTTCTTCAAAGCGGCCGTCATCCCATCTGCTGTAAATATTTTGATAAAATTGTGCCATTTGCTTAACTGTATATTGAGGCAGAAAATAGGGATGGTCCTGAATAAAAAAGATCCTTTCCTTAATTACCGGATTTTCGAAGACCGGCTGGCCGTCAATGGCAACATACCCCTCATCCTCCACATAGATGCCTGCCAAAAGCTTCAAGAGCGTTGTTTTTCCGGCTCCATTGGAACCAAGCAAGCCGTATATGGACCCTTTATTGACTTCGATGGAGACATTTTCAACAGCCTCCATCTCCTCGAATGATTTACGTACATTACGGATTTTGATCATCTTCTATCCCTCCCCCTATAGCTGCTTCTAATTCCTGAATCATATTAAATAATTCATCTTTTGTAATTCCAAGATATATAGCTTCTGATAAAAGCTTTGAAAGTTCACTTTTCACTTTTTCTATTTTTTCTCTGTTCAGATTGGGAGTTGCTGGACTGACAAAACTGCCCTTCCCCTTTATAGAATAAATATAGCCCTGAGATTCTAGTTCCCTGTATGCCTTTTGAATCGTATTGGGATTGATTGTCAGCTGATGGGCCAGCGTTCGAACGGAAGGCAGCTGTTCATCTGCTGTTAAGACCTCGGTGATGATCAGCTCTTTAAGCCGCTCAACCAGCTGTTCATATATAGGCTTTCGGCTCCTTACGTCCAATTCAAACATGTTTACCCTCCCATCTGTACGTAGTGTACTATCATTCATAGTACAGTTAATACAGTTAGATTATATTACAAGTAATTGGAAAAGAGAAGAGGAAATTTAAATTTTTATAAAAAGAAAAAACTGGCTCAGCCAAAGGGCTAAACCAGTTATAATTAATTATTTAGCTGATTTCACATTCACCGGAGGCGGAGGCAAAATCATGTTGGAACGTCTATTGTTTGTTGCGATAATATAAACAGCTGCGAATGCGATGCCAACCGCAATGAAGGATCCGAGATTGAAGATCCCTTTTTGCGAATACCATACAATCGAGTAGCCCACTGACCCAGCCAGCAAGGCATAATAGAAGAATGGGAAAAGGGTTTTCCGAATGACAGTGCCTTCTTTTCCGACAAGACCAACAACAGCTGATGCAGCAACTACGTTATGGACACAAATCATGTTTCCAGCTGCTCCGCCGACTGCCTGAAGAGCTACAATCCAGGTTGCATCCACTCCAATCTGTGAACCAACATCATATTGGAATAGAGAAAACATCATATTACTGACAGTATTACTTCCCGCGATAAAAGCACCCATGCCTCCTATAAACGTTGCAAAGAACGGCCAGAATTCCCCTGCAAGTGCTGCAGCACCGTTTGCAAGTTCGATCGGCATCTGATTATAGCCTGCCTCTCCCCCGCCGGTATTGATGAAAACCTGTACCATCGGAACAGTGAAAATTAATGCGGTTGAAGCAGCAACGGTTGTTTTTCCTGAATCTGCCCAGGCTTTTTTGTATGAACCAGAATTCATTCCATGAATAAAATAGGTGATAACGGATACAAGAATAAAAATGGTCCCCGGCAAATACAGCGGCTGGAAACTTGAGGTGATGCCGGAATCGAAAATGTTTTCAAACTTAACCGTCCAGGCCTGGAGCCACTCCAGGAATGGAAGCGATTTCAATCTGGACAATACTAAGAACAGGCCAACTAAAACATAAGGAGTCCAGGCACGCAGCATGCTCATGCTTCCGCTTTTGTGGGCAACTGCTTTGATTTCAAGTTTACCAGTCCACTCCGGATCCCACTTGGATTTCTCTTCAAAATCCCAAACCTGATCCTTAGGAGGCATAAGAAATCCTTTTTTTGCCGCAACAACAACAATTGCTAAACCAGTTAATCCTCCAATCATAGACGGGAATTCAGGTCCAAGAACATTGGCAACAATTACATAAGGGATTGTCATGGCAAAAGATGCGAACAGGGCAAACTTCCAAATCTTTATCCCTTCTGTAAACGATTTGTTCTTGCCAAAGAATCTTGTCATTAAAGCTACTACAAATAAAGGAATTAATGTGCCTGCAATCATATGGAGAATAGCTACTTGTCCGGCAATTTGCGTTACCAGGCCAAGCAGATTATCTGTAAGGCTCGCATTGCCAGATAAACCGGACTGCACACCAACGAGCATCGGAGTGCCTACTGCACCGAATGAAACTGGTGTGCTTTGAATAACCATCCCGGCAATTACAGCTGCCATAGCCGGGAAGCCCAGACCCACTAATAGCGGTACAGCTACTGCTGCAGGAGTCCCAAACCCGGATGCGCCTTCAATGAAAGAACCGAATAGCCAGGCAATGATAATCACTTGAATTCTGCGGTCAGGAGAGATATCGGTAAATCCCTGGCGGATGGTCTTTAAGCCGCCGCTTTCCTGCAGAGTATTCAGAAGCAGTATTGCACCAAAAATAATGTATAGGAGTGTTCCGGCGACAACCAGGCCATTAATGGATGCAGCCGCCACTTTTGCACCCGACACCTTCCAGACAAATAGCGCCAGGACAACAGCTACAAGGTACGAGATGGGCATGGCCTTACTTGCCGGCCATCTTAGTCCGACAAGGAATACTGCAACTGCAATAATTGGCAATAATGATAATAAAGCTAACATTCCAGTACTCATTACTTACTTTTCCCCCTTTTGTTTTGTAATAGCGAACAATAATTGCACTTTGTTGCGGACTGCGAAACATGTTATATAACTATAATTGTTTTGTTATACAACAATGAATCAAGCTTATTTTTATTATACAAACATTTTTCATAATTTCAATAATATTTGGAAAATTTAATCTATGCATTTACACAAAAATATTTGTATGTATATACAAAAAAATTAGCCCAATATATCTTTTTATCAAGATATATTGGGCTAATCCTAACTTATTCGGCTGACATGTCCGAGCCGGGCGGAAATCCCTTGTCCGGTTTTTACCATTATAGACTTTAATGCATCAAGTCGATCACTAGTCATCCGCATTGTCGGGCCTGAGATACTGACTGCAGCAATAACTTTGCCGAGGTGGTCAAAAATAGGAACGGCAACACAAGTAATCCCATATTCATTTTCTTCCAGATCAAGGGCATATCCATTTTGCCTGACCTGCCCCAATTCTTTCATAAATTCATCTTTATCCGTTATGGTTTTATTTGTATGAACCGGCATCCCTTTTCTTTCAAGGATATCAAAAACAACGCTTGAAGGCAGATGAGCCAGAATGGCTTTTCCGACAGAAGTGCAATGCATCGGAGCTCGTTTGCCAACTTTAGAATGCATCCTTAAAGTCTCATTGCCCTCAAGCTTTTCGATGTACACAACCTCTCCCTGGTCGTAGACGACCAAATGAATGACTTCATTTGTTTCATTTTCCAGCTCCTGAAGAAAAGGTCTTGCCTCTGCACGCAAATCGATTGATTCAAGCAGTTTTGAACTGATCTCCAGGAATTTATACCCTAATTTGTACTTGCCGGTTTCGCTATCCTGCTCTATATATCCGTACTGAACAAGAGTAGAGAGGATACGATAAACAGAGCTTTTATTGATATCAATCTGATTGGCAATTTCCGTTACGCCAAGACCGCTTTTTTTCAGGCTGATCAATGTAATAATATCCAGTGCCCTGCTGACGGACTTGACCATGTTTTCTCTTTCCACAATACTCACCTCTGGAGCAAAAACCTTAATCCATTACAAATAGATTATACCGTTTTTGCGCTTTCACGTGCCACTGCAAAGGTATTCCGCAGCGTTCCAATCTCTTTGATCTCACATTCGATAACATCGCCTGACCTAACCATTTCAGCCCCGACAGGGCTTCCTGTAAGGATTACGTCACCTGGCATCAGCGTCATGACATTAGTCAGGTAGGAAATCATTTTTCGAATTGGGATAATCATTAATTCTGTGCTGCTGCTCTGCTTCTCTGAGCCGTTTAATTTAGCCTCAACTTTAACCTGAAATGGATCCAGGTCTGTTTCGATAACCGGACCAAGCGGAGTAAATGTGTCAAAGGATTTGCCAATTGTCCAATGTCCATCATTATGGAAGAATTGCGGTGCAGTAACATCATTCCCAACTGTGTAGCCAAAAACATAATCAAGCACATCTGACTCTGCTACATTTTTAGCTTCCCTGCCAATGACCACTGCCAGTTCTGATTCAAATTTCACCTCTTCAATGCCTTCAGGAATGATAATATCCTCATCAGGCCCTATAACAGAAGATACAGGCTTAAAGAAGAATACAGGGATTTCCGGGAGTGTCTCAGGCAAATCTGATTTCACTGACACATAGTTAGCTCCAATACCAATAATCTGATTTGGAACCAGCGGAGCAAGCTGCTTAACTTCATCCTGCGAAAAGCTCTGGCCAGTATACTCCCAATCTCCGAAAATATCACCTTTAATTTCTTTAAATATGCCCCCCTCTGCTACTCCTGTATGTACTGCCCCTTTAACTTCAAATCTAGTAAATTTCATCTTTTTCCCTCTCCCCTCAATTACTTTAAGTCTGCAGATCTTTAGAAAAACAGGGCACATGCATGCCCTGTTCTAAAACTATTACTGTTTAACAGCATACCTGGACTTAGCTTCAAGACGGCGGCGGTGCAAAATAGGTTCTGTATAGCCATTTGGCTGATCATAACCTTCAAAAACGAGGTCACATGCTGCCTGGAATGCAACTGATTGATCAAAGTCAGCAGCCATTGGGCGGTATGCTGGATCTCCACTATTTTGTTCATCCACAACTTTAGCCATTTTCTTAAGTGTCTCAAGCACTTGCTCCTTCGTGCAGATTCCATGGTGCAGCCAATTCGCAACATGCTGGCTTGATATTCTTAATGTCGCACGGTCCTCCATTAAACCAATATTATTGATATCAGGAACTTTGGAACAGCCGATGCCCTGCTCAACCCAGCGGACAACATATCCCAGGATACCCTGTGCGTTGTTATCCAGTTCTTCTTGAACTTCCCCTGGAGTCCATTGCGGATTTTCAGCAACCGGAATCTGCAGGATTTCATCACGAAGGTCCGAAATTTCTTCCAGCAGCTGGTTTTGCACCTTTTGAACTTCCACCTGATGATAGTGTAAAGCATGAAGGGTTGCAGCAGTTGGAGAAGGTACCCAGGCTGTATTGGCTCCAGCGTTCAGATGGCCGATTTTCTGCTCCATCATATCAGCCATCATATCAGGCATAGCCCACATACCTTTTCCAATCTGCGCACGGCCTTGGAAGCCTGTTTCAAGGCCTGTATTGACATTGGATTTTTCATAGCCTTTTAGCCAAGCTGTTGCCTTCATGTCATTCTTGCGGATCATTGGGCCAGCTTCCATGGAAGTATGCATCTCATCCCCAGTCCGGTCCAGGAACCCAGTGTTTATGAAGACGATGCGCTCCTTTACTTCACGAATGCAGGCTGCCAGGTTCAAAGATGTACGGCGCTCTTCATCCATTACACCAATTTTAAGTGTATTCCGCTCAAGTCCGAGCAGATCTTCTGTCCGGTCAAACAACTCGTTTGCAAAAGCAACTTCCTTGGAACCGTGCATCTTTGGCTTAACGATATAAATGGAACCTTCTGATGAGTTTTGGTATGGGCCATTTCCAAGCAATGTATGCTTGCCAATCAGGCTGGTAATTACCGTATCCAGAATACCTTCCTGTACTTCATTTCCATCCGCATCTAAAATCGCATTAATGGACATTAAATGTCCGACATTCCTGACAAACATTAATGAGCGTCCAGATAATGAGAACTTCTCTCCATCTGGAGAAACATACGAACGGTCGGGATTTAATGTACGTGTCATTGATTTAGCACCCTTTGTAAAGGCGGCGGAAAGGTCTCCCTTCATTAAACCAAGCCAGTTGCGGTACACAAGGACCTTGTCTTCAGCATCAACTGCTGTTACTGAGTCTTCACAATCCATAATTGTGGTAATTGCAGCTTCAAGCAAAACATCCTTTACTCCGGCATCATCCGTTTTTCCAATTGGGTGGCTTCTGTCAATTTGAATTTCAAAATAAAGGCCATTATTCTTTAGAAGTACCGCAGAAGGCTGATCCTGCTCTCCCTGGTATCCGGCAAACTTTGCTTCTTCTTTTAGATTTGCAGTTTCGCCATTGTTAAGTACAACAGACAGCTTATCGTCTTCCACTTTATATTGAACAGCGTCTTTGTGAGAACCTCTTGACAAAGGAACGGTTTGATCAAGGAATTCCCTGGCAAACGCAATAACCTTTTCTCCCCTTACAGGATTATATCCGCCATCTCTATTTGCCCCGTTTTCTTCACTGATTGCATCTGTGCCGTAAAGTGCATCATATAAGCTTCCCCACCGGGCATTTGCTGCATTAATCGCATAACGCCCGTTATTAACTGGAACGACCAATTGCGGTCCAGCCTTCACAGCTACTTCATCATCCACGTTTTCCGTAGTAATCTTAAAATCTTCGGTCTTTGGCTCAAGATAGCCGATCTCTTCTAAAAAAGACTTATAGCTATTAAAATCAAAATCTTGATTTTCTCTGTGCCAATTGTTCAGCTTATGCTGAATTTCATCCCGCTTCGCCAGCAATGCTTTATTTTTAGGTGTCAGATCATTTATAAGCGCTTCCAAACCTGGCCAAAATTGTTCCTGATCCACTCCGCTTCCCGGCAGAGCCTCGGAATTGATAAATTCATAAAGCTCTCTTGCAACTTGCAGGCTTCCTGTTTTTACATAGTTTCCCATATTCATTTCCTCCTTTGGTTGCTGCTTTTCCCATTTTTAATTTTAATGCGGCTGCCGATCCTTGTTTCTTATTACGAAACGGCGTTTCTAACTTTCTCTTAAAAAAATAATAGCATGTTTCCAAATGGATTTTCAATAATTTTCACACAACTTTATTCTTCTAATTGATAAGGCTGAATTTAGTTTTTCAACATTCGGTAACTGCCCAGCCTTCTATTGAAGGCTGGGTATTCTGTTATGAAATTGCCTGGGCCTTCATCTCTTTTTTGATTTCAGCACATCTGCTCGGCGATGGGAACAGTTTTCCAGCATTCAGCAGATTATGAGGATTAAAGACTTCCCGGATATCTGTCTGGGCAGCAATTTCTTCTTCTGTGAAAACAAATCGCATTTCTTCCCGCTTTTCAATGCCGACTCCATGTTCTCCAGTTATGGTCCCTCCAACATCGGCGCAGACTTTTAGGCACTGGCTTCCAGCTTCAAGTGCTTTCTCTGATTCTCCTGGTATCCTTGCGTCAAATAGGACAAGAGGATGCAGGTTTCCATCTCCCGCATGAAAAATATTAGCAATCCTTAATCCCGATTCACTGCTAATCTGATTGATTCTGCTTAAAACTTCAGGCAGTTTGCTTCGAGGAATGACCCCATCCTGAACCAGATAATCGGGAGAAATGGCTCCCATGGCACCAAAGCCTGTCTTACGGTTCGCCCACCATCTTGCTCTTTCCTCTTCACTTCCTGCCGCACGGACTTCACGGACATTCCTCTTTCTGCAAACCTCAAGGATTTGGTCGATCTGTTCCTCAATTCCCGCTGCAATTCCATCCACTTCAATTAAAAGAACTGCTTCTATATCTTTTGGATGGCCTACCGGAAAAGCTGCAGCTTCCACACCTTCAATAGCAGTCTTATCCATCATTTCAAGAGCTGCTGGTACAATACCCGCAGATATTATATCTGATACTGCCTGGCTCCCATCTTCAACCCGATCGAAGTAGGCGAGGACAGTCTGCTTTCCTTCAGGGTTTTTCAGTACCCTCACAGTTATTTTTGTTACAATTCCAAGGGTCCCTTCAGAACCAGTAATCAGACCCAGTAAATCATATCCGGGAGCATCGGGAATACCGTCCTTGCCAATTTCCACTATCTTACCATTAGGCATGACCACTTCAAGTCCAAGAATGTGGTTTGTAGTAACTCCGTACTTCAGACAATGTGCACCGCCGGCATTTTCTGCAACATTTCCGCCAATTGTACAGCAGTATTGGCTGGATGGATCCGGTGCGTAATAATAGCCTTTATCGGATATTGAATTTGTGAGTTTCAGATTTACAAACCCAGGCTCCACAACGGCGCGGCGGTTTTCAAGATCAACGCTAATAAGTTTTTTCATCCTAACCATACTGATTATTATTTCTCCATTAAGAGGTATGGCTCCGCCGCTCAGCCCCGTACCTGCCCCCCTGGCCAGGAAGGGAAGATTGTTTTCCGAGCAGTACGTGACAATCTCCGACACTTCTTGTGTATTCTTTGGAAAAACGACTGCTCTTGGCAAGTGCTTATGGATCGTAAAGCCGTCACAGTCATAAGCAACAAGATCTTCTTTCTGGTAAAGAATGGAACGGGAACCTCCCACAATTTCAGCCAAATTTAAGATGTGTTGGTCCTGTGATTTAACCCGATCTTTCGTTCTCACTCTTTTCCCTCCTTCACACGGTCTTCCTTTTGGTAAGCCCAGTCAAGAAGCTGGACAGTATGGACAATTTTCTGATTCCTGCCGTATTTTTGAACTCCCATGGCCATTTGAAGCATACAGCCGGGATTTCCCATTGAGATCATTTCCACATCATCTGGAACATTTTCCATCTTGCTTTCAAGGACCGCATTGGCCATTTCCGGATTGGTAATATTGTATATTCCTGCACTTCCGCAGCAGCGGTCTGAATTAGGCATGTGTACCATGTCAACACCAGGAATATCAAGGAGAATATCACGCGGCTGCTGCCGGATTCCCTGACCATGTGCTAAATGGCAGGCATCATGGTAAGTAATTCTGGTTTTCATTTCTGCCTTTGGTTTTTCATAGCCTGTTTCATGAAGAAATTTTGAAATATCCTCTACCTTTTCAGAGAACTCTTCCGCTTTTGCATGCATTTCAGGGTCTTCCTTAAATAATTCTGCGTATTCCTTCATCATGCACCCGCATCCGGCTGCATTAACAATTACTTTATCAAAGTCTTTGAATGCTTCCATATTCTGCTTCGCCAGCTTCCTGCCCATATCACGGTCTCCCGCGTGAACATGCAGGGCTCCGCAGCATGTTTGGTTTTGGGGAATGACAACATCATTTCCATTTCGGGTCAGTACATTTATGGTGGATTCATTAATATCACTGAACATGACATCCATTACACAGCCGGTCAGCATCGCAACTTCCTGCTTTGTCTCCCCTTTTGCTTTGATTACTTTTACGTCTTTATATTTCTTTTTTACAGGCTCTTTCACTTCAGGCATGATGGATTCCATATCGGCAAGGTGCTGCGGCATAATATTGATTAATTTGGTTTTCCGGACTGCTTTTTGCATGCCGCTTTTTTGGTAGAATTTCAGAAGGCCGCCCAGCGTATTTAAGCGATTCTGGTGAGGGAAAAGGTCATGAAGAAAAAACTTGCTGATGGCTCCTTTCACTCCAGTTAATGGCATTGCCTGCCGAATCTGGCCGCGTGCTTCCTCAATCAAACCGCCAACATCGACATCAGCTGGGCATGCAGTTGTACAGGCACGGCAATCCAGACATTGAAATACCGGGTCCATGAATTGCTCATTTACTTGAAGCTTCCCTTCAGCCACAGATTTGATCAAGTGTACACGCCCCCTTGGAGAATGCTGTTCCTGACCTGTCTGTTCATATGTCGGGCATGATTCCAGACACATGCCGCAATGGACACAGTCAGCCCATTTCTTTTCATCTGGCGGATCGCTCCATAAATAGTTTCCCAATCCCGAGGTACATGGCGGCTCTTGCTTTAAATCGAGTTCACGGACACTCATTTATATCCCTCCTATGAATCTGTTTGGGCTTACTGTTTTATTTGGGTCGACTTTTGTTTTAATCCCCTGAAGCAAAAAGAAATGAGAAGGTTTATTTCCCCAAACATCTACTTTTTTCCGAAGCTCAAATGGCAGGTGCTTTGCAACCGCATATCCCCCTGCTCTTTCAGCGATCTGCCTTACATGTAAAGCGGCATCGGCGACATCTGGCTCTGCTCCTCTAATGGTCACTTGGCTCAATCCATGGCCCAGACCTCCGTGTGATTCGACTTTCACATTGAATTTATCTTGAAGCAGTTCAGTATCCTTTAATATTCTCACCGCGTCGAGATTAACAGTTCCAACCTTAAAGGAGGCTTCTGTTTGAATTAGCAATTCCTTGTCTGCCCCATTCGGAATATGCCTGTAAAAGCGATCCCAAAACAAATCCGCTTTTTCCTTGGAGTTTATACTCAATTTCGCATCTTTCGGCAGCATATTTCCCACAAAAATTTCCTGATAACGTACAGAGCTTTCAACATCTTCAAAACTCATAGCTATCGTGTAAGAGTTTATTCCGCTGAGTCTATCTGAAAGTGCCGGATTCAGCAGTTCAAGCGAAACTGGTTCAATCATAGAATCCAAAACCTTCACTGCAAACGCCTTTATATCCTCCAGATTTCCGGCTGGAAACGAAACGAGAACCAGACTCTCACATTTAGGGATTGGGCGAAGCTTTAAGGTAATTTCAGAAATCACACCAAGTGTGCCCATCGATCCTATAAACAATTTATTCATATCATAGCCGGCAACATTTTTTACGACTCTGCCACCCGAACGTATTACCTTTCCATCCGGATAAACAGTCCTTAATCCAATAACTGCATCACGGGCTGAACCGTAGCCCAACCTTTTGGGTCCGCTTTCATTTGCTGCAATGATTCCGCCTATTGTGGCATTTTCGGGCCAAAAAGGATCGAGAGATATCTTTTGATTATGTTTGGCCAGATAATCCTGAAGGTCTTTAAAGCGAGTTCCGGATCTTACTGTTACTGTCATATCACCAGGTGTGTGTTCCACAATCCCTGTATATTTTTCAAGTGATATAAGAAAATCCGCTTTTTCATTTAACCCTCCGAATCCACGTTTTGTGCCACCGCCCATAATGTTGATGGTTAGACCATTCAAATCTGCATGCTTAATTGCCGCTGCAATCTCATCTTCTGTTTCCGGTAATATAATCATTTCTCCTGAGTTGCCAAATGGGCTTGAAACTTCATTTTTAATTATCTGGTCTTCTCTAAAATAAGTTTTTAAAGCACTTATCGATTCTGCTGCAATCAACATATCCACCCCGTTTGTTTCGTAATAGCAAACAACGTTTCTGATAAATTTCAAAAAAACATTAACGTTCTTGCAGGATACTCATTTGCAAAAGTTTCTCAACCAGCTCTAAATGTTCAATCATATTCTTATGCGCCTGATCCGGCTGCTTATTTTTAATAGACAAATAGATACCCAGATGCTGCTCTTCAATCTTTTTTGCGATATCATCCCGTGTTTGAAGATAATGATGGAAATCGATCATGGATTTTTTCAGTGTTTCAGATATAAATTGCACAAATTGGATAAGTATATCATTGCCTGCTGCATGGGCAATCGCCATATGAAACTGATAATCCTCCTCCCATCCATGGATGGCTGCATCGGAAATCAGCTTATTCATCTTCGCCAAATCCGCTTCAGACCGATTTGCGGCTGCCATTTCAGCGAGACCTGTCTCAACCATTTTTCTTGCCTGGAATAACTCGTGGATATCTTTTATATCCGGGTGCAAATGTGGATTATTAAACAGTTTAGAAGAATCAAAGCGGGTTATGTAAGTGCCTTCTCCTTGCTTTACCTGCACAATCCCCTTGCCCTGCAAAGAGGTTAGCGCGTCTCTGACAGCTGACCGTCCAACACCAAATAGTTCACACAACTCCCTTACAGAAGGAAGCTTATCCCCAGGTTTAAAGGAACCTTTTGCAATCATGTCTTGAATTTGCTCAGCAGCAACCTCAGAAATTTTGCGCGTTGAGATCTTTTTTACATTCATTCTTACGCCTCCTCCCTTTGCAGACATCACATATCTGATAAGTTAATTGTTATTTACTATTTAAGCACGCTTAATTGTAATAATCAATAAAATATTTAGAATTTAATAAAAATTATTTTATCTTGATGGGCGGGATGAGTTTGATTGCTGGAGAACTTCGGATTTTTGAGGAGATGGAGTCTCAAACTTGAGGTATCTTTAAACTCAGTTTGAGGTAGTTTAGTAAACTGGGTCCGGACTTGATGGCACTTTGGACTCTGGTAGAGAGGATTCTGTTTTTTGGCTCCGAACCTGAGTCTACTTCAGATTCTGGTTGAGCTCATCCTGAAATGTGAGTCCGAACCTAGTACAACTTCGGACTCTGGTTAAGGATATCACGTATTTTGGGTCCAAACCTGAGACTACTTCAGACTTTGGTTGAGCTCATCCTGGAATTTGAGTCCGAACCTAGTGCAACTTCGGACTCTGGTTGAGGTTATCCCGTATTTTGGGTCCGAACCGAGCCTACTTCAGAATCTGGTTGAGCTCATCCTGAAATGTGAGTCCGAACCTAGTACAACTTCCGGACTCTGGTTGAGGATATCACGTATTTTGGGTCCAAACCTGAGCCTACTTCAGACTTTGGTTGAGCTCATCCTGGAATTTGAGTCCGAACCTAGTGCAACTTCGGACTCTGGTTGAGGTTATCCCGTATTTTGGGTCCGAACCAGTCAAGTTATTGCAAGCAGCACGGCCCAAAAAAATATAAATCCCCAACTCTGATTTGGTAATAATCTAAAAGTGAGTTCAACATAAAAAACCTGACTTCCACGTTTTAACATGGAAGTCAGGTTAATTTTACTATTCTATAACGCGTACAACACGGCCACTAAATTTGTTTTTCCAATAGCCACTGGACATATTAGCAATCGCGACACCCGTTGAGTCTTGAGAACCGATGAACTTACCGCCGCCAAGGTAAATGCCTACATGGCCGTCTGTTTTATAGGTGTTAAAGAAAACTAGATCTCCAGCTCTCATTTCGCTTGCTGAAACCTGTCGTCCTGCAAATTTAAGAGAGTCTGTGCTGGCTCCAACACTAATTCCAGCCTGGGAGAATGCCCAATGCACAAAACCTGAGCAATCAAATCTTCCATTGGCTATATCATAAGCGTTTCTGCCGCCGCCAAAAACATAAACAGAATTACCGATATATTTATTGCCTGCAGTTGTAACAATGCTAATTGCGCTTCCGCCCTTGGCGCTTGGCTTAGGATCAGAGTTGCTGGATCCTTTGGTTTTCTGTGCAGCAGTTTTTTGCTCTTTGACAGATGATGAACCTGTTGGTGCAGAAGTCACTGAAGCCGAACCTGCTGATGATGAAGTCGATGCAGCTGTCTGTACTACTGGCGCTGTCTGCGCCGCAATGCTTTGTTCGATTTGTGCAATCATAGAAGCGTATTTAGCATCTTCACTTTGCAGCTTCGCCTTTTTATCAGCAATCGTATTTTCCTTTTCTTTTAACTGCTGGATTAATGAACTATTTTGCTTTTCTTGCTGCTCCATGGCAGTTTGCATGCCTTTTAATTCGGTCATCATGCTGTTCAATCCCGCCAGTTCTTCTTCCACTGCAGCCTTCTTTTCTTCAAATGCCTTTTTATCCTGTTCCTGTTCTTCCAGTAACTGTTTATCTGCCTGAACAAATGTAGTTACTGCTCCGACACGGTCGACGAAATCACTAAAGCTGGATGCACCAAGAAGAACATCTAGATATGCCACTGTTCCGCCGCTTTCCTGAAAGGATTGTGCACGCTGTTTTAAGATCGCGCTTCTCTTTTCGATTCTTTCCTCAATGATAGCCATTTCTGCCTTCAATTGATCGACTTCGGCTTTAGTGCTAACAATACTCGTTTCCGTTTCTGCTATTAATTTATTATTATCTTCAATTGCTTTTTTAACTCTAGCGATTTTAGCATTTAGCTCAGCAACCTCTTTAAGGACACTTACCAATTCATTATCTGCTTCAGCCAGTGTGGCCTGCAGGCTTGAACGCTCCTGCTGGATTTGGCTTTTTTGACTTTCCAGTTTATCGATCGATTCTGCATTCACACCAGGGATTGAAAAAGCACTTCCAAGCCCTAGGATAATTGTCGTATTTAAAACGAGGAGTCTTTTTTTCAAAATCATTACCCTGCTTTCTAATATGTACTTGGTCTGTTAAACGGCCTTAGAATATATAAAACTTTTTATCTATGTATTTTCCAGTTTTGGTTTCTAGTAAATTTGTCTTTCCATGGAGGATTATACCATCCTTATTTGACAGACTTGTTATAGAAATATTACAAAAATATTTCAAACGTGACATTAAACCCCTTTTTTCGCCATCCTTATATGACATAATTCCCTATTTTACTCAGAGAAGATATCCAACAACAGTTGTGTGCTGTATTCCGGAAAGAATAAAAAAAGACTGGAATCCGGATTCTATCTTCCAGATTTCAGTCTTTAATGAATACTTTTAATCCATAAACTTGCTTTGGATATCCTGATCGAACACAAATACCGACATTCCAAAATCCCGTTCGATATCTATATCCACAAACAGGTCAATTAGTCTTGCCTGCAAAAATTCTTCCATTTCAGCCGGCCGGTTCTTTTTATACATCTCCTTGACCATTTCTGTTCTGGCAGCCCGAAGCATTTGTTTCCCTTCGTCTGCACTAGCTATGAATTTTTCCACAGGAGATAAATTACCTTCCATTTCACATATAGCCCAATGTTTGCAGAAAGTTGTCCTAACTTTGCTAGGTCCTTTGCCCATATGTTTTTTTCGGAAGGAGCGCACTAAATTACTGAATTCAGCTTCATACTTGTTCATATTCCAACCCTCATTAACCTATTTTCATGTATAATCCCAATTATACATGTCCAATGCAGGTTTCACTTTAATAAGTTAATCAATTAATACAATTATTGTCAAACTAAACAATCTAAATTTCTTGTTTAACTGAATTATATGCTACTATTTTGTTAGTTGAAAGGTTCTAGGAGGAAGAATTATGGATATTCTAAGCAGCAGAAAAATTGTCAGATTTCAGAATGGAGTTCTGCAGGATGCAGAAGATTCAATTGTTTCCGAACACCCTCTCACAATTCATCTAAATGGAGAAGAGTTCGCAACAATGGTCTGCAGCCCAGAGAATATTCGGGAATTAACAATCGGCTTTTTGGCTTCTGAAGGCTTCATCAGGAGTATTGACGAAATCAAGGATATACAAATAGATGAAAGCAAAGGATTTGCATATGTGGAGTTACATACCCAAACTTCAACAGCAAGCCATGAGTTCCACTCCAAACGGTTTATTGGTTCATGCTGCGGGAAAAGCAGGCAATTTTATTTTCACAATGATGCCAGGACAGCCAGAACTTCTACATCAAAGCTGACCTTGTCTCCCAGCCAATGCATCTCATTTATGAAACAGCTGCAGGAAGGCAGTCTGACTTTTCAAGAAACCGGAGGAGTACATAATGCCGCCTTATTTTCTGCAGATGAAGTGATTGTCAGCAGAACAGATATTGGCCGGCATAATGCTCTAGATAAAATCCTTGGGTATTGCATTGAAAACAGGATTCCTGTAAGAGATAAAGTTATTGCATTCAGCGGCAGAATCTCTTCGGAAGTTCTTCTAAAAGCCTCCAAAATCGGAGTAGGCATAATTCTATCAAAATCAGCTCCGACTGATCTGGCCATAAAACTGGCAGAGGATCTTAATATCACAGCCGTTGGCTTTATACGCGGTCAGTCTTTTAATGTTTATTCTCATCCTGAAAGGATCGTTTCAGGGGCGGAAGATTAATAAAAGAGGAACCTAATTATTATTAGCTAGCAAACCAAGGTGTTTGTACACACCTTGGTTTCAATTTTATTTTAATTTTTCAGACAAAAAAACCAATCAAGTTCTGATCGGCTTTTCACACTGAAATCAATTTATAATTTAATTATACAATGGAACGGGAGGATCAATTCCTAATACAGGCTGTCCATCGACTGTTAACCATACATAATAATGGTCAATCTCTGTTTTAAGTATCACTTCAATTTTAGCGATTAACTTTTCTTGCATTTCAAATGATAACCTTGCTGTTTCCTCTCCTAATGGTATATCTTTCAATCCCAGCAAATCAGCAATTTTCCTTGCATCTTCATAGGAAACTTCGACATATTTATCATACTCCGGTAAATATGCAGCCTCCGCGGTTTTAATTCCTAATGCGGCAGTCAAGATTACTGCCATTAAAATAAACCCTATCTTTTTCATTTTTTTCCCCCATAAATTTAAATTTGATCTATAAGCCCCAGGAAAACATCCAGAATTTCAGGATGATACATGGTTCCACGGTAATTCAATAATTCTTTTTTAGCTTCTTCCTTACTCCTGCCCTTTTTGTACACTCTATCCGTGGTAATAGCATCATAAGAATCAATAATCGAAATGATCGAAGCTTCAATAGAAATCTCGCTGCCTTTCAATCCAAGAGGATAACCTTTTCCATCAAATCTCTCATGGTGCTGTTCGACTACTTTTCCTGCATCTATCAAGAGCGGCAATCCTGTTTCCTCAAGTATTTCTCTTCCGAAAACAGAATGTTTCTTCATTATTTCCCATTCCTCTGGAGTGAGTTTACTCGGCTTTTGCAATATTTCCAGGGGTATGCGCAACTTCCCCACATCATGAAGAAAAGAAGCTAAATTCAAGTTTACTAGTTGCTTAGAATCTAACTCTAATGTTTTTCCAACCAGCATAGAAAGCTTATTAATTCTTTGGCAGTGATCTCTGGTATATCCATCTTTTTCTTCAATTGATATTGATAACTCCATCATTTCCTTTGTTACTTTACTATAATGAAAAAAAACTGGCCTTGATGTTACATAAAGAAATTCAGTGGTAGCTGCTGCTTCAAAAACATAATGTTCTTCTACTGGTGCCCTAAAAAAAGAACTCCCTGTTTTTATTTTCTTGGTTTCATTTCCATTTCTAAGAATTAATTCCCCTGAAAGTACACATAAATATTCTAGTGCTTCCCAGCCTTCTTGGGGTTCAATCCCCCACATTATGCCCGGATCAAGCTTATGATAAATAACCTCTGTCCCGTCCCCCGAAGCAATCAGGGAGATTTGCAAGCCTTTCATGTGGACTGTTTCAATGAAACTATCTTCATTTATAATGCCCACTTTATTACCCTCTTTCTTATACTTCGCAAATGATGTATGTATTGGGTGGCAAATTAATAAACTTTCCTATATTGCCATTCTAGTACATGATTTTCCATTTTTCCACAAAAATTTTGCTATTAAATTGATATTAAAGAGAATATTGACAATATTTAAGGCTATTTGCCTGATTTTATCATTTCCAATAAAAAACCAGTGACCTTAAATGGGGTCACCGGCTTGTTGTCATTCTCTTTTGTTAGGAGGAACATCTCTTTCGTTTTTCTCCATTTTGTGTATTTTCTGGTCTTCTGGAAGCTGGGTGTTCCTTTCCATGGCGCTTGTATCTTCTCCCATCCCTTTTAGGAAAGTAATCAGAAGTGTAACCGCACGATTGACTTCTGGATCTTTTAATGCCTTTACCAGTTCAAAGTAGCTTGTTTTTTCATCCGTTTCTTTATGTTCCGCCACCCTGGCAATACCGGAATTTAATTTTAACAGCAAGGGTTCAAGCTGCTGAACATTAATGGTGCCAAGAGTTCCAACCATGAGAAGCAGGTTTTTGATTGTATTGGTAGCTTCCGGTTTATCCACTGCTTTAACAAGGACATTCAATACTTTATCTCCCTGTCCAAATAAGCCATTTAATAATGAAAGAACTCCCCGATCATGCATATGTCCTACTGCTTTCAGTAGCTCAAGAATGGAATCCTTATTATCTATCAGGGCATTCTCCACTTCTTCCAGGTCCTTTTTGCGTTTATCCTCTGGGCTTAATTCAAAACGCTTGATGTTATTAATCGCTTTAGCCATGCTGCTTCCGCTCCTTTTTCACCATTTCTCCCGGGAAAATATAATCTTTTCTTGCCCATTTCTTTTGCACGTTTACACCTATCTGCGGCTGCGGATTGCCATAGCGGTGATTAATTCTTGGAAGCGGGTTGCTTCCTTCTTCACTCAGGATTTCAAGCTTTACCTTCGTTTCCTTATATGCTGGTGTATCGGTATCCTTGTCGGCATAGCTGCTTGTTAATAAATTTATGGCGGCATCGCCCCTATCATTCATAGGAAGGTAAACTTCCTTTCCTTTAACCCTATCCGTTATATGGCACTTTACTTTCACATTGCCATATGGCGATGTCAAACGAACAAGTGTACCATCCTTCAACCCTCGTTCTTCGGCTAATTCAGGTGATACCTCCAGGAAAACTTCCGGTGTTTTCAAGCTAATTCCTTTTGACTTGTAGGTCATATTACCTTCATGGAAGTGCTCCAGAAGACGCCCATTATTGACATGAATATCATATTCCATTGGGTATTCAAGAGCAGGAGTCCAATCTACCGGAAAAAGTCTTGCCTTGCCATCCGGGAAAGGAAAGCCTTCCGTATAGAGGAGAGGACTGTCCGTTCCATCTTCAGCCACGGGCCATTGCAGACTATTGTATCCTTCCAATCTATCATAAGTAACTCCTGCGTATAATGGCATAAGTCCAGCTGCCTCGTCCATTACTTCGCTTGGGTGCGTATATGTCCAGCCTGCTCCCAGCCGATTTGCAACTTCAATGATAATCTGCCAATCCGGCTTCGAATCCCCAAGCGGCTCGAACGCCTGGTAAAGACGCTGAATTCTCCTCTCTGTGTTAGTAAATGTTCCTTCCTTTTCCAAACTTGGACTTGCAGGAAGCACCACATCCGCAAACTCAGCTGTACGGGAAAGGAAAATGTCCTGTACCACAAAGAAATCAAGCTTCTCAAAAGCAGCCTGCACATAATTAATATTTGAATCCACAAGTCCCATATCTTCACCCTTCAGATACATCGCTTTCAGCTGGCCTTCATGAATCCCTTCTACCATTTCGTGATTATTCAGTCCGGCCTTTTCCGGAAGCTTTACTCCCCATGCATCTTCAAACTTCTTTCTCACATCAGGGTCTGAAACCTGCTGATACCCAGGCAAATTATCGGGGCTGCTTCCAAAATCACCTGCCCCCTGCACATTGTTGTGGCCCCTTAAAGGATACGCACCTGCACCAGGTTTAGCGTAATTTCCTGTTACAAGAAGCAGATTTGATATGGCTGTACTTGTATCACTGCCTCCAAGATGCTGTGTGACACCCATTGCCCATAAAGCAGAAACACTATTGGCTTCATGAATCATTTTCGCCATTTTGATTAAATTGTCTTTGGAAATCCCGGTCGTTTCTTCTGCAAATTCCAGCGTATATTTCTCCAGGTTTGATACAAATTCTTCAAGTCCATTTACTTTTTCCTGCAGAAACTTCTCATCCGCCCATCCCTGGTCGATAATGTATTTGGTAATGGCAGAAAGCCAGACCATATCCGTACCTGCACGAGGACGCACAAACAGATCAGACCGCTCTGCCATTTCATGTTCCCTTAAGTCAGCCACAATTACTTTTTGGCCGTTAAGCTTCTGGGATCGTTTCACCCTGGTAGAAAGAACCGGATGGGATTCAGACGTATTGGAACCAATAATCAGCACTAATTCGGAGTTTTTAATATCTTCGATTGAACCAGCATCCCCTCCATATCCCACAGTTCGAAATAACCCTACAGTTGCAGGGGTCTGGCAATATCTTGAACAGTTATCGATATTATTTGTCCCTATGACTGCCCTGCCAAGTTTCTGCATTAAATACGATTCCTCATTGGTACATTTAGATGATGTAATAAAGCTCAATGCATCTGGGCCATGCTGTTCTTTAATTTCCGAGAATTTTCGTGTAATCAGTTCCAATGCTTCGTCCCATTCTGCTTCACGGAATGAATCGCCTTCCCTGATTAGCGGCTTCGTTAATCGTTCCTCACTATTCACAAAGTCCCAGCCAAATTTCCCTTTTACACATGTAGAAATTCCATTGGCAGGTGCTTCTGCCTGAGGCTCCACCTTCAGTATTTCACGGCCCTTTGTCCATACATCAAAGCTGCAGCCGACACCGCAATATGTACAGACTGTTTTGGTCTTTTTAATTTTCTCTTCCCGCATAGCTGCTTCCATATCAGATATAGCCAGAATGGACCCATATCCTGTTTCAACATTTTTAGTGATTTCAATCATTGGACGAAGAGTGTCTTTGGCAATTCCAGTCAGAAATCCGGCTTCCCCCTCCATTCCTTTTTCCATCATGGCATTACATGGACAAACCGTAGAACAGTGTCCACAGGATACGCAGGAGGACTCGTTAATGGGCACATCGTTATCCCAGATAACCCTTGGTCTCTCCCGCTCCCAATCAATGGTAAGGGTTTCAGTAACCTGGACGTCCTGACAGGCTTCCACACATCTTCCGCAAAGAATGCACTGATCGGGATCGTATCTGTAAAATGGATGAGATTCATCCTTTTCATAAGGTTTTTGATCAAACGGGATGCTTTGGTGATTGATTTTCATCGCCTTAACCGTATTATGTATTTCACATCCCCCGTTGTTATAATCACAAACCGTACAATACAATTCATGATTAAAGAGAATCTTATCCATGGCAATGGTCTGCGCCTGTTTTACATCAGGATCCACAGTATCAATTACGTCTCCATCTTTAATTTTTGTGGAGCACGAACGTACAAGTTCTCCATTGACAGAAACAATGCAGGTATCACAGGTCTCTATTGCTCCAAGGCTCGGATGGAAGCAAACCTGAGGAATTTCAATCGAACTATCGTTTAATAATTGCAAAACGGTTTGATCCTGCTTTGCCTTCATTTCTATACCGTTTATCTTTATATTGAGAGATGCTGGCAACTCAATCATCCTTTCAATGAATCGGTTTCTTAGGTTTTCACTACCCTTGCAAGAAAAAGTTAAACGTTTAGTTAATGATATTGGCAGATAACTCCAGGCATTCTAACAAAAATAGATTTTAATGGACACAAAAAAAACGGCTGTAAATTCAGCCGCCTTTAACACATTTATTTTTCCAGCAATGACAACAAATGATTTCTAAGAATCGCTTTCATTTTTTCTTCATTAAATTGATCTGGTTTCATTACTGCATGGAGGGCGAGGCCATCAATAAGGGCATGCAGACGACCTGCTTCTTCCTCAATTTTCATTTCAGTTCCGGACAGTCCTAATTTAACTAGTCCCTCAATGATGTTTCTGATGCCTGTCTTCATTTCTTCGTATACACGGCTGCTAAGTTCAGAAAGATGCGGGTCTACTAAAGCCTTTATATTAAATGCTATCCAGACTTCCATTTCCAATCGCCGTTCTTCATCTAGAGGAAGTAATTCCCCCAGCACGAGAATCATATTTTCGAAATGATCATCTGTAAAAGCCGCATTCTGAATTCGTGTTTTCACCCTTTCTGATACTAAGTTCATTGAATACGCCAACAGTTCATTTTGATTTGAAAAATAATGGCGCAAAGACCCAGCAGATAGACCTGCTTCCTCCGCAACTTTACGAACAGAAGCACCTTCAATGCCCTCTTTTTTAATCACCCGCCATGCTGCTTTTCCTAAAATATGCTTTTGCTCTTCATGGTTAACTTTTTTTGGCATAATTATATTATACCACCTATTGCTTTTTTAACACAGTTGTATTACAATATTTTTATAGTACAACTGTGTTAAAAAGGGATGTGGAAAATCTGATTGGCTGGCTAATTATCGCATGTGAAATTGGTTTTTGGATTTTTGTTGCTGCAGGTTTAACAGCAAGATATATAGTAAAGAAAAAATCATTAGGTGGTTTCCTTCTGCTTTGTACCCCGCTAATTGATTTAATTCTAATTGCAGCAACGACCATTGATTTGCACAGTGGAACAGAGGCAACCATTTTCCATGGCTTTGCAGCAATTTATATTGGCGTAACCGTAGCCTATGGAAAACCTATGATTCAATGGGCAGACGAAAGATTTGCCTTTAAGTTCGGAAATGGACCAAAACCTGAAAAGCCAGCAAAATACGGCAAAGAACATGCAAGGAGAGAGAGAAACGGATGGTATAGGCATCTTCTCGCATGGATAATTGGTTTGGTTTTATTAATGGCTATGATCCTTTTTATTGACAATCCCCAGCAAACGGAGAGTCTCAAAGGATTAGCAGGAATATGGACATTGGTTCTTGCAATCGATTTTGCCATCAGCTTCAGCTATACTGTTTGGCCGAGAAAAATGAAAGCTGAAAACTCAAAAATAACTCTGTAGTTTCACAAAACCTGCTTCTTGTCAGGTCAAAAGTTTATCATTATAACCGTCCTTTTTTAGGAGATATCAAAAAACAGGAGCCTTCTTCGGGGACTCCTGTTTTTTAATTATTATTGGCTGCCGTTTTTCTGCAGGACTTTCAATCCAGATCCCATATCGGATGCAAGTACATAATTGCGATCTACGAATACACCCCAAATGTTAGATTTGCTTGGAATATAGACACCAATTTCTTCCGGATTCGACGGGTCTGTAATATCAACTGTCCTTACACCCCCTGCATAATGTGAGAGATACAATGTGTTCCCCTGAACCTTTGGATCATGGACAGTCGCTCCTCCAGGAATCTTCTCAGTGAAGTCGGTTCTAAAAGTGCTTAGAAGCTTTGGATCTGTCTTATCTTTGATATCATAAATCATTGTGTAGCCATAGGCACTCTCAAAGCCTTCTCTGGTTGGACCAAATACCTCCCTTGTCTCTATAAGGACATTTCCTCCTTTAGCTAAATCCATCGAATGGGCGGCTCCCTGAACATCATTGGCGAAATCCGTCCTGCCCAGATAAACTGGATTTTTGGCATCGCTAATATCAAGTATGATTGTTCCTAAATCCCAGTACGAAAGGAAAGCTGTTTTCCCAGTTCCATCTGTTTTGACGCTATGAGCAAACGCTGCCCTTTGAATTCCGTCTTCATCAGTCCAATTATATCCATCATAATTATCATCGTTCACTTCAGATATATAATTGCGCGGATTAAATTCATAAATTGTTTCAGGCGTTGAGGGATTAGTAACGTCTACAATATTAACATCCATTTTATCACCATGAGAATACAGATCTGCATAGCAATTTGCAGTCAGCACATAAACATTATTTCCTTGAACGGTTAGGTAAAGTTCATGTGTTCCCCGTGCCCCCGATGTATCTTCCCAAAATCCCAATTCCTTTGGTTCCCGAGGGTTTGTTACATCGTATAATACAAATCCTCCTTTTGCATTTGGGTTGGTTCGATCTACCTTTTGAACGCTGACTGCAGCCAAATCACCTTTAAAGTGCTTCGTATTAACAGTTTTTACAATTACTTTTTCCTGCCATGTCCCTGGAATATGAGCAAATGACGACACTTCTACTGGATTTGAAGGCTTTTTCATATCAAATACACGCACTCCGCCTTCACCCCCATTTTTGGTATGTGTGCCTACATAGGCAAAGCCTTTATGCGCATAAACATCACCCGATGAATTTTGTACTCCCTCTTTTACTTCTTTTAGTGGAACAGACGCTACTTCTTGAAGATTACCTGTATTTTTGCTGCCATCAAGCAATGGAACAGCTAATTCAACACCTGCCAGACTATCACCTTTTTCAATACCTCCGCTGAATTCATCATGTGCAAATGCTGTTGGGCCACCAGCGGATAGGACAAGAGCTCCGGCTAAAGCAGTTTTAATTAAGATTTTCTTCTTCAAATTTATTCCCCCTAATATAATTTAGCTATGTAGTCGGTACGCTAAGTTTAAGTGTCCCGAAATACTGCATTTTTTATATTAAAGAAAATTCAGAATTTTTAATATCAGAAAATTTTCCTATATTTTCTACAATATATGAATTTACACTAATTGAACCAGTCTTTGCGTATTTCTTTTGCCCCCCCCAAAAAAAGAAAACACCTTCCAATGGAAGATGCCTGAATAAATTTATCTCCTGCTTTTCAGCTTTCTTTTTACAGCCGGAACAACATATTTTTTCACTAATGAAGCACCGTTTTTTACAATGACTGCTTTTATTAATCTTTTCAATGCCATGAAAGAATCCCTCTTTTCGGTTTGAACATTACTTTATATTCTTTACCTTTTTAGTATGTCCGTTAAACATTGAATGCAAAAAAGCCCTTGAGGCAAGGGCTTTCTGCTGATTATAAAGGAAGCAGGGATATTTTTTCTTTTTCTTTCAGCTGTTCAATCATTCCATACCACTCCTGCGGTTTAGCCGATAGAACAGCGTAATATTCTGAAAGGAAATTAATAACCAAGCCAGAAGGAATCTCTGTGATTTCTTCATCTGCTGGCATGAAGCAAAAATCAAGTCCCTTAACTGCTTCCCCATCATTTTTCCAAGAAGGATGAAGATATGGGAAATCAAGCTTCTTATAGCCCATATGAGACAAAACCTCCCGGCGGACGAATGGGTTCATTGGCTTGGCACCGCCAAATTCATGGTCTTCAATTCCATAAGGATCATAAATTTCTGCAAACATGCCAAATAGCTCTTTACCGTTTTGGCCGGCAAGCTCGTCAAGATCCTTGGATCGATTTCGTGCAAGGAAACGGCCAAGGCTTAGGCCCTGACGGCCAATGATGGTAAAATCAGTCATGGCAATATTCCATTGCGGATAGTAGCGATATTCGGTAGCACCGACCACATCACCTTCATGAACAGCCGCAAACACACGAATTCCAGAATCTTCAAGAGGTTCCTTCCACAATTCAAACTCCAGTACTTCTTCAGGAGGAAAGACTTCTTTCATCAACTCATGCATTTTAACAAAAAGAGGATCATGAATACTCGTAATTCTGATATATTCCAATGTACTATCTCCTTTGCCGCTTATACCTTAAATGGATTGTTCCACTCCATTAAGGCACCGTAATTAAGTGACTCCTCATCTTCTAAATAATTTTCTGCAACAGTAAGCGGAGTTCGGCCGCACCTCAGCAAAAATGTGATAACCGGATCTTTCTTCTTCCCATCGATCAATTGCTGAAGATATTCCTGGGCAGTCAATTCATGGGCGAATTTATGGTAGCCAGGCATCCGCCCCCCTCCAAGCAAGCGATCGAGACCTAATCTAATGACAACCTGATACATAGCCTGCATCATTAATTTGCCCAGCCCAAGTTTTCGGAACTTGGGTCGGACACTAATATCAACAATATATAATGTTTTGCCTTGAGGATTATGATTGCGAATATAGCCGCTGTCGGTTATTTCTTCCCATGTATGCTCCGGGTGGGAAGGATCAAAATCAACAATCAGCCCAGTTAAAGACCCTGCTAATATTCCTTCAATCTCGATGCAAAGTGCACCATCCTGAAAGAGCTCCACATGGTTAGTTAATTGCTCCTTATTCCACCATAAATCCGAAGGAAAAGGGGGCGGAAAGCATTCAGCCTGAATGTCAATTAATTGATCAAAATCCGCTTTAGTATAATTCCTGATTACAGCAGGCACCGGCTTATCCCCATCAAACACATAAAATTCGCTTCTATATGCCATTTTTCATCCTTCGATATTTTCTTTTTCCCAGTCGACATACAAATCCGTTCTGCGGTCGCGCCAAGTCGTAACAGAACCGCGTTCTCGGACTTCATATAAAAGGCTAAGGTCAAGGTCGGCAGTCACAATCATATCGTCATTCAACTCGCCTTCCACCATAATCCCTTTTGGCGGAAAAGGAATATCATTCGGTGTAATGACAGCAGCCTGGCCGAAATTGGCACGCATAAAGTCGACAGTAGGCAGGGAACCAATTGTTCCTGTGACCACAACATATACCTGATTCTCAATAGCTCTTGCATGGCTTGTATAGCGGACACGGTGGAAACCATGCCGGTCGTCCGTGCAGGAAGGACAGAAAATAACATCTGCTCCTTTTGCTTTTGCCATACGGACGATTTCCGGAAACTCAATATCATAGCATGTCAGGATGGCTATTCTGCCTTTATCTGTATCAAATACACGGAGGCCTTCGCCAGGTGACATATTCCACTCATGGACTTCAGTAGGAGTGATATGCAGTTTAGCCTGCTCTTCAATCCGCCCATCCGGATAAAATAAATGAGCCACATTATAAAGGCGGCCATCTCTGTTAATAACGTGTGTACCGCCAATAATATGCATTTTTGTATCTTTAGCAAAATTGGAAAATAGCATTTTATACTGTTCTGTAAAACCAGGCAATTCATTTATCGTCAGACTTGTTCCCTGCTCGCTTCCAATGGACAAAAGCTGTGTGGTAAAAAATTCAGGAAATAAGACAAACTCCGATCCGAACTCCTGTGCAGTTTTAATGTAATGCTCACATTGCCCGGCAAACTCTTCAAACGAACGAATGGTGTGCAGATGATACTGCACAGCAGATACACGAATTTTCAATGTACTCCCCCTCATCAGAAAATGTATAGATGAGTATCACTCTATCTTTTAAAAATTATCAATGATTTTCCTGCATAGCACAATACTTTTTTAATCGGAATACGAAATTTTTTAATTAACACTATTTTATTTTACAAACCAGACTTTTTGAATTTTATCTTCTTCAATTTCATACATTGCTATTGCATAAATAGACTGACCGTTTGCCCTTCCAGTAACATATTCATAATCAATAACTATATTTCCTTTTGCCATTCTGGAAATCAGCTCAGCATGCTGATTTGGATTGTTTTTAAAAAGCTGGCTGTACCTCTCCCTCATTTTTTCTTTTCCTTTATACATAACCTCGTCCCCAGGGAATGTCATAACTGTTACATCATCACTATATACTGCTAAAAATTCATCAATGTTCTGCCGGTTATAAGCATCAAGCTGCTGCTGAGCAATCCTTCCTGTTTTTTCTTCCAATTGGGACACCATCTTTCCATCGTTTTTCTTTCTATCCTAAGGTTTTATAGCACGCCGGTCTAGTTTTGTGCCATAAAAAAAGCATTACCCGTAAAAGTAATGCCTTAAGTCTCTATTTTAATAATTTGCTTAATCCTGATATAAGCCCAATACCTTTTTTAAAATCATTGTTTGCTGCATTAAGTACTTTTAAATATAGGCTTAAAAGGGAAGCGTTTTGTTTCTTTAATTCAGCTACCTCTTTTCGAGTTGTTTTTAATTCGGATCTTATTGCCTCCATTTCTTTTTGCAAGGAAACAAGTTCTCTATTTTCGATGTCTGGAATCTCTTCGATAGCTGCTCCATCTTTATCTTCAGGCGGCTTTTGAGAGATTTCCCCGACCAGTCCCATTAGGGAGTCATCCTTCAATATCTTATTGGCCATTTTAAATAAAGATCCGAAATTGATATTATTTTCATCCTTCAGTAAATTTGCTGCCAGTTTTTCTACAGCCTCGGAATTATACCGATTCTTATTGCTTGCCGGTTTTTCAGATGAATTCTGCTGTTCTGGTTTATTTTCCTCCATTTTTATCCCGTCCTTCTTCGTTTTCACTCACTATTCTATGAAACTGCAGTATATTTGGAATGGACAAACATACAGGATTAAAAGATTTTATTTTTTCATACGAAAAACCCTGGAAATATACCAGGGTTTCTGTAATTTTTCTTTAAGCGTCATTTGCAGAGCATCCCAAAAGGCTGCAAATTGCCTCCACGATGGCACCTTCTGCTGAAGGTACAAGAATGCTTGCCAAAAGTAATACAACGGCTAAAAGAATGACAATTAACACCGTTAATGGTTCTACCATGATGATATCCCCCCTTTAAAGTCAATTAGCAAGGGAACCCTTACGTAGACATGTTATGTTTAAAATTTGGACATGCTTAAACTACTTTCCTATACTGAGAAAAAAGGGCGCTTGTCCATGGGGGATAACACTTAAATTTGAAAAAATGTCCATCCTATAAATTTAATTTTTTACTGTAAAGCTATTAAAATTATGATTTGCAGAGATCATTAAAACTTAATTACTATATGAGAAAGCATATATTTCATCAGTTCCTAAGGGGAATTTAAGGCACCCTTGTAAAACTATATGTAACAAAAGCTGGCCCCCGTGACAGAGAGCCAGCTTTTCATTTACTTCTTTTTCAATTCATTTGCCAGAAATTCAACATCCGTTCCAACAATAACCTGCAGACTGGTTTTGCTGAGCTTTATTACCCCTTTTGCCCCCAGCTGTTTTAAATGCCCTTCATCAACCAGAGCTATATCTTTCACCTTTAAACGAAGGCGGGTTACACAATTATCGATTTCTTCAAGATTTTCTCTGCCGCCCAAAGCCTCCAGATAAGCATCTGCCGCTTCAGCATAGTTGCCTTTAATAGCGGTATTCCCTTCAAATTCACCTTCAATTTCATCTTCCCTTCCCGGCGTTTTCAAATCCAGTTTCTTAATGAGGAAATAGAAAACCACAAAATACAGAAGGCCATAAAGGAGCCCTATTCCCGCAAGCAGCACTGGCTTCTGGGCAATGCCGAAGTTTAGAATATAATCCAGGGCGCCTGCTGAGAACCCGAACCCATGATGAATATCCAGCGCATAGGAAATGGACATAGCCAAACCTGTTAAAATAGCATGAATAAAATATAGTACCGGTGATAAGAACATAAATAAGAATTCAATCGGCTCTGTAATACCGGTCAGGAAGGAAGTAAATGCGAGGCCTGCCATCGCCCCTGCCACCGCTTTCCTCCTTTCCTTTTTAGCAGCTGCAACCATGGCAAAAGCAGCGCCCGGCAGACCAAACATCATGATCGGGAAGAATCCTGTCATGAAAATTCCTGCAGATGGATCTTTTGCAAGGAAGCGCCATAAGTCTCCTTTAATGACATCCCCGGCTGCATTAGTAAACTCACCAAACTCAAACCAGACAAGCGTGTTCAATATATGATGGAGCCCAACCGGAATTAATAATCGGTTGAGGAATCCGAAGACTCCAACACCTGCGGCACCTGCACCAATAATCCAATCGCCCACACCGTTAATGCCTGCCTGGACCGGCGGCCATACATACCCGAACAAAAATGCAATGACAATCATAACAAGTGATGTGATAATGGGCACGAACCGTTTTCCTCCAAAGAAACCAAGCCATTCCGGCAGCCTAATATCATGATATTTATTGTATAATAGCCCTGCAATAATACCTGAAATGATTCCCCCAAAAACACCCATATTGACCGTTTCGTTTATCGCTGCGGCACCTTCAGTCAGCACAAAATAACCCACTGCACCGGCGAGGGCAGCGGCCCCGCTGCCATCCTTAGAAAAACCGATGGCAATCCCGATGGCAAACAAGAGAGCCAAATGGCCAAACACAGCATTCCCGGCTGCAGATATAAACGGAATGCCTAAAAGGTCATCCTGTCCCAGCCTAAGCAAAAGTGCAGCAGCAGGCATGACTGCAATCGGCAGCATTAAAGACTTGCCAATCTTTTGTAAAAACCCCAACATTTTTACACACCTCTTTCTGCATGGATTATTACATAATATGAACAGGCTTTATAATTCAGTACCAGGCACTATCAGTATTATGCCGACCCGCCATATAATAAAAAAAGAACCCGGGGCATTTTGCCGCCAAGTTCTTTCCTGCGAGTTTAATAGAGTAAATATTCTTCACGTGTCTTATTGAATTGTTTTAATTCTTTCTGCCATTTGGAGGAGATTTCTTCAACTGGCTCCCCTTCCTCAATGTCTTCACGGACCCAGCCATTGCCCAGCAGATTGTCAAAGAATGAAATTCCTGCACTGTTCTCGGCACGGAATTCGAAGTCTTCCGGATACATATCATGGATCGCCTTCACGATATGAAGTCCGGTCTCGACAGGCTTGAATGCATCGCGATGTGTAACATGAATTTGAATCCCATGTGAAAGCTGTCCTGCATGCTTAGAGAAGCTTGGTGTAAACGAAGCAGCTCTGAAGGTTACCCCCGGAAGATTAAGACTGTTCAAATGGCCAGCCAAATCATCAGCGTTGATAAATGGAGCACCAATTAATTCAAACGGCTTCGTTGTTCCGCGTCCCTCAGAAACATTCGTCCCTTCAATCAATGCAGCTCCCGGATATACTAAAGCAGTTTCTAAAGTGGGCATATTAGGGGACGGCATGACAAACGGAAGGCTGGTGTCATCATAATACATTTCCCGCTTCCAGCCATTCATTTTGACAACAGTTAAATCTGCACCAATTTCGAACTCTTCATTGAATAATTCGGCCAATTCACCTACAGTCATCCCATGCCGGAGCGGGATCGAATAATTCCCCACAAATGAGGAATACTTCATATCAAGCACAGGTCCTTCAACCTTTGTTCCACCTTGAGGATTTGGCCTGTCCAGCACGATGAAAGGGATATTGTTTTCTTTTGCTGCTTCCATTGCATATGCCATTGTGTATATATACGTGTAGAAACGTGTTCCTACATCCTGGATATCAAACAGGAGCACATCGATATTTTCCAGCATTTCAGGCGTAGGCTTCTTGGTTTTTCCGTATAAGCTGTAAACAGGAAGCCCTGTCTTTTCATCGATATAATACTCAACATATTCTCCCGCCTGTGCACTTCCGCGGACTCCATGTTCCGGACCATATAAAGCTGTTAACTCCACATCGGGATCATTGTGCAGAATATCGACAATGCTGTTCAAATTCTGGTCTACCCCAGTCGGGTTTGTAATTAAGCCCACTCTTTTCCCTTCTATGAGATCCTTCTTATCATTTAAAAGAACTTCAACTCCCAGCTCGAATTTCTTTTTCTTGCCTTTTCCTTTGCCATTGCCGTTATCTGCAAGCACAACAGTCAATGAAGAGAGTACGAGAATCATTGTCAAAAATCCCATAAACCATTTCTTCATATATTTTCCCTCCTTGATCAGAAAAGCGGAAGCTCCTTGCCCATCCCCTACATCTTGGTGGGGAAGGGGGTGGAGCTAGAAAGCTTCTAAAATTCCAACGATAAAAATTCTACTAATATTAAGAATGAAGGCACAGGCAAAACCCTAGGCTGCCTGTACCCCTTCCTATTTAAAAATAGCAGTGTGCTTAATAGCTCAATCCATGGCCAAATTCAAATAAAACACTGCCATCTGGACCCGGAATTGTTACAGGCAATTTACCTGAAGGATTAACCTGGCCAAAAACAACACCTGCAGATGCATCAAAGCTTGCCGTCCTGAATCCGTATTGCGCAATGTAGGCATCAACTTCCGGATAAGCCATGATGTCATATGGGTTACGGATGCCAACCGAAATGACTGGAGCTTCTGATTCAGCAATGATGGAATTAACCATTTTCATCTGAGCGCTGTCCGGTGAGCGGCCTGATACATTAAACGTATAGGAGCCCACAATAACAGCACTGGCATTCCTGATTTGCTGCTTCTGCTCTTCCGTTAATGCATAGCTTGAGGTTTGGATGACCGTTGTGTTTGCATGAAACTTACTGATTGCGTTCTTTAAGTCTGCAATATACGTATTGCCGACAACGACTATATTATCTTCAGGAGATAATTGCAGCGGCAGTGCATCTCTTTCATTTTTAACCAATGTGACTGAACGTTCAGCTGCTTCTTTTTCTATTTGTTTATGTTCTTCTGATCCAACAATCTCAAGTGCGTTTGCAATTTTTTCATCGATCGGCTGTGGTGTCTCTTCTTTAATAATTCCCCGCTTTATTTTCAGAGTTAAAATTCGTTCAACTGATGATTCAATGCGTTTTTCTGATATTTCTCCATTCTCCACAGCATTCAATAGCCCTTCCGCAACTTCCTGAAGGCCAACAGGCATTAGCACAATATCTGTTCCAGCTTTTACTGCTCGAATGGCCGCGTCAACTGGTCCAAAATGTTCGGCAATGGCATTCATATTCATTGCGTCTGTTGTAATAACACCATCATAGCCCATTTCTTCCCTCATAAGTTCTGTCAGCACTTTATGGGAAAGTGTGGCCGGAACTGCAATTTCCTCACCAGTTTTTTTCGAGATTGCTTTTGTATCATCAATCTTAGGGAAGGTAACATGTGCTGTCATGATCGCATCAATCCCTGCTTCCATTCCCTTTTGGAAAGGATACAATTCAACTTCTTTTAGACGTTCTTTGTCATGTGGGACTTCAGGCAATCCAAGATGGGAGTCTACTGCTGTATCTCCATGTCCGGGAAAGTGCTTTGCTGTAGCGGCAACACCTGCTGATTGCAATCCTTCGGTATAAGCAACACCCATGTCAGCGACAAGCTGCGGGTCCTCACCAAATGAACGAACGCCAATTACCGGATTGTCGGGATTATTATTTACATCCATGACAGGCGCAAAGTTCATATTTATGCCGAGTGATGCCAGTTCCTCTCCAATCGCCTTGCCGACCTTTCGGGAAATTTCTTCAGAACGGGCAGCTCCTAACGCCATATTGCCAGGCATGTCCGTTCCTGATTGAAGACGTGTAACAATTCCGCCTTCCTG
This sequence comes from Cytobacillus oceanisediminis 2691, assembly GCF_000294775.2. Classification (GTDB taxonomy): domain Bacteria; phylum Bacillota; class Bacilli; order Bacillales; family Cytobacillaceae; genus Cytobacillus; species Cytobacillus pseudoceanisediminis. The sequence goes on from NZ_CP015506.1 coordinate 3,576,638, forward strand.
GTCAATCGTCATTAATAAGCCGAATTTATCGGCAGCTTTCTGATAGTCTGAAACCAGTGAGGCTGTCTGTTCTGTTGTCACCACATTTTCACGGAATAATATGACCCCGCCAAGATGATAATCTTTTACCAGCTTCTCAATTTCCGGCAGCATTTCAGTGACATTTTTCCCCTTCCAGGTGCGGAAATCAGGCATCAGCATCTGGCCGACCTTTTCTTCAATGGACATGTTTTTCACTGCTCGGCTAATAAGATCATACCGTTTCCCATGCTCCTTAATGATTTTCACTTTAAAAGCTGGCTTGCCCTTGCTGTGCTTTTTGCCGTCAGGTTTTATTTGAAGTGCAATACGGTCCTTATATACTCCGTCCGTTACACTGATGAAGGTTTTTCCTGGCTTCCCCATTAAGGTGATATTCCCCGCCTGATCAACTGCTGCAACATTTTTATTTGAAGATTTCCATTTCACACCATCTGAAATCCCCATGAAATGGCCTTCTTTATAGACATGAAGCGCCTTTAATTGAAATGCTTCTCCACTAATTTCCGTACTGACATCAGGCACATTCTGAAGGATGATTAAATCCTTTGCTGCACTTTCTGCAGAGGCTTGTTTCAAGGTTCCTCCGATCCATAACTGTGAAACGGCAAGTGTAATTGCGAGAAGGGAAATGAACATTATTTTACGGGCTTTAACCATTTCTTCCACCGTCCTTACTGCATTAATTTCATATGCTCTTAAGCTTACTTTTCACTAAAAAATCGAATGCTAGTAATTTCTTTTTTTCCACCCGTTTCCTGAGAAGGCAGGCGTCACTTTTTGGCCATCTGAAAGTCTGAGTTTTACATTATCTACATACCAGCCTCTGCCGTTTACTGTACTGTCTGTCTGGTATCGGAATCGAATGTGGGAGGTTCCTGCAGGAATCGTTAATTTTTCGTTTTTCCAATCGATGCTGCTGCCTGTTAATGGCTGTGTCGCCTGTGTCCAATTGACGCCATCCTCTGATACCTCTACAAAGGCCATATCCGCATTGGTTTCAGTTCTGTACCAGGTATCAAACGACAGGACCGCCTCTTCAGTGAGATCCACTTTAGCCGTTAAATTGTGCTGAATTTTATCTCCATATCCTGAGAACCAGGCATCTCCTTTTCCAGGGATTGCAAGAGGAATGGAATCTGCTACCTGTCTTGCAAATGCCCGCCTTGCAATATTCGTTGTAACCGTATTTCTTGATGGATGGACGCGATTTGTTAAGAGAATCGCAATCGTGCCATTATTCCGGTTTATTACAATGGATGTACCAGTGTACCCTGTATGCCCAAGCGAAGTTCCCTCTGATAAGGCATCCATGAACCATCCCTGACCAAGCTCCCAGCCAAGGCCATGATCATTACCAGGAAATTGAGGAATCTGGTTTTGAATCAGCATTTTCACCGTCTCTTCCTTTAAAATCCGCTTGCCGCCATAACGCCCGTCATTCACATACATATGGGCAAGTTTAGCAAGATCGGATGCAGTGGAAAAGACACCTGCATGTCCGGCAACGCCATCAAGGGACCAGGCATTTTCATCATGAACTTCCCCCCAGACAATTCCCCTGCCGATAGCAGGCTGGTATTCCGTTGCCGCAATCCGGTGTTTCAAAGATTCAGGAGGATTATACATCGTATCCTTCATACCGAGGGGGTTGGTTATCCGTTTTTTCACAAACTCATCCAGGCTTTGTCCTGACAGGCGTTCGATTATTGCGCCGAGCGTAATCATATTCAAATCGCTGTATGTATACGCTTCACCCGGTTCATTGGCCAATGGATGTTTAAAAACGATTTGCATGCGATCGTCTCTGCTGCTCCCTTGTGAATATAAAGGAATCCATGCAGTAAATCCTGAAGTATGTGTCATCAGCTGGCGAATTGTTACATTTTCCTTGCCGTTTTCAGCAAACTCTGGGATATATTTCGCAACAGGATCATCCAGCTGAAAACGGCCATCATCATACAATATCATCGCAGCAGTCGTTGTAAAAATCTTACTGATTGAAGCCAGATCAAAGATTGTATCTTCCGTCATTTCAATCGGATTCTGCGCTTCAGTGAATTTATCATCCGTATAGCGGTAGGAATATCCGTATGAATCATGTTTGACAATATGGCCCCGCCTTGCGACAAAAGTGACAGCACCAGGCATGACACCTTCTGATATCATCTCTTCCATCAGCGGATCGATTTCATTGAGCGGCTGCTGAACCATTCCAGCTCCCGCCGCTGAACCTGGATGAAGAATAGGAGAAATCGGCCCGGGGCGATCCCATGAAAAAACCGGATGAATTTTGTGTTTCACATCTTTATGATTCTTCCTTTCCATTGTTGGCTTAACTCCTTCCGCGCCCTGCGCAGATGCCGGATATGCTGCCGGAATAAAGAGTGATGTGCTAAGTGCTGCTGATAGCGCAATAAGCTTTGTTTTATGTTTCATACTGCCTCCTTTAATTTTATGAACTTTCATCAGCCAATAACCTCCTTTATGTTTGAAAGGGTTTACATACTGTAAGATTAATAGAGTTAGAGTATAGTTGTCTATACCACATAAGTCCTGTTCTAGTTAAAAACTTCCATATATTTAATTAAAACGATAGTTCTTTTTGACTATTCTGAAAATTATGCATTTCATTGATTGACTCCATGATTTGTTTGCAGATTTCCCAAATTTCATTTGTAAAAATGAATGCTTGTTTGCTAGTTTTCTACTATTCTTTACATTTTTTCCAGGTTTGTTTGATGAAACAGTATTTTTGCATAAGTCTCCATTTAGACAAAAAAGCAGAATCCATTACGGATTCTGCTTTATCTTTGAAATTGCACATTATGGAGGCCTGCGAAGATCCCGCCCTGTTCTATTAACTCATCATGTGTACCTTCTTCGGCTATGCCGTCTTCTGTAACAACCACCACTCTGTCTGCATTTCGAATGGTTGCAAGCCTGTGGGCAATCACAAGTGTAGTGCGGTTTACGGCAAGCTCATTCAACGCAGTTTGAATAATCTGTTCGGTTTCTGTATCCAATGCCGAAGTTGCTTCATCCAAAATCAATATCGGCGGATTTTTCAGGAACATTCTCGCAATGGCAATTCTTTGTTTCTGTCCGCCAGACAGCTTTAGTCCCCGTTCCCCAATTTGAGTTTCATAGCCATCCGGAAGAGATGCAATGAAGGCCTGCAGGTGAGCTTTTTGAGCTGCGTCCGCAATCTGCTTGTCTGTTGCCCCAAGCATTCCGTAAGCTATATTTTCTTTCAGAGTACCGGTAAACAGGAAGACATCCTGCTGAACAATGCCGATTTGCGATCTCAGTGATTTTTTTGTCATGTCCCTGATATCCATGCCATCGATCTTAATGCTTCCGCTATTTACATCATAAAAGCGTGGAATCAAAGAACAAATCGTTGTCTTTCCTGCACCTGAAGGTCCAACAAAAGCAACTGTTTCACCTGCTTTTATTTGAAGGTCAATCCCCTGAAGCACCGATTTATGCTTGTCATAACTAAATGCTACATCTTGAAAGCGGATATCACCCCTTAAGGATTCAACCTCAATGGCATCTTTTGCATCCTCAATCTCCGGCTCAGTATCAATAATTTCCAAAAAGCGTTTGAAACCAGCCATTCCTTTTGGGTACAGTTCCATCAGGGCGCTAATTTTATCAATCGGTTTTAAGAGTACATTTACATAAAGCACAAACCCGACCAATTCTCCATATGATAGCTGCCCGTTGAAGCTCAGCCAGGAACCGTACACAAGAACAATCAGCGTAACTAATCTGGTCAGCATATAGACTCCGGAAGCACTGAAGCTCATAATCTTATATGCTGCAAGCTTGGCAAGACGGAATCTGCCATTGTTTTCTCTAAATCTTTTAATCTCATAGCTTTCATTTGTAAAAGACTGAACCACACGCACTCCAGATACACTATCCTCAACCTGTGCGTTCACATCGGCAATTTCACCGTACATCCTTTTCCATGCTTTGTTCATTTTAATATTGCAGAATGTAATCAGCCATACAAGAAAAGGAAGAACAAATATCGTTACAAGAGCGAGCTTTACATTGATCGTCAGCATAATCCAGAATGCACCCGCAAACGTCATGACCGCAATAAATAAATCCTCCGGGCCATGATGAGCAAGCTCTCCGATATCCATCAGATCATTTGTCACCCGGCTCATGATATGCCCTGTTTTGGTATTATCAAAGAAGCGGAAAGACTGCCTTTGAACGTGCTGAAAAAGCTGCTGCCGCATATCTGTTTCGATATTGATGCCCAGCTTGTGGCCCCAATAGTTAACAACAAACTGCAGAAGTGTGCTGGTCAAATAAAGAGCAAGCAGGCCGGCACTTACAGAAACAATCATGGACCAATTCCCGCTTGGAAGCAGGCTGTCGATAAACCACTGAACCGCAAGCGGAAAGCCCAATTCAAGAATTGCCACGAATACCGCCGAACTAAAATCAAGAATGAATAGGCGCTTATGTGGCCTATAGTAGCTAAAAAACCGTCGGATCATCATAATCTCCTTTTTCTGAAAAAATCAAACATAATAGGATTATAAATTCACCAGGAATATAATACAAGAAAAACCCGTCCCTATTTATTTCCTGAAACGAGTCTGATAGTTAGAGGTTATATTACGGCTTTATTCCTAAGAAAGGCCGATGTAATCGTACTTCGCAGTTATTTTAGATTCTTGATTTAAACTGAACTTTACGGATCATTTGATTGATTACCTCTGAAATGACAAGTCCTACTGCGATTGCCCCTGATATCATGAATGCTTTCGCAGCCAGCTGAATTGCCGTATTATAATCATTTTCAACAAAATTCCGCATTGCATTATAAGCAATCCCCCCTGGGACCAATGGAATGATGCCGGCAACACTGAATATAATAATAGGTGTTTTATACATTTTGGCAAAAATCTGGCTGATCACTGCAATGGTAAAAGCAGCGATTAATGATGAAATGACAGCATCATACTGCCAATTGACAAGCCAAATATAAACAAACCAGCCGACCATCCCGACAAACCCGCATTTCAACAGTGATTTTTTCGGAGCGTTGAAAAGCACTCCGAACCCTGCTGAAGCAATAAAGCTTGTAATCATATGTGTCAACATAAACATACGCATATTCCTCCGCTAATGCATTTCATTTAGAAAGTGAATACAAGAGCAATCCCAGCTCCAATGGCAAATGCCGTCAAAAAGGCCTCAGCCCCTTTTGACAGACCAGAAACAAGGTGCCCGGCCATTAAGTCCCTGACTGCATTTGTTATCAGCAGCCCCGGAACGAGCGGCATGACTGAACCGATGATGATCTTATCAAGTTCTGTTCCCGCTCCTGTGTACACAAAGAAATAGGCGATAAGGCCAATTAGTAATGAAGCAATAAATTCAGAGAAAAATTTAATCTGGACCACTCTATGTACGTATATAAAAGAAACAAAACCAAGACCGCCTGCAATCATGGCTGGAATAAAATCTGTCCAGCTTCCAAGGAACATAATTAAAAAGCACCCGCTTGCAATGGAGGCTGCAAGAATCTGCTGATAAACAGGGAAAGTATAGTCGGCACTTTCAATTTCCTTCAGCCTTGCCAAGGCTCCCTTTCCATCCAGTTCACCGCTGCTGATCCTGCGTGAAACTCCGTTCACTAATGTTACTTTATACAAATCCGTTGACCGTTCTGAAATCCGAATCAGCTTTGCCGGTTCAGTTCCATCCGTTGAAAATATGATTCCGGTTGGAGTCACATAGCTATGGGAGTGCGGTATACCCAGGGAGGCTGCAATCCTGGTCATTGTGTCCTCTACCCGATAGGTTTCTGCACCGCCCTGAAGCATGATTTTCCCGGCAAGCAAGCAGATCTCTATTACTTCTATTGTTGGAGGAAATTCTTTCCCCATTCTTTCACCTGCTTTACAGATCAAAATTTAAAACCTTCATATATAGGGTTACATCTTAACGGAAATGGTAAACGAAAGAAAGACCTTTTGTCTAAAATTTATATAAAAATGTTTCGTAAACTCCGGCAGCATATTCTAAAAGGCAGAATTAAAGCTGAATAAAAAAAGCGATTATCCCTTGCAGAATAATCACTTTCCCATTATTTCTTCCGGATTCCAAACTGCGCATTAAGCTGACCCTGAATCATTTTTGAACGTGATGCCTGATCGTCTTTTTTCTTTTTTCTCTTTAATTCCGAGCGGATTTCTTCCGTTCGGACTCCCTCCTCCCTTTTGTTGGCTATGTCGATGAGCGTCTCTACATCGCTAAAAGAATACTTCCTGCTCCCGCGTTCTGATCTTTCAGGGAAAATCAATTTCCTCTCTTCGTAATACCGTATCTGCCGTTCACTAAGTCCTGTCAGTTCGCTGACCGTCCCAATCGAAATGACTTTTCTGGTTTTGTAGGATGATTCACTTTCCAATCATGTCACCTCAATCTAACCATTTTCTTTCATTATACTAATCTTTCAAACATTTTCATCAATCCTGTCAGAAAATCTAACAATACAGCAAAAACAATGTAAGAAAACTTAACATAATACATGAATATGAGCTAAATTTCTTTTAGAATAAAAAAACATTAAAGGAAAGGGGAGATAATGAATGCAATATTTACGGAAGGCGATTGAGAAAAAACGGCAATATCTAATCGGCCTGCTGGTCAACTCTGGAAGCGAATATCAGCATTCTGAACCGGCTCTGCAAAAGCTGACCTTAACAGAACTTGAGGTAATATTTAAAAAACACAGCAATCGAAACCGTTATTAATCAGGGGGCCCGTATGGAAACTAAAAATACAATAGATTTGGCGAGAAGAATTATTGAACTCGATTTACTGCGTGATCAGCTATGGGAAAGTTTAACGGCAGCAGCCGGTGATTATGCTTATGAAATTTTAAGAAATGAACAAAATAGTTAATACTGGAACGCTTGGAAAAGCGTTCTTTTTTATGTCTATGTTAAAGTTTTGTAAATTTATAATTCCCCCTTTTTTTGTCCTCATTATTTTGGTATCATCCTATTATCGAATTCCGATATCGGTTTTCGAAATTAATAAGGAGGCATTTGCTTGGAAGATAAAATATTGCGTAAGCTGTTCCTGGGGTTTATTCAAATCCATATACTTCACCATGCAAAGGAACATCCTGTTTTCGGCGCTTGGATGGTGGAAGAGCTGAAAGAGCATGGATATAGCATCAGTTCCGGAACATTGTATCCTATCCTGCATTCGATGGAATCAGACGGGCTGCTTCATCAGGAGAAGAAAAATGTAGATGGCCGAATCCGAAAATATTATACTGCAACAGAAAAAGGAATTTCGGTGCTGGAGGAAGCCAGAAAAAAAGCTTATGAGCTTTTTAAAGAGATTAAAGACTAAAGGAGATGCATATGAACAAAAACAGAACTGGCTTAAAATCTTTACTGGAAATATTAATGGTTTCAACAAGGCTTGGACTTACCTCTTTCGGGGGACCTGTAGCTCATCTCGGCTATTTTCACGATGAGTATGTCCGCAGAAGAAAATGGATGGATGAGAAAAGCTACGCAGACTTAGTTGCACTTTGTCAGTTCCTGCCCGGACCGGCAAGCAGCCAGGTTGGCATTGGCGTTGGTGTCATGAGGGCCGGAGTAGCCGGCGGCATTATGGCTTTCCTTGGTTTCACATTGCCATCTGTTATTGCTCTGATTATTTTTGCCATTCTTCTACAAGGCATTAATCCTGCGGAAGCCGGCTGGATCCATGGACTCAAAATTGTCGCGGTGGCTGTAGTGGCTCATGCGGTTTTGGGAATGGCACAAAAACTTGTACCTGACCTGCCGCGAAAAACGCTGGCACTGTTCGCGATTATCGTCACACTTTTATGGCAGACAGCCATCACTCAGATAGCGGTCATCCTTATTTCTGGGTTTATTGGATTTTTACTCTACAAGAAGCATGCAGATAACAGCGAAGCCCGTATGGATTTCCCCATTTCAAAAGGGTTTGCGATTGGCTGTTTAGTGTTGTTTTTCGCCCTTTTAATAATTCTTCCAATTTTAAGGGAGTTAACCGCATTGGATTGGGTTGCTCTTTTTGACAGCTTTTATCGCTCCGGATCTCTGGTTTTCGGGGGCGGCCATGTTGTCCTTCCTTTGCTGGAACGTGAATTTGTCCCAACAGGCTGGCTAAGTGAAGAAGCTTTTCTGGCTGGCTACGGTGCAGCCCAAGCAGTGCCAGGGCCGTTATTTACTTTTGCTGCCTATCTTGGGGCAGTGATGAATGGCTGGCAAGGCGGTTTGCTTGCAACTGCCGCGATCTTCCTGCCTGCCTTTCTGCTGATATTAGGCACCCTCCCATTTTGGGACACACTTCGCCGCAATCCTAACATAAAGGGTGCATTAATGGGTGTAAATGCTGCAGTTGTCGGCATTTTAATCGCTGCCTTTTATCATCCAATTTGGACCAGCAGCATCCTGGAGCCGGCTGATTTTGCCTTTGCAGCAGTACTATTCAGCATGCTTGTTTATTGGAAGCTGCCGCCATGGATTATTGTTGTGACAGGTGCCATCGGCGGAACGATATTAGGATCAATATTTTAGAAACGCATCTAATGAGAAAAGCTGCCTGGATTAGGCAGCTTTTTTCTATAGCGGTATTTCAAGTACAATTCTTGTCCCTTTAGCTTCTGCTGAATAAACATTTATGGAACCGCCTGCAGCTTTTGCTCGTTCTTCCATGCTAAAAAGACCAACTCCTCTGGAGACTTCATTAACATTGAACCCTATGCCTTTATCTTCAATGACTATACGGATTTCTTCTTCCATCTGCCTGATTGTGACTGCTGCCTCATCTGTTTCAGCATATTTCCTTATGTTTGTCAGGGCTTCCTGAATGATCCTGTAGATGGTGATTTCTTTATTAGAACTAAGACGGGTAGCCAAGTAGCAATCAAAATGGACGTTGATATTGTGATGTTCTGAAAATCGGACCAGGTAGGATCGAATCGCTGGTATCAGACCAAGATCATCAAGCACAGAAGGACGCAGTTCCCATGAAAGGTCTCTCAGCTCCTCAATGACTTCAGCAGCCTCATCCTGCATCTGATCAAGCAGCGGGTGGCTTATTTCCGCCTGAAGCCTATTAATGGTAATCAGATGGCTGTACAAATTCTGTCCTATTCCGTCATGAAGCTCACGAGACAATCTTTTCCGTTCATCCTCTTGAACCTCTATGATCCTGGTCATCATTTTTTGCAGCTCTTCTTCTGCATTTTTTCTTTGCGTGACTTCATGGCGAATGGCAAGATGCTGATAAGGTTTCCCTTTTTCATTAAGGAATGGGACGATGGTGGTATCCACCCAATAATGTGTGCCATCCTTGGCTCTGTTCTTGATCTCTCCTTTCCATACCTGTCCGGAAGAAATTGTCTTCCACAAATCTCTGAAATATTCTTTAGAATGGTAACCTGAGTTGATAATTTTATGATCCTGTCCAAGCAATTCTTCCCGTGAATATTTTGAGATGCTGCAGAATTGATCATTTACATAAGTAATGGTGCCTTTCTGATCTGTAATTGCCACAATGGATGAAGCATCCAGGGCAAATTTTAAATCAATCAGCTCGTTTACGGAATTTTTCAGTTCCTCCACAACACGCTTATATTCAGTTATTTCATTCCGGATCGCCAGGTATTTATATGGCTTTCCTTTGTCATCAATGAAGGGAACGATGGTGGTATCCACCCAATAATAAGTTCCGTCTTTAGCTTTGTTTTTAATTTCCCCGCGCCAGACTTCACCGCTCGAAATGGTTTCCCAAAGGTTCTGCATAAAGTCTTTGGAATGGTAGGATGAGTTGATAATTCTATGATCTTTACCAACCAGCTCATACGCAGAATATTTCGACACCTCACAGAACTTTTCATTCACATACGTAATTTTTCCTTTTTTGTCTGTAAAGGCCACAATTGTTGATTCATCCAGGGCAAATTGCAGATCAACCAATTCCTTTAATGAATATGATTGCTGCTTTTTTAATCGGGAACGGTCTTTGACTGAATGAAAGACGATTAAATAATAGGTTTCTTCTCCTTGCATGAAAGAATTAATTCTATAAAAGATTGAAAATACCTGACCATTACGATGCCGGCCATATTGGTGTACCACTTTGCCCTCTTCCGTTTCATGCAGAGTGATCTCAGGGAGCAGTTCCTTCAGGCTCTTCCCCTGCAGTTCATTTACCCTATATCCAAATTGCTCTTGCGCCTGCTCATTCGCATAGGAGATGACCCCAAATCTATTAACAAGAATCGTTGCATCACTGGAATCAGGAGCAATCTCTCTCTTTTTCGGCAACTGATTATTCCTGTCCATTTACGTTCCTCCAGTTGCATTTTTTAACCATTCAGCTTGAGTTCAAGTGTCCTCGCTGCATTCCTTGCAGTGTTTTGCTTGTTTTCATTTATAGGCTGACCTGACCGGTTCCCGATCAAGAAGACCCCTTTAGGGATTCCTTTAAAATGAATGGGAACAGCATATGCATACTTCAGGGCTTCAGCAAGCATAATCGGGTATTCCAATGCCTTTCCAGCAACATATTCCGGGAAGTTTTCTACGTACATCGGCCTGCCGGTTGAAATTACCTTTCCTGCAATGCCTTTGCCGTACCTTACTGTAATCCGCTTATATTTTTCGTTGCTATTTCCTGCTGCATAATGCCATCTTACATCCGGGCCATCTGTATTTTGCAGTGCCAATCCGACAAAATCACAGTCCAGCTCTGTCAGCACCTTTTCACAAGCCTGATCAATAAGTGCACTTCCCCCCGGGCTGCAACCCTTATATTCCATAACCAAGCAGCCCTTTCTTTAAAGCATACGCTACTAGTTCCGGCCTGGTTTTCATCTGAAGTTTTTCCATTAAATTACCTTTATGGGTTTCAACTGTCTTTACACTAATCACAAGCTGTTCAGCAATATCCTTATTGGAAAACCCTTTGGCTATTAAAGTAAGAACCTCTTTCTCCCTGTCAGACAACAGGTTGAATGTATCGGTGTTCCCCTGCTTTACACTTCCGATATATTCTTCCATCAGCCTTTTAGTTGCAGACGGATGCAAATAGGCATTCCCGCTTGCAACAGACCGGATTGCTGCGAGCAGTTCATCATGAGGAGCACTTTTTAAAATACATCCGGACGCACCCGCTTGGATCGCTCTGAATAAGTACTCTTCATCATCATGCATGGTCAAAATCAGGATCTGTATTTCCGGTTTTAATTTTTTCAATTCTGACGTTGCCGACATGCCATCTTTTCCATGGGGCATGCTCAAATCCATTACTACCACATCAGGCTTTAATTCAAGAGCCTGCTGAATCCCCTCGTTGCCTTCCGAAGCTTCACCGACCACCTGCATATCTTCATGGTTATTTAAAAGCATTTTCAAACCCATTCTGACTACCGCGTGGTCGTCGCAAAGTAAAATATTGATCAACCTTGCTCCCCCTTTACCATTTGTCCGCACGAGAAAAGCACAAGCGCCTTGCCTGCCCGAGGGGGCAGGCTGCTTGCGCCGGACAGTTCTCGAAGTACAAAGCAACAATTCCAGTGCTAAAAATCTTTTATAGGCAACAAGGGAGCCGCTTTGCGAGGCCCCTTGTTAAGTATAATCTTAGTATAACGGAAGGCTGATATCTATTGTAGTCCCTTCACCGATTTTGGAGCTGATGACGCACTTGCCGCTGATTAAACACATTCTTTCAATCATGGCAGCAAGACCAGACGATTTTTGCATTCCAGCATTAACATCAAAGCCCTTCCCCTTGTCTTCAATGTTTATAGAAAGCTGTCCCGGTTTCCATTGCAGGAAGATGGCTGCACTCATTGTGTCAGCATACCTGGCTATGTTTGCCAGAGCTTCCTGGCAAACTCGGAACAAAGTAATGCTTTCTCTTTCATTGATTTGGACTTCCATCCCCTCATTTTGAAGATCCACTGTTATTCCATATGTGGAAGTGTATAATTTCAGATAACTTTTCAGCGCCGGCAGCAGGCCGAGGGTTCCCAGAGCAGGGGGATGCAATTCCACAGCCAGTAGCCTGATTTCCTGAATCGTTTTTTCCATCATTTGCGCCATATCTCCAATATAGCCTCTCATCTCGGGCTGATCGACCGCAGTTTGAATGAACTGCATGCCTGTATATAAGCTGTAGAGCGTCTGCCCGACCCCTTCATGAAGCTCCAGGGCGATGCGCTTGATCTCATCTTCCTGAGATTGAATAATATAGGAACTGATATTTTTCTTTGCTGGCTGGATCTCCATTTCACCCCTCCTCCTTACGACTTTATTTTTGCTTTTACTTTGCTTTTTTTACCCGATGGCTGGAAATGTCACTAAACATGCCCGCATATTGGACTACATCTCCAGCATCATTTTTAATAGCACTAATGGTAAGCCATTGGAGATATTCTTCTCCGTCTTTGCGGCAATTCCATATTTCCCCTTGCCAGAATCCATTTTTTTCGATTGAAGTCCATAAGTCCTGGTAAAAGCCCTTAGTCTGCTTCCCTGATTTAAGGATATTCGGATTTTTGCCGACTACTTCTTCTTCCTTGTAACCGGTTATTTCTGTGAAAGCAGGGTTTACAGAGATTATTTTACCGCCCTTATCCGTTACCAGAATTCCTTCAATTGTATGATCAATCACCTGGCTCGCAATTTCCATTTTACCTTGGAAGTACATCCAGACAACCAGAATCAGGCTGGCAAGCGCCACTTCTGACAATGCCATAAAGCCAATCGCATAATGGCCGGTGATATTAAATAACAGGGTCAGGATCAGCGGCGGAAAAAACCCTCCCAGGCCGCCCATTGCGGAAACAATTCCGTTTACGATACCCGCCTGCTGCTGGAAGTACATAGGCACCAGCTTAAAGATAACACCATTCCCAATTCCCGCTGATAGAGCAATGCTTAAGCATCCAAATGTATACCATGTAATTGACGGAGATAATGATAGAATTACTGCAGAGATGGTATATACTCCAAAGACAAACATTAGAAGAATTAAAGAATGGAAACGGTCTGCAAGCCATCCGCCAATCGGTCTCATGGCAGTTGCAAGGACGATGAATCCGGCTGTCCTTAATCCCGCATCCACTTTATCGAGTTCAAAATGAGCAACTAAGAAATTTGGAAGATAAATGGTAAACGCAACAAATGATCCGAAAGTAATGAAATAGAATAAGCTCAAGAGCCACAGCTTTTCATTTTTATATACGCCTTTAATCTGTTCCAGAAGCGGAGTCTGCACTTTAACTTCTTTTTTATCACCAAGCAAGAAGTTTGCTGCAATGAAGATTCCGAGCAGGACAAGATAGATTTGTACGGTTAGGGACCATCCAAACTTTGTGGCAACAACCGGAGCCGCAAATGCGGTTATGGCTGTTCCAAGATTACCTGCCCCGTATATTCCATTTACAAACCCATGGCGCTCCTTTGGATAATACTTTGGAAGAGATGTAACACCGACAGAAAACACCGCTCCTCCAAGACCGAGGAATAATCCCCCGATCAGTAAATCAGTAATGGAATCAGCTATACTGATATAATAGACTGGAAATAATAATAGAATAAAGCTCAGCATAAAGATTATTCTTGCGCCAAACTGATTAGCATAATACCCCAGAGGAATGCGCAGCAGCGATCCAAGGATTACCGGAACTGCTGTTACAAGGGCTAGCTTGTCGGCTGGAATACTGATATCTTCCTTAATAAACGGCATAAGGGAGGATATCAGCACCCAAACCATAAACCCGGCTACTAAGTTTAACGTCTGCAAAGGCAGCTGTATTTTTCTGATCATTGTGTTCACACTCTCTTCTTTATTACATATTTTAATCCGGCTTCCTGATCAAAAGCAGCCCACCTGCTATCAGATGCTTCCACAGAGGAAGTCAGCGGGACTGCAAAAAAATTCATGTGGTCAAAATAAATACGCAAATGTGTTCCATCCGGACAGAGCCCGGTTTTTATTATTTCTTTGTGAACAAAAGGGGCTTTGTCATTTCCCTTTTCATCTAAAATTGCCACCTGCACATTTTGCCGGACAAAGCGGTCCAAATCTTCTTTTTTAATGAGTTCCACAGCTGCCGCACCCTCTTTTTGCAGGGTAAATATACATTTGATAACCCTGCAGATATTTCCAGAATGTTTCACTTGCATGTTCTTCTATGAATTCAATGGTTTCTTCTTCTGATTGCCATTTGCTCATCCCTTTTATCTCTGCTACAACAATGTTCATGCCGTCATGAGATTTCTCATCCAAATACCAGTTCAGGCGGACTCCCTTGAATAGTTCGGAAAGGAGCTGATCCACTTCTGGAGCAAAATCCCCGGATTGTTCTCTTACAAAACAAAAATCAAGATATGTCTCACTGTTCATAAAAATCACGCCCTCATGTTAATCGTCTTTTTATAAGCGAATACAGCCAAGGGAAAAAGAACAATATTCAGTCCGCCGAAAATCAGTACATTTACATAGTTTTCGTAATAGTATTGGTGGACCATATATTGGGTAAAGACAATATTCATCATTAATATCGCTGCCAAAATGATGACACCCAGGTAGCTACGCTTCATAACGTTTCACCCTCACTGCAAAGATTGCTCCATTCTCCACCTTAACCTGGATTTCCGGAAGCGGCCTTCTTGGCGGTCCCGCAGTTGGCGAACCAGTCTCCACATCGAACTTGCCGTGGTGGCAAGGGCAGATCATTTCACCTTGCTCCTTCACCCAAAATACCGGACAGCGCAAATGTGTGCACGCATTCTGATAGGCGACATATTTGTTCTCTGATAAGCGGATTAAAATGGCGTCATCATGATCCCCAGGAAACTTGAACTCCACTGCATCACCGATTGGCAGCTTGCTTACTTCAGTTATTTTCTTATGAGGATATTCTTTTTCGCCAAGCCCCATTAATTCTTTGGCAGCAACTGCCCCCCAGGGAAGGGAGGAAACCGCAAAAACACCGGCGGCACCAACCAAAGTTTTCATGAACCCGCGCCTATCCAGTTTTCTTTCGTTATTCCGTTCGATATTATGCGTATAATTATCTTCATTAAAGGGAATCTTGTTATTCTTATCAGACATCCCTAATCCCTCCTAAAACAGCTTTGTAATCCCCTGCAGGATTCCCGGCAGATTTACCTTAACGTTTGTTTCGCCTTCTAGGTATGGCATGCTTGTTACCCATTTGCCGTTATCAAGGTTAAATTGCTTCTTCTTGTTTTCAATTTCTTCATCTGTCAGCCATTGCAGCGTGTTGGATGGACATACACTCGCACACATAGGAGGAATTCCATCTTTAGTACGGTCAATACATAGGTCGCATTTGTACATTAAGTTCTGCTCTTGATCAAATTTTGGTATGCCATATGGGCAGGCAATTGTGCAGTTCTGGCAGCCAATACACTTTTCCACCAGTGCAGATAACACAGCGCCTGTCTCATGAATTTGAATAGCCTGGGCCGGACAGCTTCGGGCACATGCCGGATTTTCACAGTGAAGGCACATGAGAGGCATCGTCTGCCGGTTCACAAGAGGATTTACATCATACACATAATTTCTGTTGCGCTCCTCATGCCCCCCGCATTGTGTACATGCTGCCAGACAAGAACGGCATCCTATACAGTTTTCAAGTTCTAAATACAGCCTCTTCTTCATTTATTGCACCTTCTTTAATTCGACTTTTTCCAGCTGTGCAGCACATGCCTTGAACTCAGGCATTCGGGAAATAGGATCTAATGCTGCAATTGTTAATAGATTAATAGAATCCTCATGTCCAAAATGGTATGGAACAAAGACGGTATCCTTGCGGATGGCTTCCGTAATTTTGACTTTATAGATGGCCTCGCCTCTTCTGGTAAATAAACGGACCCTTTCTTCATGTTCCATATTATATTTTGATGCTGTTTCCGGATGGATCTCCACAAATGGTTCAGGGCACATATCATGAAGGAATGGAATTCTTCTAGTCTGATTACCGGATAGGTAATGGTAAACCACCCGGCCAGTTGTTAAACGGAGCGGATATTTTTCACATGGTTCTTCCGCTGGCGGACGGTATGGAAGTGCGCATATTTTTGCTTTGCCGTCCGGATGATAAAATTTCTTATCAAGGAACATATGTGGTGTCCCTTCATCCTTTTCATTTTTGCATGGCCAGAAAACTCCATCCTGCTTGTCGATTTTATCCCAGGTAGCTCCATAGTAATCAGCATAGCCGCCCTTGGTAGCCAGTCTGAACTCATCTGCAACATCTCGTGCCGTTTTTAGGTGAGAAAAGTATTTTCCTTTTCCTAAACGTTCAGCCAGCTCCACTTGTATTTGCCAGTCCGGCTTCGATTCCCCAACAGGTTCCTGGGCTTTATTGATTTTAATAATGCGGCCTTCAATATTCGTTACTGTTCCTTCATCTTCTGACCATGTGACTGCAGGAAGAACAACATCTGCAAATTCTGCCGATTCAGAAAGGTAGAAATCGGAGCATACCATGAAATCCAGAGCCTTAAATGCTTTCCTGACAAAATGTTGATTTGGTGCAGATACAGCAGGATTGGAACATAGAAGGTATAAACCGCGAATCGTTTTTTGCTCCATCAGCTCAATCATTTCATAAGCAGATACACCAGGCTGCGGCATTTCTTCAGGTGTAATTCCCCAAACACTGCATACTTCTTCAACATGTTTCGGGTTAGTAATTTTTCGGTAGCCTGGAAGCAAATCCGATTTCTGTCCATGCTCTCTTCCGCCCTGTCCATTGCCCTGACCGGTGAATGTGGCTACGCCGGCTTTCGGACGGCCAATCTTTCCAGTAACAAGCGCCATATTGGTGTAGGCGGAAACATTATCAACACCCTTATGCTGCTGTTCAACACCTCGTGCAAACATGACAACTGCATTTGGAGCTTTTCCGTATATTTCTGCAGCACGAATGATTTTTTCCTCCGCCACACCAGTCAGCATACTTGTATATTCAGGTGTGAAATCCTTTACAAGTTCCTTTGTTTCTTCAAATCCGTTGGTATGTTTATTAATAAACTCTTCATCTATATAGCCCATTTCAATCAATTGATTAACAATTCCGTTTGCAAGTGCAAGGTCTGTTCCGGGCTGCAGGTCGAGATGAAGGTCAGCTCTTCTGGCAATTGGCGTTTCCCGTGGATCGACTACAATGATATAACCGCCTCTTTCCTGAACGTTCCAAATGCGGAACATGGAAGTTGGATGGCATTCAGCCGTATTGCTTCCAGCGATAAACAGGCAATCTGTTTCATGAATATCTGTCCAAGGCAATGTTGACCCTCTATCAACTCCGAAAGAACGGAGGAAACCGCCGGCAGCGCTTGACATACAGAAACGTCCGTTATAGTCAATATATCGCGTTGCAAGAGCAACACGGGCAAATTTACCTGTCAAATAACATTTTTCATTTGTCATTGATACCCCGCTGAAGACGGAGAGTGAATCTTTTCCGAATTCTGTTTGAAGCTCTTTAAATTTTTTTGCAATTAAATCGTATGCTTCATCCCAGCTTGCTTCACGGAACCCTTCTGTGGTTCCTTTCAACGAAGCATCATCCCGGATCAGCGGTTTCAGCAGGCGGTCCTTGTGGTTGGTCTGCTGGTAGGCGGTAACCCCTTTAGGGCACATTTTCCCGACCGTAACCGGCCAGTCATACCGGGGCTCGACCCCAATGATATTATTTGTCTGTGTATTAACCCTCAAGTTCATTCCGCATTGCATGCCGCAATAGCTGCAATGTGTTTTGATCAATTTTTCATTCGGATGGTTTAGATTCTCAATTTCTTTAAAAAACTTATCCCTTTGCATTCTGGTTTGCCTCCTTGACCTTCACTTCATGAGTGGGGAATCCGGAAAATTGTGCAATCCGGTATTTCCTTCTGCAAGGGAGGCACATTTCTGCAAGATGATGTCCTTCCTTTGCTTTAAATTCAATATCGTTCACGCCGAGTACATCGACGACATCTTTTGATTGTTCTGATGAAACAAACTGATCTCCGCACACCTTGCATTCCTTCATGCCCTGTTCGGCATAATGTTCTCTGTAGTTTCTTGCCAAAACACTCATTGGGCGGAAAGGAATATGTGCAAGCTTTCCAAATGGCAGGTAAATCAGTGTAATGATGACTGACCACTGATGGATCAATGACATTGCCGGCTGTCCTGCACCGTGTAAAAAGAGATTCATAAAGGTTAAAGCCAACCCTGTGATGCTGACTAGAAGCAGCATATAAAGAGGCATGAAATCATATAGGAATTTCTGCTCTGCTCTTGCCTGCATATTTTTCAGACGGCGATACAGCGCCATGCAAACTCCAGCGATTACCATTACTGCTGTAATATTCAGCGCGTTATAAGAAAGGGTGGCAATGATGCCATCTGCAGGGACAGTCATTACCTTCATGCCCATTGCAATAATGTTGTAATGGCCATTGTCATCCATCGTAAAATACATCCATCCGAAAACTAGAGGGAATGTAACGAAGCAGGATAAAATGCAGCCCCAGCCGATAAGCACGTGCTGAGTCCATCGGTAAATTCCCCTATTCCAGATAA
Organism: Cytobacillus oceanisediminis 2691; assembly: GCF_000294775.2. Lineage (GTDB taxonomy): Bacteria > Bacillota > Bacilli > Bacillales > Cytobacillaceae > Cytobacillus > Cytobacillus pseudoceanisediminis. Next base: position 3,595,322 of record NZ_CP015506.1, read on the forward strand.
AATTGTAGGTTGCAAGATGCTCAACAGACGTTTTTGGCGTTGACTTTCTAAATAGCAGCTTCAATCCTTTTTTCAGGATAAGCTTTGTTGGCGGCCTTTCGCCCCAGGCAATAAACCTATAGAAAAACCCTCCAATAAACACAATCGTTCCGACCATATATCCGTACAGGTTTAAATCCACATGTGTAAACATTCTAGTGCCAATAAAAGAAAGAATTGCTAATGCTGTAACAGATAAAAACATCGACTTGGCAAAATGAGATGCAAACGCATTGTTTAATGTGTTTCCTGTTTTTTGATTGACTGCAGCTTTTGCCTGCATATTAACTCCTCCTCATTCACAAACAATTACCTTAACCTTATTGTAAAAGCGGGAGGACTTTTTCAATATCGGGGAACTTCCCTATTAGAGGGGGGGAAATTCCCCTATCTTTAAGAAAGGATATTAAATGAGCATGTTGCTGAAGACAATGCACAAAAAAAAGACCTTTTCAAAGGTCTTGCGAAAATATTGAAACTTTTTCCAAATTCATGCGTATTTCTAAATAGGAGGCGGAATAATAAAAAAAAATATATTTATAATGTTCATTACACTAGCAGCAGAAACTTTAATTACCCTGCTCGCTTCACGTGCCTTTTCAATCCGATTCATCGAAATCATGTTTTTTTCAGGTATGGTTTTTACAGCTTTAACTGTATGGTTTTCGAGCAGCGGCGGTATGGTTACAAGGTTTATGGACAGCACCGCAAGTGCCATGACTGGATTCATATCTAAAAGGGAGGAATTCAGCTTCAGACCGAATTATGCTGTTCTCGGTTCGGTTATCTTTTTACTTATTGGTCTTGTTTTCTTTATCTTACTGTTAACAAATATTATTCCTCCAATTTAGGCATTATGGTACAATCTTGAAAAGGAGTTGGTCATATGGCTAAATCAGCTGCGAAAAAGTTAAGGGAAAAAGCAGTACGTGAGGGAAAAAGAAACCCTGAATGCAATCGAAGCCCATTTGCACATGCGGACATGCGCACAAGAAAAACAAAAACCAAAAAAGAACAATTATACAGGAGCAAATATAAGAACCGTTATTCTGATGAAAACAGAAGAGACGGTTCTTTTTTTATGTATTATCTTTTCAAAAGCAGCCAGTCCGATTAAAGACCAGCTGCATTTTTAGATTATAATATTCCCATCCCTTCTATATGTCTCCGCGCTTTGTCATCACCCAGATCATAAATCATTTTATATATGCCTTCCATGGATGCATCATATTCATCATTTTTTGATTCTTTGTGGTATTCCAGGAAAGGGACATGTGCACGGGCAAATGTTTTAAGATCTGCATCATAATTCTCATTAATATAATCATTTAACTGAGCTAATTCTTCATCTGTTGCAAAAATTTTAAACTGCCATTCGGCTGCTTCAACTGGTTCTGTGTAAATCTGCGCATTTTCAATATCTATATAATATGTTTTTTTTGTTTGGTCCATGCTTTTCATCTCCTCTATCTTTTATACGATATTTACCACATACTGAGGAAGTTTAACCATTTAATATTCAATGACATTTTAAGACGCTTGTTGGGCATGATATAGCTGTGCATTATAAGGAAGGTGGCACAAAAAATGAATCTTTTCAGGAGGTATACAATGGGTATTTTAAGCGGAAATCCAAAGGACGAGCCTTTGCATTATGGCGAGGTTTATAGCACATGGTCTTACTTGCTGGCAGGAAAGGGAATGACCTCTGCCTACCAAACGATGCTTAGCCACTCTGGGGATGGGGACTTGAAGAAAATGCTTGAAGAAGCCATCCGCCTCTGCAAGCAGGAAGAGGAACAAATTGAGGCGATGTTAAAGGAAAACGGGATCGGTCTTCCCCCCGCACCACCTGATAGACCTGATGCTTGTGTAAATGATATCCCTCCAGGTGCCCGATTCATGGATCCTGAAGTAGCTGCAAAATTAGCAGGAGACCTTGCAGCAGGATTGGTTGGCTGCAGTACAATCATGGGCCAATGTATCCGTGAAGATATCGCAGGCATGTTTGGCCAATTTCATACTCAGAAAGCAGCTTTAGGTGTTAAGGTTCTTCGAATGAATAAAGAAAAAGGCTGGCTTATTCCTCCGCCGCTACATCTTCACAAATCGGATAATTGCTAAGGATTTGCTGGAGAGATGTCCATATGTAAAAAGAGAGCAGAGTCCATTGTCTGCTCTCTTTCCTAAAAGTTATTGCTTAAAACTTGGGCTCAGTTCACTCCATACATCAAACAAGATGCCGTCCGGGTCAGAAAATACAAAATTCCTGCCAGGATGCCCGCGATTTTCGATAGCTCCTGTATTTACTTCCTTCTCAGAAAGTTCCCGATGCAAGTTTTCGAGCTCTGTTATTCCATTGAGTTCAAAGGTTAAACAAAATCGCAATCTTCCGTCAGAACCCTAAAATTAAGACTTTCCTCTTTGAGGTGTTTCCAAAAGGAAAAAGCTTTGGCTTGCCATATTGATTATGGCCATTTTTCCCTTTTCATCCCTATAACTTTTTGCTGCTCCAAGCTTCTCTGTGTACCAGTTTAAAGAATCCATTACATTTCTGACAGGTATGTGACTATTCCCACTCTTAAGAGCTTTTGACTCATAAATGCCCCTCCTCCAAACAAATTCTCTATTTTTGTAAATTCTATCCAAACGCGTATTAATTCCTTTTTAAAAATAAAAAAACCTTAGTCCGGAATATGACTAAGGCTCATGTAACTTACTCAGAGTATTTGCTTTCACTGGAATCAGGGGAGACCATACCGCCGGCACCGCTGGAATTGATATCAGGTTCTGCTCCTTCAGGCTGAGATGGCAGCACTTTGTTTTTCTTTTGATTGGGTAGACCTGAGTGCTCCTTTAGATATTGATCATTTTCCATAATCGTTACCACTTTAAATCCTGTTCCTTCGAGCTGGTTCTTCAATTGATCAAATACCTTTGTCTGAGTATTATTCATTTCCTGATCATCATACTGAAGCTCTACATTTATTGTTTTCATGTCAGGACCTCCTTTTTAAGCTATTTTCCCGAATGCCTTTTCATTAAACTACACAGAACCTTTAAAAAAGCAGAAGTTTATTTCAGAAATAATAGGTTATTTAAGAAAATAACCAGGACATTGTTCGGTCCAAAAAATACATGGCTGATTTTCCCATAAATATCATTATCATTTCAATCCTGAATATAAATAAATTGTATGCCGATCAGACGAAAGGAGCAGAGGCATGTGGTTCTGGATTCTGGTAATCTTCATCCCTATTATTATCCTCGCTATTTTGGAAGAAACGATTCAATTTGCGGTGAATCGTAAGGTCTTCGGAAAAAGCGGCAAACCGGTTTTAATTAAACAAAAACTGCATCACTTAAAAAATAAATTCAAGTATAAAAAAAGCCATTCCCAATAAGGAAAGGCTTTTTTGTCCAGCAAGTATTGGCCGCTAAAACTCATATTTAATTAGATTCTTCTGTTTCAGAATCTTCTTCTGCCGACTGTTCCTGTCCGGACATCCGCTTCTTTTTCAGCTCAAAATAGGCATCTAATACTTTTCTGCCAATTTCATAATTGGCTGTATGTCCGCTTCTTCCCTGGTATGCCCATGGAACAATGACAGACATGGCGATTTCTGGATTATTATGGGGTGCATAGGCAACAAGGCTCAAGTTCATAACATCTATTAATGCATCTCCCTTTTTTTTGAGAGGGCCATCATAAAATGCTTCCGCTGTACCTGTTTTTCCTGCTGGAGAATATGGCGCATCTGCGAACCTTCGATATGCAGTCCCTTCAGGATGCTGCATCACCTGTCTTAATCCTTCTTTGACAGTGTTTAGTTCTCTATCACTTACATCTATCGTATTTAAGACAGTTGGCTGAATATCCTTCCAGATCCGGCCAAGCTCCTCCTGCTCTGTGGCGGGCTCACGGATTTCTTTTACAAGGCGCGGCTGGATACGATAGCCGCCATTTGCAATCGTTGATATATATTGCGCCATTTGCATCGGAGTGTAGGTATCATACTGTCCGATTGCAAGGTCTAATAGAAATCCCGGCAAGCGAAGCGGTCCTTCATAGCCTATCGCCTCATTCGGCAAATCGATGCCAGTTCTGACTCCGAGGCCAAATTGGCCGAATGACTCTCTCATGTCTTCAAATGCATTAGGGTTTTTAAATCCCAGAGGCTGATCATATGCATACCGCGCATCCGCAATTTCAATTGCTGTTTTGAACATATATACGTTTGAGGATATACGCAAAGCCCTTGTTTCGTTCATGATTGCCTGAAAGTTAAACCACGATTTTTTCACCTGTGGTGTACCTGCAATTTTCATTGGTGCATCTAAAAATGCAGTCCCGGGTGAAATTGCACCGGTTTTATATCCTGTTAAAACGGTTGCCCCTTTTACAGAGGATCCCACATTATAAGAAGAGGCAATCGTACCCAGCGCATAATCCTGCAGAACCGTTTTGCCATCATCATCTTTGTCTATCATTTTCCCTGCCATCGTCAGAACTTCGCCAGTATGCGGATTCATTAGGACGACAAACGCACGATCCATTAAATATGTTCCCCGAGTCCTTTTTGCAGCCCAAATTTCCTCTTCCAATATTTTTTCCACAGCCTTCTGCAGATCCATATCAATCGTCAGAACAAGATCCTTGCCTCTTTGGCCCTGAGAAACCAGTTCACTTCCGAGAATTTCTCCTTTTTTAGTAATAAGCTTTTCCTTTGATTTTTGGCCATGCAGAACATCCTCATATTGCATTTCGAGATAGCTCTTACCTACGCGTTCATTTCTGCTGTAGTCCCTGGCCAGAAAATAATCCAGCCTTTCCTGCGGCAGCCCTTCGTTTGTATCTGTAACCTTCCCCAGGACTGTCTGGAGCGTACTGTCAAAAGCATAAGTTCGATCCCAGTCAGTAGTTGTATTGACCCCTGGAAGATATTGAAGGTTCTCGCTTACCGCAGCATATTCTTTACTTGATACATCCTCATTTTTGACTATTTGCGGCGTCATGGCATAACCGCTCGTAAATTCCCGGAAGATTGCCCGCACTTCCAGATCCTGCTTGCTCAGCTGTTTCAGATCTTCGTCTGTAATTCTCTTAAGCTGCATCTCATAAATTTGCTTATCATCCAATTTGTTCTCTTTAAACAGCTTCCATTCCTTATCAGTTATTTTATCCCGGACAGCATCAGGATTTTTTAGAATCCAATGATCCTTCTTATCTCGTTCCGTCACTTTATCCGTCTTTTTATCAATCAGAATGGCCAGCCGCTCTGCCACCTGAAGCATTTCTTTCTGTTTGGCATTCCGATTTGTATACGTAATCGCACTCTTTGGAATATTATCCACAATAACCTGATGGTTCCTGTCAAGCATCCTTCCCCTTGGAACCGGATTAGCTACGATGACATCTTCCGTCCTGTCCACTTCTTTTTTGTATGTCTCACCATTTACAATCTGGACAACGCCAAGTCTTAAGATTAGTACTGAAAACAAAACAAAAACAGCAAAAAACAATAAATTGACCCTAAAAGGCACATGGCTTTTCTTTTTCTTCTTTTTCCCCATGTACGAATCTCCCCCCTTATGAACATTATGTCTGTATAATAGAGATTCTTCCAAATCTTCCCCTGTTAAATAATTCCACGGTTTTTGTAAAATCCCTGCCAGTCCAAAACATATTTTGAAATATAAAGGTATTTAAAGAGGTTAAGTGGAAATGTTAATCTGATAATTTTTTTTAGGAGGTCTTTAATATGGAAAGAGCACAAAAATTTCTGAACTATTTTTTATCTCACAGAAAGGTGACTAATGAGTTAATCAAGAAGATTGATGAAAATAACTATGACTACAAACCAACTGAAACAAGCATGGCGGCCGGCAAGCTTGTAACACATATGCTTACTTCTTTTTATATGTTTTCCAAAACAGTAAAAGAAGGCAGCCCTGCAGTGTTTGGCGAGAAATTCGAAGAAATTGCCCCAAACCTTTCTGAAGCCGCTGAAAACTACACAGAAAAAACCATTGAGATCATTTCATCATTAACAAATGATGAGTTAGAAAGAACGATTGATATGTCACGGATATTTGGAATGGAATTTACCGGCATCCAGCTGCTGCAGCTTGCAATGGATCATGAAATTCATCATAAAGGAAATTTGTTTGTCTACGTTCGTGAAATGGGCCATACGGAGCTTCCGATGTTTGTGAGCAGATGATAAGAAAAGCGGAAGCGCCTTCGAAACAAGCCAAAGCGCTTGTTCCTGCGAAGAACATCCAAGGAAGCTTTCCCTTGGGGCTCACCCCCGGCTCCTCGAGAAGGTAGGCGCTTTAGCTAGACAGTTCTCAAAGTTAAAAGTTATAATTTCTTATCATTTTGAAAAAACGGACGCGTCGCCGCGTCCGTTTTAAAAACTATTAAGGGGAGAAATTAATTCTGCCAGCTCATTTTTTGGTGAATTCACTTTATTTGATACCGGATACTTATCCATTTTTTCAGCCGGATAAGGTTCAAGCAATGACTTCAGGTATTCAGTGTCATTAAAACGAGGATTAAGCCAGTCCTCAAAATCGCTTTCCTTTAATATCACCGGCATTCGGTCATGAACATCTTCGGTTACTTCATTTGGCCCCGTTGTAATAATTGTACAGCTCGTTAGAGGATTTTCTCCTTTATGCCATGAATCCCAAATGCCTGCAAAGGCAAACGGCTTATCATCTTTCATAATGAACCGGTACGGCTGTTTACCTTCTTCGGTTTTCTTCCATTCATAAAAGCCATCTGCAAGGATTAAGCACCTTTTGCTTTTAAAAGGAGCTTTAAAGCTGGGTTTCGAGTCGATGCCTTCCGCTCTTGCGTTTATCATTTTGTAAGCAATTTTTTCGTCTTTAGCCCAGTAGGGGACCAGTCCCCATTTCATCTGTCTGCCGATCCGCTGTTTACCATCTCCAATGATGGTTAAGATATTCTGGCTTGGCGCGATATTATATCTGGGTAAAACCTCTCCCTCTGCATATTCAAATTCAAACAGCAGCTGAAGTTTTTCGATGGTTTCTGTTAGTGTAAACCGGCCGCACAATATAATCACCTCTTTTAAGTCAATAGCAATATAATGTTCATCTATTCCCGGATATAGCGCATATTAAAACTGTCAGCTATTTTTACAGGGAGGAATGAAATATGACAAAACAAGGCAGACAAAATGCAAATCAAACGAGAGCCCAAATTGAAAAACAGGATAAACGAAACGATGTTGAACTGGGAAGCGAGTTTCAGGCAGGAAATGATAAATCTCAAAGCCAGAAAAAAAGCGGAAAGCAAATTAATAAGAAGTCATAATGACAAATCCCCCATTTTAGGGGGATTTTCATGTCCTGATTGTATACAGCTGTCCTTCCACTGCAAAAGAAATACGGCCAGTTTCCTCTGAAACTACAATAGCAACAGCATCTGATTTTTCCGTAAGTCCCATTGCCGCTCTATGCCTTGTCCCAAATTTTTTCCCCTCAATGGTTTTATTGGCAAGAGGCAGGATGTTGCCTGCAGAAATAATGGTATCTTCTTTTATTAGAATACCCCCGTCATGCAATGGGTTTCCAGGATAAAAAATGGTTTCGAGCAAAGTGCTGCTTACTTTTGCTCCAATAGGAGTCCCATTATGAAGGTAATCGCCTATAGGCAGCCTTCTCTCCACAACAATAAGCCCGCCATGCCTTTTTTCCGATAAATGCTGGGCGGCCAATGATAAGCTCGAAAATTCCTTGGTATACGGCGATAAATATGACTGAAGATAATATGTCGAAGCAATTGTGTGAGCCTCCGTTACCGCCCTCTGCAAGTTCTCGAAATCAGATAAAATACAGCAGCTGAAGTCCTCTAGCGTTTTGGAAATAGAATGAATCTGACTGTCGATATTGTCAATATACCGGTTTAAATCTTTTCGGTATTGATCTTCGCCATAAATCACCGGACTTCCTCCAATCTTAATTCATATTAGTACCTTTTCCAGTTAAAAATTATTTATCCATTTTACGGAATAGGTTTAGGACCGCTTTAAAGGGACTAAATATAAGTATTAAGCAACGAGGTGAGGGACATGTTCGATATATTAGCAAAACAATTTCAGAAACCCGCAGGATTACTTGGGAAGCTTGCTGGAAAAATCATGTATTTTGAGAACCGCAAGATTAACAAATGGACAATACAGCAATTAAAGATTAATCGCAGGGACTCTATTTTAGAAGTAGGCTTTGGCCCTGGCTACAGCATCAGGCATATAATGGATCACTTCCGTCATGCAGAAACGGATGGAGTTGATGTATCCGAAGATATGAAGGCTTCAGCAGCCAAACGGAATGATGAGTATATTCGTCAGGGAAAGGTCAGATTGTTCGTAAAAGATATACACGATTACTTCCCTGATAAAACGTATAATAAGATATTTTCAGTAAACAATTATCCTTTATGGACAAAACCAAGAGAGTCTCTTCAGCATCTCTATGGGATGCTTGAGGAAGACGGAATAATTGCCATCACCGTCCAGCCAAGAGAAGAAGGAGCAGATGACACCATTGCCAAAAATCTCGGACAGGTGATCAAAACTGATATGGAAGCGGCAGGTTTCCATTCTATTTCCATTTCTTATAAAGAAGCCCGCCCCGTATTAACCGTTTGTGTAACTGCAATTAAATAATAATAAAAAAGAGCGGGAGATTGCAGCTCCCGCTCTTTTTCAATTTATCACCAGCCTCGGCTGGCTCCTCCTCCGCCGGAAGAACCGCCTCCCCCTCCCCGGGGACCTCCACCGCCACTTCCACCTCTTGAGAGAATGGAAAGGATGGCGTAAGAAAAGGCCCCTCCAAAAAATTTAATGTCCAGAAATAATAATCCAACAACAATTAAAATTATCAGCCAGGACGGTATGCCAATGCCTCTATCCTGTGTTCCGGCATCAGCATAATCGCCGCCTAAATTCACTTCTTCCCCGGCAGCTTCCTGTACAAGCACCTTATAGGTTTCAATTACAGCTCTGTTAGGCTGGCCATCCTGGAGATATGGAAGGGTGACGTCATCCAGAATCCTGCCTGCTTTTCCATCGGGAATTTGGCCTTCAAGCCCATAACCAACCTCAATCCGCACCTTCCGATCCTCCATGGCCACAACCAAGAGGACACCATTATTCTCTGCGGCACTGCCTATGCCATAAGACCGGAAAGCTTCATTAGCATATTCTTCAATCGGTCTGTCTCCAGTAGTTCCAACAGTTAACACTGCAACCTGTGCAGATGTCTTATCTTCCAATTGCCTCCCCAGGTTATTCAATTCAGTTTTTTCCTGGTCATTCAGAACCTCCGCAAAATCCTGGACATAAATATCTCCAGCAGGCTGCGGTATGGATTCATCTGCATGGACTGGGATTGCCCCCATTATTAAATTTGCGAAAAGAAGGGCCAAAGAGACCCAGCGGATGATCATTCCCCATTGCCTCCAAAGTCAACATCAGGTGCTTCGTTCGCCAGCGGATCCGCCCTAAAATACTCTTTTTCATCAAAGCCGGTTATCCCTGCAACAATTGCACCCGGGAACCTTTTTACTTGTTTGTTATATACGGCAACCTGGTCGTTATAATCCTTTCGGGCAACCGAAATCCGATTTTCTGTGCCCGCAAGCTCGTCCATTAATTGGGTAAACTGCTTATCCGCTTTTAAATTTGGATAGTTCTCCACCACTACAAGCAGACGGCTCAAAGCGCTTGACAGCTCGGCGTTTGCAGCTGCTTCCTCTTCAGGGGACCCCGCTCCCGCCAATCTCGCACGAGCATCTGATATAGCCTGAATTGTCTCCTTCTCGTGAGCAGCATATCCCTTTACTGTATTTACCAGATTGGGAATCAAATCCAGCCTTCTCTGCAGCTGGTTCTCAATTTGAGAATAAGCCTGATCCACATTTTCCTCAGCACTTACAAACCTGTTATAACTGGACATCAGCATCATGCCTGCTATGACTACTGCCGCAATAACGGCAATTAAAACTCCCATACCTTTTTTCATTTGCGTCACTCCTGTTTCTAAGTTGTTTTGTCACTTGCATGGTATTTTTCCTTTTTGGGGTGAAAGTTAAACCTGGAGACTGGTTTGCTGATGTTGTTAAGCTCGCGCGGATTTGGATGATTTACGCGCGGCCGGGCTCCTTCTGCGCGGGGGGCACGTTTTTTTGCGCGGGTTTCCTTTTGTTTTGCGCGGGATTATTACTTTTGTGCGCGGATTTGCATGATTTACGCGCGACCGGGCTCCTTCTGCGCGGGGGCACGTTTTTTTGCGCGGGCTGGCTTCTGTTTTGCGCGCGATTATTACTTTTGTGCGCGGATTTGGATGATTTACGCGCGGGTGGGCTCCTTTTCTGCGCGGGGGCACGTTTTTTTGCGCGGGCTTCCTTCTGTTTTGTGCGGGATTAATACTTTTGTGCGCGGATTTGGATGATTTACGCGCGGCCAGGCTCTTTCTGCGCGGGGGGCACGTTTTATACGCGGCAGGCTTCAGGTTCGGGCGGATACATTACTTTAAAGCGCGAATTCTTGTAGGTTTCGTGCATATGACTTTTTACAATATCAAGAGTAATCGCGTAAATATCTTTCATTATTGCTTCATGTCTGACTTATATTGCGTCTTCAGGACAGGTTATTGCACTGATCTTTTAATTTTTTGCGCTATCACAACGTTAATGCGTCTAACTTCCCATAATCGCGTCATCCAGCAGGTTATTCGAGCCTCCGTGTCTCTTTTTCGCGCTGCCTCCTTATCACAGTTGCGCCAAACAATCCTTATAATACAACAAAAACCCGGAACCCATTCGGGCCCCGGTTCAAGTATGATTATTTAATAAAATTGTTCGCAATCAGTTCACTGAATTCAGGTTTATCTTTCAGGAATTTTAAAGTGTAGGATGAATCTGCAAATTCCTGGATAGTGTCTGCATCTACATCGTAAGTGAACCCGATTCTTTCCCAGGCGCGGTTTACGACTTCTTTTTCCAGTTCCTGGCCAGTCACTTCTTTAATGTCTTTGATAGTAATTGCTTTTGCTTCTTCAGGATTTTCTTCGATAAATTTAACTGCATCTTTATGTGCATCAACGATTTTCTGTACTTTTTCCGGGCTGTTCTTCACAGCATCACCAGTAGCAACCAATACTGATGCCGGAAGTGTTTCACCGAAAGATACTTCATCCCAGCCAATTACGACTTCAGCGTTTGTTTCCTGTTCAATGACTGCTGCCCATGGTTCGGGAGCAACTGCAATATCGACTTTACCTGTTTTCAGCATACTTGCATATTGTGCAGGGTTGCCTGTCAAATGCTTCATGGTACCGCCAATGCGAGCTGAAGTGATGCCGGCTTCTTCAAGATATGTCTCATACTGGACATCATGTGTACAGCCCACGCCAGGTGTAATAAACGTTTTTCCCTGGAAGTCTTCAAGTGAGTTAATTTTTACTCCTTCTCTGGCAAGGACAACTGTTCCGCCAGTTGAGGCACCGGCGATAATTTTAACATCAGCTCCGGTTGAGAAGTTGTTCATTGCTGGTCCGGGTCCTACTAGTCCTGCATCAATATCGCCTGTTTTCAAGGCAGTCATGAATGAACCGCCTTCAGCAAACGTCTTATATTCTACCTTAGTACCATCGCCAAGCTGTTTCTCAAAATAGCCTTGATCTTTCGCAACCATTGCTGGCACATGATTGATATTCGGGAAATAGCCGATGACAATCTTGTCTTCTCCTCCGCTGCTCTTCTCAGATGATCCGCATCCGGCAAGCAGCCCGGTGAAAGTAAATAATATAGCAACCCATAAAATAGCCTTTTTCATTTATACCCCTCCAAAATTAAGACTCAAGTCCCCATTTTTTTATGACTGATTTTTCAATGCGCTGGAATATAAACTGGTCAACAATCATTCCGATAGCTCCAATAATAATCATGACACCGATTACGATGTCCATTCTTCCAAAGTCTGAAGCATATCGAAGTGTGTAGCCCAATCCTGGTCCTGTGCTTAAAAGCTCACCCGCCATCAATGCACGCCAGGCAAATGCCCAGGCAAGTCGTGAACCAGTGACAACGTATGGAATGGATGCCGGAAAGATGACTCTTGTGAATAAGTCAATTCCATTCGCTCCCATAGTCTGAGCTGCCTTGATATATAATGGAGAAACATTTTTTATGCCTGTTCGCATGTTCAGAGCCATTACAAATGTACCGCCAAGTATGGTTACAAAAATAACAGCCTTTTCATTTAATCCAAACCACATAATCGCGATCGGCAGCCATACGATGCTGGGAACACTTTGCAAGGCAAGGATGACTGCACCCAGTGTTTCATCAGCTGTTTTGGATTTTCCAAGGAGAATGCCAATCAATGTGCCAATGACAAGGCTGATAGCCAGACCGACTGCGAGCCTCTTAAAACTGGCGATTAAATCATAAATGAGAGTTTTATCCTGAAACCCTTCAACAAGAGCACTGAATACACTGGAAAGGGAAGGGAAAATCAGAGGATGCCAAAGTTCAAGCCGTGACCCAATCTCCCAAAATGCAATGATGGCTGCAAAAAATATAATCCTTTTAATGGCTGTTTGCATATTGGAGTTCCTCACTTATAACTTTATCAATTTCCTTCTTCAGGTATTTCATAATGTGGTCTTCAATCTCGAGCATTTCTTTTTTGTGTTCTTCACGGGGTCTGGGTATATCAACCGTTATATCCTGTAAAATGATTCCCGGCTTTGTTCCCATAACAATGATTCGATCTGACAGTTTAATAGATTCTGAGATGCTATGAGTAACAAAAAGAATGGTTTTCTTCGTCTCAGTCCAAATGTTTTCCAGCTGTCCGTGCAGACGCGAACGGGTCTGTTCATCAAGAGCTCCGAATGGTTCATCCATTAAGAGTGTTTCCGGGTTCATCGCAAGTGCTCTCGCGATCGCCACCCTCTGCTGCATTCCTCCAGAAAGTTCATGAGGATAATGGGATATATATTTTCCCAGCTGAACCATTTGCAGATACTTAAGTGCTGTTTCCTCTGCATCTTTCTTCTTCATTTCTTTTTTCAGCGGAAACGTGACATTTTCCATGACTGTCAGCCAAGGGAATAAGGCTGCCTGCTGGAACACCATTCCCCTGTCTTTTCCGGGCTTTGTTATGGCTTTGCCATCGATTTGAATGTGGCCTGAAGTTGTTTTAGTCAGCCCTGCGACGATTGAAAGAAGTGTTGACTTTCCGCATCCTGAAGGGCCTAAAATTGAAACAAACTGGCCTTTCTCAATGGATAAATTAATATCTTTCAAGACGTCAACAGGACGATTTTCTTTATCGCTATATTGTTTATTCACATCGTTTATCTCAATGAACATTTTAAAAATCACCTATTCCTATAAATCTCATTAATTTACTCGGATTACTTGTAATTATAAAGTATTCACCTTGCATGTCAACCATTACAATAAATATTTTTAAAATTAGGCTTAATCAAATAAAAAGCCTCCTCCATCAAGGAGAAAGCTATTGTTTCACAATTTAATTTCTTCTATTTTAGATGAAGCGATCAGCTCTTCAATCTTTGCTAACTCACCGCTTTGAAAAAGTTCTATGATCTTGCTTCCAACGATTACCCCGTCACAATGCTGATTCATTTCTTTTACATGCTCTGGTTCAGAAATTCCGAAGCCGGCCAATACTGGTATCGGACTTACATCTCTAACCTTCTCCAAATGCTTTCCAAGCTCATCTTTAAATTCTTTTCTTGCCCCAGTGATGCCATTAACCGTTACAGCGTATAGGAAGCCTTTCCCTTTAGCTGCAATCGCCTCTATGCGCTCCAATGGACTGGTTAAGGTCACAAGGCGGATAATTTCGATTCCAGATCTTTCTGCAATTGGTGCAATGATCTCCTCTTCCTCTGCAGGAAGATCAGGGATTATTAAGCCGTCTACCCCTGACCTGGAGGCATCAGAAATAAAGTTGCCAATGCCATAGGCCATGATCGGATTCATGTATGTCATAAAGATCAGCGGGATGTGAACAATAGGCCGGATTTCCGCAATTTTAGCTAAGACCCCTCTAAGGGTTGTTCCGGCTTCTAATGCTCGAATGCCAGCCTGCTGGATGACTGGGCCATCTGCAACCGGATCCGAAAACGGAATCCCAATTTCAATGGCAGTTGCTCCCGCTTTTTCAAGGAATGTGATTTTCTCGGCCAGTGTCTCTAAGCCTCCGTCCCCAGCCATTATATATGGCACAAATGCTTTTTCTTTGTTTTGCTTAAGGCTCTGAAAAACTTTTTCAACCCGGTTCATTGTCCTTTCCCTCCTAATCTTGCTCTTACAGTTTCTACATCTTTATCGCCTCTGCCAGATAAACAGATGACAAGGCCTTCGTCTTTTTTCATTTGCGGGGCAAGCTTTAATGCATAGGCTACGGCATGGGAGCTTTCCAGCGCAGGGATAATGCCTTCCAGTTTGCATAAAAGCTTTAATGCATCAAGCGCCTCATCGTCTGTAATGGATTCATACTCGGCTCTTCCGCTGTCTTTCAGATAGCTGTGTTCCGGCCCAACTCCTGGATAATCAAGGCCAGCTGAGATGGAATGAGCCTCCTGAATTTGACCGTGTTCGTCCTGCAGCAAATACATTAATGCTCCATGAAGAACTCCAGGAGTTCCTTTTGTTAAAGAAGCAGCGTGCTTATCTGTATCTGTACCCAAACCAGCTGCTTCAACCCCAACCATGCGGACCGTATCATCTTTAATGAAAGGATAAAACATGCCCATTGAATTGCTTCCGCCTCCAATGCAAGCCACAACTGCATCAGGGAGTTTACCTTCTTTTTCAAGGTATTGCTTCTTCGTCTCATTTCCGATAACACTCTGAAAATCCCGTACAATCATAGGAAAAGGATGTGGTCCCATCACAGAACCAAGGATGTAATGTGTATCCTCGACATTTGTCACCCAGTAGCGGAGTGCTTCGTTGACTGCATCTTTTAAGGTGGCACTTCCCGATTGTACCCCTACAACCTTCGCTCCAAGCAGTTCCATTCTGAATACGTTCAGCTGCTGTCTCCTGATGTCCTCTTCACCCATAAAAATAATGCATTCAAGATTTAAAAGCGCACATGCAGTTGCTGTTGCGACTCCATGCTGCCCTGCACCCGTTTCAGCTACTATTTTTCTTTTTCCCATTCGCAGCGCCAATAGAGCCTGGCCCAGTGAGTTGTTTATTTTATGGGCACCTGTATGATTCAAATCTTCTCTTTTAAGATAGACCTTCGCACCGCCGGCATAATTTGTGAGGTTCTCAGCAAAATAAAGAGGAGTTTCCCGTCCGACATAGTCTTTCAGCAAAGCCTTCAGTTCTTTCTGAAAACTTTCATCGGCTTGAGCTTTCTTATACTCCTCTTCCAATTCAAGAATGGCCTGCATAAGTGTCTCCGGCACATACCTTCCTCCAAAATCCCCGAAATGACCTCGTTCATCAGGCAATGTATAAGCTGTGTTCATTTTACTTCCTCCCTCTCCACACATTTAGCGTTTTCTATGAATCTTTTTATTTTCTCCGGATCTTTCTTCCCTTCAGTCTCAACCCCGCTGCTTACATCAACCATATAAGGATTGGCTGCTTTAATTCCTTCCCCCACATTTTCAGGATTGAGCCCCCCAGCAAGGATCATTTTTTTGTCCTGCAATGGTTTATTTAAAATCGACCAATCAAAAGATACCCCGTTGCCCCCCCGATATTTTCCTTTCGGACTATCAAGAAGAATGTATTCGCATGAAAATTCATCTAATTGAGATAAATCATCTGGTGAACCTACACTCAAAGCTTTTATAACCGGAAGAGAAAATGAGCTGCAAAATTCCGGCGTTTCATCTCCGTGCAGCTGAATGACATTGATCCCTGAAACATTTGCTATTTCTTCAATGGTCGCTTTCGTTTCATTTACAAACACTCCGACTTTTAAAACTTCTCCGGGAAGCTCTCTGATTATCTCCCCTGCTGCCTCAGGATTAATTTTTCTTTTGCTTTCTGCAAAAACAAATCCCAGGGCATCAGCCCCGTTTTCAATAGCAAAAAGTGCCGTGCTGATATCCCTGATTCCGCAAATCTTCACCTTCATTGTCTGACAGCCCCCTGCAAAGGAATCTTCATGGCCTTCAAAAGCCCTTCCAGATTATCTGCTTTCATGAATGCTTCTCCGACAAGAATGGCGTTTGCTCCTGCTGCAATTACACGCCGCACATCGTCTTCCGACTTAATCCCGCTTTCACTGATCAGGAATTTCCCCGCATTCTTTATTAGCGGGGCAAGTTTTTCTGTTACACCAAGGTCTACTTCGAAAGTTTTTAAATTTCGGTTGTTGACTCCGATCAGCTGTGCACCGGTTCTTAGAGCTATTTCCAGTTCTTCTTCATTATGAACCTCCATTAATACCTCAAGGCCTTCACTTTCAGCAAAATCGAAAAGCTCTTGAAGCCGTTCAGCTTCCATTGCAGCAGCAATGAGTAAAATTAGGTTTGCCCCTGATGCTTTTGCTTTTAATACTTGCACCTCGTCTATAATGAAGTCTTTGCAAAGGATAGGCAGGTCGACTGTCTCTCTGACAGCTGACAGATCAGCGAAGCTGCCTTTAAAAAACCTATTGTCTGTTAAAACGGAAATGGCATCGGCACCATACTTTTTATAAAATAATGCCTGATCTTTCGGATTTTGTCCGGTATTTATATCACCTTTTGAAGGTGAGGCTCTTTTGAATTCCGCAATCACAGCCAGTTCACTGCCTGATGCAAGCTTGTTAATAAAGGAGCGTTTATACATGGTTTCTCCTATTTGAAAATATTCCTTTTCCTTCTGCAGTACGATGACTTCTTTTCTTTTTTCAGCCAGTATTTGATCTAGAATTGTTCCCATCTTATATCACCTCTTTATGGACGCTTTTACTTGCTTCAATTAACCTATGCAGTTTTTCTAATGCAGCACCTGAATCTATGCTTTCTTTGGCTAAATTTATCCCGCCATGAATTGTTTCTGCCTTGCCTCCTGTAAAGATGCCAATCCCGGCGTTAAGAAGGACCGTGTCTCTTCTTGCTCCCTTCTCCCCCTTTAGGACACTTAGGAGTATTTCAGCATTTTCCCTGGAATCTCCGCCTCTGATCGCATCATTGCTGCTAACCGATAGGCCAACTTCCTCTGGATGAAGAACCTTTTTCGTTACCTTGCCGTTATTAAGAATGGCCAGGTGATTTTCCCCCTGTAAGGATGCTTCATCCATAAACCCTGCACCATTTAAAACAACTGCCCGTTTTCTTCCCAAAGCTTTTAACACCTCTGCAAACATTTCAATATAATCTCTCCGGTAGATCCCGAGAAGCTGATGATCAAGTTCAACCGGATTGGTTAAAGGTCCTATTAAATTGAAAGTTGTAGGTATTCTCAGGTCCCTGCGTACTTTCATGATTCTTTTAATATTCGGATGGACATGAGGTGCGAATAGAAAGGCTATCCCAATTTCCTCCAGAATTTCCTCCGTGCGCTCAGGCGAGTAATCCAAGTTTATTCCCAAATGTTCCAGTACATCGGCACTGCCTGTTTTGCTGGATACACTTCTATTGCCATGCTTGGCAACAGAAATTCCTGCTCCTGCAATCACAAAGGCCGAAGTAGAACTGATATTAAAGCTGCTTGAGCCATCTCCTCCTGTACCGCAATTATCCAAAACATTAGGAATTTTCTTGCTAAATGTAAGGGATTTATCCCGCATTGCTTTTACGATGCCTGCAATTTCTTCAACTGTTTCCCCTTTTGTTTTAAGGCTCACCATAAATGCCGCAATCTCACTGTCCGTCACATCATTGGCAAATAAATTGTCCATCGCTTCCTTCATTTCTGCCTCTGTTAATGACTCGCGATCAGATAACCTCTGCAGTATAGTTTTCATCGTTTTTCTCCCTCCCGATAGTTTGTAAAAAGTTTTCCAAAATCTTTTTTCCAAGGCCTGTTCCTACAGACTCCGGATGGAATTGCAAACCGTATAAAGGATAATCTTCATGCTTGATTGCCATTATTTCATTATCATCCATTGATCTTGCCAAAACCTTAAAACTGCCAGGCAATGTTCCCGACTTAATTATTAAGGAATGATAACGCATGATATGGATCGGCTGCGGCATGTATTGAAAAAGCTGTGATCCGTTATGCTTCAGGTTAGACACCTTGCCATGCATAATTCTCTTGGCTTTTTCAATCTTTGCCCCAAAGGCATAGCCGATTGCCTGATGGCCAAGGCAAATGCCCAGGATAGGGAGCTTCCTGTAAAATTGCTGAATAACATCAACAATAACTCCAGCTTGTTCAGGCCGTCCCGGTCCAGGTGATAGAACAATGGCTTCAGGATTTAATTTTTCAATATCTTCGATTGTTATTTGATCATTCCTTACAACTTTAATTTCTTGTCCCAGTTCACCCAGATACTGATAAAGGTTAAATGTAAATGAATCATAATTATCAATCAGCAGAATCATTTTTTGTCCTCCAAAAATGCTTTTAATTTATGAAGTGTTTCGTCGTACTCTTTTTCTGGAATCGAATCATGCACGATGCCTGCCCCAGCTTGTATATAAGCGAATCCATCTTTTATTACCATGGTTCTGATTGCCAGGGCGAAATCCATATTGCCGTTTCCGGAAAAATAGCCGACTGCCCCTGAGTAAATTCCTCTTTTCACTGCTTCCAGTTCATTGATGATTTCCATTGCTCTAATTTTGGGTGCACCTGAAACCGTTCCGGCAGGGAGACACGCTATTAAGGCATCAATCGCTTTGTGAGGACTTTTCAGCTTGCCGCCCACTTCGGATACAAGGTGCATGACATGCTTATATCTCTCAATGACCATGTTTTTTTCTATAGTTACCGATCCAAATTCGCATACACGGCCGAGATCATTTCTGCCTAGATCGAGCAGCATCCTGTGTTCGGCAAGCTCCTTTTCATCTTCTATCAGGTCCCTTTCAAGCTGTAAGTCTTCCTCTTCTGTCTTGCCTCTTGGCCTTGTTCCTGCAATAGGGTTAGTAATTACTTTGTTTCCAGTTGCTTTTATAAGACTTTCAGGCGATGCCCCTGCAACCGCATATTCTTCAAAATCAAGATAGTACATGTATGGGGAGGGATTTTGCACTCTTAACTTCCGGTAAAATGCGAAAGGATCTCCAGTCAATTCTGCTTTTAACCGCTGAGAAAGCACTACCTGAAAAATGTCTCCCTCTTCAATATAGGCCTTGGCCCTTTTTACTTTTTCAACGAAGTCTTCTTTAGATATGGAAGCTTTGAAAGCCGACAGCGATGCTTCTTCCGATTGGGATGCCGCAGCCCCCTTTTGGATTTCGGCCTTTCTTTTCTGCAATCTTTCACGTAGCTGAGATTCATCGGTTGCTGCCAATAAAGACATGGCTACCAGAAATACCTTTTGCTCCAGATGATCAAAAACGGCCACTTCCTCAAAAAACATAAGGTGAACATCTGGTACATTCAGCTCATCATGAGGGATCACCCCGATATCTTCGTATTGCCTGATGACATCATAGCCTGCATATCCAACAGCTCCTCCACAAAATGGGAACTGTTCAATGGGGTGAGCCTTTTCCTCGGGCATCAGCCTTCTTAATACATCAAGCGGCTTTTCATTAAAAACTTCTATTTTCCCCTCCGTAGTAACAGCCGTCCGAGATGCTTCCCCTTTTAGTTCCATCACCGGGTCCGCCCCAATAAAGGAATACCTTCCCGACTTTTCATGCTTTAGCGAGCTTTCAAGCAGAAATTTTTTTCTCCCGCTCATTCTCTGGTAGATCAAAATAGGTGTTAATGTGTCCCCCTCAAGCTCTTCGATGATATAAGGACCTTCCAAAATCGTTTTCAATATATTTCTCCTCCAGTTCTTTCGGATTCAGATAAGCGCAAGCGCCCTGATCACCCCTGACACTTTGAGGGAGCAGGCGATGGAGCCAGACAGGTATCTGACTTCAGAATTTTTACTTAACTATAAATAAAAAAGTCCCCTATACACACAGACAGAATCTGCGGGTATAGAGGACGTGTCTTGTGAACGTGGTGCCACCTCTTTTTAGAGCAGCATGCTGCTCCCTTTTTCGGGTACGGAAACATATCGATACCCTATCCTTTTAACGGTGGAAATCCGTGCTTCCCTACTATCTTTCAGGAAGCCTCTCGCAAGTCCATTCGAATGACTTACCGTACCGGGCTCTCACCTTACCCCGGCTCTCTTGAACGGACTCCATCAATCTACTCCTCTTGCTCAGCGATTTAAAGTAATAAAGTTAAAGAAAAGCGGAAGCGCCTTGCCACCCCCGACAAGCACAAGACGAGCCTCCCGGAAAGGCGTTCTTTGCCTTTTTAGGGGATTGGCTTGTGAACTCGAGGGGGTGGGCTGCTTGCGCTAGACAGTTATTTAAGTTCAAAAATTCTATATTTTTTCTGAACTAAATAAAAAAGGGCCTCCCGTCTAAAAAGGACGAGAGACCCGTGGTGCCACCTTCATTAGCTGATACATCAGCTCACTTAACAGATATCAAAACGAAAAACCGTTTGAATATCTGTCCCTTGTAACGATGAGACCGTTCGCCAAAGCCTACTGCTTAAAAAGGTTCGGTTTGGAGGCTCGAAAGTCCATTCACTGCTGTTTCCACACTGATTTGCACCAACCATCAGCTCTCTTTAGCTTCCACTGCAGCTACTACTCTTTGTCATTGCCGATCGATATATTGCTTATTATACTATTCCGATAAATGAAAAATGTCAAGGATATTTTTCACTTTTTTATAATAGAGCTTTTTCCAGCTTTTCTCTCCAGACAGCTGCAAGTGCCTCAATCTGCAGGAGTTCTTCAATTGCTTTACGGTTTTTGCGGTCATGGAACATGATAAAATTTCCTTGCAGAACCGATACCTTTTCCTGCTTTCTTTCTTCGAGCTTAAGAACGCTGCCTGCTGTTACAGTTCCTTCCTTCAGCACTCTGAAAAAGTAGCCTGTAAAGCATGTTTCAACAATTCTGCTTAAAAGCCGATCTTCTTCGTTATGCTTTGATATGGTTGAACATGGAATGCGGCCCTGTGTTATTTGGATAACAGATTCACCAAGCGAAAAGGTATCACCTATAAAAACATCCTTTTCCAGCATATTACCCGCACAAATATTTTCACCAAATGCCGGGGGACAGAATGTCTTTTTAAATTCTTTTTCCCACATCCCGTAATGTTCGAACGGGTATAGGCAAACTGCCCGGTCGGGGCCGCCATGAAAATCAGTGTTTGCCACTCCATCCCCTAGGAAACCATCCTTCGTTAAGAACGCACTTTCAATTTTTTCTTTGCCTATTCCCGATATTTCCTCACGGTTTTTCCAGCTGTGCTTTTTCGGTTTCCCTATGCTTAAACTAATAATTTCTTTCACATTTATCCCCCCGCCAGATTCGCTTTTCTATATATTTTAACGCTTTCCTTTTAGTAAATCGAAACATATTTTTCCAGAATTTGAATTTTCCCATAAAAAGACAGAGGTTTTTCTAGTTAGTTTTCCTGCAATTAGCTCATATTAAGACTAGTTTGATTAACGAAAAGGAAGGTCAGAAATATGGAGCATGTTGAAAATTTACAATCTGTAAATTCCAAAGCTAAAAAGAAGTCAGGTGATGATGTTCATAACCAAAAATGGGCCATTCTTTCACTTTCTTCAATTCCTCTCGTTATGACACTTGGGAATTCCATGCTGATTCCTGTACTGCCGGCGATGGAAAATAAACTAAATATTTCTGCATTCCAATCCAGCATGATTATTACCGTTTATAGTATTGTAGCCATTATTTTGATTCCAATCGCAGGCTTTTTATCGGATCATATCGGCCGTAAAAAAGTCATTATACCAAGTCTGTTCATTGCAGGAATTGGCGGGCTGATCTCCGGATGGGCGGCATGGAAAATGGCGGATGCTTATTGGATCATATTAGCTGGGAGGGCATTGCAGGGTGTTGGGGCAGCTGGTGCGGCACCAATTGTTATGCCTTTAGTAGGGGATATGTTTAAAAATGATGATGATGTCAGCAGTTCCCTTGGACTTATTGAAACTTCCAATACTTTTGGAAAAGTTCTATCGCCTATACTTGGAGCATTTCTTGCAGGGTTTATATGGTTTTTACCGTTTTTTTCGTTTCCGGTTTTTTGTACGATTTCAATCCTGCTGGTTTTCTTTCTTGTAAAAACGCCAAATAAAAGAGAAGAGCCGCTTCCTCTAAAGAAATTTTGGAGCAATATCAAGGATACCTTTAAAAACAACGGAAAATGGCTATATGCTATTTTCTTAATAGGTGCCATTCTTATGTTTGTGCTTTTTGGGATACTTTTTTATTTATCTGATGTGCTTGAAAAGACATACGATATTAAAGATGTTAAAAAAGGGCTTCTCCTAGCTGTCCCGCTTGGCGCACTATGCCTTTCCTCCTATCTGACAGGAAAAAAAATAAAAGAAAATAAAATACTGATGAAGTGGATCATATTTTTAGGCTCAGTGCTTGTGGCAGCTGCCACTGCAATCTTAAGCTTTTCAAACAACATGTGGTTTATGATCAGCATGTTCCTGTTTGCCGGAATTGGCATAGGCGTTGCATTGCCTTCGTTGGATGCACTGATTACCGAAGGAATTGCAAAAGAAGAACGTGGAACCATTACTTCTTTATACAGTTCAATGAGGTTTATAGGCGTTGCCGGAGGCCCGCCGGCCATTGCCATTCTGATGAAGCATTCTGATCAAGGGCTTTTTTATATATTAAGCGGGATAACCATTCTTGCTGCCCTAGCAGCCATTATAGCAATCAAACCTGACGCAAATGAGGGCTAAAAAAAATCCGTATCGTGCAATGACGATACGGATTTTTTTATTTAAAATGCTGCTGTACAAAACCAGTTACAACCTGGTTGAAAAGCTGCCACTTTTTGGTTGGCGCCTGGTGGGAAACACCTTTGATTATTGCCGCCTGAAAGCTGACATATCTCCTATAGCTCCTAATATGCTGATTAACAAAATCTCTTGATCCATATATCAGGAGAAGGGGGACACTCAAGTTCCTCAGGCGATCCGTGCATGAATAGTGGAGCGACCTATCGTAAAATTGAAACCACATAGTATGATTCGCCTTTTTCATGTGTTCCAGAATATCTTTTCTGACTTTTGGATCATTTGTGTGACTTGCTGCTATTACATACCGCAGAAAACCAGGAAAATGTTTCACGAAATACATTCCCATTATATGCTCATATTTGAAAGTTTCTGATAAAACCTCTGGAAATCCGCCAGATAGTATGACACCAAGTGTCCTTTCAGGAAAAGAAAGAGCAAATTCCTGAGCAATTATGCCTCCAGAGGAATAACCCAGGATAACGGCTTTTTCAATTTCCAAGTGGTCTAATACAGCTTTAACCTCTTCTGCATAGCCCTGAATGGTTACTGTTTTCTCGGGACCGATGGTATCTCCATTCCCGCTTAAATCAGGAAAAACAACCTGAAAATGCTCAGCCAGCAGGCCTTGATAATAAAATACCTTTCTCCCCATGGCAGGCGGATGTATAAAGATTATCGGTACCCCTTTTCCCATCGTTTCATAAAATATCTTTGTATCCTCATAAATACATGCTGGCACAAGAATCGTCCTTTCCATTCACAAAACATAGATGGCTCAAAAGCCTCCTGTTCCATATAAAAATGGGACAGTTTTAGTCTGCCCCATCTCGGTCAATTCTTTATTTCCAACATCAGTTAGGTCTTGTCTTCTTAGCTTTTTTGCTTTGCTGATCAAACTCTTTTGAGAACTCCATATCGTTTATGCTCTTGTTTGTGCTCTGCAATCCGGATTTAGTCTTAATATTGCGTTTTGTCATGTTAATCCTCCTTTAAAGTACTGCCATTATAGTATGGCACATTAGGATTCGAATCATTATGGATTTTCAGCTGGAATCTGCATATACTATAAGTAATCATGCGATTATGCTTATTTCCGTGACTTTCTGAACCGTATATGATATTCTTGAATTAAGAATATGAATAAAAAAAACGACCGCAGGTGTTGCCGCACCCACGGTCATTCGCAATAGTCGTTCCCTTAGGGGATCGGCCTGTCAAAGACATAGACCTCTCCCTCAATTGTCAGATCAAGGGAGGTCTATTTTTTATGGTTAAAAGTCATGACAGCAATGATCAGACTAGAAAAGGAAATCATCATCATGATCGATTCGAAAACTGTCAAAAGGCATCACCCCCTTTCATACGGGGCTAGCCGACCACCCTTGAGAAACTCCCATTGCTTCTTTATTATAACACAACCTTGTCCATTTAGTCGAACACGTGTTCTATTTTAGGAAAATTGATTCTTCTTTCCTATTTTTTCAAGTTTCACTATCTTTATCGCCTGCAGATTTCCTTTGTAGATATCCACGAAGAAAACCCATTTCTTTATTAAGCAAATACTCCATTTCCTCCATCTGCTGCTTAGCAATTAACTGCGGACTGCCTGTCCATTCAGCACTGTGGATAAAATAATAATTCTTTATTCTTTTAAAAATGATGACCGCTTCAGGAAAACAGTCAAACAATCCCTTTACCTGATTTCTCCGCATGTAACTCCATCTTACCAGTTTCATGATATCAGCCTTTTTATACTCTTTTTACCCAGAAAACACTGACGCATGTTCTTAATGCAAAAAAAAACTGCCAAATTGGCAGCATTGAAATTATTCTTTAAGCCTCGGCTTTGCCGGATCACATTTCGGTTTTTCAGACTGAGTGGACTCAGCAAGCTTTGACAGGTAATAGCATTCTTCACGGTACATGTGATCAGCCATTAAAGCTGCAAATGTCCCCAATGCCTCTTTGCTCAATTCAAGCTCCTCAATTTCATTGAGAAAGTTCATAAACAAAGATATTTCAAGTGCAACATCGCTGTTGAACTTTTGAAGTGCCGGGAATGACTCAACATTCGTCCGAAGGAAGCCGGACATTTCAACCGCCTTTAAATAGAATGCTTCAAAATCCTTAGTATAGCCATCACTGATTTTTTTTATTTTCTTCTCAACACTTTCCATATTATCTGATATGGCTCCAGCATGGCCAGCTGCATCCAGAAGCCAGATTAAATGGTGGTGAAGCTCATGAAATACAGGCGGGACTTCCCCTTTTTTTAAATATTGAAGGACAAGCATATATTCTTCAAGTTCATTGACCATATGGTTTATAAAAACAGGACCAAGATGAATGGAAATTTTCCCTATCAGATGACGTTCAAGTAGGTTCAATTTAAATTCCCTGAGCTTTTTAGCTTCCTGTTCTGCCCTCCGGCTCAATTGCTCCAGGTTATCCACTTCAACCCTTCCTAATAGCTGATCGAAGGTTTGTATAAAGTAATTTGCTCTTTCAATGCTGTCTTTTTCCTTTGGTGATAGTGAATCATGTATGAAGCGTGCATGATCACCCAAAATCTGAAGCCAAAATCCATGTTCAAATTTTGCAGCATTTTCAAATCCAGCAGCCAAAATATCTCCCCTTTCCATCTTACTCATAAAAACATATCAGTAACCATTAGAATTTATGCCTATAAGCACGAATCTCAAAAATTAATTGGTAACTTAATTTTTTGCAGAAAGGGGGAATCTTAACTAGGAATGATGCATCCTATAGTGTTTTTTTCATCATTACCTGGCCAATCTTTTTTTCAAATCCCATTTTAAGCAAAGCTTTCGATGCGGGATTGGAAACAGAAATATTAACTGCAGTGAAATCAATCGAATCATCCTGATCAAGGAACAGCTGGCCCAGAATACTTTCAGTCATTGCCTCATATGCACTGCCATCCGTAAAATTTAGCTGATAAATAATAATGCGTTCTGTACGTCCTGCTGCTTCCAGCACTCTTTTGTATAAAATATAGCCTTCCTCTTTCCCATCTTCACTCATAAGCACAGCAGCTTCCCCTTGTTTCGCACTTTGCCACTGGCACTGCCAGGCAGCATCGCTGTCATAAAAGCTGATTGACTGAAGCTGTTCAGGATATATCTTTTTTATTGCTAAATGGCTTTCCGTCAATGAGCCTATTTCTTTATGTGTTAGCTTCTTGTTTAGATAAAGCAATTGATCAGTAATTGCATAGCCGGCTTTTTTGTACAGCTTAATCGCTCTCTCATTTTCTTCAATTGCTTCAAGAACAGCAGTGTGTACATTTTCAGCTTTATATATGCTAAGCACCTCTGACATCATGGCTGCAGAAAGACCTTTTCCCCTGTATTGTGGTGCGATCCCGGTGCCTCCGTTCCAGGCAATTTTCCTGCCGTTAATCTCACGGAACCCATTCAATATGATTCCGCAAGGTTCGCCGTGCATAAAAACGACAATGGATTTTTCAGGCGAAAGTCCCTCAGATGCGATTCGATTAACAAAGGCCTGGGTATCCATTTTTATTGGAACTATATAACCTTCAAAGCCTTTATTCCAGGCAGTCAGCGCCTCCTCCAGGGTAACTTGAGAAAGTTTTTTTATTTTCATAAACGCTCTCCTTCATGTGTTTTCTGATGTTTTACTTGGTGTGCATCTAATGGCTGGTTATTTATGTTTGTTCCCTCTTCTAATAACAATGATAATGGCCATGGTTTCACACCTCCAATTATACAGACTGGGTAGTTTATTTATTCATATAATAAAATAGACTGATTAGTTTATTTTAATTTAATCATTTATTTTCTGTTTTTTCAATCTTTTCTAAAAGGAATTTTCTAAAAAAAAAAGCCGATACATTAAGTACCGGCTTCAGTTTGTAGACAAAAAGAGTTCGGAATAGTCTCATTCCGAACTCTTTTTTTGATTTTTTGTAGGACTTCAAGTAATTACAGAGAATTGCAGACCTCTCCGAGGTTATCATTTAGGCCATTTCTGGACCTTGCCAAGTCCAGTTGGCCATTTTCTTCAAATTCATGGCAGCGAAAGTAAGCATCGCCTGCATCGACATTTTTTTAAGTCCCCTGAGGGTTGTCCAACGCATGCCATGCTTTTCTTTTGCATCTGCGAATACTCGTTCAATTGTTTCTTTGCGTTTTTCATAGATCGGTTTGACGTCTTGATGGTGGCGAAGATGATCTGCTTCTTCCACATGTTCCTCCCACACATGACGTTGAATCATTTTTTGATGTGCTTGACTCTGTGTGCATTGAGACAAGAAAGGGCATCCAGCACAAATTCGAGGATCTGATTTATATTGACGATACCCTTCCTTTGTAGTTGTAGTATATTTTAATATCTCACCAGTTGGGCAAATGTAACAGTCAAAATGCTCATCATAAGCATACTCATGTTTTCTGAAGAAACCCTCTTTTGTGCGAGGTCGTGTGTAAGGTAAAGCAGGTGTGATGTCGTTTTTCAATAAGTAGCTCGTGATAGCAGGTGTTTTATAGGCTGCGTCTGCCGCAACAGCTTTTGGTTTACTAACTTTCTCAATGACTTGTTCTACCAATGGCTCTAAAATATGACTATCATGCGTGTTACCAGGGGTTACAATTGCGCCTAACACGAAGCCGTTGCGGTCTGCGGCCGCATGGAAAGAATAAGCGAACTGTTTTGTACGCTCATCTTTTACATAGTAGCCACTCTCTGGATCTGTTGTACTTTCCTTGATTTCTTTGTATTCTTCTTTATCAAACTTATCTGGTGGAATCGGCTTTTTTCCATGATCCTCGCGGTCTTGGTTAATCTCCTCTTGAAGGCGTTCTTGATAAGCACGGGTTTCTTTTCGAACAACTTTCTTTTCAAATTTGCGTTTATTTGCACTCGCTTTTACATGAGTAGAATCTACAAAAACGTGTTCAGCACTAATTAAATTCTTTTCAGCTGCGGTTTTTAAGATTCGGTAAAATATTTGTTCAAAGAGATCGCTGTCTTTAAATCGGCGCTCATAATTTTTACCGAAAGTTGAGAAGTGAGGAACTTTATCGTGAAAGCCATATCCTAAAAACCATCGATAAGCCATATTCGTTTTCAATTCTTCAATTGTTTGACGCATGGAGCGAATACCGAAGGTATATTGAATAAATGTGAGTTTAATTAATATTACAGGGTCAATACTTGGGCGGCCTTTTTCTGAATACTTATCTTTTACCAAGTCATAGATGAATGAGAAATTAATCGCCGCTTCAATTTTGCGGACCAAATGGTCCGCCGGTACAAGTTCGTCTAAAGCAACCATTTCAATTTGATCCCGTTGAATTGGATTATGTTTTGAAAGCATTTAAATCACCTCAAGCATTGTATTACTTCTATTTTAAAATAAAAAAGACTGCAGACAAGCACGATTTTCATCGAGTTTGTCGACAGCCTGAAGCCGATACATTAAGTACCGGCTTTAGTTATTCATTATTTATTTAAAGGTTTTTTCAGAAACCCGATAAGGATCGCAGACAAAAGAGCACCTGCTATTATTCCTGCAAGGTAAATTCCCCATGGGCCATCGACGAGAGGGACGACAAAGACTCCGCCGTGCGGTGCCCTTAATCCGACTCCAGCCATCATTGAGATGGCACCTGCCACGGCTGATCCTGCCATGATGGACGGGATGACACGCAATGGATCTGCTGCTGCGAACGGGATTGCGCCTTCTGTGATAAACGAAAATCCCATGATGTAATTTGCTTTTCCTGCATCCTGTTCCTGTTTTGAAAATCTATTTTTGAATAAAGTAGTAGCAAGCGCGATGGCAAGAGGCGGAACCATCCCCGCCGCCATAATGGCTGCCATTGGTTCATATACTCCATTTGCAAGCAGCCCTGTACCAAATACGTAAGCCGATTTATTAACCGGGCCGCCCATATCAAATGCCATCATCAGCCCAAGGACTACTCCAAGCAATACAGCATTTCCAGTACCAAGACCTGAAAGCCACTCGGTGATAGCAGTATTTAATGCGCCAACTGGTTTGTTGACAACATAAAGCATCAGCAATCCCGTGAACGCAATTCCAAAGAGCGGATAGAGCAAAATCGTTTTAATTCCTTCAAGTGATGAAGGCAGACCAGCAAAGACTTTTTTCAACCCAACTACTACATAACCTGCAAGGAAGCCGGCTATGATGCCGCCAAGGAATCCAGCGCCTCCAGATGCTGCCATCATTCCGCCGACTGCGCCTGCAGCAAAGCCGGGACGGTCAGCAATACTCATGGCAATGAACGCTGCAAGTATTGGAACAATCAATCCAAATGCATTTCCTCCCCCAATGGTCATCAGTGCTTCTGCGATAGGATGATACGACGGATCATTAGGATCTGCTGCTTTATATCCGAACATAAAGGAAATGGCAATGAGTATTCCGCCGCCAACAACAAATGGAAGCATGTTGGAAACCCCATTCATCAAATGCTTATAAATTCCTGCTTTTTGTTCTTTTTTATTATCTGCTTTTCCGCTGCTGTCCGCGCTTCCGCCCTTGTATACCGGCGCATCCTGCTTTAGCGCTTTTTCGATTAGTTCCTGAGGTTTTCGGATGCCATCAGCAACTGCCGTTTCAAGGACATGCTTCCCGCTGAATCGCTCCATCTCAACCTTTGTATCTGCTGCGACTATAACTGCTGCCGCATTCGCGATTTCTTCTGGTGTCAGAACATTTTTAGCACCGCTGGAGCCATTTGTTTCAACTTTAATATCAACGCCCATTTCAGCTGCCTTGGCTTTTAGGGAATCAGCCGCCATATAAGTATGGGCAATTCCTGTTGGGCAGGCTGTTACAGCAACAACAAATCGTTTACTGTCTGCAATATTTTGGACTTCCTCTTCTTCTGTCTCGTCATAGCTGTCTATAATTCCAATAACTTCGTCTGCAGAAGCAGCATTTTGGAGTTTTTTGCGTGCTTCCTCGTTCATTAGTATTGATGAAAGCCTGGATAGAGCTTCCAGATGTGTATTGTTTGCTCCTTCCGGGGCTGCAATCATAAAGAATAGATGTGCGGGCTGACCGTCAAGTGATTCATAATCCACTCCTGCTTCTGATTTGCCGAATGCAATAGCAGGCTCCTTGACCGCACCAGTTTTTGCATGCGGAATAGCTATTCCGTCACCGATACCTGTTGTGCTTTGTTCTTCCCTTTTTAAAATTGCATTCTTAAAGGCAGAACTGTCATGAAGCTTTCCTGCTTGATCAAGCTGGTTTACCAATCCATTTATGGCATCCATTTTGCCTGTTCCGCTCAATGAGAGCAGAATCGTATCTCTTGTCAGTAATTCTGTTATTCTCATCCTAAATCTCCCCTTTTAGGCTGACCTTTTCAATCGAAACCTGAGAAAGCAATTCCTCTGCTTTTTCCTTTGTGCAAAGACCAAGTGAAAAAGCCGTAGCGCTTCCGGAAGCAACACTGTATTGAAAAGCCTTTTCTATATTTTTGTTTTTTTCATAAGCTGCAAGAAATCCGGCTACCATGGAATCTCCTGCACCTACAGAACTTTTCACTTCCCCATTTGGAACGCTTGAAATATACGCTGCTTCATCAGAAATCAAGACTGCTCCCTTGCCGGCTAATGAAACAATTACATTCTGTGCGCCCATTTCTACAAGTTTCTGTCCATATGGGATAACTTCTTTTGCGGAAGTAAATTCTGTCTTGAATAAATCACCTAATTCATGGTGATTAGGCTTTATTAAAAACGGTTTGTATGGAAGGACCTTTTTCAGTAATTCTCCCTCTGCATCCACCACAAAAGCCGTCCCGTTTTCTAAACAAATTCTTACCAGCTCTTCATAAGTTGATTCCGGCAATGTAGATGGAATGCTGCCAGCCAGAACAAGCAAATCTTCTTCTGACAGGCTGCGGATCTTATTTTTCAGATCCTCGAAATTCCTTCCTGAAATGGCCGGCCCTTTGGCATTGATTTCTGTTTCCGTCTTTGTCTTGATCTTTACATTGATTCTTGTGTCACCAGCAACTTGGACAAAGTCAGTTTGAATATTCTCCTTGTTTAAGCAATCAACAATATACTCTCCTGTAAATCCGCCTGCAAAGCCAAGGGCCTTGCTTTTAACATCCATTCTGTTCAGCACTCTGGAAACATTTATCCCTTTTCCTCCAGGGAACTTTGTATCATGCTGCATGCGGTTAAGACCGCCGACTATTATCTCATCCAATTCTAAGATGTAGTCCACTGACGGATTTAGCGTCAATGTGTGTATCATGCTGTCACGACCTTTATTGTAGTTTTGCTGATATAAGGCTCTTGCTGATCCTCATTCAGTTCATTAGTAATAATTGCTGCTGTATGCAAATCGGCAATCTTGGCAAATGCGATTTCTGAAAACTTCGTATCATCGGCAAGCACGAATGCCTCCCTTGAAAGCGAAATGGCCATTTGCTTAATCATGGCCTCATCCTGATCCGGTGTGGTGTATCCGAATTGAGGATGGATGCCATTAACCCCCATAAAACATTTATCAAATCGATAATTTTCGAGGCTTTCCAATGCCCCCCTGCCAATGATGGCTTTTGTCTGGCTCTTGGCAAAACCGCCAATTAAAAACGTTTTTATATTTCGTTCCAGCAATGCGTTGATATGCATTAATCCGTTCGTTACAACTACAATTTCTTTTGCAGGCAAGAAAGGAATCATTTCAGTAACTGTCGAGCCTGCATCCAGATAGATGGAATCACCTTCTTCAACAAGACTTGCAGCATATTGGGCGATTTGGCGCTTTTGCTGAAGGTTTCTGGCGGATTTTTCAGACATGCTGGGTTCCTGGAGCTTTCCCTGAAGCCTGGCAGCCCCTCCATGTATCCTTTTTAAGTATTTTCCTTCCTCAAGCTGAGTCAGGTCCCTTCTGATTGTTGATTCCGATGTTTCTGTCATATCAACGAGATCCTGAATTTTCACTACACCTTTTTCTTTTAAAAGCTGCAGAATCAATTTGTGGCGCTCTGGTGTTAACAAAACATCACCCCCTGGAATGTGTTGCTCCTCTTGATTACATCATACTGAAACCGATTGCAAAAATCAATCATTTTCATTCAAAAACAATCAAAAGCGTTCAAATATCGAACGTTTTTGATTGTTTTACGATTATTAACTCAATAATTATTAAAATAGTGGATTATTTTAAATATATTAAAATAATAGTTTGCTCTATCCGTCTGATTATGCTAGAATCAAAAATAACAATATATAGTTTCTTGTTCAACCACAGATACTATATATTGTTTTAATTTAAGAATTAACTCGTTCCAAGGTCTCTTTTTTGATCCGCTTTCTTTTTGAAAGCGGAATTTTTTTGTTTTGGAAATAGAATCTCTTTCCATTAGCCTTCCAGAACAGGAAAAGAGCACTGCTCAATGGCAGTGCCCTTCTATAAGACCGATTATTTATCTTCATAATTTACGAGATCATCTATTTTTCCATCTTCATTATGCAGTATTGCCATTGTCCCCGCTTCTTCTGCCATGCTCTTCGCTTTCTCCACCGCTTCTGACTGTGACTCTGCAGTATACTCAGGCTCGTTTTGCCCTTCCTTTTTGACTGCCCATCCTTCCTCATCGTGCGGTACTACATGGAATCTTGCTTCATCTGTACCTGCTCTGTCCTTAAAATATTGTTCCTGTTCATCACTGTGAATGTTGCTTTTACGATTTGCCATGTTTATACCTCCTTTATATAAATGAACTTTCATCTATCGATGAGTACTATCACTTTACCCTTTTAGGGAGTAAAAAAACACAAAGTCTCTCGCCATAAACAGTAATAATTTCCCAATAGATTTTGTCTTTTATTATATAAATTTGACACATAGTGTCGCAAAAATAGGCTTACCCCATAGGAATTAGTACTCTATTCAAAAAATACCATTTTCTACTAAAC
Source organism: Cytobacillus oceanisediminis 2691 (assembly GCF_000294775.2). Classification (GTDB taxonomy): domain Bacteria; phylum Bacillota; class Bacilli; order Bacillales; family Cytobacillaceae; genus Cytobacillus; species Cytobacillus pseudoceanisediminis. The sequence goes on from NZ_CP015506.1 coordinate 3,628,338, forward strand.
TAGGAATCGTTAGGGAATCGAAAAACCACTAAATTTCAGGAGGGTATTATGTCAAGAAATAGTCGAAAATCTCCCAAGATATTAGCAGCGGCTCTAGCAGCTTCTTTAGCTTTTGGCACAATCGGGTATGCTGCCCCGCTAAGTAATGAAAATGGAAATTCATCCCACTCGCAAGATCAGAAGATTATTGCCAGAGTAAATGCTGAACGTGCTATCGAACACGTGAGGTATCTATCGGAAGAAATCGGGACAAGACCCGGCGGATTAGAAAATGAAAAAAAATCGGCAGAGTATATTGCCAATACACTCAAAAGTTATGGCTATGATGTTGAATTTCAATACTTTCCAGTAGCAGATCAATTCATAGGCAGTGCAGCATTTGAAGATGGGACGGTATGGGAAATGGGCGCTGCACCAAACGGAGCAATCAGCGATACGCCAGTTCATGCAGAAGTCATCTTTGTGGAAAATGAGAATTTCCAGGGAGCCGAAGGTAAAATAGTTCTTCTGGCTCGAGCAGATACTACAGCCGGATACCGAGAGCAGGTAGCCAAAGCAGTTGAGGCAGGGGCAGCTGGTGTGATTCTCCAAAGCCTTGTTGGAAGCCGCGGCAATTACGGACAAACTTTTAATCCTAACCTTACATCGGAATATGATATCCCGGTTTTTGGGGCTTCCTATATTCATGGAGAATGGCTCAAGGAACAAATGGAGCAAGGTGCAGTTGAGCTCTCCCTGTCAGCAAAACATTATAAGGATCTTAAATCGGTAAATGTAATTGCAACCAAGGAAGCTAAATCAAAAGATGAAGATACAAAAGAGGTTATACTAGGTGCCCATCATGATAGTGTGGTGGGTGCTCCAGGTGCGAATGATAATGCTTCCGGTGTAGGGTTAATGCTTGAACTTGCCAGAGTTTATAAAGGATACAATACAGACAAAACCCTTAAATTCATTGCATTTGGATCTGAGGAACGCGGACTTTTAGGAGCAAGATATTATGTAGATCAGTTAACAGAGACACAAAAAGATCAAATAGAAGCTGTTTTTGTTCCTGATATGGTTGCTACAAATTATGAAAAGGCTACAAACCTATATGCCATGACACCAGACGGCAGCCAAAACATTGTAACTTCTTCAACTGGTCATGCTGGGGCACGCTTGGGCAATTCGGATATTCTCCCAGGCAAATTCGGATCGAGTGACCATGTTCCTTTCCATAATGCCGGCATTCCTGCGGCCCTTTTTATCTGGATGGGCATAGACAGCTGGGATCCGCTTGTTTACCATATTGAAAAAGTCTATCATACACCGCAGGATACTATCGAAGATAATATCTCTGCAGAAAGAATGCAATCAGCACTTGATATCATCGGTTCCGGACTTTTTGATGTTGTCCGAAAAAAAACACAAGGCAATAATTAATGCTTTTATCCAGCCGCTGGCCAATTGCCGGCGGCTGGTTTATTAGCAAAAAAGAAACTCCATGCCTAACCCCGATTTCTTCTCTCCCTAACCTCCATTCAATATGCCATACCATACGTTTACACACCTTAACCAAATATATATGTTAACCTATTATAAAATTAAGTTGACAATAAACGTTTGCTGCTATTATTCTAAATTGTATAAATACAAATCTATCAGGAGGCATTTTATGAAGACAGGTTTAAGAACGATTGATTTAACATTGGCTGGCATGTTTGTTGGCCTAATGGCGGTTGGAGCAAATATCACTTCATTTGTCCCATTTTTAGTTATTGGGGGAGTGCCTATTACTTTGCAGACTTTTTTTGCCATTCTGGCAGGGGCTATTTTAGGTAGCCGATTAGGGGCTATTACTATGGCTGTCTATGCTTTTGCCGGGCTTGCAGGCGCCCCTGTATTTTCAAAATTCGGCGGCGGTTTTGCTTCCTTATTAAGCCCCACTTTCGGTTTTATCTTATCGTTTATAGTAACAGCCTATGTCACCGGCAAATTGATAGAAAAGAAAAAATCTGTTCCGGTGTATATTACTGCAGCTTTAATCGGAATGGTGATCAATTATGTTTTTGGGACGAATTGGATGTATATGGCCTATAAACTTTGGTTTACAGCACCTGAGGGATTTACCTATCATTTGGCATGGCTGTGGATGGCGGTCCCCCTTCCAAAAGACATAATTCTCTCTGTTTTTGCCGGGTTAATGGCCCATCGTCTGGAGCATAGAGTATTTGCAAGCAGTCAGTTCAGAAAAATGAACCGAGCAGCATAAACAATTTTACTAAGGAGGATACATATGAATTTCCAACAGTTAGCACTTGACGTACTGGAAGGACATGAACTTACAGACTCGGAGGCAATGGATGTTTTAAATTGTCCAGATGAAGAGCTGCTGAATCTATTGCACAGCGCCTATAAAATCCGCCATCATCATTATGGGAATCATGTTAAATTAAATATGATTATTAATACCAAATCAGGCCTATGTCCTGAAAACTGCGGCTATTGCTCACAATCCAGCATCTCAACAGCACCTATTGAAAAATACAGGATGATGGATAAGGAATCTATCATCCAGGGTGCAAAACAGGCACATCAGCTAAATGTTGGAACCTATTGCATCGTTGCAAGCGGAAGAGGTCCGAGCAATAGGGAGCTAAATGAAGTAATTTCAGCGGTTAAAGAAATTAAGGATAACTATAACATGAAGGTCTGCGCCTGTCTCGGGCTTCTAAAGCCTGATCAGGCTGAAAAGCTCAAGGAGGCTGGGGTCGACCGCTATAATCACAATATTAACACTTCTGAAAATCATCATGAGAGCATCACTACCTCCCATACATACCGTGACAGAGTCAATACGGTCCAATTAATAAAGGACGCAGGTATTTCACCGTGTTCCGGGGTAATTATTGGCATGAAAGAAACCAGGGAAGACGTCGTAGCGATGGCCAAAAGCCTAAAAGCCCTGGATGCCGACTCAATCCCGGTTAACTTTTTGCATGCAATTGATGGGACGCCCTTAGAAGGGACAGATGATTTGAATCCCCGCTATTGTCTGAAGGTGCTTTGCCTGATGCGTTTTATCAATCCATCAAAGGAAATCAGAATATCCGGAGGCAGAGAGGTGAATCTTAGGAGCCTTCAGCCGCTCGGGCTTTATCCTGCTAATTCTATTTTCGTAGGAGATTACTTAACCACAGCAGGTCAGGAAAGCACAGCGGATCACCAAATGCTGAAGGATCTGGGTTTTGAGATTGATTTTGTATCTGGGGAACCAGTATTCTCATGAAAAAAAAGATTCTGCGCAACAGCAGAATCTTTTTTTTTATATCCGGATAAGGTTTATAATTCATCAAAGCCATTATCAATTTGAACTTTTGTATATTGCCGCGATTTTTGTTCAAAGAAATCGGACTTCCCATGGTCAACCTGCTCATAAGCTACTATCCAGCGGAGCGGATTGGTCCGGTAGCCTTCAAACGGCCGTTCATATCCCAGCTGATTGCAGCGGATATTGGCATAAAATTTGATATAAGCTTCAACGTCAGACAGCAGGATGCCTTCTGTTTTGCTGCCGATCACATCGCGGGCCCATTCAATCTCCAGTTCAGCAGCTCTTTTAAAAGTCTCCTGGACGAATTTACTTAATTCATTAGTATTAAGTTCCGGATTTTCCTGCAGAATTTCTTTAAAAATTTTAACAAACAAATCTACATGAATTTGTTCATCCCGGTTGATGTAATTAATCATCGTTGAGGTGGCTACCATTTTCTGATTTCTGGCCAGGTGATAAAAGAATGCAAAGCCTGAATAAAAGAAAAGCCCCTCCAGAACGACATCAAACACAATAGATTTAAGCAGGTTCTCTGCACTTGGATTCTCAGCAAAATCTTTATATCCGTTCACAACAAATTCATTTCTTTCAGCTAATATAGGTTCTGTACGCCAGAATTCAAAAACCTCATCCTGTTTTTGTTTGGGAACAAGGCTTGATAGAACATACGAATATGAGTGATTATGAATCACCTCCTGCTGTGCAAGTATGATCATGAGTGCCGATATGCTTGAGTCGGTAATATAATCAGCAACTTTTCCGGCATAATCCGTCTGGATACTGTCGAGCAATGCAAGCAGGCCAATAATTTTCAAAAATGCCTCTTGTTCACTTTTCGTTAATTCCGGAAATTGCTTAATGTCCTGTGACATGTTTATTTCAAAAGGCGTCCAAAAGTTAGCGAGCATTTTTTTATACTTTGGATAGGCCCAGGAGAAGCGTACATCATCCCAATTAAGAATATTGGAGCATTCCCCATTGATGATTGATGTTGATTTGTTTGGCGCCGATTGATTAATAATTGGCCGTTTTTCTAGAGTATTCATAACGTCCTCCTTTAGCTTGAGCAAGATTCACAGTCTTCAATCTCAGATGAAGTTGATCGGATATAATACGTTGTTTTTAATTTTTTCTTCCATGCTGAAAGATGCAGATTTAAAAGATCGATTGCTTTAATATGGTTCGGTATATAGAAATTAAATGAAATAGCTTGATCTATATGTTTTTGTCTGTTTGCATTCTGCCTGATGCTCCACTCCTGGTTAATATGATAGGCAGATTTGTAATACCAAATGGTCTCACTGTTAATATCGGGAGCTGTCACAGGGATCCGATAATCCTTTTTCTCTTCGGAGTACTGCTTGTTGAATATAGGATCAATACTTGGAGTGCTTCCTGCAATTAAAGCAGTTGATGCATTAGGTGCAACCGCCAGCAAATAGGCATTTCGAACACCGTTTTCACTTACCTCTTTGCTCAATGCAGCCCAGTCCATGTCTGACTCTGCCTCCAGATATCCCCTCTTTTCAAAGTAAGCACCCGTTTCCCAATCAGAACCTTTAAAGGCTGAATAGCTTCCTTTTTCTTTAGCCAGATCCATAGAACTTTTTATCGCTAAAAAAGCAATTTGCTCATATAGAATGTCAGCGAATTTTTCTGCTTCTTCGCTTTCCCATGTGATTTTTTTCAGTGCAAGAAGGTGGTGCCATCCAAAAGTCCCCAGTCCAATCGCACGGTACTTCTGGTTTGTGATCTGGCCCTGAGGCACCGGAATACTATTAATATCAATGACATTATCAAGCATTCGCACCTGAATTGGCACAAGCCTTTCAAGTACTCCCTCACTTATGGCCCTTGCAAGATTGATGGATGAAAGATTGCAGACAACGAAGTCTCCTGGATGTTTTTCGATAATAATTCTCCCATCCCTTGTATATTCTTCAACCCTCTTTGTAACACTTTGGTTTTGTACAATCTCAGTGCACAGGTTTGTACAATAAATCATTCCGCAATGTGAATTGGCATTTTTCCGATTTACTTCATCCCGGTAAAACATAAATGGTGTCCCTGTTTCAAGCTGGCTTCTCATGATGGATTTCATTATATCGATGGCAGGCACTTTTTCCCTTGATAGATTCGGGTTATCTATACACTCTTTATATTTCTGGCGGAATGAACCTTCGCCTTCACCTTCATCATAAAAATCCTCCAGTGAAAAGCCCATTACCTTGCGGACTTCATGGGGATCAAATAAATACCAATATCCCCGGCTTTCCACTTTTTCCATAAACAAATCCGGAATGCAGACACCTGTGAATAAATCATGTGTCCGTTGCCGTTCATCTCCATTATTAAGCTTTGCATCAAGAAACGAGAAGATATCTTTATGCCAGACATCCAGATAGACGCTTATAGCACCCTGCCTCTGTCCAAGCTGATCAACACTGACTGCTGTGTTATTCAGCTGCTTCATCCAGGGAATCACACCTGAAGATGCCCCCTTAAATCCTTTAATATCACTTCCTCTGCTGCGGATCTTCCCTAAATATACTCCGATTCCCCCGCCATTTTTAGACAGTGATGCAATATCGGTATTGCTGTCATATATAGAATCAAGACTGTCATCAACAGTCTCAATGAAACAGCTTGAAAGCTGTCCCCAGTTTTTCCCTGCATTAGCGAGTGTTGGCGTGGCAACAGTCATATACAAACCACTCATTGCCCAGTAAGCTTCTTTAATGAGTTCAAGCCGCTTACCCTTCGGCTCCCTTTTCATCAGCACCATGCTGATGATCATGAACCGTTCCTGTGGAAGCTCATAAAGATTTTTCTGTTTGTCCCTGGCAAGATATCGGTCAGCCAGCATTTTCAACCCCAAATATGTAAATAAGCGGTCATTTTCTTTCTTTATGAATTGGGCAAGTTCATTTATCTCATCCTTTGAATACACATCTAATAAATCCTGGTCATAAATTCCTAAAGCCGTCAGCCGTTCAATTAACGTATAAAAATGTTTGTAGCAATCATCCGGCTGGCATTCTCTATTTTTTCCTGACTCAGTATAGAGCTTCTTAAGAAGCAGACGTGACGCGGCAAAAGTCCAATCAGGCTCATCAATACTTATAAAAGATAAACAATCCAGTATAAACTGGTCATACATTGCTTCCGCTCCCAGCTGGCTCATTTCTTCATACCTTTTTAATAGGTGCTCTATGCCGAGCTGTGGAAATTCTGTCTTAAGTTCTTCTAAAATTTCTATCGGTTGTATGGTTTGGACCATCTTACTTCCTCCTAAAGGCAAAATAAAAATCCGCCCGGAAAATGAGCGGATCAAACGATAGTATAATAGCTGGAAGAAGATGAATAAACGGCCATTACGCGATCGTTTCATCATCTCAATCCCCGAAGATATGAAACTTTCGATCGCCCTGGCAGGTCTCCTGGCTTGTGCTTCACTCTACTTAAAGCCCTTCCCATACAAACGCCATAAAGCGTTTTGTACAGTGGCATGCTCTTTTCGTCTGCACTTACAGTTGCGGGGACAGCTTCGGTTCTACACCGAATTCCCTATTAAGTCCTCATAGGACACCAATCACGATCTATATGTAGTTTTTATTCTTTTTAATATATACTATATATTGTAGATGATTCTATCATATGGAGAAATAGATTACAAATTTTTAATCGTTAATGGACGAAAAAGAACAGGGGGATATTCCCTCTGTTCTTTATTTCTCACTCATGATTTTCCATTTCAATATCATGAGATACCGGCTCAGGGGTAGCCCAAAATCTGCTCCTTTTAATTAAACGTTTTTTCATTTATCGCAGTCTAACGGACAGTATGACCCCACTACAGGGCTCAGAGGAGTCCATGGAGGATGAGTGGGTCAACTGCCCATTGAGGCCCGATTTGTTCAACTAACAATCAGCAGAGAAAAAGAATTCCCGCTGATTGAAGTTTCACTTTATTTTTACTCTTTGTAAACGAAGTGCGTTTAAAACGACAGATACGGAGCTGAACGCCATTGCGGCGCCGGCAAGCCAAGGTGCAAGGAACCCTATTGCAGCTACTGGGATGCCAAGGGTATTGTATGCAAATGCCCAGAAAAGATTTTGTTTTATATTCCTAATGGTTTTTTTGCTCATTAGGATGGCGTCTGCAATACTATTTAAATCACCTCTCATTAGCGTAATATCAGCTGCTTCCATCGCAACGTCTGTACCGGTTCCGATCGCCATACCAATATCAGCTACAGCAAGTGCAGGTGCATCGTTTATGCCATCGCCGACCATAGCTACTATTTTTCCCTGGTTCTGAAGTTTTTTTACTTCTTCTGCCTTGCCTTCAGGTAGAACCTCTGCAATTGCAGAGTCTATGCCCACTTCATCAGCTATTGCCTGAGCCGTACGTTTGTTATCTCCCGTAATCATAATGACTTCAATGCCCAGTTTCCTTAAGCGTTTGATTGCATCTCTGGATGTTTCCTTTATTGTATCCGCAACTGCCACGATACCTGCATATTTGCCATCAACCGCGACAAGCATTGCCGTTTTTCCATTTTCCTCCAGTGTTTCCATATCAAGTTTGGCTGACTGGACATTAACGTCGTATTTGTCCATTAATCTTCTTGTACCTATCAGGAGATCTTTTCCATCCACTCTCGCTTTTATTCCATACCCCGGAATAGCTTCAAATTCAACTGGATTAAATAGCATGATTCCTTTATCCTTTATTCCCTTTACTATCGCTTCAGCCAATGGATGCTCAGACTGTTTCTCCGCTGACCCTACAAGCTGGAGAAATGTTTTTTCTTCAACATTGTGTTCTATAATCACATCTGTTAATACCGGTTTGCCATGTGTAACTGTTCCAGTTTTATCAAGAACGACTGCAGTGATTTCATGCGTGAGCTCCAAGTGCTCTCCGCCTTTGAAGAGAACCCCATATTCCGCTGCCCGGCCTGAGCCGGCCATTATAGAGGTTGGCGTCGCCAGACCTAGAGCACATGGACATGCAATTACCAGGACAGCAATCAATTTTTCGAGTGCTTCTGCAAAATTTCCAGGACTTACCCATATATACCACACCAGGAATGTAACCACTGCTATGGCCACTACAATGGGAACGAATATCCCAGAGATTCTGTCTGCCATTCGCTGTATAGGGGCTTTTGAACCTTGCGCTTCTTCAACCACTTTAATAATCTGTGACAATGCTGTATCTTTGCCGACTTTAGTGGCTTTAATTTTCAGGAAGCCATTTTTATTAATGGTGGACCCAATAACTGTATCTCCTGCTGTTTTATCAACAGGTACACTTTCCCCTGTCAGCATGGATTCATCTAAAGCAGACTGTCCTTCGATAATCTCACCATCAACTGGAACTTTTTCACCTGGCTTTACATATATGATTTCCCCAGCAATGACTTCTTCAAGGGAAATTTCAATTTCTTCCCCTTCCCTTAAGACAGTTGCTGTTTTTGCCTGCAGCCCCATAAGCTTTTTGATTGCTTCAGAAGAACGTCCCTTAGCCCGGGCTTCAAACAGCTTGCCTAAGATTATTAATGTTATAAGGATAGCACTTGTTTCGTAATAAAGTTCCACCAAATGTGCATTGCTGCCAATTGATAAAATTGATTGGTATAAGCTATAGAAAAAAGCAGCAGAAGTTCCGAGTGCAACCAGCACATCCATATTGGCGCTCTTATTTTTTAATGCCTTATATGCCCCGACATAAAATTGCTTTCCTATGAAAAATTGTATCGGTGCTGCAAGAGCCAACTGTACCCACGGATTCATAAACATATCGGGAACATAAATAAATGATGTAAACTCGAAATGTCCAACCATGGACCAGAATAAAGGGATGGAAAGAATTAAAGAAAAAATAAACTTGCCTTTTTGTTTCTCAATTTCCTTTTCCCGATATCCCTCGATATCCTGGTCTTTATCCATTTTCACTTTCGCCTGATACCCTAGATTCTCCACTTTCTTTATCATGTCCTGAATGGAGATTTGTTCAGGATTATATTCCACAGTGCCCGTTTCAAGAGCCAGATTGACTACAGCTTGTTTGACGCCTGGAAGCTTATTAAGTCCCTTTTCAATCCTTCCAGAGCAAGCAGCGCAAGTCATGCCCAGCAATTCGAACTCTGCTTTCTCAGATACGACCGAATAACCTAAATCCTCAATTTTTTTCTCAAAAGCTTCGACAGAAGTTACTTCAGGATTATATTTAATTGCTGCTTTCTCTAAAGCAAGATTGACACTTGCTTCTTGGACGCCGTCCAGCTTATTTAATCCTTTCTCAATTCGAGACGAACAGGCAGCACATGTCATGCCTGATATTGGAAGGTGAACCTCTTTAAGGGCTGCATCAACCATAACTCCCACTCCTTTATTAAACGATGTTCCTCACAATTTGTATACTATACCCATCTACCCTATATGTCAACCAAATAAATCCAGACAAATTACTCATTTTATTTACTAAAAAAAGAGAACGTGTATTTTGTTCACACGTTCTTTCCCGATCCTATTACTCTACATCATAGCCTTGATCATCAATTGTTTCTTTGATTTGCCCAAGTGTAACTGCTGATGAGTCAAATTGAACCTGCACCTGGCCATTATCAAGGTCAACTGCTACTTTATCAACACCATTTAGTTTGCCGACACTGCCTTCTACCGCTTTTACACAATGTCCGCATGACATTCCGCTAACTTTTAAAGTGACATTTTCCATAATATTTAAACCTCCAATTATTTTTTCATTAGTTTTTGAATAGTGACTAAAAATTCATCAAGCACTTCTTGATCGCCTTCATGGATTCTTTCAACTACACAGCTTTTCAAATGGCCTTCGAGCAAAAGCTTCGCTACGCTATTCAAAGCGGACTGGGTTGCAGAAATTTGTGTTATTATATCGTCACAATACACGTCTCTGTCAATTAGTCCTTTTATTCCGCGTATTTGACCTTCAATCCGATTTAAACGGGTTGTCAAATTCTTTTTAACTTTTTCTGAGTGATGACTTTTTCGTTCCGATTCGATCGAACAGCAGCTTTCAGACAATAAATCCTCATTTTCCAATTCAAAAGCCATTTGATCAGCCTCCTTTATATTTATTATATTATACCCCGGTATCCTATGTAAAGGCCTGTGCTCAAAATGAAATAAATTACGGATTTTTATGTACAATTTCCCTTTCATGATATTTAAAATCTCTGTTTATACTAACGGAAACACTTTATTAAAGGAGGCAGCTAATGTGGAAAGAAAGCATAAAAATCCAGAAGACACGGGCAAAGATTTATATGGGATCGATAAAGATATCAGCCTGCAGTCAGTAAATTTTGCTTCTGCTGAGAATCAATATTTAAATGAACGTACACAAACTGAGTCCAATCAGGAAATATAGAGTTAAAAGCCGCCAACATGGCGGCTTAAGATCATCTTTACAATTCTGTCAGTTCTCCAATTTCTACCTCGGATCTTTCTTCAAGTGGACCGCGCAAATGTACCGTAGCTGTTCTTCCATCCTCATTCAGCTTATCGATCCACACAGAAGCACCATTGTATTTTACTTCGATATCTGCTGATGATGAAAGAATTTGCTTCACACGTTTTGCATCCATAAGTAACACTCTCCTCTGCATTTTTCATTTTATTTTTTGCATGGTCGAGAAATTTATGCTTTGCTTTGTCAAAAAGTGAAGTGAGTAAGCCTTCGATTTTTGATCAAGGTCTATATGGACTATGGCATCTGATTAAAATCTGCTGTTCATAACTTGCTCTGGATTAAAAGTTGTCCTATCCTTCCAATACACTGAATACACTTTGTACAAATAGGTTTTGGAGTTAGGAGCTGTACACTTATGAGCATTTTTCTAAGCTATGTTTTCTTGGGTCTGTCGCTTGCAGCGCCAATCGGTCCAATCAATGCTGCACAGTTGGATAAAGGAATAAAAAATGGATTTTTCCATGCCTGGCTGGTGGGGCTGGGAGCTATGACAGCAGATGCCATATATATGGGGGCTGTTTATTTGGGGGTTGTACACTTTCTTGAGATACCATTCATGAAAGCATTCTTATGGTGCTTTGGATTTTTCGTCCTTGTATACACAGGAGTTGAAACCCTGACAAGTGCCGGCAAAGTCGTTTCAAGCTATAGAACCAAAGATGAATCTAAAATTAAATCCTTTATGTCGGGTTTTCTCATGTCTTTGTCAAATCCTTTAACTATACTGTTTTGGCTTGGCATCTATGGTTCCATTCTGGCCAAAACAGCAGCCGAGTATGACAAGGCTCATGTCATTTTATACAGCGGTGCAATTTTCACTGGGCTTCTCCTCTGGGACATAACGATGGCTGCCGTCGCCAGCAGCTTTAGAAGATTTTTAACCGGAAAAATTCTCGCTTTAATTTCCATATTATCTGGCTTATCGCTGATTGGCTTTGGGTTTTATTTTGGGATACAGGCTTATAAACTTTTGTTGTAATACATATTCCATCCATTCAGACAAGGGGGAGAAAAACAGATAATTACGTGCTGAAATATCAATCTGAGCTGCAGGATGGCCAAAGGTATGAATTCTTTGAAGCTGCATTACAGTTAATATGGTTGTCTGTCAAGTTTGGGGATTTATCTGACATGAATTAAGTTTTATTTAGCATGTCTAAGAGTTGACCTAACTGGTTTTCATTTTTATCTTACATGTTTTGGTGTTTATCTCACATTTGGGACAATACTTCTTTGCTGAGAACAAATTTAACACATAAAACAGGAAGTTAATTAGGAGTGAAGCATATATAATTCATTTCTGGCGCTTATACGAATGAAAGTGACGCATATATGTGCCAAAGTGAAGCATAAACTGAAAATCATCCAAACATACAAAAAAAGAGCACCCTTCAGGTGCTCTCAGTTTGTAGACAAAAAGAGTTCGGAATAGTCTCATTCCGAACTCTTTTTGTCATTTTTTGTAGGACTTCAAGTAATTACAGAGAATTGCAGACCTCTCCGAGGTTATCATTTAGGCCATTTCTGGACCTTGCCAAGTCCAGTTGGCCATTTTCTTCAAATTCATGGCAGCGAAAGTAAGCATCGCCTGCATCGACATTTTTTTAAGTCCCCTGAGGGTTGTCCAACGCATGCCATGCTTTTCTTTTGCATCTGCGAATACTCGTTCAATTGTTTCTTTGCGTTTTTCATAGATCGGTTTGACGTCTTGATGGTGGCGAAGATGATCTGCTTCTTCCACATGTTCCTCCCACACATGACGTTGAATCAGTTTTTGATGTGCTTGACTCTGTGTGCATTGAGACAAGAAAGGGCATCCAGCACAAATTCGAGGATCTGATTTATATTGACGATACCCTTCCTTTGTAGTTGTAGTATATTTTAATATCTCACCAGTTGGGCAAATGTAACAGTCAAAATGCTCATCATAAACATACTCATGTTTTCTGAAGAAACCCTCTTTTGTGCGAGGTCGTGTGTAAGGTAAAGCAGGTGTGATGTCGTTTTTCAATAAGTAGCTCGTGATAGCAGGTGTTTTATAGGCTGCGTCTGCCGCAACAGCTTTTGGTTTACTAACTTTCTCAATGACTTGTTCTACCAATGGCTCTAAAATATGACTATCATGCGTGTTACCAGGGGTTACAATTGCGCCTAACACGAAGCCGTTGCGGTCTGCGGCCGCATGGAAAGAATAAGCGAACTGTTTTGTACGCTCATCTTTTACATAGTAGCCACTCTCTGGATCTGTTGTACTTTCCTTGATTTCTTTGTATTCTTCTTTATCAAACTTATCTGGTGGAAACGGCTTTTTTCCATGATCCTCGCGGTCTTGGTTAATCTCCTCTTGAAGGCGTTCTTGATAAGCACGGGTTTCTTTTCGAACAACTTTCTTTTCAAATTTGCGTTTATTTGCACTCGCTTTTACATGAGTAGAATCTACAAAAACGTGTTCAGCACTAATTAAATTCTTTTCAGCTGCGGTTTTTAAGATTCGGTAAAATATTTGTTCAAAGAGATCGGTGTCTTTAAATCGGCGCTCATAATTTTTACCGAAAGTTGAGAAGTGAGGAACTTTATCGTGAAAGCCATATCCTAAAAACCATCGATAAGCCATATTCGTTTTCAATTCTTCAATTGTTTGACGCATGGAGCGAATACCGAAGGTATATTGAATAAATGTGAGTTTAATTAATATTACAGGGTCAATACTTGGGCGGCCTTTTTCTGAATACTTATCTTTTACCAAGTCATAGATGAATGAGAAATTAATCGCCGCTTCAATTTTGCGGACCAAATGGTCCGCCGGTACAAGTTCGTCTAAAGCAACCATTTCAATTTGATCCCGTTGAATTGGATTATGTTTTGAAAGCATTTAAATCACCTCAAGCATTGTATTACTTCTATTTTAAAATAAAAAAGACTGCAGACAAGCACGATTTTCATCGAGTTTGTCGACAGTCTGAGAGCACCCTTCAGGTGCTCTTTCATATGCCCGGCAGCGTCCTACTCTCACAGGGGGACAGCCCCCAACTACCATCGGCGCTGAGAAGCTTAACTTCCGTGTTCGGTATGGGAACGGGTGTGACCTTCTCGCTATCGCCACCGGACTATGTAATTGAAGAAACTTCGTTCCCTCAAAATAGATAATGTATGAAGAAGCATTTGCCGAGTATTCACCAATGACTTGTCTAGCTTCGGCTCCTAACTTCTCTCGAAGTTGACAGTCGCCTCCGCTTTTCGTTTTGGTTAAGTCCTCGATCGATTAGTATCAGTCAGCTCCACATGTCGCCACGCTTCCACCTCTGACCTATCAACCTGATCATCTTTCAGGGATCTTACTAGCTTGACGCTATGGGAAATCTCATCTCGAGGGGGGCTTCATGCTTAGATGCTTTCAGCACTTATCCCTTCCGCACATAGCTACCCAGCGATGCCTTTGGCAAGACAACTGGTACACCAGCGGTGCGTCCATCCCGGTCCTCTCGTACTAAGGACAGCTCCTCTCAAATTTCCTGCGCCCACGACGGATAGGGACCGAACTGTCTCACGACGTTCTGAACCCAGCTCGCGTACCGCTTTAATGGGCGAACAGCCCAACCCTTGGGACCGACTACAGCCCCAGGATGCGATGAGCCGACATCGAGGTGCCAAACCTCCCCGTCGATGTGGACTCTTGGGGGAGATAAGCCTGTTATCCCCGGGGTAGCTTTTATCCGTTGAGCGATGGCCCTTCCATGCGGAACCACCGGATCACTAAGCCCGACTTTCGTCCCTGCTCGACTTGTAGGTCTCGCAGTCAAGCTCCCTTGTGCCTTTACACTCTGCGAATGATTTCCAACCATTCTGAGGGAACCTTTGGGCGCCTCCGTTACTTTTTAGGAGGCGACCGCCCCAGTCAAACTGCCCACCTGACACTGTCTCCCGCCCCGATAAGGGGCGCGGGTTAGAATTTCAATACAGCCAGGGTAGTATCCCACCGACGCCTCCACCGAAGCTGGCGCTCCGGCTTCTCAGGCTCCTACCTATCCTGTACAAGCTGTACCAAAATTCAATATCAGGCTACAGTAAAGCTCCACGGGGTCTTTCCGTCCTGTCGCGGGTAACCTGCATCTTCACAGGTACTATAATTTCACCGAGTCTCTCGTTGAGACAGTGCCCAGATCGTTACGCCTTTCGTGCGGGTCGGAACTTACCCGACAAGGAATTTCGCTACCTTAGGACCGTTATAGTTACGGCCGCCGTTTACTGGGGCTTCGATTCAAAGCTTCGCTTGCGCTAACCTCTCCTCTTAACCTTCCAGCACCGGGCAGGCGTCAGCCCCTATACTTCGCCTTGCGGCTTCGCAGAGACCTGTGTTTTTGCTAAACAGTCGCCTGGGCCTATTCACTGCGGCTCATCAGGGCTATTCACCCTAATGAGCACCCCTTCTCCCGAAGTTACGGGGTCATTTTGCCGAGTTCCTTAACGAGAGTTCTCTCGCTCACCTTAGGATTCTCTCCTCGCCTACCTGTGTCGGTTTGCGGTACGGGCACCTTTTCCCTCGCTAGAGGCTTTTCTTGGCAGTGTGGAATCAGGAACTTCGGTACTAAATTTCCCTCGCCGTCACAGCTCAGCCTGTGTGGTAACGGGATTTGCCTCGTTACCGGCCTAACTGCTTGGACGCGCTAATCCAGCAGCGCGCTTACCCTATCCTCCTGCGTCCCCCCATTGCTCAAACGGTAAAGAGGTGGTACAGGAATATCAACCTGTTGTCCATCGCCTACGCTTTTCAGCCTCGGCTTAGGTCCCGACTAACCCTGAGCGGACGAGCCTTCCTCAGGAAACCTTAGGCATTCGGTGGATGGGATTCTCACCCATCTTTCGCTACTCATACCGGCATTCTCACTTCTAAGCGCTCCACGGGTCCTTGCGATCCCGCTTCAACGCCCTTAGAACGCTCTCCTACCACTGACATCGGAAGATGTCAATCCACAGCTTCGGTGATACGTTTAGCCCCGGTACATTTTCGGCGCGGAGTCACTCGACCAGTGAGCTATTACGCACTCTTTAAATGGTGGCTGCTTCTAAGCCAACATCCTGGTTGTCTAAGCAACTCCACATCCTTTTCCACTTAACGTATACTTTGGGACCTTAGCTGGTGGTCTGGGCTGTTTCCCTCTTGACTACGGATCTTATCACTCGCAGTCTGACTCCCATGGATAAGTCTTTGGCATTCGGAGTTTGTCTGAATTCGGTAACCCGATGGGGGCCCCTAGTCCAAACAGTGCTCTACCTCCAAGACTCTTACTACATGAGGCTAGCCCTAAAGCTATTTCGGAGAGAACCAGCTATCTCCAAGTTCGATTGGAATTTCTCCGCTACCCACACCTCATCCCCGCACTTTTCAACGTGCGTGGGTTCGGGCCTCCATCCAGTGTTACCTGGACTTCACCCTGGACATGGGTAGATCACCTGGTTTCGGGTCTACGACCACATACTCATTCGCCCTATTCAGACTCGCTTTCGCTGCGGCTCCGTCTCATCAACTTAACCTCGCATGTAATCGTAACTCGCCGGTTCATTCTACAAAAGGCACGCTATCACCCATTAACGGGCTCTAACTACTTGTAGGCACACGGTTTCAGGATCTCTTTCACTCCCCTTCCGGGGTGCTTTTCACCTTTCCCTCACGGTACTGGTTCACTATCGGTCACTAGGGAGTATTTAGCCTTGGGAGATGGTCCTCCCTGCTTCCGACGGGATTTCTCGTGTCCCGCCGTACTCAGGATCCACTCTGGAGGGAACGAAGTTTCAACTACAGGGCTTTTACCTTCTCTGGCCGGCCTTTCCAGACCTGTTCATTTACCTCGTTCCTTTGTAACTCCGTGTAGAGTGTCCTACAACCCCAAGAGGCAAGCCTCTTGGTTTGGGCTAATCCCGTTTCGCTCGCCGCTACTCAGGGAATCGCGTTTGCTTTCTCTTCCTCCGGGTACTTAGATGTTTCAGTTCCCCGGGTCTGCCTTCTATACCCTATGTATTCAGGTAAAGATCCTATCCCATTACGGATAGGGGGTTTCCCCATTCGGAAATCTCCGGATCAAAGCTTACTTACAGCTCCCCGAAGCATATCGGTGTTAGTACCGTCCTTCATCGGCTCCTAGTGCCAAGGCATTCACCGTGCGCCCTTTCTAACTTAACCTACTTCGGCCGCTGATCGACTGCGGATCTCTGCGTCAGCTCTCTCGCTCCGCTCCTCACGTACTGAAGTACGCTCCGGTGCTCACTCGGTCGCTTCCTTGATCTCCTTGCCGCTCATCGTCCTCATGGTTTGTGCTCTTACTTCGTTTTAAAACAAAAATAAGAGAAAAAAACTAAGATGGCGATTACTCGGTTATTGCTTCTTCATTATCATTATCTAGTTTTCAAAGAACGAATCTTTCATTGAGAGATTGAACTCTCAAAACTGAACGAACAAAACACGTCACGTTTCATGTAAATATCCTTAGAAAGGAGGTGATCCAGCCGCACCTTCCGATACGGCTACCTTGTTACGACTTCACCCCAATCATCTGTCCCACCTTAGGCGGCTGGCTCCAAAAGGTTACCCCACCGACTTCGGGTGTTACAAACTCTCGTGGTGTGACGGGCGGTGTGTACAAGGCCCGGGAACGTATTCACCGCGGCATGCTGATCCGCGATTACTAGCGATTCCGGCTTCATGCAGGCGAGTTGCAGCCTGCAATCCGAACTGAGAATGGTTTTATGGGATTCGCTTAACCTCGCGGTCTCGCAGCCCTTTGTACCATCCATTGTAGCACGTGTGTAGCCCAGGTCATAAGGGGCATGATGATTTGACGTCATCCCCACCTTCCTCCGGTTTGTCACCGGCAGTCACCTTAGAGTGCCCAACTGAATGCTGGCAACTAAGATCAAGGGTTGCGCTCGTTGCGGGACTTAACCCAACATCTCACGACACGAGCTGACGACAACCATGCACCACCTGTCATCCTGTCCCCCGAAGGGGAACGCCCTATCTCTAGGGTTGTCAGGAGATGTCAAGACCTGGTAAGGTTCTTCGCGTTGCTTCGAATTAAACCACATGCTCCACCGCTTGTGCGGGCCCCCGTCAATTCCTTTGAGTTTCAGCCTTGCGGCCGTACTCCCCAGGCGGAGTGCTTAATGCGTTTGCTGCAGCACTAAAGGGCGGAAACCCTCTAACACTTAGCACTCATCGTTTACGGCGTGGACTACCAGGGTATCTAATCCTGTTTGCTCCCCACGCTTTCGCGCCTCAGCGTCAGTTACAGACCAAAGAGTCGCCTTCGCCACTGGTGTTCCTCCACATCTCTACGCATTTCACCGCTACACGTGGAATTCCACTCTTCTCTTCTGCACTCAAGTTCCCCAGTTTCCAATGACCCTCCCCGGTTGAGCCGGGGGCTTTCACATCAGACTTAAGGAACCGCCTGCGCGCGCTTTACGCCCAATAATTCCGGACAACGCTTGCCACCTACGTATTACCGCGGCTGCTGGCACGTAGTTAGCCGTGGCTTTCTGATTAGGTACCGTCAAGGTACCGGCAGTTACTCCGGTACTTGTTCTTCCCTAACAACAGAGTTTTACGATCCGAAAACCTTCATCACTCACGCGGCGTTGCTCCGTCAGACTTTCGTCCATTGCGGAAGATTCCCTACTGCTGCCTCCCGTAGGAGTCTGGGCCGTGTCTCAGTCCCAGTGTGGCCGATCACCCTCTCAGGTCGGCTACGCATCGTTGCCTTGGTGAGCCGTTACCTCACCAACTAGCTAATGCGCCGCGGGCCCATCTGTAAGTGATAGCCGAAACCATCTTTCAGCTTTCCCTCATGTGAGGGAAAGAATTATCCGGTATTAGCCCCGGTTTCCCGGAGTTATCCCAGTCTTACAGGCAGGTTGCCCACGTGTTACTCACCCGTCCGCCGCTGACTTCAGGGAGCAAGCTCCCATCTGTCCGCTCGACTTGCATGTATTAGGCACGCCGCCAGCGTTCGTCCTGAGCCAGGATCAAACTCTCCATATAAGAGTTGATTAAGCTCATAAGTTGTCTTTTCAAAAAAGACTAAAGAATTAACGTTGACGTTTTTGTTCGTTCAGTTTTCAAAGATCAATCTTTCAAGTTGCCATCTCTTAAAGCAACTTTTATATCATATCACTTACAACCTTCATCGTCAACAACATTTTAAAAATAATTTCAATCAGTTATTTTGTGAAAGCTGTTCTTAAATAATAGCACCGCCAGTGCTTCAGGTCAACGCTTTATTCGTGGTATTTTATTCCAGTTTTTTTCTTTGGATCATCAGATAACAATTCTTAAAGTATGGATTTCAGATTGACGGAAACATATAGTTATTTAATTTCCTGATTAGCATCAGCAATAGCATAAGTATCATACTGAAGTAAATAGGATTCCAAAAAGTGCTTATTTCTAGAATGTCCATTTTCACCATAAAGCACTGAAAAGCTAAATCGGCAAAAAATATCAAGGCCATCCATTTAAATCGAAAATATTTTATTATGATAATGGTCAGCAGCAGTGCATAGATAATCCAAACCAGAACACTGAAAGCTATATGGTCCTGATAAGGTGATACAAACCACCCAATGTTATACTGATGGGTTCCCAGGATAGACGTCAAACCAAAAGATATACCCTGAAAAATTGTGGTGATGGCCATATACACGGTTATAAACTGTATAAAAAAAGTGGGATCTTCAACTCTATTCCTCCACCATTTTATAATAAAAACTGAAGCAAACAAGATAATCGTGGTAAACCAAGATTTCCACCAATTGTGCTGATAGATGCCCAGCCAGAGAAACAGCTCTTCTATTCCATATATCGCGGCGATTATGAAAGCAATCCATCTGAAGCGAATTCTAAAAGCAGCTATTGCCATTAGTACACTAGGAATAAAAAAAGCCTGAGATATACTGGAGCCAAAAACATCATCATACCACTGGATAGAAAATAATTTCGGGTAATAGGAGTATGCGTCACCTAAAATTAATACAATGTATTCCATTAAAAAAGAAAGTCCCATAACAAAGAAATAAACCGCCAGATTATGCCGAAATTCAGTTCTAATATAAGTTATATAAATAAGACCTATGCTGATAAGCACTAATCCAAGAAACCAAAGCAAATTTGACATTCTTCCACATCCAGTTTAGCGCGTTTCCATTATTTTGTTCATCATGGAAAAACATATACTCAACATTGAACGAAGGGCAATTAGATGTAAGATTTATTATAAAGTTAAAGATGAAGAAAAAGGGGAAATGTATGGATTTTGAAATTAGTTATTTGTCATTTTTTGTTGTACAGGTCGAGGGAAAGGGGAAAATGCCGAGAAGTACTCTAAACACTTTCAGACTCCCGATTCAGAGAAATATGAGAATAGTGCAATAAAGGATTTTTAGGATGGTGAGCTTGCAAAGAGCTCTGCCGGAAATTGTTAAAATTGCAAACGACTCGGTGGTACAAGAACATATAGAAGAGCATTCCAGTCTGATAGCGAAGAAGAGAACAATCGGAAAGCAGCATGGAAATTGGGGCAGCCAGTCCAAAAAGGGAGATTCAACAGACCAGGTAATTGAAGCTTCCGTATAAATTATCGAACATTCTCCATAGATTGAGCTTAAGTTAAAGGATGGACAACGTATCCGTGATCGGGCTCCTTCAGATTTCAGGGAAACGATTCCTATAGCTAAAGTAAATGGACGTTATGTACTGCTTATTGAATCTGGAAGTATTAAGTTTAAAAAAGCTTTCCACTATTGAATTTCTAAGATCTGATGAGCTTGCAAGCGTAATAGAAAAAATCAGCAAAAAAATAAAGGGCGATGTCATCGCCCTTACAATTATTTAGAAAAGATGCTGTTATTGTTAACGACTTGCAATTCTTTAGTCGTTTCTGCCATTTCACTTTTGCAAATCGGACAAATAGGTACCTGGCTGCTTTTGAAATTGTCCCTTACCCAGCAGTTGCAAGACTCAGATGTACACTCCCAGATTTTCACTTCTTCAACCTTGATTTCTTCCAAATTTTTTCTGCCAAATCCCATTGCCATAATCAGGCACCTCCCAAAGAGTAAGACCCTTACCCAAAATAAAAATCACTTGCTATATAAAGTGACGAACCACTGGCTCTATATAACAAGTGTTTATGGGCAATATTATATTCTTTTAACTAAAATTAGTATAACATATTTAAAGGGCGCTGTCAAAAAGTTCTAAACTTACACTGCAGCCTTAGAAACACGGCAAAAAATTGATAAATACTATTAAACCAATCTGGGAAAAGTGTATAATGACATGTACAGCAGCGAAAGAAAGGGTGAAGACCATGGATATTACAAGTTATACTGTTGAGTACATACAGGATCCTACCGGCATTTTAACGGGTGACCGCTACGAATACTTTTTAGATATCGATGTAGATGAAGACGATGAATTATATTCAGAGAATGGCATTAAGTTAAGGGTCCTTTATTATAAAAATGGAGAAGATGAGAGGATTCTTAATTATCATTTTGTCGAAAGTCATTCAGGAAACATATTGGATTTCGCTTTGGATGAAGTGGAAGAAAAGAAAGTTTCTGCTTTCTGCAGAGAGAACCTTTCTCAAGCACAAGAGTAAGAGCAGGAGAACCTGCTCTTTTATTTTATCACTGAATTTTTTTACCCTCTTCAATAATGTGATACATTAAATGTGCCAAATGCTGTATCGGTGTATAAGCTTCTTCTTCCCTATCCACATTATTTCCTTCATTAAAATCAAGGTCATTCAGATAAAGAGCGGTGAATTGATAGAAATCTTTTAATTCAAAAGCAAAGCATGCACTGGGTTCTTCCGACTCCCCTTCATATTGAAGAACCAGGTAAGACTCCTTACCTTCCTTATCAATAGCATCAAAAAATATAAAATAGCCAACATTAGAGTTCAATTCAAATAAATGCCTTGTGCCGCCTTCTGTGTATACTTCAAAGTCATTTTCATTTAATTTTTGAACAGCCATCGGCTGTATATTATCTTCCTTATGGAACATCACTGTGAAATTCTTCATTGATTCTCCCCCTTTTTCCATACAATCCTAACATATTGCTATATTTATTTACATAATTTCAATCCAAAGCTAATAGATTGAAATTTAGGACTATTCGTATGAACCGTTTTCTTATAATATTGGTTTATTATTTCTTTTATCTAGGAGGCCGCCTGAGTGCTGACAAAAAAACAATTAAACGATATTCATTCTCTACAGCAAATTTGCGAAGAAACGGGCAATATCAAATTAAAATTAAATTGGGATACCTTGAAGTCAAGGGCCGACGAGGAAAATGACTATTTCCATTATGATAATAGCGGGAATTTATTAGGTTACCTTGCTCTATATAATTTCGGAGGTCCGGTTGAATTATGCGGAATGGTTCATCCTAATCATAGACGAAAAGGCATCTTTTCCAGCTTGTTCAATGAGGCAGTAAAACAATTGGCCCAAGCACGCAAATTACTTATTAATGCTCCAGCCTCTTCCCAATCAGCAGAAGGTTATATTAAATCATTACCCTGCACCTATTCATTCTCCGAGTATCAAATGAAGCGCCATAAAACCAAAAAAATCGGAACAGCAAATTCTGAAGTAACTATGCGGCAAGCAGTCAGCAGTGACCTTGCATTCATTAATCATCTGGATACTGCATGCTTTGATATCCCCAAAGACGAAGCAGAGGTTTTTAATAAAAAAATCTTTGCCTGCAAAAATGAGAGGACTTTTATCATTGAATACAAAAGCCAAAAAGCCGGCAAAATCAGAATTCAAACAGAAAAAGATGCTGCGTGGATTTACGGCTTTGCTGTCGATCCTTCTTTTCAGGGGAAAGGAATCGGCAGGGGCGCTCTTACAAATGTTGTTAATCTGCAGCACAGCAAGGGAGTTAGCTGGGTGCATCTTGAAGTAGCTGCAGAAAATGACCATGCACTTTCATTGTACAAATCATGCGGCTTTGAACCATACGGCACACAAGATTATTACGAATATGATCTGAACACACTCAAGGTTTGAAACACGTTTTATTCCTTTGAATCAAAATAAACATGATTGAATGTCATCTCATCTGAAATTTCCAGGGTGCCGAACGAATAGTTCGGCTGCCTGCGCTTATCTGTCGGAGACCCGGGATTAAACAGTATTATTCCATTATGGAGTTTCTTTATCGGTATATGTGAATGCCCAAAAATAATAGCATCAACATTTTCCTTATCAAATGCTTCTATACTTCTTTTTTCAGTTGTTTTTCCCTTTCCATGTCCATGGACAACCCCAATTTTAAAACCTTCTATTTTAAGCAGTACTCTTTTCTTAAGAATGGAGCAAATTTCATCACTGTCGGTATTCCCATATACCCCCTCAACAGGTGCATATTGTTTTAATTCATAATACAGTTCGACGCTCTGCCAATCACCTGCATGAATAATTAATTCACAGCTGAGAAGTTCATTCAGAAGTATATCAGGGAGCTGTTTTGACTTCTTTGGCATGTGGGTATCAGACAGAATAAGGATTTTAATCACTATCATTCCTTCCTTCTTACTTTTATACCCTATTTTACCCCAAAAATAAAAGAGCCCCTTAATAGGGACCCTCTTATCAATTAATTATAACTTTGTTACATTTACAGCTTGAGGTCCACGCTGGCCCTGCTCTATGTCAAAGTTAACTTCCTGGCCTTCATCAAGGGTTTTGAAACCTTCTGTCTGGATTGCAGAGTAATGAACAAATACATCTTCTCCGCCTTCAACTTCGATAAAACCAAAACCTTTTTCTGAGTTAAACCATTTTACTTTGCCTGTTGCCATGTAAATTTCCTCCTAATATCTATAACTCACAGAGTGATTTTTTACCCTGCATTTACTAATATGGGTAAATTCCTCTAATTTTATAATAAAATGTTCAAAAAGTACCGAAAAAAATCAATATATCCATTTTCTCTTTTTGATTTTAAATCGTATTATCCCTTATTGCTGCTGCGGTTTTTAGTGCGTCTGTCCCGGCCGCCTTTAAAATCTCTTCTATCACGGCTGCCGCCTCTGGACCTGTCGTTGAATCTTCTTCCGCCGCGATCGCCTTTAGGTTTTCTGACACGGATAGGTTCCACCGCAGTTAATTTAACCGGTGTTACATCAGGACCTTTAGTCAGCAATTTGATGGCTGCAGCAAGCAAAGTAACAGAATCTGTATCTTCAAGAAGGCTTTCCGCCACTCTCTTGAAGTCTGCATGTTCTTCTTTTTCAATAACTTCCATAAGTTTATTAATAGTCGCCTGCTGATTGCCTGCAACAACATCCTTAAAGGAAGGAACAGGCTTTTTCGCCATTTTGCTTTTTGTAACACTTTCAATTATTTTTAGGTGGTCAATTTCTCTTGGAGAAACGAACGTAATTGCCAGCCCTTTATTTCCGGCACGCCCAGTACGTCCAATCCGGTGAACGTAGCTTTCAGGATCCTGCGGGATATCGAAGTTATAAACATGGGAAACACCTGAAATATCCAGACCTCGTGCAGCAACGTCAGTGGCTACCATTATGTCGATTGTCTGCTCTTTAAAACGGCGGATAACCTGATCTCTTTTCGCCTGGGGAATATCACCATGAATTCCTTCAGCAGAATAGCCTCTCTTGATAAGACCTTCCACCACTTCATCTACACGCTTTTTAGTCCTTCCAAACACAATAGCCAGTTCAGGTGACTGAATATCCAACAGATTGCAAAGCACATCAAATTTTTGTTTTTCATGCACTTCCATATAGTACTGCTCAATATTTTTAACAGTCATTTCTTTCGCTTTGACTTTAACCATTTCTGGTTCCTGCATGAATTTTTCAGCAAGAGACTGAATTCTTTTTGGCATTGTTGCTGAGAAAAGAAGGGTTTGGCGCTCACCTTTAATTTCACTTAAAATTCTTTCAATGTCCTCGATGAAGCCCATATTAAGCATTTCATCCGCTTCATCCAGAACTACCATCTTGATGTTGCTTAAACGGATTGTTTTTCTTTCAATGTGATCAATTAACCTTCCCGGTGTAGCAGCAATAATATGCGGGTGCTTTTTAAGCGCACGGATTTGGCGGGTGATATCCTGACCACCGTAAACAGGAAGTGTCCGGACTCCTTTTACCTGTCCTATACGGTTTAATTCTTCTGCCACCTGTACAGCAAGCTCCCGTGTTGGCGCAAGGACTAGACCTTGAATACCTTCGTTTAAATCAATCTGCTCTAACAGCGGCACACCAAAAGCAGTGGTTTTTCCAGTTCCAGTCTGCGCCTGGCCAATCATGTCCTTCCCCTTCATTCCGATTGGAATTGCCTGTGCCTGAATTGGTGTTGGTTCCTCGAAGCCCATATTGGAAAGGGCTTTTACTATTTCATTACTTAAGCCAAAATCTGAAAAAGTTGTCAAAATATAATTTCCTCCTTGAATTGCAAATCTTATTAGGTACTGAAAGATTGTTTTTTGTATAAAGACATGGACACTTTACTAGGCTTTCCAGTTTGTATCTCTTTTTTACATTTCCGTTTGCACTATTTTTAAACTTTTTGTAAGTGAAGTATTTTAATTGGGTGAAATGAAAAATACATATTCCTAAAAGCAGTTATTACAGAAGATCTGTTTTGAGGAATGCTGAAGGCTACAAAGTGGATAAGCAAACATAAAAAGGTGATGCATGATTAGACATGCATCACCTCATTTTAAGCAAAATTATGCTTTTGTTACGTTAGCAGCTTGAGGTCCACGGTTACCTTCAACGATTTCGAAAGTTACGTCTTGACCTTCTTCTAAAGTTTTGAAACCTTCAGTTTGGATAGCGGAGAAGTGTACGAATACATCTTGACCTTCTGAAGATTCGATGAATCCGAAACCTTTTTCTGCATTAAACCATTTAACTTTACCTGTGTTCATTTGTGTTGCCTCCCAATAAATTGTTTTTCACTATAATGTACCATATAAACTTAAACATAAAAAAGTCGCAGCTTGCAGAAATGAGGATGAACGATCGCCTACATTTCTTTGCAGCTACGACTACTTATCCAAAAAGTATATAACGAACTTTACAGCGTTAACCTAATAATAAACGACACCCAGTTATAAGTCAATCCTTTTAAAGATCAATTTTTATTTAGGGATAAATGAACTATTTATGCTTCCCTTGTATTTCAGCGATTTTTTCTGCAGCATGAACAGTATGTTTCAAAAGCATGGAAATCGTAACAGGTCCAACTCCTCCAGGTACGGGGGTAATGGCAAACGCCTTTTCAGCACAGCTTTCATACTCTGCATCCCCAATATTTCCTTCATTATATCCGGCATCAAGGACAATAGCTCCTTCTTTAATCCATTCACCCTTGATAAAGTTAGGTTTCCCTACAGCTGCTACTACAATATCAGCTTGCTTTACAATTTGGGGCAGATTTTTGGTATATGAATGGCACGTAGTGACTGTTGCGTTTCGATTGAGTAAAAGGGCAGAGACCGGCTTGCCAAGGATTGGGCTTCTGCCTACGACTACAGCATGCATACCTTCAGCACTCAATTTATAAAAATCCATAATTTCCAAAATAGCTGCAGGCGTACAGGACGGATATTCACCAAAACCGAATGCGGTCTGTCCATATCCAAGGCTTGTAACACCGTCTACATCTTTTTCAATAGCAATAGCTTCGAAAGCTTTTCGTTCATCTATATGTCCTGGTACGGGATGCTGTAGAAGGATTCCATGTACAGAAGGATCATTGTTTAATTCTGCAATCTTCTCTAATAGTTCTTGTGTTGTTGTATCCTTTGACATATGAATACGTTTTGATAATATGCCAAGTTTTTCACAAGCATTCCCCTTCATCCGTACATACGTTTCAGAGGAAGGGTCATCTCCCACCAAAATTGTGGCTAAGCAAGGGACGATATCCTTCCCCTTCAATTCTTCAATTCGATCCTTTAATTGGTCTTTCACATGTTTCGCCACAACAATTCCATCAAGAATAATCTTTTTTTTCATGCATATTCCTCCTATAGGAAAAGCACCTATTCGGCTGACGGGCTTTTCCATTTTGTTATGAAAAAAAGAGACAAGGGTATCCCTTATCTCTGCCCAGACGACCGGCTATACATAGACGCAGCTCCCCAGCGGTTCATTCCGCATTGTCGTCAGTCACTGCGATTTTGAAAAGCTATTCTAATGAATTCATCATACCACAAAAACACAAATAATTAAACTGAAACTTATTCAAACGTTCGTGTTTTTTTGCGAGATATATAAAAAAGGACAGCAAATACTGTCCTTATAAATGATATATTTGAGTTAATTAGTTATTACCTAAAACAATGAAAGCCCTGCCTCTCTTCCATCCTTGCGGCTCCTAGACCGCGCCAGTGGGAATCAGGTTGGTCGGAATTCTTTCCGACTTAGATGCTCTCTGAGATTTTAATATTAAATGGTAAGAAACTTACTGAAGTAAAAATACGGAGAAGTGTCTGGTTTATAGAAGATGATTAAGAAGAAAATTCAGCATTAAGCTGTCCACACAAATTATTCTTAATTACAAACACATGCTTACTCTTTCAAAATCCTAAAGAGCATGAAACATAATAAAAAGCCGCAGTTTCACAAAAAAAAGAAGGTTCGGCTGCCGAACAATCCAAGTGAATTAACGACTTCAACAATATACCTCAAATACTTCAATCACTATGTTATCTTATTTACGGTAAAGTGTCAAGAAAATAACTTGTCACCCGCTTATTAGCCTTCTCCTTTATACTCTGTTACATCAAAATAATCGGTTGTGTCTTTATAGCCATTAAATCCAATATCCAGATCATGAAAATATCGGTGCAATTTAATTAAAACTTCCTTATCCTTAGTGCCCGACTGCACAGTTTCTGCCAGCCGTGTTATTGTGCCCAGGTCAGTCTGCAAATCCTCATTCTCAGCTGATATTTTTTTAAGCGAATTTACGATTAATTCAGCCTGATCTCTTTGTTTTGGCCAGCTGACTTTACGATCTCTTCCCCATCCAAGTGTTTCATTATAAAAAGTATGATTGGAGGCAATGAAGTCCCCTAAATCATCGTACATTAATCCCTGTTCAGATGTCTCCGCATTTGCCGAGGTTTTTTGAACCTTGGATTCATCCTTATTTAAAAAGACAAGTACACTATATGCTATGGCAATAGCTATGACCATTCCCAGAATTGAAAGAAACCTGTTTAATTTCTTGTTTTTTAGCAATTTGAAAGCCTCCATTTGATTTTGATAATGTATGCTGAAACTAAATGGAATTATTGCCATTCTTCCTTGTCTGAAGAAACCTTCCCTGACTGCAAATGTTTTCCATGTTAATACATTCTATGCCAACTTTCCTTTCCCCTTCAACACCAAATAAAAAAGCTTTTAACACTGAGTGTCAAAAGCTATTTCTGATTTTTCTGGGCAAGGAAAACCTCGATAAAATCAATAACAAAACGTTCCAGATCAAACTCCATCGCTATATTATCAAGTGTTTCGGGCGGATCAACTTCGGGCACCGGCCTAAAGTCAGCTATGCTTTTACCCTTTGCCTTTCCAAACTGCTCTATTCTCACTCTTCGTTTTACATATTTGGCAAGATCAGGATTTGTGAGAACACTTAAAACAAGAACATCATGAAGAGGTGCACCCTTAATTCCCGGGACAAGCTTTTGATAAGCCTCATAATAATAATCATAAGCAGGTTTGATTAGATCTTTAAAAGGCGATTGAGTATTATCTGCAATAAAATCAATCGTTTCAGGCCTGATAATCGCTTTATTTGTTACATTTAGGGGAAATATATAGATGTTTTTTGCTTTTTCAAGCACTGAATCCGCTGCAATGGGGTCAGCGTAAAAATTCGCCTCAGCCTCTGGTGTTACATTTCCCGGAACTAAAAACGCACCGCCCATTAAATAGAATGCATTTACATCTTTATATGCATCCTTTCCATACAGAATGAGCGGCAATGCCAAATCTGTCTGCCTTCCAACTCCAACGATCACAAGGTCATTTTTGTATTCATTTACAATTTCTATAATTTTGTTTATGTCATATACCTTTATTTTGCTGATGAAATTCTCCTGAGGCTGAATGGGCCCGAGGCCTTCCTCCCCGTGTATTTCAGGATAAAAGACAGCGGTCTCACCGGATAATGGCCCGCTCGCCCCTGCTATAATGGGAATGTCCTCTCTGCCTGCAAGTTTCAGTAAATATGCAGTATTATTGATGGATTCTTCTTTGGTTATGTTGCCATAAGCGCTGACTACACCTACTAGATTAATCTCGGGATGCTGAAGGGCATACATTAGGGCAAGTGAATCATCAACCCCCGAGTCAACAAACATGAGAACATTGTACATAAGCCACCTCCGCTACCTATCTAGTCTATAATATGCCAATGGAATGTCCCTTTTGTTAAAGAAAATACTCCTAAAAAATGAAAACTCCCCAATTGGGGAGCTTTAGTCCTGATCTGCCGGCTTTACCGCAAAACTGAGTTCCTGGTTCAGCTGGTTTTCAAAATTATTTCCTGCAGCTATATCCCACTTAAATGCATCAGCCATATATGAAATTACTTGCTTTTGATAGTTTCTTACCGTTTCAATATCAAAAAGCAGCGCTCCTGTTCGGCGGTTAAAAAAATCTACAGGGGTGGCAGCCATTTCATGTTCAATTGCATATTTCAGCTTTGCCCATAATACAATCGGCAAGCCATAATTCTCAGCTTCACTCCTTTTCGTCTCAATCATATTAAAAATGATACCGACGTTAGATCCATACATTTTAACAAGGTGCCTGGACTGTTCCGCTGATAAACCAATACTTGTTCCTTTTTCAGTCTGAAACCTGACGAATTCCTGAAATTTGGATGATCCTCCTACATTTCCTCCTGAAATAGGCAATGTTTTTGTAATACTTCCGCTAAATGTTCTATTTGATTCCTGTTTGAATTTTTCAGCAAGCAAATCAACAATGGTTTCGGCCATTTTCCGGTACCCGGTCAGTTTCCCACCTGCAATCGTCAGCAAACCAGTATCCGACTCCCAAATTTCATCTTTGCGTGATATTTCGGAAGGATCTTTTCCTTCTTCCCAAATAAGCGGACGAACACCAGCCCAGCTGGATTCAATGTCATCCTCCACTATCTTCACAGAAGGAAACATAAAGTTAATGGCATTAATGATGTATGTTCTGTCACCTGCAGTCATTTTGGGATTTACAGGATTAGAATTATAGAATGTATCTGTTGTTCCTACATAGGTCTTACCATCTCTCGGTATGGCAAATACCATCCGTTTGTCAGGTGTATCAAAGTATACAGCCTGTTTTAACGGAAACTTGGATTGGTCTATTACCAAATGAACACCTTTAGTCAAACGCAGGGTCTTTCCTTTCTTTGATCCGTCTTTCTCGCGGATGGAATCAACCCAGGGACCTGCTGCGTTGATGACTTTTTTTGCTCTAACTTCATGAACCCTGCCTGTCAGCTGATCTGCAGCTGCAGCTCCGCATACATTTCCTTGTTCATCATATAAAAGTTTTTCGACCTTCAAATAGTTAACAGGCATAGCGCCTTTTTCTGCCGCAGCTTTCATTACCTCTATTGTAAGACGGGCATCATCTGTGCGGTATTCTACATAATAACCGCCGCCTTTAAGTCCATCTTTTTTTACAAGCGGCTCTTTTGATAATGTTTCCTGGGCATTGAGCATACTTCTGCGTTCAGACTTTCTGACGCCTGCAAGATAGTCGTAAACTCTAAGTCCGATAGAAGTTGAGAACTTTCCAAATGTGCCTCCTTTATGCATCGGAAGCAGCATCCACTCCGGTGTAGTCACATGTGGCCCATTTTCATATACGATTGCCCGCTCCTTGCCGACTTCCGCTACCACCTTAACTTCAAATTGTTTAAGATATCTTAATCCGCCGTGAACCAGTTTTGTTGAACGGCTGGAAGTTCCGGCTGCAAAATCCTGCATTTCGACGAGTGCTGTTTTCATTCCCCGTGCTGCTGCATCCAGAGCTATTCCCGCTCCCGTTATGCCGCCGCCAATAATCAGAACATCAAATTCTTCCTTTGTCAGTGTTTTTATCATTTCAGTACGATTTAAATTAGAAAATATCATTGTTGTCTCCTCCTTGTCGAAAGGGCTAGTTATAACTACCCTTTAAAAGCAGGGAATAAAAAAGAGACCACAAAATACATTATCGCTTACCCGATAATGATTTTGTGGTCTCTCCGCATCTCCTGCCGAACTATTAACTTAATCTTATTATAACATAAAAAGATATGACTTGTGTATAAAACTTTCTTCTGACTATTTAAATGCAATTGCTGCCTTGACTGCTTTTTTCCAGCCTTGATAAAGACCTGCACGGACTTTTTCTTCCATCGATGGATGAAATGATTGATCAATTGCCCACTGCTCAGCAATTTCCTCCTGGGATTTCCAGAACCCGACAGCCAATCCAGCAAGGTAAGCTGCACCAAGCGCAGTAGTTTCATTAATTGTCGGTCTTTCTACCGGCACCTCTAAAATATCTGACTGGAACTCCATCAAGAAGTTATTTTTCACGGCACCTCCGTCAACCCTAAGCGTCTTAAGCTTAATGCCTGAGTCCGCTTCCATGGCAGATAGAACATCTTTTGTCTGATACGCAAGTGACTCAAGTGTCGCACGGATAAAATGCTCTTTGGACGTTCCCCTTGTGACTCCGAATACTGCACCCCTTACATCACTGTCCCAATATGGTGTCCCTAGACCTACAAAAGCCGGAACCACATACACTCCATCTGTCGAGTCCACTTTTTTTGCATAGCTTTCGCTGTCCTTTGCATCCTTTAACATCCTCATTCCATCACGGAGCCATTGAATGGCAGAGCCCGCAACAAAAATGCTGCCCTCCAATGCATATTCAATTTTCCCCTCAAGTCCCCAGGCAATGGTAGTTAGAAGTCCATGTTCAGATTGTACCGCTTTTTCACCTGTATTCATTAGCATGAAACAGCCGGTTCCGTAAGTATTCTTAGCCATTCCTTTCTCGAAGCATGCCTGTCCAAATAGCGCTGCCTGCTGATCACCCGCTGCTCCGGCAATGGGTACTTCCTTGCCGAAAAAGTGATAGTCAATTGTCTTAGCATACACTTCGGAAGATGGCTTCACTTCAGGCAGCATCGCTTTCGGGATTCCGAGTATGTTCAGCAGCTCTTCATCCCATTTAAGTTCGTGGATATTAAACATTAGAGTGCGGGACGCATTGGAGTAATCGGTCACATGCGCTTTTCCTCCCGATAGCTTCCAGATTAGCCATGTATCGATGGTTCCAAATAATAATTTGCCCTGTTGGGCTTTTTCCCTTGCCCCTTCCACATGATCCAGTATCCACTTAACTTTTGTTCCTGAGAAATAGGCATCTATTAAAAGACCGGTTTTTTCTCTGAATAGATCGTTATAGCCTTTTTCCTTCAATTCATCGCAAATTTCGCTTGTCTGCCTTGACTGCCAGACAATCGCATTATAAATCGGGACTCCCGTTTCTTTATCCCAAACAACAGTTGTTTCCCTCTGATTTGTTATGCCAATGCCGGCAATTTGCTCTGGTTTAATCCCGGATTCCGAAAAAACACCTGCAATCACCGATAAAATTGAACCCCATATTTCATTTGCATTATGTTCAACCCAGCCAGGCTTTGGAAAATGCTGTGTGAACTCTTTTTGCGCCGTGTGCACAATTTCCCCTTTTTTATTAAATAGGATAGCACGCGAACTAGTAGTCCCCTGGTCTAATGATAAAATATATTTGTCCACAAATGACTCCTCCCAATCTTGTTCATTATTTTATTTATGCAGCCACTTTAGAAGAATCAACTTCCCCTGGCTGTTTTTTGCCAAAAATATATGAAAGAATTAATACTATTATATTAACACCGAGCACTGCCCATAACATGCCTGAAGCTTTGTCATCGAACATCACTTGATAGAATGCGGAACCCATTAATCCCCCTAGGATTGGACCAGCTACCGGTATCCATGCATACCCCCAGTTCGATTTCCCTTTTCCTGCAATCGGAAGAAGAAAATGAGCAATTCGCGGTCCCAGGTCTCGAGCCGGATTAATCGCATAGCCAGTTGTCCCTCCGAGCGACATTCCGATTACAACAATCAGAAGGCCTGCAGCTATCGGATTTAAGCCTTCTGTAAATTGATTTGCCCCAATAAACATCAATCCCAGTACAAGAATAAACGTCCCAATCATTTCACTTAATAAATTTGAAAATGTATGGGGAATCGCAGGACTGGTTGAGAAAACAGCAAGTTTAGCACCCTGGTCTTCTGTTTCTTTCCAATGCGGGAGATAGTGAAGGAATACAATAACCCCTCCCAAAAAACCTCCCAGGACTTGAGCCAGAATATAGCCAGGCACGTCTGCCCAAGGGAAATCCCCGCTAAGCGCAAACCCGATTGTTACAGCAGGATTCAAGTGTGCCCCGCTAATCGATCCTACAGCAAAAATCCCCATCGTTACAGCTAGTCCCCAGGCGATGGTGATAACAATCCACCCTCCATTGAAAGAGAAAGTCTTTTTTAAATTCGCTCCGGCAACAACGCCTCCTCCAAAAACAATCAAGATCATCGTTCCAATTATTTCTCCCATAAAAGCAGACATCTGAAAATCCCCTTTCCGTTTTGGGTGATCGGAAACAAAAAAGGAGATTCACGACAGATTAAGCCATTAATGGCTAAACTGTGTGAATCTCCTAATCTCCGACACATAAATTAACTTGTTAAACCGAGTATACAAGTCTATGAAAACGTTGTCAAACTTTCCTTGAACATTTTTTATGAAAACCTTTCCCATAATTCTATTTTCGAAGTTGTAATGGCAGCTGCTCCTGCACCAAGCGCATTCTTCACTTCTTCTTCTGATCGGATGAGTCCTCCAGCAAATATGGGGGTGTTCAAACGTTCATTTACTTCTTTTATCATCCATGGCATGGCTCCCGGCAAAACTTCTATGTAGTCCGGCCTGGTTTTCTCGATTAATTTATAACTTTTTTCAAGCGCGTGAGAATCGATGAGGAAAATCCTCTGGACAGCGATCACTCCTTTTTGCTTTGCTTTTAGGATGACGCTGGATTTAGTAGAAATTAACCCGTAAGGCTTAAATTCCTGGCATATATATTCTGCGGCATAATCATCGCTTTTCAAGCCATGAATCAGATCAACATGATAAATCATTTTTTTGTTATGTGCTTTTGCCATCTGCGAAACATTCTTCAGCTGCGAAATGTGCATATCGAGAAATACACCAATGTCATAGGGGCTTTTCAGGAACTTTTCAAATTCTTTCATGTTTGAAGATGCCGGCAAAATTTTTTGATTCATTGTTCCCACTCCTGTATCTGTTATTTCCCTATGTTATAAAGAAACTGCGCATTTCTCAATACCCATTATACATTTTTGCGGTACTCATAATAGCGGAATCCAATTATCATTATTGTCAGCCAGGCACCTCCGGCTGCAAATCCAGCTATTACATCACTGGGAAAATGAACGCCTAAATAGATGCGGCTTAACCCAATCATGATGATAAAACAGCCTAGCATCACTGTCCATGCAGTCTTCCATCGTTTTCTTTTTGCCAAATGGATGATCATATAGGCCAGCGAGCCATAAAAAATAAAAGATCCCATTGAATGGCCACTCGGAAAACTGAATCCCTGCTCCTCAATCAGAGGTCTGATATCCGGTCGTTCTCTTTTGAAAATCCATTTCAGCAGCAAGTTGAAAAGTGCTCCAAGACCGGATGAAAGAACCATGAACCATGCAAGTGAACTCTTTTTAAATATAAACAAAAGCACGACCGCCATAATTACAGAAAAAGCCAGCCATTTTACCGACCCCAAAAAAGTAATCACGCTCATATACTCCGTGAGCCGGGGAGAAATAAAGGCCTGTACATACTGAATCACAGCTTCATCGAATCGAATTAGCTCATTTTCCTTCAATTCGTCCACTATTTCAATAAAAAGCAGCACAAATCCGCCAATAATTGCAGCTGCCAACGTTAAGTAGATGATATTTTTTGATGTTAAATTCTTCCTTTTCATTTAAACAAATCCTTTTTATTTATAGGATTACCACTAACTTTGATAAACGGAACATTTTTTGAAGACTTTTCTTCAAAAAAATAGCTCCAGTAAAAAACCGATTTTGCAAAAGCAAAGTCGGTTTTATTTCTATTAAGCCTGCTTTTTTGCTTTTGTTTTTGCAGGAGCACGTTTCTTTTTAGCTGCCGGTTTTTTCTTTGTTTCTGCATCAGCAGGCTTGGTTTTATCAATTGATGCCTGCAGGGCAGCCATAAGGTCGGTTACATTGGCTGCTGGTTCTTTTTCGACCGGTGTGACTATATCTTTGCCAGTACGTTTTGCTTCGATAAGCTCCAAAAGAGCTGTCCGGTAGTCATCATTATATTTCTCGGGTTTAAATTCAGTGGTTAATTGATCAATCAGCATAATGGCAGTATCGATTTCCTTATCAGTCACTTTGTCTTCTGCAGGTACATTTGGCACATCCGCAGCCTTACGCACTTCATCAGGGTAATGAATCGTCTCCATTACAAGAGTGTTTTCATATACCCGGACCACAGCCAGCTGTTCTTTGGATCGAATAATGATTTTTGCCAAACCTACCTTTTCTGACGTCTCCAGCGCTTTTCTTAAAAGGGAATAGGCTTTTCCTCCTCCGTCCCCTGGAGACATATAATATGTGCGATTATAATAAATCGGATCAATCTCCTGTATTTTTACAAAGTCCACAATCTCGACAGCTTTATCCTCATTTTCCTGTTTAAGCTTTTCTAAATCCTCATCCTCTAAAACGACAAACTTTCCTTTTGTGTATTCATAAGCTTTTACAATATCTTCGTTTTTAATTTCTACTTCACAAACAGGACATGTTTTCTCATATTTAATTGGCGAATGACATTCTTTATGAAGATTTCTCAGCTTTATATCCTTATCTTCTGTAGCCGAGTGCAGCTTAATTGGTATATTCACCAGCCCAAAACTGATGCTTCCTTTCCACATTGTGTGCATAGTCAAACTCCCATTCTTATTAGATGTAGTACTCATAACTTGTGTATTAACAAAAAGGGAGATACGCTAAAACATTTGGAAACTGAGTAGTTTTAGCGGCAATGGCCAAAACTATAGTAACGATTGTAAAGGAGGCCAATTTGAATGAGACCAATGCTTCCAACCTTAACTTTTGATGTTCCGGAAGAGAAGGAATGGCTCTTTGAAGCGAAGTATGATGGTTTTAGAGCAATCCTGCACTTGGACAAGGAACCCAGACTGACAAGCAGGAATGATAAGCCTTTATTACATATTTTCCCGGAAATTAAGGATTTTTTGGAGCAAAACAAAGATAAATTCGAACCATACCTTCCACTTACACTAGATGGAGAATTAGTCTTTCTGGAGAATGCCTATAAAGCCCATTTTGGGTCCATCCAGGTCAGGGGCAGGATGAGGTCTGAAAAGAAAATTCAAGAGAAGGCAAAAACTGCGCCATGCCGTCTTCTTATTTTTGACATTTTGATGGTAAAAGGCAAAAAAATGACCGATAAAGAGTACTTTACCAGAAAAGCAGAACTGGAAGCTTTGTTTAAGGATTGTAATATGCCCTTAAAACCTGATGAGAAGGATCCGAGATTGATACAATTAATCCCTCCATACCGCAGCTTTAATGAACTTTGGGAACAAATTGTCCTGCATGATGGTGAAGGAATCGTGGCAAAGCAGTTGAAGAATAAATGGGAAGAAGGAAAGAGATCATCTTTATGGCTTAAATTCAAGAATTGGAAATACGTTAACTGCTTTATCACCGCATATGAAAAATCAAATGGCTATTTTTATGCTGGTGTATTCCAGGGGGATGCTGTCATAGCA
This sequence comes from Cytobacillus oceanisediminis 2691, assembly GCF_000294775.2. Lineage (GTDB taxonomy): Bacteria > Bacillota > Bacilli > Bacillales > Cytobacillaceae > Cytobacillus > Cytobacillus pseudoceanisediminis. The sequence goes on from NZ_CP015506.1 coordinate 3,665,216, forward strand.
ATCGGACAGTTTCTTTTTGGGTTGAAGCCCGATGAAAAACAAGCCTTATTCCAAATCATCAAAGATAATAAAACAGATGAAAACAGCCAATTCATTTATGTAGAACCAGCAATATGTGTGGAAGTTAAATATCTGGAGATTTATGAGGATCAAATGCGCGAACCGCATTTTCACCAGTTTCGTTTCGATTTGAAGCCTGATGCCTGCACTTATGAGAAATTTATACAACAGCAGAAAAACCTGCCTCCCGAAATAGAAATCACCCATCCAGATAAGCCATTATGGGAAACACCAGCTATTCAAAAGATTGATTACATTCACTTTTTAAGAGAGATTGCTCCATATATGCTGCCATTTTTAAAGAAAAGGCTTTTAACTGTAATCCGCTACCCGCATGGGATCTTTGCTGAGCCTTTCTACCAGAAAAATTGCCCGGATTACGCACCGGATTTTGTAGAAACTGAAATGTCTGAAGGCATCAATTATATTGTCTGCAATAATCTTCAAACACTGCTCTGGCTTGGCAACCAGCTTGCATTTGAATATCATATCCCATTTAAGACCATTTACAGCAATGATCCCAGCGAAATAGTGTTTGATTTAGATCCTCCTTCGAGGGACGCTTTTCATCTTGCCATTAAAGCTGCAATATTGATTAAAGAGGTGCTTGATCAGCTGAAATTAATCAGCTTTGTCAAAACATCCGGGAATAAAGGTCTGCAAATCTATATCCCGCTGCAGGAAAATACCTATAGCTTTGATGATACTCGGCTGTTCACCGAATTTATTGCCCAGTATCTAATTTCCAAAGATCCCGATTCTTTTACAATAGAAAGATTAAAGAAAAATCGCGGAGGCCGGCTTTATGTGGATTATATCCAGCATGCAGAAGGCAAGACGATCATTGCCCCTTATTCAGCAAGAGGAAATAAAGCAGCAACTGTTGCTGCTCCTCTGTTTTGGGAGGAAGTCAATGAGAAACTCACAATGGAGCGGTTTCAGATAACCAATCTTATAAAAAGGGTAAACAGCGATGGCGATCCATTCAGTTCTTATTTTCAGACAAAGGAAAATCAGCCCTTTTCTCCAGTGCTCGATTTTTTAAAACAGGAAAACAAAAAAGGATAAGGCCAATGCCTTATCCTACATCCATTCTTTAAGTACCGCTTGGGCATATTCCTGAAGTTTAGCATATTGCTTAATTTCTCCAGTATGTTCTTCTTTCTGGGATAGGGTGAACTCTTGCGGTTTTTCCATATTGATTTCCGCTTCACAGCGGTAAACATAGCTGGCATTCCCAATTAAATCAATGGACTGCCTGCCATTCTTCTCATGAACTACACAGCGCACTTTTCCGCCATTATTGTATACTTCAACAGGCTCTTCGATTTTATTCAGCCCATTCATGCAAGTGACAAGTGTTGAAGCGGACATGGCTGTACCGCAGGCATTGGTGAATCCTACTCCCCGCTCAAATGTCCTTACATAAATATGCCCTTTTTTTAGCGGCTTTACAAAGCTGACATTTACTCCATCAGGAAAGAAATCATTCGGCCCGTTCAAATATTCACTGATCTTTTTTTGCAGGTCAGATGTAATTTGCTCTTTCTCCACAATGGAAACAAAATGGGGATTAGGGACTGCTAAGGCCGTAAAAGCTAATTCCTCTGAGATCCCGCTGACTTTTTCATTAATTATAGTATCTTTATCGAGAACTAAAGGAAGATCCTTCAAATCGAATGAAACAGGTGATATTTCAACAAGATAAGTTGGAATGTCCTCAAAGATGTCCTCTTGCTTTTTTACCTGCAAATCCGCTTTCATGGTTTCAATGATGGCTTCTTTTAGACCAAGAAGTTCACATACATAACGGGCAACGCATCTTAATCCATTTCCGCACATTGATGCTTCTGATCCATCCGGATTAAAAACACGCATCCTTGCATCTGCTTTTTCACTTTTTAATACGAAAAGAATTCCATCTGCACCAAGTTCAGTGCTGCGGTCACATATTGCTTTGGCAAGCTCAGCACGATTCTCTTCTGTAAAATTATACGTATGGGAAATTTCATCTATTATAAAGAAATCATTTCCTGATCCATGACATTTCAGCAATTCAATGTTCATAATAATACCTCCAAACCATTTGTAGCCCAACTTATAAATAAGAGTGCCATAAAAGCATTTATTATTCAATAATTGTTTTCCCTATTATATTATTAACTAATTAGAAAATTGATAAATTCCGTCATTTAGGGAAGTGGCCGATATTAATACTGATCTTTATACATTTAAATTTTTCATCCAGCGGATCGAAGAGTTTGGCAGCGTTATTAATGAAAAAAATGCCTTTGTAGAAACAACGGCATTTTTTAAAAATACAATTGTATATGAAGGGATTATCCGGGTCCGTTTTAATGACTATGGGATTTTTCCCTTCCCCGAGGACCTTTCCCAGGCAGACATTCCGGTATCTGCTAAAAGGAATATGGCCGCAGAAATGAAAAGATATATTAAGCCGCAGAAAAAATATCTATAATAGCACAGCGGCTAACATATTAGCCCGGTTTGCCGGTATATTTTTTAGGAGAAAATCGGCTGCCTTGCTACAAACACTTCCATTGATATACCTCCGAAAACCCCATATTACTATAGACCTATATTAACTCGTGTATCGAAACTTGTTGAACAAAAAGAATTTTTATATTTTTATACAAAATTCACCAGTTTTCTTTGTTAAGAAAAAAGAAAAAGGATGCCCCAAATAGGGCATCCCAATATATCTATATTAACTAATGACATGAAAAACAAAGTTGAATAAAAATAAAGCAGCTATGACATACAATGCAAATGAAACTTCCTTTGCTTTGCCAATCGAAATCTTTAAGATTGGATAAAGAATAAATCCAATGGCAATGCCGTCCGCAATACTATACGTGAACGGGATCATGGCAATGATAAAGATAGCTGGAAAGCTTTCGCTCATATCCTTTAAGTCAAGATTACGGATGTTTTGAAGCATCAGTCCGCCAATAATGATAAGAATAGGCGCAATTGCACTGTTGGGAATCAATTTAATAACAGGGATAAAGAATGCGGATAGCATAAACAGGAATCCAGTTGTGACTGCTGTCAATCCTGTACGTCCGCCGGCAGCCATACTCGCTGCACTTTCAACCGTTGCTACAGTCGGGCTTGTCCCAAAAATTCCTGACAATAATGCAGAAACCGAAGTTGCCTGAAAAGCACGCTTAAACTGTTCCGGCCTATTAATAAAACCAACATGACCGTGAACTAATCCGATATTTTCAAAGACAAGAACCATTGTCAATGAAAAAATGGCAATCCAAAAAGTGACGGAAAGTAAGTTATCGAATGACATCGATCCAAATACTTCCATATAATCGGAAAGAGCAAACGGCTTTTCCTCGGTACTTTGCACATTAATCAGCCCAAAAGCCCATGCTATCAATGTTCCTGCTACAACAGTAATCAAAAAGTTGCCAGGCACATTGCGCATAAATAAAATAATGGCAAGCAGGAACGTTAAGATGGTTGCAAGCACTTGCGTGTCTCCAAGCTCACCCATAGCAATAATGGAGTTTGTCCCTTTTTCAACGATTCCGCCCTTTTCAAGTCCGATCAGCATCAAGAAAAGTCCGAGTCCCACTGTTATTGCTTCTTTAAGTGAATGTGGAATCGATTCGCTTAATGTCTTTGCGAATCGCGAAAAAGCCACGAATACAAAGATCAGACCAGATATAAAGACAACAGCCAATGCTTCCTGCCAGGATAAGCCCATCGATTGGACCATTGTATAGGAAAACAAAGCGTTAATTCCCATTCCAGGCACAAGGAGAATCGGTACATTTGCCCAAAACCCCATAATCAAACAGCCGACAACCGATGTTATAATGGTTGCAAAAATGGCTGCCTCCAGCGGAATTCCTGCTTCAGAGAGAATTAGAGAGTTAACTGCGATAATATAAACAATCGTAAAAAAGCCGATTGCCCCAGCCATAACCTCCCTTTTTACAGTTGTTCCATTTGAATCAAGCTGAAAAAGCTGGTTAAACCACTTATTCATATATACTACCTATCTATTCAATTAGCCCTCTCCCTACCCGCTCTCCCCGTATACATCTCCCTCAGTTAAGAGTGATCACTAAAAAGTACGGGTGAGCCACAAGCAGTATTTTATCAAAAAAAACTCATTCTGCCAATAGAAAGGTCAGACGTCTGCCCATAAATTTTTAAAAAAACCGGCGGAAATCCCCCGCCGATTTTGGTAGATATTGCAACCGGGCAAGACAATTGCACCTGGAAGCACACTCTTATTCTCATGCCGGCAAAAAATCCGGAACATTATTCACCTTCGGATAATTGTCTGTAAAGGTTGCCCATTTCAATAGCTCCCACAGCCGCTTCCCATCCTTTGTTTCCAGCTTTGGTGCCTGCCCGCTCAATTGCCTGTTCAATCGTGTCAGTTGTAAGAACACCGAAGATAACAGGAACACCGCTTTGCAATGCTGTGCTTGAGACCCCTTTAGCCACTTCGCCGCTGACATAATCAAAATGCGGAGTTGCTCCGCGGATCACTGTGCCAAGGGTGATGACTGCATCATATTTTCCGGATTGGGACAGCTTTTTAGCTGCCAGAGGGATTTCGAATGCTCCAGGAACCCACACAACTGTCACATCTTCTTCGCTTACTCCGTGGCGCTTGAGTGCATCTTCCGCTCCGCTTAAAAGCTTGCCCGTAATGAATTCATTAAAACGCGATACTACAATGGCCATTTTTAATCCTGTTCCTACTAAATGTCCTTCGATTACCTTTTTCATCTCTAATCGCTCCCTTAAAATTGTAATAAATGCCCAAGTTTTGTTTTCTTTGTTTTTAAGTAATTTTCATTTTCAGATTTGGCAGGCATTTGAAGAGGAACCCGTTCGGATACCTCCAGCCCGTAACCGCCCAATCCAGCAATTTTGCGGGGATTATTGGTTAGCAGACGCATTTTTTTTACTCCCAGATCCCTAAGGATTTGTGCACCTACCCCATAGTCGCGTAGATCGTCCTTAAATCCGAGCTTATGATTTGCTTCAACTGTATCGTAGCCCTCTTCCTGCAGCTTATAGGCTTTCATTTTATTGATCAGTCCGATGCCGCGCCCTTCCTGTCTCATATATAAAAGGATTCCCCGGCCTGCCTCTTCAATCTGTGCCAGCGCTGCTTCAAGCTGCGGCCCGCAGTCACAGCGGTTGGATCCAAATACATCTCCAGTCAGACACTCCGAATGCACACGAAGCAATACTGGTTCACGTTCATCGATTTCTCCCTTTACAAGAGCTACATGGTCTTTTCCATCGACAGTGTTTGTATAGCCTACTGCTTTAAAGTCTCCAAATTCTGTTGGAAGCTGTATCTCCACTTCCCTTTTGACAATGGAGTCATGCTTCAATCGATACTCTATCAATTGCTGAATAGTAATCATTTTCAAATCAAACTTTTCAGCCACTTTTTCCAGATCATCCACTCGAGCCATCGTTCCATCGTCTTTCATTATTTCACAGATTATCCCGGCTGGTTCAGCACCTGCAAGACGTGCCAGATCGACCGCGGCCTCAGTATGGCCTGCACGCCTTAAGACTCCTCCTTTTTTGGCCACTAGCGGAAAAACATGTCCCGGCCGTGAAAAGTCTGCAGGTTTAGCGTCGTCCTCAAGCATTTCTTTTATCGTGAATGCACGCTCAAATGCACTGATGCCTGTAGTGGTTTTTACATGGTCAACACTGATTGTGAAAGCTGTTCCATGACTGTCAGTATTCACTTCTGCCATTGGATTCAGTTCCAATTTTTCAGCCAGTTCCTCAGTGATAGGTGTACAAATCAGGCCTCTGCCTTCTTTGGCCATAAAGTTGATCGTGTCCGGTTTCGCATATTCCGCGATTGCAAGGAAATCCCCTTCATTTTCCCTGTCTTCATCATCACAGACAATGATGACTTTTCCTGCTTTTAAATCTTCTAATGCCTCATTTATATCACTGAACATGTTTGATTGACCCTCCTTTTGCTAATTATAAGAAGCCGTTCTCCTTAAGGAATCGCTCTGAAACTCCTTCTTTAGGCGATGAGGTTTCCTGCTGCCTGTTCATGAAGGAATATAGATATTTAGCCAGCATATCGAACTCGAGGTTAACAATGTCTCCCGCTGCTTTGAAGCCGAGTACCGTTTCACTTGCTGTGTGGGGAATGATCGAGACAGTAACAGTATTGTCTTCATTGCCGAAAACAGTCAGGGAAATCCCATCCACGGCAATTGATCCCTTCATGATAAGCAAATGGCTTAATGCAGGAGGCACAGATATTTGTATATAAATGGCGTTTTCACTCGCTGTTTTTTTTAGAATCTGACCAGTTCCATCAATATGCCCTGTCACAAAATGTCCTCCAAAGCGGCCATTTGCCGACATCGCCCTCTCCAGATTGACTTTTGTTCGTTCTTTAATGGCAGAAAGCGAAGTACTTTTGAATGTTTCAGGCATAACATCTGCTGAAAATTCATTTTTCGCAAATTCCGTAACTGTAAGGCACACGCCGTTTACCGAAATGCTGTCCCCCAGTTGAACATCTGTTAAAACTGTGGATGCCTGAATTGTCAGTTTCATGGCCTTGCCTTGCTGAACCACTTTTTTTACTGTTCCCAGTTCCTCAATAATTCCAGTAAACATTACTCCTTGGCCTCCCTCAGCGGTTTTGCGGTAATTCTAAGGTCTCCGCCAATCTTTTCAATTTCTGTGAATTCCAGTGCAGGGGCATCTTTTACATAGCTGGCACCATCCCCGCCAATAAATGGAATCGCCTTATTGCCCCCGATAATTTTAGGAGCCATATAAAGGATTATCTGCTGAAAGAAACCGCTATTTATAAATGAAGCATGGATCTCTGATCCGCCTTCAACAAATAAAGTCATGATGTTTCTTTCACCTAAATTTCTTAATACTTCTTTAATCGGCACCTCATTAGCAGAAAAAGAAAAAACTTCAGTATTATACTTCTTTAGCTCTTCTGCCTTTGACCGATCTATTTCGCAGCCGGTAAAGATTATGGTCTTTACAGACTGATCCCGGATGACATTTGCGTCAGCGGGAATTCTCAGATTTGTATCTAATACAACTCGAATGGGATTTTTTCCGCCTTGGGGCAGCCTGGCGGTTAAAAGGGGATTATCGTGAATGATCGTATTTACACCTGTAAGTATTGCGTCATGTTCATGCCGTAGCCGATGCACATCCTGCCTGGATTCTGGAGAAGTAATCCATTTGCTGTCACCGGTTTTTGCAGCTGTTTTTCCATCAAACGATGAAGCTGCTTTAATGGTTACATATGGTGTCTTTGTTTTTATAAAATGGAAAAATGGTTCGTTTAGGGCATCTGCTTCCTCCTTCAATAAGCCGGTCACCACTTCAATCCCGGCATCCTGCATTCTTTCAATTCCTTTGCCGGAAACTAAAGGATTCGGATCGGCAGAAGCAATAAAAACCCTATTAATTCCTGAATTAATTATTAAGTCTGCGCATGGCGGAGTCCTGCCAAAATGGCTGCATGGCTCAAGCGTGACATAAATATCAGCACCTTTAGCCTTATCGCCAGCTGCAGCAATCGCATGGACTTCAGCATGGGGAGTTCCTGCTTTCAGGTGAGCACCCATCCCCAGAATTTCACCATTTTTAACAACAACCGCACCCACCTGCGGGTTAGGACTGGTTTGGCCTTTAGTGGCCGCTGCCAGGCTGATGGCTAACTTCATATATTCCTGATGGTTCAAATTATCTGGTTCCTCCTTCCCTTACAGTTTCTCCAAATTAAGTTTGAAACGGCAAAACCCCGTACACCAGCAAGGTGAAACGGGGCAAAATCACATGACGAAATAAGCGTTTAAAAAAGATTTTTTTGAACGCAGCACTATAATCATTCCTTCTCCCATCCAGACTTTCACTGTCGGCTTTGGAGTTTCACCAAATCCACCGTTTTCATTAGAAAAGCGCAAGCGCCTTGTTCACCCCCGACAAGCACAAGACGAGCCTCGCAGAAAAGGCGTCTTTTGCCTTTTTGGGAGGATTGGCTTGTGACCTCGAGGGGGTAGGCGCTGGAGCTAGACAATCATTAGAAAAGCGCATGTTCCTGCATCTCTGCTAATAAAACCGGGTCACGGACTAAGAGGGCGTACCCTCATCACCGCCGGTTGGGAATTTCACCCTGCCCCGAAGGAAATCCTATTCTATTATAAGAATCTTACCATGAATAGTCGGAATATACAAAGAGAATTGTTTATAAAGAATTGAAACTTTTGCTTTAAACTGACGTATAGGTAATTATAGAAGAAGGAGAGGAATTTAAATATGATTGAACCGAGGGAACTTCTTATAAATGAACTAAAAAAATGTGAAGAATGGGAAAAAGACCAAGGTGATTTATGGTTTTGGGAGAAGCTAGGAAGACTCCCTTTTAAGTTAATTGATAGATTCACACCGGAGTTCATACAAAAAAAGGTTGGAGTGATTCTTGATGAGCTTGGCACATATATTCAATCAGGAGGAAGATATTTAAGTTCAGCTTCGGCGTTAAAGAACTATTATCCTGAACAAAATATTCATACCTTAGAGGATGTAGAAAGCCTGCCCATATCAAAGATGGATGAAGCCGCTGGAAAGCTAAGCTCAAACCGTAAAAGAACCGCTGCATTGCAAGGTGCCAGTACTGGGGTTGGAGGGATTTTCACCCTGACGATTGATATCCCTCTTCTACTTGGCATTCAGCTAAAAACCCTTCAGGATATCGCGATTTGCTATGGCTTTGATCCAGCTGATAAGAATGAAAGAATGTTCATCGTAAAAATTCTGCAATTTGTTTCCAGTGACATTGTAGGAAAAAAAGCCATTCTGCAGCAGCTTTCCATGTTTGGTTCTAAAGAAGCAGGAGCAAAAAGGGAAGTCGTTTCCGAGCTTCAGGGGTGGAGAGAAGTTGTGTTTTCTTACAGGGACCAAATTGGCTGGAAAAAACTTTTTCAAATGATCCCGATAGCCGGACTGCTGTTTGGGGCTTTCATAAATCGCTCAGCCGTAAATGATATTGCCGAAGCAGGCATTATGCTATACCGAAAAAGAGTAATCGTTAATCGTCTGCACCAGAATATGATTACAGAAATAAAACCGGAGAGCTGACAATGGCTCTCCGGTTTTATTTATGGAAGCTTTTTGATTTCCTTCTCCATATACTCTTCATTTAAAGCTCCCAAAACTTTCTCTCTAATAACACCATCGGAATCAATAAAATAGCTTGTAGGATAGGCCATTATATTATAGTCAGAACCTGCCTCGCCTTTTACATCCATAGGAATTGTAAAAGTCAGCCCCAGCTCTTTTACGAATTTCTCTGCGTCACCGCTATTTTTTTCAGTGTTTGTAAGATTGACTGCAAGAATATCGAAATTTTCATCTTTATACTTATTATACAGCTTCTCCATATGCGGCATTTCTGCACGGCAAGGAGGACACCAGCTTGCCCAGAAATTTAACAAAACTGCCTTGCCTCTATAATCGGAGAGTTTTACCGGGTTTCCTTCCATATCTGTCAGTTCAAAATCAGGAGCAAGGTTTCCTTTCTCCAAACCAACAGGCAAATCTTCAGGGTCTTCCATTTTATCGTATTTCTGCATTTGTCCGCCTTGCTCTACTACCCCTTTTTCCTTGAGAATTGTTTTGTCAACAATAAACAGCAAAACGACAATAACTGCGGCTGCGAATAGAAACTTTTTCATTCCAACACCTCTATACTGATATCCCTATATTTAAACTGAACTTATCATACTATATGGGGAATATAGAATCTATAAATGTGCACTCTGTTTTAGTGATTGCGGTAAAGAAAAAGCGTCGCAAGAATGGCATATATTCTAAGCTTTTCTTTTGCTGTCAGACCCTCCTCAAAAGAAAGTACAGGTGTATTGGGATCCCTGAACTGCTGCCCCCATTCTAGCGGCATCCATCCTTTGCGAAGGCGCGCTATCCTATTTGATTTCTCATCAAGAACTTGAAAATCCGTATGGAAAAAGGTTTTAGGAATGGAATATCGATCACAGCCATTCTCATATACCAGTTTGGATCCATCTTTTTTATTTATGATTGTTTCTTTGCAGGAGTCTTTCACAAACGAAATATCAACGCCGTTTCTATCGATTAGGATTGATGCCTCCAGATTATTGTTATAATCATAGATACCCAGCCTTCTTGGAAAAAGACGGTCCAAAAAATAAGGCAAGAACCATCTAAACTTCCACATTTTCATATCCCTGATTTCACCAACCTGCCTTCCTTCCGGATCAAAAAGCACCATTCTAAGGGAAGGAGCCGGCATAAAAGCGATCATCAAATTTGACTGGCATAACAATGAGAGAAGGGCTTGTCTGCTATTATTGGAATTTCTCTCCACTATCTCGGCCGCCCTTTGCTTATTCAGCAAGTGAATTTGATGGCACAGAAAACTATATATGATGAAAGGGATTAGAAAAAGGATTAAATTCGTCCGTTGAGATTCTTTTATGAAAATCAATAGAAAGAAAAATGGAGGTACAAGTGCGGCCAGGCTCGCATTTATTGAGATGTCAGCTGTTTTCCGGTAATATTGCTGGATATTCATCAGTATGTCTCCCCCGCTATATGTATTTCTCTATATTCTATTAAATAGTTCCAAAAAAAATGAATTTTTGGGAGGATTTTTGGAGGGTACATATTGCCGCATCTGCAAATAGTCTGTTTGAGTTATTCGTTACCATCTTTATTCGCTGATTTTCCTCCAAATAAAAAAGCTGACGGAAACTTTCCGCCAGCTCGTTTGATGGAATTACTTTAAAGCATTAACCGCATTAATTAGCCCATGGCCAGATTGTCCGTCGTATCCAGGCTTGAAGATATCTTCTGATGAAGATTGAATGATCTGCTTTACTTGTGCAGGAGAGATTTGGTCTTTCCCATGTTTTGCGATAATAACACCAGCCAGGGCCGCAACTTTCGGAGCGGCCATAGAAGTACCGCCTTTATACCCATATCCGCCGCCAGGGATTGTTGCTAATGCCAAATAAGAATTGTCTCTGCCAGCTCCAGTATTTGGATCATAGTTTGGTCCCAAGTCTCCGCCAGGCGCCATGACATCAATTTTGCCGACACCGTAATTGGAATAGAAAGCAAGATTCTTTAAAGCTCCTCCAGCAGATACACGAATCATCAATTGACTGCTTGGGCTTCTGTGTGTTGCACCGTTATCAGAACCTGACAGCTGTCCCGGGCTCTTTAAATCAACAGCGTTATTGCCTGCAGAACCAACTACAGTAACACCTTTTTGAATCGCATATTTGATGGCTCTGTTAAACATCTGCACGTCCGCTACGGTTTCCTTCGTTGTATACTCGGGATTCTGGAACCAGTCATACCCGCCAAGAGACATGTTGACAACATCCACATTGTCGTCCGCAGCTGTTATTAAGGCTTCGGCGATATGGGAAGTCGCTGCACCGCCATCAGGGCCGAATACACGGTATGCTGCTACCTTCAAGTCAGGTCCGACACCCATGGTTCTTCCTTTCGCTGCAATGGATCCTGCAACATGGGTTCCATGGCTGTTTTCATCCATTGGATCCGGGTAGCCCGGAACAAAGGATTTACCGTATGCATAATTTTCTTTTAAATCTGGATGAGTATAGTCAATCCCTGTGTCAATTACACCAACAACGATATCTTTACCGTCAGCTGTCTTTCCAGTTCCTCCTGGAAGATTCCATGATGCACCATTATTTGTTACTTGTTTGATATCCCACTGCAGACTGTTATATAAATCAGCATTATCTAATGGAAGATCTGCATCTACTGCAGGAGCTTCGGGATATATAACATTTTCAGCGCCAGCAGACAATACCAAGGAAGATTTCCTGATTTCATTAAGAAAATTAGGATTTGCTGATGAAACCTCAACAGCTCCTAATTTTTCGAGCTTATTCTCTATTTGTCCTCCAAATTTTTTCAATAGGTCTGTATAGCCTGCAGGAAGCTTTCCTTCATCTTTAAAAACGACTAAGTAACTCTTTTCAACCGTTTGGGCTTGTCCAGTGCTGACAGAACCCGCAAAAACAGCTGAGGCACATAATGCCAAACTTAATGTACCCGTTACGATACCCTTTTTGATATTCATTTTTTATTGAGACCCCCCTTATATTTTCTAATTTTCATTATATTCGAAATAAAGATATCAACAATCTTTGTATTTCGACATGCTTCTCCGTCATTTCGCAAAAAATACTACTTAAAACCCATTACTTCTTTATATATTTTAAGTTTTTCCGGGTCTATTCGCTTGATTCTCAATCAAAAACTTTACTTACTCCCTGTCAGCCCTGTCGAAAAGATAAGACTATTTCCTTAAGAAAAAACCGCATCTTATTAGATACGGTTTGACTAAAATTGATTGATTCTCTCAATGGATTTTCTTGCATCTTCATATCCTTGCAGATATAACTTTTCCAGTTTTTGAGGATTCCGCTCCATCCGGCCCACTGTTAATGGCTCCTGAGGCTGGATGACAAGAACTGTCCCATTCTTCTCTTCCTGTTCTACATAGCGGAGGGTCTCATTATAGGTCCGGCAGCGTTCCGTCAATGCTTTCTGAAGCCCAGTGTAATGCGGATATTTTCTTTTGACCATAAAAGTAAATTTAGATGGCTTTTTGGTATATCCCCTGTTTCTTGTCAAGATTACTATATTTTTTTTCAATCCATCCTGCTGAGCTTTTTTGATTGGTATAGGGTCGCTGATTCCGCCATCGAGGAGGACCCGGCTATTAAATTCTACCTCCGGAGCAATAAAAGGCAAGGAACTGGATGCTTTTAAAACCTTAAGCATATCTTTGCCATAATCTTTTTTACCGTAATACACCGGTTTACCTGTATGGCAATCAGTTGTTCCAATAACAAATTCAGACTCATTTTTATAAAACTCATCATAGTGATATGGGACAAGCTTATTCGGTATTTCATCAAAAATAAAATCCATCCCGAAAAACTGGCGGGATTTAAAGTAATTCCGCCATGAGATATATCGGGGATCTGTAACATAATCCACATTCACAATTCTATTCCTGCCCCTTTGCTTGGATAAGTAAGAAGCTGCATTGCAAGCCCCTGCAGAAACCCCAATGACATAAGGAAAGCAGAGGTCCTGTTCAAGAAAATATTCGAGAACCCCCGCTGTGTATACTCCTCGCATCCCTCCGCCTTCAAGTACCAGACCCGCTTCACTGATCACCGCTCATCTTCCTTTCAGTCTTTTAAAGCTATACTACCAAAATATTAACCTCCCATATACATATATGCCCACAAAGATAGACCATGCCATGAATTCAGGCAAGTTCCCTTCTTTTAAAGATAGCAATTGATGCAAGCAGGGAAAGCGTGATCATGACTACAGAAACAATGATGCTCGGCAGCAATTCATCCGGGAGATTACTGCCCATGATAAAAGCATTCGAATAAGCAGACAGCAGCGCCGGACTCCATTCCAGCAAATGAGGGAGTGAACTGCTCAATAGGCTTAATATGACAATGATGCCAATAGAGATAAATCCGACTGCTCCAGGCGATTTCATAAACGTATTGAACAGTATTACTACAGTTACTATAAGAGTAAGCCAGATGCCGTTAACAAAGAAGGACTGGAGAAAATCCGCAAAAGAAATAAATTCAAACAATACGCCTACATAGTACCAGGAGAGGAAATAACTCAAAAAATATGAAAACCAAATGAGAATCATAGAGCTAGCCCACTTCGCCGTTACAAACCAGGCATAAGAAACAGGTTTTACCAGTATAAGCCCCGCCACACCGCTTTTCCTTTCTCCAGCAATAGTCCCCATTGTAATTAATACAATAATAAGCACACCAAACGTATTGAACTGGCTAAGACTTGCAGCAAGCGCTTCACCTGCAGATGGGACAGGAAGCTCGATGACTGCTCCTTCCGGCAGCCCGCCAAGAGAATCAATAATCTGAGGCATATAATATAATGTCAGCGGCTCTTTTACAGCTATCATAATAAAAGTAAGCGGCACCCATATCCATTTGAAATTTCTGGACATTTCAAGCATTTCCTTTTTAAATAAAGTCATCCATTGATTCATTTTTGCACCACCTTCATGAAGACATCCTCCAGCCTGGTTCTGCTGATTTCAAACTTAACAAGCGGCAGGTTCCGTTTCATAATCTCAGTTAAGAATAGTTCTCTAGCATATTCTATATCCTCTACCAAAAAGCTCGCATACTCTCCATCCAATTTCATTGAAGAAACAGGCTGAAGCAGAGATAATTCTTCTGCATATTGCAGTGTATTCTCTTTAAAAGCCAAGTCAATTTTTGCCTGCTGATGTTTAGTTCTCAGGCCTGCCAATGTCCCTGATTCAACTAGTTCACCATTATGGAGAAATAATATTTCATCACAAATCTCTTCTGCATCATTTAGTATATGAGTTGAAAATAGGATAGCTGATTCTTTTTTCAGCTTATCCATCAGCTCCAGCACTTCTCTGCGTCCAAATGGGTCGAGTGCAGAAACCGGCTCATCAAGCATGACGAGCTTCGGACGATGGATTATAGCCTGTGCAATGCCAAGCCGCTGCTTCATGCCTCCTGAATATTTTCCAATCCGCCGATTCTTAGCTTCAGCTATACCGGTAAGTTCAAGAAGTTCTTTTGCTCTGTCTTTGGCTTCTGATTTAGAAAGACCTGCAAGCTGGCCAGCATATTCGAGAAACTCGTTGCCTGTCATCCATTCATAAAAAACAGGAAATTGAGGAAGATAGCCTATTAATCTTCGGAAATCCGCTTTTTCTGCCCCTTCAAACACGATCGCTCCTGAATCTGGCTTCACCAGGCCGGCAAGCATTTTTAATGTAGTTGTTTTTCCTGCCCCATTTGCTCCCAGAAGGGCAATACATTTTCTTTCAGATAATTGGAAGTCCAGACCTTTTATTACTTCCAGGTCCTGGAACCGCTTTTTTAGGTTTATTATGTTTACAACTGGCATTATCAGCTTCTCCTTCCAAAAATAAAGTAAATAATTGGCCCCAGCAGGTTTATAAATAAAATAATAAGAGCCCATACCCATTTAGGCCCATTTGCTTTTTCTATTTTTACCAGATCAATAATGGCAATGGCGATTAATATAAGCTGAATGATGACTATAGGTGCAAGAATTGCCCAGTTAATGCTTTCTAAAAATTCCATTATGTTGTCCTCCCTTATTTGTTATGTCATTCATATGACGTGCAAGTTCCTAAAACGTTCACTGGTAATTCAATTGTTTTTAAACAAAAAAAACGCCCCAATCCTGGAGCGCTTCAAAGTTTAATAGATAAAGAAGGGTTAATCCGTTTCTTTTTCATAAATAGACATCATATTGCGGATTTCGTTTGTTACTTGATCAATGAGTGAGGACGGCGAGAGTACCTTCGCCTGGTTACCCCAGTTGAGGAGCCATTTGACAAGACCATCACTTACAATGGCTTTTGCTGTTAAAACGAAATAGTTTTCATCAAGCTTTCTTATGTCTGCATCCCGCCCGAATTTATCAATTATCACGTTGATCAGATCGTTATGGAACCGGATTTTTATCCACTCTTCAGAGCCGGCATACATATGAAAGGTTGAGCTCACATACCTGGATACATCAAAGGGTTCATATGCAAACTGTTCTTCCGTTATATTCACATTGCGCAGACGGTCGATCCGATAATGGCGGATTTCTTCTTTAGCAAAGTAATAGGCTATTAAATAATAAAAATCATTTACCCAGGTGAGCGCCAGCGGCTTGACCCTGTATTGCCCTCCATTGTGGCTTAAAACAAATTCCTTGTTAAGATTATATCTTCCATATTGAAATGTGACGATTCTCCGCTCGGAAATGGCTTCATGCAAATCATTGATAGCCAGCCGAACCAGTTTGCTTTCACTTTTTACAGAGGAATCGATCAAAATTTCATTATGCAGCTTTTTGGCATGATGAAGGCTTGTCAGCTTCTTAATTTTCCGGATCAGCTGTTTCGTCTCATCTTTCGTAATAAAGCGTGCAGAAGCAACAGCATCAATCAGCATACGCAATTCATAAAGCTCGAATAGACGGTATTGATGGCTGTAGAACTTCGGCATCCCCTCTTTTTCCTGGTTGATGGTAATATCGAATTTCGCTTCAATCAGATGCTCAATATCGTCCCTCAGTGAGTTTTTGTTTAATTTCACATCAGGTCCATATTCCTTTTTAAAGCATTCAGTTATATCGTCCAGTGTATATTCATTTTCTTCATCAGTTTGCTCTCTTAGAATCTCCATAAGCTTGAGCATCCTTTGTTTGTTATCGAGTCTATTCATTACATCACCCCGTGTACTGTATAACTAAAAGCTCTGCAGAATTAATTATCCATTAAAAAAAGCCCAGTGGCAACGGCCCTGGA
The DNA here is from genome assembly GCF_000294775.2 of Cytobacillus oceanisediminis 2691. GTDB lineage: Bacteria > Bacillota > Bacilli > Bacillales > Cytobacillaceae > Cytobacillus > Cytobacillus pseudoceanisediminis. Next base: position 3,681,762 of record NZ_CP015506.1, read on the forward strand.
CTCTGTTTAATTACTTTAAAATCCTGAAAACTAAAGGTATTCTGTACTCCTTGCCTTCATACGCTTTGACAGCAGCTACTATTGTGAAGACGAAAGCAAGGATTCCCACGATCCAAATAGTAATCACCCCAATTAAGATGATCATAAGCACTACGCTGATGACGCTGTAAATCGTATAGGAAATTAAAAAATTTAAATATTCCTTGCCATGATAATCTACAAACTCCGAGTCATTCTTTTTTAAGAGCCAAATGATCAGCGGTCCAATAAAAGTTGTAAAAAAACTGGTTACATAGATGGCTGCTGCTAAAAGCCTTTCATCATTGGAAGGCATTTTATAATCATTCATTCTGTTTCCTCCTAATAATCCTCAATCTATATTATGATTTCTTCTATATTATTTACGTTATTCATTTTAAAAGGTTTCATGTATTTTTTAATTTTTGCACCCATCCATAAAATCCGTAAAACCTTAATTTCAAGTTCTTGATTAGGACAACTTGAATACAAATGTTAAAGACAGGCATTGCGTCATGACTTTGCCAAATTTTTTACCTGCTTAGGAAGGTGATATATAGATGATGTCAAAGCTGGAGGCTTTCATTCTGGGAATCATACAGGGGCTCACAGAGTTCCTGCCTATATCCAGTACAGGACATTTATATTTGGGGAGACATCTATTTGGGCTTGATGAGGCAGGCCTCTTCCTTGATACAATGCTGCATATAGGAACTTTACTGGCAGTCCTTGTCGTATACAAAAATGAATTGCTTCAAATCGTAAAGAAGCCATTCGGCAAGCTATCTATCCTTCTGATTGTCGGTACGATTCCAGCCGTAATCGTTGGGCTGCTGCTGAGTGACATGTTTGATTCAATTTCAAAATCCGGGGTTACAATCGGCTGGGAATTTCTATTTACGGGGTTCATACTCTGGATTGCTGATGGTGTTAAGAAAGGTGCCAAAAAGATGGAAAGCATCACATATGGAGATGCCCTGTTTATCGGCACCTTTCAGGCAGCCGCCATCTTTCCGGCAGTCTCCAGATCCGGATTAACCATTGCAGCAGGCCTCTTTAGAAAGCTCGACAGGGAAACAGCGGCTTATTTTTCATTTCTGCTATCCATTCCTGCCATCGCAGGCGGCATTGTTATGCAATTTGGGGAATTGATGTCCGGTCACACAGAAGCCATAACCCTTGGAAGTATGTTGATGGCAACTTTGTCTTCAGCACTCTTTGGCTATGCAGCAGTCGTTTGGATGATTAATTTTCTAAAACGAAAATCCTTGAAGATATTTGCTGTATACGTTTGGATATTAGGGTTCACCATTATACTCCTGCAAATGACCGGGATTTTTTAAATTTCTAATGGGGAGGTATCAGAATGGAAGAAATTATTGCCAGCATTTTTGAAATACTTTCCCAGCTGGGTTATGCCGGCATTGCACTTGGATTAATGGTTGAGGTGATACCAAGCGAAATTGTCCTGAGCTATGGCGGCTTTTTAGTCAGCACCGGAGACATCCATTTTACAGGTGCCCTGCTTGCGGGGATTGCAGGCGGAACATTAGCTCAGCTGTTTCTTTACTGGCTTGGCGCGTATGGAGGAAGGCCTGTTCTTGATAAGTATGGAAAATATTTACTGATTCAAAAAAAACATTTGGATGCTTCAGAGAAATGGTTTGAAAAGTATGGAACTGGAGTGATCTTTACGGCCAGATTTATTCCTGTAATACGGCATGCCATATCCATCCCTGCCGGAATTGCCAAAATGCCATTATCGGTCTTTACAGTATATACAATAGCAGCCATGGTGCCATGGACGGTTCTCTTTTTATTATTGGGAATGGAACTTGGTGACCATTGGAGAGACATTAAAGAATACGCAAAACCATTTATATTGCCTATCATAGTCATCGCGTTGGGTTCGGGGGTATTCTATTTTTTTTACAAAACGCGAAAAAGTTAACATAACCTAAATCAGCTTATTACTCAAAAGTGTAGAATTGATTATTTTACACTTTTTTATTTGTTCAATCAGAAAATGTTCACCCTTTCTTTTCATTTTTGTAAAATAAAGCAAATACTACAGGATCAAAGGACGAGACCATGTGATGAAAATTTTATTAAAAAACGCATTCATTTACCCTGTTGCTTCCCCTGCTTTTCATGGGGATGTCTTAGTAGAAAACGGAAAGATATTAAAGACAGGCAAGAACCTAAAGTCTGATTCAAATGTAAAAATTATTGACTGCCATAGACACCACTTGCTTCCGGGCTTCATAGATGTTCATACTCATTTGGGCCTGTATGATGAAGGCACGGGATGGGCAGGCAATGATGCCAACGAAACAATTGAACCGCTAAGCCCGCACATTCGAGCGATGGATGGAGTATATCCTCTTGATCCGGCTTTTGCGGATGCTGTGAAATATGGCATCACAACTGCCCATATCATGCCGGGCAGCGCCAATGTAATTGGGGGAACTACTTCTGTTATTAAGACTGCAGGAAAAAATATCAGCAAAATGATTATCCAGGAAACAGCCGGACTTAAGATTGCCCTTGGAGAGAATCCAAAACGGATTCACAGCCATGGGAACAAGGATTCCATTACAAGAATGGGGATAATGGGCATGCTGAGGGAAGCCTTTTATGAGGCCTTACAGTGCGATAACCCTGACTCTTTAAGGTTCGCACCGCTTGTAAAAGCACTTAAAAGAGAAATTCCCGTCAGAATCCACGCGCATAGGGCAGATGATATTATTTCTGCTATCCGCTTTGCAGAAGAATTCAATCTGGATCTTCGGATCGAACATTGTACAGAAGGCCATTTAATTGCGGACGAATTGGAAGGGCTGAATTTAAAGGTATCAGTCGGGCCCACTTTAACAAGAAGGTCTAAAGTGGAGCTGAAAAACAAAACCTGGAAAACGTATCAGCAGCTGACAGAGCATGGTGTTGAAGTTTCCATCACTACAGATCATCCCTACACACCTGTACAGTATTTAAATATGTGTGCAGCTATTGCAGTCCGGGAAGGCCTTTCCGAACAAAAGGCCTTAGAAGGAATCACCATTCTGCCGGCAAAAAACCTCAGGATCGATAACCGGCTAGGGAGCATCGAGGAAGGAAAAGATGCCGATTTAGTTTTGTGGAACCATCACCCATTTCACTTTCTTTCCAAGCCGAAATGGACAATGATAGGCGGAAATTTTGTGTACAGGGAATCGTGAAAACGTGTCGAATATCGCTGGTGTAATTTGACATAAAATCGCAAAAAAAATAATCAAAAAACCTATTTCCTTTTTGATTTTTTTTTAGTATTATACCTAAAGTGAAGTGAAAATTTTGCTTCTTTATGACAGACAATCTAATATCGGAAACGATAGTAATAGGGAAGGCAAATGGTGCGCCACCAGTTATCTGGTTCTAGTGGGTTCGATTCCCACCCCGAAATTTTTTAGCAGCATAATAAAAAATTTCGAGGGTGGACCGATGGCTCTATTTGGCATGGAGTAGGACTGCCCTCAATTGGAGGGATATCCTATGCTCAAGAAACGTGATCTTCACGAGTGCCATGCTTTATTCGATTTAATGACGCACCCTGATGTCTTCCCTTTTGTTCGCCAAAAAGCCAATTGTTATGATGAGTTTATGTTTATTACAAAGCAGACAATCGAAGCAGAAGAACGCGGTGAATTGATTTCACGCACAATTCTTGATGAATGGGGCACTCCGATTGGGACAATCAATTTGTATGACATCCAGGACAATGCCGGCTTCCTAGGCACATGGCTTGGCAAGCCCTACCATGGCAAAGGCTATAACAAATTAGCAAAAGATGCTTTCTTTGAGGAACTCTTTTTTGAAACCGGCATTGAAACAATCTTTATGCGGATCCGCAAGGAAAATATCCGCTCGCAAAAAGCTGCAGAAAAGCTTCCTTATGTCATTCTTGCAAATGAAACGAGAAAGTCTGTTTATGATCAGCTGAATGCCAATGAAGATATTTACAATTTATATGAGATCCCAAAAGATCTATATACTCTTCATGTAATGCGTCATGGAGCAGCAGTCCAAGAATCGTCCCAATTACTGGAGGCTTAATTGAAAAGCGGAAGAAAGCACTTGCATACAGGCAAGTGCTTTTTATTATTCTTTCAATTGATAATATTGGATACCGGTTCATCTGTTTTTTCTCTTATTCCGTACTGGGTCAGCAATTCTTCCAGCTCTTCATTTGTAAGTGTCTCAAAACGCCCGTCCACGAATGAAACTTGAGTCTGATTTGGATTAATCCTATTTATATTGAAGCTCATCATTCTGCCTCCTTCAAGTCGAGTTTTGGAAATGGCTGCTTTTAATATTTATACTCGCCGTTGGAAGGATTTTTATTCTCGTTATTCAAAAGTTCACATAATTGAAACACTTCTTTTAATCGATTTGTTCAGATTACGATAGCTGTTTTTCCCAGAATAAAGGCCTGCTTTGCACCGTCCTCTGTTTAGTATGATATAATTCTCTAGTCACTTTAAAGAAAGAGGAAAGAATCATGAATCAGACATACAGCAAAAAACAAAAGCTGCATCAGCTGCTGGTGATTTTAGTTCCAATACTAGTAACCCAGCTGGCGATGTACTCCATGACATTTATTGATACCTTAATGACCGGCCGCTATAATTCTCAGGACCTGGCAGGTGTAGCGATTGGATCCTCACTTTGGGTTCCAGTGTTCACCGGTCTAAGCGGCATACTCCTTGCTGTTACACCGATCGTGTCCCACTTGGTGGGAGCAAAGAAACAGAGTGAGGAAGTTGCCTTTTCTGTCATTCAGGGTGTTTATCTATCCGTCATTATGGCCGTCCTTGTATTTGCCGGAGGAGCACTCTCCTTAAATCCAATCTTAAGTGGAATGAATCTCGAAAACAGGGTCCATGACACAGCTTTCAACTACCTTGCAGCCTTAAGCACAGGATTGATTCCCCTTTTTGTCTACAATGTATTAAGGTCGTTTATTGACGCTCTTGGCAAGACTAGGGTGAGTATGTTTATTACACTTCTTTCACTGCCGATCAATGCTGTGTTTAACTATATGCTTATATATGGCAAATGGGGATTTCCGGAACTCGGAGGAGCAGGTGCAGGTTATGCTTCTTCTATTACTTACTGGCTGATCATGCTTATTTCATTTTTTATTATTCATAAAAATTCCCCATTCTCGAATTATGGAGTTTTCAGGAATTTGCATGCTGTTTCAATCGGCAAATGGAAAGAAATTCTTATGATCGGCATCCCAATTGGCTTATCGATTTTTTTCGAAACAAGCATTTTCTCAGCAGTTACTTTATTAATGAGCACATTCGAAACAGCCGTTATCGCCGCTCATCAGATTGCCCTCAATTTTGCATCACTTCTTTATATGATACCGCTCAGCATCTCAATGGCATTAACAATAGTGGTAGGATTTGAAGCAGGGGCTTCACGATTTAAGGATGCTAAAGAGTACAGCTGGATCGGGGTAGGCATTGCCGTAATTATGGCATTAATTTGTGCAGCCATCCTTTTGGCTTTTCCAAGAGAAGTTGCATCTATTTATACAAAAGACAGCTATGTATTAAAATTAACGGCCAATTTTTTAATCTATGCCATGTTCTTTCAGCTTTCAGATGCCATTCAGGCACCTGTCCAGGGAGCGTTAAGGGGGTATAAGGACGTAAACGTCACCTTTATTATGTCACTTATTTCTTATTGGATTATCGGACTGCCCTTTGGCTATTATCTAGCCAATCATTCAAACTGGGGGGCATATGGTTATTGGATAGGCTTAATTACAGGACTTGCAGCTGGCGCCATTACTTTAACAGGCAGGCTGATTTATCTTCAGAACAAAAAATACCCAGCATCCATGAAAGTTTAAAAAAAGGCAGAAGAATTCCGTTCTTCTGCCTTTTTTATAAGTTTATTCCTGGTAAACTTTTCCAAGGACATCTTTGCCCCCTGTAACCGGGATAATGCTGCCTGTAATAAAATCGGATTTTTCATCGGTCAGAAAGCTAATTACTCGGGCAATATCCTCACCTGTTCCCGGTCTTCCGACTGGTGAGGCATTTTCCTGAACCTCTGCGGCTTCTTCAATTTTTTTTTCCTTCCATTCACCGACGATATCTCCCGGACAAACCATATTTGCGGTAATTCCATTCCCGGCCTCTTCAAGTGCGATGGATTTCGTCAAAGACGCAGCACCCGTTTTCGCAGCAGCAAAAGCGGAACGGTATATCCAGCCGGAAGCTGACTCTACACGATCAAAGCCAATCGTAATAATCCTTCCCCATCCAGCTTCACGCATTTTCGGGATAAACAGCTTGGATAAATAAAATACCGCATTTAAATTACCATTAATCAGATAATTCCATTGTTCGAAGGTATATTCCATCATCTCTTTTCTTTCATGCACGTAAGGGCCTGCATTATGAATGACTATATCGATGACTGGGAAATCATTTAAAGCAGATTCTGACATCTTTACACATTCTGCCGGTATTGAAATATCTCCCTGCAAAGCAATATTTTTAGTTCCATATTTTTTGGTCAGTTCCCGGCATAATGAGACAGCTTCCTTTTGACTGCTACGGTAATTGATCACCAGATCGATGCCTTTTGCGGCAAGCACATACGCCGTTCTTTTCCCGATCCCTGTTGCTCCTCCCGTTATTAAAGCTGCTTTATTTCTCACAAAATTACCCCTCAGTATTTAATAAATTTTATATACATCAATACCAATATACTAGTAATTACAGTGTATTAATGCAAATAATAAGAAATTTTTTTCACCTTGGCTGCAGGGGCTGTGCAAATCTTATTGATCCATTATTAACGGATAGGCATTTTTCCGCATAGAATATATGACATAGTGAAGAATCATTAGCCTTGCCGGCAGTTTAGCATGGAAAGGATGAGAAGGATGTTTCCATGGAACTTTTTTCCATTTAATAAAGATATGAAAAATCCTCCCCATCAAATGAAACCGGAGGATATTGATAAATATGTCCGAAATATCATGGGGCAAATGTTTCCTCAAAATATGCAGGAAATGAGCGGAACACCAGATTTTATGAAAGGTTTTAATACAGCTGCCCCTGGAACTAATCACCAGCCATATTCTGCACCGCTGAATGCATCCGTCTTTGAAACACATGATTATGTTTTTGTGAGATTCCCTATTAAAAACGAGGACTGGTTAAAAGAAATGAAACTTTACCACACATCCAACCAAATGATTATTGAACATATTCCTGAGAAAGACGATAAGCATATCCTAACCCTCCCTGCTATTGTCAGAAAAAAAGGATCATCAGCAAGCTGCAAAGAGGGGTATATGGAGATAAAAATACCTAAAAACGTCGATATGCAATTTTCTGAAATTGATGTAACGGAAATATTATAAAGGGGGCATCTTTATGGAACTGAAAAAATGGAAAGATTTAATAAAAATGTCCGCTCAATATCAGAACCAGGATTTTTGGGACACCTTATCGCCTGAGAATTCCAGTCACAATAAAAAACATTCCTTTTCAGGACTGGAAGAGGATAAAATCAATCGTTTCCTATCTAATCAGAATATTTATCCTCGATGTGACATGTATGAGTGCAATGGGGATATCAAAATTGAAGCAGAGCTCCCCGGAATTTGCAAAAATGACATTAAAGTATCTCTCGTAGGAAATGAACTAATTATTAAAGGAAAATGTTCTTCATTTCATCAGCACTTGCGCTATTTTCTGAAAGAAAGACATAGCAGATCCTTTGAAAAAGTGCTTACTCTCCCCATGCCTGTTGATAAATATTCAATAGAATCGTCATTCGAACATGGGATACTTTCCATTTCTCTCCCCATCTTAATCCAAGAGGAAGAAGCAATACCCATTTTTGTAAAGGGTGAAGAAACCCTTTAATCAAGCAGTTTATCATAACAATAAAAAGGGTTGACCCGATCCATGAAGATTGTACCTGCAATGACATATCCGTTTTTTTCAAATAATCTTTGAGCCTTTGTATTCAGCGAGTATGTATCGGTTCTCATGTACGGTATCCCTTTACTGACTGCATGTTCTTCAGCAAATAAAATTAACTTGCTCGCAATTCCCTCACCTCTGATCTCTGGATCTACTGCCAGACGGTGAAATACAAAACACGGCTCATCTTTTCTCCACGAGGCATTTTTATATTCCTCAGCCTGAGTTTGATCGACAGTAATGGAACCTGCAACTTTTCCATCAAAGATGGCCGTGTACAAATTGCCCGCTTCAATATCAGCTAAAAAGTCCTGATCCTGGGGATAAGTCCGGTTCCATTGGTCATTTCCCTCGGATTCCATAATGCTAACAGTCTGCTGGACGATGGCCATAATTTTTTTCAAATCTTCTTTTGTTCCTTTTCTAATATCCATTCAAATCACCTATTGCTTCTGATTTTAGTGTCTTTTACTAATGTTCCTATGAAGGATTGAATACATACATAGAGTCCAAGTAAATACTACTCATAACGTAAACGACAGTATTCAGGTGACAGTGCAACAAAAAAAGGCAGCCTAAAGAGGCTGCCTTTCACTCGATCACATATTATTTGCCAATGAACATTTGAGTCCAGTAGTTACCGTCAGCAACATGGCCTACACCAAGATGCGTGAAGTTTGCATTCATGATGTTTTTACGGTGGCCTTCACTATTCATCCAAGCTTGTACAACTTCTTCAGGAGACTGTTGGCCCATAGCAATGTTTTCGCCTGCTGTAGTGTATGAGATGCCGAATTGCTTCATCATATCAAATGGTGAACCGTAAGTTGGGCTGTTATGGTCAAAATATCCTTTAGACTGCATATCACGTGATTTTTCACGAGCAACTTTGCTTAATTCTACATCCAATTTAAGCGCAGGCACTCCTGCTTTTGCACGTTCCTGGTTAGTTAATTCAAGTACTTTTTTCTCATAAGCACTTACTTCAGAAGTTGCAGGTGCCGCTTCTTTTGTCTGCTCAGCAGGTGCTTGCTGCTGTGCTGGCTGCTGTGCAGGAGCCTTTGCTGTTTCCTGTGCTTTTGCAGGCTGCGCTGCTGGAGCTTTTGCTGTTTCTTGTGCTTTTGCAGGCTGCGCTGCTGGAGCTGCCGGCTTTTGAGCTTCCTGTTTATTTACTTGAACATTTCCCCAATTAATATTGTAGTTTTTAAGGTATTTTTGAAGAATGCTATTGATCTGTTCCTGGCTTAGGTTACCAGATTGAGAAACTACCATTTTTTTAGCTTGTTCAGGAGTAGGACAATTTGAAGCTGCGTCCGCTTGGTTAGCTCCTGGTGCTGATACTAGTAATGCTGCTGCCGCTGCTACTGAGTAAATAACTTTCTTATTCATGTATTTAAATCCTCCCTGTGTTTGTTTTCTTTGTTGTATGGTGCTGTGTGACTTGCACAATCATCATATCACAGGGTTTTTCGTAATATTTTTGGACAGATTTTACAACTCCCTGATTTCAGGACACCTAAGAGACTTTTAAACTAGTAAAATCAGGGCTGCACCTTTTCATAAATCCTTATATTAATAGGTTTAGGGTTATTCATAATCGGGTAATTGAATAATTGGATTTTTTTCTCTTTAGTGGAAGCCGCTCTGAACAAATACCATTTATATACTAAAACATCACTATTGACAGGTTTTTAGGCTGACAATATTCTTTACTTTTATTACACCATTGTAACAAATGTTATAGGTATATGTGCCCGAATTTGGGTATTTATGCCCCTGAAGGAAAAGTTTTTGGAGAATTACCCGGATCCCAAACAAAAAGCAGCCATCGCTGCTTTTTAATGGCCGCTATCATCATTCTCTTCCATATTTTCTATTTCCGGGCTGGCTGATTCTTTTTCAGGTTCACTAGGCTGGCCGATCACAAATTCTTTTTTAGGCATATTATGCATCCTTCGTGCCGTTACGTGTGAATATATATAGTAGGTTCCTTCTTCTTCGAATGTTTTGTCGAGGCGATAAATCCCGTTTTCAGCATGTTCAACAAGAATTTTTTCGTGTTCTTCCGCATTTGCTCTCCAGATTTCAAACTTTACTTCATCTGCATCCGTGACCTCTTCTTCCCCATACGTAACTTTTGCTTCAAAAACTACCGGCTCATTTGCTTTTGCTTTTTCAGGATTAATCGATAATTCGACTTCCAGGAATTGCGGTTCTTCCTCAGCTGCATTGTGATTGCTGCAGGCTGTCAGGCTTACCATGAACATTACCGGGAGCCAAATATTTAGTAGCTTCTTCATCATAAATCTCCTTAATCTTACCTTATTTCGAACAGCGGCAGCACGATTCTAACCTTCGTACCTTTATTTAATTCACTTAAAACAGTCAGCTCACCTTGATGGAGCTTAACTAGCTTTTCTGCAATCGCAAGACCAAGACCTGTACCGCCATCTGATCTCGTTCTGCCTTTATTCACTCTATAAAACCTTTGTTTAATTTTGCTTAAATGTTCTTCAGAAATCCCAATCCCTGTATCCTCTATTTCAATCAAGCATTTATCTTTCTCTTGAGATAAACGGATGCTGATTCTGCCTTCTGCTGTATACCGAATTGAATTATCCATAATATTTTGGATGATCTGCTCAATCCTGCCTTCATCCCCGTTGATGATTACTTCAGGATCCAGGCGGTATTGTAGATCCAAATTTTTTTCACGGAGGATAGGCTTGTATTTTTCAATAGCATCCTCTATAAGCTGTCCCAGAGGCAGCGGCATTTTTTCGAGTTTGTATTCATCTGATTCAAGTTTAGATAAATCAAGCAGGTCTCCCACCAAACGTTCCATCCTTTTTGACTCTCTAAGTATCAGCTGCAAATATTTTTGCCTGTCCTCCTCAGATTCTGCCATCTCGGAAATGAGTGCTTCACTGTAGCCTTTTACATAGCTGATGGGAGTTCTTAATTCATGCGATACGTTTGCCAGAAAATCCTTTTTCTTTTCGTCTTCTTTCTGTATAGATGAGGACATATGATTAAATGCATTTGCCAGCTGGCCAATTTCGTCCTTCGAATCAATGTTTAAATGAATCTCATAGTACCCCTTTGAAACATGGTCAGCTGCATCCTTCATATCCAATAGGGGCTTTGTCAGTTTTTTAACCAGCATGGTACCTAAAATGATGCTGATAACTGTAAAAATCATCGCGGCAGCAAACCAAAGATACGCAAAATCCTGGGTAATCTCTGAAATTTTTGCCAGGGGAACATATAAATATATTATGCCCTGCAGCCGATTATCATCGAGAAGCGGAATAATGACACCCATAATCTTTCTGTCAAACCTTTTTTCATATCCCATTTTTTCAACTGCGCTGCCTTTTAGCAGCTCTTCACGTTCTTCTTCACCAATTAGTGTCTGATAGTCAATTTCAAAAGGCAGACAGGCACTAAGCTCTCTAGGATTACTGACAATAAAAACCTCTGTTTCTGATTTTGAATTATACCAATCGATTTTTTCCGTGAGATCCTCTGTCAAAGGCCCCCCCATGTATTCTGAAGAAAGGCTCCTCCCTTCAGTAAGCAGAGATTCCCTTACATTTTCCACATAAATTTTTTCATAAAATAAATAAGATAGAAAGTAGGAATATAAGATCGTAATGATAATCGCCGCAGTCACGGTCAGCCACATTTTTTTCGCCAGGCTATTGGTCAGGAATTTCATTCACTTGGCACCTCGAATTTATAGCCTACTCCCCAGACTGTTTGGATATAGTCACCAACCCCCAGCTTCATTCTCAGCGTTTTTATATGAGTATCCACGGTTCTTAAACTTCCTGTATAATCAATGCCCCATATATATTCAAGCAGCTGTTCCCTGCTTAATGCCTGGTTTTTATGTTCGATAAAAAATAGAAGCAATTCATATTCTTTAAGAGTAAGCGTGACCTGCATCCCCGCAACCGTGACCTTCCTTGCTTTTTTGTCAATTGTGATTTTTCCAATTTGAATAGAATCCATGTCACTTTTTAATCCGCCCGTTCTTCGGAGAACTGCATTCATTCTGGCAATAAGTTCTCCAGGACTAAAGGGTTTGACAATATAGTCATCCCCTCCTAACTGCAGGGCTTTCACTTTATCCCATTCCTCTCCCTTGGCAGAGAGAAATATAATTGGTACATTTGATTTTCCCCTGATTCGAGAACATACTTCAAATCCATCTTCACCCGGCATCATAATATCTAGAATAACTAAGTCCATCACATTATTTTCAAGTATGCCATATGCTTCAAAGCCGCTTTCTGCTGAAAAGCATGTAAATCCTGAATTCCCCAGGTACATTTCAATCAAATGCCTCATATCTGCTTCATCATCTATAATCAGGATATTCAGCATGTCATTTCACACTCTCCCTAATGACTATTTTAAAAGGGCCCTCTCCAACCTTAATATTTTTAATCGTTTTTAAATTTTTTGGCTCTAGTATATGTAAATCATTGCTGTCATAACCGGCGACCAAAAGTATATCTTTTGCAAAAGCCATTTCAAAGGGATTTGCTGCAACCGATACAGAGGCAGTTTCTTCCCCTGATTCATTAATTTTATATAACATATTTGATCCATGGCTTAAGACATATACATGATTTTCTTGTCCAAGAAAATTAATCGGCATCGAAGCAGCCTTAATCCTCTTTTTTAACTCCCCTGTTTCGGTATTATATACATGGATATTCTGTTCAATCTCAACACCTTCTCCATGTCCGCCAATCCAGATTTCACCGCTTTTCTCATTAAGCCAGGCACCGGCTGCTGAAGGATGAATTGTAAATTCCCCGCTTTTTGCTTTTGACTCAAGATCGATAATTCCCAATTTCTCATGGTTGAAGCTTAGGACAAATAGCTTTTTCTCTGCAGAGGATTCAAGGAGGGTAAGCGGATCTCTTTCTGTCTCGACCTGTTTTTCCTCCTCTCCATTTAAATTAAAGAACCTTATTTTGTTCAAGTTTTGATCTGCAAAAGCTATTTCATTAGTATCAAGCAGGATGCCGTTGACAATTCCTTCTCCTGTCTCCCAGCTATCAATCAGTTTTCCTTCCTTTAAGGAATATTGATCAGCCGTCTCCAGCTGTTTTCCATAAAGAAGTATGGAGTCATTGTCCGGGAGAATCAAAGCCCCTGTATAAGGTTTCTCCATAATCCACTCTGCCGCCATCTCCTTCTTAGCCAAGTCTACATAAGATATGGTCATATCCTTGATATTTACTGTAGCAGCAAAAGTTATATCTTCTGGAATTGCAGGCTGTCTCTTTTCTGAGCAGGAAGTAAGAAAGGCTGCTATTATCAATAATAAGAAAAACCAATATTTATTTTTTGACATACCATTTCTCCTTATGACTATCTTACCTTCATCTTACCTTAATATTGTGAGATAAATGTGAAAGGATCTTGAAACCTAAAGAAAACCTGCTGAATTCAAAAAAAATAGGAAGCTTAACCCTTCCTATTTCAAACATTCACATTCATTGATATGCATTTGGATAAGTGCGTTTTTTGATGTTTCATCCAAGTCTGACTGTGTAATTCTCTTAACCGCAAGGTAGAATTTTTCATAGATAGTCTTACGGACTCTAGGATGGGAATTTTCATCCTTTAGCTCCCTGGAGATTGCTTCCTTCAATATCATTTCAGCATTATGATCCTCTTCGAGTTTCCGGTTATTCCAAAGCTTCCGGTATTCATTCAGAAGCTTTTCATAGTCTGGACTCATTACTGCCACATCCCTTCCAAAACAGGAACCATTATGTATCCCTAAATGTATTTTTACATAAATAATTTTATAAATGCAAAAAATATAGCTAATATGCCAGAAAGGAGAATGATTAATGAATTCACCTTATCGGTGCCCAAACTGTAAAACCAACAGAAGCCGATTCAATATTATTCAGCAGGTGCCTCAATCCATTAAAATGGATCCACAGACAGGGAATGTATTGGAAGAGTACAGCAGTGAACAGCTGTCCCCTTTCCATATGCCTTATAAAGGCCCTGATAAGAGAGTGCAGTGTGCTGCTTGCGGACTAGTGGAAGACGAACGCACATTCATCAAATTTGGCGAAAAACAGTAGTATTGCTGAAAACGAATAAAAGCTTGAGATTTTATTCTCAAGCTTTTATTCGTTCACTAACTTATTTTCCTTAAAGAATCTTTTATTGTCCACTTTCCATGCGTCGGCTTGTGAATAGCGCACAAGATAGATGCTGCCTCTAAAATGCATTCTGCCGCGGTTCTTTATAAACCAGTCAACTTCCACCGGCACTTCCAGGCTCAGCTCGCCTGTCAAATCCTCAGCAGGAAGCACAGGCATCGCACTCAGCCTTACATTTTCTATAATGGGCAGGATTTTATTCCATGGCAAAGGCTGCAGGGAAATGGGCTGTACGATCTTGGAATCCTGCTGTTTTAATCCAGCCATGAATGCACTGATTACTTCATATGGATTTGCTTTATAGAGATATCCATCAAGTTTTCCTGCTGCTTTTAATATCATCAGCTTGTGCGATAAATCCATGTAATTGGTACGGTGGGTGGTACTGCCATAAAAATGAATACAGAAGTGGCCGGGAAAGTTGTTTTTCAGTGCACCGCCTCCATGGGGCATTCCATGCATGGAAGCGGCAATCCACTGATTTCCATTAATAATAATGATTGCTCGCCTCTTCCAGCTCCATTTTCCTCCATAAATGCTTTTCATTATTTTTGTTTCTTCTGCGTCTAATGGCTGTACATCTGCATGATGGCTGCCGGCTCGTCTTTGAACTTTAAACTTCTTGCCTGTTTCAACATCCAGAACAGTAAATTTACTGTATTTAGGCAAGATCCCATTCACTTTTTCCCAAGGGATCATCTCAATCTTGCAGCTTATCCCCTCTTCCGCTGCAGTAGTGTGTGTGGCTCCTGCAGCAAAAAGAACAATGAAGATAACGATTGCGTGTATTGTTTTCATAAGTTCCACTCATTTTTTATGTTTTTTCGGTTCAGCATTATATATTGAGTTTCCCAAAAACAGGTTTTTTTCATTCATATGAAGGAATAAAAAAATCGCACAAGTTGAGTGCGATTTTTCTTTTCTTTAATGAATACCTTCTAAGGTTTTTAATCTTTTCTCCATTTCTCCCCAGTCAAGATTTTCTCCTATAAAAACCATATTCAAGGGCAAATTCATGTTTTCCTGCATATACAACGGCATTCCATAAGAATACTGAAACAGCAACGGATACTGTGATGAATGCAGTTTCAAATATCCTTTTATTCTGTAAACAGTATCAGGGAGGCCTCTTAGAAACTCCTCAAATTCAGTCTGGTTAACAGGTTTTTGAAACTGATAAACAAAAGTGCTCAAGCTTAGATCAGAAAAAACATGTGAACTGGAAGCCGGGCTCTTTTTCCCGGAAGTCATACCTCTTACCTGCTTCACAGCAATCTTTGAGTACGATGTTAAGATGCTGAAAGCCTGGCTGTTTAGACCCTGTACCTCCATTGTAAGCCTGGCCTGTTCCGCTTCAGTAAGGTCATCTGCTTTATTTAAAATAATTAAATCCGCATGCCTCACCTGCTCAATTAATAGCTGCTGAATCTGAGGGCTTAACAGCTTTCGACTAAGCCATCTTGGACCATCAACAACTGAAAGAATCCCTTTTACCAGCATTCGATCTGCAAAGAGGGGGGAAAGGATACTATCCAGAACTTCAATGGGATGAGCTGCGCCTGTTGTTTCAATATAGATCGCTTCCGGCTTATCAACCATCAATAATTCTTGAAGCTGAGCTTCCAGCTTATCTGAGATTGTACAGCATATGCATCCATCAAGCAGCTCCTTTAATGGTACATCCTCATCGACCACGTCCGAGTCAATTGATACTTTTCCAAGCTCGTTCATCATGACTGCCACTTTCCTGCCTTGCTTTTTTTCCTCCTGGAGCAGCTGCTTAAGAAGTGTAGTCTTCCCGCTCCCAAGAAAGCCTGATAATATATATATTTCTGTTTTATTCATATTTTTCCCCTTCTTCACGGTCTGCAAGCATTTCTTCAATCATAATCATCATTTTCTTCTCTATTGAATCAATATCCAGATTTGTTAAGTAACCAACGGAATGAAACATTTCCTGTTTGCATTTCCAGATGGGAATATATGCATTTGGATAAAAATCATCTTCCGTTTCAATTCCCAATTCCAAAATGGACTCATAGTCAACTTTAAATACATCATTTTCTGAAGCACTGCGGCCTTTAATGGTTCTGATCAGGTCTACTACCAGATTTTCCCCGCCGGTTTGAAAGTCTGTTTTATAGTTATTAAGAAGTTTTTCTGCAAGCTTTTCGCATTTTTGTTCTATATCTGATATTTGATTACGGGTCTGCTCATTAAGTTCCACTATCTGCTTCAAAGGATCACCTCTTTATAGCTATCCTGTCTAATGACACATTGTATATGATTTTCTCAGTCCATACAAACCTTAAGTCATATTTGCTATAATCTCTAATAAGGATGGTGGAGTTAATATGCTCGAAAATACCGGGGAAAGAATCATACCGGAGGAAATGCCGATTACAAACGGAATGCTTCTGGAACATTTGGCGCGTTACTATTTTGCCCTTTATTATGCCAGAGGAAGAGTCCTCGATATTGCCTGCGGAACGGGGTACGGCTCAAAAATCATGGCAAAAGCCAAGAAAAAAGAAATCAATGAAATAATCGCAGTAGACGTTGATGGAGATACACTGAAATATGCCAGGCAGCACCATTATCATCCTCTTGTGCAATATGTACAGGCCAATGCAGAAGATGAAATCCTCCCAGATCAATTAGGATTCTTTGATGTGATAACGAGCTTTGAAACGCTTGAACACCTGGAATCAGAAGAAATATTTCTTAACAGCCTTTATAAAATGCTAAAGCCTGGAGGGACTCTCATTTTATCCACTCCATTCGGCGCTGGAAGGGGAAAACCAACAAGAGAGCCATTCCATTATCATCAGCTGACTGAAAATGAATTCACTGATCTGTTTAAGGCATACGGAGAGACGGAATTTTATTATCAGAGAAGTGTTCTTATTGAACCGAAAAGAGAAGGCAAACACTACCCTTTTGGGATTGCGGTCTGCAGAAAAAAGTAAATGAGGAGCCCCACTGGCTCCTCATTTACTTTTTTAGAGCTCTTCGGCTCTTTTTTCGGAACTATTCTTTTTCAGCCTTCAGAAACTGCTTCAGTGCTTCTGAGTTTTCTTCAAAATCCAGCTGGAGAACCGATCCGGCATGCTCATAGGTTTTATTTTCAAAACTGTCTGTAATCGGCACCCTCAGTGTTTCAATATCAGTAACAGGATCCATTAAAAATGAAACACCTAAGGCTATTGCTTCCTCAATCTTTAAGTCAGTTTCAACGTATTTCAATGCCTGGCTGATCACTTCCGGAAATCTTGCCAAACCAGCAGGTGAAGAGAATTGATTCATCACTTCATCTTTAAGCTCTATCAAAATCTCCTGCTGCCTGTCCACTCTCCCAAAATCACTTTGTCCATCATGGCGAAATCTGACATACGATAATAGGTCGCTCCCCTTAAGTTTTTGCTTGCCAGGATCCAATTCCAATCCCATATCGTCAATCATTGCAGAACTGACTTCCACTTCAATTCCATCCGGAGCAATGGCATCAAGCATTTTTGTAAATCCCTTAAAGTCGATAATTGCTGTATGATCGATTTGGACTCCGAAGTTTTGCTCTATTGTATCCTTTAATAAATCCTTGCCGCCTATATAATAAGCATGATTCAGTTTGCTGTACATATATTCATAATCAGGAATTTTTACATAGCTGTCCCTCATTAAAGAGACCAATTTAATCGATTCTCCAGAAGGTATATAACTGGCCAGAAGAATAGCATCTGAACGTGAATCCTCTTCTCCCCTGCTGTCAACACCAATGAGCAAAAAGTTTTTCGTTTCATTTCCAATAGCGGATGGCTTTTTACCTTCCTTTTCAACCCCATCAGCTCCAGAATCCTGCCTTACCTCATTTGGATCTTCTTTTTGCTGATAGGAAGTACAGCCGGACAGGATGGCTGCAGCCAATAAAAAGACAATTATTATATTCTTCAAGCGAATCACCCCTGCACTGCTTATAGTAAAGTTTACTATCATTGTGGGAAAGATGAATGCTTTATATACCCATTTTCTATAACAGGAATACATGTATCAACAGAAAAAAGCTCTCCAAAAATGGAGAGCTTTTGCCTTAAGATTCTATTTGTTCTTTCAGCACTTCGGCTGCTTTTTGAATTTGCGTATCATTTTGATCAATTTTTTCACGGAGTTTTTCCATCAGTCTAAGGGTAGACTGCCCTGATAATACTCCATTTTGCTCAAGCTTTTCGGCGGCCTGAAATTCTTTGACAGCCTGTTCTGTTTTTTCATCAAAGAAACCGTCTTCTCTTCCAGGATCATATCCAAGTGCTTTTAGCATTTGCTGTCCTGCTTTAACCTGAGCTGAAGAAACAGAAAGCTTTAATTCAGTGTCAGGATTAATAAATGGCAGTGTAGCATAATCCGGCAAGGCCACTTTGTGAACCGGTGTTATTCCCTTTTTATGAATCCAATTCCCATCCGGTGTGAGCCATTTTTCAGTAGTGAATTTCATGTTTGATCCATCGGAGAAGTCCTGTGCACGCTGGACTGTGCCCTTTCCAAACGACTTTTCACCGACAAGCGGCACATCTGCAGACTCGTGTACTGCGGCGGCCAAAATTTCTGATGCACTTGCGCTTCCTTTATCAATTACAACTACTAAAGGAATATTCGGGTTTTCCTCTTTCGTTGATTTAACTTCTTCCCTGTTTCCATTGCGGTCTTCAATTTGGAATAAAATCTCGCCATCCGGGACAAACAGGCTGGAAATTTCCACCGCCTGATCCAAAAGACCCCCAGGATTCTGGCGAAGATCAAGAATTAACCCTTTCATGCCCTGCTTCTGCAGATCATTCAGAGTTTCCACCAGCTCTTTAGAAGTATTTTCCGAGAAAGTAGTAATCTGCACTTTTGCAATACCATCTTCAAGCATTTCCCCATAGACGGTTTCAAGGGGAATAGTATCACGAGTAATGGAAATATTCATAGGCTCATCTGAACCAGGGCGCTGAACTGAAAGTTCTACCTTAGTGCCCTTTTCACCTCTGATCAGCATAACGGCCTCAGTCGAACTCATCCCCTGAAGACTTTTTCCATCAACGGACAGGACCTTGTCATTCGGTTTAAGCCCGGCTTTTTCAGCAGGTGAACCTTTTAATGGTGAAACAATTACAATGTAGCCTTCCTGTTCCTGGATTTCAGCTCCGATTCCTTCAAATGAGGATGAAATACTCTGATGGAAGCTTTTGGCTTCTTCCTCATTCATATAGTCTGAGTATGGATCATCCAGCGCTTCAAGCATACCGTTAATAGCGCCATTTATAAGGTTATCCTGGTCAACTTCCTGGAAGTAGTTTGTTTTAAGGGTATCATAAGCTGTATAAAACTTATCAAATTCCCTTCTATCGCCAGTTCCAACATCTACTGCTTTTTCATCTCCAAAAGCCAGTGCAAAGGTAGTAATTCCAGCTGAAAGGAAAACAATAAAAAACAGCAGCATTACAAAATGAAACTTTTTCATGCGGATAAAACCTGAATGGTTATTATCGGGTGTTTCGGAAGTTTCTTTGTTTAGATCTTCATTTTGCAAACTCTTCACCACTTTCATTACCGTAAAATAACTATGTAGAATCCTTAATGATTAGAATAACATTTTTATCGAAAAAATAACAAAGAAAAATGCATATGTGTAAAAATTGAAAGAGCGCCAGCGAAAAATGCTAAAGCGCTCCTTCTTATGTTAGGCTACCCCATAGCCTTGATCTTTTATCGCTTTTATTAAGTTTTCCTTATCAGCTTTTTTCGGTTCATACTCGATTTCTGCATGTTCGCCGTGAAAGGCAATGGCGACGCTTGCCACACCATCAATGGAGAGAAGGGCATTTTTGACCGCCTCTTCACAGTGGCTGCAGGTCATGCCCGCAACTTTAAGTGAAACTTTTTCCAATGTATGAACCTCCTTTTCACCTGTAAAACCTTAGTTTATTATTACCTCATTTAAGGGTGTTAATAAACATCGAGTCAACAGTCGGCGGCTTGATGTATGCCAACACAGGAATCATACTTCCCCTCAATATAAACATCGAGAAAAATAAAAGATTAATGTTTAGCCGGCATAGACCATATTTTATTATATAGTCTCATTTTAAAAATCCACAAGCATCCGCCTAATCCTATACACCAGCCTTCCCTCGAGCCTCCCATCACTTTTTTAAGGAGTGAATTATAATGATAATCGCAGTGTTATGGTTAAGTTTCGCAGTTTCATTGATCTGCCTTATTGCAGGAATCATGAATCAGTCATGGAAACTTGCTCTATCAAGCTTTTTTCTACTTCTGCCCTTAGGCTATTATTTAACTGGGGCAGAAAACGCTCTCCGCATCCTGTCTGCACTTCCCGCTGTTCCCCTCATTTTAGCAGTTATATTTTATTTTCAATCAGGGATAAGCAGCCCCAAGCAAAAAGGAAAATAAAAGAGGCCTTTGTGGCCTCTTAGATCTTTTTAACAATATCGAAGTATTCTTCCAAAGTCCATTTCTTTTCGTAAATGACTGTTGCTGCTTCAGTCCCAACATAGCGGAAATGCCAAGGCTCATATTTATAACCTGTGATGCCTTCTTTTCCTTTAGGGTAGCGGAGGATAAATCCGTAGCGATGTGCATTTTCAGCAAGCCACTTTCCTTCCCTGGTTTCCCCGAATTCTTCTGAAAGTTCAAGATTTGCACTTCTGCTTGAGATATCCATTGAAAGGCCTGTCTGATGTTCACTGCTGCCCGGAATGGCAACTGCCTGAACTGCTTTTTCTTTTCCTACTTTGCTTACCTCTGCTTCAAAAACCTGTGATTGCCTGGTAAATGAACGGTATCCGGAAACTGCAAACAATTCAACACCTTCATTTAGCGCTCCGGTAAATAGCTTTTCCAAAGCCTGGGCAGCGTCCTGCCGCAAATAGCTTTTTTCCAAATCTAATTTCCCATAAGAAAATGCGACATCAGGAATCATTAACTTGGAAGGTTCATAGCCATCCGGAAGACTGAACTGTTTATTCACGAGGGCCATCACATTTTCAGGATTCTGAATTATATTTCTTCCATCGACAACTTTAACATCATTAAAATATGCCGCTTCCAATGAAAGAGGATCATTTTGAATTTCTTCTTTGCCTTCTTTGCCTTCATTGCCTGCTTCCTCAGCACTGTTTTCTTCTTCTTTTGAGGATTCATCTTCTAGAGGAGGTTCCTCAAGACTTTTTTCTCCTCCCAGAAATGGAATTTTTTCAATAAGCGGCTGAACCTTCTCCATATAAGGATCGAGCTTGCTGCAGCCGGAGAGCAGGAGGCTAAGGGTCCCTGCCATAATTATGATTTTCTTCATTCATTTTCACCTGACTTTTTTTGTCTAGCGCAATCACCCTGCCCCTCGGGCTAGGCGCTGCTGCTTTTCTTTTTCTTTGCAACATTACTATTTTAACACTACAAGTCAACTAGTCCATAATTGTGTGAAAAACAGGACAAACGGCACAAATTGCTTTTGGCAGATTTTTTTTATTTAAACTCAAAAAAAATAAAACTGGCTCACAATGAACCAGTTTCCATTTCCTTTATTCTTTAACAGCCGCCTCAAGTGCAACTTCAATCATTTCATTGAAGGTGGTTTGTCTTTCTTCAGAAGTTGTTTCCTCACCTGTAAGGATATGATCGCTGACTGTTAAGACAGAAAGCGCCTTACGGCCAAACTTCGCTGCAAGTGTATAAAGCGCAGCCGTTTCCATCTCAATCGCCAAAATCTGATATTGTGCCCATTTTTCGTGTTCAGCATTATCATTATAGAACATATCTGCTGTGAATACATTTCCGACTTTGAGGTTTAATCCTTTTTCAACACCTGCATCATAGGCTTTTTTCAGAAGGTCGAAGTTAGCTGTCGGCGCAAAGTCTACCCCTCCAAATGTAAGCCTGTTCATTTGGGAATCTGTAGAAGAGCTCATTGCCAGGATTACATCCCTAACTTTCACATCTTTTTGAATTGCACCGCATGTGCCTACTCTAATTAAGTTTTGAACATTGTAGCTCTGCATAAGTTCATTAATATAAATGGAAATGGATGGCACTCCCATGCCTGTGCCCTGAACTGATATGCGTTTCCCTTTATACGTTCCTGTATAGCCAAACATGTTGCGGACTTCATTGTAGCATTCTGCATTTTCCAAAAATGTTTCTGCAATATATTTTGCACGCAGAGGGTCTCCAGGGAGCAGGACCGTTTCCGCAATTTCGTTTTCTTTAGCACCGATATGTATGCTCATAATCAAAACCTCCAAATTAATTCTGAAGCCACTGTAAATGCTTCCAAGTCAAACTATACCATATGTGCCATCACTTAGAAACAAATTACATAAGGCATGTTTTTTCACTGTACGGGAAAGCTATTTTTAGCTTTTCCAAAGGAGGTTGTAATCATGCCGCAAAAAGGAATGAGCAAAAAACTCAGGCAGGCCGTACAGCATGCCAACGAGACAAATCCATCTTCGAGGGCTAATACCGAGCCCCATACATCCAAAACAGTCAAAACAAAAAGCAATCGATAATCGGAGGGATTAGGATGGGAAAGAAGCACCGCAACCGTATAAATTCTCCAAAGAAAAATAATCATATTCCTGCTGAAGCCATTATTGCAGAGCAAGAAGCCCACGGCAAGGAATACACTGCCAATAAACGCAAAAATAGTCCAGGATCAAACATTACGGAATAAAATATTTAATAAAATAAGCAGGAGAGCTATAGTGCCCTCCTGCTATTTCATTGTTAAGGGAATTTATAAAAAATAACGATGTGAATAACTTTTAGAAAAAAATATCTGCATCAGTTCCACCGCCCAGCACCTCGGGTCATAAGCCAAATTACTCCAGAAATCGGGACAAGGAATGCTTCGGCAGCGATACATCGCCCCGACCATAGTAGCTTTGGGAGATTTCCTGTGATTCGACTTATGCCTGTCGGACCTGCACAGGGTGTGCGCCACAGGAAGTGGCGGTTTTAGTTAGAGTTCATCTGATAAGGCACTTCCGCTTTTGTTCTTTAGCGTATATGTATTCGATTAACTTCTTCCCAGCCGCCCGGCTTTAGCTGATAATAAAATTGCCCTCTTCTGCCTTCATCAATATAGAGTATATCCCCTGTGGAAATAAATCGGCCCTCAAAATCCCCGGGAATCCTGTCAAGCACATTAAACTTCCTAAAAACTGAATCAAGACATTCCACATGGGTTAAAGCTTCGACATTTAGGCGATATACTTGCTGAAAGCCTTTTTTGTCCCTAAATTTCGGTGTTTGAAAGATTGTCACATCATATTCTTTTCTTTTGATTCTTGTTAGTTCCTTCAGCATTTGGCATCCCCCTCACATTCTATGCATCCGCTTTTTTGTCTGATTTACCTATCAGACAAATTCAGCTGTTTTGACAAATAAGGTCTTCATAAGCATTTTTAATGACATTTTTTTACTTGCCCGCCAAATTTCTAAAAACAATTTTGTATTACTGTTTAATTAGCCATTTTTCTTGTCGTTTCCTCCATCAAAAAAATACTACTTTTGTCGATTTAAGGTTTTTTTCACAGAGAAAACGCTTTCAAAAGTGTTTAATCTGCATATTATGTATAAAAGTCTTTTAAGGGGGTGAAGAATTGCGGGTATCTAAAAAGCCTGTTTTATATTCAATCCTCATCGGATTGTTACTAATGACTATTTCTTATTTTTTTCAGCCACTCATGCCTTTTCAGTCTATCGCACACAGAGGTGCATCAGCTCTTGCACCGGAAAATACGCTGGCAGCCTTTGAAAAAGCTATTGAACTGGGCTTTGACTATATCGAATTAGATGTGAGGCTGAGCAAGGATAAACAGCTTGTCGTAATTCATGACGCTAATGTTATGCGCACTACCGACGGAGAGGGGCTGATTGAGGATTTGACGGTTAAGGAAATAAAAAAGCTGGATGCAGGATCCTGGTTTTCTCCTGCGTATGCCGGGGAAAGGATCCCTTTATTAAATGAAGTTTTAAAAGAAGTCAGCGGAAAAACAGGAATCATAATTGAAATGAAATCACCTGAAAATCAGCCTGGCATGACAGAAATTCTGGCAAATATGTTACATTCTTTTAAACCTGACAATGAGATTAAGGTCCAATCTTTCCATATTAATGAGATAAAAAAGTTTCACCAGCTTGCTCCCGAAATTCCTGCAGGCCTGCTGCTGAGCAAGCACCTGGATTTGTTTCATTTGGCATCCTACCGCGAATTTGCCTCTTTCTTATCTGTTCATCATCTCTTACTTTC
Organism: Cytobacillus oceanisediminis 2691; assembly: GCF_000294775.2. GTDB lineage: Bacteria > Bacillota > Bacilli > Bacillales > Cytobacillaceae > Cytobacillus > Cytobacillus pseudoceanisediminis. The sequence goes on from NZ_CP015506.1 coordinate 3,706,289, forward strand.
CAAGTCCTTCATTAATCAAGCTGAGTTATTCGGTTTTGAGATATACTCGTGGACCATTAGCAAACAATACCAGTTTGCAGACATGCAGCGGCTTGGTGTTCACGGAATTATTTCCGATGATGAGAAGAGAATTCCCGACTCAATCATTTACGTGTTAATAACCCCCTTTTTAAAAGGTCAGGATTTTTTCAAAACACTTCTTGCATAGCTATATGCAGTCCCATGCTGCAGTCTGAGTCTGAGCATGTAAAAACGATGGGCGTCACCCATCGTTTTCGTCAGCATAAATTTTAAGCATATTTTGCAATGACAGACTGAAGCTTTTGCTGCATATAAGGAATATCTGCATTTGTAACAGTGAAACGGACAAAGGTTTCATCCATTTCCAGTGCCTCTGCCAGGAATCCTCCCAACCCTCTCGCTTTGCGGTCTACTTGAATCATGATCTCAGTCTCTCCATTTGCCTGTGGAAAAAATACAACTTCCAGTTCATCCAGCTTTCCTCTGTAAGGACCGGAGACTGGAACAAATTCAAACTCTTGGATAAACGGCAGCCTGCTGCGGAGGCGATGCGGAGCCTGTTCGCATTCTGCTTCCCGCAAACGGAATCCCATACTCGATACAGCGTTCAATACAGAATCCATTAGCGGGTTTGCCACGACTCGAATATAATCCTTATCAGCAGGATCCACCGCGTTTTTTATATCCAGTCCTGTCGCCACCCAAATTTTTGTCTTCCCAAAAGACAAAGGTGTGTCAGTTGGAAGATTAAAGGTAAATGGAATTTCCTTTCGTTCATTCGCCGCCAGGGTGAAGGAGTGAGCGAGCCTGAAACGGTCAATCAAACCTGAGACTGTATATTTTTTATCATCTGATTCTTTAATGTAAGTAGTATTCAATGAAAGATAAATATCATCGATTTTCTGTTCGGTGCTTCCCCCTGTAATCTCAACAACGCCTCTGAGAGCTTCTCCTGGAGCTGCTGAATCCTTCTCAAGTTTCGTATCGACTTTTGCCGATCCAATTCCAACACTTGCCAGGACTTTATTAAAAAATGACATATGCTTCTCTCCCTAGTTCTTTTTTTATTTTTTTCCTTTCCAATAGAAGGTTTACCTTCCATCCGGCCAACTTTTTAAACATTTCCGTCGGTCCTTATTATATATAACACAAAGCACTAGCTTCATTTAGATATACGAGCTTATAACAAGAAAAGTTTCATTTTTCAAATGTGCTGCCATAAATTTTTTATATTTGCGGAAATCGCTTTATATTTCTCAGCGTTTTCTTGAAAAATGATGTATGCTTGCAATTCGAATTTTCAGAATATGTATGCGCATGGTGTTCCTGCTGCTCCGCAAAAAAATGACGAGCACCTTTCCTCGTCATTTTTCTATATTAATCATCTTCAATTTCTTCATCAATGATGCACTTTTGCAGCAGGTATTCAAATGTGATATCTGCAAGCTCATCCAATTCTCCTTCAGTAGGCACATAACCTCTTTTTGCCAGCTCATGAAAGAAAAACTCAGCAATTTCTTCCGTATCTATTACGACCTCTATTTCCTTCACAGCAACGCCCCCTTTGTACAAAATGTATGAAGCACTACCTGGATTCATGCAAAACAACTTTCAGAAAAGTCATATTCTTTATTTTGTCTTAAAGTGCATTTTTCTTCAATTAGGACATACATATAGGATAAGCATCTAACAACGATCCATTTTATTCAGAAATTGAGGAGGCAGCGACATGTCAAGTATATCCAGACTGGCCCTAATCATTAAAGAAGATGTCAATCGTGAAGAAAGCTCCATTATCAATTTTTATAGCAATCTATTAAATGTCTGGTATAAGCTGGTCATATGGTTTGGCATACCATTTTTACTGTATCTCCTAATCACATGGCTCTAAGAAGAGCTGAGACCCCTAAGCTGCTTTACACAGTGCTCTTATCATCATTATTGGCAATATGCTTCAGTTTTCTGAGTATAACCCGCATGATATGCTTATACTCATCATCCTGAAACATTTCATAAAGTATACGATAATCATTATATATATCAAGCAAACCATCAATAAGCACTTTTCTTTCTTTAATGCCTTCAAGCAATTCCTTTTCTGCCTTGCGGAATGAATGAGCAGAATCCTTTAATTCAGGCAGCTTTTCTTTTTTGTTGATCATATAAAGGAGTCCCAGCTTCTGAATAAAAGCATCTGCACTTTCAGCATCCGCAACGAGTGTCAGCTCTTCTTCTCCAGCCTCCAGCCATTCCCCGTCATTAATTCTCGAAAGCTCATAAATAACATCTTCCCATGCATCTTCTTTGTATCTCCAAATTTCCGTCCTGAAGCCTACTATTTTGAAGAGATCTGAACCATACCCCTTGACTTGGACAAGGTCACCAAAAAAGTATTTATATTCGATGTCAATATGCTCCTTTTCCATAATCTCACCTTCATACTCAGAAAGCATTTGAAGGCTGGATTCCATATATAGACCTTCACTTTTATTGACTTCATAGACGTACATATCATCTAGCCATTTCACATCTGTTACTTTTCCGACTGTACCATAAATAGTGATCACGACTGTATCACCGATTTTGTACTTTGGTTTCTTCTTTTTGCTCATTTCCTCCATCCTCTCAATGACTGAGTCGTGAGTATTGAATACAATAGTATATGCACTTTTTATGAAAATCGTCCGTACGTTCATCACAATCAATCAAAAGCCATTCTCAAAAAATGGCTCTTTTTCAATGATTGATGATTTTTATTTTTGAATACTGCCCGTTGATTTCCAGGCACTTGCTTTCCGCGGGGAGGAATGCGAGCCTCCTCGGCTTCGCCTGCGGGGTCTCACACTTCCCTCTCCTCCCGCAGGACATTGAATAAGCTTCCTCGGATGAGCACCGCACGAAGGATATGCGTCAGCATTTTCGAGGATCAAGTGCCTTCCGCTCCAATCAACTCATAAATTAGTTACCTGCCCAAAAGCAACAACCTTTACGAAAACAGCCAAATAAAAAAACACTCCTGTGCCGGAGTGTTTCAAAGTGTTCATTTAGCTTTCAGAAAGTATATACAATTGCCAGACTTCATCAAATACAGACATGCTCTCAGGATAACTTCCATTCAATTCGAGGTAAGAGCTGACCTCATCATACTCATAGGCTGTTTTCGGAAAGCTGTGATCCTCATATGCCTCATTGGCAAAACGGCTGATGTCGTCCTTTGGTGCAGGGTGTCTGTATTTCATTAAAAAGTGATAGAAAGTTTTGGACATACTAACGCCTTCCCCTTTATTCTGTCGTTCATTAATTTATTTTCTACTATAATCGAATTGTGCTCAGTTCGTCTAGTATTACATAGAAAAGCAGCCCGCATAGCTTTGCGGGCTGCCCTTATCACTTACTTATCATAGGAAGAGAAATCGAAATAATTTCGCTTCAGCAGCCTTGGCTGCTCCATCAGCTTTTCGAAACTAATCTCTTTTCCAATCTTTTTCACATCAATCAAAAATAGTTGGTCCTCAATCTCCTTAACGAGATCATCTGACTGGTAAACCATTTCACAATCCCTGCAGGAAATGGAAGGGGTCTCATTAATTTGGATGGCCCTTGTTCCATCAGGCAGCTCCCAATAAACGGTTTCCCTGCTTTCATTTATATTCTGGCTTTCACACCATGCACATTTACTTTGCATTATGAGCCTCCTATTCCTTTGCCGATGCGGTCTCTGCATTCGTTTCAGCTGCTGGTTTCTGTTTCGTCTGCTGGGCATTGAATTTCTTTTCCTTTAGTTCATCGCGTTTGTCACGCTTATCCTTCAATGAACTGTGGGACGGATCGCTTTCATATTTTTCGCGGCGGTCAAGTCTTGCGAGCCCTTCAGGTACAAGATTAAACTGCTGATCATTCATCAGCGCTGCTATTCCGACATTGGACCGTTTTTCATCCATTTCCGGGTAAACTTCTTTAAAATACCCTTCAGCACGGCCCGGAACATAGTTTTCCGGCTCCGGATAAGTGGTTATAACTCCTTCAAAATTACGAAGGACCACTTTATCGGCACTTTGTGAGATCAGGTAATTTGGCTGCAAGGAGATTTTTCCGCCTCCGCCAGGCGCGTCAACAACAAATGTTGGAACCGCATATCCGGAAGTATGTCCTCTTAATCCTTCAATGATCTCAAGCCCCTTTGAAACTGGTGCACGGAAATGGCCAATGCCTTCAGATAAATCACATTGATAAATGTAATAAGGCCGGACCCGGATTTTAACAAGATCATGCATTAATTTTTTCATTATTGGAACGCTATCGTTTATACCAGCCAAAATCACGGATTGGTTGCCTACTGGAACCCCGGCATTTGCCAGCATCTCACACGCTCTCTTAGAATCTTCGGTAATCTCAATGGAAGTATTAAAATGTGTATTCAGCCATACCGGATGATACTTTTTCAGGATATTGCATAAATTTTCGGTAATCCGCTGCGGAAAAACAACTGGTGCCCGCGTGCCGATTCTGATGATTTCAACATGATCGATTTCCCTCAAATTCTTCAAAATGTACTCAAGGATATTATCATTGATCAAAAGTCCATCCCCGCCAGATATGAGAACATCCCTAACCTGAGGCGCACTCCTGATATAGCTGATCGCTGCATCAAGCTGTTTTTTCGGCACTCCCATGCCAATTTGACCGGAAAATCTCCTGCGTGTACAATAGCGGCAATACATGGAGCATTGATTTGTCACCAGAAATAAGACACGATCAGGATAACGGTGCGTCAGGCCAGGGACAGGTGAATCTTCATCTTCATGCAAAGGATCTTCAAGATCATATTTTGTTTTATATATTTCTTTTGAAATTGGTACCGATTGCATTCTGATCGGGCATCGCGGATCATCCGGATTCATTAGTGAAGCATAATAAGGTGTAATGTTCAGCGGAATCGTCTTGGTCGAGATCCTTACTCCTTCTTCCTCATCCGGAGTGAGATTGATGACTTTCTTCAGATCATCAACAGTGCGAATCGTATTTGTCAGCTGCCAAAGCCAATCATTCCATTGTTCTTCTGTGACATCCTTCCACAGCTCAATATCTTTCCAGTACCGATCCGGTTTATATAAAAAGTTCTTCATTTAAATTCCCCCTATATGGATTTCTTTAAAAATATATACTGCAAGAATCATGCCAATTCTGAAGCTTTCGTATTATCATATGAAAACCCTGACTGAGTGGCGATTGTTAGCAGATGAGGGGATAATTTTTATTAAACTGGTGACTTTGAAACAAAAAAAATGCCGATTATTCGGCACTTTCATAATTGCTGCAGACAAGGCTCCCGTTATTTATATCAATATTATACTTTGCCAGTTTATATTGCAGCGTTTGCCGCGGAACCTCCAATAGCTTTGCGGCTCTTTTTATATTTCCATTGGTCTCTAGAAGGGCTTTTTTAATTAATGCTTTTTCCTGTTCTTCCATGCTCGCCTTTAATGGCTGAACCTTTAGTGAAACAGCCTGTTCATCCTTTTGCAGCTGCTGTTTCATTATCACAGGCAAATCCTCTGCTTTAAGAAAATGATCTTCACAGACATTCATCATGTATTCGATTGTATGCTTTAATTCCCTGACATTCCCGGGCCAATGATATTGTCTGAAAAAGGCAAGCACATCCTCCCCGACTCCTGAAAGGTTTTTGTCTAAAACCTGATTAAATCCCCTCATAAAATGATGTGCAAGAAATTCAATATCTTCTTTCCTATCCCTTAGAGGAAGGAGCCCGAAAGTGAGAACATTTAAGCGGTAAAATAAGTCTGTTCTGATTTGATTTCTCTCCAGTGCTTCCACTGGATGGATATTCATGGCTGCAATCACTCTAACATCTACATGGGTGCTCTTCGGGCTTCCCACTCTTCTGACAATCCCATCCTCCAGCACTCTAAGAAGTTTTGCCTGGAGCTCAATTGGCATGGCATGTATTTCATCAAGGAAGAGTGTTCCCCCATCGGCTAATTCAAATAGCCCTGGTCTGTCTACAGCTCCTGTATAGCTTCCTTTAGCCGTCCCGAATAGAATGCTTTCAAGCAAGGATTCAGGTATAGCTGCACAGTTCTGGGCAATAAATGGCCCGGCTGCTCTTGAGGAAGCATGGTGGAGTCCCTGAACAAAAAGCTCCTTTCCGCACCCGCTTTCGCCAAACACCAGAATGGAGGAATCAGACTTTGCCAGTTTGGCTGCTTCCTTCTTAATTTTTTGCATTTCCTGATTTACAGTAAGAAGACTATCCAGTGTGTACTGTACATTCTGAACAGGAGTCTTTTTTTTGACAGGCTGTTTCATTTTTTTTCGCAAATCCAGAAGGCTTTCTGATAGAAGCTTTAATCTGGAATAGTCCTTAGCAATCTCAACAGCTCCTGCTACTTTGCCATCTACAGTAATAGGGAGAGTTGTATTAATGGTTTCTATTTGCGCGCCATGAAGGTTAACATAGGATTGCGTCTGATTATAGATCGGTTTTTTTGTTTTCATTACTTTTAGTAAGGTGCTTGTCTCTTTATCCAATGAAGGAAAAACTTTCAGAACAGGTCTTCCGATAACCTCAGAAACCTCCAGGCCATCGTGCCTTGCAGCAATTTCATTATAAAAAATGGTATTTCCATCCAAATCCACAACATGAATTCCTTCATCAATGCCCTTTAGTATGGCTGCCAGAACTTCTTTTGAAATGCTTTGAGTTTCAGTCATCAAAATCCCCTCCCATATTTATGTATATGAAAGGGTGCCGAAAATTTGTCAGGATGGTGCCGAAAAACTGGCACTATTTTTTATGGCTCCAGGAATCTTCAGCAGCCAAATTCTTTACCCAGACATTCATATTTTCAAGTTTATCGAAAATATAACAGTTGTTAAGAAGCCGGCCCCGATAGGAATACCCCAGCTGATGCAGAACGGCATTCATTCCGAACGACAGCGCTCTGGCAATGGAGTAGGCACAGAATACACCCTGCGATTTTAAATCTTTTTCCAATTTTTCAAGGAGTATTTTCATTAAACCATGTTTACGGTGGGACGGAAGTGTTGCACAATCTGTCAGTTCTGCGTTTTTATAAAAAAGATTGACCTCCGCTGAAGCTGCACTGACAAGGTCATCATTATACTGAAATGCGTAATAGATGCTACCTTCCTGGATTGTCTTTTTAATATATGAGGGATCATGGAGAGGTGTTGGATAAATTTGAAATACTTCCCGATAAAGTGCAGCAAGTTTTTCAGCATTTTGCTCTGATATTTTCATAAGCTGATATTCGGATGGAGGCATGATGACATCCGGGTTTCTTGAAAGGGCAGCTACATTTGTAATAATGCTGTCTTCTGAAATCCAATGTGGATTGATTCTTCTTTTGTCCGAGAAATATTTGCAGAAAAAGTATTGATCAGATCCCCGGAAATATCCGTCAATAACAGCTTCGCACTGAAAACCCATAGCAAGCAGTTCCGTATAATTTTCCACTCTTCCTCTAAAAATTAATTTCTCACACTGGTGTTCTTTTGCCGTTTTCTCTGCTTCATGGACAGCATCTTCCAATTTCCCTGCATAATCGTCTACTCTTAAGCGTTTATTGAATGGATCAAGGTATAATTCGGCAAGAACGTTTTCTTTTTTTATTGTTTTTACAGAAGCTTTTTTATTCATTGCTCAGACCCCCTTCTATTAAAAAACTGCCCGGCCAAACGGCCAGGCATTATAGATGATGAAGGATATACGGGCCAATTCCGCCTTTTTTTCGGCCGAATCAGCGCTTTTACCGGCCAAGCCGATTAAAATACCGGCCAAATATAGTGAACTTCAATTTTCGCCACTGATTGCTAGTTGAGGCCCACAAGAAGTGGGTCACAAAGACGTTGCCACAGGAGGTGGCGTTTCTTAGTCTTTGTTCTTCTTTTCGGGCCTTCACGGGCAGTTTGACCCCCACTTATCCCTCAACGATTTTTCCAGATCCTCGAAGTGGGGGTCTTACTGTTCCTGTCCTTCATCTTAGTCAATTTTAAAGCTGATCAGCTTCATCTCTGTCATTTCTTCAACAGCATATTTTATGCCTTCTCGTCCCATTCCGCTCATTTTTACACCACCATATGGCATATGGTCTACGCGGAAGGTTGGGAAATCGTTAACCATCACACCGCCGACATGAAGCTCCCTTGCTGCTTTGAAGGCTTTATTCACATCATTGGTGAAAACACCAGCCTGCAGGCCATAATCTGAATCATTCACAAGCGCAAGCGCCTCTTCAAAGCTGCTGAATGAATTAATATGGACAACAGGTGCAAATGCTTCCTCACAAGAAATTTTTTCTGATTTATCAACGTTCAGCAGGACGGTTGGATACAGGGTATTATCTGCTGCCTTTCCGCCAAGAGCAAGTTCTGCTCCGCTCTTAACGGCACTCTCGATCCAGCTTTGCGCGCGGTCGGTGTCGCTTTTGGAGATCATTGCAGAAATATCTGTTTCTTCATTAAGCGGATCGCCGACTTTTAGCTTTTTGGCTTCCTCAACAAAGCGTTCGGCAAATGTCTGGTACAGGGATTCATGGACATAAATGCGCTGAACGGAAATACATACCTGCCCCTGGAAGGCAAATGCCCCAGCTGCAATTCGCGGAACAATTTTCTCCACGTCTGCATTCTCATCCACTACAACTGCCGAATTGGAACCCAATTCAAGTGTTACTCTCTTTAAGCCTGCACTTTCCCGAATCTGCTTTCCTACTGCAGGGCTCCCTGTAAAAGTAATCATCGATATGCGGTCGTCTGCAACAAGCACATCCCCTACCGTTCCGCCGCTCCCTGTAATTACATTCAGAGCTCCATCAGGAAGTCCGGCTCTGTGAAAAATATCAGCTATTTTATATGCCGACATTGGCGTTTGGGATGCAGGCTTTAATACAACCGTGTTTCCGGCAGCAATTGCAGGACCCACTTTATGGGCAACAAGGTTCATAGGAAAATTGAATGGAGTGATGGCGCCGATAATTCCAAGCGGCTCCTTTACTGTATAGGCAACCCTGCCTTCGCCTCCAGGAGCAGCATCCATTGGGATTGTCTCTCCATAAAGCTTGCGCGCTTCCTGGGCAGCGAAGGTATATGTCATGATGGTGCGGTCCACTTCTCCTCTTGCAGCCTTTAGAGGTTTAGATGCTTCACGCGCAATGATCATTGCGCACTCTTCTTTTTCTTCCTTCATAATGGCAACTGCATTTTCCAGTATTTCTGCCCTTTTATGAGCAGGCATTTCAGCCATTATTTTTCTGGCATGATCTGCCGCATCAATCGCTGACTTCACATCGGAAGGAGAAGCCATGGCAACTTCTGCAATACCTTCCCCGCTATAGGGGCTTTTCAATGCTTTGTAATTCTCTGTTTCCTTGAACTTTCCGCCGATCCATAAATGTTGTTTCATTGTATTCCTCCTTATGTGCAGCATTCACCTATTACTTCTTCCAGTACGGTTAAACCTTCATTGAGCTGTTCATCGGTTGTAATAAGCGGAGAAAGCAGGCGAATAATATTGCCATAGAGGCCAGCACTCATAATAATGAGACCGCGCTTGTGCGCTTTTGACAGGATCTCCTGAACGATTTCCTTATTCGGTTCCTTTGTATCCTGATCTTTAACAAATTCAATGGCACACATTGCCCCTAAAGAACGAACTTCACCCACTTGCTTATATTTTAAAGGAAGATCTGAAAATTTTTCAGTAAAAAGGCTTCCGATTTCATTTGCCCTTCCTAATAATCCTTCTTCCTCAATTGTTCGAATCACTTCTAATGCGGCTGTACACCCGAGCGGACTGCCTCCATAAGTTCCGCCAATTTCACCGATATTCGGTGAATCCATTATGTCAGCCCTTCCAGTTACAGCACTGATAGGCAATCCGGCACCGATTGATTTTGACATCGTAATTAAATCCGGCACAACATCATAATGCTCCATAGCAAACATTTTGCCAGTCCTGCCAAATCCCGTCTGAACCTCATCAGCGATAAAGAGGATTCCATGTTTTTCACAAAGCTGTTTTACACCTTTTACAAAACGGGAAGACGGCATAACAAAACCGCCCTCACCCTGTACAGGCTCCATAATGACAGCAGCAATTTCTTCAGGAGGCACCTCGCTGAGAAAAAAAGTTTCGAATCTTTTAAGTAAGGCAAGATCATGTTCTTTTTCCTTCAGACCTTCGCTGCGGTAATAATAAGGGTAAGGCCATTTATATGTTTCAGGCGCAAATGGCCCGAATTCATATTTATATGGTTTAACCTTACTTGTTAAACTCATGGACATATAGGTCCGGCCATGAAACCCCCGCTCAAATGATATGATCCCTTTTCGGCCGGTATATTTCCTTGCTATCTTTACGGCATTTTCCACTGCCTCTGCTCCGGTGCTTAAAAAGAATGTTTTTTTGCTGTGGTTTCCAGGTGTAATGCTGTTGAGCTTTTCTGCCAGTTTAATATAAGGCTCATACATCATGACATGGAAGCACGGATGAAGATATTGGTCAATTTGGGCATGCAGGGCTTCCACTACCCTTGGCGGGCAATGGCCAACATTTAATGTGCCGATTGCCCCGGCAAAATCAAGAAAAGTATTTCCGTCTATATCTGTCAGAAGTACTCCATTTCCCTTATCAGCAAATGTCTGAATCGTGTTAAACGGCCCCTTTGGCACATTCTGCTCTTTTTTAGCCAATAATTCCTTCGCTCTCGGCCCCGGTATCTCCGTTCTTATTTTTATTGATCCCATCATCATTTCCCCTCTCACTGATTAGTGCCGCACCATTCCATCATGGCCAGAGCAATGATTTCAGCAGCTTCAAAAACTTCCTGCAAGGAGATATACTCGTTAACATCATGGGCCGCTTCAGTTACACCGGGGCCAAAGACAACAACAGGTGTATTCCCCACTTTGGATAATATGCCTCCATCCGTGCCCCAGGGTGATGCTTCAACTGCCGGCTGCATGCCTTTTACTTCTTCAAAAGACTCCGATATTACGGTCATTAGAGGGTGATCCTGTTCCAAATCACCAGGCAGCCAGCGTCCGCCGAACCATTCAACTTGAGGAGGATTTTTTTTAAGCCACGCATCATTTTGTGCTACTTCCTTCAGGCACTGTTCCAGCTCTTTTTCCGCAGATTTCATTTCCTCATCTGGCGCCACCCCCATCCTTCCCTCTATGATGGCAATATCCGGCACTGAAGAAGGCCATTCTCCGCTATTTATTTTTCCGATATTTATAGGGATTGGTATAGGAATCTTGGAATATAGCGGATCCTCAATTCTAAGGTTTCTTAATTTTTCAAGTTCCTGAAGCTTTGTCATCACTGTCATGGCTTTTTCGATTGCATTGATGCCTTCATATCTGGTTCCTCCATGAGCAGAACGCCCTTTTACCGTTATCCGAAACCACATCGAACCCTGCTGTTTTGGGAAGAGCTTCATATTTGTCGGTTCGGGAATGATTGCCCCGTCGGCTGTATATCCCCGGAGGACAGCAGCCAGAGTACCCGCCCCTCCGCTTTCTTCTTCTATGACACTTTGGAATATCACATCACCTTTAAGCTTAATTCCAAGCGTTATGATGGCTTCCATTGCAAGCAGGAGTGAGACTGTTCCCCCTTTCATATCCGTCGAACCCCGGCCATATAGTTTTCCATCTTCGATTCTGCCGCTAAATGGGTCATGATCCCAATCATTTCGGTCTCCCTCTGGAACAACATCAATATGGCCATTGAGGATAAGGGACCTTCCTCCGCCTGTTCCTTTCAAAACAGCCACTACATTGGGATTTCCGGAAAAATCCTTTCTATCCGAACAAAAAGCAGGATGTTTGGTCAATTGCTCCTTGCCAATCTCCCAAATATCCAGGGTTAGTCCAAGTTTGCGGCATTTTTCAATGATGACAGCCTGTGCACTGCTTTCTTTCCCACGGATGCTTCCTTCCTGGACAAGCTGCTGAAGAAGTCTTGTTCCCCTTTGCCTATTTTCTTCCAGCCACTGTTTAATCTTTGCATGAGCATTCATATTCCCACTCCTTTTCTGAGACCACAGCCAAACATAGGATACTATCTATCAATTAATCACTCTCACATTCCCAGCAATGGTAAAGCCGCAGCCGGTTTTCGCCCTTACTGCATGAATCGAGTGCGGTGCAAACAATTCTGTCAGTGTCAGACCATGATTTGTTATTTGAAAGACAGCCATCTCCGTAATAATCATGTCTACACAGCGGGCAGATGTAAGAGGCAGACTGCACTCGTTCACAATTTTTGAATTTCCATACTTATCTGTCTGGTTCATAAGGACAATTACTTTTCTGGCTTTTTGGGCAAGTTCCATTGCCCCGCCCATGCCAGGAACTTTTTTACCAGGGACAATCCAATTGGCCAGATCTCCCCTTTCACTCACCTGCAGGGAGCCAAGGATCGTCATATCAACTCTTCCTCTGCGTATCATCCCAAATGCAATAGTACTGTCACAATACGAAGCACCTTTTACAACGGAAACCGGAAATCCGCCAGCATTACAGAGATTTTCATCTTCCTTCCCTTTCTCCGGACTTGGCCCCATACCTGTAATGCCATTTTCAGCATGAAACATCACATTTGTCCCAGCTGGCAAATGATTGGGAACAAGCGAAGGAATTCCAATGCCAAGGTTTACAATCATCCCGTTCTTTATTTCTTCAGCAGCACGTTTTGCAATGCGATCTCTGATTTCTACTCCCATGCCCATTTCCAATTCACTCCTTTCGAAGGGACAATATAATCCACAAAAACCCCTGGTGTTATAATTTCATCAGGATCCAGGCTGCCAAGGGGGACAATTTCCTCCACTTCTGCAATGGTCATATCTCCCGCCATAGCAACAAGCGGGTTTGTGTTTCTCGCACTTTTGTCATAAATTAAGTTTCCGTAAGGATCCGCTTTTTTTGCAAAGACAATGGATATTTCAGCTGTTAGAGCCGTTTCAACAAGATATTTTTTTCCACTCAAATTACATGTTTGTTTATTGCTTGTTACAATGTCATTATCAAGTCCAATATCGGAAAGAATGGCAGGGATGCCGACTCCCCCTGCACGGATTCTTTCTGCCAATATTCCCTGTGGCGAAAACTCCACTTCCATTTTCCCATCTGTCATTAATTGGCCAGCAACGGGATTTGATCCGATATGGGAGGCAATCATTTTTTTCGCCCTTCCCTGGCTTACCACTTTCCCGATGCCAATATGGGGAAACCCTGAATCATTGCCAATAAGCGTTAAATCTTTGAATCCATTATCCAAAATTCCGTCAATAAGGGCAGGAGGGGTGCCAATTCCTCCAAATCCGCCAAACATAATGATCATGCCATCCCGAAAATGCTTCATTGCCTCATCAATTTCAATGATTTTGTTATAAGTGTTCTCCATATTTATTCAGCCTCTTCCTCAGCAAAGATCAAGTGTTTTTCTGTGAAAATCTGCAAAGTCCCTTCAAACCTTTTCACCAGATCATCAATTTCCCTTTTGGTAATGGTAAGCGGCGGTGCAATCAATACAGCATCTCCATCGATGCCGGTTTTGCCTGCCCCCGCCGGGTAAATAAGCAGTCCCTGTTCCTGCGCTTCCTGTATTAATCTCTGTGTCAGATTAAACTTTCTCGAAAACGGCTCTCTGGACAGATGATCTTTTACAAATTCAAGTCCGATCATTAGTCCTTTTCCTCTTACATCACCAATAAAGGAAAATTTGGATTGCAGTTTTGTCAGCTTATTTTTCAAATACACACCTTTGCTATCCACTTCAGGGATGATGTTGTTTTTTTCAATATACTCAAGCACTGCGAGAGAAACTGCGCAGGACTGAGGATTGGCACTTAAGGTATGGCCGCTCATAATGCTCTTTGACCCTGCCAAAATAGGCTTCATAATTTCATCGCTTACAAGGGCAGCCGCAATCGGAGCATACCCGGCCCCCATTCCTTTACCAAGTGCGACAATATCAGGTTTTACATTCCATTGCTCGCAGGCAAGCATTGTGCCCGTTCTGCCAAAACCGGTCATAACCTCATCAGCAATAAATAAAATGTCATGCCGGTCACAAATTTCTTTTATTATCCTGTAGTAATCTTTTGGAGGGGTTATAGCACCCCCTGCAGCCCCAATGACTGGCTCTGCGATAAATGCAGCAATATTCTCTTGCCCTATCCGTTTAATGACGGTTTCAAGTTCATGGGCACACAGATATCCGCATTCAGGCGCTTCCAGCTTGTATGGACACCTATAGCAATATGGCGGATGAATGACAGGAAAATCTTCAAGCAGCGGTATGAAACGCGCCCTTCTGCCCGTATGACCTGACATTGATAAAGCACCCAGAGTTATGCCATGATAGCTCATCCACCTTGAAAGCACCTTTGTTTTTGTCTGAATGCCTTTTTCCTGCCAGTATTGAATCGCAATTTTCATAGCTGTTTCAGTGGCCTCAGAGCCGCTGTTCACAAAAAAGCTCCAATTTAAGTCGCCAATTGCCGCTTCCGCGATTTTAAGAGCCAGCTTTTCAGCTGCCCCGCTGGTAAATTGCGAACGATACACAAAAGAGACTTTCTTAGCCTGTTCATGCATTGCCTCAATGATTTCCTCAACACCATGGCCAATATTTGCCGTTATCGCGCCAGACGATGCATCCAAATATTCCTTTCCGTCAGTATCATATAAATAGACGCCTATGCCATAATCAATAACTGGATAATGTGCATGAAGCATTGGCTTAATTAGGTTTGATTGATCCATTTCAGAAACCCCTCCATTGTTATTCGTGGAAAAAAAGCGTCTTGGGCTCTAAAGTTGAAGCAGAATTGTAAAGTGTGACGCTATCTTCTGGGCCAATATATTAAAATATATGAAATGACTTCCAAAATCTTTCTTAAAGAATATTCATATCTTTAAAATGAACCATTTGCAGGAATTAAAAAAACAGCCGGTGTAATCGGCTGTTTTTTTGGTTAAATAATGCTTTTTTTCAGGTTCATCAGATCAATGTCTTCCTCTGCAAGTTCTTGAAAATATCCTTCTTCATCATGATGAAAGACATACTCAAGTTCTTCTTCAGCTTCTTTCAATTTATTTAAGATTGATAGATAGCAAGCTTTATTATATCTCGCTATCAAAAGATCAGGATCAATTTCAAGCGCTTCCTCCATTAGTTTTAGTGATTTTTCAACATCCTTTATTTTATGAAAAGAAATAGCCAGTTCAATATATAAGGAAGTATCATCGGTATGAAACTTTAATCCTTCTTCCATAATCTCTATTGCTTCTTCATACCGTTTTCTTTTATTTAATAATTGTCCGTATCTAAAATGGGCTTCTTTTTCATACGGATTTTCTGTTAACACCTTTCTTAAGATTGTTTCTGCCTGGGTGAATCGCATCCTGTGTGTAAATGCAACTGCCTTTAAGAGCATGAGATGTGTATCGTTCGGCTTTTCTTTTAGGCAGGCATCCAGCAGTTTTATTGCTGTGTTCATCTCTGCCGCTTCCTCAATGGGATCATTCCCGCCCGCCATATGGATCTGTACAAGCTGATAGGCTGTAATAAAATCCCAATCTTTTTCAAGAGAAGATTTCAGAACCTTTTTGGCATCCTCCTCAAGATTTACAGATTCATAGAATCCCGCAAGACCGATTGGTGCATTTTTATTAAACGGATTATGTCTGATTGAGGATTCATATAAGTCGATAATCACTCCAAACAAAGTGATCTGCTTTGTCTTCTCTCTCATCTTTTGAACAAACCTTCCAATGAAGGAGGAATTTTGATCAGCTTCCCAATCCACACCGCTTGCATGCTGGGCCAATGCATCAGCTGCCTTTAAGAATACCTGGCTTTTTTCCGTTTTTTCAGTTCTAATTTTCCCGAGGAATGCCGGAAGGTGTAAAATTTTATTGGTTTCGACAAATAGCACAATTAAAGTTTCATATATGTCTTCATCATCCCAATATTCTTTAATAAGTTCCTCCAGAAGCTTCCTAGCCTCTTTATATTTCTTATTCTCTATAAGCAATTTTGAATAGTGATGTTTTATTTCAGCTAATTGAGAATCCAGATTCAGGGCCTGCAAAAGACATTCCTCTTCCTTGATTCTGTCTCCTGCAGCTCCATAAGCATAAGCAAGGCTATCCAATCTCCATGTTTCCAGAACTTCACCCTGCATACGAATTAATTTTTCAATAACCCCCCGAAGCTCTTCCATGGATAGTAAGCTTGATAAATATTCAATATTAACTCTTAGAGGAGCCTTATCAATCAGCTTCAGCATATACTCTGCTTCCTTCAGTTCATTTCCTAAAATCCCATAGATTTGTGCAATGCGGCTATATGCCCCCTCTGTTTCAGGATTAAGATCAAGACATTTTCTAAATGCTTTAATCGCCGGTTCAAACTTTTCAAGTCTAAAATACGTTTCCCCCAGCCTGTAGTATGGAAAAGCTGTTTCATTTTCCCCGATGGCTCTTTTATAAAGGCTAATTGCTTCAGCATATCGCTCAGCACTTTCATATAAAGTGCCCGTATAGCATAGATAGTCAGTTTGAGAGTCTTCATCAGCCTTTGCTTCCAGAAAAGCGATTGCACGATTCACATAAGGCGACTCTTCTGCTATATTTACATATAGCTCCAGGGCTTCATTCAGATTTTGATCAACGTAGTTAAATCCCCTTTCAATTAGAGACATTCCTGCCTCCAGCAGGTGGGAATCCTTCAGGTCTTGTGCAAAGTCTGCAACCAGTTTGCCCCCATTTATTAAAAATTCGCTATCCTCACTGAAACGTTCTTCATGTTGTCTTATAAATTCTGCTGCTTCATCTGGCCTCTTCATTTCAGAGATAGCAAATGCATAACCCAGATAGGCAAAAACCTCATTAGGATTTTCTTCTATACAGGAGAAGTAAATACTCTCTGCTTTTTCATATTCCTCATGATCTTTGTAAAGATCACCCAAGCGAATTAGAATCTGCGGACTTCCTGATACCCCCGCTCCTTTCAGTAAAATCTCTTCAGCACGCATTTTATCTTCAAACAAATATTCATAGCAGTCGGCAAGAGCCAGATATGGATAAGAAATTTCAGCATCCAGGCTGGCTGAAATTATGTAGCCTCTTTCTGCTTTGCGGATTTTTCCTTCTGCCTGGTCAAGCTTCGCTCTCTCATACCATACATGCGCATCACCATGATCTTCACGAAGAAGCTGGCTGAATATCGAGCGTGCTTCATTGTACTTTTCCTGATCCGTAAGAATTATGGCATGATTTACTCTAATAAAGCGGTCTTGCTCATTTATATTTAGTGCAATGTCTGACATTTCTTTCGCATTTTCCGTCTCAGAATTATAGAGGAAGCACAGCGCAATATAACTCCAAATATAGTATTGGTCTGGGTCAAGCTGAAGGGATTTTCTGAAATAGCCGATCGCAGAATAGTATTGGTCCTTATACATCTGGATCCTTCCACTCAAATATTGGTATAATGGGCTAAAGGTTTTTCTATTGACAAGTGATAAAGTCTTTTCCGCTCGATCGATTTCGTTTAAACGTATATATGCCTGAGCTGCATACAGCTTAAAAAAGTCTGACTCAGGAAAAATGGCCAGCAGCTTTTCGGAACATTTAATAATGAATTCTTTATGTTTATCCCCGGAAAAAAATTTTAATGTATATATGAGCGTATAAGGCTCATTCATTGAAGAAGATAAAAAGTCTGCCATAGCAGGTTCATTTTTCATTATGTCTTCTTCAACCATTTCCGAAAGGGAGTGAAGTTTTTTATAATACAGGTGATCATCCATAGGCAGGAATTCAAGCTCCGCCTCTCTCTCTATTGGCACTGCCGCAATCGACAAAAAGTTAGTATTTACAGCAAGCTTTTGGAACTCTCCATAAGGAACATACATTGTATCAAGAAAGTTTGGATCTTGTACCAAATAAAAGCCAAATCGTTCATCAATCCCAATCATAACCTGCACATGTGAAGATGCCTCAAAGTCCACACTAAGGATGATGGGTATCCCCTGCTGCAATAATGCCTTATAACGCTCCTTTTCACCTGTAAAGAAACGGTATGCGAAACCTTCTTTTTCAAGGTATTCCGCAGATGCAGACAGCTTTGAACCAGTCACATCAAAAATATGTTCAGCAATATCATCCTGAGTTTCCTTTTTACCAAAATAAGAAAAGAGCATTTCAAAGCTGGCAGGCACACAGTAATTGCTTTTCTGTACAATTGGATTGATTGAGAGCTTTACTGCATCACCTGTTTCAGAAAACCCCTTATCTCCTGAGAAAGGACTGTCCTTCATTTTCTTCTGAGAGATAAAGTGATGTAATTTTTCAAGTTCATCTTTTTGATAGTAGGAAAGAGCTCTAAGATGTTCAAAATAGCACTCATAGCTGTGAAAAGGAACAAGTCGATCGAGCTCACTCATTTCTGCTAGCATGTCCTCATGCAAGCCGAAATCTCTGTATCTGCGAATAAGCTCCAATTTTAATGCAGGCGCCAGCGGGTGGACTTCCATGCCTTCTTTAATCGTTTGAAGAGACTTTCCCCCTCCTCCATTTGATGCGTATAGATCTGATAACAAAAGATAACAAGCAAGTCCCCGTTCTTCATCTCTCAGGCCAGCAGTTAAATGAGATTCTGCCTTTGCACGGTCTCCTATCTGCAGATAATAAAATCCAAGTTTATCCCAGATTGGCTTTTCGCTGATCGCCTCCATTTCAACGAGCTTTTTCACTGCTTCTTTTGTTCTTTTTAACTCAAGAAGGCTATGTACTTCTGTAAATAAAGCACTTATCCTCAGCTCAGTTTCTGCTTCATGCGGCATCTTTTTCAAATATTCCGTTATAATATAATTTGCTTCCAGTGACCTTCCACTGTCAATTAACTCATCGCAATACCAAATGGCGGTTTGAAGTGTTTTAAAACGCCTGTGTGCATAGCGGGCAAGAAACCCGCTATATTGGTACATCACTCCACGGTCAAATAATCGAATGAGCAGCTTAAAATCTTCAACTGAAGATATTTTTGCTAATTTATTCTTAATAATTGAGAATTTTGATTTTTTCATATCTTCCAACTCATTAGCCAGAACATTCAGCGCCTTTAAAAACTGCCTGTCTTCTGCCAGGCCTTTTAGGTTTTCCAGAATTTCCATTGTGCACCTCATTTGGGTATGATAGAAATATAATACAAACATTTACAGAGATTTACTACAGGAAATGGTTGTATTTTTTTCTTTGCATAAAAATACCCCGGCATATGATCCGGGGATTAATTATCTCTGTTCAATCCAAATTTCACTTTCAAAACCTTTTGCTTTTATTGCTGCCCTTCCTCCAATCGGGATAGTGGCATAAGGCTGTACATGGCCAAAATTCACATCAGCTATCACAGGAATGCCGTGAAGCTCTTTTTTTGACTCAATAATCTTTCTCAGTGCCTCTTCGGTAACCTGGGAATTCTTCTGAAATCTGCCAATCAGGATTCCTTTGATGCCTTGAGCATCAGGCAGGTGCAGGAGTGATTGAAGATCCCGATCAAATGTAAGAGCATGTGATTCCTCATCATCTTCAATAAATAAGATTGAATCCTTTAATGATGGCATGAATTCTGTCCCCTGCAGCAAATTAAGTGTGCATAAATTTCCTCCAATTAATCTCCCTTCTGCATCCCCTTCCTGGATTACCGTATACCCATTATTTTTGATGAAATGCCTGTCTTCCTGATCAAGATACCATGGATCATCACTCCAATCTGACGAAGCGAGGATTTCATAGGGAGCGTCATTGGTTACTGCATTAATAAAAGAATCAAGAGTGTACTCAAACCCATGTTTCACACCGAAGCTTGAAAAATGCGGGCCTGAATAGGTGATCAATCCTGTTTTTTTATAAATTGCTCCCTGCAGTGCCGTGATATCACTAAATCCGCAAAGTATTTTCGGATTGTTTTTTATTATCTCGAAGTCTATGTAATTCAAAAGCTGGTTGGCGTTATAGCCGCCAATCACTGTGAGGATCCCCTTTACATTAGGATCAGTAAAAGCATCATGCAAATCTTCAATTCTCTCTTCAATAGAAGTACTGAAAAACTCATCATGCAATTCCGCATTTTTGCCGTATGTTATTGTGAATCCAAGCTGATTCAGCCGTTCCTGGGCAATTCGCAATTGTTCGCCTTTTATGATGGCCATGCTTCTTGCCGGTGCAATGACCCGGATTTCATCTCCTGGCTTTAAACGCTCTGCAAGCATTATGTCCTCTCCTTTGCTCCTTTGAGCCTTGTTTATTTTTTTTACATTTTATCAGATACAATCTCGTTAAGAAATGACTGTTTTTACATATTGAAAAAAGGCCAGCTTTTCAGCTTGGCCTTTCTGCTTTTATACTATTGCAGCTTCCCTTCTTGGTGCATTGCTTTTCTTTTCTACGATATCCCTTGCAATCCAGACTCCGCAAGCTCCCGCTTGTGCGAGACCTCTAGTGATGCCTGCACCGTCCCCGCCGACATAAAGGCCGCTAATTTCCGTTTCGAAACGGTTATTAAGTCTTGGGCGCGCAGAGTAGAATTTTGCCTCTACGCCATAAAAAAGTGTATGTTCTGATGCAAGACCAGGAGATACATGGTTTAAAGCCTCAGTCATTTCAATCAGGCTTTTCATTGTATTATATGGAAGCACAAGGCCTAGGTCGCCAGGTACCGCCTCTTTTAAGGTTGGCTCCAGGAAACCTTCTTTAATCCTCTTCTCAGTTGATCTTCTTCCTTTTAATATATCTCCATACTTTTGAACAATGATTCCGCCGTTTGAAAGGCTGTTGGCAAGCCTTGAGATTTCGTGTGCATACTCATTTGGCTTATCAAACGGTTCTGAGAATGTATGGGATACAAGCAGAGCAAAGTTTGTATTCGGGCTTCCCAGTTTAGGGTCTTTATAAGCATGGCCATTCGCCAGCATGATTCCGGAGTGGTTTTCCACTACGACATGGCCAGAAGGATTGCTGCAGAATGTCCGAACTCTTGTACCGACAGATGTATTAAATGTGAACTTTCCTTCGTAAAGATGTTTATTAATCTCTTCCATGACAATATTGGAAGTTTCGACCCGGACACCAATGTCGACTTGATTATTGATCATCTTTAAGCGGCGGGACTTCAGGAGGTTTGCCAGCCAAACAGATCCATCTCTCCCGGGTGCTACAACCACCTTATCAGCATGAACTTCATTTCCGGACTTAAGCTTAACCCCCATAATGCGATGGCCATCAGGCGTTTTTTCGGTTATAAGATCTTCAACCTCTGTCTTATAAGACATATCAATTTTTTCACGCAAATATTCATAAATGCTTTTTAGTATTTCAAGGTTCTGCTCCGTACCTAAATGCCTAACCTGTGCACGAAGAAGTTTCAGTCCCGCTGCATAACCGCGGCGCTCAATATCTCTCACTTCAGCCGTCATTGGATCTGTGATGCTTTCAGTTGCACCGTGTTTCAAATTAATTTCATCTACATATTTGATCAATTCAACAACCTGGGAATCAGGGAGATAATCTGTCATCCAGCCGCCGAATTCACTTGTAATATTGAATTTCCCATCTGAATAAGCCCCTGCTCCGCCAAAACCATTGGTGATTGAACATGCCGGCAAACACCCTGCATACTCTTTTCTTCCCGCGGCCGGCGGGCATTTCTCAATCTTTTTCTGTAAAATCGGACAATTCCTCCGATAAATATCATGACCTTTATCAATTAATAAAATATTTGCTTCAGGCATTTTTAGTGTTAGTTCATAACAAGTAAATATTCCAGCCGGTCCAGCACCGACAACAATAACATCATAATTTGCATTCATCGTCCTATTCCCCCAGACGCATTATTCGTTAATTTCATCAACCCTAGGTAACTATATCAAACACTGAATAAATGGTCAATCTTTTTACGAACTATTTAATAAAATTAATCAATATTGTTCGGTTTTACAAAAGTTTATGTAAAATTCCGCGAATAAACCGCAATTGCTGGCCCCTTAACAAACTGAAGGCTGCTCCTAAAGAGCAGCCTCCACAAGATTCATTTTATATTACCAATTTCCACAGCAGCATGCTCCGATAATGATCAATAGAATGAACAATACGACGATCAATGCGAAACCGCCATATCCGCATCCTCCATATTGAGCACCCGCTACAGGATATCCATATCCTGGAAAACATTGGTCGTAGCCAGCACCAGCAACTGCACCTTTATACATTAATAATCACTCCTCAACAAGATTTCTTGGGCATTTTCAATATTAATGTATGTGCGGAGAACTTGACCCGCATGTGCATTTGCCCATTTTTATAAAAAAACGCTGAACTCCATTTTAAATCTTCCCCCATAGCCATTATTAGGGTACGATAACATTAAGGATTCAGAAAAGAAGCGGGGGATTCAAACCAATGAAGAAAAGGAAGATCGGCATATATTTTTTTATCATCACTTTTATATATGGTTTGTATCATTTGTTTGATAGCCTATCTAAAGTTGAAGGGGCAAATCCAACTAACGTGTATCAAAAGTTATCATCAAAAGAGAATATCAATTACCTCATTATCGGGGATAGCATTGGCAGGGGGTCAGGTGCGACCTCCAAATCATCTGCATGGTTTACAAGGCTTGAGCGGCATCTTCATAGTGAATTTGAAATCAAAGCCAGAAGGCATTCTATAGTCCAAAGCGGTGCCACTGCCTTTGAAGGCTTATATAAGCTTCAGCAATCCGAACATTTAGGGAAAATTGATTTAACTTTTATCGTGTTTGGGGAGAATGACCGCAAATATATGGATGAAAAGCAATTTTCATATTTCTACGAAGGGCTTATCCGGAAAACCAAACAGCTCTACCCTGATACCGAGATCATAACCATTACAGAAAATCCGCTTGATAATGAAGCATTTGTCCAGGCCATTTCTGTTATTTCTAATCACTATGGCGCAAAAAATGTGGATATGAGAAAGCCGTTCGGACAATCCGGATTGCCTGCTCAGGAACTGACAAAGGATATGGTCCATCCAAATGATGAGGGCTACAAAATATATGCAGATACACTAATAAAGAAAATAAGAGAATTAGCCGGCAGTCATGCAGAAATTGCTGAACTTTCTGCCCCCATTCATGAAAATGCGGATATTGAAATAGCATCGATTCCTCATGTAACGGACATATCGGGTTCATTTATTCACAAAGACGGCATTTGGGAGAGCAGCAAGGCGGGTGACAGTCTTGAATATCAATTTAGCGGCCCCTTCCTAGGCGTCAATATGATTCGAAGTGAAAAAGGCGGAAAGATGGATGTTTTTATAGATGATGCATATATCACATCTTTATCCGCTTGGTGGCCATTAACTAAAGAGCGATACCAGTATATCATTAGCGGCCTTGATCACGGAACGCACCATGTGAAATTTATTGTATCGGATGAAAAATCAGTAAACAACAGCACGAACGATGCTGTTATTCAAATTT
Organism: Cytobacillus oceanisediminis 2691; assembly: GCF_000294775.2. Taxonomy (GTDB): domain Bacteria; phylum Bacillota; class Bacilli; order Bacillales; family Cytobacillaceae; genus Cytobacillus; species Cytobacillus pseudoceanisediminis. The sequence goes on from NZ_CP015506.1 coordinate 3,729,897, forward strand.
CTTCCATCCTGAGCAGATCAGAATAGGAAGGTTTTTCGTTCGATTGAGGAGAAATTCATGAAAAGTTTATTAAAGAATTTTATCAATGGGATTCTAACAATTGTGCCCATTATTTTAGCAATATTTGTTGTGGTAAAAACCTTTTTGTTTTTAGACAGCATTTTGGGGAATCTCTTAAAGCCTTATTTAAAAGATGATTATATCCCTGGAATCGGACTAATAGCTACACTTATCCTGATTACTTTATTAGGATGGCTTTCCACCAATTTCCTTACAGGTTCCATTATTAAACTTGTGGATCGAATGCTGGAAAGAATTCCTCTTGTTAAAACGATTTACACAGTCATTAAAGATACTGTCCATTCCTTCTTGGGTGAAAAGAAATCTTTCTCAAAAGTAGCATTGGTTACAATCCCTGGGACCGAAATGAAGAGTCTCGGGTTTATTACTTCAGAAGAATTGGAAGAATTTTATGACCCGCTGAAGGAATATGCGGCTGTCTATGTTCCGCAGACTTTCCAGGTAGCCGGCTTCACATTCTTAATACCAAAGGATCAAATCGAGATCATAGATGTTAAGTCGGAAAATGCAATGAAATTTATTCTATCTGGAGGAATGACCTCGAAGGGAGTTCCGGAAAAGGACCGGAGTTTTTAAGAAATAATTAGAAAAAGCCGCCTAAAAATTAGGCGGCTTTTTCTAATTATTTTGCAGTAACAGTCATAATCGTAGATGTCCCTCTAGCCACAGGTCCCTCCACACTCTTCTCAAGAGAAGCGACCTGGTCGCCATTAGTGACAATGATCGGAGTGATAGTGCTCTTTGCCTTTTCTTTAACTAGAGCTAAATCAAAAGTGACAAGCTTATCCCCTTCACTGACCTTTGATCCTTCGGAAATATGGGTCTCAAACCCTTCCCCTTTCATCGAAACCGTTTCAAGGCCTATATGAATTAAAATCTCTGCACCATTCTCAGCACGAATGCCAATTGCATGCTTGGTAGGAAACACTTGAACTACTTCTCCATTTACCGGGGAAACAACCACCCCTTCTGCAGGTTCGATTGCAATACCGTCCCCCATCATTCTTTCTGCAAATACAGGATCAGGCACGTCTTCCAGATTAACTGCCGTGCCTGTCAAAGCAGCCTTAACCTCAATTGCTTTAACTGCTTCCTTTTTGCCAAATAATTTCTTAAACATAAAAACACCTTCCATTTCTTAGTTTGCATCATTAAATAATCGCAGAAATTCTTTATAGCCTTCTTCCTCCAGTTTTTCCTTAGGAATAAACCTTAGTGCAGCAGAATTAATGCAATAACGGAGGCCCTCAGGTCCCGGCCCATCATCAAAAACATGACCAAGATGAGAATCGGCTGATTTGCTTCTCACTTCCGTTCTAACCATAAAGTGGCTGCGATCTTCTTTTTCCACAATTTCTTCATCCTGTATGGGCTTTGTGAAGCTTGGCCAGCCACATCCTGCGTCATACTTGTCTTTTGAGCTGAAGAGAGGCTTGCCGGAAACAATATCGACATAGATTCCCTCTTTAAATTCATTCCAATATTCATTGCGGAATGGCGGCTCCGTGCCATTATTCTGAGTGACTTCATATTGCATTGGATCAAGTTTCTGCTTTAAATCTTCTCTATTTTTTGCCATTATCTTTCACCCCAATGCTTATTAATAAATGCCTTTCTTCCAGAGCCGGTTTGATAGGAACTGTATCTATCCGGATTTTTTTTGTAATAATGCTGATGATAGTCTTCTGCAGGATAAAAGTCTGAAGCAGGCAGAATCCTGGTAACTATCGGTTTCGTAAATGGTCCGGTTTCTTCAAGCTTTTGTTTGGATTCTACTGCTGATTGCTTTTGTTTTTCATTATGATAGAAAATCGCTGTCTGATATGATTGGCCGCGATCATAGAACTGCCCGCCTGCATCTGTTGGGTCAATCTGCTGCCAATATAGTTCAAGAAGCTTTTCATATGGGAAAACCACAGGATCAAATGTAATTTGAACTGCTTCGTAATGACCAGTCGTTTCTGAACAGACTTGCTGGTAAGTAGGATTTTTTACATTCCCTCCGGTATATCCGGATATTACTTCTTTAATTCCAGGCTGTTCATCAAAAGGTTTTACCATACACCAAAAGCAGCCTCCTGCAAATGTTGCCTTTTCAAATAGTTTCTCTGTCATTTACTCCACCTCTTTCCGGCACTTTTCTATCTTTTACTTTTTCCCTTAGAATGATAATTTAAAGCTATATACATAAGATTAATGAAAAGATTCCTTATATGCAAAAGAAACCTCTTTAGCGAAGAGGTTTCTGAGGTTTATGAATTTTCACATTCTTTTGTTCTTTGCCCCGGCACTCACTTTTTTCCAGCGTTTGCGTTCTTCAGATTGGGCTCTCTTATCCTGCTTTCTGTCCAGATAAGCGAGTTCCTTGAGAAGCTTTTTATAGCTGTTAAGACGTTCCCCTGATATGTCTCCATCCTCTATCAACCTATGCACAGCACAGCCTGGCTCATTTTCATGTGTACAGTCCCTGAACCTGCAGTTTTCAGCGGCTTGCTCAATATCTGTGAAGCTTTCAGAAAGCCCATTTTCACTTTCCCACAGCTGAAGCTCTCTCATTCCTGGAGTATCAATTAATATGGCACCGTCAGGCAGCAGGATGAGCTCCCGATGGGTAGTTGTATGCTTTCCTTTATCATCACTAATCCTAATATCCTGGACTTTTTGCTTATCCTCGCCAAGAAGGTAATTTGTAAGAGTGGATTTCCCTACGCCTGAAGAGCCGAGTAAGGCGATTGTTTTTCCTGGCTCTAAAAAAGGCTTAAGCTGGTCTATTCCCTTCTCTTCAATGACGCTGATTGAGATAACAGGAACACCCATGGCGACACTATCCACATCAGCAAGCTGATCCTCCAGATTTTCACAAAGATCAGCCTTGGTAAGAACTATAACAGGATTTGCCCCGCTTTCCCATGATAAAAGCAAATAACGTTCCAATCTCCTTAAATTAAGATCCTCGTTAAGAGAATTAACAAGGAAAATAGTGTCTACATTGGCTGCTACAATTTGCTCTTCAGTATTCATCCCTGCAGTTTTCCGTGAAAATTTGCTTTTTCTTGGAAGGACAGCATGAATCGTCCCTCGCTGTTCTCCTGCCCTTTCTTTGATGACAACCCAGTCACCGACAGCTGGATAATCTTCCCTTGAAGATGCACTGAAAGAAAACTTCCCTGATACTTCGCAAAGCATTTCAGAGTTATCTGTCCAAACGCGATACATTCTTTTATGCTCTAGTGCAACACGGCCAATTTGATAATCTTTATCTTCATACACTGAAAAAGCCTCTTTAAAAAAGTTATTAAATCCAAATTTATTGATTGTCAATGTTTGTTCCTCCATGCTTATAGAAATTTAATTTACATACAAAAAACCATAGGCAATCAGCCCATGGTTTAATAATGCAAGGTTCAATAAGCAGTGGAAAACTAACTGTTCCGCTCGATTAAACGATCTCCATTTGGGCTGTGCCTGAATTTTTTACAATGAACGTATTTGCATAAATTTCTCTTTTCATAGCACATCACCCGCTTTCGTTTATTTGTTTATATTATATGGAATATTGCACCAGAAGTAAAGCCTATTTTTTTCTCTACTTCATTTTCCCCATGTGGCATTCATCCAGTCAGAATCATATGTTATTGGAGCAGATTTAGGAGGGAGAAGCATGGCTTCAGAGAGAAATCGGCAATGGTACTTCCAAAGAGCAGCTAAGTATGATCTTCTTTCGCAGTATTTTAAATATATTGATCCTGCACAGCATATTGCTTATTACTATAAACATTTACATTGCCTGAATCAGGCTTTTCAAATAATGCGGACACAAAACCAGCAGCCTTCTGAGGGACAGCAGGCAAAAGTACGGATCTTTCATGGTTCACCTGATGCCGGTCAGGTTGATATTTATGTAGACGGTACGCGTATTTTGAAGGACTTCCACTATAAAGAAGCAAGCGGCTATGCTTCCCTGCCAGCCGGCAAGCATCAGATAGACATATATCGAGCAGGCAATATGGTGTCCACGCTTCTAAGCAGAAAAATCATTGCTGCCGCAGGTAAGGCTTATACAATTGCTGCCGCAGGAATTGCATCGAAATTAAAGCTTGTTATTTTAGAAGACCACCATAAAGTGCCTGCTGGAGAAACAAAAGTCAGATTTGCCCATCTTTCAGCTGATGCTCCTGCGGTTGATATCGCCGTAAAAAACCGGGATGTCGTTTTTCCCAATATCGCTTTCAGGCAGGCAAGCAAATATCTGGCCTTAACTCCAATGACTGTCGACTTGGAAGCAAGGATATCAGGCACCCCCAATGTAGCCCTGGCAATTCCTCGGATGCAATTTCAAGCAGACCAGGCTTACACCCTATTGGCTGTAGGTTCTGTTGCCAATGAGCCTGTGCTTGAAGCAATTCTGATTCCAGACTAATGGGTTCAAATACCCATTAACAGAAAAAGGAATCCTTTGCGAAAGGATTCCCTTTTCTCATTTAACCGGCACAAGAAGGGTAAAACGAATATCATCCTGCTTTAAATTAAATTCATCCACTTTTACTTTCACATCACTTTTCAGCTTCATCTCCTGCAGCGACACATAAATTCGTTCTTTCTGCGGCTGGATTGTGACCCCTTCTGGAACCTTGTAGCGGTCTTTTACCAGCTTTAGGACATGTGATACAGGAAGATTCAGCTGCCCTACAGATATGGACTTTTGCTGGAGGACAACATCCCCATTCTCCAAGGCTTCTGGTTCAAATGATAATTTCATTTGCAAATCCTGGCTGAAAAAAGGGATTGTGCCATATAAATCAACTTCATCATTCAAGAGAACTTTATAATCTATTGCCCCTGTCAGTCCTTCTTTTTCAAGATAGTGGTTAATGACTCTATTCAAGTCTTCTTTATTGGCTTTTATGTTAAAAGGAACATAATTATCACTATTCTCGGTGATCGCTGTATAGCCTTCATCATCTGCCGGCATGCTGATAAAAATAAACAGCACAATTAAGATGAGTGCATTAATGACCAGCAGCGCAAAAAACAGCTTTTTCCATTTGCTATCTTTCAATAATCTTCTCTCCATTTCCTTCTGCTTTCCTTTTATACGGAATTTCTTTCAGAACTTCTTCTGTGAGGATTTGATGAACTCGGTCAGCTATTAATTCATATCCTTTGTCATTTGGGTGAAAATAGTCTGTATATAAAAGATTATCATCGGTATTTTCGAAAATATCATCTATTTCAACAAAATAGGTTCCCGGATACTTTTTTAATATTGTCTGGCTTGTGCCATTCCAATCTTCAAGAATATCATTTATTTCCGTTATTTCGGAAAACCATTTTAAGAAGGGATTATATAATCCTATTAAAATGATTTTACTATTAGGGTTTACCTCTTTAATCGCATCTAAAACATCAATCAGATTCTGCTCATATTTTTTCTTTTCCTTAACAAAAGCTCTCAGCTTTAGGTTTGAAAAATTCTCGCGGACTACTTTCATCACATCATTTCCGCCAATGGTTATGATAACCGCGTCTGCACTCTTCACAACATCTTTTACTTCTTCAGTCCCTAGCTTTTTCAATAATTGATCGGAACGATTGCCTCTTACTCCAAAATTATAAAAAACAGCGTCTTGCACACTTTTGTCTTTTTCCAGTGACATTTCAAGATATGGCACGTAGCCTCCGCGTTCAGTACTGTCTCCAACCCCCTGGGTTAAAGAGTCCCCTACTGCAGCAACAGTAATATTTCTTGGAAAAAAGTCGAAGGGAATCTCCTCTTTAAGTGCAAGTTTAGATTCTTTTTCAGAATGAATGATTTCGCTGTTGTTTGAGGAACTGCAGGAGGCGAGAAAAAGCATGATCAAAAAGATGAAGGTGAATTTTTTTATCATACTATCACCTGCCTATATAATTCAATCATATTATAACATGTACTTTACTATTAAAAAGAATTAGCTTTTGCCCGGAAGGTTCCCGGGCTTATCTGAAAAGAAAATAGACCTTTTCCAAGGTCTATTGCAAGGCTTTAATATCATTCATTATTTCATCTAATGGAATTTCATTAAGACCGGTATAATATTTCATTACATTGCCGTTCTGGTCAACAAGGTAAAAATCAGTTCCATGGATAACCTGATCGCCTGTTTGCGGCTTTTTCACAATGGCTTTGAAATATTCCATAGCATACTTTTCAATTTCTTCCTGGGAATAGCCGGTCAGAAAATGCCAATTGGTGAAATCTGCATTGTATGTTGATGCAAATTCCTTTAATACCTCCGGTGTATCAACCTTGGGGTCAACACTGAAAGAAACAAATTCGATATTTTTAATGCCTTCCTTCTTAGCCAAATCCTGAAGCTTCTTCATATTAGCTGTCATTGGCATACATACATCTTCACAGTTAGTAAAAATAAAGTCCGCAACCCATACCTTGCCTTCAAGATCCTTTAAACCAATTTCCTGATTGTCCTGATTTGTATACTTAAAATCTGCAAGTTCCCAGTTTAACGCATCCTTTATGCCACTCTGTCCACATGCTGAAAGGACTAAAAGCATAAAAACTGAAACGATAATGGCAAAAACTCTTTTTCTCATACATTCACCTGCTTTAATTAGTTACGATGCTAATTTTAGCAAATATTCTTGAAAGAAGAAAGAAGTACTTGTGACAAACTTGTGAATAGAAGCTTTTGCCTCTTTTTTAAGAAATAGCGGGATAAGCCGGAAGCATCCGCATAAACACATTTTTCCTTTTAGGGTGTTTTCGTTTTATGATTGGTCATTATCTCATAAAATTTCCTGATAAAACTTGAATAATTAAATTGTACAGCAATCCGATGAATCCGGTATTTCATCTTATCTTCAGGAGGTGCATTCCTAAAATCTCCAATGCTCTGGCCGAACGCCTCCCCTCTGTTGACAATTATTTTTACCGGGACTTCCATATATTGAATTTCAGCTTCTTCTAGCATTGCCCAAAAGGTTAACAAATCGTGCAGGGGACTGCCGCTTATGCCAGGGGAGGTTCCTTTATAAAAATGAAAATAATAATCAACCATAGGCTTAATAAGCAAGCCTACTTTATTTTGTACAGACTGATAATAAGCATCAAGGGCGTCGACAACAGCTGGTGTAATGATTGCAGACATCGTTACATCCAAAGGAAGAATATGAATTTTCTTCGGTGCATTCGCAAACACGACATTGGCCGCATATGGATCACCATAAAAATTTGCTTCAGCTACCGGAGTCACATTGCCAGGAACATTAAATGCCCCTCCCATTATGTAAAAGTCACTGACTTTACTCATGAGTCCAGGGTAAAGAATAAATGCCGCAGCCAGTGATGAAAGCCTGCCTACATTTACTATAATTATATCATTTTCATACTTCTGGATCAGGCCTTTGAAATCATCAAAATTTTCAAATATGTCATTGGAATTCTCCAGATTCGGCACAATCGGGCCGAGTCCCTCTATACCGTGGACGTCAGGATAATACACCGGAACTTCCCCGGTTAATGGCAAAACAGCTCCGCTGAATACAGGAATTTCCTTGTGTCCAGTTACTTCTTGCAGGTATGCAGCATTTCGGATGGCATCTTCCCTTGATACATTTCCATAATCAGCAACAATCCCCACGATATTGATTTCTTCTGAGAAAAAGGCAAAGATCACCGCAACAAAATCATCTATTCCAAAGTCACTGAATAAAAGGACATTTTTTTTCTTCAACCCTACACCCCCATAATTCATTTTATTCGGGGGATAAACAAGAATGGCAAATATTTTCAATTACAGGATAAAGCTCTATAAATCTAATCAATTGCCAGCGGAATGAATATCCGGAATACCGTTCCTTTTCCTTTTTCACTATTAACCTCAATACGTCCCTTCATCCGGTCGACAATTTGGTAGCATACCAGCAGGCCCATCCCAGTTCCCTTTTCTTTCAAAGAATAAAAAGCGGTTCCCAATCTATCCATTTCTTCTCTTGTCATACCAATCCCGGTATCAGAAATTTCAAAAACACCATATATACCTTCAGTGGATACCGAAAGTGACAAACAGCCCCCATTTTTCATGGCTTCAATGCCGTTTTTATAAATATTGATCAAAACCTGCTTTAACTCACTGGCATTCCCTTGTATCCATATACCTTCAGATATCTCGGAAGCAACAGATATATTTTTTGACATCATGGCATAAGAGTTCATTAGATCAATTACACCGGCAGCAAGTTCTCCGGCATTAATTGCCTCTACTTGTTCTATATCAGGTTTGGCAAGGGATAAATAATCATTTATGATTGTTTCCGCCCTATCCATCTCATCAATCATAAGCTTTATGTACATTTTTTCTTCTTCGGTCATTTCTTCCTTAGCCAAAAAAATTTGTAGAAATCCTTTTACTACCGTCATTGGGTTTCTGATTTCATGTGCCACCGAAGCAGCAAGCTGGCCAATTGCGTTCATCTTTTCAGCTCTTTGCAGCTCTTTAAGAATCTTTGTCCTTTCCATGATATGCTCCATTTCCCCTATTGCTTCTTCAAAGCGATGTGAAGAGGGAGTATTCCTTGGCACTGTCCCAAATTGCTCGGAAGTGGCAGACAGTCTTTCAAAAAGGATAGCCAGCCGGGTGGTCATAAAGTTAAATCTCTCTGAAAGAATGCCTAAATCTGCTTGATTAGAAGGCTTTAACTTTACGTTAAAGTTACCGCTGCTGACTTCTTTAAAACCTGAAATAATATCATTAATTGGCTCTAATACTTTTTTAAGACCCCGTTTCAAAACAAAATATACTAAAAAGATAATGATTAAAAATAAGCCTGATAAATAAAGGGCTAAATCTCTTTGAATCGATTTCAGCACAGCAGCATCAATATCGATACATAATATGGCAATAATATTTCCTTTAGAGTCCACAATAGGTGAAAAGGCAGAAATCCAGGTGCCAAACTGATCCTGATAAACCTTACTGGATGCAGTACTTCTCTTCTGCACAGCTTCCGTTAAACCATCTATAAAATCGTCACTTGCCGAATAAAATGAAAATGATTCCAGGCCCATTTCTTTAGAGCTTTTGGAAGTTACTAATAACTTTACCGAGTTATCATCACTTTTTTCCGGCATCAGCAGTGAAGCATTTGAATAGGCTGCCTTTTCATTTACCAATGAAATAACATGTTGCAGCCTTTTATAAGCCGGATCGGACGGATCCTGATATTCCTTTACTTTTTCAACATCTTTGTACTCTATAACAGAGCTCCAAAGAGAAGCCATGTCAGTCACTCTATCTGTAAGCTGCTTCTCCAGATGCCGGGTTTCAACCATAAAGCTGATGCCTGCTGTAAAAACTGTGACAAAGATAGAAATGAGGAAGGAGAATAACAGTACTTTTCTGAACAAAGGCAGATTTTTTATTTGATCCTTCATATAGCAGTCACCGATTCCTTATATTCTAAGTAGCTATCTAACCTTTTTCGGCAAAATTCTGCTGAAATCCTCTAAAAACGCCAAAGTTTTAAAAGTGCAGCATTTATATCCTGGTCAAAAACGGAAGGCCCTTGATCGGGTAGGAGCTGGATGCAGATAATTTTTCATCAAAGTTATTCACATCGTTATATTTTATAAATTCCTAAACTGCAAAAAAACGCATAGCCTGATAGCCATGCGTCCGTTTTATTAATCTTCCAGATGATACATAAATCCAATTGCTCCTGGTCCCGTATGTGTACTGATAATTGGAGTTGTTTCTTCGATTTCAATTTCTGCAGCAGCATCCAGCTCTTCAATCATTTTCTTCAGTTTAGAAGCTAACTCAATGCCTTCTGCATGGACAAGGCCTACACCTTTTATTGTTTTCCCTTTGATATCCTCTGCAAATTGCTTGGCCAAATACTTGGCCACCTGGGTATGGCTTCTTACTTTGGCAACTGGTGTGTATACACCGCCTTCAAGCGAGGCAATTGGTTTTATATTCAGCAAGGACCCGATCATGGCCTTGCCTTTGCCGATTCTTCCGCCTTTCACAAGATTTTCCAGCGTATCTACTACTACAAATAATTTAGTATTACTGCGAATGGTTTCCAGCCGGCTGACAATTTCCTGAATACTTTTCCCTTCGCTGGCCATTTTTGCAGCCTCCAATACTTGAAAAGCCAGTGCTTTGGATATATATCTTGAATCAACCACTGTAACATTTGCATGTGACATAGCTGCTGCACTTTCTGCTGATTGAACAGTACCGCTCATTCCGCCAGTCATATGAATAGAGAGAATATCATAGCCTTGGTCACCAAACCTGTCATACACCTCAGCTAATACTCCTGCAGGAGGCTGGGAGCTTTTAGGCAACTCGTCCGCTTCTTTCATTTTTCTCATGAATTCAGATGGAGTAATATCAACCCGGTCCAAGTATGTATTACCTTCTATGTGAATAGATAGCGGGACAACTTCAATATCGAATTTTTCAATCAATTCGCTGGATAGGTCAGCTGTAGAATCTGTTACAATTTTAATTTTAGCCATTATGCTTTCACTTCCCCTGGATTAACAATTAGTTCATATTATACATTTAAGCAAAATACAAATAAAGCGATAAATATAAAGCCTGTATTTCTCCTCCTCAAGTGGCCAAAAAAATACCGGCTGGCTGCCGGCATCAAAGTTGTTAAGCGTTATTTTTTAATTCTGGAGTCTTAAAAATCTCTTCATAGACGGGCCACTTTAAAACTCGCTTTAGATATTCTCTAAATGAATGGTTCTTAAGTGTTTTCTCATTGGCGTTAGTGGCCGCAATAAAAGTTTTCAAACGGACTTGGATCATAAAATAATAAGGGCTATCTTTTGCCAATACAGGAATTTCAATAATTTTTACCTTCTGTCCAACAGCATTTTTGAACTCTAGGCTTTTAAATAGCAAAATATCAATCCTCTTTTTCACCCGTTTGTTTATATTATACCCCAAATACGGCTCGAAATGTGTCTGATTATGCTATCTGATTAATTTTTTTAAGAAGATGCCTCTCCTGAATTCTCTGCCTTTTTCAGCTTTCTTTTGTAAACAATTTTAGATAAGTTGATGCTTATTTCATAAAGCAGAAGCAATGGAATAGTGACAAGAATATCAGACATGAAGTCAGGAGGTGATATAACAACTGAAATCACGACAAGGACAAAATAAGCATACTTCCTGATTTTAGTAAGCACATAAGGATTAATGATTCCAAGCGAAGTCAGGAACATGATGACTACAGGGAGTTCAAACAAAACTCCAAAAGGCAAAGTCATATTTAGGACAAAGCGGAAATATTTATCCGCAGTGAAATTAGCCTCAAACATTTCTCCACCCAATTCAACAAGAAAACTCAATACTGTGGGGAAAATGACAAAATAGCCAAAGCAAAGACCGATAATGAACAATATAAAAAGCGCCGGCACATAAGAAAGAGAAATCTTCCGCTCAGCGGCTGTCAGGGCAGGCTTGACAAAAAGCCAAATCTGCAAAGCCAGAACGGGAATTGTTCCTGCAACTGCAATGACCGTAGCAAGCATAAAGTAAACCCAGATAATATCACTTGGACCCAGGACAATCAATTTGACGTCCAGGTCTCTTACCAGCCATTTATAAATATCCTCCACAAAAACAAAGCCTGCAATAAAAAACAGGATAAATGCTGATGCCGTTATAATGAGTCTTTTTCTTAATTCATCTAGATGTTCGACTAAATTTAACTCTTTTTCTTCCATATAATTCTCCTGCTAATTTTATAAAAAACCAGGCTATGGCCCAGCCTGCTGTATCTGAAACCAAAACAAAAAGGTGCAAGAAGTATATCCTTACACCTTATTTAACCGTTTTTTTCTTAGAATCCTGTTCAAATTCTTCCATTACGTCACTCGTTAAATCACGGGTGGATTTTTTGAATTCTCTAAGTGTTTCACCAAAAGCACGGCCAATTTCCGGCAGTTTTTTTGGTCCGAATATGATTAACGCTAAAACAAGGATTAAAATTAATCCCGGAACACCAATATTTGAAAGCATATTCACATCTCCTTTTAAGTACTTCCCATCTGAATCTAATACGATTATAGTACTTTTCAAAGGAAATGTCACAGATATCATCAAAATTCATATTTCAGTCACAAATCATAGTAAATAATATGAAGCTGCCAAGTCATCCGGGTGCTTATACCAGCAGATGAAAAAGGTTACTGTCTTTGTTTATCTCTTTGTATGAAAATCCTTTTTTATTCATTCTTAAAATGAGGTCACTATAGTCCTCTTTATGCTTTAACTCAATTCCCACAAGGGCTGGACCATTTTCTTTATTATTTTTCTTCGTGTACTCAAAACGTGTAATATCGTCTGCCGGGCCAAGAACCTCGTCAAGAAACTCTCTTAATGCTCCGGCACGCTGAGGGAAATTCACAATAAAGTGGTAAAGCAGGCCTTCATAAAGCAAGGACCTCTCTTTTATTTCCTGCATTCGTCCAATATCATTATTGCCGCCGCTGATCACACATACGACATTCTTTCCTTTAATTTGCTCCCTGCACATATCAAGTGCGGCTATTGGCAGCGCACCTGCAGGCTCAGCCACAATCGCATGCTCATTATATAATTCAAGGATCGTCGTACACACTTTCCCTTCAGGCACCATGAAAATATCATCAACAAGCTCATTGCAGATTTCATAGGTTTTTTCACCGACACATTTTACTGCCGCTCCATCTACGAACTTATCAATTTCCTCGAGAGGCGCTACTGCTTGAGCCCTGATAGATTCACTCATCGATGGTGCTCCTGCCGGTTCTACTCCAATCATCTGTGTTTCCGGTGATATACTTTTTATGTAAGTGCTCAGTCCGGCCATTAATCCGCCTCCGCCAATACTCGCAAAAACAAAATCTGCAGGCTCTTCACAGTCGTTAAGGATTTCCACCGCTACTGTCCCTTGTCCTGCAATCACCATTTGATCATCAAATGGGTGAATAAATGCCCTGCTTTCCGCCTCTGCACATTTAAGAGCTTCGTAATAGGAATCATCAAAGGTATCTCCTACGAGAATGATTTCCACTGAGTCCCTCCCAAACAGCTCCACCTGACTTACTTTTTGTCTCGGTGTGGTTGCCGGCATAAAAATTTTTCCCTGGACGCCAAGATGCCTGCATGCATAGGCAACTCCCTGTGCATGGTTCCCAGCACTTGCACAGACAACACCATTTTCCAGCTCCACCGCAGTTAAAGATTTAACTTTATAGTAGGCACCTCTTAATTTAAATGAGCGGACATGCTGAAGATCTTCTCTTTTCAGATAGACATTGCACCCATACTTTTCTGATAGACGTTCATTTTTCTGTAAAGGTGTATGGGCAACAATATCCTTTAGCTGCTGGTATGCAATCAAAATATCTTCCAACTGCACCCATTTTTTTGTCATTACCTTCTGTTCCATTTTGCCACCCTCTTCTTTACAAGTTATTAATTTGTACATTATACCATGACAAATCATGATTTCAATCGGGTTTTTTTAAAATTTACATTTTTCGAATTATTTTAAGGATAGAAATCGCTGAAACTGACATATAATAAGCAAAAGCTAATTTATATCTCAAAGGGGTGCCGGAATGGAGTTTTCTTTATGCAGTCTGGATAGCGCTTTGCCTGTAGAAGTAACATTGGATGAAGATAACGGCAGGTATATGATTCGGAAAAGCGACACGAGCGGAGAGTACTTCAACAGTGCTGACGAATTAATACAATGGGTGAAAACCAACTTTACAGCAGAAGAGTTTTGCGATCCCAAAGAATACCACGGAATGATTCAGAAAATGACAGATTATTTAGTGAATCCCAATTTCTAATTTAATTAACCGCATAATTTAAATAAGGCCCCTGACTGAAAGGGGCCTTCTTCTTATGACGCGATCTTCTTGCCTGTAAGGCTGCTGCAGATTATTTCTCTTACTTCCTGCGCAAGAAACTTTGCTTCCATATTTTGAACGATCCTGGAATTCACAGGCTTACACACCTGGATTTCTATTTTAGCCGGCTTTATGAGCCTCCCATTCTTTTCAAACACATCAGCTGTCCCTTTAATGGAAATTGGCACAATCGGAACACCTGCATCCTGTGCAAGCCTGAATCCGCCCACCTTAAAAGGCGCTACCTGACCGCCCTTGCTTCTGGTTCCTTCCGGAAAAATCAGGAGAGAGTGCCCCTGCCTTAATAGTAATGCAGCATCCTTTAAAGAATTGACAGCCTTGCTGCGATTGCTGCGATCAATAAAAACACAGTTCATGACTTCCATCCATGAAGAGATAATGGGTGCTTTCTTAACTTCAACTTTTGAAATAAAACCAAAAGGTTTATCAATAGATGCAAGAAGGACTGGAATATCAAAATCCCCTTCATGGTTGCAAACAATGACAACAGGTCCGCCCGGAATCAATTCCTGCCCCTTAACTTTCACTTGAGAGCCTGAGATTTTCATAATTGTCCTGGACCACTTCTGCGGCACTTTATGGATAATGCGGTCTCGTTCCTCAACAGGGAGCGCAGCATTCAGTTTCCTCATTCGGGTTAGTGCAGGCAGGCTATAAACCAAATATCCGCCCATATACAGAAAAAAGATTATTAATCGAAGCATAATGACCTCCAGATCTTGGGATGGTTTACATTATATAATAATCAGGTTCCTTTCACTATATGTTTACAGAATAAATGATAAAAACAAAGCAGCCCGCCGGAGCGAGCTGCTTTTAAGATTATTTTCTTTTATAAATGAGGAATTCAAAATCATATGGATTTTTTTCATCCCTGGTGCCCTTCTCCCTTGAAAGGAGATCCCATTCTGACATGTCTAATTCCGGAAAGTATGTGTCTCCTGCAAATTGGTCATAAATCATAGTCAAATAGAGACGATCTGCTGCAGGAAGGATGGCTTTAAAAATCTCGGCACCGCCAATGACGAAGATTTCATCTTCCTTTACACCGCTGTACTTCAGAAGCTCTTCAACCGTATTTACAACTGTGCATCCTTCACAGGAAAAGGATTTATTCCGGGTAATAACAATATTCTCTCTCCCCGGCAGAGGTCTTCCGATTGAATCCCAGGTTTTTCGTCCCATGGCAATCGGATGTCCCATCGTAGTTCTTTTAAAGAACTTTAAATCCTCAGGCAGATGCCAGGGAAGTTTATTATCCTTGCCGATCACTCGATTCTCATCCATTGCCCACATTAAAGAAATCATACACTGACAACTCCTTTAATATGAGGGTGGGGATTATAGTCTTCCAGCTGGAAATCATCAAACTTAAAGCTGAAAATATCTTTCACATCCGGATTAATGATCATTTTTGGAAGCGGCCGGGGATCACGGCTCAGCTGGAGGTTTACCTGGTCAATATGATTCTGGTAAATATGCACATCTCCGAAAGTATGTACGAATTCACCAGGCTCCAGATCGCACACCTGTGCAACCATCATAGTCAGTAAAGCATAGGAAGCAATATTAAACGGAACCCCGAGAAAAACATCCGCAGATCTCTGATAAAGCTGGCAGGAAAGCTTTCCATCTGCTGCATAAAACTGGAACATGCAGTGGCAAGGCGGCAAAGCCATTTTTTCTATCTCTCCTGCGTTCCAGGCATTTACTATCAGCCGGCGGGAATCAGGATTTGTTTTAATCTGGTCAATCAGGCTGCTAATCTGATCAACTGTATTTCCATCGGCACCTGTCCATGATCTCCATTGATGACCATATACCGGCCCAAGATTGCCTTCCTCGTCAGCCCATTCATTCCAGATTCGCACACCATTCTCCTGAAGGTATTTTACATTGGTATCACCGTTTAAAAACCATAACAGCTCATGGATAATGGATTTTAAATGCAATTTCTTTGTTGTAACCAATGGGAAGCCTTCCTGCAGGTTAAAGCGCATCTGATAGCCAAATGTACTTATTGTCCCTGTACCAGTGCGGTCTTCTTTCTTTGTCCCATTCTCCAAAACATGCTTGCATAGATCCAAATATTGTTTCATTTCAACCCAACCTTTTTTAAATACTCATTGCTATTGTACACGAATTTCCGTAAATTTCACATCGGATAAAAATTAAGAGAATACGGTGAAATTAGTTTAATTTGTTTATAAAATCATAGGTCTTCGGAGCATTCACACTTAATGATTTCCTGGATTCCCCGCCTGCAAAATACATGGCAAAAGCCTCAGCGAAATATTCTTCAGGGAAGGATAGAAAATAGTTTTGACCCGGGAACAATTTAGCTTTCTCAGCTTTCCAGACAGAGAGAAACTTCTGATTAAATCGGATGCCATTGTAAACATAGCGATCAACAGAATGGGCAAGTTCATGAAGTTCCAGGTTAATGGATCCATGGCCTTTCCCCTTCTCACTGTAGCCTATTTTAACAAGGACTGTTTTTGCCCCGCCAATCCCCGGGACATCGTCCCAAGTGGTACCCCCTGTATAGCCGCGGGGAATTACCCCTTCAAGGTGCTGGGCTGTAGGATTATCAGTAAGCTTTCCTACGAATAATTTCACCCTGATATCTTCATCCTCTATTTTGGTCAGCAGGGAAGCTGGCAGATTATCCACCCGGGAAATCATTTCTGCAGCCTCCCCCTCATCAAAAGGTTCGAGCGGCAATATAAAAATGCCGCCAAGCTGTCGTGGAGATTTTAAACTGAGAAACTCTTTAAGCTGGGAGGAATTCGGATAATCTTTTAGTTTGATCCCGCCCATGGCAGCCTGAGAGTTCCCCAGCAGTGCAAGGGAAACCATCATGATTGTAAATGTCAGTGCCATTTTGCGCATTTTAAAAGCCCCTTCTGCTAATCTAAGATGTATAATTTACGGGCAACAGAGCTCTTTGAAGTGTCTAAGCTGCGGAACTGCCTGAATGGAGAAAAAATTTTTAACCGTTCTGTTAATCTATTAAAATTATAACATACGAATGAAGAAGTTGAAGGAAACAAATGATGGGAAAATTAAATGAAAATTCAAAAAGGGCCCGAATAAATTCGGGCCCTGCCAATGAATATCTTTATTAAGAATATGAACGCACAACATCTGATAGGCCTGGAGAAGCCGTTCCAGTGCCAACTGCAGCAAACTTCCAATCGCCTCCATGGCGATAAATCTCACCGACAATTAAACTAGTTTTTCCGCTGTAATCATCTGTAAGATTATATTTAATCAATTCTTGATTATTTCCAGAGTTAACGACACGGATGAATGCATTCTGAATCATGCCAAAATGCTGCTTTCTTTTTACACTATCATAGATATTTACAACAAAAACCATTTTGTGAACGTGTGCCGGCACTCTGCTTAAATCAACCATTACCTGCTCGTCGTCTCCATCTCCCGCTCCGGTAAGATTGTCCCCGGAATGCTGTACACTTCCATCGCTGCTTTTTAAATTACCGAAATATATAACATCTTTATTACTCTTAAGCTTTCCATTTTCACCAAGCATGATAACAGAAGCATCGCAGTCGATATTTGCACCGCCGCCGCCTCCGAATAAAGATCCCAGAAGACCGCCGCCTCCGCTTTTTTGTACTGGATCCCAGCCTAATCCTACCATAATTTTAGATAATCCGGGATTTCCTTTAGTTAAGTCAACACGCTGGCCTTTTTGAAGATTTATTGCCATATCAATTCCACCTCATCAATTATTTATATTTTATTTTAAAATGAGCAGCTGCCTAACCCTGCTGCTTCATTTTTTTAAAATTGTCCTGCAGCTGTTCCAGTCTCCTGGTTCCTTCTTGCCGTAAACGCTTGTTTTCTTCTTCTATTGATTTTGTCTCCTGCATACCTTTCATGATGATATTCCAGGATTCCTCAATGGTTTCTATCTTAATGCTCGGACCGCCTGCCAATCTTGCGATATCAGCGCTTTGATTAGAAATATTCTGGGCATTGCGCACAAGCATTTCATTTGTTCGTCTGTCCAGCTCGCTCATTGAATCTGCAACAAGTTTTTGTCTCTTTGCTGCCACTGCCTGAATCAGGCCATTCTTAAAAATTGGAATCGTAGTAACGAATGCAGAATTAATCTTCCCGATCAGCTTAGTATTGCCTCGCTGCAGCAGCCGGATTTGCGGTGCAGTTTGAAGGGCAACCATTTTAGCCATTTCAAGATCATAGACTCTTTGCTCCAGCAGTTCGATGGCATTTCTTAACGTATCCAGCTGCATCGAAGCCATTTGATCCCCCCGGGCTGCCCTTTCTTCCAGCTGAGGAAGCTGATGGGCTTTTAAATCGTCGGCTTTCAGCTGTCCTGCCACAGCATATTTTTCGAGCGTCAGATAGTACTGATAATTTTGCTCATACATTTGTTCAAGCATGGATGTGGAATCAACCATTTCACTTTGGTATTTGGAAATTTCAACATAAACCTTATCAATTTCCGCGCCCATTGTCTGATATTTCCCGAAAAGCTTTTCAATCATCTTTTCACCGCGCTTGAAAAGCTTGCCAAAGATCCCTTTTGATCCCTGCTCGAAATCCTTCTTGTCAAATTTGTCCATAATTCTGCCGAGCTGCTTTAAAAGCTCACCTGAATCTTCAACCTTGGTTGTTCTCATGTTGCTCAGTATCTGATCGGAAAAGCGGGAAATCTGGACTGCAGGCTCTTTACCGAATTCAAGTATTTGAATTTGGTCCTTCTCATCGATGGACCTGGCCAAATTTTGCACCTCAGGCTCCTGCCTTAAAGCAAGCTTAATTTCTGATACCTTATTTTCGGTTAATTTGTCATCCTGCACCTGGGCTGTTAAATTCAAATCTGTTGCGTTAGTCGGATTCATTTTCAATCACCCTTTAAATTTTTTAATATTCCTTGAAAGAGAACCTTCTTTAGAAAAGATGGCTCCTTAAATTCCTGTTCAAAAACAACATCCTCAAGCCAATGGACATCATATAAATCTTCCTCAATGAAGTTTTCAATGTCGTTATGGCCCGGCGGATTATACAATACAATATCCAGTCCAAACTGATTAAGCAGCAAAAGAAGAGCGGCATCCGATCTTACCATCGTCCCGTTCAGCTCGTTGTTATAGAGGATAATCTTAGGGACTTCCTGCGAATAATCAAATTGCTGCATTAATTTTAGAATGCTCGGCGGAATTTGCAGGCTTTGGCTAAATAGATAAATCTTCAATTCATCTTCCGCTTCACCGGAAAGCGGCTTTATACGCGGACGTTCACACATATTTCTAATCGCCATTGCAATTCCATTTTGCAGGCCGCCAGGAAGCTGCTGATACCTCCAATAGTGCCCTGCAATGATTTTTTCAGGATCAAGCTTTCCTTCCCTGTCAAGTGCATTCCGATAATGGAACCGAAAATCATTGTTGACGCTATTTGTAAAAGGAAATCTCCTTATCAGCAAACTTTCATCATACTGGCTGATTGTTTGTATTCGATCCCAGTATTCCTTGCGGTTCCTGCTTACACCCTGGATTTTTGAAAATACGGAAGGTATCATGACCCTCCCTTCTTTCACCTGGAAGTTTGGGCGGATCATGGCTTTCTCTTTAATTAAAATAAAGAGCTCATCATAAGTGGTTTTCAAAGTAACAGAGGAAGGTGTATAATCCCGCAGCTGCCAGGGCTTATAAAGTCCTGATCCCTCATGGTTAAGGATGGTTTCTATTTCCCTGGATGCTCTATAGGCAACTGTAGCACTCCTTCTTCTCTTTTCTTGCGGAAAAGGCTCTGGCTTTTTCTTTTCAGGGTAATGATGGACAAAAGATTCCTGACCAACCGGCCCCATTTTTGCCGGAAGATCTTCCCCTGAAGGAGAAAAATAAAGAATATCGCACCCGATTTGAATTAAGTAATACAAAAAATAAAAATGACTCTTTTTCCCATTACCGTACCATAGGATTTTTGGCATGGCCCTTTTAGGGTCAATATCTTTAAGTTCTGTGCCCAAATGGTTAGTGGACCACTTAATCACATCTACAAGCACTCTTCGGATATCCTGGTTTTTTAATCCGGCTGGTTCATGTTCAGAAAAAAGTTTCAGCATACTGATCATCGCTTCTCTAATCTTCCTGTGCATAGAAGGTGAGGATGATTTAAGCAGCAGCTGTTCCCCATCAAGGAAAGCAGCAAAGCGGTTTATGGATAAATCCTGTTCCTGGTTAATGTTCAGGACTTTTTGTATCGCCTGGAAATGCTGATTATTAATGGTTTTATCCAGATGTTCTTCACTCAAAAGAAGCAGCCCTGCATTCTCTGTGTGAATAAGGTCAAAAAGACGATTATAATATTCATCTTCATCAAGCGGAACTCCGAGAAACCTGGCAACAATCTGGCCAATATGCAAAGTTTGCTGTTCCTCTCTGTAACTGTCACGCTCTTGATTAGGCTTTGTTAAGTGTGAGGTCCAATTCTCATGTGTAATCTTTATAATGTGATTTTTAATTTGACTGTACGACAAGTTCAATTTATATCCCTTCCCTCTATGAGCGAAAGATGCATTCTTATCATTTCATTCAAAAATGGCGTTTCAGTTCCCGGATAATGACACGGGAAAAAATATGTAAACTTATTACCATCATATCATAGGAATACAGCCTATTTCTAAAATGGTTAACTTTCTTTACGATTTAACAGGAAGAAAGTTTCATTTCAGCCGTATTTTCATAGCTGAATAACCTCAAATGAACTTTTTCACCATTATTCCTGTCCCCGCATAAATTGGAGTACTCTGTGAAAGGAAGGTGAATCAGTATGAGGCTGCTTTTTCGAAGAGTGAGATATCAGGGGATTGATCATGATCTGGATATGATCAGGAATATTTTATGTTCCAGTTCTTTTGTTTTCACAGACATCTTTTTCTTGTCATTAATTCTTGCAGTCTTCACTTTTGTTAGTTACCAGTCTATTGCCATCAGCAGCTTAATCTTTACAGGATGCTATACGTCTTGCATCTGTTTATTTATCGCTTTAAAAAAATGGCTGAGGGACCAGCCGGACTAAACTCTTTCTTTAATATTATTTAAAACATCATTAAGAATTTCTTCCCCGGCTGCCGCCCCTATATTATTAGAAATCAAGTAAGGATGTGAGAGGGCTGGATTAGCTGCCAGCTCACCATGGTTTGGGACGTATGGGAAATCGCAGAACTTTAAGAAATCATGGTCCAGAACTGAATCACCTGCTCCGAAAACAATTTTTATTTCTTCCCGATTCTTAATAAATTTTACTGCCTCGCCTTTACAGATTGGATTCGGCATAAAATACAGTTTTCTCCCCTGAAGGGATATTCTCCACCCATAAGACTCAGTCAGCCTTACTATTTCCTCTTTGGCTGCTGTTGTAATATGTTCATTCAGAATATAGTAAAAGAAAAGATTTTCAGCGGTTTTTATTTTTCCGTTCAGTTCCAGAGATTGTGATCTGTCCATCATTTCCTCAAGCAATGCACACTCTGCCTTTAGACGCTTTCGTACTATGCCGGACCACTCCTCAAGAGGCTTTCCATGATAATGGATATTTGCGCCATTCGATGTGACAGTGTACGGAATATTAAGTTGGTCATCCTGAAAAATAAAAATGCGCTTATATTGTTCGTAAGTTCTCGTTGTAACAGGCACAAAGAGCATTTGAGCGGATACCCTTTTCAGCATCAAGAGCCCCTCGTTCGTCATAAAGGCCACTTCCCTGCCATCTTTACGCTCAACCCCAATTAAATTTTTTTCTCCTGTCTGACCAAAATCAGCTAGTGCTTTATTTGAGTAGATCAATGTCCTGTCCAGGTCTGAAGCAAACATCCTCATTATTCTTCTCCCGTCTTTTTAATTAATCCACAGCATGTGTAGCTCATATCAGGATAATGAATAATCTCGACATTCCTCTCCCGGGCAAGCATCACAATATGGCGAACATATGGGCTTTTAGGGTCTCTCATCAGAATTTTCCATGGAAGCCTTCTCAGAAGAACCCTGGTGGTTTCTCCGACTCCCGGCTTTACAAAGTTAATAGATTCAATTTTAAATTCCTCTTGTATTCTCTGAACTTCTTTCATTCCTTTAAAACATGCTTCCCCAGGGTTTTCCATAATCTTGGCCGCAAGTTCAGCTGCTTCCTGTTTAATAGCCGAGAACTCTTCTGTAATCGCTGAGAGATAATGGTTTGAAACATCTGCTTCCTCCAGCTCCCTATAGTATTTGGCGCCATGGTAATCTTCCGGCCCAATTAAGGATTCATTTAATACTGTTCTGCTGACCAATCCTGAAACAGTAGAATTGAGGCAGGCACTTGGAATCAGAAAGTCCTCCCTTGTTCCATAAAGTGTTGTGCAAAATCCTGGATCTGCAAGAACAGCCAAAGTGTCATCGAGAAGAACACCATAATGTTCATGGAATTGTCTGCAGGCCTTGGTTAATTCAACAGAAATAGCCCCTTTGCCTGTCCATCCATCCACAAACTGAATATTGCAGCCAGGATGTGAGTTTAAGATATGCTTTATCGCATTTTCGTCGATCCCCCGGTCCCTGATAATGGAAATGCTGTAATGCGGCAATCTTACTCCATATACTTCATAAAGATACCGTTTTATTAGAATACCGACAGGCGTCCCTGCTCTGGCCAGGGAAACTAAAACCGCATTTTCTCCTTTTTTCTTCCAAATTTGTTCAGAAACCACTCCTGTGGACAATGCTGTTTTTCGTTTGTATTCATCAAGTGTTTCCCAAAACAGGGAAAGGTAATTTTCAGGAGGCTGGTATTCAATAGGAAGTGTTTCACTATAATGCTGACCGGACTGAATGTTTTTTTCCCTTTGCTCAATGGATCCTTCAAGTGAATATCTGCTTAAATCCTTCAGTAAAAATACAACGTCATCTTTACTATATGAACCAAATTTATCGGCAATTCTATTCATTTCTTTCACCCCCATTAAAGCAAACTATTTTTATATTCTTTATATATTTCTTTAATTGATTGATAAAAGGCATAAGTGAATCTTTTTCCGGCTCTCTTTCGAAAAACAGGAATAGTTCTTCATAATAGTCCTCTGGAATGTTATAAACAAATTGTGCCATTTCAGGGTTTTCAGGGTTTTGAAAGGAAATGCCGTATTTGGCTCCATATTCATTAACATTTCTTACAAAAATGGGACTGCGTGTTGTTGAGTGGAATTTTACGCCTTCCCCCATTAATGAGGCAAGTTTCATAGGGATATACATAAACTCCCCTGTTCCAAGACATAGCGTATTCCTGCCATCCCGTTTACCTGATAGGTATTGGCCGATCTCAGCTAATGACACACTTAATCTGGCTTGGCGTTTTGCATCCAGCCCGAAACGGCCAGAATCTTTTAAATAAGGAATAGTTTTGACTTCACCGCTTAGAGCAGCAGAAGGCTCATTCACCGGGCTTAATAGTTCAGGGAATTCATTATTTATATGAATATAGGAAATTAGCCCATCATTTCCTTTCAGTTCATCCGATGACTGACTTTCATGCACTTCAGGGGAACCCTTAACGTCGATCTCCCCTTTTAGAAGAGACACACTGTGAATAATAATGCCCAATTCTTTTTCAAGATCATCAAACAGAATCTGGTTTTTTAGGGAACGCCAATCCAGAATGGAGACGACTGTATAAATCTTTCTGGGAAAGCGTTCATGAATGGATCGGATGATATTAATAGCTGTTTTTCCTGTTGTCATTTCATCATCAACAAGAATGATCTCTCTCTTATTATCCAAAAGGCTTTCATTTGTGTAACACCTGTGGGAAGTAGCATGGGAATGTTCTTCTTCAAATGTTATGACAGAATTCCTATCAATCAGCTGCTCTCTTGTTGTGTGAAAGTAATCGGCACGTTTAAATGATTGAAAGAAAGCATGCCCAAGT
This sequence comes from Cytobacillus oceanisediminis 2691, assembly GCF_000294775.2. Lineage (GTDB taxonomy): Bacteria > Bacillota > Bacilli > Bacillales > Cytobacillaceae > Cytobacillus > Cytobacillus pseudoceanisediminis. The sequence continues at coordinate 3,753,883 of NZ_CP015506.1, forward strand.
GCCGTTGCTGTTTCGGCAAAACCGATAATGACAGGGTTATGTTCTTCATGAATAAAAGGGCTGCTGTTTATGACGCCTGAGCCGTTTTTAAAAGCAGATAGAAGCTCAGCGGCCTTTCCTGTGTCTACGTTCTTTACCTTTTCCATATAACGGCTTGCAAGCAGTTCCCCTGTCAGGAGTCCGATTTGCGGATTAATCGGAATATGTTTTCCGAGTACTTTGCTGACAAATAAAAAGGATCTTTTTTTATTTATTCTTGCGGCCATGACAAACAAATCTTCAGGCGCAAGCTCATAAGGGTTATCGGTTATCTGAATATCAACGGTTAATGAGTTGAGTATCTGAATTGAATATTTCGTTTTTGAGTAGGTCAATGTATGTGATCTCATCCTGCAGCACCCCGTATACTTCTGATTTTAATAATATTTTTTTAGCCCAATATAAATGGGGTTTAATTTCATTCATTTTGTTTTGGTAATCGCTTTTCATAACCCCTATTTTTCCGCCGGCCTGACCGGCGATGCTCTGTGCATCCAAATACTCTTCAAGGGTGACAGTATTCAATGCCTGTACGGGCCTGATATGGGTTGGATGGATAATGGTTTTTCCAGTTAAGCCATTTGATATATCCATCGCAATTTCTCTAATTAATCCGTCCATATGCCGGTCAATCAAGTCCGTCCTCATTTTGAGCCCATCCTGCCCAAGACGTTCCCTGAATGGAGTCTGCCTGATTTGAGGCTTCAGAAGACGCTCCTTTGAGGAGAAGTATTCCCATACCGGGCCTGAGATGACATATGGCTGATCGGAACGCAAAAATATATTAATGATATCTGAGATACAATCTCTGATAACAGCAATATCATATACAGTAGTATCTGAGTTTCTGCGAATTCCATATAGCCCGCTAAAATCAGTGGCACCAATCCGCACATTCAAAATCAGTTCAGAATGCTGGTCCAAAACCTTCTTAATGCCGATTAATTCATCAAGCCTTGTTTCTTTTTGAATGATTTCTTTAGTTTCCAGAATCGGCATGGCATATAAACAATAACCATAAGAATTAAGCTTTTTAATTTCAGCTAAAATTTTGCATCCTTCAGCCGGAGAGAACTTTGGCAGAACAAAACCAGTGAGAAGATGCATGCCATTGGGGATTCTGTTTTTGAGTCTAATAAGCTGTTCATAGCTTCTGATACGCACGAAGAGCAAAGGGAGATCTTCTTCTTCACAAAGCCCCTTGTCAAGGTCCGAGCTCAAATTTTCCAATTCCAAAGACAGCAGGTCTTCTGCCTGTTCCACTTCATCATCACCAATTGCATCTTCAAGGCATATGACCATGGATGTAAGGCCTGCATGCTTTTTTGAGAGCAGATCCTGATGAATATTAGGCCTTGTAGCCGGCATATACAAAGTTGCTCCAAGTGCATATGCTAAAAGATCCCTGCCTGACCTCTTGTTAAAATGGCCCGGCTTTTTGTAAAACACCTGATTTATTTTTTCATCCGGAAGATCGGAAAATAGTCTCATTTTTGCAGCTCCATTCCTTCACATAAATACTACTTTCTTCCTTTTTCGTCCAAAAAAGATAAAAATAAAAGGGAGCGGACAAGTGTCTGTTCCCTTTTAAACGTTGAGCAATTAGATATTTAAGTTCAGCCCTGATCTGCAGCTTCCTTTTTTGCATTCCTTGCATGAACTACAAAAGTAAGTGCAAACACGATGACCAACACAATAAAGAAATAAATATGGTCAATATGAATACCTGCCGCACTGGCAAGCATCTTAGCAGAAATTAGAAGGATTAGAATATATGAGCTTGTTTCCAATTCTGGCACCCTGTCAATCAGCTTTAAGAATACTCCCGCTACTCCACGCATCATGATAATACCAAGCATGCCTCCAATTAACAGCACCCAGATTTCTTCACTTACTCCAAGCGCAGCTAATATACTATCTATGGAGAAGGCGATATCCATCAATTCCACCGCAATGACGGTTCCCCAGAAAGTGCCAAAAAGACGAATTAATAAACCTCGCTGATTAATCCCTTCAATGGCCTCTTCATCACCGTCTTGCTCGGCTTTCCGCTTATCAATAAAATACTTGATTGCAAGCCATGCTAAATATGCTGCACCCAATGCCTTAATATACCAGAATTCTATTAAGTATACCCCGATTCCAATTGCAAGGAACCTGAAGAAGTAAGCACCTAGCAGTCCGTAAAAAAGTGCTTTCTTACGCTGTTTTTCTGGTAAATGTTTTACCATTACAGCAAGTACTAATGCATTATCTGCAGATAACAAACCTTCTAAAATTATTAGTGTACCTATCAGTGCCCAGCTTTCCGGTTTTGATAAAGCCTCCACCCACATGTCCCAGTGAAAAAACTTGGCATAAGTATTCAGAATTGCCTCTAAAACTTCCATTCTTGTATTATTCCCCCCAAGTATTTGTCCGTATAAAAGACCCGGCAATGCCGAGCCTTATTAAGCAAATATACCTCTTATTTATCCAACCTGTAAACCAAAATCTTTTGCCAGTGCAGCCAGTCCGCCCTGATATCCGCTTCCAATCGCACTGAATTTCCATTCTCCGTTATGTCTGTATAGTTCTCCAACTACAAGTGCAGTTTCAATAGAGAAATCTTCCCCCAGGTCATAGCGGATCAATTCTTCGCCTGTATCTTCATTAAGGATTCTTACATAGGAATTTGATACCTGTCCAAAGTTCTGATTGCGTGCTTCTCCGTCATGAATTGTGATTGTGAACGTAATACGCTGGATGTTTGCAGGCACATTAGCAAGGTCAATTTTCACCTGCTCGTCATCTCCAGCCCCTTCTCCTGTACGGTTATCTCCAGTATGTACAACGGAACCATTAGCACCAGTTGTATTGTTATAAAAAACAAAGTCGCTTTCAGAAGTTACCTTCCCAGTGTCTCCGAGGAGGAATACAGAAGAATCCAAATCGAAGTCAGTTCCGCCATCGTATTTATTCGTGTCCCACCCAAGTCCGACTATTACCTTAGTCATACCCGGGTTTGTTTTTGTTAAGTCAACTTTTTGTCCTTTTGATAAGCTTACTGCCATTTCAACTCAAACCTCCATTATGTAGAATAAATGTATTTACGCTATAAATCATGAAAAGTTTCATAATCCATAAAAATATTTTTTCATATTCCAGGATTTATTTCAATCTTTAAGTCATCCATTTCGGCGGAGTGTTTTTATTCCAGTAAATTGATCCAAGTTCATGATGGGCCTGAAAATTATCATGGTGTGTATGATAGTGAAAATTAAACCAGTATCCCTGCTGAGGAGGATGGTCCCTTCTTACATGGAAGCGAATGACATCTTCATTCGCCTTGCTATTGGTGATATGGAAGATTTTTTCCGACAATCCGCCCCCCGGAGTTTCTGTAACCTTTAAGTTAGCAAGGCTTTCTTCGGGAAACTGCACCGCCACCTCGTGGATGGCTTTCTCAATATTTGGAAGTATCACCTCGTTAAACTCATCTTCAATAACAGGGCCTATCTTTGCGCCAAACTTCTCATATGATTGTGCCTCAGCTTCTATAAGCATTTGCCTGATAAAGTCATCCTTATCAAAATTAGTATCTTCCTCTTCAGCAAGTTCTGCACTGTTTTCCGAGTTTTCCACATCAGAAGCTCTAGAGGCTTTTAACTGGCTGGTATTTTCATATAGAAAAGCCTGAGAAGGTGTGACGAGGCCAAATGTTAAAATGGTAACAAGTACAACAAAGGATTTTCTCAGCCAATTCGGCATGTTTTTTCGCCTTCCTTTCTGCTAAGCAATGATTTTCTTAAATATGCCGCTTTTTTCAATATTTGCGGCAGCTTGCTTTAATACATCTTCGGGCTGAACAAGTGCAATCCGAACATATCCCTCACCCCATTGGCCAAAGGCACTTCCAGGGGTTACGACTACGCCGGAGCGGTTAATCAAGTCAACCGCAAAATCCCGGGAGGAGCTGTATCCATTTGGAACCTCAGCCCACAAAAACATTGACCCCTCCGGCTTGCTGATATCCCACCCGATGTTTTTCAGCTCTTTTAATAATACATCTCTTCTTTTTCTATATGTTTCTCTCAAGTCCTTCAAAAAAGAGGACTGATCATTCAATGCTTTCACTGCAGCTGACTGCACCGGCAAGAATACTCCATAATCCAAATTGGATTTGAAGTTGGCCAGCAGCGCAATAAGCTGCTGATTACCGGCAGCATATGCCACCCTGCATCCTGTCATATTAAAGCTTTTTGATAGTGAATTCATTTCAATCCCTACATCTATTGCCCCTGTAACAGACAAAAAACTTAGAGGTCTCTTCTCATAATAAAGTTCTGAATACGCAAAATCATGCAATACAGCAAAGCCGTACTTCTTTGCCAGATGGATCACCTGAAGAAAAAACTCTTCTGTCGCCATTGCAGGAACGGGATTGCCGGGGAAATTCAGAATCATTAATTTCGTGTTTGCGAGTATTTCATCAGGGATTTCATCAAAATCCGGCAGGAAGCTACTGTCCTTTTTTAAGGGCATGCCGTACATCTTTGCCCCGGCCAATGCTGCACCTGCAGCATAAGCAGTATATCCCGGGTCCGGGACTAGGATATACTCTCCAGGGTTGCATAGAACCATCGGCAAATGAACCAGCCCGTCCTGGGAACCCATTAAAAGCAGCACCTCTGAAGATTCAAGATTCACTTCAAAATTTCGTTTATAATAGCTGCAGACTGCAGTATGAAATTCATTTGTACCTGTTAACGAGTACCCATATGATTCTGGTTCCCGGGTTCCTCTTGCTAACTCCTCCATAACAAAAGCGGGAGGGGGCAAATCAGGGCTGCCAATGCTCAAATCAATCACCGGAAATCCGTCTGAAAGTTTCGAATTCTTAATTTGGGACAATTCAGCAAACACACTTTCCGGAAAAGAAGCCATTCTTTTTGAAATAGGAAATTCCATAGTATCCTTCCTCGCTATGTATCTCAATTCTATTTTTCTATTATACTTCTTTTCGAATCAAATTTAAATTGATTTCATGTATCGTTAAAAAGAACAATAGATATATAGTGAAAAATATATTTGCCGGATTATAAATCAGCAAAGCGGGAATAATAAGAACAAATCGTTTTCTTCAAGCCGAGGAGAATAAAAAGGGGGAAATTCAAATGGATTGGTCTGTATTCTTTGTTATTGCAAGCCTTTTGCTGATGGCTTACTTTGTTTATCTGGCCATCGCAGATTAAATAAGAAGGTGCCTGGTATTCAGGCACTTTTTCTTATTTTTCAATTACCCCAAAATGAAATTTCGATGACTTTCTTTCAATTACTTTGAAGCCATATCGGTCAAACCTTGAACTTCTAAAGTGATCCTTCAGAACCACTCTCTGTCTGGCTGCTCTTTTTGCATGAAAAATAACTTCCTCTGACAGGTCCTCATAAACAGCAAAGTTCCTCAGTGCTTTAATCCCCTCTGACTCAAGGATTTTTTCTTCAAACATGGGATCAAAATATACAACGTCATAACTGTCCGGGGGCAATTTTTTCAAATAAGGAAGGGCCATTGACGACTCCACCTTTATTCTTCTCATTGCCTGATTCATACTATCAAGCCCGGAGTCCCATTGTCTAAGGCCATTCGCCACCAGGAAGGAAAGATATTTATTTCCTTCCAGCCCTGTAACTTTGCCTTTACTCCCTGCTGCATAACTGGCTGTTATGCTGTCCGAGGCCAGTCCAAGGGTACAATCTAGAATACTGCTGCCTTCTTTAAGCCCCGCAGCCTGAAGAAAAGGATCACCCTCTCCTTTTAGGAGACGCTTTACTCTGAACATCGCTGAACTGGGATGAAAGAAAAATGGCTGGCTTTCACCTATCGGAAAAAGCTCCAAACGTTCTTTTCCAACTACTATGCAGTCTTCAGGAACTTGTTTTTGGATCATTCCTACAGACCTTTTATTCCTGCTGATATATTCTGCACCCAATTGTTCGGCAATTTTTTTTGCTTTTTCTTTCATTGCTTCATTGGTGCGTCCGGCAGTTGTAATAATCATTGTGTTCACCTGAATTTCTTAATTTTGCTATAAAAAAAGGGTGCCAGCAGACACCCCGTTTTGTTTAATCTTTATATTCTCAGCAATTCGCCTCAAAAGCCGCAAGAAGATTTTCCATGATCGCTTCCATGGAATGGTCTTCAATATCATGGCGGTGAATGAAGTGCACAACTTCCTTCCCTTTTAAAACAGCCATAGAAGGAGATGAAGGCTCATATCCATCAAAGTACTCGCGCATTTTAGCTGTTGCCTCTTTATCCTGTCCTGCAAACACCGTCACTAAATGATCAGGTTTCTTTTCACTGCGTAAAACGGCCTGTGTAGCTGCCGGCCGAGCCAGTCCAGCAGCACAGCCGCAAACTGAATTGACAACAACAAGAGCTGTTCCTTCAAGACCTTCCATAAACTGCTCTACATCCTCTGAAGCCGTCAGTTCTTTAAAACCAGCCTGTACAAGCTCCTCACGCATCGGCTTTACCATTTGTTTCATATATTCTTCATATGCCATAGACATAAAATTGCCTCCTCCTTAAGCTGCAGTTTGTAAAGTAAGCATACTATAACGTATGATCTTTATGCAATTTTTCTATGCCGGGTATTACTTTGTAATCCTTTTTATCGTCCTATTACGGTGTTCTATCGTCTTAAATCACATACATATCGGCCAAAAACTCTTATCAGCAAGAAAGCCAGTCATAAATGACCGGCTTTCTTAACATTATTAAATTTTCATAACGCCGCCTGTGCTGGCATTGGTTACAAGTTTCGAATAACGGGCAAGATACCCTTTTTTGACCTTTGGCTCGAAGCCTTGCCAATTGGCTTTGCGTTCTTCAAATTCTTCATCGGAGATTTCCAGGTTGATTGTACGGTTATTCAAATCCAATTCAATGATATCTCCATTTTCCACGAATGCAATAGGCCCGCCTTCAGCAGCCTCAGGAGAAATGTGCCCAATGCTGATCCCCCTGGAAGCCCCTGAGAAACGGCCATCTGTAATCAGGCCGACTTTTGCCCCAAGTCCCCGGCCAACAATCTGGGAAGTAGGTGCAAGCATCTCCGGCATTCCAGGCCCTCCTTTAGGACCCTCATATCGAATGACTACAACATGGCCTTCCTGCACTTTGCCGGTAATGATTCCGGATAATGCCTCTTCCTGCGAATCAAAGCAGATGGCTGGTCCTCTATGGTATCCGCCTACTGATTCATCAACAGCACCGACTTTTATAATTGATCCTTCAGGAGCAAGATTTCCAAACAGAACTGCCAGCCCTCCGCGTTCAGAATGCGGATTCTCCAGGGTACGGATTACGTTTTTATCCAGAATTTCACTGCCTGCAACATTCTCCCTTAGCGTCTTTCCGGTAACCGTCAGACAATCTCCATTCAGGGCGTCCGGCTTTTTAAGCAATTCATTGATGATCGCACTGACTCCACCCGCATTATGAACATCTTCAATATGATAATCTGAAGCAGGAGCAATCTTCGCTAAATGCGGAACCCGGTTGGCAATCTGATTAATTCGTTCAATCGGATATTCAAATTCGGCTTCGTGAGCAAGTGCCAATGTGTGAAGAACTGTATTGGTTGACCCGCCCATTGCCATATCCAGGGCAAATGCATTGTCAATCGCATCAATTGTAACGATATCGCGCGGCTTGATGTCTTTTTTTATTAATTCCATCAGCTGCTTGGCTGAACGTTTAACAAACTCTTTTCTCTCTTCTGATACTGCCAGAATCGTCCCATTGCCAGGAAGTGCAAGACCCAGCCCTTCTGCCAGACAGTTCATGGAATTTGCAGTGAACATTCCGGAACATGATCCGCAAGTCGGACAGGCAACCTGCTCGATTTCCTGAAGCCTTTTTTCATCGATTTGTCCAGATTCAAAGGCACCTACACCCTCAAAGACAGAGCTTAAAGATAAAGGTTTTCCGCTTGAATCAACGCCAGCTTTCATCGGGCCTCCGCTGACAAAAACGGTTGGAATATTAACCCTTAAGGCCCCCATCATCATTCCAGGCGTAATTTTATCGCAGTTCGGGATACAGACCATTCCGTCAAACCAGTGTGCAGAAACAACTGTTTCAAGTGAGTCTGCAATGATTTCGCGGCTTGGCAGAGAATAGCGCATGCCAATATGGCCCATGGCAATTCCATCATCTACTCCGATGGTATTAAATTCAAATGGAACTCCTCCTGCTTCACGGATTGCTTCTTTAACAATTTTACCGAATTCCTGCAAATGCACATGTCCAGGTACGATATCAATATAGGAATTGCACACAGCAATAAATGGTTTTCCGAAATCCTCTTCCTTTACCCCGGCAGCACGCAGCAAGCTGCGGTGCGGAGCCCGGTCTGTGCCTTTTTTGATCATATCACTTCTCATCTGTGAGCCAGTCATAGTATGTAATACCTCCGTTTACCCTAGATTCATAATCTCTTATTCTATGGGAATAATATGATAAGCCTCCTGCTCCCAAATATTTTCTTTCCAATATAGACCCTTTTTCGGATAATTTCAATAATTTTTACAAATTTATTATAATTTTTCGCTTTAAATGGGTGAAACTGCAGTGTGTGTGAGTTATGGAATTCAATAATTGAGGACGGGACATTCTATAAAAAGCCGGGCACACAATTTTGCTTCAGTCGTTACCTTATTACTGCTGCCGTCTTTCCTAAGACGCCGGGAACAATTCCTTATATGCCCAACAAAAAAACCGCTCCAGATTTTCATTCTGTGAGCGGTTTTTTCCTGTAATTATTACTGGCCCTGTTTCCGGGATTCAGTCATCTGTTTCCAAACTGACCCTTTTGCTTCTTCTCCATGTTCAATTCTTTCAATAGCCAATTTGATTTGCATGCTGACTTCGAATTCCGGATCGTCTTCTGCTGCTTTTAAAGCAGGAAGCACACTTTCATCACCCACTTCGTAAAGGAACATAGCCGCACGCCAGCGCACAAGTTTACTGTCATCCTGCAGTGCTTCCTTCATGGCGTCCATTGCTTCTTCAAATCCCAGGTCTGACAAACAATCCCCTGCTGTACGTCTTACAGTAACCGTTTTATCCTTTAATGCTTTGTAGAGGAGAGGCAGGACACTCTTTTCCTCAATCATCCCAAGATAAACTGTCGCAAGTCTTCTGATTGAAGCCTTCTCATCTTTAAGCGCTTTTTCAAGCACAGGCAGGTCCTCCAGTTCAGGATCATCCATCTGTTCGAGTTTTTGATAGCGCTCCCGCCAATCTGGGGAATCCAGATCTTCGACAGACAGTTTAAGAAGGGAACGTGCGTGTTTTTCCTCCGCTTTATCCGGGCTTTTTGCCGTTTTAACAAGTATCTGGAGTCTTGCTTCTGGATAGGCAGCCATTAGTTCTTCAACAATATCATGGCCAACTTGGTCAAAGTCTCCATAGCGGACACCGAATTCTTTCCACTTGCGGACCATGACAACGTTATCTGCAGGATCCTGGGCCTCTGAAACAGCACTGATAAAGTTTTCAGGAAGTCCAAAGCGCTTTTCTTCTGTGCCGTCAGTCAGTTTCACCTGCATGGGAATTCCTTTATACATTTGGACTAACACTTGGACTTCGCCAAAATGTTCATCGATGCCGTTGTCTTCTGTGCCTTCATTTTCCACATCCTCGCCAAAAGCGGATCTTACTTGAGGGAGAAGCTCTTTCCAGTCATATTTCGCATTTCTTTCGACAGCAAGGAAATCGGCAACATGGTACACCCCTTTGATTCCTTCAATTTCAAGTATATCTAGAATAATCTTTGGAGCTCCTTCCTTTTTTTCCTTTTTATAATTATTGGCCTTCCCCATCGGAAGCTCTTCATCAAGAATAACCTTCATAGTGTTTGGACTTGGTGTTGGTTCGATTGCTTTTATTCTCAAAAGTATCACCCTTTTTTATATATTCACGATGGTAACTGGTATTATTTTAACATAAGGAGATTATCGAGGCATTTTAGCTGTTTCTGAATATGCAAAGAAACCCGGGAAAAATCCCCGGGTATGAATTATTCATTTTCAGCTGCTTCTGAAAGATAGCTCCATCTCTCAATCAAGTATTCAAGCTCTTCATTCAGCTTTGTTTCTTCTTCTACTAAGGCCTGACCCTTTTCAAAGTCACTGCCGATGCTGGCCATTTCTGAGGAAATCGCTTCGAGACGGGATTCAGCCGCTTCAATTTTACCCTCGATTTCTTCCCATTCCTTTTTTTCTTTGTAGCTCATTCTCTTCTTTTTCGGCTTAGTTTCCCTCGCCTTTTTGGGGGCATGATCAGCTTCCTGAACAGGCTTGGCATTCTCGCTTTCAAGAAATTCACTGTAATTTCCATAGTAGGATTCGATTTTGCCCTCGCCTTTTAATACAAGAAGCTGCTCAGCCACTTTATCCAGGAAGTAGCGGTCATGCGAAACTGTAATGACTACACCGGGAAAATCTTCAAGATAATCTTCGAGAACCGTTAGGGTTTGAGTATCAAGGTTATTGGTCGGCTCATCAAGCAGAAGAACATTAGGCTCAGACATTAAGATTTTCAATAAATACAGCCTTCGTTTTTCCCCGCCGGAAAGCTTGCGGATAGGAGTGCCGTGAGAATAGGCCGGAAATAGGAAGCGCTCAAGCATTTGAGCTGCAGAAATCGTTTTGCCATCGGATGTTTCAACCACTTCTGCTGTTTCTTTGAGGTATTCGATCATGCGCTTGTTCTCATCCATATCTTCGCTTTCCTGTGTATAGTAAGCGATTTTTACTGTCTGCCCAATAATGCGCTTACCTGAGTCAAGCGGAATCCGGCCTGCCAGTATGTTAAGCAGAGTAGATTTCCCCGTTCCATTTCTTCCGATAATCCCTATTCTATCCCCTGGTTTTACAAGAAGATCAAAATGATCCAGAATCGTTTGAGCGCCATACTTTTTTGAAGCAGATTCGAGTTCAAATACCTGTTTTCCTAGGCGGCTGCCGCTTAGGGACATATCCAATTTTTCGGAGGATTTAACTGAAGCAAGCTGGCTGTCAAGGGTTTCAAACCGCTGGATTCTGGCTTTTTGTTTGGTGGTACGGGCTTTTGCACCTCTTCTGATCCATTCCAGTTCCCTTCTGAACAGATTTTTCTGCTTATCGATGGCTGCCGCCTCATTTTCCTCTCTTACCGCCTTTGCTTCAAGGAATGCAGCATAATTCCCTTTATAGCTGTATAGATTTCCGCCTTCAAGTTCAAACATTCTATTTGTAACCCGGTCAAGGAAATAACGATCATGTGTTACAAGGAGCAGAGCCCCCCTGTACCTGCCCAGATATTCTTCCAGCCATTTGACCGATTCAAAATCAAGATGATTTGTCGGCTCGTCAAGAATCAGCAAGTCAGGTGACTGGATCAATACTTGTGCCAGGGCAACCCGTTTTTTTTGCCCGCCAGAAAGCTCTCCAATCTTTTTGCTGAACTCCTCGATACCCAGCTTAGTGAGTATCGTTTTTGCATCGGTGTTCACTTCCCAGGCATCAAGGGTATCCATTCTTTTTTGAAGTTCGAAAAGATTTTGCTGAATGTCTGTATCTTCGGGGTGCATGCTAAGCTCCAGCAGGGCTTGTTCATATTCTCTCTGCAGTACAAGAATTGGCGCATCTCCTGCAAAAACCTGCTCGAGAACTGTTAAATCATAGTTGAGTTCAGGCTGCTGTGCTGAATATGAAATGGTGTAATCTCTAGGAGTGACTATTTCTCCAGAGTCTGGCAGGTCAACACCGGCAATCACTTTAAGCAGGGAAGATTTCCCTGTACCGTTTACACCGATCAGTCCTGCTCTTTCTTTTTCAGCGATTGTAAAAGATATATCATTAAAAAGTTCTTTCTCTCCATATGTTTTTGTAACATTTTCAACAGAGATCATCTTCATGCTTGACCATTCCATTCTATAAAAAATTGATGCAGATATTTCTCCATAATTTGATGCCGCTCTTCTGCCATTTCCCTGGCAGTGTCAGTATTTAGCAGTTCTCTCAGCTTCAATAGCTTTTCGTAGAAATGATTGATGGATGATGACTTACCATTCCGGTATTCATCTTCAGTCATTACTTTTCTGATTTCAAGGCCGGGATCATGAATTGGCTGCCCTTTTTTGCCGCCATAGGCAAATGCCCGTGCAATCCCCACAGCACCAATCGCATCCAATCGGTCCGCATCCTGGACTATTTTAGCTTCCACGGTTAAGACCTTCTTGTTATTGCCTCCTTTAAAAGAAACTGAATCAATAATTGTCTTAATGCTGCTGGAAGCTTCTTCTGCAATCTCAATTTCCTGCAGAAAATCAGATAGCTTCCTTTCTCCAGCTTCCCTTGAAGTGTTCAGTTTAGCATCGGGTATATCATGAAGCAGTGCTGCCATTTCAATTAAAAAAGGATCTCCTGCTTGTTCCTTTTTAGCTATGTAAAGGGCATTTTTTCTCACCCGCTCAATATGATGCCAGTCATGCCCGGTCGAATCTTCTCCGAGTGTATCCCGGACGAATTTTTCTGTTAAATGTATATTTTTTTCCTTCATTATTTCACCTGCTTTCAAACTCCACACTCCATTTTAACATTAGTCCCAAAAAGAAACGATGGCAAGGTAATGCTATATCTATAGAACCAGTTATTGGATTCATTCTTACAGACTGCACCGATAAAAAAATGGTGCAGAAAACCAGTATTTGATTTCCTGCACCAGGTCCCTAAGCTATTTTATTCCAGGCCATTCAGCCAGCTGATGCCAAGTGTATTTTCTCCTGCATGGACGCCAATGGTAGCCCCCAAAGAATAGCATCCAAATTCAACTCCATTAAATTCTTCCTGGAGCTCCTTCTTCCATGCCTCCGCTTCTTCCGGATGCAAACCGTATAGGATGAATACTTCCTTCAGCAGTTTTCTCTCATGTGCACCCTTGAGCAGATTCACAATTTTGTCTTTTGCCTTTCTTTCGCTTCTGGCTTTCTCTTTTACGCTTAATTCCCCATCACGAACTGAAATGATCGGCTTTACATTTAGCATGCTGCCCAGGAAAAACTGAACTCCGGACATCCTGCCGCTTCTATGAAGCTGTTCAAGACTCCCAATGAGGACATAGGTTTCTCCCGTATCGCGGAGTGCCTCAAGCCTGCGGATAATTTCTTTAATATCCAGTCCGGCTTCTGCCAATTCCATCCCCTTAAGGATTAATCTTGTTAAAGGGTATGATAATATCTTGGAGTCTATGCTGTATACTGGTATATCAACCAGCTGGGCGGCCTGTTCACTGGAAGAAACGGTCCCGCTGAGTTTTGCCGATACCAGCACTGCGATAATACAGTCATAGTCCTTCTGCAGATTTTCATATAACTCCTGAAAAGCACCAATGGATGGCTGGGAAGTTTTTGGAGGAGTATCAAGGGTTTTTAAGCTCGCATAAAGTTCTTCCGGTGTTAAATCAACTCCATCTGTATATTCTTTGCCATCCATAATGATGGTCATCGGAATCTGGTACATGTGAGGATGGTTCCTTAACTCGTTATTTAAAAAAGCAGTGCTGTCTGTTACCCATGCAATTTTATCCACTATAGCCGCCCCCTTTTAAGATATTTATACGTGTATGTATGTAATTAAGACTATTTGAAAGGCTGGAAGTGAAAGATTTCTCTTCCAGCCGCAGGTTCTATGGCAGAAAAGGCTTGATTTTAGGAAAAACCTTTATAGCGGTATTGTAAAATACATCTTCATGATGCTCTTCAGGTATGAGTTCTTTTATAAATTCAATATAAGGACCCACTGGCGCAAGAGGCCAATCGGTTCCAAACAGCAATTTATCGTAAGAATCTGCAAACACTAAAGCATGCCTCAGATGATCCAAAAATCTTCCTTTGCTGCGCTTCTTCAATTCTTTTTCTGTACCGACAATCAGGCCTGAAAGATCCGCATAGACATTTGGATTCTTGTATATGATTTCAGCTCCTGTCAAAGTCCATGGGTCTCCAAAATGAGCCATCATGAAATTAACATTCCGGTGTTTAACAGCAACCTCGTCAATAGCCAGCGGGTGAGAATACTTAAGCAATCCCCTTTCTGAATAAGTATCTCCTGTATGAAATACAACAGGAACTCCATATTTTGCAGCGAGTTCGTACACAGGTTCATAAACATCATCATAGGCGTAGAAAGGATAATATCCCAGGTAAGTCTTGATCCCTGCCACGTTCGGCTTTTGCAGATTATCCTCCAGCCTTTGAAGAGCTCCTTCATTGAGATCATATGGATTGATGCCAGCGCAGTAAACAACATTAGCCGGTATCTTATCATCCAGGTCAAGCCCCATAGGCGTTCTTGCTTCATAATCCGGAAAGCCCATATTTTCTGTTTCTGTAAGCCCCATTGCAATGCTCAAGACTACATTAGCTTTTTGGAACTCCTGCTGATGCCCATGGTATGAATAATCTACAAGTGAGAGTTCATTGGCAGTATGATGAAATGATTTAATATCAGAAAAATGAATATGTGCATCTATGACTTTCATAATTTCTCCTTTAGCAGAATTCCAGGTTGTGGAGTCTATTAAGCAGTCTGCCCTCGAAGCTTCTTTCATCAAATGCAATAAAGCCCGGTTTGGCCAATGGGCCTGCTTTTCGTTCCGAAATAACTTCGAATGCTTCTTTATTCATATATGCTCCAAGGAATTCATTATCTTTACTTCTCATTACATACATATTTTCAGGAGACAGGCAGCTGGAAATACGGGATCCATCAATTAGAACAAATGACTGCTCCTCAACTCCGGCCTGATATGCTGATTCTGCTCCTTTGTCACTTACTGTAAGAGTAAGATCCTTTAATGAGCTACCGGCTATAAATAAATCTGTAATCCATTTTTCATTTAACAGGTACTTCCCGCCTGCATTCTCCGCTTTTACCCAATGGGCAAGGAGCGGCACTCCCGGCAATAACGCGAAATACTGTGTATATTCAAGGCCTTTCCATATGGAGTGATGGACAACTTTAGTACGGATGGCCAATGCAGACCATTCGTTTCCATACGAATCTTTAACACTGGTAAATTCAGCAGAAGATGACTCCTTCAATAGCGAGAACACACTCATTTGCGATGGCACAGTTTTCATGCCGCCAGTCCATGGGTTCCACCATCCTTTGGCAACCGGTTCGGGAAAGGATGAATCAAGCCACTCCCTCTCTTTATAGGTTAATGAGAATAAGCCAGGATAAAAATCCGGTGCACCTTTTAAACTAATGATGCCATTATCCATGATATAAACAGTCTTGCCGCCATGCTCTTCCGTAAGCATACGGACATTACCCCGGGGCACAAGCAGAAGTTCCCTTACTTGCTTCTTTTCACTGTCAAGGGTAATTTCAGCATTTATAATAGATAGAGGTTCCGTATCCTTAATAGGAAAATTGGATTTGAACACACTTAATTCCTGTTCTTGACTGAAATTTGAGGTTTGTTTTTTATCTGTATTTAAATATAAATCAATAGTGCCATTAAGATAACTAGAACGATATGTTTTAAGAGTGAATTCTGCTGTATCCTGTTCTTTTGCAACTGGATTTCCCCTATTGATAATTAGTGCTTTTTCTTGGTAAACATTTTTTTTATACTCTGTCCCGACACCTGCAAAATGCCGCATTTCTTCCCATGTCCGGAAAGCTCCTATTGATAAATAGCCAGGTGCCAATACTATCTGATCTCCCGATTCAATGCAGCCAGTTTCCTGCTGATAGTAAAATTGCCACCCATCAGGATTGGACTTCGCATTTTTCGGCCAGCAGAATCCAACCGGCTCGCCGTTATGATCGGCGAAAAACCAATTTTCGGTTATACCTGATAACTCCATGAACCCCAATTCTTTTATGTCAGAAAACTCGATTACTTCATTATCCAGGGGGAAATACGGCTTCTGCATTTCATAATATAACGGCTGGCTGAAATACAGATTCTCATATTTTTCATCCCCTTCGTTTGTCAATTCAGCCCATATTTTAACAAGGCCTTCACCATATAGGGATGTAAACAATGATACAAGAATACCTGTAAATGCTTCAGACTTGAATACCAATTTGAAAGTGATTGCCGTGTCATCTGTAAACCACTCAGCTGCCGCCGGCTTTGCCTTTGAAAATTCAGCTGAAAAGGGTTTCCCAAGTTTAGGAGCAAAAAACGCGAAAGGCTGGTTAACACTTTCGTTCCTGCCAGCCGTTATTTTATAATCCAATTTACGGATATTCACCTGGCAGATTCCATTGCAGATATGCCAATAATCCTTTGACTCTCCCCCGAACTTTTGACCGAAGCTTTTAATGGGGATGCCCATTGAGCTGCATGAAAAAGCGAGGTCGTCTCCATTCTCCTTTGTTGCCAATATTGCCATTTCCGGCTGATAAAAGCCATATTTTTTAACAATGAAAGGCACCTTCAGCAATTTACGCCCTTTTTTGTGAAGCTCTATTCTAAAGTCCCGCTCTTCTAATTCGACAAGATCACTTACAGGAAATGAAAGGTGAAATACGGCGTCTTCTTCAAGGTTGTTCTCAACCTCAATTTCCAATTCAGCTTCCTGATTTATAAACCTGAGATTCCCTTTAGAACCGCCTGTAATTTTGGCTGGCTGCTTAGGCAGCAGACCAAGGCGCAATTCACACTCCTCACCATTTACCCACACCTTAACTTCTAATGAAGGATGCGTTTTCCAGATACTAGGCTCTTCCCCTTCATGCACTATGAATTGTCCGGTAATTACCGCGTCACTCTCGGCCATCAGGTCATGTTCGAAAACAGCTTCGACTCTTCCCTGGTTACTGCCTTCAGCCTTAAAAGAAACAGGAACTCCCGTCTTATTGATGAGTTTGAGCTGGAAATTTTGGATTTCATTTTCGATTACTTCATGATGATCCATGGATAGTTCTAGAAGGTAATCATCCGTTTCTATTAAACTGATTCCTCTGCCCGTTCTTTCAAACCTGACTCTCGCAGACACTTCCCCGCTCTCCCATAAATACTCGTAAAATGTAAAGCCGCTTTCTTTGATTCCATCTGGCTTCACGTCAATTTCTCTCATGCTGCTGCTATACCAATCAAGCTTTTCGAAGGCAGGTTTCAAAAGCTGTGTCTGATGAACAGCCGGAATAAAATTCATTAAGTGTGTTGTATCATCTCTGTCTTCCCAGAAGAAACCGCATTTTTTGTAAAGCGGGACAGCTTTCACATTTCCTGGCCATGTATACAAGTCAAGGCGCGGCCAGCCCAATTCAATTGTTTTTTGCAGCGCTTTCAGCACAAGCATCTTTCCTATTTTCCGTCCATGGTAATCCGGCCTTACATTTAAAAGAGGGATGTATAGGGATCCCGTATCTTCTTTATATTCCGATAACCCGCAATAGCCTACGACCTCTTCACCATCCAGCGCTAAGTATAAAGTAATATTGCCATTATTCGCTTCCTTCGTTTTTACTTGTTCTTCAGTCATTACACTGGTATCTCCGCCCCAGCTGTCTCTGCTCAAGTTCCACATTTTTGCTATTCCTGCCGCAAAGCCCTCATGATACTCTGCAATGACTATTTTGTCTGTACTTTGAATCATACCTTTGTCCTCCTGACTAGGTTACGTCTTGTCTACCCTTCTCAATTCCTTTTCCTTCAATGATAACCAAAACCATTTGCCTCTCCTCCTTTTGATATTATTCGGAATGTTTTTCCATTCCTTCTTAATCGTATTATCAGAGTAAATGATTGTAAATATAATTTTGAATTTTCCGTATAAATTCCATACGAAAAAAGCGCCTTGCTATTTTCGGCAAGACGCATTCATATTAAATATAGACTTTTCTTAAAGCTTTCATCGAAGCGGTCATATAAGTGATCATTTCATTCAGATCATCTATCTGTTCTTCATGAATAAGCCGGTTAAAAGAAATGACGGTTTCTGTTTCAGCCAAGGCCTTCATATTTTCAGGGTTGTATTTTACAGTCTGTTCGACCTTCCGTCCGCTGCCCCAGATATGACGCAGAACTTCACGGATTTGCAGAAATGCTTTTGAATCTTGTGGATGCTTAATTGTAAATTTTACATTAATCCGGCAGCCTGCCAGCTTCTCAGATTTCCCTTGAGGCAATAGCTCAGCTGCGAGATTATCCAATCCCGCTTCCATTGTAAAGGTACAGAAAATCTCTGCCAGCCCTTTTGCAATGTCTGTGAAAGTAATGTCATACCTCCGGCTCATTTTAGCTGAGTTTAATATGTCATTTCGATCAACGATTCTTATTTCACCGTCCAGATCCCGGTCATAGAATCCGCCTTCCATTACAACCTTCATATTCTCAAAGGCCGTTGGGTCAAACATGGGCTAATTCCCCCTTAAAATAGGCCGACAGCATTCCCATCTTCATCTACATCCATGTTCATGGCTGCAGGGGCTTTAGGCAATCCAGGCATAGTCATCACATCACCGGTGAGTGCTACAATGAATCCTGCACCAATAGATGGCTTCAGCTCGCGTATAGTAATGGTAAAATCTGATGGCCTTCCAAGCTTTGAAGGATCATCAGATAATGAATATTGTGTTTTAGCCATACAAACCGGCAGGACGCCCCAGCCAAAGCTTTCAAAGTCTTTTATCTGCTTTTTGGCTTTAGTTGAGTATTCCACTTTGCTTGCGCCATAAACCGTCTGGGCTACTGTTAGAATTTTCTCCTCAAGAGGCAAAGATAAATCATATAGGTGGCTGAAATTCGCTGCTTTTTCATCCAAAATTCCCAGGAGCTTCTCGGCCAGCTCAATTCCTCCCTGCCCGCCTTTTTCCCAAACCTCTGTCAGCGCCACTGGCATGCCGGCCTCACTGCAAAGTTCTGTAAGGACCTCTATTTCATTCTCGCTATCGGAAATAAACCGGTTAATAGCCACTACATACGGAAGGCCAAAACTTTCAATTGTTTCAATATGCTTTTTTAAATTAGCAAAGCCTTTAGTGAGTGCTTCAGTATCTTCTTTGCCCAATTCTGCTTTTGACAAGCCGCCATGCATTTTTAGAGCACGGATTGTAGCTACAATCACCACTGCTTCAGGGTCAATGCCCTCTGTTCTGGCTTTAATATTTAAAAACTTTTCTGCACCAAGATCCGCGCCAAAACCGGCTTCTGTCACTACATAGTCAGCCAGCTTGGAGGCAGCGGCAGTTGCAATCACACTGTTGCATCCATGAGCAATATTGGCAAACGGGCCGCCATGAACCAATGCCGGTGTATGTTCAATTGTCTGCACCAGATTAGGTTTGACTGCTTCTTTAAGAAGCAAGGTAAGAGCTCCTTCCACTCCAAGATCGGCTACTGTTACCGGCTGTTTATCATAATTGTATGCTATCACCATTTTCCCCAGTCTTTCCTTCAAGTTCTGAAGGTCGGAGGCAAGGCATAGGACGGCCATAATTTCTGAAGCCACAGTGATATCAAATCCATCTTCTCTCGGAACACCTTGTACAGGCCCTCCAAGGCCAATGACTATTTTTCTTAATGCACGGTCGTTCAAATCCAGGGCACGCTTCCATACTATCCTTCTCTGGTCAATATTTAACAGATTCCCCTGCTGGAGGTGATTATCAATCAGGGCAGCCAATGCATTATTGGCTGTAGTGATTGCGTGAAGATCACCGGTAAAATGCAGATTGATGTCTTCCATCGGCAGAACCTGCGAATACCCTCCGCCGGTTGCTCCGCCCTTGATTCCCATAGTTGGCCCAAGAGAAGGTTCCCTCATCGCGACCATAGCTTTTTTGCCAAGTCTGTTGAAAGCATCGGCAAGACCGACTGTTACTGTGGATTTTCCTTCTCCTGCAGGTGTCGGATTAATGGAGGTGACAAGAATTATTTTTCCGCTTTCTTTCGTACTTAATTTCTTTAAGGTATCAGCGGATAATTTTGCTTTATACTTGCCGAAAAGCTCCAGATCATCCTCTAAGAGCCCGATTTTTTCAGCTATTTCCGCAATAGGCTTCATTGCAGATGCCTGGGCAATTTCAATGTCTGATTTTACAATCGGTTTCACATTCATTTTTATCCCCCTAGAATCCAATATGTATAGGTTCCTTACAGCTATATTGTACCATCCCCGAATCGAAATATTGTCATTTACTTTTGATATTTTCGCATTTTCACACAGTGAAGCATTGATACAATTTCGAATCGTCTTTATAATAAGTTTAATTGAATTTTTGCACAGGGAGATGATCACTTGCCAATAAAAATTCCTAAGCTGCTTCCTGCAAGGGAGATCTTAGAGGAAGAAAATATATTTATCATGGATGAGGATCGTGCCAAACAGCAGGATATTCGCCCATTAAATATCCTCATCCTGAATTTGATGCCTGAAAAAGAAAAAACCGAAGCACACCTTTTAAGACTCCTTGGAAATACGCCTTTACAGGTGAACATCTCGTTTTTAAAAACTGCCACACATCAATCAAAAAATACCAGTCCTATGCATCTCGAACAATTCTATACTACGTTTGAGCAAGTCCGAAACCGCAAATTTGACGGGATGATCATAACTGGAGCACCTGTAGAGCTTCTCGACTTTAAAGAAGTGGACTATTGGGAGGAACTAACCGTAATTATGGAGTGGACGAAAACGAATGTTACTTCCACCCTGCATATATGCTGGGGAGCACAGGCAGCGTTATTCTATCACTTTGGAATTGGAAAATATGAGCTGCCTGAAAAGTGCTCAGGCGTTTACCTTCATGAAGTCCATGACAGAAGCGAGAAATTATTGAGAGGATTCGATGACATCTACTTTGCTCCGCATTCGCGCCATACTGATGTTTATACAGAGCAATTGCTGAAACACCCGGAAGTCAAGCTCCTGTCATCATCTGAGGAAGCGGGTCCTTTCATCATGAGTGCCAACGGCGGAAGACAAATCATGGTAACAGGACACCTGGAATATGAAGCAGGCACACTTGCGGAAGAATACACAAGAGACAGAACCAGAGGCCTGCAGGTCCCCATGCCAAAACACTATTTCCCGAATAATGATCCCGGCAGAACCCCCCATAATAAATGGCGGTCACATGCCCATTTAATGTTTTCCAACTGGCTGAACTACTATGTTTACCAGGAAACTCCTTATGATTGGGATTAATAGTGCAGTGAACGGATAACTTAGTTTGCAGCAAAGCATAAAAAAAGCCGGTATTTGAGAGGTTTGCCCCTCTCAAATACCGGCTTTTCCTTATGATTGCTGAGCATAATACACTTCTTCAAATGGCTGAACTACTACAAAGCCGTTGCCTGAAAACTTCATTTGGATCGACTCTCCGCTTCCTCTTCCAAGGAACGTTTTAAATGAGATATCTGTCACAAATTCCGGCTGCAGTGTACCTGACCATGCAACTGTCGCATTTGGATCTGTATACACCGGATTATCAGGAGTAACCAAGAGTGTCAGCGGCTCATAGTGAGAAGTGATAGCCACCATTCCTGTTCCTTCTAAACGAACGTTGAACAAACCTCCTGCAAGCATGCCTGCCATCCTCTTCATTAACTTAATGTCCCAGCTGATAGAAGGCTCGAATGCAAGCAGATCATTCCCATTTACAAAGATGGCATCTCCATCGAGATTCAGAATTGAAATTTTCTTTCCTTGGTCTGCAAGGTACAGCTTTCCGTTGCCCGTAGCTTTCATTAAAGCTGCCCCTTCTCCAGTAAGTGCCTTTTTAAACATTTTTCCTAAGCCATGCTCGAGTATCCCCTCGCGTTCAAACTTAATTTGGCCGCGGTAGGAAACCATCCCGCCTGCTTTAGCCCAAACCTGGCTGGTTAAATTAATTTCGAGCATCCTTGGTGTTTCAAGTTCAAATAATCCTTCTCCTTTATCCTGCTGTTTTGTCTGCTTTACAAACTCTTCAATTGAATATCTGCTCATTCTCTTCCCATCCCTTCATTTTTCCTGTTTTCAAGCATAAAGATCCACATAAAAGATAATGATTGCTTTAGCTCATCCGTCAGCGAGCCTTTTGAAAGCTGGTCTGATGCTTTTTTATAAACACCAAGTTCATCAATCTTTGACCATCCGTTTTCTTTTGCAAGCCGTTCAAACTCCCACGGCATCATGGTATTGCAGATAACTTTTTCCTTATAAAGCCTGCGGTAGCTGTTAGCCCTGGGTGCAGCTGTTGGACCAAGAATGCCTATACATGCCCTTCCGCCCGGCTTAACAGTTCGCCGAATTTCTTTTAATACATCCAGCGGGCTCTCTGTCCATTCCAGTGAATTGATGGCAAGGACCGCATCAAGTGCATTCTCTTCAAGGGTAAGATCTGAAATGTCTTCTTTCTTAAATACCGCACCTGTTTTTTCGTTCAATTTTTCTGCTTTATGTATCATCTCTTCAGAGACATCAATCCCGATAACTTTATAGCCAGCCAAAGCAAGTTTATATGAACCATACCCATCACCGCATCCAAGGTCACATACGGCAGATCCCTTTTTGACATGCTTTTCGAAGAAGGAGATGATATCCTTTCGGCTCCCTTCCTCCCACATTGCTGCACTCTTTGCATTCCATGATTCCGAATTTTCATCCCAAAGCCTCTCTGCTTCTGCAGACCAGTTAAAAGTGCTCATCATATCCCCCCGTGTATGCATACGATTGTTCATTAAAAAAGTTCCCAATATTTTAAATTCGCTAAGATTATCAAAAATACCTCTGATTATAAAATGTTAAAAAAGGCAACAATACTGATAGAAAATGAATAAGGAGTGTTTATATGAACGGTGAACAGCTGACTGCAGTCTACAGAAACAACAATGAAGAGATTATTTCATTCCAGACTTCCGGAGGAAGGATCATTTCTTATCGGAAAGCACTATTGGAGGCTAAAGAAGGCTTGATTGAAGGTATTCAAATTTATGAAAACGAAGATGGTTCGATATATCTGAATCCTTCCTTTGCGTCATCTTTTGATGATTTTCCCAGCTTCTATTAAAAAAGTCCGGTGCATGAAAAAAACCTGACGAAAGCAGTCAGGTTTTTACTGTTCTTCTTCATTTTTACGCTGGATTTCCCTCAGCACTCCAATGCGGCTATCATCCTCTTCAAAAAACTGAACCAAGTCGCCAACCCTATCGATGGCATCCCAGCTCAGGTGATGTTCAATGCCTTCCACATCTTCATAAATATTTTCTTCTTTAACTCCAATAATACGCAGGAGCTGTTCTAAAAGCTCATGCCGATATACAAGCCTCTTGCCGACTTTTTTTCCTTTTGGCGTTAAAATAAGCCCTCGATACTTTTCATAAACTAGATACTCATCCTTATCAAGCTTCTGAACCATTTTTGTCACAGAAGAGGGATGTACAGAGAGAGCCTCGGCAATATCAGAAACTCTGGCATATCCTTTGTCCTCGATTAACATATATATTTGTTCAATGTAATCTTCCATACTTGGTGTTGGCATTACGCAACCTCCTGCCAATTAGAAAAGCGCAAGCGCCTTGCCCACCCCCGACAAACACAAGACGAGCCTATCAGAAAGGCGTTCTTTGCCTCTTTGGGAGGATTGACTTGTGATCTCGAGGGGGTAGCCGCTCGAGCTAGACCATTCTCAAAATTCAAAGATATAAATTCAGATATTATAAATGCGCAGAGCGCCATGTCCACTTTATTTCATTCATTAACAATTATAAGACTTTAACGATTTTACTACAGTTGGAAAATGGAGACAAGGAAATTCGCTGCAGCAAGCAAATTCAGGTCTTTTGCGGGAAGAGAAATTTGACTCTATTCTCCTGTCGGTCCCAGGTTAATTTAGCTGAAAATGTTTTATCCTTTCCTTTGCTTGTAAAACCTTCAACTAAGTCTGTTTCCCCATCCTTCAGTAGCTGTTTGATCAGTTTCTGAGTCATCGTCTTGCCCATAATGCTTTTGGAAATAGTGAAAGTGCATTTTGTTTTATTATAATTGGAGCAGCCATAAAAGCTCCCCTTATCAACAGCTTTACCATCACACAGCATGCATTTG
The DNA here is from genome assembly GCF_000294775.2 of Cytobacillus oceanisediminis 2691. GTDB lineage: Bacteria > Bacillota > Bacilli > Bacillales > Cytobacillaceae > Cytobacillus > Cytobacillus pseudoceanisediminis. Next base: position 3,778,008 of record NZ_CP015506.1, read on the forward strand.
CCCAGATTGACTGCTCTTTTTTGCTTGAATTTCCCGGGCGTGAACCCCTCTTTATCTTCCTCAGAGAATGTCCACTTTCCCGCATGTTCAATGGAGGCGGAAATCAAATGGCCAACCATTTTATTGGTTTGCTCCATGAATTGTTTGGGGGATGCCTGACCATCCGAAATATCCTTCAGCCGCTGTTCCCATTTGGCTGTCATTTCTGGAGAAGCCAGTATTTCTGTGCCTATTGCTTCTATCAGGATTTTTGCTTTTGAGTTTGCATATACAAGATTCTTCTTTATATCAATGTATTTGCGCTCCTTCAGCATTGTGATGATTCCCGCCCTTGTAGCTTCCGTTCCAAGGCCTTCCGTCTTCATCAGGACCTTCTCAAGTTCCTTATCTTCGATTTGCTTCCCGGCCGTTTTCATCAGTGTAATCAGCTGGCCTTCCGTATACCTTTTTGGCGGCTGGGTTTTGCTTTCTTTTACATCCGCCTTTAACACTGTACCTTGATCACCCGCCTGCAATAAAGGCAGAATCGGTTCCTTTTCCTTCTCCTGCTGCGGAATCACTTTTCTCCAGCCTTCTTCAAGCTGTACTTTTCCCTTGGATAAAAACAAAGCTCTTCCATCTGCAAGGGTTTTAATAGTTGTATATTCTGTTACAGCTTTTCCATAATGTGCAGCTATTAAGCTCCTAACGATCAGGTCATAGAGAATTTTTTCATCCGAAGATAATCTTACCAGGTCGGGCACTTGTTCGGTCGGAATAATAGCATAGTGATCAGTTACCTTTTTATCATTCACATACCGTTTATTCTGCAAAATCGAGCTTGAAGGCAAAGGGAAAAATTCCTTATACTCATCTTTTGTTTCCATTTTCCTGAGGATCTCCGGAAACATTTCCGCTTCTCCTTCTGTTACATGCCTGGAATCTGAGCGAGGATATGAAACGATTCCTTTTTGATAAAGCTTCTGCAATACATCAAGTGTTTTTTTGGGCGGGAATTTGAACCTGCGGTTGGTTTCTGCCTGCAATGCAGAAAGGTTATAAAGCATCGGCGGCAGGAATTCTTTTTTTTCGGCCTGCACATCTTCTACCTGTGCATCTTTGTCCCTGCAGAATGCCGCAATCTTTTCGGCAAGCTCCTTCGTCTTAATTCTTGATTCCCCATCTTTTTCCCACTTGCCGGTATATTTTTTCCCGTTTACTTTAAACTGTGCATTTACTTCCCAGAAAGGTTCGGAAACAAAATTCTGGATTTCCTGTTCCCTTTTTACGATTAAAGCTAAAGTGGGAGTCTGAACCCTTCCTACTGAAAAAACATCCGAGAAGCCTTTCTGCTGCAGAAGAAGACTGTATAATCGTGAAGCATTCATGCCAACGATCCAGTCGGCACATGCTCTCGTATAGGCTTCATAATATAAGTTCCTTGTGTCACTTTCATCCAGCAGGGTAAGAAACCCTTCCTTTATGGCTTTAGGTGTCAAGGAAGAGATCCAGAGCCTTTTCATGGGCACTCTGGTACCGGTAAGCCTTAGAATATTCCGGATGATAAGCTCGCCTTCTCTCCCTGCATCACCAGCATGGATAATTTCTGTTAAGTTAGGATTAGAAGCAAGCTGTTTGATTATATTAAATTGTTTTGCTTTATCCTTTGTCACTTCATATTGAAATTGCTCCGGAATTATGGGCAATGTATCCAATGACCATTTTTTCCAATCCTTCTTGTATTTTTCAGGGGCAGACAGCTGGCATAGGTGGCCTATAGCCCAAGTAACATGAGCCCCATGGGGAAATATATCGTTCGGAAGAATCTCAATATATCCCTGGTGTTTCTTCATTTTAAAAATAGAAGCCAGCGTCATACCCTGATCGGGTTTTTCCGCGATTATCAATTTCATACTTTAGCTCCCTTTGCATTGTAGAACAAATTGTAGACATCTATTTTAATATTAACCTAAAAATTTAGCAAAGGGAGTTAAAATACCTATATAGTTATGAAATTTTTAAAACAATCTGTTCCGCTAAGCAAAACAAAAGAAGAATCCCCTGACAGGATTCTCCTCCGTTACTTATCTTTTTAGAATAAAGCTTGTTTGTGCAGGTACTTCAATTGTTTTTGACTGATATATCTTTAGGGTTTTTATCCCTGCCTGTTTTCCGTCTGCAAGCAAATGCCAAGGGCCCTTGCCTGGAAGTGTTATTTTGGCTGTTTCTGTATTTGCATTATGGATTACAACAATCTCTTTCGCTCTATCTTTTAGGCCTTTTGCATCCAGTCTATAAGCCACCGTATTATCTGGGGCATCAATAAATTCAAGCTTTGATTGAATATCCTCAGCTGATGTCATTCTAAACGATTTATAATGCTTTCTGAGCTTAATCAGACCTTTAAAATAGTCTACTTCCCCGCTGAAATCTGTTCGGCGGTCCCAGTCTAACTGATTTACACTGTCAGGGGATTTATAGCTGTTGTGATCCCCGTATTTTGTCCGCATGAATTCCTGGCCTGCATGAACAAAGCTGATTCCTTGGGATGTCAGTATAATGGAAGAAGCCAATTTATGCATTTTCTTTCTTGATTCCTCCGCTGCGTCTGGATTAGTCAGTTCAAGCTTATCCCAAAGAGTGTGGTTATCATGCGCCTCAGCATAGGTAACCGCCTGTTCAGGATCTTTGTATGTGGCCATAGTGCCCGGATATTCCAATCCTGCTGCAATTCCTTGCTGAACAAATTCTTCCATGCCTTGTTTGCCATTTACAAAACCTTTATCCAGTTCATCAAACACACTGCCTTTTAAACCATCCCGGATGCCATCGTTGAAATGGCCAATGCCAGGCATATCTTCGGCATTTTTCTGATTGGCCTTTCTTTCAGCTGCCAGTGGTGTGTTTAAATCCCATCCCTCCCCAATGATAATGATAGTAGGATCAATTTTATCCAATGCCTTTCTTACTTTATTCATTGTCTCAGTATCATGAATGCCCATCAGATCGAAGCGGAATCCATCAAGATTATATTCCTCAGCCCAATATGCAACAGAGTCGACGATAAATTTCTGCATCATTTTTCTTTCCGAAGCTGTATCATTGCCGACTCCTGTGCCATTGGCAAGTGTTCCATCTTCGTTATAGCGGAAATAGTAGCCTGGAACAAGCTTATGGAAACTGGATTCATTTACTGCAAATACATGATTATACACAACATCCATTACAACCCGCAGCTGCTCTTTATGGTATTCCTGAATCATTGTCTTCAATTCTGTAATTCTTGCAGCTGGATCATAAGGATCAGTAGAATACGAGCCTTCCGGCACATTGTAGTTTTTAGGATCATAGCCCCAGTTATATTGTGGTTCGTTCAGTTTTGTTTCATCAACTGTCCGGTAGTCATAAATCGGAAGGAACTGAACATGTGTGACTCCAAGATCTTTTATATGATGTAAACCTGTTTTTTCTCCTTTTGAATTTAAAGTGCTTTTCTCAGCAGCTCCAAGGAACTTCCCCTTATGCTTAATGCCGCTGTCCTCATGAATCGAAAGGTCCCGTATATGAACTTCATAAATGATGGAGTCCTCTGGATTCTTTAACTTCGGCTTCTGTTTATTCCACTTTTTAGGGTCGGTTGAATCCAGATCCATCACAACGCCCCTGTCGCCATTCACTGTTACAGCCCGGACATAGGGATCAGTCGCTTCTGTCCATTCCCCTCCGATTTTAACTTTATAATTGTAAATCAGCCCATTTTGATTACCTTTTAGAACAGTTGTCCAGGTTCCTTTTTCACCTCTATTAAGAGGCAGTTCTTCAGCAGTCTGATCATGCCAGCTGTCATAAAGCACTATCGATGCTTCACTTGCTGTAGGGGCCCAAAGCCTGAAGGAGGTTTGATTTTTCGCATACTGGTTTCCCAGCTTCCCATCATAATAGAAAGCATCATCAAATTCCTTTGATCTGACAATATCCCCAATCTTCACCTCTGCCTCTCCGAATGAAACTGCAGAAATTTTATATGATTGCCTGAAATCTAGTTTATCTTCTGTTATCACTCTTACTTTATTTGTAAAATCCTTTTCCTCGTCCCCGTCAAAAGGAACAACATCTTTAATATCAGCATTGTCAATTTCAATGATGGATTCCCAATCCCTCCACTGGAAAGGAAAATTAGTTTCAAGCGTAATCTGATTAAAAGTATCCATAGAAGCATTCACTATTTTTGGATCTTTTTCAATATAGGCTGGATTGTAATAAATTCTTTCTGTTCCCTGAACAATCCATATTTCTGCATTCCCATTTTCATCGAACTTTGTAATAAAGCGATCACTAAATTCCTTGCCTGCCCAGTCATTTCCTTCTATGCTCTTCCTGACTATAAATCCGGCCTTTGTCATACCTTCCGGATTTTCAAGCTCAAATTCAGCAACTTTCCCAAAATCATCTTCTGCTGCAAAATCAACTCTTTTGCCATCTTTGCCTTCTGGCCAAGTCCATAAATTCCAGCCTTCATAATTACCGTCATATCGAAAGTAGTGGAGTTTTACCTTCACCCTTCCAAATGCCGGAAAGTCTCTGTACTCACCATCAGGCGGTGATGTATATGTATGTTCATCGCCTGCTTTTACCCATACTTCATCATTGCCGCTCTGTACATTGATGAATCGGTCTCCCCCATCCTTCTCCCAGCTGTCAGTACGGACAATAAACCCAACTTCATCATGGATTCCAGGGAGTACAATCTCTGCAGTGAGTCCAAATTCATCTTCACCAGTGAATTCAAAAGCCTGACCTTCACCATCTTTAGGCCATACCCATAAATTCCAATCTTTCGTATTGCCCTCTGCAGGCTGATAATGGATAGTGACTGCAGTAGTCTGATCGAGCCCTTGTGTCGATTTTTCAGCTGATGCAATCGTTTGCATAAATGGGGATAAAAGATTGGATGCCGCCAATATTATAGCAGCGGCCAGAAAAATAAACTGTTTATACCCTCTCAACATAAGTCCTCCTTTGCAAATTGTTTAAAGTTTCCTGCAATTATATATTAATCCATGCAGGAAAGCGTTTGCATAAGGCGGAAGACCCTGTGATTTATTACCTAATAAATTTGCTTGCAATAAGAAAAGCGCAAGCGCCTTGCAGTAAGAACGCCATATCTCTCAAAAGCTGCCAATTTTGGTCGTGCGGTGTGTATACCGTCGAAGCCTTCCTTAACCTGTGGGCATCAAGCACACGACTAGCCTCTCGGAAAGGAGTTCTTTCCCTTTTTTCGAAGGCTGCCCTACATGTAGAGGCGACTGCACAGGGACGACAAGCATAAGACGAGCCCTGCAAGAAGTGTACTTTCCTTGGAAGGGATTGGCTAGTCTTTCGTCACTAGGAGCCGCAACTAGACAGCCTTGTGACCTCGAGGGGCAGGCGCTCCTCCTAAAAGCTAACACTTTTAGTCGTGCGATGATAAAGCTGTCGTTGCATTCCTTGTGGAGCTGGAAAGTTATTGACGATCAAAATTTTTTTCTATCAAAAAAATGGCTTTTGCCGATCATTCTTTAAGATAGCGCTTTATTGTCAGGTTTTTTTGGATGTACCATTTATTTTCTGTAACAATGTTTGCGACCGTCAAAATCATGGATGGAATTTTCTCAACATTAAATACAATGATGCCTAATTGGTCATTCATAATAAGAAATGACTCTCCATGTGAGTATAGAGGGAGATCCTTGCCAAGCTGCAGGATCGAGCTAATGATGGCCTGCTTCTCTTCTGCTTCTATTTGGATGTTGGGTGAAAACCTCAAGATCCAATCTTGATTCTCAATGGAAAACCGATACATTTTCCTCACCCTTTGCCAACAAGATAATTAATAATTAATATGAGAAAATCTCTAATTTATGTTATCAATTGACTAGTGAACATTGCATTTCACTCTCAAATAAACAAAAGTTGAAATATTTTAAATATTTTATTGTTTTTTGTAAAAAAGCGTTTTAATTCCTTGACGGAAAGTGCCCATTCATGTATATTATAATCATCATTTAACAGAATATATTTCCGTTATTAGATAAAAATATCTGCTCTATGTTTTGTTAGGTGGTAATATTCATCTAAGGCACAAGATGTGTCTTGACAGGCTTAGGAGGAAAAGTAAACATGCAAAACGGTAAAGTAAAATGGTTCAACAATGAAAAAGGTTTCGGTTTCATCGAAGTTGAAGGCGGAGACGATGTATTCGTTCACTTCACTGCTATCCAAGGTGAAGGTTTCAAATCTTTAGAAGAAGGCCAGGAAGTTTCTTTTGAAATCGTTGAAGGAAACCGCGGACCTCAAGCTGCAAACGTTGTAAAACTATAATTCAAATATAACGATAAAAAGGCTGGCACCTGCCAGCCTTTTATTTTTTTCCTGATTTATGAAAGCTTGCTGCCTATTGATTTAATTTTCTCACCTACAGTGCACTCTGTAATGCAAAATCGATGGGCATATCTGCGCCCTCTTTCCTCTTTATGATGCTTATGAAGGAAGCAGTCTTTGCAGTAACTGATTATCAGCTCCTCCACTTCATTAATAATTTCCTTCCTGCTCAAACGATTCACGCCTTCCTTATATCGGATTATATGATCTGCATTTTGCTGTTAATAAACTTCCCCTGCAGTGCCTGACCGGCCAATTTATCTGCTTCTTTATTTTCATTGCGCGGAATGGGTCTATATCTTGGCAGAATACCAAGCTTTTTAATCTTTTCTTCAATTCGGTCAAGCCAGCGGTTTAAATTTTCTTCATAACATGGCCATTCACCTTCAAGCTGTTTCAACACTACCTGTGAATCACCTTTGAATTCACAAGTCATATGATGAACGCCCATTTCTTCGAGCAGGTTGAGAGTGTAATAAATGGCCGCATATTCTGCTTCATTATTATTATCCATCTCATCAAATAGCTCATTTGCCCGCACACGGTACTTTTTTTTGCCCTGTTTAAAATATATTACTGCACCGAGCCCAGCCTGACAGGTTTCTTTATTAAATCCCCCATCAAAAAATACGGTAATATCGTGGGGATCCTCTTCCACTTCCATTAGAAGTTTTCTCATTTCCTTTGTGCTCCATGAAGTGCCAGCTTCATCATAGTAAATTATTTCTTTGCCCTTCCCTGATTTTTCAATATCTTCTCCAGCCTGCAAGGCCGATTCACCGTCAATCCAGTCTGAAGTAAATAATATATCCTCATTACCTTTAAGTTTATATTTCCATTCCAATTTATATTTCATTAAGGTCAGCCTTTCTGTACTTTATTAGCTGGTCATCATTATTAGAACTGTTTGCAATAGTTGAACTTATTATACTTTACTCAGTTTATTACTAACTGAGTATATTTCAAGGTATAATGGTCAATGACAATTTTATATCTCCTGCGGTTCGTAAACTCCCGCATTAACAAAACTAGGAGGAATATGATGTTTAACGAATGGTTTGGACTTCTCTTTGCAATTATTAATTTCACATTAGTATTGACTATGTACCGCGTGTTCGGAAAGACTGGTTTATTCGTGTGGATTGGCTTCTCTACTGTCATGGCCAATCTTCAAGTCGTAAAAACCATTGAAATGTTCGGCCTGACGGCTACTTTAGGAAACGCTATGTACGGTACCGCTTTTCTCGTTACGGATATCCTAAATGAAAAGTACGGAAAGGAAGAAGCAAAAAAAGCTGTATGGCTTGGTTTCTTTACTCTTCTGTCCATGACTCTCATCATGCAGATGGTTTTATTATTTAAACCGCATGAAACAGATTTTGCACAGGAGCCCCTCAGCACTCTTTTTTCGATTCTGCCGCGGATTGCTGCCGGAAGCCTCGCTGCCTATTTAGTCAGTCAATTTACGGATGTTTATATTTTTACCTATTTAAAAAAGAAATTTCCAAAGGATGGCCAATTTTGGATCAGGAATAATGGCAGCACAATGATCAGCCAGCTATTGGATACCCTTGTTTTTACAAGCATTGCTTTCCTCGGCGTATTTCCAATGGAGGAATGGATTCAAATATTCATCACCACTTATTTGCTGAAATTTATAGTAGCTATACTTGATACCCCGTTTGGCTATATTGCTAAACGTTTTCCAGTAAAAGATTAGGATGCCATTTTTGGTATCCTTTTCTGCTTTATCGCGGTCTGACGGGCAGTAGGCTCCCCCAATTAAAGACTCAGCGGTATCAATGGAGGATAACTGGGGGATCCAACTGCCCGTAAAGGCCCGATTGGTTCAACTAACAATCAGTGGGAGATAAAGCCCCCCACTTATTGAAGTTTCACTTTATCGCTTATTTTTATGATAAACTACACTTAGTTTACCCTATTATGCTGTTAAAATCAGGAGGCAGTTTAATTGATTGAAGTGTATATCGATGGAGCAAGTGCCGGAAACCCGGGTCCCAGCGGGGCAGGCATTTTCATTAAAAATAATGGCCAAGTTGAACGCTATTCCATTCCTTTAGGGAATATGGAAAATCACGAAGCCGAATACCGTGCATTTATTCATGCTCTGGAAATATGTATAGAAAAGGGATACAAAACAGTATCCTTTCGAACGGATTCACAGCTCGTTAACCGGGCCGTTGAAAAGGAATTCGTTAAAAATAAAAAATTTGCTCCCTTGCTTGAAAATGCTTTGGAGCTTACAAGGCAATTTGATTTGTTTTTTATGAAATGGGTGCCCAGCTCCGAAAACAAAGGAGCGGATGAATTAGCCAGAGCAGCCATTCGCAAAAATAGAACGAAAGGTCAATGAGATAATGAATAGATCGGTTATATTTGCAGATGTAAGCCTATTGCTCGTAGCCTTTGTGTGGGGAACTACCTTTGTGCTTGTACAAAACGCCATTGCTTTTCTTGAGCCATTTTCTTTTAATGGTGTACGCTTTTTCATGGCCGCTTTCTTGCTGGGAGGCTGGCTAGTTATTTTTGAAAGAGAACAGTTAAAGAAAATAAACAAAAAGCTTTTGATTTCTGGAATTATTATGGGCTTGTTTTTATTTATAGGCTATGCTTTCCAGACAATCGGACTGCTTTATACAACTTCCTCAAAAGCTGGCTTTATTACGGGGTTAAGTGTAGTAATGGTCCCAGTCTTTTCTTTTATGCTTTTAAAAATTAAGCCAGGGTTCAATGCTATTATAGGTGTATCAATTGCAACAGCGGGATTGTATTTGCTTACAATGACTGATAGAGTCTCGCTAAATATCGGTGATGCATATGTATTAATCTGTGCAGTTGGTTTTGCCCTTCATATTATATTCACAGGAAAATATAGCAGCAAATACCCGGCCCTGCTATTAACGGTTATTCAAGTAGGTACCGTGGCCTTGCTATCAGGCATTTTTGCGTTTTTTACAGAAAATTGGCAGCAGGCATTTGAAACTGGAGTATTATTTAAGACCAATGTGGTGACTGCTCTAATTGTAACTTCATTGTTTGCGACCGCGCTCGCATTTTTTGCACAGACGGCTTTTCAAAAATTCACAACCCCAACAAGAGTGGCCCTCATATTCGCCATGGAACCTGTGTTTGCTGCTGCTGCAGGATTTATGTGGGCGAATGAGAGACTTTCCTTTAGTGCCCTGACTGGCTGTCTGCTAATTTTTGCAGGTATGGTCTTTGCAGAAATTCCTGCTAAGAAAACATTATCCATCTTTAGGAGAAAAACTGCTTAATAAATAGAAAAAGGGCGTGTCCTCAAAAAACACGCCTTTTAAATGATTGATTTTTCTTTTACAAATTTTATTGCTTCACGCCTGCTGGTAATATTCTTTGAAACCAATGTTTCAAGCAATGATACGTAAAAACTGCCGTCAAATGATTTCTGAGCTTTTAATGTAAGTTCTATTGCTGCATTGGCAAGCTCATCAGAAGCATTGGTATAATTTTTGCCAAAGTAAATGAAGCCAATCGCGTCTTCCCGAAATTGAAATCCTTTACTTTGCAAAAAGTGCAAATACTCTTCAACTGTCTTCATTTCACTTACCCTCTTCCCCTGCTCCCTCCTGCGTTCTCCTAAATCTTACCTGATTTTTCGACAATTATCTACCTTTTTTCTGCATGAAGCAGGGGAGTTGTAAGCTCAATTATTTCTTCTTAGTTAGAAGGTAGCCAAGTGTTCCGGTTAATACACCGAGGAGAGCTCCGCCCAATACTTCAGCAGGCTGGTGGCCGAGCATTTCCTTCAGCTTCTTTGGACCTTCCTCTTCAAACTTAACTGTCTCATCTTTGTGAATTTTATCAACCAGCTCACCAAGACTATTTACCTTTAAGGTAAGCTCACCGGTTTGGCGCCTGATTCCCTGGGCATCATACATAACAATCAGGCCATAAACCAGTGATAAAGCAAAGTCGACCGTCGGAACTCCGCGCTTTAAAGCTATAAAAGTGGTTAAAGAAGAAACACCAGCCGAATGAGAACTCGGCATGCCCCCTGTCTGGAAAAACAAATCAGGACGAAGTTCTCCCTTTTTCACATAATGGATGGGGATTTTTAGGCCCTGTGCCAGCCCTATACTTAAAAGAGCGATATAAACTCCCTTGTTTAACAATTCACCTCTTCTTTATTGTGAAGTATGCAGACTTTTATTATTCCTCCTTCAAATGCTAAATAGGCCTGTAATTATGGAATAATTAAACCCAAAACAGAAGAAGAACTCACCGCATCAGTTGCTAAATTGTACCCTCGATGGACATGATTAAAACCCGAAGACTTTAACAATAATAAGGTTATCAATGGAGAAGTTGCTGACTGGGGAGGTGAATCACATGAGCAAAAATGGACATACAAACAGAGGAATAAAAGCACCTGGTGTAAACCCTCAAGGATACGGGCAGGATGCTGAATTTTCAGAGGAACCTAAAAGCAAACTGGAGAATGCAGCGAAAAAGAAGAATACTAAATAAATTGGATGCCGCCTTTGGCGGCATAAATGTTTGTTAGAGTAAAGCTGCATTTGGGGTCTGATGGAGATGTACACATTTTACTTCGGTTATATGTGCATGATCCTTGTGTGAGCGGTTACTGTCATTTTTGTGCGCGGGGTTTCTTCGTTTACGCGCGCTTGACCCTTGTGTGCGCGGGTCTCTCTCGTTTGTGCGACGCAGGCTTTCCTTTTCTGCACGGGTCACTCTCGTTGTGCGCGCAGACTTTCCTTTTGTGCGCGGGTTTGGCGAGGATGGGCGCGGCTTTTCTTCGGTTATGCGCCCTTGACCCTTGTGTGCGCGGGGCTCTCTCGTTTGTGCGCGCTGGCTTTCCTTTTGTGCGCGGGTTTGACGAGGATGGGCGCGGCTTTTCTTCGGTTATGCGCCCTTGACCCTTGTGTGTTCGGGCTCTCTCGTTTGTGCGCGCAGACTTTCCTTTTGTGCGCGGGTTTGACAAGGATGGGCGCGGCTTTTCTTCGGTTACGCGCGCTTGACCCTTGTGTGCGCGGGTCTCTCTCGTTTGTGCGCGCAGACTTTCCTTTTGTGCGCGGGTTTGACGAGGATGGGCGCGGCTTTTCTTCGGTTATGGCCATTGACCCTTGTGTGCGCGGGTCTCTCTCGTTTGTGCGCGCTGGTTTTCCTTTTGTGTGCGGGTTTCTTGCATTTATGCGCTCAGTTTTCTCTTTTACTTGGAGATGCGCAATCATGAAAAAAATTTAAAACCCCAGGCAGGAGCCTGGGGTCTCTATTATGCATATTCCTTTTTAAAATCAAGAAATCTATGAAGACCGCGGAATTCAATTTCAGTGAATTTCTCTATGACCTTTTCCCGGTTCATTGTGAATTGCGCCAGGTCTAGAGGGCATTCAACAGGTACATCGCATTTTATTTCGGCGAGCTGTCTGCTCAAGTGCAGCATTTCAAGATCCTGTTCGATCTTGGCACGCTGTCCTTTTGTGAGCTGTTCCAGGTTTTCTAATACACCTTCAATATGCTCAAATTGCTGCAGCAGCTTCAGAGCTGTTTTTTCGCCAATCCCTTTTACTCCGGGATAATTATCACTTGTATCTCCCATGAAGGCTTTCAAATCAATCATCTGCTTCGGTGTTATTCCCTTTTCTTCATAAAAGGTTTCTGTCGTATGCACCAGATAATTGCCGTAGCCTTTTTGCAGCAAAATGACAGAAATATTATCATCCAGAAGCTGAAGGATATCCTGGTCGCCAGTAAGGATCAGTACTTCCGCTTCCTGGCTTGCTTTTCTTGCAATGGTGCCAATGCAGTCATCAGCTTCATATCCTTCAAGGCCTATATTTGGAACATCAAAAGCTTCCACGACTTCTTTTACCAGATCGAATTGAGGCACAAGTTCAATTGGAGCTTCAGGACGGTTTGCTTTATAGGCATCAAACATTTCCGTACGGAAGGTTTTGCTTCCCATATCCCAGCAAACGGCCACATGAGTCGGGCTAAAGGAAGAAACAGCCGTTAAAAAGTGTTTAACAAATCCGTAAACTCCATTTGTAGGTATTCCTTTTGAATTTATCATAAATTGACCGGACATCGCTGTTGCAAAATATGCCCTGAACAGCAGAGCCATTCCATCAACCAGCAGCAGTGAAGGTTTTTTCTCGTTCATTTTTCCGCCTCCCGATTATAATCATAACAACTATTATATCATGGGAAACTCTCCGTTTCTCTTGAAAAGTTTTACAGCCCTATTCTGTTTCCCTTATTAGTTCAACTCCATGTTCTTCCAGTTCATAGTAAGTAGCGATTCGCGCATTTCGGACATTATTATTTAATGGATACGCATATGTAGTTCCATCTTTAAAGGTAAAGATTAATTCATCATCAGACATAACACCCATTTTGTTTATGACCGTTTGCCTGGCATGTTTGATTTCCGGCCAATTATAGTGCTTCTCCTTCAAACTGAATAATGTATTAAAATGGACACCATTCTTATCAATATAGTGGTAATAATCAAAACTGAGGATAACTGTAGCCAGTGAAAACAAAAAACCGGCTCCTGTAATAAATTTCGCAATCCTGCCAAATTTTTCAGCACTGTGCAGCCAAACCCCCGCTAGGATAAAAATCCCCATCGATGCCAAAGCTGTGCTAAATGTAACATAAGCGGCTTTAGGCGCTTCGAAAACCCAGGTCCCTTCAGGTCTGAAAAATTGTGCCTGAAATGGTGAAAGTAAAAATATAGGAATAAAAATTGCTGACAATATTAGAATAATTGCAGTCGTTACCAATATTTGTTTTGTTTCAGTTCTTTGTTTTTTTGTTATCGTGTAGCCCGAAGTATTCATTTAACCACTCCATTTTCAAAATCTATTAAACCTTTTAAATTATATAATAATTTTAACAGTAAAAAAATCCCTTTTTTAAAAAGGGATTCCTCTATTTTTCGACAGTTTCTATTTTATTTCCGTCATAAGAGATCCAATCGCTGAAGCTTCCAGCATATAATTTAACATTACGGAAGCCAGCTTCCTTTAATGCCAGAAAATTAGGTGCTGCTGTTACCCCAGATCCGCAGTAAACAACTACAGGTTTATTCTTATCGATGTCTGCAAACCGTTTTTCCTGTTCCTCTGCTTCTTTAAACCTGCCATTTTTATACGCTTCAAGCCAAACTCTATTGATTGCTCCAGGGATATGGCCGGCTTTTTTATCAATTGGCTCCTCCAGTCCCAGGTATCTCTTTTCCTCTCTCGAGTCAATAATTACAGCAGTATCCTGATTACCGGTATATTCTTTAACTTCTTCGTATGAGGCAAGTATGTCAGGCCGCAGATCGATTTTAAAGTCAGCTGGCCCGAAGCTTTGAATCTTATTATTCAAAGGATAGTCGCTTTCAGCCCATTCTTTATATCCGCCGTTCAATACATAAACTTTATCATGTCCCAAATACCTGAGGAGCCACCAGAACCTTGCGGCAAAAGCCCCTTCTCCTCCATCATAGGCAATTACTGTGGTATCCCTGCTGATACCAGCCTTCTCCAGGACTTCTTTAAATTGAGAGGGATTTGGAAGCGGGTGCCTGCCCCCATGTTCTCTAACAGGGCCCGACAGATCCTTCTCTAAATCAAAATACACGGCATTGGGAATATGGCTGAGATTATATAAGCTGCGCCCTTCTTCAGGTGACCCAAGTTTAAAGCGGCAGTCGGCAATTCGGATATTAGGATCATCCAGTTTAGTTACTACCCATTCCTTTTCTACTTGATACTTCATTTAAGGTTCTCCCCTTTTCTCTTTTCCATCAGGCGTTTTATATGTTCCTTTGGTGTCCAGCAGTTAAATTGATAGTCAGGTTTCGTTTCATAGCCCAGTCTGCTGCAAAAATAAACCATTCCTTCTTTACGCTTTTCAGGATGGAAGTTTACGCAGGTTGCACATGCATGAAATAAATTTTTCTCCATAGCTCTCCCTTTACTTCTCAGAATGATTTTAAACTTTCAGCAGTTCCCAAAGCCATTTATTCAGTCCGGATACTTTGCCTTTTCCTATAGGCATTGATTCACCGGCTGTATAGAGGAATTCCCTTTCTGACTCGAGTGTATCAGCTATTTGATTAGCTAGATGCTCCTGAATAAGATCCCCGCGTTGTTTTGCATTAACCAGGGTCTGATAAAAGCGGGTAATCTCATCCTCTTCCTTTAAGCAAAAGAGACCTGTATACAAAAAATCTCCGTTTATTTTGCTTTGCTGTAGCAGCTGCCTTGAAATGAGGCAGGCTCTTATCGCCTGGATTAGCAGCTTCTGTTTCTTAATTGTAAAGCCCTCTTTTTTAGCCGCTTCCCCAAGATTGCGGGAAAATAGCTGGGTGTAATGCTGGAATAACTTATACCGTGAGAACTCTTTTTCCGCGATACTCCTCAGCCTATTTGAAAAGCCATCCCTATCCTTGTAGATGATGGGTGAGTATGCCCATTCGAATATACTTGGATTGGATTTTTGCATAAGGTCAAATGCTTTAAAAATATCCCAGCCGTGCGCATCATAAGGGTTATCTGAATCAATAACCTCTTTGGCACGTTCAAGGGAAAGATATGCTTTCAGGTCCTTATGTTTAAAGATGAAGCGGATATCATAATCTGATTCCGCATCATCTGTCCCCCAGGCCCTGCTTCCTGCTTCACATGCAAACAGGATGTCTATATTATATTTTTCTTCAGCAGCAGAAAGCCATTTTTCCATAAGAAAAGCAGCAACCTTTCAATACCTATTATTCGTACTGTGCAATGTTCCTCTCAATTTCTTTCAGCTCTTCAATCGGGAAATCATCTTTTAAAGCAGCCGTAATACCTTCATAATATTCATTGTTCTGTTCAATCAGCGAATTGAGCAGCCGCTCAAATTCGACCGTCAGCAGGCTGCTGTAATGGAATTTTAGTCTGGTGCTTTCAGCTTGCAGGTAACGATCTGCAGGTTCCTGCAGGTTCTTCTCCAGTTCATCCGCCAACTGCTTGCGTTCATTCTTTTCAAAAAACGTTTTTGGGTTTTTAAAGTAGGATAGAGCCTTTTTAAATTGGTTCGGGTCTTCATTGGAAAATGCAGAATCAAATTCAATACTCTCCATTTTTAATGGCTCATATGAGCTAAAAGACAAATCACTGTTCACATTGGCGGCTTTTTTCGAAATAGTCTCCTGCTGCTGGCCGATCAGCTTGGATATATAGGATTCAAGCCTTAATGTTGTTGCACGAATTTCCTGGGCAAAATCAAACCCAAAGCTTGCAAGGAATTCATCAAGAGCGATTTTAAGCATTTTCTTTAAGTTCCGGCCATCATCCTTCAGGACCGAAGGGTTGAAAGCCTCCTTAACAAAATCAAAGAAACGCAGAAATACTCTTTGCTTGATGTAAAAGACTAGCTCATCCGTTTCCTGTTCAAGCCTTTGGGAAAGCAGTTCGGATTTTTGTCCACGGATAATCTCAGTAACCGTCTGGTGCTCTTCCTCAAGCTGTTTCAGCTTTTCAAACCTGACTTCTTTATTTTCCTGTGAGGAGGAAATGTAAGACCTCAGCTGGGCTAATAGGCGCCTCCACTCTGTTTCTGCTGATGAGATGGAAATATTCAGCAGGTCTTGATTTATAAAGGAGTAAAAGCTTTTTTCAAATGAACTGATATTGGAAACTCCCTCTTTGCTGTTATCCAGCTTCTCTGCCAGAGCTTGAAGGCTTGAAATGCCAGACAGATGCGGCCGGCGGATTCCGTATTGCACTAGCTGTTCTTCAACGTACTCAAGTACCGAATCCTTTTCTTCTTCATTATTGGCAAGGTCAATGGCATTGACGATAAAGAACATTTTATCAAGTGAGAAGGTGTCTTTGACCCTTCCAAGCTGAATAAGAAATTCTCTATCGGCTTTCGAAAAGGCATGATTATAATAAGTTACAAAAAGGATTGCATCCGAGTTTTTTATATATTCAAATGCGACCCCGGTATGCCTCGCATTAATCGAATCTGCCCCAGGTGTGTCAACCAGGGTAATTCCCTGCCTTGTCAGTTCACAATCAAAGTAAACCTCTATTGTCTCAACGAAGCATGATTTTTCCTCATTGGCAACATAATCCCGAAACTCTTCCAAATCAGCTTTTATGATTTTCCCAAGCTGATCTGTGAAGAAATTAAAACCTCTCATAAAGGCATTAAGAAATGCAAAGTGTGTCTTTTCATTCGCATCGAAATCCTGGTTTTCCCCAGTGATCTTTTTAATCGCTGCAGCAGCATCGCCAAAGTTTCCTGCAGAATAATCAAAGACCTTCAATGAATGATTGATATCATTTAAGAGAGTCTGTGAATCCTTTACTTTTACAAGAACAGTTCCATGGACATTTTCAGCAGTAACAGGCTTAATTTTGTTGATTGCAGCTGTCGTCGGATTTGGTGAAACCGGTAGCAGTTTTTTCCCGATTAAAGCATTGGCAAAGGAGGACTTTCCTGCACTGAATGCACCAAAAAGGGCAACTGTGAATTCTTTGCTCTCAAGCCTTGATGCTTTATCTGCCAAATCAGCAGCAAGCTTTCTGAAACCTGGGATATCCTTTACTGCATTAGCGGTGAATTGAAGCTTTTCAATAACAGGCTGAACGGAAACCGCAGGAACGGCTTCCCCTGTCTGCTCTTCCTCAGCAGATTTTCCGGATTTCTTTGGCACCTTTTCCTTCTCAGCTTTATCTTCATGCAGGAAAACAACTTCAGATTCATCGACATCTTCTGCTGCAAGGATTTTGGCTTGCTCTTGAAACTCAACTTGAGCAAAGTCACCTGTCAAATAGACTTTCATCTCGGCAGATGCCTTAATAACTTTTTCATTGAGAGCTTTAATTGCACTAAGAGATTCCGCATAGACAGTAAGCTTGCGAATTTCATTGACCAGTACAGTCTGATCCTGGCTGATATTTTCTTCAAGCGCTTCCAGTAGTGCATTTTTCAGGAAAGCTGCGTTCTTTTTGGCAATTCTCTTTACAGCCTCTGCGGTGTCGTTCGTATACTGAAGAACATAATCTCCTGAAACCATGGCCCCGGACTTTACTGTTTCGGCTAAAACTGCTGGTTCAAAGGAAAGCTTGAAGCTCTGAACTTGTGCTAGAATTTCTGAATCATGGATATTATGCTGCTTGAACTGCTGTAAAAACAGCTCTTTTATATGCCACTCCAGCTGAGACTTAACCTTTTCGGAAAAATCCTGATAGAAGCGGTCAAGCCGCACTGACCTTTCCTGCTCCGTTTTCTGTTTGCTGAAAAATAGGCCAATTTTAAACGAAGGCTGGCACGACTCAAGGTAAGATTCAGCCAGTTCCCTCGTCTGGAAAGGCATTAAATAAGCGTTTTTTAAAATCTCATCTATCTTTCCGGTTAACTCAATATCTGCTTCATGCATAGAAGACTTTAGCTTATTCAACTGATTCTCTAACTCATGCAGCCTGTTTCCGAGCTGATCCCGTTCATCCTGATCTAATTCAGCCAGTTTTTCTTCCCATTTATCTTTTTCAGCTGCATGGGTGTCTCCTAAAAATGCCAGATGGTCCTCTGTTAATTTCTTTAAAGAATTAAAAACGGATTGGGGCAAAAGCTCTTCACGGTTATCAATGCTGCTGTTAATAAAGTTCTGAAGTGCCTTAAAATCGTTTGCCTGGTGATTTTCATCTTTTAACGTGGTGTAAAAAATCCGCGCAGGCTTTACTCCCCAGGATGCAAATGATTCCTTTACGCTTTCTTTAAATTGTTCAAAGCTGAGCTCTTCATCCCGATGTTTATCAATTTGATTGATAACAAGATAAACTTCTTTTCCTGCAGCCGTCAGTTCTTTTGTAAAAAGAAAATTTAATTCCGACTGGACATGGTTATAATCCATAACATAAAAAATAAGGTCAGCCAAATGAAGAGCAGATTCAGTAGCAATTCTATGCGCATCATCTGTAGAATCGATTCCAGGTGTATCCATAATTACTGCCTTCTTGGGCAAACTGGTGGCGGAATGGCTTATTTCAATGGAATGAATTGAATCGCCGTCCTTGCAATAGGATTTTACCTGTCCGTAATCATACGGAGCAGGATAAAGCCTTGGCTTTCCTTCCTTAAAAATAACTTTTGCATAATCTTCCTCACCTGATTTGACTTTTACCAGGTTAGCACTGGTTGGAATCGGCGAGGACGGAAGGAGGTCCTCGCCTGCAAGCTTGTTAATCATGCTCGATTTTCCAGCAGAAAAATGTCCGCAAAAAGCGATGGCAAATTCCTGGTCTCTTAGCTTAATTAAGAGATCTTTAGCTCTTTTAGCTGTCTGGCTATCCCCATTTCTCTGGGCGAATGTATATATCGCAGTAATTCTGTTCATTAATTCAGTTTGCTGTAATCCTGGTTGCAAAATCGTGTCAGCCATTTCCATTAATCCCCTTGTAACTTTAATTTACTTCCTATTTTAAATGATTTTCGTTTATTTTCCTATATAGGATGGTTTATTCTTTGATTTTTCTAATATTTCTCAGCAGCTGCTTTTATTCTATGTTCATTTGCTTGTATTTTCACATGCGTTAAAAAACAAAAACCAGGCCTCCCGCGCCTGGTTTCAAAAAATACTATTATCTTGTATGTGGTCTAGCTACGTTATTTAATACATGTTTCATAACAAGTGAGTAGGCAGCAATTGTGCCTGCAACAAATAGAATTGTCATATGTAGCAACACCTTCCTGTTGGAATGATATTGAGAATAATTTTCAAATTCAATTAGAAGTTTATCACGAACGATAATCATTTTCAATAGGGATTTTAAAATTGTCAAACTTTTTTAATATCTCTATTCATGCCAGGTCTTAATCGTAAAAAAGCTTCTTCGTATCCTGTCAATTCTTTCAGTGCTTTTTCTTCGGCTGGTATCCTGACCGAAAGTACCATTATGTTTAGCAGGGTAAATACAGCCGCAGTGATATAAGCCTGGAACATTAAAGGTATTACGAGAAATTCAGCAGCTACAATTACATAATTGGGATGCTTTATAAAACGGTATGGCCCCCTTCTGACGACCTTTGCCCCCGGCATGACTATGATTTTGGTATTCCAGTATTTCCCTAAAGAGAAGAGTGCCCATACTCTTCCTGCCTGGGTAAGAAAGAAAAGAATCAGAAGAATGGGCCAATAAGGGGACAGGTCTTTTTCAAAGATGGTTACTTCAATCAGAAAGCAAATGAAAAAAGAAACGTGAACCGCAACGATCCAGGGATAGTGCCGCTGACCAAATTCCAGTGCGCCCCGGCCTTTCATCCACTTTTCATTATTTCGGGCTACAGCAAGCTCTGCTGCCCTCTGCAAAATGATGACGGCAATAAATAGTTTGAACAGCATGTATTCACTCCCATTCCAGCAGCAGTAATTCCGAGCTAAATCCCGGGCCGAGAGCAGTTGCAAGTCCGGTATCTCCCTTTCTGCCGATCTCCATAAACCTTTTCAGCACGTAAAGAATGGTTGCTGAGGACATATTCCCGAACTCCTTTAATACATCAAGTGAAACTTTTGTCATATCAGGATCGAATTGCAATGCTTTCTGATAAGCATCAATAACTTTTTTTCCCCCAGGATGGGCAACAAAATGGATTATTTTTTTCATCTCCATGCCTTTTCCCCTTAGAAATTCCGTTACATTCTGCTTTAGCCAGCCCTCTATTATGGATGGTATATCCTTTGAGAAAACCACATATAAGCCCGCATTCTTCACTTCCCAGCCCATCACATCCAGAGAATTGCGCATTGTTGTTGATTGGGTTCCCAGGATTCTCGGAATGGATGACACCTTTTGAAAATCCCTTTGAACTTCATCACCCGTTATCAGCGCACATGCTGCGCCGTCAGCAAAAAGAGAGGTCCCGATAAGATTACTCTTTGATCTGTCATTGCGCTGAAAGGTCAAACTGCATAATTCTATAGTTAAAACCAATACTTTTGCTTCAGGGTAAGCCAGGCAGTATTCATAGGCTCTTGAAAGGCCTGATGCGCCGCCCGCACAACCCAGTCCCCATATCGGTATTCGCTTCGTATGTTCAGAAAATGGAAGCTTATTCATGATTCTTGCTTCAATACTCGGTGTGGCAATTCCTGAGCTTGAAATAGTAAAGATGGCATCGATATCATCACATTGGAGATTCTTGCTCAGGAAAATGTCATTTTCCAGACAGCACTTTATAGCCTTTGTTCCCAGTTCAATAGCCTGTTCAATATAAGCATTGTTTCGCTCTTCAAATGATTTATCTGTTTTAAACCATTCGAGTCCCTTTGCGAAGTGGCGCTTTTCAATTTGGCCGTTGCGGAAAGCTTTCAATAGGCGTTCAATATCCTTAAAGGACTCTGAAAATAAATCTCTGGCAAAATCCATTACCTGATCCTGTGTCAGAACATGTTCAGGTATTGCTTCTGCAACTGATACAATTGCTGGCATACATGACTCTCCTCCACTTGCTTTCTTTTACTTTTTCCAAATAAAAGCAATTTATGTTACAAAATTGGATAATCAAGCAAAAAAAAGCTCCCCCCATTAGGAGGAAGCAATGTGTTTTGAAGGAGTTGTTGTGCATCTTTATTATAATGGAATAACTAAATGAATATCATTACTAAATCTTTTCCAATTAGCTCTAGAGCCAAGCATTCAATAAAAAATGGCTGGCCCATGGCATAGTTATTCTGATGCATCCAATCCATTATTGTTTTTGTGATGCTTTTGTACTTCTATATATATTTTTTTCGTAACCAGGATACCGCAAGCAGCACAAACCTCTTCTTCATTATATAAAAGCCGGCAGTTATCACAATAAAATTTCTCCATCACATTCCACTCTCTTTCGTGCAAGAAACAATCGCTTCGGAAATGTAAAATACCGATAGAATATTATATTGATTGCCAGAATTATTGTGATTGCCGCAAAGAAGAATTATGAAGCCTTCTGCTCCGCAAAAGATGCAGGCTGAACTGCTTTTTTTCCTTTAGCAACATTGAATACGATATTTAAAAGAATTGCTGTCACACTGCCAGCCACTATACCGTTATCAGTCAGGATACGCACACTGGAAGGCATTTGCGCGAATAGTTCAGGAACGGCTGTTACTCCCAATCCCATCCCGACAGAGCAGGCAATGATTAATAAATTTTCCTGAGAGGAGAACTCTACCTTGCTGAGCATTTTTATTCCATAGGCGACTACCATACCGAACATAGCTACCATTGCGCCTCCTAAAACAGGAGTAGGAATAATGGTTGTCAATGCGCCGATTTTCGGAACTAGCCCAAGCAGTACAAGAAAAGCCCCTGCTGTATATATGACATTTTTTGTTTTAACGCCTGACATCTGAAGAAGTCCGACGTTTTGCGAATATGTTGTATAAGGAAAAGCATTAAAGACAGCACCAAGGATAATCGCAAGTCCTTCGGCACGATAGCCATTTGACAGATCTTTCTCTTCCAATTTTTCTTCACAGATATCACCAAGGGCAAAGTATACGCCCGTAGATTCAACTAAACTGACCATTGCTACGAGTATCATTGTGAGGATCGCTGTCACCTCAAATGTCGGCATGCCGAAATAGAAAGGGGATGGCATATGAAACCAGGAAGCTTCCCCAACAGCGGAGAAATCTACCATGCCCATAAAAAACGCAGTAATGGTGCCAGCAGCCAGCCCCAGCAAAATGGCAATCGCTCGAACAAAGCCTTTAAAGAATCGGAAAAGTACTATGATGAACAGCAAAGTGCCAAAAGCCAATGCTATATTTGTCAGGGAGCCAAAGTCAGGGCTTCCCTCACCTCCAGCCATATTGTTCATTGCTACAGGAATTAACGTAATCCCTATAATGGTAACTACAGACCCTGTTACAACAGGCGGAAAAAATTTAACCAGTTTTCCAAAATACTTTGAAACAGCTACAACGAAAATACCAGAAACCAGAATAGAACCATAGATAGCAGGTATTCCATACTGCCCTCCGATCGCAATCATCGGTCCAACGGCCGTAAATGTGCAGCCCAGAACTACGGGAAGGCCAATCCCAAAAAATTTACTGCGCCATACTTGAAGGAGTGTTGCAATTCCGCACATAAAAATATCAATGGAAACAAGATAAGTAAGCTGTTCCCCTGTTAAGCCAAGTGCCCCTCCTACAATCAATGGTACAATTACCGCGCCTGCATACATGGCAAGGACATGCTGAATTCCCAATGAAGCAATTTTAAGCGGATTCTGATTCATCGTATCATTTCCTCCATATTCTTTGCTGTATTATCAAAGCTGATCATGCCGTTTTCAAGTGAGTCAATAATAGCTAAGGACTCGACCCGGAATCCCTTTTCCCTCAGCAGCTGTCCGCCATTTTGAAAGCCTTTTTCAATAACGATTCCAATCCCTGCAATTCCTGATCCCGCTTTTTTTACTATATCCGCAAGACCTAGTGCTGCCTGTCCATTCGCCAGAAAATCATCGATTATAAGGACATTATCTTTTTCTGATAGATATTTCTTTGAAACAGAGATTTCACTTGTTTCTTCCTTAGTAAAAGAATAGACAGAGGCTGTAATCAGGTCATTTACCAGAGTGAGAGATTTTCTTTTTCTAGCGAATACAACTGGAGCATTCAGATGGAGCCCAGCCATTACAGCTGGCGCAATCCCCGAAGATTCGATAGTCAATATTTTTGTAATCCCGCTTCTGGAGAATCTATCTGCAAATTCTTTGCCGACTTCATGCATTAGCTGAGGATCTATTTGGTGGTTCAGAAAAGAATCCACCTTTAAAACTGTCGGAGATAAAACAATCCCTTCGCTCTTTATTTTTTCAATAAGCATATCCATTTTGCATCCTCCTCTATGATAGATAGCCTTCAATTACTCATTCCAGCCATATAAAAAGCCTGAAGCCCATCGCATTCACAACATAAAAATGAGTGAAGCAATGGCCTTCAGGCTAATGATCTAAGCTGCAGTCAAACAAGGATGACTTTAAACGTCCTTTACATTGCTCACTCATAGTCGGATCATTTACGGTAACCCGGTAGAAACTTGCGAGCCATATCCTCGCGATTATATGAGTGAATGTTATTAATTTATTAACATTATAACATCATTTACTAATACTTCAATCAAAAATTTAACTAAATACGAACTAAACAATATATTACCAGAAAATTGTTCGCTAATCAGATAATTCGCCCTCTTCAGTATGTTTATTTTTAAAAATTTGCCTTCCTTCTGAAGCTCAATTAAACCTTCACAGTTTTTTCACAATTCACAGGAGTTTTTTGTGACATAAATCACTTAAATATCAATTTTTCACCATTATCATAGTGTTTAAGTTACGAATGAACAATTTGTGAACTCACTGAAAGCATCTAGAATCTTCCTAAATGTTTTGTATTATGAAAGTGTAATCATTTACTTTTTCCAAATATTCGAAAGGAGTGAAAGACAATGGCGAAAACAGAACTCAGCCGAAAAACAAAAACTGAAATAGAGGATAGCTCTTCCTTAAAGGGAACGCTAGCTTCCGTTTTCTTATTAGGATTCTTCCTGATCATTACATGGGCAGGTGTTTATTCATTATTTATCAGCCGCTTTTAGAGTTAGAAAGGGGAAAAAGCCATGCATATGCATAAATTTGAAAAGGCCTGGCTCACTTTTGGAATCGGATCGCTGCTTGTTTTTCTAACAGTCTTGGGAGTCAGCGCATTTTACCTGGGCAATCAGCCCCCAAGCTGTTTGGCAACAATCGACCCTGAAAAGGTCGATACTACCGCTCCATTTAATGAGCCAGGACTGAAAAGGGTAGAAGGGAAAGATTGGGATTACGAATTGGTATACGTAGCATCTGCGTTTTCCTATAGCCCAGCTGAAGTGGAGGTTCCATATGGTGCTAAAGTGAAAATTATCGCAACAACCAAAGACGTTGTCCACGGTTTCGAAGTTGCAGGATCAAATATCAACATGATGCTAGAACCCGGCTATATCAGTGAACACATTACAACATTTGATAAAACTGGAGAATACTTAATTGTATGTAATGAATATTGCGGTGTTGGTCACCACATGATGTCGTCTAAAATTAAGGTGGTGGAATAATGTTTAATCCTTCAGCAAAATTTAAAGTTGACCGCCGTGACGGAAAATTGGCAATGGCTCACTTTTTCGTTGCATTTACAGCTTTAGCAATAGGCGGCCTTGCTGGCTTATTGCAGACTTTGGTCCGCTCCGGTAAATTCGAGCTTCCGGCAGGCATCGGGTATTACCAAATTCTCACGGTTCACGGTGTTGTACTCGGACTTGTACTTACTACCTTTTTTATAATGGGCTTCCAGTTAGCAGCAACAAGCAAAACATCAGGAACCCTTACAAATAAACAGCGAATTGCCGGCTGGGCCGGTTTTTGGCTGATGACAGCAGGAACTGTTCTTGCAGCTGTCATGATCCTGTTGAATGAAGCTACTGTTCTTTATACTTTCTATGCTCCTCTTCAGGCACATGCATTGTACTATATCGGTTTAACACTTGTTATAGTGGGAAGCTGGATTGACGGGGCAGCCATCATTATGAAGTATGCAGAATGGAGAAGAAAAAATCCCGGGCAGCCGAGTCCGTTATTAACCTTTATGTCATTGGTCAACACAATGATGTGGATTGTGGCAACAATCGGTGTAGCGTCTACTGTTCTTTTCCAGCTTCTTCCTTGGTCATTGGGGTTTGTAGAAACAGTAAATATCGGAGTCAGCCGTACTCTATTCTGGTATTTCGGACATCCGCTTGTTTACTTCTGGCTATTGCCAGCTTACATGGCCTGGTACGTTGTCATTCCTAAAGTCATCGGCGGAAAGATTTTTTCTGATTCATTGGCGCGCATGTCATTCATATTATTCCTGCTGTTTTCAATCCCTGTCGGATTTCACCATCAATTAATGGAGCCGGGAATTGACCCAGCATGGAAATTCTTACAGGTTATCCTAACATTCCTGGTTGTCATTCCATCTCTTATGACTGCATTTTCTCTTTTTGCCACTTTTGAAAGCTTTGGGCGTTCCAAAGGGGCCACAGGATTATTCGGCTGGGTAAAAAAACTGCCTTGGGGAGATGCCCGATTTACTGTTCCTTTCATCGGGATGGTTGCCTTTATACCTGCGGGAGCAGGCGGTATCGTTAATGCGTCCCACCAGATGAACCAGGTTGTCCATAACACGATTTGGGTAACCGGCCACTTTCACTTAACCGTGGCAACATCTGTAGTACTTACATTCTTTGGGGTTTCTTACTGGCTGATTCCACATCTCACAGGAAGAACATTAACAAAAGCGATGAATAAATTGGGTATCATCCAAGCAGTTATCTGGGCAATCGGAATGACATTCATGTCTGGTGCCATGCATGCTGCCGGTCTTCTGGGAGCGCCGCGCCGTTCATCATACTCTGAATATGGCGGAGCAGCACAAGCAGCAGAATGGATTCCATACCAGGTTGCACAGGCAATCGGCGGTTCTATCCTATTTATAGGCATCATCTTAATGCTTTATATCTTCATCAACCTTGCCTTTTTCGCACCAAAGGGAGAGCAGGAATTCCCTGTCGGAGAAGCTGCTGATGAAGCCGAAAAAGCTCCAATGGTATTTGAAAATTGGAAGCTTTGGCTTGGAATTACGGTTGTTCTTATTCTATTTGCCTACACCATTCCTTTTATAGATTTAATTCAAAATGCACCTCCCGGGGCTAAAGGATATAAGCTTTGGTAAAAAAAACACTCCGTTCCGATATGGACGGAGTGTTTTAGTGTTCAAGCTTGCTTGAGTCAGCCGCCCTTCCTGCATTTTTCCTTCTTGCAGGCAAATTCACAATAATTACAGAACTGAGTATCAGCAAAGCACCAGCAATCTGGACTGCACCGAGACTTTCCCCGTAAAGTGTGACTCCTAGAAGCATGGCCACGACAGGTTCAACTGTAGCAATAACAGCTGCTTTGCTTCCATCCGTTTTTTCCAGTCCCCATGTATATACAAAATAGGCGAGAACCGTAGGTACAAATCCAAGACCAATACTAAGAAACAAAACTTCAGTGTTTAGAAAGATTTCAGCTTTTGTCCACAGTCTGGTTACCGGGATTAGAAATACCGATGCAATCAGGAATGTATAAAGCGTAACTGTATACGGATGATATTTTCTTAATGCAAATTTTCCGAATATCGTATACAGTGCATAGCCAAACCCAGAACCCAATCCCGTCATAATTCCAAGCAAAGTGATATCACGGCTGCCTGCTGTTACTCCGGCAATTAGAATGCAGCCTAAAATTGTGCCTGCCACAGCTGCAATCTTTCCAAGATTTATTCCTTCCTTTAAAAACAGGTAAGATAATACAGTAACAAATGCTGGAGCTGTGTAAAGCAGAACGACAGCCATTGATATGCTGATTTGGTTCATTGCTGTGAAATAACAATAATTAAAAAAGACGATGCTCAGTATTCCGGTTCCTGCAAAAAGTCTGATGTCAGAGGCAGATTGCAATTTAAAGCAGTTCCGGAAACGCATAATTCCTATTAGGACAAGAAATATTGCTGCAAAAAAAACTCTCGCGGCCACAATTTCCATAGCCGTAAATCCATATTCTCCGAGCCCTTTAACAAAAACAGCAATAATTCCCCATAGACTTGCCCCTAACGCAATCATAATGAATGGAAGTATTTTCTTCATTATTTCTCTCCATGAAGTAAGAGGATGGCTGAGGCCACCCTCTTCTCAAATTATAATAAACACCTATTTCAACTGATAGACCTTACCGTACTTATCATATAGATAATCAATTAAATGCTGGGCATTCAGTCCTTCTCCAGTTACGTCATTTAAGATTTCAAGCGGTTTTTTCATTTTGCCGAACTGGTGCACATTTTGGGTAAACCACTCTTTGATTGGCAGCAAATTGCCCTCTTCAAGTAATTCATCATAGTTTGGCAAATCCTTTAACATGCTGTTTTTAAGCTGTGCTGCGTACATATATCCTAAAGCGTATGAAGGGAAATAACCGAAGCTTCCTCCAGCCCAATGAACATCCTGCAGAATGCCTGCTCCGTCATTTTCAGGCTTTACTCCCAAGTATTGTTCATATTTTTCATTCCAGATTGCAGGAAGGTCTTTAACTTCGATTTCATCATTGAACAAGCCCTTTTCAATTTCATATCGGATGATGATATGAAGAGGATATGTTAATTCGTCTGCTTCAATACGGATTAAAGAAGGCTTTGATTCATTAATGGCACGATAAAAAGCATCTATTGGCACATCATCAAATTGACCGCTGGCATATTCTTTAAGAAGGTCATAATTCCTTTTCCAGAAAGAAAAATGTCTTCCAACAAAGTTTTCATAAAATAATGACTGTGATTCATGAATTCCCATGGATGTTCCAGAGCATAGCGGGGTGCCCACAAGATCAGAAGAAATATTTTGTTCATACAGAGCATGCCCGCCTTCATGAATCGTGCCAAATACGGCAGTTCGGAAATCTGTTTCATCATATTTGGTTGTCACCCGGACATCACCAGGGTTTAAACCGGTCGCAAAAGGATGAACAGTCTCATCCAGTCGTCCTGCTTTAAAGTTATAACCCATTTGTTCAAGAACTTTAAGGCTGAAATCCCGCTGTTTGTCCTTGGCAAAGTGTTCAAATAAAAAGCTGGTGTCCGGTTTATTCTGTGATTCGGAAATTTGGTGAACCAGAGGGACAATTTTCTCCCTAAGCTGCCCAAAAACCTGATCAAGTGTTTCAACGGTAACACCAGGTTCATACATATCCAGCAGAGTATTATATTTGTTACCTTCATATCCCCAATAAGAAATGAATCGTTTATTCATTTCAACAAGCTTTTCCAAATATGGCTGGAACATCTCGAAATCTGAGCTTGCTTTTGCATCTTCCCAAATGCTTTCAGCTTTGGATTGCAGGATGACATACTCCGTATATTCCTCCGCAGGAATTTTTTTATTCCGATCATAATCCTTTTTGCATTCTTCAAGAGTTTTCAATGTCACTTCAGTAAGATTTTCCTGACCTGAAAGTTTTGCTATGTATGCAGCCATTTCCTCAGATGTTGACATTTTGAATACTTCTGAAGAGATCATTCCAATCACTTCGGAACGCTGTTCCAGACCCTGCTTGGGTGCCCCTGTCCGCATATCCCAATACATCAGCCCGATGGCTTCATTATATGCCGTCATTTTTTTGACATAATCAAGGAATTGCTGTTCTGTCTGTTTTAATGATTCTGCCATAATTTTACCCCCTATATATATCTATTACATTATCATTTTATCACATTTTTCTGAAAAGGCAGTCAACATAATCTCTTTCCCATTGCTGTTTTTCTTTTTAACCTGCCGGCCAAAGAGTTATAATGGTGGAAAGTGAACTAACTATAAAGTGAAACTTCAATTAGCGGGGCGCTTTTCCCCGCTGATTGTTAGTTGAACTTATCGTGCCCTTATGGGCAGTTTGACCCCCACTTATCCTCTTTTGATTCCTCTTTAGCCCTAAAGTGAAGGTCTTACTGCCCGTTGGACGCGAGAAAGTGAGATAGCATGAAATATTTGATTTACTTTATCATTATCGCAGCATTTATTGATACCTTTTCCCAGCTCCCTATTATGAGCCCTTTTGCCAAAACCTTTGACTCCTCACCAGCCTTTGTGGGATTAATTGTTGGGATGTATTCCTTCTCGAATATGATAGGCAATATATTAGCAGGCTATTGGATTGATAAAAACGGAGCAAAAAAAGTATTGGTCTCTGGCCTTTCCTTAACTGGCACCATTTTAGTCCTGTATGCATTTGCTGAGACACCTTTGCATTTAATTACAGTAAGGTTTTTTCATGGGTTATTTGGCGGGTTTCTGGTACCTGCAGCTTTTACAGTCATCGCAGACCGCGGAAAATCAGACAAACAAGGAAAAAAAATGGCTGTATCAGGTGCTGCTGTTGGCTGTTCTGCCATTATCGGGCCTGCTTTTGGCGCTGTGGTTGCTTCCAATTACAGCATAAACTGGGTCTTTTTAATTATAGCAGCAACGATGATCAGCAGTGCAGTCCTGGCCTTTGTGTTTTTGCCATCAGGGAATCTGAAAAAGGTTAAAGAAGAAAGCTCTCATTCTGAGAAAATGCTTTCATTATTAAAGAATCCTATGCTCGCAGCAAGCTATTTAGGAGCTTTTTCACTCATGTTTGCTCAAGGGGCACTTGCTTACCTTCTCCCCCTTCAGGTAGAAGCTCTGCAATTTGATTCAATGTACAGCGGAATCTTATTAAGCACTTTCGGAATAACCGCAATTCTTATTTTTCTGCTGCCTATTAATAAAATTTTTGATACATTTAAGCATCACAATAGCATGCTTTCAGGGATGCTGATCATTGGAATTGCACTCATTCTGCTAAGTTCAGCTTATTCTCTTGCATTCATGTTTTTATGCATGGTCCTTTACGGCACCGGGTTTGCTCTTTTATTCCCTTCCATTAATGCCCTTATAGCCAGCCATACAACTGAAAAAACAAGAGGAAAGGCATTTGGCCTCTTCTATGCCTTTTTTTCTTTGGGCGTTGTAGCCGGCTCCACCGTATTAGGTTTAATGGGAGTAACTTTCAATATAGGTTTCTTGATCGCCGCAGCGCTTTTACTGTTAACGGTATGCGGGATGTTCATATACTTTAAAAAGCAAAGTTCCCAAATATTAGAGAGCCAGGAGTGACCGAAAATGAAGGAATTAGTTGGCAGCTGCTCTGTTTGCGGCAAAGACCTATTCTGTCTTGATGGATTCTTCAACGGAGTTCATAACGAAAAAAATGAAACAATCTGTTTTAAATGTATTGAAGAACAGGAAGAATCCGCAGAGTAAGCATCTGCGGGTTTTTTTGTTCCAATGATTTTTTTATAACTTTATAATGCCTTTTGAAAAATGTTCTTCGAAATATGATTTATGTCACTTATTTGAAAAGCTGCCGCTGTTAAACTTAAAGCAATTAATAACTATTCTCACTGCAGTTGATTCACTGTTATTGGCAGCTATTTTAAACTATCAGCCAATTAAAGGAGAGGTCAAAATGAAAAACAAAGTCGTTGAACTTGATGTAAGAGAAGATATAAAAAACAAATTGGAGCCATTTCAGAAAATCATGTCCGCGGTATCTGGACTGGATGCCGAAGATGTTTTTATTCTGCATGCACCATTTAAGCCCATCCCTCTTTTTGGAGTATTAAAGGCAAAAGGGTTTGAATATAAAACTGAAGAAATTGATAAGAAGCATTGGAAAGTGATCTTTACTAAGAGCGGTGAGTCAAAATGAAGCTGGATAACCGGGGACTGGAGCCGCCGCAGCCCATGCTGAGAACACTTGCAGCTCTTGAAAGCCTTCCAGAAGGAGAAACCTTATTAATCATTAATGACAGGCGGCCCATGTTTCTTTATGAACAGCTGGACGAAATGGGCTGCAGCCATGTAACTGCCGAACAGGAAGATGGAAGCTTTTTAATAGAAATTAAGAAATAAGCAGGTGATCCCAATGTTCGCCAAAACAAAAAATGAGACCAATATCAAACTTCCATTTTTATTTATACTTTTCAGCCTGCTCTGTTTAATAGGAGCTATGTCCCTTATTCTTTTTAAAGGGGATTCCATCATCAGCAGCCAATTTCGTGTACCCGCAATTTGGTCAGCCGCTCATCTTTTTATATTGGGATGGGCGCTGATGACAGCAATGGGAGCCATGTATCAGCTCGTTCCAGTGGTTTTTCTGACACCAATTTGGAATGAAAGGTTTGGCTTTATCCAATTTACGGTTACTGCCTTTGGAATATTATATTTTGCCCATAGTTTATTTCATAATCCGGAGAGTGCACTGCTGCCTGGGCTTATTACTTTAACGGGGATCTTAATGTTTCTGCTGCAAATGTTCATGACTTTAAGGCAGCAGGCGAAGCCCAATGTATTGACTCTTTTCGTGGGAACTGCACTAATTAGCCTGTTAACTGCAATTCTACTGGGAATCCTTATGGTCTTCAGCATGAAAACTGGATTTATCTCTGATTATTATCAAGCAGTCTTTAAAAGCCACATACTGTTCGCAACAGCGGGCTGGTTTACCCTCTTGATTTTTGGATTTTCCTATAAAATGGTTCCCATGTTTTCCTTGTCTCATGGCTACAGCATGAAGCCGGCCAAATACGTCTTTACGGTTTATGCATCAGGGCTGGCTGCGGCAGTTCTGTCTTTTTTCACAGAGAAAAACTCACTTTTTACCATTGCATTAATGATTCTGGCAGGCGGATTTGCATTCTTCACCTGGCACATGCTGCAAATCCTGCAGAGAAGAGTAAAGAAAAAGCTTGATTATTCATTCCGCTTTGCTCTGCTCGCTATACCTGCAGGACTGGCCATCCACCTGGGAGCTTTCATATGCTCGCTTACCGGGAGCTTCGAAAGTGCCATTGGATATCTGGCATTTGCATACCTCCAGCTTTGGGTAGCATTGAGCATTATGGGTTATTTATTTAAAATTGTTCCATTCTTATGGTGGACTTGGAGATATAGCAAAGAGATAGGCAAACACAGTGTGCCTTCGCTCAAGGATATGATGAATGACAAGGCATCCATTCCGGTTCTTTCCGCCTTTATTCTCGGTATACTCAGTGTGACTGTTTCCATTGCATATGAACACCTTGCCCTGTTCCTTTCCGGCCAGATTTTAACTCTTGGAGCATCCATTGTTTTCTGTTATTTAATTATTTCTGTTTTAAAAAAATAGGAGGAATGAACATGAATCCAGAAGAATTAGTTCTCAGCAATCTAAAAAGAGTTATGGATCCTGAGTTAAATATAAACGTGGTGGATTTGGGACTTATTTATAATATTGATTTTCCCGATGATGGCAAGGCAGTTATTACCATGACCCTGACAACACCCGGATGCCCGCTTCATGACAGTATTGTCAGCGGAGTGAAATATTGCATTGAAGATCTGAAGCAATTTTCTGCTGTTGAGGTTAATCTTGTCTGGGAACCAGCCTGGACCCCTGCCCGTATGACATCTGAAGCAAATCAGCTTTTGAGAGGTTAACAATAAGGCAGTGCCCGCTTGGGGCACTGCCTTTGTTCAACTCTTTATGGATGGCTCTGCAGGCAGAACCTTTTTTATCGTTTCACGCACTTCTTCGTTTTCATTTTCATTCATTAGAATGTGAACTGTGCCCTTGTCTTCATGTGTTCTAATTAATCTCCCAATACCCTGCCTTAACCTCAGAATCATATATGGCAGATCAACCTCTCTGAAAGGATCAGATGAACCTTCCCTTTTGGCTGTAAAGACCGGATCATGAGGAGGAAATGGCAAGCCAAAAATAAGCACATTTTCCAGGGATCTTCCCGGTATATCAAGACCTTCCCATAAATGGACAGAACAGAGTACTGAATACTCATCATTTTGGAAATTTGACACGAGGGTACTTATTTCTGCATCCCCTTCAAAAAAGATTGGCACACTCAATTTTCCTGATGCAAAGGCTTTGAATTCTGCCAATTCAGAAGCGCTATTGAATAAAACTAAAGCCCTGCCTTCTGTCAGCATAATTTGTTCAAGAATATAATCCATCTTCGCTGTGGCAGATTCCTCTGCAAATTCCGGCATGCGAATAACCATATTCTCTTCATAGTCAAATGGGGAATCTACGGTAAATGATAAATACTCATCTACCCCAAGGCTCTTTGCCATATAATCAAAGGATTTATTCTCTGATAATGTTGCTGAAGAAAATACAAACGGCTTCTTCTGGGAAAATACTTCTTCCCGCATAATATCTTCCACCATTCTTGGCATGATGACCAGGGTTCTTTCACCATTTGTTTCTTCAAACCAGGTAATTCCTTTTAAATCCTTTAGGAACAGTGAAAGTGAGTATGCGATTTGCTCAAGATATTCTTCGACAATTTTTAAGTCATATTCATTAATAACGTACATTTCGCTTTCAAACACCAATTCTTCCTCAAGTGTATTGATTAAGTTCTGGAGTTTACGGCCTTCTCTCATTACATCGGCAGTTTTTTCAATCGTTTTCTTGTCAGAGCCTGCGTCACCAGAAGCGGACATGGCAAGTGTTAAAAAGAAATGCTCATTCTGGTAAATGGCATCCTCAATTATATTTAACGTTTTTTCACGTACATCATTAGCCATGAGTCTTGTTAAAATGGATTCCAGTATCTGCTCAGTAAAACGATACGTCAGAGCCTTTTGGGATGCATATTCCAACAAATGGCCTTCATCAAAAACCACACAGGAGCTCTCAGGAAGCAAAGGCAGCTGCCCTTCACGTTTTCTTGATTCCTTTGTCCAGATATGTTCCATATAAAAATCATGCGAACAAATAATCAAGTCTTTTGCGCTCCGGTAGTATTCCCTATGGAGGGTTTGACCACAGCGGTGGCGCTTCTCACAAGTAAAACAATCCTGGATTGAATCCCACGAGACATTCTTCCAATGCTCATCCGGCAAATCAGGATAATCTTTCCGGTCACCATATTTCTCAAACTTTTGCATGGAAGATCCTGTTTGAACAAAATCCGGGAGATCATCAAAAATGCGGTTATAATGATCATGAACATCATTCGCTACGAGCTTATCCAGCTTATTTAAGCATAGGTACTGATCACGTGATTTTGCCAGCCTGACATCAATATTCAATCCTAATGCTTTCTCCAGCTTGGCAATATCTCCTTCCTTTTTCACAAGCTGCTCAATTAAAGTCTCATCCGCACATGCGATAATAGCAGGTTTGTTTATGTACCTTGCATAGCTGATTGCATATAAAAGATAAACAATCGTTTTCCCAGTCCCTACACCAGCCTCAGCAAAAATAACACTTTTGTCTTTAAATGCCTTCTCAAGCTGAAAGGCCATAAATATTTGTTCATCCCGAATTTCAAATCCTGCTTCAGGCAATATATCGTAAAAAACATCTCCGATCCACTCGCTTAGCTTTTCGTAAAAAGATTCGCTTTTGGATATGGCAAAAGGCATTCGGTTAGACATGCTACCCCTCCGTAATTAAAAAGTTAAAGCGCCTTTTTATCCAGACGCTTTGATTTCAGTTCTATCAGTATTTCATATTTAGATTGTTAATAATCAAATGAACATCATATAATTTTATCTCAAATACTGCAACTGTCAAGATTTATAAAAAAACGAATATTGATCTTTTACATAAAAAAACAGGGGTGCTATTAGGCAGCCCCTGCTCAGGTATTGACGATTAGTTGACACGTGACATAGAAAATGACAATGCCTGCTGCAATTCGTCCTGTGCATTTCTTAGACTCTCCAGTGCTTCTGCTGATGGATCACCGTCACCCTGTATTGCTTCAAGTGTTCCATTAAGCGCCTGGGAAATTTTATTAAAATCAATGCTTGAATGTTTCATTGCCACCCCTCCTTAGAAAAGCGCAAGCGCCTTGCCCACCCCCGACATGCACAAGACGAGCCTCACGGAAAGGCGTTTTGTGCCTTTTTGGGAGGAATGGCTTGTGAACTCGAGGGGGTAGGCGCTGGAGCTAGACAGCTCTCGAAAAAGAATATAGATTCTGATGTTGAAAAAAGAATCAGATAGATATATTCTATACAGCCTCAGGAGGAATTATGCTTTTGTTTTTACATCTAATTATTTCTTGGCGGTCTTTTGCCCCAGTACTGATAATAGTCTGTGCGAATAAAACCATTGAAGAGCTTGCGTTTCTTAGTCGCTTTTTTTCCAAAGTGATTTTCAAATTCCTCGTCTGAAGTCAGGATATAAATCGACCACGTATCAAGAGGGGCCAAGGCCCTCCCCATTTCAGCGTACATTCGCTGTACCGCTGCCTTCTCACCAAGTCTCTCCCCATACGGAGGATTTCCGACAATGACACCATATTCCTTAGCAGTCGTAAAATCGCGCACTTGCATTTGTTTGAAGTTTATTAAATCTCCCAATCCGGCTTCAAAAGCATTTTCTTCTGCTATTTTCACCATCCTGTGATCAATGTCAGCACCTGTAATATCGAGAGGCTGATCATAGTTCGCCAGATCTTCAGCTTCGTTTCTTCCATCCTCCCAGACTTTTTCAGGAATCCATGACCATCCTTCCGAAATGAATTCACGATTAAAACCTGGTGCAATATTCTGGCCGATTAACGCTGCTTCTATCGGAATAGTGCCAGATCCGCAGAAGGGATCTGCAAATGGCTTATCCGGGTTCCAATTAGTCAGCATAACCAGTGCAGCTGCAAGTGTTTCCTTTAGGGGTGCTTCCCCCTGCCCCGTACGATATCCCCGTTTATGGAGTCCACTTCCGCTGGCATCGATGGTCAAAAGCGCTACATCTTTATGAAGAGCAACTTCTATTTTAAATAACGGCCCATTTTCTTCGAGCCAGCCTGTCTTATTATACTTTGTTCTCATGCGTTCCACTATTGCTTTCTTGACAATAGCCTGACAATCGGAAACTGAAAAAAGCTTGGACTTCACAGACTTTCCTGAAACAGGAAATTCGGCATTTTCAGGCATATAATTTTCCCAGGGCAGCGATTTTGTTTTCTCAAAAAGCTCATCAAAACTTGTTGCTTTAAATTCTCCCACTTTTATGCGTATTCTGTCTGCTGTTCTCAGCCATAAATTCGACCGGACAATTGCAGCTTCATCGCCTTTATATGTTATTCTGCCGTTTTCAACTTCACATTCATATCCGAGATCGCGCACTTCTTTGGCAGCGAGTGCCTCAAGCCCCATGGCCGTAGTGGCGATTAAATCGTATTTAGACATATTTTCACCCTAACCTAATTCTTATTACTATTATGTATACCCTAACTCGGCTTAGCAATCAACATATAAAGTATATCTGTTTATTTACTTACCCGCAATGAGCCTTTCAGGTTCTCTGATTGGTCATCTTGGACTTCAGCCTTGCTTTTTTCTAAAAGTTTTGTGTTTTTGCTAATGAATTAGTCCGTTGATTTCCACTGCGGGAAGTTGCTTTCCGCGGGGAGGAACGGGAGCCTCCCCAGCTTCGACTACGGGGTCTCCCGCTCCCCCTCCTCCCGCAGGACATTGAATAAGCTACTTCGAATTTACACCATTAAACTAAGTTATTAAATAGCAACAAACTTTACGAAAACAGCTTAAACTTCTTAACAGCAGGCAGAAAAGTAAAAAAGCTCTCCCAAAAAGGAGAGCTTGAATTTATAACACTCATACTGTCTCACTAATAACGTTCTGTAAGCCATGTTTTGTACCGTAGTACTGCAAGCGACAAATGTCTCGTACTCAGGTGGTAATCATCTATCTACAGGCATCTGCCTGTCCTTCCCGTTGTTCATTTCCTCAGGGAAAGTGCCCCTACCATCATTTGGGTTTCTCGCTCGCGGGGTTTACCTCGTTCCACCCTTTTCATTTCTGAAAAGGCTACGTCACTGTGGCACTTTCAAGGTATTCATGCCATATCCAGAAGGACTTAGGCATTTTCCCTGCCGTCAGCCAGAGCTAGCTCAGACTGCCCTAGCTTATGAATTCGCTAGGCACGAACACTACAGGCATCTCAGCCTGTGCGAGCATGGACTTTCCTCTACAATATAAAACATATTGCAGCGATTACCCGAACGCTATTAATGATCACAAAGAATATTATATGTAATCTGCGATGGAATAGCAATGGTTTTAAACAGGAAAAACTGTTAATTCCTGTCAATCATACAATTTACTGCCAAAAACGTGTTTTTCCAGATTTGATAATCTTTTTAGAATATCAAAATTGGTTGTACCTGCAGTTTGTGCTGCCGGTCTGCGTGAAGCATCGTCAACCTGTTTTTTCAATCTCATATTTTCCTGCTGAAGATCTTCAATTTCCTGATGGAATGCTTCATAATCTTTTATGACCAAATCTAAGAACTTGTCAACATCTTCAGGCTTATAGCCTCTCATAGCTGTCTTAAACTCTTTTTCCAAAATATCTTTTGCAGTTAATTTAATTTTATCGGATAGCATGATACTCACCTCAGTATATCGCCAATCATAATTAATACTATTTTTCCAGAGATATGTACATTTGTCAATTTATCTGTGTATTATTCAAATATGTCTCTCTGAGAGAATTGTTCTTCTTCTACAATCAATTGTAAATCATAAAAGGTGATTAGTCTAATTTCATATTCATTTTCTTCCTGATATTTTTTTGCGGTTTCATACAAATATTTGGGGCTTCCCTCTTTTTCCAAATCATAAAAAAGAAGCAGCACATCACTTTTGCCGACAAAAAAATGATTTTTCACCCTGAATTGCTGAGGACTTTCATAAGGTTTTTTTGATACTGAATCAACAAAATCAGCCTGAAGCAGTATGGATTCATACCATTCTTTGTTCGCATCCTTCCAGGATGCTTCCTGCTCCAAAAAAGGAGTTATGAATGCAAGCTTCAGGTCTTCGTAACCTTCCAGCTTCAGGTCAGATACAACTTCAGCCGCCCAAAGCTCGGCACCCAGCTGCCCGCTGATGATTACCCACTCGAGCCCATCATCAATCAGTGAAAGCAGGCTTTTTCTTATGGCGGTTTTTATATAGCCGACTGCCGGGTCATCATTTTTAAAAATCCCTACTTCAAAAGGCTTATACCCTGAAATAACTGCTACTTTTGTCAATTGCAAAAACTCCTTAAAGAAATCTGGCCGGGACTCATTTAAGTTTCCATTTGATATTTATATAAATAAAACAAGGGCATAAAGCCCTTGTTGATTATCTGCCGGAAAAACTCGGCCCTTGTTTTGGCCCCATTCCGGTTGATGCTCCTGCTACGCCAGTTCCTGGTCCGCCATATCCTGGACCCATTCCCATACCTGGGCCCATTCCCATACCTGGACCCATTCCTGGGCTATATGCACCTGCCACGCCTGGTCTTGGTCCCATATTAACATTTGATTGTGTCACCTGGTTCACATTTGACTGAGTATGCGGGAAAGAATGCTGATTCTCATAGTTAATGTGGTTTACATGAGTATGATGTGTAGGATGAATGTGTGGAACCACAATGTTCTGGAACGAATGAGTTACACAGCATTTTGTCGGATGAACAACAGCAGGCATCACCTGCGAAGGTCTTGGTCTGCAAAACATGTAAAGATCCCCTTTCCAAATTGTTTTTACATTAACAACCTATGTGAGAAAGAGTAATCTTGTACTAATGAAAACACCTATTTTTTAGGTACTAGCCTTAGAGCATGCTGTAGAAACTGTCTTTTAAATTGGAGAAAACGATTGCTGTAGTGAAAATCACAAGGAAGAATAAAAATAAGATTGCTTTATACATTTTACCAGCCTCACTATATAAAATTCCTAAAAAAGTACCACACAAGTTATAATTTTACCTGTAAGAAGAAGTACATACAACTAGGAAATAGTGGATTTTTTTGTCTGGTATATTAAAATTATGTTACAGGGAAATTTAAGTTCGATTAAACTTTCGTTCAAGCCGTACAATCCGCCGATGCAATTCTTCCTGTTTTATTTTCAGCTTTTCTGTTTCGCCACCTGAGATATCTTTCATCATGTTAAAAGCTTTTTTCGCATATATAATTGCCTGGCCTATATCCTTTAAGCGATGCTCATAGATCTTGGCCAGTTCAATGCATGATATTACCTTCCTATTCATCAAGCCTTTTTCAGCAATATCCTTCCATAATTTTGCCGCCTCATCCCAATTTTTATGTTTCTTATGCTCAAAAGCCAGTGCAAACCTGGCATCCAAAGCTTCAGAAGACTCTCCTTCAGATATTCTATTAAAGGCTGTCTTCGCCTGTGAAGATTCACCCAATGTCGAAAGCCATCTTCCTACTTCATAGACCTCACGGGGAGTCTGTTTTTCATCCAGCTGCATTATTTGGAAAGAAAGATGTGTATAAAGACTGATCAGGGACAAAATATCTATTTCATTATGTTTAATTATTCCCAGCATTCCTTCAGGATTTTTTCTTTCCACAAAATCAAAATAGATCATCGGTGCCAGAAAACCCGGAATATCATCCTTTCTTTCGATCCCCAAAACATCTTTTTCCACTGCAGTAAGTTTTATCCTCTCGAGTTTGTGCTTCCACATTCTCCTTGCTGCATGATACAAATCAAAATGGCCAAATGGAGGAAGTTTGGGGACATGCTCCTTCAGAAGGGTATGCCTCGTTTTTACCTGCGGCCAGTCGAAAGCCTTCCCGTTGTATGTCACCATTGTTGAATAATCAATGCTTTCAAGAAAGCTTTTATACAATGGAATCTCGGCTCCAGGATGAGGAAGGATATGCTGCTTCAGCTTTATTTTATCTCCGTGCAGACTGGCTTGGCCAAGCAGGAAAATAGTGTTTCCAGTCCCTCCGCCTAAGCCTGTTGTCTCTGTATCAAAGAAGAAAAGATTTTCCGGCCCATGTCCGGCAGCAGACAGCGGATGCCTGATGCCTGAAGAATTCCAGGCCTCCACCGCCGCTGTAAACTGGCCAAAAGAATAGATTCCATGCATTTGATCAAGGCTATATTCCTTTTCCCTCACAAGGCAATAGGAGTCTTCAAAATAATATG
The DNA here is from genome assembly GCF_000294775.2 of Cytobacillus oceanisediminis 2691. GTDB lineage: Bacteria > Bacillota > Bacilli > Bacillales > Cytobacillaceae > Cytobacillus > Cytobacillus pseudoceanisediminis. The sequence goes on from NZ_CP015506.1 coordinate 3,818,099, forward strand.
GATAGACACTTTCGGCTTCCCATACTTCTTTAAATGGCACATCGATATTATTCTTTGACAACTTGACGGGTGATGGCTGTTTATCCTTCTCTGTACCGAGATGGCCCTTTAGCCTGTTCAGTTTGTTTTTAATGGACAAGTCTATCACCTGCTCGATTAACTCCATTTTTAAAAGAGCTGAGAATCCTGAGTACGTCTTTTTTCGCGGTTTCTGAAGAGGTATCAGTTCCAATGCAGGAAGGACACCCATGCTCACATGAACATCTGCTGACCATTTCCATCGTTTCGTGCATGATATGTTCTATTCCCCCAAAAATCTTCTCGCTTAGCCCTACCCCGCCGGGATACCTGTCATAAAAAAAGATCGTCGGCTTTTCATTATGGGCCGCTTTTACCTGTGGGACAACATGAACATCCTGAGGATCGCACATAACAAAAAGAGGCACAATATGTTTAAGCGCATGTGCTGTTCCGATGAGTCCCTGCTCAAGCCGGTCTTGCTTATAATTTAAGGATTCCTTGTTAAACGAAAGCCAGGTTGAGCTTGTATGAAGTTCTTCTTCCGGAAGTGTTATTGGACCGGATCCGATATTTTCATGTGTTTCAAACTTAATTTTCTTAAAGATCGTAGCCATTGCCACAACACTTACATCCCCAAACCCTACTTCCCCAATGGTGGATGATCTGAGTTTATCCTGTTCCAGCACCTTTAGCTCAACTGCCAGGTTAGCATCTGTAAAATAGTCTACATCCACTTCGCGGACAAATGCTTTTTTCTCTTCCCAATCAAGCATTTCCACCTGAAACTGGGTCCCCTGGTGGAGATAGATTGCTTCTTCATGCAGAAGGGTCATAGCGGAAAAGCGGTCCATTTCGCCAATAACTTTCACATTCGCGATATCCGATTGATCGATTATAACGACATTTTCCTGTGATGCTGAACGGAGGCTGATGTTATGGGCAGGAAATGAGTCTTTCATCCAATAAAATTTATCTCCATTTTGATGCAGTACCCTTTCTTCTGCCAGGTATTCCAATACCTCTTCAGTTTCAAAGGTGCCAAAACGTTCCCCGGCATTAAAAGGAAGCTCATAGGCTGCACACTTGATATGATCCACCAGAATAATAAGATTATCTGGATTAATTCTGGCTGTTTCAGGACTTTTATTAAAAAAGTAATCAGGGTTTTGAATAACATATTGGTCAAGCGGACTGGAGCTTGCCACCATGATGACAAGCGATTCACCATGCCTTCTGCCTGCACGGCCAGCCTGCTGCCATGAGCTGGCAATTGTACCGGGGTATCCGGTCATAATACAAACCTGCAGCTGTCCGATGTCCACTCCGAGCTCAAGCGCATTTGTGCTGACAACTCCATAAATCTCCCCTGAACGAAGTCCTTTTTCAATTTCCCGCCTCTGAGTTGGCAGATAACCGCCTCTATAACCCCGAATGGCTTTAGGTCCCAACTTATGCTTTACAAGCTCCTGGAGGTATGTCAGCAGAATCTCGACTCTGACTCTGCTTCTTGCAAACACAATGGTCTGGATTTTATTTTTCAGTAGTTCACCTGCGAGCTTTCTCGCTTCTAGAGTAGCGCTTCTTCTAATATTCAGCGGTTTATTGACAATAGGAGGATTGTAAAATACAAAATGTTTTTTCCCGCTCGGGGCTCCATTATTATCTACAAGTTTCATCGGCTTTTCTGTAAGCTTTTCTGCGAGTTCCAATGGATTTGCAATTGTTGCAGAAGTACAGATAAAAATGGGGTCACTTCCATAAAAACGGCAAATCCGTCTAAGGCGGCGTATGACATTGGCTACATGACTGCCAAATACCCCTCTGTAAATATGAAGTTCATCTATGACCACATACTTCAAATTTTCAAACAAAGACACCCATTTTGTATGATGGGGCAATATCGCCGAATGAAGCATGTCCGGGTTTGTTATAACCACATGCCCAGCCCTGCGTACCTTTTGCCGAATATTTGCTGGTGTATCCCCGTCGTATGTATAGGAATTGATATCCAATCCGGACTCCTGGATGATTTCATTGATTTCGCTTTTTTGGTCCTGAGCCAAGGCTTTTGTCGGAAACATATAAAGCGCCCTTGCATCTGGATCATTGACGATCGTCTGCAGGACTGGAAGGTTGTAGCAAAGTGTTTTGCCTGAGGCCGTTGGAGTAACTGCCACAAGACTGTCCCCATTCATGGCTGCCCGATAAGATGTTTTTTGATGTGTATAAAGCCTTGTAATGCCCCTCTTTTGCAATGCTTCTATTAAAGACGGATGTATGTCTTCCGGAAGGCCGGCAGTCTTAGCCTCTTTTTCTTCTATTGTATGCCAATGGACAATATTATCTTTATATTGCTGTTCAGATATAAGTTCTTTCATGATTTCAGGCAGATTTTTACGCACTTTCATCTATTTCACCTCATACCCCTATTCTAGCGAATAAACGTTCGTTCTAACAGAGCAAACTCTTAAATCCCATTAACTTTTTATGGAAATATTCTATTAAACTCTAAAATCCTTCGTCCTCAATTCCCTAAATTAGACTTCATGGGAAAAATTGACTGAAAGTTCTAAATATAGGACAATATTATGTATATTTTTCATTTTTTTAAGAGGTGAAGCCATGCTTTACAGCATTTTAAAATCAGCAGCGGTGTTTTTGTTAATTCTAATTGGATTTATCCTGATTCTTCTTCTTCCCCGGGAACAAGAAATAGCTGTTTTTTCGGCGTTTCATGTTGAAGCGGATTACCCCTTTAGCTTTGAATTATATAAAGAGAGAATACAAGATTTCACTGTTTATATAGTAACTGAAAAAGGTTTGGGTGATGCAAGGAGCGGACGCCCAGTCAGTGAGGAATCAGCGATATTTGTTAAGCGCAGCATTAAGATTATTTTGCCGGCCTTCATGGTCAGCATGCTGCTTGGCACACTGATGGGTGCACTCCAATTTTACAGGAGAAAAAAATTTTCCGGGAAGCTTCAGAACTTTCTTTCCTGGCTGTTTTCTTCCATACCCGATTTTTTTCTTTTTATTGCCATTCAATACCTTCTGATTCTGTTGATGCAGCAAGGGCTTCCTTACTTTAAGCTATATGGGCATGAAAATTGGTATAGCTTTTTACTGCCGCTCATTTCTTTATCCGTGTTTCCATTTCTTCACATGTCCCGTTTTACCTCGGCTGCACTTGAAAATGAAATGGGCGAAGAGTATGTGCGCACCACCTATGCAAAAGGGCTTGGCGACTTTAAAGCACTCCTGCATATGCTATGGAATTGCTGGTCCCCCATTTTGAACCAGGCGCAGCTGGTGATGCTCTATATCCTATCCAGTCTGCCAATCATTGAAAAGCTGGCTGGCTATAATGGGGCAGGCAAGGAGCTTCTATTCAGCATAACATCTAATGATGAAATTAAGGCACTGTCCCTGATGCTCCCTTTTCTCTTTATCATGTTTATTACTATTATCCTTTCACAGATAGCAAAATTCTGGCTCATGCCAAAAGGAAGGGCGTGATGGAGTATGCGCGTTTTAATATGGTTTAAGAGACATGCCCTATTTTGCACAGGAACTGTTTTTCTGATGCTACTATTGGCAATCACGTTTGCCGGACCTTATCTTCCTTTTGTAGACCGCGAGTTAACAAAGATTACTTACATCCTTAATGAGGATAAAAAGCCCGTTATACCGCCTTATCCGCCATCAGAGGAATACATATTCGGCACTGACAAAAGCGGAAGGGATTTACTCAGCCTGATTATATTGGGCGCAAAAGAAACCATTTTGCTGGTCGCCTGTATAACTGGCCTGAGATATACACTGGCAATTCCGCTCTCCTTTCTTGCGCACAAAAAATGGATGGGTACACACCTCTTCCTTAAATGGCTTAATGGACTGCTGTCATATATTCCGACCATCATCATTGTCATGCTTCTTGCCATGCTTCCGCCATTTTTGTTAACTGAACACCGGCCCCTATTCCTGCTCCTAATTATAGGTCTGGCAGAAATGCCCCGTGCCGCAGAAATGATAAAGCTGGAATTTGATCAGATTTCTTCCAAAGAATATATATATGGAGGGATTGCTGCTGGAGCTTCACCATACAGGCTTTTCAGAACATACTATCTGCCTTTTCTATTTAGCAAGCTTCTTGTATATATGGTTACAGACCTTGGAAAAGTCATGTTTTTACTTGGTCAATTAGGGTTTGTCGGCATTTTTATTTCCCAGGATTTAGTTCAATCCATGGGAGGAGATTGGCAATTGGTCAATAATTCGATTTCTTGGCCTATGATGCTGATGAAAGCCTTTGAGGATATAAGAGGCCCGATTTGGATTCCTTTCTTCCCAGCATTTGCAATGACCTGTGCCATCTTAACGTTTAATATATTCGCTCAGGGATTAAAATCATTTTTCACCAAGAAGGTCCGATATATTTAGACGTCCCAGCCGGACTATCTTCTTTAAGGAAACTGATTTTAAAATAAGCTTTTCTTTATATGAACGTTAAGAATGTTTTTTGTTACAATAAGCTTTATAGGACAGACGCAAGAGGTGGATTATGAGAGCAGAAGAAATTAAGGGAGTTCTTTCCCAGTTCTCTCTATTTAAAGAACTGAACAATGAAGAGCTCGATAAAGTGGTAGAGATATCAATTTCACGGGATTGGAAAAAAGGAAGCCATGTTTTTCTTCAGGATGACCCGCTGGATAATGTTTATTTTATTAACAACGGCAGAGTTAAGATTTATAGAAGTGATATTAATGGAAAAGAGCAGATTGTTGCCATCTTAACAAAAGGCGAGATGTTTCCTCACGTAGGATTTTTCAGAAAAGGGGGATATCCGGCTTTTTCGGAGGTGCTTGAAAATGCTCAACTCGTCGTTGTACCAATTTCGCAATTTGAAAAGGTACTAATTGAAAATCCCGTGCTATGCATTAAGGTGTTTAAAGTTCTGGGCGAGAAGATTGTTGATCTTCAGGAGCGGCTGGAAGCGCAAATTTTAAACAATACTTATGAACAAATTATCAAATTACTTGTCCGTCTAGCCAAAATGCATGGAAAAACGCTTGAAAACGGCAGCTTTCTTTTAAAAGGGGACTTCACCAATAAAGACCTCGCCAATATGATTGGCACTACAAGGGAAACGGTCAGCAGGACTTTAACCAAAATGAAAAAAGAAAAGTTAATTGAAACAGATCAGGATGGACATTTAATCATAAACCCTGATCAGCTCTTAGAGACAATCTTTTAAAAACCGCCTATGCGGTTTATTCTATTTTCCAGCTCAAGCGTTTACTCCCTCGAGGTTTCGGCCGTGAGCACCAAAGGAAAGATTCCTTGGAGGTTCTCGCAGTCGCAGGAACAAGCGGTTTTACTTGTTCCAAAGGGCGCTTCCGCTTTTCTTTTAACCTTATTTGCTCAACAGGAACATCCACCCAATTGGCAGCATAGGATATGTTGAAAAATCCTGTTTGAGAGGGGATGGATGTATATGGAGGATCCAAAGAAAAAAGACCGAAATGAGCCTTTTGGTGATTTAATGAAATCGATGAATCAGCTTTTTCATGAAAAACCCGTTAGAGGATTTCTGCAGACCATGGATGATTTCTTTAAGAATCCCTTCCCAAATTCTTCTTCCTTTCATGTCGATGTTGCGGAAACCGAAAAAGAACATATCATTAGTGCAGAACTTCCAGGAATAAATAGAGAGCAAATACAAATTGACATCCTGGACAATTATATAACCATTTCTGTCAAGTCCTCTGAGATGGTGACAGAAGAGGATGAGAAAAATAAAATCTTTAGAAGACAGCAAAGCATGCAGCGTTCCAGCCGGACCGTTCCGCTTCCCCAGCCAGTTAATGAAAAGAAAGTAAAGGCAGTTTACCAAAACGGCCTTCTGCAAATCACGGTGCCAAAGCAGCAGGGAAAAAGAATCGTAATCGATGAAAGCTGATCCTGCCTGCAAGCCAGGTAAAATTAATTCACTAATGCGGCCTGGTTAAACAAAAACAAGCAGGCTCAATGACTGCTTGTTTTTGTTTAAATGAACTAATTAGCTGTCTAGTTTAGATGTATCAATCCAATTATTGAAATAACCGGTCGGAACACTGAAGTAATCTTTTGTGAAGGATATAAACTCCTTTGTATCGACCTCTTTATAACGGAAATTTTGATAATAATCTGACAGGAACTGCATCCCCACGGCTTTAGGGGATTCTCCTTTTAGGGTATATTTTTCCTGAATCATCTGTAAAATCTCCAGAGAAGGCTGCCCATAGATATAGCCTGAATGCTTTACCTCATTAACCGGCACATTTGAATATTGCCTTCCAAGTCCAGCTTCTTCAATGGCCTCCATTCGAAAATGGGAAATGCCAAATGCCTGTCTTTCAGCCTGGTTTTGACCTGCATAGAAATACATAGAGGTGGCAAATTCAGTAATTCCTTCATCAATCCACGCATTATTGTAGGGGTCATTGGCCACTACTCCATAAAAATACTGATGCGCAATTTCATGAACAATAGATATATCATAAAATCTCTTATCATCAATATAAGGGTTAATGGTTACAATACCGGGATATTCCATAAATTGTCCATCATCTAAAACGATGTCAAGCTGCTCATGCGGGTAGTCTCCAATATGATCCTGATAGAATGTTAATGCATTTTTGGCCAGTGTCAATGAAGCTACAGGGTCTTTGTCATGATTGCTTCTTGAAAACAATCTGACCTTCACGCCGTCTTTCGCTTCCGTTTCATGAACTTCCATATCCTTCATGACAGCAATGAAGAAATCCCTGACCTTTTTGGCTTTAATATGCCCTTCATTCTTCCCTTCTGCAGGATCTTTGTCTGCTGTGGAAGCCAGAGAATACCCTTTCGGAAGCTTATAGGAAACGTTGAAATCAGAGAAGCCTGTATGAAATGTTTCCAGTCCTTCCATATACGGCTCTTTATTCCATTTGCCTTTTTGATAAACTGCAGCCATAGGGTACCATTGAGCAAGATAATAGTTTGTGTCTACTTTTGAAAAGCGGCTGCCTTTGTCAGGGACTGTAAATCCATATTCGATCTTTACATTATGTCTTCTTTTATCTTTCATTTCAGGTTTTAACTTTATGGTTAACGTATCACCCTTTAGCATAAATGACGCTTTTTGCCCGTTCACTGTTACCTTCCCGATATCTGCCTCAGATGTTCCCTCGACTGAATCAAATGTATGTCCCTCTGCAAAAACGTTTGGAATGAAATAAAATACAAGGTCTTCCCATTCTTTATTTGATTGGTTTTTCACTTGGATATTAGCATTGGCAGTGAAATAACCTTCGCCATTCATTTTCAGATCAATGTTGTAATCCGAGTGGCTGCCGCTTTTAACGCCAATATTGGCATCTTTTGCTGCCATTACATAAATTCCAGCACCAGCAAAAGCAATGACTAGTGAAGAAAAGGCTGCTTTTGGGGCAGAAAATGACCAAAACTTCTTTTTTTGGCCATATTGTTTTCTGGAAGGCTGAATTAATGGTTCATGCCCTGTCCTAATCCACGGTGTACGCTGATAATTTGACTGAAATCGATTCTTCAATCCATTTGCCAGAAGGCTGAAGGATACTGTTGTATATAAAAGGACTGCAAGTGGCGCAACTAATATATGAGTGTTTCCATAGATATTCAACCTCGCCTGCCCAACCAGCCCTGCGAGCTCTTTTGTAGCTGATAGGTATATGATGGGGTCAAATCTCATAATGGTTCCGCCGACAAAAATATTTAAAAGCGCCAGCTGGCCCATAAGAGCAATCACATACACAATTTCAAGTATAAACATAACAAGGAAAGTTTCCTTTAACTGAGGAAATAGATGCTTCCAAATCAAACGGTGTTTTCCAGCACCCAGTGCTTTGGCCGCTTCAATATAAACGGACTTATATAATTCAGCGGTTTTAAGCCTTACAGATGACACGATGCTAGGAATGCTGATGACCGACGCAATAACTATAAAGTAGACTATTAATACATTTTGTTTAAGGCTGCTGTTGAAGCTTATTGGCGCCAGGAAAAAATACAGGATCAGAAACAGCGGAACATAGCTCCAGGCATTTTCAAAAGCAATCAGCCAGCCTGGTGTCCGTTTCAATGTGCCAGCATACAAACCGATGATTGTTCCGAAAGCCATTTTAATCATCGTAACAGCAGCTGCAATAAAAACAGTGTATCTTAATCCATATAAAATCATGGACAAAAGGTCGTAGCCCCATTTGTCTGTCCCCAGCGGATAGGAGGGTGATTCAAAGGGCTCTAATGGCGGGGCCAAAACCTTCCCGTTTGTATATTGTGTTTCCAATGCTGCAGTCAATGAATGCGGTGCAAGATAAGGTCCAAATATGCTGAAAAAAAGCAAGCCTGCAACCATAAGAATTCCGATAATCAAGGAGTAATTTATTTTTAGCAGCTTATTCATAGATAAAACCCCGTTTAAACAGATAGAATATGAGCCTGTTAGAAATATAGACAATTAGAGAAATCAAAAGCATGGCAAACAAGCCAATTGCGATCGGCTGGACCTCATTGCTCTGAAAAATAAATTTAGTTATGCCGGAGACATTCATAATATGTTCAATAATGAAGAGATTGCCAATCGCCAGGGAAATCACTTTGATTAGCTCAGATTTAATAAATGGCTCCAAATTTTTAAATACATGCTGAAAATTTATGTAATTCAAGCTCATTCCTTTAGCAACTGCAGTCTTTATATAGTCCTCCCCGCTTGTTTGATAATATTTTACCGAAACAAGCTTAAATAGATATAGAGTTGGAGCTAAGCTTGCGAGCACTGTTGGAAACCAGGTGTTAAGGGCTCCTCCATCCGGCCTTAGTGAGATCACTCTGATCCCCGTCATTTTATATATTTTAACAGCGAGAATCATAGACATTACAATGATGATAAAGTCGGGTATGGACGCAAGGATATTCAAGAATGCACCAAAAAGCTTAGTTAGTTTGAAACGGCTGATAAATACCCCGAAAATAAGACTTATAACTAAGGAAGCATTCACAGCAATCAATACAATTAGCAGACTGGTAGTAAAGTTATCAGCAATATCCTCCGCTATAGGACGAGTTTGCCGGCCGAGCTGATAGGTACCCAGGCTGCCCCCGCTTACTTCTTTAATAAAATCTCCATAAATCTGCGGTAGACTTTCAAAGCTCCAATCAAGACTCCCGTTTGATGGATCAACAGAAATAATTTTTGGCAATGCCGCAAGTAGCAAAATTAATATAAATATGATAAATATTTGCTGAAGAGCACGAACCATACAAATCCCCCTTTATGACCATGAGCCATTTTTCTATCTTTTCACTTTTATCTAAAAAACTTTGTCAATCATGCGATAAATTCTTCTGGATAATAATTCCTATACAATGGGAGTCGCAAAAAATAGACCAGCTATTTTATTTTCAAATATATTTAATTTTTTTTCAAGTCTGATTTTTATATATAATTCCATGCCATTAAAATAAGAGATAAAAAAAAGGCCTATTCGGCCATGATCAGTTAAGCTTTAAATATTCCGCCAATCCCTTTTACCATCGATGACACTTGCGTTACAGCTGACATCATCTGACCTGCGGTATCCACCATTTTATTGAGATCAAGCGAACCATCCTGGGCTTTAAAGGAATTCATAATGCTTTGCACTCCAGATGGCTGTTTAGGAATGAATGATTGTTTAGGATACGGATTCATATACGGCATCTGCTGCGCAGCGGACTTGCTTGCCTGAGTTCCGTAATAATCTTCAGATTCTAATGGGTTTTGAAAAACACCAGCATTTTTCGAACCGGTCTTTGCGTAGTATCCTTGGTCATAGTTATGCTGCGGATAGGGATTTGGTGAATAATTTTGCTGCTGCAATCCTGCCATCTGAGGCGGCTGATGATACTCCATATTATAAGGCAAATAATAAGGGTTATACTGTCCAGCAGAATTATTATAATTCTGCATTGGCTGCTGCCTCATATAAAATTGGCCATTCGGCCCCATATAAAATGGATCCATGTATATACTTTGATTTAAATGGCCGTATGGCTGCAGATGGCTCGCTCTATTCATTACTCGGCCAAACATGGGCAAACATCCTCCCCATTCAAAAAATATAAGTATATTAGCAATAATTCCAGGCAAAAGCCTTCTAATTATCACCAATATAATATATGAAAGTTTTGCCCAGAATGTGAAAGGATCAATTAACATTAAAAATGGAAGCGGTTTCCGTTTTTGTCTAACTATGAAGAATCATGTCGGAAGTTTGATTTTTTTAAAAACGATGAAAAATAAATTTTCATGATAGGATATAAAAAACAAAACAGTTTCTTGTCCCCTTTTTCATTTACCGGGCTGCGGGGAAGAAATTTCTCCGCGAATCAATATTCTGAGGAGGCAATATCATGAATGTTCACGAACTAAAAATGAAGTTTCATCAGCTGCGGGAGTATACTCCTGAAAATGTTAATGAATTATTGGATTTTGCTAAAAAGGCCTATATCCATAATGAAATTTCCAGTACAGATTATCGAAATCTCGTTCGTGAGCTTGAAGCTCAAGGAGCGGCCGTTCCGGAAAGCTACAAAGATAACACCCTCCAGGATTCAGTAAATGCATAAGAAATATTTAAAAAAGGGACCCTATTTCAGGTTCCCTTTTTTTCTTCACCTACTAATTTTATCAATTGCTTTAGGACATACACGGCCGAATTAACATAATTAATGAACCTGGTTTTGCTTGTTTCAGGGAAAAATGCCTGAATGGAGACCAGTTCAATATGTTCAGCAGCAGATTCAATCTGCTGAGGATAAAGATTTCGGGGTTTATGAATGCCAATCCACTCCAGGGCTTCTTCTTTCCATCTTTCATTTATGGATTTAACATCATCGGCAAAAGGTTTGACTTCATTATAAAAATCACCCTTCTCACCTGATTCCTTAACCTTTTTAAACCTGCTGTCTGAGATTTCCACACATTCAAGCAGCTGTTCTGTCATTTGCAGCAGGGAATTTTCATGAACCATTCAGCATCAACTCCAATTAGAATAGCGGAAGGCGCCCGCTTAATAAAGGCACGCAGACTAAAACGCCACGTCCGGTGGCAACGTCTGCATGACCCACATCCTCCCAAAAGCTATCGCTTTCGGTCGTGCGATGTTTATGCTGACGAAGCCTTCCATGTCCTGTGGGCCTCATACATAAGACTCTTTAACCTTTTGGACGGATTGGCTTAGACCCGAGAGCCGATGGCGCCTGGAGCTAGACAGTTTTCTAACTTCAGATCTTATACGCTTTATTAAAAAATAAAAGTAGCTAGTCAACATTAGCTACTGAAGGATACTGCTATTCTATGCCACTTAGAAGCCAAGTTCAAGCTTCATTGCTGCTGACCTTTTTGTATCTTCTATATTGTCTGCCTCAGACCTGATTACCGTCATGCCCTCTTCAATCGCTTCCAGCCTGCTTTCGCAAACCTCCAGTTTTTCTGACTGTTCATAATACCAATCCTGGCGAAGCCCAGACAAATTAGACTCCAGGACATTTTCAAGCTCTTCCAGCTGATCATATATTTCTGTAAGCATGGCCAGCAATTCATCTTTTTCTACCATTTTTCCCTGCATACAAAAAACCTCCCGATTTCTTTTTCTCCTTGCTTCCTGCAATAAATACGACGAAGGATACAGTGAAAATTTTGCTGTGTGCCTACATAATTCTATTTCGTTTGTAGGTTTCCTCCATGCATGACAAAACTAGAAGTGATTCGTCAAAGAAAGTTCTTATTTGCATGGTAGCAACATGGTTTCGACAGCCCCCGGAAGAATGAAAACAGCGTCATTGAACAAACTAATTAACGGAGGTGTAATGTAATGGCAAAAAAAGAAAAAGAAAAACAAAATAAAGCACAGCCGAAAAAGCTGGAAGAAACAAAAACAGGCTATGGCAATAAGAAACTTGAAGGCCCTGACCGCCCTTCAACTTAAAAGAACAAAGGCGGAAGCGCCTTGATCAGCCCCGACAGGCATAAGACGAATCACGCAGATTTCTGGAGTGATTTGGCTTATGACCCGAGGGGCTAGGCGCTGGAGCTGGATGCAGATATTTTTTCATCAAAGTTATCCACATTGTTATATTTTATAATTTCATAGACATTGTAAAAAGCAAGGGATTCCTTGCTTTTTTTCACTATTCCGCTAACAAAGCAAGCGAAATAATTTCCCCAGCTTTGCAGCAGTATGAAGCTGTTTCTGCTTATGCAAATACCATTTGGTAATATGGACAGGGTGCTTTAAGACAACAGATTCAGATGCCCATTTACTTTTAATGCGTTTTTTTTCGGACCAATCATTAAATTGATGAATGTGATGGGTGATTATCGGGTATGTACAGCGTAAGAAAGGGGTGGTTCTCCGTTGTCTTCCCTCAAAGTATTTCTCATAATCATGTCTTGAACCAGTATGAACTGTGCCTGAAGCAAATTCATACACGTCCCCATAATAGCTGGTGTCAAATAAGATTTCTGCCAGCCGTTTTCCAAGATCAATTCTTTTCGACACCGAGCGGAAACCATTGACACTTGCCCCGTATAATTCCCCTTTACAAGTAGGGAAGATTACAGAACTAAAATGAAGATAGTCCTGAAAGGAAAAAAGCAATGTATGAAAAACTTTATTCTTATAAATTTCATGTTCCATTACAGGTTCTTGGATAACATTTTGTTCATTGATAATCAGTGAAATCATTAACCTCTTTTTATTTCTATTTTTCCAGAAAGAAAGCCACTCCTGTTCCATAAATGCCGATACACGAAAAATTTTTAATAAATGAAACATTGGCCTATTTATTTTCGTCGAATAATGATAGAGGAGCAATTGCGGAAATGCATCCTGAAAAATCAGCCAATTGGCCCTTTCATATGTAATATAAAGCATGTCCCGCAATTTCTTTCCTATCAATTTAGGAAAACAGTTTCCTTCAAGATCACACATATTCCAGCCGGCATTTCGAGACACCATGGAGGCAAGAAACGCCCAGCGTATCTCAGGATGCTTTTTATAAAATCTGAAATATGCTTCCGTTCTTGAAATATTGTCCAGGTTATATTTTGCAGTCATCTTCATAATATGATCCATTATTGCCTGTTCCTTTTTCTCATGGCTATTCAAGAATTTCCCAGGAAGAAACATCGCATTTCACCTCAGAAAATGAATGGTCTGTATTTGGCCAGCAGGCAGACACTCCAAATGACTCTGTAAAACGAATAAAACTGGAAAGTAACGCTCAAATGGAGTTTCCTATATACTTTGTTATTTAGAACTTTTTATTCAACCAAATCATGCTTACTTTTGTTATTATAGGGAGTAGTTTAAAACGAGGTGAATGCATGAATTTCCATTATCCTAATGGCAGGAGATATACTCCTTCTCCCAATAGCGCCAAAAAATTAACACCAGAGAAGAAATGGACCTACAGCAATCGTGGAATGACACTGGAGGAAGATATTAACGAAACGAATGAATTCTATCTGGAACATGGAATAGCCACTATTCATAAAAAACCAACGCCTGTTCAAATCGTCCAGGTTGATTATCCAAAGAGAAGTGCGGCCGTTATTAAAGAAGCATATTTCAAACAAGCATCAACAACAGATTATAATGGTGTGTATAAAGGGAGATATATTGATTTTGAAGCAAAAGAAACTCAGAACACGACCTCCTTCCCTCTAAAGAATTTTCATGAACACCAGGTGAAGCACATGGAGAAGGTATTAGCCCAGCAAGGGATTTGTTTTGTTCTTCTCCGCTTTTCTGCTACCGAAGAAGTTTTCCTTTTAGAGGCACATTATTTGCTCTCATACTGGGAGAGAATGAAGGCTGGGGGAAGAAAATCAATTACCAAGGGGGAAATCGAAATGCATGGCCACCACATTCCGCTTGGATTTCAGCCCAGAATTGACTATATTAAGATAATAGATTATCTTTATACCCTTAAATAAGTTTTTTTACAGTTCCATTGTCAAGAAAGGATGAACATAGATATGACTGAAAAATATCAATCAAGAGAGGAGCGCCGCAAACAGCAATCCAAGCCTAAAAAGAAGGGCAGAAAAAAAGGCACAGGCACTTTTAAACGTATTTTCCTAATTTTAATTGCCCTCGGGATTGCTGGAATGCTTATAGGAGCAGGCGCTTTTGCTTTTATGGTGAAAGACGCACCAAAGCTTGATGAAAAATTGCTGAAGGATCCAATTTCTTCACAGATTTACGATATGGAGGGCGAATTCATTACTGATGTAGGCTCCGAAAACCGTGATTATGTCGCTTATGAAGACATACCAAAACTAGTGGAAGACGCGTTTTTGGCAACTGAGGATGTTCGCTTTTACAAACATAATGGCATGGACTTAATTCGATTAGGCGGTGCAGTAATAGCCAACGTAACTCGCGGATTTGGTTCTGAAGGGGCAAGTACGATTACCCAGCAGGTGGTAAAGAACTCCTTCTTAAATAATGAAAAAACGCTAAGCAGGAAAGCCCAGGAAGCCTGGCTCGCATTCCAGCTTGAGCGCAAGTATACAAAACAGGAAATCTTTGAGATGTATGTGAACAAGATTTACATGTCAGAAGGGCATGGAGTTTTAACGGCATCGAAAATCTTTTTTGATAAAGAACTAGATGAGCTGGAGCTGCATGAAGCGGCCCTCTTAGCCGGCATGCCGCAAAGCCCGAACAATTATAATCCTTTTGATCATCCTGACAAGGCAGAGAAAAGGAGAAATATTGTCCTTTCACTGATGAATCAGCATGGTTTCATTACAAAAGAACAAATGGAAGCAGCCCAAAAAGTTCCTGTGGAATCTACACTTGTGGCTGAAGAGAAAAGAGAAACAAACGAATCAAAATATGATTCTTTCATCGATGTTGTCTTGGATGAAGTAGAAAAGAAATACCCGGATCTTAACCCATATTCTGATGGATTAAAAATTTATACGACCCTGGATCCAAATGCACAGAAACACGTAGAAAACATCTTAAACACTGATGCAGCGGTAGCGTATCCAGATGACGAATTCCAGGCAGGAATCACTTTGCTGGATACAAAAACTGGGGAAATAAGAGCAATTGGCGGCGGTCGCAACCAGGAAGTAAAACGCGGGTTTAACTATGCTGTAGATCAAAAAAGACATGCTGGTTCAACTTTTAAACCGATTGTCGATTATGGCCCAGCAATCGAGTATCTAAAATGGGGAACCTACCAGACTATTGTTGATGAACCCCACACATATTCCGGCGGAACAAAAATTAATAACTGGGACGGAAAACATATGGGCCCTATGTCCATGCGTGAAGCCCTCGCCCGTTCACGTAATATCCCGGCCCTGAAAACCCTTCAGGAAGTAGGAACTGATAAGGCTTTAGAATTCACCAATAGATTAGGCATCCCAATGGAAGAAATGTATGAGTCATATTCTATCGGCGCATATGAGGTTTCCTCTCTGCAGGTAGCCGGCGCATATAGTGCTTTTGGGAATAATGGCTTTTACACTGAGCCTCATGCCATCAAGCAAATTGAAATGCGTGACGGCACGAAGCTTGACTTGAAACCAGAGTCTGAAGTAGTGATGAAAGATTATACAGCATTTATGATTAGTGACATGCTGAAAAGTGTAGTTAAATCTTCATATGGAACTGGCCGACAGGCAGATGTTCAAGGATTGCCTGTAGCAGGAAAAACAGGAACTACAAACTACACTGATGAACAGGAACAGGAATGGGGAATTCCTAGTGGTGCTGTGCCTGATGCATGGTTTGCAGGTTATACGACGAACTATACAGCAGCTATATGGACCGGCTATCAGGATAGAAAAAACTATATCCCTGCAGGCGATGAGCAAAAAATTGCGCAAAGACTTTTCAGCAGTCTAATGGCACATGTTTCAGAAGGAAAAGAAACAGAAGACTTCAAGGTCCCTAACTCCGTGGAGGAGGTTGCCATTGAAAAAGGAAGCAACCCTGCCAAACGGGCAAGCCAATTTACACCTAAGGACCAAATCATTTATGAATATGCTGTAAAAGGCAATGCTCCGACACAAGTGTCTGAGAAGTTTGATAAACTCGACTCCCCTTCTGGTCTGTCAGCGAACTTTGACCAGGAGACAAATGAAATTGCATTATCATGGGAATACCCAGAAGACGCAGAAGGCACTCAATTTGAAGTGACGGTATCCGTAAATGAAGGCGGAGATCAGCAGCTTAGCGTCACTTCTGAAAAAGGCTTAAAAATTGCCAACCCTCAGCCAGGAGCTGTTTATACCTTTAAAGTAACAGCATTTAAAGGTGATCAGCAAAGTGATCCTGCCTCTGTAAAAGTAGAACTCCCTGATCCAGGCGTCATCGAAGAAGATGAAACTGAAGGTGAAGGACAAGATGGAACTGGCGAAGAGGAACAGGAAGGTCAAGAAGGACAAAATGGTGAAGACGGCCAGGACGGAAACCAAGATGGCGACGGTTCTGGAAATGGTGAAGGTGAAGGTTCCGGTGATGGTTCCGGAGATGGCGAAGGAGCCGGAAACGGTGAAGGTAATGGTGAAGGTTCCGGAGATGGCGACACCGGTACCGGAGAAGGAAATGGAGCGGGTGCTGGAGATACAGGAGGTACTGGAGATACTGGAGGTACTGGCAGCGGCGGAAACGGCAATGGCAGCGGCACTTCAGGCTCGAGCGGTTCTGGAAATGGATCTGGCACATAACTAAATAGAAATGAAGAGCTGGCTTGCACATAACCCTGTCAAGTAGACATTGAAAAAAGAGTATACTAAGCTGCGGCCTTTTCTCGATATTCTATCGGGGAAAGGTCGTTTAATTTACTTTGAAAACGGTCTTGATTGTAAAAATGTATATAATCCTGAATTGCTACGTAAGCTTCTTCCATTGTTTTGGGACGTACTAAATAAACTTTCTCCGTCTTTAAATGAGAAAAGAAACACTCTATACAAGCATTATCATGACAGTTTCCTCTTCTTGAATGGCTGCCTATAACTTGGAGGTCCTCCTTCACTTGTTTTTCGTATGCTTTGGTTGTATATTGAAACCCCTGATCTGAGTGGATTAAAGCATTTTTTGCGAACTGCTTGCCTTCTAGCTGTTTTATAGTATCTATGACTAACTTAAGATCGTTCCTTTCAGATAACTGCCATGAAACAATTTCATTGTTATATAAGTCTAAAACAGCTGACAGATAGACAAACTCATCCCCAACTCGGATGTAAGTAATATCTGTGACGAGTTTTTCATACGGTTTTTCAGCAAAGAACTCCCGATTTAAGACATTGGGAAATAAAACGGATCCTTTTCGTCCATAGAATGGACGTTTCTTGCGAATGACAGAACGAATACCTAATTCCCTCATTAATCTTCTGACCCGTTTATGATTAGCTACAATTCCCTCCCGGGAAAGAGCCCTTGTCATTCGTTTATATCCGTAGTAAGGATGCATTTTGTGGATGGCTAAGATATGCTCTTTTACTAAAATATTCTCCTCAAGACGGATTCTTCGTATAGGATTTGTATTGCGCCACTTGTAATATCCTGCTTTTGAAACTTCCCCAATTTTCAGTAGCCACGCAAGGGGATACTTTTCCCTTAAATTATCAATAATTTGAAATCGATCTGCTTTTAGGACCATTCCTTCCCATGTAGATTTGGATTGCGCTTTTTTAAGTATTCCACCTGCGCTTTCAGATAGGCATTCTCTTCTTCCAAATTATTAAAGTTTTTCTTATTCCAATGCCCACGCTGGTCATCAAATGATTCTCCGTTTCGTACTTTTTTAACCCAATTTGCAATTTGGGCATCACTTTTAATACCAAAATGTTCTCGAAGCTGTTTATAAGACCATTTCTCCTCCAACTTCAAACGAACAACTTCTCGCTTAAACCCCTCTGTATAGGTTTTAAAGGTTTGTCCTTTTTTGGCCATAGAAAAAACCCCTCCAAGTAGACTAGTAAGAACATCATATCATGTTCTCTTTTTTTACTGTCTACCTGAAGGGGATAATAACAGCTCAGGGTTGAGTCAGCTCTTTTTTTATCTTTGTCCTGCTGAGGTTTTATGGAATGGACGGTATTGGTACAATTGTGTCCGGGTAATTCGTGATTGTAGGCAGCTTCCTCCTTTGGCGCTCGGATTCTTTGAAGTTGTGCGCGATTCTGTTGGGTTCGCGCGGATCCCGGTCTTTTGCGCGTGCATTTCTTCCGTTTGTGCGCGGTTTCCTCACTTTCCGCGCTGTTTAATGAGATTTTTGCGCTGAGACCTTTGGATTCGCGCGAGTCTCGGTCTTTTGTGCGCCCATTTCTCCGGTTTGTGCGCACTTTCTCTCCTTTTACGCGCGGCTTTTTTGGAGTTGTGCGCGATACTTTTGGGTTTGCGCGGGTCCTGGTCTTTTACGCTCGCATTTCTTCCATTTGTGCGCGCTTTCCCTCCTTTTGCGCGCGGCTTAATGGGATTTATGCGCGGGACTTTTGGGTTTGCGCGGGTCCTGGTCTTTTACGCTCGCATTTCTTCCGTTGTGTGCGCTTTCCCTCCTTTTGTGCGCGGGTTCCGGTCTTTTACGCTCGCATTTCTTGTGCGCGCTTTCTCTCCTTTCGCGCGCGGCCTTAATGGGGTTTATGCGCGGGACTTGTAGTTCGCGCAGGCTATTGTTTTCTCTAGCCATAGAAAAAAGCGCCTATCATTTAAAGGCGCTTTCTCTTCGATTTTTCCAATGCAAGCATCTTCATATATTGCTTTTCCATTTCAGACATTAGTTCAGACAGCTGTATATAAGAATGATAAAAAGCCGGTCGTGCAAAAATGAAATTCAGCCGTTCCTTAAGGTTCACTGGCTTTATTGGCAATTCTCCAGGATCTGACTGAAGGTTTACCGGCTTGCTGTTTGCCCAATACAATAGCTGTAAAAATACTCCCAAAGATACTTTCATCGGATCTAATGCTGCCTTCTGGTCCCGGTTCGAAAAGTGCATACCCAGAAGATGTTTCTGCCCTGCCCACTCATTCATTAAGACAGGAATAAATTTTTCGCTGGTTTCCCAAGGCCTTACAGCAGGTATGCCCCTATAAAAAGCCGCTTCATATAGAAATGGCGGTAGAGGCTGATAAGCGGAAAGGGATCCTTCTTTTACAGCCAATGAATCATTCATTTTGTAAAACAGGGAATGGCATAATTGTTCTGTAACAGGAATGACTATCTCCCCGGTCATTTTGCTTGCTTCACCTTCATACGTTTCTTGCCTTCCCGGCATAAATCTAGCAGAGGGCAAATCTCACATTGAGGATTCTGTGCCTTACAGTGATATCTTCCAAAAAAGATCATACGATGATGAGTAATTGACCATTCATCCATCGGCACTTTCTTCATTAATGTCTTTTCAACTTCCAGTACAGAGTCCTTCCAGCGGCAGAAGCCAAGCCTTTTGCTTACTCGTTCAACATGAGTATCGACTGCAATAGCAGGCACTCCATAAGCCACTGAGACAACGACATTGGCAGTTTTGCGGCCTACTCCAGGAAGCTTTGTCAGCTCATCTCTGTCACGCGGCACTACACCCTCATATTCATCCAGAAGCAATCTGCACAGCTTTTGGATATTTTTAGCTTTGTTGCGATAAAGACCAATTGAGCGGATATCTTCCTGCAGTTCCTCTATGGAAACATTGAGGTAATCCTGGGGTGTTTTATACTTTTGGAACAGGTTTTTTGTCACTTTGTTTACCAGTGCATCAGTACATTGTGCAGATAGTGCTACAGCTATGACTAATTCAAATGGATTGGAATGATTTAATTCACAATGTGCCTCCGGGAACATTTCCCCCATTGCATCAAGGCAGTATCTTATTTGTGTTTTATTTAACAAAGAAATCACCAACTTACTATCTTCAATATTTTGGGTGCAGCTTTAGCCTGCTTACTGTTCAAGCCAATTATAAAAGGGAACAGATTTCGTCGTCTGTGACGGAGTGTCTTCCCTCTTTGTCCTTAGCTGTGCCTGGTTCTGCCTGAATTTTTTTCCATAGCTTTTAGCCTGTTCAATCGTTTTTATGCCATTCTTTTTCCACTCAAAAAGAATCCTGTCTATATATCTGAAATTCAGTTTGCCGGACAGGACAGATTCTCTTAATGCAGCTTTTATAATATGGGGATCATGATGATCATCATCCATCCAGAGCGCAAGTGTTTCACATTCAAAAGGTGAAAGCGGCCTGCCGAATTCCCTTTCAAAGCAAGTATAAAGATCTGTTTCCTCCTGCTGTATCTTAACAGCTTCCTCTTTCTTGCCGCTGAGCAGAAACTGATCAATGAGCTTCTCCCAAAGCGGATCTAGATGGTATTTTTCATATCTGATGCCATCAGCAGAGTAGCTATCTTTGATATCAAAAAATCCTTTTTGGATTAGTTTCCTTAGCATATCCGTACATTCAGCCACAGAAATGGTCATGCGCGAAGATAATTCTACAGGGGTGGGAAATTCATTCCCATGTTCAATAT
Source organism: Cytobacillus oceanisediminis 2691 (assembly GCF_000294775.2). Lineage (GTDB taxonomy): Bacteria > Bacillota > Bacilli > Bacillales > Cytobacillaceae > Cytobacillus > Cytobacillus pseudoceanisediminis. The sequence continues at coordinate 3,838,711 of NZ_CP015506.1, forward strand.
AGGAAATTACATGAAGAATTAAGACGAGTTCATGCTCATTCAAATTCATTTCTTTATATTGAGAAAGCAGGACTCCAGGTATTGAAATATTTCCTTCCTGAAGCCATTTTAATAAACTATTTTTAGACATTCGGGACACCTCCTTCTCAGTATATCATGAACACAGTGGCCAAAGTGAGATGAAAAACCGGTAACTTTTCCATGAAGATTCAGCTTGACTGCTTTCTTCTGGAAGATGTTGCGGGAATCTGAAGAAGCAAAAAATCCGCGGAAGGCGGATTTCTGCTTTATCTATCAGTTTTTTAAAAAATTATGGATATAGGCGGTTTAATAAACGAGGAAAAGGAATTGTTTCACGTACATGCTCGACGCCGCTTATCCACGCAACTGTTCTTTCAAGTCCAAGACCAAATCCCGAATGCGGTACGGACCCATATTGACGAAGCTCCAGGTACCATTTGTAAGCATCCCTATCTAACTTATGTTCATCAAGGCGCTGCTTTAGAAGGTCATAGTCGTGAATACGCTCAGAGCCGCCGATGATTTCTCCATACCCTTCAGGTGCAATCAAGTCGGCACATAATACAACATCTTCTCTTGATGGATCAGGCTGCATATAGAATGGTTTCAGTGAAGTTGGATAGTGTGTGATAAAGACTGGCTTATCATAGCTTTCTGCAATTGCTGTCTCATGCGGTGCACCAAAGTCGTCTCCCCACTGGATATCATCAAAACCTTTTTCCTGAAGAAACTTAATTGCTTCATCATACGTGATGCGCGGGAATGGTGCCGTAATTTTTTCAAGTTTCTCCGTATCACGGCCTAGTGTTTTGAGTTCAATTGAACAGTTCTTAAGAACAGATTGTACAATATGAGCTACATATTCTTCCTGTACTTTCAGGTTATCATCAAACTCACAGAAAGCCATTTCAGGTTCAATCATCCAAAATTCGATTAAATGACGGCGAGTTTTGGATTTTTCAGCACGGAAGGTCGGCCCGAATGAAAATACTTTTCCAAGAGCCATAGCAGCTGCCTCCATATAAAGCTGGCCGCTTTGTGATAAATAAGCATCTTCATCAAAATACTTTGTCGCAAAAAGTTCCGATGTACCTTCTGGGGCGCTTCCCGTCAAAATTGGAGGGTCAACCTTTGAAAAACCTTGCTCGTTGAAAAACTCATAAGTTGCCCGGATAATTTCATTTCTGATTTTCATGACTGCATGCTGTCGGCGGGAGCGCAGCCATAAGTGACGATTGTCCATTAGGAATTCAGTTCCATGTTCTTTAGGAGTAATCGGATAGTCCACAGCCTGATGAATAACTTCCAGGCCTGTAACCAGCATTTCAAATCCGAAAGGTGAACGCTCATCCTTTTGAATCTTGCCAGTAACATAAACGGAAGATTCCTGTGTAACTGATTTTGCACCCTGGAAAATCTCTTCCGGCACTTCCGCTTTCACTACAACACCTTGAATAAAACCAGTCCCATCGCGCAGCTGTAAAAATGCAATCTTTCCGCTTGAGCGCTTGTTGGCAATCCAAGCTCCAATCGTAACTTCCTGATCAACATATTTATGAACTTGAGAAATTGTTGTTTTTATCAATTTATGTTCCCTCCAAAAAAATCTAAGCAATCACTTCTTATGTAACGCTATATATTATACCTTCAAGCACATTGACAAGCAATATTAGTAATATTTTAAGTGTTCTTACGAAAAATACAGAAGGAGGCCGGATATAATCCAGCGCTCCTGTTTCACAAAAATTAGAAAGTCCAAAATTTTGAACGTCGATTTCTAACGTAAGCCTTGAAGTGTACGGGGTGGGCAAGGCGCTTCCGCTTTTCTTTACTTCATGTTCTTTTCTACAAATCCATGCATCCGTTCCACAGCTTTTTCTAATAATTCAAGAGAAGTTGCATATGATAAACGGATATTATCCGGAGAGCCAAAACCAGAACCTGGAATTACTGCAACCATCGCTTCCTCAAGAAGAGCCTTAACAAATTCATCGACACTCTCAAAACCGGTCAATTCTGCTGCCTTTTTCACATTGGGAAACAGGTAAAATGCTCCTTGTGGTTTTACACAAGTAAAGCCTGGTATGCTGATTAATTTATCATAGATAACATTTAATCGATGTTCGAATGCTTCTCTCATTTCTTCCAGTGTATCCTGTGATCCGGCATATGCAGCGATTGAACCATATTGTGCTGTTGTTGTCGGGTTGGATGTGCTGTGGCTGGCAAGGTTGGTCATGGCCTTAATAATATTCTTATTACCTGCTGCATATCCAATTCTCCACCCTGTCATGGAATGAGACTTGGATACCCCATTAATGATAATGGTTTGTTCTTTAAGTTCAGGTGAAATTTCAGCAATCGAAGTATGCTGGTGGCCGCCATATACCAGTTTTTCATAGATTTCATCAGAAATGATAAGGACATTATGCTTTAAACAAACCTCGCCAAGCTCCTTTAATTCCTCCGCTGAATAAAGCATGCCGGTCGGGTTGCTTGGTGAGTTAATAATCACTGCCTTGGTTTTGTCAGTTATGCTTTTAGCCAGCTGTTCCGGTGTGATCTTAAAATCATTCTCTTCTCTTCCCTCTGCATAAACAGGAATACCTCCTGCTAGTTTAACCTGTTCAGGATAGCTGACCCAATATGGAGTCGGGATAATGACTTCATCCCCTTCATTAAGCAAAACCTGGAAAAGTGTATATAAGCCATGCTTTGCACCATTGGTAACGATGATTTCTGAAGCGTCATACTCAAGTCCCTGGTCTTTTTTAAACTTGTTTGCGATTTCTTTCTTTAATGCTGGAAGACCTGCTGAAGCCGTATATTTTGTATGTCCCTCATTCATTGATTTCACTGCTGCATCGATAATATGCTGCGGCGTATTAAAATCCGGCTCGCCTGCTCCCAATCCAATAACATCATGTCCCTGGGCTTTTAGCTCTTTTGCTTTTGCTGTGATTGCCAGAGTTGTTGATGGTGTCAACGCTTTTACTCTTTGTGCCAGTTGAATCTCCATTTGCTTGCTTCCTCCCGATTTTCTCCTGCACTAAGGCGCTGTAATGCCTCAGGCTATAGATTTTCAATTTTTTTTAGCCATTCTCCTGTTTTAAAATCTATATAATAATAATTTATTAAATCACTGCCGGAACGGTAATGAATTTCCCATAATGGAATATTTTTCTCCATTCCAAGCCGCACAGACATGATTTCAGCAGCATTTTTCTCCTGCTTAAGTCTGTTAATGGCCTCATTTCTGGAAATTCCTTCAGATTCTTTCAGTGTAACGATTTTCCCTTTTTTTTCTGGAACCCACACATATATACTTGTCCCATCATGATCTTTACCCTCGATTACATAGTAGGTCTCAGTGCCATGATATAAATTGAAATCTTCAGTTTCAGCAAGATCTGTTTCCTTTTTCGCAAGCTCTACAGCCTTTGATTCTGCCGCTCTAACCGGCTTCATGCTGTTGAAATAAATTAAAGAGCCTGCTCCAATGCATATGACAAGCAGAATAATGATACCCCATATTGCTCTCTTCATGTCTCAATCACTCTTTTATGTACGATAAATCGTAAAAATCGCTTTATTTTGGTCTTCCTGATCAAGCGCCAAACCGAACATCAAATCTTTTTCTTTTAAAGTTCTGTTCAGTGCATCAACAATTTTATACAGATCCGGGCTTTGCTGGATCTTCACGGTAGATAAAACCTCAATTTTGCTTTCCATTCTGGAATTCCTCCTCAGCCTCTACAATATTTGTAACTTATATACCCAGCCGTTAAGGTTAAACTAATTTTACAAAGAAATAAATCTCAGTAACAGTATAACAGCAGAATTGATTAACTGGTATTAAAACAACTACAAATTTTCTTCTGGTCCACCACGTCAAGCTGCGCCGCAAGCGCAGCTTTTTTCATTTGGCCATTAAATTTTGATTGCTAATTATTTGGCCTGTTGAAAGTGATAAAATTCCCCCTAAAAGTCATTACCTTCACAAAATATTTCCCTTTGATATTTTGGTGAAGGTATATGTTTATTTGAACTCCTCGCCCTGGAAAATCGTGAATAATTCATAATTAATGTCTGTAAATTTGATGGTGACGGTTCCGTGCTTTCTTGTATAATATACATCAACCCAGGCATCGTTTAACAGCCCGAACAGATCCGAATCATGTTTTATGGATGGTTTATAAAAAAGAATGGCGATCTGCGGATCCAAATGTTTGATCATCTCTTCTGATATGGAATCGTTCCTGCCAAACGCAGGAAGTTTTACAATATTAACATTGGATAACTCTTTTTTCATGAGAAAATCTTTAGATTTTGGACTAGTCGAGTTCATAAATAATACACGATGCCTTGCAAATGTAAAGGAAATATCCATTCCTTCCCCCGATTCATTACCTGCGTAAAGAACTTCTGCAAGCAACCCCGGAAATAGCTGCTGCTTAAAATTCTGATTCCAGGCATGCAGACTAAGGTCACTGATTCCGTTCTCAGCCCTCAACTCAGAAACTGCAGAATCATAGGCAATAATTTCTTTAACCCCAAAATCTTCTATCAGCCATTTAAGGCTGGCCACGTTATATAATTCCTCATCTGTCAGGATAATAGCTGAAATCCTATTTACGCCATATAATTCAAGAAGCTTCTTTAATTCTTCCTCTGTTCCTGGCCCGCCGGTGTTAATAAGGACTTTTTCGTCATTTCCATGATGAAGCAAGGAAGCCTCGCCATCAGACAAGGAAAAAAACGTAAAAGCCAGCTCATCACTTTTTAGTTTTAGATCAATGCTTTCCACTTTAACAGGAACTGCTGGTGAATCCTTAGGTATGTAATACCAATTCGTGAACAGTAGCATAAAGGCGAACAGCACGTTCATCTTTCCATTCCTCCTACATATGAACAAAAGCATACTGAGGATTTATAAATAAAGAACCCACAAAATTATAATGCGTTAATCATCTAAATTTATCCTGATAAAAACCAGATGCCTTGTTCTCCTAGTAGGATTCCGGTGAAAATCGCGGAATTTTTTACAGCCAAGTATAAATTAATTCGACAATTTCATCAATATTACTTTTCTGGACAGGAATAGGCGGAATGGAATCCAGAAATGCCTTTCCATACCTTGCGGTGATAATTCTTCGGTCAAATATCACGATGACTCCTCTATCCGAACTTGTTCTAATTAATCTCCCGACACCTTGCTTAAAGCGGATAACTGCTTCGGGCAATGAGTATTCGGAAAACGGATTTTTTCCTTCCTTTGCAATTTGCTCATTTTTCGCCTGTGCCATCGGTTCATCTGGAGGTGAAAATGGCAGCCTGACAATTACAAGACAGGAAAGATCCTCACCAGGGATATCCACACCTTCCCAAAAGCTGCTTGTCCCTAAAAGAATGGCTTTATCAAATCGCTGAAAATTCCTCGTAAGTCTTGATCTGCTTCCGCTTGTAACACCCTGGGCAATGAGAACATAATCCTCCAGGAACCCTGATTCCTTTATAAGCTCATAGGTTCTTCTTAACATCTCATGCGAAGTGAAAAGAATCAGCATTCTTCCTTTCGCTGCTTCCGCAATTGAAATTATATGCTCGGTAATTGATGCCACATACTCCTCGAGCGGTACTGCATTCACTTCAGGCAAATCATCAGAAATCACTAGCTTAACCTGCCTTTGATAATCAAAAGGAGATTGAATTTGCTTTAGAGTGCATTGCTGTTCCTCAAGCCCTAGTTCCTTTAGAATAAAACTGAAAGAATTTTTCACAGATAAAGTGGCAGATGTAATGACCGTACTTTCCTTTTGGCTGAAGAATTGTTCATTAAGATATTCAGAAACTGATACAGGCTGTGCATAAACAGTTGTAGCATTTTGTGCAGAGCGAGTATCCATTTCAATCCAAACAACAAATTCCCGGGACGGCAAGTGAAAGATATGGTTTAAATCCTCATACATTCCCCTTAAATCATCCAGAATGGAAGCCACTTCCTCCATTAATGCCTTCTCCTCAAGAGAAAGAGCTGATTTAATATTTGTAACTGCTCCTACACGGCTGTCTATGCCCTGGATCAATTCCTTAAGCATAAATTTAAAACGTTCGGCACTCGCTAATACGACATTCGTTTCCTTGTTATCAGCATTTCTATTAAATCGGACCGTAATTCGATTTACGCTTTTTTTTGCTTTTGTATATTTTTTAGCATAAATCGCTATAACTCTAAACAACTCATCCATTTCATGAATAATGTCAGCTATTGTTTGGTTGATTTCAAAAGAATGCATGACATCATCAGGTGCCGCTGCTTTCTCTTCCACCAGCTTTTCAAGCTTATAATACAGCTGCTTCTGTTCAAATAATCCAATTTGACCAAGCATCAGCCGAACTGATAGATAATCAAGCTTATTGCCAAAATGTTTCCCAGAAGCCTTAACAAAATGATGTCCCTCATCGATCACCACATGGCTGAATTCAGGCAAAATAACATTATCTGCTGTTAGATCCGTTAAAAGCAGTGAGTGATTCGTAATAATGATATCTGCCTTTTGGGCATCCTTTCTTGCCCTTAGATAAAAATCTCTGGAAATCCACGACTTATCCTGTAAAAAAGCTGTTTCATCATTCTTTATCCTGCTCCAGTAAATCATCCCGCCGCTTGACAGGTTTAATTCATCAATATCACCTGTGTCAGTCTCCAGCAGCCAGACAAGAATCTGCATTTTGCTAAGGGTTGTATCATAATTATCTTCATCATCTCTTAACGTTTGAGCGAACTTCGCAAGGCTGATATAATGGCTTCTTCCCTTCAGCAATACAGCTTTAAGCGGGAATGGCAGCATTTTTTGAAGCAGTGGAACATCCTTCCTCAGCAGCTGCTCCTGAAGCTGTGTTGTATATGTACTGATAATAACAGTTCTTCCGCTTTCCTTTGCATAAACAGCTGATGGAACAAGATATGCCAAGGACTTCCCAACACCAGTGCCTGCCTCAATCAATGCATGCCGTTTATTTTTGAACGCTCCATAAACCGAATCCATCATGATAAACTGGCCATCTCTTTTTTCAAAAGAAGGGAAGGCTTTAATGAACATTTCCTGCTTTTCCTCTTCACTGAAAGGAAAGCCCTGAAATTCGGAGCCTGCTAGTTCCCGTGGTTTCATTTCTTTTTTCAGTGCAATCCCTCTGTGAACTTCAATACCATCATCTAAATAACCAATCCTACTTTCATTAACCGCAATGAACTCGTCCAATAATATATCAAGATCACTCTTTAAGCCTCCAGACAGCTTATGCAGCAGGTCTATGGTGTTATGGGGAAGGTTTTTAAGCTTATTCAATAATATTAACAGGAGCTCAGCGGTCACATACGCATCACTGTCTGCCTGATGGGGACGTTCATGATTAAGGCCTTCCCGGAGTGCAAGATCAGATAATTTAAAGCTATCTGCAGTCGGAAAAAGAATACGGGCCATCTCAACTGTATCAAGAACAGGACCGTAAAATCCGTTATATCCTGCCTCAATTAATTCTTCCTGTAAAAAAGATAAATCAAATAAAACATTATGAGCCACAAAATAAGCACCCTCAAGCAAAGTCAAGACTTTAGGGGCAATTTCCGAAAAGAGCGGGGCATTCTCGACCATTTCATCTGACAATCCTGTCAGTTCTTCTATAAACGGGGGGATGGATTGCTCCGGGTTTACAAGGGAGGAGTATTCCTCTGTGATTTTTCCGTTTTCAATCACCACAGCAGCAAATTGTATCATTTTATCGCCTTTTTTCGGGGCGTTCCCGGTTGTTTCCAAATCCACTACAACATATTTATTACCCATGGCTAACACCTCAATATTCAGTCATTCAAACGGTATCATAAAAACGGAAAAAGAAAAAGGCAAATAGCTTTTCCCCTTATTATTTTTCTTCCACTTGAACTATGCAGTTATTCAGGCTGTTTATAAAAAAGAGCTGAATCTCCATAGGAGTTCAGCACTTTATAAAACTCTATTTAAAAAACTGTACTTTCCGGCTCTGCATGTATCATGTCAGCGATCCGATTGCTGCTGTCCATTATCGCTACCTTTGGTTCATGATAAGGCACCTTTTCATCAGGAACGAGAGCATATGAAATGATAATGACAATATCCCCTTCCTGTACAAGGCGTGCAGCTGCACCATTAACACAGATTACGCCGCTCCCTCTTTCACCGGGTATAATATAGGTTTCAAATCGTGCTCCATTGTTATTATTAACAATTTGAACTTTCTCATTGGGAGCCATGCCTACTGCTTCAATAATGTCTGTATCGATAGTGATGCTGCCAACATAATTAAGATTGGCTTCTGTTACTGTTGCACGATGGATCTTGCCATTCATCATGGTGCGAAACATGCTGTCTTCCTCCCTTAGCTTTGTTTTTTTACTGATATTATAGCGTTATCTATTAAACGGGCCTTTGAGAATTTAACGGCCATTGCGATGATGATTTTACCTTCCAGGCGGGAAAGCTGTTTAAGGTGGGGATAGGATAGGATTTCAATATAATCTATTTCCCCGCTTGTATTTTTTGTGATGAATTCCTTCATGCAGGCTAGAATCTTCCGGGGATCTTGTTCCCCTTCATCTATAGCGGACTCCGCCATCTTAAGACTTTGATGGAGAGCTGCTGCTTGATCTCGTTCTGCCGGAAGAAGATGTACGTTTCTTGAGCTCTTAGCCAATCCATCTTCTTCTCTGACCGTCTGAACAGGGACAATTTCCACTGGAATATTGAAATCTCGTACTAGCCCATCAACAACGGCCACCTGCTGAGCATCCTTCATCCCAAAATATACTTTATCAGGCTGTACAATGTTAAAGAGCTTTATAAGGACCGTTGCAACACCATCGAAATGTCCCGGCCTGGATTTTCCGCATAAAACATCCGTACGATCCTGTACTTTAGCTGTTACAGACGGAGTCTCAGGATACATTTCCTCTGCTGAAGGAAAGAAGATGTAGTCATTCCCCTCTTTCTCTGCAAGGCTGCTGTCACGCTCGAAATCCCTGGGATATGTCGCTAAATCTTCTTTAGGGCCGAATTGAAGCGGATTGACAAAGATGCTTACCACTGTCACATCATTTTCTTCTCTGGCGGCACTTAATAAGGAGAGATGACCTTCGTGTAAATAACCCATTGTCGGGACGAATCCAATTGTCTTTCCTTCCCTCTTAAGCTGTAAAGCAATACTTTGCATTTCTCTTATATCAGTAATCGTTCTCATGCTTTTCCTCCGTACAAGCTCAGCAGCTCTTCCTCTTTCATCTTGAAGGAATGGGAATCATCAGGAAATGATCCGTTCTTCACTTCTGCGGAATAAGCTGCAAGACTATCGGCGATAATTGGGTTCAGGTTTTCATACTGTTTCACAAACTTTGGAACACGCTCTACACCGTATCCCAATACATCATGGTAAACAAGAACCTGTCCGTCTGTATCCTTGCCGGCCCCGATCCCAATGACAGGAATCGTCAATTCATCAGTAATCTGCTTTGCCAGCTGTTTTGGAACACACTCAAGGACAAGAGCGAAAGCTCCAGCCCTCTCACATTCTCTGGCATCATCAATCAGCTTTCTGGCTGCTTCAGCGTTTTTCCCCTGAACTTTATATCCCCCAAGGACCCCCACAGATTGTGGTGTCAGGCCCAGGTGGGCAACAACAGGAATGCCTGCTTTTGTTAACGCTCCGATTTGTTGTGCGACTTCATCACCGCCTTCAAGCTTAACAGCATGTGCCCCTGTTTCCTGAATGAGCCTTGCTCCATTTATAAGTGTATCTTTTGCGGACAAGTGATAGCTCATAAACGGCATATCAATCACAATAAATGTATTTTTTGCTCCACGTTTGACAGCCTTTCCATGATGAATCATATCCTCCATTGTAACTGGAACAGTTGAATCATAGCCCAGCACTACCATCCCAAGCGAGTCCCCCACAAGAATCATGTCCACATTGGCCCCTTCGGCCTGTTTGGCAGCAGGGAAATCATAAGCTGTCAGCATTACAATTTTCTCTTCATGTTCCTTCATTTTTAGAAAATCAGTTGTTTGCTTCATCATTCGTCCTCCTTATGCAGGAAGAGGCAATAAAACTTCCAAATGAGTTAAAAAACAGAACATTAAAAAATCCTTCTGTAGGCAGAAGGATTTTGCAATAGCTCATATATCAGTTCATCCCTCTGTCCCGGTCCATTTTTTTGGATCTAGGCAGATATCTATTTATTTTATGATTCGCTCAAAAAAGGTGCAGTTCTTTTAAGGATACTGCCCATAAAAAGTATATCAAAAAGGCAAAAGAATTGGCTATAAAAATTTTAGGCAAACAATTAAACATCCAGCTCAATGTCCGCAGAATAGACATGATGGACCTTTCCGCTGCTGTCTTCGATCATCAGGACTCCATCTTCTGTAATTCCAAGAGCCTTGCCATATATACTGCCGGTAATAGTTCTTGCAGTAAGGTTCTTACCAATGCTGACAGCATAACTTTCCCATAAAAGCTTAATCGGATAGAAGCCTTTATCTAAATACAGTTTATAAAGGTTTTCCAGTTTTGCCAGTAATACTCTAATCAGCTCCGCTCTTGAAAGCTTTTCGCCTTTTTCAATGGATATAGAAGTGGCAATGTCTTTAAGTTCATCTGGATAATCATCAAGCTCCTGGTTAACATTGATTCCGATGCCGATGATTATTGAAATAATGCGGTCTGCATCCGCCTGCAGTTCCGTCAGGATTCCTGTAACTTTCTTCCCGTTCATTAATATATCATTCGGCCATTTAATTTGCGGTGTTAAATCTGTCAGCTCTTCAATCGCCTGTACAACAGCCACCGCTGTAATGAGCGTCAGCTGCGGTGCTTTCGGAGGTGGAATATTCGGCCTCAGGATAACACTCATCCATACGCCTGTTGATTTCGGGGAATGCCATCTCCTGTCCATTCTTCCCCTGCCTGAAAGCTGTTCCTCCGCGATGACGACCGTTCCTTCCTGCGCACCTTCGTAAGCAAGGCGATGAGCAATCTTCTGTGTTGAGTCAACACTTTCTTCATGATGAATTTGACGGCCAAGTGTTTCAGTCTGCAGACCCAGCCTGATTTCATCAGGAGTAACCTTTTCAGGTGTTTTCGTAATCCGATATCCCTTTCTTCTGACCGCTTCCAGTTCAAAGCCTTCTTTCCTCAGCTCTTCAATATGCTTCCATACAGCCGTTCTTGAGCAGCCAATCAGGTCGGCTAAATACTGGCCTGAAAGGTATTCCTCCTTGCTCTTCGTAAAAGCATCAATCAATTTTTTCCTAATTTCTGATTGCAATTTATGAGCCACTCCCTTATGGATTCATTGCTATTATTCAATTCGCCGCGCAAGACAGCTTCCTCCGTTTTTTCAAGAATTGCTTTAATCCAGGGTCCAGGAGGTTTGCCAAACCAATCCATCAGGTTATCTCCGGTAAGCTGAAGATCGCTTCTCTCTTTAATCGGCAGGCAATTATATTGACTCACCAGGATATCGGTTCCCCTGTTTGAGTCCTCATGCACGATTACGTTGAGGACCCGCTCGGCGTTTAGTGAAACGCATCCTGCCTGGTAAAGGGAATAGGCATCCCACTTATTTTTGGCTCTATACCGAATCCATTTATTAATTGCCAATATCTTTTTTATTTTCTTTACAGGCAGTTTCCAGCTTTTGAAAAAGGCTTCAGCCTGCGACTCGTCCAAGTTAAAGATGCATGCAAGAAAGGCCCACATTTCATCCACTGTCAGTTCAGCTGCATTATAATCTTCTGCCTGCATTAATTCCTTTTGGAAGCCAGACATATTTGGCAGATACTTAGATAGTCCTGTTTTCCCAATTATCATAAGAGCTTTCATCCGGCTGGTTCCTGCTAATAGTTTTTCGAATTCTGCCAGCTTTCTTTCAACTGCAATGTTTTCAAGTAAATGAGCCAAAGATGCCAAAGCATCATAAGTGTTTTTTTCAATTTCGAATGCAAGCTGACTATAAAAGCGGACTGCTCTCATCATTCGAAGTGCATCTTCAGTAAATCTCTCAGCAGGCTGTCCAACGGTGCAGATTCTTTTCTCTTCTATTGCTCCCCTGCCGTTAAATGGATCAATAAGATGCCCTTTCTTATCCATAGCAATGGCGTTCATTGTAAAATCTCTTCTTTTCAAATCCTCTTTTAGAGACCTGATAAATTGAACCTTTGAAGGCCTCCTAAAATCCAGATATTCAGCCTCTGACCTGAAAGTTGTAATTTCATAGGGTATGCCATTATGCAGTACAACCACAGTGCCATGCTCGATGCCCACATCAAGTGTTCTTGGGAATATGGTTTTGACTTCCTCAGGGGCAGCGGAAGTGGCAATATCGACGTCCGCAATTTCCTTGCCAAGGATAAAATCCCGTACTGAGCCTCCTACAAAATAGGCCTCATAACCTGCCGCTTCTATATTCTCGAGGACAGGAACTGCCCTTAAAAAAGCTTCATTCATCGAAGGTCACCTTTTTCCAAAAGTTCATAATAAAACTCTTCATATTGAATGACAATCTGACTGGCACTGAACCTTCCTTTAGCGAGTGAAATGGATTGGGAAGCAAACCTTTCAAGCAGGGGCACATCATTAAGCAGTTTAATTGCTTTTTTTGAGATATCAGTTATATCCCCCAGAGTACAAATATAACCTGTCTCACCGTCGCTGATTACTTCTGGAATTCCCCCAGTATTAGTGCCGATGCACGGCACTCCGCATGCCATTGCCTCGAGAGCAACAAGTCCAAAGCTTTCCTTTTCGGATAATAAGAGCATTAAATCACTGATGCTGTATAGCTCCTCCAGATTATCCTGTTTTCCCAAAAACAAGACCTTATCTTTAAGCTGCAGATCATTCACCAGCCTGCATATAACGGTCATTTCCGGTCCGTCTCCTACTAATAGCAGCTTGGAAGGAACTTCTTCCGTGATTTTTGCAAAAGCCTTAACAACATCAGGTACCCGCTTTACACCGCGAAAATTGGAAACATGGATGACAACCTTCTCATCCGGTTTTATGCCATATTCTTCTTTAAGATAAGCAGAGTCGGTTTTCTTGTATATTCTTTCATCTATAAAGTTATAAACTGCTCTTATAGATTTATCAGGTTTTATCAGGTCATAAGTTTGCGAAATGAGCGCATTGGATACAGCTGTAACGCCATCAGACTTTTCGATTCCGAAACGGATCGCATCTGTCAGGGATGGATCATACCCGAGAACTGTAATATCCGTTCCATGAAGGGTGGTAACAATCTTAATATCCGTGCCGCTCATCTGCTTAGCCAGAATCGCACAAACTGCATGCGGGATTGCATAATGCACATGAAGAAGGTCAAGTCCTTCACGTTTTATCACTTCTGCCATTTTACTTGCAAGCGCGATATCGTAAGGAGCATATTGGAACACGGAGTATTGATTTACATCTACCTGGTGATAAAAAATATTTGGGTACATCCTTTTCAGTCTAAAAGGGAGGCTTGATGAAATAAAATGTATTTCATGGCCTTTTTCAGCCAGCATTTTACCCAGTTCTGTTGCAACAACACCTGATCCTCCCACCGTGGGATAGCAGGTGATACCTATTTTTAATTTTTTTCTCATAATTCTCCACCGAATATATCCATATTAATCATTAAGGGCTTATTGACTTTAAAGCCCTCTGCATATTCCACCCCTGCCTGTTTTCCAAATAGGCCTTCCCTCGCTGCAACAGTCTCAATATAACCGTTGACAAGCGGAGTATCAAATGAACCAGGTTTTTTTACAAATTGACTTTGATAAGACTCCAGCCCTTCAGCTTTTTTATCCATAAAAGATGAGATATCAATTAGGAAGTCAGGCTTATGGAAACCATTTATCATGTAAAAGTGAAGGCTTTTCACCTTATGCGGAGCAAAATCCCCCCCTGTTTCGTATTTTCTTATTCCGGCCGAAAAGACGGCTTCTTCCACCAGCCGGGCACAATGGCCATGGTCAGGATGCCTGTCCTCCATGTAAGGTGCAAACACAAGAACAGGCTTGTATTTACGGATCATTTCCGCAATCTTTTTTATGTATTCCTGATTATAATATAAACCCCTGTCAGGCAGATTAAGTGTTTCCCGCACACTAACCCCCAGAATATCAGCTGCTTTCAGTGATTCCTCTTTACGGATTTCAACCGTCCCATTAGAAGAAAGCTCGGCCCGGGTCAAGTCGCATATTCCAATTTTTTTTCCGATTGAGGCAAATTTGGCAATTGTGCCGCCCATGCCAATTTCAACATCATCAGCATGCGCACCAAATGCCAGAATATCAAGATTATCCAGGTTCATTCATGTCACCTTTTTCACTTACAATATTCCTCCATGATAAATCATTGCGTTCCAGTCCTTTAATAATAATTTCAGCAGTGCCCATATTAGTCGCCAATGGGACGGCATATACATCACAGAGGCGCACCAAAGCTGAAACATCCGGCTCATGAGGCTGAACAGTCAGAGGATCTCTAAAGAAAAATACTACATCCATTTTATTGTTAGCAATTAAAGCACCAATTTCCTGGTCCCCGCCAAGTGGCCCAGACTGAAAACGATGAATGGAAAGGCCAGTTTCCTTCATGATGCGTGAACCGGTTGTTCCAGTAGCGTAAAGGGTATGTTCAGCAAGAATTGATTTATAGGCGATTGCAAATCTTACAATATCATCCTTTTTCTTATCATGGGCAATTAAGGCAATATTCATGGTGGCACCCCTTTCTAATCAATAATATTTTCGAGGCCGTAGACGAGAGTATCAATTTTTAAAACTGTATCGACAGCAAGTTTTACTCCAGACATAAAGGAAGCCCTGTTATAGGAGTCATGGCGGATGGTCAATGTTTGTCCCTCCGAACCGAACATAACCTGCTGATGAGCAATCAGGCCAGGAAGCCGTACAGAGTGTATATGCATGCCATCAAAGTTTGCGCCTCTTGCACCAGGAATCGTTTCCTTCTCCTGTGAATGGCCCTGCTCTTTGTTCTCTCTTACATCAGCAATCATTTCTGCTGTTTTCACTGCAGTTCCAGATGGAGCATCCAATTTCTGGTCATGGTGGAGCTCTATAATTTCCACATCGTTAAAATATCTTCCTGCTAATTGTGAGAATTTCATCATTAATACAGCACCAAGTGCAAAGTTTGGGGCAATAATGCAGCCGATTCCTTTTTCCTGGCAAAGTTCTTCAAGCTCTTTCAAATTTTCCTTCGAAAAGCCTGTTGTCCCAACAACTGGTCTAACACCATACTCCAGTGCTGTTTTCGTGTGGAACATTCCTACTTCCGGAGTGGTCAAATCAATAAGCACATCTGGTTTTAGTTCCTGAAAGCATAAGGCAAGATCTGTGTAAACCGGAACCTGGCCAAACTGTGAAAACCCTTCAAAATCGCCAAGAAAGCCTCCTCCATTTTTATGGTCGATCACTGCAGCTATTTCATAATTTTCTGTTCGATTAACAAGCTGGACGGCTTCACTTCCCATTCGTCCCCGCGGTCCCGCTATAACAATTTTAACTTTATCCATTGTTTTCTCTCCTTCTATTCTTCAATTCTTGTCCATCTGTCTTTATCACGTGTGCTGAATTTTTTCATGACACGATCGTGCGCTTCTTCCAAGTCAATATTTAAGGAATTAGCAAAGCATATTAGAACAAAAAGCATATCTCCAAGCTCTTCTTCGATCGCTTTTTCTTCCTCGGTGGATTTTTTGGGTTTTTCACCATAGTAATGGTTTACTTCCCTGGATAGTTCCCCAAGTTCTTCAGTCATTCTTGCAAGCATGGCCAATGGACTGAAATAACCTTCTTTAAATTGGCTTATGTATGTGTCTACTTCTGTTTGCATATCTTTCATTGATTTTGCTGGTTGCATTTATTTCACCTCTGCTTTTTATAGGTGTATCTATATACGGAGATTACCACTTTTCATGTTAAGCTAAAGATCGGCTATTTTACAAATATTTTTTATCATCGAGCTTATTTGATTCCCCTCTGCCATCTTGTCCCGGAAAGGTCATTGCTCTTATATTCTGTATCTTATATAATTAGATACGCTTTGGTATTGTGATATTCAGGCAGTGGAGGGATAATATGCATTTTGGAGTAAAATTTAAGAATATTTTTTTCATTTTGCTTGGTGCGGCCATTTTTTCGTGGGGCCTTGTTCATTTTAATATGCAGAATAATTTGGCTGAAGGCGGATTCACCGGGATAACACTGCTCTTATATTTCCTGTTCAAGTGGGATCCTTCTTATACAAACTTGCTGCTGAATATACCCCTTTTCTTTATAGGGTGGAAACTTCTTGGCAGGAATGTTTTTGTTTACACGATTATCGGAACGGTCGCTGTGTCCATTTTCTTGTGGATTTTTCAGCGGTACCAGATCGAAATGCCTCTAAAAGAGGATTTAACTCTTGCTTCTCTATTCGCCGGAGTCTTCATCGGGATTGGACTTGGGACCATTTTCAGGTATGGGGGCACAACAGGCGGAGTGGATATAATCGCGAGGCTTACCCATAAGTACGCAGGGGTAAGCATGGGAAAAACGATGTTCATTTTTGACTTTTTTGTTATAGCACTTTCTTTAATTACATACTTGGATTACAGGGAGGCCATGTATACTCTTGTTGCTGTTTTTATCGGTGCCAAAGTAATTGATTTTATGCAAGAAGGCGCCTATGCAGCAAGGGGAGCGATGATCATTTCAGAACAAAATGAAGCGATTGCCGATAAAATCATGAAAGAAATGGACCGGGGTGTCACCGTGTTAAAAGGCCACGGCTCCTTCACTAAGATAGAACGGGAAGTGCTCTATTGTGTAGTTGGCCGCAATGAAATTGTTCGTTTGAAAAATGTCATCACAGCTGTTGATCCGCATGCATTTGTATCGGTTACAGCTGTCCATGACGTACTGGGGGAAGGCTTTACTCTGGATGAAAATAAAAAGCCGGTTGAACGCTAAAGAATAGATCCAGGAGATGCCATAATGGCATCTCTTTTTTCAGCAAAAAGAAAAAGCCAGCTAGTGGTCTTGCCCCTGTCAAGTAGACAACATAAAAAGCTAAGCAGTGAGCGCGTGTCGATATTCAATCGGCGCGCGTATCTTTAGTTTCTTTTGTCTTCGTTTGTAATGGTAGAGGTAATTCTCAAGAGCTTGTTCTAGTTCTTCTTCTGACTTACACTTATTTATATACAGCTTCTCGGTTTTGAGGTGTGAGAAGAACGATTCTACACTGGCATTGTCCAGGCAGTTTCCTTTTCGAGAGTGGCTGCCCTTGATGCCATAATCCTCTAATCGGCTGCTGTATAGCTTTGACGTATACTGGAAACCTTGATCTGAATGGAGAACGGCTTCAGCTACGTCTTTTTTCTTGTCCATTTTTCTACTGTATTTAACACAAGTTCCAGATCATTTCTCTTAGATAGCTCCCAACTTACTATTTCGTTATTAAAGAGATCCTGTATGACCGATACATAATAAAATTCTTCTCCAACAGACACATATGTTATATCCATCTTTTGATTAGGTCCTGCAGCCCTGAAATTCCTTTTAAGGCGATTAGGGAAGAGGATAGAAGGACTACGACCGTGCCATTTTCTCTTCTTTCGGATGACTGATTGTATGTCCATTTCCATCATCAGCCTGCAGACCTTCTTGTGGTTAATTAAATACCCGTTTTCATTTAATTCATCTGTAATACGAGGCCGGCCAAATTCAGGATGCATGAAATGGATCCCCAAAATGTGCTCACGGATGACTTGTTCATCCTTAGCCTTCTCTTCCCGTTTAACATTCGTTTTTTTCCATTTGTAATAGCTAGCCGGTTTGATATAGGCAATCTCCAGCAGCCAGGAGACCGGATAGGTCCCCCTTAACTCATCAACCAGTTCATATTTTATTCTTCTGGGTATGTTTCCTCCTCCTTTACCAGATTTGGATACTTCTTTTTTAGAAATTCAACCTGTGCTTTTAAATAATCTCTTTCCTCTTCAACCGATTTAAATTTAGTCCTAGGCCTGCCTTTTAAAGGGTTAGAGACTCCTTACGCTCATCAAATGGTACTCCATCTTTCCATTTCTTAACCCACACTTTAAGCTGGCTGCAGTGACGAATTCCCAATTCTTCTGACAACACTTTATAGCTCTTAGACCCATTCACGTATCTCATGACGGCATTATGTTTAAACTCCTCCGAATAGCTATTAAAAGTTTGTCCTTTCTTTGCCATAGAAAAAATCCCCTCCAAGTAGCATTCTTTCCTCCATGGTAACATGAAGGTTTTTTTGAATGTCTACTTAAAGGGGACATTAACACTAGCCGGCTTTTTTAAGATAACTATCTAGCAGCTTTTCTTACTCGGATCTTGTCATACCTGTGTAAATAAGGATTAAACGCAGCAATTCCAGCACAGCAACAGCTGCTGCCGCCACATATGTCAATGCAGCTGCATTCAAAACTTTTTTTGTTTCCCGTTCTTCATCGTTTCTGATAATTCCGAGGGACACTACCTGATCCATTGCACGATTAGAAGCATTGAACTCCACAGGAAGAGTGATAACCTGGAATACCACTGCAGCTGCCATAAAGATAATTCCCAGCAGCACCATTCCGCTCAATCCTGCAAAAAAACCGATCATGATCAGAATCCAGGAGAAGTTTGAACCAAGATTTGCAACAGGCACAAGCGCATGGCGAAAACGCAGAAAAGCGTAATCCTGATTATCCTGAATTGCATGGCCAACCTCATGGGCCGCAATGGCAGCTGCTGCCACTGAATGGCCGTGATAATTTGTTGCTGATAGCCTGACAGTTTTAGAACGCGGATCATAATGATCCGTTAAATGTCCCCTGGTCTCTTCCACGCCAACGTTATATAGGCCATTTTCATCCAGGATTCTTCTGGCTACTTCAGCACCTCTCATTTGTGTGGATGAAGGAATTTTTGAATATTTGCTGTAAGCTCCCTTAACTTTCATTTGTGCCCAGAGCGGAACAAGAATAATTATTGCAAAATAAATGAGATATCCTCCCATTTTGTTACCCCCCATCAAGCTGATCATGTTGAATTTTAACCGCTGGCTTTTCTCTCCAGCATATGAGTAGTTCTAATTATCTTTTTCCCATTTTCCTTTATTGCAAAACGGAAAAGACGCTCAATTATTCTTTTTGTTCAAAAATAAGGGTGTAGAAATTTTTGAACTTCGAGGACTGTCTAGCTACAGCACCTACCACCTGGAGGTCACAAGCTTGTCTAGTTACGGCTCCTAGGGACTCGGGGTCATAAGCCGTTTCCTTCCAGAAGGAAAAACACCTTCTTACAGGAACCATCTTATGCCTGTCGTCCCTGGGCAGTCGCCTCCACTTTTCGGTTTGTCTAGTTGCGGCTCCTAGGGACTCCACATTTCGGGGACTCCCCCCAAAAAGGCAAAGAACACCTTTTCATGAGGCTCGTCTTGTGCTTGAGGCACACAGGACAATGTAGGCTTCGTCAGCAAAAACATCGCACGACCGAAAGCGAAGCTTTTAGGAAGACGTGGCGTTCTTAGTCTGCGTTCCTTTGTGGGCAAGGCGCTTCCTCTTTTCTTATCACGATCTGTTTTTTTGTCTTGCCCTGTCTCCCTTATATTTTCTCCAGCCTACGTAAGATAATGTAATGATGATAATACTCCCGGTTGAAATGATTACCCACCAAAGGGATGGGTCCGTTTCATCTTCTGTCATTTCATCAAAGATTGTCTGCAGATCATTTTCCAATGCCGCCAGCTCCTGCTGACTTGCCTGCTGAGAAAGCACCTGCGGCCGATAATGATCGATAAAATTAATGCGTGCGTTCAGTTTTTGTACCTTTTCGGCATCAACATCAATTTTTAAACTGGGATAAATAACCTCATATAAAGACAAAAAGGAATTCAAATGTGAATGAAAGTTCTCGTTATTGCCTCTGTATGCCGCTTCCTTAACTTCTCCAAATACAGTCATAATCGGCTTCTCCATTTCGGTCCACAAAGGCTGATACTTTGAGGAGATTGCATCCATAACCAGGCGGAACTTTGTTGCATGATTCAGCCGTTCTTCATGGCTCATTGATGTATTGACAGCAGCTTGTACAGCATCATCATGAGAGACTGTAATAATCCGGAGTTCGTCCATTGTAAATGGCCTTTCCTTGCCATTCACAGCAACAAATTGCTCGGAAAAATACTCCAAAAGCTTCTTGGCATCCTCATACCTATGAAGCTTAACCATCTGTAAGGCTTCATTAGATAATTGATCTAATTTATCTATTTGTGTTGTCTTATCCGCAGACACCATTCCAGGCAATAACATAATAATGAATAAGAATGCGATTACTTTTCGCCTCATTAAACTTGTCCCCCCTCAAATTACTATTAGATAAATATGAAAAGAGGGACAAGGTTAGACCAGAAATTAATTCAGCCAGCCAGGATATTTCTTTCAAACAAACGAGGAACCAAATCACTCAATGGTTTGGATTAGGACAATCGGAGCACTATTTCACTATATCCAGACTAAACCGATTCTTTCTTAAGACGAAGTAATAAGCGGTTCCTAAGGAAAAAATACTGAGCCAAAATGTAAAGTAGCCAATTTGCGGTGTGTAAAGATTTAAAATAGGGTAGCGCGGCAGCATGAAAAAGACATAATCAATTACATCATTATGAAGAGTCCAAATTGCTGTTAAAACTAGATGCCATAGTTTAAAACGGTAGAATGGTGCATACAAAACACCCTGGACTGCCATTGCACCATGCGAGAAGATCAGCATGAGCGCTACAGGATCCAATTCACCTGTCACCTGAAAAACGAGCAAATTCATAACCACAGCCCATATTCCGTATTTAATAAGGGTTACAATAGCTAGCGCTTCAAACAGCGGCCAATTTTTGCCCAATAGAAAGGCGATAAGCACAAACATAAAAAACAGGCTCGCTGTAGGACTGTCCGGTACGAAAGGCAAAAAAATCGGCGGTGTATCGACAAGCTGCCACTTATACCATACATACCCATAAATTGTGCCTGCCGTGTTAATGACCAGTAGCAGTATCAGCATAGCTCTGCTGCCTAATAAAGGATAGATCCATTTCATATTTTGTTCTCCTTCTCTATGTACACGATTATTTCATTATTTTACCACACCAAATGCCTGTAAAAAAAACCGAACAATTTTTGTGCATAAAAAAGAAGCTGGCAGTGCCAGCTTCTTTACAAATTATTTGCTTTCAAGGCCAGAAATAAACTCAGCAAGCTTTTGAAGTTCTTCATCAGTGCCTTTGAACATTCCCGGAGGCATGGCGCCTTTACCGTTTTTAGCAATGTCAGCAACTTCTTCAGGTGTTAATCCAGTATCAACAAGTGCGGGTGAACCTGCTCCACCCTGAAGATCTCCTCCATGGCAGGAAATACAGCCGTTCGCTTCAAAAATCTTGTAGCCTTCGTCCTCTTTATCAAATTCTACTTCAGCTACAATCTTACCTTGCTGTGCAGCAGCTTCCCAGTCATGGTGTGCAACAGACTCCCAAGTCAGGAAAGTGATGCCGGCAAGAGCCAATAGCATGAAGCCAGTTGCTAAAGGACGCTTGGATGGGCGGCGTTCAGGTCCGCGGTCAATGAATGGCGCAAGCAGCAAAGCTCCAAATGCAAGACCCGGTATAATGAAAGCACCGATTGCATTATAAGGTCCTGAAGCATAGCTGTATTTCAGAAGCTGGTACAAGAACAGGAAGTACCAGTCTGGCAGCGGGATATAAGCTGTATCACTAGGATCAGCAATTTTTTCTAATGGCGGCTCATGCGCAATTGTCAAGCATAGGAAACCGATAAGGAATACAGCCCCTACCATCCATTCCTTTAACAGGAAGTTTGGCCAGAATGCTTCTGTTTTTCCTGGATATTCCGAATAGTCTTTCGGGATATTCGGTTTGCGTTCTGCAGGAACACGAGAGTCACCTACGAATTTCATACCTTTACCACGATGCATTGGGCGATTTCCCCTCCTTTTGCAATGATCAAAAAATTATTTCTTACAACGGTCCTGAAATACCCTGTTTACGAATCATAATAAAGTGGGCAGCCATTAACCCGAATAGTGCAGCCGGTAAGAAGAATACATGGATGGCAAAGAATCGGGTGATCGTCTGAGCGCCGACAATATCAGAATGTCCGGCAATAAGTATTTTCAGATATTCTCCAATCAGCGGAGTTGATTCTACGATCTGGATTGTTACTTTTGTAGCGAAAAGGGCTTTCATATCCCAAGGCAATAAGTAACCTGTCAGTCCAAGTGCAAGCATAATGAAGAAAATGAGCACTCCGACAATCCAGTTTAATTCACGGGGCTTCTTATAAGCTCCCTGGAAGAAAACACGTAACGTATGTAGGAACATCATTACGATTACCAAACTTGCTCCCCAGTGGTGCATTCCGCGGACAATCTGTCCAAATGCAACATGGTTCTGAAGATAATACACGGATTCCCATGCATTTTTAATATCCGGAACATAATACATTGTCAGGAACATACCGGATAAAATCTGAATTACAGTTACAAAAAACGTCAGACCGCCAAAACAGTAAACGAATGCAGAGAAATGATGTGCAGGGTTTACATGCTCTGGAACTTCGTGGTCAGCAATATCCCGCCAGATCGGCGTAATATCTAAACGTTCATCTACCCAATCATAAATTTTGTTTAACAATTATTACGCCTCCTTTCGCGGTTCAGCCTTGCCTAAATACAAAAAGCCGTCTTTTTCTGTGTAAGGAAATACATCCAGCGCTGCAACCGGCGGTGTACCTGGAACGTTTGTCCCATCCTTTGTATAAAGGCCGCCATGGCAAGGGCAGTAGAAATGATCAGGGTTTGATTTGTCAGTATTCCAGTCGACTACGCACCCTAAATGCTTACATACTGGAGACAATGCTACAATTTCACCTTTTTCATCCTTATAAACCCAAGCAGTGCCGGTAACTTCGGATGTGTACCAAGCATCCTGCTGTTCAAATGTGTAATCAACCCTTGTTGGCGTTTCAGTAATTTCAGCCACTTTTTGCTTTGTTGGGATAAAATCACTCTCACCAGCTGCCTGCAATACAGGATCGACCGCAAAACGGACCATCGGCATCAGCATGCCAGCTGCCATGAAACCGCCTACACCAGTAAGTGTATAGTTTAGGAATTGACGTCTAGAAACTCGATTTTTGCTCATACTTTTCCCCCCTCTATTATGAAGTTAAGTCCAACGGACAAAATTCAACACAATATAAAACTAGGACATAACAATGATATATCAATCTTTATGTAAGGTCAATATAATCCTTTGGCGAAACATGTAAATAGGGCGGCTTAACATTCACACTATTCACCATTTTGCCACTTTTGCACGAATAAATTCAACAGCTGCTTCACCTGGTCATCCAGAATGGAATTTCGATAGTTTTCATCCATATGCTCAAGAGGCAGGGATGGCAGCCAAATCAAACCTCCTTCCAAGCGGTCTTCAAGGGATTTCCACATGCTATCTGAAGTTAGAAGGAATATGTGCTTAAATCCCTGTGCCTTCAATTCTGCTTCCCATTCACTCAAGCCGCTGAGCAGGCTTTCTTCCCCTGCTGATTTCAGATAGGCATAGCCAGGAAGCATGATCAGACGTCCTCTGAATTGCCGTTCAAGCTGGACACTTAGAAGCGATATAAATTCTGTCATGGCTACAGACTGTTTAATATCATCACCAAATGATACTGGAAGGAGCGGCAGAACTGCAGTGTCTACATATTGCTTTTCTTTAAGGAACATTTCGATATCCTGTGATACCCATTTCATATCATTCACTCCATTACATATATTTGCCTCCCTTAATATATCATTAATGCTTAGAGTGCTTCAAATCAGATTACGCTATAGGGCGCAGACAAAAATAAGAGCCCTGCTTTTATAAAAGCAAGGCTTAGGTTGTTTCTAATTTATTCAGCTGCTGAGTCAAAATGTTAAAAGCTTTTTTATCCTGCTTATCCAGTGCTTCATCAATCAGCTCAAGAAGTTTTTCTCTTCTGAACTTCTCCAGGCTTTCTGTCAGGAACCTTTCCGCGATCAGCCGGTCCTTTTCATTAATCTGAAGTGTTTTAGGCATAAAGGGATTTTCCTCCATGACAGCTGCATACTGATGGGCCTTGTTGGAAGCATGGAAATTAAGCTGAATGTAAATCTCTTCATCCCTGTTTAAGCGGATATCATGGAAGGACTTCTCCGCATCTGTAGTCATTACATTCTCTTTATAAAAACGGAAAGGAACTTCATCCACACAGTGGGCGGACATGATCAGGCCTCTTGGACAATACTGTGCCTGTTCCACAAAATGCACCTTCTCCATAAGCTGGTCATGGCTCATCAAATAATTGAGAATCCATACGCATTCTCTTCTTTTGAGCTGATAATGGTTTAAAAACCAGCGGATAAAATCTTTCTTCTCGTTGACAGATACAGGGGTCGCCATTTTTGATTCCCTCCTCTGCTTACAGACAAATTTGGCCTAACTGAAATTACAATAAGGGCACCCTACGCTAAAAAAACAGCTTCCTTATTTAATCAAGAAAATCATCAGTAAGTCTTTCCAGAACATCGAGGTACTCTTCATTGCCTGGCTCCAGTTTGATTAATGTATTAAAAATTTCGGCAGCCTCTTCCCTTTTTCCTTCCTCTGCTAAAAAATATCCGTAATCTGAAAGAAAATCAGGCTGCTGTTTAAAGAAAGTATATGCAAGCTGGTATTTGTTTAATGCCTCTGAATATTCTTCAGTATGCTGAAAGGCAACAGCTGAATCCCATATAAGCTGCGGCTCTTCAAGCTCGTTCAAAATATCAGTGATCTCGATTACATCTTCATATCTTTCGTGCTGCAGAAGCAGTCTATTTAAATAAATGGCTGCCTGGACATATTCGGGATCCAGTGCAAGAGCCTGTCTGAACATATCTTCAGCTTCTTTTTCATTGCCATTTTTCAGGGCAAGCTTACCGCCATAGAAAAATAGTTCTTTATTAAATTCGTCCAATTTAATGCCTTCCTTTACCGCTTCAAGGCCTTTTCCAGCCTCTTCCTCCCTCTCATATGCCTGGGCAAGATATAAATACAGTGAATGATACTCGGGGTCCAGATCCTTCAGTTCTGTCAACTTTTCAATTGCTGTACGGTTAAAGCCCGCTTGCAGCGCTGTAAAAGCATAGCTGAATAGGGTATTAATCTCCAGTTTATCAGCAAGCGCTTTTTCGTAATATGGAAGGGCTTCTTCAAATGCTCCTCCTGCGCTGAGAATATCCGCCATTCTCTGATTTACATTTATCCCCGCAATGACTTCCTCTTTACCGAGAACATTTTCGTAAATCCACTTTGCTTCCAGGAATCTTCCCTGCTCTGCATAAAGTTCTCCCAAAGCAAAATCTACAATTACTTCTTCAGGTAATATTTCTTTTGCTTTCAGCAGCTTTTGTTCGCTGACTTCGAATAGACCATCCATTTGATAAAGGTCTGCTAATAGAAGAAGCGACTGCGGAAAGCTTGGATCATGCTCATTTATTCTTTCAAGGACGAGGATGGCTTCCTCTTCATTTCCCAGATCAATATGTGTTTCAGCTAACAGAACGAGCAGTTCCCCTTCTTCCGGATATGCTTCCAGAAGACGTTCATATAATGCTTTTGATTCTTCAAGGAACCCATACTGGAACAGTTCTTCTGCCAGCAGGAACCTTTCTTCATGTGAACCATCCAGCAGTATTAGCTGATAGCTCTCCAATGCTTCTTCGTGATGACCGTTTTCTAAAAGAGTAATGATTTTATTTACTTTATCCATACTAAATTCCTTTCGAATGCTAATCGGCTATTTTAAAGTAAGCTGGCGTACTGATATTAACATGCTCGCCTGACCCTGAACGGAAAACCACTTCTTGCCCGGCTCGTATCACTTTCCCCCTCAGTACAGAAACAGCAAGTTTATCTCTATGATAATGAAACAGCTGTGATTCTTCAACGGTAAGACCTTCTGCAGGTTTTTCATATAAATTATAGCTGATTTCACCACCCTGATGGATATTTCCTTTTAACGGGTAAATTCCTGCTTTGGAAAGGACTGACCGGGATAGCGGTTCGTGTTCATTCAGCTCATTTGGCATGGAAGGGATTTTCTGCTCCTGCATCATTTTTTTCCATAATGTATTAATTCTGCTTTTCTCCTTTTCATTCCTGCTTGCAAAGATTGGGGAAAGCGGGCAATTATAAGGAAACATGGCTTCCCGCAGCCACCCCCATGGTACAGCTTCAAGCTCCTTTGCATCCTGTATTTCAACAAAAACAACAGGAACCCTTTCCCTCTTGCATCTTCTAATAAATGAAGGTGTGAGGAGACGGACAGGAATCTTAACACCAATAATATAATCGATTGGACTGCTTAACAAACTTGCCTTAAAGCATTTCAGGTCACTCTTCATGGAATATTCATGCTTTACAGGTGCGGCTGTTAGGAAGGCTGTACAGCCTTTTAATAGGAACTCCCTTATATAATACTCTTTGAGTTCAATAAAAGGCTTTTCCAGCGGTATAGATGTATCCAGAACCACAAATCCTGCAGCCATAATAAATGCAGCGGCATCCATTCTGGCAAACTGAAACCTTTTCATTTCTGCCTGCATCAGTGAAATCTCATTATTCTTGATCAGCAGTGATGTTTTTATCAGCTTGTCTTCCTTTAAAATATTTGCATTCTCAATAATATAAGTCATAAAACCACCCTCTAAAACGGTCTTATGACAAGCTATGAATTTTTCTCGCAAATATGACTGATTCAATAGAAAAAGAGCTGCAGGAAATCAGCTCTTTTTTAAATGACAAGAATGTCCAAAATTCCGAAGTTTGATATCTATCAGCGCAAGCAGCCTGCCTCCTCGATGTGCCGGGGCGTGCAAGGCGCTTACAGCTTTTCTTACGTCTCCGAAATCAGGCTTTCAAAATGCTCAAAAAACGACGGATAGGATACAGAAATAGCTTCTTTCTGTTGAAGCTGAACTTCCCCCTTTGAAATGGCAGCGGCAACTGCAAG
The DNA here is from genome assembly GCF_000294775.2 of Cytobacillus oceanisediminis 2691. Lineage (GTDB taxonomy): Bacteria > Bacillota > Bacilli > Bacillales > Cytobacillaceae > Cytobacillus > Cytobacillus pseudoceanisediminis. Next base: position 3,865,934 of record NZ_CP015506.1, read on the forward strand.
CATCATGCCGATTCGATGGTCCCCATGGCTTGAAACAGTACCTCCAGAAAGGGATGACCTCCCTTTGATCACCATTCCATCTTCCGTAGCAGTAATATCGGCTCCAAGCTTTGACAGTTCCTTGACAACCGTATCAATGCGATTCGTTTCCTTGACTTTAAGTTCTTCTGCATCCTTGATAACTGTTTCTCCCTCTGCCTGTGTTGCGAGCAGGGCTATAATAGGAATTTCATCGATAAGCCGGGGAATGAGCGCCCCTTCGATAACGGTTCCTTTAAGAGTGGATGTTCTAATGGTAATATCTCCTGCGGGCTCGGCTAAGCCATTTTCATATGGCTCAATGCTAATATTTGCACCCATCTGCTGCAATACCTCAATGATGCCGGTTCTTGTAGGATTGAGCCCGACGTTTTTCAGTTTAATCTCACTGTTAGGCACAATGGCTCCTGCAGCCAGGAAGAAGGCAGCAGAAGATATATCGCCTGGAACATGGATTTCCGTCCCTGTTAGCGTTTGACCGCCTTTAATCCGAATGGTATGCCCATCTGCTGCAACTTCCCCGCCAAATTGCTTAATCATTCTTTCGGTATGATCACGCGTCTTCATAGGTTCAATAATGACTGTTTCCCCACTGGCCTGCAGGCCGGCAAAGAGCAGCGAGGATTTTACCTGTGCGCTCGCTACAGGAAGCTCGTATGCTGCCCCGGCCAACGGTCCGCCAATTACTGATAAAGGGGTAAATTCACCATTCTTCCTGCCATAAATCTTCGCCCCAAATAAACTAAGCGGTGCGGTAACTCTTGTCATTGGCCTTTTTGCAATTGATTCATCCCCGACAAGGACTGAATGGAATGGACGGCCAGCCAGGATTCCCATCATAAGGCGAATGGTTGTACCGGAATTGCCAACATCCAGAATAGCTTCGGGTTCATGTAATCCATCCATCCCCTTCCCCATAATTGTGACTTTATTGCCTTCCTGTTCAATAGATACACCCAGCTTTCTAAAGCAGGCTATCGTACTTAAGCAGTCCTCACCAAGCAGGAAATTGGTTACAACAGTCTTTCCCTTTGCAATTGATCCAAACATCACAGATCGATGAGATATGGATTTATCACCTGGTACCGCAATTTCTCCGCTTAATCCCTTAAGATTTGTCCTTAAATTTGCCGGAATCATATTAATCACCCTTTGCTGGTTTATAAAGGTCTTCCCTGCTGAACTATAGACCGATGGTTGTTTCATAGCTTGTATATTGTTCTAAGCAATTAATGGCCCGTTCCCGGTCCTCTTCAGTTTGAAAGCTGATAACCAAAACTCCATAAATTTCTTCTCTTGTTTCCAGAATTCTGATATTCGTAATGCTGATTTCTTCCTTAGCTAAATATCCAGTTATTTCTGAAATGACACCTGGGTAGTCCGGCACATCGACGAAGAGATCATAAAATGCCGGAATTGCGCCTTTTTCTTTTTGCGGCAGTTCATCCCTGAACAATTTTGCACGGAGGAAATACTCAAAAATGCCCTCACTGTTTTCTTGCCTGAGGATTGATTTAACATTCTCCATTTCCTCCTGCCAATCCTCCATTAACTTAAGAAGCACTTCTTTATTCTGAAGCAGGATATCTCTCCACATTGCAGGGCTGCTGGAGGCAATCCTGGTAATATCCCTGAATCCGCCGGCAGCCAGTCTTGGAATCAGCTTTTGTGAACGGCTTGTTTTTTCTGCCTGATGCACTAGAGAAGCAGCCACCATGTGCGGAAAATGGCTCACAATACCAGTTATATAATCATGTTCTTCAGGCGATAAGGTTAGAAATTTTGCTTTCGTCCCTGTGAGCCATTCTTTTAACCTTTCAACCTCTGCCGTGGAAACGTGCTCTTCAGGAGTGAGCAGATAAAAGGCATTTTCAAAAAGCAATGCTTTTGCTGCAGTAACACCGCTCTTATGAGAGCCAGCCATTGGGTGGCCTCCGATAAACGTAATTCCTTTTTCCTTCAGTACCTTAGCGCAGCTGACAATTTCCTTTTTAGTGCTGCCTGCATCCGAGATGATGACCGTGTTTTTTAATTCACACTCTTTTAATATATGTATAATTTTTTGTGTCTCCTGCACAGGTGCAGCTATTAAAATTAAATCGGCGTCCCTTGCTCCATCCTCAATTGTAGAAGAAATTCCATCTGCGACCCCAAGCATTTCAGCAAGGCGTCCCTGCTCTTTATTTACATCAAAGCCGATGATCATGCTTTCACTATGGCTTCTTTTTATCGATAATGCCAAAGAGCCGCCGATCAAACCAAGGCCGATAATAAAGATTTTCCCTCTCATCCTCTCACCGCCTTATTAAAAATAATTCAGAGGCATCTATATGCCTCTGAATGGATATCAAAAAGTATTAATACTAAGAACCCATATTGCCTACAATGCTGCAGCCTGCTTTGCAAGGTATTGATCCATGGCGGCAAGCACACCATCATTCTGTTCCTTGGAACCTACTGTGACACGGACATATCCCTGGAAGCCAAGTGCTTTGCCGGAGCGGACGATATACCCTTTTTCAAGCAAAAATTGAAACACTTCATTTGAATCTGCATTAAAGTTGATTAAAATGAAATTTCCCTGTGAAGGGTAGTATTCCAGTCCATGTGCTTCACAGAAAGCATAGAATTGTTCCAGCCCTTCCCGATTTTTCTGTCTGCACTCTTCGATAAAGTTCTGATCCCCTATGGCTGCAGCTGCTGCAGCCTGAGCAAACTTGTTTACATTGAACGGCTCCCTAACCGGCTCAAGAGCTTTGATAGTTTGAGGATCTGCAATTCCATAGCCTACCCGAAGGCTTGCTAAGCCATAAATTTTCGAAAATGTACGAAGGACAATCAAATTTTCGAATTTCCGGATCAAATCCAATGCATTGTAGTAATCCTCAGCAATAACATATTCATAATAAGCTTCATCAAGGACTATCAATACATCACGAGGCACCTTTTGCAGAAAGGAAAGCAATGAAGATTCATTAACATAGTTTCCTGTCGGATTGTTTGGACTGCAAACCCATACTACAGCTGTATTTTCATCAATTGCAGCCAGCATTCCATCAAGATCATGTCCCCCATCAACTAATGGAATTTCCCTGATCTCGGCCCCTTCTACTACAGCATTATGCCTATATTGAGGGAATGTTGGCGCAGCCATTACAGTATTTGTTTCCGGGCTTAATAAAGCTCTGGAAATCATTTGAATTATTTCATCCGATCCGTTTCCAAAAATCAGCTGATCTTCCTGTATGCTTAAGTGTCCAGCCAGAGCAGTCCGCAGTTCAGAAGCATAGCCATCGGGATACAGCGCAAAAAATGATGTCGACTGATTCATAGTAAAAAGAACTTTTTCAGAGCATCCAAACGGATTTTCATTTGAAGCAAGCTTAACTATTTTATCCAGACCGTATTCCTTTTTTACTTGATCAATTGATTTTCCCGGCTGGTAAGGAGTTAAATCCAACAGCTGTTCCTTCCATTTCATTCAAATCCACCTCTTTTTATCACTTTTACTTATTATCGTATTAAAGCGTTATTTGATCTGCTCCTATATTATCACAAAACTCTCCATTAAGGAGAGTCTGTGGTCTTTAGATCTGGCCGGAGCTGGATGGCTTCACGCAAATATATATGGCAGATATTCTCCTGAGGGACATCTATATTCACATGCATCATTACCCTAATACAATTACGAAGTGATCCTTCAACAGGTATTTCCCTCATGCACATGACAGGAACATAGGTCCAGCCCTCTATTGAACGCATTGCCTTTGCGGGAAAGGCTGCTGTTAATTCTTCCGTAACGGATATGAAAACAGAAGCAACATCCTCAGAATTAATCTTATTCTCCTGAATCATTTGTCTGATCAGCATCTCAGTTGCCTCTAATATCTCAGATTCACTATTCTTATCTACGGTGACGGCTCCCCTCACCCCTCGAATCACTTGCAGCACCTCCCAAAGCTGATTCACCAGCCTTTTTATCTCTTAGTAATAAAGTCTTCCTTGTTTATTTTAAAAATATTGCGAGCTCCTGCAGAATAAAATCATCAGAAACCTGGTGTATAACGGGACTGCCCACTTCTTTCAAAAGAACAAAGCGGACATTCTGGCCTTCTGATTTTTTATCCTGCTTCATCCGTTCCAGCAGTTTTGAATGCGATAAATCTTCCGGGAGATCCGTTTGGTAGCCAAGCTGATCAAGCCAGCACCGGAATTCGTTAACATCAAAACGCAGATCAAGCATTTTATTGCTTAATTGGAGTGCGAATAGCATTCCTACTGCAACAGATTCTCCATGTGTCCATTCTCCATAGCCTTTTTCTGCTTCAATTGCATGACCCAAGGTATGGCCGAAATTCAAGAATGCGCGAACACCAGCTTCCTTTTCGTCCTCAGCAACGATCATGCCTTTGATTTCTATCCCCTTTGTAAGCATTCCGCTTAATTCATCAGAAGGAAGCCCTTCAAGCGAGCGGATGTTGTCTTTAAGACTCAAATAAAAGTTCATATCATGTATCAAGCTATGCTTTATTACTTCTGCAAACCCTGAGCGCACCTCTTTTGGAGGAAGGGAATCAAGAAAATTCAAATCATAAAATACAGCTTGAGGCTGATAAAAGGATCCCACCATATTTTTTCCTGAAGGATGGTTGATGGCCACTTTCCCTCCAACGGCGCTATCATGCGCCAAAATGGTAGTAGGAATCTGAATGAAGGGTATCCCCCTCATAAATGTGGCAGCCACGAAACCTCCCAAATCTCCGACAGCTCCCCCGCCAAACGCCAGAATAAGAGATTTTCGGTCAAGCTTATGTTCCAAAGCAAATGACAAGCATTGATAGTAAACTTCAAATGTCTTTGCTCTCTCCCCGCTTGGCACTGTGCAGACTTTTGCATCTATACCCCTAAGTGCTGTTTCCAGCACAGGCAGATGTATGGCCCGGACCGTTTCATCTGTAATTATCATTAAATTGGTTAGAGCCGGAAAAGTATCTTTAATATATGATCCCAATCCCTCAATTGCTCCTGACCCTATATAAACTGGATAGGTCCTCCCGGGGGTTTTGATTGAAATACTATTCATTAAAACTCCCTCGCAAATTTTCTTTGCTGCTCAACCGAAGCTTTTAATGCTTCGAAACGGTCAGAATAAAATTGATCCACAATAGCTGAAGCCAATTCCCAGGCAATTACATTTTCTGCAACGACTGCAGCTGCAGGTACTGCACAGCTGTCAGAACGCTCTATGCTTGCTGAGAAGGGTTCCTTTGTTTCAATATCGACACTTTGAAGAGGCTTATAGAGGGTAGGAATTGGTTTCATCACTCCTCTGACAACAATAGGCATACCCGTTGTCATGCCCCCTTCTAAGCCGCCAAGCCGGTTCGTTTTCCGATAATAGCCTTTTTCAGGATCCCATGTGATCTCATCATGAACTTCACTTCCAGGCTTCCTTGCAGCCTCAAAGCCAATGCCAAACTCAACACCTTTAAACGCATTAATGCTCACCATTGCCCCTGCAAGCTTTGAATCGAGCTTGCGGTCATAGTGTACATAACTTCCGACACCCGGAGGCATGCCTTCAACAATAACCTCTACTACTCCGCCAATGGAATCCCCATTTTCTTTCGCGGAATCAATGGCATCCATCATTTTTTGGCCGGCATTCTGATCCAGACAGCGAACAGGCGATTCTTCTGTGATTTCCTTTAACTCTTTTAGTGAAGAATAATCTCTTTTGCTTGAAACAACCCCGCCAATTTCAATAACATGGGCTGCAACTTCAATCCCCAATTCAGAGAGCAGTTTTTTGGCAGCTGCACCGGCTGCCACCCTCACTGTCGTTTCTCTGGCTGAAGATCGCTCCAGCACATTCCTCATATCCCTGTGCCCATATTTTAGTGCTCCATTTAAGTCAGCATGGCCTGGACGGGGACGCGATATTTTTCTCTTCACTTCACCCTCATCCTCAGGACTTAGAGGGTCCTGGCCCATAATCTTTGTCCAATGCTTCCAATCATTATTCTCAACCACAAGTGCCACCGGCGATCCTAATGTATATCCATGCCTGATCCCCGCTGTTATTTGAACAGTATCCTTTTCAATTTGCATCCTTCTGCCTCTGCCATAGCCTTTCTGGCGTCTGGCAAGTTCTTCATTTATATCTGAATCAATCAGCGGCATTCCTGCAGGCAGCCCTTCAATTATAGTGGTCAGCTGTGGTCCGTGAGATTCACCAGATGTAAGATATCTCAAAACTCTTTCCCCCTTCAACTCATTAAAGGATTATGTATCAATATAACATAATGATAAATATAAGAATAGATAAAATTGAAAATTCCTATAATATTTTATTTCTTCTTATGAATGGAGCCATTTTAACACGAATAGATATTTACTACAAAACGGAGAAAAACAAAAGAAAGAGGATGTCAGAAAATCATCCCCTATGCGGTTACTTTTTTTATTCTTTTCTATAAAAAAAGGTTTCAGCAGATTCCAAGTGATAGCGGCCTGAGTTAAAAATCTGTTCAGTACTCCCAACAAAGAATATGCCATCTTTTCTTAATGCGCTGCTGAATTTATGATAAAGCTGATCCTTTGCTTCCTCTGTAAAATAAATAAGAACGTTCCTGCATACAATTAAATCGAACGGCCCGCCAAAATCGTCTGCAAGAAGATTTTGTTTTTTAAAAATTACCGTCTTTTTTATATCCTCGGATATTTTAAAGAAACTTCCTTCACGCCCAAAGAATTTCTGTCTCATGGTTTCAGGAACCTCATTAAGCGAACGCTCAGGGTATACACCCATCCGGGCCCTCGCCAGGGCATTTTCATCAATATCTGTTGCAGTAATCTTTATTTGGGATAGCGGCAGCATTTTTGATAAAATCATGGCAATTGTATAAGGCTCTTCACCAGTGGAGCATGCTGCGCTCCAGATTTTCAAATTCCTATTCTGCTCTAATAACCCCGGCAGGATTTTTTTTTCGAGCACCTCCCATCTCTGCGCATTACGGTAAAATTCGGAAACATTTATCGTCATCCTGTCCAAAAAATCATTCAGGAGTTCTCTATCCTTGACTATGCCATTAAAAAAATCTCCAAATGAATTAAAGCCTTTTTTCTCATACAATGAAATGAGCCTTCTTTTCATTTGTGCTTCTTTGTACAGAGATAGATCGATTCCTGTTTTTCTTTTAATATTTAGAATAAAATCCTGATAATCGTTAGCCATTCCTTTTCCCCTCTTATAATAATTGGTGAGCTTTTTGACTTCTATCTATGCCCGCCCAGCCGTAAAAATGAATTCGGTTACAAAAAAAGCACTTGTCAGGGACAAGTACTTTTTTTGAATATTAGTTAATCCATTCATTCATTAGTTTTTTGTATTCCACTTTTTCTTCCTCTTTGAAGAAAAGGCCGATCTCACGTTCTGCACTTGCAGGTGAATCTGATCCATGGATTACATTTTTCCCAACTGTAATGCCGAAATCTCCTCTGATTGTTCCAGGAGCAGCATCTTTAGGATTTGTTGAACCCATCATCTGACGAGCTGTAGCGATAACATTTTCACCTTCCCAAACCATTGCGAATACTGGTCCGGATGTAATAAAGTCAACAAGTTCTCCGAAAAATGGACGCTCTTTATGCTCTCCATAATGCTCTTCAGCAAGTTCCCTGCTGATGCTCATTAGCTTGCCGCCAACAAGCTGAAAGCCTTTTTTTTCGAAACGGGAAACGATTTCCCCGATTAGATTGCGCTGTACTCCGTCTGGTTTAACCATTAAAAATGTTCTTTCCATTGATTCCACTCCTAAAACTTTATGTATAGTGATTTATGTTAATCCACGAAAATATTAACATTGTTTTGAAAATTTAGCAACAGAAATCTGAAAGCGCTTTTACTTAATAATTTCCTCCTAAACAAAATTGCCGGCACCTGTAAAAGTGCTGGCAATTAATTGGCGGATTAAAATTTTCTTTTGCCTATAAATTTTGCAATATCCCGCAAAGCTTTCTTTGACCTGGAAGGAGGCAGCTCTTCGAGAACCCCCAAGGCTTTCTGCAGATATTTATCACTAATTTGCAGAGACTTTTCAATTGCACCGGAGTCTTTGACCAAAGCAATTATCTTCTCAATATCACTTCGTTCAGTTCCTTCGTGGACTCTGCTGATTTGATCGCAGATGATGCTGTCCTCCATTGCAAATAAAGCAGGGAGCGTAATGTTACCCTGGTGGAGATCTCCTCCCGCCGGCTTGCCAAGTTCTTTTTCTGTACCGACAAAATCCAGGACATCGTCAATGATTTGATAGGACATTCCCACAAAATAGCCGAATTTAAAGAGCTTTTTATGTATATCTTCCTCCACATTAGCTGCAATGCCGCCAAGCTGACAGCTCACCGCAATAAGCATGGCTGTTTTCCTTTTAATTCTCCGGAAATATGTCCTTATATTCTGATCATAGTTATACTTATCTTTAATTTGCTCAATTTCTCCTATGCAAAGTTCCACAAGGGTATGGGAGAGAATTTTGTGAGCATGCGGATTTTGTATATTGGTTATTAATTCCAAAGCGCGTGCGAAAATATAATCACCGGTATACATGGCAATCTTATTATCCCACTTTGCTTTAATGGTAGGCTGCCCCCGGCGCAGTTCTGCATCATCAATAACATCATCATGGACAAGCGACGCCATATGGATAAGCTCCAGTGATACCGCTACGTTTTTAATTTTATCAATATCATATTCTCCGAACTTTGCAGCAAGCAAAACAAAAACTGGCCGGATTCTTTTCCCCCCGGCCTGCAGCAGATGCAGGGAAGCCTGATGCAATAGAGGAGACTCAGCTTTAATCGTCTCCTCAAGCTCGTTCTCTATAACAGTTAAATCTGAATTTAAAAATGAATACATCATTTTCAATTTCATTTGCTTACTCACCCAGCTTATCGATCCCGTCTGATCTATTCTCTATCGTTCAATGAGAAACATACAGAACAAGTTATTATTTTTTATTTCGTTCCAATGTGTACTGCAGCCACACCGCCGCTATAAGGCTTGAATGTGACGTTCTTAAAGCCTGCTTCTTCGAACATTCCTGCAAGTTCTTTCATCCCAGGAAAGTCTCTGGCTGATTCCTGCAGCCAGGAATATTCATTAAAACTTTTGGCAAAAAGCTTGCCAAACATAGGCATGATAAAACGGAAGTAGAAATAATAAGCCTGCTTGTATCCAAACAGAGTTGGCTGAGAAGTCTCCAGACACACTGCTATACCGCCAGGCTTTGCAACACGGTGCATTTCTTTTAATACCTGCAGATAATCCGGAACATTGCGAAGACCGAAACCGATTGTAACATAATCGAAGGAATTGTCCGCAAAAGGAAGTTCCATTGCATTTCCATGCACAAGCTCGACTTGCTTCAGTTTCCGATCCTTAATTTTTTCCTCACCGATTTTAAGCATATTTTTACTGAAATCCAAACCTACAACTTTACCGTTTTCACCTACGGCTTCAGCAAGCGCAATGGACCAATCGGCAGTACCGCAGCAAACATCAAGAGCCTTTGAACCCTTTTGAACATTCATCTTTTTCATTGTATCTTTGCGCCATCTTAAATGCTGCTGAAAGCTGATAACTGAATTCATTTTATCGTAGTTGCCATAAATCTTTTCAAATACGCTATGAACACGTTCTTCTTTTGATTGCTGCATATTTTATCCTTCTTCCACAAAAGTTTTAGCCACAGACTGACTATTATTAAAAATGCAGTGAATACGCTGCTCTAATAATTCATTTGCAAGAGGGAATTTCCTCAGGGATTGATCAACTATATTCCTTGAAAAATCAATATATCTATCACAAATGAGAATCAGATATCTCCGCTGCTCAGCAGACATGTCTTTCACTTTTGGGAAAGTCAGCTTTTTCAGGGCTTCAAAAACGACTGAGGTTCCTTCCTTAATGAACTGCTGCTTCTCTGCAATCAATCGCTTGATGAATAAAAGATTGGATATTACCTCTTTCCAAGCTGCCTTGCTGAATGCATCAGCCAGTTTTTCAAATAGGGACGCCTCAACTTTTTTGACTGAATTCATCAGGCTGTCAACTGCATCAGGAGACTTCTGATATAGCGAAATTTTATGCTCATTTACATCTTTAATCCCATCTGCGAAGGCCCTGATCATTTTAATATCATCAAAAGCTGCGAGAATCTTGTAATATAAACCGCTGTAATAAACACCTGCAAGGACAGTGAGCTGTCTATGCTTAAGACCTTTGTCTTCAGATTCATCGTTCTTAACAAGTTCATGGGTATCAAGGGCGATTTGGATAAGCATTGCAGTAACTGCATATTTTTCTGCTTTTGTGTCAGGTATTTCCACATCATTCAGGAAAGAGATCAGAAGCAGAAGCTTGTCTTCATCAATAACAGGAGAATCAATATACCTGAGCAGATAAGGGTGGTTAACTTTTTTCTCAATCTGTTCTTTTATATCTGCTAATTTAATCTTCACATCATGCATGCCATCACCCTTGTTTCCCCTTAGTTTTCTTTTTCAGCCGCGCGCTTTCTCCATGTAAATACTGCGACAAAGAGAACGGGCACAAATTGCCTTACACATCTTATCTATTTTAGCCAATTCATTGGTTACTATTAAAGTAAAACGGGCAAAAAAAAGCCTTTTACCCGGTATCTTGTATTCAAGAGAAATAATCAAGCAGAAACAATTATATCATAAATTACAGGAACATGTCAGGACATTCTCTTGTGAAAATATCCTATCCTTCTTTTCAAAGGGAAGGTTATTTCTTAGCTTCACTTTCAAGTTCCCCATAGCTTGTCATTATTCTTGCATTCCCCCGGATCTTAATCGCGGATGTATGCTCGGTAAATTGTGCAATCATTACTTCTCCCTGATCAAGTTTTTCTGAATGATGGAATCTTGTATCAGAGCCTCTTGTTAACCCTATGACATTAACACCGTCTTCTTTGGCTTTTATCACAATATATTCATTTGCTGGTGGACTTTTCTTTTCCATTTAAACCATCCTTTGCTTCATATGTTCATGATAATTACTTACAAAAAAAGGCTAAAAGTTTTATCTTTCAGCCTTTGACCTTTTTATAGCCTGAACTCCTTCATTACAGAGTTCTCATTATTATTGTTTAATAAGCGAAAGCACTTCAGCCCGTGCTCTTGCATCCTCTGCAAACACACCTCTTACTGCTGATGTCACCGTTTTTGAACCAGGCTTTTTAACTCCGCGCATTGTCATGCACATATGTTCCGCTTCCACAACGACCATTACACCATGGGGCTCAAGCTTTTCCAGAATGGAATTTGCCACAGTAGATGTAATGCGTTCCTGAAGCTGAGGACGCTTGGCAACCGCCTCCACTGCTCTGGCAAGTTTGCTTAAACCTGTTACTCTGCCGCCCCTTGGGATGTAAGCTACATGAGCAACACCAAAGAAAGGTACAAGATGATGTTCACACATAGAGTAGAATGGAATATCTTTAACTAAAACAAGTTCTTCATGATCTTCGCCAAATACTGTTTCAAAGTATTCTTTAGGATCCTGGTTAAGCCCCATAAAAACTTCTTCATACATTTTTGCGACTCGCTTAGGCGTATCAAGAAGTCCTTCACGATTCGGGTCTTCTCCGATAGCTTCTAATATTAAACGCACCGCATCCTCTATCTGGGCACGATTCACTTCTGCCATAATTATGCCTCCTATGTATTAACACTGTGGTAATAATATGTTCATATTAGCATAACCCTTTCATTCAGGCAAAACTGAAACTTCCGTGTCTTTCTCTAATTTAAATATACAGCTCTTTCCCCTGTAGCCAGGGTGATTTCAGATCGGATAAAAAAGAAAAAACCGCGATTATTCGCGGTTTTTAGCTCAAGCATAAGCTTTAAGCACTTGTATGTAGATTATTTAACTGCATCTTTAAGCGCTTTACCTGGTTTGAAAGCAGGAACTTTGCTTGCAGCGATTTCGATTTCTTCGCCAGTTTGCGGGTTGCGTCCTTTACGGGCTGCACGCTCGCGAACTTCAAAGTTTCCGAAACCGATTAGTTGTACCTTATCACCATTTTTCAAAGCATCAAGGATTGTATCGAAAACAGCATCAACTGCTTTAGTCGCGTCTTTTTTAGAAAGTTCGCCAGCTTCAGCAACTGCGTTAATTAGTTCTGTTTTGTTCATGCCTTTCACCTCCTCCCAAATATGGATAAAACCCAGTAAAATAAGATTCCTTACATACATTTGTAAACAAAATTACTGAATTCTATACGTTATGGCGTTTTTTTTGTATAACAAGCCCTATAATAAATGATAAATTGAAATTTTTCAATCCAAAAATCATTATAAACCCTTTAAATATAAGGGTTTCGGCCGCCATAACGGTAATTCTGTTAAAAGATTATCACAATCAAATGCTGTTATCAAGAATATTTCATGATTTAATGGGAATCTTTTCTTCTTTGCAACATATTTGTAATAAGTTGACCTGTTTTTATTACCCTTACGGCGCTTTTTAAAACACTATTTTAGATAATCAATTGCAAATTAAGCAGTGAATTTTTCAAACATTTCCTTTAAATTAGAATAAACGTAAAAAAAGACTCCAAAAGGAGCCTTCATTAAAGAATAATCGCTATTAATCCGCCAGAGCCTTCGTTGATGATTCTTTCTAATGTTTCTTTCAGTTTGTATCTTGCATTTTCAGGCATTAGGGAGAGTTTGGCCTGAATTCCTTCTCTTACGATGGAGCTTAGGCTGCGTCCAAAGATGTCGGAGTTCCAAATTGAAAGCGGATCGTCTTCAAAGTCCTGCATCAGATAGCGGACAAGTTCTTCACTTTGCTTTTCTGTTCCGATGATAGGTGAGAATTCAGATTCTACATCCACTTTAATCATATGAATGGATGGGGCAACGGCTTTTAGCCTTACACCAAAGCGGGAACCATGGCGTGTAATTTCCGGTTCATCGAGGCTCATATCAGCCAGCGAAGGAGCAGCAATGCCGTAGCCGGTTTGCTTTACCATTCTCAATGCATCGGAAATTTGATCATACTCTGCTTTGGCATGAGCAAATTCCTGCATCAGCTCAAGCAAGTGGTCTTTTCCGCGGATTTCAACACCCACTATCTCTTTAAGTACCTCATCATAAAGATCATCTGGCGCATATAAGTCAATTTCGGCTACTCCCTGCCCCATTTCAATACCTGCGAGGCCTGCCCGGTCAATGAATTCAAAGTCGCTGAATTGATGGACCACTCGGTCGACATCTCTTAGCCTCTTTATATCCTTAACCGTTTCTTTAACAGCTTCCTGATAGCTTTCACGAAGCCAGTGATCTTCATGCAGCACCATTACCCAGCTCGGAAGGTTTACATTGACCTCCAGTACCGGGAACTCATAAAGAGCTTCACGCATAACGTTTAGTACATCTGATTCCCTCATGCCCTCAACACTCATGGCCAGGACAGGGATATCGTATTTTTCAGCGAGATCATTTCTCAGGGCATCCGTATTCGGATGATGAGGCTGGACACTGTTAATGATCATGATAAATGGCTTGCCAACTTCCTTTAACTCTTCAATAACCCTTTCTTCGGCTTCCAGGTAATTCGCACGCGGGATCTCTCCAATTGTTCCGTCAGTTGTAACCACTACTCCGATAGTCGAATGCTCCTGAATTACCTTTCTAGTTCCTATTTCAGCAGCTTCATGAAAAGGAATCGGCTCTTCATACCAAGGTGTATTGATCATTCTCGGGCCGTTTTCGTCTTCATAGCCCTTCGCCCCCGGTACTGTATATCCCACACAGTCCACAAGCCTGATATTTACATCCAGCCCTTCTGCAACATGCACTGTAGCAGCCTGGTTAGGGACAAATTTCGGTTCTGTTGTCATAATCGTCTTGCCGGCAGCACTTTGAGGAAGCTCATCCTGTGTGCGGGCACGTTCTGCTTCATTCTCCATATTTGGCAGAACAACTAGTTCCATAAACTTTTTTATAAATGTAGATTTGCCGGTGCGAACTGCGCCAACTACTCCAAAATATATATCGCCGCCAGTTCTTTCGGCAATATCTTTAAAAATATCAACCTTTTCCAAGTGATCCCCTCCTGAAATCTTGAGTTAATGGGATAATATTATCCTATCTATTATGTTTGGACATTATATGTGTATGATGTTGTCCTACATTGTTATGACAGTTTTTTAAAATTTTTACCCCCTATCAGGAATGTGCATTGCACCTGCCAGCCCAGCTGGAAATCTCCAAACCAATGACAGTCTGAAATGGACAGCTTACCATTCCAAATTTCCTTTTTTATTTTCAAACTCCCCTTACTCTTTATTCCTTTACCTTTATGCTTATAGTCAATAGTTGAAGAGTGGCTATAAAAGTATATAAAAAAATAACCCTTCTCCTACAATATATTTTGCAGGAGAAGGGTTATGACTATTTCACCAAAAAGATTGGATCATTTGTGGCGGGATCGATTGTGTAAGGCAGGGAATAGGCAGGAACAAAATCAGAATCCTCTACAAGAAGATCTCTAATATCTTCTCCAGGTTTAGGCTTGTTTTCCTTATTCTCCAATGCCTGATATAAATCAGCCCGATAATCCACGTATACCTCTGCATTGCCGGTAACAACATACGGGAGGCTCTGGCCGCTGTATGGACTGAGGGCTTTAGGTTCTTCCTTAAACCCTAATTTTTTGAAATCCATCGTAAAGACATTTTCTGCTATCTGCTCTTTATATGGCGGGAACCCATGTGCCTTAACCCTCAGGTTAATATCCCTTATAGTTTCAGCAATTCTTAAATCAAAAATCTTCACTTTTGGATCTGTTTCTGCATCAACGATTACATATTGAAAAACTCCGCCGGATTCAAAGGCATTCCCAGGCGGCTCTGCCATATATTCGGGGGCAATTTTCTTAAAATCAATTGGATATTTTTGATATATAGGGGTCGTCTGATCCTTGGTTTTGATCGGCAAAAGGCCTCCATTTGCTTCCCGATATTGGTCCACTGCCGACTGGACAGACTGAAGCTGATCCTTATAGGCTATCTGATTTTGTGATAATTTCTCTTCAGGATACATACAGCCCGTCAGAATCAAAGCACCGCTCAACAAGAGCAAAAATATATTAAAAGCTTTTTTCATTTAATCAACCCTTTATGTAAAAGTGCTAGCTGCTTGTCGGACCGCTGAACACGACAATCACTATAATAATCCCGCTTATTATCATTAAAAAGTAGGCAACAATGGCTGTTATAATCTTAAAAACTCCAGGTTTCAGCTTGTAGCGGCTAAGATAAATTAATATTATAGATAAAAACATAAATCCCATAGAAGCAAGGGATATCCACATTTTCATTAAAGCCGGCGACATACAAATCAACTCCCTTTTCCGAAATGTATTATAACATACTAATTGAATAAATCTAAAAACTTTTCATTACGAAAAAATTAAACACAAAAAAACTGAGGCAAAGAAGGGGCAATTCTTTACCTCAGCCATTTGACTAAATAACCCAGCACCCTGTTCATTACACTAGTTTGCTTCGTTGCATTGTATGCAGGAACCTGCTGTCTCGCATCATCTAATGCCTATATTTTTCAATTAATAAACATTTCAGTCCTTTTTATTCCCGCTTTGATCTTCCAAAACGTTCGCAAGATCTTCCATCTCATGTGTTTTTCCTCTTGCCATCAGAAGATCAACAGCATCCTTCGCAATTACATTATTAAAAAGAACATCATACAGGACAGTAGTAATCGGCATTTTTACATCATATTTTTGAGCCAGCTGATGTGCTGCCTTTGTTGTCCTGACTCCCTCTACGACCATCCCCATATTATCAAGGACTTCCTGCAGATTATGGCCCTTTCCAAGAAGGTTGCCTGCTCGCCAATTGCGTGAATGGACAGAAGTGCATGTAACGATCAAATCACCGATTCCCGCTAAACCGGAGAAAGTAAGCGGGCTTGCCCCCATCTTCATACCGAGACGGGCAATTTCAGCAAGGCCTCTGGTTATCAGGGCTGCCTTTGCATTGTCTCCATAGCCTAAGCCATCTGTAATTCCAGCTGCAAGCGCAATAATATTTTTCAAAGCCCCGCCAATTTCCACTCCAATGATATCCGGGTTTGTATATACTCTGAAATTGTTATTGATAAACAAATCCTGGATTTTTTCGGCAGCAACCATATTTTTTGATGATACCGTAACAGTAGTTGGATGCCGCAGACTAACTTCTTCTGCATGGCTTGGGCCAGAGAGTACCACTACACTATCCAGAAGATTTCCAGGCATTTCTTCTTCAATCATTTCAGAAATCCGGAGAAGTGAATCAGGTTCAATGCCTTTACTTACGTGTACAATGGTTAGAGGCTCTTTTCTACTTCCCTTGATCTTGCCGACTACTTCACGAATTGCCTTTGTCGGTACTGCCAAAATCAAAGTGTCTGTTCCGGTTAAAGCCTCTTCAAGCGAGGTGTATCCCCTTATTTCTGCAGGCAGATGTATCCCTGATAAATATTTTTGATTAGTATGGTGCTTATTAATTTCTTCTATCTGATCAGGATTATGGCCCCACAGTCTGACGTCATGCCCATTATCCGCAAGCACCATCGCCAGGGCAGTACCCCAGCTGCCAGCACCTGCTACAGCTACACTTTCTTTTTTCCGCTCCATTTGATCACTGCCTTTCAATGTATTTGGATGCATCAAAAATTCATCCGATTCTGCCTGCCAGACAACATTAAAGCTTTCCGGCTGGCATCATCGCATTATTTTCTTTCCCTTGCAAATATCTTAATAGGTGTGCCTTCAAAACCAAAAGCGTCTCTAATTCTGTTTTCAAGGAAACGTTCATATGAAAAATGAAGAAGTTCAGGATCATTAACAAACACAACAAATGTCGGCGGCTTCACAGCAACCTGTGTTGTATAATAAATTCTTAGGCGTCTTCCTTTATCTGTAGGTGTTGGATTCATCGCAACAGCATCCATAACGACATCATTGAGGACGCTTGTTTCAACACGCAAAGCATGGTTTTCACTGGCTGTATTAATCATCGGGATAAGAGTATGAATACGCTTTTTCGTTTTAGCTGAAAGGAAAACAATTGGTGCATAATCAAGGAATTGAAAATGCTCACGGATATTTTGTTCAAATGCCTTCATTGTTCTCTCATCTTTTTCAACTGCATCCCACTTATTGACTACAATAACAACAGCTCTGCCTGCTTCATGAGCATAACCGGCAATGCGCTTGTCCTGCTCGATGATTCCTTCTTCCCCATCGATGACCACTAGGACAACATCGGAACGTTCGATTGCCCGCAAAGCTCTCAGTACACTGTATTTTTCTGTTGTTTCATAGACTTTCCCTTTTTTTCGCATTCCTGCAGTATCGATGATGACATATTCCTGTCCGTCAACCTTCACCTTCGAGTCGATAGCATCTCTTGTGGTGCCTGCGATATTGCTGACAATGACCCGTTCTTCACCAAGCATTGCGTTTACAAGGGAGGATTTCCCGACATTCGGGCGCCCAATTAAAGAAAACTTAATGACATCTTCTCCATATTCAGTTTGGCCATGTTTCGGGAAATGCTTGGCTGCTTCATCAAGCAAGTCTCCAAGACCAAGCCCATGAGAACCTGAAATAGGAAATGGTTCACCAAAGCCAAGTGCATAAAAGTCATAGACTAAATCCCGCATCTCAGGGTTATCGATCTTATTTACCCCAAGAACTACAGGCTTTTTGGCTTTATATAAAATTTTGGCAACTTCCTCGTCTGCAGAGGTAACACCCTCTCGCCCGTTTACAAGAAAAATGATGACATCCGCTTCATCAATCGCAATTTCTGCCTGAAGCCGAATTTGCTCTAAAAATGGCTCGTCTCCAATATCAATTCCGCCTGTGTCAATAATATTAAAATCATGAGTCAGCCATTCTGCCGAACTATAAATCCTGTCCCTTGTCACTCCCGGAATATCTTCGACAATGGATATCCGTTCTCCTACAATTCTGTTAAATATCGTTGATTTCCCAACGTTAGGACGCCCGACAATAGCCACCACTGGTTTTGCCATGAACATCACCCTTTCAATTCTTTATTTAAATTGTTTAAACATCCCATCTATGTTCCAGAAATGCCTTTACCTTGAGTAAGCATACAGATGGCTGTCCACAATAACACTACATTGATGTTAAAACCATCCAAACAGCTGTACATTTATAAAATAAACCCTTCTCAAAGATAGAAGGGTCTAACTTAGATATTTTAACAAAGAGAAACCTTCCTAGCAATGAAAAACTTGGAAGCTGGATTAATGCTTAACAATTACATATAGTTCATCTGTTAAAGCATGGGCAATACCGTCAAGAATAGCTTCGAGATTGGCTGCGATGATTTCCATTTCTTTTTTATCTTCACAATGAAATACGGCGGTTCCTGAGGGTATCTTGGCTGGATTTGTTGTAATTGCAGCCAGTATGAATTTTTCAAGCACCATACGCTAACTTCCTTTCCCATTCGTTTGCCGTTCAGTAGGCATCCTAATCGCGTTTTCGAGTGTCGGAACCGCTTCGATGATTTTTATGGCTTTATTGATATTCTTTTCCTGCGGCAATACAAAAACCCCCACACGCCCATCATCAAGGTCCCTTTTCGCAAGCGGAACAAGCGCAGGAGTTCCGGAATCCCGGTAAACACCCAAAGCAGTAGAAACATCATGCAATATAGCCTGTCTCTGCCCAAGATTCGCAATAGTGGAGCGGGCATTGAAATTTTTAGGTTTTAAAATAAATCCCATCCCATATCGCAGCACTTCCTCTTGTCTTTCAGGCAAACCTATATTCATGATATAAATATTGTCAACATACAAGCCCGCTCCATCAAATCGCGGCTCTACAAACTCAACTTCAACGATTTCCTTCAGCCTTCCCCCTGACATTAATTTCTTTGAAATAAGTACGGCCAGAATGGCTGCCGCAAGCCCTCCCCATATATTAAATAGCAGATAGCCAAGCGTACTTAATAAAGATGTAAAAATCACAAGATAATTTCTGCTTTCGAAGGCGATCGCCACGCCTTCTATATACGTTTTGCCTCTGGGAACCATTTCGTAGCTGTCCAGTTCAGTAAGCGTGTTTCTCTCCATGTTTCTGACTTCCCTAAACTGGGATGCAGCAAGGGTCAGGAAGGTAATGGCTGTGAATTCTTCCTCCATAATTGAAGGGATGGCCACCGTTCCCAGGCCAGCAGCAATGAATCCCAATGCAACGTGTATAATTTTTCCATGTAAGTATGTAGGGTATTGCCGGTAATCCGTCCTCAGCATATAAATACGGGTCAAAGTTCCGGCTGCCAGACCAAAAAGTATCGGGTACGTATATTCGCTCATGATAATTTTTGTTTCTCCCTTTCGAAATGTTTAAAGTTGGCTTCAATATATTTGACGGCCCATTGCACTGCAATCCATACGGCCGATATGGAAACAGAGATTGCCATGATATCCAGAAAGGCCAATGATCCAATAGTGTACGGAAAGGAAAATTGATTAAGTATGAGCGCATAAAGAACTTCTCCCTGGATGCTCCCGAGCAATATTAACGGCAGTCTGAGCATTCTGTTTTTTTGCAGGAGAACTGCCAAATAAACAAGAAGGACTGACAGCATCCAATTTCGTGAGAATATTACCCAAACCGGATCAAACAGTTCAAACAGATGAAATGTGACATATGCCATCATCAGGATGAAAGCACAAAAAAGGAAATAAAGTTTACTCAGTTTTTTTAATCTCCCAGCAAAAATATATAAAGATACAAGCAGAAAAAGGCCACCAATACCAGTTTCAACATTGAAGATTTTAAGTGTCCAGGGTGACAGCATAATGAAGAATAAAATCCAGGCAGATAATAGAAACCTGTATTTATTATTTCGATCCATAAAAAAAGTCGCCATAATCCAAACCATCCAGGAAATCCAATAGAAAATTAATCCTTCCATCCTCTACCTCCTATCATTTCCATTATGGCTTTTTCATATGTAAAATAACCCTGCAAGTTCAAAAGGATAATTCCTTTGGAATCAAAGCTATCTTTTTGCATAATTCTTTTGCACTCATTTCATCTTAATAACATGGAGGTGTTTAATATGGGTAAAGACAGACAGGAAAAAAAACTTAAAAATAGCGGAAAAGTGGAATCCGATCGCGACCAGGCACTTCATTATGCTGGAGCTGCCAAGATGCAGAGCCCCGAAGAAGCCAGATCTTTGAATGATTCAAAATACAGTTAAAAAGAAAAGTGCAAGCACTTTGCTCACAAAGGAACACAGACTAAAAACGCCACATTCTCTCAAAAGCTGGCGCATTTGATCGTGCGATGATTATGCTGACAAAGCCCTCCTTTCCTTGGGGGCACCAAGCACAAGATTAGCCCTGCAGGAAGGTGTTCTTTCCTTCTGGAATGGAATGGTTAGCTTTCGTCCGGAGCCGAAACCGGACAAACTTGTGACCTCGAGGGTGGAGGCGCTCCTCATAAAAGCTAATGCTTTTAATCGTGCTATGGTCATGCTGTCGAAGCGTTCCTTGTGGACCCAGACAGTTATCGATGTTCAAAAATCTAATATACACGCCTCTGAAAGCAAAAAATAGCTCTCGTCATTTGACGAGAGCTTTACTTTGGGATGATCCGCTGGGAATATGCCTTTGTATCAATGCCACGTTCATTCAGCCAATGATGGGTCCCTCCAGTTATGATAATTGGAGACTGCTGAAGCTGGGCGATGTTTGCTGCCCCCAAGGCCGTCATGAGCACTTTCAATTCGGTATGCATATTGTTAATCTCTTCAATGAGTGCTTCAAGTCCTTCTTTCATGAGCACTTTCAAAAAGTATCCCGCCATCCCTGCAGCTCCTGCACCAAGAGCAATTGCCTTAGCTATTTCATGGCTTGACTGGATCCCCCCAGAAGCTATGACAGCAATATCTTTTTCCAAAGATACAGCTTCTGCAATGGAAACTGCTGTCGGAATTCCCCACTCATTAAAAAACGTTAACAGTCTTTCTCTTCTTGCATTTTCTATGCGGGAGAAATTCGTTCCGCCAAATCCGCCGATATCGATTGCTGTAACACCGGCTGATGCAAGCATTGATACTGTTTCTTTATTCATGCCAAACCCCACTTCTTTTACAACTACTGGAACTTCTGAATGGGAGACGATATGTTCAATTCTTTTTAGGGCCCCCCGAAAATCACGGTCACCTTCAGGCATGGTCAATTCCTGGACTACATTTAAGTGAATTTGCAAAGCATCTGCTTCTATCATATCAACCGCTGCTTTTGCCTGATCGATTGTAGCTTCGCTGCCTAAGTTGCCAATAATAATTCCATAGGGGTTTTCTCTCCTGACAACCCTGTAGGATTCTGCTTCACTTGGATCCTTCAGTGCAGACATTTGAGACCCTACTGCCATAGCAAGGCCTGTTGATCTGGCAGCCAGGGCGAGATCCCGGTTAATTTGAACCGTTCTTTCTCCTCCGCCTCCTGTCATGGCATTTATAAAAATTGGCGAACTTAATGAAAGTTCGCCAATTGAAGTGCCTAAATCAGCCTGATCAAGAAACGCATCAGGAAGACTTTGATGAATAAATGCAATATCCTCTAAACCGGTATTGCTGTTTTGGCCCGTTGCCAAAGCATGCTGGATATGATCCCATTTACGTTTTGATCTAGACAAAATTTATCACCATTACTTTTTTAAATTCTTTAGCTGGTCGCCTATCATATCACCAAGAGAGAAGCCTTTATTTTCTTCAGGAAGTTCATAGTCAGTCACTTCTTCCTGTTCTTTTTCAAGAAGATCTTTGATGCTCAATGACAGGCGCTGGTCCTGTTCGTTCACATCAAGAACCTTTACTTTTATTTCCTGTCCTTCGCTCAATACTTCGTGAGGAGTTCCAATATGCTTATGCGCAATTTGAGAAATATGGACAAGGCCTTCCACTCCTGGGAAAACTTCAACAAATGCTCCATATGACACCAGTCTTTTTACTGTTCCTTCAAGAGTGCTTCCTTTAGGAGCCTTTTCACTGATATTATCCCATGGCCCTGGCAAAGTCTCCTTAATGGAAAGTGAAATGCGTTCATTATCCCGGTCTACACTTAATACTTTCACTTTCACTTTTTGGCCTTCTTCCACAACATCTGAAGGCTTCTCTACATGCTCATAAGAAAGCTGGGAAATATGAACAAGACCATCGATCCCGCCAATATCAACAAATGCTCCAAAGTCAGTAATTCTTTGAACTGTTCCATCTAAAACCTGACCTGCCTGAAGGGATTCAAGCACTTGGTGTTTCTGTTTTCCTTTTTCTTCCTCTATTACAGCGCGGTGAGAAAGAATCAGGCGATTTTTATCTTTATCAAGCTCTACAATTTTAAATGTCATCGTTTTGCCTTTATAATCAGTAAAGTCCTCAACAAAGTGAGCTTCAACCAGGGAAGCAGGAACAAATCCGCGCACACCCAAGTCTACTACTAAGCCGCCTTTAACAACATCTTTTATTTCTGCTTCAAAAACTTCACCATCATTGAATTTCTTTTCAAGGGTTTCCCAGGATTTCCCGGCATCCACTTTTCGTTTAGAAAGAATAAGGGCTTCTTCCTCCACTTTTAAAACTTCAAGCTCGAGCTCATCTCCTTCTGAAACCGCATCGCTTGCTTTTTCAATATGAAGGCTTGAAAGCTCGCTGATTGGGATAATCCCATCCAATTTGCTGTCAGCAAGGTCAACAATGACTTGCTTTTCTTCCACTTTGGTAACTTGGCCTTTTACCTTGTCACCCACCTCAAAATTTTTAACTTCTACTTGATTCATTTCCTCTGACATATGTATTCCTCCTTAATCCAATGGCTGCTTTCAAATTTTTAATCTGTATTCAACTGCCTGCCATCCAGGCAAGAACCCTGTGTCAGCAGCAGAAATACTCGAATGGCTATTTATTTTGCAGGCTATTTTTCAACTGTTGTTGAATGTCTCTTTCTGCCCTCATAAGAAAAGCGTAAACGCCTTGCCCACCCCCGACAAGAACAAGACTTGTGACCTCGAAGGGTTAGGCTGCTTGCGCTAGACAATTCTTGAAGTTCAAAGTAAAGGACAGCCTTATTTTTCGAATATTTTCGCCTTTTTAAAAAATGCCTTTTTACTAACTTCTTACAAAAGAAGTTTTTTGTCAAGCAAGAAGGTCTATGAATAATCTTCTATTAATTTACGTATTTCTGACATAATCAATTCAGTGGTTTCCTCTGCCGAGGCCTTTCTTTCCCTTAGCTCTTTCATATCAATTGGTTTACCATATACAACTTTTAATCTTGAAAAAGCTTTATAGGGGCCAATAATGGCGCAGGGAACGACATTCGCTTCTGACCTGAGAGCAAAAAAACCTGCACCTGCCAGTCCTTTCCCCAGCTGCCCCGTTTTACTTCTAGTACCCTCTGGAAACAGCCCTAAAACCTTTCCTTCTTTTAATATTCCAAGCCCTTTTCTCAATGCCTCTCTGTCACTCATTCCTCTCTTGACAGGAAATGCGTTGAGATCGGGAAGAATTTTCCCTAGAACCGGTACATTAAAAAGCTCTTCCTTGGCCATAAAATAAACTGGCCTTGGAGCATTAATGCCGACCACCGGAGGATCGAGATTATCTATATGATTGGAGCATAAAAGGACGCCCCCTTCAGCAGGAAAGTTCTCCTTCCCAATTACTTCAAATCTGTATATGGGTTTTAGAACTCCATAGACTGCTGCTTTAGCAAAAGAATAGAGATTCACTTTGAACCAATCCTTTCAATAGCCAGATCCATTATCTTATCGACTACCTGACCAATTGACAAAGAAGTTGTATCAATCTCCTTTGCATCATCTGCTTTCTTTAAGGGAGCTACTTCGCGCTCAGAGTCCAGCTTGTCCCTTAAGGAAATTTCTTCCTTCAGTTTTTCAAGATCAGATGGATATCCCTTCTGGATATTTTCGTTATGTCGCCTTACAGCTCTTTCATCGACAGAGGCTAAAAGAAAAATCTTTACTTCTGCATGGGGCAGGACATGGGTTCCGATATCCCGGCCATCCATTACAACTCCTCCATTTAAAGCAAAGCTTTGCTGGCGCAATACCATTTCTTCTCTAACTAGCTTATGCATGGAGACTATAGAAACAGAATTTGTCACTTCAGAAGTCCTGATTTCATTTGTCACATCCAGCCCGTCCAGATAAATTAATTGCCCTTTTTCGCCTGGCTGCAGTTCAATAACTGTATTGTTTAGAATCTCCATAAGAGAAGCTTCATCTTCAAGACTTGCATTCTTCTGAATAGCTTTATAAGTCAAGGCGCGATACATGGCACCAGTATCAATATATATGTAAGATAATTTTTCTGCCACAATCTTTGCTACTGTACTTTTCCCTGCAGCAGCTGGGCCGTCAATTGCAATTGATATACGTTTGCTCATAGTTCCTCCTGTACCCCTGGCCGCTTCTTTCCCAGGTTCATTCAGCTTTATTTTAACATAATAAGTCTGCATCAGTGCATAATTAAGCTGTTTTTTAAGTCTTGCAAATATTAAAAAATAGCCCCTGAAAGGCTTATAAATGATCGATTTTCCCGACTGCCGGGACAAAAAATAAGCAGGCGCCTGCCTGCTAATAATTTTCCCTGAACGTTTCAAGCAGCTCAGTGAAATTCTGATCTGTAACACCCTCATACTGAGTCAGCTGCTTTAATTCCGGAAAAGCATCCATATGATGAAAGAAAAATTGAGTGAACAGCAAGAAAACAAATTGCACAATAATTAACTTTAGAATAATCCTCTCCACCGTTTTCATCAATGCCATCTCTCCAACTGGTAAAATAAGAATAAGCCAATAGACTTCACCATCTATTATGAGAGATGAATATAAAAAATATTCCTTTATTTATATTTCCAGGCCTTTTTTCTTCATTGCCAGTTGCCTATCGAAACAAAATCGCAGGAGCAATTGTCTATCCTGGGGGCTTACCTCCAAAAACTGAACAGAAATAAGCGATTTTCCATTTTGAGGTTCAGAAACTCTGATTACCTTACTTTTAAGCCGTAAATAATAATTGTCGCCGTTTTGCATAGTTAATACGAAATAAGTGAGTATTTGCATATTCGCTATTAAAGAGCTGCCTGTTTGTGCGATGATTGCAGCCCCGCCAGCACTAATATCATCCGTAACGGATACAAAAGGACTAAACTCATTACTTTCCGGGTGGATAGCAACATCAACGGGTGTTTCAACCCGGACAAACTGACGCCGCTGAATTTTTACCAAATGTTCGTCCCCCGGATATGATAAAACAATCATCGGGATCTTCAACTTAACTCTTCCCATAACCTCGCTTTCGAAAAGATATACCGTCCCATCTTCAGCCAAAAAGGTTGCCTTCAGCTGAGTCCCATCGAGCAGGAAAGCAGTTTTATTTGTTTCCTGTACTATCGGATAATCAATATATAGATTATTTCCTTCTCTTTCAACAAGCTTGCATTTATATTTCTCGGATTTTTCCGAGTATGTTAATTCGAGCAGCACTGTCTCTCCAATATTTATCACACTGACACACTTCCCTTATTAAAAGGATAAACTTGTCATTTAATTATGACCGGTATAAAAGATTCCCGCAATAGCATTTTTAAAAAACTTAGGCAAAAAGACCCAAGTGCTTCCTAAAGCAAAAAAAGAAAGCCTATACGGCTTTCTCTACAGTACATCTTCAAATACTGGCTCAGCATTTTTTAGCTTTTCTACTTTTTCTTCTTGTCCTGTTTCTGCGTTTATATAGATTCTGTAGGTATCTTCACCCAATGTGCCTAGAATTTCATAACAGGAAACTTCCTGTTTTAAATCATTAATGATGATTGCCCGTCTGTCTTCCATGACTTTAAGCTGTGGATTCACCTTGGCTCTCGCCTCTTCTGCAGTAATTGCAGGCTCAGGAATTTCTCTCTGGTGATGAGCTTTTAAATAATCCTCAGCAGAAAAGGCTGCCATACTGCCATTATCAAGCGCAACTTTCACACGAATGGAGTCCGGATAAATTCTTACGCCATCCTGATTGGATACGAAGGTAAATACGCCTAAATTGTCATACTGAGCACTCTCGAATAAATCAAGGTCCTTGAAGCCATTTTCTTTCAGAAATTTAATCGCATTATTGCTTGCTTCATTAAGGCTTACTTTTTGTTTCGCCACTTCCCGATCCAGTATGAACCAGATAGGATACCCGCCTTTCTTAGTGATATCCATGTTTGCTTCTTCTTTTGTTTTCTTATTTTGAATACTGACACTATAGAACCCGTAATCAGATCCTTTGCCGTTTTCAGTCACTCTTATATTTACATTTTTCCCCAACTTTGCATATTGCTGACCTATTCGTGCAGCTTCTTCTTCTGTTATTTCTTTACCTTTAAGATATTTGTAATTTTCATCCTTCCTCTGCATATTTACAAATGCCGGTCCAAAGTCTGTCTCTCCATAGCCTTCAACCGTTTTTTCCACTGTCTTAAATCCATCTATGATTGTATTATCTGCAGCTTCCCCATTGGAAGCGAGCGCCATTTCTACATCCATCCACCGTAAGTTCTTTTCAAGCACCATATGCTGAACTTTGCGCAAATCCTGCTGAACATCAGCCGACTGTTTATAGAGCTGCTTTAGCGCTTGATATTCTTTATCCGATAAAGGTTCCTTCTCCAAATCCCTTACTGCTGTCCGATAACTGAAATCTCCAATATTGGATAGAAACTCTTCTGTTTTATTGAAAGGAAGAAGTGAGAGAGGCAGCTGGCCAACATCTGAGTGGGCTTCTGAAGTCAATCTCCACACTTCTGCCAATTCAGGTGATAGTGAAGCTCTCGAATTCATTGCTAAGGTTGTTCCGATTTTGTCATGCAATAGGTCAATTTGGTAAGTTAAATCATGAAATGCCCTTTGATAATTATTTTCGGCATTAATTAGGATTGCATTTTTCTCCCGGTGTTCCTGATAACCCCAAAACGCTGTACCGGCAACACCCAGTGCAAGTACGCCTATGAGAATTCCTCTAAGCATGATCATTCACCCCTCTATTTACAGAATATATGTTTTCCAATCTGCTTGATTTGCGGCCGTGTCCAAATCCATCCGCTTGTTGCTGTATCCGGGTTAAAGTAATACAGTGCCTCGCCTGTTGGATCCCATCCATTAATGGCATCAAGGACGGCCTTTTTTGCAGTTTCATTCGGCGTTAACCATATCTGTCCATCGGCCACGGCGGTAAAAGCACGCGGCTCAAAAATAACGCCAGATACAGTGTTCGGAAATGATGCACTTTCTACACGGTTTAAGATAACTGCGGCAACTGCCACCTGGCCTGTATACGGCTCTCCTCTTGATTCTCCATAAACCGCATTGGCCATTAACTGGATATCATTATCTGAGAATCCGTTAGGCACATTTGCAGCAGTCGGCTGTTTAGGAGCTTCCTGCTGCTGTGCCGTTCCCCCGGAAGATCCACCTTGCTGAGGCTTAGTCTGCTTTTCAGTGTCCACCCCGCCGTAATGGGTAAATTTATTGCCCTTATTAATTTGTTCTTTCACATACTGTTCATTATACTTGGATGCTTTTACGAGCTTATTTTTTGTTTCCTGGCCAGCAAGCCCATCTATCGGAAGGCCGAATTCATATTGAAAATTCCTGAGTGCCCAATAGGTTCCCCACCCAAAAACTCCATCGATTTTCCCATTGTAGAATCCTAAATACTGCAGGCGGGACTGAAGCTCGATTACATCATTTCCCACTGCTCCGTGCTGGATAACCTGGTTCGAAAAGGCATTAGCTTTGTCCATATTCCCGCTAAAAGGAATTCCTAGAATACAAAGGGAGATTATGAGTAAAACCTTTCCTGCCAAAAAATTCTTTTTCATGGATTTTAACCTCCAAAAGTCAATCTTTTTTCATTGACCCTATTTTTTGTAGTCCTTGGCTTTTTATTCAATAACTTGAGTCTTTTTACTTTTGGTTTATTTTCGGCAAAATAAAAAACCCTCCATCAAGAATGGAGAGTTTTCTGTAAATCAAATTGATTATTCATGTGGTTTAGACTATGTGCCCTTGCTTTTTTGACTTTTCTTAAGCCCAGCCACCAAAGGAAGATCATAAATGGGAACATGATAAAAATCCAATGTTTTAAGGAGATCAGGATATAGTCGTAAATACCGTGAAGGAGAAAAGGTATAAAGAGCGAAAAGGCTATCCATTTTTTTGTCGAGGTTGCCGAGAATTTTCCTTTTCCTATATAATAGCCCATGATAACACCAAAGAGAGCATGACTGGAAACCGGAAGCAAGGCCCTTCCAAGAGCGTGTTCCACACCGAGTGCGACGAGATAGAAGATATTTTCTGCAGTGGCAAAGCCAAGTGATACAGAAGCACCATACACAATTCCATCATATGGTTCATCAAATGTTATATGCTGATAAATAGTATAAAATAATATAAACCATTTAAAGAATTCTTCCAGCAGACTTGATGACAGAAATGCATCCATCAAACTAGACTGCAGCACCCCTTCAGTCTCTAAAACATACTGGATGAACATGATAGGGAATACGAGCAAAGCACCAAACAAAAAAGTTTTAAAAACCATTGATATGGGTTCAGACTCATATTGATCTTTTAAATAAAAATAGCTTAATAATGCCAACCCCGGCGCGATGCCAGCGGATAATATTCCCAGCATGAGCTGCCCTCTTTTCAATCTGTTTTCTTAATCGTATCATGATATAGAAAGAATTAAAATGATTATTCAAATATTGGAAAACAAAATATTTCACATCATATTTTGAGTCAAAGCTAGAATTGGGGGATTAACATGGAGAAAAAAAAGATACTTGTTATACACACTGGAGGCACCATTTCAATGAGTGAGGATGCAGCAACTGGTGCTGTAAAGCCAACAGATAATAATCCATTAACTGAAAAAACAAAGGAACTGCTTTCCCTTGCAGAATTACTGGTTGAAGAGCCTTTTCATCTCCCTTCACCGCATATAACACCTAGAGAAATGCTTAAATTGAAGGAAATCATTGAAAAAAACCTGGCAAAAGAAAAAATTAGCGGCGTAGTCATTACCCATGGAACAGATACATTAGAAGAGACAGCCTATTTCTTGGATCTGACTGTTAAAACATCTCTTCCCATCGTTGTTACTGGTGCAATGAGATCAAGTAATGAAATCGGCTCTGACGGACTTTACAACCTAATTTCCTCCATTCGCGTGGCTTCATGTGAAGAAGCAAAAAACAAAGGGGTTCTGGTTGTTCTAAATGATGAAATTCATACTGCGGAAAATGTGACAAAGACACACACAAGCAATGTATCTACTTTCCAAAGCCCGCAGTATGGACCAATCGGAATAGTCACAAAGAGAGGTGTATTATTCCACAACACGCCCACAAATAGAGAATATTATCCTTTAAATGCTATTGTTAAAAAAGTCACACTTATTAAAGCATTTGCCGGAATGGATTCTTCTTTGCTTTATGCGATAGGTGATTTAGATTTTGACGGAGTTGTGATTGAAGCACTTGGACAAGGCAATTTGCCTCCAGCCACAATTGAAGGCATTAAGGCTCTTACAGAAAAGAACATTCCGATTGTATTGGTTTCCCGATGTTTCAATGGAATTGCACAAGATGTGTATGGCTATGACGGAGGCGGAAAGCATCTAAAGGACATGGGTGTTATTTTCTCAAATGGACTAAACGGGCAAAAAGCAAGAATTAAACTGCTTATCGGACTGGAAACCCAGCAAAATATCGAAGAGATTTTCCAAATATAAATTGGCAATAACAAAGGCTAATCACTTGTGATCAGCCTTTGTTATTGCCTTTTTCAATTATAGCTTTTGCTATTTGTCCGCCATGGAATCTGCCATTTTCAATAAAAATTTCGTTGGCATTATTCCCGGCAGCTATTACACCCGCAATAAATATTCCAGGGACATTCGTTTCCATCGTTTCAGGATTAAATTGAGGGCGGCCCGTTTCTTCATTTATTTGAATTCCCATACCCCTTAAAAATTCATGGTCAGGATGGTAGCCGGTCATGGCAAATACAAAGTCGTTCTCAATGTCAAAATGCTGGCCACCTGCCATGTAGGTCAGCTTATTTTCACTGATTTCTTTCACATGTGCATTAAATTCCATTTTGATGACGCCGTTTCTGACTAAGGACTCAAACTCAGGGAGAATCCATGGCTTTATGCTGGGTGAATATTCTGTTCCGCGATAGATCACCGTAACTCTGGCTCCTGCTTTAACCAGTTCGATCGCAGCATCGACGCTTGAGTTTTTCCCGCCAATTACCGTTACGTCTTTATCAAAATAAGGATGGGCTTCTTTGAAATAGTGAAACACCTTTGGCAGATCCTCCCCTGGAACTCCCATGTAATTTGGATGGTCGTAATAGCCTGTAGCAATTACTACGTAATTGGCGGTATAAATGCCCTTATCTGTTTGTACTTCAAATACATCAGATGGATTTTTAATTACTTTGAGAACTTTTTCAAAGGCATTTACCTTGATCCCTTTTCTTTTTACAACTTCCCGGTAATAAGTTAGTGCCTGGTTTCTCTTAGGCTTATAATTTTCTGTTATAAAGGGTACCCCGCCGATTTCGAGCTTTTCGCTCGTGCTGAAGAAGGTTTGGTGTGTTGGATAGTGGTAAATTGCGTTTACAATATTGCCTTTTTCGATAACAAGCGGGTTTCTCCCAGCTTCCTGAAGGGCTATGGCAGCTGCCAATCCGCATGGTCCTCCGCCAACAATAATAGCGTCTATATTCAAGATTCTCACTCCTTAATCAATACCCATGAAAAAAGTTTCATGTTGCTGTTTTTCTTACAAATAATTGTTTTAGCCTATAATATGCGCGTTCAAATCAGCATGGGGCACTTGCTTTCCGCGCGGAGAGATGAGAGCCTCCTCGCTTCCGCCTGCGGGGTCTCTCACTTCCCTAACCTCCTGCAGGATACTGAATAAGCGTCCTAGAAATAACCCCCCACGAAGGAAATGCGGATGAATTCCGTGGATAAAGTGCCCACAGCGAAGATCAACTCAACAGGTAAACTTAGTTTGAAGATAAAAAGCAACAACCTTTACTGAAAACAACTGAAAAATCTCCCATCAGTTTATGATAGGAGATTTTTTATGATTATTCAAATGTCTTACTTTCACCAATGGGATTTATAATTAAATCCATCCGCGGAATCTTGAAGCTTCCGCCATTTTTCTCACACCAACCATATAAGCAGCCAGGCGCATATCCACACGGCGGGTTTGGGACGTCTGATAAATATTATCAAATGACTTAACCATTACCTTCTCAAGCTTTTCTTCTACTTCTTCTTCGGTCCAGTAATATCCCTGGTTATTTTGCACCCATTCGAAGTATGAAACCGTTACTCCTCCAGCCGAGGCCAGCACGTCAGGCACAAGCAGAATTCCGCGCTCGGAAATAATTCGTGTTGCTTCCAAAGTAGTTGGGCCGTTAGCCGCCTCCACTACAATGCTCGCTCTTATATTATGTGCATTTTCTTCTGTTATCTGATTTTCGATGGCCGCAGGAACCAGAATATCGCAATCAAGTTCAAGCAGCTCTTTATTTGTAATTGTATCATTAAACAACTTTGTCACAGTGCCAAAGCTATCACGGCGATCCAAGAGGTAATCGATATCAAGACCGTCTGGATCATATAAACCGCCATAAGCATCTGAAATGCCAACAACCTTTGCACCAGCATCATGCATAAACTTTGAGAGGAAACTTCCAGCATTACCGAATCCCTGAACAACTACTCTTGCACCTTCCAGATTAATGCCTTTTTTCTTTGCAGCTTCGCGTATGCAAATTGTAACCCCTTTAGCTGTTGCTGATTCCCGTCCATGTGAACCGCCTAGTACAAGTGGTTTACCTGTAATGAAGCCTGGAGAGTTAAATTCATCAATCCGGCTGTATTCATCCATCATCCATGCCATGATCTGCGAATTGGTAAATACATCAGGTGCAGGAATATCCTTAGTCGGTCCCACAATTTGACTGATTGCCCGTACATAACCGCGGCTTAGCCGCTCTAACTCACCGAAGGACATATCGCGAGGGTCGCAAACGATTCCGCCTTTACCTCCGCCATATGGAAGATCCACAATTCCGCATTTTAAGCTCATCCAGATTGACAGTGCCTTTACTTCCTTTTCAGTTACATTCGGGTGAAAACGAATACCGCCTTTAGTAGGACCAACAGCATCATTATGCTGGGCCCGGTAGCCAGTAAAGACTTTTACTGTTCCGTCATCCATCCGTACAGGGATTTTCACTGTCATCATGCGAATTGGCTCTTTTAGAAGCTCATAGACCTCATCAGAATATCCCAGCTTCCCTAAAGCCTTATGTATGACAGTTTGAGTCGACCTTAAGACGTCCAATTTTTCAGCTTTATTTGAATCAGTACCTTTCTCGGCTACCATTTGTAAACCTCCTAGAAAAATCACTTTCATTAGTTGTCCGCTTCCATGGATTAGTATACACCTTTGCCTAATTTATGCAAGAAGAATAATGTACTTTTCCTCATTTTTTAATATTTTCATGAAACCGCTCTCAGCCCTGGTATTAAAGGGAATTTTCTGTTTACTCCTAGTACCCGTTTTCCCGTTTTAACCTAAAGGAAACATCCATTTCCCTCTTTACTGTTTAGTTAAAAACTTTTCCATTTTTATGCTATTATTGCATTTGATTGACTATACTTGTTTTACCCAATTTTTATATAGTTCATGACCATTTAATCCAAAATCACTGTATTTCGCTGTAATCATCCTCCCTGATAATCTGTGCGGGGAAGATTGCCTATGTTCAAAAAAAAGAAAGAGGATTTCCCTCTTTTCAGCCTTATGAAAAGTATTTTACCAGCTCCTTTACTGCTTGGGACTCGATAAGTACTTTCCCATATTCCTGAATAACATGTATGCTGGTAAAGGCTGAATCACCGTACTCAGCTAGTATGGCAATTACTCTATGAACGTTTTCTGCCGCTATATCAGTAACATGATAATAATACTTCTCTTTATAAGAATAAAGGCTTCCTTCCTCAATCTGTACACGATTCAGCTCTGCAGCCATTTGAATTACATCTTCAAAATCCTGGAACTCGAATAATATATCTTCACTGCCCTCAACAGTTACTTGCATTTCAATAAAACCATCCTCAAGGAGCTCTTCATCATCCATCTGCTCCTCCATTGTAACGATCATAACCATTCCCTGAGACTGCATGGAGAATATCTCCACAGCAACTGAACCTTGAATATCTACACCAAATTCTTCACTTGCCTCTTCCAGCATCTCATGAAAAAGCTGATGCCATTTAAGTGAATCCTTCCAGACATCTTCC
This sequence comes from Cytobacillus oceanisediminis 2691, assembly GCF_000294775.2. Taxonomy (GTDB): domain Bacteria; phylum Bacillota; class Bacilli; order Bacillales; family Cytobacillaceae; genus Cytobacillus; species Cytobacillus pseudoceanisediminis. The sequence goes on from NZ_CP015506.1 coordinate 3,899,536, forward strand.
TTAGTCAGTCCTCTATCATTTAAATCATCTAATGTGAGAAAGATTTTGATTTTATTATAATTCAAACGTTCTAAGCGCATAATAAGCCCCCTGACCTGAACCAACTCTTTGATTTAGTGTATGAAACATTGCGCAGTTTGTGAGTCGTCTTATTTTGTATGGCTAAAAAGAAAAGACCCGGCAATTTACCGCCAGATCTTATCTTATTGGAGCCGTTTTCTAATCCATTCTTCCCATTCATTTGTGGAACTGCCGGGAATTAACTGTTCATACTTCGTTTTTTCTTCATTACTGAGGGTATCAATCCCGAATCCCCCAATGCCTACATGCAAATTCCCATAAGTCTCTGCAAGGCTCTCTGACAGTTTTAGGGTTTCTGGTACGTTGGACTTCATCGTACAGGATAAGAATATAAACTTTGGTTTAACTATCTCAATCACAGTTTCGATATCTTCTTCAGCGATGCTTGTCCCAAGGTAAACGACTTCAAATCCTCTTCTGCGCAAAAATAAAGTAAAAATTAATAGCCCTAATTCGTGAGCTTCACCTGGTCCGCAGACTGCTATCACCTTTGGCAGAACTCCGTTATGCGGAAAAGAATGCAGAATCATCCCAATTCTGGATCTTAATATAGATGAGGCAAAATGCTCATGTGCACTTGTTATTTTCCCCTCTTCCCATTGATGCCCGATTTTTACAAGAAGTGAACCTAATATATCAATAAGAACTTTATCTATTGTATAAAAACTGAAAGCCTGATTAATTAAATCATGTGCTTTTGTTTCATTAAACTGAAGGAGAGCTTCAAGCAGCTCATTGGCGAGGGCACCAGACCGATCACCTTCCTTATCCATCTGAAGCGGCTCGGCATTCAGTTCCTTATTTTCCAGAAGGGAAACAGCCTGACTTATGGAAAAACCCTGATCCACTTTCCTGATCAGCCATTTTAACACTTTGATATGTTCCTCTGTATAAAGCCTATGGCCAGATTCATTTCTCTTTGGAGCAACAATTTGATACCGTCTCTCCCATGCTCTTAACGTTCCTGGCTGAATGCCGAGCATCTTAGATACAGCCTTAATATTATACTTTCCTTCTTCAGTTGCCATACCCAGCCCTCCATTCATTACTAATTATAAAAACCGCCGGTAGAACTGTAAAATCTGGGTGTGTTTTATTTTCAGCCCTTATTAATTGTAATGAAATGAGTTTCCGGCTTTGCCCCCAGCCTCAATGGCACACCGGTCGTACCATAGCCGTTGCTGATCAGAATAGTTGTTTGCGGCAGCACTTTTATCCGGCCCTTCTCATAAGGACCAAACCCGAAAATGCGAATTTGCCCGCCATGTGTGTGTCCACTTAACACCAGGTGAATATTTTGTTCTTTTGTTATACTGTTAATGATTCTTGGATCATGGCTGACCAGCACCTGAAACCCCCCTGAGCCTGCATCCTTAAGTGCAAGGTCGAGCCGATCCCTATCCTTGCTTAGATCATCTGTTCCCATCAAAATAAAACGTTCTCCTTCATTTGATTCAAAGGAAAGGGCAGTATTATCTAGAATTTTTACTCCGCATTCGAGAAGCAGAGCATCGAGCTCGTGGTAATCCGCTTCATAGTCATTATTCCCCCAAACGAAATAGACGGGCCCGCATTCCTTTAATCCCAAAAGGTTCTTCTTTACTCTTTCAAAAGGGACTCCTTTTTCCAAGAGATCGCCGCCGATGATGACCAGATCAGGCTTCTTTTCTTTAACCTCCCCGATTATCGATTCTGACACCGTCCTCTTATGAATATCCGAAATAAAAAAAAGCTTTACTTCACCGAAGCTTTCCGGAAACTCAGGAAAAGAAAGCTCTTTATATATAATTCTATCTGCAAATGCCTCACTAAACATATACATTAGTAAACACGCACCGCCAATTATGGCCAAAGCTATTAGGTATATCATAAATCCTCCTGCCATCAATCGCCTTCGATCAGTCTTCGGCAAGATTGATTTTCTTGAAATCTAAAGAAATAATACCATAAATTACTGAAAAACAGAAAAGGGCAAATGCTTCCCATGGCGAAAGGACTGACAAAACAAAAAAGCCTCCAATTAGCAATAAACTCAGCACAGGCCCAAATAAAGCATCCATATGTTTTAATGACCTCATATTTTTTAAAAGCCTGGCAGTCCACTCGATAATACTTCTGATGATCTCTGCGTTGGCTATAAAAGCGATAAGGAAAAAAATCATTCCCATGACGAAGCCCGCCGGCTCCAGTACAAAAATGACAATCATATCCGAGATGCCCATTGGAATAGACACCGGAAAAAATTTAATAAATAATATGCCGCTAATAAAGCCTGTAAATAGCTTCAGCAAAATAAAAAACAAAATAAATCCCTCCCATACAAAGTGTATGAGAAGGATTTATTTTGTTGACTATATTTACTCTAGTCCTCAGTTATGTCCAAAACACGGAAACCGGATTTTTCAAGCCGGCTGATGAACTTATCCATATTATTATTTTTTTCAACCTTCATCACGATGCGGCGGACCAGCTTGTCTGTTTCATCAAAGGTAACAAGGGAAATGATGTGTTCATGGAAATAATGGGCGATTTCGGCTAAACGTGCAATTCGCCCTTCCGCTTCTACCGAAGTAAACGCAATCCTGACACCGGATTTATTGGTTCCGAAGGCCGATTGGAATTGAGCGAGAACATCAAAGCGTGTAACAATGCCCAGAAATTTTCGATTATCGCCCAAAACTGCAAGTAAAGGGAAATCCTTTAAATCCAGAAGCGTTTTTTCAAAAATCTCATTTCCTTTTAAATATTGCTCCTGATGTGTGGCAATATCCTTGACCAGTGTTCCTTCCAGGAAACCCTCCTTTGAATTACCTGACAAAAAGAAGTTCTCATATATTCCATATCTCGTAATTATGCCGGCATATTGTTCGCCATCCAATACAGGAAGCCCGTCAATCTGATGGTCCTCCAGCAGAGCCAGAGCTTCTTTCAATGGTGCATCCTGTCCGATTGTATAACAGGTATGTTTGGGGATCATGATACTTTTCACAAACATTGCCATCACCTCAGAGTAATATTAATTAAACCTAACATTTAATTTCGCCATCACCTCAACTTTCCCTTCTTTTTATTAGAGTAAACAATCATAAAAACACTGCACTTTTCATAAGTTTCAATGACGCATAAAAAGGAGGGATTATGATGAATACACTCCGTAAAACCTGGCACCCTTATGTAAGCCCATTTGACCCTTGCACTCCTATAAAGGTCAAAACTTATTCCACTCCTCCAAATCTATATATGGGATTTCAGCCGCCAGGGCTTGAACAATTTACGCCAATGGAGGCTTTAAGAGCAGGAACGCTTTGGAAGGCTTTCTATGATCCATGGTACAGTCCCTATGAAAAAGCCAGGGAGGGACAATAGCCATGAAACAATTGCCGGCAGATTACTATCAGCTTCTTGAACAGCTCCAGGCTGTGGATTTTGTCCTTGTTGAACTGACTCTATACCTTGACACTCATAACAATGATTCTGAAGCCATTAAGCAATTCAATCACTATGCAAAGGAACGAAAAAAACTGAGAAATGCCATTGAGAGCAAGTATGGTCCATTAATGCAATTTGGACACAGCTATTCCGGCCAGCCTTGGAATTGGGATGATGCACCGTGGCCTTGGCAAGTATAAATTTTTTCCCGGCGCCTTCTTATATGAAGGCGCTAAATAGGAATATATCTGGATATTTGAAAGGAGCTGAGAAAGAATGTGGGTTTATGAAAAGAAGCTGCAATATCCGGTAAGGGTAAGCACATGCAACCCCAAACTGGCAAAGTTTCTAATTGAACAATATGGGGGGGCTGACGGAGAACTTGCTGCTGCCCTAAGATATTTGAACCAGCGTTATTCTATACCTGATAAGGTCATCGGGCTACTTACAGATATTGGAACAGAGGAGTTTGCCCACCTGGAAATGATCGCAACAATGGTATACAAATTAACGAAGGACGCTACGCCTGATCAAATGAAAGCCGCTGGTCTCGGTGATCATTATGCTGACCATGATAACGCACTGTTTTACCATAATGCTGCAGGTGTTCCTTGGACAGCTACTTATATCCAGGCAAAGGGAGACCCAATTGCAGATTTATACGAAGATATCGCAGCAGAAGAGAAAGCCAGAGCAACCTATCAGTGGATCATTAATATGAGTGATGACACGGATTTAAATGACGGACTCCGGTTTTTAAGAGAACGAGAGATTGTTCATTCACAGCGCTTTAGAGAAGCCGTGGAAATTCTTAAGGAAGAACGGGATAAGAAGAAATTCTTTTAAAAGGTACTTAACAAAAAAGAAGCAGGCAAGCTGCTTCTTTTTCCATTAACTGCACTGTCATTTATTCTCATGATAAAGATTTATATCATAATTTTTTTTCATCATTTCGAAAACAGTATGGCGGTTTTTCCATTCATCTTCTTTTTTCCAAAGGTCTTTGCTCTTATCTATTATTTCACACCTTAGAGCATGATATTCTTTTTCTGCTTTTTCTCTTTTTTCCCTCAGAAGGTTCATAAGCCCATATAGGCCAACAGAAAAAACGAGCAAATAGAAATTAGCTGACTGATTGACAAAAGCCGAAAACATGGAAGCAAACGAGTAAGAGTAAGGCTGCATAACACTTTTATAAATATATAAAAAGAATAAAAAAGAAATAAAAACAGTTGCCCACATGGCAAGTAAATGCCAGGACTTGAATCGATCAAATTTTTGCTTTCTCTCTACCACTTTCTCAAGCATTTTTCTGGTAGCCTGATCTGTACGTTCGTCAAGCATTCTAATTGGCGATTCCAATACTCTCCCTCCCTTTCTCAATAATGTATGAGCCTGTCCATTATTATATGACTAAGAAAGAGAGGCCGCTGCCTTACCTGTTTCCGCTCCTTCTATTGCTCAAGCGGAATCTTTAATACCTGGCCCGTTTGTATTTCATTCGACGGCAAATTGTTGGCTTGCTTTATTTTTTCAATTCCCGACTGGGATTTATAATAGGTCATGGCAATTCTAAAAATTGTTTCCTTTGGTTTGACCGTATGGTAAACAACTTTGCCTTCCGTTTTTAATTCTTCCTGTTCCTGTTTCCCGGCAGTTTTGGAAGAGTCTGTACTTTCAGGTGCTGTTTGCTGGGCTTGCTTTTTGGAATTGGATTCAGATCCTTTATCTTCTTTATCAGTCGTTTGAGAGGCCTCTTTTTCCTGCTGGACTTTGGCATCTTCTTTTACTTGAACGCCCTCAGCTTTTTCAGCTTTTTCAGGTTTCTCAGGTTCCTGGGATTCCGGCTCTTCTCTTACTTCTATGGTTGTCCCTTCCCCTTCATCATTTGTGGCAAAAACGACCGTTTCAGAACCGGTTTCTTCATTTTCTGCATTTAACCCGGCATTAATGCTTTTATCACTACTTACATATTGATATATACTGAAAATGGTGATGGGCAAAAGGATAAAAAATAAAGCAAGCAGGCGAATAACTGGGTATTTAACCTTCCATTTACTCTTTTTCCTTTTTTCCTGGTGAACACGGCTCCGTGGCGGCAAAGCGGATTTTTGCCCGCTATATTCCGCTTCCTGTTTTCGGTCAATCTTCTTACGGAGTCTTTCAGCTTGATCTCTATAAGGGTCTTCTTTATTCATGTTTCATCCCTTCCTGTAATAAAAATCATAAGAAGTATATTTTGTGTGCTGCTGTTAATGATCGTTAATTGAATTGTCCTCTTCAGCTTTCCTTATAGTTTTTTTCAGGTAACGTTTTCGAATAAGAATACCAAGAAGAAAGTCAATCAGAAAATGCATAACAATCGTAACAAGCAAATTATTGGTTATATGATAAATATAACCTATTAAAAAGCTTAATGTAATAATATTTACAAACAAAAACCAATTAAAAAGATATCGATAATGAACAAGCGCAAAAATAAGACTGGAAATAGCAAGGCCGAAATGGGTCTGAATGACTCCCCTGAATAGAAGTTCTTCACTAAACGCCACCACAGCCGCAATAAAAGCAATATGGATAAAACTGCGATTCTGAAAGATTTTCTCATTTAATCCTCCATCATCATACAGCACTTCAGGGAGAACCTTCATCAACACGATATCAATCAGGACAACTGCAGCTCCTGCCGCCGCTCCAATTACAAAAATGTTTATATCATTGAATTCAAAAAGAGCTTGGAACTCCCCAAAACTATTAAACAATATAATACTTAGTATCAAAGAAATGGATAAAATAAGCACCTGAGTAAGATAAAGATGGAATAATAGTTCCTTGTCAGTCAATTCCTTAATAATGTCCGCGTATCTTTTCCTCATTTTGGTTCACTCACTTGGAATCAGGAGGTATTCCAGATGATTTTTCCAATCATACAGCGGGCTTTCCTGATTATCTGAATTTGTATTCCTTAAGAAATTTTCCAATTGCAAACCGCAAATATCGCAGCAGGATGGGACTGAGGCATTTTTTTCCTCATCAAAGCAGGAAAGTATACTCTCTCTCCGGCATGTCTTCTTGTAGATCCACTTATATACTTCCTCAATGCTATCCCTTTTCAGTTTGATTCTGCCTTCATAATACTCCTTCATCTCCTGCAGAATCCTTCTGTAATCGAGTCCAGATTTGCTTTTCTTTTCAAAAAAATCATTAAAAATTCGCCACTGAACATCGGTCAAACCGGAACGCTGCTTAATTTGCTCTTCAAAAGGACCAATATTCTGGATCGCATTTGGGTTTTCTTCTATCCATTCCTTAATCCAATCAATTTGTGCTTTGTCAGGCAATTCACTTTCTGCAAGCTGTATGGGAAGCTGCTCATCACCCGGTGCATAGAGCATAATGGCTATACTTTGATTTCCATCTCTCCCTGCCCGGCCAATTTCCTGCAAATAGGATTCAATCTGAAGAGGCATATGAAAGTGTATTACATACCTGATATTATCTTTATTAATCCCCATGCCAAAGGCGCTTGTAGCACAAATAAGATCGAGCTGCCCATGAATAAACTGCTGCTGCACAAGGATACGGCTTTCCTGGTCCATTCCCCCATGGTAAGCCATCACTCTTTTGGCTCCTTTGTCCCTAAGCAGCTCAGCTGACTGTTCCGCCATTTTTTTGCTGGAAAAATAAATAATTCCAGGGCCCTGAAGGATTTCAGCAAGCTCCACAAGTCTCTCTGTTTTTTCACGGAAATTCTCTAACCTTTCTACAGATAATGCAATATTAGGACGGTCAACGGAGTATATAAATTCGCTGCAGTCCAGTATGCCAAGTGACTTTTTTATATCTGCTTTAACTTCAGCGGTAGCTGTAGCTGTTAATGCCAGAGTAACCGGGTTCCCTATAATTTTCCTGACTTCCCCCAGCTTTAAATAATCGGGTCTGAAATCATACCCCCATTGGGAAATACAATGAGCTTCATCCACAACAAATAAAGCAATGCGCAATTTCTTCAACTGTGATAGTACTGACTCATAATAAAGCATTTCGGGTGAAATAAAGATAAACTTATATTGATTCAGATGAATCAATGCCTGTTTTTTTTCTCCGCGGGTTAAAAAGGAATTGAATGCAATCACCTTTTTTTCCCCATTCATCATAAGGTGTTCAGCCTGATCCTGCATAAGGGACAGCAAAGGAGATATAATAATCACCTGACCTTCAATCATATATCCCGGCAGCTGATAACATAGGGATTTACCTGTACCTGTAGGCAGCATGGCAACAGTATTTCTCCCTGAAAGCACAGATTCAATGATCTCCTTTTGTCCAGGTCTAAAGGCAGAAAATCCAAATTTGCTCTGTAATAGCGCTTCTAATCTCATTGTCCCTCTCCAAGCTTTGCCATGACTAATCTGATTTCAAAATAATCGGATTCCGGCACCATTTGACGTATTTGCTTTAATTGCAATGAATCAGCACTGTTCGCTGCTTGAAGAATCAATTTCTGCTTCTTTTCTGAAACATAACTTGTGATATTAAAACCGCTGTCATTTAACGCTACCTCCACAACATGATCCTCAATTGTGCTTTTTTTCAAGTTTCTTGTTTTTGCGATCACATCCAAATCCAGTCCCTGTTTTAGCAGTGTATATGTTTTTTGAGCAGACAACGTTAGCTGAACTTCATTTCCTGTCCCGCTCACTAATTTATCGATAAGCGGATATTCGTCAGGATTTTCTCTTACGCTTGCAAGGATATGATGAATGGCTCCAAGGAACTGATGGTGATAATAATCATGACTGATTCCCAGCTGTTCTGAAGTCTGAACAGCAGTGAGGCCAATACGGTTATAGCCTGTCAGCCTCAATGTCAGTACAGCAGGATTAATATCACTTAGTCTTTCAAGGCACTGGCAAAGTTCCCTGTTTAGCACACTTCCTACTTCATTGCGGGCGAATCCAGATGTTCTCAAAAAGTATTTCAGCCATTCGTGAACATCTCTTTTTCTTTGAATAGGAAGGTATTTTACATTGTTATTATTTAAATGTGATATAACCTGGATTAAAAGAGTAATCCTCTCCCAAAACAGGTCACCTGCACTATGATACAGCCATCCGTTTAATGAAGACGGTATTGGACATTCTAAAAGAGACCTTTCCAGCTCTTCCTTACCATCTGAAGTCAAAATGTAATGCTTTTCATCAGTTGGAGTCATCCAGCTTTTGCTTACAATTTCTTGTGCAAGTTGATCCAGAACATCCCGGCTTAAACTTCCAAATGTTCTAAAAAGCGGGGTTAGCTGAAATAAATGAGCATCCTGAATGGTTTGGGAAGATTTTTTTCCATTGAGCAAATGTAAAATAGAATATATAGTTCTTTGTCCCTGTAATTCTTTAATACAGTACATTATTATAGTTTTTAAATAAGATCTTTCCATTTTTTTCACCTTACGGCCAAAGATTTTTTTCTTGTTTTAAGAAGCTTGTTGCCCTTCTTCCATTTTATCATGAAAGAAATCGGCAGGCCGTTTTAATTATTTATTCACAGGGTAAATTATGCCTAAACCCTTGTGTGATAAGCATTCTCAATACATTTTCTATTGAAAAGTTGAACATTCAGTTTTACAATAGATGTGAGGAATGTGTTACCATCATCTTGATGGACGATTAATTGTTTAAATCTTGGGAGGTTTTTTTCATGGCAAAGTATACAATTGTTGACAAAGAAACATGCATTGCATGTGGAGCTTGCGGCGCAGCTGCACCGGACATTTATGATTATGATGATGAAGGCATCGCTTTCGTTACCCTTGATGATAACCAGGGTATCGTTGAAATTCCTGATGTATTAGTTGATGATATGATGGATGCATTTGAAGGCTGCCCAACCGATTCAATTAAAGTAGCTGATGATGCTTTTGATGGCGATCCGCTTAAATACGAATAATCCTTCAACCATACTTTACCCTTTGTTAAGCTGCTGCTCCCTTTCATCATGAAAGGGAGTTTTTTATGTTAACATTTAACAAGATTAAATGGAGTGAATAGAAAAAGCAGCGGCACATTTGCCGCTGCTTTAAACTTATATATTATTAAGCTGCGCTTTTTATAACAGCCTGCTTCTCCACCCAAGTTCTCATGCGTGTAAAAATAAGCATGAAAACAAATGAAATGATTAAACCTTTTATAATATTGAATGGCAAAATCCCTGTCACAATCATAGTTCTCATTTCAGGTGCTGACATTGCAGGGAAGTTAAGGAAGAAAGTATATGCCGGCAGTATAACAAGGTAATTAAGCACACTCATTATGACAGCCATAACCATTGTGCCGATAACAAGTCCAAACGTCATGCCCTTTTTTGTTTTCAGCTTGCTGTACATATAGTAAGTCGGCAGGACGAACAAAATGCCTGCGGCAAAGTTTGCAATATGCCCAACAGGTACTCCTGTTGCACTCCCTGTCATGAAGTAGTCAAGAATATTCTTAATAAGTTCCACCAAAATCCCTGCTGCCGGCCCAAAAATTAACGCAGCGATTAATGCAGGAATATCACTGAAGTCAATCATCAGAAATTGCGGAAACGGCGGGATTGGAAAATTGAGAAGCATTAATACGTAAGAAATGCTGCTCAGCATTCCGATGGCAACCATGGTTTTGATATTAAGTTTTTTCATGTTCCTCTCTCCTTTTAAGGACTATCTCTCCTAAAGAAGAAAGGTTCAGCTAAGCAAATGTCTTCGCAATAAATAACCCTCAAGCTAATATAACTTGAGGGAGAGTTGCAAAGGCACGCTTAATAACGTTCAAAACCTGCATTTTTTGAACGTCTGCAGAACCTCCATCTTCTCCCATCCAGACTGTACTGTCGGCTTTGGAATCGCACCAAATCCTGCCCAAATTAACCGCAAAGGTTTCTCTTCAAAAACTCTGCTTTCAGGCTCGCGGGCTTAGAGTCAAGAATGACCCATCACCGCCGGTCGGGAATTTCACCCTGCCCCGAAGATAGACCGTATTTATTTATACAAATTAATTATACTGAAAAAAAGTTATTCTGTGAAGGGATATGTTTACCTGACAGATATAGAGAATCTCTCTAACCTAGAGCCTTACAGATTTTTATCGATATAACAAAAAAAGACGGCAATATGCCATCCTTTATATTATCCAAGCGGAAATTCCTTTCTTTCTCCTTTTGAGAATGTCATGATGGACTGATACCCCACTTCTCTTGCAAGATCAATTGCTTTTTCAAAATCTGCACCTACATGTTCAGGAAAGTGTGCATCAGACGAAAGAACAATCGGGATATTTTTATCATAGCATTTCTGAAGAAGCCGTTTGTCCGGGTATAGTTCCCCCACTGGTTTTCGCAGACCAGCCGTGCTGATTTCAACACATGTCTTGGATTCTGCCAGCGCATTGGCTGCACGATCATATTGCTCCAGCAGGAATTCTTCGTCCTGGGGAACATATTTAAAAATTTTCACGAGGTCTAAATGGCCAACAATATCAAATAAATTTGACTGAGCCAGAGTGACCACCTGATCAAAGTACTTACGATATACATCATATAAATCCCTTTTGTCCCATTCTTTCCTAAATTCAGCCAGGTCTATGCCGAAATCTCCAACCCAATGAATGGATCCAATAACATAGTCAAAAGAATAACTATTGATAAACTTCGCCATTTCACGGTGTTTGCCTGGCGTGTAGTCCATTTCAATTGACATCTTCACATCTATGTCATTGCTCCACGCTTCATGAAAAACATTCACATAGTCTTTCATATCATAAAAGCGCCTTTCGTTTACCCATGAATTCTGCAGGATGTCTGCTGTCTGATAGAAATGATATGCATGCTCTGAGATTCCAAAAGATTCAATGCCTTTCCGGGCTGCAGCATCTGTGAATTTTATTAAATAATCGAGGCTCAACGTGCCATTTTCGAGATGATTATGATAGTCTGTAAGCATTTCTCAAACTCCCCCAGTTTTTTTACCCATTATACTTTAAGGGAGTAAAGCGGTGCAATCATTTCTATTCTATTTTTTGCGAATGATTAGAATTTGTCCAATTTTTATTGTATCTGAATCAGCATTATTTAATTTTTTGATTGTTTCTGCCGTTGTATCATGCATTTTTGCTATAGAAGATAGAGTATCTCCCTGTTTAACAGTGTATTCTAAAGATTTCACGGGTTTTATCAATAGTTTTTGACCTGAAAAAATGTGATCAGGATTAATATTATTTAAATCCGCAATTTCCCCGGCCCGCAAATTATAGTGTGCAGCAATGGACCATAATGTTTCCCCTGTTTTAACTATATGGTAAGTTTCCTCGAAACCATTTTTTATTTTCCCTGACTCAAAATTAGATGGCCGTGCTGAAACTTCACGCGCATTTTCAACTTTCATCACTGCATTTACAGCTTGTCCAACTTCTCCCATCCCAAATGCAACAGAAGGGTCAACTGCATTTATTTTATCAGCTGTCCATGCCTGCGTATGTATTTCAAAATGGAGATGCACCCCTGAGGAGTCACCCGTGCTTCCCATCAGTCCGATTTTCTGTCCCAGCCCAACACTTTCTCCTTCAGCAGAAAAGCGTTTATCCAGATGGGCGTATACTGTTTCAGTTTGATTGTTATGTTTAATGAATATCACATTTCCATATGTTTGGGAATAATAAGACCTGGACACAATTCCTGCGTCAACAGCATAAACTGGAGACCCGGAATCTCCAGCTATATCAATGCCTTTATGCTGTCCTTCTCTTGTCCCAAACGTGTCTGTAATTACACCATCTGCAGGCCATACCCAATGCTCTGTCAGTTCCGGAATTTTTGGCTCGGCAGCTTTAGAATGCTTCCCTCCCAGAAATAACAGACTCACACAAAGAGCCATTATTCCTGCGATAAAGAAACGTCTTATGTAATCCTTCATTCTTTTCCTCCTATGTTGTCAGCTGAAATATCCGTACGAGTGCCTTTCAGTGACCGCACTCTCTTTCACCCTATGACAGCTTGTACTCTTTTAGAACAATTAATAATAAAGCTCTTAAAAGCACAGTTATTAGTATACTTCCAGCAGCATAGTTTTTATGCAGACCTGAGGGATTTTTATCCCTGAAAAAAGAAAAGGCAGCCACATGGGCCGCCTCTCTAATTTGGCAAATCTCGTTTATTCGCTGCTATTGGTACTTTTAATTCTTCTGTAAGGTCAAACTTGCCTATTTTATCAACATCTGCATTTTCCAATTTAACCGTGTCAAAATCAAAGTCTTTTGCCGTCAGAAGTATTGCTTCAATCGCATGAAGTGTTGATTCATCATCAATTATTTCTGATTCATTATTAAAACGGATTAAGAGTTTGCCATCCTGTATTTCTTCTGTTTCAAAATCAATGTCTTCTGGTATGGATGCCTGTAAATTATTTTCAGTCCGGTTTTGCTTCATAGCTGTTAGAGCATCTTTTATAGAGTTGAGCTGCTCTCTTAGAGGGACCAGGAATGGTGTTGAATCTGCGCCATTTGGATATAAGAAATAATAAATTAAGTTACCATTGCTATTTTCCGGGATAAATTCCTCTCTATATCCGTAATGGCTAAATTCAATGCCGATTTCCCCTTCAGTCATGAGGTTAATCTTTTCAATATCAAGATTATTCATTATATTGGACAAGACCTTCTCTAAAAGTAATTCTGTCGTGGAAGACATACTATATGGATGATCCGCTGGCACATCAACAGTTAACATTTTATTTCCCTGATCATAGGTGAAATTTGCTTTCAGAGGATAGTAATCCTCTAAACCCCATTCATCTTCGGTCAGCCTGCCCATTGTGTCTTCAAATAATTCAAATTTCGTCCTGGCAGGATTTTCATCAACTAAAACACTGACGGGTACAATATTTTGTGCAGCCTGATCTGGAATCGCATAAGTCAGTACCTCTTTCCCTGCCAAATCTTCTTCATAAACGGCAGTAGGGCTAGATTCTGATGCAACCGTCTTCTGGCTTATCTCCTCATCATTTACTTCCGCTTCCGCTTCCGGCTCAGCGGATAGCTCTGCCTGGTCCTGTTCTTCTGAGCCTTTCTCTTGAGCAATTAATTCAGAGTCTTCCTCTTTTGCTTCCAGAAAAGTGTTATTTTCACTTGTTATTTGTTCAGATGAGGTTGATTGGTCCGCTTTCGATTCGACCTGCTTATCGGCAGACTCCTGCCAGCTCATAAGGTTTGGGACGAGAATAAAAAGCAGGAGCAATGCAGCAGCCGCTGCGATAGATGGCAGGATCCATGTTTTGTTTTTTTGCTTTCCCATCTTAATTTCGATGGTTTGATAAATGTCTCTCGGATCACGATCATCTTTAATTTTAGGCAACTGTCTCAGCAATTCCTGAAGCTGCTCATCGCTCCACTTTGATTCCTTCATTATCCATTCCCTCCTTTACCTTAAAATCTTCCATATGTTTCTTAAGCACCTTTAAGGCACGATGCTGGGTTGTTTTAACCTTGCTTTCGGACCAGCCAAGTGCATCAGCTGTTTCATTAATGCTGAGTTCATGTATATATCTCATAATTATGACAAGCCTCTGGTCAATGGTGCATAAATCCAGACAGCGGTAGATCAGCTGAATTTCTTCTCTTTGCAGGGCAATTTCTTCCGGCAAGGGAAGTTCATCCTTTACCTCCTGAGTTGACCAGTCAAATTTCTCCATAATCCTTTGCTTCCAGCCCTTTTGCTTGCGAAAGGAATCTATGGCAACATTCCGCGCAATGGAAAAGAGCCATGTTTTTTCGCTGCTTTTCCCTTCAAACTTTTCATATGATTTTAATACTCTTATATAGACTTCCTGGACTAAATCCTCAGCCAGTTCCTTGTTTTTGACCATATAAAATAGAAATTGAAAAACGTCATGATGGTATTTTTTATAAAGATCATCAAAAACGGAGTCCATGGATTCCCCTCCCCGTTCAATAAAATAGTCGTTCTCTCTCTAAAAAAAGTTACAGTTTAACTATATTATTATTTTGCAGAAAAGCGCAAGAGCCTGTTTGGGTGCAGGATTACTCCCTTGCCTTCAAAAACGCCCGGCCTGTTGATTAGAACTATATTTCAAAAAAAAGGGAAGGAAACTTTATGCATCTCCTTCCCTAAGCCTATGACAAATTGTTTCCCGTGTATCAAGAACAATCGCCACATTTCTCGCCTTTATCCTTCATTTCGAGGGATAAAGATTGAAAATGTCGTACCGTGTCCGGTCTTGCTTTGAACGGTAATATGTCCTTTATGAGCTTCAATTATATTTTTTGCAATTGCAAGGCCAAGGCCAGTTCCAGATCGGCCTCTCGTTCTTGCTTTGTCCGCTTTATAAAAGCGTTCAAATACAAACGGCAGGTCTTCTTCAGGAATCCCTGAGCCAGAATCTCTCACTTCGATAAACAGTCCCCGTTCATCACTTCTCTCGAGCACTTTTACCTCTCCATTCTGAGGGGTATGCCGGATGGCATTATCAATCAGATTAGTCATAACCTGTTCAATTCTGTCCGGATCAATTTGAATAGGAACACCCTTGCTTTGCAGATCATGTTCCAGACTAATTTCCTTCTCTTTTGCCAGCCCCTGGAACTTCCTGATAATTCTTTGCAGATAGGAATTCACTTCAGTTTCTTCCATTGTCAGCTGAATATGTCCGGCTTCCATTCTGGCAAGGTCCAGCAATTCATTCACAAGCCGGCCCATTCTCAGGGATTCATCATAAATGACACTTGCCATCTCTTTTTTCTCTTCGTCCGTTCCGGCAATATCATCGACAATCGCTTCACTATATCCCTGCATCATAGAAATCGGCGTCCTTAATTCATGAGAAACATTCGCTATAAAATCGTTCCGGAGCTTATCAAGCTTACGCTCTTCCGTCATGTCCCTGATAACCGCAACCGCTCCTCTTATATATTTATTATTATAAAGAGGGCTTACGATTATCACCCAGGAACGTCCTTGTATAGAGATTTCTCCGATCTGCTCCTTCTCGGTATTAACAGCAAGCTGGAAAAGCTCCATGACTTTGGATGGCACTTCCTCTGTATTATTCTCAATGTCATCCAGTTCATAAAACCAGCTTTGCAAAAACCGCTCTGCAGGAGGATTTGTGATGAGGATCGTGCCATCCCGGTTGAAGGTGATTACCCCATCAGCCATCCCGCTTAGAATGCTTGCCAGCTGTTCTTTTTCCTGGCTTAGAGCATTCATATTGAATTTCAGCTGTCTGCCCATTTGATTAAAAGCCATGGCTAATTCGCCAACCTCATCATTAGTCAGGATCGGAACCTTTGTGTCGAATTTACCTCTTGCTACCTCAAAGGCAGCTTCTTTCATTTTTCTGAGCGGAGCATTAATTCTTGTCGATAAGAAAAATGCAAAGATGGTTGTTAGGATAATGGCAACTCCTGCAGCCAGCAAAATAAATTTAGTCGTTGAACGCAGTGTTTCATGCATGACTTCAATGGATTGATAGATAAAGACGGCCCCATTGCTGCTGTCCCCTTCAAGAGGGACCCCAATTATAAGAATCTTGCTGTCATCATCTGCGGCTACATCTGTGTACTCAGGATTAACGGATGTTACTTTTTTTACAGTCTTATCTTCCGTGAGGACTTCTTTTAAATCATCTTCCTCGGTGAGGTAGGAGATAGGGAGTTTTAATGAACCTGTATGATTTGGAGAATAGTAGTACTCTTTCGGCGAGTTAATAATGACTACTTTTGTAACATCGTCGACAAGTTCCCAGGAGATCTCCAAACCAACTTCACGCTTATGCTCTTTTAAAATTCTGGTTATTTTATGGGCTGTATTTGATAATCCTTTCTCTGTTTCATTTATATGGTAATTTTCAAAAAACTCAAGCAGCATGACTGTTAAAATCAGCAGTACAAAGGAAACTAACAAAAGAATTGTGCCCCAAAGCTTACCTGCAACACTCCTAAAGAGCATCATTCATTAATAACCTCGAACTTGTAGCCCACTCCCCAAACAGTGACAATCATTCTGGCAGCCTGCTCAGAAACTTTATTTAATTTTTCACGCAAGCGCTTCACATGTGTATCGACAGTTCTTAAATCTCCGAAAAATTCATAGTGCCAAACTTCCTTAAGCAGCTGCTCCCTGTCAAAAACCTTATCCGGTGCCTTTGCCAGGAAATAGAGAAGTTCATATTCCTTTGGCGTTAAACTGACTTCTTTTCCATCAGCCAACACTTTGTGAGCGTCATTATCAATCGTTAGATGAGGAAAAACAATTACATCCTTTGCTGTTGTTTCTGTTTGAAGGTAGGTAGTTTTAGAAGACCTGCGCAATAATGCCTTCACTCGCAGCACAACTTCCCTCGGGCTGAAAGGCTTTACAATATAATCATCTGTGCCCACTTCAAATCCCTGTACGCGGTTAACTTCTTCCCCTTTGGCTGTCAGCATGATCACAGGAGTAGCTTTTTTCTCTCTCAGCTCTCTGCAGACTTCAATGCCGTCTTTGCCGGGCATCATTAAATCCAAAAGGATGACATCGTAATCATTTGCGAGAGCCTTTGACAAAGCCTGGTTTCCATTTTCCGCTTCATCAATCGAATAATTTTCACGCTCAAGGTACATCTTTAATAAACGGCGGATTCTTTCTTCATCATCCACTAGTAGAATTTTCACTTGGTTTTCCATTTTTCAAATCCCCCTAACGTTCAATAGAAATGGCTCTTCTCAAAAATCTATTTTAGCTAAAGAATTCTGCCCGTTGATTTCCGCTGCAGGCACTTAGCGACACACGGGGCTGCCTGGATTCTCCGACGCTTAGCGTCTGCGGGGTCTCCCCTGGTACGCTACTCCCGTAGGACGTTGAATGAGCTTCCTCGAAAGAACACCGCACGAAGAAAATGCGGATGCATATTCGAGGATCTCTCACCTTCCGCTCCAATCAAATCGCGGTGACACATAGTAAATATAGAGCAGAAAATCACAGAAGAATTATAGCTTTAATTAAAGCCTTCACTGTTGTGAAGTGAAGGCTTGTATGATTAATATCAGAATTATTATCTTTGAATTTTGAGAACTGTCTAACTCCAGCGCCTACCCCCTCGAGGTCACAAGCTTGTCTTGTTTCGGCTCCTAGGGACTCGGGGTCATAAGGCGTTTCCTTTCAGAAGGAAGAACGCCTTCTTACAGGAACCGTCTTATGCCTGAGGCCCGCAGGATGCGGGTCATGCAGACGTTGCCACAGGACGTGGCGATCTTAGTCTGCGTACGTTGATAGGGCAGTCGCCTCCACATTTCGAGTAATCCTCCCAAAAAGGCAAAGGACGCCTTTCCGGGAGGCCCGTCTTGTGCTTGTCGGGGGTGAGCAAGGCGGCTTCCGCTTTTCTTGTTATGATCCGGCGTAGGAGTGCAATCCTGCAATGACCAGGTTTACCGCAACCAGATTAAACATGATAATGATAAATCCGATTACTGCAAGCCACGCAGACTTTTCACCATGCCAGCCCTTTGAAAGGCGAAGGTGAAGATAGGCAGCATAAAATAGGAAGGTAATAAGTGCCCATACTTCCTTTGGATCCCATCCCCAGAAACGAGTCCAGGCAATTTGTGCCCATATCATGGCAAATATCAACGCTCCGAGCGTAAATACCGGAAATCCGATTAATACTGAACGGTAGCCGATCTCATCAACCAAATCCAGATTAATATTTTTAGCAAGCGGCTGAAGCGCAGCTCCAACTCTTTTTCGGAGAATCAATCTTAATGCAAGATATAAAATGATACCTGAAGCCAATGACCATATAACTGTATTTAATTTTTTTGCATTAATAATTGCAGGCATTTCCGCCAGCGGTTCAAATTTCCCTTCCGTAATCAGCTTTCCTTCGTTAGGACCTGTTAAAGCGGGCATATGATACTCAAGAACATCTTCCTGTCCGTTTTTATCAACCCAGTTAAATTCGGCCTTGTAGCCGGAAGCTGAAAAGCTTGAGCTTATAATAATAAAGCCAAGTGTACAAACCAAGCCAAACATAACGGCTTCTAGCCAGAATCTCTGTTTGCTTTGCTTAGATTGATCGACTGATTTAACCAAATAGATAATTCCTGCAGCAAAGCTGACAGCTAAAATAGCCTGTCCAACTGCTGCAGTTGTAACGTGAATATGAAGCCAATCACTCTGCAGAGCCGGGATCAGGGGTGAAACTTCCCGCGGAAACATACTTGCATAAGCGATCATAAGCAAAGCAACAGGAAGCGTAAAGACTCCTAAAATAGGTGTTTTATAAATTAAGTAAATCACTATAAAAGCACCTACAAGCGACATTCCAAAGAATGTTGTAAATTCAAATAAATTGCTGACAGGCGCATGCCCGGCTGCAATCCATCTCGTAATAAAGTAGCCCAACTGTGCAGCAAACCCGATAATGGTAATCCATAATCCGATTGCCGCCCATTTGTTTGGCCCTTTGTTTGTATTTTTCTTATCCTTTATGGAGCCAGCAAAAAAGACAGTAGCAATTAAATAGAGGATAAAAGCTGTGTATAGTAAATTGCTGCTTATTGTAACCACTCAGATTCCTCCTTAGCCTTTCTTTTCACTTTGATTTTGCAGCTGGTCTTCCGGCACCTTAATTCCGGTTCCGTCCAATGCTGCCTCTATTTCCCTTTTAAGTCCATGCCAGTTTTTGTTAGTGTGTCCGGCTACCCATACTTCTCCATTGACACGGCGCAGCCAGATTCTTCGATGGTTCCAATAAGACCCCTGTGCAACACCTATCATGAAAATAACACCGCCCAATGCAATAATCCATAGGGTTAAATCTTTTCGGACAGTCAGAGCCGATACATTTTTAGTATCTATGCCTTTAAATGCCATCTTATATTCATTATCACCAAAAGGTTCAATTGTCTGTCTGATTGCAACGAAGCTAATTTCGCCATCTGGCTTATCCGGAGTATACATTTTAAAAACAAAGGCAGGATTATTAGGAACTCTGGACTTTGTTATCGGTTCCCCATTTTCATCAAATTCAAAATCAGGAAAATAGCTGACAACTTCAGCTTTATAGCCATTTCCAAGATCATATACATCCTGAGGATCGTTCAGGTCGACTGTTAAATCACCATATTCTTCACCCGTTTTTTTATTGGTCAGGGCAAAGGACATTTTGTTAAGCTCATTAAGCTTGTAATCTACTTGGTATAATGCAAATTTTTCAAACTTCAGAGGGTTATTTACCTTAATTTCAAAATCCTTAACTTTCTCGAGATCAGCCTCTTCCCCTGCAACTGTATCTCCCTGTTTTTTATAAAGAGTCACATTGGACTGATAATTTTTTGCTACCATTCCTGCTTTATCGATCGCTTCTTCAAACACTTCTTTATCTTTCTCTTTATCGTACATTTCAAGGATGAAGCCATCATTTTTAAGGTAGTATTCTCCATTGGTTTCAGGAATGACCTTTGTCTCGCCTTCCCGGATCCAGAGTATTTTGTCAACGTACATGCCTGGTACAAAACGCAGCATTCCGCCGATTAAAAATATGATAAGCCCTACATGGTTAACGTATGGGCCCCATCTTGAAAAACGTCCCTTCTCGGCAAGGATGTTTCCATCCTCTTCTCTGATGCTGTATTTCTTTGATTTTAATTTTTCTTTTGCCATAGTAAATGCCTGATCAGTGTCTTCTGCCTGTGAAACCCCAAAAACCCGCTGGCGCTGGAGATAGCTTTCATGACGGCTTACCCTCTGTTTTTTTAGAGCCCTGTACAAAGGGATTACCCTATCCAGACTGCATATTACAAGCGATATGCCGATTGAGGCAATCAAAATCAAATACCACCATGAGCTGTAAAGGTTATGGAATCCTAAATCATAGTATAATTTGCCTATCCATCCATATTGATCTTCGTAATATTCTTCAGCAGGCATGATCGGCGGAATATACATTTCCTGAGGGAGAATCGTTCCTAGGGCTGAAGCAATCAGCGTTATGACAATCAGCCAGACTCCAACCTTTACAGACGAGAAGAAATTCCATATTTTATCAATTATGGTTTTGTTATAGGTTTGCGAACGGCGTGCACTACCTTCATACCGCATATCCAGAAGTTTCTTATCTTTTTCTTTTTCTTCCAATACCTTGCCGCATGACTCACATAGTATCGTTCCTATGGGATTTACATGGCCGCAGTCGCATTTTACTTCTTTCATATATAAAACTCCCCGTAACTTATGGTTTAATCTGTTCCATATAGTTCTTGATTGTATCTTCAGTCAACTCTCCTGTAATATACTTGACTACCTTCCCGTCTTTATCGATAAGGAAAGTTGCAGGAAGAGGATTAATCCCGTAAGCTGATTGAACCTGGGTATTCTTATCAATGACAATCGGGAAAGATAAATCGTAACGCTCAGAAAATTTATTAACTGCCAAATCTGTTTCTCCTACATTGACAGCCAAAACCTGAACACCCTCATCTTTAAATTGCTTGTATTGGTTGTTCATATATGGCATTTCTTTCTCACAGGGCTTGCACCATGTTCCCCAAAAGTTCAGGAAAACACCCTGGCCTTCATAATCTGATAACCGGTGTTTATTTCCATCCATGTCTGTCAAAACGAAATCAGGTGCCTTTTCTCCTACAGCAACCTTTTGAATCTTGTCTTTCGTAAAATTAGCGTATAGCGTATATGCCACGGCAGCACCAAGGACAAGCAATATGACTGTTCTCATTACCAGACGCTGCTTCTTCATAAAAAACTTCCCTCCTAAGGCATCCTTTTCAGATCAAAAATCGTACCTTTAATACGTTAATATGTAACATATGGAAAAAGAATTTAGCCTCATAGCTGTTTACTATTATAGCATTTTTCATCATACCTATATTGTTAACAAATTATCGTAACTGTGACACTTCTATGAATTTTTATTGTGCTCACTATTTCTTCTTCATAGCAAGTGCCCGCAGCTGTTTAACTTCATGGGCAGTAAGTTCTCTCGCATCTCCCGCTGATAAACCCTGCAAAGTAAGATAGCCGTATCTCTCCCTCTTCAGTTTCAGAACAGGATGGCCAATGGCTTCAAACATCCTTCTAACCTGGCGATTTCGTCCTTCATGGATGCTGATTTCCACAATGGCTGTCTGTTTTTTCTTATCCATTGATAAAAGTTTGGTTTTAGCAGGCGCTGTTTTTCCATCTTCGAGGACCACTCCTCTTTGAAGGCTTCTCATGCTTTCTTTTGAAGGGATGCCTTTTATCTTGGCAACGTAGACTTTTTCAATCTCATTGCTTGGGTGCATTAAAAGATTTGCAAATTCCCCGTCATTGGTAAGAATGAGAATTCCGGATGTATCGTAATCCAATCTGCCAACAGGGTAAATTCTTTGTTTGATTCCTTCAAAGAAATCCGTGACGACTTTTCTGCCTTTATCATCGGAAACGGCAGAAATTACTCCTCTTGGCTTATAGAGAAGGAAATAAACGGGCTCCTCTCTCTCAACTGGAATTCCATCCACTTCAATCCGATCTGAAGGAGAGACCTTAACTCCCAGTTCCTTCACTGTTTTTCCATTAACCTTTACACGGCCTTCAGCCATTAGCTCTTCCGCTTTTCTTCGCGAAGCAAACCCAGCATGGGCAATAACCTTCTGCAATCTTTCCATATATGTCACCTCAAAGTTTTATTAACAGTATTTCATACTTTTTCACTCCTACTGAATTATGACATAATTCGTCAAGTTTTCAAAGCAAACCATAGTTAAAACAGCTTGCATCAGAAATAGTCTGTAATTACTGAATGTTGGAATTTAGATAAAAATAAAAAAAGACACCTAATTAGGTATCTTTTAATTAATAGGATGTTTTGTTTTTAAACTGATATCCGCTGATTTCCGCTGCGGCTAGTGAATCCGCAGAGAGGAACGATAGCCTCCTCACGCCGGACATTGGATTTTCTTCTGTGAATTTACACCGCACGAAGAAAATACGAATGCATTTTCGAGGATCAAGTGCTCTCCAGTCCAATCAGCCCGATGGTTAAACTTCGTTTGCAGTTAAATAGCAACAACCTGACTCATCGTTAAGACCCTATATTAAACGCCTTTTATTTTCCATTCTGTTTTACATATTTCCAAAAACAAGTGTTACAATCACTATGGAGGCAATGATGCCTGCCAAATCGGCTAAGAGTCCGACTTTGAGGGCATCTCCCATTTTTTTGATTCCTACCGCCCCAAAGTAGACCGTCAGTACATAAAAAGTTGTATCTGTACTGCCCTGAAGCACTGAGGCAAGTCTGCCTATGAACGAGTCGGGACCATGGACAGCGATTAAATCACTGGTCATTCCCAGAGCTGCAGTACCAGAGATCGGACGGATAATAGCCAGGGGCACGATATCAGGAGGTACTCCAAGGGCATCTAGTCCGGGCCTGATCAGATCCATAAAATACTCCAGAGCGCCGGAAGCCCTGAAGACCGATATGGCTACAAGCATGCCGACAAGAAACGGAATGATGGATACAGCAATTTTTATGCCTTCTTTTCCGCCTTCAGTAAAGCTTTCATAGGTAGGAACTTTCTTAAATGTTCCATATATTAATATAAATCCTATTAAAATAGGAATTAACCAAAGGGAAACAGCTGACACAATCTCCATCCTAACCTCATCCTTTACGCGTTCTTCGATAATAGAAATAACGGTCAATCATTATTGCGGCCAATGTTGAACAGAATGTAGCCACTAAAGTGGGACCTACAATATCAGTTGGCGAGGCGGAATTATAATTCATCCGTATTGCAATCACGGTTGTAGGAATTAAAGTAAGACTTGAAGTATTGATGGCCAGAAAGGTAATCATAGAGCGGCTCGCTTCATTTTTGCCCCCATTCAATTGCTTCAGCTCTTCCATAGCTTTTATACCGAGCGGGGTAGCTGCGTTTCCAAGACCGAACATATTGGCCATCATGTTTGACAGCATATATCCCATCGCCGGGTGATCACCCGGCACCTCTGGAAATAGCCTTTTCACAAGAGGCCGGAATAAGGAAGCAAGCTTCTTCAGCAATCCGGCATCCTCTGCAATTCTCATCATTCCCAGCCAAAAAACGAGTATGCTGATTAGACCGATACATAACGTGACCGCTTCTTTTGCACCATTGAAAATGGCTTCGTTCACTTCGTTTATGGTGCCATTTATCATGGCAAAGACAATGCCTATAGCGGTAAGCATTACCCAAATGATATTAACCATTGATCTTCACTCCCGCAATGGAGGTAAAAAGACCCTTAAAGTATTCTAAAAGCGATTTATCTTCTTTTGCTTTATCATGCTTGTAATATAAAGGAAGTTTTTTAACAGGCTGATCTTCAAAATACACTGTTGCCTGTCCTATGACTTCAGGCATTGTCCGGCTGTCTTTCCACTCTGTTTCAGGTTTCTGCAGCTCTATATTAATCTTAAACTTGTCTTTTTCCTCTTTTAAAACAGGGTAGTGGTAGGGATGCTTTAAATAAACTTTGCCTTTATAATATTCTTCATCAATATCATCTATAATTCCCTCGGGCAGGACTTCCACAATTTCATAGGTTTTAAAAGCTGTCTCATACATATTAATATGGTCATTCCAGTCATCGGGTCCGTTTAAGGTTACTGCAATCAGATTAAGGCTGCCTTTGGATGCTGTTGTAACAAGAGTTCTTTTTGCCCTTTTTGTATATCCTGTTTTTCCCCCGGTGCAATACTCATATAATTCAGTCAGGAGCCTATTTTTATTTTTCCACACCCTGTCCCAGCTTTCATTCGGATTTGGTGCTCTGTGCACCTTTGTACCAGCAATCTTTTGGTATGTCTCATTATTCATTGCATACCTGGTCAGCAAAGCCATATCATACGCTGTCGAATAATGGTCTTCATGATCATCCAGACCATGGGGATTTGCGAAATGTGTGTTCTTCATGCCAATCTCTTCAGCTTTCTTATTCATTAAAAAGCCGAATCCTTCAAGACTTCCGCCAACATGCTCTGCGATTGCAACAGCAGAGTCATTGCCTGAACGAAGCATGAGTCCATAGACCAGATCTTCAAGCTTAATTTTTTCGCCTGCCTTTAGATAAATCGAGGAGCCTTCCGCTCTGACAGCACGCTCACTTACTTTAACCATGTCGTCCATTTTTCCGGACTCTATAGCCAGAATTGCTGTCATTATTTTTGTAATACTTGCTATTCTCCTCACTTCATTTGCATCTTTCTGGTAAAGGATACGGCCAGAATCCTGCTCCATTAATATGGCACTCCGGGCACTTACTGAAACAGACGCTTCTGCCTTCTGAGGAATATTCATCACCATCAACGCGGTGGCCAAAACCATGGCCATCAGCCTTCTAAACCATTTCATTGCACAAAACCCCGTCTCCTTTGTGGAATGTCAAATTGAGCGAAATACAGGATCCCCCCGCAGAGAGGAGCTCCATGTTTTTCATTTATTTGTACAAGTTTATGCAGGACAAGTAGTGATATGACTATTAAGTTTGACTTGTCAGGCGGCTTTGGAAAAGGCTTGTCCATCAAAAATGAGGGGAATACTCTTGG
This sequence comes from Cytobacillus oceanisediminis 2691, assembly GCF_000294775.2. Taxonomy (GTDB): domain Bacteria; phylum Bacillota; class Bacilli; order Bacillales; family Cytobacillaceae; genus Cytobacillus; species Cytobacillus pseudoceanisediminis. The sequence continues at coordinate 3,924,662 of NZ_CP015506.1, forward strand.
TACTCCCCTTTTTCTTATTTCTTCTCCTATTTAGAACGGCTTCCATTTTAACTCAGATGCTTTTAAATACCTGTCTTCTACATCCTTCCAGTTGACAACATTCCACCAACTTTTCACATAATCTCCACGATTATTTTTATATTGCAGATAATATGCATGTTCCCATACATCTAAAACCAGCAATGGGATCGTATCCCACTGGGTTAAGAGCATATGTCTTTCCGACTGAAGTATTTCGAGTCTGCGCGCTCTTGGCGACCAGACCAGTATTGCCCAGCCTACGCCCTCTACCTGTTTGGCTGCTTCAGTGAAATGGTTTTTGAACCTCTCAAAGCTCCCAAAGTATTTGTTAATTTCTTTGAGGAGTGCCCCAGAAGGTTTTCCTCCGCCCTCAGGGCTCATATTATTCCAGAATATCGTATGCAAATAATGGCCCGATCCATGAAAGGCGAGTTCACGGGACCAGTGTTTTACGAGACTGTAGTCATTATTGTCTCTCGCATTTTGAAGCATCACTTCTGCTTTATTCAATCCATCCACATAAGATTGATGATGCTTATCATGATGCAGTCTCATAATTTCACCTGAGATATGCGGTTCAAGTGCACTGTAATCATAAGGGAGCGGAGGCAAAAAGTGCTTACCCGCAGAAATGTACGGTTCATTGATATAGATATTTCCAAGCTGCTGTCTATTAGTAAAATAATTCTCCATATCGGAATGAAGAGTATCTACGTGTTCCTGCAGCTTTTCCAGGGCTTCAATATCGAGGGGACCGTTTATTCCATCCATAATTTCGGTAAAATGATCCAGCCTTTGCCACAGTTCATCGTTTTGTTCAACATCCTCCGAGTCTAAGAAATCTCTTAGCTCTTTGTTCCATTTTGTAACTTCCTTGATGTAATCTTCCATTTTACTCATACAATCCCTCACTCACTTCTTTTTATAGCTCACTTTCTATTTGTATGAGTGGAAGTTTGTACGTTTTCCAAAGAAAATTGGAAACCTGCATATAAAGTGAAACTTCAATCTTTTACTGCCCGCTAGACTGCAGTAAACCCGCCCACAAAAAAAAGAACAGCCGCCTGCTGTTCTTCAACATTCCTATTTTGATTGAATCATTTTTGTCCGGTAGTCGGTTTCGTAATATTCAAGTTCCTCCCGAATCCGCTGGAACTCTCCTTCCAGCTGCCTGAACATTGTTTTTAGGCTGTCAGGAACTTCCTCGTGGAATTGGATTGAGTTTTTTCCAGTATATGCTGAACGGCTATTCTCAAACCAGGCATCATTTTTCGGAGAGAAAAACTCTTCAATGCACTGATGGTAAATCCGATATAATGTCTTTTCGGCAGCCCCCTTTTGGAAGGGTTCACTTTTTAAAATGATCGTGCAGGTATCAAGCCCTTCTTCACAATAAACCAGGAGTTTTCTGACATGTGAAAGAATGCTTTTATAATAATTCACATTTCCCTGCTTTTCTGTTTCAAGATCTTTAATCGTTGTATTATTTAAGAAATCTTCAAAAGCGGCAACGCTATTACCGAGGAAATTTTTCACATCTTCCATTTGTGATTTAACGATTGAATTCCCCATCCATTACACCCCCGTATTTATACACTGGCTATTACTGCGGTTGAACAATAAAATCTAAAGGTGATCGCAGGTCAAAGGATTTTTTATTCTCCAGCGCTTCAAAAATGGATGGAAGCTTGGAAAAGTCCAGATCCTGAAAATAGGATGCAAAATCAGCCTTTGAGTTAAGATAAATTCGTTTGCGATGCCTAAAACCCGGGTTCTTTAATAAACATGAAAGAGCAACAAGATCCTTGAACTGCACCTCTCTCGAACCAGCAATGAAGACCGGGTCCTGTTCATAGGGTGTGAACTCATTCATGGATTCATCAAAGAAACGGACATATAAAACATGAAAAGTTTTCTCCTGCCCATCTTCTTCGAACACAATCTCGCTTCTGTTAAAAAAGTCTTCCGAAGTGTTCGGCTTTTCTTTTTCAAGCTCGTATCCAATGCAATGTTTAATCAGCAAGCAAAACCCTCCTATTTCCCCCGACGGTTTTAAGATGATATGTATGACAGCTGTTTTAAAAGGAAAGGGAAAAATATAAATCTATTTTACCACACTTCCTATGTAATGTGTCAGAAAACTCAAGAATCTAGCTCCTGGAACTTCTCAAAGAATAAATCTGCCTCTTCCTGGAAGGAATCCTCTTCTTCACTAACCTTATCGAGGAGCGGCGGAAGCTCTTCTATGCTTTTAAGGCCAAAATAATCAAGGAATTCTTTAGTCGTTCCATACAGGTAGGCCCGCCCTGTTCCTTCTGCCCGTCCAACTTCTTTAATCAGTACTTTTGCCGATAATGTCTGAAGAGGCCTCTCTGTCTTGACTCCCCTTATCTCTTCAATCTCTGTCCTTGTAATAGGCTGTCTGTAAGCAATGATTGCCAATGTCTCGAGTGCCGCCTGAGATAAGGAAGCGGACGATGGAGATTCTACCAGCTTTTTTAAATACGCAGAAAACTCTTTTTTCGTAACCAGCTGAAAAGTCCCTGCCAGTTCAACCACCATAATTCCGCGGCTGCTATTGCTGTAGTCTTCAATAAGGCTGTCCATGATTTCACGGGCCTGAAGTTCTTCCACCTCCAGAACATGGGCAATTTGCTTTAGGGATAAGCCTTCATCACCGGCTGCAAACAGAAGGCTTTCAGCAATTCCTTTCCAATTAATAATCTCCATACTATTTGTCTCCTTCCATGGACGCTACAAAGATATCCGAGAAGTTTCTGTCCTGCTCGACCTGTATTTCTTTGCGCTTGATTAACTCCAGCACCGCCAAGAAAGTAACCACTATATGTTCTCTGTCTGATATTGGAAAAAGGTCGGTGAATTTTTTCCTCCCCTTAAAATTCCTTAATTGGTCCACAATTTCAGACATCCGCTTCTCTATGGGAATCTCCTGACGGGCAACTTTCGCAGAAAGCGGCCTTTGCAGTTTCTTCCTTCTTAATAACTTTTGCAGAGCACCAAGCATATCATAAAGACTTACATTCAAATCAGCTTTTTCCTGCTGAGAATCATTCACATATTCTGAAAGGTCTGCAGGCGGCTTTGTATACATTAAACTTCTATCCTGTTCGCGCTCCTTAAGCTCTTCTGCAGCTTCCTTATATTTACGGTATTCAATCAGCCGTTCTACAAGTTCATCTCTTGGATCTTCCTCCATTTCCATTCCAAATTCATCCTCCAGCTCTTCCTCTTCATGCTTTGGCAGGAGCATTTTGCTTTTAATAGCCAGCAGTGTAGCTGCCATCACAAGATATTCGCTTGCTACGTCAAGCTGGAGCTCTTTCATTGTATGTATATAAATGAGGTATTGCTCGGTTATTTCTGATACAGGAATGTCATAGATATCGATTTCCAGCCGATTGATAAGATGAAGAAGGAGATCCAGCGGCCCCTCGAACGCATCTATTTTTACGTTATAATGATCATATTGCATAAATACCCACCAAATTTTCCTAATATTGATTCCGTTAAACGCCAAAAGACTATATCTAGTATAGATTATTCATTAATGTTATCCAATAGAAAAATAACCCTGATGTCCGGAATGCCCCCAATTTCATTTTCAAATTTTTTTGATGCGCCCAATCATTCAGGCAATTGCCTACATACGATGTATGGAAATAAAGATACAGGAGGTATTTTGAATGTCTAATTCTGGATTTGGAGATTGCGGAACCGGGTTTGCTTTAATTGTAGTGTTGTTCATCCTTTTAATTATTGTAGGAGCTTCCTGGTGCTTCTAAATTGTTGCGTTAAATACAGTAAATAACAAATTCAGCACTTTGCTGGCTGGACCTGAAAAAGGATTGCCTTTCAGAGACCAGCCAGAAGCGCCAAAATATACGTGTTCAAAAGCCCGGTTAAATCGCCGGGTTTTTATTTTTCTGATAACCGCTTCTCCTATGTTAAAATAAAGAAAGAATTGTCAAGGAGTGAAAGTATGTATCCTGATGCATATATCGAGTTCATGGTCCATTTTCATGGTGACCGTGATTATTTTGAATGTCACGAAATACTGGAGGAATACTGGAAGAATACAGATCGAAACAATAAAAGTTCTACATGGGTTGGGCTAATTCTCATGGCAGTTTCTTTTTATCATCATCGCAGAGAAAATAATAATGGTGCCGAACGTACTCTCCGCAAAGGAATCGGCATATTGGAGTGCAGTCCTGCAGATTTGACGGCACTGGGACTTAATGCAGATCAATTGATGAAAGACCTTAAGGACAGGCTCGAGCTGATACAAAAAGGCGGTAAGTACACGAGCGTTAATTTGCCAATAACAGACCACTTGCTTAAGGAAAAATGCATGGATGTTTGCTCCTCCAAGGGATTTGCCTGGTGCTCTGACAGCATTCTACTGGATAAAGAAATTGTTCACCGCCATAAAAGAAGAGATAGAACAATGGTCATTAAAGAGAGACTGGATGCCCTGAATCAGAAAAAAAGGCAGGAATAATAATTATTCGCTGCCTTTTTCTTTATTTTCATTATTGATATCACACTTGTTCAAAAAAGCTTCCGTTTCATCAGTTGCAGTTAACGTTTTGCCAGGGTATAGTTCATCCAATGCTTTTATCATTGTTTTGCCTATCCCTTGATGCCGGTGTGACGGGTTAACAGAGATATGCTGAATCTCCATGGTCTGATCACTTGATGTAACCCCAACCAGCCCAATTATATCTTCGTCTTCCTTCCACAAAAACAGCTGCCAATTTTCTTCTGATTCATATTGCTTCATCGTCTGCTGCAGCCTTTTCAGGTCTTTTTCATTAGGCATGAAAGATAAAAGACCCATTGCAATTTTTTCAAATGATTTTTTATATCGAATTAGCATATTAATCCCTCATTATTTGAATAAAAACATCATAACTATTTTTCCCACTTTTTAATATTTATAAACTTACCATAACAGTATATGTATTCATGCTGAATGTTGCTATTTTCGAATAAAAACCGTATAATCCATTGCCTTAGCGCCTTTTTTGATACAAGACGGCTCTAAACTATAAAAAACCAGTAAACCAGTCCCCATCCGATACTTAAGACAAGCAATAAAATAAAAAGAAGCCAATTGCTTTTTTTCATGATTCCTTACTGCCCCCATTTATATAAATCCTATGACTCACAAACTATCATTCATTTTACACTATTCTTTTTGATAATTCCATTCTGCTTGCTGAAATAGGCATTTTGAGCTAATGTTTCAGGTAAAGAAGAATTGAAACTTTTCCGCATAAGAATCGTCTATTTACAGGAAGCCATTATAATTAAGGCAGACTTGTCATACATGGCTTACCTATTTTTGCTTCGGGAGGAAACCGCATGAAATGGAATAAAATGCTTGCGCTATTCATGATTTCGCTATTATTTATTATGCCGATACAGGCATTTGCCGATATGGCAGAAGGTGACGTAATTGTCACCCTAGGAGAGAATCTATCAGAAGAACAAAAAAATATGCTTCTGGCTGAAATGAAAGCTCCGAAAGATGCGGCCATCATTACTGTTTCAAATGAAGAAGAACATAAATATCTTGGCAATTATATCTCTAAAGCTTTAATAGGCACGAGAGCGATATCTTCTTCAGCTGTCACAATAGCAAAACAAGGCTCCGGACTTGAAGTTGAGACAAAGAATATCAACTGGGTTACTGATGAAATGTATATTAATGCCTTGATTACTGCAGGTGTAAAAGATGCGAAAATCTATATAACAGCTCCTGCGAATGTTTCCGGAACAGCTGCCTTAACAGGCATCATCAAGGCATATGAAATTTCGGCCGAAAAAACAATCCCTGAAGAAGTAAAACAGGCGGCTAATGAAGAAATGGTCGAAACAGCTAAGCTTGGCGATTCGGTCGGAAACGAGAATGCTGCTGCTTTAATTGCCAAAATTAAAGAGGAAATTGCAAAAAACTCACCTGAAACCGATGCAGAACTAAGAACTATTATCGAAAATGCCGCCAAGGAACTCGGCATCACTCTGACTGAACAGGAGATTTTAAGTTTAATAGATTTGTTCAACAAGCTGAAAGAGCTTGATATCGACTGGAATCAGGTCGGCGAGCAGCTTAACCAGGCAAAAGACAAAATATCCAAATACCTTGAAAGTGAAGAAGGCCAAGGTTTTTTAGAAAGTTTAAAGCGTTTTTTTGTGAGTGTAATAGACGCTGTTAAAGCCTTCTTCTCTTAAAAAATTAAGCTGCCTTGACGGGCAGCTTAATTTTTTATTTTTTCATTGATTGGCAAATCCAATCTTAAAATGTCCTCGTATGTTTCTCTTTTAACAACCAGCTTTGCCTCTCCATTTTCAATAAAAACGACAGGCGGCCTTGGAATTCGGTTATAGTTGTTTGCCATGGAATAGCCGTATGCGCCGGTGCAGAAAACCGCCAAGAGGTCTTGATCCCCTGCTTTTGGAAGAGGCAAATCCCAAATAAGCATATCGCCTGATTCACAGCATTTACCGGCAATTGATACTGTCTCTTCGGGTTTATCCAATACCCGGTTTGCCAATACCGCTTCATATTTAGCCTGATAAAGAGCCGGCCTGATATTGTCACTCATGCCGCCGTCCACAGCCAGATAATTTCTGACATTTGGAACCTCTTTGCGTGATCCCGTCTGGTATAAAGTTGTCCCTGCATCTCCCACAAGGGAGCGCCCCGGCTCAATCCAAATTTCCGGCATCTTCATTGAGTAATGTTCAGCCTGTTTCTTAACTTCCCCAATGATTTCTTCAACATATTGAGATGCATGAATCGGATCATCATCTTCTGTATAGCGGATTCCAAAACCTCCGCCTAAGTTAAGCACTATAGGTTCATAAGCATGCTTTTCTTTCCATTCTGCCATCTTTTCAAAAATTTTCTTGGCAGCCAAAATGAATCCTGTTGTATCGAAAATCTGAGAACCGATATGACAATGCAGTCCAAGTGTTTCGATCCAGCTTGAATTCAGCGCTTTTTGTAAAGCCGTTTCCGCCTGTCCATTCTGAAGGTCAAACCCAAATTTTGAATCTTCCTGGCCAGTTAAGATATAATCATGGGTATGGGCTTCAATTCCAGGTGTAACCCTCAGTAAGATTTTTGTCCTGGCTGCAAGAGATTCGCAAATCTCCTCTAATAATTCCAGCTCATAAAAATTATCGACAACAATACAGCCGACCTGATTCTTAAGAGCCATTTTCAATTCTTCTCTGCTTTTATTATTCCCGTGAAAATGAATTCTTTCAGGTGGAAAATCTGCAGCAAGAGCCGTGTATAACTCTCCGCCTGAAACTACATCCAAAGAAAGACCTTCTTCATCAACAAGCTGAACCATGGCCACTGTAGAAAAAGCTTTGCTTGCATATGCCACTTGTGCTTTTATTCCAAGCTTATCGAAAGTCTGCTTAAATCCCCTTGCCCGTTCTCTTATTAATGCCACATCATATACGTATAAAGGTGTTCCAAATTGACCGGCAAGATCGACTGTGTCCATACCGCCAATTTCAAGATGCCCTTTTTCATTTACCTTCATGGTGCCGTGAAAATACATGGTTCCCCCTCTTCCTTTTCCGCAGGAGCCAGGCCAGGTTCCCCTGCCCCCGTGATTAATCAGTTTATGAAAGAAAAAGACAGCTGCGTAAGAGACTGTCTATTCTGTTTCCTTTAATCCTTTATTTAATTAAAAAAACTTTACCATATTTCGTGTATTTCCGCAATCGGCATTACGCGTATTTCTTATTTAACAGGCTGCTTATAACGATTTTTAGTCTGGACAATACTCGGCCTGATCTTTGAACCGGGCATGGAACGGCGAATCAGGATTTGGGTTAAAGCCACCGGGCTGAATGGAATAAATGGCCATAGATATGGTGTATTTAAAGATTTAATGCTTGCCAGCAGGAGAATGATTAGTGTGAGTCCCACGACTAGGCCGGGTGTATGGAAAATGGCAACTGCCACAAGCAAACACAATCGCAGAATTTTATTGGCAATGCTCAGTTCATAGCTTGGTGTCGTATATGTTCCAATTGCCGAAAGTGATACATATAAAATGACTTCAGGAACAAATAGGCCAACATCTATGGCAATTTGGCCTATAAGTACAGCGGCTATTAAGCCCATAGCTGTTGAAAGCGGTGTAGGTGTATGGATGGCTGCAATCCTTAGAAACTCAATTCCGATGTCTGCAAGAAACAGCTGGGCTATGACAGGCACATTCGTTTCTTCGTTTGGTCCGATAAACGCGATCCTTTCAGGCAGAAGCGAAGGCTCCAAAACAAACAAGAACCATAGCGGCAAAAGCACAACAGAAGCCAAGAGACCTAAAAAGCGAATCCAGCGGACAAATGTGCCGACAGCTGGCGATTGCCTGTATTCTTCCGCATGCTGTAAATGATGGAAATAAGTAGTAGGTGTTATAATCACACTTGGTGAAGTATCAACAAAAACAATAACATGCCCTTCAAGCAAATGGGCTGCTGCCACATCTGCCCTTTCCGTATACCGTACCAGCGGGAAGGGATTGTAACCCTGTTTCAGTATAAATTCTTCAACTGTTTTATCAGCCATGGTAATGCCATCTATTTCAATGGCTTTTATTTCTTTTCTAATTAAATCAACTAAATCCTGATTGGCCACATCTTTAATGAAACCAATGGCAACATCCGTTTTAGACCTTTCACCTACGCGCATTATCTCAAATCGCAGTCTCTCATCCCTAATTCTTCTGCGGGTTAAGGCCGTGTTTACTATAATATTTTCTACATAGCCATCTCTTGATCCGCGGACAACTTTTTCAGTATCCGGCTCCTGAGGGGTTCTGCCGGGATAGCTTCTGACATCGATGACAAGCCCTTCTCCCTCTCCCTCGCCTACAACCACAATTAGACCTGAGAGCACCTGATCGACCAGCTCATCCATTGTTTTAATGTGTTCAATTGATTGATGCCTCAGCCTGTTTTCAATGATTTTAAAAAGGTTAGCGGAAAGTTTTTCACTGTCATTGATTCCAACCAATCCCTCAATGATAGCAATGATATAATTCGTATCCGTTAATCCGTTAATATAATAGAAATGTACATCCTTCCTTAAGATCGTTAGCTTTCTGACACCCAGATCGAAGCTTTCTCCCAGGCCGACTCTATTTTTCATATATTTTTCAATTTCATGTACGGATTCAAATATGGGTGTCTTATCTTCTTTCGTCTTCCTTTGTGCCATAATAGCCGCTCCTTTCCAATACAAGTTCTACTGCCTTTTTAGTAATCGGTGATCCTGCATCATAATGATCTTTTTTGGACATCTTCCCGATATCGCCAATTCCCACGATTATCGGCACATCCAGCTGATCCAGACAATAAACGGTATCACCATTGATTCTGCCTATTTCCATCTCGGGAACTCCAAACTTATCAACTCCGTAGGGGGTTAATTCGCCATTATTATCAATACACACATCTACTTTTGTCCATTCGGCCTGTCTTGTTTTTGAGGCAACTGCTATGATTCCCAGAACATCGATATCCTTATGGCACGCAACATATTTCAGCGCATTCTCTCCAGTTCCCTCCCCGATAAACCCGCTGTCATCAAACATAACCAGGACAGGATCATGGGAAACCTTTTTTATTAGCTTGACGATTTGCTGACCGGTTAAGATTGAAGGGTTTCCATGCGACAAGGACAAACATCTTCCTCCGATTTCCTTAGCAACAAGTTCAACTGTCTTCCTTGCAAAATCGTCTCCATCTGTTATAAGAATGACGTGCCTCCGTTCATCCATAGCGGCTTTTCCTTTCCGAATCCTCATTTTTTCTTTAAATATGCCCAGCCGATTGCTTATTTATTTACAAAATAAATCCATTGAAACAGTGATCCGAACACCTTTCCAAATACAAATGCCATTAATAAAATCGCAATTTTCCCATCCACTCCGATTCTTTTCGCAAGGATTGGAAATACATTCAAAACTTCGGTTAAAGCTGCTGCCAGCATTCCAATAAATATTCCCGACGCGAGCCCCAGGGGGATTAAAAGCAGCGGTGTTAACTGGAGCACCGGATCCCATAAAGTTGCCAGGGCACCTACCAAAGCACCCATAACAACTGCAGCTTCATAATGATGGATCATTTTCATCGTTTTGGTCAGCTGGGTCAGCCTCGGGATAATGCCTAAAACAGCCAGAAAGGCAACGAACCCTGAACCAACAGCGAGCCCCCCCGCAAATCCAATGATCATTACCAGGACAACATTAATGGTCATCAAGATACTTCATACTCTCCTTGTTTTCTTTCAATGCAACATAATTATCAAGATCCAGCTGATAATTGAACATTTCCACTTCCAATGGGCTAGGCTCTTCATTAAGCCGCTTCTTAAAAACATGATTAAAGAATATGATCATGCCGAGCCCCAGGCCTATGGAATAGGGAATTTGAAAAATGAGGGGCTTTCTGTCCACTTCCCCAGTTATGAGAGTGTAAATTCTAAGCTGTACAGCCTGCATGCTCACATCTTCATGAAAATTCATAATTGCCAGGGCGGCACCAATAAACAGAAGCAGCCAAACCAGCAGGAAAAGAGGGAATGATACTTTTTGCTTTTTTGTAACAACCTCAACTATCGATTGAGCCGGCCCAATCGACTGGACCTCCAGGTTTGAAAATAATTGGGTAATGGCACGAATTACCTTCATAACGTCAATTATCACAATATTTTGGTCATGCTCATTTACTTTATATAGCGGAAGTGCACAAAGCTTTACATAAATATCATCATCGGCAATGACCTGTGCAATATCTTTAAGCAGTATTATCTGATTGGGCCGTATTTGCAGACGGTGCCGCAAGCGAATATAAACTGTTTTCTCCAAAACGCTCACTTCCCACAAAGTGATTTCCTTTTTATAAACTTGGTACGACTATTTAGAGCGTTTCCGCTTTTGTGTCTATATTTAGTATGAGTTACATATATTAGCTTCATGAACTCCAATAATTGGCTGTTTAGAAAAGCAGCAGAAGTGGGGGATCTAGACAGTTATCGATGTCCAAAGCTTTATGCTTTGGTATTTTGAAAATAAAAAAAAAGACCGGATGGATTTATATATCCATTCGATCTTTCATTTGCTGGAGTATCTTTTTTTCAAGACGCGATACCTGAACCTGGGAAATACCAAGCCTTGCTGCCACTTCAGATTGAGTCTGATCTTTATAATAGCGCAAATAAACTATCAGTCTTTCCCGCTCATCCAATTCGCGGATCGCTTCTTTTAGAGCTATTTTATCAAACCATTTCCCTTCATTGCCATCATCTATCTGATCGAGCAGCGTTATGGGATCTCCATCATTTTCATAAACTGTTTCATGTATTGATGAAGGTATCCGGCTTGCTTCCTGGGCTAGGATAATATCTTCCGGAGAGATTTCCAGAAACTCGGAAAGCTCTGTAACTGTTGGGATGCGGCCAAGCGTTTTTGATAGCTCATCTTTGGCCTTCCTGATTTTATTGCCCATTTCCTTCAATGAACGGCTTACCTTCACCGTTCCATCATCGCGGATGAATCTTTGGATTTCTCCGATAATCATTGGAACCGCATAGGTTGAAAACTTCACATCATAACTGAGATCAAATTTATCAACCGATTTCAACAAGCCAATACAGCCAATTTGGAAAAGGTCATCCGGTTCATATCCTCTATTCAAGAATCTCTGGACGACAGACCAGACAAGACGCATATTTTTTTGAACAATTTTGTCTCTCGCACCCTGATCTCCGCTTTGGCTTTGCTTTATAAGCTCCTTGACTTCATTGTCCTTTAAATAGGTTTGGCCCTTCTCTGCTTTAACCTCCACATCCATAGCAAGACTCCCTTAATTGCATAGCATTTTACTATTTGATAAATGCTTCCTTAATCGGATCTCTGTGCCTATCCCCGGCTGCGATTTGATTTCGATTTCGTCCATGAAATTTTCCATGATGGTAAAGCCCATACCTGATCTTTCCAGTTCAGGCTTTGTTGTAAATAACGGCTGACGTGCCTCCTCCACATCCATAATTCCAAGGCCTTTATCCTTAATGGTCAAATCAATGAATCCATCTTCAATCAGGACAGAAATATAGACAATCCCATTAGGATCATTTTCATATCCGTGAATAATGGAGTTGGTTACAGCTTCGGAAACGACAGTTTTAATTTCTGTCAGTTCATCCATTGTCGGATCAAGCTGAGCAATAAAAGCAGCAACAGTGACACGAGCGAATGATTCATTTTGGCTAAGTGCGCTGAATTCGAGGTTCATCACATTTTTCATATTTCAGGCAACCCCCAATCTTTGCAGTGCGTTTTCTTCTGTCGGTTCTAAACGGATAATCTTAAATAAACCCGACATATCAAATAGTCTCTGCACCGCTGGAGAAATGGCACAAACAACCATTTCACCATGCTTTTGTTTGATTTGTTTGTATCTGCCCAAAATAACTCCCAACCCTGAACTATCCATAAAAGAAAGCTGCTCAAGGTTTAAAATAATGTGATGGATGTCATGCTCTTCAATCGCCCTTGTTGCCTGTTCACGCAGCTCATCTGCCGAATGGTGGTCCAGCTCCCCGCTTAAACGAATACATAAGACATCATGCTTCACTTCCAAATTAATGTTAAGACTCACTATCTTAGCCTCCTTATCTGGTACCCGCAACTGAAAAAGCCGCTAATACTCCATGCTCTTTCTCCGGATAGGATAAGCCGGAATATCAAAAAATTCCGGTATCCGCCCTTATAGTGAGTCAATTTCGATGCATGATGTTTCATTTCCTTCCTGGAGACAAAACTAGTGCATTTTCGCTAAAAATAATTAACATAAAGATTCTTTTCGACAAAAATGAATGGTTATTTATTCAGCTTTTGAAAATAATCCCATAGATCTCTTAAACAAGGTCCACCATGATGCTTCCATACTATCTTCTTTAGCAACCAGAGGGCTTTCAACTAAAACTTTTCCATTCTTTTTCAAGGTTAGTGTCCCGATTTGATCGCCCTTTTGGACAGGTGCTTTAATATTTTTATTTAATGTAACTTTTTGTTCAATTTCCTCAATGCTTTCACCTTTTTTAGTTAATAGGGAAATCGGTTCGCTTGTCAGGGCTTCAACCATTTTCTTCTCCCCTTTGCTTACTGCAACTTTGCCAAGGACATGATTTCTTTCATACATTGGATGTGTCTTATATTGGCTAAATGCATAGTCGAGCATTTTAGTCACTTGGGCATTGCGTTCTTTGGAAGTCGGTGCGCCAAATACAACTGCTATTACCCGCATGCCATCTTTCTCGGCAGTTGCTGTCAAGCAGTATTTTGCTTCAGATGTGAAACCTGTTTTAAGCCCATCAACTCCTGGATAAAATCGCACAAGGCGATTTGTATTGACAAGCCAGAATTTTTTATCTGTGTCTTCACGAAGATAGGCTTCATAGGTTCCAGTAAAATCTGTTATCTTTTCATATTTAAGGAGCTCTTTTGCCATTATTGCCATATCATGTGCAGTACTGTAATGTTCTTTAGCTGACAGGCCTGTAGGGTTTTGGAAATTAGTGTTCTTAAGGCCTAATTCCTTTGCCTTATTATTCATCATTTCAACGAAAGCTTCTTCTGAACCGGCAATTCTCTCAGCCATTGCAACGGACGCATCATTTCCTGAACCAATAGCGATTCCCTGCAGCATTTGCTTTGTGGTCATTTCTTCACCTGGCTCAAGGAAAATTTGCGAGCCGCCCATTGATGCCGCATACTCGCTTGTCCGGATTTTCTCATCCCATGACAGCTTTCCTTCATCTATAGCTTCCATGATTAGAAGCATTGTCATTACTTTAGTCATACTCGCAGGCGGCAGCTGTTCACCGCTATTTTTTTCATACAATATCGATCCGGTATCACGTTCGATAAGAATTGCGGATTTCACATTATCCGCTAAATCTGCACTGCTTTCTCTTGCAAATCCTGAAGGAACAAAGATTGTTGCCATTAATAATGTTATTAACATCAATGAGACGAGTCGTTTCATCACACAATACCTCCATTCTTTATAGCCTCCATTTTTTCCATTCAAAGAAAATTTATACAAGTTCTGGCTGACTAAAAAGAAAATAAGAGAAACAGCTCCACAAAAAAGCCGCCAGACATGAAGTCCTGGCGGCTTTTTGCTGCTATATTATTCAGTTATTTCTTCATGAATCAATACTGGAGCCGGTACTTTTTCAGTCGACATAGCAATGTTTTCATAAAGCATATTTCTTACTTCTTCTACATTTTCGAAGTTGCTGTAGATGGTTACGAGAGATTCGCCCTTCTGTACCTGGTCGCCGATTTTCTTTCTTAACATAAGGCCGACAGCAAGATCGATTTCGGATTCCTTGGTTGCTCTTCCTGCTCCTAAAAGCATGGCTGCTGTTCCGATTTCATCCGCTGCAATCTCAGAAACATAGCCATCCTGCTTAGCTTCTAATTCAAATGTATATTTTGCCTGAGGCAATTTTTGCGGATCATCAACAACGGAAGCATCTCCGCCCTGAGAGCTTAAGAATACTTTGAATGTGTCTAAAGCGGAACCGTCTTTAATAACATTTTCAAGCTTCTCACGCGCTTCCTTCAATGAATTCGCTTTTTTCGCCAAGAAAACCATATGGCTGCCCAAGGTCAGGCAAAGTTCTGTCAAATCTTCAGGACCTTCGCCTTTTAATGTATCGATCGCTTCTTTTACTTCAAGGGCATTTCCAATTGCATAGCCCAGCGGCTGGCTCATATCGGAGATAACTGCCATTGTGTTTCTGCCAACATTATTTCCGATTCGAACCATCGCTTTCGCTAATTCACGTGAATCATCAAGTGTCTTCATAAATGCGCCAGCGCCTGTTTTAACATCAAGGACAATGGCGTCAGCACCTGCAGCGATTTTCTTGCTCATAATCGAACTTGCAATTAGAGGAATGCTGTCGACTGTAGCTGTAACATCGCGCAGTGCATACAACTTTTTGTCAGCTGGTGTTAAGTTTCCGCTCTGTCCAATTACTGCAATTTTATTTTGATTAACAAGCTTTATAAATTCATCATTTTCAATTTCCACATGGAAACCTACTACAGACTCAAGTTTGTCGATTGTTCCGCCTGTATGTCCGAGTCCCCTGCCTGACATCTTCGCAACCGGAACACCCACTGCCGCTACAAGCGGCCCCAGGACCAGTGTTGTTGTATCGCCAACACCGCCAGTTGAATGTTTATCTACTTTAATGCCTTCTATTTTCGATAAGTCGATTTGATCACCGGATTCTACCATCGCCATAGTCAAGTCGGCTCTTTCGCTCTCTGTCATTCCCTGGAAAAAGATAGCCATTGTTAAAGCACTTACCTGATAATCCGGGATTGATCCGTCTGTATATCCTTTAATGACAAACTGAATTTCTTCTGTTGTTAACTCAAGTCCATCCCTTTTCTTTTCAATAAGATCCACCATTCTCATCATCAAACACCACTGCTTTCATTTATTCTTTTCTTATGGCTCTAATCTAATCGGATTGTTGTTTTTGTTCAATAAGCAGCCCGTTGATTTCAGCACGGGACACTTGCTTCCCGCAGGGAGGAACGAGAGCCTCCTCTGAGCAGGAGTCAAGTGCCCTCCGCTCCAACCAACTTAGTAATTAAACTAAGTTAGCCGCATAGCCTCAGAATCAACATGCCTTAAAAAATCTTATACACCAAGTTCCTTAACAATTGCTTTCACATAACGAAGGAAATCGGCTTTGACTTTCTCAGTTGTTTCGATTACTTCTTCGTGGTTCAGCGGCTGATCCAGGATACCTGCAGCCATATTTGAGATACAGGAGATTCCAAGAACATTCATTCCTGAATGCTGTGCCACAATGACTTCTGGAACAGTTGACATGCCGACTGCATCTCCGCCCATTGTTCTCAGCATGCGAATTTCTGCAGGTGTTTCATAAGTTGGCCCTGTATTGCCGACATAAACTCCTTCCTGAATCTTCAGGTCTAGCTTATCGGCTATATCTCTGGCAAGCTTTCTCAATTCTTTGGAATATGCTTCTGACATATCCGGAAAACGCGGACCCATGCGGGAATCATTGGGACCAATAAGCGGATTGCTGCCCATATTGTTGATATGGTCTGAAATAAGCATGAGATCACCAGGTGAATAGGCTTCATTCACTCCGCCTGCTGCATTCGTAACAATAAGCTTCTCAACACCCATTTCGTTCATAACTCTTACCGGAAAGGTTACTTTATCAAATGAGTATCCTTCGTAATAATGGAAACGGCCTTGCATAGCAACCACTTCAATGCCGTTCAAACGTCCGAATACCAGTTGTCCTGCATGGCCCTCTACTGTTGATACAGGAAAATCAGGGATTTCGTTATAAGGGATTTTAACCGGTTCTTCAATTTCGT
The DNA here is from genome assembly GCF_000294775.2 of Cytobacillus oceanisediminis 2691. Taxonomy (GTDB): domain Bacteria; phylum Bacillota; class Bacilli; order Bacillales; family Cytobacillaceae; genus Cytobacillus; species Cytobacillus pseudoceanisediminis. The sequence continues at coordinate 3,941,185 of NZ_CP015506.1, forward strand.
CTGCCAGCACTCCAAGTCCTGACCCTAATATCAGCCCAATCTTTGGCTGTCCAGTATACTTATTTTTAAGAAATTCAGCCGCATTTTGAATTTTGCTATAATTCATCGTCATTCTCCTCATCTGCTTTTTTATTCGTTATTTCAATTGATTTAAAAAGCTTTTGCCAAAAGCCGGCATCTTTACATTAAAGTTATCAGCAATTGTTGCTCCAATATCTGCAAAGGTTTCGCTAATTGGAAGCTCTTGCCCTTCCTCCATGTCTTTTGAGTAAACAAGAAGAGGAACATATTCACGTGTATGATCTGTGCCATGGTGGACCGGGTCATTACCATGGTCCGCAGTGATCATTAATAGGTCGCCGTCCTGCATTTTTTCAAATACTTCAGGCAGGCGCTCATCAAATTCTTCAAGTGCTTTTCCATAGCCTACCGGATCACGTCTATGCCCAAATAATGCATCAAAGTCAACAAGATTCAAAAAGCTCAGCCCCGTAAACTCTTTTTCAAATGTTTCAATCAGCTTATCCATTCCGTCCATATTTGAAGTTGTACGAATGGCTTCCGTTACCCCTTCGCCATCAAAAATGTCGGAAATTTTGCCGATTGCCAATACATCGAGGCCAATGTCTGCCATTTCGTTCATTACCGTGCGGTCAAAAGGCTTTAACGCATAATCATGTCTATTGGATGTTCTTTGGAAATTTCCCGGCTCGCCAATGAATGGTCTGGCAATCACTCTGCCGACCATATATTTTTCATCCAGCGTCAGTTCGCGTGCAATCTTACAGATTTCATACTGTTCTTCGATTGGTATTATATCTTCATGTGCCGCGATCTGCAGTACTGAATCGGCTGATGTATAAACAATCAAAGCGCCGGTTTTCATATGCTCTTCCCCGAGTTCAACTAGAATTTCCGTTCCGCTCGCCGGTTTATTGCCGATTATTTTTCTCCCGGTACGGGCTTCAAGTTCAGAAATCAATTCCTGCGGGAACCCGTCTGGAAATACCCGAAAGGGGGTTTGGATATTCAAGCCCATGATCTCCCAATGTCCAGTCATTGTGTCTTTTCCGTTAGATGCTTCCTGCATTTTAGTGTAAAATGCCATTGGCTTCTCTGCTTTTTCGATTCCTTTGATTTCATTGATATTACTAAGCCCGAGTTTGCCCATATTCGGCATCTTCAGGCCATTCATTTTTTCTGCAATGTGGCCAATCGTATCAGCGCCTTTATCACCGAACTTATCGGCATCAGGCGCTTCTCCAATTCCTACTGAGTCCATGACGATTAAAAAAACGCGCTTATATGTATATGCAGACATATGTAAACCTCCTAATTATTTGAATACGGTTACAAAAATCATATTCGTATAGTACCCTTTTTAGGTTTATTTAACACTGATTCTCTTGCTGAAAGAAAAGCGGAACGCCTTGTCTGCCCACACACCTCAAGGAGGCAGGCGATGGACCTGGACAGTAAAAAAGGTAATTCTTTCAGTTAAATAAATATATAGATAGCCCTTTCATTCGTCAGAAGTCTGACATCTATATTTTACATAATAAACAGGTAAAAAGACAAGAAAAAGCTGCCTATTTTTCATGGCAGCTTTATGACATTTATATTTACTTAGTTAATTAATGGTTTAAGCACGGGGATGATATTGGCTGTACACATCTTTAAGGCGAGTTTTGGTTACATGCGTATAAATTTGCGTGGTGGAAATATCGGCATGTCCAAGCATTTCCTGGACTGCCCGCAAATCCGCACCATTTTCAAGCAGATGAGTAGCAAATGAATGCCTCAGCGTATGCGGAGTAAGTTCCTTCTCGATCCCTGCCTCCTGAGCCAGCCGCTTCAATATTTTCCAAAATCCCTGTCTTGAAAGACGTTTGCCGTGATGATTTAAAAATAACGCTTCATCTTTATGCTTTTTTGGAGCAAACTTTCCTCTTCCTTCATTTAAATATTTTTCCAGCGCTTCTGAGGCTGTTTTGCCAATAGGCACAATCCGCTCCTTGTTTCCTTTGCCTATACATCTTACAAAGCCCATCGTTAAATGGACATCACCTATGTTCAGGCCAATCAGCTCACTTACGCGAATGCCTGTAGCATATAAAAGTTCAAGCATGGCTTTATCGCGCAAACCAAAGTGATCCTTTATCTCTGGAAAATCCAATAAAGTTTCCACTTCCTGCATATTTAATACTTTTGGAAGCGAACGTTCCATTTGCGGTGTTTCTATATGGACCGAAGGGTCATGGCCAACTGCTTTTTCGCGGAGCAGAAATTGGTGAAAGGCCCTTATGGAGGCTATATGCCGGGCCAAGGTTTTTGAGGATTTGCCCTGTTTTTTTAAAAAGCCGAGAAATTGGACAATCTGTGTCCGCTGCACACTCTCAAGGCTTGAAATCTTCTCTTCAGACTTGAGATATTTCAGATAACTTTTCAAATCTCTTTCATAAGATACAATTGTATTTTTGGCCAGGCCTTTTTCTACAAGTAAATAATGAATAAAGTCCCTTAACTGATCATCCATATGATTGCATTACTCCCCATTTAAATAGAAAAGAATTAACCGGTCCAGCAAGCTCCTATCTTCATCTGTACCGCTCGCCGACACCTTAACAGCCGCTCCCTGTGGTTCGTCATAGCGGTGATAATCCTGGTATTCTTCGTTTAACCACATAATACCATAATAAAAAAGGATTGTGCATCCAGTAAAAATGACAAACACTTTAATGGTCTGAAAAGCCATACTCAGCCAGGATTTCATTGTTTGGTCCTCCATCACTTTTAATAAGCAAAGATTCAAATGCTTTCTATTATTAAAAGGTATGCCATTTTGGACAAGAATTATACCTGAATCTGCATAATTGGCGTTTCTTCAGGGCACTCTTCCTTTTTGTTTGTTATTGGGGATTTACTTTTATAACCAGGCTCTTATGGATTGTTGTTTTTCTGAAAGAAGCCCGTTGATTTCAGCACGGGGCACTCCAGCTTTCCCGCGGGGAGGAATGAGAGCCTCCTCGGCTTCGCGTCTCTCCCTTCCCTCTCCTCCCGCAGAACATTGAATAAACCTCCTTGAATGAACACCGCACGAAGGAAATGCGATAGCATTTTCGAGGATCAAGTGCCCACAGCGAAGATCAACTTTGCGGTAAAAAATATTTTTATCCATTCGAAAACAGCAAACTTTGTGAAAATAGATCAAAATAAAAAGCCCATTCTAATGTAAGAATAAGCTTTGTCAATAAATATTAGTTTTCTTCTGTTTCGGTTTCGTTGTCTGTCTGTTTATCCTGGCAGCGGTAGCAGATGCCATGAAACGTAAGGCGGTGATCCTTTATTTTAAAGTTCCAGCGGCGTTCAACCACTTCCTCTACGTCTTCAAGCAAATCTTCCTGAATTTCATCAACAGCTCCGCACTCAATACAGACTAAATGGTGGTGAAAATGGGCTGCCCCTTCCTGACGCAGGTCATAACGGGAAACTCCATCACCAAAGTTAATTTTATCGACAATTTTTAGTTCAGTCAGCAATTCAAGTGTTCTATATACAGTTGCCAAGCCTATCTCAGGCGATTTCTCTTTTACTAGGAGGTAGACATCTTCCGCACTTAAATGATCCTCTTCGTGTTCTAACAGGACGCGAACTGTTGCCTCTCGCTGTGGTGTTAGTTTATAGCTGGATGAATGCAACTGTTTTTTTATTCTTTCAATTCTGCTTTCCATACCGAAAGTCCCTCCCTCGCCACTAACATTCTCATTATAACAGAAATGAGATCACATTCAAAATAAAATAATTATAAATAACAGATAAAAATTACTTTCATATAATAATTATTATAATATGATTCAAAACATATTTAAACCTCTTTATATGTACCCTATCTTCTTTGTTTCTATCCCTTTTCCTGCACAAACAAAAGACAGAGCTGGTAGCTCTGCCATTACATTCATTCATATGTTAGGATTGGATTGAGTTGACAACAGACTTCATTAAGACAGGCGAGATAAACGCCTCCACTCCGGCTGCAGCAATTAGAAACAGAATGGCTACTGCAAAAGCAACCATATACCTTCCAAAAAGAGGCATCATGGGCTGACCGACTTTTTTCATAAATTGTCTTCTTATCATTTTTAAAGAGAAAGAAACAGCCAGTGCTGCAGCGAGAATAAATATAGGTATAATGATCAGATTCTGGGGAAGGACCGATACAAAGGAAAGCAAAAACCCTTCCCATCCCATTTGGTTAACGAGAAAACCAACTGTAAAGCCAACCACCATCCCTTTCATAAATAGAAGAATCAGAATGACAGGCAGTCCAATTATGGAGATTCCCAAAATCCACATCAGTCCTATAAATTTTGTATTATGAAAAAAGCTCTGTTTGAATAATTCATCTGCTGCTGCAACATGTCCATCTGATACCTGGCCAAAAAACTGCGACAGATAATAAAATAAATCTTCCTTTTGTGTAAAGCTTAAGCTATTCACAACGATAGCCCCAAAAATGACACCCATCAGGAATAATACAACAACAAATAAATAGATTGAGGAATGTTCGCGAAAGTGGGCTGCTGCAGCGTTCTGGTACATTTTTTTCTTCATTGCTCTTCCTCCTAAAACAAAACAGATTGGATATTAAATTCTATGCCTGTCCCAGATTTGTATGACAAAGAATTGGTTACTCCCCAATGGAAAAAAAGTCTTGAATACTTCAGTTATTTCCGCTATAATTTTCAAAATTATTTAAATTGTCATAGAGGGGAATGAGAAAATGGATTCGATTTTAAATGAGTTTCCAGAGAGGATTGAAACCGAAAGGCTATATATGAGACCTGCCTTGCCCGGAGATGGGAAAACAGTGCATGAAGCTATATTAGTTTCAGCTGCTGAGCTAAGAAAATGGCTTCCTTTTGCACAGAATGAACAATCAGTGGAAGAAACTGAAGCTGGCATCCGCAAATCTTATGCCAAGTTTATCCTTAGGGAAGATTTCCGTATCCATATTTATAGGAAAGAAGACGATGTCTTTATTGGCTCCACTGGCCTGCATCGTATTGATTGGGATGTCCGCAAATTCGAAATAGGTTATTGGGGAGATTCGAGGTTTCAGAAAAAAGGATATATTACTGAAGCTGCCGAAGGTTTGACGAAATTTGCCTTTGAGCATTTTCAAGCGAACAGAGTGGAAATTAGATGTGATCCGAAAAACATAAACAGCCGAAGGATTCCCGAAAGGCTGGGATACACGCTTGAAGGGGTACTAATCAATGACAGTCTGAGCGCAGATGGAAAAGAGCTTAGGGATACATGCATTTATGCTAAAGTATCTAAAAAACATAGAGCCTGATGGGCTCTATGTTTTTTAGATATCCATAATTTTGCCGTACTTGCCCCCGCCCCCTGCCTTGAGGTTTAATGTTCCTCCTCGGGCTTTCTCAATAAGCCTGGCTGTTTTCTCAGGGATTACTTTGCTTATTTCTGATAAAGGAACATCGTGAAGAATGGCCATTTCAGTGCCGAAATGATTCAGCAGCTTCTCCAGCATTTTCGGGCCTAACCCTGGAATGAACTCAAGCGGCACTTGATGAATATAGGGAGGCCGTTCAACGAGCAATTCTCCAGATGATTTTAGTTCAGAGATCCGGTCAGCCACGCCTTTGATAAATTTGTGGTTACCGCAATTTCTGCATATGCCCTTTGCTCCATCAAATGGGGCAAAACATTCAGAGCAAACAGTCTGATGGTATTTTCCAAGCAGCGGATCGAGCCCGAAATTGGCTTTCACCTTGCATTTTTCTTTTTCAGCCAAAGCCTTTTTCAGGCCAGCAAATGTTGGTGACTCCATTTCAAGGATTTGATATTCTCTTGCAATTTTTTTTAGTGAATGGGCATCTGAGTTGGTTAAAAAGGTATATCTGTGTAGTTCAGCTATTTGATCAGCCATCATAGTATCTGCACTGAGCCCCAGCTCTATTGCATCAATTAAGCCAGGATCAAACACTTCTGACAGCGACCGTTCCACCCCTTTCCCGAATAAACTTTTAAATGGGGTAAAAACATGGGCAGGTATAAAAAGCCCATCCAGTTCCTTCACTTTTTTCTGAAGAATTCTGCCTGAGGCATAAATTCTCTGTGAGCTTAATGTTATATTCTTTAAATGTCCCGATAGCCAGGCTGAGAAAACCTTCATAGCTGAAAGGGTCGGAAAGAAGCAAAGAACATGAATGGGGCCTTTACAGAATTCATCATATATTTCAAGCTCTGAGCCAGGTATAATCGTTAAATCTCCATACTGAAGTCCCCCGTCGCTATGTTCAGTTACCAGTCCTTTTTGAGCCAAATCCTCGATTTCAAGAATGACTTCAGGAGAATGACAATCAATAATGCCGATGATATCAAGCCCTTTTTCATTTCGGGCATGCCTGATGATATTTGTGAAGGTTAAGGATTTAGCGCCTGTTATTTTAACCGGCTTTCCCGTAAACGTACGTCCAATATGGATATGGAGATCAGTAAAAAAGCGCTTCATGCTATTTTTTCTGCGCCTCTTGCAGCTGCAGATATTGGATAGCATAAGCGGTTTTCGCATCATAAATCCTTTGCTGCTTCAGCAGGGAAATTGCTTCATCAAGCGTTACTTCCATAAGATTCACAAATTCATCCTCATCAGGCGAAGCGGCATTTTCTTTTTTCATAAGACCCTTTGCTATATATAAATGTACCAGCTCATCGGCAAATCCAGGAGAAGTGTAGAATGAGATCAGCCATTCCATTTCCGTGCAGCCGTACCCCGTTTCTTCTTCAAGTTCCCTTTCTGCACAAACTCTGGGCTCTTCTCCTGCTTCAAGCTTTCCGGCAGGGATTTCAGCAATAATCTTATCCAGCGCTTTTCTATATTGTTCGACCATCACTATTTTATTATCTTCTGTTACAGCCAATACAGCTACTGCCCCGGGATGTTTGATAATTTCCCGCTTCGATGTTTTGCCATTCGGCAATTCAACATCTTCCACCTGCAGACTAATGACTTTACCAGTGAAGATTTTTTCCGTATTAATCGTTCTTTCTTCTAGGCGGCTCATTGTTTTTAAGTCACTCCTGTTCTATTCCGATAATGATTGCTCATACATTTTATCATACTTGATGAGGGGGAGTATGGCATGAAGGTGTATGTCCACAAAAGGGGAATTATTCTGACCGGAAAAGCCTGGGAAGTCCGTGAGAAATTAAAACAATACAGCAGGCAGTACGTTCTTGTAAAAGACTGGGTTGAATCTCAGAACAATATAAAATGATAAGCCTCTAAATTTGAGTATGCCTCATTTGTTTATGTACAATTATAGAAAACACTCAAATGAGGTGGGTACTTGAAAAAGAGAAGACTTGGAAACTCAGACTTGTACGTAAGCGAGCTTGGGCTGGGCTGCATGTCAATTGGCACCAACCCTTCCCAGGCTCAGGAGATTATTGAAGCTGCCCTTGAGGAAGGAATCAATTATTTTGATACAGCTGACTTATATGACTTTGGCGAAAATGAAAAGCTTGTTGGACAATCCTTAAAGAGTGTCCGGGAACAGGTTATCATTGCTACCAAAGCCGGCAACCGCTGGAATAATAATAAAGATGGCTGGAGCTGGGATCCCTCAAAAAGCCACATCAAAGAAGCTGTAAAGGACAGTTTAAAAAGGCTGGGCACAGACTATATTGATTTATATCAGCTTCATGGAGGCACGATTGAAGATCCTATTGATGAAACCATTGAAGCATTTGAGGAACTGAAGGAAGAAGGATACATCCGGCAATATGGCATATCCTCCATCCGTCCAAATGTGATCCGTGAATATGCTTCAAAGTCCTCCATCATTTCGGTCATGATGCAATACAGCATTCTAGATCGGCGACCGGAAGAAGAAGCTTTACCGCTTCTAAATCAAAAAGGCATCAGCGCGGTTACAAGAGGTCCGCTCGCTAAAGGTCTGCTCAGCGACAAAATGCTGTATAAGGCAACGGAGTCAGTTAAAAAGAAAGGCTATTTGGATTACAGCTATGCTGAATTGGAAGAAACGCTTACCAGCATCAGGGAAAAAATTTCGGATGAGCGCTCCATGACTGAGATAGCATTTCAGTATAATCTTGCGGATCCCGCTGTCGCTTCCGTGACGGCAGGTGCCAGCAAGGCAGAGCAAGTTAGAGCAAATGCAAGAGCAATAAGAGCTAATCCCCTGAATAAAGATGAATTGACTATTATTCAATCCATTGCCAAGCTAAACAAATATGAGCAGCATCGATAATAATAGCTTGTAATAATGAGAGTAGAAGGGGCTGATGGAAAGTCAGCCCCTTCTTTTTTTGAAAGATAAGAATATGTAATTTCTGAAGTTAGATAACTGTCCAGCTCAGGCACCATCGGCTCTCGGGCCTAAGCTGCTAAGCGTGCGCCTTCCGCTTTTCTTATTATTTGAACTCTTTCCAGTTAAGATCGCTTTCTCCAAGCAGTTCTTCAAAACTTTTATTTTTTTCGCGCAGTCTTCTTTCCTCTCTTTTTTTGCGCTCATCTTCTTCCTTCTGTTTATCTTCGGCAGCTTTTAATTCCTGCTTTTTCCCTTTTAATTGCTCCATTAAGTCCTGGTTTAGCATATCGCCAAGCGTGACTGGCTTATCGTCTTTTTTAGGCTGGGAATGGTGTTTTTTCTTTTTCATATAATCCCCTCATCAACTAATTTTGCCATTTATTATATCATATTTTTCTATTCATGAAGGAACAGGCTGCATGGCTATTACGACAAATACTCCAGGAACTCAATTCTGTTTCCGAATGGATCATCAACAAAGAATCGCTTCCTTCCTTCTATTGGCGGTTCTTCCTTTATAGCTATCTTCTGCTCTTGGAGACTGCTTCTCAAGTCTTCGAGGTTTTCTACAATGAATCCAGGGTGGGCTTTTTTGGGCGGTAGGAAGCCTTCCTGCACCCCGATATGGATTTCCTGATCTCCGCATATAAACCAGCAGCCACCGCGCTTCTGAAGATTTTCAGGCTTGGGAATTTCCTTCAGTCCAAGCTGCTCACCGTAAAATTTCCTCGCTGCATCCTCGCAGCCTTTTGGAGCTGCCAGCTGGATATGATCGATTCCTTTAAATGAAAAACTCATTTTTTCTCCTCTTTTCTTTCAACCTCTTATTAAGAGGCCTATTTCTATTTCTCATTAGTTGTTTGCACTTTTGAATGCTGCCCGTTGATTTCCGCTGCAGGCACTCAAGCTTTCCCGCGGGGAGGAACGAGAGCCTCCTCCCGCAGGACATTGAGTTATGTGCAAATATAAACACTGAAATTTATTAAAAACAATTCAAAAATAATGAAAAGCACAGCATGCAGCTGTACTTTTCAAAAGAAATTAATAAGCTTCTGTTACAACGTTTTCATCAATTTGCAATTCAGGTTCTGTTGAATTGATTATGTCCTCGATTGTGAAGCCTTTAGCGACTTCAACAAGCTTCAAACCAGAATCAGTGACATCGATGACTGCCCGCTCAGTTATAATGCGGTCAACAACGTTTTTTCCTGTTAAAGGCAGGCTGCATTCTTTAAGGATTTTCGAATCTCCATTTTTATTGGTGTGGTCCATGATGACGATGATTTTATTGGCGCCATGAACCAGATCCATTGCACCGCCCATTCCCTTGATCATTTTCCCGGGAATCATCCAGTTTGCCAGATCCCCTTTTTCAGAAACCTCCATGCCGCCGAGAATGGCAATATTCACATGGCCTCCCCTGATCATCGCAAAAGATTCAGCACTATCAAAATAGGAGGCCCCCGAAATTGCGGTAACTGTTTCTTTTCCTGCATTAATTAAATCCGGATCAACTTCGCTTTCGGCAGGGTATGGTCCAATTCCCAGTAATCCATTTTCAGATTGAAGGACTACTTCTTTATTATCAGAAATATAGTTTGCAACCAATGTCGGCATGCCGATTCCCAAATTAACGTAAAAGCCATTTTCAATTTCTTTCTCAGCACGTCTGGCAATTTTCTCGCGGACTGCTGCTTTATCGTTACTCATGAGTCCCTCTCCTTCCGTCCGTATCTATTTCTTCACAGTCAGTCTTTCAATGCGCTTTTCCTGTTTTCCCTCAATCAGCGACTGGACATAGATGCTCGGCGTATGAATATAGTTAGGATCCAATTCACCAATTTCATAAAGTGTCTCCACTTCTGCAATTGTCACTTTGCCTGCTGCTGCAATCATCGGATTGAAGTTCCGGGCAGTTTTGTGATATACAAGATTGCCCATTTTATCGCCCTTCCATGCTCTTACAAGGCTGAAGTCTGCTTTCAGTGCCTCTTCAAGTAGATATTCCTTGCCGTCAAAAACCTTGGTTTCTTTCCCCTCTGCAATCGGTGTGCCTACTCCTGCCGGCGTATAAAAAGCAGGAATGCCGGCACCGCCTGCACGAATTTTTTCCGCCAGCGTTCCTTGAGGCAGCAGCTCTACTTCAATTTCGCCTGAAAGAACCTGTCTCTCAAACTCTTTGTTTTCGCCGACATAAGAACCGACCATTTTCTTAATCTGTTTATTTTTTAATAGCAGCCCAAGCCCCCAATCATCAACACCGCAGTTATTTGAAATGACAGTAAGGTCCTTGACCCCTTTATCAACTAAAGCAAGAATAAGGTTTTCAGGGATTCCGCACAGACCGAAGCCGCCAACCATAAGGACAGCGCCATCATGAATTTCCTGAACTGCTTCACTGAAGGAAGTACAAATTTTCTTCACTTCAATCACTCCTTTCATTGAAATACTCAATTTTTTTGCTTTTCATTTATTTTCGATATTCCTATGCAAGCTCCACCACCGTGGCTACCCCCTGGCCACCGCCGATGCATAGAGTTGCAAGGCCTTTTTTCGCCTGTCTTTTTTGCATCTCATGAATAAGAGTTACAAGAATTCTTGCACCGCTTGCGCCGATTGGATGTCCGAGCGCAATTGCCCCGCCATTTACATTCAGAATCTCCTTGTTAAAACGAAGCTCCCTGTCAACTGCGAGCGACTGGGCTGCAAATGCTTCGTTTGCTTCAATAAGCTCCAATTCATCCATGGAAACAGAAGCCTTTTCAAGAGCTTTTTTTACCGCAGCAACAGGGCCAATGCCCATGATGCTTGGATCCACACCTGCACTTGCATTTCCTTTAATCGTTACTAATGGCTTAAGTCCAAGTGCATCTGCTTTCTTTTTGCTCATAACAAGCAATACCGCAGCACCGTCATTAATCCCGGAAGCATTACCGGCTGTTACGCTGCCGTCTTTCTTAAACGCCGGGCGCAGGCCTGCGAGCTTTTCAGCATTCGTCCCTTTTTTTGGATACTCGTCTGTATTAAAAACAATCGGATCCCCTTTTCGCTGAGGAATTTCCACAGGAACGATTTCATCATTGAATTTTCCTTCTTCAATTGCCTTTGCCGCCTTTTCCTGGCTGGCTGCTGCGAATTCGTCCTGTTCTTCCCGGCTCAGCTCGTATTTAGAGCAGAGATTCTCAGCAGTAACTCCCATATGGTAATCATTAAATGCACACCAGAGCCCGTCTGATATCATCGAATCTATAAGCTTTTGATCTCCCATTTTAAAGCCATTTCTTGCATTTTTCAGTATGTAAGGAGCCTGACTCATATTCTCCATGCCGCCAGCAATCACCGCTTCTGCATCACCGGCTAAAATGGCCTGTGCAGCTAAATGAACTGCTTTCAGCCCGGAACCGCAGACCTTATTAATCGTCATTGCGGAAACGCTTTCATGAAGGCCCGCTTTAAGAGCTGCCTGCCTTGCCGGATTCTGTCCCAGACCTGCCTGCAGGACATTCCCCAGGATTACTTCATCTATCTGATCCGGTGTTACACCTGCTTTTTCAAGTGCGCCTTTTATCGCAATCGCCCCAAGCTCTGGTGCTGATACGTCTTTAAGGCTTCCATTAAAACTGCCGATTGCTGTCCGGACAGCGCTGACTATTACGACTTCTGTTTGTGCCATCTCTCTCATCCTTTCAAAACATCTCTCTGCTTATATTCGTGCCAAGATCTCAAAATCCCTTTTATTTTGTCAAAATTTTTATTATTCTTGCAATCAAAAATGCTTTCCTACTACAATAAATTCAAGGGATTTAACACACTTGAGAAAGCGCTTACCAGGCACAATCTAAAATATGAAACGGGAGAGGAAAACATGACGCTTGCAATTCCAAATAAAGTAACCATCATTGAAGTGGGTCCTCGGGATGGACTTCAAAATGAAAAGTCCTTTGTACCCACCGAAGTCAAGAAAGACTTTATTAGAAGTTTAAAAAATGCAGGATTAACAGAATTGGAGCTTACTTCATTTGTGTCTCCTAAGTGGGTTCCGCAGATGGGGGATGCAGCTGAAATTACGGCAGATTGCCTTGATGCAAATACAAGGGATATCGTGCTGGCCCCAAACCGCAAGGGCATTGAAAGGGTATATATGACTGAATGCCGGGCCGTTGCCGTTTTCGTCGGTGTAAGCAATACATTTAATAAGAAAAATATTAATAAATCCACTCAGGAAAGCATGGATGAACTAAAGCCGATTATCGGAGAACTGAAGGAGAAAGGTTACTTTGTCCGCGCCTGCATCTCTACGGCATTTCATTGTCCGTATGAAGGAGCAATCGACCCTGAAGATACAGTTGGGCTATGCCGTCAATTTGTTGACGCAGGGGCTGATGAATTAAGCGTGGCAGATACAATCGGGATGGCTGCTCCCCATGAATCGCACGGGCTTTTTTCCCGTTTAAAAGAAGAGTTTCCAACTACCCTGCTGACTGCACATTTCCATGACACAAGAAAAATGGCCCTCACTAATATTTTTGCAGCCTTACAGGCAGGTGTCGACCGCTTTGATACTTCCGCCGGAGGACTTGGCGGATGCCCATTTGCCCCGGGCGCTGCAGGCAATGCGGCAACTGAAGATGTTGTGTATATGCTAGAGCGTATGGGAATTGAAACCAATGTTAATCTTGATCAATTACTTGAAGCGGTAAAAATTGTTCAGCCTCATCTTTCCAGGCCGATTGAAAGCACCTATTTCAGGCTGAACGCTCAAACTGTTCAATAGCAGCTTCTTAAGATGAATAATACGCCCTTTCTTATAGCATCTTATTAGATGAAAGCAACTGCTAAAGCAGCTGACGAACTCAAATCAGCTGAAGCCTATTAGAAGGGGGATTATCCGATGAGCCAAAAACGCGATAAAGGATATAGCCAGAAGGGAAAGCCGAATTCCGATACAGTAAACCAGACGATTGCTGCCGAGGATTTAGAAAAGGCAATTCATCCAACTAAAAGACAAAACGCAAAGCAATAAGCCGCCGAAAAGCGGCTTTTTTCATGCCGAGATTCCTTCTGAAATTTCTGCATGTCCCGGCTCACATCTCTGTTTTAATTTTATCCGGAATGGTAAAATAAAGAAAAAAGATGGAGGGATGGGTTTGAGAAGGTTTTTACGTTATTTATTTTCCATCGTACTCTTTCTTTCATCACTCGGCGTCTATTTTACCAATAGGCTTATGTTTATGAGAAAGAAGGAAGATGACTTTATTTTAGAAAGGGAGAAGGAGTCCGGCAGACTTGATCTTATCAAGTATGAAAGCCTGCCAAAAAGAGAAGTGCTTATTCCCTCCCCATTTGGCTATAACTTAAAAGCTGTGGCTGTCGAACCGCATAAAAATAGTCGCTATATTGTTATTTCCCACGGGGTTACGGAAAATAAAATGAACTCGATTAAATATATGAACCTTTTTTTAGATCGGGGATTTAATGCGGTTATCTATGATCATCGCCGCCACGGAGAATCCGGAGGAAGAACGACAAGTTACGGACATTATGAAAAGTTTGATTTAAAAGCAATTATTGATTGGCTTAAAGCGGAAAAAGGGCCAACTATTCAGATTGGCATTCATGGCGAAAGCATGGGAGCTGCTACAATGATCCTCTATGCGGGAATGCTCGAAGACGGTGCCGACTTTTACATCGCCGATTGCCCTTTTTCAGACTTTAAAGAGCAGCTGGCTTACCGTCTGAAAGCAGAAATGAGGCTGTCTCCAAAGCTCTTTTTGCCTGTTGCCGATCTATTTCTGCGGATGCGTGAGAAATACTCCATCGCAGATGTATCGCCTATTTCTGTAATTGAAAATATAAAGAAACCCATCCTGTTCATACACAGTGAAAAAGATGATTTTATTTTGCCGACCATGTCCGAGGCTTTATACGAGAAGAAAAAAGGCCCTAAACAACTTTACCTTGCTGTCAATGGAATCCATGCCCAATCCTTCAATGAAAACAGAGAAGATTATGAAAAAGTCATCGACGAGTTTTTGGATCAGTATGTCAGCAGCAAAGATACTTTATCACAATAGAAACAGCTGGCTTCAATGTGAGCCAGCTGCTTCATATAGGATCCTCTAATTTTTCTTTTTCTTTATGATTTCCTTGCCCTCTGCCGACAGCCCTCTTGCAGTATGAAAATCTCCCATTTTAAAATAATAGCGTTTGTTTTCTTTTTTAATAATAGCCGCTTCTTCAAATTTCTCTTCCTTGCCGGCCACCTCTACTTTTTTTATATCTCCGCTCTGAATCTCGCCAAAAATAATCGGTAATCTGTTTTCTAATTTACCTTCCTTATCGTAATCATAAAAAGTATCTTTATAAACGGTCATATGTTCATTCTCATAATATTCCCAATGGTTATGGCCTTCATTTTTCCAGCCTTTTTTGTCACTGCCCTTCAAATAGGCAGCCGCCATGGCCTCGACCTCGTTTTGTCCATCATTCTGCTGCGTTAAATACAGCAGTATGACTCCATCTTTTACTTTTTCTTTATGTAAGACTTCTTTTACGTTGAATGGAATTCCATCATCAATCGCCTGGCCCATTGTTGCTGTACTGCACCCTGACAGCATCAGGAAAGCTGCCGCCAGCAAAAATAACTTCTGCTTCATTCGAATCTCCCCCCATCAGCACTCTCTCTTCACCAATAATGACAAAACATCTTTGTTATTGTTATTCTATTTAGCCTGTAACCTTTTACTAATATATTAAAACCTTATTTTCCAGAATTTTGGAAGGGTATTTTTACCTATGTAACCTATTAAAAAAGACCGCCTTCCCTCAGCGGCCGCCTGCTACATCATTATTTTGTTTTATCAATAAAGCTCATCCTAGGGTTTAAATACTGATTTGGGCTTTTTAACTGAAAGCAATTTGCTTTCACTGAAAAGTCTATTGTTAAATCGTCATCCAAAAATACTTCCTTTGATTTTTCCGCATATATGCTGCCAGCGTTCGTTTTAATTTCCCTGTCATCTTCATCCAGGTCATTAACAAGCCAGAGAGCCGTTACCCCGCTTACTACACAGCCGCAGCCATCTATATCATACTTTAGTTTTATGAATCCATCTTTGCCGGCAATCCGTTCGGACAATTTTTCAGCCGCCAATTCAGTTAATGCAATTTCCATGTTTAAAACTACCTCCCCTTTGCATATGCTGTATTTTAACACAGATAGGAATAACATGCTTCTGAAAGAGACAGTTGCTTATTCAGCCACCAAAATGTGAAAGGATGATTGGATATGTCAAAGGCGCAGATTAAAGTAATGGATAATGGATCGCTGCGTGTAACAGGTGATGTAGAGTTAATTGATATGGATGGCAATAAATTTGAAACAAAACAAACCTTCTCCCTTTGCCGCTGCGGGAGGTCCCAAAAAATCCCATTTTGTGACGGCACTCATAAAGGAACTTTCCAATCCTGTGTCCGTGCGGAGAAAGCTCTCGACGACAAGCAATAAGGGTGGAAAACGGGGACAGTCATCCCCGTTTTTTTTCATTTTTTATTCCTGCGGGTGTTGCTCTTTCATCCTGTACAATCCCCTGTAGCATTTCCCGGTCCCTGTCCGTACTGTCTTCTCCTGCCCCTGGTGCGATATTAGCCATCGGCAGCTGTTCCAGTTCTTTTCCTCTAGGCATATTTCTTACACCCCCTGCTGTTAAGGTGCTTCCCGCGCCCAAAAACTACCCGTTTTAATTTCATCCAGTTCAGACAGCTCTATTCTTCCGTGAACCGCGCATCCGCTATAGCGTTAATGGAAATACGGTGAATCTCCCCAAATCGATCAACAATATGAAGCTTTTGGCCAAGTTCATCCCAGTAATGGATGCTCCCGATGACCAGTTCATAATTTCTGCTCCTGTAATGAGTAAGTGTAACGCTTTTTTGAAATTCCATTGCCTCCGAAAGAATTTCATTCATATATTCAAATTTCTGCTCATCCAATTCCCGCTTTTGCTCGTACGTATCTTCCTCTGCCCAGTCTCTCAAGAGCTTTACATGTTCCGGCAGCATCATAGAAGTCCATTTTATTCTGCCCCGATCGCGAATCATGAGCTGACCCCCTTTTACATTTTATGGCCGCCAACCAATGTCGCACGGTGCTTGGCGGTTCCTGCGCTTGTATAAGAGACGGCTCTTAGCAAAGCTCCTCCTCCAAACTTGGAGCGGATCCGGTCCACTGTGTAGCCGAGCTCCCTTTTTTTCCAGCCATCCAAATCGAACAGATTCAGCTGCATTTCGCTGTCATCCGTAATATTGCCGAGGGAAATGGAAATCTGACGCACTGTTTTGCCCTCATAATTCTCGTCAAAAAGCTCGAGGCAAACGCGATAAAGATCCATCGTAATATTGGTTGGCTGGTCAACTGTCCTTGAGCGGTAAAAGCCTCCTCCAAATTCATCCTGGCTGTAGCCAAGGCCAAAACTGATGGTCCTTCCGGCTTTGCGGTGGCTGCGGGCCCTTCTTGCCACTTCCTCACACATCTCAAGGACCACATGCTTAATTTCCTTTTCCTCTTTATAATCCCTCAGTAAAATCTGGCTTTTCCCAAAGCTGATCTGCCCTTCCATGATCGGTGCCCCTATTTCCGACAGATCAATACCCCATGCATGGTGATAGAGCTGATTGCCCATAATCCCAAACTTTTTTTCAAGCTTAGCCAGATCATAGCGGGCAAGCTGTCCAACTGTAAAAATCCCCATTCCATTCAATGTCTTTTCAACACGGCGGCCGATGCCCCACATTTCCCTTAAAGGGGATACATTCCACAGCTTTGCTTTCACATCTTCGTACGTCCATTCAGCAACCCCCTTTTTTTTCGCCTCAAGATCCAGGCAGAGCTTTGACATAAGCAAATTAGGCCCTATTCCTATGGCACAGGGGAGCTGAAATTCCCGTTCAATATCATCTTTTATTTTCCAGGCAATTGTCTGGGCATCACCCCAGAGATGCACTGCACCGTCTACCTTTATAAAACTTTCATCGACACTGTAGGTATGGATGGCTTCCTTGGGGACATAACGGTTAAACACCCTGGTGATTTCAGTGGAGATTCTTAAATAAGTCGCCATTTTCGGCTCCTCAATTCTAATGCGCGGATCATTTGGAACCTCAAAAAGGCGGGCCCCTGTCTTTATCCCAAACTCTTTTTTCATTCGCGGAGAGGCAGCCAGAACAACGCTGCCCTTCCGTTCCACATTCCCGGCAATTACAAGATAGCAATCAAGAGGATCCAGACCAAGCATGACAGCAGAACAGCTTGCATAAAAGCTCTTCATATCAACACACAAAATTTGATTATTCGGCATTGCGCTGTAATCAACCATGACATCGACATCCTCCTTCAGAAAAGCGCAAGGCGCCGTACCTGCTTATGCTGGCCGGCAGCTCCTGAATCCAATAAAAACAAACAAGAACATCCGTTCTATATATGTATACCCATTATATTAAGCGAATATGCGTTCGGTTTCAATGGAAATTTTACGCGTTTTTTCTTAAAACAGGTTCTTTTGCCAGGTGCCGATATTACCAGAAGCCAGTATAATCAGCTTGAGGTGCAAAAATAATGAACAAAAAACTGATATATAAAATGGTTCAAAACTGTTTAAAGCAATATAACGAGGACAGCCATTCCATTTCGTTTGAGAGCAGGGAATTTGCAGAGATATTCAATAAAGTAATAGAGGAGAAAAATAAAGAAGCAGACAGCGAGCTGCATGAAATAGTAAATGATGTGGTATACGGGTATATTACTGGTTCACCATATTTTTGAATGAAAAAGAAGCCAAAGCGATTGAACTATACCCTAGATAGTGGACACTGATAAAAAAGTGCCCCTTTCTGGGGTTTTTTGTGTTTCAATAGTTTTAATGAATAAGGCGGAGGATTTTTTATGAGTAAGAATATCTATAATGAATTCCAAATGAAAGAGCTTGAAAAGAATCCTAATGTTTTGAGGGCTTCTGAGAGGTCAATCTCCTATAGTTCTGAATTTAAGATAAAAGCAGTGGCGGAGTACAAAAGTGGGAAAACACCATCGCAAATCTTTATTGAACAAGGCTTTGATCTCGAGATGATTGGCAAGGAACAGCCAAAACGTTGTCTTAAGCGTTGGAGAGAAACATTCGAAAGGTTCGGGGAGGAAGGTTTCCTTACGGAACGTCGAGGTAAAGGGAGCACTGGACGTCCTTCTTCTAAACAACTTTCCATTGAGGAGAAACTAAGGAAGGCTGAGGCAAGGATTAAATTCCTTGAGGCAGAGAATGACTTCTTAAAAAAGCTGGAAGAACTAGAAAGGCAGGCGTTGATGAAGAAACGATTCTAACGGCAGCTGAGAAGTTTTCTTTAATTGAGAAAACCATCAGAACATATCAGTTGAAAAAATCTGTTTCCTACCTGTGTGAACTGGCAGGCGTAAGTCGAAGTGGCTACTATGATTGGCTGAAGGCAGCGCAATTACGGGCACAACGTGACGAGAAGGATCAATTGGATATAGAGTTAATTCGAGAAATATTCATAAGTAAAAAAGAAAAAGTAGGTGTCCTCCAGATCAAAATGATTATGGAGAATGATTATTCATCGGTAATGAACCACAAAAAGATTAGGCGTCTGATGGCAAAATATAATCTTGTAACAAAAGTAAGGAAAGCCAATCCTTATCGTAAAATGGCTAAGGCAACCCATGAGCATCGATCTTGTCCCAACCTCCTTAACCGAGAATTTAATCAAGAAGAACCAGGAAAAGTCCTGCTTACTGACATTACTTATCTCTATTTCGGAAAGGGACAAAAAGCATACTTATCCTGCGTAAAAGATGGAGCTACCAAAGAAATTGTCGCTTATCATCTATCCACTTCGTTAGAAATGGATATTGTATATAAGACGCTTAAAAAGTTAAAACAAGCTGTTGGCGATCATTTTCATCCAGAAGCCATACTGCACTCTGACCAAGGTTTCCACTATACCCATCCCCAATTCCAAAGCAAAGTAAAAGAACTTGGCTTAATACAATCGATGTCCCGAAAGGGAAACTGTTGGGATAACGCACCAATGGAAAGTTTCTTTGGGCACTTTAAGGATTTAGCAGAGTATAAATCATTAGATAATTTAGGAGATGTTAGAAAAGAAGTGGATCGAGTGATTGAGGAATATAACCAGCATCGTTATCAATGGGGCTTAAATAAAATGACCCCGGAGCAATACCGGGGCCATTTACTAGCCGCATAGGCGCTTTTTAAACTGTCCGTAAATCGGGGCACAGTTCAATTGCTCCGGCTTCTTTTCATTTCTGATTGAATGCACGTTTTCCAATTTTTTCGAAAAGCCCTGGAAAAAGTGTATAGACGATGCTTCCCGCATTCATCCACCGAGGAAGATTAATTTCCCTGACCGGCCGGAGCATTGCATTAACTACCTTGAGCGCAACATATTCGGGCTTAAGCATAAATTTGCTGACATTTTTCACATATGTGCCTTTTTCATCGGCAATATTGAAGAAGTTTGTCTCAATCGGTCCGGGATTAACAGCAGTCACAAAGACATTGCTGTCAGCCAGCTCCATCCGAAGGCTGTTCGTATAGCCAAGAACAGCATGCTTGGTTGCGGAATAGACACTGGATTTCGGTGTGGCAATTTTGCCCGCCTGTGAGGCGATGTTGATAATATGGCCGCTCCTCTGCTTCCTCATCACCGGCAGCACCATGCTGGTGCAAGCCATTAAACCAACTACATTTACATCAAACATTCCCTTTATTTCTTCAACGTTTGCTTCATGCGCTTCCCGGAAAACGCCGAACCCGGCATTATTCACAAGAACATCTATATGATCAAACCGGGCAAGTACCTCGGAAAAAACAGCCGAGACCTCGTCAGTGTCCGAAACATCAAGTTTATGTATGTAAACATCCACTGAAAAACGCCTCAGCAAATCTGCCTGCAGTTCCTGCAATTTGTCAAAACTGCGGGCAAGAAGGACAAGGTTCGCTCCCCTCTCGGCACAAAGGACAGCCATCTGGGCCCCGATCCCTCCGGATGCACCTGTAATAATCACATTTTTATTCTTTAATCTGTCTGACAAATCAAACCACCTCTTTTGATGCGGAATACAAGAATGCTTCCTCCTCTTTATTTATATAAATCTCTCCTATTGAATGTAAATAGTCAAGCTGAGCAACCGTTTCGGAAATCGTCAGGGAAAGCTCCTTCTCATAAACTTTCGGAAAAAGGCGGCGGCACACTTCAAAAACAGTGAGCGATTCGGACTCGAGCCATGCCTTTACTTTCATTGCCCGCTCATGCTGCCGGCCAAGCCTTTCGTTTATTAACTCATTCACATTTGTAATATCCTCGCCATGTCCAGAGTAAAAAAGGGATATTGGAAGCTGCTGCAGCTTTTTCAGCGACTCATTATACTGAATCTGCGGCTTTGGCCGTTCCGTATTGCCGGGAAGCGGCGGCTCCAGGATGGGATTAGGAGAAATGTGTGCAAGCAAATGGTCTCCTCCAAGAAATACACCATCTTTCTCCCTGAACAAACCTATATGGCTCTGTGCATGCCCGGGTGTCTCCATTACCGTCCAATCGTCCAGCCCTTCAGGCTGCCTGCCTTCCTCCAGTTCGCCCGTCAGAGTACGATTGCAGGAATAGCGCAGAGTCTTTTTCATCTTATTTATAAAGGAAAAATAACTTTCAGGAATCCCAAATTCATTGAACAGTTTTATGTAAAATTCATCATGAAATTTTAGAAATTGGTCCGTCCGGGACAGCCACCTTTGGTTAACCCGGTGCCCGAACAAATCGAGATTATCAGGGAAAAAGTCAAGCAGCCCGGCATGATCGGGATGATGATGTGTGAGGACAACCTGTTCAAAATCACCGGGAGTTAAATTCAGCTCTTTAAGCTGGGATTTTAAGGCTTCCCATGCTTCATCCGTTTTAGGGCCGGCATCAACAAGAGTCAGCTTTTCCCCTTTCACTGCATATACATTAACGTCACCGACAGGAAAAGGTGTCGGGATAACAAGCTTTGCAATTCCATTCTTCCAATTTGCCATTTTAACAATCCCCCTAAATCACTATATTTAAATAAAATAAAGCTGTTTTTTTATATACTTCCGCAGGCCATCCAAGTCATACAGTCCATATGCCCTTTAGATAAACCAACTTGTTTTACCCTTAAAATATCAGCATTTGCCATGCGTACAAATTACCGAAATTCCATAACATAATTTAGAAATCTTCATATATAAAAATAAGTGTACCGTTCTTTTTATCAATTGTCATTATTTTCACATAACTTTTGCACATTATTAATATTTTTTAGGAAAATACTGCTTGACAAATAAGCGTGTCTTCTTGCATAATCACAATTAAAATTTGATTTCACAAACCAAGCTGCACTATTGGACAGCAGGAAAATAGCGATGAATAAGATTAGTAAATGGAAAACGGCGAAAGAGAGTGAAGCTCAGCGGCTGAAAGGCTTCACAGTCCACTTGACCATTGAACCTGCCTTATGAGCTGTTAGGAAAACCTAAACGCACCCCCGGCGTTATCGGGATCGAGATGCCTTTTCAAAGACAGCGGATGCAGCAGGCATGCTGCACTCAGAAGGAAAGGCAATGAAGGTGGTACCGCGGAAGCATAGTCTTTTCGTCCTTTACTGGATGGAAAGGCTTTTTTTATTTTAGTCAGCCGGCATTTGGATCAATAAAGGAGGAATAACAGCAAATGAAAAAATTAGTTATTGTTGGAGCAGGATCAATGGCAGAAGCGTTAATATCAGGAATGATTGAAAGCCGGCTCATAACCGGCAGCAATATTTGGGTCACAAACAAATGCAGCAGGGAAAAGCTGCAATCCATGCAAAAAGCCTATGGCGTTCAGACAACTTATAATCACAGTGAACTGTTCAGGGGGGCTGAAACGGTTATTTTAGCGATGAAGCCAAAAGATGCAGCGGATGCCATTACTCTAATAAAACCTTATTTACAGGAAGATATGCTGATCATTTCTGTTCTGGCAGGCGTTTCAATCGAAAGCATTGAACTATTGGCGGAAAAAAAGCTGCCAGTCGTGAGAGCCATGCCGAATACATCGGCAGCCGTCGGAAAGTCAGCGAGCGCCTTATCGGCTAATGAAAGAGTGACCAAAGAACAGATGGAAGCAGTAAGAGGCATTTTTGATACAGTGGGAAAGTCAGCGTTTGTTGAGGAACGTCAGCTCGATGCCGTGACAGGTCTGTCAGGCAGCGGACCAGCGTATATTTATTATCTTGCAGAAGCCATGGAAAAAAGCGCGGAAGAAATCGGGCTCGAAAAGGAGATGGCGAAAGAATTCATCATCCAAACCCTCATCGGGGCAGCCGAAATGCTGGCCAGGTCGGCCAAGGATCCTCAGCAGCTTAGGAAGGAAGTAACAAGCCCCGGCGGCACCACAGAAGCAGGTGTAAAAGTGCTTGAAGCAAACGGGGTGCAGCGAGCCTTTATTGAATGCATCAAGGAAGCGACAGCCCAATCCAGACGGCTTGGCCAAAGCTTCAGCAGCACAGTGAAAATTTAGCTAGGGGCATCTCCCCTGTAATTACGTCTTCTTATTGCAAACTATGAAAAAAGGATGAGAAACACGCAAATGCTCACTATTCTATTAAGCGCAAGCCTCCTTGTATGGATTGCAGTACTAATTGATGCCGTTCTGGGACTAAAAAGCCTGGACCGCCTTGAAGGTAGCAATACGATGACTGATGGCCCTCTTCTTTCTATCATAACAGCGGCAAGGAATGAAGAAGCCAGGCTTGAGGAGAGCTTAAAAACCCAGCTGCAGCAAAGCTATAAACGCATTGAATGGATATTGGTCAATGATCGTTCAACCGACAGCACAGGAAGCATCATGGACCGCCTCCAGAAAAGTGATTCAAGGGTTAAGTGTATCGATATCAAGACTCTTCCCAGTGGATGGCTTGGAAAAAACCATGCCCTTTACATGGGATATTTGGAGTCATCAGGGGAATTAATTTTGTTCACAGATGCTGATGTATTATTTAAAAAGGACGCCCTCAGCAGGGCGGTTCATTATTTTAGTAAGAATGACCTTGACCATTTAACCGCGGCACCGAGCTTGATGGGAAGGAGTTTCTGGCTCAACACGTTCATTGCTTTTTTTCTTTTCGGTTTTTCCTATTATAAACGCCCCTGGCTGGCGAACAATCAACGTTCCAAAACCGGCATTGGCATTGGGGCATTTAACATGGTATCCAGGCAATCCTATGAAGCAATCGGAACACATAAAGCAATAAGAATGCGGCCTGATGATGATTTAATGCTTGGAATGAAAATAAAACAAAATGGCCTCAAACAGAAATTTGCAACGGCGATGGACCTGATTGAAGTTGAATGGTATGAAAGCTTAAAAGAGGCCTTCAAAGGATTGGAGAAAAATACTTTTGCAGGCCTTCATTACCGGGTTAGCATGGTTCTGTTTGCAATTGCCGGCACATTCATTTCTCAGGTGCTTCCCTTTATCACAATTTTTTCAGCCGAAAAAGTTATTTTCAGTTTAAGCCTTGTAAACATCATTTTTTTAGCAGTTGTTTATACAATTATTACAAAAAGAATGTCCAAATTTTCCCCGCTTCTGTTTGTTGTATTTCCAATTACAGCTCTCCTGTTTATTTATTCCATACTTCGTGCCAGCATTCTAACCTTTGTAAGGGGCGGCATTGTCTGGAGAGGTACATTATATAGATTAAGCGAACTCAGGAATAAACGCTGAAGTAAGCAAACACCTTCCTAAGTGCATGTTCTTTTTCATTTGCGGAATCGCCTGATATACTTAATATTTAGGATAGCGAAATAAGGAGGCATTGATTATGGAAACAAAGCTTTTTTCCCCTTTAACAATTAAAGGAATCACCTTTAAGAACAGAATTGTTATGGCACCGATGTGCATGTACTCAAGCCATAATGAAGACGGCATGGTTGAAAACTGGCACCGGACACATTATACGAGCCGGGCTGTTGGCCAGGTGGGATTAATCATCCTGGAGGCAACTGCTGTAACTCCGCAGGGACGTATTTCTCCGCAGGATCTGGGAATATGGAACGATGACCATATCGCAGGCCTGAAAGAATTAACCGGGCTAATGAAAGAACACGGGGCATTAGCTGGGATACAGCTTGCACATGCCGGCAGAAAAGCGACTGTCGAAGGGGAAATTCTCGCCCCATCAGCTATTGCTTTTAATGAAAAAATGAAAACACCTAAAGAAATGACAAAAGAAGAAGTGTCTGAAACTGTGGAGGCATTCAAAAAAGGGGCTGAAAGGGCGAAGAAAGCCGGCTTTGAAGTAATTGAAATTCATGCGGCACACGGCTACTTGATCAATGAGTTTCTTTCACCGCTAAGCAATAAACGAAGTGATGAGTATGGGGGATCAGCCGAAAACCGCTACCGTTTCCTCCGTGAAGTCATTGAAGCAGTTAAAACCGTTTGGGGTGGGCCTTTGTTTGTTAGAGTATCAGCACATGATTATCATGATGAGGGGTTAACTGCAGAGGATTATGCAGAAATGGGAAAATGGATGAAGGAGCAGGGAGTGGATCTTATTGACGTAAGTTCCGGAGCGGTAGTGCCGGCTAGAATAAATAGCTACCCGGGCTACCAGGTCAAATTCTCTGAAACCATTAAGGAAGGTGCCAATATTCAGACTGGTGCAGTCGGGCTAATTACATCCGGCCTGCAGGCAGAAGAAATTCTGCAAAACGGACGGGCAGATTTAATCTTCATTGCGAGGGAATTGCTGAGGGACCCTTATTGGCCTCGCACAGCAGCAAAGGAACTTGGAGCAGCAATTGAACCACCTAAGCAATATGAACGCGGCTGGATTTAAAGAAAAGCAGAAGCACCTTGCCCACGAAGGAACGCAGACTAAGAACGCCACATCCTCCCAAAAAGCTGCCGCTTTCGGATGTGCGATCGCTGCCGCAACTTTCCTTGACCTGCGGCAACGTCTGCATGACCCCCATCGTGGGGCCTCACCTCGAGGGGGCAGGCTGCTTGCGCTAGACAGCTCTCAAGGTATACAAAGTTATAAATTCTGAAATTAAAATAAAGAAAAGGGATGGCGGTTCGCCATCCCTTTTCTATTAAATAATCTGCAGTGAATCAAGGAATACAATGATGATAACCAAAGGCACTACATAACGCAAAAGGAAATACCAGGCGGAAAAGATTCCATTCAGCGATTTTGAACCTTGAATCAATTCATTTCTCAGCAGATCCTTCTTCATTTTGTATGAAACAAAAATAGAAATGAAGAGCGCCCCTACCGGCATTAATACATTGCTGACAAGAAAATCAGCACTGTCAAATATCGTTTTGCCGAAAATTGAAATATCTGATAGGCTGCTGAAGGAAAGTGCAGATGGGACTCCTACGATAAAGATTGCCAATCCTGTCAGCCAGGCTGCACGGATTCTGCCTCTTCCCTCCTTATTCGTCAGAGCAGCCACCACTATCTCAAGCATTGAAAAAGCGGAAGTTAAGGTTGCAAATAGAAACAGTGCAAGGAATAAGAGCAAGAACACTCGTCCGAACAGAATCTGATCAAAAACAGATGGCAGAACAATGAACAATAAACCAGGACCTGCAGCCGGCTCAAATCCCAGTGAGAAAACGGCCGGGAAAATAGCCAATCCAGCTAGAATAGAAATAAACAAATTCATTCCGACAACGGAAAAGGCCGGCTGCATCAGATTTTCATTTTTAGATAGATAAGAGCTGTAAGTTACCATAACCGATACCCCGACACTTAGAGAGAAAAACGATTGACCCATCGCATAAAGGACGGTTTCAGACGTCAGATTTGAAAAATCAGGCTTTAAGAAGAATGCGACGCCTTCCATGGCATTTTCCAGTGTTAGGGATCGTGCAATCAAGATAATAAATAAAAGGAACAAAGCCGGCATCATAATTTTGCTGACCTGCTCGATACCCTTCTGGATACCTTTAGCAACCACTAAAACAGTTATTAATAAAAAGAGCCCTTGTGCCGCTACAACAGACACAGAGTCTGACACGGATGTGCCAAATAACTCTTCATAATTGCCGGCTCCATTCATAGAACCGGTAACCCCGTATACAATGTACTTCAGAATCCACCCGCCTATTACACTATAAAACGATAAAAGCAGAAAACAGGTAAATACGCCAAGGTAGCCAATCCAGTGCCATTTAGTTCCCGGAGCAATATCCTTGTATGCCGAGATTGCCTCTTTCCCCGTGCTGCGGCCGATCACAAACTCAGCCAGCAAAAGCGGAAAACCAATTAATAGTGAAAATAGCAGAAATAATAATATAAATGCTCCACCACCGCTTGTCCCGGTAACATACGGAAGCTTCCAGATAGCTCCAAGTCCGATTGCCGAACCGGCCGAGGCTAAAATAAATCCTATCTTCGATGACCATTGCTCATTTTGCTGCATGCCTGTACCTCCATAATTTACAATATAGATACTGCCTGGTTCCAGGCGGCGATAAGCTGGCGCCTGGAGCTTTTCTTAATAGAAACCGGCCGGGTTTCCATTTTTTAGAACTTTCCCAAAAAAACAAAAAAGCCACATACTTCAAAAGGGACGCGAATCAGATTCACGCGGTACCACCCTTTTTGAAAGCATGTGACTTTCCACTCGAAATATAACGGATTAACCGTCTTTCCTGCTATAGAGCAGAAAAGATAAGCTCCAAGATGAAATTCATCTTATCTTTGTGCCAGTTTTCACCATCCACTGGCTCTCTATAAACAGGGAGATAAGACTTAATAGAGTCTCTTCATAGCTTTTTAATATAATGTTTTAAAGTATAAGTGTGATTATATTATGCCTGCAGGAAACCGTCAATGCCAAATTTGAAAATTCAATTTTTCCAGACATTACTTTTCGTTCCAAATCCGCCTCCATGCCGCACCCTCACTATCTGCCTTAATCTCGAAAACATCCGGGTTGCTCATCTTCATAAGATGCTCAAAGCCTGCATTTTCATCAAAATAGCGCAGCAGCAAAGTGGATAAATTGCCATGACTGACCAGAACGATATGATTTTCACTGGAAGCGATTAATTCATCCAGCAGGGAAGCAGCTCGTTCCATGCCTGACGAATGGGATTCTCCCCCTTCGAAAACCAGTTCAAAATCGGAAAAGCTTTGCTTAAGCTTCTCCTGCCAATCATCAAAAAGAATGGAGGATAGCACCCTTTCCCCCAAACGGCTTTCCTCCACAATCTCAAGGTTTCTCGACTGTGCAAGCGGCCGGATAGTTTCCATCGCCCGCACAAAAGGGCTTGAATAGATGCGATTAATTTCCTTGTCTTTAAAGAAATCAATTAATTTTAATGCCTGTTCCCTTCCGCTTTCTGTCAATCTGGCAGAGAAAGGCTGGCCCTCAGCCTTTGCATGGCGCACGACATAGAAAGTTTTCAATTAATTCACCTCTCCTTTATCAAGCGGTATATGAATTTCTTTAAAGTCCTCAGCAATTACCGTATTGGGGAAAATTGTCTGCGATTCCTTCACAAGCTGTTCCCAATCCTGGCGTTCATATCGTGAACTGATATGATTCAGACAAAGCTTCCTTGCATTCGCCTCACGCGCGACTTTGGCAGCCTGCCGGGTTGTCGAATGGAAATAATCGTGTGCAAGCTTTTCTTCTCCCTGTGAGAAGGTTGCCTCATGAATTAATAGGTCTGCATGAGCCGCTAATTCTATTGCCGCATCGCAAATCCTGGTATCTCCCAGCACCGTGATGATTCTGCCCTTTTGAGCCGGGCCCAGAAAGTTTTTTGCTTCCAGAATACTCCCATTCTCAAGCTCTATGTTTTCGCCATTTTTTATTTTCTTATATATCGGACCCGGCTTAATTCCCGCTTCTGCAAGTTTATCCGCGAGCAATGTTCCCGGACGGTCCTTTTCAGTAACCCGGTAGCCATATGAAGGAATCCCGTGCTCGAGCAAGCGCGCTTCCACCTTAAAGTCTTTTTCATCCAATATAGTGCCATCACTGATTTCAGCAACTTTCAAAGGGTATTTAAGGTATGTACCGCTGACAGAGAGCGAGACTTCAATATATTCTTTCAGCCCTTTTGGCCCGTAGAGAGTCACCTCAGTATCACCGCCCTGAAAAGAGCGGCTGGAGAGCAATCCGGGCAGACCATAGATATGATCTCCATGCAGATGTGTAATAAAGATTTTTTCAATTCTCCTCGGTTTAATGCTTGTATGCAGTATTTGATGCTGGGTAGCCTCCCCACAGTCAAAAAGCCAAATGCTCCCTCTTTCATCCAGGAGCTTTAAAGCCATCGAAGATACATTCCTCAGTTTAGCTGGAATTCCTGCACCCGTTCCCAAGAAAAAAACATCCATTGAAAAAACAACCTCCTTTCCAGCAGTCAGGATAAAAAAATCTGTCAGAGCTTGCCAGTTCGAATATAAACAATATACCACAGCAACTGCGGAATATTTAAATCAATTGTTTTTTGTTTTATTTAACAGGATAGTTCCTGGCCTTTAGAAAGAAACTATGTTAAAAAGGCAAACTTAATATTTGCGAAAATAGCTTTAAACAGATACAATTTTATACTTGTACAGACGTTTTTTGCGAATGCAATATAACAGCTTTTATTCAAGCTGCGGGCGGGCAAATGCCAGTCCAGCCTTACATACAGAAATATTTTCGAAAAGAGGTTCTAGAATCGTGAAATCAAACGAAAAACCGACCGCATTAATAATGATATTTGGGGCAACGGGGGATTTGGCTAAAAGAAAATTGTTTCCCTCACTTTACCGCTTGTACAAAAAAGGCAGGCTGTCTGAACGTTTCGCGGTAGTCGGGATCGCCAGAAGGCCGCTCTCGAATGAAGAGTTTCAGGCAAGTGTCAAAGCCTCTGTTGAGTCAGCTATTAAAGATAACGGAGAACTTGAAGATTTTATTTCTCATTTTTACTATCATTCGCACGATGTAACGGATTCAGGCTCCTATTTGGCATTAAAGAGTGTGGCTGAAAAATTGGATGCTCATTATTCCCTTGAAGGCAACCGCATTTTTTACCTTGCCATGGCCCCTGAATTTTTCGGTACCATTGCAGAGCATTTAAAAGCAGATGGACTGACGGATGTGGATGGCTTTAAGCGCCTTGTCATTGAAAAGCCTTTTGGTCATGATTTGGAATCAGCGAAACAGCTTAATAAGCAAATTCGAAAAGCTTTTTCAGAAAATGAAATTTACCGGATTGACCACTACTTAGGGAAAGATATGGTACAAAATATTGAAGTTATCCGTTTTGCCAATGCCATTTTCGAACCTTTATGGAACAATCGCTACATCTCAAATATCCAGGTTACATCAAGCGAAGTACTGGGTGTAGAAGAACGCGGCCGTTACTATGAAAAAAGCGGCGCCCTTCGTGATATGGTTCAAAACCATATGCTGCAAATGGTTGCCCTCCTGGCAATGGAGCCGCCAATCCGCCTGACAACAGATGAAATCAGATCCGAAAAAGTGAAGGTATTAAGAGCCATGCGTCCGCTTGAAGGGGACCAGGTGAAAGAATACTTTGTCCGCGGCCAGTACGGAAAAGGCCAATTAAACGGACAGGAAGTCCCTGCATACAATGAAGAGCCGATGGTGGATGAACAATCAAACACCGAAACTTTTGTAGCTGGCAAGCTGATGATTGACAATTTCCGCTGGGCAGGTGTACCAATCTACATTCGTACTGGAAAAAGAATGGCTGCAAAATCAACGAAAATTGTTATCCAGTTCAAGGATATTCCGATGAACTTATACTATCAGACTGAGCAAACGTTAAATCCGAACCTGCTGGTCATCCATATTCAGCCTGAAGAAGGCATTACTCTATATTTGAATGCCCAAAAATCAGGACAAAACATGGAAGCCACACCGGTAAAATTAAATTTTGCCAACAAAGGCATCGATGACATGAATACGCCTGAAGCTTATGAAAGGCTTTTATATGATTGCATGCGCGGAGATGCAACCAACTTTACCCATTGGGATGAAGTGGCCCTTTCCTGGAGCTTTGTCGACAAAATTTCCGACGTATGGGAAAACACAAAAGAAGCAGGCTTCCCTAACTATGAATCCGGTTCAATGGGTCCAAAAGAAGCAGACCAGATGCTTGAAAAAGACGGTTTCTTCTGGTGGCCTGTAACAGACCTTGATGTTGAACAGTGTTAAATAATTTTCGAACCCCCCTGCCGCGGCAGGGGGGTTCGTTTAGGGGATACCATGATCCGGCTTCCTGCAATTACAAAAAAAAACAGCGCCTTTTGAACGCTGTTTTTTTATATTACTCCATCCAATTTGTATGGAAGATGCCTTCTTTATCTGTACGCTGATAGGTGTGTGCGCCAAAGTAATCACGCTGTGCCTGAAGAAGGTTTGCAGGCAAAGTTTCAGTGCGGTAGCTGTCATAATAGGACAGTGCCGCAGAGAAGCATGGTACAGGGATGCCGTTCTTCACAGCCGTACTGATAATTTCACGGGTAGCATCCTGGTAGCTTTCCACGATTTCCTTGAAATACGGATCAAGAAGCAGGTTCTTTAAACCAGGCTCACGGTCATATGCTTCCTTAATTTTTTGCAGGAATTGGGCACGGATAATGCATCCTCCGCGGAAAATCATCGCAATATCGCCGTATTTAAGATCCCATCCATATTCTTCGGATGCTGCTCTCATTTGAGCAAAGCCTTGTGCGTATGAGCAGATTTTGCTCATGTAAAGGGCTTTGCGGACACTTTCGATAAAGGCTTTTTTATCACCGGTGAATTCCGATGCAGCTGGCCCGCGAAGAACTTTGCTTGCGTTGACACGCTCTTCTTTCATGGCAGAGATGAATCGGGCAAAAACGGATTCAGTAATGATTGGAAGCGGTACGCCAAGATCCAGCGCACTTTGGCTTGTCCATTTGCCGGTTCCCTTTTGGCCGGCTGTGTCTAGGATGACATCTACCAGCGGCTTGCCGGTTTCATCATCTTTTTTCGTGAAGATATCAGCGGTGATTTCAATAAGATAGCTGTCAAGCTCACCTTTATTCCAATCGGCAAATACTTCATGAAGCTCTTCAGCAGTCAAACCAAGCACATTTTTCAACAGAAAATAAGATTCGGAAATCAGCTGCATATCGCCGTATTCAATGCCGTTGTGGACCATTTTCACATAATGGCCTGCCCCATCCGGACCGATGTATGTTGTGCATGCTTCGCCATTAACCTTTGCCGCGATATCTTGAAAAATAGGGGCAACCAGCTCGTAGGCTTCTTTTTGGCCGCCAGGCATAATGGAAGGCCCTTTTAATGCGCCTTCTTCACCGCCGGATACACCAGTACCGATGAAGTGTATGCCCAGCTCGCTTAATTCCTTATTGCGGCGCTGTGTGTCCACAAAGAAGGTATTTCCGCCATCAATCAAAATATCCCCTTTATCCAATAAAGGCTTTAGCTGCTCAATGGTCGCATCTGTCGGGCCGCCTGCTTTAACCATAAGCATGATTTTGCGCGGTTTTTCCAGGGAATCAACAAACTCCTCAATTGTATATGTACCTTTAAAATTTCTTCCTTCGACTTCCTTAAGCATCTCATCCGTTTTTTCGCGTGACCGGTTAAAAACGGATACAGAGTAGCCTCTGCTTTCAATATTCATGGCAAGATTTTTGCCCATTACGGCTAAGCCGATAACACCAAACTGTGATTTCGTCATCTTTTATTACTTCCCTTCCAGCCTTTAAGCGTGTAATTGCTTGTTCAAAAAGAAGATCTTTATTAAGATTATTTGAACATCATCCAATAAAAGAATCCACTTTACTTTAGCAAGATTCCTATTCTTATTCAACTTTCCTGTCTTAGTTTAGCTTATAGCCGCCTGAAAAACTCATGAAATATCATCTTTTTTACTGCCCTTCCCTGGCCTACTCTGCAAAAAGTCTTTATTAAAGCTGGTATCAGTGCCGATTTTGGGGCGGGGCAATTTCATTTCCGAAAGTGCACCTGCATTGTCAATTATTTTAGCCCCATATTTCTTTCGCAAAAGGTCCATTGTCTGAAATAACGGCTCTTTTTTAGCATCTTTTTCAAAACTGAATAAATCCAGCTGTTTAACTGCCTGATCGGGTTCGACAAGGTCTGTTCCTGTAATGCCCAGCAGCCGTACAGCGTTTCCATTCCAATGTTTTATAAAAAGCTCCTTTGCCATTCGATAAATTTCTTCATCCTGCTGAATAGGATTCTTCAGTTTGCGGCTTCTGGTAATGGTCTTTCTATCCTTATACCTAATGGTAATCCCCAGAGAAACCGCCATTACCTTTTTTCTTTTCAGTCTGGAAGAAACCTGTGAAGACAATTTTTCAAATACTTGAAGCAGCTCTCTTTGATTCGAAACATCCCTTGGCAGTGTGGTGGAATTTCCTACACTTTTAAATTCGGATGCCGATTCCGGATCAACTTTCCTAAGATCTTGGCCATTGGCTTTTTGTTTCAGTCTCGGGCCATTGATCCCCAGGGCTGCTTTTAATACAATTTCATCCGCTTTTGCCAATTCACCGATTGTGGCGATGTTCAGATTTCTCAGCTTTTCCCCGGTCTTCTTGCCGACTCCGTGCATTTCTTCCACTTGCATCGGCCATAAAATATGGGGTACATCTCTTTTTCTAAGAACTGTAATCCCCATTGGTTTTTTCATGTCAGAAGCCATCTTGGCTAGAAATTTGTTGGGAGCAACACCGATGCTGCAGGGCAAATCGAGCTGCTGGAAAATCTGCTTCTGTATCGTCTCAGCAATTTCTATTGGGCTCCCAAACTCATAGCTGTCTGTAATGTCCACAGATCCTTCATCAATGGATACAGGTTCAACAAGAGTGGAATATTCGTGCAATATATCAAACATTCCCATAGAAGCTGCACGATATCTCTCAAAATTTGGCTTCATAATAATCAGCTGGGGACAGAGCTTTTTAGCCTCCCACAGAGGCATGGTGGTTTTTACCCCGAAGCTCCTTGCCTCATAGCTGCAAGTCACGATTATTCCGCGCCTCTCCTCCGGATTGCCTGCGATCGCTAAAGGCTTGCCCTTTAATGTGGGATCATAAGCCATCTCAACCGAAGCATAAAAACTATTCATATCAACATGGAGGATAACTCTCCCGTTTTTCGGATACATTTGCTTCATGCCGGCACTTCCCTGTAAAATCATTCACTTCTATTTTAGCAGATATTCTTCTTTTCTTTTATTATGAGGATTATAAAAGCAAAAACAGAGAATCTTGCTCCTCTGTTTTTGAATTCGCCCGCTATGCTGTTGTTTTCTGTGTTTTCATATACTCTTTTATTTCCCTTATTCCTTCCAGAGATTCCACCAGATTTGCAGGGTCGATTATAGTAATCAGCCTATGATCGATATTGGCTACCCCTGTAAAATAATTGGTTTTTTGATAGGCAATCAAACCTGGCTGTTTCAGGCAGTCTGCTGGAATATCTAAAATTTCCTTGGCTTCAGTCACCAGCACTGCAAATGATAGCTCTTCTGTCTGCAGCACGATCATCCTTGCCGAACCGCTATCGGACAGTGCCCGGCTGTAAAGAATTTCTTCAAAATCAACAACAGGAATTAGCTCTCCTCTGACTTTGACAATTCCTCTTACATAACTGGGCAAATGAGGGATCGGTGTTATGCCTTCCATTTTCTCAATGGATATAACAAAGGGAATGGGTGTGGCATATTCCTCATTTCCTGCCCGGAAAACGACAGCTTTATTATTTTCAGTCATTCCATTTCCTCCCCGGAAACTCTTATGTATAGAACTAATATACCATAGGCATTATTTTCTAACTAGAGAGGATCTAATAGAATTAAGTGATATAAAAAAGAGAACCGCTTCGGGTTCCCTTTCTTTAAGCTTAGACTTTAGACTTCTTCGATAATGGCAATGACCATTTCAGCCAGTTTATTTAATTCTTCAATAGGCATGCGCTCATTGGTTGTATGAATTTCTTCGTAGCCAACAGCAAGGTTGACTGTTGGTATGCCTAAACCGGCAATAACGTTCGCATCACTTCCGCCGCCACTGTGAAGAAGCTCGGAGCTTCGGCCAATCTTTTCAGCCGCTTTTCGGGCCACTTCAACGACATGGTCGCCTTCGCCAAATTTAAAGCCAGGGTACATAACCTGAACATCCACTTCAGCTTTGCCCCCCATTTCTTCAGCAGCACTTTCAAAAGCTTCTTTCATTTTAGCAACCTGCTGTTCCATTTTTTCAGGAATTAATGAACGTGCTTCTGCTAAAATATCAACATGGTCACACACGATATTCGTCTGCTGTCCGCCTTCAAAACGGCCAATGTTAGCCGTTGTTTCTTCATCAATGCGGCCCAGAGGCATTCTTGAGATCGCTTTCGCTGCCATAGTGATAGCCGAAATGCCTTTCTCAGGGGCTACACCGGCATGTGCTGTTTTCCCTAGAATAGCAGCCTTAACTTTCGCTTGTGTCGGGGCGGCAACGATAATATTTCCGACTTTGCCGTCACTGTCCAGTGCGTAGCCAAACTTCGCTTTAACAAGTGAAGGGTCGAGTACCTTCGCTCCGACCAGTCCGGATTCTTCCCCAACTGTGATAATGAACTGGATAGTTCCATGAGCAATATTCTGCTCTTTCAGGACTTTAACAACTTCAAGCATAACGGCAAGTCCTGCTTTGTCGTCGGCACCCAGGATCGTTGTTCCATCGGTTACAACATAGCCGTCCTTGATGGAAGGTTTAATACCTTTTCCAGGAACAACCGTATCCATGTGGGAAGTGAAATAGATTATATCTGTTCCTTCTTTGGTTCCCTGAAGAGTGCAGATGAGGTTGCCTGCACCGTGTCCGGTCTGTGCAGTTGTATCGTCTTCATATACCTCAACCCCAAGATCCCTGAATTTTTTCTTCAGCACTTTTGCAATTTGAGCTTCATACTTTGTTTCAGAATCAATTTGCACCAGTTCCAGAAATTCGTTTAATAACCGTTCCTCATTAATCATTTATGTACAAACCTCCAAATTTAAGCTTACTAAGCAAGTATAACTCCAATATTTTGGCACAGCAAATCAGGAATCCATTATAGCGGGATATTTCCATGCTTTTTATGAGGCCTGCTTTCTTTTTTATTTCGCAGCATTTCAAGCGCCTGAATGATCTTGATTCTGGTTTCTCGCGGATCGATGACATCATCCACCATGCCTCGGCTTGCTGCCACATATGGATTGGCGAACTTTTCTCTGTACTCCTCGATTTTTTGTGCCCTGGTAGCCTCAGGATCTTCACTATTCTGGATTTCCCTTGCAAAAATAATGTTGGCTGCACCTTGAGGACCCATTACAGCTACTTCCGCATTCGGCCATGCAAATACAAGATCTGCGCCAATAGATTTACTGTTCAGGGCAACGTAGGCTCCTCCGAATGCTTTTCTTAAAATTACAGTAAGCTTTGGCACTGTTGCTTCTGAGTAAGCATAAAGAATCTTTGCGCCATGCCGTATGATCCCGCCATGCTCCTGTTTAACACCTGGGAAAAAGCCTGTAACGTCCTCAAATGTAATAAGGGGAATATTAAAGGAATCACAGAACCGGATAAACCTTGAAGCCTTATCGGAAGAATCAATATCAAGGCCTCCTGCCATTACCTTCGGCTGATTGCAGACAAGTCCCACCGTCTCACCCTTGATTCGGGCAAGCCCGACTACAATATTTTTAGCAAAGTCACGCTGTACCTCCATAAAAGTATCTTTATCCACTACCTGTTCAATGACTTTTCGGACGTCATATGGACGAAGGGCATCAAAAGGAATGGCGTCTGTGAGATCCGGACGGTAATCATCGTCCTCATCCCGTTCTGACATTGGCGGTTTTTCCTCATTATTCTGCGGAAGGTAGCTTAACAGACTTCGTACCTGCTCAATAACTTCCTCTTCGGACTCGCCTCTAAAGTGTGCGTTTCCGCTGATTGTGTTATGCACACGGGCACCGCCCAAATCCTCCGGT
Organism: Cytobacillus oceanisediminis 2691; assembly: GCF_000294775.2. GTDB lineage: Bacteria > Bacillota > Bacilli > Bacillales > Cytobacillaceae > Cytobacillus > Cytobacillus pseudoceanisediminis. The sequence goes on from NZ_CP015506.1 coordinate 3,977,670, forward strand.
GAAATTTTTTCCCCAGTAACCGTTTCGATTACTTTTGGGCCAGTTATGAACATCTGGCTCGTCTTTTCCACCATGAAGACAAAATCCGTGATCGCTGGAGAATAAACCGCTCCGCCTGCACATGGCCCCATAATGACAGAGATCTGCGGAATCACTCCTGAATAAATGGAATTCCGGTAGAAAATATGGCCGTACCCATCAAGGGAAACAACACCTTCCTGAATTCTGGCACCGCCGGAATCATTCAAGCCTACAAATGGAGCCCCATTTTCAGCTGCCAAATCCATTACATTAGCAATTTTTTTTGCATGCATTTCCCCCAGGGCGCCGCCAAAAACAGTAAAGTCCTGGGAAAATAAGAAGATAGGACGTCCGTTGACTTTACCATAGCCAGTTACAACACCATCGCCAGGGCCTTTTTGGTTTTCCAATCCAAAATCCGTGCTGCGGTGCTCAATAAATGGATTCAGCTCAACGAATGTGCCCGGGTCAACTAATAAATCGATTCGTTCACGGGCAGTCAGCTTCCCTTTTTCATGCTGTTTTTGTATACGCTCATCCCCTCCGCCAAGTTCGACTTCCCTGCGGCGGTCGTATAACTCATTTATTTTCTCATAGATGTCTGCCATGCTTTATTTCAATCCTTTCTTTTCACAAAATTCATATAATATGCCACCTGTTGATTTCGGGTGCATAAAGGCTACCTGGGCACCGCCAGCACCAATCTTCGGTTCATTCTGCAGCATCCTGATGCCCTGTTCCTTCATTTGATTAATGCGTTCCTGTATACTGTCAACACCTAATGCTACATGATGAAGACCTTCGCCTCGCTTCTCTATAAACTTGGCAATTGGACTTTCTTCACTTGTCGGCTCAAGCAGCTCAAGTTTCGTTTCCCCTGCTTTAATAAAAGCAACCTTTACTCCTTGGCTGTCCACTTCCTCAATTCCGAGAAATTCAAGCTGAAGCACTTCAATATAAAATGGAAGCGCTTCATCAAGAGACCTGACAGCGATACCTATATGGTCCACCTTCTTGATCATATGTTTTCCTCCTCATGGATGTCGGAATTTATCAATTTCCCGCAGAATGCGGGCATATTTTGGGTCTATTATTTAAATATTCGTTAAAAATGTCGAAAATCCTTTTAAAAATTGAGCGGTTGTTCAATTTGAAGATTCTTAGTAAAATAATAGTAAGAATTGGAACGAGGAGGAATAGAATGTCAAATAAGAAAATGACAAAAGTGATTGTTTATTTAATGATATTTGCAATGCTCGCATCTACCCTCATTATGGGGATGTCGATGTTTTTATAACAGAAATTATGTAGACTTTTTCAGCTGCTGCGGAGGGCAATTCCGGGCAGCTTTTTTTTCTGGCATGAATTTTTCTTATGTTCTATTTTTTAATCAGCATATTCTCAATTTACCTAACATGCATACCATTTTATTTTACTTCTTAAACGCTCTGCAATGCATAAAAAAACTGCATCCATTCAGATGCAGCTAATTATTATTTCAAAGGATCATTTTTTTATTGCCCCGTACTCTCTTCCAAGTTCATCAAAATTTTTTGGGGAGCTGACAACTAAAATTTTCGTACCAACCGGTACAGATTCATATAACGACTCGACTGCTTCATTCTGCAATCTAATGCATCCATTTGAGACGTACCTGCCGATGGATGCAGGGTCGTTCGTACCGTGAATCCCATAAATCCTTCCATCTGTATCCTCTGCGTCAAATCCAATCCATCTAGTCCCGAGTGGATTACGTGGGTCACCGCCCTTAATATCCTTTTTCCTGTAATAAGGATTAGCTGCCTTAACAGTGACAGTGAACATCCCTTCAGGTGTAAGATCATCGGTTTTCCCGGTTGCAGCTGTGATTACACTTTGTACTTTATGATCATGAATAAACGCGACTTCATTTGTCTGTTTATTGACAATTAAAAATGGATCTCCGGGCAGCGGGTTGGGTCCCAATGGCCAGATTGGGGAAAATGAAAAAAACATGATGGCCGCTGCAGCAAACTTCAGCATGATCATTCACGCTCCAATTCCTTTTCCTTAGTTTGCTTCTGCTGTCCGGTCTTGATTCATTTCCCTATCCTTTAATCCTTTAAAAGAGCTTTTTATAATTAAATACTGTTCCATTTCTTTTACAAAGTGAAGCAGCGCAGCCCGTGCCTCAAATTCCTCTCTTGTCTTGGGGAGCTCCATATTTTCAAAGGAAACTCTCATTCTGTATAATTTATCCAGAAATTGAATGGCCGTATTCCCTGGATGAATGTGGTCCGATAGCTCCTCAATAAAATCAGCAATCATCTCCCCCTGTTCAACAGGCAGGGCTATGGACGTTACGCTTGGAAGAACACGCTCAATAATCTCGAATTGCTTTTCCCTCATTTTAAAATAGTGATAATATAAGTTATCATTCCTTCGGAAGTGGTTTTCGACATCTCTGAAGGCCAATGTTTTTGCCTTATCGATTAATTCCATCGTTTCAGTGATTTCTCTGCCATCCCAGCTGCTTTCATGTGTACGCAAATACTTCACGATTTCATCAAAGATAATCTTAAAGTTATCTTCTATCTCGAGCCTATACTCCTTAAGCTTCGATTCCAGACTTGGCATATAGAGGTTTGCGATGAGCGCCACACCAATTCCGACAGTAATAATGCCCAGCTCATTCAGCAGGAGTTCCTTTGAAACTTCCCCTGCTGAATAAATATGCAGAATAATAACGGAGCTTGTCACAATACCATCGCTGGCCCTTAACATGACAGCTGCGGGAATAAAAAACAAAAGCAGCAGTCCTATTACAAGCGGATGATAGGCAATCCCCTCAAAGAACAAGGAAGAAAACACCATTGCCATTAAGCATGCAAAAAAACGGTCCCATGAAGCTCGCAGAGATTTTTTCTTCGTTACTTTTATGCATAAAATAGTCAATATTCCTGCAGAGACAAAATTGTCAAGCTGCAGCATCTGTGCAATCATGATGCTAATGGAAGTTCCCACGGCAGTCTTGATTGTCCGGTAGCCAATTCTGTATTTCATATAGTCAAACTCCTATATTCATTTGCCCGCACCTAAATTTAAAGAAGGCTGTTTGTTTTAAGAAAAGTGAAAGAGAAGATGATCCTTTTGACCATCTTCTCCCATAGCATATATCGATTATAGCATTTTTTGCAAGAAATCCCTTGCACGTTCACTCTTAGGATTAGAAAAAAATTCTTTAGGTGAAGAATCCTCTACAAGCACGCCGCCATCCAGGAAAAGCACCCTGTCTGCCACTTCACGGGCAAATCCCATTTCATGGGTAACAATCGCCATTGTCATGCCTGTATGGGCTAAATTTTTCATAACGTCCAGTACTTCTTTCACCATTTCCGGGTCAAGAGCGGATGTGGGCTCATCAAACAGCATGACATCAGGTTTCATAGCAAGAGCTCTGGATATCGCAACCCTTTGCTTCTGTCCCCCGGATAACCGATTTGGATATTCGTAGGCTTTGGCCGATAATCCGACCTTCTCCAAAAGCTCGAGCCCTGTTTTCTCAGCTTCCGATTTCGAAACTCCCTTAACCTTCATTGGTGCATAGGTCAGGTTTTGAAGAACCGTTTTGTGCGGAAATAAATGAAAATGCTGAAAAACCATTCCCACATCTTGGCGCACTTTCATAATGTTTGTGCCCTTATCCGTAATGTCCTGCCCGTTAATCATGATCCTGCCATCTGTAGGCACTTCCAGGAGATTGATGCAGCGCAGCAATGTTGACTTGCCGGAACCGGATGGACCAATAATAGCTACTACTTCGCCATCTTGAATACTGGTTGAAATTCCTTTAAGAACTTCAAGTTTACCGAAATGTTTATGCAAATTTTCCACTTTAATCACTGCGTCTCATTCTCCTTTCAATCCCTTTTCCAAGCACAGTCAGGATCATTACCATAATGTAATAGATAAGCCCGGCAATCAGTATTGGTTCAAAGTAGGAAAACTTTTCGCCTCCCACGATGTAAGCCCGGCGCATCACGTCTGTTACCCCAATAACTGTTACGATTGCAGATTCTTTTGTAAGGGTAATAAACTCGTTCATCAAAGCAGGCAAAATGTTTTTCATCGCCTGCGGGAGAATAATATCCATCATGGCCGGCCTATATGGGACACCTAAAGCCATGGCCGCTTCACTTTGGCCCTTATCAACAGCCAGGATGCCTGCCCGGATAATCTCCGAAATATAGGCAGCTGAGTTTAGTCCAAATGACAGGACGGCAGCTGTTGACGGATCAATTTTATACCCGATCAGCTGGGGCGATCCATAATAAATGAGCATCAGCTGAAGAACAAGAGGTGTTCCTCTAAAAACGGATGTATAGGCATCTGCTATCCACCCAAGAATTTTAAATCTGCTGATTTTAAAGAATGATAGAATAATGCCTAATACAAAACCCAATATGCCTGCCATAGAAACTATTTGTAGCGTAACGCCAATGCCTTTAAGTATATATGGAAGGGAGGGAACGAACTGCTGAAAATCCAGATTCACTATCTTTCCATCCTCTCTCTATAAATAGTTTACTAGTTTCCAAGAAGAATAAAGCGTCCAAAGGAAAATATGCCTTGGACGCCAATTCCCAGCGGAATTATTTGTTATCAAACCATTTTACGATCAGGTCTTCCAATTCACCGTTTTCTTTCATCTTCACAAGCTCTGCATTAAATTTCTCAGTTAATTCGCTGCCTTTTGGAAAAGCCATGGCAGAACCTGCCTCCGCTTCAGCTTCTTCGATCGTAAAACCGGCAAGATCTTCATTTTTTTCAAAGTATCCTTTTGCAACAATATCTTCAATCATGGCAGCATCAAAACGGTCTGCCATAATTTCCTGAATCAATTCAGGGATGCGGTTGCGGTTTTCTACTTTCATATCAACTGTCTCACCAATTTCTTCTGCTTTATCAGCCTGAATAGAGGCAAGCTGCACACCTAAAGTTTTGCCGTTCAAATCTTCCAATGACTCAATTCCGCTTCCTTTTTTCGAAACGATCATATGACTGGCTGTATAATATACATCACTGAAATCAACGTTTTGCTTGCGCTCTTCAGTAGGTGTCATCCCCGAAAGAACAAAATCGACCTGGTTAGTTTCCAATGCAGGAATCAGTCCGTTAAAGTCCATATCCTTCACTTGTATCTCATAACCCAATTTTTCAGCGATCGCTTTGGCCAAATCCACATCAAAACCGATGATTTCTTCCCCTTTTGCGGAATCTACATATTCAAATGGCGGATAATCAGCTGATGTACCCATAGTTAATACTTTTTTATCTGAGTTTTCCCCTGAGCCGCTTCCAGTGCTGGCTTCTTCACTTGTGCCGCATGCAGCTAATACGCCAACTAAAAGTATGCTTAAAGCAAACATGATGACTTTTTTCATTTTAGTTTCCCCCTATAAAATATGAATAATCTCTGCATAACTATTAATAAATATTCACTAAAATGAATTTTAACAGATTTTTATATTTATGCAATAAGATTTTTAAATATTTATTAGAAGTTTAATTATTCAGATAAATGGACATAAAAAAAGTCCCGTAATTCGGGACTTTTACTGGAGAAATAAAAAAGAAAACTTTGAACGTCGAAAAACTATCTAGTTCCAAAAGGAATACTTCGACAGCTTTACATCGCACGACCGAAAGCGGCAGCTTTTGGGAGGAAGTGGCGTTCCTTCGCGAGCAAGGCGCTTCCGCTTTTCCTGTTTAAAGCTCTTCGCAATATTTCTCAAAGGTATCCTGCAGTTTTTGAACAACAGCCATTGGCTCATGGCCTTCAATTTCATGGCGCTCGATCATCGTGCATAATTCTCCGTCTTTAAGAAGAGCAAAAGATGGTGATGATGGCGGATAGCCGGTAAAATAAGATCTTGCTTTTTCGGTTGCTTCTTTGTCCTGGCCGGCAAATACAGTAACCAAATGGTCAGGGCGCTTATCATAATGCAGAGAATGCATGGCAGCAGGGCGGGCAATTCCGCCTGCACATCCGCAGACTGAGTTCACCATTACAAGTGTGGTGCCTTTTTTATTAAGGGCTTCATCCACTTCCTCCGGTGTAGTTAATTCTGTATAGCCGGCATGCACGATTTCCTGGCGTGCCTGCCTTACAACATCATTCATAAATAAATTGAAATCCATATTCATAGATCATCGCTCCTTATGCTGATTAATCTTTTTCACTATATACATAATACCAATACAAGAACAAAATTTACAATCAAGTCATTTTTTTGAATAAAAAAGTTTAGCATCTGGGTTATGGGGGAAAGATAAAACTACAGCTAGATCCATACCCCTAAACTCCCTAGATTCGCCAGTGCCCACAAGGCACTGGCCATTTTTTTTTCAGGAAAAGCTGCCCTGTTGAAGGACAGCTTCATTTCGAATAGACATTAAACAATTCTTCCACTGCAGATGTAACCGTCCTGTTTCCTGAGATAACCTCATTTTCGATTTTCGGAAGGAGCGGCTTAATGGCAGGATGATAAAAAAAGCTGAATTGAAGCTGATCCAGGATCATGGAATGGATCCATTGTTTTGTCTGGAGTCTTCTTCTTTCCTCAAATACACCTGAAGATTTTGCAGTATCTTCGAACGTTTTGATCACTTTCCATATCTCAGGGATGCCCTCGTTCAAAACAGAAGAGCAGGTGTAGGCTCTGGTTTGCCATCCCTTTGTAGCAGGCTGGAGAAAGTGAAGTATACGGTTATACTCTGCTTTTGTTTTCTCAGCTAATTTTTTGTTGCTTCCATCGGCTTTGTTGACAATTACCGCATCAGCCAGTTCCATAATGCCTTTTTTCATTCCCTGCAATTCATCGCCAGCCCCTGTCAGCGTTAATAGCATAAAAAAGTCCACCATGTCCCTGACAATGACTTCACTTTGTCCCACACCAACTGTTTCAACCAGAATAACATCAAAGCCTGCCGCTTCACACAGCAGCATGGTCTCTCTCGTTTTCCGGTGAACTCCACCCAATTTTCCTGCAGAAGGTGAAGGTCTTATGAATGCCCGGGGATTTCTGGAAAGCTGCTCCATCCTTGTTTTATCGCCAAGGATGCTGCCGCCGCTCAAGCTGGAGCTCGGATCGACCGCAAGCACCGCTACTTTTAACCCTAAATCACATAAGTATGTCCCAAAAGATTCAATGAACGTGCTCTTTCCTGCTCCCGGCACTCCTGTTATCCCAATCCTAAGCGATTGTCCTGAATGGGGCAAAAGTTTGTGCAGGATTTCCTGTGCATGGCGAAAATGATGTTCAGCGTTACTTTCAATCAGAGTGATCGCTCTGGCAAGCAGACCTCTGCTGCCATTCAAAATGCCTTCTTCAAGAACGTTTAGATCAGGGAGGGAGGCAGATTTTTTTTGAAACCTGCCTTTTTTCTCAAATTTCAGCTCCGGCTCGCCTGTATCCACACCACCGCGCACAATGCTTGTAAAATTATCTGCCTTTTCTTCATCAAACCATTCCGGTTTCTTATCCTCAGTCATTTACTGGGTCACTTCCTCATACCCGAGACGGCTGTAGATCTCCCTGATGACTTTTTGGGCTGCCACTGGAATGACTGTGCCCGGTCCAAAAATGGCAGATGCTCCATGCTCATATAAATACTGATAATCCTGCGCAGGGATAACCCCGCCAATTACGACAATAATATCTCCCCTATCCAATTTTTTCAGTTCAGCAACGAGCTGCGGCAGAAGAGTCTTATGACCGGCAGCAAGTGAGCTGATCCCAATGACATGAACGTCATTTTCTACAGCCTGCATGGCTGTTTCTTCCGGTGTCTGGAAAAGAGGGCCGATATCCACATCAAAACCGAGATCGGCAAAGGCTGTTGAAATCACTTTTGCTCCCCTGTCATGTCCATCCTGCCCCATCTTGGCAATCAGAATCCGCGGTCTCCTTCCCTCATTTTCAAGAAATTCATCTGTCATCTGCTTTACTTCTGCAATTTCTTCTTCGTTGGAAAAAGCAGAACTGTACACGCCGCTGATAGAACGGATAATTGCTTTATGGCGGTTGGCAACTTTTTCAATCGCTTCAGAAATTTCCCCGAGAGTGGCTCGAACCCTGGCTGCATTTACTGCTAGCTCAAGAAGATTGCCTTCCCCTGTATCTGCAGCTTTTGTAATAGCCGCCAAAGCTTCAGCAACTTTCTCATTGTCGCGGGAAGCCTTTAGCTGCTCCAGCTTCTCGATTTGCTTTAATCGGACAGCCGTGTTGTCAATGTCAAGAATATCAATCGGCTCTTCTTTTTCCAGCCGGTATTTATTCACACCAATAATGGTTTCTTTTCCGGAATCAATTTGTGCCTGCCTTCTGGCTGCCGCTTCTTCGATTCTCATTTTTGGCAAGCCTGTCTCAATCGCTTTGGCCATTCCGCCAAGATTTTCGATTTCTTTAATATGCTCCCAGGCTCGCTTAATTAACTGATCTGTTAAAGCTTCAACATAATAAGAGCCGCCCCATGGATCAATTACATTCGTGATCCCTGTCTCTTCCTGAAGGTACAGCTGCGTATTTCTGGCTATACGGGCAGAAAAGTCTGTCGGCAATGCAATGGCTTCATCCAGCGCATTAGTATGAAGGGATTGTGTATGGCCCATTGAAGCTGCATGCGCCTCAATGAGAGTCCTTGTTACATTATTAAACGGATCCTGCTCTGTTAAGCTCCAGCCGGAAGTTTGCGAATGCGTTCTAAGCGCCATTGATTTGGGATTATCCGGCTCGAAGGTCTTCATCATTTTTGCCCAAATGAAGCGGGCTGCGCGCATTTTTGCCACTTCCATGAAGTAATTCATGCCGATTGCCCAGAAAAACGAGAGCCTTGGCGCAAAGGAGTCGATATCGATTCCAGCTTTAAGGCCGGTTCTTACATATTCGAGACCATCAGCCAGCGTATAGGCAAGTTCAATATCAGCAGGAGCCCCCGCTTCCTGCATATGATAGCCAGAAATACTGATGCTATTGAACTTAGGCATGTATTTTGAAGTATATTCAAAAATATCGGCAATGATCTTCATGGACATTTCCGGAGGATATATATATGTGTTGCGCACCATATATTCTTTTAGGATATCATTCTGGATCGTTCCAGAAAGTTTCTCCTGGCTTACTCCCTGCTCTTCCGCTGTAACAATATAAAAAGCCATGACAGGCAATACCGCTCCATTCATCGTCATGGATACAGACATTTGATCTAAAGGTATCCCATCAAACAGCATCTTCATATCCAGGATGGAATCAATGGCTACGCCAGCTTTCCCGACATCTCCCTCGACTCTTGGATGATCTGAATCATAGCCTCTATGAGTAGCCAGATCGAAAGCGACTGATAAGCCTTTTTGACCCATTGCAAGGTTACGCCGGTAAAAGGCATTACTTTCCTCTGCAGTAGAAAAACCGGCATACTGCCGGACAGTCCATGGCCTGTTCACATACATGGTTGAATATGGCCCTCTTGTATAAGGGGGCAGTCCAGGCTTATCGTTTAGGTGCTCCATGTCTCTAAGATCTTCATTTGTGTACAGAGGCTTTACATTTATTTGCTCATTTGTTTCAAAGAGAAGTTGATCAATGGATGAATCGATTTCTTCCTCTGCTTTTCTTTTCCAGTCATCTTTGGCTGATTGTTTTACTTCAAGAATATCCAGGCTTTTAAAATCAGGTTTATTGGCCATTGCTTGCCGCCTCCATCTCGTTCAGCATATTTAAGAGAGTTTCATAGCAATCGCTTTTTACATGAATGTATCCGCCGATGCCAGCGTTCTGATATTCATCCTTTTTCCTCTCTTCGGGAAGGCCGGCTAAATAGATTTCAGCTGACGGGAAAGTTTCTTTCAATTGTTTAATTAAAGGTACAGCAATGCTATCGTATAGTTCATTTGATCCGCAAATAAAATAATGCCTGCAATTTGTTTTTTGAATAAATGCTTCAGCATCTTCAGGATTATATACCGAACCGCTTTTAACTGCATCAACCCCGCCAGGAGCCAGGAAGCCTGAAATAAAATCAGCACGCGCCTTATGGTCTTTCAATGCTCCCAGACAGATAAGACCTGCTTCTGGACGAATGCCCTTTCCTTTTAATCTTTCAGATAAATTCCGCAAACCCTCGAAGGACTCAGAAAGACGAACCTGCTGGATAATCTTGAGATCACTCCTGCTGTTCTGGACGGTTTCCAATTCTGTCTGAAGCGGCTTTTCATCAAGATTTGCATATATATTCGTTCCGATGATACTTTGTTTTCTTGTATGAACATCTTTCTTCTTCTTTTCAAGAATTTGGGTAATCTGATCATGAACCCATCCTGTTTGAAGGGCATCCTTCATTCCTCCCAGCTCTTCTATCTCAAGGAAAAGTCCCCATGATTTGGAAATCAGTTCATTTGTCAGATGCTCAATATACCAGGAGCCGCCTGCTGGATCAGAGACCTTTAGTAAATGCGCCTCTTCCCTTAAAATCAACTGAGTATTGCGGGCAATCCGTTCTGAAAAAGGAGATTTGGCTCTTTCCGGATCATTATATGGACTGACATGAAGGTATTGTATTCCTCCCAATACTGCTGCGAACGCTTCATTCCCCGCTCTCAGCATATTTACATAGGAATCATAGGCAGACTTTGTAAAGAAGGACGTCTCTGCTGAAATGACCATTTTTTTACTGTCACCCCCAGCTCCGAATGCTTCCGCCACTTTGCCCCATAATACTCTTGCAGCACGCAGCTTGGCAATTTCCATAAAAAAGTTTGAGCCAACAGCAAACTTAAAGACCATTTTAGATAATATTTGTTCAAGGCCTTTGCCTTTATCAAGAAGATATTGCAGGTGATTTACTCCTGCTGCAAGAGAAAATGCAAGTTCCTGGACGGCATTTGCACCACTATTATGATAAACCGCTGAATTCACCATGATTGTTTTCAGGCTTGGCAGATTTTCTTCTGCATTACTCATCGTTTTATTCAAAGCTTCGTATAGTTCATCGATTGAGCGGTCGTTCAATGTATCGGCAGCAGCAATAGCAAGTGGATCTGCGGCAACATATCCGGAGACTTTTTCTCTTTCTTTTACTTTTCCAAGTCCTGCTATTAATACATGCTGATTTCGTCCGGCATCCACACTGAAAGGGTACCTTTCATAAAGTTCGCCTACAGACAGGCTTATCTTCTCTGGATTTTTTAACTGTTCAGGCTCAAACGCAAGAGCTGTCTGCCCTGTCTTGATGGCAGCAAGAAGTTTATCTGACAGCTCTTCGGAAGAGGAAGCACTAATTTTCTGTGCAACCTTCCATTCTTCAGACAGGTATCCGGCTGCATAGGAACCTCTTCTAAAATCTTCTAAGCCCGGATACTGTGATAATGCACCTATTTCCAGGTCTTCTCTGGAATAAAGCGGTTTCAATTTTATGTTTTCATATGTATTTCGTGATAATGTTTCTAAGGATTTCCCTTTAAGAGTTCTTTCCGCACTTTGTTCCCAATCTTCATTTGTCTGCTGCGGGAATTTTTCTTCAATCATTTTCTTTAATGACATAAATTTGCTGTCCTTGTAGCTGACAGCGTTCCCTCCCCTCATGCGGCAGCGGACCCGTTTCTTATAAGAAACAATGCCGCAAGAAAATTATAATAAAATTCTAAATTCTCCATATACCTATTTTAGTATACAAAAGAGAAACAAGCAATGAACAATAAGAAACCGCTGTCCCAAAGCAGGACAGCGGCAATTTTAATTACTAATAAATAGTTGTATTTTCTTTAGAAGTGTTCTCCAGAATTTCCTTCACACGCTGCAGGAAGCGGCCGCAAACCAGGCCGTCTAATACACGGTGATCGAGTGACATACAAAGGTTAACCATATCACGGACAGCAATCATGCCATTGTTCATTACTACAGGACGCTTCACAATGGATTCAACCTGAAGAATTGCAGCCTGAGGATAATTGATAATGCCCATTGACTGGACAGACCCGAATGAACCGGTATTATTTACAGTGAAAGTTCCACCCTGCATTTCAGCGGAAGTCAATTTACCTGTACGTACTTTTAAAGCAAGATCATTGATTTCACGGGCAATACCCTTAATCGTTTTTTCATCAGCTGCTTTGATGACCGGAACGAATAACGCGTCATCTGTTGCAACTGCAATGGAGATGTTGATATCCTTCTTCTGGATAATCTTATCACCTGCCCACATAGAATTAATCTGCGGGAATTCTTTAAGGGCCTGCGCAACAGCTTTCACGAAGAAAGCAAAGAACGTAAGGTTGAAGCCCTCTTTTTGCTTAAACTCACCTTTAATGCTGTTACGGTATTCAACAAGATTTGTAACATCTACTTCCATCATTGTCCAGGCATGTGGTGCTTCATGTTTGCTGCGAAGCATATTGGCTGCAATCGCTTTACGCACTCCAGTAACAGGGATTTCAACATCACCCGGCATTACTGGAACATTAGGTGCTGGCGCTGCCTGTTTCTGTGCAGGCTGGGAAGGTGCTGGAGCCGGTGCCTCTGTCTTTTCCGGTGCTGGTGCTGATGCAGCAGCTGCCGCTGTAGGAATATCTCCGGACTCAATGATTTTCATAAGGTCTTTACGCGTAATGCGTCCGCCTCCGCCTGTACCTGTCACCTGGTTTAAGTCAATGCCATGCTCTTGAGAAAGCTTTAAGACGGCAGGTGAATAGCGGACTCCTTTTGGAGCATCTGCCGAAATAGGTGCCGCTGGTGCAGAAGGCGCCACACCTGAAGGTGCAGCTTCAGCTTTGTCCTCTGCTTTAGATTCTGATGGGGCTTCCTGAGCTGCTTCTCCGCCGCCTTCAGTTTCAATTGTCAGAATAACCTGGCCAACTTCATAAGTTTCTCCCTCTTCTGCAACCAACTCTTTGATTACACCAGAGAAAGAGGATGGGACCTCAGCATTTACTTTATCAGTCATTACTTCAGCAAGCGGATCATATTTATTTACTTTATCTCCAACGGAAACCAGCCATTTGCTGATTGTCCCTTCAGTAACACTTTCCCCAAGCTGGGGCATTTTAATTTGCTCAATAGCCATTGGGTAACCTCCTTCTAGCTGCCCGCATTTGCGGGTCATGCAGCTAGTACAGCTGATCCGGTATGAATTCCAGCCGGAAAGCTGCACCATCTGCTCTTTCCATTTTTATTAACTAATGCCTTTATTAAAATTCAGCCAATTCGCGCATTGCTTTTTCTACTTTATCAGGGTTAACCATAAAGTATTTTTCCATAGTCGGGGCGTAAGGCATTGCTGGCACGTCAGGACCGGCAACGCGTTTGATTGGTGCATCCAATTCAAACAGGCAGTTCTCTGCAATAATGGCAGAAACTTCGCTCATAATGCTGCCTTCTTTATTATCTTCAGTAAGAAGAAGCACTTTTCCTGTTTTTGTCGCAGCTTCGATAATTGCTTCTTTATCTAACGGATATACCGTCCTTAAATCAAGGATATGCGCTGAGATGCCATCTTTGGCAAGTCTTTCAGCAGCCTGCAGAGCGAAATGAACGCATAGGCCATAAGTGATCACAGTGATATCTTCACCCTCGCGTTTTACATCCGCTTTTCCGATTGGCAGCACATAATCATCATCAGGAACCTCACCCTTAATCAGGCGATATGCACGCTTATGCTCAAAGAACAGTACAGGATCCTCGTCACGGATTGCCGCTTTCAATAATCCCTTAACATCATAAGGCGTAGAAGGCATAACAATCTTAAGTCCCGGCTGATTCGCAAATACTGCTTCGACAGATTGGGAATGGTATAGTGCTCCATGAACACCGCCGCCATATGGTGCACGAACAACGATCGGACAGCTCCAGTCATTGTTGGAACGATAGCGGATGCGTGCTGCCTCAGAAATAATCTGGTTAACCGCCGGCATTATAAAGTCGGCAAATTGCATTTCAGCAATCGGGCGCATTCCATACATCGCTGCACCGATTCCAACCCCTGCAATTGCTGATTCAGCAAGCGGAGTATCAATTACACGGTCTTCGCCAAATTTATCATACAGTCCTTGTGTCGCTTTAAACACGCCACCTTTTTTACCTACGTCTTCACCTAAAACAAATACCTTTGAATCTCTTTCCATTTCCTCGCGGATTGCCATAGTTACCGCATCGATATAAGAAATTACAGCCATATTCTCTCCCCCTTACTGTTCAGCATAGACATGCTTTAAAGCAGATTCCGCTTCTGCATATGGAGCGTTTTCAGCATAATCAGTTGCTTCGTTTACCAATTTCATAATCCGGTCATTAATTTCCTTTTCAATCGCATCATCCATTACACCATTTTCTTTCAGGTATGCGCCAAAAGTAATAATCGGATCTTTTGTTTTCGCTTCAGCCACTTCATCAGGAGCACGGTAGCTTCGGTCATCATCATCAGATGAGTGTGGTGTTAAACGGTATGAAATGGTTTCGACCAATGTCGGCCCTTCTCCGCGGCGGCCTCTGTCCGCTGCTTCTTTCACAGCTTTATAGACTTCAAGCGGATCGTTTCCATCAACTGTTATACCTGGCATACCGTAGCCGATAGCTCTGTCAGATACGTTTTCGCAAGCAAGCTGTTTTTCAATCGGTACAGAGATTGCATATTTATTATTCTCACACATAAAGATAACAGGGAGCTTATGAACACCTGCAAAGTTCGCACCTTCATGGAAGTCCCCCTGGTTTGAAGAACCTTCACCAAAAGTTACAAAGGTTACCAGATCTTTTCCTTCCAGCTTTCCGCCAAGAGCAACTCCAACAGCATGAGGCACCTGTGTAGTAACAGGTGAAGAGCCCGTTACGATTCGGTTTTTCTTTTGACCAAAATGTCCTGGCATTTGGCGGCCGCCTGAATTTGGATCTTCGGCTTTAGCAAACCCTGACAGCATTAATTCCTTGGCTGTCATGCCGAACGTAAGGACTACTCCCATGTCGCGATAATATGGCAGGACATAATCCTTCTCGCGATCAAGTGCAAATGCAGCACCTACCTGAGCAGCTTCCTGTCCCTGGCAAGAAATAACGAAAGGGATTTTTCCCGCGCGGTTTAAAAGCCACATACGCTCATCAATACGGCGAGCTAATAGCATCGTCTCATACATTTCAAGAACTTTCTCATCACTTAAACCTAAATCTTTATGTCGGTTTTCAGCCATTTATACAACCTCCTAAGCTAATATGTATCACCGGGCTCCCAAAAGAAGCCTGGACTTTTCTGTTTATTCAATTGGAACTTTATCCGTGGATAGCTTTTCCATCAACTGCAAGGGCAGCTTCACCGATTGCTTCAGATAACGTCGGATGAGGATGGATTGTATGTGCTACTTCCCATGGAGTTGCATCAAGAACACGGGCCAGACCTGCTTCTGAGATCATGTCTGTAACGTGCGGGCCTATCATATGGACACCCAGGATATCATCGGTATCCTTATCTGCCACAATTTTCACAAAACCGTCGGATTCACCAAATACCAGTGCCTTTCCGATTGCCCGGAATGAGAACTTGCCCGTTTTGACATTATGGCCTTTTTCTTTTGCTTCATCCTCTGTTAATCCTACACTTGCCGCTTCAGGTGAACTGTAAATGCATTTAGAAACCAGGCTATAGTCAATTGGAGAAGGATTCTTGCCGGCAATGTGCTCAACGGCTACGATTCCTTCATGAGAAGCAACATGAGCCAGCTGAAGGCCGCCAATGACGTCACCAATCGCATAAATATGGGATTCCTTTGTCTGGAAGTATTCATTTGCTAAAATAAATCCCTTTTCTATCTGAATGTCAGTATTTTCAATGCCAATACCCTCTGTATTTGCCTGACGTCCCACTGAAACAAGCAATTTCTCGGCGGAGAATTCCTGCTGAGATCCTTTCACTTCAGCTGAAATCGTAACTCCGTCGCCTTTCTGAAGGGTTTCAGGAAGCACTTTTGCTCCTGTTACAATTTTGACTCCCTTTTTCTTCATAAGGCGCTGCATTTCTTTTGAAATTTCTTTATCTTCCGTAGGTATAATGCGGTCAGCATATTCGATTACTGTTACCTCAGCACCAAAGTCTGATAACATAGATGCCCATTCGATGCCGATGACTCCACCGCCAACAATTATAATGGAGCTTGGCACTTCTTCCAAAGCTAAAGCCTCATCCGAAGTCATTACAAGTTGTCCATCAATGTCCAATCCTGGCAGAGTACGAGGACGTGATCCAGTTGCTACAATAACATTTTTAGGGATCAGCATTTCATTTTCGTCCCCATTGTTCATTTCAACAGAAATTGTGCCCGGCATCGGAGAGAAAATAGATGGTCCAAGTATGCGGCCTGTTCCTTCGAATACATCAATCTTGCCTTGCTTCATCAAGTGCTGAACACCTTTATGAAGCTGATCAACGATTTTATTTTTTCTTTCCTGTACCTTATTGAAATTGATGGATACATCACTTGTCACTACGCCAAAATCTTCACTGTGCTTTGCGGTAGCAAACACTTCAGCACTTCTTAATAAAGCCTTGCTTGGTATACAGCCTTTATGAAGGCAAGTCCCTCCAAGTTTTCCTTTTTCAACGATTGCCGTTTTTAAACCAAGCTGTGAAGCACGGATGGCAGCTACATAGCCGCCTGTGCCTCCGCCTAAAATCACCAAATCATATTCCTGTGCCAAATTGCTTCCCCCTTCTATTTCAACGCTGCTTTGTCAGCTTTTTTTCCAGGATATTCTTTTTCAGTCTCTTCACCGCGGAGGACACGAAGAGCGCCTTCAGCGAGTGCCTGCAGTTCATTTTCACCAGGCTGCACGATGACATCTGCAATCCAGTTAATCCGTTCACTGATTTCGTTTACAAAGTCCTTGCCATAGGCAAGACCCCCTGTAAGGATGATGGCATCAACCTTTCCGCCAAGCACTGCACTGGCAGATCCGATTTCCTTAGCCACCTGATAAGCCATTGCGGAGTAGACAAGCTTTGCTTTCTCATCTCCGCTTTCAATCATCTTTTCAACCTTTACTGCATCATTTGTTCCCAGGTAACCAACGAGACCGCCTTGTCCAACAAGCTTTTTCATCACTTCTTCACGATAAAAGCTTCCGGAGTAGCAAAGTCCCACCAAATCACCGGCAGGTACTGTACCTGCCCGTTCCGGACTGAATGGCCCGTCTCCATGAAGTCCGTTATTAACATCCACCACTCTGCCTTTTTTATGAGCACCTACAGTTATACCTCCGCCCATATGCGTAACGATTAGGTTAAGCTCCCCGTACTTTTTGCCAAGTTCTTTGGCTACTCTCCGGGCAACAGCTTTCTGATTCAAGGCATGGAAAATACTTTTTCTTTCTATCATTGAAAAGCCTGAAATTCGGGCAATTGGATCCAATTCATCTACCACCACCGGATCGACAATGAACGAAGGAATATTTAAACCAGAAGCAATCTCATATGCCAGTATTCCGCCAAGGTTTGAAGCATGCTGACCAGCAAAACCGGCACGAAGATCCTCTAGCATTGCATCATTAACTGAATATGTGCCTCCTTCAATCGGTCGCAGCAGCCCCCCGCGGCCGCACACTGCACTTAATTTGGAGATATTGATTCCTTCGTGATCCAATGTTTCCAGAATGGTCTGCTTTCGGAATTCATATTGATCGATAATACTTTCATAAGAGTTAATGACATCTGCATCATGGCGCAATGTCTTCTCCAGGACAGAGATCTCATTATCGAAAACTCCAATCTTAGTTGAAGTGGATCCCGGATTGATGACGAGAATTCGATGTTCTTGTTCTAGCACGTTTAAACCTCCATAAAGAGCGGAAATCTCCCTTGTAAAAGTATACTCTTACTCAGGTACTATTAACTGCCGCTGCATTTTTTCTACTCTGTTTTTAAAGGCAAAGACGCTGAATATTCCATTCAGCGCTTTGCATTTCAGGAAAGTTACTCCTCCCTAAAGCTTATCTGCGGCTTAGAATATGATGGCCATTTTGGAGGAATTGTCCGCGTGAATTACGCATTCTTTCAATTCTTTCCTCAACCATGCGGTCAGCCGCTTTATATGTCGGAATTCCATCCCTTTTAGCAATCTCAATAACTTTTTCAATATTATTGTATACAGTTTCAACTTTTTTCATTGCTCGTTCACGGTTGTATCCGTACAGCTCATCCGCAACATTAATAACTCCGCCTGCATTAATTACATAGTCAGGAGCATAAACGATGCCCATCTCATGAATTAAATCACCGTGGCGTGTTTCTTTAAGCTGGTTGTTGGCAGCTCCAGCGATTACTTTTGCTTTCAGCTGCGGGATTGTATCATCATTAACTGTCGCACCTAAAGCACAAGGAGCATAAATATCACATTCAACTCCATAAATTTCATTTGGTTCAACTGCTTTAGCACCGAACTCTTCAACTGCACGCTGAACTGCTTCTTTATTAATATCCGTAACAATCAGCTGTGCACCTTCTTCATGCAGATGGCGGCAAAGATTGAACGCAACGTTTCCAACACCTTGAACAGCAATTGTTTTGCCTTCAAGAGAATCAGTTCCGAATGCCGCTTTTGCTGCAGCCTTCATACCTCTGTATACGCCATAAGCTGTAACTGGTGAAGGGTTGCCGGAAGAGCCGAACGCAGGTGAAATTCCTGTTACATAGTCTGTTTCCTCATGAATCAGGTCCATATCAGCTACTGTAGTACCCACGTCCTCAGCAGTAATGTAACGTCCATTTAAACCTTGGATATAGCGTCCGAATGCACGGAACATTTCTTCGTTTTTATCTTTGCGCGGATCGCCGATAATAACTGTTTTACCGCCTCCAAGATTTAAACCAGCTGCTGCATTCTTATATGTCATGCCGCGTGCAAGACGCAATGCATCCTCAATAGCAGCTTCTTCAGATTCATAAGTCCACATGCGTGTACCGCCTAGTGCTGGGCCTAAAGTGGTATCATGAATAGCAATAATAGCTTTTAATCCTGATTGTTTGTCCTGGCAAAACACCACTTGTTCGTAATCATAAGTTTCTAGGTATTTGAAGATTTCCATGTTATAATTCCTCCCCGGATTCTTTAAAAGTAATATGTTCGTTTTGTTAAAAAAAATTTAATTTACGATTTATAAAATACTGAATGAATTAATTTCTTTCTTTCAGAGCCCATTACTTTGCTGAGCATATCGCTAAAGCAAGGGAATAAACCTTGCTTTCTGCCGAATCTGCTCTTGAAGTAAGAACGATCGGCGCTTTGGCACCTGCGATAACAGCTCCTACTTTTGCTTTCGCAAAGTAGACAAGTGATTTATATAAAGTATTCCCAACTTCTATAGTCGGCACCAATAAAATATCTGCCTGTCCGGCAACTTCACTTTTGATCCCCTTATGTTCAGCCGCTTCAAAAGAAATTGCATTATCCAAAGCCAGGGGACCGTCGACAAGACAATCTTTTATCTGGCCCCTTTGGTTCATAAGAGTTAATGCTGAGGCATCCAGAGTTGCCTGCATAGCAGGATTAACAACCTCTACTGCAGCAATCGGGGCTGCAAGAGGCTTTTCTATTCCTATGCTCCTTGCAATTTCAACTGCATTTTTCAGGATTTGTGCTTTTTGATTGAGGTCCGGTGCAATATTCATTGCTGCATCAGTGACAATCGTAAATCGTTCAAAACCTGGAACCTCAAATACCGCCACATGTGATAAAACATTTCCTGTTCTTAAGCCGAATTCTTTATTTAAGACAGCTTTTAAAATACCTGCCGTCGGGATATTTCCCTTCATCAGCACATTGGCTTTCTGCTCTTTTACAGCCCTTACTGCCAATTCTGCAGCATATGCAGGCGATTCTGCATGAAGGATTTCAAGCTTAGGGCTTTCAGCTGCTGCGCTATGGTTCCGATTTATGATTTCGCGGATTTTTACTTGATCCCCAAATAATAAAAAGCTTGCTAAGTTCAGCTTAATTGCTTCAGCAACTGCTTCGAGAACTTCTTCGTCTTCCGCTGCGGCTACGGCTACTGTTTTCTCACCATATTGGGTTGCTTTCGTTAGAAGCGAATCCAATTTCATCTGTTCAACCCCCTTACTAGAAAAGCGCGCGCCTCGCCCTCCCACGGCACCTCGCGGGGCAGGCTGATTGTGCTAGACAATTACCGGCGCCTTTTTCTTGATGTCCATCCGTTTATTATACTTGCAAGAAGTGTGCCAACTTAAAATTACTGTGAAAACGCTTTATTCACTGAGTTAAAGTGCGCAATTAATTGCACACTGTGAAATTTATTGCATGCCATCTTTTGCAATATCGTATTTCTCCAATTTATAGTAAAGATTCCTGACAGAGAGTCCAAGCGATTTAGCAGTCTTGGTTTTATTTCCATCCAGCTTGTGAAGTGTTTGTCTGATCATTTTTGCCTCATATTGCTCTACCAGCTGAGTTAATGTTTTAGTTTGTGCTCCTTCACTTGTTTCAACACTTGGAGACGGCTTATTGGCACCTATCAAATCCGGAATATGCCTTTCCTCTATATCTGTTTCGTTGTAGTTCATAAAAATAATGGCTCTGCCGAGGATATTATCAAGTTCTCTCACATTTCCCGGCCAATCATAGGCCATTAGTTTATTAACTGCTTGTTCTGTTACACCTTCTACATTCCGTCCATATTCCTGGTTGATCTTTTGAATAAGCCTGCTGCATAGAAGAGGAATATCCTCCTTTCTGCGTCTTAATGAAGGAATATGTATAGGCATTCGATTCAGCCTGTAGTATAAGTCTTCCCTGAAAGTGCCGTCTGCAATTCCTTTTTCTAAATTCACATTGGTCGCAGCAATAACTCGAACATCTATTGAAATGGGCTTGGTCCCTCCCACTCTTGTAATTTCATGTTCTTGAAGAACCCTGAGCAGTTTCGCCTGAGTGTTAGCTGTCAGCTCGCCAATTTCATCCAGAAAGATACTGCCTTTATCAGCTTCCTCAAACAAACCCCGTTTGCCGCCTCTTTTTGCTCCTGAGAACGCCCCCTCTTCATAACCAAATAATTCGCTTTCCAGAAGAGACTCTGATAATGCTGCGCAATTAACCCTGATAAACTTGTTATATTTTCGGTCGCTGGCATTATGTATAGCGTGGGCGAACAATTCTTTGCCTGTCCCTGACTCTCCTCTTAGCAAAACGGTAGCTGGAGTTTTAGCCCCGAGTCTTGCCTGTTCAATTGCAAGCTTCATCTCTTCAGATGATCCAATAATATCCTCGAATGAATATTTCGCTTCCAATGTACGGATAATCTGTCTTGCCCGGCTTAATTCACGATTCAGATTCTGAATTTCCGATACGTCGTGAATAACTCCCACACTTCCTTTTAACTTTCCATCAACAATGACAGGCGCAACATTTACAATAACATCCTTTCTTTTCGGTCCGACCCTCATGGCCACACCTCTCATTGCCCTTCTCGTTTGAAGAACCTTCATATGCACACTTTCACCTTCGGAAATATCAGCTGTGGCAGGCTTCCCGATCACTTTTTCTTCTTCCAGGCCTGTTAGCCTCGAATATGCCGGATTGATCAAAATCCCTTTCCCATTTTCATCAACCACAGAAATGGCTTCTTCACTTGATTGAATAATCGCCTGAAGCATTGTCTGTATCTCTTTCAAATTCGTAATTTCTTCCGCAAGCGAGACTACTTCTGTTATATCCTTAAAAACAGCAAACGCACCCATTAATTCGTTATTTTCTCCAAGCATCGGTATTCTTGTCGTAATAATTTTCAGGCCATTTGCCAAAGTCATTTCCTGATTCGCTTCAATTCTCCTTGTTGCCATAACTCTGGGAAGCATGCTGTCTGTAATGACTTCATTAATTTTTTTCCCTAAAGCGTCTTTCCTCTTAATTCCTGTCATTCTCTCCGCACTTCGATTAAAGACTGTAATCTCACTAAAGTTGTTGATTACAATCATACCGTCATCAGTCGAATTAAAAATCAAATCATGCTTATACGTTTCATTTCTGAATTTTGAAATCAGTTCTTCCTTTTCTTCAAGTAATTTCGCGATTAAGAAAGCTACACTTCCAGGAATCAGGACCGTATTTTTGCTCCTGGCTTCCCTGATGTCGATAAACACCTGTTCATTTCCGGTAACTTCAATAATGATATCAATATCCTGATCCATAAAATAACGCCAATCAGTGCCAATCGGGATGCCGCTTTCTTTGGCAATCCGAAGTCCTTCAGCACCCGGATTAATGTCCACCATAGCTTTTACATCCAGAACAGCCGTTTCCTTTATAATTTTAAGGATGGCCGTACCGCCTTTACCTGCACCGACAATCATTACTGTTTGCATTTTTCTACCTGCTTTCATTGAAAATTCTTGCACGCTTGACATTATTCCGTGCAACATTCTTCATGAATTTATTTTAGCACAGCAGCGGTACTTGACAAATTTATTTAATGATTTATGATTTCGGTAGGTAATTCGATTTGAAGGGAATTTTTTTATGATTAGACTAATTGCTTTATTAATTTTACTCCTGCCAGGCATATTGGCTGTCTATGGGATAAAATTAATGAGAGATATGGTCTTTGGCATCCTGCAAAGCCCATTTCCATATTTATGGCTTCAATTTGTTTCAGGTTTCCTTTTCTTAATCATAGGTCTTGGCTTTATCGCAGGATTTATTCTTTATCGCGATCGAAAGAGAAACAAAGTTCAGGAACGATTTAAAACCAAATAAGTTAGTGGGGGGATAAAAAGTGAAGCCGCTGCAGTTATCACCGGAAACAGCATTAAAGCTTGCTGAAAAACTAAATCTTCCTCTTGAGCAAATCATGCACATGCCTCAGCACATTTTGATTCAAAAGATGATGGAGCTTGAGAATGAAGAAAAGAAATAAATTAATAAGTTCAGTTTGAAAAATTTCAAACTGAACTTTTTTGTTTCCGTTTAATTTTGAGGACAATAAAAAAACGCCCCATAAGGAGCGCAGCATAAAAAATAAATGATTTTGTTATAAGTCCTTACCCTTTCAAGAAGCTTTGTGCTCCAGACGCAGCTTATCTGCAACCATTGCAATGAATTCCGAGTTGGTTGGCTTTGCTTTTGTCATGCTGACTGTATACCCAAAAAGAGAGGAAATGGAATCAATATTACCGCGGCTCCACGCAACTTCAATCGCATGGCGGATTGCACGCTCCACACGGCTTGCAGTAGTATTAAACTTCTTAGCAATATCAGGGTACAGCACTTTTGTAATGGAACCGAGAAGTTCTATATCGTTGTATACCATTGAAATGGCTTCACGGAGATATAAGTATCCTTTAATATGGGCAGGAACGCCAATTTCATGGATGATGCTGGTGATGCTGGCATCCAGGTTCTTAGGCTTTGCTTCTCCCTGAGGACGGTAAGATTGAGCGGGTTTGCGGAGAAATGAATTCGATTTTCCGCTGACTTGGCGTATATGACTTGCCAAATTGTCCATGTCAAATGGTTTAAGGATAAAGTATGAAGCTCCCAAATCCACTGCCTTCTTGGTAACATCCTCCTGTCCGAATGCAGTGAGCATGATTACATTAGGGAGTGTTTTCAAATTTAAATCTCTCATTTTTTCGAGTACAGCAAGTCCATCCAAGTGAGGCATGATGATATCCAATACAAGAACGTCGGGCTGTGTATGCTCTAATATTTCGAGGCAATCCTGTCCATTATGTGCCACACCGGCAACTTCCATGTCTTCCTGAGAAGATATATATTCCTCTAAAAGCCCGACCAGTTCCCTATTATCATCCACAACACAAACTTTTATTTTCTTCACTTACTTTCCTCCTCGGTCCAATTATGGTCTCTTTAATAAATGTTCATTTTCGAACATGCTCTTTTTGATATCTATTTTCTATTCTAAATGAGAAATTCGACAATGCAACAAAAATTCCTCTACTTTTTTGAAATTTTCTTAAAAAACCAACTAAACCTCATTTATTCTTTTGTTTTCTTCTGTTTTCGACCGATTTCGTCATACTCTTTACAATCCGTGTTTCTTTGTCGAAAATTCTTTATTTTCATTTTAACATAACTATTTTACTCATAGTTTTTGTTTAGCCTATAATGCGGCCTGTTTTTTCACTGCAAGAGCAGTAAAAAAAAGACGGGTTTAACCCGCCTTTTTTAAGATCCATTCAGTATTAGGATGCTTTTTCTTCAGCTTTTTCATATATATCAATACCTGCTTCATTTAACATCCATTCAATATGAACACCATATCCTGAAGTAGGGTCGTTTACAAATACATGGGTCACTGCTCCAATAATCCTGCCATCCTGGATAATCGGGCTTCCGCTCATCCCCTGGACTATGCCGCCTGTTTTATCAAGCAGCTTCTGATCCGTCACTTTTATGACCATTCCTTTTGTTGCCGGAAACTTCTGCGGAATCGTACTGACAATTTCAATATCGAACAATTGTACTTCGTCATTGTCGACCACAGTTAAAATTTGGGCAGCGCCCTCTTTGACTTGATGAGATAAGGCTATAGGCATCGGTTTGTCAAAAATTCCGTTCTTCATATCCCGGTTTAATTCCCCAAATATTCCGAATGGACTATTTCTGACAATATTCCCGATTATTTCTTTATCTGAAGAAAATCGTGCAAGTTTTTCACCAGGATTGCCATTGCTTCCTTTTTCAATTGAAGTAACAGTTGATCGGACAATTTGCCCGTCTTCAACCACAATTGGCTTCTTTGTATCCATATCGGAAATAACATGGCCGAGTGCTCCATATTTTTTCGATTCCGGGTGATAGAAGGTCATCGTCCCAATACCTGCTGCAGAGTCACGTATATATAATCCAAGCTTATAGGTTTCTTCCCCGTTTTCTTTCAAGGGTGTCAGCTCTGTTTTCACCTTTCCGCTTTCACGGCTTACGATAATTTGGAGCGGATTGCCGCTTTTGCCAGCTTCTTGAACAAAGGGAGCAACATCTGACATTTTTTCTATTTTCGTTCCATTGATTTCTGTAATGATATCTCCAATTTTTATGCCGGCCGTTTCGCCAGGCGAAGCTTTTCCTTCAGCCGTATTAACCTGATGGTGTCCAACTACTAACACGCCTACTGTATTCAGTTTAACCCCAATCGATTGACCTCCTGGAATAACTTTAAAATCTTTTAAGACGTTAACATCAACTTTCTTTATCGGAAAACCTGCCAGTTCGAGAAGCATTTCATTTTTTCCATTTTCTTTTGCATGAAGCGAAATCGAATGGTTATCTTCTTTAAGTGAAACACTTGTATTATCTATGGACAGTCCGGCCGACACTGCTTCTGCCTTTGCAATGTCCAGCTGCTGCCCTTCAAAAAGAGTAATATTTGCAGGTACTTGCAAATATTCCTGAACAGGCTTGGAAAAACCTAAAGCAATTAATGAAACAAGGAGAATTCCACCAATTATTTTGCGTAAAACATCATATGTCAAATTTTTCACTCTCCTCGCTTCTAGTCCATCCACGTCAAATGGCTACATCTTTAATTTTGCCTGCATTGAGGGCATTTATAACAGCCATTCACATAAAAAAAGCTATCCTGCTTTGGATAGCTTTTCAAGGTATTAGATCTGATAGCGCCGCTGGCGGGAACAGACCTTATAATGGATCAAAATTACTTTAGCTGATTAGCCAGGTGCAGCAGCTCTTTCGCATGCTCTTTTGTTAAATCAGTAATTTCCACCCCGGAAATCATACGGCCGATTTCTTTGATTTTCTCATCTTCAGTGAGCGGTTTTACTGTTGTTTTTGTCCGCCCATCCTTTGTGTTTTTAGCAATAAATAAATGAGTATCTGCCATGGCCGCAACCTGAGGAAGATGAGAGATGCACAGAACCTGTGAATCCACGGAAACGTGATGAATCTTTTCCGCGATGGCTTGTGCAACCCTGCCGCTCACGCCTGTATCCACCTCATCGAAAATAATACTTGTGACACCCTGATGCTTTGAAAATATGCTCTTTAAAGCAAGCATGATTCGGGACAATTCACCGCCTGATGCAATTTTAGACAGCGGCTTAAGCGGTTCTCCCGGATTGGTGGAAATGTAGAACTCAGCCCTGTCAATTCCGTTTTTCAGGAAGACTTCGGAATCAGAAAAGAATCTGACCTCAAAGACTGTCTTTTCCATATATAATTCCTTAAGCTCTTTGTGAATTAACTTGGTAAGTTTAAGGGCAGATTTTCTGCGCAGCTTGCTCAATTCTTCTCCTTCAACCAGAAGGTCTTTTTTCAGGGCAGCAACTTCCTTTTGCAGCTTATCAATATGGGTTTCTTTATTTAGCAGGGTTTCAATTTCTTCTTCTATCTGTGCAGAGTATTCCAGCACTTCTTCAACCGTTTTTCCATATTTTCTTTTCAACCCATTAATTTCATTCAATCTGCTTTCTATCTCATTAAGTCTTTGGGGATCATATTCCATAAAGTCCATTTCATTGCGGAGTGATCTCGCTGCATCTTCAAGCAAATAAAAACTGTTTGCCACATTTTCCGCTATTTCTTTATAGGCGGGGTCCAGTTCCGCGGCATCATTCATATAGCCCATAACCATTCCGATCCAATCAAGCCCTTTTTGTTCTCCTTGAAGAGCATTATAGCCTGACTGAAGAGAATCAAAAATACGTTCAAAATTGGAAAGCTTTCTTTTTTCTTCAATCAAATCTTCATCTTCGTTCAATTTAAGCTGAGCAGATTGAATTTCATCCAGCTGAAATTGAATTAAATCAAGCCGGTGCGCCATTTGCTGTTCATTCTCACTTAAATTTTTAAGCTTTTTCAGTGTGTTTTCATATAACCTGTAGATATCCTGGTATTCAGTTAAAGCAGCGGATAATTTGGATCCCCCAAACTGATCGAGGAGAGGAAGATGAAAGGTTTCATCCATTAATTCCTGATGTTCGTGCTGGCCATGTATATCAATAAGGGAACTTCCGATTTCTCTCAATACAGATATAGTGACAAGTTTTCCGTTCACTCTGCAGACGCTTTTTCCTGTCTTTGATATATCTCTGCGGAGAACAATCATTCCATCTTCAATCTCTATCCCAAATTCAGCAGACCGTTTATAGCAAGGATGTTTAAGATCATCCAGGATAAAAAGCCCCTCAATTTCAGCCTTATCCTCACCATGGCGGACAAATTCTGCAGATCCCCTGCCTCCAGCCAGCAAGTGAATGGCATCGATAATGATGGACTTTCCCGCCCCTGTTTCACCAGTTAAAACAGTTAAGCCCTTTTCAAATGAGACAGAAAGGGCTTCGATTATGGCAAAATTTCGTATGGATATTTCGTTTAACAATCATATCACCTCTTAAGAAAAGCGCAAGCGCCTTGCCCAACCCCGACAAGCACATGACGTGCCTCCCGGAAAGGCGTTCTTTGCCTTTTTGGGGGCTTGTTTGAAATGTGAAGGCGACTTCCCTTCAAGGAATACAGACTAAAAGCGCCACGTCCTATGGCAACGTCTGCATGACCCGTACACTCCTAAAAGCTTCCGCTTTCGGTCGTGCGATGTTTATGCTGACGAAGCCTTCCTTGTCCTGCGGGCCTTAGGCATAAGACGGTTCTTGTAAGAAGGCGTTTCTTCTGTAAGGAAACGGCTTAGATCTGAGAGTCTCTAGGAGCCGCAACTAGACAAGCTTGTGACCTCGATGGGGCAGTCTCTGGAGCTAGGCAGTTATCTAACTTCAGTATTCATACATTCTTATCTTTTAAGAAACACGATGAACACCAGCCTATCGGCATAAGCGACGGCGCTCGGAGCTTGAATTATCTACAGCATTTCAAGAAAACGGTTTGAAATTGCTTCTGTATCTTCTGGGGTTTTGCATATGATCAGGCATGTGTCGTCCCCGCAGATTGTCCCCAGAATCTCTTCCCAGTCAAGGTTATCAATAAGTGCGCCAATAGCCATGGCATTGCCCGGGAGAGTCTTCATTACAAGGAGATGTCCTGCAGTATCCACTCTGACAAAGGCATCCATTAAATTTCGTTTAAGCTTTTGCAGCGGATTGAAGCGCTGGTCCGCTGGAAGACTGTATTTATATCTTCCGTCCATTAAAGGAACTTTTACCAGATGAAGCTCTTTAATATCTCTTGAGACAGTCGCCTGAGTTACATTAAACCCGGCGTTTTTCAATTCATCCACCAGGTCATCCTGTGTTTCAATATCGTTATTTGTAATAATCTCCCGGATTTTAATATGTCTTTGCCCTTTATTCATTTTTTCACCTCTATAATCAGCCGCTTAACAGCGGGCAGAAAAAAATTAATTTAAAGTATTTTGTACTCTAATGTTAGCTGATTTTCTCAATAAAGTACAATTTTTCCCGTATATTATTTATTATTATTCGTTCAAACTCGACAAATTCCTTTAAGAAAAGCGCAAGGGCCATTCCCACCTGAAACCTTCGAAGGGCAGGCTGCTTGCGCTGGATAGTTCTCGAAGCAGACATTATATATCCTTTTTAAAAAGAGGAACAGGCATCAGCCTATTCCTCTTCTTTAACCTTCGTTTTCAGTTCGGCGTGGGCTTCTTTTACAACTTCATCTGTCTGGGCTTTAAGAAGGTTTTCTCCTTCCTCTCTGCTGCCTGACCAATACAGATGGAGGAGAAATTCTATGTTGCCGTCTCCGCCTGTAATGGGTGAATAGGAAACGTCCTTGACATCATAACCGAGGCTCAGTGCAAATCCGATAATTTTATCAAGCACTGCTTCATGTACTTTAGGATCTCTGACAATCCCCTTTTTCCCAACCTGTTCCCGTCCAGCTTCAAACTGGGGTTTCACTAGGGCAACTGTGTCACTGCCCGGAACAAGCAGCGTTTTTAATACAGGCAATATAAGCTTTAGAGAAATGAACGAAACATCAATGGAAGCAAAATCAGGCATACCGGCTGAAAGATCGGCCGGGGTTACATACCGGAAATTGGTCCTTTCCATTACCACTACTCGTTCATCCTGCCTTAATTTCCAGGCAAGCTGATTATATCCGACATCTAATGCATATGACAATTTGGCGCCATTCTGCAGGGCACAATCTGTGAAGCCCCCGGTTGAGGACCCAATGTCAAGGAGGATCTTGCCTTCGATTTCTAAATTAAAAACTTTTAGAGCTTTCTCAAGCTTCAAGCCTCCCCGGCTGACATAAGGCATGACCTTCCCCTTTAAAGTAAGCGGAATGTCCGCACTAACCTTCTCGCCCGGCTTATCCATCCTGCTTTCATTGCTGAACACCAGGCCGGCCATAACGGCTCTTTTCGCTTTTTCTCTTGTCTCAGCAAGACCTCTTTCAACTAATAAAACGTCTAATCGTTCTTTCTTTGTTTTCATTTTTTAAGCCCTTTTTTGTTTTTTTCTTGCCAGTTTTCCCATTCTCTCAACAACATCTTCTGAAGTCATGCCGATTTCTTCTAATAGTTCATTTACACTGCCATGCTCAATAAATTTATCAGGTATCCCCATACGGTCGATTTCCGCATGATGGAAGCCATGTTCGTGAGCATATTCAAGAATTGCACTGCCAAAGCCACCCTGCAGCACAGCTTCTTCTATAGTGAGAATTGGCATATTGGCTGTGAACAATTCATGCAGCATCTTTTCATCAAGCGGCTTAATAAACCTTGCATTAATGACTTTAATGGAGTGTCCCTGTTTCTCCAGGATTTGTGCTGCCTTCAAAGCCATTGGAATGGTTGTCCCAAAGGTTAAAATCGCTCCATCATTGCCATCGAGCAGAACTTCCCATGTTCCAATTGGAATTGGCTTAAGTTCTGTGTCCATAGGTACTCCTATGCCATTTCCGCGCGGGAAACGCATTGCGATAGGGCCATCATTATATTCTATAGCTGTTTTTACCATATGCTGGCCTTCATTTTCATCTTTTGGCATCATCAATACCATATTCGGCAAATGCCTTAAAAACGCAATATCGAATACACCCTGATGGGTTTCACCATCTGCACCCACAAGTCCTGCCCGGTCTATTCCGATAAATACATTCAAGTTCTGGCGAGCAATATCGTGTACCACCTGGTCATAAGCACGCTGCAGGAAAGTAGAATAAATTGCAAGAAACGGCTTCATGTTTTGGGTTGCCAGCCCGGCAGCTACCGTTGCTGCGTGCTGTTCAGCAATACCAACATCGTACATCCGATCCGGAAATTCACTTGCAAAGCCTTCAAGCTTCGAGCCAACAGGCATTGCAGGAGTAATTGCAACGATTCTTTCATCTTCTCTCGCAAGCTTCCTGACGGTTTCCGAGACAAGCTTGCTCCATGCTGGCGGTGTACTTGCAGGTTTCAAAAAGTCGCCTGTTTCCATTTTATAAGGTCCCGTACCATGCCATGTGCCAACCCGGTCGCTTTCTGCAGGGTGATAGCCTTTTCCTTTTTTCGTTATAACATGGAGGAGCACTGGGCCTTCTGTTTTCTTAGCATAAGCAAGGTTCTCGAATAAGGCTTCATAGTTATGCCCATCGACAGGTCCCAAATAGGTAAAACCTAATTCTTCGAAGAACATGCCTGACACAAACAGATACTTTAGGCTATCTTTCAGTCTTTCAGCAGTTGAGGCCAACTTTCCGCCGACTGCCGGAACCTTTTTTAATAAATATTCAAGTTCATCTTTCACCCAATTATACTTGCCTGCAGTCCTTAACCTTCCAAGTACATTGTGAAGAGCACCAACATTAGGTGCAATTGACATTTCATTATCATTTAATATGACAATCATGTCCTTTTTTTCATGACCGATATGGTTTAAGGCTTCTAAAGCCATTCCGCCTGTTAATGCACCGTCCCCAATTACTGGAATGACATAATTGTTCTCTTTTTTCAAGTCTCTGGCAATAGCCATTCCCATTGCTGCAGATAAAGAAGTGGAGCTGTGCCCCGTTTCCCATACATCATGCTCGCTTTCAATCATTTTCGGAAAACCGCAAAGACCTTTATATTGTCTTAAAGTATCGAATTGACACGCACGGCCCGTAAGAATTTTATGGACGTAAGACTGATGTCCGACATCCCAAATAATTTTATCCTTCGGACTGTCAAAACATTTATGCAATGCGACAGTCAGCTCAACAACTCCAAGATTAGGCCCAATATGCCCCCCGGTGCCTGAAAGCTTTTCTATTAGAAAAGTGCGGATATCCTGACTCAAACTTTCCAATTCTTTATTCGAGAGCCCTTTTAAAAAGGAAGGGTCTTTAATTGATAACAGATCCATACTGCGGACCACTCACTTTCGTTTCTTATTCATCCGTTTTCTTTTTACGTAATGTTAGGCAGTGTTTGTATAAGCCTAAACAAAACAAGCCTATTTATTACAGCGTCTAGCCTGTCTAAAAGATAGTATCTTAAGATTACCTTATTACAGGAGATTTTCCAAATGCTTTTCATATTAAACAGCTTTAGTCTTGATGGTGTCTCTTCCGCTGGCCAATGCATCCACAGGAAAAAAAGTGCAAGCTTCTCCAGCAGCAATTCCTATGATACCAAAATATACACATTGAAGACCATCATTTTATTAAACAGCAAATGCCGCTGATACAAAAGTACAGCGGCAAGACCATCGTTTTTCTAATTCATTTTTGGCACCCTGACTTCCGATTTAGTGATCCCTGTTTGCAATTAGATCTGTTATTTCTTCGAGCAGCTCTGTTTGAAGGCCTGTTTCCCTCAGCTTTTCTTTTGCAGATCTGATATGTTCTTCAAGCGCCTCTTTCGCCCCGCTCATTGAAAGAAGAGATGGATAAGTACTTTTATCTTTTGATTCATCACTGCCTACAGGCTTCCCGATTATCTCCTCTGTCCCTTCAAGGTCGAGGATATCATCCCTGATTTGAAAAGCCAGTCCCAGGTGATAGGCAAATTTAGATAGAGCCTGAATTGTTTCCTGACTGGCATTTGCCAAAATTGCTCCTGATACAACACTGCATTCCAGCAGTTTGCCCGTTTTGTGCAAGTGGATGTACTCAAGATCCTCTAAGCCCAGCTGCTTGCCTTCCCCTTTAATGTCTGCTGCCTGGCCGCCTACCATCCCCTCAGCACCGGAAGCTTTCGACAGCTCTTTAATTAAAGAAAGCTTTGTTTCAGCAGAAGCAAATTCGTCAGGCGTTTCCGCAATTGTTTGGAAGCTGTATGTAAGCAAGGCATCGCCTGCCAGGATGGCGAATGCTTCTCCAAATACTTTATGGTTCGTCGGTTTGCCTCTTCTTAAGTCATCATTATCCATGCTTGGCAAGTCATCGTGAATGAGCGAATAAGTATGGACCATTTCAATCGCCGCCGCAGTCCACAGCCCTTTCGACGTATCCTCGCCAAAAGCAGCCAATGAAGCAAATAACAGCATTGGCCTTATCCGCTTTCCTCCGGCTTCAAGTGAATACAGCATTGATTCCTTGACCTCAGGAGGAGCATTTAATTTATGTACGTAATCCTTTAAATGAATTTCCAGTTTCTCTTTATGCAGTTCAGAGAAAGAACTTAAGGATTGATGCAAAATTATTCCTCCTCCGGAATGGCAAAGTTCGATTTACGGCCATCCTCCGCCAGTATTTCCGTAAGCTGTGATTCTACATTTTTAAGCTTATCATGGCATAATTTTGAAAGCTCCATGCCTTTTTTATAAATATTAATAGCCTCTTCAAGGGGAACATCTCCCTCTTCAAGCTTTTCCACAATAACTTCAAGTTCTTCCATTGCTTGTTCAAATGAAAGTTGTTTTTCATCCGCCATGCCATTCACTCCTCAATATCCGTTACCTTGCATTCAATGCTTC
This sequence comes from Cytobacillus oceanisediminis 2691, assembly GCF_000294775.2. Taxonomy (GTDB): domain Bacteria; phylum Bacillota; class Bacilli; order Bacillales; family Cytobacillaceae; genus Cytobacillus; species Cytobacillus pseudoceanisediminis. The sequence continues at coordinate 4,010,556 of NZ_CP015506.1, forward strand.
CATCAGACACCTTCAATTTTATCATATCATCCGCTTTAACTTGGGACACGGTCTTTATCAGGGTTTCATTTTCTGTATAAGCAAGGCTATAGCCCCTATCCATAATTTTTAGCGGACTGAGCGCCTCGAGGGTTGAAATAACTCTCGCAAAGTCCTTTTCTTTTGCAGCCAGGATGTTTGTCATTGTTCTGTTTAAAAGTTTATGAAGCCGATCATTGTTTTCTTTCGCCTGATTCTTCAGCTGCCCTGGATGACTCCGAACCAGCCTTTTTTGCAGGGTTTCTGCCTGCTCAAGCTTTAAATCGTGCAGCCTTCTTGAACCTCTCATTAGCTGTTCGGTCACTTTATCCAGCTGTTCCATTTTTTGCTCATACAATTTTTGCGGGTACCGGAAAGCGTATGATTTCTGCACCCTTAGAAGCCTTTCATTTTGCAGTGCAACTTGTTCTTTCATCGCTCTTATCAGCCGTGATTGCCTGTTGAAAAGTCTTTCCGTCAAGTCATCGATATGCGGAACAGCCAATTCTGCAGCTCCCGTTGGGGTTGGGGCCCTTAAATCTGCAACAAAATCTGCTATTGTAAAATCCGTTTCATGGCCTACAGCTGAAATTATAGGTATTTCAGACTTAAATATTGCCCTTGCTACGGCTTCTTCATTAAAGGCCCAAAGCTCTTCAATGGAGCCTCCGCCCCGTCCGATGATTAAGACATCTGCATCCCTGGAGGTATTAGCTTCCGTTATCGCTTTCACAATTGAGGGAGCTGCCTGGTTCCCCTGAACAAGCGCAGGGTATATAAGTATGTTCGCAATTGGATAGCGCCTTTTGAGCGTTGTCAAAATATCTCTGATTGCAGCTCCAGTAGGGGATGTGATTATCGCAACTGTTTTTGGATAACGCGGTATATCTTTTTTATGCGCAGGTGAAAAGAATCCTTCTTTCTCAAGTTTTTCTTTAAGCTGTTCATAAGCCAGATAAAGTTCTCCTATCCCGTCGGGCTGCATTTCCTGTACGTATATTTGATATTGCCCGCTGGATTCATAAACGGATATGGCTCCGCGAACTAAGACTTTCATGCCATTTTCCGGCCTGAATTTCATTGTCCTCGCATTTCCTGCAAACATTACGGCTAAAATTCGGGCTTTCTCATCCTTTAAAGTGAAGTACATATGACCGCTTGAATGCTGTTTAAAGTTTGAGATTTCCCCCTTAACCAAAATATTTTGCAGATGAGGGTCGGCATCAAATTTTCGTTTTATGTATTTGGTCAGTGCGTTTACTGTCAGATACTGCTGTTCCTTCATAACAATCTCCTTTATGCTGAAGCTGCATTGCATCTCCTGCAGAGCAATAACGCAAGAAAAGCACAAGCGCCTTGCCCACCACTGATAAGCACAAGACGCGACTCATAGAAAGGCGTTCTTTGCCTTTTTGTGAGGCACGGCTTATGATCTCGAGGGGGTAGGCGCTCCTTCTAAAAGCTAGCGCTTTTATTCGTGCGATGATAAAGCTGTCGAAGCTTTCCTTGCGAAGCTGGACAGTTATCAAAGTTCAAGGTTATACTTTCCTATCTATCAAAAAAACTGTCCTTCCATTCTGCCTGCATGCTTTTTCCTGCATGACAGGTTTCCTAAATACAGGATAATGGAAATGGACAGATTTTGCATCAATGGCGGCCATTACTTTTAACTTTGCTTATGGAAAGCTTTGCTGCTTTTAGCGTATTATGCATTAACATGGTAATTGTCATCGGCCCCACTCCGCCTGGAACAGGAGTAATAAATCCTGCTTTGTGCTTCACTGCCTCGAAATCAACATCGCCGCAAAGCTTTCCTCCCTCATTTCGATTCATGCCGACATCTATCACGATTGCACCATTTTTAACGTGGTCTTTCGTGATTAATTTCGCTTTGCCTGCTGCTGCCACCAGTATATCCGCCCGCTTTGTATATTCCTTCAAATCAGCCGTTTTCGAATGGCAGTATGTGACAGTAGCGTCTTCATTGAGGAACAGCTGCCCGGCGGGCTTTCCTACAATGTTGCTTCTCCCAATAACCACTACATGCTTTCCGGAAATGTCTGTACCAATGCTATCCAGCATTTCAATTATCCCTGCGGGAGTACAGGGGATAAATGCATCCTGAGCTGTCATCATCCTGCCAATATTTATGGGATGAAACCCATCTACATCTTTGTCAGGAGATATGGCCTCGATGATGGCTTTTTCATTAATATGGCTTGGGAGCGGAAGCTGGACAAGGATTCCATGGATATCTTCACTTTCGTTTAACTCAGTGATTTTTCTGATAAGCTCTTGCTCACTGACGCTTTCGGGAAGTTCAATAAGCATAGAATTCATTCCCAGCTTATCGCATGTTTTCTGCTTGTTTTTCACATATGTCCTGGATGCCTGATTATTCCCTGCTAAAATAACGGCCAGGCCTGGCGTGATCCCTTCCGCCTTCAGCTTTTGAACTTCTGAACCGATATGATCCTGTTTCTTTCTTGCAATTTCTTTTCCATCTATTAATTCTGCAGCCATTTTCATCCCCCTATCAGGAACTCGGAAGCGCCTATGATAAGGACTGCCGGCTCGCTTGCATCTAAAAAGTGCCAGCACATCCAGTATGAGTCAGAACTCTATTATTTTTAAAGCTTTTCTTTTACCTTTGATAAAACACCATTAATAAACTTGCTTGATTGATCATCACCGTAAAGTTTGGCGATTTCAATAGCTTCATCGAGCACCACATTGGCCGGGACTTCCTCCGCTAAATACAGCAGCTCGTAAACGGATAAGCGCAGAAGATTGCGGTCTACAGTAGCAAGCCTCTCCAGTGTCCATTTTTCAAGAAATCCTTTGATTTTGCCATCAATTGTTTCTTTATGCTGCAGGACACCCGATACTAGTTTGTTTAGGTACTCATCGCTTTTTTCACCCTCTAAAACATGTTCGATGGCGGTCTCCGGTTCTGCCTGGCTTACATCAATTTGAAATAAAGCCTGCAATGCTTTTTCTCTGGCTGTTCTTCTCTTCATCTTTATAAAACCCCTTTATGGCTTAACATAGTAATTTTTCATTTTTGAGCATTTGCACGTCCAAAAATTGCATAAGAAGATAATAGCATAAGTAAGGAATCTTCGCACTACAACAAGAGCATTATGTTTGGACAGAAACATGATTTCAGGCTGGAAACTTATAAATTTAATTTTCCCTTTAAAAACTCCTTTATTACGTCTTAAGGAGTGAATGATGAAGGAGACTGAACCATGAGAAAAGCCAAAGACGAATTCTATGTCTTTGGCTTGATGGTGGGTTACATTTCCTGTTCGTATTCAACCTCATGCTTTTGGTTTTCAAACATGATTCCTACTACGTGGATGTTTACTTCCTGGGCGTCAAGGGCTGTCATATTCAGGAGGGCCTGACGGATGTTATCCTGAATTTTTTGGGCAACGCTTGGAATGGAGACGCCGAATTTCATCAGACAATATACATCAACTTTGATGCCTTCTTCTGTTAATTCGACTTTTACGCCTTTGCCATGGTTCTTCTTACCGAGCCTTTCAACCACTCCTGTAGCAAAGTTTCCGCGCATTTGCGCTACGCCTTCTACTTCCGAAGCAGCAATGCCGGCAATAACCTCAATAACTTCCGGTGCAATTTCCACCTTGCCAAGGCCAGAATTTTCAGGGCTCATTTCGAGAATATTATTTTCGCTCATTTTAGCACCTCCACAAGTCTTTAAGAATTCATTACATCATGCAATTCAAGAAATTTCGTATTAAACTGCCCTTCCACAAAGTTTTCGTGGCTTAGGAGCTTGAGGTGGAATGGGATTGTTGTATGTACCCCTTCCACTACAAATTCACTTAATGCCCGTTTCATTCGGGAAATGGCTTCTTCTCTAGTATTGCCGTAAGTGATCACTTTTGCAATCATTGAATCGTAATATGGAGGAATCATATAGCCAGGGTAGGCAGCAGAGTCCACTCTGACACCCAGCCCGCCAGGAGGCAGGTACATATTGATCTTTCCTGCTGATGGCATAAAGTTCTTCTCAGGGTTTTCCGCATTAATTCTGCATTCGATCGACCAGCCGCTAAAAGTAACATCACTCTGTGTGAAATTAAGCTTTTCACCTGAAGCAACCTTAATTTGCTCCTTGATTAAATCGACCCCTGTAACCATTTCTGTAACTGGATGCTCCACTTGAATACGCGTGTTCATTTCCATGAAATAGAATTTGCGATTTTGATAATCGTATATAAATTCTATCGTGCCAGCGCCTGTATAATCAACCGCTTTTGCTGCTTTAACAGCTGCATTTCCCATTTCTTCGCGTGTTTCCCCGTCAAGGGCAGGTGAAGGCGTTTCCTCCAGCAGCTTTTGCAGACGCCTTTGAATGGAGCAATCCCTTTCTCCCAGATGAACGGTGTTCCCGTAATTATCTGCAAGAACCTGGATCTCCACATGGCGGAAGTCCTCAATATATTTTTCAATATAAACGCCAGGATTTCCGAAAGCCGTTAGTGCTTCCTGCTGAGTGATCGTAATTCCTTTAATAAGCTCTTGCTCAGTACGGGCTACACGGATTCCTTTCCCGCCTCCGCCGGCAGTCGCTTTAATAATTACCGGATATTCAATCTTTTCAGCAAGCTGAATAGCATCTTCTGTATCCTTTATGATTCCGTTGGAGCCAGGAACAATCGGTACTCCTGCTTCCTTCATGGTTTCCCTTGCAATATCCTTTGTGCCCATTTTGCTGATGGCTTCTGGAGTCGGGCCGACAAAGATAATATTGCATTCTCTGCACAGTTCAGCAAAGTCCGCATTTTCAGCAAGGAATCCATAACCTGGATGGATCGCGTCACATCCTGTAAGCTTAGCGACACTAATTATATTGGTGAAATTCAAATAGCTGTCCTTTGACGCTGTTGGGCCAATGCAGTAAGCCTCATCGGCCAGCTGAACATGGAGTGCTTCCCTGTCAGCTTCTGAAAATACAGCTACAGATTCTATCCCCATCTCGCGGGCTGCCCTAATGATGCGCACCGCTATTTCTCCTCTGTTGGCAATCAAGAGTTTTTTGATCATCTGTAACCGCTCCTTATTCAGGCTTTACTAAAAATAGTGGCTGGCCATATTCTACTAACTGGCCATCCTTTACAAGCACTTCTACAATTTCGCCATTAACTTCTGCTTCAATTTCATTAAATAACTTCATTGCTTCTACAATGCAGACAATGGAATCTTTTGTAACCTTGGAGCCGGCTTTTACATAAGCATCGGCATCAGGTGAAGATGATTGATAAAAGGTCCCTACCATTGGTGAAACAATCTTATGTAAATCTTCCGCGGCATCAGCCTGTGGTGCCGGCACTTGCGCTGGCGCTTCTGCTTTTGGCTCTTCCACTTTTACAGCAGCTGGCTGGACTGGCTGCGGAGCAGGAGCTATCGCTTGAACAGCTGCCGGCTGAACTTGCTGAACAACGGCTGCTTCATTGCCCTTTTTCTTCATCTTAATTTTTGAACCTTCATGCTCATATACAAATTCATCAATATTTGACTGATCAACTAATTTAATCAGTTCACGGATTTCTTGTACTTTTAACATTTTGGCACCCCTTGTTTTCTCACTGCATGACAATCCCTTTAATCCGTATTTATCCTTTTGATGCAAAGAATTAGAACATACGGCAGGAATGTTCTGCATGATTTAATTATGACTAGATACTAATATCATACGATAAGACCTTATAAAACTTCAACATCCTATTATGTACTGGATAATAATTTCTCTATCCATCCTGTGTTCCATTTTAATATTTTTCTAATTTTTTGTGAAATATTTAAGGATTTTACATGAAATTCAGCCAGATTTCTATAGTAAACAGGACTTTTATATTATGCACTTATATGAAAAAGTTACCAAACATAAAATAAAATTATAAAAGGGAGCCCGCAGGAATTATGCAGGCTCCCTCTATATTATTTACTTTTCAACCTGGAACTCAACGGCGACTGCCTCAAGCTGTCCAATTTCGTTCCTTACTTCCTGAATGATATTGTTTGCAGCAGAAGCTGAATGATCTTTTGCTTTAACCGTAATTTGAACCTTCTTGCCGTCAGCACGGACAAGTACATCTTCATAATCCATCGCTCTGATTAATGTTTCAAGCATCGCTTCTTTTTGGGCGATTTCATTTAATTCATCAATTTGATCTTTTGCCTTCATTCTTTCTTCAGCCGGAAGATCTGTTTGCCCAAGAACTGACGTAAGGTCTTCCTTCATGCGGCTGCGCTCATCGTCAAGCTGAAGGCGCAAAGTTTCAAACATTTCATCACTGGCAGTGTTTGTAATAATCGCCTTGCCATCTTCACTTTCAACTGATTCCATTTCACCCTTTGCCTTCTCTTCCATAGCAGCCAGGTCACTGCCTTTTTGCTCCGGAGATGTTACATAATATACGGATAATACAACCACCAAACTTAGCATTGTTAAAAGCCAGACTGTTTGTTTCTTTAAAAGCATCTATTATTCCCCCTTTGTTTTTTTAGGCATTACGGATACTCTATGACTTGGGACATCGAGTGCCCTTGTTACTGCCTCAATAATCCATTTTTTCACTTGTATATTTTCTGCCCCTTTTGCCACGACCAGCACTCCCCTTATTTCAGGTTTCTTGGTTTCTATGACAATCGGAACCTCTTTTTCTCCATTTCGGACGATCACAAGCTGTTCTTCCTGTGACTGATCCTCAACCTTCCTTTTGCCGCCTTCCCGATCAGTTTCATCGGTTTTCTGTGTTTGGGTCGTTTTATTTTTTTCAAGGACTTTCTTCTCTGTGGCATCCACATTTACCACAACTGTTGCATCTTCAACCCCTACGATTGCATCAAGGGCCTCTTTTATTTGAGCTTCGTATGCCTTTTCATAATTGGAGATTGTATCATTTCCTCCGGATTTCTGCTGGCCGAATACCGGCACCTCTTCTTTCTGCTTCGCTTCTTCCCCATTTTTAAAAACGGACAAATCCTCGGTGGAGCTGTCTTCTTGAAACAGTGTATTGCTGATCAGCATGATCGCTGCTCCAAAAAGGAGAACTAGAAGCAAATAATGGAATTTCCCAGGCTTCTTGTCAGACTGCCCGTCTTTGGAAATTATCTTTTTTATCCACGTGAAAGGTCCTTTTTCATTATCCATCCTTATCCATATTCCCCCCTTCTGCCAGAACTTCGATTGAGTTTGCGTCTACATTCCACTTTTGTGCGAGAAAAGAAGCGATTCCTTTTGTGTCTTCATGATCGGGTCCGCTGGATGGAAGAGGTTCCCCGGTATTGATATCCACTGTTTTAACCACTTCTACAGCTTCTGCTTCTGCATCTTCTGCTTTAAGTTGGATCATGACCTTTTGCAGGTTATCCGGGAAGGCTTGATCACTGCTTTCATCTACTAAAATATCAATGTTGGCAATTTCCAGACCGTACTGTTCCATCAACTCCTCTTCTGCGTCCTTTTCCATTTGGACAGCCATTTGTTCTAAAATATATGCATCACTTGAGGCTTGTATTTCTTTTTTCTTCATTTCTATTAAATTTTCCATGTTTTTTTCACCAGATGCCTCAAAAACTGGCACTGAAACAAGAGCCTCTTCAAAATCACTTGATATAATTCTTAAAATCGGTGTAAGAATAATCGCAATCAGCAGCAGCCCTGTCACCATTTTTGTGTATTTCTGAAGCTTTGAATTGGGGAGGAGCATATCTATGACAGTGGCAAGCAGAACAAATAATATGATGTTCGTTACCCATTCTTTTATGAAATCCACTTCATTCCCTCCCTACCTGACCATCATGGTCAAATTACCGGCTGCTATAATAACCGTAATACTAAGGAAAAACATCAGGGAGACGATGGCCAGAGCGGCAAAAACATAGATGATGCTTTTGCTGATTATATCCAGGCAGGATATGATCGGCCCTCCCCCCAGCGGCTGTAAAATGGCAGCCGCGAATTTATATATAAACGCAATCATTAAAATCTTGATTGCAGGAAAAGCTGCGATAATAAGGAGAATGGCGACTCCTGCTATCCCAACAGTATTTTTCAATAGCACCGAAGCGCTAATGACTGTATCGGTCGCATCTGTAAACATCCTCCCAATGACTGGAATGAAATTTCCAGTAATAAATTTCGCTGTACGTATGGTAATTCCATCGGTAACCGCCGCTGAGGCTCCCTGAACTGAAATGACTCCTAAAAAGACTGTCAGGAACATGCCGAGAAGTCCTATGCTCCAATTCCGCAGCAGATTGGCAAGCTGGGTTACCTTGTAATGCTCTGACAATGTACTGACGATGCTTAACAGAGCGGATAAGAATAAGAGTGGAAGGATGATATACTGGATAAATAGTCCGCTGACATTCATCAGAAATAAAATCACCGGGTGGAAAAAAGCAGCGGATACCACACCTCCCGAAGAAGCAATCAGTGCAAGCAGCAGCGGTATTAGAGCCATTATGAATGACACCATGGTTGAAATGGTTTCCTGTGTATAAGTGATCGCAACATGAAAGCTATTCAGTGCAATAATTATTAAAACCATGAAAACGATTGAATAGGCCGCTTTACTGACAGTGCTTTTTTCAAATGAATTCTGCAGGGACTGGAGGAACATGCTAAATACCGTCAGCAATATTAAGGTTCCAAGCAGTTTTCCATTTACAATAAACTCATGGAACACAAACTTCATTGCGCCGGCAGCCCACTCTTTTAGTGAGAATTCTTTTTCTCCCTTTATAAATTCATAAAGGCTCCCCTTTTGGCTTTCAGGCAAAAAGCCTCCATACTCTGTTGTGATTTCTTCCCAAAACCCTTTCAATTCATTAAGATCTAACTTCTCCACCTGTGATTCCACTAAATCCTGGGGGGATATCGTTTCCTCTGCTTCGCCGGTCTTAGGTGAGGCTTGTACAATTGGTGCCAGGAAAAAGAATAGAATTAAGCTTAACCATAACGTTTTCTGCATCCTTTGCTTCATTTTTTTCACCTCTTTTAAAAGACCCTGTCTAATGCCCGCAATATGTGCTTGTCCATTCCGGCACCCAGCCTATTCAGCAGGCCGGCATAAGCTAGCTCGGAATCATGCGAATGATGGTTTCGATTAATACAGTAAGGATCGGGATAGCCATGGCGAGGATAAGTATTTTCCCGCCCATTTCAATTTTTGCTGCAATGGCCCCCTGACCTGCATCTTTCGTGATCTGGGCTGCAAATTCAGCAATATAGGCTATTCCGATTATCTTTAAAATGGTTTCAACATATACGATATTCACCTTTGCATTGACGGCAATCTTTTCAATCATATGGATAATGGCATAAATTTGGTCTACCAGAAAAAGAAAGATGGCACAGCCGACAAAAACAATCAGCAAAAAAGCAAAATTGGGTTTTTGCTCCTTAACAATCAGCGCCAGGAAAGTGGCTACAAGCGAAAATCCGACTATCTGCAGAATTTCAATGGCTGAGCCCCCCTTTTAACCCTGAAACAAAAAAACAGATTTTATTTTTTGGAATAGGTTATCTACAATGGAAGCAACCATGAACAAGATATATATAAATCCGAACAGCGTCACCCATTGTGCGTATTCCTTTTTGCCCACCTGATCAAGAATAGTATGCAAAAAGGCTACAACAATTCCGACACCTGCAATCTTAAATATGATATCTACCTCTAGGCCCATCTTTTCTCCCCCTAAGCTCTGATCAGCGTCCGGCATTCAGGCTGCCGGCGTTTCCTACATTAGTAAAATGATTAAGAGCAATCCAGATAAAAAACCCAGACTTTTGACCATTCTCTCGTATTTCACTTGTCTGTCATGTGCATCTGCTTCTTCACGTTCCAGGTGGGAAAGGGTCAGCATAATCTGCTTTTGCTGGGAAAGACGGTCATGTCTTCCAAGTGTTTCGCCAAATTGCTTCATAATCTCGAATTCCCCTTGTTTAAAAGCCGTCATTTTCCATATTTCCTTCAAACTTTCTTCCCAGGCGTCCTTAACGGTCGTCTCGGAATCAGTCAATTTCTTTGCAAAGGATTCAAAGAACCAGGATAATGGCTTGGAAAGCTGGGCAGAAAGTCTTCTGGCTGCTTCATGAAGTGGCGTATGTCCATACATAATTTCAGCCTCCAGGGACTGCAGTGCCGATTTAAGCTGGCGAAGCTGGCGCGGCCGTTCGGTCAGATGCCTCGAAGCTTCAAATCCTGCCCACGTTGTAGCAACGATGATCAAAACAGCTCCAATAACCTTCATCATTTACATCACGCCCGCTTTATGAGGATATCCCGCACTGTCTGAGTTTCTAATGCACACAATGCTGCCTGGCCCTTCTTTCCTGCCCAGTTCAATAAATCGCTGAAAAATGCCCATTTCCAATATGGCTTTTAAAGTGGGGCGCTTCTTAATTTCTTCCAGTGAATTCCCATGTGTAGTCATTATCAGCTTTATTCCGGCATTTACAGCCTCCATTATGGCCTCTGCATCTTCATGCCTGCCAATTTCATCAACAACCAGAACCTCGGGGCTCATGGAACGAATCATCATCATCATGCCTTCAGCTTTTGGACAGGCATCAAGGACATCAATTCTATTCCCAAATGTCATTTGCGGAATCCCGTTCACACATCCTGCTATTTCGGAGCGTTCATCCACAATCCCAACCTTGCTGGCAGGAAAGTCATTATTTGGATCACCAGATGAAATGATTCTTGCAATGTCGCGCAGTAAGGTGGTTTTACCAGTCTGCGGCGGACCAATAATCATGGTATGCAGCCACCCATCCCTGTAAATTCTGGGAATCAGATTCTGGGCAATGCCAATTTTCTCCCTGGCAATTCTTATGTTAAAAGAGGAAATATCCCTGATTGCCTTAACCTTCCCTTGTTCAAGAATGACCTTCCCTGCTAGTCCTACCCTATGGCCGCCTTCAATCGTGATATAACCTCTCTTCAGTTCTTCCTCCAGTGTGTAAATGGAAAAATGGCTTATTTTATTCAGCAAATGCACAGCATCCTCTGACTCAACTATATATGGGAGATAATGCGGCATCCCCCTTGCTGTCAGCTCAATGGGTCTGGAAATACGGACCCTGATTTCCTCCAGATCCTCTAAGATTTGCGGAGGGATTCTCTGTATTTGTTCGGCAATTTTTTTCGGCAAAAAGGCTATAATCGTTTCCATGTCTGCTCCTCCATTCATCATCTGATTTCGGACTAGCTTCTCATTATTTAAAATGTATGCCTGAGGCAAAACAATATGACTTAGATTTGCAAGCTTCACAATTATTTAGGACAAGCTTTTTGCTGAGTAAAAAAAATCTTTTTTTCAAAAAATAATCCAATAAGAACATTGAAAAAGGCTGGTGTCAATTTATGAAAGCTAAATGCACTTACATTCTGGTTATTTTTCTTCTTTTAGTCCTTGGCATCTTCCCTTCAGAAGGAATGGCTCTTCAGGGAAATACAAAAGGACCGCAAAATGTCATTCTTATGATTGGAGATGGAATGGGAATAGGCCAGATTGAGATTGCAAGAAAACTGGAATATGGAAAGGATGGGCGGCTGTTCCTGGAATCTCTCCCCCACACGGCATTGGTGCATACCGAATCTGCCAATAATTTCGTTACAGACTCAGCTGCCGGTGGTACTGCACTTGCAATTGGAAAAAAGACGAATAATGAAATGATTGGAGTTACTCCTGATGGCAAGGAAATAGACAGCATTCTGGATTTATTCAAGAAAAACGGAAAGAAGGCGGGGGTTATCTCTACCAATACAATTACAGATGCAACACCTGCCGCCTTTACAGCAAGTGTTTCAAACAGATGGTCCGGACAGGAGGAAATTGCACGCCAGCAGCTGAATAATGAGGTCGATGTGTTAATGGGAGGCGGGAGAGCCTATTTCGGCCCGGATAAGCAAAATGGGAAGGATTTAATTAACGAGGCCAGGCTGAAAGGGTATGACTATGCAGCCAATCGGGAGGAAATGCAGAATGCCAAAGGGGGAAAGCTTCTCGGATTGTTCAATAATGGATATATGAACTTTAAACTGGACCGTCCTCTAAAAAACAGCAAAGAACCAAGCTTAAAAGAGATGACTGAAAAAGCGATCAGTGTACTTTCAAAAGGAAAACAGGGATTTTTTCTTATGGCAGAAGGCGCAAGGATTGACCATGCTTCTCACGCAGGCGATATTACAAGCATCTGGAAAGAAACCATTGAATTTGATGAAGCTGTAAAATATGCAGTTGAATGGGCAAAAAAGGACAAAGAAACACTGGTATTGGTTGCCGCTGATCATGAAACAATGGGGATATCAGCATCAGAACCGCTGGATATACAGCAGTTAAAAGAAATCAAGGCGACGCCGCAGTATATGGTCAGCCAATTTGCAAAAGGTGAAAACAGAGGTACTTACCGGTCAGAAAGCGTGAAGGATGTTTTAAAAAAGTATGCAAATATTGATTTAACCGAGCAGGAAATTAAAGCATTTAATGGCAAGCTGATGGCCACAGACAGCCAAGTTTATCCTCAATATATAGCAGCATGGGAAATAGGAAGCCTGATTGCAGAAAAGTATCATGGGGGCATTTTAACAAATAAAGTAAGATCTCTCAGCTCAACCGGCGGACATACAGGCAATATGATCCCTTTATTTGCTTATGGCAATGGAAGCGAAACTTTTACAGGAGTGATGGAGAATATAGATATCCCAAAGAGAATTGCGCAGCTGATGAATTACAGCTGGGATTAATTATGTAGCATTTTCTCTCTTTCCCCGGCGTAATTCTAGAATGATACCTCAATGAAAGCGGGGAATGAAATTCATGTATTATTATCAGCCCTTTGTCCGCAATTCTGTACAAACAGGTAGCCATTCCAGATCAAACAGAAATATTTTAAGGGTTTCAGGTGAGGGAAAGCTAGCTGTACAGCCTGACCAGGCTAACATAAAACTGGGAGTTTTAACAGAAGACAAGGAGCTTCTGAAGGCACAGGAACAGAATGCAGATGCCATTTCAAGTGTCAAAAAGGCTCTTAATGCTATTGGAATAACAGATCAGCAGATTAAAACGTCCGATTTCACCATTTTTCCGCAATACGATTTTGTGGATGGCAAGCAAATTTTCCGCGGATACAGGGTCGAGCATATACTAGGCATTACTGTCGATGAGATAGAAAATACGGGACTCGTTGTGGATACAGCAGTGAATAATGGTGCAAACACTATCAGAGGAATTCATTTTGAAGCTGAAAACCAGTCTGAATTGTACCGGCAGGCATTAAGTCTGGCCGTTATGGATGCTTACAAAAAGGCAGAAACAATTGCCTCTGCACTAAGAGTACAATTAATCAGCACCCCGCTATCCGTTGCGGAAGGAACTTTAGGCATGGAGCAGCCTATTTCGTTTCAATCCTCCACTTTTGTGAAAAGTGCCGTCAGTACACCTATCCAGCCGGGAACCATAGACATAGAAAGCCAAATCACAGCAGAGTTCACATATTATAGTTAAAAGATCTTCGTCTTATAATCTTGAGGATAAAGCTAATACTAATAATGTCTCACTTAGTAACTTCCCAGAGAAATGAGGTTTAAGGATGAATGAGAACTTAGGTGAATTTTTAAAATACCAGAAAAAAGGCGACAGGGCTTATCTTGGCGGAACACGCGATAACAGAAATGCTCCTGCATCTGACCCTGATTATAATAATCGCAATGATACTGACATATCCCCTGGAGCTGAAGGCAGGAAATATAAAGGATAAAAAAAATCCCGAGAAATCGGGATTTTTTTTTCAAATTATGCACGAGACACGTAGGAACCATCAGTTGTATTGATGATCAGCTTATCCCCTTCATTGACAAAGAAAGGAACTTGTACAGTCAGGCCTGTTTCAAGTGTAGCAGGTTTCGTTCCGCCGGAAGCAGTATCCCCTTTAATGCCTGGTTCTGTTTCAGTCACTGTAAGTTCAACAGAGTTAGGAAGCTCGATTCCAAGAGACTCTCCCTGGTAAAGCATAATAGCAACTTCCATGTTTTCTTTTAGAAACTTTAATTCGTACTCAATTGCAGATGCAGGCAGCTCGATTTGCTCATAAGACTCATTGTCCATGAAAACATGCTGATCTCCATTTGCATAAAGGTATTGCATTTTGCGGTTATCAATTTGTGCCTTCCCTACTTTTTCACCTGCGCGGAAGGTTTTTTCCTGAATGGCACCTGTACGGAGGTTGCGCAATTTGGAACGTACAAATGCCGCTCCTTTTCCAGGTTTAACGTGCTGGAAATCCATTACACGCCAAATGCCGTTATCAACTTCAATCGTCAATCCCGTACGAAAATCGTTTACAGAAATCATGAGTTTGTCCTCCTATTGTGTACAATTAAAGAATGATCAATTCTTTAGTAGAATGAGTAAGCGTTTCGTTGTGATCCTTTGTAATGACTGTATCGTCCTCAATGCGGACACCGCCAAGGCCCGGTATGTAAATGCCCGGCTCCACCGTTACAACCATTCCAGGTTCAAGGATAACATCAGACTTAAATGACAATGCAGGCCCTTCATGCACTTCAAGCCCGATGCCATGTCCGGTAGAATGGCCAAAATACTCGCCATAGCCTTTACCAGAAATATAATCACGAGTTAAGGCATCTGCTTCTTTGCCGCTCATTCCCGGTTTGATGCCTTCCATCCCCCGCTCCTGAGCTTCCTGCACGATTGTATAGATTTCTTTCAGCTTATCTTCAGGTTCTCCAACAGCAACCGTGCGGGTAATATCTGAAACATAGCCCTTATAATAAGCGCCGAAGTCCAGTGTGACAAAATCGCCTTTTTCGATAACCTTATCACTGGCGACTCCATGCGGAAGTGCTGAACGGTATCCGGATGCTACGATAATATCAAACGATGATGAAACTGCACCCGCTTTTCTCATAAAAAATTCTAATTCATTCGAAACTTCCAGTTCAGTAATTCCCGGCCGAATGACATCAAGAATATGTTTAAACGCAGCATCTGCAATGTCAGCTGCCACCTTTATTATCTTAATCTCTGATTCGGTCTTTATCAAGCGTAACTTTTCAATTGTGTCAGAAACAGGGACAAGTTCAGCGTTAACAGCTTTTTCATAAGCCTTATAGGAAGAAAAAGTTAGATGATTCTCTTCAAAGCCAAGCTTTTTGATCCCAAGCTGTTCAGCCTGTTTGGCAACTTCTTCAGGAATTGCACCAGTATGCTTTACAATTTCATACCCTTCACACTGTTTAGCTGCCTGTTCCGTGTAGCGGAAATCGGTTATGAAGATTGCTTTATCCGCACTGATTAATACGACGCCGGCTGAACCGGTAAAGCCAGTCATATAGCGGCGATTGTAACTGCTGGTAATCAGCATTCCATCTATCCCAGACTCTGTAAAGCGTTCGCGTAATTTTTGTATTTTCTCCATCTTATCCTCTCCCCTTTTGAATATCCAATAATGCATGAAAAGCAAGTTCATATCCTTTAAAGCCCAGGCCAACTATTTGCCCTATTGCAGCAGGTGCAATGACAGAAGTATGCCTGAATTCTTCTCTGGCATGAACATTAGAAATATGTACTTCGATCAAAGGAACCTGGATTCCTGCAACAGCATCCCTGATCGCATAACTATAATGGGTAAATGCCCCGGGATTGAAAATAATACCCTGTGTGCCATCTTCATTGGCGGAGTGAAGCTTGTCAATGAGTTCCCCTTCATGATTTGACTGAAAACAGGACACTTCTGTCTCAAACGAAGCACCCAATGCTTTCATATTTTGCTCCAGCTGATCAAGCGTTTCTTTTCCATAAACACCTGGTTCCCTTTTGCCGAGCAGATTTAAATTCGGCCCATTTAACAGGAGTATTTTCCCCATGTTCAACCCCCTTTAACATAGTTGCTGACGGGCTTCTCTTTCTATTCAAGTCATTTCCCTGACAGCATCGAAAAAGAATGCCCATTAAGAACATTCTATCATAAAGCAAAATTTCATACAGTTCTGATGTATAGCGCTTTTCGCATAATTTTTCATCACTTAACAGCAATCATGCACAAAGATAAAACATTCGTCATTATGCTTTGTTCATCAAGTTAAATCCGGATCTGTGCGGGTCTTTTTTTCATCTTCAGTCTTGCCTCTGATTTCTTGGGCTTCATATGAAATGGAATACCCTACGAAAACGCCAAATAATATATAGAAACAGATCGATGTGATAATTGTATTCCGCTCAAGATCCCAAAACGGGCTGATTCCAGGAAAGATTGGGTTGAGTATAAAAAATACCAGTAAAAAAAGGGCAACTCCATAGCCAGCCCCCACGAAAATACTTTGAAATTTCCGCAGCGCTGCATAATAAATTAAGGCCGCCACAATTGATATTCCTCCAATAAAGAGAATTGAGATCAATGTTCCCAGCCAGCCCTCTTTCCAGGCACCAATCGTCCAGGGTTCGAGAATGACATTAGGGCGAATTTCGGTAAAATTAAACACGTATGCCAGATAGGCCAGGCCGCTCCAAAGAATGCCTCCAACCAGTCCGGTAATGACCACCATTGCCATAAAAGACATTGGTTTTTCCCTTTGATCCTGTTCCAAGCGCTCCTTTTCTTCTGCCACTTTGCGCCACCTCCTTTTCCTATTATGTCCACACGCATTTATTCCATTGCACCAGATTTAAAATAAATGCAGATTGGATTAACTATCCTGCAAAGATCGTCCATATTTTTTATATAATTTCCTGTTGTATAGAGGTTTTATGAGATTTTAGGTCGAATAAAATAATTAATGATACAGTCCTTTGATTTTGTGCTTATTTGAGGTAATGTGTGTTCCGGGACTTGTGTGCATAGCATAAATTTAAGTATAGGCAGCATCCAGCTATTCCCGATACTTATTAAAAGATATATTCCGCTGTTTAAATTGTAAAGAAATAGGAAAAGAAAAATATGAAGACAACTTTCATTAATTATTTCGATAAACTTTAGCTTATATAGTTTAAAAGCTTATAAAATTGCTCATCATGCTTTTAGGGAGGTGGCTTTCTTGAAAAAACCATTTACATTTTATATTGTCTCCGGGCTCATTTTGCTAGCTGTTATCGGAGTTGCCGTCAGCCTGATCTCAAATCCTGCCGGTTTTTTGCAGAGAATAGCTGTCATTGTCATCATTGGTGCTGTTGTATACTTTCTTTTTCAGCGCTTTAACAGATTTAATCCCTCAAAGCGGGAACAGCGAGCTTTTATAAAGGCAGCCAAAAAATCAAAAAGGCGCTTTAACAATAAAGAAACGGGCTCAGCCAATGGAAGAAAGGCTTCTGTAGGTTCCCTTACTTCAATTAAAAAGGCTAAGAAAAAATCTTCTCCACACTTGACAGTCATAGAAGGCAAAAAAGGCAAAAAGAAAAATCGAGCCTCCCTTTAACTCGGGCTCGATTTTTTACTTTTATATGATAAGTCCTGAATTCTGGGGAACCTTCAAGAATCGGGCTCTGGCTTTTCTCTTTAATAGCTCCATGATGAAAAAAATTGCTCCGCACATTGCCTGCCGTGCTCCAGAAGATCTTTTTTCTTTTGCTCGGTTATATTAAATTCAGCAGTCAGCACGCCATCCGTTGGAATGAAAATAATGTTTTGTGCATGTTTTCTGGAGATGTATCTGGCATCATGTGCATCCTTCATCGTTTCAAAAAGCGCAGCATACATTTGGATGGCGTTGTCAATTTTATTCGGCGGCCGTTCGCTTAAATTATGGCTTAACTTTATCCCGAGGACAGGCCTTGTCTTTTTCACGTTTTCCTTATCAAAAAGCCACATGGGAAAATTGCTTAGAACCCCGCCATCCACAATGACACTCGAGCTGCTGTATGCGTTCAGCTTAACCGGCTCAAAAAAATACGGGAGACTGCAGCTCATCCTTATCGCCTTTGCTACCGAAAACGAAGCGGGGTCAATCCCATAATTTATAAGATCATCGGGCAGTACTACCAGTCTTCCGTTTGTCAGGTCAGAAGCTATGACTCTCAGCGATTGCGGAGGAAGGTCTGAAAAGGTTCTAATCCCCCTGTCAGCCAGCTTTTGAGCAATCCAGGTTTCCAGCTCGGATCCTTTATATAATCCCAGCCGCCAATAAAGGTTAAGCCATTTTCCTACTGCGAAGGGAATAAAGGTTTTTCTTTCATCAAGAAGCTTTTTTACATCAAACTGATCGACGAGCTGATATATTTCATCACTTGTATAATTGGCAGCAATTAAAGCAGCAACGATGGAACCAGCACTTGTCCCTGCAACCCGCTTAAATCGAAAGCCTCTTTTGTGAACTTCCTCATAAGCACCGATTAACGCAAACCCCTTGATGCCTCCTCCTGAAAAAACCCCATCTATATACATGTAAGCCACTCCTGTCGATGTACTTGCCCATAGAGGAACTCTTACTTATACATCTTTAATCAGGAGCTTTTTAAAATAGTACGGCTGACAAGCAAAAACTCAGGTTTAGGTGAAATATTGCACTTCTGCTTCTGGAAAACAAGAGTGAATATACCCCCTAATCGTATTTTCAAGATCCTTTGCTTCATCAGTCGGATAAACATACTTGCCTATTCCATATCTTCCCCACTTGTATTTGCGTTTTTCTTCATCCATTTCCAGCTTTGTTTTCGGGTAGCGTTTTTCAATTACCTTTTTGGCTGGTTTTGTAAATCTGTGCTGGATTAACTCGAAAGTTAATCCTTCCAGATTGATGCCTTCGAGCGATTTGCTTAACCTTTGAAAAAGTTCATGATAGCCTTCACGCCAATCATCATGCATGTAAATAGGCGCTACGATAAAGCCAAGCGGGTAGCCGGCATTAGCTACTTTGCGGGCAGCTTCAAGCCGATCGTCGAAAGAGGAAGTGCCCGGTTCAAAGTTTTTTATTACAAACCGCGAATTAACACTAAATCGAAATCGGGTTTTCCCATTATGTTTAGCATCAAGCAGATGGTCGACATGATGATACTTAGTGACAAAGCGGAGCTGGCCATACTCCGTCTGGCCAATAAATTCAATTGTTTTTTTCAGAGAATGGGTCAAATGATCAATCCCTACGATATCGGATGTACATGCAGCTTCAAATCGTGTAAGCTCCGGCTTTCTCTCCTCCATATATTTAGAGGCCTGCTCAAAGATTTCTTCAAGGTTTACATACGTGCGAATATATGGCTTGCTTCCAAGTGTGGTTTGCAGATAGCAATAGTGGCAGTGGCCCATGCAGCCTGTAGCAAGCGGAATGGCATATTCTGCCGAAGGCTTGGATGTATCAAATTTCAGAGTTCGTCTGATGCCTACCACCAAAGTGGATTTCGCATTGCGGTACTTTTGCAATTCGTTATCACCGGGAATATTTCTCACCTGGTTATGTGATGTTGTTTCCCTAATTTCCAAGTTCATTTTTTCAAATTTTTCCTTTAGCTCTCTTCCTAGGGGATATTCGAGAGCTTGAGGTTCTATATAAACTAGCTGAGGGATAAATGGCTTCATTAGGCATACCTCACTTTATCAATTTGTCCTGCCAGCGGAAAAATGTCAGCAGAACCCTATGTCTGTAGTATGAACCAATTAATCCAACAGCAAAAAAAGAAGATGGAACAATTATTTCCATCTTCTTGGTTCGTTTAAATTATTCTTTTATAAACCGCATTTCAGCTGGGCATTACAGTTTGTGCAAGTATTGCAGCCGCCGATTTCTTTGACTTTTCCTTTACGGCATACTGGACATGTATTGCCGACTTCAGAACCGATTGTTACATCGGTTGAACGCAGGTCGCTGATTGTATCAACCAGAACTACATGCTGCTTTGATTTTTCTTTTTTGACTGTATCTGTATCTTCAAAGCTGTTCTCTTCAGCTTTCAGCGTCAATACTTGAGAATCGCGTGAGCCGTCTACATAGACAGTGCCGCCCTTTGCACCGCCGCGGTATAAGCGTTCATACACTTGCTCAACCTGTTCAACACTGTAGCCCTTCGGTGCATTTACTGTTTTACTGATCGAGCTGTCGATCCAGCGCTGTATAACACATTGAACATCTGCGTGGGCTTCAGGAGCCAGATCCATTGCTGCCACAAACCATTCAGGCAGATTATTAGGATCTGCATCCGGATTGCGGTCTAAATATTCCTGAACAATATCTGCCTTTACTTCAATGAACTTGCCTAAGCGGCCGCTCCTGAAGTATGAGAAGGAGAAATATGGTTCAAGACCTGTAGATACTCCAACCATGGTACCTGTGGATCCAGTAGGTGCAACAGTCAGAAGATGTGAATTACGGATTCCGCTTTGTAAAATGGATTCACGGATATCCTCAGGCATTTTCTGCATGAAGCCTGTTTCTGTAAAAGCTTTGCGCAGGCGATTTGTTTCTTCAGCATTTTCACCTGTTAAGAATGGGAAGCTCCCTTTTTCCTCCGCAAGCTCTACAGAAGCTCTGTAAGCTGTGGCTGCAATGGTTTCGAAGACTTTGTCAATCAGCACATTGCCTTCCTCAGAACCATATTCTGTTTCACAATAGATCAGCAGGTCATGAAGCCCCATAACGCCAAGACCAACACGGCGCTCGCCTAATGCCTGTTTTTTGTTTTCTTCAAGGAAGTATGGTGTAGCATCTATTACATTGTCCTGCATACGTACTCCCACTTCAACAGTACGCTTCAGCTTTTCAAAATTAACGGTCTTATTTTCCTTATCTGCCATTTCTGCAAGGTTCACTGCTGCAAGGTTGCAGACTGAATATGGTGCAAGAGGCTGTTCGCCACACGGATTTGTTGCTACAACCTTTTGTCCGTAAGCCTGTGCATTGGTCATGTCATTGGCATTATCAATAAAGAAAATACCTGGCTCTGCCGAGTATGTTGCACAGATATTAATCAGGTTCCAAAGTTCTTTCGCTTTGATTTTGCGGTGAACACGGACTTTATAGCCAAGTTTTCCCCATTCTCTGACGTCACCGACTTTATGCCATTCTTCGTTGTAGGTTTTCATGGTATCAGCATCATATGATTCAACATCCGGGAAGCGAAGCTCATATTCTGCATCATTTTCAACTGCATCCATAAATTCTTTTGTCAGGCAGACTGAAATGTTTGCCCCGGTCAGGAATTCAGAATTATGAACACTGTAAGTACCGCCAGTCGCCAGTTTTTCTTCAGCATCCTGTATGATTTTATCGCTGAAACCGCCATAGCCGGGAATGCTCTTGTAATTGATAATACCCTGGTACATGGCTATTTCCTGTTCAGTAAATGGAGTGAATTTTAATTTTTCTTTAGCATATTTTTTTATTGTATCATCATTTGTATTTTCAAGAAGGAATCGTAAAATTCTTGGGTTTTGCATTTTCGAGATGATGAATTCGATGATGTCCGGGTGCCAATCTGCCAGCATAATCATCTGAGCGCCTCTGCGGGAACCTCCCTGCTCCACAAGGTGTGTAAGCTTCGCAATATCATCAAGCCAGGATACTGAACCCGATGACTTGCCGTTTACTCCTTTAGCCAGTGTGTTGCGCGGCCTTAGGGTTGAACCGTTTGTCCCAACTCCTCCGCCTCGGCTCATGATTTCCATTACCTGCTTTCGGTGCTCGGAAATTCCTTCACGGGAGTCCTGTACGAATGGCATTACGTAGCAATTGAAATACGTAACATCTGTGTCGGCACCCGCTCCATACAATACGCGGCCAGCCGGAATGAAATTCAAGTTTTTCAATTCCTGATAGAACTTTTCAAACCATTCTTTTCTTTTTTCTTCGGTTTTCTCAACAGATGCCAGGCCTGTTGCGTTACGCTTGGCGATTTGCTCATAGAAGATTTCAAGGGGTTTCTCGATTACATCAAGAGGCTTTGTAATAATGCCTGTTCTCGATTCTTCCGGATCATCCAGTACTCCTCTGTAGTCTTCCTCGACTAAAACCTTGGCTGTCTTGTTTTCCCAGTCAATATCCTGGATGAATCCTAAGCCTCGTGCCGGAAATTTTGGATCTTCCTTGATTGTGAGGACGACGAAGTCACCGTTTGTGAGTGTCACTTTCTCGGTGTCTTTGAAGGTGTAACGATCTAGCATAACTAAGCGGGAAACACCTTTGTGGGTCATTTTCATATCTGGGGTTACAGGGTGAACCTGAGGAAAAAGACGGATATCCTTGTTTAAACGATCAATGTTCAATTTCATTTTTTGTCCTAGAGCAACAGACATTGTTACAACTCCTTCTAAATTCAATTATCAATTTGTGTAAGTATTCTGGCAGATAGGGTAAATCTATCTGTTTTAAAAGAGTACCCTAAAGTTACCATACCTCAAACCCCAAAATCAATATATAGTGTCCTAAATATTTTCGACACCACTACATATTGTGTCTAGTTCAACTAAAAGTGATTTTGTCAAACTTAAAATATACCAAAATTTAAAGAAAAACAGAGTTAATAGCCGATTTCCGACAATTAACGATAAATTTTAACATATTTTGAAGCTTGCACTTTTCCAGGGCAACAATTGGAAAATTATTCATTAAAAAAAGAGAAAAAGCGACTTTGCCGCTTTTATCTCTTATAGTTCCAGTCATCACTTTCATATCGCTCTTTTGCGATTTTTTGTACATATGCCATTTCTTCATCTGTAAGCTTGTAAGGTTCAAGTTCAATATTCAAGCCTTCTTCAAATCCCTTTTTGAAAGCTGCTTTTGCTTGATCCAGGGTAATTTTTTCAGTTGTCAGCTCATTTATAGCAACAGCTTTATTCTTAAAAGCTTTTTGCATTCTCTCTTTGACTCTGTCATTCGGATATTTGAACAAGCTGAACAGCTTGTCTTCATCCAAATCAAGCAAAATGGAACCATGCTGAAGGATTACCCCTTTTTGCCTTGTTTGTGCACTCCCAGCCACTTTACGGCCTTCTACAACAAGTTCATACCAGCTGGGGGCATCAAAACAAACAGCAGATCTTGGATTTTTCAGAGAGTCCCTTTCTTCAGCTGTCTTCGGCACTGCAAAATAAGCTTCCATCCCAAGTCCGTGAAAACCTTTTAAAATCCCTTCCGAAATAACTCTGTATGCTTCAGTTACTGTATTCGGCATTTCGGGGTGGGCTTCAGGTACGATCACACTGTATGTGAGTTCATGTTCATGAAGTACGCCTCTTCCGCCTGTAGGCCTTCGGACAAATCCCAATCCATGCTGCTTCACAGCTTCCATATCTATTTCTTTTTCAACCTTTTGGAAATAGCCGATTGAAAGAGTCGCCGGATTCCAGCCGTAAAAACGGATTACAGGAGGCATTTTGCCCTCACTGTTCCAGTCAAGCAACGCCTCATCCAAAGCCATATTAAAAGAAGGTGACCCCTCTTTTGAATCGATAAAACGCCAAACCTCTTTAGTCATATGTAGCCCTCATTTTCAGATTCTTTAACTAGTCATTTGCGGTTAATAGTCTACCAAAATTCCAGTGAAATTTAAAGCAAGTTGAATTTCCATAACAAATTTAACAGATTTCCTTTACTCCTATTAGGAAAGGCTTATATAATATTAGTTGGCTTACCTATGTGTGAAAGGAGAAAGACATATTGGAAACACTTTATTTCATTCTTATCATTTTGGGTGCAATCATTACCTATTCCGTGATAACCTGGTTTTATCAGCGCCGAATTGTTAAAACGCTTACGGAAGACCAGTTCAGAGAAGGCTACAGAAAAGCCCAATTAATCGATGTACGTGAACCAAATGAATTTGAAAACGGCCATATTTTAGGTGCCCGCAATATACCGCTTTCACAAATGAAAATGCGCATGAAGGAATTGCGTCCGGACAAGCCAGTCTACTTATATTGCCAAAGCGGCATGAGAAGTGCGAGAGCTGCCCAGTTTTTGCATCGTAAAGGCTACAAAGACCTTTCACACCTGCAGGGCGGATTTAAAAAATGGACAGGAAAAGTGAAAGCGAAAAAATAATAGCAATATTTAAAAAGACCCCGTTATTTTAACGGGGTCTATTGATTGGAAACCCCTCTTCTAAGTTCAATCATATAATCTATTCGCCAAAACCGCTGTTCTTTTCTCATTTAGCTTGTTTCATGCCCAGGTTTTCGATTCCTTTCCCCGGAATCGCTGCAAATTCCCAAATTTCCCTATTCCTTCCCAGAGTTCACAAGTAGTCTATAAGACGCAAAAAAAGAGTGCCCTCTTAGGGACACCCTTTTTCGTTTTATTGCTTTTGATAGCGAAGAACCGGCTTTCTTGCAGCCATTGTTTCATCAAGACGGCCAATTACTGTTGTGTGAGGTGCTTCCTGAACAATCTCAGGGTTTTCCTCAGCTTCTTTAGCTATTTGAATCATGGCGTCGACAAAAGCGTCCAGCGTTTCTTTTGATTCTGTTTCTGTCGGCTCAATCATAATACACTCTTCCACGTTAAGCGGGAAGTAGATGGTTGGCGGATGGTAGCCAAAGTCAAGAAGACGCTTGGCAATATCCAATGTACGCACGCCAAGTTTCTTTTGGCGCTTGCCGCTTAAAACGAATTCATGCTTGCAATGTCTGTCAAATGGCAGGTCAAAGAATGGCGCAAGCCTTCTCATCATATAGTTTGCGTTTAATACCGCATTTTCCGTAACAGCCTTCAGTCCATCTGGCCCCATAGTACGGATATAAGTATAAGCCCGGACATTGATTCCAAAGTTTCCGTAATATGGCTTTACACGGCCGATTGATTGCGGGCGGTCATAATCAAATTCATATTGGTCACCGTTCTTTACCAAAACAGGCTTTGGAAGGAAAGGAATCAGATCCGCTTTTACCCCGACTGGCCCTGATCCCGGTCCGCCGCCGCCATGCGGTCCTGTAAAGGTTTTATGAAGATTAAGGTGAACCACGTCAAATCCCATATCTCCAGGGCGTGCTTTTGAAAGTACAGCATTCAGGTTAGCTCCATCATAATATAGCTTCCCGCCGGCGCCGTGAACAATCTCAGCCATTTCAAGAATGTTTTCTTCAAACAAACCTAAAGTATTCGGGTTAGTCAGCATAAGGGCAGCAGTATCCTCGCCAACCACTCTTCTTAGATCCTCTAAATCCACCAGCCCATTTTCATCAGATTTAACAGTTACTGTTTCAAAGCCTGCGACTGTCGCAGATGCAGGATTTGTTCCGTGGGCAGAGTCAGGAACGACTACTTTAGTGCGCTTTGTATCGCCATTCGCTTCATGATAAGAACGGATCATCATTAATCCAGTCCATTCTCCATGTGCTCCTGCAGCTGGCTGAAGTGTAACCTCATCCATTCCCGTAATTTCAATCAGATGCTCCTGCAGATCATACATCAGTTCCAGAGCACCTTGAACAGAGCTTTCATCCTGCAGCGGGTGCAAGTGGGCAAAACCATTGAAGCGCGCTACATTCTCATTGATTTTAGGGTTGTATTTCATTGTGCAGGAGCCCAGTGGATAAAACCCTGAATCAACGCCATGATTGCGTTTTGAAAGTGCAGTATAATGACGCATGATATCAAGTTCAGACACTTCCGGCAGCTCAGGCTCTTCCTCTCGCAGGTAGCCTTCGGGAAGAAGTTCGCCCAGGTCAATTTCTGGAATATCCATTTCAGGCAGGCTGTAGCCGATACGGCCTTCTGTGCTTAATTCAAAGATGAGTGGCTGATCTTCCTTATGCATGGTAATCCCCCATTTCTTTAACGAATGCATCAATTTCATTCTTCGTTCTCAATTCTGTTACAGCAACAAGCATATGATTTTTCAGGTCAGCATAATCTCTGCCCAAATCGTAGCCGCCAATAATGCCCTTATCAAGAAGCTTTTGATTTACTTCTTTAACAGGCTTATTCAATTTGATGACAAATTCATTAAATGAAGGGCCTTCGAATGGAACTTCAAAACCGGCAGCCTTAAATTGCTGTTTCGCATAATGGGCTTTTTGCATATTGGCAGCAGCCATTTCCTTTACGCCCTTCTTGCCAAGAGCAGTCATCGCTACAGATGCCGCAAGTGCGTTTAGAGCCTGATTGGAACAAATATTTGAGGTTGCCTTATCGCGTCGGATATGCTGTTCACGCGCCTGAAGAGTAAGCACGAAGCCGCGGCGCCCCTGATCGTCTACCGTTTGTCCGACAAGACGGCCCGGCACTTTTCTCATTAGCTTGGTTGTAACGGCAAAATATCCGCAATGCGGGCCTCCGAAAGCTGTAGGAATTCCGAAAACCTGGGCATCTCCTGCTACAATGTCTGCTCCGAATTTACCAGGAGGTGTCAGTGCGCCAAGAGCAAGCGGGTTGCTTGAAACAACAAACATGGATTTATGGGCATGGATAATCTCCTCAAGCTCTTGTAAAGGCTCGACTCTGCCAAAAAAGTTAGGATACTGTACAATGACAGCTGCGATATCATCGCCAATCATTCCATTTAGAGCTTCAAGATCTGTGATGCCGTCCTTATGAGGAATTTCAATCACTTCAATATATTGGCCCTTTGCATATGTCTTTACTACTTCTTTAGATTCAGGATGAACGGCGCTTGAGATAAGAATTTTCTTGCGGCGTGTGCTGCCTGCGCTTAGCATGGCTGCTTCAGCAAGTGCTGTTCCGCCATCATACATAGATGAGTTGGCAACATCCATTCCTGTTAACTCACAGATCATGGTCTGGAATTCAAAAATTGCCTGGAGCTCTCCCTGGGAGATTTCTGGCTGGTAAGGAGTATAGGCAGTATAAAACTCTGAACGGGATAACACATGATCAACAATGATTGGCATGTAATGATCATAAACACCCGCACCAAGGAAAGATGTATTTGTACGAAGATCAGCATTTTTCTGAGCCATTTTAGTAAGCTCTTTCAGTAAGGCTGTCTCAGATTTTGCCGGCTTGATTTTATATTCACCCTTAAATCTTACACTTTCGGGAATATCACTGAATAGTTCTTCCACAGAACTGACGCCGATTTTTTCAAGCATTGCTTTCTGGTCAGACTCTGTCATCGGTAAATAGCGATGTTTCATCATTTTCTCCCCCCGGTTAGTTCTTTTCTCTTTTATAAAAAGGTGTTGCTGCAATCTTAGCCTTCAGTCGTTTGCCGCGGATTTCCACTTCCAAATCAGTTCCCGGCTCCGCATGCTCTTTCTTGATAAGAACAAGGCCAATATTCTTTTTTAATGTCGGAGATTGAGTTCCTGTTGTCACTTCCCCGATCAGTTCTTCCCCTTTATATACAGGATAGCCATGGCGCGGAATGCCGCGGTCAATCATTTCAATTCCAGCCAGCTTGCGGGGAACCCCATTTTCTTTTTGATTCTTAAGCACTTCTTTGCCGATAAAATCAGCTTCTTTATTGACTTTTACAGCAAAGCCGATTCCTGCCTCAAGAGGTGTGATTTCAGGCGAGAGCTCCTGCCCATAGAGTGCCAGGTTGGCTTCAAAACGAAGAGTATCCCTTGCGCCAAGCCCGCATGGCAGCACGCCTTCTTCTTTGCCTGCTTCAAGGATTTCAATCCATAATGCGACTGCATCCTGGGCATCACAATAAACTTCAAATCCGTCTTCTCCTGTATAACCTGTTCTGGAGACTAGCGCTTTCTTTCCATTCAGATCTACATCCTGCTGGAATTTGAAAAATCCGATATCCGACAGGTTCGTGCCAGCAAGCTTTTGGAGCACTTTTTCTGCAAGCGGTCCCTGAATCGCAAGCTGTGCCATATCTTCAGAAAGGTTTTTCAATTCCACATTCCCTTCAGCATGGTCCTGAAGCCAGTTGAAGTCCTTTTCAATATTGGAAGCATTTACAACCAGCAAATAATGATCATCCTCTATTTTATAGACAAGTAAATCATCAACAGTTCCGCCATTCTCATAACACATGGCTGTATATTGAGCACCTGAGTTCTTTAATTTGGAAATATCGTTCGTCATCATTTTTTGAAGGTATTTAAGGCTATCCGTCCCCTTCACTTCGATTTCACCCATATGGGATACATCAAAAAGCCCGGCTTTTGTACGGACTGCTTCATGTTCTTCTTTAATGCTTGAAAATTGAACAGGAAGGTCCCAGCCCCCGAAATCAATGGTTTTTGCTCCGTAATCTTTGTACACCTCAAATAAAGGCGTGCGTTTTAACTGTGACATTTACTCGTCCCCCTTAAATCTTTTGAAGTTGTTGCAGGAACATAAGAAAAGCGGAAGCGCCTTGCCCACCCCCGACAAGCACAAGACAAGCCTCACGGAAAGGCGTTCTTTGCCTTTTTGGGAGGATTGCTCGAAATGTGGAGGCGATTGTCCTTTCAAGGAACGCAGACTGAGAGCGCCACGTCCTGTGGCAACGTCTGCATGACCCTCATCCTGGGGGCCTCAGGCATAAGACGGTTCCTGTAAGAAGGCGTTTTTCCTTCTGAAAGGAAACGGCTTATGACCCCGAGTCCCTAGAAGCCGAAACAAGACAAGCTTGTGACCTCGAGGGAGTAGGCGATGGAGCTAGACAGTTCTCGAAGTTCAAAAATTTCTTGTTGAACATAAAAAAGGACAGAGTATCCCCTCAAATATGAGAAGATCTCTGTCCTTGCACCTGAAAGTTTACCGAAATCGGCTTTCCCCTTGGGTGGCTTATTAAAAAGCACTCTCCAGAGCTGCGTCAAACAAGAGTTCTTTTGCCTGAGAGATTCACAGATTTTGCTTGCTCCTTCGGCGCTACAAAGTAGTCTCTCCCCTTGTTGTCATTCGCATTTATAAAATTTTCCAAGTTGGTCATACTTATACCAAACAGAAAAAATAAAAAATCCATTATTTCGGTTAACTAAATGTAATGTGTTAACTTTCAAAACTTTCAAAGCTATTAACATCGTACCACCTTAACGAGGTTTGGGCAATATCTTTATATAGATAAAAGGAGCTGTTTTTATGACAGTGCAAATTGGCTTTGATTCTGCCTGGCAGGATGAATTCTTAAAAAGAATTGATGACGACGGCCCATGGGGAAATTGGGAGCTTTATAAATTGGCTGTTGAGGTTGAAAACCACACGACTATTCCTGATTTTGAAGGCCTGCAGGCTCCAAAGCATCTGCCGAATCTTACTCCCCTTCCCCATCAGCTGGAAGTAGCCAAGCAGGTTGTTGAAAGCATGAACGGCAAAGCGATCCTTGCTGATGAGGTCGGTCTCGGCAAAACGATTGAAGCTGGTTTGATATTAAAGGAATATATGATCAGGGGACTCGTAAAAAAAGTCCTTATACTCGTTCCTGCTTCCCTCGTTTCACAATGGGCCATGGAGCTCAACAGCAAATTTTTTATTCCGGCTGTGGCACAGCGGAAAAGCTATGTATGGGAACAATGCGATGTAGTGGTATCATCCATTGATACAGCCAAACGAAATCCCCATCGGGATATTATCTACAGCCTTGATTATGATCTGATCATTATAGATGAAGCTCATAAGCTTAAAAATAATAAAACCAAAAACTATGAGTTTGTGCAAAACCTGAAAAAGAAGTTTTGCCTCCTTTTAACAGCGACACCTATTCAGAATCGCATAAGTGAGATATTCAACCTTGTGTCTTTGCTCAAACCAGGCCATCTGGGCAATGAATCAGCCTTTTATGAGAATTATAAAAAGGACTCGCGTTCTTTAAACGATGATGCACATCTAAAAGAACTCGTAAACAAAGTAATGATCCGCAACCGCAGGGCAGATACAGGAATTGAATGGACCAAAAGACAGGTGGAAACAATACCGATTGAATTCTCGCAGGCTGAGCGCGAGCTTTATGAAGCTGTAACAGAGCTGCGGGGTGAAGGTGACTGGGTCAGTTCGAGCCAATTTTCTGTGATGACCCTGCAAAGAGAGGCGTGCAGCAGCAGGGAAGCTGTCTATTTCACCCTTCAGAATATGCTAAAAAGACAGGAACAGCCCTCAATAGCTTTTCAGGAACAAATTCAATACCTTATTAAAAAAGTGGAAGCTGTCCAGCAAAATTCCAAAGCTCAAAAAGCTCTGGAATTAATACAAAACATAAATGACAAGGTCATAATCTTTACTGAATACAGAGCAACACAAATGTATCTTCAGTGGTTTTTAAAACAATATGGGATTACATCTGTGCCGTTCAGGGGAGGATTTAAAAGAGGCAAGAAGGACTGGATGAGGGAGCTTTTCCAAAAGAATGCTCAAGTCCTGATTGCAACAGAAGCAGGAGGAGAAGGGATAAACCTGCAATTCTGCAATCATATCATTAATTTTGATCTCCCCTGGAATCCAATGCGTCTCGAACAAAGGATAGGACGTATCCATCGTCTCGGCCAGGAAAAGGATGTCATGATTTATAATTTTGCCACTAAAGATACAGTCGAAGAACATGTAATGAAGCTTTTATATGAGAAAATACATCTTTTTGAAAAAGTCATAGGTGATTTGGATGATATTTTAACAAAACTTGAATTTGGCAGTATTGACGATCACCTTGTTGACATTTTCGGAAGATCTGCTTCTGAAGGTGAAATGAGAATCAAAATGGAGAACCTTACGAGCATGATTCAATTTGCTGAGGATATGAAAGAAGGTGGACTGAATGCAGCAACAGGAAATTCATAAATTCCTTGAAAGGTATTTTCACGCAAATGGATGCGAAATAATTGATAAAGGCCCGGGGTATATGACCGTACAGCTGACGATTGATCTGGATAAGGAATTAATGAATCGCCCCTTTTACTGGCATTATCTCGAAAAAACAGGCGGAGTTCCTAACCCAATGCAGCTTACACTTATTACAAACCAGCAGCTCGCCCCTGCACATATTAAGGGGGAAGTCATTCATTTTGGCTCCCCAAGACTTCACCAGATCTTTCATTCTGCCCGGAACCTGGCAGGCTATATACGATTATATGAAAACCACCGGGAGGCACCAGGCATGCAGGTTCCATTAAGGCCATGGCTGGGAATGAACGTCCGTGTATCTTATCAATGCGACCGAAAAAGAGATGTCTTTAAATCCATCGGCCTCCAATTAATAAATGGGCAAATGGTTGAAAGCTTTCATGACAGATTGCTTGGCATGAGCCTTACACCAAAGATTCCCGACTACTCTTTCACTCTGTCACCGCTCATTATGCCGGGAAGCGGTGTATTCAGGGTAGCTAATTTCATAAAGTCCGTAATTGAACAGGAAGAACATTTATGGGCTGATGAAGCCCGCAAGCGCTGGCAAAAGGATCTCAGCCTTCTTGAACATTTTTATGAAGATACAGAAGAAAAGGGCGAAAGCTATGAAAACGAGAAAGCAGCCCTTCAAGAGCAATATGAGCCAAAGATTAATATCTCTATAATAAATGGAGGCCTCTTCTATCTGACAGACAGCGCAGTATGAAAGCACACAAAAAACCGGCAGAAATTGCCGGTTTTTTGCGTGAAATCTACTTATGTTTTTTTCTTCTCATGCCCAAATAGAAAACATATGAAAACATGCCAAACCACCTGAATAAAAATGGCTCTTTCATGTCCTTTTTCTCTATTCTATGCCGTTTTCGCTCATCTTTGGGCTGATCTATATATTTTACTACTGTCTGGGTAAGATACTTTACATAATCGTTGGATTTCATTTGTCATACCTGCCTTTTTCTGCACATATTGCAATTACACCCTGCTATTTATATTTACAAGTATGTCCAACGAGTTTTTACCCTAAACAATCTATTATTTCCTGAATTATTTCTGCTTTATCTTTATTGGTGGTATCAATGACTACATGGGCGGTTTCTTTATAAAGCGGCATCCTTTTTTCATAAAGTTCCTGAATCAGCTTTTTTTTATCGCCTTTCAGCAGGGGTCTGGAATGATCATTTTCAATCCGTTTAAATATTTCTTCCGGCGAAGCATAAAGGAAGAAAACGATTCCTTTTTCATTCAGCTTTTTTCTGTTTTCAGGCTTAACTACAATTCCCCCGCCAGTAGTAACAATTCCCGCTCTATTGTCAAACTCATTTAATATAAGCGTTTCAAGATTTCTGAAGTATTCCTCTCCATGCTCTTCAAAAATATCATTAATATTTTTCTTCTCCCGCATAACTATTTCTTCATCTGTATCGATTACTTCTTGGTTTAAGCAGGATGCAAGCTCTTTTCCAATTGTTGTTTTGCCGGCACCCATGAATCCGATTAAGTAAATTGGCTTCATCTTTATCCCCACTCAGTTTTTTTCAATCCATTTTATCATTTTTTGCAGATCCGTGTCATAGTAAGCATATCCGGAAATTTCCTTATCAGAGCCAATTTTCGTTTTGAAGGTAATTTGAATTAAGCTTGTTGCCACTGGGGAGATTTCATATGAAACAGATCCATTTTTAAACGAAAAAATTCCTGATTTATCAGGGTCTATATTTTCGCTCAGCATTTTTTCAGTTTTTTTAAAGGAACATAGTAAGTAATACTCCTGCATTATGACGGTTTCCGCCTGATTCACTATCCTTTTCTCAGAAATAAACTGATCTAATTGAATCGTAAGGAGAAAGAGTGCAGCCAGAATGATTGTTAAAGTAAGAGGGTAAGAAAATCCATCCTGATTACGGTACATCAATATCCTCCATATTCATCAGGTAATAAAGACAGGCTGAATGCTCCTGATCAAAACTATCCGATACATTTATTTCAACTCCGCCATTAATGGA
This sequence comes from Cytobacillus oceanisediminis 2691, assembly GCF_000294775.2. Lineage (GTDB taxonomy): Bacteria > Bacillota > Bacilli > Bacillales > Cytobacillaceae > Cytobacillus > Cytobacillus pseudoceanisediminis. Next base: position 4,043,308 of record NZ_CP015506.1, read on the forward strand.
ACTGAATGTTATTCTATCAAGTTTTTGCAGGACAACTTCATGGCCTTTCATATCCACTCTCCTCCTCAAATTGGAACCATATTTTTCATAAATCACACTTTTCCCGTCTATGGTTAATACAATGGAAACAGGTGATATTTCTGCAGCATCAGCAAGCCTAATCTCTTTTTTCAGCTGATTGATAAATACATGCCACTCAAGTCTTTGTGTCCTGGCTTCCATTTTCCAGTCCTGAAAGAGGAAATTAATGCTGACAGGCAAAAAGGAAGCAATCATTAAGAATATTGCAAACGCAAACAGCATTTCCAGCATGGTAAATCCTTTATTATTGGAATACTTCACACTTTTCTTTCGATCTATCCCGTACGTTTTCATATCTTATGCAAACCTCCATAAATCCTTGGTTTTCCATAGGGACTATTTCATAGACGGTTTGATTTTTTATAATAGTCTTCCCCACAGGATAACTCCCTTCCGAGGCGGCTTCCTGGAGACTCTCATAAAGCAGCTGTGTGCTTTCGTAATCCTGTTTTACCTCTTCAGAATGCTCAATAGCCTTAATGACAAGAGGAAACATTACACCCGCTGCAAGCAGCATCCCCGATAAAGACAGAAGGAGCTCAGCCAAAAAGAAGCCGTCATTCCTTCTCCACATAAAATCTCCCTCTTCCGATTAAAAAGGTAATTTTGTATTGCTCATTGTCTGTTTTGACATAGAAAGTACCAAATTTATTTGTAATTCCCCCTGGCCCGTATTGAAAATACAATGGCATGGTACCCTCCTTAATCTCAATGATTCCAGGATATTCTCTGCTGAAGATAGGATCAGCTGCAAACTTTACCTGGGCGTAATACCTTTTCTCCTCGGGAACAATTTGAATAGCTACATCTGTCTGATGGGTGATGGCATAATTCTGGGCATAAAGCAGGTCAGACTTTAATTGGGAAAAGAACATTCTCTTTTCAAGATAGAGGAATTGCGGTTTAAGAAGAATAGAGGTAATCGTGGCAATTATAAGGAAAATACTGAAAACGAAAAGAGTTTCTATTAATGTAAAGCCCTCTTTGTTCTTTATCATAACCCTGAAGATTCAACCTTCCCCTCTGCAGAAATCTTAATGGCATCTCCATTTGGACAAGTCGTGGTTTCAGCATTGAGGTAATCGGCATCCACTAAATCCTGTATACCTGAAGGAAGCTCTTTATTGTCAATTTCATATGCCTGAACCTGGGCCTGCACCATTTTAACAAACGCATCGCATCCCTTGCTGTTTATTTTTGAATTGTGTTTCGTTACATTCGGAATGGTGATGATTAAGAGTACGGAAATCACCAATAAAACAATCATCATTTCAATGAGCGTGAACCCTTTGTCATTATTTACTGTACGCCATTTCATTAAAATCCCTCCAATAGATGAAACATAGGCAGCAGAACTGCCAAATACATTGACACTATTAAAAAACCGATAAACATGTATAAAACAGGCTGAATCATTTTAAGAAGTTTTTCTGTCTTTTCCTCCAATTTATTTAGGCAATGCCTGCTGAAAAAAGATAATTCCTGGTCCAGCCTGCCATTTTTTTGACCATGTCTGATAATATTGGCCAGCTCCCTTTCAAAAAAAGGATAACTAATTAGTATATCCTCAAGCTTATTCCCCTCACGGAGTTTGATTTTCACGGCTTCACCAAGGGCGCTGTAAAAAGGCTGCTTATCATTTTTTTCAAAAAGACTAAGCGCCTCATGTGTGGATAGGCCGCCGTTTAAGAGGTGACTGAGCTGTACAGCAAAGAAATGGGTGTAGTAAAGACGAAGAAAATGGCCTCCAGCAGGAATTTTTACTATGACCATCTTTTGCTGGATAGGGGAAAGGTTTCTGAATCTAAAAAAATAGTATATAAGTAAAGTGACTAAACCGAAGAGTACAATCAGAATGAATAATGGGAGAAGGTCCCCAAACAAATAAACGGCTTTTGTGAAGAAATTAGGCTTAAGGTGCATGGAAACGAATAAGGAAGAGAAACGGGGCAGCAGGACTTTATCAACGAAAACAAATAGGAATGCGGTAATGAACATCAGGAAAATAGGATAGGTCATCAGTTTTTGCAATTTTTGAATGTCCCTTCCTTTTCTCAGCACCATTTCGCTTCCTTCAAGAAATGCAGAAGCAAGGCCGCCATGCTGTTCGGCAAAAAACACATAGCCGATCAGATTATTATTAAAGTTCATGTTTGCAAGGATTTGATAAAAAGGAAATCCTTCTTTCAATTGAGAGAGGCACTGACTAATTTCATGTTTTCGTTTTGGCGGCAGCTGATGCATCATTGATTCCAGTGCCTCAGATAAGGGGTACCCTCTGGACAGCAGTTCACCAGTATTTTTCAGAAACAAGCCCTGTTCTTGAATGGTCCATTTATGTTTCCGCATTATCGTGCACCCACCTGCTGTACTCAGTTTCCTTTATATATCCAAGAGCAATCCCTTTAGTTATTACCTCTTTAAGTGTGCGATACTTAACAAGGCTTCTTTCGCCTCTCGCCTTCTTTATGGAGGCATTAAGCGCTCTTCCTGCAAGAAGCTCAAACACACTTGCCCTTTTCCACCTGCCGTATCCATAGCAGAATGGAGAACATTCCCCTTCACAATAAGGGCAATTCAATTCGACAAGGCGCTGAGCCGTGACAGCCACTAGTGTCTGCTCAATTTCCATCATATTCACCCCAAACTCAGCTAAACTGTAACTTTTCACAAAACTTGAGACACCTAATAAGACAAACCCTTGATACATCAACCTCCAAATTCATAAAACCTGAGACAGCATTTCACTATATTTGAGATAGGATGATTTTCTTTCATAAAACTTGAGATAGAGAGAAGTACTTCTATCTCAACTATCAGGAAAGCTGAGATAGGAATAAACTTGGGTGTTTTCAAATCCGACACTCTGTCAACTTCCTTCTTTGAACTTTTTCCATAATAATACAGATTTCTTCAAAATAGGTTCTAAAAGCTTGTCCTAAACCCATATAAATTATGTATATAAGTTATGGGAGGCATTTATGAAATCAATACCTGTAATTATCATTACATTTCTTATTCTAGTTCTTTGTGTCCCTTCTCTAATCGTAATTGCTTTTGGTACGGATGAAACATATCCCCAAAATAAAACATCTGAACTTCCCAAATCTACAAGTCCAACTATATTGTCACAAAATAATACAGGTGAAAATCCAATAAATGATACAAAAAGTAATACAGAAAACATTACTGTGTCTGTATTTAGAATGAATAATAAGGAAATAGAAAACGTGAACTTAGATGAATATTTAATAGGAGTTTTAGCATCAGAGATGCCCGCAAATTACGAATTGGATGCCCTAAAAGCACAAGCTATTAGTGCAAGAACATATATTATGAAGTTTTTAATGAATGAAAATAAAAGTGACATGCCACAAGGAGCAGATATTACAGACTCAACCCTACAACAAGTCTATAAAAATCAGGATGAATTGAAAGAAATGTGGAAGAACGATAATTATGAAAAGAATATTAAAAAAATCACTCAGGCTGTTAAAGAAACTCAAGGACTGGTAATGACTTACAATGATAAGCTTATTGATGCCTCTTTCTTTGCTATAAGCAATGGGTATACGGAGAATTCTGAGGACTACTGGACAGCATCCCTTCCCTATTTAAGAAGTGTCCCTAGTCCTTGGGACACAGCAGCTCCTGATTTTATTAAAACGAAAACATTTTCTTTTAATGAAGTTGAATCAAGTCTTGGAGTTAAAATGTCAAATGAGATTAATGTTGAAAGAACGTCCAGTGATAGAGTGTCCACAATTAATATTAGTGGAAAGAAACTTACCGGTGCCGAATTTAGGAATGCTTTAGGTTTAAGGTCGACGGATTTCAGCTTAAAAATTAAGGGGAATGAAATTCAAGTAACTACCAAGGGTTATGGACACGGGGTTGGAATGAGTCAATATGGGGCTAATAGTATGGCAACGGAAGGAAAGAACTTTAAGGAAATATTAGGATATTATTTTAAGGGAATTAAAGTTGAGGACATAAAATCGAACCAGGATTACAATAAGCTGGTCGTAAGAAATGGAGACTAATAAACGAAGCTGTCTTGTGACAGCTTTTCTTATTTTGCTAACGGTGCAGTTTTCTTCAACAAGCATGGTGTTTTTAAGGTAAAATATAGGTATTATTTAAAAGTAAAACTGTTTTTGATAATAAGGAGTTGAAGAAAATTCCTAAGATTGCAATGGAGCGATGTTTTGCATTAAGACTAATGGGTTATATTATTCTCCTGGTATTTGTTATTTTTAATGGTTTAGAAACAAAAAGTTTTATCGCACTATTGATAACGGCTTTATTCTTCATAGGAAAACCTTGGTACAGTTATTTAAGAAAAGAACAAAAGTAAATTTGTTGAGGTCATCGTTTTTGTATAATAGATAACGAATAACTTGCTTTTAATAAGGGGTTGCTGCGGCAGCTCTTTTTTTCGATTAACGGGATAGCATTCCTGTATAAAAAACAGTACAAAAGTTAAGGTTTGTGAAAGAATGTACTCAAACAATAAGGCGCTTTAGTTCAATATGGACTCCGGATTTTATTAAAGAAAACTCGCCAATACTGTGACGAGTTTCTATATGCCAATTACAATGTCAAAACGACTGTCAATTCGTTACATTTTTTTAGGAAAGCACATCAAAACCGAAGCCTTTATGAAACGACCGATGCTTTTTTATGTGGTTCTGTTTATGGATTTACTGAGTTTGCTATCTCCACTAAAATTTCTGGTGTTACTTGGTCCGAAACAGCTTTATTAATGTTTAGAACATATTGCCAACCACTTTTTTCGAATACCAAAAGATTAAATCCTTTTGCCGCTGTGGTACTATAAGTGGCTTTACTTCCATCTCTAAGTTTGAAGGTTTGGTCAATATGCTCCTTCCAAATTGGTAAACCATACTTTACTGGATAGACCCTAATCATATAGTGATTTTTCGGTTTATCTATATGGCGGTACTCAATTTCAAATACATCATTTATGTCACCATCCAAATCACTAAGCCTTCCGAAACTGTGTGTAAATTCAATTGGAGGTATTTTTATTGGCAAAGCTATTTCCTTCTTAAAGTGGTCTTTACTTTCTTGCAATGCAACATTAACTTCTTTGAAACCAACATCAAAAAGCGATTTTTGGAATTCTTCGCTTGTGTAGTTAGCTTTAGTTCCGTAAGACATTGAGTAGATTATCATAATACACAGAACGAAGATTTTTGATATCTTCATAATGACCACGTCCTTGAGAGTTATTAGGAACATACTGAAGTTATTATCAGCAATAATTACATTAGATATTAAAAATCTTTTCACATAAGACAATAACTACAATACACTTGTTAAGCGTTTCCTAATTGTGCTGTTATTCAATCCTAATTCACCGATTAACATTGATATAACAATAAAAAAATATCTCTCTATACTAAATGGTCTTTTAAATTATATTTAATGTTCCAACCCCTAAACGGAATTCTTATGCAAAATAACCCATTTATTATTTGATTTAAAGAAAGAGAAAGAGTAATTTTAATATTATGAATGCATATTCATGACGAAGTTCTTTCAAGGAGAGAGAAAGTTGGAAAAATCAAAACTAGAGAAGAATAAAGTCCAAAAAAATTCAAAAATGAGTGAAATTCCAAAAGAAAATTTGTCCGCTGTTCCTGAAGTGAATAGTGTTCAAGAAAGACAAATAACTGAAACAAATAAAAAGGTAAGATATTCGCTGCCAGCTCAAGAAACCAATATGGTTCAACTTCATAGAGCTGCTAGAGAATGGAGCAGTACTATTACCCCTGCCCAACTTGAAATGACTAGAGCAGCTTTGGAATTACAAAGGAATTTAAACCCTTCTATAAATGAATTAGCTCGTGCGGCAGCCGAACTTCATCAATCCTTGGAATCGCCTCTTTTTTCATTAGGCAAGATTGCTCTCGAATTTAAAACGTTCTACGGTAGCCAGGTTACTCAAGTGAGCAGGGCTGCTGAAGAGATAAGAAAAAGTTTAGATTTTTCTCCAAAAACTGTATCTGATGTGTTCTTAAGACACTTAGAGAACCTTCCCTCCAATTACCAATTGGCAGTCATAGAGACTGGGGATGCCAAAGATACTATAGTTGAAGCCCAACCTGAAATGGTAGTAAAAAATGAAGTTACCCATGATGAAATTCCTTTATCAGAAATCCCTACAACTTTCGGTGTTTTAGACATATTAGATAACTTGACAGAAGAAGAAGTGCTGATGTTTTATCAGCATTTATCTGTTTATCCGATGATGGGTCTTCAACATGAAGTCGGAAAGAAGATACTTAATGGTGTCCAGCAGGCACCATTAAAAACACTAGATGGACTCCCTATTAGAGTATACCGCGCACGTATAAGAGATGCAGGTAGGAAAACGCCATTTTCTATTTTGGAAATGTTTGAAGCGCCATATGGTATAGCTAGCAATGGTCGATGGAATTTAACCGGACATGGAACATTGTATACTTGTGATACTCTAGAGGCAGCTATCCAAGAACTAGGTAGAAGTGATGAAATCATAGATGTTGTAGAATGGGATTTAAATCATCCTATTCAGTATCTTGACCTTACAGATAGAGAATGTCCTTTATTTAATTTTTGTCACTACCCTGCAAGTAAAAATCAAAGAGTAGAACCTGCGTACCTTGTTCCTAATTTTTTGGCACAATGTTGCCAAATGGCAGGAATTGAAGCAATAAAATATAAGAGTGCTGCTTACAAGGGTGCAATCAATTATGTATTTTTTGAGCCTTCAAAAAAGTGGTTTGAACAAATAAATTTTTATCCAGATAAATAACTCTTTGGGGATTATGTTACCTTCAATAAAAGGAGAAACAAATGAATATATTTTTGGACTCGAATGCTCTTTACAAAGACCCCTTTTTAAGAAAAGGGTTTAATAAAACCCTGAACAGAATGGCACGACATGAAGATGTTAAAATGTATATCAATCAAACAGTGTATAAAGAAGTCCTTAGAGGTCACAAAGATTTTCTAGAGAAAGAGCTTAATGCAGCAAACAATGCCCTAACCAAAATAAGCCCTTATTTAAATGAAGAAAAACAAAAATTTGTTATAAATGTGGAGCTTAATGAATTACTTGAAGACTTCGAAATCCAATTTAAAACTCTACAAGATGAAGGGAAACTCGAAATAATTAAGTATGATGCAGATGTTCTTGAACATGTGGTTGATATGGACATGTACGATAAAAACCCCTTTATTAAGAAACAAGAAATTGAAAATAAAGGTGGAGATATTGTTCGTTTTAGCAAAAAAGAGGTACGTGACGCTATTATTTGGTACTCATACCAAACTTTTATAAAGAAAAACGAATTAGAGAATTGTTACTTTATTTCAAACAATACAAAAGAATTTGGAGATGTTGGAGCTAATAAAACGGCAGAAACTGAACCATATACCTTACATCCAGAACTCGCCGAAGATACTAATCTGATTCTATATAAAACCATCAAAGGTTTCCTTGTACATAATGATGAACAAGTGAAAGAACTTTTTGAGGATATTAATACCCAAATTTCAGAGAGATTATATGAGATAGTAGAAGAGGAATTAGAAGAAGGACTAGCGGCAGAATTAGTAACGAAATTCCTGACTGGCGAAATCTCCTCCTTCACGCAAGATTTTCTTCGTAATAAAGAACCAGAAAGGATACATCAAGATTATTTTATCGGCGGTTATGTGGACCCTTCTATGGAAGGAGTAATTTCTGGTATACGTCTAAACGAATTAGAGGTATATGGTGATGAAATCACAGTAGCTGTTGATGTTGATGTTGAAATGGAAGTTGAAATTTATTTATATAACCCTGTTTGGGAAGATAGAGACGAGAAGTTTGAATATTACGGAACCGATACAGTCAAAGTGGAGGAAAGTATCGTTTTTGTTATACCCTTAGGAAATGCAACTGAAATTAACGAAGAGACATTTACTTTAAAACAGCACGTTTATGGAATCGAATTGAGCAATGTTAATATTGAAGTAATTGATTGGAAGAACATTGACCACACCGATATGTTCCCTGATGACTACTCCGAGGAAAATAATTAATACCATTATCTAATAATAGAAACTCCATTATAAAAAAAGCCAACCACTGAAATGCGGAAGACGACCAATTGCAGCAGGGTTTATCTCTGGTTCTACAATCGAAAAGCTCGCTTATGCGAGCTTTAAACTTTTAACACCATTCGTATTGTTTTCAAAATATGTCCATCGAATTCATCATCAAACTCTTTAACAACTTCAAAACCTTTGGCTTCATAAAAGGTCTTTCCGATTTTATTATCCTTTTCGACATTTATATAAATCTTATTTACACCTTCTAAATCTTTAATTCCCTTCTGTAACAATGCTGAACCTATACCATTACCTTGTTGTTCTGGATAAAGATAAATAGCACCTAACTCAACTTTCCCATCTTCCCTTACCTGAGAGAAATTAGCAAATCCTACAACTCTACCTTCGATTTCAGCTACATAAAGAGTAGAGCGTCCTAACCGTTGCATCATCCTATCATCATTATATGCTGAGTTTAAGAACTTTTCTTGCACTTCAAGAGGAATTATTCCTTCGTAAGTAGCATTCCACGTAGTTTTCGCTACTTCTTGTACTTGCTTTATATCTTCCTGTTCCATTTTACGAATTAAATATCCCATTCTTATCAGCCTCTCTATATGAAATTTAATTACAATAAATTCCAAATATTATAACATTTTTTTCATAATACCAACTCGTTTTTCACTAAATTGTTCTTTTTCTTTTTTTATTCAAGCGTATTGGTAGATAACTATTCACTTTTATTTAATCAGTAGGAGTTTAGATATGCATATTAATTAGATTGCTATTAATTGTTGATTTATAAGCTATTGGAATAGAAACTAATTAGCAGTGGCAATTACAACAATAATTAGTGGGAGTCTGCCGCCCGTAGACAAAACTGTGCCAAAGAATGTGTTAATTTTTGTGTACAATAATTTATTCCTTAAAGCAGAAATAATTTGATAAGATTTAAATAGTTCTATAGAAAGATATGGGGGACAAAAAATGAATAAATTTTATGTTGCATCAAGTTTTCAAAATGTAGAGACAGTTCGATTAGTTAGCGAACAGTTAAAAAATATGGGGTATGTTCAAACTTATGATTGGACAAAAAATAAAAGAGCAGCATCAATTGAAGATTTAAAAGAAATTGGTCAAGAAGAGAAAATAGCAGTAATGAAAGCAGATTTTTTAATAGTTGTACTACCGGCAGGTAAAGGGAGTCATATCGAACTAGGTATTGCTTTAGGTCAAAGCAAAAAGATATACCTTTACTCTCAAAACAATGATGTACATAATATTAACACAACTAGCACATTTTATCATTTATCTGAAGTTGAAATAGTGACGGGAACTATTGACGATTTATTAAACAAAGTGACAAGCTCTAATAATTAAACAAAAAAAGCAATGAAAACTTATACTATCGGGTTCGGTTGTTGGGGAGAAATAGTCAAATAACACTTTAAAAACAGTATCAATTAACAACTATTTAGCAAAGGAAATAAGAATAAAAACAACATATAAAAACGCTCAGGCATCAACTCTGAGCATTTTTTTAATTCAATATTTTTTTTCGTTAGAAAGTAGAGCTTTCTTTCCCACTAAAACATAAATTAAATAACCCACAATATTTAATAAAGCAAAAGTAAGTATCCAACCAATATTTAATCGTCTATGATGATATGCGTTGATTGTTGCCCAAATCGTAAATAAAGTTGCATAAATTGCAATTCCTGAAAACAAAATTATAGCCATCAAACTACCAGCATGTCTTGTTTCCATTCCAATGTACCACTGATTATCCCAGTTTGCATATGGAAAGAAATCAGCTTGGAGCCATTTGGGATTCCACACTTTTTGTTCATATCGGTAATCTGGCTTTGTATCTCTAACATAATCAAATACCAAATTGACATTATCCACATTGCTCACACTATAAATTTCAACTTTTGAGATTTGGTCAGTTCCTTTTATTAAACTACTTATTTCTTTTTTCATTTCTTCAGTAATATTGCTTCTATCATTTAAAATCTCTGAAATCTGTGTAGCTAAAATTGAGTTTTCATGGGCATTTTCTTCTTCATTTGCCCATATAAACCCAAATGCAGATAAAGTAAAAAGAATTATAGCCATCGAAAGATAAAGTACCCATTTAGCGAATGTTTTTTGTGCTTTAAATAGTTGACCTACAATCGAACGTATTTCTTGTTCTCCACCGAAACGCTTAATGGCAATACTAATGGCTTCTTGTTCAGACTTTCCTTCTGATTTTAGTTCGTGAACAGCCTCTATCAAATGACTTTTCATTTCTGCTTTTAACTCTTCAATTTCTTTCTTGTTTCCACCGACATTATGATAAACTTCCTCAACATATGCTTCTATTTGTTTCATGCTTCTTCTCCCCCTTCTAAAAACGAATCAATAATTTTTTTTACAAATTGCCATTCCTTACGCTTTTCTTCAAAGCCTTCTTCACCTAAAGGTGTAAGTTTATAATATTTCCTTCTTCCACCAGGACCTTGTTCATCACCCCAGTAAGAAGAAACCCACTTATTCTTTTCTAAACGCTTTAAAGATAAATAAAGCGTTCCTTCCTTTAGTTCAAATTGTTCATCGCTTTTTTCACGAACCAATTTCGCTAATTCATATCCATACATCTCTCTGCTATGTAATAAAGATAGGATTAATGTATCAATATGACCTTTTAAAACCTCTTTATTAATTTCCAATTTTTTCACCACCTTACTTAGTTATAAAATATATTACTTAATAAAGCAAGGTATTCTATTATTAAAAAAATCATCCTATTTCTAAACAGGATGATTTATCTAAGATTATCCTAAGATTAATAATATCTTTTAGAGTAACAGAAGCATGGTTAAGCAGCTTGAAATTGAAGATTTAGTAGGTGACGTTTCGATATAGTGGTTTTATCTTTTTTACATCTGGTCATTCACATCAAAATAATAAACCCATTTACTAACTGGTATAATTAACTATTTAATATGAACAAAAAGGCAATCAAGGTGATGCTTTATGCCTTTATGAAGAACAAACCTTAATTCAATTTAAATTTATGCAACCATACATTTTCAGTATCGTCTAAAGTTTGAAAGGGTGTAGAAGATGTTAGAGAAAAAGAAGAGTGATTTTATGGAAGGTAATTATTCCAACAAGGAAGAGACAATTGAATGGTTAATGAATGAGTACGGAAAAAGTGTCGTTAGGTTAGCGTTCACTTTTGTAAAGAAGGAACAAATAGCAGAGGATATCGCACAGGATGTTTTCATTAAATGCTATCAAAATTTAGATACATTTCGAAATGAATCATCTTATAAAACCTGGATTTACCGTATTACAGTGAATTTATGTAAGGATAGGTTAAAAAGTTGGAATTTCAGAAACATCGTTCTAACAGATTTTTTTTCAAAAAGTAAAATTACTAATACTACTCCTGAATCAGAGTTATTAAACTTGGAGAGGAAAACTGATTTATCACTAAAAGTGTTATCACTACCAATTAAGTACCGTGAAGTTATTATTTTATATTATTATGAGGAGTTATCCTACAACCAAATTGCTGATTTGCTGGACATTAGCGTACAAACGATAAAATCTAGGTTACATAGGGGGCGGCTTAACTTAAAAAAAATAATTGAAGAAGGAGGAAGAAATGATGGATGATATGTTAAAACAATTGAAAGAAAACATGGATAAAACTATTTTAAAAGATTTAGACTTTCAAGATGTAAATAAAACGGCGGTACGAAAAGCAATTTACAGTACTAATAAAACTAAAAGAATGAGAAGCCTTTATCCTCGGATTTTGAGTCTTGGTTTCACCTGTATTTTTATAATTGGAATTAGTTATTATGGTATGGAGAAACTTGGGTTTACCCAGAACGATAAGCCCATATCTAGTCAAATTGATAATAAAGAGGTTAAGTCAAATAACGAGGTTCAAGATACCAAGAATATTCCTCCCAAACAAGAAGAAAACTACGAAAACATGAAAAAAGAAGACATATTAACAAAACTTTTTAATACGGTTGACTACTTTCAAAGTGCTTCAGGTAAGTTTGAAATTTATAATAAATATTATGATGATTCCACAAGTAAAGCTAATGTCGAATATAAGATAAGTTTAAAGAACTTAATCGGGGGCTATGAAAAAATAATAAATATCCCTGATGAAAAGGTTGTAGGAGCACAAATAACAACACAAGAAATGTTCTACAATGATAAGAAAATATGGAGATTAGAAAATGATGATGTTAAGACATATTATATTGACGATTATGAAATTGAGCCTAGCAGGGAAATCGTTAAACCCGAAAGAGTGTTTTCAATTCCAATAAATAAAATGTACGATTCAGAAGATATGTACAGAGAAAGACCTCCAAGTGGAGTTTCCGGTGCCTCTTTGTTTCCATACGAAATGGGTGCTAAATACTTAAGATTTAATAACCTTTGGGAAATTGAAAAACAAAATGAAGAATTGCTTGGACATAATACCATTGTTTTACATGGAAGTATTGATAAAAGCGTTGTAGATAATTCGCAGCCAGATGAAAAAAGTTTTCGCTTTTGGGTGGATAAAGATACTGGCATTTTATTAAAGTACGAAATTTACAATGAAAAGTCAGAAATTATAAGTTATCTACACCCAGAAAGTTTATCGGTAAATGTTGCAATTGATTCAAAACAATTCATTCCTAATTTGGATAATTATCAACCAATGGAAGTACAAGAGAGACAATATAAAGATTCCAGAGAGAAAGATATTGAGGTAGTAGAACATGCTGATTCAATCGAAGAAGAAGTTAAGGCTGTATTGAGTATTCTTCGTTCAAAAGTACCTTTTCTATTTGAATTCTCAAATCCAGACCTAAAGATTTTCTCAGCTAGTATGGAAAGGTATAAAGACTACAAGCATGCATATTTGACATATAGCTATAAAAAAGAAGAAAACGAAATTGGTTCTGGTTCTCGTTTAATATATGTTAGAGCTTATCATAAGGATTCAGTTGTGAGTTCACTGGGAGATTTTAATACAGAAAAAGGAGAAGAACTCGATACATTCACTTTAAAAGGAATTAAATGGACTGTATTTGAAATAAAAGATAACCCAAATGCTCATTTTATTGGTAGTTCCGGAGAATATAAATACGAGATGGTTACCCAAGATGTTTCTATTGATGAAGTCAAGCGATTATTAGAGAGTTTTAAAAAGACTGGGATTAACCAATGAAGCTACTTCATTTGTACTAAAGGGTTCGGATTTGAAGTGCAAAAAGTAAAAAACTATCAAAATAGAGGTGCAAATTTGCACCTCTTTTAAATATGATTTTGCATCCCTTTTAGCATAGATATTGGCGTTAGTATTATAAATTAGGTATTTCGGACAGCGAAAGTAATAGCTGTTGTCTTTAAAAGAACCGGTTTGTCTTGTCGTGTAATTTGGTATTCTAATCGCTTTGGTAATACTAATACCTCTTCCCAACCGGTATATATCCGTCGTAAAGTATCCAACATTTCTTCTGTCGAAATATTCACTTCCATAAGTGCAGCCATTTTAGCTCCAGTTTCCAAGTCAAATTCTTCTACTTCGGAATTTAAAATAATACAATTCAGACCATTTGGTTTTGTTCCATTTCTCATATTTAACAGAACTTTTTCTAAGGTTCCATTAGAATCAACGTGCTCTAGGCTAGAGACGGCAACAATATAGTCATATTCATTTGAATGAATAACAAAATCTGCAATGTCTGCTTTATGGGGAACGATAAATTGCTCAACATCGAATTCCTTACTGTATTGTCTTAACTTTTCAACTGCCGTATCAAGTAAATCTACGCAGACCACTTCTGAACCAACTTTTAATTTTTGTGCAATCGGGATACTGTTCCTTCCAACTCCACAACCCAGGTCAAGTACTTTTACGACATCTTTATCTTCGAAATAGGACATTAAATCCAATACAGCTTTTACAGGTCTATACAACCAAGAGCCTTGTTCAAAAAGTTTGAAGTTATCATAGCAATAGTCGTGATATAGTTTTTCTTCTTTTCGAATAAGATTAATTCTATCAGAACTCATATTTATACCCTTCCTTAATTTAGGAAATCAAAGACGTTATGCTTTATAAAAGGATTTCTTATTTGCATTGCCCATTGACCCTCATCTGTATGTTCGAAATACACACCAAAATCATCAGAAAACACATCAAAAGGAAGCTTATGGCTTATCTGTACTTTAATAATATCTTCATAATCAGGACTACATAAAAAGTATTCATCTTGAAACTGTTTGACAAATAGTGTCGAGTCTTTAATTTCAACCTTATTATTAAATGCAAAGTTAGGCACTCTTTTCGTATATTTAATTAGATTAGTGTCATTACTTTTAAGGATTTGAAGCCATTTAAACGTCCTTTCGGTTATTCCTGAAATTGTATCAGCCATTTTTATTAATTCATTTCTTAACTTACGGATACTATATTGTTGAAGCTTTTGGTCTAAAACATTGCTTAATTCAGTAGCAGCAACTCTAGAATGGATTCCACAAAGATAAATGTTAACTGAAAACATATTAGGAAGTCCCATTTGAACCAGGACGGCTAACTCTTCAAAAACTTTGCTTTCTTCCTCCAATCCCTTTGTAGATAACATTCTAGCAATAGCGTTAATTGCCCAAGGTAGTTTAAACCCAAAATAAGTACTACAGATTTTTAAAGCTTTTTCGCTGAATGAACTTATTGATTTACCGCTAACCCAACATTCTCTTAATAAATCCAACTCCGTAAGCTCATTTTCTACTTTAAATTGGTTGGAAGGAAATTTAGCAATTGTATTCTCTATTTCTTTTAAAAACGAAATTAACTCTACTGTGCTTCGGTCTGAAATTTGGAATTTATAGAGTAATTCCAAGATATTTTCTAACTCCTGTTTGATGAATAATCCTGAACGAAGTGGGACACTTGAAGATACAAATCCACGCCAATTTATTGGGTCTCCAACCATTTTCAATACACCACGATTTCTCGCTTTTATTAAAGCAAGAATATCTTCTTCCTCAAGTTCCTTGAAATGATTTGCCTGAATATATGCTAACGAACTTCTAAAGAAATCATCAACCCATGCAGATGCATCTTCCTCTTTGTAACTTTCAAATTCGAGATTTAAACTAAGTAGTGTATCATCAATCAGGTCAAATAACATAGTGAAAGTATCAATTTGTTCTTCTTTTAATTGCGAAAAGTCGTTTTCAGCAATCATTTGTAGCAACATATCAAATTCTATATCGGATGTTTCTGCTACTCGGTAAAAAAACCTTAGGGCGTATAGAAGCCCGCTCACTGCTTTTTCCTGTTTTTCAATATTGAAATATTCCATCGCCAGTTTCCGGTCATTGCTAGCTTTTTTGGCTCCTTTACTTGCATCAACTACAAATAGTATTTTCCCCTCTGTGTCAATAAAACTTCGACCAGCTCTTCCTGCAATATTCCAGAAATCAGAATGCTCGACTCTATCACTTTGATTTAACCAAACGTTAGCAATGATTACAGATGAAACCCCAATGTTAACCCCTTGACCTAAAGTTGAAGTCGAAACAATGATTTTAGGATTTGAATTCCTCATTAATTTTTCCATAAGCAGCCTGACCTCTGAAGGGAGACCAGCATGATGACATAAGACTCCATAAGAAGCAAATCTATAAATTTTTGATTCGGTACCATAAGCCTCTTCACAAGCCAGTTTAAAAGCATTCCATTCAAATTGATTCGACCAAGTATGTTCTAGGCGAAGTTCTTCCATAGCCCTTATAATCTCTTCCCCTTGTGATACCACCATGTTTTGCTTACCTACATAAACTAGAACTGAACCTGATAAAGCTAATTTAACTGCTGAAGCAGCTACTGCTTGCTTTTTTTCCTTTGGGAAAATGAATTCAGACCTTGGTTTTTTCACTACAAATGGTGTTATAAAATTACGATTGAATGATTCAATTTCACCTTTCCATGTGATATTTACATTACTACCTGTATATTCCAGTAAACCAAACCTTTGAGTTGATGGTCTCCATTTTGAGTGAGCCTTCATATTACCGTCACCAGCAATCCACTTAGCAATTTCATCTGTATTTGGCAAAACCGCTGAAAGGAGAACCATTTTCCCTTCATTTTTCCTAATATGAAACCTTAGCTCTTCAATTAAAATCTCACTGGTTACATAACGTTCTTCTGGACCAATTAAATGCCCTTCATCAATAATAACCAATTTGATTCGTGATTTAATTTCCGAGTTGCTTCTTATGATTGCTTTAGCCTTCTCTGCTGTTGCAATAATGATATTTGATTCATTGATAACCAGTTCATCAATTTTGCTAAATTGGGTACCTCCATAGAGATGAGACACTTCAAATCCAAGTGGACGAAACACTTTTGATAATGTGTCCTCCACTTCATACGCTAAGGACCTAAATGGCGTTAGATAGATTATCACTGCATCGGGTTCTTCTATCAATTTTTGAAGTATCGCTATTTCAGCTACTCTGGTTTTACCACCACTTGTTGGAAGACTTGCTACCGCTCCAGCAGGATTTACTACCTTTGATAGCGCCTCTTTTTGGGAATGAAACAATTCAACAACAGGACTTTTTTGGAATGCCATAGCCATAATATAGTTTTCGATAATCCCTTGGTCATCATCTCCAACAGTTGGCGGAATTGTTTTCCACAAAGAATTATGATAAAAGCCATCAATTATAATACGGAATAATCGTATGCACCACCATAGTGAAGGTTCTTCATCAATAGATAACAAATCTAGCAAGTCATTAGTATACTCTCTACATTTTTCTAACCAATCATCATTACCCGAATATACAAACTCCAATAAAGATGCTACTGCCTTGGATAATATAAACGTGTATATTCTTGTGTTTGCATTATCATCATCATTAATGTCCGAAACAACTTCACTTTTATAATCATTGCTTATTAAAACTTCAGATATTAATTTGCCGAGTCGGTTATAGTCACGTTTCAAGAAGTATCCTATTATTTTTGAAATAACTGTATCGAATTCCACATTTTTTAAAAGAATGAAAGACTTTGAGTACTGATGAGCAGCGTAATATGCCAGGGAGCTAGCAAGTACAAAATAAGTACTTAGCTCATTTCGATTTTCTATGGGATTATGCACGTGCTCTAATATATTTGCCCCTTTTTCCAACGGAAAAATCGATTTTTCTATATCCTTATTTTCTACAAAAGAGCAACCAACCGAGAGATAAGATAAAGCAATATGTGTAAGCCTTCCGTCTAAACCGGCAGTGAAATTAGGAAAATCTTCAACTGGTTCATGAACGTTAAATAAAATATATCTGGAGTCTCCCTGAGCAATAAGTTTTTGGACAAATTTATCGCTCTCCAGTTTTTGTAATAAATCAAATGCTTTTATTTTATTCATCGTTACCCCTCTTTAACTTCTCCTCTGCCAAATCAAAACTCATTGCAATAAGCTCCTCTGGCTTTTCAATACCCAATGAAACAAAAACAAAGTTTGGATTATTTGAAACCAGATGTCTATTAACATTAGCAGTAGTATTGTGATTGCTGAGTAAAAATCCAACACTAATAATTGGAACCTTGCCATCATGCAGAGTAACATTTAAATCTTCTAGACTCTCGGCTAAATCCTCGTCACCAAAGTCACTCATCTTTTGAGCTAGAAAAGTTACAGACAGAGGCAACCTCATTTCTTTAGCAAATTCCTTAGTAACTTCTTCGATTACTGCTTTACTAGGAGTTGTCCTAAATTTCGATTCCCCAATGATTACTTTTTCATACAAATTTTCACGATTTAAAAGAAGGACATCATCACCTTTCATTGCCTGGTTTACGTTTGTGTTATATCTTAGTCTATACACTAGCAAGTTAAGCTTCGTAGTTTCTTGTAGGTATTCAGCTAATATAATTTCTGTACCGTTTCCCTTCTTTGTTTTGTCAACAGTAGGTAATAAAGTTTGCTTCTTTACATATTCTTCGAATCCATATTTATCTAGTATTTCCTCACGTTTTTTCTTCAATCTCTTTATTCTTTTTTCATCAATGTGATGCTTTACTATCCAATCGGAAATTTGCTCAATTGCAAATTCTCTTGACGCTTTTTTCTCGGATAAATGCCTATGTTTTTTATTTTCAGTGACTGGTTCATCTACTGATTCCAGCCATTCATAAAAAAAGGATGAATTGGGGTGCTCACCAATAAGCTTACATTGTTCGGATATCGTTTTCTCCATACCAAACTCTCCTAAAAACTATTTTTGTAGAATTCTATACTTAATAACCAACCCGAATAAAACATCAAATTATAAAATAAATTACTACAATAACAATATCAATTAATAGTAAAATTATCCATTAAAGGGGTGAATTTATGGTTGTGATTTGGACAAAAGAAGTTGGTTCTAGAGGAACTATAAAAGGTATACAAGATGCAAATGGCAAAATATTAAAGTCATGCATCCAATGTGGAGAAAATAAAGATTTACATGAGTTTAATAAAAACACCAATCTAAAAAGTCACCAATTATTTGAGGTTCTAGAAGATGAGTGTCTAGATTGCATGGTTAATAATAAAGCTTTTCCTTTATTCCATAAAATGAAGAGACATCATGATAATGGTTATCATAACTTCAAAAAATTATTTATTGAAGATAATAAAAGATGCGACTATGAAATATGGGAATTTAAGTATGAACCCCAAAATTATGTTCTCTTTATAAAGGACCAACAAAAAGAAATTTTCTTTACCCATCTTTTTTCTAAAATGCAAGGTGAAAACTCTACAAGACATACTGCTTATCGCTATTTCTCTGAAGTATATCGCGCCGATTTCTTTTCCATCCTTAAAAGCATAAGAATTTGCTCGTTTTCTTCAGGTAGAAGCCGTCCACTTGTAAAAAGGAACTACCCTATTTCAGAATTTCTAACATTCATTCCTACGATTTATGCTGCTGACCTCCAGGAGATTGAGAAAGATATAAAAGCAGCTGAAATTGAAGAGAATTCCGATAAATATCAATCAATGTTAGAGGGTAAAGCTGTTCAATATTTTGGTAATAAGTATGAAAGAAGTCCAGTAAACCGCAAGAAAGCTTTAGATTTACATGGGTTTTGTTGTAAAGTATGCGATTTTAATTTTGAAAAGGTTTATGGAGAGCGGGGAAAGGAATTCATAGAAGTACATCACATAAAACCTTTACATACATTAAGGGGAAAACAAGAATTCTTTGACCCACGCACAGACCTCATACCTGTTTGTTCTAATTGTCATCGAATTATACACAGAAGACCAGATAATGTTCTCTCTATTGATGAAATGAAGAAAATAGTCAACAAAATGAATTCTTAAAATTATGAGTGATAAGGCTAGGAGCAATTCCTTTTATAATAGACCAGTAAAACATTGCAAATTGAAATTATGTCCACTTGCTCTCTCAGTAAACTTTTATAAAAGATAGAAAACTGTTTTTTACATTATTATTTTTTAATGCTTGCTGCGGCGTAACAAAAATAAGGATTCCCCATATCATTTTGGGAATCCTTACTCAACATGAATAATCCTATTTTAATAATTCTTTATGATGTCTTACAAGATGTATCGGCAAAGGATTATTAATGTAACTACTGAAAGTAATTGCAATATTCCTCATCAGATGTAAGCAAGTCGCAATTTCATCATTTGGCTCACTCATTTTTAGCCTAAATGTATGTCTATTCTTGAAAGCTAAGTTCCTATCATGATTTGTAACAGACATAGCCGTCTTATCAGTTGTTAGCTTAGGTGGAACCGAATAATATTCATCACCGTTTCGCACTAAGAATGTTCCAGTAGAAGGTTTACCATCAACCATATTCATAATAAATGGATTTCGATATCTGGAAATATCATAAACAGCAACATTAAAATCTGCACAGTTATTTAGGTATTTTTCAGGCACTTTATCCTTTTCGAAAACAACTATACTATTCTCGCTGTCTACATTTAACTCAATAAATATCGTGAAATCTTTATTATCTTCCTTAATCAAGGTCCTTAAATAATTTTCATTTAGATAAATTAAAGATTTTTCAACGGACATCCATCCTGTATTAGGATATTTCACTTCAATTAGGGCATTTTTCATTCTTACGAGCATATAAAGATATCGGGCTGCTCCACCTTGTTTTAGCTCCAATAAATACGGAAAATAAAAATCATATTTTGAAAAGAGCACTTGGTAATCGTTTATCATTTGATTAGTAAGTCCTTTTCTGGCTAAAAGGTCGGACAATGCGCTATTTATTATTGACCTTTGTTGGGTAAGAGATTTCTCTTCTAGAGGATGAAAGAATTGAGTTATCCTCCCAACTTCATTAAACCCTTTCCTAATTGCATTTTTAGGGTCAGACTTTTTGTCATATTGATAATCATTTTTTCAATGAGTGAATAAATAATTTCTTCCGGCTTAGATAAGGATGATATTATTTCTTTTATCCGCTTTAATTCAGATGTCTTCGAATTATACTCGACAGTCAAATCAGAAATTAACTCTTTATTTTTCTCGACAACCTTTATATCAACTGACATGGCTAATTGATGGTCATTTTTTTTATCATATAACCGGTATTCAGTTAATGAGTCTTGAATAATTTCATAACGTTTGTATTTTTCATCTACGCTATTCCACTTTTTAAAAGAGTGTGAAATCCACTCAAGTATATCCTTATTTTCTGACCAGAGCTCAATAGTCACCTTCTCATTATCCCTAACCTGTACATCATCAATCCAAACTGACCCTTTTCTGAGAGAAGTGTTTTTTATTTCCAACAATTTTGTATTTTCATAGGCGCTGCACAAACCAGGAAAAGCACTTTCAAACATTTCAAACAAGAACTGCTTTTCATATTTAGAAAGACCTGATTCCAAAAAATTGCTTCCTTTTTTGTCGTCCAATTTATATGGAATAAATGCAGCTAGTGGCTCGCTCTTATAAAATTGACTTGGATTTTCCAAAATTTGTTTTAATAAATTTTTTTCCAGGTTTATGCTATTAAGCATAGACTTGTTCAAATTGGAATAGGAAAAGACGACATTTCCTCTGAACTCATTAATAGGCAATGTATACAGTGTTTCCTTTTGAAAATCAAAAAAGTACATCGTTCTTTTGTCATTTCGTGGAAAGCTTAATTTACCTGCCTTATTAATCAAAGGCTTGTAGTTCCATCTCCTTTTAGAAGAGTGAATATGAATTTTAATCCCAGCTGTATTCATTTCTTCTTCAAAAGAAAAAGATAGTACGTAGGAAAAACACTGCTTCTGGTAAACTTCTTTTTTACCAATATAGTGCTTTGGATAAATGGGTTCAGAAATGATTTCATATTGAAAACCATCAAAGCTTATGAACCATTTTTCCGGAAAAGAAAAATGATTCACTCCTTCAGATGCGTCGAACTGGAATTTAAGTGTCTTTTCATTTTTTACAAAATAATAAGAAAGATAACTCGACAATATCATTTTTCTATGTTTAAAGTTTAGGATGTCCGTCAAAGGAAAATTAGTGGATGACAATTCCAGATAACGTAAATCCTCAGGAATTACTAAGCCAGGGTAGTCTTTCTCCAGAACATTACTGAGCCAATTAAGAAATCGGTGATGAATGAATGTACCTGTATCGCTCTTTGCTTCATCACTTAAAAACAGCCAGGGTTCTTTGCCTTTCATAGCATTATCTGTAAAATTTGCACATATCACTTTATCGGCATATATACCTTGCATCACCGTTCTAAATGTAGATATCTTAGTTTCCCATTTATATCCATCCTTAAATTTCTCCAAGTAAAGAAAGGTCTCATACGGAAAATAAACTACCTGAGTTGTTTTATTACGCAAGAAGTCTTCATTAAGCAACAGACTGTGAAAAATAATATCCTTCGTTTTTGCTGTTTTCATTAAAATACCTCTGCATTCTCTAGTTTTAAGGCTTTCTTTAGTCCTCTTAGAAACTCTCCATAAAGAAGTTCTTTTGCCTCTGGAAAGTTGGATTGCTGTTCCAAAATTGAAACCCAAATTCTTAGCATACTAGTTTGGTACTTTTCCTTTTTCCCTGTTTGATTGGCATTCTCCCAGGCAAAAGGTGCATCAACATAGAAGACATTCGCATTTGTTTGTCCCCTGAGCAGTCGCCCTATCATTTGCCAAAAATTTATAAACATATACCATGCCATATTTTCTTGCTCTTCCTTTTGAAGATACGACCAGCCGCTCTCATCTTCCGCAAGCATATGTTCCAGCAACATATTCGACCTTTTACGGACATAATCAACAGCTTTATGGAACGAATAATTATAATTTTCCTTTGCTGCTTTGATATAAAATGGTAAACTTCCATTGATAACCTTAATAATATATTCAATCTCTCCTGATGGAATAAACGGACGTATTAGAAAAAAGACGCTGCCGAATAGAGATTTGTCTGTCCCAGGAACCAATATATTATATCCGCGGTTAATGGATAATAGCGGCGCAATCAAAATATCTGCTCCTGTATCTCCAAAGAACTCAACCTCGCCCCTCAGGACCAAATCTTCATTTTCGACATCCTCATTAGTTAATGCCTTTACCCTATTAGGAAAATGTTGTTTAAGTTCATCTAGAACCACCAATGCCTGTTCGTAAGAATTTACTACCAACAATACTTTCCGCTTTTCTGAACCCCATAACGTCAGTTGTTCATTAATTTTGGGTACTAATTCAGAGGACATTCTCTTAAGCATTTTTTGTTTTGTTAGTTCATTTGATTGCCCTGAAATAAAAATAGGAGAACCGTTGTAATAAACGGGGAAGCATTCCTGATAAATTTTAGATTTTATTAGAGTTGTTGTTTCCAGCAAATAATCCAAGTCAGTATTGAGATGATAATGCTTTGAACCTTCAGCAAAGCTGGTTCCTGACATAAAGACCATAGAAGGTCCCTTTTTTGGGTGATATTTTCGAATAAATTAGAGAAATTCATTAAAAAATGTCTACCCACAGCCAAGTAATCATATGTCCTAAATGTTCCGACCGACCCTTCTTCACCACCATGTGTTTCCCTAAAGAAGTATTGAAATGAACGTCCGGTGGCTGCGTATGGAAGAAAAGGAAGAAACCTTTTTACATTTTTAAACACACTAGAGATTTCAGGAATTTCTTCTCCTAAAATATTTTCAACTTGGTGCTTAATTTTTAATAAATATTTAAAATGTGAATCGAAATTTATTAAATAAATGTAAAACTGAAACAGAAGCAATAATTGCTTTTTTTCGACCTCTTTCATTCCTGTATAAACCGAGAGCTCAGAATAGTCGTATTTAACCAAGATTTTATTTAATAATCCTTCAGTCAAATCTTGCTCCTGCTTTTTTTGCTCAATAGCATTACCAGAGTAAATTTTAACTTCGTCGATATCCCTTATATACTTACGAATCACTTTTTCAAGAGACATGTCCCCTTTTTCATTAGAATTAGGGAAATCCACAGTTATCATGGTTTCATAAAAAGGATGTTTCGCAACTTGCTTAACTTTTTTAAATAACGATTTTGTTATTTTGGATAATAACTGATGGTGACCGAAAGCATAGTTTTTAACCTCTCGTCTGATATAGGCACTATCTTGTATCAGCTCATAAAGGTAATGTGCCACTTTACTAGTTTCGTTAACAAAGTGTCGCCATTCCTTCGATGTTTTACTTGATGAAAAATCGTATCGCTTATCTAAGGTATTTCTTGCAGCAAGAAATGAGTTATCAAAAAGAGCATCTTTGTTACCCAGTAAAATATTTTGCGATAAAAATGAGCCATCTACCGCCTCTTGTACACTATCTGCCTCGTCGACGTAAATTACATCCATCATTTCATAGGCTAATTCGGCATATGTAAAATCATATGGGTTAACAAGAACATTGGGTTTTGTATGGATAAACGCGCTCTGTGTGCCCACCCAAACATCCGCGTCGGCAAGCTGCCTTTCCACAGTATACTTACCGCATCTATCAAACATAGGGCAGGAAAACTGTTCATCATGATGATACAAGCTAACACATGGAGAGCCGGTACTTTCTTTTGCATCAGCTAAAATTTCTGCTGTACAAACCCCACTAAAGAATTGCAATACATACTGCAAAGACAACTCGGATAATGGGTTTTTTTGATAGTCCCTTGCAGCTTCCCGTTTTACTTTTTTTATGAAATTTTTAAGGTGCTGAGCCATGTTTCTCTTTCCAATAAGGGGAACAGCTTTGAGCCCGACTAAATGAAGTTTGTAAACAAGTTCCAATGTATCAACCACATTGACTGTCATAACGGCAGTCTTTGCCTTCAGCTGCTTTAACCGGAAAAGCTCTAATTGTAAAAATGTTGATTTTCCTGCCCCGACAATACCACCAATACTCACTTTATCTTTATATAAAAACTTATTTGAAGTTGGATTTGTAGGAGTTAGCTTAAAAATATCAGCTGCAGCAGTCCAATCACGCATCCTGCTGTTTTCTTCATCCGTATAAAGTTGCTTATTAGCTTGAATAAATTCATTTATATACTGAGCAGTGGTTTTCCAAGTTTCTTCATCAATGTTAGTAGACAATATCTCAAATGGAACCTTCTTGCGTTGCTGAGGCAATCTTAATTCATTCAGTTGCTCCTTTAAGATATTTTCTTCTTTTACAAGGTGTTCAGGAACAGCTCTCTTCCCCCCACCTTCAGTAGTCATCATATACTTTTTAATGTTATTTTTTTTTGAATCAGAACTTGAGTAAAAATATATGTTATCAATCTTATCTTTTGTAAGAAAAGGTGGATATTCTCTTGATGTCGGCATTACCGTTTTAGGATTAAGCAATGTCTTGTAATGTGTCAGCCTTTCTGTAAAGACCGATACACTCTTTTGAATGAACTTTTCATCTTCGCCCAGCCGATACATTCTTATAAAATTATCCAAACGCAGATACTCCCGAACAGTATCCTTCCAATTAATGTGTGAAAAATTACTGCCAAAAAAAATACGGATTATTTCAATAGACGCTTCATCTTGAGATGCGGGATATAAGCTTTTATAATTTGGAAATACTGACCAAACATTGTCTATTGTTGCCTTTTCACTGCCGAAACTCTTCTCAAAAGCATAAACTGTCAATTCAACAAGTAAAACCTTTTTCAGCGCGGACGGGCTAAATGATAAGTCCTCATTATTAAGGTTTCTCACTTCCTCACTGAAAGCTTCAAGTGTCCCCCTTGATACATCAGAAAAGGATTTGAACATTGTCATTTTCCTTTCTATTTACTGATTTGTGCTTCACTCTGCCTTTTAGTCTTGATGAACCGTTTCTTTTGAACATTTCTTTTATCATGGAGAAAGAGTATATTCTAACATCCATATGACCTCTTTCCTGGAGAGTCCGATTGACGTATTCAATATACCTTTTTGAAGCCTTATCGTCCGGCACGGCAATGATTTCAGTTTTTAGAGTTCCTTCTTCCTTTTCTTTCAGCAGTTCTTCTGCCAGCCTTTTTGGTCTGGTGTAATCTTTAACATCTATAAATGCATATTCCAATATATTTTCGTATTCTTGAAAAGCATAAATATCGCCTTTCTTTTCAAGCTGCGGATACAACTGGACTGTAACACTCAATTTTTTTAAGTCTTCAACCAGTTGCAGTTCTTTTTTGCCAGGGATAACTGTACTTAACAGAATACTTTTTAAAACGCGTTTATTTTGGTGACTTTCGATTTTTGAATTTTTCAGGGAGAAAACATCAAGTTTTTTACGGCACTCTCTTTTCACACATGTAAAGTACCCTTTCGTCTTTTCCTCTAAAGTCCACCCGCACGCCTGACATTTGTATACAAAGCCAGAAGGAATGTTTTCATAGCAATCCTCAAGGATTGATATAAGGAAGGGTTCTAACCTATGTTTAAAACAAAAAGCTTCAATTGTTTCCTCATCGGTGATTGGATTATGTATCAAAAAAGTTCTAAAAGCAGTATATTGTTCCTGCATGCTTTCATTTTGATAAATTTCATAAAACTTTCTACAAGATACCAATGCTTCACGAATTTTCTTAGTAGAACTTTCATGAAAAGATTGTTCCTCATTCAGTAATTCTTCGGCTTCAGGCGTTATACCAATTTCATCATCTAAAATAGTAAAGAATTCATCGATATTTTCTTTATTCAATTCGTCTATTGAAAAATAACCCCAGCTGCCAATTGGCTGCTTCAATAAAAGTAAAAATTCATAAACAGTTGCAGGATAAATAGCTTGAGGTTTTTGCAACATGTCAAATAACAATTTTTTTCGGAATTCTTCAAAGCCCTTTGAAGCTTGTGTAGCACCAACCAAATTTTGATTACATATTTCAATATCTGCCTCTACACGTTTTGCCCATTCAATAATTTCAACAATTTTCTGAACAACAGGCATTTAAATCCCCCTTTTTCAAGGTTAGTAAGCCACTAGCCGTGTCTTTCTCCGATTATATGGCAATGAAATATTACCGGTATTCCCTCTCCCAATGTGGAGAGGGAATTTTACCAGTTTACTAGTTTTGGTATTGATAACGAACTTTGAATAATGGGTCGTTCTGCCAAACCCACCCAATAATCCTTCTTAATCCTTGTTCGCTGTCAATAGTCTTACTTACTGTTTGACCGGTTGGATTGCCCTGCGCGTCTGGGATATAGCCTTCCGCTTCAAGCAGTGAACATCTGAATTGCGGACCGTTCCCAGGTATTTGAATATTAGTGACAACTTGTCCACTAGTGACAACATTGAAAGTCGGCATTGGTGCCCATAAGCCAAGTTCAAATGTTTTATCTTCCTTCGGATAAAGAGCCAGGTCATATTCAAAAGTCAAAACCTTTGTACCTGCTTTAAATACCACAGAAGATAAAATGGTTGTGGTTCTGAGCAGCTTGTACATCTCGTCCAATTTCTCAGCATTGCCTGTTTTCAGAGCTTCCTTAAATATTTCTAATTCGTCCTGAATATCTTTAAAGCGCTGCCCAGCAAAATTTGTAATATTGCCATCAGGGAAATTCGTACGTGTATCCAGCGCTTTTCCTTGTGCAGGAATGTAAAATGATTCATCATGTGGAAGCGGCGCCTCTAATCCAATTTCATGCAATACTTTTACCCGGTCATATTCTTCTCCATACCTAGAACTCGAAAGTACAGTTGCATTAAGGGATACCCAAGTAACATTAATTCTCTCTTGATTTACAGTTAACATATAAACCTCTCCTCTTACTTTAAATTTTTATTCAGAAGAGAAATCTTTACATTTCACTAAAACCATACTATAATTATATAAGTTTTAAGAAAAATGAAAGAATTTATCTTTTCGCTGGGCGGCAACCCTCGAAAAGCTCTTCTATTTTTTCTTTCTGAAAAACAAAAACAGAATTCCATCCAGAAGACAAGGGTACTGACACTACTCTTGTCTTTTTTATATTTTCATAGTCCACCAACTCCTTCCAAAATTCAGTATATAGCAAGTCTTCTGAAAATATCAAGCAAAAAATCCAAAAAAAATGAATTAAAAATGTTTATGTCACAAACAAGAAAATAATGGTATTTATAGAGGTGCATCTATACTTTAGTCATATTCGTTCAAAATAATGGCTAAGTTTCTTCTTTAAACTCCACAAATAAAATTTTGTTTATTATTTCATACTTGTTTACTATAGAAACATTTTAGGAATGAATTCCTTTAAAATGTTGACTAAGTTATACTGTTTTTATAAGAGATTTATGAATAGGTGAGGAAATGGAAGATATTATATATATTGAAATTGGAAAACTTATTAAAAAGACGAGACTTTTGAGGAATTTAACCCAACAAGAACTTAGTGAATCCATAAATATCACTAGAGCTTCAATTGCAAATATTGAAAGAGGAAGTCAAAAGATTTCTTTGTATACTTTATATCAAGTAGCAGAAAGTCTAGACGTGTCACCTAAATCACTACTACCAGAAGTTGAAGTACTTACAAAATCGCAAAAAAATCTAAATACAGATTTGGATAATTTAAAAGAAAGGTTAACTTTAAAAGAACTTGAATGGGTATATCAAATTAAGAAAAAAACTGAAAATGAAGGAGGCTTGAAAGATGAAAACAAAAAAGAAGATAGAACAGAAAGCTAATGAATTATTAAAAATGTTCAATATAGATGAAGTTCCTATACCACTAGATAAAATAGCTGAAGGATTAAAAATATCAATTCAAGAAGAGAAACTTGAGGGAGATTTATCAGGAGTTTTGATAAGAGATAGTGATAAAACAGTAATTGGAGTAAATTCTAAGCACTTACCTAACAGACAAAGATTTACTATTGCACATGAGATAGGTCATTTTATATTACATGAAGGAAATCCGATACATATTGATAGAACTTTTCGAGTAAACTTTAGAGATAAGAATTCTTCACTTGCAAATAGTATTGAAGAAATTGAAGCTAATGCCTTTGCTGCCGCTCTTTTAATGCCAGAAAAGAAACTCAAACAATTTTATAACAAAAAGTTAAAAGAAGGAATTGATTTCGAGCATAGTGATGAACTAGATAGTATTGCAGAAACTTTTCAAGTAAGCAAACAAGCCTTAATGATTAGATTATTTAAATTAGGCTTAATTGATGATTTAGGAATTTGAAAATTACTAAATGAATATCTTTTAAATAGAATATAAAAGAGTAATTGTTTTATTCCAACCAATTAACTAGGAGCTTTCTATGAATAATAGGTAATCACTATATATTAAATTTGATGGATTTCACTTAATTTATCTATTAAGGAACCATATAAATAAGTTATACAAAAAATAAACATTTTTTTAGTTGAGAACCTACAGAAAAAACCGTATAAAGATTGTCCTATTATATTTATACTGGAGTCTTAAGAATGGGGAAATTAATGTGAAACAGATAGAAGCAATTTTTTTAGATAGAGATGGAACAATCGGTGGCGATGATACTGTCCATTATCCTGGAAAATTTGAACTTTTTCCTTTTACAGCCTTCCATATAAATAAATTAAAGAAACACAATGTAAAAATATTTTCTTTTACTAATCAACCTGGAATATCAAGAGGGTTCGCTAAAGTAAAAGACTTTAAAGAGGAACTAAAAGGGTTCGGTTTTGATGAAGTATATATATGTCCACACGGTCATGATGAGGGATGCTCTTGCAGAAAGCCCAGCCCAGGAATGTTACTCGAAGCTCAACGAAAACATGATTTAACTCTCGAAAACTGTGTCGTAATTGGGGACCGCTGGAGTGATATTGTTGCAGCTGAAAAAGTAGGAAGCATTAAAATTTTAGTTAGAACTGGGGCTGGTGAATTCACAGTTAATGAACACTTTGATAAATTAAAGGGCATTAAAATAGACTACATAGCTAATGACCTTAATGATGCTTTAACCTGGTTATATAAAAAATTTTATTTTAAATAATAATGTATAACATTATCCTTCTAAAAAGGGGTTGAATGGATTAGACTCCCCTAAAAATAGAAATACTTAGAGAAGAGTTTTTTCCTGCTATTTACTAAATGAGTTAACTTGTTAATTTAAATATTATCCAGATGGGAATTTTAAGTTCATCCACTACTTTATTTAGCAATTCATTTGCTAGTTTTTAATACTGTACCTCCTAATCGTGATGTAAATCATATGTTACACGCACAAAGAATTTGAGGGACAAAGAAAAAGGAGCACAATAGCTCCTTTTATTAGTTCTTCGTATTAAGTTATTAATCTCGCTTTAGAGTTTAATCGTGAGACACTAAAGCATTTTGAATCTTTATTGGTCTTTCTAATGTATCTATGAATTCGGATGTTTTTGCATAATAGTGTTTCTCAATCTGTTCAAAATATGGTACAAGTCCATTTATAAGGTTATCATTCAACTGTTTTTGTCCTGTTAGAAGAATTTCTTGACCTTTCTCTAAATTTTCAAGCCGATTATTTACCTTTTGAATTTCCCACAGTATTTGCCTCAAAGTTTCTTCCATATAACAACTCCGTTTTTTAAAATTTCCTACGCGTTTTAATAAAGAGTATTTCTAATTAATTCCATTCTTTGATTTCACCAAATTTATTTTCTTTTAGCAAGATTAGAACGCTCAAATATATATTGGTCTATATAACATTGAGCTTCTGTTTCATTAAAATTATTTCGTTCCATCAAGAATCGCATTACTGTTTCTTTAGACACATATCTTACAATTGAACCATTTCTATTTCTTTTCGTATTGCTAA
Organism: Cytobacillus oceanisediminis 2691; assembly: GCF_000294775.2. GTDB lineage: Bacteria > Bacillota > Bacilli > Bacillales > Cytobacillaceae > Cytobacillus > Cytobacillus pseudoceanisediminis. The sequence goes on from NZ_CP015506.1 coordinate 4,073,822, forward strand.
TAGAGATAATCCCTGCATTTAACTTCTTTTCTATGGTTGGCTGTGCCATTTTAAGTATTTTTACTAATTCCCTTACACTAAAACCATCACTTGAAACGGTCTCTATTTTTTTTCTATTTATAAAAAAACTAACATCTTGACTGTTTATAACTATCGATTTAATTTTTTTACTCCCACGCAGGAAAGCAAACCTGAATACATTTTGTAAAAGTAATTCTATTAGGTTCACAGTTTTAATTTCATAACACATTAAGTGCGTGTTCACTTTTTCGAAGGAAATCCACTCTTGATTAATACTATTTATTCCCTCTACTGCTAAGTTGGATAGTTTATTTAGGAACTCTTCTCCTCGCTCTTTCCTAATATACCATATCGGATATCCCTCTATTCCAGGACCATGCTCCGCCATTATTATATCCTTTTCAACTAATCCTCTTGTAGTATAAAAGTTAGCTCCTATAAATCTACCAAGAGCACTCAATGACAAACTCTCTTCTTTCATTTTTATATACCTTTCAAGACTTTCTCTTTCAATTAACTTTACAGTCCTCTCCTTTCTTTTAATAATTCTTTGTTTCAATAGATTATATTGACAAAGATTTAGTATTACTTTCCATTCAGTATTCAATATTTTTAGCGCCTCAGTACGAGTTACATACTTTTTTTCCTTCAGTTTGCTTTTTATTTTGTATCTCTGGTTTATATTTTCATCTGTCAATTCATTAAGATAATTATCATAAGCTTGTTGATAAATACTCCCTTTCGGATGATTAATTACCTTTTTAAGGTAATTAGCAACTCTAAAATAAGTATCCTGCTTTTGCTTTCTTAGAGAATCAACACACTTTAGTAGTTCATGAAAATAATCAAATGGGTCAATAATACAGAAATGTGCAATGGTATTCATCAATCTCATTGAATCGATATTCTTATTCCCATTAAAATTCAGTTTTTTTAACTGGCTGATATGGTTAAAAGAAGTAAAGTATTCCACCTTCCTATTATCCATAGCCTTACATAAATAGAAGAAAAGAAAAAAATATTCTTGAGCAGTTAGCGAAACATTTTTGAATTGTTGCATGTCTACACCATGAAGGTAATTAAATATTGCTTTTTGAGCTTCTAGTACCATTACCTCATTCTCTTTATCAATAGTTTCAGTTGCGCTAAAACGAAAACTACACTTACACTTATCTGCCATAAAGCGACCAAGTAATATTTTCCTTTTACAATTCGGACATACATCAATAAGCTTAATTTTATGTTCATTGCACAAGGTAATTAATGATAAATCCCAATCTAAACGATGATAATAATCATTTTTTATACATTCCGGGCAATACTTGGTATGGTATTTCTGATAAACTCGATGGCTTTGAAATAGAGAAGATACCTCTCCATTTGGACTAACTATATCTACTAAAATATCATCATATTTATTTAGGATATATTTTGAGACATCGAGTTTCAACGACCGACTTAATTCTTTAAATACGTGTGTTGAGCCATATTCTTCTCTTAAGTAATTACAATTAGTATTATAAATCGTCGCAGCTATCTCTTTAAGCATGGAGCCCAAATGGTCATAATAGTTTTCCCTTGCTGCTCTAAACAGGAGCGAATACAAACTTTCATTTTTTTTTCCGACCACTCTATTTAATAAAGGTTTCATATTTTAAGCTCCTTTATTCTTATTATTGATAAATGGATTTGTCCCCTTTAGGATATAGGAATGTATTTGATATGCTTTGTATAAATCAGCAATTTCAATATGATTTTTTTGTTCCTCCAAAGCAAATAGAGCTGCTCCTTTAACTAACTTTATAATGGAATTCATGTTTCCTTCTGTTGCAGCCATAATGAGTTTAGCAATTTCAGGCTTACTAAATCCCCCCATGATTGGAAAAGGTAATTTGTTGTCTATCTGATTTAATAGTGTCCTGAACTCCTTCTCTCTTCTTTCATCTTCATCACCAAATGGTGGTAATGAAAAGGAAATAGAGAACCTTCTTTTCAACTGAGAATTACAATCCAGGACGGTCTTGGCATCCTCTAAACCAAACAAAACAACAGGTACCTTTGTTTGATTAACAAGAGACTTGAAACAATCTGCAACTGCTCTATTTACCCTTTGATTTTCTGAATGAACAAAATGCTGAAATTCATCAAGTAATATAATTTCAACACTACAATCCTCTATTAGTTTAACTAATCGATGATTTTTATTGCCAATAGTCCCTCTAGTCGGAAAGGGGTCCCCTAAACGGTCCAGCATAGTCTCTAAAAAAGTGTTAATTGTAGTAGGACTAGGGATTTCCCCAGCTAAAATTACTTTTTTGGTTCGTGTATTGACATAAGTTGTACTTTGATAACGACTAAAATAACTCTCTAATATGGTTGACTTGCCAGAGCCAGAAGGACCAGTGATTAGCATACATTGAGGGTCAGATGATATTTCCTTTGATTTGTGACATAGCTTAATCAGCTCCAGAGCCTTTTTGAACCTTGGGTGATGTATTTTTAGGTTACTAATCTCCTTTTTCTTCTCTTTTACGCTCATCGTTAGATATCTTTCTCGGTTTTCAGTCACCATTAAAATTCCTCCCAATCATCAAAATCTATAAAGTCTAATTCATCATTTACTTCCACTTTCTCTTCAAGAACCTCAATCTCTTTTATTGAAGGTTTCAATGGTTCAGTCGATAATATTCTATCAGTTCCTGTACCTTCAATCCTCTTCATTCTCTTTCGTTCTTGCATAGTACTTTCTTTCTCTTTCTTTATTTTTTCAATAAGCTTTGCTTTAGTAGCTGATAAATGCTTTTTATCAGGTATTCCTCTTTCTTTATTGGTGTTTTTTACTATGACTCTATGCGCATACTCATTTAGTCCTTGTGTGTATTTCTGGTCAGTGCATGGCACTTCTAAGTATTTCAGGCTGTTTACATTAAAGACGTATATCTTACTTAAGTCGGTAGGGTCATATTTATATTTCACTTTACACGGCTTGTCTTTTACCTCTATTTCTTTCTTCAATTCAAATAATTCATCTGATTTATAGAAGAGGTGAGACCTCCGTATGCCCCTCCTTTGTATACTGCCATATCCAACTTTCATCAAAGCAATTTTCCAGTCAATCATTTTATCAGGAACAGCGGGTCGAGGTGAATGTTCATAGTAGCTCTTCCATAAGTTAGACGGAATTCCATTTACTCCGGTATTTTTTGACATAGCGTAGTAATCAATTAACCACAGGTGAAAATACTCTAGAAAATTATTAAATCGAATAACGCCATTTTTCTTTGGGTCGTAATCCCCTTTTTTAAAAACATTCGAAAATGTAGTCCCAGGTGCTGAGTGCAAAAAGTGCTGATTAATGGTTCTGAAGTGCCTTTCAATAGCACCTTTATACCATGGCATTTTTACAGGACAATGATAGATATCAATTCCTAGCTGTAAACATGCTTCTTTAAAATGCTTACTTTTAAATTCCTTTCCGTTATCCACTACTAATAATTCAGGAATTCCATATGCTAACCAGCTATGTACAATTTCGGGATATTTGTCTTTGACATAGGTTTTAGGGGTAATTGCATGTAACAATGCATGACTAACCGCAGTGTAGGAAGGTTCTTCAAAACCTATGTAAATCCCCAGAGGATAACCAGTATAAACATCTAAGATACTAGTAATGGTTGGTCTACCTATGGGTAAATAATTTTCATCATCCACTACTATCAAATCTAATTTGGTATGGTCGCACTCCACTCTTTGGAGTGGATATGTTGGCTTTTCATGATAGTTTACATTTTTGTACTTATTTCGGACAGCATTTATCCCTTTCTTTTCCTTTTCAACATCATAGATTGGGAGCGCTTTTATTCGACGTCGTACGGTTGATTCAGACGGATGTAACAGCTGTTCCCCTGCTATTCTTGTCTCATTCACTTTATCTATTTCGTGATAAACCAATTCATATATCGTTTTACTAGATATTTCTTCACGGGCATAATAATAGTTAGATATTATCCTTTCAATTATCATTTCCACTTCTTTATCTACTTTTTTTTCCCTTGGTCCGCACTTTTCTGTATTATCCACTAATCCTAGAATATCGAAGTCACTATCTCTAAAGGATTTTAACCATCTGAAGAGAGATGCTCTTGAGACATTTTGTCCCTTCTTTTTTAATGTCTCTACTCTTGATTGAACATAAGGTGTTAAGACTTTAACATTTAATTTAAGAAGTGGTTTTATAGCTTCAAGCTTAAACATTGCACGAGCTTTAATATGTTCATCTAACATTGAAAAATCACAATAACCTGGAGGCTCTGAATCGCCTGTTAAACTGTTGGTAAATACTATATTTCCTATATTCAAATGATGTAATATGTCCATTAATTCGAAACGTTCTGTTATACCAAATTCTAAATCTTTGACTAGAAATACGTCTTTTTCTTCTTCCTGTATAATTTCCATCCGTCTACCATCAAGTAAGAACTTGGTATTTACACCAATATAACTTTTTCCCATAGGTCCTCACCTTCCTGAATTAACCGTAATTTCAAACTTAAAATATCACATATTTAAATATCTCATATTTTTTATTATTCACACTTTTTTAAATTTGTAAACACTTATGATAATAAAATCAAAAAAAATTGTAATTCGAAAAGAATTACAATCTCTGCAAATAACAATTGAACTCATCTTCCTTTATGCTGTATGCTTCTAAAAAATTCAGAAATTCTAAAGGTGTTTTGCCCTTTTTGTTAAATATATTTACAAGAGACGAGCAAATATCATCCTGATTAAAACTCCTTGTTAAAATCAAACCATTAGGAATAATCGCCTTTCCCTCTAGTAAGAGATGGTTCATAAACTCCTGATTAGCTGCTCCAAAGAGAAAAGTACGAATACTTCCATTATATTGAACTTCAACCATTACTCTTAGGAGGTTCCTATGTTTAGTGTCCTCCGTATTACAATTTAATTGAATATCATCGTCTAAACTATATTTAAATTCTTTATCAATAACCCGCTTTTCATCCTTAAGATTAAATGCTGCTAATTTTTTGGGTGTTATTGGATTAACCAGGTTTGCTTCTTGATTATACTTATTGAATAACTGAAAGATATGCCGCTTCACCATTTTCCCACTTTTATTAGTTATAAAAAGGAATTCGCTGTTTGAAAAATGATGATTAATTCTTTCATTCAGATATTCATCCAACACTTGTTGGAGTTTTGTATTAAGAATATACTCAAATCTTCTATCTTTATTTTTTATTAAAATAGCACCATTCCTATAATCCTCTAACCTGAGCTCTATAATCTCTGAAGCGCCTAAATTAATTTTCAAAATCAGCATCATTATTGCGAAATCTCGCTTATTCTTCCCTATTTTAACGGCTTGAATAAATTTTTCCTTTTCGTAAGTATCTAGCTTCTCTGGTTTAGGAATTTCCAGGTGATTATTTTCCACTCTATCACTTCTTTTAATAACTATGTCCTTCTGATAACCCTTTTCCACTAAGAACTTATTGAATTTTTTCAATCCCGTAATTCGAGCATTTATGGTAGCTGCTGGTATATTGTCTAATTCAAGTTTCAAACTGTATCCATTAACTACTCCTCTTTCTAGAAGTCTAAATTCTCCTTCATTTATGCGCTCATAATAATCTAAAAAATGTCGAACGGCAGCTAAATATACTTGCTGGGTAGCTTCTGACACTTTTTGCTCATTAACAAGCCAATCCTTAAATTGCGATACAATATCCATAACTTTCCCCCAGACATTATAAAATTGTAAAAATAAAACAATTCAAACCCCAAAAACCTATTAATTTTATTGTAATTCTATTGGCATTTCTTGAAAAGAGAAGTTAAGCAATCAAAAAATGATTAGAACTACAATGTTTGCCTAGAATACTGTTCAATTAAGAAAAAAATAGATACTATTATACAAAAAAAACAAAGCAAATTGGGGATATTCATTCTTTATTTTTATAGATAAAAATTTTCAGCAATAGTAATTAATAAGGTGTTTCAATAAGTTATGATATTTAGGAATTGATAGTTTGAGCTCTATCAACTCTAGCACTTTTATCATTATAGGTAAAAAAATGGAAATTATAATTGATTATGAAGGTTGCCAATTTATGAGGTTATCGATGATGCAAATATAAATTTTCTATTTTTAAGTAATCATTTGTTAACATCCAAAGACAATATTTCATGGGGGTCAAAACATGTCCATTAACAAAAATTATTTCATTATTAATCAATTTTTTAATAATAAGAAGCAAATAAAGGAAGCATTTTGGGCACTTACTTACGAGGTATCTAAGTATCTAACTAACAGCAATAATAATGACATCACCTTAAAAGACCTACAAAAGGCAATAAGCTTCGTTCAAGAGAGAGCGGTAGTTGATTTACCGGAAGAAAAGGCAGTCATCGATAACTTCTTCACTGAATATGAAGACATATGGAGTAACTCAGGCATGCAAACAGCCAATACTTTCTTTCAATCAATTATTGGAATTGGTCAAACTTTCTCAGTTAAATATTGGGAAGACGAGTGGTCTAGAGACCAGGGGGTAAGTGAATTCAGTGGTGAGTACAATGATTTTGAAAAAGCGGTTGCTTCTTGTAGAAGCCTTGGAAGAACTTATGAGTTTGCTGAAGTAGAAACTGAAGAAGGAATTCTTGTTTTCTATGCAGGTTGGTCAGAAAGTGGTTACATCGAGGGAATAAGTTAACGCACAGGTGTAGTTATTGTTGTAACACCTGTATTAATTTGTTCATAACTAACCCTTTATCAGGTCGTTATTTCCAATAAAACACATTACATAGCGTAGCCAATTGCTGCTTCTCACGTAGGCATGCAGCAATTGGTGGTAACTTATATACTCCTTATTACATAAAAACAAATGTTCTAACTAATAATAATTGTACTACTTGATAAAGGAGAGAATGTCATGGAGCTCATTGAAATTAAATTACCCAAATGTACAGTACTCTTGACACAGAAAGAATTGTTAACTCTTTTAAGCAGCAATCTCGATATATACAAAATAGGTATTCAAAGAGGCAAAACAACAAAGCGATACCATACGCAAAAGTACCGGGAACATGACAAACTGATTGATTTTTTAAATCAAAATATGATTCACTAATCCAATCTGAAGTTCTTCTTTTTGGGTTGTTGACGAATAGTAAATAACAATGCTTCCAATTCCTTTTTTTCAAACAACACTCTGTTACATATTCCACTCAGCTCATTACGGATTTTCTTGTCAAATATGTAGTTGCGTAGTGTGTTAATATTTATTTGATATTTTAAGGAAGCATCAGATGCAGTAATAAACTGATTATAAAAGTCATCTACACATTTTTGACTGAACATATACACAACTCTATTGTTTGATTTTTTCATTATTTTGTCAGGGTTGATAATGTTAGCATTTATCATTTTATGAAGCGTCCGTTCACCAAAGCCTAAAATTTTTGAAGCCTCTCCCAGATTATATCCATCACGCTGAATGCTTTCTGTTTTCAGGAAACGCTTTATTTCATCCTCTTCAAAATATAGATGAGTTAGATTGCTACCATCTCCCTCCTTGTAGACCTTTATTTTTCCATCTATGGATAACTTAATAAGCTTACTTATTTGCAACCCGCTAGTTACATATTTGTCTAAGCACTTTTTTAATGATAATAAGGATGAGGGTTCCTTACGTTCCGGTTTTTTTGCTTTTTTTGAGATTGATTTTGTTAATTTATCAATGGAATTTTCATCAATAAATGAAGTTTGCTTATTTAGAAGAGATGCCTTCTGCTCAATTATGCCCTCTTGTATCAAAGTATTAATGCTTTCAATACTAATTCCCAACAGTCTAGCTGACTCTTTTTTTGTAATAAGTGATTTTTGGGATAACTGATAATCGCTGATTACCTTTTTTGCTGTAGTTACTTCAAATAGATAGTTAATGTATTTACCCTTGTTAATTATGTTTGGCTTTAACCATCCTTTAACACATAATTCATTTACCTCTCCTTTGGAAAGGTTGAACCTTTCAATCAAATCTCTTTTATTATAATATTCAATTTTCAATTTTTGACTAGTTTCCTTATCATATGAAGCCAAATTTCTATTTAATCTCCCTGCTTTCGCGCTTTCAAGGAGATATTTTTCATACTCCTTCTTTAAGAATAAGAACGACTTATTACCAGATAGTGTTTTCTTAAATTGTCTTTTTCTATACTTTTTCATAGTGCAATCACTTTTATCGAATGACTCTAAAGCATATATCAAATTATGAGGATAGTTTACAAAACACATCCAGTAAACATTAGCAAAAGCAGCAGTATAAAATGTTTGGTCATACAAGTGATGATAATCAAATTTCATGTAAATTCCTTCACTCATAGGTTGAATAAAGGTATTTAAACCATCAAAAAGTTTGAACAAAGCATCAAATAATGTCATATACTCCACTAGTGTCAATTCTGAATCTGAGAATTTGCAATTATTATCACCGAGAATAAATTGATGTAGCTCATATTGGGCTTTATAATATTCACTTTGTTTTTGTATTCTATTTACAGGTGAATTCTCATAATGAAATCCACAAGCAGAACAACGCCCATCTAATAATGATTTCAATTGAATTTTCCTTTTACAATATTGACAGCAGTTACTTAGGATTAGGGAGTGTTTGATACACATACTCACCGAATTAAATCCCCAAAGATATTTATGTACTTTATCTCCTTTTAAACACTCGGGACAAAATTTAACACTTGATTTTAAGAATAGTAGTTTTTTTATTTTCAAATCCATATACTCTTCAATTGGATGGTACGACCTTTCGTACAAATCCTCTATGTCTACATTGCTTAAATAAGAAATTTCTTTACACATATTCTTATCAAAAACATTTTGCTGAAGGTCCCAAAGTGTAAGATTTATATGGTCGGCGATAATTTTTGGAGACGAATAATAATTGGCACTAGCTAGTCTGTAAACAAAGCCAGCTAAGCTTTCTTCTTCGTGTATTATTGGAGTATTCAGTAATGAAGTAATGGGTATCCCTCCAATCCAGGAAGTTTTACCAATTATCATTGACAGAATTTTCTAATTTATACATGGTCGCTATAGTTTTATTTAATGAATACTTGTTTCAATATGATATTAAATCGAAACACTTGATTTTGTTAAATATTTTCAATACTTTCCTTTCAAATTAATAAAAATAGTCCTTCTGGTCTCTTTTATACGGTACGGTATTTTTGCTCTTGAGAACCAAAAGATAATGCGCAGCAAAAAAATTTGAGAACCACGAAGGTGAAGCATAAAAGAGTCCACATTTACTCATTACGGGTTCTGCTGATACAAAGATTAGGATAAAAACACAATAATTGAAAACCTATAAAAACATCGGTTTTTGCACCGATGCTTTACTGTTTTAATTGGAGTTTCATCAAATTAAATAACTCAATTTTATCTATTCCGTCTTTAAATTAAAACGAGTTAATTCTTTACCATTTAAAGTTATTATTAGAGAAGCATCTAAAGCATTTTCCTTAAGTTTGTTTAGCTTATCTTTTGATGGAACTCTTAAAGGAACTTGTGGATTTTCTTCGCTTACACCCAAATCGAAAGTTAAAATGTATTTCCCATTTTTATTAGGCAGGATTTCCCCATCAAAAGAAGTTCCGTATCCTACACCAGTATCAATATAAGATGAGGGTTTAAAAATGTTGAAGCCAACTGTTTCTTTTGAGATTGAAACTAGTTTATCATGTGGCTCAATTTTCACTTGTAACCCCTTGTCACCAATACCACCTATCTTTTTATTACCATTATTTTTGATTTCGAATTCATAATATAACGCTGTTGGTACTAGTTCTTGACCTTTCTTCTTGCCTTCTGTTATTCCTATTGCTCCTACTTTGCTTTTATCATTAACAATATCAACTTTTGATTTTAAAAGTTCTAGATTTGATTTAGACGAGCAAGCTATTAAAAGTGTAGAAAACAAAAAAAGCATTATTAAGCATACTAGCATTATTAACCTTTTCATTTGCCTCCCCCTTTTTCTACCCAATTTACACAAAAAGTTCATCATAACAATTTCATATTTTAGTTTTTATACCAACTTCCTTTTATCAGTAATTTTCTATTTTAAACTTATATTATTTTCGCTGTTAAAACTGTATAAATTGCTTTATCTTCACAAGAAATGACCTACCCGCTTTTGCAAATAGGTCTGCTATTTTTAAATACTTGTTTGTTTTACCCAAAACAAGAGAACCTCTTAATATCCTAACGAGGGATTTCTTCTTATCATTCTAATTTCTATCCATAATTTAAGTATATATTACCTGGCTGCTGCATGCCCCCTTTAAGTTTTTTAGCTTTTAAAATAAAGAAAACAAATAAGGAAAATAATCAGACCTATCATGAAAATAGAACCAATACTTGCGCTATATACAATATAAACTTTAACATGGAGAAAAACATGAACAATAAGCATAATAAGCAAACAAAAAAGCAAAAGAATTATTATATTCACATTTTTATTTCTATACAAAAAATCAGCACCTTTTAGTAGGTGACATCAAATTTTCATTCTCCACCATCATCACTGTCTCCTATATCGGAACCATCGTTAGCATTATCACTTTCTTCATGGTTCTCATCGAAATAGTCCCTCATGATATCAAAAAAACTATTTTGATTTACAATTTCATCCAAATGTTTAACTTTCATAAAACTTTCTAGTGTAAAAACCTGAACAGTCTGTCGCTTGTGTCTAGAAATAAAGTAAAGGCAAACAATGAAGATAATAAGGATTAGGATTATTAATAGCGGCAGAACTTCAATCCCATTCAAAACAGCCCTCCTTCACCTTTCTATTTTACATAAATATGAAATAATCAATATACATATTCCAACAAGAGTTATTGCTAATTGGATGTGAAAAATTCATGAAGACTTTTAGTTTGTCAGAACATATTTTGCCCCAATTATAAAGGTCATTTGTGTATTCATAAATGAGAAAACACTCAGATATAGTCTCATCTGAGCGTTTTCACCATTTATTGTTCCATTTGTTTTTATTGTTATTATACTCACCCCTAAAAACGTAATCTGCGCTTTTATCTGAACTCCATTGCGATAAAAACGTAGCCAGGAACATACAGATACCGCCAATCCCAAATCCAATCATATAATATCCAATGAAAAATAATACAAAAGAGCTGATGAGCGATAGTACCATAACAATCAGTAACCAAGTTTTTATTTTCTCCTTCTTCTTGTCTTCCAATAATAATCCCCCTCGCTCGTAAAAATGACTTTATTAACTTTTTCTGCAATCCTAAATTTAAATCTCCCTTAACGGTGTTAAAACAATAGAAGTCATTTCATTTACATCAGCTGTACTCTCCCCATTTCTTAAAGACCGCTTATACGGAAGGAAAATAATAAATGAATAACCCTTGTAGGATTATTTTCCGTATCTATCCCCATAAGTTAATGTTCTCACTCTTCTAATATGAAAATCTGAACAATAATGTATGAGTAGTGTTTCCTTAAAAGAAAACCTCCACCTTCGCAAAGGATGAAAAAGGGTTACAATGACCTCACTTAATTTGATTCAATTACCTTTTGAGTGTCGATTCATTGTTTTGAACATAATAAGTGTTGACTCTTGGTCTATAATATAACCTTTTCCTTCTAAATGTTTCTTCTTTATATGGTCAAATGACTCAAAATCTTCGTTACCTTTAAGTTCGTATGTAAAATGAAGCTTAGGGCACAAGCAAAATTCCTCTAAATTTCCATAGGGTTTGTTTGGTATTTCACGCGCGATTACTATATTTGGCTCGAAGAAAAAATAAACATAGGGCTTTTTTGTTCTTATTTTCAAACAATCACTCCTCGTGGCACTATTTAGGAATATACCTTTTATTTATTCAACATCTTGCGACTTCTTTTGGTAAAAACCACTATCCTTTTTTACTTTGCTATTAATAATTTGTAATAACACGCCCACAACAAACGCACAAATGGATACAGTAATAACATCTAATTTAAATCCTAATATCATTGGAGGAGAAATCATTAATAATCGTGATATATAATCAATGTATTTTAACAGATTATCCCATCCTTTCTTAGTAGTAATGCAAATTGCGTTTATTCTTTAATTTTCAATATATTTACAGAGGCTAATAGGAGTTAATCTAGGTGCATTACAATTTCAAGACCTGTTGGCTGCTCTTTTAAGGTGTCCGTATATTCTTTAAATATTAAATCAATTTCCGATATATTATCAGGTAAAGGCGGTGAAACAATGAAGTTATATGTAAAGTGACCTGTTGAACCTCCTGCTCTGTCCTGTCTACATTCGTATTGGTTCCCGATATACAATTCAAATGTATTATTATGATGTTTTAGCTGTGAATCAAGCTGCAACTCCTCTGTGCCATCCCAATCGACATGAAGTTGGATTACACTAGCATTTTGATATTGTCTTATAACTGTAACAGAATATATGCGTTCACCATGTTCAATTGATTTTAATACAGAAAGGTGCTTTCTATATCCAGTTGGCTCTATACGTGATTTAAATAAGCCCTCAAATCTCATAGTTTCGAACAAATGATTTAAGTAGTCTTCATAAAGTTCATACTTTTTAGCCCAGCTTGTGATAACTTTACTCGATGGAAGACCAGGATTATTGTTAGAAAGAACTTTACGTTGTTTTAATAAAGCACAAATTTGTTCATCTATCGATAATAGTTGTTCATTATATGGGACAGTTGGACGGGTGTTATGGCGCATATAGGTCCTCCTCTATTTTATAAACAAACCACACACTTACTTATTCTTCCAATCGCGTTAAAAATCCTTTTTTACCAAATAAAACTCCTATTAGAACAGCAGCCGAACTTTCTTATAAATGATTGATAAGAAAAAAGAGCTGCCTTAACAACTCTTTTTAGATACAAACACCTGATTGTTTAATTAGATGCAAATGGGCTTTATTCAATAGGAGCAAAGTTTAATCTTCTCTATTCAATAGGTATTTTGATGAGAAGCGTTGATTGACAGTAAACAGATATAATGCAGAACCTGCTAATAAAATCCCAGCAACTATAAATGTAAATTGAACGCCAATGTAATCCGCAACTCCCCCAAATATTAGTGTAGAAAAGCCAAAAGCCAATGAAACCAGAGAATGTTGAGCACTGTATATCTTTGGCAGGTCTTCTATGAAAGCTACACTTTGTAAATATGTTTGTATGGTGATTCCTTTAATTTGGTTGATTAACCCGCTAAGGAAGACTATTATTAATGCTATCCCAGCAAGTGAATTTAAACCAAAAATTAGCGTTACAAAGGAAACTCCTACAGAAGTTGCTAAAATAGTAAGTTTAATAGCTTTTTCGAATAATAACGAAAGCTTTGAACAAATTATTCCACCTAATATTAAGCCAAGAAAAAATGCAGTGTTTATATATCCCCACCATACTTCAGTAACATTTAATATCTCTGTTATAAACACATAAAGAATGGCAGCTATCCATACTACATTTGCGATTGCTTCTATAAAAATTATAATATGGATACTCCTAAATATCGGATTTTTCCATATGATAACCCAACCTTCTAATAGGATTTTCATTGTCTTTTGTTTTACATCAATAGCTTGAAATGAGGTTTTATCGACAATTAATTGCATCATAATTGTTGAAACTACAAATAAGGCAAAGGTTAACCAAATGACATTTTGCTTCCCCAATATTGCAACGAGGATTCCTCCCAATGCCCATCCACCTAATTGAATTGTCTCACTTATTACCGAAACAAAACTATTTGCCTTCATCAATTCATGCGGTTCCACCAATCTAGGAAGCAACGCATCCGTTGCTGGCATTGCCCATCCATCGAAAAAGGCAATAAAAAACATACAAATAATAATAAACCAAATACTAGAAGCTACCTGTGAACTAAGGCAATATGCTAAAAGGAACAATACTACTGTTTTACTAAATTGTGACCATACCAGTACTGATTTTAATTTATACATATGCAGTATCAAAGGTGAAATAATACCACTTATAAATCTCCCTAACATATTTAAGAAAGGTAACAACGCCAAATATATCGACGACTCTGTAACTGAATATAAAATAGAAATCAAACTAACTATATAAAATACATCACCTAAATTTGCGAATGATTGACCTAGCCAAAGCATATGGAAAGATTTACTTTTCATTTTACCTACCCCTTATTATCATAAAATTTAAGATAAAAAGGGAATTTTACAAAGGAAATTACCTCCTCAGTTTTTTATGTTAGTTAAATAATTTTAAATGCATCAACTTAAAATAATGTTCATGTTACCAATACTTTTTACATTTGGGTAGGTTCATAAAAAGTTGTTAATCCTTCGTTTCTAAGTAATGTTTATGACGTGTTCTTATTACAATTTTATACCCTGCTAAAGCTTTTTGTGCTTTCTAAAAAATTTCTTTCAATTTTTCACCTTTGTACATAAAATACTCAAATTAAAAAATGTGGAAGCAAAATAGGCATAACAGTATTAGAGCATTATCACTATCTATGGTGAACTGTCCCAAGTGGAGTAACTCTTCTGATAAATTCGTCATCTTTTTCCGACACTTTCTGTATAAAAAACTCCGTTCCCCAATGCCCTGAATGGAATACAGATGATTTGTCATTATATAAATTTATAGTAAACCACTTAAATCGTCCGTCTATATCCACAATTTCATTCGTTAAATAATCTGTAAGAAGTGAAGTTACATACCCTTGTAATATCGTGAGATTTACTTCTTTACATCCGTAAAAATTTGGAAGGGATTTAATTTCTTCAATAGTGTCTGTTTCATCATTCCAACAATGAACCTCAACCATGTTTGTTTTTTCCAAATAGTGATTTATAATGGGAACCCAATAATCGTAATCATCATTTAAAGGTTTCGGGAAGGCTGAGTTACCTTCACTGTAAGTAGGTATGTGAAACGCTAGGTTTTCCCCCACAACTTTCTCCCCTTACTACTTTCTAATTGTTTTCTCTTTCACACCATGAAAAAAACCTAATTATAATTTATATGCAGAAAGGCTATATATTTAACGATTTTTTTACTCCTGTACTGTTCAACATAATAAGGAACTATTTTCTTTTCTCATAAATATTTCTTACAAACTGTTCCTTATTATCGGTATACCCTTTAATACCACCATTATTTTGTTTCAGATATTCTATTTTCAAACTTTTATATTGTTCCCGCGCTGCCTCATTTGAAATTAAGTAATCCCTAAAAAAAATTAAATTCTTCCAAAGCTCATTATCATATTCAACTAAATGAATATAATGAGTTTTTTCTTCGAAAGTTTCATCCGTAAATTTTGCAAGTACGATTTCATTTGGACGTTCTACTCGAAGTCTTAAGAAACCCAAATGGTTTAGTCCTTGAAATATTGCTCTATCAACGTTATTAATGTCATCAACACCAATAGCAATATCCAATATAGGTTTGGCGACCATACCTTTAATGGCTGTGCTACCTACATGTTCAATTTGTCTTTCCTGAATAGGAGTTGAGTTTAAAATACTCTGTTTCACATTCACAAACTCTTTATGCCATTCAGCAGCGTATGGCACTAGTCTTACTTCATTTCGCTTTAGTCCTAACTTCATTAAATCACCCCATTTTCTGGATAATTTATTACTTCTCTCCTTTTTCTCCTATTTCCTCCCTCACCTAGTCTACCTGTGACAGTACCATCAAATTAAGTTGCTATAAAAATACAACTTTTTAGAAAAAGATAGTTAATGTCTTATGCGGAATAAAAAGGGACCATTGTTGAAAGATACTCGTGACTTCTTAGAGGTTAATTTATGACTACCAAGGCACTGAATAGGAATAGTTGAACTATACATGGGCAAAATGTCTATAAATATAATTTAAGGTGATGGAGAATGAACAAAAAGTTTGCAGTATTAATGCTTATGTTAAGTATCTTATTTTGTGAAATAAATAAAGAAAGTGTTTCTGCAAAATCAAAAGTAGAAGAAAAACCTCCTAAAAGTGTTTGTGTAGAAGAATATGAAAAGCAGTGGAGAAAATTTGATAATGAAGTGCTTACAGATATTGTGAAGAGCTATAACTTAGATTTATCAGGATATAAAGAATTTAGACAGGATGATTTAAATTTAAAAGTTGGGGATAACCTTAATGACCATTCTGACAAAATCTCATTACAACATTTATTTGTTGGGTTTAGTATTGGTTCAATGAGGTTGTTCCTAGAAAATGGTTTAGAAGGTACAAAGGGATATTTTCTTTATAAAAGAAATGATGGAAACAATGTACTAAAGGAATTGCATAAAATTGGAGAAGTTTGGGTTGTTATGTCAGTAGACGAAAGAAATGCGGTTCAACTTCACATGAAGCCTTTTAATTGGAGTAGATGTTCTGAGAATTGATAAGTGTTCCCTAACTTTACGGTTTTCAACTAAACTTGTTTGTGTTTATCTGGGCTTGCTACGTCAGCCCTTTTAAAATTCCACCAGGGAGCAGTTTTGTTCAATATGAATAGATAAAATTCCTGTTGAGTATGATACTCCTAAAGTTATTTAAGGGAACATCACATAAGAATTTCACCCTTTTTTGTTGTATCCGGCATATTAATGGCCTGGACAATTGACATACTTTTAATGTATTTATTAGGCTAGTCGGTACATTATTATTCAACCCCTTGTTTCTGAAATGGGGGTTTACCTTCCTTACAGTAATTTGAAAGATGAGAAATTTGGTTATAATTTTTAATTAACCACCCTTCTTCTGCATATTCAATATTGCTAAAGCACCCATTTACTAACTTTGTTTTACCAGAGCCTATTTTACCATTTGAAAAGTGCCCTAAAACTGTGTTAATTACAGCTCCATGAGCTACTAATAAGACCTTTTGTCCACTATATAATTGATGAATTTTATTAATTCCATCAATTACTCGGCTGTTTAGAGTATACCTATCTTCCTGATTAGGGTAATTTCTATTTGGGAATGCGGCTAACCTCTCTTTTTCTGTCATTCCTTCTGCTAACCCATAATTTCTCTCTGTAAATTCTTTCATTTCTATTAAAGGGACGTTTAACTCAGAATTTATTATTGTTGCTGTTTGCTTTGCCCTTTTTAATGGACTCGCTATAATTATGTCCCATCTAAAGGTTTTAAGAACTTCTCGACATTCCTCAGCTTGTAATAATCCAATATTATTGAGTGGGATGTCAGCACTTCCTTGAAGCTTGCCTAGTGAATTCCAATCTGTTTCTCCGTGCCTTATCAAACATATTGTAGTCACATAAATTCCCCCCACATATTCAAAGCTTTTTAATGAGTTTGAGTGCCTAAAGCAACTGGTATAAAATTTACTGTTTCCGCTTCCTTCCCACCCTTGTAGGTTTAAAATTGCGTAGCAAATATCACTTCTTCATTGGTATACATTTCTCGTAGCATACGTCTCCCATGAAAAAGTTTATTTTTAACAAAAGCTATATCTTTGCATAAAAGGCTGCTGATTTCCTTATAAGAATAATTTCTAAAATAATGTAATATAATTGTGGTTCTGTAATAAAAAGGGAGAGTGGCTATGTGTTTAAGAAGTGTATCTTTTTCTAAAGCTTTCATAACTTTATACTCCGCAGAAATTTTATCTGTTATTAAAAATTCCTCCAAGTTTTCTATTAAAAGTGTTGATTTATATGTACTACTTCGTAAGTAATCAATGCATTGATTACAAGTAATTTTATATAGCCAACTCTTTAAATTTGATATTTGTACAAAGGTGGTCCATTTTAAGAAAATCTTTAAATAGACTTCCTGCATTATATCATCTACCAAAATCCAGTCCCTTACAAATTTATATGCGAAATAACGTAGTTCAGTATTATACGTCTTAATTAATTTTTCAATTTCTTTTTCCAACATTTCTATCACCATATTAATCCATGAGTTTAAGTTTATTCTAACACAACAAATGGAAATAAAAGGGTGTTGTTGGCTAAAAAAATAAAAAACACCAAATAGACTTTCTCCTTGATTATTTCATAGTGGTTAAAGTCCCATTCTTTAATGGCAAAAATTCTTTTTTGCCTTCAATAAAGCAAAGTTACCGAACTTCTAGAATTTCTCCCAATTTCGAGACAAATGATTTCGAAAAGAGTAGTATTTTCTCAAGGAGATGTACATCTGAACAGAATGTTAACTCATTGAGACATGTATGTCTTTTTTTTCCTCCACATTATTACCTATTATTTATCGAACTGTGACCGCTTCCCTTATGTATCACATTGGTTTAACCTTTCTTTTAATATTTTCCGAACATCATCGTCAGTCGTAGTATTCAATTCAATTTGAATATAAACTTCGCCTCAAATAAATCAACAACTCATTACCTCTCCAACATGTAGCGGATTTTTTTGTTCACTATCAAAATACAATTGCAAGTAATCCTCTATTGACTCAAGTATATTTGTCTCATTATCTCTCCTTTCAACTTATTAACGTTTATTTACAAAAAACTTTCACTACCTCATTTTCGGGAACCATTGATTGATTTTTATTTCTAATACTTACAATCAATTGATTTAAATTGTAAAATATATCATGTTGCTTTCTTTTCTAGGTCGAATGAATCAGAAATCTTTATTCTATAGATAGTTTATTTTTATGGAGGTATAAATTGTTAGTTCAAGCAGCTGAAAACTTCTCTCTGGTAGTATTTTTTTTATTTGTCATTCTTTTCTTATTTAAAAAGCCACATCAGCAATTAAGAATATATGACAAATTATCAATAGGGTTTATACAAGGTATATTTGGAATGTTTTCAATGTTTATTGCTATTGAAATTAGTAAAAATACAATACTAGATTTTAGGCAATTAGCACTGATTCTGTCTGCATTCTTTGGTGGCTTTCCCGCTGCTATTTTGACCAGCTTCTTTTTAGGAATACATCGTTTATTTTTTGTTAATGGATTTAATGAAATTTCACTTATTGGCACAATCTCTATTCTCGTTCAAGGCATTGGTTTAGGGTTAATCTCAACATATGTGTACCGTGTTTTTTATAAATGGCTACTTTTAATTGGTTATTCCTTAGTCATTAGCAACCTTACATTTTTAATTGTGCTGGAGGATAACGTCTCACATATTCTCATTTATTTCTCATCCTTTATATTGTTTGGAGGAGTTATTTCAGCATTCGTACACGATTTATTTAAAGCAATAAATACAAAGTTGCAAGCGAACAATACCACTACAAGACTAACCTCAATTTTTGAAACAACAGAAATTGAGATAGCCTATCGAAAAGTACTCGAAGAAATCATGCAATTCTATAATTGTGAATTCGGTAGCATTATGTTTGCACATGGCTCACTTTATAAAATTTATTGCACACTTGAACTAGGTAACTACAATATTGCAAACTATATTTTAAAAGAAGGGGAAATTGAATCAACGAAAGTTTTTGATACCAGTTCACCACTTGTGTTTTCAAATTGGAATTATGAGCGACCTAACGGAAAACTAGAAAAGAGATTAGTTAATGATGGAATACTTTCTTCTATGCATTTTCCTATCATTTAAAAAACAAAGGTAATAGCTTGTATAAATCTTGGTTCTTTAACTCCATATCACTTCACAAAGAAGCAATTAGAATATACATGTAATTTGAACGCGATTATTAGTTTTGGCTTCACTCTTTTAGATTCCGAAAGTAGATTTAAAACTATAACCCAATCTACCCAGGATGCTATAATCCTTGCGGACCAGCATATGCGTATAATCTCTTGGAATAAAGGCGCCAAGACCATCTTCGGATATACTAAAGAAGAAGCAATAGGACAAGATGTTAACTTTATCGTTCCAGACCATTTTAAAGAAGCTCACAACAGAGGAGTTAAAAGGTTTCTGCAAGGCGAGGAATCAAAGGTTATTGGAAATACATTGGAATTAAAAGGAGTAAATAGGAATGGGACAGAGTTTCCCATTGAATTGACACTAAATAAATGGAAAACTGGCGGGGTTTATTTTTTCAGCAGCATCATTAGAGATATTACTAGTAGGAAAAATGCCCAAGCTTCTTTATTAGAGAGTGAAGAGAGATACCGCAAGCTTATTGAACTTTCGCCTGATAGTATTTGTGTATATCAAGGAGGGAAGTTAATTTTTGCTAACGATGAAGCTGCAACTCAAATCGGGGTCCAAACTAAAGACTTAATTGGAACTGATAGCTTTCAGTTTTTAGCTCCAGAACATCATGAAAGAATAAAAGAACTCATTCGAAAACTTAATAATGAAAAAGACTCGTTTTCAAATGAAGAAATCGCCATATTGAGGGTGGATGGAAAGAAACATTATTATGATGTATCTGCTAGTCTTGTACATTTTAATAGCAAACCAGCTATCATGACCACATTTAGAGATATTTCTGAACGTAAAGCAGCAAAACAGCAGTTGCAAGAAGCAAACCAGCTCTTAAAAAAATTATCAAATCTAGATGGTTTAACAAGCATTCCAAATAGACGTTTCTTTGATGAAAAGTTGGACAACCTTTGGAAAGAGTCAATTGAATCACATCAACCTCTTTCTCTTATATTTTGTGACATTGACTTTTTTAAGGAATACAATGATACATATGGACACCTCGAAGGTGATGAATGCTTAAAGATAGTTGCAAAAACTCTTTTAGAGGCAATTAATGATACTGATTACAATGTTGCACGTTATGGTGGAGAAGAATTCGTCCTCTTACTTTGCAATTCAAACACGCAAAAAGCAAAAGAAGTTGCACTAGATGTAATGAACAAGATACATTCCATGCAAATTCCTCATTCCAGCTCGAAAATTAAAGATATCGTTACGTTGAGTATGGGAATAGCTACAATGAGACCAAAAAAGAATATTTCTCAATCCGAGTTGATTGACAGAGCAGATAAAGCGTTATATATAGCTAAAACGGGTGGAAGAGACCGATATTCTACATTTAACAGCAATGCAAATCGTTAAATTAAAAAATAAAATACGTTTGTTTTTTTATTGATAATTTAAAAATTATTGGACCGCTTTATGGCGGTTTTTTTGTTTTTATAAAATGTTAATTAGGTAAAATAGATTATCTCTAACGGCATTAATAAGATTTCAATTCTTTCTCCAAACTTCCTTATAATCATTCACATACTCTTCAACTGTGATGGGATGTCTTCCTAAGATTTGTGATAAGTCACTTTTAACACTCTTTGCCATACCGAGCTTGGTAAAAAAATGTAGGCTCCCCACCAAATTTACATATTTAGCTTCATACCCCTTTTTCATCATGTATTTTTTAAATTCATTAAGACTAGGGTTTGAATATATAATTTTACGTTCAAGAAAAAGAGTCATTATTTCAGCAACTTCAAAAAAATCCAGTGCTTTATTACCCGTAAGCACATATTTTTGGTTAAGATGATAATCTGGATTCAGCAAGGTAATCGCTGCGACTTCACCAATATCACGCAAATCGACAAAACTTGTTTTACCCTTTCCGCAAGGGACATAGATGCGGTCATTCTTTACCAATTCATCGAGCAAGAACATATTCAAATTCTGCGTAAAATACCCTGCTCGTAAGAAAGTAAAAGAGATACCAGCCTGAACAATCGCTTTTTCATTTTTATGATGTGGTACAAAGGGTAAAAACTGTACATCTTTTACTGACAAATAAGTTATATGGCGAACACCTTTTTCCTTTGCTCTACGGATAAAGGCATGAAAATCATCAAAAGGTGTTTCTGGTGGATAGTTGAGAAAAATGCATTCAATATCTTCAAGCGCTTTATCAAATGTTTCTCTATTTGAGAAATCTAAGGAAACAAAATCATATTCATTAAAAAAAAGCTTTTTTGCCTTCTCGATGTTTCGAACGGCACAAACCATCGACACATTCCGTTTTTTTAATGCAGCCGCCACCTCCCGACCAACATTCCCTGTAATCCCTGTAATTAAAATCCTACCCACCTCTTGCACCTTCCTTTCAAATTCATATTCATAAATTAACTCCTATAATTTATAAACTTCCCCCTGATTGCTCAAAAAAATTTCGCTTAATCCCATGTTCATACTCTAATTCCAAACTAGGAAATGGTTTGAATTGTTCAATAAAGTTCTTAGGTTGATGCCACGGATTTTAAGTAGCTAAGGGTTCTATAGCTTTTCTTTCCCTTTATAGTTTACAATCTTTTTATACCCCATTCTCTTCATAATTACGACAATCTAGGCATATTTGCGAGAGAAGTTAGAGTAGAGATAACCATTCAATAAAGTTAAGGAAGGAGAACCGCATGGAGCAAAAAATCCTCGAAATCTTAGCTGAATTACAACAGGATATGAGAATGCTTAATTCAGACATACAAGACATCAAGGTTACTTTAAAAAGAATTGAAAGTGCACAAACTGAAGATATATTGGGAATGTTCAACACCAAAAAATAGTGTTAACGATTAGAAAGAAAAATATAACCATTAGCCTAGAGCATCTTTTTAATCGCAAGTTGCCCAGGTCTATAAATTGTTATTTACCGCTTCTTGATGGTTATATGCATACTTTCTTTTTCTTTACTTTTCCCTGACCTTTATTCGACCACTAGCTTTTGATAAGAGAATAGTTTTGCATGTTTTAACAAAAGAAGTGCTGAGACTTAAAAATCTTCTTACGAAAGCACCGTTAAAAACAAAACCATCAAATTAATTGAATATAAAAAAAATACAGAAATTATGTTAAAATCCCAATTAGAGGGAATTTATGTGAGGTGCTGCAATGTGCAATCTAAGGATAAAATGCGAAAAGTCCAAGGTAAGTATCGAGAAAAAGTTCGAAAAAGAAACGAAGCTGAAGAATATAAAAATGAAATATTTTTTATCTTCATTCTTATCATTTTAATTTTTATTATTAACTCCGGTTCGCTTTTCTTGGATAGAGATGTAAAAATATGGATACGGGCACCAGGTGAAATCAAGCCTTCTGTAGATGAATTGTTGTTAGGAAAAGAGTAATGCCAACCTTAGTTAACCATTAGCTTAGGGTATTGGTAGTTGAATAAAAGGAGTGAAATAATATAAATGAAAAAAACTTTGATTTCACTTGCAGGCGGTTTAATATTAGGGCTTATTTCCTCAATTTTAATACTTAATTATAACGGCTGGACATACATTCATCACAATAAGAATGGAGAGGTTGAGAAGGTAATTAATGAATTGGATTTTAACCTGTTAACAAATTCTTTACTCCTAATCTTTGCATCCACCATTTTAATTTATGTCCTAATTTCATTCTTTGAAAAGCGTAAAAATAAAGTTAAAAAATAGAATATGAAATTACTAATTATCTGATTAGATATTCTAAAAAGAAGAATAATCAACATATTTTTAAAACTCTTTTTGACTTAGTTCGTTTACTGTATAGATATCCAGATTTTTTTGCTTGATAATCTTACCCGAATTGATTGGTAATCTATGTGAAGATACCCCCAGCTATCAATTTTCCAATAGCAAAAAAAAAAACGAAAACCGTTTTAATTGTTATGTACTGATACTAGCTACAAACTACAAGAAAATACTCTATTAAAGGCATTGAAACATGAGCCTATTGTTCTTGATGAAAAAGGATTTAATTAATAAAGATATTTCCAAACTTAATATCGTAAATAACTTTCACAAACTATTAAAGTATTGGATAGATATGTTTCATTGAGTTACGACCGTATTTCGAACCACCACCTCTATTTTGACACATTAAGTGTAATAAGAAATAGACAAAGATTACATACCTTTGCCAAAAATGTTCACTTATAGAGAAATCCATTAGTATTTTTTATATCTTAAATAATTAAAGTTTGAGGTAGGAACCTGTTTTATTATGTTGCCATCCTTATCCTTTTAAATTTCATACTCTCTGTAGGTTTCAACAGTATATCCCTCCTCTTCTTTATCTTTATCTTTCTCATGTAAATATTCTAACTCAGGTATAATGGTCTCTAAATTGTCATCGTTTGTTACTGAATTATTTTGTTCACTGGTTTCTGAATCATTTTGAACATTAGCATCTGTTTCTAAATATCCAATGTTAGACTTTTCTTGTGAAATAGCATCATCATTGAATAAAAAAAGGATTTTTTTGGAAGGTGTCGAAGGTATTAAGAGATTGTAAAAGGGGGAGTTTATTTGTCTAATAACGAAGCTTTGTCTAGAACTTTTTTGACTTTTGCCGAAAGAGAATGTAAGGGGTCTAGCTTATTATACGAATATTTGTCCAATAAAATTGCTAGGGATGACGGTCTTCTTGAAATATGTAGTAACGCACCTGAGGGACAACCTATTCCAAACCTATTATTTGGTGCTGTACACTTTCTCTTACTAAAAGGTATGGAACACCCATTAAAAGAGTATTACCCCAGTATTGTAAATAATCCAAAGTCATATAATGAATCGTTTGAATTATTTAAGGATTTTTGCTTCAAATACCGAGATGAAATTGAGTCGATACTCAAAACTAGGCTGGTTCAAACGAACGAAGTACGAAGATGTGCATACCTCTATCCTGCTTTTTGTACTATTTACGAGAAAGCAAAGAAACCATTATATCTTGTCGAAATTGGAACAAGTGCGGGGTTACAGCTTCTTTGGGATAAATATTCATATTCATACGGGCAAAATAATATTTATGGTAGTATAGATTCAAAGCTTAATATTACAGCTGAAATAAAAGGAGAAATTACTCCAATCCTCCACTCGACACCACCACCGGTTTCAGCCAGGATTGGCTTAGATTTAAATACTATTGATTTAAATGATATCGAAGAGAACTTGTGGCTTAAATCCTTAATATGGACCGAACATAGTGAGAGGCTGTTTATGTTCGAAGAAGCTGCAAATTATATAAAAGAAAATCCAATAAGCTTAATTGACGGTGATGGGATAAGTTTATTATCTAAATATGTTGAGAAGGTTCCAAAGGAAAGTGTTATTTGCATTTTTCATACCCATGTTGCAAACCAAATGCCTTTAGAAATGAAAAAAAATCTGTTAAAAACTGTGAAAGATATTGGTAAGGTAAGAGATGTATTTCATATTTACAATAACGTTCAAGATAGATACTTACATCTAGATTATTATTTGGACGGTATTGAAAGTCAAAATACTATTGCAGAAACTGATGGACACGGTAGATGGTTTGAATGGTGTAAATGTCAACCCAAAAGTTGACCATGTCGCTCATGTAAAAGTTGACCACCCTCTTGTTACTTCGAATATGTTTCTTTGAGACGATAACTCTCTCCGTTCATTGGGATAATGTGGGCCTTGTGAGTCACTCGATCTAACAAGGCGGCGGTCATCTGTTCATCGTGAAAAACTTCTACCCATCGGCTAAACTCCCGATTGCTAGTGATAATCATGCTTCCTCTTTCATAACGAGTAGAAAAAAATTGAAACAGTAATTCGGCTGCTCTCTGGTGGTAGGGGATATAGCCAAGTTCATCAATAATCGTGACATCTGCAGCCAACCATTGTTTCTCCAACTGGAGGAGCCTTTTTTCGTCTTGGGCTTCCATCAGTTCATTCGATAGGCGGGCGGCCGTATAATATTTGACAGTATAGCCTTGATTAATCGCCTCTTCCCCTAACGCAATTGATAAATGCGACTTTCCTGTACCTGAGTTCCCAATAAAAATGACATTCCTTTTCTGCTGAATGTACTCTCCTTGAAAGATGTCCAGAATGCGTCTTTTTGGTACGTGGGGAGCCTCCTCAAATTGAAAAGAGAGGAGGTCCTTATGTACAGGGAATTGCGCCTTTTTTCTGGCTAACTCTTTCTTTTTGATTTCTCGCTCAGCTATTTCAATCGATAATAATTGAAAGAGAAATTCTTCATAGGTAATTTGTTGCTCATTTGCTTCGCGCAAATAAGCGTCAACTTGTTCACGTATAGTCGGCAAGCGCAGCCTTTTTAGATATTCATCCATTTGATAATGGTGTGTATTCAGTGAATATACCTCCCTTTCTGTAATAGTTGGTCATACGGGCTAAATGTAGGAGCCTTGACGGTGACGGACTGCTCCATTTCATATTTTATTGGGGCTGGCTTTGTTGCTTCCGGCTGAGTCATGAGGTAAAGATAATGCCTTACACTATCAGCTGTATATAGCTGCTCTTTTACACAACTTGCCACTGCCCTTTCTACTGTTTCCATCGTAAACTCCCGATGGAGTTTTAATAGTTGAATAAACTCTTTTCCATGCCCATACTTTGAAAGACTTCTCTTATAAAATTCTTGATAACTTGGTGGAAGATTAGCTCTTCGAACTGGGCGCGCATGCTGGATGGCCCTTGGTTTTCTCTCCAGTTCATCCAAGTAATGATCCACTTCAAAAATTTCTTGAAGCTTTTCGTATGAACGCTCATGTTTGGCTACACAGTTTCCGTCAATGTTTATTTCAATGTGATTTACATAAGCATTTATTTGTGCATCTTTCCGACCGGCATACCTAGTAGGTACCGAGTAGGCGTTTGTTTCAAAATTAACAAGCGAAAGACTGTTGACAGAGGCTCTTACCTTCCTTGCGCAAGGATGAGTACCAATAATCGGCAGAAGCTGTTGCTTCTCTAGTAAAAATCGTTCACCCACCTGTTCTTTCGTTTTTGGAACATAGGTTTCTTCATAGGCATCACATTGTTCTAAAAGATAGTGATTAAGTACCTGTAAGTCACTTACCTGTGGAACGGGAACTAAAAATTGAGCTCGTGCTGTTTGAACTAGTTTCTCTACTTGTCCTTTTTCATTTCCTTTTGCGGGTGCACAAAATTGGGCATCAAAAAGATAGTATGATCGAAACTGGATAAAGGCCTCCTGTTCTTCACGCTTGGTCCCTTCTAACACCTTCTTTACCGCTGTTTTCATATTGTCATAGACAATCGTTTTCGGGACACCACCGAAATAATCAAAGGCATCTGCGTGACCTTGAAATAACGCCTCCTGCCGTTGATGCTGAAACACTTTTACAAAAATCTTACGGCTATACAAAAGTCTCATACAAAAAAGCATTACCTTCGTTTCAATCCCATTTAAAAGCACAATGATTTCCCCCCAATCAAATTGGGCAAATTCACCGGGATCGAATTCCAACGGTATAGAGGAATTAGGAGTTTCTTTGAGCTGCTTATATTGGCGTACAAAACGGCGTACAGTGGATTCTCCACCTTTAAAGCCATATTCTTTCACCAAGCGTCTGTGGATTTGAGCAGCACTGTGACGCTGTTTTAGGGGGGCTGTTTCATCGTCCGTTAACCATCGGATAATAATTGGTTTAACGGGGTCGATGACCGGGTTGGTAACCGGCTTTGATCGTTGATAGGTTGGAATTTTATTCTGTTGTAAAGCTTTTCGAATGGTTTGTCTTGATAATGTAAGATCTTTCGCTAATTGTCGTATAGAACGACCTTCTTTAAAGTGCAATTTTCTGATAAGCTCTATATTAGCCATCTTTAACATCCTTTTTTTCCTCCCGAATCATGAAGTTCTCGACAAACTCTATGATAAGGGATTGGGTGTTAAGGGTGGTCAACTTTTTGGTTAGCGAATTGCGCTAAAGTGGTCAACTTTTATTTTAGCGTTTACACCGTGCAATACGTCCCATATTTTTGAACGCACAAATCCTGCACATATCCACCAGTCAGGTAAATTTAAAGTGCTTGCAACTTTTATAATCTCCATCATTTTTTCATCACATTGAATTACCTTAATCACATCTTCTTCATTCTTTAACATCTTGTAGTTCCCCTTTTATTATCGAACGTATATTCCCATTTTAGCACATTGAGATGCAGGGGAGAATATTCCATAAAATTTCGTTACTTAACCACCCTTATTCTAAAAGCAACAAAGGTTACGAAAACAGCCTTACTTTTATTCAAACAATAATATTTTAGGGTCTTTATTATAACAATGAACAATTATTGCGTGTAATTGTCCTCTGTGATGATAATCGTGAGCTAAAATTTCTAATAACCATTCATATCTGGAATATGAAATACCCTAAAAAGAAGTAATTTTTTGTTGAAGTTCTAACTCTGTGTACTTCAAATAGCTTTCTTCAAGTAGTTTAAAGTTATTTAGAATACCAGTTTTTATTTCATTTATCCCCATGTATTTAACTGATGAATAAAATTGATTCATTTCATCTTGTGTAGCACCATTTGCAATTAGCAAATCTGCTCTACATATATTCGCTATGTGTTCTAACAACTCACCGATAGAATGTTTATTAGAGGATGGTCTTTTTAGCAAATCGCTCTCATCTAATTTTTCCATTATCTCGATTGTTTTTGTTAATGCTATTTTTAGTTGATTTAATGCACTTTTACAGTATGGGTTCATTTTCTCCCCCTGTTGTTCTCTTTAATTTGATTTATCCTTTTATTCATTCTTATCCAAATATCCTGTTTCGTTAATAAAAAAGCGATATCTTCTTGTTCAGCAATCGCTTATCTTTAGTTAAAAGCCTTAAAGTTTTTTAGCAATACAAAACATTTCTGCAAAGTCATTGACAATAGTTTTGTCTAGGTTAGTTTTCAAATCATATTTCATTTTTTCTAATCCTTCTTCATAATCTTTATCGTTTATCAGAGTCAGTACAGAAATATCCCTGTTTACGGCATAATCTAAGTAATCCTTTACCCTTACATTTTCCATTCTGTACTCTATTTTTAAGTTTACTTGTAGGCCCATTGTTGTAAGCTCGTTAAAAATAACTTCTTTTTTCCAATACCTTTTTAAATCCTCATAATAAGCTGTTGGGAAGTAGTAATAAACCCACCATTTAGGCATATCGTGAATGGAAATATTATGTAATTTGTAAATGCCGCCCTTTGTTAATACACGATGTATCTCACTTAATGCTTGTTCCTTATTGCTATAATGGTGAAAGGCATAATTGTTTGAAATAAAATCAAACTCATCTGAATTATATGGCATATCTTCAACATTTGCATTAGTAAACTCTACATTTTTTACTTTTTCATTAGCCTTCTTAAGCATTCGGTCGGACAAGTCAAGTCCATTCCATCTTATATGAACTCCCTTAAAATAATTTACTTGTTTTTCAAGATAAAGACCTGTTCCACAAGATAAATCTAATACACTATATTCAAATTTCCTATTGTTCTCTATATAATCTTTCAAATCATAGTCTAATCTTATTTCATCAACACGGAACTGATTTTTATCGTATTTTTCAGCTATATTTGAGTAATTTGTTGTTTTCATAACATTCTCCTTATTTACTGCTTTTAACTTATACTTTAAGTGCCATCCCCTAAAGGCTATATCATTGTCCATTTGTATATTTATGGTCACCAATCATATACTTTGAGCTATAACCTAGCTTTGCATTGGATTAGTTGGAATGTTTTTGTTTCTCTATCTTCTAAAACAATAAAGTATGCAAATCACAATATGCTAATAATAAATAAGTGAAATCAGCACAGCTTCTAGGCTACCTTTTTTCCATAATAACACATTAGATAAGCGCAGACTGAATTTTCTGTAATTTACCCTGTTAGTCAAACAAGTAAAATGAGCTGCCGTAGCTGCCCTTTATTAGTTACAAGCATCCGCTTTTCTAACTAAATAAGATTGATTTTAATACCAAGTAAAAAGGGGATGTGTATAAAACGATTATTACAAGAGAACCATAAATTTAATCCCACGGCTGAGAACCTAATATGAAAAATTAAACGACTTATAACCATACTAAACAATGCAAACGAGAGCAATTTATAAACCATACTCTTTCTCCTTATAAACTTTTATTAAAATTAGCATGGTTTTTGTCCACTAAATATGTACTTAACTAACTTCCCCATTACTTGAATAAGGAAAATGCCTTGCTTACAAAAGCAAAGTACCCTTTAGTTCAACAAGGGTATGAAAACACTACTGCCACTCATAACCAGCAATCACCAGTTCGATTGTTTCTGGTACTATTTTTTGAAGAGAGTCTATTGTTGAAAAGCATTTTTTATTTGAGAACGCAGTAATATAATCACCATCATACCCTACCCAAAACATAGTGGAACTTTCAGTTAAAGTTACTATCGTAGTATTGGCTATCCACTTTAATTTAACGAGTCGGGTTCGATTTTTTTTAGTCTTTTTTACAGGATAAGATGACTCATATTCCCTTTCCTCTAATCGGAATACATCCTGTTTTAAGGACCATAATGATAAGTTCAACATGCTTCCATTCCCGTGCAAATAAGGATAATATGCTTTAAATTGCTGAGGGTTGCGGATAATTGCCTTTACAAAGAACGTATCTTTACGGCTACCCTTCATGTATTTGAACTCTATATTTTGCATCTTAAACAGTTCTTCGTACTCTGCCTGTTGTATATCATAGATTTCCGCAAGTGAATAAATAGGGTAATAATCTGGATTTTCCATCCAATTGCAAAAGAACTCTTCATGGGCATTTGTATAATCACCATCTATATAACAAGAAAACTCTACGCTATATTGGGACTCACCGTTAATCTCAAAAGGATAAGTGTTTTCAGGAGGGAAGTAGCTTATTTCCATCTTCATTTTAATCGCCTCTCTTAAAAGGTTTGAATAATTATATTTTTATTATCTTACCACCTAAAACTTTTTTTCTATGGCTTATTAGTTCCATAAGCTTGTTACACAAGTCGAGTAGAAGGGAGCCTTTCTACCTTGCGGTAAATTGTACTCCTCCCCCCTCACAGAACCGTGCTTGCGCTATTAACGCACACGGCTCCTCCTAGTTATCATTTACAGAATGTAGTTAATCTCTTTTCTAAGTTCATAGATATTCACTTTGATTCTTGGTGAAGGTAGTGGATATTTATTAAGAAAGAGCCTGAATTTATTCCATGTAAAGGATTTCCTTTGACTTCTTCTGTTTAGCCATTTAAATAGTAAGCGCTGGATTTTCTCTTTAAAGTTGTTAACAGTTTGGGTGTTATCAGTGATGCAATAATAGTTGTAATAACCTATTAGTGAGCGTTTAAATCTATCCATAATCATATGAATATCTTTATTCCTATTATTCTTCAGCCATTCTTTCGTTTCTTTTAGTTTACCTTGAACTTTCCTCCTGCTGGTTTTCCGCTTTACTCGGAAATTACCCTGTTTACTTACGCCACAATAGTGGGTAAACCCGAGGAAATCAAAGGTGTCTGGTTTGCCAGTCCCGTCACGTTTTGCATTCTTTTCCGCAAACCGTCCGAAGGGAATTATTTTAGTTTTATCCTCGGCTATTTCCAGGTTAAATTTCTTTAATCTCGCTTTTAATGAATGGAAGAATTGCTGGGCTTCACTTTTATTCTGAAAACAACAAACAAAATCATCTGCGTATCTAACTATATATGCTTGGCCTTTACATTGTTTCCTAACCACTTTTTCAAACCATAGATCAAGAACATAATGGAGATAGACATTGGCTAATATCGGAGATATCACTCCACCTTGCGGTGTACCATTGTCTGTCTTGTATTTCTTACCTTCCTCCATATATCCACCTTTAAGAAACCTGCTGATTATTCTCAGTAGGTTAGGGTCAGTGATTCGGAGTTTCAAGAATTCCATCATCCATTTGTGGTCAACGTTATCAAAGAATCCTTTAATATCTACATCGACTACATAGCTTACTGCTCTCTTCTCAATATATTGATTCAGTATTTTCAGCGCATCGTGGCAGTTTCTATTTGGACGGAACCCAAATGAGCAGTCTAAAAAGTCATTTTCATAGATGGCATTTAGTATTTTCGTAATGCCCTTTTGAACAATTTTATCTTCATGTTCCGGTATTCCCAATGGTCTCATCTTGTTTGAGTTGAGCTTTGGGATATACATTCGTCTTACTGGAACAGGACGGTAACTTTTGCTTTTAAGCCTACTTACTAAATCCTCTATGTTTTCTTCTAGGCTGTCACTGTATTGTTCTTTTGTCGTTCCGTTGATACCAGTTGCCTTTTTATTAGGCAATTCATGATGACACTGAGTTAAAGATTGCTCATTCAATAAATGTGCAAGAGAGGTAAACTTCATTTTAGGCTCAGATTTTGCTAATTCTGCTATCCTTAGTAGTTTTGTTTCCATTTATTATTCCTACCTCTGTGTGTAGTAAATGTGTCCCTAGTAAGGGTGATAACTGGTAGCTAGCCTTCCCTCCATCGGCATTACCCAACTTCATTGGTACTACGCTGCTATCCGACTCCCTACCATCGGCATTTGGTTTCCTTGCTTGTTATCGCTTGTAGACCATACTCTTCAGAAGAAAAGACCGGTAGGGTCTCCCGAGTTGCCGTATCATATCAATGTGTAACGTGCCAAGGTCTCTGACTCCAGAGAGGTCTTACCCTTCTTGCCTTTGACAAAGGATAAAATGTAGCTTTCTGCACGCAGGTAAGGCATCAGCCCTCTCGATTTACAAACGTTTATGGAGCTCAATCCCTTCAACCATATGGCTTTCGGCCCGCCACCTAACTGTCTACGCTTAAAGACTAAAGTTACCTTTAGCCCTCCAAGACTCGCTACGAGCGAATGGCTAGTTCTTACTCGGCGGGAATCCCACCCGCTATATGATACGACCTACGCTCGGCCGCACACCTGACCCGTTTGTAGAATAAGAAAAGTACTGTCTGGAATGGCAGTACAATTTCAACTAAGCACCATTTAGTTAAAGTACATTTCTTGCTTTTTCTTACTCTTATTGACCATTTCTTTGTATTACTGAAATGCTTGGAGGTTCAGTCGATATTACATCAATTATGTGATTTAAGGCATTTATCCCATAGTGTTTGAACGGTCCAGGATAAATTTCGTCTGCTATGGTGCCGACTTCAATAAAGTTAAGATATCGGGATTTTGAATACAGAGAAAAAACCCTTCCTTCATAATGCTCGTACGCATCTATTGTAGTAAAACTCTCATTTCTAACTGAGTAAGCAATGTACCAATCAAATTTAAGTCGAATAATGGGGAGTGTTTCGTCCACATCTATGGAGCCATAAGATGAAGAAGTATCATTTTCACAGACTAGAATATCATTTCTTATACAACGGTCAATATCGATGATTAACGTGTTATCCTCGGGTTCGAATATTGAGTTTAAGTAAATATAACCTTGATATTGAAGTAGTTCAGAGTAATTCATATAAACCCCTTTCCTAAACGAACCTTCCTCTTTATCCGAATAAAGTGCCGCCTGGTTGTTAGCATACTCTGGACTCTTACACCAGTGGAATATATGTTATGACTTTAAAAAGATTTCAGCCTCATTCTTTATCCTTAAAATTACATCGTCTTCATTAAAATCTCTCGCTGCATAATCATAATCTAGCCTATCAATCATTTCATTAAGTTCGAACCAAGTATATAATTCGTCTGGATAATCCAATTCCATAGCAACAATTTGAAAAATCATATTCGTTAAATCGAAAATCTCTTTGTGGTCATTAACTTGTATTATTCTATCTGCTAAAAGACCTATGTAGGCTCTTGCACATACCTCAAAGATTGGCTCCTTTATTCCCAACTCAATTATAGCTCTATTAAAGTACACCTCAACTTCAAAAATATTATCATTGGAGGTAAATGAAGAGAGGATTGGTATCGATGGTGATGTTACGCTTCTTTCTAATAAACTGTGTGACCAATTTACATAATCCTCAGTTGAAACTGTTCCCTTTCGAATTTTATAAAATAAAACATTAGTTTCCACTTCATCACCTCCAATAAACATTCTTTTCAGAACCTTAAATCCTTTTTGCATAAAGCTGCCTGATAAGGAATTCAATAATAAAAAGCGATAATTGTCCATGATTAGGGCACCCGATAGTCCAAGAAAGTGTCTTACAACTCACCAATAAACCAGATTTCTCCAGAATGAACTTCTCCTTCTTCTTCAGTAATTACTTCGTTAAAGCCTTTAACATATAAATATTCTGGGATTTGTATTCTCCATTCACTTTCAAAATTCCTATCTTTAGTAATGGAAATCCACTTCTGATATTGGTCATTCCTCTCAAAGAAACCTTCAAAGTATGAATTACCGGAAAACACTATAATTTGCGAGTCCCATAACCTTTGGAAATCTATTGCAACAACCACACGAGTTTTTTCGGAAGTGATTGGCTTTATTTTAATCAAGTGTTCAGCTCTAGATATGAGAGTTTCAATACATATCTTTTTTACCTCGAAGGGTGTTTTACTTGAAGAAATAAAATCTTGTGCAACAGGCAAGTGAAGATGCCAATATCCGTTATAAAAATCTGAAGGGAACTCGATTGTTTCTTGTACAATTCTGTTAACCATATTTTTTGTTTTTCGTTTTAAACCTCGTATTTTTTTATCACGCATTCATTAACTCCTTATTTGTTTTATTATACTGTTCTTCCACTAAACTGCCTTTTGGTTGAATAACAAATAGGGAATCGCCAAAGGACTCCCATCTTAAACAAAAGCCCCCGTCGAAAAGTGTTATTGAACATCATCTGATTATGTCCGGTTTCCTTATCCTATTACAATACTATATGAAATATTAAGTTTATCCGAAACCCAAGCTTGAAAAATCCTATCTATTTCTATTTTTAGTGCTTCATCATCCATATCCTCATCAATACCTAATTCTTTAAGAGTAAATGTTTCTGTAGCCTCTGTACCTTCAAATTTTGTACTACTGAATGAAAAAGTAACTTTCTTACACATTGGTTCTTTTCCTATTTTAACTCTGAATAAATTCACCTTTATTACAGTTTACAGTTTTCCTTCTTATTGCACTATACTGCATCGTTAGCACAAAAAGCGGCTGTCCATTTAAGAACAATCGCCCTTCCTTTATTCATTTGGCTCTGTTAAATAATATTGTTGATATTAAATTAAAATCAAGGACCTCAAAAAAAGGTCCTTGATTATTGAAGAAAAGTACCTTTAGCTTAATAACTGAAGTCCGACTTTTTCAATCCATTCACCTTTACCATCTGCAAGTAAAGTATTCCAACCTAGATTTTTTGCTTCAATCAGATTTTTCTTTTGGTCATCAACGAATAACACATTATCCTTGCCGTTAAAGTAGGAATTAACTTTTAAGTATATTTCGACTTTTGGTTTACAATATCCCACATCACCAGAAATAGTTATACTTTTTATGTAGTCTTCATAGGGCCTGATTATATGTTCCACCCATTCTTTGCGATGATTACTTAACAAATGGATATCAGCATACTTACTCCATTTAATGATTTCTTCAAGAGCAGGCAATGGTTTAATCAATGATAATAATTTATTTTTGGCATACTCTTTATTAATTGTTGGAAACCTTTTTATCAACCTAGCCCAAAATTGTACTTCTTCAATTTTTCCTGTCCATAACTCTTCACGAACTTCCTTTCTAAACTTAATTAAGTCATCGCATGAAACCTCAAATCTTGAAGATAAATCTTCCCAAAATATCGGGGAAAAGTTAGTTGCAATTACTCCTGCAATATCTAAAATTAAGATGGGTTTTGGGCTCACCTATTTCAACCTCCTTTCCATCAATCTAAGTTTAATTAATGCTCTAACCCTTTATCTTTTGCATAGGTTTTGAAGGCTCGCCACGCATTAGTACAGAGGACATTGGAATTGGTTAGCTTTGAGTCGATTGCTTTCTCTAAGCGGGCTTTTACACGCTAGACACGCTAGAAAGGCATAATAAATACATGTACGAACATAAAAGTTTAAAGTTTCAAAATATTCCAACACAAAAGGGGAATAGTCCTTTTTACTAATCTGCTTCTTAGCTTAAAAAGGAATTTAACGATAAAGGCGGTTAATCCTTCCTGGATAAACACACCCGTTTATTTAATTACATTTCTTCACAAACTTACTAGAGAAATGCTGTCCCCTATTGTTGAATATGAAAAACCGCCGGTTTTTTGGCAGCTCTTTTTTTCATCATCAGTTAATTTTTCAAGTATTGTATACCTGCTTCACTATCTTTTACAAAGACCTCCATACTGCCAATCATTTTTTCATTCACAAATACCTCTAGTTCCCACATTCCCGATTCCGGGAAAGATATTGAAGTTGAGGCTATTGATGCAGGAGTAATTTCATTCTTTATTGCGGAATTGAATGAATTATTATCATTTAATGGCAATGGTTTATATTTTCTAGGTAAATCTTTTATTGATTTTATTTTATTAATAATTTTTCCTTTGGATATAAAGTCTTGTCCTGTCTCTTGATTCTTCCCTCTTATCTTTAGATTTCCCGTAAGCTGCTGGTTATCGGATTTCCAAAAAAGCCAATCCAATTGAATGTCTTTCCCTTTTATCAACGGTATATCCAAAAAACCAAACTTACCTCTTTCTCCTCTTACCTCATAAAGCATCAATACACCTTTTACTTTTTCATTTATTGTAAAAGTAGGTGTTTGCTCTGATGGATTACCAGGAGGAATTTTAATAGAGTCGCTTTTTTTGACATCTTCTTCATAAGTTGGCTCTTTAGCTTTTACAAATTTTGCATTACTTTCTTCAAACGAACAACCAGTAAGCAGCAGTAAGCAAATTCCAAATACATAAAATAACCTCATATTTACTCCTTTCATTCAGGTGCTTTTCTTTTATATATAATAGACGTTTAATCCCTATCTTCGTTTCAATTTTATGTAAAAAAAGTGAATATATACAATCTCTTCTTCAGCTAAGATGCTCCTTTTGACAATAAAAAAAACTGCCAAACGACAGCCTAAACATTATCTCTTGCATTTGGTAGCTTAATAAGTAAATTAACTAAAAATTGTAACTTTTCTCTCGATTCTTTCAGCTCTAGATATAAGTTATTGAACCCCTGAAATACTTTGACAGTCTCCTCTATCAAGAAATTAATGTCAACAAGATAGCAACTAAAAAATTGGGTGCTCCAAATACCACAAAAGAAAGCATTCTATTGTACCTTTTTTGCCTTTCAGAACTTGTTTCAGTAGCAAAATTAGCTCTGATTCTATCACCACTTATAAAAACTCCCGAAAGTAATCCTGCTATTAAAAGGCAACCTAATCCTATACCGCCTGAAATTAAAATAAACGCATCCAAATTTGTAGAAAAACCAAAGAGAAAAAGGAAAAATGATAGTAAAATACCAAGCAAAAAACTTTTTTTCACTTTTTAACATCTCCTTTTTCACTATATATACGGAACAACACCCTAAAGGTTTCATGATAATAAAAATAAACTACACTTAAAATAATTATTTTTTTTATTAAACAATCCCCGTTTGTTCAATAAGGATATCAATAAAAACCTATTTCCATTTGGGTCAAGGCAAAGGGTTTACTAAGTAATTTCACCGACATTCTTATAACTTTACCATCCATTTCAGCCTGATTTTTTTCATCCCGTTTTTCTCATAAAATGCTAACGCATTTTGGTTACTTGTTGAAACTCGAAGATGATATTCCTTAAGGTTACTGGCTTTAAAGAATTTAAGTGCATAATCGTGGAGTTTAAATCCTAGTCCCATTCCACGTTTTTCTGGAATAAGATAATATAAGTTAACATATCCAATTTCTTTTCCATCATATTGTTTCACTGTCAACTCAAGTTAACCAATTGGTTCATCGTTTTCAAACCCTAATACAAAGCCATTTGGATATTTTGTCGACTGTCGTTTTAACCAATTTAAATATTCTTGTTCCTCACCAAAGTCCTTATCCGAACCAAAGCTAACCACAAAAGAGTCTCTGCGAAAAGAAATTACATACTTTTGATGCTGGTGTATATCGGTATGAAATCCATAATCTCCCCACCTTCTATTGTAAAAACGTCTGTAATCGCTATGAAAAATGCCACTCCTTCTTCAACAAACCTGCCCCTTTTGTTGAAGAAGAATTGCATCTGAGATGGTGCACTTGAGTTCCTGGCAGCCGTATTTTAAATAAATGCACCAGTTAGTTTAAGAAGAATTGAGTTAATAAATATATCTAAAATTCTCATGTTTCCCATACTTGATAAAAGTTTTAAATTCTTCTCCATCATTTTTATCCTTTAACAAAGCATCCATCTTATCATCTTTAATATTGTAATGTCTCTTATTTAGAAAGCCTGCACTTCGGATTGTTGGATGGTCTAAAATTGGTGATAAGTCACCATCTAACACATTAGTATTAACAAATCTAAAATCAATTAGGTTAGGAAAATGATATAAAAAATTCAAATTCTCAAGGTTACCACAAGAGTTAAGGCGCAGAACCCGAAGATTTTTCAGAGAGAATAATTCTTCATTCGGTACAAATTTCTTTGATTGGTTAATATGTAAATGTTCTAGCGTATCGGATAATCCAGACAAACCAAAATCATTATGTAATTTAGTACAGTAATGTAATTCAAAACGCTTTAATTTATTCATTTTTTCTATTCCAAGGAAATCTTGTAAATTGGACCAGTTTAATTCTAGATAGAGGAGATTTTTAGGAATACCAACAAAGCTGCCTAGCTTATTCTTTTTATGATGCCAAAGAGTTAAATACTCAATGTTTTCAAGCTCCATCTCATTAAATACATCTTCTTTTAAGTTAAAGTAAGCCTGAAGTTTTTCTGGTATTTGTTCAAACCAAATCGTATTATCTCTCCAGTTATCCATTTTGAATCGCTCCTATATTCCTATTAGTTCTTTTATCTTATCATTTGGACTTATTTAACTAACTGTCCCTTTTGTTGAAAAGGGACAAGACCGACTGAAACAGCAGCCGGTTCTAAAACCCGTTAGTTCAATTATTTACTTTCCCATTTTAGCGTTGTTGTATGCTTCTTTAATCAATGGATATATTGTTTTAAAATTGTATACTAAATCATCTATTGTTTTTATTGGTTTAACGAACCCCACATTATATACTCCCCATCTGATTCTTTCTGGTTCAATACATGTAGATATATATGGCTTTTCAGACACTTCCCATATTATACCTGCCCTGCTACCATTAGGTGCTTGAACAAATCCATCTCCAAACGTACAGCCTACTTCTTCATCGAAATCAAAGTGGTCACTGATTTCTCCATAGATAAACCCGTCAATATCTGTTTCTATTACCAAGGGAAAACCATTATAGACTCGGTGTTTCATATAAATCCACTCGCTTTTTCAAATATTTCCTGTCTTAATAACATTCCACTATAAGGCTGCAGCTCCTTCTTCCACTATCAAACCTAGCTATAAAGGCATAATAAATACATATACAAATTTAAGAACCTGAAGTTTCAAAACATTCAAGAAACCAAAAGGAGAAGTAATCATTTTTATGTTATCCTGCCCGGTTAATTTATGTACTATCATTTACATTACATGTTTTGGGTTTACACAAATACCCATTTCACTTGTTTAATTGATAAAATCAGTAATTGGAAACTGTAGGTGTTTTGTTATGCTGTTATTATCTTCTCCCTAGTATTAAAACTACTTAGTAAAACAAACATAATTAATCTCTTTTTGGGCGAAGTTTTAAAAATAGAGATAGCATAATTACACTATTAAAAATCAAGATATTCCCTTGCATTTCTGAGATAGGAGCAAATTCAGGAATAATGTCGCCTATCGCAAAAAAAGGCAAAAATAGCACCATAACAATTATTAATATAAAGATATTTTGAGTTTTAATATTGCCTTTTAATCTTAAAAAGTCAAGATAGTAAACCCCTATAGAACTTGCTAAAATATGACTAAAGAAAAATGATGATGGCTGTCTTCCCATTACAAATAAAATTATAGGACCAAGACTGTACAAAAAAAGAGCCAACTGAAGGCTCCTAACTTTGATAATCATTAGACACCCCCTCCTATAATTTTGTATTAGATTAAGGAGAGGATATCCCTTTACTTCTTTCTTAATACATTTACTTCTTTAAACCAAATAACATAATAAAAATTGAAAAAGCAATTGTTTCCAATACGCTTGTATCAAAATTTTCTATAAGATGTTTTCCTTCAGCAAGAAGAATCACTAAACCTACCACAACTATTCCAAATAACACTTTGGTCACACCTTGCCACCTATTCCTCTTTTGCTCTTCCTCAATACAACCACTCAATTCAATCAAAGACCAGGCAAAAGTAATTACAGTAAAAATAACCGTAAAGTATTTAGGTATTGGGGAAGAAGTAAAAGCTCCCCACCAAATAGCCCCCAAAAATAAAATTATTCCAATAATAACTCCAATAGTGTACTTTTGCTGTGATTTAATAAGTTCAGCAAGAGTTTTATAAGAAAGAAAAATGATAATAAAACATATAGCGACGTACAAAATTCCCATTAAAAAATTCATTTTACTCTCCCTTTTCTATACACATAATCTACAAACATAAGATAATATGAATTTCTTTATTGAACCGACCGCTTCACCGAAGAACAGATGGATTATGAGCAATCATGTTACTTGCCTGGATAAGAATTATGTTGGAGATACTCACAAATTTGAGGATAAAGCTTTTATTATGATACAGTCAATAAAGCTGATATATCGGCGCAAGTTTTATAATTTTATTTTCTCTCTAGCTGTGAAACCCATTACTTTAATAATTCCCTTTTCTTATCACTTCTTTGGTCATATCGTACAAGTTGTCATAATGCAATAAGTGAATTTTTCTTTCGAGATACTCCCTTTGTATCCTATAGGTCTTATCAATGTTTAATTGAAAATCACTTCTTCTCCCTGCTACTACAACATAATGAAATCTACTGCTATCTAATTTTAAGAATTCACGAGGAAGTGATTGGTTCTTTCCTTTAACTTTTTCAAAAGTCTCGCTAAAGGAAGGAAAATATTCCTGCACCCATTCTCTCCAGTCTTGTATCTGATTTAAACCTTTTCGAAACGCGTCACCTAAATGACCTTCTTTTTTGAAGATGTTTTTGTGTGGATGCTCGAATTCAACAAAAATAAACTGGTATCCTCCAGATGATTCCCCTACTAATAAAAAATCGATTTTGAATGAATTCCCTATCTGAAATTCAGGAAATACGAAGGCGCCATGGTGCCCAAAAGTAAAAGAGTTGAAAATTGCGCCAACAATGTAATACGCCCTATGGTCTTTAATGAAGTTAAGTAGGGTTCTTTCATTCGTTGCTTCTTCATCTAATACAGACAAATACCTATGAAGAACATCGCTCATTCGCTTTGGGTTATTCTTTAAGTCCATTGGGTCTAAAAAGTTATTTGGAAAAAGACTTAGCCAATGCCTAACAGCCTTTGGATATTCGCTCCATTTATTAACCTTGATAAGAATATTTCCTGCCAAATCTTTTCCCCATACTTCTTCTTTTTTTACTTTTTCCCATTGTTCTTTTTCTTCTACAGTTATTTCTCGGTAATCTCTGTCGTATATCTTCATGTTTTACCTACCAAAATTAAATTTTGTATTTAACTATTTTGCTTATTAAGCATCGAAAATTTCCTCAAAAAATAACAAAGTGAGAGATTTGAAATAATAATCCAAATGGAAACTTTATCCCAACTGAACCATACATTTGGAGAATATTTTAAGAATAAAGAAAAATAGGTAATGACTATTGTAAGTCCTATTAGAATACAGCCGATTATTTCATAATCAATTTCCAACCTGGCATTCTTCTTTTTTAATACAACATACACACTGTAATAAAACATCGTGGTTAATATATTTTGTAAAGCCAACAAAATGATAATCTTCATAATTTCACCCCTTCCAAATTTTATGTCATTTGGAAAGGATGTCAATTTAACTTGCAATAAAAAATATAAAAACAATGAATGGCAATAAACTAACAAAATTCAAAATAATATTTGAATCCTTATATTTTACTGTACCACTCTCTAGTTGAATTTTCGCTTCCTTATTTATCATATTCCAACTTCTTGAGTCGTTATATTTATTGAATATCTCATCAGAATGCTTTTCAAGTACCTTTAAAGCTTCCTTGTTTGCTCCATCTTCGTCCTGAACTTTTATCCGGTTACACCAAATGGAGGAGCCGAAACAAATAAGGAATATTAGAAACATGAAAAGCTTCGGGATATTGGTTAGAAATTCATCAAAAAGGACCATTAAAATTGCGAAGACTGTAAGAGCTATTAAAGTGACCCCTGACATTTTAAATTTTTTATAAGCGGCAATGTCCTTAGAATTATTGATAAAATGTCCTACTTCATGTGCGGCTGTTATGATTTTACTCGTTTCATTACTGTCATCTCGTAATATTATTTTTGAAGTACTCTTAACACTAAAAACTGTCTCGCTAGCTTTATTTGATTTCTCAGTGACCACAATACATTTATTATCTGATATACCAAGTACCAGCAAAAGTTCCTTGGCGAAGTCTTCTCCAGTAAGGATTTTCCCCATCTTACTCAAAATACTTTTACCTCAATATCCGCATCTTTTAATTCTTTTAAAATAGCAAATTCAAGCTCTTCAACGGATTGAGTATATGGCAAATAAGCAACACCGTTTATATCTGTAGGTAGCTCTACGGTTGATTTATAGATGCAGCTAACATTAGCACGACCCAGTTTCCCGTAAAAGAAACCAAGTTCAAAAATCACATTCTGTCTAGCTCGGAACTTAAGGTTTAAGGATTCCAATGGCGCATTTTCGGATAATGCTCCAATATCATCTGGTGTCAGTAATACAATGGCGTACTTAACATTAGAATGTTTCTCAAACTTCTCAATCAATGTTAAGCCGGAGTTAGCCATCCTGCTTAGTACAATTGGTTCCAGTCCTGCTCTCCTTATAATTCCCTCCGTCTCCAACAAAGCAGTATTGTCCCTTCCATGCACGATGAATATTTTAGTTCTTTCTTCACTTTTAATGACCGTTTCCTGCATTACATTTTGTTGCTTTTGAGGTCCAGACAATAACGGAATCATTTCTTCAAGAAGTGTTACATGATTTAGTAAAGACTTGTATCCAGTTTGGTGTATTGTTTTTCCGCTATTAGAGTAATGAAAAGTTTCAAATTCAAATGTTGGCAGGTTCAATTCATTTGTACATTTATTCATTACGCCGGTAAGTTTCATGAAATCATCGGTATAATGCCAATCTTTATCGTAATTTTTAATATCTCCAATTACCTTTTTTAATTGGAAAATAGTCGGGTTAAATTGCATGTGAAAATTCACCTCTATCATGGTATCTGTGCCTAATGTGATTATATATGTTGTTGGATATTTTATACAATTGAAAAATAACAACAATGCTTTTCTAAAGGGTTCTATTTAAATACTTTAGACGTATATAACTGCCTTAACTGAAGCAGCCTTAAATAGGATGACAATGTCAGTTTGTTATTTTTGATGAGATTATGGTGGCAAATTGAGGAAATAAGAAAAGAACAAGTAATTCATGTTAATATACAAAGAGAAACGGATAGGATATGTTTAGTTACCGGGCAGACCAGTGGAAGAAGTATTTATGACACACGAGAGAAATGAGGTTTGAAGGTGAAGTTAAATAGATATATGGAAGTAAACTTTCCTAATTTAAAACTCAGACCACCCCTTTTTTATAATTGGGATATTGGTATTCGTTTTGAATTAGGCGTGGATTATGATAGCGATGAAATTTATGAAGATTGTCCATATTTAAAAGGGGTTTATAAAAGAGCAATTACGTTATTTAAGTCTTTACATTCATCTGAAGACTGTATTTATATTGTAGCTAATGTAAATGATTTCGCAGATGGTGAAACGTTCAAACGTAAGTTGAACATCTTTTCTAAGTATGTAAAAGAGAAATCAGTTTTGTCTATGCT
Source organism: Cytobacillus oceanisediminis 2691 (assembly GCF_000294775.2). GTDB lineage: Bacteria > Bacillota > Bacilli > Bacillales > Cytobacillaceae > Cytobacillus > Cytobacillus pseudoceanisediminis. Next base: position 4,117,762 of record NZ_CP015506.1, read on the forward strand.
GCAACAACGTACAATTCCTTATATTTTCCCAGAAGACGATGAGGATGGAAGATATAAAACGCATCGATTTATTCTGAAATGCAAAACATCTGACCTTCATTACGCAGCCATTCTAAAAGCTATCTGTAATCAAGATATGGGATTAAAGCCTAGTATTTATCATGATATCTTCTTTATAAATATAGATAGAAGAACTATTTTTCACGTTTATGATGATAGAGGTTGTGACTTGGTTGCTACTTCAACCAATACAATACGAGATATTTATGAAGAATATAATGATTGGATTTTAGATTATGACCGAAATCAGGTTGATAAAGTCTTCATGAAGGGGTCTTAAGCAAGCATTTGAAAATAAGTATACAAATGCTTCTCTAGTCTGTATAAAAATTAAACTACACAACATTAGAGCAATTTAGAGCAAGCCTAATTTTAGGAATAAAAAACATCGTGCAAATCACGATGTTTAAGAATTAGGATTATTGAAATTATCAATGGTCTGCTTTAAGTGAGCTTCTTTATAGATATGTTCGGATTTGCTTGCGTTTTTTAGACCTTCTTCTGGATTTAACTCAAGGTTTTTCTTTTTAGCAACTTTATCGATAATAAAACCGAACAGAAGTAAACCACCAGCAATGATTAAAAAAACTATCCATAAATTCATGGCTGATACCCCCTTTTCTATTATTATACAATATATTATGGAAATTACCTTCCAACAGTCGAAAAATATACTTAATAAAAAATCTCTGATGAAAGCATCAGAGCATACACTAAAAAAACTTTATGGCGGCATATTATTTGATAAACAAGGTATTTATGAGCTCTCGTAAAGTACAGAGTGCCACTATACTCAGTTCGATTATTAAATTCGACCGCTATAAGCGAGCTTTTGGAACTCAATACCATAACTGTAAGGAGCTCCTTTTCATTATTTTTAAAATAAAATTATTTATTAACCAAACTCATAAGATAAAAAAACGCTGTTAATTTCAGCGTTTTGGATTATTTCCTCTTATTCCACCTTTATGGGAGTAAATTCTTCTTCTTTTGGTATTTGACTTAAATCTTTTGTGCTTTATTCTTTCAGTCACGTTCACTACCGTGCTAGGGGGATTAGTATAAGGATTAGTTGGATGTGCTGGAGTTTTACGTTCTATTATAAAAGTTTCAGGATAATACCACTTACCATGCCATTCTTCCTTCATACCTAACTGTATAAATGCATTATCATTGAGATGAAAGTTGAATACAATAAAGTTGGAATTAATAAACCTTCCTGGACTCGGAACATATTTTATCATTAAGGAACCATGTTCCAGCAAATATGGTAAGTAATAGAAATGAAGCATTTTATCCTTCATTTTATTTAATTTAACACCTTTACTTCTGATAAATGCCTTGTTAAGTTTACCCTCATATATATTATTCCAACCACCCATACCCTTATAATCTTTCACTAGTTGAAAATTCATTCTTTTTTGAGGATTAATAGTCTTTTCAATTGCAACCAAATGACAAAACCTATCCAAATCAAATTTCAGCTTTATTCTTTCACCCGAAGATAAAGCAAATTCGTATGTATAAGGGTAAAGTTGAGTATAATAGAATTCTCGTAGAACTGGTAGGTCAACGTCTGCAAAATTTGGTCGACTATTTAAGCTTAACAAACCTGTAAGGTCTAACATATTTTTTTCTCCTTAACCCTTTTCATATAAAAAAGCCCTGATGAAATCATCAGAGCCTACACTTTAATAATTTAAAGGCGGCACATCTTTAGATAAACAAGGTATTTTTGAGACCCCCCCGTGGGGTACCGGAAGCCACCAGTTCCAGCTTGTTCCTAAAAGGAGACAACCTAATCTCTATATTCGTATTATAAAGCCAAAAATTATAATCGTCAATAAATAACTCAACGAAAATTTAAATAGGCGGCATTTTTTGGTAAACAAGGTATTTTTGAGACCCCCCCGTGGGGTACAGAGTGCCGCCATACCCTGTTCGAATATTAATTCGACTGTTATTATTATATTCGTAGCTTCTGCTTTTTATCCTTTAAAAATACCTATTTAGGCAATATTTTGCAACATAACATTTTCCTGCATTTCTCCGTCTTCGATATATAAAAAAACAAAAAGTAACACGGAATTGCACCCCCTGTTCTCATTGTTTTCGCAGATTATTATTAATTTCTTATTACCTGCCTAATAAGCAAAAAACATTTATGTCTATTAAAGAATGATATTTGTCTCATTTTCTAATCCACTATTCAAATCTATTTCAACCATTTTAATGAGTAACTCATTACGATAATAATCGTAACTATCAATATCCAATTGAGTTACCTTTAAAATTCTAAATTGATACATTTCAGAAGTAAACTGCTTAATGGTATATGAAATTAATTTATCCTTTTTTTGTACTACTGACCAAAAATAAATCTCTTCATCACTCATAATGTTCAGTATTTTTAATATAATTTCAGTTGTTAAAATAGGAAACCGCTCAACAAAAATTCCCCTTCTAGAAGCTTCGTTTAGAAGGTCGCTTTTATCCACTTAAAACACCTCCGCTTGTTTTGTTCCTTCATTTATTATGTATTATAAATAAATATAAAAGAACCTCCGAGGGAAGTGAAAAAATGATTAACAAAGCTGCACATATAATGGTTGATTTACACCAGAGTAGCTATTTGCTTACTTTCAAAGAACCTGTTGAAACGGCAGTCTTAAAGGAATTAGTTTTAGAATTTAAAAAGGAGAATAAAGAAAAACAAAAAGAACGATATCTTAAAAATGTTTTTTAGCTTTCTTACATAATAAAGGTTACAAGGATGCAGACATACCTACTTTTGGGGCAACAATTGATTTACATGACTATAATAAAGAGATAAAAGATAAAGAATAGTATAGCGATAAAAAATCAAAAGACATAGTCGTTCACTACCGGTTATGCCTTTTGATTTTTTTATTTGGTATTTGTTTACAAATGGCTTTTAAATAGGTTTTAAATACCTTAACAGCAACCTCTTCTTCTACAATACTTTAAAATGAATGGTGCTCACTTAATTTTTTGATACCTAGGCATAATGGGATTAACAAAGACTTTTTGTTATGTTGGCAAGAAAAAAAGAAAAAAGCATCTGAAATTAACGCTTTTCATCAGGGTATTAATCAGTAAAGGTAAATGTCTCTTTTAAACGTCTTCCATCCTTGCCTTGAGTCCAAACAATTTCCACTTCCAATTCCGTTGCTTTTTCAGCCAAAAGGAAATTTGAATGACGAAAGAAATTACCATTAGTATTCAAAGTCCTTGCTAAGGAAATTGCTCTTTCATAGTTGTCATTATTACAATCCCATCCGTGTGGACAACTGTGAAGGGAAAACTTCGTCTTAGAATTAGGTTCATTTCTAAACAAATTGATTTCTACGGAAAATACATCCTTACCAATGTTTTCAACTTCTAAAGAGTAAGTTTGAAATTTTCCTTTCACAGGCTTTACCATCCCCTTACCTTGACCAGCTTCACCTATTCGAACTTCCCATTGTTTCGATGTTTGTTTGATAGGCAGGTTATCAAAGGTTAAGGCGTATGTGTTTATTGGTGTTAAGAAAAAGGAAAATAATAAAAAACTACTAGCTCCAAGAAGTAACTTTTTAATCATAATACACCCCCTGATAAAATCAATATTATTATTCCTTTAACTAAATAGGCTATTCATTATCTAATGTACTGGATTATACGAATGTAAGTGAACAAGATTTAATTACCATGGTTGAATTGCAGTATCTTTTCATACCAATCTTTTTTATGTACGTTTACAGCATTTAAGATATCTCAGGTTTCTATTGTAAATCCTGGAATATAAACCTATGAAGGTTTCCAAATCCAAAAAAACTTTTTACTATCTATAATTTTTTTGATGTATTCACCGTATAATTCGAAAAAATTGATGAGCAACAATGTTTAATATTCATTATTTTTCGGTCACTTTATCTCAAGTTTTTTGACAATTTTACACTTTCTCTCAAGCTTTATGAAATTATTTTCTTTCACAAATGTTGAGATAGAAAGAACCTACGTTAAAAAGTCGGCAGATTTATACCATTTTTTTGTTGTCTCATGTTTTATGAAATTGGGGGTTGCTATATCAGCATTTTGACATGCTTCTTTCTCACGGTTTATGAAACTGTCTCACGTTTTATGACGCTATCTCATAATTGGTGAAAGATTACATAAACGATATACAGCCCCCTGAGCATCCCGAGTATGCATCGTGCTTAAGACAAGGTGACCTGTAAGTGCTGCTCTAACAGCAATCTTCGCAGTTTCCGCATCCCTGATTTCACCCACCATAATGATATCGGGGTCATGGCGAAGGATTGCTTTCAAGCCTGCGGAATAAGATACGCCCGCTTTCTCATTGACTTGAACTTGAAGGACCAAGTCATTCTCTTTTTCAATCGGATCTTCCAGGGTAATCACATTGCGATGGAACATATGAGAGGTTTCATTCAGCAGAGAATACAATGTTGTGGTTTTTCCGCTTCCAGTTGGTCCTGTGAAAATAATTAATCCATGAGCATGTTTCAGCAATGCCAGCATTTTTCTGGTCATGTCTGGAAAAAGGCTGATTTGAAAAAAAGGAATTTGTTCCTGCTGGGGCAGAATTCTGATAACGAGGCTTTCGCTGTGGCTTGATGGGAGGGTTGAAAAACGCAGTCCAATCATTTGTCCATCTACTTCAAGAGAATAGGCACCGCTTTGCGGCCGTCTCTTTTCACCAATGTCCATCGAAGCGGTAAATTTAAAATGAGAAATCAGTCTGTCGCACTCTTCTTTAGGAAGATAAAGCCTGGGGGTCAATTGGCTGCCGAACCTGAGCTGAATTAGAGTGTCTTTTCTTCGGGGAATAATGTGGATGTCGGAAGCATGGCTCCTGACGGCGTCTTTGATAATTCGTTCTGCCATTCTTTCAATTACACTCAACTAATTATGCACCACCTTTATTAATTGTTATAGATAATAATTCGCCTAATCCCGAGTATAACCTCCATATTTCGGCAAATCTTTTTGACGAATTTGTGAATAAATTATTTTTTTCTTTTCATAATAAAAGTGTACCAAATGAATTGATGGGCTATAGCCAAGCGGTAAGGCACCGGACTTTGACTCCGTCATGCGCAGGTTCGAATCCTGCTAGCCCAGTAATTATGGAAGGACACCAGGTGTTCCTTCCTTTTTTTACTACAAAAAAAGGAAATGCGCAATCTATACGCATTTCCCATAAAGTGAAATTTCAAATTTCAATCAGTGGTTTTTTTTATAACCCACTGATTGTTAGTTGAACCAATCGGGCCTATACGGGCATTTTGCCCACCACTTATCCTCAATTGATTCCTCTGATTCTTGTAACGGGAATTTTACTGCCCGTTAGACTGCGATAAAATCTATTTGGCAATATTCTTAAATGCATCCGGATTATAGCCTATGACAATTTTATCTCCATTTGTCAGTATGGGCCTCCGCAGCAGTTTTGGCTCCTTAATTACTATTTGCACCACTTCTGATAAAGATAATTCCTCAAGGTTCTGTTCCAGTTTTTTATAGGTCTGGCTGCGGGTAGCGAGCAGTTCGTCAAGGCCGCTTGTTGTTAAGGAAAGTATTTTTAGTAATTCTCTTGATGATGGAGTCTCCCTGAAGAGATGCCTTTCTTCAAAATCAATTGAATGGGCTGTCAGCCATTTTTTCGTCTTTCTGCAGGAAGTACAGCTGGGATATGTGAAAAATGTCAATTGGCTCATAACTCTTCTCCTCACAAACTTCAATATTATTTTACTTAAATTGTACATCATTTGTACAATAAACGTATACACATTTGTATACGTAATTAAACTTCATTTGTGAACATTTTCTAAACTTATAGTGATTACAGTGTTAACCTAAATCGACTGTATTATAATGGAAGCATGCCAGGAAGGCGCCAGCTCATTCATATAAGTGACAGCTGATGACCTCGGGAATAAATTACCCTTTTGAGGTGACAATAAATGGAGCAAACATTAAAAATAACTAATGTGTTATCCGATCCAACCCGCTATTATATTTATCAATACATTACGAAAAGACATAAAGATGTGACCGTACAGGAGATTGCAGATAATTTCAGCATTCATCCCAATGTTGCAAGATTGCATTTATCCAAGCTCGAAGATGTCAATATGCTTGTATCTGAAACAAAAAAAACAGGCAAAGGCGGAAGGCCAAGCCGCTTATATCGGTTATCTGATGACGTGATTCAGCTGCATTTTCCTTACAGGGATTATCAGCTGCTTGCAAAAATAACCATGGAGACAATGCTGGAGTTAGGTGAAGAAGGCAGAAAGGCACTGTATTCGACAGGAAAGAAATTTGGCAGAGAACTGATCCAGCAAGAGCTTAAAAGATTTGCAGGAACAGAAAAACTTACCTTTGACCAGAAATTAAACATCCTAAAGCATGCTGCCGATATGTCAGGTTTTCATCCTGAATTTGATGTAAACGCCGAAAAGACTATTGTCTATTTCCAAATTTATAATTGCCCATTTAAAGAAGTTGCAGCCCGCCACAGAGAGCCTGTGTGCAATATGCATAATGAATATTTGAAGGGTATGTTCGAAAGTTTGTTTCATTCTATTCAGCTGGTGGAAAAGCAAAATATGCTGACTGGCTGTGATGCATGCTCCTATCAGGCATTTGTTGGAAACTAAAAAAACAGATCCAGGAAAAAACCAGCTTAACAAGCATATCGTTTTTCCTGCTCTTTTCTGGACTATTTTGAAACCATTATTTACTTTTATTAAGCATTTACTTTATAATATTGTAGTGATGGACTTGTAAGGGTAAAAGGAGGGATACATATGGATCGTATGTACAGAGTATTAGGCTTCTGGACGGGAATTTTCGCCGTTATGTTTTACCTTGGCGACATGTATACAACGTCCCTGATTTTCTTCGGCCAAACAGGATTTTTCCTGCTTTTAAGCTACTTAAAGCTTTCCGAACGTATGTATATTTATGTTTTTGGAGCATACTTGACTGTTTTCTTCGTAGGCTTCACTTATTGGTCAACATTTATGATGACACCAGGCGCGGGCGGCCACTAATTGCCGATATAAAAAAGCGATGAAACCATCGCTTTTTTATTTTTCTCATATTTTCTTAGCCTGAAGAACCAGGTGAAATGCTGAACTCATACCTGAAGGCATAATCAGACTTCTGATTGCCCTGTTTCTTTTGCTGATAGGAGAAAACGGGTTAGAATCATAATGATCTTCAAGTTCCTGTAGTATGCCTGCAGACAGCAAGAATTCGTCCTGTCTCATTTTAAAATGGAAGTTCAGCCCTTCCTTTTCTCCAATGCGGATCAGGGAATCGAAATGGATATGGCTGGTTATATCCATCTTTCCAGGGTGCTCGAGTACATTATTCATTAAAGAATGCTTGTAATAGCCTCTAAGACTTCCATCCCTTCTCATCGGCTCTTGCCATTCCTCATCTGTATACCCATAATCGGCAGTCAGTACAATGCCTTTATCCAGAGCAGCAGACAAGCTCTTGATCATCTGTTCCATTTGCAGAGGAATTTCAATTCTTTGGCCATTGCTAGGTGACAGACCGCTTTCTTCAAGAAATAAGTAAATATCTCCATTTGTTAATGGCACAGCTATCTCTGCAAGCTCCCCTTCTTTTACGGTAACCATAATTTCATGCAATTGATCCTTCCTTTTTTCAACCACATGTACGGGCAAGGCATCAAACAGCTCATTTGAAAAAATCATGCCGCAAAATGGGGTGATGTCATTCCAGCTATCTATTTGTCTTATACTTTCAGAAAATACAATCTGTTCCTCCTGCAGCTTTCTGTGATAGGGACTTGTTTCAAAAATGCAGTAATGAATCTCTTCATCAGCAATAAGCTTCCATTCATCAATAAAAGCTCGGGCGAAACGCCCATTTCCGCCCCCTATTTCGCAGACCTGAAAAGGCAGCTTATACTCCTTTGCCATCTGAAAAAACCACTTTGAAATCGTCCTTCCATATATATCAGAAATATTGCTGCTTGTTATATAATCTCCTGCCGGCCCAATTTTTGGTGTGTTTTTCATATAATAACCATATTCGGAATGATACAGGGCCTGCTGGATATATTCAGCATAGCTGATCATTTGCTGAGGAGTATTTTCTATAAAATTCATTAAAAAATTCCGCATAAGAACTCCCTTTTTTAAAAAATTCTAGCTTATTGGAAACAGCCATGCAATCTTGTTTTGATCACTTTTTTTCACTATTGACATAGTGTTTTCTCTGTTATATTGTTAATGTAGTAGCTTAACTATATCCCCTCCCATTTTTTATATGAATAAAACATCCCCCAGAAAAGCCCTTCTCATTGGAGAAGGGCTTTTCTATTTTACATTCAGAACCCATTCAGGAAGGGGTTTGAATCCATTTCCTGCCCAATTGTCGTTACCGGTCCATGTCCAGGGAGTACTTCTGTTTCTTCAGGCAATGTTAAAAGCTTATTATGTATACTTTCAAGAAGCTGCTGATGATTGCCGCCAGGAAGGTCTGTGCGTCCAATGCTCCCGCTGAATAAAGCATCCCCGGCAACCACGAGATCTGCATCTTCAAAATATAGTGAAATACTGCCCGGAGAATGGCCTGGTGTCTCTAGAATTTTCAAGTTAAATTCACCTATGCTCAACTCTTGTTCCCCTGTTATAATATGGTCGGCGGGCCTTGCTTTTATCAGCTTGCCTATTTTAAAAAGGTGAGATCCGTTTAAGGCTGGATCTGGAAGCCATGCTGCTTCTTTTTCATGTATGTATACAGGAATAGAAAATGCATCTCTTATTTCGTCTACAGCGCCAATATGATCAAAGTGAGCATGAGTAAGAATTACAGCTAGAGGTTTTAGTCCTTTCTGTTCAATAATACCGCTTAGTTTTCCGCTCTCTTCACCCGGATCGAAGATTAAACAATCTTTGGTTTCATTCGAAAGAACATAACAGTTTGTTTGCAATGGGCCAAGAGGGATCTGATTCCATTCCATTGCTTACACCTCCCAGTGTTGGTTTAATTGTTTATTATTTTACACTATATCAGAATGGAATGCCTTATATCTGCAAAAGGAGAATAAGATGAAAATCCTATTTGGTGTTGAAGCCAGCTATATTATTCAAGATGTGCCCGAATTCATGGATCTAATAAAAAAAGAGACTGAACTGTTCGATTTTCAGCAGAGCACGTTTCTGTTTGAGCAGATGGCTCATGCCGAATTCACAAGAAGTGTACTTGTCGAAGCCGGGCTATTCGAAGAATTTTTTAATCTCTGGTACATAAAATCTGGTGTAAAGGGAGAAACTTTTGATGACTTTGCCATAGAAACAGACAGCGGGTTCTGCTTGTTCACCGAGCTCCTTAGCGCCTTTACTATAACCGGGGGCAGTGCAGAAGATGTCCGGATGGCTGTCTATCAATTTCAGGAGCATTTAGTCTTTACCGCAAAAGAAGAAGAAGTGCCATTGGTTTATTTTTCAGAACTTCACTTAAAGGATTTAATAATCGGCATTGCTGAAGCATATGACATACAAGTGTCATTTTTAGACCTCGACAAATAGAAGAAAAAAATATAAAATAAAGGACGAATGTATATACTTGGGTTTTACATAATGGGTATATAACCTGAAGAATGATTTTGATATGGCTTTTGCCTGCTGATCACGAAATAAAGGGGGCTGTTTTAATGGGACTACCAATCATTTTTGCATTAGTCGCAGTTCTTGCAGCTTTTGGTGCGTTTAGCGCACTGAAAAACAAGAACTTCCTTGGCTTGGTTTTTGCTGTAGGAACACTTGCTGTTTTCGGATGGTTCTCTGTAATGACCATAATTAACAGTGGATATCCTGCTGTTCACTAAGAAAAGCGCAACGAGCCTGCTAAGCATTAGCAGATGGCGTCTGATGCTTGACTTTTAAAAAAATAAAAGGGCTTCCCTCAATGGGGAGCCCTTTTATTTTAGCCATTTAACTGACTTTCAACCCTTCGGACCTTCTCTTCCATTTTCCTTTTGACATCACGTCTGTCATCAATGCGGATATTAGTTGCCACCCTCATTAGGCCTTTTTCAAAAGGGACTTCATGCATTGCCTGGATGACCTCAAACAAATCAGTAAGTTCCCCTTCAATAATGGTATTCATGGGTGTCAGCTGAAATCGGATTTTGCCGCTTTCTTCATACTTTTTTAATACACGCTGAATGTCTGCCACATAACTGCTGACACTTGGTGTTTCCGTTCCAATTGGAATAACAGTAACGTCTGCAATAGCCATATCTTTACCCCTCTATCTAACTTGATTTATCGTTATGTTCTACTAACCGAAAGATTTCTCTTTTGTCAGGCATTATTAATTCTTCGAGATAAAAACCCGCTAAACAGGCTGTCCCATTAGGTGAGCAGCTGAGCGGCGCATTTTCCATGTCTTCCAGAAGCACTTCCTTATCTCCTGTTTCACTGTCAACGGATATAAGCTGAAATCCCCCTGCATACATATCACTTTCAGCGCTATACAATGGCTGAAAAGTTATGATGCCCTGAGGAGTCCAGTCATAATACGGTACCAGCCAATCCGAAAACCTTGTCAAATGAGGTACTGAGATTGAAGATAACTTCCTGAAGTCATTATCCATAAAAGTATACATAGCCTGATCTGACTGATCTGCCGGCACAGTGATGGTCATTAGCCTGTCTTTGGCAGCATCGAATTGAAAAATGTCTGCCAAAACCTTGGTTTCATTATTTCCATCAATAGATTGTTTAACCAGCGGTGCAAAAAGTGACGGGTTTTCATTGCCCCAATCAAGGAAAAAAAGATGATTTGAATCCCCCCATTTGGCAAAAGGCTCCCTTAGGTTTAATTCTTCTGATGTACCTTTTGCAATGTCGATATGGTAGGAAGTAAAGTCCCAGTCTTCAGTAAATGAAGAAATTAATAATGATTCTTCATGATAAGGGTTCCACTCAACAGCAAAGTCAAAGCCAGATATATTTTTCTCCCAAACAACTTTCCCATTTGCTTTTATCGCGGTTAAAGTTCCTTCATAGGTTCCTGGTGATGTTCGAATCAGAATGTATTTGCCAGCCGGGCTGACCGTTACGGACGCAATCGGATGTGAACTTTCATAGAGAAGATTTTGATCGCCAGAAAAGAGGTTATAAGAAAAAACCCTGGAAGCTGTTCCCTCACTTACAGTGTAAACAATTTTATCATCGCTGAGCCAGCCATTTGCTCCCTGAAATTCCCCTTCTTTAATCCGGATAGGCTTAACGTTCCTATTTTCAGCATTATCAGGTGGTGCGGACGGTTCAGAGGCTTCTGTTTCTTGATTCTTTTTTTGCTGCATCTCTGCTTTTTCCGGCTGTTCACAGCCGGTTATTAAAAATAGGGAAACCATCATAACAAAAAATAAAAAAAGAAGCTTCCCTTGATATGTAGATTGAGTGTCCAACAAATCCGCACCTCCTTATCTCCCTAAATATAAGTACGTAAACGGCATGAAAATGTTTCAAAAATAATAGAATTAATGTATTTAATAGGAAAAAGCCGTTTTTCCGTCTTCGATTTGGAAAAGCGGCCGGTTACCATAGAACTATTGGCTTGTGAAGTTAGTATGATAGTTATTTTAATGTCTGTTTCACTAAAATACAATAAAGAAACATTTTCAAGGTTAATTTTTCACATATAAAGCGATGCAAGAAAAATGCCCAGCACTTCTTCATAAATATCATCAAATTGTGACAGGGGCAGGGGATTGATGCCTCTTCCAAGTTCAATTGTGAATCCCGGTCTCCGGAACTCCTGTATGAACCAATCCTTATAACCCGCAAAACTATCAATGTATTGAACTGCTTTATACCCGCTGACACGCTCGAACTCTAGCGCGAGTACCTGTGATTCCGGCGGCTCCAATCCCTCGAATCCCCAATAAAATTCTGCTCCTTGTGTATGGAAGGCAAGCATTCGATCGAATTGATTATCTTTTGCCAGTTCCGCCATTGCTATGGCTTCTGGTTCTGTTAACGGGGCTTCCCCAAGATAATCTCTTGGTGCCGGAGCATTTTGTTCACTTCTCTCTTTTTCAAAATCCCATTTGGCAGGATACTGATTATTTAAATCTACACCCCTAATATTGGCCTTCCAGCCTGTGAAATCAGTGCTTCCCCTATTTATGGCAATCACTTCTTCCCTGAGTTCTGGAGGTGGCCCATTTAAGACAAGATCTACTCCATCAGGATTCACCATCGGCACTATGGAAAGGTCAACGGAATTATATAAAGGCATTGTTGACACGCCTCTTATCGGCCGGACATTTGTTATGGATAAGAGAAAGCTGTTCAGCAAAGCCATTAATATAGGGGTTGTAATCCATTCATTTGCATGAAAGGATGCATTAATTTGCACTTTCTTATTCCCTTTTCCCAGACGTATCTCCTGAATTGGCTTTCCAAGGACACTTTGGCCAATTGATTTTACCTTTATGAACGGATAAATATCCGACAGCATGGTAATATCGGCTGTTAAAGCTTTGTAAGCATAACTTCTCCTGCCTGATACAATTGGAGTTATTACCCGCCTTGGCAGCTTTATGGCTGTACCGGGGGCCAGACTGTTTGGATTAAGGGATTGATTAACCAGGAGAAGAGCATCTACAGAGAGGTTTCTGGAAGTACTCAGCTTCCAAAAGGTGTCTCCTGGTCTTACCGTATAATTTTGCAGTGTAAAGCCGGGAATATTAATTTCCTGGCCTATCTGCAGCAATGCAGGATTTACGCCGGGATTGGAATCAGCAATGAGATTGATTGGCACCATAAAGAGCTGACTGTAATACCAGATGGAGTCTCCGGACCGGACTTTGACTTTCATCTTTCTCCCCCTTTCCATCATTTCAATTTTATGAGAAAAAGAAAAAAAGATGACTGTTTACCTGTGTTAATTTGAATCCGCAGTGTCGAAAGTGGGCAAAGAAAAAAGCACCTGCACGCAATCAGGCGCTTTTTTCAATTTATTTATTTTTAGCAAGCCAGGCTGCTCCAATTACGCCGGCATCATTGCCCAATGTGGCAATATCTATGACGGTGGATTCCTTCACTCCTGGAAACGCAAATTTAGCGAAGTTTTCAATAACAGGCTTCAGCAGGACATCACCTGCTTTGGATACTCCTCCGCCTAATACTATTTTTTCCGGATTCAAGGTATTTGCTATATTTGCCAATGCCAGTCCCAGGTGCATAGCTGTTTCATTGACTACCAGAAGAGATGCTTCATCCCCATTCCTTGCTGAATCGAAAACATCTTTTGCTGTGATAAACCCATTCTCCCTATATAAATTGGAAAGAACCCCTTCTCCACCCGATTTTAGGTTTTCAAGAGCCTGTCGGACAATGCCTGTAGCTGATGCTATTGTTTCAAGGCAGCCCGCTTTTCCGCAATTGCACTGAGCACCGCCAAAAGGAACGGAAGTAATGTGGCCAATTTCACCTGCAGCTCCGCTGACTCCCTGCACAATATCTCCGTTGGCAATTACTCCGCCGCCGACACCTGTGCCAAGTGTTACACATACAAGATCTTTAGCGCCATTTCCGGCTCCCTTCCACATTTCGCCCAGAGCAGCGCAGTTAGCATCATTATCAATGATGACTGGAAGCGATGTTTCCACTTCAAGCAAATCCTTCAGCGGGTAATTATCTTTCCAGCCTAAATTAACAGTGTTATATACAACACCTGTTGCAAGATTTACAGGACCTGGAGCCCCCATGCCAATGCCGATGATTTTATCCTTGCTTATATCCAGTTCCTCCAATTTATGATCGATGGCTTTAGCTATATTTATCGTAATATTTTTTCCTTCTTCACTATTGTCAGTGGGAATTTCCCATTTATGAATGATTTCCCCATAATAGTTGATAAAAGCAAGTTTTGTAGTTGTTCCGCCTAAATCTACCCCAACCAGCCATTTCTCTGCCAAACTCCATCACCTTTTCTGTCTATTTTTTCTCTTTAAGATTCTGAATTTCAGTCCGTAAAATCAAGATGCTGCTCTGGTAATCTTTCACATCAATAAGCTGAGAATCATATAGCTCTTTTAATTCCGCAGCCATAAGCTCCAAGTCAGCTTCACGATTCCCTATGTAGATAATTGTCCCATATTTCTTCAGGAATTGCTGTATATCATAAATGGTTTTCATTCTGTACCTCTGCTTTATCGATAAGTTTATACCACAATAAAGTATAATCTAAATGTCCATCCTTCTCAAGATGGACAAGCTCCCGGAAATAAATAAGATTCCTGGACTAACGTAAAAAATCCCTTCCTGGCACAGCAGCCAGTAAGGGATTTTTTTACATTTAGCGATCTGGATCTTTGGGATGCAGGAAACGCGGCCGCCTGTTCTTCAATGGTATTGGCGATCTGAGCAATACATCCCTGAATGCTCTCAGATTGAAAGGGATGAATGGCCACAGGTATGGCACTCCAAAAGATTTCATTCTCGCCAGCATGATTATCAGCAGCATGATGCCAGCTACATATCCATAAGTATGGAAAATACTTGTTGCAATCAGCAGGGCGATTCTTATCAGCCTGTTGGCCAGGCTCATTTCATAGCTTGGTGTTGAAAAAGTTCCAATTGCTGCTATTGCTAAATAAAGAATTACTTCATTAATGAACAATCCAACTTCAACAGCTACTTGGCCAATCATCAGGGCAGCCACCAGTCCGAGTGCAGTGGCCAGTGCGGATGGAGTATGGATTGCAGCCATCCTCAGCATATCCAAACCGAGCTCTATCATAAGGAACTGAATGACTAATGGCAGCTGTCCTGTTTCATTCGGCCCGATATATGATAATGCATCAGGCAGCAGCTGTGGCTCTATAGCAAATAAGTACCATAAAGGCAAAAGAAAAATGGACGCCCAGACAGCCAAAAAGCGGACAAATCGCAAATATGCACCTACAAGGGGCTTATTCCGGTATTCCTCAGCGTGCTGCAGGTGATGCCAGAAGGTTGTCGGTGTAATGATCACACTGGGCGAACCATCGACGATGATGCAGACATGCCCTTCATAAAGATGGGTTGCTGCTGTATCAGGCCTCTCGGTATATCTTACCATCGGATATGGATTCCAATGCCGGCCAGAAATGAATTCCTCTATTGATTTTTCAGCCATTGGCAACCCATCAGTGTCAATCTTAGAAATAGAATCCTTAACTTTTTGGACCATTTCAGGATCTGCAATGTCTTCAATATAACTGACAACAACATCTGTTTTAGACCGCCTGCCCACCTGCATATATTCCATGCGGAGTGTCCGGTCTCTAATTCTTCTCCTCGTTAAGGCTGTATTAAAGACGAGTGTTTCGACAAAACCATCCCTTGAACCGCGGACAACACGTTCGATATCAGGCTCCTGTGGGCCTCTTACAGGGTATGTACGGGCATCAATGAGAATCACTTCATCGACACCATCCACGACTAATGCAGTTGGACCAGCCAGCACCATATCCACAACTTTATTCAGATCATCAGTGGTTTCAACCTCAACATAGGGTATATACGTTTTTATTAACCTGGAAAGCGTATCCCCTTCCAGCTGACCAGCATCCAATCCTGCAAGCATTTTCATCAGATAGTGCAATATATCATCTTTTACAAAGCCATCTACAAGATATAGGGCCATTTCCCTTTCTGCATATTCAACATCCAGCTGAATCACATCAAAGCTTTTTTCAACTCCAAGTGCATCTCTAAGATATTCTATATTTTCTTTCAGCGAAACCTTTACAGGCTCTCTTCTGACTTTCTCCAAAATCCCACCTCAGCATTCTGTTCCATTCTTTTCCTTGCATACTATTCAACATCATAGACATGCAAAAAAAAAATCATACCAATGATTGGCATGATTCATGAAAATTCACCGGAAATGAAGATATTATTTCCCGGGTAGTAAGCTGAAAATTCAGTAAAATATCAGCTGTTTTTTTATTCTATTTGGTTTAATAGCTTTTGATACTCTTCGTCTTCCGATTTAAGACCAGCGGCTTTTTGAGCATGATGCCTTGCTTTTTCCGTGTTATCTTCTTCTAAATAGATCAGTGCCAGATTATAATGTGCTTCGTGGAAAGAGGCTTCTTCCTTAACGACATGGAGAAGATGCACTTTTGCTTCTTCCAGTTGTCCCGCTTTTATTTCCGCATATGATAACAGAAAATAAGCTTCTGGAGAGGCATTCCCTTCCTTAACAAAATCAGCAAGCATTGAACGAGCCTTTTCATACTCTTCAGCATTAATATGCTCCTGGGCCATCACCATTGCAGTCTGTTCATTTAAAAGCCTTCCTGGTTCATTGAAACCATATTTCAACAATCCAGCCGCCAGACAGAATGATGCTGCTAAAAACAGGAACTGGAGCAATGGCCGTTTCTTCTTGGGAAAATGCACAATGCCAGTAGCAAGAAATCCGCCAATCAGCCCGCCGATATGGCCTGCGTTATCAATTCCTGGAATGGTAAACCCAAATGCAAGGTTGATCCCCAATACGACAATTATATTAAATCCTATTGTACGGAAGAAAAGACTTGGATAAATGAGCCCAAAATATAAAAGTGCACCGAAGCAGCCAAAAATAGCTCCGCTTGCCCCAGCTGAAAGGGTAGGACTAAAAATGAAACTGGCTAATGTCCCGCCAAAACCTGCAGCCAAATAGATGAATAGGAACCTTAAATTTCCATACACGCGTTCTACTGCCGAACCTAGATAAAATAAGGCAAGTGTATTCATTAATAAATGCAGCAGCCCAATATGGAGAACAATCGGGGTCAAAAATCTCCACCATTCTCCATCAAGAATTAATGGGTTGAATTTAGCTCCATACTTGATTAAAGTCGATGTATCTGTGCTCCCGCCCATTGCTTCCAAAACTAAAAAAACAGCAACTTGAATAAAAATGAATATATACGTAAAGAAGGGCTTCCCAAAATTAAACATTTCCTTTTCTTTCTTCGCTGTTTTTACTGCTTTAGAAAGAGCGGCATGTTTCAGTGCATCAACATCCATTTCCGTATAATTTCCGTACAGAAACGTTAACGGTTTTTCAAAAATGGCCTCAACCGCACTAAGGCTATCCGGTTTGCCGGACTCAATGATTAGGGTTTGGACAGAGGTTTTCGCATTTTCAGGCATGAAGGGGACTGTGATGCGGAATTCATAGTCATCTACAGGCAGGTACTTAGTGACATAGATATTTAATACCGGCATCTCCCTTTTGCCAAGCTGCTTCCTGACAGATTCTGCTTTTTGGGCAGTAACTTCGATATCCCGCTGCAGCCAATTGCTCCAGTCAAGATTATATTTTAAGAGCCTGATTGCCTTAATCATTTTATGCTCCATCTTTTCAAGCCATAATTCATCCTGATCACCAGATAGCTGAATCATCCTGTACCCCTGATCAGATATGAAATAATCCGCAAGTTTCCAAAATAAATAATCCTCTTGAACGGCCAATTCTTCCCCCACTCTCTATATGTTGCAATGATTACAATACTTTATTTAACTATAGGCAAAAAAGAAACCTTTTGTAAAAGAAAAAGCACCTAAATATTTATCCAAAATAAAAAGACCATTACGGTCTAATTACTAAAAAAATAAAATCCTGAATGTTGACAACTGTCTAGCTGCAGCGCCTCCCCCCTTGAGGTGTCGGGGGGAGGCGCTGCAGCTTTTCTTTACATTATTGCTGCCCTTCCGATTGCCCAGAAGAGAAAACAGAGCTCATCATCCTGTCGCGGACAAGCGGAAAACTCATTACTGAAGTGACTAGCAGTTTCCGCAAAAAGACGTTCCCAAAAATAACATTAATCAATCGATAACGGTTATGATAGGCAAAATAAGTACCAAGCCCTATCATAAATATGGATAGTAATCGAGACATTAAAAATCCCTCCTCTTCCTTATTGTGAGAAGAGGAAATAATTTTTATCCATGCTTCAGAACAAAATAAAATCCGCCGCCCATGCAAGCTGGCTAATCCTTCCTTATTGGTTCCAGCGTTTTCTTGAGAACATTTACTGATTGGGTAAACTGATCAATCTCTTCGCTGTTTAAGTCAAGTTCAATAATGTCGCGAATGCCGTTTCTATTGACTATAGCAGGTACCCCAATGTAAACATCATCATGACCATACTTTCCATCTAAGTAAGCTGACACCGTAAGGACCGAATTCTCGTTCTGAAGGATGGCTTTCGTCAGTCTGACCAGGCCCATGGCTAATAAGTCGCCCCTTTTCGCTCAATAATCTGATAAGCTGCATCTCTGACATTAAGGAATATCGAATTAAGATCTTCCTTTCTAAAATTCTCTTCTTTCCCTATCCAATCATCAATGTTTTTCCCTGCAATATCAGCATGGCTCCATACAGGCAATTCAGTATCCCCGTGTTCACCTATAATATATGCATGAACATTGCGCGTATCGACTTTGAAATACTCCCCCAGCAGAAACCTGAATCTGGCTGTATCCAATATCGTTCCGGATCCGATTACTCTTTCCTTTGGCAGTCCGGAGAATTTCCAGACTGCATAGGTCAGAATATCTACTGGATTTGTCGCAACCAGGAAAATGCCATCAAAACCGCTATCCATAACATGATTCACAATGCCTTTAAAGATTTTTGAATTTTTTTCCACTAGATCCAGACGTGTCTCTCCAGGCTTTTGATTTGCTCCAGCAGTTATGACAACCAAATCAGCCTCTTTGCAATCTGAATAATCTCCAAACCAGATCGATGTTGGGGAAGGAGCAAATGGCATGCCATGATTCAAGTCCATCGCATCTCCTTCAGATTTATCCTTATTTAAATCAATCAGAACCAATTCCTCTGTAACACCTTGATTTAATAGTGCAAAGGCATAGCTTGAGCCTACAAAGCCAGTTCCAATCAGCACGACTCTGTTCACCCGATTTTTCATAACAACTCCCCTTTTCACTTAAGGTAAGGAACAGCAGCATCTCAGTCCCTCTATGTCAATAGAATATATAGAAGAATTCCCACCGAGGCAGAAGCTAAACCTGAACAAAAATTAACAAAGTCATTATCTGCAAAACGCCTGCCTTTTACCAATGAGGCCGGCTGCCCGCAATGTTCGGTTTTTTCAACACTTTCATTGCACACCAGGCACTTGTATTCAGCCTGAAAAAAGGCCCCCAATATGGAATCAATCAGATTTCCCGCAAATCCAAAGATCCCAATCAGCATAACCTCATAAAGTGAAACGCTGAACAGCATGAATGAAAGAAGTGCTATTGTAAAAGAACCTGACAAAGCTGCAATTGTGCCCAGAATGCTGACAGCACCTGAAGTTCCCGTCTCTGCTGGCTTCCAGGTCCTCAACGAAATGGGAGGTTTTTGACTTAATGAGCCAATTTCTGATGCCCAGGTGTCCGAGTTCGCTGCGGCCAGGCCAATTAGAAATGCTATCAGCCAAACCGGTGATGGTATCAGGAGATGGATTATGCTGGCAATAGCTGCAATTCCTCCATTTGCTGCCACCTGCTGCCAATCCCTTCTTGACCCTTTTGCATGCTTTTTTTCGAATGTCTCTTTTCTATGGCTTTTAAATTTTGACCAAAAGCTGGAACTCGCAAAAAAGAACCCCAGCACAAGGAGACCGTAAAAGCCAAATCCCCATCCTGTTGCCGCACCTACAATGAATGCAGCTATACTGCCTGAAAGGGTCAGTAATCGAAAAAAATATCCAGCAAGCGCCGTGATTAATATAAAAATAAAAATAACAATAGATTCAAGCATTTCCGGATGCCCAGACCCGCTGATCGGTAATAATCATTTCCACCGGCTTGTCATGGTTTTCCACTGGAAAACCGTTTATGACCTGCAGTTCAAAAGCCAGTGAAACGGTTCTTCCTTTATATTGCTCGAGAAAACGATC
This sequence comes from Cytobacillus oceanisediminis 2691, assembly GCF_000294775.2. Classification (GTDB taxonomy): domain Bacteria; phylum Bacillota; class Bacilli; order Bacillales; family Cytobacillaceae; genus Cytobacillus; species Cytobacillus pseudoceanisediminis. The sequence goes on from NZ_CP015506.1 coordinate 4,137,806, forward strand.
ATAATAGCCTCCCCCAAACCCCAGGCGGAAGCCGTTTTTCATGTATGCCAGCCCGGGTACGATTAAAGTTTCGATTTCCTCACTGAGAACTTCTTCTGTCTTTTCTGGACTTGGCTCCCATAATCCATAGTACACAGACTCCAATTCCATGAAGCTTTTCAGTTCACGAAACACCATTTGCTTTGCTTGGGGAATGCACTTCGGGACAGCAACCCTTTTTCCATCTTCCCATGCTTTTCTGATAATCTGCCACGTATCCGCCTCAGGCGGCTTTGAAACCGTTATACCTATCGTTTTAGCCTGAAGCCATAAAGGACTGCTGTAAAGGCTGCGGGCAATTTCATATGATAGCTGTTCATACTCAGGCTTACTCAATTCCTTCATTCTATCCAGCATTTGCTTTCTAAGCGCTTTTTTATCCATTTCCATACCAAACCCCCTCCAACAGAAGATGACATCTGCAAATCCCCTCAATGATTTATCCAGAAAAGGGAAGTATACCCATAAAAAAAGTCAACAAAAAAAGCAGTAGGAATGATCCTACCGCTTATTTTGTTTCACGATGTGTAGTCGAACGCTTATCTCTTGGGCAATATTTTTTAAGCTCAAGACGATCTGGATTATTTCGTTTATTTTTTTTAGAAATATAGTTACGATCTCCACATTCTGTGCAAGCTAACGTAATGTTTACACGCATGTAATTTCCCTCCAAACTATGTTCAAACTAGTTCGTTCATACGACTTTTCTATAATATCACTTTTTAATTCGAAATGCTAGTACGTTTTTTTAAAAGTGCCCTCTTTAACCCTGCCTATCAGCAGGTTGTTATACCGAAGGATTTCTGATTTGCTGACCCCGTTAATAATCCATGATTCCCCTTCTATTGTCCCTCTGCCATTGAATACTGCATTAAGCGAGAAGACGCTTATTGCATTTCCCTGGACCATAGGATGATACTTTAAAGTCCCTTTCTTTCTGCAGTTCCAAATTTGGTCACTGTATACGTTCCAGTAAGGCTGAATCGTACACTCTTTCATTTTTCTGCCGTTTAGCTGGCCATTAACCAAAAACAGCTTGGAATCAGCCAAATGAAAGATGACATTTTCTGCGGGAGAAATGAAGGAGAGATGTTCACGGGAAGAATACTCATATCTGTGCTGCAATAAAAGCTTAATCTTTCTGGGCTCGTCCACATGGTTAGTGATATAGCTTTTAAAATATGAAATTTTAGAATGTATTTTTTCTGTCTTAATTTGAACAGAAATATTTTCATCAGGAAATATCTCATTACTGCCATTCTCCATCCAGTAAGTTTTCCCGTCTATCCATAAACCCGGAATCATTTTCAATTTCCCGATCGGCGCTTTCTCCATTTCTTCATAAACATCAGATTGAATCCAATTTAATGTATTCATCTTCATGCACCTTTTTCTTTATATTTTTTAAGAATTTTAATAAAAGGTTTGTCATATTTTACCCGTTGATTTCCGCTACAGTCACATGCTTTCCGCGGGGAGGAACGAGAGCCTGCTCGGCTTCGCCTGCGGGGTCTCCCGCTCCCTCTCCTCTGAGCAGGAGTCAAGTGCCCTCCGCTACAATAAACTCGATGCTTAAAAATTTTCAGCCTGCTAATACTGCAAAAGCTTTAAACAAGGTCTTCAAGCTTCTGGCTGATTAGGGTTTCTTGGAATACTCTTTTTGTTTCCTCCGAAATGCGTCCCCAGCTGAATAGGCTTTCTGCGACCTTTTGACCTTGTCTGCCAATTGTAAGGGCTGCTTTTGGATCTTCAAGGAGAGCGGACGCCTGCTCTGCGAAACTGCCAGGATCTCCAGGGGTCATAAACAAGCCGGAAAATCCATGTTTTACTATTCCCTTTAGCCCGCCAGTATTAGATACTATCGCCGGTTTTCCTGCAATCATTGCTTCAAGGGCAACAATGCCAAATGGCTCATAATGACTTGGAAAAACAGCGAACTCGCACTTTAGAAAGAGGGCTACTCTTTGCATATCATTAATAAATCCCGGAAAACGAATTATATCGTCAACATTCAGTTCTTTCGCTTTTTTTCTGTGGGCTTCAAGCATAGGACCTTTGCCGGCTATAATCATATAAGTATCCGGGTACTTTTCTTTAATAATAGGCGCTGCCTCGATCAAGGTATCAAACCCTTTTTCCCTGACCATCCTCCCAATGGAAAATATCAGCCTGCCTCCTTTTTTTACCTGCAGCCCCTCCAATAAAGAGTCAGGGTCATCAAGCTGGGGTTCCTTGCTGATTCCATTTGCGATAACAGACATTTTCTCGCTTTCTACAGCAAATTGCTGAAGTACTTCTTCCTTCATATATTCACTGCAGACAATAACCTGATCTGACCCTAGTATCAGCTGCTCTTCTTTTCTATGGATAAACTTCTGTAATTCTGTGTAAATCCCATTATTCCTTCCATATTCGGTTGCATGTATGGTCGTGATTAAAGGACACTGTAAACTCTCCTTTAGTGACAGGCCGCATGCACCTACAAGCCAGTCATGTGCGTGGATGAGCTCAAAGTGGTGGAAAGATGTCAGTTCAATGGCTTTTTGCTCCATCGCCAAATTCAATCCTAATATCCAATGCAAAAAGTTAGGATCTTTTTCATTAAGGGGTTTGACTCGGTGTATATAGATACCATCTTTAAGTTCAGAGCTGGAAAGATCGCCCGGATTAGCTGTCAGAACATGGACCTCATAATCCTGTTTCAAGCCTCCTGCAAGTCCATGCACATGTCTTGATAAGCCGCCTACAACATGTGGAGGATATTCCCACGTAAGAAGAAGGATCTTAGGCAAACCTTTATGGCAGGTATTTTTATTTCGCTCAGCAGTTACCGTTTCCATCATTCTTTACCTTCTCCCCTTCACTCATTGATTCATAATAAGTGTATGTACTCACATTCACAGTCCATTCAGCAGGCTGCCTCTCAGCTTCGCCTATTCCCGATGTTTGATAAGGCATTTCCTCAGAAGTATGAATTGCTTCTGAGCGAAGCAATGGGAAAAAATGAGTTTCCGTCAATTTTATGCCCAGCTCTACACAATACACCTTGCCAGGTTTGAGCCCTTTGAAGATCCACTCTGATTGATGGGACAGGATTACTTCATGATCAGCGACCGCATTGGCCCCATCAAAATAAATCCCGGTAACATCATATATTCTTAAAGATTTTCTCCTGGAAGAGTCAGGCTCTTCCAAGTAAAGTGAAGCCATTTTCTCTTTATGATTAGATAATTTCCATAATACTTTTACCTTATCAAATGTTAAGCGTGTTAATATCAATTGATCTTTCGTTTGTTTAGGAACGTCATTTTCTTCAGCTGTCATATTATTCACGGCAGATTCCTCGCTGTCGCGTTTTGCTTTATTTTGGATAAGTTTGGTCCATTGATATTGCACTTTTCCTACTGTTGTATCAAGCTCACTGGCAATTTTGCGAAATGAAAGCCCTCTGCGGCGAAGCTTAATAATTTCATCGATCATACCCGGCACCTCTTGGATTTTTTTCATAAGCAAATAAAAAAGGAATATATATGACGAAAGGCAAAATTTTATGACTATTTATATAACCCAATGTTATCACTGATATGGATAGCCTACAATGAACGGAAATTGTCGCTTCCTGCGAATGCACATGCCTGCTTGAAAATGAATAAGAAAAAAATTTTTAAAAAATGCCGGGAAGCTATTTCGACAGAGTTCCAGCGACAAAAATCTTTAATTTTCACCTGTTTATGGATTGCATATCGAAATTTGTCATTTTTGATGGTAAAATATTTCTGTTCAATGAATATGAGGTGACTTTTTTGGAATCAATCATGCTGGCATTATTGATCTTGTCTATAGGGCTATTTATTCTTTCAGTGTTCTTGAAAGATCCTTATAAAGAGCTGCGCGAAGAAATGGACCAAATGTCCATGCAGCAGATTCAGGAAATGTATCAGATTAAAAAGAAATTAAAAGTATTGGAAGAAGAACTGCTGGTGGGTGAAGAACCATTTATTCAGCAAGTCCCTGCAGAGTCTTCTGCTCATTCCTTAGTGAAAAGGGAAGTTCACGAAATTATAAAAAATCAGGTGATGCTGCTTACCAGGCAAGGATTGTCAGTAGAGCAAATTGCCAGACAATCATCACTCTCTCCTGATGAAGTAAGAACCATTCAAACAGAAATGAAATTTAGAGGTCATGGCTATGAATAAAAGAAATACCCGGGCATTTGCATTTGGCATCCTTACAGCTGTCATAGCCTTCAGTACACCCTATTTTTTCATAAAGCCGAATCAGTCTGAAAATAGAAAAATTGATGTAAGCAGTGCGAAAGAATTTCTTCAGGCAAACGGCTATACTGTTTTAACAGAGGAAGAATATACTCTATTGCAGCAGACTAAATCCGAGGATCCAGCAAATAAGAATACGGAAGAAAAAGAAGAACCTGCTGAGAAAGATACCGAGCCGGAAGAAGGTTCACAGGAAGTCTATCAGCTTACAATTGAGAGCGGCATGACACCTGGGGAAATCGCAGCACAGCTTGAAGAGGCGAATGTAATCGATCAGGCAGCAGATTTCGGCATTTACCTTGAAGAATACGGGTTCAGCAAAAAAATACAGCTGGGCACATTTAAACTGACCGCTGATATGAGCTATAAAGAAATCGCAAAAATCATAACAAAAAGCTAAAAGGAGCTGAATCCTTTTAGCTTTTTTACTGTCCAGCATTAGCGTGCAAGCCGCTTATGCTTTTCTAATTTAATTATTCAAATCATATTGACGTCCTTTAACCAGGTAAAAAATATGTTCTGAGATATTGGTTACATGATCAGCTGCTCTTTCTAAATATCGGCAAACAAAAGACAGCTGAGTGATCTGAGGGAGATATTCCGGTTTCTGCAGGTTGATCTGCAGCAGCTCTTTAATTGTTTCACCATATAGGTCATCTACCTGATCATCCATATCGGCAACTTTTTTTGCCTTTGCAATATCTTCTTCAGTGAAAGCCTCCAGGGATAGACGCAGCATTTCTGTAGAGATTTCGTACATTTCTTTTATATGTTCAATCGGCTTAATAAGAGGTTCTGACCCAATGCGTATAGTAGACTTCGCTATATTCACTCCAAAGTCAGCAATCCGTTCAATGTCTGTTGCGATTTTTATAGCGACAATGATGCGGCGAAGGTCAATGGCCACAGGCTGCTGTTTGGCAATTAGCAGAATGGCTAAATCATTTATTTCCTCATATAAAATATCAGCCTGATTATCGTCATCAATGATTTCAAGAGCCAATTCTATATTTTGTGTTTCAAGCGCTTCAACCGATCTATGCAGGGCCTCTACTGCAAAATTGCCAATTTCAATCAGTTTCTTTTGAAGCTCCTGCAGATCATATTCAAACCTTTCACGTACTGCCATCATGGTAATCCCCCTTCATCCATTCAAGTATGGATTATATTCTTTCATTAAACCTGCACACAATAATTAGCCGAATCTTCCTGTGATATAATCTTCAGTCCGCTTATCTGAAGGAGTGGAGAAAATCTTATCAGTTTCGGCAAACTCGATTACTTCACCATTTAAAAAGAAGGCTGTTTTATCAGAAATACGGGCTGCCTGCTGCATATTATGCGTAACAATAATGATGCTGAATTCTTCCTTAAGCTCCTGCACTAGCTCCTCTACCTTTAAAGTGGAAATGGGGTCAAGTGCAGAAGTAGGCTCATCCATTAAAATGACATCCGGTTCAATTGCAAGACAGCGTGCAATGCAAAGACGCTGCTGCTGCCCGCCTGATAAGCCGTACGCATTCTGGTTCAGGCGATCTTTTACTTCATCCCAGATTGCCGCTCCCCTTAAGCTTTTTTCAACAATTTCATCCAGGATTTTTTTATCACGGATTCCGTGTATTTTCGGTCCATATGCCACATTTTCATAAATGGACTTTGGAAATGGATTAGGCTTTTGGAAAACCATTCCTACACTTGTTCTTAAATCCTCCACTTTAAATGATTTATCAAGAATATTGCGCTCGCGGTATAAAATTTCACCGGAAATCTTCACAGAAGGAACAAGCTCGACCATGCGGTTCAGGGTTTTGATATATGTGGACTTTCCACATCCGGATGGACCGATAATGGCCGTTACTTCATTTTCATTAATGGCCAGATTTATATTTTTTAACGCATGGCCTTCCCCGTACCAAAGGTTAAGATCTTTTGTATGATAAACAACTTTTTTATTCTCTTTTGCTTTTTGGCTTAGATTAGCTGTTTTAGTATTCAGATTGGCTTTTTCTGTAACTACAGGCATTTTATTAAACCTCCCGGACTAAAATCTTTTTTGGAATTTATTGCGGATCAAAATAGCGATTGAATTCATCGCAAACAATACAATCAATAATATAACGATAGTTGCAGCTGCCAGGTTGGCATATTCCGCTACAAGGGCAGAGTCAATTGTCCAATAGTAAATCTGAACAGGCAAAATCGTAAATTTATCAAAAATTCCATCAGGAACGGGAATTAACAATGCCGGAATACCGATAACAACCAATGGCGCAGTTTCCCCGATTGCCCGGGACAGTGCAAGAATGACACCCGTAAGAATTCCCGGCAGAGCTGCGGGAAGGACCACATTTTTAATAGTCTGCCACTTTGTCGCTCCCATACCATAAGAGGCTTCTCTTAAGAATTGAGGAACTGCACGAATAGCTTCCTGGCTGGCAACTACTACAACAGGAAGAACCAGCAGTGCCATCGTAAGACCTCCTGCGAGAACTACAGAACCTAAATCCAATGCTCTTGCAAAAACAGTTAAACCAAGGATTCCAAAAACAACTGACGGAACGCCCGCCAGGTTGGAGATATTCGTTTTAATAAATGAAGAAATGCGTCCCTTGGCTGCATATTCTTCAAGATAAATTGCTGTGCCTACTCCTAAAATCATCGTGACAGGTGCAACAACAAGCATCAGCCATAGTGTTCCTGTTATTGCTCCCCAGATACCGGCTCTTTCAGGATCCGTCGATAAACGATTCATCAGAAAATCCATGTTGATCCAGCCTAAACCATCAGCAAGAACCCGATAGATCAAAACAATTAATACGACAAGGCCAAATAAAGTGGCCATAAAGAAGAGTGTTTTAGCAAGGTTATTGGCTAGCAGGCGGCTGCCCATCTTTTTATGCACTTGTTCTGAATCCACATATTTCATATTAATATTCCTCCCTGAACTTGCGAGAGATATACTGAGCGAGCAGGTTCATAATCAGCGTAAACACAAACAATGTCATAGCAACAGCATAAAGACTATAATATAATGTTGTTCCAGCTGCCGCTTCCCCTCCTGTAACTTCCACGATATAAGCAGTCATGGTCTGCATGGACTGTGTTACGTCAAATGTAAAGTTCTTTGAACTTCCGCTTGCAATCGTTACGATCATTGTTTCCCCGATTGCTCTTGATATACCGAGCACAAAAGAAGCAATGATACCTGAAATAGCTGCCGGAACAACTACTTTCCAGGTTACTTCAAGCTTAGTAGCACCTAATGCAAGGGCACCTTCCCTCATTGCATTTGGCACAGAACTCATCGCATCTTCTGAAAGTGATGCTACCATCGGAATAATCATAATTCCCATTACAATCCCTGGACTCAAAATATTCGTAGGTTCAAGTCCTGGAATAAAGGATCTCAGTAAAGGTGTTACAAATGTAAAAGCAAAAAATCCATAGACAATAGTAGGGATACCTGCCAGGATTTCAAGAAGAGGCTTTAATGCCTTTCTTGTTTTTTCAGATGCGTATTCACTTAAAAATATCGCTGTCATCAGTCCCACTGGAATCGCAACAAGCATGGCGATTAGTGTGGAAATGATTGTTCCCGTCAGTAAGGGAAGAACACCAAAGACAGCATTTTCTCCTAAAGGCTTTAATTCAGTGCCTGTAAAGAAATCTATAAAAGGAACGTCTTTAAAAAAGGCGATTGTTTCCGTAATTAAGGTAAGTACAATTCCAATAGTCGTAAAAACCGAGATTGCGGCTATGCCAAATAAGATCTTTGGTATTAATTTTTCAGTGTAATTATTAACACTTCGTGATTTTTTCTTTTGCTGAATGATTTCACGTACATTCAGCTTTTTGTTATCGTGTTGAACAGCACTTTTTACCAAGTGTAAAACCCCTTTCAGCCTTCTCATCCAAAGAAGTACTCTTTAGCTCATACTACAAAGGAAAAAACTAGTAACATCACAAGAAGATGAGAAGGCAAACTTCTCATCTTCCCATGACAATACTTTCAATCACTTACTTCAATCCGTTCAAAGCATCTAGAGAAGCCTGGATATCTTCATCTGATAATGGAGCAAATCCAGTTTCTGCTGCAACATCCTGTGCATTTTCCATTGTATAAATAGCATAATCAAGCACTTGCGGTTTTTCTTTAGCCATATTTGTATTCAAGTATGTGAATACCGGGCGTGTAAATGGAGCATAATCTCCGTCTTCTTTGATTGTATCTAATGATGGTTCAACAGGTCCGCTTCCAAAGTCTACTTTTACTGCAGTCAATTTATCTTTGTTGCTGTCATAGTAACCATAGCCAAAGAATCCGATGGCATTTTTATCTTTAGAGACAAGATCCACTAAAGTTGAGTAGTCCTGCTGTAAGTTGATATTTTCAGGAAGATCCTGTTCTTCGAGAATATTCTCAAACATAAATTCGTAAGTGCCGTGGTTTTCATTTGGGCCATATGTCTGAATTTCTTCATCCGGGAATTCAGGGCGAACATCTGACCATTTTTTCTTTCCTGCACTTGCAAGGAAGATATCAACAACTTCTTGCTGTGTAAGTTCTGTAGCCCAGTCATTTTCCTTATTGATGACAATCGTGATGCCATCCAAAGCAACCTTCATTTCCTGTACATCAATGCCAAGATCTTCAGCAGAAGCTTTCTCTTCATCTTTAATTTGGCGGGAAGCATCGTTAAAATCTGTTCCGTCTTCTGCAAGGAATTTCTTGAAGCCAGCTGAAGTTCCGGAGCGGCTAACTTCTACAGAGACATTTTCCTGTTCTCCCATATAGTTTTCAGCCATGCGTGCCATAAATGGATAAACAGTCCCAGAACCATCTATTACTACACTGCCTTCCAGCTCTTCACTTTTTTCGCCATTTCCGCTTGCACCTTCATTTGTATCTCCGCCTCCGCAAGCTGCAGTGAATGCCATTACAGCCGCCAGCATGAGTAAAAGGCTCATTTTTTTAAGACGTTTCATTCCTGAATTCCCCCTAAGAAAATTGGTTGTTTTGTCCTACGAGTATTAGAATAAGGGTTTACTGTTAACGCGGTTTTAACTGATTGTAAAGCTTTTGTAAATGTGGACGATTCTTGTGTAAATATGTCGAATAAGAGGTATAACATTAATTTATCTTTCCGTCATTGCCTGCTTGCAATTCATATTCAGGAAAAAGAAAAACTGCCTCCCTTTTTATAAGGAGACAGTTTATCAAAACTCATTCATCTTCTTTGCGGGCATCTTCCTGCCCTTCAAGTACTTCATCTATATTTTCCACTTTTTGAACAGATTCTTCACTATCATCGCCCTTTTTATGCCGTTCCTTTTTAAGATCAAAATAAGCATCAAGGACACGCTCTCCAATTTCTTTATTGGCACCGTGATCCACGCTTCCCTGATAAGCCCATGGAACTAATACCGCCATAGCTACCTCAGGATTTTCAGACGGAGCATAGCTTACAAGACTTAGGTTCATGACTTCAGGCGGCTCTTTGCCAAACTTGCTGCGTTCCGGTCCATCATAAAATGCCTCGGCAGTTCCGGTTTTTCCGGCCGGCTTATAGTCCTTACTGCCAAACAAACCGTAAGCTGTTCCGCCTTTTTCCTGCATGACTCTGCGGAAGCCTTCCTGGACACGGTCCATCCAGCCAGCTTCAAGCTCTACCCGATTAAGGACTTTCGGCTCCATTTCCTGGACAATAGGTCCAAGTTCATTATTTTCCATCAATGGCTCGCGGATTTCCTTTACTATATGAGGCTCCATCCTATTTCCGCCATTGGCAATGACCGAAACATATTGGGCAAGCTGCATATTGGAATAAGTATCATACTGGCCAATCGAAAGGTCAAGCATGAAACCAGGCAATGTACTCATCCCTTTAAAGCCTGTTTGCTCATTCGGCAGATCAATTCCTGTCCGGACCCCAAGTCCGAATTGAGCGAAGGAATCCCTTACAGTGCTAAAAGCTTTTTCATTTATCCGCAATGGCTGCTCATACTCATATTTCCCGCCGCCTATATTGATGACAGTTTCAAACATATAAACGTTGGAAGAAAATTTCAGCGCATTAATATCATTCAAAGCACCAAAATTTCTCCAGGATTTTTTTACAGGTGTTCCTTTAATTTTTAAAGGCCGGTCGTAAAAAACGGTTCCGGGGTTAATGGCGCCCGTCTTATATCCGGTAAGAATTGTAGCACCCTTCACAGCAGAACCTACATTATAAGTAGTAGTGATGTTGCCCAATGCATCGTCCTGCATGACAGATTTTCCTGTCTCTTTATCCTTCACAATCTTTTTGCCGGCCATTGAAAGAACCTCTCCGGTATGAGGATCCATCAGCACAACGTATGCTCTGTCCAATAATCCTGTCCCTGCTGATGCCTTAGCTTCACGCAGTTCCTCTTCAATGATTTTCTCTACTTCCTTCTGAAGATCCATATCAATGCTAAGCACAAGGTCCTTTCCTCTTTGTCCATCAGTGATGGGTACCGTTTCAAGGACATTGCCGGCTTTATCTGTAACATTTTTCACTTTTGCCTTTTGGCCGTGAAGCACTTCTTCGTATTGCATCTCAATATAACTCTTTCCTACACGGTCGTTACGGCTATAATCACGGGCCATATAGTATTCTAGCTGTTCAGCCGGCAGCCCTTCATCAGAGCTTGTCACATTACCCAGCACTGATTTTAATGTATCTCCGAAGGCATAATACCTTTCCCAGTCGGTTGTTGTATCAACTCCCTGAAGTATTTGAAGATTTTCGCTGACAACCGCGAATTCCTCAGGAGTGACTTCTTTATTTTTGACAATTTGCGGTGTTAATGCATATCCGCTTGTAAACTCTCTGTAGATGGCAAGTACTTCAAGGTCATCTTTTGTCAATTCGCTTAATTCATCTTCTGTAATTCGATCCAATGTGAGCTGATAGATGGCTTTGTCCAATTCTTTCTGGTCGCCTTCATACTTTTTTTCAAGCTTCTCTTTGTCTTTTTTAGAGATCTTTTTTTCAGCCTCTTCAGGATTTTTCATAATCCAGTAATCCTTCTTATCTCGTTCCTGAACTTTTTCAGTATCTTTGTGTATTAGCTTGGCCAGCCTTTCTGCCACCTCAAGCATTTCGTCCTGCTTGTATCCATTATTAGTAAATGTGATGGCATTTTGCGGCGTATTATCAACAATCACCTGGCCATTTCTGTCAAACATCTTTCCTCTCGGCACCGGGCTGTTGACTGTAACATCTTCCGTTCTTTCAATCTCCCGCTTATAATCATCACCATAAACTATCTGAACCATTCCAAGCCTGAGGATCAGCATGGAAAACAATAAGAACACAGCAAAGAAGAGCATATTCAGACGGAAAGGAACATGGGTCTTCTTCTTTTTCTTCCTATTCAAAATTACGCACACTTCCTTTAAAAAATTCTCATAACCCCATTCTAAAAGAAAATAACAATAAATACTATAAAGAACCCTTTTTCGACAGAGATATTTTTACTGGTAAAAAAAAGAGAGAGAATTTTCCTCTCTCTCATGCAGACTGAAATTGTATTTTCCTGACGAATAAATATATGACCGAATGCCCGGCCCCAATGATTAAGAGAAGAATAGGGATGCTTTTTTCTTCATTGAAAAAAGATACGGCAGCTAAAAAACCTAAAATGGATACTATACGTCCTGCATTTAAGAAGATTTCCCTTACAACGATATACTCAATTCTCATCTCTGCAGCCTTCCAGCCTCTGCCAATGACATCATATGTTAATGAGATATATGGCACAAGCAGGAGAGGATACGCTATAGCAATAGTGGCTGCATACATCAGCAGCTTTTGATACGTAACCTCAAAAACGATAAAGAAGATGGCACCATACAGTAATAACCCGCCAATAAGAATGGCCCTTTTGCGATATTCCTTCTTTAAAAGTCTTGATACAAGAAAATACCCCAAAAAAGATATACTTGAGTTGACCAATCCGTATGTACCAAGAGCCAGTTCACTGCCAGTTGAAATAAAAACATATACTGATATGACAAAGATAAAGGTTCCCTCTCTGAGCCCCTGGAAAAAGTGGGCATTTGTAATCATACGCCAGTTCATGCTGTTTTTTCGTTCTGCAAGGATTCTTCCAAATAAATACCTTCCGTCAGCTGGCCGCCTTTTAAGAAAAAAGCTTAAAAATACCGCTATTGAAAAAAGTGTCAGGGAGATGCCGAAGATAACGGAATAGCCCGTGAACTTTTCCATCCTTGAAATAATGAAACCCGCTGCTATCGGTCCAATCATACCCCCAACGGATGTTAGTATTCCAAGGAATCCATTAAAGAAATCGCGATTCTCCGGCTCAGTAATTTCAAAAGTGAGTACATTGAATGCAAGCCAGTAGAACCCATACCCGACTCCCAGCAGAGCCCCGAGAAGCAATAGAAATTTAGAGGCATTCGTTCCAATGAAAAGCACTGTCAGATAAAATAGAGCCAAAAAAATCACGCCGATTCTCAGCACAATGACACGGTCAATTTTTTTCGCCCATCTCCCTGCCAGGATAAACGTCAAAGGCTGAAGCACCACTATGGCCAGGTTATATAAAGCCAGATCGCTGAACTCACCAGACTGCTTCCAGAGATAAATATTAACAAATGTGTTTGAAAGGGCAGCACTTAAAGAATAAAGCCCCCCTATAAATAAAAGCAATGTTAAGTCTTTGGTTAAATCGACATCACCGATCAGTTTTTTAAATCTGCTCATAAAAAAAACTCCCCTTTGGTTCTAAGGGTAGTCTCCTACAAAGACAGTGCGGTTATGCAATGATTTAGAAATTAGGGGAAAGCCTCCGGAATTTGGAGCAAAAAAACACGGCAGATGTAATCTGCCGTGCTGTTTCATTTATTACTTTGCAGCGCTGTAACGCTTAGAAACCTCATCCCAGTTAACAACATTCCAGAAAGAATTGATGTATTCAGGACGGCGGTTTTGATATTTTAAGTAATAAGCATGCTCCCAAACATCAAGCCCAAGGATTGGTGTCTTACCTTCCATTAAAGGAGAATCCTGGTTAGGGGTGCTTGTAACTTCCAATTCGCCATTGTTTACTGCCAGCCAAGCCCAGCCAGAACCGAAGCGAGTTGTTGCTGCTTTAGCAAATTCTTCTTTGAAGCTGTCATAGCTTCCGAATTTGCTGCTGATAGCGTCTGCTAATTCACCTGTAGGCTCACCGCCGCCATTTGGAGAAATGATCTGCCAGAATAGAGAATGGTTTGCATGGCCGCCGCCGTTGTTGCGTACTGCAGTGCGAACAGCTTCAGGTACGGCATCCAAGTTAGAAACTACTTCTTCAACAGTTTTAGAAAGAAGCTCTTCGTTTCCTTCTAAAGCATTATTAAGGTTTGTTACATAAGTATTGTGATGCTTTGTATGATGAATATTCATCGTTTCTTTGTCGATGTTTGGCTCCAATGCATCATAAGCGTAAGGTAATTGCGGTAATTCGAATGCCATAATAAAATTCCTCCCTATGTATCTGTTTTATTAAGCCCCCTGAAACACTCCAATCATTTATAAAATTCTGATTTTAGAATATTTCTAAGGTCTTTAGTTTAAGATTACCAAAGTTGGTTTTTTGTTTCAAACAAAATGCTTTACTACATATATACAATATCCTAATTTGTTTTTATTATTCCATTAAATTCAAATCACCCGAGCGGGTCATCAAAGGACCACAATTAGAAAATAAATAATCATTACCCCTTGTATCACCGCTTTGGCTGCTGCACTGCTGACAAAACCGATTACAGATCCGAAACCGATCTTCAATGCATCATTGAAACTGGCCTTATTTACTGCGAGTTCAGCAATGACCGCTCCCAAAAAAGGCCCAATTAAAATTCCTAATACAGGGATGACAAATGGACCTGCCAGCAGGCCGATTGTACTTCCCCAGACACCCGCTTTTGATCCGCCATACTTTTTTACCCCAATCATATTTGCTACGTAGTCTGCACCAAATAGCAGCAGGACAAATAGCACCTGAATCGTCCAGAATAGCCAGTTAAAAGGTTCGAAAGAAAAAAGAATTCCATACAGGATAAAACCGCCAAGCAAAAACAGCACACTTGGAATAATCGGAAAAACCAAGCCCGCAAAAGCGATAATAAATAACAGAATGATCAGCGTCCAATAAATTATCTCCATGATCAGCACCCTTTCTAGAAAACATGAAAGCGCTTTGCCCACACCTCGAGGGGGCAGGCTGCTTGCGCTAGACATTTATCTAACTTCAAAATTTCTACATTATTTATTTTAAAATAAATAAGCAAGGGATTTCCCCTTGCTTATTTTACCATTTATTCTTCTCCTAAAACAGCTTCAGCAATATTCACCGCGTGATCGCCGATACGCTCAAGGTTGCTGACAATGTCTACATAGACAATGCCCGCCTGGCCAGAGCAGACTCCTTCATTCAGGCGAAGAATATGCTGTTTGCGAAGCTTTCGTTCCATCTTGTCTATCTCTTCTTCTTTTTTTACAACATGCTCTGCAGCAATTTTATCATTGTGGTCCAGTGCCTGAAGAGCTTCTTTTACAGTAGAAATGGTCAATTTGAACATTTGTTCTAAATCAGCCATAGCTGAATCGGTAATGGACACTTTATTTGCCTGTTTATAATCAATCAATTCTATTACATTTTCGAAATGGTCACCGATACGCTCAATATCTCTTACTGTATCCATCAGCACGGTGTGCTCGTTCGACTCATGTGCTGAAAGTGAACTTGTAGATAACTTAATCAGGTAATCCGTAATTTTGCGGTCAAGATTATTGATCGCGTCCTCTAACTGGTATGCACTTTCGGAATGTTTTTGATTGCCGGTTTTCAAATATTGAACCGTTTCTTCAAGTCCCCGTAAAGAGAATGCCCCCATGCGAAGCACTTCTTCTTTAGCTTGTCCAAGAGCAATCGAAGGGGATTGTTCTATAAAAACAGGATCCAAATGTTTTGCTTTATATTCAGCAACCGCATCTTCTCCCGGAATTAGCTTCGTTACAATCCATGCCAGCACGGCTACAAATGGCAGTTGAATAAGTGTATTAGTACTATTAAAAATTCCATGCGCAAAGGCAATGGTCATCTCAGGATTTAAATCCATTTTCCCCTGCAGTGTTTCAATCAATAATGTAAACGGCTTTAATAAAATCAAGAAGATAGTAGTACCAATTAAGTTAAACAATACATGCACGGCTGCAGCTCTTCTTGCAGCAACAGATGCTCCAATAGCGGCTAAAACAGCTGTGATGGTCGTTCCAATATTGTCTCCAAACAGAACAGGCAATGCTGCATCCAGGTTTATCAGCTCTTCAGAAAACAGCCCTTGGAGAATACCGATTGTGGCACTTGAGCTCTGAACAATAACAGTAAACACTGTTCCGACAACCACACCTAGAATTGGATTTGAACTCATGCTTACGGTCAAGTCATGAAAAGCTTCCAATGTACGAAGAGGCTTCATTCCCCCGCTCATTAATTCAAGTCCATAGAATAATGCACCAAAGCCAAATACAATCTGACCGGCATTGTGAACTTTTTTGCTTTTAAAGAAAAACAATAGAATAGAGCCTAAAGCAATGATCGGCAAAGCGTATTCCCCGATATCTATTCCGATGATGAAAGCAGTTACCGTTGTCCCGATATTTGCTCCCATAATAACACCTATTGCCTGGCGCAATGTCATGAATCCGGCAGATACTAATCCAACTGTAATAACAGTGGTTGCAGAGCTGCTCTGTATAAGAATGGTGACAAGAACACCCGCCAATACACCCATGATTGGATTTGTAGTAAAGCGATCTAATAAATCCCTCAGCCGGTCACCAGCTGATTTTTGGAGCCCATCACCCATGAACTTGATTCCATAAAGGAAAATACCAAGCCCGCCCAAAAACTCAAAAAGCATTTGCTGAACATTAAGTTCCACCATTATCCAACCCCTATAACTGTTTATTCGACATGATTCATCAAACCCCATACAATTATTAATGGAAACCTATAGAAATGTAAACCTGTTGCGGATTAAATTTACAATTCCTTAACATTACATACTTATATTACATTTTTGTTACAAAATCCAAAAAAACCTTGCAAACGCGTTTACTTGTAACATCTGGATATTTGGCTAAAATATAATAGTGAATCTCAAAAAGGGTGTGTCCAAATGAATATTTTTCTTCAGTTTTATAAAAGCTTATTTTCTCCTAAAGATATCGCTTTATTTCGTCATCAGGGCATAGGAAAGACTATTTTGTATGTGTTTTTCCTTACCCTGCTATCAGCACTGCCAACCGTGTTTTATTCCGGTTCGGCAATCATTAATGGTTTAAATGCTATTGATGAAACAATTGACAGTAATTTACCGGATTTTGAAATTGCAGAAGGACAGCTTCACACAGAGGAGGAAGTACCTGTAACCCTCAATAAAAATAACTTTACAATCATTATTGATTCGACAGGAGCAGTAGACCCTTCTGTTTTATCCGAAAGCGGCAATACGATTGCCTTATTAAAAAATGAAGTCTACATACTTGCCGAAGGACAGGAACAGACATATCCATATACATTACTGACAAGCGGCACACTAACAAAAAATGACTTATCAGACTTCCTTGCATCTGCAGAATCGCTTATGCCGATTATTATTCCCTTAATAGCGATTGTCATTTATATTTTTGCAGCGGGCATTCGATTTATCGAGATCTCCCTGTTAGCACTTGCAGGTCTGTTTATTAAAAAAGCTCTTGCCAAGAAATTGGAGTATCGTCATTTATGGCGCATGTCTGCTTACAGCATTACTTTGCCAGCCATTTTCTTTACTATCATGACAGCCCTGCAGACAGCAGTGCAAAACGGAGCGATTATTAACTGGTTTGTTTCTCTTATCATCCTCCTCTTGTCCATAAAGGAAGTCCCATCTCATAGCTCTAAATAAAAACGTGCCAATGGCGCGTTTTTATTTTTGCAATTAAAAAGAGGAGTAATTTTATAAATAAAGCAGTTATTAATGCAGAATAATACAAATTGAGGACTTTTTTTGGTCTAATCATATTTGGACAAGCATACATATTGGGTAAACATGCTATTTGCAGGGGGTTTGGCCAGTATGAAGAAGCTTGCGGGAGTACTGCTTTCAATCCTAGTTATATATGTAATCTTTTATGACCTTAATCATGGCACACTGCCCGCTGGACAAAAGCGAGCATTGGAGGCAAGTTCCCTCCCCACAGAAACAGGTGAACCCTATTTTGAAAAAAAGGTCAATCCTGGAGAAACAGTTCTATCAATTATAGAACTAAACCTTGATGGTCCCATTCCTGTAGCCATAGACCAGGTTGTGTCAGACTTCTCGGAATTAAACAATGGAATGCAGCCTGAAGACATTAAATCAGGGACGACCTATAAATTTCCAAAATATACTCAGGACAACTAATCATCATTCTTGTCAATTTCAGCGGTTCATTGATACAATAAAGTGGAACCTTCTCTAACAGCATACATCTCAGCTGTTATATGAAAAGATAAAAAGGAGCGAATCTCCATTGAGTGAAATTATACATCGCACTAAAACAAGGCCTGTTAAAGTTGGGCCATTAACAATTGGCGGAAGCAATGAGCTGTTCATCCAGAGTATGACCACTACGAAAACACATGACGTTGAAGCGACTGTAGCTGAAATTAAAAGGCTGGAAGAAGCAGGATGTCAAATCGTGCGTGTTGCCTGCCCGGATGAAAGAGCTGCAAATGCCATAGCAGATATTAAAAGACAAATTAACATACCGCTTGTTGTTGATATCCACTTTGACTACAAGCTAGCATTGAAGGCAATCGAAGGCGGAGCAGATAAAATCCGAATTAATCCTGGAAATATTGGTAAACGTGAAAAAGTGGAAGCAGTGGTCAAGGCTGCAAAAGAAAAAGGCATCCCTATCCGCATTGGTGTAAATGCAGGTTCTCTTGAAAAAAGAATCCTTGAGAAATATGGATATCCTACTGCAGATGGTATGGTTGAAAGCGCCCTGCATCATATCAAAATTTTAGAAGACCTTGATTTCCATGACATCATCGTTTCTATGAAAGCATCCGATGTTAATTTGGCCATTGAGGCTTATGAGAAAGCAGCACAAGCATTTGACTACCCTCTCCATTTAGGTATAACAGAATCAGGCACACTTTTTGCAGGTACTGTAAAAAGTGCCGCTGGACTTGGTGCAATCTTAAGCAAAGGTATTGGAAATACGTTAAGAATTTCACTTAGCGCAGATCCCGTGGAAGAAGTAAAGGTTGCCCGTGAACTTCTTAAAGTGTTTGGGTTATCTTCCAATGCAGCAACATTAATTTCCTGTCCAACATGCGGAAGGATCGAGATTGACTTAATCAGCATTGCAAATGAAGTGGAAGACTATATTCAAAAAATTAAAGCGCCAATTAAAGTTGCTGTATTGGGCTGTGCCGTTAACGGGCCTGGTGAAGCCAGGGAAGCTGATATCGGCATTGCAGGTGCCCGCGGTGAAGGGCTTCTTTTCCGTAAAGGCCAGATTGTAAGGAAAGTTCCAGAAGAG
The DNA here is from genome assembly GCF_000294775.2 of Cytobacillus oceanisediminis 2691. Taxonomy (GTDB): domain Bacteria; phylum Bacillota; class Bacilli; order Bacillales; family Cytobacillaceae; genus Cytobacillus; species Cytobacillus pseudoceanisediminis. The sequence goes on from NZ_CP015506.1 coordinate 4,156,734, forward strand.
ACAATGGTTGAAGAACTTAAGATTGAAATCGACAAAATCGCTGAAGAGTATTTTGCCAAACAGGAAGAGGAAAAAGCACAGGCAGAAAGCCTGCTGCCGTAAGGCAATATTGTCCCTTTCCGAAATAGAAAAAGCCTGGCACCAAATAATTGAACTGTGCCCCGATTTACGGACAGTTTAAAAAGCGCCTATGCGGCTAGTAAATGGCCCCGGTATTGCCCCGGGGTCATTTTATTTAAGCCCCATTGATAACGATGCTGGTTATATTCCTCAATCACTCGATCCACTTCTTTTCTAACATCTCCTAAATTATCTAATGATTTATACTCTGCTAAATCCTTAAAGTGCCCAAAGAAACTTTCCATTGGTGCGTTATCCCAACAGTTTCCCTTTCGGGACATCGATTGTATTAAGCCAAGTTCTTTTACTTTGCTTTGGAATTGGGGATGGGTATAGTGGAAACCTTGGTCAGAGTGCAGTATGGCTTCTGGATGAAAATGATCGCCAACAGCTTGTTTTAACTTTTTAAGCGTCTTATATACAATATCCATTTCTAACGAAGTGGATAGATGATAAGCGACAATTTCTTTGGTAGCTCCATCTTTTACGCAGGATAAGTATGCTTTTTGTCCCTTTCCGAAATAGAGATAAGTAATGTCAGTAAGCAGGACTTTTCCTGGTTCTTCTTGATTAAATTCTCGGTTAAGGAGGTTGGGACAAGATCGATGCTCATGGGTTGCCTTAGCCATTTTACGATAAGGATTGGCTTTCCTTACTTTTGTTACAAGATTATATTTTGCCATCAGACGCCTAATCTTTTTGTGGTTCATTACCGATGAATAATCATTCTCCATAATCATTTTGATCTGGAGGACACCTACTTTTTCTTTTTTACTTATGAATATTTCTCGAATTAACTCTATATCCAATTGATCCTTCTCGTCACGTTGTGCCCGTAATTGTGCTGCCTTCAGCCAATCATAGTAGCCACTTCGACTTACGCCTGCCAGTTCACACAGGTAGGAAACAGATTTTTTCAACTGATATGTTCTGATGGTTTTCTCAATTAAAGAAAACTTCTCAGCTGCCGTTAGAATCGTTTCTTCATCAACGCCTGCCTTTCTAGTTCTTCCAGCTTTTTTAAGAAGTCATTCTCTGCCTCAAGGAATTTAATCCTTGCCTCAGCCTTCCTTAGTTTCTCCTCAATGGAAAGTTGTTTAGAAGAAGGACGTCCAGTGCTCCCTTTACCTCGACGTTCCGTAAGGAAACCTTCCTCCCCGAACCTTTCGAATGTTTCTCTCCAACGCTTAAGACAACGTTTTGGCTGTTCCTTGCCAATCATCTCGAGATCAAAGCCTTGTTCAATAAAGATTTGCGATGGTGTTTTCCCACTTTTGTACTCCGCCACTGCTTTTATCTTAAATTCAGAACTATAGGAGATTGACCTCTCAGAAGCCCTCAAAACATTAGGATTCTTTTCAAGCTCTTTCATTTGGAATTCATTATAGATATTCTTACTCATAAAAAATCCTCCGCCTTATTCATTAAAACTATTGAAACACAAAAAACCCCAGAAAGGGGCACTTTTTTATCAGTGTCCACTATCTAGGGTATAGTTCAAATTTTGGGAGCCAGGCTTTTTTTCTTTTTCTAAAAAAACGGCAGAATAAACATACCGACAATAATGGATATAGCCCCTATTGCAATCGCCCAGCCCCCAAGGCTTTCTGAACCCCTGCGGCGTGCGATAAAACCAAGGACAATTCCTGTTGCTCCAAAAAGAACCGGCAGCACAAACAAAGATAAAATGGAAAGTGCCAGGGCAGCATATCCGACTCCTCTGCCGGCTGCAACTGTTTCATTTTCTTCATCCCTGTTCGCTGATCTATTATAGACACCAGGCGCTGCTATTTCGGCAGAGGTTTCCTCAGAATAATCTGCATGAATTGCAGCTGTTTCGTTTTCCTCATCCCGATCCAGCGATCTGCCGTAGACACCTGGAGCTGCTATTTCTGCAGCAGCTTCTTCAGAATAATCTTCATGGACTGCAGCTGTTTCGTTTTCCTCATCCCGATCCAGCGATCTGCCGTAGATACCTGGAGCTGCTATTTCTGCAGCAGCTTCTTCAGAATAATCTGGATCTGCTTCGCCAATCCGCTCACTGTATCGAAGGTCATACTCTTCATTACTGCGCTCTTGGTCTGCCATCATGATCCCTCGCTTCCTTTGCTGTGTTACTAAAAAGTATTGCTTAATGGAGCATTTATAGTGTTTGCGATATAAGCCCTTTTTAAGATGTAAATGTTTAACTTTCATACCTGTTCAGGCAACACTCTTTTTCAAGGCCGGGACTTTTGTTAAGATAAGGGATATATGCATTAAAGGAGATCATAATGATGAAGAAGCGTTTTGGCATTGATATAGACGGAACGGTTACGCGCCCTGAAGCCATGGTTCCGTATTTAAATGAAGCATTTAATCTGAATATTACTTTAAATGATATTAAGCAATATGATTTAACACCTTTGGTGACGATTTCAGAAGAACAATTTGCAGATTGGTTTTATGAAAATGAGCCCATTATATACAAAGAATCACCCATTGCAAAAGGCGCAAAGGAAGCTTTGACCAACTGGAAACGCAAGCATGAATTGTATTTTATAAGTGCCAGGGGTTCTCACCTTCAGCAAATAACAGAGGAATGGTTTCTAGAGAACACATTGGAGTTCGATCATATTGAACTGATCGGGAGCCATGATAAAATCGAAGCAGCAAAAAAATATGAAGTGGATATATTTTTTGAAGACAAACATGATAATGCAGTTATGATTCATGAGGCATGTGGAATTCCTGTCATCTTATTCGATACACCCTATAACCAGGAACCCCTTCCCAATGGCGTCATTAGAGTAAGAAGCTGGAAGGAAGCATATGCATGGGTGGAAGACTGGCTGCAGGAACAAAAGCGGTAGCGCCTTGATCAGATGAACTCAAACTAAAAACCGCCACCTCATGTGGCGAACGTTGAAGCCAGCACATCCTGCGCAAGTCCGGCAGGCATAAGACGAATCACGCAGGAAACCTCCCAAAGCTACTTTGGTCGGGCGATGTATCGCTGCCGAAGCATTTCTTGTTCCTGGTTTCTGGAGTAATTTGGCTTATGAACCAAGAGGCTAGGCGCTGTAGCTGGATGCAGATTATTATTTCTCCACAAAGTTCACATCTTTATATTTTTTTATTTCCTAGATTACAAAAAGAAGCATGGGACTATAATAAATAGCTCCATGCCTCTTTTTTATTTCCTTATTGAAAACATTCCGGGCACTTCCCATATATTTCGAACTTATGTCCAGAAACATCATATCCCTTGAGATTTTCCTGTACCTGCTTCATGGGACAGACTTCGATTTCCTTCGTTTTGCCGCAATCCAGACATATAAAGTGATGATGATGATGTTCATGTGAGCAAGTAAAGCGGAAGTGTTTTTCCCCTGATAGCTCTGTCATCTCAAAAATATCCAGGTCCACGAATAATGATAAGTTTCTGTAGATTGTATCAAAGCTGAGTCCAGGGTAATTATCCTTCATTTTTTCCAGAACATCTTTTGCCGTTAAATATTTATCGCTATCAGCAAATAGCTGAAGCATTTCTTCCCTCTTCCCTGTATGCTTATAGCCTTTATCCTTTAAAAGCTGCATGGCTTCATCAACATTCATACTTTCACCTCATTGTTTGCTTTGAAATAACTTCGGATAGAATTCCTTTATATTATGCCGGCCTCAGGCCTGCAATTTTTTTAAACAATATTGTCACAATCAGTATTAACACGGCAATCATGACGATTGTTCCGCCTGGAGCTAAATCTATATAGTAGGAAATCGTCAGCCCGCCTAAAACTGAAATTTCACCGAAAAGCATGGACAGGAAAATCGTCTGTTTGAATCCTTTTGCGATTCTGATGCTGGCAGCAACCGGCAAAGTCATAAGTGATGAAACCAATAAAATACCCACTATTCTCATGGAAGCAGCTATGACCAAAGCTACCATGACAATAAATATGAAGTGGACACTTTTAGCAGCTATTCCAGATGCCTTGGCATGCTCTTCATCAAATGACAGCAGAAACAATTCTTTATAGAGCAGCACCACAAGTGCAATAACAAACACGCTGATGATTAAAATCGTCCATAAATCCAGCCGGCTGACCGCACTGACACTGCCAAAGAGATAACTGAATAAATCAGTATTGAACCCGTCAGCGAGTGAAATAAATATTACTCCAAGCCCAATGCCTCCAGATAAAATAATAGGAATAGCAAGCTCCTGATAATGTTTATAAACAGCCCTCAGTTTTTCAATAAACAATGACCCTGCTACGGAAAAAGCCATCCCCATATATAACGGATTCAACCCGCTCAATCCGATAAATTTCTTTTCAAGCAGCAAGCTTGCAGCGATCCCAGCAAGTGTCACATGACTTAAAGCATCGGCAATTAAAGACAGCCTCCTGACAACAATGAACACACCCAGTAGAGGAGCAATGATTCCGATGATGATTCCCGTTAAAAAAGCATTTTGTAAAAATTCATATTGAAGGATTCCTGCAATCATCTGCCTGCTCCTTTATCGTGGTGATGATGGTCATGATGATGGTCATGATTATGTGTCAGAACATGTACATCATGCCCGTAGATTTCTGACATTTCATTGATATTTAAGCTTTCAAATTCTGCTGTATTTCCATGGAAATGCAAATTCTTATTCAGGCAAGCCACATGAGTGACTTTATCAGAAATTGTGCCAATGTCATGTGTAACCAGCAATAGAGTTATACCAAGCTTCTTATTTAAATCATCAAGCATCTCGTAGAAAGACTGGACATTTTTTACATCTACACCTACTGTGGGTTCATCCAATATTAGCAATTTTGGATCGCTTACCAATGCCCGGGCAATGAAAACCCGCTGCTGCTGCCCGCCTGAAAGCTCGCCTATATTGCGTCCGGCAAACTCTTGCATGCCAACAGATTCAATAGCATGCAGAACTTTTGCCTGATCGGCCTTGCCCATAAATTTAAAAAGCCCCAGCTTCTTTGTAAGGCCGCTTGAAACGACTTCAAAGACCGTTGCCGGGAATCCTGTGTTAAATGAATTTGCCTTTTGAGAAACAAACCCAATGTTCTGCCAATCCTTAAAGCGGCTTATTTCATTGCCAAACAGTTTAACGCTCCCCTTCTGCACTTTAAGCAAATTCAGGATAAGCTTTAGCAGGGTTGATTTTCCCGAACCATTTGGCCCGACGATTCCAAGGAAATCTCCTGAATTAATGGTCAGATTAATATCCTCCAGGACATTTTCTTTCTCATATCTATAAGAAACATGATCTATTTCAATAATTGGCTGTGCCATTTTTATCACCTTACATATTAAGAATCATTACGATTTACTAACACAGTATACAGGAACCTGCATTCAAAGTAAAGGTACATGCTTATTTATTGGAATTTCAAAACTTATTGTCACTATTCATATTCTTAACTCATAAAGTACTGAGGAGGAGTGATGAACATGAAAATATTCGAAAACATCATTAATCACAAACTAAGCAATATTACAGCAGATGAATTATTAAAATATGGAGAGCAGTTCAACATCAGAATTACTAAAGCGCAGGCTCAGAAAATTGCAGACCATTTGAGAGGAAAGCAAGTAAACATCTTTGATGATCGGGAACGGACAAAAATAATAAAAGAAATTGCCAGGATTGCGGGTCCGGAAACTGCAAGGGAAGTAAACAGGCTGTTTTTGCAATTTACAAAATAGGACTTGGCTTATAATACTTAATTACTCATGCAAAAAGCTGTGCATTCTCGAGCACAGCTTTTTATTATAGTTATCCAGCCGTAATGGCTTCTAGTAGATTTTCATTGAATTCCTGGCTGCGCAGCATATTAATTTCTTGCTTATAAGGCGCTTTTTTATTGTTTTTATCTTCGCCAACATAAGGAGTCTCCAGAATTTTAGGGATATCCTGTAATTGAGGATGATGAACAATGTAGTTTAACGCACTGAAGCCAATGTGGCCAAATCCGATATTCGCATGACGGTCTTTACGCATTCCGCGCTCATTCTTACTGTCATTAATATGGAGCACTTTCAGGCGGTCAAGCCCAATAATCTTATCGAATTCTTCCAATACACCATCGAAATCATTTACAATATCATATCCTGCATCATGCGTATGACAAGTATCAAAGCATACAGATAAATGGTTGTTATAATTGACTCCCTCTATAATCATAGCCAGCTCTTCAAAGGATTTCCCGCACTCCGAACCTTTTCCGGCCATGGTTTCTAGTGCGATCTGCACATTTTCTTCGCCATTTAAGACTTCATTCAAGCCCTCCACGATTTGTTTGATGCCGGCCTCTGTTCCAGCTCCTACATGTGCACCTGGATGAAGAACAATCTGCTTAGCACCAATCGCTTCGGTGCGGTCGATTTCAGAGCGAAGGAAATTAACGCCTAATTCAAATGTTGAAGGGTTTGAAGTATTCCCGATATTGATAATATAAGGAGCATGTACAACGATATCAGCAATCCCGTGCTCTGCCATATGCTTCAGCCCGGCCTCAATGTTCAGATCTTCGATTTTTTTTCTTCTTGTGTTTTGCGGGGCTCCTGTATAGATCATAAATGTATTGGAGCCATATGAAACAGCTTCTTCACTTGCTGCTAAAAGCATTTTTTTTCCGCTCATGGACACATGTGATCCAATTTTCAGCATGACGATACCTCTCCCTTTAATATTTCTTTTAAAAATTTGTTTTACTTATAAACCATGCCCGTTGATTTCCACTGCGTGCATTTTGATTTCCGGAGGAATGAGAGCCTTCTCGGATTCGACTGCAGGGTCTCTCACTCCCTCTCCTCCCGCAGGACTTTGACTAAGCTTCCTTGAATTAACTTTTCAAGAATCAAATCCCATCAGCTCCCAACCAACTCAGTGGTTAAGACGAGTTAGCAGGTCAAAAGTCTTGCAAAAATTTATTTGCGCTTTATTCTTCTTTCGCGTTTTTTAATTTTATCCATTTCCCATTTCATTTTCTTTTTATATCCTGGTTTTACTTTTTTTGGTTTTTTCACTAGTGATGCAGCTTTTTTATCAATGTCATCTGTTTGTTTCTGTCTTGTTTTTCGCTTATTGCGATTATCCAGGTCTGTCCATTCACCTTTTTGCAGATCTTTGTGCTGGAATTCCAATCCCATTTTTTCAAGTCTGTTTAATGCATCTTCATCGGAAGTCTCATACACCGTCACAGCAATTCCCGAGAATCCTGCACGCGCTGTCCGGCCAACCCGGTGTATATAAAAATCAAGATCTGTCGGAAGTTCATAGTTGATTACATGGCTGATTCCCTGTATGTCAATGCCCCGGGCTGCCAGGTCTGTTGCCACAATATATTGAAACTCAAGGTCGAGAATCTGCTTCATCATTTTCTTTCGCTCACGAGGGTTAAGGTCTCCGTGAATCCGCCCGACTTTTAGACCTTTGCTGATTAATCCGTCTGCCACTTCATCTGCCTTTTTCTTGGTGTTGGTAAAAACAATGGCTAAGTAAGGATTAAGCGAAGTCAATGCTTGGTAGACAAGTTCCACTTTGTTTCGATGTCTGGACGGCAAAAGCCAGTGCTCAATATTAGCTGCTGCTGCCTGCTTAGGCTCAACGTGAACATATTTCGGATTTTCCATATATTTCTTCAGGAAAGGCTTTAGCTTCTCCGGAATCGTAGCTGAGAACACAAGCATCTGAAGCTTTTCCGGCATCCTTGCTGCAATCTGATCAACATCCTCTATAAATCCCATATCAAGCATTAAATCAGCTTCATCCACAATAAGAATTTCTGCAGTATGCACAAATAGCGCCTGTTCCTTTACAAGGTCATTAATTCTTCCAGGAGTCCCTACAACCACATGAGGCTGTCTTTTCAGTTTTTCAATCGTTCTCTGCTTATCTGTTCCGCCGATATAGCAGCGGGCAGTTATCTCTTCTCCTTCTGGACAATGCTCTGTTACTTTAAGAATTTCATGATAAATCTGGTTGGCCAGCTCACGTGTCGGTGCAGTAATAATGGCCTGAACCTCCTGGCGGGATGGATCAACTTTTTGAAGAATAGGCAGTACGTATGAATGAGTTTTTCCTGTACCTGTCTGCGACTGGCCAATGGCGCTTTCACCCTTCAGTACTGCAGGAATCATTCTTTCCTGAATTTCTGTCGGCTCGAAAAAGCCAAAATCCTTAACCGCTTCTATAATAAAAGGCTTCAAATTAAATCGGTCAAATTTCGTTTCGTTCATATAAAAACTCCTCAATTATTCAGATTCGCCTCAGTTCAGGCAGCATCCGAAACATATATTAGTGAAGTAAGATCTACTAGTATCAACTGCAACTTGCTGGTTCCGAGCTTTTCCTACATCCTGTTATTATAATAAAGTTTCCTGCAAATAACCACTCATACAGGCATTTATATTTTTATGATAAGCTTTTTGGGCGATTTTAATAAATAAATTGGTTTCTTCTGCTTTATGCCTAAACCAAAATGGGATAAACGCATACTTTATTATATGAAATTTTATTAAGAAGCAGAAATGTGCAAAGAAAGGAGGCCAATAGATATGATGCCAGGATCAAGACCCCCTATGCGCGGAGGAATGCCTCCCCATCCTTTTATGACACCGATGCAGGGAAGACCTCCTATGGGGCCAATGATGAGCGGTCCTCCGGGAATGAAACGCGGTGGAGGCAGGGGAGGATTGCTTTCAAAAATATTGGGAAAAGGCAATGCACAGCCTGCAGCCGGAATGGGGGGAGCAAGAGCAGCAGGAGGCTCCCCCGCAGGTGGAGGCATATTGCAGGCAATAAGCAACCCTTCTTCCATAAACGGCTTTTTAACAAACACTCAAAAGGTTCTAAATACCGCACAGCAAATTGGACCAATGGTTCAGCAGTATGGTCCGCTGGTCAGGAATCTTCCTGCTATGTGGAAACTTTATAGAGGTTTGAAAGATGCCCCTGAAGCTGATGAGACCGCTTCTGAACCTAAAGAGGAATCCAATCAGACGAAAGCAGAAAAAAAGAAACCAGATTCCCAGAGCAAAAAAACCAAAAAGGCACCTGTCTCTGAAAAGCCAGCCGTTAAATCATCTTCAGCAGAAGGTATTTCCAAACCTAAATTATATATTTAAAGAAAAGGATGCTGAGGCATTCTTTTTTTGCTTTTTATTAAGAAGAATTACTCCTTTTGTAATATCGGTTTATCTCTTATATAATAGAAATGCAATATGGGATTTTTCCGCATTAGAAATAGAACTCACTTCAATTCAGATATAAGCTTTCATTAGGGAGGATAAGCAGATGAATGTCATAAAAATCTCTCCTCGGGGGTATTGTTACGGTGTGGTGGATGCAATGGTTATTGCCAGAAACGCTGCACTTGATCCGTCATTGCCAAGACCCATCTATATTTTGGGTATGATCGTTCATAACAAACATGTAACAGATGCTTTCGAAGAGGAAGGCATTATTACACTTGATGGGAAAGACCGCAAAGAAATCTTAGATAAAGTCGATAAAGGCACTGTCATTTTTACAGCACATGGCATCTCACCTGAAGTGCGTGAAGCAGCCAAACAAAAAGGCCTTGTGACAATCGATGCTACGTGCCCTGACGTAACAAGAACACATGATTTAATCAGAGAGAAGGAAAAGGAAGGTTTTCAAATCATTTACATTGGCAAAAAAGGCCATCCAGAACCTGAAGGTGCAGTAGGTGTAGCTCCTCAAGCAGTCCATTTAGTACAGACCATTGAGGATGTAAATGAACTTAGCATACAGGCTGATAAAATACTGGTGACTAATCAGACTACAATGAGCCAATGGGATGTCGTACATGTTATGGATCAGATAAAGGAAAAATATCCTCACGCAGAGTTCCACAAAGAAATCTGCATGGCTACCCAGGTGCGCCAGGAAGCTGTTGCGGAACAAGCTGGCCAGGCTGACGTTTTAATCGTCGTGGGGGACCCAAAGAGCAATAACTCCAATCGTCTTGCACAGGTATCAGAAGAAATTGCCGGTACAAAAGCCTACCGCATTGCTGATATAACTGAACTGGATGTGAATTGGCTAAAAGATGCAACGACAGTTGCAGTCACAGCAGGAGCCTCTACACCGACACCGATCACAAAGGAAGTCATCACGTTCCTGGAACAATTTAATCCCATTGATGAATCCACATGGTCACGCGAGAAAAAAGTGCCATTAAATAAGATACTTCCTAAAGTGAAGAAGTCTGCAAAGCTATAAATCAAAAAGACCGGTCCCTATATGAGACCGGTTCTTTTTTAGTCAAACAAACTTAAATGGATCCGTATGAATTTCAGAAGGAAAAATGGATACGCTATACCCTTTTCCAGAACACATCTGTACTAATTTTTGGGCAACTCCCTTTTTCATTATTTTTTCCACATTATGTCCCGGATCAACAATATTGAGGCCCATCATCATGGCATCATGTGCCACATGATAATACATGTCACCTGTAACATATACATCAGCCCCCTTCATCTTTGCTGACATGAAGTATTTATTTCCATCTCCGCCCAGGACAGCAACTTTCCTGATTTTGGATGAGAGGTCACCTACTACCCGGACTCCATCCACTTCAAGTGTATGTTTTACATGCTCTGCAAATTCCTTTAGAGTCATCTCGCTGATTTCTCCAATTTTTCCAAGCCCAAGAACTTCCCCCTTGTTTTCAAGCTTATAAATATCATAAGCAACTTCTTCATAAGGATGGTTTTTGAACATGGCCGACAGCACTTTCTTTTCTATATGTTCAGGATAAATGGTCTCAATGCAGACTTCTTCAACAGTCTCAAGCTTACCCTGCTGGCCGATATGCGGATTGGCCTCCCCATTAGGCTTAAACCGCCCTGTTCCACGGGAGGCGAACGAACAATGACTGTAATTGCCAATTGAACCTGCCCCTGAGTTACCAAGCGCTTGCCTTAGTGATTCAGCATTTTCTTCAGGTACAAACACAGCGAGCTTTTTCAATTCAGTTTCATATGTTGGATATAAAACTTCTGTATTGGTCAGCTTCAGTGCATCAGCAAGCATATCATTGACCCCGCCTTTGGCGATATCCAAATTGGTATGTGCTGCATATACGGCTATATCATGTTTGATAAGCTTTTCAATAATTCTTCCGGATGGAGTATCCGTTGAAATTTTTTGCAGCGGCCTGTAGATTAACGGATGATGAGCAATAATCAGCTGTACCTTCTTTTCAATTGCCTCATCAACGACTTCTTCCAGCACATCAAGGGCAATCATGACATTTTCAACGGGGGTGTTAAGCCTGCCGATCTGGAGGCCGATTTTGTCTCCTTCCATCGCATATCCTTTTGGGGAGAACTGCTCAAATAATTGGATAATCTCATGTCCATTTATTTTTTTCACTGTTTTAGTACCTCCTCTGCCATTTTGATTTTCTCCTTCAGCTCCTGTTTTCTCTTTTCTGTTTCGCTGGAGTATGCAGCCTTATCGAGCTGCAAAAGGATTCTCTCCCAATTTTTCTTTTCACCAATCCACTTGGTTCGAAATACTTCGGATTTTTGCTCCATTAGAAAAGGGCCCATCAGCAAACCTTGTTCTTTATTCTTGTATGGTTTCAAAGGCTCTCCTTTTTCAGCTGCAAGGATTTCATAAATCTTTCCGTCTTCTTCGAGAATTTCTTCAGCGATTAGCTCCCAGCCGTTAGCAATCAGCCAGGTTCTAATCGAGATGGCACTTAAATTCGGCTGGAGGATAAGCCTCTTTATAGCAGCAAGCTTGCTCTTCCCATCTTCAAGAATGCTCGCAATTAAAGCGCCTCCCATGCCCGCAATGGTTATACAGTCTACTTCGCCTGGCCCAATTACTTCAAGGCCGCTGCCTTTTCTTACAGAAATCTGATTTTCAAGCCCTTCCATTTTCACCTGTTTTTTGGCTGATTGAAACGGCCCTTCCACCACTTCACCAGCAATAGCAAAAGGGACAATGCCTTTCTTTACTGCGTAGCAGGGCAAATACGCATGGTCTGAGCCTATATCAGCCACTCGTGAACCAGGGGGGATATAATTTGTTACAGCTTCAAGCCGATTTGATAATTTCTCTGTATTCATTCTGTCACCACTTATATATGTATTGTAACAAGCGCAGAGCGCCTGCCTATCTGCTCCTCCTGAGAGAAAAGCTAAAAAAAGCTATCGTAATTTGCGATAGCCTTTCTTATAGTATAAAAAAAGTCCTTTACATATGCAAAGGACTTTCATTATAGGTATTACTTAAGGCCTGCTAACCATTCAGCCATTTCGGCAGCTTTGTCTTGAGGCACTAATCCTGGAGGCATTGAGCCTTTACCGTTTACTACGATATTTGCGATATCATCTTGTGATAAACGATCGCCTACACCTGTTAGAGCAGGACCAACTCCACCTTGATACTGGTCACCGTGACATCCGATACAGCTCTTCTGATAAATTTCTTCAGGGGTTGCAGCTGCAGTTTCTTCAGTTTCAGCACCGCCGCCTTCCTGTTCTTTAGCAAGCTCTTCCATATCGCCAAGACCTTTAAAAGAAACAAGGAACATTGCTACCACACCAAAAACCATAATTAACACAAATGGAATGATTGGATTGCGATTCATGATTTAACCTCCCTTATGTAAGCACATTCAGTTTAAGTAAGTATACAAACAATCTCTATTTTACTTTAAAAAAGTCAGAAGGAAAAGCCCTATTGTAAACTTTGTCAAATCTTGTTCATAAAATGGACAAAAACTCCATCCTGAGGGTGGAGTTTTTGTCCTTCCTATTATTGGATTCATAATAAATTTAGCACCCAATAAGGCGTGCAATGACCATTCTTTGTACTTCTGAGGTACCTTCACCTATTTCTGTGAGCTTTCCGTCTCTCATGTAGCGTTCTACATGGTAGTCTTTCATATAGCCGTATCCTCCGTGGATTTGGACGGCCTGATCAGCGATTTCCATACAGATTTCAGAAGCATAGAGCTTGCACATGGATGCTTCTTTTGCGAAAGGTCTGCCCTGGTCTTTCAGCCATGCAGCTTTGTAAACCATATTCCTTGCCAGTTCAATTTTCATTGCCATATCTGCAAGTTTAAATTGAATAGCCTGAAAATCTGATAATGAACGGCCAAACTGCTTACGTTCCTTTGCATACTGGAGTGCCTTGTCATAGGCAGCCTGCGCTATTCCCAGAGCCATGGCTCCAATTCCAATACGCCCTCCATCCAAAGTAATTAAAAATTGTTTAAAGCCCTCTCCTTTTTTGCCGAGCAAGTGCTCAGTCGGAACGCGTACGTCTTCAAGGACAAGTTCAGTAGTATTTGATGCATTGAGTCCCATCTTTTCGTAATTATCGATCACAGTAAATCCTTCTGCATCCGTTGGAACAATAATTGCGCTTATTTCTTTTTTGCCATCCTTTTCACCGGTGACAGCAGTCAATGCTAAATGCTTAGCATAGCTTGCATTTGTAATGAAACACTTATTTCCGTTAATGATATATTCTCCATCTTTTTCTACGGCTGTTGTTCTCGTACCGCCTGCATCAGAGCCTGCATTTGGTTCTGTCAGACCGAAAGCTCCAAACGACTCACCTGTACAAATTGGCACCAGATATTTTTGCTTCTGCTCTTCAGTTCCAAATAAATAAAGCGGTGCTCCGCCAAGAGAAATATGCGCCGAGTAAGTGATTCCGGTAGAAGCGCACGCTCTGCTCAATTCTTCTGTTACAATAGCGAAACTTACAGTATCTGCCCCTGCCCCACCATATTCTTCAGGGAAAGGAAGTCCCATTAAACCAAGATCCGCCATTTTTTTAAAAACTTCTATCGGGAATTCTTTTGTACGGTCTCTTTCCAAAGCCCCCGGTGCCACTTCTTCCTGAGCAAATTCCCTTATGGTTTTATAGATCATATTCTGTTCGGCCGTCAAGTCAAAATTCATTTACATCCCCCTTAAACACAAAAGTTGTTGTATACGCTTTCATTACTATTATATAAGGGATGCAAGAGTTTTCTCAACATTTAAAAACTTTTTAAAATATTTTATTATACGAATATAGAAATAACTATTAAAAAGCATCCTAGCGCCCCGGAAATCCATAAATATTGAAACTTCAATTTCAAACCCGCAAACAGCCAAAGAACACAATTAATTACTAGGGCAGCATAGAGAGCTTTCTGGTTTTCGCGATATACCTCCGATACTAGTGCAACAGATCCCATCAGTAAATTCAATGCTGCTGATATGATGGGAATATGCATTAATTTTGCTTTCCTGAAAAAATAAAAAACAAAGAATATACACGTGAAAATAAAAAGAAACAAAATGGCAGTTTGCAAAATAATAGACAATTCAGTAAAATAAATTAATAAAGCAGAAATTGGAATAAGCAGCAAGAAAATAAGATTGGCCAGATACAGACCCATTACACTTTTATGCTTTTTTATTTCCTTCGGCTGACTTCCTTCCGTATAAAGAGCCAGCAGGTAGTCACAATATCGATCAGGGAGCATTCGGCTTTTCTTCCAATACAGAAGTTCGTTAACAATGACCTTTTTTCTGTTTTCATCCAACCAAAGCACATCCAGTCAAAAAAAAATAGTTTACTTCCATTTTAAGAAGTAAACTATCCACTGGCAATTCTTTTTTATTCTAAGAAGTCTTTTAAACGCTTGCTTCTGCTGGGATGACGCAGTTTTCTTAAGGCTTTGGCTTCAATTTGACGTATACGCTCCCGGGTAACGCCAAATACCTTGCCAACTTCTTCTAAAGTCCTGGTTCGGCCGTCGTCCAGTCCGAATCGAAGACGAAGAACATTTTCTTCCCGGTCAGTAAGTGTGTCAAGAACATCTTCAAGCTGTTCCTTAAGGAGTTCATATGCCGCATGCTCTGATGGAGAAGTGGCATCCTGATCTTCAATAAAGTCACCTAAGTGAGAGTCATCCTCCTCACCAATAGGTGTTTCTAATGAAACAGGTTCCTGTGCAATCTTAAGAATTTCTCTTACTTTATCTGGAGTTAAATCCATATCTTCAGCAATTTCTTCTGGTGTTGGTTCGCGGCCAAGATCCTGAAGAAGCTGACGCTGGACACGGATCAACTTATTGATGGTTTCAACCATATGGACAGGAATACGAATTGTACGGGCCTGGTCAGCAATTGCTCTTGTGATGGCCTGGCGGATCCACCATGTTGCATACGTACTGAACTTAAATCCTTTGCGGTAGTCGAATTTTTCAACCGCTTTTATCAGTCCCATATTTCCTTCCTGAATAAGGTCAAGGAATAGCATTCCGCGTCCCACATACCTTTTAGCAATACTTACAACCAATCGGAGGTTAGCTTCTGCGAGACGTCTTTTTGCTTCTTCATCGCCTTCCTCAATTCGATTGGCAAGTGCGATTTCTTCCTCTGCAGAGAGTAAATCAACACGCCCAATCTCTTTTAGGTACATACGGACAGGATCATTAATTTTCACACCCGGAGGGACACTTAAATCATTAAGGTCAAATTCCTCTTCATTTTTTGCAAGCTCCTGAACATTTGGATCTTCATTTTCATTGTCTCCGACTAATTCAACACCCTGATCTCCGAGGAATTCATAGAATTCATCCATCTGGTGGGAATCGACTTCAAATTGAGACAATCTTTCTGCTATATCATCATAGGCAAGGACACCTGTCTTTTTTCCTATTTCAACTAATTGATCTTTCACTTGTTCAAGGGTCAACTCTGTATCAACCTCTTTTGAACGGGCCGACTTTTCAGCCATATGTCCCCCTCCTTCCAAAAATCAAACACATTCTTAATACATCTTGCAAATGGGACTATTCCTTAGGAGACGCCTAATCCCCAGAAACATTTATTTGAGGCACAAGGCCTTCTTATAGTGACTTTCGCAAATGAAGGATCTCCATTGCGATTAAAGCCGCTTTAGCATAATCCTTTTGTCGTTCTGCTTCTTTTTCTTCATTTAGTTTTTCCTTTATTTTTAACATCTTTTGATAATTCAACACCTGTTTAAGATAATCTGATAATTCCTGTTCGCTTATTTCATCGTTAATGGACATCATTTCTATATCCACCACAATTCGCTTAAGCTTTTCATCTTTTATAAAATTTATAAATGCACTCGGATCAGGCGTATGGCCTTTTTCGTAGAAACCTAAAAGATAGGTAATAATTGCCTGGTGTTCATCGATGTTAAATGTATTTCCCTGAAGCATATCTTGAACTTTAAATGCTATGTCACTATTCCTGAGCATGTGGGCGATTAGCCTTCTCTCCGCTGTATGGTAGGCGGGTTTAAGACTGTCAGCCCTTTTTGGTGTTTGAAGCCTTTTTTGAGGTTCGAAAGCACCTTTCCCTTTATGGGTGTTCCTTCGCTTCTCCGTATAATAGACCTGTTTTTGCTGCTCTTTCAAGGCTTCCAGAGAAAGTGAGAATTCATTCGCAAGCTGGCGCAGATAATGATCTCTTTCGACCGCTTTATCCAGCTGGCTGATCTCCTTTAATACCTCTTCGATATAAAGGAGACGATCTCCTTCATTTTGAAGCCTTTTCCCCCTGCGGAGATAAAGCATCTTAAATGCCATAAAGGTTATGCTGGACTCGATTACATCATGACGAAATTTTTCTTCTCCGAACTCATTAATATAATCATCCGGATCATATCCGTCAGGCATGAGCGCCACTCTGATCTGGCATCCTGCTTCCATTAGCAGATTTGCAGCCCGGTATGCGGCTTCAATACCTGCATTATCGGAATCATAACAGATCGTGATTGATTGAACATTTCTTCTTAAAGAAGCAACATGTTCTTCAGTTAAAGCGGTGCCCATCGTACCAACGCCATTGCCGACACCAGCACGATCAGCAGCGATTACATCTGCAAACCCTTCAAAAAGAACGGCCCTCTGCAATTTTTTAATCTGTGGTCTCGCCAAATGAAAATTATATAAAGTTTTGCTTTTATTGAAGATTACAGTTTCAGGGCTATTTAAATATTTGGGCTCATCGTCCCCAAGTGATCTTCCCGAAAAAGCAATCGTATTTCCGCTGCGGTCAAAAATCGGGAACATGATTCTATCTCTGAAGCGGTCAAAATAGTTCCCATCTTTCTCCCTTTTGATAATCAGTCCTGCCCTTTCCATAACATCTGCCGGGAATTTTCTTTTAGTAAGGAACTTGAAAACAAAATCCCAGGACTTCAATGAATAGCCGATTTGAAATTTCTCAATCGATTCCATTGTAAAGCCTCTATTAAGCAAATATTCAAGTGCATGCTGACCATCTTTTGTGTTTACGAGCAGATGGTGATAAAATTTACGTAGAAGCTCATGAGCTTCCATCATCTGCTGTAAATCTACAGGCATTGATTTTGCTGATGCTGCAGATGCCGCATCAATTTCAAGCTTGACATTTCCTTTTTCAGCGAGTTTCAAGGCTGCTTCCTGAAAGGAATATCCTTCTAATTCCATTAAGAAAGAAAAGGCATTGCCTCCCGCTCCGCATCCAAAGCAATGATAGATTTGCTTTTCGGGCGATACAGAAAAGGAAGGAGTATTTTCGCCATGAAAAGGACAAAGCCCAAAATAGTTGCGTCCTT
This sequence comes from Cytobacillus oceanisediminis 2691, assembly GCF_000294775.2. Classification (GTDB taxonomy): domain Bacteria; phylum Bacillota; class Bacilli; order Bacillales; family Cytobacillaceae; genus Cytobacillus; species Cytobacillus pseudoceanisediminis. The sequence goes on from NZ_CP015506.1 coordinate 4,174,480, forward strand.
GCTTGTTTAATTGAATATAGTCGCCAATGACATCAACAATATCTACAGCTTGCCGAATCTCATTTACTTTCTCCTCGGCGATCCGTTCTGCCATATGAACAACTCCATTACTTACTCAGGTATTCGATAAACGTTACTGAATTCCTTCAAGATTCGACAAAATTTTTGTCAATTGCTGCACAAACCTGGATCTGTCCTCTCGGCTGTATGGTTTTGGGCCTTTCCCATAAACTCCTCTTCTTCGCGCTTTCGCTGAAAGGTGCCTCATTTCAAGCGCGGTCCGAATTTCATTTTCCTCAAATAAAATTCCCCTGGGAGAAAGGACATAAACACCATTGAGCAAAAGAGTTGATGCCAATCCAATATCTTGAGTTACAACTACATCTCCTGATTTCACATAATTCATTATGAATAAATCAGCAGCTTCCTTACTGCTGTCAACGAATTTCCAGACAGCCCCATTTAGGTCATTTTTCATATGGGCATAAGAAGCAACAAATACTGCGTCCAACGTAAAGGAATTGGCTATTTCGACAATTTCTTCTTTAACGGGACAGGAATCAGCATCTACTATAATGTTCGGTTTGCCTGATGTTCTAATAATTCTACATCACTCCGCATAATCCTTCTTTGCATGAATAACTTTTGCATTGTGAGATATGTCGAATTTTTTCTTGGTCGAAAACTTGACATGCCACAATAAATAGTTTATTCCTTCGCAATGAACTCTAAACCTATTCAGGGACATTTTTATCACAATTTTTTATTATAGTACATTAATCTCTATTTTGCCATTAATTTATCTGGGATGAATATAATTTAATTTACAGGTTTTCCCCTGAAAAAAGCCATCCTTAGAATGGAGCTTTATTTCGGGGTTCCAGAGGAGTCTCCCGCTCCCTATTCTACCCTAAGCTAAACAGCCTAAATGCCTAGTATAAAAAAGAAAAGGCACATAAAAAATTTATGTGCTAGCTTTTCGGAAAGCTTTTACGGTATTGATTTAGAATCATATTGGCTGTTTCTTCTACTGCCTTATTCGTGACATCTATAACCGGGCATTTAATTTTAGATACAATCTTTTCAAAGTAACCTATTTCTTCTTTGATTCTCTCTATATTAGCATAGCTGGCATTATCGCTTAAACCTAGCGATATTAGACGTTCTCTCCGGATAAAGTTTAATTTCTCAGGACTGATTTTCAGGCCGAAGCACTTATCAGGCGGGACAAGAAACAGCTCTTCTGGAGGATCGACTTCAGGAACAAGGGGAACGTTAGCCACTTTAAGGCGCTTATGTGCCAGATATTGAGAAAGAGGTGTTTTTGATGTCCTTGAAACGCCTATTAACACTATATCCGCTTTTAATATCCCACGAGGGTCTCGGCCATCATCATATTTAACAGCGAACTCGATAGCCTCAATCTTTTTAAAATAATCCTCATCAAGCTTTCTGACCAGTCCAGGTTCAAAAAGAGGGGTAATGCCGCAGGCTCTTTGGATTTGATCCATTAAAGGGCCAACGATATCAAAAGCATATATTCCTTCTTCTGCAGACCTCTGGTTAATATACTTCCTCATATCCGGCTTAACCATTGTATAGGCTATCATGCCATTATCCAGTTTTGCCAGCGAAATGACTTCATCAATATGTATTTTTTCTTCAACATATGGGAAGCGCTTAATAGATATATCACTGCCATTAAACTGGCTTGTGGCAGCTTTTGTTACAAGTTCGGCCGTTTCTCCCACTGAGTCCGAAACGACGTAGATGATCGGCAATTTTTCCATTCTTCAACACCATCTCCTTCTTACTTTGCTACTTTTCGCCGGCCAGGGCCAAGAATGCTTTTGTCAGGTTTGTTTTGGTTATCCGGCCGTTTACTTCGAACCCTTTCTCTGTCTTTTTTACAACAGGAAGGGCATCGATTTGCTTTTCAATCAGCTTTTTAGCAACTTCTATGAGCAAATCATCTTTTTCACACATCGTAATATTAGGCATTCTTGTCATAATGATATTAACAGGGATAGAATTAAGCTCCTGCTTGCCAATACTAGCCCTAAGCAAATCCTTCCTTGACAAAACCCCTACAAGCAGTGAACTCTGGTCCACTACAAATAGCGTGCCGACATCTTCCAGAAACATAGTCACAATTGCATCATATACCGATACATTCTCATTAACGACTACAGGAATGGATTGATAATCTCTTACATAAAGCTTCTGAAGGTTTTCTGTCAACAGCTGTGCCCCGGTTTTTCCTGTATAAAAATATCCTACACGCGGACGGGCATCCAAATAGCCTGCCATCGTTAATATAGCCAGATCCGGCCTTAGTGTTGCCCTGGTTAAGTTAAGCTGTTCCGCTATACTCTCACCAGTGATCGGTCCGTTTTCCTTTACGATTTCTATGATCTTTTCCTGCCTTTTATTTAATTCGATCTTCCTCACCACCTATTCTGAACAGGGTATGCTAATGGCACTCATTTCCCATTATAATAATGTTATACTTTTATATAATTATTATATACTATTTGTCATAAATGAAAAGATGTGTTTCCTATATAGTTCTCTTTACTTCGCCCAATATGTCCAAAATATGAAAGAGCCCGTCAGCAATATAACAGGCTCTTTCCTGACAGCTAAAGCTGCTGTCTTCTTTCTTAAAATTTAATCCTATTCCAGCAAAAAACGCAAAATTTAAGCTCGTTATTTAACAATAATTTCGTTCATATTTGCAAACTTCTTAATCAAATCAGCCAAATTTGCCATCTGGTGCAGCCTATTGCTGCGAATTTCCTGCTTTTCATCCATAACCATAGTATGCTCGAAGTATTGATCAATTTCTGGTTTCAGGCTAATTAGCAGGTTAAAGGCAGCTTCTTCTGCTACCTCTTTTCTTAATTCCTCGTTCACTGATAAATATTTGTTGAAAAGAGATTTTTCGTAAACATTTTCAAATAAGCTGCTGTCTATATCCCCTTTATCCTCTGCTTTAGAAGCAATGTTGATAACTCGGCTAAGAGCTTCAATGCTTTCCTTGAAACCTGCAGCATCCTTATGGGACTCCAATACTTCAGCTCTTTTTACAAGTGAAGGTACTGAACCGATTTCACTGCCCAAAACGGCTTCAATTAAGTCATAACGAACTGTCTTCTCCTGCAGCATATATTTGATTCTTAATTTAAAGAATGAAACCAGTTCCTGCATCAATTCACCCTTTGATTTCTTTCCAATCTTCGAATTAAGAACAGTCTCAGAAGATAATGCAATTAATTCTTCGAGTTTTAAATCCCAATTTTTTGCCAGTAAAGTCTGGATAACACCCGTTGCCTGTCTTCTTAAGGCATATGGATCCTGGGAGCCGCTTGGAATAATCCCTATTGCAAAGGAAGACACAATTGTGTCGAGCTTTTCAGCAATGGACAGCACTGCACCAGCATCACTTGCAGGCGTCTGGTCCTCTGCATTGCGCGGCATATAATGTTCATTAATTGCACGCGCCACAGCTTCCTTTTCTCCTTTTTGCAGGGCATATTTTTCACCCATAAAGCCTTGCAGCTCTGGAAATTCATAAACCATGTGCGAAACAAGGTCGAACTTGCTGATTTCAGCAGCCCGGTCTGTCACTGCCTTTGCCTCATCGCTGAAATGAAGATTTTCACTCAAATTAGCTGCCAGCTGGCGAACACGTTCCACCTTTTCAGCAAGAGTTCCAATTTCTTCATGATAAACAATGTTCTTAAGTTTTTCCAGTGATGCCGCGATATCCGTTTTTTGGTCCTCCCTGTAGAAGAAAGCTGCATCAGAAAGTCTTGCCCGCAATACTTTCTCATTTCCTTTAGCCACTTTCTCCAAATGTTCATGGGATCCATTTCGGACAGTAACAAAGTAAGGAAGCAGCCTGCCCTCTTTGGACTTTACCGGAAAATAACGCTGATGCTCCTTCATCGATGTAATTAAAACCTCTTCCGGAAGCTCCAGGTATTCTTCTTCAAACTGGCCATATAATGCTGTTGGATACTCAACCAGGTTATTTACTTCTTCCAATAAATCTTCATCTACAGGGATCACCCAGTCATTTTCTTCTTCTATTTTTTGCAATTGTGATAGAATTGCACTTTTTCTTTCCTGCGGATTAGTTATCACATATTGCGCCAGCAGGGACTTTTCATAATCAGAAGGATTGTTAATTTCAATCTCTTCGCCCAGAAAGCGGTGGCCCCTTGTAAGGTTAGAAGTATGAACGTTTGTAATTGCAAAAGGAATGACTTCATTTCCGAATAATGCCATAAGCCATTTGATCGGCCTGATAAAGCGCAGCTCCTGGTTTGCCCAGCGCATATTTTTCGGGAATGATAACGAGGTGACAATCTGCTGGAGTTCCGGCAGCAGTGCTGCTGTTTCCTTTCCTTTTATAAATTTGCTGACATGGGCATATTCAACCCCATTAATTTCTTTAAAGAATATATCTTCAACAGAAGCTCCCTGGCCCCGGCTGAATCCAACCGCAGCTTTTGACCATTCTCCATCCTCGGTTAAGGCAATTTTTTTTGCAGGTCCTTTCGCTTCCTCATTTATGTCCTCCTGGGCGGTATCTACTCCCGTTACAAGAACAGCCAAACGGCGTGGAGAAGAGAAAGCGCTGATCTCGTCAAAAGATATTTTCTTTTCCAAAAGCCATGAGTTCACTTTATCTGAAAGCTGATTCATTGAATTAGTGACAAATCTGGCAGGCATTTCTTCAAGTCCAATTTCCAGCAGAAGATCTTTCTTATTCATGAGATTCTTCCTCCTTATCCTTTAATATTGGGAAACCGAGTTTTTCTCTCTCTTCATAAAAAGTTTTGGCTACTTTTCTGGCCAGATTTCGGCATCGGGCGATATAGCCGGTTCTTTCTGTAACAGAGATCGCTCCCCTTGCATCAAGCAAATTAAAGGTATGAGAACATTTTAATACATAGTCATATGCCGGGTGTACTAGGCCTTCATCCATTTGTCTATGTGCTTCTTTTTCATAAATATTGAACAAATTGAAGAGCATTTCCTGATCTGATGTTTCAAATGTGTATTTCGAATGCTCGAACTCAGGCTGCAGGAAGATATCTCTAACCGTAAACCCGTCAGTCCATTCAAGGTCAAAGACATTTTCCTTGTCCTGAATGTAGGATGCAAGCCTTTCTATTCCGTAGGTAATCTCAACTGACACAGGCTTACATTCCAATCCGCCTACCTGCTGGAAATATGTGAACTGCGTTATTTCCATACCATCAAGCCAAACTTCCCATCCTAAGCCTGCACAGCCCAGAGAAGGATTTTCCCAGTTATCTTCTACAAACCGGATATCATGTTCAAGCGGATCAATGCCCAATGCTTTTAATGAATCAAGATACAGCTCCTGAATATTATCCGGCGACGGCTTCATGATCACCTGAAATTGATGATGCTGATAAAGCCGGTTTGGATTCTCACCAAAACGCCCATCGGCAGGACGGCGTGAAGGCTCCACATAAGCAACATTCCACGGCTCTGGTCCAATCGCTCTTAAAAAAGTATACGGGCTCATTGTTCCGGCCCCTTTTTCAGTATCATATGCCTGCATCAAGATACAACCCTGTTCAGACCAATGTTTTTGAAGTGTTAATATCATGCTTTGAATATTCATAGGACACCTCTTTCTTATTGTATAAATTATAGCTTTATGAACTTAACAGCTGTCTACCCACCGCTTTTCTGTGAACATAAAAAACTCCCGTCTCTATGCCCAATGGCATAGGGACGAGAGTTTACCCGCGGTTCCACCCTATTTGCTGCGATTTTGACCACAGCCTCTTTAGTTGTCGATAGACAATATTGCTCTGGAGCGCCCTTCCTTAACCATCCATGCCCGGCTCCCACTATCCCGGGTTCGCTTTAATTAGAAAAGGTTAAGTACTCTTCTCCTTCACAGCAATTATATTTTATTACTTTGAATCATAGCGGAATGGATTTAAATTGTCAATAATAACAAAAGCCAATGCGCTTCGCCTATAAAGAAACGCATTACATTAAATCATTAAACTTAGCCATTTGATTCAGAAACTTCTTTGTCTTCAAGTTTAAGCCTGAATACTCTTCATAATAGGCAGAAATAATCTTTTTCAATTCAGCTTTGGTTTCTGGTTTGACAGAGATATTGCCGAGCCGGGACAAGTCAAAAAAGTAAAACAGGCGAAGAAGCTTAATTGTCGCCTGGGACACTTTATAATGATAAGGATCCTTATCAAGGCAGCGGTGACAAATAAGCCCGTTTTCGCGGATAGAAAATGCAAAATGCCCGTCAGTGCTTCCGCAGACAGAACATTGATCAAGTACTGGATATAAACCCAGAGCATTCAGCATTTTCATTTCATAAATGTTTGTAAGAATTTCCGGGTCATATCCTTCGTTTATTAAATTTAGGGTTTGATACAGCAATTCGAACAAAAATGGGTTGGGCTTCTTATCCTCAATGCTTTTATCAGTCAAATCGACAATATAGCTTGCATATGCAGTCAGAAAAATATCTTCTTTAATGGACCGCATAGATGAAATCATGTCCCCCTGCTGCAGGGTACCCAAACCGCTTCCACGCTGAACTAAGAAATTCCCGTATGTAAAAAGCTGGGTGACAGCAGCAAGTCTGCTGTTCGGCTTTTTCGCTCCTCGTGCCATCACACCAACTTTTCCCCATTCACGGGTATATAAAGTAACAATCTTATTTGTTTCACTATAATTAGTTGTCCTGATGACGATGCCTTCACATTTATCAAGCAACCGTGACACCATCCCTGTCTTTCGACAAACCTATGAGATGGGAAAATCAGCTTCTGCTAGCTCTTCATCATTGCTGCCGGGTATATCCTGAGTTTCCTTTTCTAGCTCCTTGAAGAGAAGATATGTGTCAATATTTCCTGTCTGGGAAAACACTCTCCAGGTAAAATCCATCATCGAAAACCCCACCTTTCAGTTATTCAACTAGCAATTTCTTTATCCCAATACATTTATCTATATCATAGCCTGTCTTTGTAAAATCATGAGACGAAAATATTGTCAATCACCTGCATGCATATAAATCAGAAATGAATAATACTTTAATTAGGGCTGGGTTTAGTACTCATCTTCACGGAAGCCAAAGTCGCGGAGCTGTGACATTTTATTGCGCCAGTCTTTTTGGACTTTGACCCATAGCTCCAGGAAAACCTTTGATCCAAGAAGATTCTCAATATCAACTCTTGCTCTTTTTCCGATTTCCTTGAGCATTTTCCCTTGCTTTCCAATCACAATGCCTTTTTGGGAGTCACGCTCCACAATGATTGTAGCCATGACATGAATGACATCCTTATCTTCGCGGCGTTCCATTTTATCAATGGTTACAGCAAGCGAGTGCGGTATTTCTTCTCTTGTTAAATGCAGTGCTTTTTCCCTGATCAGTTCGGAAACGATAAATCTCTCTGGGTGGTCCGTTACTTGATCAGCTGGATAAAACTGCGGCCCTTCCGGAATATATTCTTTAATCTGTCCTAACAGCGTCTCTACATTATTGCCTTCTAAAGCAGAAATGGGGATAATTTCGCTGAACTCGTACTTTTCCTTGTAAGACTCAATAATTTTAAGAAGTTCATCAGGATGTACCTGGTCAATCTTATTGATTACAAGGAAAATCGGTGTACGGACTGACTGAAATTTCTCAAGTATGAATTCTTCACCGCGTCCAAAGCCTTCCTGGGCATTTACCATAAACAGGATGACATCCACTTCTTTAAGTGTATTTTGGGCAACTTTCATCATAAAGTCTCCCAGTTTATGCTTTGGCTTATGGATTCCTGGCGTATCAATAAATATAAATTGTGCGTCATTGGTAGTCAGGACACCTTGAACTTTGTTGCGCGTTGTTTGCGGTTTATCACTCATAATCGCAATCTTCTGCCCGATTACGCGATTTAAGAACGTTGACTTCCCTACGTTCGGTCTGCCGATTATGGAAATAAACCCTGATTTGTGTCCTTTTGGTGTAGTAGTGTTATTCATGTAAATCCTCCGGTGAAAATGCTCCTGGCAGTAATTCTTCAACTGTTAATTCCTTAATATCCCCTTTTAAGTTGGTTAAAACCACTTTCATTTCAGGCGGACATAATTCGGCTATTACCTGTCTGCATGCACCGCATGGGGGAACTGGACGGTCTGTGTCAGCAACTACAGCTATGGCTGAAAAACTTTTTACGCCATCAGAATACGCTTTAAAAAGCGCAGTCCTCTCAGCACAATTACACATGCTGTATGCAGCATTTTCGATGTTGCAGCCATGAAAGACCTGCCCGTCACTGCTTAATAGTGCCGCTCCTACTTTAAATTTTGAATATGGCACATATGCTCTATCTCTTGCAATCATTGCTTCTTTTATTAGTTGATCGCTGTTCACAAATAATTCTTCCTTTCCTGTAAAGCGAGTTGCTCCCCAAGCCAATAAACCCAAGGTTTGGACCTGCAATGGGCCTTGTGAAATTAAGCAATGCGCTCAATAGCTTCTTCGGTAAGAAGCAGCCGCTTCTCTTTTATTTTACAACATTTTACTGTGATTTTCATCGTTTGTAGCAAAAACGTAATAAAAAAATTGAATTTTCTAAAAATACATAGGCTGATTTAATTTTGAACCAGGTCCCTGTTCTGAATGAGATTCCACAAACATCTCCCCAGCATGCAATATTTACTGCTGTTCTGTCATTTTAGCGGATTCAGTGAGCGTTTTCAAACCCATGCTCTAAATTTTTTCACCATACTTCAGACTTTGCTGTTTATATAGAAATACCAAAAAGCAAAGCTGCCCATCCGGACAGCTTCACATTACTGCAAAAATATGAGAATTTTAGGAAGGAATATAACTCCGCCTATAATTACACTTACAATTGCATACACCAATACTGCTCCAGCAGCAATATCCTTTGCTTGCTTTGCAAGGGGATGATACTCTTCTGTCGCCAGATCCACAACCCTTTCAATGGCAGTGTTCAGCAGTTCGAGTGAGAGCATGCCCCCTATGGCCAGGAGAATGATTATCCATTCAAGGCTGGAAATGCCAAAGAATACCCCAAACATAATAACAGCTATCGACACTGCCAAATGTATTTGCAGATTCCTTTCATTCAATAATGCTGCCCTAATGCCGGAAAAAGCAAACGAAAAGGATTTTAGGACACTGTGTTTTCGGACCTTTCTATCTTGTGAGCCCGAATTCATCTAATATATCCTTTTGGCGGGAAAACATTTTTTTCTCATCTTCTGGATTTTCATGATCATATCCAAGAAGATGAAGGAAGCCATGGACCGCCAAAAAACCAAGCTCCCTTATAAAAGAGTGACCGTACTCCTCAGCCTGCTCCTTCGCCTTTGCAACTGAGATAATGATATCCCCCAGGACTCTGGGCATATCGGCACCAATCAGTTCGATTTCACCTTCACCCAGCTCTTCCATTGCAAAAGAAATAACATCTGTCGGCCGATCTTTATCCCGATACTCCCTGTTAATTTCCCGGATGCGTTCATTGGTCACAAATGTGATGGATACTTCGCTTTCCGGCTCCACAGATTCTTTAGAGGCAGCAAAATTAATTAGCTCTTCAATTTTGGCTATATCATTTTCCTGAAGCTCATTTGTTTCGTCCAAAAAATCAATATTTAAATTCATGCCTGTTTCACCTTCTGTTTTGTCATTTCAGGATACTCGATACGTGAATGGAAAATCCCGTTTAACGTTTCGCAGAACGAGTGTGAAACGGTTTCCAGTTCTTTTAAGGTTAAATCACATTCATTCAGCTGTCCATCCTGAAGTCTGTCTGCGATTATCTTTTTGACCAGTTCCTCTATTTGTTCTGTTGTAGGATGCGCCATGGAACGGACTGCAGCTTCCACACTATCAGCAATGCCAATTACTGCCGACTCTTTTGATTGCGGTTTTGGTCCCGGATAGCGATAGTCCTCTTCCTTTACTTCCAGCCCATTCTGTTTTGCTTTGTAGTAAAAATATTTAAGCAATGTTGTTCCATGATGCTGTTCGGCAATATCTACAATCTCCTTCGGCATCTTATGCTTCCTCAGCATTTCAGCCCCATCGGCAGCATGGGCGATTATTATATTCTTGCTGGTATGCGGAGGGAGGCGATCATGCGGATTCTCAATATTAACCTGATTCTCGATAAAAAACTGAGGCCGCTTTGTTTTACCGATATCGTGATAATAGCATCCCACCCTTGCCAGAAGGCCATTCGCCCCAATAGCTTCACACGCTGACTCGGAAAGATTGGCAACCATTACACTATGATGATAAGTTCCGGGAGACTCGGTCAGTATCTTTCTCAGCAGAGGATGATTAGGATTAGATAGTTCTATCAGCCTCATAGTAGACAAAATTCCAAAACCTGCCTCGAAATACGGCAGCAGGCCAATTGCCAGCACTGCAGACGAAATACCTGAAATCAGAGCAATAACAAAGTAAAAGCCATATTCAATCGTATCATAGTGGCCGTTTCTTAAGAAAAGCATTGAAAAGATAACAAGTATGTTTACTGCGGATACAAATAAACCAGCCTGCAAGATTTTGGAGCGGCGATTCTGCTTGCTCAAAAACAATATAGCAGCCAAGCCGCTGCAGAGGATATAAATGGCTGATGTCAGCTGAAATGTGCCAGTAACGCCTTCATTAAAAATTACGCTTCCTGCAATAGCCATAATGATCGTATAGTACATGGCAAGCTTTTCATCAATCAGTATTTTGATTAGCATAGCTCCCATGGCTGCAGGGTAAATGTATCCTATCTCTGAATAATCAGCATATTGGAATAGACTGATGACCTTCATCAGCAATATGGATAAGATAAAAATTAGGCTAAACAGCAAAAGATAACTTTGCTTTGTTTCCCGCTGCACGTTCATTTCATGGAAATAATAATATAGGGCTGATAAGACAATGACGATTATCAGCGATAGCCCTATAAAAGGCTGAATCGAATTAACACTGTCAAGAAGTCCTGCAAGTTCCAGCTGCCTGTATATGTCCCGGCTGATAAGCTGATTTTCCTCTACGATTATCTGTCCCTGCAGGATCTTAACCGGCTCGACACTCTCAACAGTCTGCTGTCGTAATTCTTCCGTGGCAGCAGGATCATAAAATTGATTTTGATATATAGCATAACGTCCCAGTTCTATTGCAGCTTTTTTTAAATCTGAATTCAAGCTGGTGAACTTCAATTCTTCTTCAACCCGCTTTTTCGCGTTCTCCACCTGTTCAGCCGGAATCTCATTATTCATAATTTTATTGATGGCCGTTACCGTAAGGTCTTTTGCAATGCTCAGCTCCCCCTCCTTTGCCTGCAGCAAAGAAAGGAAAACGCCATCTGATACCTCACGTGTTACGTCATCAGTGAGCTTTTCCTTAACCATAGCCAATTTATCTTCAGGACGGGTGGCTTCTGGGTCCGGTGCCTCAACATTATTATCGGCCTCAGTTTGAGCAGCTTTCTTTTTCTCTTCCATCTCTTCTTTTACTTCATCGTTCACTTCCGATACAGATCCGAAAATGGAGGTAACCAGGTCAACTCTGTTTTGTGCAATCTCTTTTTTTACAACGTAAATATCCTTAACATTATTTTCTGCTTCTTTTCTCTTTCTTTCTGTGCTAGCTTTATCCTCTATTGTTATTGGAGACCTTATAGTCTGTTCAGCAACAGAGAACAGACTTAAATCCAGTTTTTCAGGCTTAACATTGCTATACATGGAAAAATACATAACAATCCCCAAGAGAATAAATAAGAGAACACGAAAAAAGGTCATATTAAGCAAATTTCTGATTGTTGACATACTCTGCTGAAGGTTTGGCACATTTACCCCTCCTGTCCTGGGTAAAAAAATTCCAATAACTTTAAAAAGCATTTCAGTATTAATTATGTAAAATCATAACAGCTTTTCTGATGGTTTTCACCAAGAAAAAATGGCCTATCTATTAACAGGTTACCTAAACATTTCATTAATAGCAAATAATTCCATGATAAATCCTGCTATCATTCATACCGGTGGGATTTTTTACTTAACGAAAAAACCGCCAAAGTCGGCGGTTTAACGGTTAACTAGTTATCTTCCTTTTCGTATGCCTGGATAATCCTGGCCACAAGCGGATGCCGAACAACGTCACTTTGTTCCAAATGAACGAATGATAGCCCACTTACACCCTTTAGTATATCTTCAGCCACTATGAGGCCCGATTTTACTCCTTTTGGAAGGTCAACTTGTGTTCTGTCTCCAGTAATAATCATTTTTGAGCCGAAGCCAAGCCGGGTTAGAAACATCTTCATTTGGGCTTGAGTTGTATTTTGCGCTTCATCCAGAATGACAAAGGCATCATCTAAAGTTCTTCCGCGCATGTACGCAAGCGGTGCAATTTCAATCGTGCCTCTTTCAATCATTCTTTGTGTATGCTCTGCACCTAATATATCATGCAAAGCATCATACAATGGCCTTAAGTAAGGATCGACTTTTTCCTTCAGATCCCCCGGCAGAAAACCAAGGCTCTCGCCTGCTTCGACTGCAGGACGGGTAAGGATAATCCTTTTCACATTCCCATTTTTCAAAGCATTTACAGCCATGACAACAGCCAAATATGTTTTTCCCGTTCCTGCTGGACCTATGCCAAAAACCAGGTCATTCCCGCGGATTGCATGAATATATTGACGCTGGCCCAGTGTCTTAACGCGAATGGACTTGCCTTTTGCATTTTTTGTGATTTCTTCTTCATATAAATCACTGAAATACTCAAGTGTACCCTTATGAGCCATTTGAAGAGCATACATAACGTCTCTCTGGCTTATATTTATTCCTTTCCGGATTACATAAAGCAGTTTATCCAGAACCTTTCCAACGAGTTCTACCTTGTCCATTTCTCCAGACACATAAACAGATTCTCCCCTGGTTACAATGGAAACATTCAGTTCTTGCTCAATAACTTTTAGGTTTGCATCCGAATTCCCCAATAGGGCAATTGCTTCGTTTGGGTCTTCTAGCTGCAGGTTCATTGTTTTCAAGTCTTCTGTCATTCCGAATCTCCTTGAATAATTGGTTGTCCTTCTGCAATATTCTCAATAATTTGGAAATGTATTGCTATAGTTACTTTACCATTGTCAATTGATTGGTGCAAAACTTTTTCTCCCATAACTTTAGCATTTTCATCTAAGCTGCTTTTTATTTTTTTTCTTGCCAAATCTTTCGCAGCTTCAAATGCCTCTTTATTCGAATAAATTCTTGTGACTTGCTCCCTTTCACGGAACGTTTTATTCACATATGAAATAGGAAGCTCCCATTTCAGGAATTTTACGCTTTTTTCATTTTCCTCTAATTCATATTCTTCAAACTCCGGGCTCCCAAACCCCCATATTGGGATCTCAAGATTTCCGATCGTAAGTGCATGCTTGACTTTTTCATTGCCGCTGAATACTTTGAAAGTGCTCTTAAGCGGAAGAATGACCTCAGATTTATACCATGTTTCCCCGAAAATCTCCCCCTTCGAAGGAACAGTCTCTGTTTGACCTTCTTTCCCGATTATCCCTGAGACCAAAAGCTGTCCTGGCTGAACATGATCGTGTATATCAACGACTGGACGCCCTTCTTGGACAAACATATCTACAATGACGGCTTTTTTCTTCGCTACCAAATGGCGCGGACTTAAATACTCAGGCTTCTTAGGCTCATTTTTCTCTACGACCTGTAGATGGTAGGTTGTCCCTTTTAACTCCACACCTACCCAAGTAATGGCTTCAATGTTGTTTGAAAGTTGACGCTGAATAGACTCCACGTTATCAACAAAGAACTGCAGCTTTCCTTTTTTAACCCCCATCTTGTCCAATTCTTTGATAATCTGATATTCAGTAGCAGGATTTGCACCCTTAATCTCTATTCCCCAAACCATATTGGATAAAAGGAGAATGACTGCAAAAAATGCGAGGGCACCAGCAGCAAATCCGCTGTTTTTCAGCAGCCTTTTCACAAGGAATGGAGCTCCTGCCCGCTGCAGGAACTCGATTCTGCAATCGCTGTTCCTGGCGTGGCTCCTTATTTTTTTGGCATCTTCCAATTTCATTTTGAAGGTGACTGATTGCGTTCCATGGTTTTTTACATTCCAGATATTGATTCCGCTGCGGGTAAGCGCATTAATAAACCTTTCTATTCCCTTCCCGCTTGCTTTAACTGTTACAAGCCCCCTGTAAAATTCGATCCACTGGTTCTTCATTTCCTTCCCCCTGAATTCTTAATCAGTGTCTGAAATATAAGTTACTGAGTCAATTTTCCCCTCCAGCAGTATTTCTTCTGGCAGTATCGTTTTTATGACGAAAGCTTTCCCTCTAATTAAAAGCTGCCCCTGCTTCAAAAGCAGTCTTAATTCCTTATCTGAAAAAGCCAATAATCCCCTGTGGTTCTCTATATAGATATGGATTTGTCCAATCATTGTGATGCGGGGCAGATCCATCATGACATCTTGAGGAAGCTCCATATTTTTAGTCATCCAGCCGCGGACGAATTGTCCCCACTTTTTTGCCATAAAAAAAGAACCCCCTTTCATCTCATATTTATGAAATGAACGGAGGTTCTAGCACTTATTTTTGATAAGAATAGAATGTATCAATGCCAACCCTCCCAAAAAGGCAAATAACGCCTTTTGGTGAGACTCGTCTTGTGCTTGGGCCCGCAGGATAAGGAAGGCTTCGTCAGCATAAACATCGCACGAAGCGACAGCTTTTGGGAGGATGCGGGTCATGCAGACGCTGCCACAGGACGCAGCGATCTTAGTCTGCGTTCCTTCGCGGGCAAGGAGCTTCCACTTTTCTTATTGCTTCCTGTTCAGGGATCGGTGAGGATTTTTTGATCTTGGTGGCCCAAGGATTTCAGACCAGATTATTCCGTCAGCAAGCGATTGTTTCCTAAACTCAAAACTTCCTGCTCCAGATGGTTCTTTTCGATGCTCTGCGTTTGTATTGGAAGCTGTTTTCGCTATTTTACTTGCTTTTCTTTCTGCAGCTCTCCGCTGATTCTGAAGAGCCTTCATGCTTTCTTCAGCCTGCTGTTTACGCTGCCTGTATTCTTCTTCTATTCTTTTGGCTTTCTCTTCCTGCTGCCTGTATTCTTCTTTTAGCGTTTCGGCCAATGCAGAATCTGCCGAAGTTCTTTCTGCCTGTGCCCTCTGCTCTTGCTGTACTGAACGGGGAGTCTGTTTAACAGGCTTTTCCTCCTTCTTTTTTTTGAAGAAGGAGGAAATGAAAGCTATTAAGGCAATAAGAATAAAAGGATTCTCCAATAAGAATTCCAAGAGAGTTTCCTCCCTTCTCCCAATATGGGATCATTTAGTCATTTTTGCGGCCATTTTTGCCATCATCACTCATATTGCCGATTGAGTCCCTCATTTCGGTATCAGCCGAGATGTTTTGGATATTCATATAGTCCATTACACCAATATTTCCAGAACGGAGCGCTTCTGACATGGCAAGCGGCACCTGAGCCTCTGCTTCCACAACCTTCGCTCGCATTTCCTCAACGCGGGCTTTCATTTCCTGTTCTTGCGCTACTGCCATTGCACGTCTTTCTTCCGCTTTAGCTTGGGCAATCTTCTTATCTGCTTCAGCCTGTTCAGTCTGAAGTTCCGCACCAATGTTTTTGCCGATATCGACATCTGCAATATCAATCGAAAGGATTTCAAAAGCGGTGCCTGCGTCCAGACCTTTTGAGAGAACGGTCTGAGAAATCATATCTGGATTCTCCAAGACCTTTTTATGATTATCAGATGAACCGATTGTAGATACGATCCCTTCCCCGACACGTGCTACGATTGTTTCCTCTCCAGCTCCCCCGACAAGGCGGTCAATATTGGCTCTTACAGTAATTCTGGCCTTTGCTTTAACCTCAATACCATCCATCGCCACCCCTGCAATAAAAGGTGTTTCAATTACTTTAGGGTTAACGCTCATCTGTACTGCTTCCAAAACATCTCGGCCTGCCAAATCAATAGCGGCACTTCTCTCAAAACTTAAATCGATATTTGCACGATGGGCTGCAATCAATGCATTCACAACCCTGTCAACATTACCTCCGGCCAAATAATGGCTTTCCAGTTGGTTTGTTGATACATTCAGCCCTGCTTTGTGTGCCTTAATAAGCGGGTTAATAACACGGCTTGGGATAACCCGGCGAAGCCTCATCCCAATTAATGTAAAGATACTGACTCTGACACCTGCTGCCAATGCTGAAATCCATAGCATTACCGGTACAAAGGTGAATAATATCCCAAGTAAAATGACACCAAGTACAACGGCAACCAGAACAAATACTGTCCCTGCTTCTAACATATTCCTACCTCCTGATGATTTTATTTATCTAAATCAAGATTAGATACTTCCCTTACAACAATACGTGAGCCTTCTGCTTTAACAACTTTTATTTTTGCCCCTTTAAGGATAAAGCCTCCCTCACTGACAACGTCAATCCGCTCATCCCCGATGACGACTGTACCAGATGGCCTTAGAGCTGTAAGTGCATAACCCTCAAGGCCAAGCAATTCAAGTCTGCTTTTATTTGAGATATAGCCTTTTTCTGTATTTGTGCTATCGGTTAATATAATTTTTTTAAAGAATTTCATCTTTTTACCAAACACCTTTATCATTAATATAGATGCCAATATTGAAACTCCCATAGCAATTAAAATAGACATCCCCATATGGGCTGCATTGTCAGCAGCCAGGAACAGGCTGCCCAATACTGCTGCTATTCCAGCTATTCCTGCAATTCCTCCAGGAAGGAAAAACTCAGCTATTATTAAACCTATGCCAATTACAAACAGAATTAAAGTTTCATATCCTGCCAGACCGGCCACCATATGGCCATAAAAGAAAAGGAGCAGAGCCGATAACCCCATGAGGCCAGGGATGCCGAAGCCCGGTGAATACAGCTCAAGAACAAGTCCGAGGCTTCCGATGGACAATAGAATTGGTATAACGACAGGATGGGTAATAAAACGGGCCACCTTTTCTGCAAAGCTTTCATCAATTGTCTGTATATCAGCTCCCTCAAAGCCGAGCACTTTCAGTAATTCCGCCCTTGAATCTACTGTGCCTTCCGAATACCCTACCTCTTTAGCCTGTTCCGCTGTAAGAGTAAGAAGCTTCCCTTTCGGCGCCCCCAAATCTGGCAGATCAACCGACTCATCTGCCATAGCAAGGGCATAAACAGGATCTCTGTCCGTTTGTGCGGCAGCACTCTGCATAGCCGCAAACCAGTATGATTCAGCTTTTTTGCCAGCCGTATTTCCCTGCTGATCAATAATTGCTGCAGAACCCATTGTTGAACCCGGGACCATGTATATTTCATCCGTATTCAAAGCTATATAGGCACCTGCAGATAAGGCCTGCTTATTGACAAAAGATATTGTTTTTATATTTGTCGAGGTTAACAGCCTTCCGATTTGCCCGGCTGCATCCACTGCGCCTCCGGGTGTATTTATTTCAAATATAATGGCTGAGGCATTTTCTTCTTCAGCTGTTTGGACCGCTCTGTTTAAAAATGCATAAAGCCCTTTTTCCACAGTTTCTTCAATAGGAACAATCAGTACTTTTTCATTATCGGCTTTTCCTTGAAAAGGGCTTCCTAAAAGCAGCAGAGCAAAAAACAATGAAAAGGCGGTTATTGCTCTTCTGGCAATCAAATCTTTCCCCCCTTTAACCGCAAAATTGATTCTATATGTATTTACGATTCAATTATTAAAAAGTTTCATTTTTTATTTTTCCCTTTGATTAGTATTTACAAAGCGGCTGTATTATTAGTATAACCTAGAAATGAATGTAAATCATGCCAGCAGTATTTAGTCACATAGCCCTAAGGATATGCATAAAATAAGTCAGCGCAAAATAAAAAAGACCGTCAGCCAATGGCTTTCGGTCTTTTATTGCATAGTTTTATGAAAGGTGTTGTTGTACAAGTTTATTTACAAGTGAACCATCTGCTTTGCCTTTTACTTTAGGCATAATAGCAGCCATCACTTTTCCCATATCAGCTTTTGATGAAGCACCAGTTTCAGCAACCGTTTCTGCAACAATTTTTGAAACTTCATCTTCAGAGAGCTGTTTTGGCATATATAATTCGACATACTGAAGTTCAGTACGAATTTTTTCAACAAGATCTTCACGACCTGCTTTTTCAAATTCATGGAGGGAATCCTTGCGTTGTTTAACTTCGCGAGAAAGGACAGTCAGCTCCTGTTCTTCGTTAAGATCTTTACCAAGCTTGATTGCTTCGTTTTGAAGCGAAGCTTTAATCATACGAATGACAGTAAGCTTTTCTTTTTCTTTATTCCTCATCGCTTGTTTCATATCTTCATTTAAACGCTCGAGAAGACTCATTACATACACCCTCTCTTACCACTTACGCTTTCTAGCAGCCTCAGACTTTTTCTTACGTTTAATACTAGGTTTTTCGTAGAATTCGCGCTTTCTTGCTTCCTGCAAAGTACCAGTTTTTGATACTGAACGTTTGAAGCGACGAAGAGCATCTTCAAGCGATTCGTTTTTACGAACGACGGTTTTAGACATTCTCTTTCCCTCCCTCCGAGCACAACACACTTACATCAACAACATGGTTTATTCCATGTACCTTGCAATTATAATATAACAGCTTATCAAGGTCAACAGTAATTAGCCTGCTATGAGATGAGTTTTTATTTGATTGTGATTGTTTAATACCCCGTTCATCACAAACGAAACAAATTTTCGCACTTAAGCATGTCCCAGCATACTGTCCCATAGTATTAATTGTAGGGGGTGAATGCTTGGTCCAGCTGTTATTATTTTTTCTGCTAATCGGGTTATTTATTTATGGTATGACACTTTTAAGGTCAGGTCTATTTAATTTATCTGCCGATTCATTAAAAAAATGGCTGGCAGTGATGACAAATTCACCCTGGAAAGGCCTTGTTATTGGCACAATCGTCACAGCTGTCCTGCAGAGCAGCTCAGCGGTAATGATCATTACAATTGGAATGGTAGCTGCACGGATGCTTACTTTTCCCCAGACAATCGGCATCATTTTAGGAACCAACATCGGGACAACATTTACGACAGAATTAATCACTTTTAATATAGAATCTTATATTATTCCGCTTGCTGCTGCCGGAAGCATCCTGGCTGTATTGAAGAAAAACAGCATGCGAAGCACCGGTCTGGCATTGCTGGGTTTATCAGCGGTTTTTGCCGCAATGCGCGGGTTTGAATATCTTGCCAGTTCAGTTAAAAATAATGATATGGTCAATCATTGGCTGCTTACCTTGGATGGGAATTATATGTTCGCAGTAGCGGCTGGGATTGTCCTTACTGCGATTATCCAATCAAGCACCGCAACAACTGGCATTATAATGGGGTTTTTAACTGCAGGAGCAATGGATTTGGATACCGGCATTGCCATAATGCTTGGATCTAATATCGGAACATGCGTAGACGCTTATTTGGCATCCATTGGTTCTGGAAAAGAAGCAAAGCTGACTGCCTTTGCCCATATCTGGCTCAACTGCCTAGGTGTCGCAGCCTTTTATCCTTTTATTCATGCCCTTGCTGTTTTTGGACAAAGTGCAGCAGGTTCTCCGGATGTGCAGCTTGCACACATCAGTGTTTTATTTAATGTAATATCTTCACTGCTTGTTCTTCCAGTTGCAAATCAGTTTGGAAGGTTTGTCATCAGGCTTCATGACCGATAGAACAATAAAAAAATGCCGGTAAATCCCGGCATTTTTTTCAACAAATATAATATTTTAAATTTCGACAACTGTCTACAGGTGCCATCGGCTCACAGGTCTAAGCCGATAAACGGGCACCTTCCGCTTTTCTTAGTAATCCGAATCGCTTGTTAAACCGTTGACAATAGCAGCCCCAGAGCTTGCCCCAATTCTCGTTGCACCTGCATCAATCATTTTCTGTGCATCTTCAGCGCTTCTGACACCGCCTGAAGCTTTAACACCGATTTCCGGGCCGACAGTTTTTCTCATCAGGGCGATATCTTCTGCAGTTGCTCCGCCTGTTGAAAATCCTGTAGATGTTTTAACAAAGTCAGCCCCTGCTTTTACAGAAAGTTCACATGCACGAACTTTTTCTTCTTCAGTAAGAAGACAGGTTTCGATAATAACCTTTGTTAGTGCCTTTCCTTTGGCAGCATCAACAACCGCACGGATATCTCTCTCCACTAGCTCAATGTCTCCGCCTTTTAAAGCGCCAATATTAATGACCATATCTACTTCTGTTGCACCGTTTTCGATGGCATTCTTTGTTTCATATGCTTTTGTTTCAGGTGTGGAAGCTCCCAGCGGGAAGCCGATTACCGTGCAGACTTTCACTTCAGTCCCGTTAAGCAAGTCGCTTGAAAGTTTGACCCATGCCGGGTTTACACAAACTGACGCGAAATTGTATTCTTTAGCCTCGGCACAGATTTTCTCAATTTGGTCTTTTGTTGCATCGGCTTTAAGTAATGTATGATCGATCATTTTTGCTACGTTATTTGTCATTGTAACTACTCCTTTTAAAAAACAGTTAGTTGTACGTACCTCTTACATAATATCACTTAGATAATAAAATATCGAGCACTATTTATGTTTTTTGTAATCGTTTTCGAAAGTAGTTTTTCCCAAAAGATATTAATAAATTAATCAAAATCACTTTTCTCGTAGATTGATGTTTTTGATTAGGAATTCATCCCCTTTGATTTCAGCACGGGGCACCTGCTTTCCGCAGGGAGCAACGGGAGCCTCCTCCCGCAGGACATTGATTAAGCTTCCTGGAATGAGCACCGCACGAACTAAATGCTTCAGCATTTTCGAGGATCAAGTGCCCTCCATTCCAATCAACTCAGTAACTTAGTTATTTTAAGAGCAATAAACTAAACAATAACAGCTTAATAAAAAAAGGAATTACCCTTAGGTAATTCCACTAAACTGCAGCCTCTTCTGTTTCATTCAATTCATCAAGGGCTCTAACAAATTGACCTTCATTGTAAGGGTAGCCAGCTTTTGTAATCTTAACTTTTACAATCTGGCCGACCATTTCTTCTGCCGCCGGGAAGACGACTTTCAAGTAATTGTCAGTGTAGCCGACAAATAAACTGCTGTCACTGCTTTCCTTAAAGCTTTCCTCCGGAATCACTTCAAGAACTTCGCCTTCATACTGAGATGCGTATTCTTTTGCAAGCTGATCTGATAATGCAATCAGGCGATGGACACGCTCATTTTTAATTTCTTCATCAATCTGGTCGTCCATTCTCGCTGCAGGTGTTCCTGTACGCTTTGAATAAGGAAATACATGAAGCTCGGAAAATTTATGTTCTTTAATAAAGTTGTAGGTTTCCATAAATTCTTCTTCTGTTTCTCCCGGGAAGCCAACGATAACATCTGATGTAACAGCCAAACCTGGGAGAGCTTCCTTCAAGCGCTCAAGACGCTCAGCAAAGAACTCCATGGTATACTTGCGGCGCATTCTCTTAAGGACAGTATTTGAGCCAGACTGAAGAGGAATGTGCAAGTGTCTTACAACAACCTTGGACTGATCCATAACTTCAATAACTTCATCGGTAATCTGGCTGGCTTCAATTGAAGAAATTCTTAAACGTTTAAGACCTTTTACCTGAGCCTCCAGATCCCTAAGAAGCATAGCCAGATTATAATCTTTCATGTCTTCGCCATACCCGCCTGTATGGATTCCAGTCAGAACAATTTCTTTATAGCCGGCATCAACCAGCTGCTGCGCCTGCCGGATTACTTCTTTTGGATCCCTGGATCTCATTAAACCGCGCGCCCAGGGGATAATGCAGAAAGTACAGAAATTATTGCAGCCTTCCTGAATTTTAAGGGAAGCACGTGTCCGATCGGTAAATGCCGGAACATCAAGCTCTTCGTAGACACGATTCTTCATGATGTTTCCAACACCATTAATCGGCTGCCGTTCTTGTTTATACTGCTCGATATATTCAAGCATCTTTACTCGATCCTGGGTGCCAACAACGATATCCACACCAGGAATCGCCATAATTTCAGCCGGTGAGGTTTGTGCATAACAGCCCGTTACACAGATAACCGCATCAGGGTTTTTCCTGATTGCCCTTCTGATTACCTGGCGGCTTTTCTTATCACCAGTATTTGTAACCGTACATGTATTAATTACATATACATCTGAAACGGATTCAAAGTCTGTCCGTTCATAGCCAGCTTCTTTGAAAAGCTGCCAAATGGCTTCTGTTTCGTAATGATTGACTTTGCAGCCAAGTGTATGAAATGCAACTGCAGGCATCTAATTTCACCCCATTAATTCAAAATGATAGGAAACAGCTGACAGCAAATAGAGAGGTGCTGTCTCTGTTCTTAAAATACGTGGCCCCAATCCGCAGGCAACAAAGCCTGCTTCCTGCAGCAATGAAACTTCATTGTCAGAAAGACCGCCTTCAGGCCCGAATACAACAATAAGCGATTGTCCTTTATTCATAGAGGTAAGTGTTTTATAGAGCACAGAGTCCTCTCCCTGCTTCGCTTCTTCCTCAAAGGCAATCAATTTATATGAATAATCTCCAGATAATTTCAGCAATGACTTCAAATCAAGAGGTGCAAACACTTCAGGCACCATGGTCCTGTGTGACTGTTCAGCAGCTTCTTTAGCAATCTTCTGCCATCTTTCTGCTTTTTTCACAGATTTCTTCGCATCCCATTTTACTACTGAACGGGCTGAAGTAAAAGGGATAAAACGGTGTGCTCCCAGCTCAGTGCCTTTTTGAATGATCCACTCAAGCTTATCCCCTTTAGGCAGTCCGCTCACAATCGTAATATTGGCAGGCAGCTCAGAAGACCCTTCAATCCATTGTACAACTTCTGCAGCCACATGTTCATCGGTAATTTCTGCAATTGCGCAAAGTGCACTATTTTGGGATTGATCAACACAGATAATCTGATCGCCTTCTTTCATGCGCATTACTTTTACAATATGATGGCGGTCTTCCCCTTTAATTAGAAAGACATTTTCTTTTACAGCACTCTCTGTGAAATACCGCTGCACAATCTGCACCCTCTTTCTTGCCTGTCCAGAATTCTTTCAACTGTAAAAGGGGGGTAAGTTCATTACCCCCTTTTTTACATTATTGCTTTCTCCTTGCCACAATAGCAACCCAATCTTCCATTTGAATGGTTTCTTCAACTTCAAATCCCGCTGCGGAAATAGCATCTCTTACTTCCTGTTTCTTCTGCTGGATAATGCCTGAAGCGATAAAGTGCCCGCCTTCCTTTACGACAGATGCAACATCATCAGTAAATCTGAGAATCACTTCTGCCAGGATGTTGGCAACGACCACATCAGCTCCCTGACTGACACCATCGAGCAGGTTTCCTTGTGAAACCTCAACTATATCCTGCACTTTATTCAGCTTAATATTTAATTTAGCTGAATTTACTGCCACTTCATCAAGATCAAGTGCTTTCACCTTCTCAGCACCGAGCATAGCTGCTGCAATGCTTAAAACTCCCGATCCTGTTCCTACATCTACAACTTTATCACCCTGTTTTACTGTTCTTTCAAGTGCTTGTATACACATCACCGTTGTAGGGTGTGTTCCCGTTCCAAAGGCCATTCCAGGGTCAAGCTCTATGATAAGTTCATCACTGCTGACAGGTGTGTAATCCTCCCAGGTTGGGACAATTGTAAAACGTTCTGAAATTTTTACAGGATTATAGTATTTTTTCCAGGCAGTAGCCCATTCTTCTTCATTTACTTCACTGATGCTGACTTTATTTGCCCCAATGTCAATGTTAAATAATATCAGGTTATTGATGGCTTCTTTTATTTCATCGACAGTTTCACCGAGAAAACTATTTACTGGCAGATACGCTTTTACAATTACGCCTTCTTCAGGATAATCCTGCGGATTGAGCTGGTAGATTTCACCGAATTGGTCCTTTCTTTCTTTTACAAGTTCTAAAGGATCCTCAATTACAACTCCGCTTGCTCCGGCTTCATGCAAAATATTCGAAATCGGTTCAACAGCTTCATTTGCAGTATGAATACTGATTTCTGACCATTTCACTACTACCAACTCCATTCCTTTATTCACCTTTAAAGGCTCGTTTTACTTTCGAAAAAAAGCTTTCTTCCTGTTCTCCCTGAGGAACTGTTCCGCTGATTTCAGCAAATTCGCTTAAAAGCTGCTTCTGTTTTTCTGTCAGCTTTGTCGGAGTAATAATACGGACAATAATATGCTGATCCCCTGTTCCATATCCTCTGACATTAGGGACACCTTTTCCTTTTAGACGGAATTTTGTTCCTGTTTGTGTGCCTGATGGGACTTTCAGCTTTACTTTTCCATGCAGTGTAGGCACTTCGATCTCATCGCCAAGGGCTGCCTGCACAAACGTAATAGGCATCTCACAATATACATCATCGCCATCACGCTCAAAGAATTCATGTGAACGAACATGGAATACGACATAAAGATCGCCAGGAGGGCCTCCATTTACACCGGGTTCCCCTTGACCAGCCACTCTAAGCTGCTGGCCATCATCAATGCCTGCAGGAATTTTCACATGTATCTTCCTGCGTTTTTGTACTTTACCAGTTCCTCGGCAAGTAATGCACTTCTCCTTGATTTCTTTGCCGGTGCCGTTACAATAGTGGCAAACCCTTCTATTTACTATCTTGCCAAATGGCGTATTTTGTTCTACATTCAGCTGACCTGATCCATGACAGTGACGGCATGTTTCCGGCTTCGTTCCTGGCTTTGCGCCTGATCCGCTGCATGTCTCACACGTTTCTTCACGCGGAATTTCAATATCGGTCTCTTTGCCAAATACTGCTTCCTCAAAGGATAAGGACATGGTGTACTGCAAGTCTGCACCCTGTCTTGGGGCATTTGGATCACGCCGGCGGGAGCCTCCTCCGAAGAAGGTGCTGAAGATGTCTTCGAATCCGCCAAACCCTTCAAATCCGCCTCCGCCAAAGCCCTGATTAGGGTCCGTATGCCCGAATTGATCATAGTGGGCCTTTTTCTGGTCGTCGCTGAGGACTTCATATGCTTCTTTAACTTCCTTGAACTTCTCGTCTGCATCAGGCTCTTTATTAATATCCGGATGATATTTTTTTGAAAGCTTTCGATAAGCCTTCTTAATTTCATCCTTGGATGCACCTTTGCTGATTCCAAGAACTTCATAGTAATCCCTTTTACTCATGATTACCACTCCCCGATTCATTTCACATAAAGGTTATTGTATCATTCTCTAATTATATTCCGCAACCGCAATACACACTTCTAATGCAGAGAATTATGCATTGGCATTTGCCGCTTCCCCAAAGAAAGGACCCCGGTCCACTCATAGGGCAAGGGGCAAAAAACACTTTTATGCATATTTAATGGATTGCTTCAAACAGAAATAAAAGCCAAAGCCAAGAAAAACCTGACTTTGACTTTTGATGTGAACCTGTAGCTGGTGTGTAGATCACACCATCATTTATGATTTATTTATCGTCTTTAACTTCTTCGAACTCAGCATCTACGACATTATCGTCGTCACTTTTGCTTTCAGTGCCTTCTGCACCCTGTGCACCCTGAGCAGCTTGAGCCTGCTCATAAAGTTTCATTGTTAACGCCTGGACAACCTCCTGCAGGGCATCTTTCTTCTCACGGATTTCATCCAAATCGTTCTTTTCAATTGCAGCCTTTAGGGCATCTTTTGCTTCATTTGCTTTGTTCACTTCAGCTTCATCCACTTTGCCTTCAAGATCTTTTAGAGTCTTTTCGGTAGTGAATACCAGCTGATCCGCTTCATTGCGGAGTTCAACTTCTTCTTTGCGCTTCTTATCTGCTTCAGCATTTTCTTCAGCTTCTCTTACCATTTTTTCGATTTCTTCATCAGATAATCCTGTTGAAGATTTAATCGTAATGGCCTGCTCTTTATTTGTGCCCAAGTCTTTAGCGCGTACGTTAACGATACCATTTTTGTCGATATCGAAAGATACTTCGATTTGAGGCACTCCACGAGGAGCAGGAGGAATATCGCCAAGCTGGAAGCGCCCCAGTGTTTTATTATCTGCAGCCATCGGGCGTTCCCCTTGAAGCACATGGATATCAACAGCTGACTGGTTATCAGCAGCAGTTGAGAACACTTGGGATTTTGATGTTGGGATGGTTGTATTGCGTTCAATCAGCTTAGTGAACACTCCACCCATTGTTTCAATTCCAAGTGACAAAGGAGTTACGTCCAATAGGACAACATCCTTGACGTCACCTGTTATTACACCGCCCTGAATGGCTGCACCCATTGCAACAACTTCATCAGGGTTAACTCCTCTATGCGGTTCTTTTCCTGTTTCTTTCTTGATTGCTTCCTGTACGGCAGGAATACGAGTTGAACCGCCGACAAGGATAACTTTATCAAGTTCTGAAGGAGTCAATCCAGCATCCTTTAACGCCTGGCGTGTAGGTCCCATTGTGCGTTCTACAAGGTCTGCAGACAGTTCTTCAAATTTAGCTCTTGAAAGTGTAACTTCAAGGTGTAAAGGTCCTGCTTCCCCAGCCGTGATAAACGGAAGCGAGATTTGCGTTGAAGTCACACCTGAAAGATCTTTTTTCGCTTTTTCAGCGGCATCTTTTAAACGCTGAAGAGCCATCTTATCTTTGGCAAGGTCAATGCCATTCTCTTTTTTGAATTGATCAACCAGGTAGTCAATAATTACTTGGTCAAAATCGTCTCCGCCAAGACGGTTATCTCCGGCAGTGGATTTTACCTCAAATACTCCATCGCCAAGTTCAAGGATAGACACGTCAAAAGTACCGCCGCCAAGGTCATAAACAAGAATTGTCTGGTCTTCATCCATTTTATCAAGACCATAAGCCAACGCTGCAGCAGTAGGTTCGTTGATGATTCGTTCAACTTCCAGGCCGGCAATTCTGCCTGCATCTTTTGTAGCCTGACGCTCAGCATCGTTGAAATATGCCGGAACTGTGATTACTGCTTTAGTAACATTCTCGCCAAGATAGTCTTCTGCATAAGATTTCAAATATTGAAGAATAATAGCAGAAACCTCTTGAGGCGAGTATTCTTTTCCTTCGATTTCAGTTTTATGATCAGTTCCCATGTGGCGTTTAATGGAAATGATTGTGTTCGGGTTTGTAATAGACTGGCGCTTTGCGACCTCTCCGACCTGGCGCTCGCCGTTCTTAAACGCAACAACTGAAGGTGTTGTACGGTTGCCTTCCGGATTTGGAATTACTTTTGGTTCGCCGCCTTCAAGGACAGCGACACATGAGTTTGTTGTACCTAAATCGATTCCGATAATTTTGCTCATGTTCTTTACCTCCCCAAATATGTAGTTATTGATTTACTTTAACCATTGATGGACGAATGACTCTATCCTTTAACTTGTAGCCTTTTTGAAATTCTTCGACCACGATATTGGAATCAAAATTCTCATCTTCCACCTGCATCACAGCCTGGTGTAAATGAGGATCGAATTCTTTCCCAACTGCTTCAATCTGTTCTGCGCCTTCTTTTTTAATAGCCTCCAGCAAGCTGCGGTAAACCATTTCCATCCCTTGAAGGATAGATTTAGCCTGTTCATTTTCAGCTTCCATCTGAAGAGCCCTCTCAAAATTGTCAATTGCAGGCAGCAAATCGGAGATTAAGCTCTGTGCTCTATATTTTTCAGACGCTTCAAGGTCAAGCCTTGCACGGCGCCGGGAATTTTCAAAATCAGCCTGAAGGCGGTAGATGCGATTCTCTTCCTCTTCCAGCTTGCCTTCCAGTTCAGCTATTTTCGCTTTCGCTGCTGTAAGCTCTGCATCAGTGCTTCCCTCATCAGCACCAGCTTCTGCTTCTGCCTCCGCAAATACCTCTTCAATAGGAGCCTCATTTTCGGTTCCTTCAGGTTCGTTGGTTTGTTCATTTAATTCTTGGTTTAGTGTGTCTTTCTCCTCTGCCAACATGTTCACCTCCCTTAAAGAATGGGTGTTTCTTCGAAATAAAAACCATAAGGAAAGGAGTGGAAAGGTTTTTCCACCCTTAATCAATATCTCCACCATCACCTGTTTTGATACAGTTTAGATAAAACAGCTGATAGGTCTGCACTGATATAGTTCAATAAGCTTATGACTCTTGAATATTCCATTCTGGTCGGCCCCAGAATGGCAATGGTACCGAGCTGTTCGGTGCCGATCGAATAGCTTGCTGTAATCAGACTGCAGTTTTCCATTGCTGAATTATTATTTTCCCGGCCGATTTTTATATTGATCCCTGACTTATTTTTACGGATTAAATCATATATGCCTTTTTCCTGCTCGATCATATTCATGAGGTTTTTAACCTTTTCAATATCATGAAACTCGGGCTGGCTGAGCATATTTGTTTTACCGCCGAAGAAAAGCTTATCATAGGCCGGTATCTTGATTGTATCGGCAATTGAATTCAGCATTAGATCGTAATTATTGATATGATGCCTTAAAAGAACGGCAACTTCTTTATATAACTTATTGTTCAGACTTTCCAATGGTGCACCGGCAAGCCGGTCATTAAGGATATTAACAACCTTCTCCAAATCACCGGCATCAATGTTTTCCGGCAAGTGGAACATCCTGTTCTCCACATGGCCAGTATCTGTGACAATAATTGCTATCGCTGTTTCTTTATTCAAGGGAACGATCTGAATTCTCTTCAGCTTGTTATCCCTTACTGCAGGCCCGAGGACAATGGATGTATAGTTTGTCAGCTCAGATAGAATTTTTGCCGATCTTTGAACGATTTTCTCGAGCTCATAGATTCTTTCCGCAAAGATAGATTGCACTTTGTGGATATCATGCTGATTTAATTTTTGCGGGGATAAAAGGTGATCCACGTAGTAGCGGTACCCTTTTTCAGATGGAATCCTCCCCGATGAGGTGTGTGTTTTTTCAATAAACCCAAGTTCCTCTAAATCAGCCATCTCATTTCTGATCGTCGCGGAACTAAAAGAAATTTCTTCTTTTTTCGACAAGGTTCTCGACCCGACAGGCTGTGCAGTTTGAATAAAATCATCAACAATTACTTGAAAAATTAATAATTGACGATCTGTTAACACAGTTATCACCTCTGTTAGCACTCTTTGTTCCTGAGTGCTAATTCTACTAATAAATTATCAAATCAAACGTGCAGTGTCAATAATTTGGCTTTCTTTTTTCCCGACGCAATCCCCATGCCTGATTACCCTATAAAGGACTGAAATACTTCATTTCCAAGGAAGCGTCCTCGCCTTGTCAATTTAATATGGTCTTCCTCTGCAATAATTAATTCTTTTTCAGCATGCTGTTTAATTTGGACTTTAAACAGCTCCAGCGGATCTTTGCCAAATTTCTCTTTAAAGCGACTTATTGAGACACCTTCTGTTTTTCTCAGTCCAAGAAACATTTCCTCTTCCATCTGTTCTTCCAGGGGTACCTTATGCTCTTCCAGGATCGGAAGCCGGCCGTTTTCAATAGGCTCCATATATTTTTTCAGGGGGCCGTGGTTTGAACGGCGAAGCCCTTTTACATAGCCATGTGCGCCAGCCCCAAAGCCAAAGTACCATTCATTATCCCAATAAGTGATGTTATGCCGGCTTTCATAGCCTGGTTTTGCAAAATTGCTGATTTCATATTGCGCAAAGCCGTGTTTGCCCATTTGTTCCATTAATAATTCATACATCTCAGCTTCCACATCTTCTCCAGGAGTTGGCAGTTTTCCCTTCCTCATTAGATTATAGAATACCGTCTTGGGTTCAATGATCAGCGAATAGCCGGAATAGTGGGCAATATCCAGTGTAAATGATGTTTCGAGTGTATCCTTAAAATCCTGAAGTGTCTGGCCAGGAAGACTATATATAAGATCGATACTGATGTTATCGAACCCGACTTTTTTTGCAGCTTCAATTGACTGAAAAACGTCTCTTGCTCTGTGTGACCTTCCAATTTTTTTTAAGAGTTCATCGTTAAAGGTCTGAACGCCAAAGCTGAGCCGGTTGACTCCAGCATCATGCAATATTTGAAGTTTTTCCTCAGAGAGATCTCCCGGGTTAGCTTCGAATGTATATTCCGTGAAAGAGTCATAGGGAAGCTGCCCTTTGATAGTGCCGCAAAGCTTTTCAAGCTGTTTCCCGTTCAGCGCAGTTGGCGTACCGCCTCCTACAAAGATGGAATCAAGGCGGGATGCAGGTACTTCTTTCAAAGCAAGATTCATCTCTTTGTCAAGAGAGTCCAGATATTCTCCAACTGGCTGGTTCTTCAAGAACACTTTATTAAAATCACAGTAATGACAGATATGTTCACAAAATGGGATGTGTATATAAGCTGCTTTAATCATTTATTTCACTACTTTCATCATTCAATCGCTTTCCACTTAATTTATATAGCTTTTTGAATTTCATCCGTTGACTTCCGCTGCAGGCACTCAAGCTTTCCCACGGGGCTCCCGAAGCTCCTCGACGCTCTGCGTCTTTGGGGTCTCCCCTGGCACGCTGCTCCCGCAGGACGATGAATAAGCTTCCTTGAATCAGCACCGCACGAAGAAAATGCGGCAGCATTTTCGAGAATCTCGGGCCTTTCGCTCCAATCAACTTAATGTTTTAATGATTTAGCCACTGGAAAGCAACAAGTTTTAAAACACATTCAATAAAAAAGAGGTTAGTGCTGTTATTATTATGACAGCATATCTAACCTCTTAAAACAAAGCAAATATTTTACTTTTTAGGGCTGTTATCATCCATCTTCAAGACCGCCATGAAGGCTTCCTGCGGAACTTCAACAGAACCGACCTGTTTCATCCGCTTTTTACCTTCTTTCTGCTTCTCCAATAATTTACGCTTACGGGAGATGTCTCCGCCATAACATTTCGCCAATACATTTTTGCGGATGGCTTTAATGGTTGAGCGGGCTACAATTTTCTGGCCGATCGCCGCTTGAATAGGAACCTCAAACTGCTGACGGGGAATTAGCTCTTTTAACTTCTCAACGATTACTTTTCCTCTTTCATAAGCAAAATCCTTATGAACGATGAAGCTTAATGCGTCTACTTTTTCTGCATTTAACAAGATATCCATTTTAACAAGTTTTGATGGCTTGTACCCAATTAATTCATAATCAAAAGAAGCATATCCTTTTGTATTGGATTTCAGCTGATCAAAGAAATCATAAACAATTTCCGATAAAGGAATTTCATATATAATGTTAACTCTTGTTTCATCCATGTATTGCATATCAATAAAGATGCCGCGTTTTTGCTGGCAAAGTTCCATTATGGCTCCCACATAATCATTCGGCGCCATCATTGTAGCTTTTACATAAGGCTCTTCTACACGGTCAATCTTTTGCGGATCAGGCATATTGGATGGGTTATCCACTTTAACCTCTGTGCCATCAGTCAGGATGACATCATAAATAACACTTGGTGCTGTTGTAATCAAATCAATTTTGAATTCGCGCTCAATGCGCTCCTGAATAATTTCCATGTGAAGCAATCCAAGGAAACCGCAGCGGAATCCAAAGCCAAGCGCTTGTGACGTTTCAGGCTCAAACTGCAGGGCAGAATCGTTCAGTTCCAGTTTTTCAAGTGCTTCACGCAAATCATTGAACTTGGCGCTGTCTATTGGATAAAGTCCGCAATAAACCATCGGATTCATCTTTCTGTACCCAGGAAGAGCTTCGGCTGCACCATTTTTCGCACTTGTGATGGTATCACCTACACGTGTATCGCCAACATTTTTGATTGCAGCAGTCAAAAAGCCGACGTCTCCAACTGACAATTCAGGCAATGGAGTGGATTTAGGAGTGAACACACCAACCTCAGTAACTTCAAACTCTTTGCCAGTTGCCATCATTTTAATTTTATCCCCTACTTTAACCGTACCTTCCACCACACGGATGTAGGCTACTACTCCACGGTAGGCATCATAAAGGGAGTCAAATATAAGCGCCTTTAAAGGGGCATCCGGATCACCTACTGGAGCGGGCACTTTTTCAACGACCTGTTCAAGGATTTCTTCAATGCCGATTCCTGCTTTTGCTGAAGCAAGTACCGCTTCAGAAGCATCAAGGCCGATGACTTCTTCGATCTCATTGCGCACCCGTTCCGGATCCGCACTTGGAAGGTCAATTTTATTGATGATCGGAAGAACCTCAAGATCGTTATCCAAGGCCAGATATACATTTGCAAGGGTCTGCGCTTCAATACCCTGAGCTGCATCCACAACCAGGATTGCACCTTCACAGGCTGCCAGACTTCGGGATACTTCATATGTAAAATCGACGTGTCCCGGGGTATCAATTAAGTGAAAAGTGTATATCTCTCCATCTTTAGCTTTATATTTTAGCTGGACGGAATTAAGCTTGATCGTGATGCCGCGCTCTCTTTCGAGGTCCATGGAATCAAGGAGCTGATCCTTCATTTCGCGCGATGTCAGCGCATTGGTTTTTTCAAGGATCCTATCCGCCAAAGTCGACTTGCCATGGTCAATATGGGCAATGATCGAAAAATTCCTTATTTTCTCTTGCCTTTTTAGTCTCTCTTCTCTGTTCATTATAAATAATTCAACTCCTACTATAAGAAAAGCGCAAGCGCCTTAAGACAGGCGCCTGGAGCCAAGTGTGTTCAATTTTAAATAGTCCTTTTAGTTTATACACTATTTTTGATTATATCAGTACGTTTGTGAAGATTCAATGCTAAGCTTTACGTCTTTAACCGTCCAAAAAAAATAAGGCTGCCCTCTTGAGCAGCCTATTTTCCGGTTATTAAGTCTGTAATGAATGCGACCGATTTTTCTGTCAGCTCTGATAAACCTTCGGATATACTTTTTCCCAGAGATGAAAAAAAGTTATATGCTTTCATCTCTTCAAGCTTTTCTTTTTTCTGCTGAAGATCATGGCTGGACAGATCATTCCCCAGGACAGATGCCTGCACTTCACCTTCATTGGTTTCATTTAAGGTTAGGGCACTTTTGAAATCTTCGTCATGGAAACCCTTCATTCTGTGGATTCCTTCATTTGCCTGCTGCATTCCAAATAATACTGAGACAAACATAAGGGCTGCCAGAAAAAGAGCTTTTAGCATAAATATTTTCATTCCGCATCATCCTAATACTATTTCTTTTCAGATTCACGGCCAGCTGATGAATTTACTTCCTCGGCCTGCCAATAATATTCACTGAACACTTCTGCGATTGCTTCTGCCGAACGGTTTAATTCTTCAAACGTATTATCAACTCCGCCAAATTCAATGAGAATGGCATTTCCCGATAAATCCTGATTGAAGTTGCCATTTGTCCCTGCACCTTCTTTTTTCATGATTCCCCTGCTTAACCCTTTGTACTTAACGTTCAATCTATCATGCAGCTCTTTCGCAAATTTTAAGTTCTTTTCA
The DNA here is from genome assembly GCF_000294775.2 of Cytobacillus oceanisediminis 2691. GTDB lineage: Bacteria > Bacillota > Bacilli > Bacillales > Cytobacillaceae > Cytobacillus > Cytobacillus pseudoceanisediminis. The sequence continues at coordinate 4,207,946 of NZ_CP015506.1, forward strand.
TAGTTCGGGTTATTTCCGCCAATAATGAAAGCTAATTTGGCATAAGACTCTCCGTTTATTTCTTTCGTTGTATCTTTTTTTCTTTTTGAATCACGGTGAATATCGATTAAGTAAGACAAATCCCGGTTGGACGTAATTGCAGCCTGAACAACTTCTCTGGATTCCTGATAGGAGCGTCCATACGTTAATCCTTTCTTGCTTAAATTCCCCTGGATATCCGTCTTGTCGACAAAGGTCCCTATTCCTTTGCTCTCCATCTCTTCTTTAAGCTTATCACCAATCTTAGTAACGTTAATTTTGGAATGATAGGCTGCATCAGGATTGGTTACACCCTTTAAATAAGGAAGATAGGATTCAGTATTGTGCGAAAAGTAAATATAGACGGGTTTTTTATCACCTGTTGACATCGGCGGTGTTTTCGATTGTTTCGAATCACCGTCAGGCTCAAGTCCTTCGGTGTTTTGCAGGGCTGCCTCCTGTTCTGCCATCAGCACTTCGATAGGAGGAGAAGATTCCACAGGCATGTTTGTATAATCCGTTCCTTCACCAGCAACAAGAATCTTACTGTCATAAATAGAGAAGAATGGAAGCTCCCTTCCCAAAAGGCTTCTGGGATCATCCAAATTGACATTTGTGGATAGCTTAAAAACTAAATTGGCAATGCCCGGGGGAGAACTGGTTTCAGAAACCCCCTGGAGAAATGAGTGGTTTTCCCATCCAAGAAAATGATAAAGCATTTCTCCTGTCAGGCTGTTCGCGGCAGAATTAACTGAGGAGGAGCTGATTCTGTATTCCGGCTTTAATGAAGTTAATGCTCCGCTTATTGAAAATATCATAAAAAGAAAAAGCAAAAATCCGCCTATGGCTTTCAGCAAGCTTGTCCCTTGAATGGTTACTACAAGTCCGTTCGATTTAAAAGGTTTCATTGTTCCACCTCTCCTTGCTAGTCTAGTAAATGTTATGACTTTGCTAGAAAAGATAGAACATGTTATTTCCTATCTGGTATAAAAACCGGCATTATCCTGATTCACTTTTTGATGGAGTGCTGCGTTCAAACCGTTAGCAATTAAATTTGACATATCTTCAATAAATACATCCACTTCCTTTGGAGTCACCATAAGGTTGTGGCCCAAAGGAGACAGGACTTCATAAATAAGCTTCCGCTTCTCCTCTTCAGGCAAGGTTCCAATCATGCCAAGGAAGGTTTTTCTATGATGTTCTTCCGGCAGGTCTTCATCTGTCAGCTTCTTCTTCTCTCCAAAAGTCATTCCTGCAGGAGCCAGGGCACGCGATGGACGTCCGCCTTCTTTCATTTCCTTACCGAAATGCTTGAGGATGTAATCAATTGTATCGCTTGTAATGGACACAGCATCAACAACGGTTGGGATGCCAATCGCTATGACAGGTATCCCTAAAGTTTCTTTGCTGATTTCTTTTCGCTTATTCCCGACACCAGAACCAGGGTGAATCCCTGTATCCGAAATTTGAATGGTAGAATTCACTCTTTCAATTGATCGGGAAGCAAGAGCATCGATTGCAATGACAAAATCGGGCTTTGTTTTGTCAACAATGCCATAAATAATGTCACTTGTTTCTATCCCGGTCAGGCCCATCACTCCCGGGGAAATAGCACTTACTGGCCGATAGCCTTCTTCTACACTTTCAGGCTGCAGCTGATAGAGATGCCTTGTAATAAGCAAGTTTTCACATACTTGCGGACCCAGTGCATCGGGAGTGACATTCCAATTGCCCAGACCGACAATTAAACAGGATGCATCTTCATTGATTCCCAGCTGCTTAATAAATTGGGAGAACTCACTCGCAAATACAGACTCTACTTTGTGCTGCAGCTCCGTATCCTGCTGGCGTATGCCCGTCACTTCAAGGGTCAGATATTTTCCCTCTTTTTTCCCCAATGCCTCTGCACCTTCTTTTGTTACTTCAACAAAAGAAATTTTTATATCATTTTCTTCTCTTTCTTTAATTATTACGCCTTCTATTTGGGAGAGATTCTCCTGCTGATGAATATTGTCTTTCTGCCTGTCGGAAATAACCATTTCCCTGGCTTCAATGGCAAGGTCCGTTCGGACTGAGTATTGGCTTAAATCTATTGATTCCTTCATATTTATCCCTCACATTCTCAGCTATTGGAAAATAACACACATTATACTAAAATTCGGATATATACTATCATTGCCTTTAAAGTCCAAAAACATGCAGAATCGCCTCCAGCAATTTTGATTACAGAGTATTGCATTATGCCCCCGTGTTTGATAAAATATCACTTGTTCTTAATTATTGTTAATGAATGTGAATGTCGAGTTATAGAATCTCGATGCTTTTTCAGGAGGTGAATGGAATGCCAAACATTAAATCTGCTATTAAGCGTGTTAAAACTAGCGAAGCTCGCAACGCTCATAACGCTACAGTTAAATCAGCAATGCGTACAGCTGTAAAGAAGGTTGATGCTGCAGTCGTAAACAACGATGCTGCTGCTGCAACTGAATCTTTCGCTGATGCTGCTCGTAAACTAGACAAAGCTGCTGCAAAAGGTCTTATCCACAAAAATGCTGCTGCCCGTAAAAAGTCTCGTTTAATGAAAAAAATGAACTCTTTAAACGCTTAATGTTTGAAGATATCGGCTATCTTAAGGGATAGCCTTTTATTTTACGTAAAAAAGCGGTCCAGTTGGACCGCTTTTTTACGTAATCAGAATTACTAATTTTGTCTCAATACTCAAGGTGCCGGAGGCAGAAACGTTATTTCTTTATGGATTTTTTCTGAGAGCCTGACTTTGCAGACGAAACAGGAACATTTCAATCAGCATGGTTTTATTCATGCCTCCAGTTTTCATTTGGTAATCTGCATCAGCAAGCAAGCTTATAATCGCTGCAAGTTCTTCGTCTGCAAACATCTGCGCCTGTCCAGCTGCAAGTTTCACCCGGAAAGGATGAATCTTTAAGTAGCCGGCAATCTGCTGCTGGCCGTAGCCTCTTCTCGCAAGCTCCTTCACCTGATAAATCAATCTGAACTGCCCTGTAATAACAGATAAAATCTTAATGGGTTCTTCATTTTGCTTTAATAAATCATAATAAATTCTCAGGGCTTCTTCTATTTTGCGGTGAACAACTTTGTCTACAAGGGAAAAAATGTTTTGCTCCAATGACCTTGATACCATTTTCTCTGCCATTTGTTCATCGATTCGCTTCATGTCATTCGCATATAAAGCTAATTTATCGATCTCGTTTGTCAAGATAAATAGGTTGGTGCCTGCCAATGTCAATATTAGCTCAACTGCCGATTCATCAATCTGCACGCCATTAAGTGCTGCGCGTTCCCTGATCCAGGCTTTCAATTCTCCTTCATTTAGTTTCTTTGCTTCAAGGATTGCAGCCGTTTTTTTCAATTGTTTAGTTATTTTTTTCCGGTCATCCAGCTTTTCTGCAGTTGAGGAAAATACCACCACTGAATACGGGGCAGGCTCTTTCATATAGGCTTCCAGCTTTGACAGATTATGCTCCTGTTTAGCCTTCGATTTTTCTGATGTTAAAAAAACTGGGTTATGTAAAAAGATCAGTCTTCTTTCCCCCATAAACGGAAATGTCTCCGCATCTTCAAGGGCTGTATCGATTGGGGTTTCCTCAAGGTCATAAGAGGATAAATTAAAATCAGCTTCATCTTCGCTTAGCACATTGTTGATCAGAAGCTGCTTCGTTTCGTTTATAAGATAAGGTTCTGTTCCATATAATAAGTAAATAGGAGCAAAACTTTTTGCTTTTATCTGCTTCCAAATATCAAAAACCAATTTCTTTCTCTCCGTTCGCCTTACATTATATTCACTTTATTGCAGTCTAACGGGCAGGGATAAAGCCCCTATCCCGCTGATTGCATGTTCACTATATATCCTAAAGAACCAATGCCAATTTGACAAGACATAAGAAATTGGCGCCCAGAAGAACGCCAATTTCCAATCTATATAGAACGCTGCCGCCTGAGGCCCGGGATACTCAGGAAGCTGCGGTGCACCTTTGTTCTATTATTTTCCCCTTGATGTGCCGGCATATTTGTGACAACTCCTGCTATTGCAGGAAAAGGGCAGGGGAACTCTAGATTTTTTTATTTGAATGACTTATACTATATAAGGAAATAGGAGGGGTAGACTGTGAACGAATTTGAAAAGAACGTCCAAAGCAAACGTAATGATGCCATCGACTCTGGAGTAGGATTCATCGTATCATTCGGTTTCTTCGCAACGTTATTTGTTATTGCAACAGTCATTAAATTTTTAGGAGCTTAATGGCTACATAAAGTAAGTAATTGTGTCATACCTCTGACACATCGAGGCTGCCTCAGCAGTCTCTTTTTTTTGTGGCTGTAAGTGATAATAGGCATTGAGAGTATGGAAAGGGAGCTGAAGCATTTCTAACATATACTATGGATGCTGAACGGAAAAGGTTCCTGAATTTCCTTTAAAAACATAGTTAACCGCCCCTTGCTTATCGGTTCTCAGAACATTCACATTAATTTCTTTAAGCCTGCCCGTTACATCATTATGAGGATGCCCATACCTGTTGTTTCTGCCTGCAGAAATAACGGCAATTCTCGGCTTAACAGCAGCCAGAAATGATTCTGTTGTGGAGGTTTTGCTTCCATGATGGGCAATCTTTAAAACATCAATTTTCAAATTGGGATAAGCTTTTATAAGCTGACTTTCCCCCGTTTCCTCCAAATCTCCGGTAAACAGCCAGTTAAGGCCACCCACTTTGGCAAAAAGGACAATAGAGCTATCATTTTTCTCTGTATACACGTCCCCCATCCGATCTCCAAATGGAGACAAAACTTGAAATACGGAATCTCCTTTTGACCAATTATCTCCAGCTTTAGTGAATACAATATTGCTTTTTTTTAATTTAGCCTGAACAATCAAATCCTTTTCAGCCTCTGAAATTTCCGCTTCCTGTGAAAACACAACAGACTTTACCCTCATTTCCCTAATCACAGCTGATGCTCCTCCAATATGATCCATATCCCCGTGAGTCAAAAAAAACTTATCTATTTTACTGATCCCTTTGCTTTTCAGAAAAGGCACTACCGTATCCTTTCCTGTTTCATAAGGATCACTTCTCATCCTCCAATCCTCAGTGTCAAACATAAGCGTGCCTCCTGCATCTATCAGATAATTCCCTCTTCCATATGGAAGCTTTATCAGAATGCTGTCACCCTGTCCAACATCTATAAATGTAATTTCACCGGCAGGAGTAAACACATTCGACAAGTACTGAATTAGTATGGCAAGGATTGGAAGCACACCGCTCCTGATAAGAGCCTTTTTATTTTTTGACCTTTCCCAGCCTGCAAAGAATGCGGGAATCAGGAGCAGATAGACGATCAGCATAATCAGGGATGGCCTGCCAAGAACAAGGGTCGAGTTAGGAATAGCCGAAAGCAATTCAGCAATCCAATTTAGAAAACTGATAAGTCTTTCAAATACATTGAGCAATAAAACTGCTTTCCCCCCTGTTAATAAATCAAAAATGAAGAGAATCAACACCACCGGAAGGATTATGAAAGAATATAAAGGCACAAAAATCAGATTGGCAATTATGGAAATAATCGATACCTCATAAAAATGCCACAGAAGGATCGGAATGGCAGCCATCTGGCAAACAAAAGAAACTGCCAGGATAGCAGCGTATGATTCAGAAAATCTTTTGAGGATGATGGGAGCTGAGAGAATAAGCGATAGGGCGACAGCAAACGACAGCTGAAACCCGGCATTATAGATGATATAAGGAGAGATAAAAAGGTAGCCAATAAACACAATAGAGATAACATCAGCTAATTGAATAGGTGCCTTCAGCTTCTTTGCGAGCAAGATCACAAGCATCATAAACACAGCCCGCAGAACAGATGGTGCTGCCCCTGTCAGGATGGCATATAAAGGCAAAACCAATAATAAGATGCTGGTCATTTTTTCTCTGGTGATTCCAGCACGTACACCAGCAAGAAAGAACATCCCAGCTAGCATACCTACATGAAGGCCGGATATCGCAAGCAAATGGATAATTCCGATTTTCTGATAAGAAGCAATAGTAGCCTGATCAATAAAATTACGTTCGCCGAATATAAGGGCAATAGCCAGTGGAGCTGATTGTTCAGGAAAATGGTCCAGGAGATAATTAATTCCCGTTTCTCTTATTTTTAAAATGGTTAATACAAGGCTGCTTTTACGGTAACTGCAATCAGAGAGGTTTAACTGTTCCATTTCGAGGATCCAAAAGATGCTGTTGTGGTTTAGATATTCCTGATAGCTGAAGGAATTAGGATTGGTGGATGTTGGAGGGGTCTGTAAGGTGCCATTTACCCGGCATGCCATACCTGTTCCCAGGTTGTCTGTAAGGGTCTTTTTTTCTGCTTCGGATTTAATTTTATACCTGGCTGCCAGCTTTTCTTGTTTATCTGCTAATTCAATGAAGACTGTAAGAAGATCTCCATCTATTTTTGCAGATTCTTTCATTGTTACTTCGAACTCGCTCTCATTTCCGGAAAGGCTTGTCCTATTGTGTTCGGATGCAAATTCACTGCGCATGATAAAGGCAAGGAAAATCACTATCATAATGGCAGCGTTATAGGATGATAAAATATTTCTTTTTAAGAGGAAAAATGTCAGAAGAAAAATAACGATAGCAATAGCCGGATGAAAAAAAGATGTCAAAATTCCCAGCAATGAGGCAGCAGCCGCATAGATCCATCTGCCTTTCATATCATTTGCTCCTTTATTTTTTTAGAAGGAGTAAGACCTTCATTTCAGGTGTTACTCCTTGAATGTTTTATTTCTCGAAAAGCTTGTCCTTTGTTTCTTTATAGCTTTTCACCAAGTCCCTATCTTTTCCGCTTTTTTCAAGCTCATTTATTAATTCTTCTATAAAATCATGTTTTTCTTGTTTGCTGTCATCAAAGGACACTTTTTCTGCTATTACCTGTACTGTTTTCACTCCAGCCTTTTCAAAGAGCTCAATTCCATATGGGTGATTTTTATAATCCTGTGCGTAATAAACAGTTTTAATTCCCGCCTGTATGATCGCTTTGCAGCATTGGAGGCATGGAAAATGAGTTACATATATTTCCGCATCAGTTGTAGGTACCCCGAATTTTGCACACTGCAAAATCGCATTCATTTCCGCATGAATGGTTCTGACACAATGGTTATCAATAACATAGCAGCCTTCATCAATACAATGTTCACCGCCCGCAATCGATCCATTATAGCCTCCGGCAATGATCCTCTTATCCCTTACAATGGTTGCGCCTACCGCAAGCCTTGTACAAGTGCTCCTCAAAGCAAGCAAATGGCTTTGCGCCATAAAATATTGGTTCCAGGAAATCCGATCCATCTTGCAGTCTCTCCCCTTCCGTCTTTTGCACAGGCGTATATGCCCTTAATTCAAAAACAAGCTTTTTCTCTAAATAAGTGTAAGCCTCATGCTCGCTAAGGTCAATGGAATGAAATTATTTTACACTAATATGTTCTTTGAGTTTTTCAAAGGTTTTCTCTCCTATCCCTGATATTAATTTCAAGTCTGCAACATCCTTAAAGGGTCCATTTGTCTCGCGGTGTTCAATTATGGCTGCGGCCTTAGATGGGCCGATTCCCGGCAGCATCTGCAGTTCTGATTCATTGGCTTGGTTTAAATTTATCTTTCCATTATCCTGCTGGCCTCTCGCCTTTCCATCTTCGACCGTGGCCTCCTCGAGAATTTCACCCTTTTCTGGAACATATATGACCATTTCATCCGTAATATTGAGGGCAAAATTGATTTTGGTTCCATCTGCTTTATCTGTCAGTCCGCCTGCTTTTTCCAGAAGGTCTATCACCCTGTCACCTTCTGCCGCTTCGTATACTCCCGGCTTTTGTACAGCTCCTTTAATATCTGCCTTCATTGGCTGTGGCATCTGTTCCGCCTGTTCATCACCTTCTGTTTCCATTTCTTTATCATCATCTTCCTTTTCATTTAATTGAACTGTCTGTTCAATCTCAGGCAATAATTCAGCCTCTTGAACAGGCATGAAAAAATAATAGAGGAAGGCAGCCAGTGCAATGGCGGCTCCTAAAGCGTAAATTTTATGTGTTTTTATCCATTGAGCCATTAAGGATCAATCCTTTCTTTTTGGAATAAATGTGTTTTTGATACATATCGTTATATGAGAGAGCTTGCTTTTGAAGGAGGGATAAAGCAATGAAAATCGGTATAATTGGCACAGGTAACATGGGGAGAATACTGACCGAGGCTTTCCTCGATGGCGGAACCGTTTCCCCATCCTCCATGACAATTACCAATCGGACAGCGGCAAAAGCGATGGATATAAAGGAAACTCATCCGGATATTACAGTTGTAAATAACGCAAGAGAGGCCGCACATCGTTCTTCACTTATCTTCATTTGTGTAAAGCCTCATGATGTGTATAATGTCGTTCAGGATATTTTGCCGTCCCTGTCAAAAGATAAATGTGTAGTTTCAATAACCAGCCCTATTAGTGTAAAACAGCTTGAATCTATTCTGCCCTGTTCAGCAGCCAGGGCGATTCCAAGCATAACAAATCGGGCCTTATCGGGGGTTTCGCTTTTATCATTCGGTGAACAGTGCAGCGAGCATTGGAAAGGGATACTTCATAAGCTTTTTGAAAGCATCTCCACGCCTGTCTTTATCGAGGAAAATATTACACGGGTTTCTTCAGATATTGTCAGCTGCGGACCTGCCTTTTTCAGCTATTTGACACAGCGCTTCATCAACGCGGCAGTTGCAGAAACGGAGATTGATAAAGAAACAGCCACAAAGCTTGCAGGAGAGATGCTGATCGGACTTGGGGATTTACTGAAAAAGGGATTTTATACATTGCCGACATTACAGGAGAAGGTATGCGTCAAAGGAGGAATTACAGGAGAGGGAATTAAGATTCTTGAAAGCGAGCTTGGCACAGTATTTGAGCACTTATTCCAGGCAACACATTCCAAGTATGACGAAGATCTTATTGAGGTAAAGAAACAGTATTCTCTCCATTAGCTATTCGATGTTAATGGAAATAATCCTTCTTTTTTCTAAAAAAAAACAGCCGGATTGCTTCACAGTCCGGCTGTAATATATATTAGTTCCTTTTCTTTGCAATAAAAATGATTCGTTCAGCCTGACTGCCTGGAGGGCCCTCTTCAAAATCTGCTGAAATGTCTAGCAGTTCAAATCCGCATTCTCTAAGCCAATTTTCATATTGATCAATAGGATACGTACGCTGGAAGTGAAGTTCGTCATAGCGGTCATACTTTCCGGTTTCTTCTTCCAGGACAAAAAATGAAAGATCATGCTCCACAGAATTAGGATATTCACCCTGATAGCTGTGCCAGATATATGAAATTTCCTCATCATTTTCAGCAAATGTCTGGTTCATAAATATCTGCATGATTTTATAAATGGAGTGAACATCAAATATAAAAAGACCATCCCTTTTCAAATGGGCGCGGGCCCTCATGAAGGTGTCCTTCACCTCTGATTCCGTCTTCAGATAATTTAAAGAATCACAAAAAATGCCAATAATGTCAAATTCACTGAATCCTTCAAGTTCAGCCATGTTTTGCAGGTAAAAGGGGATTTGCAGACCGTTCTGTTCTGCCTTTGCCTGTGCAACAGCCAGCATATCCTCTGATAAGTCCACACCAGTAACATCATACCCCTGTTTACTTAGCCTTATAGAAAGCTGGCCTGTGCCGCAGGCAAGGTCCAGCAGTTTTTTTCCGGGCACATTAAATTCCGCATGCTTTTCATTGACCAATTTAATCCAGCTGTCATAAGGAACATCTTCCATCAGCCTGTCATAGAGATAAGCGAACTTTCCGTAGCTCATTGGTTAAGCATGCCCTGAACGTTCTCGACCGGTGCATCGCCCCAAAGTCTTTCCAGATTATAGTAGCTTCTTTCATCCTTATGGAAAATATGAGCAACTATATCACCCATATCGACTAGAATCCACCTTGCTTCATCAAAACCTTCCATCCTTTTAACAGCAAACCCGTGTTCTTCAGATTTTTCTTTCATTTCCCGAGCAATGGCCTGCACTTGTTTATCTGAGTTGCCGTGGCAAATTACAAAGTAGTCCGAAATCAGAGAAATGCCTTTCATATTAAGTACTGTTATATCTTCTGCCCGTTTATCGTCTGCTGCTTTAACTGCTGTCATCAGCAATGTATTTTCATTCATCTAATCAGTCCTCCTTATTCATTACAAGGTCATTATAAGTTTGAAAGGACGCTGGAAAAACCGGCTGCCCTTTTTTCATTAAAAACATGATGGTATTTTGGACGGCCTTGATTAAGGCTTTGTTCAGATTTGTCTCCGCTAAATCACGCACTTCACCAACACCTGGAAAGTGCCTTCCAGGTTCAATATAATCCGCAAGATATATGATCTTTTCAAGAAGCACCATTCCCGGCCTGCCGGAAGTATGGTACCTTATAGCATCCAAAACCTCTTTATCATTAATTCCTGCTTCCTTCTCCGTCAGAAAAGCACCGACGGGAGCATGCCAAAGTTCACTATTGTACTCCAAAAGCTCACTTGGCATTCCTTCCTTAATGATAATTTCCCTCATCTCTTCCTTAGGACGAAACTTAGCATAATCATGAAAAATAGCCGCCAGTTCCGCTTTCTTTGTATCAGCACCATATTTCGCTGCAAGGTTAATGGCTGTTTCCATCACTCCTACTGTATGAAGGTAGCGATGTTCAGTCAGCTGTTCCTTTACAATTGCAAGAGCCTGTTCACGATTCATATAAATGATTCTCCTTTATATAACTCCGTATAGCATCCGGTACCAGATAGCGAATAGTTCCGCCTTCCTTTACACGGCTTCTGATCATACTCGAGGATATCCCCATTTCAGGAATGTCAGCATAAAGAATCGGATACGGAGTCTGCAGATTGTAAGATGGCCGCCTCACTCCTATAAAAGTAATCAATTCAAGAAGTTTGTCAATGTTATGCCACTTGGGCAGATACTCAACCATGTCAGCTCCAATAATAAAATAAAATTGCTTTTGAGGATAGTTTTCCTTCAAAATCCTGATTGTATCGTAGGTAAATGAAGGACCATCGCGCTCCAGCTCAATCAATTGCAATTTAAAGCGGGGATGGCTCTGCAATGCCAGTTTCAGCATTTCTGTACGATCACCGCTGCTTACATTATCAGACCGCTTTTTATGGGGAGGTTCATGGTTCGGCATAAACCAGATTTCATCCAAACCATGAGAAGACATTACCTCATTCGCGATAATGAGATGGCCTAAATGAGGCGGATTAAAGGTCCCTCCAAGTATGCCTACCTTTTCCATTTACACTCCTCCATGCTTTCCAGTTTTATGCTGAAGAAATTTACGGCAAGTCGATTTGTTTGTTTTCTTTCGATTCTTTATATAAAACAATTATATTCCCGATGATTTGTACAACATCAGCCTTTGTACCTTCTGACAGCTGCTGCGCCACCGTATCCCTGTCTTCTTCACAGTTTTGAAGGACTGAAACCTTTAATAATTCACGGGCTTCCAGTGCTTCTCCAACTTGTTTAATCATATTTTCATTTACCCCGCCCTTTCCTACTTGGAAAATCGGGTTTAAATGGTGGGCTTTTGATCGTAAAAAACGTTTTTGCTTTCCTGTTAGCATGATAATCCTCCCAGCTGATTTAAAACTTTATGTCTCATTCTTTCAATGTCAGGTCCAATACCAGTCCACATCTCGAAAGCAAGTGCACCCTGATATACAAACATATCGATTCCATTCTGAATTCCCGCACCCTTTTCAGCAGCCTCAGTCAGAAGCTTTGTTTCAAGCGGGTTGTATATGATATCACTGACAAAGGCTCCAGGCTTAAGCTTATGTACTGAAAGCGGGCTTTGGCCAATTTCCGGATGCATCCCTATCGATGTAGTCTGAACTATTAGATCGTATGTCTCGAGGCTTCCCTCTGCGTCCGGTCTGCTCAGCACTCGCGCCGGGACACGGAAAGGGCAATCATTTATAATTTGTTCCGCCCTCTTTGGAGTCCGATTGCAAATATCCAGAAGCTCAGGACCTTCTTTGGCAATTGTAAAATAAATGGCTCTTGCAGCTCCGCCCGCCCCCACTATGAGCACTTTTTTGTCTTTAATTGATTGTTTTTGATTCAGCAGGCCTTTTACATACCCGCTCCCATCCGTATTATAGCCTATTAGCTTTCCGGTCTGATTGACTACTGTATTAACTGCTCCAATAGCCTCTGCCAGGGGATCCAGTTCATCTAAAAGAGGGATGATAGCCTCCTTATGCGGCACTGTAACATTAAATCCCGCAATGCCCATTGCCCTGAACCCTATAATAGCATCCGTCAGATTTTCCCTTGATATATGGAATGCCTGATAATGTGCATCAAGACTGTAAGCCCCAAATAGATCATTGTGCATAGCGGGGGACATTGAATGGGAAATCGGATCCCCAATCACCCCAAACAGCTTTTTCAAAATTCCTCACCCCTTTTGAAAAGCGTAAGCAGCTGCAGGTTCACAGCCTAAATTAAAGACTTCCTTATCATGGCATGGACACCTTTAGGAACATATGCAGCTACCTTGGCCCCGCCTTCATTTACTGTAATCCAGCCAAGCCCTGAAAATACTATATCTGTTTTTGGTTCTTTTATTGTGAATTCATGTTTCACAAGCTCCGGGAAGGTTTCCATTTGTTCTTCCCTTGGCGGTGTGAGCATCTCTCCCGCATGATTCCGATACAGCTCATCGGCCTTTTCAGTTTTGGTGCGGTGAATAGTTAGTTCATTGGAGAAATGGCAAACAAATGAACGTCGGCCCCCGGCAATGTAATCAAACCTTGCCAGTCCGCCAAAGAACAGGGTCTGCGCTTCATTCAGCTGGTAAACCTTAGGCTTTATTTCCTTTTTAGGTGTTATAACCTTTAAGTCCCTTTTATCTACATAATGGGCCATTTGATGATGGTTTATTATACCTGGCGTATCTACTAAAGCTTTTCCGTCAGATAAAGGTATTTCGATAATATCAAGGGTTGTGCCAGGAAAGTGGGAAGTTGTGATGACATCGCCCTCACCTGTTACTTCCTTTAATATACGATTGATGAATGTGGATTTACCTACATTTGTACACCCTACTACATACACGTCTTTTCCTTCCCGGTAATGGTCGATAGCTGCTGCAATCTCGTTAATGGAATACCCTTTCGCAGCACTTGCCAGATAGACTTCTTCCGGTTTCAGTCCCAACTGTTTTGATTCCTGCTTCATCCAGTTAATCAGCTTGTTTGTTTTCACCGACTTTGGAAGAAGGTCAACTTTGTTTCCTACAAGCAGGATTTTATTGTTGCCTACAAAACGGTGGAGCCCAGGAAGCCAGCTCCCGTTAAAATCAAAGATGTCCACAATCTTCACGATAAGTGCATCACTTTGTCCAATTTCATTCAGGATCTTAAGAAAATCATCATCCGTCAAGCTTACATCCTGAACTTCATTATAATGTTTCAGCCTAAAACAGCGCTGGCAAATAATCGTTTCCTTCTGCAGAGCTGAATGAGGAGCATAGCCCAGCTCATCAGGATTTTCTGTTTGAACTTTTACTCCACAGCCTATGCAAACAAATTGTTCTTCACTCACTTCTTAATCCTCCCACTGAATCATTCCCTTTTTTCTGAACCAATTTAATATTCGTCTTTCCACAAGCCGGTTAAATTTTGTAAAAAATCCGTCAGTCTGAGCGACAGGCACGACCAAAATAGTATGGAAGCCGCTTCTGTTTCCCCCCAGGACGTCAGTCAGCAATTGATCACCAATCACAACTGTTTCTTCTTTTCTCAGCCCCATCTCTGATAGAGCTCTTCGGAAGGCCCTGCCCATTGGCTTTCTTGCCTGGTAGATAAATGGAATATCGAGGGGGTGGGAAAAAGCCTTAACCCGATTTTCATTATTATTTGAGACAATGGTAACCTTGATGTTACTTTGCTTCATTTCTTCAAACCAGCTAATCAGCTTCGGTGTTGCATTTGGCCTGTCCCATTCGACTAGTGTATTATCCAGGTCCGTGATAATTCCTTTAACTCCTTTTTCCTGTAAACTGTGGGGAGTAATTTCAAATATACTTTTAACATGCTGATCAGGCAAAAAATGCTTTAACACTATATTTACACCTCAATCATAAATTCTTATGGTCCAACAATATTGTTTCTGAATCCTCAAATACCGCTCGGGCTTTAATAATAATTAGTTTCAGCAGTGTTTTCACTATTGAAAAACACCGATTTCATCATACCCAATTTCATCTTCTCTTTCAAAATAAAAACCGGAGGATACAATCCAGCTGTTCTATTTTATACGATTCCACAAAATGGGGAAAGACACTCAAAGCTCAGTAAATTTCCATGGAATAGATATTATTTATCCTTATAATAAAAATTTTTCGACAAAAAACAACTGCCCTTCAACCCTGTGGATAACTTTATGCACATAATCCAATATGATTTTTATACTTTTTCCCTTTTTATAAACAAAATAATCACAGGTTATCCACTGTTTCCTGTGGATAAGAGAACAGTTGTTCTAATCGTTTAATTTTGCTAGAGTAGGGGTACAACATAAAATCTTACATTATATGTATAAAATAATTCTTTTAGAACTGAAATATCAAGTGCCTGGAGGTGGGACAGGAATGCGTAAACTGTCAGATGATTTACTAATCGAATCATATTATAAAGCAAAGGAACTGCAGCTTAGCAAAGACTTCATTCGTTTAATCGAAACAGAAATCCACCGTCGCTCACTATCAAACAGAATAAAAGTTACTTCTTAAAAATGGACAAGCCCTTAATAGGGCTTTTTTTATTCTCCATATCCATTAAAAACTGAAATAAGCGGCCCAAACATTCACAATAGCGTCCCAATCCGCTCCCCTACTTTAATGTGAGCAGGAGTCCTGATTGACTTTTCAAGTTCGAATTTCCCTTGCTCAAACAGGAGAATGACAGTAGAGCCAAACGTAAAATAGGCCATTTCCTTTCCTTTTTCAAGCTGATCCCCTTCATGTATAAGTTCAATGGAATTTACAAACATAGCGCCAACCTTCACAATCGCGATTGCTGCATCTCCATGCCTCACCTCAGTTATGCTCCGATAATTTTTGGAAAGTGTATCTCTACCATATTTTAATCCCCATTTGTTGACCGGATAAGACTTCAGCCCAAGAATCCATTGATCTGCTACTTTTCCAGTGACCGGGCTGTGTATCCTATGATAGTGGCTCGGACTTAAATAAAAGATCATATAAGTGCCGCCTGCATATTTTCCTGCTTTATCTTCACCCAGCATCTCAGAGATGGAATAGTTTTTTCCTTTTACTGTAATAACACGGTCCTTCCGGATACTACCAACATCTTCGATAACAGCATCTACAGGACTGACTGCCGAGTTAGGGCTCAGATCTGTAACTCTTGCACCTTCTTTAAGCCTTCTAATGAAAAATTCATGCAGTGTTGGATATTCATTCAGGCTTTTTTCCATTTCACTTTCATTTATATTATAAACCCTTGAAAATGACGGAATGACCCGCCTGCTCAAATTTGATTTTGCAAATTTCTGCAGTATCCCGGATGTCCATCTTCCATTTGTCAATTCAATCAGCAGGCGATATACAGGTTTTAACAAACGACATGCCCCCTAAAAAAATATGTTCTTTACGAACAGGCATAAAAAGCATAGAATAAAATATTATTATATAACATATAAAACTAAGTTTGCCATAGACTTCCTCAGATTTGACACTTTTTTTATTTTTGGCTTTCTTGAAATACTGTGGATTGCTTCTTTTTATCCTTCCAGATTTTTCCCAATTAACGTACACTTTAACACATTGCCCATAAGAAAAAACTTCTTATAGTCTGCAGGCTGTGATTCCCAGGTGCAAGGAGTGTTTGACATGTTTTTACAGGATGTTCTTGATTTAACCATCAAGAAGCTAAAGGCACAGACAGCCAATATCTTAACTCTGTCTAACCTGTTCTTAGGGTGCTTTGCTATTTTATTTTCTATTAATGATAATTTGAAATTGAGTATGCTGCTGATCTTTATCGCAGCTCTTGCTGACCGTTTTGATGGGATGGCAGCGAGAAAAATGAATATTGAATCGGATCTAGGAAAGCAGCTGGATTCCATGAGTGATATTATTTCTTTTGGAGTTGCTCCTGCACTGCTCCTATACATGGGAGTCCTTTATGATTTTGGGGCACCAGGAGCTTTCTTAACTGCTCTATATATCGGCTGTGGAGCTTTGCGGCTAGCCCGTTTTAACATCAGTGACAATAATGGCTATTTTACAGGCTTGCCGATAACGGCTGCCGGCTGCCTGGCCACTTTATGCTTTCTGGCAATTCCATATTGGCCTTCACCTTTATTTCTCTTTATAATGCTGACACTTTCCATTCTAATGATAAGCCCTTTCAGGCTGAAAAAAATGTAAAAAAGCCGTGCTCATAATAAGAGCGCGGCTTCTGCTTTTATTAATTTTCTGTTAATGCCAGGAATTCTTCCACATCGTCCATGCATAATTGAACGGCACTTTCCCAGAACTCAGGTTTTGTTAAATCTGCATATAAATGCTTCATAGCTAAATCTTCGACTGTCATCGATGCAGTATCCTTTAATAATGCTATATATTTTTCTTCATACCCTTTTCCTTCTTTAAGAGCCTGTGCATAGATTCCCAGCGAGAACAAATATCCAAAAGTATATGGGAAATTATAAAATGGCACGCCAGTAATAAAGAAATGGAGCTTTGAAGCCCAGAAAGATGGATGATACTCATCAAGTGCGTTTCCATAAGCTTCTTTTTGGGCATCCGTCATGATTTCATTCAGACGGTCCGCACTTACAACTCCTCGTTTTCTTTCTTCATAGAATCGTGTTTCAAACAGGAATCGTGCATGGATATTCATTAGCAGCGCAACAGACCTTTGCACTTTATCTTCTAAAAGCGCCAGTTTCTCTTCCTCTGATCCAGCATTTTTCACTGCTGCATCAGAGACAATCATTTCTGCGAAAGTAGAAGCTGTCTCAGCAACATTCATGGCATAATTTCGATTCAGCAAATGAAGGTCCCTCATTGCATATGTATGAAATCCATGCCCCAGTTCATGTGCCAGGGTTGAAACATTGGATGGTGTCCCTGAGTATGCCATAAAGATCCTTGATTGACTGCTTTCAGGGAAGTAAGTATGGAAACCGCCTGGCGCCTTTCCTGGACGATCCTCTGCTTCAATCCATTTTTCTTCAAACGCTTTTTTAGAAAAGGCTGTCATTTCTTCTCCAAAGTGAGCAAACTGCTCAAGAATAAAATCTGCACCCTGCTGATAAGTTAATTTTGTTTCTGACTTGGAGAGCGGGGCATCCAGGTCATACCAGCTTAATTTCTCTAAGCCTAAAAGCTTTGCTTTTCTCTCCAAATATTTAATAAGAGGTGCTTTATTTCTTGAAATGACATTCCACATGGTATCCAGGGTTTCTTTTTTCATTCTGTTTAAGTCCAGAGGTTCTTTGAGGAAGTCGCTCCAGCCTCTTAGTTTATATATATTTAATCTAAAACCGGCTAAATGATTTAAGGTTTTAGATAAATAATCAGACTGGCTGTTCCATGATTTTTCCCAATTATCAAAAACTTCCTTGCGCAATTTTCTGTCAGGACTTGAAAACTTATTAGCAGCCTGTCCAACTGAAAGCTGCTTTATCTCGCCCTTTTCAGTGTAAGGAATTTTTATATTTCCTACTATTACGTCATACATCTGTCCCCATCCGTGGTAACCATCAACTGCAAGGGCATTAATGACCGTTTCTTCCTCTTGCGAAAGTTTTTCTGAGGCATTTTCGCGGCGTTCGTTTAATACAAATGAAAGCTCAATTAAATCCTTATCATTTATAATTTGCTCCCATGAACTTTGATCTAAACTTGCAAGCTTCTGATCAAATGCCGTTAAAGCGTTTTGAAAAGCTGCACTAAGTTCCGTAGTTGTCCCTCTAAGATCTTTCGCTTTCTTATCCTCGGTATTTTGGGCCTGAAGACAGCTCACAAAAGCACCAGCCTGACGCACTTTTCTTGCCGTCTGCTGGAAAAGCTCAATGATTTCACTTATTGCAGCTGAATCTGCAGCTGAATTAGCAGGCTCCCAGTTATGTATTTGATTAAAAAATGAATCAATATGCTTTCTTGTTTCCAGTAAATGCTGATCAAATTCTGCTGAGTCGCTTCCACCCTTAAAAAAGACATCCAAATCCCAAACTGACGAATAGGCTGTTACAGTCATATGATCCCCCCATAAAAAATTTCGATTACAGAAATATTATACCGCGATTTTTCCGAAATTTCTATAAAATATTCTATATAAAAGAAGCCCATACCCTTGGTATGAGCCAACTTCTGGTTATATCTCTACCTGAAATAGCCGCCGCCATAGTATGCAAATCCTCCAAAAACAAGCAGCAGGATCAGCAGTACAACTACGAGGGCCAGCCAGAATCCTCCGCCTCCATAATAACCGCATGGATAAGGAGGAGGAACGGGATAACCGCCATAACCATAAGGCATAACCTTTACCTCCCTTCGCCTTCTATTACTAAGATATGTAATTTATGGACCAGCGATTAGGCTTTTACACTAAAATCCCGGTGAAAATCGGTATGTTCCCAGCACCTCTCTTAGAATGGTTCATAGGATATACTAGAAGGAATTTTATGGGAGGAGTGTTAAATGAAAATTATCTCAATCTGTAAAAAATGCAAAGGTACAGGCAATATTACAGCATATAAATTCATAAAGAAAACCTGCCCTGTCTGCAAAGGATCCGGCAAAGTAACTAAGCACCTTTCCGATTTTAAAAAAGAGGAACGGAATAAGTTTTTTCTTCACTCTTTATAGGGAGCTATTTATCTGAACCCTTCCATAGGCAAGGGTTTTTTATTTTACGCTGAAATACTATATAATGACATCGATAATCATAATATCCGTTAAACTGATATGAATTGGAGTGAAATCAATGAAACAAGGCAGAATGATTTTGGCAGTTCTCCTGTTATTGTTCGCAGCTGGCTGTTCTGCTGAGAAAGAGCATAGTAAAAAAACTGCTGATGAACCATCAAGTAAAACTTCAGATGAGGCTGACTATACTATTATTGAGGCATCAGCTCAGCAAATCGATCATATTCAAGGAATTGGATACCCGGGAAATGATACTGCACTCTACCTATCGTCCAGCGATGGCTTAAAGTTTTATAAAGATGGCACTTGGCATGAGGCCACTTCCCTTAACCATGACTACATGGGTTTTCAGGCAGTCAAAGATGGATTTATTGTCAGCGGCCAGCCTGATAAGAACTCCGTCATAAAAAACCCTCTTGGTATTGTGAAAAGCACTGATAAAGGAGCTTCTTTTAAAGACCTGGCTTTTAGCGGAACAAGTTCCTTTCCTTTTTTAGCTGCCGGCTATGATACAAATATAATCTACATGATCAACCAGGAAAAAAGCGAAGAGCTTGAGGCAGGTGTTTACCGCTCTCAGGACGCAGGCAAAACATGGGAGCCAGTCAGCTTAAATGGGCTTGAGGGTGACACACTTGGTATGATCGCGGCACATCCAACTGATCCGGAAATCATGGCTATGTCCACAAGAAGCGGCATCTTCTTCTCAGAGGATAGAGGTGAAAATGTAAAATTAGTATCTGATCCAATCATGGCTACAGCACTCACCTTCACGGAAAATAGCTTGTACTATGCGTATGCAGATCAGGAAAAGGTGCAAATGAGTAAAATCGATCTTGAAACGATGGAAAACTCACATATTAAAATCCCTTTTCTCAGCTATGACAACCCTATTACATACATTGCTGCCGATAATAAATCTAGCGGAACACTTGCAGTTTCAACGTATCTCAAAGATTTATATGAATCAGCAGACAGCGGTGAAAATTGGCAGCTTTTGTTAAAAAACGGAAGAATAGAATAACCAAAACGAAAGCTACTTGTTCATAGGAACTTCAACTAAAACCGCCACGTTCAATGGCGAACGCTGCAGTCTGTACATCCTGTGCAAGTCCAACAGGCATAAGACTTCACGCAGGAAACCTCCCAAAGCAAGCTGTGGTCGGGCGAAGCATCTCTGCCGAAGCGTTCCTTGCCTGATTTCTGGAGTGATTTGGCTTATGACCCGGGCGCTGGAGCTGGATGCAGACAACATTTCGCGGATTTATTCACAACGCTCCATTTTATAGTTCCTATACAAAAACCAAAGGGACAGTTGAACTGTCCCTTTAGCTGTTATTTTTCCTTTTTTCTTTTTCCGCCCGATAAAACTCATGAAACATTTTCATCAGTGCCCTCTTTTCAATACGGGAGACGTAACTTCTAGAGATGCCAAGCTCTTTGGCAATTTCTCTTTGTGTTTTTTCTTTTTGCAGGTCAAGCCCGAACCTACCCACAATTACTTCTTTTTCCCTGTCATCTAAAACATCAATATACTCCTTCACTTTTTCCAGCTCCATATTTAACTGTATGGTATTAATAACATCCTCAGATTCCGACTTAAGAACGTCAATAAGGGATATTTCGTTTCCTTCTTTGTCCTGCCCGATGGGATCATGAAGGGATACATCTTTCTTCGTCTTCTTCAATGCCCGCAAGTGCATCAGTATCTCATTTTCAATACAGCGGGCTGCATAGGTGGCAAGTTTTGTGCCTTTACCTTCTGAATAGCTCTCAATGGCCTTTATCAGTCCGATTGTCCCTATTGATATCAGATCTTCAGAATCCTCGCCTGTGTTTTCGAATTTCTTTACAATATGGGCGACCAGCCTTAGATTATGTTCAATAAGCATATTACGGGCATGTGCATCGCCTGCAGCCATCAATCGCAGGTATTTCTTTTCATCTGCAGGAGACAGCGGTTGAGGAAATGCATTATTTTTTACATAAGATACAAGAAACACAATCTCCTTAACCAAAAACCCGAGTGCAGTTAAAATACCGGACATCGTTCCACCCCCGCTTTGAATGCGTTCAAAAACGTCTATAACTAATTCCTATGTATGGATGGAGTTGTTTTTGTCTGTCCAATCGAGATATTTTCTTCAGAAAATATTTTATTCTTCATTTTCTCTGCAATTAGACAAGCTATCCGTCACAGTAATAGGATATAATCATTCATGTAATAAATAATTATGGCTGGTATTCCCAATACATAGCTTTGGAAGAAAGAGGTCTTGATATTTGAATGCCCAGAGAATCATTTTAGCTCTCGTTTTTTTTATTGTTCTGCTTGACAGCCTAGCCAAATTTATTTTCGAAGGTTTTTCTTTAAAGACCTTGCTGATATTGCTTGGAGTTTCTGGAATCGTATTATTTCTCTGGATTTTCCCAAACAAAAAGGACTGACTTTTCAATCCCAAAGTCAGTCCTTTTTCTTTTATTCCAAGTTACTCGGCTACGCTCACCTCAGCCGATATGATGCAGCCGATAGTGCCGCATACAACCAATCCCATTACGATCCAAAACATCTTTCACACCCCTATTAAATTCCTTATTTTCTTTAATGTAACATGGTTTCTGCTTCAGAAAAGGAGAGGAATATGAACATTCTGTTAATCCGGATCAAGTGGATCAGTTCCTTTTTTTACGGAATTTCAGGGTTAAAATTAAAATATGCAAAGACATGCACCATACCTCCTAACCGGTTACAGCTTTGTTAGGTGGAATCTTTCTCCACCCAGAAAATTGCCTGACGTCCTTGTAAAATGTAAAACATTTAGCAAACCACCTTTCCTAATTTTTTATACTTAAATTAAAATGGACGGTAAATAGAGAATTGACGATCTCGGTTTTGATCGATAATTTTTTTAGCCAATTGTTCGCGTACAACATCTTCTGCTGATAATTGACGTTTTTTTATTGTGACTGTCAAAAATAATATATTTAGTGTCATTAGATATTCCACCTCCTTATTCATATCCAGCCTGCAGGCACAAAAAAGCCGCAAAGAGATACACTCCCAGCGGCCTGGCCATAAGGCATAAAAAACCGCAGGGCACAATTCTCCCTGCGGCATGGATATGTAATGTCAATTAAGCAAATCTAAGCGATCCATTCCATGTAGGTCGAATTTGTAAAATATTTATTTAGCTGTGCTTCTAATACAATTGCTTTTAACATCATTTCATTCGACCTCCTTTTTAGAATATTTTCACTTATATTGGTAATTATATCCACAGTTATATGGTTTGTAAACCTTTTTTGATTATTTTTATTAATTTTTTATTAAATAAAAAAAACGCCCGGAAATCCGGACGTTCATTTTATTTATTTCCTCATTAGGTATTCCTGTCCTTCATCCGTTTCATTCAATTTACTTCGGCAACGTTTTGAAAGGATAAAGAAAAGGATTGAGCCAAACAGGAAAGCTGAGGAAGATCCAGCCATTATATATAAATCAGAAACTGTGTTTGCAGTGTCAGGGATAATCAAACCAATGTAAAAAAATGATCCGACAGCAAGCATAGAAATTGCAAAACGCTTGAAATCCACCATTTTTTCAAATAAATGCTTTGCTTCATTTTTCATTTATTATCACCTTCTATGGAATAGATCTTATAAAAGACTATAATCCTACTTTAACATATATGGCAGTTGTGAAGGTGATGTAAATATTGTAAGCGAGGGAAAAACATCTAAATTAGAAAAGCAGAAGGCGCCTGAAGCTAGACAGTTATCGAAGTGCAAACATATAGGTGCTGATATTACGAAAAGACGGCTTCCCATGATGAAAAGCCGCCAAAACGCCGTTATCCTTTATTATTGCTTTAGAGAATCGACAATCTTCATTACCAGCGTAGCGGAATGAAGTGCCGCCTTCTCCAAAAATTGCTCAAATGAAACATCGGATTCTTTTCCAGCAATATCAGAAAGTGCACGAATGACAACAAAAGGAATCTGAAATTGATGGGCAACCTGTGCCACCGCCGCTGCTTCCATTTCTACTGCCTGCAAGTCTGTAAATTTATCACGGATATAGTCAACTCTTGCAGGATCATTCATGAAGGAATCACCTGTTGCAATTAACCCTCTGACAACCTGGATATCCCCGATTTCCTTTGCACACGCTTCAGCGATCTGCACCAGATTGCTGTCTGCTTCAAAAGCAGGCGGCAATTGGGGCACCTGGCCATATTCGTAGCCAAAAGCAGTAACGTCTACATCATGATGCCTAACTTCCGTGGAGATTACCGTATCTCCCACATTCAGTTCAGGATTAAAGCCTCCAGCAGAACCGGTATTAATTACATAATCCGGCTTATATCTCTCCAAAAGAATAGCTGTGGACATGGCTGCGTTTACTTTGCCTATGCCTGAACGGAGAAGCACCACTTCCGCGCCATTCATTTTCCCTGCTGTATACTCGCACCCGGCGATCGTTTCCTGGCTCTTTTCTTCTATTTTATCTCTAAGTAATGTTACTTCCTCTTCCATTGCTCCAATAATAGCTATTTTCATAAATAAAACCTCTTTCTCATTTTTCTAAGCTTTTGATTGCATTCATCAGTAATAGAATGCCCATATGCAATATCCAAAGTCTATTCTACCATCATAGACGGGATGTTTGCCATATTCGATAATCTATCCATACAGCCACCTATCCAGAATTGAAAGTTGCCAGACTTAAATGCACCCCATAAAATAAATAGTGAAAACAGTATGGAAGGGAAGGGGAATCACAATGAATTTTCAGTTTGATTTGATAGAAGATAAGGTTGAGTTCTTTGAGGCTCTTGCTTTAAAAGATCTTGAAAAGAAGATAAATGCACAAATTGAGCATAATAAAGCAATTCTTTTAACCGTCCATCACGTTTCCCATCAAATGCATCTCGATGAGAATGGGAGAACGTATTACTCGGCAGTGGTGCACTTTAAGGCAAAAAAATAAGGACGCCGCTGGCGTCCTTATTACCTAATTAATTTATTGCATTTAAAACTTCCACTTTGGATGGCTTCCAGCCTTCTCCGTCAACCCAGTCAATATATACTCGGTACTTTTCGCTTTGATCTTTTGTGGAAATTGTCCCAACAGAGCTGTTTGGCCCATTATTGCCAAGGAACCAAACAGTCATATTGCCCTGTTCGATACCTGTAGCATATGAAATGGCACTGAGCATTTCCTGCCAATCCACATGATTTTGATCGTAGACAGCAGTATGTTCTCCGGACTGAGATGTGCCGACTGGTTTCCATGCTGGATTTTCAATCGTTTTTTCAACATCAGGCCCGCTTCCGCCTTCTGTTACGACTTGTTCTTTATCTTCCTCAGACTCATCTTCAGCTTCATTCTCTTCAGCCTCTTTTTCTTCTTTATCAGATTCTTTATCTGCTTTCTCTTTGTCTTTACTCTTATCCTGCTCTATGTCATTGTCCTGGTCTTCCTGGCTGCTCTCATTTTGTTTCGATTCAGATGCTGTCTGTTCATCAGCAGGAACTGCCTGGTCATTATTTCCGCCGAGGAATATTTTGGCTGATACAACAATAATTAGGACGATAACAAATGCAATAAGACTATTTAAAATGATATTGGTTTTTTTTCTTTTTTCCCGTTTTCCAAAACGGGATTCTCTGCTATTCCCTTTCAAGGCTTTCTCCTCCCAGATCTGTCAAGATTACAAGTAAATATCTAAAGGTGCTGTTTGATACACTAATATAATATATTTTTACTTATAAATCAGTCCGTTAATTTCCGCTACAGGCCGCAGCGAACCCGCGGGGAGTGCTGCGAGCTTCCCGCAGGAGTAAAGCGCCCTCCGCTCCAATCAACTCAGTGCATATGCATAAAATCTACATACGTTGATAGAATCAATATTAAAACCTAAACAGTGGCTGTCAACATTCTAACATGGAAACAGGTTATCTTAAAAGGAATAACCTATGGACTCAGGCACTGCCAGCAGTTATATGGACGACGGCAGCATGAGGAAAGTTACACTATACCATATTTGTTTAAGAGTCTGCAGAGCCAGATGGAGGATTTTCTTCATTATGATTATTGTTATAGATTTCTTTCACAATATCAGAAAAAAGCGGATTTACTCCTCCTGTGTCTTCAGTAACTTCCAGGTTTACAGCTACAAGGGCATATTTTGGGTTTTTATAAGGAAAATAACCCGCAAACCATTTATTGTGAAGCTGTTGCCCATCTGCCATAATACCTGTTTCTGCAGTGCCCGATTTGCCTGCAACCTCGTATGGAAGTTCTTTAAACCAGCGGCCGGTCCCTTCTTCATTTAATACTACTTCCCTAAGCAGCCTTTGAAGCTTCATAGCGGTAAAAGGGGCAATTTTATCTCCCTCCAGCTTCTGCTCCTTGAATTCTATAAGAGATGTACTGTTTTTATATTCTATTTTAGAAGCAACCCGGACCATTTCTTTATCTCCTCCTCTTGCTATAGTTGCCATCATGTTGGCAACAGCAAGTGGAGTGGCTCTCACTTCATGCTGTCCGATCCCTGTCAAGCCTGCAAAATTACTGTCTTTTTTTGCATCTTCTGACAGAAACACTCGTCCTTTTTCTTCGTCTTGAAGCTGTTTGAAATCATTAAAATGATAAATATCCCCCTGCCAGCTCACAGGACCCATTAATGAAAGTTTATCTGCATACTCCTCAAGGAGATCCGGGTTAATATCTTTTAGCTCCTTAGCAATGGAAGCAAATGTATTATTGCAGCTTCTGGCAAAGCTATCATTAAAATTCAGCATCCCATGCTGGTATTTAAGATCAGGCTCCCCGTTTATTTTCCTGCTGCAGTCAAATTGCCTTTTCGGATCGTCCAGACCTTGATCAATTGCCGCAGCTGCCACCACTGTTTTAAAAACTGATCCCATAATTTGCTGTTTAATCATATGATTTACTGTTCCGCTGCTTTCTTCATCAAAAGGATTATCTTTGTTAATGGATGGACGTGACACCATAGCCAAAACTGAATTAGTCTCTATATCAAGGAGGACAACTCCCCCTTTTTTAATCCCATGCTGATCAGCCAATTTTTCGGTCATCATCTGCAAATCGTAGTCCAAGGTTGTTTTAATATTGACCGGATAAAAGGGATTTGCCGGCTCAACATATTTTACATCAATCCCAAACAGCGGGCCGCCTGTCCCGTCCACATGATAAACAAGTTTTGATGCTCCTTCAGGAAGCAGAAACTCATCAAAACTTTTCTCCATGCCGGTAATGCCGATCATTGTGTCAGAAGACAGATCTTTGCTCGGATATCTTTCATTTAAAACGTTCTGATTTTGTCCAGTAATTCCAATAAGCTGGGCTGCAGGTTTTTCGGAACGGCTGTATTTCTTCTCAACAGCAAAGACACCCGGAATTTTCAATGCATTGATGTCCTCCATCTGCTCGAATGACAGCTGAATTGGCTCTGGGGTTCCAAAAGCAAAAGGCTCCTTTGCATTCTCAACTGAATGTCGCAAGGAATACTCCGAAGCACCTGTAATCTTAGATATCTTATTTATATCCCATTCCATTCTTGCAAGGAAGGGGAATAATATAAGAACAGATTTATTTTCAAATGTCATTGGGTTTCCGCTGCGATCCAGGAAATTCCCTCTTCCTGCATCAATAATCATTTCCTGGGAACGCTGGCGGACACTCGATTCCAATAAATTAATTTCTCTGTCTGTAAAATGCTCTGTTGAAACAAGCTGCAGCTGTATCAGTCTGCCCATAAGAAAACCAAGGACCATGAAACTAACGATTAGCCAGCCTACTGCTCTTTTTCTCCACATAAAAAACACCTCGTCAAAAGTCTTGACGAGGTTTTCTGATTTCAAACCAGCTATTCTTATTTAATGGAAACAATACGTACGTTCATTTCTCCACCCGGAGTCTGAACAGTCACTTCATCTCCAACTGTACGGCCAATCAGGCTTTTGGCAATTGGCGAATCATTTGAGATTTTCCCTTCAAATGGATCCGCCTCAGCACTTCCCACGATAGTGTAAGTTTCTTCGTCTCCATCTGGAAGCTCTACGAAAGTAACGGAACGGCCAAGTCCCACAATATCTCCGGCCATTTCTTCTTCTTGGATGATCTTTGCATTGCGGATCATATTTTCAAGAGTGGTAATCCTGCCTTCAACAAATGCCTGCTCTTCTTTCGCTGAATCATATTCTGAGTTCTCGGAAAGATCCCCGAAGCTTCTTGCGATTTTTATACGTTCAACCACTTCTTTGCGTTTAACCGATTTTAAATATTCAAGTTCCTGCTCAAGTTTTTCTTTACCTGCTTGTGTCATTGGGAAAACCTTTTCTGTAGCCAAAACCTTCACTCCTTCGAATTACACATCTTTAAAAGTATGTGTTCTATAATGTATGTACTTCTTTTTATCATATTTTTAGGAAAATGAACAGGAGCGCGTCCTTTGTTAAAGGGCGCGCAGATCATCTTTTTATGTTCACTGGCTCTGATAATTTTAAAATGCTGATCGCAAGCAACATAGCCATTCGGTAAAAGGATAAGTCCTATTGAACATTTTCAATGCTATTGTTTCATAAAAATGACTTTTGTTCAAGAATTGTTTGAATTTTTGTGACCATTAAATCGATGGCAACATAATTATGCCCGCCTTCAGGAATAATGATGTCAGCATATCTTTTGGTCGGCTCTATAAATTGATTATGCATCGGCCGTACCACATTTACATATTGTTCTATAACTGAATCCATGGTGCGTCCCCGTTCTTTTATATCCCTGAATAAGCGGCGGATAATACGCAGGTCGGCATCCGTATCTACATATAATTTCATGTCCATCAGATTACGGAGCCTCTCATCCTCAAGGATCAGAATGCCTTCTAAAATGATGACATCCTTTGGTTCGACTTCAATTACCTCTTCGGACCTTGTATGCATGGCATAATCATATACAGGCTTGTTAATCGGTTCATATCTCAGCAGGTTTTCAATATGTTCAATTAGCAGGTCGTTATCAAATGCAAGCGGATGGTCATAATTCGTTTTCAATCTTTCTTCAAAAGGCAGATGAGTCTGATCCTTATAATAATAGTCCTGTTCGATCATAAGGATTGAATGCCCTTTGAAACGATCATAGATCGCTTTGGTTACGCTCGTTTTTCCTGAGCCGGAACCGCCGGCCACCCCAATTACAACGGGTTTGCGTTTCATTGATTAGAGCTCCTTTCGCATCATGTTGTTAGGGTATACCGGCTTATCAACCTTAAATTGAACAATTTGAAGCGGATGGCGCGCTGCATCCAGCTCATTGCCTTTTTCATCCCATATTTTATCGATGACTTGTGTAAAATTGTCAATTTCCGGACCAAAGAATTCCACTTCTTCTCCAGGCTGAAATTTGTTTCTCTGCTGAAGGGTAACAACCTGTGTATCCGGATTGTATTCCAGTACAAGCCCAACGAAATCGATATTCGTCTTTTTGCTATGATTTCCAAACATTTGCTCTTTATACCCAGGAACCCCTTCAAAGAAAGCGGGAGCTGTTTCGCGATTAGCACATTTATCGAGCTCTACAAGCCATTCCTGCTTAATCTTGAAGTTATCTGGATCTGCACAATAGGCATCAATCACTTTACGGTACACGCTGACTACTGTTGCAATGTAATGAATGGATTTCATGCGTCCTTCTATTTTTAAGCTGTCGATTCCCAGTTCAATCATACGGGGAATTGATTCAATCAGCTTAAGATCTTTCGGACTCATGGCAAAAGGAGCATCTCCTTCGCTGTATAAAGGAACTTCATTCTCGCCTTCAAGCTGGTATAAATCATAATCCCAGCGGCAGGATTGACAGCAGCCGCCTCTGTTGGAATCACGGGCTGTCATATGATTGCTGAGTGTACAGCGTCCGGAGTAAGCAATGCACATAGCCCCGTGGATGAAGGTTTCAATTTCAATGTCTACCTTCTCCTTCATTTCTTTGATTTCCTCCGCACTTGTTTCACGCGCAAGGACGACACGCTCCAATCCTTCTTCTTTCCAGAACTCCACTGCTTTCCAGTTAGACAGGGACTGCTGCGTGCTTAAATGGACTTCTATCTCAGGTGCAACACGGCGGCAGGTTTCAATGATAAGCGGATCTGCTACAATGATTCCAGCTACTCCTGCTTCTTTAAGACCCAGCAAATACTCCTCAAGACCATCAATATTTTCGTTATGCGCGAAAATATTGGTTGTAACATAAATCTTAGCTCCGTATTTTTTGGCGAATTCCACGCCCTCTTTCATTTCTTCAAAAGTGAAGTTGCCTGCGTTCGAACGAAGGCCATATTCCTGTCCGCCAATAAACACGGCGTCTGCACCATAGTGGACGGCAATCTTCAGCTTTTCAAGGTTTCCTGCCGGAGCAAGCAATTCAGGCTTCTTTACAATAACCCTTTTGCCGTTGACAATTTCGGAAATTTTCTCTTTTACCGCTGCCATAAAGCTTCCTCCTCTTTCTTTTTAATTTAGTCAAATCAGTAGACGGTTTCTTTAAAGAAGAATCCTGTATCAAGCTTACGGTTTGCTGGCTGAATTTCTTCAATTTCAGCGAGTAGATCCTCTTTTATTTCATCGTATTGGTCCGGGTCTTCAACACATAGATCAATAGCTTTTCTGTAGAGCTTAGTGACTTCGATAATATATTCAGGACTTTTTAATACCCCGTCAATTTTAAATGAATCAACGCCAGCTTCAATCATTTCCTGCAGTTCATCAATAATGCAGATGTCATTAGGGCTCATGATATGGGTGCCATTTTCATCTTCAAAGATCGGGTATTTGTTTTCCCGTTCCTTATCGTGAAGGAACATATTTCTTTCCTGTTTACGGTTTTCAACTTCCAGAGCTTTTCCCTGGTATTCATAATAATTGCCAAGCAAGGAGCGCTTAGATTGGAACATTGCAGTCATGCCATGAACCTGCACTTCAATTTCCACTTCAGCATTTTCTTTTATTTCAATGATGGCATCCATATTAATCTCTCTTGCCAGGACTGCGCGTTTAGCACCTTTTCTGCCCCAGTAATTGCATGTATACCAGTTTGTTGCAGTAGTTTCAGTATTCCAATGAAGTTTCATATCAGGTGCAGCCGAGCGGGCTGCCATCAATACAGCAGGATCCCCAAAGATGATAGCATCTGCATTTATTTCTTTTAAGAAACTGATATAGCCCTCGAGTTCAGGCACTTTATCATTATGAAATAAAGCATTCATCGCTACATACACTTTTTTCCCATGCTCGTGGGCAATTTCCACCGTTTTTTGCACATCTTCCCTTGTAAATTCTCCTGCAAGCCTCAGTCCAAAACGCTGTTCACCTACAACAAAGGCATCTGCACCAGCTGACACAAGCTGCTCGATATCTTCAACTCTTGCGGGTGTTACTAAGAGTTCAGGTTTTTTCATTATGATCACCTCTTTTTACTAATTGCCACGCCATCCCCAACAGGCAAAATAACTGTGTGGTATTCAGGATGACTCATTAACCATTTATTAAAAACATCAATTTTTTTAACCAGATTCCGGATACGTTTATTTTCTATATCAGGTTCGCAAACAAGACCTTTAAAAAGAACATTGTCTGTAATGATTACGCCATCAGAAGAGAGATAGCGGGAATATAATTCAAAAAAACGCTGATATTGTCCCTTTGCTGCATCGATAAATATAGCATCATAGGGTCCATGTTTTTTGACATCCTCCTCAACTTCCAGAGCATCTCCCTTTATAATAAGGATTTGCTCCTTTTTCCGGGCTTCATCTATATATTGCTCGGCAAGCTGATAACGTTCAACATCGCGTTCAATTGTTACAATTTTCGCTTCAGGAACTGCAAATGCCATTCTGAGAGCAGAATAGCCAATTGCTGTGCCTACTTCCAAAATCGTTTTAGGCCTTTGGATGCGCAAAAGCTGAAGCATTGCCTCGATCCCTGCCAGTTCCATGATCGGTACATTATGTTCCCTGGCGAATTGCTCCATTTTGTCCAGTAACTGGGGTCTTTCAGGTATTATTTCCTCTATATATGCATGCAGCTTATCGTTCATCAAGCTGGCATCACCTCGTTCAGACGGAATTTTATTGTCAAGCTGCGGCTCCCAGGGACTCACAGGTCTCAGCCGCTTTTCTATTTAGACATGAAAAAATAGCGTTCACAGATAGGATGTGAAAATGCGCTGTGCGGCATTCCGGCTTAGGTGAGCCTGTATCCATGCTTGTCCGTGATTTACGCTATTGCAAAGCTATATCGCAGTCTAACGGACAATAAGACCCCACTCCAAGACTGAATGAAAATCAAAGAAGTATATGTGAGGTCAAACTGTCCGTAAAGGTACGAAAGAAGAACAAAGACTAAGATCGCCACGTCCTTCCAAAAGCTGCGCTTTCGGTCGTGCGATGTATCGCTGCCGTAGCTTTCCTTGTCCAGTGGCAATGTCTTTGTGACCCACATCCTGTGGGCCTCAACTAACAATTAGCGGGGATAAGGCCCCCACTAATTGAAGTTTCACTGTAATAAAACACCTGATCTATTTTACCATAATTAAAAGGGGAATGCTATATCTGCACATTCCCCTTTTTGCTGTTCAATTATTTGTTATATGCTGTGCTTTCTTTTGATTATGCTCATCCAGAG
Source organism: Cytobacillus oceanisediminis 2691 (assembly GCF_000294775.2). GTDB lineage: Bacteria > Bacillota > Bacilli > Bacillales > Cytobacillaceae > Cytobacillus > Cytobacillus pseudoceanisediminis. Next base: position 4,239,708 of record NZ_CP015506.1, read on the forward strand.
TTTTTGAGAAAAGCACTTCTCCTGTAGAGGTAGCCAGGAAATACAGGTAATCTGTCTCTGCAGGCACCAATGCTGCTTCAATCGATGAAACGCCGGCATTGGCAATTGGTCCTGGCGTCAGTCCAGGATACTTATAAGTGTTGTATGGCGAGTCGATCTCCAGGTCTTTATATAGGACCCTTGATTTATGCTCTCCATGTGCATACAGGACAGTTGGATCTGTCTGAAGCGGCATTCCTGTGTCTATCCGATTGTAGAAAACACTGGCAATCTGATCACGGTCTACTTTCGCCGTTGCTTCTTCCTCAATGAGCGATGCCATTGTCAATAATTTGTGCGGGGTGTATTCCCGCTGCTCCATGTCACCTCTATATTCATTAATAACTGATGCCGTTTTATCAAGCATAACTTTGACAATTTCCTCTATAGTCGGATCTTCTTTGTAAAAAGGATAGGTTGCCGGAAATAAGTATCCTTCAAGGGGATACTTAATATTTTGTGCAAGGATTTCCTTTGTCAGCAATTTAGGATATTCTGCCATTAACGACTCAATAAACGCTTTATCATTGAGTTTCTTCAAAACGTCTTCAGGTTTTTTATCAGTCTTTTCGGCAATAATTCCTGCAATTTGCTCAAGCTGTTTTCCCTCAGGAATGGTGATCTTGAAAGCCATTTCTTCCATAACTTTACCTGTTTTCAAGCTATCCAGGATTTCCTTCATATTCATGGAAGGCTTTAATTCATATTCTCCTGCCATGAATCCAGCTTCATTTTTAAATTTCACATAATATTTAAATACACGTGCATCCCTGATGATTCCATTTTCTTCAAGAACAGTGCCGATTCCTGTAACAGATGAACCGATTGGTATTTCTACTTTCTTTGGCTTATCATTGTCGGGATCAACAGGCTTTAAAGCTGAATTAATATAAAAATATCCGCCGCCAATCACTGCAGCAGCTGAGATTAATAATATGATTGCAACAATCATTACAATTTTCCGGACTACTTTCGCTTCCCCTTGGCGCTCAATCATTTTTTCGCGCATTATTTCTTTTTTCCCTTTTTTATCGTCTGCCGACATCACATATCCCCTCCGTTCCAAAGACGTTGGCTTCTTTTGCAAAAGACAGGCTAAATCATGATGTTATCCTGTAAATTAACCAGTATGCTTGCTTGCCAACAGGCCTAAGAATAATTCCTGATACATCTCGGCTTATTATACTATATTTTCTTTTGGAAGTCGCAGGATATTACAAAAACCAAAAAGATTCGCCAATTTTTTCCACATTTTTCACTCCTGATTTTATTAATTATGGTCCATCTGAACTAATATCAGAAATCCAGAGAAAATAAAAAAACTGGCCCGGGGGCCAGTTTTATTAATCTTCCTGCTCATCAAGGAATGTGTTAAGCATTTCTTCAATTAAATCCCATTCCTCTTCTGTTTCGATTGGCTGCAGTTCGCCGTCCTTGCTGTCTTCGCTTGGGCTGAATGCCGATGCATGAATTTCAATTTCTTCATCATCATTTTCATCTGCCCCCACTGGGTAGTACAGGACATATGATTTGCCGAATTCTTCGGAATCGAACGTGAACAATACTTCGCAAAGCTGCTCGTTGCCTTCCTCGTCAATTACAGTAATGTTGTTATCTCCATGGTTCATTTCTGTTCACCTCATTAAATTTGGCTATTTAAAAAGCCTTGTAAAATCATGACGGCTGCCATTTTATCAATGACCTTTTTCCGTTTCTTGCGGCTGACATCCGCTTCAAGCAAAACTCTTTCAGCTGCCATTGTAGAGAGACGTTCGTCCCATAATACGACTGGAAGACCAAATAGCTTTTCCAGCTCTGAAGCATAGAACTGGCTTGCTTCTCCGCGGGGGCCAATGGTTCCATTCATATTTTTAGGCAAGCCGACAACAATTTTACTGACTTCATGCTCTTTTATTATTTCACTAATTCTTTCAAAACCAAACTCTTTTTCTTCCTCGCTGATTTTGATGGTTTCCAAGCCCTGCGCTGTCCATCCAAACGCATCACTTAGAGCGACGCCGACTGTCTTAGAGCCGACATCCAGTCCCATAGTCCGCATGTTTACCCCTCACGCTGCTGTTTTAAGTATGATTTAACCAATTCTTCGATGATCTCATCCCGTTCAAGTTTACGGATGATATTGCGGGCATCCTTATGGCGGGGAATGTAAGCTGGATCCCCGGACAGCAGATAACCGACAATTTGGTTAATAGGGTTATACCCTTTTTCCTGGAGGGCCCCATAAACTTGAAAAAGAACTTCATTCACATCTTGTTCGATTGGTTCCTCAGGAAAATTGAACCTCATTGTTTTATCAAATGAGCTCATATCTTACACCTCGCTTTTCTGTATGAAGGATGAGGATAGCTTAAATGTGCCGGAACTGAAATCCGGTGAACAGCCAGCTTGTCCTGCTCTTCATAACGGTTTGGCCTGCCGCCTGAATATACAGAGCGATCAATAAATGATCTTGTTCGTGACAGGAAAACATGGTGAAGAACAAGCTGTTTCTTCCTGATGATGAACAATTTCTCTTGGTTACCTTCATTTTACACTACTTCTCAGGGATATCAAACGGATTTAACCCATTCTTCCACAAATTGCAGAGCACTTTCAAGTTTTTCCGGGTCTTTTCCGCCAGCCTGGGCCATGTCCGGACGGCCGCCTCCTCCGCCGCCGCATTTTGCAGCGACTTCTTTGACCGCTTTGCCCGCATGGAAACCTTTTTTGATAAGGTCATCTGTTACCCCAGCTATAATATTCACTTTACCCTCATTTACACTGCCTAATACAACAACTGCAGATCCGAGCTTTTGTTTTAAATCGTCGGCCATATTGCGCAGGTTATTCATGTCTGACGCCTGGACCTTCTCAGCAAGAACAGTAATGCCGTTGATTTCTTTTGCCTTTGATACCAGGCTCCCTGCTTCAATATTGCCCAATTTCGCAGCTAAAGATTCGTTTTCTCGCTGCAGCTGCTTCATTTCTCCAAGCAGCACATCAATTCTTGAAGATAAATCTTTTGGATTGGTTTTTAATTTGCCTGAAGCTTCTTTTAAAACATGAATCTGGTCGTTCATCAGCTTGTATGCAGCCTCGCCGGTTACAGCTTCAATTCTGCGAGTTCCTGCCCCAATTCCGCTTTCCGATTGAATCTTAAACAATCCGATCGAAGAAGTGTTCGGAACATGGCACCCGCCGCAAAGCTCAAGACTATAATCTCCAACCTGAACAACACGGACGATTTTTCCATATTTCTCTCCAAATAGTGCCATAGCCCCCATTGCCTTTGCCTCGTCAATATCTTTGAAATTGATATCAACATCAAGGCTTTCCCAAATTTGTTCGTTGACAATAGCCTCAATCTTCTCCTGTTCTTCAGAGGTAATTTGACCGAAATGAGAGAAGTCAAAGCGCAGGCGATCAGGGCCTACCAGAGATCCAGCCTGGTTGACATGGCTTCCCAATACATCTTTTAAAGCCTGATGAAGCAAGTGAGTTGCTGTGTGATTCTTGATTACCTTAGAACGTATTTGCTCATCTACCGAAGCCAATACAGATGCTTCAGCCTTCAGCGTCCCTTCTTCAATGACAGCTCTATGAAGGTTTTGTCCATTTGGCGCTTTTTGAACATCCTTAATGGAAACCTTTAAACCCTCTGCTTTAAGAGTTCCCTGGTCCGCAATCTGTCCGCCGCTCTCTGCGTAAAATGGTGTTTCATTCAGAATCAGCTGGACTTCTTCACCAGCATGGGCTTCATCAATTAGCTGCCCGTCTTTTACGATGGCTGCTACTTTAGCTGCTGTCTGAAGCTTATCATATCCAACAAATTCGCTTTCAATTTTCAGCTCACCTAATACGCCGCCTTGGACCTGCATGGAATCTACATCCTGGCGCGCTGAACGTGCACGCTCACGCTGACCTTCCATTTCCTTTTCAAACCCGGCATGATCCACTTTCATTCCTTCTTCTTCCGCATATTCCTCAGTTAATTCTACGGGGAATCCATACGTATCATAAAGTCGGAAGACATCTGCCCCCTGAATCGTAACACTGCCTTTTTCCTTTTCTTTCTTAATTACAGATGACAGGATGGCCAGACCTTCATGAAGTGTTTCATGGAAACGTTCTTCTTCATTTTTGATGACTTTTTGAATAAATTCTGTTTTTTCTTTTACTTCCGGATAGAAGTCATGCATTATTTCCCCTACTACCGGCACCAAATCATACATGAATGGCTCATTTATATTGATTTGCTTGGCATATCTGACTGCACGGCGAAGCAATCTTCTCAAAACATAACCCCGTCCTTCATTGGAAGGCAGTGCACCATCCCCCACTGCGAATGCTACTGTGCGGATATGATCAGCAATAACTTTAAATGCAACATCGGTTTCTTTAGAAGCTCCATATTTCTTGCCCGAGATTTCTTCTGTTCCTCGGATAATCGGCATAAATAAATCTGTATCAAAGTTTGTAGGCACATTTTGTACGACAGATGCCATCCGTTCAAGACCCATACCGGTATCAATATTTTTCTTTGGAAGAGGTGTATAGGTGCCATCCGGATTATGATTGAATTCAGAAAACACAAGGTTCCAAACTTCTAAATAGCGATCATTTTCACCGCCTGGGTATAGTTCAGGATCTTCCGGGTCATTTCCATATTCGGGTCCGCGATCATAGAAAATTTCTGTATTTGGGCCGCTTGGGCCTTCTCCAATATCCCAGAAGTTTCCTTCGAGGCGGATAATTCTTTCTTCCGGAACCCCCACTTTTTCCCGCCAGATTTTAAAAGCTTCGTCATCTTCGGGATGAATCGTAACAGATAGCTTTTCATCTTCAAACCCAATCCAATTTTTATCAGTCAAAAACTCCCAGGCCCAAATGATGGCTTCTTCTTTAAAGTAATCACCAATTGAGAAATTGCCAAGCATTTCAAAAAATGTATGGTGCCTTGCTGTTTTGCCTACATTTTCGATATCGTTGGTGCGGATGGATTTTTGGGCATTTGTAATCCTTGGATTCTCTGGGATGACACGGCCGTCAAAATATTTTTTTAGAGTGGCAACACCACTATTAATCCAAAGCAGAGAAGGGTCTTCGTGCGGAACTAGGGAAGCGCTGGGTTCAACAGCGTGTCCTTTCTCCTTGAAGAAGTCTAAAAACATTCGGCGTATTTCTGCACCTGATAATTGTTTCATACTAACCAGCCTCCTAAAATTATGTAAAAGCTTTTAAAAACAACAAAAAAAGCCCTCATCCCTGGACAGGGACGAGAGCTTGCTCGCGGTACCACCCTGATTATGGAAGTTTATGAACCAATGACCAGACCTTTATCCAGTTCATTAGGAAATCTCCCATCTCTCAGATCCTTAACGCGGATAAACGGCAGGGATTAGCTGCACTCGGGATTAGCTTTCTGTTATCCTTCATCTAGGAGTTCTTTCAGCCTGGGAACTCCCTCTCTTATGTGAATGCAATAGTAGCATTTCACGCAGATGGCCTATAACATACTTATTCCTTCAACATGTTTAATATAGCTTTATAGACGAATTATAGCGATTTATCTTTATTGTTGTCAACATCATGATGATGTTCCAGTGATTTTTGGCTGTTTATTTTTTGAAAAGTGTTTTTTCGCATGTATGATGCTTACTTTAATGACAGCTAAAATTGGAACTGCAATGATTAATCCCAATATCCCTGCTGCTTCCCCGCCAGCCAGCAAGGCCAGCATAATAAGAAGCGGATGCATATGAAGGCTTTTTCCAACAATGAGGGGTGATAGGATATTCCCCTCAAGAAACTGAAGAACAATAATGATGCCAATCGTAATCACGATCATCTTGACCGATAAAGCAGAGGCAATGATTACAGCCGGTACCGCTCCAATAATTGGGCCAAAATAAGGGATTACATTAGTGACCCCTATAATAGTGCCAAGCAAAAGAGGGTAGCGCATATCAAAGATCCAGAAAAGCAGAGAAGAAATGGCCCCGATGGCCGCACATACCAAAAGCTGTCCTCTAATATAGCTTCCCAGGGACTTATCTACATCTCTTAAGAATAAGACGCCTTCCTTTCTCCATTTCCTTGGCGTCAAATACCAGGCAGCCTTTTTCATAATCGAAAAATCTTTAAGCAGATAAAAAGAAATGAAGGGAATAACAGCGATAATCACAGCATAATTCAATACATTAAGAAAAAATGTGATTACCTTTGATAAAAGATTATTCAACCGTTTCTCCACCGCTGCAATGAAATCATCTATCCTGGTTTGCAGGCCATCAGGCCATGTTGATGTTTTACTCTGAATAAGGTTTATCCATCCCCGGTACTGATTGGCAAATTGAGGAGCATTTTCCGCAAGATCACGCAATTGGTGAATAAAAGCCGGAATCCCTTTATATAAAGCAAGGCTGATTCCTCCGAAAAATAAAAAATATATAATAAAAACGGCAAGCCCCCTATGAAGGCCAGTTTCATGCAATTTCTCCACAATCGGGTGAAGGAGATATGTAATAAATGCTCCAATAACAAACGGTATGAATACCGCAAATAAGATTTCCAGTACAGGCATCCATAATGCCTGAAGCTTTAGGAAGACTAAAATCACAATAAACAAGAGAAGCAGAAATCCAAGCCGGTAGTACCATTTCATTTGAATATTCAATATGGCCCGCCTCCTTGTTTTTATTGTGATAGGTTCCTGGGGATTTATACATGTGCTTAATAAGATAAGCGCAAGACATTTGTACATGAGAGGAAATCAGCCATTCCATTACACAAAAAAGCTGGCCCTTTTTAAGAACCAGCCCCAAAATCATTTTTAGAATAAAGCTTTCGTTATTTTTTTTGCATGCGTTTCATTTTTCGGCCTGATATCATATTATTTTTTTGGGCGTAATTATAAGCCGCCATACCTGCACCAAGCATCATTGCAGAGGTTAATATTTTGTTCAATCTGCTCACCTCTTTCGTCCAAAATTACGAAAGATACCTGCGCTCATCTTCTTCAAATAAATCATCAAGGGAGCTAAGTGTACCATCTTCCTCTACCTGATGGGTATTAATAACCCCCTTGGCCAAGGAAAGTTCTATAAAGCAATTCCAGCAGTAATATTGGTTAATTCCAATTTTTCCAATATCTTTGCTCTGGCAATTTGGACATTTCAGCACGGAAAAGACACCTCACTATTTTACATTTACAATTATGGCGTCTTTTCCTATTGCAGGCGGGTCATCGGTTTTTATGACACGTTTTCCTTCCAGCACATCTGAAAAGAAGCCATCCGACAGTTCGTACCCTACAATCGTGCCCAATTCTTCCCTGAAGTATACATCCTCAAGTAAGCCCAGCCGTTCACCTTCCTGGCTCATAATCATTTTGCCTGTTAACCGGTTATGGGTCTCACATGTATAATCCTCATGTTTTGGAATTGCTTGCAGAACAGAGGAATCTTCAATCATTACTCCATCCCAGCCAAAAGATGTTACGTCCTCAATATTGATGATATATGTCTTTTTCAGAAGAGCGCCCTTTCGCAGCAGTAATCCCTGTACTTTACCGGTGCCTGTGATGGATAAATCACAAATATCGCCTGCTTTATTGCCGGTTTTCAATTCAAAAACCGGCAAACCCTTTAATAAAGAAAATGTCCGCAAAGAGAATCCCGCCTTCCCGAACATTTTTAGTTTTCACTGTCCCTTAAAAAACATGACGAAAAACCTTTGCCATGGGAGCCAAAACATTTTTTCTTTCCCTTTTACTTGCCAGTATATCTCGGCTTATTAAAGCGCTCATTACGCTCTCCACCATCCGAAAGTTCCTCTGAAAATTCATAATCCGGCTGCTGCGGCTTTTTACGCCGTTTCACACCATGGAGATTGAGAAGAGAGGTTCTGCTTTTATTATTCATGTTCACTGCTCCTATATATAAATTTATAATCAAACGACTACACAGTGCTTCTATTGCCAGGATTATTTATTTCCCCTTTGGCTGAATCTTTCTTAGTATCCCCTTTAACCAGGTCAGCGCTGGAGGTTAGATTGGAGGCTGACAGCTCTTCTGAAGCCATATTGTTGTTTGGTGCAGCTTCTTCATTCCACTTTCCCATGAAATCCCCCCTCGAAATCTGATGGTATACAAAAAGAACAGTCTGTTATTAAGACTGTTCTTTTTAGCTATATTCTTTTTCCATAAAATCATACGGTGTTATATTTCCCATTCCTATCATTGGATCGGCTTGGAGAAGCCTTTCTTCAAGGGTTAAGGTTTCAGGCAGGGATAACTCTGCTGTATCTTCCTGTATTGTTTCACCATTTAATGGAATGGCATCTCTAAGCTTTTCTGAAAGAGTTGTCAGTCGGGCCTGTTCATCCGCACGTTCCACACCGATTTTCAACGCATCTTCTTCACCGCACAGTATCAAAAACTGTCTGCTGCGGGTAATGGCGGTATAAAGAAGATTTCTCCTAAGCATCCTGTAATAGCTTTTAACAATTGGCAAAATGACGATAGGGAATTCACTTCCCTGGGATTTATGGACTGAACAGCAGTAGGCATGTGTGATCTGATTAAGATCCTGCCTTGTATAAGTAGCTTCTGCACCATCGAAGGATACGACAATCATATCCTGTTTTTCCGTATTTTCCTTTGCGTAAAAAATAGAAACAATCTCACCCATATCCCCATTAAACACATTATTCTCAGGCTGATTGACAAGCTGAAGGACTTTATCGCCGATTCTGTATTTCACATCACCGAAGGACAGCTCTTTTCTCGTTCCATCAGGATTTGGATTTAGTATTTCCTGCAATATTTCGTTTAGCCTGTCAATTCCTGCAGGTCCGCGGTACATAGGGGCAAGCACCTGAATATCTTTTGAAGAATAACCTTTCTTCTTGGCATTCAGAACAACTTTTTCAACAACATCCGCAATTTGGCCCGGCTGGCATTTGATAAAGGAACGATCTGTCTGCTGTGCAGAAATGTTCGCCGGAAGTTTGCCTTTTTTCATTTCATGAGCCAATTCAATGATTGAGGATCCTTCAGCCTGCCTGTATATATCTGTTAAACGAACGGTAGGAATACGTTCTGAACGCAAAAGATCTTTTAAAACCTGGCCTGGCCCCACTGAGGGCAGCTGATCTTCATCCCCCACAAGGATCACCTGCATATTTTCAGGGAGAGCCTTGAAAAGCTGATTAGCAAGCCAAACATCAACCATTGATGTCTCATCTACAATTAAAATCCTGCCTTCCAATGGACTCTCTTCATGCCGGTCAAACCCTTCGGTCCCATTCCAGCCAAGCAGGCGGTGAATGGTTACCGCAGGCAGCCCTGTTGACTCGGCCATCCGTTTTGCAGCCCTTCCTGTAGGCGCAGCCAGCAGGAAGGGAAAAGGCTCTTCCTTTTTATAGTCTTTTGGCTCCAGGGAGCAGCCATGCAGTTCGGCATATAACTCAACAATTCCTTTAATAACGGTTGTTTTTCCTGTACCAGGGCCGCCAGTCAGTATCAGCATAGGAGACATAAGAGCTGTTTGAATGGCTTCTTTTTGGGTCGGGGCGTACTGAACACCCAGACGTTCCTCCAGATTGCCAAGGGCCAAAAGAAATTCCGACTCCGGAAACTGTTCATCATATTGTGTTTGCTTAAGGATCCGTTTAATATTGGTTACAAGTCCCTTTTCAGAAAAGTAAAGGGATGGAAGGTATATTTTTTGGCCTTCAGCCATGATTTTCCCTTCCTCTTCAAGCTTAATCAGTTCATTGGATATATCCCTGTATTCAATGCTATCACGCTTATTTTCTTCTAAAAGCTTCTTCACACTTTGCAGAAGAGGTTTTGCTTCAGTATAAACATGGCCTGCCTGCATGCTTTCCATTTCAAGTATGTAGAGGCAGGCTGCTTTAATACGATCAGGATGATTACCTGATATGCCGATTTGATATCCCAGTTCATCTGCACGGCCAAAGCCGACTCCTTCTATATCCTCAACCAGCTTATACGGATTGCTTTGGAGGACTTCAATCGTCATTTCTTTATATACTTGATAAATTCTCATGGAAAGCTGCGGACCAAAACCATATTGATTTAGCGCAATCATGGCTTGCTCAAGGCCTTGATGTTCCATAAGCGTGTCGTAAAGCAATTTTGCTTTTTCAGGTGACAGTTTTGGAACCTTATCGAGAAGAGACGGCTGATTCAGAATGCGTGTAATCGCATCTTCGCCAAGTGTTTCAACGATTTGCTCGGCGGTTTTCTTTCCAATCCCTTTAAATAATTCGCTTGATAAATAATTGGCTACACCTTGTTTGGTCTGGGGAAGATCTTTCCGGTAATGGCTTGCGTGGAATTGGACACCGAACTTAGGGTGATCCTTGAATTCACCGTAGAAAATATACGTTTCCTGCTCATGCATCTTTGGCAGATAACCTGTAATGACCGCTTCTTTTTCATCATAAGAGTCATTCGTTTCATCAACCCGGATTCGCACAACCGTATATAAGTTTTGCTCATTATGAAAGATTGTGACAAGATGTCTGCCTTTTATGAACTTTCCCTGTTCGGCAAAAAGATCCATGGAATCCTGTTTCTCCATTTCCTTATCCTCCCCATAATACATTTAGCTCAAGTCACTGCCGCCTTTTTCAATCAGCTTTTTTCCATACCCGGCAAGCATATGGTCCGGCTGAATTTCCAGTGCCCTATTAAAGTAAGAGAGTGCTTCATTTTCCTGTTCTTTAAATCCATAAGCTACTCCAAGGTTGTAATAGGCATCTGCATGCTCCGGCTCAATTTCAATGCACTTTTTCATCTGCTGGATTGCTTCATCAATATAATCGAGCTGCGCAAGGCATAATCCATATTGAAAATGTGCTTCGGCATCGTTTTCATTCAGCTCCACACTGCGCTGCAAATAAGGCAAAGCCAGTTTACCCTGGTCAAGTGCTGTTAGGGACATACCGAGCATGAAGAAGTTATCTCCAGTTTCCAGGCCTTTTTTCAATGCTGTTTCAAACATCTTTTTGGCTTCGTCAAAATGCTGCAATTCATAATATAAGTTTCCCGCACTGTAATACGCAGCTGCCGCGTTTTCATCAAGTCCTATTGCTTTTTCATACAACTTCAGCGCTTTTTCGTTTTCCCCTACAGCTGATAGCACATTTCCAAAGTTAATATAGGAAACAGGATCAGAAGGATTTTCTTCAATTGCTTCCATAAAAACCTTCGCTGCTTCTTCCCATTTTCCTTCTTGCATATATTGAATACCCATTTGGTTCTTATCCATTATTCATCACTCCATTCAAATCAAAGTATAGCATATTTGAATTTTCATTTTCCGCTGCCCGCTATTTCCATAATAAAACCCCGATTCTATGTAAGAATCGGGGGCCCGTCTTTTCTTAACCCACATAATCCAGCTGTTTGCCATCTTTGAATATTTTATCAATTGTTCCGCCGCCAAGACACTCGTCTCCATTATAAAAAACAACAGCCTGCCCCGGGGTAACAGCTCGGATTGGCTCGTCAAAAATAACTTGTACTTTTCCATCTCCAAGAATCTGAACCTTTACTCTGCTATCAGCCTGGCGGTATCTGAACTTAGCCGTACATTCAAATTCCTGCGGCTGTTCTGAATCGGTAACCCAGCTTGCATTAACAGCAATAATGGAGTCTGAATAGAGCATTTCATTGTGGAAGCCTTGTCCAACATACAAGACATTCCGCTTCAGGTCTTTACCGATTGCAAACCATGGTTCACCTGCTCCGCCAATGCCAAGTCCATGTCGCTGCCCAATGGTATAATACATCAGACCATCATGCTTGCCGACAATCTTTCCGTCCATGGTTTCCATGTTCCCTGGCTGAGCGGGAAGGTAATTTCCAAGGAACTCCTTGAAGTTGCGTTCACCAATAAAACAGATGCCCGTGCTGTCTTTCTTTGCTGCAGTTGCCAAACCGGCATCCTTTGCCAGTTCTCTCACTTTTGATTTTTCAATGTCGCCAATAGGAAACATAACTTTTTCGAGTTGATCCTGTGTTAACTGATTCAGGAAATACGTTTGATCCTTATTATCATCAAGGCCTCTTAGCATTTTGTATTCGCCATCCCTGAATTCCACGCGTGCATAGTGGCCAGTAGCCAGGTAGTCTGCGCCAAGGCTCATAGCGTGTTCAAGGAAAGCCTTAAATTTTATTTCCTTATTGCACATGACATCAGGATTGGGTGTTCGTCCTGCCTTGTATTCTTCAAGGAAGTAGGTAAACACTTTATCCCAATATTGCTTTTCAAAGTTTACTGCATAATAAGGAATTCCGATTTGGTTGCATACCCGGATGACATCATTGTAATCCTCTGTGGCGGTACAAACACCGTTCTCGTCGGTGTCATCCCAGTTTTTCATAAAAATCCCGATCACATCGTACCCCTGTTCCTTCAGAAGAAGGGCTGCAACAGAAGAATCAACGCCTCCGGACATTCCGACCACTACGCGGGTATCCTTTGGATCTTTTTTCATCTCTATTTCACCTCAATTCTAAACGCTTAGACTTGCACTTTTTTCAAATATCCTATCTATTTAGCCAGCCGCTTCACGATTTTAGCAGTCTGTTCTGCAGCACTTTCAGCTTGTTCCTTTGTATTAAAGAGGCCGAAGCTGAAACGGATGGAATTTTGCAGTTTGTCTGATCCTTTTCCAAACATACTGACAAGGACGTGGGATGGATCGATGGAGCCTGCAGTACAGGCCGATCCGCTTGATGCTGCTATTCCAGCCAAATCAAGATTAACTAGCATGGCTTCAACATTTGTTCCGGGAAAGCTTAAGTTTAAAACATGAGGCAGGGAATAATCAAGTGATCCGTTCAGTTCAAAAACAGCACCTTCCTGCTTCAGTTTATTCATGAACAGCTTCCTTAAAGAATGCAGCTCTTCCCGCTTAGTTTCCATCTCCTTCTGAGTGATCCGAACAGCCTCCTCGAAGCCTGCAATAGATGGAACATTTTCAGTTCCTGCCCTGCGCTTCCTTTCTTGTTCACCGCCAAAAAGCCGTGAAGAAAGTTTCACATCAGGATGGGCGTATAAAAAGCCGATCCCTTTTGGGCCATTAATTTTATGGGCGGAGACGGAAAGCAAATCCACTTTCAAGTCCTGCACATCAATTTTTTCAAGCCCGTAAGCCTGAACAGCATCGGTATGGAATTTAGCAGGATGCTCCGCCAATAACTCGCCTATTTCCTTAATCGGCTGAAGGGTCCCTATTTCATTATTTCCGTACATAATGGTTACAAGAATGGTATCCTCCCGCAAAGCATCTTCTACTTCCTTTACCGAAACACGCCCATTTGGATCAACAGGCAAATACGTTACCTCAAAGCCCTGTTTTTCAAGCTCCTCACACGCATGCAAAACCGCATGATGTTCAATTTGGGTTGTGATGATGTGTTTGCCCCTATCGCGGCAGGATTCAGCTGTTCCAAAAATCGCATGATTATCAGCTTCTGTACCGCCGCTTGTAAAAATAATGTCATTGGCTTTAGCACCAATACTGTTTGCTAAAGCAGACCTTGCTTCATCGACAATATGGCGTGCACTCCGCCCGAAATAATGAATGCTGGAAGGATTTCCATATTCAGATGTCATGACTTCAGTCATCCGTTCAATCACTTCCGGATGCATTGGCGAAGTTGCTGCATGATCAAGGTATATTCTTTCCAATTTATCTCACCTACTTCATTTCGTCCTGCTGCTTGTATTTTCCACATGAATTATTCCCTGATTAAGGACTAAATATAAAACATATAAGCATCTGATTCGCCGGTATCTGTATGGCTGGCAAGATCTTCAAGCGTTGTGTTATCAAGCACATCTTTCACAGCATCACGAATACGCATCCATAGTTCTTTCTTTGCAGGCTCTTCATCTTCAATTCCTTCCACTGGACTGATCGGCCCTTCCAGAACTCTGATGATATCCCCGGCAGTAATTTTTGTAGGCTCTTTCCCTAAAATATATCCGCCGTATGCACCTCGGATGCTTTTAACAAGCCCTGCGTTCCGAAGCGGCGCTATAAGCTGCTCGAGATAGTGCTCAGACAGGTCATTCGTCTGGGCAATCGATTTTAACGAAGTGGGACCCTCCCCATGCTTTTTGGCTAATTCAATCATTATAGTTAACCCATAACGTCCTTTAGTAGATATTTTCATCAGCTTGCACCTCTATCCTTTTCTTTAAGCATTTGATTCGCATAGATATCCTTTTCTCTAAGTTTTGCCAAAAATCGGTCAGTTAAAGCCTGACACTGCGGCAAAGCAGCACCGACAATTGGCCCGACTGCAAGACTTAGCACAATTGTGCCCCAGAATACAGGGCCCCCAAGCTGCCATCCAACAGTCAGTACAGCAATTTCCATTAAAGCTCTGACATTTCTGACTTTCCAGCCGGTTTTTGCTGTTAATGCAATCATCAGGCTATCCCTTGGCCCAGCTCCGAGCTGAGCCGAAATATACAGCCCCATTCCATAGCAATAAACAACTATGCCAAAACCAAACATGGCCAATTTTCCCGCCAGCCCATCAGGGGTCTGCATAAATGGCAAAAGCAGATAAGCGTCAATAAACAGTCCGATCAGGACCATATTCAAGAAAGCACCGACTTGTGGAAGTTCCTTTGAAATAAGGGCTGCAGCAGCTAATATGAATATCCCAACAATAATGGACCAGCTGCCTATCGTCAGGCCCAGCTGGTAGTAGAGTCCTACATGCAGAACATCCCAGGGGGTTGCCCCTAAATCAGCTGTAATTAACAAAACAATCCCCAGGCTCATGACAAGCAGCCCTATTAGATAAATCAAAAACCTGGAACCGATTTGCCCTTTATTTTTCAGTATCATGTGCCCCAACGCTCCCCGCAAGACCTGCAAATATATATGAAGTTTAAATCCTTAGTAATATTATAGACTTTTGACATTATAGCATATTTTAGGAGGAAAAGGGGCGGGCCGGGATTGGACTCAGTACAATCCCGGCTGTGGCCTAATTGATTTCGCAGCTGGAAATGTTATGGTATCTTAAATAGAAAGCGAAAACTTTGCTGAAAATTGATAGGCAGACTGAAGGCTGCCAGCAAAAGGCTGGAGTGATAACTTTGAACATTAAACCTCTTGCATTCCGGATGAGGCCTAGAACGATTGATGAAATCATTGGCCAGGAGCACCTTGTTTCTGAAGGAAAAATTATCCACCGCATGGTGCAGGCTAAGCAGCTGTCATCGATGATTCTGTACGGCCCCCCAGGTATAGGCAAAACTTCGATTGCAAGTGCCATTGCAGGGAGCACCAAATACGCTTTCCGTACTTTAAATGCTGTGACTAACAATAAAAAAGATATGGAAGTGGTAGCGGCAGAGGCCAAAATGTCCGGAAAGGTGATTCTGCTGCTGGATGAAGTCCATAGACTTGATAAAGGCAAACAAGATTTCCTGCTGCCCTATCTTGAAAATGGCAGCATCACTTTAATTGGCGCCACAACCAGCAATCCATATCATGCAATTAACCCGGCTATTAGAAGCCGATGCCAAATTTTCGAACTAAAGCCGCTGTCTGCTGATGATATAAAAAAAGCACTGACAAGGGCTTTACTGGATAAGGAACGAGGCCTTGGCAATAGACAAACTGAAGTTACCGATGATGCACTTACACATCTTGCCACCGCTTCAAATGGTGATGTCAGAAGCTCGCTAAATGCATTGGAATTGGCCGTCCTTTCAACTAAAGAAGATGAAGAAGGAATCATTAAGATTGATTTGTCTGTTGCCGAGGAATGCATTCAGCGCAAAAGCTTTACACACGATAAAGATGGAGATGCCCATTACGATGTCTTATCCGGTTTTCAAAAGTCCATTCGCGGAAGCGATGTAAATGCGGCATTGCACTATTTAGGAAGATTAATTGAAGCAGGCGACCTGCAAAGCATAAGCAGAAGACTTTTGGTTATTGCCTATGAAGATATTGGACTGGCATCGCCGCAAGCCGGAGCCAGAACCCTTGCAGCTATAGAAACAGCTGAAAGGATTGGATTCCCGGAAGCAAGGATTCCGCTTGCAAATGCGGTTATTGAGCTCTGCCTCTCTCCAAAATCCAATTCAGCATACACAGCATTGGATTCCGCAATAGCGGATATCCGCGCAGGCAAAAGCGGTGAAGTCCCTGATCACTTGAAGGACGCCCACTACAAAGGAGCAAAAGAGCTTGGCAGGGGCATCGGATATTTATACCCTCACGATTATGAAACAGGCTGGGTCAAACAGCAGTACTTGCCTGACAGAATTAAAAACAGGGTATATTATCAGCCTAAGAAAACAGGCAAATTCGAACAGGCATTAGCATCTGTCTATGAAAAACTTCTTAAATAGCAAAAGGTCTGGCAGCAATGCCAGACCTTTTGCTATTTGGGCTTTTAAGCAGAAACATCCCTTTTATTAAACACATAAAATGCAAGTACCTGGAAAAGCAGAAAATATATAAATATCATCATGATGGAAAATCCAATCGTCATCCCGTGAACCATTGGCATTCCTTCAAAATATTGAAGGAGGTCTGTATTGGCAAAAAGGCTGTACTTGGCCCAATCATATTTCATTGCAATCAGCCTTGTGACCTGTCCTCCCATAAACATCAGAAACAGGGAAAGTCCTATCGCCAGCGAGCTATTCCTGAAAACAGCTGAAATCATAAAAGCCATGGTTGCAAGCATAAGCATATTAATGGATTTAAGACCATAATAAGCTATCAGATGAAGTCCCATGCTTTGTTCTATCACTGTTCCATTGTAATAATATAAATAAGGAAATGCTTCTGCAGGAAATCCAAAGAGGAGTCCGCCCAGCAGTGCTGAATATCCGAAGAGGACGGCCAGCACCAGCAGACCGAATAAAATCACGGTAATATACTTTGCTCCCAGGATTTTAACTCTTTTAATAGGCCTAATCAAAAGTAGTTTGATGGTTCCCCATGTAAACTCACTCGCCACGATTCCCCCGGCAATAATAATCGTAAACAGGCCGGCAAATTCAATCAGCTGTGAGGTGTCAGATACAAATCCCCAGACAGAGTATTCCTGATTCGGTGAAATATCATTCTTAATTCTGTATTCGTTTATGGCAATCTCCCTCTGATACTGTTCCTTCATATCTCTGGGAGCCATTTCCCCCATCTCTTCAAGCTGTTTTTTATAGCTTTCGTTTTGAGTCTGCAGTCCCTTTTTCCATTCCGAATTATCCGGGACTGTCCCTCCGCTTTCCTGATATTTTATAAAGGCGCCTGCAACAGTCGTCATAATTAAAAGAAGTCCGATCATGACGTATGTGCCCGGCCGCCTAAAAATTTTCATCCATTCATTTTGAATCAGTCCGAGCATCACCTGCACCCCCTTTGTACTCTGTTACTTCCAGAAAACGGTCTTCCAATGTTTTGGTCACTTCACGAACGGCAAATATTTTCATATCTTCCTGGACAAACACTTTTATCATTTCAGGTATATCTTCCCGGACAAGCGAAAGTATCACACTAGTTTCTGTAAGCTGTACAGGCAAACCAGGATGTGCCCCTTGTAAAATTCCGTTTGCTTTTCCAGGATCATCCACTTCTACTTCGTAAACTTTTTCTTTCCCCTGTACAAAATCACTGATGTGCTGAACATCAATCAACTTCCCGTTTTGAATAATGCCGATTCTGTCACACATCATTTCCATTTCAGATAGTAAATGGCTGGAAACAATGACAGCCATTTCTCTTTCTCTTGCAAGCATCCTCAGGTGATCCCGAATCTCCCTGATGCCGGCAGGGTCAAGCCCATTCGTAGGTTCATCCAGAATGAGGATTTTGGGATCATGCAAAAGACACTGTGCCAGACCAAGCCTCTGCCTCATGCCTAGCGAGTATGTTCTGACTTTATCATGAATCCGATCCGCCAGTCCTACAAGCTCAACCGTTTCATCAATTTTTTCTCTAGTTATACCTTTTGACATTCGTGCATAATGAACCAGATTTTGATAGCCTGACAAAAACTTATACATCTCAGGATTTTCCACAATGGCTCCAATATGGGAAACCGCCTTTTCAAAATCTGTTTTGATGCTGCTGCCAAGAATTTTAATGTCCCCGGAAGTAATGCCGATCAAGCCCACCAGCATTCGAATAGTGGTGGTCTTCCCCGCACCGTTTGGGCCAAGGAAACCGAATACCTCCCCCTTTTTCACCTCAAAGCTGACAGAATCAATAATCGTTCTTCCTTTTATTACTTTTGTAACGTCCTGTATTTCTACAAGAGTATCCATTTAGGCAACCTCCTCCCATCTTTTAAAGTCCGGTTCTTTGCAGACGCCTTTAAAGTCGGGATTATTATTTGACTTACACTATTTTACCTTTCAACAACTGAGAATGGAATATTTTCATCTATTAGGGTGACGATAAGCCTAACAATCGTATTTTCCGAGGTGGTTAAAGGAATGAAGGAACGGAAAGATTTATGGAAACCGGAAGAGGATCAATTACTCGAAGAGACAGTACTTGAATACACATCAAATGGGGATTCAAAAGCATCAGCTTTTAAGAAGGCAAGTACTGAACTCGGCCGTACAGTTTCAGCCTGCCAATACCGCTGGAACACAGTCATAACAAAAAGGACAGATTATAGAACCCAAGAAATCTCAAGCAATAATGCAGCCTGTCAAACCCATGAAAATCCTGACTCTGTTCCCCCTGAAAATCTGGCTCAAGTTATACGCTTCCTAAGGAACTTTGCGAAAACACAGCCTATTTCAGAGCAAATGAAGGAAAATAAACGTCTGCATGAAGAACAAATGCACTTAAAACTTCAAAATCAGCAGTTAATTAGAAGGTTGAAGGAAAAAGAAGCGGAATTTAAACATCAGCTTATGCAATATGAGGAAATGGCAAGCATCCTGAAAGAAGCCGACCAGCTTCTAAAGCATGAAAGCAATGAAGAGAAAAGAGCTGTTCATTGATTCGAGGATTCCAAAACATTAATATGCGCAAAGACCGGCCTGCAGAAAGCCGGTCTCTTTTCAGTCATTTACACGTGCAATTTTAATATCGCTTAGTAGTTCTCTAGTTACGTAGCTAGCCATGATTAAACCTGCAACAGAAGGAACAAATGCGTTGGAAGAAGGCGGCATTTTGGCCTTTCTTATTTCCGCATCATCTTTTCCAACTGTTTTGCGGACATCTTCCCGGATAACGATCGGGCTTTCATCGGAGAATACAACCGGAACGCCTTTTCTGATTCCTTCTTTTCTCAGGCGTGTGCGGATAACCTTAGCAATCGGGTCAGTATGAGTTTTGAAGATATCAGCAATCTGGAACCTGGTCGGATCCATTTTATTTGCAGCACCCATGCTTGAGATCATTGGAATCCCTCTGTTCAGGCATTCTTTCATTAGATGAATTTTATAAGAAATCGTATCGGAAGCATCAACTACAAAGTCGAGTCCATAATCAAAGAATTGCTCATAGGTTTCTTCTGTATAAAACATTTTTAAAGCAATAACTTCACAGTCAGGATTGATATCCTTGATTCTTTCTTTCATTAAATCCACCTTTGGTTTCCCGACAGTGGATAATAAAGCGATGACCTGCCTGTTCACATTTGTAATATCAACATCGTCTTTATCAACCAGAACAAGCCGTCCAACACCGGAACGCGCCAGTGCTTCCGCTGCAAAGGAACCAACTCCGCCGATGCCCAGTACTGCCACGGTACTATTTTTCATTTTTTCAAGGCCTTCTTTGCCAATAGCCAATTCATTCCTGGAAAATTGGTGAAGCATATATAAATCAACTCCATCAGATGTTATTTAAAAAGCATGTATTATCTTATACCCGATAATGAATATATCATACTTGAACTTTAAAGCAAGTAGTTCTATAGGATTAATGACATTAACATTTTAAGCAATAATTAAATCGAAACTTTCTATCCAATAGTGTTAACTGCGCTATCATATTTAATCCTTATCATCATATCAGCAATAGCTCAGTTCAAGTACGAACATAAAGAGCAGGACAAACAAAAAATCCATGCTCACGAGCATGGATTTTTACAATCGTATGTACTAAAGAGTCCCAATCGTGCCGTCGCTATTGATGCCCTCGTTTTGAACCCGCACTCAGCAGGTGGGTGTCCTGTTTCCTGCGTTTGTAAGTCCTCATCCATGAGGCTTTTACGCTGCGGGAAAACTCCGGACTCCCGAAGGAATAATGTTGGTCAAAATTTCAGGTTTTACAACGAACACATCAGGACTCTTTATTTATTGATATGATCATATCACACGGTTTCTTCTTTTTCAAGCTGATGAAATGGAGCTAATTTGAACATTTTTATCCACTTTCTTCCTTGAAGTTATGGAACCTGCCTTAAAATCAGGAGTTACTTCCCAGTTTATTTTTCTGAAAAATGTGTTTTTTTCACCATTTAATCATTATATAGGAAATTACTCACTTTTTTTCAAATTAAGCGCTAAGTGCAAATCATTAAGCTGGGACTGGCTAACTTCACCAGGAGCTTCTGTTAGCACACAGCTCGCACTGGCTGTTTTAGGGAAGGCAATCGTATCCCTTAGATTTGTTCTGCCAGCAAGCAGCATTACAAGTCTGTCTAATCCAAGGGCAATTCCGCCATGCGGAGGAGTGCCATATTCAAATGCTTCAAGCAGGAATCCAAACTGTTCAACAGCTTCCTCTTTTGAGAAGCCAAGCACACTGAACATTTTTTCTTGAACGTCTCTTTCGAAAATACGCAATGATCCGCCGCCAAGCTCGTAGCCGTTTAATACAAGGTCATATGCTTGTGCACGGACTTGAGCAGGATCTTTATCAAGAAGATCTAAATCTTCTCTGGCAGGCATTGTAAAAGGATGATGGGCTGCATAATAGCGGCCTTCTTCCTCATCGTATTCCAGAAGCGGCCAGTCTGTAACCCAAAGGAAGTTAAACTTGCTTTGATCAATCAGATCAAGCTCTTTTCCAAGCTTTAATCGCAGAGCGCCGAGTGCATCTGCCACAACATTTTTCTTATCAGCCACAAAGAGGAGCAAGTCTCCTGGTTCTACTGACAGAGCAGCATAGAATGCTTTTTGCTCATCCTCAGTCACAAACTTGGCAATCGGACCTTTTAAACCGTCTTCTTCCGCTTTTAACCATGCAAGCCCTTTTGCACCATAAACAGCAGCAAACTCTGTTAGGGCATCAATATCTTTTCGTGAATACTTTCCTGCACCATTTTTTACATTAATGGCCTTAACCTGTCCCCCGGAAGCTACTGCTCCGGCAAATACTTTGAAGCTTGACTCTTTTACTATTTCGGATAAATCCGTCAATTCCATCCCAAAGCGTGTATCCGGCTTATCAGATCCAAAACGGTCCATCGCTTCCTGATAGGTCATGCGCGGGAATGGAAGCTGGACATCCAGGCCTTTCACTTCTTTCATGATCTTTTTCATCATGTTTTCCATTAGGCCGATGATGTCTTCCTGGCTCATAAAACTCATTTCGATGTCGACCTGAGTAAATTCAGGCTGGCGATCTGCACGCAGGTCTTCATCACGGAAGCATCGTGCTATTTGGTAATAGCGTTCAAATCCGCCTACCATTAATAACTGCTTAAAGATTTGAGGAGATTGTGGAAGAGCATAGAATTCACCCGGATGCACACGGCTTGGAACTAAATAGTCACGGGCTCCTTCCGGTGTGCTCTTCGTTAAGATTGGTGTTTCAACATCAAGAAATCCTTCGCTGTCCAGATAATCCCTCATTGCTTTTGTTACTTGATGACGCATCTTAAAGGTATCAAACATAATAGGGCGTCTCAAATCCAAATAGCGGTATTTAAGGCGGACATCTTCGGAAACATCCGCTTTATCATCAATGACAAAAGGAGGTGTTTTTGCTTCATTGATGATAGTCACTTTCTCTGCTTTAATCTCAATGCGCCCTGTTTTCAGGTTCTCATTGATGGTGCCTTCTTCACGCGCAATTACTTCTCCCTCTATATCAAGAACAAATTCATTGCGGATCTTTTCAGCTGCTGCAAGAGCTTCAGGGGAAACTTCCGGATTGAATACCACCTGAACAATGCCAGTGCGGTCACGAAGATCCACAAAGATCAGCCCGCCTAAATCCCGGCGCTTTTGTACCCAGCCTTTTAAGCTTACTTTTTCTCCTATAGCTTTTTCCGTTACTTCCCCGCAAAAATACGTTCGCCCAAACATTCTAATTCCTCCCAAATATAAAACTGATTTATGATTGATAAAGCTCTGTAAATTTTTCTATGAAAGAATCAAGACTAAGCTCTGTTTGTTCTCCCGATTCCATTGATTTTACATTAATTTTGTTCGCTTTAAGTTCATCTTCACCCAAGACAGCAACAAACTTTGCATTCGACCGGTCTGCCGCTTTAAACTGGGCTTTAATTTTTCTGTCAAGATAATCTCTTTCAGCAGAATATCCTGCCATTCGAAGTTTTTGAAGAAGGCCGACTGTGTAATCCTTTGCTTCCTCTCCAAGGGATACAAGGTAGCAATCAATGTCCTTACTAAGAGGCAGATCCACCTTCTCTGCTTCAAGAGCAGCAATGAATCGCTCGATACTTAAAGCAAAACCTATTCCCGGCGCTTCAGGACCGCCAATTTCCTCAGTGAGGCCATTGTATCGTCCGCCGCCGCAAAGAGTGGTAATTGCTCCGAAACCTTCGGAATCACTCATAATTTCAAAGGCCGTATGATTGTAATAATCCAGGCCGCGAACAAGATTTGGATCAACAATAAAGTCAATATCCAGGTTCTTTAAATACTTTTGAACCTTCTCAAAGTAGGTTTTTGAATCATCATTTAAATAATCAATGATGGATGGAGCAGATTTCATAAGTTCATGTTCACGGTCCTGTTTACAGTCCAGGATGCGCATTGGATTTTTTTCAAGGCGATTCTGGCAATCCTGGCAAAACTCCCCGATCCGCGGCTTGAAGTGATTGACCAGAGCCTCTCTGTGTGCAGATCGGCTTTCTTTATCTCCCAGGCTGTTCACAATCAATTTAAGCTTTTGCAGGCCCATGCTTCTATAAAGTGACATTGCCAGTGCGATAACTTCCGCATCAATTGCCGGATCCGCGCTGCCGATCGCTTCGACGCCGAATTGGACAAACTGGCGAAAACGTCCTGCCTGGGGGCGTTCATAACGGAACATTGGTCCCATATAATAAAGCTTTACAGGCTGGCTCGCATCACCGTACATTTTATGTTCAACGAATGACCTTACAGCAGAAGCCGTTCCTTCAGGACGAAGTGTCAGGCTTCGTCCGCCGCGGTCTTCAAACGTGTACATTTCTTTTTGAACAATATCTGTCGTGTCTCCAACACTGCGCAGAAATAATTCCGTATGTTCAAATATAGGTGTTCTGATTTCACGATATTGAAATTTCTCACAAAGTTCCCTTGCCTTTTTTTCTATCAATTGCCATTTTTCAACTTCCCCCGGCAAAATGTCCTGCGTTCCCCTCGGTATTCGGATAGACATGAAAATTACCTCCTAATGCAAAATGATAACTATGTATAATTTATTGACCCTTTACGCTTTAGCTAATAAATAGGCCATAATCGAAAGCATCGACAAAATAAAAAAAAACTCCCGCCTCCTTGTATATTAAATACAAGGGACGAGAGTTTGGTTTTCCCGTGGTGCCACCCTAGTTGAAGCCAATATATAGACTTCCTCTTTTACAGTTAACGCCTGTTAACGTTCAGCTCCTACTAAAGATCACGCCTTTTTCAGAGAGAAACCTACGAAGTGTTCTTTCGTTAAATCATCATGTGAGAATGCTTTCAGCCGGGCGGCACTCTCTCTCTTTTCATGTGGGGTTTAACTACTCTTCTCCATCAATGGTTTATCGAAAAGCAGAAACGCCTTGGTCAGGCGCTGCAGCTAGACATTTAATTGTAATTGTCATTTTATTTATATTATAATACGGAGCATTTTCATCAATGTCAAGACTAAAAACATGTTATGATCGTTCCAGCTTTTTTTTCAGTTTCCTGACATCCTTGAGAGATAGTCCAAACTCTGATGCGAGTTCAATCATGTTTGAGTTTTGTTCTCTTTGTATAAAATCATGAAAATCCACCCCGAACAGCTGATTTTCACCAGATTGTGCAGACATCCCTTTTTCTCCAAATCTCATAGTGCTCACCCTTTTTTTTATAGTCTGTTCTATTCTTTCCATTTTCAGATGAAATGTTTCATAACAGGACAAATTTAATTCCCAGCTAAAAATGATTGCTGATAAACCGATAATAGAAGGGAAATTGCACAAGATGCAGAAGTATTCTAGGACCAAAGTTATCTTGACTGCCAGCACCTTGTTTGTTTTTCTTTTAATAAGGATTTTTATTATGAAAGGAGGCGGCCTGTTGAAGAAAAAACCACTTATTCTCGTGATATGTCTTATGCTTTTGGCTGGCATAACACAGGCGGAAACAAAGGTTAAAGCTGAAAACAGTTCTGTAACAATCCCCACAAATAATCTTAACGTCCGTCAAGGCCCAGGCTTAAGCTACCCCATTCTGGGACAAGCCCAGAAAGGAGATCAATTTAACGCTCTTTCCCGTGAAGGAGATTGGATTAAAATTAATTTCCAGGGGGAAAACGGCTATGTGGCCAGCTGGCTTGTTTCCGATATGACCACCAGTCAGAGAGGAGAAAAAGCAGCCAGTTCAAATTCCCAGGCAATCATCACAACAGATGGCCTGAGGGTGAGAAAGGGACCTGGTACAAGTTACGGTGTCCTGGGAACTATACAG
The DNA here is from genome assembly GCF_000294775.2 of Cytobacillus oceanisediminis 2691. GTDB lineage: Bacteria > Bacillota > Bacilli > Bacillales > Cytobacillaceae > Cytobacillus > Cytobacillus pseudoceanisediminis. The sequence goes on from NZ_CP015506.1 coordinate 4,264,629, forward strand.
AAAGGAACAGCCTATAAGGTCATGAGCACAGAAGGAAGCTGGGTTAAGATCCAAACACCTTATGGAGATGGATGGGTCGCAAATGAATTCGTCCAATACAGCGGCAGCCAAAAGAAAAATTCATCAAGCAGCAGCCAAACCGGGAAAATCACGGCAAACTCCTTGAATGTAAGAAACAATCCATCGCTTAATAGTGACGTCATCGGGAAACTAAATTCGGGGGAGACAGTAGCTGTTATTTCTCAAAATGACAGCTGGACAGAAATCTCTTTCTCGGGCAATGCCGGATGGATCAGCAGCCAATATATTGCGGTTCAATCCTCACAATCAGAAAGCAAGCCAAAACAGTCGGCGTCCGGGAAAACCGGCACTGTTACGGCAACTTCTTTAACCGTTAGGAATAAAGGATCGTTAAATGGGAAACCGATTGGTTCTGTTACAAAAGGCCAAACCTTTCCTATTCTTGAGCAAGCTGATAATTGGGCAAAAATTGAATATCAGACTGGTTCTTATGGATGGGTAGCAAGCTGGTTCATAGACATAACAGCCGAGAAAAATTCCGGCTCTTCCCAGCAGAGTGTAAACGGCAGTTCTGCAATTATATTACATAACGGATCAAATATTAGAAAAAAAGCCAGCAGCCAGTCATCTGTCATTCACAGGGCAAATAAAGGGGACAGCTTTGAAATTATCAGCCTGAATGATGATTGGTATGAAGTCCGCCTTCCAAACGGCGGGACGGGTTTTGTAGCAGGATGGATCGTCAAGGTTGAAGGATCTGCACCTGCAGTAACAAAACCGGGAGCAGAACAGCACCTGGAAAATAAAACAATCGTCCTTGATCCCGGCCATGGTGGCCGTGATAACGGGACAACAGGGGCACGAGGGACTCGTGAAAAAGATATTACAATCAGGACCGCTCAATTGCTCGCAGACAAATTAAGATCTGCAGGTGCAAATGTTATTCTTACCAGAAGCGGAGATACCTATTTACCGCTTCCTTCCAGAGTAGGCATTTCACATTATCATAATGCAGATGCTTTCATCAGCATTCATTATGACAGCACGCCAGATCGCACTGCAAGAGGAGCGACTACTTATTATTATCATCCTTTTCAACAGGAACTTGCAGCCAATATCCACTCCAATGTAATAGCCATGACAAACCTGAGAGATCGGGGCTATAGAGCTGGAGATTATCATGTGATAAGAGAGAATAAACGCAATGCAGTTCTCATCGAGCTTGGATATCTGAGCAATCCGGCTGAAGAGGCCCTGATTTCTTCTGCACAGTATCAGCAATCAGCAACAGCAGGAATTTATCAGGGACTTGCCCGCTATTTCAAAAATTAGCAAAAAGCCCCGGCATCCTACTTTGGGTGCCGGGGCTTTTTTGCGTTTCGTTATAAATTAACTTACTTGCTTTCTAAAATTAACGTAACAGGTCCATCGTTGGTTAACTGAACATCCATCATGGCCCCGAATACACCTGTTTCTACTTTCAGGCCTTTAGCTTCTAAATACCGGTTAAAAGCATCATAGATATTTACGGCATGCGCCGGGCTAGCCGCTTCCATGAAATTGGGCCGTCTGCCCTTCCGGCAGTCTCCATATAAAGTAAACTGGGAAACCGAAAGAATTTCACCTTCCTGATCCAGCAGGGAAAAATTCATTTTGCCATTTTCATCTTCGAAGACGCGAAGATTGGCAATTTTATCAGCCAGAAAAGCTGCGTCCTCTTCCTTATCTTCATGGGTGACTCCAACGAGCAAAACAAACCCCTTTTTGATGCTTCCGACGGTTTTGCCGTCCACCGTTACGCTGGCTTCTTTGCTTCGCTGCACTACAACACGCATTCTATCTGCTCCCTTTAGTTCATAATCCTTCTTACTGCATAAATATCAGGGATTTGTTTAATCCGATCCACAACCTTTTGCAGATGGCTGACATTGTGTATGGCAATGGACATATTAATCGTTGCTGATTTATTGCGGTCTGATCGTCCTGATACAGCTGAAATGTTGGTTTTCGTTTCATTAACAGCCTGAAGGACCTCATTTAATAATCCCCTGCGGTCATAACCGGTAATTTCAATTTCAACATTGTATTCTTTCCGGTCATTTAAGGCTGTTTCCCACTCAACCGGGATGAGCCTTTGTTTTGCATCATCCGTTTCAATATTAGGACAATCATCACGGTGTACAGAAACTCCTCTGCCCTTTGTAATAAACCCGACGATTTCATCTCCGGGGACAGGATTACAGCAGCGGGAAAGGCGAATCAGCAGGTTATCAATGCCTGAAACCCGGACACCGGATTCGCGTTTTTTGGCAGATGGAAAAGTCTTCAGTTCCGAAACAGCATTTGTAATATCGGAGGTTTGTTCAAGATCGCGTTTCTTGCGCCATTTTTCTGTCAGCCTGTTGGCAACCTGAAGTGCCGTTACTCCGTTATAGCCAACAGCAGCATACATATCTTCCTCTGTGGCAAAATTGAATTTCTCTGCGACCCTTTTTACATTATCAGATGTCAAAATTTCCTTCAGGTCGAAATCCATATTGCGAATCTCCCGCTCAACAAGCTCTTTTCCTTTTTCCACATTTTCTTCTTTTCTCTGCTTTTTGAAAAAGGTTCGTATTCTATTTTTAGCCTGTGAAGTCTGAGCAAGCTTCAGCCAATCTTTGCTCGGTCCATATGAATGCTTGGATGTCAGGATTTCAATAATATCGCCGGTCTTCAATTTGTAATCCAGCGTGACCATTTTTCCGTTGACTTTGGCACCGATTGTCTTGTTTCCAATTTCCGAGTGAATTCGGTAAGCAAAGTCAATGGGAACGGAGCCGGAAGGAAGTTCGATGACATCCCCTTTAGGAGTAAAAACAAACACCATATCGGAAAACAAATCGATCTTCAGTGATTCCATGAACTCTTCAGCATTTGCAGCATCATCCTGAAACTCCAGGATTTCACGGAACCAGGTCAGCTTCTCCTCAAATGAAGAGCCCTCATTCACTCTTTTTCCTTCTTTATAAGCCCAATGGGCAGCAATACCAAACTCTGCAATTCTATGCATATCCATGGTACGGATCTGGACTTCCAGCGGGTCACCTTTTGGCCCGATAACCGTGGTATGAAGAGATTGATACATATTCTGTTTAGGCATGGCAATGTAATCTTTAAAACGGCCGGGCATCGGCTTCCAGCATGTATGAATAATCCCGAGAACCGCATAGCAATCTTTAATGCTGCTTACAACAATGCGTACAGCAAGAAGATCATATATCTCATTGAATTGCTTGTTTTGAAGCGCCATTTTTCGATAGATGCTGTATATATGCTTAGGGCGGCCGGATATCTCTGATTTAATTGAAACCTCTGACAGCCTGCCCCGCATGACATTGATAACATCATCCAGGTACTCTTCCCGTTCCGCTCTTTTTTTCTTCATCAGGTTTACAATCCGATAATATTGCTGCGGATTTAGGTACCTTAGAGCCGTATCTTCAAGCTCCCACTTAATCTTTGAAATTCCAAGCCTATGCGCAAGAGGTGCAAAAATTTCAAGCGTTTCGTTCGAAATGCGGCGCTGCTTTTCAGCTGGCAGATGCTTAAGTGTCCGCATATTATGAAGACGGTCAGCAAGCTTAATTAAGATTACACGGATGTCCTGGGCCATTGCCACGAACATTTTCCGATGATTTTCAGCCTGCTGCTCTTCCTGTGATTTATATTTAATTTTCCCCAGTTTTGTTACACCATCGACAAGCATTGCCACTTCTGAATTGAAGGCTTCTTCGATATTCTCCAATGAGATTTCGGTGTCTTCAACCACATCGTGAAGAAAGCCGGCAGCAACCGTTGATGGATCCATCTCCAGATCAGCAAGGATGCCTGCCACTTGAATTGGATGGATAATGTATGGTTCACCGGACTTCCTATATTGTTCACGGTGGGCATGCTTGGCAAACTCGTACGCTTTTTTTACAAGCTCTGCATGCTCATCGTTTAAATATTCTTTTGCTCTGTTGATGACTTGCTCGGCGGTCAGAACTTGATCGTTCGCCATGGAATCACCTTTATCTCCCTGAATTTTATGCATTTGCATAATGTAATAATTTTGTAATTGGATTTATAACAAGTTATAAAAAAAATTAATATTGCTACTATTATCGAAAAAAAAAGTGAAGATGTAAAGGGATAGACTGTTATTTTTATGGGAATAACAAAAATTTTGTCGTTTTTTGTCCGAATTTCTTTATTGTTTTTCCATAATTGGTTTTGGAAGCACTTAATATACCTATTTTGACAGATAAATTAAAAAGAGCACCATTTCGTATGGCGCTCTCTTGGTATGAAAAAAATTAATACTGCATCAATGTCAGAATATCGTAATCGTCAAGCTTTTTACGGCCATCAAGGTATGTTAATTCAATAAGGAATGCAATGCCAGCCACTACTCCGCCAAGTTCTTCAACCAGCTGGATGGTTGCATCGATTGTTCCGCCTGTCGCAAGGAGATCGTCAGTGATCAGAACTCTTTGCCCAGGTTTGATGGCATCTTTATGAATGGTTAATATATCCTTGCCATATTCTAGGCCATAATTAACCTTGACTGTTTCACGGGGAAGTTTTCCTTCTTTGCGGACAGGGGCAAAACCTACACCTAATGAATAAGCAACAGGGCAGCCGATGATGAATCCGCGGGCTTCCGGGCCAACAACCAGATCAATTTTCTTTTCACGGGCATATTCAACAATTTGGTCAGTCGCATATTTATACGCTTCACCGTTGTCCATAAGTGTTGTAATATCTTTAAATTTTATGCCTGGCTTCGGCCAATCTTCAACAATTGTTATATACTGTTTTAAGTCCATTTTTCTTCCTTTGCCTCCTCAAGTTTTACAGCCCCTTGCATAACTTCATCAAACCAGTCTTTGAGCTGCTGAAAGGATGAATAGAGCAAATCGCTCTCAAGAGTGTATTGTGCCTGTTTAAGCTGATAGGTTCGCGAATCAGCTAAATCACGTTTAATTGATGTATTGTTTAACGAAATGACACCATTATTTATTTTAACAAAATCCAATTCAAAAAACACTTGAGACATAAAATCTACCGTTTCCCTGCTCCATCCCTTATGCTTCGCTATATCATTCCCATGACGCCTGATATCGACCGAGCCTTTTTTAGCAAGCAGGGCAAAATACCACTTAAAATGATCTCTTGTTGGAATAGTGCTGAAATAGTCACTGTCCTCTTTATAAAAATGAGCATAAATTCTGGCAGGGTTTTTTCCGGAGAATACATGAGCAAGCATTTCCTTTGAAGGCGGCATATCAGCAAGCACGATGTTTGAGCCATCTAGTTTTAATGCTTCTGCATCCTCTTCAGATGATATTTTCACCATACTTTCCCCTGCATATGTCCTGAATTTGGATATATGTTCCTCATTAAAGAATATCCAAGTAGTATTTACGTCAGGAATGACGCTTTGGAGCCTTTCGAGCCGCTTTAAACTCCGGATATCAAATAGCTGCCAGGAGTTCACTGCCATATCCTGCAGGAAGATTTGCGGTTTTTTAATATTATTCCATTCATTAATGGATAATTCGCCAATAACCGATAGCTTGGAATATGGTGAAATCTGCTCATGCAAATGTCCGAGGCCAAAGCCGATTCCATCAAGGGAAGATCCATCATTTTCGATGGTGACCTTTATATGAGTTTGATCAGATCCGATTTTTCTCATAGCGGCAATATTGGCCTCTTTTATCAAGACTTTAGGTTTTGGATTTCCCATCCCAAATGGGGCAAGCAGCTGCATTTCTTCAATAGAAGAGAGGCTGATATCCTTTAGATGGAAGACGCCATCAATGCTGGTTACTGGAATAAAATCTTCCTCGGTCAGCTGTTCATTTGCAAGAGTATTCAGTCTATCCCTGAGGTCATCGACCGATTCAATTGACAAGGTCATTCCTGCCGCCATTGGATGGCCCCCAAAGTGGGGAAGGATATCCCGGCATTCAGAAAGATTTTTGAACAGATCAAAACCTTTAATACTTCTTGCTGATCCCTTTGCCAGCCCTTTATCACTGTCATAACTGAGAACAATAGCTGGGCGGTAAAACTTTTCAACAAGCTTCGAAGCTACTATTCCAACTACACCGGCATTCCAGCCTTCTTTGCCTACAACAATTACTGAATTCTCACTGATTGGAAAATTAGTTTCAACCTCTTTAACCGCTTGTGCTGCAATGTCATTGACAATAGCTTGCCTCTCTTTATTTAACATTTCAATTTCTTCAGCAATGGCTTGTGCTTCATAAGGATCATTTGTCAGAAGCAAATCCACTGCCGGATCCGCACTTTCAAGCCTGCCGGCTGCATTGAGGCGAGGCCCGATTGTAAAGCCGATTGTTTCTTCATTAATGGATGGAAGTTCAATTCCAGCCGCTTTAAACAAGGCTTTCAAACCTGTATTCTTAGTTGATTTCAGCTTTTGAATCCCGCGCTTGGCAATAAGCCTGTTCTCTCCCGTTAAAGAAACAAGGTCGGCAATTGTGCCGATTGCAGCTATTTCCAAGAGGTGATCAGGCATTTCACCATATAGCGCATGTGCAAGTTTAAATGCTACTCCAACACCGGCCAGTTCCCGGAATGGGTATGTGCTTTCCGGATGCTTAGGATGCACAATTGCCCATGCTTCAGGAAGCTCATGGCCAGGCTCATGGTGATCTGTAATAATCAAATCCATTCCAAGCTCTTTTGCAGCCTTTGCTTCGTTTACAGCCGATATCCCTGTATCTACGGTAATAATTAAACGGATGCCAGTATCAGCGGCTTGTTCAAAAGCCGGGATATTTGGTCCATAACCTTCAGTAAATCGATTCGGTATGTAGAATTGGACGTCAGCACCGAGATCTCTAAGTGCCATCATCATGACAGAAGTGCTTGTCACTCCATCCGCATCATAATCACCAAAAATTAAGATAGGTTCCTGTTTTTCAATTGCTTCTTTTATTCTGGAAACAGCTTTTGCCATATCTGTCATTAAAAAAGGATCATGAAATTCCTGGTCTTTATCCAATAAAAAATACCGTGCTGAATCAACGGTATCCATTCCGCGATTAATTAACAGCGATGCGGCCAGTGGAGAAATATTCAATTCCTTTGAAAGCTGCTGCACCTTATCCTCCTGTGTTTGCCGAACAATCCATCGCGTTCTTGAATGTAACATACGTTCACCCCTCAGCTTATTAATTATACAAGAGGGGGACATGTGTTTCAATAAGTTAAAATAGGGATATTCCATACAGATTTGGAAAGAAAGATATGAATTGCAGGCCACTTTTTTGCGGACAAGAGAAAAACTTGGGCAAAAGCCCAAGCCTGTTTTATTTTAATGAATATCCCTATCCAGCTCTTTTTCAAACTCTTCATTATTGGCATTATCCTTTACCGCATGTCCCGCATGCAGCTTTTCATTTTCCTTTTTTAGTATTTTCACTTTCCTTTGAAGTGAGTAAATACGGACAAGGCCCACAGACCCGACAATCATTCCTCCCATAAGGACTGATCCTAAAATCACTAGAATCAGCGGCCACTGGCTTTCCCCAAACAAGTAGTTTACCGTTACATTATCAACATTGATTACTGCAAAAACAGCGACTATTAGTGCAAATAAAAAACCAAATAATAAAGCCCATTGAAATTTCATGCAATCCTCTCCCCAATATTTTCTCTAATTTATGCGCTCTTCACTATAAGGATTAATGTGCACAAATACATTTTGAACATTTTCCAATCCAAGCAGCTTGCGTTTCACTTCTTTGCCCACCCGGTGGCCATCCTCAACAGTCATATTGGGATCCACTGAAACTTTAATATCTACAATAACATAATGTCCGTGTTCCCTGGCGTGCAGTTCATCAATCCTTTTAACCAGATCAACGGATTCAGCAGTTTTGCGCATCTCAAGTGTATCTTCTTCATGAAGCACATGATCAAGTGTGCTATGAATGGATTCTTTCCCCAGCCTCCATGCCATCTTGAGAATCATAAGGGAAACAATGAGACCAGCAACAGGATCTGCATACTCAAGCCATTCGATCCCCATTCTTCCGCCAATTATTGCACATCCAATGCCTATTAAAGCTGCAATTGATGAATAGACATCTGAACGGTGTTCATAGGCATTTACAATTAAAGCATCACTGTTTAGTTTCTTTCCCAAATTATACTTATAACGAAACATCGCTTCTTTCACAATGATAGAAACCAGCACTGCAGCTATTGCAATTGCTTTTGGAGGTTCAATTGGCGAAAAAAATGACTCAAATGATGATTTGCCGATTTCAATTCCCACGAGGAACAGCAAAACCGCAACAATAATGGCTGCAATCATTTCAGCTTTTCCATGACCATATGGGTGATCCTTATCCGGCGGCTGTTTTGCAGCTCTCAGCCCTAAATATACAGCAAAGGATCCGGCTACATCTGAAGCAGAATGGACCGCATCTGCCACGAGCGCTTTACTTCCTGAATAAATGCCTATTCCCCATTTGATGGCAGCAAGAATAATATTGCCCACGATGCCAATAATGGCTGCAAATTCAGCTTTCTTAAAACGATCGTTATTTTCCAAAGCGATACTTCCTTCCTCCCTGAACTTGTTTTTAGTTTATCCTATTTCCCGGAATCATTAACCTTTTTTGTAAAATAGACGGCATCCAGTTTTCCAGATTAACAAAAAAACTCAGGCATTCGCCTGAGTCTTTGAAAGTATTATACTTGAGGTTCGTCACTGACTTTGCGTTTTTCTTTTACGGTATTAATAACGCCTTTTTCTTTCAGTTCTTTGCCTTTCCATACTGCCCAAATCTGCGCAGCAAGGAAAATCGATGAATAGGTACCTGCAATTAAACCGATCAGAAGCGCAAACGAGAAATTTCTGATTGACTCACTTCCAAACACCAGGAGCGCAACGACAGTAAATACAACAGTTAAAACAGTATTCACAGAGCGGCCAAGCGTTTGGCGAAGACTTTTGTTTACAACATCAGCAATATCTTCGAATGATTTGAGCTTTTTCTTTTTCTGCATATTCTCACGCATCCGGTCGAACGTTACGATTGTATCGTTGATCGAATAACCTACTACCGTCAGTACTGCTGCAATGAAGGTAATGTCCACTTCAAGACGCGTAAAGCTAAATACAGCGATTATAAAGAAGGCATCATGCAGAAGCGCAAGAACTGCTGGAATAGCCATCTTGATCTCAAAGCGAATGGTTACATAGATGATAATGCCTACAGAGGCTATGGCAAGAGCTTTTAGTGCATTTTTAGCGAGCTCTTTTCCTACAGTTGGTGAAACTGTGCTGACATTCGGATCTTGACCGAATTCTTCATGAAAATGAGTTTTAACCTCTGCTATTTCATCTTTAGTTAAAACATCTTTAAATCTAGCAACACCGATTTCTTTATTATCGCCCGAGATGACAATATCATCTGTCTCGATTCCAAGCGCTGATAATTCAGCTTGAAATTTTTCTTTTGTTAAAGGTTCACTTGCCTGCTGCTCGATGCGGGTACCGCTGACAAAATCGATTCCTAGATTTAAGCGGAAAATAGAAACAACAATGATTCCCACTGCAATTAATACAGCAGAAAGGATGAAGAACTTCTTGCGGTTCCCTACAAAATCAAATTTATCGAACTTGGTCGGCAAATCCAGAGTATCGTAATTTTCAGCAATGTTTTTGATTTCACTTTTCTTAACACCAAACCAGCCTGGCTTTTTATTCAGTGCTTTACTATGGACCCAAAGCCCCATTAGCAGCCTTGTGCCATAAACCGCAGTAATAAAGCTTGCCAGGATGCTTATAATAAGCATGGTAGCAAATCCTTTTACAGAACTTGTCCCATACATGAATAAAACGGCTGCTGCTAAAATGGTTGTGATATTTGCATCAAATATCGTCGAAAGTGAGTTTTTCTCACCAGCCTGGAAAGCTGATTTGATTGTTCTGCCCACTTTTATTTCTTCGCGGATTCTCTCATAGGTAATAATATTCGCATCAACAGCCATACCGACCCCCAGAATGAGCGCAGCAATACCAGGCAGCGTCAATACGCCATTCATCCAGTCAAATACGAGTAAAATCAGATAAATATAGAAAGATAATGTAATTGTTGCTATAAACCCAGGGAAACGATATACCGCAATCATGTAGATAAATATAATGGCAATTCCAATAATACCGGCAAGAATAGTCGTTTCCATTGCCTGCTCACCGAATTTCGCACCTACCGATGTCGAATAAACTTCATCGAGCTGTACTGGCAGGGAACCGGCATTCAACAAATCCGACAGTGTCTTTGCTTCTTCAATCGTAAAATTCCCAACAATGGACACGGTATCCTGATTAAAGATCTGGCTTACCTGTGGAGCAGATAAGTATTTTGGATCTTCTTTTGCTGACTCAGCCTGGAATGAATCCTGGCCTTCTTCAAAATCAAGCCAAATGACAAGCAGGTTATTTGGCGCTCCCATATTGACAATTTTTTGAGTTACATCTTTAAATTTGCTTGCACTCTTCAGCTTCAATGAAACACTTGGCTTTCCGTTTTCATCGAATGTCTGCTTTGCCCCATTTTCAGCAAGGTCTGAACCATCCATCATCAATTGATCATTAACATCTCTAAATGATAGATTAGCTTCTGTGGATAGAATTTCCCTTGCCTTATTCTGATCTGTTACACCAGCAAGCTGAACGCGGATCCTCTTATCTCCCTCAATCTGGATATTCGGCTCACTGACTCCAAGAACATTGATCCGCCTATCCAGTGCTTCGGCAGTACTTGCAAGGACGGCTTTATCAACCTTCTGCCCATCTTTTGGCGTTACCTCATAGAGGACTTCAAATCCGCCCTGCAAATCAAGGCCAAGCTTAATATTTTTTAAAATGTTGTTTGTCGTTGCCCCTGCCAGGCTTCCCAATAATACAACAATCAGGAAAAAGGCAACGATACGGCTGCGCTTTAACATTATGAATAAATCCTCCTTAGCTATCGCCCGCTTATTGAAATCACAAGCATCACTTCAACCTCTGTGATGCATCATTAACCATACAGTCTTGCGTCGGAAAGCTGCATATCTTTTCAATGCAGCCCCCAGTATTATGACTTTGTTTGAACCCTAGCTGGCTTTACTATCCGTTCTTGAATTTCATTCTATGTATGAAAACTGAAATGAAATAATACCGTTTACTCCGCTTTTCATTATGAGACAGATTGTAAAACCTGTCAATTTGTCATATACCATGTTAATTTTTGTAAAAAGTAGAAAGGTGACTATTTTAACAGTTCCCTTCTCTCTTCTTCACTATCAAAAACAAAGTCAGCCTCTTTAAAAGCCTCGATGGTAGCATAGTGAATGTATTCACTCACTTTTACCTCCATGATTTCTTCTACAATTTCAAATAGCCTGACATTTTCTTTTGTGTTTTTCCACTTCTTCTTTGTGAGGAATTCCCAGAGCTCCTGTTCAGTCACTTTTTTATATCCCAGCAGCCGAAATTCATCTAATTTGCTTTCCAATGCAGGTTTTACCGTAGTGCGAAAATAATCATATTCATGGCCGATTTTCACTTTCAGCCGCCTCCCCGCCATTATTCACATGGAAATTATGATAGCTTGTCATGCTTTGTCCTCTTCCTTGCATATAGATAATTGTATATGATAATACCCATTTTGAGAAGGCAGGGAGTTGAATGTCCAAATTTCTGAAAGGTACCATGATCCTGCTCGCTGCAGGCCTGGTGACCAGGGTCCTGGGCTTTATAAACAGAATTGTCATTGCCCGGTTTATTGGAGAAGAAGGCGTTGGCCTTTATATGATGGCTTTTCCCACCATGATTCTAGTCGTCACTATCACACAGCTTGGGCTGCCGGTTGCTATTTCTAAGAATGTGGCCGAAGCGGAGGCAAAGGGAGATACAGCAAAAATCAAGAAAATATTAGTTGTTTCCTTAGCGACGACTATCTCACTTTCAATTGTTTTCACTCCTGCTTTAATTTTGCTTGCTCCATTATTATCAGATACACTCTTTACCGATGAACGCACACAGCTTCCTTTGATGGCGATCGCCCCTATCGTGCCGATCATTGCAGTTTCTTCTGTCATTCGGGGTTATTTTCAGGGCAGACAGAACATGAAGCCTGCTGCCTATTCCCAGATGATTGAACAGATAGTCCGAATAAGCCTGATTGCTTTGATGACTAAGGCATTTCTGCCATACGGAATTGAGTATGCGGCAGCGGGAGCCATGCTGGCAGCAGTCATTGGGGAGCTTGCATCATTGCTCTATTTAATGACCACATTTAAGCTTAAAAAGAAATTCAGAGTCAGGAAACAATTCTTTAAATTTGTGTCTTCCGGAAAAAGTACATTTAACGAATTGATGACCGTCGCTCTTCCAACGACAGGCAGCAAAATGATCGGTTCAGTCGCCTGGTTTTTTGAACCGATTGTGGTAGCACAGAGTCTTGCACTTGCAGGGGTGGCGGCCGCTGCGGCTACGAAGCAATATGGTGCTCTTACCGGCTTTGCCATGCCTCTTCTGATGCTTCCATCTTTTATTACTTATTCTTTGTCAACATCTCTTGTTCCGGCTATCAGCGAAGCAAATTCCCAGAATAATATGCGTCTGATCGAATACCGGCTTCAGCAGGCACTTCGGTTTGCATTTATTACTGGCGGCCTGGCAGTGGTGGTTCTTTATGTCCTTTCCGATCAATTGATGGAAGTAATGTACGGCTCCTCAAGCGGTTCTCATTTTATTAAATTGATGGCGCCATTTTTTCTGTTTTATTATTATCAGGGACCTCTTCAGGCAACTTTACAGGCATTAAATCTGGCCCGTGCCGCAATGATCAACAGTCTGATTGGCGCTGCCGTTAAAACGGCAGTCATCTTTCTACTTGCCAGCCAGCCTGCATTTGGCATCAATGGTGTTGCGATGGGAATTCTGACCGGCACAGTCCTGGTGACAATGCTTCACTTTGCAACAGTACTGAAAGCTATTTCGTTTACTTTTTTCATCAGGGACTATCTAATGACGTTTATTGCCATGTTTTTGTCAGGGGGCATTGGCTTCTGGATGCTCAAAGATTTACTTTCCCCTGACTTAAATACAGCAGTGAGGGTAATTGTGATTTCTTCCGCCATCACTTCTGTATATATAATTTTCTTATTATTCTTCAAGCTTATTAAAAAGAGTGATCTGATTCGGATTCCATGGGTTGGCAGATTATTATCAAGGTTTGCATTTAGATAATCTGCCTATATCAGCAGGGTCAGCTCAATTTTGCCTATCTTGAGCTGGCCTCGATTTATTTCCTTTCGTCAAGCAGATCTACATAAAATTGGCCATTTTCATAGCTGCAGAATGATATATTTGATATCTCTTTATACCCCTCTTTTCTAAGCTCCTGACGAAGCCAAAAGTCACTTTTGTTTATCGTTTCCAGATTAGTTTTCTGAATTGTCCCATCTATGATTAAAGGGATTGTAATTCCCCCCTCTTTGCTGTCCTTTTTTTCAAACACTGACAAAGTACCGGAAGATTCAAGGATGGCAAATTCCACATCTGAGATTTTGGAAATATCTTTTTCTCTTAACTGCAAAAGCAGGTCATCAAAGTTATACCTCTGTTTCCTCATGGCATTTTCATCAATTTTTCCTTTATTAATAATAATGGTCGGTTTGCCATCAACGACATCCCTGAACGTTTTGCTCTTCAGGGAAAGTATGGCCAGCACAATCTGCACAACCATCAAAAGGAGCATTGGCAGCACATTTTTCAGGATTTCTGAATCCGGAGTTTCAATCGCCACTACTGCAAGTTCAGCAATCATGATATAGACGACTAAATCCAGGATGCTTAGTTCACCAATTTCTCTTTTGCCCATTAGTCTAAAAATGAGAAGAATGACTGCATAGAGAAATAATGTTCTTCCTACAATTATTAGATATTCTTCCACTTCTACAGCACTCCTTTTGATGCAATCCTTTATATCCTTCCGCATATTAAAACTTTTATGATTTTATCTGGCTTTTTCTTTGAACATTTTAGATTCTATTTTTTCATTGTGTGAATATGCTTGTACTAAGGATTAAGCTGAATAGCCTCTGGGGTAAAAGCTGTTCCTATTTACTGATTCAGAAGGGAGAGGGTCAATATAGAAGAGTCAAAGAACTTCGGAAGCGCCGTACTTTATGGAATTATCGCCATTTTTGCCATTGCTGTAGCGAGCAGTCTCGTTTTTTCACTGCTTCTGCGGTTCACCTCGCTGCAGGAGTCTTCCCTGCAGTATATTATTTCTGCTGTTTCATTTGTTTCTCTTTTTGCGGGCGGGTTCATATCCGGAGGTAAAGGGAAGCAAAAAGGATGGCTGCTTGGAGGCTTGACAGGCCTTATTTACTCAATCGTTATTTTTCTATTTCAATATCTGGGACATGACAGTTTATTTGATATGGAGCAAATGATATACCACACCTGTTTTACGCTGACTGCAATGATGGGCGGTATATTGGGAGTTAATCTCAACACTAAAAGAACAGCTTAAAAAAGAAGGTCCTGAAATTCAGGACCTTCTTTTTTTGATATTAAGATTTTGCTAATGCATCGCCAGTTGCCTGCGTTACTTCGCGGATCGCTGCACGATCGTATGTAAGACGGCTTCCGTCACCACATTTAATAACCACTTTGTCTTCGTCGATGGCATCAACGAATCCATGAAGACCGCCGATTGTAACAACCTTATCTCCCTTTTTTAAATCACTTTGCATTTGCTGAACTGCCTTTTGGCGTTTCTGCTGCGGACGAATTAACAGGAAATAGAATAAAACAAACATCAGCAATAATGGTCCTAATGTTCCTAAAAGCTCCATAGTTTTCCCCCCTTTCAAAGATTGTCCCGATTTAAGGAAAAGCTGCTCCTTAAACGAACTCTCAATTTTTATTATTAAAAGTTCTTCGCGTTAGGCTTATTGAATCCATACCTTTCGAAAAACTCTTCTCTAAAATCACCCAAGCGATCATCTCTAATCGCCTGTCTTACCTGCTCCATTAATTTTAGCAGAAAATAGAGATTATGGTAAGTTGTAAGCCTGATTCCAAATGTTTCGTCACAGCGGATCAAATGCCTGATGTAAGCACGGCTGTAATTACGGCATGTGTAGCAATCGCAATTCTCGTCAATTGGGCCAAAATCTCTTGCAAATTTTGCATTCTTAACAACCAGTCTGCCATTACTTGTCATCAATGTTCCGTTTCTGGCAATCCTTGTAGGGAGAACACAGTCAAACATATCAATCCCTCTGATTGAACCATCAATCAGGGAATCAGGGGATCCTACTCCCATAAGGTATCTTGGCTTATCAGACGGCAAAAGCGGTGTTGTGAACTCAAGTACACGGTTCATTACATCTTTAGGCTCGCCTACAGATAAACCGCCAACAGCATACCCCGGGAAATCAAGAGATGTTAAGTCTTTCGCGCTTTGTTTACGCAGCTCCTCATATTCTCCACCCTGAATAATTCCGAAGAGTCCCTGATCATTCGGGCGTTTATGTGCTTGTAAGCATCGCTCAGCCCAGCGGGAAGTCCGCTCTACTGACTTCTTCATATATTCGAAGGATGCTGGGTAAGGCGGGCATTCATCAAACGCCATCATAATATCTGAACCAAGGGAATTTTGAATGTCCATTGCTTTTTCAGGTGATAAAAACAGCTTGTCTCCATTCAGGTGGTTCCTGAAATGAACGCCTTCTTCTTCAATCTTACGGAATTCACTAAGACTGAACACCTGAAACCCGCCGGAATCTGTCAGAATGGCCCGGTCCCAATTCATAAACTTATGCAGGCCGCCTGCTTCTTCCACAATTTCCTGACCGGGTCGAAGCCACAGGTGGTAAGTATTGCTCAGAATAATGCCCGCACCCATTTCCACTAATTCTTCAGGGGACATGGTTTTTACTGTAGCAAGTGTTCCCACAGGCATGAACACAGGAGTTTCAAAAGATCCATGCGGCGTATGGACCCGTCCCAGACGGGCACCGGTTTGCTTACATGTTTTAATTAATTCATAACGAATTGCAGTCAACTTACAGTTCTCCTTCCATTTAAAGCGCAGAGCGCCCCTTTATCGGCGCTAGGAGCTAGACAGTTATCGAAGTACAGAGATAACCTATTTATTAAATAATGAGCATAGCATCTCCAAAGCTGAAGAACCGATAATGCTCCTCCACGGCCTGATTATAGGCATTCAGAACGTTCTCACGGCCAGCCAGTGCACTTACAAGCATAATCAAGGTCGATTTAGGCAGATGAAAATTTGTAATCATGCCATCAATCGCTTTAAATTCATAGCCGGGATAAATGAAAATATCTGTCCACCCGCTTGCTTCTTCAAAACGGCCATTATGCATGGAAGCAATGGTTTCTAAAGTCCTTGTGGATGTAGTCCCCACACTGATAATTCTTCCTCCCTGCTCACGAACTTCATTCAACAGCCGTGCAGTCCCTTCTGTTACCTGGTAAAATTCAGCGTGCATTTCATGCTCATTCAAATCATCCACACTAACCGGCCTGAAAGTTCCCAGACCAACGTGCAGAGTAATAAAAGCAATATGCACACCCATTTCCTTAATCTCTTCAAGAAGCTGCTCAGTAAAATGAAGGCCTGCTGTAGGGGCTGCAGCAGAACCGCGTTCACGGGCAAATACAGTCTGATAACGGTCACGATCATCAAGCTGCTCCTTAATATAAGGCGGCAATGGCATTTCTCCCAATTCCTCCAGCACCTCATAGAATATCCCGTCATACTTAAACTCCAGTACCCTGCCGCCATGATCTGAAGTTCCAGTGCAAACAGCAGTCAAATTGCCGTTTCCAAACGTTATCTCAGTTCCTTCTTTCACTCTCTTGGCTGGCTTGACCAGCGTTTCCCAGGAATCCCCTTCAAGCTGTTTTAGAAGAAGCACCTCTATTTTCGCACCAGTGCCTGTTTTTTCTCCAAACAGCCTGGCAGGAAGGACCTTTGTGTCGTTCAGCACAAGACAATCTCCAGCTTTGAGATAATGTTTAATATTTTTAAATACACTATGCTGAAGATCTCCGGTTATTTTATCAAGGACCATTAGCCTGCTGCCAGTCCGATCAGCCAAAGGCGTTTGTGCAATTAATTCCTCAGGCAAATGAAAATCAAACCAATCTACTTTCATGATGTCACCCTCTGTTATTCATATAGACTACCGAAGCCTTCCTATAAAATAAAAGATGGCAGAAAGGATAACACTGATCAAAATCGATGTAACGACTGGAAAATAAAATGTCGTATTGCCTTTCTTGATCACTATATCCCCCGGCAGCTTGCCAATATTAATAAACTGGCTTATAAATCCGATAGCAAAAATGATGGCACCAATGACCATCAGCCACTTTGATATGCCGCTCAATCAGCAGGCACCTCCATCTGAAAATGGCGGTACACCAGGTCCGTTACAATTCTTCCTCTTGGCGTCCGCTGAAGAAACCCAATCTGCAATAAATATGGTTCATAAACATCTTCAATCGTGTGTGCTTCTTCCCCAATGGTCGCTGCAATTGTTTCAAGGCCAACAGGACCGCCGCGGAATTTCTCTATAATCCCTCTTAATAATTTATGGTCAATATGGTCAAGGCCTAAACGGTCAACCTGCAAAAGCTCCAAAGCTTCCTTTGCCAGTGTTTCATCAACCTGGCCATCTGATTTGACCTGGGCAAAATCCCGGACTCTCCGGAGGAGCCTGTTTGCAATTCTAGGCGTGCCTCTTGACCTTCTGGCAACCTCAATGGCGGCTTTTAGATCTATACCTGTATCAAGGACCTCAGCTGTACGGACAACAATATCAGTCAGCTGCTCTTCTGAATAGTATTCAAGCCTGCTAAGCACACCAAAACGGTCCCTTAACGGAGCCGATAACGACCCCGCCCTTGTAGTCGCGCCAACCAGTGTAAAAGGCGGTAAGTCCAATCTGACTGATCTGGCACTTGGCCCTTTTCCGATGACAATATCAAGACAAAAGTCCTCCATTGCCGGATATAGAACTTCTTCTATAGAACGCGGCAAGCGATGAATTTCATCAATAAACAGGACGTCACCAGGTTCCAATGCAGTCAGGATCGCAGCCAAATCACCAGGCCTTTCAATGGCGGGGCCTGCAGTGGTTCTGATATTTACTCCCATTTCATTGGCTATAATGGCAGCCAGTGTGGTTTTCCCCAATCCAGGCGGCCCATATAGAAGGACATGATCTAAGGTCTCCTCGCGTATTCTGGCAGCTTTGATAAAGATCTCGAGGTTCTGCTTTACTTTATCCTGTCCAATATACTGCTTTAGTGTCTGCGGTCGCAGACTCTGTTCGAATGAAAGATCCTGAAGATCAGCTTCACCGGATATTATCCGCTCTTCCATACATAATCACCTACTTAATATCAGCTTAAATGAATCGGACCCGTTCCAATACATTATAGTTTTAAAAGCTTTTGCAGAGCTTTCTTTATGTATTGGTCCGTTGTAAGCTTTTCCTTCTTCATTTCCGGTGTAATCTTTTTCAGTTCCTTATCTGAGTAGCCCAGCGCCTTTAATGCAAGCAATGCTTCCTCCAGGTCCCCTGAAGGTCCGCTTTCAGCCTGAAGTTTATCCGCAGAAAACAGATTAGGGAAAAAGTCAGGTACAATATCCGGCAGCTTCCCTTTCAGATCAAGAATCATCTGCCTCGCTGTTTTCTTTCCGACTCCAGGAAACTTAACGAGGAACGCTTCATCTTCATTTTCAATTGCCTGCACCACCTGTTCCGGTTCACCTGAAGCAAGAATTGCAAGAGCTCCCTTCGGCCCAATTCCGGTAACATTCAGCAGCTTGGTAAAAAGGGTCTTCTCCTCCCGAGTCTGAAAACCGTACAGTGCCATAATATCTTCCCGTACATAATGATACGTGTATATCCTTACTTCCTGCCCGAACTCCGGGGTATAGCTAAATGGATTTGGCGTTAAAATCTGATAGCCAATACCATTGTTTTCAATAACCACATATTCCGGCCCGATAAAATCCAGCTTGCCTCTTACGAATTCATACAATGCCTTTCTCTCCTCTAGTTTAACTGTACCTCATTGTACCATATTATATTTTAGGCACGAAGAATAAAATGCTGAACAGAATGGGGCCAGATACATTGCTTATGGAGGAAAATCCTTATGGTACACAAGACGCTTTATATCAGCCAATGCATTAAACTCATTTTATAGGTTAACGTCCACTTTTATTAATTGCTTCCCGCCTCTTTCAATACCGAGATAGCGCAAAGTTTCAGCGGAAGAATGGTGATTATAGATGGACATAATGATTGAAATGGCAATCCCTTTTCTATAGGCATGATAGCCAAATGTTTTTCGAAGTGTATGTGTTCCGATCTTCCCTGGAATTCCAGCTTCCTTTGCTGCATTATTTATGATCCGGTAGGCTTGCTGGCGGGTAATTGGCTGGTTATTCTTTTTGGATTTGAAGAGATAATCACATTCAGAGAAATCATGCTGAGTAAAATATTTTTTCAGTTCTTTTTTCACGCTGCTATTTAAGTAAAATGCTTTAATTTCATCACTATTGAGATCGTTTAAATAAATAAACTCTTTTATCTCCTTCCCATCCCAAACATCACTAATTTTCAGAGATAGCAAATCACTCACTCTTATGCCCGTATTTATACCTAATACAAAAAGCAAAAGATCCCGCTGTGACTGCTGTCTTAAAATCTCTTTAATTTTATTTATGCTTTTGATGTCCTTGATAGGATCAACATATTCCACAAGATTCCCTCCTGCAACTAATGTTACATAAGTATAAGCTATCAAAAAATAAGTAACATTACAAATGATTGAATGCAGTTCATAAGAAAAGCGGAAGCGCCTTGCTCTCCCCCGACATCTTGAGCAGGAAGACGCTGGACCTAGTCAGATTATCAACGTTCAAAATAATTATTTTCTTATTGTTTAAAAAAACAGAAACATGCAAGAGAATCCCATTCCCTTGCATGTTTTACTGCTTTTCAATTCGCTTGCTTTTCACCGGCAGTATAGCTTTTAAAGGTCTCCAGAACTTCCACATATCGATCTTTTGTTACAATGGGGATTCCTTTTTTTAATTCTTCACATTTCGTGCTTTCTAATTTCCCTAAATCGATTTGAAAGAAAGACTGAATAATATTTGTTTTTTTCGGCCTTCCATTGAAAATGGTTAATGTGCCGTCCTCGGTTACACCGAAGTACCCATTTGCTTTTAATAATGGCGATATATCATCCATTTTCCGGCGGAACACTATATAATCCATATCCATATCAACAAGCTGCCATTGATCATATTTAGCCCAGAAATCTTCAAGGGTCCATATGATTTCCTCTATGGTTTCCTGGCTTACTTCCCCATCCAGATATTCTCTCTCCAAAATGACATCCATCTTAAGCGGCCCTTCAATGTGTTTTCCTGCTGCCTCAGCATATACAGAAGTACCCTCAGATAAAAAGTTGAATGCATCCGTCTGGAAGAAGGGATAAAAGGAAGCAGCTCCTATTATTAGCAAGCCCCATATGGTTCTCATGATCGATCACCTCGATTAAATAGTAACTTCTGCAGCATCCGCCTGAGCCTGTTTTCCCAGATCTTTATGATTAGTGTGACCAACATTTTCATGTTTATCCTGAAAAAAATTAATTATGTAAAAAGGGGCAAAGCCCAGCAGCTTTGCCCTCTTTGCTGAATCATTATTTTTCCCTGCGGAATAAACTTTTTAAATCCCAATCAATTTGCTCTCGCGGGCCGCCATCACGAAGATTGTTATCAATATTTCTTAAACGGCTAAACGTTCCTTCGTCCGTTACCACCGTAGCAGATCTTCCGCGTAAATATGGCTGAACAGCTTCATGAATCGCTTCTTTCGTCTGTTCTTCCTTATCATAATCATTCAAATCCACAGCAATCAAAACATCGCTTCCATAGGTCACGGAACGGACATCCTCAACGTTAGGAACAGAAGCTGCAACGTTGCCAATTTTTTCAGCAAGCTCACCTTCATAAGCCTGATAATAAGAATTTTTGGCTTGTCGTGTATTGTCATCGAGATGGCCATGATAATTTGCATCGCTATGGCTAAAACGATTATCTCTCTGCAAAAAGCTGCGGTCCCTGTCAGCAAGAGGAACAGTTGGGTTTCCGGTATTTTCATTCCTGACTCTTCTTGCATTATTTTCCACTCTGTTGGAGCCATTATTTTTTCCCTCTGCACCCAGAGTATGATCCATCATTTCTGTCAGAGGCCCATCATTATCTGTACCATCTTCAACCCGGACATTTCCACCGCGGTTTCCGTGATTTTCATTTGAATAATATCCCATGGGCTGACCAATTTCATTCTTTCGATCAACAGATGCATCTTCGTTCGTTCCGCATCCTGCCAATCCCATTGTCATGATGGCAGCCATCGGTACTGCAATTAATTTCTTGTGCAAGCGAAAAACCCCCTCGCTAATATTACAAGCCCTGAGCATTGCTGCTCTTTCTTAGCTTGTGAGCGAAAGGAGGCTTTCATTCTGTCCATTTACGTCCATTTTTTTGTACATTATTTGTTTATCTCATTAACGGCATATTTAAGAGCTTTAATAAAACGCTGTCTCTCAGCAAACTGACCAACAGTTAAATCCAAAACAGGACGAATCTTTACAGAATCAAGATATGTTCTATCCCTTATTACACGATTCCATTCCCTAAATATATCAGTTGGAAATGCCAATGCATGAAGAAAGCCCTTTTCTTCAAGATTGGATTTAAATATTGAATATTTTCCCAAATCGTCAAATGACCATTTCATAAAGGGGAGGATGCGGTTCGCATACTGCAGGTAATCGGAATGTGGAGTACCTATTGCTATCAGGTCAAAATCAAGCAAATATAAAGATTGATCTTTAGCTCTGAGAAAATTATGATGTGCTACATCACCATGCAGAATAACCTTCCTCCCGGATTGAAAAAGCCAGGCGTCCTCTTCAATGCCTTTCAAGGCCCAATCTGCCCAGGCTAATAATTCATTAATAATTTCTTTTTGGACAAAATATCTTATTACTGGGAGATTATTAAGGAAAAGGGTCGCTCTCTCTCTCCACTTGTCTGCCTGCCGATATGCCGGCACAACCGTTTGGTAACGGCTTACAAGCTTCTCTGTAGTATCGTGGAAATTCTTCAGCAAATTTAGCCCTTCCAAACGATCGCTCTTCAAAAAATAGGTGAACACTTCTTCAGAAGGCGGGATGTATTCCAGACACCCAAAATATGTCCGGTCAAAAAACAATGGCGGTTCTTTGGCAACCTCATAAAAAATATATGTTTTTGCAAATCCTTCATTCATTAATGATGAAGTAAATGCCTCCTGAAGCTTTAGCCGGTGATAGGATGAAAATCCTTTCAATACAAAGGCCCGTTCCTGTGTCCTCAGTAAATAAACCTTCTTTCTAATCGGCTTTAACTCTTCAATTTTAAAGGGCAGCTGATCTTGCAAATAGGAGAGGAGACGATTTTGAACTAAATCGTCTCCTCCATTATTAACCGTCGTATTCACTGCTTTCGTCAAAGCTTCTTGGCATTCCAAATGCCTCTCCGCCCATTTGGCCAAAACCTTGACCGAATGCTGGTCCTGGGCCATAGGCAAATCCCGGACCATATGCCGGCCCTGGACCGAATCCTGGTCCCGGACCGTATCCTCCCGGAGCAAATTTCGGTCCTCCGCATCCGCAATCATTAGAAGCACCCATCACTGAACCAGGCATTAATGGCTTTTGAGACATACCCGGAGATTCTTCCATTCCCTGCACCTGCGGCATGTGTGGCATTTGCATTCCCATGTCTTCTGCACCCATTACACTTGATGGCATTTGATGCGGCATCTGTGGCATCATTGCTCCTTGCACTTGATGCGGCATCTGATGCGGCATTTGCATTCCCACGTCTTCTGCACCCATTACACCCGATGGCATTTGGTGCGGCATCTGTGGCATCATTGCTCCTTGTACTTGATGCGGCATCTGATGCGGCATTTGCATTCCCATATCTTCTGCACCCATCACTCCCGATGGCATTTGATGCGGCATCTGCGGCATCATTGCTCCCTGCACCTGTGGCATCTGATGCGGCATCTGCGGCATCATCGCTCCCTGCACCTGATGTGGCATCTGATGCGGCATCTGCGGCATCATCGCTCCCTGCACCTGATGTGGCATCTGATGCGGCATCTGCGGCATCATCGCCCCTTGCACTTGATGTGGCATCTGTTGTCCCATATCTTCTGCACCCATCACACCTGATGGCATTTGAGCCATTGGCATGAACGGCGAAGATTCATCATAATCCGGACTTTCAACTCCAGCCATCATACCCATATGCGGCATTTGATGATCAGGCATCATCGCTCCCTGTACCTGCGGCATCTGGTGTGGCATCTGCGGCATCATCGCTCCCTGCACCTGGTGTGGCATCTGATGCGGCATCTGCGGCATCATCGCTCCCTGCACCTGGTGTGGCATCTGATGCGGCATCTGCGGCATCATCGCTCCCTGCACCTGATGTGGCATCTGATGCGGCATCTGCGGCATCATCGCTCCCTGCACCTGGTGTGGCATCTGATGCGGCATCTGCGGCATCATTGCTCCCTGCACCTGATGCGGCATCTGATGCGGCATCTGCGGCATCATTGCTCCCTGTACTTGAGGATA
This sequence comes from Cytobacillus oceanisediminis 2691, assembly GCF_000294775.2. Lineage (GTDB taxonomy): Bacteria > Bacillota > Bacilli > Bacillales > Cytobacillaceae > Cytobacillus > Cytobacillus pseudoceanisediminis. Next base: position 4,288,486 of record NZ_CP015506.1, read on the forward strand.
AGGCATTTGCGGGTAACATGGGTTAAAAGGAAACATTGGCTGATATTGACCTCCTTGATGTGTATATAAAGAAGATTCGCTTTCCGGCGATTCAGGACTTTCTTGATTTGGAGCCGGCTTTGCCTGCGGAAGGATATTGACTGGTTTAGGCGGGAGCTGGGGCTGTGGCTTGGATTCTGATATAGGCAGTGGTTTTTGCTGTGGTTTTGTTTCTGCAGGCTTCACTGGTTTTTCCTTCACTTTAACCTCTTTAGCCGGAAGCGGTTTCTGCTGCTGCGGTTTAACCTCTTTTGCTGGAAGCGGCTTTTGCTGCTGCGGTTTAATCTCTTTTGCTGGAAGCGGCTTTTGCTGCGGAGCCGGCTGCTGAATATTCATCATATAATAATTATTTATATCAATTTCAGGCATAATAGGCTTTGGCATTTTTGGCGTATAAGGTTTTTTGGGAACTTCTTTTGGTGCAGGTTTTGGCACTTCTTTCGGAATTTCAACCTTTGGCGCCGTTACTTTTGGCATTTCCTTTTTCGGTGCTTCTTTTACCGGCTTCTCCTTAGGTGCTTCAGCTGATGGCATGGTAATAGGTTTCTCTTTGGCAAAAGGTTGTTCTGCTTTTGGCATTTCCTTTTTGGCACCCATATTTATTTTTGCTTCCGGTTTTCCTCCAATAGGAGCCTCTTTTTTTATTGAGCCCCCGCTTGCAGGAACTTTTATTTTCATACCGGGCATAATCATATCAGGGTTGCTGAGCTGTGTATTCATCTTTTTCAGCTCTTCAAAATTCACGCCGTACTTTTTTGCAATCTTCCAAAGAGTATCCCCTTTCTGTACGATATGGATTTTCACTCTGAATTCCCTCCTATGCGTAAGGTGATACTTCCATCAATGATGGTTAGTATAGGCCCACACGATGTGGGTCACACAGACGTTGCCACAGGACGTGGCGTTCCTAGTCTGTGTTCCTAATCAGCATTTACGGGCATTTCATCCATTTATTTGAAAATTGCAGATTAGTGCCCGTTAATCGCGATGAGTCCATATAGTGTATGAAGAAATGGGCAAATTGCTAACAATCTACACAAAAAGATATGCATTTTTCTCAGGATTTATGCTTCATCGTTTCTTCTAATCCTATTAACAGCAAAGGGCAGCAAGGCAATAAAAAAATCCTCCCGGGCGGGGAGAATTTTTTTATTGCCTAAATTTACGCAGAGTATTTCTGTGTAATTTCCGCTGATTTAATGACCGGCTAACCTTTTGCAAACGCTTATGGACGTTCGAGCATCCTATCTAATGCCAATTTAGCAAATGCTGCTGTTTGTTCTTCAACCTGAATTAGATTTTGGCTTTCCCCCTGCTCAATTGCTTCAAGGCACCAAACAAGGTGCGGTAAATCGATTCGGTTCATGGTCAGGCAAGGACACATATGAGGGTTAAGTGAGATGATTTTTTTATCTGAATGCTGGGTGATAATCCTTTTAACCAAATTCATCTCTGTACCGATCGCCCATGAAGACCCAGGTTCTGAATGTTCTATTGCATCTATTATATAATTGGTCGACCCGGCCATGTCGGAAAGTTCCACAACTTCCCTTCTGCATTCCGGATGGACAATGATCTTCATTGCCGGATATTGTTCCCGAACTTTTTTGACATTTTCAACAGTAAAGTTTTCATGAACTGAACAATGGCCTTTCCAAAGAATTACTTTAATGTCCTCAAGCGGCCCTTCATATTCCAGCTGATCCGTAATGGGGTTCCATACAGCCATTTCCTCAAGCCCAATTCCGAGGTTATAAGCCGTATTTCTTCCAAGATGCTGGTCAGGCAGAAATACAATTCTCGGCTTCTGCTCAAACGCCCAGCTCACCATTTTTTCAGCATTCGAAGAAGTAACTGTTGCTCCTCCATGGCGGCCTACAAAAGCCTTGATGCCCGCAGTAGAGTTTACGTATGTTAAAGGAAGCATTGTATCGCCAAACATATTCTGCAGCTTCGTCCAGGCTCTTTCTGTTTGGCTGATATCAGCCATATCGGCCATAGAGCAGCCTGCGCGCATATCAGGCAATAGCACCTTTTGACTAGAATCTGTTAATATATCTGCCGTTTCAGCCATAAAGTGAACTCCGCAAAACACAATATATTCTGCCTCTGCATTTTCCTGTGAAAGCTGGGCAAGCTTTAGTGAATCACCGGTAGCGTCCGCAAACTGGATGACCTCATCCTTCTGATAATGATGACCCGGAATAAACAGCTTATTCCCAAGCTTATCTTTTATTTCTCTTGCTCGATCCTCCAGTTCCTTTATAGTCATCATTCGATATTTTTCCGGAAGAATAGTTGTTTGTTTTTCTGCTGTCTGAAAAATATTCATTTCCTCCATACCCCTTTGCCAATTATGCATTTATTTTTTTAGGAATTTATATCCTTTGAACGTCGGTAACAGTCCAGCTCCACATGGAACGCTTCGACAGCGTATTCATCGCACGACTAAAAGCGTTAGCTCTTTAGAGGAGGTCTCCCCCTTCGAGGTAACAAGCCAATCCTCCAAAAGGGCAAGAACACCTTCCTGGGAGGCTCGTCTTGTGGGTTGAGGCCCCCAGGATGGGGGTCATGCAGACGTTGCCACAGGACGTGGCGTTCCTAGTCTGCGTACCTTTGTGGGCAAGGCGCTTCCGCTTTTATTCCACAGTAACCTTCACACTTATATCAAGCGATTTCACGGAATGAGTAAGAAAACCCAATGAAATAAAATCAACCCCTGTATCGCTGTAAGCTGACAGGTTATCCAACGTGATTCCGCCGGATGCTTCTGTCAGGATCCCCTTCGGCACGCTGCTGATCCACTCTTTAATCTCTTCAGGGCTCCTGTTGTCAAACATGATAACATCTGCCCCTGACTCAACTGCTTCAAGAACCTGTTCTTTTGTTTCCGTTTCGACTTCAACTTTTACCATATGCCCAACTTTTGACCGTACTTCTTCCACAGCTTTCGAAATTGATCCTGCAAAAGAAATATGGTTGTCTTTAATCATGACTGCATCATAGAGGCCATATCGATGGTTAAATCCCCCTCCGCATCTGACTGCATATTTTTCAAGCATTCTAAGGCCAGGTGTAGTTTTTCTTGTATCGCAGATTTTCGTATGTGAACTATTTAATACCCGGACAGCCTCACTTGTTTTTGTTGCAATTCCGCTCATTCTTTGGAGCAGATTTAAGACCACTCTTTCTCCTTTTAATAAATCGGATACAGGCCCTGCAGCTTCAGCAAGGACTTGACCTTTCTCAATCCATTCTCCATCCTTTACTTTTATATTGACTTCAGCGGCTGGATTTAGCATCTTATATCCTGACCTGATTATTTCTTCTCCGCAAAAAATGCCATTGTCCTTTGCAAGGAAAACGACCATTCCAGTCTGATCTTCTCCAAAAATAAGTCCGCTTGTCAGGTCGCGGTCACCGATATCCTCGAGAAAAAACTGTTCAATTTGCAATCGCAGCTTTAATTTGTTCATATTTACCACCCTTTTCAGATTTTCGGGATTGAATGATTCTTTTTCCAAGCCATTCATGACTTTCGAAGGGATAATCCTGCCGGAAATGGCCTCCCCGGCTCTCTGTCCTCCTTACTGCAGCGTCTGTTATCAGATAAGCTGCGATAAGCATGAAAGCCCGTGTTGCTTCCTCTATTGAAAGATCATCAAGTTCTGCTTTAATCCATTCTTCAATTTTGCAGCCTTTAAGCCAGGCAAGCTGATCTAAAAGCCCTTCTTTTGTTTTGATAATCCCTGCATTCTTCATCATTCTCAATTTAATTTCTTCAATTGAAGGTAAACTTTCTTTGATTTGACATCTGAATGCTGTCTCGGGAAATGTCAGTCCTTTAGCAGGATCACTTGACGGCTGTTCATTAATCCACTCCGCAAGCCTTTTGCCTAAATATAAACCTTCCAGAAGGGAGTTACTTGCAAGCCGGTTAGCGCCATGTACGCCTGTGCATGCAGCTTCACCAATCGCATACAGGCCAGGAATGCTGGTGCGGCCCAATAAATCTGTTTTAATTCCTCCCATTAAAAAGTGGCTTCCGGGTGAAACTGGAATTTTCCCAATTCTTAAATCTACTCCGTTTTGTTCACAGATTTTTGTTATTGTCGGAAACCTGGATTTAAAGTTTTCAATTGAGGAGATATCCAGAAACACGGATTTCCCTTCCTCTAAAGAATGAAAAATTGCTTGTGACACAACATGTCTTGGCGCTAAATCTCCCAGTGGATGAAGTCCTGTCATTACTGGTCTTCCGTCTTCTGTAACGAGCCTGCCGCCCTCTCCCCTGACAGCTTCCGAGATTAGCCCTAATGCTTTACCGTCTTTATATAGAAGTGTGGGATGAAATTGGATGAACTCCATATCCGCTATCTCCGCACCTGCTCTGTACGCTAAGGCAATACCATCTCCGGTTACGGAATCGGCATTGGATGTATATTCATATAGCTGGCCGCAGCCCCCTGTTGCAAGCACAACATGAGATGAAATGAATCGATGAATTACACCATTTGAATCTTTTCCTTTTACCCCTATACAACTGCCTTCCGTTTCATTTATCAGCAATTGAAACACAAGAACATTTTCCATGATTCGAACGTTTTGATTTTTATTTGACAGCATAAAATCAATGACTGTTTTTCCAGTGCTGTCCCCGCCTCCATGAACAATTCTGCTTTCTGAATGAGCCCCTTCCATGCCTAACGCAAATGCTCCTTCAGAATCCATATCAAACAGGCATCCCTCTTGATTAAGCTCTTTTATCAGGGAGGGTGCCTCACTGGTCAGGGACAGCACTGCATCAGAATCATTATGAAACCTTCCTGCTTCGAGTGTATCCATGTAGTGCTTGGATGGGTGATCATTTACTCCCAGGGCAGCCGCAATGCCGCCCTGCGCCATATATGAGTTTCCATTTTTTATAGTTGACTTTGTGAGAATAATCACATTTAAGTCCTGTCGCATCTTCTTTGCCAACTGCAAAGCGGCTACCCCGCTTCCAATAATCAAAACGTCGGCATTCATTATTTTATACCTCCTGTTTTTACAGGTGTCTTGACACCTATATTTACACAGATTTAGAATTATGACAAGAGGTTTTCATAGTTTAAGAGGAACTTCTTACTTTTCGAAGGCTTTATTTAAAGAGAGAGAGCAGGTGAGAACATGAAATATTTCGATTATGCAGCATCTTGTCCGCTTGATCCGGAAGCGGCAGATGCCTATATTAAAGCCTCAACTGAATACTTTGGCAACTCCCTCAGCCTTCATGATACCGGGAGCGCAGCAGAAGGGCTTCTTGAAAACTGCCGGAGAGAATTAGCCATCCTTTTGGGAGTTGAGAGTGAAGGAATCTACTTTACCAGTGGAGGTACAGAAAGCAATTTACTCGCTATATTAGCCTTGCTGTCTGCCTCTGAAAAATCAGGAAAACATATTATAGCGGGAATGGCTGAACATTCCTCTATTCATAGTGTCCTAGAGAAATTAAGCCTTGATAATGGCTATGAAATTACAGAAATCCCTTTTGGGGCGGATGGCCGTATTGACCTAAAAAAATTAAGTTCGGCCATCAGGGATGATACCGTCTTAATTACCATACAGCATGGCAATCCTGAAATTGGCACATTGCAGCCTGTCCCTGAGATCAGCCAGCTTTGCAGGCAAAGGAAGATATTGCTGCATAGTGATTGTGTCCATACTTTTGGAAAATCAGATTTAAAAGAAGTCGCCAGCTTTGTTGATAGCCTGTCCTTTTCTGCCCATAAATTTTACGGGCCAAAAGGGGTGGGCGGGGTTTACCTCAAACCTGGCAGGCGGTGGAGCTCCTTCTTACCAGGCGTATCACATGAAAAAGGTTTCAGGCCAGGCACTGTGAACCTTCCAGGAATTGCCGGAATGACAGTAGCTGCACAGAAAGCTTATGTAAATTTAAACAGACATAACAGCCATTTCCAAACACTGCGTGAAGCACTGCTGAAGGAGCTTGAGTCTTCACAGGAGAAATTTGTGTTATACGATTTTGCAGGCTCTTACCAGCTTCCTTCTACATTGGGACTTCGGTTAAAAGGGGTCGAAGGGCAATATATCATGCTTGAATGCAACAGACATGGATATGCCATATCTACAGGAAGCGCATGCAGCACAGGCATGAAAACTGTTTCTAAAACGATGATGGCCCTAGGGGTTACAGAAAAAAAAGGAAAGGAATTTTTCCGGATTTCTTTCGGGTGGAATACTGCTGTTGAGGAGGCAAAGTCACTGGGGGAAAAGCTGGCAGAAATGGCCCGGGAACTCGGACCGCTCTAATCTTTTATATTCTGCCGGTTCTTATGTTAGAATGAGACATTATCGGATTATAAGGGTGAGGAAAAATGAAGGAACAAAAAAAGGTGCTCGGAGAGGAGCGAAGGACCTTTCTGCTTCAGCTTCTTAAAGAAAGCGGACAGCCCATTACAGGAGGCGACCTTGCAGCAAAAACAAATGTAAGCAGACAGGTAATTGTTGGGGATATCACCCTTCTAAAGGCAAGAAAAGAGCCAATCATTGCTACGAGCCAAGGTTATATGTATCTTCATCAGGCTTCTCCTGCATCTTCAGCTGAGCGGGTCATTGCCTGCCATCATGACCCCGCGAGGACTGAAGAAGAATTGAATCTGCTTGTCGATCATGGGGTTACAGTAAAAGATGTAAGGATTGAACATCCTGTTTATGGTGACTTAACTGCCTCGGTTATGGTTTCAACCCGTCAGGAAGTCAAGCAATTCATGGATAAAATTAAAGCCACAAAAGCTTCCTTCTTATCAGAACTGACAGATGGCATTCATCTTCATACTCTTTCTGCAGCCTCAGAACGGAAACTCGATGAAGCTGAGAAATTATTAAAGGAAGCAGGATTTCTTATTGACCAGGAATAGCGTTAATCCTTATTATTTTTAAATAAGAAAGGATCCGGATATGTATACCGGATCCTTTTCTTTAGCTTTAATCCTGAAGAACTTTTGTATTTTTATTGCGAAGCTGAAAATATGGATAGCTACCCAAAATCTTAACGCTGCAGCCCAGTGCCTCCAATTCGGCAACTGCTCCGGGGATAAGGACATCGTCCTGCTTCATATCCACGTCAATGATAAAGAAATAATTTCCCAATCCTGTTTTCATCGGCCTTGATTCAATCTTAGTCAAATTGAGCTTCCTCCAGGCAAATGCCGAAAGCACTTGATGAAGTGCCCCTGACCTATCAGCCGGCAGCGTCACCATAACAGTCGTCTTGTGCCCGGCAAACTCTTTGCGGTCTTCATTGATTGACAGTTCTTTACTGGATAATACTATGAACTTTGTATGGTTAAAATCAAAATCATGGATATCCTTTTTAACGATCGCCAGTCCATATACTTCTGCCGCTAATTCATTAGCGATGGCGCCGGCCCGCAAATCTGGATTTTCTTTTACATATTGAGCTGCTGCTGCAGTTGAAGTAGTGCTTTCGCAAGGGATGCCTTTCAGCTCTTTATGCAGAAATTTATGGCATTGTGCAATAGCATGGGAATGGCTATAGACTGCATCAGTTTTATCCCATTCGTTCACATGATCAGGATGGACCATAAAATGCTGGCGAATCGGGGCTGTCAGTTCGCCGATAATTGGAAAATCCACTTCATGGATTAAATAATCCAATGTAATATTCACTGAGCCTTCCAATGCGTTTTCAAGAGGAACTACCGCCAGTTCTATTTCATTCTCATTTAATGCATCAAAACAGGCAGGTATCGTTGGGTAGGCAACGGCTGTCTCATTCGGAAATAAACTCCTTGCAGCAATATCTGTAAAGGTGGCTTTTGGGCCCAAAAATCCTATCTTCACGGTAATTACCTCCTTTTCGTCAGACTTATCATAAATCACTGAAAATTTTCTTTATACTTTACTACTTTAACATATGTATGTAATTTGCAAAATAAAAAACTAAAAAAGGGCAGGGTACAGAGCGCATTTTCTTACGCACCCGTCCCCAGCACCTCTACTTTTTCTACAAACTCCAATTTTCGAAGCCTACCCAAGAGCTCCTCAATCTCGATGCCCATTTCAGTTACATTCAGGGAAAGCGTGACATTTGCCCTTCCCTGGAGCGGAATGGTCTGGTGTATGGTTAGGACATTGCACCCCGATGAAGCCACAACGCCCAATAAATGTGATAAAGTCCCCGATCTGTCTTCCAAATGAAAGAATAAAGTGATCAGCCGTTCTTTGACAACAGTATGGAAAGGAAACACAGTGTCTCTATATTTATAAAAAGCACTTCTGCTCAAATCAACTTTTTGGACAGCATCCCAAACCGATTCGGCTTTTCCCCTTTCGATCATTTCCTTCGCATCCAAAGTTTTCTTCATTGCTTCAGGCAAAACATCTTCGCGAACCAAATAAAATTTCTTATCGAATCTATCTTTTCTCATTTCTCCACCCCGTCAATCGTGAAGGTTAGTCAATAAACTCGAATTCATAATCAAGCAGCTTAACTGTATCACCGTCTTTTGCTCCTTTTTCACGAAGAGCATCATCCACACCCATTCCGCGCAGCTGTCTTGCAAACCTGCGGACAGATTCATCTCTTGAGAAATCAGTCATCTTAAAGAGCTTCTCAATAGCATCGCCAGATACGACGAACACTCCTGCAGGGTCTCTCGTAATGACAAACTCCGTCTGGTCAGCTTCATGCTTATAAAGAACGCGGTGCACACCTGTGTCTTCTTCTTCTTCATGTGACAGCGGGAATTCAGGCGTTTCTTCAAGCTTATCCGCAACGGCAAATAATAAATCCCTTAACCCTTGTCTTGTTAAAGCGGAGATCGGAAAAATCGGATACTCTTCTTCAAGCTGTTCTTTGAATTTCTTAAGATTTTCCTCTGCATCAGGCATGTCCATTTTATTAGCCACAATGACTTGAGGCCTTTCAGTGAGACGAAGGTTATACTCTTTTAATTCTTTATTGATGGTTAGATAGTCTTCAAATGGATCCCTGCCCTCAACAGCAGCCATATCGATAACATGGACAATAACTCTGGTTCTCTCAATATGCCGTAAAAATTGATGACCAAGGCCTACTCCCGAATGGGCGCCTTCAATTAATCCAGGCAAGTCTGCCATGACAAAGCTGCGGCCGTCTTCAGTCTCAACCATTCCCAGATTGGGAACAATCGTCGTAAAGTGGTATTCCGCAATCTTCGGCCTTGCCGATGATACAACCGATAGCAGCGTGGATTTTCCGACGCTCGGAAAACCGACTAAACCAACATCAGCTAAAAGCTTGAGCTCCAGCACAACATCTCTTTCCTGGCCCGGTTCGCCATGTTCGGACAATTCTGGAGCAGGATTAGCCGGTGTGGCAAAACGGGTATTCCCTCTGCCTCCGCGGCCCCCGCGGGCTATGACAGCTTTTTGCCCGTGCTCAGTCAAATCTGCGATTACTTCCCCTGACTCGGCATCAGTTACGACTGTTCCCGGCGGGACTTTAACAATCATGTCTTTTGCATTTCTTCCATGCTGATTTTTAGACATGCCATGCTCACCGCGGGGAGCTTTAAAATGGCGCTGATAACGGAAATCCATTAACGTGCGTAATCCCTCATTCACTTCAAAAACAACATTGGCACCCTTACCGCCATCTCCGCCGGCTGGGCCTCCGTTCGGCACATATTTTTCACGGCGGAAAGCAACCATTCCGTTGCCCCCGTCTCCGCCTTTAACATAAACTTTGACTTGATCGACAAACATATATTATTCCTCCCGTCTGCAGTATGTCCCAATTGTCTGGCATTCAGCCAAATTACAGGCACTGACTGGATCCACTCTTACACTTAAGAAATGCTCCAGCCTGCAGAGTTTCACACTTAGTATTGCTTTTTGCGGCGGAAATCACTCTCTGCCATTCGCAATGAATGGCACAAATAACTCCAGTGCAAGCTCCTCTTCAGCTAATACCTGAACAGCAGCCGTTATGTCATCGTTCTTCTTTTTGAAGAACTGATCCAATTTATCGATATCTGTTAGTATTCCGCTAAAATCAAAAAAGAAACGAGCCCCTTCTTTTTCATGCCTGATGGATACAGATAAATGATTATCATGGTAAGGCTTTACTGATGAGTCCAAAATGGCAAAAAAAGAGCCTGTCCACTCAGAAAGGATAATGTCATCCAATCGGCCGGAAATGGTATCATCAAGCACCTCATATTCAAGCTGAAAGTAGTGGTTTTCCCAATTATAAGTCAATAAAAGCGAAGCAAACTCAGGAAGGTTTAAGTTCGAAAGTCTTGCTTCCTGCTGTGCTTCCACCACGATTTCATCTATGATTTCCTTAGCTCTGTCTACCTTGTTAAGGGAAAGGTTGCCTTTAATTAATTGTATTTTATTCAGCCAGTCATGCCGGGCATGACGCAGCACTTCAATCATATTCCAGTCTTTTTCCATATATGCACTCCTGTATGGTTATTAGGCTGACAGAAGACTGTGCTTGCTGTAAGTATATCAAAAAACATAAGTACAGTAAGCAAATTTATGTTAAATAAGAAAATATTGCTTATGCGAAGAAGAGCTGCTGTCTTCTGGAGCTATAAATTCATCAGATAAAATGTGAAGTGCACTGGCGGATTTTTTTGCCAAAAAAAGAAAACCCTAACCTTGTGGGCTAGGGTTTTCTCGAAAAGGCTTACGCCTCTTGAGCTGCAGGATATACGCTCACTTGCTTGCGGTCACGTCCAAGACGTTCGAACTTAACAACACCGTCAACTTTCGCGAATAGTGTGTCATCGCCGCCTTTACCCACGTTTACACCTGGGTAGATCTTAGTACCGCGCTGACGGTACAGGATTGAGCCGCCAGTTACGAATTGTCCGTCCGCACGCTTAGCGCCAAGACGCTTAGAGATTGAGTCACGGCCGTTCTTTGTAGAACCTACTCCCTTTTTAGAAGCGAACAACTGAAGATCTAATTTTAATAGCATTTATTCCACCTCCTGCTTTTTGAAGGTAATCTTTATATACGTTCCGTAGTCTTCTTCAATCGTCTGCAATGAAACAACCATGCCTTCAAGAAGAAGCTGCACTTTCTCATTCATGTCATCCTGAAGATCAGGAAGAACACAGCGGAGAAAGCCATCTCCATGGCTGATTTCTGGTGTCACGCCGGTTAGGGCATGGACAGCATTAATGGCACCGATGGAAACGGCAGATACGCCTGCACAGACGATATCCTTGCCTCTGTTTGCAAAGAATGCATGACCGCTTATTTCAAACGAATGAATATTTCCGGAATCTTTACGAATAATCGTTACTTCAATCATCTGAATCGCCTGATTAAGCGTTGATTTTTTCAATCACAACTTTAGTGTAAGGCTGACGATGACCTTGCTTCTTACGATAGTTTTTCTTTGCTTTGTACTTGAATACAGTGATTTTCTTTTGACGGCCTTGTTTTTCAACTTTAGCTGTAACAGTAGCACCTTCAACTACAGGGCTTCCTACTTTTACGCTGTCTCCGCCAACGAAAAGAACCTTTTCAAATGTAACTGTTTCGCCTGCTTCAGCGCTAAGCTTTTCGATGTAGATAGCTTGACCTTCTTCTACACGTAATTGCTTACCGCCAGTTTCGATAATCGCGTACATGAACTGCACCTCCTCTTAGACTAAGACTCGCCATCCCAGGCGCCGACACGAAAGCGGGCTTATGTACCTGTTCTGTGCGGTTGTAGCACGGGTGCGCTACAAACATAACATAAAAATCCTATCATATAATGATTAATCATGTCAATAAGAATTATATGATTCTCTTTGTTTGCACCTAAAAGTGACTTTTTTGCGTGCCTATACAATTATAATGCTAATGGGGTTATTAGGGAAGTGGGAAATACTGCACTAAAAAAGCAGGCGGGGTGGTTAAATCCGCCTGCTTTGAACTAACCTAGCTCATTGGCACTGCCAAACTTTCTGATTTCATAAAATGGCTTGCACTTTTCCTTATAGGAAAACATGATTTTTAGTCCAATGCTGTCTTCGATTCTCTTTTTATGGGCATCATTTTCCCCTGAGAATACCGCTGCTGTGTCTGGGGTGGTTTCGATTAAGACAGCTTCATGGTCATTGCCTCGATGTTCCCACAGTTCTCTTTCCAGCCTGAAGGCAATGGTTTCAGCACTCAGCACTCTTCCGGTGCCTTCACATACTTGACACCTTTCGGTAAGTGATTCTGAAATGGCCGGTTTCGTTTTTTTTCGGGTCATCTGGAGGATTCCAAGCGGGGTGAATCCAACAAGTTTAGTGCGTCTTTCATCCTTTTTCAGCGCATTTTCCATGGTGGAGAGGATATGGTTGCGGTCAGATGCTTCTTTCATGTCGATAAAATCGATTAGGATCATGCCGCCTATATCGCGGAGCCGGATCTGTCTTGCAGCTTCTTCGGCCGCCTGCTGGTTCGTTTTTAACACAGTTTCCCTGCGGTCCTGCTTACCGGCGAACTTTCCGGTATTTACATCGATGACTGTTAAAGCTTCGGTTTCATCAAAAATAAGATATGCGCCAGTTTCAAGCCATACAATCCGTTTCAGCGCTTTATCAATTTCAGATTCAACATTAAAAGCGGAGAAGATATTTTCCTTGCCAGAATGCAGCCGAATTGGCAGGCAGGTGTGTTTCTGGAGCACACTCTTCAGTGTTAAGTCGTCCACTGCGATTTCTCCATCGGCCAGTTTCTTTGCTTCTTCTTTAATTTTCTCAATAAAAGAATCCGCTTCGTAAACTTTTCCCGGTTTTTTCTTTCCTTCTGCTGCCCTTAAAAGGTCCCTGTACTCCAGTCTTAGCCTTTCAAGTTCATCTATGAGTTCAATTTCTTTCTTGTTATCACAGGATGTTCTGAAAATCAGCCCTTCATTCTCTTTCTTAGCACGATAGCCAAATTGGCGCCAGTTTTCTCTTGCTTCACTATCCTCAATTTTCTTGGATACAGCAACATAACGGCCATTTGGCATATATATCAGCGAATCTCCTGAAAACTCAAGCACCCCTGACAATCTCGGTCCTTTAGTTCCGGCAGCGTCCTTTTCAACTTGAACAAGTATTCTTTCTCCCTGATGGACAAAAGAAGAGATGCTCCGTTTTTCCTTTACTTGAGATTCTTCGGCAGAACAAACATAGGCTGCCAGTTTGTCCCGGTGTATAAATCCGCTTTGATCTTCCCCAATCTCTACAAAAGCTGCATTCAATCCAGGCATTACTTTTGCAACGGTGCCCAAGTAAATATCCCCTACTGATGAACGCTGCTTCGGCTGATCGATAAATAGCTTCTCGACCCTCTTATCTTTTAAATGTGCAAACCGGCGCTCTCTTGATGCATAATTTACAACTAACATGTCCAAAACTATTTCCTCACTTTAAACCATTATTTATTCATTTCAATAAAAACTCGCTCTTCAGTAAACATAAAGCAAATCTCCAATTTTAGCAGTCAGCACTTTTTCTGCAAAGCACGCATGCAGCAATTCATTTTCATCTAAAGCACCCTTCTCTTTCCCGTCCTTTTCAACTATGATTGGGTGTTTGCATCCTCGCTGAAATCTTTCCAGAACGTCAATAACCAATTCTTCCTCTCTTACAACGATAGGTTTTAATGTCCGGAAGTCGCTGTGCTTCCCATAGTATCTTTCGAGGAGAAAACGGATAAATATGAATCGGCTCTGCTTCCATTCATGATATAGCGAAAACACCAAAAAAGCGAGGACTACCCATATATTCAGGTTTACAGGAGAGGTCAGCAAAGTTAATATTATGAAACTGAATAGACCCGCAGCCGAAATGAAAAGTGTTTTTCTGTGCGCTTCCGGAAATGCCTTATTAAGAGAAAGCCATAAAAAAACAAGCTTTCCTCCATCTAATGGCCATACAGGTAGCAGATTAAAAATCAGGATCATTAAATTGAACTGAATAAACAGGTGAAAAATATCAGCAGATACAAAAGAGAGCTCATAAAATAACAGCGCCGCCCCCATCATCCAAATATGCTGAAGCGGCCCTGCTATAATGACTACGATTTCCTCTTTCAGCGGCCGGTTTCCGTGTTCATCCATTTCCGCTACACCGCCAAATGGCAAAAGGGCGATCTTTTTTATTCTCCAGGAATAAAGGGATGCTGCAGCTGCATGGCCCATTTCATGAACGAAGATAATCAGGAGCAGCATGCATAATTCCATAAAATGAGCAGTTGCGACAGATAGTCCGATAATGGCCCATAACAAAGGATGTATATGAATATATTTAATTAATCCTGTTATTTTATTCAAATGGGATCACCTGGATCGGATCTATAAAATCATCATCTTTTTTAATCGCGAAATAGAAAGACCCTTTTTCTCCATCACCGGTGTCACCTGCAGTGCCAATACCGGTTCCTTTTTCAACATATTGATATAAATTCACATTAATTTCAGCCAAATTGCCATACCAGGACTCACTTTTATCACCATGCTGAATAATAACCGTATTTCCGAAACCATCTTTCTTTCCAGCAAACCGCACAAGCCCTTCACTCATTGCTTCGATGGATGCTTCTTTACCTGTTTCGATTGTTATTCTCTGTCCATTATCATTAAAGTCTTCCAGGATTTTTGCAGAAGCAGGCAATGCATACTCACTGTTTTCTTCAACGTTCTTCTCATCTTTTTTGCCATCTGAAAATGGCAGCAGTGCCAGTGGTTTTCCGAATTGTTCTTCATACCAGCCGGAAACTGCGGCGAATTGAAAATCCTTCTCCATGGCTGCCTTTACAAAATCTCTAGCAGGATCAAATGTCGCAGCCTGGTTTTTAAAAAGAATAGCAGCGAATAAAAAAATACAGGCAGAAGCTAGCAGCTTGAATAGAAATAGTTCCTTTCGAAATAAAGGGTGGTTCCCCTCATCGAGTTTGCTCTCGTATGAAGGCAGCTTACTAAACCCATACCGCTCTTCATCTTCTGTCCAAAGAACTGTTGAATCTTTCTTATTTGAGAATCTTTCTTTCTCTTTTTTTCTCCGCTCAATTCTCTTGCGTATTTCATCCGCTCTTGAATTCATAATATCCCCACCATTTCTATATAGCTCTATTTGTACAAGTTTATGAGTTGTCCAAATAGAGTATGACTTGAAGTGGGTGTCTGAGATAAAAAAATAAACCGGAGAAGTCTCCCCGGCTTTTGTTCGATAAATTATAATTATTTAACACCAAAAAACTTTTTTAGTTTTGAGAATACACCTTTATTCTCTTCTTCAAGAGGCTGAAGCGGAACAGCTTCACCAAGTATGCGGCGGGCGATATTACGGTAAGCAACAGAAGCCTTACTGTTAGGGTTTAATGCAATAGGCTCACCATGATTGGATGCCTTGATTACTTCATCATCATCTGCCACAATTCCAATTAAATCAATCGACAAATGTGCGGTAATTTCATCTACATCGAGCATGTCGCCATTTTTCATCATATGGCTTCTAATTCTATTTATTATCAGTTTTGGAGCCTCTACATTTTCCTCTTTTTCAAGCAAGCCGATAATCCGGTCAGCATCACGTACGGCTGAAACTTCCGGAGTGGTAACAACAATTGCTTTATCAGCACCGGCAACAGCATTTTTGTACCCCTGCTCAATTCCAGCAGGGCAGTCTATGACAATATAGTCATAATCCTGCTTTAATTCATCGACCAGCTTTTTCATCTGCTCTGGAGTAACAGCCGTCTTATCACTTGTTTGAGCAGCAGGAAGCAAATACAGCAAATCATCAAACCGTTTGTCTTTAACCACAGCCTGATGTATTTTGCACCGGCCTTCGACTACATCGACCAGATCATAAATAATGCGGTTTTCCAATCCCATCACCACATCAAGATTTCGAAGGCCAATGTCTGTATCCACCAGGCACACTCTTTTCCCCTGAAGGGCAAGAGCAGTACCTACATTTGCGGAAGTAGTCGTTTTTCCGACTCCGCCTTTTCCGGACGTAATGACAATCGCTTCTCCCATCCTAGCTTCCCCCTTGCAATCTAGTTATATTAGGTCTCAGATGCATTAATACTTGTAATCTATCTACAGTTATTTGATCATTTTCATCTATGTAAGCACATTCCATTTCTCTTTTTTCGTCATCCTGATCCTTGTCTGGAGCCCGGTTAATACAATTGCTGATCCTTAATTGGGATGGTTTCATAAGCGAAGCAACGATCACAGCTTCCTTATTCCCATGGCATCCGGCATGGGCTATGCCTTTTAGCGCCCCCATTATAAAGATGTTTCCACCTGCCATGACAGTGCCTCCGGGGTTTACATCTCCGATAAGAAGCAGATCTCCCGCCACTTCGAGAACCTGCCCGGAACGAATCACCTTCGCAACAGATACAATTTCATTTTCTTCCTTC
This sequence comes from Cytobacillus oceanisediminis 2691, assembly GCF_000294775.2. GTDB lineage: Bacteria > Bacillota > Bacilli > Bacillales > Cytobacillaceae > Cytobacillus > Cytobacillus pseudoceanisediminis. The sequence continues at coordinate 4,304,950 of NZ_CP015506.1, forward strand.
TGTTTTTCAGCTTCTTCTTTGGTAATGACATTCGAGCTTATAGACTCAACGATCAGGTTCTTCTTTTGCCTTATTAACTCCTTCAATTCTTCCTGCTGCTCTTCTGTGAGATAACGATTGCCGACTTGTACCCTCACTGAAAGAAGCCGGTCTTCAACCGATCTCGAGTTTTCTGAAAGCTTTCTATCAAGTTCTTTCTTCAGCTCTCCATATGAACAGGAATCATCGAGATGCAGTGTCAGACCATCTTTCGTCCCTTTTATTGTAACGTTTTGGTTTTTTTTCATTTCAAGATGTTCACCTCAATGATAAGAAACACATAAGTGCTGGTGGCACTCTATTTTAAAGCAGTCCATGAACTGCTATATTTTCAATCAGCCTCGCAGGGCCATTCTTTTAAAAATAAATTATGTCAATTATCCCTATCCAATTTGCCCATAAAGGTAGAATTCGACAGAAACCTTCTAAATTCCTTTTTTACTAAAAATTATTCATTTAAAAGAAACCGGATTAATCCGGTTTCTTTTAAATGAACTGTGAAATTATATCACTTCAAACAATTAGTCGTTTAAGCTATCTGAAAATTTTTCAGAAAGTCTTTTAAATGGATAAACAGCTAAAATAATGAAAATGGCATTTAAAATCAGAGTTGGCACGAGGCGTGACGATAGAAAAGCTGCAAAAACCATATCAGTATGGTGAATTAATAAGTTCATCTGGTAGACACCGGCCTCAAGGAGAGTGATGCCTAAAAGCACAATGATGGAAGCCATAGCCATATTTGTCTGAAGAATTTTCATTAGTTTAGTTGTAATAAAAGCAATGACTGGAAATAGAAACAGGTAAATGCCGATAATTTCAACATATACAATATCAAAAAGCAAGCCGAATAATAAGCCGTAAAGAATTCCGTGTTTTTTTGAGCCAAAGATGGTCAAAAAAAGCAATCCGGCCAGCAGGAAACGGGGAACAGCTATTTTTCCGCTGCCTAACAAATCATGCGGAGTTATTTGAACAAATATGCTTTCACCGATAAATAAGGCCAGGAGTATGAGAGGAAGAAGGAATCTTCTCACAGTTCCTCCTCCTTCTCATCAACCATTTCCATTAGCTCAGGCTGTAAAGCACCTCTTTTGACGACCATTACATGTCCAATATCGTAGAAATCTGCCCCCGGCTTAACATAGGCGGTTTGAGTGAGACCAAATTCATCAGGAACAACATCTACAACCTTCCCAATCGGAAGGCTCTCAGGAAAAACACCGCCCAGACCTGAAGTAATAACGTTTTGATCCTTTTTTACCTTTGCATCATAAGGAATTCGCTTAAGCAAAAGAAGACCTTTTTCTTTATCATAGCCTTCTATCAGACCGAAAAAGTTATTATCGCCCGCCTGAATTTTTGCAGAGATGCGATTTGTCGGGTCCATTGAACTAAGAAGCTGAACTGTTGAAGTAAAGGTATTGCTGCTTTTCACTTTGCCGATCAGGCCTTTAGACGTAATAACAGCCATGTTCGGTTCAATGCCAGCATTTTTTCCCTTATTAATGATAAGCAATTCATGCCATCTGTCGGGATTTCTTCCTATAACAGTTGCCTGCTTTGGCTCAAATTCACTTAAAGAGTCTTTCTTATCCAGAATCTCACGAAGTTCTGTATTATCCTTTTTCAGTCGCTGAACCTCAGACTCAAGGCGCGCAAGCTCATCCAGCCTTGTCTTTAGCTCTTTATTTTCTTTGTATGTATTTTGCAAGTCTTCGACATTTTCAAAGAATCCTGCCACATAATTCACTGGGCTGGAAACAGCATTTTGTATAAACCCGGTAGTATCTTTTAAAAATTGTTCAGGCCAGGTCAAATTTTCTCTATCTTTTAAAGAAAATCCAATCAATGCCACGAGAATAATAATGCTGACAAGCAAAATAATCAGGCGTTTGTTCAAAAAGAACTGTGGCATCCGTTACACCTCGATTAGTATTTTTTCAGAAAAGATTGCGCCATTCAGGCACTGCTCAACAAAATATAACATATATCTGCAAAATTATCATTTATGGTTCAAGAAAAAAACCAAATTTGAGCCCATGCACTTTTTAAGAAGTGAATGGGCTTTATCATTTTCTTATTCAGGCTTCAATTTATCTGGATTCTTTTGCTTTTGTTTTGAATAAATCGATATGGTCAAGAGCTTTTCCAGTACCAATTGCGACACAGTCCAATGGGTTTTCTGCAATAAGGACAGGCATTTTTGTTTCTTCGCTGATCACCTTGTCGAGGTTGCGAAGAAGCGCCCCCCCTCCAGTCAGGACAATACCTCGGTCCATAATATCTGCTGCCAGTTCAGGAGGAGTTTTTTCAAGAGTATTTTTTACTGCATCCACAATCGCATATACAGTATCATTCAATGCTTTTGAAATTTCTTCAGCAGTAATTTCAATTGTTTTTGGCAGGCCTGTCAGCAGGTCACGTCCGCGGATTTCCATGTTTTCAACACCTTCAGGATCTCCTGCAGAGCCAACCTCTACTTTAACGGTTTCTGCTGTACGGTCACCAATCATTAAGTTGTAAGTTTTGCGGATATAATTGATGATCGCGTCATCCATTTCATCACCGGCAATGCGGATGGATTGGCTCGTAACAATTCCGCCCAAGGAGATGATGGCAACTTCGGTAGTTCCTCCCCCGATATCAACCACCATGCTTCCTGTCGGTTCCCAAACAGGAAGATTAGCCCCGATTGCAGCGGCAAACGGCTCTTCGATGGTATAAGCATCGCGTGCCCCTGCCTGGCGGGTTGCATCGACAACAGCACGTTCTTCAACAGCTGTAATGCCGGATGGCACACAAACCATTACATATGGCTTGCCTGCAAAGAAGCCCTTATTTTTATTGGCTTGTTTAATATAATATTTCATCATGACAGCGGTTGTTTCATAATCCGCAATAACGCCATCCTTCATTGGACGGAGCGCAACAATATTGCCAGGTGTACGGCCGATCATATTTTTTGCATCATTGCCGACAGCTACAATATTTTTAGTATCTGTCTGCAGTGCTACTACTGACGGCTCTCTGACAACAATTCCTTTTCCTTTAACATAGACAAGTGTATTAGCTGTTCCTAAATCTATTCCAAGGTCTCTAGTACCGATTCCAAACATAAATGGTATCTCCCTTTCTGATACAAATTGCTCATTTTCCTAAGTAAGGTATTTTAATGGAATTTTCTTTAATTTTTCTAGTACAATGAGCCTCCAAAATGCGAGGCATCTCAAAAATCATAACCAATATTATAGCGTAACGTCAAATAAAAACATAGTGTTATAAATACCCTTTTTCCTTTAAACTGACAAATTTATTTTCACCGATGATAAGATGGTCCAGCACTTCAATGCCGATTATTTTCCCGGACTCTGCAAGTCTCTTGGTTACTTCAATATCTTCCCGGCTTGGAGTCGGATCACCGCTCGGATGATTATGAATGCAGATAATCGACGCAGCCGATCTGCGAAATGCCTCTTTAAAAACCTCTCTCGGATGAACAATTGAAGCATTCAGGCTTCCAATAAAGATGGTCTTCTTATGAAGCACCTGATTTTTTGTATTTAAATAAAGGCATACAAAATGTTCCTGAGACAGGAATCGCATATCATGCATGACATAATTTGCTCCATCCTCAGGAGAACGGATAGTATATCTGTCGTCATATGTGAGAGTTGAAATCCTCCGGCCAATTTCAACTGCTGCCAGCAGCTGTATTGCCTTTGCCGATCCTATTCCTTTAATGGCCGTTATTTCATCCAGGGATGCATCCTTTAATAGCCGGAGTCCTTCAAAATGGGTAATAAGCCTGTTCGCTAATTGGAGGACAGATTCATCTTTCGTGCCTGTTCTGAGTAATATCGCTATCAGTTCGTGATTGGATAAGCTTTGCGGACCATTTAGGACAAAGCGCTCACGAGGGCGTTCATCCTGAGGGAAATCTTTAATCAATAGAGTATCCGTTTGCATATTTTCCTCCCTAAACTCTGGGGCCAGGAGCTGAGGATGAAAAAAAGTATATTAAGGAAGCGAATATCCTGCTTTCCTTAGTTCACGAACCGTTCTGGAGACAGGAAGGCCGACAACAGAGAAATAATCTCCATTTATGCTTTTTACAAGCATGCTGCCAATGCCTTGTATCCCATATGCACCTGCCTTGTCAAATGGTTCACCGGTGCCGATATAAGAGTCAATTTCTTCATCTGTTAACTCCCAGAACACCACATCGGTTTTTTCATAAAATGTAATTACATTTTCAGGCGTCACGATGGATACACCTGTGTAAACAGAATGGGTGGTTCCAGACAGACTTTTGAGCATAGTGAAGGCTTCCTTGCTGCTGCCTGGCTTTCCTAAAACATTGCCGTCTTTAACTACAACTGTATCTGAGCCAATTACATATGAATCAGGGTGTTTATTAAATACAGCCTGTGCCTTTCTATGGGCAAGCTCCTTCACGATCTCTCCTGGTTTCAGCACTGGATCAAAACTTTCATCGACATCACTGCTGGAGACTTCAAATTGCAAATGAAGATTTTCAAGAAGTTCTTTTCGCCGCGGGGAAGAAGAGGCTAAAATGAGGTTTTGCATGTAATCACCTTACCTTTATGTATCATATTGGGAGATACAGATTAATCGTATCAAAAAATTGCCAGACAAACAATTTTTAAGAGGTAATTTGTAGATATTTTTATCATAAATTATCGAAATGTGGCAAAAAGAAAGAGTCTGTCTAAATTTCCCGAACAGACTCCATTTAATATGTGATATTTCCCAGAAAATATTCGAATCGGATAAAATTATGGCACAATATGCCGGGTCCTTACTGCCCGTCTGACTGGAGCAGAGACTGATAAGCGGCAAGAAATGCCAGCAGGTGCTCCTGAATTTTACCGGCTGATGCAGAATCCCCTGCCTGCTGGTAAGTTTCTATTTGCTTCGAGGCATCCAAAAGTTCCTCTTTTATAGATGTCAGGCTTTTATTTTGAATTTGATCTGCCTGCAGTTCATTCACTGCCTTGCTATGATTTTTTATTTCCTGAGCCGTCTCTGGCGCTATGGAGCTGCCGAGAGAGGCACTGGCAGCGCCTTCTGAGAGGCTTTGATATAAAGCAAGTGCAATGTCAGCCAGCTTTTTCTCTTCAGCATTCAGCCCTTCAATTACTTTACCTTCAAAGGCAACTTCTTTTGCAAATACATCAATTCCTTTGCTTTTTAGATCGGCACCTATTTCCTTCGCCTGATCAAGACTCCCGGATACCCCTAAAAAAAGAAAAGTCTGCTCTCCCATTTTTAATGATTGGCTATAGACTCCTTTTTGCGAGTTCGCTTCCTGGACTTGCTGTGCTGCCTCACTGTTTGACCATACGCCGCCTTGAACTACGTATGCTGTTAATGTTTCTAATTCTGCGGCTGCAGCGGGAGACTGCTGATTTGATGCTGCCGGAGTTTCTTTAATTGGAGGCGCCACAGTTTCGGCTGCCTGATCGGTAAATACCAGCTTCAGCATGATGAATCCGAAGCCAGTCCCAAGCAGAACAGCAAAAAAGACAGCCAGAAAAATGGATGTTAAGAATCCTTGCTTATTTCTTCCCTGGAATTTGTTAGCCAGTGTACTCAAACCATTTTTAGCTGGTGATTTAGGAGGGGCTGCTATTTTATATTCCTTTATATCCGCATCTTCCGTTTCCTCAGGCAGAATCCAGTCAAAGCTGTCATCCGCCTCTTTGCCAGCCGCTGTTTGTATGGATGCGAAAAATTCAGTTTGTTCCTGTTTTTTCTGTCTATCCAGCTGTCTCGGATCCCATGCTTTTTCCTGCATTTCTTCCTTTTTCTCCTGAAACGGACGGTCCTTGCCATTTATCTTAATCGTGATCGTTTTCTCGCTTTTAGGCTTGTCCATATCTCATCCTCCTTCCGTGCCGTTTCCTGAATTGTTTTCATCCTAACATAAGAAAAAAAAAAAATAACAAGACTTTTGTCGTCTTGCTACGGAAGGATTTCGTCAAATTTTTCATTTTGATTTTCAGTTAGATCTAATTTATTTATAGGTATTCCTTCATTGCCATCAGAATAGAAAAATTACAGATTTTATACTCACAGGACTGCGTGAAAGTACCATTTTATCAATTCATTGCCATAAAAGTAAGCAATTATTGTTCCCAAACCAATAAAGGGACCGAATGGAATTGGTTTTCCCTTTTTCACAACTCCTATAAGCATGCCTATGCCACCTAGAAATGCTCCAAACAAAGTGGCTAGAAAAAACGAAAGCAACACAAGCTTCACACCTAAAGCAATACCAATAACTGAGTATAGTTTTATATCTCCTCCACCCATGCCGCCTTTACTGATTACAGCTATAAATAAAAGGAGTAAAAAACCAAGTATCCCACCTGCTAAACTGTCCCACCAAGGAGAAAGAGGAATAAGAATACGTTCTGCTGTTAGGATCACACCAAAAACTAAGAGAACTTTATTTGGAATGATCATATATTTATAGTCAGATACAAATATAATGACCATAAGAGAAACTAGTGTCCAGGCAACAATCACCTCGGAAGTCCACCCTAAAATTAATGGAGCAGCAGCAAACAAAGTACCTGTCGAAAGCTCTGCAGCCGGATATAAGGCTGAAATTGACACCTTACAGCGCCTGCATTTTCCACCTAGAAATACATAAGACAGAATTGGGATAAGCTCCAAATATGATAAAGTATGCTTACAGTGTTTACAATGAGATCTCGGCTTTACTATTGATTGATTTTCAGGAACCCTTAGGCCAACTACATTGTAGAAAGAACCTAATATGGTACCGAATAAAAATAATATTATTAAGAGATTTAGCATAAATATCAACGCGCTGCGCAGGCACAAGAAAGCTGGATTTCCTCAGTGTCCTATTTTATATAGAGGTCCTCAATATTGTGATATGCCCGCAGCTTGTTTCCTCCTCCAAAATTTGTAAAACCAAAAAAATATAAATATACTTGGACAGTATATGTGTATTCTTTATGAACTTCAATGATGTATATCACTAACATTACACCAATACACTATAGGACCAATATATTAATAGGTAAAAAGGTTTATTTTCACAAAAAAATCCTTTTGACAAACAAAAGGATTTTTACTTCACATATTCCGCAACCCTATTTCTCCCTGCCCGCTTCGCTCCAACATATAATGCCCTGTCAGCATGGCGTATAAGGGCCAGTGAATCATCAGCATCTTCAGGTGCAGCAGCTACCCCAATGGAGGCAGTTATATAAACTTTTGTGCTGCTGCTGCTTCCATCGATGTTCTGTTTGAGTATGAATGGACGGTTAGCTATGGTCTGCCTGATAAGCTCTGCCCAGGCAAGCGTATCTTCTTTGCTTGTATCCGGCATTAAGACAACAAATTCTTCTCCGCCATATCTGGCAGCAATTCCTGCTTCATCTATTAAATTTGCCAGCCTGCCTGCCAGTTCGCAGAGAATTTCATTTCCGCTTTGGTGCCCATAAGTATCGTTCACTTTTTTAAAATGATCGATGTCAAGGATGATGAGTGAAAGGAATTCTCTTTCACCATTTTGCAATCTGCTGAATTCTTTATTTAATTTAGCTTCCATATATCTATAATTGAATAGTTTCGTTAACGCGCAGCGCTCGCTTTTGGCTTTTGTTTCCTCATAGTGCTTTGCATTCTCTATTGCTATTGCAAAGTGCGAACATAAAATATCGACAATCATGAGCTGTGACTTTTCATAGGACCTCTTTTTTGCTGAAGAAAGCAGCAGTATCCCCAATACTTCATTGCTCCTGACTATTGGAACACAAATAAGGCTTTCGGCATCTTCAGGCAAGAATTCCTTAGCAATGCTTTTCCATTTCTTCCGCGAATGGAAAAGGGCAGATTTTCGGGTACCCAAAACCAATCCGCTGATTCCCTCACTTTTTTTGGTAGGCTTAAGGTCATTCGGCTTTATTTGTCCATGCTCAATTCGGTAAATGGAGTGAAGTTCATCGTTATCCTTAATATCAAGAATATAGGCATAGTCAACAGGCAACATTTCGCTCAATTTCAAAATAAAAAGCTCCATAACCTCATTCACATCAAGGCGCTCTGCCATTTGATGCCCTATATCTGCGGCTTTTTGAAGGTATTCAATAACCTTTTCACTTGAGTAATAAAGATGAAGAATGATAGAAAGACTTACAAATGGGACCCCTACAAACAGCAGTGCAAGAATTCCCACTTCAGAATATAAAATGTAAAGGATAAGGCCAATCGGGAATGTTATGAGAGAGGTAACAGTTTCCCATATAAGGTCTTTTTCCAGAAAGGATATTTTCCTGCCATACAATGCAGCCTGAATTACACTGATTAATACCTGATTTAAAGTAAAATGGATTATCGGGTATGCTGCAGCAATCCAGAAATATTGGGGATTTTCTATTAGATCTACGCCTATTTTGCCACCCATTGCAAAGTAAGCCAGCCCGCTCAATAAAGATAATGTAAAGAACAAAAGTGAGTTAAGCGGCAGACGAAACAGCTGATCCTTTTGTATTTTCAGCCTTAATAGAAGTACCAGGATCCCCAATTGTACCATTATCATTTCAGCAAAGAGCCCAAAGGTTAAAAACACTGCCATCGTAACCCACTGAATTAAAAAGATTGGTGTATTATTGATTACCATCGGCATGGAAGAAACGAAAAACATCAATATGAAAAAGGCAAACAAACTGATTCCCTGTCCTGAAAAATCTGGAGGGTAAAAATGATAGGTTAGCATGGAACCTGCAGGAAATATTAATATCCATAATAACCATATTATTTTTTTGGCTTGTGAACTAACGATCTTTTCCCCCTCCTCCAATTTATTCAGGAAAATAGTCGGATAACACGAACATTTTATCAAATTTTCTAACTTTTGTCATATTTCATTTATTTTTTCAAAAGATTCAAAAGAATAGGCTTCACTTCTGAGAGGAAGTAAAGTGATCCGGTAATAACCAGTACGCTGTTTTTTCCTGCTTCACGAAGTTCAGCCTCCAATAGCTCCTTCCAGTCCGTATGAAACTGTCTCCTGCTGTTTTTACTGAGATTATATAAATCTTCAGCTGCTGCTGCTCTCGGAAACTCAAATTCGGTAAAGGTGATGCGATCTGCAGCAGAATCAAGCTTACCGATCATTTTATCAAGCTTTTTATCAGCAAGTGCAGCGAATACAATATTTTTGCTTTTATCCTCAAAACGGTTGTTCAGCTCAGCAGTTAAGGCAGCTATCCCTTCTTCATTATGCGCTCCATCTATTACTACCAGCGGGTCTTCAGATAGAATTTCAAATCGCCCGGGCCAGAAAGCTTTTTTCAATCCCGCTCTAATATGATTTACCTCTATAAGGAAAGAATAAAATTTATTCAATAGCTCTGCTGCCATTACAGCAAGGGAAGCATTTTCAGTCTGGTGTTTTCCGCTCATTCCTGTCTCAAGATCAGGGAAGTTCTGAAAGACTGTCTTAAGGGAGAAGAATTCTCCCAGGTCCAGGGATTTATGATCAGAAATAGCAAACTCATTCCCCAGCTGATAAACTGGTGACTTCATGCTTAAAGCTTTATCTTGAATAACAGCGAGCGCTTCTTCTTGTTTAACAGCTGTAATCACACTGACTCCAGGTTTAATGATTCCCGCTTTTTCAAAAGCGATTTCCTCGTATGTATTCCCAAGGATAGCTGTATGGTCGAGTCCGATGCTTGTAATGATTGATAATATAGGATAGATGATGTTCGTAGAGTCATACCTTCCGCCAAGGCCCACTTCAAACAAAACGAGATCCACCGGCTGTACATGGCCAAAATATTGGAAAGCCATGGCGGTAATGATTTCAAACTCGGTTGGACCGCCGAGTTCCGTCTGTTCCAATTCAATCGCAAGCGGATATATATCATTAGCAAGCCGAACAAGATCTTCATCGTTAATTGGAATTCCGTTCAGAGAAATCCGTTCATTAAATTTCTCAAAATATGGCGATGTAAAAGTTCCGACAGAATAACCCGCCTCCTGAAGAATGGATCTTAGAAACGTTACAGTTGAGCCTTTACCATTCGTTCCGCCAATATGGATGGACTTAATTCTTCTTTCGGGATGCCCGAGTTTTTCCATCATCCATTCCATCCTTTGCAGTCCCGGCTTCATCCCAAGTCTTAGCCTTGAATGAATCCATTCCAGTGCTTCCTCATAAGTAGAAAACATATATAAATGCACCTCCGTTATACAGGAAGGAAGACGAATCCTTCATATGGACCCGCCTTCCGCAACTATTAATTATTCTCCTTTTAGCTCTTTAATGCGAGCTTCTACAGCAGCTCTCTTCTCGCTGTAGTCTTGTTCTTTTGCTTTCTCTTCTTCAATTACCTTTTCAGGCGCTTTTTTAATAAAGCCTTCGTTTGAAAGTTTCTTCTGGACTCTTTCAACTTCTTTATTTAATTTATCCCACTCTTTCTGAAGGCGGGCAACTTCTTCTTCAATGTTAATCAGGCCTTCAAGCGGAAGGATGATTTCTGCACCAGTCACAACTGCTGTCATCGCCTTATCAGGCGTCTCAACATTCAGAGCCAGCACTAGTTCTTCTGGGTTACAGAATCGTTCAATATAGGCACGGTTATTTTCCAGTGTGCCCAGAATTTCCTCATCCTTAGCTTTTACCATCATTTTAATCTTCTTGCTCATAGGCGTGTTTACTTCAGCACGGCTGTTGCGGACAGAGCGAATAATTTCTACAAGCAGCTTCATTTCATTTGCAGCCTGGTTATCAGTGTATTCATTGTTAACTGCCGGCCATTGTGCAGCCGTAATGGATTCACCTGAATGAGGAAGGTTCTGCCAAATTTCTTCCGTGATAAATGGCATAAATGGATGCAGCAGACGCATTGTATTGTCCAGAACATATGCCAGGATGGAACGGGTGGTTTTCTTGGCAGCTTCATCTTCTCCGTACAGCGGAAGCTTTGCCATTTCGATATACCAATCACAGAAGTCATCCCAAATGAAGTTATACAGCACTCGGCCAACCTCGCCAAACTCATAGCGGTCAGATAATCTTGTAACCGTCTCAATAGTTTCATTCAAACGGGTTAATATCCATTTATCAGCAACAGACTTTTCACCGCTTAAATCAATTTCTTCATATGTTAATCCATCCATGTTCATTAATGCAAATCGGGATGCATTCCAGATTTTATTGGCAAAGTTCCATGTTGCCTCAACCTTTTCCATACTGAAGCGCAGATCCTGTCCCGGCGAGCTTCCTGTTGAAAGGAAATAGCGGAGTGAATCAGCACCATACTGATCAATTACATCCATTGGATCAACGCCATTTCCAAGGGACTTACTCATCTTGCGTCCCTGTGAGTCACGAACAAGACCATGAATTAATACATCCTGGAATGGACGCTCCCCTGTAAATTCGAGACCTTGGAAGATCATTCGTGATACCCAGAAGAAAATGATGTCATAGCCAGTCACCAAAGCAGCAGTCGGATAGTATCTCTTGAAATCGCTTGAGTCTGTATCCGGCCAGCCCATTGTTGAAAATGGCCATAGAGCTGAACTGAACCAGGTATCCAAAACATCTTTGTCCTGTTCCCAGTTTTCAATATCTTCTGGTGCTTCGTGCCCTACGAAAACCTCACCTGTCTCTTTGTGGTACCAGGCCGGGATCCGATGCCCCCACCAAAGCTGGCGTGAAATACACCAGTCACGAATATTTTCCATCCAGCGCAAATACGTTTTTTCAAATCGCTCTGGAACAAAGTTTACTTTTTCCTCTTTAGTTTGAAGAGCGATGGCTTCATCAGCAAGAGGCTGCATCTTTACAAACCATTGTGTTGAAAGGTAAGGTTCAACAACTGCGCCGCTGCGCTCTGAATGGCCCACAGAATGCATATGCTCTTCAATTTTGAAAAGCACTCCTTCGTCCTGAAGATCCTTCACGATCTGCTTGCGGCATTCAAAGCGGTCCATACCTTGGTATTTACCGGCTCGGCTGTTCATTGTGCCGTCTTCATTCATTACAAGAATTCTTTCAAGATTGTGGCGGTTTCCTATTTCAAAATCATTTGGGTCATGAGCCGGCGTAATTTTTACTGCGCCGGATCCGAAATCCATTTCTACATAATCATCTGCAACAATCGGAATTTCGCGTCCTGTGATCGGCAGTTTAACCGTTTTGCCGATTAAATGCTTATAGCGGTCATCTTCCGGATGTACTGCTACAGCTGTATCGCCAAGCATCGTTTCAGGGCGTGTAGTGGCAATTTCGATATGTCCTGAACCATCCGTTAAAGGATATCTCATATGGTAGAAGGCACCCTGAACATCCTTATAAATAACTTCGATATCAGAAAGAGCCGTTTTTGTAGACGGATCCCAGTTAATAATATACTCGCCGCGATAAATCAATCCTTTATTATAAAGTGAAACGAAAACTTCTCTTACAGCTTTTGAAAGGCCTTCATCCAGTGTAAAACGTTCGCGGCTGTAATCAAGTCCCAATCCAAGCTTTGACCATTGCTGGCGGATATGGCTGGCATACTCCTCTTTCCACTTCCATGTTTCTTCTACAAATTTTTCACGGCCTAAATCATAGCGGCTTTTGCCGTCATTGCGAAGCTTTTCTTCAACCTTTGCCTGAGTGGCGATGCCCGCATGGTCCATTCCTGGAAGCCATAGAACATCGTATCCCTGCATTCGCTTCATTCGAGTAAGGATATCCTGAAGAGTTGTATCCCATGCATGACCGAGATGAAGCTTTCCTGTTACATTCGGAGGCGGAATCACAATTGTATATGGCTGCTTTGTTTCATCGTCTTTTGCTTCAAAGAATTTACCTTCCAGCCACCAGTCATATCGTCCTTTTTCAATCGCCTGCGGATCATATTTCGTCGGCATTGATAATTCATTATTATCCATGTGTCATTCTTCCTTTCTGAAAGCAATCCAAAAAAATAAAAAACTCCATTCGCCATAAAAGGACGAATGGAGTTTGCTTCGCGGTACCACCTTTTTTTCAATCACTAAAGAAAATCAGGGAAAGACATTCTTATAGAGATTGACACTTAAACAGATAACGGATTTCCCGTCTTTTACTACTTGGCTGCAGCCTTTCGCAAAAGATGCTCTAGGGCGACCTTCCAACAGTTTTGCCTGGATAACCTTTCAGCTGCTGGTTTTCCTCTCTAAAAGGCAAATCGCCATTGTACTCTTCCCTGTCTTAGCATCGATATACAATTTTATATATAAAATATACTACCGAAAAAAGACTGTTATAGTCAATAAGGATACCCGAGTTTTTTATATATTATTCATTATTTCTACCGAAGTGATGATGATTTTGCCCGAAAAAGACTTCTTTAGGGGAGTTTTAAAATACTGTTATACAGGAAAGAAACGAAAATAGGCACTTTACCGAAAAATGAATCATAGAATATACATATGAACATTCGGGAAAGGGGCATGCGACAATGAGAAGAAAATATAATCCTTACACACTGCCTCCCTGGTTAAGAACTTTCAGGAATGTATGTGCACAGTTCATAATCCCGTTCTGTGTTTTTCAAGGCATAAGAACAATTTTGCTGCCTACCACCTTTGATGTACTGCTGCTATCGCTGTTCATTCTGATTGCTATTGCTTTCCATCTTCAATTGGTTTAGGAGCCCGCATCTTTTAGCTTTGGGCTCCTTCTTGTGCTTGAGCTTCGGCAGCTGCTTTTGCTTCTTGTTTTTGCCTCTCGATCTCATCGATTCTCATTACAGCATATTCAATATTTTTCAAGAGCCAATACTGCCTTTGCAAATGCTGGACAGCCTTTCTTTCTCCCCTTTTACTCTCCCCTTTATAATATTGTTCGGCCGCCCTGATAATAGGACCCGGATGAGCAAAGTAGCTTTGAAACAGCAGCATCTCATCGTCTCTGAATGGAAAGTATTTCATATAGGTGTAAATCCACTCTACACATTCTTCTGATCTTTTTGGATAAGTTTTCAGTGTCCTTGATAAAAACGGCAATATATCATGGAGCGGCGACCCCTGTCTTGCATTTTCGAAATTCGTGAAGTACCCATATCCCCTATCATCGTAAAGAAAATGCTCGGTTGAAACTTTCCCATGGACGATTACCGTTCGTGCTTTGTCGCTTTCTTTTGTTTTTTCATACCAATCTTTAAATTTGTTTGTGGAGAATTTTAGTCCCTGGCTGACGTCGTGATAATATAGGGAAAACATTAGCTCAAAAGGAGACATATACTCTTTTCTTTCACAGGCTTCGATAAATCCCTCCAAGAACTCCTTTTCTTTCTCCCATTCCTGCAAAGTTTTTTCATAATGTTCGGTTCTGTCTTCCTTGTTTATAGGAACTTCCCTCGAGGACAATGTATGCAGTCTTGCCAATTCCCTCAGCATCTGCTGATGCCTCTCAAATCTATCCTCTTTTTCTTCATTAGGCATCCATGGCATTAAATAATATAATTCATTCTGATGGAGCACCCCATATCTTCCATCCACCGTCGGGTAAATAGGGACAATTCTGTTATAGCCTTTTTGAAAGAGGGTTTGTACATGCCTTATAAAATCTGCTCCATGCTGAGGCTTTATTTTCTTCAAGGCAAATACACCTTTGCTGCTGTATACCTTCTGAACTCTCCCAAACTCCTCTACAAAATGCGGCTCTATTGAATAATGATTTAAAATAGGGGAGACTTTCCGCAGCCGATTTTTTTCTTCCACCTTAACCACTCACTTTCCAGAATGAGAAAAAATGATGTTATTCTAAAATATATTGGTTAAACGAAAATAGCTGAGCGGGTTATTAATACCTGCTCAGCCTTTTAACCATTTAATGGGCTACCGCAACAGGAATGTACAGCACTTGCCCTTCATAAATATCCTGATTGATTTCAAGGTTATTCACCCGTAATAGCTGCTGGGCTGGTATATCATACCTTTCAGCAATGGCATCAATTGTGTCGCCGTTCTGCACAATGCAAACCTTGAGCTTAACATGTTCCTCTGTCTCTTCCTTCCGGGCAAAGAACTCTGTTAACGACATGCTTTTCTTCTTGGAGAGTTTCTTCTTCTTAGCCTCCTGTTCTGAAGAGGATGAGGATTCCTCTGTTTCCTCATGGGTTTCCTGTGCAGCCGCTTGAACAGGCTTCTTTTCAAAGGAAGGACTATCTGATTCGGATGCTTCCGTCATTTGATAGATTTCCTGTGCGGTTGGCGGTGCTTCCTCCTCATTGCGCTGAGAAGAAAAAGATATTTCCGGTGCAGTTTTCGGAGTCTGTTCTTCTTCTTCTGGCTGCTCTTGTTTTAATTCGAGCGCCGCCGGCACTGAAGGTCTAATGACGGCCTGCTCTTCCACTTCAGGCTGCTTTCTTGCTTCTGCCTCAAATGGAATAAAAACCTCATCGGTTTCTGACTGCTCTTCCTGCGGATCCTCTTCCCGTACATCTTCCTCGGCGCTCGAGTATACCTGTTCCTCTCTTTCTTCCTCTCTTTCTTCCTCTTCCTCTAGGTCCTGTTCTTCTTGCTGATATGACGGCCATTCCTGCTGTATAATTTCTTCTTCCTCTGTCTCCTCTGCCACCTCAGAAGATCTGTACTGAATCTCTAATTCTTCCGTTTCAGTTTCAGCTTCCGCTTCTTCCTCCCATTCTTGAACAGGAATATGCTGCTGATCACCATATAATCCGGTAATGGTTAAATTAGCTGTCAATTTCATACAGCTTCTTTCCGGCAGAACATAATCGAAGGACTCTACCGCAACATCAATATCGTAGATGCTTTGGATTCTATTATTCGGAATGGTTATATCGACAGGAAAATAGTGTTTGAATTCACAAACTCCTTCTCCTCTTTCTTCAACTGTCTGAACGAATTTGGTGACTGCCAAACCCTCTTGATCTTCCTCGGATGCTTCTTCATCGCTGCGTCTATACTCACCTGCCAGTTCAAGTGCTCCCTGGATTGTTACATATTGATCGCTTTCCTGAATTGTTATATTGGGGTCTAACGAGATGGTAATCAGGTCCGATACTTCCTGTCCTTTTTGAAACCATACTGATTCTTCTAAAGAAAATCGTAAGCACGATGGATTCCCCTGAGACAAAGCGACTCCTCCCTTCGAATCTTTACGTTTAATCACTATGTCATTAACAATCCTATGAAGGATTAGGATACTTTATGATTAGAAAAATAGCGCTCTAAGGGAATCTTAGATTAATTTAGAAAAAGTTCCTTAGATAAGACTTTTTTAGCGGCTGTTTGCTATGAGTGTTGATTTCCGCTGCAGGCACTCAAGCTTTCCTGCGGGGCTGCCGGGAGCCTCCTCGGCGCTATGCGTCTGTGGGGTCTCCCTGTACGCTACTCCCGCAGGACAATAAATAAGCTTCCTTGAATCAACACCGCACGAATAAAATGCGGATACATTTTCGCGGGATTAGCGCCTTCCACTCCAATCAACACCGTGCAAAATAAAAATTTTGCATTTTCACAGTCTATTGAATCCAGCCACAGGAAAGGGGTTTCTCCCAAACGATGGATAAAAGCTCTAATAACTATATTTCCAAGGGCATAAAAAAACACCCATCAATCGATGAGTGTCAGGTCTTGCTTATTTTAATTTTGAAAATGCCTTTTCCGCTGCCTGGATAGTCTTTTCAATATCTTCATCAGTGTGTGCAGTTGAGAGGAAGAGTCCTTCGAATTGGGATGGCGGCAGGAAGACTCCCTGGTTTGCCATTTCCCTGTAGTATTCTGCAAAGAACTCCAGATTGGATGTTTTGGCTTTTTCATAGTTAATAACATCTTCATTTGTAAAGAATATACCGATCATTGAACCTGCACGGTTAATGGTGTGCGGGATATCATATTTTTCTGCAGCTGCTTTAAGCCCTTCTTCCAGTCTGTCTGCTTTTCTTTCGAATTCTTTGTAGGAATGTGGAGTCAGCTGGCTTAATGTCTCGTAACCTGCTGTCATGGCAAGAGGGTTTCCGGATAGTGTTCCTGCCTGGTAAATTGGACCGCTTGGTGCAATCTGCTTCATAATTTCCGCTTTTCCGCCATATGCACCGACTGGGAGCCCACCGCCAATAACTTTTCCAAGACATGTAATATCCGGTGTCACTCCAAAGTAACCCTGCGCACAATTATAGCCGACGCGGAAACCAGTCATTACTTCATCAAAAATAAGCAGAGAGCCGTTTTGTTCTGTAATTTCTCTTAAGCCTTCAAGGAAACCTGGCTGAGGAGGAACGACACCCATATTTCCAGCTACCGGTTCCACAATCACACCTGCGATATCGTCTCCGAATTGCTCAAAGGCATATCTTACGCTTTCAAGGTCATTGTAAGGAACGGTAATTGTATTTTTGGCAACTCCTTCAGGAACCCCCGGACTGTCAGGCAGCCCCAGAGTTGCTACACCAGAACCAGCTTTAATTAAAAGGGAATCGCCGTGGCCATGATAGCAGCCTTCAAATTTCATGATTTTATTTCGGCCGGTATATCCTCGAGCAAGCCTCAGGGCACTCATAGTAGCTTCTGTTCCGGAAGAAACCATTCGCACTACTTCAATGGAAGGCACACGTTCAATGACCAGCTTGGCAAGATCGTTCTCGATTTCGGTAGGAGCGCCAAAGCTTGTCCCCATTTCAGCTACTTTCTTAATACCCTCGACCACACGTTCATTAGTATGTCCCAGGATTAATGGGCCCCAGGACAAAACATAATCGATATATTCATTTCCATCGATATCGTAGATTTTAGAGCCTCGTCCGCGTTCCATAAAAATGGGGTCCATATTAACTGATTTAAATGCACGTACAGGAGAGTTTACTCCCCCAGGCATCAATTCGCTTGCCTCTTTAAAAGCCTTGTTAGATTTTTCGTAAGAGCGCATGTCATCCCTCTTTTCGTTTAATAAGAAGTTTTCAATTACTAAGACTTACTAAGACATCATATTATTAGTCCTGTTCCTTAATCCACCTTGCCGCATCTTTCGCATGGTAAGTAATAATTAAATCACTTCCTGCACGCTTCATGCCTGTGAGCATTTCCATGACGATTTTCTGTTCATCGATCCAGCCGTTCTGTGCAGCAGCTTTAACCATTGAATATTCACCGCTCACATTATAAATCACAATCGGCAGGTTGATGTTGTTTTTCACATCCCGAACAATATCCAGATAAGGCATTCCCGGTTTAACAATCAGGAAGTCTGCCCCTTCCATTAAGTCAGATTCTGCTTCTCGCATGGCTTCCATGCGGTTGGAAGGATCCATCTGATATGCTTTTCGGTCGCCAAATTGCGGCGTGCTGTCAGCTGCATCACGGAAAGGACCATAGAATGCAGATGCATATTTAACCGCATAAGACATAACCGGGATATCTTCAAATCCGGCTTCATCAAGACCTGCCCGGATAGCTGCTGTAAATCCATCCATCATATTTGACGGGGCAATTATGTCTGCTCCTGCTTTAGCCTGGCTGACAGCTGTCTGCACAAGCAGTTCAAGGGATGCATCGTTCAGCACTTCTCCATTTTCAATTAATCCGCAATGGCCATGATCGGTATACTCGCAAAGGCATGTATCAGCAATTACGATAATTTCCGGATATTTAGCTTTTATAAATCTTGTAGCTTCCTGCACGATCCCATGATCATGATAAGCCTGCTCCCCGCATGCATCTTTCTCTTTAGGTATTCCAAATAAGAGCACCGATTTTATTCCAAGAGAAACAACTTCATTCATTTCCTCTTCGAGGTGATCAAGCGACAAATTGTATATTCCCGGCATCGAAGGGATTTCTCTTTTAATATCGTCTCCTTCTGCCACGAAAATTGGATAAATTAAATCCTCTGTACGCAAGAAGTTCTCACGGATAAGCGCTCTCATATTCGGACTTTTGCGAAGGCGTCTATGTCTATTAAATTGAAGATCCATTAATTTTCCCTCCTGATTTCTGCCAAGTAGCTAATAATGCTCTTAAGCATGTTATGTACTGTATATTCTTCAGGAACCGCATGAACCTGCAGCCCATAAGCCTTTGCGCGTTCTCTAGTCACAGGCCCGATGCAGCCCACCACACTGTCTTTAACAGCATTCTCATATCCAAGCTCCTTTAAAGCCCCTATAAAATGATCTACTGTGGAAGGGCTGGTAAAAGCAAGAATATCTAACCCTTTTCCTGAAAGCTGTTTTTTTAACAGACCGATGCTTTCACGTGGAAAAGTTGTCTCATAAACAATGATTTCATCAACGTCTGCACCATTTTCCGAAAGGGAGGCTGCGATATAGTCACGCGCCAGATTCCCTTTGGGGATTAATACTTTCATCCCTTCTTCTACTAATGGCAAAAAATCCTCAACAAACCCTTCAGCAACATAATCCTGAGGCATAAATTGCACTTTTAATCCCTTATCCATAAGCAATTTCTTAGTCTTCTCTCCGATAACCGCTATGTTAGGGAAAGGCCCGCCCTGACTCAGATTTTCAAAAAAAGCGTCCACAGCTGTCGCGCTTGTGAAAATCACCCAATCATAAGTTTGAATCCGCTTATGTGTTTTATATAAAGTTTCCTTATCCTGCAATGGCTCGAAAGCAATCAAGGGGATCTCAACAGGTATCCCCCCATAGCTTTGGATAAGAGCCGAAAAGGAGTGAGCCTGTTTTTTCCCTCTTGGCACTAAAACAGTCATGCCTTCTAAAGGGGAAGTCTGTTTCATTGCCCGTCAAGCTCCTCTTTCACTCTGTCAATCAGCTCTTTGGCCCCTTGTTCGGTTAGCATGTCAGCCATCTTAACACCAAGTTCTTCCGGATCAGAACCTGTTAGGGTCTCCTTATAAATCACTTTTCCATCAGGGGAACCTACAAGTCCGGTTAACTCCATTTCACCCGTTTCATTAATTGTGGCAAACCCTGCAATCGGAACCTGGCAGCCGCCTTCCATTTTATGAAGGAACGCACGCTCTGCACGTACAGTCTGATTCGTCTCAGAGCATGTAAATTTATCCAGCAATGCACGAAGCTCCTTATCACTTTCACGGCACTCAATGGATAGTGCCCCCTGGCCAACAGCCGGCACACAAACTTCCGGCTCCAGGAATTCTGTAACAACATCAGCCGCCCAGCCCATTCGGGAGAGACCTGCTGCTGCAAGAATAATCGCATCATATTCTTCCGTTTCCAGTTTAGATAATCTGGTATCAATGTTTCCTCTGATCCACTTAATCTCCAGATCCGGACGCTGTGCCAGCAATTGTGCCCCTCTGCGCAGGCTGCTTGTTCCTACAATAGATCCTTCCCTTAAGTCATTCAGTTTTATATGCCCTTTTGAGATAAGGGCATCCCGATGGTCTTCTCTTTCAGGAATGCTGCCAATTGTCAGCCCTGCCGGAAGAACAGCGGGCATATCCTTCATGCTATGTACAGCCATATCTATTTCTTCATCAAGCATGGCCTGCTCTATTTCCTTTACGAACAACCCTTTTCCTCCGACCTTTGAAAGGGTAACATCAAGAATTTTATCACCCTTAGTGACAATTTCCTTCACCTCGAACTCAAAGGATGGATCAATGCTTTTCAATTGGCTGATCACCCAATTTGTCTGAGTTAGTGCCAGCTTGCTTCGTCTTGAACCTACGATAATTTTTCTCATGACTGCCTCCTGCAAATATGTCTAGCTATGGCTCCTGCTGAACAGTCGCCTCCGCTTTTCTTTACTATGTCCAGCTGCGGCTCCTAGCCCCTCGAGGTCATAAGCTGGTCTGCTCTGCGGCAAACTGCGCCGCGCCACAGCCCATCTTATGCTTGTCGGGGCTGAACAGTCGCCTCCGCTTTTCTTTGCTATGTCCAGCTGCGGCTCCTAGCCCCTCGAGGTCATAAGCTGGTCTGCTCTGCGGCAAACTGCGCCGCGCCACAGCCCATCTTATGCTTGTCGGGGCTGAACAGTCGCCTCCGCTTTTCTTTGCTATGTCCAGCTGCGGCTCCTAGCCCCTCGAGGTCATAAGCTGGTCTGCTCTGCGGCAAACTGCGCCGCGCCACAGCCCATCTTATGCTTGTCGGGGCTGAACAGTCGCCTCCGCTTTTCTTTGCTATGTCCAGCTGCGGCTCCTAGCCCCTCGAGGTCATAAGCTGGTCTGCTCTGCGGCAAACTGCGCCGCGCCACAGCCCATCTTATGCTTGTCGGGGCTGAACAGTCGCCTCCGCTTTTCTATGAATACCAAAAATGGAAAGATGAAAGTTTACCAAATAAAAAGAAGTTGATTAATACAATTAAAAATGATGCCAAATTCCAGAGGGCTAAAGATTTTCCATATAGGCCCTTTCCAACTTTCATATAGAGATAAATACTATATAAAGCAAGGACAATGAAAGAACCGATCACCTTTGAGTCATACCAGACCATATGGGGCAATTTAATGTAGGCCCACTGAATACCTAAAATTAAACTTATCATCAGCATAGGTACACCGATTACATTTAATACATACGACATATGTTCAAGCTTTGACAAATCTGTTATCCGGAGCAGCCTCGTTCCCCATTTTTTCCTTTTCAGCAAATCGTATTGAATCAGATAAAGCAATGAAAAAACGAAGGATAGCGAGAACGCTCCATATGAAAGGATTGCAACCGTTATATGAATCAGCAGAAGTTCTGATATGAGCTGCTGTGCTTTGACAGCCGAATCAATCTGCACAGGTGCGAATGTATGGATCGCCATTATGATAAAGCCGAGAACATTTGTAAAAAAGACGATAAAATCGACTCTGAGCAGCCTGTTAATTCCCAAAGAAAGAGTGATAAGCACCCAGGCATAAAAGTATAGGCCCTCAAAAATGGTCAATACAGGAAACCTTCCTGTATTAATCATATAAAGTATCAGGAACACCGTTTGAAGCACCCATACAAATGCAAGTAACCAGAAGGCAATCCTATTCGCCTTCCGGTTATGATGAAGAAAATCAATAAAATATAATAAGACACATAGGGCATACAGAACCACCGTTAATTCGTGCAGCCGTGTCATATAGATGTCAGACATGGACAGGACCCCTTTTATGATTGAAAGGAAGTCTGCGGTGATTGAGCGAATGCGTGCTTTGGTTTGGCTGCTGCGGGCACGTTCTGCTGATCTGAAACAAGTTCTTCTATATTAAAGATTTTTACAAATAAGTCTAATGCCTGTTCCGAATCTTTCTGTCCAGCCATTTCTTTAGCTTGTAAAATAGGATCTTTTAATAGCTGATTGATGATGCTCTTTGTATGCTTGTTCAGCACTTTTTTATCACGATCACTCAAATGCGGCAGCTTTCTTTCAATGCTTGTCATGGTTTCACTCTGTATAGCCAGTGCTTTCTCACGCAAAGCGGAAATTACCGGAACAACACCAAGCAAGTTCAGCCATTGCTTGAATTCAACAATATCCCCTTCAATCATAAGCTGAATCTTCTCGGCTGCCTTTTTACGCTCCTGAAGGTTTGCTTCAACAATGCCTTCAAGATCATCAATATCATATAGGAAAACGCTGTCCAGATCAGCCAGTTTCGGATCCAGATCTCTTGGGACAGCAATATCCACCATAAATAGAGGCTTGCCTTTGCGCATTTTTTCTGCGTAAGCCATCATTTCCTTCGTGACAACAAACTCTTTTGCCCCAGTAGAACTAATTAAAATATCTGCTTCAACAAGGGCACATTGAAGCTCATGCAATGTTTTTGCCTGGCCCGCATAGCGGCTTGCGAGATCCTGCGCTTTTTCGAATGTACGGTTAATAACTGTTACTTTACTGGCTCCGTTGGCATGAAGGTTTTGGATTGCCAGCTCCCCCATTTTACCGGCTCCTAAAATAAGAACATGTTTATTTTGGAGGGATCCGAAAATCTTCTTAGCCAGTTCCACTGCTGCATAACTGACAGAAACTGCATTTGCCCCTATCTCCGTTTCAGAGTGTGCCCGCTTAGCGAGCGTTACTGCCTGCTTAAACAAGTGGTTAAAAACTGTTCCGGTTGTATTTTCTGATTGAGCCTCCAGAAAACTTGTCCTTACCTGTCCTAAAATCTGTGTTTCGCCAAGGATCATGGAGTTAAGGCCGCATGCTACCTTGAATAGATGCTCAATGGCCCCATCCTCTTCATAAATAAATAGGAATGGAGAAAATTCACTCTGATCCATTTTGAAATGTTCTGCCAAAAATTCCTTTATATAATAGCGGCCAGTATGAAGCTGGTCCACAACTGCATAAATTTCGGTCCGATTGCATGTAGACAGAATGACATTCTCTAAAATGCTTTTTTTGTCATTTAATGTCTTCATTGCCTCGCCCAATTGTGAAGGATTAAAGGTTAGACGTTCACGGATTTCAACAGGGGCAGTTTTATAGTTTAGACCGACGACCAAGATATGCATTGAAATTGACACCCCCAGAATTATTGCCTTGTTCATTAATATTAATTATATCATTTCTATTTTTTCAATTAATGCTTAAATGTGAACAGATATTGAACACATATGGTACTATATTTTTTAAACAGGAGCCTGGTCATAGGTATCCTTAAATAGACAAATACTCCCTTATGTACAGTAACAAAAAAACTTGCCGGATTCAAGTATACCTTATTGGAAGTGGTGTTTTTTATGAAAAATCAGCGTGTTTTTCCAGGAATTATTTTACTCGGATTTGGAGCCTACTTTTTCCTTCAGCAGAGCGGATTTACTGCCTTACAGCCGTTCTATTCCTGGCCGACCCTTCTCATTATCGTCGGAGCAGCCTTTTTAATTCAGGGATATGGAGCAAGGGATTATGATTCCATATTGCCAGGTGTCATTTTAACAGGATTTGGCCTTCACTTTCATGTGGTGAACCGCCTGGAAATTTGGCCGGATCATATCGGAACATTTATTCTGATAATTGCTCTCGGCTTCCTCCTTCGTCATCAGAAAACAGGGGCAGGATTGTTCCAGGGCATCTTATTTTTAATTCTTGCCGCATTGCTTCTTTTTTATGACAGGGTTGCAGAGTGGATGGGGCTCCTGGAAAATGGTGTTTCTGATGTTTGGCAGCTATGGCCAATTCTTTTAATGCTAATTGGATTATATTTTTTATTAGTGAAGAAAAAGTAAAAGCGTAAGCATCTTCGGAGCAAGCCAAAAGCGCCTGTTCCTGCGAAGAACATCCAAGGAAGCTTTCCCTTACTGCTCACCCCCTGCAAGCACAAGACGAGACTCACGGAAAGGCATTCTTTGCCTTTTGGGGAGGATTGCTTGAAATGTGGAGGCGACTGCCCAGGGACGACAGGCATAAGACGGTTCCTGTAAGAAGGCGTTTTTCCTGCCGGAAGGAAACGGCTTATGACCCCGAGTTCCTAGGAGCCGCAACTAGACAAACCGAAAATGTGAAGGCAACTGCACAGGGATGACAAGCATAAGACGAGCCCTGCCGGAAGTGTTCTTTCCGTCTGGAAAGGTTTGGCTAGTCTTTCGTCCCTGGGAGCCGCAACTAGACAGGCTTGTGACCTCGAGGGGGCAGGCGCTGGGGCAAAAAAATAAAGACAGGGATAGTAAACTTTTCCCTGTCTTTTTATATTCAAACTGGTTAGAGTACTGAATCGAGAAAATTTTTGGTTCTTTGTTCTTTTGGATTGTTAAACAAATCCTCCGGATGCCCCACTTCTACAATTCTACCGTCATGCATATAGACAGCCCAGTCTGCTACTTCTCTTGCAAAGCCCATTTCATGGGTGACAACGACCATTGTCATCCCTTCAAGGGCGAGCTCTTTCATTGTGGAAAGCACTTCCCCTACAAGCTCCGGATCAAGTGCCGATGTCGGCTCATCAAAAAGCATGATATCGGGTTTCATTGCCAGCGCTCTTGCAATGGCTACACGCTGTTTTTGTCCGCCCGAAAGTTTTGATGGATATACATTCTCCTTGTCAGAAAGCCCTACTTTTTTTAATAGGTCCTGGGCATCTTTTTTTACTTGATCCTTTGGAAGCTTTTTCACATGTAATGGTGCTTCCATCACATTTTCGAGAACAGTCATATGAGGAAATAAATGGAAATGCTGAAAAACCATTCCTACTTTTTCTCTTACTTTATTTAAATCATGTGTTTCTTTTTCAACCTTTTCGCCCTCAAAAATGATATTGCCGCTGTCCTTTAATTCTAGAAAGTTCAAGCAGCGGAGAAGTGTGCTTTTACCGGACCCGCTTGCACCGATCAGGCAAACAACATCACTTTCTTTTACTGTTATGTCAATGTCCTTTAGTACGTGCAGATCCCCGAATGATTTGTTCAATTTTTCCACCTTAATCATATACGATTCACTCATGCCTTCATTCCCCCTTAATCACTGCTTGCCATTCTTTTCTCAATCATATTTACAAGGATAGAGAAAATAAGTACAAGTACTAAATAGTAAACAGCTACGATCAGCAGATAACTCATGTAGTCATATTCATTGGAACCGTAAGTCGTGGCCACATTAAAGAGCTCGTACATGCCGATAAAGGAAGCAAGTGATGAATCCTTCAAAGCAATGATAAATTGATTGCCAAGAGGCGGCATAGCCCGGCGGAAAGCCTGAGGCAGAATGATCCTTCTCATTGCAAGGCCAGCAGTCATACCCAGCGAACGCCCTGCTTCCATTTGTCCTTTGTCGATGGATTGAATGGAGCCCCTGAAAATTTCGGCTATATAGGCACCATTGTGAAAAGCAAGTCCAAGGACAACTGACCAAAACTGTGAAATATCCAATGCTGTCAAACCGAAATAGAAGATGAAAATCTGAACAACAAGCGGCGTTCCCCTTACAAGGAAAATATAGATGTCCGCAATCCATTCCAGAACTTTAATTCTCGAAATCTTTAAAAAGGCAAAAAACAATCCTATAAAAATAGCAATAAACACCGCTACAATGGTTAATTGAAAGGTTAAGAGCATTCCCTTTAAAAATACGGGATATGTATCCATAAACTTTGTAAGCAAATCCACAAAAATCCCCCTTCAGTTGGCTATTTTAGTTTGTGTAAAAAACAAAACAGGCGAATGTTTGACACACATCCGCCCGCAATGTTATTCCTTCTCAGGATCAACTGTTATATCTTCACCGATATATTTTTTGCTGATTTCTGTGAGTGTTCCATTCTCTCGAAGTGTTTCAAGAGCTTCATTCACTTTTTCGAGCAGCTCTTTATTATCCTTTGCAACAGCAATTGCCTGCTCACTGCGGCCCAGCAGCTCTTTGCCTTCGATTTTCATTCCGGCGCCAATCGCTTCTTTACCTGTTACAAAGTCTGTGATGACCGCATCATGTTTTCCCTTGCTCAAGGCCTCCAGGGCCACAACATCACTATCATAGAACTGGATATTATCTGTAGCCTCCTCTGCATTTGAAGTATATGTAGAACCCTTCGATACTGCTATTTCCATGCCTTTGAGGTCAGCAAGCGTTTCAACGCTGCTGTCTGGACGCACATAAATTTGCGGGCCAGAATAGTAATATGGCGTCGAAAAATTGACTGCCTTCAAACGTTCTTCCGTAATGGTATGGCTGGCTACCGCTGCATCAAAACGGCCGGATTTCACACCTTCGACAATACCGCCAAACTTAAATTTATTCTGAACCGGCTCAAGCCCGAGTTCTTTTGATACAGCTTCGGCCACATCAATATCAAATCCGCTCATGCTTCCATCATCATTTGTATAACTAAAAGGTTTGAACTCTCCTGAAGCTGCATACGTAAATTTGTCATCGTTCACTAGATCCATTCCGCTTTTAGACGCTTCCTCTGATCCGCCGCATGCCGCCAGGACCAATACAAAAGCAGCTGCTATAATTCCTTTTAACCAATGTCTCACTAGTCTAAATTCCCCCTTCAGTATCTCTCTTTTATAAATGCCCTTTAACTCTATCATGATTTTAAAATATTCTCAAAATTCATATTTTATGATAATTAATGATATTACAGAATTTAAGCTGTTCTCATTAACTTACCCTCTTTGAACTCCAACATGACTCCTTATCCTCCAGTATTCTGCAGATTCCTCACCCTTCGACAAAAATATTATCCATATTATCCCATTCTTTCACCCTGCAAAATATCGCACTGAAAGCTTCTCTATGACGAAAGACCCAAATGGAGAAATCACAAAAAATCCCGCTGCACAATGCAGCGGGATTTTTTGAATTACATAAAGCTTTTCAATGCAGACCAGGCCTTGTCTTTTCCATAACCCGTTTCGGAGGAAAACATAATGATCTGATCATTCGGATCGATATCCAAGGTTTCTTTCGTGATTTTCATATGTTTTTGCCACTTGGACTTAGGTATTTTATCCGCTTTTGTAGCAATCACTACACAGGGAATATCATAATGCTTTAAAAAGTCGTACATCATGACATCGTCACTTGAAGGGGGATGGCGCAAATCAACTATCAGCACAACTGCTTTTAACTGCTCTCTGCTGGTTAAGTATGTTTCTATCATCTTTCCCCAAGCTTCACGTTCCTTTTTGGATACCTTAGCATATCCATAGCCTGGAACATCAACAAAGTGAAGAATTTCGTTAATAAGGTAAAAATTCAGGGTTTGTGTCTTCCCCGGTTTAGAGGATATTCTTGCAAGTCCCCTTCGATTAAGCATTTTATTAATGAATGAAGATTTGCCGACGTTGGAACGGCCGGCAAGGGCGAATTCCGGCAATTCACTTTCAGGGTATTGATCAGGCTTAACAGCACTGATGACGATTTCTGAGCTGGTTACTTTCATGCTTCGACACCGCCATTCAGGGCATGTTTTAAGACTTCGTCCACATGTGATACCAAAACAAAATCAAGCTCTTCCCTGATGCTTTCAGGGATATCTTCTATGTCTTTTTCATTATCTTTAGGGAGGATGATCTTAGTCAATCCTGCCCGATGGGCGCTCAAAGACTTTTCTTTCAAACCGCCAATAGGAAGCACTCGGCCTCTTAAAGTGATTTCCCCTGTCATTCCCACTTCTTTACGGATTGGCTTTCCAGACAGCGCAGAAACCAGTGCGGTTGTAATAGTAATCCCTGCAGATGGACCATCTTTTGGGACTGCACCTTCTGGAACATGAATGTGAATGTCATGCTTTTCATGGAAATTCTCATCAATTCCCAGTTCCTTTGCTTTAGAACGAACATAACTGAATGCCGCTTGAGCAGACTCTTTCATGACATCCCCAAGTTTACCTGTAAGAACAAGCTTCCCTTTTCCAGGAGAGAGGGATACTTCTATCTGAAGGGTGTCGCCGCCAACTGTTGTATAGGCCAGCCCCGTAGCAACACCAACCTGGTCTTCAAGCTCAGCCTGACCGTAGCGGTATTTTGGCTTTCCAAGAAACTCCTCAGTATTTTTACCATTCACAATCACTTTCTTCTTTTCGCCGGATACGATAATTTTAGCCGTTTTCCTGCAGATAGTAGCCAGCTGACGCTCCAAGCCCCGGACTCCTGCCTCACGAGTATAATAGCGGACTACCTTCTGAAGGCCATCTTCACGAATCTGAAGCTGAGATTTGGAAAGACCATGTTCTTTAATTTGTTTAGGCAGCAGGTGGTCTTTTGCTATATGAATCTTTTCCTGCTCTGTATAGCCTGCAATCGTGATAACTTCCATTCTGTCCAGCAGCGGACCAGGAATCGTCCCGAGATTGTTGGCTGTGGCTATAAACATGACCTTTGAAAGATCATATGTTTCTTCAATGTAATGATCACTAAAATTATGGTTCTGCTCGGGGTCTAAAACCTCCAGCATCGCAGATGAAGGATCCCCGCGGAAGTCAGAAGACATTTTGTCGATTTCATCAAGCAGGAACACAGGGTTAATCGTACCTGCCTTTTTCATGCCCTGAATGATGCGGCCAGGCATTGCACCTACATAAGTTCTTCTATGTCCGCGAATCTCAGACTCGTCCCGAACTCCGCCGAGTGATACACGGACAAAATTGCGGTTAAGCGATGTCGCGATAGAACGGGCAAGGCTTGTTTTACCGACACCAGGAGGGCCTGCAAGACAAAGAATCGGCCCTTTAAGGGAATTCGTCAGCTTTTGCACTGCAAGGTATTCCAGAACCCGTTCCTTAACTTTTTCCAGGCCATGATGGTCTTCATTCAGAATTCTTTCCGCCTTCAGGATATCCAGGTCATCATCTGTTGCCTTTGACCATGGCAATGTGACAAGCCATTCGATATAGTTGCGGATAACTGCACTTTCAGCTGAACTGGATGGAACTTTTTCATAGCGGTCCAGTTCTTTTAAAGCTGTCAGCTCGACATGCTCAGGCATGCCGGCATTTTCAATCTTTTCCGTCAGCTCAGCTATTTCTCCTGTCTTGCCTTCCTTATCCCCCAGCTCTTTTTGGATTGCCTTCATCTGTTCACGCAAATAATATTCCTTTTGCGTTCTCTCCATCGATTTTTTCACACGCTGGCCAATCTTTTTTTCAAGGTTCAGAACTTCTTTTTCATTATGGATGATTTCAATAACCTGGTTCATCCGCTCTTTTACATCTATGGTTTCAAGAATTTCCTGTTTTTCTTTAAGCTTTAAAGGCAAATGGGAAGAAATGATATCTGCCATGCGCCCAGGCTCTTCTATATCTGCTACAGAGGAGTACGTTTCGGCTGAAATCTTCTTCGATACCTTTATGTATTGCTCAAAATATTCAAGCATGGTCCTCATCAATGCCTGATCTTCTACGTCCTTGGTCTCAGGATCCTCAAAAACCTTTACACTAACAGAATAATGTTCGGCTTCATCCTGAAAATCAATAATTTCCGCTCTCTTAAGCCCTTCAACAAGAACTCGGATGGTACCGTTTGGAAGCTTGAGCATCTGCTTTACACGTGTTAGCGTGCCCATTCTATATAGATCATCTTCTGATGGTTCATCTATAGATATATCCTTTTGTGTTGTTAAGAAAATTAAATGGTCATCTACCATTGCTTTTTCAAGGGCCTGAACCGATTTCTCACGGCCTACATCCAAATGCAGAACCATGGTCGGATAAACAAGCAAGCCTCGAAGCGGCAGGAGGGGGACGATGATTTCTTTCTTTTTCGCCATTCCTTTGCACCTCCAAAATGCATCTTTTTAACCCCATTATTGCTAATAATTTCTTTGTACAATTCTATCGTATTTAAATAGCAGTGTCTATTAAAGAGAAATTGCTGAAAGCCTGTATTAAAAAGATATTCATTTATAATTACACTTTATCCTTCTTTACGCAAATAAAACTTCGGTTTGTAGCCTAAACTGCAAACCGAAGTTTCTGACCGCGATTAGCGGGAGGCGTTTGTACAGCTAGTTTTCAGTAACTGACAAACCCTGAATGGGTTACTGGGCCACACATCATATGCTCTCTTTTTTCTTTAATTCGATTGAAGCGGTTATGGCTTGCTCTTTGAGATACTCTTTTTGCAGCGCTGCATCAAATACTTCATTCAAATGGGTTACAGGGATAATCTTAATGCCTGTTATCTCCTTTAAGATGGATTGCATATTTTCTTTTGGGATAATAACTGTCTGTGCTCCTGCTTTTTTAGCAGCCTTCACCTTTGGATATACGCCTCCAATTGGCTTGACATACCCGTGAATGCTGATTTCCCCGGTCATGGCTACAGTATTGTCGACTGGCCGTTTATAAATGGCAGAATAAATCCCTGTCGCCATGGCAATGCCGGCAGAAGGGCCGTCAATAGGAACTCCGCCGGGGAAGTTGACATGAATATCATATTCGTCAGCCGGTACGCCCATTGATCTCAAAACAGTAATAACATTTTCAATTGAACCCTTGGCCATACTTTTTCTGCGGATTGACTTTCCTTGGCCGCCAATGCTTTCTTCTTCTACTATGCCTGTTATATTAATACTGCCCTTTTCTTTTGCAGGAATCACAGTAACTTCAATGTCAAGCAAAGCACCTGTGTTCGGCCCATATACGGCCAGACCATTTACAAGACCAACAGCAGAATGAGAATTGATTTTCCTTTCCATTCTCGGTGAAAGCTGACTCGATTGCACAACCCATTCAATATCTTCATCTTTTATGTAATCACGATCTTCAGTAATCGCTAACCCAGCAGAAATTTGAATCATATTAACCGCTTCTCGTCCATTTCTTGCATAATTGGCGAGAATGCCTAGAGCATTTTCACTAATAGTGAGATTGACCTTTTCCGAAGCCTTTTTGGCTACAGCTGAAATCTCTTCTTCAGCTAACTCTCTGAAAAATACCTCCATGCATCTGGAACGAATGGCAGGCGGTATTTCATTCGGGGTCCTGGTAGTTGCTCCAATCAGGCGAAAGTCCGCCGGCAGGCCATTTTTAAAGATATCATGAATATGGGTTGGTATTTGAGTATTTTCTTCATTATAATAAGCACTCTCCAGAAATACTTTCCGGTCTTCAAGCACTTTCAGAAGCTTGTTCATTTGAATGGGGTGAAGCTCACCGATTTCGTCAATAAAAAGCACCCCACCATGTGCATTTGTAACAGCCCCCTGTTTAGGCTGCGGGATTCCCGCCTGGCCCATTGCCCCGGCTCCCTGATAAATTGGATCATGAACAGAACCTATTAGAGGATCTGCAATGCCCCTCTCATCGAATCTCGCCGTAGTAGCATCCAGTTCTATAAAAACAGAAGCTGCCTCAAAAGGGGACTTTGCATTTTTCTTGGCCTCTTCCAGTACCAATCTGGCAGCAGCCGTTTTTCCCACGCCGGGAGGACCATAAATAATTACATGTTGAGGATTGGGTCCGCACAATGCCGCTTTCAGAGATTTAATTCCATCTTCCTGCCCTACAATGTCTGCAAAACTGGCTGGACGAACTTTTTCTGATAAAGGTTCAGTTAATGAAATGGAACGCATCTTTTTCAATACATCCATTTCCTTCCTTGATTCACGGTCGATAGAAACCTTTTGTGTCCGCTGGCTCCTAAGCAAATTCCAAAAGTAAAGCCCAATGACAATTCCAAAAAACAATTGGATAAATAAAGCGATCCCCGTCCAACTCATTGTGTTCCCTCCTGCATTATTTGTTCTCGTTGATAATGCTAGTATCTCCCTGACTGAGTTGGAATAAACAAGGAATTCATTTAAAAGTAAGCATGGAAAGCGGAAGCGTCTTGCTCACGAAGGAACACAGATTAAAGCGCCGCCTCCTCCCAAAAGCTGCCGCTTTCGGTCCTGCGATGTATCGATACCACAGCTTTCCTTGTCCTGTGGCAATGTCCGCATGACCCCATCCTTGGGGGCCTCAAGAATAAATATTTAAAAGCATAAAAAATGGCCATGCCTCAAGGCTGGCCACTTTTTATTATGCTGACGTCTTACGCTCTTCTTCTACGACTGTTCCGTCCTCCAAAACAAGTTTTGGCGAACCATTATCAATAACCGTTTCTTTCGTAATAATGCATTTTTTAATATCTTCGCGTGATGGAAGATCAAACATTACATCCAGCATGATTCCTTCAATAATGGAGCGCAGTCCTCGGGCACCTGTTTTTCTTTCAATTGCTTTTTTAGCAATTTCTTCAAGTGCGCCTTCTTCAAAATCAAGCTCAACATCATCAAGTTCAAGCATTTTCTGATATTGTTTGACAAGTGCATTTTTAGGTTTAGTTAAAATCTCAATCAATGCAGCTTCATCAAGCTGGGAAAGGCTTGCAATAACTGGAAGACGTCCAATAAATTCAGGGATTAAACCGAATTTCAGCAGGTCTTCAGGAAGCACTTTTGCAAGAAGATCCTTTGGCTCGATTTCTTTTTGATTCTGGTCGGATCCAAAGCCAATTACCTTCTGGCCTAAGCGGCGTTTAATAATTTGCTCAATGCCATCAAATGCACCGCCGCAAATAAACAGGATATTGGTCGTGTCAATCTGGATAAATTCCTGATGAGGATGTTTGCGGCCGCCTTGTGGCGGTACGCTCGCAACTGTTCCCTCCAGAATTTTCAATAGAGCCTGCTGCACACCTTCACCCGATACATCACGAGTAATTGATGGATTTTCTGACTTACGTGCAACTTTATCAATCTCATCAATATAAATAATTCCTTTTTCTGCCTTTTCCACATCATAATCTGCTGCCTGAATAAGCTTTAGGAGAATATTTTCAACATCTTCCCCGACATATCCGGCTTCAGTCAATGATGTTGCGTCTGCAATTGCAAACGGAACATTAAGAATACGGGCCAATGTCTGAGCAAGCAAGGTTTTACCGCTACCAGTCGGACCGATCATGGCAATATTACTTTTTGATAGTTCAACTTCATCTATCTTGCTGTTGGAATTGATGCGCTTATAGTGATTATATACCGCAACAGATAACGATTTTTTCGCCTGATCCTGGCCAATTACGTACTCATCCAGAATATCGCGGATTTCAGCTGGCTTTGGCACATCTTTGAATTCCACTTCTTCTTCTGTACCCAGCTCTTCCTCCACAATTTCAGTGCAAAGTTCAATGCATTCATCACATATATATACTCCTGGCCCAGCAACAAGTTTGCGGACCTGATCCTGTGTCTTGCCACAGAAAGAACATTTCAATTGCCCTTTTTCATCATTAAATTTAAACAAATCCTTCACCCCTTGAAAAAACTTCAAAACGATATATTAAGCTTGCGAGATCACATGCAAATAGTTCTTTATTCAGCCATAGAAAGGTTGGGAATTATGGCGGGCTCTTTGAAATATACGTGCAAACATGCCCTCTTTAATAATTCACACTTTCTTAAAAATCAAAACCTTCAGCAGTTATGTATTGCATTGTAACACATTTTTACAGTGGACAGGAAATGATAACTCTTAAAACATTTCAATTATGTATGCATGCATGTGATGGGATTTCGCAAAGAAAAAACAGGCTGAATTTTATATGTACTTTCATAAGCTTAACCAAAAATGGCTAAATTAAGTCGGCCCCTAGGACCGATAATTAAATTATCTATATATGTATTTGTATTCCTGTCCATGTTCAATATGCCGTAAAACTTTCACCAGGCAAAAGATACAAGGGAGATTTTAATTATGTATTGTCTTGATGGTATAAAACAAGGCACGATAAACTCGCGCCTTGTTTCTTATTAAAAGGGAGAAAATTTCTGCTTTCGAAGTTAGACCACTGTCTAGCTCCGCCTCCGCTTTTCTTTTATTATGCAACAGTTTTACTATTTTCCACAAGGAAATCTACTGCTTTTTTAATTTGAAGATCTGCTTTTAGGCCTTCAAGGCTTCCAAGAGCTTGTGTGATCTGGTCAGCAGACATGTTGTACATTTCTGCCATTTTGTTAAGTTCTTCTGTAACTTCTTCATCACTTACTTCGATGTTTTCTGCTTTTGCGATTGCTTCAAGAGTCAGGTTAACGCGTACGCGCTTTTCAGCTTCCTCTTTCATTTGCTCGCGCAGTGCAGCTTCATCCTGTCCGGAGAACTGGAAGTATAGTTCAAGGTTCATGCCTTGCATTTGCAGACGCTGTTCGAACTCCTGCATCATGCGGTTAACTTCTGTGTCAACCATTGCTGCTGGAATTTCCATTTCAGCATTAGCTGCTGCTGCTTCAACAACAGTATCACGGACATGGTGCTCAGCTTCATGCTTCTTGCTTTCTTCTAAGCGAGTTTTGATTTTTTCTTTTAATGCATCCAAAGTTT
Organism: Cytobacillus oceanisediminis 2691; assembly: GCF_000294775.2. Classification (GTDB taxonomy): domain Bacteria; phylum Bacillota; class Bacilli; order Bacillales; family Cytobacillaceae; genus Cytobacillus; species Cytobacillus pseudoceanisediminis. The sequence goes on from NZ_CP015506.1 coordinate 4,339,727, forward strand.
CAACTTCTTCGTCTGCATCTTTAGCAAACTCATCATCAAGCTCAGGAAGCTGTTTTGTTTTGATTTCATGTACAGTTACTTTGAATGTTGCAGGCTTTCCAGCTAGCTCGGCAGCATGGTATTCCTCTGGGAAAGTAACTTCAACTTCCTTGGATTCTCCAGCCGATGTTCCAGTCAATTGGTCTTCAAAGCCAGGGATGAACTGTCCTGAACCAAGTTCAAGTGAGTAATTCTCAGCTTTTCCGCCTTCGAAAGCTTCGCCATCAACGAATCCTTCAAAGTCCATAACAACTGTATCGCCAGTTTCAGCTTTTCCTTCTTCTTTAACGGCAAGTTCAGCTTGTCTTTCCTGAAGTGAAGTTAGCTCGCTTTTAACATCTTCATCTGTAACGTTTGTTTCAAGTGGCTTGACTTCAAGGCCTTTGTATTCGCCAAGCTTTACTTCAGGCTTAACAGTAACTGTAGCTTTGAAGATAAGGTTTTTTCCTTGTTCGATTTGCTCAACATCGATTTCAGGACGATCTACCGGCTCAATGCCTGTTTCATCAATTGCATTAGCATAAGCTTCTGGAAGAAGATAATCTACTGCATCCTGGTATAAAGATTCAACTCCGAAACGCTTTTCAAACATTCCGCGAGGCATTTTTCCTTTACGGAATCCTGGTACGTTTACTTGCTTAACTACTTTTTTAAATGCAGCGTCTAAGCCTTCATTCACTTTCTCTGCATCTACTTCAATTGTAAGAACCCCGCGGTTCCCTTCTAACTTTTCAAATTTAGCAGACATACAATCATTTCCCTCCAAAAAATCTATTATCATTTCATTCAACACAGAATGTTATGAATATCTCTTGTTTTTCAAGCCATATCCATTTAATAAAAATGTATATATACACATAATACAACCATTATATTATAACATACACTCCCTGTCTTTCAACATTGAAGGCTAAATATTGGGATAAGAAATTTCTTCTATCTTTCTTATAAAGACAAGAGCCTGTTCAATTTCCTCTTCTGGAGCTTCATAAATATCTCCCAGTTTGCTGAAAGAACTGGTTAAGCCATGGTACTCATATGAAAGCATATGGTATGCCGCCGCCCAGGACGCAGCGTTATCCGGTGAAGCCTCAAGCGGATATAGCAGGAAAAAGTGCCTTTCTGCAAGGCTTTTTGTATTTTCATATAATACCGGATCTTCCTGCTCGAGCTGAATCTCCAGTTTATTGACTATTTTTAACAGCATCGGCTGCTGATGTACCGGGGGAAGATCGGCAGGAATAACGCGTACACTCTTATTAAATTTCCGAATCGGTACATATTTATCATAACCATGCTCGGTAAGCACATTTAACAGCATCGTTTTAAAGAAAGGATTCCCGTCATGCGCTTCAAGATATGCTTTAATATCTTCTATATATGGCCTGATATTATGCTCTGCCAGCTGTGCAGCGATCTGCACTTGGTCATGCTGATCCTGGTAGGAGAACAGATTTAGCTTCCTGTTCTTGAATTCCTCCATTTCAGGTGCTTCAATCTCGGCTTCAGACGGTGAAGCCGCCATCTTTCTGCTGAACTCAAGCATTCTGCTGAAATGCTCAAACTTCTCCTTCGGGATCTCCCTCTCTTCAAGGAGAACTTCAATCATTGCTGCAATCTCGCTGTATTGGTGCAGCTGCACAAGGATCATTAAATAAAGATCCATTACCTGTATGTAATCCCCAATGCCTGTTTGGAGCATTTTATTAGCCAGTTCTTTCGCTTTTTCCAACTCTCCCGCTTCATAATATGCCAGAACAAGCCCGATATGTACATCGGTATTCTCAGGCTCCATCTCCATTGCTTCTTCAAAGAACCGGATCGATTCCTGATACCTTTTCTGCTGAAAGGACTCAAGCCCCTTTTCCAGCAGTCTTTTCTCAAGGCCGGGAAATAGAATGATTTTATTGTTTTGATTTTTCCGTTCCCGCTTTCCCATGCTAGTACCGCCTCAACTTATATTTTTGAAGATAGTGTAGCATGAATCAGCAGAAAAACAAAAAGATTCATGGTTTCCCGCCATGAATCTTTCATATATTCCTACTGTACCGCTAACTTTTTTTCTTCAAAATTTGAAATGCTTTTTTCTAATTGAAGGGTAATCTCTATTTCATCCCATCCATTAATCAGCATTTTTTTCCAGTAATCATTAATAGAGAATGATGCTGAAAAATTATGTTCATCTTCAATTACTTGATTCTGCAAATCAACCTTTAATTCGTATGGCTGGCTTTTAGCACGCTTGAGCAGATATTCGACTGTTTCAGCCGGAAGAGTGATTGGCAAAAGTCCATTTTTTAAGCAATTTTGATGAAAAATATCAGCAAATGAAGGGGCAATGATGACTTTAAATCCATAATCTCCCAAAGCCCATGGTGCATGCTCCCTCGAAGAACCGCAGCCGAAGTTTTCATTAGCAATGAGGATAGGGGCACCCTGGTTTTCTTCCTTATTCAACTCAAACTCAGGATTAGGCAAACCATCTTTTGTAAATCTCCAGTCATAGAACAGATACTGTCCAAACCCCGTTTTTTCAATTCTCTTAAGAAATTGCTTGGGGATAATCTGATCAGTATCCACATTTGCTCTATCTAAAGCAGCAGCTTTCCCTTGCAGTGTTTTAAATCCGCTCATTTTGTTCTCCTCCTTCTTATTGAACTGTTTCTGCGCTTAGCAAAGCACCTACATCCACAAAATGTCCGTACAAAGCTGCCGCAGCCGCCATTAATGGACTGACAAGATGTGTTCTGGCCCCTGATCCCTGGCGTCCTTCAAAATTTCGGTTTGATGTTGATGCACAATGCTCGCCGCTTGGCACAATATCATTATTCATGCTCAAACACATGCTGCAGCCTGATTCCCTCCATTCAAAACCAGCCTGCTTAAAGATAAGATCCAGTCCTTCAGCCTCCGCCTGCTTTTTGACCTGCTGTGACCCCGGAACAACAAGTGCACGGACTTGAGGATGAACTTTCTTCCCTCTAATTATTTCCGCGGCCTGTTTTAAGTCTTCCAGCCGGGAATTTGTACAGGACCCGATGAATACATGCTGAATCTGAATGTCTTCAATTTTCTGCCCTTCCTGCAGCCCCATATAATCTAAAGCTCTAGAAAGTGATTTTTGTTCAAGCTCGTTTTTGCATTCCTCAAGTTTTGGAAGCAGTTCATTCACTTTGGAAGTCATAGAAGGATTTGTCCCCCAGCTGACCATTGGCGCAATATCTGCTGCATCAATTTGAATGGTTTTATCGTATGCCGCATCAGGATCGGATACAAGCTCTTTCCAATTCTCTACCGCCTGCGCAAATTCAGCTCCTTTTGGTGCATACTTCCGTCCTTGCAGATAAGCAAACGTCGTTTCATCAGGACTGACAAGCCCTGCCCTTGCTCCTCCTTCAATGGACATATTACAAATCGTCATTCTTTCTTCCATTGACATTTTCGCAATGGCATCTCCGCAATATTCAATAATATGGCCCGTACCAAAGCCAATTCCGTTTTTGGCAATAATATAAAGTATGACATCTTTAGCGGTAACCCCTTTTTTCAACTCGCCATTTATCTCCAGTTTTAATGTTTTAGGCTTGCTTTGCCATAAAGTCTGGGTAGCCATGACATGCTCCACTTCACTTGTTCCAATGCCAAATGCTATTGATCCAAAAGCTCCATGAGTCGATGTATGGCTGTCACCGCAAACAATTGTCATGCCTGGCTGAGTAAGCCCCAGCTCCGGCCCGATAACATGGACTATCCCCTGTTCAGGACTATCCAGGCCTGCAAGAGGGATGCCGAATTCCAGACAGTTTTTTTCTAAAGTAGTCATTTGGTTCAGTGCAACAGGATCATTGATGACTTTTCGGTTATCAGTAGGAATATTATGGTCAACTGTAGCAAACGTTTTATCAGGCCTTCTGACTTTTCTGTTTTTCATTCTTAAACCTGAAAAAGCCTGAGGGGATGTAACCTCGTGCACTAAGTGGAGGTCTATGTACATCAAATCCGGCTTCCCCTCTTCCCTGTGGACTACATGCTTTTCCCAAATCTTATCTATTATTGATTTTCCCATTCTGTTCCACTCCCTTTTTAAAAGAAACACGGCCGATGAAGGCCGTGTCTCAGTTTTTAAAATCAGCTGAAACTGTGTCCAGCCATCATTTCAGCTTTATGCATAAGCCCCCATGATATTTAGAATCGCTTCGTTATCCAAAAGGGTAGCCTTCACCTCTTCAATCATTTCAGAAGTAGTTACCACCTTTTTTCCAAATGAAACAATATCTCTTGTACGATAGCCAGCTTCAAGTACTTGATTAACAGCATTTTCAACCGCTTCAGCTTCCTCTTCCATTCCGAAAGATAATCGAAGCATCATCGCTGCTGATAAAATCATGGCAATAGGATTGGCTGCATTCTTCCCTTGAATATCCGGTGCTGAACCATGGATTGGTTCGTATAAATATGGCCCATTTTCCGAGATACTGGCAGAAGGAAGCATCCCTAAAGAGCCAGTCAATACAGAAGCTTCATCGCTCAAAATATCACCAAACATATTTTCCGTTACTACAACATCGAATTGCTTCGGATTTTTAATCATTTGCATCGCTGCATTGTCAACAAGCATATGCTCCAATGCCACTTCCGGATATTGCTTTGCAATTTCCTCCGCTACCTCTCTCCACATTCGGCTTGATTCCAGAACATTTGCCTTGTCAACAGAAGTCACCTTGCCACGGCGGCTTCCGGCAAGTTCAAAGGCCAGTTTAATGACTCGCCGCATTTCTTCTTTTTGATAAAACAATGTATCTACCACAGCATCTTTTCCGTTTTGCTGGGTCCTCTCGCTTGGCTTTCCGAAATACAGGCCGCCAGTTAATTCTCTGACCATCAGCATATCCACACCTTCAATTACTTCATTTTTTAATGGAGAAGTATCAGAAAGGCTGGAATAATATTGAGTTGGCCGCAGATTTGCATAGAGATTCAATTCCTTTCGGATCATCAAGAGACCCTTTTCAGGACGAAGGTGGGGAGGCTGCCGGTCCCATTTAGGCCCTCCAACCGCTCCCAGCATGACCGCATCGCTTTCTTTGCAAAGCTCCAGTGTTTCATCAGGCAGTGGAGTTCCGGCTGCATCAATAGCAGAACCGCCAATTTTGCCATATGAAAATTGGAATTGATGTCCGAACCGTTCTCCAACGGCCTGCAGGACTTCAATTGCTCCCTTCACCACTTCTTTGCCGATCCCATCTCCTGGAAGTACTGCGATACGTTTTTTCATTTTTAATCCCTCCGTCTGTTTTTTTGTTTATTCTTATAGATTATTGTTTTGGTTATTGATTTCAGCACGGGGCACTATAGCAAACCCGCGGGGAGGAACAGGAGCTTCTATTAATTCGCCTCTACCGCTTGCGCCTGTGCTTTTTCTTTCATATATATCACTCTATTAACAGCGTTCAAGTAAGCCTTTGAGGAAGCTTCGAGCACATCCTGAGCCAATCCGCGGCCGCTGGTTTCCACTCCTTCGTAGTTCAGCTTTACATAAACCTGAGCTAAAGCGTCTCTTCCTGCCCCTACGGATTGAATGCGGTAATCAAGAAGGTTAGCTGTTCCATTCAAGCATTTTTCCAATGTGTTATACAGAGCTTCTATGCTTCCTGCTCCAGTACCGGCTTCCTGGATCACTTCGTTATTTGATCCTGACAGAGTAACAGTTGCCGTTGGAACAGAGTTCGTGCCATATTGAATTTGGATTCCGATCAAATCATAGAATCGTTGTTCCTTGGAGAGCTTCTCTTCAAGTACAATGGCTGCAAGGTCATCGTCTGTCATCTCTTTTTTGCGGTCAGCCAAATCCTTGAAAACTGTGAATAGCCGGTTTGCTTCTTCATCTGCTACTTCAAGCCCCAGTTCACTCAGACGATTTTTAAAGGCATGGCGTCCAGAGTGTTTTCCAAGCACCATGGAATTGGATTGGAATCCGACTAGATCAGGGGAAATAATTTCATAAGTTGTTTTTTCCTTCAGTACCCCATCCTGGTGTATTCCTGATTCATGTGCAAAAGCATTTCTTCCGACAATCGCTTTATTGGCTGGTACCACCATGCCTGTCAGCTTGCTGATCAGGCTGCTCGTTCTGCTGATTTCCTGAAGATTCAGACGGGTGGAAGCCTGATAATGATTATTTCGGATGTAAAGGGCTACCGCCAGTTCCTCCAATGCCGCATTTCCTGCTCTTTCACCAATCCCGTTGATAGTGCCCTCAATCTGTGTTGCTCCATTTTCTATAGCTGAAAGGGAATTAGCTATGGCCATTCCCAAGTCATCATGGCAATGAGCTGATAAGGATACTTTATCAATAGAAGGAACATGATTTCTTAAATATTGAAAAATCTCTCCATATTCCTGCGGTGTTGTGTATCCCACAGTATCCGGTATATTAATGATCGTCGCCCCAGCCTGGATGACCTTTTCAATTATTTCAGCAAGAAAAGGCAATTCCGTCCTGGTAGCATCCTCCGCAGACCACTGGACGATCGGGAACTTTGAAGCAGCATACTTAACTGTTTCAACTGCTGTTTCAACCACTTCTTCTTTCGTTTTCTTTAACTTATATTGTCTGTGAATCGGAGAGGTTGCCAGGAATGTATGTATCCTTGGCTCAGCCCCGTCCTTTAATGCTCCCCATGCGGCATCTATATCAGAGATAACTGCTCTCGCCAGGCCTGTGACCGAGCAGTTATTAATAGTCTGGGCAATTTTCTGAACAGAAGCAAAATCACCTTTTGACGCTGCAGGAAAACCAGCTTCAATAATATCAACATTCAAGCGCTCCAGCTGTCTGGCAATTTCTAACTTTTCGGAAAAGTTAAGGTTTACACCGGCCGATTGTTCGCCATCTCTTAAGGTTGTGTCAAATATCTTAATTGTTCGCACTTACGACCACTTCTTTCTTCTTGCTGCTATTGACAAACGGCATCATCTTGCGAAGCTCTCTTCCAACCTGCTCGATCGGATGCTCATTTTCTCTCTGATTTACGGCATTGAATACCGGTCTATTTGCCTGGTTTTCCAAAATCCAGCCTTTAGCAAAATTGCCTTCCTGGATATCTTTCAAAACTGCCTTCATTTCTTCTTTCACTCTTGCATCTACTACCCGCGGGCCGCTGACAAAATCTCCCCATTGAGCAGTATCTGAGATGGAATAGCGCATTCCTTCCAAACCGCCTTCATACATAAGGTCAACGATGAGTTTTAGCTCATGGAGACATTCAAAGTATGCCAGTTCCGGCTGATACCCAGCTTCTGTAAGAGTTTCAAATCCTGCTTTCACCAAAGAAGTCAACCCGCCGCATAGCACTGCCTGTTCGCCAAATAGATCTGTCTCGGTTTCTTCTTTAAACGTTGTTTCTAATGCACCTGCGCGAAGAGATCCAATGGCTTTAGCGTAAGCAAGGGCCAGTTCCTTCGCTTCTCCCGTTACGTCCTGATGGACTGCAAACAGTGCTGGGACACCTGCATCCTGTTCATATGTTCTTCTGACCAAATGGCCTGGTCCCTTAGGTGCTACAAGCAGTACATCACACTCTTTTGGAGGCACGATCTGATTAAAATGAATGTTAAATCCATGAGCAAACATTAATGCCTGGCTTGATAGATTCGGTTCAATTTCTTCCTTGTATACTTTTGGCTGGAGTTCATCCGGCAATAAGATCATCACTACATCAGACTGTGCAGCAGCCTCAGCGACCGAATATACCTGGAAGCCGTCTTCTTCTGCTTTATCCCAAGACTTCCCTTTTCTAAGGCCGATTACAACTTCAACTCCGCTGTCCCTCATGTTTAACGCATGCGCATGTCCCTGAGAACCGTATCCGATAACCGCTACTTTCTTTCCGTTTAAATAAGCTGCATTTGCATCTCCGTTATAGTACATTTTTGCCATGTTTTATCTCCCTCTCCTATTAAAATTTATTATTTTTTATAATTAATTTTTGGCTCTATTCGTATAAATTGTAGTGTTTCTTTTATCAATGCTGTCCGTTGATTTCCGCTCCAGGCTGCTCTCTTTCCGCGGGGCGGGCGGTGAGCCTCCTCGACGCTGCGCGTCTGCGGGGTCTCACCTGTCCCGCTACTCCTGCAGGAGTCTCGCACCTTCCGCTACAATCAACTCAGTAATTAATAATTAAACAATTGAATATGATTTGGACTGCTGGGAAGTACGCTGTGTTCCTCTTGGGAATGCCGTTGTTCCCGTCCGGGCAAGCTCTTTGATTCCATAAGGTTTAATCAGTTCAATGAAAGCTTCTACTTTATCAGATTCACCTGTAATCTGAACAGTCATGCTATCCTTGCTGACATCTATGACAGAAGCTCTAAAAGGTTCAATCAAAGAGTATATTTCATTTCTTGTATAAGGGACCGCCTGAACTTTTATGAGGGCGAGCTCCCTTGCCACTATCGACTGATCCGTGATATCAGTCACTTTTATCACATCGATTTGCTTGTTTAGCTGTTTCGTAATTTGTTCACTGGCACTGGAGTCCTCAACATGGACCACACAAGTGATGCGCGACATCCCTTCATGTTCAGACAGCCCAACTGAAATGCTTTCGATATTAAAGTTTCTTTTAGAAAATAAATTCGTGATTCTGTTTAGCACACCCGGCCGATTCATAACAGTCAGGCATATGACTCTTTTCATGGTTTTACACCTGCCATTTCATGAAGTCCTTTTCCAGGCGCAATCATCGGATACACGTTTTCATCCGGATCCACCCGGAAGTCGATAAGTACTGGTTCGCGGTTATGAAGCACTTCATCCAATAACTCTTCAGCTTCTTCTTCAGATTGAATGACATATCCTTTTATTCCGTAGGCTTCTGCCAATTTTACGAATGATGGCTGTACTGGAATTTTGCTGTGAGAGAAACGGGATTCATAAAATATCTCCTGCCATTGCCGGACCATGCCAAGGGCCATATTATTAAAAATGATAATTTTCACCGGCAGGTTCATTTCCTGTATAATGGCAAGCTCCTGCGTTGACATTTGGAACCCTCCATCTCCGCAAATAGCGAGTACGCATGCTTCCGGGTCGGCCAACTGAGCTCCGATGCTGGCAGGGAAACCAAATCCCATTGTACCAAGCCCTCCTGATGTCACCCACCTGTCTGCCTTATTAAAGCGGTAGTATTGGGCTGCCCACATTTGATGCTGTCCTACGTCTGTTACGACGATGGCATTCCCTTCCGTTTTTGAATGAAGCATTTCCATGACTCTCTGGGGCTTCAATCGTCCAGACTCTTTATCATAGAAATATGGATATTCCTCCTGCCACCCCATGATGGTTTCCATCCATTCTTTATGGGCCGGCGGTTTTCCATCCTGCAGAATCAGCTGCTCTAGAGCTTCTTTTGCATCTGCGACAATCGGAATGGAAGTCGGAACGTTCTTGCCGATTTCAGCAGGATCAATATCAATATGGGCGACTGTTGCATGTGGTGCAAAATGCTGTAAGTTTCCAGTTAATCTGTCATCAAATCGGGCTCCAATATTTATCAGCAAGTCACATTCTGTAAGTCCCATATTGGCTGCATAACAGCCATGCATCCCTGCCATTCCGATAAATAATGGATGATCTGCCGGGAACCCGCCGAGGCCCAGGAGTGTGTGAATAATAGGAATTTGCTGCTGCTCCGCATACTCTTTTAATTCTTTGGATGCTCTTCCATGAAGCACGCCCGCACCAGCCAGGATGACAGGCTTTTTCGATCTGCTGACCGCTTCAGTTAATTTCCTTATTTGCAGGTAATTTGGTTTTAATGTCGGCTGATATCCCGGCAGATTCACTTCCTTTTCTTCCTCAGGCTGATCTGAAACTCCCGCAGCGATGTCTTTAGGTATATCGATCAGTACTGGTCCTGGCCTGCCGGTTGAAGCTATATAAAAAGCTTCTTTAACAATTCTCGGGATATCTTCAATGCTGCGGACCTGATAATTGTATTTTGTAATTGGAGTGGTTATCCCCAGGATATCTGCCTCCTGAAAGGCGTCTGATCCAATGACTCCCGTTGCCACCTGGCCTGTAAAAACAATCAGCGGAAGTGAATCCATCATTGCGTCCGCAAGCCCGGTAACAATATTAGTGGCTCCTGGGCCTGAAGTGGCAATTACAACACCCGGCTTTCCAGTTATCCGGGCATACCCTTCAGCAGCATGAATTCCTCCCTGTTCATGACGCGGCAGCACATGAAGAATCTCTGAATGATACAGTTTGTCGTAGAGTGGAAGAACAGCTCCTCCAGGATAACCAAAAATCACTTCAACATTTTCTTTCTCCAAGGCTCTTAATAACAGATCAGCACCGGTGACAGGATGTGTCTCCGTTTTTGTTTCTGTTAAGGCAGCTTCCTGCAGCATTTGTTGATAACCTCCTCATGTTTATATAATTCCAATATAAAAAGCCCTTCCACCCCTAAAGACACCTATCGATTGTAGGTATAAGGGATGAAAAGGCTTTGATAACCTGTTCCACGGTACCACCCTGATTCACGCTTATAGTGCGTGCACTCATGAACAGCCAAATGCTGTCCGTTTTGATAACGGGTGAAGAACACCCGGCAGCCCCTAATCGATCATCTTTCAGGACTGCGCTCAGAGGTGAGTTCATTTTAAGAGGGCATTACCGGTTTTCAGCAGGTCCGGCTCTCTGTGAATGCCTGTCATAAAACTACTTATCCTCTTCTACGCTTTTCATATTCTGATTTCAACCTCATTACACTAACGCTTTAAACCGTTGAATTATTAAATAAAAAAAACCCAAGAAGCTTATTACAAGAATATTTTCACTAAGATGAAGGTTATAATTCTATTTAACTTAAAGGTGTGAATTTCTTATATTGAGGACTATCTTACGCCCATTTTTATCAGCCGTCAACACCCTTTTTATGAATTATTTGATAATTTCGATTAGTCTGTTTTTGTGTATCCGCTTACATTGTTGATATATTCACATTCTCTGGGACAAAAAAATTTTAGATAATTTTTTTATGAAGGGGTATAACAGCTGAAATCGGTTTAAATTTAAGAGGTTTTAAAATGGCTTAAGTACTGAAGGTTCCACTGGCAGACTACTGCTATTAAAACTAAATTAAAAATAAAAAAACTCACCAAAAAGGTGAGTAAGAATTCGGTAAGATATGTAGTGCTGCCAGATGTGTAAATGGCGTCCCAGGAGAGATTCGAACTCCCGACCGACGGCTTAGAAGGCCGTTGCTCTATCCAGCTGAGCTACTGGGACGTATTGAATATTTTTTCTTGATTGAGATTAATTAACTCAACGACAAGATTTATTATATTAAACAAATGTTAAGAAGTCAACACTTTGTAAGATATTTTTTTATTATTGAGGGAAGACTGGCTTCCCTCAGTTATTATATTCAAATTACTCGCTTTTTACCAGTGAAAAATTTTGTGTCAGTTCAGGAATTTTCCCATTAGATAAGTCATACACATCCAGTGTAACATCCTTTCCCCTGGCTTCCAGTATGACATATGTTTTTTCCTTTCTTCCTCTGGGCAGCCATATGCTTCCGGGGTTAATAAATAATATCCCATCGGACATTTCAGCTCCCAGACCGTGTGAATGGCCAAAGCATACGATATCTGCTTCCATTTCACGTGCCTTGTATGATAGATTCATTAAGGTAGACTTAACGGAATATCTGTGGCCGTGTGTGACGAAAAAGCGGAGTCCCCCAGCTTCTTCTACTCTATCCTCCGGGAACGCTGCCTCAAAGTCACAATTTCCTCTTACAGCAGCGTAGCCTCTTAATGAGTCATGATCTGCCTGAAGCTCAGAATCTCCGCAATGAATCATCAAATCCATATCAGGATGCATTTCGCGGATTTGGCTGAGTTCAGAGGTTAACCCATGGCTATCACTGACTATCAGAACCTTCATGAGTTCTCAGCTCCGGTCACAAAAGAAGGAAGCAGCTCCTCCAGCTTTTTGAGAGCATTCGCCCTATGGCTGATCTGGCTTTTTTCCTCCGGCATTAATTCAGCCATTGCTTTGTTTTTTTCTTCTGTAAAGAAAATAGGATCATAGCCAAATCCATTAGTCCCTCTTTTTTCTCTTAAGATATGGCCTTCACAAGTTCCTGCAACTGTTACAGTAGTTTTTCCGGGTGCAGCGATTGCAAGAGCACAATAGAACCGCGCCTGCCGCTTATGATCCGGAATACTTTCGAGCTCATCCAGAACCTTTTCCATGTTTTTCTGGTCGTTTTTTTCTTCTCCTGCATAGCGGGCTGAATAGATGCCTGGCTTTCCTCCAAGCGCATCAATGATCAATCCTGAATCATCGGCAATTACCATTCTTCCAAAAGCTTCAGAAACGGCTTCCGCTTTCAGAATGGCATTCTCTTCAAACGTGCTTCCTGTTTCCTCTACATCGTGAAAATCAGGATAATCCAGCAGCGTTTTAACTTCATACCCAAGAGGTTTGAACATCCGTTCAAACTCTCTGGCTTTGCCTGCATTTTTAGTAGCGATAATCACTTCCTGCATGCTATGACCTCCCCTCCAGCTTTTCTCTTTTACTTAGAATACTTTCTGTGATTTTCTCTCCAAGCGCAGCCTTTTGAAACTCAAACAGCTCTGATATCCCTTCCTGTGCAGCACCCAGCATTTCCTGCAGCTGGGTATAAGAAAAAGTCGCTTCTTCTCCCGTTCCCTGAAGCTCCACAAACTCACCGCTGCCAGTCATAACGACATTCATATCTACTTCCGCTGAGGAGTCTTCAATATAATTCAAATCCACTGCAGCCTGCTTATTTTTAAGAATTCCCACGCTTGTGGCAGCAAGGAAATCATTGATTGGGTAGTGAGCAAGTTTCTTGCTGCTGTACAGTTTATCCATCGCCTGTGACATAGCGACAAAGGCTCCTGTAATAGATGCTGTCCGGGTCCCTCCATCCGCCTGGATTACGTCGCAATCAAGCCAAACCGTTCTTTCGCCAAGCGCATCAAGATCCACCACTGCGCGGAGAGCACGGCCGATCAGACGCTGGATTTCCATTGTTCTACCTGAGATTTTCCCTTTTGCCGATTCCCTGATGTTTCTCTGTTCGGTTGCTCTTGGAAGCATGGAATATTCAGCTGTTATCCAGCCTTTCCCCTGTCCCCTCATAAAAGGAGGGACCCTCTCATCGATACTTGCTGTGCAAATCACCTTCGTGTCTCCCACAGTTATAAGCACAGAGCCCTCAGGATGCTTTAAGTAATCTGATTCAATATGTATAGGCCTAAGCTGCTTCGGTTCACGTCCATCTGCACGCATAAGCTGATTCCCCCTTCTTTTCCATATGTAAAAAAATAATTTATCCAGAGCATCGCCCTAAGTATGTTTTTGTCCAGGTACATTGGCATGCCTTCATTTTACCAACAAAGAAGAGGCGGCATTAAATGCCAACCTCTTTTTCCTGTTATTATATAGTATAACAAAATCTGCTCTATTAAAAACTTCCTGTATTCACATTTTCAGGACGGGTTACAGGCTCAGATAGTTTTTGGCCATCCTCATTGACAATCTCTGCTTTGCCATCGACTGTGACAGCCACGCTTTCGATGCCCTTTTGTTCTGTCAGTGAAAGGACAAGTGTATTCAGCAAGTGCTTGGAAATCATTTTCTCTTCGAAGCTGCTGAAAACATTCTCATTGAAGTTTAATGTGACTTTTCCTTCTTCAACTTTTGGAGCCTCAAGCAGCTCTACATCCGGAAGGAAGTCTGTCACCAGATTAGAAGCATAGTTCGGCCCTTTTATCAGTTCGGATACAACCGCTTCAACTTTATTGTCCATATCATTGCTGACACGCTTGGTGACAGGCACGTAATAATAGTTTTCTTCATCCCCGCCCAGATAATAAACGGTAACCGGCTTCGTATTCGTGATATCCACTACTTCCGTTGTATCCATGTTTATTCCATTGGCTCTGCTTAACGCCGAACTGACCGGAGTGCCATTCACAGGCATCTCCTTTAATTCATGTCCGTTTAATGTCAGCTTAACTTTATCAATGGAATCAAATTGTGTAAGTGTCCAGGTTACTGATTGGAGAATTTTCTTTTCATCCTCCTTAGCATATTCCTTAAATTCTTTTGAAAAATCGACGGTTGCAACTTTATCTTTAATATTTACCGAAACTTTTGTATCAGCCGGAAGGACTGCACGGAAATCATTAGGAAGAAATTCTGTAACAGGACCGTTTTCTACCAGGTATTCTAACGCCTGTGTAGCAACTGAATTAGTTTTTGGCAAGTCAATAGTCTGGGGAACGACATACCCGTTCTTATCAATCAAGTAAAGCTCTGTTTTAAGATTTGCCGTAACACCCTCTTCATTTTCGGCTGTTTCTTTTCCAGCTGTTTCTTCGGCTACACTCTCGCCTTCATCGGTATAAGATACTGCTTTTGGCGGATCGACCTTTTCCTTCCCCTGGCTTCCGAACAATCCGCATCCTGATAATAGAACAGATGATACCAGCACAGCTGACACTATAGACGTTTTTTTATTTATAGACATACATAATCCCCCCTGAGACAGTTTGTACTACATGTATACGAGCCTATCTGAAATTTAGACCGGCTTTTGGGATAAAAGTGTTAATAGATTTTTGACAAATTTGGACAAACCGAAAGAAAGGTTTGAAATGGCATCCATTAAAAAAGAAGCCCCCATAAGGAGCTTCTTTGTCATATTTGTTTCTGCAGTTCATCTTTTACCAGGACGGCTTTGATTTTAAAATAATCTATTTCTTCCGGAAGTTCTTCTTTGATTGGTTTAAGTTTGTCTCTTCCAGCTTTTTCAGCAGCCTGTAAAACGAGCTTTTCTTCAGTTTCATTGAATATTTCTGACCAGTCAATTACATTGCCTTCTCTGACAGAGCGAAATATATGCTCTTGAATTGTTATCGGTGAGAAATTTCGCTTTTTGGCTATTTCTCTTATTGAATCTCCATCCTTGTAATAGTCAAAGGAAATCAGGTAGCTTGGGCGATCATCTATTGGTTCCTCTGTTTTTGAAGGTGCTTCTGCAGCCGGATTAGGCGAAATATTATGTTCTTCGGCAAACTCTCTGATAGCCTGGATAAAGTCTTCCCCATACTTTTCATACTTCATTTGCCCTACACCTTTAATATTTAACATCATGTCCTTGCTGACTGGAAAATACCGGCTCATTTCTTTTAATGATGCATCAGCAAATACTACGAAAGGAGGGACATTTTCCTCATCTGCAAACTTTTTCCTGAGCTTTCTCAGCATCTCGAAGAGCTCAATGTTTTCATCTGTTTCCTGAACAGGCACCGGTTCGCTTATTTTCATAAATAATCTTTTCTGCCCCTTCAACACGGGAACCGCACTGGCTGACAGCCTTACTGTTGGATATTTCCCATCTGTTAAAGCCAGATAGTCCTCGGCCAGAAGATAGTTTATCATATCAGCAATCTCTTTTTCTTTGCGGTTTTTCAGCAATCCAAATGTTGAAAGTTTATTAAAATTCATTTCGCGGATTCTCTTATTATTGGAGCCTTTTAAAACCTGGGCTGTCAAAGTAATGCCAAATCTTTCTCCCATCCGCTTAATGCATGAGAAAATCATTAATGCTTCCTGAGTAATATCCATGCTTGTCCGTTCATCCAGACAGCTGCTGCATTTGCCGCATCGAATAGGATCGGCATTTTCATCAAAATATTCAATGATATAGGACTGGAGACATTTTTCTGTATGGCAGTAATTCACCATATCCTTTAGCTTGCTGTATTCCTGCTCCATTTTTTGTTGATTCAGACTGCTCTCCTCTATCAAAAACTTCTGCAGCTGGATATCCTGAGGGGCAAACAGCAGGTAGCATGTACTATCCACGCCATCTCTGCCAGCCCTCCCCGCTTCCTGATAATAGGCTTCAATGTTCCGCGGAAGATTATAGTGGATGACAAATCTGACATTGGATTTATCAATCCCCATTCCAAAAGCATTCGTGGCGATCATAATGTCTGATTCATCGTATACAAAGGAATTCTGTGCTTCTTTTCGTTCTTCTTCCTTTAAGCCTGCATGATACTTGGCAGCTGAGCAGTTCTTGCTTTTTAAAAATTGGTACAGCTGGTCCGTTTCCTTGCGGCTTGAAGTATATATAATTCCCGCTTCGTTTTTATGTTTCTTTATGGTCTGCAATATAAAGTCCCTTTTGTTAACACCTTTCAAAACGTGGAAAGATAAATTCTCCCTTGCAAAACCGGTAATAAACGTATGTTCCTCTCCTATGTTTAAAAGCCTGCGAATATCCTCTGCGACATCACGTGTTGCTGTTGCTGTCAAAGCAGCGATTACAGGTTTCTGGTACAGGCTGTTTAGCTCTTCGACAACGGAACGATAACTTGGTCTGAAATCATGTCCCCATTGAGAGATGCAGTGCGCCTCATCAAAGACGATAGCACTAATTGAAATATCGTTTAATAATTCCAAAAAGGCCATGGAACCAAATCGTTCCGGCGCCACATACACGAGCTTATATTCACCATTGCGTATTCCGGCCATAACATGCTGATACTCAGCTGAAGACAGCGTGCTGTTGATAAAAGCAGCCGGGATGCCGGCAAGGCTAAGAGCATCTACTTGATCTTTCATCAGGGAAATTAAGGGAGAGATCACAATGGCCGTTCCGGGGAGTACAAGAGCGGGTATTTGGAAGCAGATTGACTTTCCGCCTCCAGTTGGGAGAATGCCAAGAGTATTGTTTTGAGAAAGGATATTTTGAATAATATCCTGTTGGCCAGGGCGGAAAGAGGTATATCCAAAATATTTTTTCAGATAGTTTTCGGCTTGTGCCAGCAAATTGATCACCAACTCAACTAATATAATTTGTCTATCATTCTCATGATACCAAAGCTTTTTTAAAATGTAATCCTAAAAGAAAAGCGGAAGCGCCTTGCCCGCGAAGGAACGCAGACTAAGAACGCCACGTCCTGTGGCAACGTCTGCATGACCCCCATCCTGGGGGCCTCACCTCGAGGGGCTGGGCAAGGCGCTGGAGCTAGACAGTTATCCGCGTTCAAAATTTTATACTTATCTTAAAAAAACACCTTCTGAAAAAGTTCAGAAGATGTCTGCATTTATTAAAGCGATATTTTTTCTACGGTATTTACGGGAGACCCCAGCCATTTTGAAGCAATTTTAGAAAAAATGGCTGTTGAGCCCGTTGTGCAGAATTTATATTCAGGGTTCTCAGCAACAGCTTTTAGCATTCCATAGTGATGCAGAATGGTACTTGCTTCCCTTGCTGTTTCCTCACCGGAACTGATGACATTTACGTCTTTTCCCATTACATTTTTTATAATTGGTTCTAATAAAGGATAATGGGTACACCCGAGAATGAGTGTATCCATTCCTTTGCCTTTAATAGGCTGAAGAGTCTCAGCCACGATTTTTTTGGCAACAGAGCCTTCATACTCCCCGCTCTCTACAAGAGGAACGAATTTAGGGCATGCCAGACTATGCACATCAGATCTCCTGTTTAACTGAATCAGCGCATTTTCATATGCCTTGCTTCTGACTGTGCCTTCTGTGCCAATGACACCAATTTTATGATTTTTTGTTACTTTTATAGCTGTTCTGGCCCCAGGGAAAATGACACCGATAACCGGTATCGTGAGTTCCCTGCGTATTTCTTCAAGGGCTACAGCAGTAGCAGTATTACAGGCAATGATCAGCATTTTAATATTTCTTTCAAGCAAGTATTTCGTCATTTGCCAGGTAAAAGATTTTACCTCGTCACCAGGCCGGGGGCCATAGGGGCATCGGGCTGTATCTCCAAGGTAAACAATATCTTCATTTGGCAGCTGCCGCATGATTTCTTTTGCGACTGTTAAGCCTCCGACTCCGGAGTCAATAATTCCTATAGGTTGTTTCACAAGTACCGCCTCATTCTCCTCGCATATCATGGTGTAATTTCATTAAGTTATCTTTTAGGAACAAGACCTCATTATGTGAAGAATTTTTTAAAACTTCTTTTAGATAATCCTGGCGTTTTTTTATAACTTCTTCAATAATCCGTTCTCCTTCTTCAAGCAGGTGGATCCTGACCACTCTTCGGTCATTTGGGTCTTTAACCCTCTTCACAAGGGTGTTTTTCTCCATTCGGTCAACAAGATCTGTTGTCGTGCTGCATGCAAGATACATTTTGTTTGATAGCTCACCGATGGTCATATCGCCTTCTTCAAAAAGCCATTGCAATGCAACAAACTGAGGAGGGGTAATGGTGAAATCACTTAGAATTTCCCTTCCCTTCTGCTTGATAATGCCGGATATGTATCTTAAGTCTTTCTCAATTTCAGCTACAACATCATTTATTTCATTTGTTTTAGGATCTTCAAGCTTCATTCTTAAACACTCCCATTTAAGCTTATACGACGTTTTCTGCCCTTGTGCATTTATTTTCACCTTTTTCCGTATAAATTTCAAGATAGAAATAAAACCAATAATGAAAAACCCCTTTATAAATGTGATAACCGGCTTCCCAGAAGGATAGCCGGTCTAAATTAAAGTTCTAGCTCTCCCATTCGAAGGAGCTCTACAACAGCTTGTGATCGCCCCTTTACACCAAGCTTTTGCATGGCATTGGAAATGTGGTTCCGAACCGTTTTTTCACTTATAAACAATTCACCAGCGATTTCCCTTGTTGTTTTATCTTGTACTAACAATTCGAATACTTCTCTTTCTCGTTTGGTGAGTAACGGCTTGTGAGTATATTCATTCTCCTTCAAGTATTGTAACCCTCCTTGCCTTTCGCCAGCTATGAACCGCGGGATGGGTATATATTTAGTCACCATATCATATGTCAGCAAAACAGCCGAAGTGACTATATTTAGTGAAAGGAGAAAGTTATTTTCAAAAATGTGCCATTTGTGCCGCTAGGCTCGTACTTTAACCCCGCTTTTCAGCATTTCTTTCATCTCTGCGGTCCAAGGCACACCCTTGCCTGTCACCTTTGATATCTGCACCATCGTGCCCCTGCCGGTGAAGCAAACTGAACCGTCTGATTTCTTGCCCATATAATGAAGATCAACAGAAGAATTACCTATCGAAGCAGCTTTTACATAAATTTGTATCTCTTCATCAAAGAAAACCTGGCAGATAAAATCGCATTGGAGGTCTGCTACGACTGGTATGGTTTCATTATTAAGTTTTACCCAGTCCTGCATAAAGCCTTTGCTTTTGAAAAATTCTATCCGTGCTTCTTCATAATATGTGAATGGAACGGTATTGTTCAAATGTCCAAACATATCTGTTTCAGAAAATCTGACTTTTACTGGATGGAAGAAAATGAATTCTTCTTCCCATTTTTTAAAATCGTCAATATAGCTCAATTTTTTCATGGCAGTTCCTCCCGGCTATTAATGAATGAGCGCTCACTCTGTTATATTTCATTATAGTATTTTTGGAATTATTTGAAAACCTTTCAGCATGTGTTAAAATATTGTGCCTCTAATTAAATTTATGGAAAATTAATTCTGCCCGTTGATTTTCCGTTGCTGGTAATCAAGCTTTCCCACGGGGCTGCCGACGCTTCGCGTCTGCGGCCCTCCCATGGTACGCTACTTGCGAAGGACGTTGAATAAACTTCCTTGAATCCACACCGCATGAAGAAAATGCCATGCATTTTCGAGGATCTCGCGCCTTCCACTCCACTCAGCTCAGTGGTTAAATTTAATTAGCTGCTCAAAGAAACCTAAAAAAACCCCTCTCCAAAAAGGAAAGGGGTTTTAAGATGTTTAGATCTGATCGCTTCCAAAGAAGTTTTTGAAAGACTGGAATGTTGTATCGCGGTTAAGTGCCGCAATGGATGTTGTTAAAGGAATGCCTTTCGGGCAGGACTGTACGCAGTTTTGAGAGTTTCCGCAGTTGGCTAGTCCGCCATCACCCATAATTTGCTCCAGGCGTTCTGCTTTATTCATTTCACCAGTTGGGTGAGCATTGAACAAACGAACCTGTGATAAAGGAGCTGGCCCAATAAAGTCAGATTTGCTGTTTACATTCGGGCATGCTTCCAGACAAACACCGCATGTCATGCACTTTGACAATTCATATGCCCATTGGCGCTTTCTCTCAGGCATACGCGGTCCTGGTCCCAAATCATAAGTACCATCGATCGGAATCCACGCTTTAACCTTTTTCAAGGAGTCAAACATACGGCTTCTGTCTACCTGCAGGTCACGGACTACAGGGAACGTGCGCATCGGCTCAAGACGGATCGGCTGTTCCAGCTGATCTACAAGAGCCGTGCAGGACTGGCGGGGCTTTCCATTAATAATCATTGAACATGCACCGCAGACTTCTTCAAGACAGTTCATATCCCATGCGATTGGAGTAGTATGTTCACCCTTCACGTTGACCGGATTACGGCGAATTTCCATAAGGGCAGAAATAACATTCATATTTGGACGGTAATCTATTTCAAACTCTTCCTGATAAGGGGCTGAATCAGGAGTATCCTGGCGGCTGATTACAAAACGGACTGTTTTAGTTTTTGTTTCTTGCATGGATTAATTCTCCCCTTTCTTTTTAGAATAGTCACGCTTACGCGGTTTTATTAAGCTTACATCAATGTCTTCGTAATGGAATGCAGGAGCGGAATTTGCATCAACAAACTTCGCCATTGTTGTTTTCATGAATTCCTCATCGTTACGCTCTGGGAAATCCGGCTTATAGTGTGCACCGCGGCTTTCATTACGGTTGTATGCACCAATTGTAATAACACGAGCCAATTGAAGCATATTCTGCAATTGGCGGGTAAAGCTTGCACCCTGATTGCTCCACTTCGCAGTGTCATTAATATTGATGTTTTTATAGCGCTCCATAAGTTCAACAATTTTTTCATCTGTTTTCAAAAGCCTGTCATTGTGGCGTACAACCGTTACATTATCTGTCATCCATTCACCAAGCTCTTTATGAAGGACATATGCATTCTCTGTGCCATCAAGAGACATAATATTATTCCATTTTTCTTCTTCCTGTTTTACGTGGCGGTCAAATAATGATGATGGCAGATCTTCAGCACTCTTATCAAGGCCGCTGATATATTTGACAGCATTCGGACCTGCTACCATACCGCCGTAAATGGCTGATAGAAGGGAGTTTGCACCCAGACGGTTGGCACCATGCTGTGAATAATCACATTCACCTGCAGCAAATAGGCCAGGAATATTCGTCATCTGATCATAGTCCACCCATAGTCCGCCCATTGAATAGTGGACAGCAGGGAAGATTTTCATTGGCACTTTACGCGGGTCTTCACCCTGGAATTTTTCATAGATTTCAATAATTCCGCCAAGCTTAATATCAAGCTCTTTAGGATCTTTATGGGAAAGATCAAGATAGACCATGTTTTCCCCATTAATGCCAAGCTTCTGGTTAACACACACGTCAAAAATTTCACGGGTTGCAATATCACGAGGCACCAGGTTTCCATAAGCAGGATATTTCTCTTCAAGGAAATACCATGGTTTGCCATCTTTATATGTCCAAACTCGTCCGCCTTCACCACGCGCAGATTCACTCATTAGACGAAGCTTATCGTCTCCCGGAATAGCGGTTGGATGAATTTGAATAAATTCTCCATTTGCATAATAAGCACCCTGCTGATAAACAATCGAGGCAGCTGAGCCTGTGTTAATAACAGAGTTAGTGGATTTCCCGAAGATAATTCCAGGTCCGCCGGATGCCATAATAACGGCGTCAGCAGCAAAAGACTTGATCTCCATAGAAGTCAGGTTCTGGGCAACGACACCCTTACAAGCTCCATCATCGTCGATTACTACCCCTAGGAATTCCCAGCCTTCGTACTTTGTTACTAAGCCTGCAACTTCATGGCGGCGGACCTGCTCGTCCATCGCGTAAAGAAGCTGCTGACCTGTCGTAGCACCAGCGAATGCTGTACGGTGATGCTGTGTACCGCCAAAGCGGCGGAAGTCAAGCAGCCCTTCAGGGGTACGGTTGAACATAACACCCATACGGTCAAATAAGTGAATAATTCCTGGTGCTGCCTCTGCCATCGCTTTAACAGGCGGCTGGTTTGCCAGGAAGTCTCCGCCATAAATTGTATCGTCAAAATGAATCCAAGGAGAATCGCCTTCCCCTTTTGTATTTACTGCTCCGTTGATGCCGCCCTGGGCACAAACAGAGTGAGAACGTTTAACCGGCACTAAAGAAAATAATTCAACCGGAGTCCCTGATTCTGCAACTTTAATTGTCGCCATTAAACCGGCTAATCCGCCGCCGACAACTATAACCTTTCCTTTACCCATAGTGACTCACTCCCTAATTACTAGTACAACTTAGAAAAGCGCAGAGCGCCTGCCTATCGCGCTTAAAGCCAGACTGCTTCTCAAAGCTGCAATATTATTGGCACGTTATAAATCCGAAGTCTAATAGTCTTTTATTGTCTTTTAAATGAATGCTGTTAGAGCACGTACACCAACAATAGATAGTGCAATGAATATTCCGATCGTTACATACGTGGAAATAACCTGTGAACGAGGAGATACTGTAATTCCCCAGCTGACAAGGAATGACCAAAGCCCATTAGCAAAGTGGAAAATTGCAGAAATGACTCCAATAATATAGAACCAGAACATAAATGGATTAGATAGGATGTTCTCCATCATCTGAAAGTTAACATCTGCTCCAAAGGCAGCCTGTACACGTGTTTCCCAAACATGCCATGCAACAAAAACCAGTGTAATGACACCTGAAACACGCTGCAGCATAAACATCCAGTTTCGGAAGTATCCATACCTGCTTGCGTTATTTTTTGCAGTAAAAGCAATATAAAGTCCATAGATTGCGTGGAACAGCAAAGGTAGATAGATTACAAACGTTTCAAGGAATATTCTGAATGGAAGACTTTCCATGAAATGCGCTGCATTATTAAAAGATTCCTCTCCCCCTGTTGCAAAATGGTTCACTACAAGGTGCTGCACCAAAAACAAACCAACCGGTATAACCCCAAGTAATGAATGCAATCTGCGATTAAAAAACTCACGATTACCTGCCATAAACTTTCCCCCCCTGATTTTAAAAAAATGATGCTGAGCCCCCGCTCAGGACATCATCTCGAAAATGTTATTCATTTTCTTACAATTATGTGACATGTCCATTTTACTCCCAAGATAATAGAGCGTCAAGAAAACGGATACATAAAATGTTCCATATTAATAAAATTTTTAAAAAATATTAGCGGCTAAAAAACATATATTATTCTGCGGTTCAATATGACCCAGTTGCTGCTCTCCAGTATACTGGAATAGTAATTATTTCTATGCAAATCGTTCTATTTTTTCCCGAATTGATATTAACTCTCTCAGCATATTGTATATAATAGAATCATAGAAAGAGGGGAGACTATTGAGCGAATTAGCATCTGCGAAATCCACTAATGAAGATCACATACAGTCAGTTCCGGTTTTTGGCTATGAACTAATCCGGGAAGTGCTGCTGCATGACCTTTTGGGAAATGAAGCACCGGAAATTTTATATTGGGCAGGCAAAAGGATCGCACGCATGTATCCTCTGGAAACAGCCGGCCAGATTGCCGAGTTTTTTATAAACGCCGGCTGGGGAAATCTTTCCATCGCAAACGAATCGAAAAATGAAATTGAAATGGAATTATCCAGCCAGCTGATTACAGACCGCTGCAAAAAAAATCATAACTGCACCTTTCAGCTTGAGGCCGGATTTATAGCCCAGCAGATTGAACTTCAAAAAGAAGTCATTTGTGAGGCATTCGAACATCCCCGCAAAAAAACTGGCAAAATCCTTATTACAGTGAAGTGGGATAAAAAGGATCCTGCTGAGTAATATCATATGTACAAACAATAAGCTATCAATTTTGATAGCTTATTGTTTGATATTCCTGGAATTAAGCCTTAACCGGAGAAACCGACAGATTGAATGCATCATGCAAAGCATCAACTGCATCAATCATTTTGCTGTTTTCAACAACCGCCGATACTTTAATTTCTGATGTGCTTACCATTTTCACCGTTATTTTATTCGCGGAAAGCACTTCGAACATTTCTGCAGCCACACCCGGATTGGAAATCATGCCTGAGCCAACAATCGAAACCTTAGCAAGGCCCGATTCCCATTCAATTCTGTCATAATTTAATTGTTCTCTATGCTTTTCCAGCACTTTTACTGTATCTGTGAGATCTTCATTCTTTATTGAAAATGAAAGGTTTGTCGTCTGAGCCTCTGTCATGCTCTGGATAATGATATCAACGTTAATGCGATTTTTGGCAAGCGCCGAGAAAATAGTAGACAATCCAGTCATTGAATTAGGAAGACCAAGAATCGTCACCCTTGTTATATCATCCTCAAATGCCACACCGCGCACGACTAAGTTTTGTTCCATTTTTACTTCCTCCTCAATGATTGTTCCGGCTTCCTTCTCAAGGCTTGAACGCACTTCAAGGGGAAGTCCATAATTTTTCGCAAATTCGACTGCTCTTGGATGGAGCACACCTGCCCCCAAATTGGCCAGTTCAAGCATTTCATCATAGGAAACAGAACATAATTTTCTGGCATTCTTTATAAAGCGGGGATCTGATGTAAATACCCCGGTTACATCAGTATAAATATCACATTTATCAGCTTTAAGTGCTGCAGCCAGTGCAACAGCCGTTGTATCAGATCCGCCCCGGCCAAGTGTGGTGATGGAACCATCTTCAGTCATCCCCTGGAAGCCTGCCACAATTACAATTTTCCCCTGGTTTAATTCACCCTGAATGGTACCTGGATCAATATTCACTATCCTCGCATTGCCATGGACTGCTTCTGTTTTAATGCCTGCCTGCCACCCTGTAAAAGAAACGGCGGGATGCCCTTTCGCATTTAAAGCCATTGCCAATAAAGAGATGGTCACCTGTTCGCCGGTTGTAAGCAGCATGTCCATTTCCCTTTTATCAGGTGAGGGGGAAATCTCCCTTGCCATGCCAACCAGCTGATCAGTTGTTTTGCCCATTGCCGAAACAACTACAACAACATCATTTCCCCGATTTTTTTCTTCAATTACCCGATTGGCAACATTTTGAATTCTGTCTACAGTCCCCACGGAGGTGCCCCCGAATTTCTGCACAATGATTCCCACAGCTTTCCCTTCTTTCTAAAGAAATAGTAATTTTGTGATTTGCCGTCCTATGTAAGTGAAGCATATCAGTTCACTCTGCTGTATTTGACAATGGCCTTAACTCTAAAATACCCTTTTGGGCAATAAAAAAAGCAATGGAATAGTTTACTATCCCATTGCTGTGCAGCCAAAGTATAAAAATGAGCAAACACAGTGAGATAGCTCTCCAGGACGGCATTGTCCTGACAATCCTGCATTTATTCAATGCAGAACCAGCAGAAAAAATGATGAGATTTTCTCCACTTCGGCGAACGTACCCTTTCAAAGCTTTTCATGGAAGCTCATTCTTCTCCAAGCTTTTACTGATGAAGTTCGCACCTCTACCTTCACTTAACGATTCGGTTCATAGTCCCAAAACTTTGTTTGAACTAAATGAACATACGCTTTATCGCTATAAAGTGATATTGATATAAAGTTTGAATTAGTATAACATATCTGAAATTTTCTGTCTATATCCATTTATGACTTAGGATTTCCATTTTGTTCCTCGAGCCTCAACTTCAATTCCTCGGCAACATTCTCAGGAATGCCTATTTTCCTATACTCCTCTATTGGTGCTTCTTTCATTTTCTTTACAGATCCAAAGGCTTTCAGCAGCTGTTTCTTTCGTTTTTCTCCTATGCCGGGAATATCATCAAGAATAGACTGAAAGGCATTTTTCCCGCGAAGCTGGCGATGAAAAGTAATCGCAAAACGATGAACCTCGTCCTGAATTCTCTGAAGCAGATAAAATTCCTGGCTGTTCCTTGCAAGTGGAATAATTTGAAGCGGATTACCATATAAGAGCTGAGAAGTCCTGTGCTTTTCATCCTTCACCAGGCCAGAAATCGGAATATCCAGACCGAGCTCATTTTCAAGCACATCCCGTACAGCTTCAACATGCCCTTTTCCCCCATCAATCATGATTAAGTCCGGAAGCGGCAGCTCTTCTTTCAGTACCCTTGTATATCTGCGCCGGACTACTTCTCTCATGGATTCATAGTCATCAGGGCCTTTAACAGACTTAATCTTATATTTACGGTATTCTCTTTTCTCTGGTTTGCCATCAATAAAGACGATCATGGCTGAAACAGGGTCCGTTCCCTGGATATTTGAATTATCAAATGCTTCTATCCGGTGAGGCGTATATATTCCAAGCTGATCCCCCAGATTTTCTACAGCCTTAATTGTCCGTTCTTCATCACGCTCAATTAAAGAAAACTTCTCCTGGAGAGCAATTTTTGCATTTTTATAAGCAAGCTTCACCAGGTCCTTTTTTTGCCCTCGCTGCGGTTTTAGCACCTTAACATCCAGAAGCTGTTCTGCCATTTCAGCATCAACCGAATCCGGTGCCAATATTTCTCGCGGTTTAAAGTGGTTTGCTTTTGTATAAAACTGGCCGAGGAAAGTTAAGATTTCTTCTTCCGGCTCATTATAAATAGGGAACATTGATACATCTCTTTCAATGAGTTTACCCTGTCTGATGAAGAATACCTGAACACACATCCATCCTTTATCAACCGCATATCCAAATACATCCCGGTCGGTAAAGTCTGTCATTGTCATTTTTTGCTTTTCCATTGTTGCATCTATATGGGCAATTTTATCCCTAAGCTCCTTTGCCCTTTCAAAGTCCAATTCTTCAGCAGCTGCTGTCATTTTTGCAGTCAGGTCTTTTTTAATCTCTTTGTATCCGCCATTCAAGAATTTTGCAATCTCGTCTGTCATTTGCTTATATTGGTCTTCACCTACGGCCTTCACGCATGGCGCAAGACATTGGCCTAAATGATAATAAAGGCAAACTCTGTCCGGAAGAGTTGAACATTTGCGGAGAGGATAAATTCGGTCGAGCAGCTTTTTTGTTTCATTGGCAGCCTGCACATTGGGATATGGTCCGAAGTATTTTCCCCTGTCTTTTTTTACTTTTCTGGTTGTAATTAGACGGGGATGGCGTTCGGCCGTCAATTTGATAAAAGGGTAACTTTTATCGTCCTTCAGCATTACATTATATTTCGGATCATATTTCTTGATCAGATTCATCTCAAGGATCAGTGCTTCCATATCTGAAGAAGTGACAATGTACTCAAAATCTACGATCTCATTAACAAGTCTTAATGTTTTTCCGTCATGTGAGCCTGTGAAATAGGATCTTACACGGTTTTTCAGGATTTTTGCCTTCCCCACGTATATGATGGTACCCTGCCTGTCTTTCATCAAATAACATCCCGGCTGGGCAGGAAGCAGCATCAGTTTATTTTTTATCGTATCATTCATGGCACTACACCTCCCCGGTTAAAACTTTTTATTGAAGTTCAATTTATTCATTGTTTGGCATAATCATTTTGGGGTGAAAGCTAGTATAATACTTTGTTTGCGCTGGCAGCAAACCAATATTATTTAGCCGCTAATATGCAGATGGCACATTATTACCATCTTATTATATCAGCCTGGAAACCTGCAGCATAACAACAAAACCCATATGACAAAAAAATCCCGATGTCCTTATGGGACACCGGGAAAATTCCTTATAAATTACGCATGTTTTGAAAGTAATTCAGCGAGAGCCTCTTTCGGCTGGAAACCAACCACTTTATCTACAACTTCACCGTCTTTTAGAACGATTAATGTCGGAATGCTCATTACGCCAAACTTTCCAGCAGTTTCCTGGTTTTCGTCAACATCGATTTTTACAATTTTTACTTTATCGCCCATTTCAGAATCAAGCTCTTCTAAAACAGGAGCGATCATTTTACAAGGGCCGCACCAAGGAGCCCAGAAATCTGCCAATACTAATCCCGAACCAGTCTCAGCAGTGAAGTTTTGGTCAGTTGCATGTGAAATAGCCATTTGATATGCCTCCTAAAATTTAACTCAAATACTAACGAAAGTATACCATCGTTTATTATATGTTGCGAACAATCTGCTCGATCGTAATTTACCCTATTTGGAACAGATTATTCTCTTTCTTTCCCTATTGGCACTATGTATAATGGGCGGCCATCAGCCGCCCATTCGATATACTATCTTATGCATTTACTTTAAGCTTTTTGAATTCTTCAGTTAACAGTGGAACAACCTCAAACAGATCTCCAACAATACCATAATCAGCTACTTTAAAGATATTGGCTTCCGGATCTTTGTTAATGGCTACGATTACTTTTGAGTTGGACATCCCAGCTAAATGCTGAATAGCACCGGAGATGCCGCAAGCAATATATAGATCTGGTGTTACAACCTTACCGGTTTGGCCAATTTGCAGCGAGTAGTCACAATAATCAGCATCACAAGCTCCGCGTGATGCACCCACTGCTCCATTTAGAACCGAAGCAAGTTCTTTTAATGGCTCAAAGCCTTCCTCGCTCTTAACGCCGCGGCCGCCGGCAATGATAACCTTAGCTTCGGATAAATCAACGCCTTCACTTGCTTTGCGGACAACTTCCTTAATGATCGTGCGAAGATCTTTGATTTCTGCTGCAACAGAAGCAATATCTCCTGATCTTGATTCATCTTTCTCCAATGGAGCTATGTTGTTTGGACGAATTGTTGCAAAGAGGAGGCCATCTGTAACAATTTTCTTTTCAAAAGCTTTACCTGAATAAATCGGGCGTGTGAACACCAGGTTGCCGCCTGCCTCTTCAAGGCTCGTTACGTCAGAGATTAAACCTGACTCCAGCTTGGCAGCAATTTTAGGAGCGAGATCTTTCCCTAATGCTGTATGTCCAAAAATCAGGCCTTCCGGACTTTCGGAATCAATCACAGCCATTAAAGCCTGTGAAAAGCCGTCAGGAGTATACTGCTTCAGCTTTTCATCTTCAACAGTTACAACACGGTCAGCACCATAGTGAATCATTTCATTAGCTAAAGCGCTTACAGAATCACCAATTAAAACACCTACAACCTCTCCGCCTTCTGACGCAGTCTTACCAGCTGCAACAGCTTCGAAGGATACATTACGCAATGAACCGTCACGGACTTCACCTAACACTAATACTTTTCTAGCCATATGTTTTACCCCCTGCGTTATTATTATCAGTTATTGATGATCAGACAACTTTGGCTTCAGTATGAAGAAGTTTCACAAGTTCCTTAACTTGATCTTCCAGCTCACCTTCAAGAACTTTTCCTGCTTCCTTCTTAGGAGGCAAATAGATTTCAATTGTTTTTGTTTTGGCTTCAACATCGTCCTCATCAAGATCAAGATCATCAAGCTCAAGCTCATCAAGTGGCTTCTTTTTTGCCTTCATAATTCCCGGCAAAGATGGATAGCGCGGCTCATTTAACCCCTGCTGAGCTGTGACCAATAATGGAAGTGATGTCTCAATTACTTCTGAATCCCCTTCAACATCGCGCACTACTGTCGCAGAGCTGCCATTGATATCAAGCTTTGTAATAGTTGTTACATAAGAAATGCCCAAAATTTCTGCTACACGAGGTCCAACCTGTCCCGAACCCCCATCAATTGCTACATTTCCTGCAATGATTAAGTCAGCATCTTTGTCTTTCAAGTATTCGGATAAGATTTTTGCAGTCGTGTATTGATCTCCACCTTCAAGATCATCTTCTGTATTTATTAATACAGCTTTATCGGCACCCATCGCAAGAGCGGTACGGAGCTGCTTTTCAGCTTCTTCTGTTCCTACGGAAACAACCGTCACTTCTCCGCCATTCGCATCCCGAACCTGGATTGCTTCTTCAATTGCATATTCATCATATGGATTAATGATAAATTCAGCGCCATCTTCATTGATTTTGCCGCCGGAGATGGTAATTTTTTCCTCGGTATCAAATGTTCTCTTCATTAATACGTAGATGTTCATGATTTCCCTCCTAGTAATTAAGCATTGTCATAAAACAAAGCCATTAATTAAAACATTTCTTCACTTCGAAAGATTGAAAATATTTAACGCATACAGAAAGGCTTATCTGCTTGGAACTGCCCGCTTTTAGAATTGAGCGGGCGCTCGCTCACAGACCATAATATAACCATTGAATCTTCTGAAGATTAGATCATCCGCATACAAGTCTATTATAATAGATTATGAGGATGAATGTAATCTTTCAGCACAAATCTTTTAAAACACTATTTTCCGGTAAAGCTTGGTTCACGCTTTTCAATAAACGCAGATATGCCTTCCTTGCCATCTTCAGAAACAAATACCTCCCCAAACAATTCTGCTTCTTTTTTAACACCTTCGTAGAATTGCCCCGTCTTTCCGTAGTTTAAGAGCTCAATGGCCGCCTTGATCGAACCAGGGCTCTTCTTGGCAATTTTCTTCGCCATACTATAAGCATTGTCCAACAGCTGCTCCTCAGGATAGGCATGGTTAGCCAGACCATATTGCACTGCCTCAAGCCCGGTAATTGGGTCACTAGTGAAAAGCATTTCTGCTGCACGCGCTGCACCTACATATCGGGGAAGCCTCTGAGTTCCGGCAAAACCAGGAATTAATCCAAGCTGAAGCTCTGGAAGACCCAGCTTTGCGTTTTCAGCTACGAGACGGAAATGACAGCCCATGGCAAGCTCCAAACCGCCGCCCAATGCCGCTCCATGAATCGCTGCAATAATTGGCTTAGGGAATTTTTCCATTCTCTCAAAGAGATCCTGTCCATAAGTCGCCAAGCTTGAAAAATCTTCACCGCTTTCAATGGTTGTAAATTCTTTAATATCAGCGCCTGCTGAGAAGAATCTGCCCTCCCCATGAATAAGGATTACCCTAATTTCCTCATTATTTTCAACTTCATCCAGGACAGCTGAAAGCTCTTTCAATAGACCTGATGAAAGAGCATTCGCAGGCGGACGTTCAATAGTAATCGTCGCCACAAAGTCCTGATGGGACCATTTTAGATATTCCATCTTATCCCTCCTGACTATATTATAGAGCACTTTATCTGCCTCAAAGTTTTCCGCACCCGCCGATCAAAAGTTTATGAACAGGCTCTGCCAATGCAGTAAGATCATATTTTTGCTCATTCATTACCCATGTGGTCACTGTTTCATCCATGGTGCCAAAAATCATCTGGCGCGCCAGCCTAATGTCCAGATCAGCTGGAAACTCACCGCTCTCCCTGCCATCAGCAAGAATCCTTTCCACTAAAGCAAGGTATCCTTTGAGCACCTCATTAATTTTATGGCGAAGGTCTTTATTGGACTGCCTCAATTCGAGCTGGGTTACAATTGCCAGGTGCCTGTCTTCCGAGAGCATTCTAAAGTGTGATTCTACCATCATTAATAGTTTCTCTGCAGCTTTTTCTTTTCCTGCAATTTTTTCTTCAATTTTCTCAACAAAGTAGCCCATTTTATCCTGAAAGAGGGATATTAATATATCTTCTTTGTTTTTGAAATATAAGTATATGGTGCCATCAGCGACACCAGCCTGTTTGGCAATTTTTGATACCTGGGCCTGGTGATATCCATTTTCAGCGATCACGACTACAGCCGCATCAATAATTTGCCGGTATTTAGGCTTTGTTTTTTTCAATAGGTTCCCTCCTTTCAGAATAAACAGGTGCATAGATTTTTAAGGAGCAGCAGGGCTGGAGTAATTCCATACCTGCTGCCGGGATTGGCCAATCAGCTTCGTTTATTTTTGAATTTAAAAAATGATCTAAAATGAATGAATCATCATTCATATTTTTATAATAGTAGGACAATTCATTCGTGTCAAGAAATTATCCCTAGAAATATATTTTATTATTACATTTCTTTTATGTCTGGACAAGCTTAATGGCGCAAAAATAAAGAGCCGATCGAAAATCGGTCTCTGAAGTTAAGCCCGCTTTTCCTCTTCTTCTTTAAATTTCTTTTTTTCTTCATCTACTAATGCCCTTCTCAGTATTTTTCCAACAGCTGTCTTAGGAAGCTCCTTGCGGAATTCATATTGCCTTGGAACCTTATATGCTGCAAGATGCTTTCTTGCAAACTCATTCAGCTCTTCTTCCGTTGCTTCTTTGCCCTCTTTCAGCACAATATATGCTTTTACTGTTTCTCCGCGATATGGGTCAGGTATACCTGCAGCAATCACTTCCTGCACGGCTGGATGCTCGTATAGCACTTCCTCTATTTCACGGGGATAAATATTGAATCCCCCTGCAATAATCATATCTTTCTTCCGGTCCACTACATAGAAGTATCCATTCTCATCCATATAGCCCAGGTCACCTGTAAGCAGCCAGCCATCTCTTAAAGTCTGTGCTGTTTCTTCCGGGCGGTTCCAATAGCCTTTCATTACCTGAGGACCTTTAACTGCAATTTCGCCCACTTCTCCTGCCGGAAGCGCTTCTCCCGTTTCCAGTGAAAAAATCGCTGCATCTGTATCAGGCCAAGGGACACCTATACTGCCTTTGACACGGGGGCGATCCCATAAGAAATTAGCATGTGTAACAGGTGAAGATTCCGTCAAACCATAGCCCTCTACAAGCTTTCCTCCTGTTATTTCTTCAAATTTCTGCTGGACTTCAACGGGCAGGGCAGCAGATCCGCTGATGCAAGAGTCTATGGAAGATAAATCATATTTTTTTATATCCGGATGGTTCAATAACCCAATGTAAATCGTTGGGGCACCAGGGAATAAGGTCGGCCTCTCTTTATGAATAGTTTTCAGGGTCGTTTCCGGATCAAATTTCGGAAGGAGGACCATTTTTTGAGCATCCATAACAGATAAGATCATAACGGTTGTCATTCCATACACGTGAAAGAACGGAAGTATGCCCAGCACTGTTTCCTCACCGCGTCTGCACTTATAGAGCCAGGCTTTACACATGGCTGTATTGGATACCAGATTGCTGTGCGTAAGCATGACACCCTTTGGAAAACCGGTTGTGCCGCCTGTATATTGCAGTAATGCCAAGTCTTCTTCAAAATCGAAGTCATGGATTTTCATCGGTTCAGCCGGCCTCTTTAAAATCTCCGTCAGCAAATGGTTATGCCCTTCATGTTTTACATTTACGACAATGCCATACTGTTTTTTCTGGATAAAAGGATATATTAGATTTTTAGGGAATGGAAGAGCATCTTTGACAGCGGTTACAACTATATGCTTCAATTCTGTCTGCGGCACCACTTTGCTCACTTTCGGAAATAAGATATCCATTGTAATAATTGCTTTTGCTCCTGAATCTTTCATTTGGTATTCCAATTCCCGTTCCATATACAGCGGATTTGTCTGGACAACAACCCCGCCAGCCATCAGAATTCCATAATAGCTGATAACGGACTGAGGAGTATTCGGAAGCATAATCGCGACGCGGTCTCCCTTTTCAATTCCAAGTTTCTGTAAATAGGCGGCAAGCTTCAGGGAAGATTCATATATATATTTATATGTGAATTCCTTTCCCATAAAGTGGATGGCTATTTTCTCCGGAAATTCTTCTGCAGCATTCTTTAAATAATCTTGTACCGGCTGTTTGGGATATGACAAGGTTGAGGGGATTTCTGCCGGATATTGCTTAAGCCATGGTTTTGCTTCTGCCATTTTGTCCCTCCTTTGCTTCATGCCCATCAGAAAAGCGCAAGCGCCTTACCCACCCCCGACAAGCACAAGACGAGCCTCACGGAAAGGCGTTCTTTGCCTTTTGGGAGGATTGCCCGAAATGTGAAGGCGACTGCCCAGGGACGACAGGCATAAGACAGTTCCTGTAAGAAGGCGTTTTTCCTTCTGAAAGGAAACGGCTTATGACCCCGAGTCCCTATGAGCCGCAACTAGACAAACCGAAATGTGGAGGCGACTGCTCAGGGACGACAAGCATAAGACGAGCCCTGCAAGAAGGTGTTCTTTCCTTCTGGAAGGGATTGGCTTATGTCTCGAGTCCCTAGAAGCCGAAACAAGACAAGCTTGTGACCTCGAGGGGGTAGGCTACTTGCGCTAGACAGTTATTGAAGTTCAAAGTTTCACTTGCTAAACTTTTAGAAAAGCGATGGACACCTTCTGAACTTTTAGAACATTCTAACTGTTCGACCTTATTATAATATAATGCTGGTTCTATGACAATTAGAATACGACCTTACAATCAGGAAGATATTTTTTTCAGAGGGCTGTCCAGCCTATCGGGGATATTCTTTTTAATGGACATAAAAAAAATCGCCATATATAATAGCGATTTTCCCATATCCTTATTTCACAAAAATATTATGTTATGAAAAATATATAAATGGCCCCTATAAGAAGAAACACTCCGCTAAGAACCAGCAGAACCTTTGCTAACTTTTCCAATGTTAATTCTCTCCTTATGATAAACCTGCACCAATGACATAAGACAATCCGATTGACAGCACCATGGAAATAAAACCGACTGCTTTGTTATTATTTTCAATTTCTTCGTCAATTCTAAACTTAGGTGTTAAAAATTCAAAAATGAAATAGCCGATCAACAAAAGAAAAAATCCAAAAATTCCCCAGGTAATCATTGTCAGCAAGGTATCATTATGCATGATGGAATGTCTGAAGATATTGGCAATCCCAAAAATTTTTCCGCCGGTCGCCATCGCTACAGCGACATTTCCATTTTTGATTTCTTCCCAATTGCGATACTTGGTAACTAATTCAAAAACAGCTAAAAAAACAATCATACATAAAATGACTACACTATAATAAGCAGCTGTCTGAATAAATTCATTTTCCCAAAATTCTTTCATTTCCATTCTCCCCGCTGGAATTTAAGTACCCTCCCCCCTAATAAAAAACAAAAGGAGAGCGGGTGGCAAAGCTTATTTAAATTCAACGACTGTAACCCCTGTGCCGCCTTCTCCTGCTTCACCAAATCGAATTT
Organism: Cytobacillus oceanisediminis 2691; assembly: GCF_000294775.2. Taxonomy (GTDB): domain Bacteria; phylum Bacillota; class Bacilli; order Bacillales; family Cytobacillaceae; genus Cytobacillus; species Cytobacillus pseudoceanisediminis. Next base: position 4,374,754 of record NZ_CP015506.1, read on the forward strand.
TTTTAACTGACCTGTGATTTTTCAGATATTCCTGAACACCCTGCCTCAAAGCACCAGTCCCTTTACCATGAATGATGGAGACACGGGGATATCCAGCTAAAAGGGCATCATCTATATATTTCTCCACTCTTAAAAGTGCGTTTTCATATCGTTCGCCCCGTAAATCAAGTTCAAGGCTCACATGAAAATCTTTGCCTTTTACTGTTGCTACTGGTTTTGTTTCAACAGGTTTTGGACTCTTGACATATTCTAAATCCCTTTCGGCTACTTTCATTTTTAAGATGCCGATTTGAACCTGCCATTCATTGTCAGACACCTTTTCAAGCAAATGCCCTTTTTGTCCAAAACTCAGAACTTTTACCTCATCGCCTGCTTCAAACACATGTTTATTATTCTTTGGCTTTAATTTATTCTTTGCTGAGCTCATCTGCGGTGCAGCTTCGGACAGGCGTTTCTTTGCTTCTATCAGCTCATGTTCCTTCACTTCAGCATGTTTCTCCATGCGCATTTTTCTTAAATCGCGGATAATTTCTTCTGCTTCTGCCTTGGCTTTCTCAACGATATCCTCGGCTCTTTCTGCTGCTTTCTCATGCATTGCATCTTTTTCCTCATAAAATTCAGCCATTTGCTTTTGCAGATCTTTATGAAGTTTTTCTGCACTTTTCAAAAAGTCATTGGCTTCTTCCATGTCAGCCTCTGCTTGTCTGCGGCTTTCTTCAAGGGATGCAATCATATTTTCAACCTGATTTGTATCTGCTCCTATATAGGATCTTGCGGTCTCAATCACTTGATCCTTGAGCCCAAGCCGTTTTGATATTTCAAAAGCATTGCTTCGGCCCGGAACCCCAATCAGCAGCTTATAGGTTGGACTAAGCGTTTCAATATCAAATTCAACACTGGCGTTGATAACTCCTTCTCTATTATAGCCATAGGCTTTCAGTTCAGGATAATGAGTTGTGGCGATAACTCTTGCCCCCCGCTTGTATACTTCGTCAAGAATAGAAATCGCCAGGGCAGCACCTTCCTGCGGATCTGTACCTGCACCAAGCTCATCGAATAATACCAGACTATTGAAATCAACCTGGTCAAGAATATCCACGATATTAACCATATGCGAAGAGAAAGTACTCAAGCTTTGTTCAATTGACTGTTCATCCCCGATATCAGCATAAACATTTCCGAAAACAGCCGTTTCAGAACCATCAAGCGCTGGGATCTGCAGACCGGCCTGAGCCATCAATGTACAAAGCCCTACTGTTTTTAATGTAACTGTTTTACCGCCGGTATTTGGTCCCGTAATGACAATGGTCGAATATTCAGCTCCGAGCTTAATATCATTTGCCACTACCTCATCAATAGGAATAAGCGGATGACGGGCTTTGAATAATGAAATTATCCCTTCATTATTAATTTTCGGCTTGGAGGCCTTTATGCGTTTACTGTACCTGGCTTTAGCAAACATAAAATCGATTTCCCCAAGCACCTCTACAATGGTTTCCAGTTCACTGCTGTTTTCAGCGGCCTGTACTGACAGTGCGATGAGAATCCGTTCAATCTCCTGCTGTTCTTTTACCCTGATGCCCTGCAATTCATTGTTCAGCTGGACAATGGACGCGGGCTCAATAAATAATGTCTGGCCAGAGGAGCTTTGGTCATGGATAATACCGCCGTAATGTCCCCGGTACTCCTGCTTTACAGGTATGACAAAACGGTCATTGCGGATTGTAATAATCGCATCAGAAAGCATCTTTTGGGCACTGGTGGAGCGAATCATGCTCTCCAGACGCTCTCTTACACGTGATTCTTTCGTGCGCAGCTGATTTCGAAGAGAACGGAGAGTCTCGCTTGCACTGTCAAGCACTTCTCCATTGTCGTCAACCGCATTGCGGATAGACGTTTCCAGGTCAGCCAGTACAATAATTTTATCTGTATATCCCAGCAGGATCGGCAGGCTGCTTTCTTCCTCGGCAAATTCCTCGATGAACCTCTTCATCTGCCTGCTTGCATGAATCGTGCTGGATATCTGGTTAAGTTCCTGGGGACTAAGCATCCCTCCAATGACCGCTCTCTTCACATGAGGACGAATATCAAAAATGCCTCCAAGCGGTACATTTCCCTTAATTCTAAGTACTGTCACGGCTTCATCTGTCTCTTCCTGCCTGCGGATAACTTCTTCATAGTCAGTGGAAGGACGAATATTTATGGTCTTTTTTCTTCCCAAGGATGAAGAAACGTGCTCAAGCAGCTGTTCCTTCACTTTATTGAACTCAAGTATCTTCAAGACTCTTTCTTGCATGAGGATTTTCCCCTTTCATGCCCAATTTCCTACTGGCGTTCTTTCAGAAATTTGAGCAAATCTTCTGTTTCCATGGCATTTAAAACGGATTCCTTCTTGATCCATCCCTTCTTTGCCGCAGAAACTCCGATTTCCATGTGATTTAAAGTGTCTATTTTATGTGCATCAGTATTAATCACTATTTTCACACCAGCTTCCTGAGCTTGTCTGATATGCTCGGAAGCAAGGTCCAGCCTGTTCGGATTTGCATTCAGCTCAAGGGCTGTATTTGTTTCTTTTGCAAGCTCGATGAGCATTTCCATGTCTACTTCATAGCCTTCCCTGCGGCCGATCAATCTTCCCGTAGGGTGGGCAATAATGTCGACATGGGCATTCTGCAGCGCCGTTTTCAAGCGAGCCATGATTTTCTCCTTCGGCTGTGAGAAAGAAGAATGAATAGAAGCAATGACAATGTCCAATTCCTCTAGAAGTTCATCATCATAATCAAGCGATCCATCGGGCAGAATATCCATTTCCACTCCTGACAGAATCGTGAAATCATCGAATTGCTCATTAAGCCGCTTTATTTCTTCTTTTTGACTGCGAAGTCTTTCAGCAGTCAAACCGTTCGCCACTTTCAAGTACTGAGAATGGTCTGTTATTGCCATATATTTATAGCCGCGGGCCCGGCATGCTTCAATCATTTCCTCAATGGAATAGGCGCCATCACTCCAGGTTGAGTGCATATGAAGGTCACCCTTAATATCTTCAAGAGATATTAATTCCATGTCTTGCGTATATTCATCCACTTCTTTCCCATCTTCTCTGATTTCAGGAGGAAAGAATGGAAGTCCGAAATGGGCGTAAAATTCCTCTTCATCTTTAAAGGTAAGGATTTCACCTGTTTCATTGTTTTCAACTCCGTATTCACTGATTTTTTCCCCGCGCTCTTTTGCAAGCTGGCGCATTCTGACATTATGATCCTTCGATCCAGTAAAATGATGGAGTGTAGTGGCAAATTCATGCGGCAGAACTATACGGAAATCAGCCGATATATCATAGGAATGTTCAAAAACAACGGAAACCTTTGTATCTCCTGCGGCAATCACTTCTTTAATCCCGGATAAACTTAATAACTGCTCTTTGACTGAAGCAGGATTGTCTGTAGCTATAATAAAGTCGAGGTCTTTGATTGTTTCCCTCATTCTCCTTAAGCTTCCTGCCCTTGAGTATTTTTCGATATCCTTCATTTCCTCCAGGGCGGCTTCTATGCCTACCGCTACTGGCAGCATATATGCAAGCGGCAGCCGTTCCGGTCTGGTTCCTGCATTTTCAAGGGCAGCGAGTATCTTTTCTTCCGATTTTTCCCCAAAGCCTGCAAGTCCGCGGACCTTCTTATTGCGGCAGGCATCCTCAAGATCTGCGGCATTTTCGACGCCCAGCTCTTTATATAGCTTGGCAATTTTCTTGCCGCCCAGTCCAGGGAGCTGAAGAAGAGGAATTAATCCTGAAGGCAATTCTTCTTTTAATTCATCCAGAACAGAAGACTTTCCTTCTTTTATGTACTCCTCAATAACAGCAGCGGTTCCTTTCCCGATGCCGGATAGCTTTGTAAAGTCTTTTATTTCAGTCAAGCTTTCATCATTTGATTCAAGTGCCAGTGCCGCTTTTCGGAACGCAGCTGTTTTGAAAGGATTTTCTCCTTTTAATTCCATATAAACAGCAATTGTTTCTAAAAGCCTCACAACATCTTTTTTATTTATACTCACGAAAACCACCTGCCTGTAACTGTATTCGTATTCGTATTATCTCTTATTTTGTGTTTGAACTTCAAATCATGGCTATCCTCTAAAGCCTCTTACTTAATAAGTGAGGTATTACCTTTTAATATTGCCGTTGGTTTCCACTGCGGACACTTGCTTTCCGCGGGGAGGCACGGGAGCCTCCTCGGCTTCGCCTGTGGGGTCTCCCGCTCCCTCTCCTCCCGCAGGACATTGAATAACCTCCCTGAGCAACACCGCACGAAGAAAATGCGAACGCATTTTCGAGGATCAAGCGTCCTCCGCTCCAACCAACTCAGGGGATTTAGCTAGATTGTAGATTTAAATCCACAAAACTTATATTAACAGCCTTTCAAAAAGAAAACTTCTCTAGAAAAAGAGAAGTTACGCAGCCATATATTCAACCCACATTTCTTTGAGCTGGTTAGAGAGAACAGGCGTATTCTTAACCATTAATTCTGCCATAAAGGAATTATTGATCGGCCCCTGCAGCACTTCTATTGGAATCAGTGCGGCTATGTATAATAGAATAAACATGATAAGATAGACTTCGATAAATCCGAGAATGCCGCCAGCCCAAACATTCAGCTGTTTTAGAATAGGAAGATGGGCAACAAAATCAAGCATGCTTCCAATAATCTGCAGTAATATTCTTACCGCAAAAAAAATCACGACAAATGCAATGGCGCGATAGTAAGCATCTTCAAGATCTGCATTCTCAAATAACGTCTGAATCGCCGAGTCACTGCTAAAGCTGGGATATGGCACCCATAAAGTCAGCTTAGGTGCTAGCTCGCCGTAATACATACGGGCTACAATGAAAGCAATAATGAATCCAGTCAAATGAATTAATTGAAGGATAAATCCTCTTTTCAAGCCTATAAAAAAGCCAAAAACCAAAATAATGATAATTGCAAGATCCAGCATGACTACTTTCCGTCCTTTACTCTATTTAATTCGTTTTCCAGCCGTTCCAGACGGTCTGTTAGCTTTATATAATCATTAACAGCATTGACTGCGGTTAGCACGGCTAACTTACTAATGTCGAGTGAAGGATTCTTCGAACTGATCTCACGCATTTTATCGTCAACCAGCGAAGCGACAAGGCGAACATGGCTGGAGCTCTCTGAGCCTACTATTACATATTGCTGTCCATAAATATCTACACTTGTGCGATTTCTTTGTATCTCTGACAACGCCCATGCCCTCCTTTTTTAAAGAATCCTAATCAATATCATAACATGAACGTATATTGGTGGGAAGTCAAAGCATGTCAAAAGAGCTCAGTTCATGTAAATCTTTTTCCAAATAGAGGCAGCAGATTCAAACAGTTAACAAAGATGAGGAGAATTAATATGAGCCAGGTAGTACTTTTAAAAAAAGCAAATGAAATCTCAGAAATGAAGGCCTATTATTCAGGCAGGCTAAATGACAAGCTGCCTCCCGGAAGCGTATTTGCTGCAAAGGTGCCAGGGTGTTCGATCACTGCCTATAAATCGGGGAAAGTACTCTTTCAGGGCAGCGGAAGTGAAACAGAGGCAAAAAAATGGGGAGATACCGCACGCAGTGCACAGCCGAGCAAAAAAACCAGCCCTGCAGCGGCCAACTTGCCGGAAAATATCAGTTCCCTTTCTGTCATAGGATCAGACGAAGTGGGTACCGGTGATTATTTTGGCCCCATCACGGTTGTTGCAGCTTACGTAAAAAAAGATCAAATCCCTTTGCTGAAGGAGCTTGGAGTAAAGGACTCCAAGAATCTGGGAGATGAAAAAATCATTGAAATCGCAAAACAGATAAAAGATATCGTTCCCTACAGCCTGTTAACCCTGCATAATGAAAAATACAATAAGCTTCAGCAATCAGGGATGTCACAGGGGAAAATCAAAGCATTGCTGCACAATCAGGCAATCGGGCATGTTTTAGGGAAAATTGCTCCTGAAAAGCCTGAAGCCATTTTGATTGACCAGTTTGCAAAGGAAGAGGTTTACTTCAACTATTTGAAAAACCAGCAGACCATTCAAAGGGAACGAGTCTTTTTCAGCACAAAAGCGGAAGGAATCCACCTCGCAGTTGCAGCAGCATCCATCCTGGCCCGCTATGCGTTTGTGCGCCACTTTGAAAATCTTAGCACAAAGGCCGGTTTCCGGCTCACTAAAGGCGCCGGTCCGAAGGTTGATGAAGCAGCAGCCCGGCTGATCAGAGATAAAGGGCGTGAGGCATTGCCTTCTTTTGTAAAACTGCACTTTGCGAATACTGAAAAAGCGATGAAGCTTTACAGCAGGAAGTATAATTGATAATGAAGCAGCCAATTTAAGGAGATTGGCTGCTTTTTTCCTGTTTAAGAGGACCATAACTCTTTGGAATATATATTTATCGGCCAAAAGCAGAGGTTTATCGGCCAAATGAGCTGTTTTAACGGCCAAATAAAGAAAAGGCAGCCTTCGGGCTGCCTTCCTCATTATTTTATCCTCTCAATACTGCTCCGGCTTTTTCCTTCACAGCATCCAATACTTTATCATGCGCTTTTGTTACATCTTCATCCGTTAGTGTACGTTCAGGGTCGAAGTATTTAAGGGAGAAAGCAATTGATTTTTTGCCTGGCTCCATCCGTTCGCCTTCGTACAGGTCAAAAACATGAACGTCTTTTAATAGCTTGCCGCCGGCTTCTTTAATGATTCCTTCAAGCTCGCCCGCTGCTGTTCCCTTATCTGCCACAAGGGCAATATCCCTTGTGATGGAAGGGAAACGCGGGATAGCTTCATACTGCAAAGGTGAAACTTCTTCATCCAGGATCGCTTTTAAGGAAAGCTCAAACGCATATGTTTCTTTCAAATCAAGCTCTTTTTCCACAGTAGGATGGATTTGGCCGACAAATCCCACTGATTTCCCGGAAAGCAATACTTCTGCTGTTCTTCCAGGGTGCATCCCATCCTTTTGTGCCTGACGGAATTCAGCCTTATCGGATAGTCCCAGCTTATCAAATAAGCCCTCAAGAACTCCTTTTACAGCGTAAAAATCAACCGGCTTCTTTTCTCCCTGCCATGGGTGGCTGTGCCATAAGCCAGTAACCGCTCCAGCAAGGTGCTCACGCTCTTCAGGCAGATCCTCTTCTCCATTGGAGAGGAAGACCGCTCCTGTTTCATAAACAGCCAGGCTGTCGTTCTGGCGTGCAGAGTTATATTTTAATACTTCTAGAAGCTGCGGAACAATACTTAATCGGAGCAGGCTGCGATCTTCACTCATAGGCATTGCCAGCTGCACAGGTTTGCGCTCTTCCAGTGCATATTGAGACGCTTTTGCTTCATTTGTTAATGAATAGGTTACTGCCTGGTAAAGTCCTGCACCTTCAAGGTAACGGCGGACCATTCTGCGTTTGTTCTGGTATTCAGATAGATGCCCTGGTGTAGAGGACCCAACAGGCAAAGTGGATGCCAGATTGTCGTAGCCAAATAAGCGGCCAACTTCTTCAATAAGGTCTTCTTCAATCGTAATGTCGCCTCTGCGTGTTGGAACTGTAACAGTAATCGTATCGTTATCAGTATTTGTTTCAAATTGAAGACGGGCAAATATATCCTCTACTTCTTTCATGGATAGTTCCGTGCCAAGCACATGATTGATTTTTTCAAGCGTTACAGACACCACAGCGGGTTCCACTTGCAGTGCATCTGCTTCCACGGAACCTTCAAGCACTTCCCCGCCCGCATATTGTGCAAGCAATTGAACAGCTCTTTCTGCAGCAGCTCTAACTCTGTTTGGATCCACACCTTTTTCAAAACGGGCACTTGCTTCGCTTCTTAAGCCATGATCTTTTGAAGCTTTTCTAACCGTTGCCCCTTTAAAATAAGCTGATTCGATAAGTACATTTTTAGTGTCCGACTGTACTTCAGAATTTGCCCCGCCCATGACGCCGGCAAGTGCAATGGGTTCAGACCCATTTGTTATTAAAAGGTGATCTGAGGTTAACTCACGCTTGGCATCATCAAGAGTAACAATCACTTCACCATCTCTTGCTTTGCGGACAAGGATTTGCTTTGATCCCAGCCGGTCATAATCAAAAGCATGAAGCGGCTGGCCGTATTCAAGCAGAATGTAGTTTGTGATGTCCACCACGTTATTGTGAGGGCGAATGCCCGCCGCCATTAAACGAGCCTGCATCCATACAGGAGATGGACCTATTTTTGCATTTTTTACAACCTTCGCAACGTAAAGAGGATTATCTTCTTTTGCTTCCACCTGAACTTCAATATAATCAGAAGCCTTTTCAGATGAAGTCTCAGCCTGCGGCTCAGGAAGCTTTACTCCTCTTCCTAAAATAGCAGCTACTTCATAAGCAACACCCAGCATGCTTAAGCAGTCAGAACGGTTCGGAGTCAGCCCAAGCTCAAGAATCTGGTCGTCACGATTAAGCTGCTCAAGAGCATCCTGGCCAACTTCTGTATCATTAGGGAAAACATAAATGCCTTCAGCATATTCCTTTGCAATCAGCTTGCTTTCAATGCCCAGCTCTTGAAGTGAACAGATCATTCCATTTGATTCTTCGCCTCGCAGCTTCGCGCGCTTAATTTTGAAATTGCCTGGAAGCACAGCTCCAACGGTAGCCACAGCCACTTTCTGCCCTTTATCCACATTTGGGGCACCGCATATGATTTGTACAGGCTCACCAGCTCCTGTATCAACTAAGCATTTATTCAGCTTATCAGCATTTGGGTGCTGTTCTCTTTCAAGGACATGCCCTACTACAACACCTTTGATGCCTTCATTCAAAACTTCTACACCTTCAACTTCGATACCGCTTTTTGTAATCTTTTCTGCAAGCTCTGCAGGTGTAACGCCTGATAAATCAACATATTCCTGCAGCCATTTATATGAAACGAACATTTATGATCCTCCTCTTTTATTGTCCAGCTCCTGCTTCTGCCCCCTCGAGGTTATAAGTCATTCTGCCATGAAGGTTAAAGAACAACCTTCATGGCAGCTTGCCTTATGCATGTCGGGGTTGAACAGTCGCCTCCGCTTTTCTAATTACTCATGAATTGAAAATTGCTTTAAGAAACGAACATCATTTGTATAGAAGTGGCGAATATCATCCACACCATACTTCAGCATGGCAATTCGCTCAGGTCCCATTCCGAATGCAAAGCCTGTGTATTTCTTAGAGTCGAAGCCTGCCATCTCAAGAACATTGGGATGAACCATTCCGGCGCCAAGAATTTCAATCCAGCCAGTGCCTTTACATACGCTGCAGCCTTTTCCGCCGCAGATTTTACAGGAAATATCCATTTCCACAGATGGTTCTGTAAATGGGAAGAAACTTGGGCGAAGACGGATTTCCCTGTCATCTCCGAACATTTTCTTCGCAAACACTTCCAGTGTTCCTTTCAAATCGGTCATTCGGATGTTTTCATCTACAACAAGTCCTTCTATTTGCATGAACTGGTGGGAGTGTGTAGCATCATCATTGTCACGGCGATACACTTTTCCCGGACAGATGATTTTAACCGGCCCTTTGCCTTCATGCTTCTCCATTGTTCTTGCCTGTACCGGCGAAGTATGGGTACGAAGAAGAATCTCTTCTGTAATATAGAAGGAATCCTGCATATCGCGGGCAGGGTGGCCTTTAGGGAGGTTCAAGGCTTCAAAATTATAATAATCTTTTTCAACTTCAGGGCCTTCAGCTACTGTATAGCCCATTCCAATAAACAAATCTTCAATTTCTTCAATAATGCGTGTCAGCGGATGATGGTTTCCTGATTTGACAGGACGTCCAGGAAGAGTAACATCTATCTTTTCAGCAGACAGCTTTTCCTGTACTGCCGCTTCCTCAAGATGCTTCTGCTTTTCTTCAATTCCTGCAGCAATACTGTCTCTTACTTCGTTAGCAAGTGCCCCCATTTTAGGGCGCTCTTCCGCAGACAGTTTCCCCATTCCTTTTAGAACTTCAGTTATTGGACCCTTTTTGCCCAGGTAAGAAACACGGATGTCATTTAATTCTTTTAAATCAGCAGCAGTGCTGATTTTTTCCAACGCTTCAGTTTGCAGTTCCTTTAAACGTTCTTGCATCTAAATATCCTCCTTGAAATTAATACTTTTACTTTTTTGGCCAAAATAAAAAACCTCTATCCCCATAAAGGGACGAGGTTTCGCGGTACCACCCTTTTTAACACATATATGTACTTCATGCACGTGTTCACTTCATTGGGATAACGGCTTATGCCGGTACATCTTTACATCGAAAAGCGGAGGCGACAAGCATAAGACAAGATGGCATGAAGGTTGAACTTTACCTTCATGACAGATTGGCTTATGACCTCTAGCCCCTAGGAGCCGGAGCTAGACAGTTATCTATTCTTTCTCGCTTACTTTTCAATGGTCCCGATGCCAACTCAGGAGGTGAATGTTCCCTTGCATTTCCTGTAAAAATGCTTTCAGTCTTAGGCATTTTCTCCCTGAAAAGGCTGACTGCAAGGTATTGGTCTCCGTCATCGTTTTGTTATTATAATTTTGCTGTTAATTATATTACATTCTTGAGGCTGTTTCAAACGGTTTTCAAAAAATGGCCGCCCATTTTCTATTTTCTTAAGTGATAAAGAAGAATTCCGGCAGCCACCGCCACATTAAGTGATTCGCTTTTCCCGAATATCGGTATATAAAGGTTTGCTGCTGTATTAGCCAGAAGCTCTTTATTCACCCCATTTCCTTCATTTCCAACGAGCAGCGCGAAGGAATCAGAGGACTCATACTTTGTGTATTCCCGGGCATTTTCCAAAGCAGTTCCATATACAGGAACTTTACTTTCTTTCAGTCTGCCAATCCAGTCAGACAGATTCCCTCTTAAAACCGGCAAATGGAAGTGACTGCCCTGTGCAGAGCGGAGCACCTTTGGGTTATATGCGTCAACGCTTCCTTCACCCACAATAACGGCATCGATACCAGCAGCATCTGCCGTCCTGATCATCGTACCCAGATTGCCGGGATCCTGGACGGCATCAATTAATAAAAACCGTTTTCCTTTTACTTCCTCGGAAGATGGTTCCTGACTGCAGACAGCAAAGATTCCCTGCGGCGTTTCCGTATCCGCCAGCTGCCCGATGATTTCTTCTGTAACCATTGTTACAGGGATGTCGCCATAATCCCATCCGGGAGGCATGTCTTTATTTTCACTAATGATTATTTCAGCTATTTGATTGGCTTTCAGTGCTTCTTCCACTAAATGAAAGCCTTCAACCAAAAAGGTTTCTGTTTTGTCCCGCTCTTTTTTGGTCAAAAGTTTCTTCCATTCTTTAATTTTTGGATTTTTTGCAGATTGTATATGCTTCAACACGGTCTCTCCTTTTATAGAAAATCCCGCACAACCGGAATTTCTTTATACAGTTTTTTCATTATAGCCTATTTGAAATACATAATAAAAGCGAAATTAGAGAAGATAATAACGAATTAAATCTGGAAGGAGTGCATCAAGGTGAATTTAAACCTGCGCAATGCCATTTTACACAATGTTTCAGGCAACTCTCAAGACGAACTTAAAGATACGATCGTAGATGCCATTCAAAATGGGGAAGAGAAAATGCTGCCTGGATTAGGTGTTTTGTTTGAAGTAATTTGGAAAAATTCTTCAGAGGAAGACAAGCTGGAAATGCTTCAAACATTGGAGAGCGGCCTTAAATAAAATGAAAAAACTCCGGTATAGCTCCGGAGTTTTTTTAATTCTGCTAAATAACAAAGGGTAAAACTTAGATAACTGTCCAGCGCCATCAGCTCTCGGGTCAAAGCAGCGGGCCTTCAGCTTTTCTTATTCAAAAGTAATCCTATCCACTGTTTCCTGGTCAAGCTTCTTAATCACTTCAGCAATAAGCTTAACGGCATTTTCATAGTCATCGCGGTGAAGCATTGCTGCATGGGAATGGATATAGCGAGTTGCAATGGTGATGGAAAGTGATGGAACTCCATTATGAGTAACATGAATGGCTCCTGAATCTGTTCCGCCGCCAGCGATGGCATCAAATTGATATGGGATATTCAATTCATCCGCAGTGTCTGTTACTAGATCACGAAGACCTTTGTGCGAGACCATTGATGCATCATAAAGGATGATTTGCGGCCCTTTGCCCATTTTGCTCATGGCTTCTTTTTCAGAAATCCCTGGCGTGTCACCTGCGATTCCCACATCTACACCAAATGCGATATCCGGCTCGATTTTTTGAGCCGAAGTGCGGGCTCCGCGAAGTCCAACCTCTTCCTGAACCGTTCCTACACCATATACTTCATTTGGATGATCAGCATCTTTCAATTGCTTAAGCACATCAATGGCAATTGCACAGCCGATGCGGTTATCCCAAGCCTTTGCCAATAGCATCTTTTCATTATTCATAACCGTAAACTCAAAATATGGAACCACCATGTCACCAGGTTTTACTCCCCATTCTTTCGCTTCTTCACGGCTTGAAGCACCAATATCAATGAACATGTCTTTAATTTCAACAGGCTTTTTGCGCGCATCCGGGGACAAGATATGCGGAGGCTTAGAACCAATTACCCCGGTGATATCTCCCTTGGACGTTACAATCGTCACACGCTGTGCAAGCATAACCTGTGACCACCAGCCCCCAACTGTCTGGAAGCGGATGAAACCTTTATCATCAATGTTTGTTACCATAAATCCAACTTCATCTAAGTGGCCAGCCACCATGATCTTAGGGCCGCCTTCTTTGCCGGTTTTTTTAGCAATCAGGCTTCCCAGTCCATCTGTTGTCACTTCATCAGCATATGCTGCTATGTATTTTTTCATAACCTCGCGCGGTTCGCGCTCATTTCCCGGAATTCCTTTCGCATCCGTTAAGTCTTTAAGCATGGTTAACGTTTCATCTAATTTAGCCATCATTTCGACTCCCTTAATATTTATTCAACCCTATTATACCGAACATGCGATTTAATATAAAGAATTATCAGACGGATATTTACTCCGGCTGCAGGCGGACCTGCAGGATTAGTATCCTTCAGCCTGCCTTTTATAATTTACTTCATTTTTATCTATATATGCTTTTTCTATATCTGAAGAGTTAAAACCAAGCATTTCCCCTAGCTGCAAATAGGCAGCAATAAGCTCTTTATAATCGGCTAGGGAACGGCTAGTCCGAAACTGTCCGATTTCATCATATACAGACAAAAACTGGCCATTCACTGACTCTGCCTTTTCCAAAGGAACAGCATATTCCTTTTCAGCATCAAATCCGCATTCAATTCCAAGTGATAAAATGAAATGTATACCGTCTACAAACTCTTCCAATACTGTTTCCTGAGGGGAGGATGGCTTAAGGCTCCAAAACTTGAAGCATCTTGTCTCATTTGCAAGCTCTCCCAATTCAACCAGCAGCGCAAGCACCTTACGTTCAAATAAATCTTCTTCCTCTAAACCATGATTTGATTCTATATGGCTGTCCAGCCCTTTTTGCATTTGAAATAATAGCTGATAATTCATTTTCCACCATCCTATAAGAAATAAATGATTAACATACAAAACATTGCCTATCAAAAAAATTATAACAAATCGCAAAAAGGTTGAAACTTTTTTTAATCTCATCCGTAAAGTAAGGAAAATAATAATGGAGGGCTGGTTAATATGTGGCTCCTGCGTATGCTATTGTTTGCTCTGATTCTTTTTCTTATATACACCGCGTTAAAATATCTGCTGAATTCTAAGAGAAAGCTCGAGCTTGCCCACGAACAGAAACGATATTATTTTTGGGATGACCAGGAAAATGTCAGGAAGAACTTCCTGATTACGTATAAAGGGGTTTTATTTGAGGGCGAAAAATATCTGGGAACCACGGACAATGCCTTTGATGTGGTCTCCATTTTCATCTGGCCGCACAATACATCGGCCCTTAAAGGGATGGTAAGGGAGGATTTTCTTTTTATAGAAAGAAAGATAACCGAGGCCTATCCCACTGCAAAAATTGACTGGAAAAGCCCTGTGAAGGAATTTATGCATAAAACAGCTTCACCAGGAGATGAAATTAAAAACCATTTATAAAAAAAACGTTCGGCAGCCCCGAACGTTTTTTTTATGCTGCTTTAAAGAATTCCTTCCATTTAATGACAGTCACCTTTTCCCTCAGCACAAATACTAAAACAGAAAGGGAAAGCAAAATCAGAATAACCATTGAAGGAGTGAATCGGCTGATGAATTCTCCGAAAACGGTATAAAAAACAGCCAGCGGCAAATTGGTGATCCAAGAATTTTTCAAATATTGATCAAAACCCTTATTCCTCTCCATAAGACAAAAGTTCAATAAATGGTAATGAATAAAAGGGATGAGCCTTAAAACCGCAACCTGACCGACAGTCAAATTCCGGTATTCCCCGAACCACCGCTTTCTTAGTAATGAAAGCTTTTCATGTGTCCTCGGCATTTTTGTGATCAAGAAATAAAAAAGAATGCTGCTGATCATCAGTCCTGCAATGGAGAAAACAGAACCAAAAAAACTTCCAAACAGAACTCCTCCAGTTATGCAGACAAGCGGTACCGGAATGAATAGAAACTGCCTGATGATATGAAAAAAGATAAAAGCAATGGGAGCAAGAATTCCAGCAGTCTCTGCCATGGCAAACAATAGAGTCAATTGATCATTCATGCCTTCACCTCTCCCCGATGTCATTCCTGCTGTTCCCTAAAGCTTATGGATAGCCCTGATTGTTTATGACAAGAGAATAATCAGGTACACAAGTAAGCCTGCTTCAAGCATCGCCAGAATAGGCAGTCCCCATTTAAACTGCACATGCTTTGTTTTATGCCTGAAAGCCTTCATTCCAAGAGTCATTCCCGCAGCCCCGCTCAAAATGGCTGTGATCCAGAGATTTTTTTCGCTGATTCGATACTGATTCCGTTTCGCCTTCTCCTTATCAAGCTTCATCAGATAAAAACCAGCCACATTCATAATCAGATAGATAAGAGCAATTGTCTTGACCATGAGCTTTCTCCTTTATATGTATTAAGTCTGTATTGAGCTTAAATGAAACAAAAGCTTCTGTCCATTTAAAGCAAAATAAAAACCATTCCCACATTTAAGGGAATGGCTATTTTATGAATAATTATTACTTGCTAAGCTGCTGCTTTGCAACTGATGCTAATTCAGCAAATGCTTTTTCGTCAGCGATTGCTAATTCAGCAAGCATTTTGCGGTTAACTTCGATGCCAGCAAGCTTTAAACCATGCATTAAACGGCTGTAAGAAAGACCGTTCATGCGAGCTGCTGCGTTGATGCGAGTAACCCAAAGTTTGCGGAAGTCGCGCTTTTTCTGGCGACGGTCGCGGTATGCATACATTAGGGATTTCATAACCTGCTGGTTAGCAACTTTGTATAATGTATGTTTTGAACCGAAATAACCTTTAGCTAATTTGATGACTTTTTTACGACGTTTGCGAGTAACTGTACCGCCTTTTACACGTGGCATATTATTTCCCTCCTAATTTCGAGATATTACTTAAGATTTACTAGTAAGTTACGGATGCGCTTGTAATCGCCTGAAGAAACAAGAGTTCCTTTGCGAAGCTTACGCTTTTGCTTTTGAGATTTGTTAGCGAACATATGGCTTCTGTAAGCATGAGAACGCTTCAGTTTACCAGAACCTGTTCTTTTGAAACGCTTAGCAGCGCCGCGGTGAGTTTTCATTTTTGGCATTGGGAATTCCTCCTCTTACTTGTCGTTTTTCGGTGCTAAGACCATAAACATGCTTCGGCCATCCATTTTTGGATGCGATTCCACTACTGCAACTTCATTGCATGCTTGTGCAAACCGGATTAAAACACGCTGGCCAATTTCCTTATGCGTAATGGCACGACCTTTAAATCGGATCGATGCTTTTACTTTATCGCCTTTTTCAAGGAATTTAATAGCATTGCGAAGCTTTGTATTAAAGTCATGCTCTTCAATAGTCGGGCTAAGACGAACTTCTTTAATACTAATAATCTTCTGGTTTTTGCGAGCTTCTTTATCTTTCTTCTGCTGCTCGAATTTGAACTTTCCGTAGTCCATGATACGGGCTACCGGAGGTTTCGCATTCGGTGCAACCAGAACAAGATCCAGATTGGCACGAGAAGCAATTTCAAGTGCGTCGAATTTTGATTTAATACCTAACTGCTCGCCGTTTTGGTCAATAAGACGGACTTCGCGGGCGCGAATGCCCTCGTTTAACAACATATCTTTGCTAATAGCTAGACACCTCCAAGGTTTAATGCGAACACAACGTTTGGGTCAAGAAAAGCGCAAGCGCCTGCTGGAGCAGACAACTTTTAAGCTGCCAGCTGCACCGGACCAAAGCTGAATCGCAAGTTATGCAACATTTCTCTTCCGGAGCGGAAGCAGAGCTGTTTTTAACCAAATAAAAAAGTGCGGATGAAAACACCCACACTTACGTATATAAACAGAAAATGTTCACGTAAAACCTGCCAACTGCACTTTGCGTCAATCAGGTGAGAAGCGGGTGCTTCTTCTTTTCCTCAAACTGTATTCAATTTACCTTAGCTACTATATCACAAAGTATGATTTCGTGTCAAACGAATAACTTTTATCACAACGAAGAAAAGCATAACAAAATTAATCGCTTTTGGCAATATGATTTCAACATTTTTTCAAAATGAATTTAATGCCAACTTTCTGGTTTGCACAGCTGACTTGGGTATTACAGATTCTGCGGCTGTCACAAAAACTTCACAAAAAAGGGCTGCAGCTCGTGCAGCCCTTTTTCATAATTATCGTTTAACTTCTGCTTTTAATGCTGAGATGAAGTCTTCAAATGAAACTGTTTCTGATTTTTGCTCTCCATATTTACGGACATTGACAGCTTTTTCAGCTACTTCATTGTCCCCCACAACAAGCATGTATGGAGTCTTTTGCATTTGCGCTTCACGGATCTTATAGCCGATTTTTTCATTGCGGTCATCCAGCTCTACGCGGAAGCCCTCTGCCTGAAGCTGCTCCCGGACTTGTTTTGCATAATCAAAGTGAATATCAGGAGAAACCGGAATTACCTGAACTTGAACCGGGGCAAGCCATGTTGGAAATGCTCCCTTATACTCTTCAATCAGGAATGCCACAAAACGCTCCATAGTGGAAACGACACCGCGGTGGATAACGACCGGACGATGAGGCTTTCCATCTTCGGCTACATAAGTCAGGTCAAAGCGTTCAGGAAGCAAGAAGTCCAGCTGGACAGTAGATAATGTCTCATCCTTGCCAAGAGCAGTTTTAACTTGAACATCCAACTTCGGACCGTAGAAAGCTGCTTCACCTTCTGCCTCAAAATAATCAAGGCCGATTTCATCCATGGCTTCTTTAAGCATTGCCTGTGCTTTTTCCCACATTTCATCGTCATCAAAGTACTTCTCAGTATCCTGTGGATCTCTGTAGGAAAGACGGAATGAGTAGTCATTGATATCGAAGTCTTTATATACTTCAAGAATCAGGTGTACTACGCGCTTAAACTCTTCCTTAATCTGGTCAGGGCGGACAAAAATATGAGCATCGTTCAGAGTCATGCCGCGTACACGCTGAAGGCCGGATAGTGCTCCTGACATTTCATAGCGGTGCATTGTTCCAAGCTCAGCAATACGGATTGGCAGTTCACGGTAGCTGTGGATGCCATTCTTATAGATCATCATATGATGCGGGCAATTCATTGGACGAAGAACAAGCTGTTCGTTATCCATTTCCATTACAGGGAACATATCTTCCTGATAATGATCCCAGTGCCCGGATGTTTTATAAAGATCTACACTTCCCATGATCGGAGTATATACATGGTCATAGCCCAGTCTTTCTTCCTTATCAACGATATAGCGCTCGATATTGCGGCGGATTGTTGCCCCTTTTGGAAGCCACATAGGCAAGCCCTGTCCGACTTTTTGCGAATTCATAAACAAGTTAAGCTCTTTGCCGATTTTACGATGATCACGCTCTTTCGCTTCCTCAAGGAGACGCAAATGCTCGGCCAGGTCTTCTTTCTTAAAGAAAGCTGTACCATAAATGCGCTGAAGCATCTTATTGTCACTGTCGCCTCTCCAGTAGGCGCCAGCAATACTTAATAATTTAAACTCTTTTAGTTTGCCGGTCGATGGAACGTGGACTCCGCGGCAGAGATCAAAGAATTCGCCCTGCTCATAGATTGTCACTGTTTCATCTTCAGGAATGGCTTCAATCAGTTCAAGCTTGTATTCATCACCAATTTCCTTGTACATCTGAACCGCCTCATTACGGCTGACTTCCTTGCGGACAACGTCAAGGTTTTCATTAATGATTTTCTTCATTTCTTTTTCTATCACAGGAAGGTCTTCTGGTGAAAGTGATTCTTCGAGGTCGATGTCATAATAAAATCCGCCTTCAATGACAGGACCTACCCCAAGCTTTACATTTTTATACAAACGCTTGATTGCCTGCGCCATTAGATGGGCAGTACTGTGGCGAAGAACCTCCAGCGCATCGTTTGAGTCCGGTGTTACAATTTCAATAGCTCCATCCTTTTCGATTGGACGGCGAAGATCATACATTTCTCCATCCAGCTTGCCGGCAATTGCCTTTTTCTTCAGGCCCGGGCTGATCGAAGCTGCAATATCTTCTGTTGTCGTTCCCTTTGGGTACTCCTTTACAGCTCCATCTGGAAACGAAACTTTAACAACTTCTGACATGATATTTCCTCCTTATTTATAAAGTGAAACTCCAATCAGGAGTCATTTTCTCCTGATTGTTAGTTGAACTTATCGGGCATTACGGGCAGTTATCCATACATACTTATCGAGTGTAACCAACTTGCATGGGGATATACTGTCCGTTAGACTGCGATAAAGCGCAAGCGCCTTGATCAGCCCCGACAAGCACAAGGCGGGCCTCATAAAAAGGCGTTCTTTCCTTTTTTGAAGGATTCCCGAAATGTCGAGGCGACTGCCCAGGGACGAAGACAAGCCCTGCAAGAAGGCGTTTTCTCCTTCTGAAAGGGATGGGTTAGTCTTTCGTCCCCTGGAGCCGCAACTAGACAAACTTGTGACCTCGAGGGGCTAGGCGCTGGAGCTGGATTCAGATTTTGCTCCTAAAACGGGTTATACACTTGAAAAAATAAAAAAACCCGTCCCTAAAAAAGGGACGAGTTGTATTTAACACGCGGTTCCACCCTACTTCTCGTTCTCTTAGAAGAAAAACGACTCTGTAGTAAGATAACGGTCTTTTCCCGCCAGCCCATTTCCTGGCTGGAGTTCAGAGGCGGTAAGCATTCGAATCGTGTTAGGAAGGTTTCAGCCCTGCCTTCCCTCTCTTTAAACCGTATCAGAATACCCATATCCTCATCGCAACTTTTGCTCGATTTTTATAATATGTACGTTATTATAGTTTGTTATTTCCGGAAAATCAAGGGTATCTTTTACATTTTTCATCATCGGCATAAGAATGGGCGTTTTGATAATTATAAAAGGCTTCAATAGAGCTTAATTCAAGTCTTTCTTCAAAAATATTGCGGATTGTTCTGACCAGCGGCTGCTCGAAATCATCTGAATACAGATAAATGGCTGAAGGTGCGATTGAGAGCAGCGGCGCAATCGTAACAGAATCCACGTATACAGGATGATTGGATAATAGCTTGCGGTCAATCATTCTTAATAGCTCTCCGCGTTTAATTTCGCACAAGTGCTCATCATAAAAATAAACACCTTCATCCATCACGACATGGATCGTATTAATCTTTGGCTGCTTTCCTGACAGGAAGTCCCTCAATGTATGAATAAACATCTGATATTCCTGCTCCATTTTATATTCATCGATGGAAACTTCAACGTATTTGGTCATTTCATTCATAAGCGGCCGCATTCGGAATTTTACAAAAGAATCAAAAGAAAAGGAAATGTTATTCTGAAACAGCTGATCAATTGCGCTCCTCAAGCTTTCTTTTACATCCAGGCCACTGACAAACGCAGCAAGATCCTCCCTGCTTCCTTCCAAAATAGAGTGAATGATTTCAAGAATCTGCTGCTGTTCACCTTCATCCTCATAATAATAATGCTCCATCAGTATCCGTTTAAACCAATCATCCTGCTTCTGGTTCACTATAAATTGAAAAAATACTTCCTTAACAATATTCAGGACATTGCCGTTATTTCCAGCAGAGACTCTGACTATATGTCGATCTTCAAAATGAAGAATATTATTATCACATTGACAAAAAGACTGCAGCTGCACATAAAGATGCTCATAAAAATTCCTCGCATCCGTGCTGCTTTGGAAAATGATTTCGATCAACCAAATCCCCCCTTTATACAAATCTCTGTTCTATGTATATGGCGGACTTGGCCAAGTTAGAAGTGGGATTAGCCTTTTAGTGCATTAAACTATAAGAAAAGCGGAAGCGCCTTGCCCATGAAGGAACGCAGACTAAAAACGCCACGTCCTCCCAAAAGCTAATGCTTTCGGTCGTGCGATGTATACGCTGCCGAAGCTAGATAGCATCAAAGTTCAAAGGAATGATTTCTTACTTTATAACAAAAGCTGCCGGACACTTTATCGGCAGCTTTCAGATTATACTCTTCTGTTCGGTCCTTCTACAAGCACTGGTTCAGCAAGGTATTTAATGCGCTCCATGATTCTCCTTGCCTTCATTTTCTCTTCCTCTCCGCGCTGGCTGTAGGAGAGATGATGTTCAAGACCCTGCAGGTCGAAATTGGAAGTAAAGAAAGTTGGCAGGCTTTCCTGCATGCGGAACTGCAGAATCGGCCCTAAAATCTCATCCCTTGTCCAGCTGGACATGGTTTCTGCACCAATGTCATCAAACATTAAAACCGGTGCTTTTTTAATGGTTTCAATTTTGCTGTTAAGAGTTTGATCTCCAATTGAATTTTTCAATTCCCTGAAAAGTTCAGGAACGTAGACAATCATGGAGGATACTTTCTGGCTTGCAAGCTTATTGGCGATAGCACCAAGCAAATAAGATTTTCCTACACCGAATTTCCCATAAAAATAAATTCCTTTTCCCTTGGATCCCGGCTGGTAGTCCATAACAAAAGATGCCGCCTTATCAACGGCCTCAATACGATCGTCATCATCATATATGGAATCAAAAGTGGCATGAAGGATATCAGATGGTACATATAAGCTCTGAATTAATTTTTCATTTCTCCGCTTCTCATCGTGCATGACCTTGCGCGGGCACTTATCATATTTCAGATCGACCGATCCTCTTTGAATCACAAGTTCCGGATGATAGCCCTGCATAAAGTTCACACAGCCCTCCAGGCTCGGACATTTATTGCACTCCTTGCTCTGCTGTGTATACTCAAAGAGTTTGCTAAGGCTCTTTTCAACCATCTCAGATGTCAATTCATCTTGATGAGTTTGGATAAAAGCCTTTACTTCAGGGTGATTAAGCGTTTGGTTTCTCATCATTTCATACCTTTTTTGAAAACCTTCATTGCCCGCAAGGCGCCTTAATGTTTCATTAATTTTCTCCATCAATCAGTCACCTCCTGTGAACGCAGTTTTTTTAATTTTTCATGAAGCTCCTTTTTCTTCATTTCCAGCTCATACTGATCCTTTTCGCTTATTTGCTGCTGGGGCTCTTTCTTTTTGGCTGATGAACTGCTTTTTTCATCAAACCAGTCCGGAAGCATCTCTGTCCTGATTGGCTTCTTTTTGTTACCGGTTGTGCTGGCAGTTTTCTTTCCTTCCGCCCAATCCAGGTATTGCCGGTGTTCTTTCTTAGCTAAAGCAATAGCTTCCTGGGGTGTTTTTATTTTCTTTCTAGCCCAGTGGCCAGCTATTTTTTCTACGTAGCCTTTGGTCAATTTCATATCTGTTTTGAGCATAACATATTGAATCAGTACATTAATTACCCCTGGCAAAAGCTTTTGCTGAAACATGACATCTTCAATGATCTGCATATCGCCTTTTGATGGCTCTGCCCCTCCTGATATATCTTTTAATAGCTGCCTTGGTGAGGTGATTTCCAAATAACGGATCAACTCTTCTTCCTGCGTTTCAGGCTGTTTTTTATGAGTCTGATGGATGGCAGGCTGAACCCTGTCAATCAGGGATGGCAGCTGGTCCTGGTTTTGGAATTGATACCAGTCCCGTGCAGATTTTCTCAACTCATCAATGTTTATCTCATTATCTTCATTTACTGCGCTGATGACGATATTTTTCATTTGAATGGGGTCGATTCCGTACAAAAAGGCAAGATTGCTGATAGATTCCTTTACTTTAACTGTAATGGCCTTTTTCGGTACTAGTGATTCATTCAGCCCTGCCTGAAGCAGTTCAAAATTAAAATCTTCATTCCCGATTTGAATACCTTCCTGCTCCTGCCTTCCAATATACCCTTCCACCTCTGATTCATTCATCAGCTGCACCACTTCATCGTCAATCTCAAAAGAACCAGGGTGTCCTGATTGAAATACATCCTGAAAAGCCTTGGTTACTTCCTCATACCCTGTAGCTGTCTTCACCTTCTGTTCTGAGAAGAAGCGTTTAAGCCTCATAAATTGGTTTCTGCCCAATTTCTTATAAAGATAAATATTAAGCATGCCATCAAGGAAAAATTGTTCAGGTGTCAGCGGGGGAAGCAGTTCATAAATAAATGACCTTGTCTCTTCATCTTTGTTTACGTATACCTTTAAAAGTCCTATCCCTTCAAGCTTAAGGCGGGCTTCATATATATCCTTAAGCCCCATGTCCATGAAATTCATTAAACTATGGTGTGAATTAGAAGATGACCATAGCCGATTTTCTTCAAGTTCCGCCCATAATGTCATATATAAACTGAAGCACACAGAGCCAATGAGCGGCTGGTATAACAGCGTCAGCACTTTTCGGTCATAATCATGCAAAAGCCCGCTGGCTGCTACTGTATATCGATCAATGGGGAGCATCTCCTGCCAATGCTGGGCCATGGTATTTCACCTTTTTCTATTAAGAATATTTATCACATTGATTAATATCAAAAACATATACCGTAAAAAAAGAGCCAAAGAAATCCTTCAGCCCATCAAACTATTTCATTCGAAATCAGGGACAGCGGCAACTGACCTGATTTAAGAGTGTTCTTTTTTGATTAATTCTTTGAGTTCATCAATAAAAACATTGATATCTTTAAATTGCCTGTAAACCGATGCGAAACGAACATATGCCACATCATCCACATTTGCGAGCCTGTCCATGACCATTTCGCCAATTTCATCACTTTTTATTTCAGAGACACCGTTGCTGCGGAGCTCTTTTTCCACTTCAAAAGTAATGTCCTCCAGGTCCTTTAGGGCAACCGGCCTCTTTTCACATGCCTTAATAAGGCCTCTAAGTATTTTTTCCCGGCTGAATTCCTCTCTGGTGCCTTCTTTTTTCACAACAATTAAAGGAATTTCTTCCACTTTTTCAAAAGTCGTAAACCGGTACCCGCATTTCTCGCATTCCCTTCTGCGCCGAATGGATCTGCTGTCATCAACAGGACGGGAATCGAGAACACGGGTATTATTGTTTTGGCATGAAGGGCATCTCATACAATCAGCTCCGAATTCTTTTATAAGTAAGTTATTTTGCTGGCGTTAGATCAATTACCGAATTTTATTTGATACTCTTATCTTATAAAAAAGGAGTTGTCAGTACAAGTACAACTATTTATCTGCGTTTCTTGCAGAACCGAGAAAATCATGCCGTTTATTCACCTTTTCATAAATGGAAAGAACTTCTCCCTTAAGGATTGGGTGGACACCTGCCGGGGAGGATTGCTCAGTTGAGATATTGATATCTACAGCCGTTTCGAAAGGCCTGACAGTCACGACTGTGACAATGGCAAAACAAGCTTTATTTTTCTTAATTTCTGCTGCTATCTCGCCGCGTTCTCTGGAAATGCTGAGAATGTTCACATTCTGGTCTGCTTTAAATAAATCTTCAATCGTTTGCATCATTTGAGCTGTATTGGTTCTATAATATCTTGTAGTGAGCTCAGGATCAGAGTGGTTTTCATTTGTTTCACACTGCTTTTTATAGCGGCTGGCAAGCTGCCTGAAAATAGACATCCTCTTTCCTCCGATATTTATTATGTATCCTTATTGTACTATTTTTGAGGAAGATACTAAAGGTAGTGGCAGAGTATTAAACAAAATAAAAAGAGGTGTATTGAATACACCTCTGGATTGCCTAAGATCATTCTGTTATTAAAGTACTTGAGCTTGTTTAACTTGAACTGGACCCATACCGCGAGGAATTTCGATATTCTCACGCGTTTGAGCTCCTAACGATTCTGCAATAAAGTCTGCAGCGATGTTAGGGTCAAGATCTCCACACGTATACACATCAATGCTGGCATAGCCATGCTCCGGGAAGCTGTGAATAGTTAAATGAGATTCAGAGATGATAACCACTCCGCTTACACCCTGTGGTGCAAATTTATGAAATGCAACCTCGCGAATTTCAGCACCAGATTTTAATGCAGCATTTACGAATGTCTGCTCAATAAAATCCATATCATTTAACTTTTCAAAATCGCATCCCCAAAGTTCTGAGATTACGTGACGACCCATAGTTTCCATATTCAAATTTCCCCCTTTAAACTTTTAAGCTATTAATTAATGAAATTCCAGATTTAAACTGGTCCATAACTACCACGGGGGAAAGTTAGTCCAGAGAGGTCCTAACCCTTTAAGTAGCTACCATACCAAAACCTCGGAGAAGTTCACGAGGATTAGTATACTTTGTTTAATTTCTTTTTGCAACACATTGTTTTACATTTTTTTTGGCAAAATTTCTGAAGGCTTTGTCCTTCTCAGGATTTAATTCTGTCCAATAAAAGGAGCCTGCCGGGGAATGGCAGGCTTTAAGGGTATGGGTAGTTTTATATTAAGAGAAATTGGCGATTATCCAATTTTTACTGCAGATGCCTGGAAAAGTTCCTGTGCAACAAATTTTGTTAAGTCTACAACACGGCAGGAATAACCCCACTCATTATCGTACCATGCAAGTACTTTTACTTTGCTGGTGCCGATTACCATTGTAGATAATCCATCGATGATGGCAGAGTGTTCATTTGTGTTGAAATCAATTGAAACCAATGGTTCGTCAGTAATATCAAGGATACCGTGCAGCGATCCCTGTGAAGCAGTTGCAAATGCCGCATTCACTTCTTCTAATGTAACGTCGCGCTTTAAGTCCACTACGAGGTCAACTAATGAAACGTTAGGCGTTGGGACACGGAGTGCCATTCCATGCAATTTGCCCTTTAAGTGAGGCAATACCAGCGACAAAGCTTTAGCGGCACCAGTGGAAGTCGGGATTATGGACTGTCCGCAAGCACGCGCCCGGCGTAAATCCTTATGCGGGTTATCAATATTTTTTTGGTCGTTTGTATATGCATGAACTGTTGTCATAAGTCCGTTTTCAATGCCAAATTGTTCATCAAGGACTTTTGCAACAGGTGCAAGACAGTTTGTTGTACATGAAGCATTAGAAATAATATCATGTTCTTCAATTTTTAATGCGCTTTCATTTACGCCCATAACAATAGTCACATCTTCATTTTTTCCAGGAGCAGTCAGAATTACTTTTTTAGCTCCGGCTTCAAGGTGAAGAGCTGCTTTATCACGTGAATTAAACTTTCCTGTTGCTTCAATGACGATATCGATGTTCAATTCTTTCCACGGAAGCTCTTCAGGATTTCGGCTGCTGACAAGCTTAACACTTTTTCCGTTCACCACAATAGCATTGTCTTCAGGAACAACACTTCCTTCGAATGGTCCGTGGTTTGTATCATATTTAATTAAGTGTGCCAAAGTTTCAGCTGGATAACTTGCATTTATGGCAACCACTTCAAGATTTTCATCAAGGATGGCTTTTCTAAAAACCATACGTCCAATTCTTCCAAAACCGTTAATCGCTATTCTCGCCTTCATGTTACGGCCCCTTCCGCATTAGTGTTATACTTTTTGTTACCCTAAGATGTAATTAGTATAACATATATAAAATCATTTGTGATGAATTAAATGCGGATTTTTTAATGTTTAACAATTCAGAAATATAAACCCTTTACTTTCACCATGTTTTATGGGGTAATGGTCTAAAAATCAGAAACATATAGTTTATTTTTGTCATACTAATTGGGTATTAAATGCAACAAAAAAGAGCCTGTGACAGGCCCTTAGATAGCATTCCATTTTCTTAAAATATCCCACAATTGTTTCTCTGTTTCTTCAATCCTGCCATTATTATCGATTACAGCATCGGCCAATGCCTTCTTTTCTCTTAAAGGCATTTGGGAATGAATTCTTGCCATTGCTTCTTTCTCGGAAAGCTGATTTCTTTGCATCAGCCTCTGCAGCTGTATACCTTCATCTGCATAAACTAATAATGTTTTGTCGCACATGTATTGTAATTTACTTTCAAATAAAAGCGGTATATCTAAAATAATCATCTGTTCATTACGGCTGATTGCTTGTTCCTTTTTGGCTGTCATTCTTTTGCGGACAGCAGGA
This sequence comes from Cytobacillus oceanisediminis 2691, assembly GCF_000294775.2. Taxonomy (GTDB): domain Bacteria; phylum Bacillota; class Bacilli; order Bacillales; family Cytobacillaceae; genus Cytobacillus; species Cytobacillus pseudoceanisediminis. The sequence continues at coordinate 4,401,299 of NZ_CP015506.1, forward strand.
TGTACAATGCTATTTAAGGCTTTCCGCTCTTTTTCATCATGAAAAATAATGGAGCCCAGTTCCGCACGATCAATTGAACCGTCTTTGAGCAGAACCCTTTCCCCAAAATGACGGACAATTTCCTGATAAGCTTCTTCTCCTTTTTCAACAGCTAATCTGGCTTCTATATCCGCGTCGATTACAGTGTATCCTTTTTCGATGAGGAGAGATGAAACGGTGCTTTTCCCGCTTGCAATCCCGCCTGTCAAACCTACAGTCAGTGACATAGTGTGTTCCTTTCATATAAAATGCTAGATTTTTAATATCCCGATTACGATTAAAATAATTCCAGGGATGAATGAGAACTTATGGACCCACCCGCTTTTGGAGAAGAGGGATCCTACTTGCATTCCCATAAACACAAACAGAGAACTCATAACGGCGACTGTCATTGCCAGGTAGAAAGGCGAGTACCCAAGCATAGCTGCACCGATCCCAGCTCCGAAAGCATCAAGGGATAAAGCGAGCCCGAGCATCAGTGCTTCAATTCCTGTGATGGTTCCGGATTTGTCAAAATCAGCGGACATCGGCTTTTTCAGGATATTAATGACAAGCCCAAGAGATTTGATTTCCAGGTTCACAATCGTTTTTTCATGCGGCAGGACATCCTTAATCTTTTCCTGCCTGAAAAATTGATAAAGTACCCAGGCACCAAGAAAAATAAGTATGACTCCCCCAAAACTTTCAGCTAAAGCCGGAGATAAAAAGGCTTCTATAAAATGGCCAATAGTCATGGCAGCCATTAATGTTAAAGCTGAACAGCAAGCGATTATACTGATCGATTTAAATGGTATGCTCATTTTCCTTAAGCCATAGGTTAAACCGACACTAAAACTGTCAAGACTGACAGCAAAAGCAAGTATCAAAAGAGAGAATGTATGCGCCATAGAATAGAGCTCCTTCCTGTCAATCGCTACGATAGTATATGGAAGAAGCCCATCCAATGTTATTCGAAACGCATTTCAGCTCTATTCTGCATTATTATTTTTTCTGGCATGCTGGACAATAGACTGTCCCTCTGCCTCCTGTCACGATCCGCTCAAGCGTGCTTCCGCAGACTTTGCAATCTTCCCCTTTTCGCCCATACACATAAAGTTCAAGCTGAAACATGCCAATTTGCCCCTGGGAATTAACATAGGAGCGAATGGTGCTCCCTCCCTTATCAACCGCTTCCCTCAGGGTATCTGCAATCTCTTTGTGAAGTGTCTCCAATTCGCTTTTTGTTAAACTATTTGCCGCTCTTTCAGGATGTATTCGTGAACGGAATAATGCTTCATCGACATAAATATTTCCTAACCCTACGATCGTTTTCTGATCGAGAAGTGCAGTTTTGATATTGCGGGTGGTCCGTGCAAGTCTTGCAGCAAGATCTTCTGCCGTAAACTCTTCTCCAAATGGTTCCGGTCCCAGGTGTGCCAGCGGAAGAGTCTTAAATTCTTCACCCTTTGCATATAAGTGCATCGTTCCAAATTTACGGACATCCTTATATCTGAGCTCTGTGCCATCTGTAAAATGAAAAATCACATGAGTATGTTTATCAACAGGCTCTTCTTTTAAAAAAAGTCCGTACCTGCCTTCCATTCTCAGATGGGACACAAGGGCATAATCAATGGTATAGAGTATTAGAAACTTTCCTCTCCTGCCAATGTCCTGAAAAATTTGGCCTGCTAAAGCATCCTTGAATTGAACAAGCTCTTCCGGATGCTTAACCATTTTGGGCCAGAAAACCGAAACATGTGCAATGGTTTTGCCGATGACCAATTCCTGCAATGTTCTTCTGACCGTTTCAACTTCAGGAAGTTCAGGCATGGTCCTCCCTCCTTTGTAAATCAGTTAAAAATGCTTTGGACTTTGCTTTATGATGTATATTGAATCCTGTTTGCCGGGGTGTTAATTTCCGCTGCAGGCACTCGCTTTCCGCGGGGCTTCCGGGAGCCTCCTCGGCGCTATGCACCTGTGGGGTCTCCCTGGGTTCGCCACTCCCGCAGGAGTCCCGCACCTTCCACTCCAATTAACACGATCTTTAATAGCACTTAGCATATCACAACAAGAAAAATCATTTTAGGTGAATTACTTGCAAAGTAATTTCCTCAAGACCAACTTTTATTTCGCATCAAACCACGTTGGCCCAAAGGAATAATCCACTTTTAGCGGAACTTTCAATTCTACTGCATTTTCCATAACGTCCGGTACGATTTTTTTGAGCGTTTCTATTTCATCCTCTGGCACCTCAAAGATCAGTTCATCGTGAACCTGCAGCAGAAGGCGTGCTTTGAGTTCTTCTTTTCTTAGGCGGTCAGCCATGTCAATCATGGCTTTTTTTATTATATCGGCCGCGCTTCCCTGGATTGGTGTATTCATGGCGGTTCGTTCTGCAAAGCTTCGCAGGTTGAAGTTTCGGCTTGTGATTTCAGGCAGATACCTTCTTCTGTGAAGAAGGGTCGAGACATATCCCTTTTGTTTAGCATCATGGATAATATCATCCATATACTGCTTAACGCCAGGATAACTTTCCAGATAGCGGTCAATAAATTTACCCGCTTCTTTCCGTGTGATACCCAGGCTTTGGGACAGGCCATAATCACTGATTCCGTAGACAATTCCAAAGTTTACGGCCTTTGCATGGCGCCGCATATTGGATGTAACTTCATCGGCATTAACGTGGAATACTTCCATTGCCGTTTTCGTGTGAATATCCATATCTTCATTAAATGCTTCAATCAGCTTTTCATCATTCGCAATATGAGCCAGTACTCTCAGTTCAATCTGCGAGTAGTCTGCTGCAAAGATGGCCCAGCCAGGTTCTGAAGGGACAAATGCCTGCCTGATTTTTCTCCCTTCCTCCAGACGGATCGGAATATTCTGCAGGTTCGGATCTGTTGAGCTTAACCTTCCTGTCTGTGTAAGAGCCTGATTAAATCTGGTGTGGACTTTGCCTGTTTCATAGTTAACCACCTTAAGCAGGCCTTCAATATAAGTGGATTGAAGTTTGCCAAGCTGGCGGTAATGCAGAATGTCCCGGATAATTTCATGGCTGTTCTCTAGTTTCTCCAGAACATCAGCAGATGTGGAATACCCTGTTTTTGTTTTTTTAATGGCAGGCAGCCCTAATTTTTCAAAAAGGATCACACCGAGCTGTTTTGGAGAATTGATATTAAACGCTTCTCCGGCAAGCTCATGTATGCGCTTTTCGATTTCATCCAATTTGGAGAGCAGGTCTTGTCCCATTGTTTTCAGGCGCTCAAGATCCACTTTAATACCGGTTGATTCCATATCAGCCAAAATCAGAGACAGCGGCATTTCCAGGTCATAAAATAGCTCGGATTGCTGGTTTTCCTTCAATTCACTATCCAATTTTTCCTTCAATGTCATCAAGGCCGCTGCTTTCCTTGCCAAATGCCCGGCGAGTTCCTTTTCTTCCGGAATCCGCCTTTTTGCTCCTTTTCCGTAAAAAGCTTCATCAGATTGAATCGCATTATAGCCATGATTTTTTGCTATAGAGGCCATATCTTCAATAGTCTGAGATGGGTTAATAAGATAAGAAGCAATATAAAGGTCAAAATCGGCACCTTTTAGATGAACTCCATGATGCCGGAGTGAGACTTCCGATCTTTTGGCATCATAGACTGTCTTCTTTTTCGTTTCATCTTCAGCCCACGTTTTAAAAACATCTGACTTTAAAGCCGTTTCTTTGGAGAAGAAAAAATTCCCCTTATCATTCGCAACGGAAAAACCAATGATGTCTGCATAATGGTAATTATCTTCTAGAAGCTCAACATAAAATGCATTTTCATCGGTAAACATCTCTTCCTTAATTTCATCCGCAATGATAAATTCAATTTCTTCAAGATTCTCTTCGACCGCTTCTGTGTCACCGCCCAGCTTTTCCAGTAAAGAGTTAAAGCCTAATTCTTTAAAGATGTTTATAACTTTTTCTTTTTCAAAACCTTCATATTCAACATCTTCAATTTTAATTTCAACAGGGGCTTCTCTGGTGATAGTGGCAAGTTCTTTGCTCATTAAAGCTTGATCCCTGAATTCTTCCAGCTTTTCTTTCAGTTTTTTCCCGCTCACCTTATCAACAGAATCCAAGAGCTCTTCTAGGGTTCCAAACTCTTTCAGCAATTTAAGGGCTGTTTTTTCCCCAACTCCCGGAACTCCTGGGATATTATCGGAACTATCTCCCATTAGGCCTTTCATATCAATAATCCTGTCAGCTGTGATTCCGTATTTCTCTTCTATATGAGCTGGTGTGTATTCTTCAATGTCAGTAATGCCTTTGCGGGTAATGCTGACTGTTACAGCATCAGAACTTAACTGTGTTAAATCCTTATCCCCAGATATAACTTTAACTTCATAGCCATCTTTTTCGGCATGCAGGGACAGTGTTCCAATAATATCATCCGCTTCATAGTTTTCCAGTTCATATCTGGAAATCCCGTAAGCATCAAGAAGTTCTCTGATATAGGGGAACTGCTCTGATAGCTCAGGCGGTGTTTTCTGCCTTCCGCCTTTATACTCGCTGAAGGTTTTATGGCGGAAGGTTGTTTTTCCGGCATCGAACGCCACAAGAAGATGAGTTGGTTTTTCATCCTCGAGAATCCTTTGCAGCATCATGGTAAATCCGTAGACAGCATTTGTATGTATTCCTTTATCATTGTTTAAAAGCGGCAGAGCAAAAAATGCCCGATAAGCTATGCTGTTGCCATCAATCAGAACAAGCTTTTTTTTATCCAACTAATATCTCCTCCTATCAGAAAAGCGGAAGGCGCCCGCTTAATAAAGGCACGCAGACTAAAAATGCCACGTCCTGTGGAACGTCTGCATGACCCACATCCTCCCAAAAGCTATCGCTTTCGGTCGTGCGATGTTTATGCTGACGAAGCCTTCCATGTCATGTGGGCCTCAAGCATATGACAAGCCGGCTGAAAGGGTGTTCTTTAACCTTTTAGACGGATTGGCATAGACCCTAGAGCTGATGGCGCCTGAAGCTAGACAGTTATCTAACTAGAAAAGCGCAAGCGCCTTGCCCACAATAAAAAAGCCGATATTTTCCTTTATTCTATCATGAGCAGATAGAGAAAGAAAAATAACGGCTTTTGGGTTAAAAATTATTAATCCGTATACCCCATCAGCAGTCGGGCATATGGTGAGTCCGAAGGGAGAACAATTACAGTCTCACCATTAATGGTCTTTTTATATGATTCTAGCGTACGGTACAAGGAATAAAATTCAGGATCCTTTGAGAAGGCTTCGTTGTAGACTTTCGCAGCTCCCGCTTCTCCTTCCGCCCGGATCGTTTCAGCATCCGCCTGGGCTTTGGCCAGCATTTCCCTGACATTCCTGTCCGTTTCAGCAATGATGATATTCTTCTGGGCATCACCCTTGGACAAGTATTCCTGGGCTGTTGACTGGCGCTCTGAAATCATTCTGGTGTACACGGACTGTTCGTTTTCAGAAGGTAAATCTGTTCGTTTAATTCGTACATCTGTTACTGTGATTCCATAGTTATCATTAGAAAGCAATTCATTCACTTTAGTAGTAATTTGATCATTCAATGATCCCCTTGATGACTTTTCATCATTAATTATTTCATCATAATTCAGCCGGCCCAATTCGGAGCGGGTCACAGAGTAGATGAATTCTTCCATTCTGGCCTCCGCTCCCTCCAATGTTCTGGCATTTGAGATCATTTTCTTCGGGTCATCAATTTTCCATACTGCATAATTATCAATAATCATAACCTTTTTGTCCTTTGTATTGATTTCAGCTTCGGACACGTCATAAGTCATTTGGTATTTAGGGAGCGTGGTAACACTTTGGATAAATGGTATTTTGTATGTTAATCCAGGCTCGCTCTCAATCCGGACTACCTCTCCAAATTGACGGATGACCCTGTACTCCCCTTCCTTTACAATAAAAAGGTTGCTGAAAAGAATTACGAGTGCGGCAATGACAAGCACAAGGATGAGTCCAAGTTTGGTATAACTTTTCCACTGGAAGTTCCCGCCCCGTTCATTGATATTTACCACATTTTGATCACTCATTATCCTCACCAGCTTCCTCTTTTGGTTTGGCCTGTTCTTTCTCAAGCGGCCTGATCGGGAAATATTTCATTGTATTTCCATCGTCATTCATAATGTAAATTTCAGCACCTGGAAGGACTTGCTCCAGCGTTTCAATGACAAGCCGCTCTCTTGTGATATCAGGATTATTCTTATATTCTCCATACAATTTATTAAATACTGCCACATCTCCACGTGCTCTTTCCAGACGGGCCGCTTTTTCACCTTCCGCTTTGGAGGCAAGAGCCTCCTTCTCACCTTCTGCTTCATTCATTCTCTGGTTCTTATATTTTTCTGCTTCATTTTTTTTGGTATTGGCGGTTTCCCTCGCATCCGTTACATCCGTAAAGGCTTTTCTGACATCATCATTCGGCAGTTCCACATCCTGCAGTTTGACTGCAAGAACGGATATGCCAATATCATATTTGCCAATTAAAGAGGTTAGGAGCTCTCTGACATCCGCTTCAATTTCTGCTTTTCCTGAAGTTAGTGCATCATCAATTTTAGATCCCCCTATAATACTTCTTAAGGATGAGGAAGTAGCATCATATAGGATTTCTTCTGGATCTTCAGCATTATAAAGATATTTTTCCGGATCCGTAATTTTCCACTGTACCACCAGATCTGCCAGAACGATATTTTCATCACCGGTTATCATCTTTGTCTCATCAGGAAAATCCTTTATTTCTCCATCCTTTTCTTCATATCCAAACTGGAGCGAAAAGGTTTCCTTTGAAAGCTTCTCCACGGTTTGGACAGGCCATGGCAGTTTGAAATGAAGTCCCGGCTCCGTAATGCCTTCCTCCACTTTCCCAAATGTTAAAATGACTGCCTGATCCGATTCATCGACGGTGTACCATGTTGTAAAGGCAACTATACTTAAAATAACAATTGCCAGAATTAGCCCTGCGATTGTATAAATCCGCTTTAAGCTGACCATTTCTCTCTCCCCTTCCCTAGCACTCTTTCTATAACTTTTCATACGATTTATTTACGTAAAGGTTTCATAAATATGACAAAAGTTCAAGAAAGAAGGAAAATCAGCAAAAATGAAAAAGGCGAAAGCGGGGTCAGCTTTCACCTTTTTCTATGGCTCCTTGGATGAAGGGGTTTAACAATTATGATTTTATCAGCTGAATGTAAAGGGGACATAAATCTGCTGTAAAAATAATGTAAAGATAAACCTGCCACTTCACCCATTTTTTTCATTATTCATTTTGGGAAGTTCAATTATAAAGGAGGTACCTTTGCCGACCTCACTTTTTACTGAGATGGATCCTTTATGTGCTTCAACCAGATGCTTAACGATGGCAAGGCCCAGTCCTGTACCGCCTGAATTCCTGCTTCTAGCTTTATCCACCCGATAAAAACGTTCAAAAATACGAGGAATTTCACTGGCTTCAATTCCAATCCCCGTATCCCTTATTTCAGTCAAAACTGTGCTGCCGGTCTTTGCTGCTGAAATATAGATGACTCCCTGATTCGGCGTATAAGAAATTGCATTGGATATGATATTTATAAACACCTGCTTAAGCCGGTGAATATCACCTTGGATATATACCGGCTTTTCATCTCTCTGATATTTAAAAACAATTTCCTTTTCTGCTGCTTTCCCTTTCATAATGGCCATCACATCTTCGAGTACATCAGTCAGGTCCAGCTGCTGAATGGAAAGGCTGAATCCTTGCTTTTCGATTTTCGATAGATCCAGCAAATCCTGAATAAGAGATTGAAGCCGGTCACTCTCCTTCAAAATGATACTGAGGAAATCATTTAAAGCCTGTTTGTCTTCCATCGCACCATCCAAAAGAGTTTCCGAAAAACCCTTTATCGAAGTTATAGGTGTTTTCAATTCATGGGAAACGTTTGCTACAAAATCCTTCCTCATCTGCTCAAGCTTTTTCAGTTCTGTAATATCATGAAAAACAAGTAAAATCCCTTTCCATTCATCATTCGTGCCAATAATCGGGACTCCATATACTTCAAAGTAACGTCTTTCGATATTGACGGGAATAATAAGCTGTTTTTTTACTTTCTGCTCAGTCATGAAAATTTCTTCGACCATTTCGGTAATACCTTTGTGCTCAATCACTTCATAATAGAGTTTATAAAGATATTCGGAAGGATTTACATTGAAAACCTCTTTATATGGCCGGTTCATTAAATTAATATAGCCTCTGCTGTCAATAAGAATCAGGCCGCTTCCCATGTTTTCAATGAGAGCCCCAAGCCGGTCCTGCTGCATTTCCTGGGACTTCACCATTTCCTGAAGATTCCTCGCCAATACATTGATAGACTTACTAAGCATACCTGTTTCGTCTTCCTGGTCTTCATATGTTCTTGCACGGTAGTTTCCCTTTGTAAGTTCAATTGCAACCTTTGTAGCTGACTCGATAGGTTTTGTATACCGTGCGGTAATTCTTGATCCAAGCAGAATAATCACAAATAAAGAAAGCCCCAGGCTGATAGTCAAAATCCACCAAATCTGCTGGTAAGCCTTTTGGAATTCAGCCATCTTTGTGCTTAAGAAGATATAGCCGTCCTTCTCGCCATTTATTATGACAGGCTGCCAATAATAGTGCAGGTTAAACCCTCCGGCCACTTCCAATCCTGATTCATTTGCAGATTCCTTTTTTAGTACTTCTAATATAATTTCCTGATGCCTGCTTTGTGTTGTCTCACTTTTAACGCTGCTGTCCAATAGTATTCTGCCCTGGCCATCCGTAACTGTTACACGCAAATCAAGAATGTCCCCGAACTCATTGATTTTGTCAATACTTAGGGATCCAATGCCCCCGTTGCCCTCAACATAGCTCGATACCAGTTCAGACTCTTTTTGCAGACGTGCATCAAATGTTTGTAAATAATAGCTTTTAAAAAGCTGGCCTAAAAGAAGGCCCAACGCAATTAAAACAACCAGAATTAAAGTGAGCAATGCGAATAGCAGGCGGGTGCGAAACGTGTTCATTCTCCTTTAGGCTCCTCCAATTTGTAGCCCAGTCCGCGAATGGTCTTTATATATACAGGTTTTTTAGTGTTGGTTTCAATCTTCTCTCTTAAATGGCTAATATGTACATCAACGATTCTTGTGTCTCCCGCAAAATCATAATTCCAAACTGCGCTAAGAAGCTGATCCCTTGTAAGAACACGGCTCTTATTCTTGGCAAGATATAATAGCAATTCAAATTCCTTCGGAGTTAATTCAAGGAGTTCATCTTCAAAATAAGCTTCATAATGCTGCGGAAATATCTTCAGGTTGCCAATCCGCAAAGAATCGCCATCTTCTGTTTTCTCCTCAGCAGCCTCAGGAACAAATTGAGTTCTCCTTAAGATGGCTTTAACTCTGGCAACCACTTCCCGGGGGCTGAAAGGCTTTGTCATGTAATCATCCGCACCCAGTTCAAGGCCAAGGACCTTATCAAATTCATCATCCTTGGCAGTCAGCATTAAAATAGGTGTCGCAATTTTCTGCTGTCTAAGCTGTTTGCATACTTCAATTCCATCAAGCTTTGGAAGCATAAGATCAAGTACAATTAGATCCGGCTTTTCAGAAATGGCCAAATCTTTTCCCTCCTGGCCATCCATGGCTGTGATCACTTCATAGCCCGCCTGCTGCAGGTTATATTGAAGTAAAGTTACGATAGATTGTTCGTCATCTACAACTAGAATTTTCTTATCCATACGATCCTCCGAGTGAATGAATTACCCCTGTTTTGAAACCTCAGCTGAAACAGCACCATTGGAGTGTCAGCGATCTTTATAAAAGCAGGTATCCCTCCTGCCTATCAAACCCCTATTTGCCATATACCTTTATTATAATATATTTCATGATTTTTTTTCGGATCAATTGTTGGATAAGACTGGATTCATAAAAAAAGATGTGCGTCTTCTGCACATCTTTTTACTATCAGAAATTATCCAGAGCATTCCCATCCATTGGCTGAGGCTTGTATGGCGGGCATATAAGGAGCTGTCCGTTAATAACCGTCTGATCCTCTTCATTTGTTCCCTGTACCTTAATTTGTACGGTGTGACTTGACGTGTTCACTTCTGTTACCTCGAATAAAAATTGAACGGTGCCATAATGATAGACAGGCTTCACATACTCGATCTCCTGCTTTAAAACATGGCTTCCTGGCCCCGGCAAATATTTTGATATGGCAGAGTTAATGATGCCATTCAGCATAACACTTGGCACAATCGGCTTTTTATAAGGTGTTTGTGAGGCATAGTCATGCTGGATATATAAAGGGTTTGCATCGTTCGTTAAGCCCAGGTACAGCAATAGGTCCTTATCTTCTATTTTTTCTGTAAGCGTCAGTTTTTCACCAACAGAAATTTCATCAATGGTTCTTCCCAGTTTTCTTTTCTTTCCAAGCAGCATATCTTAGCACCTCCAAGTATTGTAACCGTTTACATAATTGCTGTAAAAAAATAGACTGTAAAATATTTTAAATTATTCAGTCTATTTTTTATATGATATCATTTTATACTATTTCCCAAAAGAGCTTCCAGTAAAAAAATTCGGAGAGCCGACCCCGAATTTTTTTACTATTTATTTTTCAAAGTTATTGATTAGCTTAAGAATTCTGCACGTTGATTTCAGCACGGGTCACTTGCTTTCTGGGGGCGGGCGGTGCGCCGCCTCGCCGCTCCTGCGCCTGTGGAGTCTCACCAGGACATTGAATAATCTCCCTTGAATCAACACCGTACAAAGGAAATGCAATAGCATTTTCGAGGTTCAAGTGACCTCCGCTCCAATCAAATCAGCGATTAAACTGAGACTGCTGCAGTGAAAACACTAGCCATCTTTCCTTAGTACGCTAAAACTTCCATTACCTTGCGAACTGAATCTGCCGATTTATCGAGGGCAGCTTTTTCCTCGCTTGTCAGTTCAAGTTCTATTATTTTTTCAATACCGTTTGCACCAAGGATTGCAGGCACACCCAGATAGATTCCTTCGTAGCCATATTCTCCTTCAAGGTAAGCAATGGAAGGCAATACACGTCGCTGATCTTTAAGGATAGCTTCACACATTTCCACAAGGGAAGCAGCCGGAGCATAGTATGCACTTCCGTTGCCTAATAAGTTGACGATTTCTCCGCCGCCTTTACGCGTGCGCTCAACTATGGCATCAAGACGATCTTTTGAAATTAATGTTTCTAAAGGAATGCCGCCTGCATATGAATAGCGGACTAGCGGAACCATATCATCACCGTGTCCGCCAAGTACGAATCCTGTAATGTCTTTAACAGACAAATTCAGTTCCTGGGCCACAAATGTGCGGAAGCGGGCTGTATCAAGAACACCCGATTGACCAATTACACGGTTTTTGGGGAAGCCTGATTCTTTGAAGACTGTATAGGTCATCGCATCAACTGGATTAGTCAGGACAACAATATAGCTATTTGGGGAATGTTTTACAATCTCCTGAGCTACGCTTTTCATAATCTTCTGGTTCGTTTGAACAAGGTCGTCCCGGCTCAAGCCTGGCTTCCTGGCTATGCCTGCTGTAATAACGACAATGTCAGAGTCCTTTGTATCTTCATAGCTGGAAGTACCCGTGATGTTCGCATCGAATCCTTGAACAGGACTTGCTTCAAGCATATCAAGAGCTTTACCCTTTGTCGGGTTTTCCATTTGCGGAATATCGACCAGCACAACGTCTCCAAGTTCCTTTTGGGCAAGCAAAAATGCGGTTGTCGCTCCAGTAAATCCCCCACCGATTACAGAAATCTTTTTGCGTTTCAATGACATGAGCAGTTCCTCCTTTAGGAAATGAAAGTATCAGGAATTTGCATTCCTTATGTAAGAGGCTGTTTTATTAAAACAGCCATCCTATTAGCTTTACACATTCATCACTTACAAAAATCGCCAGCTGCCCAGCTGCAGAAGTTTCCCCAAGAAGCAATCCAAATAACACTGCAGAAATAGTATATTAGCCAAAAGCGCCTTTTATTAAAGGCGCTTTTGTTTTTTACTCCATATTTTTAATTAATTCGTCTGCAAACTCTGAGCATTTCACTTCAGTTGCTCCATCCATTAGACGGGCAAAATCATATGTTACGACTTTTGAAGCGATAGATTTTTCCATAGATTTAACGATCATGTTTGCAGCTTCGTTCCATCCAAGGTGTTCAAGCATTAATACACCTGAAAGAATAACAGAAGAAGGGTTAACCTTATCAAGGCCAGCATACTTTGGAGCTGTACCATGAGTTGCTTCGAAGATCGCATGTCCAGTTTCATAGTTAATGTTTGCTCCTGGAGCAATACCAATGCCGCCAACCTGTGCAGCAAGTGCGTCAGAAATATAATCGCCGTTCAAGTTCATTGTCGCAACAACATCAAACTCTTTTGGACGGGTAAGGATCTGCTGAAGGAAAATATCAGCAATCGCATCTTTAACGATAATTTTGCCAGCAGCTTCTGCATCTGCCTGTGCTTTGTTCGCTGCTTCAACACCCTGCTCATCTTTAATGCGGTCATATTGAGCCCAAGTGAATACTTTTTCTCCGTACTCCCTTTCAGCAAGCTCATAACCCCAGTTTTTAAAGGCACCCTCAGTAAATTTCATGATATTGCCTTTATGTACAAGTGTTAGAGATTTGCGGCCTTCTTTAATTGCATACTCGATGGCAGCGCGTACAAGACGGCTAGTTCCTTCTTCTGAAACAGGCTTAATGCCGATGCCTGAAGTTTCTGGGAAGCGGATCTTATTAACGCCCATTTCATCCTGAAGGAATGAAATTAGCTTTTTAACCTCATCAGAGCCTTTTGCATACTCAATGCCGGCATAAATATCTTCAGTATTTTCACGGAAAATAACCATGTCAGTATCCTGAGGGCGCTTAACTGGAGAAGGAACACCTTCAAACCAGCGAACCGGACGCAGGCACACAAATAGGTCAAGCTCCTGGCGAAGCGCAACATTCAGGGAACGGATGCCGCCGCCGATTGGCGTTGTTAATGGTCCTTTAATCGCAATTAGATATTCATTAATCACATCAAGTGTTTCAGAAGGAAGCCACTCACCAGTCTGATTGAAAGCTTTTTCTCCTGCTAATACTTCTTTCCAGACAAGCTTGCGCTCACCATTATAGGCTTTTTCAACTGATGCATCCAATACACGGGAAGCTGCTGCCCAAATATCAGGACCTGTTCCGTCTCCTTCAATAAAAGGAACGATTGGATTGTTTGGTACATTTAATACACCATTAGTAACTGTGATTTTTTCACCTTGCATTGTTATACCCTCCATTTTGAAAAGTGCGAGCATCAGCCTTTATTTTTATATAGTTTCGGCACGATGCTGCATCAGTATATCAGAATCAAAGGTTAGAAGGCATTTGCCCCTAACCTTTTCCCTGCTCTCTCTATTACAGCAATTTTTTGATAAAAAGTAAAATGCTGAGTAGTAATTAGTTCTATTAATCTGCTTTTTCTGCTTTTTAAAGACCTCTTTGCTCTACTGGAACGAATTTTTGCATTCCCGGGCCTGTATAGTCAGCACGCGGGCGGATCAGACGATTATTTTCATATTGTTCGAGAATATGGGCCAGCCAGCCGGATACGCGGCTTACAGCGAAAATCGGCGTGAACAGATCATGGTCGATTCCCAGGCTGTGGTATACAGATGCAGAATAGAAGTCGACATTTGGCGGAAGTTTTTTCTCTCCGGTAACAATCGCTTCAATTTGCGTGGACATTTCGTACCAGTGTGGTTCCCCTGTAAGTTCTGTAAGCTTTTTGGACATTTCTCTTAAGTGCTTGGCACGAGGGTCGCCCTGACGGTATACACGATGTCCAAATCCCATGATTTTCTCTTTCTTTTCAAGCTTTTCACGGATATATGGCTCCACATTTTCAAGAGTGCTGATATCAGTAAGCATTTTCATTACCGCCTCATTGGCACCGCCATGCAAAGGCCCTTTTAAAGCGCCAATTGCAGCTGTAACTCCGGAATAGATATCTGACAATGTGGCTACACATACACGTGCAGTAAAAGTGGAAGCATTTAGTTCATGGTCTGCATGAAGAACCAGCGCTTTATTAAATGCTTCAATTGCGATTGGTTCAGGCTCTTTGCCTGTAAGCATGTATAGGAAGTTGGCTGCAAATCCAAGATCTGTTCTAGGAGCAATTGGCTCAAGGCCTTTTCTTACTCTAGCAAATGCCGTTACGATAGCAGGCATTTTAGCTTGAAGGCGAATTGCTTTTTTATAATTTGCTTCTTCACCCATCTGGTCTGCTTCTTCATCATAAAGTCCCAATAGAGACACTGCAGAACGCAGAGCAGCCATTGGATGCACTTTGTCAATTGGATATGTTTTAAAATGGTTCAGAACTTCCTCTGGAAGAGAGTAGTTTGCTGCAAGCTGACTCTTCAACTCATTCAGCTGGGATTGAGCAGGAAGCTTTCTGTGCCATAAAAGATAAATAACCTCTTCAAAGCTTGCATTTTCAGCCAAATCATCAATATTGTAGCCTGCATAGGTTAATGTATCGTCTATGATGGAGCTGATAGACGAAGTAGTAGCTACTACCCCTTCAAGACCGCGTGTTACTGTCATACCGAATCTCTCCTTTACATAATAAAATTTCCCCATACCCATTTTTGTCTGTACATTAAACATAAGTAAGCCGAACCTGATTTTTCATTTTTCAGAAAAGCTTCCTTGTCATGTCCACATTCTGTTTTATCTTTACTATGAACACTTTTAGAGGCTGCTGGAGCCGTTGCAAAGTCGGCCGTATTAGCCGATCTACAGACCAAAACCATGAAAGGTGAAACTTCCATTTAGTGAAAGGGCACTCCACGATATACGGAAGAAATAAACTTTCTTTTGGCATGCATTCCATCGAGCGGTTGCTCGGTACTCTTTAAAAAAAAGAAAATGCTTACATTTTTTTCTGAATAGAAAAAATAAAATATATTAATAACATTTTAATAGAGCTTAACTGAATATAATAGGTACCGTGAAATAGGTTACGCTTACAAGTCCTATTATAAACAATTATCTGACTTTTGTGAATGAAAAGCACTTAAAATGTTAAAAAATATTATTTTCCAAAAAAAGTTTATTTACAATAATGCCCAAGGGCAATGAAAAACCTTTTGAATCCTTCATTTAAAGAGTTCAAAGATTTTCATTGCCATATACGCAATTCCTGCCCCTATCAGAGGACCGACGGCAACACCTTTAAAAAGGGAAACAGCAAGTATGGTCCCAAGAACAAGAGCAGTTGTTATATGAGGGTCTTCAGCCAGCAGAACGATGCCGCCTTTTGCCAAAAGCGCAACTGCAATCCCTGAGACAAGGGCAACCCATGCATAAGGGGACTTGAACGCTCCGCCTAAATCCCGGAAGCCGATTTCACCGCTTGCTATAGGTGCCAGGACAGCGATTGTAATTATGGTTACGCCCCAGTTAATCCCTTTGGACTGCAGGAATGAAAAGGCTTTTGAATCGAGGCCGGCTGCTTTAAGGACAATCAATACAAAGACAGCAATGATCAATGATTGATTTTTTGCTATTACACCAATACCCAGCAATAGAATCAAAAAAATGAGCGATTGGGAAAACATTTGCTAATTCACCTGCCAGCTTTCTATATTATCGTAACATAATTTAATTCATTTTAATAATTTCTGAGTTCTTTACCGGATTTTAATAAATAGAATAAGTATTACTAGACAATAGCTAATTATTTTTAGCTTCATCAAAATTGATGTATGATATGACTATTAACATTACATAAAAACGGCAGCTGCAATGACTTAGTCTGTTCTAATTAAATAAGGAGGCTATTACTTGAACCCGGCATATATCTATCGGACCGTAAGATTTTTCTTTGTCATTGGAGTAGTGATCTTAAGTCTCTATGCTTTCTTATATTTATCCAAAGTGACTTACCCTTTCATTATTGGACTGGCCATTGCCTTTCTAATTAATCCCTTTGTCAACATGATGGAAGTTAAATGGAAAATACCAAGGGCTCTTGCAGTCCTCATTGCTTTGATTCTTATCTTTGCCATTTTTGCTGGATTAATCACATTGCTGGTGGCAGAGATCGTATCAGGTGCAGATTATTTGGCAAAAGTAGTACCGCAGCACCTCGATACTTTAATTGACTTCATTGAGCAGTTCTTTGCTGGGCAAATCATTCCTCTTTATAACCAGCTTGCCAGTTTATTTAATAATCTTGGCACAGGCCAGCAGGATACCATAATGACGAACATAGAAAATGTCGGGAAGCAATTTGGCTCCACTCTGGGAGATTTTATCCAGGCATTCTTCGAGAAAATTCCAAATATCCTTTCCTGGTTTCCCAATGCAGCAACTGTCCTGATATTCTCGCTGCTGGCCACTTTTTTCATCAGCAAGGATTGGCATAGGCTTTCAGGCCTCTTCAGCCGCATACTGCCCAGCCGTGCAAAAAAGAGCGGCAGAACTGTATTTGCTGATCTGCAGAAGGCCTTGTTTGGCTTTGTCAAAGCACAGGCTACCTTAGTATCTATCACGACTGTTATCATACTTGCCGGACTGCTGATTTTGCGTGTCGATTATGCTATTACAATTGCACTGGTGACTGGCCTTGTCGATATAATACCCTATCTCGGAACAGGGCTGGTTTTTGTGCCATGGATCATCTATGAAGCAATCGGCGGAGAAATGAGCAGGGCAATCGGACTTGGCATTCTTTATATCATCGTATTGGTACAACGGCAGATTATGGAGCCAAAGATCCTTTCATCAAGTATTGGACTTGATCCTTTAGCTACCCTGATTGCTTTATTTGTCGGTTTTAAACTGATTGGATTTCTGGGCTTAATCGCCGGGCCGGTTACTCTTGTACTCATCACAACTCTTCATAAAGCTGGAGTATTCAGGGATATCTGGTTGTTTATAAAAGGCAATGAGGAAGCAGATTAAGATGATGATCTGAATGTGGGCATCCCTTAATCTTAATCAGGCTATGTAATGGATTGCCTATTTGGCACTTGCATAATCAAAAGTGTGAATGCGTCCGAAAATAAAATGGCCAATAAAATAAACAAGCCGCTCCAATTTAAAGGAGCGGCTTTATATATAGCTTTTTTCACCTGATTATCGTGATTGTTCCCTTGTTCATCCATTTTTTCAGACCTATATACAGGATGTTTTTAAGTACTTTTCTTGCAGAAGGAAGAAGCAATGTAAATCCTAATGCATCTGTAATGAATCCCGGTGCAAGAAGCAGGGTGCCTCCAATAAGGATGCAGGCCCCATCAAGAATGGCATCTCCAGGCATTTGCCCGCAGCGCAGCTGATCCTGTATTTTTCTGATTGTTTCAAGACCCTGTTTTTTGGCCAGATAAGCACCGAGAACGCCTGTAAACAAGATAACCGCAAGAGTAGGCCATAGACCAATTGTGTTCCCTGATAGCAGTAAAACACCAATTTCAGCAGCAGGAACGATTATCATCAGCAAGAGAATGTAGCGCATCAAGCCACCTCTATTTTGTATAAGACTTACCTTTATTATACCAAACATGAAACTGAGAATATAACAATTTGTCTGTCCCAGGAATCCAAAAAAAAGAAGGGCGACCCCTTCCTTTTTTAATCCTAACTACAGCACGCTTGCGTGGCCGTTATAAATTACGCCTCGCTGAGAATCGACTGTTACTTCCTGCCCATCTTTGAGAAGGGTTGTTGCTTTTTCAACCCCTACAATGACAGGTATGCCAATATTAAGGCCCACGACAGCCGCATGGCTTGTAAGTCCGCCTTCTTCTGTAATAAGTGCACTGCATTTTTCAATGGCAGGGACCATTTCACGGTCAGAACCGATAGTAACCAGAATAGAGCCTTCTGTTACTTTTGCCAATGCTTCCTCTGCATTTCTTGCCACAACGACTTTTCCAAAGGCTGATTTGCGCCCGATTCCTTGTGCCTTAGCCAGGATATCCCCCACTACATGAATTTTCATTAAATTGGTGGTACCAGCTTCACCAACAGGCACACCAGCTGTAATAACCACTAAATCTCCTGATGCGACAATTCCGCTGTTCACACTTTCCTCAACTGCAATATCAAGCATATCGTCTGTAGTAGACGCTTTTTGGCCAATTTGAGGATAAACACCCCATGTTAAAGATAAGCGCCGTGATACATAGTCGTTTGAAGTAACAGCAACAATAGGAGCTTTCGGACGGTACTTTGAAATCATCCTTGCTGTATGGCCGCTTTCAGTCGGTGTAATAATGGCGTTAACATCCAGGTTTAGAGCTGTATGTGCCACTGATTGTCCAATGGCATCTGTAATGTTATGTTCATTATCTTTGCTTCGGTTTGATAGAATTTCTTTATGATCCAAAGCAGATTCTGCTCTTGATGCGATGTTGTGCATCGTCTGCACAGCCTCGACAGGATAAGAGCCCGCAGCCGTTTCACCGGATAACATGATAGCGTCAGTACCATCAAAAATGGCATTTGCTACATCACTCGCTTCTGCGCGTGTTGGACGGGGGTTGCGCTGCATGGAATCCAGCATTTGTGTTGCAGTAATAACAGGTTTACCCTGTGCATTGCACTCTTTAATTAATTTCTTTTGCACAAGCGGAACTTCTTCTGCCGGAATTTCGACACCAAGGTCTCCGCGCGCTACCATAAGACCGTCGGAAATTTCAAGAATTTCATCAATGTTATCTACACCTTCCTGATTTTCAATCTTAGGAATGATGTTGATATAAGAGGCATTGTGCTCCTCAAGCAGCTGTCTGATTTCCAAAACATCCGACGCTCTGCGGACAAAAGAAGCGGCAATGAAATCTACGCCCTGTTCGATTCCGAAGATGATGTCCTGAGCATCTTTCTCCGTTATGCCAGGAAGATTCACAGATACACCCGGAACGTTGACGCCTTTTTTATTTTTAAGTGTTCCGCTATTTAAGATCTTTGTGTGAATTTCACTGTTGGCTTTATCGATTTTTGTTACTTCAAGTCCAATTAAACCGTCATCAAGCAGAATTTTGCTTCCTGTGTGTACATCTTCAATTAGCCCTGCGTATGTAACAGAAAACTTTTCTGCTGTTCCTTCAACCTCGTTCATGGAGATAATAATGTTTTCCCCAGCTCTCAGTTCAATCGCACCTTCCAGCATATTGTTTGTGCGGATCTCCGGCCCTTTTGTGTCTAAGAGGATTGCTACTGTCTTTCCTGTCTTTTCCGCAGCTTCACGGATGTTCTGAATTCGCTGTCCATGCTCCTGGAAATCACCATGGGAAAAATTTAACCGGGCAACATTCATTCCTGCTTCAATAAGCTGTGTTAACTTTTCAACACTTTCACTGGCAGGTCCAATAGTACAAACGATTTTCGTTTTACGCATTTTAATTTACCTCCTGATTTGATGCAGCTTGAATACCAGCACTGACAGCTTTATGCCGCTTGTGCCGGCTTATATCTGATTAGATTAAATAGACAGCTCTTTCGAAAGTTTGTATAGGTCCAGGTCAAGTGTATGCTCTCTATCCAATATTTCTATTATATCATGGTCAACAAGTTTATTATTTTGAATTCCTACTGCACGTCCGCCTTTGCCTTCAAGGAGAAGTTCTACTGCATGTGCTCCAAGGCGGCTTGCCAGCACCCGGTCGAATGCAGTTGGGGATCCGCCCCTCTGCATATGGCCAAGTACAGAAACCCGCGTATCAAAGTTTGTTGTATCCTTAATCTGCTTGGCAAATTCCACTCCGCTGCAGACTCCTTCTGCAACCACAATGATACTATGTTTCTTGCCCCGTTCATGTCCCTTTTTAAGTCTCTCTGCAATTTCATCCATACTATAGCCTGCTTCAGGAATGAGGATTGTTTCCGCACCGCCTGCTAATCCTGCACATAAAGCGATGTCTCCTGCATCTCTTCCCATTACTTCAATGATAAATGTTCTTTCATGGGAAGTAGCCGTATCACGGATTTTATCAATTGCATCAATAACCGTATTTAAAGCTGTGTCAAAGCCAATAGTATATTGGGTTCCCGGAATATCATTATCGATGGTGCCAGGTACGCCCACACAAGGAAATCCCTGCTCTGTCAAAGCTTTTGCTCCACGGTATGAACCGTCCCCGCCAATTACCACAAGACCTTCAATACCGTGCTTATTCATCTGTTCAATGCCTTTTTGCTGGCCTTCTTTTGTTTTGAACTCTTCGCTTCTTGCCGAATGCAGGACTGTGCCGCCGCGATGGATGATATCACCAACCGAACCAAGGTCAAGCTTCTTAATATTCCCTGACATTAAGCCGGAATATCCGCCATAAACACCATACACTTCAATATTATGATAAATCGCTTTACGGACAACTGCACGTACAGCTGCATTCATGCCAGGAGAATCGCCGCCGCTTGTTAATACTCCTATTTTCTTCACAATAATCACCCCGAATGTATATTTATATAAAATAAGAAAGCGTGTTGTCTGCTGAGCTGTTTATTCACAGCCTATAAATCATGGACACCGCCTGCCCAGGAATTTTGTATGTAATATAGGCTCTTCTTTATGTAAAGCAGAGCATAGTCTGCTTATCTTATTATTTAACAAAACGCTATTGAATATTTCTAAAATACCATGAAGAAGGGAGCATCTCAACTTTATCAGGCAAATTCAAGGAAATACAGAATTGTCGGGTAACTGAAAGCGGTTTAAATAGAAAAACCTGCATTTTTACTTTGAAAGTGGTATTTGTATAAGCCTCCCGCTGACGTAGATGGCTTGTGCACTGAAATAGGCAAAAAATAAAAGCGTGCCCGAAAGCACGCTTTTATTTTACCCCAATAAATTCCTTTAAAAACGAATATTCACCAATGGATTTGAACTTGTTGTACCGGTGATCGATCAGCTGATCTTCAGAAAGATCCAACAAATCCTTCAATGATCGATAAAGGACCTCTCCGATTTCTGCAGCCTGTACCTTTACATCTTTGTGGGCTCCGCCCTTTACCTCTTCGATAATCTCATCCACAACACCTAATTCTTTTAAATCCGGAGCAGTAATTCTCATGGATTCTGCAGCCTTTTTGGCCTGCGTGGCATCTTTCCAGAGAATAGCAGCAGCTCCTTCTGGAGAAATAACCGAATAAGTGGAGTTCTCAAGCATATGAATATGGTTTCCCACACCGAGAGCCAGCGCTCCGCCGCTTCCGCCTTCACCGATGACGATACAGATAACAGGCACCCTAAGGCTGGCCATTTCAAACAGGTTTTTTGCGATCGCCTCACTCTGTCCGCGTTCCTCTGCGGCTTTCCCAGGATAGGCGCCCTTTGTATCAATGAAACAAATAATCGGCCTTCGGAATTTATCTGCTTGCTTCATTAGTCTTAATGCTTTTCGGTAACCTTCGGGATGCGGCATTCCAAAATTTCTGCGGATATTCTCTTTTGTGTCTTTTCCGCGCTGATGCCCGATGACGGTAACCGGAAGGCCCCTAAACTTTGCAATGCCTCCAACAATGGCTTCGTCATCCCCAAAAGCACGATCTCCATGACACTCGAAAAAATCCTCAAAAAGAAAGGAAATATAGTCCTGAGTGGTAGGCCTTGCGGGATGTCTTGCAATCTGCACACGATCCCACGGTTTCATATTTTCATATATATCGGCTTCTAATTTCTCCAAGCGCGCTTCCAGCTTCTCTATCTCAGAGGATAGGTCTACATCGGCTGTTTTTGTGAACTCTTTTAATTCAGCAATCTTTTTTTTCAGCTCCATAACCGGACGTTCAAATTCTAATTCTCCTGCCATTGGAAGTCACCTCCTGGTTGATGTATTGATAAAATGGCTGATATCTTGTCCTTTAACTCTGTTCTGGGGATGACTGCATCCAATTGACCGTGTTTTAATAAGAATTCTGCTGTCTGGAAGTCTTCCGGCAGTTCTTCACGGATCGTTTGTTCTATGATTCTGCGCCCCGCAAAGCCAATCAATGCACCTGGTTCCGCCAAATTGTAATCTCCCAGTGAAGCAAAGCTTGCAGACACACCGCCTGTTGTCGGGTGAGTCATGATGGAGATAATCAGGCCTCCATTATCACTGAATCTTTTTAAGGCTACACTTGTCTTAGCCATTTGCATCAGGCTTAATACGCCTTCCTGCATTCTTGCTCCGCCTGATGCGGTAAATATAATAAAAGGAACTCCAAGTTCATCAGCTTTTTCAATGGCACGGGTAATTTTTTCTCCGACTACTGAGCCCATGCTTCCCATTCTGAATGTGGAATCCATAACGGCCACTGCTATTTTTTGGCCATTTACAGTGCCTGTCCCAGTCACTACCGCTTCATTAATCTTTGTTTTTTCCCGATCCTTTTCTAGCTTTTCAATATAATCCGGGAAATTAAGAGGATTTTCAGATATCATGTTTGCGTTAATTTCCTCAAAGCTATTGGCATCCAAAAAGCTTTCCAAACGCTCTTTTGAATTCATGGTGTGGTGGTATTGACAGTGGAAACACACTTTAAGGTTCTTAACCAATTCTTTTGTATACATGATCTTCTTGCAGTTCGGACACTTTGTCATGATTCCTTCCGGCACATCCTGCTTTGCCGTTTCCGATGGAATGGTTGCATATTTCTTCTTCTTCGTCTTAGTGAAAATATCTTTAAGCAAGATGAAACCTCCCTGATAATCGCTGAATCAATTCCATTAATTTCAACAGTGGTCAGACCACCGATTTAAAAATGAATGCCTAACTCTCCTAGGCTCCATTAATGCTTGTCTGATTATTTAAATATAGAGGATATCAGCTATAAAATTTGCAAAAAATTGTCGTTAGCCTTTCGACAATTTTCTCAGATTTCTATATACACGAATAACTTCGGATTCATTTCTGGAAATCAATGTCTCAATCAGCTTTGCATATTGTTCCTTGGTTACCATCATTGTCTCCAGATCCAAAGAATTATAATAATCTTTAAGGATAATCCAGATGCGGAGGAATAGATGATTATCTGCAAGTGTGACGATTTCCAGAAAAAAGTCATCATCTGAATAGTCTGCTTCAAGAGACCACTTTTTGAACCTAAGAAGCTGATCTTCTCCAGCCTTTTGAATGATTAGCCATAAACAATCAAGTTCGATCAAGAACTTGGTTTCTTTAACATCTCTGATGGATTTCTTATCCTGAAGAATAAACGTGCTAAGCAGCTGTACGAGCTGATGACCTCTAAAATCCCTCATAAAAGTCCCCTCGCCCCTCCTTGTCTCTATTAAGCCAAGAAGTTCAAGGGCTCTTAATGCTTCCCGAACGGAAGAGCGCCCGACACCCAGGCGCTCTGACAGCTCTCTTTCGGAAGGCAATCGATCTCCAGGCTTAAGTCCGTCATGTTCAATCATGGACCTAAGCTGTTTGACAATGCCGATATAAACCTTCGTGTTATTTTGAGGTGGATTCACGTATGGAGTCACTCACCTTTTCCAATGACAGCAAGTTGCTTCGTTTTTTCCTTTACTTCTTCAGGATCCACTTTAATGCGGGCAACACCGGTTTCCATTGCTGCCTTTGCCACTTCAGCCGCAACTGCAGGTGCGACACGGGGATCGAATGGCCCAGGGATGACATAATCCGCATTCAGCTCATCCTGATGAACCAAATTGGCAATGGCTTCTACAGCAGCTACTTTCATTTTCTCATTGATATGAGTTGCACGGACATCCAGAGCCCCTCTGAAAATTCCAGGGAAAGCCAGCACATTATTGACCTGGTTTGGAAAATCGGATCTTCCTGTCCCAACTACCATCGCTCCAGCTGCTTTCGCTTCTTCAGGCATAATTTCAGGAGTTGGATTAGCCATAGCGAAAATAATCGGGTCCTGATTCATGGCACCAATCATCTCTGCCGTTAACGCTCCAGCCGCAGAAACCCCGATGAATACATCTGCACCTTTAATAACATCAGCTAGGCTTCCCTTGGCATTTTCACGATTCGTATACTTCGCTACTTCATTTTTTATCTCATTCATTCCCTGTGGGCGGCCTTCATAGATGGCACCCTTGGTGTCACACATAATAATATCGCGAACACCATAGCTGTATAGAAGTTTAATGATGGCAATTCCGGCCGCACCGGCACCGTTTGCCACAACCTTAATTTCATTCATTTTCTTTCCTGAAAGCTTCAAGGCATTCACAAGACCTGCAACAGTCACAATGGCAGTGCCATGCTGGTCATCATGGAAAACAGGAATATTTGTTTCCTTTTTTAGTCGCTCTTCTACATAAAAGCAATTTGGAGCAGCAATATCTTCAAGGTTTACGCCTCCAAATGTAGGTTCAAGAAGTTTTACAGTCTCAACAATTTTATCAACATCGGTCGTATTGAGGCAAATCGGAAATGCATCCACTCCTGCAAAACTTTTGAATAGTACAGCTTTACCTTCCATTACAGGCAGGGCGGCTTCCGGCCCGATATTTCCTAATCCCAGCACAGCTGTTCCATCGGAAACAACCGCAACCATATTACCTTTCATCGTATATTCATAGACAGTTTCCGGCTTATCATAAATCTCCTTGCAGGGCTCAGCAACCCCTGGGGAATAAGCAAGGCTTAAGTCTTTGGCATTTCGCACCTGTACTTTTGATTTAGATTCCAATTTCCCTTTATTAGCTCTATGCATATGCAGTGCTTCTTCGCGTAAGGTCAAAATTTTCACTCCTCATATTCCGGATAGGATTTATATATAAACATAGATCGACGAAGAAATACCTGCTGCCTTTCTGCTTGATTATCAGATGGCGCAGGGCTTATCCTTCGCTTCAGTGGTCAGACCAGTTTATTTTTCTTCTTACAAATATACCATAATTGTTATTGTTGTAAAGGGTAATTACTTTAAAATGACGTTATTCTGCCCAAGCACTTTCATAAGCAATTGAAGGAAATCTTCTGATGGCGAGATCAGGTCTTCTTCACCCAGGCGAATGGTTTTTCGGGAGCTTTCATAATATAAAACCACCTGAACCCGGCCTTCATTTTTCTTAAATAACTCTTTAAGCAAACGAAGATTTTCGGATGTTTCCCGATCCTCGGTAATCCTTAAATATAAAACTGGATCTTTGTTTTGCATTTTTTCAATTGCTTCCTTCACATCATCCAGATGCTGGACAATCAGCTGCTTCTTTCCGTCCCGTTCCTCAATCCTTCCTTCCGCAAAGACGATGCTTCCCTGGGAGCACAGCATTGAAAATCGGTTAAACACCTTTGGAAAAACAACTGCCTCCATATCCCCTGTCTGATCGCTCAAGGATAGAAATGCCATTGGCTCTCCTTTTTTCGTACGGATCTTTTTCACTTCGGATAAATATGCAACTGTTTTTGCCTTATTTGCATTTCTTTCGAGTTCAATCAGCGGACTGGCATCCAGCAGGTGAAAAGATGATTCGTAGATTGAAACCGGATGATCTGATAAATACAGGCCCAGCACATCTTTTTCAAATCTCAGCTTGTCCTCGGAACGGATCGGATCTACTTCGGTATATTTAGGCTTAGGAAAAAATTCATCATCCTCAAAGAAATCAGCTTGATCGTCTTCCGGCATAACAAGCTGGGCATGTTCCGCAGCCACATCCAGGCTGGCAAGCAGAACAGCTCTATCTTCCCCAAATTCATCAAAGCTTCCTGAATGAACCAGGGACTCGAGGACCTTGCGATTAACAGCTTTTGTTGAAACCCTTATGCAAAAATCAAACAGATCTTCAAAGCGCTTATTTTTCCTAGCCTGAAAAATATCCCTTAAAGCGGCAGCACCTACGCCTTTTAAGGCTGCAAGACTATACCTGATTGAATCTTTCTCTACCAGAAATGAATAGCCGCTTTTATTTATGGATGGCGGGCTGAGCGCCAAACCCATCTGTCTCAGTTCTCCGATATACTGGGCAATCCTGCCTTCATTGCCTACTGCTGAAGTCAGCAGTGAAGCCATGAAGTGAAGCGGGTAATGAGTTTTTAAATATGCCAGCTGATAAGCTATGAAACTGTATGCAACCGCATGGCTCCGGTTAAATCCATAGTTTGCAAACCGGACAATTAGATCATATATATCATGAGCAGCTTGTTCATTATAGCCTTTCTTTACTGCTCCTCCTACAAAATGGACACGCTCACGGTCAAGCACTTCTTTTTGCTTCTTGCTGACCGCTCTCCGAAGCAAATCGGCTTCACCCAGTGAAAATCCTGCCATTTTTGCAGCGATTTGCATAATTTGTTCCTGATACACGATGACACCATACGTATTTTCAAGAATAGGCTTCAAATCAGGATGCGGAAATATAATCGGCTTCCTTCCGTGCTTTCTGTCAATAAACAGCGGGATATTTTCCATAGGGCCGGGGCGGTAAAGGGCATTGACAGCCACAATATCTTCAAAGCGCGTTGGCTGGAGCCTTGTCAGCACACTTCGCATCCCCTCAGACTCAAGCTGGAAAATGCCTGTAGTATCTCCTCTTCCCAAAAGACTGTATACTGCCTCATCATCCAGGGGAATGTTTTTTATATCAATCTGTGTGCCTGTCTTTCTCTGTATAGAGCTTAAGATATTCTCGATTAGTGTCAGGTTCCTAAGACCGAGAAAATCCATTTTTAATAGGCCGACATCCTCAAGATGCTCCATCGAGTATTGGGTCAAATAAACATTCTCATGTCCCTTTTGAATGGGAATGGCCTCAACCAGCGGGTGCTCGCTGATTACAACGCCGGCAGCATGAGTTGATGTGTGCCTTGGGAGACCTTCCAGTTTGATAGCCGTTTCAAAAAGTCTGCGATTTAAATCGGATTCCTCGGTGAATCTTCTTAAAGGCTCTGATTCTTTGTAAGCCTCTTTGAGACTGATGCCCAATTTGGAAGGTACTTTTCTTGAAAGCATGTCCAGCTCTTTCGGATTAAGCCCAAATGCCCTGCCGACATCCCGTAGTGCCGCCTTAGCTGCCAATGTTCCAAACGTAAGAATTTGAGCAACATGCAACTCTCCATATTTCCTGGACACATACCGAATCACCTCATCCCTTCTGTGATCCGGGAAATCGATATCAATATCAGGCATGGAAATTCTTTCTGGATTAAGGAACCGCTCAAATAATAGCTGATGCTCAATTGGATCCACATCTGTAATATATAAGACATAAGCAACCATTGAACCGGCAGCAGATCCCCGCCCCGGACCGGTTAAAATTCCATTTTCTCTCGAAAACTTCATAAAATCCCAAACGATTAGAAAATAATCGCTGAATTTCATATTCTTAATTATATTCAGCTCATACTGCAAACGCTCCCTATGCTCACCATCTGCATCCGGATATCTGTCAGCAAAACCCTTCCAGCAAACTTCTGCCAATAGCTCATCGGCACTCATCCCTTTTACAGCAGGGTATTTAGGGAGGTTCTGTTTATCCAGCTCAAGCATAACATTGCATTGCTCTGCTATCTTAATCGTATTCTCCAAAGCATCCGGATAACCCGATAACAATTCTGCCATTTCCCCGGATGACTTTAAATAATACTCATCGCTCTTCAGCCGCTCTCTCGCTTCATCCTGAAGCTTTTCTCCATTTTTAATGGCCAGCAGGCACTCATGGGCAAAAGCATCTTCTTTTTTTATGTAACAAACACCATTTGAAGCCGCCAGGCCAATCCCGGTTTCCCCGGAAAGCTGAACCAGAAGTTCATGGTTTTTTTTCTCTTCACGCAGCCCATGATCCTGTATAGTGAAAAAGAATGAATGCGGCTCGAAAAGACTGCTGAAAAGTTCAGCTATTCTTTTTGCCTGGCCGTATTCACCCGCCTCAAGATAGTGTTCTATTTCCCCGTCAAGGCCGGGAGTTAAAGCAAACAATCCTCCTGCATAGTGCTTAAGCCATTTAACAGGGATGCCTTCAGGCGATTTTGTCTGGACTGTGCTTGTGATTTTTAATAGATTCTGAAAACCCTGCCTGTCTTTAGCCAAAAGGACCATCGGATAAGCTTCCCCTTCGGAAATCTCGCTTAATACATCCACAGAGAGGCCCAGGATTGGCTTTATGGACTGCTTAAGACATTCTTTATAAAAGGCAACAGCTCCGTACATGACATTCCGGTCCGTTAAAGCCAGGGCAGGAAACCTGTTTTCCCTGGCGCCTGACACTAGCTGTTCTATTCTTGCCGTGCTCGATAGCAGGCTATAAGCGCTATATACATGAAGGTGAATAAATGACACGTTTCTCACACCCTTAATTTCTCTGTATTTTCATTATAGAACGCCCGTTTCCAAAAAGAAAATATGTTCTCTTTTTAACGGCAGCTAAAAAACATATTTTTCTAAGTTTGTCCATATGATGAAGTATCAAGATAATTCTGGCAGGGCCATTCCTGCAGCGAGGATGGATGATATGAATACCCAGCCCTTTTTTTCCACTTTAATTGATAGTTATTTTATTGCTTTCGGTGTTTTGATAGGAGGTTCAATCATTGGAGGTATGGCTGCTTTTCTGACAGGAAAGCCTCCTTTAAATCAAATCTTCCAGATTTCAAATATGATACGCATCTGGGCTATCATTGCAGCAATCGGGGGAACCTTTGATACAGTTTACAGCTTTGAAAGAGGTGTCATGGACGGACAGACAAAGGATATATTTAAGCAATTCATGCTGATTCTTTCTGCTCTCGGAGGGGCCCAGACAGGCGCCATGCTTATTAACTGGCTGACTCAGGAGAACATTTCAGCATGAGGATACCGCCTTACTACCGATTGCCATCCTGGCAGCGCTTTTTAGCAGGAATGGCCCTAGGGGGCATCATCAGCTGGTTTATTTTTTTATTTGTTTTTGGGCAATGGCAGGAGAGATACAGCAAAGAAATCAAGCTTCAAAAGGATGCTATTTTTGAATTGGAAAAAGATAAGGAAATCTGGCAGGAGGAATTCAAAAAACTAAATAAAGAAAACCAGAAAAAACTGACTGTCCAGGATATATCCATTAAAATTGTCAACAGCGAAAAATATAAATTGGATTCCTTCAGTGTTTTTCAGCTGGAAGATGAAATAAAAGAGGATATTAGCATGATGGTTGCCAAAGACATCGATACTGTTTACAAAAGCAGCGAACTGATCAAGAAAATAATAGAAAATAAAACACATCGGGTAAATGAAAAGAGATACCGGGTCGAAGTTAAAGAACTGGTCATCTATACAACCGTCTCAATTGAATTAAATATCATGCTGGATTAATGCCCGGCTTTTGCCGGGCATTATATTTTAGTTAGCTTTGCAGACATCCTCCAAATCTCTTACAACCGATTCCATCTCTTCCCATGAATAAATGGAAGCTCCGGCAGCAAGAGGATGTCCTCCGCCATTATACTTTCTTGCAACTTCATTAATAATTGGACCCTTCGAACGGAACCGCACACGGATTTGATCGCTCTCCTCGATAAAGAAAACCCAAGCTTTTATTCCCTTCACATCGCCTAGAACACTTACAAGCAGGGAAGCTTTAGAAGGTACTGCCTGAAATTCTTCGAGCAGTTCTTTTTTCAGGATCATGACAGCTGCACCGCTGCCTCTCATTTCAAAATTTTGCAGTACATAGCCTTTCAATTTAACAATATTTGCGTCCAGCTCATACATCTTATCAAACAGTTCCGGCCGCGAAAAATTATAGTGAATCAGTTCACCTGCATATGCAAACGTCTTTTCTGTCGTGCTTGGATAGAGGAAACGGCCGGTGTCCCCTACTATTCCGGCAAATAACAATCTAGCAGCTTCATCAGACATTTTCAGACCCTGATCTTTGCCGAAAAGATAAAACTCATAAATCATTTCACTGGTAGAGCTTGCATCCGTATCAACCCACATCATATCTCCATATGGATCCATATTCGGGTGATGGTCAATTTTGATCAGTTTATTACCCGTTCCATATCTATCATCACATATCCGTTCCGCATTTGCTGTATCACAAACAATGACCAGCGCCCCATTATATGCATCATCAGATACTTCATCCAGCCTTCTCATATAATGAAGTGTTTCTTCTTCCTTCCCGACAGTGAAGATTGATTTTTCAGGGAATGAAGCCTTCAGGATTTCAGCAAGGCCTCCCTGTGAACCATATGCATCCGGATCAGGACGGACATGCCTATGAATAATGATTGTTTCATATTTTTTAATTTCATCAAGTATCTTTTGTTTCATGGCGCGCTCCTTTTTTCTGAATACTACTTTATTTTTACCATATCATCGTGAAAAGAAAAAGAAAACACAGCACGCTTATGGCAATTTTTTATTAATGAAGGTAAAATAATAAGAGATTGTCGAAACTTGGAGGTTATGAAATGCCTATCTTTGTTATCCTGATTATTCTCTCTTTTTCTTTCTATATTTTCTACAAAGTGAAATTCTTCAGAAGCAGACAGCCGGCTGAAAGACAATGGATATCAGCCAAGTCCAGGATTGCGCTTGGATCATTCGTCGCCATATTTGGCCTTAATCAGCTGTTTTTATACAATACAACAACAGCTCTTATTGTGGGAATTGTGTTTATCCTTGTTGGGGTATTAAGCATATGGGGCGGCATGAAAGCATATAAGTTTTACATGCCTCACGCTGCAAAAGAAGCTGAGGAAGCAAGGAAGAGTTAAATTTAACCGGATTTCCGTAAGTGCCTGCAAAAAAAGCCGTTCAAAATGTGAGCGGCTTTTTCTTCATCAGATGGAAAATATATCCTTTAACACTTATTACTGTCTAACGCAAACAGCCGGCCCCCTCGAGATGAGGCCCTCAGGACAAGGGAGTCTTCGTCATCATAAACATCGCACGACCGAAAGCGGCAGCTTTTGGGAGGACGTGGCGTTCTTGGTCTGCGTTCCTTTGTGGGCAAGGTGCTTCTGCTTTTCTTGTATTAATGTCTGTCAATTAGCTGGCACATCATCATTGCCTTGCCTACAAGGACGCCTTCGTTAAAAACTTCCACATCCACTTTTCCGAACTTCCGTCCTACTTCCAATACTTTTGGATAGATTTCAAGCATACTGTCGATTTGAACAGGCTTAATAAAGTAGACCGTCATATTTTCAACTACGAGATCACCTTTTTTATAGCTTCTTAACACTCTGTTTGCAGCTTCCGAAACAATGGTTGTAAAGACCCCATAGGATATCGTTCCAAGGTGGTTGGTCATCTGCGGAGTAACCTCACAGCGATAAACGTCATCCCCTTTGGTTTTTCCCCTAGTCATAACCAGCTGGTTGGTGACTATATCGTCAATTGTTTCACCTACCTGCGGCTGCCTTTGGATCATCTGCAGCGCCTTCAGCACATCCTGACGGCTAACAATCCCTTCAAGTTTATTGGCTTCATCTACCACAGGAAGCAATTCAATCCCTTCCCATACCATCATATGCGAGGAAGAGGCAACGCTCGTTTTTCCGCCAACCGTCATAGGGTTTTTGGTCATAATTTTTTCAATAAGCGTTTCTTTATCATGTCCCATAATATCCTTGGAAGTGACAACTCCCTGCACTTTTAGATTACTGTCGACAACCGGGAATCGGCTATGGCCGGTTTCACGATTGTACGTTAGCCAATCTGCAATTGTATCGGTTGTTTTCAGGAAAATCGCTTCTTTCAGAGGAGTCAGGATATCTTCAACAAGTACAATCTCCTTTTTGATAAGCTGGTCATAGATAGCCCGATTGATCATAGTTGCAACTGTGAAGGTGTCATAGCTGCTTGAGATCACAGGAAGCTGCAGATCGTCAGCAAGTTTTTTGACATGGTCTTCTGTATCAAAGCCCCCAGTAATTAACACAGCAGCCCCAGCCTTCAATGCCAATTCGTGTGCCTGGGTCCGGTTTCCGACAATCAGCAGGTTTCCGGCATCCGTGTATCTCATCATCGCTTCAAGCTTCATCGCTCCAATAACAAACTTGTTCAGTGTTTTATGAAGACCGGCTCTTCCTCCGAGTACCTGGCCGTCAACGATATTAACAACTTCGGCAAAAGTAAGCTTCTCAATATTTTCTTTCTTTTTCCGCTCGATTCTTATTGTCCCAACACGTTCTATTGTACTGACATATCCCTTATTTTCAGCATCCTTAATTGCTCTGTAAGCAGTCCCTTCACTCACAGCGAGCGCCTTGGCGATCTGTCTGACCGATATTTTTTCTCCAATTGGCAGTTCATCAATGTAATGTAATATTTGCTCATGCTTAGTAGCCAAGACTTTCACCCTCTACAAATTATTCCTTATTTTTCATTATAAGGGTAAAGAGGCCTTGATACAATTGACTTCGGCAATCTTAAATTATCGCAGGCTAACGGGCAGTATAACCCCCACTTCAAGACTCAGAGCAATCAAGAAGATAGGTAGGGGTCAAACTGCCCATAAAGGCCCGATAGAAGAACAAAGACTAAGAACGCCACGTCCTCCCAAAAGCTGCCGCTTTCGGTCGTGCGATGCTCATGCTGACGATGCCTCCTTGTCCTGTGGGCCTCAACTAACAACAATGAGGGACACTGATTGAAGTTTCACTTTATCTGCCGAAGGAACGCACCCGCTTCCTTTCTGCCATTTTGCGCACCCGCTTCCCCGAAGCAGCCGCTTTTTTCGGGGCAAACAACAATGCAGTCAGGTTTCCGGCAATGACAAAAAGGGCAAGGGCCAGCCAGCTGATGGCAAAGATCCCTTCAGTCCCTCCATTAAACACACCCATTCTAGGAGCGGCATAATAAAGCAGCAATCCGCACAGCAGCAAACATAGCAAATATCGATTTTTATTCAATTTAGCTTCCTCCTTTATCCTATCCTCCCTAAAATGTATGCGGACAGGCTGGGAAAATGATTGGTTTTTAAAGAAAAGCGTAAGCGCCTTGCCCACCCCCGACAAGCATAAGACGAGCCTCTCTGAAAGGCGTTCTTTGCCTTTTTGTGAGGCTTGTCCGAAATGTGGAGGCGACTGCCCAGAGACGACAAGCACAAGACGAGCCCTGCAAGAAGGGGTTCTTTCCTTCTGGAAGGGATTGACTAGTCTTTTGTCCCCAGGAGTCGCAACTAGACAGGCTTGTGACCTCGAGGGGATAGGCTGCTTGCGCTAGACAGTTATCTAACTTCAGGATTTATACATTCCTCATTAACAAACGCAGCCTCCATCAGAAGCTGCGTTTTCATATTATAATTCGATTGATTCTCCTGCTTCCAGCACTTGCCCGACTCCTGTTTCCAGCATGCTGATGAATTTATGCGGATCCTGCCTGATTGGCGGGAACGTGTTGAAGTGAATCGGAACCACCTTTTTGGCGCCAAGAAGTTCTGCTGCGTATGCTGCATCATCCGGACCCATAGTGAAATTGTCCCCGATCGGCAGAAATGCCAAATCTATCGGATGCCGGTCGCCAATTAACTTCATGTCAGAGAAAAGCCCTGTATCCCCTGCATGGTAAATCGTTTTTCCTTCTAAAGTGATGAGAACACCGGCTGGCATTCCCAAATAGATGATTTCCTGATTCTCTGTCTCGAGGCCAGTTCCATGAAAGGCTTGTGTCAGCTTCACTCTTCCGAAGTCAAAATCATATCCGCCTCCGATCGACATTCCATGCGCGTTAACTCCCTGCCAGCCCAGATAGGTGGCAAGCTCAAAGTTGGCAATGACAAGAGAGTCATTGCGCTTTGCCAGTTCAATCGTGTCCCCAAGATGGTCACCATGTCCATGGGTGACAATGATGACGTCTGGCTTCTGGTCCTCCGCTTTTAAGTCTGTCAAATCATTCCCGGTAATAAAAGGATCTATTAAGATGGTTTTTCCCTGTGATTCGATCTTCACTATGGCATGGCCATGAAATGATACTTTCAATTTTATGCTCCTCTCTAATTTTAGGTTATGTAAGTTACTTCAACGAAAAACAAGTTATTCCTGCTTTCTTTTAATATATACCCGATTGGCAATCTTTAAAAAGTTTACATTTTCTTATTTAGTTGCTACTCTCAAAGTATAAGTAAATAAGGAGGTTCACTATGAATAATAGATTGCAGAAACTATCTCAGTGGATGAAGGAAAATGATATCCAGGTCACCTTTGTAACATCACCGGATAATGTTTTTTATTTAAGCGGCTTTTTAAGCGACCCACATGAACGCTTGCTTGGGCTGGCTGTTTTCCAGGAAGAAGAGCCTTTCCTCGTATGTCCGGCCATGGAAAAAGAAGATGCCAAGAAAGCAGGCTGGAGCCATGAACTTATTGGCTACAGCGATATTCAGAACCCTTGGGAATTCATCCAGACATCCATACATAAGAGAATTGGGAAGGTAAATAAAGCAGCAATCGAAAAAGAGCATATGAATGTAGAGCGGTATGAAGCCATCTCTGCTCTGTTCAGCGGCGCTTCATTCGCTTCGGCAGAAGAAAAGCTTCGCCAGCTTCGGATGGTTAAAGATGAAAAAGAATTGGAAATCATTCGCGAAGCATGTGCACTGGCCGATTTTGCGATTGAAACAGGCTGTGCCGAGATCCAGGAAGGAAAAACTGAACTGGATGTTCTAGCTGCTGTAGAATATGCGTTAAAGAAAAAAGGCGTTAACGAAATGTCTTTCTCTACCATGGTCCTGGCGGGGGCTAACGGGGCTTCTCCTCATGGCACACCAGGAATGACGAAGATTCAAAAAGGGGATTTAGTCCTATTTGACCTCGGAGTTGTCTGGAATGGCTACTGCTCAGATATTACTAGAACTGTAGCTTACGGTGATATTAATGATAAACAAAAAGAAATTTATGATACCGTCTTAAAAGCTCAGCTTGCAGCTGTTGAAGCGAGCAAGCCGGGAGTCACTTGCGCAGATATTGACCTGACAGCTAGAAACCTGATAGCAGAAGCCGGCTACGGCGAATATTTCCCGCATCGATTGGGCCACGGATTAGGTGTGAGCGTTCATGAATATCCTTCACTAACAGAAACAAACTCACTTTTGCTTGAAGAAGGTATGGTTTTCACCATCGAGCCGGGAATCTATGTCCCAGGCGTTGCCGGAGTGCGGATTGAAGATGACCTTGCTGTAACAGCAGACGGAGTTGAAATTTTAACCAAGTTCCCGAAAGAGCTTCAGGTTATTAAATAGACATTAGAAAAAATTCCACAAAAAAATCCGGAGCTATTCAGCTCCGGATTTTTTTTGAAATAAGGGTTTAAATTCTGAATTGAGATAAGTGTCAAGCTCCAGGCGCCGATAAGCGGATACCTGGAGCTTTTCCTATTGCTGTTCCAATTGCGTACTCGTATCTGAATAGTCAAGGCTATGGGCCTCTGCTACCGCTTTGTAAGTCACATAGCCATTTAACGTATTAACTCCCTTTAATAAAGCCTCATTATCCAGACATGCCTGCTTGTAGCCTTTATTCGCAATTTGAACTGCATAAGGCACCGTCACGTTGGTCAATGCAAGAGTGGATGTTCTGGGAACTGCTCCAGGCATATTAGCTACCGCATAATGAACTACGCCATGCTTTTCATATGTGGGATTATCATGGGTCGTAATTCGATCAGTTGTTTCGAATATTCCACCCTGATCGATCGCAATGTCCACAATTACAGAGCCCGGGTTCATCGTTTTAATCATATCCTCTGTGACAAGCTTCGGTGCTTTTGCTCCCGGAATAAGTACGGCTCCAATTACGAGATCTGAATCCTTAACAGCTTCAGCGATATTGTAAGGGTTAGAGATCAGCGTTGTTACTTCTTTTCCGAAGATATCATCCAGCTGCCGAAGGCGGTCGGGATTCAAGTCAATCATTGTTACCTTTGCCCCAAGGCCTATTGCCATTTTTGCCGCATTGGTTCCAGCAACCCCGCCGCCGATTATGGTAACATTTCCACGCTGTACACCTGGTACCCCCGATAGCAGGATTCCTTTCCCTCCATGTATTTTTCCTAAAAATTGGGCTCCTACCTGAGCTGCCATTCTTCCGGCAACTTCACTCATTGGAGTCAATAGAGGCAAAGTCCGGTTGGGAAGCTGGACTGTTTCATAAGCAATGCCAGCTACTTTCTTATCAATTAAAGCACTTGTCAAATCAGGTTCAGCAGCCAAATGCAGATATGTAAAGAGAATTAACCCTTCCCGAAAATATACATATTCGCCTTGTATCGGCTCTTTTACCTTCATGACCATATCCATTGACCATGCCTCTTCTGCAGTTTGAACAATATGTGCACCAGCACCTATATAGTCGTTATCCGAAAAACCGGAACCTGTCCCGGCATCCGCTTCGATATAGACTTCATGTCCAAATTGAATGAGATTCATAACCCCAGCAGGGGTCATCGCAACCCTGTTTTCATTGTTTTTTACTTCCTTTGGAACTCCGATACGCATGCTGCATACCTCCGTAATTTAAGTGAAATACCTATTAACTTTATATGGCTATTTGACGGAAAAGTATACAAAACCTTTGCCCATTTTTACTTTTTCCGGCATTCTTAATTCTCAGCTAAAAAGCTCTCATGATTAATGAGAGCTTTGCTTCTTTTTCTTATCGGAGATGGCCTTCATTCCGTTCGTGAGCTTTCATGTCAAACTCGGCATTCGGCTGATCAATAACACCGCTGTTATAGGCATTCATAATTTGTTCGCTAACTTCATTTGTACCCTGCTCATCAAAAAAATATGCGGATCCTGCTTGTGGTTCTCGCTTTTCCATCCTCATCTGCTCCTTTAATATATTTTTATCAGCCTTACTATTGTTCGATTTTTTGTTACAGATATTCAGATTTTACAGCTGTATAATATAGGTAAAGGAGGAGATACAAATGGGCATGAAGTATAAAAACATATTAGTCGCTGTAGATGGTTCAACGGAAGCAGAATGGGCTTTTAAAAAAGCAATTGAAATTGCGAAGCGCAATAATGCTTCTCTTGTCTTGGCACATATCATTGATACCCGCACTTTTGCTACTGTTGAAGCCTATGACCGCACAATAGCTGAAAGGGCTGACCTTTTCGCAACTGAATTAATGGAAAAATACAAAAGAACAGCAATGGATGCAGGCATCGATAATGTAACATATGAAGTCGATTATGGTTCCCCAAAAGTGAAAATTCCAAAGGATATTGCCAGAAAGCACAGCGTCGACCTGATCATTTGCGGTGCAACAGGAATGAACGCAGTTGAACGTTTCATCATCGGCAGTGTATCTGAACATATTACCCGCTATGCCCGCTGTGATGTCCTCGTTGTCAGAACGGATAAAGAAGATGAAGAATAGAAAAAAATGGCGCTGCCTTCCGCAGCGCCATTTTTTCATTATTTATTGACAAACTCTTTAATGCCGAGAGATTCCTTCGCTTTATCAATTGCGATGCTTACTTGTTTGAATCCTGTTCCGCCTGCACTATTTCTTCTTTTGACAGCTGTATAAGGATTCAGTACTTCATAAATATCTTCTTCGAACAATGAATGGGCTTTCTTGAAATCATCAAGCGGCAAATCCCCAAGGAAGCATCCCTTTTGTACACAGACAAGAACAAGTTTCCCGACAATCTCATGTG
Source organism: Cytobacillus oceanisediminis 2691 (assembly GCF_000294775.2). Classification (GTDB taxonomy): domain Bacteria; phylum Bacillota; class Bacilli; order Bacillales; family Cytobacillaceae; genus Cytobacillus; species Cytobacillus pseudoceanisediminis. The sequence continues at coordinate 4,438,945 of NZ_CP015506.1, forward strand.
ATTCTCTGAATGGAATGCCTTTATCAGATAGATAATCCGCCAATTCAGTAGCGTTGGAAAAATCATTTTTAGTCGCTTTTTCCATTTGCTCTGTTTTAACCTTCATGGTGCGGATCATCCCTGCAAAGATTTTCAGTGAACCTGTGACTGTCTTTACAGTGTCAAACATCCCTTCCTTATCTTCCTGCATATCTTTATTATAGGCTAGCGGCAGGCCCTTCAGTACTGTCAGCAGCCCCATAAGGTTACCGTATACACGTCCGGTTTTACCGCGGATGAGTTCCGCCATATCCGGATTCTTCTTCTGCGGCATAATGCTGCTGCCAGTTGCAAAGCTGTCGTCCAGTTCAATGAATTGAAACTCCTGGCTTGACCAAAGGATGAATTCTTCACTTAAACGAGACAGATGCATCATCAGGATTGAGCTTGAGGATAAAAACTCAAGAATAAAGTCTCTGTCACTGACCGCATCCAGGCTGTTCTCATAGATGCCTTCAAAGCCCAGAAGTTCAGCTGTATACTCACGGTCAATCGGGAAAGTGGTGCCAGCCAGAGCCCCTGCTCCAAGAGGAGATAAGTTTATTCTCTTTAAGCTTTCAGAAAAACGCTCTTTGTCCCTCTCAAGCATCCAGAAATAGGCCATTAAATGGTGGCCGAAGGAGATCGGCTGTGCCCGCTGCAGATGAGTATAGCCCGGCATGATAGTTTCCACATTATTTTCAGCCTGGATGATTAACTCTTCCTGCATTTCCTGAATCAATTCAACAATCTGCTCCACCTGCTTTCGCAAGTATAAATGCATATCTGTTGCCACCTGGTCATTTCGGCTTCTTGCGGTATGAAGTTTACCTCCGACAGGCCCAGACAGTTCGGTCAAATGACTCTCAAGATTTAAATGGATATCTTCAAGCTTTACTGAGTAAGCCAGTTCACCCTTAGCAGCTTTCTCTTTAAGCTGCTGAAGGCCTGTTTTGATTTTTTGAGCTTCGTCCTCTGTGATGATTCCTGTTTTAGAAAGCATGGCAACATGGGCCATGCTCCCTTCGATATCTTCCATAACCAATTCCTGGTCAAATGAAATTGACGCTCCGAACTCATCTACCCATTCTTCAGCAGATTTTGTGAATCTGCCTCCCCATAACTTTTTCACACTGTCACCTTCTTGCTGTTTTGAACAATGCTCTGCACCTTTGTCGGCAATCCCCAAAGCTTAATAAAGCCTACTGCCGCATTATGGTCAAATTCATCATCAGAAGTATAAGTTGCTAACTTTTCATCGTATAGGGAATAAGGAGATTTTCTTCCTTCAACAATCGCATGGCCTTTAAACAGCTTCACTCTCACTGTTCCTGTAACAAAGGTTTGTGTCTCTTTCAGGAAAGCCGTTAAAGCATTGTTAAGCTGCGAGAACCACAATCCCTCGTATATAAGCTCAGCCACTTTTTTCTCAATAACCGGTTTAAAGTGGGCCAATTCTTTTACCATCGTTAAATCCTCAAGCTCTTTATGTGCTTTAAGGAGTGTCATTGCTCCCGGACACTCGTAAACTTCACGGGATTTGATTCCGACAAGACGATTTTCCACATGATCGATACGCCCAACTCCATGCTTGCCTGCAACCTCATTCAGTTCGGCAATAAGCTCGGAAAGCTTCATACTTTTGCCATTCAAGCTGACTGGAACACCCTTTTCAAAACCGATTTCAACCGTATCAGGTGTATCAGGTGCTTTTTCAAGAGAAACAGTAAGATCGTATGCATCTTCCGGAGGAGCTGCCCATGGATCTTCCAAGACTCCGCACTCATTGCTTCTGCCCCATAAGTTTTGATCAATGCTGTACGGAGAATCCAGATTAATTGGGATGGGGATATTGTTTTGTTTTGCATATTCAATTTCTTCCTCACGTGACCAGCTCCACTCACGAACCGGAGCCAGCACTTGAAGATCAGGGTTAAGGGCCTGAATTGCCACTTCAAAACGAACCTGGTCATTTCCTTTGCCGGTACATCCATGCGCGACTGCTACTGCACCTTCTTTTTCTGCTACTTCAACAAGCTTTTTGGCGATCAGCGGGCGTGAAAGTGCAGAGACTAATGGATACTTATTTTCATATAAGGCATGTGCCTGCAGCGCTATTAATGCATATTCATTAGCAAATTCCTCTTTTGCATCAATCACATAAGATTGGACAGCTCCCACAGTTAAAGCTTTTTTCTGGATAAAGTTCAGATCTTTCCCTTCACCAACGTCTAGGCAGCAAGCAACAACAGCATAACCTTGATCCTGCAGCCATTTAACCGCAACTGATGTATCCAATCCGCCTGAGTATGCAAGAACAACTTTATTTTGTGACATTTATATTTCCTCCTTAGATTGCTCGTATAAATATACAACTAAATTATGTTTTTATTCATTTATTATTCTCTTACTTTAACAACCTTTTCTTTAAAAATCAATACTTATTCTAAAAAATGTATAAAAATAAATAAAATTTTCCCAACAAAAAAGGCAAAAGCCCCGTTTTGGCTTTTGCCCTGTAATAGTTTAGTCATTTAATGCTTCATAAACCGCTGAAATTACACTTCCATATTGACTGATGCTGTATGTGTCACCTTGAAACTTATGCGGATCTTTTAATGGATCGATGACTGGAGAATGTTTTTTATTTGTCAGGAGAGCGATAGCTAAATTATTTTCCCTGTCTATCACCGTTACCGTTCCTGTCCAGCCAGTATGTCCAAAAACTTTTTTCCCGGCATACTGGCTGAACATCCACTCCATACTTGAATCTCCGTTCAAACGCCATCCTAACCCATATGTAGGGTTCATATCATATGGTTCTACAAACTCATCAATTGTGCGTTTATCAAATAACTTTACATTTCCATAGCCTCCATCATTAAGCATCACCTGCATCAGGACAGCAAGATCTGAAGTTGTGGAAAAGAGGCCAGCATGCCCGGATATTCCATCCATTGAATAAAAAGACTTCTCATCATGAACCTCTCCCTGGAGAGTATAGATCCGGATATTAGGGAAGGAAATGACCCCATCCCTGGTGTTGCCGTGTAATTCAGTTGCAGCGAAATCCTTTTCTTTGAAACCCTTGCGGAGCGGATTAAATAAAGTATGCTTTAACCCTAAGGGCTTATAGATATGATTCTCAGTATAATGGTCCAGCTGCATTCCCGTTATTTTTTCAATAATAAATCCCAGCAGCATATAGTCAATGTCACTGTAAACCTGTTTGGTGCCAGGTTCATACTGAAGGGGAGTTTTTAAAATCATGGAAAGCGTTTTACTGCGTTCCTGGGAATACAATTCTCCCGCCCTTTCAGGATTATGATAATGGATGCTTGAAGGAAATCCGGCAGTATGATGAAGCAAGTCGATTATCCGGAGTTCACCTTTCCCTTTTATTTCATCGTCCGCTGAATCTTTAAATGCAGGAAAATAATGCTGAATTTTTTCTTCAAGATTGATCTTACCTTCAGTGACAAGATGCTGCAGTGAAAAGTTAACGGCATACATTTTCGTGTTTGATGCTAAGTCAAACATGGTTTTTGTCTTCATTTTCTGCGGGTGAGTTAATGGATCAGTTTTATCAAATATTTTGGCTGAACCATATGCGGAGTTTTTAACAATCTTTCCATCTTTAATTACGACTAAAGCTGCTCCTGGAAAACCATTTTCTATTTCTCCCTCGATCAGCTTATCAACCTCTTTGAGCCTTTTGGAAGAAAAGCCTGCATCCTCGGGGCGCTTTGCTTTTGACAAGGTTGGATATTCTAATGGTTTTTTATGTTTAAAGACTTGCTCTTCTGAACTGCTGCTATCTGTTGTGCCCAATTCCACTCCTAAGGCTGCAATGGGATAAGGCAAAAGCAAACTCAACACCAGGCCTAAAACTGTTAAGCGTGTTATAAACCTTTTCATATTCTCCCCCCTTTAAAATAATTAAATATTCTTAATAATAAATATACTATTCGATTTCTATTAAATCTGCAAACCAATCCCATAGCCTTTCTATTAAATCAGTACTTGTGAACCAAGTTCATTTATTTTCACATTAGTCCCATAATAGTATCTGCAAAAAAGATTGAATACTAAAACATCCATGCACCATAAACACCTTTATAGTAAAATAAAAACAAGATTATCGTTTGGGGGATTCATAATGGAAGAGCATTTTTCACATAATCGTCGTCTTGGCATTCCTATACCGGCCTTTGACCGGGATTGGGATGAATATTCACCAAAAACACAGCAGATGATCCTGTTTCAGTGGGAAAAAATAAGAGGCAGGATTCCTGACCGCATCGCAGAGCTTGAAGCGGATATCAACAGGAAACAGGCTGAGCTATCAGATGAGGGCAATTTCGAAAGATCATGCAGACTTAACAGTGAAATTTCAGAACTGGCATCAGTCATAAATGATCTGTGGCTATGGTATCGAACGAATCAGGATATTACAGGGAAAATGCATTCATAATAGAAAAGCGGAAGCGCCTTGCCCAGGAAGAAATGCAGACTAAGAACGCCACGTCCTCTCAAAAGCCGCCGCTTTCGGTCGCGATGTTTTTGCTGCCGAAGCCTTTCGAAGCCTTCCTTGTCCTGCGTCAACTCGAGGGGGGAGGGCTGCTTACGCTAGACGGTTCTCAAAGTTCAAAATGATACTTCCTTCTCTTTTCAAAAAAACCTTTCCGCGGAGGAAAGGTTTTTTTGCCCTTTATAAATCTTTCCTTAGTTCCCTGACGATATGCCCGAGTTCAGGCAAAATCAGCTTATTCATCGCAAGGCGAACTGCCCCTGATGATCCTGGTGTTGAGAAAACTGCTTTATTTTGAACTGTGCCTGCAGCAGCTCGTGAAAGAATGGCCGCAGACCCGATATCTTCCGTATAGCTTAGCATTCTGAACAATTCGCCGAATCCGTCCATTTCTTTATCAAATAATTGTCTTACTGTCTCAATAGTCACGTCCCTTAACGCAATTCCAGTGCCTCCATTTGTAAGTACAGCATCAATGCCGGGGTTTTCACAACCTTTTAATACGGCCTGGCGAATGAGACTTCCTTCATCCTTGACGATTTCATAGTCAGATATGACATGTCCTGCCTCTTCCAGCAGGCGGATCATCAGCTTTCCGCTTTTATCAGTTTCTTTATCTCTCGTATCACTCACGGTGACCACTTTGCATCTAACTTCTTTTGGCGCTTCTTTTTTATGCTCGAATGTACTCATTTGGCATCACCTTTGCTTATAAATCATAGTTATCCGGGAGTTTACTGCTGATTGTTTTTTCTATGCAAATATCTCATTTGATAATATTTATGAGCGAAATCTGTTACTTTTCTTGTCAGCTGATAATTGGTCCCGGCTCCAATGGCCATGCTGATGAAAGGAATTCCTTGAACGGATTTTCTCCGAAAAAAGTAAATAGCCATCGCTTTAAAAAGCTGCTTCATTGGCTGCTCAACCCAGGTTATATCAGTCAATTCTTCTTTTCCCTCATAAAAATAGAATTCTTCCTGATTCTTCAGCTCGTTCTTTAATTCTTCCCAAGCACTGCCCTGCATGCGCGGCGGCAGTGTGGCTGCGTGAAAAACCTTAAGAGAGCTCATCATTTCGAATGGAGTATTGACTTCAAAACCATAGGTCATGGCAATCAGCTGGACGGCACGAAGATTAATAACCGCCATAGCAGGAATATCTGTACCCAGCATGAGTGAGCTGCCTGAACCTGCAATGCCGCCTTGCGCAAAAGAATAAAGACGATGCCGGGCAATCTGCTGCTGAGCTATGTATTGAAGCTGGTCGATAGTCAATTGCTTAAGGTCTTCAATCGTTTCAATATCAGAATGAAAAACACGGCCTGCTGTCAAAATGCGCTCTTTCGCATCCATTTGAAGCTGTGAGCCTTGAATAAGCGCATGAAGATGAAACAGCCAGCTATCCATTGCTGAAAAAAATTGCTGCTGAACTTCTTCAGGCAGTAGTGAGAAAGACCTTTCCAATGATTTATCATAAACCATTTCCAAATCATTGGGCTCATAATTTAACAGCTTGTTCTCCCACTCCTGAATACCGGTCAAAACACTTTCTTCCCGTTCGTTCAATGGCATCGCAATTCCTCCCAAAACATTTTTTTCTTGGACTCAGTATAGCATAAGCAGATGATGAATTCTCCTTCCGCCTGGCGGGGACTAAATCTCGATAAAAACAAAAAGACAAGAGCGTTAGCCCTTGCCTTGTTATGAATGTTATTTAGACAATCTCAAAACATCACGTGCAATCATGACTTCCTCATTTGTCGGGATAATCATGACTTTAACTGGTGAATGAGGGTAGTTAATGAATGCTTCTTCACCGCGTACTTTATTTAATGCAGGATCCCAGTATACGCCCATGAATTCCAGCCCCTGAAGAACACGATCACGGATGACATCACTATTCTCACCGATTCCGGCTGTGAAGATGATCGCATCTACGCCATACATGCGGGATGCATAGGATCCGATATATTTATGGATTCTGTTTGCGAATACTTCAAGAGCCAATTCTGCTCTTTCATTTCCTTCAACAGCTTGAACTTCAATATCGCGAAGATCACTGGAGAATCCGGAAACACCCAGCATACCGCTCTTTTTATTTAGAACGTCAAGAACTTCATCTGCATTCTTACCCGTCTTTTCCATAATGAATGGAATAAGTGCAGGGTCAATGTTACCTGAGCGCGTACCCATTGTAACACCCGCTAACGGAGTGAACCCCATGGAGGTATCGATTGACTTTCCGCCTTCAATAGCTGTAATACTCGCTCCATTCCCTAAATGGCAGGAGATGAGGCGAAGCTGTTCAAGCGGTCGGCCAAGCATTTCTGCAGCACGCTCTGATACATATTTATGTGAAGTGCCATGGAATCCATACTTGCGGATGCCATACTTTTCATAATACTCATATGGCAGACTATATAGGAATGAGCTTTCAGGCATCGTCTGATGAAATGCTGTATCAAATACCGCCACTGCAGGCACATTTGGAAGAACCTGCTGGAATGCCTTAATTCCCGTAATATTAGCCGGGTTATGAAGGGGTGCAAGTTCAGAAAGTTCATCTATTTTCGCAAGCACTTCATCCGTAATGACTACAGAATCGTTGAATGCCTCACCGCCGTGTACTACACGATGGCCAATTCCTTCGATCTCATCAAGAGATTTAATAATCCCAAGATTTGTTAATTTATCAAGCAGGATTTTAACCGCAACTGCATGATCAGGTATATCCGTTACTTCCTTGATTTTTTCTCCATTTACAGAGATATTGAAGACTGCATTATCCAGCCCAATACGCTCGATTAATCCTTTGGTAATAACCTCTTCACTCGGCATGTCAAATAATTGAAATTTTAACGAAGAACTGCCGGCATTGATTGCTATGATTTTTGCCATAAAGCTACCGCTCCTTTAGAAGATGTTCAAAGGGACTTCATTGTCTCTCCAAACCCATACTTTTATATAACAATGTGTGATACGACACTAAAAGTAATACAACTTTATTCTGTGCATCGGCCACAATTAATATCTCTCAATTTCCCATTTAAACACTGTAAGCAATACATTTCAAGAAGCACCTTGCAATGGTATCGTTTTCATGATAAATTAAATATTTTCTGATACTTCCCTATATTTAAAGAAAAGCGGCAGCGCCTTGCCCACCCCGGACATGCACAAGACGTGCCTCTCGGAAAGGCGTCCTTTGCCTTTTTGTGAGGATTCCCCCGAAATGTGGAGGAAACTGCCCAGGGACGATAGGCATATGACGGTTGCTGTAAGAAAGGCGCTCTTCCTTCTGAAAGGAAACGGCTTGTGACCTCGAGGGGTAGGCTGCTTGCGCTAGACAGTTATCAATGTGTAAAAATTATACTTTCCATACATTTAAAAAGAAGCCGGCAAATGCACGGCTTCTTTTCGTTTATCCTTATTTGCTTTCTTTAAACCAGACATCAATTTTCTTGAGAATTTTTTCAGCTTCTGCTGTTTTGGACAAGCTGGGCAAGTTGACCAGCAGAGCCTGCTTAGGTGGAGTGACTCCATCCCCTTTTTTCTGAAGGATAAATATGCTTTTGGCAGCTTTTTCATTTTTGAACATGGTAAGCGGCAGCTGGACCAAACCTTGAATATAGGCAGTTTCCTTAATGAATTCATGCAGCTTTGGTGCCTGTTCACTTTCAAACAGCCCATTTGGAATGATGAAAAATAAATAACCTCCAGATTTCACATGATTCATGCTCTGCTCAATAAATAAGTGATGGGAATAGGAATGTCCCTCATCTGCTTTTAACTTATACTCAGCTGAACGGACATCATTCGGATAATAGCCAATAGGCAGATCACTCACTACAGCATCAGCAGCTTCTATAAACAGGGGCTCAAGGCTATCCTGGTTAAAAAATTGAATGGGATGCTCCTGTAAATTGGCATTTATATAAGCAAGCTTAATTAATAAGTCGTCAATCTCAATCCCAGTTGCCTCAACCGTTTTATCCTTTTGGTGATTCATTACAGTTGTCAATAAATTTCCTGTTCCTACTGCAGGATCCAGCAGGCGGAAACTTTTTTCCTGAATGAATTTTTCGACTAGATACCCCATTAGCATGCCCACTGCATCAGGAGTCATTTGATGATTAGGCTGTACATTTTCTTTCATGCCTTTTAATATGGCAAGCTGAAAGGATTTTCTAATCTCTTCTTTTGAGTAGCTGCTTAAGTTAATTGATTCATAACTCTTCCTAAGCCTTTTTACTGTTAATTCGCTTAGCTCATCCTGAAGAATGCTTTCATGGAATAAATTCTCTCCTGTTTCTGCAAGAGCTTCAAGGTATGTAGAATGCAGTTCTTCCTGCATAATCGTAGCCGTTTCATTTAAAATGGTAAATAAATCCTCAACCGGAGTTATTTTCACAGCTTATTCCTCCCGTCCTTATTCTTTTTCCTATTTTAACGGGCTTTTGTTTCATTCACAAGTTTGGTGCTGAAGGGAAGTAAAAAAATAAAGCCCCGGACCAAATCCGGAGCTTTCAATATTCTATGATTATTTCGCCTGCTTAGCAGCTTCCACGGCCGCTTCATAGTTTGGATGATCTGTTGCTTCACTTACATATTCCGCATATGTAACTGTGTCATTTGAATCGACAACAAAAACGGCACGAGCCAATAGGCGAAGTTCCTGGATGGCAACCCCATAAGCTTCTCCGAAAGAAAGGTCACGGTGATCAGAAACGGTTTGAACATTTTCAATGCCTGCTGCTGCACACCAGCGTTTTTGAGCAAATGGAAGATCCACACTTACAGTAAGAATCTTAACATTGTCAAGCTTGGAAGCTTCTTCGTTAAAACGGCGTGTCTGTGCATCACAAACTCCCGTGTCAATAGAAGGAACTACGCTGATTAGACGCACCTGCCCTTTTGAATCAGCAAGTGTTACTTCAGAAAGATCATTTGCCAGCACCTTGAATTCAGGAGCTTTATCTCCAACTTTTACTTCATTGCCCAGCAATGTTACAGGATTTCCTTTGAACGTAATAGATGCCATTTAAATCGTCCTCCTTAATCACTTATGTACAGTGTAAATCATATCTTTTCAGAATCTTTTTTGCAATTATTAAGGATACATTCCAAGAAAAAAGTTAACTCTCCCTGGGAAAGTTAACTTCCTTCTCTTAAATATCAAGGTCTTGTTTCTTGCCGCTGTACTCATCATTGTTTTGACTCTGAGGCTGGCTTTGCTGATTGCCGGTTCCTCCGTCTTTCTTGTTGAACATTTGCTGAATTTTATCGACGGCCTGTGGAGCAAGGTCAAGAATTTTCTCATATAAATGAGTGCTTTCATCCAGATGAACCATTTTCACCCCTTGAGAATTGACAATCAAAAAGGCGATTGGAGTGATGGAGACACCGCCGCCGCTTCCGCCGCCAAACGGGTGGCCCTTTTCCTCGCCTGATTGTCCATCAAGCATGAATTCGCTTCCTCCTGCGGCAAAACCAAAGCCGACCTTTGAAACGGTTAAAATTACACTTCCATCAGGGGTTTCTACTGGATCCCCAATTATGGTGTTAACATCAATCATCTCTTTCAGGTTTTCCATGGCAGTAGTCATAAGACCTTGAATAGGATGGTCAGACATTCATTGCTCCTCCTTTTTTAGACAGTTTTAGTACCATCATCAGATAAGGCAGAAAGCGGCTTTGTCCTGAAGTCGGGCCGTCCGCCTTTCCAATATTTGATCAGTTTAATTCCTGCTAACATAGCATGCCCGACACGAAAATGAATCATACATGAAATGGCTGTTTGTGAAACGGAAAATTGGAAATGGGGAGTTACAGTGATGCTGGGAGGCGTTTTCAGCTTCATATAATGACTTATTAATCCAAGAATGCTCCCTTTTATCGCCCAGAGAGCTCCAGTTAGCATTCCCGTATGGGCTGCATCCCCAAGGCCAGCAAATGTATGCCATTCAAGATTCCGGATAGTCACACGCTTTAGAAATTTCCGTATTATTTTGTGAATAGACACGATATGATTTATTATTGATTTCGTATCATGCAAACTATTAATAAGATCTTTTGCGGAGAATTGCTTTGTATCCTGTTTAGGAGCATCCTCCTGTGGTCCAGCAGCTGTCTTTTCATTAACAACAAGAGTTGGCGAGTTATCATCAAGTTTTATTAGAGGGACTTCTATTTTGTATCTGATTAGGCCGAACCAGGCTTTAAATTGGATTTTTAAATGGTCATTATCATTACCATGGTAAAAATGAATATATATCTTTAGTTTTGTTGCCATGATTAGAATTAAAAGAAGTATGAGGGCAATTACGGCAATCAGAAGCCACTTCACTTTTTTCACACCCTTTCAGCATTGTATTATGCCCAACTGAAAAAAAATAAACCTGCCACCAAGCGGTGACAGGCTTCCTTTTTTTCAATTATAGACTTGTTCTTTTTGCCTTTCATGAACTACAGAGGTTTCTGCAAAAAGGTCATGCAGCCCCTGTTTCTTCGGCAGGAATGCTACAATCACATACCCGACAAAAATGGTCGCTGATATAAAGCGGCCGATCCATTCACGGAACAAAATTGTGCTCCATGTCAGTTTCTCTCCTTTAAGATTTACTACCTTTAAACCAAATACCATTTTACCGAGTGTCTGGCCAAAAAACTTTGTCATCAGCACAAAATAGGCATAAAACGTAATGGCAGTAGCTATCGAAATCGGAGCAAACAAATTGCTTTCATGCAGAGGAATATCCAGCGCCCTAAAAATTGGATTAATCAATATCCGGTCAACACTGCCAACCACAATTAAATCTAAAAGATAAGCCCAAAATCTCATCCAAAACCCGGCAAACCTGATTGGTTCCCCAGTTTTCTGAATGGGGAGGGTTTCTGCTTGTGTAATCGTTTCGTTAACAGCAGGAGCTGCTTCATCAGAGGATGACTCATTCCTGCCTTCACCCTGCAATGATACAGGACGGGCAAGCTCTCTTTCATTCTGTTCATTTGAAGTCATTTTCTCTCCCCCTCCCTATTCAGCATAAAGATACATTAAACGCGGTGAGTTTGGCTGAGATAACAATTTCATCATCCCTGCCATTTCCAGGTCATCCCCCATGATTTTTCGCGCCCCCATGCTGAACATGGAGCCGAACCCAAAATTCTCAGTGTACTTAACAACCTGGGCACCATCTAATTTATGGTCTTTCTTTAATTGTTCGATTACATCATCGGCATAGCCAAAACCGTCGATTAGATTTAGTTCTTTCGCCTGCCGTCCGTCATAAATACGGCCATCAGCAATTTCCTTCACCTGTGCCTCAGTTAGTCCGCGTCCTTCCGAGATGACTTTAACAAACCCTGCATATGAATTATCAATCATGGATTGAAGGATTTTTCTTTCCTCATCTGTCATATCTCTGGTAGGGCTCATAATATCTTTATACGGCCCGCTCTTAATCGTTACAAACTCGACACCATATTTTTCAGCAAGCCCTGCATAATTATAGCCCTGCATGATAACACCCAGCGAACCGGTCATTGTCTCAGGGCTCGCAAATATCTTGTCAGCCGGAGCGGATATATAATAGCCTCCGGATGCAGCCATGGACCCCATTGATATGTATACTGGCTTCTTTGTTTCTTTTTGAATTTCAATAATCTTATCATGTATTTCGGCGCTTTCCACTACTCCTCCGCCTGGAGAATTAACCTTAATGACAATCGCCTTTACTGTGCCGTCTTCTTTCACATATTCAAGATTATCCATGAATCCTTTGTGATTATATCCCGGGCTTGCAAATAAAGAAGCTGCATCTCCAGTATCCTGAATCACTCCATTTACATCAAGCACGGCTATCTTTTTCTGTGCATTTCCCTCTTCAATGACTTCTTCCAAAAACGCTTCATTGCTTCCTGCAAACAGTTCATTTACCGAGCTTTCAAAATCTGTAAATGCAAATGCAGTTACAAAGTTCAGCACAACAGAAAAAACAAACAGACCTGCTGCTATTCCCAGTGCAGCCCAACGTTTTCCATTCATTGTGAAATCCTCCTTTTAATATGCTTTCTCCTTACATAACCAGCCGCCTTGTACCTTGTTTGACCGATTATGATTCCCAGAAAACCTATTCGTCACATATTCTTCATACGTATAAACTTTTAAAATGTTTCAAAAAAAGGTAAACTGAACTCAGGCAACCATAATCATAGCAAAATATGAATTATTTGGGAAAGAAAATCCCCAAGGACATTTCCCCCTGGAATTCCACAACCTTTATTACTGTTTGGAGGAATGAATATGCCTGAAAGACGCAATATATACTTTTATCACAAAAAAGATGAAGCAACGATGGAGAAAGTAGCACCGCTTTATAGCCTGGCTGAAGAGCATGCCTTTACCATCGTTAATGACTTCAAACAAGCCAATATCATTGTAAGCATCGGGGGAGACGGAACGTTTTTGCAGGCAGTTCGTAAAACTGGCTATAGGGATGATTGTTTGTATGCCGGGATTTCAACGACTGGCAGCCTGAGCCTGTACTGTGATTTCCATCTCGATGATACCGCGAAAATGGTAGAGGCAATGACAAATGAACAAGTAGAAGTAAGACGCTATCCCACTATAGATGTTACGGTTGATGACCAGACATCGTTTCAGTGCTTAAATGAATTCAGCATCCGTTCTGCCATCATTAAAACTTTTGTAATCGATGTCTTTATCGATGGTTTTCATTTTGAAACGTTCCGCGGGGACGGAATGATTGTTGCCACCCCAACTGGAAGCACGGCTTATAATAAATCTGTAAATGGAGCTGTTGTTGACCCGCTGCTTCCCTGCATGCAGGTGAGCGAACTCGCTTCACTGAATAATAATCGCTATCGCACGCTCGGATCTTCCTTTATCCTGAGCGGAAACAGAAAGCTGACCCTAAAGGTGGTTCAAGATGGCAACGACCACCCTACAATGGGAATGGACAACGAAGCCCTCAGCATTCAGCATGTAGAAAAGATTGATATTAAACTTAGCGACAAAATCATTAAAACCGTAAAACTGAAAGACAATTCCTTTTGGGAAAAGGTTAAGAGGACATTTTTATAAGAAAAGCGGAAGGGCCTTTCCCACCCCAGGCACCTCGAGGGGGGGTAGGCTGCTTGCGCTAGACAGCCTGGCGTTCAAAACTTTATACTTTCTAATTTTTATAAAAAAAGAGTTTCGCAAGATGGTGCGAAACTCTTTTTCTATATGCCAATACCTTTTCCGCGTTTTAGTTTTGTTTCCCAATGGGCAAAGAGTTTTGTTCTTGAAACAGAGTAAATCGTTAAGGCCAGCCAAATAAACATAAAGGAAAGCAAGTGAAGCTTTGTAAAGTGTTCATGATAAACGAAGATCCCCAGAATCAATGTAATTGTCGGCGCAATATACTGCAGAAACCCAAGCATGGACATCGGTATCTTTTGTGCCCCTTTGGCAAAGTACAATAGCGGTACTGCTGTGGCTGCGCCTGCTCCTATAAGGAGCAAGTCGGAGCTTAGCGAAACATGCAGGAATGCCTGTTTGCCATCCATGAAAAGAATAATCATATAAATAAATGCTATCGGGGTCACTACAAGTGTTTCAAGCGTTAACCCAACTGCTGAATCCACCTTTATAAGCTTTTTGGCAAGCCCATAAAGACCAAAGGATAAAGCAAGGACAATGGCTATCCAGGGAAACCGCCCATAGCTGACAGTCAAAATCAAAACCCCTGCAAACGCAAATCCAAAAGATAAATATTGCGCAGTTGATAATTTCTCTTTAAAAACCACCATTCCCAGAATCACACTTACGAGCGGGTTAATATAATAGCCAAGACTAGCCTCAATCATCTGATCGTTATTGACCGCCCAAATATATAAAAACCAGTTGGTGCTGATCAGAATGGAGGCAATTATAAGGGCGTAGAGCTGCTTTCTATTTGTTTTAAATCCTTTCATTGTTGCAGCAAAATCATTCCATTTCTTTGATGCCAGCAAAATCATCAGCATAAAGAAAAATGACCAAAAAATCCTGTTTGCCAAAATCTCATCTGCTTGGACGTGATCTAAAAACTTCCAATAAACCGGGAGAATACCCCATAAAAAGTAAGCAAACCCTGCGTATAGAGCTCCCGTTTGCACTTCATTATTTTTCATTGCCATTTCCTCAATTCTTTCTAGTATCGAAATATTTATATTATAAATCTGCGATAAAAATGTTTGCAATCATTTTTTCTGCTAAAACGAGTGCCAGGCACCTGCTGAATAGGTGCCTGGCACTTTCACTTATGCTTCGTATACTATTATTCCGTCAATAACGGTTTTGTTAACTGAAATGGCAGCAATTTGCCCTATTGGCATTTTAAAGATATCTTCATTTAATATTGTGAAATCTGCCAGATATCCTTCTTTTATAATACCTCTATCATTTTCATGGGATGCAGCATATGCACTGCCTTTTGTGAATAAGCTTACTGCTTCATAAACAGTTAACGCTTCACTTGGATAATAGACTGTATTATGCGGATCATCTATATTTGTTCTTGTAACAGCCGCATGAATTCCAAGGAACGGATTGGCCGGTTCAATCGGTGCATCAGAACCTCCTGCACAATGTATCCCTTCTTTCAGAAGTGTCTTCCATGCATAACAGTACTCCATATGTTCTTCACCAATCCGGTCAATCACCCATGGAAAATCAGAAGCTGTAAATCTTGGCTGGATATCAATAATTAAAGGCAGTTTTTTAGCCCTGTCTATAAGTTCTTTGCGCAAAATTTGTGCATGAATCAGCCTGTCTCGCCCCAAACCTTCCAGTGGATGCTTTTCTATCGCATTTAATGCCATTTCAAATGCCAAATCCCCAATCGTATGGACGGCAACCGGCAATTCATGCTTGCGGGCTTTCTCCACTAATTCATCAAGCTGCTCCTGTGAATAAATGGCAACTCCCGAAGTGGATGGGTCATCTGCATACGGATGACTTAATAAAGCTGTTCTTCCGCCCAGGGCTCCATCGGCGAATATCTTCATAGCTCCAAACTCTATATGGTTACTTCCCTCTAAATAGCCTCCGCCAGATTCCTTCATTTCATCCGCAACTCCATGATGAACAAGCAGATGTGCACGGAAAGATAGACCATCCGCCTCTATTACCTGCTTGAAAGCCTGATAAGTTTGGCTGAATCCTCCGTAATAATTGAGATCCTCAGTATGTCCTCCTGTCAGCCCAAGCCTATAGGCATCTTTAATGGCAGCATGAAGCGCCTTCTTTAAATAGCTTTCTGATACAGCCGGCATCACATTAAATAAAAGCTCCTGGGCCTGGTCTTTCAAAAGTCCATTTAGTTTCCCAGATTCATCTTTATCGATTACTCCTCCTGGAGGACATTCTGTATCTGCAGTAATGTTTGCTTTTTCTAATCCAAGGGAGTTCACTGCAAGGGCATGTCTGCACACACGTTTCAGCATGACAGGATGCTTTGGAACAAATTGATCAAGTTCTGAGGCATAAATAGGTTCCGGCTGATCCCATAAATTTTCATTCCAGCCTTCCCCAATGACCCACTCTCCCTCTTCTATGGTCTCTGAAAATTCCTTTACAGCCATAAGAACTTCATGCTTTGATGTGTGCTTAGATAAGTCGAGCCTTATTAACCTTTCACCATGCCCGATTAGATGCATATGGCTATCCACAAATCCCGGCAGCATGGTGCTTCCCTGCAGATCTATCTCATTTTGAATCTCTTCTTTATATTTGCTTTTTAAATCTCTCAACGCGCCAATTTCAATAATTTGGCTTCCTTCTGTAAAAACGGCCTCTATCTGATGACCTTCCTGCTGAAGGGTATAAATCGAGCCCCCATGCCAAAGCGTTCCCATAAATCTTTTCTCCTTTAATAGAGTGAAACTTCAATCAGCGGGGATCTTTTTTCCACTGATTGTTAGTTGAGGCCCACAGGAAGCGGGTCACAAAGACGTTGCCACAGGACAAGGAAAGCTGCTGCAGCGATACATCGCACAACCGAAAGCGGTAGCTTTTGGGAGGACGTGGCATTCTTAGTCTTTGTTCTTCTATCGGGCCTTTACGGGCAGTCTGCCCCCAACCAATCCTCCATTGATCACTCTGAGTGTTAAAGTAGGGGTCTTACTGCCCTTAAGCCTGCGATAAACTAAAAGTTCACATTTACCATAGTATAACAAAAATACAGGCGGAATTCCCGCCTGCATTTTTACACATTCAGTTTTGTGCGGAAGCAGTTTCCGCTTCTTTTTTCCGTAATTCCACACGCATGATTTTTCCTGAAGTGGTCTTAGGAAGCTCTGACAGAAATTCAATTTTCCGAGGGTATTTATAAGGAGCTGTCAGTTCTTTTACATGTTCCTGCAGCTGGGAAACAAGATTAGGATCGCTTTGGTCCACACCTTCTCTTAATACAACGAATGCTTTAACGATTAATCCGCGCACTTCATCCGGACTCCCCACAACTGCACATTCAGCTACATACGGGTGCTTTACAAGCGCATCTTCCACCTCGAAAGGTCCAATCGTATAGCCTGAACTGATAATAATATCATCACCGCGTCCTTCAAACCAGAAATAGCCATCTTCATCTTTCTTTGCTTTATCTCCGGTAATATAGTAATCACCGCGGAATTGCATAGCTGTTCTTTCCGGATCTTTATAATAATTTTTGAAGAGCGCAGGAGTTTCGACATGGACAGCGATATCTCCTACCTCACCAACAGCACATACATCACCTTCTTCATTGATAATGTCAACTCTGTTGCCTGGGGTCGGTTTGCCCATTGAACCTGCTTTTAACTCCATATCCTTCGTAATGCCGACCAGCAGGGTATTTTCTGTTTGGCCATACCCATCACGGACATTTACGTTAAAATGCTTTTTGAATGTATCAATCACTTCGCGGTTTAGCGGTTCTCCTGCTGAAACAGCACTATGAAGCGCCGGCAGCCTGTATTCATGAATATTTTCTGCCTTTGCCATCAGCCTGTATTCAGTAGGCGTACAGCAAAGTACGTTTACCTGGTAATCCTCTAACAGCTGCAAATATTTCTTCGGCTCGAACTTTCCATTGTAGACAATTCCGGTAGCACCAGAACCCAGAACAGAAAGGAAAGGGCTCCAGATCCACTTTTGCCAGCCAGGGCCTGCCGTTGCCCATACTGTATCGCCTTCATTAATGCATAGCCAGTTCGGTGCTGCTGTTTTAAGGTGAGCAAATGCCCAGCCATGTGTATGTACTACACCTTTAGGATTTCCTGTTGTTCCTGATGTATATGAAAGGAACGCCATGTCATCCCGGGAGGTGTCAGCCAAAGAAAGTTCATCGGATGCCTTTTTCATTTCCTCATCCAGCTGGGTCCAGCCATCTGCGTTTCCGCCTATCACAAACTTCGGCAGGTCTGCAGCTTCCTTAATATCTTCAAATTGGTCAACATATGGATAATAACTTACAATACCTTTTACATCCCCATGATTAATCCGGTATTGCAGATCTTTCGAGCGAAGCATTTCTGAACTTGGTATGACGACAATTCCGGCTTTTAGTGATGCAACGTAAACCTGATACGCTTCAATCAGTCTTGGAACAATGATCAGAATAACATCCCCTTTATTCAGACCATTTTCCAAGAAAACGTTTCCAATTCTATTTGCATTAAGGATCAGTTCACTGTATGTAATCTCTTTCTTTTCTCCCAGCTCATTTTCCCACTTTATTGCAAGTTTGTCCTTATCTCCGGCAAACCGCTCCATTTCTGATACGAGATTGTATTTCTCCGGTGCAATTAAGTCTTCCCGTTTCATTAAATCTCCCCCTGACAATTTCAAATACTGGTGTCTTAACTCGGATGCGTAGTCTATAGAAATTATTATACTAAATTATTATAAAATTTTAAATTATTTATTTTTTGAAAAATAATTTTTGCGCAAAAATAAGGAGCAGGAATAATTCCTGCTCCTTGTAGCCATATTATTTAATTATCTTTGGAAACCGCCTAATTGCTGTTCAGCCATTTGAACTAAACGCTTAGTGATTTCTCCACCTACAGAACCGTTAGCGCGAGAAGTAGTTTCAGCACCAAGGTTTACACCGAATTCAGTAGCGATTTCGTACTTCATTTGGTCAAGAGCTTGTTGTACTCCAGGAACTAGAAGTTGGTTTGAGTTGTTGTTGTTTGCCATGTGATTTTCACCTCCTTGTGAGTATAGAATGTGTAGAATCACATGGCCATATACACTAATTAATTGGTAATTGTTGTATTATTTTTCGAAGTTAAATTTAACATTTACTGTTTTGGCATATAGATGAATTGCGTTGATTTCAGCACGGGTCACTTGCTTTCAGCGGGAAGGCGCTGAGTTGATTGTAGCGGAGGGGGCTTGCTCCTCGAAAAATGCTGACGCATTTTCTTCGTACGGTGTTCATTCGGGTAAGTGTATTCAATGTCCTGCGGTAGGCTCCCGTAATAAAACTTGTATTTAACAATTAACCTGAATTTAGATTAAAATAACTCCCCAAAAGACTCTGCATTACGCGATTGAGGCTTAATAACCATCTTTTCGGTATCCTCAACTGCTTTTGCGATGAGCGGTTCGAAGTCAACAAAGCTTTCGAAGCGGCGGACTTTGTCGCGTTTTGGTTTTGTTTTTGGTGATGATGGGACAAAAACGGTACAGCAATCTTCAAATGGCCTGATGGATATATCGTGGGTATCAATGCTTTGGGCAATCTCGATGATTTCTGATTTATCCATTGTGATAAGAGGCCGAAGGATAGGTGTTGTTGTCACATCATTAATGGCAAACATGCTCTCGAGAGTCTGGCTGGCTACCTGTCCAAGGCTTTCCCCAGTGATGATGGCTAGACCATCATTTTTATTGCGGATTTCATCAGTGATCCGGAGCATCAATCGCCTTGTAGCTGTCATCGTATAATTCGATGGAACCTGCTGATGGATCAGCTGCTGAATCTCTGTAAATGGGATTATATGGAGTACAACGGTTCCAGCAATATTAGCAAGTTTTTCAGTTAAATCAATTACTTTTTGCTTTGCACGCTCACTCGTGAAAGGCGGGCTGTGAAAATGGACAGCTTCAATTTCCAATCCTCTCTTCATGGACAAATAACCTGCTACCGGACTGTCAATTCCTCCAGAGAGCATAAGCATGGCCTTTCCGCTGGAACCTGCAGGAAGTCCGCCAGCCCCCTGAATGGTTTCGCATGATAAATAAGCCGCTTCTTCGCGAACCTCAATTTGCAGATTTATATCCGGTTTTTTTACGTTCACTTTTAGACCCGCCACATTCTGCAGGAGGTGTCCGCCAAATTCATGATTCAGTTCATCCGTATTTAAAGGGAAGCTTTTATCCGCTCTCTTAGCCGTAATTTTGAAAGTCTTTCCTTCTTCAAAATGTTTTAAAAATAACGCCAATGCTGCTGCCTTCATTTCTTCGATATCTTTAGAGGTTTTAACAGCAGGACTGAAAGACTGAATGCCAAAGATGCCCCTAAGTCGATCAGAAACCTCTCTGCCATCTGCCCCATTCAAAACAACGTACATTCGGTCTCTTGTAGATTCTATCTTGATCCCGGGAAATTCATTGAGCACATCGAATATGCTTTTTCTTAATTTATCCACGAACTTATTCCGGTTTCTGCCTTTTGTGGAGATTTCTCCATATCGTATAAGTATACGATCATAATTTATCATGATTTCATAACCTCTCTTAGCCTTATAACGGTCTCTTTTACTGCCTCAACAAAAACCTCTGCCTCTTCCATTGTATTATCATAAGATAAGCTGATCCTGACTGCACTTTTCGCATTTTTTTCAGGAATTCCCATAGCAATCAAGGTGCTGCTGGCAGCAGCTTTCTTTGAAGAGCAGGCACTTGTAGTTGATATATATATCCCGCGCTCTCCTAAAGCATGGACAAACACCTCTGCTTTGAATCCTTCTATGGAAAAATTCACAATATGAGGAGCAGAGTTTTTTTCGGGGGTATGGACAGTAATACCCTCGATTTTATTCATTTCTTCAGAAATATACCTTTTAATAGATATAATCTGGCTTAAACGCCTTTCCATATTATTTATTGTCAGCCTTAGTGCCTTTGCCATTGCTACAATGCCAGCTACATTTTCTGTGCCGCTTCTCATTTTCCATTCCTGATTGCCCCCGGATAATAACGGTGAAAGACGAAGACCATCACGAATGAACAAAACCCCATTCCCCTTCAAACCATGGAATTTATGAGCCGAAATCGTACACAGATCCACACTTGCTTGATAAAGATCAAGAGGAACCTTGCCGATTCCCTGGACATTATCTACATGAAATAACACTCGCGAATGCTTCTTCAGCATCTCTCCAATTTTCTTTATTGGCTGAATGGAACCAATTTCATTGTTTACATGCATGACAGAGACTAAAATAGTTTCCTGTGTAATTTCCTTTTCAATGTCTTCAGCATGGACAATACCGTTTTTATCCGGTGCAATGATGGAGATGCTGAAGCCCAATTCCATCAGCTGATCCATCGCTTCCTTCACTGAAGCATGTTCCAATCCAGTTGTGATAATATGGCGGCCTCTTTTCCTATGCATTAGAGCCGTTCCTTTTATTGCAAGATTATTGCTCTCTGTCCCTCCGGATGTAAAATACACCTCATTATGCTTAACATTCAGCAGATGAGCAATTTGCTCACGTGCCTGCATCAGCAGCCTCTCTGCTTTTCCGCCGAATTCATGCAGGGAAGAGGGATTCCCAAAGTATTCTGAAGAAACCTTTATAAAAGATTCAAGCACTTCTTTATATGGTTTTGTCGTTGCACTGTTATCAAAATAAATCACGGACTTCTCCTTTCCGTTCCGAAAACCCTTTAGCCAACTGTAAATCATATCATAACCACGTAAGATTGGAAATGTAATTAAAGCTTTTGTTTTTAAATATTCATTTCTTTACTATTAAGTTATTCAAGTTTGTGCAGTTTAACCAAATGAATGAATTGCTGCCCCCGTGGAAAGCTGATAATATTGCACTGTGAGTAAAGGACAGCTCCAGTTTATTATCATAAAATACTTAATATTAAGACTTCGTATTTTTTCGACATTTTTTTTAGCACCTGTGCTAATATGAAAATGTTCTAAACATTAAGATATGGAACCATTTTCAGGAGGATATATATGGAGAATAAAACATTGGCACCAAAACAAATTCTCGCCGTCGGACTCATGTTATTTGCTCTATTCTTTGGGGCAGGGAATATGATTTTCCCTCCATTCCTGGGACAATCTGCCGGCACGAATGTATGGACTGCTATTATCGGTTTTTTAATAACAGGGGTCGGATTGCCGCTATTAGGCATTATTGCCATTGCCAAAAATGGAGATTTACAAACGATTGCGAGCCGGGTACACCCTTTATATGGAATTATTTTCACGATTATTATGTACTTAGCCATAGGACCATTTTTCGGAATTCCGCGTACCGGAACCGTTGCTTATGAAATAGGGATTACTCCGTTCTTGTCTGAAACCGCTTTCAATAGCACTTACTCTTTATTGGCTTATACCATTGTCTTCTTTTGCATAACAGCATGGCTTTCTTTGAATCCATCGAAGTTAGTGGATAGAATCGGGAATATTTTCACGCCTGCACTCCTCATAATCCTTGCTGTTCTGGTTATTAAAAGCATCATTACTCCAATGGGCGAATTAAAAGCGCCAATGGGAGCATATGCAGAGGGGCCGTTCTTTAAAGGCTTCATTGAAGGCTACCTGACTATGGATACAATTGCAGCTTTGGTATTCGGTATTATTGTTATTGGTTCAATACAGGGCATGGGTGTGACAAATAAACATTCACTTATGAAAATATGCATTACAGCCGGACTTATAGCAGCTGCTGGTCTTGCGGCAGTATACTTGTCCCTTGCGTATATTGGGGCATCAAGTATGGAAGCTATAGGTCAACTTGATAATGGCGGCGCTATCCTATCCTCTGCTTCTCAGTACCTATTTGGACCTGCTGGAGCATTGATCCTTGGGCTGGCCATTACGGTAGCATGCCTTACAACGTCTGTCGGACTCGTTTCCGCTTGTGCGCAGTACTTTCATAAACTGCTCCCAAAAGTACCTTATAAAACCATTGTCATCATTCTTTCGCTGTTCAGCATGGTGGTTGCAAACATTGGTTTAACTCAGCTGATTCAACTTTCATTGCCAATCTTAATCATAATTTATCCTCTGGCCATCGTGCTGATTCTGCTTTCTTTTATGCACAATGCGTTTAATGGATACTCGGCGGTATATATAGGGGCTTTAATTCCCACAGGCTTAATTAGCATTGTGGATGGGTTAAAAACTGCTGGAATGGATGTATCCGTCATCACAGACTCATTGCAATTCCTGCCATTCTTTGCTGAGGGAATCGGCTGGATTGTACCTGCCATTGCAGGAGCTGTTATAGGTTACTTCCTGGCAATGGCTTTCGGAGAAGCTAAAAAGCCAATTGCAGTAAATGACTAAAGACCAAAGGCGGAAGCGCCTTGATGGATGAACTTCAACTAAAAACCGCCACGTCCGGTGGCGAACGTTAAAGCCGGCTTATCCTGTGCAAGTCCCGCAGGCATAAGACCGAATCACACAGGAAACCTCCTAAAGCTCGCTTTGGCCGGGCGATGTATCGCTGACGAAGCGGTTCCTTGTCCTCATTTCTGGAGTGATTTGGCTTATGACCCGGGAGCTAGGCGCTGGAGCTAAATGCAGATAATTTTTCATTAAAGTTATTTACAACGATATATTTTATAAATTACCAGACAACAAAAAACCAGATCCAATCGGATCTGGTTTTTTAGTGCTCAGTTATTATTTCTTCTATTCTCTTGATCGCACCCGGCTCGACCTCTTCGATCGAAGCTGCAGCCTGCTCCAGTGCTGTTTTATATTCATAGCTTCTGAATGAAGCTTCTGCTTCCTTTAACCCTTTATCAATAGATGGATATCTGCTTCTGTACCGATTTCCATATTGAATGACTTTCTCTGCTAAAAGAATCGTCTCAATCATATCACCCACTGAATCAGCAGCCTTATCAACAGTAAGCACAGCAACTTCAAGATATTGCTGAACCGCAGGAATATTCAATGGTTTCTCATCGAGTTTAGCCAGCACATTATCTATGCTTTCTTTCGCATCCTGGATCAAATATTTATATTCCTGGGAAACACCGGGCACATTGTTTTTGGAGATAAGCCTTATCGTTTCTGCCACTTTCTTGCTTAACTCTTTGACTTTTTCCCTGGCAGACATCTCGTCTTTTCTTAAGGCCTGGAGCATTTCCGCAAAGGCTGTCTGCTCATCTGAAATTTCCTCAATGTGTTCCTTGATTTCAGCAAGTTCTTCTCTCAAGACAGTATGGGGAGTACTCCCGTTATTAATCTTATGCTCCAGCACTTCGAATTTTTTGAAGAGCTGAGTTATTTTTTTCTCCAGGTGGATTTGAATTTCCAGATCCTTATCTGGAACATGATAGCTATGACGGATAGCCGTTATCTCTGTCTTAAGCTGATTATTCATATCTTTATTATTATAAAGCATGTTTCTTGTTGCATCATCCTGCTGGCTTAAGTAATGTCTGGCATGTACTTCCTTTTCGAGCAGATCATACAGAAGTTCAATATTATCTTTAATCTCTTCGACCCCTTTTTGAACTTCCTCGATTTGCGCCTGATCAATGGAGCCGGCATATCCTGTTACTTGTTCTTCAAGCCTCTCAATTTCTTTATCTAGTTGAAGGTGATCAAGCAGATACCCCTGATCCAGCATTTCCTTGTACCCTTCCCTTAACTCTTCCAGCTGGGAAGGGATCTTGGATTGACACTCAACCATCAGGTTTGGAATAGCTTCCATTTTAGCCTGAGAATCCTCAAGCAGCGCTTTGATCACTAGAAGGGTTTCACGAGCTTCAAGGTAATTGCCCTTCTCGGTTTTCTCATCGAATTCTTCAAATTTGGCCAATGCTTCATCCAGCTGTTCTTCAAGAATTTTTTCTGATTTACCGAATGTATGGCGATGCGCAAGCAGAGACTTTTTGCATTGGCGATACATTTCTTTCAGTTCTTCAATTTCCGCTCTATTTTTTTCTTCACTGCCTACCAGCTCATTCAATTCACTCAGCAGATTTTTTATGCTTTCTTCAATCTCAGTTAATCTCTTCTCTATTCTCTGCTGAACTTCCTGGGAATTCTTAAAGCGGTATTTATCGATGCTCTCTTCAGCATCAAATAACAATTCCTCCACATCAGGAAGCTGTGAAGTTACGATTTCATCCCATTCATTTCTCCATCGCTCAAATAATTCTTCTGTCTGGCCCGTCATATTAAGCTTTTTCACTCTTGACATCTCATCTAGAACTGGGCGATCCGTTATGTCCATCTTCCATGTTTCCAGCCTGTCAATTTCCTTATAATGTTTTTTCTTTAAAAAATAACCCGTGAGATATAGGCATAAAAGAATGACTATAACTCCAATTATGTATTCCATTTTAAAGCCCCCTGTTCTGTTCCCGAGCCAATATGTATATGTAAAGTTTTTATTTAAGAAATAACAAATGCCCGCAGGCGTTTCTTCATTTTCACATGTTATTTTCAATGCTTTTATGATACCATGTAAACGACATTTTTTGACTATTTATTTCATATTTTTATGAATTTCTTCTTTTATATCTTGTCTAAATTGCTATTTTCGGAAAATAACTGGAACATCCGTATTTTTTATTGAACTATATGAACTGTTCAAATACAAACAATTCGCTTTTTATAAAAGATTTCCTTCTTTATTTAAGAGATAAGTTAAAAAGTGACTTGAGTACTGTATTTTTAAAGTGAAACTTCAAACAGCGGGATTTCTTCCCCACTGTTTTTTAGTTGAGGCCCACAGGACAAGGAAGGCTACGGCAGCGATAGATCGCACGACCGAAAGCGGAAGCTTCTGGTAGGACGCGGTTTTCTTAGGCTTTGTTCTTCTTTCGGGCCTTTACGGGCAGTTTGACTCTCTCTATTCCTTCTAAAATACCTAGGCTCTTAAAGAGGGAGCTTTTCTGCCCGTTAGACTGCGAAAAACCTATGCAGAAAGGAAGTTCTCCATATGCTAAAAGACGGACACATCCACACTCCCTATTGTCCGCACGGGACAAAGGACGCATTTGAAGATTATGTTGAAAAAGCAATAAATCTGGGTTTTAAAGAAATTTCATTTACTGAACATGCTCCGCTCCCTGAGGGCTTTGAGGATCCCGCACCTGCTCGCGACAGTGCGATGCGCAAGGAGCATCTTGAGAAATACTTCACTGATATATCAAGGGTGAAAGCTGCCTATCAAGGAAAAATCAGGATTAATGCGGGGCTTGAAGTGGATTATATTGAAGGCTTTGAACAGGAGATCCGCAAATTTCTTGATATGAACGGGAGATATATAGATGACTCCATTTTATCTGTACACTTTCTAAAGCATGGAAGCCGCTACGAATGCCTGGACTACAGTCCCGATGTTTTTGCAAAGATGATCAAAGAATACGGTTCTATTGAAGCAGTTTATTTGAATTATTTCCGCACCCTGCTTTTATCTATAAAAGCAGATTTAGGGCCGTTTAAACCTGGAAGGATTGGGCATATCACCCTGGTGAAAAAATTCCAAAAAAAATATCCCGCTGATCGGGAATTTAGAGAGGAAATAAACCAAATACTTGATGAGGTGCAAAATAAAGGCTATGAACTCGACTATAACGGAGCCGGTTTCGCCAAGCCGTTATGCAAGGAGTCCTATCCTCCCGATTGGGCTGCAGAAGCAGCTGCCCAAAAAGGCATTTCACTGGTTTATGGGTCCGATTCTCATCAGGCAAAGGAAATGGGTCAGGGCCTTGATAGAATGAAACACCTTTAAATGCTTTTAGAGTACAGCAGCATAAGGTTTTCCAGCATGATTGCACAGGACTCCATCAACCCAATTGAAGATCTCCTTCGTGTATTTGTCTGCGAAATATTTTTCATGAGGAAATACATGCAGAACTTCAGCCATATAATGTGTGTTCAAAAATGGCATTGACAGGAGTCCTTTCAGCTGAACAATCATATAATTGGCTGAATGGTTACGAAACTCCTTTGTTTTCATTCCCCTTTCCAGCACCTTGCCAAAATAAAACTTTTCCTTTGCTAAATAAGTGGACATAATTTCCCTTACCACTTGGGAATCTATAGAAATTTCCCGGAGTATCAATCTTGTTAGATGGCTATGCTCAAATTGATAAACCATGATATTTTGCGCAATTTTTTTCAGGCTCAGAGCCGCCCCCTGCTCAAGAATTGAAAATCCCTTCTCTATTTCCTCAATATACCCTTCAAAAAATGCTGTAAAGCAATATTCAAGCAGCCCGTGTTTGTTATCGAAATAATATGCAATATTCGCTGGATTCGTCTGCGCTTTCCCTGCAATATCACGGATGGAAGTCCCGGAGAAACCTTTCGTATTAAATAAGGATATAGCGGCCGATACAATTGCCTCTTTTGAATTTTTTTTCATCTTTCCCGCCTCGCTTTCTTTTGTAAAGTCTCTGTTCATGTACATATGAGCGAATAATAAATTATGGGTTTATTCAAAAACGGATTTGTTGTGATAATTAAACATTCTTGCTAAAATCGTCTTATCCTTTTTAAAGTTCTCGACAATGTCTATCTATTTTCCTGTTCATCTGCCAGGAAATTCATATATCTTTTAGAAAGTAAGGTGAATTGTGATGTTTAGTGTCGAATCATACAAGGGAACCCGTGAAGAAAATTATCAATTATTGATTAAACAGCTCGCTGCTCTTCTTGAAGGGGAAACGAACAGCATTGCCAATCTAAGCAATGCATCAGCACTTCTTAATCAATTCCTGGACCGCACCAACTGGGTAGGATTTTACCTGATGGAAGAAGGGGAGCTTGTTCTTGGGCCATTTCAAGGTCTGCCGGCATGCGTAAGAATCCCCCTTGGTAAGGGTGTTTGCGGGACTGCTGCCAAGCAAATGGAAACAGTCCGTGTTGAAGATGTCCATCAATTTCCTGGACATATCGCCTGTGATGCAGCCTCACAGTCTGAAATCGTCATTCCGCTTGTCAAAGAGGGCAATCTTCTTGGTGTATTGGATATTGATTCTCCTGAAAAAAACCGGTTTGATGAACTTGACCAAAAATTCCTGGAAGATTTCTCGGAAGTACTTGTATCATTCCTTTAACGGAATAGCAAAAAGGAGATGACCGTATCTGCGACCATCTCCTTTTACTATTAAACTCCTTCGAGTGCCTGGGACAGATCATCCCTGATATCTTCAACTGACTCAAGCCCAACTGAAAGCCTCAGCAGCGTATCTTCAATGCCCATTTTTTCACGTGATCCCTTTGGAACCACTGCATGAGTCATAGTAGCAGGGTGCTGAATTAATGTCTCAGCATCACCAAGGCTCACGGCAATTTTAATAAGATTCAGCCGGTTCATAAATTCCTGGGCAGTCTCTTTATCCCCCTTTAGAGTAAAAGAAATCATCCCGCCGGGCCTCCTCATTTGTTTTTGCCCAATTTCAAAATCTGCATTATTGCTGTCTCCAGGAAAATAAACTTTTTCTACTTTTGGATGTGCCAGCAAATATGATGCGAGCCGTTCCGCATTGTCACAATGCCTGTCGAGTCTGACTGCAAGTGTTTTCAGTCCGCGCAGAAGCAGCCAGGCATCAAAAGGTGAAATAATGCCTCCAATGTCTTTTTGAGTCGTCATGGAGACTTTATCCAAAAATTCTTTAGAGCCTATTACAAGCCCGGCAACTACGTCACCATGACCTCCGATGTATTTTGTCGCACTATGAATGACAATATCACAGCCCAGTTCGATCGGATTCTGCAAATATGGTGAACAGAAAGTATTATCCACTACAACTGGAATTCCTTTCTCTTTCGCTGCTTCTGCAACCATACTCAGATCCACTAATTTCATTGTTGGATTTATTGGAGTTTCAACATAAATACAGGCAGTCTCCGGTTTAATTTCATCAAGCAGCTGCTGCTTTGATTCCATAGCTGAAAAATCATGGCTGATTTGAAATTTTTCCTCCATCATCTCCAGGAGTCCAAATGTACATCCATAAACTCCCTGAGAACATAAAATATGATCACCTGTTTTGGTTAAAGCAAACAGGACAGCTGAAACTGCAGCCATACCAGACCCAAAAGCAAGGGCTGCTTCTCCCTTTTCCAGTACGGCCATTCTTTCTTCAAGCATCTTAACTGTTGGATTGCCCAGACGGGAATAGATATACCCTTCTTCTTCACCGGAAAAACGTTTTTCACCCTGCTGTGCTGTCTCAAATGTAAAAGTTGACGTCTGGAATATTGGCGGTGCGAGGCTCCCTTTGAACCTTTCAGCATCGTATCCTTCATGGATGACCTGCGTCTCGAAGTTAAACCGATGTTTCCTATCCATTTTACCTCTCCTTTTCATTGCAAGCGCTTACATTATTATCTATAATAAACTTCTCTTTCAGCATATGATAATAGTATATTTTTTGAAAGTATTTTGTTTTGGAAAAATATCAATAAAGACTGCCTTTCCATAAGGCAGTCCTAGATAAATGAATCTGCAGCCGACTCAATGATCACTTTATTTTTCCCTGTGTTTTTGGCGGTATATAATGCCCTGTCAGCCCTTTTAAAAAGCGCTGCATATGAATCTTTTTTCCCCCTGCTCCAATACGAAATACCGCATGAAATGGTTACTTGGGGATCTGTGATTTGACATACCTTTCTGACAATCCGTTCAGCAATAAGTACTCCCGCCGACAATGAAACACCCGGAAGATAAAGAGCCAGCTCCTCTCCGCCCCATCGTGCGCCTATATCAGTGCTGCGGATATTGCTGTTAATTAAATTGGCAACTTGAATAATGATTTCATCGCCAACCTGATGTCCGTATGTATCATTTACCAATTTAAAATCATCTATATCCACAAGCATAAATGTTCCTTCATGATCTTCATTCATGGACTGATGAATCCGATCATCCAGATAGCTTCGGGAATATAGTTTGGTTAAGTGATCTGTTACAACCATCTTTTCAAGCTCTTCTCTAAGCATTGAATTGGTAAAGGCAAGCGTGGAATGATGAATCAAAGACTGAAGCAGCTTGAATGTTTCAAATGAAAAATGATAAGGAGAGCTATGCATGACAAGGGCAAATCCCTTTAATACTCCAGATTGGGCCATTGGAACAGCCATGATGGATTTATATAAACTTGCCGCACCCTCGAACTGTAAAGAAAAATCCCCAATAAAAAGAGACTCTTTCTCCTTGATGATCTTTTTCCTTATATAGTGAATATAGTCTTCTGCCTCTTTGGTTTGAAAAAATTCAGTACTGCCCTGGATTACATTCACATCGGCATTTTCAGAATTTATCAAGATGAAACCCGCTTCTTCAGCATCAAAGGAATGCAGAATCTGATCTGCCATGTAGTTCATGGTTTCTGTCAGCCGCAAATTCGAATTCAAGCGGTGGGAAGTTTCGTTAATTAATTGAAGGTCCGCTATCAATCGCTTGGATTGCTGATAAAGCTGCGCATTTTCCAGTGCACTTCCTGCAGTATTAGCCAGAAGTGTGATAAACTCAATTTCATTTTTAGGGAATATCATGGTATTAGGCGCAATGACCTGAAGTACTCCATAAACCCCCTGCTTCCCTTTTAATGGGGCATATAAGACAGAGCGCATTTCCTGCAGGGAATCTTCAAATTGAACTGCCCCTGTGACATATGCCTGCATGGCCGTGATGTTTTCGCTGTCATATTCAAGGTCTCTAATGGGCAGATCCCCATGATTATTGTTATCCTGGGACAGCAGAAGATAATAGGTAAAAGTGGGGTACATTTCCTGCAAAGTATAAATAATTTCCCCAAGCACCATATCCATATCCATTGAGGAATGGAATTTCTCCGTAACTCGATACAGCTGTTTATAACGTTTTTCTTCAGATGCAATTTTGGCCAGCCCCTGAGCTTTATCAAGAAATTGCCCGCATTCTTCGCTAAGCTCCTGAAATACTTTTTCTGTATAGGAATGAAAACAGCCTGATTCACCTGATAAAATCATGCATCCCAGCAGCTTGCCTCTCTTTACAAGAGGAATCATGATTTGTTCTTCCTTAATCTCGGTCCTTAAACTCTGCAACCCTCTGTTTTTGTTAGCCCATCTTTTTAAATCACCTGAAAAAGCAGGTGAAAGCAAAGCATCCGGGTTCGTGGCAGCTTCTGCAAAAAACTCCTGTTTCCATTCATTAAAGACGTACAGAGTTATTTCATCCGCTCCGGTAAGGGCTTTAATGGAAGAGAGCATTTCATTCAGTAATTTTTCATAGTGAAAGAAACCGTTCTCCGTATCGATAATGTCAAAAAAGCGGCTTTTTAAACTAAGTATGATTTGGTGTTCAAGTGTATCCATCTTTATTATCACCTATCAAATGTCTCAGATCATGAATCTTTAAACCAATAAGGTATATTATAACGGACTAGAAATTAATATTTTGAGCATACATGTGGCTATTTCGTTTCAACTTTCCTATATTCATATTTTTAAGAAAAGTAATCGCAGCATAAAATACACATTAAAATAAAAAAAGCGAAGCCGCATTCCTATTAATTAAACAATTCCAATTTTTTCTTTATTATATCATATCTTGCTAATGGACTCGTTATTAAGTTTTCTAATTCAAGTGAATTATGGCACAGGACAAAATCTTCGCTTATAATTTAAACATCCTTAAAAAATGAAGGAGTAAAAATAAAATCAACTTGACTTTTATCCTCTAAAAATTATATAATATTCCTTGTGTAAAATATTGCAGCCTATGTGAGCACCTTGATGCACTCATTTTGTTCCTCAACCAGAGTTTTCTGGGGATGGGGTACTGTGTAACCCTCTGCTGCTAGGGCGAAGGTACATGAAAACAAAATGGACATGATTGTTGTGCGCATCTGTTTCTGTTTTTATTTTACCCAAATAAAAACACAAAAGGAGGAGTCTTAAATGGCTCGTTATACTGGTCCAAGCTGGAAATTATCCCGTCGTCTTGGAATCTCTCTAAGCGGAACTGGTAAAGAATTAGAAAAGCGTCCTTACGCTCCTGGACAACATGGTCCAAACCAGCGCAAAAAATTATCTGAATACGGATTACAATTGCAGGAGAAGCAAAAGCTTCGTCATATGTACGGAGTAAATGAGCGTCAATTCCGCAATTTATTCGATAAAGCTGGCAAAATGCCTGGTAAGCACGGTGAAAACTTCATGATTCTTCTTGAATCACGCCTTGACAACGTGGTTTACCGTTTAGGTCTTGCACGCACTCGCCGTCAAGCTCGCCAGCTAGTTAACCATGGTCATATCATGGTTGATGGATCTCGCGTTGATATTCCATCATACCGCGTAGCACCTGGTCAAACAATTACACTTCGCGAAAAATCTCGCAGCCTTGACATCGTTAAAGAAGCAATTGAAGTTAACAACTTCGTACCTGACTTCGTATCTTTCGATGCAGACAAGCTAGAAGGAACTTTCACTCGCATGCCTGAGCGTTCTGAACTTCCAGCTGAAATCAACGAATCTCTAATCGTTGAATTCTACTCTCGTTAATAATTTTAAAACTGCCGATACATTTCGGCAGTTTTTTTGTTGTCCGGAAAACTCTGAGATAATCTAAAAGCCCTCCGTCAAAGGAGGGCTTTTAGATTAGTATTTAATTAAGAAATATTTCTTCTTTCCGCGGCGAATGACAGTAAATTGGCCTTCAATCTTATCCTTATCAGAAAGAGTGTAGTCAAGCTCCGTTATGCGTTCGCCATTTACTGAAACAGCGCCATTCGTCACATCTTCACGTGCCTGGCGTTTGGATGGGGAGATTTTGGCAGCAACAAGCAAATCAACGATCCCCAATTCTCCTCCTTCAGAATGCTCATAAGATGGAACATCCTTAAAGCCTTGTTTTATCTCTGAAGCCGAAAGGTTTTTAATTTCTCCGCTGAATAACGCTGCTGTAATCTTTATAGCCTGTTCCAATGCTTCATCTCCATGAATCATGCGTGTCATTTCTTCAGCAAGTGCTTTTTGGGCTTTGCGGAGATGCGGTTCATCTTGAACAGCTTTTTCAAGGCCTTCAATTTCTTCACGGGATAAGAATGTAAAGAACTTAAGGTATTTGATTACATCCGCATCTGCTGTATTAATCCAGAACTGGTAAAACTCATAAGGAGATGTTTTCTCCGAATCAAGCCAGATTGCTCCGCTTTCCGTTTTGCCGAATTTTGTTCCATCCGCTTTCGTAACCAAAGGTATGGTCAGGCCGTATGCCTTTGACCCTTCAGGCGCCATTTTGCGGATGAGCTCAAGGCCGGTTGTGATATTCCCCCATTGGTCGCTTCCGCCAATCTGCATTTTGCAGTTATGATTCTCATATAAATGAAGGAAATCCATGGCCTGCAGGATGGTGTATGTGAATTCTGTAAAGGAAATTCCCGTTTCCAGTCTGGAAGAAATGGTGTCTTTAGCGAGCATGTAATTGACTCCGACATGTTTCCCGTAATCACGCAGGAATGTAACAATATCCATGGACCCTGCCCAATCATAGTTGTTAACCATGATTGCACCATTTTCACCTTCAAAATCAAAAATTCTTTTTAGCTGGTTCTTTATGCAGTTCACATTATGCTGTACAGTTTCCAGCGTCTGCAGCTTCCGCTCTTCGCTTTTACCGCTTGGATCTCCAATCAGGCCAGTGGCCCCGCCTACTAGAACGATTGGACGATGGCCTTCCTTTTGAAAGCGCCTTAATGTCAAAAACGGCAACAGATGCCCAATGTGCATGCTGTCAGCTGTTGGGTCTACACCACAGTATAAAGAGATTGCTTCTTTACCGAGAGTGTTCTCAATGCCCTCTTCATCTGTCTGCTGATAAATAATCCCTCTCCATTGCAAATCTTCAAGTAAACTCATCTTAACTCCTCCTATTTAACGGCTATTTTCAAGGCATTAACAGGGAATCACCCATACAAAAAAACGCCCCTGCAAATATGCAGGGACGCATGATCGTTTTTGCGCGGTACCACCCAAATTGAGGACAGCTGTCCTCCACTCTTTCAGAATAACGGATAATCCGTCCACTGCTATAACTGCTGGGCAGGTTGACAGTGAAAGCTCAGGGAGGTAATTCATACTTCTATTTGTACCGGCTCGCAGCGAACGCCGGCTTTCTGAAACAGGGATAGAAGCATTACTGGGTTCCCATCAATGCCTATAAAATATTTAAACGTCTAAGATAAAACATTTTTATCATATAAATCAGCCAAATGTCAAATGCCTGTGCGAAAAAAGGAAATTTCAGATAAATGGCGAACCTTGTCATATTACTATGTCGCAATATGCTATAATAGATGTGATTTTAGGGGGATTGATATGATGAAAGAAAAGTTTCAGATGTTATTTAATAAATTGAGGCAAACTCCGGGCCTTTTCGGGAATAAAAAAGCAGCTAAAGGTGCGAGCATTACTTACCAGGTTGTCTGGAACCTTACTTTGCTGTTTCTCATTTTAGCTGTCATTGGCGGTTCATTTGCGGGGGGGCTTGGAGCAGGTTACTTCGCGTCGCTGGTAAAGGATGAGCCAATCCGATCTTATGCCAGCATGAAAAAAGATATTTATGACTATGCAGAAACATCGGAAATTTATTTTGCCGATAATGTTTATTTAGGGAAGCTCCGGACTGACCTGGAACGTGAGGAAGTTAAGCTTGATGATGTTTCGGAACACTTAATTAACGCAGTTGTAGCTACTGAAGATGAATATTTCTACGAGCATGACGGAGTGGTGCCAAAAGCGATTATGCGCGCACTGTTCCAGGAAGTAACAAATTCATCTGTTCAATCCGGCGGAAGTACACTTACACAGCAGCTGATAAAGAACCAAATCTTAACGAATGAAGTTTCTTTCGAGCGGAAAGCAAAAGAGATTCTGCTTGCTTTGCGATTGGAGAAATTCTTTGATAAAAAAGAGATATTGGAAGCATATCTGAATGTATCTACCTTTGGAAGAAATGCATCCGGACGTAATATTGCCGGAGTTGAAGCAGCTGCCAAAGGCATTTTTGGGGTGAGTGCAAAAGAATTAACCTTGCCCCAGGCTGCATTCATAGCAGGGCTGCCGCAGAGTCCATTCGGCTACACTCCTTTTACAAGGGAGGGAACGGTCAAAGAAAATCTGGAACCAGGTTTCTCCAGGATGAAAACTGTTCTGAAAAGAATGTATGACGACGGAAAGATTGACCAGAATCAATATGAGGAAGCTTTGGCTTACGACCTGACCAAGGATTTCACTACGCCTTCAGAAAGCCCTTTGGAAAAGTACCCATATTTGACGTATGAAATTGAAGAACGTGCAGTAAACATCATGACTAAGATTCTCGCAAAAAATGATGGATACGAAGAGCAGGACTTAAAAGAAGATGACGAGCTCCGAGAGGAATACAGGACTCTGGCAGACCGGACGATCCGCCAGAATGGCTTCCAGATCCATACGACGATCAACAAAGATATTTATGATAAAATGCAGCAGGTAAAAAATAACTACCCTTATTATGGGCCAGACAAACCTGAGACGATTAAGGACCCAGAAACCGGTGAAAATAAACAAATCATGGAGCCCGTAGAGGTTGGAGCCATTTTAATTGAAAATAAAACCGGTAAAATCATCAGCTTTGTCGGCGGACGCGATCACAAACGCGAGCAGCTGAATCATGCTACAAGCGCTCTAAGACAAAATGGTTCAACCATGAAGCCGCTATTAGTCTATGCTCCTGCAATGGAACTTGGAAAAGCAGCACCTGGCACCATTCTGCCTGATGTGCCGCTATATCTAAGTCCAGGATTAAATAGGCCTTGGCCAAAGAACTATACGAATACCTATAGCGGGCTCGTTTCAGCCAGACAAGCACTTAAGCATTCATACAATGTCCCAGCTGTAAAGCTTTATAAGGATATAGTCGGACAGCGGCCTGCCTCTTATCTGGAAAAAATGGGCTTTACCTCTCTGATCGGTCCTGACTATACAAACTTGTCTACATCCATTGGTTCTTTGGAATATGGGGTAACTGTTGAAGAAAATACGAATGCCTTTACTACATTTGCCAACGGCGGAAAGTTTATTGACGCCTATATGATCGAGAAAATCACAGATAAAGACGGGAACATTATATTCCAGAATAAATCTGAGCCTGTAGATGTATTCAGTCCGCAGACAGCGTACCTTACAATCGATATGATGAGAGACGTTATTAACAGCGGAACTGCCACATCGATTAAGAACAGATTGAAGTTCAGTTCTGACTGGGCAGGGAAAACTGGTACTGGTACTGAATTCATAGATGCATGGTTCGTGGCATCCAATCCGAATGTCACTTTCGGCATATGGTCAGGATATGATACGCCTAAATCATTAAAAGCCCCTGGACCGCTAAGCTATAGTTTGCGCAATAACTATCTCTGGGCAGATTTGATGAATGCAGCATATGACGTCGCACCTGATCTTGTTGACCCGAGTGAAAGCTTTAAAATGCCGGGCGGAATCGTAAGACGTTCATTCTGTGCCATTTCAGGCCTTCTTCCTTCAGAAGCATGCTCTAAAGCTGGCTTAGTCGAGACTGATTTATTCAATGCCAAATTTGTTCCTACAAAAGTTGACGATAGCCTTGGCAATGGAAAACTTGTACGAATTGGCGATAAAAAATATATGGCACTTGATTCAACACCAGAAGAGTTTACTGAACCTGGAATGGTAGTGAATCCGGATTATATTCAAAAACTATTCGGCATTAAAGCAAATCTAAGTACTCTTATTCCGAATAAAGAACGCTGGAAGAGTATTCTGACAAGTGCAGATCAGCTCAAAGACAATGGCAAAGCACCTGCGGCCCCAAGCATAAAAGCTTCTGGCCAAACCATTACTTGGGGAGCACATCCTGAAAAAGATGTCATTGGCTATCGCGTTTACAGCGGAGGTAAAAAAGTTGCTACAATAAAAGCCGGCTCTTCCTTAAACTACAAGGCTGGAAGCGGCTCGATCCATGTAACAGCCGTTGACATTGCCGGCAAAGAGTCTGCTTCTTCCAATGTAGTAAAAATCGGCCAAAAGACGGAAGAAGAAAAACCGAAAGAAGAAAAGCCGAAGGAAGAGAAGCCAAAAGAAGAGAAGCCGAAAGAAGAGAAGCCGAAAGAAGAGAAACCTAAAGAAGAGAAACCTAAAGATCCTCCTCCAGCCGAGGAAAAGCCTGATGCTGATAAACCATCAGAACCTGATGAAGGTGAAGAAACTAATTAAAGAAAAGCAGAATCCCATTTGCCCAAAAAGGGCTTGGGATTCTGCTTTTTCTTTATAGAAATAACAATCGCCCAAAATATATTCTGGATACTTTGCTAAACAAAAAACCGCTGCTCATTTATGCAGCGGTCTCCTCTATTAATCTTCCATTGTAGACAAATCGCCAGTTGGCAGATCCAGTTCCCAGGCTTTAAGCACCCGGCGCATAATTTTGCCGCTCCGTGTTTTTGGAAGTTTGTCGCGGAATTCAATTTCACGCGGGGCTGCGTGGGCAGCAAGGCCTTTCTTAACGAATTGACGGATATCTTCCACCAGTTCTTCAGAAGGTTCATGTCCGTCCCGTAAAGCAACAAATGCCTTTATTATTTCACCTCGGACAGGATCAGGCTTGCCGATAACTCCAGCTTCTGCAACAGCCGGGTGTTCGATGAGCTTGCTCTCCACTTCAAACGGCCCAACGCGTTCACCAGATGTCATGATCACATCATCTACACGACCCTGGAACCAGAAATATCCATCTTCATCCATATATGCTGAATCTCCAGAAACATACCAGTCACCTGGCATAAAATAAGATTCATATTTTTGCTCGTTATTCCAGATGGCATTCATCATGGAAGGCCAGCCTTTTTTAATTGCAAGGTTCCCCATGCGGTTTGGCGGCAGCTCATTTCCCTGGTCATCGACAATGGCAGCTTTAACACCAGGAATCGGCTTACCCATGGAGCCCGGCTTAATCTCCAGGCAAGGATAGTTGCAGATGAGCTGTGCACCTGTTTCTGTCATCCACCACGTATCATGGATGCGCATATTGAATACTTTCATTCCCCATCTGACTACTTCAGGATTTAGCGGTTCACCGACACTGAGGACATGACGAAGGGAGCTTAAATCAAACTTTTTCACAACCTCATCACCTGCCCCCATCAGCATACGGAAAGCGGTCGGAGCACTATACCAAACCGAAACGCCATACTCCTCAATCATTTTATACCAAGTCTCCGGATTAAATCTGCCCCCGACAATAAGGTTTGAAGTCCCTGTCAGCCACGGGCCGAAAATGCCATATGAAGTACCGGTTACCCAGCCAGGGTCAGCAGTGCACCAATATACATCTTCTTCTTTTAAGTCCAGCACCCATTTAGCGGTCTGATAATGCTGAATCATTGCATTATGTACATGCAGAACTCCCTTTGGCTTGCCTGTAGAGCCGGAAGTGTAATGCAAAATAAGGCCATCTTTTCCGTCAACCCATTCAATTGGAAGCTTTCTGCTTGATTCAGCCATTCTTTTATTAAAGTCCACATACGGGCCTGTTTCCTCAATATTTTCCCCAACAAGGAAAACATGCTTTAAGGCAGGCAGCTGATCAACAGGCACACGTTCCAAAAGCTCAGGGGTTGTAATCAGAACTTTTGCTTCACTGTCATCAAGCCTGTCACGGACTGCCCCTTCCATAAATGCTTCAAAAAGAGGACCTACAATGGCTCCCAGTTTAATTGCTCCCAATACGGCAAAATAGAGTTCAGGAGAACGCGGCATAAAAATGAAAACTCGGTCTCCTTTTTCAACATCGCCATATGCTTTTAATGCATTTCCGGCTTTATTGGATAGTTCCTTCATTTCCTTGAATGTATATTTCTCATTTCTCTGTCCATCGCGATAATAAAGGGCAACTTTATTTTTTCTGAAAGATTCCGCATGTCGGTCAATGGCCTCATAGGCCATATTCATGCGGCCGGTTTCTTTCCAGGAAAATTCTTTTTCGGCATCAGCCCAGTTAAAATTTTCATAAAGCTCATCATAGCTTTTTAAATTGAAGTCCCCTTGTGTTACTGGCAGCGCTTCCACTTTCATATAATTATCCCCCTTATTTAAGATTTGATATTATTATAGTATAAACATTATATTTTCTCAATTTTTAAAATTTTGGAGCAGGGAAAAGATTACTTATGAACCAACTGGTAAATTGCCACAAACTTATTTAAATTACACAGAAAATTATGTGAAAGCGCTTTATCCCCCGTGTTTTTATGTATAATAGAAGTTACATTGATCATGTCTATGGCGGTGAATAAATGGAACATAAAAAAATTTTTAATGCAAAAGAATTAAAAACAGCCAAGGGTAAATTAATCATTGAGGGGCCAATTTCACCTGAAAAATTGGCAGATTACGAGTTTCACAAGGATCTTGTTACTTTCAGGCCTCCGGCTCAGCAGCATAAAGCCCTGGTTGAAATTGCGGGATTGCCGGAGGGAAGAATTATAGTGGCCCGTGACAGGCATACCATTGTCGGCTATGTTACTTACTTGTATCCAGACCCTCTCGAGCGCTGGTCGGAAGGAAAAATGGATAATTTAATAGAATTGGGTGCAATAGAAGTGATCCCTGCTTTCAGAGGTTCAGGAACAGGAAAGAACCTGCTGAAAGTATCCATGATGGATGACGCAATGGAAGACTATATTGTTATAACGACTGAATATTATTGGCATTGGGATCTAAAAGGAACTGGCCTGAACGTATGGGAATACAGGAAAATTATGGAAAAAATGATGAATGCCGGTGGTCTTGAATGGTATGCCACAGATGACCCTGAAATCAGTTCTCATCCCGCAAATTGCCTAATGGCCCGCATTGGAAAAAGAGTGGATCAGGATTCAGTGCAGCAATTTGACCGCTTGCGCTTTATGAATCGCTTTATGTATTAAATCTTAATAATAGCGTCAATACATAATTCATGCCTGTATTCACACTATTTTTTCGGCATGAATGTATCTCCATATATTTATAAGGAGGCATTTAAAGTGATTGTTGAAGAAATTATGAAAACGGATGTCACGGCCTTGTCAAAAGAAGACACCATTGCCGACGCCATAAAAATTATGAACGAAAAAAGAATTCGGCATTTGCCTATTACAGATGAAGCGGGCAGATTGCAGGGACTTGTAACAGATAGGGACATCCGTGATGCGACTCCATCTATTTTTCATACAGAACTATTTAAGGAAGATCTGCAGAGACCATTAAAAATGATTATGAAGACAGATATCATCACCGGACACCCTCTTGATTTTGCTGAAGAAATTGCTGCGGTTTTTTATGAACAGCGAATTGGCTGCCTGCCAATATTAAACGATGATAAGCTGGTCGGAATTGTCACAGAAACCGATTTGCTTCATACGTTAGTTCAATTGACGGGAGCCCATCAGCCAGGTTCGCAGATTGAAGTAAAGGTGCCAAACAGGGCAGGCATGCTGTTTGAAATCGCTGAAGTCATCTGCAAAAGAAAAGCAAATATACAGAGTGTCCTTGTTTACCCTGACAAAACGGATGATAAATACAAAATACTGGTGATAAGGGTACAGACAATGAACCCTACGCTTGTAGTAGAAGATTTGAAAAAAGCAGGCCATCATGTTTTATGGCCCAGCCTGCCGGGGATTTCACTATGACACATGATTCATTATTTGTTTTTTCGGAAGACCTGCTGAACTACAAATTCAGCAAAAATCATCCTTTTAATCAGATAAGGCTGAAACTGACACTCGATTTGCTCAAAAACATCAATGCCATTGAAGAATGTCATATTATTCCTCCGCGCAAGGCTTCCGATGAAGAGCTTCACTTGATTCATGATCCTAGTTATGTGAATGCTGTCAAGCTCGCCGGCCAGGGAAACCTGCCTGAGGATATCTGCGAAAACTATGGTCTTGGAACAGAGGACACACCTATTTTTCAAAACATGCACGAAGCAAGCTCCCTTTTAGTAGGAGGCACTCTGGCAGCCGTTGATGCAGTCATGAGCGGACTTGCTAAGCACGCACTTCACCTTGGCGGCGGCCTTCATCACGGGTTTCGGGGAAAAGCTTCTGGATTTTGCATCTACAACGATAGCTCCGTAGCCATAAAATATATACAGGAAAAGTATAAAGCCCGTATTCTGTATGTGGATACAGATGCCCATCATGGTGATGGTGTCCAATGGTCATTTTATGATGACCCGGATGTATGCACCTTATCTATTCATGAAACTGGCAGATACCTTTTCCCCGGAACCGGAAATGTAAATGAACGAGGACAAGGGAAAGGATATGGATTCTCTTTTAATATTCCCGTGGATGCATTTACTGAAGACGATTCCTGGCTTCACGCATACCGTACAGCTTTTCGGGAGGTTGCAGAATTTTTCAAACCGGATGTGATCCTGACGCAAAATGGTGCTGATGCCCATTATCTTGATCCTCTTACCCATTTGTCATCTACTATAAAGATTTATAGGGAAATTCCGAAACTGGCCCATGAAATTGCCCATGAATATTGTGACGGGAAATGGATTGCCGTCGGCGGCGGAGGTTATGATATTTGGAGGGTTGTTCCCCGGGCATGGGCCATGATATGGCTCGAAATGACTGAAAACTCTAATTGTTACGGCAATATACCGGCGGAATGGATAAACAAGTGGAAAGAACACGCACCTGTGCCTCTTCCCCTGGAATGGGATGATCCTGCTGATTTATATGAGCCTATCCCCCGTAAGAGCGAAATAACTGAAAAAAATGCCCGGACAGTGGACAAAGTTCTTTATCCGATCCGAAACAGAACAATGACAGAATCTTTATAAGAACAGCGGCCGGGAACATTTTACCGGCCGCTGTTCATTTCTGCATATGTAAATAAACAGGTCTGACTATTGCCAGATCTGTTATCAATTATGAATATTGTTATCTTCATTAAATTTCGGATCAGAAATAATGATTTCAACACGCCTGTTTTTCTCCCAATTCTCCGGTCCGGAATTAGGGACGATAGGACGGGTTTCCCCATAGCCCACAGCCATAAACCTATGACTTTCAAGATTATGCTTTTCTGTTAGATATCTGATTACAGTACTAGCCCTGGCAGCAGATAACTCCCAATTGGACGGATATCTGTAAGTAGTTATGGGCCGGTCATCAGTATGTCCCTCCACCTTCACAAGGTTTGGCATGTTTGCTAAAAGGGTTCCTACTTTATCCAGGAAAGAGTATGAACTGTCTATCAGACTGGCATCTCCGGATTCAAATAAAACCTGTTCCTGCAGAACGAGAACGACCCCCCGTTCCGTCCTGTTCGCCACAATCACTTTTTCTAAGCCATTCTCATCCAAAAACGACTGGATCTCCATCAGAAGCTCATCAAGCGAATCTGATTGCCCGCTGTCCTCATTTTCCTTTATTTCTTCATTTTGTTCCGGGTTCTCTGCAGGAATGAT
Source organism: Cytobacillus oceanisediminis 2691 (assembly GCF_000294775.2). GTDB lineage: Bacteria > Bacillota > Bacilli > Bacillales > Cytobacillaceae > Cytobacillus > Cytobacillus pseudoceanisediminis. The sequence goes on from NZ_CP015506.1 coordinate 4,481,233, forward strand.
AGACGGCTGAAAATCCAGCACCTGTCTGTCCCGGAAAGAATCGGATAATGCCTGAAACTTCATTAAATCAATCTGGGACATCGAAAACAGCAGAATAAAAAATACCAATATCAGTGTGACGAGATCGGAGAAAGTCACCATCCATCTTGGGGAGCCTTTTGGAGGCTCCGGAGATCTTCTCCTAGGCTTCATTATCCAGTGCCTCCCCCTCATTTACAGCTTTATCCAAATCTCTCCGTTCTTCTGAGGATAAAAAGGCGCTCAGCTTTTCTTCCAATATTCTCGGATTCTGCCCGGATTGAACACCGATAACCCCTTCAATAATAATCTGCTTCAAAAAAACTTCCTTCTCTGTCTTTAAAGCCAGCTTCGCTGCCATCGGCAGAAAAATCAGATTGGCCAGCAGGGATCCATATAAAGTAGTCAGTAAGGCAAGAGCCATATTGGGCCCAAGTGTGGAAGGATCATTCAAATTTTTCAGCATCAGAACCAGTCCGATCAGGGTCCCTATCATTCCCCATGCCGGAGCGTATTCCCCGGCTCTTTCGAGAATGCTTCTTCCTTTTCTGTGCCTCTCTTCCATCGCCATAATTTCGGCATTCATAATGTCAGTAATGACATCTGGCTCTATACCATCCACAGCCAGGTATACGCCTTTCTGAATGAATGGATCTTCCACCTTCCCGATTTCAGCCTCAAGCGATAACAGCCCTTCACGCCGGGCACGCTCAGAGAGTTTGACAAAAATTCCAATCAGCTCGCCAACGCTTTGCTCTTCACTGGAAAAAACCTGCTTAAAAACGGTGGCCATATGCCTGATATCTTTTAAAGGAAAACTTACAAGCAGCCCGGCTATTAAACCGCCCAGAACAATAAGAATTGAAGAAGGGTCAACAAAGGATAAAAAACCATCAGCTCCTCCATTCCACATGATTCCAAAAATCAGCATAGCAAGCCCCACCATTAATCCAGCCGGTGTTAACATATCAACCTTTCTCATACTCTCTCTCCCTGATCCATTGCGAATTGCCTTTGTCTAATGGTTTATTATTTATGTGCTCTAAAACAGGTACGATAGCTTAAAATTGGCAGAAAGAAACGCCTTTTAATTAAGGCGCTTCTCTTTCTTCTCTTTTGTCCAGCTGCAGCGCCTAGCCCCCTAGTCACTTCGGTCCAGATGCTGAAGTCAAAGAACGACTTCAACTTCTGGACCTCCAGCGCTGGTCGGGGCTGGTCGAGGAGCTTCCGCTTTTCTGTTATATCGGCAAATTCATTACTTTGTTGAGCTTCGTTCTTCAATTCGGTGAGGGAGTACAACAATTTGCTCATCGACTGATTCTTTATTCATAAGTTTCGTAAGCAATCTCATGGCAACTGCACCAATATCATACAATGGCTGAACGACTGATGTCAGCTGAGGACGGACCATTAATGCCAATCTTGTATTGTCAGAGCTGATGACCTCAAAGTCTTTCGGGATATTATACCCTTTATCCTCCGCCCCGTGGACAATTCCCAATGCCATTTCATCAGATCCTGCAAAAATAGCTGTTGGACGCGGATCTGCCTCAAGCAGCTTTTCAAAGGCTTCTATACCTGAATCGTAAGTATAATCTCCTTCAACCACCAATTCATCGCGGAAGGCCACCTCAGCTTCTTCCAAAGCCCGCTTATAGCCTGCAAGCTTTTTTTCCTGATTAATCGGCTCGCGGAGAGGTCCCACCACGATAGCTGCATCTTTATGGCCTTTTTCAATAAATGACTTAGTCACATCAAATGCTGCCTGTTCATAATTAATATTTACAGATGGGATTTTGCCTGTTTCTTCAATAGAGCCAGCCAGTACGATCGGAACCGGTGACTTTTCAAACTCTTCAACATGCTCGGAGGTAATATTGCCGCCCATGAAGACTATTCCATCCACCTGTTTCCCGAGCATAGTATTGAGCAAGTGCAGTTCTTTTTCAATATTTTGGTCGGAGTTGCTGAGAATGATATTGTATTTATACATTGTCGCAATATCCTCTATGCCCCTTGCCAGTTCTGCAAAAAAGGTGCTGGAGATATCGGGAATGATTACACCGACTGTCGTCGTTTTTTTGCTTGCCAATCCTCTTGCAACCGCGTTGGGGCGGTACCCAAGCCGGTCAATTACTTCCATTACTTTTTTTCTTGTTGCAGGCTTAACATTCGGGTTGCCATTTACAACACGAGAAACCGTTGCCATTGATACATTCGCTTCTCTTGCTACATCGTATATTGTTACATTCATTACTTACACTCCTTCTTTAAATAGCGGTCGCTTCAATTACTTTATATTTTACAGCAACACGACGTAACCTACTCATTTTTTATCCTAATTTGTGAGTGGTTACACATGTACAATTATGTATTTAATCATACGACAGTCCAGGAATTGCCGCAATGTCAAGGCTTGTATTTTTGAAAAAAACTTAAATTTCCACTTTAAATGCAAAAAAAAGAGCCTCCTGCTACCAGCAGAAGGCTCTCCATATTTAGATGGCTACACTTTCAGCAATGCTGAAGATTGAAGTTCAGCCATAAATTGATCAAATTGATTCAAGTCCATTTGCTGCGCTGAATCTGATAGGGCAACGGCCGGGTCTGGATGAACTTCTGCCATTACACCATCTGCGCCGATTGCCAGCGCAGCTTTTGCTGCTGGAAGAAGCAAATCTCTGCGGCCTGTTGAATGCGTAACGTCAACCAGTACTGGCAAATGTGTTTCCTGCTTAAGAATAGGCACAGCCGAAATGTCCAATGTATTGCGTGTAGCACGTTCGTATGTGCGGATTCCGCGCTCACATAGAATAATCTGTCCATTCCCCTGGGACATGATATATTCCGCTGCATTGATGAATTCTTCAATTGTAGCTGCAATCCCGCGCTTTAAAAGAACTGGTTTGTTTACAGCCCCCGCTGCTTTTAATAGCTCGAAGTTTTGCATGTTTCTTGCCCCGATTTGAATGACATCAATATAATTTACAGCCGTTTCAATATCATTAGGGCTTACGATTTCAGAAATAACAGCCAGATCGTATTCATCTGCCACTCTTTTTAAGATTTTTAAACCTTCAAGGCCAAGCCCCTGGAAATCATACGGTGATGTTCTTGGTTTATATGCGCCTCCGCGAAGGAGCTTAAGTCCTTTTGCTTTTACAGCTTCAGCAACAGTTGCCACCTGCTCATAAGATTCAACTGCGCAAGGGCCAAAAACAAGATGAGGATTGCCATCCCCTACTTTTTCACCCTTTAAGTCTACAATCGTATTTTCAGGCTTCTTTTTGCGTGAAACAAGAAGCGCCTTTCTATGATCATCTTTTTGAAGTTCAAGACCTGCTTTAAAAATTTCCTTGAACATATGCTCAATTGTTGAATTTTCAAAAGGACCGTCATTATGCTCTTTTATCAAGTCCAGCATCTTGCGTTCCCGGACAGGATCATAACGATAAACCCCTTGTGTTTCCTTTACTCTTCCGATTTCCTGAACAAGTTCTGCTCTTTCATTGATCAAAGATAAAAGCTGGAGATTCAGCTCATCCACTCGATCACGAAGTTTATCTAGCTCTTTATTGCTCATTTCCTGTCCCTTCCTTTCAAATCTGAATTTAAGCCGTGTTGGTTTCAGGATAATGCACAAAACGTGCATCTAAATGTGCACAGCGTTAAACATTTCCATCTTTCTCTTTTACGGCCTCTGGATATGTGATACATTTTTTATAATTAGGGTTATTATATATGAATTATTCAGACATGTCACGAAATATTTCTTTATTAATTAAACGCTTTTAAGTGATAAAGCGGCTTCAGGGCTTTATTTATGCATTTTATGACATTTACAAAGAAGGTGTACTGCTTTGGACGAACAAAAAAAGCTTTTTGCACTGGATATCGGCACCCGCACGGTGGTCGGAATTATTCTCGAAGAAAACGGCGGGCAATATCATGTGAAAGACATCGTGATTAAGGAGCATGCAGAAAGGGCCATGCTCGACGGACAGATCCATGATGTACTGGCTGTATCAAAAATTATAGCAGAAATCAGGGATGAACTAGAAGCAAAACACGGCCCATTAAAAAAGGTGTGCGTTGCAGCGGCAGGCAGGGCTTTAAAAACAGAAAGATCTGAAACAGTTATCTGTATTAAAGGAAAACCGATGATGCAAAAGCAGGATATACTTCACCTTGAATTAAGTGCAGTTCAGCAGGCACAGGCAATGGTTGCAGAAAAACATGAAACTGAGAAAAGCTATTATTACTATTGTGTTGGATATTCCGTTTTATACTATCGTCTTGATAAAGAAGAAATCGGCAGTCTAATTGATCAGCAGGGGGATGAAGCATCCGTTGAAATCATTGCTACGTTCCTGCCCAAGGTTGTAGTGGAGTCACTAATCTCAGCTCTACAAAGGGCTGGCCTGGAAATGGAAGCTTTGACACTTGAGCCAATCGCAGCTATTAATGTGCTGATTCCTCCTTCGATGAGAAGGCTGAATGTTGCTCTTGTTGATATCGGTGCCGGAACGTCCGATATTGCCATTACAGATATGGGCACAGTTACAGCTTACGGAATGGTGCCTGTAGCAGGAGATGAGATAACTGAAGCAATCAGTGACCAGTTTCTCCTGGACTTTCCTTTAGCCGAAAAGGCAAAGAGAGATTTGCATGTATCGGATACAATTACTGTCACGGATATTCTCGGCTTCCAGACAGAAGTCAGCAGGGAAGAGACAATTGAAAAAATTTCTCCTGCGCTAGAACGATTGACAAATTCCATCTGCGATGAAATTCTGCAGCTGAATAATAGGCCGCCCAAAGCCGTCATGCTGGTAGGGGGCGGGAGCTTAACACCTGGACTTCCTGAAAGAATAGCGCAAAGACTGGGCCTTCCAGCGAATAGAGTCGCAATAAGGGGAATTGACGCAATAAGCGGGCTGAATTTACCGGATTTTACATACAAAGGCCCTGAACTTGTCACCCCAATAGGAATAGCCATCGCTGCTAAAAAAGCCCCAGTCCAATATTGTACAGTTTACGTCAACGATCAGCCTGTCAGGCTATTCGAGGTCAAGAACCTGACAGTTGGGGATTGTCTCCTGGCAGCAGGCATTAAAATGAATAAGCTTTACGGTAAGCCCGGACTCGCCATGATAGTCAAACTAAACGGGCAAAGCGTTACGATTCCAGGAAGTCATGGAGAAGCTCCTGTCATCATACGCAACAGCCTTACAAGTGCTTTGGATGAAGAAATCAAATCAGGGGATATCATCACTGTTTCAAGAGGACGTGACGGATTGCCTGCTGAAGTCCGCATAAAAGATTTGATTGATGAAGTTCCTGAAAAGTCTATTACTATTAACGAAAAGCAGTACACAATCCACCCTGTTATTACCTGTAATGAAAAAGCTGCCTCGCTTGAACAGATCATTGCTGATCGGGATAAGGTAGAGTGCAGAATTCCGGAAACATTTGAAGAAGTCTTAGGAAACTTGAACCTAAACGATTTATTAAGCGAGCTTACGCCTTTTAGAATCAGCATTAATGAAAAAGAGACATTCCTCCCCCGCCATACCGGAAAGCTTTTTAAAAACGGCCTTGAGGCGAATTATCATAGCATAGTAGACGATGGTGACAATCTCCGAATTGAAAAAAGAGGCACACTATCAGTAAAGGAATTAGCAGATATAAAGCAGCTGGTACTACAGCAGAGGATCCCGGTCATGTTTAACGGTAAGAAATTAGAGCTTTCAAGAGGGATACTTGAATTTCAGAGGGAAGGAGCTGTCCTCAATGAAGATGATGCGATTCATGCTGGAGATGCGATAACACTCGTGAAAAAACCAATGTCTCCTTTTATTTTTCAGGATATCTTCAGCCATGTTAGTGTAGATATGCCTGCAGCATCTTCCGGAAGCTTCGTTCTCTTGAAAAATGGGGAAAAGGCATCTTTTCATGAACCTATAGAGCCTGGTGATCATCTCAAAATCGTGTGGCCTGCCATAAATAATAAAAATTCAAATGTGAAGTATATATAAGAAAAGCGGGGGCAGGCTGCTAGTGTTAGACAGTTATCGACGTTTAATAAATATATATTTTCTTGTTTGATAGCAAAAACCCATCCGATTGGATGGGTTTTATCTGTTTTCCTTCACAGCATTCACCAGGGAATCATATGTAATCTTCCAATGTGATGCATGCCAGGCAACATCTCCATTATTAAATAGAATGGCCTGAGGAGACTCATGTTTGATATGAAAAGCTTCTGCAATGTGATTTGACAAGGGACGATCATCCTGAACAACTAAGTAATAAGCATTTACATCTTGATGCTCTTTTACAAAGCTTTCATATTCTTCAAACGCTGCGCCGCTCACCGGACAAGTGGAACTGTGTTTTAAAACCAGCAGCTGCTCTCCTGATTCTACTGCTTGATCAAATGATTCATGGCTATCAAATTTTTTCATTTTCTTGCCTCCCCAACTAAGCCAGGCAAAGCCTCGCTCTTTAAATTAAATAACGGTGAAGTAATCGTACCACTTCACCGTTGCTTAAACAAATAAAATTAATTATACTTTTGCTCGGTTTCGTCAAAAGCTTTTTTCGTCTCTTCCAGCTTCATTTGGATTTCTGCATCATTTACTGGAGCGTTCCCTTCTGCCTGGAATGTCTCGTTATTGATGGCCTCTCCATTTTCTTCGGATGTCCCGTTTGCACCAGCTTGTCCATTTTGAGCTTCTTTCAAGCTTTTTACTTTATTAACGAGTTCATTGGATTGCTTTGTCACCGTTTGAGTCAGCACATTTGTTTTTTCTTTTGCAGCATTAGCCAGTTCGGTACCTTTTGTCATAGCTGTTTCACGGTACTGTCCTGACTTCTCTTTTAATAGGGCAGCCTTTTCGCTTAAATCACTCTGAAGCTCTTTGCCTGATTTAGGAGCCAGGAACAGAGCGGTTGCTGCGCCAACCATGCCTCCGATTAAGGCACCAATCATGAAATCTTTCGTATTGATATTTTCATCTGTTTTCGCCTGATTTGAATCAAATTGAGTGCGGTCTTGACTATTCATTCTCCTTTTTCCTCCTTTAAATCTAGTATCTTGCTCTTTCTCTCTGGCGTTCAGGCGGAAGCATCTGTTTCTCGCTGACGTTGTACTGATAAGGGTCTTCTTTTCTCATTTTCCATTTATCCTTGATTTCAAGGAGAACATTGCTCCACTGTACCACCTGTGAGATTTTATCTTTATTCTGTTCAAGCTGTGTGTTTACAGAAGATGTGATTTTCTGAATGGATCCATTAAATTTGCGGACAGAGTCACCAACTTCTTTTACCGCAGTCACGACACTGTTCAGGTTTTCAGATTTCTGCTGAATATCTGTAGCCAGTGAATTGGTTTTATGCAGCAGGACAGTGGTTTCCTTCGTGACACCATCTAGTTGCCTTTCAAGGCCTGCCAATGTGTTTGATACGTTATCTAATGTCCCTTGTAAGGATTTTAACGTTTTCGCCAGATATATGACCAAAACAAGAAATGCTATAGCAATTACTGCTACACTTAAGTATAAAATAATTTCCAATTCTTACACCTCCGGTTGTCTGTATAATATCTTTTTACCCAGATGCACTGCCTCTAAACCAGGAGTACATTAATAGATTCCACTTGTGAAGTCGAAATTCCTTCTCTAACAGGTATTTTCATCAGTTAAAGTAAATTTTAGCACAACTGGAAAAGGTTAAACAAAACCTATCATTTCGGGTACAATAATAGTTGTCGGAAAAATAAATTTACTGGAGGTATTTATCCATGAAAGATCCCCGTATTGCAAAACTGGCAAAAAATTTGATTAACTATTCAGTCAGACTCCAGAAAGGAGAGAAGGTCCTTATTGAAAATTTCGGACTGCAGAAGGAATTAGTGACCGCGCTGGTTAAGGAAGCATATGCAGCTGGAGGATACCCTTTTGTTTCCTTAAAGGATCATCAGGTTGATCGCTCCCTGCTTTTAGGGGCACAGGAAGAGCAATTCAATTTGATGGCTGAGTTTGAAGCAAATGTTATGAGCAAAATGGATGCATACATAGGACTGCGCTCCGGAGACAACATCAACGAGCAGGCTGATGTGCCGGATGATAAAATGAAAATCCATGGATCAACCATCGGACAAAGAGTGCATAGAGAAATCCGCGTGCCAAAAACGAAATGGGTGGTTTTGCGTTACCCTAATGCTTCCATGGCCCAGCTGGCTAAAATGAGTACAGAAGCATTTGAAGATTTCTATTTTGATGTCTGCAATTTGGATTACGGCAAAATGGACAAAGCAATGGACAGCCTTGTGGAATTAATGAATAAAACCGATAAAGTCAGAATAACTGGCCCTGGAACAGATCTATCCTTCTCGATTAAGGATATTCCGGCAATAAAATGCTCAGGTCAAATGAATATCCCTGATGGAGAGGTCTATACTGCCCCTGTACGTGAGTCTGTCAACGGCGTCATCACCTATAACACTCCATCTCCATACCATGGTTTTACATTTGAAAATGTAAAACTGACATTTAAAGACGGGAAAATTGTTGAAGCGGAAGCCAATGATAGCGAACGCATCAATAAAATCTTTGATACTGATGAGGGTGCGCGCTATATTGGTGAATTCGCTATCGGGGTTAACCCATACATTCTTCATCCAATGCAGGATATTCTGTTCGATGAAAAAATTGACGGAAGCTTCCACTTCACACCTGGACAGTGCTATGACGAAGCTTATAATGGCAATAAATCCAATATTCATTGGGATATGGTCAACATCCAGCGCCCTGACTATGGCGGCGGTGAAATCTACTTTGATGAGGTATTAATCCGTAAAGACGGGCGATTTGTCATTAGTGAACTTGAAGCATTAAATCCGGAAAATTTAAAGTAATAAAAAAGCTCCAGGCGCCTGGAGCTAAAAAGTTATCAACATTTAAAGTCATAAAGAAAAAGATGCTTCCTTAGCGAAGCATCCTTCTTATGATTTATATTTGGTTTTCGTATGCCTGCTGGAATTTTTGGATATCCCCGGCACCCATAAACATAATTACGCTATCTTCATGATTCCTTAGTACAGCCGTTTCTTCTTCATTTAGAATTTGTGCATTGGGAATTTTGGCCTTTAAGTCATCAATCGTGAGTTTTCCATGGTTTTCACGGGCAGAGCCAAAGATTTCGCAAAGATATACTTTGTCAGCCAAATTAAGGCTTGATGCAAAATCATCAAGAAAGGCCTGAGTCCTCGTAAATGTATGCGGCTGGAAAACTGCAACCACATCCTTTTCAGGATACTTTTGTCTGGCAGCTTCTACAGTCGCCTTAATTTCTGTCGGATGGTGGGCATAGTCATCAATAATTACCTGAGAGCCCACTTTCTTCTCGGAAAATCTTCTTTTCACTCCTTCAAAGGAAAGAAGCTGTTCCTGGACAATCTTTGCATCGATCTCTTCATAATGACATAGAGCGATAACAGCTAAGGAGTTCAAGACGTTATGATCTCCATACGCTGGAATAGAGAAAGTCTCAAAGAAGGTGTTCCGGACAAATACATCAAATGTTGTTCCTTCTGTAGTTTTAACTACATTGCGTGCCTGAAAATCATTATCTTCTCCAAAACCATAGAATACCACGGGCACTTTTGCCTGGATTTTTTGCAGCTGCTCGTCATCACCGCATGCGAAAATCCCCTTATTCACTTGCCATGACATTTCCTGAAAAGCAGAAAACACATCTTCAATGTTGGCAAAGTAATCAGGGTGGTCAAAATCAATATTCGTCATTATTGCATAATCAGGATAGTAAGAAAGGAAGTGCCTTCTGTATTCACAAGCTTCGAAAACAAAATATTCAGCTTCCTTGTCCCCTTTGCCCGTACCGTCTCCAATAAGGAATGAAGTTGGTTTTGCGCCTCGCATTACGTGCGCAAGCAAGCCTGTAGTGGATGTTTTCCCATGAGCTCCCGTCACAGCGATGCTCGTAAAATTCTTCATGAAATCACCTAAAAATCGATGATAACGCACAACAGGCAAGCCAAGCTTCATTGCTTCCTCAATCTCTTCATGCGTGTCCGGATATGCATTCCCGGCGATTACCGTCATGCCCGGCTGTATGTTTTCCTTTTGAAAGGGAAGGATCTTTATTCCGGATTTCTCAAGTGCCACCTGAGTAAAAAAGTGTTTCTCAAAATCGGAGCCTTGAACCTGATAATTCATATCATGCAGAACTTGTGCCAATGCACTCATTCCAGACCCCTTAATACCTACGAAATGGTAAATAGTCATATAAAGAACCTCCAACCATCGTATATCTGTAAAACAGTATATGACATATATCTAGTTTTGCGCATATCCCCTTAGAAGACATGCTTCCATGACTGTGCTGCTAAGCTTTTCCGCTGTCATTTTTATTTACTTACACTTTAATGTATTGAATCATTATATCATTAATCGATTCTAAAAACTATGTAACGTATTGCCAGCTATTTATACCCCAGAAATAAAAAATAAAACATTAGATTTCAGGAAAGCTCTCCATGTAAGGTCAGGAACCTTTAATTTTGCCTTCGAAAATGCCTTCGTTAAACGGTGAACTCCTTCATCCTTTTGAATAGAGATAAATGGTCCAATAGGAAGATCATACATCTGGATTGGTATTCTTCTAATAAAATACCACCCTATTGACAGTTCCGGCCGAAACACCCCGTGCTGACTTAAGAGAAAAGAAGTGCTATCTTCCACACCTGAGGCGGAGATTTTCTTTTGACTTACATCTAAAATCCGGATGGGTTCCATGACTGATGTTAAAAAGAGAGCCCCCTGAATGAGATCTGACTCTGAAAGCTGCCTGGCATTGTTCTTTAAGAACAGACTGAACATAGTAGAGCCTTGAATGGTTTTATAATCAAAGAGAAACCAATCCTGAAAAACTTCCTGCTGAATAGGCGAAAAAGCCGTCTCAGAAGCAAGACCGAGCGTTTTCCGAAATAAATGCTTTGCCCGGACTTTCTCTCTGATATTAGCCGTTCGTTCTGTATAATCCTTGCTTAATGTGTATAAACGCAGAGCATTATTCTCTCCCTGGAGCTGTTTAGCTTTACGGAAAGATTGTAAATCCAGAATTGAGCTGTCCATATCCATTTAGGATGCTCCTTACTTTCTTGTAAATAGCGTTCAGTTATTCAACCTTTTCAAGGCGGGGGTTTGGACGATAACGGCGTCCTGCCTTAGCTGCATGCTTACCGTCAATCATTACATTGTCTCCAGTGAACCCTGTGGTGATCTTCAGCAGGCTGCTTCCAATTCCATAGGTATCAACCGGAACACCCTGTTCTTCAAATTCACGGATTCGGGATTCAGTAAAACCGCCGCTCACCACAATCTTCACATGTTGGAAACCTTCATCATCCAGCGCTTTTCTTAAAGCGAAAATCAGTTCTGCATTGACTCCGCGCGGGTCAAACGTTCCCAGCAAATGCTGATTTCTTAAGAAATATTGATCAATCATTGTTCTTGATGTATCAACCCGGACACCTTTAAGCTCTTTGCCAAAGGCTCTTGCCACTTTCAGGGAATCGGTTATGGCATCATTGTTGTAGTCTACCAGAGCAACTAAATCGTCTTCAGGAAACGTCTCCTGATAAGCCTTAGTAGATGCAACGATATCTCCCTCGAACATTTGGATCAAAGCATGCGGCATTGTTCCCATTCCTTTTTTGCCCCACCATTCATTCATCGCATGCGTGGCCTGGGCTGTTGCCCCCCCAATAAAGGCTGCATAGCCATCTCCTGCCTGGGTGATATAATGATCATCCCGGTCCCCCATGAAGATGACCTGCTTTTGAACACCAGAAACACCTGCTGCTTTTACCACATTATAGACATTCGTGGCAACTGAAGTTCTTCTGGCCAATATGCCGTCAATTATTCCTTCAAGATATCCGAAATCCTGATATCTTCCTGTAATGGTTAAAACTGTTTCAAAGGGTGAAATCTTATCACCGTCTTTTAATGAATAAATTTCCAGATCATCCGGGCGGTCTGCAAATGTTTTTAGCAGCGCAATGACTTCATCCGTACCGCATAGAACGGCATGATTCTTTTGGAAAAACTGCATGGTTACGATTTTATCTTCGTGATATTTCTTAACAATTTCTCTTGTTTTAAGGAAGTAAACCGCTGAAAACCAGCCATCTCTTACACGTTCATCGAATTTAAAAGTCTGGTTTGTCAGACGTTTGATTTCTCCTTTAACCTTCATTTCAATTTCCTTCATCCCTAAAGCTCCTTAGAAACATTAAAGAAAGCAGAAGCGCCTGCTGACTTGGTTTGCAAGGAGCAGGCCTCTATGCCGGCAGCCCGCCAGCTTTAGAATGCTTTCTTCGTTTATCGTAGTTGTTTATTCATATTATTTTAAACATGCAAGTAAAGAATACCATGGATTAATTTAATGTACTAGTCTCTTGTATGGATTCAAGATCAGCTTCTGTAATGAGGACATCCCTTGGCTTGCTGCCTCTATTTTCAGAAATGAACCCTTGTTTTTCCATCATATCAATCAGCCTGGCTGCCCTATTATATCCTATTTTAAATCTTCTTTGCAGGCTTGAAGTGGAAGCCGCTCCCTGATCAACAACAAACTCGCATGCTTCAAAAAACAATTCATCCTCTTCTTCTATTGCATGAGCTTTTTTCAGAAGTTCTTCCTGCTCAAATAAGTAGTCAGGATCGCGTTCCCTCCGTACATGGGCTACCACATCATCAATTTCTTTATCTGAAACAAATGTACCCTGCAGCCTCACTGGCTTTGAGGATCCGTTTTCAAGGAAAAGCATATCTCCCCGTCCAAGCAGTTTTTCAGCTCCGCTTATATCAATGATTGTTCTTGAATCGATTTGAGATGACACAGAGAATGCAATTCTTGTAGGCACATTCGCCTTGATTAAGCCGGTAATAACATCCACGGAAGGACGCTGGGTTGCAATAATCAGATGAATTCCGCATGCACGGGCTTTTTGTGCAATCCGGCAAATGGCTTCTTCCACATCGGCTGGCGACATCATCATTAAGTCTGCCAGCTCATCAATCACAATGACCATAAATGGCAGCTTCTCTGAATATTGCTGATGCTCCTCTGCCAGCTCATTAAAACGGTTTATATCCCTCACACCTGCATGGGCAAACAATTCATATCTGCGTTCCATCTCCTCGACAGCCCACTTCAAGGCTGCCGTTGCCGCTTTTACATCGGTAATAACCGGGCTGACCAAATGTGGAATTCGATTATATGGTGCAAGTTCGACCATTTTTGGGTCGATCAGAAGAAGCTTCAATTCATCGGGACTCGCCTTATACAGCAGGCTTACCAGGATCGTGTTAATACAGACGCTCTTCCCTGATCCAGTTGCACCGGCAATCAAACCATGAGGCATTTTCCGTAAATCCGTCACAATCGGCTTCCCAGAGATATCAAGCCCCAGCACAGCCGTTAATGGAGATTGGCCAGTCTGGAACTCCGGGGTGCTGATGATCTCACTGATAAGTACCGGACGGCTGCTCTGGTTCGGAACCTCAATGCCGATTGTATGCTTTCCTGGTATCGGCGCTTCGATCCGAATATCCCTTGCTGCCAGACTCAGCTTTATATCATCTGAGAGGTTCGTGATTTTATTCACCTTGACACCTGGTTCGGGCTGTACTTCAAACCTTGTTACAGAAGGTCCTTGCGTAACATTAACCACCCTCGCCCTGACATTGAAATTTTGCAGTGTAGAATTTAACATCTGTTCCTGTTCGTAAAGCCAATCGGAAGCTTCCTCCATGATTACTGGCGGTGTCAGCAATGTCTGGGAAGGAAATTGGTAATAAAAAATTTCTTCGTCCCCCTGATATGTCTGTTCATCCTCAAATCGGTCCATTTCCGATGCATGCGGAGACTGCTCTGCATGTTCTTCCATAGGCAAATGGTTCACCGGTGGATGATTCTCGATCTTTCCTGCAGCAGCAGCAGACTGCTGGATATTTTCTGACGGAAACATAGCGATATTATTTTTTTTTTCACCTGACGGTCCTGCCATCTTATCCTGCTGATTCAGTTTTTTTCTGTCATTATTCAGCATGATGACATTAAATGGAATTGACCCTCTTGATGAAGGCTTCTTCCCTTCCTGGGCATCTTCTTCCTGCTGTGGGGTTGACGCAGCAGACTCTGTTTTTGTTTCTAAGTATTCATTTGCATCTGCAGTCTCATTTTGCTCTGCATTCTCAGCCCTGTTTATATCAGAAATCAGTTCAGCCTGAGTAGAGAACGAGCCTGTTAATTCCCCGCTATCTTCATGATCAGAACTTAATTCAGCTTTATTAGACATCCCCATTCCTTCTGCTTGTGAGTTTCCCTCTTTTAAGTTTATATGGATAGACTCTTCCGAGTCACTTTTATCAACAATCCCTAAATCGCGATGAAATTCATTCTTTTCTGCATCCTCTTCAGCTTCAATCTCAAGGATATCATGAGATCTTAATTCGCTCTGCTCTGAAAGTTCTGCTGTGTATTCTTCTTTTTCTTCCTCGTGCAGAGCCTCTTCAATCAAGTTTGCGAGCGATCTGCTGATTTCCGATTTTTTTTTAAGACCGATGCGATCCTCACTATTTGGAGATTCACCGTCAGGCTTGGAAGATCCAAGCTGCCTGGCAGGTTCCTTATGATCTTGCCAGGCAGTATGTATTTCTTCATGCCGTAATGTTTCTTGGTTATCTTCAGGTACTTCAAACATTAATTCAGACGCTTCACCTATTTTGTATCTTTTGGCTGCTGGTTCCTCTGTTTCCAATGCAGAAGCCTGTGCCTGTAAAGCTTTCAGTTTATCGGAAATGACAGTTTCTTTTTCTTTATCCGAAACAGCTTCGGTTACATTCGGCCGATTAAGAGGAGTCTGCTGAATTTTGCGCATAACCTCATCGTATGTAAGTTCCCTGCGGTTTTCCTGTTCCCCGTTATCTGATTTATCTTGCTGGGCATTTGGCCGTGGCCTTTTAAATCCATATATCGGCGATGGAATTTCTGTTGGCTGGAAAGGTCTTTTCTTGCTGGCAGCCTCTCTTTCATTACGGGTCAGAATTTTTTCTTCACTGGCAGGTGGTGGCGCAGACTTTCTTTGCCGCTCCCTATCTGCGGAAAGAGGCATCCTTTTTTCATGGATTTGAGTATCCGCCGGCTTTTTCTGCCATTCCGTTTCTCCTGCCCTTGACTTCCGTTTTTCAGTTTTATTTACAGGCTTCCCACGATTATGATCCTGTCTTTGCTGCCTCTTATTCTCCCGTTCTGCTTCATGGTCAGGTATGACCGGAAAACGGAATTGGCCTTTGGGGTATTGATAGACTACTTTAGCATCTATGTCTCTTGAACTTTCTTTTGTTTTTTTTGCAGGCGGCTGCTTCTCATAGTTATGCTCATCTGCATGTTCTTCCATTTCCTCATATTCTTCCTCATCACTTTTAAACATATGGAATAGCTTTTTAATCCAGCTCATTTATATCAACTCTTTCTATTAAAAACTTTGTTAGACTTTCTATATTATTTTAGCAGTTATTCACAGATTTTGAATAAGAAATCCGAGAATGAGTCCTTATAAAGACAGAATGGGTAAATTTACAAACAAACTAAAGGCTGCAGGCATACTTTCGACTCAGGCGGGTGATTAAAGGTTCATAAGTAGTGATATCTGTCTTTTTACCCGGAACTGCTTAACTTTCATTTAAAATAACGGATCTATATATCATTCGGTAATGGTTCATCTCACCTGGGGGTTTATCGCCTTGTTTTCAGGAAGAATCAGTTTTAAACAAAAAAAGGACCACATTGCTGTGACCCTAAAAACCTACTTCTTTTTATTCTTACCCAAAATAAATATTGGTTCAAACTCTCCATTCTCATATAGGAATGACAGGGAAGTAATGGGCACTCTGCCGCTCGCAAAGAAACTCATAGTCATCTGGGCGAGAACGTCATAGCCTGTTTCATTTTTTATATCAGCAATAATCAATACGTCCTGATGCGGAACGGCAACGGCCATGGATCCTTCTACTTTCCTGCCCATTTCTTTAATAAAGGAATCATTCAGGATTCTGCTTGCATCATATCCATCATTTTTGTTTAAGAAATAGAAAGTGTTGCCTGCAACAGTATCCGATTTCATATCTGTCGACAGGGATCTTACGTTGAAAAGAGCCGTTTCTCTAATTCTTTCGGGATCCCAGCTCTCTTTTTCCATTAGCTTTGCATCAATGAGGCGATACGTATTTCCAAGATCGAGCGCATAGTAAATTCGTGTTTCAGCCGTATGTTCATCTGTCAAAAAAGGAATACCTTCCTGTGACTCGCCTGGAAAAGAAGTTGATCGGATGACTGGAAAAATATTTTTTTCATGTCCCGACAAATGGGCATCCTCCACCATTGCCTCCAGGCCTTCTTCCACATAATAAACGACTTCGTCAATCGCTTTTTCCTTTTGCTCCTGCCATTTAGCAATAATGCCCGGAAGAGAGATGGTAATTCCTTTTCCAGTGTCCTTATTTTCGATTCTGAGCTGATCTTTTTCCCTGTCAAAAGAGAAAGTCCGGTTCTCTTTTGCTAAGCGCTGCTCCAATTCATTTTTCATCTTTTTACTATCCATTTTCATATATAAGCCCCTCCTTATGGGGATTGATTTCCGACTATCATTCTACACTAATAAACCCTCCTGCTCAAAAGTGATGCAGGAGGGCCTAAAAACGGAAGCGCCTTGCCAGCCCCCGACGCCTCGAGAGGGCAGGCTGCTTGCGCTAGACATTTATCAAAGTAAAATTTGAACACTAAATGTACACAGGCTTATTGTTCAAGAGTTTGAATAAAGTTTTCAATTTCTTCCTGGGTTTTGCGGTCTTTGCTGACAAAGCGGCCAAGTTCCTGGCCATCCCTGTATCCGATGAAGCTTGGGATCCCAAAGACATCAAGCTCAATGCAAAGATCAATGAATTGATCGCGATCTACATAAATAAAAGTGTATTCACTATATTTTGCTTCTATTTTAGGCAATATCGGTTCAATAACCCGGCAATCCGGACACCAGTCAGCTGAAAACATGAAAATATGCTTCCCATTGCTGCGCATCTCGTTAAATTGTTCTGCCGATTCCAGTTTTTTCATTTTTTTTCGCCCCCTGTGCTGATATGCATGTCTCCATATTGGATCCAGCCTTTCTTCCTCATATACTCAGATAATAACAGGCTGATAAGAGCCGGTCCAATAAAATGCAATATAATGACCTTCATCCAAATTTCTGAACCAAAGCCCATCGTTGTAAAAGTCATTATCTGTCCAACCAGCCCGCTTGTTCCCATGCCTGCTCCTGCAGCATTGTTCTCCATTAGCCAGACGGTCGTGCCAAAGGGTGCCAGGAACGCACCTGCAAGGGTAGGTGGAATAAGAATACGCGGATTTTTAATAATGTTGGCTACCTGCAGCATGGATGTTCCTATTCCAATCGCTACTAAACCGCCCATTTTATTTTCCCTGAAGCTGCTCACTGCGAAGCCGACCATTTGTGCTGCACAGCCAATAGTGGCAGCTCCTGCTGCAACTCCGTGCAGATCAAGCATAAGCGCAATGGCGGCTGAAGAAATGGGTGCCGTCAAGGCAAGACCCATTAATACCGCCACAATGATGCCCATGATGATTGGCCTTTGCTCTGTTCCCCACATGATCAGGCTGCCAAAGCTCTTCATTCCATAATCGATCCCGGGGCCAATTAATGTTGAAACCATATAACCAGCCACAATGGTAACAAGCGGTGTTACAATGATATCAACCTTTGTTTCCTTACTGACAAGTTTTCCAAGCTCTGTGGAAATAAGAGCTGCAGCGAAGCTCCCTGCTGGACCGCCAAGAGCCGCGCCGGCAGCCCCGCTGGCAATGGCTGAAAAGATAACAAGCGGTGGAGCATTAAGTCCGTATGCAACTGCAACACCTATTGCAGGCCCCATCAGACCCATAGCCAGAGTGCCCATATCCTCCAGGTATTTGAAATCAGTCTGTTCGCCGACTGTCTTAATAATAAGCCCAATGATCAGCGAAGCGAACAATCCAAGCGCCATGCTGCTCAGTGCATCTATAAAATATACTTTAGGTGAAAGGGTTACCCCTTTTCTATTCAGAAAGGCTCTCATTATTTTCCCCCTATTTAAAAGTTCTGCAACTATAAGATAACACATGTAAAGACACTTGTAATATAAAATCTTTTGTATTCTTATTGTTCTTTATAATAGGGGTTTACTATCATAATTTATTAAAAATAAATTCTTAAAAAAAAGCAAAACAAAAACGAAGGACATCGCCCTTCGCTTTAATTCTTCACCTGGACAGAATTAGCTATCTCCATCATTGCAGCGGCCTCAGAGGATAAATTTCTGGTCGCAGCCTGCGTAGATAATTTTACTCCGCCAATCCCGACTACCAATTCGTGTTCGTCTTTTTTCCCTCTGTTGATTAACAGGAAGCCATTATGTCCATCTTTTGTAAACGTCTCTTTAACTTCATATTTATCTTTTTGCTTTAGGGTAGCATCATAAACAACCTTGCTGTCCGGGCCTTCATGCTGGTTGTAAAAAAGGATATACCTTTTGGAGCCATTTTTTAAAATGATGTTATTTGGACTTTCCTCTTCTACTTCGTAGCCGAAAGGCAAATAATATTCTATATCTTCAAACTCATGATTTGTCTTTTCAGGTGATAGGTTGAATGCTTCCTCTGCAGCATTCTTTGCGGCAGTTTGCTCTTCTTCCAACGATGCTGAACAGGCACTGACCAGTATAAATGAAATAAATAAGAGCAAGGCTGCGGTGAATCTTTTATGCATTCTAAAGTCCCCTCCTTGCATGGAATCTCATATCCTTCCCTATCATACATTTCTTCTTAATAGTCTGACAACCCTTCATATAAGGATTGAGGGCCTTTTCACTGCGTTACTTCTTAGAAGAAATGTTAAAATATAAGAATATTGCATAAAGGAGGAAAAAGAATGGAAATAACCGTCTACTTAGCAGGTGAAATACATTCCAATTGGCGCAATGAATTAAAGGAGAAAGCTAAATCACTTCAGCTGCCTGTTCATTTTACAGGTCCTATGGAAAACCATGACCGTTCTGACATGATCGGAGAGGAAATTCTCGGGAAGCAGCCGGATGCAATCTTCCGTGATGAAGCCGCTTCAAGCATCAATAACTTAAGAACACAGCTTCTTATGCAAAAATCGGATCTCGTGATTGCTTTGTTTGGTGAAAAATATAAGCAATGGAACACAGCAATGGACGCAAGTGCTGCTGCGGCACTTGGAAAACCGCTGATCCTCATCCGTCCCAATGAGCTGCATCACCCTTTAAAGGAGCTTTCAAGTAAAGCCAATGTTACTGTTGAAACGGTCAACCAGGCCTTGAAAGTTTTGTCGTACATCTTCGAAACCGAATAGAAAAAGGGGTTAGCACCAAGCTAGCCCTTTTTTCTATATTCATATTGCCCAAGAAGAAGCTTCATGACATGCGAGAACATGTCAGCACGATTAATCTGCCCATTTGTAAAAATCCCAACAGCTCCTTCATTTTTGCGGATATTTTCTTTTTTTGCGTAATCATCCATTACAGGGCCAAGTTCTTCGCCAGCCAAAAGCCGGACTGCAACCCCATCTGGAAGGGGAATCCTGGCTCCGCCAGCAATAATCGGAGGCTGCCCTTTTTCCGCAAGAGCCCCCCAATTACAGAGAAATAGCCCGTGCTCTGTTTTCTGCACACCGCCCTCGAGGCCAATGCCAATTTGTCCGCCGGATGCTTGGAGTGCTCCATATGCTCTATTGATGGCCCCTTTTATGGTTTCTTCATCCGAGAATGGCTGGTCGTTCACTCCTGAGGGCACATCTTCGGACATAATAACAGCTTCATAATGGCTAAAAGCAGTTTTTACTGCCAAAATCTTTGCGGGATTTTTTGAACCAATGATGACTTTCATGTGTACTCCTTTCATATTACAGGAAAAAGAGACAGCACCTGCTGTCTCATCTGCTTAACTGTTTTGACGGATGGTTTCTACTGTTGAACGGTCACAAGCTTTTACTAATTTAACAAGCAATTCTTTTGCCGCTGCATAATCATCGACATGCACAATGGATGCATGTGTGTGAATATAACGGGAGCAAATGCCGATTACTGCACTTGGAACACCTTCATTGGATATGTGAACTTTACCTGCATCTGTTCCGCCTTGCGAGACGAAATACTGATATGGAATGTTGTTCGTTTCAGCTGTATCCAGAACAAACTCCCTCATGCCGCGGTGCGTTACCATTGAACGGTCCAGTATGCGCAGAAGAGCTCCTTTTCCTAAATGGCCGAACTCGTTTTTATTCCCGGTCATATCGTTGGCAGGGCTTGCATCCAACGCAAAGAAAATGTCAGGATTGATCATATTCGCTGCTGTCTGTGCACCTCTTAAGCCAACTTCTTCCTGAACTGTTGCTCCGGAATAGAGAATATTGGGAAGTGCTTCACTCTGGACTTCTTCTAAAAGTTCCACCGCCAAACCGCAGCCATAACGGTTATCCCATGCTTTCGCCAGGATTTTCTTTGCATTTGCCATTGGTGTAAATGGACAAATCGGGAGAATTTGCTGTCCTGGCTTAATGCCTATTCTTTTCGCATCTTCACGGTCATCTGCACCAATGTCAATCAGCATATTCTTTATTTCCATCGGCTTGCTGCGCTTTGCTTCGTCTAAAAGATGCGGAGGAATTGAACCGATAACTCCTGTCACCGGTCCATTATCTGTAATAATTTGGACTCTTTGTGCAAGCAAAACCTGGCTCCACCAGCCTCCCAGTGTCTGAAAACGGATCATTCCATTATCTGTTATGGAAGTGACCATGAATCCAACTTCATCCATATGGCCTGCCACCATGACAGTCGGGCCGCTTTGATCGCCTCTTTTCACGCCGAAGATGCCTCCAAGCTTATCCTGAACGACTTCTTCTGTATACTGGCTGATCTGTTCGCGCATGAATTTCCGTACTAAATGCTCGTTTCCAGGCGCCCCTGGCAACTCTGTCAATGTTTTAAAAAGCTGCAATGTTTTTTCGTTCATTATTATTCTCCTTTATCACTTTGCGAATTGGCTATGCAGATATGTATAATTTCATTTTACAGAACTTTCATACGTCTTTCCACCATTTCAGGCAGGAAACTTCGGTTGGCGAAATTTAAGCTGTGTATTATTTATTTTAGTTCATGCCTATTTTTGATAAGATAGAATTGGAAAACAGAAAAATTTGTAAAAATGAACTGCTTATATCATCAGCCTGGGAGGTGCAATTATGAATTGGAAGTCATTTATGTTAGGTGTTGGGGTTGGTTTGGCGAGCGGGTACGCAGCTAGGGAATTGCTGTCGCAGAAAACTGCTGTTTCCCCTAAGAAAGCTTTGGCAAATGCAAAGGATGCATTTAAACAGGAAGGGCCGATAAGCGGATCATGGATTCATATGAAAGCTGAACCTTATGAAAAAGGTCATTTAAAATATCAGGTTTATAAGGGCGGCATTTCGAGGTTTTCGGGTGAAGAAGCCGAGCAGTATGAATTCATTGCCGACGCAGAGACTGGAACCATTTTGGACGTTTTTCCACCGCATTGAGAAAAGCACAAATGCCTTGCCCAAGAAGGAATGCAGACTAAGAACGCCACGTCCTCCCAAAAGCTACCTACCGCTCTGTCGTGCGATGTTTATGCTGTCGAAGCCTTCCTTGTCCTGCGGGCCTCAGGCATAAGACATTTCCTGAAAGAAGGTGGTTTTCTCCTTCTGAAAGGAAACAGCTTATGTCCCCGAGTCCCTAGGAGCCGTAACTAGACAAGCTTGTGACCTCGAGGGGGCAGGCCAGTTATAGACGTTTAAAGAGTATTAAAAAATCCCCGGATGGGGATTTTTTAACTTTGCTTCTTTTCCACCTTCTCAGCAATATTTCCTGATTCATCCCATTTGACTGCCCGGTAAAAAGCATCATGATAAAAAGTAAACCATGCATTTCTTTTCAGCCCGTATTCCATCCATTTTTCCTTGGCACTAATGGAATCCATCGGATAGTCATCGTAAGCGAGAACCCAAAGTACATTCGCATGGGCATGAGTTGGCATGATATCAGCCATATGAATGACGGTCTCATCCTCATCTTCTATAACAAGTATAGAATGGCCATCACTATGGCCGCCTGTATGCACCATTTTAATAGGGCCGAGCGTCCACTCTCCTGCAAAGACATCCACCTGATCCTGAATGGACTCCCAGTTTTCTTTCCAATATGTATTCCTTGAACGGATATTAGGATTTCTCATTTCTTCCCATTCCACTTGTGATGCAATGATTCTGGCATTTGGAAATACAGAAAAAAATTTACCTTCTTCCGGTTTTGTCAGTCCGCAGGCATGATCAAAATGAAGATGCGTCATAAGAATATAATCGATGTCCTTTGGTGACAGGCCGTGCTTGGCTAAATCCTGTTCAACAAAAGACTCTTCAAGCGCTCCGAAATTCCTCTTCTGTTTATCACTCAGCTTCCCGTTTCCAAGACCCGATTCGACTAGAATATTTTTACCGTCAAACTGAATAAGGATGGGATCTGTTCTCAGTTCGATCTGATTATTTTCATTGCAGGGATATCTTTTAGACCATAAAGGCTTAGGAACTACCCCAAACATGGCTCCGCCATCAAGATGTGTGACACCGCCGCGAAGCCAGTACAGCTTTACGTTCTTTAACTCCAATGCTTCCATCATTATCTCCTCCATTTGATTTTTTCTGAGCAAGCGCTCGCATTCCCCTTATCTCATATTAACATTTAAGCGCTTACTTGTAGAAATATTTAAATTATTTCACGCGAATGCAAACAGTCAAATATAGCAATATCCAAAAAAAGCCTATCCATCCGGATAGACTAGTTTATCTGTATTGAACTTCACACCGGAATATACGGCTTCCCCGTGAAGAAAACTTCTCTTCATATTCGGTCATGATGTTTCCTTCATAATCGCTATTGTGAAGGTCCAGGCTGACAAATGTCAGAAGCATGCCGTACTCGGAGAAACTCATAAGAGATGATTCAAATAATCCCTGGTTATCAGTCTTAAAGTGTATTTCTCCTTTATCCCCAAGGATATTTTCATAAATCTCCAGGAAGCTTTTATAAGTCAGCCTGCGTTTTGCATGGCGTTTCTTTGGCCATGGATCTGAAAAGTTAAGGTAGACACGATCGACTTCGCCTTTTTCAAAGTAATCCCGAAGATCATTGGCATTCACATTCAGAAGCTTTACATTTGGAAGTTCATCCTCGATGATACGATCCAGAGCAGTGACGATGACGCTGTCAGCGAGCTCAATTCCAATGTAGTTGTTTTCCGGGTTTGCTTTCGCCATACCAGTTATGAAGCGGCCTTTTCCTGTCCCAATTTCTATATGAAGGGGCTGATCTTTATCGAAGGCTTCCTTCCACTTTCCTTTATATTTTTCAGGTTCTGAAATTACGTATTGTGGATATTCGGCTAATTTATCTTTCGCCCAAGGTTTATTTCGCTGTCGCATTTTGACACTCCTAAAAATTAATATCGTTCAAACAATATCATGCCTGTCGCAGTGATGCAACTTTATTTTTAGAGGGATTACTATAGTGGTTCATCCCTTGTTTGTAGTTTAACCCAATGGCACTCAAACACCTAAATTACAATCCGCCAATGAATAAATAAAAAAAAGAATCCACAACCTAAAAGTGAATTCCTTTTGTTTTTATTTTCAGCTTCAATAGAAAGGGTGCTTTTCATGCCGCTTGGACACCAGGATCAATTAAATTTATTAAAAGATATTTTAAGCAATCATCAGACAGATTGCTGTGGCTCTATTTCAGAATGTGAACAATTGGAACGTTTGGTTAAATCATTAATGATCAACGGAAATATTAATCAAAACGTAAAAACAGTATTAGAAGAAATTTATGAATACAGTCAGCACGGGATCAATTCTTCACAATTGGATACTCACATTGAATCCCACCAGAATGAATTATCACAATGGGTACAGGATATAGATCAATTTTCGTAAATCTTAAAGGAGCTCATCCAGATAGGAAAGCCACTTTTCCATTTCCTGGTACCTGAATTTATTTTTATGCCATTGGATAGATGTCAAAGTCTGTGCAATCACATACCATTTCATGCGGAGCAGCAAATTATCTGTCAACTGAATGCCGTACCGCTCAAGCCAATTTGGCCATTCTTCTTTAGAAATATACCAATACAATAGCATCCCCAGATCAATGGCCGGATCTGCTATCATGGCTCCATCCCAATCAATCAAGTACAGCTGGTTGTTCTCCGAAAGCAGCCAGTTGTTATGATTCACATCGCAATGGCACACCGTATTTTCCTCACAGTGGATATGCGAAACCTCTTTCTTCAGGAAATCGACTGACTGAATAACAGCAGCCTGCTCCTTCAGATCACAATCCAGTTCTTCCTCAATCAAACGCAAAAGGGTTTCGGGCTGCAGCGGAGACTTCCCCATTCTTGTCAGCATACCAAGCAGCGGCTTTGAAGAATGAATTTTTCTCAAAAGCTTTGCTACGCTTTCCTGGTTCATGTCAGAAGCTTTTAGCTCTCTTCCATTAAGCCATTGCTGGGCAGTTATAACATCCCCATTTTCCATTCTTTTTGTCCAGATAAGTTTCGGGACGATTCCTTCCGCAGACAGAACCGCCAGGAAAGGAGAGGAGTTTCTTTTAAGAAAAAGCCTCTGCTCTTCGTGCTTTGCATAGAAGGCTTCCCCTGTCGCCCCTCCGGCGGGAACAATCTCCCAGTCATGTCCAAATAAATGTTCCAAAATTGTTCACCTGCAATTTAGTAAGCCATTGGTTGTAGAATAGCGCAAACGCCTTGCCCACCTAAGGAACGCAGACTAAGATCGCCACGTCCTGTGGCAAAGTCTGCATGACCCACACCCTGTGGGCCTCAAGCACAAGACGTGCCTCCCAAAAAGGCGCCTTTGCCTTTTTGGGGGAATCGGCTTGTGACCTCGAGGGGTAGGCTGCTTGCGCTAGACAATTCTCGAGTTCAAATAATAAAAAGTTGAAAAATAAGCCCTGTTTTTTGCAGCAAGACTTATTTTGCCATGGCCAATAAAAGGGCCGTTGCTTAATAATGTTTTGTTCTATTCGACTATATTGCATTTTCGCAAATATAGCTGTTTATCAGGTTAATTAAATAAAGCTCCTATAAAGCACAAAGTAATCAGCAAATACAAACCAGCAATGTTTTGGGAATATAAAATAAAAAAAAAGCTATTGATGTTAGTCCCTCACAATAGCCATCTTTATAAATTTTATTCTTACTGGCTTTTTTCGTCAAGTGCATCTATTTAGGTTTACGGAATATCATCTAAAAAAATGAAGATTTTTCTGGTCAATTCATCATTATTTTCTTATTAAGGATAATTTTTGAAATAATAGAACTGAACAGTGGTATGCTTCTCAGACTTCTTCTATCTTCTGCAAACCAATACATATGAACTTAATGGCGGCATTTCAAATCTGGTGTTAATCTTACGGATAGTGGAAATCCCGGCCTCACGTTCATCCGCAATAAGGTCCCAATCCCCAGCCGGGAGAAAAATTTCTTCTTCCGTCATTAAAGGATTGATAATCACGGCTGCATGGCTGCACTCGGCATTTTGATCACTGCTTGTTAACACATAACCCAATAGAGGTTTTTTAATATCCAGAAACCGCATGGAATTCCGGATCATTTCTGCATTGGCGAGTCTGAAAAGAGGAATTGACCTTCTTATGCTGATCAGCCCTTTAATATATTCAACATTATTTAAGTAACGGGATTTCCTTTCCCAGTCCAGATTATTGATGGAATCTGGAGCACGGTAGCTGTTTCCATTTCCTTCTTTGGTCCGAAAAAATTCCTGTCCGCTATGCAAAAATGGAATTCCTTGGGAAAGAAGGACCATTGCTGTTGCTAAGCGGTGCTTTTGCTGCTGCACAAGAGGATCCGCATTTTCAGAACAAACCTGTATTTTATCCCATAAGGTATGATTATCATGTGATTCCACATAATTTACAGATTGGGACGGGGAAAGGAAAATGCCTTTTTCCTTTTTTTCGAGGCCAATGCTTCCAGCCAATACCTGCTTTGCCGCATCATAATAATGCTCATTTCCCAATGCATAACCTTTATCATATAAATTAAACGTACTGCCTTTGATGGAATCTCTGAACCAGTCATTGAATTGGCCGATTCCAGGAAGCTTTTCCTGATTGCGGATGCTTGCTTTTTGGTCATCCGGTATAGGGGTATTCAAATCCCAGCCCTCACCAATAATAATGACAGACGGGTCAATCAATTCTGCATTCTGGCGAACCTCATTCATCGTTTCAATATCGAGTATACCCATCAAATCAAACCTGAACCCATCAATTTGATATTCCTTTATCCAGTATGATACGGAATCAACAATAAACTTCCGGGCCATCAGGCGTTCCGAAGCAAAGTCATTTCCAACTCCGGTGCCATTTGACGGCATTCCATATTCATCATGCCGGAAGAAATAACCCGGTACGATTTTTTCAAAAGAAGAATGCTCGCGAATATAAACATGATTATAGACTACGTCCAAAATGACCCGAATTCCCTGGGAATGAACAGCATAAATTAAGGCTTTCAATTCTCTGATCCGCGAGTAGGGATCTAAAGGATTTGTAGAATAACTTCCTTCCGGAACATTAAAATGGAGGGGGTTATAACCCCAGTTATATTCTTCTTTTGGACTTTTTTCATCCACACCTTCGAAGTCATGGACAGGCAGAAACTCAATATGAGTAATACCAAGCTGCTTCACATAGGACAGGCATGTAGGCTCCCCGTCTCTGCCGACGGTATTAGTCTCTCCCGCTCCTAAATAAAGGCCTTTCTGTGCTGCCCCGCTCGCGGGATGAATGGTAAAATCCCTAATATGCGTTTCATATATGATGGCATCTGTGGGCTGCGGAAGCGGCGGAAGCTCCGGCTTCTTTACTTTTGTATTTTCCATATTGACTACCGCACCATATTCCCCATTTATAGCCGAAGAGACTGCGTATGGATCAACAGCTTCTTTCCACTCAAGGTTAATGCATACAAGGAAAGAATAAAGAAAACGATCCAGGTCGCCTTTTACTTCACAGCTCCAGACTCCTCTCTCTTCTCTTCCCATCGGAATAAGCTCAGCTTCCTGCTCCAGTGCTCCTTTAAGCTTCAGCTTTACCTTTGCGGCTGTCGGAGCCCAGAGCCTGAAATGTGTCTTTTCTTTGCTGTACGAGAACCCCAGCGGACCGTCATAATAGAATTTCTCATCAAAATCACTTGTACGAATAACGGCGCCAATTTGCAGATCTGTTTTTCCCCCATATTCGTCCACTATCCAATATTGTTTCCCAAATTCCGCTTCATGTTCTATTCTGCATGTATATTTAACGGCATCCTCAATCGGCATGCTTTTCAATATTTCAACAGGAAACTCTTCTTCCCAGTCAGTAAGGAGAGAGAACCCGGAAGAACGCCCCTGATGATAGCTGAAAGGAAGTATGATCGTAATGATGTGCATTTCGTCTAAGTATGCATTAAAAGTCCGTTCAATCGTTATCATTCCGAATTCATCTCCTTTACTTAGTCGGACGGTAATTTAAGAGCAGCTCTCTCCTAAAATCAACACCCATCTTTTCCATTGCCAATAATTACAGGAATGGCTTCGGGGTAAACAGAGGCCGAAATCGGGGAGCTGCCTAAAGCCTCTCCATCTGCGTGAGCAGGAATGGGGTGTGAAGATCTAATGCTGACATTCTGGCCCTGAAGAACTGTGACTTCTTTAAATGCTATATGACGCCCCTTGAAGACAGAGGCAAATACAAACAAAATTTTTATTCTTGATATATTGTGGACGACCGTAACATTTAGAATTCCATCAAAAGGATTTGCATCCGGAGAAATCATCATACCGCCTCCATAGAATGGCTGATTGGAAATAGTAATAAACCAGGCTGAATCGAAATCGAATTTTTTTCCATCAATGACGATTTCAAGATCAGAGCATTTATAAGTAAACAGCTCTTTTACAAGAAAGAGAGCGTATACAAATTTCCCCAGAGATAACTGATTCAAGATTCCTTTCATCTTTGAACTGTTTACTTTCCGGGAAATCAGTGCATCAAAACCAGCACCCATATTATTAATAAAATATGTTTTTTTCCCATCTATGTGTCTAATCATTCCGATATCAGCTTTTACAGAAGAATGACTGATCCCCTTAAGAATTGCTTTTAAAGATTCTGCCGGGTCTTTAGGAATTCTAAAGCCCCGCGAGAAATCATTCCCAGATCCTCCCGGAATAAATCCGACTGTCACATTCCGATGACTCACAGCACCATTCATAACCTCATGAACCGTCCCGTCTCCGCCCACAGCAACAAGATATAATCTTTGCCCGCCCGCCTGTTCTGCATAGATCTTTGCCAATTCCCTGGCATGGCCCTGATATTCTGTCCTGGCTGCAGAGAAAGGGATATTTTCCTCTTTCAGCATCTGCTCAACTTTTTTCCAGACTTTCAGGCAGAAGCCATTTTTCGCCTGCGGGTTAATAATGAACTTAAGCTCTTCCCTGCTATGAGCTTTATCCTCGAGGAAATCTTCATGATTCATCCCGATTCTCCCACTCCAGCCTTTTGACTGATGCAGTCTGGCAATATTGAAGCAGTACCTGCGCTCCTTTTAATTGAACATGCTTGAGAGGCGAACGCTGGCTTCTCATTGTCTGAAACCATTGATCATAGGTCCTTTTATCGATTAACTGAACATCAATAGGAGCTGCCGGATAATCAATATATCCATTTCGGGTAAGTAAAGCCTTTTTAATCGGCAATTCAATAGAATGAATTTCAAATATTTTTCGGACAATTTTTTCAGTCCTATTTAATGCAAGCAGCGGATTCAGGACCTTCTTTTCCTCCCCTTTTCCCTTTTTTGTCCAGAATCTATCCTTCGAACCTGAGAATACTGCTGAATCTTCTTCCTCCAAAAAGCTGATGCACCATACCTCTGTCGGACTTATAACAATAGTTTCTGTTTCCACCGGAGCCTTTTTCAGCAGAAAGATCGGATTGAACATGACAAGATACGTATCCGGATATCTTTGCAGAAAATACTTTAGCTTTTCATCATAATAGTAATGCTTATCGGGAAATGATTTTTCCGTTAATGTGGAGGTTGCCCATTTCATCTGGAATCGGAAAAGCTGGTCTAGAAACTGGTGTTTTAAATTCTCAATTGTTTCTGGACGCACAGCAAAGGAGGCTTCAAATTCAAGCACCTCTTCCTCCTTTTTCAATTCATCCCCGGAAGCCCCGTATTCCTCTAATTCTTCATTTTTTCCCCGCTTTAACAACCCCTTTAGCTTTTCCATGAGCGGTTCTTTTTCTTCCTCAAGCCACTCCGCTGTGCCGGCTGTATATTGCTGCCCGGATTGAGGATTGAATGAATCATTTGATTCCCATGCTTTATGCCATTTATCCCACTGCTGTTTTTTTAGTCTGACAAATCGGGAAGGATATACAAAAATGTCTTGCTGGTAACGTGAAACATAATCCTGCAATTTAATTAACTGTCCCATTCTCCTAGCCCTGCTTTCGTATATAACTTTCTATCTCTAATTATTCATTTAAGTTTTTTTATTTTGCCCGTTGATTTCCGCTGCAGGCACTCGCCTTCCACGGGACTGTCGGGATCCTCCTCAACGCGATGCGTCTGCGGGGTCTCCCCTGGTGCGCTACTCCCGTTGGAGTCCCCCACCTTCCGCTCCTATCAACTCAGTGATAAATATTTTATATTCTCTCAAAAGCAGCAATTTCACCTAAGCTGTTTTTCATTAATAGTATGTATTTATTTTATTCCCCCACGAGCGGAAAGATGGCAATGCTTTCATATTTCGGTGTTTTGTCCAGATGGGTCTGATATAGAACGACTTCTGAAGCCTCAAATTCAAGGGGCTTCTCCTTGAATGGACTGTAAGCGTCCAGCATGTTTTCCTGAAACGGAAAAGTGCCGGCCCATTTTCTTGCCATAGTGATATGAGGTTTAAATGGTCTTGTCTCCAATTCAAAGCCCGCTTCCTGGCATGCTGTATATACTTTCGATCTTAAATCTTGGAGATGTTTGTCCTGCTGTGTTCCACACCAGAAAATTCTTGGTGCGTCTTGTTTTCCAAATACGCCAAGTTTGCAGATATGCAGAGGAAATCTTTTTTCGTGTCTGATTGAGTCAGCGGCAAGCTTGGCTGCTTTCTGCAGTTTTTCCTGGGGTGCAGACCCTAGAAATGCTAGGGTAATATGATAATCCTCTTGATGGACCCAGCGGCTAAAAGGCAGTTTTGGACTTAAACTCCCACAGTATTCTTTCAACTTTTTCTTTGTTTCAACCGGTAATTTCATCGCAAAGAAAAAATGAGCATTCAATTGTTTGTACACTTGAGATTCCTCCATATTTTCACTTATTTTAACAAACATCAGTTAAAATTGGCAGATACTTTCTGTTTGACCTCTCATTTTAAGTATTCTTCCAATTCCTTTTGATTTGATTGGAATAGTCTGTTTTAGTATGATGGACATAATATGAATAGTTATAGATTTCCTTTGTTAGGATGAAATTAAACAAATCGACATAAAATAACAAAGTATTAAACTTCCTTGTTATTACAGTCTTATTTGAAAGGGAGAGTCAGATGAAAGTTGTTAACAATCTCGCGGACTTAATTGGAGATACTCCACTTGTTAAATTAAATAAGCTCGCCCCTGAAAATGGAGCAAGCATCTATGCAAAGCTTGAATTCTACAATCCAAGCCGCAGTGTAAAAGACCGCGCGGCTTATAATATGATTGTCGAAGCTGAGAAAGCAGGCCAATTGAAACCAGGTTCAACTATTATTGAACCAACCAGCGGAAACACCGGCATCGGGCTTGCAATGAATGCAGCAGCACGTGGCTATAAGGCCATTCTGGTTATGCCTGATACCATGACGGCAGAGCGCATCAACCTTTTGAAAGCATATGGAGCAGAAGTTGTCCTGACTCCTGGAGATGACAAAATGCCCGGTGCTATACAAAAAGCAAATGAGCTGGCTGAGGAAATTCCAAACAGCTTTGTGCCGATGCAATTTGAAAATAGCGCTAACCCTGATGCACACCGCTATTCAACAGCAGTCGAAATTATTGAGGGCATGAAGGAAATCGGCAAACCACTCTCTGCCTTTGTTGCCACGGCAGGCACTGGCGGCACGATTACCGGCACAGGAGAAGTTTTGAAAGAGCATTATACTGGATTGGAAGTACATGTTGTGGAACCCAAGGGCTCACCTGTCCTATCAGGCGGAAAGCCTGGCAGACACAAGCTTGTCGGCACAAGTCCCGGATTTGTTCCGGTAATTCTCAATACGGATGTTTATGATGAAATCCATCAAATCAAAGATGAAGAAGCATATGATACAACGCGCAGAATGGCAAGAGAAGAAGGTATATTAGTCGGTCCATCCTCAGGAGCAGCCTGCTATGCTGCCATCCAGGTTGCAAAAAGGCTAAAGCCGGACGATGTTGTCGTATTCATCGTTTGCGATACTGGAGAAAGATACCTTTCAAGCGATCTTTTTCAGTTTGAATAAGTAAGTTAAAAGACAAGACCCCAGGGATTACTCCTGGGGTCTTTCGTTTTAGAACTATCTAATTTTAACCGTCAAACTGCCGCACTCTTTTTCAATTGCCTCTTCAAAAAGGTTCTGTAATTTATTTGTGATGGGACCAGGACTTCCATTACCAACCGGCTTTCCTTCAATCTCTATAATCGGAGTAATTTCAGCTGATGTACTGGACATAAAGACTTCATCCGCGTCCAGCAGATCATCCTTTGTAAAAGCAGATTCTTCAAGTGCTACTCCATTTCCCCTGCAGATCTCGTTGATTTTACGGCGGGTAATGCCATTTAGGATCAGATTTGTTGCAGGGTGCGTATATAGTGTCCCATCTTTTACAATCGCTATATTGGAAGAACTTCCCTCAGTCACCGTATCCCCGCGATGCTGAATTGCTTCAAAGCAGCCCGATTGTGCTGCTTTTTGCTTTGCCATGATATTGCCAAGCAAGTTCAGACTCTTTATGTCACAGCGCAGCCAGCGTATATCTTCAATCAAACTAGCCTTAACACCATTTCTCATGCTCTCAACAGGTCTTGAGGTTTCACGGGTATAGGCTGTAAGCACCGGTGCAACGTCTGCACCAGGATAAGCATGATTTCTTGGAGAAGTCCCCCTGGAAAATTGCATATATACTATTCCAAGTTCAAGATTATTCCTTTCGATCATCTCTGCAAGCATCTGTTTAAGCTGCCCTATAGAATAAGGGATATCGAGCTCTATTTTCCTTCCGCTCTCAAGCAGCCTTTCAAGGTGCTCATCTGCCGTAAACATTTTTCCGTTATAGACGCGGATTACTTCATAGACGCCATCACCAAATTGATAGCCCCGGTCCTCAATATCTACTTTCGCTTCAGAGCGTTCGATCAAATCACCGTTCAAAATGACATATTCCATTTCTCTGACACTCCCTGTAAATGGTTTGTTTGTCTAATCTATTAGCTGTTAATGTAAAATCTTTCAGCCATCATATCAGGTTTTAGAGCTATTTCGCAAGTTCATAAATCGCCTGTGCATAAATAGCTGCAGCTTTAATTAAATCCTCAATAAACACATATTCATCTTTTTGATGTGCCACGTCTTCCCTGCCTGGGAAAAGCGGGCCAAACGCTACACCAGACTTCAAGGAACGTGCATATGTGCCCCCGCCAATTGCTAAAAGCTCTGCCTTTTCGCCAGTCTGCTGTTCATACACTTTTTTCAGGGTTTGGATAAGAAAGTCATCTTCTTCCACATGATGCGGCTTGGAATCAGTGAAATTCTCTAATCTGAAATGTTCGTCTTCGATCAATGACTGAAGCCTATTTTTCGTATCATCCATATTGTTAGTGACGGGATAACGTACATTAAAGCCTAAGCGGCCGCCATTTTCTTTTGTATATGATAGTTTTCCTACATTAACGGTTAAATCACCGGTAATCTCATCCGCACAGGCGATGCCAAGCTTTCTTCCTCTGGAATCATCACATAAGTATCGTGATACAAACTGAAAATAATGGCATGCCTTCTCATCCAGCTGAAGGGATGCCAGGAATGACGCCATCAGAATACCTGCATTTTTCCCATTATCAGGCTCCATCCCATGAGCCGATACCCCCTGAAGCTCCAGAATCAGTTCGCCGTTATCTATGTAATACTTTCCTTCAAGCTCAGTCTTTTTGAGGAAATCAATATACCTTTGCACCACTTCAGTGTGTTCAAGATGGACTACAAGACTAGCTTTTGCAAAATCAGGAACCATGTTATATCTTCTTCCTGACTGGAAATGCACGACCTCTGCCAGTACTTCCCTGTCTGTTTCTTCGGTATGGCCGATTTGGACAAGATCAAAATCAGAGATGCCCTTTTCTGCATAGATGATTGGGAAATCGGCATCAGGGGCAAATCCCATTGCCGGCATTTCTTCGTGTTTAAAATAATGCTCTACACAGCGCCAATCACTTTCTTCATCTGTTCCAATAATCATTCGGACCCTTTTGCTTAAAGGCAGCTCCAATTCCTTTACAATTTTCATAGCATAATATGCAGCCATTGTTGGGCCTTTGTCGTCGATCGCCCCTCTGGCAAAAATCTTTCCATCGCGAATTTCTGCACCAAATGGGTCGCTAGTCCATCCATCTCCTTCAGGAACTACGTCGACATGACAAAGTACACCAACAATTTCTTCACCCTCGCCAAATTCCAGATGACCAGCCAGGCTGCCGACATTTTTGACAGTGAATCCATCCTTTTCTCCAAGTTCAAGCATGAAATCGAGTGCTTCCTTCACACCTTCACCAAGGGGGGCATCATCTGCTGCATTCTCTTCATCCAGCAGGCTTTTAATTCTTAAAAGTTTTTGGGTATCTTCAATTAAAGCGTCTTTTCTGTTATTAACCTCTTTTTGCCAATCCAATACGTTCATAAAAGTTACCTCCTTATCCTGATTTGAACATTTATGATTTCCCCATTATAACCGATTTTGCCTTAAATTTGCTTATGGGACTGTTTAATAAAAGCATACCTTTATTATGCACCAAGAATGCCGAACCTTGCCAAGATGATTGTCAAGGCGCTTACAATCAGTCCTAAGATCAAAATGGCGAGGAAGAATAAGGCTATGACCGTTCTATTCTTTGCAGTGAAATAGAAATCTTTTTCACTATATTTTTTTGTGAAGGGATGGGACATGATGGATTTATCCCAAGTAATAGAAAGCCATGTATACATCAAGAAAAGAAAGACACCCGACACAATTACTTTTATCCATAGTGGCGGAATGGCAATAATCCCCGCTGCGCTTACAGAAATGATTTGAAAATAACTGAAAATAAAGGAGGGATTCCGTATGAAAATCTTTATGAATAATTCTATCAGTCCCGTAATGGGTGTTCTCTTCTTAAAGATTCTTCTGGAGTTTCTGAATAATAGAGGTTTTGTCCTCATTGAAATAGCAGGCTTTTCTATTTCAGGAGCCATCATAAATATCCATTTGATATACTTTGTTTTTTCCTCCTGCTCAAGCAAAATTTCAAAGTCTACGGCCGATATCCCTTTCAGCATCTGGGAGACTCTCGTTAAAGTGCCGGAAAGCAGCACTGCCGAAATCATGTAAACCGGAAAGTCTGCACCGAAATTCCACAGAGAATAAACGAGCTGGCTGAACCAGCTCAATAATACAAACAGCAGAAAGCCAATTACATATTTTCTAAACTTCCCTTCAATCCTTTTCAGAGAATAGGAAACTGTCATAAGCGTCCATTTCAGAGTAATGAAAAAAGTCAGCAGGGCAATGATTTGACTCCATTGCAAAAAATAACTGTTCTTTAGAAAGGGAAGAAGAAGAGCGATTATCGCGCCTGTACTGACTGCCTGAAAGAAAAGTGAATAGCCAACTCCCCATTTTCTCATTCCCAAATAGAGGATCTTATTTTTCACCAGAAACACCTTGTCAGCCTCTTGTATAAATGGGCGA
Organism: Cytobacillus oceanisediminis 2691; assembly: GCF_000294775.2. Taxonomy (GTDB): domain Bacteria; phylum Bacillota; class Bacilli; order Bacillales; family Cytobacillaceae; genus Cytobacillus; species Cytobacillus pseudoceanisediminis. Next base: position 4,516,554 of record NZ_CP015506.1, read on the forward strand.
AAGTTACCCAGCCATGAATAAATATAAAGCAGGAAGAAAAGGAGAAACATTGGCAAGTTTGCAATCCATTCAGGCGTTTCCAACCACCAGGAGCGATATATCATTCCAAAAATGATTGCACCGGGAACAATGAGATAAACCATGATGGTCCAATCTGCAACGGAACGGAAAATACCAAATTGATACTTCCAGCTATTGATTAACCTTCCAAAAAAGAGCGAACTACTTTTCATTGTCATTTCCCTCTGCAATCTGATGAAAGCAATCATAAAGCGAACCAGCCAAAAGACCGCATTGCTGCCTGATATCGTCTAATGAGCCGGAAGCCTTCAACTGGCCATCATGCACAATTAGAAAGCTGCTGCACACTTTCTCTGCCGTATCCAGTACATGAGTGGACATAAGAATGCCTGCGCCCCTTTGCCTCTCTCTTTCAATTGATTCCAGAAACAGTTTCATAGCATTAGGATCAAGTCCAATAAACGGTTCATCAATAATATAGACATCCGGCTTGGCAATCATCGCAAGAATCAGCATCGCCTTTTGCTGCATCCCCTTTGAATATGTGCCGGGAAATTTATGAGCGTGTTCAGACAGATTATACTCCCTCAAGAGCTCTGATGCCCTCTTCTTATACTGTATTTCCGACAGTCCCTCTACGGCAGCTGTAAAATCCAAGTGTTCCCACAATGTCAGCTCATCATAAAAGATGGGGCGTTCAGGTATATAGGAATACTTAACTCCCTGCTTAAATTTCACTGTCCCCTTTTTATGTTCCAATAATCCCAGGATTGTTTTAATCGTTGTGCTTTTTCCTGCCCCGTTAGGACCTATAAGGCCGATCAATTCCCCCGCCATTACATCAAAATTAATATTATGTATGATCGGTTTTCCATTTTCATAGCCTGCTGATGCAATATCGACGTTTAATAAGTTCATTTACTCTCCTCCTGACTATACATACGGATATAATTGGAAAAGGTTTGCTCTTTTTCATATATTCTTTAAAACCATAATAAAACTGCCCCTCCGAAAGGGGCAGTTTCATTATGGCTGGAGGATATCCATTAATTCTGTATTTTCAAAGTCTGCAGCGTAATCATAGGCTGTGTAGCCATCCGCATCTTTCACAGCGGGATCTGCACCATACTCCAGGAGAAGCATGGCCATTTCAGTATCCTCATTAAATACTGCACTCATTAAAGGAGTGGTTTGATAGTTATCTGCCGTATTAGGCTCTGCGCCATTTTCCAGCAGAAGGGCAGCGCTGTCATACTGGCCATAAGAAACAGCCCAGTGTAAGGCAGTAGTGCCATCTGCATCCATTTCCTCAATATCCGCCCCATCAGCCAATAAAATGTGGATCATTTCAGTATCATTTTCACTCGCTGCATTCATTAGAGCGGTAGCTCCTTCAATGCCCATAACCGTTTCAGTCCACAAATCCATTTTTTTAAGTGATTTATACCCAACCCAGAGTCCGCCGGAAAGAATAGTCAGCGTTAAGACCGCTCCTGCTATCCCTAGCCATATCCTGCCCTTTGGTTCTTTTAACTCAACTGCAGATTCTTCATCAAAAACTTTTGATAAAGCATAAATTCTTTTCGGCAGGTGAGGATGGGTGGAAAGTTTCTCATTCAGCCATACAAAAAATCCAGTTTCCGTTTGGAGCTGCTCCATGTATGCATGCTTATTGACCTTAGGATAAAGTTCTTTTCCAATCGCAAGCATAGTTAAGGCATCTCTAGATGCTTCAAACGACTTTATATAATAGGCAGCATAACGATCACATGTATACTCGCATGCTCTTAAGTACGCATTCCCCAGGAATGGAACCCACATAGCAGGGAGCAGAAGAAGGCTTATGATAACATGCTTTCTTTTTAAATGAGCAAACTCATGGGCCAGGACAAACAGCACTTCCTTTTCAGCTCCACGAGCAGTCAATTCAAAAATACCAGAATATAAGACAACCATATTTCTTCTGAAAAACCTGGTTGCAAAGGCATTTAAGACACCTTCAGACTCAATCACGTATATATCCGGCAAATCTTGCAGACCCATTTCCTTTGCAGTTAGTACTGCTTTTTCATAAATTTCAGGAAATTGTTTCTCACTTATTCTTACTCCGTTTCTTCTGATGCCGCCCATCATAATCCCATGGAACAGAAGAGATACAAGTATTAATGCTAAAATAATCACAATCCCAATAATAGAGAATGCGAGAAAAATATAAGACAAAATACTAAATAAAGCAACGAATGCAAAATAAATATTTTCCTTCGGGTATACCAGGCGATCTCTCAGCGAGTAAGCTTCCATTACACTTTCTTCCTTTCAATCTCTTTTAAATATACCAATTGATTATAATCAAAAAACAAATTTTAGGATATAGAAACTTTCCTGAAAGATTATTTGAATATTCTGTACATAATTCAAGCCCCATCTGCCATAAGGTATAGTAATAGTCCCTTTTCCCATTGAGGTTTAATCGCAAATAATTAGGGAATTGAACATACATTAAAAAGGAGGGGAACGTAAAGACTAAAACACAAGCAGCATTATAAATATTTTGTAAAATTGTATCCTTAAAGTAGAAATAATCAGATAATAGCGTTACAATATAGTCAGAGGTATGACATCTTGACTAAATAACCAGAATGCAAAGGGGTTGTCTGGGGAAAAGAAAACTACATACGATTGAAGGAAAATCCTTCAATGTAGCTGTCGGTTGCAGGAAATTGCCATGGGGTTTGAAAAAAGGATAGGGAGTGGTTTTTTGAAACCTTCAACTAACCGGATGTTAAACCGTGTAAAATCCGTCTACATGTTTATAAGTAAGCGCGGAACTGTAACAACTCAGGAGCTTGTAGAGGAATTTGGTATTACTCCTCGCACCATTCAAAGAGATTTAAATGTCCTCGCCTACAATGACTTGGTTAAGAGTCCGAGCAGAGGCAAATGGACCATAACTCAAAAGAAAGTAAAGATGTCATCTTAACACTCAAAGCATAACCAACCTAACAAATAAAAAATCGCCCTGCTGTCAGGGCGATTTTTCCGTCTCATCTCACTTCATAATTCATCAGCTTATCAAGCTCTTCATCAGTCAATTCCCGATATTCACCCAATTCCAATGTTTTATCCAGCTCAAGCGGGCCCATTGAGATTCTCTTTAAATAGATGACTCTTTTTCCCACTGCCTCAAACATTCTTTTCACCTGATGAAACTTTCCCTCCGTAATGGTTAACTCAATATCGGATGTTATGCCGGATTTAAGGATTTCCAGCTCCCCAGGCTTGGTTTCATAGCCGTCATCTAGTATAACCCCTTTTTTAAACGCAGCAACATCATCAGCTGTTACTTCCCTGTCTATGACTGCAAAATAGGTTTTAGGAACATGCTTTTTTGGAGAAAGCAGCCGATGTGCCAGCTGGCCGTCATTAGTCAGCAGCAAAAGCCCTTCTGTATCCTTATCCAGGCGTCCCACTGGAAAAGGAGAAAAAACAAGGTCTTCCATTTCGAGCAGGTCGACCACGGTTTCAAATTGAGAGTCTTCTGTTGCGGAAATGACGCCTGGCGGTTTGTTCATCATCAAATAAATGAATTCCTTATATTCAACCTTTTCGCCATTAATGATGACAGCATCCTGTTCAGGATCGACCTGGTGCTTGGGATCCTTTACTTTTTCATCATTAACGGTTACAGCTCCATCCTTTAATAGCTTTTTAACATCCTTACGGCTTCCGTAGCCCAGATTGGCCAGCATTTTGTCAATTCTCATGGCTGCCCCTCCCTTTTAATCCTAATTAATCTGATTTTTATTAAAATCGCGTTATTAAAGATTTACCTTTTAAAAAGGTTCTCTTATCCTTGTTATAAGTAAATATTCTGTCCGCTGATTTCAGCACGGGGCACTTGCTTTCCGCGGAGCGGGCGGTGAGCCTCCTCGTCGCTTTGCGCCTGCGGGGTCTCACCTGTCCCACTGCTCCCGCAGGACGTTGAATAAACTTCCTCGACTGAACACCGCACGAAGAAAATGCGCCAGAATTTTTCGAGGATCAAGTACCCTCCGCTCCAATCAACTCAGTGCTTTGTATATTGTTATCTAAAACCAAATCCTAAACATTTTTTAAAAAAGGCCCCCATCACGGAGACCTTCTATTTTTAAGCCTTCAATCTTAACTTCTTAAGCATTCTATCGACTCTTGATCCAAACAGGAGATAGATTAATTTAGTTCTGAAGCTTAGGTAGAAATAGACTCCCGCTCCAGCTGCTGCGCAGGTGATGACAATGATGATAGCCTGAAAATTGGATGCCGGCGATAAGAAGGCAGTTGTGATTTTATAAACCACGCCTGCAGCAATGTACATGCATGCAGTAAATAATACAATCAGCATTCCTCGTCTTAAGACAAGCTTGAAAGGATATTTTGCAAATGTTTTAATTACGAAAAGGTTAATTAAAATAGCTACGATATAGCCAAGAGCGGTTGCAAATACGGCTCCCTGTGTTTCGAACAGTTTTATGAGCGGAATATTCAATGACAGCTTTACAAGCAGGCCTGTCAGCAAACTTAAAATTGTAAAACGCTGTTCATTGATTCCCTGCAGAATGGCTGCAGTTACCGAAAAATAAGCAAAGAGAATCGCCACTGGGGCATAAGTTCTTAGCACTTCAGTACCCAAATCCTTATGCTCATAAAACAGGGTGAAAACCGGCTCGGCAAGCAGGGACAATCCTGCTACGGCAGGAAGAGTCAGAAAGAGAAGCACCTGGAAAGTCTGGTTAAGCTGGCGGTTTAAATCTGACCTATCTTCTTCCATAAATGCTTTCGTCACACTTGGCACAAGCGTCAGCGAGAAAGCTGTGGCAAGCGAGACAGGAATGATGACCAGCTTATGCGTCTCAAAGTTCAGGACAGAAAAGGCTGCAACTGCATTTTTCGATTCACCGATGGCATCCATCGCCCTGGTAAATGTTATCTGATCGATAAACTGAAAGAGAGGATTCGCGAGACCCACAAATACAAATGGTGCGGCATAAAGAATGATTTCTTTATAAATTTCCTTTAGGGAAATGTCAACGGTTCCTTTATCTTCTTCAAGCATTTTATCCAAATGCGGCTTACGTTTATACCAATACCAGAATAATACCCCGAGGCTTCCGAGTCCGCCAATAAAGGCAGCAAAGGTGGCGACACTGATCGCGGCAGTCAGTGAACCTTTCATTACATTTAAAACGACATATGCACCTGCAAGAACGAACAGGATGCGGACAATCTGCTCCACAACCTGTGAAACAGCAGTAGGACCCATTGACTGATGTCCCTGAAAGAACCCTCTTATCAAACTCATGAACGGAATAATAATCAGGGCAAATGATACCGCTCTAATTACAGTTGTTACATCTTTAACACTAACTTCAACGTCTTTTCCTGCCAAGGTCATTTCGGCAACTGCCGGAGCAAGGAAGAATAGGATCAGGAATGAAATGATTCCGCTTGCCGTCATGACCGCCAGGCCTGATTTGAACAGCTTTCTTCCGACTGCATATTCCTCTATTGCATTATATTTAGAGATAAATTTTGAAACAGCAAGCGGAACCCCAGCTGTTGCAACACTAATAAAGATTGTATAAGGTGTATACGAAAAGGAATAAAGGGCTGTCCCTTCCTTCCCGACAATTTGGTAAAAAGGAATAACATAAAACAAACCAAGAACCTTCGAGATAATTGTGCCAAGCGTAAGGATGAAGGTTCCCTTTAAGAGCTTAGATGACATATAATCCCTTCCTTTATGAAATGCGGAAGCGCTTTGCCCACCCCCGGTAGGCGCTCCTCCTAAAAGCCAGCGCTTTTAGCCGTGCGATGATAAAGCTATCGAAGCGTTCCTTGTGGAGCCAGACAGTTATCGACTTTCAAAGCTTTCTCTCTTATTTAAAAACCTGCAGCATGCAGCTTTTACAGCCTGTGATTGCCAAAACAATTCGCAGTAAGTTCGTCAATTTTCTATCTTTTTAGACACACTATTTGTAGTGTACTCTTCTTGCAGAGGAAATTCCACTTGCAATACCGTATTATGGGGCATTATTTTTAGAAATAGGATATTTGATTTATAATGGAGCTATTGCTTTTTTAGCGAATCAAGATAAGTTGGTGAAAATATGAAATATGATGTAATAGTTATAGGCGGGGGTCCTTCGGGATTGATGGCAGCAATCGGTGCTGCGGAACAGAAGGCAAAAGTACTGCTGATTGACAAAGGAACCAAGCTTGGAAGGAAGCTTGCCATTTCCGGAGGGGGCAGGTGCAATGTCACAAACAGGCTTCCAGTGGACGAGATCATTAAGCATATTCCTGGCAATGGCCGGTTTTTGTACAGTGCATTCTCCATTTTCAGCAATGAAGATATTATCCGCTTCTTTGAGAATTTAGGAATTAAGCTGAAAGAAGAAGATCACGGACGGATGTTTCCTGTTACCGACAAAGCGCAATCTGTTGTTGATGCCTTGATTTCAAGGCTGAAGGAGCTGAAAGTCGATATCAAGACGAATAGCCCTATCCAGGATGTTCACTATGAAAATGGGAGGGTGAAATCGGTAGAATTAAAAACAGGCGATGTATATGAAGCAGATTCAGTTGTGGTTGCCGTAGGAGGGAAATCAGTCCCTCATACCGGCTCAACCGGCGACGGCTATGCTTGGGCGGAAAAAGCAGGCCATACGATTACAGAGCTTTTCCCAACCGAGGTTCCGCTGACATCTTCTGAGAACTTTATTAAAGAAAAAATACTGCAGGGATTGTCGCTCCGGAATGTGGCGCTTAGTGTTTTAAACCCTAAAGGAAAAGCGCTTATAACCCATCGGATGGATATGATTTTTACCCATATTGGCATTAGCGGCCCGGCCGTCTTGCGCTGCAGCCAATATGCGGTGAGAGCGATGAAGAAGTGGAATTTAAAAGAAGTGGTCATGAATTTGGACGCAATCCCGGATACAAAAGAAGAGCCTCTTTTTCAGGAAGTGTCCAAAAAGATCAAAGAAGATCCAAAGAAAAGTATGAAGAATCTCTTAAAAGGGATGCTTCCTGAAAGATATCTTTTGTTTCTTCTTGAGCAGAACGGAATTGATCCGTCCTCACAGGGAGCTGCGATTTCAAACGAAAAGATCAGAAGCTTTGTTAAAGCCTGCAAATCTTTTCAGTTTAAAGTAAATGGGACATTGCCTCTCGATAAAGCCTTTGTTACCGGCGGAGGGGTTTCCGTCAAAGAAATTGAACCGCAAACAATGGCTTCAAAATTGATGGAAGGACTTTTCTTCTGCGGAGAAATCCTGGACATCCATGGCTACACAGGCGGATATAATATTACATCCGCACTTGTAACAGGCAGGTTAGCCGGATTAAACGCAGCAGTCTCAGCTAGGATTGTATAATAAAGATAGAGCCTGATGCTCCTCAGACATCAGGCTCTATATATAACCATGGCAGAGAAACAATAAATTTGTTCATCTTCGTCCTCTTGCACTGCGGCAACATTATATTTAATATCCAGCAGCTTTTTTTCTTCCATCTTCTCCAGAAAATGATTCATATCCTTTTCCAGGTCTTTTTCATGTTCATGATCAAATAGCTTTACCTTAATCACAGGAAACTTCCTTTCTTAGTTTTTTATCAGTTTGTACAATTTTCTGAATTTTTAAAACCGAAACATAAAAAAAACGAAGCCTGCTGCGGCTCCGCTCTTCTCTATTTTGTTTCACCCTGCCAGTTCAGCATGCCCCCGGTCATATTGCGGACTTTATATCCCTGGTCCTGCAAATAGTGGCATACGTTTCCGCTGCGATTGCCAGAACGGCAAATAATGATGTACTCCGTATCTTTATCAAATTTATCAAGATTCTCAGGTATCGTGCCCATACGGATATGTCTCGCCCCTGGAATCATGCCGGATGCAACCTCTTCATCTTCCCTTACATCGACAAGCTCAAGTTTCTCCCCTTCTTCAAGCTTTTTTTGCAATTCTTCTGTTGTTATCTCTTCAATACGGTCCAATCCTAACACCCTTTCTGGAAAGCCTTTTAAATAGCACTTAACATTAAATAATGCTGCCAATTCTATAATACCCTATATGGGACGAAAAATATAAACGGGACGTTTCTAAAACACAAATACAAAAACCACCTCTGACAAATAGAGGTGGTTTCATCTGATATAACTTAATTCGCAACGATATTCACAAGTTTACCTGGCACCGCGATGACTTTACGGACGGTTTTTCCGTCAATTTGTTCTTTTACTTTGTCATCGCCCATTGCGATTTGCTCCAATAGGTCTTTTTTGGCATCGGCAGGAACCATAAGCTTTGCTTTAACTTTACCGTTGATTTGGATAACGATTTCGACTTCATCATCTATCATTTTGGCTTCATCATATGCAGGCCAAGCTTCATAAGCAATGGATTCACCATGGCCTAATTTAGACCAAAGCTCTTCGGACATGTGTGGAGCAATAGGTGAAAGCATTTTAACAAAGCCTTCTGCAAAGATCTTTGGAAGCACATCTGCTTTATATGCTTCATTGATGAATACCATCATTTGAGAAATAGCTGTGTTGAAACGCAGCCCTTCGTAGTCCTCAGTTACTTTTTTCACTGTTTGGTGGTAAACCTTTTCAAGGCTGCTGCCTTCTTCAATGTCCTGAATTCCCTGGCTTAATTCGCCAGTCTCTTCCACAAACAAACGCCAGATGCGGTCAAGGAATCTTCTTGAACCATCCAATCCATTTGTAGACCATGCGATGGAAGCTTCAAGAGGCCCCATGAACATTTCGTATAGACGAAGAGTATCAGCACCATGGCTTGCTACAATTTCATCCGGATTAACGACATTGCCTTTTGATTTACTCATTTTTTCATTATTTTCCCCAAGAATCATACCTTGGTTAAATAACTTTTGGAACGGTTCCTTCGTATGGACAATTCCCACATCATAAAGGACCTTGTGCCAGAAGCGGGCATATAGGAGATGAAGAACCGCATGTTCAGCTCCGCCGATATAAATATCAACCGGAAGCCATTCTTTTAATTTCTCAGGATCTGCAAGAGCTTCACTGTTTTTCGGATCAATATAGCGAAGATAGTACCAGCAGCTGCCTGCCCATTGTGGCATTGTGTTCGTTTCCCTGCGGCCCTTCTTGCCTGTTTCAGGATCCACGACATTAACCCACTCATCGATGTTGGCTAATGGTGACTCTCCAGTGCCGGATGGTTTGATTTCCGTTGTTTTTGGAAGCACTAATGGCAGCTGATCTTCCGGCACGGCAGTCATTGTGCCATCTTCCCAGTGGATCACTGGAATCGGCTCGCCCCAATAACGCTGGCGGCTGAATAGCCAGTCACGAAGACGATAAGTAACCTTCTTAGTGCCAATGCCTTTCTCTTCAAGCCATGCGATCATTTTCTCAATCGCTTCCTCTTTGTTTAATCCATCAAGGAAACCTGAGTTAACATGCTCGCCATCGCCAGTGTATGCTTCTTTTCCAACTTCTCCGCCGGCAACGACTTCTTTAATAGGCAGATCAAATTGCTTGGCGAACTCATAGTCGCGCTCGTCATGGGCTGGAACCGCCATGATGGCCCCAGTTCCATAGCTGGCTAAAACATAATCTGCAATCCAGATTGGCATTTTTTCGCCATTGACCGGGTTAATCGCATAAGCACCAGTGAAGACACCTGTTTTTTCTTTAGCAAGATCTGTCCGCTCGAGATCGCTCTTGCTCTTTACTTTGTCAATGTAAGCCTGAACTGCCTCGCGCTGCCCATCTGCTGTGATTTTTTCAACAAGCGCATGTTCTGGAGCAAGAACAGCATATGTTGCACCATATAATGTGTCAGGTCGTGTTGTGAAAACAGTGAACGTTCCATCATGGCCTTCAATATTGAACGTTACTTCTGCTCCTTCAGAACGGCCGATCCAGTTTCGCTGCATATCTTTAAGGCTCTCTGGCCAATCCAATAAATCAAGATCTTCAAGCAGGCGATCAGCATAAGCCGTAATTTTTAGCATCCACTGTCTCATTGGACGGCGTTCTACCGGATGGCCTCCTCGTTCACTTTTTCCGTCGATGACCTCTTCATTTGCAAGTACTGTTCCAAGTGCGGGACACCAGTTAACAGCTACTTCATCGATATATGCAAGCCCTTTTTCATAAAGCTTTAAGAAAATCCACTGAGTCCATTTATAATATTCAGGGTCTGTTGTGTTTACTTCACGATCCCAGTCATATGAAAAACCTAAAGCCTTAATCTGGCGTCGGAAGGTGTTGATATTCTTTTCTGTGAATTCAGCAGGATCGTTTCCTGTATCAAGGGCATATTGCTCGGCAGGCAAACCAAATGCATCCCAGCCCATTGGGTGAAGAACATTATAGCCTTGCATGCGCTTCATGCGGGAAAGGATGTCTGTTGCCGTATATCCTTCCGGGTGACCGACATGAAGTCCTGCGCCTGAAGGATAAGGGAACATATCAAGCGCATAAAACTTGCGCTTGCCTTTATCTTCAGTTGTTTTAAAAGTTTTATTTTCTTCCCAGTAGCCTTGCCACTTTTTTTCAATCTCCTGATGATTGAAACTCATTTTTGTTTCCTCCTATTAATGAAAATAAAATCAGGCTCTTTTCTTATAAACCGTTTTTGGGCTTATGAATATTGCCCGTTGATTTCAGCACGAGGCACTTAGCGAACCCGCGGGAGAGATGAGAGCCTCCCCGGCTTCGCCTGCGGGGTCTCTCACTTTCCTCACTACCCGCAGGACATTGAATAACCCTCCATGAATGAGCACCGCACGAAGAAAATGCGTCAGCATTTTCGAGGATCAAGTGCCCTCCGCTGCAATCAACTTTACGAAACAGCCTAAAAAATATAATAAAAAACCTCTCATCCCAAAAAAGGGACGAGAGGATTATGTATAAATCTCCCGCGGTACCACCCACATTAGTGAACATGTCACTCGCTTCATTCATCCTTAACGCGGAAAACGGCAAGCATTACTGGTACTTCACACTTGCTGCTCCAAGGCGAGTTCATGATGTGCCCGGCTGACTTGCACCTTCCGTCAACTCTCTATAACGGGCTATTGCACCACTACTGCTCCTTATCTAAGCATTTTAGTATAGGAATATGACTATTGTAATAAATTTCCCGCCAGGATGCAAGTAGGCTTATCCTGACAGGAATTTAATAACTAGAATATGCAATCTTTCAGAAAATGTGCCTGATTTACTGAACAGTATATCCTCCATCGATAACTGCCGCCTGTCCTGTAATGCCTTTAGCTCCGTCACCAGCCAAAAAAATAGCATAATCTGCAATCTCTTCTACCTTCAGCAGCCTCTTTTGCGGCACTAAGGGATAAATGACTTCTTCCAGCGCTTTTTCAATAGGTACATTTCTTGTTTTAGCAAGGTCATTCAGCTGATTTCTTACGAGTGGTGTATCCACATAGCCCGGGCATATGGCATTGACCGTAATGCCATCTTCAGCAGCTTCCAATGCTGCGACTTTAGTAAGGCCTATAACGCCATGCTTGGCACTGTTATAAGCTGCTTTCCCCGCGAATCCAACAAGACCGTTAATGGATGCCATGTTCAGGATACGGCCGGACTTTTGTTTTTTCATGACGGGCATGACATGTTTAATTGCCATGAACGGTGCAGTCAGCATTACTTTGATAAGAAACTCGAATTTTTCAGTAGGAAAGTCTTCAATAAAGGAAACATGCTGCAGCCCTGCATTGTTAATGAGCACATCCAAGGCACCGAATTGACTGACAGTTTCATTGATGGCCGATTGTATATCAGACTCCAAGGTCACATCACATTTAAGCCCGATTGCTTCAAAACCTTCATTCTGCAAATTTTCTGCAGCTTTTTTCACAGCCTCTTCCTGAATATCTGTCAGAACGATTTTCGAGCCGTGTTCAGCAAATCTCTTGCCTATTTCATAGCCAATTCCCTGCGCTGCACCGGTTATAAAAACTACTTTATTTTGTACCATGAATAAGCTCCTTTCAAAAACAAAGCCGGGGCTCTATTTTATGAGCCCCTGCCGAAATTAGATTCCTAGACCGAGTGAGAATAATACAATCGCAAGTGCTAAACCAATCAGCGGAACGATTACTGTAACAGCCGCTACCGCTCCATATGCAGCCTGGTGAGATTCCCCGCAGATAGCCCGTACAGTGGTAACGACATAGCCATTATGCGGCAAGGAATCCAGAGCACCGGATGAAATGGCTACTGTTCTGTGCAGGGCTTCTGCATTGACGCCCATGTCCATATAATGCGGGGCCAGAATCGGCAATGCGATGGCCTGCCCGCCTGAAGCTGAACCGGTCATGCCGGCGATAACACTTACTGCTATGGCACCGCCTATCAGCGGGCTCCCAGGAATGCTTGTCATCCAATCTACTGCTGTGGCAAATGCAGGAACTGCCTTTGCCACTCCGCCGAACCCGACAACAGCAGCTGTATTCCCAATCGCTATTAATGCGCCTAATGTACCATCAGACACAGCATTCCAGAAATTTGTGAAATACTTTCTGTTCAATAGATATGTGGCAATAACTCCGCCCAGTAATGCAAGAATAAGTGCAGATTGTGCAAGAGAATCATGGAATACGAATGAGATAATTAAAACAACAGCCAATGGGAGAACCCCCATAAAAGGGTGCGGTAATTCCTTATTCTCAGTTACAGGATCCTGCTTTCGGGATTCAAAGGTTTCTCCTTTGTTTACAGCCTTTGTGATCATCCGCTTCAGCCACCAGTAGCCAAAAATCATCATGAACACAGCGACAATTAAGCTGACTTCCCAGCCTGCATATGGAGTCGTTCCAAGAAATTCAATCGGGATCCAGTTTTGAATTTCCGGTGAACCCGCAGAAGTCATCGTAAAAGTTACAGATCCAAAGGCAAGTGCTGCAGGGATGAACCTTCTTGGAAGATTTGCCTGTTTAAATAAACTTAATGCCATTGGATATACAGAGAAAGCAACTACGAATAAACTGACTCCGCCATAAGTTAAAATAGCACAGGAAGCGACAATGGCAAGAACGGCATATTTCATTCCGAACTTATCCACTACCATTTTGGATACACTGTCGGCCGCGCCGCTGTCTTCCATTACCTTCCCAAAAATTGCACCCAATAGGAACATTAGGTACCATGATGTTACAAACCCTGAAAAGCCGGACATATAGTTCCCGACCAAATTGGCCTCCCCTTCACCTGCCAGCTGCGGAAATAATGGCATGCCGCTAAAAAGAGCTACAAACAAGGCAGATAGCGGTCCGACAACCAGCAGGTTCATTCCCCGCATAGTCAGGTAAATCAGCAGGGCAAGCCCGCCTATTAATCCAATCATACTTAGCATTTCATTTCCCCCTTTGTTTTAAAAATAAGAAAAGAACTTTTCATCCTCTTCCTGAAAACGCTTGCAAAAAATAACTGAAAAATAACTTGCTGAGAAATGATAATGCAAGAGTCGTGCCAACATGAAAGGCTTGTAGGTAAAGGGACTCGTGAACAATTAATGAATCATTTTTCCAGAATTCTGGAATGCAAAGGAAACAAGTCCACAGATATAATAGACTAGTTTCTGATAATTCCGTCTAAGGGTAGGACTAAGTGTACATAAAATTACTAGAATGAAAACAGTCCAGAATTCTGGAACATATTCCGGATTTCTGGACTGTTTATCTTTATTCAATTCCATATTTCTTTAGTTTTTCATACATAGAAGATTTACTGATGCCTAGAGCTTTTGCCGCTTCTAATCGATCATGGTTATATTTGCTCAAGCTTTGAGTCAATATCCGCTTTTCTGTTTCTTCCAGAATGTCCTTCAAGTTCTTTTTTCCAACGGGATAAACGGCAGATTCTTTCATGTAATCCGGCAAAGATTCTGTAGTAATACTTTCATTGCTTGTTAAATGAATGGATGCCTCTATTACATTTTCAAGCTCTCTAATATTGCCGGGCCAGCTATATTGATGAAACTTTTCTATTACCTCGTCTTCAATTGCACTTATTCTCTTTCCCGATTTTTTCGTTATTTTCTTGATAAAGCTATCGATCAGGAGTGATAAATCTTCCATCCTGTCGCGCAAAGAAGGAATCATGAACGGCACCACATTAATCCGATAGAATAGATCCTCCCTAAAGCGCTTTTCCTCCATCATTTTTTCGAGCGGTCTGTTAGTTGCAGCGATAATCCGGACATCTACTTTAACCGGAGAAGTCGAACCCACGCTTTCAATCTCGCCTTCCTGCAGAGCACGCAATAACTTCACCTGCATATTAAGCGGCATATCTCCAATTTCATCCAAAAATAAAGTCCCTCCATCAGCAAGCTGGAATTTCCCCTTTTTACCTCCCTTTTTCGCACCTGTAAACGCACCTTCTTCGTAGCCAAACAGTTCAGACTCCAGCAGATGTTCCGGAATGGCTCCGCAGTTAATTTTCACAAATGGCTGATGGCTCCTGTTGCTGAGCTGATGTATGCTGTGCGCAAATAGTTCTTTTCCAGTCCCGCTTTCCCCGCGGATTAAAACGGAAATATCACTGGCTGCCACCATTTTCACCTTTTCTTTAAGGCTATGAATCTGGCTCGAGTTTCCCAGGATATCATCAAGGCTGTATTTAACACTTGGATCAATTTCCTGGATAAAGCTCTGGATTTTTGTCAGCATGCTCTTTACATGGCTGTTCATCTGCATCCATTCCTTTGTATCCCTAAAAAAGACTGTCCCGAAAGCGCCAATTACTTCGCCATCAGAAAAAATGGGGATGCGATTTGCTATCATATAGTTGCCTCTTATATATTGCAGATCTGCAATTTCTTCCTTTCCTGATTCTGCCACTATATGCATACGTGAATTTTCAATCACCTCGGACACATGCTTCCCAAGAGCCTTTTCCCTTTCTATTTCCAGAAAATTACAATAATTTTTATTAATGTAAATAATTGTTCCTTCTTTATTCACAACTACAAGCCATCCAAAGGCGTTCTCAACAATGGTTTCGACAACCTTCACAGGCAGATCGAAGAATGCACTTTTCATTTGAATCCCCTCATTTAGGTCAATCTACTATTTATGAATACTATTTTATAATATTTTTCTGAAAACAAATTCACTTCAATGGGTATTCTTATGGCTTTTACTGCCCATAACATTAGTACTAGCAGACATGGGAGGTGTTTCAGATGAAAGGCATCTATCTGATTAATCCGAATTGGCAATCTGGAAACAAATCAAAACAGGAATGCACTCAGGCGCAAAAACAGGCGCTGCAAACCTATATTGATGACCATAATATTTTAACTGTGAAACTAAATCAATGGCAGCTGAATGACTATTACACCATTCCGCATGCCCTTTTGTATGATTTGAAGCAAAAGAAGGCAGATCTGGATGTCCTGCTTCTTTATTCAGAAGAGGTTCTCGAGGATTTTATCAGTTCTTATCCAGCGAGATGGCTGATTTTGAAAAGCTTCTTCAATGAAGTTGTATTTGCCGCTAAGCAAAAAGAAAATTACTTCGAAGGCGCCGGTTAAGAACTAAAATTTCAAAAAAACCTGCAGCTCAAAACTGCAGGTTTCTTTCTTATGATACATGCGCCAATTTTTTAGGCTCCTTCAATTTCCGGTCATACACAAGAGTTGTCAGAATGGCAAAAACAAATAGAACTATTAATACAGCAAACAGCATGGAGATTCCGTAAAGGTCAACGAGAATCCCCCCCAGTAAAGGCCCGATCATCCTTCCGCCTGTAGCAGTACTGTTTACGATTCCCTGGTAAAAACCTTCCCGCCCTTTAGGGGCAAGCTGGTTAGCAATGGTCGGAACCGCTGGCCATATTAGCATTTCGCCAATCGTCAGTATAACCATGGCTGTGATAAAAGCTGAGAATTTCTCGGCACTTGCTGCAGCAGCAAATGAACCTATAAATATGACCATGCCGGCGACCATCTGAACCTTAAGTGTTTTAAACCATTTTACCAAAGCACTGATAAACGGCTGTCCCAATACAATCAGGGCTCCATTAATAGTCCACAGCAAGCTGTATTGCTTTAACGAAATATTCAATTCCTGTGTGTAAGCAGCAATAGTTGATTGCCATTGCACATATCCGACCCAGCACAATAAATAGCCTGCACATAATATGAGCAGTGCATAAAGCTTGGTATGATTTTTAACCATGCGATTTTCCTGAAGGATGGAGGTCTGCTGACCCGAAGCAGTATTTATTCCCCTGTATCCAAAAACAGCGATCAGTAAAAAAACGATATACATGACAGTATTGGCCAGAAAAATCAACTGAAAAGAGTACGAAGCCACAAGGCCGCCGAGAGCAGCACCAATGGCAACACCGGCATTCTGAGCCACATAGATGGCATTGAAAGCTTTGCGGCCGCCTTCCTTCCACACAGATCCAGCCATCGCAAACATAGATGGAAAAACAATGCCAGACCCAAATCCGACAATAGTGAGAAACACCACGTATGCAGGCCAGCCGTGCCAAAAGGTCAAACCGAGAAGCGCCATTACCGTGATGATAATTCCAAGAAGAATCGAACGATAGCCGCCTATTTTATCATATAGGCTTCCCCCTATTAAATTTCCTGCGACGCTTGCAGCTGCGTTCACCATCAAAACCAGGCCGGCAACCGATAAGGACTTGCCTAAGTGGTCATGAATGTAGATTGTATTAAGTGGCCACAAAAAAGAAGATCCGGTTACATTCACTGCCATCCCAATTATTAAAAGCCATAAGGTCCGCGGCATAAAATTACGCCCCTTTTTTAAAATTTTTTTATGTCAGCCGGCATATTACCACCCGGCACTATTTCGAAATCCAAAATAATTTTAGTTGGTTTTTCCTGTCCTTGCAATAGGTTTTCATTCGATTTTAATAGACAGAATACTTCTTCTTTTATAATTGAAACTGAATGTGGATATTTAAGGAATGCACCTATTGAGAATAGTTCGTTAAACGGCACAAAAATAAAGCCCCGATTTTGAAAAATCGGGGCTTTCCATATTCTATTTATGATGATTGTTCCGGCTCAGGGTGAAATTTTGATTTTACAGGCTGGCCGCCTGACTTCTCATAATTCTTTTTCGACTGCTTTACCGCATCAAAATCCCGGCCAAGTTCAACGTCCTGGCTATTGGCGCCATTGCGGGTCTTTTGTTCCGGATTGTTTTGTTTTGAGCGCTTTTTTACCATCTGTGGACCACTCCTTAATGAGGAAGTATTATCATCTGATTTTGGAGCTGCTGCAGCTGGAGTCTCATTCGGTGAAGCTGTTCCCGCTGCTGGGAGTTGGCGCTATGGGCCATCTGGGTTATATCATTATAAGCAGCTTCCAAAGATTGAAGAGCATTGGAGTATTCGTTATCATTATAATGCTCCTGTGTCCTGCCTGATTCAAACTGCTCCTGGGCAAAACGGATTGCATCCTCACACTGCTGCAGGAGTGTATCCATCGATTCACGGGTTGCCATTATCTGTTCCCCTCCTTAAAGAATGGGTCTAGAAGCTTGCATGCTTCAATAATTAGTTTGTTCATTTTTCTGTAATTCTTACCACTCTATTTCCTGCCAATTCCCCTTGGATAAGGTTTTGGGTCATGATAAGATTAATTTTATGAAATCCTTCATATTCATTTTTACCTTATAGATTACTCTTTGAAAAAGGAGGGATAATTGTGGATAAAGTAAATCCTTTTCCATATGCATCCGATAATAAACGGTACCATACATGGAATTATCATTTGCGTAATGAATTTGGCCATAAGGTTTTCAAGGTGGCACTCGATGGCGGCTTTGATTGCCCCAACCGTGATGGCACAGTCGCACATGGGGGATGTACATTCTGCAGTGCATCCGGTTCGGGAGACTTTGCCGGGAACCGTGCTGATGATTTGGAAACACAATTTAATGCAATAAAAACAAAAATGCATCATAAATGGAAAGATGGAAAATACATGGCTTATTTTCAGGCCTTTACGAATACTCATGCCCCTGTGGAAGTGCTTCGTGATATGTATGAGAGAGTGCTTGAGCAGGACGGAGTTGTCGGACTGTCTATTGCGACCCGCCCTGACTGTCTGCCTGATGATGTAGTCGAATATCTGGCAGAGCTTAATCAGCGAACTTATCTCTGGGTAGAACTGGGCTTACAAACTGTGCATGAACGGACTGCCCTTTTAATTAACCGCGCTCATGATTATCAATGCTATGCAGAGGGAGTAAAGAAGCTCCGCAAACATGGCATCCGCATCTGTTCCCACATCATTAATGGCCTTCCGCTTGAAACACCGGATATGATGATGGAAACCGCACGGGAAGTTGCAAAACTGGATGTGCAGGGGATAAAAATTCATCTCCTTCATTTATTAAAAGGAACCCCGATGGTTAAACAATTTGAAAAAGGCATGCTTGAGTTTCTGTCACTTAATGAATATGTAAACTTAGTATGTGACCAGCTGGAGATTTTACCTCCGGAAATGATTGTACACCGAATAACAGGAGATGGGCCAATCGACTTGATGATCGGGCCAATGTGGAGCGTAAATAAGTGGGAAGTGCTAAATAGCATTGATGCGGAATTAAAGCGCAGAAACAGCTGGCAAGGCAAACTTTACAATCCAAGCCAAATGGAGGCATTGTCATGAAGCTTGAAAGAATCTTACCTTATGCAAGACAGCTGCTTGAGAAAGCAGTATCACCTGGAGATATCGTTATTGATGCCACTTTGGGCAACGGACATGATACAGTATTTCTGGCGGATCTGGTAGGACATAATGGAAGAGTTTACGGTTTCGATATTCAGGAAGAAGCTGTCCAGAATACAAAAACGCGCCTGGCTGATCATGACCTGTCAGACAGGGCTACCCTTTTCCATACAGGACATGAATTCATTCTTGAGAATGTGCCGCCTGTGCATCATGGAAAAATAACTGCAGCCATTTTTAATTTAGGTTACCTGCCCGGCGGTGATAAAGATATTGTCACCCGTCCGCAGACAACCATTTCTGCCATCGATCAGCTTTTGGAACTGATGGCTCCGGAGGGGATTATTCTTTTAGTGATTTATCACGGCCATATTGAGGGAGCTGTTGAGCGTGATTATCTGCTCAGATATGTAAGGCAGCTGGATCAAAGCCTCGTCCATGTATTGCAATACCAGTTTATTAATCAAAAAAATAACCCGCCGTTTATTGTAGCTATTGAAAAACGGTAAAAGCCTGCAAAAAATGCAGGCTTTTTATTATTTTTCAATCGCTCCTGAAAAACCCGCAGGCATCATCTTCTGCAAAGTACGGTAAGCTCTGCCGTTCACATAAAAGAAAAAGCTTACCATGCCGCCTGTTCTGATCATGCTTTTGGCTAATCTTCTGACATTCCGCTGCTTCCGGACCTTCTCATCGGATAGATAAACCCCGAGCAAGCCGCGATTAATCAGTTTATGGAAATGTTTATGAGGCAGCTTTTCAGTATGCTTATCTGCTTCGGCAACAAAATGCTTCAATCTCGAAAACAGTTTTTCTTCGTTCTCATAGTAAAAGCAAAAATTCAAGTCTCCACCGGCTTTGTCCTCTTCCTGATCAATCAGATAATCAAGAAGAATGTGGAGACCCTGGATGTATGGAAAATAACCATTTCGTATATTTACCGCATGCTCCGCTTCAAAATCATCTCTCAGTGCGTAGGAAACAAGGCAAAAAATCCCCAAAGTAGATCCCGAGCAAGCAGAGAACTCATACCATTCCATCTCAGGAATATCAGACCGATATTGGTCAAACCAGTTCTGCAGACGGGGAACTCGTTCTTCCACCACAACATGCTTATGTATTTGCAGATCACAATAGTATCGGCATAATTCAAGCAGATGGCTTTTTATATGTCTGTAATGACTCAGACTGGACAGCACTTCCCTGCAGACTCCTGCCAAATCTGCAAGATAGTTTCCATCATCCTGTTCATTTCTCAGCCGATAATAATTTTTTTCTGCTGCATCGGTATCGAGGGCATCCTCCATTGACTCGTGCAGTGCCGCAAAGTCCCGGGGATCAAGTGAAGTGCTCCGATCGCAGAGATTGTCCAAATAATCACTGATTGTCTGATATGCGACGATGAACTTAACCGCTTGTTCATATTTTTCCTTGGCCATTAATGACATAATAGCTCCGCCTTCACAGTGGAAGGTTTTATGCTCAATGCTGGCAAGAGCCTGCTTTCTTAACTCCTGATCAGGAATGGCTTCCGCTCTGCTTTTCCAGTATGCTAGTTCCTTATGTACCGCAGGAAGAACCTTCCTGTAGACATGTGACATTAAGCTAATTGGCATGGAAGGGACACTCATGACATGATAAACCTCCTTTTGCTTAGGGATAGGTGAACAGTTTCTTATATTAAGCTGCACCCTTCCATAATTAAAACACCGTCCTTAAACCACATAACCAAGCGCTTTTAATTGGCTGTTAACGAAATCCTTCGCGTATTCAAAGACTTCTTCGCGCTCAGGTTCATTAAAGACTTCATGGTAGCATTTAGGCCATTCCTTGAACCTTTTCTCTGAGAAGGGCGCAAGGTTAAACCATTCTCTGACAGTTGTTTTATTTACGATCTTATCATCGCCGCCCTGTAATACGAGGAGGGGCACATCCTGGATCTTATCAAGATTCTCAAAGGCAAGCTTTATTGCAGAAACAAGTTCCCTGTACCATCTGACCGAAACTTTTGTCACATAAAGAGAATCATTTAAATCAGCATCAAGGACGTCCTGATTCCGCGTCGCCATGTCAACGGATAATCCGGCATCCATTTTCAGGCCAGGCATCACAGAATTGAGTCCAAGCGATAAGAAGTTCAGAAATTTTGAAGGCTGTTGAACCAAGCCTAAGCATGGGGAGGACAGAATTACCCCAGCGAGATTCATCCTTTCCTCCTGCAGCAGGCGAATGGCAATCAGACCGCCCATGCTGTGCCCTAAAAGAAAGACCGGCAATTCAAATTCATAGGCAGCATGTACCCAATCCTGAACTTCAAGTATATATTCATCAAAGGAGTCAATATGGCCTCTTCTGGATCTTGAAGTCATCCCCTGGCCAGGAAGATCTCCCATAATGACATGGAAACCGGCCAAGCGCCACATTTCAATCAGCCAGCCATAACGGCGGTGATGCTCCATTGCCCCATGCACCATGACAATAACGCCCTTTGCATCTCCTTCAGTTTCCCATTTCCACATAGTCAATCCTCCCAGCCTTTTTACGTACTGTCTTTTGTATATATATTATAGCCTAGATGCTGAAATTGTTCATGAATCAACCCTTTGTAAAATTGGAATTCTTTTTGCCAAAATAACGTTTATCATGCCTCTTATGATAAAATCAAAATAATCAAACTTCATATAGGAGTGTTTCACATGATCTATCCATATAAAGATAAAGAACCTAAAATTGCAGAATCCGCATTTATTGCAGATTTTACTACCATTACCGGCGATGTTGAAATTGGCGAGGATTCCAGCGTTTGGTTCAACTCCGTTATACGCGGAGATGTAGCACCAACAATCATCGGCAAAAAAGTCAATATCCAGGACAATTCCGTCCTGCATCAAAGCCCGAATAACCCGCTGATATTGGAAGATGAAGTGACAGTTGGCCATCAGGTAATCCTTCATAGCTGCATTGTCCGCAAAAAGGCTTTAATAGGAATGGGCTCAATTGTATTAGATCAGGCTGAAATCGGAGAGGGAGCATTCATTGGTGCAGGGAGCCTTGTTCCACAGGGAAAGAAAATTCCTCCCAATACACTTGCATTCGGAAGGCCCGCAAAAGTGATCCGCGAGCTGACACCAGAAGATATCAAAGATATGGAACGGATCAGCAGGGAGTACGCCGAAAAAGGGCAGTACTATAAGTCTTTGCAGAAAAAGCCTGAATAACTCACCTGCCCCCTATTATAGAATGGGAAAACAGCCGATAATAAACATAAGGCAATACCAATGGGCGGGTGAAGAAATTGAAGATTTATATTGCGGCAATTGTTCTATTCTTATTTTTAATAGTGATATTCAGAAAAACAATGTTAAAAACGGCACCAATGTTTTTACTTGTCTTCATCCTGATTTCTGGTGCAATTGTTTATGACAACCTTTCAGGCAGCCAGCCTGCTTCAGCCGTAAACCAAATTAAATCATGGTTGTCTGAACCTGCTGAGAAAGCCAGCTCTTTCCTTGGAAACAACACTGTCGTAATAAAGATCAAGGAAGAAACAATTATAGATGCACCCGCAGTCAATCAGTTTCCTGAGCTCCCCAGAGGATGCGAGGTGACGAGCTTATCCATGCTCCTTCAGCATGCAGGAATACAGGCTGATAAAATGACACTCGCTAAAGAAATAAAGAAAAATCCTGAGCCTTATCACATAGAAAACGGAAAAATCTATTTCGGGCACCCGAATGACGGATTCATAGGCGATATGTATTCCTTTGATAATCCAGGTCTTGGCGTTTATCATAAACCGGTAAAAGAGCTTGCGGAAAAGTACATGCCTGGCTCCATTGAAGACCTTACCGGATCCGATTTTGAAGACTTAAAGATCCATTTGTCAGACGGCAGGCCTGTCTGGGTTATTATCAACACAGCCTATAAACAGCTTTCTGATGACTTTTTCCAGACCTGGCATACGCCAAGCGGAAAAATACAGATTACCTATAAAGAGCATTCAGTCCTGCTCACAGGGTATGATCAGGAATACATGTATTTCAACGATCCGCTCACAGGAGAGAAAAATAAAAAAGCACCCAAAAACGATTTTGAAAAAGCATGGGTGCAGATGGGCAAACAGGCTATTACCTATCTCCCATAAGAAAAGCGGAAGCGCCTTGCCCACGAAAGAACGCAGACTAAGATCGCCGCGACCTCCCAAAACCTAACGTTTTCGGTCGTGCGATTTTTATGCTAACGAAGCATTCCTTATCCTGCGGCCTCAAGCACAAGACGAGCATTCCGGAAAGACGTCCTTTGCCTTTTGTGAGGGAGTGTCTTATCTTTCGTCCCTAGGAGCCTCAGCTAGACAAGCTTGTGATCTCGAGGTGGGAGGCTGCTTGCGCCAGACAATTATCTGACTTAAAAAATTTATACATTCTTATAATTAATAAAAACGTCCACCAGGTTTTCACCTGATGGACGTTTTTATTTTTAGCCTTTAAGCGGCTGCAAGTCTTTATTTAACAAATACTCTTTCTCGAAAGAATACTTTTTCTCCACATATACCTGATGCCAAACCATGAACATAAGAACTGTCCAGATTTTGCGGCTATTGTCCGCTTTATCCTGACAATGGTCTTCTAGCAGCTGCAGTACGTAATCTTTATTAATTAGATGATCTGTGCTGCTTTCACGAATGATATTTTTCGCCCATTCATTCATCTCGTCTTTCAGCCAGTGGCGGATTGGCACAGGGAATCCAAGCTTCTTGCGGTTCAGCACATGGTCTGGAACGACTCCTTCAGCAGCTTTGCGAAGAATATACTTCGTAGTTCCATTGGCCGTTTTCAGGCTGGTCGGAATTTTGGAAGCCACTTCAAACACTTCTTTATCAAGGAACGGAACACGAAGCTCGAGAGAATGAGCCATCGTCATTTTGTCCGCTTTCAATAGAATGTCTCCGCGCATCCACGTATGAATATCGATATACTGCATGCGGTCAACCGGATCATAGCCCCGGCTTTCTTCATATAGCGGTTTAGTGATATCCGTATAATTTAAGCTGTCTTTATATACATGAAGCAGGCTGCGCTTCTCTTGCTCTGTAAACATTTTTGCATTTCCAATGTAGCGCTCTTCCATTGGTGTTACACCGCGTTCGATAAAGCTTTTCCCCTTCATTCCCTCTGGCATCATGTTTGCAATCATGCGTAGAAGCT
This sequence comes from Cytobacillus oceanisediminis 2691, assembly GCF_000294775.2. GTDB lineage: Bacteria > Bacillota > Bacilli > Bacillales > Cytobacillaceae > Cytobacillus > Cytobacillus pseudoceanisediminis. The sequence goes on from NZ_CP015506.1 coordinate 4,540,560, forward strand.
TTTTGCCGATGGCAGGAATTTTATTGAAGACTTCCAGGGATTGTGGTTCACGGTAAATATTATAGCCGCCAAATAGCTCATCAGCGCCCTCACCTGAAAGTACAACCGTTACATGCTTGCGTGCTTCTCTTGCTACAAAATAAAGGGGCACACAAGCCGGGTCAGCAAGCGGATCGTCCATATGCCACATGATTCTCGGAATCTCATTCATGTATTCCTCAGGAGTTATGATGTAGCTGATGTTTTCTACACCCAGCTTTTCCGCTGTTTCTTTCGCTACATCCACCTCGCTGAAGCCATTGCGTTCAAACCCGACGGAGAATGTTTTAATAGCAGGATGGAATTCTTTCGCAATGGAAGCAATGATGGAAGAATCGATTCCGCCTGAAAGAAATGAACCTACCGGAACATCGGCACGCATATGCATTTTCACTGAGTCGAACAAAACATCTCTAATTTCTTTCGTGAAATCAGCTTCTGACTTCTGCACTGGATGGAAAGCAGCTTTCCAATATCGCTTAATATCCATTTGAGCACCAATTTTTTTAGTAAAATAATGGCCAGGCTCAAGCTTATGGATTCCCTCTGACATCGTGTTTGGCTCAGGCACAAACTGATAGGTCAGATAATGCTGGAGGGAGTCATAGTTTAATACATCATTTTGAAGAGCCAAAAGAATGCTCTTCTTCTCTGATCCAAAGAACGTGCGGTCTCCCTTATCGTAATAAAAGAAAGGCTTAATCCCAAATGGATCTCTGGCTCCATATAGAGACTGTTCCTGTTTATCCCAAATGACAAACGCAAACATACCGCGCAATTTTTCAACAGCCTTTTCTTTCATATGGCTGTAAAGGGCAATTATGACTTCTGTATCGGAGCTTGTTTCAAAGCTTAATCCAGCTTTGAGAAGTTCTTCACGAAGTTCCACATAGTTATAGATTTCACCATTAAAGATAATCCAATAACGCTCATTCTCGTATGTCAGCGGCTGGTGTCCGCTTTCGATATCGATAATGCTCAGCCGGCGGAAGCCGAATTGAATATGGTCATCAAAATAGTATCCTGAATCATCGGGACCCCGATGGGTAATGATATCATTCATATTTTGGAACTGTTCTTTATCTGCGTCACGGTAATTTTGTGCTTTTTCATGTACACAACCAATAAAACCACACATTATGTACGTCACCTACTCCATTCTTTTCTCAATATTTAGATACAGCCTTAACGGCTCCTTTTTCTTAGAAAACATACCCTATAATACTACCACTAATCATTTATAATTAGCACGTGGAATATAAAAAAAATATGCACGGAAAATTAAGCCATTATCCGAAGTTTATACGATAACATATAATTATAAACGACTAAAGAGCATAAAGACCGAAAAGTGAATAAACACCCTTTATGTATAATGACGCAAAAAAGAAAGCGGGAGTTACATTGATTAATGCAACTCCCGCTTTTTATATTTTTGTCTCCCCCTTAAAGTATCGGGGATGGCCAAAGAGCTTCCGCTTTTCTATTAAGCTTCAGAGCGAAGGATTTCAGCTTTGTCCGTACGCTCCCAAGGAAGATCAACATCTGTACGCCCGAAGTGTCCGTAAGCAGCTGTCTGCTTGTAAATTGGGCGGCGAAGGCCAAGCATGTTAATAATTCCTGCAGGGCGAAGATCAAAGTGCTTTCTAACTAGATCAACTAGTACATCTTCATCGACTTTGCCTGTTCCGAATGTATCAACAGAAATCGACACTGGCTGTGCTACACCAATCGCATAAGCAAGCTGAACTTCCACTTTCTCAGCTAAACCTGCTGCCACAAGGTTCTTCGCTACATAACGAGCAGCATAAGCAGCAGAGCGGTCAACCTTTGTAGGATCCTTACCGGAGAACGCGCCTCCGCCATGACGGGCATATCCGCCGTAAGTATCAACAATGATTTTGCGTCCAGTCAGGCCTGCATCCCCTTGAGGTCCGCCGATTACAAAACGTCCTGTTGGGTTGATGAAATACTTTGTATTCTCATCGATTAGTTCTTTGGGAACAACCGGGTTAATAACATGCTCCTTAAGATTGCGCTGGATTTGCTCCAGGCTGATCTCAGGGTGGTGCTGGGTAGAAATAACGATTGTGTCAATGCGGACTGGCTTGTCATTTTCATCATACTCAACCGTTACCTGAGTTTTTCCGTCCGGACGAAGGTAAGGAAGGATTTCTTCTTTACGAACTTCAGTCAGACGGCGGGAAAGTTTATGTGCTAAAGAAATCGGAAGAGGCATTAGCTCTTTCGTTTCGTTGCATGCAAAACCGAACATTAAACCCTGGTCCCCTGCACCGATTGCTTCGATTTCCTGATCACTCATTTGTCCTTCCCTTGCTTCAAGAGCCTGGTCAACACCCATTGCAATATCTGCCGACTGCTCATCAATGGAAGTTAAAACTGCACATGTTTCGGAATCGAAACCATATTTAGCACGGGTATAACCGATTTCTTTTACCGTTTCACGAACGATTTTTGGAATATCTACGTATGTAGATGTTGTGATTTCACCTGCAACTAATACAAGTCCAGTTGTTACAGAAGTCTCTGCAGCAACACGGGCATTCGCATCTTTAGCTAAAATCGCATCTAAGATTGCATCAGAAATTTGGTCACAGATTTTATCCGGATGACCTTCAGTAACTGATTCAGAAGTAAACAAACGACGCTTTGTTGACATCTGGCTTCCTCCTTATAAATAGAAAATTGAGCGAGAATTAAGAAATGGGGAAGCGGAAAAGAACTTTTCCCTGTCATTTCATGGATCTCTGTTTGATACGGAACTCATTCCCTTAGTAGTATGAAATAAACATGGAGTTTTTATTAGAAAAATAGGCATCGCTGGCCAGAAAGCCAGGCATCCATCTTTTCTTATGCCTCTCTGCAAGCTGCTAAAAACTCACATAAATAGTACATTCCAAAAGCCGTTCATCCCATTGCCTGTGCAAAATAAAAAACCTTCTCAATAGTGAAAAGGTTGAAAGCAAATCGATTCGCGCCTTTCACTCTTATCGTTCAAGGAATTACGTCCTTGCGTCAGGTTAGCACCTTTGCTGATAAATGCCTTTTAGCAGGTTGCTGGGTTTCATAGGGCCTGTCCCTCCACCAGCTCGGGATAAGAGAGTATCCGTTCAAGGTTGAATCATACCGTATTTTATCGAATCATGTCAACAAGTTTTCATTATTTTTAACAGTAAAATTTCAGCATTGAAAATTATGCTCCATGCTTACAGCGAACAGCTTCCATCATCACATTTTTTCTTTAGAAATTTATGCCTGTTTTTAGCAATCCATTTGTAGATCGGATCGCCCAGTATTGGCGTCAATGGGAGATATAAAAGGAGGCTGATTAAAAAGGAGGCAGGAAAGAGGAACAGCAGTCTCCTTACTGCAGAATAACCCTTTTTCACACCGCCCGATGGAGTAATAATATGAAGCTCTCTGCGCAGGTCATGCTTGGAAAACGAGAGAGAATCCGGGATTTTTTCATACTCCTGCAGAGAAATCCATACCACTTTATTCAGCCAATCAAGTTTTTTAAATATCTTCTTTGTTTCCTTGCATAAAGAACAAGTTTCATCATAGAGGGCAATTGTCTTCATTTTAGATCAGTCCCATGTTAAAATTAACACTTTCTTCTATATTAACATATATCAGTTATAAGGTGATTAAAGTGGAATTGCATGTCCAATTATGACATTTTTATAACATGAATAAAAAAGTTTCGTAATAGTATAGACTAATCGTTTTAATGTGTTATACTAATTTCGAGATGTAATCACTTTCATAAAAAAATTGGGAAAAAGGAAGGTATTCATCAGATGAACTCTGTAAGCATATCAAACGAATTGAGCGAATTATTAAATGGCAGCAACATTCAAGTGCAATTATCCGTTCCTCAGCTTGTGGAAAAAGTTTTAAACCGCAATGAAGGGTCCCTTACCTCTACTGGCGCCGTACGCGCTACTACAGGAAAGTATACAGGACGTTCTCCTAAAGATAAATACATTGTTGAAGAAGCATCAAATAAAGATAAAATGGATTGGGGCAGCGTAAACCAGCCTATCTCTGAAGAAGCATTCTCTAATCTTTATAATAAAGTAATCAACTACTTAAAAGAAAAAGAAGAAGTATTTGTTTTCAAAGGCTTCGCAGGCGCAGATAAAAAGCACCGCATGCCAATCCAGGTAATTAATGAATATGCCTGGCACAATCTTTTCGCACATCAGTTATTCATTCGTCCGGCAGAAGACGAGCTATTGGATCATCAAGCAGAGTTCACAGTCATTTCTGCTCCTAATTTCAAAGCAGACCCTGCAGTTGACGGCACAAAGTCCGAAACATTTATCATCATTTCATTCGAGCGCCGTACTGTTTTAATCGGCGGTACTGAATATGCAGGCGAAATGAAAAAGTCCATTTTCTCTGTTATGAACTATATGCTTCCAGAAAACGGGATCCTTCCTATGCACTGTTCCGCGAACGTTGGTCGTGAAGGAGATGTTGCTTTATTCTTCGGCTTATCCGGAACAGGGAAAACAACCTTATCTGCAGACCCTAACCGCAAGCTGATTGGGGATGACGAGCATGGCTGGTCAGCAAATGGCGTCTTCAATATTGAAGGCGGCTGCTATGCGAAATGCATTAACTTATCCCGTGAGAAAGAACCGCAAATTTTTGATGCTATCCGATTTGGGGCTGTATTGGAAAATGTGGTGGTAAACAGCGAAACTCGGGTTGCTGATTATGATGACAGCACTTTAACTGAAAATACACGTGCGGCTTACCAGCTTCAGGCCATCGATAATATTGTTGACCCAAGCATTGCCGGACATCCTAATACAATCGTATTTTTAACAGCTGACGCATTTGGCGTATTGCCTCCAATCTCTAAACTGTCAAAAGAGCAGGCAATGTACCATTTCTTAAGCGGATATACTTCCAAGCTGGCAGGAACTGAGCGCGGCATCACTTCACCGCAGGCAACGTTCTCAACTTGCTTTGGATCACCTTTCCTTCCGCTTCCTGCAAACCGTTATGCTGAAATGCTTGGCGAGAAGATCGATGAGCATAATGCAAAAGTCTTCCTGGTAAACACAGGATGGACTGGCGGAGAGTACGGAGTCGGTGAACGCATGAAACTTGCTTACACTCGTGCTATGGTGGAAGCTGCACTTGAAGGCGAACTAAACAACGTAGAAACAGTCAAAGACGAAATTTTCGGATTGGAAATTCCGCAGCACGTTACGGGTGTGCCTGACGAAGTTCTTCAGCCAAACAAAACATGGGCAGATCAGGCTGCTTATGAAGCAAAGGCAAAAGAACTCGCTGCAAAATTCCGTGAGAACTTCAAGAAGTTCACAAGCGTTTCTTCTGAAATCGAAGAAAAAGGCGGACCAATCGCATAATATAGAAAAGGAATTGCAGCTTAGCAGCAATTCCTTTTTTATATTTCATTTTATAAGTCTTCAAGCTCGAACGAATAAGTTTCTTACATGCAGACTAATAGTCGTTGATCGGCACTGTGCGCTTCGATTAGTTCCAGTTCGCACTCTTTTTCTATTTCTCAGTAGCACTATTCCTTCTGTTTAAGTCCTTTCGCAACTCCTTTTCCTCGCTCAGCGGCACTATTCCAACTAATCATTCTTTCTCATTCCCTGATTAAAAAAGCACTATTCTCACTTGCGATTTGCAGAAATCTTTTGAACAAAAAAACGCCGGACTAAGTCCAGGCGCTCTTTAGTTTGTTGAGTTTAGAGAAACAAGCTGGTAAGTAATGAGTGTCTGGCTGTTTTCCCATTCTACTTTTCTAATAACACCCATTCCGTTCAGGTCTCCGTCAATTGTTCTTTTTACCTCGACAGGGATATCGAGCGGATATAATCGGTATCCGTCTTTGACAAGCGAAAAGAAATTTTCATCAAGTCTTTTTTCCCTTCCCTTTGTCACGATCATTGTGTTCAGCTCTAAAGGCATACCCATTGGTATCTCTCCTTCATTCTTAATATCCTTACCTCTATTTTACCGCACCTTTTTCCGCTCTGAAAGTCTTTAATTTTATCTACCCATTGCTTTTCATCCACGCACTTAAATCCTCTACTGTCTTCCGGTTCACGGCTGGCGGAAAGTAGTGGGTATATTCAGGGAAATACCAGCTGCCTACTTCTTTTTTAAGAGCCTTGAGCCTTTTTTCCAGGCGATAGGAATGCTCCACCGAAACATTATGATCCTGTTCTCCATGGATGATTAAGACAGGCGCCTCCAGCTGTTCCAGCCGAAAAAGCGGAGTGCGATATTTATACCTTTCCGGAAACTTCGTCGGGGTTCCGCCTATTACACGTTTCATCATTCTCCGGAGATCCTTGCGCTCCACATAAGTGAGAAACATATCACTGACCCCTCCCCATGTTACAATGGACGCGGCTTCCGGAAACTCGATTGCAGTAAGCAATGCCATTACGCCACCGCGGGAAAAGCCAAATATATGGACTCTTTTTACCCGTGCATGCTCCTGAAGAAGAGTGAAAGCGGCAAACGCGTCCTGTCTGTCCTCCCCTGCAAAATCTTCGTTGCCATCTCCCCCTTGGTTGCCTCTGTAAAAAGGGGCGAATACAATGAAGCCTTCACAGGCAAACTGGACAATCCGTGAAGGCCTTACTTTCCCGACATTTTTTATGCCTCCTCTCAGGTATAGGAATCCATCATATAGCTCCTCCCCCTTTGGTTCTGCCAGCAGGCCTTTTATATGTAATCCGTTTGCATGATATGTGACAACTGATAATTCGATTGCCGGATTTGGCGAAGGAAATCTCTGTTTATTTATGATTTGGCCATTTTGGAATTCCATGTCCTCATTCCCCCTCTTGAAGTAACTGAATACGACTAATAGTATGAGCTTTATGACCTCCGCCTAAAAATGTTTCCATGGGCATTCACACATTTTTTCGATTTTCATACGATATCCTAGGCTTTTAAATCTGACTTTTTTAGCATAAGGGAGGTCTTATGGCTTATGAAAAAATGGATGAAAGTAAGCATGCTTCTTTTGCTTACGGCGATACTTATTGTTCCTTTGGCCGCTTGCGGAAAGGATGAAATGCAAAACGTCCGTATTGCCGAAGTGACACGTTCCATCTTCTATGCTCCGCAATATGTAGCCCTTGAGAAGGGTTTCTTTGAAGAAGAAGGTCTTAAAGTAGAGCTTACGACTACAGCAGGCGGAGATAAAACGATGACAGCCTTGCTTTCAGACAGCGCTGATGTGGCGCTTGTTGGCTCTGAAACATCGATTTACGTATCCGCACAGGGCTCCAATGACCCGGTTATCAACTTTGCACAGCTAACCCAGACAGACGGAACATTTTTAGTTTCCCGCAATAAAATCGACAATTTTTCCTGGGATATGCTGAAAGGCAAAACATTCCTTGGCCAGCGCAAAGGCGGTATGCCGCAAATGGCTGGTGAGTTTGTTTTGAAAAAGCATGGAATTGATCCTCACGCAGATATGGACTTGATTCAAAATATTGATTATGCCAATATCGCTCCGGCCTTCGCTTCAGGAACAGGCGAGTTTGTTCAGCTGTTCGAGCCGACTGCCAGTGTTTTTGAAAAAGAAGGCAAAGGCTATATCGTAGCTTCTTTCGGAACAGAGTCCGGTCATGTACCATATACCACATTCATGACAAAACAAAGCTATATTGATGAAAATAAAGAAACGGTCGAAAAATTCACAAGAGCGATTTATAAAGCACAGCAATGGGTTGAGACACACAGTGCGAAAGAAACGGCAGAAACCATTCAAGGATATTTCGACAATACCGAGCTTGATATCATTGAGATGGTAGTAGACCGCTATAAGAGCCAGGGATCCTTTGCAACAGATCCTATCCTGGACACTGAAGAATGGGAAAATCTGCAGAACATCATGGACGAAGCAGGAGAGCTCCCTAAGCGCATAGAGCATGACACACTTGTCAACACAGAAATCGCTGAAGGTGTAATGAAGTAATAAACGAAAGAGGAGGCCGACATGAATTTTTTAAAGGTAGATGCTGTCCACCACACTTATTTTACGAAAACCTCTGCTGTAACGGCCCTCTCCGATATTTCGCTTGAAGTGGAGGAAGGCGAATTTGTTTCCTTCCTCGGCCCAAGCGGATGCGGCAAGACAACTTTGCTTTCCATCATAGCAGGCCTGTTTGAACCCACAGAAGGCACTGTAACACTTGAAGGAAAGCGGGTTGAAACGGCAGAAAATGAAATTGGCTATATGCTGCAGCAGGATTATCTTTTTCCCTGGAAAACGATTGAAGAAAATATCCTGCTGGGGCTGAAAATCGGGAACAGCCTTACTCCAGACAAAAAAGCTTATGCTCTGCAGCTCCTTAAGGAGATGGGATTAAAAGGTGTAGAATCACAGTTTCCGAAGCAGCTTTCAGGCGGAATGCGCCAGCGTGTTGCCCTTGTAAGAACACTTGCAACAGAACCAAAGCTGCTCATGCTTGATGAACCCTTTTCCGCATTAGATTATCAAACCAAGCTGAAGCTTGAGGATTTGGTCTCTAACACGCTTAAATCTTTTGGTAAAACAGCCATACTGGTTACCCATGATATTGGTGAGGCAATCAGCATGAGTGATCGCGTTTTTCTCTTTTCCGCAAGGCCCGGACAGCTTCATAAAACGTTTGTCATTCCGAAAGAATTAAGAGATGAAACTCCTTTTAACGCAAGAAATCATGAAGCATATCCAGCAATTTTTCAAACTATATGGAAGGAGCTGGAGTCCCTTGAGCCCGCAGGAGAACGTTAAATTCCTCCACCAGAAATATATCCAGTCGTTGAACCGTGAAAAAAAATGGGTCCGCTTCTATCAGGCTGTCATCTTTATCGTGTTTTTTTCAGGGTGGGAGCTGGCAAGCCAAAAGCAATGGATAGATCCGCTGATTTTCAGTTCGCCTTCTAAAGTATGGGGGTTATTTTTAACCAAAATCCAGGATGGTACCTTGATGGTGGATTTAGGCTATACTTTGTCAGAAACCGTTTTTGGATTCATTTTGGGTACTTTTTTAGGCACATTGCTTGCAGCCATTCTCTGGTGGTCACCGATGCTATCGAAAATAGCGGATCCCTATTTGGTTGTCCTGAATTCAATGCCAAAGGTTGCCCTTGGCCCGATATTAATCGTCGCATTAGGCCCCAGTTTTACTTCAATTGTAGCCATGGGAGCGATTATTTCCATCATCATCACAACCATTGTCGTCTATACATCTTTCAAAGAAGTAGACCCCAATTATATTAAAGTGCTTCAGACCTTTGGGGCGAATCGATTTCAAATCTTCAGGGAAGCCATTTTGCCTGCTTCATTCCCGACTATCATTTCCACTTTAAAGGTGAATGTCGGGCTATCATGGGTCGGAGTCATTGTCGGCGAATTCCTTGTATCTTCAAAAGGTCTCGGATACATGATTATTTACGGCTTCCAAGTATTCAACTTCACCCTTGTCATGCTGTCATTGCTGGTAATTGCTGTTTTTGCAACAGTGATGTATCAGCTTGTCGAACTTCTCGAGCGAAAACTGATTAAAAATGGATCTTAAAAAAACGGCACAGTGTATTGCCGTTTTTTACTTTTCCTTCATGATTTTTTCGAGGCAGTTTTCAATTACTTTATCCTTCATGATAAAACTGTATTGACTGTTCCATCTGTCTTCCAGCATGTTTCCCTCTGTCAGGATGGGACCGTCAGTTTCAAAATATTGCTCCTTTTTGTTAAGGCTCTCCACCTCTGCGAAAAAAATGGCTTTGACAAAACGTTCGGTTCCAAAGTTTACTTCATATTCACCAATAAAGTGTAAATCCTTTAAGTCCGCTCCTGTTTCTTCATATACCTCTCTTCTGGCTGCCTCATCAAGTGACTCCCCCTGTTCTCTCTTGCCGCCCGGAAATTCCCACCCCCGCTTTTTATGATTCGTCAGCAGCCATTGATCGCCATAGCGGCAAATGACCAGAACATGTCTTGGCTCTGTTCCAAAAGCTCTTTTATTAAAAGAAAATCTCACTTCCCCGCCGTTCGCATCCAAAAAGGTTTCCATACTTTTCCCTCACTCGAAAATAAATTTCTGTTGTTATCATTATATATGTTTATTATTTATTTAAAAACTTCTGGGCCTAAAGTATCAAATTACATATTTTTGAAACTTTTTTCCTTTTTTTACCGTAAAATTAGCTGACTAACCAAAATAGAGGAGTGTATACCTTGAAAAAGTCCCTTGCAATTCTTATTGGCTTCTTAATGATTCTAATGCTGGCTGCATGCAGTGAGACAGCAAAACCTGTAAATGAATCTGATGGTGGCACAGACAAGGAAGAAACCAAAGCAGAAGAAGCTTCAGAATTGACACTGGAGGAAGTTTTAACGAAATCAACCGAGGCTTCAGAAGAGCTTAAAAGCTTCTCCGTAAATATGGATATGAGCCAGGAAATGAGCTCAGGCACTGAAGGGGAAAATATGAATATCGATTCTGTCATTGACATGGATGTTACAACAGATCCAATGGCCTTCTATCAAAAGATGACTATGTCGATGGACGGCACAGAAGAGTCATATGATATCGAAAGCTATTTTACTGAAGAAGGCATGTTCCTTTATGACGCCGCCGGTAAGCAGTGGATGAAGTTCCCTAAAGAAATGTCGGATGATTTGCTTCAAATGTCCAGTCAGCAGACGAATCCTGGTGAAGAACTAAAAAAATTGCAGGAGTTCGTGGACGACTTTACGTTTGAACAGGACGCAGAAAACTACATCCTAAAGCTGAAAGCCGATGGAGAAAAATTCAATGATTTTGTGAAGGAAACAGCAGCAGAAACGCTCCCGCCTGAACTGGCCGCGAACGGAGAAATGCTTGATAACATGAAAATTAACGGCGTTGAATACGAAATCGTGATTGATAAAGAAACTTTTTATCCAAGTGTGCTGAATATGATTATGGAAATGGAAATCACGGCTGAAGGCCAGACCATCTCCATGAAGCAGAACATGAACGGCCAATACTCAAACTATAATAAGGTAGAGGCTATAGCTGTTCCGCAGGAAGTTCTTGATACAGCTGTAGAAATGGAAATGTAGAAAAGCTGAGGCATTCGCCTCAGCTTTTTATGCTACTAAATATTACTTGGCACTTCGAGAGCTTTCCAGCCTGCCCCATTCAGGTGCAGGGGGTGGGCGAGGCGCTTCCGTTTTTCTTATTTATGTTCCTCTTCGGTGAGGATCCCCATGCTTTCAATATGCTTTCTTGCTTCATCATCTCCAAGATCATAAATCATTCCATAAATTTTCTTCATTGTATCATCATAAGCATCATTTTCACGGTCATAATGGTATTGAACATAAGGAACATGGGCCCTGTAAAAATTCTGCCACTCAGTTGAATAGTTCTGGTCAAAATATTCTCTTAAGGCAATGATTTCATCATCTGTTGCCTCTATTTTAAAATTCCATGTTGAGCCAGTGGCACTTTGGGAAATCTCCCCAGAACCAAGCGTTATATAATACGTCTTTTTATTCCCTTCCAATCATGTCAGCCCCTTTTTTGTTCATTCCTGTGACACAGCTTCAACACCGGTTGCTTTATCTTAAATATCATTACTTTTTCATTTCTATAGTTATCGTATCCCACATTTATGATAAAATTATACGAAATTACGATCATTCTTCATAAGCTTACATATACTAAGTTAAATAAATGGGAAACGGCTTCTCAATTTATCCGGGTGAATATTTTCCTGCATCAGGGGTATTAAATTAAGTATACTAAATAAAACAGGCGCATTATTAAGGAGGTGTTATCATGAAACTGATTGATGAGCTATATGAACTTTACAGGAATAAGCTGACAGGTGATGAAGAGGATATCGATATGCTCGCTTTTGCTTTCTTAGAAGAAATGGACAGAGAAGACCTGCTGAATATCATCAAGGATCTCGAAAATCAGGAATTATATGATTTAATGGGGCTTTATCTGATTGAGAGCTTAAAAGGGAAATTTGCCAGTGAGAATTACGGCCAGCGCAGAAGCCCAATCATTCATCACCGTAACATACACTAAACTATACATATCCGGAATTATTAACTATCCATATTATTTAAGGCGGCGATAAGCCGCTTTTTGTTTTATTGTACATACACGCCGGGAGTAAGGTAAGCACAAAGGAAAGGCACCCGGTTTAGATTTGTTCCGAAGGCACTCTCTCTTTTTTTTTGCATACAAAAAGACCAGCTTTCCAGCCAGTCTTTGTTTATTAGCCAAGGTATGCTTTTAGCATCCAAATATGTTTCTTTAAGCTTTGCTTTACAGCAATCAGCATGTCGCCTGTTCCTTCATCTTTGGCTTCTTCTGCTAGCTCAATGGCTTCCTGAAGCTCGTCCACCATTTTTTCGAAGTCATCAACGACAGATTGGACCATCTCTTCTTCATTTTCTTTTCCTGTCGCTTCTTCGAGAGAACTGGTCTCAAGAACTTCCTTCATAGTCGCAACCGGCTTGGCTTCAAGAGCCAGGATTCTCTCAGCCAGTTCATCAACATGTACGTTGGCTTCATTATAAAGTTCTTCAAATTTTGCATGAAGGGTAAAAAAGTTTTTCCCTTTAATATACCAATGGTAATTGTGAAGCTTTACATACAGAACAGTCCAGTTTGCTACTTGCTGGTTAACAGCCTTTACCAATTCTATACTCATATAAATCATCCTCCCAACAATAGATTACCCACATTAACAAAAATCAAACCTGTACCTTGGTGATTGCGAAATCTTTCATGAAAGAGCTGCTTTCATGGTAAAATATTGAGAGAAAAGGGGGAGAAACATGTATACGGTATTAGTCATATCGATTATCATTGTGATCGTGGTACTGCTTTTAAGCGTCATTACCACTTCAAAAGCTTACCAATTCAAACATACGGTAGACCCAGTTGATCCGCTTCCTGACAGCGAGCAGGAACAAAAAGAGGCTAAAGAAGATCAAGAAGATAACCAAAACCGTTCATAAGCATACGCTATTATATATACAGCCTCCGTATAGCCGGAGGTTTTCCTTTTAAATGGACGGAAATAATATACATGTAATGAGAGGACATTGAGATGGATATATACTCCATGATGCTTACAGTATTTCTAGTATTAAATATTATCCTGGCAGCATTTGTTATCTTTCTGGAGCGAAGGGATGCAGGTGCCACATGGGCCTGGCTCATGGTTTTGTTCTTTCTTCCTCTTCTTGGTTTTTTCATGTATCTCTTCTTTGGGCAGAATTTAACCAGAAGAAAGATGTTTCAATGGGAAGACCGCAAAAAGATTGGAATTGATGAACTGCTGAACAATCAAATCAGAGGAATCAAGGAAAAGGATTTCCATTTTCGAAATGACATAATTAAAAACTCCAAGGACCTTATATATATGCATCTTGTCAATAATGATTCGGTATTAACCCAGGACAACGAGGTCAGGATTTTTACAGATGGGAAAGAGAAGTTCAATTCGCTTGTGGATGACATCAAAAATGCAGTCGATCACATCCATCTGCAATATTATATCTTCAAGAGAGATAATCTGGGGAAAAGCTTAATCAATCTTTTGACGGAAAAGGCAAAGGAAGGCGTAAAAGTAAGGCTTCTCTATGATGAACTGGGTTCAAGAAGCCTGCATAAAAGGGCGTTTAAAGAGCTGATTGCGGCAGGAGGGGAAATTGAAGCCTTTTTCCCTTCCCGGCTGCACTTTATCAACTTGAGAATTAATTACCGGAACCATCGCAAGATTGCCATTATTGACGGCCGAATTGGATATGTTGGCGGGTTTAATGTCGGGGATGAATATCTCGGGCTAAATCCAAAGTTTGGGTATTGGCGTGATACTCATTTAAGAATTAGAGGGAGTGCTGTCCATTCCCTGCAGACCCGCTTTATCCTGGACTGGAACCAGGCTTCGCACCGCCATGATATTTACTATGCTCCTAAGTATTTTCCGCTGACCGAGTCTCGAGATAGCGTAGGGATGCAAATTGTTACCAGCGGTCCTGATTCGGAATGGGAACAGATTAAAAATGGGTATATAAAAATGATTTCATCGGCCCGTAAATCTATTTATATCCAAACTCCCTATTTCATTCCGGACGCTAGTCTACTGGATGCATTGAAAATAGCTGCATTATCAGGGGTGGAAGTGAACATTATGGTACCGAACAAGCCTGACCATATGTTTGTTTATTGGGCAACCTACTCCTATATAGGGGAAATGTTAAAAGCTAATGCGAACATCTATATTTATGAGAATGGCTTTATCCATGCAAAAACCTTGATTGTTGACGAGAAAGTTTCGTCGGTTGGAACCGCGAATATAGATGTTAGAAGCTTCAGGCTGAATTTTGAGGTAAATGCCTTTATATATGATGAGGACGTTTCGAAAGAACTGACTGAGAGCTTTCAGGAAGATGTCCAGCTATCAACTAACCTTACTGCAGAAGATTACAGAAATAGAGCCTTAAAAATCAAATTGAAAGAATCCATTTCAAGACTTTTATCTCCGATTTTATAAGTCATGCAGTTATCGGCTTACAAAATTTTATTCTTATCTTATTATAAAAACGGGCTGACCAGTCAGCCCGTTTTCATTATGCAAAAACCTGTTTCAATTCATCCTTCGATTGATCCAGCCAGAATCTCATAAGACGTTTTGCGCCTTCAAGGTCATGAAGCTTTGCCTGTCCGCATTGCTTCTCATTTGCAGCAGGAATCTCGGTTATTTCAACCGCATCTTGCATTGTAGCTTCAAGCAGATCGATTATTTCTTCAACTGACGGCTCTCCGCTAACGACTAAATAATAGCCTGTCTGGCATCCCATCGGGGAAATATCAATAATATCAAAATGATCATAATTCTCTGCATGCGTACGGATATTAAAAGCGAGCAGATGCTCAAGTGTATGAATGACATCCGGCTTCATCGCCTGCTTATTTGGCTGACAGAAACGGATATCAAACTTGTTAACTAAACCGTCACTTCCCACTTTATGGACACCGCAGTGCCTCACGTATGGAGCTTTAACAGCATTGTGATCCAACTCGAAACTTTCTACTGAAGGCATTCAAAACACTCCCCTAAAGTTTTCCTTTTATTATAACGCAATATCCGACTAAATTCATCAAATTAATATGAAAATTATGACGTTTTCACGATTATATGTTATTTTAAAAGAAAATATGATTTAACCAGGAAAGGTAATGCCATGTTAAAAAAAATAATGATTTCGATATTTCGTTTCTATCAAATTGCGATTTCACCGCTAAAGCCTCCAACATGCCGTTTTTATCCGACATGTTCCCATTATGGGCTGGAGTCTGTTAAGCGATTTGGCGCCTTAAAGGGCGGCTGGCTGACTATAAAACGGATCCTTAAATGTCATCCCTTTCATCCAGGCGGTGTTGACCTTGTTCCGGAGGAATGGCCCAAAAAGAAAAAGAATTAACCCTCGTATCCGTCCACTACCAGGTCAAGCTTGCCTGTGCCAGGATGAATAACAAGCCCATGCACAGGCACATCTGCCGGCATCAATGGATGCTTTTTCACCATATGGACGCTATGGGACACACTATCCTCTACATTTTCAAAGCCTCTTAGCCAGTCTTCTGCAGCTATTCCTGAGTATGTCATCGTATCCAATGCATCCTCAGTAATGCCTCTCTCCTTCATGCTGCTGACAACCGCATCTGCTTTCATTCCGCTCATGCCACAGTCATGATGGCCAATAACAAACACTTCTTTTGCCTGCAGCTGGTAAACAGCTACTAAAATGCTTCTCATAATACTTCCAAACGGATGTGTTACTAAAGCTCCCGCATTTTTGATAATTTTCACATCACCATTTCTTACATTGAGCGCTTTTGGCAAAAGCTCCACTAAACGAGTGTCCATGCAAGTCAAGATAACCATTTTCTTATTAGGGAATTTCGTTGTTTCAAACTCTTCATACTTTTTTTCTTCAACAAACTGCTGGTTATGGTTTAAGATTTCTTCTAAAAGTTTCAATTGTTCCACTCCCTGACTTTTATGTATTATTTTGCTTTGAGCAGGCATAAATGCTGCAATACTTGACAAAAAGATGTCAATACTAATGATGACCTTTAACAGGCCTCTATATTTATGATACATAAAGCTGGAGCTTCAAACAAATTTTTATTCTTGCTTTTTGGCTGGAAATTATGTAAGATAACTAAGGGAAATCGTAATGATTACGTATTATTAATCACTTGGACGCTGACTGCTGCAATTAACGGCCCTAATAAACATTATTTAAAAATATAGTCCGTGCTTTAAATCGTAATAACTACGTTTTACTAAAGGAGGAGAAAGAGAAAATGACAAAGAAATTTTTAGTATTTATTTTAGGCCTAATCTTAGTTCTATCAGGCTGCTCAGACGATAAGCCAGAAGAAAACAGCAGCAATAAAACTACGGTTTATACAACGGTATATCCGCTTCAATATTTTACTGAACGAATCGGAGGGGATGCGTTAGAAGTTGAAACCATCTATCCTCCCGGGTCGGATGAACATACTTTTGAACCATCACAAAAAGATATGATGAAGCTGGCTGATTCAGATCTTTTTATTTTTATAGGACTCGGTCTTGAAGGCTTTGTGGAAAAAGCAAAAGAAACATTGAAAAATGAGAAAGTTAAAATGGTGGCCGCAGGAGAAAATATTGAGTTTGTTCACTCAGATGAAAATCATGATCCTGCGCATGAAGCCGAAGAACATGCTGATGAAGCTGAACATGAAGAAGAACATGCTGATGAGCACGGAGCTGAATCTGAAGATGGCCATGAACATGAAGGAGAATCTGAAGAAGGTCATGATCATGAAGGAGAATCTGAAGAAGGTCATGATCATAGCCATGGAGATATCGACCCCCATGTTTGGCTGGATCCTTTATACTCCAAGGAATTGGCTGAATCAATTAAAGATGCTTTAGTTGAGCAGATGCCTCAACAGAAAGAGCAGTTTGAACAGAATTATCTGGAGCTTGCCCAGGAGCTGGATCTTCTCCATAATGACTTTGAGCAGACAGTTCAAAATGCTGAGCATAAGGAATTCATTGTTTCACACGCAGCATATGGATATTGGGAAGAACGATATGGTTTAGATCAAATCAGTGTATCGGGTTTAAATTCTTCCAGCGAGCCTACTCAGAAAGAACTGCAGAAAATCATTGCGGAAGCCAAAGAACATGACTTGAAATATGTCTTTTTTGAACAGAATGTCAGCTCAAGACTGACTGAAATTCTGCAAAAAGAAATCGGTGCAGAACCTTTAATGCTTCATAATTTATCGGTCCTTACAGAAGAAAATATATCAGAAAATCAAACTTATTTTACACTTATGGAAGATAATCTGGATTCATTGAAAAAAGCGCTGAACGAATAAGTTCTCACTAACCTCCCACATTGGGAGGTTTTTTCGTTTCCTTAATATAGCTAATACAGGAAAAGTTTACATAGTTGGCTGGTTTTTGAAGAAACTATTTCCATTGAAGAAATTGAAGGGATGAAAATGCAATGAGTGATTTATTGATTGCAAGGTCTTTATTTGGGACTACAATGGGCTTTCATATTATTTTTGCAACGATTGGAGTTGGCTTGCCACTGATGATGCTGACAGCGGAACTTCTTTACCAGAAAACGAAGGATCATGATTACGTCATTATGGCAAAACGGTGGACCAAGGCATTTGCAGTGCTTCTTGGAGTAGGAATTCCGACAGGAACCATAGCAGGAACGCAGCTTTCCCTTCTCTGGCCTGGTTTTATGGAGGTTATCGGCAAGGTGATGGCTTTGCCATTCCAGATTGAAATTTACGCTTTTTTTATTGAAGCTTTATTTATGTCAATTTATGTGTATGCTGCCGAAAGAATTCCTCCATGGATGCGTATATCAAGCCTTGTGCTGGTTGCTCTTGGCGCTTTCGCCTCTGCTGTTCTGATAACCAATGTTCACGCATTTGAAGGAACACCACAGGGCTTCAGGATTGTCGATGGGGAAATTGTCGATGTGGATCCATGGGCTGCGTTTTTTAACCCAAGCTTTATCGTTACAGCTGGCCATGTGGCACTATCAGCTTATACAACAGGCGCATTTGTTGTAGCGTCAGTTGCTGCTTTCAAAATGCTGAGAACTCCATTCGGAACACGAGTATATAACTTTCATAAGAAAGCACTTATGCTGAGTCTGATTGTCGGCGGAATTTTTTCATTTTTAACAGCTTTAAACGGCCATGAATCGGCTCAATATCTGCATGAGTATCAGCCGGAAAAACTTGCAGCAGCAGAGGGGCTGTTCGAAACACGATCCTATGCGCCCCTTGCAATCGGCGGATTTACAGACCGTGAAACACAGGGGGTTAAGTGGGGAATCGAAATTCCTTGGGCACTAAGCTTTTTGGCGGGCAACAGCTTTGACACCGTTGTAGTGGGTCTGAATGACTTTCCGGAAGAAGAATGGCCTCCACTTTTTGTTCATACTCTCTTTAATGCCATGGTCGGAATTGGTTCATTGCTGATATTTTTATCCTTAATCGCTTTCGTATGGAATAAGTTTCTGAAAAAAAATCATTTTCCGCGGGTCCTCATGTGGGCATTTGTTGCTTCAGGGCCGCTAGCAGTTCTTGGAATAGAATTTGGCTGGGTATTTGCCTGTACCGGACGTCAGCCTTGGACCATCTACCGGGTGCTGTCCACTGCTGATTCTGTTACGACCGCTGAAAATCTGGGGATATTATTTATTCTCTTTGCCCTGGTATATGTAGTGCTTGGGGTGGCAGTTGTGTTTGTTATGCTATATTACTTCAAAAAGAATACCGTAATAGATGATATAAATAGAGCCGAACAGAAAAACGTTCCTCTATACGGATCAAATACATGAAGGAGTGAATCCAATGGCTGAAGAATTACTTGCCATCACAGTGTTATGGGGATTCGTCTTCATATATGCGGTAATGGCAACAATGGATTTCGGCGCAGGCTTCTGGTCCATGATTTACTTCAATCGGCCCAAAATAAAGGCGGCAAATGTGGCGAATCGTTATTTGTCTCCTACCTGGGAAGTGACAAACACCTTTATCGTCGCAATTGTAGTGGCAGTCTATAGCCTTTTTCCAACTGCAGCCTATACACTGGGAACTGTACTTCTAATACCAGGCAGCATCATATTGCTATTACTTGCGATCCGAAGTGCATTCCTCGTGTTTTCCAACATTGCGGAAGAATACAGGAAGCCGCTCACCTATATTTCAGGCCTATCCGGAATCCTTATCCCCGGATTGCTGATTAGCGTTTTGCCCATCACCCATGGAGATTTTGTTGAATTTACTGATGGCAGGCAATCTCTGGACCTTGCGCATCTTTTTACTAGCCCGAATGAATATGCTTTTATTGGTTTTGCCATCAGCAGCACACTGTTTTTGTCTTCCCTTCTACTCGCTGACTACTCAAAAGCCTCGGAAGAGATGGAAGCTTACTCAGTGTACCGCAGGGATGCAATCATGCTTGGACCGGTTTCAATCATAATGGCATTTCTTATTATGTTTACTTTAAAAAGGGAAGCATTTTGGATTTATGAAAAGATAATCGATGATTTGCCTTTGCTTTTGCTGTCTCTTGGATTGTTTCTAATAGGAGGACTGGCACTGTTCCTTCCGTCCGTAAACAAAAAAGGAGTTAGGGGAATTCCCAGATTGGCGGTTATTTCCATAACCCTCCAATACCTTGCTGCCAGCTATGTATATGGAAAAGCTCATCTGCCCTATATTGTATACCCTGAAGTGACTATTGCTTCTGCGTTTACAGATCCGAGCTCATTCCGGGCCATATTTGCCACCTATATCGCAGGATTCCTAATCCTTTTCCCTGGGTTCATATACTTTTGGAGCCTTTTCATGAACGACAAACGATATTTGCGGCAAAAACAAACTAAAGATCCGGCATGATATTCCTGCAAATGCCATGACTGAACAGTAAAGCACTGCAGAAAATAAAGAAGTGACATGCTCCGCAAATTTGTCAATTTTAATGTGGTCACAATTTTCTGATAAGAGGTGTTTGAAAATGGCAAAAGACGTTTTATGTGAAGTTAACAACTGCGCTTTCTGGAAAAATGGGAACCGATGCAGTGCAGACCAAATATACGTAGTCAGCCATACTGGAGAAACCGCAGACAACAGCAAAGAAACAGACTGCAAAACGTTTGAGCCTCATGACCTTTAATGGGTGACAGCACCTTCCGGGTGCTATCGGATTGCTGGTACGCATTTCATTGGATGGTTAGGCGAAATGCTGCAAAAGCGGTGCATTTTATGCATCGCTTTTGTGTTTTTTATAAAAACAAGTTTATTAAGATTCCTACCGGGAATGTATAGAGTAACAACAACTTATAGGAGTGATACATATGTTATCAACCATTATTTTGCTTGGAGCTGCTTTTGCCGCTGCTGCTGGATTAAGCTCCTTTGCCATTAAAGAGGATTCATTTATTAAAGACGAAATTACGCAATAATTTATAAATAAAGGGCGCTGATAATGCGTCTATTTTTTTGCAATATAACGAAAACCGCAAATCTGCCAAAAGCAGAACTGCGGTTTTTTACTTATAAAGCAATGCTATCTTTAGAGGTGGAAACTTCATTCAGCCTTTTTTCATTAATTTCATAACCGATTCCCGGTTTATCAGGAACTTTTATCATCCCGTTTTCCACGGTGACTTCGGGCAGAATGATGTCTTCTTCCCAATACCTGCCCGAGGCTGAGATATCTCCAGGAATGGAAAAGCCCTCCATGGAGGCAAGAGCAATATTATGTGCACGGGAGATTCCAAACTCCAGCATGCCTCCACACCAGACTTGGATCCCTTTATCCAGACAATAATCATGAATCTTCTTTGCTGTTCCCAGACCTCCAACCCGGCCAATCTTAATATTGATGACTTTACAGCTTCCCAGCTCGACAGCTCTCCTGGCATCATTAAAGGTGACAATACTCTCATCCAGGCAAATTGGTGTTTTCAGTTCTTTCTGAAGCTTTGCATGATCAACAATATCATCATATTCCAGCGGCTGTTCAATCATCAGCAGCCCAAAATCATCAAGCCTTTTTAAATGTTCTATATCGTCCAATGAGTAAGCTGAATTTGCATCTGCCATGATTGGCAGATCAGGGTAAAAGCGGCGGATCTCTGAAATAAATTCATAATCGTTCGCCGGGCTGATCTTTACTTTTACCCTTTGATAGCCGCTCTCCAGATAGTATTCAATTTGCCTTCTTACTTCTTCCTTTGTTTTAGCGCCAACAACCACGCCGGATGGAATCAATTCCCGCTGGCCTCCTATATATTTTGATAGAGAAATATCTTCTTTTTTGGCTGCCAAGTCCCATAAAGCCGTTTCAAGTGCCGCTTTCGCCATTTGATTCCTTCTGAAAGCGTCAAAAACGCGGCCCGCTTCTGAAGGATGCTTTATATCCGCATTACGCATTATTGGGATAAGGAATTCTTTTAGCATATGATAGCTCGTTTCAACCGTTTCCTCCGTATACCAGGGTGAAGAAAAAGCGACTCCTTCACCGTAGCCTTTCCGTCCTTCTTGATCGATTACCTCAATAATAATTCCCTCTCTATCCTTCACTGTCCCTAAATGCGTGGAAAAAGGTGTTTTCAAAGGCATCTTGATTTTATATAAAGTAATTGTCTTGATATCCATGCTAATTCCCGCTTTCCTCAAGCAGTTCCCGAAGCTTTCTTCTTAATATCTTTTTTGAAGCGTTCCTAGGGATTTCATTAATGATGATGAGTTTTTTAGGTGCTTTATACTTTGCCAGCTTCTCAAAGCAGTACTTCATCACTTCTTTTTCATCCAGATTCTCGTCTCCAGCGATAAAGGCTACAGGCACCTCACCCCAAACATCGTCCTTCATGCCGATAACCCCTGCATCCGATATTTGGGCGTGTGAAACAAGCACACCCTCGACTTCAGCCGGATAGATATTTTCACCGCCTGAAATGATTAAATCTGACCGCCGATCAAGCACATATAAGAATCCTTCTTTATCCACATATCCAATATCTCCAGTTGAAAGCCAGCCACCCTTTAGTTTTTCTGCTGTTTCCTCTTTTCGGTTTAAATACCCTTTTGTCACATTTGGACCTTTTACAAGAATTTCGCCCGCTTCTCCGGGATCAGCATGCTTCCCATTTGGATCAGCAACTTTCAGCTGGGAAGGGAATAAAGGTTTACCGGCCGAACCCAATTTGCTGAGACTGTATTCCGGAGCCAGTGTCACGATCTGGGACGAAGTTTCTGTCATTCCGTAAGTCTGGTATACAGGAATTCCCTTCTCTCTGCAATCTTCAAGAAGAGATTTTGCTGCGGGTCCTCCCCCTAATAACATACATCTGAAATACTCCGGCAGCTTTTCACCTTTAAGTGCATCTGCTACCCTGGTCAGCATCGTACTTACAACAGACATGATTGTCACTTTTTCGATGGAAATGGCCTCAATGGCTTTCTCTTCATGGAAAGATTCAAAAAGAACCATTTTCATGCCGTAGATAATGCTCCGCATTAAAATGGAATAGCCGCTAATATGAAAAATCGGGACAGCACACAGCCAGCTGTCGTTTTCATTCAACCCTAAATTCAATGCAGACCCCACTGCACTCCACCAATGATTTCCGTAGGTTTGCAGTACACCTTTTGGATTGCCGGTTGTACCGGATGTATACATGATGGTACAAACCTCATCAAGACTTATTTCTTCTACTACTGACGGCTCATCAGGATCTCTCCTGAATAAATCTTCTTTATAGATTGCCGAAATTTCTCCTAAGGAGTTTACAACCTTTTGGCTAACTTCATTAAAAGTATTCTCAGTTAAAAGGAAAGCGGACTTCGAATCATTCATTTGCCAAATCAATTCCTCAGCAGTCAGCCTGTTATTTAATATGACGGCTTTTACATCGAGCAGCTGCAGGGCCAAAAGAATAAAAACAGTGTCCTCATGATTTCGGAGAAGGACACCTGCAAACTGTCCTCTCATGCATCCAGCTGCCTGGAGCTGCCCTGCTATTGTGTATGTACGCTCGTATACTTCAGAAAATGTATAGGTTTTCCCCAAAAAGGAAAGGGCAGGGCGATCGGGGGTTAAAAAAGTTCGCTGTTGAAGAAAATTCGGTACTATTTGCGCTTCCATCATATACTCCTCATTTCATGCGATTTTTCATATAAAAACAGCCTGATGGCAAGCCATCAAGCTGAAAAAATTAATATTCAATCAAGGGAAACGCGGGAATTGGCCGAAGTCTGGCTTGCGCTTTTCTTTAAATGCGTCACGGCCTTCTTTCGCTTCATCTGTTGTATAGTATAGAAGTGTTGCATCTCCGGCGAATTGCTGGATTCCTGCAAGCCCATCAGTATCGGCATTGAAGGCAGCCTTCAAGAAGCGGATAGCCGTCGGGCTCTTCTCCAGTATTTCTTCACACCACTTAATTGTTTCTTCTTCCACTTTCTCAAGCGGCACCACAGTATTGACAAGCCCCATATCCAAAGCTTCCTGAGCGCCGTACTGGCGGCACAGATACCAAATTTCGCGTGCTTTCTTATGGCCGACGATTCTAGCAAGATATCCTGAACCATAACCTGCATCAAAGCTGCCTACTTTAGGGCCTGTTTGTCCGAATACAGCGTTATCTGCTGCAATCGTTAAATCACATACGATATGAAGGACATGTCCTCCCCCAATCGCATAGCCTTTTACCATTGCAATAACCGGCTTAGGAATAACACGGATCAGGCGCTGCAGATCCAGTACATTTAAACGAGGGATCTGGTCGTCACCTACATATCCGCCATGTCCTCTGACAGATTGATCCCCGCCTGAACAAAATGCTTTATCTCCGGCACCCGTCAGGACAATAACACCTACATTTTCATCATCACGTGCGTACGCAAAAGCATCAATTAATTCCATTACCGTTCTTGGAGTAAAGGCATTGTGGACTTGCGGTCTGTTAATCGTAATTTTCGCAATTCCATTGTATGTTTCATAAATAATTTCTTCGTACTGTTTTCCTGCAATCCATTCAACAGCTGACATACATAAATCCTCCTTAACATGTATTAGAAAGCGTTAATTGCCGCTACATCAAATGACATCATTCCTCAATCTTTACTGCCATTTGTATTATTCTCCCCTGTCTGCGACAAAAACCCACTTACTATTGTACCAAATAATTCAGGTTTCTCCACATGAATTGCATGTCCTGCATCTTCAGCGGTCTTCCACTTGACATTTGGCAAAATTTTTGACATTTCTTCCGCAATTCTGCAGAATTTTTGATCCAGGTTTCCGGTAATTAGAAGGACTGGCATTTCGAGATGAGCAAGCTCATCCCACCAGGATGGCTGCACCCCAGTGCCCATGCCGTTCAGGCTGTTTGCCAGGCCATCAATGGAATTGGCCAAACGCTGGCATCTTATTCTGGTTCGAATTTTTTCCGGAAGACTTTTTTGGCTTTGAAATAAAGGGATGTTCTCCCAATAGTCAATAAAATTCTTAATGCCTTCCTGCCGAATCTTTTCAGACAATTTTTTATCCTGAATCCTTCTTTCATGCCTTTCCGCTTCCGTCCTAAGACCTGGAGATGCACTTTCCAAAATCAGCTTGCGGACCTTTTCAGGATAATTGATCGTAAAAGTTAGCGCAAGGCGCCCTCCCATAGAATATCCAAGAACATCAATCTTCCCGATTCCCATCTTTTCTAATAGACTGTTAATCACTGCGGCAGACTCTTCTATTTGATATTGACCAATATCAGGTGGTGATCCAGACTTTCCATGGCCGATGATATCCAAAGCTATTGTCTTCGAATGATCCTTCCAGAAGGGAGCGAACTCTTTCCACCCTTCACTATTTCCTGTGAAGCCATGGAGAAGCAGAAGTGGAAATCCAGTTCCCCATGTATCGACATGATATCGGACTCCATTAATGACATATTTCATCGGCATTCACCCTCCCAGCAATCGACTTATTTCCCGGGAAACAGATTCCCACAATTCTCGATGCTCGGTTAAATTCCTGTCCCGATTTGTCGTAATTTCCATTACCTTTATGCCTGATCTGTCCATGTTCTGTTGGAAGGCGGAAATAAAATGTTCCCAATCTGAGATTAAATCATATTGGCCGCCAAACATCTTAATGGCATGGCTAAAATCCAGATCAAGAGGTGTCCCAAACAATTTTTCAAAATTTCTGGGGTGATTTGCCTGCGGCAGGAATGAGAAGATTCCGCCTCCATTATTATTAATCAGCAATATATTGATATCTATTCCATACTGCTTAGAGGCAATTAAGCCATTTAAGTCATGGAAAAAGGTTAAATCACCAAGCACTAGATACAGCGGCTGTGATGCCATTCCAGCACCAAGAGCAGTTGAAACGGTGCCATCAATGCCATTTGCTCCCCTGTTGGCCATTACTCTAATGCTCTTTTGATTATAATGGAAGAATGTATCCAGATCCCTTATAGGCATACTATTTCCTACAAATAGGGTAGAGCCTTCCGGCAGTAATTCCGCCAGCTGGAAAAATAATTTCCCCTCGCTCAGTTCGTCCACTGCATTAATATCCGCAAGCTTTGATCTGGTAAGATCATTGATTTTTTTCCATAAAGCAATAAATTCATCATTCTCTGAAGTGTTTAAAAATGAGGTGACAGACTCGCAGAATAGAATCTCATCGCAATGAATCATTTCGGTTGAGAGCAGTGCAGGATCCCGCCATCCCCTGCCTCCATCGACAATAATCTGGCGGGCAGTGCTGTTTTCTTTCATGAAAATAGTCAATGGCTTCGATACAGGCATAGCACCGAAGCGTATAATGACATCCGGCTTGAGTGCCTTCTTCGCATCATCGTTTTTCAAAAAGCTATCATAGGCATCAATAATGAAGCTTCCTTCGTGAAGTCCGCTTCTTAGCTGGGATAATGGATCAGCAATGATCGGATAGTTGAGCTTTTCCGCCAGCTTAATCACGGCTGCAGAGAAGTCAGCTTTTTCCAGAGGACCGCAGACAATAATTCCTTTTTGTGCAGAGTTAAATATCTGTGCCATTTCCTTGTACTCTTCATTAGGCAAACCAAACTGGCCACTATGGATATTTACATAACCTTCGGTGCGCTCACTCAGCTCAAATAAATCATTGCGGTCAAGCTGCGGCACTAAAGGCTCACGGAAAGGAAAGTTAAGATGAACCGGCCCTGCTGGTGAGGTCTGGGCAGCAGATGCTGCCCTTGCGCAAACTGTGCGGGCATAACGAAGCATTTCTGCTGTATTCTCAGGAGGAGCCATCTCAACAAACCATTTTACATTTTTTCCATACAAATGAATCTGATCGATCGCCTGAGGAGCGCCAACATCCCTTAGTTCATGAGGCCGGTCCGCAGTAAGCACGATTAGCGGTACTCTGGAATACTGGGCTTCCACAATGGCAGGATAGTAATTGGCTGCAGCCGTTCCAGATGTACACAGCAGAGCTGCTGGTCTTTGGGATGCCTTAGCAATCCCCAACGCAAAAAAGGCAGCCGATCGCTCGTCCACATGGATATGTACACGAAGCTCCGGATGCTCTGCCATTACCATAGCCATTGGGGTAGAACGGGAGCCGGGACTGACCACGACATCCTCTACCCCGCTTTTTACTAATTCAGCCACAAATGCGGCTATATATGAAGTTAAAGCTTCCTGATGATTCACTTTTCATAACCCCCAAGAGCCGTAAGCATTGGCCGGAATTTAATTTTTGTTTCCTGATACTCGCTTTCGGCATTTGAATCCTGCACCACTCCGCAGCCTGCGAATAAGGATGCTTCATTTCCCTGAATAAGACCAGATCTGATTGTAACAGCATATTCGCCATTTCCCCTGAAGTCCATCCATCCTAATGGAGCAGCATAAAAGCCCCGATCCAGTTCTTCTACTTCTCTTATTTTTTCCACTGCTTCTCTCTTAGGCAGGCCTCCAAGAGCAGGAGTCGGATGCAGACGGTCAACTAAAGCAAGAAGGGAAGCATCTCCCTTGGTTTTACCTATTACAGGAGTATAAAGGTGCTGTATATCTCTCATCTTCATCAGCTGCGGCTCATCCGGCAGTTCAACTTCTGAGCAGGATTCCTCCATTGCTTCCTTAATCATATCAACCACATATTGATGTTCGGTTAAATTTTTCTGATCATGCAATAAAGCATCGCCAAGGATATGATCATCTTCTGCTGTTTTCCCTCTTGGGATGGAACCTGCCAGACAGGTTGTAAAAACATTTTCTCCATATTTCTTTATAAGCCGTTCAGGAGAGGCTCCAATAAAGCAGTCACCGTTCGATTCAAAAGCAAAAATAAAGCTTTCCCTTTGCATCTCCATAAGATTCCAGAGAACTCTTTCAATCTCGATCGGCTTATCATAGATGAGCCTGGACTCCCGGGCAAGCACAACCTTTTTTAAAGATCCTGATTTAAGTTCATCCACAACCGCATCTACTGTCTCCATCCATTTTTCCGGATTTATATCTGCTTCTTCCTGAAGAGTGTTTGCATTCTCAGGATGATAATCGCTGATTGAAGCCATTATCATGCCTCGTTCGGCCACTATCTTTTCAAAAAGAGAATCACCGTCATGCTGAGTGCAGACAACATTTGTTGTCAAAAAGGCCTGTCCATTCATTTCACTATACATATAAGTCGGCACATGAAAAAGGGAATCAGAATACTTCGACCAAAGCTTTGTTTTCCTCTTTAGAGGATCGAAAGAAAAACCGCCAAACATCACGGGCCCTGTAGCATTTTTATCATAAGGGTTAAAAATAATGCTGTTATTAATAAAACGCTTCCATTCCTTTTCAACATGATTAAATCTGCCGGTACTTTGATCTGACTGAATTTGCTTGCAAATCCCAAGCCCGATTATATAAGTTTCACCAGAAGGATCCTTCCAGAAAAAGCGTTCACCAAAAAAACGGCTCTTTCCTGCCGCATAAAAAGAAAGGGGGTCTATATGATTTATTTTTTGAACTTCGCTCACTAAAACAGGCTTTGACAAGGATTTGGCCCTCTCAATTGCCTCTTGGATCCCTTCTTTTAGTTCCGTATCTTGTATCGTAACCAAAAAAATCCCTCCAATAACAGCTTAAATTGCCGTTATCCTACTTTAAACTTATTCTAAGATACACCTGTGATTCAGGGAATGTCAATGATGTCAATCACGCCATTCCATTTTGCATCCTTATTATATTATAGCTTACTTTAGGCATCTATAATATGAATTGAACTCAATTCAGCCATTAGCACTGTTAACATCGGAATGTGCTGCTTTACGGTTTCCTTATTTATGGAAAATACCGGTTCTATTTACGGCAATAATACGTTGACACTCTTGCATTATTTACCTAAACTTAAGGTGTTTGGTAATATAGCGGTTTACTTTGACAATACCCTGTTAATCGGTTAAAATAAACAAGTTTGAATGATCCAATTAATGATATCATTACAGAATAGATAAATAAGGGGAGAGTTATCATGCAACCACAAGCACAGACCAATTTTCCGCCTGCTTCCAACTCAAAGAACTGGAGGGTCTGGTGGCAGCTGACCAGGCCACATACTCTTACCGCTGCCTTTGTGCCGGTTCTGCTTGGAACAGCTCTTGCTATGGAACTTACTGAAATAAATTTTGGCCTGTTTTTTGCTATGCTGGCAGCAAGCTTGCTGATTCAGGCTGCCACTAATATGTTTAACGAATACTACGACTTCAAAAGAGGGCTTGATACGGAAGACTCTGTCGGAATTGGCGGGGCTATTGTACGGGAAGGAATCAAACCAAAAACGGTTCTGAACCTTGCTTTTGGCCTGTATGGGATTTCGATATTGCTTGGATTCTATATTTGCATGAACACAAGCTGGTGGATTGCAGCAATTGGACTGGCCTCCATGGCAGTAGGATATTTATATACAGGCGGTCCGCTTCCGATAGCGTACACACCATTTGGTGAATTATTTGCAGGTTTTTTCATGGGCATGCTGATCATCCTAATTTCTTTTTACATTCAGGCAGGAACCGTAACTGCAACAAGTGTTTTAGTTTCCTTCCCTATTTTGATTCTTGTTGGCGCCATTCTGCTGGCCAATAATATCAGAGACCTGGACGGCGACAAGGAATTCGGCCGCAAAACATTGGCAATTCTTTTAGGGAAAAAAGGAGCAATTAAGCTGCTTGCCGCAATGTTCATCGTTTCGTATGCATGGGTTTTCATATTGATTGCCATGAACATCATAACACCATGGCTTGCAATTGTTGTTCTAAGTGCGCCCAAGGCCATTAAAGCAACGAAAGGCTTCATCGGAAAAACACTGCCTATGCAAATGATGCCTGCGATGAAAGCCACTGCCCAGACAAATACAATCTTTGGCTTTCTTTTATCAGTAGGCTTGTTTATCGGATATCTTTTATAATTAAATGGAACCTCTGCTTTTATAGCAGGGGTTTTTTGTTTGGAAAAAAACAGCAGAAAGCACCCTCTTGGTTTCATCCCATTTTTAACGGGTATTTTTTATTTAAGGAAGATGCTTGACCCTAAAATTTTTTCTTCCGTTATGATTTTGCCAACTACGTCCATACTAAACCCATATGGACTAAGATTTTTAATACTCAGCAGAGCAAGAGCGGCAAAGCTCGGCTTTATTTTGGGCTTGACTCTGGCATGAGCAGGCCTTGTATAAAATTTATCAAATCCAAGGATGTGACATAATATGTTGACCAATGAACAAATCAGCCATTTAAAAAAAGAATTGAATGATGAAAAAAAATCACTGGAATCCCAGCTTCAAGGCAATAAAGAAGGAAGTCTGGAAGGTGCGAGTGCCAGAGACACAGTAGGAGAGCTATCCCTTTATGACAACCATCCAGCCGATATGGGTTCTGAACTTTATGAGCGTGAAAAGGATTTTGCTTTAGAAGAACATCATGACTCTGAACTGAATAAAGTAAATGCAGCACTGCAGGCAATGGAAGATGGTTCATACGGCAAATGCAAAGAGTGCGGTTCCGAAATTCCATATGATCGGCTTGAAGTGATTCCAGCAACCCTTTACTGCAAGGAACATAGTCCAGAGCAAAACGTGCCCGGGGACCGTCCTGTTGAAGAAGATGTGCTTGAACCTGCGCATGGGAATACCTTTCAGCATCATCAATTCAGAGAAGTCGTGGATAACGAAGACAGCTTCCAGGAAGTTGCCCGTTTTGGCACTTCTGAGACACCCTCTGACTTAAGAGGCGACTATGAAGATTATAACTCCCTTTATAATGAAGGGCATGATGATGAAGGGTTTACAGAAGATTATGAGACGTTTATCGGCAATGACCTTGAAGGCAAGGGGAGAAAAGTCTATCCTTCCAAGAAACAGGAAGAGTATGAAGCGATGCTGGATGAAAATGATATCGAAGCACCTTTCGGTGATGTGCCGTATCATCAGACTGACGGCTATGTGGATGAAGATAAGGATTAAAGTAAAAGCGATGCAGATGCATCGCTTTTTTATGTCAAATGGCAAAATAAGATACCCTTATATATATTTATAATTTGGATTCGATATCCTGGATAATCTCATCAATCGTATCAGAAACATCGTTTGTGCGGCGGGCAATGGAGATGCTGAATTCCAGCAGTTCTTTATAATTTTTCACCGGAATAGAATCATTTGATTTCTCGAATTCATTTAGTTGCAGTCCAATATTTTGAAGATGCAGCAAAACTTCTTCCATTGATCCTTTCTCGATTTGGTACATTTAACAGCTACCCCCTTTATATCTAATGATTTCATTATCAGGGTTTTTAAACCTTTTTTGTAGTGGGAATTTTTGTTAATATTTGCACTTTACGGAGTAAAACCGCTTTTCATAGGCAATATTATCTTAAGAATATATCGCTGGGAGGATCACAATGTCTGGACAAATAAAAGCTGCATGCTTTTCAGAATATGACAAACTTGAACAAGTGGTGTTATGTGAACCGAAGTACATGACGATTGTAGATACAATTAATGAAACACAAAAGCATTATGAAAAAGAAGGAATTAATATAGATACAGCCATGAAACAGCACAGACATTTTGTCAGTGCATTAAAGGATCAGGGAATCAATGTGGTTTTGCTGCCCTCGCTTGAAAAATATCCTGAACAGGTTTTTACCCGTGATATCGGATTTACACTTGGAGAAAAGGTATATGTTGCAGAAATGGCGGCAGACATTCGGCAAGGAGAAGAAAATGTTCTGAAGCAATGGCTGGAAGTAAACCAGGTTCCTTTTTACAATCTTACGGGAGACCGCATAGAGGGAGGAGACGTCCTGATCGATGGCCAAACGATATTTGCAGGAGTGAGCAGCCGTACCCACGAAGAAGCGATCGAGCATCTTCGCAGCCTTATGCCCGATTATGATGTTGTATCCATCCCTTTCACTGATACATATCTGCATCTTGATTGTGTATTCAATATTATTTCACCGGAGGAAGCTCTTATCTTTCCGGGAGAGATCCATGGGGAAAAAGTCAAAATGCTGGAATCACGCTATGATTTAATAAAAGTATCGGAAGAGGAGCAATTCACACTCGGAACCAACGTCCTCTCTATCGGCAATAAAAAAATCTTCAGTCTACCGATTAATAAGAATGTCAATAAAGAGCTCAGGTCCAGGGGCTATGAAGTCATTGAGGTAGACATTACTGAAATCATTAAATCCGGAGGTGCCTTCCGCTGCTGCACGATGCCTGTTAGGCGCAGTAAAGGGTAGATCTCCTGCCTCAATGAAACGGAATAATGATTATAGACTCTCTTGGAAACCGCCTTTTTGTGATTTAACCGCTGTTTTCTCTTAGACATCTACAGTTTGGGAGTTAATCCTCGTGATTAACTCCCAGTTTCTCTTGAGTACCTTCTTTTTGGGCGTAATTCCCCTTTATTAACTCCCATTTTCTCTTGACCACCTTCATTTTGGGCGTTATTCACATTGATTAACTCCCATTTTCTCTTGAGCACTTTCATTTTGGGCGTAATTCCCCCTGATTAACTCCCATTTTCTCTTGACCACCTTCATTCTGGGGATAATTCCCACTAATCAACAAAAAACAGCCTCTTCTCACCGGAAAGGCTGTTCTCCTTTTTACTTATTCATCATTTCAACGCCAGCGGGCTTGATTTTCCAGATATCCCGTGCATATTCGCTGATTGTGCGGTCGCTGGAAAAGTATCCTGAACCGGCAATGTTCATTAAGCTCATTTTAAGCCAATGTTCCCGACCCTCATATGCTTTCCCGGCTTCTTTCTGGATATTGACATAGGAAGCAAAATCCCTCAACACAAAGTATTGGTCATTTTCCATCAGCAGTGAGTCAAAAATGGGCTCGAACTCATCATCGGCGTCCGGGAAAAATCCATTCACGAGCTGGTCGGCAACCTGGCGGATTCGTTTATCATGATGATAATACTCTCTGGAATTATATCCGCCATTCTGGTGATAACTGAGAACCTCATCTGCCGTTAAGCCAAAGATGAAAATATTGTCATCCCCTGCTTTTTCTTTTATCTCAATATTGGCTCCATCCAGCGTGCCCACTGTCAAAGCACCATTCATCATGAATTTCATATTGCCTGTACCGGAAGCTTCCTTGCTTGCCGTTGAAATTTGCTCGCTGATATCCGCAGCCGGAAAAATTTCCTCCGCCAGCGAAACCCGGTAATTTTCCATGAAGATAACCTTTAGAATATCTCTTGTCTGCGGGTCATTGTTCACCTTTACAGCAACGGTATTAATTAATTTAATGATTTTCTTTGCATAGTAATAGCCCGGCGAAGCTTTTGCCCCGAAAATAAATGTCCGCGGGTGCATGCGGAAATTGGAGTCTTCCTTCAGCCTATTATATAAATGCATAACATGAAGAATATTTAACAGCTGGCGCTTATAAGCATGCAGACGCTTAACCTGAATGTCAAAAATGGAAGACGTATCAACCACAATGCCCTGCTGCTCCTGGATGCGCTTCGCCAATCTTTCCTTGTTCAATTGCTTAACCTGATGCAGCTGATCAAGGAAAACTCTATCATTCTTAAAATCTGCCAGTTCGTGAAGCTTTTCCGGTTCCCGAATCCAGCCAGCCCCAATGCCCTCATTAATAAGATCGGACAAAAGCGGATTGGCTTTCAGGAGCCATCTTCTATGTGTGATCCCATTGGTTTTATTATTAAATTTCTCAGGAAAAATGTCATAAAACTGATTCATTTCCCGCTTCTTTAAGATTTCTGTATGAAGTGCAGCTACACCATTTACGCTGGAGCTGCCGACAAGGGCAAGGTGTGCCATCTTAACCTGGTCATGTGCGATGATCGCCATATCCTCAATCCGCTTCCAGTCACCCGGGTATCTGTTCCAAAGTTCGCTGCAAAAGCGCTCATTAATTTCATTCACTATCATGTAAATCCGCGGAAGCAAAGGCTGGAAAATACGGATAGGCCATTTCTCCAAAGCCTCTGAAAGAGTAGTATGATTCGTATAGGCAATCGTCCGGACAGTAATGTCCCAGGCTTCCTCCCAGCCCATTCCCTCTTCATCCAGCAGGATTCTCATAAGTTCAGGAATGGCAAGGACCGGATGTGTATCATTAATATGAATGCTCACAAAATCATGGAAATCTCTTAAACTATTATGCTGCTTTCGATAGGAACGCACAATGGAACGGATACTGGCCGAAACAAGAAAGTATTGCTGCTTCAGCCTTAAAATCTTCCCTTCATCATGGGTATCATCAGGATAAAGAAACTCTGAAACAGATTCGGTTTCCCGTTTATATTTTAAAATATCATGATTTACAGGATAAGGAGAGGGTTCAGCATTCCAAAGCCTGAGAGTGTTAATTGTATCTGTTTTATATCCAGCGACAGGCATATCGTAAGGAACAGCCGAAATTGTCTCAGCATTCACATGGCGGAAAACAAGCCTGCCGTTGTCCTCTGCGATTTCGACTTTGCCCCAAAAAGGAACTTCAATCGCCAGGTCTGCTTTTCTTACTTCCCAGACATGACCGTTCCGCAGCCACTGCTCCGGAAGCTCCACCTGATAGCCATCCACAATTTTCTGCTCAAATAGTCCATGCTTATAGCGAATTCCGCAGCCATGGCCGGGAAGATTCAAGGATGCAAGTGAATCCATAAAGCAAGCTGCCAGACGTCCCAGCCCGCCGTTTCCAAGCCCTGCATCTGCCTCGATTTCTTCAAGACGGTTCAAGTCAATTCCCAGATCTGCGAGGCCCTCTTTAACAACCTGCTCAATTCCCAGATTGATCAGATTATGATGAAGCAGGCGTCCCAATAAAAACTCGATGGATAAGTAATACACCTGCTTTTCACGGTCGATGCGGTACCGCTCATTTGTATTAATCCACTCTGTGCTCACATGTTCCCTGATCATATTTCCGAGTGTGAAGTAATGATCTCTTTCTGTGCTTTCACCAAAGCTTTTACCGCATGTCATCTCCAGTTTCTTCAGGAATTCCTCTTTGAACTCATCGCGATCAGAAAACATGGCTTTCACTCCTTGAAACAAGGCCTGCATATAGCTGATTGTATTTGAAAGCGGATTGCGCCCAGCTATTATCCATTCCCATTGCATTTTTCATAATTTGCTCCCATATTTTGCTGTCACCGAAAAAGCTTACTGCTCTTCTAATAGTGTACAGCATATCATGGGCATTAAAATGGCTGAAGGAAAAACCGTTGCCTTCTCCTGTGTATTCATTATAAGAATGAACAGTATCATTTAATCCGCCTGTTTCCCTGACGATGGGAATGGATCCATACCTCATGGCAATCATCTGTCCTAAACCGCATGGCTCAAATTGTGAAGGCATTAAGAATAAATCGGACCCTGCATAGAATTCATGTGCAAGCCCCTCATCAAACCCAATAAATGCTTTGCACTTATCGGGGTACCCCGCTTCCATCTCCCTGAAAAATTGCTCAAACTCAGGATCCCCAGTTCCTAAAACTAGAACTTGTATATCATCCTGCATTAGCTCATGGAACACACATTTAACAAGGTCCAGGCCCTTTTGTTTTGTCAGTCTCGTAACCATGGCTATCAGAGGAACCTCTTCCTTTACCGGCAGGCTGAATTTTTTCTGAAGATGCATCTTATTGTCTTTTTTAATCTGAAGCTTTTCAAAGGCATAATTTTCTTTTATAAATGGATCCTTCTCAGGATTATAAAACTCATCATCAATCCCATTTAGGATTCCTTCCAAATCATAAGCTCTGCGCTTCAGCAAATCATGCAGTTTCTCTCCGTAATATTTCGTTTGAATTTCATCTTTATAAGTAGGGCTGACTGTTGTAATTTTATCAGCAGCGACAAGTCCGCCCTTCATAAAATTGATATTTCCGAAGAATTCAAGCTTATCTGGATGAAAATGGCTATAGTCAAGCCCTAATAAATCTCCTAAAGCACTCCCCGGCATGATTCCCTGAAACTGAAGATTATGAATGGTGAAGACTGTCCGAATGAACTCATACCCCTTTTTCGCACGATACTCAACCCTCAGCAGAAAAGGAATCATCCCAGTATGCCAATCATGGCTGTGAATAACATCCGGATAGAAATCAATATGCTGAAGAGCATCCAGAACGGCCCGGTTAAAATAGGCAAACCTCTCTCCATCATCGTAATACCCGTATAATTTTTCACGGTTGAAGTAGTATTCATTATCAACAAAATAGAATACGATTCCCTGATGCTCAAGTTCTTCAATTCCACAAAACTGGTTTCTCCATCCTACCTGAACTGTAAACTCGCACTTTTTAGACATTTTCTTTTTTAAATCATCTGATATGGAACCATACTTAGGAAGAATAACCCGTACGTCAGTCCCCTGCTTTGCAAGTTCTTTCGGGAGAGAACCGGCTACATCAGCAAGACCTCCGGATTTAACGAATGGAACACATTCAGAAACAGCAAACAATACTTTCACGAGTTCATCAGCGCTCCTTGTACGGTACCTTTGCGAATAACAAGAGGCATTTCATGTCTTCCCTCAATCCTGGCACCGGATTCTACCTTAACATCTTTATCTAAAATAACGGAGTCTAAAACACAGTTTTCTCCAATTTGGGTTTTTTGCATAATTATGCAGTTTTTCACGACTGAGCCCTTGCCAATTTTTACCCCGCGGGAGATAATGCTGTTCTCAACTGTCCCTTCAATCATGCATCCATTCGCAATCATCGAATTCTTTGCGCTTGCACCTTTCATATAACGGGTTGGCGGTTCATCTTTTACTTTTGTATAAATTGGCTGGCTGCGCAGGAAAATATTTTTCCATGCCTCCGGTTCCAATAGGCCCATGCTGGCAGCAAAGTAATTTTCAATGGAATCAATCATGACGGCCAAACCGGCATATTCATAATTGCATATCGTATAGGAATGATGGATGTCTGTAACGACATCACTCATGCATGTGTATCCAGTTTCGTTTCTATTTTCTATTAAGCTAACGAGCAGCGAAGTTTTTACAAGGTACATTTCAAGGGAGCGCCCATCCTGCCGAACAACTGTAATATCACACCCCGTCATAATATGTCTATCTAGAACAGGCCTGAAATCCATATTAAAAACGGTAAAACAGTTTGAGATCAATGCATATTCCTGTTTGCTGCGATAAAAATAATCCAAATTAGCAGCAAAGTGATTGAAAGATCCAATTCCTTTACTTGGACTATCCAGCAAAGGAGATGGGAAAAAGAATAGCCCATCCCTTTTTCTGTTTAGGTCCCAGTTTTTTCCCGAACCAAGATGATCCATTAAAGAGCGATATTGATACTTTGGAAATATGGCAACACTTTCAATATCCGAGTTGACCATATTGGAGAGAACAAAATCGATTAGCCTATAGCGGCCTGCAAACGGAACAGCTGCGAGCGACCTGTGTACTGTCAATTCCTCTAAATCTTCATGGTAGGTTGTTGCGTCTATCACACCAAGCATTCTCTTCTTCATGACATTCCCTCCCGTTTTATTGGCCAGGGGCCGTTTTGGCATCCAGGCTGTGAATTAAGAACAAATTCCCTGTATCATTTCCGGTGTTATCAGAATAATTTCATCATCTTCTTCGGAAGCACTAATCACAACGCCATCGGGTATGTTCAGTCCGCTTGGCACTATCGCCTTTTCAATATAGACATTTTCACCAATTACAGCATCAGGCATGATGACCGATTCACGGATCACAGTATTCTTCCCAACCAGCACCCCTTGAAAAAGCACTGACTTTTCAACTTCCCCTTCAATTGTACAGCCTTCATTTATCAAAGACTCTGCAACCTCAGCTTGAGTTGAAATATACTGTGGAGGATGATTCGGATTCACCGAATAGATCCGCCAATCATGATCAAAAAGATTCAGCTCGCATTCATCATCCAATAAATCCATATTTGCCTCCCACAGGCTCTTGACTGTACCGACATCCTTCCAATAGCCATTGAACGGGTATGCGAACAGCTTTTTATTTTCGTCAAGCATTAATGGAATGATGTCCTTTCCAAAGTCATGAGTGGACTCCGGATTGCGGTCATCCATTTCCAGATATTCTTTTAAAACAGACCAATTAAAAATATATATTCCCATGGAGGCCAGATTATTTTTTGGATATGCTGGTTTTTCCTCAAATTCTGCGACCCGCATCTCCTCATCCGTATTCATGATTCCGAACCTGCTTGCCTCCGGCCAAGGTACTTCAATTACAGAAATAGTCGCATCCGCGCCTTTTTCAATATGATAATTCAGCATCAGCTCATAATTCATTTTATAAATATGATCACCGGATAAAATCAGGACATATTCCGGATCATATTGCTTTAGATAATTGAGGTTCTGATAAATAGCACTTGCTGTTCCCGTATACCACTTGACTTCCGATGATTCACTGTAAGGGGGCAGCACTGTCACACCGCCGTTCTTTCTATCAAGATCCCATGCGCTGCCTATGCCAATATACGAATTCAGAACCAGCGGCTGGTATTGGGTAAGAACACCGACTGTATCAATTCCGGAATTGGTGCAATTGCTCAATGTAAAATCAATAATCCGGTATTTCCCTCCAAATGGCACTGCAGGTTTCGCAAGACTTTTTGTTAGAGAACTAAGCCTGCTCCCTTTCCCTCCTGCTAATAACATTGCGACGCACTTTTTCTTTCCCATTTCCCTTCCTCTCCTTCCGATGTTTTACAGGGCGTAAGATTGAAATGCCAAATGGCGGAATAGACATTTCCAAACTGAACGGCTTGCCGTGAAACTCTTTTTCCTCAGTCTTAAGGACCCTCTTGTTGGTGCTATTTGATCCTCCAAAGCTATCACTATCACTGTTGAGTATTTCCCTATAAGACCCCGCCTTTGGAATTCCAATACGATAATTAGGGTAGAAAGCAGGTGTGAAATTGCAGACAATCACAAGAAAATCATCCACTTTTGAGCCTTTTCTGATAAAGGAAAAGATGGATTGGTCTGCATTATGACAATCAATCCATTCAAAGCCATCCTGAAGGTGATCAAGCTCAAAAAGAGCCTTTGAACGTTTATAAACCTTTATTAATTCTTTCACATAATCATTTGCCTTTTTATGCATCTCGTAATCAAGCAGATGCCAATCAAGCTGTTCTTTGTCTTTCCATTCGGAAAACTGCCCAAGTTCGCTCCCCATGAAAAGAAGCTTCTTGCCGGGGTGGGCAATCATGTAGCCAAGCAGGAGCCTGAATTGCGCAAATTTTTGCCAGTAATCTCCGGGCATTTTATCAAGCAGCGATTTCTTTCCATGGACAACTTCATCATGTGAAAAAGGCAGTATGAAGTTTTCCGTAAAAGCATACAAAAGCGAAAAAGTCATCTTTCCATGAACATCAGATCGCCTCTCAGGTGCTGTTTCCATATATGTAAGAACGTCATTCATCCAGCCCATATTCCACTTGTAATGAAAACCCAGCCCTCCATAATGGACTGGTGCAGTCACTTGCGGCCAGTCTGTTGAATCCTCTGCCATCATGAGAAAGGAAGAATCATATTGCGAAACAACTTTATTTAAGTTTTGCAGAAAACGGGTGCCGAATGGATTTTCTGTCTTTCCATCCCGGTTAGGCCAATAGATAATATTAGCCACCGCATCAACCCGAAAGCCATCAATATGATATTTTTCCATCCAAAAAACAGCGTTGGAAATAAGAAAGCTTTGAACTTCATTTTTGCTCAGGTCAAAATTAGCTGTCCCCCATACTCGGTTCTCTCTGTCGCCTTCTGTTTCATACTCATACAAATACGATCCATCAAACTGGTAAAGGCCGTGGGCATCTTTGCAGAAGTGTCCCGGTACCCAGTCCAGAATGACCCCAACACCCTGCTGATGGCACTGATCAACAAAATACATAAAATCATGCGGGCTGCCGTAACGGCTTGTAACAGAGTAATAACCTGTTCCCTGATAGCCCCAGGAAGCGTCGAGCGGATGCTCAATTAGAGGAAGCAATTCTATATGCGTAAACCCATGCTCCACCACATAAGGAATGAGTTCATCTGCAAGCTCCCTGTATGTAAACAGACTTCCAGACTCTTTTTGCTTCCACGAACCCAGATGAACTTCATAAATGACTGCAGGCTCCGTATAAATAGGCTTCATTTCTTTTTTTTGCATCCATTTGCTGTCATTCCACTGATATCCGTCAAGCGAATATACTATAGATGCTGTATTGGGCCTTACTTCTGAAAAAAAGCTATAAGGATCAGCCTTTAATACCACTTCCCCTTTCTTTGTTTCAATTTCATACTTATACAAGGCACCTTCCATGTTTCCATCCAGCTGAATAAACCAGACACCTTCATTATTCACTCTATGTAAGGTATAGCCTTCTCCATTCCAATCATTAAAATCACCGACTAATCTGATAATTTCAGCGTTCGGTGCCCATACGCAAAAACGGGTAATCACTTCTCCGCCATTTGAAACTACATGTGCACCAAATAACTGGTGACTCTCATAATATGTCCCTTCATGGAACAAATGCAGCTGGTAATCGGTTGGAACCAAAGTATCCACTACCATCCTTCTCCCCACCCAGTGTCGTTTCTTTTGACTTTCCTGTTATATTCGTGAGACGTGAGAAAAATCCTTGTAAAAGTTTTTTTAATTTTATGACAACAACATTCAAATCCCGTTAAAAACCGATAGCATTCTGCCCAATCTAACAGTCTTCGACATAATCTCCGGTAAACTTAGACAAAATAAAACAAAGTATGCAAGCAAAAAATGAAAGGAGAATAATATTTTGAGCAATAAAGAAGAGGAATTTTTATTAAACGAGGCATCAAAAGATGAAATAAGAATTCCGATATTTGAAGCACCGGATGGAAAGATTATGGCCACCGGGGATATGTTTAGAGGCCCCTATACGGGAATATCTTCTGAAATCGATTTGAATAATCCAGGCAATAAATTAAGCAAGGCAGAAGAGAGGTTTGATTAAAAAACAGAGAAGCAACTAACCGAGGGCAGGCTGGAACAGAAAAGACAACAAAAAAGCTGCCAACAAATTGTTGACAGCTTTTTTGTATGACCCCTACGGGATTCGAACCCGTGTTACCGCCGTGAAAGGGCGGTGTCTTAACCGCTTGACCAAGGGGCCAATATGGCGGAGAAGGAGGGATTTGAACCCTCGCGCCGGTTACCCGACCTACACCCTTAGCAGGGGCGCCTCTTCAGCCACTTGAGTACTTCCCCATATATGGCTCCGCAGGTAGGATTCGAACCTACGACCGTTCGGTTAACAGCCGAATGCTCTACCACTGAGCTACTGCGGAACAATAATATAAAATGGTGGGCCTAAATGGACTCGAACCATCGACCTCACGCTTATCAGGCGTGCGCTCTAACCAGCTGAGCTATAGGCCCATTTTGGAGCGGGTGAAGGGAATCGAACCCTCATCATCAGCTTGGAAGGCTGAGGTTTTACCACTAAACTACACCCGCATAAGGTTCTAAAATGGTGGCTCAGGACGGAATCGAACCGCCGACACAAGGATTTTCAGTCCTTTGCTCTACCGACTGAGCTACTGAGCCACATATTATTTATTTTTTGTAAAAATGGCGGTCCGGACGGGACTCGAACCCGCGACCTCCTGCGTGACAGGCAGGCATTCTAACCAACTGAACTACCGGACCAGATTGCGGGGGCAGGATTTGAACCTGCGACCTTCGGGTTATGAGCCCGACGAGCTACCGGACTGCTCCACCCCGCGATAATATTATTAAATATATGGAGGAGGAAAGGGGATTCGAACCCCTGCGCGGTTTGACCCGCCTGTCGGTTTTCAAGACCGATCCCTTCAGCCGGACTTGGGTATTCCTCCGTATAAATGAAAATGGTGGACCTTGTAGGACTCGAACCTACGACCGGACGGTTATGAGCCGTCTGCTCTAACCAGCTGAGCTAAAGGTCCAGCATCGATGAATTAAATGGTAGCGGCGGAGGGGATCGAACCCCCGACCTCACGGGTATGAACCGTACGCTCTAGCCAGCTGAGCTACACCGCCGAAGTGTTAAAATATTTATGGTGGAGCCTAGCGGGATCGAACCGCTGACCTCCTGCGTGCAAAGCAGGCGCTCTCCCAGCTGAGCTAAGGCCCCAATAATTAAATGGTCGGGAAGACAGGATTCGAACCTGCGACCCCTTGGTCCCAAACCAAGTGCTCTACCAAGCTGAGCTACTCCCCGTATATAATGGCGCGCCCGAGAGGAGTCGAACCCCTAACCTTTTGATCCGTAGTCAAACGCTCTATCCAATTGAGCTACGGGCGCAATGTTAAATTCTACTGGTGCCGAGGACCGGAATCGAACCGGTACGGTAGTCACCTACCGCAGGATTTTAAGTCCTGTGCGTCTGCCAGTTCCGCCACCCCGGCAATAAATGGAGCGGAAGACGGGATTCGAACCCGCGACCCCCACCTTGGCAAGGTGATGTTCTACCACTGAACTACTTCCGCATAAAGAATGGTGCGGGTGAAGGGAGTCGAACCCCCACGCCTTGCGGCGCCAGATCCTAAGTCTGGTGCGTCTGCCAATTCCGCCACACCCGCAATATGAAATTAAAATGGTGAGCCATGAAGGACTCGAACCTTCGACCCTCTGATTAAAAGTCAGATGCTCTACCGACTGAGCTAATGGCTCATAATTTTATGAGACTACCTAAAGCCTGTTATGTGCAGTCAGATGTTCCAAAGCTAAACGCTTTGTCACAGATTGCTATTCGGATGTAGAAATTCACTGATGCTGCAATCTGCTCTACCGACTGAGCTAATGGCTCGTTGAAATGGTGCCGGCGAGAGGACTTGAACCCCCAACCTACTGATTACAAGTCAGTTGCTCTACCAATTGAGCTACACCGGCAGCTTGTACATTTAAATTAATGGTGGAGGATGACGGGATCGAACCGCCGACCCTCTGCTTGTAAGGCAGATGCTCTCCCAGCTGAGCTAATCCTCCATTATTAACGCCCGGCAACGTCCTACTCTCACAAGGGGACAGCCCCTAACTACCATCGGCGCTGAGAAGCTTAACTTCCGTGTTCGGTATGGGAACGGGTGTGACCTTCTCGCTATCGCCACCAGACTATTTTCCAAAGACAAGTTTTATTATACCGTCTTTTTAGGATTTTTCAAGAGAAAATTTCATATTTTTCATTCTCTCAAAACTAGATAATGCATGAAGAAGCATTTGCCGAGTATTCACCAATGACTTGTCTAGCTTCGGCTCCTAACTTCTCGGCCGTTTCGATCCGTCCCTCCAAATCCCAAAAACAGGATTTGAATGGCCGGCTCTCCAACGTCTCTCGAAGTTGAACAGTCGCCTCCACTTTTCGTTTTGGTTAAGTCCTCGATCGATTAGTATCAGTCAGCTCCACATGTCGCCACGCTTCCACCTCTGACCTATCAACCTGATCATCTTTCAGGGATCTTACTAGCTTGACGCTATGGGAAATCTCATCTCGAGGGGGGCTTCATGCTTAGATGCTTTCAGCACTTATCCCTTCCGCACATAGCTACCCAGCGATGCCTTTGGCAAGACAACTGGTACACCAGCGGTGCGTCCATCCCGGTCCTCTCGTACTAAGGACAGCTCCTCTCAAATTTCCTGCGCCCACGACGGATAGGGACCGAACTGTCTCACGACGTTCTGAACCCAGCTCGCGTACCGCTTTAATGGGCGAACAGCCCAACCCTTGGGACCGACTACAGCCCCAGGATGCGATGAGCCGACATCGAGGTGCCAAACCTCCCCGTCGATGTGGACTCTTGGGGGAGATAAGCCTGTTATCCCCGGGGTAGCTTTTATCCGTTGAGCGATGGCCCTTCCATGCGGAACCACCGGATCACTAAGCCCGACTTTCGTCCCTGCTCGACTTGTAGGTCTCGCAGTCAAGCTCCCTTGTGCCTTTACACTCTGCGAATGATTTCCAACCATTCTGAGGGAACCTTTGGGCGCCTCCGTTACTTTTTAGGAGGCGACCGCCCCAGTCAAACTGCCCACCTGACACTGTCTCCCGCCCCGATAAGGGGCGCGGGTTAGAATTTCAATACAGCCAGGGTAGTATCCCACCGACGCCTCCACCGAAGCTGGCGCTCCGGCTTCTCAGGCTCCTACCTATCCTGTACAAGCTGTACCAAAATTCAATATCAGGCTACAGTAAAGCTCCACGG
Source organism: Cytobacillus oceanisediminis 2691 (assembly GCF_000294775.2). Lineage (GTDB taxonomy): Bacteria > Bacillota > Bacilli > Bacillales > Cytobacillaceae > Cytobacillus > Cytobacillus pseudoceanisediminis. Next base: position 4,584,513 of record NZ_CP015506.1, read on the forward strand.
GGTCTTTCCGTCCTGTCGCGGGTAACCTGCATCTTCACAGGTACTATAATTTCACCGAGTCTCTCGTTGAGACAGTGCCCAGATCGTTACGCCTTTCGTGCGGGTCGGAACTTACCCGACAAGGAATTTCGCTACCTTAGGACCGTTATAGTTACGGCCGCCGTTTACTGGGGCTTCGATTCAAAGCTTCGCTTGCGCTAACCTCTCCTCTTAACCTTCCAGCACCGGGCAGGCGTCAGCCCCTATACTTCGCCTTGCGGCTTCGCAGAGACCTGTGTTTTTGCTAAACAGTCGCCTGGGCCTATTCACTGCGGCTCATCAGGGCTATTCACCCTAATGAGCACCCCTTCTCCCGAAGTTACGGGGTCATTTTGCCGAGTTCCTTAACGAGAGTTCTCTCGCTCACCTTAGGATTCTCTCCTCGCCTACCTGTGTCGGTTTGCGGTACGGGCACCTTTTCCCTCGCTAGAGGCTTTTCTTGGCAGTGTGGAATCAGGAACTTCGGTACTAAATTTCCCTCGCCGTCACAGCTCAGCCTATGTGGTAACGGGATTTGCCTCGTTACCGGCCTAACTGCTTGGACACGCTAATCCAGCAGCGTGCTTACCCTATCCTCCTGCGTCCCCCCATTGCTCAAACGGTAAAGAGGTGGTACAGGAATATCAACCTGTTGTCCATCGCCTACGCTTTTCAGCCTCGGCTTAGGTCCCGACTAACCCTGAGCGGACGAGCCTTCCTCAGGAAACCTTAGGCATTCGGTGGATGGGATTCTCACCCATCTTTCGCTACTCATACCGGCATTCTCACTTCTAAGCGCTCCACGGGTCCTTGCGATCCCGCTTCAACGCCCTTAGAACGCTCTCCTACCACTGACATCGTAAGATGTCAATCCACAGCTTCGGTGATACGTTTAGCCCCGGTACATTTTCGGCGCGGAGTCACTCGACCAGTGAGCTATTACGCACTCTTTAAATGGTGGCTGCTTCTAAGCCAACATCCTGGTTGTCTAAGCAACTCCACATCCTTTTCCACTTAACGTATACTTTGGGACCTTAGCTGGTGGTCTGGGCTGTTTCCCTCTTGACTACGGATCTTATCACTCGCAGTCTGACTCCCATGGATAAGTCTTTGGCATTCGGAGTTTGTCTGAATTCGGTAACCCGATGGGGGCCCCTAGTCCAAACAGTGCTCTACCTCCAAGACTCTTACTACATGAGGCTAGCCCTAAAGCTATTTCGGAGAGAACCAGCTATCTCCAAGTTCGATTGGAATTTCTCCGCTACCCACACCTCATCCCCGCACTTTTCAACGTGCGTGGGTTCGGGCCTCCATCCAGTGTTACCTGGACTTCACCCTGGACATGGGTAGATCACCTGGTTTCGGGTCTACGACCACATACTCATTCGCCCTATTCAGACTCGCTTTCGCTGCGGCTCCGTCTCATCAACTTAACCTCGCATGTAATCGTAACTCGCCGGTTCATTCTACAAAAGGCACGCTATCACCCATTAACGGGCTCTAACTACTTGTAGGCACACGGTTTCAGGATCTCTTTCACTCCCCTTCCGGGGTGCTTTTCACCTTTCCCTCACGGTACTGGTTCACTATCGGTCACTAGGGAGTATTTAGCCTTGGGAGATGGTCCTCCCTGCTTCCGACGGGATTTCTCGTGTCCCGCCGTACTCAGGATCCACTCTGGAGGGAACGAAGTTTCAACTACAGGGCTTTTACCTTCTCTGGCCGGCCTTTCCAGACCTGTTCATTTACCTCGTTCCTTTGTAACTCCGTGTAGAGTGTCCTACAACCCCAAGAGGCAAGCCTCTTGGTTTGGGCTAATCCCGTTTCGCTCGCCGCTACTTAGGGAATCGCGTTTGCTTTCTCTTCCTCCGGGTACTTAGATGTTTCAGTTCCCCGGGTCTGCCTTCTATACCCTATGTATTCAGGTAAAGATCCTATCCCATTACGGATAGGGGGTTTCCCCATTCGGAAATCTCCGGATCAAAGCTTACTTACAGCTCCCCGAAGCATATCGGTGTTAGTACCGTCCTTCATCGGCTCCTAGTGCCAAGGCATTCACCGTGCGCCCTTTCTAACTTAACCTACTTCGGCCGCTGATCGACTGCGGATCTCTGCGTCAGCTCTCTCGCTCCGCTCCTCACGTACTGAAGTACGCTCCGGTGCTCACTCGGTCGCTTCCTTGATCTCCTTGCCGCTCATCGTCCTCATGGTTTGTGCTCTTACTTATTTTCAAAATAAGAGAAAAAAACTAAGATGGCGATTACTCGGTTATTGCTTCTTCATTAACATTATCTAGTTTTCAAAGAACGAATCTTTCATTGAGAGATTGAACTCTCAAAACTGAACGAACAAAACACGTCACGTTTCATGTAAATATCCTTAGAAAGGAGGTGATCCAGCCGCACCTTCCGATACGGCTACCTTGTTACGACTTCACCCCAATCATCTGTCCCACCTTAGGCGGCTGGCTCCAAAAGGTTACCCCACCGACTTCGGGTGTTACAAACTCTCGTGGTGTGACGGGCGGTGTGTACAAGGCCCGGGAACGTATTCACCGCGGCATGCTGATCCGCGATTACTAGCGATTCCGGCTTCATGCAGGCGAGTTGCAGCCTGCAATCCGAACTGAGAATGGTTTTATGGGATTCGCTTAACCTCGCGGTCTCGCAGCCCTTTGTACCATCCATTGTAGCACGTGTGTAGCCCAGGTCATAAGGGGCATGATGATTTGACGTCATCCCCACCTTCCTCCGGTTTGTCACCGGCAGTCACCTTAGAGTGCCCAACTGAATGCTGGCAACTAAGATCAAGGGTTGCGCTCGTTGCGGGACTTAACCCAACATCTCACGACACGAGCTGACGACAACCATGCACCACCTGTCATCCTGTCCCCCGAAGGGGAACGCCCTATCTCTAGGGTTGTCAGGAGATGTCAAGACCTGGTAAGGTTCTTCGCGTTGCTTCGAATTAAACCACATGCTCCACCGCTTGTGCGGGCCCCCGTCAATTCCTTTGAGTTTCAGCCTTGCGGCCGTACTCCCCAGGCGGAGTGCTTAATGCGTTTGCTGCAGCACTAAAGGGCGGAAACCCTCTAACACTTAGCACTCATCGTTTACGGCGTGGACTACCAGGGTATCTAATCCTGTTTGCTCCCCACGCTTTCGCGCCTCAGCGTCAGTTACAGACCAAAGAGTCGCCTTCGCCACTGGTGTTCCTCCACATCTCTACGCATTTCACCGCTACACGTGGAATTCCACTCTTCTCTTCTGCACTCAAGTTCCCCAGTTTCCAATGACCCTCCCCGGTTGAGCCGGGGGCTTTCACATCAGACTTAAGGAACCGCCTGCGCGCGCTTTACGCCCAATAATTCCGGACAACGCTTGCCACCTACGTATTACCGCGGCTGCTGGCACGTAGTTAGCCGTGGCTTTCTGGTTAGGTACCGTCAAGGTACCGGCAGTTACTCCGGTACTTGTTCTTCCCTAACAACAGAGTTTTACGATCCGAAAACCTTCATCACTCACGCGGCGTTGCTCCGTCAGACTTTCGTCCATTGCGGAAGATTCCCTACTGCTGCCTCCCGTAGGAGTCTGGGCCGTGTCTCAGTCCCAGTGTGGCCGATCACCCTCTCAGGTCGGCTACGCATCGTTGCCTTGGTGAGCCGTTACCTCACCAACTAGCTAATGCGCCGCGGGCCCATCTGCAAGTGATAGCCGAAACCATCTTTCAGCTTTCCCTCATGTGAGGGAAAGAATTATCCGGTATTAGCCCCGGTTTCCCGGAGTTATCCCAGTCTTACAGGCAGGTTGCCCACGTGTTACTCACCCGTCCGCCGCTAACTTCAGGGAGCAAGCTCCCATCTGTCCGCTCGACTTGCATGTATTAGGCACGCCGCCAGCGTTCGTCCTGAGCCAGGATCAAACTCTCCATATAAGAGTTGATTAAGCTCATAAGTTGTCTTTTCAAAAAAGACTAAAGAATTAACGTTGACGTTTTTGTTCGTTCAGTTTTCAAAGATCAATTTCTCTTTGCTATATTTTACCTCGTCGCCCGGAAGCGACTTTATCAATATAACATGTTATCCATCAACAAGTCAACAGCTTTTTAAAATGTTTTTTCGCAGTTTAACTTGCCTTGTTGAGGACAAGAATTAATATACCACGACTTATTAAATGTTTGCAATATAATTTTTAAAAATGTTTATCTTTATATTTTCAGTGCATATTAATTATATATCTCTTCTCTATCGATTGCCTTTTTGGGATCAAATTAAAAGACGGTACCTTTACGAAACTGATTTTATTTTAATTGTTCTGCAGCCAGATCTTATAAAGTGTGCATTTTCTTAACATCAGATTTATACGCATTTCACCTGATCTTTTGAAAATTCATTATATCAGTAACATAATTCTCGAAACCTCCATCTCAAATACCCACAAACTTATCCACTGCAAAACACTTATTAATACAGTTGTCAACAAAGTTACTCACAGCATGTGGATAATCTTGTTCACTTTTCCACACTTTTATAAGCTTCTTATAACAATAATTAAATTAATACATATTTTACTGATTAGCCGTCAAAAGGATGAGAAATCAAGTTTTAACAAAATATCAATACAAAGAAATAGTAATAGTTTTGGTTATTTTTCATAAAATCTATTAACTCTACTCTATACGGAAGGTGTGAATGACACTGGAAACCGCAGCACTATATCTATCAGTAATCATGGCCATATTTTTATTTGCTTATGCCTATGCAGAGGGCATTAAAATTGCAAATTCAGATGAAGAGGTTTATGGTGGCACCTTCATCTTTTCAGTTACAGCCGCATTTATTTTTTCTGCTCTGACCTATGTATTCAAATAAAAAAATCTCCCCATTCCCAGGGAGATTTTTCTCTTATATAACTATAGATAGATTATCTACTTATCCGGAAATCGTTGTTTTTTTCTTCAATTCTTTCATCCGAATCCTTCTCTCATCTAATAAGAAGATAGTTATTCCTCCAATTACCACTGTTCCACCAAGAACTTGTGTCCATATAATCGACTCATGAAGCAAATAATAAGCTAGAATTGCAGCACCTACCGGCTCAAATAAGATGGCCATAGAAATAGTTGAGGTGCTTAGCCATTTAAGTGACCAATTAAATAATGTGTGTCCAAGCAGGGTTGGAATTAGAGCCAGCAATATAAAATATACCCAGTCACTGGTTCCATATGGGATTAAAGGTTCATTAACCATTAACACGTAGAATAACAATGTAACAGTACTTATACTGTAGACAACAAAAGTATAGGTAACGAGTGACATCCTTTTTCTGACTGTTTGCCCAAACATTAAGTAGGCTGTTACCAGGGCGCAGGCAATGATTGCAAGTATATCCCCGAACAAAGCAGTCCCGCTGATTTGAAAATCTCCCCAGCTGATAATAATACTGCCCACAATTGCGAGAAGCCCGCTTAATATTGCTTTCCAGGTAAACTTTTCTTTAAAAAAGAAATACGTGCCTGCAAATGCAAATAAGGGCTGCAGTGTTACAAGGACTGTAGAACTGGCTACAGAGGTGTAGTTCAGTGACTCAAACCAAAGAATAAAATGAAAGGCGAGAAACACACCGGCAATGATGGAATAGATCCAATCCCGCCGTGTAATAAGACGAAGTTCCGGAACATACTTTATAAGAAATACAGGCAGCATGAATAGGACAGAAAATAATAACCTGTAAAACGCAATGACTCCCGATGGAGCGCTGGATACCTTCACCAATATGGCTGAGGTTGAGACAGAAATGACACCAATTGCCAGGGCAACATAGGGATTTATTTTTTTATCTGACATTTTTAATACTCCTTGTTTCTGTTTCCTAATAATTAGGGTATATTTCATTTTACAACGTATATTCAAACTTTTACTACGGTTTTATTATAGCAGGATTTTAAAGATCATATTTTGGATATATAATACTTAAAAAAGCGGGAGATATTATGAGCAGTTTAGAGATAGAAATATTAATGAAACTGGGGATTTCAGCAGTGCTTGGTCTTGTTATCGGCCTGGAGAGAGAATTAAAAAGAAAGCCGGTCGGCTTAAAGACAAGTTTAGTTATTTCCATAGTAAGCTGCCTGCTGACTATTGTGTCTATAGAATCGGCTTATATGTTTCCTGGTAATGATGACATCAACATAACGATGGATCCTCTCCGTTTAGCTGCCCAAATTGTCTCAGGCATCGGCTTTTTGGGTGCAGGCGTTATTTTAAGGCGGGGAAATGACAGTATTTCTGGCCTTACAACAGCCGCATTAATTTGGGGGGCAGCAGGAATCGGAATTGCTGTAGGAGCAGGCTTTTATATTGAAGCAATGGCCGGAGTGGCGCTGCTGATTATTTCAGTGGAGGTAATTCCTTTTATCATGGGCTTAATTGGTCCCAAACGCTTAAGAGAAAAAGAAATCAACCTGCAGCTGAAAGTAAGGGATAAAGAAAATATTGCTGATATCATCCCAGCGGTAAAAGACCTTGATATATCTATAAAACATATTCGTATTAAAGACCTAGAAGATGAACATCTGCATCTTGTACAGCTGATAGTTGCCGTCGACTACAAAAGAAGAACAACGGATGTTTATTACAGCGTTTCAAGCATCCCTGGAGTGCAGTGCATGGAAATTGATAGTATGCAGTAAAATTTTTTAATAATTCCTCTTGCAAGATAACTCCGATGTGGTTATAATTTTTCTTGTACCACTACTCGGGGGATTAGCTCAGCTGGGAGAGCGCAACGCTGGCAGCGTTGAGGTCAGGGGTTCGAGCCCCCTATTCTCCATAGAAAAAAGCCTTGTATATCAAGGCTTTTTTTATTTTCGATTCAGAATGTTCGTTATTGTCGCTGGACTGTCACGAAATTTATTTTTGGAGTCTTTATACATTTTGAGGTATTTGTTAATACTAACGCACCCTTTTCTTTATGTAACATTCGTCACAATCTTTGTATATAAAAAGAAATGCATTATCGCCCCAACTCAATTAGAGAGTACTAACTATTCTACTTCACTACCAACAGTAGTATTAGCTCCGTTTATTTACTCGCGATTTTCGAAGGCTTGTCCGCGTGAAACTCCAACACTAATTTTACTATCCTGTGAATTCATTGCCCATTCTAAGTCTGACATTGTGTCTTATCAGCCTACTGGTCTTAGTCTTAATAGGTTGAAAAATTTGCAGATATTAACTGGTTCCTATCCACAAAAAACGTGTTACTCGAGAAGAATCCAATTGCAATAATCAGAAGCAAAAAAACTAATTTGACTTGCTGATATCGTAAAGATAGAAAACATAATCATTAGATACACTTGAATAACCCTGTTGTCGTATCATTGCCGTAAGATTTCCGCGGTGATATGTGCCATGGTTAACAACATGCTGAACCAATTCTGAGAAGTAAGTATCCAGACGCCCAAATTTAGGATGTACCGGGGAAATCTCTTTATCCAAATCGCTAATATTATTAAGAAGCTTTTGATATTCCTCTGATAAACTTTGAAATAGCTTTTCCATTTCTTCAAGACTCTTATCCTTTGTCTTGTCTTGAGCAATGGCGATAGAAGCTTGAATCTCTTCCATACTATTCTCCTGCATTACACCAAGCCATACTGTATCTGTCATATAAATATGAACAAGTGCCTTCGAAATCGAGGAAAAAACACTTTGTATTTCCTGATCATAAATGTCCTTGGGTAATTCTTTCAATCGCTCGAAAAACTTTTTGTTTGCCCAAACATGATAATCATACAATTCTAATGCATGTTGTTTTCTCATCAAGGATTCCTCCCTTTTAGTTAATTTTCCCTAACTAAATAATTCGGTCCTCACTGTAAAAAACCCTGCCCGTTTGTTGAAGAGAGCAAAAGCACCAATTTCTTTAAGTACAAACCTTCACAAACTCTTCTAACCAACTAAGTTTGTACAAAATCATTTAATTGTAAAACTCCATATGTGTTTTTTCCTTTTTGTAATAATTTAGTCTGTCTTGTAAAGTACCTGTATGAAATTCAAACTTGTGCCCATCTGGATCAGTAAAGTAAATAGACTTTTTATCTTTTTCGTCTCTTGGACGCCCTGACAGAATGTTTACCTTCAATTCTTTTAGCTTACGGTACATATTATCAAATTCCGCTTCTTCTATTGAAAAAGCTATATGTGTATATGATTGGGAAATTTCAGTACGTGGAATATCCTTTTCTTCATTGAGGGCAAGCCATATACCGTTTAAGTCAAAATAGGCAGTACTACTTCCCTTAACTAATAACTTTGCACCAAACACATTTTTATAAAACTCAATAGAAGCTTCTAAATTGGAAACTGAAAATAAAAAATGATTAATGCCTTTTATTGACACCAAATCACCCCAAACTAAGTTTTTTTATATTCATTATTGCACCTGTATAAAGATTTATGATCCCCATCCTTTTACAAGTAAAAAGCTTGAAGATTCGTATTATCTTCAGCTTTAAATAGGACTAGTACAATAAAAACTTTATGAAATAATTTTTTGATATGTAGTCTCATCGCAAATGACAAATAGTTTCGCTGAATCGGGAATTAATTCATGATGACGGCGGGCTAAATCAAGAGAACTTCCATCTGAAATTAAGGTCGCTCCTATTTCAAAAAGTTCCATCGCTGCATCCCTGTATGTGCTCCAATGCGGTTTAGCCTTAATTTCATAGAGGTTTTCCCCTTCAGAGCTGCTCAGCATCTGATTAAAAAGCTTGCTTGAACCGTGGTTGATGGCCGCATGAGCCATGAGGCGGGAGATAGAATCATTTGAAAGGATCAATTCATCAACGTTTGCGTGTTCAAACAAGGAAACGTGCTTATCTTTTTTTATTTCAACAATGGTGTAGATGCTTTTCTCATATTTCTTTGAGATATGTTCCACCCTGGAAGCGATGAGAAGAGTTTTTCCATCGGAGTATTCAGCATGGTCATTTCGGTCATCCGAAAAAATGGCAACTGATTTTGCTTCAAGGATATTGGCTTTCATTAACACTTCCTCTTCAGCAGGATTTCCGCTGACAAAATGGACCCTCTCATGCTCCATGGGTGTTCTTTCAGAATGGTCAACAATGACAACATCACATTTTTGCTTGCTGTGAAGGATCTCCTCTACCACATTTTCCAATTTTTCTTTTGATGCACCAATTAGTATGTAATGTCCTTTTCCCGAATAAGTCAATCGTCCTTCCTCCTTCCATTTCCGGTACATGCTGAAGCTTTCAAAGACTTTCCCTATGATGATACCCATTGCGCCAATGCCAAATGTGTAAAGCAGCAGCATGGTGAAGATTCGACCAAAATCACTTTCAGGAAAATAGTCGCCATAGCCTACTGTGACAAGTGTTGTCATCGTCCACCACAGAGCATCAATAAAGCGCGGAAATGTTTCCGGCTCGGCTGCCCTCATCGTAATGCTGCTGAAGACAATGAGAAATAGTGCAAGAGCCGATGCTTGCAATATACTTATTTTCGTCATTTTTAAAAAAACTTTATGTAGAATCCACATTTTTTTTCACCCCCCTTTTTTAATCCCGAACGGCAAATAATAGGAGAGATTATTTGTAATCGCTCCTCCTATTCTATATCCTGCAGCCGACGGTTTGCCGTTAAGAAGGAAGCTTCCCAATAAAAGTCTGCCCTTCTGTTTTCCCTTTTCACTATTGAAATCAACAGCAGGGTGCTCTACATATTGCTGATAAACTGGCAGATATTCAGTATATGATTGCTGGGCGTCAGCATGGGTGAGGAAGCCTTCATGATTATATATTTCGACCGTATCTCCTTCTCTTCCAAAAACAGGCTTTTTAACAAATGGCAGCCCCGACATAATAAAAATATCAGGCTCAAGATAGGTTGGAAGGAAGGATTCTTCAATCCATACATGCTCTTCCTTTGTAAAAAATGGATGTTCCTCCATGTGCAATCCCCAAATAACCGCCTGTACCGCTTTGTTTTGCAGCATAAATGCGGATGGGGGATTAATAATCGCAAGCTTTTCTGCCTCGACCAGTTCCAGGAGCCATAAACCAATCCTGTTTCCATCTGCATCCTCATCGGAAATTAAGTTCTCAATCGGGAAAGTTTGACGGTACAATATATCAATTCTGGATCCCTTTTCATCAAAAAGCCCAATTCCTCTTTGAATCTCCAGTTTATGAAGAGGGATAAAATTAGAAGCCACACCGGAAAGCTTTTGAATATATCGGACTGTTTCCCGGTCTTCGAGGTTGTCTTCATGGGCAGTAAAGACAACATTAGGTGTTTTCAATTTCAATTTCCGTGCATATTGTTCAATGCTTCCACAAACTTCTTTACTCAGTAGACGTTCCATTCCTTCATTTGGGTCTTCTGCTGCAAATTCTTTGCACACCTCACTATTGACATGGAAAAGCTCTTTAATAAATGTTGGGGTATCAGCATTGATTTCAATGCATTTATAGCCAGCTCCGTATGGGATTAGATCAAGCCGGGCAATAACGCTTTCTGAGGCAATGCTTTTCAGTCTGATGAACGAAAGCGTTTCTTTCGGAAATCCCATTTCAATAAGTGTCCGATCTGGCACTTCTCGAAGCAGGCTGCACACCTTAAAAAATATTTTGCCAATTCTTTCACTGACAGTTCGGATACGTTCACGTTCAGTTCTATCGATATAGGCAATATCATATAGTGCATATTCTTCCCCATATAGATCGGCCCAGAAATGATTTATTTTGCGGTAAAACCTTTTTCTTTTATCATGGTAGGCTTTTTTATCCACTATTCCTTCTCTCCTATGTCCTTGATATATAGAACATATACGCCCCTGTCCTCGTCGATTTCAGTAGAAGTCACTTGCTTTTGCCCAATTCCGGGGATATCAACAATATCTTTTAAAAGATAGCGAATGATATCAAAATGCGTTTGACAAGGGATAATGGAAAGCAGTTTATAATTCTCCATTTCACGGTACCTGCGAACCTCGATATTCAGCCCTTTTCCGCGGAAAACTTTTTCGTCCAGCACGTGTGGATTTCTTCCTATGTCTTTAATGACGAGAATCTCCTCTTCTCCATCCATCTCGTTGCAAATAAGCTCGTACTGCTGGCCTCTCATGATAAAATAAGTGCATAGCTGCCTGGCATATAATTCATCAATTCCCACAGATTGAGCAGAATACTCATAAAAAGGTTCGTATTCGCCTTTCCCTTTGTCGATATAATACGTCAGCTTTTTCATCTATTAACCAGCTTTCTTAGTAAGATAGGCACTTTGCCACGATCCAGCCGATTGCCAATGATAAGGAAAACAGCATGACACCTACAGCACGGTTATCATCTTCGATTGCCTTATGGATACTGAAACGAATGGTGATAACTTCTGCCAAAATAAATACAATCACCTGCGAAACGATGCCGATTATACCCCATGTGACCATGTCAAAAAGTGAGATGGAGTATTCAGCTGCAGCCCCCAAAACAATGGCAAGACCAATAATCTTTCCTCCAAGCACCAATGCTGCCGAAACATTCTTTTCGGCAATTAAGCTAATTTCCTTCAATTTTGGTGTACTAATCATAAACAGAACAATTCCGGCAGCCAAAAGAAGCAGCGCTACTCCTAAATACGAAGCAAAATTTACATATAAGTTCATAAACATACTCCCTTTCATCAATTCTTTACCTTATCCTCCGTAGCTCTTTTTGCCACTTCCAAATCCAGAGCTTTTCTGTCCCAATTCAGAATTACTTCCCCCTTTAAAAGACGTGCTATTTTTATAGTTTAGAAAATCCTTGCTTTTGTACAAAGCTGTTTTGTTTTTAAAATATTGGCCCCCATAATAATAATGTCTATAATAACTGGAACGGCTGTCATCACATTCCCATACCCCGTCATCTTCATCCCACTCCCAATCACTGCAGCTCGAATCCTCAGGCGGAGGAGGAATTTCCTGAGATTCTGAACCACAGCCGGAAAGACCAAGCATAAGTGCCGTTGATGTAATGCCCGTCATCATTTTTCTCGTTTTTGTCAATATCATCACCCCGCTTCCTCACACTTTTTAATTTACGAATATAAACCACAAAAGATTCGAAAACATTTATTTTTTGAAACAGCGGATTTCTCTTTTTCGAACATTATGTGAAGGACAAGGCGGAAGATTTATGACCCAAGAAAAGTGATCAATCGGGACAATACACATGTCCCCTCGGCCAGCAGCTTTAAATCTGAGGAAACACCTTCTAAGATACCTTTGGACGTTGCAATGGTTTCTGATGTATCGCTCGCCCCTACTGTAATCGCTAAGGCAGCTGTACCTGGAGACCCTAGTGTATACATCCTGTCACCGCAGTTTCCAGCAGCAACAACCGACGTTACACCCGCCAGCACCGCATTATTTTATGCCATACTTGTGATATAGAAAGGAATATTATAGGACATTCCCAGAGAAGGGTTGACGACATCCATTCCATCTGCTACAGCCCGATCGATTGCAGCTAAAATTCTTCTGTTGTACCGGAACCATATTGTCCTAATACACGATACGCAAAAATATCCACATCCGGCCCAACTCCTGTCATCGCATAATCGGTTATATTTTCACCTTGGCCCGCAATACTGGCGGAAACATGGGTTCCATGTTGAGTTTAATAAGTAGCGCCGGTCAATGGATTGAATTCCGCATATCCTGATTATCTTCTGGAATAAAATTGTATTCATTCTCTCACCTGCTATTTTTCTGTGTGTAATGGAGTACTATAGTATTTTTCTCACTAACCTTTATAGCGACCATTTGCTGAAGCCGGTATAAGTTCGTCCTCATAATGGTTAAGTTAGGATTTTATTATATTGATATTTGATATAATTTTATTTCCCGCAAATTTCATCAAGTTGATTTTTATGATAAAACACTGTCTGGCAACCCATGTCACTTTGACCGAACATTTTCTTATATATTAAGTGTTGTTTCACATATACAAACCCCAGCTGTCTTCATCTGAAGAGCTGGGGTTCTTAATTTTTTTGATCCAACTATTTATCTGACTGTCTAAAGGGAAAAATATTAAGTTAGACTAACTGACCGTTCTCTTTTACATCTGGTCTGAAGGATATATGGGCGGGTCAAGCTGAATTTGTTTATCTGGATAGATTTTAGAAATAACGGAAGAACCCAATAATCGATTTATTTCATTTGCTGGCATTTCCATTGAAACTCCGTTTAAAGCAGCCTTATAAGTGTGTTTAATCCGATACGGCACTTTATTATCATCTAATAATGAGAGAAGTTTCCGGAACGATTGATGACTTTGTTCAACTTGCCTTTTAGCTTCCTCTAATGTCAGGGTGAGTCCTTTCGCTTTCGCTTCTAAAACAGCTATTTTTGCAGGTTTCGTTTTGAATTCAATGATAATGGAAACGAGCTGATTGTTTGAAAGGTCAATGGATGGATCTACCTTGGCTGACGAATGCATCTTTTTTCCCACCACCTTGTCATCTTTTTGAGAATCATTCTTTCCTTTATTGGCCTGACATCCACCAATAAAAATGATTACTAAAGGAACTATAATGTAACACTTCTTTCTAAGCATGTTAACTCCTTCCTATTTGTTAGAATTCTTCATAAATATCATTCCATCAAATTTCATTATAATGAATCATAATTTGATATGAAGAATAAATAGAGAACTCAGCAAGTGTTGATGACCAAAATAGGATTTCTAGATATTAGGATTTATTTCTTTAAAAAATCTGCTTTCAGCTATGGGGGAATTTTGCATGTATGAGGGAAAAATTATTAAATTTTATCGTGAGAAGGCTAAATTAACAACAGCAGCTTGGTGACATGTCAGTAAAATTGAAAGGGGGATGACAGATTATTCTCCAGAAATCACCTTGCTGTTTTCTAAACTGCTCGGAATTAATATTGAAGAGGAGATAATGCGATATACAAAGATATCAAGATACTTTCTCCCCTGACCACTTGATTAATAAATTCAACTAACCAGCAACTTGATTAATTTAAAAACGGCTGGGTACCCTAGTTGAAATTTTATATAATGCTCATTAAAGCGGCAATGGGGGGAATTATTCCGCTGACATCAATGCTTTAACAGTCTAATCCAGTGCATCCATAGAAAAATAGATTAGAAAAGGAATACTGTCTACTTTTGTAGCTGAGCCCTCTTCCTCATTGGATTTAGGCGGGGCAAGCTTTACTTCTAACTCACTGTAAACTGCTTTCACGACTTCCGATTCCAGAAGATTCTGGATTTCGTTCGCCGGAAGTGTTACAGCGGCTCCATTTAAAGCATATTTATATGTATGTTTGATCTCATACTTTGCATTTCCCGTTAGCCTTTTTCCCTATTTTGTCCTGCAGGTCTTTCGCAAACTTTTTGTGTGACTCCTCTACCTTTTTCTTGGCCGCTTCAAGAGAAACCTCTTCCCCCTTCAACGATTTTTGAACTTTTTCTACCTTTGCTGGAAGCTGTTTAAATTCCACGATAACATTCACTTCTTCTGTGCTCTCCAAATCAATATCCCTAGATAATTGGAGTCCCTGCAAAGACCGGTTGGCTTCTAGCTTTTGCAAAGATTCGTGCTGCTCTTTCGTTAGACTGGCTAAGATGTTCATGGCATCTGATTGAGTTTCTGCATGTCCAATAGATTCATATCCTATTGGTCCGACACCACCTATAAGCAGTCCAAGGCTTAATGCCACTTTTGAATATTTACTTTTACTCATTGATTCAATCCCTCTACTTTACTGACTCTAATTATATTTTCTGACAGTTAGTTTGTCATTGGGGTTAATTCAATAAAGTAAACATGGATAATTGATGGTTAAATAGGACCATTTCAACGAACGAAAAGCAGAAAAACCACTAATTTAGGAACATTAAGATATATATATAGACAAAAGGATACACAACTATTTTCCTGTTGTATTTGGGCAAAAACCTTTCTCTATCAAATCCAGGTTTCTACTAACGCAGAATCATCATCAGCAGATTTAGGCATTAAAGTAAAACCATCCGGTATCTCCTTTCTTATTGCATCTAAACTGACTCTCATGATTATATATTCTGTCGGCTTATCCGTATCGAAAATTCGCGCAACAAACATTCCGCGATAGTCTTTTGGATTTGAGAATATGCAAATAATCGGCATTTGATATTGATTGAAATTGATCTCTTCAAAAGAATTTATTAATTGATCTGTGTCTGCCATTTATCTATCTCTCCTTGTATATTTTTAATTGAATACAACTCGCATAATGTCACTTTCACCATATGCAAGGCATTTTTGCTTTCTAATATTTTTTATTGATGATTGAGTCTGTCCACATTTATTGCCACATATTCTAAAATATCTATTAATTTAAAAACCTGCAAAAAATTTATGTGTTTTGCATCACCTAGTTACTCTTACATATATTAATATGTTTAAGATATTTCTTTCCCTCCGTGCAAAACTTATAAGGATACACCGTTTCATGCACTAATTTTATCTTTTACTTTGCTTTTCTGTTCTATATTTCTTTTTCCTGTAAATAAGAATGTACCGACCCTTGTATTTCTAATCAAAAAATAGTCAAGAGCATATATAACAATAGTAGAAAGCAAAAAGACTGTGAAAAATCCTAAGACTGGATTTGAATCATTAATATATTTTATATAATAATAGCTAACAACGACAATAACTGGTTGATGAATAAGATATACTGAATAAGATGATTCAGAAATATACTTTAAAAATCGATTTGACTTGTTCATATATTTATATAGCAATCCTAATACAAGAATTAATGAGAAATAACGTGGAAAAGTATTTAAAATTGTATTTGAATTTGGAATTATGTCACTTATTAATCCAGCAAGTATATAACTTATAATTAACAAAATGGAAATTATAACAACCCTTGTCCTGGAGAGATCAAAGAATTGTTTTTTAAAATATTCCCAATTTTGGCACGTAAGAACACCTATAAGAAAGTAAGGTAAATTAGCACCTATCGTGAGGAAGGAAAATAGTTCATGGAAAAACCCTGTGATAACAAATAGTACTCCAAATATCCCCAAAATCCCTATATTACAAGCTATTAGAATAACATCCGAATACTTCTTTAATATTCGTTTAATAAAGCTATTGATATGATAAATTTTCAAGAATGAGCTGAAATAAATTAAAAATGAGAAAATAATAACATAATATAAAAACCATAAGTGAGATATCTGAAAATTACTACCCCAAGGTACCAAGGTACCTAATATTTCATTTAAAGAGTAGTTCCCATGAATAAATTTAAAAGTGTATAGTTTCTCTAATATATTAAAGGTTAGAAGTGTTGAAATTAATGGTATACCTAATCGAGTCAATTTATTAAAGGTAAAATCCCTTAGATTATATTTCCTTACAGAATGAGCAGCAAAGTAACCAGCAATAAACAGAAATAGAGGCATTCTAAATAAGTTGATGTAGTCAGTATAGATCTGTAAAATGGGCAAAGTTTGTTGTCCATCTACATTTATTAACCATGCTGTACCAGTAAAAACTAATGCTGAATGATACACAATTCCCAAAAAACTAGCAATTGCTTTACCGTTATCAAAGTAATGTTTTCTCATAAATTTCTCCTTACTATTATATTTTATCCTCGCTTTTCCGGTTTCAACCCTGATACTCATTTCAACAAAATCCACACTTTTGTACGTTTTAATAAACGAAGGTTTTCAAATTTCCATAACTACCAAACAATCTTGAACTTAAATGTTCCATTCAACTAAAATAGCCGATATTTCACGAATAAAGTCTAGATAAATTGATGCCTTTCTTCTAATGCTATAGAAAAGTTTGCGTAGAGTTTTCCAATCTAATTCACCTTATTAGGGACTTTTTAGGGGATTTGATCTGACCAACTTTTTGTTCTTTATTTAATTTTATCATGTTCTTAATAAAGAAAATATTCATTTCTTTATTAAGCTTTAACTTTTATAAAAAAAGAACTCTAACTTATACAAAAAAATTGAAGCACTCAGTAGCATTAATACTATTAAGACGGGTTGCCCCCCTCTGCATACATTGGCTTGAGCATATACTTCCAAAAACAAAAAGCTGCAAAACCTAAATAGGATTTGCAGCTTTTTGTTATTTATTTTACCTTTTTTGAATGATAGATATTAATGAACTTTAACCAGCTTACAATTTCCCTTAGGTTATGTTTTACTGTATCATAGCTAAAAAACTGATAGTCGAAAAAGTCCAGGTAGTTTTTAAGAGACTTTTGACTGCTTTCTTTAAAAGCATTATATTCCCAAAGACTTAATCGCCTAACCGGAAGTTTCCTTACATCCTGCAAATATGGATTTTCTTCATAAACAATCGTTAATGTCCTAACCATTCTTTTTAAAGTTTTATGATTACGTGCATCACTCAATAAGATTTCATAATCCAATCGATCCTTTAATAAATAAATCATCTGAATAATATCCAAAAAGTATTTGAGCGAATCCATATTGTGCCGCCAACCATGAAGACAAATCATATAAAAAGTATGATCATCACTGAATTCCTTAATATATCTATAAGGCTGCATAGGAGTGGCTTTTTCCCAGAATTCATTAATATTAAGAGAAGAAGAATTCACCTTCAGCAGATCCCAATGCAATTCAACTGTTAAAGGTATTTGCGACCCTGGGAGTTTTTTGCTGAGGCTACAGTGGAAATGAGATGGAATCTGTTCTTCTTTAACAGTAAAGCCTAAAGAGATGATGCACTCAATTACTTTTTCAAGTTGATCAGGCCTAATTAATAAGTCGATATCAGACGTTCCCCTTGCTCCAATGTGGCCAAAATATTTCTCAGCAAAGATAACTCCTTTTAAAGGAATGGCCTCCACTTCCAACTTTTCAAACCTATTTAGAATTTTTCCTAATTCACTTTTAATAAAAAGATTTAGATACAAAGCCTCATCATACTTCTCCTTCAACCGCTCCTGAAAATATACTGGCGTTTGGTTTAACTTTCCCTGTTCTTTTAATAGATAATAAACTTGTGAGGAGACACCGAAATGACTAATATCTTTTAATGTCTTCTTAAAAAAGCTTGGATCTTCCGGCAGTGGAAAGCCTGGGTCGTATAATGCCTGAATCCATCTCATGCTCATAAATATACATCCTTTCAAAAACAGTTAAGCAAGCGATAAGGCAGAAGCCTGTTTACTTTGGAATTTTGTTTTATGAAGCTTCCGATAAAGCCCTGGCTGAGTAATTAATTCCTGATGTGATCCCATTTGGACAATTTTCCCCTGATTCATGACAATAATGATATCTGCATTTTCAACAGTTGATAACCGATGTGCAATTATAAGTGTCGTCCGGCCCTTCATTAAGTCACCCAATGCTTCTTTTACATGGAATTCCGTTTCACTATCCAGGGCAGATGTAGCTTCATCCAGTAATAAAATAGATGCATTTTTTAATATTGCCCTTGCAATTGCTAAACGCTGCTTTTGCCCTCCGGATAATTTAATGCCTCTTTCCCCAATTTCAGTATCATAACCTTCAGGGAGCGACATGATAAAATCATGTATATAGGCATCTTTCGCCGCTGAAATCATTTCCGTTTCACTGATTCCGGGCTTAGCAATCATTAAATTTTCACGAAAAGTCCCCCCAAATAGAAAGGTTTCCTGAGGAACATGTGAAATCATGCTCCTTAAGTTCGATAAAGTAATATCTTCCACGCTTACTTGATCAATGTATATTTCACCTGATTGCGGCTTATAAAAGCTCTGCAGAAGATTAAATAATGTACTTTTTCCAGCGCCGCTTGGTCCGACCATTGCAATTACCTTCCCGGCAGGAATGGTCAAATTTAAACCCTCAAACACTTTATGGCTTTCATCATAGCTAAAAGTGATGTCGTGAAATTCTATTAAACGCATCAATGGTTTTGTAACAGAATAAGATGGCAACTCCTCTGAATCTGCAGGTTCCTCCAGTACATCCAGGATTCTCTCTACTGCCGTAACCGAACGCTGAAACCCTGCCCACTGTCCAGCCAAACCAGTTAGCGGATAAACCAAATGGTTCACAAGATTTACAAAAGTTAATAGTGCTCCGACAGTCATTATGTTTTGGGAAACATAATAGGCACCAAGGAGAAGGCTAACATAAAAAGTGACAGAACTGATTAAACTCCCCCCTGAATAAAACCAGCCCTGTAGTATGGCGTTTTCTTTCTCAAGTTTGAATAACTCCTCATTTTTACTTTCAAACTTTTCAAAGGATGCTTTTTCTAAGGTAAAGGAGCGGATGACCCCTATGCCATTAAATGTCTCGTTTATATGAGTATTTATTTTTCCGAATAGACTGTGTATCAATCTGCTATTCCGGCGAAGCAGCAAGCCAAACACCAGCCCAGCCACAAGAGCAATAGGGGTGATTAACAAACTAAGAAGTGAAAGTGTAACGTTGATTTGGATAAGAAAAATAAATACCGCAATAAAAATAAGGGGCAGCCTTACCAAATTGATTAGACTATATCCAATCACTCCATCAAGACTATGTACATCATTCGTAAAATGAGAAATGACTTCTCCTGACCTCATATTTGATACTTTACTTGAAGGCAGACGTAAAATGTGGCTAAATAAATGGTTTTTAAGATCCTTTTTAACACCGTTGGTTGCCACAGTTTCAAAGTAAATATCCATAAAAGATGTAACAATGCTGGCCAGCACAAGGCAGATTCCGATTAGTACTAACTCTTTGATTTGGTTAAAGTCAGCTTGGACGGCTGCATCCGCAATTTTTCCGAAAAATGCAGCGAAGGCAATCGTCAAGAAAATATCCACAGCCAATAGTACAAATAAAACAAAGTAAGCAATCCTATGCTTTACAATAAAAGGCTTAAGTAATGCGAACGTCTTTAAAATATCCTTCATTGTAAAATATTCCTTCATAAGCCTGATCAGCCGCTGCCTTCTAGTAGTATTCATATGTACACTCCAAATTAAAGCTAAAATTGTGGTCTTTTTCTTTTATTTAAGTACTTCCTTAATAAGCCTGATAAAACAGGCATCGCCAAAATTAACTTTCCCCAGGCATAGGCATGCAGGTCCTCCACGTTTACTTTCCGGCTTGCTTTCTGAACATAAAGCAGCTTCCCGACAATCCTGTCCTTACTTACAGGCAGGTCAAATCCAAGATTGGTATCCCCTTTAAACACATAATGAGGGAAGCCTTGAATCATTTCTTCATGGTAAAATCGATGGACAACTATTTGACCAGATTCTGCCCAAAATAAAGTAATATCCCCCTTAGTTAATAAGAAAGGTTCACAAGGGATAAACCGGCAAATCTCCCCTTTTTGGATTAACGGGTACATACTATCTCCTTCAGAAGGAAGGTCAATACACCCTTCTTTTTGAATGGTCCTCTTTAATAAGTCAATCAATTCCTCGTCAAACAGCATACTTGACCAGCCCGCATTCCATTAACTGAGATAGGAACTCTTGAATTTCCCTTTCACTAACTTTTGTTTCAAGGTATTCCCGGCCAACTGCTTGTGTTAGTGACTCTAATGTTTGTTCCGCCTCAAGCAAAGACCAGCAAAATCCTCCTATATCATTTAACTTAGTAACCGTATAGTCATCCGTATTCAATATAATCCACTCATTATCCAGATGTGTTGACTCATAGCTGCTTTTTTGTACATGTCTAGCCATCAAGAAATCAACTCCCAAAAGCGATTGTTTTTTTGAAAATGAAGGTCATATACTGGAACAGTTTCTACTAATTTATTTAGCAGCTTGATCACTTGCTTAGTTTCTTCTGGGCTATGTGCCCAGTAGAATACTTTATCTAATAATTGAATTAGCGAATCAGACTTTTTAAGGTTCGTTCTATTATTATGTAAAGACTGGTGTAAAAGCTGTATGCTTGCTAGTGGAACTGTTTTATTGGTTCCGGTTGCCTGCAACTCACTTCTAAAGGGCGAGTCAAAGACAGTTACTTTTCCATCATCAACCTTTAAAATAGTTGCCTCATCAGAAAGCAGTTCTCTTGGCGCAGACAATTTTGCTGCCGTTGACTTTCCTGCGCCTGATTGGCCAGAAAAAATATGAGCTTTACCATTTTCAATGGCACAGGAAGAATGGATTAAGAGACCCCAGTTGTGGTAGACGATGAAGGAGCTGTATAAATTTGTTATCGCGTGCTTTAACGCAAATTCATTATGAGCATAAATAACAGAATATCTGTAGTCCGATACTGTCTCAATTAGATAGTCAGCACGCCGGAAAAGTATCTTTTCTTCATGCTTGGAAACTTCAACATGGTAGTTAACAAATGGTTTTCCAAACCCCTTCTTTATAGTTATTTTTATGTCTGGATCACTTGTTTTCCCCTTGAAAATACTGAAGTTCCTTTGAATGAAATTCTTAAAATCCTTTGATTCTGTTGATATCTCAACCTCATGGGCACCGACTTTCGTATAAAGTAAATCCATCATTTACGAAACTCCTTACATATAAATAAAGAGGCGATAAACTAGACTCACCTCTTATTTAAAATAATTAATTATTTCCTCTACCTTTTCCATTTCCGTTACCCCCACCATTACCTGAACCGGGTCCTGTTCCAGGTTTTTGAGGCCTAGGGTCATTAGGATAATTAATTCCTCCATTGCCATTTCCATTAGGATTCTTGTTCCCAACCCCTTTATTCCAGCTATGGGCTGTTTCAAAACGAATTGGTTGATGGCTTAAAACCATTGGGCGAGTATTTTCTTTTTTTTCATGGCAATCCAGTGTTTTCATTTAATCAACTCCAGTATTTTTTTTTCAGAAAATCGATTGCTTCTTAGCGTTCTTTAAACAAGAATTAAAAAATATTAATAATGGTTAATTATAAAGTACTATCCGTTCTTTTTAAAGAACATTTTTTCGACAAATTACTCATTAATACTCAGCATGCTACGATTAGAAGTTTTAAAAATAATTGATCCATTGTCTGACTACTACTGATAGTTTATACGGCCGTATTATTTTTATCTTGTTTTGTGATTTTCCTTAGGACAGCTCCAGATCGAGAGTTTTTTCTAATAAAATAACACCTATGAACAATATATGAAACCACCCATACGCCAATACAGTTTTTAATCAAATCAAAATAAGAAAAAGATCTAAATGGAACATACATCTGATGAATCTCATCTATTAACCCATAAGATAGGGCTAAACTGGCAGCCAGAATTTCCTTTGTACTGTTCAGTTTCCCAAAAGTTAGTAAAGACATTATGAGCAACAAATAAAGCAAACCGAATTCAAAAAAGTGGGCTAGCTCAAATAATATTCCTAATAACAAAATAACGTTCACATCCAAAAGGCTTGATAATGCAAAAACAGACTCAGGGTTAAAATGGCTCGACTGCAGCCAAATAATACCCATATACAAAAAGGGTAGAATTAAAAGAAAACACCTTATAATCACCATGCTTCACCTGCTATTATAATAGGTTAAGTCTTAAGGGAATTTAAAAAAATCCAATAAGTATTTTGTGAAAAAATATTATACTTTACTACTAAGAATAATACCTGACATCATTTCGGCATTTGGATAATTATTTTCTTTATACTGTTCAATAACTTTTATTTACATTAAAATCAACTCTTACAATTGAAGTCTGATACCTTCCATTATTTATTTCCCCAATACAATAAGATGCTTTACTAAGACCGTCGAAGGGTAATCCTACGCTTCCAATATCAATTATGCACTTGCCATTAATATATCTGATATAAGGCTTATTTGATATGAGGATAGATATCAGCTTCTTTAACCATCAACTATTCATTTATTGCTTCATCACTTGATGATTGAGGTATCATTTCGGGAGTAGCATGGAAAGCATGAATTCTTCCCATCAAATTCTAACTTTAATTCTGAGGGCAGATTTTTGAGATATTCGATATCAACACCACCTAATTTAGAACATGTCCAATCTCGTTCTTTGTTCATCATCCCCAAAACTTGACTAAGAACTTCTCCCTCCCTCACCCCGCGGCCACCAATTCGTCCGCATTTCCTTTAATTACGTCACATTCTAATGATCTTACTAAGCCCAATGCCTTTTTTGGCTCGGGTCCTCGAAAACATATTCCCCGAGAACAAGAACTTTGTGCTAAAACTGCCCTACGGATCTTACTTTGTGATTAATTTATTTTCCTCATTAATTTCCTTTGAAGTTAGTTCCAAAGTTGCATTAAATAATTTATTATCCGTCACTCCATATGCTGGGGCATCTGTCCCTGCATTTAATGTGTGTACACCTGAAATAGCGGTTTTCGTATGGATCTCATTGCCTTTTATCAACGCATTAAATATTTTAGTCGGCTTTGAAGATCCATATGGTCCTAACTTAATTAATGGTGTATTCTCTGTGTTATTTTTCGCCATGATCTCATTATTAAAGAGTTCAAACTTCCCTGCTCCTTGAACATAAATAGCAGCACCATATCCGATGTTTTCTGTAACTTCTAATAAGGAATCTTTAATAGTCACTTCTGGATTACCATATAAATTGTTCACATTAAAAAGGCTGCTTGGATTTTTAACTGTGCATTCATTCAAAACATATTTCCCTTCTCGATTAATTTCAAGCGTACCTGCTTCAAAGGTGCATCTGTTATACTCTCCAGCGGGAAGTATCGTATCATTATACTTCTCACCTTTCACAACTAAATCGTCATAGACACTTTTATTGTTTCCAGCCCCCTGAATAATGCCCTTATTCTTCGAATTTGCATGTATAGTTACATCTTTCATATTAACAGGAGCATCCCAGATAAATAGCGCTCCCAAATTGGCACCACTTTGCTTCATCTCAATATTTTCTATCTTTTGACCTTCTTTATAGCCAATATTCAGCATAGCATTAGCCATAGTCGCATTACTAAATGAAATATTTTTACCAAGCAGTTTAACTTCACTTTTTGTAAACTTATTTTGATCAACTATTGCATTCTCTGAATTTACTGTAAGCCCTGATCCATTAAAAGTATTTTCCTTTACAATCACATCTCCTCTAAATCCTTTATGTACATGAACACCTACTGCCCCTTCCAATGATTGTTCAAAGTGGTTACCTTCAATCACTGCATTTTCTCCATATGCAAGCACGATTTGAATTTTATTGTCTGTAAAGTGATTATCTTTAATAATGGTATCCCTGCCAGGAAAAAATCCAGGCTCTATATCAAGTCCGCTTTGAGGAGCTGTTCCGCCTGTATGGTGTATATGATTGTTATAAATCTTCACTCCGTCTGATCCAACCAGACTGATACCCTGCCTTCTGTTATAACCGATATCAGAATTTTTAATAGTAACGTTTTTAGAGATATCGACAGTCATCCTGCTTATTTTTACTTTCTTAATAGATGGTGCTTCAAAGACTGCACGAAAATAATCAGCATCTTTTGGAATAACCGACTCTCCTGAGTAAAATCGAATTTGTTTATCTGCCCTAATAAAGCTTCCGTCTTTCCTGTAATAATAGACGTCTGCTTTGCTACCTGAGTTAATTCCTTCCGGCAGCCAAAAATAAATATTTCGACATTTTTCATAAGAAGCGTTTTCAAAATGAGTAACCGCTCGATTATTGGTACGGATTTTCCCTTCGGCCTCTACAGGTGTACCCTCATCATTAATTCCACCTATTTCTAAAGATTCTTCAGAAATAGTCGACCCTGTCACAGTGGTAGCTGTTACAATAATGCCATCCCCTGTAAATTTCTCAAGCTTCACGTCATCTATCACAATATTTTCTGCGCCAGCTACCTGAATCCCATAACCCCATTCATGAGTTCCACCAGTATCCGGACCTTTTTTTGAAAAATCATGTGTATCCCTGTCACCACGGTATGTACCACCTTTGACAGTAACACTTTGAACATTTGGCCCAAGATACAGAACGGAATAGATCTCAAATTGGTTTGTTTCTTTTTGTAGTACCGTATTTTTACTTAATAAAAAATCCATATCACTAACCAAATTAATCCTTGCATCCGGGTCATCTTGTTTTGTTCCTTTTGCAATGAGGTAGGTTCCATCAGGAATTTTGAAGGTTTTATAATTATTTTTCTTTGCCCATTTTAGAGCTGCGTTGATTCCATTTGTAGTTTCTAGTGGATGAGTTCCATCGTTATAAACACCCCATCGACTAAGTTCTAATTCATAAACCGGTCTGTTCATTGAATAGTTATTTTGAGTTTTGATTATCTGCTTGTTACCTATATCTGCCGTCACAATAGATCCTGTCATTAAAATCAATGCTCCAACAGTTAAAATTATCCACTTGGTCATCATATCACTCCTTCGCTCCCATCATTTCTAATTGGAGTAATATTTAATCGACACTCATCACAAAATAGCCAAATTTTAAATTTTTTTAACGAGATTACCCTCTTTATTATAATTCTAGTCACACTTTTAATTGTTCTTAACAAAAGAGTATAAAAAGGTTATATATTTTCTATTTAGATTAAAGTCATTATTAAAAGGTTTGAAGGTTTTTGAATTGAAAACCGGCAATAAAGCAGGATGCCGGAAGAGGGAATTTCCTGGATTGCAGTGTAAATCCAATGACATTTGAAAAAAATAAATCTGTTCTTATATTATTCCCCTTCCTTGCAAGAATGGATTGGGAATAAATAAGATATCTAAGATTACAGGTGCTTCGGAGTATTCCTTGTGACATTTCTTATCATTAAGCGTTATTTTATTATCTTAAAGAAGAAAATGCTTATTGCACTTATTGAAGACCCTACAGAAAAATAATAAATTTAATGTACTCAATTAGCCCTTACTTTTTCTATTATTTTGAATAATATTTTATTAAGAAGTAATCTATATAAATCATCTACCTATTTTTAAAAATTTTAATGGGGTTAATATCATGAAGAAGAGGAAGTGTGTTATGTATATAATGAATAAGGCTAAAATTAAAGGTCAATTAACAATATGTGATCATTTATGTCTGTAGGCACTTATTTGGTTGAATTGGATCGTTGGAATGTAAAAAACGACGGAACTGATGCTGTTAATACTTCTAAAGGAATAAATGATGCTATTGTATGGGCATCCCAGCAAAATTATTCAGAAGTTGTTTTACCGAATGGTATCTATTTGATTGATGAGAATAATCCCATCAAACCTTTAAGCTTCATGACTATAAACTTAGGTGGCGCTACTTTAAGAATAAGAGACAATAGCTTGCCAAAATATGCAATAATCCTTTTTCATAATAAACAACAATACTCTAGAATAACTAACGGAAAAGTTGAAGGTGACCGTTATACCCATAATTATGCAGGTGGAGGTACTCATGAATTTGGTGTAGGTGTTGAACTAAGACACGGAGTTCAATATATTACTATTGATAACTTAGAAATCTTTAATACTACTGGAGATGCAATTTTGGGCATTACCTCGTTCGGAGCTATCGGCGGCAGCTTTCCTAAACTTGCCGGGAATATGGAATCTGGCGGAATTAATACGTCAAATGGCTCTTTGACAACCAATCCAAATCGAATCCGTTCAAAAGTAAATATACCAATGATACCTCAAATAAGAAATCTCGGTTACTTCGGGCTATACGGTGACAGCTTCGGAGGTATAGGGAGTGAAATTACAACTAACACTTATGATGTAGTCTTTTATAAGAGCGATGATAGCTTTTTATCCTCAACGACCGACCTTCATTTCTTTGATGAAATAGAGGTTCCAACAGCAGCAAGCTATGCCAAGGTCACATTACATCAATCCACCGTCCCTTCAGCTTCTGGAACTACAATACTAATTCGAACTCCAGAGTTCCCGAAACATATTTATATTGAAAAATGCAACCTTCATCATTGTCGCAGATTAGGAATAGCTATTACTGGAATGAAACATTGTTATATAAGCGGATGTGAAATACATCATATCAGCGGCACTGCACCTGCTGGAGCAATTGATATAGAAGATGGATATGATCTAAACCAATATATTTTTATTGATGGAAATAATATATACGACAACAACAGTTATAATATTATTGCTGTATCAGGAAAGCATATTAACATTACTAATAATAGGATTCAATCTGGAATATTCACAATTAATTCTGGAGTAAACAAAGCAATTGTTGAGAAAAATTATTTTCATAATTGTGGTCCTCGTCTTGAAGGAGATACACTGTTCTCAAATAACCATCTATACGGCTGCAGAACACTACTTCTTGGCCGCGCAGAAGCTGCCATTAATAATTGCCTCTTTCATAATAGTCCACTAAACTTCAGTAAACAAAAAGCCTATGTAGCCCAAGTAAACAATAGTAAATTTTTATACGATGATGATTTTTATGCTGCATCAACCAACCCTGGCGCACCGCTAATATTTAGTACAGAGCCCCAAAGCATCTCAGATTCAGTTTTTGAAGGCAGTGGGGTAGAAGCTTTTACAGTAGTACCTGTAGGGACTCATGATTGGATTTTAAATAATGTTTCTTTTATAAACATAAAGCATAGGGAAAATCGTATTACACGATTACCACCGGGTGTGTATTCAAACTGTAAGTTCATTAATAGCGGAAGGCTAGGAGAATTATCTAGTGAAGATCTTACAAATTATAAATTTAATAATTGCTATTTTGAGTGGAATTCATATCCCTTGTTTTATATGGGCCCAGCAGCAAAACTTGAATTCTTTATGATATGCAATTGTTTCTTTTTGAACCTTTCAAATTCTGATAATGTCTTCTTCTTAAATGGAAGTTGGGGAACTTTCCACCTTTCAGATAATACATTCTATTATCCAAATGGAAGCAGTAATTCTATGATAGACATTCGTAATACTACATCAGCAGATTCAATTGTTTTTACTGATAATACTTTTATCTCAAAAAACAACATGATAGCTGTTAAAGCTGATAGTTCCCCTACTATTCCTCTAGTTTTCAAGGACAATATCCTAAAAAAAGCAAAAATTCAATTGCATGACAATCATATCAAGCTCGATAATATTATTGATTCTGTTCATAATCTTAATTAAGAATTAATTAATTGACTATCTGCACAATGTCGATAGTCAATTTGTTTACATTTTACTTTATTAATTATGAATTGATTTTACAATTATTTCTTCATAATCTTAAGATTTCACAAAATACTGTCTTTGACCTTTAGCCTTTGTGTTACCCTTTTAACAGGAACAATTAATAAATCTTTTTCGTATTTGTTCAAGCTAGTAAACCACATTACAAAAATATACGTCATAGAAAAGATCAAAATTTTTATAAACAATACAATCCAATTGCTAGCAATAATTAGATTATTAAGTGTAATACAATACAAAATACTAATTGCAGCAGGTGTACTCATAGACAAAATATTGATCCAATATTTAAGAATATCTAATTGGATTTTTTTCCAATAATATACATTCATAATAATTATATTTCCTAAAGTAAAAGAAATCGCCGTTGCAATAGCGCAACCAATAGCCCCCCACTTTTGAACAAAAATGATACTTAAAATTACATTAACGATTGCTACAGAGAAATTAACTACTGATTTAAATCCCTGCATATTTTTTGCTTGGAGGATAATTCCGCCCATCCCTTGGATTAATGATACTAACATAGGAATAAGAATTATAATGGCTATTGTATATGATTGATTATAATCATTACCTACCCATAAGAGAATAAACTCCTGTCCAAATACAATAAAACCACTTAACGCAAACGAAATGATAATATACTGAACTCTTCCCACTCTAATAAATAAGTCTGATAATTCGTTATCTGTCGCATCTTTGGTTACCATTGTTGATACCTTGGTGAGAAATACATTAGAGATAGCTGAAGAAAAGCCCGAAAAATACCCAGTGAAAGATGCACCTATCGCATAAACTGAAACTGCAACCGTACCGCTGTAAATTCCAAGAATCACCTGATCAGTTGACCAATACAGTTGTCCAATAACTAGATTTAAAAAAATATAAGATGAAAATATTATAATATCTTTAAATAATCCCTTTTCGATTTTTTCAAAAACTATTCTGATTTTTATTTTTTTAAAGCAAAAGTACATATTTATCATAACCGTTAAACAATTTATTAATGTAGTTACCAAAGCCATTGTTATTGAGCCATATCCCATTAATAACAGTGGTAACACTATAATAGGATTTATTAGAGAACTAATTATTACAGTCATTTTTTGAAAAATAAACTTTTCATGTGCTAAGATAATAACACTAAACATCCCAAAACCAATACCTATAGATATGTTTGCAACCATTATTCCCAAAATTATTTTAAGTTTGTTAAGTTCCTTAATACTTAATGAGTTAGAAAATATTAAATCTGCATTTATTGTCAGCATAATCCCCACTACTAAGGCTAAAACACCTAAGATACCATACATGATAAAGAACAAACCATACAAAGTAGAGCACCCTTTTTCATCATTTAGGGCCTTATATTTTGCCGTATATCGGATTAATGCATTGCCTAATCCAAAATTCAGAACACCTACATATCCTGCAGCAGCGCTAGCCAAACTATATAATCCATACTCAGATTGACCAAGAAGACTTAACATAATAGGGGTATATAGAATTGAGATTACGCTATTAATAAACAATGCTAAATATGATAATATGGCACCCGCTTTAAGTTGGCTTTTCATTCTATAACCTTCTAACCATTTATTTATCCAATACAATCAAATTATTCTTTCATCTCTTCAACAGTGTTAATTTTCATTTTTTAAGTTATTAATAAACTTATTAAATATGGCTTTATCTTTTATCAATTTCCTTCATCATTATAGATTTCATAGTCATCAAATTTATGTTTTGTCATATTTTTTTGCATAGTACTCTTTATAACGGCACAATGCTGTTTCATAATGAGAAACGTCATTATGGATCCGTGTAACCTTTGATTTTGATTTTGCTTTTATTTTATTAATTACATACAATACTGGGAATGATGCTGGAACCTGGTAGACAATAAATACTAAGTGGTAATTTCTTGATTAAATAACCTTTTTAGATGGAAATGTATACCAACCTAGCTCCAACGCATCAATAACATTACGAACTTTCACCTTTTTCTGAATTTTTTATACAGTAGATTTTCCATCACCATTTAAACACTTTAACTTTACATGTAATGGAATCTCGTCTTCCAACTAACTCTCCACCAACGCCAATAACCAAAACAGTTCATCATTTATCTTTGGATATCTGTCCAAGCATGGAAATCAATGCCTTTTCTATACCATCCCCAATATCATTCTTCTAGTTACAATCATAACCTTCTTCATTCTTCCCTATCTCTACTGTAACCTTATGTTTCTTATAACGTTTTAAAAAAGACTATAATAACTTTTTTATTTCAGTTGCATGTACAAAGTCGTCCCTTGAAAGGTTATTGGAGAATTCTGTACATAAATCTTTATTATTAATTAAGTTGATAACCCCATTAAAGATTTCATTTTCATCAAATCTTACAATTAACCCAGTCTTTCCATCCCTAATTTGCTCTGTCGCTCCTACAAAATCAGTAGTGACTATAGGCTTTTTTAGAAACCTAGCTTCAGCAAGTGTTATACAATAACCTTCGTGTCGGGAGGGTTGAACATAAATATCACAATGTTTTATATAGGGATATGGATTGGGATCTGCACCTAATAAAATAAAATGATCTTTTAAGTTGTACTCTTCTATTAAATTCTCATATGCTTCCCGAGAACTCCCTTCCCCCAAGCAATACCATTTCACCTTAAATCCATGAGTTATTAACCTTGATAACACCTTTATCGCTACATCTTGACCTTTTTCAGTAGATAATCTTCCCACAGTTAATATTCGTAAACCATCAAAATGATCTGTAAATCCTTTACCTTTTTTAGCTTCATCAAAAATCATGCCAGGAGAGATTATATTGTTAAAGACTTCACTTTTGTCTTGAAGATCCGGAACTTTATTAATTAATTTTTTTCTTGCTTCTTTAGATACTACAAAGATTTTGTCGAATTTCACGTATATTTTAGAAGCAAACTTAGTATTAAAACCAATTTTATTAACATCAAAATGAATCCATTGTATCTTCCTCTTCGATCTAATTTTATAAGCAATGAAATAGCTTATGAGATCCATAGGGCCCGCATAAGCTACTGCAGTATCATATTGATTTTTTAATACTGGATAACCATGTAAAATATATCTATAATATAAACTTTTTTCTTTAGTTATCTTTGATATTATTAACAAAAAAATTATTATAAATCCTTTTAAGAACTTTCCTTTCTTTAAAAATTCAAGAGCGGTTATATGCATAGGTTGTTTAATATGTTGCTTTATTTTGTCATAACCCTTTAAATATTCAACCTTTACATAACTAGGAATAGAATCGAGAAAACCACCATACTTTTCTAGCATTAACAAAGTTATTTCAAATTTCTCCCTAGGCATTTCTGATATCATATTTAGTAACGCTTTTTCAGTTCCACCCACATTCATATTTATAAGCATAAACAGTACACTTTTCTTCATTACCTAACCTCTCTTGCTTATCCTATTAAACGATAAAACTTATTAATTTCCTCAATATTTCCCTTTTTCTCATTCCTTAGATAATTAGTAATTTCATTATTTAAGGCCCTATCATTTAATAATTTTAAGATCCCCTCACATACGGCGGCGGGTTCCATTTCAACAACTAAACCATTTTTACCATCCACCATTTGATTATATACAGCATCAAACCTTGTTGTTACCACTGGTACATTAAGGATTCGTGCTTCCGCAATTGCAAGACCAAATCCTTCAAACCTAGAAGTTTGTACATAAATATCGGAGGCTTTGATATAAGGATATGGATTAGCTTTAACTCCTAATAATAAAAAGGTGTCAGTTAGTTTGTACTCATTTATTTTAGCTGCAATTTCATTTTTTAAGGGACCTTTTCCTAAAGCATACCACTTGAATTTAATACCTTTTTCCTTTAATTTTTTACAAGCTTCAAGGGCAATATCATAACCTTTTTGCTTGTCAAATCTTCCAATTGTAAGAATTCTGATTCCATCATATTCATCCATAAAACCTGAATCCATTTCAGACATATCTAAAATTAAATCGGGGTTATTAATATCATAGACTACTTCAATTTTGCTATCATATTCTGGGAAAGTTTTAATAAATACTGCTTTTGTTGATTCAGAGACCGCAACTACCTTGTCATAATTATCATAATACTGTTTTTGAAACTTCCTCTCTTTTTCATCTAAATGATAGCTGACATTTACCCAGGCAAATTTTTTCTTAGCCTTCACTTTTTCAGCCACATAAAAAGTTGGAACCCCCTGTGCATAACTGATAGCAATGTCATATTCTATAGGGTTAGTCTCTATAACCCTCGATACACTCTCCCAAAAAATTCGTGCCTTTTGAGAATTTCTATATTGTCTTTTACGGATTCGCAGTGAGTATTTAAATCTTGCAGAAATCATTTTTGAGTCTAAGCTCTTGGCAGAATGTATTATTGCTTTCGGAAAACTAAGAGAGGTGAAGGTAGTGTATTTTAATGGATCTAATATGGTGACTTCTTTAGGAACTAGATTTTCGAGAATTCCGCCATGCCCAAAAAGCATTAGATCTACGGAATATTTGGAGTAATCTAGTAATGATAGTAATGTAACAAGGCTTTTTTCTGCACCTGCACAATCCAAAGAATCAATAACAAACAATAACTTTTTTTTCATCATTTTTCACCACCTCTTTATTACTTGTAAAGATTTCATTCGAAAAGCACCAAATTTTAAACGAAGTATTTTGCTCTTTTTTATTAGGTTGTATTTTATCATCTCTTTATCAAAGCTATATAGTGATTTACCAATACTTTCTAGAAGAACAGCGAACCAATCTACATAATTATTGCTATCTTTTTTAATTTTCTTTGCAATTTTTAGAGTTGCAACTTTCATCCCCTGATAATAAAAATGATTCTCTGGATTATAAATAATATCATCAATGCTTTCTTCATAAGCTGAATTTAAACTTTTATGAAAGCCCCTTTTCAGTAAATTGTGAATTGCGTCACAGTTATGAGTTTCACTATAGATATAAACTAATTTAATAGAATCATTTACTCCGTAAGTGGTCTTAACTGCATCTGAGACTAAACAGAAATTATCACTTTTTTTTTGTCCATTAAGAATATTTTTGTATTGTTCAAAAGCATCTTCAAACAATTGATTCCTAATGGGACAAGCATTATTTAAAAAATGAATAGTATTTCTGTTTAGAAAAACTTGAGCAAGCCTAATAGTTTCTTCTTGAGAATTACTTAAACTCATACCTACTTCACTTTGAATCACTTCCATTAGTCTCCTATAACCTATATCATCATTAGTTTCAAAAATAAAAACATGAAGTAAATTACTTTCCCTATACTCTTCTTGGGGATATACCCCTAATTCCTTTTCTTTCCAATATTGACTTAGTAGATTACTTATTCCTTTTTTATTTAGATCAACTTCTTTCTCATAGAAAACATTCCCATATTTTCGCAATAATTCTTTTACCTCTTCTTTAACATAAGTTGAATTCGGAAATACTGTCACAATGAAAGTATTCCTTTTTAACTTGCAATATTCATATGCAATAGCGTCACACCATTTTGGAAGAAGCCCTCTGCTCTTAAAGAATTCGTAATTATAATTAACATCACCTTGCTCTAGTCTTACAACTTTCACCTTTTGGTTATAAAGTAAAGCAGCTGTTAAACGGTGGGCACCATCTAGTGGAGAATTATTCTTACTAATAGGTATTAAAGATATACTGTCGTTATATCCATTTTCTTTAACTGATTCTAATGTAACATCGAAAGACTTTATGAAAGCGTTGATCCCTTTTTTCCCGGACCCGTCATCTTCATCGTACTGATTAAAAACCCACAAATGGTTATCATAAATTTCTTTCCCCCAGGTACTTTTCAAGTCCTTTTCTTTAAACCATGCATAAATATATTTCGCTACTATATCAAACCTTCTATGATCAATTAACTTCCATGGATCCATTTCTAATACTTCCAGGCTATTCTGGCCTGATAAATTTACTCTGTTTTTATTTAATTTGTGAGTTATAAGCTTGTTTTTTGATAAATCTATGATTTCCTCCATTTTGGCACCCCACTGGTATTTAAGGGTTGGACTCTTTTCATCCCTAGTGGTCGTGGAAGGATATTTAGCCTTCTTAAGACCCTTTTGAATATTAAATAAGAAATATTTAAATATGGATGGAAAATAAAAAGTTTTAATTGCTTCTCCACCTGTTTATCACCTTTCACTGCCATAGTAAATTGAATGTAATTGTTTTTTATATAAGAATAAATTTCATTTTTATGTAACCCTAATTTATCTTTTTTCCAATTCAAAAGTAGAAAGTTGTAATGAATAATACTTGTTCTTAAGATCGTTTTAAGAGATTCATTAATTAATTCGGGGTAATACTGCTCTATAAATTTGTGTCTCACCTTTAACCCTCTTAAAATATCCAAATTCCTTGAAGTGTACATCGCAACAATACTATCCTTTCGCTGTAAATAGTAGTATAGCGGCTGATGCAATATAACATACGTATTTACCCGCTGCATCACTATATGCGCCCAAAACACATCTTCAAACAATACTCCTTTTTTAAAAGGCAGATCTTTGATCAGCTCCGTTTTATAAAGCTTCCCCCAGGCAAAGTTTTTTACTTTTTCATTTTTAACCAACTCGAACATAAGACTCTTATTGTTCAAGATAACAGGCGAATCTTTAATTGAATAATAACGGTTGTCGTATAGCAAATATTCTTCATAGGCATAATAAAAAGCTGATTGTACAACATCAGCTTGATACTTTGTAATTGCATTCATTAACTTTTCAATCATCGCAACTTCTAGCCAATCATCACTATCAACGAACATAGTATAGTTACCTGTTACATGTTCCATTCCGGCATTTCTTGCGTCTGATAACCCTCCGTTTTCCTTGTGAACGGTGATGATCCTGCTGTCTTTGGCTGCATAAGAATCGATCATTTCTCCACAATAATCTGGAGAGCCATCATTCACTAATATAATTTCTAAGTTGGTATAAGTTTGGTTTAGTATACTGTTCACACATCTATTAAGATATTTTTCTACCTTATATACTGGAACCACAACACTTACTTTCTCTGACATATTGGACCGCCTACTTTTTTTGGAAAATCATTTGTTTCCTATATCCTGTTTATTTTGCCATTTGATAAATTCAAGCAGTGTTTTATATTCTTGAATTTGACCTTTATCAATTCCTGAATGCTTTAACTCATTCACAAATTCCACCCATTCCTTGTCAAGTTGGTCAGTTTGGGACTCGTTCGGTTTCTCTGTGTTTAATAATTCCTTAAGCTCAACATCCAAAACCAAAGCCAGCTTTTCCATTACATTTACAGAAGGATTTTTATTCAGATTTCTTTCAATATTGCTCAAATAAGACTTTGCTATTCCTGCCCGGTCTGCAAGCTCTGTTAAGGTTAGACCTCTTCTTCTGCGAATTTCATATATATTTTTTCCTATCATTCTTGATACCTCTTTTATCCCTAGGGTTTGGTTTGGTTTGGTTTGGTTTGGTTTGGTTTGGTTTGGTTTGGTTTGGTTTGGTTTGGTTTGGTTTGGTTTAGGTCTACACCTTTACTTTCATTGTACTTTTAATACATTCAGTTACCCGTAACAGTTCTTCTTCAGATAAATTCGATCCTGAAGGCAGGCATATGCCCGACAGAAATAATTCATCTGACACACTTTGATCTATTTTATGAGAGTAATATTGCACATCTTTAAATAACGGCTGCAGATGCAGTGGTTTCCAAACTGGCCTGGCTTCAATATTTTCATCAGTTAAAGCTTCCAAGAGTGTACTTGATGAGACACCAGCTGCCTGCTCATCTATTGTTAATGCGGTGAGCCAGCGATTTGAGAATGTATTTTTCAGCTCCGGCATAAAATGAAGACCCGGCAGATGAGAAAGCTCTTTATAATATTGGGAGAATATTGATCTTCGGGCAATTACTCTTTCATCTAAAACCCCCATCTGGCCACGGCCAATTCCCGCTAGAATATTGCTCATCCTATAATTGTAGCCAATTTCACTATGCTGATAATGAGGCGCTGGATCTCTTGACTGAGTAGCTAGGAAACGTGCTTTTTTCAAAGACTCTGCATCATTTGAAATGAGCATTCCTCCACCTGATGTAGTGATAATTTTATTCCCGTTAAATGAAAAAATCCCGTATTTCCCAAAAGTTCCACTAAGCTTTCCTTTATAGCTCGAACCAAGGGATTCAGCAGCATCTTCAATTATGGGGACATCGTAACTATGACAGATAGCTAGAATCTCATCCATCTTCGCGCTCTGCCCGTATAAATTGACAACAATCACTGCTTTTGGCAGCCTTCTTTCTCTGACTGCCTCGACAAATGCTCTTTCAAGCGCTTCCGGGGACATGTTCCAGGTTTCCGGCTCCGAGTCAATAAAGACAGGCTCTGCTCCTTGATATAAAATCGGATTGGCACTCGCTACAAATGTAAGTGAAGAACAAAAGACAGTATCACCTTTTTTTACATCTAATAAAGAAAGAGCCAAATGAATAGCGGCTGTTCCTGAACTTACAGCTACTGCTTCATTGGCTCCTGTATACTGAGCTATTTCTTTTTCAAAAGCATCTACATTAGGTCCAAGCGGCGCGATCCAATTAGTGTCGATCGCTTCCTGGATATACTTAATCTCATTGCCGGATAAATGAGGCGGCGAAAGGTAAATTCGGCTTTTATTTGATGTATGGATCATTTATACACCTTCAATCACTTGTTTTGTTTTCACTATAGCTGGAACTCCTACAGCGGTAGAATGGGAAGGGATATTACTGATAACAGTTGCTCCTGCCCCAATAACTGACCATTCTCCAATTGCCATCCCTGGAATAATGGTTGCTCCAGCACCAACATGTACGCCATCCTCGATATGAACAGTCCCAGTTAATGTTGCTTTTGGAGAAATATGAACAAAATCTCCCAGCCTATTGTCATGTTCTACAATAGCACCGGTGTTAATAATGGTATGGGCACCAATATGGGCACCAGCATTAATGACCGAACCAGCCATTATAACTGTACCGTGCTCTATTTTTGCTCGTTGGCTAATGATAGCAGCGGGATGGATAAGTGTTGCATATTTCTCTTTAGAAAGATGGAGACTTTCAGAAATTAAACTTCGAACCTTGTTATTTCCAATTGCTATTACGAATTTCAATTCTCCGAAGAGATCTATTAGTGTAATGGCAGATAAAATGGGGCCATAAAAAATTTCCTGTTTCATGTGTAATTCTTCATATTTATCATCCAGATAGGCAACAATTTTATGGTTGTGATTTAACGAAATAAGGTCCTCAATAACTTTGCTATGTCCGCCTTGGCCAATTATGGCTAATTTCATCCATTTCCCTCTTTCAAAGAAGACTTTGAACCTTTAAAACTTTCCATAGTCGCATTTCCTGGCTGATTAACCCCTTCAGAATTGATGACTTTTTTAATGGTTAATATCAATATCTTTAGATCCAGCAGCAGGTTTCGGTTGTTTACATACCACACATCATGCTCAAACTTTTCCTCCCAGCTTAATGCGTTGCGTCCGTTCACTTGAGCCCAGCCGGTTATACCAGGCCTGACAATGTGACGCTTCGCTTGCTCTGATGTGTATAATGGCAGATATTCCATTAATAGTGGACGGGGACCGACCAAACTAAGATCTCCTTTGATAACGTTTATAAGCTGAGGCAGCTCATCCAGGCTGTATCTTCTTAAAAATTCCCCAAATGAGGTCAGCCTGATGTGATCGGGGAGCAAATGACCCTTGTCATTTCTTTCCTCTGTCATACTTCGGAATTTATATAAATAAAAAGGTTTGCCGTTTAACCCCGGTCTTTCTTGTTTGAACAGGATTGGACTGCCTAATTTCATTTTTATTAATAATCCACATGCTAAAATTACTGGAAAAAAAATTATAAGCAGCAGAGTAGATGCAGAAAGATCAAACATCCTTTTCAAAGTCTACAACTCCCAAGTGTTTTCTGGTGTTCCAATAAAGATGCGAATTCTATCTTGTATTTCATCCAAAACTTCTTCCGTTTTGATGTACTCTGATTGATTTACCTTTTTATAAACATCTTCCAGTAATTCCTTTAGCTGCTCCTGCGAAATTTTTCTGGATAAGCTCATTACTACTCCTCACTTTACTAATCTTTCTATAGAAAAATCCTCGCTTTTAGTAATTAAGCGAGGATTTTCTCCCAATTCCATTTTATTTTTTGTTTCGTATCCATTAGGATTACAGAATTGCCATCTCCAGGAATCCTTACACATCTCTTCAATTCCCTTTTCTGCCCTCCATCCTAGTTCATGATAAGCTTTAGCAGGGTCTGCATAACAAATGGCGACATCACCAGGTCGTGGGTCAGTAATTTTATAAGATATATTGACACCAGAAGCCTCTTCAAAAGCTCTAACCATTTCCAACACACTATAGCCATTTCCAGTTCCAAGATTATAGGCCTCAATTCCAGTTGAAGCTGCCACTTTTTCAAGCGCCTTTAAATGCCCCTTTGCAAGATCAACCACATGAATATAATCTCTTATTCCAGTTCCATCTTTAGTCTGATAGCCGCTCCCATAGACACTCAATTCCTTTAGTTTCCCAACTGCTACCTGGGTAATATAAGGCATTAAATTATTGGGAATTCCGTTAGGATCTTCTCCAATCAATCCACTCTCATGGGCACCAATTGGATTAAAATATCTTAAAATGGCAATTTTCCAACTATTATCGGCTCCATATAAATCCCTGAGCATTTCTTCTATCATTAATTTTGTTCGGCCATATGGATTGGTCGCAAACAAAGGTGAATCCTCAATAATCGGTACCTTTTCTGTCATCCCGTAGACTGTTGCAGACGAACTAAAGACCAGATTTTTCACTCCGTACTTTTGCATTACCTTACAAAGAGTTACTGTACTTGTGATGTTATTGTGAAAATATTTAAGCGGTAAGTGAACTGATTCACCTACAGCTTTTAAGCCAGCAAAATGGATAACTGCTTCAATATTATTATTTATGAATATTGTTTCAAGCTTTTTTTCATCAAGCAAATCAATGTTAAAAATCTTAAAAGTCTTCCCCGTTATATCCTGAACTCTCTTCAATGCTTCCGGCTTACTGTTAACAAAGTTATCAACCACTGCAACATCATAACCTGCTTTTAATAGTTCTACACAAGTATGACTGCCGATATAGCCGGCACCGCCAGTGACTAGAATAGTCATTTTACAACCTCCCCACCCTAAGCCTCAATTAGTCTATATAATTTCTCTACTTCTTTTTCATTTCCATAATCTTTTTCTCCAGTATTTGAGATTAGTGTTTCTCTCAGTACTTTGTTATCTATTAATCCTTTAATCCCATTTACTATTCCCTCAATATTTAGTGGAGTGATCAACGCATCAACACCATCTTGGGCCTGGCTTTTTGCCGTTGGAAAGTTGGTTAAAACTACAGGTTTCCCCAAAATCTGTGCTTCACGTATTGTGACTGCCTTCCCTTCATATCTGGATGGCTGAACATAAATATCGCATGCTTTGATGTAAGGATATGGATTAACCTTTTTACCTAATAAGAAAAATCGATTGTGAAGATCTAATTCGTTGATTAAGTTTTTTAACTCAGTTTCAAGAGGGCCATACCCAACCACATGCCATTCAATATCATAACCATCATTAATCAATTTCCTGCAGGCTTTTATGGCATTATCCAATCCTTTTGCATGTGAAAGACGCCCTACTGTCAGAAGAATGGTTCTTCCAGTTGTCTTTATTTCTCCTGGTACATCCTCAGCAGCTTGCTGCCTCACAAATTGGGACGAAAGGATGTTCTCTATGACGGTTGCTTTCTTTGTGCAATCCGGAAAAAGATTTAAAAATGTTTTTGAACACTCCTCCGAAACCGCTACGATATCATCTACCTTTTCCCACATGCGTTTTTCTATTTTGGGATCTAGATAAATATTGGAATAATCTGTATGAATCCATCCAATCCGTTTCTTCGCCTTAACTTTTTGTCCTATAAAGTGATGCGGCCACAGGAATCCTATGGCCGCATCATATTCTTTATTTAATTTTGGCAAAAAAGGATTTGTTAGTTCCCAGCCATACTGAATAGTTAAATATCCTGGTTCATCTACTCTCTTTGCTTTTCCATGTAAGGAGCTAAGCATTTTTGCTAATAGTCGGGAAAAACCAATCGAATAATTCCCTTCTTTCACAATTTGACTTATCGACTTTCTGAATGTAGTATACTGCGGAACTTCAGGCAGCAAGTTGGGGCCTGAAGGAAGAAGGGGAAGAAACTCTCCTTCCTGCTTGAACAGCATAAGATCTACTTCATATCTGCTGTAATCAATATGATTGAGTAAACCTATCAAACTTCTTTCTACACCGCCAATTGCCAAATCAAAAGAAGAAATTAATATTTTTTTCTTCATTATGTAAAACCCCGCCCATTTTTTAAGACATATCCTTTCAATCCATACAAGCCCAGCCAATCATTTAAGCTCTCATGGATATTAAACCCAAGCTTAGTAAAGTTATTTATAATTGCCTGCTTGCTTGGCCTTATTGAATTAACTTTGTCTTTAACCGCATTTACCCAGCTATCCAAATTTCCATCTAAATCAAGGTATTGCACTAACCCCAATCCCATATCAGTACTTTTTGGAACAGAAGAAGAGGCTATGCAAGGAATGCCAGTGCTCTGTGCTTCAAGCATCACAATGCCAAATCCCTCAAAAAGTGAAGGAAAAAAGAAAATATCAAATGATTTCATTAGTCTTGGTATATCAGTCCGCACTCCCAAGAATTTGATATTCTCGCTTAGCCCCATCTTTTCTGCTTTCTCTTCAATCACTTTCCTTAGAGGTCCATCACCTATCAATATGGCTATAAAACTAGGGTCTGTCTCCAGCAGTTTTTTTAAGACTTTTAATATAAAAATGTGATTCTTGGATTCTGAGAATCTGCCGACATGCCCTATTACTTTAGCATCCTCCGGTAATTGTAATTCCTCTAGAACCTGAATTCGAGAACTATTATCGATATTGGTATACTCATTTACATTGATCCCATTTTTCAGGATTTGAACTACTGATACATTTTTCTCTCCAAATAAAAATTTGGCCGCTTCTTCACTGCAGCTGCAATATTTAGTAGCTGAAAACTTAATCATTGTTTGCAGGACTCTCAAGACTAACATTGCTTTAAAGCTGTTATTTTTTGACCAGTTATTACTATGCGAATGGCAAATCCTTGTGCTTATTCCACATATCTTTGCTGCTAATGCCGGAAACCCGCTTTGATAATCTGTGTGGGCGTGGATTGCAGCATAATTGTTTGCCGACATGACTTTAACCAAACTTTTCATATAATTGATTGGTCCAGCTGTCCCCAGACTGGCGATCCGATATATTCTCCCGCCCATCAATTTAATTTCTTTGTCATAGTCTTCTTCCCCCTCGCTATGCGTAATAAAATCAAATTGAATTTCAGAACGGTCAGTCATTCGATAAATATTCATGATAAGGCTTTCTGCTCCCCCGCGACCCATTGAACTAACAATATGTAAAACTCTTACTGGATTTTTTAACCTATGCATTTCATGCCTCCTTTCTCCTTTAAAGTAATTTATCAAGAAAATCACTTTTATATATAATGTTTAAACTGACAACATTTTCATAATAGAAATATAAAAAATAACAAATTAATAAAGCATAATATACAAACCTCTGTTCTTTCTTACTAAAAAGTTTTACAATCCACGAAATGAGAATTAATTGATACAAACTGAAATAGATTGAAAACCTGGCAAAAATCCAATTTTGTGTTGAAATAATCATAAAAACAAAACCGATTAAAGCCATATTTACTATATAATCTCCACTTGGGAATATTTCCCTAAGCTTATCTCTTCCCAGGTATGCTATCAAAAGAGGTACAGCATCTACTGCAACCCTTATGATATTGGCACCGCCTTCCTGAAAATTAGAATAATGGCCATATTGTGTTTCTTCTATTACTGAAAATAAAATGGATGAAAATTGATCAAAACCAATGACGATTACAATCGAAAAAAACAGGAGAATATACGTGGCTTTGGACCAGGCTTTATATCTCACTAAAAAGTATATGGGTATTAGAACTAATGCACTTTGATGAAAAGTTGAAGCCAGCAGTACAATTAAAAAATACATAATCCAATTTCCATTAATTAAATACTTCGTACCTGTGAAAATTATCGCTGCAGCCAGCACTTGCCGTATTCCATTCATGGATATAAGAAATAATCCGCCTGTAATATATACATAGGTGCTGAGTTCGAATAACCTCGAATACTTTGAGAGAACAGTAATAATAAGGACATTTGTAATAAATGCAGTTGTTAGAATCATAATTTGTGGGTCACCGGTGTACATTTTCAAACACATCTGTAGTATTCCGAAACCGATATCCTTTTGGGAAGCTATATAGTCCCAAGTAAAATCATTTATTTCATAAATATGTTTATAAAAATAAGTATCACCTATGTTTGATCTAAGACCTGAGACAACGATTAGTGAACACAAAACTCCAAAAAGCAAAGCTTTGTTTAGTTTTAATGGAGCAATGATTCCTGCTGCTAACACTGGTTTAGAGAAATATCTTGCTAAGAAAGAACAAATAAAAACGATAGAAAGATTGATCCACAAAAAAGTCATTTCACTTATCCTCTCCAGAAAGATATACCCATTCATTAGTGTGTTAGGTTATAGCTTCTGTTTTTGATTTGATATAGAAATAAAGCAGCATACCAAAAGGAATGGCTAAAAAAGTAAAGATTTTATTCGGAGCTTCAGCTATAAACCTCTTATTATTTATTAATAAGCTGCTGGACACATAATGAATGGCCTGCCTAAACTTGAACGAAAGACTGGCAAATGGGAGCTTCATTAACTCTTTCCGATAAAAGGCGAAACCTTTTGGATTTCTCCGATATTGGTTTAACATATTTAAAGATGAACCATCGGGAAGATATTCTACACAGCATAGTACTTCATTCATAAGCAGCATTTCATATTTTTTATCAAGCATATAATATTTGTAAGCCAGCCCTACATATTTTTCATTCTGGAAAATAGGGTAGGGGAATTGTTTTGTTAAAGCCGTACGGTACACCAGCTTTTTATCTCCTTTAACACCGTGCTTATTATAAAGATCAAACAATGTAGAAGTCTTTATATGATCAGGCATTCTGGTGCCAATGACTTCAAAATCTGTATTTGTATCCAAGCCAATCATCCCGCTTACTTTTTCACTTCCATATTGTTTCCAAAATGAATTAATCTTTTCAACAGCATCATCTGGCATATAATCATCAGAGTCTATGCAGACATTAAGTTCAGTATCAATAAGCTCATAAGCAGTATTATGGGCTCCATGCATTCCCTGGTTTTCCTGCCAAACATATTTGATTTCAATTTCATTTTCCTTTATCCATCCATTTACTAATTGCTGCGTATGATCTGTAGACCCATCATCAATAATAAGCCAGATAAAGTCCTTACTCGTTTGGCGGATTAGACTTTGATAGCATTTATCAAGGCAATAGGCACGGTTATAAGTAGGTGTAAATACAGTTAACTTTTTCTTCATTCTATTCACCCCGCTACCGATAGATAAAAGGCTTCAATTTCAAGTGCAGTTGCGGTTATATCATATCCCTGAGTTTTAAAAGGCTCTCGGAAACTTCTTCTTGAAGTATCGGATAAAGCCATTCTGTCCAGCTTACCTGCCCATAGAGACTTGTCGCTTAAGGAAACGAATTCAACTAAGTTCATCCCCAGATCAACCTCTGGTGAAATCTGATCTGAAATAAGACAAGGTAATCCGGCACCTTGTGCTTCAATTAGCGAAACCGGCAAACCCTCATGTAAAGATGGAAAAACAAATAAATCCACCCCTTGAAGAATCCGGTTAATATCACTTCGTACTCCCAAAAACTTAACCTTATTATCTAGTTGTAAGTCTCTAACTTTATTTTCAATTTCTTTACGCAATGGCCCATCTCCAACCAGCAGCAAAACTGCATTTTCATTAACC
The DNA here is from genome assembly GCF_000294775.2 of Cytobacillus oceanisediminis 2691. Classification (GTDB taxonomy): domain Bacteria; phylum Bacillota; class Bacilli; order Bacillales; family Cytobacillaceae; genus Cytobacillus; species Cytobacillus pseudoceanisediminis. Next base: position 4,628,893 of record NZ_CP015506.1, read on the forward strand.
TTGCAAAAATCTGCAAATACATCAATAAGAAACGAATGGTTTTTTTGATAAGCAAACCTGCCAACATGACCTAAAACAAAATTATTTTGATTCAGCTTTAACTCTTCCCGTACCTGTTTCCTCATTTCAGAAGAATAAGAGAATTTATCAAATTCTATTCCATTTTTCAAAATCCTGGTAAGTCCGGATTTCTTATTGAATAACCATTTAGCAGCATAATTAGAACATGCAAAAAAACTTGTTGAGTTCGGAATAATGAGTTTCCCTGCCATCCATTTATAGGTCCTTGCAGGCAATCCTCCCTCACTTTGTGTATTGTGGCTATGAGAAATTCGAATAGGTATTCCTGCTTTCTTTGCTGATCTTAAGACGATTCCGCTCATCTTGTCCATATGTGAATGAACAATCTTATAATTTTGATGTCCAGAGAAGAATTGATCCAATTCCTGGATATATTTAAAATGTCCGACTTCCGATACATAAGAAATTCTATGAATCGTCCCGCCCATTTTTATGATTTCATCATCAAAGACACCTGGTTTACATGTCAGGAAATCAAATTGTACCTTGGAACGGTCGATATTGCGGTATAAATTCATAATCAGGGTCTCAGCACCGCCCCGATTCATATTTACCACAACATGTAATACCCTTAATGGACTGCCCACTGAACGTCCCCCATCTCATCCATGAGTTTTGCATACAATACTTTTTGTTCATTTAGAGTTTTATTCAAACTGTATTTTTCTAAAATAATTTTTCGGCTTTGTAAGCCTAACTGCTTCCTTAGGTTATTGCTATTGGCAAGGGTCATAATTCTACCTGCCAGCTCTATATCACTTCTGCCAACTAGCCACCCATTTTTGTCATTTTGCACTAATTCTCTATGTCCTCTGTTATCGACAGCCACAATAGGCAAGCCGCAAGCCATCGCTTCCATTATGTTAACGGGAAGTCCTTCACGCAAACTTGAAGCAACAGCCAAATCACTCATTTTTAATAGCTGTTCCACATCTTTCCTATAACCTAAGAAGTGAACCATATCTTCTACTCCAAGTTTCTTCGCAAGCTGTCTGCAGTCTTCCAATAAAACCCCTTCACCCGCTAAAAGCAGTTTAGCACTGGGAACTTGTTCTTTTATTAATCCCATTGCCTTAATGAGCAACTGCTGATTCTTATTTCGATTAAATTCAGCCGCATAAAACAGCAAAAAAACATCATGACCATAATGATGCTCTGCTCTTAAGACAGATTTGTGAAATCCTTCTATTCGGGAGAATCTTTCTGTATCCACTCCAACACCATGAACATGCTCTATCTGTTTTGCCTTAAATCCATGTTTTACAGCAAGTTGATAATCCTCTTTATTAATCGTAATAAGACAATCAGTCACATGTGACAGCGACCTTTCAATAGGATAATAGATTAGCCAACTTAATAGAGGTGCACCTTTGCAAAAATGGAATCCATGTGCCGTATAAATGACCTTTGTACCGCGCATTCTTGTTGATCTGGCAGCCAGCCTGGCAAGAACCCCCCCCATCGGGGTATGGCAATGGATAATTTTATACTGGTTTTCATCCATAATTGCCTTTAATTGCTTATATGCTCCAATATTTTTCTTATTGAAAGGAGACCTTTGAATAGATAAATTGTATTTTTTATCAGTATAAGGAAGTTCTAATTTCCCCGCAGCTGCGACATGCACCTCCCAGCCTTGTTCCTTGAACCATTTTAGATAAGGCAAGTGAAAAGCACTAAAGTGGTAATCAACCGTTGCACAAAATAACACTCGTTTTCTCATAAGCACCTGCCTATTTGATTAATTGTCTATCAAGAACAGATGATAGATAATCTAATAGATCTTTTCTTAACTCTCCACGCTTCAAGGCAAATTCAATGGTGGTTTGGATAAAGCCCATTTTTTCACCCACATCATATCTGACACCTTCAAAATCATACGCGTAAACCGCTTCATGAACATTTAAACCGGCAATGGCATCTGTTAATTGGATCTCTCCGCCTGCCCCAGGTTTTTGCTCACTTAAAATTTCGAAAATTCTTGGGTTTAGAATATATCTTCCCATAATTGCCAGGTTTGAAGGGGCTTCTTCCTGCCTTGGCTTTTCCACCAGGTTATTAACACTGTAGAAGCGATTCCCAATTTCGTTTCCATCCACAATGCCATATCTGGACACTTCTTCATTTGCAATCGTCTGGACTCCAAGAATCGATGCATTATATCTTTCGTATTGCTCAATCATTTGCTTAAGACATGGCTTTTCCGCTTGCACGATATCATCACCTAACAAAACGGCAAAAGGCTCATTTCCAATGAATTTGCGTGCACACCAAATGGCATGGCCCAAACCTTTTGGCTCCTTTTGGCGTATGTAGTGGATATCGGCCATCTGTGATGACTTCTGCACTTCATTCAATAACTCTAGTTTTCCCTTTTCCAGAAGGTTTTGCTCTAGTTCAAAGGAATGATCAAAGTGATCTTCAATGGCCCTTTTTCCTTTTCCGGTTACAATGATAATATCTTCAATTCCTGCTTCAATGGCTTCCTCTATTATGTATTGAATCGTTGGCTTATCAACGATTGGCAGCATTTCCTTTGGCATGGCTTTCGTAGCAGGCAAGAATCTCGTTCCTAAACCTGCTGCAGGTATTATAGCTTTTCTTACTTTCTTCATATATAATTCACCTTTCTTAACTTGAGATTGATATAACCGGCTCAGGCATTGCTGCTTTGTTGTTTGCCAGATTAATAAGTGTTTCTCTTAAAGCCCCCTTATCAAGGGTATGATAGGTTTGTATGATTTCATCTATATCCTCAAGATAAAGATTTGCCGTTTTTCCAATATAAATGTTTGGATATATTTGCTGATCATGTACTTCCTCGGCTTTAAGCAATTCCTCGAAAAGCTTTTCTCCAGGCCTTATGCCAGTAAACTTTATCCCTATTTCTTCTATAGAATGACCCGATAATTTGATTAAGTTTCTTGCGAGATCTACTATTTTTACTGGATCTCCCATATCCAGCACAAATATTTCCCCTCCCTTAGCTAAAGCACCTGCTTGTATGACTAATCTTGACGCCTCAGGAATGGTCATAAAATAGCGAACCATATCAGGATGTGTAACAGTTACTGGTCCACCTTTTTCGATTTGCTTTTTAAATAAGGGAATGACACTGCCTCGTGATCCCAGGACATTGCCAAAACGGACAGCAACAAATTTTGTCGCACTGGTTTGATCCATATTTTGAACTACCATTTCAGCCAGCCGCTTCGAAGCTCCCATAACACTTGTTGGATTAACAGCTTTATCCGTAGAGACCATGACAAAGGTTTTCACTCCATGCCAGCTGGCCGCTTCAGCGACATTTCTAGTGCCAATAATATTGTTCTTAACCGCTTCTTCAGGATTTCTCTCCATAAGAGGCACATGCTTGTGGGCGGCAGCATGATATACCACATCAGGCTGGTACGTACTCATTACATACATCATTTTTTTTGCGTCCTGCAAATCGGCTATTTCCGTCAAGAACTCGATTGGCAGATGGCTGAATCTCTCTTTTAACTCAAGCTCAATGGAATAGATGCTATTTTCGCCATGCCCCAATAGCACAAGCCTTTGCGGTTTAAATTGTGCTATTTGACGGCAGATTTCAGATCCTATAGAGCCACCAGCCCCTGTCACCAAAACTGTTTTGCCCGTTACATAGTCAGATATAGATTCTATATCCAAATCAACAGGACTCCTTCCCAAAAGGTCTTCAACCTTAACATCCCTGAAAGCACTGACAGATATTTTTCCTGTCACCAGATCCTCCAGCATCGGCAGGATCTGGGTTTTGGCTTTCGTTTTAGCACATTCCTGAAAAATCAAACTTAACTCTTTTCTGCTTAGTGATGGAATGGCGATGATGATGTTTTCAATACCCAATTTCTCCACTGTATCAGGTATTTTCGTTATATCGCCGACAACAGGTAACCCTAGAATATGCAATTGATCCTTTCTGCGGTCATCATCAATAAAAGCAATTGGATGCAATTCAGCTTCATTATTTTTCAATAACTGCCTCGCAACCATTGTGCCGGCTGAACCTGCACCTATTATTAGGGTCCTTTTCTTATTACTATTTTTGATTAAGTAATTATCGCGATAAATTCGCCAGCAAAATCTTGACCCTCCAATAAGAAGCATTTGCAGCAGCCAGGTTACAGCCAGAAGCCTATAGTAGATTTCCTGCAGCAATAGTTGCTGGATCAAGGCTGCTGTCAGGATTGATAAGCTAACAACTTTAAAAATGATGATTAATTCACCGATACTGGCATACTCCCATGCTTTATGATAGATTTTAAATTTAAATGAAAATAAATGATGACTTAATATAATGCCGATGGAGCTAATTAAAACAGGTAAGGTAATCACATAAATGCTGGCATCTACTAAAAACCGTCCCAAGAAAATGGCAGATAGAACAATAAGAGAATCAGCCAAAATAAAGAGTGACAGCCTTTGTCGATACGACATATTTTCCCTCCTTTACATCATTTTCGATTGCATTTATTCAAGCGTTATATTTCTTCGCTGATAGCGTATAACCAGCTTCCTGATCTCTTCCAACTGTTCTCTAATTACATCTTGTTTTATGTATCTGATAGCCTCCTTAGTTGACTTTGGAAATTTATCAATCACTTTAATTCCTGCATCTCCTTTGATAAATAATAAAAATCTTCATAATAGGGTTTAGACCAAACCTTATTATGAAGATTTTTATTAATAATGGGGGCATTCAACCCCTCCTCACATCACACTCTTGACGACTGGCGTCTAAGGTCTCTCAACCCACAGCATGACCGAGTGCCTCCATAGATAACGGCAAGGAGACATCACCACATCAAAGAACGATTTATTCTAAATAACGAACAAGCGCTTAAAAAAATATATGTCAGTTTCCAGCTGAACATACTACTTTTTTACTAGTTTTTCTCATTTAAAATAACTCCTACAATACTTGATCTTGCATACTCTAAGACTTTTCTTGACTCGATAGCACTTTCCATTTTTGTTTTGTCCTTCCTAACAACTAGAACAACACCATTACTTAAATTGGCGAGGATTTTTGTATCAGTTACTTCAAGCACCGGAGGAGAGTCGATTAAAATGATATCATAAAGGGAGCTTACTTTTTGCAGCAGCTGTTTCATCATTTCGGATGCAAGTAATTCAGCAGGGTTAAAAGGGATTGTACCGCTTGTTAGAATATCAAGACTGCCAATTTCAGAAGATATAACGGTTTCTTCAAAACTAACCTTTCCTGTCAGAATATCTGTTAAACCGGTATTATTCGCTGTCTTAAAAATATGATGCACACTTGGGTTTCTTAAACTCCCATCAATAAGGAGAACCTTTTCTTTTTGCTGGGCCATTGAAACGGCAATGTTGGAAGCTGTCGTAGATTTCCCTTCCCATTTTCCTGGTGATGTTATCAGCAAAGTATTGCTTTTTCTCTCTCCGTTAATAAAATAGAGATTTGTTCGTATAGTCCGATATTGCTCAGAAATGATCGATTCAGGGTTCGTATAGGCAATCAAGTTCCGTTTCCTAACGGCAGATTCTGACTTTCTCTTATTTAAAACCAATCGTTTCACCTCTGAACTCTAATTTTGTTTGTCTGTTCTTTCTTTTGTTTACATTCTTTTTATTTATTTTTGAAACGCTTCCCAATACCTGGATGCCGAGTACAGATTCAATATCCTTTTCAGATTTAATCGAATCATCAAGAGAGTCAATTAAGAAGATTAAACCGACCCCTGCAATTATCCCAAAGATGAAAGCTGCAATTATAATTTTATTTTGATTATCTTCATTAATCGGTATCGGGTTTATTTTTGCTTCTGACAAAACTCTCACATCTTCGAATCCCATTATGTTTGGGATTTCTTCAATAAATACTTTGGCAGTTGTATTGGCAATATCCGCTGCTCTTTCAGGATTGGTATCAGTGACAGTGATTTTTACTACTTGGGTATCATCAATACTGTCGACATTAATACTGCCAGCAAGGGAATCCGGGGACCTCTCAAGTTCCAGCTTCCTAATTACTTTATCCAATACTATAGTGTCTTTAATGATTACCTGCAGAGTATTTCGATAACCAGATTCAGCGTTTATAATAATGTTTGTAGAAGTCTCATACAGAAGGACTGTCTTGTTATCATTGCTATAGAACCACCCTGCTGCTGTTGCAATAACAGAAAAAATCATTACAATCCAAAAACGTTTTTTAATTACCATAAACATATCTTTCAAATTAATCTCTTTAGCTACTCTTTGATCTTGAAAATAATCCATAAAAACCACCTTATTGGTAAAATATAATCGTTCTGAATAAAGAACTATTAGATCAAAAAAAATTCTAGATAACAACTTTTATTGGTTTTACACCTGAATTAATAGGAAATTTCCATCATAGCCCTATTTTAGTTCTCTATAAAGAACAAGTCAATACCAATATGCGATATTTCTGAAAAATTATAATGCGGTTTCTATTTGTTTCCCAAGAAGGCTGCTAAACACACCATTATGATCCCTAGCCAACTGGACGAACTCACCCTTCTGAATGATTTCCCCTTTATCGAGAACAATTACCTGATCTGCATTTCTTATGGTTGATAATCGGTGCGCTATAACAATAATCGTCATTTCACCATTTAACCTCTCTAGTGCTTCTTGGATTTTTGTTTCGTTTTCAGTATCCAAGGCACTAGTTGCCTCATCTAACACTAGGATAGCTGGTTTTCTCAATATTGCCCTAGCCAACACAAGGCGCTGTCTTTCTCCGCCGGATAGTCTAATCCCTCTGTCACCTATAAGTGTATCCAGACCTTCAGGTAGTTTGCTTACAAAATCTGCTGCAGCAAACTTCAACGCTTCCCATATCTCTTTCTCTGTAGCATCAGGTTTAATAAATAACAGATTCTCTCTAATGGTTGTATTAAATAAAAACGGCTCCTGAGGAACATAGCTTATAGAATTTCTTAATGCTAATAAGTTATCTTTTGTTAAAGGTTCCCCATCAATAATTAGCATTCCTGCTTCCGGTTGATTAAGACCCATTATTAAATCAATTAAGGTGCTTTTACCGGCTCCTGACTTGCCAACAACGGCAGTCGTTTGGTTTGAAGGAAAGAATGCATTAACATTCTTTAAGGCATAGATATTTTCATTCAGATTATATCTGAACATGACATCTCTGCACTCAATTCCCTTATTTATCGTTAATGGCATTATACTTTTAGATTCCAATTGAACTATCTCTCTGGCTGCGCGTGAATCATTTTTTAAGTTAATAACAGCTTTTAATGCTGGAATGGTTGTTGCGATCTGCTCCAGCCCCGACTGTATTCCAGTCACTCTTGGCCATAACCTCGTAAAAATAATAACAATTAGCATTAGTTGAGCTGATTTGGCATTATATAAGTTTACGGATAAAAAAATGAAAATAGAAATTAGTGCTGAAGATGCTACTTTGTAATAAAACTGTGAAACGGTTTTTAACCTGATATATTCCATTTGTTCCACATACATTCTTTGTGAGATAGACTTAAACCAATCCATTCTGGACTGTTCCAAAGCATTACTTTTAATATCCTTAATTCCGTTAAAATTATCAGTTATACCTGCTAAAAAAATCTTGCCGTTTTCAGAAGTTCTGCTGCCAAGCATGCGTGATCTCTTAATAAATCCTCTGGAGAATAAAGCTAAAATAAACCCACTTACTAATACAAACATAGTAATGGATGGCGACAACATGAAGGCAATACCGATTTGTATAATGGTAAAAATAATTGAGGTAATAAATTGCAAGAAGGTATTTGTTCCCGCACTTACACGGGCTAATTCTGCTGTAATAGTGTTGATCAAGTCTGTTTTTCTTCTTTTAATATAAAATCCCCAGTTAGCTTGAAGTAAGTCTCTATAAATTTCTAACCTTAAATATCGGGCAAATCCATGCTGAATTTTCACATTTTGTATTGTTATATAACGCTGGAGAAGATTTTGAAAAAGGTTAACGAATAAAAAAGATCCAAGGATAACTGAGAGCCCAACCATTGCTGGAATTGTATTCAATAAAGCAATTATACTAGCAAACCAGACATTTTCTCCTTCAAAACTTGCCATCCCGCTATAATTAATAACCGGTATAAGAAGTAAGAGTCCGACTCCATCAAGGAAACTAATTAAAACCATGCCCAAAAGGTTAAGATATAGTTTTTTTCCTGAATAACAGTAAAGTTGCCTAAAAAAATATAAAACTGGTTTCATCTTAAATCCTCCTAAGGTAACGCATGTTTCCTTGTTTTTCTCAAAATCCATAGAAACGGCCGGAGCGGATAATATAAAAGGTGAAGTCTGTTTGGTAAAGGCAGGGTTTCTGCATCTGTATAATACGGGTGAAGCAAACTTAATAAATATACTACTTTTTGCTGAATGCTCATTAATGAAAACAAGTACTTTGCATGGAATTCTGAAATTTCCTTTTGTACCGGGTCAGTATGCAAATTGACCATTCTTTCAAGATAAAATACTGAGTCCTTTGCTAGCTTTATTGAGCGCTGTCCTTTTATTAGCGATTCCATCTTTTTGTTTAAGTGAGAATCCATAAGGTTTGCTGAAAGGACTAGAGATTGCCCTCCAATATGAACACTTTGATACTTTTTGAATAATTCGATTAAGTTTTCCCATTTCAATTCAGTTTTTAACATTTGATGAATATCCATCAGCCAGCGTAGCCTTGACCATCCATGGCGTGCACCATGTGTAACAAGAAAGAAGAATAAATCTTCATTACCAAGATAATAGGAGGGGAATCCAGTAATCGTTGTTTTTCTTTTTCTTTCCCACAATTCATTAAATCCCGGTTCTTTCCCAGGAGCTGGATTAAGTCTCCAATGGATTTCAATTTTAGTATTCTTTATGGGGTGATAATAAGTAAAGTGATGATGTCTCCACTTCCAGTCATTTAATAGAGACTTAATGTATTCATCTTTTTTATATCCGATTCTTTCAAGCAAATGATTAGCTTTATCCAAGTCTTCTATTGGTATAAGAATATCTAAATCACCACATGTTCGTTGTGAAATGTCTCCATATAAATCTACAGCAAGAATGGGGCCTTTTAGAAAAAGGGAACGTATTTTATGCTCTGTAAATACTTTACTGACCTGCTCCATTTCTCCGCATAAGTGAAGCATCTTGAACGTATTTTTCCTAAAGTGCTGTTTCAGACTCTGAAGTATCCATTCAGGAAATAACTTTTTTTCGTTTTTAAGAATCTTTGTATATAATACCGGATAGAGGCGATGGTGAAGAGCTAGCTGGAGAAATGAATCCCAGTTTATCTCATGCAGATAATCTGTGGTAATCTCATCAATCTTTTCCCTTTTTATAATCTCGAGTATTAGCATTAATTCTGGGGGGACTTTTTTAAAATTAATCTCAATTTTTCTACACATATCTTTATCCCTTCTACCGGATTACTTTGGCACGTTTAGCAAACATACTTACTACAGTAAACCTTTCCATCTCTTCTGAACCTGATATATAAAAAGGACCACTTCTCAGCCATGCATGTGCAATCAGTTTGCCTGCTTCATCTCTTGCAGTTCCCAGATAAAGGGTACTATCAACCCCTCTTTTTTCAAGCATCTTCATACCTGCAATAGCCTTGACAAGGCATTGGCTCTCCCAGAAGGTATACCTGCTCATTATATGTATAGCATTTGAGACTTTCTTTATTTGCTCTCTAGTAGAGTCAGTATAATCTTTAGAAGTCTCTGACATATGCTTGCCTAATGAAGGAGCCACTTTAGAAAAAGGAAATATTTTAAGAATACGTGCCCATGCTAACAATAGAAATGCTTCCATCAATAGAAATTTATATTGTCTTTCCATTGATAAAAATGTTATTAATTTATGCATAAATCTTTTAATCCTTTCTCCAATACAATTAGAATACTAGTAATTAATTTTAATCAATTCGTGATCATACAACTGACTTAGAAAGGTCAGAACTTGCTCTTCACATTCCTCCTGGTCAACCTGGTAAATGGATTCTAAAACCGAAATTATTTGTTTTACTTCAATTGTCCCCTTCATTAAATCCCAAATTTCTCCGCCCATTTCACCCAAATTGAAGTACTTCCCTTTCGTAATGCTTAACATTACTTTCTCTCCACCCATATCGCTAACTATAATGCCTTCCCCTTGGGACACTATATTACTTAAAGAGATTTTTTGATTTGTAATCATGTATTCCTCACTCCTTATTTATTTGTTCTAAGATCAAAGAGGTTAAATCATTTGCAGTAAACCGCTCAACTGGTCTCTGAATTTGAAAAAGTTTGATTTGATTCGCTATTTGTGCTGTCAGTTGAAAATGCCAGTCCATAAGACCAAGCCTTGAAATTAAAAAGTTTCTATAAGTATGGTAAAACAAAGTGTGCAAGCGTCCCAATCCTGAAATTAGGCTAATAGAAATTTCATTAATATTTGTTTTTTTCAGCTCAAACACTCCTGCTAAGGGCAATGAGGATGAAGAAAATTGAGAATTGACTGGTATAGCGAACTTTGTTTCTCTATCAAAAATTGGCCTAAAGAAATTTGTCTTCATTCCAAACGCATCCAAGCTTTCCTGCCAAAGCTTTTGCTGCGGATAAGCAGGTGTAACAATTGGGATATTATCACTGGAAAAGTGAACAGGAATAACATCATCACTTAGAAGTTGGTAACCTTTCCTTAGAAAAGCCGAAGCAAGTGTTGATTTACCAGCACCTGAATCTCCTACTATCGCATATGCTTTCCCGTTAATAGCTACAGCACTACCGTGCAAAGGTAGTTTCTTTCTCTGCATTAAAAGTCCACCCATGCAAGTGCCAAGTAAGTAAAGGCGAACGTGATCTAAATCAGAACCTTCCATTCGATCAACTACTATGGTATTTCCGTCTTTGATAAGAAAAATAGCTGTATTAGGTACCTGAAAATAAACCTCATTATTTTCCACTATTAAATAACGGTTAGATTCAGATAAACGCATCCATTTTTCTTTTAAATTGCCTAACTTTATAAAGATGTCAATTTTAGTCTTTTCGTCCGAAATTATAGGTAATTCAGGTAGACAAATATCACTTACTATATTTAAACCGAATGCTTTATAAGCAACCTTGTTTAAAGTATTTAACATAAATCCTCCAAAGTCCCATTTGGAAATTTTAATTTCAAGCTTCCCCATACTACATGATTAAGGTCAGGTTGACCTTATATATTTTCAATTGCTTTATTAACTACTTCTAGATTAAAAATTTCAGACATCATTGAATCTCTTTTATGTGGATAAGTTATCTACAAAACATGACCATTTAGAACTCATCCTATGTATTGTATCTGCACCTTGAATCCCACGAATATTATGATTAAAGCTTACTTTTTCAGGAAGAAATTTTTTGTGGCTCTTCTTAAAAATGATCGTTCCATTCCATTTTCACATACTGTTCTTCTGGTAATGACAACCAAAAATTTATCACACGCAAATCGTTTGTCGGATACCGGTCCCATATTGAGTATGTTAGGGACAATTTAGTTGTTGCAGTTCCGCTTTTATCCAGTAATAAAGCTGGTCTTAATGTTCTTTTCTGCATTGGTTAAGATCCCCTTTAACCCACCTGATTATATGTCCCTCTCTGCTGCAGACTATCATAAACATTAGTTTTCACCTCAAAATCTTCATTAATTTAAGAGGGATGCATAATAATTAATCGTTAACCTCCACGCCCCCCATGAGATTGAGTGATTATCTCTTGAACCATTTAACAATATTTTTACACCTTGACCGTGATCTTTTTCGTTAATGCCTTTAATCAAGAAGGCAATTTTTAAAAAATTTATATGGCATCTCCATTAACAACAGAAAGTTATCTACTTCTACTTCCAGTAAAGGATTCATTCCTTGAAAATTAAAATAATGGTCTTTGATATTTCCTACCTGGTTGATGGTTTCTTTTAAAAAGCCCTCTCATCTGCCAAATAATAATTTGGCGTCCAATCTGTGAAGTTATCTCCTGGTATATATCTGTAAATATATAATTGTTATTTTCATTTTTTAAAGCCTTAGATGCAAAACTGACGACTATTCCTGAATCAAGCCCTCCGCTTAAATTGATCCAACTTTACCATGAGTTTGCAGCTTTTCAGATACAGCAAGATTAAATACATCTCGAAAAGCTTCTTCATATTTGCTGTCTGACATTAACTTTAAGGTGTTTACAGGAACCTAAATTTCAATAACGCTCAAGTGAAATTTTATTTTTAGCTATTATTATCGTATGTGACGCAGCAACCGATTAATATTCTTGCAGACGGTATTGTGTTTGCCCATACTTTCAACCATTGTAGGATTTGCAAGAAACTCCGCAAGCCATTCTTCATTTATTCTTTTTCCCATGTATCCCTGAACATAAGATTATAAAGTTTGCAAAACAGAAACTAGGAGGGATCTTTGTAATTTTCATTTAGGATATTAGAAAAGAATAAAATTAAAGCCCTCATACACATAATTCATATAAGGGCAGATAAATAAAGAAATCTTCTCTTTAATAAATTTTTAACTATAATGTACCGTTTCATCTTGATCTGGCTGTACAGCATCAGGTGTTTTAATTCCAGGTCCTGCCATAGTCATATTAATATTAAGTACCTCTAACTCAGGTTTCTGCCATTGCTTTTTCATGTTACCACCTCCTTTCAATTCATTGTTTTAATAAAACGATAAAAGATCATACTTCTCATAAGGACCTTAAATTCAAATTCAAATGCAAGTTCTGGCTTTGGACCGTTTTTTTTGATAAGACTTATACATTTCTCAATGATACTATTATCCAAATATTCTTTTACAATTGGGTCTTGTTTTAAATGATCAGCTTCACATATAAAATGATCCCATTTGTCCCTCATCCTATGAACTCCATCAGCTCCCTGAACACCTCTGATTTTTAAATTCAGTCTAATATCTTCTGGTAAGTGTTCCTTTGTTGCTCTTCGTATTAATGCTCTATCCAGCCCGTTTTTTACATATTGCTCTTCGGGAACTGCTAAACAATACCGGATGACTCTTAAGTCATTTGTTGGATCTCTTTCGATTACCCCAGAATTTAAAGATAACTTTGTTCCATATGTTCCAGTAGTATTCCAGTAATATAGATTATTAAATTGTTTCTTTCTTACTGCATAGGCACTCGGAATTTTTAGTCCAGTTATATCAACATCATATTCCGCCAATTTTTCAAAGACTCTTGTTTTCCTGGAAAACTCTTTATTAATAAAGAGTGGAAATGGAGATTCTTTGGATTGTTGCAACTTATATAAAAGTGGCATGACTTTTTTATTAACTGCTGACAATATCCTTTGCTTCCTTACTCCACCTAAGTTTTTACTATAAAGATTTAATTCTCTATAGAGTTGCAGCCATTTTACTTTCTTTAACAATAGTGCATAATAATCTAGAATTGGCCCCCAGGAAATAGTCCAATTTCCTCTTTGCCCGTTTAACAATACTCCTATCCCTTTATTTTGGGCTTCCTCATAGATACCTCTTAGCCAGAAAGTATTTTCAAAAAATTTATAAGGCATCTCTAAGTTTTCTAGCCAATAATCTATCTCTAAGTATGGGTTTCTATCACTAAAACTATGAAAATTTGCAGATATATTTCCTACATGTTTAATAGTAGATTCAATTAAGGGTTTTTCATTAGCAATTCTGCTTTTATGTGTCCAATCCACAAAATCATCCACAGGCACATAGCTGAATGTATGCAGCTGTTTTTTTTGTCTTAAAAGGGGTTTAGCAGCAAAACTTACTACAGAGCCAGAATCTAAGCCTCCACTAAGGTGGGCACCTACTTCACGAAAGGTACGCAGTCTATTATTTACCGCCTCTTTAAAAACCTCTTTAAAAGCTTCTTCATATTCTTCATCAGACTTTAATTGCAACTTTCTACTCTCTTCTGGTAAAGTACAATACCTGTGTAAGAGTATTAAATCTCCCTTAATTAAAAGGGAGTGGGAAGGTGGAATCTGAGCAATTCCTTTATATACACTAGAGAAAGGGTCTACAGAGTCAAACATTCCTGGGTTAGCCAAAAACTCAGCCAGCCACATCTCATTCAATTCCTTCTTAACCCCAGGCAACGAAAACAACGGCTGAATTGTTGTACCAAACCCAAACCTCTGATTATCCCTAAAATAATAAAGCGTCCGAGCCCCAGAAAAATCCCGCGCACCAAACATCTTCCGCTCTTTCTCATCCCAAATCATAAAGGCAAAGTCACCAACCAAAAACTTTGGAGATTCCTCTCCCCATTTGTGGTAGGCAAGTAAAATTAGCTGGCTGTCTGTTATCTTCTTTCGGTCTTCCCGGTCTATTTGGAGTCTTTCGAAGAGTTCTTCACGGTTGTCGATGATGGCGTCTGCTGTGATGGCTAGCTGTCTTTGGTAGTCATAGAATGGCAGCTGTTCGCCGATAGATTCGGGTGTGATCCATTGGGCGTGGCAGCCTAGGAAGATGCTTTCCTTCTGCCAGGTTTGTATATCATCTACAGGAAATTTTTCGAAAGCCTTCATCATTCCGCTGCTTTGCTCGATAGAAACCGGTTCTCCGTTTAGGTTGTAGATACCAGCGATTGCACTCATTATTGCCTCCTGAAAACACTATAATATTTTCACTACAAATTACAAAAGTGTTCTTATTAAAGAACATTTGAATATACTTAAATTTCTACACAGTAAACCTGCATTTTATGAAAAAAATTTATATAAAACACTATATCTCTAAAAGAGTCTATTTGGTTCTATATAAAGAACATCCTTAAGATGAAAATAACACCTATGCAAACCAGTGTCAACCGGATTTCAGAAAAATTTCTGATAAAAATACAAACTCCAGTCTTTCCTCTGACAAATACACAGCATAGTTACGAGCGCATCCAATATTCACCTTCAAACATTTCTGAATCCAACTCATAGGTGAGAACTCCATTAAAAATAGATAACCGTTATGAGCGAATATAGATTATTTTGGGAAAGGTTCTAATTATCCCTATTCTAATTTATTGGGGAAAATTGCACCTATACACTAAATATTTATCATACTTCCTCATGTATCACTTGATAGGATTGATAAATAAAGGGGTTTGGAATCGACTGAACCCCCAGTATACTTCATGTTAGAAAAACTATTACGAAAAAGCATTAATTAAAAGTTGAGGAATTTAAGTGAAACTTTATGAGTCTACATCAAAAAAGCTGCCACAATAAAGAGGACAGCTTTTTTGCTTAAAACTTATCTCTCATTTGGCATTGTAATGATTACTTTTGTCCCCTTCCCCTCCTCACTTATTAATTCAAAAGTTGCATGCTTTATTAATTTCACCTTGGTATATGGATTAATGAAGCCTATCCGGTGGTTATATCCCCTATAAAGCTGATTTTGCTTTTCCTTTGACATTCCAATTCCGTTATCCTCTACTACTATTTCAGTCTTATTTCCTTTTTGACGAATGGATAGCTTAATTCGTCCACCGTCTTTCTTTTTGGAAACGCCATGCTGAACGGCATTTTCTACTAGCGGCTGAATTGTCATGGATGGAAGCATTATATCTATGCTTTCATCTATATCCCAATCAATGAATAATAGGTCACCAAACCTGATTTTTTCAATTGCTAAGTAGGATTCGACTAGTTCCATTTCTTCCTCTATCGAGACCATGCTATGATGCTTTGTATAATCTAGTTTAGATCGAAAGTAAACTGCCAGATGTTCAAGCGCATCCCTTGCCCTATCCGCGTTTTGATAACTCAGCCCAATGATAGTGTTCATAGTGTTATATAAAAAATGCGGTGTAATTTGTGCTTGATAGTAACTTAATTCATTGTGAATGGACTGGCTAACAGAATCCTTCATAGCGAATAAGGATTTGATTTTGGAAAATAGCTCCATTTTATCTACTGGCTTTTGGATATATTCATTAGCGCCAATTTCCATACTATCAAGTATTGGCGCTATTTGATTTGTTGACCCTATCATGAGGATAGGCAGTTCAGATAAGAGGTACCTTTTTCTGATCATTTGACAAAGTGCAATTCCAGACTGATTTCCCAAATTTAAATCAATAATCAGCATACCAGCCATCACATCTTCAATTTTTTCCAAAGCAGATTCTCCATTATGAGTAATAGTAATGGAGTAACCAGAACTAATTAAATAGTCTTTTAGGTGATGATTGTATTCAGTATCAGCACATGCAAATACAATTTCCTTGCTATTATTGCCATTTTTTTCAGGAGAACCGCTTAAATACTCCAAGTCAGCAGAAACTTCATCAAGCGATTCTTTATCTTCGTAAATAAGATTTTTACCGGCTGGGAGCTTTATGGTAATGGTTGTCCCTCTGCCTTTTAAGGAATCTGCCCAAATCTCACCTTTCATAAGATGGACAAATTGCTTTGAAATGCTCAGGCCAATTCCAATCCCATCATGTTTGGAATGGTCAGGTATCTGGTAAAATGTTTCAAATATTTTTTCCAGGTATAAGGAATCCATCCCTTGCCCAGTATCTGATATTTCGATATGCACACACTCTCTCACTCTAAAAGCCCTGATACGAATTTCACCTGAAGCTGTATGCCGAATAGCATTATCGAGCACATTGAAAATTACTTCTTTCAATATATTGCTATCAGCTATTACACTTGGCATCTTCTTGGGTATGTCATCTACCAGTTTGACTTCATTAGGAAGCTTTAGGACATCCCGCAACTCAAGCACCATTTCTGAGATAACGTCTAGAGGAACTGGTCTTAATCTCAATGAATGGTTTATACTGGAACTTGCATGCCTTAGGTTGTTTACTAGACGATCTATTTTTTTCCCTGAACTTTGCATCTCCAGGATATATTTAAGCTGCTTTTTATTTAACGGCCCTTCCTTACCTTCCATTAACTTTTGGGAATGCCACATAAAAGTACGCAATGGCTCCTTTAACTTATCGGATGTTTTGATCAAAAACTCATTTTTCAGCTGATCCTGGACCAGCAAGTCTTTTGAGAGATTATCAATCATAATAAAAGAAAGCTGTCTTAGATAGCCTATATAGAGAGACAGGCTTATCGTCATGATTAAAAATAAAAACAAGGGTATCCTGCCTATATCAATCTGCAGCAATAATTCAATGCCTAACGCAGCACCATAGCAGGTGAAAGATATGGCAGCAGTTAGAATATATTCACATCCGCTCACCTTTTCCCTGTAAGCTCGAAAAAGGATAAACAGGATATAGATGTAAACACTCCCAAGTAAACCAATTAGGCTAACCTGCATAAATATCATAGGTATCAATGAATAAAACCAAAATAATAATGGCGTTATACTTACATAGGCAATTTTTATAATAAGCAGAATAGACATCCACTTCGTTATTTTTATTGAAGACTGCTTCTTGAATGTACTATGGGCAAACCATAGAAAAAACAGAACCGATAAATGAATAAAACCCAGCTGTAGGCTTAAGAGCACCTTAGAGGAGATGTCTGGGTAAAATAAATAGATAAGTTTTTCTTTTTGGGTAGATATGTAAATACACTGTGAAAAACAGAATGCGGCAAAATACAGTTCATTTTTTGCGTGTCTTTGCTGGAAATACTGAAATAAAATAAGCAAAGACAGAATCAGGTATCCTGCTGTAATAAATCCCTCGGTCTGCTTCTCTTGAGCGGCTTGAAGCACTATTTGGTCTGCCTCGCCGAATAGTATAGGTTTTACAATTCCACCGTTAGGACTTGCTCGATTGGCAGCGTGAATAATAACTTCCATTTGTTTATCCTTGCTTTTTCCGAAAAATAAAAAGGGGCCCTCACGGAATTCATATTCTTTTTTATTTATACTTGGATTGCCAATTCCACCCGCTTTTTCTCCATTAATATAAACTCTGCTGGATTGTCTGATAGACTCCGCTCTGAATCCATACATTCCACCCTCTGGGACAGTTATAGTTAGCCGATATGTTCCCGCCTCAATTTTTAGATGGTCTTTATAGCTATATAGAGAATCCCACTTCATCGGCACTTTTAAAAAAATAGGCTTTCTATTACTTTTCTCAAGATCTGCTGGGTCAATTAATTTATTCGGATAAAATTCCCATTCCCCATTTAATTCCATTAGATTCTCGGAAGATGTTAGGTGCATTTGACCTTTGCTTACTGTAGAATGATTTCCCCAGTTTAATCCAGATTCTCTAATTATACTTATTAGTGTAAAAGCGCAGACTAAGATAGAAACAATGATTGATATTTTACGCTGCATGACAGTCCTTCCCCTTGACTCACATTTTTCCATATTTTTATGCTTTTTAATAATAGTAAGGTATAATACCAGAAAAGGAAATACTTAGAAATTTTTAACAAAGGAGGGCACAATGATAAGGACCATTATTGTAGATGATGAAGAGCTTTCACTGCTTGCACTAAAAAAAAAGCTGAGTGCTTTTCCAGATGTGAAAATTATCAGAAGTTATACCACACACGAGAATATCTTTAAGGATTTAAAAAACGAATCTATAGATGCAATATTTTTGGATATTGAAATGAAAGACATAAACGGCATTGAACTGGCACAGGAAATATTAACTTCCTATCCTTCAATCCAAATTGTTTTTGTATCCGGACATACAAACTATGCCGTCAATGCATTTGAACTTGACAGCATCGATTATCTCCTAAAGCCTGTTACAGCCAAGAGGCTAGAGAAAACGATAATCCGTATGCAAAAACACATTAAGTCACAGCATGGCTCAGAACTAAATAAAACCAAACCGTCCCTTAATATTTATTGCTTTGGTGAGCTTCATGTATACTTTGATGAGAAACCGCTGCGATTTAAAACGGCTAAATCAAAAGAGCTTTTTGCATTCCTGACTGCAAATATGGGAAAATATGTACACCGCGACATTATAATAGAAAAGATCTGGCCAGAGCATGATTATAAAAATGCTAAAACCTATTTACACACCAGTTTGTCGTATTTAAGAAAAACGCTTTCTGAATTAGGCTTTTCAGATGCAATCTGCTTTTTAAACCAATCTTACTGTTTACTGCTTGATTCTGTATATGTTGATGCTGAGGAATTAAAGAAATTAGCTAATGATGTATTGAACAGTAAAGTGTTGGACCATAAAACAATTCAGTCAGTAATCGAAATTTATAAAGGCGCATTTTTGGAGCTAAACGCATATGAATGGGTTTATGAATATTCCGAAACTTATCAGGTAACCATACTGCACTTACTGATAGAGGCCTATATGGATATAAAATACAAAGATCCTTTAAAAGCCCTATCGTACTTAAAAATCTACCAAAAAATCGAGCCATATTCTGAATATGCTGTACTTAATCTGATTCAAACCTTTACTGAAATAGGCTGGCGGTCAGAAGCCATACGAACCTATCAGAGCTACGAAAAGCTGCTGGAAGAAGAAATGTCATTAAGTCCTGCCCCCCAAGTAAGAGACTTATACAATATGCTCCTGGATTAAGAAAGTTCAGAAGGCCAAAGCCCTCTGAACTTTTATTTGTAATTCCCATATAACGTTTTTATTAAATAATAGGACTGCTTTAGCCTTTCTTCCGAAAGAGGCATATCCCATGCCTCCCACTTATATTCCTTCATTTTTTCCAGGTTTCCATTGGTTATTTCAGGCACGGAATCTATTAAGTTGTGCTGTTCATCAAAATAGAGTCCGCCTACATATATTTGATCGATCTTTACGCTTCCTTCTAGTCCTTCTGAATAGACATCAGCCATGAACTCTTTTTGGCTCGGATCTTTTGCCTGCAATAAGAGCCAAGGAATCCTCATTTCTATTGTGCCATCCTCTGCAATAGTATAATCTGCGAGCGAATCGTATTCCTTTGCTTCGGGGTTTCCATTTCCTGCTTGCAGCTTGCCAGTCTCATAGCTTTTAAAGTCTATTTTACGGTTTTGAGATGGGATAAAAAGCTCTCTGCTTAATACGTATTCAATCCGGGAGAAATTCCCGCTATTTTTCGCAGGTAATGGAGGTTTCGGTTGGATCATCTCCAATTGATGACCGTACTGGAAGTTGAAGAGATTATAATAATCATCCACCATTATTCTGGATTCGTTCTCATTCAAATTCACGATAAAATCAACACCATTAGAGAAGCCAGGAAGATCACGGCCATTGATAAAGTGATTTCCCTGATTAGGTATGATATCGAGCAGAATCATAGGATAGCCTTTACTTTCAGCATCGAGCTCCATTCTCAAATAGAAATACCTTTCATCATGATCAGCGTATAACTCTTTAATTTTATTTCCTTTGTAAAGAGGCTCATCCTCCCATTCTTCTGTATTTCCATCTACTCGGATCTTGTTCCGGTCAAAACTCAAGAGACCAAATTGCTGTTCATTTGTCTGAGCATTGGACCAAAACGGCCGTCGGTCAGGGTTATCATAGTCCATTGTATTCCACGTCCGTTTGAACCACTCATCCTGCCAGGTAAAAATCATACCCCCGAGTAACTCTTCGGCCATAATATCTTCATATAAACGGCTGACAATTTCCCCCTGCTGTTTTTCAGAGAGGAATCCCTGATTCCATCCGAAAGGGTTTTCATGTGTCAAGCCTCTCGAAGCTGGCACACCAAATTCCGCCACCAGAATGGGGAGCCTATGCACTTGATGCAGTTCATTTAAATAGGCAGCATAGCTATTATTTTCCCCTCTATGATCTCTATAAGACTGATAGGATTCTTCATAATTAAAGAAATCAGGATAATATGGATAAATGTGGTATGAGGCAAACTGTTCTGTTTTTTTCATATCATCTTTGGTATAAATGACATTTGGATTGACACTGACAAGGTCTTCTTGATCATTAGGTTCTGCCGGGTGATCAAGAATATCGGTAGTAACCCAGTTTGTGAAGCTAAGCGGTCTAATCCAATTATATTTATCCTTCTCGTATTGGACAATCGTTTCCATCTGCTGGGCAATCCATGCTTCAAACGGCTCTGCATCTTTTGTTTGGAAATACTCTCCTTTAAAATCCCTCATTCCTTTATGAATTTTATTTGTGTTTTCAACCATATACGGATTCCACTCAATTCCTATCAGCCATCCAATTACAAACTCAGACACATCTGCCTGATAGGCTCCTGAAGCATGACCAGGCTCTTGATCTACTATTTTATTGCCATGAACGACATCCACAATTTTTTTCATTTCTTTCTCGAAATCGCGGAGATTATCTTCCTCATATGCATCCATTGATTCCTCTAATTTCTCTTCATTCATCCACACACCATGGAAAATGTATAATTTCTCTTTATGCTCTTCATTATATCGTTTTAAGGCGCGATAAAACCCAGGAGGATGAAGTGTATATACTCGAATGCTATTTGCATTCATTTCTCCTATCATTTCGAACCATCGATAGTATTCCTCTTCTGTAATGGCCGCTTCTCCAGGAAAATGCCCAGGCTTCCCCATTCCTAAATTGACACCTTTTATGGGAATTTCAATCCATTTCCCATTTTTGTTCACCTCAAAGGCATCCTTATTAACTCTTGCATTATATTGAAGACTATCAGGTTTAGACTTTTCAATTTCATTACTATCGGGGAAATGGCTCAGAATATTTTTCATCATGGGAACATAAGCTGACCAGTAGAATGCTTCATCTGAATATTTGTGCCCAAACTGATATGCAGCATCCAGCCATTTCATCCCGTAAAATGAAGGCACTCGTTCGATGTCATTAAAATCACCAGCAAAATAGTAACTCAATGCACTTCCAGATTTATTTGCCAGAACAGCTGCGAATTGGGATGGAATCCGGTTTTCTTCAAGTAAGGCCTTACCTTCGTTAGTAAGATTCCACTGGTAATTTGCCAGAACTTCGGCCGTGCCCTTCGGCGTAACAATGTCAAACCAATACTTGTACTCTGGACTATCTTTAAGTCCAAACAGTTTAGTTCCATTATCAGTAAAAGATAACTTTATGCCGCCTTCATTTATATGTTTATCTTTTTCCAGTACGATTACTTTATAGTCGATATCATTGACAAGAATGAAGCCTGCACCGCTATACTTCCATGCATCTCTATATTCATCCAATATCCACTTGGGGATTTCTTCATTTTTGTCAGGATCAAGTTCTTCAAAATACCTTCCAGTCCAGCCGCCCCAATCGAGCCCAAGGTATTCCGTAACAGATTCCCTTACTGCTTTTTTAGTTGGTGAGGCGAAGGTGTTAAACTCAGCAATAAATAAGCTTTTTTCCTTTTGATTAAGTCTCTCTAAAATTGACTTCCATTCACTTTCTTCCAGACCTCCATAAATTTGTCCGGTCCGAGCACCCTTTCTCTTTTTATCAAGCCATGGAAGATCATCTTCATACACACCATAAGTATCAGCTGCATAGATAATATCATAATCCAAATAATGGCTTGGAAAATTCTTGACCTTGTAGCTCCTCTTGTCTTCTTTAGGCCTGAAACCGAAGTAATCCTCAGATGCATGTATAGCTTTTCCTTTATCATTTCCGTACTTCAAGTAATTTAAGACCCAGGTCAATCCCTGATGTTCTCGGTATGATTCACTTGGCACCGTCTTGTCAAGAATTGCAATTTTAACGTTTTTATGTGATTCAAGCTGCCACCATATAATTGGCAGCAGACAAAGTATCAGCAGAAAAACCCCAGCTATATAAAAACGCTTCATATTGATTGTCCTTTCGAAGAATGTCCGATCCGCTGCATATTTCCCCATTCTTTTCTTCTAATTATGAAAAACATAAGTCCTTCCATCCGCCATAAAAGTGTCAGCGGCTTATACCAGAAAACCTCTGTTAAAGACATAAAAATAAGGCGAAAGAGGTCGCTCTTTGTGGGGTAAACATCTTTGTTCCATGCGTCCAGCAGGAGGGAAGCAATAGAAAGAACACTCCCATAAAGTATAAATAAGAGGGCCAATAAGACAGCAAATTCAAAATAGATCTCCCCCAGAAAAAAGGCTGCTATGATATAAAGATATCCGCCTAACTCAAAAATCGGTCCCAGGCATTCTACAAGCCAGAAATATGGAAAGGAAACCATTCCAATTGCGCCGTACTTTGGATTCAAAGTGATACGTTTATGCTTCCAGAGACTTTCAATTAGGCCTTGATGCCATCTTCTTCTTTGTTTCCTTAGTATTGAAAGTTTTTCTGGAGCCTCAGTCCAGCAGACAGGATCAGGAACAAATTCTATCCTCTTCTTTAATTTATTTTCTTTTAAATATCGATGGAGCTTTACAACCAATTCCATATCTTCCCCGATGGAATTTGCAGCATAACCTCCAGCTTTGACGGTCCATTCCTTGGAGAACACACTAAATGCCCCGGAGATTATTAGAACCAGGTTATACTTGCTGAATGAAATCCTTCCCATCATAAAGGCTCTCAAATACTCAATTACCTGCATTAATACAAGGGAATTTTTCGCTAATTGTGTTTTTCTTACAGTGCCGGAATGAACAATACTGCCATTTGCAATTCTGACATTCCCGCCAGCAGCTATAACTTCACCATCTGATGATATAATTGGATTCATGACCTTGAGGAGCGATTTCTCATTAAGAATGGAATCTCCGTCTATCGAACAAAAGTAAGGGAACCTTGCAAAATTTATGCCTGTATTTAAAGCATCAGCCTTCCCGCCATTTTCTTTTTCAATCAGCCATACCCCCTGATAGACGGCTGATTGAAAAATCCGCTTAACGGGCTTTGTAGAAAGCTCCTGCCTGTAGACTTTTTCTACTTCAAGAAATTTGAATTCCTGGATTAGTTTGTTCTGAGTACTATCTGTGGAACCATCATTAACAATAATAACCTCAGTCTGAGGAAATCGAAGGGAAAGCAGGGAATGAACTGTATCCAATATTCCTGCTTCCTCATTATAAGCAGGTACAATAATGGAGATAGGCTTCATATTAATACTGCTTAAGTTTTCTTCATCCGCTTCCTCTTTATCAAGCAAATAATGCTTACGGATATGGATAAAGGCAATTACGAGCATAAAAGTGTAAGCAAAAATAACGATTAGCATGTAAATAAGGATTGCGCTCCCGAAGAACAGTCCTATTGTTTCGGTAAATTTCTCCATTTTCTTCCTTACGTTCCTTTCCTGATTATTTCATTCGCTATCTCAATAGCATAACGGTCACTGGAAGTGTCCACGAACTCTATTAGCATTTTTTTCCCATCTTTAATTTTCCCGATAGTATTGGCCGCTTCAGAGCGTACCTTCCAAGATTGATCCTTAAGCAATTTTTGGAGATATGAGTACGAATCTTCCAGTGGAAGACGGCCCAATAATTTTGTGACATGCAGCCTTTCCTCCCAAATATCCGAATGCACAAAATGCAGATATTTTTCAATGTCGATAACCCACCCTGTTTCGAATATAGCTTTTAAAGAGCGTAATCGCATTTCTGGATCTGTATGCAAAATCAATTTTTCAAAAAAGGAAACATATTCCTGCAGTCTTCTATGACCAAGTGCATTTACAATCGCTAACTGACATTTGTATGGGAACTCTTCAAATAAAGTAACCATATGATTTAAATCCTTATCAGAAATAAAGGTTAGCAGTCTACTGTATTCTATTTCAGTGAATGTGTCTTTATTTGCTTGTAACTTTTCCACTAAAGAATCAAAATCCATGATTGAGTATATTTTATAGATTTGATGTATTTCCTCTGGTGTACACTTCCTTTGCTCAAGCAGATGGCATTCTTCAATCAGTGTTTCCAATTTAAAGTCAGCTGTTCTGTATAAAGCATTCATCCTTAGACTCCATTTACGGCTTCTCAATAAAAGCGCATAATAGTCTGTAAGAAATTCATTCGCAAAACCCTTAATTTTCAACAGAATCTCACTATTAGATAAGTTTTTCACATAGCATAGAAGTATTTTTTCTGTAATCTCGTATTCTTCTTTGTTGGAGGGCTTTAATTTTGCAAGATCAGCTTCCTTACTTTTAACCAAATAATCATGCCAGACACTTGATAGTTCATTTAAGTATTCGTTTTTCCTTGTTATTAGAGCTTGTTTTTTCTCATATTGAACTGCAATATAAAATGCCAGGCAAATTAAAACCAGCAGCATAATAATTATGAACACCGCCAGCACTCCTATCGATACCCTTATCATTTCCATAATCTTTCCAGTGTCCCTTTCACCTGTGCTTCAAACAAACGGATATTGAACGGCTTGGCTAAATACGCATCGGCTCCATTCTCAAAGGCAAAAATCATATCTTCTTCTGTAGTTCTTTTCGTAAGCATAAAAATGATAAATCGTTTATTGTTAGGCCATCTTCGAATATTATATAGGACCTCAAACCCGTTCTTTCTGGGCAAAATATCATTCATTATAACTAAATGAGTATGGCTCGATGAATGCCAGTCTGATTCAAGGAATTCCAAGCCATCTTGAAACGTATTAATATTAAGATCCACCCGTTTCAATGGAAGATTTTCCAGACTCATATTTAGAATGCGGCTGAAAACTTCATCTTCTTCGAGAATGCTAACCCTTATTTCCTCAGGGGCTGTTTCTTTGAAATCTTCTATATATTCTATATTCCAATCCCCTAGCCTTATGGATCTTTCAAGTGATCTGTACCCAATAAGCATTAACTCATCATAATTAATTTCATTGTTTCTTATTTCTATTACACCTGCTGAAAACGCTAGCTGATGCACCTGAAATAACCAATCATTCGCCTTTTGAACTCCCTGGAAAAGACGGCTTAAAAAGGCGTTTGCCTCTTCCTCCTTGCTTTGGGGTAAGATAACACACCATTGAAATGCCTTGGATAACTTTATCAGCATGTCTGTTTGACGTATTTGAGCATTAAGGTATGATGTTATATCATCTTCAATTGCTTCCAAATCTCCCTCAAGCAATATTGATTCCTTGTAAACGCCTAAGAAAATTGCTGTAATAGGTGCTTTTGATCTTATAATATTAGCAGTTAACATATTGAAGATTGGAGCAGCCTGCATCTCTTCAATTATTAATCCCGTCTTATTTTCTTGCCTAATCCCCACAACTTATACCTCTTTCTACTTTTCTCATTTTATCTTTAAACATCGACATATCTGCATGGTGAATGAGTGTTTCCTCATCTTTTCCCAATGCTGGGTAAGTACTTAGCCCAATACTCACACTCACACTCACACTCACCACAGATTCCCCTATTAGAAAATCGCCAGATAAGCTTCTTTTTATTTTTTTCTCTACATATTCTGTCTTCTCTACTTCCTCGACGAGGACAAGAAATTCATCTCCGCTTTTTCGGAAAGCATGCATATTTAGACCTATAACTTCTTTAATCCTATTGGAACATAACCGCAGCATTTTGTCTCCTACAATATGCCCATGCCGATCATTTATTTCTTTAAAATTGTCAATATCAATAAATAAGAGCCCGAACGACTCTCTTTCTTTTTTGATAGTGGAAAACTTTTCCCGGAATTCCCTCCAGTTCGAAAGTCCTGTCAGTTCATCTGTATAGGCAAGCTCCTTCCATTTCTCTTCTGCACTTTTTACTTCGTCCTTGAAAAATAAAAACATGTATATTGGATCATGAAGCTGATCTCCATTTACACGCGAAATATGGACCTGTACCTGGGGAAAACCGCTGAAATTAATGAGAATTTTCCCCGACCATATCCCGTTATCTTCTACATTGGATAGTATGGAGTCAAATAGCTTCTGCTCATTTAACTCTTTAAAAATCTCCGCTATGCAACCTTGATCGCAAAAATGATAATCGCCGCTCTGAATAAAGTTTTTAAATTGCTGGTTATATCTCACAAATTTTCCCTTTGTATCAATAAAAACCACATTATAAATGTCTAAAATAGAGAGTAAACAATTCATCATTTCACTTTGTGAAAATTCACTAAGCCATGCTAGCTTACCTTTATGTAAACTTTCAAAACACATGAAAAACCTCCCGCTATCATATAAAAATGTAAGCATTACTTATAGTAAAGGTCCGCTCTTACAAATTTCTTAAACAATATATTTTTGTGTTTCAAAAGGCATAAAAAAGACTTCGACGGTTATCAATGCATCGAAGCCTTTGATTAATTTTCCTTATTTCCAAATGGCGGAACATAGATTAGAATGCAATAGTTAAAACGCTTCTGCAAGCATTCCTCCGTTCATCTATCTCTTTTATTAGCAGTGTCTATAATATAAGTCATCAGGATTTAGACTAGCTCTAGATAGAGTCAATTAGGTGAATCCTAGTAAATCACTGAATGATGACAGGTTTATGTTATAAAAGGAGAAGGTTTCAAGTATACATTGGCAAAAAAAAACAGCCCGCTTAGGGCTGAATCGTACTAATTACTCCTCTATCCGCTCATCCTTCCCCGCCAGCCAAAAAGCCGCGGCAATGGAAGCAATGATCACAATAAACGGCGCATAAAACATCACAAATTCCGCCATGAGTTTTCCCTCCTATGCATGATCGTCCCGCTTTCCCTGAACATAGTCTTTATTGAAAAGGAACAGCCTGAGAAGCAGATAAAGGGACGGCAGGAGCAATCCCAGTCCTGCTATGAAGGCAATGATCAGGGCGATGGCCATAGCTTCGTTTGTAAAGCCGTCATAAATGGTCAGGTATGGATAAAGCAGGTACGGATAATGCGAGATTCCGTAGGCAAAGAACGCCACAAGGAATTGCCCTGCCAAGAGCCCGAATGCAAGTCCGTACATTTCTCGCTTCCATATTAGATAAACAGTTCCTGCAAACAGAATGAATGAAATGCCGAACAGCCACCATAGGTCCATTAATCTGCTGAAATGCTCAGGATTGTGATCCCGCAATTCGACAATAATGCCTGTCGCTGTTACGATAGCAGGCACCGCCCATATAAGGGCATATTTTCTAAGCAGCTCAGTAGCTGGTTCATCGTTTGCTTTATTGGCATACCACGTCAGGAACACTGCTGATATATATAATACTGCTGCCAAACTCAGCACAACAATGCTCCACGTAAGAGGACTTGTAAACAATGCCCAATAGTCAAGCTCCAGTCCCGCTGATCCTTCACTAACGAATCCGCCTTCAGAAATGGTCAGGACAATGGACAGGGAAGCTGGGATGAAAAGACCTGAGAGCCCATACAGGTAGGTCCACCTTTTTTGTCTTAGCCCTCCGTATGTGGTAAAGGCGTAATAAGAACCGCGGATGGCAAGAAGGACTACTGCAATGCTTGCCGGCACCAGCAGGATCGTTCCATAATAGTAGGCTGTTTTCGGAAAAAATCCGACAATGCCTACGAAGAAAAACACCAGGAACACATTTGTAACTTCCCAAACCGGTGATAAATAACGCTGTATGATTCTCGTTAAAATATGCTGCTTACCGCGGAATAGACTGTATGCGTTGAAAAACCCTGCTCCAAAGTCAATCGAGGCAACGATGACGTAACCAAATAGAAATAGCCATAAGACGGAAATTCCGATGATCTCAAGAGTCATCGCAGCTCACCTTCTTTCTCCAGTTCCCGGTCGGCCAATTCCTGTTCGACAGGATTTTTGCGGAACATTCTAGTGAGGACAATGATGCTTCCGATTGCCAGCACGAGATATAAGCCTGCAAACAGAAGAAGCATTAAGTCTACTTGGCCGCTTGAGGTTGCCGCATCTTCAGTACGCATGATACCCCTCAGAATCCACGGCTGCCGGCCCACTTCCGCAAACCACCAGCCTGCTTCAATCGCAATGATGGATAAAGGGCCGCCCAGAACGATCAGCCAGCGGAACCATTTCGACTTAACAAACCGCATTTTAAACCAGGTGCCTAAGACATAGATGAGTGAAAGTGCCGTCATCCACATGCCGATAGTCACCATCAGGTCAAACAGGTAATGGATATAAAGCGGCGGAATTTCATCTTCTGGAAATTGATCGAGTCCGATAACTTCTGCATTTGGATTGCTGTGCGCAAGGATGCTGAGTGCATAAGGAATCTTAATCGCATATTTCACTTCACCGTCTTCAAGGACCCCGTAGAGCATTAACGGTGCCCCTTCTTTTGTTTCAAAATGCCACTCGGCGGCAGCCAGTTTTTCCGGCTGGTATTCTGCGAGATATTTTCCGGAGAAATCACCAATTACCGCTGTAGCGATCGAAAAAATCAATCCGATTTTCATTGTAAGCAGCAATGCCTTCTTATGGTAGATATGATTCGATCCTTTTAGAAGGCGAAAGGCTCCTATTGATGCCAGAACAAACGCTGATGTCATATAGGCTGTTGAAAGCACATGCGCTACCTTCGTTGGCATGGCGGGAGTGAACATCGCCAGTATCGGGTTAATATTTACAAGCTGCCCATTCACAATGTCAAAACCCTGAGGTGCGTTCATAAAAGCATTTACAATTGTAATGAAAATAGCTGAAAATGAAGCCCCAATTGCAACCGGGATCAATAAAAGCATGTGCTTCTTCTGATTCTCAAACCGATCCCACGTATACAGATAAATCCCAAGGAAAATCGCTTCAAAGAAAAAGGCAAATGTCTCCATAAAAAGAGGCAGTGCAATGACATTGCCTGCGAGTTCCATAAAGTTTGGCCACAGCAATGAAAGCTGCAGGCCGATGGCAGTGCCCGTAACAACACCGACTGCCACCGTAATGACAAAACCGCGCGTCCATCTTCGCGCGAGCAGAATATAATGCTCATCCTGTTTTTTTATCCCCACCCATTGTGCAATCATAATCATGAGCGGAATGCCAACACCAATGGTTGCGTAAATGATGTGGAAGGATAATGTCAGCTCAGTTAAGACACGGCTGAAAAAGACAGATTCTTCATTTCCCATTTAACATTCTCCTTTTCCTATCCTGCAAAAATGCGGCCAATAAAAGAAAGCCCCATAATGATAGCCACTGTAAAAGCAAGCCACATTAATATGCGTTCCTGTTTTTTATACATTCATTCGTTCACTCCTCCAGAATGCTCACTACATCACATTATTCCCCAGTTCCGGACTAAAAGCTGTGACACTTAAACAACATTTATATGAGGAAAATGTGAAAGTTATGTAATTCCTTTTACAGCTTCCTATTCCCTTTTGAGAAGCAATTAAAACGAAAAGGACATTGGAATTTCCAATGCCTGTAACTTATATGTGTTTTGGCGTATAAATAGCCATAAGCAATATAATTTTTACCCTTTTCTTATGGGCAGACACCTGTGTTTTATAATTTAATCTTCTCTAAACGGCACAATATATACTTGATTTTGCCAATAAAAAACCCGGTGCATACACACCGGGCAAGAGTTATAAATTATTCACTGCAGTTTCTGCATCTTCTTCACCTGATACCAGGTCAAATGCACGTTTATAGGTGTTCTCTTTATCCAGGACAGCGTACAGGGTTTTGGCTACATCCTCACGGGGAATGAAGCCACGCTCCAAATTTTCTGCTGCTTTGATTTTGCCGGTTCCGGCTTCATCTGTCAGGCCGCCTGGACGAACGATAGTGTAGTTCAAGCTGCTGTTTTCCAGAATTCTGTCGGCATAGTGCTTTGCCGCGTAATAAGGCTTGATCGTTTCACTCCAATTATCACGATTATTCGCCTGAATAGCGCTGACCATAACAAACCGATCCACACCAGCCTTCTCCGCCGCTTCTATTGTTTTTACAGCTCCATCAAGGTCAATCAGCAGAGTTTTGTCATAGCCTGTATGTCCGCCTGAACCTGCAGTAAACACAATTGCATCACAGCCTTTGGCAGCTTCAGCCAATTCATCAACCGTTCCTTCAAGACTTGCAACTGCCGTCTCAACACCCATATCTTCAAACTGCCGGGCCTGCTCTTCTTTTCTGATCATCGCTCGTACTGTATGTTTATCTTCTTCTTTAATAAGCTTTACCAGCTGCTTTCCGATTTGTCCGTTTGCTCCGACGATTAGAACTTTCATGGATACCGCCCCTTTCTGTGTTTTTGTGATATTTATTATTTCAAAAGAAAAATGCTATATCAAATGAACTGTTTAGGAACCCATCCGGACAATCCGTTTTTTATAAAGAGCCGCAATCGTATTCATGATTAATACAGGAATCTTCTTTGGAAAATATTTTTTTCTGTAAAATTTATAGAATGCATGCTTCAAGTCGTCCCACTGTGTACAATTCTTCGTCTGTTTAAATCGGGCAACATCAATGATCTTAATATGGCCATCATCTGTAAGAATAATATTGCGCAAGTGGATATCCGAAGGGTTCAGCCCTTTTTCCCTCGCAAGCTTTAAAGCCTCATCTATCTGCCTGATTTTCTCCTCTTCTATCGGGACTCCCTTTGCGAGACATTCAAAGAGAGTCAAACCCTGTACATAATCAATCACAATATAGTTATCTCCAGACCCATACAGAGATGGGTAATATGGGTGGTCAGGGAGCGCCTTGTAAATTTCCGCCTCTTCCCTGGCAATTTTCTTAAACTCAGGGAAAAATACTTTTAATACAAGATTAGTTCCTTTTATCCTAAAGGCAAATGCACTTCTTCCTGCTCCTATAAATTCCAAGCTGTCATCTTTCTCAAGAAGTCTGGTCCAATTAAGGCTCCTGGAAAATTTCACACTTTCTGCAAGCTTTTGATATGGTTTCATTTTAAACCTCCCTGTTCCAGACTCTCCCCTAAAAATAAAAGGCACTGAACCATTTATTGGTCTCAGTGCCTTTTAAACAAAAGAGACCTTACCAAATTAATGGTAAAGGTCTCGCAAGCAACGTTGTGTTGCCAGTAAAGCCGGAGATTTATCATCTCGTATTGACGACTCTACTTAACAGCTACTCCCCTTCAGGAAGAATCCGAACTATTTTGTTAACTTAATTATATGATTCAATCATCCATTAGTCAAATGATACGTTCCTCCCGAAACTGAATGGGTACTCCCTAAGGGGACTTTACTTTTCAAAAATAGAATTTGAAAGTAATCGGAAGAGGTAATCAGTATGATCACGGAAGCCGGCTTCAAGGCCAATTAGTGTAACATCCTTATCCTGCTCTTTCACCATGATGGCCTGGCCCTGTGCAGCACTGCGGTTTTTCCAGTGTCCCGCTACGAAGAAGTTTTCTTCATCAGCAATGGCTGCAAGCACGTCATCATTCTCTGTGCCCGTATACCAGACTGGACGGTAAACGAATCCAAGATCATCTCTACTGTAGCCTGCTGTTGCGCCAGTGCCTTTATAATCTACCTTAATAATTCCGTTGCTATTGGATCCTCCAGTATTGATAATATCATCTGTCAGGCCCAGGGTCTTTGTTGCACGGGAAGCACCGGCACCTACAGCAATATATTTTCCTCCTTCAGAAACGAACTTTTCTACATTTGCTTTAAATGCAGCCAGTTCTTCCTGATTTTTAAGGCCAAATTCTTTATTGGCATTACTCAAATTCAAAGAAATTAAATTTTCCGTTCCACTGTAAACAAAGACATCATGGGAAGCAAGGCCAGTATTTGCAACCTCCGCTGGAGTCAATTCCGTTACACTAAAGCCTAATCTCTCAAGAGCCAGTTTCGTGCCTGAATGAGATTGCGCTTTGTTCATCCCTCCATCTTTTAAAATGCCTACACTCATTTCTTTAATTGTCTCTGCATCTGCAGGAACACTTCCTGACATGATATCTAGGCCGGACTCTTTAACAGCCGCTGAAATAGCACTTGCTGATCCTTCAGCATAGAAGTTTCCTTCGCTGTCGCGTTTAACCATAACCCCCTGCTTAAGCAATTCGTTCACAAGCTGAACTGCTTTCACTGAGCTGTTCGGAATAATAAATGGCCCTTTTCCGCTTAGTGAACCCTGTTCTTTCACATTATTCACCTTTGTTGCCGCTGCCTTTACATCATTTTGAACAGCGATTGCTTCAAAGCCCCATAGTTCTGGAAGACTCCAGGCAGAAATATCATACATGGCCGGTGTATCATCTGTTATATCCTCACCATCCCACAGCATGGTGTTTGCCAGACCTGCCTTTGCCTGATCCATTGGAACGATGTAAGTGCCCTTTGGATAGGAATTGCCGTCTGCTGCAAATGCTTTTGACGCCTGAACAACCTCGATATCATTCTTAATTAAATGATTAACAGCCTTATTTACTGCGGTTGGATCTTCCTCATTCACTGGAAGAATATATGCTTTCGGGAAATGCCCTTCTTCATGAAAAGGATGATCAAAATTAATGCCGCGCTTAAACATTTCAATTTGGTCTGTAATCATTGCTTCCTTGTTATCGGTTGAATATTTCAGTGCTCCCATAATGGCATTGTACATCCAGCGGACGCCGTCTTCGTCATTTGTCGGAGCTTCAAGGGTATGGCCATAAGCACCATGATACATGGCATACATCGGGGTGAAAATTGGCGGATAATCGTCCCAGCCGGCGGAATCATCCCGCTGCGGAATATATGCACCATCCATTTCTTTATACAGGGTGCCTGTGTAAAGAGCCTTGTCTCCCATAATTTCTGCTTCCATTGCTTCTGCCTGATGATTAGCCCATTTTTGATATAAATCATATTCATAGTTAGGATTATGCGGAGGTGTACAAGGTTCAATCAAACCCTGTTTGTTTGGTGCATAATTTTTCACATATCCGTGAGTATCCAGGAAGACCATCGGATTCCACTCTTTAATAAGAGACACGGTTTCTTGCGTTTCAGGCTGTGATTGCGTGATAAAATCACGGTTCAAATCAATTCCTTCGCCATTAAAACGGGTCGCATCCACACGGCCATCCGGGTTCTGCACCACGTTAAAAATAAGGATATTATTGTCCAGAATCTCCTTTGTTTCCTCGTCATTCTGTGTGGCAAAACGTTCAATAAGCTGCATCACAGCATCGCTTCCCACAAACTCTGTCCCATGGATCGACCCATTGATCATGATTGGCACTTTAAAGTCCGGGTTATCAGCAATCCAATCCTGGGCTTTCTCCGGATTTTTGAACATTTGCTTTCTTAAGGCCTGAATTTTACCGAACTTGCCCTGAGCACCCGGATCTGCAATGGTCACGACATATAGAGGGTATCCATCCGCGGAAGTACCTTTTACCTCCACCTTCACTCTATTAGACTGTTTTTCAATTTCTGCAAGTTTTGTCCCTATTACTGAGAATTTCATAAAGTCATAGTTTTCGCTATTGAATAAACTTCCTTCCTTTTCCTCTGACACATTAACATTGACCCACTTTGGGCTGATCGCATGAGCAGCACTTAAAGGAACAGATGCCAAAATACCCGCTGCCAAAACTCCTGATAAAGCTTTCTTTTTATTCATTATGTACCTCCAGATGCAATAGTTTTGTATATTTATGAGATAGGTTTTATTTTAATTCAATGTATTCAATTGTGGCAATGCAACTATTTTCCTAAAAAGAAAAGAGGGACCCAGAAATGATCCCTTCTATTTTTCTACTTAAATGCTTTAACTCCACCTTGCACAGGAAGCATTATATGGCTTCTCTCCGGGTCGATGGTTATTTTCGTGCCTGCCCCAGGTCTGATTGTATAGTTATAATCACTTGATAGAACTACTACTCCCATACGATCACCTTTTTTAAATACATAATCATCCGGCTGCATATCCCATGTAAAAGTGTATTCACGGTCCGGCGTCAGTCCTGAAGATCTATTTTCACTGTGAAGGTTTTGCGGATCCATCCACCCTCTAGTAACAATTTCCGGCTTTCCTTCCCCATATTTAACAAGGAGGGCAGTTAAGTTGGCCGTTTTCCGGTCAATGCTTGCACGAATTTGAATTTCCGGGGTTCCGCTCATCCGAATGTCGTTTTCTAATGGAGGCGTCAAATAGACGAGCCTATGAGGTAATGAAGAATCAGGATTCAGGGCCAATTCTTCAGCCTTGATTGTGGCATCATCCACAAAATGCTGATTCTCCTTATTCTTGTTCGGTACAGGATTCAGTTCTAAGCTGCCCCCTCCATCGGAAGCCGGTTTAAAATGCAATTTTGCGTCAGAGGTTCCCTTAGCCGGCCAGTTTGCCTCAGTATGCCATGTTTTATCCTCCCTCTGGATGTCAACCATTGGTTCATCCATGACATTATTTTTAATATCATAGAGCCAGTAATCAAACCATTTATTTAAAGTTGGTAGCCATACATCGCGTCTGAAGCTGTATGGGCTGGAATGGCCGCCTTGATGAAGCCACATTTTTCTGGGAACATTATTATCGCCAAGCGCTTGCCACCAATCT
This sequence comes from Cytobacillus oceanisediminis 2691, assembly GCF_000294775.2. Lineage (GTDB taxonomy): Bacteria > Bacillota > Bacilli > Bacillales > Cytobacillaceae > Cytobacillus > Cytobacillus pseudoceanisediminis. The sequence continues at coordinate 4,664,325 of NZ_CP015506.1, forward strand.
GAAAAATGCTTTGTTTTAACATTCCAGTCATTTAACCCATGGACAATAAAGACACTTGCTTTAACCTGATCAGCATCCTTTGTATAATCCCTTTTACTCCAGAATTCGTTGTAATCCCCGGTTTCCCTGTCCTGGCCTTCCGTTAATCCTTTTATGACATTGCTGCAAGCTTCAGGGTTTTGCCTGGTTAAAATGGCTTCTGCCATGTTATCCGCATCTTCCCCCTGGTATCCGCCTGGCGCTATCACAGCACCATTCGAACGATAATAGTCATACCAGCTGCTTATGGCCGCTATTGGCACAATCGTTTTCAGGCCTTCAACTCCTGTTGCTGCCACAGCATTAGGGAGTGTTCCATTATAAGATACTCCTGTCATACCCACATTCCCTGTTGACCAATCAGCTTGTATTTCCTGTCCCTCTGCATTAAAAGCTTTCGTTCTGCCATTCAGCCAATCGATTACAGCACGAGTTCCAAGGATCTCATGCTCATCGCCGGTTGTAGGACATCCATCCGACAAGCCTGTCCCTACACTTTCTGCAAGAACAACCGCGTAGCCTCTTGGTACAAAATAGTCATCATAATAACCTGGGAGATTTGCCTGAGGGTTACCTTTTTCACCTTTGCTTTTCCCTTTCTTGGGTACAGAGTTCAGTTCTGTATCCACGTCATAAACCGGGACACCTTTAATTCCAGAACGGTAAGGACTCATTTCATAAATAACAGGAACCTTTAAACCTTCCTCTGTTTCCTTTGGCCTGATAATATCAGCACGTATTCGATCCAGCTTTCCATCTCCATCACTGTCAGTTGCTGTTTCAACAAATACTCTTTCGACAATGGCATCATCCAGAGAAAAAATGGGCTGTGTCATGCCATTTTCGACTTTAATCCGAGATTCAGCCAAGGCCATGCTGCTTTGATTGTCTTTACCTGCTGCAGGCAAAATCCCTCCTGCAATTAGCGGGAAAACGATAACTGAGGCCATGACCACTTTTAATGCAGCTTTTTTCATAAAAATCCCCCTATTTAAAATAATGTTATAATTTTCAGAATAAATCAAAAGTACGTAAGTTTCGATAGTCGAAAGACCTGTATTTTTCTAGTTGCATATGATCATAAACTATCAGTCTCCTTCAAAGGTCATGATTTTACATGTCTGCTGTCCAGATTTAGTACTTTAAATCTACCATTTTTTACAATTCGAAAAGGTAGAATCTTACTTTTCTCACACATCTGAAATATCTGCTAGTCTAATAGAATCGTTTTAACTCTTTATTAAAGGAAGCGGAGATATGTAAGCGAATACATATAGCTGGATTACTAGTCGAGGAGGAATAAAAGATGAAAGTTGGAAGGAAAGCTTCTTCAATTATGCTTGCAGCCGTTCTGACAGCTTCAAGTTTGTATGCAGTGCCTGTTCAATTTGTGCAGAGTGCTGAAGCAGCACAAAGTAAAGCTTTGGATCCTGGCTCCAAAGCATTTGATCAGAAGGTAATTGCAAGGGTCGATGCATCCCGCATGATGGAGGATGTCAGCTATTTATCTGAAACCATAGGGCCGCGGGTTGCAGGAACAGAAGCAGAAAAGCAGGCAGCTGATTTTATACGCAAACGCCTGGAGTCCTATGGCTACACAGTAGAAACACAAGAGTTCAGCATACCGGATAAAATGGCTGGAGATTTACACACCAGTGATCTGAAGGAGGTTCTTATAACCATTCCTTCCGGATCAGGATCAACGCCTGAAGAAGGAATTACTTCTGAATTATATGATGCTGGATTAGGCAGGGCAGCTGATTTTACAGAGGAAGCCAAAGGAAAAATAGCACTTATTTCACGCGGAGAGATTAGTTTTGCGGAAAAAGTTACAAACGCAGTGAATGCCGGTGCTGCGGGAGTTCTAATTTATAACAATGTGGATCAGCCAGCACCCATGAATCCTTCAATTGGAGGCCCATATGACATTCCGGTGGGAAGCATAACAAAGGCAAGCGGAGAAGCACTACTTCAAGATGTTGCTGCACATAACAAAACGGTAACACTGACTGTCAAGAGCTTTAAAAACATAAGATCGCAAAATATTATTGCCACCAAGCACCCTAAGCCTAATAAAGGCGGGGAAACTGACATTGTCCACATTTCTGCACATTTTGATAGTGTACCATTTGCTCCTGGGGCTAGCGATAACGCATCCGGAACCGCTGTTGCCTTAGAGCTGGCCAGAGTCCTGAAAAGCTATCCCGCTGACAAAGAATTGCGTTTTGCTTTTGTAGGTGCAGAAGAGATTGGTCTTCTTGGTTCTCAATATTATGTGAGCCAGCTGAGCGGCAATGAAATAGAGCGAAGCATCGCAAATTTCAATATGGATATGGTAGGCACAGCATGGGAAAATGCCACTGCGATTTACATGAATACCCTTGATGGCCAGGCAAATATCGCAACAGAAGCCGCCATTGCCACAGCCGGGCGGATTGGCACCCCATCTGAGCTGGTTCTTTATCAGCGCGGAGCTTCAGACCATGTTTCTTTTCATGATGCAGGAATCCCGGCAGTCAACTTTATCAGACGAGAACCTGCCACTGCCAATCTTGAACCGTATTACCACACACCACTTGATTCCATCGAGCACATTAGTGCCGAGCGGATGAAAGAAGCCGGTGATCTAATAGGCGCTTCGGTTTACAGCTTAATTCGAAAATAGAATTGACTTAAAGAATCCCCGGATTTTCCCCGGGGTATTTTTTTTCGTTTTTTTACTTTCCGGCTATTTAGTATAAACGATGCGTTTACGAGCAAAATATGAGGGTAAATTATATTCGTTCTAAATTTCATGTTCAAATTATTAAGGGATTTACCGTTTAAATGGAAAAGAAATCGGGTAACATAAATGTAACAATACTAAGGCATTTACTATCTGCCCGATAGTCCTATATATCCCTAAAGGAGGGAGTCATCATGGATTTTGAACACGAGGCTGTCATACTACAAAGAGAACTCTCCCTTCTCATGGATGAATATGAAAGGTGCGAGATTGACGACGTGAAAAATGAAATATCAAAGGACATTCAACTGCTGAGCCGTGCAATAGACGATATACTTAATTAAAGTATATGCTGGCATGGCTTTTTTTTATATTCTATGCAGCTGGCATTTTTTAGCAGTCAGCTGCTGAAACCTTTTTGAAATTTAGGAGGGGTAATATGCCTCAGCACATCTATTACAGTTTCATACGTTTGCCCTTAGTAATCAGAATTCTGCTGATTGCCCTGATGGTGATCTTTCTGTTTGGCGGATTAATACATATTATTGAACCCTCCTCCTTTCCGACATTTTTTGATGGAATCTGGTGGGCGGTTGTAACCGCTTCAACTGTCGGTTTTGGAGATTTTTATCCCAAAAGTACTGCAGGGCGAATAGTGGGTATTGCGCTTATTTTTACAGGAGCGGGCTTTCTGTCTACCTATTTTATTTCACTTGCAACAGCAGCAGTTACCAGACAGAATGACTTCCTGGAAGGAAAGATCGAATATCGGGGTCAAAACCATATTGTTGTGATCGGCTGGAACGAGCGCTCAAGGGAGATCGTCAATACTCTTGGAGGCGATGGGATGAACCATTCCATTGCCTTAATAGATGAAACACTAAAGTCTAACCCTGTTCCCCACAATAATGTACATTTTATTCAGGGTCGCGCTAACAGAGATGATGTACTTGTGAAGGCAAATATCTTTGATGCCCAAAAAGTAATTATAACAGCTGATCAGAACAAAGATGAACTGCATGCTGACATGAATTCAATATTAACCTTATTGGCAATCAAAGGATTAAACCGGGATGTACAATGTATTGTTGAAATATTAACTTCAGAACAGGCAGCCAACGCCAAAAGAGCGGGAGCCGATGAAATTGTTCAAACGAATGTTCTTACTAGCTTCGTCATGATCAACAGCGTCTCTTCCCAGGAGCTTGTTACTTCATTCCTTGATTTGCTGGGACAGCTTGATAAACGCAAATTAACTTTTCAGCCTGCATCAGAAGAAGTGGAAAATAAGACTTTTGTTGAACTTAGTGCTGAGCTTATGAAAGAAGGCATTCTGCTTTTGGGTGTTAAAAGAGGGGAAGAAACTCTGGTTAATCCTCCCCAGCCTTTTAGAATTCTTCAGCAGGATCAGCTGATTGTTATACTCGGTTAATCTCTTAATAATTTAGACTCCAGCTCTTCGACAAGCGCTTTGCCGAGATCAATGAATTCTTCCGGAAAACTGGCATCCTTATCCACAGGCTCCGAGAATTGATCAAAGGAGGCGCTGAAATTCCCTGTATAGGCGTGGTCATCCAGGCCGCGCTGATACTTATGGGAAAGCAGAAACGGCCTGCCTATTTCCACCGTACAGCTTGGATCATCAAGCTGCCCATCAATTGCCTTAAATGGGACCCTTAAAAACTGGTACCCCACCTCATCATCAATTTTGTAATCAAAAGATCCGTGATCATAATCCCAGTTCCCGCCAATCGAATAGCCAATCGGCTTCAAAGCCTGCTCCAGCTTATATAAATCAAAATGCTTTCCTTCCGCTTTTGAAGGTATCTCAATCACTGAATCCATCCCCTTTACGCTTTTTGCTTAGTTTCTCCAATGTAAGGGATATCATGAATGCGATTTCCGAAGATTATGTTTAGGAATTTGAGGTTTCGCGAATATAATTTAGTTTTCGCGATTATCTGCAGAAAATCGCGGATAAATCTGTGTTTTTCGCGGATATATGTAAAATCTCGCGGAAATTATTAAGGTTTTTGCGGTTAAGTGCTATTTTCGTTTTTGGAAAGAAGGAATTCCATTCTTAAAAGCGGAATTATCATTACTTAGAAAGGAGTGAAACCTATTTGATAATAAAAAATCGTTTAATACCTATCAGAATCCGACAGAACGAGGCCCTAATCAGGCGAATCCCAGCTGCTCATCCACAGAGATCAACTATAGAAGGTGATTTAGCTAAAAGAAGAGTCAGTTATCGAGGGGAACAGTCGCTGGATTATTATTTAAGTCACCTGCCTGATAAGGAATTTACTATCCTGCATGATTTAAGGCTTTTTAATGGAAGCACTTATTTTCAAATCGACACCCTCATTCTTTCCCCATACTTCGCTTTAATTATTGAAGTGAAAAATATCCTTGGAACCCTCCTTTTCGATGAGACCTTTAATCAGTTCATAAGAACTCGGAATGAAAAAGAAGAAGGCTTCCCTAATCCTCTTATACAAGCCAAGCGCCAGAAAACACAATTAAAAACCTGGTTAATCCAAAACTTAGCAGCCGATATACCAATAGAATATCTAATTGGCATAAGCAGCCCCTCTACTATCCTGAAAACTTCTACAGATAGCTCACATGTTCCATTTCGCGTTATTCACATCGAACACCTTATTGAAAAAATTAAGTTCTTCAAACAAAGTTATCCTATAGAAGTTATTACATCTCGACAGATTAAAAAGATTCCGAGAGCACTGGTTATAAACCATGTACCTGGATTTTTAAATGTCTTGGACCATTACAATATCTCTTCTCAAGAAATTATTAGTGGTGTTCAATGTCCAAGCTGTCTTATTTTCCCCATGCGGCGGATCCATGGAGATTGGCTGTGCCCCCAGTGCGGGTGTAAGAATAAGAAAGCTCATCTGCCCGCTTTATTTTCTTCTGATTAGTCCTGCTATATCAAACAAGCAAGCCAGAGCCTTCCTTCATTTAGCTTCTGAAGATACCGCATCTCGACTTCTGTCTGTAATGCCCAGTTCAGGCACTAAAAAAAGGCAGAATTTACTTTCTTCAATAAAAAAACGCCCACCCGCAGGCAGACGCTTTTCACTATTACTTTAATCTCTTTTCAAGTTCAGCTTTTTTCTCTTCAAATCCTGGTTTTCCTAACAGAGCGAACATGTTCACTTTATATGCTTCTACTCCAGGCTGGTCGAACGGATTCACTCCCAGCAGGTAGCCGCTCATTGCACAGGCTTTTTCAAAGAAGTAAACCAGGTAGCCAAATGTGTAGGCATCCATTTTTGGTATGGATACGATCAGGTTTGGCACTCCGCCGTCTGTGTGTGCAAGCATTGTCCCCTCAAAGGCTTTGTTATTTACAAAGTCGACAGTCTCACCCGCAAGATAGTTCAGGCCATCAAGATCATTCTCTGCTTCTTCAATGGTAAGCTCATGGCGTGATTCTTCCACCTTGATAACCGTTTCGAAAAGGTCCCGGCGGCCTTCCTGCACATACTGGCCTAATGAATGAAGGTCAGTGGAGAAATTTGCTGAAGAAGGGAAAATTCCTTTCTGATCTTTTCCTTCACTTTCACCAAACAGCTGCTTCCACCACTCTGCAAAATATTGAAGTCCTGGTTCGTAGTTGATCAGCATTTCAATCGTTTTGCCTTTGTTATAAAGAACATTGCGGACCGCTGCGTACTGGTATGCTGCATTCTCCTGAAGCTCAGATTTGCTGAAGTCTTCGCGTGCCTGTGCAGCACCGCTCATCATATCTTCAATGTTTGCACCGCTGACAGCAATCGGCAAAAGACCAACTGCTGTAAGGACTGAATAGCGGCCTCCTACGTCATCCGGAATAATAAATGACTCATAGCCTTCTTCTGTCGCAAGAGTCTTTAGAGCGCCTCTTGCTTTATCGGTTGTAGCATAGATTCGTTTACGCGCTTCTTCCACACCATATTTCTCTTCCAGCATTTTGCGGAAAATACGGAAAGCCAATGCAGGCTCAGTTGTTGTGCCTGATTTTGAGATAACATTGATGGACCAATCTTTGCCGTCAAGAAGGTCCATTAAATCCTTCATATAAGCGGAACTAATATTGTTGCCGGCAAATAATACCTGCGGAGTGCCGCGCTTTTCTTTTGGAAGTGCATTATAGAAACTGTGCTGAAGCATTTCAATAGCCGCACGCGCTCCAAGATAGGAACCTCCAATTCCAATGACGATAAGAACATCGGAATCGCTTTTAATTTTCTCAGCAGCTTTTTGAATGCGGGAAAACTCTTCTTTGTCGTAGTTTGCAGGCAAATCGATCCAGCCTAAAAAGTCACTGCCAGCTCCAGTTTGTTCATGAAGGGAGTGATGGGCTACCTTCACGGCATCCTGCAGATATGTAATTTCATGTTCGCCAAAAAAAGGAAGTGCTTTTGCGTAATCAAAACGAACGTGTGTCATGAATGTCCTCCAATTTTTCTCAAATTTAAACAGCCTTCAGTAATTCTGGCTGTCATCCTTATACCACTTTAACGAAAGCCTTAAAGTTAATCAAGAATCATCCTCTAATGTAAGCGTGTCCAATTTTGACATATTTTTTACGCGCAAAAGGTGATTGTCATTTTTCGGCGAAAATTGTAAAAGGACTCTGCTTTGGCAGAGTCCAGCCTGATATTTATAAAGAAGCGCGGTAGATTGAAACCACGTCATCATGATTTAATTTCGAGAAATTGCCGAATTCTCCGTTGACAGTCGCTTTGTCTGCCATCAATTCGATCTTGCTGTCATCAATATCATAATCAGCCAGGCGTGAAGGTGCACCAATGCTGTTCCAGAATTCACGAAGCTTTTCAATGCCTTCAAGCGCAGTCTCCTCATCTGTTTTTCCTGCCGGATCCACGTTAAATACACGGATAGCCAGCTGCTTGAATCGCTCAGGCTTCACGTTCAGATTATGCTTCATCCAGTTCGGGAACAGAATGGCCAGACCCCCGCCATGAGGAATATCATAAACGGCAGATACAGCATGCTCGATGTTATGTGTAGCCCAGTCTCCCCGGTAGCCCATATTCAGAATACCGTTCAATGCCATTGTGCCGGAATATAAGATGGAAGCACGATGCTCGTAGCTTTCAAGGTCTTCAAGGAGCTTAGGAGCTGCTTCCATAATGGTAATCAGCAGGGATTCACACATGCGATCCTGAAAATCGGTATTTTCTTCAAGATGGAAGTAATGCTCCAGTACATGGGACATCATGTCCACAATTCCATATACCGTCTGATTCCTTGGCACCGTGAACGTATTAACAGGGTCAAGGATTGAAAATTTAGGGAAAGTCACAGGACTGCCCCAGCCATATTTTTCGTTTGTTTCCCAGTTTGTAATTACAGATCCTGCATTCATTTCAGAACCGGTTGCCGCTAGTGTAAGAACGGTTCCAAACGGCAGAGCTTTTGCAGCAAATGCTTTCTTGATGACTAAATCCCAGGCATCGCCATCATATTTGGCACCAGCTGCGATAGCTTTTGTGCAGTCAATTACACTCCCGCCTCCAACTGCCAGCAGGAAATCAATGCCTTCAGTTTTGCAGATTTCAACGCCTTTGCGGACAGTGGAAATTCTTGGATTAGGCTCAACGCCTGATAGTTCAAATACTTCAGCCCCAATTTCATGAAGCTGTTCCTTCACTTTATCATATAAACCATTGCGCTTAATGCTTCCCCCGCCATACACAATAAGAACCTTCTTGCCATACTGCGGAATTTCAGTCTGCAATTGGGAGAGCTGATCTTTCCCAAAAATTAATTTAGTCGGATTATAAAAGGTAAAATTTTGCATATCACCATCTCCTTTTCCACATCATTATCTTTCAAATTTTCAGCTAATGCAAAAAGTACGATTCGAAAGGCGGACATTATATATGCCGGTTCTCAGATCATCTTTTTCATTATGGCTCTTAACGATTATTACGATGAATATTTTTTATTTCCGTGCAGCAACATAATAGTGAACCTATACTACAAGGAGGAAACATCATGAGTGGCATACAGCGTATTGCACTGGTTCTAACAATTATTGGCGCTATTAACTGGGGTTTAATCGGATTCTTCCAATTTGATCTTGTGGCAGCTATCTTTGGCGGTCAGGATTCAGCCCTTTCAAGAATAATATACGGTCTTGTGGGCATTGCGGGCTTAATCAATCTGGGGCTTCTCTTCAAACCAAATGAAGAGCTGGAAAGAGAACCTGAAGCAAGGCCAACCCGTTAATGCATGCAAAAAATCCTTGCACATTGTGTGCAAGGATTTTTTTGTTTTATATATCGATTACCGAATTACACCCAGCCTCTGAAGCGGGATGCTTCAGACATTTTTCTCGCGCCGACCATGTAGGCAGCAAGACGCATATTTACTTTTCTTTGCTGTGAAGTCTGATAAACATTATCGAAAGCTTGAACAAGCACTTTTTTCAGCTTTTCTGTAACTTCCTCTTCAGTCCAATAGTACCCCTGATTGTTCTGTACCCATTCGAAATAGGATACCGTCACACCGCCTGAACTGGCTAACACATCAGGAACAAGCAGGATTCCCCGATCTGAAAGAATTTTTGTCGCTTCAAGAGTGGTTGGGCCATTTGCTGCCTCTACTATGATGGAAGCTTTAATATTATGGGCGTTTGCAGCGGTAATCTGATTGGACACAGCCGCAGGAACCAGGATATCGCAATCCAGTTCAAGCAATTCTTCGTTTGTCAAAGTGTTATCGAAAAGGGTCGTTACCGTTCCAAAGCTATCGCGCCTATCAAGAAGGTAATCAATATCCAGGCCATTTGGATCATATAGAGCACCATAAGCATCTGAAATGGCGACCACTTTAGCGCCTGCATCATGCATGAATTTTGCCAGGAAGCTTCCTGCATTTCCAAACCCCTGAACAGCCACACGTGCTCCTTCAATGGAAATGCCGCGCTTTTTCGCAGCTTCCTCAATGCAGATCACTACACCCTGTGCAGTTGCCTTTTCCCTTCCTTGCGACCCGCCGAGAACAAGCGGCTTGCCTGTGATAAATCCGGGAGAATCATACTCACGGAGTCGGCTGTATTCATCCATCATCCAGGCCATGATCTGTGAATTCGTATAAACATCCGGAGCAGGTATATCTTTTGTAGGGCCAACGATCTGGCTGATTGCCCTTACATATCCTCGGCTTAAGCGTTCCAGCTCTCCCATTGACATGGAACGGGGATCACAAATGATGCCGCCTTTCCCCCCTCCATAAGGAAGATCCACAATTCCGCACTTTAAACTCATCCACATGGATAAAGCTTTTACTTCATCCTCATTTACTTCAGGATGAAAACGGACACCGCCCTTTGTCGGTCCTACCGCATCATTATGCTGTGATCTGTAGCCGGTGAAAATTTTTGTCGACCTGTCATCCATCCTTATCGGGATTCTTACCGTGAGCATCCTCAGCGGCTCTTTCAGCAGCTCATACATCTCATCTGCATAGCCGAGCTTGTTCAAAGCTTCTTTGATCACAACTTGAGTTGAAGTAAATAAATTTAAAGACTCTTCCATTTTTTGTTCAGTTTCTTTACCAGCTACTCCTGCAGCTCCCATCATGGCACCTCTTGATTTTAATATTTAGGAAAATTACAGCAATACTCCATAACCGGCGGCCCTGCATCACAAATTCAGACACAAGGGCCAACTGTCCGTATAATTGTATTAGCTTAATACTTTATTGATTCTTTCAATTGCCCAATCAAGCTCTTCTTCAGAAATGACTAAAGGAGGGGCAAAACGAATAACCGTGTCATGCGTTTCTTTGCAAAGCAATCCTTGTTCTTTAAGCTCTTCACAATATTTGCGAGCTGGCTCATTCAGCTCAACACCGATAAATAAGCCGCGGCCGCGCACTTCTTTAATAACCGGATTATTAATTTCTTTTAATTTGCTCATGAAATAGTCGCCCAGTTTAAGGGAACGGTCTGCCAGCTTTTCTTCAACCAATACGTTCATGGAAGCAACAGATACGGCACAAGCCATTGGGTTTCCTCCAAATGTTGAACCATGTGATCCAGGATTAAATACCCCAAGAACATCTTTATTCGCAACTACGCATGAAATCGGGAATACTCCTCCACCAAGCGCTTTCCCTAAAATGAACATGTCAGGATCTACATCTTCCCATTCGCATGCAAACATTTTTCCGGAACGCGCAAGGCCAGCCTGAATTTCATCTGCAATGAATAATACATTGTTTTCCTTACAAGTTTCATATGCTTTTTTCAGGAAGCCTTCCGGAGGAATCACAATTCCAGCTTCACCTTGGATTGGCTCAATTAAGAAAGCCGCCGTATTCTCAGTGATTGCTTCTTTAAGAGCGTCAAGATCTCCGTAAGGAATCAGCTTAATGCCTGGAAGCATAGGTCCGAAGCCCCGCTTATATTCTTCTTCAGAAGAAAGCGAAACCGCTGTCATTGTACGGCCATGGAAGTTACCTATACAAGCAATGATCTCTGCCTGGTTATCTGCCACGCCTTTTACATCATAAGCCCAGCGGCGTGCAGCTTTGATTGCCGTTTCAACCGCTTCCGCACCAGTGTTCATCGGAAGGGCCATTTCTTTATTTGTCAGTTCACAGATCATTTCATACCAAGGCCCCAGCTGATCGTTATGGAAAGCACGGGAAGTTAGCGTTACGCGGTCAGCCTGATCCTTCAGCGCCTGGATGATTTTTGGATGGCGGTGCCCCTGGTTTACTGCTGAATAAGCACTTAGCATATCCATGTATTTATTGCCTTCAGGATCTTCCACCCAGACACCTTCCGCTTTCGAAATAACGATTGGAAGCGGGTGATAGTTGTTTGCACCGTATTTTTCAGTTTGTTCGATTAGTGAATGTGATTTTGTCGCTTCAGTCAATTAAAATTCCTCCTTTTTCAGAATAGTCCTTTATATTGTAACGTTAAGCTATTCTTCTTTAAACTATTTAGGGTTTTAGCATGCACAGGATATGAAAAATCCTGTGCATGCTTTACAAGTCTTAGTACATTTCAGAAGTAGTCTTCGCCTGCATGTGCAGAAGAATGTAGTCAGGGCCGCCCGCCTTGGAGTCAGTTCCTGACATGTTGAATCCGCCGAATGGCTGGTATCCAACAATCGCGCCTGTACAGCCGCGGTTGAAGTATAAGTTTCCAACATGGAAGTCTTCGCGCGCTTTTTGGATGTGCTCACGGTTCTGTGTGATCACAGCACCTGTTAAGCCGTACTCGGTGTTGTTGGCGATTTCAAGCGCATGATCGAAATCTTTTGCCTTTGTGAAGCCAACGACAGGTCCAAAGATCTCTTCCTGCATTAAGCGTGCATCCGGGGCAAGGTCTGCGAATACTGTCGGCTTGATGAAGAAGCCTTTCGAGCTGTCTCCTTCTCCGCCAGTCATCAGCTTGCCTTCCTCTTTGCCGATTTCGATGTAGCTCATGATCTTGTCAAATGCGCCCTGGTCAATCACTGGACCCATGTAATTGCTCTGGTCTTCAGGATTGCCCTGCGTTAATTCGTTCGTCAGTTCCACCACACGGTTAAGAACCTGATCGTATACATCTTCTACTACAACCGCACGTGAACATGCAGAGCACTTCTGGCCGGAGAATCCGAAAGCAGAGGCAACGATTGAAGTAGCTGCCAATTCAAGGTCTGCTTCTTTGTCCACAACGATTGTGTCCTTACCGCCCATTTCAGCGATAACACGCTTTAGCCAGATTTGGCCTTCGTTTAGCTTGGAAGCACGTTCGTTGATGCGAAGACCAACGTCGCGTGAACCCGTGAAGGAGATGAAGCGAGTGTCTTTATGGTCAACCAAATAGTCGCCCACTTCTGCACCGCTGCCCGGTACAAAGTTCAGCACGCCCTTCGGAAGGCCTGCCTCTTCCATCACTTCAACAAATTTCGCAGCCACAACCGGTGTTGTAGAAGCTGGTTTTAATAGGACTGTATTTCCTGCCACGATCGCGGCAACAGTAGTGCCGGCCATGATTGCAAGCGGGAAGTTCCAAGGAGAGATGATGATCCCCACTCCCAATGGAATGTAGTCATAACGGTTATATTCGTTCGGACGGCTGTTGACTGGAACACCGTCTTTGATTTTTAAGATTTGGCGTGCATAGTACTCAAGGAAGTCAATGGCTTCCGCAGTATCAGCATCTGCCTCGTTCCAAGGCTTCCCTGCTTCCTTTGTTAAAAGGGCAGAAAACTCATGCTTGCGGCGGCGGATAATCGCAGCAGCTTTGAATAAAACATCTGCGCGTGTTTCCGGCTTCACTTTTCTCCATGTTTTGAATGCTTCAACAGCAGCCTGCATTGCTTTTTCCGCAAGCTCGCGGTTTGCCTTTGAAACACGGCCAACTACTTCTTCTTTATTAGAAGGATTGATGGATACGATTTTTTCATCAGTAGAGATTCTTTCTCCGCCTATTAATAAGTCATAGTCCTGTCCTAAATAGCTTTCGACTGTTTTTAATCCCAGTAAGTATGCTTCACGGTTTTCTTCTGTTTTAAAATTTGTGAAAGGTTCATGTTTGTAAGGCTGTACCATGATGCCATCCCCCTTTAATAAATTCGTTTTTTATCCACTATTTTATTATGCAAGAACTGTGCCAAATATAAAAAGCTGATAAATGAGTATTTTCATAAACTGAAAGCAAAATATTTTTGCCCTTTTTAAATCACTAATAGTTATTGGTGCAAATTTTCATTGCATATATTCGAATTAGTATATACTATTGAATAAACTGCCGAGTGAAGGAGATCACAATGAATCACAGGGAATTTGAACAGCTCCAATTGAAAAGCAAGTTATTTCAACGGATATTAGATGAAATTGATGTTGGTGTCCATGTAGTGAATGAGGAAGGAAGAACAACATTCTACAATAAAAAAATGGCCCAAATAGAGGGTATGGATTATGAAGATGTACTGGATAAAAATCTGCTGGATGTATTTTCTTTCAATCAGGACGAAGACAGCACCTTGCTTCAGGCGCTCAAAAATGGCAGCAAAATTAAAAATGCCAAACAAACCTATTTTAACAATAAGGGACAGGAAATCACCACGATCAATAATACTTTCCCAATTATGGAAGATGGTGAACAGATTGGTGCTATGGAAATCGCACGTGATGTCACCAAGCTTGAAAAGCTGATCAGAGAAAATATGAATAAACGCGGAGACACCCGCTATACTTTCGATAGTATTATTGGCAGCAGCGACGAGATCCAAGAAGTGATTGAAGCGAGCAAAAGAGCAACCCGGACAAGTTCTTCTGTCCTGATTATCGGGGAGACCGGCACAGGGAAAGAGCTTTTTGCCCAAAGCATCCATAATGGCAGCAGCCGCTCTTCAAAACCATTTATCTCCCAAAATTGCGCTGCTCTTCCGGACAGTCTGATAGAGGGTCTTTTATTTGGTACAAAGAAAGGGGCATTTACAGGCTCCATTGAAAGGCCAGGATTGTTTGAACAGGCAAATGGCGGGACTTTGCTGCTCGATGAAATCAATTCACTTAATCCATCCCTGCAGGCAAAGCTTTTGAGAGTTTTGCAGGAAAAAACGGTCAGAAGGGTCGGTGATACGAAAGACCGGACAGTAGATGTAAGAATTATAGCAACCATTAACGAAGACCCGATTGATGCTATCTCAGAAGACCGTATGAGAAAAGATTTATATTACAGGCTAAGTGTTGTTTCCCTCTTTGTTCCGCCTCTGCGCGAGAGAAGAAAGGATATCAGGGATCTTGCACAATTTTTCATAGAAAAATACAATCAGCTCTTTGGGATGAATGTAGCGGAAATCGATGAAGAAGTAATGAGCAAATTCGAGCAATACGATTGGCCGGGCAATGTACGGGAACTGGAGCATATTATCGAAGGGGCCATGAATCTGATTGACCAGGAAGAAGCGATCAGCTATGTGCATTTGCCTCTTCACTTCCGGAATAAGCCTCAATTCAAGGAGGAGCCGAACGAAACCGGTCATTTGGAGGATTTGCTTATACAGAAAAACAAGCCTATTAAACCACTTGAACAATATATACAGGAAGCTGAGACCTACTATCTAAAGAAGGTCCTTAAACACCATGGCAATAATATAACCCAGTCCGCAAAATCTCTTGGCATGAGCCGGCAAAACCTGCAATACCGGCTAAGAAAATACGGAGTAAGGAAAGAAACAGCTGATTGAAGCCGCTTGAGGTTAGAAGAATAATTTGTTCGCAGATATAATGAATTTTACGCGATAAAACTTGATTATCTTGATTATATTCTTTGGCGGATAAAAGATATTTTCCGCTGGTGTATCCTAATTTCCGCGTAACAAAAACGAAAAGCTCCCCTTGGGGAGCTTATTTGTATAGAATATCGTCCCTAAGAGCTGCAACGCGAGTCAAAGCTTCATCGATATCCCTCTCATTCACCCCAAAATGGGCAAGCGCATCATGCAGATGCCTGGCAATCGCGTTAAAGTGTTCGGGCTGCAGGTTCAAACCCTCATGCGCTTTTGCCATGGAATTGCCTGAATATTGATTAGGGCCGCCTAATGCATAGCTTATGAACTTGGATTGATGACGTTTTTGCTTAATCATATCCGTATGCTCAAAAAACTGATTGACGGTCGGATCCTTTAATACCAGTTCCTCGTAAAAATAATCAACTACTTTTTCAATGGCTTCTCCGCCGCCTGCTTTTTCGTAAAGTGTCTGTTCTGCCATAACTATCTCTCCTTTTAACAAAATGTATTCTTTGACTAACTCAAAGTACCTATTCATAAATCACGACAGGAATTGCTCCCATTTACTTTACCCTATCATCGCTTTTTCAAAAAACAAAAGACTCCGAAGGATCGGAGCCCTATGATGCTATTTGATCTTTTTCTTCCATTTCTTTTCGTTCCTGATCACTCATGAAAGTTATTTTGTAGCCAAGCATGGCAAAGATAATAGCCAGGATCGGCACAGTGAAATTTAAAATCGCGTAAGGTGCATATTCAAAGGGATGAACAGCCAGTGTTGACATGATAAACACTGCACAAGTATTCCATGGAACAAAAACAGAAGTGACCGTACCGCCATCTTCAAGTGCCCGTGAAAGATTTTTGGATTGCAGATTTTTATCCTTAAATGCCTGTGTGTACATTCTTCCCGGCAGCAGAATGGAAATATACTGCTCTGCAGCCGCCACATTTGTAAAGAACGCAGATAGTACGGTAGTTGCTACTAAACTTCTTGCTGAACGGGCCAATTTCAGTATCTGTTCAACTATGGCTTTTAACATGCCGGTCTGCTCCATAACTCCCCCGAAAGCCATCGCCACAATCGTTAGGGACACGGTGTACATCATATCGTCAATGCCGCCTCTATTGAAAAGCTCGTCCACCATTGTGTTGCCTGATTCAATCGAAAATCCGCCCTGAAGAGTATTGACCGCATCCCCCACAGCACCGCCCTGGACTAAAATATGGCAAAGCCAGCCAAGGAAAACCCCCACCGCAAGCGAAGGCAGTGCAGGCACCTTTTTTGCCACTAACCCTATAACAATTACAGGTACCAGTAAAAGCCAAGGAGAGATGACAAAGTTCTCTGATAAAACATTCATGACACCAGTAATTTTATCATTATTCAAATCATCCCCGCCAAATTGCCTTCCCAAAAACCAATAAGCAATAATGGCAATGGCCAGCGCCGGAAGGGTTGTGTAAAACATATGCTTTATATGCGCAAAAAGATCCGTGCCTGTGATTCCCGCAGCCAAATTAGTCGTGTCGGACAGCGGTGACATTTTATCTCCGAAATAGGCGCCTGAGATGATAGCTCCCGCCACCATTGGAGCCGGGATGCCCATACTGATTCCAATGCCCATACCGGCGACGCCAATTGTTCCCATTGTAGACCATGAGCTTCCGATTGCCAGAGTGACAATGGCACAGATAATACAAATTGAGACTAAAAACATGGATGGGGTCATCAGTTTTAATCCGTAAAAGACCATGGTCGCTACAATTCCCCCGCCAATCCAGGAGCCAATTGTCAAACCGACCATTATAATAATCAGAATAGCCGGGAGCGCTAACTTAATGCCTTTATAGAAGCCTTCCTCAATATCGTTCCACTTATAGCCAAAACGCCAGGCGATGAAAGCGGATACAATTGTTCCGGTAATTAAAGGCACATGAGGGCTTCCCTCAAACTTAACAATTGTAATAATCATGGCAGCAATCATCACCAGCAGCGGCAGCACTGAAAACCAGAAGGGAATTTTCTTTCCTGTTTCTTGCATGTATGTTCCTCCTTTTAAAGTTGCAGTTGGTTTAACTATTGCAAGATTAATGCCAAGATATTAAATTCCAACATTTTTCAGACTATTTATCTTAAAAAATATAAATTTCATCTTTTTTATGTAGCTAAGCATGCAAAAGAATTTGTCGAGCGCTCGCTCATTTTGCACGAGAAAGCAAATATTTTTTGCATCCCAATGAAAATAAAAAACCGGGCAGGAAACCCGGTTTATCCATTTTATTACTTCTTAATAAGATCTTCGCGCTGGGACTGGTCAATCCACTCTTGAAGCTTATCCTTAAGTGTGTTGAATCCCTGTGCAGATTCGTCTTCCATTTTGATTGGAGCTGCCTGGCGCTTGCGAGGCTTTCTAGCTTTCGCTTCTGCTTGGGGAGCTTCTTCTGTTGCACGGATTGATAAACCAATTTTACCTGCTTCTTCGTCAACAGACAGCACTTTCACCTTTACTTCATCGCCCACTTTAAGATGCTCATTGATATCTTTAACGAAACCATGAGTCACTTCGGAAATGTGCACTAACCCCTGTGTATTCTCATCTAATGCCACGAACGCACCATATGGCTGAATACCTGTTACCTTTCCTGTAATAACACTGCCTACTTCGATTTTCTCAGACATGAAAACACTCCTATTTAAATTCAAATTTTATCTCTTTATACGCAATAAGAAATTATATCATAACTTCTTAAAAATATCAAAAATGATTTTGATGACACTCACTTACATTTTATCCCATAAACAATTCTGACAGCCATTCATTATAATAAAACAATCCGCAAACAATATGTAGACATCTTTTTGGTTTGTTAACGAAATGTTCATGAAGTAAAGAAAGGATCTCACGTTTCTCATGATAAAATATAGATAGAAGAAATTGACAGTGGGAGTGATGGGTATGTCAAAAATCGGCCATAACATTAAAGCCTGCCGAGAACGCGCAAATATAACCCAGCAGCAGCTTGCTTTGAAAGTGAGAGTTGGAACGGGGACGATTGCAAAATATGAAAATGGAGACCAGATTCCTGATACCCAGACTGTTTTAAAAATCTCAACCGCCCTCGATATTCCAGCTTCTGAGCTGCTTGAACAGGAACTTCAGAAGGGCCAGTCAGGAATCGATTATGAAATTGAACAGCTTGTGCGTGAAATTGGCACCAAAAAAGCTAAGCTCATCTTGCGCAAAGCAAAGGAATTCAGCGAGGAAGATTTCCTCCGTGTCATGCAAATGCTATTTGAGATCAAATATGATCAAAAAGTTTTATAAAAGAGAGTATATAAAAAGAGAATACTGGTTAGCCTTGTAGTGTAAGGCTTTCTAGTATTCCCCCCTTTTTGAAGTTGACAATCTGTTGCGGATTGTCCTTTTTTTATGCCTTTTGGTTTCGCTTTAAGAAATGGCCAATTCTCTTAATTGCTTCCTGCAGCAACTCCATGGAAGTGGCATAAGAGCAGCGCACATGGCCTTCCCCGCTTTCGCCAAAAATATTGCCTGGCACCACCGCTACCTTTTCCTCCAGCAGCAGCTTTTCTGCAAATTCTTCAGAAGAAAGTCCCGTACTTTCAATAGATGGGAAAGCATAAAAGGCTCCGCCCGGCACATGGCATGTTAATCCCAGTTCATTTAGGGATTGAACGAAATAATTCCGCCTGCGCTTATAGCTCTTTTTCATATCCTCAACATCTGATCTGCCTGTTTTCAAGGCTTCCAGAGCGGCAAACTGGGCCATCGTTGGCGCACACATCATCGCATACTGGTGAATTTTCAGCATCGCCTGGGATATCGCTTCAGGAGCGCAGACAAACCCCAATCTCCAGCCTGTCATGGCAAACCCCTTTGAAAATCCCGAGATCAGGATGGTTCTTTTTTTCATCCCGCTGATTGCGGCAAAACTTGTATACTCGCCATCATAAGCAAGCTCAGCATAAATCTCATCTGAAAGAACCAGCAAATCGTATTTTTCAGCTATTTGGGCGATGGCCTCCAGTTCACTCCCACTTAACATTGTTCCAGTCGGATTATTGGGTGAACAAAGTATAATGGCTTTAGTTCTGTCAGTTATTACTTTTTCCAGCTGCTCAGGCAGAATCTTAAACCCATTCTCTTTTAAAGTTTGAACCTGAACAGGCACACCGCCCGCAAGAGACACTAATGGCACATATGATACAAAGCTTGGCTCGACTACAATTACTTCATCGCCCGGATCGAGGATGGCCCTAAGAGCTATATCAAGCGCCTGGCTCGCTCCCACTGTCACGATTATTTCACTCCGGGGAGAATAACATACTCCGAAGCTTTTCTGCATATATCCTGCAATTTCCTCCCGAAGCTCCATTAACCCGGCATTAGCCGTATAAGATGTATATCCCTGCTCAAGCGATAGGATGGCTGCCTCACGCACAGACCATGGTGTGATGAAATCAGGTTCCCCCACCCCAAGGGAGATGACTCCTTCCATTCCTGCAGCAAGGTCAAAAAAGCGGCGGATCCCGGAAGGCTTCAGCTCTTCCACCGTTTTTGATAAATAAGACTTAGTTCCATTCATTACGGTGACACCACAATTCGTTTGTCGTCTTCATTATGTTCAAAAATAGTGCCGTCATGCTTATATTTTTTTAGAATAAAATGTGTGGTTGTCGATAAGACAGAATCGAGAGTCGATAGCTTTTCTGATACAAATCGGGCGACCTCATTCATGGAACGGCCTTCGATGATGACAGAAAGATCATAGGCACCGGACATTAAATAGACAGACCTTACTTCTTTGAAACGGTAAATTCTTTGTGCAACTTCATCAAATCCCACCCCGCGCTTTGGAGCGACCTTCACATCAATCATTGCGGTAACCCCTTCATGACCGTCGACTTTTGACCAGTCAATAACGGAACTAAAACGCACAAGCACTTTCATTTCCTCGAGTTTATCTAAAATAGTTTCTGTTTCAGCCATACTTAATTCAGCCATTTTCGCAATGTCTTCCACAGGGATTCGCGCACTGTTGTTTTCTAAAATTTCTAAAACCTCTATTTGCTTTTCAGTTAATTTCACCTTTGTCGCTCCCATCCTTTAGTGATTTACTCTATAAAATAGTTACATTATAGCAAAAACTGCGGAAAATAAATGTGTCACTTTCATTATTTATTAATTTCTTTAAAATCATATGTGTCAAGATTAAGTTTAAGGGGAAAATAAAGTAAAACCGGGACTAGGAGGGGAAGGCCAATGGAACAAGCGACTTTTTCTGGAACAGAGCCTATTAATGGAACAGAGGTCTATTATGAATACTACAAACATGAGTCCTCCAGGGATACCCTGGTGCTGCTGCATGGTTTTCTGTCATCCACCTTTAGCTATCGCAGGCTGATTCCTCTGCTGCAAACGGAATTCAATGTGGTATCAATTGATTTGCCGCCCTTCGGCAAAAGCGGAAAATCCCAGCAGTTCGTCTACTCATACAAAAACTTGGCGGATACGGTTATCCGCTTATCAGAAAAGATGGGCTTTGAAAAAGTTACTTTAATTGGCCATTCCATGGGGGGACAGATTGTTTTAAATGTCGCACACTCCAAGCCTGAACTCGTAGACCAGGCAGTATTGCTTTGCAGTTCCGGATATATGAAACGAATGAAGCCGCATATCATCTTTTCAAGTTACATACCTTTCTTTCATCTGTATGTTAAATTATATCTACAGCGCTCAGGGGTAAAGCAGAATTTAAAAAATGTTGTCTACGATCATTCCATGATTGATGATGAAATGCTTTACGGATATTTGTCGCCATTTTTAGAAGACGATATTTTCCGGGCTTTAACCAGGATGATTCGCGATAGGGAAGGCGATATGCCTGCCTCTGCATTGAAGAAAATAGAAACGCCTTGTCTATTAATTTGGGGAGAACATGACAGAGTCGTCCCGCTTCATATCGGCAAACGGCTGAATAAAGATTTAAAACATTCCAAGCTGGTGGTATTAAAAGAAACCGGGCATCTTGTGCCGGAAGAACGGCCGGAAGATGTTCTTCAGCATATCAAGAGTTTTATGAATACCGTTCGGGTACAGGAAAGTGTATAGTATTGTAAATAAAAATGGCAGCCCCAAGGTCTGAGAGCTGCCGTTTTTATCTTAAATAGCACAGGAGCCATTATTCTTTATTTCCAGAAGACGCCCTGAGATTTCTTTGCATTTTTCCAAAGGAATAATTTCCTCAAACGAGAATTCATAAATGGATTGAATCTTCCTGGCCAATTTCATTAAATCATTTAAGTCATGGACTGCCTGGACTGAATCCGCAATTTCAGTATCATAATTGCCCGGCCCCACTCCAAATGGATCCCACTGATCCAGGGTGTAGACAAGCAAGAGATTCGTTTGCTGAATTTCCATGTATATCACCTTTTTATTATTCGGCCGACCGAGCCGCAATATTTTAATTTTTAGCATCAATATCATATCATAGAGTCAAGGTACATAAAAGAATTCTTAAGGCGGTGACAGGATTGAATCGTTTTAATTTCCATCAAAAAATCAGCAGGGAAAATACAGCTTCTGTTAAATGGGATCGGACCAAGGAGGTTTTTGGCAGATCCGATGTATTGCCCCTGTGGGTAGCAGACATGGACTTTCAGCCTCCCGAAGAAGTAAAGCAAGCCATTGGAGACAGAATTGCTCATGGGGTCTATGGATATACGTATGCACCGGATTCTACTGCAGAATCTATCGGACAGTGGCTGAACAAACGGCATGGCTGGAAAATCGAAAATGAGTGGATTCTATACAGCACGGGAGTGGTTCCCTCCATCGCAACTGCCATCCAGGCTTTTACTGAAAAAGAGGATAAAGTATTGCTGCAGTCTCCAGTATATACTCCATTCTTTGAGATGATTAAACAGAATGGGCGCACTGTCGTTAATTCTCAATTGAAACTCAAGAATGGCCGGTACGTAATTGATTTTGCCGATTTTGAAAACAAATTGAAAGAGGGCGTGAAACTATTCCTTCTCTGCAATCCGCACAACCCGGGAGGCCGAATGTGGACAGAAGAGGAACTGAGGAAAATAGGGGAGCTATGTGTTAAATATGATTGCCTTATTCTTTCTGACGAGATTCATTCTGATTTAATTTATAAAGGCCATAAGCATTATCCCCTTGCTTCACTGGATCCGCGATTTGCAGAACTCACGGTCACCTGCATAGCTCCCACAAAAACCTGGAACCTTGCAGGAATTCAAGCTTCAGCTGCCATTATAAGCAATGAGAAGCTGCGGAAGGCTTTTCAGGCAGAACAGCACAAGCAAGGATTCTTCACACTGTCCGCTTTTGGAATTATTGGCATGGAAGCAGCTTACCGCCATGGTGAAGAATGGCTTGATGGTTTGATGGATTATCTGGAAGAAAATAAAAGGACTGCTGCGGAATTTATTACACAACACCTTCCGGGTATTCGCTTGATGGAGCCAGACGGCACATATCTTCTATGGCTTGATTGCCGCGGAATGGGATTAACTGATGCCGAACTGCGCCAAAACCTTTTGGAAAAAGGGAAGCTAGCCCTGGAACCAGGTCCGAAATACGGCCCGGGCGGCGAAGGATTTGTTCGAATGAATATTGCCTGCCCTCATGAAGTATTGGCGGAAGGGCTGGAGAGGCTGAAAAGAGCTTTTGGGTGATAGCGTTTGTGGAGGCACGGCTGAGGCCGTGCTTTTTTGTGTGCTGGGATATCCCGGTTGTCCATACTCTCTTGTTTCTCTTTTTTTCGTCCTTAATACATCTGATTAATTACCATTTTCCTCTCTCCTCTCCTTTTTTCGGTGTTAATCTCTCTGATTAACTACCATTTTTCTTTGCACCCCTTATTTTTGGCGTTAATCCATCCGATTAACTACCGTTTTTCTTTGTACCTCTTATTTTCGGCGTTAATCCCTCTGATTAACTACCGTTTTTCTGTGGACCCCTTATTTTTGGCGTTAATCCCTCCGATTAACTACCATTTTTCTTTTACACCCTTATTTTTGGCGTTAATCCATCCGATTAACTACCGTTTTTCTTTGCACCTCTTATTCTCGGCGTTAATCCCTCTGATTAACTACCATTTTTCTCTCCCCTCCCCTATTTTCGGTGTTAATCCCTCTGATTAACTACCATTTTTCTTTTACACCCTTATTTTCGGCGTTAATCCCTCTGATTAACTACCATTTTTCTCTCCCCTCCCCTATTTTCGGCGTTAATCCTCCGATTAACTACCATTTTTCCCTCCCCTTCTTGTTTTCGGTGTTAACTCTTCCGATTAACTACCATTTTCCTCTTGCCTCTCTTATTTTCGGTGTTAATCCATCTGACCTCCATTCACTTTTTCCTCCCTTTGGCATGCTTGGTAATAAGAAGCCTTCCCCCTCCCCTTTTTTTCATAATTTCTCACTAGTATCCTCTGCACCACTTTCCCGGAACCAATACCACCGCACCAATCTACTATTGTATTTGTAGTAATTTTCCTATCCGGAAACAAAACCGCAAATTCCTTTACACTTCTCAGTACTGCAGTATCCACCTTTTCTTTCGATCCACATTCCCCGCAGGTTAAGTAACCTTGAGTAAAGCGGGCTAAAAACGAAGTACACGAACTGCATATAATCCCTTTCCTCAAAAGGTCATAAGTGTATTCTGGAATCCGAACATAGGGATTCTCCTTCAAGCAGCGGGCATTTAACTGTTCAGCCAGCTTCAGGTTTCTCGATTTCGCCGCATTAGGAATAGTTTTTAATTTCTCCAGGAATCGATTAAGCTGCGAAGGAAATACTGCAGGAATATTGATAGGAGCTTGATAAAGCTGAAAGCCGGGATTAATGAATATCAGATGTGATTTGATGGGAAGATGGTAGCCGAATTCTTTAAGGAGGCCCCGTAAAAGGGTTTCGCTTCTTTGCAGCTGGAGGAGGGGATTTTTTATTTCTGTTTTGGATAGCAGGGAATACCATCTTTCATTTTCTATGTAATAGTCCCCTTCATAGTTTTTTACTTCAAAGATGAATATAGTGCCGCCGGCGATAAGGAGAGTATCGATTTGGAAATGGGTATTGCTGTTTTCCAGCAATAGATCATTTAGAATAATGCAAGAGTCTGGCAAGTCCTGAAGCTCCCTATCAAAATGCTGCTCGCCTGCATAGCCCTTCTCTAAATGCAGATACTGATTTTCATTTTTCAAAGGCAGTTCCAGGCGGCGGGACAGAAAGCGGAGCATTTCCAGCTCCTTTGGTTCGAAACGGAGTCTGTTTATCATCACTCACATCCTTTATCAAGATAATTTAATTTTATGAAAATTCCACCTGAACTACAAGCAAAATCCCCTTGGTTATACTAGCAAGGGGATTTATAGTACATATTCAGCAAGCACACTCTGCACTTCGTATATGTTCAAGTTTTTATTAAAATGCTTTTCAATTGGTTCGTCTGATCCTGAGATCCAAATTTTTAATTCGGCCTCCAGATCGAAGCTGCCTGCGGTTTCAATGCTAAAATGGGTGATGTTTTTGTAAGGGATGGAATGATACTCGATTTTTTTCCCTGTGATTCCTTGCTTATCCACCAGAATCAGACGCTTGTTTGTAAAAATGAATAAATCGCGGACGAGCCTATAGGCTTTTTCAACCTGTTCACTCGGGGCAAGGACTGCTGAAAATTCCTCCTGAACCTCATTAATGTCCGCTTCAGATGCATTGCCGATAAAACCATCGAAAATTCCCATTTAACCAACCTCCATTATAAGGTTTAACTCCATTATACGGATCGTTCGGAAAAATTCCCAGTGATAAAGTCTCCCCTGCCAGGAAAGCCTTCAATTATTTATTCTTCTGTTGATTGATCGTCCTGTGCTTTTTTCTGTCCTTCTTCTTCTTTATCTTTTGAAATACGGCCGCAGGCAATGCGTTCTCCTGAATCTCCTGCCGGCTGAGTCATGCCATCATCTGGTCCATCATGGATAACAATGGAAGTCCCTTCCTTTGTCAACAAAGAATTTTTGTCTTCTTTTAACGTGACTTGGGGCGCCATAAAGTCAATCTTAGCCTTGCCGTCATCCTCAACAATCAGGTTGGGAAGATCACCCGCATGTGATCCTTTGGGATGAAGCAGCCCATGTTCCTTATTGTCAGGATTGAAATGATTCCCTGCCGATTTAAAGTCAGGAGGCTCGCATTTTGCTTCTTCATGGATATGGATGGCAAGTTCCCCCGGAGGAAGTCCGCTCAGACCCCCGCTCAACTTTACTCCGCTCGCCTGTTCCTGCACCTTAATTGTCCCTAATGAATCACCTGCAGCGTTAAACATTTCAACTTCCGTATTCGTAATGTTCTCTTCCCCGCAACCGGACAGAAGAAGAACAAAACCAAGCATCAGCGCTTTTTTCATGATTGAATCCTCCATCAAGACATTTTGTCTTTAGTGTTGCCCAATCACTTTATCAATAAACAAGAAAAGCGCAAGCTCCTTGCTCACCTAAGGAACGCAGACTAAGATCGCCTCGTCCTGTGGCAACGTCTGCATGACCCGCATCCTCCCAAAAGCTGTCGCTTTCGGTCATGCGATGTTTATGCTGACGAAGCCTTCCCTGTCCTGCGGGCCTCAGGCATAAGACGGTTCCTGTAAGAAGGCGTTCTTCCTTCTGAAAGGAAACGGCTTATGACCCCGAGTCCCTAGGAGCCGAAACTAGACAAGGTTGTGACCTCGAGGGGGTAGGCTGCTTGCGCTAGACAGTTATCAAAGTTATAATTTCTTAACAAAAAAAGAAGAACAGCTGCTCAGCTGTTCCCCCCTTGTCTATTTTGCCTATCGATGCGCTCTTCAAGCTCTTTCGCCTTGGCTGCTTCGCGCTTTGACACACGGATAATTAATCTCATTGTAAGAATGGCCGCAACTAAAAAGATGGCAAACGTTACAGCTGCAGGGCCATATTCTGATTTATCTTCCGGAAAATATAGAAACAGCGACAGTACATACCATTGCAACATCCTAATCAATCCTTTCTGCTAAAAGCAGTGTCCACCCGAATTATTATATCAGCAATGATTACACAGTCCAATGTTTATACACTTATTTTAAAACCTCTATCTTTTCAATGACCACATCTTCCGCTGGCTTGTCCTCTTCGGCAGTTTCAACTTCTGCGATACTGTCGACTACATCCATTCCCTCAACAACCTGTCCAAAAACGGTGTGCTTATGGTCAAGCGTTGGTGTACCACCATTTTCATAAGCTTTAATAATATCTTCCGGATAACCGGCCTTTTCCATTTGCCCTTTCAAGCTTGGATCAAGTCTCGTGTTCTGAACAATAAAGAATTGGCTACCGTTTGTATTCGGACCTGCATTTGCCATTGATAGCGCACCGCGAATGTGAAAGAGCTCGTTGGAGAATTCATCTTCAAACGCTTCACCGTAAATGCTTTCTCCGCCCCTGCCGGTTCCCTCAGGGTCGCCTCCCTGGATCATAAATTCCTGAATGACACGGTGGAAAGTCACCCCATCGTAATAGCCATCTTCACTATGCTTAATGAAGTTTTCAACCGCTTTGGGAGCCTGATCCGGGAAAAGTTTAATTTTAATATTCCCTTTTGACGTCGGCATTTCCACCAGTCTTTCATTTCCCTCAACTTCTTCTGTTAATTGCGGAAAGCTGTCCGGTGCTTCTTCACTTGCCTGGTTATCTGTTTGGCTTTCTTCAGCAGCAGAACCATTTGCCTTGTCCTCTTCTTTTTCAGTGCTTGTCCCGCATGCTGCCAGGATCAGCATCAGAAAAAGAAGCGGTGCTAGAAAACGACATTTCATTTTCTCATCCTCCTATGAAAAAACTAATCATTTTTTAGCTTACCTGATTTATTGAAAATTTGCACTTTGTTTTTTCAAGCTTCATAATAGGGCTAAAGAAAAATGAAAAGGAGAGGTTAGATTGGCAGAAGTAAAGATCGGCGATAGAGTAACAGCCATCTATAAAACAGGCAAGTATATCGGGGAAGTTACAGACATCCGGCCACAGCATTACCTGGTCAGAGTGCTTGCGGTCTTAAAGCATCCAATGCAGGGCGACTTGCATAATCCTAAAGAGGCGGACGTGATGCTTTTCCATGAGCGCCGCGCGCTTGCATACAGAGAGCAGACCAATGTGCCTAAGCAGATGGTAAAGCCCTTTAGTGAAGAAATACCAGATTATAAGGATTCGCTGCAAATAGCTTTGGATAAAATGAGAACGGAGCTGGAAGGAGATTCTTCTCCCTGGGCAGAACAAAGCATAAGGAATCTTGACTCATTGGAAAAGGATTATTTTAAGTAAAATGAAAACAAGCCAAATCATTTTGATGGATTTGGCTTGTCAGGCAAATTTATTAAACAGTTTCGAGAAGTCCACCCGATCGCCAATAGTAGTAGGTTCCGGCTTCTGCAGATATTTCTTATCTTTTTCTACCAATCTGAAAATATTGTAAGTCGTTAAGGCATCATCCAAAGCCCGGTGATGTTTTCCTGTTCCTTCCTTGCCATATTCCTGAACGGCTTTCCATAATCCTGTCTGGTTTTGATCCCCGAAGAAACGCTTATATTCCATCGAAAGATCCACTTCCCTGCCTCTGAACGGAAAGTCAACTCCAGCGTGGGTACAATTATTTCTAAGCACCTTCATATCCATATTTCCCCACGTAACAATCGTGCATGGACGGTTTCTGTTCATATCTATCATTTTTTTCACGAGTTCAAGAAAATCGATGCCCTGGTCTACCTGTTCCTGTGTTATATGCAGAAAGGATTTGCAGCGCTCGGACAATTTCGGAAACCGGACGGGAGTTACATATGAAGAGAACTCTTCACAAACTTGATTGCCGATGACTGATACAATTCCCGCTTCGATAATTTCCGGAAAAAACCCTCTGAAAGCACTGCCTTTCTCAGGCATGGTAAACTCAAAATCAATAAATAGGTATTGGTGTTCCTCCCCCATGTTTTCACCTGCTTTCCATTAGAAATTCACGCACATAATTTCTTATATTATAGCATGAAATATTTCAATTTTCTGAGTAAATTGCATTTAAGCCGGAATTTTTCAGCAGCGTCTGCCTTCTTAAAAAAAGCTTAACTCCTCAGAAAAAAAGCCGAAAAATAGGATAGAAGTTTAAAATAACGGAGGCGGATTCCTTTGCGTTCCTGGTCTGGATTTATGATCATCATTCTCTTGCTTCCTATTTTTTCTTTACTGGTATTTGCTGTCTCTGCTGAATCGCAAAAGGTTCAGGGATTTCATGAGCTGCTGGATGAAAAGCTTGAAATAAAAGAAGTCAGCCTGCCCCAGACAAGTTATATTAAAGCAGGCAACGGCCAGGTAATCTCTGAAATGGATCATCCGGTAAACAGAATCAGCCTATCGTCAGGTGACATTTCCCCTTTTCTTAAGGATGTTTTTATCACAGCGGAGGACCAGCACTTTTATGACCATGCCGGATTCGATGTTGCTGCCATTGGACGTGCCCTGGCCATCAACATCCAATCGGATGATATTGAACAGGGGGCCAGCACCATTACCCAGCAGCTGGCTCGTAATATCTTTCTGAATCATGAACAATCCTATAACCGTAAGCTCAGTGAACTCCTATATGCATATGAACTGGAGAGGAAATTATCCAAAGAAAAAATTCTGGAATTGTATATTAACGCAATTTATTTCCATAATGGAGCTTACGGAATTGAGGCTGCTTCCCAGCTCTATTTTAAAAAAAGCGCCAAAGACCTGACCAAAGCTCAAGAAGCTTTTTTGGCTGCCATCCCAAACAACCCATCTTTATATGATCCTATGAAACACTTTAACCATACAAAAGAAAGGCAGGAGCGGCTGATTGATCAATTAAAGGAAGAGCAGCTGATTTCGCCTAAGGAAGCAGAGAAGATGAAAAGTGAACGGATTCAGCTTCAGGTCAAACAAAGAATAGATTTATATCCGGATTATGTTTCATATGTAGAAGCGGAGCTGCGTGAATTAATTTCTGTTAAAGAAGGCTATCAGGATAAGCTCCTAAAAGCAGGAGAGCAGGAAAAAGCATCATTGAGCGCCAAGCTTGATAAGAGAATATCCCAAATAATGGAGCAAGGCATAATCATTGAAACTGCCCTGAACCCTGCCCTTCAGGAAAAGGCTGCAAATTCCCTTAATAAGCGCCTGTCCTACAAGGATGTGGAAGGTGCAGCAGCCGTGATAGATAATGGATCACATGAAATAACAGCGCTTGCAGGCGGAAAGAATTATAAGAAATACAACTTTAATCGAGCTTTCCAGGCATACAGACAGCCCGGTTCCGCTATTAAGCCGCTGCTTGTTTATGCACCATACTTTGAGCACACCAGCGCAGCCATTCATGATCAAGTGAATGCAGGACCTTTCTGCAAAAATGGGTATTGCCCCCAGAATTATGGCGGTGCCCGCTATGGATCGACAACACTCGAAAAAGCCTTTATTTATTCGTATAATACACCTGCAGTAAGACTGCTGGACGACATTGGAATTGAAAATGGTTTTCGTGATTTAGATAAGTTTGGTTTTAAAAAGGTTACAGATAAGGATCATGCCCTTTCTGCAGCTATAGGAGGTTTTACATACGGGATGACACCGCTTGAACTCACATCAGCATATACTGTGTTTGCAAATGATGGTTATTACCAGCCGGCAAGAGCCATCCGTAAAATCACTAACCTGAAAGGAAAATTGCTTTATAGCTGGGATGATTCTAAAACGCAGGTTTGGAGCGAAAAAACGATAGAAAAAGTGAGGAATTTAATGGCCAGGACCGTTCAATCCGGCACTGCACGGAAAGCACGTCTGCCAATTGGATATGCCGGCGGCAAAACAGGAACCACTAATGGCTATCATGATTTCTGGTTTGTGGGCTTGACTGGCCAGTATACAGCAGGTGTCTGGGTTGGAAAGGATCGGCCCGGAAATCTGGCTTCTATCGAATCGGCTTCTCCCCAGCTGCTGATTTGGAAGGATATAATGTCTGATTAAAATGATATGTTTACTTTAAAGGAGGCCCTTTACTGCGGCCTCCTTTTACTATATCGGCAGACTTGCCATGATGCTGTTGTGTATTTTCAAAGAAAGATAGAGTATTCCTGTTAAAAGAGAAGACCAGACCATAACCTGAAAAAAAATCACACCAGCAATGCCGGATGCAGTCAATGAAGAACTGGCTTTATAAACAAAGTAACTGAAATAAATAAAGGTAGCGGCCGCAAAAAGGATGGCAATCCCGATATAACTGAATAAACTCAGAAGCGACAAAGCGCCTCCAATAAAATAGATGGCCGAACCTTGCCTCGACTTTGTCAGACTTTCCCCTTCCAGATCTTTAGAAAAGAACAGAAGTGACAGTCCATTGATCGTATCTGCCACCAATTTCAAGGCTGCAAACACCATAAAAAAAAGGACCAGGAGGAGGACCGTCAGTGACAGCTTTACGCCGCCTTCTGAAAAGAACTCTAGCATCCCCTGGAAAATTCCTGTCTTTTTCAGAAAATAAACTAATTCCATCTGGGTTTTTAATGCCAGAGAAGTACTAAACAAAATAATCGCCAAAAGCGGAAAATAACTCGTCAGATATGTATTTTTCATTTTTCCCCATCCATATTTGTCTTTCTTTACTCTAGCTATCTATTATCAGTGATTTTCATAATTTTTACAACAGCTTATCCCTTCTGTATATTTTAGTGTTTCCTAGCATAGACATAAACCATATTCTAGTAAATCTTGCATTAAATAGAGAAAAAGGGGGAAGGAAATGAAAAAAGGAATATGCTGTTTTTTGTTTGCCGTATTGCTGTCAGTTCAGTACCTTATGCCTGCAAAAGCTGCTGATGCTGAAAAAGAGTTCGAGGACATACTTGAAGAACAGCTTCGCAGCACTATCCATTATTACAGCGAAGACTCCTTTTCAGTCATTGATGCATACGGGATGCAGGGGCAAGTAACAAAGATTGTTACACCTGATGACCCGCAAACATCAGAAAATGAAGAGGAAACTGAAGAATATTCATCTCACATTGGCATTGTTTTTTTGGAATTAGAACAAAAAAGAGATGGCTTATTTATTTTTAAGAAAAAAGATTTCTTTTACTATGATTATGACAAAAATGAATTCCTGACAGCATCCAATGTGCTCGGCAATGAATCAATCAGGGATTTTTTTGAAATGTATGCGGACGATATTGAAAAAAATATTACGCCCTTCTCCAAATTTCTCTTCTTATTCTTTCTTTCCTTCATCATTACGGTCCCTCTATTCATCATGATTTTTCATAACCGCGGCCAAAGTAAACTTTAAAACAGCAGTAAGAGAGGATGAGCCATTTCTCATCCTCTTCTTGTTGTCTGGCTTCAAAAGGAACGCTTAGCCAGCTTTATCATCGCACTACTAAAAGCGGCAGCTTTTGGGAGGAGCGCCTGCCCCTCGAGGGGAGTCCGCTTTTCTTATGATGCTGTCTGTATCCTCACATATTCTCTCGGTTCAAACACCTTCAGCTTTTGCTTATTTTCAGCTTCCATTTCGTAATTTGCCGGTAATAATTCGACCACTTCTTCTTCGTCTGCCGGAATATAGAATTCCCTTTTGGTTTGGTGGTCCAATATCCAGGCGCCTGCAAACAGAAGGGCAAAGATTGTAATGGCTGCTGAAATTTTATGCTTAATCATACACAACACCACCTATGAGTAGTGTGCGTAAATTAATGTTTTTTTATACAAAAATGCTGTTTTGGGAGACATTTTTTCAAAAAAATTTTTCCTGATTAATTCGTGTTTCTACCTATTTAATAAGAATGGATAAATCCTTTACTGATAAGGGTTTGAAGAATGCACAGACTTTATTTTTAGGTTATAATTTGTTCTGAGGTGCATGAGCGGATAGTAATGATGATTATGGCACGCCTGTCTTGCCTCCCTTGGCTGGATAATATGGGGGAAGGTGGAAAAACTTTTATTAAGCGCTTTACGTATTGCGAAAAAAGTTTTATACATGCTGCGGAGGAAAAATACAGTTTTCTAAATATACTGAACTGTTAGAAGCCATATAGCCGCTACATCAAGCTGCATACTAGGATACTTTTTCGAGTAACAACAATTAATTTAAAAGGGGGTAATGTTTTGTCTCTGCTTCACCTGGCAATAATTTCACCATTTTTGCTTGCCATCCTTGTGCCTATTGCGTACAAGCTGTTTAGGCAGATACATACGGGTTGGTTCGTACTTCCTCTGCCAATCCTTTTATTCAGTTATTTTATCTCTTATTTATCCATCACCTCCAATCAGCAATCCGTCACAAAATCTTTTGCATGGATTCCCGCTCTTGGGATCGATTTCACGGCAAAAGTAGACGGACTTGGTTTGCTTTTTGCTTTGCTGATCACCGGAATAGGAGCCTTAGTTGTTCTGTATTCCATCTATTACTTGGATAAAAACAAAGAAAAACTGAACACCTTCTATGTTTACTTGCTTCTATTTATGGGGGCTATGCTGGGAGTTGTCCTTTCGGATAACTTGATTGTGCTTTATACTTTCTGGGAATTTACGAGCTTTTCTTCATTCCTGCTAATCGGGTACTGGTACCACAGAGAGAAATCAAGATATGGTGCACAGAAGTCGATGATCATCACGGTTTTCGGCGGTCTTTCTATGCTTGGAGGCATCATACTTCTTTATATGATGACTGGTACTTTCAGCATTTCCGAAATTATTGCTCAATCAGATGAGATATTTTCACATGCATTATTTGTTCCTGCTTTGCTTTGCATTTTGCTTGGGGCCTTTACCAAGTCTGCACAATTTCCATTTCACATCTGGCTGCCGGATGCCATGGAAGCTCCAACACCTGTCAGCGCATATCTTCATTCGGCAACAATGGTTAAAGCAGGCATTTATTTAGTTGCACGTATGAGTCCGGTATTTGCGGAGCACTCGCTCTGGCTCTGGCTCATTGCAGGATTTGGCATTACAACATTATTCTGGGGTTCCTTCTCAGCTGTCAAACAGACTGACCTTAAAGCCATCCTGGCTTTCTCAACGGTCAGCCAGCTGGGGATGATCATGTCCCTTCTCGGCATTGGTGCTGCAGCACTTCACTTCGAAACAGTAGAAGACAGTATTTATACGGTTGCCACTACAGCTGCTGTCTTTCATTTGATTAACCATGCCACTTTTAAAGGAAGTCTATTTATGGTAGCTGGAATCGTAGACCATGAAACCGGCACCCGTGATATCCGCAAGCTTGGCGGTCTGATGAACTTTATGCCGATTACTTTTACTTTGGCGGTCATCGGGACATTTTCTATGGCCGGGCTTCCGCCTTTTAATGGGTTCTTAAGTAAAGAAATGTTCTTCACAGGAATGGTCCGTGTTCTGGAAATGGATATATTAAATTTGGATACATGGGGATTCTTGTTCCCTGTTCTTGCCTGGGTGGCAAGTGTATTCACGTTCATTTACAGCATGATTCTTGTATTCAAAACGTTCACAGGCAAGTTCCAGCCTGAACAATTAGAAAAGAAACCGCACGAAGCTCCAATCGGTATGCTAATATCACCCATTATCCTGGCTTCACTAGTGATCATTATCGGTTTCTTCCCTAATATTATTTCAAACACGCTCATCTCTCCTGCACAGGCCGCCATCATGCCTGTTGAAGGGTATGTGTATGATACTCATATATACTTCTGGCATGGATTTACGCCTGAATTGTTTATGACATTGGGTGTTATTACATTGGGAATTCTGCTTTTTGTCACTCTGCCGAAGTGGAGAAGTGTGTATAATCTTTTCCCTGAGAAATTGGCGCTAAATCGTTTTTACGATTCTATGCTGGAAGTATCACAGAGGGCTTCCTTCAACTTAACAAGATTATATATGAACGGATTCATCAGAACCTATCTTGTGTATATTTTTTCATTTTTCATTGTAGCTTTGGCTACCACACTGGTTCTGAAAGATGCGTTTAAATTTGACACGGAGCATGTGGCCGACATCCATTATGCGGAGGTTCTGCTGGCATTAGTCATCGCTGCTGCATCTGTTTCCATTCTTTTTGTAAAATCCAGAATGACATCCATCATTCTGCTGGGGGCAGTCGGATATACCGTTTCATTGTTCTTTGTTATTTTCCGTGCTCCTGACCTTGCATTAACACAGCTTGTAATCGAGACTATTTCTGTCTCTTTATTCCTGCTTGCTTTCTACCATCTGCCTAAGCTTCGGCATGAGGAGCGGATGAGATTTAAAATGACGAATGCCCTTATTTCTGTCGGGGTGGGTGCGATTGTCACGCTGATTGCCCTATCTGCCCACAGCAATAAGATGTTTCCTTCCATTGCGCAATATTACGTCGAGAATACGTATAAGGAAGCAGCCGGGAAAAACATGGTAAACGTAATACTTGTTGATTTCCGGGGCTTTGATACCATGTTTGAAATTACGGTTCTCGGAATTGCAGCCCTTGGAATTTTCGCTATGATTAAACTTCGCCTGGAAGGAGGAAAGAAAAATGAAAACAAATGATATTATTCTGCAGACCGCTACGAAAGTAGTTTTGTTTCTCATTGTTCTTTTCTCTATCCATATCTTTTTTGCCGGTCATTATACACCGGGGGGCGGATTCGTCGGCGGTTTGCTGACATCGGGGGCAATCGTTCTGCTGCTGCTGGCTTTTGACATGAAAACTGTCTCAAAAATCCTTCCTGTCAATTATATTCACATGATTGCAGTTGGACTGCTATTTGCAATTGGTACAGGGGCGGGAGCATTGCTATTTAATGTCCCTTTCCTTACCCATGCTTTTGGACATGTTGACTTGCCAGTCCTGGGGGACACTTCCCTCCATACAGCTACACTGTTTGACCTGGGTGTTTTTCTGGTTGTTGTTGGCGTTACGATGACCATTATTCAAACGATAGGGGAGGATGAATAATGGAAATATTAATGGCTTTCGTAATTGGTATTTTATTTATGTCAGCTACTTATCTCATGCTGTCAAAAAGCTTGCTTCGCATTATTGTCGGAACCGGTCTTTTAAGTCATGGGGCACATATGCTGATATTAACGATGGGCGGTTTAAAAACAGGATCTGCCCCGCTGCTGGGCGAAAAAGCACCCTATACCGATCCGATTCCCCAGGCTCTTATCCTGACGGCAATTGTAATCAGCTTCGGGGTCACTGCGTTTTTCCTTGTACTGGCATACCGTGCCTACCAGGAGCTTGGCACTGATAATATGGATCGAATGAGAGGAACTGAAGGAAATGATTAACTTTTTAATATTGCCCATCCTGATCCCTTTAGTTACGGGTGTCCTTCTCATCTTCGCCGCTAAGAGAATTATGCTGCAAAGGTGGATTGCAGGCATTTCATCAGTGATTGCAATCATTTTTTCTGCCTTGCTGGTTCAGAAGGTTCGAGTTGACGGGATACAAACGCTGGATGTTTCAAGCTGGGAGGCTCCGTTTGGGATCACGCTTGTTTCTGACATGATGTCAGCTCTGCTGGTGCTGACAACCAGTATAATAGCATTTCTATGCTTGATTTATTCATTTTGGAGCATTGGGGAAGCCAGAGAGAAGTTTTACTATTATGCTGCCTTCAACTTTTTAATTGTTGGCGTGAACGGTGCGTTTACAACAGGAGATATCTTCAACCTTTTCGTATTTTTTGAGGTTATGCTGATGGCTTCCTATGTATTGCTTGTACTGGGAGGAAAGAAGGCACAGCTTAGGGAGTCCATTAAATATATCCTTGTAAACGTTATATCTTCCGCTCTGTTTGTTATAGCTGTAGCCTACCTTTATTCCGTTGTTGGAACACTCAATATGGCGCATATATCCGTCCGCATCAGCGAAGCCAGCCAAGGGAATCCCCCTGGAATCATTACAGTGATTGCTGTGCTGTTTTTAATCGTATTTGGATTGAAAGGAGCCATTTTTCCTTTATATTTCTGGATGCCGGGCTCTTACTATGCGCCGCCTGCTCCTGTTTTGGCTTTATTCGGAGCGCTGCTGACAAAAGTCGGAGTTTACTCCATTACAAGAACCTATACGTTGTTCTTTTATCATGATACTGGCTTTACCCATCAGCTCTTGAGCTTTTTGGCGGTTATGTCGATCATCGCCGGAGTCATTGGAGCAATTGCCTACTGGGATATTAAGAAAATTATCATCTACAATATCATTATTGCTGTAGGGGCGATTTTGTTTGGAGTATCAGCGATGACGACTGATTCCCTTACCGGGTCCATCTTCTATTTGATTCATGATATGATTATTAAGGCGGCTCTATTTTTACTTGCCGGCATCGTTATAGCGATAGCCGGTACAAGCAACCTGCATAAGATAAGCGGGTTGATCAAGCGCTATCCTGGTCTGGGCTGGACCTTTTTCATCGCAGCGCTTGCTCTTGCGGGAATCCCGCCGTTAAGCGGATTTGTTGGAAAGCTTCTAATTGTTAAAGGCGGTTTCGAAGCAGAACATTACTGGGGAGCAGGGATTGTTTTAATGTCCAGTCTTCTTGTGCTGTTCTCAATCATGAAAGTCTTCATTAATGGCTTTTGGGGTACACCTCGCGCCTATAAAGGGGAAGACAAAGTACCTGTCGGCAAAATGATGATTGCCCCGGTTATCCTTGTTGTCATTGCCGTTTTCTACGGAGCCGGCTCGGAGTATGTTTATCCGTATATCTTACAGGCTGCTGAAACTCTTGCAAATCCAGAAATATATATTGAAGCAGTTTTAAAGGAGTATTGAGTATGGCATTTCAAATATTATTAAATGTGTTCCTTGGGTTTATGTGGATGTTTTTAACAGGATCATACGAACCGGTTGCGTTCCTTAAAGGATACCTTTTTGGCCTGCTCATCATCTTTACTTTCAGAAGATTTTTCGATTCACGCTTTTATCTATTAAGAGTTGTGGCGGTAATCAATCTTTTGTTTCTTTTCATCAAAGAGCTTATCTTAGCGAACATCGGGGTGCTCAAAGTATTGTTAAGACCCAAGCTTGATATGCGGCCAGGCATTTTTGCCTACCCCACTGTCCTAAAAAAGGACTGGGAAATTACAGTACTATCGAATTTGATCACACTGACTCCGGGGACATTGGTTGTAGACGTTTCCCCGGATAATAAGATTCTTTACATTCATGCAATTGATATTGAAGATGCAGAGGAAACCATTGATTCAATCAGGAACTCGTTTGAAAAAGCAATCTTGGAGGTGAGCCGGTAATGCTGAATACTATTGTTCTAAGTGCCATCCTTATCATTTCGGCTGCCACCATCGGTTTGATTTACAGAGTGATAAAAGGGCCGACCACACCAGACCGTGTGGTTGCACTTGATGCTATTGGCATAAATCTTGTTGCAATTGTTGCATTGATTTCTATCGCCCTTAATACAAGTGCGTTTGTGGAGGTTATCCTTCTGATCGGGATCCTTGCCTTTATAGGGACCGTAGCCTTCTCTAAATATCTGGAGAAGGGGGTTATTATCGAAAATGAACGAGATCGCTAATATTGTCATTATTGTGCTGATTATTTTGGGAGCCTTTTTAAGCCTTGTCGCAGCATATGGTGTTATCAGGCTTCCTGATATCTATACCAGGAACCATGCCGCATCAAAGTCCGCTACACTGGGGGTTATGTCCATTCTGCTCGGAGCCCTGCTGTTCTTTTATGTTAAAGATGGCTTTTTCAATTCCAGAGTGCTGCTCGGAATTATATTCATCTTCATGACTTCACCTGTAGCCGGGCATTTAATTGCCCGGGCAGCTTATAACTCCGGTGTAGAGCTATGGGATAAAAGTGTACAGGATGACTTAAAAGATGCACCACATATGAAAAAGGCAGGCAGCAAGGAACAATAAATGGAAAACCGCAAGAAATCCTCTTGCGGTTTTGTTATTTTTTATTTTCTTTTTATTACGGCCATTGTGCATCTGGATGTGCATATCAGCTTGTCATTTTCATCCGTTATTTTGATATCCCATACCATTGTGGTTCTTCCCTGATGCAGCACTGTTGCGACAGCCGTTACAATTCCATCCTTTTTAGCACGTATATGGTTGGCATTGATTTCAAGCCCTGCAACAGATTCCGCTTCTTTATCGCAAAGTTCAAAAGCTCCTATGCTTGCAACAGTTTCCGCAAGGGCGACAGACGCCCCTCCATGCAGCAGGCCAAACGGCTGGCGGGTGCGTTCATCAACAGGCATGGTAGCAACTACACGGCCCTTTTCAAGTGACACAATTTCCATTCCGAGTGTTTCGATTAATGTATCTTTCAACTCCATTCCCCTATCCCCTTTCCATATGTAAAATGTTGTCATACTATACTTCATTATATAAGAACAAACTATGTATGTCCTGTAGGACAATCAAAAAATAAGAGGTGACCGTCATGAATCGCGTTCGCGAAGGATTAATTCCAACTGTTCTCGGCACCGCTGTTACTGCGGCTGGATATGCAATGAAACAAAACCGCAGAACCAATAACATGTTATCAGATACCATCGTTGGTTTCGGGCTCGCCCATATTGTACTGGGAGCCATCGACCTGGTAGAGCACCGCAATCAGTATTAAATAAAAAAAGGCAGCTTTCCAGGCTGCCTTTTTATATTTAAAGTCCCAACCCCTGATCATGCAGTTTTTCTTGCTCCTTCCCGCGCTTTCTTCTGGTGAAGCGAAAAATGAGGAAGAGCAAAGTCAAGCCTGCCAGGCTAAGCAGTAATTCTTTTTCATGTTTGATGATGGCATCAATATGATCTCCAAATACATAGCCGATCGTAAAAGTCACAGACAGCCATAACAGGGCGCCGCTATATGCAAACAAAGCGAATTTTTTAAATGGCAATTTACTGAAGCCGTATAAGAAAGGGAGGAAATTTCTGATACCCGGAACAAAATAACTGAAGGAGAGGGAAAAGGCATGATACTTCTCCATTAGTTTTAAAGAAGCATCAATCGTTTTAGACATTCTTTTACTTTTTTGAAAGTATTTCAGCAATGGCCTGCCGATCAAACGTCCGATTGTATAACAGGTTGACAGTGCAGCCAGGATGCCAAGATAAATGACAATGAAAGCAAGCACAGGGTGAAGTGTTTTTAAAGAGGAAGAAAGTCCAACAGTCATCACGATCAATTCATTTGGCACAGGAAAAATAAAGACCCCTACCCAAAGCCAAAGAAACAGCCCCAAATATCCGTTATTCTCAATAATTTCCAATATCAGTTCCAGTTCCATCCGGGGCCTCCCATCTATGTAAGCAGTGCTCACTTATTTATATTCATTACACTAATATATTCTTCATGCGGTTCTTTTACCCCTTTTCTAATTAGATCAATCCTTATAAAAATTGCCTTTCTAATGCACCTTATGCAAACCCATTTTATCTATGCAGGGTGCAAGCCACATTTTTGCGAGAAAGCATTTCATTTTGTTTTCTCATAGGAAAAGCCTTCGTTTCATATATTGGGAATGCGTGCATTAATTATTAATCGAAAGGGGCAGATCCGGATGTACCCCTATTATTATTTTCGCTACCCAAAGCCTGGATACAACCCTCAGCTTCAAAACTGCTGGAATTATCCGCATGCATATCAGTCTTATTATCATCCTGTCCATTTCTATAGAACCTTTCCAGCTGTCGATCCTCAAATGTTCATGAGCTCCGCTAAAAAAATGGAAGTCCTCATGAGGGACGCCAGTACATTGCTTGTAAATATGGCAGAGTCAAAAAAGTTTTCTTATGAACTGATGTCAGCCGCTCAGCAGTCAAAAAAGGATGCAGTCGAAAAAATGATAAAATCAACAGGAATTTCCCAAATTCCTGCGGTGTCCTATACACCTGACGGGCTCAGCCTCCATTTCGAGTCTGATAAGGAGGATTCCCAGAAATGCTGTGATCTTACATTAAAGCTGAGATGGATGTAAGAAAACATAAATAAAAAAGCTCTCAATCAAGAGAGCTTTTACCTGTTCAGCGATAATAAGGGTTTCCATATGGTCCATAGCCAGGGTATCCGCCTCCGCCATAAGGAGCATATGGTGCAGCTGGCGGGCCATAGAATGGCGGCGGAGGGCCGTAAAATGGACGGGGAGCAAATAATGCTGCTCCCAGCCCCCCTCCCAGGAAACCGCCGAGCAGGCCGCCGACAAAAGGAGCTCCTAAAAAGAAGAACCTTTCGCCCCCGTTTCTATATGGGCCTCTATAATAATACATGCAGGGTAACCTCCTTAATTTTCAATGCCTTCTCTATTTAATATGCAGATGTCCGCATTTTGAGTGGGCTACTAGAAATGCGGAAGCGCCTTGCCCACCCCCGACAAGCACAAGACCGGCCTCACGGAAAGGCGTCCTTTGCCTTTTTGGGAGGATTGGCTTGTGACCTCGAGGGGGTAGGCGCTGGAGCTGGAGAGCATTAGAAAAGCGGAAGGCGCCCGCTTTTAAAGGAACGCAGACTAAAACCTCCACGTCCTGTGGCAACGTCTGCATGACCCGCATCCTGCGGGCCTCAAGCATAAGACGAGCCGGTTAAAAGGCTGTTCTTTAACCTTTTGGACGGATTGAAGAAATGTTGAGGCGACTGCCCAGGGACGTCTAGCATAAGACGGCCCCTGTAAGAAGGGGTTTTTTCCTTCTGAAAGGAAACGGCTTATGACCCCGAGTCCCTAGGAGCCGAAACTAGACAAGCTTGTGACCTCGAGGGGGTAGGCGCTGGAGCTGGACAGCATTAGAAAAGCGGAAGGAGCCTTGGTAAAACAAAATCCCCTTAGCCTTTTGGCCAAGGGGATTTGATCTATTAGTTAGCTGCTTTTACTTTAGCAAATGCATCTTCGACAGAAACATACTCATAGCCAAGATCTTTCGCAACCGCTGGATATGTGATGCTGCCGTTTACGACGTTAACGCCAAGCTTAAGTGCTGCATTGTCTTCAATAGCTTTAACAACACCTTTGTTTGCAATCTGCAGTGCGTAATTGATTGTAACGTTTGTAAGAGCAATTGTAGATGTTCTTGGAACGGCACCAGGCATGTTTGCAACAGCATAGTGAACAACGCCATGCTTATCGTAAGTTGGGTTATCATGAGTTGTAATATGATCAACTGTTTCGAAAATACCGCCTTGGTCAATCGCCACGTCAACAACTACTGAACCAGGCTTCATTGTTTTAATCATTTCTTCCGTTACAAGCTTAGGCGCTTTAGCTCCTGGGATTAGAACCGCACCAATTACCAGGTCAGCATCTTTAACAGCTTGTGCAATGTTGAAAGGATTAGACATTAAAGTTTGGATGCTGTTTCCGAAGATATCGTCAAGCTGACGCAGACGCTCTGGGCTTAAGTCGATGATCGTAACTTGCGCGCCAAGCCCGATTGCCATTTTCGCTGCGTTGATTCCAACTACACCGCCGCCAATGATGGTAACTTTCCCGCGTGAAACGCCTGGAACACCTGCCAGAAGAATACCCATTCCGCCATTTGTCTTCTGAAGGAATTGAGCTCCAATCTGAGCAGACATGCGTCCTGCTACTTCACTCATTGGAGTAAGAAGAGGCAATGTACGGTTCACTTCTACGGTTTCATACGCAATAGCTGTAACACCTTTTTCAGTTAATGCTTTTGCAAGCTCAGGCTCTGCTGCAAGGTGAAGGTATGTGAAAAGAACCAAACCTTCACGGAAATAACCATACTCAGAAGCTAGAGGCTCTTTAACCTTCATAACCATTTCAGCATTCCATGCCTCTGCAGCTGTATCTACGATAACAGCTCCTACTTCTGTATAATCTTCATTTGTGAAACCGCTTCCAATACCTGCGTCAATTTCTACAAGTACTTTATGTCCGGCTTTTACTAATGCATCAACGCTTGCTGGTGTCGCAGCAACACGATTTTCGTTATTTTTAATCTCTTTAGGTACTCCAATAATCATGGAAAAATCCCCTTTCAATCTATCAAATTGATATTTACTATTGTCAGTATAATAATTTTAGTAAAGCGCTGTCATTGTTGAATTGGTAAAATAAAAGAGCCTCCATTTGTGGAAATCTACAAATGGGGGCTCTTCTTTTCGATTCTCCGGATTTTAAGTTCAAGATATAAAGAAAGTTTTGTATTTGTATTCTTCAGATCCACTTCCCCGATATCGGTTATCCTCTTTAAGCGATAATTCAATGTATTCATATGGATATGCAGCTTTTTAGCTGTTTCATTCACATTGCTGTCATGATCAATAAAGGCTTCCAGAGTAGCCAGCAGATTGGTCCGATGCTCAAGATCATATTTTTTAAGCTTTTCGATAGCCGGATGCTCATATGGTTCCAGCCGTTTCTTTTCGAGTATGGCATCAAGATAGCGAAAAATGCCAAGCTGCTGATAGCTATAAACATGATGAATCTCTTCGGGAAATTGTTCTTTAAGGCGCAGGACCTGCAGTGCCTCCTGATAGCTTTTTTCAACTTTTTCATAGTGTTGATAAGTTGTTCCAGTTGCCCCGCTAATATGACCAATGCTAAACCGCGTATTCATTTGATCGATGAAAAAATGGATAAATTCTATAAAAGCACTTTCAGAAAAAGCAGGATCTGGAGGCGCTGCCAGAATAATAAATTCATTTCCCATCGCTGCATGAAAGGTTATATGAACCTTTTGGCTCGTCGTGATCAGATAAATGATATTTTGTTCTATTTTAGAGGTAACTTCTTCTTTAAACCTAAAGACAAGTACAGCAAACGGCGATGGCGGTTTAATGCTTAACTCCTCAAACCTTTCTGCAATTTCATCATGGCTTTGGAAATGGCCGGTTAACAGCTCCCAGAAAAAATCCCGGTATCCCTCAGCTCTTTTTTTCTTTTGGGCGTTTAATCTAAGCATTTCCGTCCTTGCAGACTGTGCAGCAAGCTTAAGCAGGTTCAGCTTGCTTTCTGTCAAGAGGGTTTCTTCTTCAACTGCCCATATGTAGCCTAATACTTCATTATGATTGCGTATGGAAATGGCTACCCGATTTCCAAGTCCTATTTCCTTTATTTCAGGGATTCTAAGCGGTTCTCCGCTTTGCATCAGCTGCGGAATCACACGTTCCTTCCATAAACGATTAATCACTTTTTCAGGAACCTTTCTGCTGATAATCGTTGCGATTCTTGCAGTATCTGTCTGGTCATCATGTGTACTGTAGGCCAGCAGGCGATGGTTAACATCTTCTATTGTAACAGGGCATTCCAGGACATCGCGGATCTTATCTACCAATTCCTCCAGATCACTGAATGCCCTCTTAAACGGATCTTTTTCCATTTTATCATCACCCAATCGTAAAACTCCTTTGAACGGCAATTCACTTTTTCTATCCTATTATATTATACCTCAGGTCCCACCCGGTACTCTACCAAAGCCTTCAAGCCATTCGACAAAATTCGGGCGGTACCTGTAAACTTTTTTTGAAAGATTCCCAATAGTTTTACTTCTCCTATTTGACTTGAAGTTATATTCAGATAATTTTACAATAGGACATGTTCACAAAAAAATCATATTTTAATAGGTTTGTTCACAGCAATTGAAAGCGTTAACATCTGGGAGGCGATGAAATTTATGCTTGAGGCGCTTAATAAAATTAACGGGGTGCTCTGGGGCACACCAAGTTTGATTTTGCTTTTTGGCACTGGTGTTCTTTTAACATTCATGCTGAAAGGCCTTCAATTCAGAAGGCTGATATATGCGTTTAAATTAGGGTTTACCAAAGAAGGTCAGGCTGGGTCTAATGATGAGGGCGATGTCAGTAACTTTAAGGCGCTTATGACAGCTCTCGCAGCAACAATTGGCAATGGTAATATCGCCGGTGTTGCCACTGCGATTACACTTGGCGGACCAGGGGCCATCTTCTGGATGTGGATTGTTGGTCTGCTGGGAATGGCAACCAAATATGCTGAGGCATTACTGGCAATGAAATACCGAGTGAAAAACGCAAATGGAGAGTACTCCAGCGGACCGATGTATTATGTAGAACGCGGTCTTGGCAAAAAGTTCAAATGGCTTGCAGTTGCATTTGCAATCTTCGGAGCATTTGCAGCACTTGGAATCGGCAACAGTGTTCAATCGAATACCATTGCAGCTGTTATGGACACTTCATTTGGAATAAATAATTGGATTACAGGCGTTATTCTTGCTGTACTGGCTGCTTTAATCATTTTTGGCGGCATTCAGCGTATAAGTACAGTTGCTGGATTCTTTGTACCCGTCATGGCGGTGCTTTATATTGGCGGTGCTTTAATTATCCTGGCAGTTAATTATGATCAAATCATTCCTGGTTTCCAGACTATCTTCTACTATGCCTTCAATCCGGTTGCAGCGACTGGCGGTTTTGTCGGTGTTGTTGTATCTGAAGCGATCAAGAATGGTGTTTCAAGGGGGATTTTCTCTAATGAAGCCGGTCTTGGTACAGCAGCGCTTATCGCAGGCAACGCAAAGACAGACCACCCTGTAAAACAGGCTCT
The DNA here is from genome assembly GCF_000294775.2 of Cytobacillus oceanisediminis 2691. Classification (GTDB taxonomy): domain Bacteria; phylum Bacillota; class Bacilli; order Bacillales; family Cytobacillaceae; genus Cytobacillus; species Cytobacillus pseudoceanisediminis. Next base: position 4,708,967 of record NZ_CP015506.1, read on the forward strand.
TGTTGCAATGACTGGTACATTCATTGTTACAATTGTTGTTTGTACGATGACTGGATTAGTGCTTATCATGACTGGTTTCTGGGACACAACTGGCGGATTGATCTCTGGTGTGGCACATGACGGCAGCCTTGACGGCGGGGCATTAACAAGTGCAGCCTTTGCCCATGTACTTGGAACAGCGGGTGAATATATCGTTGCATTCTCTGTTATATTCTTCGGTTTCTCAACAATCGTCGGCTGGTATGTATACGGCGAAAAATGCTTTGAGTACCTGGTTGGCACAAAAGGAATTATGGGATACCGTGCCATCTACATCTTTGCGACTGGAATCGGTGCGGTTGCCAACTTAACTACCGTTTGGGCTTTCGCTGACATGGCAAATGCATTAATGATGATTCCTAACTTGGTTGCATTAATCCTTCTAAGCAAAGTGGTTGTTAAAGATACTAATGAATTCTTTGAAAACCACTATAAAGCGGCTAATAAGCAGCTTAAGAATGCTGGCTGATATATTAAAACAAACACAGGTCCTGGATCTGTGTTTGTTTTTGTTTTAAGCTGTGTTCCTAAAATATCTCCCGCTGGAATCCCAAACATGCATTTTTTTCGTGAATATAGGCAAATATTCGATAGTGATAGAGAAAATCGTCAGTTACTATTCCTTCTCCTTCAAAAGAATAAGCATCTATAAAAGCTTCTATTTTGTCTTCATCCTCTTCATCCCATACCCCGGTCAACCAGACTTTATAGGCAAGTTTGCTGTTTAAAGCGTGATATCCGCTTTCTTCAAAAAGTTCCTCTATTTGCTCCCTTTCCACCTTTTAAGCCTCCCTTCTCGTATGTTATCCATCCTTTTCTGTTTTTAACTTCTTTATGCATTTTGGGACAAGGCAAATATACAATTTTAGCACCACATGGGGTTAACTTGTCTATACTATATCGAAGTCTATTTTATTCAGAAGGATTGATTTTAAAAAAGACTAAGGGAGGGATAACGATGGAATTGAACGAGTTATTTCATTTAGGCAATAAAACAGCAATTGTAACAGGAGGAGGCCGAGGACTCGGCGAGCAAATGGCAAATGCACTTGGGGAAGCAGGAGCAAATGTAGTCATCTGCTCACGCAGCATTGAAGCATGTGAGCATGTCAGAAAAAGCCTTGAAGCAAAGGGAATTAAATCTCTGGCGATTGAATGTGACATAACCAATGAGGAAGACATCCAAATCGTCATCAGCAAGACCTTAGAGACATTTGGAAGCATCGATATTCTCATTAATAATAGCGGGACATCCTGGGTTGCGCCATTTCTTGAACTGCCTGCTGATAAATGGGACAAAGTCATGAATGTGAATCTAAAGGGGCTGTTTTTATTTTCACAGGCTGCGGCAAAAGTGATGACGAAGCAGGGCAGCGGCAAAATCATTAATATTTCTTCTGTAAATGGAATGAGGGGTACACATTCCGCATTTCTTGATGCAATTGCCTACAATACAAGTAAAGGAGCTGTTATTGCACTTACAAAGGATTTAGCTGTAAAATTGGCACCTGCCGGCATTCAAGTAAACGCTATTGCTCCAGGATTCTTTCCTACAAGAATAACAAAGGTCCTGGAAAAATCGAGTCCAGTTATTCTTGGAAAAATTCCTGCCGGAAGGTTTGGAAGTGAACATGATTTAAAAGGAGCAGCTGTCTTTTTATCCTCCAAAGCATCTGATTACATGACTGGACAGGTTTTAGTCGTAGATGGAGGAATGACAGCATCCCTCTAAGTCCGTTGATTGGTTGACTTCATAGAAAGGAGAATGTTTATGTCTATTAACCATACTGAAGCCCTATTACAGGCAATAAAAAAGTTAGGGACAAAAGTGGAAAGAGAACTGAATGAATCCATTCAGAACTCTATCAACAAAGAAGAAATATTTAAAAATCTAATCACCCGTTCCGAGGTGACCGCAGCAAGCATGAAAAAACTCCAGGAAGCCATTGAGACACTATCCATCCCTCTTAATTTCCCTACCAAGACTGACGTGGCAAATGCAGCAAAATTAACTGTGCAGGCGGAAGAAAAAATGGACCTGATTGACGAAAAAGTCATAGCTTTGGCTCAATCACTAGAGGAAATAAAAAAGGCACTTGGCAGTCCTGATTTAAAGCAGTCGCTGGATCAGGAATTGCAATCTTCCAGCAGCAGTGAAAGCGCGGGAAAATAAATGGATCAAAATACAGCTTCCAAAAAACTGCATGGATTCTTTAAGACCATTCTCCAGCCCCCGGAGACCCATTCAACTCCAAGGACTGCAGTTTGGAAAAGAAATAAGGCTACTCTCTGGCACTATGCCCCTTCCAGTAAAAAATACAAAATTCCAGTTTTCCTTGTATATTCGCTCGTCAATCAGCCCTTTATTCTAGATCTTTGTCCGCAGAACAGTTTAATTAAGGCTTTGACCAACAGCGGATACGATGTTTACTTGCTGGATTTCGGGATTCCCGGTTATGAGGACAAAGAGATTACGATGGACGATTATATTACTGAATACATCCAGAAGGGGGTAAAAAGAGCTTTATATCACGCCAAAGCAGAAGAAATAACCGTTATGGGCTTTTGCCTGGGCGGCACTTTTGCAGCCATTTATGCGGCCATTGCGGATGAGCCGGTCAAAAACTTAGTATTATCTGTCGCACCGGTTGACTTCAGCATCGTCCCTGTCTTTGATAAATGGGCAGAAGAATTGCGGAATGGAGAAGGCAGCCTGGACTCCATTTTTGAAGCATGGGGACTTATACCACCCTTTGCCATCAAATCAGGAATGCGGCTTTTTACTTCACCCATTTATTACTCCCCTTATTTGTCGCTACTGGCCAGGGCTGACGATGAAGCATACGCCTCCCGGTGGAAACGTTTCAGCCACTGGACCGATGGCCATATTCCATTTGCAGGGGCAGCACTAAAGCAAATCAATTATGACCTTTTGAAAGAAAATAAGCTTGTGAATGGGACCTTAACCGTCGGTGAAAGGAAGGCGGTGCTAAGTAATATCAAAGCCAATTTACTCGCTGTTGCTTCGGATCATGACCGCCTTGTACCAAAAGAACAGATTTTTCCGGTCATGAACCTGACCTCAAGTACTGACAAAATTTTCCACCTGCTTCAAGGGGGGCATGCCAATCTGACTTCAGAGGGAAAAGTTCCTGACTATCTGGACAAATGGCTGTCATCGCGCTCGGGACAAATATAATATTCAATTTCCCCTGTCTCTGCAGGGGATTCACTTTTAAAGGAGGTATCTTAATGATTTTATGGAATTATCCAAGTTATATTATAAGCGACCACACTATCAGTGCCTATATGGGTTTTGCTTCATATGTGTTTAAAGATTTATTCTATGTATAGCTTTTAAAAACCATGCAATTGCTGCATGGTTTTATTAATTTTAATATCTTTACTAAATTGTGTTTTTAAGTTCTGGGTTGCAAATAATAAAAAATGAACAAAAGGCAGAAGTCCCCTCCATAAAGAGCGCCTGAGAGAGAAATCTGCCCAATGACAAGAATAGAAGGAGACTAATAATGGACATGAAGATTTTTAAGGCAATCAACCGAATGTCCGGACGTATTGCTTTCATGGACTTTTTAATGATTCTTATATCAAATAGGGCAAGGTATTTATTTTTATTCGTACTGGTATGCATGTGGCTGGCAAAAGGTTCCTCCAAAACAGCCGCAAAAAAAGCTGCTGCAGCTTCCCTGATCGCTATCCTGGTTAACAAGATCATTAAAATTTGTTATTTTAAGCCCCGCCCCTTCATAAAAAACAAGGTTGGCATATTGATCCCAGCCAAAAGAGATTCCAGTTTTCCAAGCAAACATACAGTGGTGTCGTTTGCTGCTTCTATCGTCATTTTTTACGGCAATCGATTTATAGGTCGTATTTTGCTGTGGGTATCAGCTCTTACAGGTTTCGCGCGTATCTGGGCTGGCCACCATTACCCTTCCGATGTAATAGGCGGTGCCCTTATTGGCGGAACAATAGGCTGGATGACAGAAAAATGTTTACATTTGAATTTGAAAGAAGGAAATCAGGATGATAAAAAAATGTAAAATCCTCACTTTCTTTGCCGAATGAAAACTTGTTTTGTCAGCTGGGAAGGACTTCCCGTTATCCGGATAGAATCCATTGTGAAAACGGGAGGGGATTCAGAATGAATACAAGTGCTGCAGCCAAGTTGTTAGGAGTTTCGCCAAGCACTATTCAGCGATGGGTTAAACAACTGGGACTCCGGACGGAACGGAATGAACTAGGCCATTACTTATTTAGCGAAGAAGACATTAACCTGCTAAAGCAGGTGCAGGACCAGCTTAACCAGGGGATTATATTGCAGGACGTTACGGTAAATGGCAAAAAGACCAGAAAAGGTACGGTCCAGGGCGAAACAGCTGAACCAGCCATGGAGAAAATTTATTTGAAGATCAGCGAGCTTGAGCAGCGGCTGAACGGAAAAGCGGATGATGTTGTCTCCTATCAGCTGCTGCAGCACCGCAGCGAAATAGAAGAGCTGCAAAAAGAGAATGCACGCCTGCTTAAACGGATTGAGGTTCTTGAAGCCAGGACAGCTGTAAAAAGCCGAAGCCTCCCCGCTGATACCCTTTTGGTTTTTGATCAGGAGAAGCCCAGAAAAAAATTAAAAAAGAAAAATATTTTTACTATGCTATTTGGATTTTAATGGGCATAAAAGCGTTACGGCATGTAACGCTTTTATGTTGATTAATCATCCCAGCTGAATCGCTGCTCACGGAAGGGGTCACCATAGTTGTGATAGCCGTTTTTCTCCCAAAAACCAGGTTTGTCAGTTTCAGAAAACTCGATGCCTCTAATCCACTTTGCACTTTTCCAAAAATAAAGATGCGGAATCACGGCTCTTAGTGGAAATCCATGCTCAGGAGTCAGGAGCTCACCGTTATGAGTATGGGCAAGCAGACTGGTGCTTTTTAAAAAATCTTTAATGGGGAGGTTCGTTGTCCACCCTTCTTCCGCATGGAGAATTACAAATTGGGCGATTTCTTTTACGCCTGCCCGCCTGGCAATTTCCGTGGCGGAGACTCCCTCCCAAACATTATCAAGCTTTGACCAGCCCGTAACACAGTGGATATCATTTTTGTACTGTGTCTGAGGAAGGTTCATTACCTCCTCATGCGAAAAGGATAATTCCTTTTCCACTTCCCCAAATATCTGCAGACTCCATTCCTGCATATCCTTATAGTGCGGAACATTTCCATAGTGAAGTACAGGAAAGGCAGTCGTCACATTTTGATTTGGCGGTACCCGGCTTGAGGTCTGTTTTCTGATTTTCCCGAAATACACTGAAGCCACCTCAGTTCTTTTTCCTTTATCGTACCCTACTTTTCGGACTGATAAAAGCAATGAGAAAGCAGCCCCCTTTATGGAAGCTGCTGATTTTATAAGATAATTGCCGCCAGCCATCCAAACAGGATGAGCGGAATGTTGTAGTGAAGAAATGTTGGTACACAAGTATCCCAGATGTGATTGTGCTGTCCATCTGCATTCAAGCCCGCTGTTGGCCCCAATGTACTGTCTGACGCAGGCGAACCGGCATCTCCAAGAGCAGCGGCTGTCCCTACTAGAGCAATAGTTGCCATCGGACTGAAGCCAACCTCTAGTGCAAGAGGCACAAATATGGTTGCAATAATCGGGATGGTTGAAAATGAAGATCCAATTCCCATTGTAACAAGTAAGCCGACAAGGAGCATAAGCAATGCAGCAAGTGATTTATTATCGCCGATGATTCCTGCCGCCTGTTCAACCAGGCTTTCAACATCGCCTGTTTCTTTTAATACATCTGCAAATCCAAATGCAGCCAGCATGACAAATCCAATAAATGCCATCATCTTCATGCCCTCTGTTAAAAGCTGATCTGCCTCGTTCCATTTAATAGCACCGCTGATATAAATAACTAAAATACCTGTCAGCGCCCCAAAGATCATTGAATCCAGCTGCAGCTGTACAATGAGAGCTGCTGCAATCGCAACGAGAGAAAAAATAATGCCCTTTTTTGAATAATTGCTTTTCTCCGTCTCCATTAATTCTGATGGACGATAATCCCTTTTTTTACGGTAAACAAATAATGCAATTAAAAGACCAGCAGCCATGCCGGCTACAGGAATAAGCATGGCTTTCGGAATGTCTGCCATCTCTACTGCCAATCCGCTATTCTCCATATTTTCTGCGAGTATCCCGTGGAAAATTTGGCCAAATCCCGCAGGAAGCAAAATATACGGAGCTGTCAAACCAAATGTCAATACAGATGCTATCAGCCGACGGTCCATTTGGAGCTCATTCATAACCTTCAATAAAGGCGGAATTAATATCGGAATAAACGCAATATGAATTGGAATCAGATTCTGAGAAAAAATAGACATTAATAAAATGGAAAATATAATGAGTGCTTTTGATAAAGTTTTCCCTCTGGATTCCCCGTCTTTTCCGACCTTAGCCAGGACCCAGTCCACTAATAGATTCGGAAGCCCGGTTGCGGAAATGGCTAAAGCAAATCCGCCCAATAACGCATAACTTAATGCAACCTCTGCACTGCCGCCGAGCCCATTTGAAAAAACTTCAATGGTTTTATCTATGCTTAAACCGCCTGCCAGCCCGCCTGCCAATGCACCAGCCACAAGGGCAAGAACCACATTGACACGCAGAAGGCTGAGAACAAGCATGATTAAAACTGCAAGTATAACTGCATTCATGATGATACCCTCTTTCTGTACTTATGTCCCATTATACTTTACTATGCTAAATTGGTAGAGAACTAAAACACAATTATTAAACTATCATATTTCCACTTTTCGTGTCAATGATTTTAGGCAGATTCAGAAATGGGAGTTTACGCCAAGACGCTGTTTTGGCCGATAAATCGACGGTTTTAGCCCCGTATTTTTGGTAAACCGGCCAGTAAAGTTCATTTTTACAGTGCCAAGTCAATTTAGGCTAAAAAACTGTATAAAAAAACTCCGGATCTCTCCAGAGTCTGTTTCATCGTTATTTTACTTCAAATCTTTCAACAAGCAGTGCCAATGTACGTACCATAACGCCTGTAGCCCCGTCTGGTCCAAGATCATGGCTTTTTGATGTTGTGGCTGTACCGGCAATATCAAGATGCACCCATGGTGTGTTCTCGGCAAATTCACCGACAAATCCTCCGCCCATAATGGCATGGCCGGCACGTCCTGGCGAATTGTTAAGATCCGCAACTTTGCTGCTTCTGATTCTTTCTTTATCTTTTTCAAAGAGAGGCAGGCGCCAGATTGGTTCGCCAGCTTCATAGGATGCTTCCAGCACCTGCTCAAACCACTCTTCATTATTGGTTAATGCACCTGTTGTTTCTTCCCCCAGTGCAACAATGACACCGCCAGTCAGAGTGGCAACATCCACCAGGTAGTCCGCTCCATGATGCTTTGCATATGTTACCGCATCAGCAAGAGCCAGACGCCCTTCTGCATCCGTGTTAAGAACTTCAATGGTTTTCCCGCTCATGGATGTGATGACATCATCCGGCTTAAACGCTGTTCCGCTCACCATATTATCTGTAGAAGGAATAACAGCGACAACATTTTGTTCAGGCTTCAGTTCGCCGATGACTTCCATTGCGCCAAGCACAGCCGCCGCTCCGCCCATATCGGTTTTCATACCGACAATGCCGTCCTTTGGTTTAATGGAGTAGCCTCCTGTATCAAAGGTAATTCCTTTGCCCACCAGGCCGATGACATCCTTCCATTCTTCCTTGCCCTGATATTTAATGACAATCATCTTAGGAGGCTCTGCTGATCCCTGATTTACTGCCAAAAGAGCACCCATGCCAAGCTTAAGCATATCCTCTTTTTCAAGTATTTCCACTTCAAATCCGTATCTCCATGCCAGTTCAGAAGAGTAATTTGCCAGATCAGTGGCGGTCAGCATATTGCCTGGCAGGTTGACTAATGTACGGGCTGAGTTCGTTCCTTTTCCGTGTGCATACCCTACTGTAAGGGAGGCCTTTACATCTTCCTCATCTGCGGCTTCGCAATAAACAGCAATACTTTCAATATCTTTTTCGGGTTCGTTCGATTTCTGTTTGTAATCTTCAAACTTATAGGTGGAAAGCGCAAACGCCTCGCTGGCTGCATGGGCTGCATCAAGCGCATCTACATTTCCTCCAATAAATGTATCAAGGTAAACACCCGCATTTTGAAGCTTGGACGATTTCACTTCCTTAAATGCCCTGCCCAATGCTTCACGCAACCCTTCAAAGCTGAATTCTTTTTCTTTTCCAAGGCCTACTGTAATTAATCGTTTGGCCCCAATTTTTCCAAAAGTATGTATTTTTGCAATGGCTTTTTTCTTGGCAGAAATATCTCCGCTTTTTACCAAATCTGTCAGCTGGCCGTCAAATTGGTCATCTGCACGGGCCAGTACACCTTCAAGCCTGGCTGGTTTATCGAAGACACCAACGATCAGGCATTCCTGTTCGGCTGAGAAGTCAAATTCTTTCTTTACTGAAAACATTTCTGGCACCCCCATAATATCTTTTTCATCTTATTATATCGAAAATACTGAATTATTTCGACTATCTAATTTTATGGCATTTCTATTTTTGCTAATCTTCCAAATATAGGACCAGCTGCGGCAGCTTAGGAAGAGTTTCTATCATTTCAAATGGCAGCCGATCGATATTTTCCGGAAAAATAGTAAGGCATTCTTCAATAAACCCATACACATGCTCAAGATTAATCCCCCAGTGTTTAGGCCGGTAAGACTGCAAGTATTCCTGCGCCGCCTGCATCATCAGCCTTGCTCCTTTGACATTGCCGTATTCATAATGATAAATGCTGACACTCATTTGCAGCAGACCTTTCAGAAATAAATTGCCTTTGTCCGTCATCCACATTTCCTCAAGAAGATCATGGCATGTGTAATAGTCACCTTCATTGAAACTGACAAAGAATTCGTAGTATTCAAGAGGATAATCTTCCATGAAACCACCCCATATTCAGGACTTCCTATCACTATCATTTTAACAAAAAGAATAGAGACTATCCTATATATACAATCCTTAAGTATATTCTTTAATTATTGGGTAAAGAAAATAGAGACAGAAAGGAGAACGTTATGGATCCTCTATTATTTGCCGCCTTCTCAGCAGGATATATCCTGCTGTTCTTCTGGGCGCTAAGCACTGTTAAGGACAGCGGCCTCATTAGTGCTGTCTTCCTGCTTCCTGTACTTCTGGGGTTAATTTACGATAACGGAATTCTGGCTGCTGGCCGTTTTATCGGGGAGGGCAATACTTTAAAATATCTGAATTATGCCCGTTTTTGGATTCACTCCTTTTTCACGCCACTGCTTGTACTCTACTCCTGGAATACTTTAAAACAAGCAGATCTAGAATGGGCCAAAACAGGCACATTTAAATGGATTGCCTATTTGCTTACTGTAGGATTAATTATTCTGGAACTTGCTGCTGAGGTATTCGGACTTAAACTGGAAGCAAGGCGGGAATATGGTGTTCTCAGCTATTCAGATACAGAGGCACCAGGCGGCCCTCCCGTTATGGTACTGATCGTATCTGCTGTGCTGCTGGCGGCATCTGTTGTTATTTGGCGCAAACAGGGCTGGTTCTGGTTTTTTGCCGGAGCTGTATTGATGATTATCGGAAGCGCCATTGATATTCCAATTGAAAGTGCAGCTGCAGTGAATGCCTTTGAGTGGCTTCTTTTGTTTTCCCTGACAGCAACATCGTATTTTCAAAAAAAGCATCGTTTAACAAAAACTTAAAATAGATCAGCTTGCAGGAAGGAACAATCTGTTGGAGAATATTAGTTAGTATAGCTTTCGGCAGTTCCTTAAAAAATGCCTATTCGAAGCTGCAGCGGGAGTATCATACACTCAAGAGGTGGTCTCATATGGAGTTATTGACAAATTTTCCTTTATGGTCTGCATTGGCAGCCATCTTCTTTGCCCAATTTGTAAAAGTGCCCATTCAATTCATTGCCACCCGGAAAGTGGATTGGTCCCTTTTGACAAGTACTGGAGGGATGCCCAGCTCACACTCAGCAGCAGTAACTGCCCTTTCAACCGGGGTTGCACTAGAGACCGGAATGGAATCCGCTGTTTTCGCTGTCTCAGCCGTTTTTGCCATTATCACAATGTTTGATGCTACCGGAGTACGGCGTCAGGCTGGTGAACAGGCGATTGTACTAAACCAGCTTGTTGCCGACTTCAATAAATTCGTTGAAGAAGCAAAGACATGGCAGAAGAAAGAAGGCCAAGAAAAACAGAAAGAATTGAAGGAGCTGCTTGGCCATAAGCCGATAGAAGTTCTATTTGGCGGCCTGACTGGAATCCTATTGACTTTAGCTCTTCATTATTTATTTTCCTGAGGGTGTGATTTAATTTGAAAATCCTTTCTTTATGCCCAAGCAACACGGAATTAGTGGAATACTTGGGATTTACTGATATGCTCGCGGGGGTGGACGATTATTCGGATTGGCCGGACCGAATATCCAGGCTGCCCCGGCTGGGCCCTGACTTGTCTATTAATATGGACAATGTGGAGAAATTAGAGCCTGATCTTGTGCTGGCATCCCTTAGTGTACCCGGCATGGAAAAGAATGTAGCAGAGCTTGAAAAAAGGCAGATTCCCCACATTGTTTTAAATCCTCAAAGCCTGGCAGATATTGAACAGGACCTGATACTGACAGCAGAGAAAATCGGAAAGCCAGAAAGAGGTATTTTGGCTGCTGAAGAGTTTGCGGCAAAAATTGAGGCACTTAAGCTCATCTCAAGCAGAATTGAAAATAAACCGAGCCTCTATTGGGAATGGTGGCCCAAGCCTGTATTTACACCCGGCAAAGTCAATTGGCTGACGGAAATCAGTGAAATTTCCGGTGGAATGAATTTATTTAGGGATATTGAGCTTGCGAGTGTCCAGACCGATTGGGAAGATGTCCTGAATCGGCAGCCGGATTATATTTGTCTCGCCTGGGTCGGTGTCAGAAGAGAAAAGGTAAATCCGGATATTGTCCTGAAACGTCCAGGCTGGAGTGAAATGGAAGCAGTTAAGCAGAACAGAATTCTGGTTCTGGAAGAAGAATTTTTTTGCAGGCCTTCACCTCGGCTGATTGAAGGAGCCATAAAATTAGCTAAAAAAATCCACCCGCAGGCATTTTCTAAGATATAAAAATAAAAAGGCAAATCCGATTATTCCCGCGGATTTGCCTGCATTCCGTATTTATTTTTTCTCAGATTTAATATATTGCTGTCTAAAAACCTGCATGGATTCATTTTCATTCAGTAACATTAATTCTTCTTCAGTCAGGGTACCATCGCCCATTTCAACGATGTAAACATCGAGTGTTTTCTTTCCCCAGTTATTATAAACATCATCTACCGTTTCATAATAGAGGTCCAATTTATTCCCCTTAATAGCACCGCCTTTATCGGCTACAACACCATACCCATAACCCGGGACAAACAGGATCGTTCCAATCGGAAAAACATTTAAATCTGCTGCAACTGTAGAGTATAAATCTCTTTTAACTTTAACCCCTGAGTATGTAATTCCAAAGGACGGGTGATCCGGATTTTTGCCTGTCGACTCGTAAAATGCCGTATATCCAGTAGCTATTACTTGTTTTTTCTGATACTGCGACCAGTCAATCGATTCTTCCAGTGTCGGCGGCTGCTCAATTGCTACAGCTTCACTCGCAGAAATCTTAGGTTCCAGACTCACTGCCTGCTTCAAAAACTTAAATGCTACGCCAACCGATTTTAATGTATGGTCAAACTTTGAATTTCCATCTTCGCCAGCTTGTTCAGCATCACTTTGATGCAGCTGAACAATTGATCGGGCTTCCACTCCGGAAATCGAATGGAATGTTGTCAATAACGCGCCTATAAATAAGGCTGACATTACCGAACGTTTCATCCATATTTTTAATTTGCTCATCTATTACACTCCTCCCAAAGTTATTCATTTCCCATCTTCGAGAGAAATATTCATAACTTATGGGAGCGGAAGCCTCCGGGCATCCGTTTTTAGACAGGCTAAAGCCAGTAATAGCATAGGCTTGGGCGATTTGATCACACTAATCAAAAAAAATAAAAAATCCCTGCCGTCAGCAGAGATTTCAAATCAAATTTAAAACATCCGATATCCTTTTTTACGGAGCAGCCTAATGGTAATTCCGGCAACGATGGCGCCTGCCATTCCGCTGCTTAATATGAGGATGTCAGCCAGAGCGAGGCTGGACAATTCAACGCCAAGACTGGAAAACGATTCTCCCGGGTCCTGAAAATACTCAATAAAACGAACTTTATCGATGATAAAGATAGCGATAATTGGATAAATAATGGCCATGATCCAGGACATTCTTAACAGCATATTTAATATAAAACCTATTCCAAAAAACAGCACAAAAAATAGAAGCATTGAAATAGGCAAAACGAAAATCGTCATTTGCATGAACTTATTTCCTCCCTTAGCACATCAATATTTAGTGTACTTTAATGTAGATTAGGGAGTCAACAAGAAAAGTAGGCGGGCCAGCACACCCGCTATTTAGAAAACTGGAAGCGCCTTGCCCATCCCCGAAACCTCGAGGGGGTAGTCTACTTTTGTTAGACAGTTATCTAACTTCAGAAATTATACATTCTTATCCTTTGAAAAGAAAAACTTCGCATTCCGCGAAGTTTTTGGTTTATTCCTTTTTCTTTCCTGTACCACCGCAGCAGCTGCAGGTTTCAGATCCACCTAACAATAATTGGAAATACCCTTTCCCAGAACAATACATACACTCTTTATTTTCATAATTCTTAGCTGTCATTTCATTCATCTCCTTTTAGATTTCGTAACTGAATTTTCTGATAATATACCAAGGATATGAAGAAATGAAAAGCACCATATTTCATGAAAAACTACCGTTGGAAACGCATACAAGCATAGTTTGCTTCATATTTCTCGTTCTATCTCTAAATTTCAGAAAATTATAAAAATAGTTTATATGCAGTGTATCCAAAAGTATCTCCGGGATTAATGCCGTTAATTAAAGGTTTTATGGAGGAATCAGAAGGATCTAATATGTATTTTAAAAGAACTGATGCATCCGGGTCTTCAGCAAGCTCTTTCGGATCGCGATACTGCACATCAAAAAGTTCACTTTCCTGAACTTTTAATGATTGTCCAGGCTCAGCTTCCAGCAAAAACAAAACCATATTATCACTGACCTCCCCTTTGAGAACACCTGTACGCAATCCAAGCAAGCCTTTCACTGAACATTTAATTCCTGTCTCTTCTTCAACTTCACGAACTGCAGCTTCATCAGCTGTTTCGCCCGGCTCGACAAATCCGGCAGGCAGAGACCATTTGCCTTTAAGGCCTCCGTATTTCTTTTTAACGACAAGCCAATAACCTTCAGGTGAAATAACGAGCCCTGAAACCGCCAGCCAGACCTTTCCCCGTTTATGTTCCACTCCCATCCGATAACCTCCTTTTTAACTAATTCTATCACGAAAATTTGTCCATTAAAAAAGGGACAGACTAAATAGTCCATCCCATTACTATATATGATAGCCGATTTATTAAAGAACGTTGAATTTACCTTTTTTCAATACAAGTGAAGGCCCGCCAACCATGTAAAGAGCACGGTTATCGATCATCTTCTTCATGAATGAAGCTTTTGTACCAACCATTTTCTTGCCGAATGCAACACCGATGGCATCGTGTTCACCAAGAGAACATACAGTACCTTTAATATCTGGAGTAAATGTTTCAAGTTCAGTTTTATTGCGGATTAAAGCAGTAATGTTTCTTGCACACACTTCACCCTGCTGCATAGCGATTTGCGCAGTAGGAGGGTATGGACGGTTAATTTCTTCATTGATGATTAATGAGCAGTCTCCGATGATAAACAAATTATCATGGCCAGGAGCACGCAAATCAGGCTGTACTTTTACACGTCCGCGCATTGCTTCAATACCGGAATTCTCAATAATAGAATTTCCGCGTACACCTGCAGCCCAGACAACAGTTGCAGCTTTGATTTCTTCTACTTCATCTTCGCCCTTGCCAACAATGATGCCTTCAGGAGTAGCTTCCTTAATAGCTGTTCCAATCATGAATTGTACGCCTTTTTTCTCTAAGTGAGAAACAGCGTAATTAACAAGCTCAGGATCGAAGCCAGGAAGAACCATTGGCGCTGCTTCCACGCAAATGATTTTCACTTTGTGGTAGTCCACATCGTACTCTTTGCAAAGCTCAGGAACACGGTTTGCCAATTCTCCAAGGAATTCAATGCCGGTAAAGCCTGCTCCGCCGACAACAATTGTCAGGCGCTCGTCTTTTTTCTCGGCGTCTGTATTGTAAGTAGCAAATTGATATTCAATATGCTCGCGGATCTGACGCGCAGCATTTACATTGACAATAGAAAATGCATGTTCCTTAAGTCCTTTAATACCGAATGTTTCCGGCTCAGCTCCTAGGGAAACAACTAGATAATCATAGTCAATTTCGCCACTTTCCAAAATGACTTTCTTTTCTTCTGTTTTAATTTCCAGAGCAGTTCCCTGAACGAATTCAACTTTGTTGCGGTCAATAACATCTTTTATATCATAGCGTACACGATCGTGATGAAGTGTTCCGGCTGATGCTTCATGCAGCCATGTTGTTTCATAATGGTAGTCATTCTTGTTCACTAAAACGATTTCTGCTTCGTTTGTTCCTACAGATTTCTGCAAACGGGTTGCAACCATCAAACCGCCGTAGCCTGCACCGAGGATAACAATCTTTGGCTTTCTCAAGTGTATCACTTCCACCTTTTTTAAGTATTTTCTAATGTTTTCTTATCTTCCACTGCTTTATATTTTTTATAGCAAAAAACATAAAAAAACTTTGTGATGTTATTCACGAACTAGTTCAAAAAAACTCAACAAAATTGTCATAAAATATTAACATTATTCCTCCATTACATCTTATTCTACTTCATATAGTTTTTCAAGCCTAAAAAAATAGACGAAAAACTTAAAAATTTTAAGAAAAATTAAAGAAATATACGTGTTTTTAATTCAGGATCTCCATTTGAAATCTTCCAATTATTCATAATATTTACTTATTCATAATATTTACCTCGATTGATGAGGTTTTAAACGATTTATGTTAGAATAAAGAGTGGAATTTCAATACATACGCGGGGGGATATTGCATGAAAGAAGATCAAAAGGTGTATGACATAACCATCATTGGCGGGGGGCCAACTGGTTTATTCACTGCTTTCTACGGAGGCATGAGACAAGCATCAGTAAAGATTATTGAGAGCTTGCCGCAGCTTGGGGGACAGTTATCTGCTCTTTATCCTGAAAAATACATATATGATGTTGCCGGCTTCCCGAAAGTCCGCGCCCAGGAATTAATTGATAACCTTAAGGAACAAATGGCTAAATTCGAGCCTACTGTATCACTTGAACAATCTGTTGAAAAATTAGAGAAACAAGCTGATGGAACATTTAAGCTTACGACCAATAAAGAAGTGCATTACTCAAAAACCATCATTATCACTGCCGGCAATGGCGCGTTCCAGCCTCGCCGTCTAGAACTTGAAAGCGCAGCTCAATACGAAGGCACGAACCTTCATTACTTTATTGATGATTTAAGTCAATTCGCCGGCAAGAAAGCAGTTGTATTCGGAGGCGGGGATTCTGCAGTAGACTGGGCTTTAATGCTTGAGCCTATCGCTGAAAAAGTAACGATTGTACACCGCCGCGATAAATTCCGCGCGCATGAGCATAGTGTAGAAAATCTGCAGAACTCTAAGGTCGAAATCAAAACACCTTATGTGCCTGCTGAGCTTATCGGTGACAGCGAAGGAATCAAACAAGTTGTCCTCGAAGGTGTTACTTCAAAGGAAAAAGAGGTATTCGATGTTGATGCTGTAATCGTAAACTACGGATTCGTTTCCTCCCTTGGCCCAATTAAAGAATGGGGTCTTGAAATTGAAAAGAACTCCATTGTTGTTAACTCAAGAATGGAAACAAATATCGAAGGCATATATGCTGCCGGTGATATCTGCACATACGATGGAAAAGTGAAGCTTATTGCCTGCGGTTTCGGTGAAGCGCCAACTGCAGTGAACCACGCAAAATCCTACATCGATCCAAAAGCGAAAGTCCAGCCAATGCACAGCTCTTCCATGTTTGGCAAATAAGAAATGCGGAAGCTCCTTGCTTACCCAGATACATCGAGGAGGCAGGCTGCTTGCGCAGGACAGTTATCAGCTTTCTTGCGATACAAAAGGACGGCCCTTCGGGGACCGTCCTTTTTTGAGATTACAAAGATATAGTTCGAAATTATTCCAGTAACTGTCTAGAAGCGTTAAAGGCAGTATTTAGCACTCTTCCGGAGTACCTGTATTTGAAGCGGTACGGAAAGATGACCCACAACCACAATTTGCGATTGCATTAGGATTATCGATTGTGAATCCGCCGCCCATCATCGATTGTTTGTAATCAATTTTTGTGCCTTTTAAGATAGGGGCGTCTTCCTTGCTGACAAGAACCTGGATACCATAATGCTCTGACTGGATATCATCCTCCTCGACTTCATGGGCAAACCCCATTCCATAGGAAAGTCCGCTGCACCCGCCTCCTTTAACGGCTACACGCAAGAATGCATCTTCTTCCTCATTTTGTCTCATCATTTCTTTTATATGCAAAGCTGCTGCTTCTGTTATATCCACAACTTGTTCCATGTTATTCCCTCCTGTACACGTAAGGATATTTCTATATATATAGTATATACAGTAAAAGGTATGTGCTCAACTTAAGAGGCTTTTTCTTTTTATTGCCTTTTCAGAACACTGTTTAACGAATAGTTCTTTATGCCCTCAAACCAAACAATACATGATACAATAGTCATACTCATTATATTCGGAGGTGGCATTCTATGCAGCAATTAAAGCCTACTTATGATAAAAATTGCGGATGCAGAGTCTGCAGAGAGAGTTTCACCACCAAAAAAACCCGCTCCCGATTTGTAAAAATATTTAATTATGACAGTGATTTTTGCCCAATTTATTCTGATGAAAGCATGAATCCTCTTTTATATTATATTAACACTTGCCCTCATTGCGGCTACTCAGAATCAGAGGACTTTTCCCCTTATTTTCCGCCTGGTGCCCTGGACATGATTAATTCTAAAGTTGTAGATGCCTGGATACCCCAGGATTATTGCCAGGACCGCACCATCCCTGTTGCAATCAACGCCTATAAGCTGGCTATTTATTGCGGTACTTTAAAAAGGGAGAAGCATATTATTATGGCTGGTTTATATATCAGGCTGGCCTGGCTCTTCCGGAGTATAAAAAATGATAATCAAGAACAGAGATTTTTGAAACTTGCTCTAAAAGAATATTCGGAGTCTTATATGTCAGATGATTTTAAAGGATCATCTATTTCTGAAACGAGGATTTTCTATCTGATCGGAGAGTTATCCAGAAGGACACATCAGTCTGAACAGGCTGTTAAATACTTTTCAAAAGTAATTGAACTGCAAAGCCGCTCCACTGAGCCTAAATTAATTGAAATGGCAAGAGAACGCTGGCATGAGATGAGACAGGAACAAAAAACTGCCGGCAACTAAGGAAAGCAGAAGAACCTTGCCCGCCCCCGGCAACTCGAAGGGGCAGGCTGCTTGCGCCAGACAGTTATTCAAGTGGTTACTTTCTTACTTTTGACACAAGAAAAAGGAGCGAAATTTAATCGCTCCTTTTATTAAAACATTGGATTTTCATCCAGATATTGATATATATTTTCAACCAGTTCATCTGGCGTATCTCCAGTAACCACTTCTCCGTTCACAAGCGCAAAAAGAGTGCTTGCACATTTGCCGCAATACCCAAGACAGCCATATTCTATGACATCCAGGTCATAATCCTTTTCCAGCTTTTCAAGCGCTTTTTGAGAGCCGCTGGCCAAATTGCTGATGCAAAATTCGATGATTGGCTTAATCACATCTTTCACCTCTCTACCCTGTTAATGCTACCTTTTTTACTTGAGTTCTGCAAGAAATGGATTCCATTCTCTCCTTTAAAGTGCACATATTTACCACTTCATGTCGTTTATTGTCAAGTTTCCTGCTGATATGTGTTGTGATTTTGACACAATTTCGTTATACTTTTTATGGGTTTGAGGTTATTAATATCATTTATTTATTTTTTTAAGATAACTAATTAACGTTATTTGAGTTCGGCGAAAGTAAACAGTACGGACATAAAGGGGAAATATACTATGAAAAATCTTGTGATACTTGGCGGAGGTTATGGCGGTATGAGGGCGCTTGCCCGCCTTTTGCCTAATCAGCTTCCTGATGATGTCTCCATTACACTAATAGATCGTGTTCCTTATCATTGTTTAAAAACTGAATATTACGCTCTTGCTGCAGGCACCATTTCCGATCAGCATGTGCGTGTATCATTCCCTGAACATCAAAGATTGACCATTAAATACGGTGAAGTGACGAAAATCAGCATAGAGGAAAACAAGGTTTATCTTCAAGGCGAGGAGCCTGTTTTATATGATGATATAATAATAGGCCTTGGTTGTGAAGATAAGTACCATAATGTTCCGGGAGCCGACATTCACACATATAGCATTCAAACAATTGAAAAATCCAGAAGAACGTATGAAGCTTTAAATAATCTATCACCAGGCTCTGTTGTTGGAATTGTGGGTGCAGGATTAAGCGGAGTAGAACTGGCTTCAGAATTAAATGAAAGCCGTCCGGATTTGAAAGTCAAATTGTTCGATAGAGGGAAGCATATACTCTCTGCATTCTCTGAAAGATTAAGCACATATGTAGAAAATTGGTTTCTAGAACATAATGTAGAAATTATTAACCAATCAAATATTACTAAAGTAGAAGAAAAAACCCTTTATAATCATGACGAAGCAATCCACTGTGATGCCATCGTATGGACAGCCGGCATCCAGCCGAACAAAGTGGTTCGCGATATGAATGTGGAAAAGGATCAGCAAGGACGGGTAGTTTTAACGAAGCATCACAATATCCCTGGAAATGAACATGTCTATGTCGTAGGAGATTGTGCAAGCCTTCCGCATGCACCAAGTGCCCAGCTTGCTGAAGGGCAGGCAGAGCAAATCGTTCAAATCCTATTGAAACGCTGGAAAGGTGAGGAACTCCCTGAAACATTGCCAGTAATCAAACTTAAAGGAGTTCTTGGATCATTGGGCAAAAAGCACGGATTCGGTCTAGTCGCAGAACGCCCTATCACAGGACGTGTTGCCCGCCTGCTAAAATCGGGGATTTTATGGATGTATAAATACCATAACGGATAAGAGGGCCCATTGCGGGCTCTTTTTTTTACGTTTGAACCAAAGTAGCGCGGATAACGATAGAGATCGATTTATATTTGCGCCATTACTTTGCTGAAAAATTAATTTGAAAGGAAGTGACCGATAAAGTAAAAATCTGACCGATATTCTGGTATAAATACTGTAGAGATGAAAATTCAACTTCAATATCCAGCAGAATCAGCTGAAACTCTTACCAAATAAAAAAATGAGCATCCCTTTCGATGCTCATTTTTTATTAAACTGCCTGGTATCCGTACTTTTCCATTTCCGCATAGATTGTTTTTAATTTCGGATTGCCTTCACCAACAATTTCATCCTCAATCAGGACAACCGGGTAAAACATATCCTCCTCAATCACTCTCAAGGCGAACTCTTTTTTGTTCTCTTCTTCGGGCGGATTATGAATGTCAACATACACAATTTTAAAAGGCTGGTTGGCAAATTTGCGGGATACTGCCGCTTCCAGCCATTCATATGTCTCCTTGGATGATGGGAGATTCACACAGCTTGGACAAAGCTGTTCTGCACCATACACAGTGATTTCAATTTCTTTTTTCAATCTTCTCTCCCCCTATGCAAAACTTGTTCTTACCTTCATTTTACAACATTAACAAAGAGCAAACCTAATAAAATATTCTCCTAATGAGTGGAAATTACGCTCTTGGAATAGATTTTTAAGACTGATTTGATTATAATAAATATATGGAAAGGAGTCGATTTCACATGGCAGAACAAACGACTATGACTGAACAAGTTCAGGAAGTATTAGATAAATTGCGCCCATTCCTTCTTCGCGATGGCGGGGACTGTGAATTGGTGGATGTTGAAGATGGCATCGTTAAATTGCGCCTTCTTGGTGCATGCGGCAGCTGCCCAAGTTCAACGATTACGTTAAAAGCCGGTATTGAGCGCGCTCTTTTAGAAGAAGTACCTGGTGTAGTCGAAGTAGAACAAGTATTTTAATTTTACCTTACAAAAAGCGATGTCGGCATGACATCGCTTTTTTTATTTATACTGTATGGCCTATTTCCAGTTCAGCTAGGCTTTTTTTTAAAACAGTGACGCCTACCTGATCAATTTTGAGGGAAAGGATTTCCATTTCCGGAAAAATCCGCTGAAGCCCTTCAGCCACTGCAGGAGCACCTTCTGGCTCTGCAAGGCAGAGAACCGCCGGTCCGGCACCGCTTAAGGCAACTCCAAATGCTCCTAGACGAGGTGCTTCCTTTTCAATAACCTCCAAATGGGGAACCATTTTCTTGCGGTAAGGATGATGAAATAAGTCAGCACTCATCATCTTGCCTGCCAGGGAATAATTCCCGCTAAGCAGTGCTGCAACCATGACATTGCCGACTGCCCCAGCCTGTACGGCTTCTTTAAAAGACCATGCTTCAGGCAGGACGCCTCTGGATTCCTTTGTAAGGAGCTCTTCTTTTGGCACCACTGCTATAACATCAAAACTTATATTTTTAATGCTTTGGACAGAAACCTCTTCCTCTGACATGCAGCCAATGACAAGGCCTCCGAGAAGGGAAGCTCCTGCGTTATCCGGATGCCCCTCCATTCGTGATGATAGCTCCAGCTTTTCATACTGGCTCAGCTGAAGATCACAAAGCGCGTCAGCTAATTCAATTCCCGCTACAATGGCAGCAGCGCTTGATCCAAGTCCGCGTGTAAGGGGGATATCACTTGAAATCCGGGCTTTGCATCCTGGAAGCTCTCTTCCATACTTCTTTGCCGTATCCTTTGCAACTTGAAAAATAAAATTCGATTCATCTGAAGGGTAGATGCTTAGCGGCTCTGATAAAGGAATCATTTCAAACTTATCTGCCCTCTCGGCTTCAAGCGTCAAATATAAATTTAATGCGAGGCCGATCGAGTCGAAGCCTGGCCCGAGATTTGCAGTGCTGGCCGGTACTTTGATGACAACCATTTCACCTTCGCTCATGTGTGAACGGCTCCCTTGATATGATCCGCTACTGCTTTTTCATCATTAGGCAGCAAAACTGGCTTCACAGGGCTGCAATCAATGGCTGTATTAGGATCCTTAAGTCCGTTTCCAGTCAGGATGGCCACAACCTTTGTTTTATGCGGAATCTCCCCATTGCGAAGCTGTTTATATACTCCCGCAAGCGAAGCACACGAAGCTGGCTCAGCAAAAACCCCTTCAGAAGAAGCAAGTTTACGATACATGCAAAGAATCTCTTCGTCGCTGACTTCATCAATCTTCCCATTTGATTCTGACAATGCTGCATTGGCTAAGTGCCAGCTCGCAGGATTTCCGATTCGGATGGCTGTAGCAATCGTCTCGGGATTTTCAAACACACGGTTATGAACGATGGCCGCTGCACCTTCAGCCTGTACTCCATGCATTTTTGGAAGACCAGTGCCGCGTACTTCACTATATTCTTTAAACCCTTTCCAATAGGCAGAAATATTGCCTGCATTGCCCACAGGCAGGGCAAGGATATCCGGGGCGCCTCCAAGCTGGTCGCAGATCTCAAAGGCCGCTGTCTTCTGGCCCTCAAGACGATATGGATTAACCGAGTTTACGAGAGTAATAGGTTCTGTTTCGCTTATTTTCCGAACCATTGCCAGTGCCTGGTCAAAGTTGCCTTCAATAGATACAACTTCCGCTCCATACATAACAGCCTGCGCCAGCTTTCCCATGGCGATCTTTCCTTCAGGGATGACAACCACACATCTCATGCCGGCTCTGGCTGCATATGCAGCAGCTGCTGCAGAGGTATTGCCGGTGGAAGCACAGATAATGGCATCACTTCCTTCTTCTTTCGCCTTTGCAACAGCCATAACCATGCCTCTATCTTTAAATGACCCGGTTGGATTAGCTCCTTCCGTTTTCACATAGAGGTCAATGCCCCAGTCTCTTGAGAGTTTATCCAGCCTGATCAGGGGAGTGTTGCCCTCATTTAAGGTAAGCATTGGTGTATTTTCATTAACAGGCAGTAAATCTTTATATGTTTTTAAAAGGCCTTCCCATCTCATACTCTGGCGCTCCCTTCCACACGATACGAACTTTTAATTGTTTGGACTGCCGGCAAATCTCTTAAACTTACTAATATATCCTCATAATCCTTAAGAGATGCCTGGTGGGTAACCAGTACAATCTCAGCAAGCCCTTTTTCTTTTAAAGGAAGCTGCAGGATTTTTTCGAAGCTGACATGGTGCTCTGAGAATATGGATGTGATGTTGGCAAAAGTCCCTACCTCATCTTTAACATGCAATCTTAAGAAATACTTCGAATAAATTTCATCTGCACCTTTTAATTTCTTATCATATTGAGGGGCTACCGCGCTTTTACCATTTACCCCAAGACGCATATTTTTCATGACACCCACGAGGTCCGATACCACTGCAGTAGCTGTAGGCAGACTGCCCGCCCCAGGTCCGTAGAACATCGTTTCCCCTACCGCTTCACCGTATACATATACAGCATTGTATTCATCCTGAACCGATGCAAGCGGGTGAGACTCGGACAGCAAAGTCGGCTGAACGCTTACTTCCACCTTCTCCCCCTCCCGATGAGCAATCCCGATCAGCTTCATGGTGTATCCAAGCTGCTTGCCGTACTGCAGGTCCTCTTCTGTAATATCTGTAATGCCTTTAACCTTTACATCATCAAGGTCAATATTCATGGAAAAACCAAGTGTTGACAGGATCGCCATTTTCCTTGCTGCATCAAGGCCCTCCACATCTGCAGTCGGATCGCTTTCCGCATATCCCAGCTCCTGGGCTTCTTTCAGAACTTCCTCATAAGCGCTCCCATTCTTGCTCATCTTTGTCAAAATAAAGTTTGTTGTCCCATTCACAATTCCCATCATTTTTGTAATTCTGTCTGAAGCCAAACCATCTACCAGCCCTCTTAAAATGGGAATGCCGCCGGCCACACTTGCCTCATAAAAGAGGTCACACCCGTTTTGCGTAGCAGCAGCCAGCAATTCGGGTCCATAAACAGCCATTAGGTCCTTATTTGCCGTCACCACATGCTTGCCATTATCCAAAGCTTTCTTTAAATGATTTCTTGTTTCTTCTATGCCGCCCATTACTTCAATTACAACATCTATATCAGCATCATTTAAAATGTCTTCAGGATTTAGCGTCAGCAAATTCCTGTCCACTTTAACTGCTCTTTCTTTATCTGCATCTTTAACAAGAACTCTCTTTACAACAACCGGACAGCCGACTTGGTGCATGAGTTTATCCTGATGTTTCTCAATGATTTGCACCACACCCGATCCAACTGTTCCTAATCCTAATAAACCGATTGAGATTGATTCCACGCTAGCTCCCCCTTTAGTGTTCACTATGCAAGCACATTTGTATTTGTATAGTAGACATTATAGGGGTCAAGCGGCGTTTTTACAATAGGCAATTTTCCGAAAATAATGACTGGAAGCGCTTAACATACTGATTTATTGCGATTTTATTTTTAAAATTTTTTTATCTATAAATAAAGGCACCCTGCTTTGGGGTGCCTTCATCACTTCTATTCGACTGGTGTTTTTGGTTTCTTTCCTGAAAGGACTAGATCAATGTTTTCCACACACAGCTGCATCATGGCATAGCGCGTTTCTATGCTGGCACTTCCGATATGGGGCATAGCCACTACATTTTTCAGCTCCAGCAGAGGATGGTCTTCGCCAATTGGCTCCTCCGCAAAAACATCCAATCCTGCCGCTGCAATCTCTCCTGCCTTCAGTGCTTCATATAAATCATGTTCATTTACAACCGGCCCTCTTGAGGCATTTACAAAAACAGCCTTGCCTTTCATCTTCTGGAATGCATTTCGGTTAAATAAATTCCTTGTTTCTTCTGTCAAGGGCGTCAGGCAGACAACGAAATCTGAGCGTTCGAGCAATTCATCAAAGCTGACATATTGAGCTCCCAGTTCCTGTTCCGCATCCGGCTTCCTCGAACGATTGTGATATAAAATCTCCATATCAAATCCAGCTGCACGCTTTGCAACTGTTTTTCCGATATTCCCCATCCCTACAATCCCGATTGTTTTATGATGTACATCCTGCCCTGCTAAAAGCAGCGGACTCCAGCTCTTCCAATTGCCTTTCTTCACAAACTCAGCAGCCTCCACCATTCTGCGCGCAGCAGCGAGCACAAGCGCAAACGTCAGGTCGGCAGTTGAATCATTCAATACCTCTGGTGTATTGGTCACCGTGATTCCGAGCCTTTTTGCTGTCTCAACATCCACATTATCATAGCCGACAGCCATATTGGCTATGATCCTCAGCTTCCCTCCTGCTTCCAGAACTTCCTCATTCACCGGCTCTGATAGCATAGTTAAAAGGGCATCTGCTTTTCTCGCCTCCTGTAAGAATACATCATAAGGTACCGGCACATCTTCCCGATCCCACATTTCAACTGTGTACTTTTCTTTTAAAATGGCAATAACATTTTCAGGCAGCTTCCTGCTGATAAATACGTATGGTTTCATTAAAATATCCCCTCTTTACATTCTCAAGCTTATGTTCCATTCGCCAAGTAAGGGGAATTTCCCTGCCTATTTTCAGCTCTTGATCCAATTCACCAGAGGAATCCTGAGTTTTTTGATGGGGACCTCGGCAAATTCGAAAAATCCCCCCAGAAAACGCTCATGATCGTCAGACTGCCAAAGATACTTCTGCAGGCGCTCCTGAAGCACAAGCTTCTGCTGTTCAGAATCTGCACCATAATAATTTTCTATTGTTTCGAAATAATGGAGAGGAAATAATAGACGAGCATAGTATAGCCGCCATGAGAAGGAGGATAATGGCCCTACACTTTGATATTCCGATAAAAATTGGCGCAGATCCGGCTGATACGTTTTGATATTATGGAAATATTTCTCTCTCGTCCATTCCGCCAAATCTCTGGATGAATGATCAAATACCCAGTCAAATGGATTTTTCATATAATAACTGTCTCCCCAGGTGGCAGATGTTAGTCTTATATGACAAACGGTTCCGCTGTCTGCCATTTCTGGTTCGTCATCAAGCTCAGTATCCACAAGATATTGGATTGAATTTTCAGCAAGCCCCATATAGTATGGAAACGACTCTAAAAACATTCTCTCAAAATCATTTTCAGGCTTTTGGAAAAGCATCTCATTCCATACCTTTTCCATTTGATCCAGCCGCTGTTCCCAGAGCTGTTTCCACTGCCCGATTCTGCTTGTTTTTTTCACGGGAAACGAAATGCTCCTGCCTCTGTAATGGAACTTTGCCAGCTTTCGTCCAAACTGACTTTGTTTTCTGCTCAGTGTATGCCGGTTAACCAGAATGCAAAAGCGGCTATCGTTCCAATCAATTGATTGTTTACCTTCCTTTGTTTTCATAAAAGTGCTTATGTTCCTATCCCCGCAATTGGTAAGGTGTTCTGCCATTTGGTCCAGTTCTTCGAGTTCTTCTTCATCTGTATGCCCCGCAGGCACAAGCAAATAAAGCTGTCCCTGCTTTCGGCATGCATCATATTTTCCGATTCTCATCGTATCCTCTGCTTCTATCCCAAATTGTTCTTTCAAAAGTTTTCTAAACATTATACCACCTCATTTTAGAGAGATCCTTATGGAATATATATGATAGAAGACTTTAAAACTTGTTGTTTTCTTGGATAAGACTGTGTACCATGGAAATAATACAGGAAATGAAATTTTTCCGTTTCAGCGGCATCGGGCATATTTGATAAAAAAAGGGTATATACATAGTGAAAAGAATCTAAAAGTGCATAACACAGGACCTTAGCTAGGCCTGGACATTCCCGCAATTATTTAATAACCAGAAAAGGTGAAGCCAATGAATGAAGAAAAAAAAGCAGTTAACGTTACAGAGCAGACAGCACGTAAATGGCTCCATGAAAGAGGGGTAGAAATTCAGGATATAGCTGATTTAGTGTTCTTCCTCCAAGAGAAATATCACCCCAATTTACAAATGAAAGATTGCATTCATAATGTTGAGCGTGTTTTATCAAAAAGAGAAGTTCAAAACGCCATTTTAACGGGCATTCAGCTTGATATGCTGGCCGAGGAAAAGAAACTCTTAGAGCCGCTGCAGTCGATTATCGCTACAGATGAGGGTTTATATGGAGCGGATGAAGTACTGGCATTATCCATTGTAAACGTATATGGTTCCATTGGATTTACCAATTTTGGATATATCGATAAATTGAAGCCTGGCATCCTGAAGGATCTGAACGATAAGAGTTCAGGAAGATGCCATACCTTCCTCGATGATATTGTCGGAGCTATCGCTGCAGCCGCTTCGAGCAGGCTGGCACACAGTGCCGAAAATGCGGAATAAAAAAGGATGGAGAGCTTTTCTCCATCCTTTTCTATTTAAAGTCCCAATCCGCTAATGAATCGAGCACAAAGTCAGGCTTTTTGTCATAACCCTTCAATAGCTCTTTCGTTGTTACACCTGTATGGACAAGCAAGGTATCCATACCGGCATTCATTCCTGCTAAAATATCCGTATCATAGTTATCCCCAACCATCAGGGTTTCTTCCTTAGCTGTTCCCAGCACCTTTAAAGCCTGCTCCATGATGATCGATTCCGGTTTTCCGATAAACACCGGCTCTGTTTGTGTCGATACAGTAATGACAGAGGTTAGTGACCCATTACCCGGAAGCAGCCCTCTTTCTGTCGGAATAGCAATGTCTCCGTTTGTGGAAATGAATGCTGCTCCATTCCGGACAGCCAGACAGGCGATGGATAGCTTTTCATAGTTAATGGAGCGGTCAATCCCCACTACGACGTAGTCCGCATGCTCCTCAGCAAAGCTTAGCC
The DNA here is from genome assembly GCF_000294775.2 of Cytobacillus oceanisediminis 2691. Classification (GTDB taxonomy): domain Bacteria; phylum Bacillota; class Bacilli; order Bacillales; family Cytobacillaceae; genus Cytobacillus; species Cytobacillus pseudoceanisediminis. The sequence continues at coordinate 4,736,179 of NZ_CP015506.1, forward strand.
CCTTTTCAGCCAGCGCTTCCCGTATTCCTTCTTCTCCGATCACATAAACTGAAGCATCGGTTTGCTGTTCATATATGTAGTTGGCAGTAGCCATGCTCGTTGTAAAGACCTGCCCTTCTTCGGCAGGAATGCCGAACTTCACAAGCTTCTCTGCTACCTGGGCTGGTGTTCTGGAAGAATTATTCGTCACAAACAAATAGGGAAGATCCAGTTCCCTAAGCTTATTGACAAAATCAGCTGCCTCACTGATCAGCTCTGTCCCGCGATACATGGTGCCATCTAAATCGATTAAGTATCCTTTATATTTTTTCACAGCCATCACTCCTAAATGATCTATGCTTTTATTAATATCCCTATTTTTCAACTGAGCTATCGCCCATAAAAGCTATCTTAAAGGAACGTGGTGAATTGTGCAATTTTTCACGATTGCAAGGATGAATAATAAAGTAATTCCCGCAAAAAAAACTCCTTGAACAGGGGCCCCCGCCTAATCTTGCTTTATTATATAATGACAGCACCCATCACCTGCAGCCATACAGGATTTGATATCAACATGATCAGCAGAAAGAAAATCTTTGATAAACTCTTTTTCAGACCTGCAGATTTGTTTAAATTCTTCTGCTGTTTCAATATATGGGCAATTAAACTCTTTGAGGTGGACTTGGCCTTCCTCTATTAGCACTTCCGGCATAAAGCCTTCAAGCAGGAGAAGGTCCTCAAGAACTTGAAGCTTTTCTGAAAAAGATTTCCCGGCCGTCTGAATCTCATACTGCTGTACGAGGCGGTTTTTCCTTCTTGAAAACAACTCTGTAATTAAATGTCCCTGCCCCATGCTTTTAAGTTCTGTTAATAATTCAACACTTAACTGCTTGTATTTTTTCGGAAACAGATCTTCGCCCTTTGCTGTTAGCTGATAAAGCTTTGAAGGGCGCCCTTTTGTTTGCCTCTGGATTGCAGATCTAATAAAGCCATCTTTTTCAAGAGCCTGAATATGCTTTCTGACGGCCATTTCTGTTATTCCCAGCTCTCTGGCCATTTCCAGTATGGAAAGCTTCCCGGTTGTTTTAATTAACCTCAAGATCTCTTCTTTTGTTGAATTTTCTCCAACATGCATGACATTCACCGCCCTTCTCTTTATTCAAGCCTAATATGCTCCCTAGGAACAAAAGCGGAAGCATCTTGATCAGATGAACTCCAACTAAAAACCGCCACGTCCTGTGGTGAACGTTGAAGCCAGCACATCCAGTGCAAGTCCGGCAGGCATAAGACGAATCAAGCAGGAAACCTCCCAAAGCAAGCTTCGGTCGGGCGATGAATCGCTGACGAAGCGTTCCTTGTCCCGATTTCTTGAGTGATTTGGCTTATAACCCGAGGGGCTAGGCGCTGGAGCTAGATGCAGACAGCCTTTCCACAGAGTTATTCATACAGTTCCATTTCATAGTTTCCCATACAGAGAAAAAGATCGGATTTCTCCGATCTTTATTGAGGTTTAAAAGCAGAAACCGGCCCCAGTTCATTGGTTAGATACTCCCTGACCCTGCCCGGAAACTCTTTAATCATGGACATATGACTGCTTATAGCTGTTATTAGCCCCCCATGATTGACGTCTGTGTAATTTTGGACGAGCATTTTACGATATGTAATGAACTGTTTAAAGCTATTGCTCATTTCTTTGCTGATGACCTTTTCGTCGTCAAGAATATCCACGATATCATCGTAGCTGCCTGGATCCCTCATGATAAAGCCGTCAATCATCGTATTACCAGTATCAAGGATAGCTTCGATCATAATTTGGGCAATCCGTTCCAAGGCTGCCTTTTCAATAGGGGATGTCCACTCTTTCACTTCTTCAAAAAGGGAGATTTGCTGTTCCAGATAACTAAGTGTGTCTTCGATCTTTTCCCTGTCTACGAAATACATAATGCTTCCTTCCTCCTATGAAGATTTCAGGCTCTTGGTTAAAGTATCCGGCCGAGCGTAGAAATATCCCTGAGCTAAATCGACATTGTTTCTGGAGAGAACCGATGCCTCCCCTTCACTTTCAATTCCCTCGGCAACCACCAGTGAACCCGCTTCTTTCGCCACTAAAAGGAGACCCTTCAGCATGGATTCTTTTACCCTGTTCGTATCAATGCCTTTAATGACGGAACGGTCGATTTTTATAATATCCGGCATAATCTCACTTATGGAATTTAAACTGGCATAACCTGCACCGGTGTCATCCACAGCCACCCGAAATCCTAATGTTCTTAATACCTTTATATTGTATATAAAGTTTTCAATACCTTCAATGGGATCACGTTCAGTAATTTCAAGTGTGATCTGTTCAGGGGGAATATTTTTATAGCCGGTGAGCATTTTCTTTACATCCCTCACAAACCTTTCATTCCCTATTGTAATCGGGGTGAAGTTAATAAATATATCCTGATTGCAGCCTGTCTTTGTTATCTGTTCAAGTGTTTTCTCAAGTACGATTAGCTCCAGATCATAAAGGCTTCCCGTCTGCCGAGCAATGCTAAAAAGCTGTAGAGGGCTTTCCAGGGAAGTGCCGCTCGGACCTCTTGTGAGCATTTCCCAAGCCTTTATCTCGCCTGTAGCCACATTAATAATCGGCTGCGCCAGCATTTTAATATCCTTTTTCGCTACAATTTTATTTATTTTGTACATCATTTCATTAAACTCGGATCTGACCCTTTTTTCGGCCATTGCGAGTGCATGCTGATGGGCTTTGTAGACTGCTTCCTGAACAGACGAATAATACTTCTTTTCAACAAACATATATCCCGCATCAATAACCGGCTTTATATGAGGTGTATCATTATGTATGTATTTTTCAGCTTCTTTGACAATTTTTTTCAGTGTTTGATCAATTTCTGTTACACAATCCCTGCTATGGTCCACTTTCAATATCAAGGCAAGGCCATCGCTATAATGATCATGCACGATAATGATTTGATTATCTTCAAGTTCCCGCTGAATGACTGCCAAAAATATGATCTTAATGTTTTTTATAAACTGTCTGAAAGAAAGCTCACCCAGCTGTTCGGACAGGTCTTGCCAATTTTTAAAATTAAAAACAGCAACGGCCACTTCAAACCCTTGTTTCAGCGCCAGATTTACTCCTTCTGCAATCGGGTCACGGATAATGAATTGGGGAGGGAAATACTTTATCTTATTTAAAGGAAGCATAAGTTTGCCCCAATTTCCAACCGGCTTAAATCTTTTTATGTAATGGTGGACCATACCTTTCATTCCTCTCAGCTGCCAGCTTTATTTTTGTAGTGGCTATAAGCCTTTATTACTATGCTACCCTACCAGCTATTGTATCACAATATTTCGAATTGAGTATTTTTTCCTTTAATGGAAAAAAATATATATTTAGCCAATAAAGGGTGAAAAGAGAATAAAAAGATTCATCCCCTTCGAACATAAACCCAACAAGGACATGCTATAATCGGTATATAAAACAACTGAGGAGTGTTATATTTGGCAGAACGCTTTTTCTTATATGATGATCTCGAAGAAACAAAAACCAGATTTGTCAGCTTTATGGGAGAAAACCAGCGATTCGATTTGGCTATTGTTCGTTCCGATCGCTATTACGGCAAACAATTGGTCCTTGATATCCAGGGAAGCCGATTTGCCATTATTGGAGAAGATGATTTAAAGGAAGAAGGCTATCTTGAGCATGTTTTTCAGCTTTCTGAGGAAGATGCAGAGGAGCTTAAGTCATTTCTCATGGAAATCGTTTAATATACGATAATAAACAGATACTAAGGGAGAACCTATTTTTGTGGGTTCTCCTTTTTCTTTAAAGACCCTGCTGCATATAAACTTCCTAAGGAGTGATAGCATGGACGATAAAGAAAGACGCACATACACCGATTTCTCAAACGTGGAAACGCAAAGGAATTTCCTTATTCCCGAGGACTTGCCTGAAGGTGCCTATGGCTCTCCCAGAAATGCGGATGAGCCGGTAGAGAACAAAAGCACCCCATGGCAGGAGGGCCAGCGCTATTACAGTGCCTTCAATTATGAGTTCAAGTCCCTCCATCAGAACTTGCCGAGGCAAATGCCAGGGGCGCATCCGCCGCATGATGACCCTGATAAAAATGAAGAACCGCCATATACAGAGACTTAAAAAAGCGTACACCCACAAAGGGCTAGGCAGCATCAAAAAAGGGCAGGGTTACCCCCCTGCCCTTTTTAGCTTTTCACTTTTTTCACAACAAAATAGGCACATCCGAAATTACAGAATTCGTAAAGATACTCGGTCAGAGTACTTATTTTTGTATCAAATGAAGCCTTTTGGTTCTGATCATCGAAAAAGCCGCGGAGACGAAGCTGACCATATCCCCAGTCGCCAACAATATAGTCATACCTGGATAAAATTTCGCTGTATCTCCCGCGAAATGCTTCCTCATTAAAACCATCCCGTTCTTCCTGAATCACTTCATAGCAGATATTATTAATGCAGACCAATTTATTCACCTCAACTTAAAAAGCATATGTACCAGTATTATATTGGAAATCACAGGATATGAAAACAAACCAATATTTGTCCTAATTAAATTATAACTGATTCCCCATCAATTACTAAGAGAAAAAAATTCAGCAGTGGCAATTCTATAGATGAGGAGGTGTTTATAGTGAAAAAATCACTAATCATTCTTGGCATTAGCGGCATGGCTGCACTGACTGCCTGTCAAAACAATGCCGCAAAAGAAGATATCTATGAAGAAACCGGTCACACCATAAATGTAAATGACCAGCGTGCTGATTTATACAACAGGGATATGGGCAACGGGCGAAACGGCCGAAACAATACCGGTGAAGACTTCGGATATGTGCGCCATCAAAAAAGCCCAATTATGGGAGACAACGTTTCAGCGGATCACTATGCTGCCATTGACCGTGAGCAGGTTGCAGATATTATCGGAAAATATTGCACTGAAGTTCCGAACGTGGACGATATTTCAACTCTTGTAACAGATGAAGAAGTCCTGATCGTATATAACACTGACACAAAAAATCGCAATCAGACAGCTGATCAGGTGAAGAAGATGGCCATGTCTGTAGTCCCAAGATGGTATCATGTCTATGTAAGTGATGATACTTCATTAAGGAAAAATGTTGAAAACTATGCAACAGTTGATTCTGATGGACGTAATGCTGAAAATGGCATTAACCAGTTAATTAAACAAATGCTTAATTCTCCTCAAGGAGAAAGAATGAGTGAAAGTGAAAATGAAAACGGTGAAATGCAAGGCGAAAGAAACGATGATATGGATAAAGATGATCTTGGGGAAAACGTCAAGAAAGCAGGTAACCGTTAATCATTCAGCAGTATGAAAAAAGAGTCCAGCGATGGCGCTGTGTTATTATCCCCTTCAGGTAGACAGTAAAAAAAGAGAACATGATATGATGTTCTTACTAGTCTACTTGGAGGGGTTTTTTCTATGGCCAAAAAAGGACAAACCTTTAAAACCTATACAGAGGGGTTTAAGCGAGAAGTTGTTCGTTTGAAGTTGGAGGAGAAATGGTCTTATAAACAGCTTCGAGAACATTTTGGTATTAAAAGTGATGCCCAAATTGCAAATTGGGTTAAAAAAGTACGAAACGGAGAATCATTTGATGACCAGCGTGGGCATTGGAATAAGAAAAACTTTAATAATTTGGAAGAAGAGAATGCCTATCTGAAAGCGCAGGTGGAATACTTAAAAAAGCGCAATCCAAATCTACATGGGAAGGAATGGTCCTAAAAGCAGATCGATTTCAAATTATTGATAATTTAAGGGAAAAGTATCCCCTTGCGTGGCTACTGAAAATTGGGGAAGTTTCAAAAGCAGGATATTACAAGTGGCGCAATACAAATCCTATACGAAGAATCCGTCTTGAGGAGAATATTTTAGTAAAAGAGCATATCTTAGCCATCCACAAAATGCATCCTTACTACGGATATAAACGAATGACAAGGGCTCTTTCCCGGGAGGGAATTGTAGCTAATCATAAACGGGTCAGAAGATTAATGAGGGAATTAGGTATTCGTTCTGTCATTCGCAAGAAACGTCCATTCTATGGACGAAAAGGATCCGTTTTATTTCCCAATGTCTTAAATCGGGAGTTCTTTGCTGAAAAACCGTATGAAAAACTCGTCACAGATATTACTTACATCCGAGTTGGGGATGAGTTTGTCTATCTGTCAGCTGTTTTAGACTTATATAACAATGAAATTGTTTCATGGCAGTTATCTGAAAGGAACGATCTTAAGTTAGTCATAGATACTATAAAACAGCTAGAAGGCAAGCAGTTCGCAAAAAATGCTTTAATCCACTCAGATCAGGGGTTTCAATATACAACCAAAGCATACGAAAAACAAGTGAAGGAGGACCTCCAAGTTATAGGCAGCCATTCAAGAAGAGGAAACTGTCATGATAATGCTTGTATAGAGTGTTTCTTTTCTCATTTAAAGACGGAGAAAGTTTATTTAGTACGTCCCAAAACAATGGAAGAAGCTTACGTAGCAATTCAGGATTATATACATTTTTACAATCAAGACCGTTTTCAAAGTAAATTAAACGACCTTTCCCCGATAGAATATCGAGAAAAGGCCGCAGCTTAGTATACTCTTTTTTCAATGTCTACTTGACAGGGTTATGTGCACTGAACTCTTTTTTTTATCTTATGCTTCCTGGATTTCCTTTTCTCCCATAAGCTGCTTTTGTTTAGATGCCGCATTTACCTGTTCATCAGCATGATAGGAAGAGCGGACAAGCGGGCCTGCTTCACAATGGCTGAATCCTTTGCTCATTGCAATGTCCTTCAGCTCCTGGAATTCTTCAGGTGAATAGTATTTCAAAACCTTAAGATGTTTCTTGGATGGCTGCAGATACTGCCCTATTGTCATAATATCAACATCATGGGCACGCAGATCATCCATTACCGCAATTATTTCCTCTTTTGTTTCGCCAAGCCCGATCATCAAGCTGGATTTTGTAGGAATATCTGGCTGCATCTCTTTTGCACGCTTTAAAAATTCAAGAGAGCGCTTATATTTTGCACGCGCTCTTACTCTTGGAGTCAGGCGCTCAACTGTTTCGATATTGTGGTTAAGAATATCAGGCCGGGCATCCATAAGCATTTTCAGGTTATCATACACACCGCCCATGTCTGAGGGCAATACTTCAATCGTAGTGAACGGGCTTTTTCTTCTGATGGCACGGACCGTTTCTGCGAAAACAGCAGCACCGCCGTCCTTTAAGTCATCTCTTGCTACAGCTGTTACCACTGCATGCTTTAAGTTCATTAGCGCTACGGAATCTGCCACGCGTTCCGGCTCCTGAAGATCCAATTCAGTTGGCAGGCCCGTTTTGACAGCACAAAAACGGCAGGCACGCGTACAAACATCCCCAAGAATCATGAACGTGGCCGTTCTTCTTACTGCCCAGCATTCATGAATGTTCGGGCACTTAGCCTCTTCACAAACAGTATGCAGATTTTTTTCCCTCATCATTTTTTTTAGGCCAGTATAATTTTCATTTGTGTTTAACTTTATTTTCAGCCATTCAGGCTTGCGCAAGTACTCTTCTTTTTTGCTCATTTTCCCACTCCTTAAACTGAAGCTAGACGGAAAGAAAGGCGCAAGCGCCTTACCCTTGGCTTGAGGCCTCGAGGGGGTAGGCGCTGGAGCCAGACAGTTATCTGACTTCAGAATTAATACATTCTTGCCTATTAAAAAAGCCAGTCATAAGCAAATTCCGACTAAGCTGATTAGGCTTCACCTGATGCCACTTTATCATAATGAATTGAAGAGGACAAGCCGAAGATTCTGGTATTACCATTAATTGATATTTATTAAATTATCCATTCCTCACAAACTAAATAAGCAGACCATAAAAGAAGGGAGGATTTCCGTGCGGATATTATTTACCGCAGCTGCGGCCTTATTGTTATTTCTGATTTCCTTATGCACAGTCAGCGCCCAAGAAAATCAAGCTGATGTATATAAACAAAGAATGACCTTATATAAAAAAGTTGAAGCTGTTACGAACATCCCCTGGTATTACCTTGCGGGGATTGATCAGTATGAACGGAATGTCCGGCAGTCCAGAAGGGATATTCCCAAAGCAGAAGGCATTACAGGCATCTATTTCAAACCTGAAGAGTGGGCGGGAATATTGAACCCAGATCCATCCGATGAGAATCCTACATCCATACAATTTTTCAATGGAATAGGAATGGACGGGGACGGGGACGGAAAAGCCAGCTTGAAAAGTGATGAAGATGTTCTTCATTCCTTTGCCAAATTCCTTCTCTCCTATGGTACAGACCATGATAATTTAAAAATTGGATTGTGGAATTATTATAAACGCGATAAAGCTGTCGGCATCATTATCGGCAAAGCCCAAATTTATAAGCAGTTCGGCCGCCTTGATCTTGATGATCATACCTTCCCTGTCCCTTTGAGGAGCAATTACAGCTACAGAAATACCTGGGGTGACGCCAGAGGATGGGGCGGAAGGCGGATTCATGAAGGAACAGATATTTTCGCTGATTACGGGGTGCCCGTCCGGGCTACATCTTATGGAATAGTGGAAATGAAAGGCTGGAACAAATATGGAGGATGGAGAATCGGCATCCGTGATATTAATAATAACTATCATTACTTTGCCCATTTAAGCGGATTTGCAAAAGACCTTAAAGTTGGGCAAATCGTTGAGCCCGGGATGATGATAGGAGGGGTAGGAAGCTCCGGCTACGGGCCTCCGGGTACATCAGGTAAATTCCCTCCCCATCTCCATTATGGCATATACAAAGACAATGGCTATACTGAGTGGTCCTATGATCCATATCCTCATTTAAGATTATGGGAAAGACAGGATCGGATAAAAGCAAGAAGAAAATAAACATAAATAAAGGGCTGCCTATTTAACCAGGCAGTCCTTCATTATTTATTATTTAGCTTTTTTTGCTTTAGATACGGCATTCATGATACTTGCTGCCAGACCGCCCCAGATAATGAGCATCCCAACCACCATCATTGTAATTGCGCCACCAGACATTATTGAGATACCTCCTTATCATTTGGGATCGTAAGCTTAGTCTGTGTTTCGTTCTTTTTAATTGCCATAAACACAAAGCCTAAGATAATGGCTCCAATTGCTACTCCCCATCCTGAATAGAGCAGGAAGCTTGTAGGATATCCTTCATAATTATCTTTAACATTCGTAATAATGTTTTGAATCATCATATAACCAAGCACGATTGGTGTAATTCCAATTAAACACACTTTCCACCATGCCCCAAGTTTTATATCGGAAACAGCATCTGCATGGTTTTGAAGATTTTTCAATTCTTTTAAAACCCATCCAACAATTACAACCTGGACAAGTCCTGCCAGAGCAACTCCAAACTGGTTAATGAAGTAATCCGCTGCATCAAGGAAGTATAAACCGCCCTGTGTAGCAAAAAGGATGGAAATAACAGCAGATAAACCGCCGCCAACAAGAACAGCTTTATTACGTGATACATTAAACTTATCCTGTACTCCGGCAACAAATGTTTCAACAATTGAAATTAGCGAAGTTAAGCCCGCCAGTGTTAAACAGATAAAGAAGAAAGACCCGAATAACCCATTTAAAGCAGGGAATTCGTTAATGATTTGCGGGAATACCACGAATGCTAATCCTACACCGGATGATACAACTTCATTAATACCCACACCCTGCTGTGCAGCCATGAATCCTAATGCGGCAAAAACTCCGATCCCTGCAAGAAGTTCAAATCCAGAGTTTGCAAAACCTGTAATGAAAGCACTATTTGTCAGATCCGTTTTCTTAGGAAGGTAGCTTGAATATGTTACCATGATGGCAAATCCAATTGATAAACTAAAGAAGATCTGGCCATATGCCGCAACCCAAACTTTAGGTTCTGCAATCATCTCCCAGTTCGGCTTAAAGAATGCATCCAAGCCGGCGATAGCTCCATCAAGTGTCAATGCGCGAACAACAATAATTAAAAATAAAACTACAAGGACAGGAATAAAGATTTTGTTCGCGATTTCAATACCTTTTTTAATTCCCTTGAACAGGATGCCAAGTGTTACTGCCCAAACAATAACTAACGGAATGAAAACTCCTGGGACAATCCCGCCTATATCTCCTGGCGTTTCAGAAAGCTTCAAATATTCTCCAAAGAGGAATCCGTTTGGATCGTCACCCCATTTGAGATTAAACGAGAAGCCTGCGAAAGACATTGCCCATGCGATAATAACCGCATAATATGTTGAAATGACAAATGAGATGGCTACCTGCCACCAGCCTAACCATTCGTATTTTTTACTTAATCTAGCATAAGACAGTGGTGCTGAACCCCGATACTTATGGCCAATTGTAAATTCCATAATCAGAAGCGGTATACCTGCTGTCAGCAGAGCAAATAAATACGGAAAAAAGAATGCTCCCCCTCCATTTTCATATGCAACTGCAGGGAAACGCCAAATGTTTCCTAGACCAATTGCAGAACCCACCGCTGCCAATATAAAGCCAGCTCTGGATCCCCACTGCGGACGATTATCCATAGTAATTACTACCCCCTGTAAATATTCCCAATTAAAAAGAACAATGGGAACTTTTTATATTTTCAGATAATTAAATCTAACTAAAGCCTAGTATAGCTAGTTTTTGATAATCTGTCAAAACATTATTTTCCTAATAGTATTATTTTTCGAAATAATTTATTTTAGTACATTGCCAGAGTAAAGCACATAACCAAATTAGTATACTCGTATTTTAATTATCATTAGAATTCAACTCGGCCAGGAGTTATTCCACCAAAGCTGATCAATATATTCTTTGTCCTCACCCCCTTAGTAAAATTTATTCTTAAAAGCTAAAAACTTTCATTTTTTATTCAGAAAATTCAAAATAAAATTGGTAAGATGCCAAAATTAACCTTGTTTGCTCTTCCAAGACCCGGGAATATAACCAATGTGCTTAACCATTACCAAATATAGCATAAAGCACTGCAAAGGAGGTTTTTACAAATGGATGCCAATATTATCGGAGTTTATAATTCACAAAGGGAAGTAGTAAATGCCATTCAAGAACTGCAGAATGACGGATACCCTGTTCAGGATCTATCCATCATTGGGCAGACAGAACACCTGGATACGTCTCTTGAAGATAAAACCGGTGTTCATACAGAGACCTTCGAGACTAAAGATAGAGACAGCAGCGAGAGCGCGGGATTCTTAAATAGTCTGGCATCATGGTTTGATGATGATCGCATGAGCAGCGACTCTGCAGGTGAAAAGTTCAGGGAACTGGGCATGTCAGATGATGAAGCACGCAAGTATGAAACTTATGTAAACGAGGGAAAAATCATTTTATACAGCGATAGAATGGATACTGCAACAGGCTTTACCAATGCCGGAACTGCTGAAGCCAATGTGGACAGCACTTACAATGGGGGATATAGCCAGCAGAGAAATCCCGCTGAAGAAGATGAACAATCATTAAAACTTCGGGAAGAACAGCTGGATGTGTCAAAAGAACGTGTTCAAGCCGGAGAAGTTGAAATCCATAAAGATGTTGTGGAAGAACAAAAAGCAATTAATGTACCGGTAGAGCACGAAGAAGTGTATGTAGAAAGAAGAAAAGTGGATGATCCAACTGGCGCAAGCACCTCACCTATATCAGCAGATGAGAAAACAATCAGGATCCCAATTACAGAAGAGCGTGTAGAAGTCTCCAAAAGGCCTGTTGTCACCGAAGAAATTGTCGTAGGCAAACGGGAAGTACAGGAAACGCAGCAGGTTAAAGAAAACCTCAAGAAAGAAGAAGTGCATCTTGAAGGCGGCCATGAATATGTTACTGACGATGAAGACTTAAATCGTTCTCTTAATAGAAGAAATAATGACAACCTATAATTAAAAAGGTCCCTTCCGGGGGACCTCTTTAATATGATGGATGAACACCAAAAGGCTTTCTCAAAGAGAAAGCCTTTTTCTATAGGTTTTTAACTAGCCTTATTTTCCTGCCAGGCTTCTTTTTTACCACGGCCAAGGAAAGCAAATGCCGCAACAAGAACAGCCACTGTGAGTAATGCGATAGCAGTGCTGCCAGTAAACCCGATGATTAAATAACCAACAGCTGCGATACCCGCTGAAATCAAGGCGTATGGAAGCTGCGTCATCACATGGTCTATATGGTTACACCCTGCTCCAGTTGAGGAAAGAATCGTTGTATCGGAAATAGGTGAACAATGATCCCCGAAAACCGCTCCGGCAAGGACAGCTGACATAGCCGGCAATAACAGCGCGATATCTGTTGCAGCAGCAATGTCTCCAGCAATCGGAAGCAGGATACCGAAAGATCCCCATGAGGTTCCAGTACTGAATGCCATAATTCCCGCGATGAGGAAAAGTAAAAGCGGAAGCCATGAAGTGCTCATATTGGAACTTTCCACAATACCTGCCAAATACTTTCCAGTTTCCAGACGGCCGATCAGATCAACAATCGCCCAGGCAAACAGCAAGATATAAACAGCTGGAAGCATGGATTTTATGCCTTCCCATACCCCTTTGCCAAAAACATTTGCGTTAACACCTTTCAAAACAAAGGCCTGACGGAAGAATAATCCCATTGAAACCACTAGACCTACGAGGCCGCCAAGGATAAGTGACTTCGATACATCTGTGTTTTCAAAAATTTGCAGGATCGTCGCATTTCCTTCAACCGCCTGCGACCCCGTCCAAAGCATCGCACCAACTGTACCAATGACAAGGGCAATAATCGGCCACACAAGATCTCCGACTGATCCTTTTGAACTTGTTGGAAGGTCGTCTTTAAGCTCACCAGGTGCAGGCTTCTCAGGATCCATTACAAGTCCCTCTTCAACTGCCCGCTTCTCATGTACCCTCATTGGCCCAATTTCGATCCCCCTTATTGCAACAATAAACACAATAGCGAGTGTAGCCCATACATAAAGATTCATTGGAATCATTTGAATAAATGCCGAGAAAGCTGAATACTCGCTAACATTATGGGCAGCAAGGATAGTTCCAATCAGCGCAATGATGTATGCTCCCCAGCTTGATACTGGTGAAACCACACAAACAGGTGCTGAAGTCGAATCAATCAAATAGGCAAGTTTCGCACGGGAAACGCGCTGCCTGTCAGTAATCGGACGTGAAATCTGTCCGACTGCCAGAGCATTGAAATAGTCGTCAATGAATATGATAATACCTAAAACAGCTCCGACAATCTGTGCGCCTGCTCGGGTCTTGACCCGCTTCATCGCCCATTCTCCAAATGCGCGGCTTCCGCCTGAAATAGATATAAATGCAGTAATAACTCCTAATACAAGCAAGAATAGAATAATATATACATTCCAGGTGTTCAGCTCTCCGTCTGAAACAAAAATTCCCTTTACAGCATCCCAAATGATGCTGAATGTTTCTGTGATGCTAAATTCAGCCAGCAATAGTGCGGCTGTTACGATTCCCACTCCCAATGACAGCAATACACGCCTGGTCAGGATAACCATGGCGATTGCTACCAAAGGCGGAAGCAGGGAGAAAATCGTGTTTGCCATTACTTGTCCTCCTCTGAAATTTGATTGGTGTCCAGCTACAGGCGCCGATAAGCGGGCGCCTTCCGCTTTTCGCAGGGGAAACAACAAGGATGATGACAGAGTCAAAATAAAAAAAGAGTAACGATAGAGAAAAATCTATCATTACTCTTTTGAAGTAATTAGTTTCTCCATCACGATCTGTAGCTCCCCATTATGAAGGCTTTGACAAAGTATATTCATACTTTCCCCTCATAATGACAGTGTTACTCCTATTCGAAGTAACCCCAGCAAGATTAGTTCTGACTCACTAATCATGCTTCGGCAACATTCCCTTTCGGCTGCGGTCTTAGTTGTCATCCTCACACAGCGTACTCTTGAATCTTGCACCTCTACCCCATCGGATATGATAAGGTTTTTATGAAATTATATTGAAATTTTATCAAAATACTAATCTATTTGCAAGTGTTATTGGCCGGCCGGTATTTCTATTGATGGTGAGGTACCCCCTCCGCCATTATAAAATTGCGGGACCTTTCCAGGGTAAATACCATAAGCGGCAAGCACATCCTCCTGTACAGTGATAATTTTGGTGGCAAAAGGAATAATGATTTGAACCTGCACATCCAGGCGTACCAGAACCTTTACTTCAACATTATTAATGCCATGATCCTTTGTTTCAGTTATAAAATTGGAGGTAACAGAGCCCACTGCATTAAATTTTACCGGTATCCGGGGACCCAAGTTTCCGAGAAGGGCATTATTGGTTGCCTGGCCAAGCGGCACATAATAAACAATTCCATTTGTATTCTCCATTTGTTCCGTGTTGATTTCCACGTCTGTAAAGGACTCCAAAGCATCCAAATCGCCCTTTTCCGCTTTCTTAATATTATCCTGAACCAATTCGGTTACTTCCGCTTTGACCCTGTTCAGCTTTTCAACATTGATGCTGACAACACCGCTTTCACTTGCTTCAAACATATCTTCCAAATCCATCACATTGGTAATTTTTTTATTAATCGCATTGTTTATCACCAATGATGCGATTTTCCTTGTCTGTGAATCGGCATAGCTCATGAGTGTGGGCTTAAGCCCTTCGTTGATAATCCATAGGCCGGCAGCAGTTGAGATGACGAAAAATATAAAGGTCAATAGAAATACATAGCGAAATGGCAGAGGACCTTTCCGGGGCAGCCGGCCGCGAAATTTTGCCAAAACAAATCCCCCCTTTACAAGCTATATGTATGCTGTAAAGGAGGGAACTAGGCTCAAAAATCCAAAATAGTTTATTGTTGTACAAAAGTCGTATCGCATCCTATAATGACAGAATTCAATTCAATCCTCAAATCTGCTTCATATGGCTCGACATTCCTGCCCTTTTCTTCAAGTATGCGGATGACAGGCCTATCACTCAGACCCGCGTTCTGCCGGCAGACAACGCCTTTCCTGCCATCATTCAGCTCGACTGTAACACCCACAGGATATACAGCGACCGCTTGACGAAAAACTTCGATTATCCTCTTATCAAATAACTTTTCTGCCCCTGCATACAAAATCTCCAGACCTTCATGCGGAAGCATAGCCTGTCTGTAAATGCGATTAGATGTTACTGCATCAAACACATCGGCAATCGCAATAATCTTGCCGAAATCATGTATCTCGTCTCCCTCAAGGCCGCGCGGGTAGCCGGTACCATTCAAACGCTCATGATGCTGAAAAGCACAATGTGCAACAAGGAGCGGAATCGTCTCTACTTTTCTTAATATATTAAATCCATCTTCAGGGTGCTTCTTTATTGATTCAAATTCTTTCACTGTCAATTTACCCGGTTTCAAAAGAATATCTGCCGGCACCTTCATTTTTCCTACATCATGGAGAATAGCACCTAGCCCCAGGATTTCAAGTTCCTTTGGCAGGAGCTGAAGCTTCATCCCGATTGCCAGAGAATAAAGGGTTACATTCAGGGAGTGTGTGAAAATATAGTGGTCATATGTATAAACATCTGATAAGATCGTAAGCAGCTCTCTATTTCCCCTTATTTCATCGATTAGCTGACGAATTAGCCCTGATAGCCGTTTAGAGGCTTTCTCAATCACTAAAGAGCCTGATAAATCTTTATTTGCTCCTACTTCCTTCAGAACCGATTCTATGGTTTGGATAGCCTTCGTTCGCATTTTGGCAGACAGAGGGTCCTTATATTGGATATCTTCAGTGCGCCAATCCCTGATATACACATACGTAATACCCATTTCCTGCAATTTATGTATCAATTTATCAGCCAGCTCCACACCTTCATGCAAGAGGACCTGACCCTTGTCATTATATATTGCCTTGGCCAAAACGCTGCCAGTCTCAATTGTATTGGTTGCTGCTAATCTCATATGTATCTCCCATATCCTTTTTTCAGTGCTACTTTATATTTCGGGTATAATTTGGTTTTATTTACATTATACGACAAAATTCCGGCATTGGCCGATGCTCTCTAATTTTTTATGAAAATTGATTTTTAAGGAGAATTTTTCCTCAATTATGTTTTTTGTGTGCGGATAGCCGTTTTTTATATGCGGATAGAAAAATTTATGTGCGGATAACCCGTATAAAAAAAATTTATGTCCGAAGTAAGTTCTTAATATAGATCCAATAAAAAAGACAGCCCTGTCAAGGCATGCCTTTAGATCATTTTAAGAAGTGCTTCTTTTCCTATCGTCCCTTTAACAATGCCCAATTCCTCTGCCTCAAATGTGACAGATTCAAGGGGGGCATTTAACAGCTGCTCTATGGTTTTTACGCCGACCGCCCTGCCGGCAATTACTTTGCGGTCCTTAAGCTTCTCATTCAGCAAAGCTACATCAAGGGCGCCGCACATGATATACCCTTTATCATTCGTTACCACCAGCAGATTGGTCTTCGGCAATTGCACCGATACACTCAAAAAAGTATGGCCATCTATATCAATCGGTTTTAAATCAATCATACTTGCCGCCACTCCTTTCCTTTTCCATTAACACAATATGTGAGGACAAGGAAAAGGGTGAAAGTGCCTGGCATCGCTTAAAATAAATCAAGCTGTCTGGGAGCGAGCTGCTGGTATTCGATATCAAGAAGCCCGATCATTTGTTTAGCATTGTCTGCAGCGTCACCGCCAGAGTTGTTATTGAAGACGACGAATACATTTTTACAACTTTTCTCAAGCTGTTTTAGATGTTCTGCCCATTCAGCCAGTTCTTTTTCGTTATAGCGGTAAAGATAGCGGACCTCTCGCCAGTTGTCTCCATTCTTTTTCTGCCAGCCATGAAAATTCCGGCCATGAAACCGAACAAGCACCTTATCAGGACTGGTTGATTCCAGGACAGTTGGAACAGAACCCTCACCGGCTTGCGGCTCGTCACAGATGCTGTGAATCCAGCCTTCTTCTCTCATAAATCTTAATGTGCTTTCCTTAAACTCCGGTCGAAACCATGATTGATGCCTGAATTCCAGGGCACATGGGATATCCCCCATCTGCTCTTTGCACCAGCGAAGATAGTCGACATTGGCTTTTTTGCAGTCAAACCATGGCGGAAATTGAAACAGCACCATAGCCAGCTTGCCGGATTGGATATAAGGCTCCAATGAGTCCTTGAAAGCTGCAAACATTTCTTCTTTGCTTTCAAAGGGGATTTCGCCTCTCTGATGGCCGGTCATGCCCTGGTACGTTTTTACTATGAATTGAAAAGATTCAGGTGTGTCTTTTACCCATTTGGAAGAGTTGCGCTTTGGCTGCACCGCATAAAAAGCAGAGTCCACCTCGACAGTTGGAAAATGGCCGGCGTACTCCTTTAATTTATCTCTCGGCGATATATTGCCTGTATAAAGGCTATCATGGTCGCCCCAGCCTGTTACGCCTATAATAATCATTAAAACACCTCCGTTTTTTTGCCATAAATATTTTAAGAATAATAATTTAAAACCGTTTTTCACAAAGGGTTATATCTTCACTTTAGCAATTAAATCATTAATTTTCCAAAATTTAAACAGTTTCTCCCCATCTCAGCCTCTTACCATTAAAAAACCCGCTTACCATGGCCGGTAAACGGGTTTTCATAAAATATCTATTAACCGATAGAACCTTCCATTTCGAATTTGATCAGGCGGTTCATCTCTACTGCGTATTCCATTGGAAGTTCTTTCGTAAATGGCTCGATGAAGCCCATTACGATCATTTCTGTTGCTTCTTCCTCTGAAATTCCACGGCTCATTAGATAGAATAACTGTTCTTCTGATACTTTTGAAACCTTCGCTTCATGCTCAAGAGAGATGTTGTCGTTCAGGATTTCATTGTAAGGAATCGTATCTGAAGTTGACTGGTTATCCATGATTAATGTATCACACTCGATGTTGGCACGTGCACCTTCCGCTTTGCGGCCGAAGTGAACGATTCCGCGGTAAGTTACTTTACCGCCCTGCTTGGAAATCGATTTCGATACAATCGTCGAAGAAGTGTTTGGTGCAAGGTGGATCATTTTCGCACCTGCATCCTGGTGCTGTCCCTTACCTGCTAATGCAATGGAAAGGGTCATGCCGCGTGCACCTTCTCCTTTAAGAATAACTGCCGGATATTTCATTGTCAGTTTTGAACCGATGTTTCCGTCAATCCATTCCATTGTTGCGTTTGATTCACAAACAGCACGCTTCGTAACCAGGTTAAACACGTTGTTCGCCCAGTTCTGGATGGTTGTATAACGGCAATATGCGTCTTTTTTAATGATGATTTCAACAACCGCACTGTGAAGTGAGTTTGTTGTGTAAACAGGTGCTGTACAGCCCTCTACATAGTGTACATGTGCGCCTTCATCAACAATGATTAATGTACGCTCAAACTGCCCCATGTTCTCAGAGTTAATGCGGAAATATGCCTGCAGCGGCGTATCAACCTTAATCCCTTTAGGAACATAAATGAACGATCCGCCAGACCAAACCGCTGAGTTTAATGCAGCGAATTTGTTATCTGTTGGAGGGATAACCTTTGCCCAATGCTCACGGAAAATATCTTCATTTTCGCGAAGAGCGGAATCGGTATCTTTGAACACAATTCCTTTCGCTTCAAGGTCTTCCTGCATGTTATGGTAAACAACCTCTGATTCATACTGGGCAGAAACACCTGCAAGATACTTCTGCTCTGCTTCAGGAATACCCAATTTATCAAATGTCTGTTTAATTTCGTCTGGAACCTCATCCCAAGAGCGTTCAGTTTTTTCAGAAGGCTTTACATAATACGTAATTTCATCAAAGTTTAATGACGCTAAATCTCCGCCCCATTGCGGCATAGGCATGTTATAGAAATGCTCCAATGATTTTAAACGGAAGTCAAGCATCCATTGTGGCTCTTCCTTCAATTTTGAAATCTCTTCAACAATTTCTTTTGTCAAACCGCGTTTTGATCGGAAAATGGAAACGTCTTTATCGGCAAAACCATACTTATAATCGCCGATCTCAGGCATTTTTTTTGCCATCGTCGTATTCCTCCATTCGTATGAGAAAGGGTCTTCACACCCCATCATTTCATTATATTTTAGCACACAAGGCAGATGAAAAAATTTTTAATCAAACGTTTGATTGATTTATTCCTGTTCTTCTTTCTCCGTGCTAACGCCTTTTTCCATTGCTTTCCATGCCAATGTAGCGCATTTGATTCTGGCAGGGAATTGGGAAACTCCCTGGAGAGCTTCGATATCGCCAAGATCCAGATCGTCTTCATCATATTCTTTTCCCAGCATCATGTCTGAGAAAACTTTGGAAAGCTTTAATGCTTCTTCAATATTTTTGCCCTTGATGGCTTGAGTCATCATGGAAGCCGAGGACATGGAAATGGAACATCCTTCGCCTTCAAACTTCGCATCTGCCACTTTGCCATCTTCAAGCTTCAGCGTCAATTGAATCCGGTCTCCGCAAGTAGGGTTATTCATATTGATCGTCAGGCTGTCATCTTCAAGTACCCCTTTATTACGAGGGTTTTTATAATGATCCATTATAACCTGGCGGTAAAGGGTATCTAAATTTTTAGAAGACATCGCTGAAATACTCCTTTGTTTTGACAAGCCCTGAAACAAGCTTATCAATATCTTCTTCCGTATTGTACAGATAGAAGCTTGCACGTGCAGTTGCCGACACCTTGAGCCACTTCATCAGCGGCTGTGCACAATGGTGGCCGGCCCGGACTGCAATTCCTTCTGCATCCAATACAGTAGCCACATCATGAGGATGGACATCATTTATATTAAAAGTAATTACTCCGGCGCGCTTTGACGCTTCTTTTGGACCATATATGGTCATTCCGTCTATAGCAGACATTTTTTCCAAGGCATATGCAGCCAGTTTATGCTCATAGGCTTCAATTTCATTCAGGCCGATCTGCTCCAGGAAATCAATGGCTGCTCCTAATCCAATCGCACCTGCAATAATTGGCGTACCGCCTTCGAATTTCCAGGGAAGCTCCTTCCAAGTTGATTCATAAAGGCCTACAAAGTCAATCATTTCACCGCCAAACTCAATCGGCTCCATTTTTTCAAGATGCTTTTTCTTTCCATACAGAACACCAATGCCTGTAGGGCCGCACATCTTATGGCCGGAAAAAGCAAGGAAATCACAATCCAGGTCCTGAACATCAACTTTCAAATGTGGAGCACTTTGTGCACCATCTACAACCATGATTGCTCCATTTTCATGGGCAATTTTCGCAATATCCTTGATTGGATTTATCACACCAAGTACATTCGATACTTGCATGATAGACACAATTTTCGTATTGCTTGTCACAGTTTCCCTAACATCATCAAGAGATATTGTTCCATCTTCCTGAAGAGGAAGGTATTTTAAGGTGGCACCCGTTTGTTTTGCTACCTGCTGCCAGGGAATGATATTGCTGTGATGCTCCATATAAGAGATAACAATCTCATCGCCTTCGTTCAGGTTGTCACGCCCATAGCTTGCTGCTACAGTATTGAGTGCAGTTGTTGTTCCTCTTGTAAAAATAACTTCCTCAGTCGATTTAGCGTTAATGAATTTACGCACCTTTTCCCGGGCGCCTTCATAGCCATCAGTTGCTCTAGTACCCAGGGTATGGACTCCTCTATGAACATTCGAGTTGTATTCCCGGTAGTATTTGTCAAGCGCTTCAATCACCGGAACAGGTTTTTGGGAAGTAGCGGAACTGTCTAAATAAACAAGAGGCTTTCCATTGACTTCCTGGTCCAGAATGGGAAACATTTGCCGAATCTCACGGGCATTCATTATTTTACTTTCCTTTCAATAACGGCTGTCAGCTGCTTTTTAACCCCTTCGATAGGAAGAGCATTCACAACTGGCGCTAAAAAGCCGTGAATAACAAGACGCTCTGCCTCTTTTTGCGAGATACCGCGGCTCATTAGATAGTAAAGCTGCAATGGATCCACACGGCCAACTGAAGCGGCGTGTCCTGCTGTTACATCATCTTCATCAATTAATAGGATAGGGTTTGCATCGCCGCGCGCTTTTTCGCTTAGCATCAGTACGCGTGATTCCTGCTCAGCATTTGACTTAGAAGCTCCATGCTCAATTTTGCCGATTCCATTAAAGATGGATGATGCAGAGTCTTTCATAACACCATGCTTTAAGATGTATCCTTCAGAATTCTTTCCGAAATGAACAACCTTCGTTGTAAAGTTTTGAGTCTGTTCCCCGCGACCTACAACAACTGTTTTTGTGTCTCCGAAAGACCCGTCTCCAATAAGATTGGTTGTGTTTTCAGATACTGTATTGCCATCATTCATGAGGCCAAGAGCCCATTCAATGCGGGCATCACGTCCTGCAACACCACGGCGGTTCACATAAGCTGTTGTTCCTTTAGCAAGTGTGTCAACAGCACCATACTGAACTCTTGCATTTGCATTGGCAATTACTTCTGTAACTATATTGAATATGCCGCTTGCTTCCTCAACTGTAGAAACATAGTTTTCTACATACGTCACAGAGCTGTTATCATCAGCTGCAACCAATACGTGGTTGAAAAGGTTCGCTTCTTTATCATCATGAATATATACAGCCTGAATAGGCGCCGAAACTTCCACGTTTTTCGGAATATATAAGAACGCTCCGCCGTTAAAAAGTGCCGCGTGCAATGCAGTTAAACGGTGTTCATCCGTTTTGACGCCGTCCTTCATAAAATACTTCTGAAGCAGGTCGCCATGTTCTCTTGCCGCCGTAAAGATATCTGTGAAAATAACACCTTTTTCCTGCAACTCTTTAGAAACAGCCAAATAGGTTGGTCTATTATTACGCTGAATGTATAGGTTCTGATCGCCGGCTTCAGTGTCAATCAGATTTCTGACATCCTCAGGAAGGTCGTTTAATGAAGAAAAATCTTCGCTTCCAACGATGTGCTTTTCAAACTGTGTAAAGTTCCATTTATCTATCTTGGTTTTATCAGGCTTTGGCATTGGCAGGTTTTCCGCGTTTGCAAGCGCATTTAGACGGAGTTCTGTCAGCCATGCCGGCTCGCCCATATCTTTTGAAAAGGAACTAACATATTCCTTATCAAATGGTAATTTTATTTCCGTTGTCATAGTGATCCCCCTAACGCTTACGCTTCTTGCCCAACTGTTTCGTCTTCAATGCCCAGTTCTTTTTTAATCCAGTCATACCCTTCAGCTTCTAAGCGCTGTGCAAGCTCTGGACCGCCAGATTTTACAACGCGTCCCTGCATCATCACGTGAACATGGTCAGGAGTGATGTAGTTTAGAAGGCGCTGGTAGTGTGTGATGATTAAGCAGCCAAACTCTTCGCCGCGCATTTCATTGATTCCTTTAGAAACAACCTTCAATGCATCGATATCCAAACCGGAATCAATTTCGTCAAGGATCGCAATTTTAGGCTCAATCATCATTAATTGAAGAATTTCATTGCGCTTCTTTTCACCGCCTGAGAAGCCTTCATTTAAATAACGCTGAGCCATATCAAGATCCATTTCAAGAAATTCCATCTTGCTGTCCATTTTGCGGATGAATTTCATAAGAGAAATTTCATTGCCTTCCTCAAGGCGGCTGTTAATTGCAGAACGTAAAAAATCGGCATTTGTTACACCGCTGATTTCACTTGGATATTGCATTGCAAGAAATAGGCCCGCTCGTGCGCGTTCGTCAACTTCCATTTCAAGAACATCTTCACCATCTAATGTGATGCTTCCCTGTGTAACTTCATATTTAGGATGGCCCATGATTGCAGAAGATAGAGTTGATTTACCTGTACCGTTCGGCCCCATAATGGCGTGAATTTCTCCGCCTTTGATTTCAAGGTTTACACCTTTTAATATTTCTTTTCCCTCAATAGCAACATGAAGGTCTTTAATTGTAAGTACTGATCCTGCCATAATATATACCTCCGTCAATAAAAGAAGATTTGTAAATCGGCCTGCAGCCGCAAATCTCTATTCTCATTTTATTCTCATTACAATCTTATAACAAATCAAATGTCATAGCAACTCTTTAAGACCATTAACAAACTTTTCAAACAAAAATGTTTAGAAAGCCTGTAAATATAGATTTTATCATATTAACTTAATGGCATCAAAGTGAAAATAACCGGGAACCTGGCATGTCCTATCTATTTTTTCCCGGGACTGTAATTTCATGTATTGCAAAAAAGAAAACCAGTGCATAATTGGCACTGGTTTCTATTTTCTTCATTATTATATATACCATTAACCTAGGAATGAATTTTTCTTTCAAGATCTGCAACTAAGCGCTGGCTTTGAAGATAATCTTCTTCGCGTTTTTTTTCAACTTCCATTCGAATATCATGTTTCCGGCTGTACACTTCATATCCAACTCCATGGGCAGCTTGCATAGCTTTTTCCATTTCACTCGTGTAGTTCAGCTGTAACTGACTGATAATGAATCAATCCTTTCGGTTTTTATGCTTTCGCATTTAGTTTTACATCTAAAATCTTAACACTCACCATATACCCCGCACAAAGCGGAAAAAACCTGATTTTTTTAGCAAAATAAGGAACGAGAACCCATGAGGCGCTTTCATAATGCGCATTCTTAAAATACTGGCCATATCCTCTGGATTAATGGTTGTTTCAATAATTTTCTGAAATTATCATAAAAAAAATAAAACTCCTGCTATTGAGCAGGAGCTGCTTATTAATGATTTTGCTGATTTAATTCTGTCGTAGCCTCCTGGACAAGCGTAACCGCCTGGCTCATTGCGGCACCGCCGCCAAAAGCTGCAGTAACTCCTACTGCCTCTAGAATTTCTTCTTCTGACGCACCTTGATCGATGCATCCTTTCGTATGATAAATAATGCAATATTCATCCTGAGAATATAAGCTGATTCCAAGGGCAATCAGCTGCTTCTCCTTTTGGGATAAAACCCCTTCCTTAAAACAGGCTTCTGTAAAAGCATTATAATGCTGTGCTAAATCAGGCATTTTTTCAGTGAAAACACCCAATCCAACTTTATAGTCATGAAGGGCTGCTTCTATCGAGTTTGAAGGTTCATGATAATGTTCCATTCGGCTCCACTCCATTTCGAAATAGTTTCAAGGTTAGTATGTTTGATTACTATTCAATCTATACGGGAAGCGGGCCTGAGATATGGCAATTAAAGCGGAAGCGCCCTGCCCACTCCCGACCTTCGAGGAGGCAGGCGCTAGAACTGGACCTTTATCGACGTTCAAAAATTATACCTATACTATAAAAAAAACAGGCGCATAGACGCCTGCTTTTTTAACTCTTACTCAGATACCGGTACAACGGCACCTTCATATTTTTCAAGAATGAAATCCTGAATTTCTTTAGAACGAAGCACTTCTACAAGAGCTTTAATTCCTTCTTTTTCTTCATCGCCTGAGCGGACAGCAATTACATTTACGTATGGGGAATCTTTGTCTTCAATTGCAATTGAATCCTTAAGAGGATTCAATCCGGCATCAATTGCATAATTGGAGTTGATCAGGACTGCATCCCCTTCTTCATTATTGTAGATTTGAGGAAGAAGTGAAGCTTCATATTCAGTATCAAACTTTAACTTTTTAGGATTGTCTTTAATATCTTCCAGAGTTGCTTCGGTTTTTTCTACATCTTCATTTAAAGTAATAAGTCCCTCTGCTTCAAGCATGGAAAGTATACGGCCATGGTCTGCTACTGAGTTGCTCATGATGATTGATGCACCCTCAGGAAGTTCGTCAAGGCTCTTATATTTTTGAGAATATACTCCGATTGGCTCGATATGAATTCCGCCTGCATTTGTAAAATCATATCCATGTTCAGCTTTCTGTGACTCAAGGTAAGGAATGTGCTGGAAATAGTTTGCATCCAGCTCCTTAGACTCAAGAGCCTGGTTTGGCAATACATAATCCTGGAATGGTACAACATCAAGTTCAAAGCCTTTTTCTTCAAGTAATGGCTTTGCCTCTTCAAGGATTTCAGCGTGTGGGACGTTGGAAGCCCCTACTGTAATTTTAGTGCTTTCTTTACTTTCTCCGCCTTCACCGGCATTGCCGTCTTCTTCTGACGTTCCGCAAGCTGCAAGAACAAGTGCTACTGCAAGTGCAAGAGCAAGTGATAACCATTTTTTCATATGAATCTCTCCTTAACGTTTGTCTAATTTAGTTGTTATGATATCTCCAATAAACTGGATGATAAATACGATGATTAGAATAATGACAGTCGCCATAAGCGTCACATCACTGCGGCTCCTCTGGAATCCTTCCAGGTAAGCAAGGTTTCCAAGTCCGCCAGCACCGATGACACCGGCCATGGCCGTGTAGCCAACAAGCGCGATGGCTGTAACGGTAATTCCTGAAACAAGGGCGGGCATTGATTCCGGAAGCAGAACCTTCCAGATAATCGTGCTTGTTTTTGCCCCCATAGACTTGGCCG
Source organism: Cytobacillus oceanisediminis 2691 (assembly GCF_000294775.2). Taxonomy (GTDB): domain Bacteria; phylum Bacillota; class Bacilli; order Bacillales; family Cytobacillaceae; genus Cytobacillus; species Cytobacillus pseudoceanisediminis. The sequence continues at coordinate 4,761,652 of NZ_CP015506.1, forward strand.
CTTCAATTACACCTTTATCTATTTCCCTCAAGCCTATTTCCACCATACGGGCATAAAAAGGGGCGGCACCAATAATTAATGCAGGCAGTGCTGCATCTTCCCCGATCATTGTTCCTAGAAGAAACTTGGTAAATGGAATCAATAACACGATCAGAATAATAAACGGAATTGAGCGGAATATATTGACGAAAGCAGAAATAACTTTATTAATTGCCGCGTTTTCCCAGATGTTACCCTTGGAAGTCAGGAAGAGCAGCAATCCCAGAATTGCACCTAAAATAAAAGTTGCGAGAACAGAAATAGCTGTCATATATAGGGTTTCCATTGTAGCTTCCCACATGGAATCCCATTTCACATTTGGAAACCATTCGTTAAGCATTGGAAATCACCTCCACGCCAACCTGCTGAGAATGAATAAATTCAATGGCTTTTGCAACTTCCTCTGCTTCTCCATCAACATGGATGAATAAAGTACCGTAAGAACCATTCTGTGTCTGGGAAATCTTTCCTTGAAGGATATTTACGGTTACCTGGAAATTACGGATCAGGTTTGTAATCAACGGCTGTTCAGCTGATTCGCCGACAAACCCTAATTGCACTACTTTTCCTTTTGGATACAAATCGACCAGATGATCAATCGTTTCCTTAGTTTCTTCAGGCTCTGTCACCTGCTGTACAAACCGCTTTGTAATCACAGCTTTGGGATTCCTAAATACATCCAATACAGGCCCGATTTCAACAATTCGGCCGCCTTCCATGACTGCAACCCGATGGCAGATTTTACGGATAACGTGCATTTCATGAGTAATTAGGACAATCGTTAAGCCCAGACGCTCATTGATGTCAACAAGCAGCTCCAAAATGGAATCTGTAGTCTGCGGATCAAGTGCAGATGTCGCCTCATCACAAAGCAGTACTTTTGGATTGTTGGCAAGGGCTCTAGCAATTCCAACCCTTTGTTTTTGACCGCCGCTGAGCTGGGAAGGATAGGCATCTTCTCTTCCTTCGAGGCCAACGAGTTTAATGAGCTCGTCTACCCTTTTCAGCCTTTCCTGCCGGGAAACACCAGCAATTTCAAGCGGAAAAGCGATATTCTCTCTTACCGTTCTCGACCATAATAGGTTGAAATGCTGGAAGATCATGCTTATTTCCTGACGCGCTTTTCTTAGCTTGCTTCCCTTTATCTTTGAAACCTCATTTCCTGCAACTGTCACACTGCCATGGGTAGGAAGCTCCAGCCCATTCAGCATGCGGATCAAGGTACTTTTACCTGCACCGCTATATCCGATAACTCCGAAGATTTCTCCTTCCTTTACTTCCAGGTTTACATTGTCAACAGCTTTTACCTGGCCTTTTTTTGAAGAGAAAATCTTCTGTACATCTTTTATAGAAATCAACGTGAATTGTCACCTCTTTAATCGAAAGATACAGATTATAATTATTAGACTGCTTATATTCCCCTATTTTTTACTCCTTATAGGCTTTCATGCGCTAAAAGCAAAAATGCCTTTCTGCACATGAGCAGAAAGGCATTAAAAATTAAGTCCTTTCTCTCATCTGTCAAAGCTATGCTTTGAGTGAATTGGCACCATTTCAAATAATTGACGGTTGCCGGGCTTCATAGGGCACTTCCCTCCACCTCTCTTGATAAGAGCGTAACGATTTATATTCAATTAATATTTTAATAAATTAAGCAGTTTATTAATTACGTTTGCTATCGTATCATAGCCATCAAAAAGGTGTCAACGAAGAAATTTTAAACTTTCGGAAAAAAATGAATGGTAAATTTTCCTTTATGCTTTTGCAGAAAGTGATGTAATGCCTGCAGCTGCTTCGATCGCCTGTTCCAGATCTTCAATCAAATCTTCCGCATTCTCGATTCCGATAGAAATTCGAATTAGATCCTCCGGCACTCCCGCAGCTTTTAAACCTTCTTCATCAAGCTGCTGGTGAGTTGTACTTGCAGGGTGGATAATCAGGCTCTTTGCATCCCCGACATTTGCCACATGTGCCCAAAGCTTCAGGCTGTTTATTAGCTTGGCACCTGCTTCTCTTCCGCCAGCAATTCCAAACACAGCCACAGCTCCTGCTCCTTTCGGCATGTATTTATCCGCCAATTTTTTATCCGGATGGCTTTCATTTCCAGGATACAGGACCCAATTAACAGCTGGATGCGCCTCTAGATACTCCACTACTTTTTTCGTGTTGGCAACATGCTCTTTCATCCGTACATGCAAAGTTTCAAGCCCCAATGTGAATTGAAATGCACTTTGCGCACTCATAGCAGGCCCTAAGTCTCTTAAAAGCTGTACGCGTGCTTTGATAATATAAGCCGCCTCGCCAATTGCTTCGCTATAGACAATATCATGGTAGCTGGGATCTGGCTCTGTAAAGCCCGGGAACTTATGGGAATTCCAGTCAAATTTTCCTCCGTCTACAATAATTCCTCCCATTGTTGTTCCATTGCCGAGCAGCCATTTAGTCGCAGAGTGTATAACAATGTCAGCCCCATGTTCGATCGGCCTGCATAGATAAGGTGTAGCAAAAGTGTTATCGACAATCAGCGGCACACCATTCTCGTGTGCAATTGCTGCTACCTTTTCAATATCCAGGATTTTTAAGCTTGGGTTCCCTATCGTTTCGGCAAAGATGGCCTTTGTTTTATCTGTAATCGCGTTACGGAAATTTTCCGGCTCTTTTGGATCAACCAGTTTCACTTTAATTCCATACTTGGGAAGTGTGACTGCAAACAAATTATAAGTACCGCCATATAAATTGGACGCAGCAATAATTTCATCCCCTGCTTCAGCTATGTTTAAAATGGCAAGCGTAATGGCAGATTGTCCGCTTGCAAGAGCCAGGGCACCAACTCCTCCTTCAAGCAAGGCCACTCTTTCCTCAAATACACTTACAGTCGGATTATGTATCCTGCTATAAATATATCCTGGCTCTTTAAGAGCAAAGAGATTTGCAGCGTGATCTGTATTCTTGAACTGGTAAGCATTGTTCTGGTAAATCGGTACCGCCCTTGCGCCAGTTACAGGGTCTGGCTTCAGTCCCCCATGCACTCCAATTGTTTCAAAACGGTAATTTTTTTGTTTATCAGTCATTGCTTTCTCTCCTCTATAAAAATTTTAGTATTTCTTATCGAAGAACTAAGAAAAATGCAAGGTGCCTGGAGCTAGACAGTTATCAAATTTCAAAGAAAAAAGTCTGATATTATGAAAAAACCCTCTTCATAAGAAGAGGGCTGTATCGTCTCTTCTTATCTTCCAGAGCATCCCGCTCTGCTGGATTTAGCACCGTGTACTTTACCGGTTGCCGGGCTTCGCTGGGCCAGTCCCTCCGCCTCTCTTGATAAGAATATTCAGTTAATTGATATTAAAACGATATTATCATACTATTTAAAAAATGGTCAAGTATTGTGATATGAAATTTTCCCTAAACAGAAAAAGGATTCGAGGAGCAATTTTTTTCTGAAGGTGGTTTCCATCTTTATTTTATTTTGGAAAATAGCATCCCTTAACTTTAACTCGCCTGAAATCAGTGACAGCACAGATTCTTCAGAGCCCGAGACCTCCACATCAAAATGACTGGTGTGACTGGCCTTCCGGATTTCCCCATTCATAATTTCCAGAGGAATGCTTATATTTCCCGCCTTAATAAGCAAAGAGAAATTTGATTTTCTTAAAAAGTATCCAAGATGACCTTTAGACTTTAATTCCCGGATAAATACATCAGGTAAATCCTTCACAGCCTCACCTCTTTTAATGGGTTTATCATCTTTAATATTCAGTAATAAATGGCTTCAATCCTTTAATTTTCTTTCGACAAAATCAGAAGATCGCTGGAGCCAGACAGTTCTCGCATTTCAAATTTATTAATTCTGGAAGAACCAGAAAGACAATACCTGTTTATTAGGCATTGTCTTTCATTTCCCGAGAAATATGTCAGATTATACTGTTTTTACGGAAGGTGATGCAGTTTTTGTCTTTTTATAGTTTTTGAAAACAAAGAAAAAATAGAGAGAGCCAATCAAATATAAAGAAGCTGTAATGGAGAATACGAGTGCATATCCCCAATAATCTCCATATCTCATGACAATTCCTGTTGAAATAGGCCCCATTACAGCCCAGCCCAGATTGAAAACCATCTGATTAACGGAGTTTGCCAGCCCTTTCATCGAATCATTTACCCTAGACATCATCAGCGACATTTGTATTGGGTTTCCAGCATTCATTAATGCCTGCCGGAACAAAAAGCCGATGGCAGCCAGCCAAAGATTCTCTGTATAAGCAGTTAAAAGCAGAAAAGGAAGTGACATGAGCTGCAGGATTACAACTGCTCTGACTTCTCCCACCTTCCTTACCACAACAGGGCCGATAATCATAGCAAAAGCTGTGGCAGCCTGCCCTAATGAAATAATAATGCCAATGGCTGAATTGGAAGCTTCAAAACGGTCTGCGAAGTATAGATTTAGATAAGGGATAACCAGTCCTGCTCCAATTCCTATCAGCAGCTGCGCAAAAGCAAACATGGCGATAATTTTGACGCCTTCATTATTAGCGGATAGGTTTTTGAACGAAAAACCTTTTATGCCTCTTACATCGTTTTTATCTTTCGGAGCTTCTGCGAAACGAAGTATGGGAACAAGGCCTGCTATGAAGAAAACACTTGCAATCAGAAGTGTAATCCGGATGCTGGTGAGCTGGTCCACAAATAAAGAAAATACATCCGTAAAGATGCCTCCGCTTAAGTTTCCGATTACATTTGCACCCGTCATAATGGCAAAATGGATGCTGAATAAATGAACCCGTTGGTCAGCCTTAGAATTCTCAGCCAGCCATGGTATGCCGGATACTTGCAGAAATGCTGTAGTCAGCCCTGTAAAAAAGGCAAATAAAATCAGGAGTTCCTGCATTTCAACCATACTTCTGAAAAGCATAGCGACACCCGTTGCAACAGCCCCGAACAGCATCGCTCTTTTTCTTCCAATTCGGTCGCTTGCGATTCCTGCCGGCACAAGAATCAGTGCTGTGGCGAGTGCAGTCATAGATATGATTTGCCCATTCACACTTTCGGAGTAGCCAAGCTCCCTTATGTAAAAATTATAGATTACCATGAATATCCCAAAGCCTATTTGTGTAAGGGTATTCGCCATAAAAGCCAATTTTATATTGCGGTTATAGCCTTTAAATTGGCCTGCCCACTCCTTGTAAAATGCCATCCGGATCCCTTCCTGCACTGTATGTTTATTTCGATTCCCTAAGTATCATACTCTTTCAAAAGGATTTTGTAAATATATTTAGAATATTGAAAAGGCGAATTTCTATATTTTTTTAAAATGCAAAAAACCAGGAAGCTTTGCTCCTGGCTTTCTCAATAGATGCTTCTGATTCTATCCAACAAATAGGGAACTGATCGGAATGCATATAATTTTCCCTGTAAATTTCCTTCTTTAAAGATGAGAAGACAAGGTACGCTTTCCACTCCCCATTGTTCAGCCAATTGCGGCATATAATTTAAGTCCGCTTTCCCAATCTTTTGATCAGGCAGCAATTGTTCTGTAACTGTCAGCATCTTTCCTGCCATCTGACAGGTTCCGCACATAGGCGTGTACAAATAGATAAGGGCAGTTTCTTGCCCGTTAACCGCTTCCTCAATCTCCAGCTGCGACCATTCCTGCATTTTATCATCCTTACTTTATCTGTCTAAATATTGTGTATAAACGTCAATATTAGCTCCCAGCAGCACTGTAGCCAAATGTTGTTCCGGTGCTGTCGCTACTTCTCTGTACATTCTATCGATGTATAGATGCTCTGCCTCTGGAAATTCCCTTTTAAACTGTTTTCTCAGCTTTTCACCGGCTGAATCGGCATCCACCAATATATATACATCCTTATCAAACAGTGTGTCAATTAATTCATCCAGCTTGGTAATGCTTATTGTTCCATTTGTGCAGATAATCTCTACAGGTTCTCTTATTATGTTTTTAACCTTCGTTTTATCTGACTTTCCCTCGACAATAATAACTTTTTCCGGAATTCCCTCGTTCATCGTCATCACCTGAAAGGAGTTATTTTGAAACTGTTGCTTTAATGTTAGCTGTTTACTCATGAGATTGATCTTAGATTGTAAATGAATCCCGTTGATTTCCGCTGGGAGAAATGAGAGCCTCCTGCAGGATATTGAATAAGCTTCCTGAATTAGCATCGTACAAAGAAAATGCGGAAGCTTTTTCGAGGATCAAGTGCCCTCCGACCCAATCAACTCAGTTGACAAACTTAGTTTATCGTAAGCAAAGTTTACAAAACAGCCAAATTTAAAAAACCAGTCTTACATTGGTACTTATCTTAATATATTCAATATTCTCGGTTATGGTGTGAATCTCCTGCCCATATTGGAGGTTAGGACTGCGCTGATTTTACATATTATTCTACAGCTTGATAAAGGAAATATTTTTGAAGAAAAATAATCATTGTAGTACTCTTAAACAGCCTATTTCATTGTATGCCCGGTAATATTGCTTTATCCTATTAAATAAACAGCGGAATCCATTCCGCTGTTTACAGTAGTCAGCACCAGCCGCCTTCGTCACAGTCTGTGTAGCGCTCTTGCGCTTTATCTGGAACGGAGACATTCTGATATATTTTTTGGTGGTCGGTCTCAAAATGATGGGCCAGGTTAAAGGAAGAGCCTTCAGGAAGGCTGATTTGGCCAATTTTTTCGTTCTCAAGATAAAGATCAATCCCATTACTTTTAAGCTTGCCGACAACCCGATCTGTAATATCGATTTTCTGCTGATTCAATGTCATGGGTAACCAATCCTTTCATGCTTTTGGGTATCTATAGTTTGCCCTTTCTCTGCAAAAGAAAAAATAGCAATTAAAGCCAGTTAGAAAAGCGCAAGCGCCTTGTCCACCCCGACAATCACAAGACGAGCCTCACAGAAAGGCGTCCTTTGCCTTTTGGGGAGGATTGCCTGAAATGTGGAGGCGACTGCCCAGGGACGACAGGCATAAGACGGTTCCTGTAAGAAGGCGTTTTTCCTTCTGAAAGGAATCGGCTTATGCTTCCGAGTCCCTAGGAGCCGCAACTAGACAAACCGAAATGTGGAGGCGACTGCTCAGGGACGACAAGCATAAGACGAGCCCTGCAAGAAGGTGTTCTTTCCTTCTGGAAGGGATTGGCTTATGTCTCGAGTCCCTAGAAGCCGAAACAAGACAAGCTTGTGACCTCGAGGGGGTAGGCGCTGGAGCTAGACAGGTCTCGAAGTACATAGATACAAATTCTAATAGCAGAACCCTTGATCAGCCCCTCAGTTACATAAACAGCATGAAAGCCGGTTCTTATAGAACCGGCTTTCATACATTAGTCTTCGTTTGTCATTTCTTCATATTGCTCAGCAGTCATCAAACTCTCTACTTCGCTTAAATCTGAAGGCTCCACCACAACCATCCATGCTTTTTCATATGGGGATTCGTTTACGAATTCAGGGTTGTCGTTAAGGTCTTCATTTACTTCAACCACTTTACCGCTTAATGGCGCATAAAGTTCAGAAACTGTTTTTACAGATTCTACGCTTCCGAATGGCTCGTTTGCACTTAGCTCATCGCCAACTTCAGGAAGCTCAACAAATACGATGTCACCAAGTTCTGATTGCGCGAAATGCGTAATCCCGATACGTACTTTCCCATCTTCTGTTTTTACCCACTCATGCTCTTCTGAATAACGTAATTCTTTTGGTGTGCTCATTATGTATCCCTCCAAATTAATATTTCAATTTATGATCAGTAAATCGATCTCATGGTTAAATATGGCTTAAAAGGCTAAAGTCCAGCGCTTAGGAAAGCCATGTCTTTTCATATTCCTCTTCTTTGAAGCCCACTGTTACCTTTTCTCCATCTGTCAGCAGCGGACGCTTAATCAGCATGCCGTCTGTTGCCAAAATATCAAGCAGTTCTTCTTCCATAGAGGTCTTCACCTTGTCCTTCAGTCCGAGTTCCCGGTATTTTTGACCACTCGTATTAAAGAACTTTTTCAGTTCTAAACCGCTCTTTTTATAAAGCGTTTCAAGTTCGCTTCGAGAAGGCGGATTGTCTGTTATATGTATTTCTTCATAGGACAGATTATGTTCATCAAGCCATTTCTTGGCCTTTCGGCATGTCCCGCATTTAGGATACCAATAAAAAGTCAACGCCATTTTTTCACCACCCATTTTAGCAAATTCAGGCTTATCCAAAATTGCTGCCTTTTAATTGAATAGTAACATAAATGGATGACAAAGCATAACATTGGTCTCCAAATTTATATTCGACAAATTTCTATATTATCCTTCTGGCAAAAAAAATTTTTTGAAGGGTTATTTTTGGCAAAAAATAAAGCTCCCTTCATGATGAAGAGAGCCTAAGATCAATTAAACTGTAAAACGTTCCGCGTCGATCAGTTTTTCTGATGCTTCACGCTTCTTTGCAATGACGTTGATTGGGGTGTGGCGGGTAAATTTGCGAAGTGCTGACATCATCATGCGCAGAGCATCGCCGTTTTCTACTGCCACAAGTGTTTCTTTTGCATCCTGCTCGATTTTGTTAAATGCTTCCTGGCAGAAGATTTGAGTGTAAAGAAGTTTTTGCTTGTTCTTTTCAAGCCCTGCCTTTTCAATAGCCTTTTCCGTACGGAGAACAACCGACTCCATTGCATAAGCATTTGATATAATATCCGCAATGTTTACGAGCACTTCCTGTTCTTTTTCAAGAGCTTTTCCGTACTTCTGTGCTGCTAAACCAGCTGCAAGCAAGCCGATTTTCTTTGCATTTTTCACCAGATATTTTTCCTGTGCAAGCGGCTCGTCACCAGGCTCTTCAGGCATCAACATCATAAGCTCTTCCTGCAGTGCCTGGGCTTTCTGGAATAATGGAAGCTCTCCTTTTAATGCTTTGCGGAGGTACGTGCCCGGCACCAATAGACGATTGATTTCATTTGTTCCTTCAAAAATACGGTTAATACGTGAATCACGGTAAGCTCTTTCAATCTCATATTCAGCCATGAAACCGTAGCCTCCGTGGATCTGAACACCTTCATCTACTACATAGTCGAGGACTTCCGTGTTAAAGAATTTATTCATGGAGCACTCTATAGCATATTCAGCGATTGACTTCGCCACTTCTTTTCCATCTTTCACTTCTTCGTCCGAAAGCTTGCTCATACGGTCCTCAAATAAGCCTACAGTCCGGTATACTGCACTCTCAGCGGCATATATCTTAGAAGCCATTGTTCCCAGTTTCTCTTTTGTCAAATTAAACTGAGAAATTGGTGTCTTAAACTGCTGGCGCTGATTGGCATATTGAACGGCAAGTTCGAATGCCCGCTTCGCACCGCCGACTGCTCCAACACCTAACTTATAGCGGCCAATATTTAAGATATTAAATGCAATCACATGTCCCTTGCCAAATTCACCAAGAAGGTTTTCCTTTGGCACCTGGGCATCTTCAAGAATTAACGTACGGGTAGAAGAGCTCTTAATCCCCATTTTCTTTTCTTCTGCTCCTACAGAAACACCCGGGAACTCCCTTTCAACGATAAATGCTGAGAAGTGTTCACCGTCAATTTTTGCGTATACTACGAATACATCTGCGAAGCCTGCATTCGTTATCCATTGCTTTTCCCCGTTTAATACATAGTGCGTACCTTCTGCATTCAGCTTGGCAGTCGTCTTTGCTCCAAGAGCATCAGAACCTGAGCTTGGCTCCGTCAATGCATAAGCAGCAAGTTTTTCGCCAGTAGCTAATGCAGGAAGGTATTTTTGCTTTTGCTCTTCATTTCCGAAAAGAACAATTGGAAGGGAACCAATTCCAACATGTGCACCATGCGAGATGGAAAAGCCGCCTGCACGCGCCATTTTCTCGGCTATAAGTGCAGAGCTAACTTTATCTAAAGCAAGTCCGCCGTATTCCTCTGGAACATCTGCGCCTAATAGTCCGAGGTCTCCAGCTTGCTTCAATAACTTTACCGAACGGTCAAATTCGTGGTTTTCCAGATGCTCAATTTGCGGAACAACTTCATTTACAACATAATCTTCAGTCGTCTTAGCAATCATAACCTGCTCATCTGTATAGTCTTCAGGCGTAAAAACCCGGTCACAGGAAACATCTTCGATTAAAAAGCTTCCGCCTTTGATAAGGTTTTCAGTTTGGTTTGACATTTTCTTATTTCCTCCATTCTGTTTTGCGGTGAAGCCTTTGGCTTCTCTCCAAATTCCGGCTCAATTTATAAAAGTTCAAATACTCCGGCTGCGCCCATTCCGCCACCGATGCACATTGTTACAACTCCAAATTGCTGATTGCGGCGCTTCATTTCATGAATTAGAGATAGAGTGAGCTTGGCACCGGAACAGCCCAGCGGGTGTCCAAGTGCAATGGCCCCTCCATTTACATTTACTTTCTCTTCATCTAAGTCCAGCTCACGGATAATTTGAATGGATTGGGACGCAAAAGCTTCATTCAATTCAAATAAACCGATATCAGAAAGCTCCAGCCCTGCAAGCTTTAATGCTTTAGGAATGGCCACAACTGGACCGACACCCATGATTTCAGGAGGAACACCGCCTACTGCAAAGCTTCTGAATTTAGCCATTGGCTTCAACCCAGAAGACTCCGCCTTTTCCCTGTCCATTACCATTACTGCTGCAGCTCCATCACTTGTCTGCGATGAATTCCCAGCTGTGACACTGCCGGTTACCGAGAATGCCGGACGCAGTTTTCCGAGTGTTTCAACTGTGGAATCTGAACGGACGCCTTCATCCTGGCGGAACTGGATTGTTTTTTCTTTAAGCTTATTGTCTTTTCCAACGGATCTAAACGTTACGTCTACTGGCACAATTTCTTCTTCAAATTTGCCATCCTGGATTGCCTGTGCAGCTCTCTGATGACTTCTGACCGCAAATGCATCCTGGTCTTCTCGTGTAATGCCATACTTCTTTGCAACTTCTTCAGCTGTATGTCCCATACCCATATAGTATTGGGGGGCTGTTTCGGCAAGTTTGGCATTCGGGCGGACTACATGCCCCATCATCGGCACAAGGCTCATAGATTCCGCTCCGCCTGCAATGATTGTATCAGCATGGCCAATCATGATTTTTTCAGCTGCATAAGCAATTGCCTGCAGGCCTGAAGAACAATAGCGATTAATTGTTATTCCCGGCACTTCATGTGAAAGTCCGGCAAGAGCTCCGATATTCCTTGCCATGTTCAGCCCCTGTTCGGCTTCAGGCATAGAACAGCCGATAATTAAATCATCGATGTTTCCTTCATAATTTCCTGCGCGCTTAAGGGTTTCCTTTACTACAAGTGCACCTAAGTCATCCGGCCTGACGTTTGCAAGCGTACCTTTTTTGGCTTTTCCGACCGGTGTCCTGGCACCTGCAACTATTACCGCTTCTCTCATTATTTTCCCTCTCTTTCTCTTAATGTCTCAAACTATTACTTTAATTACGCAACGGTTTCCCTTTTAAGAGCATGTGCTGCATCCGCTGCTGTGATTTCGGTTCAGCTACAAGGCTTAGGAATGCTTCTCTCTCCAAGTCAAGCAAATATTGCTCATCCACTTCTGTACCGTATGGCACTTTTCCGCCTGCGATTACATAAGCAAGCTTCTTCGCGATTTTTAGATCATGCTCTGAGATATACCCTGAGTAGAGCATTGCCTGCGCTCCAAGCAGGAGTGTTGCATATCCTGTTTCGCCGACAACCGGCACCTTCTTCCTTACAGGAGGCTTATAGCCTTTTTTGTGCAGAGCAAGAACTGCCTGCTTTGCATCATAAAGGAGATGGTCCCCATTCACACTGATGCCATCTGCCAGGTTCAGAAAGTTATTATCCCTAGCTTCCTCGCCTGATGTTGAAACCTTTGCCATTGCAATCGATTCAAATACTTTATTGGCAACCTTTTGAAGGTCAAATTCCACACCATTTGGCATGTTTTTAAGATGCTTAATGTAGAGCTCTTTGTTACCGCTTCCTCCTGGAATCAGGCCTACCCCCACTTCAACAAGTCCCATATATGTTTCGCTTGATGCCTGAATATGTGCTGCCGGCAGACAAACCTCAGCCCCGCCGCCAAGTGTCATGCCAAATGGAGCAGCAACTACCGGTTTCGCACTGTACTTAATTTTCATCATGGCATTCTGGAACTGACGGACTACCATATCCAATTCATAAATATTGTCATCCTGCGCTTCCATGAGGATCATTCCGAGGTTGGCGCCTACACAGAAATTCTTGCCCTGATTCCCGATAACAAGTCCTTTGTAGTTCTTCTCCACTTCATCCACTGCAAAATTGATCATTTGGATAATATCCAGTCCAATGGCATTGCTTTGCGAATGGAATTCAAGCAATGCAACACCATCGCCTAAATCAATCAGGCTTGCACCGGTATTTTTTTTAATTACACCTTTTTGCTTTTTAATCTGTTTCAAATTGATTGCTTTAGGGTTTTCCTCGATTAATCTGTACTCGCCATTGTGATAGAAATATTGCTTGCCTTCTTCTTCTTTATAGAAAGAATCAAAGCCTTTTTCCAGCATATCCTTTACCCATGCCGGCACTTCCTCACCTGCATCTTCCATCTTCTGGACAGATTTCCCTACTCCAATGGCATCCCAGGTTTCAAATGGCCCCAATTCCCAGCCAAAGCCCCATTTCATCGCTTTGTCTATTGCTGTTACATCATCAGCTATTTCGCCGAGTAATTGCGCCGAGTAAAGAAGAGCCGGACTCAGGATGTTCCACAATAATTGGCCTGCGCGGTCATCTGAGTATACAAGCGCTTTCAATTTTCCAGGAGTGCCTTTTTCCTGCTTGCTCAATTCCGTCGAAGCTGTCTTAAGCTTTTTGCGCTTACCGTATTCCAGAGATTCAGGATTCAGTTCAAGAATCTCTTTGCCCTTTTTCAAGAAAAATCCTTGCCCTGACTTGCTTCCAAGCCAGCCTTTTTCCTGCATAACTTTCATAAAGCCCGGAACTTCAAATACTTCCTTTTCTTTCCCGTCTACCTGGTCATAAACATTGTTTGCCACGTGTATAAATGTATCAAGCCCTACTACATCAAGTGTTCTGAATGTAGCACTTTTCGGGCGGCCAATCAGCGGTCCAGTTATGGAATCTACTTCACCGATACTGTACCCGCCCTTTAGCATCTCCTGCACTGTAACCAGCAGGCCATAAGTGCCGATTCGGTTGGCGATAAAGTTTGGTGTATCTTTAGCTTCAACTACTCCTTTTCCCAGTACATCTTCTCCAAATTGCTTCATAAATGACAGCACTTCAGAAGAAGTGTTTTTAGTAGGTATGACCTCGAGAAGTTTTAAGTAACGAGGAGGATTAAAGAAATGTGTTCCAAGAAAGTGTTTTTGGAAATCTTCCGAGCGCCCTTCTGACATTGCTTCTACAGATATTCCAGACGTATTGGAGCTGACGATGCTTCCTGGCTTGCGGGATTGGTCCACCTTTTCAAAAACCTGCTTCTTAATGGCGAGGTTCTCCACAACAACTTCAATAATCCAATCGACATCCTTTAGACGCTCCATGTCATCTTCAAAGTTTCCTGCCTCAACTAACGCAATATTATTTTTGGAAGTTAATGGAGCCGGTTTTTGTTTTAATAATTTTTGGCGGTTTCCTTCACTGATTCGATTGCGGACTGCTTTATCTTCAAGAGTAAGCCCCTTTGCCTTTTCAGCATCCGTTAATTCGCGAGGCGCGATATCCAATAATAATGTCGGGATCCCGATATTGGCCAGATGGGCTGCGATCCCTGAACCCATGACCCCTGAGCCTAAAACTGCCGCCTTCTTTATTTGTTGGATCAACTTTATTTCCCCCTTTAACTTTTTTGAATGAATACTCATTCATTTTATTCTCAAAAAAAATATGCATCTCTTCTGAATGAGTTCTGTTAGTTATAACTATAAAATATTTGCAAAATTTACGCAATGATTTTAAGCGGAAATTTAAAAATGTTTTGAAATTTTTCATGGCTCAAAGTAATTTATATATTTTATGCGAAATGTAAATAGGTGTTTTGGACACTCTAAAAAGGAAACATTTTTTGTTCGTTACGGAGGTGAAAGAAATGGGAAAAATGAAAAAAGATCCTTCCAAAGCAGGAGTCAGCGCTGCAAGTGTCCAGGGAGATGCAGGTCCTACCGTTGAAAGGCAAGGGCCTAAAAAAAGGAATAGCCAAAATAATCAATATAAGCGGTAACACGCTGTTTAAAGGCTGGCTGCCGTCAGCCTTTTATAGTTTCCATTATGTATATAGGTAATTCATCTTCTGCAGAATAGCAAACGTTTTTCAGAGGAAAGATATCCTCGAAAAGAATCGAAGCTATTATAGGCTAAAAGAATTGGAGGGACAATTAATGCAACAGCAAAATATGAATATGCAGAACCAGCAGGGCATTATGCAGCAGCCTCCTGCGGTTATTTCCACTAAGGATGCTCTTTACTTAACAGATATGCTTACCTGGAACCTTCTCGCCTGTAAAAAAGCGCATTTTTACGCGCAGCAATGCCAGGACCAGGAGCTAAAAACACACTTCGAGCAATGCGGCCAAATGCATCAGCGTCACTACGAACAGCTGCTTGCTCATTTAAACCAGCAAAATCAGCAGAACTTTATGGGAATGCAATAGAAAGGAGTCTTGAAAATGAACCAGAACCAGAATCCAAATACGATTCAAAATCCCGAGACACAGGTAAATAAAACTCCGCAAATGAATGATCGGGATTTTACAAATGATATTTTATCTACAGAAAAATATATGACAGATGCATATTCTGTCGCCCTAAATGAGGCAAGCCATCAGAGCCTGTATCAGGATATTCTTGCGGCTTTTAACGAAACACAAAACCAGCAGAGAGAATTTTATAACCTAATGTTCAAAAAAGGCTGGTATAAGGTTGAAGCGGCTGACCAGCAGAAGCTTCAGCAATCTTATCAGCAGTTCCAGGGCTATACAAATCAATTGCCATATGGCAATGCTCAGATGCAATAAGAAGGAGTGCCAAACAAAAAACCGCTGTTTTTATCTCCAGCGGTTTTTTAGATTCTACAAATTTCTATTTTTTGCTTCTCATCTCTTCATTCATTGTTTTAATTTCAGCGACCAGAGCCTTCATTTCCTCTTTTGCAGAAGGGTATGTATCATTCCAGTGCTTGGCTAGAGGCGGCATCGATTTCGCAATAAAAGAGTACAGCACCCAAGCTTCAACCTTTTCCTTTAACTCCGGGGAGGTCTCTCCAATTAGGAGTTCGGTATATTTTTCAAGCAGGCCATCCAGCTGTTCCTTCAACTCCTCATTCATTGCGATTCCTCCTTTGATTAGTTCAGCTATCAATCATTGGGATAAAGCCGAAGTTTCATTTTATCCTGAAGGCCTGAGGACATGTCCCGCATCGTTTTCCGCTGCTGGTCAAATAGGAATAGCAGCATGTTTTTCTTGGCCTCACCGTTTGGCCGGTACTTTCAATCAGTATTTTAGTACTGTCAAATTTCTTTAAGGGATTCGTTTTTTCGCAGCCGAACAAATTGCCTGAAGCCTTTTCCAGGATAAACTCAAAATCTTCAGCAGCCCTTTCAGAATGTGTTTCCAAAGGCAAAATCTTCTCGTAAAGCCAGAAGAGATAAATCGCTATATTCTCCCAAAGAATTAGTTTAGAAACATTTGCTTCGTTTGCTATTCTATTCAGCATCGGAAAAATATGGCCATTAAAAAGAGTCCGCAAAGCATCCTCTCTCCATTTTTCCCTTTCCTCCTCAATTTCTTGGCCTTGAAGGTGAATAAAACTAAAGCATGGAAGCCATAGTCCATCTTTTTCCTGACTGACAAATGTTATATTTTCAGGCCTTATATCTAATTTGATGTTCCAGGATGTCATGCTATACAAGTAAATTACAGGCAGAAAGGCATATCTTTTAATTAAAATAGAAGCAGCCGTTTTCTTGTCAGTTGCTCCTATATGATTTTTCACTTTATCCAGGTATGGACCTGTCTGACTCGAATCCAGCAGCTTTTTCACTTCAATTGTTAAAGGAGAACCTTCTCCTGAATCCAGGACAAGTCTGAACTGCCCGAGAGCTTCTGCCTGTTCTCCAGTTAATTTAATCATTCCTGGAATCCTTGCCCTTTTAAAATACATCTGCCCTTCCCATAAGGAATGCAAAGCGGCGTGCCGAATAATGGATCTATCGTAACCTCGCATTCCATGCCAAATACGGTTTTGACTAATCCGCAATTGATGACATGTTCAGGCTTGCCCTGAGCGAAAACCTTCTGATCCTTTATGGCAACAATATTATGGGCATAGCGGCAGGCTAAATTCAGATCATGCAGCACCATGACGATGGTACGCTCTTCAATTTCATTTAATTCAAATAATAAATCCAGTATTTCAATTTGGTGGGTCATATCTAAATACGTAGTAGGCTCATCAAGCAGAATCGTATCAGTATCCTGAGCCAACGTCATGGCAATCCAGGCGCGCTGGCGCTGTCCGCCCGATAATGAATCCACTGTCCGATCTTTCAATTCCTCCATGCCTGTAGCCTTTAATGCATTTCTGACCTTTATTTCATCTTCAGTTGACCATTGCTTCAGCCAAGTTTGATAAGGGTACCGCCCCTGTTTGACAAGCTGAAGCACTGTGAGTCCTTCTGGAGCAGAAGGGGATTGGGGCAGAATCGCCATCTTTCTGGCAACATCTTTGGTTGAAAGTTTGGCTATAGCCTCACCTTCCAATAAAACGGCACCTGATTTCGGCTTTAGCAGCCGGGCAATGGACCTTAGCAATGTCGATTTTCCGCAGCCATTTCCACCAATAAATACTGTGATTTCTCCCTTGGGAATTTCCAGGTCCAATTCATTAATAATAATGGTTTCCCCATATGACAAGGTTAAGTCTTTTGTTGCGATCGCTTGCCCTGCTGTCATTTCTGCCCTCTCCTTTTCCTTAATATCTATATCTATAGGCTATCCATTTACCAGTACGATACGAGTTTCAAGCTTTTCCAGATTATGCGTTTCTTGTCTTGAAAAGCAGGTAAATAAAGTAAGGTGCTCCAATGCTGGCTGTAAATACACCCGCCGGGATTTCAAGCGGTGAGAACAAAGTCCTGCCTATCAGGTCGGCTGCCATCACAAGGATTCCTCCAATCAGCGCAGAAGCCGGAAGCAAAGCGCCAAAAGCAGAGCCAACCAGCCTGCGGGCCATATGAGGAGCCATCAATCCAACAAAGCCTATCCCGCCGCCAAATGCAACAGCTCCGCCAATTAATGCTGTGCTGACCATGAGCAGAAGAAACCGGTATTTTTGGACTGTGCTCCCTACACCCTTGGCAATATCATCGCCAAGTTCCTGGATATTGACATTTCGTGCTAAAACAAAGGCAAGTATCAGAAACACGATGGTCCAAGGGACCAAAATTGTGACATTATCCCAATTTGAACCGTAAACAGTCCCGGTTATCCAAATATTTGCCTGGCTTGCCTGGTAAATCGGCCCAAAGACCATCATCAAGGTGGTGAGTGCCTTCATTAGGGCTGCAAGCCCGATCCCGATTAAAACAAGCCGTACTGGTGATACCCCATCCTTATAGGCGAGAAAATAAACAAGGAAGGCCAAAATAGCAGCACCCGCGAAAGCTGCAAGAGGCATCCAATTAATACTTACAGTTAATGCATTATTTTTATCACTAAAAAAAGCAAGAAATGCTACAACTGCTGCAGAGGCCCCTCCTGTAATCCCGATTATGTCAGGAGATGCAAGCGGATTTCTGATAATCCCCTGCAGGATTCCCCCGGCTGCAGCAAGCGCCATTCCTACCATTAAGGCAACGATAATTCTTGGAAGTCTGAATGACTGAATGACCAGTCTATCCATATCCGAACCCCCGCCAACGAAAACCTGCACTACCTTCAGAGGGCTGATTTTCATTTCACCCGTGCCGGTGCAGATGACAAATACTCCGGCAGCAGCTGCTGCCAATAATAAAAAAGTGATAAGTGCTTTCCGGTTTACTAAAAAAGAAATTCTATCGCCAAACAGGCGCAAGTTATAATATTTTTTCATTACTGATTGAACCCCCTTCTGGCAATATACACAAAGAAAGGAGTTCCAATTACAGCTGTCATGACGCCAACAGGAACTTCCTGCGGCATGATGATATACCTTGATGCTATGTCCGCTACAAGAAGGAGCATCCCTCCGAATAGACCCGCATAAGGAATGACCCAGCGATGATCAATGCCGACAACCGCCCGGGTTAAATGGGGAATGACAATGCCTAAAAAGCCGATAGGACCAGCAACAGCTACCGCTCCTCCTGACAGAAGCACAATAACAATGCCCGCACCCAATTTCAGCAATCCTGTTTTCAAGCCCAGCCCCTTTGCGACATCCTCGCCCATTGATAAGACGTTCAATTTCCCCGCAATGATCAGGGAAAAGATCCAGCCGGCTAATAAATATGGAAATACAGCTGCGAGGGTGTCCAGCTTCCTTCCCGATACCGATCCTGCCAGCCAAAATAGCACCTGTTCCAGGGCAGTCTCATTAATAACGAGGAAGCCTTGTGTCATCGAAGCAAACATGGCACTCATCGCTGCACCGGCAAGGGTCAATTTCATGGGGGTCAGCCCTTCCCTGCCGATAGACCCAATTATATATACGAATATAAATGAAACGGCAGCTCCCAGAAATGAAACCCATGTAAAGACCTGAAGATTACTAATTGAAAAAAGCGTTACTGTAATAACGACTGCAAATCCAGCACCTGCGTTTATTCCAAAAATTTCAGGAGCAGCAAGGGGATTCTTTGTCAATGTCTGGAGCAGTACACCTGCAATCGCAAGGCTTGCCCCTACGGCCGCCGCAATCAATGCTCTCGGCAGACGGACTGATTGAATGATTATGTGTTCATTCGTTCCATCGAATTGGGTAAAGGCATCAAATGCCATCTTCCAGGTTGTGTCGGTATACCCGTATACAATACTGAAAGACATTAATACTAATAATAGGAGCATAGCTGCAAATAGCCCAGCCCACCTCAGAGAATTTGTTTTTAATAGCATAGCGAGACCCTTCTTGCGTCTATTTAATAAGGTTTAGTTACATTTTCAGTCTATTGTACAGAGGATTAGCTGTCAATGAGTTTGAAAATCATTTTCATTGATGATTTGAAAAAATTAAATGAAAATGATTTTCAATTACCTATTGACATTTTACCGTGGCCACATTACTATAAAAATGTCAAATGAAAATGATTATCATTAACAACGCGATGGAGGAGTACATAATGAAATTCAAATCTTTACTTGCCATTCTTTCAGTTTTCACAATCTTGTTCCTGGCAGCCTGCGGGAACAACAATGAACAGGATGAGACAGCTGACAAAGAAAAAGAAGGAAGCAAAACAGAAAATACAGGTTACACAGTTGAGCATGCAATGGGCACAACTAAGCTTGATAAAACACCTGAAAAGGTCGTAATTCTGACAAACGAAGGTACAGAAGCATTACTTTCCATGGGTGTTACTCCAGTCGGTGCCGTTCAGTCCTGGACTGGTGATCCATGGTATGAACATATAGCAGAAGATATGAAAGATGTTCAGGTTGTGGGAACAGAAAGCGAAGTCAATGTAGAAGCAATTGCAGCGCTGCAGCCGGACCTTATCATCGGAAACAAGATGCGCCAGGAAAAAATCTATGATCAATTAAATGATATTGCCCCTACTGTTTTTGCTGAAACATTGCGCGGAGACTGGAAGGAAAACTTTGAGCTTTACGCTAAAGCACTGAATAAAGAAGAAGAAGGCAAAAAAGTCCTTGCTGATTATGACAGCCGCATCCAGGAAATCAAAACAAGCCTTGGCGACAAAATAAACCAGGAAGTTTCCATTGTCCGCTTTATGGCTGGAGATGTCCGTATCTACCATAAAGATACCTTCTCTGGTGTAATCCTTGACCAAATCGGTTTTGCAAGACCTGAAAGCCAGAATGTTGATGATTTTGCAGAAAAAAATGCTACAAAAGAGCGAATTCCTGCCATGGATGGAGATATCCTATTCTACTTCACATATGAAACTGGCGACGGTGAAGCAAGCCAGCTTGAGAAAGAATGGATTGAAGATCCACTATTCAAAAACTTAAAGGTATCCCAGGACGGCAATGTCCACAAGGTTAATGACACAATCTGGAACACTGCCGGCGGAGTCATAGCTGCAAACCTGCTTCTGGATGATATCGAAAAATATTTTTCCAAGTAATCTCAACTCGTGATTGCGCTCCCATAATACCCCCTCTTTTATAGGAGCTCAAATATATTAAAAGGAACCTGAACCAACCAGGTTCCTTTTTTATTTTTCCATATTACATTTTCCCGATCTTACCTGCCGTACATCCAAACCCTTCTTTTTTTATTGCCTTCCATTCATAAGTTTTCCAAAACCGGCAACAATAAGCGTAATGCCGAAAATGATGGTGATTTTCCTATGAGAAACTGGTTGAAAAACAAACGGATTAAAGAGGATATCCAGCATAAGGATTGGGAAAAATCCTTGATTAAATCCAAAGACTTCAAAAAAATATTTTATTATAACCAAAAAACAAATGTGCGCTTTGGACTTACTTTCATGGCTACTTTAATTGATGAAAATATTATTCAGGATGGTGTTCTCCCTAATCTTCTGGAAGAAGAATTCCGGGAAATAGAGGATATTAAGCAGCTTGTCCCTGTGGCCGATGTACAGATTTGTGATGACCCTTCTCTAATCGAACAAAAGCTTTTAAATGGCTACGTCATGCTGACGATTGAGACAGAACTTAAACATTTCGGCTTTATAGCTGCGCAAAAAGAAATCGTCAGGGGGTTAAGCCAGCCTGAAGTTGAATTTTCGGTTATCGGCCCTAAAGAAGCCTTTGTAGAGTCAATGGGCCAAAATTTAAACTTAATCAGGAAACGTCTTCCGGTAAAAGAACTGATTATTGAAGAGTTTAAGCTAGGAAGCCTGTCAAAAACCGCTGTAGCCATGCTTTATATGGAAGATATCACAAATGAGGATAATGTAAATACTGTCAGGCAGAGACTTACAAACGTGAAGTTTGATGCCATTACAGACAGTTCTTATATTGTACAGCTGATTAGTGATAACTCCAATTCCCCTTTTCCTCAGTTGCTTGATACGGAGCGGCCTGATAGGGTCGCGGGAATTTTGGCAGAGGGAAAAATAGCCATTGTGGTTGACGGCTCACCCCATGTGTTAATCACACCAACCACGCTTGTTGAATTTTTCAGTTCTTTTGAAGATTATTTTTTAAATTGGATTTTGTCTTCTTTTTTCCGGCTGATCCGGTTGTTCGCGGTTGCGTTTTCCATTCTAATTACACCTATTTATGTAGCAACCCTTTCATATCATTATGAACTTATTCCAAAAGACTTGCTGAGCACATTAATTACATCAAGACGGGAAATTCCGCTCCCTCCCATTTTGGAGGCATTATTTCTGGAGCTGACCATTGAACTGCTGCGTGAGGCAGGAGCCCGCCTTCCGACCAAGGTCGGCCAGACAATCGGTATCGTTGGAGGAATCGTAATCGGGACTGCATCTGTAGAAGCAGGCTTGACGAGTAACGTCCTGCTCATTATTGTAGCTCTCGCCGCTCTCGCCTCCTTTACAACACCTGTATACAGGATGGGCAATACGATCCGCCTGCTTCGCTTCCCTTTCCTGTTTTTTGCAGAACTATGGGGCCTGCTCGGGATTGTGTTTTGTTTCTGTGTACTGCTGACTCATTTAATAAGGCTGACCTCACTTGGAAGGCCATTCCTTGAGCCGCTCTATCCGCCTCGGGTTATGGATATGAAAGATGCCCTTATCAGGCTTCCATTTGAAAAGCAATCCAAAAGGCCGATATTTTTACGGACAAAAAATCCAATCCGTTTCAGTAGGAAAAAGGCCAAAGAGAAAAAAGATATCGACGAGTAATGCCCAATGTACCAACTTAAGTGGAGGTGAACCAGATGAAGGAACAGCCAGTACCAGAGAGATTGCAGATATCTCCCTTTTTAGTATTTTACTTGGTCATGTCCATGCAAATTGGGATCGGTGTGTTAGGCTATCAGAGGATTATCGCAATGGATGCAGGATACGATGCCTGGATCTCCATATTATTTGCCGGCGCATGCATTCATGTAATTGTTTGGATGATCTATAAAATTGGCGATACCGTTGGCGGCGATATTGTAACAGCACATAAATACGTCGTGGGTAACTTTCTCGGCAAGGCACTCTGCTTCATTTTTATTGGCTATTTTATCCTGTATTCCTTAACAGTAGTAAGGACATTTATTGAAGTCATACAGGTTTGGATGTTCCCTGAATTAAGCACTTTCTGGTTCTCCTTCGGTTTTATGATTCTTTGTGTTTATATTATTTTTGGAGGATTTAGAACGGTAGTCGGTACAGCCTTCTTCGGGCTTGTTCTGCCGGCTTACCTCCTCCTCACATTCGGCTGGGCGATTAAATTCTCCAACTTTTACAATCTGTTGCCCATCTGGGATCATTCCATTAAAGAACTGCTTACAGCTTCTTATCATATGTCCCTTACTTTCATTGGGTTTGAGATCATCCTTTTTTTCTATCCATTTATTAAAGAACCAAAAAAATCGCAGAAATGGGCTCATCTGGCCGTATTAACAACTACTCTTATTTACACTATTCTAGCCATCATTACTTTTGCCTATTTTTCTGAAGACCAGCTGGCTAAACAAATTTGGGCCAGCTTAACGATGTGGAAAATAGTTGAGATGCCCTTTGTTGAACGATTTGAATATATCGGGATAGCCAACTGGAACTTAATCATCCTTCCTAATGTTTGCATTTCCATTTGGATCGCCTCCAGACTTATTAAAAGGGTATTTAACATCCGCCAGAAAGTGGGAGTGTTTTTTGTTGTTGCAGCAGTGCTTTCCGTTATACATTTTCTGGACACAAGAGAAAAAATTAATATGCTTAATAACTATGTTGGAAAAATGGGATTTGCTTTTACCTTTCTTTATATTCCTTTGCTTTTCGCTGCTGTAATGATCGCCAAGAAGCTAAAAAAGGGGAAGAAGAAATGAAGAAGCTAATACTGCTCTGTCTCGTCTTGCTGCTTTCCGGCTGTGTGGATAAAGAAATACTAGATGATATTAATATTGAAGTAGGAGTGGGCTACGATTTAGCAGATGATTTAAAAGACAAGTATAGAGGTACTGTATTATTTCAGGAATTTCAGCCTGATAAAAGTGTGATTAATCGGACATTTTCCGGAAGTGGAAAACTGCGCCAGGACCTTCTGCTCGAAGTGACTAAACAATCATCAGAGCCAGTCGTAACAGGAGGGTTAAAACTGGCAGTCTTTGGACCTGAGCTTTCCAAGAAAGGAATTTATGATCTTGTAGATTCCTTTCAAAGAGACGCAAGTATCGGAGCACGTGTATTTGTTGCAACTTCGGAAGGGAAGGCAGAAGACATGTTAAATGGTGAGTATGGAACACGAGGAAACTCAACCTACATCTACAATCTAATCCAGCATAATATTGAACATCGGGATATTCCTAAAACCAACTTGCATATCCTAGCCAATGATTATTACCAGGAAGGCAAGGACCCATTTCTGCCGCGTCTTAAAAAATTAGATGATGATAAAGTGGAAATAGCCGGCATCAGCCTTTTCAGCAAGGATAGGGAAGTAGAGGTCCTTCCTGTGAAAGACATGTTCTTTTTTAAATTGCTGGTCGATAAATATAGCGAAGGAAACTTCGATGTTAAGTTAAAAAAGGACGAGTTAGCTGCTGTAAAGAGTTTAAGGTCCAAGCATAAAATTAAGATAACTGATCATCATGCTTCCATAACCATTAACATTGAAGGGATTATTCGTGAGTATACCGGAGATAAGTTAGCATCAGAGGTTGTTGGCGCCGTTCAAAAGAACCTGGAGAAAAAGGTCGAAAAGGAATGCCTCAGACTACTAAAACAGTTTCAGGAACTCGGAATTGATCCAATTGGGCTCGGCCAAATGAAAAAATCCAAGCATCGGAATTTTGATTTTAAAAAGTGGGAAGATGATTATAAAACGCTGAGTTTTGATGTAAAATGCAATGTAACAATTGAGGAAACCGGCGTAATTGAGTAAAAGAGCGGGCTTTCACAGCCCGCTCTTTCAATTTTAATCATTTGTCGAGAACATATATTTTTTATAGTGATAACGAATCGAGAAAATCAGCCCCATGGCCAGCATATTCCCCATCAGCGAGCTTCCTCCATAGCTGATGAAAGGAAGCGGTATGCCTGTGATTGGCAAAAGGCCGATAGTCATCCCGATATTTTGAAAGACATGGAATGTAACCATGCTGATGACACCTACACAAATATAGGTATAAAAGTTGTTTTTGGTTTCCATGCCGATCTTAGTAATATGGTAAATCAGCAGAAAGAAAAGGCTGACGACAATACTTGCGCCTACAAAGCCAAACTCTTCCCCTACGATACTGAAAATAAAGTCGGTATGGCTTTCAGGCAGATAGACTTCCCTCGTTCCATATCCTTTCCCGCTTGTTTCCCCTGATCCAATGGCAAGGAGTGAGCGTGTCAGCTGAAATCCGGTTGAACTTTGATAGTTATAAGGATCAATCCAGGAATAAATACGCGCAAACTGATATTCCTTTACCCCTAGATACTTCTCAAGAATATCCGGATGCCATAAAACAAAATACAAAATAGTGCCAGCCAGAGCCGCCCCTGTTCCAAATATTGGCGCCAGAAGCTTCCAGCTGATTCCTGAAATGAATATCATGCCAAGCATGATTGCCAGAAATACAAGGCTTGTCCCTAAATCGGGCTGCTGCATAACAAGCAGCAGAGGCACCATAGTTAAACCAACCAGTTTAATGAGCAGCCATAAATCAGTCTGCATGGTTTTGTATACATTTTTTTGATGATGCTCGTCAATTGTTTTTGCCAAAACCAGAATAATAAACACTTTAACAAGCTCGGCAGGCTGAAGTGAGCCCATACCCGGAACCTTGTACCATGCCTTTGCCCCATTAATGACAGGGGCAATGCTTGATGGCGCCACAATCAGGAATCCAAGCAGTACAATCCCCAGGCCATACACATACCAGGATATCTTCTTCAGCTGATCGGAATCCAGTGTGATTACCGCAGCTATGATTCCTGTTCCAACAGCATACCAGACAACCTGCTTCAAAAGGAAGTTTTCTGTATATTGACCTGTTGTCTGTGCGCTGTAAATGGAAATGGCGCTTACCAGGAATAAAAGCATCAATATTAATACTAAGCCCCAATCCAGCTTAGGAGGTGTATATCGATTTGAGGTCATGATCATTCTCCTTTAAAGAAAAGCGGAAGCGCCTTGCCCACCCCCGACAAGCACAAGACGAGCCTCACGGAAAGGCGTCCTTTGCCTTTCGGCTTGTGACCTCGAGGGGGTAGGCGCTGGAGCTAGACAGTTATCTAACTTCAGAATTTATACATTCTATCAATTAACAAAACCATTTGCCTTTATCTTTTAAGGCATAACGGAGCACAGCGCAAGAAATAAAATATGTACTTCATATAATTTCTCACTACAATATTTCATTATATTTTTTATAGAGATAAATCACAACTTCTAAAAGCGAATGGTTATTATTTCAAATTTTTACGATTACTGAGAATGGTTATTTCCGTCCATATCCGGCATCCGTCGAAGGTACCCATCAATCGGGTATACCAGGCATTAAGGCCTGACTTTAAATTCCCCGCTGAAATATCTCACTTTTATATCATCTCTCATCCATTCAAGATTATTAGGAACCTGAGGGATGCTGTAGCCAATAAAAATTGGCGTGGTAATATAGCGTGGAACAATTTTTGCGTAAATATCCCTGCCCAGCTTGTAGAAAAACAAATTATAGCTATTGCTCGGAAAAGGAAAGGCATTCAGAATATAATGAGCAGCTGTCTGGATGCATTTTGCAAAGTGCGGAATATCATCCTGATCGGCAAGCTTAACGTTGAATTCATAGAAACCGATTCTCGGAGAAGTCGATAAAGTGAACACCGTATTGCTTTCCTCATGAATAAGGAGACCTTCAAAGTCCTCTGCCTGAATTTTTTCCTTGTAATCAATATTTCTCAATCCGACAATTTGCATATGTGGATGGGCGATACTCCCCCCGGATAATGGGCCGTGGTTTTTGAAAAATAACACAGATTCATATTCTCCGCTCTTTTCCATCTGAAGCCAATGCTTCAACCCAAATGAAATCAGCCTGACCAAATGCTCCTCTGAATAAATGGACAGCTCTCCGTCACATTGATCCGTTTCAATCAGCACGGTCTGATAGGAACTTTCAAGAACAGGAAACTTATTTTTCAGCAGAATGATTGAATCCTCAACGGCGATGATATCCGTCAGCTCCTCCCTTGCACAAAAAGGGCAGCTTATATCCTTATTCCGAATGCTATTAGGCTTTTGGACCCCAATCCCCGTATTAAAATGCAAATGTGTATCTGACATCTCTTTGACACCTGCTTTTCTGTAATCTCTCCTTTTATTTTATCATGAAAATGGCAGCGAAGTACCTCAGGCAGTTTCTTGGGTGATTTTGACCGAAGAAGCCCCGGGTTCGGACAGACTCTGGACTTTTTCTGCCTTGCCTGTCCGAATTTGCCCCGGGTTCGGACAGACTCTGGACTTTTCCTGCCTTCCCTGTCCGAACTTGCCTCAGGTTCGGACAGACTCGGGCCCTTTTCTGCCTTGCCTGTCCAAACTTGCCTCAGGTTCGGACAGACTCTGGACTTTTTCTGCCTTTCCTGTCCGAATTTGCCCCGGGTTCGGACAGAACTCTGGACTTTTCCTGCCTTCCCTGACCGAACTTGCCCTGGATTCGGACAGACTTGGGCCTTTTTCTCGCTTTTCTGTCCGAACTTGCCTTGGGTTCGGACAACAACAGGCAATTTCCTGCCTTTCCTGTCCGAACCTTACCCCGCATTATTTAAAACTACAGCTAAAGTTCATCTGTTTAATTAAATATTTCCTGTCTGACCCAACAAAAAATCAGCAGGGCATGAAAAACCCCGCTGATTAATGCTTTATTGTACCGTTAATTCAGTTTCTGTGTGCTCGTGAATATCGTCGCCTTTTTCAACATGGGTCGTGATCGTGTATGTGCCCGGTTCGGTAAACTGATGGTCGGCAGTGTATTTGCCTGGTTCTGTTTCAGACATGTTCACCCATTGAGGTGTTGCGCCATTAAGCGCAATTTCAAGCTTTACTTTAGCCTCCGCCAGCGGTTCCCCTTCATTATCAACCTTGACAGATAAAGCTGTTTGTTTGTTTGCATGAATTTGGTCAGATGCCTGCAGCTCAATGGATACCTCTCCGCCATGACTGTGAGAGTGGCCTTCTTCATGTCCCTCATTTTCTTGTTCATGCCCCGTTCCTGAGTCCTCCGCTTTTGCCTCGCCAACTTGTACGGAAACCATTGGCATTGTATGCTGGCTTCTAGCCGTTACATGGGACTGAACATAGTAAAGGCCTTCTTCTGCAAATATATGATCAGCGGTATATTTCCCCTCTGAATCATGCTTTGCCTCTGCCATATCACCGTTTTCTTTTTGTCCTTCCTGCCATATTTCAAATTTCACCTCATCCGCATCCGTTACGGCCTCATCGCCCTGTCTTACAGTGACGGCAAGGGTTGCCTCCTCTCCAGGATTAATGGTTTCAGGCACCTGGATGACGGCTTCAATGATTTGCGGCACTTCGTCGTTTTTTGCGGGCTTTTCTTCTTCTGATTGGCTGCATCCGCCAAGAACAAGCAAGCTCGCCATTATGCTGAATAATATCTTTTTCAATTTAGTGTCCCTCTCTTTATCTATATTGTCTTTTGATATTATCAATATAAAAGCCAATTGTGATAAAACAATGAAATTTTTTCAAAAAATAAAAGACCCTCCTTTTCAGGCCTTTTGAGATTTAGTAAAAAGGATTGCTTTTTATAATGTGTTTTATACCAGATGGACGCAAGATCATTCAGGACCGCTTTTTTGCCCCCTTCTTTCGAGATCTCTTCTGCAGCCTCTTTTCATATTAAGGGAATCCCCCATCTTCTAAATCAGCTTATCCGTCATATATTTAGAGAGTGGAGGGATTTATATGAATTCTAAATTAACAATCCATTCTATTTTCTTTTATATAAACAGCTGGCTTTTCAGTATTTGTGCAGTAGTCGCGATCGCTGGAATTGTTACGCTTTATCCGGCTGCCTTCTCTTCATCACAAATGAATGTGCTGCTTAAGGACATTAAAGCCGACCAGCTCTTCATTCACTTTTTGAAAGCTGAAAACCATTATTTTCACAAGGATGTTCCTGCTGAAAGCTACTCCCTATCCGGAACCCTTTTTAAGCTGGCAACCAACACACAGCCGAAGGATATCAGAACATTCCTTGGCCGGGAGCTGCCTGGTTTTTCAATCTTTGACACCGGTATTGCTGTTGCCGGAGAGGGTACCGACTTTACCAACCTGCCAGTGGAATCTGCCCCTCCCCTTGAAGTCCTTTTAAAAGAAAAAGAACTTGCTATGAATGACGGTCAAAATGAAGAAAATACGGCTCCTCCAGTTATTCCGGACAAGAAAGGGGTCCTTATTTACCATTCCCACAGCTGGGAATCGTTCGCTCCGCTTTTAAAAGATGTAACGGATACAGATGAGGCCGTTAGTCCAAATGAGCAGGTGAATGTAATTGCTGTCGGGAAAAAGCTTAGTGAAGAGCTGGCGAGAAAAGGCATAGGTGCTGAGCATGATAAAACCAATATTGCCGCAGAACTGAAAAAGAAGGGCTGGAACTGGGAAAATTCCTATGCCATGTCCAGAGAGACTGTACAATCCGCCATGACAGAGAATAAGGATGTTAAATTCCTAATTGATATCCATAGGGATTCGCTGCCCCGAGGGAAAACAACCGCAGTAATTGGCCAGGAACCATACGCGCGACTATTTTTTGTCGTCGGCAAAGAGCACAAAAACTATGAACAGAATTTAAAAGTGGCTACCGAGCTCCATAAAGCGCTGGAAGCAAAATATAAAGGAATAAGCAGAGGAGTATTTGTTAAAGGAAAAAGTGAAGGCAACGGCATTTACAACCAGGATCTTTCCGAGCGGGCCCTTTTGCTGGAATTCGGAGGTGTGGAAAACAATCTGGATGAACTAAATAACTCCATAAAAGCATTTGCTGATGTATTTAGTGATTATTATTGGAAGGCAGAGCCAGTCAATGCGGAAAATTAAAGCTTGCCATTATTGTCTGCTGTTTACTTTTTTCATCACGTTTATTCTTTACCTTCTGTTTGGCATAAGCACTATTACGGTTTCCTGCCTGTTTTCAGGAATTATCCTCTCAATCATCAATTTAATAGAAGATGAAATGATGGCATTCAGAAAGGACCATAATGGCTGATAAAAGAAAAAATGATTATTTTCTGTTTTAATAGAAGATAATGAAACAGGAAATAGGAGTGATCAAAGTGAAATTAGCTATCATAACAGGTGCATCCAAAGGTTTAGGAGCTTCCATCGCCAAGAGAATGATAACAGAAGGAACTGGCATCATATCTGTATCAAGGACTGAAAACCCTGAGTTGGCAAAACTTGCCGCAGAGAATCAAGTTTTTTTTGCGCAATATTTCTGCAATCTCTCCTCACCGGATGAGCTTGAATCTGCTTTCAGCGAACTGACAGCACTATTGCAGGAAAAACAGCCGGAAACCCTATATGTATTTAACAACGCAGGGGTCATAGACCCCATTGGAACAGCCGGAAATCTTGATCATGCGGCATTAATTCAAAATGCCCACGTTAATCTGATTGCTCCTATTATGATTTCCAACATCCTGATGCGTGAGGTTTCAAGTGAAATGACCATTGTCAACATTACTTCAGGTGCTGCTGAAAGGCCCATACAGGGGTGGAGTGCTTACTGCAGCACTAAAGCCGGGATAAATATGTTCACGGAAACAGCAGCATTGGAATTGCAGACAGCAGGCAGCAGCCATAAGGTTATTGCCTTTAGTCCCGGTGTTATGGATACCGCTATGCAGGGAACCATACGTTCTTCAGCGAAGGAAGCATTTCATGATCTTGAGAAATTCCAGGCATACAAGGAGAAAGGAATGCTGCGGGATACGGAAACTGTGGCTAATGCACTAGTCGATTTGCTGCTCCAGAAGGAAATTGAGAGCGGAAAAGTTTATTATGTAAATGACTTAATCTAAAAGGCAACAAAAGCCGGCTAAATGAGCCGGCTTATTTATCTCCCAATATATTACTATCTACAACACCATGGTGAATACGGAGCACTTCATGATTATTATCTTTTTGTATAACAAAAAAACCGTTCGAGAAGTCGGAGGATAATTCTTTAAAGAAGATGCCCTTTATTCCATTTTCCTGATCTTCCCCAATGATCAGGTGATAATCGGAGCCTTTTTTGACTATCTGGGCCGGGAGCCCTTTATCCCAGTCGTCAGAGGGATCATGAACCTTTCTTGAAACTTCAACGACATGTATGTCCACCCCTTCAAGCAGCTGGAATAAATCATTGATCAGCGAATGCTTTACCATCCGCTCCAGCTTGGTTTGAACAGCCTGCCCAAGGATAATCTGGGTAATTTTATGCTCCTGTACCACATCAGCTATCACCCTGGCGACTTTTTTGCCCTCAGCATACTTGGAGAGCATATTTAGCCCGTATTTCTCTGCCAAACTTTCGAACAAATATTTTGTCTGAAGCTCGTTAAAGTCAAGCTCTTCCTGCTTCCGGTTTTCCACGTAGAGAATATAGCCATCCCCCTGAAATGCTTCCTTCAGTTTTTTGCCTCTATGGGCCAGTATCTCCGCATGATTGGGATTGCTTACACATATTAGAATATTTTCCTTCATTTTTACACCTCTCCCACGGATTCTATATTCAGTATAGCACGAATACCATGGAATAAACCCCGCGGCAAAAGGGCTCCATGAGAATGTGTTAAAATCAATTAATAATTTTTAGAAAATATGAATAAGAATATCTCTGCCCGGGCATACTAATCCTACAAGTGTAAATCCCCCTTTTTTTCCGCTTCCTGTTAAGGAAGCATTTTTTTTGATAAAAATTGACCTCTGCCAGTATGCAGAGGTCTTTTTATTGAATTAAATTCAGGAATTGGCTGGTGCGCGCTTCTTTTGGACTGGAAAATATCTGTTCAGGCTTGCCGCGTTCTTTTATAATACCGCCGTCCATGAAAATGACTTCATCCGCTGCTTCCCTGGCAAATCTCATCTCATGAGTAACGATCACCATTGTCATTCCTTCAGCGGCCAGGTCCCTCATCACCTTCAGCACTTCTCCAACAAGTTCAGGGTCCAGTGCCGAAGTAGGCTCATCGAAAAGCATAACCTTTGGCTCCATAGCAAGAGCCCTAGCAATCCCAACCCGCTGCTGCTGGCCCCCTGAAAGCTGGTAAGGATAATAGCCGGCTTTATCCGCTAAACCAACTTTTCTTAAAAGCAGCTCCCCCTTTTCCTTTGCAGTTTCCTTTGATTCGCCTTTAACTGTAACCGGCCCTTCCATGACATTTTCCAGTGCAGTCATATGCGGAAATAAGTTATAGTTCTGAAAAACCATTCCTGTAAGGCGCCTGAAGGGAGGAATTTGCCTTTTCGAGACCTGCTGAGAAAAGTCGAGGACTTGATCGCCAATGGCAAGCAGTCCTGAAGTAGGCTGCTCCAGCACATTTATGCACCGCAGCAAGGTTGTTTTTCCGGAGCCGGATGGCCCAATCACTACAACCACTTGCCCTGTTTTCACTTCCAAATTAATTCCTTTCAGTACTTTCAGCTGATCAAATTGCTTATGCAAATCCTTTATATTAATCATCTATAGCACTGCCTCTTTTCATGAAGAAATATATCTGTCAAGACGGCGTTCAAGCCTCCCCTGCAAGATCGAGAGCATGAAGCAAATCACCCAATATATGAAGGCAGCCTGTGTATAGAGAAGTAAAAATTCATAATTGGTTGCAGCTATTTCCTGTGCTCTTCGGAACATCTCTGTAACCAAAATCATGGAAGCCAGAGAGGTATCTTTTACAAGGCTGATGAATGAATTGGATAGCGGCGGTATCGATACCCTGGATGCCTGCGGAAGAATAATTCTCTTAAGCGTCTGCGAATAAGACATGCCAATGGAATACCCCGCTTCCCATTGTCCTTTTGGGATCGAAAGGATGGCTGCCCGGATAATTTCTGAGGAGTACGCCCCTACATTCAGCGAAAATCCTATAATCGCCGAAGGGAAAGGATCAATAATGACACCAATCGTCGGGAGCCCGTAAAAAATGATGAACAGCTGCACAAGAAGCGGCGTTCCCCTTATTGCTGATACATATATTCCCGCTATCGTCTCCAGTGCCTTATTACCCGAAATTCGCGCAAGTGCCGTAAATATTGCCAATGCCAGCCCGAATATAAATGAAATCAATGTTAAAGGGATGGTATAAACAATGGCCCCCTCCAGCAATGGCTGGAATGAATTCTTCCCAATCTCTATCAGTCTTTCGACCCTTTCCGGGTTGGCAAAAATACTACTTAAGTACATCTTCGCCAAACCATTTTTCCGAAATTTTCAAGTAAGTGCCATCCTCCACCATTTCGGTCAAAGCTTTATTAACTTCATTAACCAATGTATCGCTTCCCTTCCTGAACATTAGGCCGCTTTGGGAAGCATCTTCGGATTCATCCGCGATTTTGACTGGAGCATCAGGCTTATGTTTTTTAAAGTCCAAAAAAGACAAATTATCGTTGAGTGTAACATCTGCTCGCTTTGAATTAATCAGCTCAATCGCCTGGTTAAATCCGTCTACTCCTACAATTTCTGCTCCATAAGACTTTGCCAGATCAGCATAATTGCTTGTCATGGACTGTGCGGCTTTCAAACCCTCTATGTCTTCAAAGCTTGAAACTGATTCATTTGATTCATGAGTAATCAAAACAGCAGCAGAAGAAATGTAGGGATCCGAGAAATCATATTTCTCCTGGCGATCAGGTCGAATCCCCACCTGGTTTGCAATCATATCGAATCGTTTTGAATCCAATCCGGCGAACATGGCATCCCATTGTGTTTCCAGAAATTCCGGCTTTAAACCAAGCCTTTTGGCCACTTCCTTTGAGATTTCCACATCAAAACCGGTAAGCTCGCCTTTATCGTCATGGAACGTGAATGGCGGATAAGTGCCTTCCGTTCCAATTAGCAGCTTCCCCTCATCCTGGACCTTTTTCCATAAGTCCTGCTCCTGCTCTTCTGACGCAGGCTGATCCTGATTGTCCGGGTTTGCTTTATTCGTTCCGCACCCTGAAATGATTAAAACAAAACAGATTAGAACAGCAGTAAAAAGAGTCTTTTTCATGTTTGCCTCCTGTTTGAGAAATGATTTTATTTTATCTTTTCCTAAAGTGCTTAGTTTATAGGAGGTCAAAGAAAAAAACCCTCTTTCTAAAAGAAGGCTTAGGATACTAAGTATAAGATGGTTTTTTCAAAGAACATTTAGAAGCTTCTTCCGCCAGTTCAGGTGCATAGTAGCTGAGCTTTTTAATTAAATAGCAGGCTTCAGGGAAATGATGTTCGAGAAACCTCAGGGTTGTCTTATTGAGAATCCTTTTGCCGGCGTATTTCTGGACTATCCCCTTAATGTATTCATTCATTTCAATCACAGCCAGCCCTACATCCCTGGCCATTTCCTGCTGCCGCGGAAATCCTGGCTGCGTAAACCGGAGATATCCTTTCATATGTCGGTTCTGCACCAGGAAACCCTGAAAAATCCGGGTATAAATTTCTGCCTGTTCATTTACAAATACCTCAATGGGATCGATTGAATTTCTCAGAAGAATGATGTGCCCCAGCTGATCCTCAAGCCACAAATCCAGCAAATCAAATAGGGATTGCGGCTGTGGTATAAGCCCTTTTACATAATAGGACAGCAAGCGCAGATATTCCTCATTTTCACTTAATGTGCCGTTAAAATATGTTGGCGAGAGATTAAGATTGATTAAATTATTGATTCTCAGATTCTGAAGCTTTCCTTCAAATTGAAAATAGCCGTTTGCAATTGGCCATATCTCCATGGCCATGGCGATTGCCCCCTGTGTGTTTGCTTCTGAAGATGGAGATAACTGATTAAGCCTATTTCTAAGGTTACGGAAGGCTTGTCTGTATTCATCCGCTCTTTTTACATACTTGCTTTCTGTTGGAGAAAGATTGTCCCTGACAAAAATTGCATGGTCTTCAAGAATCTCCAGCCAAAAGGCATGCTCCTCCCAAGGTGTCAATCCTATCTCATTCATTTAGATCCCCCCATTATAATCCTTTTAGATGTATATGCCATTCATAAAGGAAAGATGAAGGCCGGTCCGGATAAAAAAGGGGCGCTTTAGAAAAAATAAGGAAGCATTTATAAGAAAGGAGAATCGCTATGACAAAAAAGTTCAATAAAGGCAGTAATAATCAAAACTCACCAAGAGGAAATCAATCAGCCATCAGCGGAGATAACAGCAAGGGCAATAAGAGGAATAAAGATCAAAAGGATAAGACTGATTTGGATTAAGAAAAGCGCAAGGCGCCCGCCTACCTAGGAACGCAGACTAAAACCGCCACGTCCTGTGGCAACGTCTGCATGACCCGCATCCTGCGGGCCTCAAGCATAAGACAAGCCGGCTGAAAGGTTGTTCTTTAACCTTTTGGACGGATTGGCTTAGACCCGAGAGCCTATGGCGCCTGGAGCTAGACAGTTATCGAAGTTCAAAGTTATACTTTTAATCTTTTAAGAGAAAACCGGCTTCCTTATCAAAGCCGGTTTCTATTCGTCATCTCCTGAAATTTTAATTGCAGGCGTGTTGTTATAAAGATAGGTTGGAGCCATGTTTTGTGTCCCATCACGATTATTCATAGCTTCTTGCAATTTTAGATTAGCATCCTCTGTTTCTGTCTTGCTGTTCGTTTGGAAGTGAACAGTCTGATCCTCAAGCTTTTCATTAAGCTTGATATTGGTTTCAGCAGTTTTATCATCCATTTGCCTAATCCTCCTTTTGTTATAGTTTGTTATAATCGGTTATAAATTATTTACCACATCCTGTTCCCACAAAACAAAAAGCATAAACCCATGGTCTATGCTTCTAAAAGTTCTCCATAACCGAGTTTTCCGGAACTCTGAACGGATCATTTCTATTAATTCGATCATAAAACATTATTCCGTTCAGATGGTCGATTTCATGCTGCATAATGATGGCCGGAATCCCCTTGAATCGGAGTGTCACTTCTTCGCCTTCAAGATTATGGGCTTTTACCTTAATGCGCTCATAACGGGGCACATACCCTTTTACGTCACGGTCTACTGACAGGCAGCCCTCTCCCTCCGGCAGGAAAATGACACCGACAGAGTGGCTGATGATTTTCGGGTTAATTACGAAATACTCCTGAGGCTCAGCTTTTTCATTGGTAAAATAGGCGGTAAACATGCGTTTGTTAAGGCCGATTTGGTTGGCAGATAGCCCAATGCCCGGACGTAAGCCATATTTCTTTGCAATGGCAGGGTCCTGGCTGTTCTTCAAATATTGCATCATCGCAATCAGCGTTCCGCGATCTTCTTCAGTCAAAGGCACTGTGACTTCTTTTGTTACCTCCCGCAGGATCGGATCCCCTTCCCGCACAATATCTTTCATAGTAATGATTGTATCAGCATTAAATTTACTCATAAATAAACAATTCATCTACCTTTACTTTTAATGTTTTAGAAATTTTAAAAGCGAGCTCCAGTGTGGGATCATATTTATTATTTTCTATGCAATTGATTGTCTGCCTGGCCACACTGCATTCTTGAGCGAGCCTTTTCTGTGTTATTCCCAGCTTTTTTCGTATTTCCTTTATTTTATTTTTCATCCTATCACCTTTTGGGCTGAAACTATTATTATGGTAGCATTTCAGACGGCAGGATGTCCAATACTTTGGACATTAGTTGATGCCCATGAAATTTTTTCGCGAAAAACAGAAGATAATCGCGATATTTTGATTTTATCCGCGATTTTACTTGGTTTATCCGCGAAAAAACACAAATATCCGTGAAATTGCAAAAAAACCAGTGCAGATCTTTCTCCACACTGGTTCCTTATTTGACTACGCCTCTGCTTCTACCAGAGTTTCAGCTGGTTTTTTCTTTTTCAGCAGCAGCTTAAGCTCTCTTTTATATTTTCTCTTAGTAAGGATGTAAAGAAAATCTCCCTGCTCAATTTGGGTGTTGCCTGTCGGAGTAATTAACTCATCTTTACGAATGATTGCATTGACGAGTGCGCCTTCAGGAAACGGGATCTCCATCAGATTTTGCCCGATAATGAATGCATCATCTTCTATTTCGAATTCAATCATTTCAGCATCTGCTTTTCCAAGGGAAACCAATTCCAGGGAATGCA
This sequence comes from Cytobacillus oceanisediminis 2691, assembly GCF_000294775.2. Classification (GTDB taxonomy): domain Bacteria; phylum Bacillota; class Bacilli; order Bacillales; family Cytobacillaceae; genus Cytobacillus; species Cytobacillus pseudoceanisediminis. The sequence continues at coordinate 4,798,257 of NZ_CP015506.1, forward strand.
TGGGAGTAGCCTTCTCAGGCCCAGTAAGACCGAGCTTTTCGGCTAACAATGTAATCGTTGACCCCTGGATAAGAGCGCTTGTCAGGACAACGAAGAAGACAACATTGAAAATTTCGTGACTTCCTTCCACACCGGATAGCAGCGGGAAAGTGGCCAGCACGATTGGCACAGCTCCTTTTAATCCTGCCCAAGATAAGAAGATCAATTCCTTCATTGAGAAGCCCATCTTGATGGTGGTTAAGAACACAGCAGCAGGTCTGGCAACAAATATAAGAAGAGCTGAAAGAGCCAGTCCTTTTAGCAAAATGTCAGATTGGAAAAGCTCATTCGGGAAGACCAGGAGACCCAAAATAACGAACATCGCAATTTGCATCATCCAGGCAAACCCTTCTGTAAAACGGAAAACAGAGTGGCGATAGGCAATGTCTGCGTTTCCTATCATAATACCCGCCACATATACAGCAAGAAGGCCGCTGCCTCCCAGATAAGCTGTTATTCCATATGTCAGCATGGCAAATCCTGTTGCAAACACAGGATAAAGCCCGCTTGAATCCAAGTTAATTTTATTCAATGACCATATTGCGAATTTGCCAAACAGGAGACCGGCTATTGCTCCCACTCCCATTTGGATAAAGAAGGAACCAACAAGCGAGAAAATGCCGGAGCCGGGAGTCATGATTAACTCAATCATGGCAACTGTCAGGAATACTGCCATGGGATCATTGGAGCCAGATTCGGCTTCCAATGTTGCGGAAATCCTGGATTTTATATTTTGCCCTTTCAATACAGCAAAAACGGCAGCTGCATCAGTCGATCCGACAATCGCGCCAAAAAGCACCGCGACAGTCCAATCCACCCCAAGAATAAACTTTGCAGCCACAGCAACAAGACCAGTGGTAATCACAACACCTAAGGTTGCCAATGATAAGGAAGGTGCAATGACCGTCCGAGCTGTTTTCCAGTTCGTCTGCAGTCCACCTTCAAACAAAATAATGATAAAGGCCAAAACCCCAATCATCTGAGCAATTCTCGCATTATCAAAATAAATGAATTGCCCTAATCCCATCCCGACCGCGATAAAGAGAACAAGAGCAGGCACGCCAAGCCGTGCAGAAAATTTAGTTGTCATAACTCCAGTAATAAACAGAATAGCAGCCAATAGGATAAGTGCATCTGTGTGCCAAATAAATTCAGCCAATACGAATCACCTTCTTTATTTAGATTTAATTAAAGGATATAGGTTATAAAAAATGTTTTATTATTGTTGAGGAATTCTTTTTATGAATCAGTAAAGCTGTATGAAGGAGACAATATCATGCAAAATTAAGTCTCAGTTTGTTCAGACTTAAGTGACTTTTTTACAACGGAGAATTTTCCTTGCTTTTGAACAATTTCTTTTAAAGTGAAGAATGACTTGTGTTCTTTACGAAAAAGGCAGAATTTAATGTTAGCCAGTGTAATGCCCGGAGAAGTGATGACAACAGTTCATGACGGATCTTTAGCATGGTGAAGAGCTGCTGTTAGAAAAGAAGTGACAGTGAGCCGCGAGCTTGGTTTCCAGCATAAGATTATCTTTTGCCGCTTCCGCTGTCTTTATCGTTTTTTTAATGTAACATAAATACATCATAACATATATTATGTAACATTGCACTTCATATGCATGCTTTTAATAAAAATCGGACTTGCCATTAGGCAAATCCGCTAAATTTCTTTAGATAGATGAATCATCTCATCTTCCAGTTTATACTCCTTATATCCGCAGCGTTTATAGAGGTACCGCACTATTCCAGGCAATATTTGTTTCGAGGACAACTTTTCTGTAACCGGCTGCTTTGGCGCGTTCCTCCAGTTGCCGTACCATCATACTGGCAATGCCCTGACCCCGGAATTCCTTTTTTACAGACATTCGCTGCAGCCTGCATTCCCCATTGCCTTCATTGGTCATCGTACCCGTACACACCAGTTCATTTTCAATCAAACCAGCCAGAAAAAGGATACCCTCACCGTTATATGTTTCTGTAAGGTAATTCAAATCAGAATTTAACGAATGGTCAATAAATCCGAAGCGTTCCTGGAATCCATTCAGTATTAATTCTTTTGCAGCAGTCTCGTGATCTTTTGAGATCTGTACAATCTTTAAATCCGATTTAATCATTTTCAGCTCAGCAGCAGCCAGTTTTTTATCGCATACCTCAGGCATACCGCCATTAATTGTTTTTCCATTGACAGTAGTGGTTTTCATAGATTCTCCTGTTTTTTCCTTTTATAATAAGATATTAGCAGTAAAAAGAAAATTCTTTTTAGAAAGTTAAAATAAGCGGAGCTTCTCTCTAGAACTTTTGCTGCTCTGAATACATTCCAGTTTGCGCATCCCCGCCGGACAAAAAAACGTTATACTTTATTCCGTACGCCTCAAGTCTTAGCTGAATTTAAAGCTGGGGCTCAATGTGCATGAATTGGGATTAACATAAAATATAATTAAGAAATTTATGAAGGAAAGCAGGGGTTCATAGTGAAAAGGATTTTCGCCATTTTTATCATTTTAATCTGTTCTTATTTGCTCTTTACCGGCGTAAACAGCTGGCTCAGTTCTGGAGGAAACAGTACCGAAGCTTCTCTCAGCAAGAGGACAGATCATATCAGCATAGATGTATCAAGTTCAGATACAGTCATTATTCCTGAAAAGAGAAATGATGTTAGAGCAGTGCTTGACGGTAAAGGGAAAGTGACCGTAAATAAGTCAGGAAACGAAGTTCGTGTAGAATACGAAAGAAAATGGCTGGACGGCTTTCAGTTTTTCAATAATAAAAGCAATCTGAGGATTTACATTCCTGAAGATTTCAATAAGTCCATGTCAATTGACATTGGTTCAGGCCGTCTGAATTTTGCCGGTGAATCTAAAAGCAAGCCTTTCGAGCTTGAGAGTCTGGATGTTCATATGAGCTCCGGCAAAGTCAGCCTTGCCAACATTAAGACTGATGAATTTGAGCATGAAGGGTCATCAGGGATGATGGAAGCAGATCATATAACTACCCGTGCAGGAGAAATAGATATGAGTTCCGGCAAAGTAAAGATCCGCAACTACCAGGGCAAGCTTGATGCCGGAGTATCGTCGGGACAGCTGGATATAATGGTCGGCAAACTGATTGACTCAATTAAAGTGGAAGCAAGTTCAGGCTTTGTCCGTCTTGATTTGCCTGATGATGCGGGCTTCACCTTAAAGGGCAAAGCAAGCAGCGGCCATATCAGCAGCAATATTGAATTGGATGATGAGAAACGCGATAAAAATGATATTTCCGGCAAACATGGATCTGGAGAACATGACATCCGTATCTCCGTCTCCAGCGGAAAAGCTGAAATTAATTAACTGCTGCATTGAAGTCCGGGAAACCGGGCTTTTTTTAATGCTGAATGAGGATTAAGACTCGACAGCATAGGGAAATAGTCTTATACCATTATTTTGACAAGCGAAATCTCACAAAGGAGTGTGAATCTTGAAGAAAGTTATTTTACTGGCATCCATTCTGCTGTCAGGCTGCTCTTCACCATCCTGGATTCCCGGCCAGGAAAGTGAAACTGAATCCGCAGAGCAGGAGGACGGCAAAGTGTTAATTGATGCCCCTCATTATTCGCAAAAGCCTGAGCTTGAAAGAGGATGTGAAGTAACCAGCCTTGCCATGCTCCTGAATCATGCAGGAGAAGAGACCAGTAAAATGGAATTAGCCGAAAAAATAAACCGTGTTCCTTTCGAAATGGATGGCTATAGGGGAAACATTCATAAAGGCTTTGTTGGCAATATGCAGACATTGGATGAACCTGGACTCGGTGCCTACCATGAACCCGTTGCAGAACTGGCTGAAAGCCATTTGCCCGGAAAAATTGAAGACCTGACAGGCAGCGGGTTCGACAAAGTAATCGAGCAGCTTGATGACGGGAGACCAGTCTGGGTGATCATCACCAGCACTTACGACGTATTGCCTGATTCAGAATGGGAAACCTGGGAAACTAAAGATGGCCCGGTCAAAATAACCTACCGAATGCATGCTGTATTAGTCACAGGCTATGATGAAGATCATATCTATGCAAACGATCCGCTTAAGGAGAAAAATACCCAATACCAAAAGGACAAGTTCATTGCCGGATGGGAACAGATGGGAAGACAGGCAATCACTTATGTGGATAAATAAAAATCGCGAATGTATGGGGATAATTTTTTGTCTCGATCAAGATCACCTATGTGGATAACTCTATTATTTCCTTGGATTATCCACTTAATGTGGATGAATCGGACAAAAAACACCTTATATTGTGGATACTTCTGAAAAATTGAAAAAGTCAATGAATTAGTTATGCACATTTTGAAATATGGGAAGCTCTAAAATAAAAATCATCCTCAATCCGCGGATGATTTGTGAATTACAAATTTTTAACTAAGCCGAAAGCTTCGGCCAGCAGTTTGTAAGAATTTAGCTTGTCTTGAAAGCCATGAATATTGGTAATGACCATAAACTCATCTGTTCCGTAGATTTCGCTGAGCAGCTTCAATTCCTCTTTTATTTTTGCTGGGGTACCAACTAACATCCGTTGGCGGTTTTCAGTAATTTTTTCTTTTTCCACATGTGTGAGCTGGATACCTTCAGCTTCTATGCTTGGGATTAATCTCGTATCTCTCCCTTTTTCAACTGCCAGAAGCCACAGATCCTGGCTCAAAGCCAGCTTCTCGGCCTCTTCCTGTGTCTCAGCGCATACAACAAAAATACACACATTTGCTTTCGGCTCAGACAAAGCTGCTGAAGGCTGGAATTGGCTGAAATATGTATCCATTGCTCTCTTTCCATTGGCGGGATTGATAAAGTGGCCATACGTAAAGGCAGCTCCATGTTCTGCTGCCAGTCTTGCTCCGCGATGCGTGATTCCAAGAAGCCATAATAATGCAGGATCTTCAGCCTGCGGAAAAGCTTTCACCTGCTGATAAGGATGGCCTTCTGGAAGCTCTTTGTTCAAAAATCCCTGCAAATCCCTAAGCTGTCTCGGAAACTCATTCAGACTTTTCCTTACTCCATCTGTCAGGGCAAGCCGGGTGGATGCGGATCCTCCGGGAGACCTTCCAATGCCCAGATCAATTCGTCCTGGAAATAGAGTTTGGAGCACATTAAAATTTTCGGCAATTTTATAAGGGCTGTATTGCGGCAGAAGGATTCCGCCTGAACCGACCTTAATGCGGCTGGTGCTTGATGCAATATGGGAGATAAGAATTTCCGGTGAGGAGCCAGCCATTCCATTCGAATTATGATGCTCAGCCACCCAAAAACGGGTGTAGCCAAGCTCTTCTGCCACTTGGGCAAGCTTGACTGTTTTACGAAAAGCTTCAGCTGCAGTATCCCCTTTTGCCACGACAGATTGATCCAAAACACTGAGCTTCATTAGAACTCCCCCTTTTATTGAAGATGATCTTATCACAAGGGATGCAGTTTCCTCAAATGTCCCGGCTGCGCAAGCGATTTATTAGGAAATTTACAGCCTTTCTGGTAGTATATGAATGATTTTTTTTAAGGAGGAAAAACGATGCATACATTAAAAGGCAAAACAGCTCTAATCACAGGAGCAGGCAGAGGGATCGGGCGTGCAGCAGCTATCGCGCTTGCGAAAGAAGGCGTCAATATTGGTTTGCTTGGCCGCACGATTGAAAATCTTGAAAAAATGGCGGATGAACTTAGCCAGTACGATGTGAATGTATCTGCTGCTGCAGCCGATGTTGCCGACCTTGAAGCCGTTACTCATGCAGTCGAGCATATTAAGTCAGACCTTGGCTCTGTGGATATCCTGATCAACAATGCCGGAATTGCCAAGTTTGGAGGATTCCTGGAGCTATCTCCTGATGAGTGGGAAAGCATCATCCAGGTCAACTTGATGGGTGTTTATAATGTTACAAGAGCCGTTCTTCCTGAAATGATCGAACAGAAGTCCGGAGACATTATCAACATTGCATCCACAGCCGGCCAAAAAGGCGCACCTGTCACTAGTGCATACAGCGCATCCAAATTTGCCGTTTTAGGCTTAACAGAATCCCTGATGCTTGAGGTTCGAAAGCATAATATTCGAGTTAGCGCATTGACTCCAAGCACGGTTGCCACTGATCTTGCGATTGAAACAAACCTGACAGACGGCAACCCGGAAAAGGTTATGCAGCCGGAAGACCTCGCAGAATTCATGGTAGCACAGCTGAAATTGAACCCTCGGGTGTTTGTGAAGACAGCAGGCATGTGGTCGACAAATCCGTAAGATTTTTGGAGGAGCCCCTATCGCTTAATGATTGGGGCTTTATTTTTCTTTTTGAAATAAACTCTTTCTCCCATCAAAAAGAGACTGCCTTAAAGACAGTCTCGACATACATTAATTTGCGCTTCTTTTAAACGGCCACCAGTTTGCCTGGCCGAAGTTCTTGACCATAACCGGAATAAATAGCGGCAGCATTACCAGTGCGTAAAGCATTAATCCGACCAGAACGATAGACGCGATCTGCAATAGCGACAGCATCCCGGATGGCATCATGGCCGCGAATGTTCCGCCAAGGATAACAGCAGCTGAGATAATAACTGTGCCCATCTTTTTCATGGATAACAGCATTGCATCTGCAATTGAAAGGTCACGATATTCATTAAAGCGGTCCATTAAGAAAATGCTATAATCAACGCCAAGTGCGACCAAAATAACGAATGCAAAGAATGGAACTGCCCAGCTGATGCCCGAATATCCAAGCAGGTTTACAAAAATCGCTTCATTCATTGCCATACTTGTATAGTAGGTCAAAATCAATGAACCAATTAAATAGATTGGCATGATAATAGACCTGAAAAGGAACACAAGAATAATCGAAATACCAAGCAGCATCAATACAACTGTACGGGAATAATCCTGATCTGACATTGTGCTCAAATCAGCATTTGTGCTTGTAATCCCGCCTACTGCGACAACCGCATTTTCAAGCTTGGTCCCTTTTGTCGCTCTTTCCACCGCTTCTTTGATTTCACCCACCTGGTTAATGGCTTCGTTGGAGTAAGGATTTGCTTCTAGCACTACATCCATTGTCATGACTTTACGGTCCTCTGACAAATAGACATCAAACACCTGGGCAAACTCTTCATCCTCCAGAACTTCAGGCGGCAGATAGAAACCATCCATATTTTCCGAATTTGATAGGCCAGCCAGATAATCCTGTGCCGAACCGAGACCCTCAGACACCTGTTCCAGCCCATCTGCACTCTGGCCAAGACCATCTGTCAGCTGGCTGATTTGTCCGCCAAGACCGCTGAATCCTGCGAGCAGCTGTTCCTGTCCGCCATTGATTCCTGATAAACCATTTGTCAGCTTCGGAAAATTATCGACGATTTGCCCCTGCCCATCAGCAAGCTGATTGAGGCCAGCCTGCTGGGCTTCGATTCCGTCGATTAGCTTCTGGAGGCCTGCAGCTAATTCTTTTTGGCCCGATATGGCAGTTCCAAAGTTTCTATTCGCTTCGGCCAAGCCATTCTGCAGCTTTGTTAAGCCACCATTAGCAGCATTAATCCCTTCGGAAACCTTTGGAAGCTGCTGCTGCAGGCCTGCAACCTGACCTTTAATAGCTTGGTACTGGGGATCTTGGGCCAACGCTGGGTCATTTGTTTCAACATAGCCAAACAGTGCATCATTCGCCTGTTTGATGCCATCCGATAGCTGATTTACATTCGTCTGGATTTCTTTATAACCTGCAATTAGTGAAGGAATTAACTGTTCCGCTGACTGATATCCAACTAGCAGCTTCTGGTATCCGGCAAGAAGCTCTTCGGCACCAGCCTTGGACTCTTCCAAGCCATCTTTAATTTGATCTGAACCCACTGACCCCTGGCGAATACCATCTTCAATCTTTACAAGGTTTGTTTGAATTTCACCAAGGCCGGACTTGATTTCATTGGTGCCAGAGATCAAATCGTTGATGCCTTTTGTGGCATTCTGCAGCTCAGGCTCTGATTTGGACAGTTCGCTGCTTGCTTCATTTAAGCCGTCTGAAATTTTATTTAATCCGTCCTTACCTTCTCCAAGGCCTTCTTCAAGAGTCTCAGCTTGTTTGGCAACAAAGAAGTCTTCGATTGGCTCTCCAGTTGGTCTTGTGACAGATCGGACTGTATCCACCAGATTTACTTTTTCAACCTCTCGGCTGATTTTTTCAGCCAGGCCTACATATTCTGCGGAATCCATTTCCTCATCGTTTTTCAAGACGATTTGCGTTGGCATGGATTCTCCTGGCCCAAAGCTGTCAGCAATGGCATTAAACGCTTTAATGGAATTAACATCTCCTCCGATTTCCTCAAGGGAGTTGTAAGAAAGTTCTCCGTCATATGTCACCAGGAACGGCACACAAACGGCTGCCACTATAAGCAATGCCACGAATGGACGCGCAAGAGAGAATCGCCCGACTGTACCCCATAGCTTGCTTTCTCCATGCTCGGCACTCTTTTTCGAAGGCCAAAAAATTTTCTGCCCCAGCACCGCCATAAAGAATGGCACAATGGTAAATAAAGCAATTAATAATATTGCTACACCAATGGCCACAGCTGCTGCTGACTGATAAAGAATAAATTGCGAGAAGCCAATTGCAGCAAAGCCAATCATAACAGCCAAGCCGCTGAAAAATACTGTGCGGCCCGCATTTCGGTATGTTGCCACAATGGCATCCGCTGTGCTTTCATTATAGGAAAGTTCTTCTTTAAAGCGGCTTAGCAGCAGGATACAATAGTCTGTTCCAATCCCAAACAGAATCGCCACAAGGAAAATCTGAGTATAGTTCGAAATCGGAAAATCCAGTCTATCCACTAAAAATGCCACAATGGATTGTGAGGCAAGATAGGTAAATCCAACTGTCAGCAGCGGGATAATGGGCGCAACCACTGATCGGAATACTAGCAGCAAAACAACCAGAATAAAGACGACTGTGATTCCTTCCGTCTTTTTCAGTCCTTCCTGCGAACTGTTCATGAGATCTTCATTGATCAGCCATTCACTCGTATAATAATGATCTACCTTTGCATCATCAATAGCTGAGTAAAGCTCTTCACTCAGCTCAGCTGGCTCACGGTCGTTCCAGCTTACATTGACAGAAGTCAGAATGGACTTGCCATCCTCTGAAACAAGCTGTTCTTTCAAGCTTTCTTCATTAAAGTGGGTAAGAATTTCCGTAATTCCCATTTCGTCGCTTTTTTCTTCAAGCGTTCGGACAGCTTTCTCCGCTTCTTGGATTTCTTCTTCTGTCAGCTTTTTATCATTATGAAAAACAAGTGCGACCTGGGTCTCATCCCCGCCGCCTTCCTGCTTCTGCACTTCTTGCATGATATCCCCGGCAAGTGTGGATGAATACTCTTCAGGCACAGTAATCTGCCCTTTGTCACGGACCAGATCTGCCATGTTTGGCGCTGCCATAAACAAGCCGGCAACCACTGCGATCCAAACGACAATGACAAGCCATTTTCTTTTAATAATTGAATACACTCTTTAATCCCCCGCTTTGTTTTCTGATAAAGTGAAACTTCAATCAGTGGGGGTTCTCTCCCTCCACTGATTGTTAGTTGAACCAATCGGGCCTATACGGGCAGTTTGACTCCCGCTCATACTCCTTCGATTGCTCCTGAGTCTAGAACGGGAGTCTTACTGCCCGTTAGACTGCGATAATACCTTATCCAATTTTTCAAAGGTTTCAATGAACTGCTGGATTTCGACCTGATCAAATCTGTTTATCAGCGATTCTACAAGGTTATGAATCTTTTCTTCTGCTTTGACGTACAAATCATTCCCTTTTTCGGTAAGAGTCAGATAGACAACCCTGCGATCATTTTCATCTCGTGTTCGCTGAATCAGCCCTTTTTCCCACATGCGCGTGATCATCGCCGTAATCGCGCTTTTTTTTACGTCAAACACTTCTGCAAGCTCTGACGAAGTACAAGATCCCACCTGATTTATGTACCTTAGTGTAAAATGCTGGTCATTGGTCAGATCGCTGCCTATCTGATTTTTCACAAGGGACGCGGCCTTTTTCTCAACGGAAAAAGAAACGGCAATATACCGGTCGACCAAATCCTTAATATTTGGCACATTCACTTATATATTCACCTCACAAAGTAATTATTCTATCGTTTAACTGTTCAACTGTTTAACTATTAACGTAGTTAACTTTAATATAGGGGAAGATGGTTGTCAATTAAACTTCATCAAAAGGAATAAAATAACGTTTTCCTTTTTTATTTCCTGCACTGTACCCAGGGCCCTGATCAGCAAATATAATTTCCAGCAAAAAAGACCCCATCTCTGGAGCCTTGTCCGTTAAAATTCGATTTGAATCTTTTCTGCATCTTGAATCTTCTTCCCATCAGCACTAAACACATCGCTGGTGGTGATTTCGAAATGTGTCAAATCCGATTTTTCTATTATAAAGCCAACATTGCCAGCTTTGGTTTCGTTTGGCCCAATTTCTTCGGTTAGCCCATCAAGGTAAATATCCTTTTCCCAAGTTATTTGCTCACCTTTACTTGTTTCAAGGATGGCTGCCGGGGCAAAGTTCACTTTTTGATCAGAAGTGTTCTTAATTTCAACAAAGACTTTAACAAAATCGAATTCCTCGTCATGCGTCAGGGTATGAAAATAATCCACTAAGCTGTAGTCTGGCTTCAAATGCATTACTTTTGCATCTGTCACTTTCATTTCAACGGGGCCGATGCTATAAATACCATTAACGTTTTTTGTTTTTTTCAAAGTAAGTTCACCTTTTTCGTCCAGGTGAATCTGTCCTGCTTTTTCCAACTGCCGATCATCCGGAACCTGAGGGTTTGGGGCATAATTTTTCACAGCTTCACTTTCTTCCGGAGCTTCAGCACTGGCATCAGAAGGCTGTTCCGGCGCGTTTGAGCATCCAAATAAAACAAACGATAAGAGAGCAATCATTGTTATCAGTTTTTTCATGATGATCCCCCTTCCATAGGTGTAAAAAGTTCCCGCTGCTCCTTGAAAGCAGCGGGAGATGATACATTATTTATCTTCGACTTTTACATTGGACTTCAATATTTCAAAAATCAATTTAGCATGGTCTGTATTTTCGATTTGCCCTGCAAAGCGGTCGCTTGCAGGGCCAAATGCATATACCGGCACGTCTTCACCGGTATGGCCGCCAGTTGTCCAGCCAGTATGTGATCGCTCATTAAAGATTTCCTCAATCGCGTTATCAATATCTGTTACATTCTTCGTTTCGGCAGCATCTTTAACAGATTGGATCTCTTCACCAGTTAGATCAAGGTCGATATATTGGTTCAAAGTTTTTTCTGCATCCGCACCTTTTACAATTTCCGCTGCCATAAAGTCAGGTGTACGCTTTGCTGCTTTAATTGGCTCGCTGAACCAATTGTAGATGCCATCAGAACCGATGGAATAGCCGCCAGTTGAGTGGTCAGCAGTTGCAACAACAAGGGTATGCTTGTCCTTTTTCGCAAAATCAATGGCTGCTTTGAATGCCTTTTCGAAGTCTTCCATTTCGCTCATTGCCCCAACTATATCATTATCATGGCCAGCCCAGTCTATCTGACTGCCTTCTACCATCAGGAAGAAGCCGTCTTTATCCTTGTTCAGACGCTGGATTGCAGAAGTAGTCATTTCTTCCAATGAAGGAGTGTCTTCTGTGCGGTCAATCATTTTTGGCAGACCGCGCTCTGCAAATAAACCAAGAACCTGCTCATTGTCATCCGCAAATAACTGGTCGCGGTCTGTTACATAGCTGAATCCATCCTTCTTAAACTCTTCTGTAAGATTTCTGTCATTGCGGACAAATAAATCTGTGCCTCCGCCAAGAAGTACATCTACCTTATGATCGCCATTGATAAGGTCATCATAGTAATCATCCGCAATGGCATTCATATTCTTGCGGCTTTCGTCATGGGAGCCGAATGATGCAGGAGTCGCATGCGTAATTTCAGACGTTGCCACAAGTCCTGTTGCTTTTCCTTTCTCTTTTGCAGCTTCCAAAACGGTTTTCACTTCTGATCCATCGTTATCTACGGCAATCGCATTGTTATAAGTTTTAATGCCTGCAGACATTGCTGTTGCTGCAGATGCGGAGTCTGTTACATTTTGTTCCGGATCTTCCGGATAAGTCATTTGCTGGCCGACCAAATATTTATCCAGCTCGGAACGCTCAACAAATTTTGTGCTTGGGTCGTCTTTCATATAACGGTATGCAGATGTATAAGATACTCCCATTCCATCACCGATAAGGAAAATTACATTCTTAATTTTTCTATTATCTTCGTTCCCTTTTGCTTCTGTATGCTGAACTGTACCCATTAGTCCTCCAAACGCAACTGCAGAAGCAGCAAGAACCGGAAGTGCTTTTTTTGTCAATTTCTTTAATCTCATTCTAGTAATCCTCCCTGTTGTTTTTAACCACAATTAAAAGTATAGTGACAGTGTGTAAATGGAAGATTAATAGAATGTAAAAATTAGAGGGCACTTATGTAAAGACCTGGTCTTTGCTTTCTTGGAATTTTTTGTGTAAAATCCATAAACAAATGAAAGTGTTGAAGGAGCGATTTTTTATGAAAGTTTTGGCCCTGCTGGGAAGCACAAGAGAAAATGGCAACTCCGAATTCCTGGCAAGAAAAATAGTAGAAAGCACTGAACATACCCTTGTTCAGCTATCTGAAATGCATATTGAACCGATTATTGATAAGAGGCATGCAGCAGGCGGTTTTTCACCGGTAAAAGACGATTATGAGCAATTAATTCAGCATATGCTGTCACATGATGTTTTTCTATTTGCCACGCCTCTGTATTGGTATGGGATGAGCGGTCCGATGAAGGATTTCTTTGATCGCTGGTCACAGTATCTAAGGGATGAACGCTTTAACCTGAAAGAAGAGCTGGCAAAGAAGAAAGCTTACGTTGTTATTACAGGCGGCAGCAGCGCGAAAGTAAAAGGACTCCCCCTTGTTCAGCAATTTCAATATATCTTCGAGTTTGTAGGCATGGAGTTTGCTGATTATATCATTGGAAGCGGAGTAAAGCCGGGAGAAGTTAAAGAGGACACTCTTGCTTTAGCGAAGGCCGAACAGTGGAATATATTATTTTCAAAATAAAAAGGCGGACTCACCGGTCCGCCTTTTTTTCATATCACGATTCCTGTCTTACCCTGGAATCTTTATTCAGCTGATTTTCCCCATCAGGGTCTAAATATAATTTCCTGCTTGGCATAGCTACATAAACACGCTCATTTTCAAGAATGTCCATGATCTCAAAATTAATTTCTTCCTTAATTTTCAAGAATTCTCCCCAATTTGTCGTTTTGGTAAAGAAATAAAGGAAGATATCGAGTCCATTTTCTTTGTAGTCGTCAAAGGTCACAAGAATGGTTTCCGGGTGTATATCGGGATGATTTTTTAACAGATACTCAATCTGCCCTACCACATTCGCCATTTGATCTTTCGTTGTATCATGAGTAACGCGCAATCTGAAGCTGATTTGCCTTTTCCCCATCTTGCTCCAGTTTGTAATCGATTCATTGGCTAAAGTAGCATTAGGAACTGTGACCAGCGCCTGGGCAAATGTCCTTACCCTGGTGCTTCGAAAAGAAATATCTTCAACTGTTCCCTCCACACTTGGCGTCATAATCCAATCGCCAATCGTGAAAGGCTTTTCAGTAATGATGACAAATCCGCCAAACAAATTGCCCAGTACATCCTTGGCAGCAAAAGCAATGGCGACTCCGCCTAATCCAAGTCCAGCAACAAAGCCATTAACATCATAATCAAATTCCTGGGCAACCACGCTTATACTGATTGCCACAATAACAACTCTCAAGGACTTTGAGATAAATGGAATGAGAATATCATCAATTTCCAGATTATACCTAACCTTTAGACTGGTAAAAAGGGCAGATGATGCAGCTGCCATGTTGTACAAGCCCCAGGTAATCATAATGATAACAGACGCTCTAATAATATCTAAAAACAAGGAATTATGCTGGTTTAAGTGAGGAAAATAACCGACAGAAACATAGATTCCTATAATGATAAATAACCACTGAATCGGCTTTTGAAATGAAACAAAAATATGTGAGAAAAAGTCATTTGGTGCTTTTCTGCTAAGCCTTAATAATAGTGTAAATACATATTTGGTGAAAAGCTTACGGAAAATGAGAAACAGCAGGAAAATCCCAATTGATATTCCCAGATCCACCAATATATCTTCTTTCATGTAAGTTTCCCAGAACATATGAATAACCTCCTTGATGCTATTTGTTATCATAACATAATTCTATAAGACAGGTTATCATACGAAATTCCCTAAAAAACGCATTGGAAAAACCTTTCTTCATCCGAAGAGCTTGCCCAGTTCAATACCCAGCAAAGCCAGGAGTATTCCGCCGCCATAGCTCAATACATTATAAAGAATGAGCTCTTTTTTCCTTTTATCCATATGGAGCTGTATTGCTTCCAGCTTAAATGTTGAAAAAGTAGTGAAAGCCCCCATAAAACCAGTGCCGAGCAGCATAAAAAGACTGCCTTCTATTCCTGAGCCCACCATGATTCCAAGAAGAAGGGAACCAATTAAGTTAATAACAAGCGTAGCTGCAGGGAACCTCGACACAATCCTTTTATTTATAACCTGACTGACCCACAGCCGACATATCGCTCCAAAGAAACCGCCCATCCCCACCATCAGAAAATGAAACATACTCATTCTGCTTCTTCTCCTTTCGTGACTCGGAATCCTAGTCTGCTCATCCATAATCCGCCGAATACACTCGCTGTAACATACAATACTGCCAGAGCTGTCTTTCCATCGAGAAAGAGTGTTACCGTTTCAACACTTAAGGTTGAAAAAGTCGTAAAGGAGCCAACAAAACCAGTTCCCAGAGCTGTTTTTAAATGGGCTGGCAAGGAAAAACGCACAAGCAGCCCCGTCATAAGCCAAGCGAGAAGAAAACTTCCCAGCAGATTAACCGTCAAAGTAGCAAATGGAAAAACCACACTCTCATGAAAGAGGAAAATACCAATGGAGTACCTCAAAGAGGCTCCAAGAAATCCTGCAGCCCCAACTAATAAATAAACCACCCCTATCCCTCCCTTTTTTCTTAGTTTGTCCAATATAAAAAGACTCCTGCCAGCTACCTCACAACTGACAGGAGTCATTAGCCTAAAGGCGGTTAAAGGTGAACTCCATCACCTATTACTTTTTATCTTCATTAACACTATAAAACATATGAACAGGGATTAAAAGACCTTTAAAAAATCTTCTTTAACAACATCATCACTATCAAGGCGAAAATCCTGGTCTCGTCATCCACCTCATATTGGTTTCGGTCACTTTATATGTCCTCCTGTTAAATTTCTTGGAGCAAAAGGTCCGAGGCATCTATTTTTTATTGAATTACTATTCTTGCAGAACAAATACTCAGCACATTTTATTTAAGTAATATTGCCTCATCCCCAACTCTTATCTCACCACATCGTTCAACTTTTGCCCAAACCCCAAACATTGCAGCATGGTGAGTTGCCAAGGTTTTCAATATACGAGCATCCTGCTTTAGTTCCTCTTGAGGATTGTTTACCATAATACACCTTTGAAGCGGGGCAACAATTTTCAGGGTAACACTTTCTCCTACTTGAATTAGCTGATCCACCCATTCATCCTCAAGATACCCTGTTGCTTCTGTTTCGATTACTAGGTTTGCCCGAAATCGGCGCGAGTCTGCTATTTCCCCTAAATCCTTACTTAACATTTTTAACGCAGAGGTTGTGATGATACTTATGGGCCCTTCATCAAAATGTGATATTGACTCTTCCTTTGCCAATGTTACTGGAAACCCTAACAGCTCACTTAGTGCCTTGTTTACCCTTTCCTGATCACCTCGATATTCTGTTCCATCGGGCATAGTGATAAGGGGGGTGTCCTGCTCATATTTTGCTTTAAAGTTAAACAAGCCTTCCATCTGCTGAAAGCGCCGTGTAGTCTTTCCACTGCCAAATTTTCCATCCTCATTTTTAATTGCCCATAAACGGTCTCCCAGTATACCTCGACTATCAACTGGGGCAGAGGATAAAGACTCCCCCAAAACTGATTTCACTGGAAACCTATTGATTTCTTGGACTCTTCCAATACGTTCATTCTTTTGATTCAAAGTCTATCCCCCCGTATTTGGCCTAAACCTGCAGTTCGTAAGATTAACTCTCCTTCATTTTACTTCGTATCCCTTTAAACTTGATCAATAGCAAGTCCGACAAAAAAGAGCGTTAACCCTTTTTGGATCAACGGGAACCGTAACTTATTTATATTTATTAAAAAGTGAGATAAGAAGGCAAGACCAATCTTATTGAAGAAAAACACCGTTAGGTAAGTAAGGAAAAAACAGTATCAGGTAATTGATGCGGGGTTAAAAAGCGTGTTGAAATATTTATACAAACACAACAGCCAGTGATTTTGTCTGCGGAATATTACTGTGGGCTTTAAGAATGTAACTTCAAATTTTTACGATTGGAAGAGGACACCATATTGCAATGTCCCCAATCATTAAAGTGACTTCTCGAAATGCATTAGCCACTTCTCTTTGTTTCGAAAGATAGAGTTACACTTAACTTTATTCAATGCATTTAAAGCATAACATTGTCAAAAACACTTTAAAGAATCATATAGTTTAAGTTACAACAAATAAAAAACCACCAAATATGTATTTGGTGGAGACGGAGGGAGTCGAACCCTCGTCCAGAAATATCGGCACTTAAGCTTCTACGAGTGTAGTCGATATATTCGCAATTCGCTGATCCTTATGCCTATCGACGGGCGTCCGGCCAGCTAGCCTGGTTGTTCTCTTCCTTCATCCTCAGGCGGTGGAATCCGGCGTAGCCCACTAAGAGTGAGTCCGCTACCCTACCACATGGGCTATGGAGGGGCGAACCGCTAAAGGCCTATTAGGCAGCTAAAGCGAAGTTGTTTTGAGTTTTGCCAGTTATTGGCTTTGACGTTTTAACGAGGCCGATCCCCTCGACTCGCAACCTAAGCTCGAACTATCCCTGTCGAATCCGTAGCGTCCCCATTATAATAGGTCTGCGTCGAATCTTATTCAGTACGCTGACGTTCGGATAAGCTCGAATAGATGAGCTAAAGATTGTGTCACTCGCTGTGACAATTACTATTATAGCACACTGAACTAATTTTTCAATTGTAAGGTTCTGGGTTTACATTTTCTGCCTTTCACGGAAAGCACGCTCTACTTCACGCTTGGCTTCTTTCTTCTTCAGATCCTCACGCTTGTCATATTTCTTTTTACCCCTTGCCAGGCCAATTAAAACTTTTGCATAACCATTTTTAAGATACATTTTTAATGGAACGATCGAATAGCCGACTTCCTTTGACTCGCCAATCAGCTTGCTGATTTCTTTTCTATGCAAAAGAAGCTTTCTTGTCCTTAGCGGATCGTGATTGTAGCGGTTTCCCTGCTCATAAGGACTGACATGCATGCCGAAAAGATAGATTTCATTGTTTTGAATTCTGGCATATGAGTCCTTAAGATTCACCTTGCCCGCACGGATCGATTTAATTTCCGTCCCCTGCAGAACAATGCCTGCTTCGTATGTTTCTTCTATAGCATAGTCATGATAGGCCTTTTTATTTTGCGCAACCATTTTGCCAGTTCCTTTTGGCATGTTGAATCCCCCTTTGCTCCTCTTTCCTGAAATCAGGAAATGCAGCATCCGTTCTATAGCGGTCTCTCTATTATAGCAAAATTGCGTGCCCCTCTCAACGAGTAGCCCTGCTGAGAAGGGAAAGAGAGAGCCTTTTCGGCCCTCCCAATTTTCTTTACCTCTTCTTTTTCTTCCGCTTTGCTTTTGGCGCATTTTCGTAATGCTTTTTCTCTTTTTTCTTTCTCGGGCCGCCTGAACTGTTTCCATTTCCCTGGTCAGTCTTACTTCTGCGCGGCTTTTTCTCGCTGCTGCCTGTCTTGAACACCTTTGGAGCTTCACGTGGTTCCCGTCTGCGGGTTCCCTTCATGCCGACGATCTCAAAATCAATCGAGCGTTCGTCTTTATTTACATTGACGACACGAACAGTGATCTCGTCGCCTATGCGGAACACATTGCCCGTACGCTCGCCAATCATCGCCATCTGGCGCTCGTCATAGCGGTAATAATCGTCCGTCATATAGCTGACATGAATAAGGCCTTCAATCGTGTTTGGAAGCTCGACAAACATTCCAAAATTCGTAACAGAACTGATGATCCCATCATATTCTTCGCCAATTTTATCAGCCATATATTCCGCTTTCTTAAGCTCATCTGTTTCGCGTTCCGCTTCCACTGCACGGCGCTCCATATTGGAAGAATGCTCAGCAATATCCGGGAGCTGTACATTCCACTTTTCCCTTGTCGCCTGATCCAGCTTGCCTTCAATTAAATAGGTGCGGATTAGTCTGTGGACAATTAAGTCCGGGTAACGGCGAATCGGTGATGTGAAGTGTGTGTAAAACTCTGTTGATAACCCGAAATGGCCCAGGCTCTCTTCATAATATTTCGCCTGCTGCATGGAGCGGAGCATCACTGTGGATACAACCATTTCTTCCGGCTTTCCCTGAACCTCTTCAATGATTTCCTGAAGAGCACGCGGGTGAACGGAATTGGCTGTTCCTTTTACAATATAGCCAAAGTTCGTGATGAACTCGAAAAATCTTCTCAGCTTATCTTCCTTCGGATCTTCATGGATACGGTAAATGAAAGGTACATCCATCCAATGGAAGTGCTCAGCAACGGTTTCATTGGCTGCGAGCATAAACTCTTCAATCAGGCGCTCCGCAATCGAGCGTTCGCGCAATGCCACCTCTGTCGGATTGCCCTCTTCATCCACAATGACTTTCGCTTCTTTAAAATCAAAGTCGATGGCTCCGCGATGCATTCTCTTATTACGCAAGATCAAAGAAAGCTCCTTCATCAGCTCGAACATCGGCACAAGCGGCTGGTACCTGTTGATAAGTTCTTCGTCCTGCTCTTCCAAAATCTTATTCACATCTGAATAAGTCATCCGTTCCGTTGTTTTAATCACACTCTGGAAAATCTCGTGTTTCACCACTTCCCCGTCCGGTGTAATTTCCATCTCGCAAGAAAGGGTAAGACGGTCCACTTTCGGATTCAAAGAGCAGATGCCGTTTGATAAGCGATGCGGAATCATCGGGATCACCCGGTCCACTAAATACACGGAGGTTGCCCGCTCTTCAGCCTCCCGGTCGATTGGTGAATCTTCGCGTACATAATACGTTACATCAGCAATATGGACACCAAGTCTGTAATGTCCGTTTTCAAGCTTTTGGACCATTACTGCGTCATCAAGGTCTTTCGCATCAGCACCGTCAATGGTAACGATGACTTCGTTTCTAAGATCCCGGCGGTTTTCCAATTCACTTGGATCAATCGTATCCGGCGTTTCTTCAGCTTGCTTAAGCACCTCATCCGGAAACTCAAGCGGAAGGCCATGCTTGTGAATAACAGATAGAATATCCACACCCGGGTCATTTTTATGCCCGAGAATGTCAATAACTTCTCCTTCTGCACTCTTTCTGCCTTCTGGATAAGTGGTCAGTTTTACAACGACCTTGTGCCCTTCAACAGCGCCTTTTGATGCTGCTTTGGGGATAAAAATATCACTGGCAAACTTTTTATCATCCGGGATAACAAATCCAAAATGCTTACTTTCCGTATAAGTTCCGACAATTTGTGTCACACCGCGCTCTAATATGCGGACAATTGTACCTTCCCGCCTCTGTCCTGAACTCTCAGTCGTCACACGCGCAAGAACGATATCGCCATTTAAAGCATTATTCGTTTCATTGGGCGGGATAAAAATATCATCCATTCCCTGCTCTTCCGGAATGACAAAGGCAAATCCCTTTGCATGGCCGGAAAGCTTGCCGCGGATAAGATTCATTTTTTCCGGCAAGCCGTAGCGATTGCTTCTCGTCCTGACGACAAGCCCTTTTTCCTCCATGACAACAAGTGCCTTGACGAAATCTTTGAAGCCTGTGGAATCCTCTATTCCAAACGCAGCTTCAAGCTCCTGAACCGTCAATGGCTTATACGCTTCATCTTTCATATAATGAAGCAGCTTGTCGATCAGTTGTTGTATACTATTTTCCATATCTTCATCCCTCCTTGGGGAGTTTTTCTTCTGGTATTATTCTTCCCAATCAAGCTTTTCTAAAAACCCATACACATCTTCGTGCAGCTGATCACGCTCTTTATCGAGAGTAATCACGTGCCCGGATTCTTCGTACCACTTCAGCTGCTTTAAGTCATTCTCCACTTCATTAAAAATGATATTAGCACTGTCCGTGTTGATCATATGGTCATGTCGTGCCTGTACAACAAATGTTGGGGAGTAAATCATATCCACATGATTTCGCACATCCGCGATCAGCTCCTGGAGTGCCTTTAATGTATTCATCGGTGTTTTTTGGAACTCTTCCATTTCCTGTTCAATTTGTTCTTCCGGCTTACCTTCAAGTCTCTTATATTCTCTCGCGTAGCTCAGAATTCCTTCATACATGACTTCTTCGCTTTTTATGTACATAGGTGCGCACATCGGAACAATACCCTTTACAGGTACAGTGTAACCCAATTTAAGGGAAAATACGCCGCCAAGGGAAAGTCCGGCCACTGCAATTTCTTTATGTCCCTTGTTTTTTAGAAATTCATACCCTTCCACCACATCTTTCCACCAGTCTTCCGGGCCTGTATGAACCAGCTCTTCTGGCGGAACTCCATGTCCCTTATACTGCGGGGCATGGCAGGTGTATCCCTTCGTTTCAAGAAATCTTGCCATCATTCTTACATCTGCTGTATTTCCGGTAAAACCATGCAGCAGCAGGACTGCTCTTTTTCCATTTCCAAATGTAAACGGTTTTGGCGCCACAACTCTCATTGATAAAACTCCTTTTACCTTTATAATTCCTATATTTTTATTAATCAAACGTTTGATTAATTCTGCATTCCTTATTTTTAGCAAACAGCGGGGCAACATGCCAATAAAAAAGCTTTCTTATGTAAAAAATGTGAACGTTAGCCAAAATAGGCAAATGTACAGAGCCAAAAATAAAAGCCTGACCTTCTGAAGGCCAGGCGCTGCATTCATTTATATCGCGAAATAAGAAACTAAAACAGTAAGGATAAAGAATAAAACAGAAAGAACGATCGTGATGCGGTGAAGAATCAGATCAATCCCGCGTGCTTTTTGCTTTCCAAAAAGCTGCTCAGCTCCCCCTGAAATGGCACCGGAAAGACCTGCGCTTTTACCAGACTGAAGGAGTACAACTACAATTAGGCCAATCGAAACTATGACTAAAAGGGTAATCAATAATGTATGCATGAAGCCACCTCCTGAAAACGTACAATCACATTATTCTTAATTTATCACATTTTTATTGCATAAACAATAAGATTTTGGCAGGACCTGTTAGTTGGAAGGACTTTTATAGCAGCTGAGAGAATTTATATTGTGAAAGGAATGATGCCGTTGATCATAAAAGAGCGGAAAATATCAAATTTTATTCTTAGCATTAATGCCTTATTGAGTAGACTCCCCTATCACATCCAAAAAGGGGTCTCATCGAAAGTGATTAACGAAGCGAAAAGCAGGTATTCGCGGAGAAGAGGCTGTGGACTACTTTTTAAAAGATTTACCTGAGTTCATAATCGTTAAAGATACTCGGCTTTCCAATGGCAACGGAGACTTCTTTCAAATCGATATGCTTCTCCTATGCCCAATCTTCCTTCTTATCCTCGAAATTAAGAACATCTCCGGCACTCTTTATTTTGACCCCGCATTTAACCAGCTGAAAATGAGCAAGCAAGAAAATGAAAGAGGTTTTCGATCCTTTAATACAAGCTAAAAGGCAGCAAAAGGAACTTGGAAAATGGCTGGCTGATCATAAGATTCACACACCCATTGAATATCTTGTTGTAATCAGTAATCCTTCTACTGTTATCAAGACTTCCTCTTATCACAAATTGGCCATAGAAAAGGTGCTGCATGCGAGCCATTTGAGAGAAAGGATAGATAAACTAAAGGAGAACTATCCGGCAGAGACATTAACAGACAGAGAGATCAGAAAGTTAAGCAGAGCTATTACAAAAAAGAATATCCCTGCGAATTACAATGTCCTAAAATACTATGACATTGATATAAAAGAGATTATTACCGGCATTCAATGTCCTGAATGCAGCAGATTTTCAATGAAAAGGATGCTGGGCACCTGGAAATGCAGTAATTGCCATACTGCTGATAAGGAAGCACATATTAGAACCCTCCATGATTACCTTCTTTCGATTAGTTCCTCCATTACGAATCAGCAATTTCGGGAATTCACCCATTTATCTTCCTCAAATATTGCCAAAAAGCTGCTTACTGCGCTGAAACTTCCCTTTTCCAGTTCATATAAAGACCGAACCTATCAATTATCTGCCGATTTTTTTGAGAGACTCCATTTTACCAGCCGAAAGTGAATATTTACTGGCCAATATTTGATTTTTACCGGCCAAAACCGGGAAAATGCCGGCCAAACTGTCCTATTTACCGGCCAACATCAAAAAAACAGCCGCCCCACGCGGGACGGCTGCACAAGCAAGATTACTTGCTCAAGTTATAGAAGGATTTTAATCCATCATATACAGCTAAATCGCCAAGCTCGTCTTCGATGCGAAGAAGCTGGTTGTATTTAGCAATACGGTCTGTACGTGACATTGAACCAGTTTTGATTTGGCCAGCGTTTGTTGCAACAGCGATGTCAGCGATTGTAGCATCTTCTGTTTCACCGGAACGGTGAGATACAACTGCTGTGTAGCCGGCACGCTTCGCCATTTCGATTGCTTCGAATGTTTCCGTTAAAGTACCGATTTGGTTTACTTTGATCAGGATTGAGTTGCCTACGCCCTGCTCGATTCCTTGAGCAAGCTTCTTCGTGTTTGTAACGAATAAGTCGTCACCAACAAGCTGAACTTTTCCGCCGATGCGATCAGTTAATAGCTTGTGTCCTTCCCAGTCGTTTTCGTCAAGACCATCTTCAATTGAGATGATTGGGAACTCGTTTACAAGCTCTTCGTAGAAGTTAACCATGTCTTCTGAAGTTAAGCCAGTACGGCCTTCGCCTGCAAGATCGTATTTGCCAGTTTCTTTGTTGAAGAACTCAGAAGAAGCAACATCCATTGCAAGGTAGATGTCTTTGCCTGCTTCGTAGCCAGCATTTGTGATAGCTTCAATGATGACTTCAAGAGCTTCACGGTTAGAGCCAAGGTTTGGAGCGAATCCGCCTTCATCACCTACAGCTGTGTTCAGGCCTTTGCCAGATAAAACTTTTTTCAATGAATGGAAAACTTCAGCACCCATACGGATTGCTTCTTTAAAAGTAGGAGCTCCTACAGGCATGATCATGAATTCCTGGAAGTCCACGTTGTTGTCAGCGTGAGATCCGCCGTTGATGATGTTCATCATTGGTGTTGGAAGCTGCTTCGCATTGAAGCCTCCAAGGTAACGGTATAACGGAAGTCCTACAGACTCGGCAGCAGCATGTGCACAAGCCATGGATACGCCAAGGATCGCATTCGCGCCAAGCTTGCCTTTGTTTTCAGTTCCATCTAATGCGATCATCGTGCGGTCGATGCCAACCTGGTCAGTTACATCTAGACCAATAACAGCGTCAGCAATTAGGTTGTTTACGTTGTCTACTGCTTTTTGAACGCCTTTTCCAAGGTAACGGGACTTGTCGCCGTCACGAAGTTCTACTGCTTCGTGCTCACCAGTGGACGCTCCAGAAGGAACGATGGCACGGCCAAAAAATCCTGATTCTGTTAAAACTTCAACTTCAACTGTTGGGTTACCGCGGGAATCTAATACTTCACGAGCATATACTTGTTCGATAAATG
This sequence comes from Cytobacillus oceanisediminis 2691, assembly GCF_000294775.2. Taxonomy (GTDB): domain Bacteria; phylum Bacillota; class Bacilli; order Bacillales; family Cytobacillaceae; genus Cytobacillus; species Cytobacillus pseudoceanisediminis. The sequence continues at coordinate 4,822,229 of NZ_CP015506.1, forward strand.
GCATAGTAATTCTCTCCTTTTTTATAAAAAATCTTTTATTTTTTCAATAAAGAGGTTCCTGTCATTTCTTCAGGTTTTTCCAATCCAAGCAGGTCCAGGACAGTTGGAGCAAGGTCTCCTAAAATTCCGTCTGTACGGAGCTCTGCACCATCCTGTGTAACGATGACTGGAACTGGGTTTGTTGTATGAGCGGTCATTGGGCTGCCTTCCAAGGTAACAACTTCATCAGCGTTGCCATGGTCAGCTGTGATAATCGCTTTTCCGCCTTTAGAAATAATCAAATCAACAATTTTGCCAAGGCATTCGTCAACTGTTTCAACCGCCTTGATCGTTGGCTCAAGCATGCCTGAGTGCCCCACCATGTCCGGGTTAGCAAAGTTCAGGATGATCGCATCGAAATTATCAGCCTCTATTTCCTTCATCAACGCGTCCGTTACTTCATAAGCGCTCATTTCAGGCTTAAGGTCATAGGTAGCTACTTTCGGTGAATCGATCAGGATCCGCTCTTCGCCAGGGAATTTCTCTTCACGTCCGCCGCTCATAAAGAACGTCACATGAGGGTACTTTTCTGTTTCCGCAATGCGGAGCTGTGTTTTTCCATTTTGCGCCAGAACTTCACCAAGGGTGTTATCAAGGTTGGTCGGTTTGAACGCTACATATCCGTCAACTGTTTCACTGAAGTGGGTTAAACAAACGAAGAACAAGTTCTCAGGATGTCCTGGCCCTCTATCAAATGAACGGAAGTCTTTATTTGTAAAAGTGTTCGAAATCTGGATTGCCCGATCCGGACGGAAGTTATAGAAAATGACTGCATCATTTTTCTTAATTGTTGCAACCGGTTTACCATCTTCTGCTGTTATGACAGATGGAATGACGAACTCATCAAAGATACCATTCTTATAGTTATCTTCAACTAAATCCAGGGGATCGCTGTATGATGGGCCATCGCCATACACCATGGAACGGTATGACTTTTCAACTCGCTCCCAGCGTTTGTCGCGGTCCATGGAATAATAGCGTCCAGAAATCGTCGCAAATTCGCCGACTCCGTATTCCTTCATTTTTTCCTGCGTTTCTTTAATGTAGCCTGCTGCTGTTTGCGGGCCAACATCACGTCCATCCAGGAACCCATGAACATAGACATTCTTCACGCCTTCTTCAGCAGCCATGCGAAGCAGTGCGAATAAGTGCTGAATATGGCTGTGAACGCCTCCATCTGAAAGAAGTCCCATCAAATGAAGATCCGTGCCATTCTTTTTGACATGGTCAATCGCAGAACGGAACGTTTCGTTTTTCTCAAAATGTCCTTCACGAATGGCCACGTTTACTCTTGTTAAGCTCTGATAAACAATCCGGCCTGCACCAATGTTTAAGTGGCCTACTTCAGAGTTTCCCATCTGCCCTTCCGGAAGACCTACTGCTTCGCCGCTGGCTGTCAGAGTTGCGTTAGGGTAGGTATTCCAGTAGCGTTCGAAGTTTGGCTTCTTTGCCTGGGCAACGGCATTTCCCATCCGCTCTCCACGCAATGCGAAGCCATCTAAGATGATTAATGCAACTGGAGATTTACTCATTCTTGCCTGCCTCCAATAATTGAAGGAATGATTGCGGCTCAAGGCTTGCGCCGCCTACAAGAGCTCCATCAATATCAGGCTGGCTCATATATTCTTTAATATTTGCAGGCTTTACGCTTCCGCCGTACTGAATGCGGACTGCATCTGCTGCAACTTGGGAAAATTGCTTCGCAACTACAGAGCGGATATGTGCACATACCTCATTCGCATCTGCCGATGTTGAAGACTTGCCAGTTCCGATTGCCCAGATTGGCTCATACGCAATAACAGTCTGCTTTACCTGATCTTCAGTTAGACCATTAAGAGCCTTTTCCACCTGAGAGCCTACAAGATCCATTGTTTCGCCCTTTTCACGCTGTTCAAGCGATTCACCGACACAAACGATAGGAGTTAAATTGTATTTAAAAGCAGCCAGAGTTTTTTTGTTAACGGCCTCGTCTGTTTCATTAAACATTTCCCGGCGCTCGGAATGACCAAGGATTACATATTTTACCCCAAGGTCTTCAAGTGCCACAGGGCTGATTTCGCCTGTAAAAGCACCACTTTCTTCAAAGTGCATGTTTTGCGCGCCGATTTCAACATCATAACCCTTTGCGCTATCCACAAGGCGTTCCAGGAATAGTGCAGGGGCACATACAACTGTTTCTACCTGCTCTTTCCCCGGTACTAAGCCATTGATTTCTTCAAGAAATACTTTCGCTTCCGGAAGTGTTTTATGCATTTTCCAGTTTCCTGCGATAATTGGTTTACGCATGTTGCACGTCCTTTCATGCTTTTATTATTGTCAAAAGACAGGGCTAAACAGCCCTGGTTAAATTATTTATCGTTTAAAGCCACTACGCCAGGCAGAGCCTTTCCTTCCATAAACTCAAGGGAAGCGCCGCCGCCTGTTGAGATATGGCTCATGCGGTCAGCAAGATGGAATTTCTCAACTGCAGCTGCAGAATCTCCGCCGCCAATGACTGAATATGTATCGTTCGCTTCTGCTAAAGCCTCAGCCACTGCTCTTGTTCCGCCGGCGAATTTTTTCAATTCGAACACACCCATTGGCCCATTCCAGATGACCAGCTTGGAATTCTGGATTACATCGCTGTAGATTTCGCGCGTTTTAGGTCCGATATCAAGGGCTTCCCAATCAGAAGGAATTTCTTCAATTGCTACTGTCTTAATATTGGCTTCCTCGGAAAAATCGTCTGCTACCACAACATCAACAGGCATGTAGAAGTTCACGCCTTTTTCTTTCGCTTTTTCCATAAAGGACTTTGCAAGTTCAATCTTATCTTCTTCCAATAGAGATTTCCCTACTTCATGGCCCTGTGCCTTTACAAATGTATAGGCCAGTCCGCCGCCAATGATCAGGTTATCTACCTTTTCAAGAAGGTTTTCTATTACACCGATTTTATCTTTAACCTTTGCGCCGCCGATAATGGCTGTAAATGGACGCTCAGGATTTGAAAGAGCTTTTCCAAGTACATCAAGTTCTTTTTCCATTAATAGTCCTGATACTGCAGGAAGATGATGTGCAATTCCTTCCGTTGAGGCATGTGCACGGTGCGCTGCTCCAAAGGCATCGTTCACATACACGTCAGCAAGCTCAGCAAATGCCTTTGCAAGTTCAGAATCATTCTTTTCCTCTCCAGGATAGAAACGCACGTTTTCAAGAAGAAGAACATCTCCTTCACTTAGCGTGTCAACCATTGCTTTTACAGAATCGCCATATGCTTCATCCGCCTTCTTCACTTCTTTGCCAAGAAGCTCGGACAAACGCTTTGCTACTGGTGTTAAACGCAATTCTTCAACAACTGAACCCTTCGGACGGCCCAAATGGCTTGCTAAGATTACTTTAGCACCCTGGTTAGTCAAATACTCAATAGTTGGAAGAGCTGCACGGATACGAGTTTCATCTGTAACCTGTCCATCCTTCATAGGTACGTTGAAATCAACGCGGCAAAAAACTCGTTTGCCTTTTAACTCTACATCTTTTACGCTTTTTTTGTTCATAGCAAAAGGACCTCCTTACCAGGAAAAGCGGAAGCGCCTTGCCCAGGGGCGACAAGTATAAGACGAGCGCTGGCAGAAGGCGTGCTTTGCCTTCAGAAGCGATTGGCTTATGACTCGAGACCCCAGGAGCCGGAGCTAGACACCAACCTAGTCAATTATTTTTACTTTTTGCTTTAAAACAAAAGGGAGAGGGATTGTTTCCCTGCTCCCCTTTTACCCTTATCCATTATAGACGTTAGAGATTTTAATATCCAACAAGATGAGGTATTTTTTTAGAGAAAAAATTCACCTTGAGAATGCTTCGCAAAACGAATTTTTTTCTCGTAAAGGTTTCTCAATTGCCGCGATTAACGGGCAGTAGCCCCCAGGAGTAAAACGAGGAGTAACTTCCCGTTATGCCCGGTAACTTCAATTAACCATCAAAGGAGAAGAACTAATTCCCCTTTGATGGAAGTTTTCTTTTTTAAAGTCCTTTTTGAGCGATGTAGTCAACAAGGTCAACTACACGGTTAGAATAACCAGACTCGTTGTCATACCAAGAGATAACTTTTACCATGCTGCCTTCCATAACCATTGTAGACAGTGCATCGATTGTAGAAGAAGCTGGGTTTCCGTTGTAGTCGCCAGATACTAATGGCTCTTCGCTGTATGCAAGAATGCCTTTAAGTTCGCCTTCAGCAGCTGCTTTAAGAGCGCTGTTTACTTCTTCTGCTGTTACATCTTTGTCAAGCTCAGCAACAAGGTCAACAAGAGAAACGTTTGGAGTTGGGACACGCATAGCTCCACCGTTCAATTTGCCTTTAAGTTCAGGCAATACTAGAGATACTGCTTTTGCAGCGCCAGTAGTTGTTGGAATGATATTTTCTGCTGCTGCACGGGCACGGCGGTAGTCTTTGTGCGGCAAGTCAAGGATTTGCTGGTCATTTGTGTATGAGTGAACAGTTGTCATCATACCGCGCTTGATTCCGAAGCTGTCGTTCAATACTTTTGCAAATGGAGCCAAGCAGTTTGTTGTACAAGATGCGTTAGAGATTACATGGTGGTTTGCAGGGTCATATTTATCATGGTTAACACCCATAACCACTGTGATATCTTCGTCACTTGCAGGAGCTGAAATGATTACTTTCTTCGCACCAGCTTCAAGGTGTTTCGCAGCGTCAGCACGCTTTGTGAAACGGCCAGTAGATTCTACTACTACTTCTACGCCAAGGTCTCCCCATCCTAATTGAGCAGGATCGCGCTCAGCAAGTACTTTTACTTTATGGCCGCCAACAACAAGGTAATCGCCATCAACTGTTACTTCTTCATTTAATGTTCCGTGTACGGAATCATATTTTAAAAGGTGTGCAAGCATGTTTGCATCTGTAAGGTCATTTACTGCTACAACCTCTACGTTAGGGTTTTTAAGAGCTGCACGGAAAACAACACGCCCGATTCTTCCAAATCCGTTAATACCAACTTTAACTGCCATGATTATTTCCTCCTTAGAAAGGTAGATTTAATATTTGAAAAGGGATTACCCTTTTAACAACTGTTTTGCTGCACCTTCATCTGTCACTAAAATGGTAGAGGATGGTGCCCGTTTCATGTATGCAGCAATGGCTTTTGCCTTTGAAGAGCCGCCTGCCACTGCAATGACATGTTCAATATGGGATAGGTCATCCAGCTGAAGGCCGATGGTCTGAACCTTATGTACAACCTCGCCGCCTTCATTGAAGTAATAACCAAAGGATTCTCCTACTGCTTGGGCATGCTTGATTTTAACAAAATCTTCTTCACTGGTTTTGCGGCGTTCCGCCATTGTAATAGCGTCCCCAATCCCGTGTAAAACCATGCTAGCAGATTTGATCTGGGTGATTACTTCTTTAATATTGGGTTCCTTAATGATGCTTTCATACATCTCCCTGCTCACCTGGTCCGGTACATAAAGGACGCGGTGTCTGGAATCTGTATGATCAGCCATTTTTGCACAAATGGTGTTAGCCTGATTTTTAACATCTTCCCCAATTCCGCCCCGTGCCGGCACAAACAGCCAATCCCGTTCAGCAAGATCAGGGGTTAGCATCTCCGCTACGGCTGCCATTGTGGATCCGCCGGTAACTGCGATGATATTTTTGCCTTTGAGCCTTGATTTCATACACATCGCTGTTGCCCTGCCAAGCTCCTGCTTTACCCATGGAGATTCATCGCTGTTGCCCGAAACAATGATCGCCTGGCGAATGCCAAGTTTTCGGGATAATTCCTGCTCCATTACGGCTATACCCGATATATCCCTCATTATTCCTTCAAGAGCTTCAAGCAAATCCCTGCCATCGGCAGAAAGGCTCATCCCCGTACTTGAAATGCGGATCAGATTCTGGTCTTTTAAAAATTCAACCTCACTTCTCAGCACTCTTTCCGTCAGGCCCAAACTTACTGCAAGGCTCCTTCTTCCAACCGGCTCCATCAGCCCTATGTAATGAAGGATCCCATAGCGCTTCTGCATAACCGCAAGCATATCAGGCAATAATCTTTTTTGAATATCAATTAGTGAGTACATCCGGATAGCTCCTTAATCATATGTGGTCATTTTTTGTCCCGCATAGACATATTATGTCCCACTTACCACAAAAAAAATCACCCTTGCTTCTCTTCAATAATAGCAAGAGTGAGTAGTGAAATCAACTAATAAAACTCAGTTTTTTTCTGTAAGCGCTTCACTTAACGTAATGGCATCAATATGCCCGAACTGCACTTCATACCCATCAATTTCAACAACCGGGATCATGAGCCCATACTTCTCTGTCAGTTCATCGCTACCATCAATGTCTTTCTCAATTAAGTTAAAATCGTACTCTTTCTTTAATTCCATTATTACATCCTTGGCTTTATCACACAGCGGGCATCTGCAGCGTGTATAAAACACGACCTCTGGCTGTTTCAATCAGCAAATCTCCTTTATCAGTCATACCTTTTCCGTTTAGATGATGATGGGATGCCCAGCTGATCCCGATATTTTGCAATCGTCCTTCTGCTGACAACCATCCCCTCTTCTTCCTTCAGCAGCTTCACAAGCTCCTGGTCGGATAAAGGCTTTTGCTTATTTTCCTTTTCTATCATTTTACCAATTATCGTCTTGACCTGCTGTGAAGACGTATTTTCATCGGATGTTGTTTTAATCGTGCTTGAGAAAAACGACCTCAGCTCATAGGTCCCATATGGCGTTTGCGCATATTTTTCCCGGACAGCACGGCTGACAGTTGATTCATGAATATCGAGTTCATCTGATATTTCCTTCATGGTCATCGGCTTCAGATGTGAAGGTCCTTTTATAAAGAAGTCCTGCTGTTTTTCAACGATTTTAAGGGTCACATTCGCAAGAGTCTCTTTTCTCTGCTCTATGCTCCTCATGATCCATTGATAATCCTGCTGCTTTTCCTGAAGGAAGCGGCTGACATTCCGGTCTCCAGAGGCCGCAAACTTTTTATAATAACCTTCATTAAAACTGATTTTAGGAAGCACTTCATCAAAAACACTTACAGAAAAGGAGCTTCCATCCCACTTAATTATCACGTCCGGTGTTATATATGCCGATTTCTCGCTTTGGAAGGATGAAGCCGGCCTAGGATTCAAGGTCTGCACAAGGTCGAATACCTCCTGAATCTCTTTTAGCCCCACACCAAGCTGCTTGGCAATCTCTTTCCATTTCTTCTCCGCAAAAAAGGTAAAGTATTCATCTAAAATAATTTCAGCGAGTTCATTTCTCTCTGGCAATCTCTTAATCTGCAGGGAAAGGCACTCCTGGAGATTCCTCGCGCCAACACCAGCAGGCTCGAGTTCCTGCAATTCTTCAAGCATCTGTTCCATATTTTCAAGAGGCATCTGGAGCGCCTTGGCAGCTGTCTGCAAATCCGCTCGCAAGTAACCGTTTTCATCAAGGCTCTCAATAAGATGCTCAATTACTTTTTTTTCGTCCTTGTTTAATTTCAAATGAAGCTGCGACTTCAAATATTCATCCAGCATCATCGTCTTTCCGCAGCCAATCTGCTCAATCCAATTTATTTTATCTTTTTCGACTTTTATCCTCGTCGGTTTGACACGGTCATAACGGGGATCCATCGTCTGGACTTGACCGGACTCTACTTTTAAAAGGGGATTTTCAAGCGCCTTGCTTTCCAAAAAAGCAGAAAGCTCCTGTGTGCTGTATTGCAGAAGGGCAATCGCCTGCGTCAGCTCCTGTGTCATTGTTAATTTCATTGTCTGCTGCTGCCATAACCCAGCTTTCAAATTCATCGTACATTCCCCCTGTCCCCATTTTACAATATTCCAGGTAAATGTTGTATGGAAATATCTTGGCAAATGCCAATCGCACGGGCACTTTACCATCTTTCTGAATACTTCACAATATGCATGGAAGAGGGAAGAATATTCATTTTTTATGGTGAAAACTGTGGATTTTAAGGATTTTTTTGAAATTCGGGCTTAAGTTTAGGATGTTTTTTTAGATTTATGTGCGGATAGAGGAATTTTATTTGCGTATAGGGCCAAATTACTTGCGGATAAATTTTTTTGTGTGCTCATAGGCTGGATTTATTTGCGGATAGCTTAAAAAGTAAAAACTCCCTGTCCGTATCAGACAAGGAGTTTTGACAGCGCCCTCGGCAGGAATCGAACCCACATCTTAAGAACCGGAATCTCACGTGCTATCCGTTGCACCACGAGGGCAGATATTTTAACAGGTGGCTGACCAAGCGCTCAGCCGCTACGATAACTAATTATATGATAAGTTTATTCACTTTGCAAGCCTCCTTTTAGTTTAAAAATTGGAACAATGGGTATCATGGAATGAGATAGCACAGCACAGAAAAAAGTGTCGAACGAATCAAGCACGAATTCTATGCGATTTGTTTGACCTTAATTGACCATCAGTGTATCATGATAATACATAGGAGTTAAAAAATTTTCTTTACTTGAAAGAACATGCTTGTTCATCTTGTGTGTTAACCTTATTTTGAAGGAGGAATTGGAAAATGAACTTAATCCCTACAGTTATTGAACAAACAAACCGCGGGGAGCGCGCTTATGATATTTACTCCCGCCTTTTAAAAGACCGCATCATTATGCTGGGAAGCGCAATCGATGACAATGTGGCAAACTCAATTGTTGCCCAGCTTTTATTCCTTGAAGCAGAAAATCCTGAAAAAGACATTTCCATTTACATTAATAGCCCGGGCGGTAGCATTACAGCTGGTATGGCTATTTATGATACGATGCAATTTATCAAGCCAAAGGTACAAACGATTTGTATCGGTATGGCAGCATCCATGGGTGCGTTCCTTCTTGCTGCTGGTGAGAAAGGCAAGCGTTTTGCCCTTCCAAACAGTGAAGTCATGATTCATCAGCCGCTAGGCGGAGCTCAGGGACAGGCGACTGAAATTGAAATCGCTGCAAAGCGCATTCTTTTCCTTCGCGAAAAATTAAACACAATTCTTTCAGAGCGCACTGGACAGCCGCTTGAAGTCATTGCGAGAGACACTGACCGCGATAACTTTATGACAGCTGAAAGAGCTCTTGAATACGGTTTGGTTGACCAAATCATTACCAGAAACTCTTTGGATGAGAAGAAAGATAAATAATAAGCATAAAAAAACAACTCGCATCTTCCCGATGCGAGTTGTTTTAGTTTTCCTTTTGAATATAGTTCGCAAGTGCCTCAAGAGCTTCGTTTTCGTCGTTCCCTTCAGCCTTGAGGGTAATGACCGATCCTGAGCTTACTGCCAGACTCATCAGCCCCATTATGCTTTTGGCATTTACCTTCTTTCCGTCCTTCTCCAGAAAAATATCGGATGAGAACCGATTGGCCTCCTGTACGAACAATGCCGCCGGACGTGCCTGTAATCCTGTTTTCAGCTTAACTTCAACCTGTTTTTCCGCCATTGTATATCTCCTCCCTGCTGATCCCTCTATCAGTGAGCATCTATAGTGTCGCCTGCCCGGAGTTTCTCAGCGATTTCATCTATTTTTCTTAATCTGTGATTAATACCCGATTTACTGATATTTCCGCCTGAGACCATTTCCCCAAGCTCTTTTAAAGTGACATCCTGGTAAGCTACACGCAATTCGGCAATTTCCCGCAGTTTGTCAGGAAGAACCTGAAGTCCGACAGTTTGATCGATGAACCGGATATTTTCCACCTGGCGCAAAGCAGCTCCAATTGTTTTGTTTAAGTTCGCTGTTTCACAATTTACGAGCCGGTTGACCGAGTTTCGCATATCGCGGACAATCCGGATGTCTTCAAACCGGAGCAGAGCTGCGTGTGCACCGATAATATTTAGGAACTCCGTTATTTTTTCGGCTTCCTTTAAATACGTGATATAGCCTTTTTTCCGTTCAAGCGTTTTGCTGTTCAGCCCGAACGTATTCATCAATTCACACAGGGAGTCATTATGCTCCTTGTAAAGTGAAAAGATCTCCAAATGATAGGAGGAGGTCTCCGGATTATTTACCGATCCCCCGGCAAGGAATGCACCGCGCAGATAAGAACGCTTACAGCATTTCTTTTTTATGAGCTCATTGGAAATATCGTGTGTAAATACGAATCCCTCGCTTAAAATTTTCAGATCATCAAGAATCATACTGGCCTGTTCCGTTAGCCTGACAATATAAACATTGTTCTTTTTCAGCCGCATTTTTTTCCGGACCAGGAGCTCGACCTGAACGTTGTAATTCCTTTTAATCAGAGTGTAAATCCTTCTTGCAATTGCTGCATTCTCCGTCTGTATATCCACAATCAATTTCCGGCTGGAAAAAGAAAGTGAACCATTCATCCTGATTAAGGCGGACAATTCCGCCTTCCCGCAGCAGTCTTTTATTTCCAGGTTCGTCAATTCTTTTTTCGTTTCCGAAGCGAAAGACATCCCTTCACCTCCTATCCGCAAAAGCGCTAAGCCAGTAGCATATAAAAAGATATTCTTTACTGAGCAAACGTATGCACAGTTTATTTTTTTACCGGCAAAAGCCCTTTCACACCTGTATACTACGCGTTAAAACGCCTATTGGTTTCATGTAAAAGTAAATTATATAGCATTTGGGCAACTTCTTTTGTATCATGGCGAATGATCCCGCCTTCGTGGCTGACAATTTCACCGTGCATTATTTCAAGGCCCAGTTCGGTAAGAGCACCTGTATCATACACAACAGGCTTTGCCATTTCCTCGCTGTACCTCTCCTGAATATGAGGAGGAATTTCCTCATTGTTTACCAGAATGGTATTGATAAAAGCACAGCTCATATGATCATACAATGCTTTTACGTGATCACTTGCCGTGTAATCGAGCGTCTCTCCTGCCTGTGTCATTAAATTGCATATATACACCTTTTTCGCCTTAGAATGACAGACCTCACGTCCCAGCCTAGGGACAAGCAGGTTTGGAAGAATACTGGTATATAAGCTTCCAGGCCCTATGATGATCATATCAGCCTGTCTGATTGCCTGCAGTGATTCAGGCAGGGCTTTGATATTTTTAGGGGTTAAAAATACCCGTTTAATTTTTTTGCCGGAATAGGGAATCTTTGATTCTCCCGATACTATGGTCCCGTCTTCCATTTCTGCATGAAGGACCACACTCTGGTTTGCAGCCGGCAATACCTTTCCCCTTACGTTTAACACCTTGCTCATTTCCTGAATCGCATGAACAAAGTTTCCTGTTATCGAGGTCATGGCCGCTAGAATCAGATTGCCAAGCGAATGCCCGGATAACTCATTGGATGTCGCAAAGCGGTGCTGGAACATCTCCTCAATGAGCGGCTCCACGTCTGAAAGAGCTGCCAGTACATTGCGGATGTCACCGGGCGGCGGGATATGAAGATCATTTCTCAATCTTCCTGAACTGCCGCCATCATCGGCAACTGTCACAATGGCAGTAATATCAACAGGGAATTGTTTCAATCCCCTTAAGAGGACAGGCAGCCCTGTTCCTCCACCGATGATGACGATTCTTGGCTGTCGGTTCATTTGATGTTTTCCTTTCTCCTCTCGATGTCACGGTGCGTGATTGCCGTATGGTAATCCTTGCCGAAATAGTCAGCAATATACTCTGTCAGCGCTACCGAACGATGCTGGCCTCCCGTACAGCCGATTGCAACGACCAATTGAGCTTTCCCTTCCCGTTTATAATGCGGAAGCATGAAGCTCAGCAGCTCCGTAACCTTCTCGAGAAATTTACTTGTTTCAGTCCATTTCAGCACATAGCTGGATACCTCTTCATCTAATCCTGTCTTCGGCCTCATATGCTCAATATAATGCGGATTCGGAAGGAACCGGACATCGAACACCAGGTCGGCATCAATTGGAATTCCATGCTTAAAGCCAAAAGACATGACGTTAACCGTAAATATAGTTTTCTTATTCAATGAGAATTCTGTGAGAATTTTCTCTCGCAATTCCCTTGGTTTCATTTGTGATGTGTTATAAATAAGCTGGGCCCTGCCTTTTAATTCTTCAAGCAGTTCCCGTTCAAGCTTTATGCCTTCAAGAGGTAATCCTGATGGTGCAAGGGGATGGAATCGTCTTGTTTCTTTATATCTTCTGACGAGCGTCGAATCATCAGCATCAAGATATAAAATTTGCGGGGTGACCCAGGATGTCTCGGATAATTCATCCAGCGCTTTAAATAAGTGGTCAAAAAACTCACGGCCGCGCAAATCCATCACCAATGCCACCTTATTCATTTTATTCCCTGATTCCTTCATAAGTTCAAGGAATTTCGGCAACAGTGTCGGCGGCAAGTTGTCTACACAGAAGAAGCCAAGATCTTCAAAGCTTTGGATGGCTACTGTTTTCCCTGCCCCTGACATTCCCGTAATAATCACCATTTGAGTATCATTAACTGCACCCGTGCTCATTTATAATTTCCCCCTGTTTCTGTCAAATTCAGCTTGGATCCAGCCTGTAACTAAGCAGTTCAAAATCAGGCGTATACGTAAACGTTCCATAAATCATGCCCTGTCCATGAATCATATACTCCAAAATATGTGAATCTCCGGCTGCCATCGGCAGATTCTTAACCTCTGAAAACGGATGCCAGCGAAGTTTGCCTTCATCTGATTCCTCCAGGTTCAGCCCATCAGAAGCTGTAGCCAGGAAAGTAAACATCATCCACTCCTGTACAACCTTATCGCCATCCTTCATGATGAACGTAAAAATGCCTTTAATATTCGGATTTCGCAGATAAATGCCTGTTTCTTCCCTGAACTCACGGATGCACGAGTCCCTCACTGATTCACCCGGCTCCATTTTTCCGCCCGGAGCCACCCACCAGCCTCTTCTCGGCTTCTGTAAAAGCAATACTTTATCGTCTTTCAGTAACACACAGTTCGTGACTCGCTGCAACACATTTCACCTCTAATTTTCCGAAATCATACCGCTGCCGCCTTTTCATGAAATCGCTTAAAGTAAAGGCCGGCTAACGTTCTTTTCTTATTCATTTCATTATACTATTTTTGGCTTACAGCCACAATGAATACAGGTTTCCAAAAAACATTCTTCAAAACATACTGTATTTATGCAAAAAAAGAGCACAGGCATGTGCCTGTGCTTTAAAAGGATTATATCTTTAAAAGGGGGTCAATTTCTATTCCTATACTACCCGAAATTTATTTCATGAAGGTTACAGGAGAATTAAAACCACATGACTTTTTGTAAAACTTTTCAACCAGTGGCTTTTTTTACTAAAATAAAAGGCATACAGCCCCTAGGACCATATGCCTGTTCCCATTATTTCTTCACTTTAAGGCGTTCTTGCAATTCTTCAACATAGTGCTGGGCGCTTTGGGCAGCGATGCTTCCATCACCTGTTGCTGTAACGATTTGGCGAAGGGATTTTTCGCGGATATCTCCGGCTGCAAAAATGCCTTCCACCCTTGTTTCCATTCGGTCGTTTGTTTCAATATAGCCATTGCTGTTCGTGATGCCAAGGCTTTCAAATGGCTTGGAAAGAGGAACCATGCCGATATAGATGAAGACACCATCTGCTTTGAAATCTCTTTCTTCCCCTGTTTCAGTAGACACAAGCGTTACGCTGCCTACTTTTCCGTCCTTATCATTAACTTCCTTCACTGTAGTGTTCCAGATAAAGTCGATTTTTTCATTGTCAAACGCACGCTGCTGAAGAATCGCCTGCGCACGAAGCTGGTCCCGTCTATGAACGATTGTCACCTTAGAGGCGAAACGGGTCAAATATACGCCTTCCTCAACAGCAGAGTCACCGCCGCCGACTACAACAAGCTCTTTGCCTTTAAAGAATGCTCCATCACAGACTGCACAATAGGATACACCGCGTCCGCCAAGCTCTTTCTCACCAGGAATGCCAAGCTTTTTGTATTCGGCACCAGCAGAAATAATTACTGAGCGTGCTTTATATTGCTTCGATCCAGCAATAACAGTTTTATATTCTTCGCCGTCAATGATTTCTTTAATATCTCCATACGCATATTCAGCGCCAAATTTCTTCGCATGATCGAACATTTTGGTGGATAAATCCGGACCTAAAATATGGTCAAAACCAGGATAGTTCTCAACTTCTTCTGTATTGGCCATTTGTCCGCCAGGAACACCGCGTTCAATCATTAGTGTAGACAGATTTGCACGAGATGTATATACAGCTGCCGTCATCCCTGCCGGACCTGCGCCAGCGATAATGACATCATAAATTTTTTCTTCAGTCACAGCGATTCACTCCTTCAGTAATCAGAAATCCAGTATTTTAAATAAAACACTCTATAAATACGCATATTATAGTATGACCTTCTTACTGTTATCCTATAAAATTGGCGCGTGTTTCGTCCATACATCTGCTCACTGAAGGCGGTCGTTCACCGATTTTACATATTTACCCATCGTTGAAGCGGAAATCCCGTATCTTCCTGCAATTTTTGATTGGGAAACCTTTTCGTTTCGAAGCTTATGCCAGACATACTCAATTGCTGCAGCCCAAGCCTTATTGTTTTTTATATTCTGGCAGTTATTTGTCAATTCAGCAAAAATGGTAAACCACATTAAATATAGGCCGGCTTCCACCGTGCCAATCGGATGGTAGTTTTCATAAAACAGTTCAGCTGTCTCATGCGCAGCCTGAACCTGGGCAGGCGCTTCCTGGTCTGTTTTCACAAAAGAGAGATATTCCTTCTCCACAGCTGAAAACTTATTGTTTCGTACAATTGCTTCAGAGATCAAAATTTCATCTCTTCTGCTGGATACTGACGTAAGGAAAAGGCCGAATAGCCGCTCTTCAATATAGTCGCTTTCCAGCTTTTTTAGAATGGATGAATAATGGTCTTCAAAGCCGCTGCTGGTTACTTTTTCATCGTTCCAGGGCTCAAAACCTTCTTTTTCCGGATTAATCTCAATGGCTTTCTTCCATGCTGATTTCGCCATTTCTTCACGTCCGGTAAAATATGCGGAATAGGATAGCCAGTAATAAAATGGTCCGTCCCCTTCAAAGCCTTTCTTTTGAAGCTTGCGAAGCCATGCAAAGGCAGCCTCATATTCGCCGGTCAAAGCAAAAGTGGCACCAAGCTTGAACTGATGTTCAATTGAAAGCGGCTTAATTTTTTTCAGAGCCTCTTTCAACAAGCGCACCTGCCTGAAATCCCGCTCGTAAAAAGCAAAGACAAGCTTGTTGCACAAAGCGTGCAGATTACCCGGATTTTCTTCCAGCACCTTCTCTAAAATATCTGCTGCCTTTTGCACTTCTCCAAGGTAAAAATACGCCAAGGCCAAATTGTTGTATGCGGACCAGTACTCCGGATACTCATCAATCACAGAGTTCAGTATCTCAACCGCTTTTGGAAAATGACCGGACTCCAGCAATTCCCGTGCGTGTTCCTGTTTCGTTATCAGGTCATCCTGCTCGTAGAGCTCATCATCCAAATCTTCCCCTTCAAGCGTCAGAAGTTCCAGCAGATCCTCTGTATCTTCCGTAAACTCTCCGTCCCGATCCAAATCCAGATACGTATTTGCATGCGTGTAAGCATCTTTGAAAAGGCCCATATGAGCATAGTTGTTGGCAAGGAAATAATGGCATTCCACCATATCCTCATCAAGCTCTTCCAATATCATATGAAGCAGCTGATTCGACTCCTGATACTCACCCATTTCTGAATGGACAATTGCAAGCTGGCAGATAATCATCGGTTCACCCGGCTCAAGCTGCATCGCCCGCATTAAATATTTCTTTGCTTTATGAAAATCCCTGCGGTGGTACGCCTTAATCCCTTTGGAAAAATAGTACTCACCATTCGGGATAAATGACAGTAACTTTCCCTTTTGGTGTCTAGCTTTAGAGTCTTTACTCATGAAATCCTCCATAAATGTTAGTAACTAAAGTAGTATATCACACGAACAAGCCTGTGGAGAAGGGAAGAAATGACAATACTATTTCCCATCGGAATTTTTTATTGGAAATCTTATCGCGGTTATGTTTTAAAGGGTTGTTGCGGTGGTATAATAAGGGAGCTAAATTCGGAGATAAACTGCTCGCTTCGCGCCGGGTGATAGCAGCGGCCTTTGGTGGTGCCGGTGTGGGAGAGGTTCTAGGGAATCGAATAACCTTCTGGATATATATGGAGATTTCAGTTGAAGGAGCTCCCGAAAGTCCTTATTCGCAATCAGAATCTGTAAGTGGGGTTTCGGATCTAGTTGCTGAACATAAAGATGGTGACAGCCTGGAGTACTGGCCATTTGGGCTCCAGCAGTTGGTGAAGAAGCTGCCACCACATGCAATAAGGATTTTAGAAGTAAAAGCGGGAAGTGTTCTCTGTTTCCGGCTGCACTTAAATTACCTTCTTGCCTTTTGAATTGCTTTCTTTCACTTTCTCCTCCCAAAAATCAGCACCTTTAATGCCAAGTTTAACAGGATCGAAGACTGGTTCAATGCCCGCTTTCTTCTGTTCTTCATAATCTTTAAATACTTTTAAGGCTGTTTTAGTCAAAAATAGAATAGCGACTAAGTTAAGCCAGGCCATACTTCCGAAGCCAAAGTCTCCGAGCGCCCATAATAGGGATGCATTTTCAACACTGCCTAAGTAGATCATTCCTAAGAAAAGAATCATTAAGCCTGCTTTTAGCCCTTTTAGATTTCTCTTTCTGCCAAGGTAAACGAGGGTTGTTTCAGAAATATAGTAGTAAGCCAACAGGGTTGTAAAGGCAAAGAAGAAGATAGCAATAGCTACGAAAAAACCGCCAAATCCAGGGATAACGCTTTCAACGGCCGCCTGTGTCCACATTGGTCCAGCTTCAACACCTGGGATGTTCTCAACAATCGGTTGCTTTCCTTCTGGTGTAACGCTGTACATACCGGTGATTAGAATCATAAGTGCAGTAGCTGTGCAAACAATGATAGTATCAATATAAACAGAGAATGCTTGAACAAGACCTTGTTTTGCCGGATGGGATACATCTGCTGCAGCTGAACTATAAGTTCCTTCCCCTACACCAGCAACGTTAGAGAATACCGCTCTCTTAACGCCCCATGCAATCGCTGCACCGATAATACCGCCAAACATTTCATTTGCACCAAATGCACTTGAAATAATCAGCCAAAGCATGGCTGGAATTTCTGCTGCATTGGCAAATAAAAGAACGAAAGTAATAACCACATATCCTAAGGCCATAAAAGGGACAACTTTTTCCGAAACAGTAGCAATTCGCTTAACGCCACCAAATATAATGATGCCAAGTAATACAACAAGAATGATTCCAGTGATGCTTTTATTGAGGCCAATTGTGTTTTCGAACCCAACAGCAATCGTATTTGCCTGAATACCTGGAACTAAAATTCCGTAGCAGAGGGTAACAACAATCGCAACAAATACCGCGAACCATTTTATATTTAAACCTTTTTCAATGAAATAAGGAGTTCCGCCCCGGTATTGATTACCATCTTTTACTTTATAGACCTGAGCAAGAGTAGATTCTATAAAAGCACTTGCTCCACCTAATAAAGCCATGATCCACATCCAGAAAACCGCTCCCGGACCTCCGAATGCAATCGCAGTAGCAACCCCGGCGATATTGCCAATACCGACCCGGCCAGCTAAAGCCATTGTAAATGCCTGGAAAGAGGATACACCTGATTCCGGGTTACCCTTTTCAAAAAGAAGTTTAATCATTTCCTTAAAATATCTAAATTGCACAAAACGTGTCATAATGGAAAAGAACAATCCAGCACCAAGCGCGAACGCTACCAATCCAAGACTCCAAACTAAACCCGACGCTTTATTCACTAATTCTTCCATATTATCCCACCTATTTTCAAACTTTAAGTAGATAGTTCCGTTTCTGTTTTAATTTATAATATTAATAATATTCAGACATATAAGTGTGCAAAATGGGACATTGTAACAAAACGCTGTCCCACTCCCATCCAATTAGTACACAGGATTGATTGTCCAATTGTTCCTTAAAATTTCTCATCATGCTTGATGTTAACAAATACACTTTTCACTTCCGTATAGTTTTGTAAGCCATATTCTCCACCCATTTCGCGGCCGATGCCTGATTGTTTGTAGCCGCCGAAAGGCATAGTTTCCCATTCAAGACCAAAATCATTAATCCAGACTGTACCTGATTGCAGCTTGCTTGCAATATAATGTCCCTTTTTCATACTTTCTGTCCAGATACTTGCAGCTAAGCCATATTCACTATCGTTCGCGCGTTTAATGACCTCATTAATCGTATCGAAAACGAAAATGGACATGACAGGACCAAAGATTTCTTCACGAGCAATAACCATATGATCTTGTACATCAGCAAAAATGGTTGGCTGTACAAAATAACCTTTTTCAAATCCTTTTTCGCCCCCTGCCACGAGACGCGCCCCTTCTTTCTTCCCTTGTTCAATATACTTAAGAACAGTTTGATGCTGTTTTGCTGAAACAAGCGGGCCCATTTCCGTTTCGGGGTTCATTCCATCACCTAACTTCATTGCATTCGCTCGTTCTGCTAAGGCTTTTACTACATGATCATATATGTTTCTCTGTACAAATACACGTGTACAAGCACTGCAGTTTTGCCCATGATTGTACATTGTTCCGTTAAATACCCCTTCAATTGCTTCCTCAAGATTAGCATCATCTAAGACAATGGCTGGCGATTTTCCGCCAAGCTCCAGCGTAACACCTTTAATTTGATCTGCAGCTTTTTTCATTACTTCTTTTCCGACAGCAGTTGATCCTGTGAATGCTACCTTATCGATATCTTTATGTGCAGTAATTGCTTCTCCCGCAACCCTGCCCGTTCCTGGCACAATATTTACAACACCATCCGGGAACCCGGCTTCTTTGAATAGCTTTCCTGCGTAGAGAAGAGATAATGGTGTTTCAGTTGCCGGTTTAATCACAACCGTACAGCCGACTGCGAGTGCAGATCCGAGCTTCCAGGCAGCCATGGCGAGCGGAAAGTTCCATGGAATAATTTGGCCTACAACCCCAACCGGCTCGTGTACAGTATAGGTTACATAATTCTTTGAAACCTGAGTTGTCTTACCAAATATTTTTGTGGCCCAGCCTGCGTAATATCTAAAATGCTGGATTGTTCCGTCGACATCATCTGCCAAGGCGACCTTATAGGGCTTTCCGTTATCCAATGATTCCAGTTGTGCAAGTTCCTCTCGATTTTCTTCTAAGAGATCCGCAAATTTATAGATTAGGCGGGAGCGTTCAGCGGCATCCATTTTTGTCCATTGGCCATCATCAAATGCTTTTCTTGCAGCAGCTACCGCAGCGTTAATATCTTCCTCTTGCGCTTCACTTACTTCTGCAATCACCTCTTCGTTTGCAGGATTAACGACGGTAAACCTTTTACCACTGATCGCCGGTACATATTTACCGTTAATATATAGCCCTTTCACACCTTCCAGGAATTCTTGAACTTTCGGTTTTAAATTGTATTTTGTCGCTTGCATATCCTCACTCCTTCACTTTTTTAGTTTTTTACTGTCTCTAAACTTGCAAGCAGGTCTTTTAGCTTTTGATCCTCCTCAGGTGATAGGCCTAGACGAGGGTAACGCGCAGGTCCGCCAGCCTGGCCGGTTAATTCCATGGCTCTCTTCACAATTTGCACATACTTTCCAGATCCTTCAAGGAACGCGCACAGTGGTAAAATACGATCATTGATTGACCAAGCTTCTTCTAACTCACCGTTTTGGAAATGGTTATACATGTCTGTAACCAGCTTTGGCACAATATTTCCTGCAACAGAAATCCACCCGGTTGCTCCAACTAAGTAAGACTCCATTACAAGCTCTTCAGCACCGCAGAATACTTCAAAGTCTCCTTTTCCTTTTCTTGCAAGATCTCTTACCTTGCCAATTTCACCGCTTGATTCCTTAATATGAGTTACATTTTCACAATCCTTGCCAATCTGAAGCATTAAATCTGCGCTCATATTAACGCCAGAAGTAAATGGGTTGTTATAAAGCATGATTGGAAGATTAACACTGCCAGATACTTCTTTGAAATGATGGTAGATTTCATTTTCCTTTGGCTTCATGTAAAAAGGGTTAATGATTAGAGCACAATCCGCTCCATGTACTTCAGCTTGCTTTGTATACTCGATTGTTTCCCTTGTTGTTTCAGCAGCTGTCCCCACAATAACAGGGATGCGGCCGCTTACTTCCTTCATAACAGTTTCTACCATCTGGAATTTTTCTTCTCTTGATAGACTGACAAATTCACCAGTACTCCCATTGATGACGATACCTGCCACACCTTGATCCACAAAGTAATTAACATTATTCTTTACACCGCCCCAATCAATCTCCTGCTCCTGTGTCATTGGTGTAATTAATACTGGATAAGCTCCTCTAATTCTAGTCATTTTAATTTTCCTCCCTATAATTAATAGTTTTTTATTTTAATAAAAACCCTGCGAATAATGGATCTGTCGGGTCTAATACATATGTCTGCATACCCGTAATAAATCCGCGGGCTGAAAAACAAAACTCGTAACTGGTTTCAATTTGTGCTGAATACTCGGCTCTTAATTTACCTTTGAAAAGGCTTTTATTTTCAATTGGGCTGCCTGCAGATATATCGCCATTCCTTAATAAATAGCTACTGCAGGCAGCCAGAGTGCCAAATCCCGGAGAACGCACAATATAACGATCCGGACGGAAGGTTACCGTTTTGATTTTGCCTTCACTTTTTTGCGAATGATCCAGCAATATCACTCTGCTGAAAGCATATTTGCCTTCTAATGCTTCAATCGTCTTTTGCCCCCATTGATTAATAACTGGAAGGTTCTCCATCTCAATCTCAAAAGGCAGCTCTGCTTTATCAAAAATGGCATAAATATGATCGGCTTGGACTAGAGATACTTCGGTATTTAAATCAAAATAAGACACCGGCGCATTGACCTGTACAACCTGGCAAGGCCCGCTTTTTAACTTAACTGATTTCACTTCACCGTCTTTAATTGCTGCAGTAACAGAAACAACACCGTTAATTGTTTCAATTCTGTATACATTTGAAGGCCTGGCCTTTAATTGGCCGCACTCTAACAATGCGGTTATGACAGCAACAATTCCGCCATATTGCATCGGAACGGTTCCGTAATGATCGAAAAAGATTACAGCTGCATCGGCATCGCTTTTAAAAGGCGGGACGATCAAACAACCCATTAATCCAGCAAATCCGCGGGGCTCATTTAATAGAAGTTTAATTTCCTCCTGATAGGCAACCGAAAACTGCTCATTCAGCTCCTGTATACTTTGATAATGAACAAATGGTCCATCCTTAACAATACGATAAGCCTGACCTGCTACGTGTACATCGGTTGCTGTATACGTCTTTTGAATTATCATTTCACATCCTCCATTTCATGTTTCATTGGGGGAATAAGTAAGAAGCCTTCTTTAAGCGGATCCTCCTCGTTATAAAAGAACCGGTGCATTCCCATTAGCCATGCTGAACCAGTGATTCTTGTAATAACAGCCTCCACACCCAGAACATCTGCTGTTTCAAGGACTTCTCCGCGGAATAAAGAGCCGACAATACTCTCATGTACAAATTCTTCTTTGATACCAATCTCCTTTTTGGCATAGAGGACAGATAATTTGGCCGAAGTACCTGTACCGCATGGTGAACGATCAATCCCGCCTGGAGGGACAACAACTGTATTTTTTACATCAGCTTCTTCATGGGTTGGCACAGTGAAAAATTCAATATGGGTCAAACCGCGAATAAATGGATATTGCGGATGAATGACATCCGTTTTTTCGTTAATTGTATTCCTAATTTTGATAGCTTTTTCAATGATTGTTGAAGCATTCTCCGGTGTCAGTTCTAATCCAACAGATTGGGCATTAATGATTCCATAGAAGTTGCCCCCATAAGCAATGTCTGCATCAACGGTTCCGATTCCCTCAACTTCAACAGAGACACTCTTTAACAGGAACGCAGGGACATTACAGAAGGAAACCTCTTTTGCTTTACCGTTCTCTACCTTAATCTCTGCCTTAACAAGACCTGCTGGTGTATCAATCCTGATGGTAGTAACTGGCTCCTGAGCAGGGAATAGCCCTGCTTCCACTAATGCTGTACAAACTCCGATTGTGTCATGGCCGCACATTGGCAAATATCCGCCGGTTTCGATATATATAACACCGATATCTGCTTCCGGATGACATGGGTCTGTTAAAAGTACTCCTGACATTACATCATGCCCTCTTGGTTCATTCATCAGGAGCTTACGAATCCAATCATATTCCTTTTGCATATGAAGCATTTTTTCGGACATTGTCGCTCCTTTTAGTACTGGGAGTCCACTAATCAATGTCCTTGTCGGATTTCCGCCCGTGTGTGTATCAATGGTTGTAAAAACCCGATTTGCTTTCATCAGCTCCTCACCCTTTCCTTAAATCGAGAAAATCTCAGCGGTTCAATTGGGATGCAAGTTTCCTTTTCATTAAGCATTTCCTCTATCACTTTTCCAGTAACAGCGGCAAGGCTAATTCCGTCTCCCTCATGACCGGCTGCAATATAATAGTTAGGAATTCCTTCCACTTCTGACACAATTGGCAAGTGATCCTCCGTCCAGGGCCGTAAGCCAGCATAAGTACGTATGACCATCATGTCAGCCATTTTCGGATAGAATCTAATGGCCCTATTGGCAATGCATTTAATAATTTCATTATTGATTTTTGTATTAAACCCAACAAATTCACGGCTGCTTCCAATCAGGAAGTTTTGACTTTCAGTCGGTTCAAAAACAAGTGCTACTCCGTATTTTTCAGTAATCGGGTCAACCTGGCGCTTGCCGCCAAATTTTGATATTAAATAGCCAAATTCCATGACTTTTCTTGGCCCAACAAAATCCTGGCGTGATGCGACCATAATGTGGCCTTTTCTTGGTTTAATTGGAATAGACAAGTCCAGCATCTCACCGATATATGGAGCCCATACACCTGCCGCATTAATGACATAGTTAGCGGTGAAGGTCCCATTGGATGTTTCAACGCTAAATGTACCGTCCGTCTTCCTTCTCATTCCGGTAACCTCAGTTTGTTTATGGGCTTTAGCGCCCATCTCCTTTGCCCCCTCAAGAAGGTTAAAGGCAAGTAGATATGGATTGACTGTAGAATCTGTTGCACACTCTAAGCCGCCTAATAAATCATCAGCAAAATACTTGGAGTCTTGGCGGATGTCCTGTCTGTCCAGCATCCTGAACGGCAAGCCGGCCTCACTCTGACGGTCAACCCACTTTTGTGCTGCTTCCATCTCTTCTTCTGTCTCGCATACAAGGATGCTTCCGGGAGCCCGATATTCAAAAGGCTGTTTCAATTCTCTGCTTAATTCATCTACTAATTTCTGACTGACAAGTGACATTTGACTATCGAAGCCAGGATCTTTATCAATAGCTAAAATATTTCCGTCACAGCGGGAAGACGTGCCACTGACAAATTCACCTTTTTCAATAACTGTTACATTTCTTCCAGATTTAGAAGTATAATAGGCAATTGCACAGCCTATGATTCCCCCGCCTATAACCAAAACGTCACAATGATATTTCACAAAACCAACTTCCCTTCGTCTTGTTACATCATTTTATTAATGCAAATAACATGCCAACTTTTTATATCTTACGCAGAAATAAGAACCTTCTAATAATTTTGCTGCTAACCCAAATATAGATTTTTTTGACCTGTTCTTAATTGTCAAAAAATTTGATAAAATAGTGTATAAAATATTGAACAGTGTATAAAAAATTTTACATTCAGGAGGCTGTCATGTTTGAATTACCGTCAGTCAAAGAAATAATTGAAAGTAATTTTATCTGTCTGAACCAAGTTGATAATGAAGGCGCTTTACCAAAAGTTTATTTGGATGATTCCTTTGCTGCATTAGCTGATGCTTGCAAGCGCTATGCAGCCGTTGCCGTTGTAAATTCAGGCGGCCAAGTACTCGGCTGCATCACAAATGAACAAATCATTGATTTTTTGTATGATTCCTACAATCAATTAAAGGCTTTCTATGAGGCTGTCATCAAAACATCGGACGCTTCAGTCACAGTGATTGATGCTGATGAACGTGTCCGCACATGGACCGAAGGAGCTGAAAAAATTTTCTCTGTAAAAAAAGATGAGATTGTGGGCAAACCAATAATAGAATTCTTTGAACATCAGAATCTGCAAATCTTAGAATCCTTATACAAAGGAAAGAGAATACAAGGAAAGCATCACCAGCCAAGATCTGATCTCTTTGTCCTAATAAATTCAAACCCTGTTTACTTTAATGGACGCATTATCGGGGCAGTTGTGTCGGAAACTGATGTGACAAGCCAGGTTGTTCTTAATGAAAAATTATTTAATATGTCGACTGAGGTTCATCGTTTAGAACAGGAGATGGCGAAATACAGACCTTCAGATCCCTTCAGATACATTAAAGGGAAAAGCGCTGTGATGGAAAAGACGGTGCAAATGGCAAAAAAGGTGTGCTCTGTCCGTTCAACTGTATTGATCTTAGGAGAAAGCGGAGTCGGCAAGGAGGTCTTTGCCAAATCCATTCATGAGGCAACTGAAGGACCTGAAGCTCCATTTATTTCAATTAACTGCGGTGCTATTCCAGCCTCATTATTTGAAAGCGAATTATTTGGCTATGAACGCGGCGCCTTTTCCGGTGCGGATCATAGAGGAAAAAAAGGAAAAATTGAGCTTGCTAAAGGGGGCACTCTTTTTCTGGATGAAATTGGTGAAATGCCTTTAGAAATGCAGGTCAAGATGCTTCGTGTGCTTCAAGAAAGAAAATATTACAAGGTTGGCGGTGAAAAAGAAATTGAGGCTAATTTCCGGGTAATTGCTGCAACAAATAGGGATTTAAAAGAATTAATAAAAGAAGGCCAATTCCGGGAGGATTTATATTATCGGCTAAATGTTGTCAGTTTAAAAATTCCTCCTTTAAAAGAACGCTGTGAAGATATCGTTGAACTAATTCATTACTTTTTAAATGATTTTTCACTGCGCTATCAGCGGCCGATCCATCATTTTTCACAGGAAGTTATGCAAGAGATGCTTCAATATGATTGGCCGGGCAATGTTCGGGAGCTGCGTAATGTCGTTGAACGTCTGGTTGTTTTTGCAACAGATGGAGTCATTCGAAAAGAATATTTGCCATTTCACTCAGCAATGAGCTATTCAGCTGTATCTGATACGGACCTTCAGGAAAACAACATAGAAATGAAAACGGTCATTGTGCCTCTTCAGGAGGAAATGGACCAGCACGAAAAGAAGGTACTCGAAAAAGCATTGGCATTAACCAGCGGCAACAAATTAGAATGCTCGAAAAAACTGGGAATCACCCGGGCGACCCTTTACAATCGTCTAAAACGTCTTGGCTTAAGCTAATTTGAAATACTGGCTTCAAAGTTGGTACGATTTTTGCATTATATTTTTACATATACCTGAAGAGGAGGGATTTCCAAATGAATAACAACGAGGCACTTATGATCTGTCGTTGTGAAGAGGTTACCTATGGGCAGCTTTTCGCAACAGCAAAAGAACATCAATGTACATCCAGGGAACTGAAGCTTAGAACAAGAGCTGGAATGGGGTTTTGTGGAGGACGCACTTGCAGGATCATGGTCGATCGGATTATTGAAAGTGTCGTACCTAATACAGGAGAAGGTGAAATTCCTTTAAAATATCAGCCTCCAATTCGCCCTGTAACTTTTGGAACGGCAGGTGAAAAGAATGACTAGAATTATAGATCATCCGGTTTTAGGAAAATTAGATGATAGAAAAAAGATTCCATTCACTTTTGATGGGAAAGTATATGAAGCATTTGAAACTGAAACAATCGCGGCAGCTCTGCTGGCAAACGGTGTGAGAAAACTGCGTGTTCATGAGGAAAGTGGAACACCAAGAGGGTTTTATTGCAATATCGGCCACTGTATGGAATGCCGTGTAAATGTTAATGGGCAGGCCAATATAAGAGCCTGTTTAACTGTTGTGAAGGAGAATATGGTTGTTGAAAGAGGAAAACAGCATCCTAATATTGTTAAAAGGATGGTGGAGAATCTATGATAGATGTAATCGTAATTGGAGCTGGACCAGCCGGTTTAGCTGGTGCCATAACCTGTGCTGAATACGGCTTAAAAGTTACCGTCATTGATGAATTTGTCAGGCCAGGCGGAAGATTAATCGGTCAATTGCACCAGGAACCGTCTGGAGAATGGTGGAATGGAATAAAAGAATCCACTCGTATGCATAACGAAGCACAGAAACTCTCTGTAGATATCCGCTGCGGCGTTTCTGTATATAACCTTGAAAAAGATAAGGATTGCTGGAATGTTCTTACTAATATAGGAACACTGATAGCTCCTTATGTGCTGGTAGCAACTGGTGCAGCTGAGTTCCCTATTCCTGTGCCAGGCTGGACTCTTCCAGGTGTTATGTCCATCGGGGCTGCACAGGTCATGACGAATGTTCATCGTGTTGAGGTTGGCAAAAAAGGCATCATCATTGGTGCTAACATTTTAGCATTTGCGATTTTAAACGAGCTCCAAATAGCCGGAATTAATGTGGAACATATTGTACTGCCAGAAAAGAGTCCGCTTAGCCAAAAAGCGGGAGAACCTGAGGAAGTCTTGAAGTCACTTCTAAATGCGGCCCATCTTGCCCCGTCACCCATTTTGCGGCTGGGCAGTCGCTTTATGAGAAATAGAGGATTCCGCAAATTAGGGATGAAATTTTATCCTAAAAGCGGCGTTAAGGTGAATGGAACACCATTGCAGCTTAGAAAAGCAGCACTTGAAATTCTTGGAAAGGATCAGGTAGAAGGCGTACTCACTGCAGAAATAGATGTGAATGGTAACGTAATCAAAGGTACAGAAAAAATTTACGAAGCAGATTTCGTGTGTATCGCAGGCGGCTTGTATCCGTTAGCAGAGCTTACAGCAGTTGCCGGATGCCCATTCCAATACGTTCCAGAACTTGGGGGACATGTTCCGCTTCATTCTGAAAAAATGGAAACTCCGCTCGAAGGATTATTTGTTGCCGGGAATATCACCGGCATTGAAAGCGGAAAAATTGCCATGGCCCAAGGAACAACAGCAGGCATTTCGATTGCTAAACACGCTGGAAAAGGCAGCACCGACATCAACAAGAAGCTTGAACAGGCATTGAAAAATGTTCATACTGTCCGTCAAAACGCTGCCATCCAATTCAACCCTGAAATTGCAAACGGCCGGAGGAAAATCTATGAACTTTGGGAGGATCTTTATAGGAAAGAACAGGATTCTTTAAAGGAAATAGGATAAAATGTAATGATCCAATAGCAAATTTTCGTAAAAAAACCGCCCTCCCTATTCGGAGGCCGGTTCGCTTTTCTTGTCATGCCGTTTATTCAGTATTTTTAATACCTCATTAAAAGGCAGTTCCTGCTCCCGCAGCAGCACCATCAAATGATAAATCAGGTCGGCTGCTTCCCATTTCAGTTCGTCCTTATCACGGTTTTTCGCAGCGATGATGACTTCTGCGGATTCTTCGCCGACCTTCTTCAGGATTTTATCCACGCCCTTTTCAAAAAGATATGTCGTGTATGCTCCTTCAGGGCGTGTCTTTTCCCGTTCTTCAATGACCTTTTCAAGTGTATAAAGGATTTCGTACTCAGATAAGCCGCCTGACCCTTCCCCGTATACTCTTTCCTCAAAGCAGCTGACTGTTCCATTGTGGCAGGCAGGACCTGCTGGTTCAACCATAACCACAATCGCATCCTGATCACAGTCAAGCTTCATTTCAACAATTTTCTGTGTGTTGCCGCTTGTTGCCCCTTTGTGCCAAAGCTCATTGCGGGAACGGCTGAAAAACCAGGTCTCACCTGTTTCCGCCGATTTTAAAAGGGATTCCCGATTCATATATGCTAACGTTAATACTTCTTTTGTTTTTGCATCCTGTACAACTGCAGGGATCAGTCCCTTTTCATCGAACTTTACACTTTCAATATTCATCGGACAACCACCCCTTTTTCCTCAATATATGACTTTACTTCTGCAACAGACGTTTCTTTATAGTGAAAAATCGATGCAGCCAATGCGGCATCCGCTTTTCCATCGATAAATGCTTCAGCAAAGTGATCAGCATTTCCGGCACCGCCTGAAGCAATTACCGGAATCGAAACCGCCTCGCTGACTGCTTTTGTCAGCTTAATATCGAAGCCTTTTTTCTCACCGTCAGAGTCCATGCTTGTGAGTAAAATTTCTCCGGCCCCGCGCTCCGCTGCTTCATGGGCCCAAGCGATGACCTCAAGGTCAGTCGGTGTCCGTCCGCCATGTGTGTACACGCGCCAGGAACCAAGGTCTTCATCGTATTTTGCATCAATCGCAACAACGATGCACTGTGATCCGAAAAAATTTGCCCCTTCTGTAATTAAATCAGGATTGTTTACGGCAGCTGTATTGAGAGAAACCTTATCAGCCCCTGCCCGCAAAATTCGTTTCATATCTTCCAGCGCGTTAATCCCGCCGCCGACTGTAAATGGAATGGCAAGCTCAGACGCAACAGCCTTTACAACCTCAACCATAGTTTTCCGACCTTCATGTGAAGCGGAGATATCGAGGAAGACCAGCTCGTCAGCTCCCTGCTCATCATAAAATCGGGCAAGCTCAACCGGATCTCCGGCATCACGCAGCTGCACGAATTGGACCCCTTTTACCACACGGCCGTCTTTTACATCCAGACAGGGAACGATGCGTTTCGTCAGCATGATTCCTTCACCTCTTTCAGAGCTTCCGCTACGGTAAAACGGCCTTCATAAATGGCCTTTCCGACAATGGCGCCAGCAACACCTTCTGAAGAATACTCCCGTAGCTTCGCCAAATCAGCCAGCTGGCTGACGCCGCCAGATGCAATGACACTTTTTCCGGTTTCCCCTGCAAGCAGACGAACAGCTTCAATATTTGGCCCCGATAGCATTCCGTCTGTTGCGATATCTGTAAAAATAAAAGTTTCCGCACCTGCGTCGGCAAATCGCCTTCCTAAGTCAACTGCCCTCACTTCAGACGTTTCCAGCCAGCCATGTGTGGCCACAAAGCCATTTTTCGCATCAAGGCCGACTGCAATGGCTTTGCCGTATTTGCGGATCATTTCAATAGCAAACTCAGGATTGGAGACGGCGATGCTTCCAATGATTACGCGTGTTACGCCATTATCCAGATAATGCAGGATGTCTTCTTCCGTACGGATTCCCCCGCCGATCTGGACGGAGGCGCCAAGTTCGCGGGAAGCCTGAATGACATATTGATCATTAACCCGCTTCCCATCCTTTGCCCCGTCTAGATCTACCATATGAATCCAGTCTGCTCCTTCATCAGCAAACTTTTTGGCCATATCAAACGGAGAGTCGCCATACACCGTTTCCTTATCGTAATCCCCCTGCAGCAGCCGGACGCACTTGCCGCCTCTCATATCGATTGCCGGATAGATCGTAAAACTCATTTCACAGACATCCTTTCTTCAACCAGCTCGGTAAAATTGCGTAAAAGCGCCATGCCGAGCGAACTGCTTTTTTCAGGGTGGAACTGCATGCCGAACACATTGCCCCTTCCGGCAACTGCCGGCACTTCTACATCATACATACTTCTGCTGATAACAACTTCTCTATCATCTGTATCTACAAAGTAGGAGTGGACGAAATAGACATAATCTTCATTAAGTCCTTTTAAAATTGGCGAACCCTGTAAGAATTCAAGACGGTTCCAGCCCATATGCGGAACTTTATACGTTTCGCCTTCTGCTGTTGCACCGGGAAAACGCCTCACATGGCCAGGGAGAAGCTTCAGGCCTTCCGTCATGCCATTCTCCTCAC
Source organism: Cytobacillus oceanisediminis 2691 (assembly GCF_000294775.2). Lineage (GTDB taxonomy): Bacteria > Bacillota > Bacilli > Bacillales > Cytobacillaceae > Cytobacillus > Cytobacillus pseudoceanisediminis. The sequence continues at coordinate 4,852,138 of NZ_CP015506.1, forward strand.
TGCTCTCAAATAAAAGCTGCATGCCAAGGCAAATGCCAAGAAGCGGCTTGCCTGTATCAGCAAACTCCTTTACCAGATCTGCCAGACCTGTAGAATTTAAGATGGTCATGGCATCTTTGAAAGAGCCGACACCCGGCAGAATTAAGGCGTCTGCTTTAAGGAGCTCGTCTTTATTTTCAGAAAGGAAATAAGGAACCTCCAACCGTTCAAGCGCTTTACTGACACTGAACAAATTCCCCATTCCGTAATCGATGATGCCGATCATTTACAACATCCCTTTCGTTGATGGAACTCCCTTAATCCTTGGATCAATCGTTGTTGCCTCATCAAGCGCACGAGCGAGTGCTTTGAAAATCGCTTCGATAATGTGGTGTGTATTCTGTCCATAGTGGACGATGACATGCAGGTTCATTCTGGCTTCAAGTGCAAGTTTCCAAAGAAACTCGTGAACAAGCTCGGTATCAAATGTACCGACTTTTTGGCTCGGGAACTCGGCACGCATCTCCAAGTGAGGGCGGTTGCTGAGGTCAACTGTAACTTGAGCCAATGCTTCGTCCATCGGAACGAAAGCATTTCCATAGCGCTTAATGCCTTTCTTATCGCCTAAAGCGTCCTTCAGTACCTGGCCTAAGCAGATGCCAATGTCCTCTGTTGTGTGGTGATCATCCACGTCTGTATCGCCATTTGCAACGATGTTCAAGTCAAATTGTCCGTGCTTGGCAAACAGGTCCAGCATATGCGTCATAAAAGGCACCCCTGTTTCCAGATCGCTTTTGCCTTCGCCGTCTATATTTAAGGATAGAGTAATATTCGTTTCATTGGTTTTACGTGAAATTTCAGCAGTTCTGGCCATGATTATTCCTCCAGCTTATTTTCTTAGTCTTGTTTCAATGGATCTGGCATGGGCTTCAAGGCCTTCCAGACGCGCAAAGGCCGCTATTTTTTCGCCATTATCCTTTAATGCTTTTTCACTGTATAAAAGAATACTTGATTTCTTTTGAAAATCCTCCACATTAAGCGGGCTTGAGAACCGGGCCGTTCCGTTTGTCGGCAGGACGTGGTTCGGGCCGGCAAAATAGTCACCGACCGGTTCAGGACTAAACCTCCCGAGGAAGATTGCTCCGGCGTGACGAATCCGTCCGAGAAGCTCCATCGGATTCTCCGTTAAAATCTCCAGATGCTCAGGAGCCAGACTATTCACCGTTTCAATAGCTTCATCCATGTTTTCCGCCACATAGACAGCACCATAGTTTTCGATTGATTGAAAGGCAATTTGCTGCCTTGGCAGCTCAGCCAGCTGGCGGTCCACTTCTCTTGAGACCTGCCCTGCAAGCGCTGATGATGGTGTCACAAGGACTGCACTTGCCATAGGGTCGTGTTCGGCCTGTGATAAAAGATCTGAAGCCACTTCATCTGCGTGTGCCGTATCATCTGCTAAAATCGCAATCTCACTGGGGCCTGCGATCATATCAATATCAACGTCCCCGAAAACTTCACGCTTTGCAAGAGCGACAAAGATATTTCCGGGACCTGTAATTTTATCAACAGGAGCTATCGTTTCGGTTCCATATGCAAGAGCGGCAATTGCCTGGGCACCGCCTGCTTTATAGATTTCTTCTGCTCCTGCAATTTTGGCCGCAGCAAGGACCGCAGGAGGCAGCTTTCCAGTCTTTTTATCAGGAGGAGAGGTAATGACGATCCGTTTGACGCCTGCAACTTTTGCCGGGATCACATTCATAAGTACTGATGATGGATAGGCAGCCGTACCGCCTGGGACATACAGGCCGACTGAATCAAGCGGTGTGATCTTTTGGCCAAGCACTGTGCCGTTTTCTTCTGTTGTCATCCAGGAAGGACGCAGCTGCTTTTCATGAAAAGACCGGATATTCTCGGCAGCTTCTTTAATGATCTCCAGGATTTTTCCATCCACTTGACTAAAAGCTTCCTCTATTTCAGCCTGCGATACCTTGAAATCATCCAGGGATATGCCATCAAATTTTTCTGTGTAATCTTTTAATGCCTGATCTCCATTTTGGCGGACTGATTCAATTATATCTTTTACAATCGCCCGCTGTTCTTCTGTTCCGTTATCAACAGACCGTTTAATTGAAATCTGGTCATTTACTTTTAAAATTTTCATAGACCTCTACATCCTTTATCGCAGATTAACGGGCAGTAATATCCCTACCTCATATTTTCAATCAAGACCTAATTAGAAATCAGGTAGGGATAAACTGCCCATAAAGGCCCGATTGGTTCAACTAACCATCAGTGGAAGAACACCACTGATGGAAGTTTCACTTTAAGTACGAATTTCTTCTCCAGCTATTACTTCAGTAAGACTTCCAACCAGCTCGCTTATGCGTTCATCCTTCATGCGGTAGCTGACAGGATTGACAATCAATCTTGAAGTGATGCCGACGATGGTTTCGTATTCAACGAGCCCGTTCTCTTTTAGCGTTCGGCCGGTTGATACGATGTCCACGATCCGGTCTGCCAGCCCGATCATAGGCGCAAGCTCTATGGAACCGTTCAATTTAATGATCTCCACCTGCTCCCCCTGCTCACGGAAATACGCTGCCGCAATCTGCGGATACTTCGTTGCTATTTTAGGAGCAACATCGTTCAGCCTGGTATTTGGCAGTCCTGCGACCGCGAGATAGCAGGCGCTGATCTTTAAATCAAGAAGCTCGTAAACATCCCGCTCTTCTTCAAGCATTACATCCTTCCCCGCAATCCCAAGGTCTGCCACACCATGCTCTACATAAGTTGGCACATCCATCGGCTTTGCAAGGATAAAGCGAAAATTCTCTTCAGGTACATCTATAATCAATTTACGTGAATCATCAAATTCCGGAGGCAATTGAAAGCCTGCCTGGCGGAGCAATTCAGCCGCTTCTTCAAAAATGCGGCCCTTTGGCATCGCAATCGTTAAAACATCACTCATTTTATGCTCTCCTTTCCAGCTTTTCCGACTAAAAAGGTAATATCCTCATATTGGCTGGTGCAGGCATCGATGTCCTTGACACCGCTAATATCCTGCAGAACCACTTTCTTTCCGGCAGAACGTTCCTTCTTCGCAAAATCGAATGCCTCTTTGCGGCGTTCCGGACTGTATAGAACGCAGTACACAGGTTCAGCCGCAATGCTGTCTTCCAGAGCCTCAAGCAGGCGGTCCATTCTGATGGCAAAGCCGGTTGCTCCCGTATCTTTTCCGAACTTTTGGAGCAGCAGATCATAGCGGCCGCCATTTCCGATCGGGAAACCAACATTTTCTGCATATACCTCAAAAAGAATGCCCGTGTAGTAGCTCATATGGCTGACGAGCGTTAAATCAAATTTAACTGTCCCTTCCTGGCCGTAGTCCTGCATAATGCCCCAAAGCTGTTCGAGCTCGGCTAATGCTTTTTTTCCTGTGCCGTTTTCCAGAAGGCCATAAGCAATCTCAATGACTTCTTCCCCGCCTCTTAATTTAAGGAAATCGAGAAGCCTTTGTTTATCAATGGATGAAAGAGCCAGGCTCTTAACATGTTCTCTGTACCCCACATAATTTTTCTCATATAAAAATCTTGTCAGGTTTTCCACTCTTTCTTCCGTTCCTAAAATCTGCTGGAAGAAGTCCCGGACAAAACCGATGTGGCCGGCGGAAAGCTGGAAGTTCTGAAGACCAGCTTCTTTTAAAGCAGAGATCATCATCGCCATCCCTTCGCCATCCGCACTGATCGTATGGTCGCCAATGCATTCAACACCGATCTGCTCAAACTCAGCTGGCCTGCCGCCCTCCCGCTGCTGGGCGCGGTATACATTGGCAGAATATGCAAGCCTGATAGGCAGCTCGTCTTTTAAAAGACGGGATGCTGCCATCCTTGCGATCGGCGCTGTCATATCCGGCCGCAGCACAAGGGTATGGCCCTGCTGATCAAGCAGCTTGAACAGCTGCTGATCAAGTATTGCTGATGCCGCTCCAACTGTTTCGTAATATTCGAGTGCAGGCGTTTCGATAAACTGATAGCCCCACCGTTTCATTTCCTCCTGGATGGATGACCGGACTGCTGCCTTTCTTTCATATAAATCTGGTAATGTATCTCTCATGCCTAACGGCTTTTCAAACATAAATAATCGGCTCAAAAGTATTCACCTCTATGACTTAAAAATTCCGAATCCTTTAGTTCGCTAATATGGTAGCAAATTGAAGTTATATGTAGTTTAACGCGCAAATTCTATGCCGTCAACCAAAAGAATCAGAAAAATAAAAAAGACTCCCTTTTTTTAAAAACGAGCTTTCATATAGTTTGTACTTTTTTGGAAAGGTTATTTGAGTTAAAGACTTGCATCTAAATATATCTAGCATCTTTTGGAATCTATCCAACATCTCACAATAATAAAAAAAACCGCCAGCCTAAGCTAACGGAGTTTGGTCTTTATTAATGCCATATATCGGATCATCCGCCCAGCGTGCGGCAAGTTCTTCCTTTGTATAGATGACACGCATCGGGTTGCCGCCAACAAAAGCGCCAGACGGGACATCTTTATGAACAAGCGTTCCAGCTGAAACAATCGCACCATCTCCGATCGTGACGCCGGGAAGAATGGTTGAATTGGCGCCAATCATGACTTCGCTGCCAATTTCAACCCTCCCGAGGCGATATTCCTTAATCAAATATTCATGGGCGAGGATCGTAGTGTTATATCCAATGACCGTGTTGCGGCCGACACTTATTTTTTCCGGGAACATGACGTCCAGCATAACCATGAGTGCGAATGATGTCTGATCCCCCACCTTCATTCTCAGGAAATTACGATAGAGCCAATTTTTCATACCCAGAAATGGCGTGTAGCGCGCAAGCTGGATCACAATAAAGTTTTTGACCACCTTCAAGAACGGAACCGTTTTATACACATGCCAGAGAGAATTGCCTCCCTCTACCGGAAAACGCTCCGTTTTTCTCATTGGTTTTCTGCCTCAAGAATATCGAGCAGGTCAGCCATATTGTCCAGCATATAATCCGGTTCAAAGCGCGCGAGGAAATCACGGCCTTTCGCTGTCCAGGCAACACCAGCCGTTTTTGTGCCGGCGTTTTTTCCTCCATCGATATCGTGCGAATTATCGCCGACCATAATAGCTTCTTCCGGCTTCGCATCCAGCAGGCTTAATGCCTTCAAGATTGGCTCCGGATCGGGCTTTGGCTTATCCACGTGGTCGAGCGTAACAACCACGTCGAAAAACTGGTCAAGATTTGTCAGCTTTAAGCCCTTTTCAACTACATTGGAAACTTTTGTCGTAACAATGCCCAGTTTATATCCCGATTCTTTTAAAGTCCGAACCGTTTCAAATACGCCAGCAAATTCTTTCACAAGCACGTCGTGGTTCTTAATATTGTACTCCCTGTAAACCGAGATCATCTCCTCCACTTTTTCCGGGTTGATGGACTCGAATGTTTCATGCAGGGTCGGCCCCATGAATGGGAGAACATCTTCCCGCTGATAGCGGTCTGGATAATATTTTCCCAGCGTATGCAAAAATGAGGAAATAATCAATTCGTTTGTGTCGATCAATGTTCCATCTAAGTCAAATAATAGTGTGTTAATGCTCATATGTTGCTTCCTTTCTTTTTGCCAGATCAGCACGCTTCCAGATCGCTGCCACTGCCAATGTCAGGATAATTGCCACACCCAGGCGAATCAGCAGAAGCGGTAATACCGGAATGCCAAGCGGCACAAAAATCAAAGTATCTTCAACGACTGCGTGGCAGGCAACGAGGAAAATAAATGCGATCGTTACATCTCGTTTACTGACGCCATCTTCCTCTACTGCCTGAATCATGACGCCCGCCCCATAGGCAAGGCCAATCAGCAAGCCGGCTGCAAGAGTTGTAGACGTATTTTCCTTCATTCCAAGTGCCCTGGTCACAGGCGCCATCCATTTTGAAAAAACAGCAAGCCATTGCTTATCTTTTAAGATTTGAATAATAATCATCAGTGGAATGACGATGATGGCAAGCTGGAGAATACCGAGCAATGCAGTCTGCAGTGCATCCAGCAGGATGGGCAATGCACCGGATACCAGCTCTTCTTTTGCCGGAATAAATCCGTACTTAGCAGTTTCGGATCCTCCCTGCCAAACAAGGTTGATCACAATCGCGCTTAAAAGCGCCAGTCCGATGCGTACTGCCAGAACGACCCAAAGCTTAACGCCGACCTTCAATGCCACTCCGGTTTCAATCAGCATATTATGTGAAAAAGACAGCATGACGGCAATAATAAATACTTCTTTAACCGAGAGATCGAGCGTTAAAATGGCTCCAATCCCCGCATACAAATTTAAGAAGTTCCCCAATACAAGCGGTATAGCTGCATCTCCTGACAGCCCAATCAGATTCATAAGGGGCGTGATCAGCTTGATTACCCATGGAAGCACTGGCGTATGCTGAAGCAGTGCCACAATCAGCGTGACCGGGAAAATGACTTTCCCGAGTGTCCATGTTGTCTTTAAGCCGGCCATCAGCCCCCGTTTGCAAGATTCAACCAGCATCTCTACTCTCCCCTGTCCGTTATTTCCCCTCGGCTTTATCCAAATAACGAGCTTTGGCAAGACCCTCTGCTCTTCTATAAAAAATCAGGACTAGCGCACCAATAATAAGAACGATAGATATCGTCTGAGCAATCCTTAAATTCTCAGTAAGCATCAGGCTGTCGGTCCGCAGGCCTTCTACAAAGAAACGGCCGATCGAATACCAGATTACATACGAGAGGAAAAGTTCCCCGCGCCTTAAGTTTGCTCTTCTTAATAATATAAGAATGATAAATCCAATGATATTCCAGATTGATTCATATAAAAACGTCGGATGATAATAGGCACCGTTAATATACATCTGGTCAACGATAAATTCAGGCAAATACATATTTTCCAGGAATGCCCGGCTGACTTCCCTGCCATGAGCCTCCTGGTTCATGAAGTTGCCCCAGCGCCCGATTGCCTGCCCTAAGATGATGCTTGGCGCTGCAATATCAGCCAGCTTCCAGAACGATATCTTCCTTTTCTTTGCAAAAACATAAGCTGTGATGACAGAACCAATCAAAGCTCCATGAATGGCAATTCCGCCATTCCAAATTTTAATGATTTCACCCGGATTCTGCGAGTAAAAATCCCATTGAAAAATAACGTAATAGATTCTTGCAGAAATAATCGCAATGGGAATGGCCCACAGCATCAAATCGGCAAAAATATCTTTAGGGAGTCCCCTTCTCTCCCCTTCTCTCATCGCGATAATGAGTGCAAGTGCAATGCCAACACCGATAATCAGGCCGTACCAGTGGACCTGAATTGGCCCAAGGGATATGGCAATCGGATCTAACGGCTGAATATTTTTTTCCATGATCACTTCTCCTTCTCATCGAAAAGCGCAAGGCGCCCGCTCATCGGCGGCAAGCATAAGACAAGCCGGCATGAAGGCTGTTTTTTAACCTTTGTGACGGATTGGCTTAGACCTGAGAGCCGATGGCGCCTGGAGCTAGACAGTTATCTAAGTTCAAAGATATAAATTCTATTATTGCAAGAAAAGCGCATGCACCTCTGGGGTGGTTTTTGCCACACGCGCTATAGATCCTAAGCTAGTCAGGCTTATCAGCTTTCAATCGGAACGTTTGATTGAAAGTGTTTTGCCCTCTTTAACGATCATCATGGTCTCCGTCCTCAATCACATCCGACAGGCGGTTCGTGAACTGTTCCGCTGCATTCATCCCCATTCTTTTTAATCGGAAATTCATGGCAGCCACTTCAATGATGACAGCCAGGTTTCGTCCGGGTCTTACCGGAATGGTCAGCTTTGTAACTTCTGTATCGATGATTTTCATCTTTTCTTCATCAAGGCCAAGACGGTCGTACTGCTTTTTCGGATCCCACAGCTCCAAATTCATGACCACAGAGATTTTCTTATAGCTGCGGACTGCTCCAGCACCAAACAGGGTCATGACATTGATAATGCCGAGGCCGCGGATTTCAAGCAGATGTTCAATCAATTCCGGTGAGTTTCCGACCAGGTAATCTTCATCTTCCTGCCTGATCTCCACGCAGTCATCCGCAACAAGGCGGTGTCCCCGCTTAACTAGCTCAAGCGCCGTCTCACTCTTACCAACTCCGCTTTTTCCAGTTATCAGTACCCCTACCCCATAAATATCGACAAGGACGCCATGTACAGCTGTGGTTGGTGCAAGCTTGCTTTCCAGAAAATTGGTCAGCAAACTGGAAAAACGAGTCGTTTTCTGTTTGGAGCGGAGCAACGGAACCGATTCTCTCTCTGCCGCTTCAATCAGTTCGTCAGGTATATCCAGTCCTCTCGTGACGATTATGCCGGGTGTAATATCTGTACAGAGCCGTTCAAGCCGGATCTCCCGCTCGGAATTATTTAACTTTTCAACAAAAGACAGCTCGGTTTTCCCGACCAATTGAATACGTTCAGCCGGATAGTAATCAAAATAACCAGCCATCTCCAGGCCCGGACGGGAAATATCACTCGTCGTAATCGGCCGGTTAATGCCTTCCTCTCCGGCAATCAATTCGAGCCCAAATTTTTCTATAATATCTTTTGTGCGCACTTTTACCAAAATAGGTTCCTCCTTTAATGCTGGCACTTCTGGATGATCTCTTTATATGTAACTTATAATTTCTAAAAAATTCACTCTGAAGTTTCACTCTATTTTAGCACTTTTTAACGCAGAACCAAATTTCTGAAAACGATTTTTACAAAATTAACACTAGGCCCATATGCTTAATCCTTCTCGACAGGGACAATTTTCAGGGATATTCTGCGTATAAATATGATGATATGCTTTTTGTAAAAATATTCAGATGGTATAGACAACTATACTAAACCTTGGTAATATGATTATGTAAGCGAATTCATTTACATTTTTTAGCTTTTATTACGTTCATTCATTTTTAAAAAAAGAGGGGGAAAAACTCATGCGTAAAGAAGAACGCTTGGCGAAAGAGATTACGGAGCAGTTGGGCGGCACCGGCAACATCGCGGAACTGGCCTCCTGCATGACCCGCCTTCGCGTGAAGCCGGTCGATGAAAGCAAAGTCAACCTGAATGGCATCAAGGATATTGATGGCGTTATGGGTGTGGTGGAAGCAGAAACACTCCAAATCATCCTCGGACCCGGGATCGTCACCAAGGTAGCTGACGAAGTTTCCAGGATGACAGGCAAAAATGTTTCATCCGTTGATGATGATGAAGAGATTGACACTTCATTGGAAGGACTGGCAGCCCGGACGAAGGCCGGACTCAATGAGAAAAACGCTACTCCTTTCAAGTTATTTTTAAGAAAAATTGCAAGTATCTTTATCCCGCTGATTCCAGCTATCGTTGCTTCCGGTTTGATTGCAGGGATCAATAATGTAATCATCAAATCAGGCGGAGACCCGGAATCCACGCTCGTTCAAATGCTTGATTTGATTGGCTGGGGTTTATTCGGTTACCTGGGCGTGTTTGTAGGTATTAACACTGCGAAGGAGTTTGGAGGGTCTCCTGCTCTGGGCGGTGCAGCCGGTATTCTATTAATCAATCCCGGCCTTGCCAATATAACTCTTTTCGGTGAAGCATTGGTGCCAGGCCGGGGCGGCTTGATTGGAGTCATGCTCGCTGCTGCGCTTGTAGCCTTTTTGGAAAAAAGAATCCGAAAAGTCGTTCCATCAGCAATTGATATTATTGTAACACCGACACTGGCATTATTAATTACAGGCTTTGCGACATTCTTTGTCCTGCAGCCTGTTGGCGGATTCCTTTCTGACATTATCACAAAAGGTCTCCTTGGCGTTCTGGATGTTGGCGGCATCCTGGCTGGCTTAGTACTTGCCGGAACCTTCCTTCCGCTTGTTGTAACTGGGCTGCATCAAGGTTTAACTCCAGTTCATATGGAATTGATTAACTCAATCGGTGACGATCCGCTCCTGCCGATTCTTGCAATGGGAGGCGCCGGCCAAGTAGGTGCGGCATTCGCCATCTACTTCAAAACAAAAAATGCCCGTCTGAAGAAAGTGATTAAAGGCGGACTTCCGGTTGGAATGCTCGGTATTGGTGAGCCGCTTATTTTCGGGGTGACACTGCCGCTGGGACGTCCTTTCTTAACAGCATGTCTAGGAGCTGCTGTGGGCGGTGCTTTCCAGGCGTTCTTCAAGATTGCTACAGTAGCCATCGGGGTTTCCGGCATACCGCTTGCCTTCCTCGTTCACACAAATCAAATCGTACTGTATCTGATCGGCCTTTTAATTGCCTATGCGTTTGGCTTCCTGTTCACATGGATGTTCGGATTCAAAGAGGAAATGGCTAAAAACATATAGAAAAGCGGAAGCGCTTTGTCCACAGAGGAACGCAGACTAACCAACGCCACGTCCTGTGGCAGTCTGCATGCCCCCCTCCTCCCAAAAGCTGTCGCTTTCGGTCGTGCGATGTTTATGCTGACGAGGCCTTCCTTATCCTGGGGGCCTCAAGCACAAGACGAGCCTCACGGAAAGGCGCTCTTTGCCTTTTTGGGAGGATTGCCAGAAATGTGGAGGTGACAGCCCAGGGACGACAGGCATAAGACGGTTTCTGTAAGTAGGCGTTCTTCCTTCTGAAAGGAAACGGCTTATGACTCGAGTCCATAGGAGCCCTTGTGACCTCGAGGGGGTAGGCGCTGGAGCTAGACAGTTATCTATATTCAAGATTTTATATTTTCTAATTTAGGAGAAGGAGGAGCATTCCTCCTTCTTTACTTATGAACTCGCATTTTTGAAAAATTCAGACTTATAGAGGTGACTATGATGCTTGGAATATCAGTTTATCTATCAGAGGAGCGCCAGCTTCAAAATGCAAAATGGATTGAGCGGGCGGCTTCTCACGGCTTCACATCCATCTTCACTTCCCTCCATATTCCCGAAGATGACCACAGCACATATAAACAACTGCTTCAGAACCTCGGTGCTCTTGCAAAGCAGCATCAAATGGAACTCCTCGCCGACGTTTCCCCTCAGTCATTGGACCATCTAGGATTGGACTGGGGAACGCTCGATACTCTTCTTGAATGGGGTCTCTCCGGAATCCGGGCAGACTACGGCTTTACTTCTGAACAGATTGTAGAACTCTCTAAAAAAATGAAACTTGGAATCAATGCGAGCACTATCTCTGCTGCAGAACTGCAGGAGTGGATGGAAGCGGGATTAAACGCCCATAATGTTGAAGCCTGGCATAATTTTTATCCGCGGCCTGAAACGGGTTTGGATAAAGACTTTTTTATAGAGCGAAATCGGTTCCTTAAAAGAATGGGGATAACCACCATGGCGTTTGCGCCTGGTGACGCTGAACATCGCGGACCCATTTTCGCAGGGCTTCCTACTCTTGAGAAGCACCGGGGCTATCCACCCGCTGCGGCGGCGGCTGAATTGATGAACAGCTGCTATACAGACAAGGTGCTGATCGGTGATCATTCAGTAAAAGACGGGACTCTTGCACAACTGGCGAAAATCGCCAATGCTACTGTGCCTCTCCGAATCGAGCTAATTGGCGGACAAACCTATGAGGAGCTTTTTAATAAACCTCATACAAATCGGATGGATCCTGCCCGGGATGTTGTAAGGTCAGTGGAATCAAGGTCATATGCTGGCCAAGGATCAAATAAATGGGAACCTATGAACCAGCTGGAACGTAAAAAAGGGAGTGTCACAGTTGATAATATCCTATACGGCCGCTACGCAGGCGAGATGCAGATTACTTTAGCAGATCTCCCCCGGGATGAACGCGTGAATGTGATCGCAAGAGTTATGGATGAGGATCTGCCACTCCTTGACCAGATCAAGGCAGGAACTAAATTTCAATTAATAGTGAGGGATTAACAATGAATATTACAAAGCTAAATACCGAGCAGCGAAACCCTAAAACAATGGAAGTAGATTTAATGACAACCGAAGAAATTATTACAATCATAAACCAGGAAGATGCGATTGTTCCAAATGCCATTGCAAGAGAAATTCCTCACATTGTAAAAGTGGTGGATGAAATTACGGATAGTTTTAAAAAAGGAGGCCGCTTGATTTACGTTGGTGCAGGCACCTCAGGACGCCTTGGCATTATCGATGCTTCAGAATGTCCGCCCACTTATGGAACGGACCCGGAAATGGTTGTCGGCATTATCGCCGGCGGCAAAGAAGCCATGACCGAGGCAGTTGAAGGCGCCGAGGATGACAGTGAACAGGGACGCCAGGATGTCGCAGATATTCATTTATCGGACAGGGATGTGCTTGTCGGCATTGCAGCGAGCGGCCGTACGCCGTATACAATCGGCGCTCTTCAATATGGAAATGAAGTCGGTGCTGTTACTGTTGCTGTTGCCTGCACTAAAGACTCCGAAATGGGGAGAATTGCAAAATATACGATAGCACCTATCACAGGGCCCGAAGTTGTTACAGGCTCTACAAGAATGAAAGCAGGCACTGCACAAAAGCTCGTCCTGAACATGTTAACAACAGCTTCCATGATCAAACTCGGAAAAGTATACGGCAATCTGATGGTGGATGTGCAGATGACAAATGAGAAGCTGTTTAAACGTGCTGAAAATATCGTCAAAATGGCTACAGGTGCATCTGATGAAGAAGCCCAGACCGCTCTCAAAGAACAAAACCATAATACAAAGGCTGCGATTCTTCAAATTTTAACAGGATTAAAAGGTGAAGCAGCCGCCAGGCTTCTGAAAAAGCATAATGGTTATTTACGGGAAGCCATTGCGGAATATCATACTAAATAATCAGATATATTGTATGAATTTCCCTTAAAACTCAAATTAATAGGATAGAAAGCGTCCACCCGCCTTCTATCCTATTTTAGTTGTATAGACCAAAACACCAGAGAGAGTTAATTCTTTTAACTGGTATAGACATCTAAACACAAACCTTTTATAATAAAAGTATCATTCAAACGGAGATGAACTAAAAAATGAGCCGTCTATTACTGAAAAACGCTAGAATTATTCTGGAAAACAGCATGATTGATCAAGGGTTTATTCTAATAGAGAAAGACCGAATCTTAAAAACTGGAACTTTGGAGGAGCTTCCTGCCATCCGCCAGGATACAGAAATCATAGAACTTTCCCCTGAGCATACAATCAGTCCGGGGTTTATTGATGTTCACATTCACGGCGCTGGCGGTGCGGATACAATGGATGCAACATTTGAAGCACTTAACACGATGGCCAGCGTGCTGCCTGAAGAAGGGACCACCAGCTTCCTGGCCACGACTATCACACAGGAAAAGGAAAAAATAGAAGGCGCGCTGATCAATGCAGCCCACTTTCAAAAAGAACAAAATACTCCTGGCCAGGCGGAAGTAATCGGAATTCACCTGGAGGGCCCGTTTATTAACGAAGCAAGAGGTGGAGCCCAGCCGAAGGATCATATACTCGAGCCTGATATTGAACTTTTTAAGCGCTGGCAGGAAGCAGCAAATGGAACCATCAAGCTGATTACACTTGCACCTGAGAAAGCAAATGGCTATGAATTTATCCGCTACTTAAGTGAAAACGGTGTTGTCCCCTCAATCGGCCATAGCGATGCCATTTTTACAGAAATGGAGAAAGCTGTTCAGGCGGGAGCTAAGCAGGTGACTCACCTTTTTAACGGAATGAGAGGCATGCATCACCGTGAACCTGGAGTAGCCGGCGCTTCGCTTTTATTCAAAGAATTGATAGTTGAAATGATTGCTGATGGAATCCATGTCCGGCCTGAAATGATCAAGCTTGCACTAAACGCCAAGGGCCCGGATGGAATGATCCTGATAACCGATTCCATGAGAGCAAAATGCCTGAAAAATGGACATTATGATCTTGGCGGACAGGATGTAAAGGTCGAAAATGGCCAGGCACTGCTTGCTGACGGCACACTGGCTGGAAGTATTTTAAAAATGAAAGATTCCATTAAAAATATGATTGATTTTACTGATATTCAGCTGTCTGAAGCTGTCCAGCTTGCAAGCAGCAACCCGGCCAGACAGCTCAATATGTTTGACCGGAAAGGCAGCATTTCGGAAGGAAAGGATGCCGACCTGGTTGTACTCGATGAGAACCTTGAGGTTGCCATGACTTTCTGCAGAGGCGTCAAAGCCTTTGAACGCGAGGTGAAAAGACCTTGAAAATCATTCGAACAGCCGATTATAACGATATGAGCCAAAAAGCTGCCCAGCTGATGATTGAAAAAATCCGGCAGCAGCCGGATCTGACATTAGGGCTTGCAACCGGCAGCACACCAAAAGGAGTTTATGCTGAACTGATTAAAGATCATCAAAAAAATGGCACTTCTTATGAAAAAATCACGACGATTAATTTGGATGAATATATCGGCCTGCCTCCTTTCGACCCTAATAGCTACAGGCATTTCATGAATAGTGAACTATTTGATCATCTGGACATCCGGCTGGAAAACACTCACCTTCCAAAAGGAGCAGCAGAAGATATGCCACAGGAATGCGAACGGTATGAGCAGCTGATCAAGGATCTGGCAGATATCGATCTGCAGCTGCTGGGAATTGGACGCAATGGACATATCGGCTTCAATGAACCCGGCACGTCTTTTCAAAGCCGTACGCATGTCGTGGACCTGGCTGAAAGTACACGTAAGGCGAACGCAAGGTTTTTCAATTCTATTGAAGACGTTCCAGCCCAAGCGATTACTATGGGAATCGCTTCGATTCTTGATAGCCGGGAAATCATCCTGCTCGCTTCAGGTTCAGCCAAGGCAGAAGCTATCAGGCAACTGGTTTATGGAGAACCTGATGAACAGTTCCCCGCATCAGCTTTGAAGCTTCATGAGAATGTGACAATCATAGCCGATGAAGAAGCACTTAGTCTTGTCAGTAAGGATTGATGAGCACTACTAATAGTGATAGGAGAATTCCCATGATCGATAAGCAATCACCCATCCCGATATATCACCAATTGGAAGAGTATATTAAACAATTAATAGAAAGCGGCATATTAAAGCCTGATGAAGCAATCCCTTCTGAGCGCGAGTATTCTGAGCAATACCAGATTAGCCGCATGACAGTCAGACAGGCATTAAACAACCTTGTCAATGATGGCTATCTATACAGGCAAAAAGGGCGCGGAACTTTCGTCAACAAGCAGAAGGTCGAACAAAAGCTTCAGGGATTGACCAGCTTTACTGAAGATATGAAAGAGCGCGGCATGGTGCCGAGCAGCCGTCTGATTTCATTTGAAATCATCCCGGCCGAGCCGCAGCTGGCGAGAAAGCTTGATATAAAAGAATACACACCTGTTTATGAAATTAAACGGGTGCGTATGGCAGATAATCTGCCAATGGCGCTGGAAACTACCTGCCTGCCTGCTAATCTCGTTAAAGGGCTTACAGAAGAAATCATCAACAAGTCCCTTTACCAGCATATTGAAGAAAAATTGTCCCTGACCATCAGTGAAGCAACCCAGCAAATTGAAGCTTCCATCGCTAAGGAAACGGAAGTAAACCACTTGCAGGTCGAATCCGGATCGCCTGTACTGCTTATTGTCCGAACTTCCTTTTTAGAGGATGGCACGCCTTTTGAGCTTGTCAAATCAGCATACCGCGCAGACCGCTATAAATTTGTTCATACGATGCAGCGCGCCGCAAAATAGGAGAAAGCCCATCAGGGTTTTCTCCTATTTTCATTTTACCATGTCCTTTTGGAAGGTTTGTCCATATTATATACATGAGAATATTTTTTATTGAAAGGAGCGATTAGATGAAAATCATACTGGATGCCGGGCATGGATACAGCACCTCCGGCAAACGGAGCCCTAACGGAATGAGAGAATATGAATTCAATCGGGCTGTTGCCGAACTAGCAAAGGAGTTGCTGGAAAGCTATCAAACCACAGTGGTTTCCTTTGCACACTCGGATGTACGGGACGTGCCGCTTGCCGAAAGGACCGAGCTGGCAAATAAACAAAACGCGGACTGCTATGTGTCCATCCATGCCAATGCTTACGGAACAGGCGGATGGAACAGTGCAGGCGGAATTGAGACATATGTCTACCCTTCAAAACCTCGGGAAGCGCTGGCATTAGCCCAAAAGATACAGCGAAACTTAATCAGTTCTACAGGCTTGCGGGACCGGGGAGTCAAAACAGCTGATTTCCAGGTTCTTCGTGAGACAAAAATGACTGCTGTACTTGTGGAATGCGGGTTTATGACCAATAAAGAAGAAGCTTCCCTTCTCCGGACCCCTCTCTATCGAAAACGCTGTGCACAAGCCATAGTAAAAGCAATCGCCGAACAATACGGCTTGAGAAAGAATGATAAAATCAAACAATATAAAGTTCAAGTTGCATTTTCAGAAAAGCAGCTTGCCGAGAAACTTGCCGGGAGTCTGAAGA
This sequence comes from Cytobacillus oceanisediminis 2691, assembly GCF_000294775.2. Taxonomy (GTDB): domain Bacteria; phylum Bacillota; class Bacilli; order Bacillales; family Cytobacillaceae; genus Cytobacillus; species Cytobacillus pseudoceanisediminis. The sequence goes on from NZ_CP015506.1 coordinate 4,868,533, forward strand.
GGGACGGCTTTAATGCCACCATCATTGAATAGAAAAAAGCCAGCATCACGGATGCTGGCTTTTTAACGCATTTACTTTTCCCTTGCCGGTTCGAGGATCGCTTTTTGAATGATCAGATTAACAATTGACATAATCACAGACACAAGAATCGCTGTGCCAAACCCGTCAATTTCAAAAGAATCCCCCATAAAGCCATCTGTAATCATTAATGTAACAGCATTGATGACGAACAAAAACAGACCGAGCGTTAAAACAGTGACTGGCAGAGTTAATATAATCAGGATTGGTTTCACGAGAATGTTCAGGATGGAAAGCATGAAGCTGGCACCGATGGCAGCCCCAAATCCCGATAAGTAAAACGAATCCTTAAAAAAACCGGCGATCGCTACAAATAGGACCGCATTAATCAAAATTCCCAGAATCCATCTCATTTTCTACAGCACCTCTTCATTAGGAAGCAAGAACACAAGCAGAGCATAAATGAGTGTCATTGGAAAAACGCCTGTTGTAAATAATAAAACAATGAAAATCACCCTGAGTACGGTAGGATCTATACCGATCGATTTTGATAAGCCGCCCAATACCCCCGCTAATTTCCGGTTGCTGCGGGAGCGAACCAATTTATTCACAAAGAATCCCTCCTATCAAGAAAAGCGAAAGCCCCTTGCCCATCCCAGACCCCTCGAGGGGGCAGGCGCTCCTCCTAAAAAGCTGGCGCTTTTAGTCGTGCGATGATAAAGCTGTCGAGCGTTCCTTGTGGAGCTAGACAGTAATGTTCAAAATTTTATACTATCTATCAACAGCCAAATTCCTTACGCTTTACCAGGCAGTTGACCGCTTGATCGTGATCGTACCTGTTTTTGAGTCAGCCCTCAGCTTGAGTCCGCTGCCGCTTTCTTTTACAGACTTGAAGCGCAGCATTTTCTGAATCACTTCGCTCTTTTCTTCTATAACTTCAATACCCTCAATATCAGGGTGGAAACTGCCCAGATTGGTGCGAAGTTCTCCGCTGACAGCAGCGAAATCCGGAACAAACAAGTCGATGCTGCCCGTCGCTGCCTTCGCTTCGATCCATTCGCAGCGTTCATTTTCTGCCCTGCATGTTACATTTCCATTAAAAGATTGGAGTTCGGCTTTTTTGAAGTCTCCTTCAGCCAGAATTGCACCATTCAACGTTTCGGCTTCTACATGATCAATTCGGCTTTTTTGAATGGTAATCTGCCCGTTGGCGGTTTCAGCCTCAACATTTTTACTGTTTAAATCACTAACCGTAATCTTTCCATTGGCCGTTTTCGCTTTAAAGTTTTCCACTGTTAAGTTTTGACTTTCAATCGGGCCATTAAACATGCGGATTTTCACATTTTCATATTCAGATCTTGGAATATAGATGACTGCTTCAAGCTTCATCCACTTTTGCTGACTGGAAAATCTCAGCCTTTGCCCCTCAATGGCAAAAATAACATCCTTCAGGAAATTTCTGCGTGCTTCATCCTGATTATCCACACGATAGACCTTAGCTTTGCATTCAACGCGGACATCACTTTGCTCCCATGGAATCACCTTAACTGTCCCATTGGCAACATCAATGTCCAGATCTTTTAAGTATGCGTCTGCATGCTGAAATATATGAGAGATCTCAACACTTTTCCCAAAATTAAAATCAAGATCGAGATCCTTCACTTTCTTAAATGCTGAATCTACAAAATCAATGATTTTTTCCTTGGCACTTTGTTGCTTTGAGCTGTATGGCTCACCCTTTTTAGCTTCTTCAAACTTAACCTCAGCAGATAGCTCCTTAATTAAATCCTCCTGCTTCTGTTCCATCGTCTGGTTTGTTTTTTCAAGCTGCTCCAGCAGAGTTAAAGCTTCGTCAACCGTAAGCTTTCCATCCTCGACCATTTTCAAAATACGTTTGCGTTCCTCTTTCATTCTTTGGCCCTCCTCTATTATTTCTATTCTTGTATCAGGACTTTTACCCCTTTAATGATATTCCAGATAAGTACAATTAATAGCAGAATGATCGTGATGCCCACAGCTGCAAGAAATAGGACCGGGATTTCCTGATCATTTACTGTGAACTGGGTCACCCCAGCAAAAACAATAAACGGAACAGGAACCAGCGGAATCAAATGTGATAAGAATGCACTCTTGGCATGCCGCTTCACTTCCGTGTCTTCTGATGCAAAAAATACAATGAGCGGAAAAATAAATCCTGCGAACATAATGCTAAAATAGCTTAAGGCAGACAGAACCTTTCTTGTTTCCATTGTTTTCAGCTCCTTTATCGCAGTCTAACGGGCAGTAAGACCCCCACTTCAAGACTCAGAGAAACCAATGGAGGATAAGTGGGGGCAAACTGCCCGTAAAGGCCCGATTGGTTCAACTAACAATCAATGGGGATAAAAAAAACCCACTGATTGAAGTTTCACCTTATCTGTCATACGGAAATGGAGCGCTAAAAGTTTCAGCCTCTTCTTCATTATAGAAAATCAAAGGAGCATTTTCCTCCATATTTCTAAAAATACATCTGCAGGCTGAGGGGTTCCATAGCCTCAAGTCGCATAGCTTTTTCTATATTAAAAACCGCCTTTCTTGAAAAGACGGTTTTATGATTATGTCCTATTTATAGGCAGCTGCCAGGTCAGTGCGAGGCGCTTCCTTCTTTTTCACTTCGTCGATTTTATTGACAAACATTTGGAAAACTTTTCGTTTTTCATCCAAATCACGTATGTATTCTTTCAATTCGTTATACTTCTCTTCAAAAGGCTTATGATACATTTCGCGGATATTATCAATAATCTCTTCGTTCACAGTAGACTGGATAACCTGCTTTGTAATTCCATATTTGTAGGAATATACTTTAAGCTCTTTTTTAACATCCTCATATTCATTATTAATCTGATCCAAAACCTCAGAAATATCTTCTTTCCATTCTTCCAGAGACTTCTCTAAATAATCCTCCATAATGACCTCCCCTTCTGTTTCCAGGCAATAGCTTCCCTTATATAGGAGTATAACGCTGCTTGGTTACATCGATTTTGCTGGAACATTACATTGTGTTATCAAATGGTCAGAAAGGAAGGAACTTCAAATGGTTCTTTTGATTTGACCTGTTGATTTCCGCTCCAGGCAACAGGTGCTAAAATCAATTTAGTAAGCTTTAAATTTTATTAAAAAGAAAAGCCTTCCATAATCCTATCCGCAATCATCTCATATCCCTTTCCGTTCGGATGAAGGGAATCAGCGAAGTACTGTTTCTTGTTTTTTCCCTTGAATAGTTCATTGGTAGAAATGTAGGTGATATTTTTATCTTCCACTGCTTTTTTTCTTATGGAATTGTTCCAATGGTCAATATATTTTTCAATCTGGTCACCGTCCGGATAGGGATTGTATAGTCCGAGAAGGATAACAGGTGCATCACTGTTGGCGGTTTCCAGTGTTTCAAGGATTCCATTCAGTTTATCCTCATAAATGTCTTTAGCTTCAACCAGTTTTTCGTGATGGAGCGGATAAAGATCCCCTCCGTTGCTTTTCAGCAAATCGTTTGTTCCAATATATACGATAAACATATCTGCATTTTTAATATCCTGTGCCACTTCCGGTTTGAGCATTTGCTGAAGGACATCCGAAGATTTAAAGCCATACACTCCATGATTTGTTATTGTATAATTCTTCTCCGGAAATGTCCGATCCAGTTTGGTCTGCAGCCTGCCAATGTACCCCTCCTCAGTTTCATCTCCATATCCGTAGGTGAGCGAATCGCCAAAAGCTACAATCGATTGATTGCTTTCAGCCTTTTTTTCCTCTCCAAGAAATGTGATGGATAGATAGATGCCGAACCCAAGCAAAATAAGGCCTGCCAAAAGATAGATTTTATTTTTCATAGTGAATGTTCCTTTCTTGGTTGAGATTATTGAGGGTTGCTGCAGACGCATGTTCTATACCCCTCATCCAGGAGAATTAATCTCTTTTACATAAAAAAGAAACAGTACCAAAACGGTACTGCTTCCTCCTAATTAAGCGTTTGTCACGCCCTCTTTCTCTTCAATTTGCTGTTTCATTCTCAGGCGGTCTCTTTCCAGGATTGGTTTGAGGTATTTGCCTGTGTAGGATTCCGGGACTTCGGCAATTTTTTCCGGTGTACCGGCTGCTAAGATGGTACCTCCCTTATCTCCGCCCTCAGGTCCAAGGTCCACTATATAGTCGGCTGCCTTGATGACATCAAGATTATGCTCAATAACCAGTACCGTGTCTCCATTTTCAACAAGACGCTGAAGGACCACGAGCAGTCTTGAGATATCATCAACATGAAGACCTGTTGTCGGTTCATCAAGAATGTACAGGGAGCGGCCCGTTGAACGGCGGTGCAATTCGGAAGCAAGTTTGACACGCTGCGCTTCACCGCCGGACAATGTTGTCGCAGGCTGTCCCAAAGTGATGTAGCCCAGGCCAACATCATAAATCGTCTGCAGCTTGCGGCGGATTTTAGGAATATTTTCGAAAAACTCCAGTGCATCTTCCACTGTCATATCGAGAATCTCCGAAATATTCTTCCCATTATACTTCACTTCAAGTGTTTCCCTGTTATAGCGTTTGCCATGACATACTTCACATGGCACATACACATCAGGCAGGAAGTGCATTTCAATCTTGATGATCCCGTCTCCGCGGCATGCTTCACATCGTCCGCCTTTTACATTGAAGCTGAAGCGCCCCTTTTTGTAGCCGCGAACTTTTGCTTCATTGGTTGAAGCAAATACATCACGAATATCATCAAACACTCCGGTGTATGTTGCCGGATTGGAACGAGGTGTCCGTCCGATTGGAGATTGGTCGATATCAATGACTTTGTCGAGGTGATCCACACCTTTAATTTCTTTATGCTCACCCGGCTTTGATTTGGCTCTATGAAGCTTTTGGGCAAGCCCTTTATGAAGGATTTCATTAATCAATGTACTCTTGCCCGATCCTGATACACCAGTAACGGAAATAAAAGTGCCGAGCGGGAACTTAACGCTTACATTTTTAAGATTGTTTTCCTTAGCCCCTTTAATTTCGATAAAGCGTCCGTCATTCTTTCGGCGCTCAATTGGAAGCGGAATGAATTTCTTGCCTGACAAATATTGCCCTGTCAGGGAGTTTGGATCATCCATTACCTCCTGAGGGGTACCAGCTGAAACGATTTGTCCTCCATGAACCCCTGCTCCCGGACCTACATCAATTAAATAGTCGGCTGCCACCATTGTATCTTCATCGTGTTCTACCACGATCAGGGTGTTGCCGATATCCCGCATATTTTTAAGTGTATCAATCAAGCGGTCATTATCACGCTGATGGAGACCAATGGAAGGCTCATCCAGAATGTAGAGTACGCCTGTCAGGCGCGAACCGATTTGTGTGGCCAGGCGGATACGCTGAGCTTCACCGCCGGACAAAGTTCCCGCTGCCCGGCTTAATGTCAGGTAATCCAGCCCGACATTAATGAGGAAGCCTAGCCTCTCCTTAATCTCACGGAAAATGAGTTTGGCAATCTTCATTTCTTTTTCAGACAGTGTCAGATTCTCAAAGAAGCTGAATGCTTCCTCAATCGAATATTCTGTCACATGGCCGATATGCTTTCCTGATACAAGCACCGCAAGCGTTTCCGGCTTCAGACGGTAGCCTTTACAGGAAGGACATGGATGCTGGGCCATGTATTTTTCCATTTGCTCCCGGATATAATCAGAGCTTGTTTCTTTATAGCGGCGCTCCACATTGCGGATGACACCTTCAAAATGGATATAATTCTCCCGCACCTGGCCAAAATCGTTTTCATATCGGAAATAAATGCTGTCCTTGGCGGATCCGTATAAAACTTTTTCAAGCAAGTGTTCAGGAATATCCTTAACCGGAACGTCCATATCAATTCCATAATGATTGCATACCGCCTCCAGCAGCTGAGGATAATATTGAGAGCTGGTCGGTTCCCATGGGGCAATAGCATTTTGCTTTAATGAAAGATCCTTATTGGGTATGACCAGATCAATATCTACCTCCAGCTTTGAGCCCAATCCGTCACATTCCGTACAGGCACCAAACGGACTATTAAAAGAGAACATTCTTGGCTCAAGTTCGCCGATTGAAAACCCGCATTGAGGACATGCGTGGTTCTCGCTGAACAGCAGTTCTTCTTCCCCGATTACATCCACAAGCACCTTGCCATTGCCCAGATTCAACGCGGTTTCCAATGAATCTGCAAGCCTTGGTGCTACGCCTTCTTTTACGACAATCCGGTCGATTACTACTTCTATAGAGTGCTTTTTATTTTTTTCCAGCTCAATCTCATCACCGAGATCCATCATTTCTCCATCGACACGGACACGGACAAACCCCTGCTTTTTGACATCTTCAAACACTTTTACATGTGTCCCTTTTCGGCCGGATACAAGCGGAGCCATAACCTGGAGTTTTGTTCTTTCGGGGTACTCCATAATCCGGTCAACCATTTGCTCTATGGTCTGTGAGGAGATTTCAATATTGTGAATCGGACAGGTTGGACGCCCCACCCTTGCAAATAATAATCGCAGATAATCATAAATTTCTGTCACCGTTCCCACTGTGGAACGAGGATTTCTGCTTGTCGTCTTTTGGTCAATTGAAATGGCAGGAGACAGACCTTCGATCGCATCCACGTCAGGCTTATCCATCTGGCCGAGGAATTGCCGGGCATAAGCAGATAATGATTCCACATAGCGGCGCTGCCCTTCTGCATAAATCGTATCAAATGCCAGTGAGGACTTTCCTGAACCTGAAAGTCCGGTCAGGACGACAAGCTTATCTCTCGGAATGGTGACATCTATATTTTTCAGATTATGGGCTCTGGCACCCTTTACAATCAGTTTATCCATCGCCATTTTTACGTCATCCTTCCGCTTTCAGCTCTAATATTAGATCACGAAGCTCGGCAGCCCTTTCGAAATTCAGGGATTTGGCCGCTTCCTTCATTTCTTTTTCCATATCGCCGATCAGCTTCTCGCGCTCTTTCTTGTTCAGCTTGCCGAGCTTTGCTGACGGCTGGTATTCTTCCTGCTCTTCTGCCGCATGTGTTGCACGGATTGAATCGCGTATATCCTTCTGTATAGTCATTGGCGTGATGCCATGCTTCTTATTGTACTCTTCCTGAATGGACCGGCGGCGCTTTGTTTCACTGATGGCTTTTTCCATGCTGTCAGTGATCCGGTCTGCGTACATTATGACATGGCCATTCGCATTACGCGCTGCACGTCCAATCGTCTGGATGAGTGAACGTTCCGAACGGAGGAAACCTTCCTTATCAGCATCAAGTATAGTAACGAGAGACACTTCCGGTATATCAAGTCCTTCCCTTAGAAGGTTGATTCCGACTAACACATCGTATTTACCTAGACGAAGCTCTCTGATAATCTCAATCCGCTCAAGCGTTTTTACCTCTGAGTGCAGATACTGCACTTTAATGCCGATTTCTTTTAAGTAGTCTGTCAAGTCCTCAGACATTTTCTTTGTTAATGTAGTGACAAGCACACGTTCATTTTTCTGAATGCGATCCTGGATTTCACCGATTAGGTCATCAATTTGCCCTTCGATTGGACGGACATCAATAGTGGGATCAAGCAAACCGGTTGGGCGGATAATTTGCTCAATCATTTCCGGTGTATGCTCAAGCTCATAAGGGCCAGGTGTTGCAGAAACAAAGACAGCCTGTTTCACATGCTTTTCGAACTCGGTAAACGTAAGCGGCCTGTTATCCATGGCTGAAGGCAAACGGAAACCATGGTCCACAAGCACGGATTTTCTTGCCTGGTCACCATTGAACATACCGCGGATTTGCGGCAGAGTTACGTGCGACTCATCAATCACAATTAGAAAGTCTTCCGGAAAATAATCCAGAAGGGTATACGGTGTTGAACCAGGCGGCCTTAATGTAAGGTGGCGGGAGTAGTTTTCTATGCCGGAACAAAAACCCATCTCCCTCATCATCTCAAGGTCATAGCGGGTCCGCTGCTCGAGGCGCTGGGCTTCAAGCAGCTTATCGTTTTCTCTTAATTCAGCAAGGCGCTCTTCCAGTTCTTTTTCAATGTTCTGGACGGCGATCCGCATTTTTTCTTCACGCGTTACGAAGTGGGATGCCGGGAAGATCGCAACGTGCTCACGTTCACCCATAATTTCTCCGGTGAGGGCATCTACTTCACGGATCCGGTCTATCTCATCCCCGAAAAACTCTACACGGATACAATGCTCATCCCGTGATGCCGGGAAAATCTCTACTACATCCCCGCGTACACGGAAGGTGCCGCGCTGGAAGTCGATATCATTGCGTTCATACTGAATGTCAACGAGCCTGTGAAGAAGCTGGTTCCTCTCAATCTCCATGCCGGTTCTGAGGGATAGCACCATTTCACTGTATTCTTCAGGAGAACCCAAACCATATATACAAGACACACTGGCAATTATAATGACATCTTTGCGCTCAAATAATGAAGAAGTCGCCGAGTGGCGGAGCTTATCAATTTCATCATTGATGCTTGCATCTTTTTCAATAAAGGTATCTGTAGAAGGCACATATGCCTCCGGCTGATAGTAGTCATAATAGCTGACAAAATACTCAACAGCATTGTTTGGAAAAAAGTCCTTAAATTCACTGTATAACTGCCCTGCAAGTGTCTTATTATGCGCAATGACTAGCGTCGGCTTGTTAACCTCTTGTATAACATTTGAAACTGTGAAGGTTTTTCCCGTTCCTGTTGCACCCAAAAGCGTCTGGTGCTTCTTGCCGGAATTAATTCCCTCCACAATTTTTTTGATTGCCCCAGGCTGATCGCCCTGAGGGGAATATTTTGAGACTAATTCAAATTGATCCTTCACCTATAAGCCTCCCGTTCAAATTACTTTTATCTATATATTAATCACAAACCAGCATTGAAAGAATTTAAGATCCGGGATGCATGGCTGATTTGTCAGTTTTTTACTCAAAACTCATATCATCATTCTACCACAAAGAGCCTAAAACAAACCAACAATATGCGAACGGATATTCGTTTTTTTTATTTTTGCCGGGTAAATATTGCTTGGGAAATATGCCGAATTCTTGAGGGTGGTGTCGAAGCAAGGTTAATCAAACGTTTGATTAACCTCCTGAAATTAAATCAATTGTTTGATTGATATTGATTAATAGCTGATTTTATGCGAGCAAAAATAAAGCTGAAATTTCATTTTACAAAAAACCTGTCGATACGTTTGATCGACAGGTTCCGCAAAAATTATTCCGCACTTGGCTTTGTTTTGGGCTTCAGTTTTTGAGCGTACCAAAACCCGACAGTCAATGAAAGTGCGTCTATAACAATCAAGGCAAATGAATTTGTATACCCTTTATAGACAGAAGCAGCAATCAGTCCCACCGTCAATACAAGCCCAATCACACGATTATAGCTTACTCTCGTAAAGAGCAAAACCAGCAGGCCGGGCAGCAGCAGAGCTGACAAGTATTTTAATGCCAACCAAAACACCTTCTTTTGTTTATTCACAATGATTCAGGGTTTCTAACATTAGAATATCTTTTCATAAGAAGATGTACAAGTTTTTTCAGTGTTATTCCCTATGTTCTATCACATAATAAGAAAAAGTACTTATTATGGAGGAATGCATCATGGCAAGAAGAAAAAGACGCCCGCTTGTGCCGGAATCAAGAGCGGCATTAGACCAGCTTAAAAATCAGGTAATGGCAAACCAGGGATACCATGTTGACAATGAAAATCCCGATGTCGTGAAATATGAAATTGCCGAGGAGGCCGGTGTGCCATTGAAGCCGGGATATAACGGCCGTCTTACATCCAAACAGGCAGGAACAGTGGGCGGGAAGATTGGCGGAAGTATGGTGAAGGAGCTTATTCGGATGGCACAGGAACAGATGAAGGAACAGTAGGTAATCGTGAACTTCGGGAAAAGAATGAGAAAATTGGGGAAACGCAGACTAAATTTACGGAAAATATTATTCAGCAAATTAGGGAAAGAAACCTCCAATTTGAGGAAAAGACTCACTGAATAAGGAAAAGCTATCCCGCAAAGAGGATAGCTTTTGTTCTTATTCAGCGGCTTTCCGCTCTAGAAATTCCTGTTTAATGGATTTAAGCAGCTCCTGGTCTGTTACCAGCTGGAAGGCAGTGAGTGCGAGCCCTTTTGCCCCGGTTATCAGTGCTTCGTCTCCTTTTACAGATGCTGCAGCCTCACGAAACGGAACTGTATGGGCAACAAGATCATCTGCACCAATTTTAATATAAGGATGAATGGTTGGCACCACTTGGCTGATGTTGCCTGCATCCGTCGAGCCGATTCCATCTCTGTCCCCTTCAACGACCGTTTCTCCCAAGTCTTCAATCACTTCTTTAAACACTTGGTCATATGTCTTGTTTAACAGCAGGTTATCAACTTCATTTTGAAAAGCAATAACATTGAGCTTTGCTCCGGTTGCCAATGCGGCGCCTTCAGCGACAGCTTTAACCTTCCGTGTTACCTCATTAAGACTGGTTCTGGTTGTAGCACGGATGAAGAATCTGGCTTTTGCATACTCAGGGATAATATTTGGAGCATCCCCGCCATGAGTAATAATGCCATGGATTCGTACATCATCCTTTAATTGCTGACGAAGGGCATTAATTCCGTTAAATAGCTGAATAACTGCATCAAGGGCATTGATTCCTTCCTCCGGTGAAGCTGCCGCATGGGCAGGCTTACCGATAAACTCGAAGTCAAGCGGATCAACTGCCAGTGATGAACTGGTCAGGCGGGTATGGTTTGATGGATGAACCATTAGGGCAGCGTCAATGCCTTCAAGTAAGCCATGCTTCACAAAGCTGCCTTTTGCACTTCCATTTGGCCCGCCTTCTTCTGCCGGGGTTCCAAATACTACTGCCTCTCCTCCGGTCTCATCAATAACCTTGCTCAATGCAATGGCTGCTGCCACACTTGTTGTGCCAATGATATTGTGGCCGCATCCATGACCCAGCCCGGGAAGGGCATCATATTCTGCAAGGAATGCAATAGACGGCCCTGGTTTATCGGATTTTTTCCGGGCAAGGAAAGCTGTTTCATGCCCGGCCACTGCCCGCTCAACTTCAAAACCTTCCTTCTCAAGGATGCCTGAAAGCAAGCCAGAGGCAAAAAACTCCTCATTTCCTATTTCCGGGGTCGCATGGATCTGGTGGCTTGCGGAAAGATAAAGTTCTTTATTTCCCTCAACATTTTTCTTGATTGCTTCTTTCAGTTCAGATAGTGCTTTTACAGGTGCCGCCATCATTGTTCCTCCTTTATAAATAATTTTTTACCAGCCAATATCACTTAAAGGAATAAAAGTCGGGATCATGCTTCCGTCATATTCCTTCGTAATGAAATCAGCTACATCATCTTCCTGGTAAAGTTCAGCAATTCTCTTAAGCGTTTTGTTATCCTTGTCTTCTGTTCGGACAGCAATGATATTTACGTATGGAGTAGCGGTTTCACTTTCAATAAAAATTGAATCCTTAGTTGGGTTAAAGCCTGCATCTACGGCAATTCCGTTATTGATTACAGAAGCAGAGACATCCGGAAGTGCACGCGGTGTCTGCGCTGATACCATTTCTACAAATTCAAGGTTCTTCGGATTTTCAACGATTTTATTCAAGTCCAGGTTTCCGTCATAGTCCTCGGATAATTTAATCAGGCCGGCTTCCTCCAGTAAAAGAAGGGCTCTTCCGCCATTTGAAGCATCATTTGGAATGGCAATTTTGCCGCCTTCCGGAATGTCTTCTGCCGATTTTACTTTTTCAGAATAAAGCCCCATTGGTGCTAAAACAGTTGTCGCTATTGGGGTAAGATCCATATTATGCTCTTTAATAAAAGTGTCAAAATAAGCGACTGTTTGGAATGCATTCACATCAAGATCTCCTTCTGCAAGGGCAACATTGGGCTGCACATAGTCAGAGAATGTCACAACTTCAATTTCAATGCCTTCCTTTTCAGCCTTTTCTGCAATAAAGTCCCAGATGCGTGTATCAGAACCGCTTACACCTAATTTAATCTTCTTTGTTTCTTCTCCTCCAGTTGTGCTTGAGCATGCTGCAGTGAACACACCCAATGCTAAAATAATGAATGTTAAGAATAGTTTTTTCATGATGTATTTCCTCCTTATTTATCTTCTTCTGATTTTTTTGGATAAGATATTTCCGAATGACTGCAGGCCTTGAACCATGACAACTAAGATCGCAACGGTAATCAGCATGACTGTTGTATCGAATCGCTGGTAGCCGTAGGTAATGGCGAGGTCACCAAGCCCGCCGCCTCCGACTGCCCCGGCCATGGCTGATGCTCCGACCAATCCGATTGTTGCAATTGTAAAGCCTAATACCAGCGAACTAAGTGCTTCCGGAATCAGGAATTTTAGTATTATCTGGCCTGGTGTTGCTCCCATTGCTTCTGCAGCTTCTATAACACCCGGATCTACCTCAAGCAATGAGTTTTCTATTAATCTTGCAATATATGGCCCGGCATAAAAGACTAGCGGCACTACGGCTGCAGCCGTACCTATCGATGTTCCGACAATCAGCCTGGTAATGGGGATAATGGCTACCATTAAAATAATGAAGGGAACTGATCTGAAAATATTAATAATGCTGTTTATGATATTAAAAACAACGAGGTTTTCCAGCAGATGCCCTTTCCTTGTTACGACAAGCAATATACCAAGCGGCAGTCCGATAACAGCTGAAAACAGCAATGAGAATGCCACCATTTGAATCGTTTCGATTAAGGCTTCGATGATTTTTTCCTGATTAACTAGCACGTGTTGTCACTTCCTTTATTGAAATTTTTTCCTGGCTGATGTACTGAATAGCACGTCTGATTTCACTGTCCGGACCCTGGAATTCGACAATCAGGTTGCCAAACGGTGTTCCCTGAAGTTCAGTAATATTTCCAAACAGGACGTTGAAGTCGATATTAAACTTTTTGGCAACCTGCGAGAGGAGCGGCTGCCCGGCAGAATTTCCAACAAAGTTGATTCTAAATACCTTTTGAAGCCCTTGCTGTTTTTCAATCACTTCTTTAATGGAGTCAGGTATTTGATCATTCATGACAGTGCTGACAAAGTTTTTCGCTGTTTGCGTCTTTGGTGATGAAAAGACATTGAAGACGGTTCCTTCTTCGATAATTTTTCCTGCCTCTATTACAGCGACACGATCACAGATCTCTCTGATTACAGACATTTCATGGGTAATGATCAGTATAGTAATGTTGTATTCTTTATTTATTTTTTTCAGCAGCTGCAGGATAGAGCTGGTTGTCTGCGGATCCAGCGCTGAAGTTGCTTCATCACATAATAGAATGGAAGGCTGGGTCGCCAGCGCCCTGGCAATTCCGATCCGCTGCTTTTGCCCGCCTGACAGCTGATCGGGATAGCTGTTTGCCTTGTCTGCAAGCCCCACGAATTCTAATAGTTCATGGACACGCTTTTTGATGTCATCTTTAGGGATCTTAGCCAGTGTGAGCGGCATCGCCACATTGGCAAACACTGTTTTCGAATTTAAAAGGTTAAAATGCTGAAAGACCATCCCGATGTTTCTTTTCACTTCGCGAATTTCTCTTACAGATAAAGCCGTCAGATCATGTCCACTGACAATGACCTTTCCTGAAGTCGGCTTCTCCAGCCAATTGACACAGCGGATCAAAGAGCTCTTTCCCGCACCGCTGAAGCCGATCACACCGAAAATCTCACCTTTGTTAATCTTTAAGTCTATTCCATTTAAAGCAGCTACCTGCTGTCCTCCGCTTTCATAGATTTTCTTTAAATTCTGAAACTCTATCATTCAGCATCTCTCCTTTTCTAAATGTTATATATAATTAATCCTATGTGAAAACTAAGAATTATATCCTGAAATTTACCCCTTCTAACAGAAGAGGTTTTTTGAAGTCCCCTCCTTATCTTTCAGGCTATCGCCTGCTGGGTTTGGCACAGTGCAGTCTGCCTGCTGCCGAAGCTTCATTGGGCCAGGTCCCTCTGCTTCTCTCGATAAGAATTATTCATATGTTTATGAATAGAATCTTGATGCATTTTTTTCGGATAAAAACAAAAACCCTCTTCTAAAGAAAGAAGAGGGCGGCATTTATCAATGGTCCTCTTCTTATCTTTCAAGCTACGCTTGCTGGATTTGGCACGGTACACTTTTGTCCGCTGCCGAGGTGTCATAGGGCCAGTCCCTCAACCTCTCTGGATAAGAAGATTTTTATTATTCGGTTGTTTAATATGCTTATTACTTTACCACCATAAAGAAAAGGATGTCAATCATTATTTTTCAAATATTTTCACTTGGGCCATTTTCAAAAATTTCCGTTACTTTAACAGGGCTGTCTTTACGGTGAATAATCATCACACCTGCCAGAGCGATTATACCACCCGCAATGGATAACATAGTCGGCACCTCTCCCAGCCAAACCCAAGCAATGACAAATGCTATTGCTGGTGTCAGATAAAGAGAGCTTGTCGCTTCAGAAGTCCCTCCTATGGACGCAAGAAAAGCTAGGGCAATATATGGAATTACCGTTGGAAAAATCCCCAAATAGATGACACTTAAAGTGGATTCGGCCGATGCATGAAAGATCTCATTACCAAGCCCAGGAAGATAAATCAGCATAAAACCAGTCCCTGCCCATACCGTATAGGATGTAAATGACAAAAATCCGTATTTATTAAAATATTTAGTCTGAAACACGAAATAGATGCTTTCTGAAATGGAAGCAAGCAGGACAAATAAAATACCGGTTTGGATTTCAAACCCTCCTCCTGCACCAAGCGAAATAAGTGCGGCACCAGCAAAACTGACTGCGGAACCAGTCCACCTGACCCTTCCAAACCTTTCCCTTAAAAATAAAGCAGCCAACGCAGCCGAAAAGATCGGAGTCATTGATACAATCAAGCTTGCCGGCCCGGCGCTTACTGTTTTTTCCCCAATGTTGAGAGCTGTATGATAAACCGTAAAACCAAGGAATCCAAGTATAAAAATAGCAGGAAGATCTTTTATATCCGGAAGACGCATCCTTGTCAGCAGTGCTAAGACACCAAGTGCAGCCGAACCAACTAAAAGTCTAAAAAGGGCAAGGTGCTCAGGGGAGTACGATTCAAGCCCAGCCCGAATTCCCGGGAATGCGGATGCCCAAAGAATGATGATAGAACTATGCGCCCCGATAATCATAAATTTCTTATTTGCCAACTTCATCCCCCTTATCAACATTTCCAGCCATTATCTGTGCTGCTTTTCAGGATAATCAATAACTGATACAATGTCCTCAACCAATTAGGAAAGAATTTTGCCAGCCAATTTTCATAAAGGCGGTTATATGGATGGATACAGCACAATTGCCAAAATATCAGCAAGTTATTGAGACTATTAAAGGAAAGATTTCCAAAGGGGAATGGCCAATCGGAAGTAAAATTCCAAGCCAGCGGAAACTGGCTGAGGAGTTTGGAGTAAACCGAAGCACAATTATCACTGCTCTGGAAGAACTTGCTGCAGATGGACTAATAGAAGGGAAAACGGGGGTTGGCACAAAGGTTATTAATAATACTTGGACCTTGCTCGCTTCAAGGCAGTCTGCCAACTGGAGTGAATATATCGATACAGGGATACACAGAGCCAGCGAAAAAATCGTTCAAGAAATTAATGATTTAGAAATGGATCCCGCTTTTATACAGCTCAGCAAAGGAGAGCTTTCCCCTGAGATTTCCCCTGTGCAAACGATGCAGAAAGTTCTAAAGGAAGCTGCTGATGAATTGAGTGAACTCGGTTATGAGGAACCAAAGGGGTATTTGCCATTAAGACAGGCAGTTAGTGAATATTTGGCAGCATCTGGAATAGACGCTTCTCCTTCCTCGATACTTATTGTTTCTGGAGGGCTGCAAGCCCTGCAGCTTGTTTCATTGGGCCTTGTGCAAAGAGGGGCACCCGTATTTCTGGAAAAGCCCTCTTACTTATATTCTTTACAGCTTTTCCGGTCATCAGGCATGAATTTAAAAGGATTGCCGATGGATAAAGAGGGAGTTATCACGAAAAGCATCTCTTTGAAGAAATATGAAAAAGGAAAATCCATTTTATATACGATTCCTTCCTACCATAACCCGACTGGAATTTTAATGACAGAAAAAAGACGGAGGGAACTGCTTGATGTTTGCAGAATAGAACAGCTGCCAATTGTGGAAGACGATATTTATCGTGAGCTATGGCTTGATGAAATGCCCCCTCCACCATTAAAAGCAATGGACAAAAACGGCCAGGTCCTTTATATGGGAAGCTTGTCAAAAACATTGAGTCCCGGACTTCGAATAGGCTGGGTAGCAGCACCTGAACCTGTTATCGACCGGCTTGCAGATCTTAAAATGCAGACTGACTATGGTTCAAGTTCACTTTCACAAAGGGTAGCTGAAAAATGGCTGTCCACCGGCCTCTATCAAAAGCATATGGAAAGGGTACGTGAGCAGCTGAGAATTCGTCGTAATACTGCCCTGAATACATTAGATGCTCACTTGTCCGGGATAGCAGAATGGAATTCTCCGGAAGGAGGTTTTTTTATATGGCTGAAAGTACCGTCCAGTATTCCAATTCGAAGCCTCTATCGGCAGGCTATTTTAAGAAAACTGCTGATTAATCCCGGCAGCATATACAGTGACGGGCCGAATCATTTTATACGAATTTCCTATGCTTATGCCTCGCTGGGGGAACTGCAGGAAGGCATATTCATCCTTGGAGAGGAAATTAGAAAGCTCCTATGAGTTTGATACCTGACAAGGGATCCTTTTCACAGTTTGCATAGAGTGAAATTTATCCTATATGTCAATCCAAACATGTATTGTATAATGATGGAAAAGTGCCATTTTTCAAAAAGGAGGGACAGGAAATGATCATGACCGAGAATCCTGCAGATTTATTCGCGGATAAAGTCGAAGCGAGGAATCTGCAGCTGGCCATTCAGCATTCCAGCGATGTGATTGCAAGAGTAACCAAAGAAGGCATTGCTTTATATGTCTCCCCTTCCTGCTTGCCGATGCTGGGGTACTCACAGCAGGACTTTTATCGAAGCAGCCTTTATACATACTGCCATCCAAATGACCGGGACCTCTTAAGAGATGCTTTGGCCGAGCTTGAACAGCTTCCGCATAAACGGGAGACCTTTCGCTTCAGGCATAAGGAGGGGCATTATCTGTGGCTTGAAGCCAATTTTTCAGTCATTAATGACGATAAAGAAATGATGTGCATCATCCGGGATATGACACAGAGAATTATCATGGAAGAGGAGATTCTTGAAACACAGGAGAAGTACCGCTTTCTGGTGGAGTTCTCCAAGGATACGATAGGAATGGTCACACAAAAGGGGATTTGGACCTACATCAATAATGAAGGAAAAAAGCTTTTTGGATTCACGAGCATCAAAGAGATGATCGGCACCTCCCTCCACGACTACATTCCTCCTTCAGAACATTCCACTCTCGATGATTTTCTGCAAACAAAGCTAAGTGTGAATTTTGAGCTTAATCTGATCCGGACTGACGGACAAACGAGAAAAGCCGAAGTCCAGCTGATTCCAACCACTTTCAAGAACAGAAAGGTCTACCAAATCATTATTAAAGACGTGACCGGACAAAAGAAGACAGAGGAAAAGCTGCAGAATGCCGAAAAACTTTCCGTTGTCGGTCAGCTTGCCGCAGGCATTGCCCATGAAATCCGCAACCCGCTTACAGCCATAAAAGGCTTTACACAGTTATTATATGAAGAACATAAAGGAGATTTCGCGGAGGTCATCCTAAGTGAGCTGGAACGGATTGAAGGCATCGTCAATGACCTGCTCGTTCTCGCCAAACCTCAAATAACCGAAATGGAAGAAACCTGCCTGACAAACGTTGTAAAAAGTGTAATCACTCTCTTAAACAGCCAGGCTGTTATGGAGAATATCGTGATCGAACTAACACAGTCACCAGGCGAGTTTTATGTGAAATGTGAAAAAGATAAAATTAAACAGGTGCTGATTAACATCATTAAGAACTCGATTGAAGCCATGCCGGCGGGCGGAAAAATAAACGTGGATATCCGCCAGGAGGACCATTCTGTCATCATCAGTGTCGAGGATGAGGGAATTGGCATACCCGAAGAACGCCTCGCCAAACTGGGAGAGCCGTTTTACAGCACAAAAGAAAAAGGCACAGGCCTTGGCATCATGATCTGCAAAAAAATCATTAAAAACCATGGCGGAAATCTTTACATCCACAGCAGGGAAAATGAAGGAACAACGGTGCGGATTACTTTACCGCTTGCCTAATGAAAGAAGCCAGATGCCTGAACTGGCTTCTTATTTTTGAATAATAAACTCCTGTTCCTGCGGGCTATCCCCTATATGTACCCTTTCCTTATAAAAAATCTCATCCTCTGACATCAGCATCACAGTTGAACTCCTGGTTCCGTAGCCTTCACTTCTGATAAATAAAGGAGACAACATCCGCTCCCACTCCAGTGAAACTCCTGTTTTCGGAAGCATGTCATCAGGGGCAGGGTCTGCATTCTGGAGAAGTGTGAACAAGGCTTCCGTAAAATCCCCTGCTGCATGATCTATTATCTTAGATAACCCTTCCTTCCCCTTTTTCACCTTTGGCCACTCGGTATTCAGCACATGATTGCTCACCCCGTACACTCCTGGTCCAAGCTGTTCTATTCTATCTTCCACGTTCGAGTAATAAAAGAGCTCCTCCAAATTGCCCGCAAGCAGATTGTACCCGGGATAGCTGCTGCGGTGTTCAGATGCTATTTTCATAAATCTAGAAGGCGAAGCACTGCCTTTCAAGAAATCCGCTACGAGATCTCCTCTTGATCTTTTGCCATCTGTCACTGCGTTCGGATCACGGTAGTTTGTAAGAGCTGCAAATCGTCCATTCTTTGTGACACCCATCCATGTCCCCATCTTGCTTAAATCACGTCCAGCCAGAATGGCAGGATGGTCCTCCCAAAAATGGGCCGGTGCAGTCGGGCGCCTATAAAATTCATCGCGATTGGCAGCAACGATAAGCTTGTATGCCGGATGAACCTTATATGCGAAAAGGATTAAACACATTCGGATCACTGCTTTCGTTTTATTTATTATTTTAACTTTTCGGGAGGGAAAAACAAAAAATACCCGCTTTAATTATGTGAAATGTTAGATAAGAAGGGATCATGCCTTAATCTTTTTAAAGGCTAGAAAAGCCCAACAAGCTGTAACCTATTTGATGAATTATGTTAAATAAATTCAGCAATAGAAAAAGCCCCTTTTTTTAAAAGGAGCTTTTTCTATTTAAGTAACCGCTTCTTCCCTCGCTGTCTTCCTCGCCCTTAAAAATCTAACTGTATTTAAGACGATCGTTTTGGTCACAGCATAGGTAGGTATTGCCAGAATCATGCCGAGGATACCGGCAAGATTGCCTGCAACCAGCAATAGGATGATGATGGTGGCCGGATGTGTGTTCAAGGTTTTTCCGAGAATCAGCGGCGACAGCACATTTCCTTCAATCTGCTGAGCAATCACAATGACTACGACCACCAGAAAGGCTTTAGTCGGCGAGTCAAAAAGTGCAACGATTACGGCAGGTGCACCGCCCAGAAACGGCCCAACATAAGGAATGATATTGGTTATGGCAACAATAAGCGCCATGACTAGCGCATATGGCAAGTCGATGATTAAATAGCCAATAAATGAAAGTGTCCCAACAAATAATGCTACTGTAATCTGCCCCTGAATGTAGGAAGAAAGTGTCTCTCCTGTTTCCTTAAGCGTTTTAACCCCCTCTTCCCTGTAAGAAGCAGGAAGGAACTTCGAAACGGCAGCAGGGAACTTATCTCCGTCTTTAAACATATAGAAAAGCAGGAATGGTACCGTTACTATTGTAATCGCAATATTGGTGACCAGGCTGACTATTCCAGCTACCCCCTGTGTCACACGGCTTGGCAGGGTATTGGCATATTCCATAATGCGTGCTTCAATTTCTTCAATCGATATGTAGTCCTGCTCCAAAAACCATTTGAACTCTTCGGTGCTGGACATGGAGTTAACAAAGTCTCTTGTCGTCTTCGCATACCCCGGCAGGTCGTTGAATAATTCAGTCACCTGTCTGCTGATAAGCGGAGCAATGTTGCCAATAATCAGCATTACTAAACCGATAACAGCTGCATAGATGATCAATATCGCTGCCGTTCTCGGCACCTTGTAGCGCTGCAGCAATCTTACCAGCGGGTTCAATAGGAAATAGAGAAATCCTGAAATAATAATTGGAAAAAATAATGTTGATGCAAAAATGCCCACTGGTTCAAACAAAAAAGAAATTTTAGTTGATACATAAATAATTGTTAAGATAAGCAGCAATTGCAAAGTCCAGTATTGCAGTTTTTTCTTTGCCACAATGTCACCTTTTTCTTTGAATTGGATTAACTAAAGAATACCATATTCGTGTGTTTACTCCTAAGAAGATGCTACTTCTATTACGATTCGGAATTGAAAAGGTTTCGGAAAAAACAATCCATATAATTAAAAATCACACAATCCGCAAGTGGATATATTTACTCATAAATATCTCATTTTTTGGTTTCATCAATCCCATACAGGGTATAAAAGACTATAAATAACAAGCTTTTCCCCTCTTAAAGCCAGGAGTGAACAGACACATGAGTACAATAGACATTTTCAAGAAGGAACTCGTATTACTGAAAAGCGAAATGAATCGCTGTAAGAATGAAAAGATAAAAAAACAAATCTTTAATGATATCCTTCTCATCCAGAATGCAGTCCAGAACTTACTTTAATCTGCTCATAAATTAGATTCCAGCTGCTTTCTTTCCTCACTTGAAGAACAAAAAACCAGCATCCATTGGCTGAAATACTGGTTTTAGAAGTTATCTTCAAGCTTACTTTAATTTCCTGGCATTTCCCGGAATGGCCCCTATAATATCCCTGTTTTATATTATATCGTTTTTCTTAATTTCGCGGAATTAGATACCTGTAACTTGGATCAAATAGTTTATCAAAAAGAAACGGAATAAACCTTTAGTAACAACCTTCTTCAACCGTTAGTTTAAGTATCTAAAGAAATTTTTAATTGCATCCATACGTATCTTATGACTACAATCCTCGCAACAAAAAATCTTAGCCTTATTTTCCTTAAATTGTTTATAATTTAGTGAACCTTCGTATACTCTGAAAATCCTTTTACAACTATAACAAAGTACCTCATAGTAAATCATTAAATCCTCCTAAGCGTCACATTACTTTTTAGTTGATTTATCGAAGATTGTAACCAATTCCCTAGTATATTCCTGAACATCTAAATGAGGCTTTCTCGTTAATTCAAGGGTGAACCCGTCAATGGCACTTCTTATTGTTAACGCCATCACCCTTGCTGATGATCTGGTGAATTCTCTGAAAACTCCTTCCTGCATCCCTAGGGTAAGAATATTTTCAATCGGAAGTAGAATAGCTTCATCATGGTCTGCTGCAAACTGAAGTTTACCATCAGCAGTTCTCTTATTTGAAACCGTTTCAATAACAGCGAAAACATGCTGACGATTTTCATCTATAAATGTAAGGTTGGATTCAATATACACCCGAAGCATGTCTTTAGGAGACTTTTGAGCTTCTATTCTTGGAGCAATATAGGCTTGCCAAGCCAAATAGTATTCGATAGGTATTTGCTCCAATAAGTCCTCTTTATTTGCAAAGTGATAAGAAATAACCCCCTTACTGATATTTGCACGCTTTGCAATTTGTCCTATAGAGGCTTGAGCGTAACCTACTTCTGCGATTGTTTCAATCGCACATTCCACAATTTGAGCTCTGCGGGCTTTTTCGATGAATGATAATTCTTTTTGGTTAGTTGGTTTGTTTTTTTTACTCATGTACTTATTTTAGTACAGTCGTACAAACAATTCAAACAAAAAAAACCATTTAGTTGAAGATTATCTAAATGGTTTTATGCAAATATCCTGCACCATTAGTTCAATAATACCTTACTCCATAATCTGGCCCGATTGTTGAACACAAGTTGAACATCGATCTTCAACTAAACTGCCCCTTTTATGGAATAAGAAAAACTACCGATTCAGCAGCTGATCTTGTATATAAGCACCAAATAGTTTAAGTACAATACTTTACAATTAAATAATTTTACCTTTCTTGTCTGGAAGGAAATATCTTATATCATCTTGTTTTCTAAGTTTTTATTTTTCTAATCTTAATATCCGAGCAATGTATAAGTATCTTTGTTTGTGAAAATAAAAGAATTTCATGTTGCAATTTCCTTTTACTCAACGGAAGGATTTCATCGTAGCCCCAATCATCAAGTCCTTTTCTACCACCGAAGACAATTTCATTAGGCTTATTACCATCAACATTTCTTTTAATATCAAAATCCATTAAGAACTTACGAACGTTTAACCATTGTATTTCATATATCCCCGCACCCTCTTCATATTGCTCAATGACCATTTTAATTGTGGTCGGGTCCTTTGCTTTCCCATTCTCTTGATTCAAAACCGTAAGAGAAACAACTTTACCATCATGGAATGAGTTTTTTTAAAAAATTTGATGTCTCTTTATTAAACCTGGGTAATAGTCTTTTTCATTCCTTTACATAGCCCATTACATCCCAATGGTCATCATCTACAAAATACTTCATTGAAAATTTCTCCTCTACCTATTCAAATTCCTTATCGAATACTATCTCAGAAAATGGTCCGATTGTGGAATTAAGAAAAACAACACTCTTCAACAAGCCTGCCCCTGTTGTTAAATAAGGAATATAGGCTTCCAATATACTCGTGCTCTCCATGTCTCCATGAGTACAGTTATGTAGTTTAATCAAATCCACTAGCGAATATTTATGTCAATTAAATGTTGAACACCCCTAATTCTACCAATTTTTCCAACTTGTATCATTAAGAACCTTAACTTAAAGCGGTTCCAGGCACCGGAAATTATACTGCTTGTTCAAGTGGAATAAAATGAAACCTTCTAATTGGTTAATACTCCCTATATAACCTAGTCTTTCATGACATTCCTCTTATATACAGTATAAATATAGATTGGTATATTCAAATTATTCCAAAAAATGAAAGGGGTTCGAAATGGAAAAATGGTATAACAAATTTATAGTTTTCTTCACTGCTCTAGTAATGGCTTTGGGACTGTACGCAGATCCAGCAGGTGCTGTTTCTAATTTAGCGAGCCCCGTCGCTGAAAGAGGTTTATCTGTTGAGATTGAGGAAGCGACGATATTTGAATTGCAGCATGAGATGCAGAAGGAGGAGTTAACCTCTGAGGAATTGGTTCAATTCTATCTCAATCGAATTGGGGAGTACGATGACAGCATTAACTCCATCATTACGGTTAACGAAAATGTATTAGAGGAAGCGAAACAACTAGATAAAGAGCGTAAAGCGGGAAACGTTCGCGGTCCCTTGCATGGAATTCCGGTTATATTAAAAGACAACTATGATACATACGATATGCAAACCACTGCAGGATCCCTGTCACTTGAAGGTTCCATCCCTCTAAAGGATGCCTATCAAACAAAAAGATTAAGAGATCAAGGTGCAATCATCTTAGGGAAAGCGAACCTGCATGAATTTGCTTTCGGATTCCAAACAATTAGTTCCCTTGGTGGACAAACCTATAATCCATATGATTTAACAAGATACCCAGGTGGTTCAAGCGGTGGTACGGCAGCAGCGGTTGCTTCCAACTTTGCCGCTGTCGGATTAGGGACAGACACTGGTGGATCCATCCGAATACCATCGTCCTTTAATAATCTGGTTGGACTTCGCCCTACTATGGGACTTGCCAGCCGAGATGGAATCATTCCACTTGCACTATCACAGGATGTCGGCGGACCGATGGGACGTACGGTTGAAGATGTGGCTGTTGTGCTCGATGCAATTGCTGGCTATGACCCAGCAGATCCAGTTACTGAAGCGAGTATCGGGAAAGTTCCAAAAACCTATACTCATTATCTTAAGAAAAATGGATTAAAGAAAGCTCGGATAGGCGTTATTCGCGACCTGTTTGGGAATGATCCTGAAGTCAATAAAGTGATGGATCAAGTGATTGCGGACATGGAAGCGCTTGGAGCAGAAGTGTTCGAGGTAACAATTCCCAGTCTTAGTCCAATTCTTTCTTATCCAAGCTTAAGCGGATACGAATTTAAATTTCAGTTAAATGATTATTTGGCTGGCCTTGGGCCGGATGCACCTGTAAGAACCTTATCAGATATTATCGAAAGCGGGAAGTTCCATCCAAGTTTGGAAAGTGGATTAAAATCCCGAAATGAAAGAGAATCATTAGAAAATGATGAGGAATACCATGACATTATTACCAATCGTCCTAAAATGGCAAGGGAAAGCTTAATGGTAACGTTTAATGAACATGACCTTGATGCACTACTCTATCCAACTTCGAGTGCTTTACCGGCACAGGTGGGCAAAAGCCAAGGTGCAGGGAATGCTAATCGCTTAAGTCCTTATTCAGGATTTCCTGCAATCTCGGTTCCTGCCGGCTTCAGTGACAACGGCCTTCCAGTCGGGCTAGAGCTGCTAGGAAAAGAATTCGACGAGCCAACTTTGATTAAACTAGCCTATGCTTATCAAGAAGGAACTAACCATCGAATAGCGCCTGAACTAAAATAAGAATCTTCAAAGAAAAGAGGCTATCTTCAATAAAGAAGAATCGCTTTTTCCTAAACATAAGAATAGGGATTGCTGCAGCGATCCCCCTTCTCTTAACATTAGCACCCGTTGAATAAGGAAAAGGCGCTCATTCTTATTGAATAATCGAGGTAAAAGCTGCCTGATTAGCAGCTGATCATGAACGTAAGCACCAGGGTATACTGCCCTTCAATTAAAAAAAGATCCCTCTTTGATCTAAGTTTGACAAAAGATAAAATGATCATTAGGATTCCAAACGTGCAGATAATCTGCATTGTACCCACGCAGCCACAACACGCCGTTAATTCGTCTAAGATAAAAGCCTTTTGGAAAATCAGCGTCTTCAGATAGTGTCTCCGAGGCTATTGTGATAGAGCCAGATGGAGCTTCATTCCGCTGCAAAGAATTCCCCGAATAACCCTCAGGCTGATCCAGATATTCCAGTCTTAGATAAGGTCCCAGTTCAAGCGGACACAATTCCAAACCTAGTTCGTTCGCTTTTTTAAAGAGTTGATCCGTAGTAGCTCCATCAGGGAAGCCAAGATTGCCTGCCGTTAGTTCTACGGTCTGAAGGTTGTACTTTGTATCAGAGCTAGTAAATTTATCATCAGCTAATAGTTTTTCTGCATACTCATTCATCAAGATAGAGTATTGTTGCAATTTCTGGATAAGCTGCGATTTCGTAAGTCCACCAACTTCTATTTTTCTGGTAATAACTTTAGAGTGTATTTTCTCATTTTCAAAACGCAATCGCAGTCACTCCTAACATAGTGGCACATTTGCAGAAACGATACCATGACTACATATATATATTCTGCAATCACCAATAAATTCCCTAAATAAACCGGTTCCCGTTGTGAAGTACAAATGTCTAACCCCTTGAAAATCTCCGATAAAATAAAGAATTAATGAGTGTAAATTCGAATATTTGTGTTTAGCCCTCAATTATAAAGTTAATTTCCCACCATGATAACAATAGTAATTTTCAGCTTTAAGATTTTTAATCTTTGTCAAAGACTGTTCTGCTTTCTCAACATTTAAACAAAATTGTGGATTAGCAATGACTAATTCATCATTCTCTTTAACAGCTGCATCACCTGTAATTACACTTTTTAAACTTGGAAAATATAATGAAATATGCCCTGAAGTATGCCCTGGTGTTGATATTACTTTACATTTATTATCTAAAATCATATCACCATCATTTACCTTTTCATCAATTGAAACATGCTTTAAATTCTTTAATTGCTGTATAAACCATTTACCAAATTCCATTTCTTCATTTGGCATATTTTCTAGCATTTCTTCTGCTTGAACCAATCTCTCTGACTTTATTTCACCACTAATGTACTTTGATTCAATTTCACTAGCTATAATGTTAATCCAAGGACACCTTTCTTTAAAATCATATAAAGAACCTATATGATCATCATCATAGTGGGTAATGATTATATTCTTTAAATTCTTTATTTCATGTCTATTTTTTAAAATTTCATTTTCGATTAAAGTAAAAAAATTTGTATACCCTGTATCGACCAAGGTTAGTTCATTATTCAATATAATTAAGCTAGGATAAATGTAATTTTTTTGCCCATTAGATTCAAATTCAATTGGTAGTTCTATTATCTTCATTTTTCTTCCTCCATAGTTTCCTATATAATTTCATCTTTTCTCCCTCGTTAACTCAAGCCGGTCACTTCTTATTTCTGGAAGTGAAATTCTTTAGTACAGCCCTGGCACTAAATCTCTTTTACCATTTTTAGAACTTCAGTTTCGCAGTAAAATGCTTATAGAAATTTACTGCACTATGATCCCTGGCAAAGTTTAGGGCGAGTTTATTGTACCTTTTTAATGCGCCCATTCTTCTGCCTTCTCCATTTTTTTGAGGATCAAGCCAACCTAATAGGCAAATCGTGTTGAAAGACTTAAAAGAAAATCTTTATTTGTCTCTTTAAATGGACTGATATTCATATTATTCCCCTTTATAATTGAAGTTTTTATCTATCAAGATTAATAATTCTTCTCTCTTTAAAACAATCCCTTTTTCCACTAACCTGCCGCTTTCTTCACTTAATTGGCATTACATCTAGTGGCAGAACGCCATCCTGAATCCAATTTTCAATTATTCCATTGAAGTAATCAGGATTAGCTAATGAGATTCCGTGACCAGCATTAGGTATGATTATTCCTTCACAATTAGAATTATGTAAAACAATGTCTGCTGCTGATTTTTTCATTATTACCTTTTCTCTTTCACCAACAGTCACTAATATTTTACACTCCGCTTTTTCGAAGCCTCTTGGTATCTCAAAAGACATGTTCTCTTCCAATATCCTAATAAGTGTACCTGATTTCATTAAAGAACTTTCTTTATAATAGGTTTCAAAATATTCTTCATCGAGATAAAGTGCTTTAGCTTGAAGTTTTGAAAATAATTTATTCTTAATGAGTGGAAATGTTAATTTAATTGAAGGAGCAATCATTGTTTTTATATATGGAGAAGGCCTAACTAACGCACTATTTATGATTGCATAATTAACCATACTGGGTTTCATACTCAGCATCTGAACTATAACTTGTGCTCCCAAAGAGAATCCGATGACAATTACCTCTTTTTCAAAAGCCTTTTTTTCTATTATTTCAATAACCCTCTCAGCACTATATTTAATTGTAAAATCCCCTATATTATCATCGTTGCTTTTCCCTTGTTCTGGTAAGTCTATTGCAAGACAATGATAATGACTAAAGTGTTTAATCTGTTTATTCCACATCCAACTACTTACACCACCTCCATGCAAAAAGACCATTAATGAGGCATTTTTATCTCCATACTCGTGATAATATAGACTCAAACGTATCCACCTCTCTAAATGAATATTGCTCATCCTGCTCTTTTAATTTGAAGAAGAAAAAAGCTGCTCGATTAGCAGCTGATCTTGAACATAAGCCCACTTCTCAATTACACAAATATAGGAATCAATAAACTAATTGCAAAGAAGATATATGCTATCTGGGTGATGGTATACATTGTAAGTTCATAGGATGAAAGTTTCCTTTGTTTTTTGGTTTTTCCAAAAGCCGAAGGTAGATAGAAGAACTAATAATAAGTATTACAATGGAAATTGTACGTAAGATTTCTGCATAAAATATCAAGACCCCTCAACTCCTTTTTATACACCCTCAGTGAGTAGCAATAGTCCATTCATTTCATTCACTAAATCTCTGTTTGTTTAAGTAGACACATATTTCACATCCAAATTATAACATTATTCTTCCGCTAAACTGCCCCGTTTGACATGAAGAAAGCTGCCTTAGAGAATGGCAGCCTTATAGAGGATTTTTGTGATAAATAGAGAATTACCCTTCTTATAGAAAAAAATTTAAGAACCTTGACTCCTAATTTTCCCTTCATGTCATTGACCATTTCGATTTTGTTCTTTTCATCTCTTTGTTAAGATTTTTTTATAAATAACCAATGTTAGCCTTCCACTACTCCCCCAAGGTCCGTCCCATATAAAACTCTATGTTTACACTTTTTTGAAAGTCAGTATAGTTACTATATTTATAAGTTGTATAAATTGGCAAAAGAGGTGAAGCCCGATGAAATTAAGGGAGCACAGAAGCTTTGTTCGTTTTTGGATTGCCTCGACAACTTCAAGCTTTGGCACATATATTACAACTCTCGCTCTTCAGGTATTAGTGGTTGGTAATATGGGAGGCAGTGCTGTTGATGTTGGCTGGGTTTCAGCATCTAGATGGCTTCCGTATGTACTGTTGGGATTAATAGCGGGGGTTTTGGTTGATCGCTTTCACCGAAAGACTGTATTGGCGGTAACAGATATGGGGCGCAGCATTATACTTGCCTTCATTTGCTTAATGTCTATCACAGGAGTAATCAGTATTGGCTGGCTAATGTTCCTGCTGGTGCTCTTTGGTGCTTTGTCTCTTTTTAATGATACTGCCTACCAGTCCTTTGTGCCACAAATCGTCCCTCGTCATTTATTAACACGTGCAAATGCACGGTTAGAACAAAGCTCAGCTGTCGCGGAAACGAGCGGTCCAGCCATTGGAGGTGGACTCGTCTCATTGATCGGTGCACCATTTGCCCTTCTTTTTGATGCCTTATCGTATTTGTTTTCAGGTGTATTAATGGCATCGATTAAACACCAGCCCTCAAAAAAAGTGAAGACTGGACCACTTGGTCAGCAAATCAAGGAAGGTTTGCGATGGGTCTATCAACACCAATACCTTCGTACACTCGCTTTAAACACGCACGCCTGGTTTCTCTTCCATAGCATGACCATGACGATCCTAGTATCCATTTTTTTAATTGAGCTTGGCTTCGATGCCTCACTCCTTGGGTATGTCCTCGCCGCTGCAGGTGTTGGTGCTGTCGCAGGAACCTCTTTATCTCCTCAAGCCGGTGTGTGCTTTGGCGTCGGACGTGCAATGGCTTTTTCTCGAATTCTCTATGCTCCAGCAGTTATCTTGATGGCTCTAGCTCCAGCAACTAACAACTCCGATTCGCAGTACATAGCTCTCATTTTTGTGATTGTGGGGCAGCTCTTTTACGGCTTTGCCATGGGAATCGAAGGTCCTCTTGAAATGGGATATCGACTGTATGTCACGCCATCTCACCTGCAAGGTCGTATGAATGCCACACTTCGATCCATCAATCGTAGTGCAGTCGTTATCGGCGCTCCACTAGGAGGTACCCTCGCTGACGGACTAGGTTTCATAACGGCTTTATGGATTTCAATAGCTGGACTAGCTTTATGCGGACTGTGGTTCAGTCTTTCATCGATGCGAAATGCTCGAATAGAAGATGACGAAATCTAAAATGCATTAAAATAAGAAGATTTGACTGACTACATAATAAAAATATAAAACATCGGTTAATATAAACAAGTTTTTATTCGTAACTTATTCATTATTGGCTTTTGATTTTTTCGCTAACCTGCCCCTTTTATAGAATAAGAAAAAGCTACCTGTTTCGGCAGCTGATCTTGAATTGACAATGCATTTACCTACATCAATTTTGATATAAACATTGTGGCAATTCCAAAGTAAATGAGTAATGAGAGTATGTCATTTAGTGTTGTAATCAATGGACCTGAAGCCACGGCAGGGTCAATATTTAATTTATAAAGAATGATTGGTATGATAGTGCCAGCTAAAGTTCCAATGATCAGTGTCATAACCAAAGAGCTTCCAACCACTACCCCTAAAACGGCATTTCCTTGCCAAACGAGCGCAATGATGGATATTAATATTCCGCAAGTAAATCCAATGATCAGACCGACTTTTAACTCTCTAAAAATAAGCCTGAAAACCACCCCTTTGTCAATATCACGGGAAACCAGCCCTCTTACGACAACAGCTAAAGATTGGGTGCCTGTATTTCCTGTCATACCTGCTATCATTGGCATAAAGAATGCTAAAGCCACCGCTTTTGACAGCGTTTCTTCAAAACCGCTAATTATTGTTCCGGAAACTATACCAATAAATAAAAGTAAAATGAGCCAGGGAAGACGGCGATAGGCAGCAACAAATGCCTTCGTCTCAAAATCAATGGCTTTACCTGATGCTGAAAGCTTCTCAATATCTTCATTTGCCTCTCTTATAACCACATCAATAATATCGTCTACTGTCACAATCCCTACCAGCTGGTTATTACTTTCCACAACAGGAATTGCCAAGAAATCATATCGCTCAATCATGCGGGCTACTTCTTCCTGGTCAGAATCCGCTGAAACAGAAATGACTCGGCTATACATAATATCGTGAATTTTTTCCTTTTCATCGGCCAGGATTAAATCCCGATAGGATACAACTCCAACAAGCTTCTTATCATGATCAATGACATATAAGTAATTTATGGTTTCTGAGTATTCAGCAAACACTTTAAGTTTGTCTACTGTTTCTCGAACAGTGAAATGCTGAGGTATCCAGACAAAACGGTTAGTCATCAATCGCCCTGCCGTTTCAGGAGGATAGTTCATGATGTTTTGAACAATTTGGGACTCTTCCTCCTTCATACCTGAAAGGAGTTCCTCTAATTTGTCAGGGGATAAGTCTTCAAGTAAAGAAGCCAAATCATCATTTTCCATTAAGTCCATAACGTGCCCTGACTTTTCTAATCCTAATTTAGTGAGAATCTCCAGCTGATATGGTTTTTCCAGCTCCTGTATTAAGTCAGCGATTTGTTTAGGAGAAAGCAATAACAGGAAGCGTGTGTGATGTTTTTCTGGGAGTCCCTCGAATACTCTTGCAATATCATAAGGCTGGAGTTCTTCTAAGATTCCATGAAATTCTTCCTTTTTTCCTTCTTTTAAAGACTTTATGATTTGAAGAGTTATTTGATCTGCTGGCATATTTATCTTCATTTTTTGTCACTCCTTCTGTAAGGAACAAGGGATCATGTCCCTTATCATATTCTGTTAGATGCATTCTATTTTCATGATGTTTTGAGCAGGGGTCATTTTCCATTACTCCTCACCTCCCGGAAAGATAAAAAAACACCTTCATTTTCGAATGAAGGTGCAGGTTTAAAGATGACAAAAATAAGAATAACAAACAACCTGGTTATTCTGTTCCTCCATTCGTAGAGCTTTAGCACTGTGTGGCATAGGACAAAGCCAGCTACATTAAAAACCACCTTAAGTCGATGGTTTCTGTTGACCCATTGGCGTCTTTCGACATTTTTGGGCAGCAGCATATCTCCAA
The DNA here is from genome assembly GCF_000294775.2 of Cytobacillus oceanisediminis 2691. Taxonomy (GTDB): domain Bacteria; phylum Bacillota; class Bacilli; order Bacillales; family Cytobacillaceae; genus Cytobacillus; species Cytobacillus pseudoceanisediminis. The sequence goes on from NZ_CP015506.1 coordinate 4,900,005, forward strand.
CACAGGAGCCTCACCTAACGAGGATATTCAGTTTACAAAATTCAATCTAATGGATTTTTCATTAAAAGTAAACACTTTTTATAAAATTATCTGTTTCTAATTCTTTCTAATTGAGCGTATCATAGCATTCTTTTATAATTCTCTGGACCTGTCCCTGCCAGGAAAAATATATTTTTCCCCTTTTTCATAAAGCAATAGAAACTTTCTTATAAAGTTGAGACGGGGGACAATGTAAGAAACGATTATTGCCGAAACAATGCTTATTAGCGCTCCAGCCAAGACATCTGCAGGATAGTGTACCCCCACCCATATACGGGAAACGCCAACCAAAAGGGCAATGATGATCCAAAGGTATCCCCATCTTTTTTGATAGATGAAAAAAGTCGTACAAAATGCAAAGAATAAAATGGTATGGTCACTTGGAAAGGAATTATCTACTGCTTTCTCTATTAATTTGTTTACATTAGACAATTCTGCAAATGGCTGATTGTTTGAATGCAACTTTCCAGCAATTTTACCGATAATCTCAGCCATGATAAAGGCGGCAGCAGCCGAGATGATCATAAACCTGTTTTCTTTTCTCCTGGTAAACCAGAAAATTAAAGCCATTAATCCAAGGACAAATACCATATACTCGGCTAAAAATATGAAAGTATGGTTTAAATATGTATGTTCTTTACCAAAGTCATTAATGATCCTAAACAGTTCCACGTTCATTTGAGATAAATCCATAATATATACTCCCTTCCTGTTTTATCACTATGAAAGAAGTATAGACAATCTTTTATTAGTTAAAAATCGATTTATCTTACATGAATCTAACAATTATGTAATATGAAAGCAGCTGGTGAAGTCAGTGAACTGGACTTTAGGGATGATCAAAACAAAACGTTTTGAGTAAAGTCTCTTCTAGTTATTTATCTAACCGCCCCGTGAGTTTCAGAAAACTTCACATTTTTTTAATCAAAAAAGACCCTTCAATATAATTAATGAAGGGTCTCTATAAATGTTATGAAAATCTTTCCGGAGGATTAAGTGCGTATTCCGGCTGTTAATGAAAAGTAACACTTACACCGCTTCACTATCCCATTTCTTCTCTTCCTGCACAAAAAGCAATCCAAGTTCATGATGGTCGCCCTCATAAAGAGCGCGCTGGACGAACCGCACCTGGCCGTTCACATCAAGAACCTCAAGTTTGCAGTGAGCCCCGTTCTTTTGCAGCGCTTCATAGAAGCCTTTTTCATTATGGATCTTCACACCATTGACTTTTGTAACAACCTCTCCCACTTGCAGAGACATTTTATAAGCTGGTGAATCCGGAACTACTCCAAGCACCATGATTCCCTGATTGCGCATGGAAAAGTAAGACGGTGCCTGGTCCTCTGCCATTCTCTGGCGGAGAGAGATGAATTCACGCCCGATGATAGCCAGTGCGGCTGCACCCACAGAAGCAAGCGGATACCAGTAGCCTGCAGATGAAATCAGCAAAAGAAGTACGCCAAACACGCAGATTCTTTGTCCGAGCAATGCTGTTGCCTCTTTAGGAAGCGTGCCCTGAATCCGCTGGTAAAAGCCGATCGAAAAAGGGACAAGAATGAGCGAATACGTTTCCCCGCCGATTGGAATCACTGGCCACCAATCAAATGGCAGCTGCAGTGCCTGACCGGGAATAAGCAAAAACACAGGCACCATCCAGATTCTTTTTGATTCATGAATGCCGATCGTCTGGCCCCGTTTACTCTTTACAAGCCTGGGAGATGTCCCTTTCCGGCCGTTTCTTATAATCAGGAAGCCTTCTGCAATAACAAGAAGAGCCAGGAGAACAGCGATGGACGGAAAGATGGAAGAGTCAAGGTCCGCTGCCGACTGGGCGAATGATGGCAATGGCCATTTCTGTTCAGCAGCAAACATTGTTGCGAAAAATGCAAAGCCCAGCGTATAAACAGGCGCCATCCATCTCACTTTTGCCGTAAAGCTCCACAGGAACGTAAGAGCAGCAGTAAGAACAATCGTTTCCACTGGTACGACAAGTCCTGCTCCAACCATCACAACACTCACTGATAGACCTGCCAGGATACCCAGAGGCAGGAGCTGCCTCAGCTCAAAATAAGCATTTTCCGCACGAACAGAAAAGTTTTTGCGCTCACGCCTTACACGGGAAACCCCCAAATATGCAGCTACAAAAAACAGGTAATAAAATACCGGATTCAGCAGCAGCTTTCCTGTTCCTTTTAAAAACTCAAAAATCCACTCCTCTATCAAACTTGCCACCAGCCTCTATTAATAAATTCTCATGAATTATGTAACAAACAGAAAACTCTATTACTCTATATTCTACCAAAAGCGCCTTCCAAAACCTATCACAATCTGGCTCAAATACAAAAATAGCAGAAGGAAAATCCCTTCTGCTAATGAAAGTTTACATTCGACAAAATTCGCTATCTTGCAATATATCTCAGAGCCGTTTGCAGCTGAAGGTCATTCTGCTCTTTCCTCATTTCCTCGATGGCGGCCTGTTCAAGCGCTGCTGCTGTTTTCTTGTCTATCCGGCCGGATGCTTCAAGCTCTTTTTGCTTCTGAAATGCTTTTACAGCGGCTGCAGTGGAATCATTGAAGTAGCCATCTGTCCTTCCTGGAGCATATCCAAGGCCCGCCAGAATTCCCTGTGCATTCTTCACCATTTCATTATTCATATCGATTGTCAAAGGCTTCTCCACCTGCAAAGGATGTGTTTGGTAGATGTCTGGCTGTTTAACCTCGAGAGTTGGCTTGATTCCCTTGTTATGGATCCAGTTTCCGTCAGGTGTCAGCCATTTAAACAAAGTAAGCTTGATATTGCTGCCATCTCCCATCGGAACAGGCTGCTGAACAGTGCCCTTCCCAAATGAGTTCTCACCGATTATGGCGTACCCTTGAGCTTCCTTTAAAGCGCCGGCAAGAATCTCCGATGCAGATGCACTCCCTTTATCAACAAGTACAGCAATCGGATAGCTTTTAGGCTTTTCAAGCGTGGAGAAATACCTCATTTTTTCTCCATCCCGTTTTTCTATCTGCAGATATGGCTTATCAGCCGTAACCAATTCCTTCAGGATTTCCTGTACTGATGTCAGGAGGCCTCCGGGATTTCCGCGCACATCGATTACAAGGCCCTCAATCCCCTCTTTCTCCATTTCACTCAGCTGTTTGGCAAATTCCTTGGATGTCTCTTCGGAAAAGGAGGTGATTTCCAGATATCCTACATTCTTTCCTCTTTGCTTCTTGATTTCCGAGTATACTGTAATTTGTGGAATCTCATCTCTTTTTACCTCTACCTTTAAAGGTTCCTTCAGTCCCTGGCGCGCAATTTCAAGCTCTACCTTTGTTCCTTTTTTCCCGCGGATCTTCATGGTAGCTTTATATAAATCAAGACCCTCCACACTTTCCCCATCCACTTTTAAAATTTCATCTTTTGGCTTAAGCCCTGCTTTTTCAGCTGGCGAATCTTTAAACGGTGCAACAATGATGATCTTACCTTCCACCATGCTGACTTCTGCCCCGATTCCTTCAAAAGAAGATTCCAGTGTATCACTGAATTGTTTTGCTGTTTCTTCATCCATATAAACAGAGTAAGGATCTTCAAGGGTTGCAAGCATGCCCTGGATGGCTCCCTCCACGAGCTGCTTTTCCTCTACTTTTTCCACATAGCTATTTAAGATTAACTGATAGGCCGTTTCCATCTTTTCGATTTCCTCTTTTTCAATTTGTGTTCCGTTTTCCTTAGAATCTATTAATTGATTTCCTGCCCCTGTCTGCGGAGCTTCCTTTGCCAGCCACTGCATGCCTGCATATGTACCGCCAGCTCCTGTCAGCAAAGATCCCGTCATCAGAACGGCGATCCATTTTCTGCTCATCTTCATCTCCCTTTCTATTTTGCAGCGGTCTCTTAGGCCTTTATAGTAACTTTCCATCATGAATGATGAATGACCTTGCTCATCACATCCTATGCAGGATAAGGACAAGTTATGTTTTCAATAATCAGGTTAGGCATATGCACAATATCTCAATTTAAGAATATATTAAGGGGATTTTCACATAAAGGATGTGTGCAAATGTTCTATCCCATCAAAGAACTTCAATATAATTGGTGTATGCTAAAAAGCTCCAGGAGCTGATTTGCGGACAATTTTGGGAAATGTCTGTGGCCATGCAGTATTTATTTCAAGGCTGGGGTGCACGAAAGTATGGTAAATATCGGGATTTATTAATGGATACGGGGACCGAAGAATTGGCCCATATTGAAATGCTTGCCACCATGATTGCCCGCCTGATGGATGGAGCTCCTGTAAAAAAGAGCAGGAAAAAGCTGCCCAGGATCCGCTTCTTGCTGCGATTTTGGGCGGAATGAACCCGCAGCATGTGATTGTTTCCGGTCTTGGTGCCATGCCTGTCAGTAGTGTCGGGGTCCCTTGGCAGGGTGGTTACATCGTAGCCAGCGGAAACCTGCTGGCTGATTTTCGTGCAAACCTGAATGCCGAGTCCCAGGGACGTCTGCAGGCTGTCCGTCTGTATGAAATGACTGATGACCGCGGTGTCAAGGAAATGCTGGCCTTCCTAATTGCCCGTGACCGCATGCATCAAAACCAATGGCTTGCTGCGATAAAAGAGCTTGAAGCCCAGGAAGGGAAAACCGTGCCAAGCACATTCCCGAAGGAGCTTGAAAAAGAAGAGTTTTCCTATGTATTTATGAACCTTTCAAGAGGAGATGAAAGCAGCCAGGGCCGCTGGGCTCAAGGACGGAGCATGGATGGCCAGGGAACCTTCCAATACATGCAGGAAGTTCCGCCTTTTGCTCCAGCACCTAAGCTGAAGCCGGCTCCTCCATATATTCATGACACTCCTCCAAGCGTAAAATAAAACGCTGTTAATAGGATAAAAGACCTGCTTTACGGGTAAAAGAAAAGTGGAAGAAGCTTAGCTCCTTCCACTTTCACTATTTTTTATAGAGGCACAATGCCTACAGGATTAATCGCATTTGATTTTGCTGCATTCCAAGAACCTCTGTGAAGTTCAAAGTGCAGATGCTGGCCATAAGATTGTCCAGTATTACCCATGATACCGATTTGCTGGCCTTTAGAAACAGTCTGGCCAGAGCCTACAGAACGGCTTCTCATATGAGCGTATACAGTTGTGTAAGTTTGTCCGCCAATAGAATGAGCAATAAATATTGCATTTCCATAACTGCTGGAATAGTATGAACGGATTACGACACCATCTGCAGCTGCCACAATTGGCACTGTACCGCCTGATGCTATATCAACACCATAGTGCTCGCCTAATGAACGGCCGCCAAAACCTGAAGAAAGTCTTCCTGCAGCCGGTTTTGTCCAGGCTCCGCTTGATACTGAAGGTGGTGTAACCTGCGGGCTGCTTGATGAACCGCTGTCAGATGATGAGCTGCTTCCTGCTGATGAACTTCCTGCTGATGAAGAGCTGCTCTTTTTAGCCGCTTCCTGAGCAGCTTTCTGTTTTGCCAATTCAGCTTGTCTTGCTGCCTCAGCTTGTCTTTCCTGCTCAAGCTTGATCGCTTTTTGAATTGCTGCTTCCTGGGCTGCAAGAATTTCATTTTCTTCTGCTAATTCAAGTTTATGAGCATGCATTTCCTCTTCTTCATGCTTTAGGGATTTAAGCAGTTTATCTTTCTCTGCCTTTTGGGCATTTAAGCTCTTTTTCATGCTTTCAAGCTCGGCACGCATCTTTTCTAAAGAGGCAAGCTCTTCTTTTACCTGAGCCTGTTTTTTCTCCAGCTCGTCTTTATCCGCCTGATGCGCTTTTAAAATATCCTGGTCAGCTTCTACGATTGTTGCAACTGCTCCAACGCGCTCAACAAAGTCTCCAAAGCTTTGCGCGCCCATTAAAACATCAATATAGCTCACCATTCCGCCAGTTTCCTGATAGTTGCGGGCGCGATCTTTTAATAGTTCATTTCGCTTTTTGATGCGCTCTACTAATACTTCAATTTCGGCTTCTAATTTTTCAATTTCCTTTTTTGTTTCTGCAATCTGGCCGTTTTTCTCTTCAATCTTTGCTAAAGCATCACTGATCGCTTTATCAAGGCGCTCAATCTCACTTTGTACAGACTGCTGCTCGCCCTGATTTTCGTTAATCTTTTTATCTGTATCGGTAATCTTCGATTCTACTCCTGAGCGCTGCTGGTTAATTTTGTCCTTTTGGCTGTTTAGATCGTTTAGTTTATTTTCTGCAGACGCCTTTTCAAGAGGCAGTCCGACTGTTGCGCTGCCAAATCCCAAAATGGCAGCCAATGATAATGTGATGATGGATTTCTTCAATTTTCCGATTTCTCCTTTCAATGAACACCATATGTACAGGTCAATCGTTCTATTTTTTTAACTATCTCTGAAACATTTAACACTGCTGAATCGTCTATTATTATGAGGCTTGAAGGCGCCTGGACAGGTTCCCCCCGCAGGGCCTTCTAAGCTGGTTTTATACTTTCAGGAACTTTCTGACTGACATCAAGCTTCCCCATACACCAATAAGTGCACCCATCAGGATAATAAGTCCGGAGATCTGATAGACAAACGGACTAAATTCCAGCAGCTTGATAAAGTGTCCTTCAAGCTTTGGCGCCAAATAATCAAAGGCATAATAGTAGGCTGTCGAAACAAGTGCAATCGGAATAATCGATCCAAGCAATCCAAGCCATAAGCCTTCCAGGAAGAATGGCCATCTGATGAAGGAATTGGTTGCTCCTACCAATCTCATAATCTCAATTTCTTTTCTTCGAGACATGATCGTAATTTTAATCGTATTTGAAATCAGGAACATAGCAGTAAATAATAGGCCGATAATCAATACAAGGCCAACATTTCGGCCGGCATTGATAAAGTTAAATAGCTTCTCAACCTGCCCCTGGCCATATTTTACTTTTGCGGCATATTCCATTTTTTCAATCTGTTTCGCAGCTTTCATTGTATCTGCCGGGTTTTTCGTCTTTACGATAAATACATCGTTCAGCGGATTATCCTGTTCGAACAGTTTGAAGGCTTCTCCTTCTTCACCAAGGCTGTCTATTAAACTATCAAGCTCTTTTTCCTTAGTTGAATATTCAACTGTTTTAACTTCGGATATTCCTTCGATTTTTTGCCGTAAAACTTCCTGATCCTGCTCATTTGCAGCAACATCGATGTGAACGCGGATTTCCACGTCCTCTTCAATGGTTGTAGCCACCTTGTTGAGATTCATCATAATGACGAAAAATACGCCAACCAAAATGAGCGTTACTGTCACCGCACTTGCCGAAGCAAACGTCATCCATCCATTTCGTCCGAGGCTCTTAAAGCTTTCACGGAAGTGCCGGCCCAATGTTCTAGCTTTCATAGCCGTAATCACCTCTTTGCTCGTCACGCACAATCCTTCCGCCTTCAATGGCAATTACGCGGTGCTTAATCGTGTTAACAATTTCTTTATTATGAGTTGCCATGACCACAGTCGTTCCTCTCGTGTTGATTTCATCGAAAATGTTCATGATTTCCCATGAAGTATCCGGGTCAAGGTTTCCTGTAGGCTCGTCCGCAATCACGACCTTTGGAGAATTTACGATGGATCTGGCGATGGAAACACGCTGCTGCTCCCCGCCTGATAATTCGGTCGGAAGCATTCTTGCCTTATGCTTTAAACCTACAAGGTCCAAAGTTTCCATGACTTGTTTTTTAATATTCTTCGGATGCTCTTCAATAACCTCAAGAGCAAAAGCAACATTCTCATAGACAGTCAGTGTCTGGAGTAGCTTAAAGTCCTGGAAAACGACACCGATTTTACGTCGCATTAGCGGTACCTTTGCATTCTTTAATGTAGCCAGATTTACTCCGTCAATAGTTATCGTTCCGCTCGAAGGCTTTTCTTCCCGGTACATCATTTTGATAAAAGTGGATTTGCCGGCACCACTCGGTCCTACTACATAAACAAACTCACCTTGTTTGATATGCACATCAATCCCGCTGGCTGCTGTAACGCCATTGGGGTATCTCTTATAGACGTCTTTCATATCGATCATATATATCACCTAGCATCTAGTGTGTATTAAGAATTAAATAACAGACGGCTTTTTTCGCTAAAAAACGACATCCTTTCGACATAGAGGATGACAAAATACTTGTAAATACTGCCTAATTAGCCATCTAAAATTCTCACACAACCCATTATAACATCATAAGTTGTCAAAATAACGGAAAAAATTATTACAGTTTCTTTTCAATCCCTTAACTATTGTTACTTTTTTCCTGAGTTTCATTAATATTCTTGGGTTTTATTCGCTCAATCGAAGAATTTTTCCTTCTTTTTGCATATTGCATTCACTCGATATTTGTCACATATTGTCTTTCCTCAGCAAAGCTGTAAAGAAAATAACCTCGTTGTTTTTGCACCTTAATGCAGTCCGTTGATTTGCGCTTCAGTATGCTCGCTTTCCGCGGGGCGGGCGCTGAGCATCTTCGGCGTTTCTCGTCTTGGAGTCTCATCTGTCCCGCTGCTGCTCCGTGGAGTCTCGCACCTTCCGCTCCAATCAAATCAGTAACAGCATACCTAACGATAACAGAAAAAATAAAAACGCCCTGCTGAACAGAACGTTTTTATTTAGAACCCTATTATTTCTTGCCTGCTAGCCAGGATGCTACTGCAGAAGCTTCTTCTCCCTGAAGCAATCCTTTAGGCATAGCTCCTTTACCGTTAGCAATTGTGTTTTCAATATCTTCCTGTGATAGGCTGGCACCAATTTTATCTAGTGCAGGTCCTACACCGCCTTCAAGGTTTGCACCGTGGCAGCTTGAACATTTCTGTTCATAAAGCTTTTGTGCATCACCAGCATCAGCAGTATCAGTCGTTGTTTCACCGCCGCCGTTTGTAGCAGTGTCCTTGTCTTCAGCAGCATCGTCTCCGCCGCCGCAGGCTGCAAGAACTAAAGATGTACCCATCAGTAATGCTAGTAGCTTCTTTTTCACCTATAATTCCCCCTCAGGAAAAAATACTAAGTACAGCTATATTATACCAACACTATGCTCGTTTGAAACCCTCGCCCAACACCTCAGAAGCATCCGTAACAATGATAAATGCAGTAGGATCAATGGTTTGAACCAGTTGTTTCAATTTTGTGAACTCCGTCTGGTCCACCACACACATGAGGACTGGGCGTTCATGGTCAGTATAACCACCGTATGCTGATAGTTTTGTCACACCTCGGTCAATTTTATTCAAAATTCCTTCACGAACTTCATTTTGTTTTTCAGTAATGATTAAAGCCATCTTTGTCCGGCTGAATCCAAGCTGTATGAGATCGATTGTTTTGCTTGTTACATATAAAGCAATTAAGGCATACAGCCCCTGCTCTATGTCGAAAATAACCGCAGCCGACAGTACGATCAATCCATCGATTATCGCAACACAGGTTCCAAGAGACAAACCTGTATACTTGTTAATAATCTGTGCTGCAAGGTCTGTCCCTCCTGTTGATGCTTTACCCCGGAAAACGATGCCTAAACCCAGGCCAACGCCAATTCCGCCAAACAGAGAAGCCAGCAGCGGATCTGATGTCCATGGCTCATATTCTTTTGTAAGGAAAACAACTAAGGGCAGAAAGATTGTTCCTGCCAGCGTTTTTGCCCCAAATTGCTTGCCGAGCAAAAGTACGCCTGCAATAAAAAGCGGTATATTAAATGCCCACTGCACGTATGCGGGCTCCCAGCCAGCAACCGCATCCAGGATCGTACTGATCCCGCTCACCCCTCCTGATGCAATTCGATTGGGCAGCAAAAACACGTTAAATGCAATGGCGACAATTCCAGATCCTATTAAAACATATATGTACTCCAGCAATCTCTCCGCTTTTTTACTATAAGTATATCCTCTTCTATTCTTGCCCATTTCTTCTCCCTCCGGTGTCCCCGATCTATACAGAATTAAGTCATATTCCATTTTTACCGTCAGTGAGTATAGCATGGAGTCTTGAGCCTGTAAATGCCATTAAACTGCCGTATTAAAAGACTGTAGTTCCCTACCTCTGCCTTTCATTATGTTGTGACAAAAACAGTCAATTTATCATGCCGATTTTTGTATTAAATGTTTATAAGCTTTGTTCCGGGGTCCATTTGTACTGCTTTCTCAGCAGCATGAAATTCAGCGGCATGTGGTATAATGTCGAAAAGGAGGTGAGAAAAACGGAGAAGATTCTTAATGAAATTTTAAGTACCTTAAAGGAACATTCAAAGAGATTTGATTCGGTTGATCAGAGGTTTGATTCCATTGATCTAAAGTTTGATTCGGTTGATCAGAAGTTTGATTCCATTGATCAGAGATTTGATTCGGTTGATCAGAAGTTTGATTCCATTGATCAGAGATTTGATTCGGCTGATCAGAAGTTTGATTCCATTGATCAGAGATTTGATTCGGTTGATCAGAAGTTTGATTCCATTGATCAGAGATTTGATTCGGCTGATCAGAAGTTCGATTCCATTGATCAGAGATTTGATTCCATTGATCATGATATTTCTGATGTTAATAGCAGGCTTGGGAACGTTGAAAACAGTATAGATACTGTTGATAATAAGCTGGGAATTGTTGGAAATGGCATTGAAAGACTTTCTGAACAGATTGAGAGCAATGCCACAGAATTCAGAAGTCATTTTAAGCATATTGAAACGAAGTTAGAACAGCATGAAGAGACTTTTAACGTCATCTCTGACGCAATAAAAGGCACAAAAATTGATATCGTTCACCTCAGTGAAAAGAGCGGGGTTCAAGAAATGGAAATAAACCAGCTCAAAAAGCGCATCCACTCCTAGAGCACTCCCCATTCACCGGCTAGCTCAGTTATAATTCCATAAAAAAACAAGCCTATGCCGGTTATGCCAGCATAGGCTATTTTACGCATTAATCCTGAGGCAAAATCAATTTCGAACGCAAATATGCGTTAATAAACATATCCAGGTCACCGTCCATAACTCCCTGGACGTTGCCGACTTCAGTGTTGGTGCGGTGGTCTTTTACCATGGAATACGGATGGAAGACATAGGAGCGGATCTGGCTTCCCCAGCCGATGTCTTTTTGCTCACCGCGGATTTCAGCCAATTCTGCTTCCTGCTCTTCGATTTTCTTTTGATAAAGCTTAGCTTGCAGCATTTTCATGGCACGTTCGCGGTTTTTGATCTGGGAACGCTCTGTCTGGCAGGTTACCACGACATTGGTCGGCAAGTGAGTGATACGGACAGCAGAGTCAGTCGTATTGATATGCTGACCGCCTGCGCCGCTTGCACGGTATGTGTCGATTTTCAGATCTTCGGTACGGATGTCGATTTCAATTTCATCATTGAATTCCGGCATCACTTCACAGGAAACGAATGAAGTATGGCGGCGTCCTGATGAATCAAATGGCGAGATCCTTACCAGACGGTGTACACCTTTTTCCGCCTTTAGGTAGCCGTATGCGTTATGGCCCTTAATGCTAAGGGTAACACTCTTGATGCCCGCTTCATCTCCTGGCAGGTAATCAAGTGTTTCAACTTTGAAGCCTTTCTTCTCTGCCCAGCGTGTATACATACGAAGCAGCATGCTGCCCCAGTCCTGTGACTCGGTTCCGCCTGCACCCGGATGCAGTTCAAGAATGGCATTGTTCTTGTCGTATTCCTCGCTTAAAAGAAGCTGAAGCTCGAAATCGTTCAGACGCTTAACCAAGTCCTTGAGTTCTTCCTCAAGATCTGCCTGCAATTCTGCGTCGCTCTCTTCTTTTACTAGCTCGTAAGTTAATTCCAGATTCTCAAACGTTTCGTATAAATCGTGGAATTCAACTACCTGTTCTTTCAGTGAGTTTGATTCGCTGATAACGACCTGTGCCGCCTGCTGGTCATCCCAAAATCCAGGCTGCAGCATGACATCATCAAGCTCAGCGATGCGCGCCTCTTTGTTTTCTAAGTCAAAGAGACCCCCTAAAGTCCGCTAAAATCTTAGCTGTTTTTTCAAGTTCATTGCGAATATCTGCTAATTCCATTTCCGTCACCTCAAAAATTATTTTTTTCATATTATAGCTTGATTATCTGTAAAAACATGTTTCCTATTAGGTTTATCTCAATTTTCTCCAAGAGAGAAGCCGGCAAAGCTGTTGCCGGCTCAATTGTTTATTTTAAGTGATAAATAAACTTTTAACGTCGATAATTGTCTAGCTCCAGCTCCTACCCCCTCGAGGTCACAAGCCAATCCTCCCAAAAAGGCAAAGAACGCCTTTCCGGGAAGCTCGTCTTGTGCTTGGGGCCCCCAGGATGGGGGTCATGCAGACGTTGCCACAGGACGTGGCGTTCTTAGTCTGCGTTCCTTCGAGGGCAAGGCGCTTCCGCTTTTCTTATTCTGCACCACAGCAGTTTTTATATTTCTTGCCGCTGCCGCAGATGCATGGGTCGTTGCGTCCAACGTCCATCTGCTTGACGACAGGCTTTTTCTTAACCTTTTCACCGTCTTCTTTCGGGTTGACGGCCTGGCCTTTGGCCACTTCCTGGCGCTCGAGGTTGTTGCGGATTTCGGCTTTCATGATGTACTTCGCAACATCTTCTTCGATGGAAGCGATCATGTTTTCAAACATTGCAAAGCCTTCTCCCTGGTACTCGCGCAGCGGATCTGTCTGGCCATACGCACGCAGGTGGATTCCCTGACGAAGCTGATCCATTGCGTCAATGTGATCCATCCATTTGGAGTCAACCGCACGAAGCACGATGACTTTCTCAAATTCACGCATTTGCTCAGGGCTAAGCATTTCCTCTTTTTCATTGTAGCGTTCTTTAACCTTGGCAAAAATGGTTTCGGCAATTTCCTCCGTATCCTTGCCGCGGATATCATTTACGGTTAGGTCGCCTTCATTTAGAAGGTTTCCATTTACGTAGTCAATGATGCCCTGCAGGTTCCAGTTTTCCTCGTCTTCATGTCCAGGTGCATACCCTTCCACATTACGCTGGATGCTGGTCATGATCATCTTTTCAACAATTTCTCTCAAGTTCTCAGACTCCAGAACTTCATTACGCTGACCGTAAAGAATCTCACGCTGCTGACGGAGAACATCGTCGTAAGAAAGAAGCTGCTTACGGGCATCAAAGTTGTTGCCCTCAACGCGTTTTTGCGCAGATTCAACGGCTCTTGAAACCATTTTACTCTGGATTGGCTGAGTGTCATCCATTCCAAGGCGCTCCATCATCGATTTCATATTGTCAGAACCGAAGCGGCGCATCAATTCATCTTCCATGGAAAGATAGAATTGCGTGACACCAGGGTCTCCCTGACGTCCGGAACGTCCCCGGAGCTGGTTATCGATACGTCTGCTTTCATGGCGTTCTGTACCAATAACGCATAGGCCGCCAAGTTCCTTCACACCTTCTCCGAGCTTGATATCCGTACCGCGCCCTGCCATGTTAGTCGCGATTGTCACGGCACCCGGCTTACCTGCGTCCGCGATGATTTCTGCTTCACGGCCGTGGTTTTTCGCATTTAGGACGTTATGCGGAACACCTTTTTTGGTCAGGTATTTAGAAATGATTTCAGATGTTTCGATAGCCACTGTACCGACAAGCACAGGCTGTCCTTTTTTGTGGCGATCAGCGATATCTTCCACAACCGCACGGAATTTCCCATCCATTGTTGCATAAATTAAATCCGGACGGTCATCACGGGCGATCGGGCGGTTTGTCGGAATCACAATAACGTTCATATTATAGATATTGCGGAATTCCTCTTCTTCCGTTTTCGCCGTACCAGTCATACCGGCAAGCTTTTCATACATACGGAAGTAGTTCTGGAATGTGATCGTTGCAAGTGTCATGCTTTCGTTCTGGATTTCCAGGCCTTCCTTAGCTTCGATAGCCTGGTGAAGTCCATCACTGTAGCGGCGGCCCTTCATCAGACGGCCGGTAAATTGGTCAACAATAACGATTTCGCCTTCCTGAACAACGTAATCGACATCCAGATGCATGCTGGAATGTGCTTTTAATGCCTGTGTAATATGGTGGTTAAGTGCAACATGAGAGATGTCGAAAAGGTTATCGATTCCAAAAGCCTTCTCTGCTTTGGTCATCCCCTCTTCTGTCAGCTGCACCCCTTTTGTTTTTTCATCATATGTGAAGTCTTCATCTTTTTTCAGGCGGCTGACAAAGGCATTAGCCTGGATATAAAGCTGAGTGGACTTTTGAGCTGAGCCTGAAATGATCAGCGGTGTACGAGCTTCATCAATGAGGATGGAGTCCACTTCATCGATTACGGCATAGTGCAGCGGACGCTGAACCTTCTGCTCTTTGTAGAGAACCATGTTATCGCGAAGGTAATCGAATCCAAGCTCGTTGTTTGTGCTGTATGTGATATCCGCAGCATATGCTGCCTGCTTTTCTTCTTTGGATAGCCCATTTAAGTTCAAGCCGACAGTCAGTCCAAGAAATTCGTAAAGCTGGCCCATTTCAGTGGCATCACGGCTCGCAAGGTATTCGTTGACCGTTACAACGTGAACGCCTTTGCCGGTTAAGGCATTGAGGTAAACCGGCATAGTTGCAGTCAGCGTTTTACCTTCACCTGTTTTCATCTCAGAAATATTTCCGTCATGAAGGGAAATCCCCCCCATTAACTGAACCGGATAAGGATATAGGCCAAGAACGCGCTTTGCTGCTTCGCGGACAACTGCAAAAGCTTCAGTCAGCATATCATCGACTGTCTCGCCCTTTTGGTAGCGGGCTTTGAATTCTTCCGTTTTCTCGCGCAGCTGCTCGTCCGATAATTTTTCCATATCAGATGCAAGTGCATCAATTTGTTCTGCCATTTTGGTGAGGCGTTTTAATTCGCGTTTATTTTGATCAAACACTTTATTTAAAATCCCAAGCATAAAAACGCTCCTTTATGTTGGATATGACAGCACAAGTGCCTTGTTGATGACTCAAGGCCCGGAACTATGCATATCTAATTTCAAAGTCTATTTAAGCATAGGTAGTTAAAGATTCGCTCTTTCCCGGCGGAATCCTCCCATGAAAATTCACATTATTTTTTATTAATATTACCACTTTGGGAGGGGGGTGACAACTTATGCCGCATGCGCGCTATTCCAGATCTTTAATTTGCTGATAGTTGGGTTTCGGTAAATACACTCTTCTCTTTTTTGAATACTGCCTATATATCCGCTTTATCGGTCAGTCCGCGCCTGATCCACATTACGCAAAAAAAAGAGAGCAAAAATGCTCTCCCAGTTTGTAGACAAAAAGAGTTCGGAATAGTCTCATTCCGAACTCTTTTTTTGATTTTTTGTAGGACTTCAAGTAATTACAGAGAATTGCAGACCTCTCCGAGGTTATCATTTAGGCCATTTCTGGACCTTGCCAAGTCCAGTTGGCCATTTTCTTCAAATTCATGGCAGCGAAAGTAAGCATCGCCTGCATCGACATTTTTTTAAGTCCCCTGAGGGTTGTCCAACGCATGCCATGCTTTTCTTTTGCATCTGCGAATACTCGTTCAATTGTTTCTTTGCGTTTTTCATAGATCGGTTTGACGTCTTGATGGTGGCGAAGATGATCTGCTTCTTCCACATGTTCCTCCCACACATGACGTTGAATCATTTTTTGATGTGCTTGACTCTGTGTGCATTGAGACAAGAAAGGGCATCCAGCACAAATTCGAGGATCTGATTTATATTGACGATACCCTTCCTTTGTAGTTGTAGTATATTTTAATATCTCACCAGTTGGGCAAATGTAACAGTCAAAATGCTCATCATAAGCATACTCATGTTTTCTGAAGAAACCCTCTTTTGTGCGAGGTCGTGTGTAAGGTAAAGCAGGTGTGATGTCGTTTTTCAATAAGTAGCTCGTGATAGCAGGTGTTTTATAGGCTGCGTCTGCCGCAACAGCTTTTGGTTTACTAACTTTCTCAATGACTTGTTCTACCAATGGCTCTAAAATATGACTATCATGCGTGTTACCAGGGGTTACAATTGCGCCTAACACGAAGCCGTTGCGGTCTGCGGCCGCATGGAAAGAATAAGCGAACTGTTTTGTACGCTCATCTTTTACATAGTAGCCACTCTCTGGATCTGTTGTACTTTCCTTGATTTCTTTGTATTCTTCTTTATCAAACTTATCTGGTGGAATCGGCTTTTTTCCATGATCCTCGCGGTCTTGGTTAATCTCCTCTTGAAGGCGTTCTTGATAAGCACGGGTTTCTTTTCGAACAACTTTCTTTTCAAATTTGCGTTTATTTGCACTCGCTTTTACATGAGTAGAATCTACAAAAACGTGTTCAGCACTAATTAAATTCTTTTCAGCTGCGGTTTTTAAGATTCGGTAAAATATTTGTTCAAAGAGATCGCTGTCTTTAAATCGGCGCTCATAATTTTTACCGAAAGTTGAGAAGTGAGGAACTTTATCGTGAAAGCCATATCCTAAAAACCATCGATAAGCCATATTCGTTTTCAATTCTTCAATTGTTTGACGCATGGAGCGAATACCGAAGGTATATTGAATAAATGTGAGTTTAATTAATATTACAGGGTCAATACTTGGGCGGCCTTTTTCTGAATACTTATCTTTTACCAAGTCATAGATGAATGAGAAATTAATCGCCGCTTCAATTTTGCGGACCAAATGGTCCGCCGGTACAAGTTCGTCTAAAGCAACCATTTTAATTTGATCCCGTTGAATTGGATTATGTTTTGAAAGCATTTAAATCACCTCAAGCATTGTATTACTTCTATTTTAAAATAAAAAAGACTGCAGACAAGCACGATTTTCATCGAGTTTGTCGACAGCCTGAGAGAGCAAAAATGCTCTCCTTTTTATGAATTCGACGATTCAATCAGTTCAATAATGGTTTTCTCAACTGCATCATAAATTTCACCATAATAAGCAGAGACACGGTTCGCATTGATTCCGTATTTCTCTCCGAATTCCTTCTGAGTGAGATTTTCCTTAGTTGGCGCTATCGTGCTCACAAGGTATCGAAGACCCGCAACATAGTTGTCAGGCTTTTTGACCTGTTTGCCCGTTTTCGTCAGATACTCCATCCAGAGTGAAATCCCCATACCGATCAGCCATGGTTCTTCGCCGGCTTCTGTCATGTCGTCCCGGAACATGTTGGCAACCTGCTCTGCACCCTTGGATGGCCAGTCGAAATTGTCCATAGATGGAACTGCCAATGATTTTGGTATGTCATTCATGAGGTCAATGAAGTATTCAGCCAGGTATTCTTCAGGATCATCGTATTTTGCATCTTCGAAGGAATACTGAATATAGTCTGCAAACTTTGCAGCATTTTCTCCTGGCAGGTCGAAAATCGCCGGAAACGCTACATATTCTTCTCCATAAGGAAGAAGCATGGCAAAGGCAAAGTTTCCTTCATGAACGTCCATATCACCAAATAGGGAGATATTGTAAACCTTCCCGGTCAGGCAATCTTTAATGGCTGCTTTATCTTCAGTCACCTCGGTCAGTATCCCAGCTGCCGCTTTGCTGTCTCCCCACGATTTTAGAATGTTTTTTAAGCGCGGGCGAGCAACGGCCGGTAATTTTGCATGAATGAACTCATCCATAATGGAGTCCATATCTTCCAGCGTTCCAAATAGAATGTACCAGAAAGAGTGTACAAATTCATAAAACTCTTTTTCCTCTGGTTCAATGTCTTCAAGGATATCCAGAAGATCCATGAAATCTTCTTTCATGTCATCTGCAAAATGAGTAAGCGCATAGGCCCTTACTTCCTTTTGAAGCTCAAGAACTTCGTGATTCAAAACATCCTTAATTGATACAGCATCTTTGCTGCCGCAGCACTTTTTATATTTTTTTCCGCTCCCGCATGGACACGGTTCGTTTCTGCTTACTTTTACTGTTGACATCTTCTAAATCTCTCCTACAAAATTCGTTTAACTCTACTATCCTAACATTTATCAGCAGTTTAGGCATTAATCAAGCGGATTTAAACATTTGGCAGGTTAAGGAAGCCGGGATTGCGTGCTTTTTTGCATGGATTAATCTGATTTCGGTCAATACATCAGTCTTATCGGTCAGTTCACGTCCTAACAGCTTTCCATCATGCCAAAATAAAAACAAAAAACGGTGAGTCCACCAAACTCACCGTTTTCGTTCATTTTATTTTTTTGCCGATTATGCTAAGAAAATCCCCCCATAAACAAGCGCTCCTGCAATGACAAAAGCGGGATGCACTTTTAGTTTTTCCAAAAGGAAAAAACTAAGCAGCCCAATGAAAAGCGTCTGCCATATCCCAATTCCATCATAGGATGAAAATAGGAAATCATATGTCATAACGCCCAGCAGAACAGCGATAATCGGCCGAATATAATTGGTCATCCGTTTAACACGGGGGGATTCTTTATACCTCATCAGCAGCCCAAGCAGAGCGAGCATTAAGATCATGGAAGGTGCTACTGTTGCAAATACACCAATTATAGATCCAAGAACCCCTCCCTGCTCATAGCCAATATAGCCTGCCATTTTTGTTGCAATCGGACCTGGCAGGGCATTGCCCATTGCCAGCATTTCACTGAATTCATTCGTTGTCATCCATTCATAATTATCTACCACTTCATGTTCAATCAAGGGAATGGATGAAGGTCCTCCGCCGTATCCAAGGATCCCGGGGATGAAAAATGCCAGGAAAATCTGCACATATATCATGCGGGATTCCTCTCCTTTTTAGCTTCATTTTTTTCTGCAGCATCCTTTTTCAGAAGGGCAGTCACGAGTGCAATAAATATAATAATTCCAGGATGAATATTCACAAATTCGATAAGAACCAGGCTGGCCGCTACAAAAAGAAATGTCCAAGCCCAGCCGAGTGATGACTTTGTAGACTTTTTAATAAAATCCCAAGTTAAAGTAGCAAGCATAACAGCAACAACGGGAACGACCGCCTTCGTCATGCCGGCAACCCATGGCTGATCCTTTAAGTTATTTAATGCCGTTAAAAGAACAATCATAAGGATGATGGTTGGAACCATTGTAGCTATCAGTGCGTTCAGCATTCCCAGAAACCCGCCTACCCGATAGCCGATATATCCCGCCATTTTTGTATTAATAGGTCCAGGCAGCGCATTGGCGAGGGCTAATATATCTCCAAACTCGTCTGAATCCATAAATTTAAAGGTATCCACAACCTCTTTATGGACCAGCGGAATGGCAGAAGGCCCGCCGCCAAAACCCAAAATGCCGGACCGAAAAAACGCAATGAAAATCTCCTTTTGTTTCATGTGTTCACATCCTCTTCACCAATTGCAGAGACAAGCCATGCCCCTTTTCATCTTGCATCCGAAAAAGCAGATGAAGGAGCGGCCATTTTTTTCCGCTCCCCAGTATCTTTTATATGGTTATTTTACTCTAATATGCGTGCTGCTTTCCTCAATTTTTATTACCAGGCGGCAATCGATCCGTCTGTTCGGGCTTCCGTTCCGCCCATGAGCACGCCTGTTTTTGGATCACGCCAGATAATCTGGCCGCGTCCGAATCCGCCTGTATCAACGGTTACCTCGATTTGATGGCCTTTGCGCACCAAAGCCTGGGCAATATGATTAGGGAAGTGCGGTTCAACCTGAACCTTTTTCCCTTCAATCCACTGCCATCTTGGCGCATCAAGGGCTGCCTGCGGATTCAAGTGGAAATCCACTGTATTCATGACCACCTGCATATGCCCCTGCGGCTGCATATAGCCTCCCATCACACCGAACGGCCCAACCGCTTCGCAGTCTTTTGTCAGGAATCCAGGGATTATCGTGTGGTACGTTTTCTTGCCGGGCTTCAGTGCATTATGGTGCTCCGGATCAAGAGAGAAATCGTGTCCGCGATTCTGAAGGGCAATTCCCGTTCCAGGAACGACAAGACCGGATCCAAAGCCCATATAATTGCTTTGGATGAAGGAAACCATATTGCCTTCGCTGTCTGCTGTCGCCAGATAAACAGTACCTCCACTTTGCGGCTGGTAAGGCTCAGGTGTCAGAGCTTCGCCGGCAATCTCACTGCGGCGCGATTCACCGTATTCTTCTGAGAGCAGTTCTTCAACTGTCACTTTCATTTCCGCAGGATCTGTAATAAATGCCTTGCCGTCTGTAAAAGCTAACTTCATCGCTTCAATTTGTTTGTGATATGTATCCACCGTGTCTTTATCGCGGAATTCAAACCCTTTTGCTATATTTAAACCCAAGAGAGCGACGAGACCCTGGCCGTTCGGAGGGATTTCCCAGACATCATATCCGCGGTAATGAACTTTGATGGGATCAACCCATTCCGCCTTGTAATCTTCGAGGTCTTCCTTGGATAGGAATGCATTGTATTTTTTTGAAAAAGCATCGATTTTTTCAGCAATTCCCCCGCGGTAAAAGCTTTCGCCATCTGTTTCACCAATGGCTCTTAAAGTGGCTGCATGCCCTTCAGAGCGCCAGATCTCTCCAATTTCAGGAGCCCTTCCATCTGGAGCAAAGGTTTCAAACCAATGCTGGAATTGGTCATCCGTCAGAATCTGTTTAAACCTATTATAAGCATACTGCCAGTACTTGCCGAGTATCGGTGTTAACGGATAGCCTTTTTCAGCATAATCAATTGCGGGCTGGAGGACATCTTTTAACGGAAGCCTGCCGAAACGCCTGGAAAGCTCAGCCCACGCGGATGGAGCACCAGGCACCGTAACCGGCATCCAGCCGTGCGTCGGCATTTTTTCGATGCCTCTTTCCTTTAATGCTTCTATGGAAATGGACTTTGGAGCAGGGCCGCTTGCATTTAATCCATGCAGTTTCCCTTTTATCCAGACTAGTGCAAATGCATCGCCGCCGATTCCGTTTGATGTCGGTTCAACCACGGTAAGAGCAGCCGCTGTTGCAATTGCTGCATCTATGGCATTTCCGCCTTTTTTCATCATATCTAATCCAGCCTGTGCAGCAAGCGGCTGGGAAGTAGCCACCATGCCGTTATTCGCCATGACGGTCGTTCGCTGTGATGTGTATGGGTGGCTGTGGAAATCAAAGTTCATGGAGTTCACCTCTGTATTAAAGTGTTAAAATAATTAATTCTGATTATATCAAATTATATAAATATTATGTTAGTATTTATTTCGGAAAACTAAATTAATGATGAAATATTGACAAAGTCCGGGGTATACAATATGATTTAGCTATAAATTGAATAGTTTCTCCTAAAGGGGAGTAGCTTTTACAGCAGAGTCGTCATTACGGAGCAAATGCTCTCGGCTTTGTTGGCAATCTAAACAATTGTTAGCAAGACCTTTACCAAATTCGGTAGAGGTCTTTATTTATGGGCCTTTACCACCGCGGTAAAGGCCCTTTTTATATACAGGCCCGCACCGCCACACGTTTTACTTTATAAAATGGAGGAATAGGTAGAAGGAAAATTTCTTGAAACTTTATCATGAGTAGCACGTAAAGAAGGAAACAGCAAAACTGTGGTGTGAGCGAGCAGCTCCCCCTAAAAAATTAGAGGAGAGATCTTTGTTGATTTTACGAAAATACATGTCAATGCTTGGAATAGGCTCTGCAAAAATTGATCTGCAGCTGCCAAAGCTTCAATATACGCCAGGGGAAAATGTGAGCGGAATCTTCCTGATTGAAGGAGGAACCATTGATCAGCAGATTAAGCGGATTGAGTGTGACCTGGTCATGGCGTCGCCTGAAGAAGAGAAGGAGGAAGTGATCGGGACATCGACCATTCTATCCACCAAGGTCATTGAATCAGAAGAAACCAACAAAATGGACTTTAACTTCCAGCTTCCTGAAGACATTCCCTGTTCTGCACCAGACCGGATTTTTCAATTTAAAACAAGACTGATTTTTAACGAAGGCGTCAAAAGCGCCGACTTGGATAAAATCACAATTATTCGATAACCAATCCTAAGGAGGAAGAAACGAGTGTAACATATCCCCTCTTAACCAATAGAAATTTATAAAAAGAGGAGATTCATACCTAATTGAACACTTTGCAAAAGTGGCTAATTTTATTTACGTTTTGAAGCATACTTGAAACAAGCTATCTATCAGCTGCCACACTTGAGGTGAAAAACCCGCCGCGCATTCAGGTGTCAGTTCCCATTCAGCGAATGAACTAGAAAAAGGTGAACTAAATGAAGTTTCTCAAACGCATCAAATTTGTATTAAAATTTTGGAAGTTCCTGCCCTTCTTAAAGGATTACTTTCTATCACCGGAAGTAACGGCCGGTAAAAAGCTTTTCCCTGTTGCGGCCGGACTTCTTTATATCCTTCTGCCGCTCGATCTTGTACCCGACTTCCTGTCGATCTTCGGCTTTACGGACGATATTGTGATTACATCGTTTGTTCTTCAGCAAATGGTGAAAATGGCACCGGAATCATTGAAGCGAAAATATAAGGTCCTGGAGGAATGATGTTGAAGCCTGTGAATGCAGGCTTTTTTATTTTGCCATTTTTTCGAGTCAGGGTCTGACTTCAGACTTAAGACCTCCGCCTTTCTGCCGATAATAGGTAAGGCGAAATACAACAACATGGAGGTCTACCTTGAAAAAACTACTACCTATTCTGCTTCTATTCAGTCTACTTCTGGCAGCCTGCTCTGCCTCTGAACAAAGCACAAACCAAAATAAAGAATATAAAATTGGCATTCTCCTATCTGATACAGGCCTGGGGGATGAGTCTTTCAACGACTCTGCCTTCCGGGGACTTGAGAAAGCGCGTGATGAGCTGGGCATTCTTTTTGATTATAAAGAAGCCCCCGACGGAAATTTTGAAAAGCCTCTTGAAGAGCTTGTCAAAGAAAATAATGACCTTGTCATCGGGCTGGGCTTTTCCGCACAGGAAGCACTCGAAAAGACGGCAAAGAAATATCCCCAGCAGCAGTTTTTGCTGATTGATGCCGTTTCCGAGCTTGATAATGTGGTCTCACTTACGTTTAAGGAGCATGAAGGCAGCTTCCTTGTCGGGATGCTCGCTGCCATGACAAGCAAAACAGACAAGCTGGGATTTATCGGCGGTGTTGATGTACCTGTCATCCATCATTTTGAAAATGGATTCATTCAAGGCGCCAAGCACTTCAATCCGAAAATAGAAATTTTAACAGAATATACCGGAACCTTTGGGGATGCGGCTCTCGGTGAAAAAGTCGCCGAGAAGCAAATTGAAGCAGGTGCTGATTTTATCTACCCTGCTGCCGGATTCACCGGTTTTGGCGCACTGAAAAAAGCCGAAGAAAAAGGCGTGCTTGCCGGCGGGGTCGATTCCGACCAGTATTTTGTTGCGGAAAAAGCCGTTGCCGCATCAATGGTCAAAAACATCGATATTGCTGTTTTTAACTTGACGAAAGAATTGACGGAAAACGGAAAAATCGAAGCTTCATCCTATGTATGGGGACTGGCAGAAAACGGTGTCGGTCTATCTGAAATCCGTGTCATTTCCTTAACAGAGGAGCAGAAAGCGGCATTGAAAAAAGCAACTGAAGACATAATCAATGGAAAAATCACAGTAACAGCTGAATAAAGGAGCATCCAAGATGACATTACGAAACCGCCTTATTTTTGTCACGCTGATCCCACTTGTGCTATCAGTCAGCATGATAGGCTTTATCATATACCAAACGTTACACATTCAAAGCTCCGCTAAAGATGATGTGGACCTTTTACTGAAAGTGAAGGACCTGGAGCAAAGCCTTGTTGTGACAAGCCAGTCGCTTGCCAATTATACCTATAATTCCAGTGATGCCAACAAAGACGAGGCACTAACCATGATGACAGAAGTCCAGGAAAGCCTGGCTGCCCTCTCTTCGGTTGCCTCAGTTCCCGGGCATAAAAAAATTATCGGCAGCATTGAAGGAAAATATGCAGAGCTGTCGGATGTATCCACCGAAGCCTTTGAAAAAGGAAACAAAGCGGAAATCAAGCGCCAGAGTATAAGAATATCCGGTATTTTAAATGATATGCACCTTTTAAAGAAGCGCACAAATGAATGGTATGAAGGCATTCTTCAGGAAACCAGCCAGAAAATCGCCTTTATCACGAATTCCTCCCTAATAGGAAGCGTGCTGCTGATCTTGTTATCAGCTATTTTCTCATGGATGGCTGCGAGAAAGATTACAAAACCAATTAATGCGATCGTGGAAAAAGCAGAGAAAATTTCTGAGGGAGACTTAACAGCAGACCTATCGCAGCTTACTTTTAAAGAGAACAGCCGATATGAAGTGGATAAACTAACGGAAGCTTTCTCAAAAATGGTTGTGAATCTAAAAGGAACCGTGCAATCCATTGAAGAAGTCAGCCAAAATGTAAAAGGATTTGCCGAAGATGTGGCTTCTTATATGACCAGCTTAAACGAAAGCAGCAGCCAGGTGGCCGTTTCAACAGATGAGCTGGCGAGAGGAAGTCAGGCCATCTCTGAAGACGTCCAGGCGACTGCTGAGTTAATGAGCGTAATGGGGGAGCAATTTTCAGCGGTCCATCATTCCAGCGAGCAAAGTGCCACACAAAGCACACAAGCATTGGAATCTGTTGATCAAGGCAGAGTGTCTTTAGAAAAACAAATGAAACTTGCTGAAGAGATCTCCAGTTCTTCGAACCATATTAGAAGTTCAGTCAGTGAATTTGCCCAGTTCACCAAAGAAATTGAAGGGGCAGCCAACACGGTTAAAGATATTGCGGATCAAACCAATCTGCTGGCATTAAACGCGGCCATCGAAGCTGCCCGTGCCGGTGAAGCCGGTAAAGGATTTGCGGTTGTGGCAGAAGAAGTACGGAAGCTTGCTGATTCTTCATCCAAAGCAACAGAATTGATTGCGTCAATGGTCAGCAATATCCAAAATGGGATCAGCAATATATACACAGCTACTGAACAGGGACATGCACTTTCAAAAGAACAATCCCAATCGATGAGCGAGACAGAACAGGTTTTTGAAACCATTTCCGGGCATGTGTCCGGCATTCACAGTCATCTGGAAAGATTGGTTGAAGATATGAAAACCTCCAGTGATATGAGTCAGCAGGTCATTAGCGCTGTGGAAAACATTTCAGCGGTAACCGAGGAAACGGCTGCTGGGACTGAGGAAATCTCAGCTTCTACGGAGGAACAGCTTCGCGCGTTTGAGCAGGTTATGGTGAAAGCGGAGCAGCTGAAGGAAATGACTGGTGTGATGGAAAGGGAATTGGAGAAGTTTACGGTTTAGGCGGATTTTTGGAAGTGTCGTTTTACTGAAATTATGAACGATGCAATTAGGTCGGGAAAACCTGCAAATAGAAGTATAATTCTTGCAAATAACTTCGGCATTTCTGCAAATAGAACGCGAATTTGCAAATAGCAGACCAATTCCTGCAAATAGCCCAATAGCGAACCCAAACAAACGAAAACCCCGCCTCAGCAGCGGGGTTTCCTGTTTTATTATTGCGCTTCAATCAGACCATAGCGGCCATCTTTACGCTTGTACACTACATTTGTTAAGTTAGACTCTGCATTCGTGAACACGTAGAAGCTGTGGCCCAGCATGTTCATCTGCAGGATCGCCTCTTCACTGTCCATCGGCTTCAGATCGAAGCTCTTTTGGCGGACAACTTCAAGGTCGTTATCCTCCTCTTCCGCTTCTGGCGCCTCTATCTCATTTTCCAACGCTGCAAAAACAGCAGTCAGATTGCCTTTTTCGCGGAATTTGCGGTTCACTTTAGTTTTATGTTTGCGGATTTGGCGCTCCAATTTATCTGTAATCAGATCAATCGCTGCATACATATCATCATGATCTTCCTCTGCACGAAGGACCAGATTCGGCATCGGAATCGTTACTTCCACTTTAGAACGGTTATTATTATACGTTTTTAAATTTACATGTACATTTGCATCAGGAGTTTCAGTAAAATACCTTTCTAACTTAGCAATTTTCTTCTCTACGTACTCTCTAATTGCTGGAGTTACCTCAATGTTTTCACCACGAATGTTGTAATTCATACGTGAACTCCTCCTTCTCATTATACAATGACAGCCTTTTCATTAGCGTTTACTGTGAAAATCACCAGTAATGTCTGAAAAGGAAATGCCTAGTCTTAAAAGTATATTAAGACTATGTATTTATATTTCTATTTTACCCCTAAAAACTCCTGCTGAAACTGGTAAAAAGATTGAGAATATTTGTCGAATTGGTGACGTAAATAAAAAAACGAGCAGCTCATTTGGCTGCTCATCCTTTTATATCAATATTGCCGCCCAAGTGGGGCTGGGCTGCGTGCTGGAGGGCCTGTATGTGAGACCCGCTCATCATCTTATTAATAAATTCTGCATTTCCCTCCGCTTGATCCATGGCTTTCTTCATGACTGAGATGGATGCCTGCTGCTGGACCTGCCCTTGGGATAAGACCATGGACATTAATGGGATATCCAAGGGAACACCTCCTGGCTATTTAAGCCTGATCCTATTTAGGACTGTATATATGGATTTAATTCCTGCTGAATATTTTTATGCCACTCTGCAAATGCAGGATAGCGCTTTTTCGAAATGATCTCCTGTCTAACAGGAAGATCGTCAAAGTTCTGAATAAGCAGTTCAGCCTGATCGGCTACTGCACTAATATCAGCAATAGCCTTTAGCATCGTGTGATTGCCTTGAACAAGATGGCTAAGCTGTTCATGAGCTGAAGCGACTTGAGGGAATGCCTGAAAAACATCACTAAGAAGGCGATCTCCCTCTGTTTTACTGAAATCACTAAAGCTTTTTACTATATAATCAAACGCTTCATCAATGGTATATAAAAGATCGCTGTAATCCTTCATAAAAAGGTACTGCTTTTCGGTCAGGGTCATCAACATTAGTCACCTATTTTCTTTTATCGTAAAACATACCGTCTGTTGCCATGGATTGATAGGGATTAGCATATTTTCCGGTTGATTCCTTTTTAACGCTTAAGTCTTTGATGTCTTTTTGAATAAACAGCTTTTCCCTTGTCATTAGCTGGGTGACTTTTGCATTGAGGCTGATCAGCCTGGCTCCCAGATCCTTTTCAGCGTCTGAATATGGAGGAGCCATGCCAGCCATTGCATGCTGGCGTTTTTCAAGCAGCATTTCGACGGCATTCATTTTCGCATCACGATCAAGCTTAGTATGTTCCAGAGTTTTAATTAGCTCAAGGGTTAAATCATAAAACTTTTGAACCGAACTCACTACACTGTGCCGCCTTGGGAGAATTGCTTCTGGCGATTGACCTGAATGACTTCCTTCCATGTGTCGCGGAATTCGGTTACAAGGCCCCCGACTTCATCAAGAATACCTGTATCATTCTTGATATTCGCTTCTATCAGTCTCCGGTTCATATAATCATATAAAGACATCATGTTTTGAGATACCTCTACATCCATATTCAACGTCACCATCAGCTCTTGAATAATATTTTGCGCCTTCTGGATATTGGTGTTTTTCGCCTCGATGTTATTGTCCATGATGGCTTTTTTCGCCTGATGGATGAACTTCAGGCAGCCGTTATATAGCATGAGTGTCAGCTCTCCCGGAGATGCTGTATTCACTGAGTTTTGCTGATAAGATTGGTATGGATTGCTTACTGCCATTTGTAACCCTCCTTTTTATTACATGCCGCCAAATTGGTTCATGAGGAACATGGACTGCTCATTGGAACGCTGAATCGCTTTTTCCATGGCGGTGAACTGCCGCCAGTAGCGGTCTTCCACCTGCTTTAATTTATCTTCAAAGCTATCAATTCGCTTGCCTACATCATTCAGTTCCCTGCCGATGGTAAACTGCTGATTGGTTGAAAAGCTGTTCCCGGCTTTTGTCTTCAATTTATCCATAGCAGCGTTCACGGTATCATAAAGCCTGTGGGCGATCCCTCTTTGCCCGTCTGTCTGTCCTTCTCCTCTAAAAAGATTCTCAACAGACACAGGGTCATCTTCGATTGCCTTTTTCAGGGCGGCTTCATCAATTTCCAGCTTACCGCCTTCTAAATAATTGCTGGTCGTTTTAATGCCGATACTGGCCAGCTGATTATACAGCGGAGAGACCAGATCATTCGTTACGGGCTGGTAAAAGTTCATCCGCATCCCCGATAAAACAGACTGAAGCGTAGAATCCTTGCGCAGGAGACCGCTTTTCGCTCGCTCTTCCCATTGCTCCTGCTGCTTGTCCGAAAGCTGCTCACGCTGTTCATCGGTTAAAGGGGTATAGCTTCTATAGCGCTCTTCACCGGTTTTTTTCTGGATTTTATCGATCATTTCATTGTATTTATCCACAAATGCCTTGATATTATCAAAAACCTTTGTGGAATCATTGCTGACATTGATGCTGACCGGCTGATCTTCAAACGTCTGCTTAAGAGTGAAGGTAACGCCGTTCACTTCAAATGTATTTGAGCTCCGATTGGTAGCCAATCCATTAATCACGAATTCAGCATTTCTTCCTTCTTCTTTGACCGCAGCCCCTTTAAAGCGCAGAACATCATTCAGAAAGCTGCCGCTTGTCGTGATTTCAGCCCCGCCTTTATTAAAATCACCCGTCTCTGTGCGGGTCATCGTCATTTGGCCAGTAGCACTGTCAAAGAACATATTCACACCAGCGCTTGAAGCATTTACTTTACTGATGACATTATTTAGAGACTCACTGCCTGAAATAAGGAAGGAATCATGACGTTCCCCTTTAGAGGTTGACGTATCGACAGAAAACGCAGTGTATTTGTGATCATACGCAATCTCCAGAGTCATCGTTGTATCTGACCCCTCTGCCGGCTTTTGCATATCAGCATTAAACGTGATTTTACCTGTTTCGTAGTTAAGGGTGCCTACTACTTTATTGGCATCATCGAGTATTTCTCTTTCCCCATTCACGATATTGCCCATTGAAAAAGTTTTCTCAGTGGTCGTTCCGGACGATGTTTCTTTTATCTTAATGCTTTTCACTTCGTTCAAGGCACCTTGTGCCAATTGAATGGAAGAAGTGCTGCTTGAAATAGCGTGTGAACCCGTCCGTTCAGTAGCCACATAATCAATCTTAATCACACTTCCCTTTGCAGGTTCCTTACCGAATTGCAGGGTTCCATCTTCTTTTACCAGCACATCATTCTCTTTTAAGGGACGGTTCGCCGCAGTCAATTCTGCCTCACTCAGCGCATTAAATCCTACCCCATTAACCTTTACACTCCAGGAGCTAAGTTCACTTAGATCCACCTTGGACATATCCCCGAAACTAATGGCAGCTGGATCGGTCACATCAATATTTTTACTTAAAACAGCACCATTTTTCCAAGCACTAGCGACAGGGTTTCCATTTGAATCTGTATGATTGCCTTTATACATAAAGCTGCTTTCCTGTGCATAAAGGCTTTTGCTTGGGTCTATGGACTTTCCATCCGCAGAAATACTGCCGCCGTTTACACGGGTCTCCGCACTAGCCAGCTGTGTTACTTTTGAAATCGAGTAAGAAGACTGGCTGGCTGCACCGCTTGCTGTAGCAGTTACCATTGCTTCATTTGATGAAGTTGTCAAACGAGAGCGATAACGTGTAGTCAGCTTCATTTGCGTCAATTCACTTCGAAAATCCAATAGCAATGAATTCATTGCACGGTAATCATCCCGCTGCCATTCCAAGACTTGTTTCTTCTGCTTTAATTTATCTAGAGGCATCCGTTCTGCCTTCATTAGATCTGATACAAGCTGATCAATATCCATCCCGCTTGCCAGTCCTCCGATTCTAACCAATAAGAACTCCTCCTTTAAATCTTCTTATCTACCATTAGTCCAACAAAATCTGTCATTGCTGCATACATATCCAGCATTTTCTTTGATGGAATTTCCTTTACTACTTCCTGGGTAACATCATCGACTAATGTCACGTAATATTCATTTAGTTCATCATGGAGAACAAACTTTAATGAGGTGTGAGAAGCTTGTAAGAATTCGTTCATGCTGTCGACAACCTCTGTTATCTTATCTTCCTTCAGTGGTTCAACATGTTTGCGTGTTAGCTGTTCGAGTATATTAGATTCTTTTTTTGTAAACTCATTATTTACTTCATTATTAGAAAGTCTAGGTGTAAGAGACGTGTGCTGAGATGGTAACCGATCGATCATGAAAATCCCCTACCTAATATTAAAATATATTTCTTAGTTTTTATATCGGTAGAGGAGCGAAGATGTTGAGAGGGAAATTAGACCGAGAGAATATTGTGATATGCTGGTGGGATCTTTATTAACATGCTCGATTATTTAACTAGCTTTAGGCTAACAATGTTCACACGTTTTGCAGATTGATGAAGATTGATTTTTCATGATTACGATTCCTCCTCCAAAATAGAAAAAGGACTTTCCTCCGAAGAGAGAAATCATATTTTGATGAATATCATTTACATGAATATTCAATATTATGATATAGCTTGATTTTACTGTTATTACAATTACTCGTTAAAATCTTGTTCTGCAAAGTTATAATGTCTTCAATACTTAAAATTCTTCTTTTTCACCGTTACAGTTACTATAAAAATGAACGTAGCCTCTGAAATATTAATCTTGTTTAATAACCTTTCAACAACTTTAATAATGTCTTCAAGAATATCTTTTAACTCAAAATGGGACGCACTAATTGAGTTCCCATTGAAAGGATACACTTCTAATTGATATCCCTTATCTTCGTAAAAAATTTTCACTTCTAATTCCAATCAAGTTCTCCAATCTGAAAATAATAAAAGAGACCCTAGCAAATGAACTATACCCCAGATAGTGGACACTGATAAAAAAGTGCCCCTTTCTGGGGTTTTTTGTGTTTCAATAGTTTTAATGAATAAGGCGGAGGATTTTTTATGAGTAAGAATATCTATAATGAATTCCAAATGAAAGAGCTTGAAAAGAATCCTAATGTTTTGAGGGCTTCTGAGAGGTCAATCTCCTATAGTTCTGAATTTAAGATAAAAGCAGTGGCGGAGTACAAAAGTGGGAAAACACCATCGCAAATCTTTATTGAACAAGGCTTTGATCTCGAAATGATTGGCAAGGAACAGCCAAAACGTTGTCTTAAGCGTTGGAGAGAAACATTCGAAAGGTTCGGGGAGGAAGGTTTCCTTACGGAACGTCGAGGTAAAGGGAGCACTGGACGTCCTTCTTCTAAACAACTTTCCATTGAGGAGAAACTAAGGAAGGCTGAGGCAAGGATTAAATTCCTTGAGGCAGAGAATGACTTCTTAAAAAAGCTGGAAGAACTAGAAAGGCAGGCGTTGATGAAGAAACGATTC
Organism: Cytobacillus oceanisediminis 2691; assembly: GCF_000294775.2. GTDB lineage: Bacteria > Bacillota > Bacilli > Bacillales > Cytobacillaceae > Cytobacillus > Cytobacillus pseudoceanisediminis. The sequence goes on from NZ_CP015506.1 coordinate 4,931,237, forward strand.
TAACGGCAGCTGAGAAGTTTTCTTTAATTGAGAAAACCATCAGAACATATCAGTTGAAAAAATCTGTTTCCTACCTGTGTGAACTGGCAGGCGTAAGTCGAAGTGGCTACTATGATTGGCTGAAGGCAGCACAATTACGGGCACAACGTGACGAGAAGGATCAATTGGATATAGAGTTAATTCGAGAAATATTCATAAGTAAAAAAGAAAAAGTAGGTGTCCTCAAGATCAAAATGATAATGGAGAATGATTATTCATCGGTAATGAACCACAAAAAGATTAGGCGTCTGATGGCAAAATATAATCTTGTAACAAAAGTAAGGAAAGCCAATCCTTATCGTAAAATGGCTAAGGCAACCCATGAGCATCGATCTTGTCCCAACCTCCTTAACCGAGAATTTAATCAAGAAGAACCAGGAAAAGTCCTGCTTACTGACATTACTTATCTCTATTTCGGAAAGGGACAAAAAGCATACTTATCCTGCGTAAAAGATGGAGCTACCAAAGAAATTGTCGCTTATCATCTATCCACTTCGTTAGAAATGGATATTGTATATAAGACGCTTAAAAAGTTAAAACAAGCTGTTGGCGATCATTTTCATCCAGAAGCCATACTGCACTCTGACCAAGGTTTCCACTATACCCATCCCCAATTCCAAAGCAAAGTAAAAGAACTTGGCTTAATACAATCGATGTCCCGAAAGGGAAACTGTTGGGATAACGCACCAATGGAAAGTTTCTTTGGGCACTTTAAGGATTTAGCAGAGTATAAATCATTAGATAATTTAGGAGATGTTAGAAAAGAAGTGGATCGAGTGATTGAGGAATATAACCAGCATCGTTATCAATGGGGCTTAAATAAAATGACCCCGGAGCAATACCGGGGCCATTTACTAGCCGCGTAGGCGCTTTTTAAACTGTCCGTAAATCGGGGCACAGTTCAAAAACTAGAGTCCCTTTCAAATAATCTAAAATTAACGAAGAAGTTGAAGAACTCCTTGTGGTTGTTGGTTGGCTTGCTTTGCCGCTGTGCCTTTCGGTCACAGAATAGACTATATCTTCATCCATGTTTTTTCCATGGAGCTGGGCACTTCGAATGACTCTTGTCACCCTACGAATCTCATTGTCATAGCTATTGCCTTAGACAGTACATTCTAGTCGTTGAACCTTTTCCAGAGTTTCCTCACAGGAGCTTGGCTGCTGATTATCCATTGTTATATCTTCATCATTTTCAAACCTTCACGCTGACCGTTTCCAGTTACGTTGTGGTTGATGAAGCTTTAGGAAATTCCAGCAATTCACCCAGTTATCCTCTTACCCGTTACCAGATAAGACGCCCTTCTCATCAATTATCTCAAGAGTTGTAATACTCCTTGAGGCATTTGATTGGATTGAGCCAACATTGCTTGTGCTGCTTGAGAAAGAATAGAATTCTTTGTTTGGCTCATCATTTCTTTCGCCATGTCTACGTCACGGATACGAGATTCCGCTGCAGTCAGGTTTTCAGAGGATGTGTTCAAGTTATTAATTGTATGGTCTAAACGATTTTGGTACGCCCCAAGTTTTGAACGTTCTCCAGAAACTGTTTCAATCGCTGTATTAATTGCAGTGATGGCATCATCAGCAGCCGTCTGCGACGAAATGTCAATTCCTGCAGTAACAGTTGCTTTTGTAACAACACCACTACCGTCAACATTACGAGCCGCCCCCGTAGCAACACCTAAAGTACTTGCATCCATTGCACCAATAGTTAATTGAAGGTTTTGTGTAGCATTAGCACCGATGTGGAATTTCCCATCAAATTGTCCACCTAGTAGATTTTGTGTGTTAAATTCAGTGTTGTTTGATATACGTGTAATTTCTTCAGCTAATTGATTAACCTCTTTTTGTAACTCATCACGGTCTGTGTTAGTATTTGTGTCATTCGCTGACTGAACTGCCAATTCACGCATACGTTGAAGAATTGAATGTGTTTCGTTTAGTGCCCCTTCAGCTGTTTGGATTAAGGATATACCATCTTGAGCATTTTTAGAAGCCATATCCAATCCTCTGATTTGCCCACGCATTTTTTCAGATATTGCAAGACCTGCCGCATCATCTCCAGCTTTGTTTATACGTAATCCCGAAGATAACTTCTCCATGGAACTACCTTGGGCATTATTAGCGGTATTTAGTTGGCGATAGGTATTAAGTGCTGCGATGTTATGGTTTATTCTCATTTGTTCTTCCTCCCTGAATTATCAGTCTCACTTCCTTGTGAGATTACATATCGTTTACAACACGACTCTATTAATATATTATCTTAGAAGCTGTAATACTCCTTGAGGCTGTTGATTTGCTTGAGCCAGCATTGCTTGAGCAGCCTGTGAAAGAATAGAATTCTTAGTTTGATTCATCATTTCTTTCGCCATGTCTACGTCACGGATACGAGATTCCGCTGCTGTTAAATTTTCTGAAGACGTATTCAAGTTATTAATTGTATGGTCTAAACGATTTTGATAAGCTCCAAGTTTTGAACGTTCTGCGGAAACCTGTTCAATTGCATCATTAATAACAGTGATAGCAGCATCAGCCTTACCTTGATTAAGTATTCCTGCGTCTGCTGTTAAATCAGTAGATTTTAAAGTGGATAAAGCTGTGGCTACAGTTCCGTCCGCAGCTAATGTACCTATTGCAGTTGATTGCATGTCATTTATTTTTAATTCAATATTTTGAGTCGCATTTGCACCAATTTGGAATTTCAATCCATTAGTTTTAAAAGTACCATCCATCAGTGTTTTTGTATTAAATTGGGTTTGACCAGCAATACGGTCAACTTCATCAATGAGTTCATTTAATTCCTTTTGAAGTTCTCCACGGTCTGTATCGGTATTTGTATCATTAGCAGATTGAACAGCTAATTCACGCATACGTTGAAGTACGCTATGCGTTTCGTTTAGTGCTCCTTCGGATGTTTGGATTAGCGAAATGCCATCTTGTGCATTTTTTGCAGCCATATCCAAACCACGAATTTGTCCACGCATTTTTTCAGAAATTGCTAGACCTGCTGCATCATCTGCAGCGTTGTTAATACGAAGACCTGAAGATAATTTCTCCATAGATTTAGATTGAGCACCTGAAGCACTATTCAACTGACGATAAGTATTAAGCGCTGCAATATTATGATTAATTCTCATTATTAATTTCCTCCTTGAGTATATATCCCACATCCATGTGGTTGCTTTACTAACCAGCAGAAAAGTCGGCCGCCTTTTTGCTGTTCAGCTTTACACTGGTTATATCGACTTATTTTGACAGGTGTTTAATGGTTTGGAAAAAATTTTTATTGCTTTTTAAAAAAGTTGCTTAAACTTTCAATTGCACCAGCATCTGTTTGAGTTGCGCTGCTGTTTTCCTGCTGTATAGATAAGTATATTTCTTTCCTATGAATATCAACATTTTTCGGCGCGCTGATGCCCAGCTTTACCTGGTCACCTTCAATAGAAAGGATTGAGATTTCAATATCGTCACCAATCATGATCGATTCTTTAAGTCTCCTTGTAAGTACAAGCATTATCTCTCCCCCTGTTCTTGAGGTGTCATGATTTTATGCTTGGTCTTATAAGGTGTTTGATTAAGTATAATTTGTTTGCCTATTTTTTTTGTTTGGTTAATGACCAAAGGGGCCTGCAGGTTAGCGGTTGTTTCCTCAAATGGATCCATTACTGTCAAAATCGCAAAGGTAGCCACATCTTTATCCGATTGAATTTCTAATTTTTCCAATGCCTCTTTTGGCAAATCAAACTCATACTGCGGAAAAAGAACAAACGGATCTGTCACGATAAAAGCTACCTCAGGTGTTTTTACTGACTGAAGTACAAATAAGTCTGTCCCTTCAAGAGGTAATATATAAAACTCCTTTTCCTCTAAAAAACCCGGAATCCCAGATGGAAAATGAATAATATCCTCCTTATTTATCTCCTGCACACCATGAAACTTTGTTTGGATATTCATCTTTTCACCTCATTGCTATATGGTTAGATTGATAAAATCAATATTTAGGCTGTTTTTCTCAAGAATTTCTGTGCTTACTTTTCCAGGCGTATAAGTATGAACCGGCTTTATGATTTCAACTTCAATCTTCGGCTTTTGCGGCTGAGCCTCAATGTTTACTTTTGCAGGTTCGTATTGGATTTTCACACTGTTGTGAGATGGTACCCAGCCAATATTAAACTGCTTGGGAGGGCCTTCGCTGTTTTCTTTGGCCTGATAGGCAATGGGATTGCCGCCGTTTTCAATTTTCATGAGCTCTGTTCCCTGTGCAGCCCTTCTCTCCATTCCTTTTAGCCAATCCTGGTACCCATTTTGGGCAAACTCCTCTATTCTTCTGCCGACACTTTTCAGGTCGACATCCTCGCGTGCTTTCGTCTGGTCGATCGTCAGCTTTCCAGGGATTGTTTCGATTTCCAGGATGGCTTTAGGCTGCTGGATGGATTGGATCGCAGGGGGCTGTTCAATTTCCTGCACCGGTTTTTCTATTTTTAATCCCATCTTGATAAAGTTGGATTCCAGCCTGATCTGCGGCACATTCATATTAGACACCTCTTTTATGAAAAAAAGCTATCACTGATGGATAGCTTTTCACTGATTATCTTAAAAAGTCGGTTAAGCTCGGCTGAATGATTCTTGCCCCAACACTTAGTGCTGCACGATGGATGCTTTCCTGAGTTGTAAGCTCGATGATGGCTTTCTCCATATCGATGTCTTCATTATCAGAGAGGATCCTTGTTGAGAAGACTTCCTGCTGGGAAAGACGGTCCTCCATCAGCTCGACCCGATTCTGTTTGGCGCCAATTAGTGCACGAGCAGACAAGAAATTATCTATGTTTTTATCAACATTTTCAAGCATTTCCCCAACGGCAGGATCATTCGTTTCAAGAGCTGTAATTAGCTTTTGAATATCTCCTTCGTCACTGAGCATGTCTCCAAACAAAGCTTTCCCTTCCGTGTTGACAGGAATTTTGATGCCTGAAAAAACCTCTAGCTCGATGGTTCCGCTTTGAAAGCCTGATTCAGATGGCCGTACGTTTGTCTGATTGCCATTGAAAATATACTTACCGCCAACTTGTGTATCCCCGATATTCTGTAAGTGCTCTTTAAGCTGTTTGACCTCTTCAGCAACCGCTTTGCGCTGATCTTCTTCCAGTGTGCCATTGCTTGCCTGGAGAGTCAGCTCCCTAATTCGCTGCAGAGCCAAAACACCCTTATCCAGGGCATCATCCGTACTATCAACCCAATTTCTCACTTCCCCGATGTTGCGGGTAAATTGCTGAATTCGGTTTAAGTCCGTACGATAGTTCATTCCCATCATCGCAGCAACCGGATCATCCGACGGCTTGGTAAATTTCTTCTGCGTAGAAATTTGATCCTGCAGCTTGTCCAGCCTGCTGTAGCTGTTGCTTAAATTGCGAAGCATGTTATTTGATAGCATTGATTGTGTTACGCGCACTTTATTTCACCCTTTATCTGCCTACAACGCCCATGCCGTTGATGATTTTATCGAGCATTTCATCAACCACAGTTATGTTTCTTGCTGAAGCGTTATATGCATGTTGGAATTTAATCATATTGGTCATTTCTTCGTCTAATGACACGGCACTCACGGATTGCCTGTTCCGGTCTACTGAATCTGCCAGCACAAGGGAGTTTTTCAGGTCCTTTTTGGCACTCTGAGAGTCTACTCCTAACCGTCCGATAATTCCTGAATAATAAGAATCAAGGCTTCCGTTCAGCTTTGATTTTTCATCATCAGACAAGGAGGTGTAATCACTAAAGCTTTTCTTTCTTAAATCAGCCAAAAGCTGAGCATTGTGGTTATCTCCGGAAGCTCCGCCTTTTTCTGCAGCTGCGGCAATTTTAGAAGAGTCATCCAGCAGCTCTTGATTTACTTTAATGCTTTGTGCAGGATTATCCTCATCAAACTGGAAAAAGTCCAGGCCTGAGATTGTATCCGCTCCCAAGGCATACCCGTTTTTATGAATTTCATTGAATTCCTTGGCAAAAGCAGCTGTCATTCTATTCAGCTTCTCCAGCATTTCAGGATAAGCACCCTTAGCAGAACCGCCTGCTTCATAACCATAGCTGTTAATTAAACCGGTAAGTTCACCGGATAAAGTTTCAAATTGCGTAAAGGAAATGGATCCGATCTTTAGTCCTGTTACAAGTCCGCTCTCTTCACTTTTTTCAAGCTCCACCTTGTTTGTGCCAACAATACCGCTCTCTTTTGTAGCAGATATGAGGTTAATTGGCGGATTATAGGATTTTCCATCCTTTTGGACAATCTCGATATTATAAAGGCCCGATGCCATCGGTTTGGCATCTCCATATGTATTAGGAACCACACTGGTCACTTTCACGTTAACCAATTGTGAAAGGCTATCTACCAATAAATCCCGCTCGTCATAAAGGTCATTTGGGAGGTATCCGTGCGGCTCAACAGAGGCGATCTGCTTATTCAGATGGTCAATCTGCGCGACGATTGCGTTAATTTCATCAACCTTCACATCAACCTGATTGCCGATATCCTCTTGAACCCGCGACAGGGAATTATGATAATAATTCAGTGTATCCGCAACCATCTGACCAGTAGCAGCTACTACATCCCTGGCTCCGGTATTTTCGGTGTGGCTTGATAAATCCTGCAGGGCGTTCCAGAACTTTTCCAGGGTACTGTGCAATCCATTCTCTGACGGCTCATTCATGATTTCTTCCATCTTAGTCAGAGACTCGCTCATGGCTCCATAGTAGCCCATTTTTGTGTTTTCGGTTCTATATTGCAGGTCTAAAAATGATTCTCTTATTCTCTGGACTGTCCCCGCTTCGACACCTGTTCCCATTTGTCCGGGTATTTGGGGACGATTCATACCAACGCCTGGATAAGGCTCGGTTTGCGCGAAATTAATCCGCTGCCTGGTGTATCCTGGCGTATTCGCATTTGAAATATTATGTCCGGTTGTATATAAAGCACTTTGCTGGGTGAACATGCCGCGGCGGGCCGTTTCAAGTCCCATGAAAGTTGAACGCATGTTTGTTCCTCCGTTCTGCTACACTTTCGAGTTGAAAATTCCTGGATTCATCTTTTCCGATTTCTTATTGGCTGGCGGGCCGTAATTCATCGATTCAGGCTGCGGCCTTAAAAGATTCATAGATACATTTACAAACTGAAGCGAATGATGAACAAGCTGCTGGTTTAGGAAATTCTGCTCTTTCAGTTCATATACCAGCTCAGCAAGCTCCTTCGTGATGGCCTCCAGCTTGAGGCGATCAGGCTGCGTGAGGATATTCAAACAATCTGATACTGTAGGGCTTTCCAGCATGGGTGCGATCGAATTTGCTGCCTTTTCCCGCTCGTTTTCCAATCTGCTGATAGCCGCAATATGAGCCTGCTCATCCTTCAGCATCTGATTCAGGCCGTCCATGTCGCCGGTCTTAATAATGTCTGTCTTTTTAACTGCGAGTTCATATAGGCTTTTATGAAGCTTTAGCAGCTTTTCCATCGTTGCAGTAAGTGCTTCGGCTGACATGCCAATCCCTCCTCATTATTTTTTTGTATAAAAATCAGCGATGCTTTTCGCCACTTCTTTTGGATTAATTTTATAAGTACCGTTCTCTACCTGAATTTTAAGCTCTTCTACTTTTGCTTTACGGTTTTCGCTTAGCTGGGATACCTGCTGCATTTCCTTTGCAGTAGAGCTGATTTCAATTTTATCTGATGCCGTTCTGGCTGGTTTTCCTGCATGTTCAAGCTTATTCATTTGGCGTTTGTATGGGTTCACGCCTGAAGGACCAAAGTTATTGATTTTCATGTGTACCCCTCACTTTCTTTCCGGTCGATTTAACCTAAGTCTATTATCGGCTAATGTGGCGGTATGTTTAAATGTTAATTTAAGTTTGGCAAAAAATACATCTATAAGCCTATAGAAAAAGCTATGCGAATAAGTCACATAGCTTAGAAACGACTATTAATTTTTTCATTGACGGCAAAATAAGTACCGTGTTTTTCTCTTTGGACTGCTTCTTTTCTTCGTTCTTCCTCAGCGGTAAACTGCTGAAGATCTTTCCTCAGATCACCCGCACAGCTGCGGCATAGCTTGCCTTCCCGGATGCTTGTCCCGCATTTCTCGCAAGGGTACCCTAAATTTGGAAATTGCGCTAGCTTCAAACGGCCGGTCTTAATGAACTTTATGATGAGTTCTTCTTCGACTTCGGTCGCCTCGACAACCTCCATCATCTTCGCTGTCCTGTTTTCCCTCTTCCGGATGAACTGGTAAACCGTCTCATAGGCCTTTTCTTCTTCCTTCCAGCAATCCTGGCAAACATCGCGGAACTGGTTTTTGACAAAAATGGCATCACATTTCGGGCAGTTGGATAACTCAGCCATATGATTCTTCCTCTCTCAGTTTGTGATGAAATTATTATAGCTCGAAGAATAGGATTATTATAGGAAAAAATTATTCGAAATACAGCAGACTGCTGGCTGTTTCTATGAATCGGGATTCGGGAACAGAGCGGTTCTGCTCGAGCTGACTTTGCAGAATATCAAGCATCGCCGCCAATTCAGCTCTCGGTCCCTCTTCGATAATAAATTGAAATCCATAATTAGTCAGAGCATCTGATATTTCATCTTTTCGGACAATCGTCCCAGTAAAGGAAAGAACCTCTCCTAAAAGCTTGGTTTCAATTAATAGAATGATATCTTTCCTCACAGGAAGTTTCATCTTTGAAACAAATTTAACTCCGCCTGCACTCATATCTTCAATCAGGATTTTCGTGCTGCCCATTTTGACAGGCTTGCTGTTAAGCTCTAAGATGGTCATCTCTGCCTCCAGCGGATAGGGAAACTCGACCCGGACATACTTGCGCAAACCTTTGAACACATTGTCTTCCTTGATATTCTGCGGCTTCAGGGTGCCAATTAAGAGTTTCTGCTCGAAAGCGGAAGGCGGAAGCGGCTTACTGAAAAGATATCCCTGTATTTGATCACACTCATTCTTCCTTAAAGAATAGAATTGTTCAAAAGTCTCTACGCCTTCTGCTACCACCTTCATATTCAGCCCATGGGCAAGCTGAATCAGATTGGCCGTAATGATTGCATCTTCCGCGTTTTTATCCATTGCTTGGATAAACGTTTTATCAATCTTTAAAACATCAAATTTATAATTTTTCAGCTGTGTGATGGAGGAATACCCGGTCCCAAAGTCATCCAGTGCAATCTTCACTCCCATTGAACCCAATTCTTTAAGCACTGAAATGACGTTCTCTGAGTAATTGATTAGGGAAGATTCCGTCAATTCAATTTCAATTAGTGACGCATCGAGGTGACTCTCATCCAATGCTTTTTTTATAGTGGAAACAAGACAACTTTTCAAGAAGCTCAGCGGAGAGATATTTACGGATATCGGAACAATCGATAACCCTTTTTCCTTCCAGGAATAAATCTGGCTGCATACTTTCCTTAGCACATATTCACCTATATTTATGATTAAACCGGTTTCCTCTGCCACTGTTATAAACTCCAGCGGCGAAACTCTGCCCCATTCCGGATGATTCCACCTTAGTAAAGCTTCGGCACTTACTATTTTGCCGGTCTTCGTATCAACTCTTGGCTGGTATTCAAGAAAAAATTCATCATTTTGAATGGCTTTTCTCATATCCTGTTCAAGGGTAAAAAGCTTATAAGATTCAATATCCATGGAAGGATGGTAAACCTGGAATCTATTATTCCCTTTCTGCTTGGCATGGTACAGGGAAGATTCCGTATTTCTGACTAATTCATCAGCTGTTCTTCCATTATCCGGATATAAACTAATGCCTATAGAAGGGGTAATATTAAGCTCAAAGCTGTCGATGTGGAATGGTTCAGAGAAAATTTGATTAATGGAATCTGCTAATTGAGCAGGATCCTCCTTTTCCTGGATATATTCCATTATAACTGCAAATTGATCACCGGAAATTCTTGCTGAAAAACAGACTGAATTTAGCTTCTCCTTAATTCTATGTGAAACAAGCCTAAGAAGTTCATCTCCTGAGGAATGTCCAAAGGTATCATTAATCTGCTTTAACCGTTCCAGATCAAAGAACAAGACAGCGAAATTCTGTTGTTCATCGTCTTCAATAAGGCTCTGCAGCTTCTGATCAAAGTACCGGCGGTTCGGCAGATCGGTCAAATGATCATAAAATGCCATACGCCTCATTCTCTTTTCAAGCCATTTTTGTTCTGTTATATCTGTTACAAAGCCATCAACCCGGATAAGTTCGCCCCTTTCATCTAAATAGGGGATACTATGATCATTCACCCATCTAAGCTCACCGGATTTATGGAAGATACGATATTGGCAGCGAACGCTCTTCCCATGAATAAGATTTACCCGATTGGCTTCCAGACTTTGCAGGTCGTCTGGATGGATCACTTCGTCCCATAAATCGAAATTGTCAATCAGCTCACTGGCTGTGTACCCGAAAATGCCTTCCACTCCCCTTGAGAAATGAAATACCTTTCTTTCTATTAAATCGGCGGAATAAATGCCAACATCAAGATTTTCATAGATTTGTCCTATTTTCCGCTCGTTTTCATAGAGCTTCTCTTCCATGCGCCTTTTTTCAGTTATATCCTGAATCGTTGCAACGATTTTCGGTGATCCGCTTTCTCCTGCAAAATAGTCCGCACGATGATGAATATACCGTTCCTCTCCATCCTGCCTAATGATCCGGCATATCAGATCCACACTGTCCTTTTCCTCTAACAGTCGAGTAAACTGATTTTCAAAAGCCGGCCGGTCGTCTGGATGCAGATAACTCAAATACATTTTGTAGTCCGGAAAAAAACCTTTTTGAGGCTTTAGCCCAAATATCCGGAACAGCTGATCTGACCAAAACCCTCTATCGTTTTCAATATCGTACTCCAGGCTCCCAATATTTGCGATCTTCTGAGCCTGGTTCAGGTTATTTTTTATTTTCGTCAATTCCAATTGCTGACTGTTATATTCAGCAGTATCTTTAGTGGTGTTTTCACCATCCTGTGAGTTTATTTCGTCCACTTCAAAACATCCTTTCCAATAAAAAAAGGCAAACGAAAATAGTTCTTCTTCTGTGCAGCCCGGCTGCCATGGCAGAAACCTGCTTTAGGCCCGCAGCTTTGCGTCTTTTACTTTCGTAAAATTTGCCCTGGATTAGAATATTTTAACATAGGATTATTTTCCTAATAACTATCCAGATCAAAAACATCAACTTGTAATTAATTCCATCCATTATCCTCTTGCTAATGTAACCGAGCAGACTGAAGCAGCACCCCCTGCTTTAAGAACTTTCGCTGCATGATATAGAGTTGAGCCGGTAGTATAGATATCGTCAATTAGGATAATTTTTTTATTCTTGATATTGAGATTTTGCAGCTGGAAGACCTGGTGCGAATGAATTCGGTCCATTCGCGATTTCTTAGATTGCTTTTCTGAGTGAATTCGCTGCAGCGGTTCCGTCACGGTAAAGCCTGCCTCATGGATGAGTGCTGCAGACTGATTGAAGCCTCGTTCATAAATCCTTTGGGGACTTAGAGGGATTGGGACGAGATAGTCGAATTCCACGCTACTCAGCTTTTCCCTAATGATAGGAGAAAAAGCTCTCGACAAAATATAGTCGCCCCGGAACTTATAGCGGGCTATAGTTTCTTTCAGAAAGTCATCGTATATAAAAAGGGAATTGTTTTTCAGAAGCTGCCCTGACCATTCTGGATCCCCGTTCCACCTTAGACAATCTGCGCAAAGGTTCCCTTTTCGAAATTGAGGATCTAAGTTACTGAAGGGCCGGCTGCATTTACTGCAAGTATCGCCATTGATAAATGGGAGTTTATCGGTGCAGCATTGGCATAAATGATTTTCTTTTGGCCGCGACCAGAGAGTTGTCCAGCTGACAGCTGAAAGGATTTCTTCATGGCATATTAAGCAGTTAATGGTCGATCAGTCCTTTCTTTTTGGCTTCAATGTTCATTTTGAGTATTTGTTTTTGCGCATTGACCATGCTTTCGGTTTTGCCGTAGTGAAAAAAGGTGATTTCTCCTTTCGGGTATTCAGAGCTTCTTCCAACACGGCCGGCAATTTGAACAAGAGCGCTTTCGGTAAAAATACGGTCTTCTGCTCCAAATACTGCTACATCAATATTAGGGAAGGTAACCCCTCTTTCCAGGATGGTCGTTGTGAGTAACATGGGGATCTCTTTATTGCGCATCATTTGGACTTTGTCTTTTCGATCGGGGTCTTCCGCGTGGACAGCTTGGATTTTAGGATAGGTTTTACGAAGGATGGTGAGGACTTTTTCCATTTTATCGATTTTTGGAAGGAAGAGCAGGAACTGCTTCTGGTTGTCGTGCCTCTTCTTGATCCATTGGGTAACTGCAGACGGGAGTTTGTCTTTTTTTAGTGATTTCTCCCAATTTCCGCACCATTTGAAAGCCGGTACAGGCAATGGATGACGATGATATCTAGCCGGGATAGTGACAAAGTTTCTTTTTCCGCTGCGGCATTCATTTTGCCATTTTTGACTGGGGGTGGCAGTTAAATAGATCATAGAGGAGGTTTCTTTGCGGGATTGGCGGACGGCATACTGCAGGGTTTCGTCTGCCGTATAAGGAAAGGCATCCACTTCATCAAGGATTACGGTGTCAAAAGCTTTATAAAAGCGGAGGAGCTGATGGGTGGTGGCGATGGTCAAAGGAGCTTGAAGGTGGCGGCCTTCACTGCCGCCGTAAAGGACAGCCACCTGAATACCGGGGAAGACTGCTTTTAGCCGCGGACCAAGCTCAAGTACAACATCTGTTCTCGGAGTAGCAATGCAGATTCTTTTTCCAGAGGCAAGGGCAGCATTGATTCCTTCAAATAGAACTTCTGTTTTTCCTGCTCCGCAGACAGCCCAGACGAGGAATTCCTTGCTTTCGATTACAGCCTGCTTTACCTGGTCAGAGGCAATTTGTTGCCCGGGTGAAAGGTTGCCTGCCCATATCAGGGGATGTTCAGCTAGCTCCCGAACGGGCTCAGGTCCGCACCATCCAATCAGAGGAGTGCACTCACTGACCCGTCCCATCATGATACATTTCCGGCAGTAGGTACATTCTTTCTCACCGCATCGGGCACAGGGAAAACTTGCAAACAGTGAACGATCTTTATTGCCGCACCTGGCACAAACTATCTTGCTTTTGGTGTTAATTATCCCTTTTCGGTAAGAAATATAGCCATTTTCATAGTGCTGATGGATTTCTTCAATTGAATGCGGTAAGTTTTCGAATAGAAGCTGTTTTCCGCAGAGGATTTGCTGGAGTTCTTTGTTATATGAATAGTTTTCGTTGAGTGGCGGCTCTGGAATGTTGTCAATGGAGGAAATCGGGAGGCTTTCTGGAGGAAAATCATTTATATATGGGGTCATATTAGGAGTAAATCTCAATTAGTTCACCTCTTGATTAATTAGTTTGTATCTCTATTTGCAAGTTTTGCGGCTCTATTTGCAAGTTCTCCGATCTATTTGCAGATTTAGGCTGCTATTTGCAAAATTAAACATTCTATTTGCAGGCATCCTGGATCTATTTGCAAAACCCTTACATCCACATCACCCCTCCCAAAAAAATCTGCGCCACCCTTAAGAATGGCGCACTCAAACAAAACCTACTTCTTCACCCAGCCAAACCCCATAGCACCTTCACCTAGATGGGTTCCAATGACCGGACCAAAATAGCTGATCATAAACTCAACATTAGGATATTCCGCTTCAAGCTCTGCCTTCCACTCGCGGGCTTCTGCTTCGCGATTGGCATGAATAATAACAGCCTGGTATGGCTCCCCGCTTTTTACGTCTTCCCAGAAAAGATCAACCATCCGCTTCATCGCTTTTTTGCGCGTGCGAATCTTTTCAAACGGAACAATTTTCTTATCCTCAAAATGAAGCAGCGGCTTCACCTGGAGTAGGCTGCCGATCAATGCCTGTGCACTGGACAAGCGGCCTCCTCGCTGAAGATGTGATAAGTCATCCACCATGAAATAGGCACGAATGCTTTTCTTCATCTCCTCAAGACGTTCAACGATCTCCTGTGGACCCTTACCGGCAGCAGCAAGCTCTGCAGCTTCAATCACATAAAACCCCTGCACCATACAGCTGATTTCCGAATCAAATGGAAAAACCTGAATCCCATCAACCATGCTCCCGGCAGTAACTGCCCCCTGGAACGTACCGCTGATGCCGCTTGACAGATGAATCGAAATCACCGCATCATACTCTTTCGCTAATTTCTCAAACAGCTCGGCAAACTCACCCACAGGAGGCTGCGAAGTAGTCGGAAGATCTTTATGCTTCACTTCTTCATAAAAGTCTGCAGCCGTAATTTCCACTTCTTCCCGGTACGTCTCACTGCCAAAAATAACACTAAGCGGAATCATATGTATATTTAACTTTTCTCTTAAATCCTTAGGAATGTATGCTGTACTATCCGTTACAACAGCCGTTTTCATAAATAGAGTTACCATCCTTATCTTTTTTCTCTACTGTATGTTCATGTTCCATTTTATATGATAGCGGGGGAAATTGCATTAAGTTATAGAGCAGGTGATTAAATAATGCTGTGCTCCATTATACCTACTTTTAAGACCTGGTATATTTTTACCTTCAAATCTTTGCCAGGCATATGATAAAATGCTTTTTGTGTCTTTATTTTGTAAAGGAGCTGTAACACATTGATTAAAAACACTTCTTCCACAAATAGCCCCACTTCCAATAGATACAGCACAGATACTCTTCATCAAATGCTTAATAATGAATTAAGTAAATTTAAGCACATTAAAGTTCCAAATATTGACCATTCTATCAGCGGACCTGAACTTGCTTCCTGGCTCATAGACAGTTTGCCTCCCAAGGAAATCGAGAAGCTTGTTTATTTAGTGAATCAAGCAAAAAAGAGATCTTCCAATACAAAACCTATCTTTCAAACAGCTGCAGCCGCACTTATAAAATAATCACGCAGAGGTGGTAACTTCCTGCGTGATTATTTTTGGTTAATATTTCAAAAAAAGTGTATAAATACCTTTAATTTACCTGCTATTTCCGCTATCATAAAATAGAGGAAAAACTTTCTTTTTAGACAAAAAAAGATAGAGGATAACCTTATATTATAGAGAATAGGTAAAAAAGAAAAAGCCCCTATGAAAAAGGACTTTTTCTCTCAATAATATTATCGCACCTCTACCCAGCCATTTTTGATCGCTACGACAACTGCCTGAGTACGGTCGTTCACATTCATTTTTTGCAGGATATTGCTTACGTGGTTCTTTACGGTTTTTTCACTTATGTATAATGCTTCCCCAATTCCGCGGTTGCTTTTTCCATCAGCAAGGAGCTGAAGCACTTCACATTCACGGCGTGTCAGCAAGTGAAGCGGACGGCGGATTTCCACCTGTGAATAAGATGTGGTCCCTGTACCTTCTGCTGCAAGTCTGCGGTATTCATTTACCAGGTTATGTGTTACCTTCGGATGTAAGTAAGATCCTCCATCAGCGACAACCTTTACAGCTTCGACTAATGCATCTGCATCCATTTCTTTTAAAAGGTATCCGCTTGCTCCTGTTTTAAGTGCGTGGGTTACATAATTCTCATCGTCATGGATGGAAAGAATGATTACCTTGGATTCTGGATATTTATTAATCAGCTGGCGGGTCGCTTCCACACCGTTTGTGTTCGGCATATTGATGTCCATGATGATTACATCTGGATCATACTCTTCAACGAGACCCATGGCTTCACTGCCATCATCACCTTCTGCCACTACATTAAAGCTCTTTTCGAAATCTAAAATGCGTTTTACCCCTTCTCTGAATAATTGATGGTCATCAATTATGACGATCTTTGTATTCAAATGCTTCGCCTCCCAAATCTCCAGTTAGTTTTCTATCTCTATTCTTAAGGTGTTTCTTATTTCAATGGCACCTGGATAATAACAATGGTTCCTTTGCCTGGTTTAGAATCTATGGACATCTGGCCATCCAATAGTTCAAGCCTTTCACCCATTCCCATAATTCCAAAAGATCCAGGACGCTTCTCGCGAATATTGAAGCCCTTCCCATCGTCTTTGACGACTACGGCTACCCTGGTACAGTTTATTTCTATTTTCACTTGGATTTCTTTAGCATCCGCATGTTTTAGAGCATTTGTCACAGACTCCTGAATCAGACGGAACAGTGCGACTTCATATTGTGGCGGGAGCCTCTTCTCTTCGCCAACATTCGCGAAATATATCTTGGTGCTCCTGTGATACTCTTCGATCGTTGTTAAGTATTTTTTGAGGGTAGGTATTAAACCCAAATCATCAAGAGCCATTGGGCGCAAGTCATAAATAATCCTGCGGACTTCATATAAAGCATTGCGGACCATTTTTTTCAGGTCTTTTATTTCAGTAATGGCTTCATCAGCACCGCGCTCTTTGTATACCCGTTCAATTAAATCGGACCTCATCATGACATTCGCCATCATCTGGGCCGGTCCGTCATGGATTTCGCGGGACACTCTTTTCCGCTCTTCTTCCTGTGCCTCGATGATCTTCAGACCAAAATCCTGTTTGAGCTTCGCATCTTCAATGATTTCTCCCATTTGCTTTAAGTCACTGGTCAGATAATTCATCACGACCGTAATTTGAGAAATGAGGACTTCCGCTCTATCAATGGTGTCATTAACACCAATAAGCCTTCTTTCAATATCATCACGGCGATCCCTCAGCTGTTTTTCAAGCTGACGGTTCATGGATAAATCCATTTGAAGCTGATGGGCCTTCTCATATGCTTCACGCACTTCAGACTCTGAATAATCCTTAAAATGCATGCTTACTTCAGAAAGGCGCTTTCTTGCAAACCGGGTTTGCACTTCCAGCTTATCCCCTTCTTCGATTACCTTAAGAACCATTTGTTTAACTTCCATAAGTTCTTCGGTTAAAGTCTTATGGTCTTTACGGCATTGTTCACCTATACGGAAAATTTCATCTTTACTGGTGCCTACTGTTTGAACCATTTTTTCAAGAATAAGATCCAGAGTCTTGGAATCAAATTTCTTAATACTCATTTACACTCCTCCAAGGGCGTAACCCTTCCGCTATGTACCTTTATTTTAGCGCTAAATGAGTTAAGATACTATCTTTCCAGTCTGAAAATTATACCAAGTTACCTAAAATTCGGTAAAAAGGCTTAGACTTGTGATTTCACCCCATGTCTTATATCCTATATAAAAGCAGGGTAAACATGACTACCAAGCAAAATAATATGTATATTTATACCACTTAAAGATTAAAATCGGCACATTTTTTATTATAGCAGCATAAACATCAGAATTGTTTTCATTATAACATGGGAAAAAATGTTCTATATTAAAGTTTCATTACATTCTGTTAAAAAATTGATGTTGGGAAACTTGTCGAATTATAATGAATTTAGCTGAATTTTTTTAAACAAATAGTTAAGAAAGGAGCGGTCCTGTGCTGCCCTCTTATTATACAGTTAAAGGATACGGAGAAAATGAAATCTTAATAGAAAAATCAAAGTTTATAGCCCATGTAGCAAGAGCCGAAACAGAAGATGAGGCCCTGGATTTCATTCAAAAAATTAAGAAGAAACATTCCAGTGCCAATCATAATTGCTCTGCATACTTAATTGGTGAAAACGATCAGATTCAAAAAGCAAATGATGATGGAGAACCAAGCGGAACAGCTGGTGTACCTATCCTTGAGGTATTGAAGAAAAAAAAGCTTAAGGATACTGTTGTTGTCATAACCAGGTATTTCGGAGGAATAAAATTGGGAGCAGGCGGTTTAATTCGTGCTTATAGTAAAGCCACCACTGCTGGCCTTGAAGCAGCAGGAATTGTTGAAAGAACGCTTATGAGGATTGTCCATACGATAGTTGATTATACCTGGCTAGGGAAACTGGAAAACGAACTTAGATCCTCCATTTATAAAATAAAAGAAATCCACTATCTTGACCTTGTTAAGATAGAAACATATGTTAAGGATAGTAAAACTGAACTTTTTGTTGAATGGATAACTGAGCTGACGAATGGGCAAGGAAAATGTCTAGAAGGAAATCATCTATATTTGGAAGAATTAATAGACACCTAAATATTTCTATTAAAAAATCTTATAAAGTATTTTATAATTAGTTCCTAGGTTCTCGAAAATTATTACAGAGGATGTTTTGAATGAATAAAAAAGAAACTACTCCTTTAGATAGGAGAAGAATAAATAAAAAAAAGAGAAGAAGACGCTTATTGTTAACATTATTATTAACTTTATTTCTCACAGTTCTTAGTACTTTGGGATATTTTACATTTAAAACTTATCAGGTAGCAAGTGACTCATTTAGCGATATAGATGGCCGGCAGGAAAAATCCGAACTAAGAGAAGAACCCGTATATGTATCATCAGATCCTTTCTCTATTCTTTTACTAGGTGTTGAAGATTATTCTGATGAGTACGATGCAGGGAGATCTGATACTATTCTTGTAGCAACCTTTAACCCCGATAAACAGTCTATGAAGCTTCTTAGCATTCCGAGAGACACGCTTGTGGAAATTCCTGATGAGGGTGAAGATAAAATAAATCACTCCTTTGGTGTTGGTGGTAAAGAAAAAGTGATAGAAACTGTAGAACATTTTTTAGATATTCCCATTGATTACTACGCAACTGTAAATTTTAAGGGTTTTATAAATATTGTTGATATTGTCGGTGGTGTGACTGTTGATGTTCCCTTCAGTTTTAATGACATAAATAGTGATTGGGATCGTTTTTTCTTTGAAGAAGGCGAGCAAACTCTTCAAGGTGAAGAAGCCCTGGTTTATGCTAGGATGCGTAAAAAAGATCCACGCGGAGACTTTGGAAGGAACTATAGGCAGCGCCAAATAGTTAGCGGGTTAATCGATAAGATGTCTTCACCCGCCACATTATTAAAAATCGATGATATTGCTGATGAAATCGGAAAAAATATTGAAACAAATATGAGAATCAAGGAAGCGTTAGCCTTTAGAAAGAAATATCCTGATTTTAACTCTTCAATGATTCAACAGCTAGAATTGAAAGGTGAAGATTACAACAACTCTTATGGAACCTATTATTATATTCCTAATGAAGAAAGTGTGGAAGAATTAAAATATACTTTAAAGGAACATCTCGAGTTATCAAATGAAATTGAGGCTGAAACTTCATATTAGACATAAAAAGAAAAGGGTCAAGACAAGCAGAATGAACGCTTGCCTTGGCCCTTTTTGTGGGAGTATAAAGTTTGATTTAGTTTTCTTCATTTCTGATGAAGAACTCTGGGATGATAGGTAAAGCGAATGATACCAATAACCCAACAATTACTCCTAACAACGCATCTCTTACGGGTGATGTAGCCTGTGTTGCTACAGAGACTTCTTTATTTAATTCTGTTGGTGTCAAGTCAATCATTCTACCTTTAAGATCGAACAGGAATTTTTCCTTGTCAATTTGCGATTCCGAATCGGTTTCAGCTGCTTCTACTTTGTCAATTTGTGATGTCAGCAGGTTTTTCTGCTGGTTGTAAGTATCCTCACTCATCTTTAGAAATGCATCTGTTACTTTTTGAGCTTCCTCTTCAACTTTTGAAGAATCATTCCCTGATATAGAAAATGTCAATACTCTGCCTGCTTTAGGACTAACAGTCAGATTTGATAATAAGTACTTCACATCCAAATCAATCCCAGTTTGATTGCTCAGCTTTTCTAAAAAAGCTTCATTTGGCATCTGATCCTTCATTAACTCTTGATGTGTTAAGCCCTCTTTCTGAAAATTACCCAGCATGATTTCCGATGTTGCGGTATAGCTACTTTGTGCATTTTGAGCAAAAAGATAAGCTAGTCCACCTGTAATAATAGGGACGATTAGAAAAATAAGCCAAAAACGTTTTATTCTATTCAATATTCTTATTGGTATATCTTTCATTCTTATACCTCCTTTAAATCTAAAGGCTCTTTAATTCGTTTCGCCTGATGCATATTAATAAAGCCTAGGGAAAATCCGAAAAGTAGCCAATGATAATTTAATCCTAAGATAGAGCTAGGACTAATTCCAGCTAATGTAAATGCAACCAGAGCAATCAATAAAAATTCTGCTACCATCTTCATGTTAGAACTCTGTTCTTTTTTCCAAATGATGTAGACGTGGTAGATAATTGCTGAGTATAAAGCAAGATATAAAATAGTAATAACAACCCCATAATTCATTAATATCTCTATTATCCAATTATGAACGTTGTAATCACCGTATGTTGGATAGATCCCTTTATGCTCCATAAAGTACTCAGCGTTTCCTGCACCGACTCCGAAGCCCAGGCTTTCCTTCACTGAATAGAACCCGTTCAGAATTAGGTTCACTCGCTTTTCCATGGAACCTCCGCCGCCAATATCTGATATGCGATTTAGGCTTTGTAATTCACTTAAAACTTTTGTAATTACACTCATCACAACATCACGCACAGCAACAGCCCCTAAAGTTCCACCTACTACAAATATACCTAGATAAAACAGTTTTTGCTTTCTATTCAACATAAATAGATACCAAACAGCCAGGCCAAATCCAATTGCAAGCAAATTTGCTCTTGAAGAGGATACAACTATTAGAAACAAAATAAGCAGTATAAATAGAATATTTAATCCCTTAAAGATAATCTTTTTACTGTATGTATAAAAGGTGAGAAACAGGAAAAATGTTACGGAAAGAAAACTGGCAAAATCATTTTCATTTGTAAAAACTGCAGTTGGAATACTCTTTTGGTAAGCAGAAGCAGTATATATTCTTGAAATAGGCAGATGTATTTGCAGGAAATGATTTACCAATCCTATGAAAACAATAAAAGCTCCCATAAACCACCAGATATAAGCTACCTTTATATAGTCTTCATGATTTCTTAAAAAGTAAATAATAAAAAATGTAAAACCCATCCCAAATCCTAAAAAGACAATACTTTTGAGAGCAGCCGATAAATTGTCGGCCCACAGAGTAGACAATATGGCGTATAAAAACCATATTGTCAGGAATAAGATTGGAGGTTTATATGCTAAAGTTGTGTTTTTAAAGTCAATCCTCAAATTGAAGAGTATACTTAGCACAACTAAAAAAACAAGCAAAATAAACAGAACCCTAAAAGGAAAAATTGAAAAAAAACCAAGATTAAAACTAAAAAATGCTGCTCCTAAAAACGAAGTTGCAATTAATAGAAATACAATATTTTGAATGGATGAGTATTGATCAAACAAGGATTTTTTATAAATAAGTAATATACCTAATCCCGCTAATAATACAAAAGGAAATATCAATGCTAAGTAACCTTTAAACACCTGACCAATGATACTACTTAAGAGCAAAGCAATTATTGTAAGGACGGTTATGGTTAAGATCAGATTCATTTTATTTTTTATAGTAAAGTTCATCCATAATCACCCACTTGTAAAAAAGTGTAAAAAAGGATAAACCTTTTTTACACTTTCCTATTTATTATTGGTTCCTGAGCAGTTGATCTTCAGGGACATTTCGAAGCTTCCTAGCCGGGCTGCCGACTACTAAATCTTCACTTTGTACATCCCTTGTTACGACGCTTGCAGCTGCTACTGTGCCATCCTTTTCGATCACCCTTCCAGGCAGGATGGTAGAATTGGCACCCACACGGCCGCCTTCCTTAATGGTAACCCCTTTAAACTTATCGAAACGTTCTTTAGACCTAGCCATATAATTATCATTAGTAGTGACAACATAAGGAGCAATAAAAACAAAATCTTCTAATGTTGAATAAGCAGTTATATAAGAGTTGGTCTCCAGTTTGCATTTGCTTCCTATTGTACAGTCATTCTCAATCGCTACACCGCGACCTACAATAGTTCTTTCTCCGACAGTAACCCGTTCCCTTATAGTAGCTAAATCAGCAACAAAAACATCGTTTTCCAACCTGGCATTTGCATAGATAATGGAGGACGTCCCTATTGTACAGCCTGAACCAATGATAGTTGGCGGAAGTTGTCCAACCTCAGGCAATATAGAGTTTTTAGCCCGTGCAGGCTGTTTTCCTATTACCACATTATCTTGAATGACAACATTATCACCTATCTCCACACCTTCATAGATAATAACATTATTTCCAATAGTGATATTCTCTCCAAGTTTGACGTGATCTTTAATAAGCACATTTTGTCCTTTAGTTAGAGACATAGTTACAATTCTCCTTAGTTAAAAAATTGGATTATCTTATCCACAATTTTTTCAGATGCCTTGCCATCCCCGTATAGGCCTTCGATATAAGGCTTTTCTTCCTTTTCAGATACCAGGCTGCTTAAGTTATCTTCTAATGGATTAACAAGCTTGTTCCAGCCAGCATGTACCGTTTCAACCCATTCTGTTTCATTTCTTAAAGTAAAGCATGGAACTTTTGCAAAATAAGCCTCTTTTTGCACTCCACCAGAATCAGTAACTATAGCAGATGCATTTTTCTCAAGAGCCAGCATTTCTAAATAACCAGCAGGTTCTACTATCTGAAGGCTGCTTGTTGAATCATTAGGAACTATATTTAGCTCTTCAAGCTTCTTTTTTGTTCTTGGATGCAAAGGAAGAATAACCTTTTGATTTAAGCTGCCCAATTGATTTATGATAGCAGTCAACCTATCCGGGCTATCCGTATTTTCTGCCCGGTGGATAGTTGCCAATATGTATTCTTTTGGTTGCACCCCATATTGACTTAGAATATCCTTTGATTTGGCAAGTTCAGTATTGTATAAAACTGCATCATACATAACATCGCCAACATTAAATACGTTTTCAGTTACACCTTCACTGCTTAAATTGTTCACAGCAGTTTCTGTAGGTGTAAATAAAAGAGAAGAAATATGATCCGTAAGCACCCGGTTTACTTCTTCAGGCATTTTTTTATTATAGCTCCTCAGCCCTGCTTCGATATGAATGACAGGAATGTGAAGCTTGGCTGAACTCAATGATCCTGCAATGGTTGAATTAGTATCACCATATACAAGTACAGCATCAGGTTTTTCTTTAATAAGAATTTCTTCAATTTTAATTAACATCTCCCCTGTCTGGTATCCATGTGTACCAGACCCTACCTGCAAATTGTAATCAGGTTTGGGTATCTGAAGTTCTTCAAAGAAAACACCTGCCATTTTATGATCATAATGCTGGCCAGTGTCTACTATAATTTCCTCAAAGTGTTTTCTCAATACTCTGGATACAGGAGCAAGTTTAATGAATTGCGGCCTTGCACCGACTACAGTGACGATTTTTTTCATTTAATTTATGCCTCCTTAAAAAAGTCAGCAATCTTAGAAACGACATATTCCTGCTGTTCAGGCTTTAGTTCCGGGAACATTGGTAAAGATAGAGCCTCTTCACAAGCCTTTTCTGTAACAGGCAGATCTCCTTCTTTATATCCCAGTTCGCTGAAAACAGGCTGCAGATGAAGCGGCTTTGGATAGTAAACCATTGTAGCTACTCCATTTTCACGCAAATATTGCTGGAGTTCATCTCTTTTCTCAACACGTATTGTATACTGATGGAATATATGATAATGATCTTCCTTGATGAACGGAGTTTTTACCTTATCCCTTAATTTTTCGTTTAATAGCCCAGTATAATAATCAGCTTTGTCTCTTCTCTGCTTGCTCCAGTCATTTAAGTGCGGAAGCTTTACATTCAAAATAGCTGCCTGCATTTCATCCAGGCGGCTATTATAGCCTAATACATGGTGGTAGTATTTCGGTTTGCTTCCATGTACACGGATGACACTCATCTTTTCTGCAAGATCTTCATTATTGGTTACAATCATTCCGCCATCGCCATATCCGCCAAGATTCTTGGTAGGGAAAAAGCTGAAACAGCAGGTAGTTCCCAATTCGCCTGGCTTCTTCCCCTTATATTCAGCACCTATTGCCTGAGCTGCATCCTCCACTACACTTAAATTATGCTGATTAGCTATTTCCATAATTTCATCCATATCAGCCATTTGGCCATATAAATGAACAGGTATGATTGCCTTTGTCTTATCTGTAATTGCTGCTTTGATTTTCTGAGGATCAATATTAAATGTTAATGGATCAATATCTACAAATACAGGTGTGGCACCTATACGTGCAACCGCTCCAGCGGTGGCAAAAAAAGTAAATGAAGGAACGATTACCTCATCTCCAGGCTGCACCCCGCAAGCAACTAATGAAATGTGAAGTGCGTCACTTCCGTTAGCTACACCCACTCCAAATTTAACATTACTATATTCTGCAACATCCCGTTCAAGCTTTTTAACATTAGGCCCCAAAATAAATTGAGTATTTTCCATAACATCTTCAAGGGATGCTAAGATTTCTTTTTTTAAACTTTGATATTGTTCAGATAAATCAAGCATAGGTACTTTCATGATAACAAACCTTCTTTCTTTGTATTTGATGAACATACGTTTAAAAATTTTTCAGCGAGTTTTTCAATATTATGGTGCTCATTAACATATTGAAATGCCTTATCTTTAATTTGTTGAACATCCTCTTCACTTAAATGCAGAAGGATTTCAATACCTTCCGCAAACCCCATAGGATCTTCGGGCTGTACAGTAACACCAGCCCCAGAAGCCTCAATAATATTATTTAAGACATTGCCGGCAAATATAACCGGCTTTCCGGCAAGCAGGTAATCATTAAGCTTGTTAAGGCTAATCCCATACTTGTATAGTGAAGTATTTAACATAGAAACCATCAGAATATCTGCTAAGTTTAAAGTAGATAAAACTTCCTCTTTAGGAATACTTTCAAAAAAATAAATATTTGAATAAGGTTCAGCCAATTTTTTTAAGGAGGACTTCTCTGCACCTTCCCCAATAAAAACTAAGGCTACTTGTTTGGAGTCTAAATACTTAGCACTTTCTATTATGGTTTCCAATGCATTGGCATGTCCATGAGAACCTACATACATAGCAACCTTTTCATGGTTTTCCCTTATTTTATTGATCTCTCCCTCTAAAGAAGGTTGATTAGCTAAACCCTCGATTCGGGACATATGGATGCCATTAGGTATATAGTATATTTTGTTTCTTTCTATCCCTAAACTTGCAATATAATCTTCCGCTCCAGGCAATGTCACTATTATTTTTTCCGCCTTTTTATAGACGAACTTTTCTATGATCCCTAACAAAATGGACAAGGGGTGCCTTTCAGATATAACACCGAAATCAATCAAAGTCCTTGGCCATAAATCCCTAATTTCAACAACATATCTCGCCTTTAATAGTTTGCTCAAGAAATAAGCTGCAAGACAGGCAAAAAGATGGACAGATGAACCTACAATAACATCAGGCTTCTCTTTCCTTTTTTTGAGCCCTCGGAATATGGCTAAGAAAAAATAACTAATCCAATTTAAAAAACGTTTTGGTCCATTTCCAAAGTAAGGAAGACTCCACAGCCATTCAAAAATTACTCCATTAACGTTTTCCTGATAGTTTTTCTTTCGTGGATTTCTCCACTGAAAACGAAAGACATTAAAACTGCTGCCGAAAATTGTAACTTGATGCCCCATTTTTACAATTTCGTTCGATAAATCATAATGTCTTGTAATTCCGCTTTCGTTTGGCTTTAACGCAACATGATTAAGAATCCATAGTTTCAATTTACCACCAACTTAAATTATAAGGCTTTGGCTGCTTATAGAGTTTTATATAACTCAATGAGTTTTTCCGCTTCCACGTCCCAATTATATTTCTCTTCCACGGCCTTTCTGCCGTTTCTTCCCATTCTTTCAGCTTCTGATCTATTTTCTGTAATCTGGTTTATGGCATTGGAAATTTCATAAGGATTTAATGGATCTGCACAAATACCGCAGTCGTTTCCTTCTACAATTTCTTTCCACAAATCAAAATGGGAGGCTATAACCGGTATGCCTGCAGACATATATTCGAACATTTTATTTGGCTGCGCATTATTGTGATTAGGTGCGGGATGATATAAAACCAGTCCCGCCAAACTTTTGGCCATTGTTTCAGCAACTCTTTTTCTATCTGCGAATCCCAAATCAATAACCTGCTCCCATCCAGCTGCATTTTGAGCCTTTTCTTTTAATGATGGAGGGGAAAAATTACCGCCTAAATAAAGTTTAGAATCTGTATAAGAAATAGCCTCTAACATTTCATCAATTCCGCGTATCTTATTAATACCGCCAATAAAACAAACTGCTTTCTTTTTTTCATCCCACCCGGAATCAGGGACATATAACTCCGACAAAATGGGATAATTATTAACATTTGCAGCTCGACACCCAATTTTTTTAAACCTTTCAGTTATATGTGGAGTCGCTGCTATAACAGCATCGAACTTTTTTGCTGAAAAATTTTCAAATTTCTCAAAAGCCCATGAAATCGCTGACCTTATCTTTGGGTTAATCCAAGCTTTGGAGAGGATTTGCCTTGGCACATCTTCATGAACATCATAGATGACTTTTTTTCCCTTAAGCTTCAAAAGAAGCCCAAAAAAGATCATTTCTGGGTCATGAATGTGATAAATGTCAGCATTCTCTTTGGCAGCCCTCTGATAAACTTTATAGGAGGCTTTCAGCAACCTCGTTGCACGCGATGTAATGTTCAGTTTTACAGCAATGATATTTACACCGCGGTCAGTATGATCGTCTTCTTCAGGAACTACTAAATTGACATTAAATCCTTGCTCAGCAAGGCTCACGCATTCCTTCCTGAATATCCTTGTATCCTTGGAAGGATGTGAGGAGGTTATATGGCAAACTTTCATTAATTAATCATTCCCTAAAAAAATGTAGTTAGAACCAGAATTACTCTGGTTCTAAACTTTTATAAACGGTAATATCCTTTATGTTGAGATCCGATTTGCTTCATTGCATTTCGTGTATCGAAAATTAGCTCTGTCTTTTTCGCTATATGATTATAGTCAAAATCACTATGATCTGTAAGAATCAATACTAAATCTGCTTCTTCCAATAATTGATCTGTCAATTCTTGGGTTTCCACACTCATATCACATGATCTAAATGCCTTTACGTATGGATCCACAACTGTCCAATCCGCACCAGCTTCGTTTAAACCTTCAATTACTTTCAATGCTGGTGATTCACGTACGTCATCTATATCCTTTTTATAAGCTACACCTAGAATTAATACCTTTGCTCCATTCAGAGCCTTTTTGTTTTTATTTAGAAGCTCCATTGAGCGGCTAACAACAAACTCAGGCATGCTATTATTAATCTCACCTGCAAGTTCAATAAGGCGTGTATGATAGTTATATTCCCTTGCTTTCCATGTTAAATAGAATGGGTCGATAGGAATACAATGCCCGCCAAGGCCTGGACCTGGATAGAAGGCCATAAAGCCGTATGGCTTTGTAGCTGCTGCATCGATTACTTCCCACACATCAATTCCCATCCTGTCACAAAGGATGGCCATTTCGTTAGCTAATGCTATATTAATATGTCTAAATGTATTTTCAAGGATCTTCTCCATTTCAGCTACTGCTGGGCTGGAAACCTCATGAACGTCACCTTCAAGTACATTTCTATATAGCGAGCTAGCTATCTGTGTACAAGCTTTAGTGATGCCTCCAATAACCTTTGGAGTGTTTTTTGTATTATAATGCTTATTTCCTGGGTCAACACGTTCAGGTGAATATGCAAGGAAAAAGTCTTCTCCGCATCTTAATCCTGTTTCTTCAAGAATTGGCTTTAATACCTCTTCTGTAGTGCCTGGATAAGTAGTACTTTCCAAAACAACGAGCATACCAGGGTGCAAGTGTTTTGCGATTTCTTTTCCTGAACTTTCAACATAAGATGTATCAGGCTGCTGATAAATATCTAGAGGTGTAGGTACACAAATTGCAACTGCATCAACTTCGTTAATATGTGAATAGTCTGTTGTTGCAAAGATTTTACCTTCGTTTACTAATTCTTTTAACTCTTCGTCTACAACATCACCAATATAGTTTATGCCGCTATTGACCATATCTGTCCGGGATGCCTGTACATCAAACCCGATAACTTTATACCCGGCTTTTGCCTTTTCCACAGCAAGGGGCAAACCTACATAACCTAGTCCAACAACACCAATTGTAGCTTCTTTGGCCATTATTTTATCCATAAGTTCATTTCCAACTTTATTAAGAGTTTCTGACATATTAAATCCCTTCCTTATCTTATGATAGTTTTACCGGAGTATTATTTTCTGCAGATTGATCAAGTGCAAGAACCAGCTGCAGTGCTTTTCTTCCATCTTCCCCGGTGACAATTGGCTCTCTATTTTCTTTTATTGCCTCTACCATGTCTTCTATAATACATTGGTGTCCCGGCTTGCCAATCGGATTATTTTTAATTTTTGTTTTTAACTCTTCTACATTTTCTTCATTTACAGATTCCATCTCCCAGTGTTCAATAAGACTTGCTGTTACACCGCCAACCTTGACTGTACCCTTTTCTCCGAAAACACTAATCGTTTCCTCTAGATTTTTAGGATATATGGTAGTCGCAGCCTCAATTACACCAAGAGCACCATTTTTAAACTTAACGACACCTGTAGAAACGTCCTCTGTTTCAATGTTCCTAAGCCGGGTAGCAGCCATACTATAGACTTCATCAACATCACCCATAAGCCAGATAAGCAAATCTAAATTGTGGATGGCTTGATTCATGAGTACTCCACCATCTAAAGCTTTTGTGCCCCTCCAAGCCGCCTGCTGATAGTATTCATCATTTCTGTTCCAGCGAACAGTTGCATTCGCATGGCTGAGTTTCCCAAATTTTTCGTCTGCCATTGCCTTTTTAAGTTCAATCATGACAGGCCTGAAACGGTTGGGATGAACAACTGAAAGTTTAACATTATTCTCTTTGCAAGCCTCTATTATGTCATCAGTATCTTCAAGGGTAAGTGCAATAGGCTTTTCAATGACAATATGTTTTTTAGCATTTGCACATTTCACAGCAAGGGAAGCGTGAAAACCACTAGGAGTGCATATATTCACTACATTGATTTGATCATTTTTAAGCATTTCATCTAAATCTTCATAAGGTTGAGCCTCATAGTCCTCAACATACGGAGTCATCCTATTGGGGTCGGTGTCACAAACCGCCAATAAATTAGCACCTTCTGAATTCTTGATAGCTTCCGCATGTTTTTTGGCAATATGCCCACATCCAACAATAGCAAAATTTATCATTTTCTTGTCCTCTCTTTCTACTCCTATTTTTAAACAAAAAAATTTAATAAGTAAAGCAATAACCATATGATTCGCATAATGTTCATTTTTCGACTTATCAGATAGGTTAAGATTCATATTCAACTAATGACAGAAGTTAGCCAGAACTGGCTTTTAAGCGTCTAAGTATTAATGACATCAAATTTTTTATTCTGAGGAAATCAGAGCGATCAATTAATAGAAACTGTCTATATGACAAACCTGTAATGCGGTGAAAAATAACTATTTTTATAATAAAACTAAAGAAATAAGAAATAGTGGTAGCATATGCAGCACCAGATACTCCTATTTTTGGCACGAGAATCAGGTTCAAAGTAACATTACCAACAACATTGATGATAGCAACATACATATTAAGCTCAGGCTTCCCACGGCCTGCTATATCATTTGACAATACTTTTTCAACTGCAAGCAGCATAATTCCCGGCAAAAGAATCTTCAGCAGCAAAGAGCTTTTTTCGTATTGTGATCCAAAGAAAAGTTCAAAAACCAGGTCTGATAGCAAAAAGGCAAAAATTCCGCCAATAAGGGTGATAAAAGCAATGTTCCTGGAGACAATTGCTGTTACTTTGTCACGCTCTCCTTTATCAGTTGTTGAGGAAATCCTGGGAAATAGGACACTTGAAATAGCTACTGCCAATATGGTGATTCTCTCTCCTACATTTACAGAAACAGTATAAAGCCCTACAGATGCTGAACTTACAAAATAGCCTAAGATTAGAATATCCAGTCTGTAGTTTAAAAAGGTCATAGCATTACTGATGTGCGCTTTGATGCCATAATTAATGGCTTTCTTTAAATATAGGGTATCAAATTCCCCTCCAGCAACATCTACTTTCTTTTTCCTCAAATAATAAAAAATGGTTATCACAATAATAATATTAGCCAAAACAAATGCAATTATCGCACCATTTATCCCAAGGCCGCCCAAAATCACCAAAAGCGCTACCAAAATTAGTAAGAAGGCCTGAAAATAAACCATCAATTTATTAAAACTTTTGAAGTCCTGCAATCCATGGAAAACGGTCATAAGCATTTCCTTTATAAACATAAAAGGCAATGCCGCAAGAACAAGATAGAGCAGGCTGACATCTATTCCTTTAAAAAACTGACCTGAAAAAAAATAAATGAAAATAAAGCCAAAAGCTACAGCTATACCGCTTAAAATGAAAGAAACTAAAATATTCGTTTTAATCACGTTTGAAACAGAGATATTCCCTTTGCTAATAAAATATGTAGTAGAAGTATTAAGCCCAAGCGTAAGAAAAGTTACTAAAAGCAAAGGTAATAAAGTAATTAAAGAGTATTGCCCCTGGCCTTCAGGCTGTAAATAGCGTGCCAAAATAACTATCAGCAATACTCCCAAAAGAATATTAGACATCTGCCTTACAATGGTACTAACAGTATCAGAAATAAACTTTTTATTTTTATCCATATTGTTCACCACTGTTTAGCAAGTCCTCTCGGAAATCTGTATAATTTTTGGCCGCGTTATAACTTTTTTCCCAAGTTTCTCTTGCATTCGTTCTTAATGCTTCTTTTTCCTCGATAGAGAGACGATAGAATTCTCCGAAATAAGAAGACAATTGTCCCGGGCTTATATCAACTGGCAAAAGTTTTCCGGAACTATCGCTAACAATTTCCGGGACTCCTCCTACCTCTGTGGCATATGCAGGTATTCCATATCTGAATGCCTCCATTATTGTAACAGGTATCCCCTCTGAAGAGCTTACGTTTACAAAAAGGTCAACAGGATGCTTTTTATAAAATTGCAATACTTCCAAATTGGTTAAATTGCCCTCTAGCCTTGCATTGATGTTAGGCGGCAGAGCCTTTATTAATTCTTGGATTTTATTTTCTTCTGGACCCGATCCAATGTGATGCCACACAACTGGTATATCCAGTTCCTTAAGAGCTTTAACGATAATCTCTACCCTTTTAACTGGTACAAGATAGGAGCAGCTAACAATTACCAGCTCTTTTCCTTTCGGAGCATCATTCCGATAATCATCTCCATCAATCCCCAGTCTGCTTACCTTAATATGGTTAGGTGATATACCTGTATACTTATTGAGTAAATAATTCTTTCCCTGCTGTGAAATTGTAAACAAACGGGTTAATTCTTGAATAACTTTAAATTGAAATGGTATATATGGAGGTTTATGCCTTTCAACATAAAGATCTCCACCATGGGCTCTGGAGTAAATGACTGCATCTTTAAATTTTTCTTTAAATAAAACAGCACCTAATGCTGATGGATTCTGCCAATAACAATAAATTATATAATTGCTTTGATCTTCTTCATTGTTAAAGTAAGTAACCAAACTATCTCGTGCAATCTTAGCCCACCCAAACCAATTCACCATAGCTGCCACTCCGCGAACTCCATGACCTTGTGCAATCTTAAGTTCTTTCAGCAGCCACTCACTCATTTGCCGATCAATCAATGAGTTAAGGATGGATTTGATCTTCGCTGATCTTCCATTTTTCATTTCATAAATACGAACATTATTAGGAACTTCTCTTTTTTCCTTTCTTGTATTAGCATACATAGGAAAAATAATAATTTCCTCAAATGACTCACTTAAATATTTTATCTCTGTTTCCAAAAATGCTTCAGAATGCCCAAATGGAAATGAGTGAGTGAAAAGGATGAGATTCTTTCTCTTCAAAATAAATCACCTTCCAACAAAAAAACCGAAAGTGAAAATTCACTTACGGTCGCAGTCTATTTTTAGATTACGGTCGCAGCATTTAGAGACGCCCTCTGACCTTCCGGAAAAACTTAATAAAAGGCTTATATTTATCATTTACCAAACCAATAATCTCAGCAATAATCTGTGTCATTATTAATAAAGCAACTAGGATTATTAAAGAGCCCCACAAAGTTGAGGTGGAAAATAAAATGGCACTAATACTAAATAGTATTCCCAGCAGATATATAACCAATACAGTATTCCTATGAGATAGACCTAATGCCAATATTCTATGGTGCAAATGCGACTTATCAGGAGCAGATATTGGCTTTTTATTGATAACTCTTCGGATTATCGCAAATGCAGTGTCAAACACAGGTACACCAAGGATGATAACCGGTACAATAGTACTGAATAAAGTTACACTCTTATATAACCCCAATAGTGAAAGAACTGCTATTGCATACCCCAAGAAAAGAGCACCGGTATCACCCATAAAGATTTTAGCAGGATGGAAATTATAATATAGGAATCCAACGGTGCTGGCCAGTACAATTACGGCAAGGGTTAATATTAGAAACTTACCGTGAATTCCGGCCATAATACCTATGGTCGCTATCCCAATTGCTGATATCCCCCCAGCAAGTCCATCGAGACCGTCAATCAAATTCACAGCATTAGTAATTGCTACAATCCATAAGACAGAGATTGGAATTGCAAGAATTCCTAAATTAAATTTTTCCAAAAAAGGTATAGAAATAAAATCAATTGTCAATCCTGTACTTACAACTACTGCGGCAGCCATTATTTGGCCGAGCAGTTTATATTTGGCCGATAGCTCATATTTATCATCAAGAATACCAATAATAACGATGATAAACGCACCAATTATGATACCATTCATTTTCTGGGTGTATAGACCAGCGGCAAAGTAGCCGGCAATCACACCGATAAAGATAGCCAAGCCACCTAAACGGGGCATGATTTTAGCATGAACCTTTCTTTGATTGGGCTTATCTGTCGCATTAATTTTTATGGCAAGTTTTATAATAAATGGTGTTACAGCCAAAACCGTGACTAAAGAGACAAAAAATGCAAATATTAATTGTATAGTCATTTCGACTTCCCCTTTTTGAAGTTGAAAAAAATATTTTCAATCCTTCATTAGTTTAACACATGACAAGCATTATTCAATTTATAACAAATTAATTTTTCATTACATTTGTTTCAGATTAAACAGGTGTATTAAATCTACTCCTACTGTACTTAATTTTAATACGAAACTTTCCTCTGTCAATTATTATTTTCCTATATAAGCCTCTCTTCAAACCATGCAATTAAAGGAAAATCCCTCTTGGATTCACCAACAGGGATTTAAATAAATTATTTTTTGTTATAATAATTCATAATTCCTTTATATATTGCATCTGCCGCCCTTTGCCTGAAGGTATTGTTAGCAAGCTTCTTAGCATCTTCCGGGTTGGATATAAATGCAATTTCAACTAGGACGCTTGGTATTTTAGTGTATTTAATGACATAAAAGCTTCCTTGCTTTACTCCCCTGTCATTTGTCCCCATTGCCTTTACGAGTTCCTTTTGGATTTCCTCTGCAAGGAGTTTACTATCTGCCGAAGCATATGCAGTATTATAATATGTCTCTGTTCCATTTGGAGAAGACCCAGAATAAGCATTTACATGTATACTAACAAATAAATCCGCACCCTGACTATGCGCCATTTGTACGCGCTCATCCAAAGTAGGGTAAGTGTCGGAATTCCTGGTCATCATTACTTTAGCTAATGAATCATAGAGGCGAGCATTTACCCTTTTGGAAACATCCAGAACGATATCCTTTTCTAACATTCCATAACCAGAAGCTCCTGGGTCACTCCCGCCGTGGCCAGGATCTATCATAATGGTTTGGCCAACCGCCGGACCTCCCAGGATATTGCTTATGCTGGTAGAAACAGAAGCAGATCCCCCTAATATAGTAAAGGTTTGATACCCATTATTAATAATAGAATCCTTAGTAGCAGCAGGTATGCTAGATGAGGTTAATAAAATTGGGTTATTCCTCTTGGCTGCCAAAACGGAACCTGTTAAAGCATCAGCAAAATTCATACCTGTTGCAACAAAAGCTTGGGATTGCGACTTGTAATAGCGATTGGCAATATTAGACGCTACAGCAAAACGATCTTTTCCATCTATCCTTATTGCATTAGGCAGACTATTAAAGACGTTTTGCGATACACTCCCAGTTCCCCCGACTACAATTGTTTGATTTACCCCCCATTGGGAAATTATACTTTTAGTAGCATCCGGCATACTATTAGTATTCGTTAACAAAATAGGATATCCATTTCTTGCTGCATATGGAGCAATTGCAAGCGCATCCGGGAAATTCAACCCATATGCTACGACCACTCTATCCTTTTTCCCAATAGACTTAGCAATATTATTAGCAACGTCATATCGGTCCTGTCCCGAAATTCTATTAACGGAAATGCCCATAGCTCTTAATTCGGTAATTACTTGGTCAGACACACTTGCTTTTCCGCCTACAATTGTAACACTTTTTGCATTTAGTCTAATAATTTCCTGTTTTGTAACACTCGTAAGCTTCCCCGCATGAGTTAAAAGAATAGGTCCATTAAGTTTATAAGCTAACGGAGCAGCAGCCAATGCATCTGCATAGGCTGTATAATTAGCCAAAACCACATTAGCAGACGTCGACCAGCCCTTTTTTGAAACATTTACAGCAACCTCAAAACGATCCTGCCCGCCCAGTCTAGTTGTGTAACCTTCTGCTGACGTCTGAGCTGCAAGAAGCATGCTAAATGTGAATGTCAGCAAAAAAGTTACAAGCAATTTTTTCATTACTTTGCCTCCCTAATTATTCTCTCTATTATTTTATCGGAAATATTCGACAGGATTCTATAAAAATTCCAAAAAAAAATAAATTAGTATTATCGTCTCACAATATCTAAGACTATGCTAATAATGAATTCTTACATAAGAATCTTTTAAAAGCCTATCAAACTGTGTTTTTACAGAATGGTACCCTGTTGCGTAAAGACCCTTTTTAGGGTTGTAATTTCCGTATATATTCACGGCAGCATTAAGATTTGTTTGGAGATTAGCATCCTCCAATTGAAGCTTTCGAATTGGAAGTGATATTGTCTTTCCAGAGAATCTGTCTGTATATACCGAGATAAAATAGGTGGTTTTCAAAGGATGAATCTCACCGGTTTCCTCCAGTTCTTTTAAAGCTTGGCCTATAAGAGCATGTGGCGGATGCCCATCATGCCATGACATGGACCTAAATTCGGCATCAGGGAACTTAGATAGGTAATTCCGTATTTCATTTTTAATATTTTCTTTATTAAAGGTTCCATCCTCAAGTGTATTATCAAGAGTGTGGTCTTCTTTTACACCTAAAGTATTCGCTGCAA
This sequence comes from Cytobacillus oceanisediminis 2691, assembly GCF_000294775.2. Classification (GTDB taxonomy): domain Bacteria; phylum Bacillota; class Bacilli; order Bacillales; family Cytobacillaceae; genus Cytobacillus; species Cytobacillus pseudoceanisediminis. The sequence goes on from NZ_CP015506.1 coordinate 4,966,689, forward strand.
TAAAATAATCATTTAAACGGATATCTCCAAACTCTTTCAATGAAATGTAACCATGCAAAAACCCTTCTTTGCCCGGATCATGATAAACACCATGCCACCAGCACCAAATTGGGGCATTATTCATATATTTTGCTCTCGATTCTTCATCATAATGACCATTTACAATCTCTCTAGCAACAGAATCGGAACCTTTTGAAAAAATACCTAAATATACATTTCGGTTTTTATTTAATTGATTCAATATATCAATGCCAAAGGTAAGCACCTCGTCATCAGCATGTGGCACGAGATAAATAATAGGAGCAGATGACTTTTTATGAAAGTGGATATCTGAAATGGCATTGTCACTTACCGAAGCTCGGCCTCCAAGTACAACCAGATTATTAACAATATTGTTTTCAAAAACATCAAGAGACTCGGAAGGCACAAAATCACTTCTCGTTAATACGATGGACGCCTTCTCTTTTGCTGCAGAAACCGAACCAGTTAAAGCATCGGCAAATGACATTCCCGTTGCTAAATAAATCGAGTCTGTAGGCATTTTTTCTCTATAAACATTCGCGGCAACCTCAAATCTATTTCTTCCGCCTATTCTATCTGGCTTTGGCAGCGCTCTTTCTACCAGTTTACTTACACTGGCTTCTCCGCCTATAATTAAAGACTTGCTTACCTTTTGCTTTTTTATTAAATCAGCTGTTTGTACAGGCAGTGACTTGGGCCTAGTTAGAAGAATCGGCACTTGATTTATGGCTGCATAAGAGGAGATCGATAGTGCATCTGGATAATTTAATCCATCTGCAATAATAACACTTTGCCAGTTATTTATTATTTTTGCTACATTGGCGGATACCTCAAATCGATCCTTACCGGAAATTCTCTCAACATTTTTAATACCTAATAAACGAATTTGATTAAGGACAGAATCCGATACACTGGCTTCTCCCCCAACAACCACGACTTTTTTAGGAACTAATCTCTTTATTTCTATTTTGGTAGCTTCTGTGAGTTTAGTTGCATGTGTTAATAAAATAGGAGCATCATATTTATATGCAAGCGGCCCTGCTGACAAGGCATCCGCAAAAGCGTTATAGTTAGCAAGTAAAACCGTGTTTGCACGATCCCATTTTCTTGATACATTTACCGCTACCTCGAAACGGTCTTCTCCCCCAAGTCTTTCTGGAAAGCTGTCTGCCAAGACTACATTCGTATGAAATAATAAACTAATAAGAAATAATGCAATAAAACTATAAAAATATCTTCTTTTCAATTTTGTTACATCTCCCTGTCAAGATTGACCCTTATTGACTTCAAAAAAAATTTTGTCTATCAAAACTGAATTAATCAATGAACAGCTGCACAACCTCCTAATTACCTAACTATCCCATAAATTAGTTATTTTTACACTAATGCTATATTAGCACAATTTTACTATATTTTATTACAAATATTACAAATTCCAATTTTTTCTATTTTCAGGAATAAAAAAAACCGAAACCCCCAAAGGTTTCGGTTTCTATACTAATTTAATTTTTTTACTCCACTAGAGTGAACATATCCGATCTTTCCATCTTTTTCAGAAATGATTTTATACCATACAGTACTTCCGCTTACAGATTGGCCCGTTACTTGGCCTAAAACAACTACTGGTATATTTGCCTTAGGGTATTTGTATAAAACAGTAGAACCTGAAGTTGTTGCTGCATTCCTAACATTAAAGGCTTCTGTAGTTACATATAAATTTTCTTTATTGTAATCCGCGCCACCCAGGAATTTGTCAATTTTATACATATGACCTGCCACTCTTGATCCCCAATTTGGGTCAGAGGCATACCAAGTGTTAACTCCAATCCCTTTATGGCCGGCAACCCCGCCATTATATTTCCATGAAGCAGGGTTTGTATAGCCTCTTGACATATATTCATCAGCGAATGCAATTACACTTGCTGTGAAACTGCTAAAACCTTCTGCTGCACTTTCAGGGTTTGAATCATATGCTTTAATACCATATAGATTCTTTTTCGCAGTAGCTATATCACTTACACCCCAGGCACTTTCATGGATAGCAGCTGCTAGAATGAACAATGCATTTATATTATAATCATTTTGCGCCTTAATCATGGAATCAATCAGGGCCTTGTCTCTTAGCGGACTCTGTCTGTTATACCGTTTTTCCCAAGCTTCGATATCGGTGTTATTATTTATAAATCTTAAGAGCTGGTCAGCCGTATAAGATGTTTTGCTCCTAATGGGAAGGTGTTGGAAGTATTGCTTATGAGTACCGACCGCCTGCCCATTTGAAAGATAAAACAGATAGCCATCCCAGCTGTAATAATTAATACCTGAGCTCATAAAACCAGGTGATTTACCAATTACTGTATTGACTCCCCTTACATTATGAATCAAATTTCCATTGCTAACATAATAATAGCTTCTATTTTTAACTGCATTCCATGGAAGCATGGAAACTTCTGATTGGAGTACATATCCATCAATATCTGCTACCCGCACTTTAACTCTGCGGTCATCAGCTGAGATATATTTCATTTCTGTTTGAGGAGCTACATATGTGATTTTACCCCCAGCAGAATTATAAACCTCTACTACCGAATTTCCAAGTGATGGAGACGCATAAACCATTCCACTTTGCATTTTGACTACTTGATCTCCAAAAACAGCAACTTCACTGTTATTTTTTAGAGGGACTGCATCCATACTGCTATAGTTTGTACTGCTTATATTCAATGAACCGTCATTATTTACAACTGCTTTTCTATAACTTATTAAAGATGTAACAGTTTTATCTGGCACTGAAGCAGGCCCGCCCAGGATGGTAAGATTGAACATTGATTTCTCAAAGATAACATTTTGGATAACAGGAACCGAGCGATCCGGGTGCGCAAGCAGAATAGGAGCTTTATTCTTAGCAGCAAGGACTGAACCCGTAAGGGCATCAGCAAATGTAAAACCAGTTGCTATGTATGCCTTATTTGTAGAATAATATCTTTTCGCAATGTTAGCGGCCACCTCAAATCTGTCTTTTCCCCCGATCCGAAGAGGATTTTTTCCCTTGCTTTGCAGTTCTTTATATACTGAATCACCGACGCTTCCAGGCCCCCCAATAATCACTGCTTGTTTTACAGTATCATTGTAAATTGCTGGTTTAATAATTTCAGGGATCTCAGTTAATCTAGAAAGTAAAATTGGGTAGCCTTCTTCAGCAGCATAAGGAGCAATTGCCAACGCATCCGGGAAGTTTAGGCCATATGCAACGATAACTTTATCGGAGCTGGTAAATTCTTTTGAAATGTTCCTGGATACCTCAAAGCGGTCACTTCCACCATATCTTTTTATCGTGGTGATTCCCGCATTTTTCAAGTCTGTCTCCACCGCTTTAGAAACGCTTCCTGTTCCTCCAATAATGATTGCTTTAACAGCCTTCAGCCTTTTAATTTCATCTCTAGTCGCAGAAGTTAATCGATCCTGATGGGTTAAAAGGATAGGAGCATTATTCTTATATGCAAGTGGCGTTGCCGTTAATGCATCAGCAAAAGCGGCATAATTTGTAATAACAACTGTATTCGAAGTGGACCATTCACTCTTTGAAACATTCACAGCAACTTCGAAACGGTCACTTCCGCCAAGTCTTTCAATAGTGGTTGCTGCTGAAGCATTCTCAGCACTACTGAAATTAAATAAAGCAATAACTAAAATAATGCTGCAAATACTATATAATAACTTTTTCACTTTTTATCCTCCAAATTTTTATTCCTTATAGGAGTAAGTAGGCAGTAAGTGTAAATATTTGACTATATAGGAACTTAAATATAAATTATCATCCTCCTTATTACTATTTTGTTACGATACTCTAAATCTATCAAAATGTGTAAAAGGAGTAAATGGTTTAATGCAATATTTGTCATTTAATCGTCATTTTTGTCTTATTTAAGTCGAAAAGGGGTCATTTCATATAAAAATGAAATGACCCCTTTTCTCTTTATTTCAAAAACTCTTTTATAGTATCCGCCATCGCCTCAGCTCTTTTTTCCTGTACAACACTATCAGCTAGAAGCTTAACTTCATTCGGATTTGAAATAAACCCTAGTTCAACCAAAACGGATGGCATAGCAGTCCATCTTGTTACAAATAAATTATGATCTTTAACACCAGTTGATGAATAGATTTTACTAATTTCTATTCCGGGATATACCAGGGATGCAGCAAGGTCCTCCGCAAATGATTTGCTTTTTACTGCTGCAGCTGAAGGGGTTGGGTCATAAGCGATGTTTGGCCCATTATAGCTTAGTTCCTTTGTTGATGATCCGTTTTTCACCAAAAACACTTTCCGGCTGGTATCCTCTCTTATAAATGGATATCTTTTTCCGCCTGATAAAACATATACATCTTTTACTTCAATAGCAGGTCGATAGGTACTATAATGAAGACTTAAACCCTTTGGCTGAGTAGAGAGATTAGAATCATGATGAATGCTAATAAATAAATCCGCCTTTGCATTATTAGCTATCTTGGCTCTAGAAGCTAAATCCACATAAACATCTCTATTAGGGTCTCGTGTGTAGACTACCTTTGCCCCCATATCTTTAAGATACCTTGAAACTTTCAAAGTAAATGAGTTATTCAAGTCAACTTCCCTTTTTCCATTTTTCACTGCACCAGGGTCTTTACCGCCATGACCAGGGTCCAAAACAATTACTTTTCCCTCTAATGGATTTTTTATAGGTTCAAGGGCTTGTCCAGTCAATATTAGGAATCTATCATTTGGAACTGACGCCGGGCCACCCAAAATTGTAAAATCTTTAATATTCTTATTTGAAATTACTTCCTTAACAGATGATGGAGTATATGCAGGACTAGCTAAAAGCATTGGAGAATTTTCCTTTGCCGCCAGAACAGAACCAGTAAGTGCATCTGCAAATGTCATCCCTGTAGCTATAAAGGCTTTACCTGCATTTGGATTTAACTGTCTTAAAATATTTGCAGATACTTCATATCTATCTTTTCCGGCAAGTCTTTTAACATTAGGCAGTAACTCTGACACTTTTGGCCCGACACTAGCCTCTCCACCTGAGATAATAGTTGATGATATATTTAATTCCTTAATAACATTCTTCATTATGGGATGCAGTTCAGTATTTTTCGTCAAAAGGATCGGATATCCTTTTTTGGCTGCATAAGGAGCAATGGAAAGAGCATCCGGGAAATTAAGTCCGTTTGCGATAACAGCAGTATCAGCTTCACCTAATCTTGTCGCTATTTTATAGGTTACCTCAAAACGGTCTTTACCACCAATTCTTTCTATATTGGTAATTCCCAACACCCTTAGTTCTTTAACAACGTCATTCGAAATACTCCCAGCACCGCCAATTAGAATGACCTTGTCGGCCCCAAGTCTAATAATCTCATTTCTTGTTAGACTATTTAATTTATTTGAAGCTGTCAGCAATATAGGTGAATCTTCCTTATATGCCAGCGGTGATGCTGCCAAAGCATCTGCAAAAGCTTCATAGTTTGCCAAGAAGATAGTTTTTGTCCCATTTGGCCACCCTGTTTGAGAGACATTTACGGCCACCTCAAAGCGGTCTTTACCTCCTAACCTTTTTGTATTAACTTCAGCTGACGCACTTAAAGTGTTAAAAGATAAAATTAAGATGAATACAAAGGTAATAACTGATACATACTTCTTCATAATATTCTCCCTGTTATGTATTTTAGTTCTAAAGAATCATTTATTTGCCAATTATAGCATAATACCACACTTCGGTTGACAAATTTCCAGAAAAAAAGCGTTACCCACACATCTGGGCAACGCTTTTAAATTAATTTTGCATACTCTTTAATGTGTTTTCAAGTCCGGTTCGCAGGTCTACCTGAGGCTGCCAATCCAACACATCAATTGTTTCTTTATTTGATAAAATACTATGTTTAATGTCGCCCTTCCTTTCAGGACCGAAGTTAGGTTCAACTTTATAAGATGATAATTCTGACATAATGGAATAAAGTTCATTTATACTCACTTTTTCTTGTCTAGACACATTCAAGATTTGGTTATCCCCATACTTTAATGCCTGGACATTCGCCTGGGCAACATCTGTAACATATACGAAGTCTCTTGTCTGGGTTCCATCTCCGTCAATAGTAAGCATTTCTTTATTTGAGATTTTATCAGAAAAAATTGCTACTACCCCGCCTTCGCCCTTGGCATCCTGTCTTGGACCGTAAACATTGGCATATCTTAAAATCGTGTATTTTAAGCCATGCAGTTTTTCAGACATTCTAAGATACCGTTCAACCGAATACTTTGAAACACCGTATGGCGCCAGAGGTTCTATGCTATGTTTTATATCAACAGGCAAATAATTGGGGGTTCCATATACAGCAGCACTGGATGCAAATATGACCTTTTGAGTGTTATACTTCACAGCATTTTCAATTACATTTAGGGAGCCACGAATATTAATTTCTTCATCCTCTTTCATGTCCAGCACAGATTCTGAAACGCTTACCTGTGCAGCCTGATGAATAATATATTGAGGTTTATGTTTTTTAAATATATCACTAAGCTTATCATCTAATATAGAGACTTCATAAAATGTTACCTTGTTTAAATCAATATTATTTACATTTCCAGTTCTAAGATTATCTACGACAACTACTTCATATCCCTGTTCAATCAGCAAATCAACTATATGAGATCCGATAAAACCGCAGCCGCCTGTCACTAAGACTTTTTCCATTTATTCCACCTTCTTATTCTCTGTCCATACACACATTATATAGAATTGTCATTTCAATTGCCAATCGACAGCCCTTAATGTTAGTATCTCTATTTTTTATTGAGACTTCACGTTTCTGCCTTTCAAAAACTTTCGTACGCCTTTTCCAATACCTTTCAGTACTAAAAAACCTGCAAAAAACAATAGGAATCCCCACAAACTAACAACTGCGTCATCGAACTCCATTTTCCCTCTTCCGGTAATTTTTTGCTGAATTTCTATAGCAAAAACTAAAATGACCATGAGGGTAAAAGTGTATATAAATGAAATTGAAGTAACACTATATTTAGCCAGCATTCTAAAAATAAAATGTACGAATAAAAAGGAGCATAAACCAACAATTCCAAAGACCCACAAATGTAAATCTTTATCTGTCAATTCCAAGCCTACAGTCTTAGTTGAACTTCCAATTAAATCGTGCAAAGCATTAACCACTTCTGTTAATAACAATATAAATTCCTTCAAAGTATTCCCTCTTTGCAATTAAGATAATTACATTATAAGATGTATTGCTCACTATTTGTCGAAAATAGGTATTTATTTTAATAAATTCAATTCTTTTTTTTACAAATTTTTGATATTCTATTAGTATTGTTTAAATAGCTTAGGAGGCTGCACAGATGGGGTCAAGAATAGAAAAAGGAACAAATAAAAAAAAGAAAAAATGGGTTAAAATCCTTATTGCTGCGTTTGGTATTTTGTTTATTGCACTGGGTGCATATGTTTTTTCAGTATATAACTCACTAACAGACGCAGTTGAAACGATGCATGAACCTATCGAAAGAGAAAAATCGGAGAAAAGACAAGAAAACATATCACTAAAAGAGGCTCAACCATTTTCCGTACTATTACTGGGCGTTGATCAGCGGAAGGGAGACACAGGCCGTTCCGACACTATGATTGTTATGACTGTCAATGCTGAGAAAAATTCAGTTAAAATGCTTAGCATTCCCCGTGATACAAGAACAGAGATTATAGGTAGAGGAACAGAAGATAAAATAAACCACGCTTATGCTTTTGGTGGCGTGAAGATGTCAATGGATACAGTCGAAAACTTTCTGGATATTCCAATAGACTACTATTTACAAGTAAACATGGAAGGCTTTAAGGATATCGTTGACTCAGTCGGTGGAGTTACAGTACAAAACAACTTTAGTTTCTCTCAAGATGGAAATAACTTTCCAAAAGGAGAAATTACTTTAAGCGGAAGTGAAGCTTTGGCCTACTCTAGAATGAGAAAAGAGGACCCAAATGGCGATTTCGGCCGTCAAGATCGACAGAAACAAATTATCAAGGGTGTAATTAAAGAAGGCGCAAGTTTAAATTCTCTAACGAACTATAGCAATATTTTCGGTGCATTAGGTAATAATGTAAAAACAAACCTCACATTTGATGAAATGGTTACCGTACAAAGTAAATATAGAAGCGCAAGCAAAAATATAGAGCAATTAAAGCTTGAAGGCAGCGGCACAAAAATTGGAGGTATTTATTATTATAGTGTACCGAATGAAGAAGAAATACGTATTCAAAATGAACTTAAAGAGCATTTAGGGTTATAAGAAATAGATTAATTGTTAAATCTAAAACAGCAGGCTCACTAGTCCCGGGTCTGCTATTTTTATTTCTTTCATAAATGGAAAAAGGCCACTTCTTAGAAGAAGGGCCGAAATTACTGTAATTATAAATTAATTTAATACATAAGCCTTACTATTTAAAATAGATGCCCTGCCAATAGAATGGTATTCTATATCTGAACTTCTCACTTGCTCTAGATCATATACATTCCTGCCGTCAAAAACAACAGGATTTTTCATTAACTGAGAGTAGTTTGATGGTTTAAGTTCCACGATTTCTTCCCAATCCGTCATGATGAATGCAATATCAGCATCAGCTAAAGCTTCATTAAGGCTATCTGCATATTGCACACTAGAGTTTAAAATATTCTTTGCATTATCAGCGGCAATTGGGTCATAGGCAATAACTGCTGCTCCAGCCTTCACCAACAGGTCTGATACTATTATAGATGGCGCTTCACGCATATCATCTGTATTAGGCTTGAAAGCCAATCCTAATAATGCGACTCTTTTGCCACCCAAGTTCCCGAATCGTTGAATCGCTTTACTAACTAAAAGCTGCTGCTGGTTATTATTCACATTAATCACTGACTGCAGAAGTTCAAAGTCGTGGTTAACATTTTGAGCTATTTGAACTAATGCATGTGTATCTTTAGGAAAGCAAGAGCCTCCATAGCCAATCCCCGCATTAAGAAACTGGCTTCCAATCCTGCTATCCTGCCCCATTCCTCTAGCTACATCAATAACATCCGCTCCAACCTTTTCGCAAATATTAGCGATTTCATTAATAAAGCTGATTTTTGTTGCCAGAAAGGCATTTGAGGCATACTTAATCATTTCTGCACTGCGCACATCCGTTTTAAATACCGGAATGCCAAAAGGTTTATTTACTTCCTCAATTAAATTTGCTGCCTGCTCACTATCTGCACCTATAACAATCCGGTCACCATTGAAAGTATCATATACCGCTGAACCTTCACGGAGAAACTCTGGATTTGAGACAATATTTATCTTAATATCTAGTTTTAGGTTATTATCAATTACTTGCTTTATATAATGATTGGTACCTACTGGAACCGTACTTTTCGTTACAACAACAAGATCCTTTTGGGCATGCTCAGCAATACTGTTTGCTACAGCGTCTACATAGATTAGATCTGCTGAGCCATCTGCTTTTTGAGGTGTGCCAACAGCGATATAAACAGCATCTGCATCCTGAAATCCTTCTTTATAATCTGTTGTAAAGAAGAGCCTATTTTCATGTATGTTTTTTTGCATTAACTCTTCTAAGCCAGGTTCATAAATAGGTGATTTACCTGCGCGCATATTTGCAACTTTTTTCTCATCTATATCAATACACGTTACGTAGTGGCCTATTTCTGATAAAGCAACACCAGTCACTAAGCCAACGTAGCCCGTTCCAACTACTGCAATTTTCATTTTATTCAATCCTTTATTTAACTTATCGATGTTATTGATTAATCAGCTCTTTCTCCAAAACCTTTTTAAGATAGTCGACTACATCATGACGGAGATCATCTCTATTTAACGCAAAATCTACAGTTGCTTTGATAAATCCAAACTTATCACCCACATCATAGCGTATACCTTCAAAATCATATGCTAATACTGCTTGGTTCTCATTTAGAATATTAATAGCATCTGTTAACTGAATCTCTCCGCCAGCTCCAGGAGGTAGCGAAGCAAGAATATCAAATATTTCAGGACGTAAGATATATCTTCCCATAATCGCAAAATTTGAAGGTGCTTCTTCTCGTTTTGGCTTTTCCACTAAAGTGTCAATAGGAATAATAGATTCATCAAGCTCAAAACCTTTTGGTGCAATAATTCCGTATTTTGATACATCTTCCTGATCAACCTGCTGCACACCTACCACAGATGAGTGATAACGATCATAAACCTCAATAAGTTGTTTCAAGCAAGGCTTTTTAGCTTGAACAATATCATCACCGAGGAGAACTGCGAATGGCTCATTCCCAATAAACCGGCTTGCACAATAAATGGCATGCCCCAGCCCCTTAGGTTCCTTTTGCCGGATATAGTGGATATTAACCATGTTAGAGATTGTCTGCACTTCCTCCAGCTGTACCCACTTTTCCTTCTTTGCAAGGGTTTCTTCCAACTCATATGATTTATCGAAATGGTCTTCTATTGCCCTTTTTCCACGTCCGCTTACAATAATAATATCTTCAATTCCAGCTTCAACCGCTTCTTCTACAATATATTGGATCGTTGGTTTATCTACAATCGGAAGCATTTCCTTTGGCTGAGCTTTTGTGGCTGGCAAAAAACGAGTCCCAAGACCTGCAGCGGGAATAATTGCCTTTCTTACTTTCATCTACGTGGTTCCTCCCAAACTATAAAATTCATGACTTATATACTATAATAATATGATATTCAGACAAAAAATTACAAAATCACATATCAATTATAGTAGAGTTTACAATAAAAGTCACTGCTAATTTGTATAATAGGTCCTATACCATTTTACAAACTCAGCAAGGCCATCTTTTAATGTTGTCGAAGGGGCGTATCCCACTTTCATTTGAAGATCTTCAATATCCGCATAAGTCGCTTCAACATCACCAGCCTGCATTGGAAGGAACTCCATATTTGCCTTTTTGCCTAATAATTCTTCTAAGGTGTTAATGAATTCCATTAACTCTACTGGTTTATTATTTCCGATATTGAAAATTTGATAAGGTGCATAACTAGTACCTGGATCAGGATTTTTTCTATCCCAATCTTTATTCGGCTGGGGAGCCTTATCAATTAATCTCACAATACCTTCAACAATATCATCAATAAATGTAAAGTCTCTCTTCATCTTTCCATGATTAAAGACTTTGATAGGCTCTTCATTTAATATTTTCTGTGTGAAAGAAAAATAAGCCATATCTGGTCTTCCCCACGGCCCATATACTGTAAAGAAGCGCAAGCCTGTTGTTGGAATTCCATACAAATGGCTATATGTGTGTGCCATTAACTCATTTGCTTTCTTCGTCGCAGCATAAAGGCTGACAGGGTGGTCCACATTATCATGAACTGAGAAAGGCATCTTTACATTAGCGCCATAAACTGAGCTTGAAGAGGCATACAATAAATGCTTTACCTTGCTGTTACGGCAACCCTCTAATATGTTAGTAAAACCTACTAAATTTGAATCTATATAAGCATTTGGATTTTCCAGGCTATATCTTACCCCTGCCTGGGCCGCAAGGTTAATAACTACCTCAAACTTATTGTTTTGAAATAAATTCTCTATTTTATATCGATCTGCTAAATCTGTTTCATAAAAAGTAAAATTAGAATAGTCTTCAAGTATGGCAAGACGATCTTGCTTTAACTTTGTATCATAATAGTCATTGATGTTATCTATTCCTATAACATTAAAGCCCTCTTTTAGGAGTCTATTTGTTAGATGAAATCCGACAAACCCTGCTGCACCTGTTACGAGTATAGTCATATAAGTATAATCCTCACTTTTCTTAAATTTTTATAGATTATAGATTTTTTGATATTTTTCCGACATTTTAATCGCACTTAATTGTTCCCTAATTATTTCAAGAGCTGAATTTACAGATCTTTCATAGTCACCATGTACTAATAAATCTAATTTATTTCCTAGTTCATCGCTATCACCAGTGGTAAATATCTCGCCAGCATTTTGATTATAGTCAAGAATTTCTTGATGTTGATCAATGTCTGATAAACAAACTGGAATACCGCTTGCAAGAGCCTCAAGTACTGAGTTTGGGAGCCCTTCAGATAGAGATGCTGAAACAAAATAGTCAGCACTTTTTAAATATTCATCTACATTTCTTTTACGTCCCAATAGTTGGATATTGGTTGTATTTTTAATTCTCTCTCTACATTCATCAATTAATGTTCCTTCACCTAGAAAGAGTAATATACTATTCTTAAAAAAATTACTTTTTTGAAATCCCTCTATTACAGTTATGGGATCTTTACGTGCACTTAAATGGCCTACCGAAATAAAAATTCTTTTATTTTTTGGTAATCCTAGTTTTTCTCTAAGATCCGTTTTTTCTATTTCTGACACACTTGAAAATTTATTTGTATCTACTCCATTTTGTACAACCTTAAGTTCTAAACCGTGTTTTTTTAGTAACTTGTATATTGTATTAGAACATGCAACTGGATTATCAATTTGTTTGAGGGCCTTAATGTGCTGCCAGGCCATCAATTGACCTAAAAATTTGCCGTACGTCATTGGGTAATCTTCATATGGATAGTTTCTTAATGTTGCAACTCTTTTGTAGCCTTTTAAGTATCTTGATGATAGTGTATCACTTCTAATTCCTTGTGTATGAACCACATCAGGTTGATACTCTTTAACTAACTTAAGCAATGAGCGTGAACCTTTTATAACCCCCCCCAACCTCGATAACCCCAGTGAAATTACAGGAATTTTGGCGTCTTTAAACTTTTGGATATCAGTTTCCTCTGGTTCAGATGATAAAGTTATAACCATAGGTTCAAATATATCCTTAGGAAGGTTATTAATAATATTATATAACTGATTTGTTGGACCACTTTTTTTTAGAGTTGATACAACATAACATATTTTTTTCATAGTTATTGCTCCTTAATCCTAGAACAGATTTCCTTTTTAAACCTGGATCGAACCACTTTCTTTCCTCTTCAAGTAAATTTTTATAGCTACAAAATAAAAACCAAAAGCGAAATAAAATGGCCTAAAGTCAATAAAAGTTGAAACCAAAACAGATAAAACAATTATTGAAAATAGGAATATTATAAGTGAGTTTGTAAAAAACCTTTTCCCTTCAGAATCTAGACCTTTCTTTTGTAGTAGGAAATAGTCTTTAAATAACACTATATGCATATATATATATAACAAAGCCGGTATGAATCCATATCCTACTAATAGCGTAAGCAAGAAAAAATGAAGACTTTGTTTTTTTTCAATATCTGGTTTCCAAACATCTGATATAATAATATTTCCTGCTCCAACTCCCAAGTAATTACTTTCTTGGAATATTCTAAGGCCTTCATTAAACATATGGATCCTTATATTGATTGAGGAGCCTTGCCGATTAAGCTGTTCAATTAATGTTTCACCCGAAGATTCCTTAGATATTTGATACAAAACAATAGGTGAAAGTATTAGAATTATAGAAATAATACCTACAAGAATTTGTTTTTTCCATTTAATTCGACTTTGAATCAAATATAAAAATATAAATAAAACAAATTGTAAGAAGAAAGTTAATTGTCCTAGTCTGGCTTCTGCAAGGGATATCGTAACAAGAATTAAAAATAATAATATAGTGTTTATTTTGATATATTTCCGGCTAATTATTTCTGAAAATAAAAAGGGTGCCAGGATGAGCAAGGAAGCTGCCAAGTTATTTTCATTCGAAAAAGTCGCAGTAACTTTTGTACCTGGTATAAAAAAATCTATTATTCCATGGATCGAGAGAATAAGTATGACAACCTTGATTGGTGGAATTATCTTTAAAAGAATATTCTCAGAAGTCAAAAACTGATTAAATATAATGATTATCAGCAATCCGATTATAATATGAACTACCTCAGTATAACTTTCCATACCATGTGCTTTTACAAGACTAACTATACTTAAAAGACAAAGTATATAAAAAAAGATATTTTCTTTAGTAATAATGGGAGTTTCTATTTTAAATACACGACGGGTTAGATAAGCATGCAATATAATTAATAATATTATTATTGGAAACAAATATATGAATTTATATAACCCATATCCTCCACCAATAAGAAAAGAAGGTATAAGTAAATAGATGATTAGACTGGTAATTAAGTCTTTGCTTATTATGGATTTAATTATTGAATCAGATATTTGGTTCATGTTTTTATCAGTCCTATTAATTCATTAATATTATTTTCCAAATTGAATTTTTCCAAGGCCTCATTTACTGTATTAAGCGATAATTTTTTAAATTGTACAGTTTTCAGCAACTTTAAACATTCATCATTATTTTCAATTAAATAACCCGTCTTTTCTGTGATAACTTCCAGTGCACCGCCTTTTTTTCTAGCTATAACAGGAGTACCACTAGCAATAGATTCGATATAAACTAAACCTAAAGATTCTTCATAGTTAGATAATGACCAAAAAATGTTTGCAGCAGAATAAAAATAATTTAACTCTCTTCTTTCCAGTTTACCCACAAAGGTCATTGATGTATTAATATTATCACCTAAGGATAACCTTTTAAGCTCTCTTAAATAATCTCCATCACCAACAAGTATCCAATGGTAGTCAAAACCTTGTTTTAGCAGATCCCTGAATATTTCGTACATCTCTTTATAACCTTTACCAACTACAACTCTACCAGCTGATAGAATAATTTTTTTATTCATTCCAATATTGTACTTATTTCGGATATCAGTCTTTAGAAACTCGTACTCATCCAAATTAATACCATTATATATAACCTTTACTTTTTTTGATGCAGAGGAATCTTTTAAAAAAGGGTACATTTTATTTTTCATATACTCACTTACAGCAACAATCGAGTGTGCATTGTTTAAAAGTTTGATATAGCGCTTTTTAAATTTTAATATCCTAAAGAAGACTGAAGGTGATTTAAATATTTTTTCAGGTTCGCTCCCATGTAGATAAATAATACTTTTTTTTTGTATGGAAACAGGGAAAAATAAGCTGGCTGTTAATGCAGCACCAATGTCGTTAATAATGATTTTGTCATAGTCCCCCATATTCATTTCTTTGAGTTTTTTCCAATAAAAATAAGGGCCCATTTTCGGCAATATTTTTACTTCTAAATGTCTAAAACCACTGTTAATGATAGCTTTACTATTTTTATAATTATTAGTTACAGCAGTTACTTGAATGTTTTTTTTAGTTAATGAATTAGCTATATCATAAGCTACCATCCCAGCACCACCAACTTTTGGAGGAAACTCATGGGAAAACAACAGAACCTTTGTCATGATGCCACCCTTCTTCTCTTTTTCTGCATTAAGCCTTTATAATACAAAAATTTAAATGGAATACTCATTTTAAATAACAACAAAACCCTTTGTTTGGTATTAAGGTATTTAAAATAATTTAAAGCCTTAACCTTGCTCTTATTAAATATGCAAATGTTAGCAAGCTTAAAATATTTATTTTCACCTGAATTTACTCTAACACTTTTTGGATTAATTCTATAAAATAACAACGGTTTTTTTAAATAGTAAAATTCCACCTTGCTTTTTATAAATTTTGTCCATAATTCATGATCCTGGCCAGTTTTATATTTATCATTATAGTAACTTACATCATCAAAGATTTTTTTCTTTACCATGACTGTTGGATGGGGAATATAATTTACATAATTCATTACTTTAATTATGTCTTTAATCCCCTCCGGTCTCCATGATTGGCATATTTCATTTCCTTTATAATCAATTAATATTGTATCTGAAAAAACAAAGTCAACCTTTTCACACTCTTTAAACACTGTTATCTGATCTGCAAACCTATTAGGAAAAGCAATATCATCCCCGTCCATACGTGCAATTAAATCACCTGTTGCTTTTCTAATCATATTATTTAAAGATTTAGTTAATCCAAAATTTTGCGGATTATCTATTAATATAATTCTTTCATCTATTTCAGCATAAGATTTTATTATGTTTAATGAATTATCATTAGAACAATCATTTGTAATAATAAACTCAAAGTTTTTGTATGTTTGATTTAAAATACTTTCTATAGATTCTATAAGGTAATCTTCATTATTGTACACTGACATTATAACTGAAATCTTCAGTGACATTTTAATCACATCTCCCTATCAGGATGTTACAAATCCTCAACCTCTTTTGTGCTCTTATTCCTTAATACATTTAAATCCAAGAGGTTTAATTTAATAAAAAACAAAGCTGACAAGATAAAAACAATAACTTTAATTAATATTAATACTATTGGAGAAAGAGGCATTTTATCAATTAAATTTTGAAGAATAAATGCAATTCCAAAAATAGTTATTACTACTCCAATTCTATTAAAATTATAAGAGACTTTTATTAACCTTTGACTAACAACATAATATAGTATAGAGACTATTGTATAGCTAATTAATGTAGCATATGCAGCACCATATATTTCGTATTTGGGTATGAAAAGTAAATTTAGTCCGATGTTTAAAATGGCAGCTGTCATTATTAAATATAGCGTTTTATGTGTTTGCTCTTTAAGAATAATTGTACTTCCAAGCATATTCGCTATTCCCCATATTATTAAAGAAAGGATAATTATCCAAATGATATTAAATCCTTCACTAAATTTCGGGTCAATTATTAAGTTATAGATCTGATAAAAGAACGAATATAAGAATAATACTAAAAGAAATACAATCGAAATAAAGTTCTCAATAACTCTTTTTAGAAAACCCTTAAATTCAGTATCACTGTCGTTCCCTTTCTTCATAACAATAGGGATAACAGCATACCTGTAGGGAACAATGACAAATTTTGAAAATGCATCTGCAAATTTATAGCCCATAGCATATATACCAACTGCAGACATCATTCCAAAGTACTTTAAAATATATTGGTCTCCAGAAGTTAATACTAGGGAAAAAATCATACCTGGCACCATTGGAATTCCTATTTTCACCAGGTTAAATGCTACTTCCTTTTCAAACTTAAAATCACTTATATAGTAGTTTTTTAAAGAATATATAATAGAAATGATAAAAAAGATTAAGTATGAGTAAAAGTAAGCATCTAGGAAACCGGTATATCCCTGATTAAGAACAACAATATAGTATATTATCAATAAAACTTTTGATATGGTTAGGCTTACGCTGAATGTTACATATATTAATGCCTTTTGCTCTAATCTTAGTAAGTTAATGATAAATTCTGCAAAAACAGCAAAAGAGATTATCCCCAATAATTTAAAAATACTAACTTTCTGCATATCTATTCCAACAACTACATTTATCCAATAAACGTCAGTTAATGCTACAACGGCTAATAAAAATGTTATAAAGAATAAGTATATAATAAAAATTGTATACAAGATGCTTGTTCTTTTACTTTCATTACTTTTAAAAAACTTTGCCGTAAAGGAAGTTTCCAACCCAAGTTTAATAATAATTGACCCTATTTGTATAAAAATTGTAAGCAATGCAATTTTACCGAATTCAGCAGTAGAAAGCGCTTTTGAATATATTGGAACAAGAAAGAAAGTTATTACGGCAACAAGAACGTTACCAAAAAAGTATACTCCTACCTTATTCAGTAAAGGATTAGACATTAGTCTGCTAAACATTTCTTTGCTCCTTATATAAAAATTGTTTCAGATATAAAAGTTCAGCTTCTTAATTATTTTTGCTGGATTACCCACAGCCAATGAATTTTCTTCAATATTTTTTACTACGATACTACCGGCTCCAATTACACAGTTATCACCAATTTTAACTCCATCCAGGATAGTAACATTGCCACCTATCCATACATTGTTTCCTATTTCAATACCGCTTCCTTCTATCCCTTGCTGATATATATATTTATCTGAATTAGTAAAAATATGGTTCATTGCCATAATTTGAACGTGGGGTCCTATTCTTACGCCGTTGCCAATTTTTATATCTCCCCATGATCGAAAAATAGAGAATTGATTAACTGTAGAATTATCACCAATTTCAATACTTTTATTAAGAGCTTCCAATATAACATAGTCTTCTATAGTAACGTTTTTTCCTAAAATTATTTTCCCATCACGGTATGAATACAAATAAACCCTATCTCTAATTCGGCTTTTCTCACCAAGTTCAATATTATTAATGTTTTTCATTTTCACAGACCTTGATATTCTTGTAGAGTTTCTAAAATTTAGAAATATGAAAAACCATTTATTAAAAAATAAAGTTCCTGATAATAAAATTTTACGAATATATTTCATTTCTACCTCTCCAGAATTTCTTTTTATTGTCCCAATAAAAAGAGCTGCCTTCTTGACAGCCAACATTGTTAGAATAAATTTATTCGACCTACTACCTTTTTATAAATAGATAAAAAAGGCTTGTACTTATGGTTCACTAAACCAATTAGTTCTGCAATAATCTCTAAAACAACCATTAGAATAAATAATATTATTAATGAACCCCATAATGTTGTTCTTGAAAAGATTATAGCTACCAAACCAAATAGAATACTAATACCATATATAGATAATACAGTGTTTCTATGAGATAACCCTAGTGAAAGTAGCCGGTGATGCAAATGTCCTTTATCAGGAGCTGAGATCGGCATTTTATTGACCAGTCGCCGAATAATAGCAAAAGTGGTATCAAACACAGGAACTCCCAGAATAATAACCGGTACGATAAAACTGAATAAGGCCACGCTTTTGTACATTCCCAATAATGATAAGATGGCTATGCAATATCCTAAAAATAAAGCACCTGTATCCCCCATAAAGATTTTAGCAGGGTGGAAATTAAAATATAAAAATCCAATACAACTTCCAAGTATAACCAATGACAAGGAAAGGATAAGTGCATTTCCATTTATTGCAGCAAGTATTGCTATTGATAGAATCGCTATTATTGATATGCCATTAGCCAAACCATCCAAACCATCTATTAAATTAATAGCATTTGTAATAGCGACAATCCAAAAAATTGTTATTGGATACGCCCAGATACCAAAGTCCACTGTTCCATAGCCTGGTATGTTAATAAAGTCTATTAGCAAGCCTGAGTAGGCAATGATGCCAGCAACTGCAAGCTGTCCGATAAATTTAATTTTTGCAGATAATTCAAATCTATCATCTAGTACACCTATAATGATGATTATGCAGGCACCCAGTATTATGGCAGTCAAGTCAGACTTATAGAGCCCGCTTGAAAAGTAACCTGTTATACAGCCAATAAAAATGGCCAGTCCTCCAAGCCGCGGCATAATCTTTTGGTGAACTTTTCTTTGATTTGGTCTATCAGTTGCACCAATTTTAAAAGCAAGTTTTATTATAAAAGGGGTAACCAGAAATGCCGTAATGAGAGATATGAGAAATGGCAGCAAATTAAATATATCCATATATTGCACCTCTTTTATAAATTTTATAAACCCCTGCTCCTTGAAACATTTTCTTCTTTGATCCCTAAACGTTGGCGGGGATCCAGATGTTTACTAAATCTCAAAGCAATCTTTTTCAAAAAATCAGGCATTAAACCCAAAACGATCGGTATTGCAGTATATAAAACACGGCTTTGCAGCGGGAACATTAGCAAACCTGTTCCCCTCCATCTTATTTTAGCATCCAAGATGCGGTGGCTCATTTTGCGTTTACTAACATGTCCTTCTATTACTCTATACTTAAATAGAAACTCTGGGAGATTTGCTAATAGAAGCCCCTTAGACAAGCACCTGAACCACAGCTCGTAATCCTGTGCAACTCTAAAATTTTCATTATAGCCGCCTACACTTTTTATTTGCTCCGTTCTCATCATTGCAGTAGGATGGATAATAGGGTTTGCTTTCCCTATCATTTTTTTTATACCATTTATATCAATAGGTACATATCTTTTATTTAGAATCTTCCCCTGTTCATTCACATTGAACGCCCAAGTACCTAATACAGATATCTCTGGGTTTTTTTCTAGAAATTGAAATTGCTTTTCAAAACGTTCAGGCAATGCAATATCATCCGAGTCCATTCTGGCAATAAATTTTGATTCTGATAGATTTATAAGATAATTAAGGTTTCTCGTTAAACCACAATTTTCTTTATTTACCTTAACTAATTCGATTCGGGAATCCTTTTCACTCCACTCATTAATAATAGACACGGTATCATCAGTAGAATTATCATCTATTATTTTTACAGTGAAATCTTCAAATGTTTGCTTTGATATGCTTCCAAGAGCTTCATTTAAAAACTCTCCAGCGTTATAAGTGGACATTATGACTGTTAACTTTCCACTCAAAGAATATCACCAACTTACTTTTTTATATAGTTCCGACAAATTCTTACAAAAATCTTAATAATTATAACATAAATATGAACCTTTTAAAGGTGATTTTTCTAAAATAAACTTAATCAACGTAAAAATAGCGCCCTTATTTGTAACTTTCAAGTAATTATTGTAATGATAATGTTAAAAAACTAATTCATTTTTATGAAAAACGACCTATTTACTCTTTGTCTATTTTTAATCATTATGAGCTGAATTGCAAATACAAAATTTGTAAATAATTATCAAAAACTATTTAAAGTAAAAAATCGCTTAGTCAGATATCTAAGCGACTTTTTACTCTACTTAACTAAATATTGAAATACACCTTTCCCTACAGACCCTTCCCCTCCAAGGATTGAGTATCTTTTAACCTTATCCCCTGCTATTGACATTGCAGCTAGTTCAGGTAACTCATTTTTCCTCGTTAAGAGAATAGTAGAATTACTGTTTGCAATGGCAATTGATCCTGTTAAAGCATCTGCAAAAGTACTCCCGGTTGCAATGTATAAGTGGTCTTGATTAGGGAAGTATTTATTCATAATATTGGCAGCTACTTCATAGCGATCTTTTCCGCCTATCCGTTCAGGTGATACCAGCTTGGTAAAAACCTTCGGCTGGACGCTGGCTTTCCCTCCAACAACAATGGTCTTTTCAACGTGATTACCGAAAAGCTCATTTTTAGTAACTTCAGGTATTACATCAGATCGAGTAAGAAGAATCGGATATCCATTAGCAGCGGCAAATGGAGCAATAGCTAATGCATCAGGAAAGTTTAAACCATTTGTTAAAATGGCGTTTTTATACGCACCCATTTTCTCAGCGATATTTGCAGCCACTTCAAAACGATCCTGACCGCCTATTCTGATTATTTTGACTCCCATCATTTTCAGTTCAGAAAAGACCTTATCACTTATACTTCCTTTTCCTCCGATGATGATTACTTCTTTAGCTTGCAGCCTTTTTATTTCCGATTTAGTCCCGGTATGCAGCTTTTCGGAATTGGTTAATAGTATAGGTGCATTGTATTTATATGCTAGCGGGGAAGCTGATAAAGCATCAGCAAATGCCAGATAATTTGTTACAAAAACAGTTTCGGTCGTTTTCCAGCCTTTCTTCGATACATTTATCGCGACTTCAAACCGATCTTTTCCGCCTATTCTTTCTGCATTTAGGATTGGCTGAACCAACCCGTAGCCATAAAGTGGATCCTTTCCTTTTTCACCAAGATCCCTAGTGTTTTCCTTTATCTTATTTCTAATCCATGAATTAGAAGCAAATGGAAATAACTCTTTTAATAAAGCCAATTTACCCGAAACAAAAGCAGCCGCCATCGAGGTTCCATCATAAGATGCATATTCATTATTAGGTATGGTGCTTGTTATATTTACCCCAGGTGCAGAAAGCTCAATTCCATTCCCTGTAGCAGAGAACTCCCCTCGATTATTAAGTTCATCCACTGCCGCAACCCCTATGACCGTTGGATATTTCGCTGGATAAGAAACTGTATCCCCTGTGCCTTCCTTCCTGCCATCATTTCCACCAGCTGCAACAACGAATATCCCTGCATTAGCAGCTTTATCGATTGCAGCTTTTAATGCTGTCGAACTTCCTGCAGAAACAAGGCTAAGGTTGATAATATCCATTTTATTTGTAATTGCCCAATCGATCCCCTTTATAATATTTGATACAAATCCGCTCCCGGTCTTATCTAATACTTTAACGGCATATAATCGGGAATCCGGTGCAACTCCAACAATGCCTTTATTATTATCGGCTGCACCTATAATACCGGCTACATGAGTTCCATGCCCATTATCATCATGAAAAGAGTCAGTATATTCTACAAATGAGCGCCCTCCCGCAATAGTCAAATCTTCATGAACTGAGATTCCTGTATCAAGGATTGCTACTTTTACTCCTTTTCCCGTTGAATCCAGTGACCATGACTGGGTAGCCTTTATTGATTTTATTCCCCATCCCTGCATCTGGCCAACAACTTTAACAGTTTCTTCAAATTCAACACTTTTAACTGAGGGAACTGCTTTCAATTCATTAATTGCAGATGATGGAAGCTTTGCCTTTATTAATGGCAGATTAGCATACTCTTCTAAAATTAAACCATCAAATTTATGAACGGCCTTTATGTCTACTCTATTATCAAACAAAACAATAACTTCTTTCGTTTGCGGTTCTTCTATGCCCGCAACCGGATTTGGGGATGGAAAGAATAAAATAGTAATTAAGAAAATAAAAGTCATTAGGTTTTTTATGATTTTCAGCCCCTTATAAGAATTAAGATATATTATAATATGAACTTTATGGAAAATTAAGTATTTTAAATATTATTGGAATGAGAGAAAGTGTAATAAAATTTTAAATTTTAAATAATAGGTATTTCGAACTATTCCATTTACAATTTTTCCAAATAAAATTAGATTAGGTTTTAAAAAATATAATTAAAAGGATGATTGCTAGAAATGAAGTGGACCAAGATGATATCTGCCTTTACTGCCGCTGCTGTGTTAGGGTCTGGATTTTTAAGTACAAACGCTTTTGCTCAAGAATCGGATTCATCAATTAATGAATTAAAAAAACACCAAATTGTAAATTATTTGAAAGACAGGGGTTCAGCAACACAAACTGCTTCCATTTCTTCGGCCTCAGCACAGGCTGCTTCAACTCAAATGCAATACCAAAAAGCAATAGATGCTTATCAATTTCATGAATATCACTTCTCAACTTATGGCGGAAATTTTTCTCTGGAAGAACTGCATCAAGAAAAAGATGAGGTGGATTATTTTATTTATGAATTTGACACCGAGGAACTAGTTGAGCCTGATGCAGATAATAATTTTAACCTTGATGAAGGTGATTATGTTTTGGTAGTAATGGGTTATAGTGAACAGCCTGTTACATATGACTATATCCTAAATGGCCCTTTTGCTGGTGATCCTGCCAATACAATCCCTGATTTATTAGTGAATAATCCATCAAACCATGAATCTCGCCTTAACAAGGGCTCATCACCAATATTAACGGTTTCAGGAGAAACAAAGAATTCACAGATTGTAAGAATATTTAGTAACCAAAAAGAATATAATGTTTATCCCGGAAAATTCACACAACAAGTAGAATTGGCGAAGGGGTTTAATAGTGTTTCGTTTCAAGCGACAAACTCAAAGGGGAATACGATCACTTCTTTTTACAGCATTACTCTTCCCGGCATCTCAAGAATATATGGGAAAGATCGATACCATGTATCTGGCCATGTCAGCAGCACTTTAGATTATTGGGGATATAATAGCGGAACAATCATTATTACTCGAGGAGATTTATTTCCTGATGCTTTGTCAGGGGGGCCGCTTGCAAATCTTGAAACAGCTCCGGTTATGCTAACTACAACAAAAACACTTCCTGATAAAATTAAGGAAAAGATCGTTAACTATGGCGCTAATAGGGCAATCATTTTGGGTGGCACTGGTTCTGTATCAACCGAAGTGGAATCACAACTAAAAAAGCTTGGAGTAAATGAGATTGAACGAATTGGCGGAAAAGACCGCTTTGCAGTATCTGCTAGTGTCGCAGAACATGTATCATCTTACACCGAGTCCGATACAGCTATAATTGCAAGCGGTGAAGTATTTCCTGATGCACTTTCAGCTTCTACAATAGCAGGTCCAGCAGGAATGCCTATCCTTTTAGTCAAGTCACAGGAAGTTCCAGCAACAATTCAAGCATTTATTAAAAGTCATCCTGAAATTAAAAACTTTATCGTTGTTGGCGGACCGGCAACGGTTAAGGATTCTGTTTCAGTGAAACTAAAGGAGCTCCGCAAAGGAGCGAACGTTCAAAGGATTGGCGGAAAAGACCGTTACGAGGTAGCAATTAACGTAGCGAAATATGGAATGAACAACTATGGCATGGATTTAAGCACCGTTGCCTTTGCTAGAGGGGACCTTTTCCCTGATGCTTTATCTGGAGCCCCGTTAGCCAACTACTTCTATGCACCAATCCTATTAACGAGAACAGAAAAAGTGGAAGATAAGGTTAACGCATTTCTTACAAACCAGAGGAGTGAGCTGGAGCATATGTATCTCATTGGAGATATTGGCTCTATATCACCAAACACAGAAAAACAGCTGTATAATTTAATACGATAACGAAGCCAACGGACACCTTTGTATAAAGGTGTCCGTTTTTTCGATTGCTTTTTTGTACGAAGATATCTCTTTCCAAAAGAAACGGAAGTAGATTTAAACAGACCTCCCGTTAATTCTTCAATTCTTTGAAAAATACTTCCCCCTTTTTAAAATCCGTAAACCTGTATACTAATTTCCATTAACTTACGTCTTCATTTAACAATTAATTGCTTTTTTGTTAATAAAGGAATTATCATGATACTACTAGTTAATTTTTCATTTAAAATCCCACTGGCTTTTTCAATACGAGAATTATTAGTTCATTTTTTGATTGTTCAGATATTATTTTACGTTAAAAATTAAGAAGGCCCTTTTTAGAAACTGGAGGAAAATGTATGCGAACAGAAAGAAAGAAGAAACGAAAATGGGTTAAGTATTTGATGGTGTTAGTTATTTTACTTTTTTTAGCTGGAGGCACTTACGCCTTCTCTGTTTTCAGATCCTTGAACTCAGCTGTTGAATCTATGCATCAGCCCATAAACCATAAAACAGATAAACGGCAAAATGAAATAACCTTAGCTGAAAAAGATCCTTTCTCGGTACTAATACTAGGAGTTGATGAGCGTGAAGGAGATAAAGGGCGCTCAGATACAATGATAGTATTAACTGTCAACCCAACCTTAAAATCAATAAAAATGATCAGTATTCCACGCGATACAAGAACGGAGATTGCTGGCAAGGGCTTTGAAGATAAGATCAACCATGCTTATGCTTTTGGCAATGAAGAAATGTCTATGGCAACAGTGGAAAACTTTTTGGATATTCCACTGGATTATTACATAAAAGTAAACATGGATGGGTTCAGAGATATTGTAGATGCTGTTGGCGGTATAAATGTGAACAGTCCGATGGCTTTTTCTCAAGGAAGTTATCATTTTAAAGAAGGGCATAATACTATTGGCGGTGATGCTGCCCTCGCATATGTCAGGATGAGGAAAAAAGATCCCAACGGGGATTTTGGCAGGCAGAATAGACAGCGCCAAATCATTCAAGGAGTAATAAAAAAGGGTATTAGCGTAAATTCCCTAACAAAATATGATGATATTTTTGAAGCACTCGGAAGAAATGTCCGCACAAACCTAACTTTTACTGAAATAAAAGATATTCAAAAAAATTATAAAGATTCGGCAGGAAACATTGAGCAAATGACAATCACAGGAAACGGCAAAACCATCAATAGCTTATGGTACCTAATTGTACCCGAGGAAGAAAAGCAGCGAATTCAAACTGAATTACGAACCCATCTGGAATTGGAATAAAATACTGATAAAGACGGAAGGCAACAGGCCTTTCGTTTTTATTATTTTCACTTTCATATTGATGAATAAACTTTTTAAAGCAAATTAATAAAAACTTTCTCTTAATAATTTCCCCGATTTAAAATTTTTGTTTATATCAGTGTAAGTATAATGATCTGATAACCCTCTCGACCTTTAAAAGGTGGCGCAGATCAGCTATTGAGATTAACAAGCGTGCCCATTTAATAAATAGATTCCCTCGCACTGGTTTCATCCTTCTACTATAATAAAGAAAAAAGGATGTTTATTTATTATGTTTAAAGGCAATTCTTTCGCTATTGTTTTTGCAGTAGTTATTCTTTTATTTATTATATTCTCTTCAACTCAGTCCTTAATTGTCAGGATTCTCTTTATCTTGCTTTCCATCCTGTTTTTAATTCCAGCTGTAAGGAAGATTTTATTTACGAATTATATAGTTCTTAGAAAATTAAAAGTATCACTATTTACTTCATTAACATTCACGTTCGGATTATTTTTAATAGAATCCTTATCTGCTTTTAATGAAACAGCTATGAATGATTTCATAATTACGGATTTAATGTTTATTATTTATTTTAGTTTATTTTTCATTTTAATATATGGTCTTCCTGTTTCTATGATTGCAGAGTTTATTTCAACCCGAATTCCGTATAACCGTGCACTGGTTTCTGGAATAATCCATGTTGGATTTGGCTTAATGACTTTTTTAATCTCTATCCCTTTTGATTTAATGGCGTTGATTTGCTCCGTTATTTTCTTTGCATTGGATGAAATCTCTAGAAGAAAGTTATAAGTGAGAGCATTCTCTCCTGCAATCTATTGATATGCTGTCCTATTCCTAAGAATCTACCAGTATGAGTCCTTCAAAATTAATGTTTTCTTATTAATCAATCAAACGTTTGATTGATTTTATTTGTATCGCTGAACTAATACTTTTGTAGAGCAGTGATCTAGTTAACATTACACTGCTGAGGATTCGATATGATTAGGAAGTAAGATTAGATTGCATTTAGGTGGATCTGCTGATACTTATTTATCAATGCTACTTGAAGATTCAATCAAATTGTGATCATATCCAAATGAGGATGAACATAATGGAAAAATAACATAAATACAGAGTACTAAAAGAAGCTTTACCGAAAATCTGCTCAGCTAAAAGCTGAGTTTTTTTATTCATTTATTTTTCCGATGAATTTACAACGGTACCTGGATTACTATATTGGAGTTACTTTCCTTGAAACTTTATAGAGGTTTTCAAGGCATTCTTTTTTAATTCTTTCGTGGCAAATAAAATCATATCGAATTTCATACTCCAGTTGTGCGACGATGGTTGAGATTAGTTCATTACCGTTGTTGTTTAATGGTTGCATGGAAAGTTTATTTTCAATTTTTTGTTCAAAGTATTCTGCTGTTCCAAATAAGGCACTCAATGTGCACTCCTCCTTTTTCGTTTTATTTCCCTTTATTAAGCAGTTCCCCTTTATTCAATAAACAAACAAAAAGTAAAAAGGACTGTTTTTCGCAAAAATATCCTAGTATTTCCATTCTTAGATTACGAATTACTAAAATATCCAATAAATACTTTTATACTAAAACTTTTATACTACATTTTTCAACATTTTTGAAGATTTTATATAAAAATACTATTCTTTTTATCTAAATCGCACTATAAGTGGTACTTAGGAAATATTCAGAGTGTTCGCTGTAGAGAATCATATTTTATAGTTAAGCGCCTGTTAATTAATGCCAGTATATTTACTAAAAGTATTTATTATTTAAAACACAATACAATTATATTAAAATTATTTTACAATAATGATAGATTTTTGATTTTCCTATACCATTTAGAAGTAATTGAATATCTCTATCTGCTTCTGACTTAAGTATAAGGATGTGAAATCTTGAATAAAAAAAATGCACACATTTCAGAAATTCATATAATAAGAGCCATTGCCTGTCTATTAGTGCTATTGGTTCATGTTTCAGCTACTTTTTATTATCAACAGGGTAAAGAATTTAATGATATTACTTATTTTATTAATCAAATCAGCCGTTTTGGAACACCTATGTTTGCTCTTATAAGCGGTTTTTTGCTTTTTTACCAAGTACGGTATAAAGGCTTCAAATTGGATTGGTTCGTCTCCAGCCGTTTCACTAAGATAGGATTACCCTTTTTATTTTGGAGCATAGTTTATCTGCTGTTTATGTATTTTGAATTGGAAGCAAACCCGTTTGAATCTGGTTTCAAATTATTTTTTATCGATTTTATTTTTGGCAATGCTTTTTATCATCTGTATTTTATGTCCATTGTCTTTCAATTTTATTTGTTATTTCCTATTTTACAGCTTTTCAGGTCTAAATTGATTTGGCCAGCTTTATTAGGTATTTCGGTGTTCATAAATCTATATTTCTTAAAGGTATACAACCCAGGTCAATTTAACGGTCTTTTAGGAGAAATGCTAAGTCAGCGTGCATTCTTGCCTAATTGGATTTTCTTTTTTATTTTTGGCGGATTTCTGGCTTATTATTATGAGCCCCTTTCAGCTTTCGCAAAAAAATATAAGATTCTTTTGAGCATAGCTGTTCTTTTTGTTACTGCTGCAGCTGTTTGGGAGTATAAACACACAGGTGCCATTGCTTCCAACAGGGCAACAAATATGATTAACATTCCCATTATCACCTTGTTTATTATTGGTATCGGGGAGCAAATCAGTAAGGTAAAGTGGCTAAACTTCTTTTTTGTCAAGATTGGCACATTATCAATGGCAATTTATTTGGTACACCCCTTGGTTATATATTTTTTCCAGGAAACTGCACCTGTTTTCATTTGGAAAACGGAATTATTTCCAATTGTCTTTGGCTTGATTCTAATATTAACTATTTCATTGGTAAAACTAATACAGCTATTACCGAAGAACCAATATATACTGACAATACCTAAAAGGATATCATCTCAGGAAAGTTCCAAAGGAATGAAGCCTGCCAGTTTACGATACAGCTCTACCCAGCGCTAATTTTATATCTGGTAACTATGCTTATCTCGTATGTAAACAGCCACCCTTTCAAAGGGCGGCTGCTTCTTTAAATTTTCCTTTATTAAGATTGTATATGTATTCTTTTACATTCTTTATTTGTATTATTGATAGAAATTTCAGATAATTGATCTCATTCCCCCATAAATAGAGAGACTCAAGATTCACAGCCTTTTCTTTTCCGGACAAATTTTTAATGGATGATCCACAAAATCGAGACTAATGAGTCCTAGCATATCGCTCTTCTGTATATCCCTGTCCAATCCTAAAGCTTCTTTGATGGCCTTGTAAATTTTTTCTTTGAAATAAATCACTTTGCCAGAAGGCGGCTTCTTTGTCATCAATACAAATGTGCTCTTTCGATCAGCTTTCCCTTTTCATAAGCTTTTACCTTAAAGCTGCTGTCGTATCTGGTTACATGCAAGATTTCCTGCCTTTCATAAAGTCTCACCCCCTTTTATTAATTAACAGCATAAAGTGAGAATATCTGCATATGAGGGAGTCGACATAGAATTCTGCAATTTCCCCAGGAAAAGATGTTTTTCTGCAAGGTTTTACAAAAATATAAGAAACGGGTTATATAACCCGTTTCTTATGGTGTGGAAAGGTCACTGTTTACGAAACAATGAATCTTGTAAAATTGCTTCTCAGGTAATATTTCTGTTGAGGTTATCAATCAAACGTTTGATTGATAACTGTTCCTGTCAGATAAATAGTTAGTCTAGCCACCGAAGAACTACCAGGCACATTATTATCACAAATTGAAGTACCTATAATTAAATGGCATACTTACCTAATAGTAATGACCACTTTAGAACTTTCTCATAAATCACTGCCTTCTCAGCCACAAAAAGAAATCAGAAAACACTTTAAATACTAGAAGCAAATCCAAAAGGCATATAGTAAAATAGTTTTAAG
Source organism: Cytobacillus oceanisediminis 2691 (assembly GCF_000294775.2). Classification (GTDB taxonomy): domain Bacteria; phylum Bacillota; class Bacilli; order Bacillales; family Cytobacillaceae; genus Cytobacillus; species Cytobacillus pseudoceanisediminis. The sequence goes on from NZ_CP015506.1 coordinate 4,996,500, forward strand.
TATATTTTCATAAATTCATTAAATTTTATTATGCCAAACTTGCAAGAATGGAGGCACAGATGAACCCATGTTTCAAACTGAAAAGATGGCTGAAACATTGAGTGAATCAGAATACAGTGAATGGACTTTATATCTTGAAAACAGCATTGACTCGGAGCAGGAATCCCTCCATAATACTTTTATCTATATTTGTCGTTTTATCTACATATGCACGAAGAATGAAAAACATAAGCCACTTTAAGGAAATAGTCGACAGATTTGGCGAAAGAATTATTCAGTATCCTTTATACCCGCATATTCTCTCCCTTTTATATAAGGAAATAGGAACCGCTGGAGCGATTGAACAGGCTGTGGCTTTTGCCAAAGATGCCTTACAAAAGTTGCCGAATCAGGTAGGCGTCCTTCATAATTATGCTGAGGCCATTATTCATGCGAGAGAGAACGGATCTATTCTGGGAATTCCTTTTAAATAGTTGAATATTTAAAGAGCTTATGGTAAAGCTGATGATAGCAGTAAAAAAACCAAGCATCTACAGGTTTTCAGACTTTAACTTAGAAATGGATTGATCGATTTCCTGCTTAGCTTCATCAAAACTCTTTTCAGTGATGGCAATTTTGTCAGAGAATACCTGTGATGATTACCGAGGAAGAATTACAGGATGCAGGACAAATCATCAATAGTGTTATTCATTTATCTCCACGATATGCTAAGTTCTATTGTACAAGAGGATGAATATTTGCTGCACTGGGAAGGTTCATTTTCAATAGAGGAACTGCAAAAAAATCATCAGTTCTTCAGGGAAAATGTGCAGGAATTGCTCCAGGCGAACCGGAATAAGCTGAACACTCCGGAGGGGTATGGAATTATAGACGGTTCCCATGAAGCTGCAGATTTTCGGAATATGGGCATATCCCGCTTATAGCTGTGAATAAAATCCTTTGGCTGTCTGATGGTTTAAAGCTGCATTCCCATCGAGATTCGGACCAGGAGGAAACCTGGCTTACAACAGCAAAGGTGGCCTTTGAAAAGGGGCTGGATGATTTGGAGAAAAATATTCTGAAGCTTGAAGAATCCGATCCTGCCTGCTTATTTTATCCAAGGTTAAAACAGCACGATGATAAATCAGGCATCTTGATAGAGTTGTAAAAAAAAGCCGTCCGATTGATTGGGTGGCTTTATTGGCCTATGTATTCCTGACCTGCAGGAAATACCCTTTTTCCATCCGATTATAGACCACGCTATTAACTATTCTTTTATATTTATATTTGGTTGTAATAGATATTAATTTCTTTCAGGTCTCTATGTATCGCTTTTTCACTTACATCGAATAGTTCTGCTGCCTCTTTCTTTTTTATTATTTCCCCTCGATTCAACATCTCAAATAGAGATAAAATCCGAATCGTTTTCGTTATTGCTTCTTCAATCACCTCTTTTACTCCCTTCTCCAAATTGTTTTTAAGGAAAATAATAACATATTTATAGTTATTTTATAATATATTTAACTCTTTTTTTATCTTTTAAACTTTATTTTAATACGAATTTTAAATCAGTTTATGAAACATAATAAATTTTCGAGTGAGTGTACGCCCTAAATTTACTAGTAATCCAAAATATAATTCAAAGATAAATTAAACAGACATCCAATTTAATACCATTTACTTTCACCTAGTAAATCTATTACATTATTATTACAAAATTCTAAATTTTACGTTTGATTTTGCACCGGTTACAGGAATTTAGAACTATTATTTCGCCAAAAAAGGCCCTTTTTTGACTCTTTCCGTTAATTATTTATCTTCTCTAACAGAACATAAGTCGCAGAGGATTTGAAAAACAGTTGATGAAAGTGGAAATTTTGGCATATTATTATAGGAAAGGAGGGAGAGTTATGAGCATTGCTGAAATTAGTTTTGGAGAAATACTCCAGGCTCTTCGGGAATACAAAAAGCTGAGCCCTGAGGAGCTGGCTAAGGGAATCTGCACCGTAGAGGACCTTTATTCATTTGAAAAAGAAAAAAAGTATCCTGCACTCGACCAGCTTTATGAGTTAGCTGAAAAACTGAATGTCGAAGTAAATTACTTTTTTCACTATGCCTCCTCAAGTACGTTTAATTATGTAACCGCTGTATTTGAACTGATAAAAAAATACAAGCGGGAAAGAAACTACCAGGCTATCTATGACATTATTAAAAGAGAACGGCAAAATCCCATCTTCAAGCATATTTCCCACAAACAGTTCTTAATGTGGCATGAAGGAATTTGCATCTACTATTTAAGCAAGGATGTCTATAACTCTGTTAATACACTTTATACAGCAATCGACTTAACGAACCCTGATCGTACGAATCTTTCAGAACGGGAAATTGAAATCCTGACAAGCATTGCGATTATCAGATTTGAGGAAGAGGAATTTGCTGTGGCAAATGATATTTTCGAAGAAGCCCTCAAAAACCTCGAATCCTTGCCACATATCCTTGATCCCAAAGCAAAACTAAGGATTCTCTATGGCCTCTCTCAAACCCTATCAGCCAGAGAACAGTACGAAAGTTCCCTGCAATACAGCAACCAAGGCATCAAGGACTGTATTAACAATGAACTTCTTTATTTATTTGGGGAATTTTACTATCAGTCTGGGGAAAATTATATAAAGATAGATGATGTGGATAAAGGAATTGAATATATCAATAAGTCTAAAGAAGTCTTTTTACTCCAAAACAACGAAAGATTCGTAAAATTAGTGGAAGTCGAACTAGAAAAACTACTAGAAAAATGTTAATATTTTCTTGTTGAATATTAAAAACTGAAAGGATGGTAGTAATGAAAAAGTTTTTTGCTACTGTAACTTTAGCCCTATCTGTTTTTGCTTTAGGTGCTGTTTTCTCTGGCGGTGCTGCTACTGATGGTCTTCCTACACAGCATAGCCCACAATTTTCCACAATGGGGCTGCCTACACAGCACTAATGTTTAGAAAAGCACTTTCTTCACGAAAGTGCTTTTTTATATTATCATCAATCCGCGATAATCTTCCGCAGATCGTCTTCCATGTCCATAAGCAGCTGTTTCACGCTGATTTCCTGTTCTCCAATTCCTTTTTCATAGGCTTTTGTAATCATGTCCAAGAAAAGATTATGCACGGAATCAGACTCCTCTATTACTTTCAATTCCCTACCCTCCTATTTACCTAGTATTTCTTAAACATCATTTTATTACGTTCATCATCACTTGACAATCTTTTTCCAATTATTTCAAAAAAGGCCACTTCTCTTGGAAGCGGCAAAATGGAGATTTTTAGGATGTTGTTCCAAAGATAGAAAAACACTCCATGTCCAGGACTTAGAATCGAGACAAGTGTGCTTGTCTTTATAATCCCAAATTAATCCTGTAACATATTAATAGAACCATTTAAACATAAAAAATCTTTCTTTGAATTTCCGATTATAAGCCTTTAAATTGTTTTTTGGGCTATTATTCACCAGAAAATGCTTGTTTTCTTAGAAAATATAACTTTAAGAATATTTTAAAGGGTGTGTGGATATGGACTTTTCAGCGATAGGCATGAAGATTAAAGAGTTGAGAAAATCATTGGGATTGTCACAAAAGGACCTTGCAAAAGATATTTGTACCCAGGCACAAATAAGTAAAATTGAAAATGGCGATGTATTGCCCCTGGCCTCTACTCTATACTTTATATCTCAGCGCCTCGGAGTCGATATTAATTACTTTTTTGACATTGGCACCACTCCGAGACTGGATTATGTACAGGAAGTCATTAACCAGCTGAAACAGGCCAGAAATAATGTTAATTATCCACTCATTAAAGAAATTGTCGAAGCAGAAGAAAAGAACCCCCTCTTTGCTGCTAACAAGAAAAATCTGCAGCTGCTTCTCTGGCATAAGGGTATTTATCTCTTCCATGTCCATCATGACGCAGAATTGGCTCATTCTTTAATTGATAGGGCTATTGGGCTGACCTTTGATAAGGTATGGACTGAAAGAGAAATTGAGATCCTGATGAGCAAGGGGATCTTCTTCTATGAGAATGGGCATTATTATGAGGCAATGGACATTCATCTCTCTGCAAGAGCGCATTTAAACCATATCATTTACCTTCAGGATGAAACTATCCGCAGCAGACTGCTATATAATCTGGCAAAAGCTTATACCAAACTCGAAAATTATCAGGAATCGATCCGCTTATGTGAAGAAGCAATCTCGGTATGCATCGAAAAGGACCTTCTCTTCCTTTTGGGTGAGCTTCACTACCATATTGGATTCAATTATGAGCTTCAAGAGAAGTTCGTATTGGCGAAGACATATATGTCACGGGCTCTTGAGATTTTTCATCTTCAGAAAAATGACCGATATAACGACTATATCCGGGGAAAAATCCAAAAATTCAACAGCAGCAGCTAAAAGTTAGACCGCCGGTCAATTGACATAAATCGACACGAGTATAAAATCCTATATTTTTTGTATAACATTGTAAATATATGATCTTTTTGGACGATATATGTGGTAGAATTATCTAAAAATGTATATAGGAGAGTGAACCGGAAAAGTGAAAAAACAGATGGTCTCCATAGCAGCTGCTGCCATGCTTTCTTCCGCATTTGCCGCCCAGGCTTCTGCTGATACTCACGTCGTGAAAAAGGGCGATACCCTTTATCAACTTGCAATCAAATACAATACAACGGTTAACGAGATTAAGAGTCTGAATGGATTACATTCTGATTTCCTTTCTATTAACCAAAAACTTCAAGTTTCCAGCGGGACCAAGCAAACCAGCAAACCAAAACCAGCTGCTCCTGCTCCTAGTGCCAGTACATATACTGTAAAATCAGGAGACACTCTATCCAAGATTGCTTTACAGCATAATATGAGTTTACAAGATTTAATGAATTTGAATAATCTTAGCGGCCACTTAATTTTTCCAGGGCAGTTATTTAAAGTGTCCAAGTCTGCAGGAAGCGCTTCGGAAGAGCAAACATCTGTCTCTGCCCCCCCTGTTTCTTCTGCACCATCAGGGAATTCGGTATATGTCGTGAAGAGCGGAGACACCCTGAGTGGCATTGCATCCAAACATAAGACAACTGTCAACCAGTTAAAAGCGCTGAATAACTTAAATTCTGACCTTATTTTAGTTGGACAGAAATTAAAGGTACAAGCTGTTCAGAATTCAAGTGCCAATGATCAGTCAGGCACAGGAGTTAAAGAGGAAAATTCCGCTTCATCTTCGGTTCTTGCCGAAGCCCAGAAGCATGTAGGTGTTCCATACCAATGGGGCGGCCAAACTCCTTCAGGCTTTGACTGCAGCGGTTTCATCTATTATGTCCTAAAGCAAACAGGCTCCAAGATGGGACGGTACTCTTCAGAAGGGTACTACAGCCGCTCTTTTTATGTGAATACGCCACAGCCTGGCGATTTAGTATTTTTCGAGAATACATATAAGAAAGGCATTTCTCACTTAGGTTTCTATGTAGGAAATAATAAATTTATCCACGCTGGCTCATCAGGCGTTGAAGTTTCCAGTCTGGATAATTCGTATTGGAAGAGCCATTTTGATGGATTTAAACGTTTTTACTAGGACACCTTTTTACAGGTGTCTTTTTTCATATTTTGGAAGGAGTATACATATATTTTGAAGAATGATATAGATAGCGGGGTCTAAAGGAGGAGATCAGATGAACATCGTAGGTATTATTACATTTTTGTCCTTATCTTTATTATTAACGAGTCTTCTTTTAATTTATTCCAAGCTTCAGAATCAGACTCCAGGAAAGCTGGCTGCCATTATTGTTTTTTTCCTTTTGAATGCAGTACCCCTTGTGTATATCGTCTATACCGAGCAAAGCATGGACTATGCGAGCAACTCTTTTACACTTGGCTCAGCATTTATGATTGTATGGCTGATTACAGCCGTGATTATGTTTATCGGCATCCTTTTCAGATCCCGATCTGGTAACCAAGATCCTTATTATTAGGCATAAAAGAACCAGCAGCATATATGGCTGCTGGTTCTCTCTATCTGGAAAGAAGTCCTCTGGCTGCGTATTTCAGCATGTCTTTCTTTCTTAACTCCTTTAAGTCTTTCTTCTTCAGTTTTTTCGGTTCCATTGAGGTAATGAAGGGAAATCCTGTTTTTAAAAATGGTGGTCTTTCCAGGAGAATGAATTCTCCATTCTCGACCCCTTCTTTCACTTCCAGGGTCTGGTTAACCTTGATACCTGTCTCGATTTTTTTTCTTTCCACCCGGCCATTTGTCTGAATCACATATGTATATTTGCCTTTGTTCGCCTTCTTAACCGCTTCGGCCGGAACAGTCAGGGTATCTATCACTTCATTTGTTACGATTCGAACATCTACATGCTCACCATGGAAGCTTCCAAGCCTGTTTGATTCATCTATTGCTATAGAAAATTCATACCGGCTCTCTGCTTCAGCATGTGGTTCTGAAGTAGGGTGGTTTAAAATCTTTTCAATGGTTCCATTAATCTTTTTATTGCTGCCTTCCGGTGTGATAAATACCTTCATCCCTTCCGCAGCTTTTTTAATTTCCTGCTCAGAAAAAATCCCGGTGACCTTTTGCTCATTGGATATAACAGTTACTACAGGATTAGTGAGGTCATGCTTAATGCTTTTTACTGTCCCGTCAATTTCACTAGCAACTGTAAGATTTAAAAGACTTTCATCTGCAGCCTCGATCAGGTCCTCGTACTTTTCAATTTCAGTATCAATTCTGCTGATTTGCAGCTCTTTTTCATAAATATCCCGTTCAATTGTTTGTATCATATATTCATTCGGATTTGGCTGATCCTCTTCAACGATTGCACTGGAAAGGGTTCTTTGCATTCCTTCCAGATCACTAATATGGCTTTCAAGATTTTCTTGTTCGTTTTCCAGCGTTTCCTTTTCAATTTGGAATTCTTCTTTTGTGAGTGTAATGTCATCCGGAGAATACTCAAATAACCCTGTACCCTGCTGTACTTCATCACCTTTTTCGACGAGAAATCCTTTGAATGTGCCGGTTGAATTTTCATAGTAAAAATGCTGTTCTTCTTTTGGGGCCAATACACCTCTTGCTGGCATGGTCTCAAGAAGATCCTGTTTTTTTACAGATGTCCATTCATCAACATGGTAAGTCCTGTTTATTTTATCATTTTTAAGAAATAGCAGGGTGATGTTACAAGCCAAAAAGAGAACCACAGCACCTGCTAACAATCTTGCCTTCCAAGTCATTAAAGAATCCCCTCACTTATATAAGCTTTTCCAGGTGGATGGATGAGAGTAAAGCTGAAACAATCACAAAAAACAGATGCGTTCCGAGTAACACCAAAATAAGAAAGCGGGGGCTTCTTTCGGATACGACTTTTAAGTACTTATATTGCAGGACAAGTGTCCAGATTTTAAATAATGTTATTGCAGAAAGAGTATAGATTATTAACTCAGGGAAAGCTGAGGCTTGAGCAATAATACCGAATGAGAATATAGAAGAGTTAGTATTTAATCCCAAAAACAAAAAGATTGGAATATTGATTATCTTTTCAGTTAATAGAATCAGCAAAACCATTAATTGAATGCTTATCAGTTTTTTGTACTCAACCTCGACAAGGGTCCAAAAGAACAGGGAAGGCACAAAAATGACCAAAATGGCATAGACAATCCCCCAAATAACCTGCCCTGCTCCAAAGAAAAGCTTATACAGTTCATATTCGCTTCTCGAAAGGTCTAAAAGGCTTCTCGATGCTTGTTCACTTCCAATGCCAAAGAAGGCACTAAACCCAAAAACAAGCGCACTTAAAAGGATTAATAGCAAAACTTGTTTCCATAAACCAGTCAGACTTTCCTCTTTCCTCAACTGATGCGAAATTGTATATGGCTCCTTCAATCCTCTCAGAAGCGGTACCCGATAGCCCATAAAGAATCCTCCAACACTGTAATCTACTATTCTTTTATCTTACATCAAAATCAAAATTTTGGGAAATGGGTAGAAATGTGCAGAATTGGGGCTAAATCTTCTTAAAGGATTGTCGAAAAGGCGTAGAGATACGTATTTTCTTTATTTTTCTCCTTTTTTCAAAAAAAAGCGTGTCAGAATTTGCAAAAACTTTTGTTGTTTCAAGTTACCAGAAAGGCGGTATAGATAAGTAAGAATTTTACAACTATGTCCTTGTCACGAGAGAATTAAAAATCGAGGAGGGCTTACAAATGAAAATAAAAGCTGGAAACTGGAGAATGCTGAGTGAGCAGGAGAAGTTATTTATTTTGGAAGCGGTCAGCTTTTTTCAGTCTAGAACGAAGAAGCGGCAATAATGCCAAATGATCTAAATATATTTACATTAATCAGTTCGATATAGAAGGCACCTTGCCAGGTAACATAAGGTGATGGTGCCTAAATAACTCGTAAGATTGGCTCAGACAAGAAATTTCCACCCTCTCATAATTTAAATGTTAGGGTTTTTGGATAAATTTCATTTTAAAGTTTACTAAAAAAGTGCCTGCATCATATAGATGCAAACACTTGATTAGTTCCGGCATTAAAAACGCCCTTTATGCTCCTCAAATACCTTCTTCACCTTTTCCACTACTACTTTCGACCCGCCGCTCTTTTCAACGCCTTCTATCATCATCGCAATAAGCAGCTTCGGAGACTGGGGATTGTATGCAACAAACAGGCCATTTTCCTGCCCCTTTTCGTTTGCACTTTTTTTCAGCTCAGCTGTCCCTGTTTTCCCAGCCAAAGGGTAATCTTTCATATAAGCCGGCCGGCCGGTTCCGCTTGGATTCTGGATGACTTTAGCCATTGCGGCTGCCACCGTATTCGCAGTTTCTTCGCTCATCACGCCTTCTTTTAGCACCTGGCTTTTTTCCTCTTCTTCCAGAAGAACAGGTTTGATCATGGATCCCTTATTGATGAAAGGTGTGTAAGACGCTGCAAGATGAACAATGCTCATTTCCACCTGGCCCTGGCCGTAGCCCGAATCAGCGAGCAGAATCTCTGTGTCCAGGCCGCCAATCTTGGATGGTTCAAGCGGGAACGCGTATGGAATTTCCTCTTCAAACGCAAATTTCTTGAGCCCTGCTGAAAACTTTTCTTTTCCCAGCTCCAGGGCTTGCTGGGCAAAATAGATATTATCCGAATACATCATCGCTTTTTCAAAGTTGACCGGCCCGCCGGGGTCTTTAACACGAGTGACTTTATAGCCACCCCATGAACTGTCTTTTTGCCATTGAAGGCCCTTAACATTAATCGTTTCATCAAGCGTTAATGTTCCTTCTGTCAGTCCGACTGCGCCTGTCAGCGGCTTCATCACTGAACCTGGCGCATAGGTTTGCTTAAATCGTGTCAGAAGCGGCATGTCCTTATTGCCTTCAATTGCCTTCCACTCATCAGCTGTAAACCCGAGTGAAGCCTGGTTCGGATCAAAGCTCGGGCTGCTGACGAGCGCCAGCGTATTTCCGGTAATTGGGTCAATTGCTGCTGCGGTTCCCGGCTTTCCTCCCAGCTCTGTGTAGAGTGACTTCTGCAGGTTCATGTCGATGGTAAGCTGAATAGTTTCACCGTTCTCTACCGGTTTTTCAGAGAGGACCACTTCAGAGCCGTCCTTCTTTTGGATGCCGATTTTAATTCCGTTCGAACCCTTCAAACGCTCCTCAAGCACCTGTTCGAGTCCTCTTTTCCCAATTATATCAGTACTTGAATAGCCTTCACGCTCTTTCATTTCATCAGCTGTAATCGTTCCAACATATCCGATTAGATGGGCTGCTGATTCCCCCATCGGGTAGACTCTGCCTTTGACATCCTGTTTCAGGACACCTTTTAGTGCGAACACTTTATCTAATGTTGTCCTATCATCCGGGGAAACCTTCTTAATTGGCACAAAGTAACCTGGCTGCACCCAGCTGGCATTCAAGCTTTTATTAATCTGCTCTTCTGACATTCCCAGGGCTGCTGACAAACCTTTGACAGTCTGCTCCTTCTGATCACCCATTTGTTCTGGTACAACACCAATTTCATATAGGGTGCCGTTTAAAGCAAGCGGGTCACCTGTTCGGTCCACAATATCCCCGCGCTGCGCCGGAACAGTTGAATAGCTGATTTTATCCTCTGGCCCCAGCTCCGGGAAAATATAAGTCGTATCCCAGGCAACAAACCAATTGTCTTCCTCTTCCTTTTCCTCCTTCACAAGCTTGGCATCATGGGTAAATTCAATCTTGCCGGCTGCACTGTCCATGCTTGCTGAAAAAGGAAAACTTGCATTTTCTTCTTTTTTGTATTCCTTTTCCATATCCGGCTTGTATGTTACCTTCAGATTATCTATCTCTAAATCCTTATAAATCTTTTCATAACGGGCTGCAAAGTCCTCTTTGCTGATTGACTGCTTCGCACCCTTTGACAGGTATTCGTACATCTTCTCAAACTCTTGCTTATTCCAATGCTCCACATACTGCTTAAAGCGATCCTGCGGCTTAATTTCCTTATTGCACCCGCTCAACGCGGCCAAAACCAGGACAGCAAAAACAAAAAACAATACCTTTCTCATAACTCACCCTCCCTATTACTATATTATCATTTAATTGGAGAAATTTCCTAGCGGCAGTTACCACCTAAATTTTGCCGAATGTGAACTTTGCAAATTTAGATTGTCACTTGAGAGTTATACATCGTCTATCAAATAAAAATGGATGCAAACGATATAGGTTCGCATCCTTCTATTAATTTAACCAAATTTTTTCAAAACCAATTCAGTATATAAACATACAAAAAGGCCATCCCTGTAACAGAGATAAAGTATACACCATTCCATCTGAATGCAACGGTCAGCCCGTTTTTTTGAACACATTGGCTGATGATGATATTCAGGGCGTTAAGTGGTGAAATGGAAGAAGAAAGCATCCAGGTGAAAATGCACATAAATGCCACACTGACTACCGTAATACCAGGCATTTCGGCAAAGTTCAGCGAGGTTAGGATCAGCGGAATGACGATAATTTGATGGACTCCAAGAAAGGCCATTAACGTAACAAACAGGATGATGAACGAGAACAAAGTTCCGATAGACTGCTGTGCTGACCATTGCATGGACTTCTCCAGCAGCTGTTTTACAGGTGTGTGTGAAACAGCGTTGCCAAAAAGACCCGCGCTTAGAAAAAGGCAAATTTCCATCCTCTGTGCCAGTATCTTGCTCTTATAGAGGGAAACTTCTTCCTTTACGGCCTTTTTTTGCTTCCGCAGGACCATCCAGCCTGCCGGCACAATGAAACAGACCATGCTTACCAGCAATAGCATTGATTTGTGGGAAACCTGCTCCATGACAATCAAGAGGAGCACCAGGCCAAGTACAAAGCCGGCCAGCGTGTACAAATCCTTTTTTCTGCCTTTATCAGCTGCCGCGTCTCCAGTTTCCTCCTCAAGTGCAGCTGCCGTCTCCACAGCTCCAGCCGGTCGGAACAGAATCATTCCTGCTGCCATCTGCAATATGGCAAAAACCACACCAAACGCTACATAAGAAAGATACGTGATCTCTAAATAAAACAAAACAATTCCTACTGAAGCAAAGAATGGCGACCAAATAACAGCCGGTGTAAATCCTACATAGTACGACCTTGATAATAACTTGGATGGAATTTTGATGTTTTCCACAAAGCCGTGTACAATCCTTAAGGCCCCCATGTTCAATATAGGAGCCAGAGTCAGCATAAATGAGCTTATGCCATAAAAAGTATGGGCAGGGCTGTTTTTCAGTTCATTTAAATAAGTTATAACTGTATCAATAATTCCTTCCCTTCTTAAGGGAATGGACAGAAGCGGAGCCAGAATGAGAATGGCCAACAGGGCCATATTCTGAGTGATGCCCTCGATCAGCAGCAGGCCCCTATCCCCGACTGCATAATGAATGAAAATCCCCGCAGAGAATAGGCCCAGTGTAAATATCCTGCCCTTCCTATCCAATAACGGCACCATGGTGAAAAAGACCGCTGCAGCCGCCATATTAAAAATAAAGCTAATGTACATATTCGGCACAAATGCCTCAAGAATATAAAGAAAACACATGCTTAATACGAGAGAAAACCGTATCATAGGAACCCTTCTCTCTATTATTTAACTCCACTGGAAGGACTTTTAACCTTAGCCGGAGCATAACTGCTTAAAAGCTCCATAAACTCATTGCCAAGCTGATCCGTTGAAGCTTTTCCGCCCAGATCCGGAGTTAGTGAACTCTTATGCTGAAGCAGGTCTTTCATCGTTTTCAGGATGGCGCTTCCCCAGGCCGGTTCTCCAAAATGATCCATCATCTGGCTGACGGACCAGATGGCAGCCAGCGGGTTGGCAAGACCTTTCCCGGCAATGTCCGGTGCGGATCCGTGAATAGGCTCGAACATGGATGGAAACTCCCTTTCAGGATTGATATTCGCTCCCGCAGCCAGCCCGAGTCCCCCTGTAATCGCAGCCCCCAGATCGGTTAGAATGTCCCCGAATAAATTGGAGGTAACGACAATCTCAAATCTTTCCGGCTGCAGAACAAAGTAGAGGCTTGCAGCATCCACCAAATAGGAGTAAGTTTTGACATCCGGATATTCTTTCCCCACTTCATCAAATACCTCATCCCAGAACACCATGGAGTAATTCAGTGCATTTGCTTTACTGATGCTTGTTAATGTCTTTTTCTGTTTGCGGGCTTCTTCATATGCATAGCGAATAATGCGTTCTGTTCCTTTCCTTGAAAACACACCGGTCTGCAGGACTACCTCCTCAGGCTTTCCTTTGAAGAGCCAATCCCCTGCTCCAGCATACTCACCTTCACTATTCTCCCTGATAACCAAAAAGTCGATCTCTTTTTCCCCTTTGTTTTTTAGCGGTGTCAGCTCCGGATGCAGAAGTTTAATTGGGCGAATGTTTACATACTGATCAAATTCCTTCCGGATCTTCAGGAGCAGGTCCCACAGTGAAATATGGTCAGGCACACCAGGATAGCCTACTGCCCCCAAATAGATGGCATCGAATCCCTTTAATTGTTCGATTCCATCATCAGCCATCATCTTTCCTTTATCCAAATAATATTGGCAGCCCCATGGGAACTCTGTAAAAGAAAAGGATAAACCGAGATCAAGTTCCTCTATTTTTTTTAATACTTTTACTCCTTCTGCCACCACCTCCGGGCCTATTCCATCTCCAGGGATCAGTGCAATATTCCAATGCTTCATATCATAACCTCCTATGCTTTTGGGCCTCCGGCAACATATAAGACCTGACCGCTAATAAATGAGGATGCGGGACTGGCAAAAAAGCTTGCCGCCTGTGCGATATCCTCTGGAGATCCTGCTCTATTTACCGGAATTTGCTTTACTTTGGATTCAATTAATTCCTGAAAGGAAATGCCAAGCTGTTCTGCGACTGCTTTTGTCATTTCTGTCTTAATAAACCCAGGTGCAATGGCATTAACGGTAATATTGTATTTTCCCAGTTCAATAGCCAGTGTTTTCGTAAATCCCTGGATCCCTGCTTTTGCCGCTGCGTAATTGGCCTGCCCCCTGCTTCCCAGAGCTGATACGGAAGATAGATTGATGATTCTTCCATATTTGTTCTGAACCATTAATTTCTGGGCATATTTACTGCAGAGGAAAGTTCCCTTCAAGTGAACATTCATGACACTGTCCCAATCATCGGCATTCATCTTAAATAACAGGTTATCCCGGATGATCCCGGCATTATTGACTAAAATGTCCGCCCTTCCATGCCTTTCCTCTATATAGGAAAAAAGCCTTTCCACTTCCTGTTCATTGGTGATATCAGCCTTGAGCATTTCTGCATCAAAGCCTTTTTCCAGCAGTTCATGTCGGGTATCAGCTAAGGCTTCTTCATTAATGTCGACTAAATAGACATATGCACCTTCCGAGGCCAGTCTTCTGGATATTTCCTTTCCTATCCCCCTGCTTGCGCCAGTAACAACAGCCACCTGGTTTTCTTGATTAAACAATGACTTCGCTCCTATCTATTCAAATTCCTGTACAAACATTCAAGCTGCTGTTCGTATTCCTGCACAATATCCTTGATAATCTCTTCTGTCTTTTTTATTTCATCTATTAATCCGATGGTCTGCCCTAATGAGATGACACCGGAATGTTCATTGCCATTTTTAATTAATTCCATATAGGCTTCTCCGCTTATATATGGAAAGATCTCCTCTAAAACTGCTCCGTCTTCTTCCTTTTTCAGCAGCTCCAGCGCACGGTCTGTTTTCATCACTCTCATGGCTTTCCCGATTGATTTTTTCACAAGCACGGTATCTGTTTCCTGAAGCTTTATCAATTTGTCTTTGATCGACTCATGGAGTGCTGTTTCCCTGGAAGCCAAAAACCTTGTTCCCATCTGCACACCTTGTGCCCCTAAAGCAAAAGCAGCAAGAGCAGATTTTCCTGTTGAAAACCCTCCTGCTGCAATGACAGGTATCGAAAGCTCCTTTACAGCCTTTTGAATCAAGGTAAGGCTGGTTACATCCTCTTTGCCCGGATGGCCCCCGCACTCATATCCAACCACGACCACTGCGTCGCAGCCAATCGATTCTGCTTTTTTGGCAAATCTTACTGAAGGCACGACATGAACGACTTTTATTCCGTTTGCTTTAAGGCTCTCCATATACTTCTCGGGGTTATTTCCTGAGGTGAAAACAACGGGAACACGGGCTTCGATTGCCCCTTCCACATATTCATCCATTGGCTTGCGGATTCCAAGAGCGATATTTACACCAAATGGTTTGGAGGTGAGCTTTCTTGCCGACTCAATATCCTCCAGCATTTCTTCCTTGGACGAAAAGCTTCCAGCTGTTATCAGGCCGAGTCCGCCTGCATTCGATACGGCGGACACAAGCGGGGATGTTCCAAGTCCTTGAAGCCCCCCCTGGATAATGGGATAGCGGATGTTAAACATCTCTGTAATAGCTGTGTGCATCATCCCTTTTCACCTTTTGATAGCTTAAAGGTTCCGGTGCAATGTCCAATCAGTTCACCGTCTTCATTCTTTAGCCTGCCTTCAATCAATACCGTGCTGCGATTTTGATGAACAATCTCTGCCTCGGAGTAAACCGTACCGTCCATCACAGACTTAAGATATTGAATGTTTAGATGGAGTGTCGCAACCTCATCATATCCCAGAGACCTGCCTGCCATGCCCATTGCTGTATCCAGTATGGATGCATAGATGCCGCCGTGGACAGAATTTCTTACATTTATGAACTCCTTCTGGAGGGGAAGGGCTAATAGAACATGCCCTTCTCTTAATTCCCTTAATTCCAATCCGATAAAGTTCCAGAATGGGCTGCTTTCAAAATCTGTTATGACTTTCTTCAAATGTTCTGGTGTCATGAAAATAACCCCTTCCCTGCTTCGGTCAGTTCAACTCGATTGGCTATTACAGAAAGCTTTTGACCTTGAATGGCACGAATTAAGTTCTCTGCAATCAGCATGGAGGTTTTCCTTGCCGCCTCAAGACTGATTCCGCCAATGTGCGGACTCACGGTTACTTGTTTAAGCTGAAAAAACGGGTGATCAGAAGGCGGCGGCTCATCTGCAAAAACATCGATCCCTGCACCCAGAATTCGATTCTGTTTCAATGCTTCTGCCAAATCTTCCTCGTTGATCACGCCGCCCCTGGCAGTGTTTATCAGTACAGCCCTTTCTTTCATAAGCGACAGTAATTGATAATCTACTAGTTTGTCTGTTTCTATGGTTAATGGAATATGTAAGCTTACAACATCACTTTTAGTAAAAACATTTTCTATAGACGTAGTTAGTTCCACTCCTATTCGGTCAGCCGCTTGCTGTTTTTCTGCATTGACTGTTCTGACATACGCCATAGCTTTCATGCCGAAGCCCTGGACTAAAATCCTGGCCGCTTTTTGCGCTATACTCCCAAAGCCAACAAGCCCCAGCTGCTTTCCTTCCAATTCAAGTGTAATATCCCCATCCCTTGACTGAAAGTTCCCACTCCTGGTTTCCCTGTCAAAATAAGCCGTTTTTTTCATCACCGCTAAAAGCAGGCTCACTGCATGTTCTGCCGTGGCGGTACTGTTGAGCTTTGGTGCATGCAAAACGGGTATTCCCTTTTTCGTTGCATATCCGACATCAATATTATCAAGTCCGACTCCCGCACCCGAAATGGCCTTTACCTGCCGGCAGCAGTCCAGAATGGCCGGAGTGATCCTTGCCGGAGCCCGAAGGATGATTCCGTCGACATGATGAATCTGGAGGTAATCAGATATCTCCTGTTCGTTAAATTCGGTAAACTTCTTCACATCAGCATGTTTGTTCAGCAGATTCTCCCCATCCGCATGATACATGGGGAGAATCTGAACAATATGAGGCCTGTTCATCACAACACTTCCTTCATGAATATTATTAAACTTGAAGGTTTTCGATTATGGTGGTAATTCCCTGTCCGCCGCCAATACATAGAGTGACCAGTCCATATTTTTCGCCTCTAAGTTCCATCTCGTGCAGCAGCTTTGTCATCAAAATCGCTCCTGTAGCCCCTATCGGATGGCCTAAAGCAATGGCACCGCCGTTTACATTCACCTTATTCATATCCATTCCGGATTCACGGATGACTGAAAGTGCCTGAGCTGCAAATGCTTCATTCAGCTCAATCAATCCAATGTCATCCATCGATAAACCACATTGCTTTAACGCTTTAAATGTGGAGGTGACAGGACCAATCCCCATAATCTCAGGAGATACTCCGCTCACAGCCTGGGCAATGATTTTCGCTTTTGGTCTTAAGCTATATTCATTGACCTTTGCTTCATTCATCATCAAAATGACGGAAGCACCGTCATTGCGGCCGCTGGCATTTCCTGCTGTCACGGTTCCATTTTCCTTAAAAACCGCCTTAAGCTTAGAGAGCTTCTCAATATTTGTACTGCGCGGATGCTCATCCACACTAAAAAGCTTTGTTTCTCTTTTTTGCTTATATTCAACCGGGATGATTTCCTTTTCGAAACGGCCAGATTCAATGGCAGCATGCGCAAGCTCCTGGCTGCGAAGCGCAAATTCATCCTGTTCTTCCCTTGAAATAGCATACTTTTCTGCCAGATTTTCAGCGGTTAATCCCATTGTCAGGTTTCCGTATTTTTCGATTGGCTGGGAACAAGGCTGGCTTTCGGTATTCGGGTCCAGAATTTGTGCATTTCCGGCCTGGAAGCCATAACGGGCGTTCCGGATATAGTAAGGCGCTGTGCTCATGCTTTCAGCTCCTCCCGCCACGACTACATCAGAATAGCCGAGCCTGATTTGCATATCCGCATTATTGATGGCCTGAAGACCGGATCCGCATTGGCGGTGAACTGTATAGCCTGTAACCTCAATAGGCAGCTCCGCTCTTAAGGCGGCCAGACGTGCAAGATTGGATGTATCCGCACTTTGCTTAGCCTGGCCAAGAATCACCTCATCCACTTGTACATCCCTATGAGAGCGGTTTAATACTTCCCGAATGACCTTCTCTGCAAGATGATCTACTGGGACGTCTTTTATCGTTCCTCCCATTCTGCCAATAGCTGTCCGGACAGATTCCACAATATAGGGCTGATTCATGCCTTACACCCCCACATAGGAAGATTCCCGCTTAAGCTCATTCGCAATGATATTGCGCTGAATCTCAGAGGTTCCTTCGTAGATTTTTGTAATTCTCGCATCCCTGTAGTAGCGTTCAATTGGATAGTCTCTCATATATCCGATTCCGCCATGGATTTGCACAGCTAAGTCTGCCACTTTGTTATATACCTCTGAAGCAAATAGCTTCGCAATGGCAGCCTCTTTCACAACCCTCATTTTTTGATCGGTCATCCAGGCAACTCTGAAAGTCATGGATCTAAGCACTTCGATTTGCATACTGATTTCTGCCAGCATATGCTGAACAGCCTGCACCTCGATGATCGGCTTGCCGAATTGCTCCCGTTCCTGCGTATATTGCAGGCAATGCTCAAGAAGCTTTTCGCAGGAGCCAAGGTTTCTGGCAGCCAGGCCAGCTCGGCCATTGGCGAGGATTTTCAGTGCATTGATATATCCCTGTCCTTCTGTACCAAGGACGTTCTCGGCGGGAACCTCCATGTTTTCAAAGAAAAGCTCAGCCGAATGGGATCCTCTTAACCCCATTTTTTGTTCAACACTCCCAAGGATAAAGCCGGGGAAGTCTTTTTCAACTATAAAGGAAGTAATTCCTTTCGCTCCTTTTGCCCGGTCCGTTACTGCCATTACGGTAAAGACATGGCCGTCAACTGCATTAGTAATATAATGCTTGGATCCATTTAAAATATATTTGTCCCCTTTTCTGACAGCAGTCGTTTTCAATGCCGCAGCGTTCGAGCCGGCGCTCGGTTCCGTTAAAGCAAAAGCGCCAATCCATTCCCCCGTTGCCATTTTCGGCAAATATTTTTGCTTTTGCTCTCCTGTACCAAGCTCCACTATTCCGACAGAGCCGATTCCCGTATGTGCCCCTATTAAAGTGGTATAGCCATTATGTGTTTTGCCAAGCTCTTCATAAATGGCGCACTTTCCGACCATGTCAAGCCCGAGCCCGCCATATTCTTCGGGAATGCTTAATCCGAATAAGCCCATTTCCTTGGACATCTCCACCAGCTTCTCCGGTATCATATCCTTCTCTTCAATTTCCATCGCCAACGGCTCTGCTTCTTCTTTTACAAATTTACGCACATTTTCTCTTAAAAAATTTATATCTTCTGAAAAATTAAAGTCCATTTCTGTCTCTCCCTTATTGGTTAGTAAATGCTGCCGTTCTTTTTTCTAGGAATGCTAATGTACCTTCTCTTTTATCCTCTGTTCCAAAGGCTACAGCCTGTGAAAGCTTCTCAATCAGCATGGCTGTCTCCAGATCAATATCAAAGCCTTTATGTACGGCAAGCTTTGCCAGCTTGATAGCAACCGGGCCTTTTTTAAGAATCTGAGAGGCAACCTCCTCTGCTTTCCTTTCCAGTTCATCATCTGCTGTAAGGTAAGTTGCAAGCCCGATTCTTTCGGCTTCTTCTCCATCAACGATTTTGCCGGTTAGGATCATATCAAGTGCCCTTCCCTTGCCAACCACCCTGGACAGGCGCTGTGTCCCGCCTGCACCAGGAATGATGCCCAGGTTAAGCTCTGGCAAGCCGAATTTTGCTTTTTTCGCTGCGATTCGAATATCGCAGGCAAGGGCCAGCTCGCAACCTCCACCCAGTGCATACCCCTTTACCGCCGCAATCGTTACTTTGCTGGACTGTTCAATTTTCTTGTAGAGCCCCTGCATGCCCGGAATCAATGCCTCAAGCATTTTTCTTTCATGAAGCTGCTTTATGTCCGCTCCCGCTGCAAAGGACTTTTCCCCTGCTCCCTGGATGATGATGCATCTCACCTCATCATTTGCTTCTGCCCAGCTAAAGGCATCTCCGAGCTCCTGGAGCGTCTCCTGATTTAATGCATTACGCTGTTCAGGACGGTTAATGGTCAGCCACATAACCCCCTGTTCGATTTGAACAAGCAGATTTTCGTATTGATGCACGTTCTCACCCCTTAAGAATATTGATAGAATCCGCTGCCGCTCTTTTTCCCCAGCCGTCCGGCTTTTACATATTTGATAAGCAGCGGACAAGGGCGGTACTTTTCTCCAAGTGTCTGATATAAATACTCCATATTGCGCAGCCGGGTATCCAAGCCTACTAAATCCGCCAGAGCAAGAGGGCCCATCGGGTGATTAAGCCCCAGCTTCAGGGCTTTATCGATATCTTCAGCAGAGGCTACTCCTTCCATCAGCATGTTCATGGCTTCATTGCCGATCAGGCAATTCATCCGGGAAGTCACAAATCCCGGAAATTCATTCACTTCAACGGTTTCCTTCTTAAGCTTTTCACCGACTTCTTTCACCATGCGGACCGTATCATCAGATGTTTCCAGTCCACGGATAATTTCAATCAGCTTCATCTTGTGGACCGGATTAAAGAAGTGCATGGCCACCACCTTATCGGGCCGTGATGTTTGTGCCCCAATTTCCGTTGGACTCATTGTTGAAGTATTGGTGGCCAGAATGGTTTCCGGAGAACAGATGCTGTCCAGCTTTTTAAAAATATCAATCTTCAATTCTATCTTTTCCAGGACTGCTTCAATAACAAGGTCTGCATTTTCCGCAGCAGCCTCTAAATCTGTTTCAAAATGAAGCCGGTCTTTTGCCTTCCCATATTGGTCTTCTGAAATAAACCCTTTTTGAAGGCTGCCTTCCAATAAGCTATAAATATCGTTTTTGGCTTTATCTATTATTTCCAGATTAATGTCATTCAAGTAAACTTCAAATCCCGAAATGGCACAGGTATAAGCAATCCCTTTTCCCATAACACCTGAACCTACTACTGTGATGGTGTTCATTCTGTTCCCCCTTAGTTTGATAATGTATTGGCCACTGTATTTCTAGGTACAAACTTTTGATATAAAAACATTGCCGCCAGGATGGCAAAGCCGATGATGTCTGATAAAAATCCCGGGTTGACCATCAGAAGAGCCCCGATAAAAAGAACGGCTCTTTCATACCAATATGAATGGCGGAACAGCCATCCTTCTGCAGCCCAGGCAATCCCAATAATTCCAATGATGGAGGTTGCAACAGATAGAATAATATCCGGAACGTCTCCAACAAGAAGCAAGGTTTCCCCGTATACAAACATATAAGGGACAATAAATGCCGCGAGGCCAAGCTTTACTGCAGTTAAGCCTGTTTTCATCGGCTCGGAACCGGCAAGCCCCGCCGCCGCAAATGCAGCCAGTGCTACTGGCGGTGTTATGGCAGATAGTGCTGCAAAATAGAAAACAAACATATGGGCTGCAAGCGGGGATACACCCAGCTCGATTAATGCAGGGATGGTAAGCGGAACCTGTACGATGTATGCCGCAACAGTCGGGAGCCCCATTCCAAGAATGATGCTCGTGATCATCGTGAATACAAGCGTAATGATTAAAATGCCGCCGGATAATTCAATGATCAAACTGCTGAATTTAAGGCCAATCCCGGTAAGCCCAATAATTCCGATGATAAAACCGGATGCCGCACAGGCAATAGCTGTCTCAATGGCAGCTCTGGCTCCTAAGTCCAATGCCTTGAAAATCTTTGAAAAAGATAATCTTGTTGCCCCTTTTAAAGCTGCAACCAATATCGTCACGCCGATAGAGTAAAGACCAGCCTTCATTGGTGAAGAGCCGGATGCAAGCATGACCACAATCACTACTAAGGGGATAAAGAACATGAATCCGGTTTTCAAAACACTCGAAACCTTGGGAAGTTCTTCTTTCTTTAAACCAACAAGCCCCAAACGCCTTGCCCTCATATCGACCTGGAAATACAGGCAGCAGTAATAAAGGACTGCAGGAATTAACGCAGCTACGGCTATGTCCATATAAGGCACACCTAAATAGGAAGCAATGATGAAAGCCGAAGCCCCCATGATCGGCGGCATGATCTGGCCTCCAGTAGAGGAAACCGCTTCAACCGCAGCTGCAAAGTGGCTTCTATAGCCGGTTTTCTTCATTAATGGAATCGTAAAGGCACCAGTTGTAACCGTATTTGCAACAGCGCTCCCTGAAATGGTTCCCAAAATGGAGCTGGCCACGATAGCCGTTTTGGCAGGACCTCCACGATATTTCCCCATACCAGCCACTGATAAATCGATAAAAAATTGACCTGCTCCCGAAACCTCCAGGAACTTTCCGAAGAGGATAAATAGGAAAATAAAAGTTGCAGATACCCCCAAAGGAGTACTGAAAATACCAGTTACCGTATAAAAGAGGTGATCAATAATCCACATCATGGTAAATTCTCGGTGGGAAAGAGACCCCGTAATCAGATGACCCCAAACTCCGTAAACGATGCAGATGAAAATAATAATCACCAGTGTATTTCCAATCACGCGGCGTGTTGCCTCAATCAGCAGCAGACCGGATATGATTCCTATGGCAATTTCCAGTGCTGTCAGCGGCTCTATATAACTCATCCGCGATGAAATGACCTGTGAATTCATCACATAATAGGAATAACAAGCAATGGACAAAATCATAAACAGCCAATCATACCAGGGGATGCTTTCATTTTTTGCCGCTTTCTTGGAAGGCTTATAAATGGCAAATGTTAAAGCCAGCGCAAAGGCCAAGTGTGCCGACCGCTGCAGGATCGATTCGAATACCCCAAAGAAAGCTGTATACAAATGAAAAAGAGACATTAAAACGGCAATAATGGAAATGATTTTGGCAGCTGCGCCCTTTAATAGGCGCAGCTTGCTGTTCAGATTTCCATCTTCATCATATTCCGCAATCACTTTTGAAGCTTCTGCTTCCGTTACGTCGTGTTTAGACATCATTTCACCTTCTTTTTAAAAGGATTATTTAGGTTTATTTAAGTGCCCCGACTTCCTTGTAATATTTCTCTGCTCCCGGATGCAGCTTGCCCACATTGTTTTGCACTGAATACTCTGCATTAAAGTCTTTCATAATCGGGGATAATGTCGTCCATGTATCTTTTTCTTCTACCATCATTTTTGTCAGCTTATAAACTGACTCTTCGTCCATTAGATCATCATTAACCAGCAGAACCGTATAGCCAGCAACCGTTTTAACATCTTCTTTCACATTAGAATAAGTGCCGCCTTCAATGTCATATTCCAAATATCCTTCATTTAACTCATGAAGGCCTTTAACTGTTTCATCATCCAAAGGAATCAGACGAATTCCGAGGGTTGTATCCAGCTCCTGGAATGTGGAAACCGGTGCAGAAACCATTCCGACAATCGCATCGATGTGTCCGTCACGCAGAAGGTCGGCTCCATCTGCCGTTCCGATATATTCAATGCCGCCAAGATCGTCGTAGCTCATGTCATTCAGTTTTAAAATATCCAGGAATGCCAGCTCTCCGCTGTATCCTTTAATTCCCGGGCTAACCTTCTTGCCCTTTAAGTCCTTTACGGATTTAATATCAGAGTCTGCCCGAACAACGATATGGAATACATTTGGATACAGGGTTGCAACGGTGCTGACATTATCGACTTTTTCTTTAAATGCATTGATTCCATTCAATGCCTCAGGTACCGTTTGTCCATTACTGAATCCAAGAGCAAATGTGCCCTGGGCTAAGCCCAAAAGATTGGAAACAGAGCCGCCCTCCACTACCGTAACGGAGGATTCCGGGTAAACTTCCTTCATTTTCTCTCCCATCGCCCCTGACAATGTGTACCAGAAACCGCCAACTGTTGCAGATCCGAAGGCCATATCCCGCGGGGCTCCCTCTGCTCCTCCGCCTCCGCTTGCTTCACCGCTGCTTCCCGCCTCATCCGAAGAACAGGCTGCCAATACGACTAACATAAAAGCCATCAACACTGCCAATAATTTTTTCACCTTATTTTCCCCCTTAGTTTGTTTCCATTTTGGTTTTTTCCAGCACATGAAATTCAGCATCTGTCATCTCCCGCAACGCTTCGATCGAAACATCGGAGAGCCTTTCTATGAGGTACATTTTTCCTTCAAGAAACTTAAATACAGCATGTTCGGTGACAATCATATCTGCTTTTCTTGTACCGCTGCTTGGAAAGGATAATTTTTTCACAATTTTCGGACTACCGTCTTTAGACAAGTGCATGGAAGCAATAATCATCCGCCTGGCTCCCGCAACTAAATCCATGGCCCCTCCCACTCCAAGAATGGTTTTTCCGGGCACTGCCCAATTGGCGACTTCTCCCGTTTCATCGACCTGTAAAGCTCCCAATACAGCAGTATCGATATGTCCTCCGCGAATCATCAGGAAAGAATCCGAACTATCAAAGAGTGATGCCCCTGTGTCCATGGAAACGGGCTTCTTGCTGGCACTGATCAAATCCATATCAATATCGTCATCAGACGGAGTCGGACCCATCCCGAGAAGACCGTTTTCTGATTGAAGGTAAACCTTTTTGTCATCGAGGTAATCCGGAATAATGGTTGGAATGCCTACTCCCAGATTGACAATTTCTCCTTCCTTCAATTCCTGTGCTACCCTTTTGGCGATTTTAATTCTGTCAGATAGACTCAATGTATCTCCCTCCTTTTTTTACATATTGATTGATTACGACATAATCTACGTATAAGTGAGGGGTTACCACTTCTTCCGGTGCAAATGAACCAGCTTCCACAACCTCATCCACTTCAGCTATAACTACCTTCGCTGCCGTTGCCATAACCGGATTGAAGTTCCTCGCTGTTTTGTCATAAATCAGATTTCCCAGTGTATCAGCCTTAAGTGCTTTAATAATGGCTACATCCCCTTTAATTGCTTTTTCAAAAATGTAGGATTCGCCATCGATCACTTTCTCTTCCTTCCCTTCAGCAAGCTTGGTCCCGGCACCTGTCTTCGTATAGAAGCCGCCGATGCCTGCCCCGCCGCACCGGATGGCTTCTGCCAATGTGCCCTGAGGAATTAATTCAATCTCCAGTTCACCTTTTGACCAGGCCTTAACGGCATCTCGATTAGTGGTAAAATAAGAGCCTTTCGCTTTTTTCAGCTTCCCTGCCACCAGCAGTTTTCCGAGCCCCTTCCCTTCCTCACCTAAATTGTTGCTGATGACTGTAAGGTTTTCTTTATCGGATTTCACCAGCTCATCAATTAAAGTAAGCGGTGTTCCCGATAGGCCGAATCCTCCTACAAGCAATGTGTCGCCGCTTTTAATGAACTGCAGTGCATCAGCAGGATTTAATTGTTTTTTCATTATGTTCCTCCTCTTGTCTCTGGGTTTCCGAGTAATTTATATAAGCAGACAATGATTTGATGGCTGTATTTTCATGAAAGAAGTAAGGTTTCTTTGTTTCCTTTAATATGTCAATGGCCAGCTCCCCCTGGTATCCCTGCGACATGAAAATCGGAATAAAAATACTATCTCCTTCCTCCATCAGCTTTTTCATTTGTTCCGAAAGAATTTCATTTTGATAGTCTACCTGGAAAGGGAAAGGAACAATGATATTATCAAAGTCACCCGATTTATGAAGCACCTCCAGACAGGTTGTCAATTTTGACAGATCATCGTATACAATGGTGGTCAAATCTATAGGATTCATGAATGACTTCTCTATACCTGTAATTGTTTTCATTTTCTGCTGAAGTTCTGATGACAGGGGCTGAAGCGGAATCCCGTACTTATCGCATAAATCCGCCAGATAAATGGAAGTAGCCCCTGCCCAGGAAAAGATAGCCGTACGCTTTCCTGCTGCCTTTTGGTATGTATCAAACAGCCATGAAAGAGCAACCACTTCATCAATGCTTTCGGCTTTTACCAGTCCTGGGTGATTGACCATATCCCAGGGAATGGAGTAATCATTGTTTCTTCCAAGGTGATATTTAACGGCAATTCTTGAAATCTCCGAATGGCCGATTGGCAGCAGGATCACCGGCTTCTGTTCGATATAGGCCTGGTGCAGCAGCCGGAAAAAACGCTCCTCCTCAGAAATAGATTCAATGATTAATAGAATGGTTTCTGTTGATGGGTCACTAATTAAAAATTCAAAGCAGTCATTAATCGTGATATCCATCTCATTTCCAGGTGACAGCCAATAGGAAAAACCGAGGCCTTTTTCATTGGCATCAAGTACAGCCCGGCCTAAACTTCCTCCATGACTGATCAATCCAACAGATCCCTTATGAAAATTCTTAGGTTCAAAACGGGGTGAAAAAGAGATTCCCCAGTTTCCTATAAAATGATAAAATCCGGGTGAGTTTGGCCCATAAACCGCCGTTTCTGTACCTTTAACAATTTCCTTCAGCTCTTCTTCCCTGTAAATTCCATCCGGCCCGCTTTCAGAAAAGCCGGAGCTGATGATGATGACACTCTTCACTTGTTTTTTTACACATTCTCTTAGGATGTCAGGGGTATGTTTGAAAGGAACAATTACACATGCCAAATCGACTTCTTCACTGATCTCCAGCACACTCGGATAGCAGTGAATTCCCGAAATGGTGTCATGGTTTGGGTTTACAAGATAAATCTCCCCGGAAAACTTTGATTTTTGAAGATTGACCATGACACGTCCCGCATTTTGATGGAACCTTTCCGAAGCTCCTATTATGGCAATGCTTTTAGGGGAAACAAGCGTCTGCAATGATCTCATGATTTTAATAATCCCCCTTCTAATTTTTTTACCTTTCGAACAATGGTAGAAGGATTCACTTCCAGCACACGGGCAATGCCCCGATAGGATTTCTCTGACTGTGACGCCTTATAGATCAGCTCTCTTTCAAGCAGATCTACAGCTTCTTTTAGCGGTAATAACTGATTTACGACAATGGCTTGATCCTGACTCATTCCTTGGTTATCGCCTTTGCTAAATAAAGAAAGAACCTCCTGCTCCCCCACTTCGGGATTCGAAGCTGTTACGTATATTCTTTCAATCATATTGACGAGTTCCCTTACATTCCCTGGCCACTGATAATTAGTCAGAACCTGTATGGCTTTCTTGGTGAATTTGAGATGTTTGTGGTATTTTGCTGCAAACATCCTTGCATACGCATCAATTAGGATTGGAATATCTTCGACCCTTCTTCTTAATGGCGGAATTGCTATGGGGATAACATTCAGCCTGTAAAATAAGTCCTCCCGAAAACTTCCTTCCACAACCAATTCTTTAAGATCCCTGTTGGTAGCTGCTATTACCCGCACATCAATCTTTGTCGTTTTGGATGATCCTACCCTGTTAATCTCCATTTCCTGCAATACCCTTAGAAGCTTGACCTGCAGGTGGTTTGGGATTTCCCCAATCTCGTCCAGAAAGATGGTTCCATTATCTGCTTGTTCAAATAAACCGGCTTTTCCCTTTTTTAAGGCACCTGTAAAGGCACCGCCTTCGTATCCAAAAAGCTCAGACTCCATCAGTGATTCAGGAATAGCCCCACAATTCACCTTAATAAATGGCCCTTCCGACCTCGGACTCGACTGCTGGATCAGCTTGGCGATTTCCTCTTTCCCCACTCCCGATTCACCTGATAATAGAACCGTTACATCCACCTTTGCCACCTGCTGAACGGTCTCAAGCAGCCTTTCCATTTCAGGTGATTTGGCTATGAACGTCTCCGATCTCTCGGAAAGATGCATATGCTCCAATATCGACTTTGTTTTTGCCAGCTCACTTCTGAGCGCATCGAATTCAGTCATGTCCTTCACATTGATAACAACTCTATCAATTTGATTGCTGCTGTTCTTAATGGGATTTGCCGTTATAATTAATGAATTTTTATTGTCTTTGCTTGTTTCCATGATGTTATGCGATCTGCCCTTAGCTTCTACCTGCCGGGCGATATCTTTTATGTAGTCAGGACTCTCATTTCTTACATCAAAAAGCTGCCTGAAGCTCTGGTTGCATTTAATAATGGCTCCTTCCCCATCGGTAATGCAGATTCCGTCTGTAGAGTTATCCAGTATCGTTTCCTGTTCCTTCAAGAGCTGCTTGACGGATTCAAGTTCACTCGATACAAATTCGATTTCTGAAATATCCTGAAAGACACCAACCGCTCCCACAAGAGTTTTGCCATCATAGAGCGGTGTTCGATGGGTTAAATATTTTCTTTTTCCTACCCGGTACTTTTCTGTATGTCCCTTTCCTGTACGGATAACATTCAATAACCCGCTTGGAGTGACAACATCTGTCAAAAACTTGCCAAGGGCTTTCTCCTTAGTTGTCATAGCCATTTTTTCTGCCGGAGGATTCATTGAGGTAATCCTTCCCTCCAAATCGATGGAAAGAATCCCATTATGTGCCGAATTAAAAATAGCATCCATTCGATTGAGCTCCACCTGAGAAGTTCTGGCATAGGCGGCCAGATACTGTTCTTTTGTCAGGAAACCGGTGATCTGCCTGCTTTTATTAAGGATTGGCCAGATTTCCTGATCATTGAGCTTTATATTGTTTAATTCATCCATTTCGTTAAGGAAACAAAAGTCAGTCTGGTAAATTTCTGATAGTACCTTATGTTGATTTAACAAACCTTCTAATAGATTATGCTCTGTAAAGCATCCCGCTAACTCATCTCTAACGTTATAGACCAGCCCGCCTTTCATATGGGATTCAAGTAAGGTTTTTGCAGCTCTATCGATGTAATCGTTTTCAAAAAATTTAATAGAAGTACGAGTCATCGCGTCTTTTACTAACAATTTTCCCGCTCCCTCTGAGTGATTCACTCATAAATTATTAATGCAAGAAGTATGCCAACATTAGAAAATTAATAAAATGCTGATATTTCTCACATTTTGTAATATTTAAACTATATATCCACTAAAAAAATGTTGCAATACCGCAACAGGTGTTGCGGCAACGCATTAAAGGTTGAATAAAACAAGTTTGCAAAAGGGAAAAGCACCTATTTATCCTGTTTATCCTTTTAATTTCGTTGCGTTTTAGCAACACTACTTGAATTTAATAAATAGAAAGGAGAGCCTCGTTGGCGACAGGCCTGGTACAATTTTTTCAAAAAAAACAAAAAGGGACTCCACATCAAAGTGAAGTCCCCATAATAACTAGATTAAGAAAATAGTTTAATAAGGAAGCTCAATAAAATCCCCACAACCCCAAAGTCCGAGTCTCCAAAAGTAGTTCCTTCAAACCCTAGTGATCCCAGAACCGGCAGCAATAAGGCCGGAAGGAATGAGATTAATAGACCGTTGGCAAATGCTCCGATCATTGCTCCTCGTCTGCCTCCAGTGGCATTTCCGAAAACCCCTGCCGCTGCACCTGTGAAGAAGTGCGGAATCAGGCCTGGCACAATTATTTTCAGGCCGAATAATGGAAGAAGGAACATGGAAAGCAAACCAGCTACGAAGCTGAATAGGAATCCGATAATAACTGCATTTGGAGCAAAAGGGAACACTGCCGGGCAATCAAGGGCAGGCTTCGCATCTTTAACCACTTTATCAGCGATTCCTTTAAAAGCTGGAACGATTTCTGCAATCAGCATCCGCACACCGGCAAGGACTACATATACACCAGCTGCAAACGTAATGGCCTGCATGAGCGAGAATACAAGGAAGTTAACTCCGCCGCTCAATTCAGAT
This sequence comes from Cytobacillus oceanisediminis 2691, assembly GCF_000294775.2. Classification (GTDB taxonomy): domain Bacteria; phylum Bacillota; class Bacilli; order Bacillales; family Cytobacillaceae; genus Cytobacillus; species Cytobacillus pseudoceanisediminis. Next base: position 5,025,576 of record NZ_CP015506.1, read on the forward strand.
TCTACATAGCCTTTTCCGGCGATCGGCGCCACAACCAGGAAGAGAATCGTCATTGTGAGAGACATCGCAACAGATGTATCGCGCAGGAATCCAAGTGATTTTGGCACTTTGATATCCTCCGTCGATTTGGATTTATCCCCTACACGCTTTCCAATAAAGCCGGAAACAAAGTAGCCGAAAGATCCAAAGTGGCCGACAGCTATGCTGTCATTGCCAGTGATTTCGCGTACATACGGCTGGACAAGCGCAGGCATGAATACCATTAATAATCCCAGAATAATAGACCCGATAATGATCAGCGGAAGCCCTGTTACTCCGCCAGTTGCGAATACAGCTGAGATCAGGCAAGCCATGAATAAAGTATGATGGCCGGTAAGGAAAATATATTTAAACGGTGTAAAACGGGCAATTATTATGTTCATGACCATCCCGAAAAGCATGATCATCGCAGTTTCTTTCCCAAATGTCTGCTGGGCAATCGCTACGATGGCTTCGTTGTTCGGAATAACGCCCTGGATATGAAAAGCCTTTTCAAACATTTTTCCGAAAATATCAAGTGAGCCTATTAAGATGCTTGCTCCTCCATTCAGGATGAGAAAGCCCATAATCGTTTTAAGCGTACCTGATATAACATCGGCAATGCCCTTCTTCTGCAGAAGCAAGCCAAACAAGGCGAATAAACCAACCAGGATGGCGGGCGTGCCCAGTATATCATTCATGATAAAATCAAACATGTTTACCCCTCCTTTTAAATCCTCTGTATCTATCTTTCATCTAACAGTTTTTCAGGTTATACTGTATTTGTTCTTTTTATTTTTCAGCGGGCGAGTCTATCGCCTGCTCTTTTTTTCTCTATTATGATAAATGGGATTCCAATGCAGCTTTTAGCTCGTTTTGGTCAAGGATGTTTGTCAAACCAATGATCGTTCTTGTTCCGTCATCCAAAGTGGAAATCAGGTCTTTAGATCCCAGGTAGATATCCGCTTTTTCAGATTTAGCCGTAGTTAAATCAGTATGTGAAACATCTGCTTCCACTCCCAGTTGGCTTAAAACTGTTTTCACGTTCATTTCTACGATAAAGCTGCTTCCAAGTCCGTTTCCGCACACTACCAGAATTTTTTTCATTTTTATTTCCTCCTTAGTCTTGTGAATATTGGTTAATAATTTCTAATACGTCAGCTTGAGTATCAGCATTCTGCAGTTTTTCAAGGTTATCGCTGTCAGACAGCATTTTAGACAGCTGGGATAATGCTTTTAAATGGGTTTCATTATCGATGGCTGCCAGCACAAAGAATAATCTTACCTGATGCTCCGGCTTTTCCGAAAAAGCACAGCTTTCCTTTAATTGCAGGAAGCTCATTCCCAGCTTGTTCACGCCAGCTTCAGGGCGGGCATGAGGAAGGGCTATTCCCGGCGCGATGACAATATATGGTCCCATTTCATTCACGTTTTCAATCATGGCATCAATATAATGCTGGCTGATGGATTGATCGGCCAATAGCGGCTGTGATGCCATTTGCAGTGCTTCCTGCCAGCTTGCAGCCGAATCTGCAAATTGAATTTTATCGGCGGTTAGAACTTCATTTAACATTGGCTTTTGATCCACCTCACTTTTTGCTTCTTTATTTGATTGATAGTAAACCTTCAATTCCTGGATCAGCATGCTTTCGTCATTTATATCTGCATGCTTCCGGATAATGTCCATCAATGCGTCTATGTTTTCTGATTTCGGCCTTTTTTCTGATGCCTGAACCTGCTTAAGCAGAGATTCCTTCTCAGACGGGTTAAGAATCGGATTTACAATAAGCACCGGTACATGTTTCCGAGATACTGGCGCTGTCGAAATGACAAAGTCCAAATCTGCCAGGGACGCTTTCTCATATTCACGGACGGTGTATACATTCGCCACATCGACAAACGGCATGAGATCTTCAATTTGTTTCTGAAGGATTCGGGACGTGCCGATTCCGCTGGCACACACCACAGCTGCTTTTTTGCGGGCTTCCACCCTGACGCCTTCTTTATCAATCCATCCTCCAAAGTGCATCGCAATATAGGCCGCTTCATCATCAGATACTTTTTTGCCCAGCACGTATTCAAAATGATGAACCACTTTTTTGGTTAGGATAAACAGATCCTGATAAGACTCCTGTACAGATTTGGATAATGGATTCTCCAGTTCGATCCCATATTTGATTCGAAAGTAAGCGGGCTTTAAATGAATCAATAAATTCCGTTCAAGCTCCTTCCGATTTTGAAAAAATACGCACGCATATTTTTGAAAATCATCGACCATTCTTACTGCCATTGATTTAAGGATATCAAGGTCCTGGTTTTCCAGCTCATGTGTATCATAGTCGCTTATTTTCGCACCCAACAGGTAGGTTGCAAGATAACAGGCTTCATCATCAGGAACTTCAAGCTGGAAACCGCTTTCAATTTTCCGGCAAATAAATCGAGCAGCGGTGTACTCTTTTGTTTCTTTAATGACCTGTTTTTCAACAGGATCCATCTTGATGTATTTTTCCTGGTTAAACCTTTTGATCAGCATAAATATATGGGCACTCAGCGTCTCCATTACTTCATCTGTGTAATGAACACCGGAAAATGATTCACTTTCATTCAGAATCTCATAGATCGTTTCTAAATCAGTACGCTGAAACATTTCAGGTGACAGTCCAGGCGTGTCCTGGATGGTTAACTGAACTTCGGATAATAGATCATTCCAGCCGCGATTGGTTAAAACCTGTGATAGGCAGTAAATCAGCATTTTCCGCTTATCCTGCTCCTCACCGGCAATAAAGTAGCCTGAAGATTTATGGAAATTCAACTGAACCTGGAACTGGTTAAGCTGCTTTTTTAATTCCTTGATATCTGCCAGAAGCGTACTTCTGCTGACACCCAGCTTATCCATCAGATCCTGCAGATAAATGGTTTTCTCGCGGGTCAGGATGAGTATGGCAGTCCAGGCCATTCTTTCTTTTCGTGAAAACTCATAACCGGCAGCTTTATCAAACGAATGCAGCCGCTGTTTAACCTGCTGCTTTTCTTCTTCATCAAGAAAAAATCCAGCAGCACGGATATACTTCAGCTCATCTAAACCCTGGTCTTTGAGCCAGCTATTAATTTTGTCAACATCATAATAAACGGTCCGCTTGGAAATCTGTAATTCTTCCATAAGCTCCTGCGGAGAAACATGTGTAGGCGCATGGACCATTTTCGTCAAGATCGTCATGCAGCGCTGGTCAAGAATCATCGGGAGCGCTCCCTCCTTTAACTGATTCTATAATAGTAAGTTTGCAAAAAGTCAGACTCTAAATTCATCGAATTGTCTGCTTACTACGTATTATACTCCTGTATTACACAAATTGAAGTCCGAATTCTGTAAGGTGGTTTTTGCAAGGATTGGACTCATGGATAATCAGCTGAAAAAAAAAAAACTTCCTGATTGAATAGGAAGTGGAGGATATGCTTATTCATTTCCCTTAACAATGTGTCCATCTGCATCATAAACTGTAACCTCAACCGGCAATTTAATTTCATCTTTCTCGAAAACAGCATACCAAACCCACAAGTTATCCCGAACAAGAAAGCGGGTTGGCTGGATATTTCCCTCACTGTTAATTATGATGGTCTTGGCATCATCTTCAGCAAATCCATATAGGATGGCAAAATCCTTCTCAGATTTATTATCTGCCCGCCAGTCGATGGCTCCCCTATCTCCTTTTTCTTCGCTGAATTCCTGGAAATCCATCATCGGATATATGAACTTCTTAAATTCTGTAAATTCCTGATTGGTCAGAACAGGGATAATTCCCGAATTGGTTTCTGCAAAAACCAAGCGTGAATGGGGGTCAACCAAAAGAATCCGCTGGCAGTCTTCGCCAAATTGTTCTGAAACTCTTTCACAGATATCCTTTTCCAGGGAAACAGCAGGGATAACTGGCTTTGCAGGTTCTGCGGTGTATGAAGCCAAAAAATAAATTACACCGAATATTAATCCTAAGCTGAGTACTGCCAGTAAACTTTTTTTCATCTCACTCACCCCCCTCTAATTCTTATCATATTATATTTTTCAAGAAATAAAAGATAAAAAGAAAAAGCGAATCCCGCATATGCTCAGCGAAATTCGCTTTTCAAATTAAAATGTAAAGTTAATCAAATTCTCCCGCTTCTCCTTAAGCCCTCTCACAGTCCCCTCATAGCTCAGCAGATCCCCTGTGAGGGTTTCATTCCGATCCTTGATCATTCTCGAGACCTCATCCGGATTCGGTCCTCCCTGAAGGCTGCGGATCTGCACAAAGTATTCAGGAGAAATGATTTTCTTCCACTCTTCCTCTGACAGGGCAACAGGGACATATCCCTGAATGACTTCATTTACGTCCGCCACTTTCCAGTCGCACAGTTCTTTCTGATCCTTCACGGTTTGTTTTGAAATATAGCTGGCAATGGAGTGAGCCTTCCGGAACGGTATGCTGTAGTCTCTTGCCAGAGTGTCCGCCAGTTCGGTGATCGTGATGCACGACTTTTTGGCCATTTCTTTTGCATGGTCTTTATTGACTTTTAAAGTGGCAATCACTGCGTACATCAGCTTTAATACCCGATTGGCATTCGTAAAAGCGCGATACAGATGAGGCTGGAGATCATCTTCTGTATCAACGATATCCCCAAATGGCGTATTATGAACCATGTTCATGGCTGCATATGCTTCACCGTAGGCGCTGCTGGCAATGGATCTGGAGTGCTCAATGGAAACCGGGTTCCTTTTTTGAGGCATAATGCTGCTTACCTGCACGTAAGGATCCGCCACCTGGAAGGTGCCAAACTCTCTTGTTACATGCTGAAGGAAGTCCTGGATCCACCGGCCGGTATTCACCATGCAGGTCATCAGGGCTGATGAGGTTTCCAGCAGGTAATCTGCTCCCGCAATCGAGTCATACGAGTTTTCAATAATTCCTTCAAATCCCAATAGGTCACGGGTGCGGTCCCTGCAAATCGGAAAACCGGTCGTCGTAAGAGCCGCTGCACCGAGCGAGGATTTGTTAACGGTTTTATAAGCAGCCCAAAGCCGTTTAATATCCCTTTGGAGAACATCATAAACAGCCAGGAGATAATGCCCCAAAGTGGTCGGCTGGGCCGGCTGTGTATGGGTATAGCCGGTCATATAGGTCTCTTTATGCTCTTCAGCCTGCTCCAGCAATGCCTCACTAAGCTGATAAGCACTTCCAAGGAGCTGCAGCAAATGTTCTCTAAGCACCAGCCTGTACATCGCGATCCCCATATCATTCCGGCTCCGGGCAATGTGGATTTTTCCGGCCAATTCATCGCCAATCTCTTCTCCTATTTTCGCTTCCATCATAAAAAAGAGATCTTCAAATTGAGGCTGGTAGGATAATGAGCTGGTGTCTGACATTGCCACTTTATTAATTCCTTCCAGCATGGTTCTTGCTTCTTCTTCAGGAATGATCCCCTTTTCTGCCAGCATGATCACATGTGCCCGATGAATATCGAACATGACATGGAACAGATAGTCCCGCTGGTCATTAAAAACGGGCATCAGCAGTTCTTCTGCATATGTTTTGCCGGGAAAGACAAGGCCTTCATTTTTAATAAACTCTTCTAATTTGCTCATTTTTTCAACTCCGTTTTAAGACAATGATTTTTCAGCCTTAACTCCAAAAAACTTGTTTGATATGAACAGAACCAGTGCGATTAAAGTAATCTGGATCATACCGTAAGCTGCCGCCTGGCCCATATTGAACATTCTCAGCTGATTCATAATCTCGATGGAAATAGGGCGGTTTGAAAGGGTATACAGCAATACCGAAGTCGGAAATTCACCGACTGACTCAACAAATGCCAGTAATGTTCCTGATAAAACCCCTGGCATAATAATCGGAAGGATTACTTTTCTGAACGTATAGAACCACTTTGCCCCAAGGCTTCTTGAGGCTTCTTCTATGGAATCATCCAATTGCTCCAGTACAGCATTGGTGGATCTGACGACCAATGGAATATGGCGGATAAAATAGGCCAGAGGCAAAATCCAGAATGTGCCGACGAGAATGTTGCCAAATGAGAAGATGGTAGGCTCATTAAAAGCAAAAATCAAATTCATCCCGATAACGGTAGCCGGCAAAGCCCATGGAATCATAACTAAAATATCCACAAAGCTTTTTCCGACAAATTTCCGTTTAACGAGCACATAGGATGCCAATACCCCAAAGACCAGGTTCCCTGCTGTAGCGATAACCGACAGGATCAAGCTATTTTTCAATGGCCTGAATATGTTCGGATCCTGGAACAATAAACGATAATTTTCAAAATTAAATACCGATGGATAGGTCTGCCACGTCCAAGTTCCGTCCGGTACGAGCGATAGAAGGAGAATCGTGAAATGCGGAAGCAGCAGAATGATGACTCCCACGATTCCTGTAAAGACCAGTATCCACTTCAAAACAGGATTATTGACTTCACTGCGATGGGCGCCAATTCCTTTAGATGCCATCCGGTAATCCTTGCGGTTTTGGTACCAGCGCATAAACAGCAGGAAGCTGATCGATACAACCGATAATATAACCGATTGTGTGGCGGCCACTTCCATATCGCCATTAATCTTCGAAAAATAAATCTGCAGGCTCAGCACCCTGAATCCTCCTGCCAGGAGAAACGGCGCACTGAAGGATGCCATTGAGATCATAAACACCAATAAAGATGCGGCTACAATAGCCGGTGTCAATAATGGAAAGGTTACTTTCCAAAACACTTTAAAACGATTGGCCCCCAGATTATACGCAGCTTCTTCAAGAGATGGATCAATTTTATTAATGGCTGATGAAACAGTCATATAGAAATACACATACATAGTATATGCATGGACTATCAAAATGCCTGATATACCGCCTATTTTGAAAGGCACTTCATCCAGCCCGAATAGGTCTTTAATGGCATTGGGAATCAATCCGGTTTCCCCATACAGGAACATGAACGCCATTACCCCTACCAATGACGGCAAGACGATCGGCATAATGGCAGCCGATGCAAAGAAGCCTCTGCCCGGAAAATCATACCGGTTGAAAATGAATGCCAGCGGGATGCCGATCAGTGCACTGGCCAGGACACTTAATACCGAAATATATACAGAATTCCACAGGGCTTCCAGATTGGTCTTGGATTCCTGGGTAAAGAAGTCACTGTAATTCCCGAACGTCATGCTGCCTTCTTTTTGAAGGCTCTCCATTATGGTGCGTAAAGAGGGGTATAGAACATAAGCTATGAGAACCAGCAGGACCGGAATAAGGAGGAGCAGAGTCAGCCTTGTATCCCGATTCTTAATCATGATGCATCACCAGTCACCACAGGAATGATCCGCATCTGCTCTTCAGGCAATTCCACCCAAACCTCTGCACCCGCCTGCAGGTTTCTGGATAAGCCGCTATTCAGGGCATTCACCTGGAGCTTAAGGCCTGCAGCCCTGACCACAACATTGATGAGGGAGCCAAAGAAATGAACTTCCTCAACCATTCCTTTGAAGATATTTTTCCCTTCCGTCTCTTTTTCCAGTATTTTAATAGATTCAGGACGAATGGATAACGCCAGGTTCCCTTTGTTTTCCTGATTATAATTAAATGGGGCATTCCGGACGGAAAGCTCACTGGCACTTTCACCGTTCTGCACTTGTACAAGAATGTTTTCATCTTCTATCCTGCTGATCTTCACAGGAAGCAGATTGATTTCCCCGATAAACCCCGCTACGAAATCATTGGCTGGTTCATTATAGATTTCCGAGGGTGTTCCCACCTGGTGGCAGACCCCAAAGTTAAATACCGCAATCCGATCGCTCATGGATAGAGCTTCTGCCTGATCATGAGTAACATAGATTGTGGTGATATTATAATCTTTTTGCAATCTCAGTATTTCGCTTCTCATTTCATCGCGCAGCTTGGCATCCAGGTTACTGAGTGGCTCATCCAGGAGCAAAATCTCCGGTTCAATCACCAATGCCCTTGCCAGCGCGACACGCTGCTGCTGACCTCCGCTTAACTGGCTCACCTGACGATCGGCGTACTGCTCAAGCCTCACCTTTTGCAATACAGCCTTGACTTTTATATTGAGCTCCTTGGAGCCAAGTTTTCTAACCCTTAATCCAAAAGCGACATTCTCAAACACCGTCATGTGAGGAAAAAGGGCATAGTTTTGGAAAACCATGCCCGTATTTCTCTTTTCAGGAGGTACACGCGTCATATCCTTATCGCCGAAACGGACAACACCTTTAGTAGGATAATAGAATCCAGCAATCATCCGAAGTGTGGTGGTCTTGCCGCATCCACTTGGTCCAAGGAAGGTAAAGAATTCCCCATCCTTTATATCCAGATTTAAATGATCGACTGCAATAACCTTTCCAAAGGCTTTTTGGACATTATCTATGTTTATGGACGCCATACCTATTACACTTCCTATTCTTTAATTTCTTTTTCTCCGCTCTTAATGTTTTCATCCCAATACTTCATCCAGCTGTCGCTGTTCTCCTGGAATACCTTCCAGTCGATATCCATGCTCTTAATCTCTGTTTCTGTAATCCACTCAGGCAGTCCCTCTACGTCATCCCTTGTTGGAATGCGGTAGAATTCCTCTGCAAGGATTTTGGCTGCTTCAGACGTGTTGACAAACTCATAGAATGCTTCAGCCGCCTTCGGATGCGGAGCATCATTCACAACGGCAATCCCTTCTGTCAGGACGGGTGTTCCGCTTTCCGGAATGATGAATTCAAATGGATAATTTTTATTTTCTTTTAACATGACAACGTCAGGCATTGCCCAGACAGATAGCTTTCCTTCCCCTTTGGCCACCTTGTTGTACATCATTTCAGGATTTGCTGCGTATTCTTTCGTGTTGGCATCCAATTTCTCAAGCCATTCGTAACCGGCCGCTGTATCCTTGGAGTCCTTAAAGTCACGGTAAATCATCGCTGAAAAAATCGTTCTCATTGTTCCGGATGCCAGCGGGTAGCGGATGATGATTTCATCCTTCCACTTCGGATCGAGAAGCTCATCCCAGTCTTTTGGCGCTTCATCTTCTGATAATTCTTTGCTGTTATACATAATGACTTCCGGTGTTTGACTTGTTCCGGACCAGTGCCACTCAGGATCATGGAAGCCTTCTGCCAGACTTCCTGCATATGAAGGCTCATATGGCTTTAATAATCCTTCATCCTTTGCCTGATCGAAGTTTACAGATGGCGCTCCCCACCAGACATCAGCCTGTGGATTGTTTTTCTCGGAGCGGATCCGGTCCAGGATTTCCTGTGATCCCATATCAAGCCATTCCACATCAATCTGATATTTTTCCTCGAATTGCTGTTCAAACTTTGATAGAATATCCTTTCCATGCGGTGAATAGATAACTACCTTTTCTTCCAGCTTATTCTCTTTCTCTCCCTGCTCATTCTCAGAGCTTGAGCTGGATCCCTGTTCAGAACTGCAAGCTGAAAGCATTAGTGCAGCCGAAATGGATAAAGTGGTTAAAATCGATGCCCTTTTCTTATTTTTCATTGAAAAATCCCCCTCGTTTAAGAAAATTTGATAATACTATCATGCTCCCGCAAAAAGAGTGAAACAGCACCCAGGACTCCCGCATTATCACCTAATCTTGAAATCTTTAATTCTACTGAACTTGGAAGATAGTGATTCACGATCCTGTCCAATTTAGGCAAAATGTAATCAGATGATTTTAGAACACCACCTCCTAAAATAATGACTTCAGGATTCAATAAGCTCGCGGCATTAATGATTCCATAGGCCAGATGTTCAATGGCTTCTTCAATGACCGTAATGGCTAATTTGTCGCCTTTTTTCGCAAGCGCAAAGGCCATTTCCCCCGGCAGTTCTCCCTTTATTGCCTGAGAATAGGCAGGGTGGTCCGGATCCTGCTGAATGACTTCCGTCAGTTTTTTTCCGATTGATTTTCCGCCGGCGACACTTTCCAAATAACCGTAGCGGTGAAAGATTGGCTTAAAGTCTTTTTTCATGTCTGTTTTATCCGTCACCATATAGCCCATCTCGCCAGCAGCATTTGCATACCCGCGGTATAGCTGATTATTGATAATAATTCCGCTTCCAACACCTGTTCCGACCGCCATAAACAGAACATTCTGTTTATTTTTTGCATTTCCGAGCCATTGCTCCCCAAGTGCTCCAACATTCACATCATTGTCCACATGAACCGGGAAAGAGAAGTATTTGTTCGCTTCCGCTAAGAACGGGTATCGAATCCAGTTGAGGCTTGGTGCTTCCAAGACGACTCCGCTGGATGTTTGTGTAATCCCCGGAACCCCTGCTCCCATTCCAAGCACTTGATCCAGGGGGATTTGGCATTCCTCCAGCATGGACTGCACTTCTTTGGCGATTTGTTTTAAAAGTCCAGATTCTAAAAATTGACAGGTTGAAAAACTGCTGGAATGGACAATGTTGCCTCCGAGATCGCTAATGACTGTCTTTACTTTCGTGCCGCCGATATCTGTTCCGATTACATAAGCCGCTTTTTCATTGAAATATAGATGTATCGGTCTCCTTCCGCCTTGTGAAGACGATTCGCCTATCCCCTTTTCATACACCCACTTTTCCCCTATCAATTCATCTACCAGTAAAGAAACAGTCGGCTTGCTTATGGAAATCTTCGCAGCAATCTCGGCCCTTGAAGTCGGTGAATTTTCCTGAATCCATTGAAGTACTCTCTTTTTATTGATTGATTTCATTTGCATCGGTGTCCCATTAAAATTCATCACATCACGGCCTTAATTGATTTGGTTAGTAAATATTACTAATTAACTTCAATATAACCTACCTGGTAATCGTTTACAACCCATCATTTTTAATTTTATGATAATTGCGATTATTTATATGACTAAAGGAGGATTTTAATTAAATTAATTTTTAGAATATTGAATTATTAGCAGATTTACCCTATTATGAAATTTATTAGGCGGGTAGTTGTAGGTAGTTAGTTAGGATGTTTAACTAACCTGCTTTAGACCCATGATGAAAGGAGTGTAAGAGTAGCGCTGTTAAACCATTTCGAAAGGGGTTACACGAATTGAAAAAAATCTTTATTTATTTTTTGTCCTTAGCGTTAATTCTCTCCCTTCTGCCTCTTAGCGGAAGTGCCCAGTCAGAAGAGCATGACCCCGACCTATGGAGTGCAGTGAAGCCGCTGGACACAACAGTCAGCTTTTTGAATACAGGAGCACATCCTGACGATGAGCGCAGTGACTTTCTTGCTTACTTATCAAGAGGACTTGGTGTTAAAACCTCAAGCCTGATTGCCAACCGCGGCGAGGGCGGCCAGAATGAAATCGGGCAGGAGCTTGGGAACGGCCTTGGAATTATCCGCTCCCGGGAAATGATTGAAGCAGCAAAGATCACCGGAGTTAAAGCCTACCATTTGAGTGAAACAACCTCTGATACCATCTATGATTTCGGCTTTTCCAAAACAAAGGATGAAACCTTAAGCCACTGGGGCAAGGACCTTACTTATGAAAGATTAATTCGTTTTATTCGTACTTACCAGCCAGATATCGTCATGCCATCCTTCAGAGACTCGGATACCCAGCACGGACACCACCGCACAATGACCATTCTCAGCCAGGAAGCCTTCAAAGATGCCGCAGATCCTAACATTTTTCCTGAACAATTAAAAGAGGGATTATCCGTCTGGCAGACAAAGAAGTTCTATTTGCCGGCAGACAGTAAAGATACAGCAGATACATCGATTGAAATAGGCATGCTTGATCCTATCTACGGCATGTCCTATCCGCAAATCGGCGAGGAATCACGCTATATGCACAAAAGCCAGGGAATGGGCAATGACATCCCTGTCGCGCCAAGACAAACGCATCTGGAGTTAGTAGATAGTGCGGTTGAAACAAATGGCAGCAATGATCTTTTTGCCGGTATCCCATATGACTTTAACGAATGGGCAAAAACGTTTCCTAAGAAAGAAAAAGCATTGCAGGTGTATTTTACAAAATTCCAAAAAAGCCTGGATGGAATTATCTCCAGCTACCCTAGCCATAGCCAGGTATTCAGTAAGACGCAGCAAGCATTAAAAGAAGCAGACCGTTTAGTAAAGAAAACGGAGAAATCCAAGCTTGATTCCCAGCTGAAGTCTGATCTTCTTCATAAGCTGGAAGTGAAAAAAGAACAGCTGCTGAATGTGAGCCTGGTATCCTCCGACCTTGAGATTAATGCACAGGCGGAGACCAATATCCTGACAAAAGGGCAGAAAACGGCTGTTACTGTTACCTTAACGAATAATGGCAGTCAGAAGCTGAAGAATGCTGATGTTGAACTGATCACTCCTGAGGGCTGGAAGGTTTCTAATAAGTCCAAGGCTGCTGACCTTGCACCCGGTAAAACGGCTGAAGTTACTTTTAAGGTCCAAGTTCCAGCTGATGCAGCGTATTATCACGCATACGAAACCCCTGCCATACAGGCAAAGGTCAGCTATGAATCAGCCGGTGCAAAGACAGTGACTGTCTCTGAACTGGATGGCACCATTGCCGTTCTGCCGGACGTTGGCCTTACCCTTTCTCCTGAAGATCTGGTTATAAATACCGCTGACGTTCAGGAAGAAGTGCCTGTAAATGTAAAAGTGAAAAATTACCGTGAAGGAGCTGCACAGGCTTCCGTATCCTTAAATGTTCCGGAAGGATGGTCAGTAAGCCCGGAAAAGGCTGAAGTTAACTTCGAAGCCTCATTGGAGGAAAAAGAGGTTACCTTTACACTGAGCCCGCCTGCGGATATTCAGGAAGGTGACTTTAAACTATCCGCCGAGGCAGCCGTAAATGGAAAGAGCTTTGATTCAACAGTTCAGGAAATTCAATATGACCATATCGGAACATTTTATTACCTGTATCCAGCCCAGGTCAATGGGGTCGCCTTTGAATTGCTGGCACCAGAAGGCCTAAAGGTCGGCTACATTGAAAGCGGTTTTGATAAAGTGGCAGATTACTTGTCCAATGCAGGACTTGATGTGACGAAGCTTACTGAGACCGATCTTTCTTCAGGGGACTTAAGCCAATACGATACAATCGTGGTTGGTATCCGTGCCTACCTGTCGCGTGAAGACTTAACAGCAAATAATGAACGTTTAAAGGAATACGTCGCAAATGGCGGGCACATGGTGGTCCAATACCATAAGCCAAACGATGGCTGGGTAACGGAAGACACTGCGCCATACCCGCTGACTATCGGAAATCCATCCATCAGGTGGAGGGTAACCGATGAAAATGCACCTGTTACCGTTCTGCAGCCTGAATCGCCGCTCTTCAACTATCCAAATAACATTACTGAAGACGACTGGGCCAACTGGATACAGGAAAGAGGATTATACTATCCAATGCAGTGGGATGACCGCTTTGAAACCTTCATTCGCATGGGTGATCCGAACGAGGAGCCATTTGATGGCGGCATTCTCATGGCCGATTACGGAGAAGGCACCTACCTTTATACCAACCTGGTATTCTATCGCCAGATTCAAGGCCAGGTCCCGGGAGGCTACCGCATTTTTACAAACTTGATCAGCTATGGCCAAAATAAATAACATATTAGGAACAGCTGCGGATGCGGCTGTTCTTTTTTAATGCCCATGTGATTCAACTCACTTCATTCATTTTCCATGTATTGTAAGATATAGCTGAAGAGAGGTGCAATCATGGAAAAGAACTGGTCTGTTCCCCTGGAGCATGGTGAGTATGTAAATAACCTAGGGCTGCTGATCAATGATGCTATGGCAGCTGTCAGCCAGACAGGATACTATGTCAATATTGTCACACCGGGTAAGCTAGAAAATCCAGATGACTACTTAACAGATGGCACTTCGGAAATGTGGAGGGTATGTTCTGAGGATGGGACATGTGGACTGTGCAAATTAAGTGGGAAAGCTGCAAATAGCAAGGGTCGTTTTGCAAATAGCAGCCTACTTTCTGCTAATAAAATATTCGGGAAACAGCCATTGTCTAATACTTTCATATAGAGTTGGATAATATGCAAATAGAGCACAAAAACCTGCAAATAAACTCCTATATAAAAAAATAAATTAAGATTACTATCGAAAATAACTTATTATCATAGAAAGGAGAGACATACTTGATTATTAAAAGCCTGAAAGTCCCCGAAATTAACCTACAGCTTGAAGCGTTGTTAAGAAGAACGCCCGAACAGCATCCCGCGCGAGAAAAAATGACCTCAGATTATAAAATGAGAAGCGCTGGCTTTAAGGGAGAAGAAAGATTATTTTATTACTTAAGCTTTCTAGATCCTAAAAAATATTGGATTTTTCATAACCTGCGGCTATCAAGCGGAACACACTTCTTCCAGATCGATGCATTGCTGATAACTACGAACTTCGCTCTCATTTTAGAAGTTAAAAATTGGACAGGAACTTTGATTTTCGACCATCATTTTCAGCAGCTCCTCCGCATTCACAATGACAAAGAGGAAGGGTTTCACGACCCCATTTCACAAGCCCGACATCAGACGAATCAGTTTAGAACGTGGCTCAATTTTAATGGATTTCCCGGGATTCCTGTAGAATTCTTAGTTGTGATCAGCCATCCTTCCACCATAATTAAAACCGATAAAGATCCACTGAGTATATCTAACAAAGTTCTACACTCCCATCATCTTTTATACAGAATTAATGAGATTGAAAATAAGTACCATCAAGAAAAAACTGACCTTAAAGAGATACGGAAGCTGTGCCGAACTTTGTTAAAAAAACATAATCCTTCACCATCCGAGATTCTCGAGCACTTCAATGTCTCAGCTGAGGAAGTTCTCACTGGTGTTAGCTGTCCTAAATGCACTTCCCTTCCGATGATTTTCCATTGGGGGAAATGGCACTGCCCAATGTGTATGTTTTCCTCTCTCTGGCACATGAAGCGGCTATCCAAGACTACTTCCGGCTTATTAAGCCGTCAATTACCAACTGGGAATTCCGCTCATTTACCCATATACCCTCCCCCTATACGGCTTCAAGATTACTCTCCAGAATGAACCTTTCTTTTAAAAGAAATAAAAGACACCGAATTTACGAAAAATCCCCTGAATAGTGATTAACTGCACAAATATTTCTATTCAATTATTTTATAATCAGGCTGAATTGAGGTGCTAATATGGAACAGAACTGGTCTATTTCACTTGAGCATGGTAATTACGCTAGTGATTTGGAGCTTCTGATCAACGATGCGATGGCGGCAGTAAGCCAGACAGCTAAAGGATATTATGTCAATATAGTCACACCAGCTGAGTTAGGTAATCCCGATAACTATCTAACTGAAGCGCTGCTCATATACTTCGGAAATAAAGCAGACACTCAATTTATCGATCAATGCGGATGCGGGGGGTATGTTTTGAGGGTATGGAAAAACAAGTGAGGGACCTGACGATTTTGTGTGATTATAAGAACAGGCATGTCATCTTGAATTATTATTATGAAGAGGGGCTTATTGATCGGGATGGTATCAGCTTTAATGAGATTTACGTCCACGAGGGGACGATATATTTTATCAAAAACAGAAAGCGGATCGTAACCATCAACTCGAAGAAGTATCGTAATATATTGATAGGCGAGGATTTTCAAAATTACTATATTATGCGGAGAGATAAAAATCGTCTTGATATCTATTTTCCTTAAACGGAGCTGCGAAAGCGCTGGATACGCTTTTGCAGCTTTTTTTATTTGGGAGGAATATATCTATTTGCAAGAAGCCTGAATCTATTTGCGAGCTCCCAGTTCTTTTTCCAAAATCTAAGATTCTATTTGCAATTTGATCATCCTAGACTGATCCCAGATCTATTGCTGCTCGTCTATTTGCAGGTAGCAGCCTGGTATTTGCATTTTTCCCCGGTCTATTTGCAGAATTCATCCTGCTATTTGCAGCATACTCCGGTTTATTTGCAGAATCCCCGGTTCTATTTGCAAATCAACTAAGCGAGCCGTTTCCCGTTCTTATGCAGTTTACCTATTTGCAGAATCCAGCTAACTATTTGTAAATTACCTATTCTATTTGCAGAATTTCCAGCCCTATTTGCAGGGTTAAGCATCTATTTGTATGTTTCCGTGCTCTTTTTGCAGGGTTCACATTCTGAACCTGCGGCCACATAAAAACAGACCCGCCAAACCGGCGGGTCCTTTAATTTAATTCACTTTAAACTTCTTAATAGAATCCAGCAGCTCCTCCGCCATCCCCGAAAGCGAAGCCGCAGATGCCGCAATTTCTTCCATGGACGCCAGCTGCTCTTCTGTAGCAGCGGATACATCCTGGCTTTCGGCTGTGGTGACAGCGGCAATTTCTTCGATTGCGCTTACGAGTTCCACCACCTGGTCGGCACCTTCGGCCATGTCCTTGATGGATGAGGAAACTTCCGCTATCTGGCCCGAAACGGTGTCGGCAAATTGCTGGATGTGGCTGAAGGCATCTCCTGCATTGTTAACCAGGTCAATTCCTTTTTCCACTTCAGCTGTTCCTTTTTCCATTGAAGTGATGGCCTTGCTTGTGTCCGTTTGAATCGTTGAGATCAGTTCGCGGATGCTTTCCGTCGATTTGGATGATTGTTCCGCCAGCTTGCGGACTTCATCGGCTACAACGGCGAAGCCTCTCCCGTGCTCACCTGCCCTTGCTGCTTCAATCGCTGCGTTTAGCGCGAGCAGATTCGTCTGGTCGGCAATTTCAGAAATGACATTGACAATCTGGCCAATTTCCTCTGAACGCTTCCCTAATGTATGAACAATTGAACCTAGTTCAGAGACTGTTAGATTAATATTTTTCATCTGGTTTGTTGAAAGGTCGATCGCTTCATTTCCTTTTACAACCACCTCATTTGTTTCATTAGCTGTTTGGGCAACCACATTTGTGTTGAGCATGATTCTCTGAATGCGGCCGGACATCTCTTTTACGACAGAAGTGCTTTCTTTCACCTTTTCCGTCTGCTGCTCAGTAGCTGTTGCTACTTCTTGGATGGAGTTGGCGACCTGCTCTGTTGCCATGTTATTCTGTTCGGAGCTTGCCGTCAGCTGTTCCGATGATGAAGCAAGGTGAACCGCTTTTTCACCTACCTGGTTGATTAATTGCTGAAGCGAAGCAACCATCTTATTGAAGCTGATGCCCAGTTTGCTGATTTCATCGTTATTTTTAACATCAAATTTCTGAGTCAGGTCTCCCTCGCTGACTTTATCAGTTGCTGCGATCAGCTGATTGAGCGGACGGGTAATCGAACGGACAATAAAATAAGAAATAAGTGCACCAATAAGTACGAAAATGGCGATGAATATAATCGTCGACATTAAGATAGGCTGTACGGCTGATGTTACTTCTTCCAGATTCATTGTGCCAAGCACCTTCATGCCTGTCAGCCCATTGGTGGTAAAGTGCATTTCTTTCTTTTCGCCATCAAGAGTGTATTCTACCTGCCCTTTTTCCTTTTCCAGGACTTCCGGCAGCCAGCTTCCCTCTGCCTCTGTGCCTGGCTTCTCCTGCGGGTGCACTAAAAAGCTTCCCTCCGCACTTAAGATAGCGGGATAGCCTTCTTTCCCAATCTTAATGTTATTGGATAGTTCACTTAGAGCAGAGAGACTTAAGTCAATCCCGATAACACCGGAGCTGTCGCCAAGCTTTTGGGCTACTGTGATTAGGATATTTCCGCTTACAGCATCAACATATGGCTCCGTGATGAAGGCTTTTCCCTTTGCCTCCATGGCACCCTGGTACCAGGGGCGTGTGGTTGCATCAAAGTCAGCCGGCAAATCTGCACGCGGATAAATAACTAAATCTCCATTTTCAGAGCCTGCATAAATGGCAACTGCCTCCGGATTCAGCTCTTTATATTGACTAAAGGCTTTATTCGTCTCGTCTAATTCTTCCGCAGTATAAAAATTCTTCTGTATCCGCTTTGAAAAATAATTCGTATCTTCCATTTTTGTTTTAATAAAATCCATGATAAATTGGTCAAGGATTTTTACATTGTCATCCGCACTCATTTCAATCTGGCCTGTTATTTCGTCTTGAGCCTTCTGATAGGAAATGTATCCAATTGAGGTGGATGGAATTAATAGAATAATAATAAATGAGAGCAATAATTTCTTTCTAATAGTAAATGAAAACAGCGACCCTTTTTCTTTCTGTTTTTTCTTTTTCATAATTGACCCCTTTTGAAAAGTTAGTAATTTACCGCCTTAACCTGCGAGATGGCACCTTCGAGCTTCTCGTCAACTACCCTTGCATCGTCAATATGCCTCTGGATCAGCTCGTTCACTTGATCAAAAACAGACTTCGTCTCCGAAATCTCATCGGCCACCTCCTGGGAATATCCCTTCTGAGCGTTTATCATTTCTATCACTTCACTGACTTCTGTTTCAACCGTATGGATAAGGCTTGTGATCGAATCAATTTTGCTGGTAGTTTGGCCACTGAGGGACATGCCATCTTTAATTAATTCGGTGCTTGCGACTGTGGAGTTCAGTGTTGCTTCAATATCGTCCTGAATATTTTTCGTCAGGGAACTAATATTAGCCGTACTCGTCGCTGTACTTTCAGCCAGTTTCCGGACCTCATCCGCAACGACAGCAAATCCTTTGCCCTGCTCGCCTGCGCGTGCCGCTTCGATGGATGCATTCAAAGCCAGGAGATTTGTTTGTTCCGCGATATCTTTTATGACCTGAACAATCATCTCAATTTCTTTTGACCTTTTGCTCAGCGCCTCCATCTTCTGTGAATTCACTTCTAATTGCTCACCCAGCTGCTTAATAAGCTGTTCAGACTTGCTCACGGATCCACGGCCTTCCTCCGAGCTTTTTACCATCTCTTTTGCAGACTGGATCAGATTTTCCCCCTTATCAGATAAAGTGAGACTGTTTGTAAAAGTAGCTTCACTATGTCTTTTTACGTTTTCAAAACCGTCTTTAATCTTCAAAACCAAATCCCCCAGCATGTAATGCTGTCCATTGACCATTTCATGCTGGCTCACCGTATTCGTCAAATCTTCATTGAATGAATGAATCAGTGTCTGATAATATTTTTCCCTGCGCTGAAATTCTTCTTCAGCAGCCTGAATTTTTGATTCCAGCTCCCGCTTTTCTACCTCCAGCTGCTTCAACTTTCCTTTTCCAAACATCATTGATCTCCCCATCTCATATATACTCTTCTATTATATCGACAGAAAACGTGAAATTTTGTGACCTTTTGCACTCTTTTTAAAAATATATGGGTCTTTCTAATCAACAAAAAAGAAGCACCCGCATTTCATTGCAGGTGCCTCATCTCTCTTATTTTTACCAGCGTGCAGTCAGCATCTTTCTCCTCGTATAGAATTCCACACCATCTGTTCCGTTGGCGTGAAGGTCTCCATAGAACGAATTCTTCCAGCCGGAGAATGGGAAGAAGGCCATTGGAGCCGGTACGCCGATGTTGACGCCGAGCATGCCTACTTCAATGTTTTCTCTGAAGTAGCGGACGCTGCTTCCATTTTGAGTAAACAGGCAGGCGCCATTACCAAAGTCGGATTTGTTGGTGAGCTCGATTGCTTCTTCCAGGCTCTTCACACGTACGATGGATAAAACTGGTGCGAAAATTTCTTCTTTCCAGATTTTCATGGATGGGTTTACATTGTCAAAGATCGTTGGTCCAATGAAATAGCCATTTTCGTGATATGCTTCGTCTTTGCGGCCATCGCGGACAAGGGTTGCTCCTTCTTTTTCGCCAATTTCAATATAACCGCTTGTACGCTCCTTGTTTTCCTGGCGAATGACTGGCCCTAAGAAAACTTCTTCGTCCAGCCCGTTTCCAATAGTCAGCTGGCTTGCCTGCTCATTCAATTTCTCAACAAGCTCGTCGGCAACAGAATCCACAGCTACTACTACAGAGCAGGCCATGCACCTTTCACCTGCTGACCCGTAAGCGGCAGCAATTATTTCTTTAACAGCTCCATCAAGGTCTGCATCAGGCATAACGATAGAGTGATTTTTTGCTCCAGCAAGCGCCTGTACGCGTTTGCCGTTCGCTGTTGCTGACTTGTATATATACTCGGCAACAGGCTGGGAGCCAACGAAAGAAATAGCCGGTACATCCTTATGGTCGATCAGGCTGTTCACCACATCATGCGCACCATGGACGATATTGAATACCCCAGCCGGCAGGCCTGCTTCTGTGAACAGCTCTGCCAGGCGGTTAGCCAGGATTGGTGTTCTTTCAGACGGCTTTAAGACGAATGTGTTTCCGCAGGCAATCGCAAGCGGAAACATCCAGCAAGGTACCATCATCGGGAAGTTGAAAGGTGTGATGCCGCCGATGACGCCAACCGGGTAGCGGTACATGCCCGATTCTATATTCGTCGCAATGTCAGGAAGCTGCTTACCCATCATAAGAGATGGCGCGCCTGCAGCAAATTCCACACATTCAATTCCGCGCTGAACCTCACCGTAAGCTTCTTTATAGTTTTTGCCGTTTTCCTGTGTAATCAGCTTTGCCAGATCGTCCCAGTTGTCTACTAAAAGCTGCTGATATTTAAATAGTACTCTGGCTCTTTTTGGCACCGGCGTTTTGCTCCAGGTTTTAAACGCTTCTTTGGCAGCCTGAACAGCTTTATCGACATCTTCGCGGGTTGAGATTGGAGTGCGTGCAAGCTCCTCGCCCGTTGCCGGGTTTGGCACCAATTCGAATTTATCCGTGTTTGCATCCACCCATTCGCCATTGATAAAGTTCTTTAATACCTTTGCTGTTGTCGCTGTCATAAGTAAAATCCCCTTTCAAAATTAGAAGTCTATTATTTTAAAAAATTGAATATAAGATCACAGCCAGGAATAACACAGCCGTTGGCATTGCTGCACTCAGGATAAAAATTGGCCAGTAGGAACGCTTATGGGTTTCCCCGCATATTGCCCGGATCGTCGTAACGACATAGCCATTATGCGGAAGTGAATCCAGACCGCCCGAAGCAAGTGCTGAAATCCTGTGCATCGCCCCAGGATCGAGGCCTTGGGCCATATACATAGGCGCCAGAATCGGAAGGGCAATCCCCAAACCGCCTGAAGCCGAGCCTGTAATCCCGCAAATCAGCGTAACGGCTATCGCCAGTCCCATTAAGGGAGGTCCAGGAATATTGACCAGAGCATCGACGAATGTATCAAAGGCAGCAACCTGGGCGGCAACACTTCCGAAGCCCACAACCGCACACGTATTAGCCGCAGCGACTAAAGCATCCTGGGCACCTTTTGCCAAAGCCTCCCAAAATCCAACCAGATATTTAATCATCAATACACATGCCAAAATGATCCCGCTCGTCAGGGAAATTAAAGCGGCCGCCGTTGACGAAGTAAAGTTGGCTGCTGTGTTTAAAATGGCAATAACGGAAGCCAGCGGCAATATCGCCATCAATACATTCGGGAAGTCCTTCCCTGCAGGGGCAGCATCAGGCCTTTGCAGGGACAGCTCCGTTTCCAGAGCAGCCGCCGACTCATTTGGAGCACCGGACTGCTGATTCGGCAAAGAAAATACCTCTCCATTTTGAACCGCTTTTTTCACCATCCGGCTTAGTAATATACCGCCTGTTACCATTATGATTAATGCCATTAACACTCCAATGATTCCACCTGCAGTCGGCTTTGTTCCGAAAAACTCAGTTGGAATCAGGTTTTGGATTTCCGGCGAGCCCGGTGCTGTCATCGTAAACGAAATCGACCCGAACACCAAAGCAGCCGGGATAAAGCGATGCGGCAGATTGGCCACTTTAAATAAGGAGACAGCGATTGGGTACACTGCGAAGCCTACGACAAACAAGCTGACGCCGCCATATGTCATAATCGCTGCTGCGGCCACGACAGCAAATACAGCTCTCGATGGGCCCAGTGTATCCTTAACCCAATTCGCAATACTGTCAGCCGCCTTGGTTACCTGCATAATTTTTCCGAAAACTGCCCCAAGCAGGAAGATTAGAAACCATGAGTAAAAATAATTTGTAAAGCCTGTCATATAATGCTCTGTCAGGGCAGTCTCAAGATTAAGTCCTCCTGAAAGAGCAACCACAACGGCGCTGATGATGGCGGCAATAATTATATTTACGCCTTTCATTGTTAAATACATTAATAGAATCAGTGAAGCGATTAAGCCCAGCATTCCAAGCATCTGATTGTCCCCCTGTTACACTTTTTCTGTTTCAGAGGAAAACTGATATTCATAGCAAACATGGTATAGCTCTTCCAGCTCGCTCTGAGTCGGGACTCTTGGATTGTTGCCAGGGCTGCCGCTGTCAATCGCATCAGTTGCCATTTTACTTATCGCAGCCTTAAACGCTTCTTCGTCAATTCCCCATCCTCTTAAGTTAGGAATATTTAATTTCAAACACAAATCCTTAACAGATTGAACAGCGATTTCAGCTGCTTCTTCTCTGGTAAGGCTTTCATTATCAGGCTGAAAAATTCGTCCGATATCTGCTAAGCGATCAATACATGCTTCCTGGCTGAATTCCAATACGGCCGGCAAGAGCATGGCATTCGAGATTCCATGCGGTACATGGAATAAAGCTCCAATGGGACGGCTCATTCCGTGCACAAGGCATACGGATGCGTTTGAGAACGCCATTCCAGCCTGGAGAGAACCAAGGCTCATCGCCTCACGGGCATCGACGTTTTCCCCCTCATTGTAAGCGGTTAAAATATTTTCCACGATCAGTTTCATAGCTGATACCGCTATCGTATCGGTCATTGGATGTGCTTTTTTAGACAGATATGCTTCAATGGCATGGCTTAATGCATCCACCCCTGTTGCAGATGTAACATTCTTCGGTGAGGATATCGTGAGCAAAGGATCCACAATTGCTACACTCGGCATGAAGGCAGGCTGCTTAATCATCATTTTTACATCATTGGATGAGTTCGTAATGACTGTTACATCTGTTGCCTCTGAGCCTGTCCCGGCTGTCGTCGGAATGGCAATGTGAGGTACAGGCGCATTCTTAGCCAGTTTCCTTCCTCCCATATAATCGCCGATATAGCCGCCATTCGTTGCGAGAACGGCGATGGCTTTCGCCGTATCAATACAGCTGCCGCCTCCTACTGAGATGACCATGTCGCATTGCTCTTTTTGAAAAAGCGTCAATGCTTCTACTACATACTCATCAGTTGGTTCAGAGGTTACCCCAAGGTATACCTCGCTATTTACTCCGGCTTCCTGAAGAAGAGTTCTGCATTCGCTTACATAACCGAGCTGATCCATTATTTTGTCACTGATTATTAATGCCTTTTTCCCTCTAAGCGCCGCTTCAGCACCAACTTTTTCGGAAGATCCCCTTCCATAAAAGATCGGTTCCGGCACACGGAAAACTGCTGGTTTCTCCATTGAACATTCCACCCCTTTTGCTTCGTTACTACTATACTTGCAAGGAGTGTGCCAACTATGAAACCCAGTAAAGTCAGTGTTCTATTTCTGCCAAAGTGTAGCTGCTACACTACAACTGTAGATATTTTGTAGCGAAACCACTACACTACATTCACGTTATTCCATGCTTCTTCAGCTTTTGGTAGAGGGTCGTCCGATGTATTCCCAGTAAATCAGCAGCCTTCGATTTATTCCCGCCTGCCTTTCTTAAAGCATCAAGAATTAATTCCGATTCTCTTTGATTTCCCAGAAACCTGGCTTCCTCAATGGATCCGACAGCTAATGAGGAAGCTTTCCCTTTTTTAGTGGAAGGTTCAGGCCTTTTCAACATCTCCGGCAAATGGTGATAGTCAATAATCTTCCCATCCACCAGGGTAACCAGCTGCTCCACGGTATTGACCATCTCGCGAATATTTCCCCTCCATGGATGCCGTACAAATGCATTCACCGCTTCAGAGGTGAAGATTTTCCCCGGTACCTGATACCTCTCACAAATCTCTCTCAGATAATGGATCAGCAGGACGGGGATATCCTTTTTCCGTTCACGCAGCGGCGGGATGTGAAGCTGGATAATGTTCAGCCGGTAGTATAGATCCTCCCGGAACTCCCCTGTTTCGATCATTTGCATAAGGTCACGGTTTGTCGCTGCGACTACTCTGACATTGATCCGATACTTCTTCACCCCGCCGACACGTTCGGCTTCTTTTTCCTGCAGAACCCGCAGGAGTTTGGTCTGCATGACAAGCGGCATCTCCCCGATTTCATCGAGAAAAATAGTACCGTTGTCTGCCAGTTCGAATTTTCCGGGCTTGCCTCCCTTTTTCGCGCCGGTAAATGCACCTTCTTCATAGCCGAACAGTTCAGATTCGAATAAGTGCTCTGGAATGGCCCCGCAGTTTACACTGATGAACGGCCCGGTCGAAAAGGGGCTGAGATGGTGGATGCTTTTTGCGAACATCTCTTTACCCGTCCCGCTCTCACCCGTAATCAGAACAGTTGCCGCAGTCCTTGCCGCCTTCCGTGCCAGCCGCTTTACATCTGCAATGCCTTCGCTTGTCCCAATGATCTGATCAATTGTAATCCGGCTATCGCTTTCCTTTTTCTTTGTGAAAAGATCTGGCTTAGCCGTTTGATTTTCCTGCAGTCTTTCATAGATTTTATAAACCTCCGAGACCCCTTCAAAAATCAGCATTCCTATCGCCCCGACAATCTTGCCTTCTTTCCTGAGCGGAATCCGGTGCACCACCATGTCATGCCCCTGGATGTTCTGGAGAACCCCGCGTTCGGCTATTCCGGTCTTTACCGTCTCATGAAGATGGGTGTTATCGATTACTTCTGTCACATGCCTGCCAATCGCATCCTCCCGGTTAACTCCGGTAAAACGGCTGTATGCTTCATTGAATTCCTGCAGGATGCCGTTTTGATCAACAACGGCTATCCCCTCATAGGCACTTTCCAAAATTGCTCCAAGAGCACCATCTGAATTTTGCTTTTGCCTCAGGTTATGCAGGTATTTGGAAAGCCCGTCAAGCATATCCCTGGTTGTCAGGATTCCAAGCAATTTGCCATTTTCACCTATGACAGGAAGCTGATCATATGGAAGCGACAAAATATCAAGGATCAAATCATCTGGCCGGACAGCAGCCAGATTCGATTTGGGGATACTGCCAATCAAAGTGTCCCCTGAGTTGCCCTGGGCAAAGTAGTTAAGCAGCTTTCTTGATGTAATCATACCGACTAACCCATTCTGCTCATCCAATACTGGCAGGCTTTCCAGATGAAGATCCACCATCATTTTTGCAGCTTCACCCAGTGTTTGCCCCGGCTGAATACAAAAAGGGCTGGGTGTCATCCAGTTTTTCACATAGAGAAGCTCATCAATATGTAATTGCGGCACAAAGGATTCCTCCTTCTATCGTAATTTTCTAAATTATATCATTATTAGAAAAAATAAAGGGGTTAGGTCAATTGCGAACTGCGCAGGAGCGTAGCTTTCTGTGTTGCCGATTGTGAACTTTGCAAATAAAAGCGGGTAACCTGCAAATAAAGATGTTAATTTGCAAATAAACTGTTAGAACCTGCAAATCAATGGCCAATGCTGCAAATAAAGGTGGGATTTTTGCAAATAAACCACTGCACACAGCGGCTTTTTATAAAAAGAAAGACAGAGAGACTAAACCCCTCTGTCTTTCCGCTAAAGCCATTTAGAAAATCGAAAATAAAATGACCGCTAAAATCACACCAAGTATCGGAACAATTACTGTCAATGCACCAAATGCCGGATAGGCATCCTTATGCGATTCACCGCAGATGGCACGGATGGTTGTCACAACGTAGCCGCCATGCGGCAAGGAATCAATCGATCCGGATGATATCGCCACAACACGATGGAGTTCACTTGCATTGACACCCATATCCAGATAATGCGGGGCAAGCAGCGGCAGTGCGATGGATTGGCCACCTGAAGCAGAGCCGGTCAGTCCGGCAATGACAGCAACAGCCAGAGCTCCGCCGATTAATGGGCTTCCCGGAATGCTTGTCATGGCATCAACTGCACTTGCAAAGGCAGGTGTTACTTTAGCCACACCGCCAAAGCCTACAACCGCAGATGTATTGGCAATGGCAATCAATGCGCCAATCGTTCCTTCAGACACGGCTCCCCATACATTTGTAAAATACTTGCGGTTAAGAAAATAGGTTGCAAAGCAGCCGCTCAATAACGCGATAATAAGGGCTGACTGTGCCAATGAATCATGGAAGATAAATGAAATCACAAGGACGACCAAGAGCGGGATCATACTTAACATCGGGCTTGGCAGGTTTTCGCGGATCAACGCAGAATCCGTTTCTCTTGCCTCAAATTTTTCTCCATTGCGGATCGCTTTGTTAATCATTTTCTTCAGCCACCAGTATCCAAATGCCATCATAAAGACAGCAACAATAAAGCTGACTTCCCAGGCGGCATATGGGGAAGTTCCCAGGAATTCAATCGGAATCCAGTTCTGGATTTCCGGTGAACCCGCTGACGTCATGGTAAATGTAGTCGAACCGAAGGCAAGAGCTGCCGGTATGAACCTTCTTGGCAGGTTGGCTTCCTTAAATAGGCTCAAGGCCATTGGATAGACGGAAAATGCAACAACAAACAGACTTACACCGCCATAGGTTAAGACCGCACAGGCAATGACAACAGCCAACGCTGCCCGTTTCATGCCAATCTTGTCGATAATCCATTTGGAAACACTATCTGCTGCTCCGCTATCCTCCATTAGTTTTCCAAAAATGGCACCGAATAAGAACATCAAATACCAGGATGTAATAAACCCGGCAAACCCGTTCATATAGTTGGTTAGAAAATTGACTTCACCCTCGCCTGCCAGCTGAGGAAAAATCGGTAATCCACTGAATATTGCAACAATAAATGCAGCAAGAGGGGCAGCAAGCAGCAGGTTCATCCCTCTCATCGTTAAATAGATGAGAAGCCCAATCCCCCCAAGCAATCCAATCATACTTAGCATAAGATCCTCCTATCAGAAAAGCGCAAGGCGCCCGCTTTCGGCGACAAGCATAAGACAAGCCGGCTGAAAGGTTGTTCTTTAACCTTTTGGACGGATTGGCTTATGACCTCGAGCCGATGGCGCCTGGAGCTAGACACTTATCGAACTTCAAAGATGTAAAATTGGTTTTACTAAAACCCCTGCCTTCTCTCCATCACCTTCTGTCCGCTACCGATCCTCTTTCCACCAAATGCCCTTCTATTCTTTGAATTTCAGGGGTGTCCATATCCCCGTTAATGTGCTCTAAAAGGAGGTTAATCGAATAATCGACCATTTCATCGACCGGCTGATGCCAGGTGGTTAATTCATAGGATGACCAATCCGACATAGCCACATTGTCAAAGCCTATGACCGAAATATCCTCAGGGATTCTGATACCCTGTTTTTTCAGATAATCCATTGCGCCAAAAGCGGATATATCATTTGCACAGAAGATGGCATCTATCTTTTTATCCTGTTCCAGCAATCTATGGGCAGCTGCAAATCCTCCTTCATACGAATAAAGACCATTTTCGGTTAAAAAGGCAGAGATGCCGTGTTCTTTCAAAGCTTCCTGGAACCCATTTTTCCGATCCACTGTTGTTGATGTATTCATCGGTCCGGAGATAAAGGCGAGATTTTCATGTCCTTTTTCTATCAAGTAGTGCCCTATCCTTTTACCGGCAGCAAAGTTATCGCACACAACAGCACTGCTTAAGGAATCGTTCACATATCGGTTAAACAGGACGACCGAGATGCCATTACGGGTAAACTTCTGTACAGTCGAAGAGGTCAAAAGCGCATCTGTGATGATGGCTCCCTCCACGCTGTACTCTATTAAATGGCTCACTTCATCCTCTTGGATTTCGTTATTCTGGGAGTTGATAAACATTACCTTGTACCCTTTTTCAGCCAGCCTGCTGTAGAACTTATCGAGGATTTCCGGATAAAAAGGGTTCTGGATATTCCGCATGACAATCCCAATGATGCGGGACTGATTCGTGATCAGGCCGCGGGCAATGGCATTCGGCTGATAGCCCAGCTGTTCAGCAGCCTCCAGAATAAGCTTTTTCTTTTTTGATGAGATACTTGAATTTTCACTAAAAGCCCTGGACACACTCGATTGCGAAACGCCTGCCAGCCGAGCGACATCCATGGCTGTCACTTTTTTATTTTTCAACGCATGTTCCTCCTGCCTGAATCTAGACAGAGAAATTATAACAGATTTTGCTTACTTCACGAGGCTGCCATATCGCTTCACACGAAGGTCAGCTTGTGCCTGGTGTCCTTTAAAGCCTTCAAGGTCGCATAGACGGGATGCATATTCACCGATTTTTGCACTTGCTTCAGGCGTTGTTCTCTGGTATGTGCATGTTTTCAGGAACTTGCCAACCCATAGGCCGCCAGTGTAGCGTGCTGCCTTTTTGGTAGGAAGCGTGTGGTTTGTACCAATGACTTTATCCCCGTAAGCAACATTCGTTTCCGGCCCAAGGAAAAGCGCTCCATAGTTGGTCATGTTTTCAAGGAAGTAGTTTGGATCCTCAGTTAATACCTCCACGTGCTCATAAGCCAATTTATCCGCTTCCACTACGGCTTCTTCCAGGCTGTCAACAAGAATGATAGAACCGTAATCTTTCCATGCCGCGCCTGCAACATCTGCTGTTGGAAGAGTCTCAAGCTGGCGTTCAATTTCTGCCACTGTTTCGTTCGCCAGTTTCTCTGAAGTTGTAATCAGGCATGCCGGAGAGTTAGGTCCATGCTCAGCCTGTCCTAATAAATCGGTTGCAATTATTTCAGCATCCGATGTTTCATCTGCAATGACAAGAACCTCAGTTGGTCCTGCAAACAGGTCGATTCCCACTCTGCCATATAATTGACGCTTCGCTTCTGCAACAAATGCATTACCAGGGCCAACCAGCATATCAACCGGCTCGATTGTTTCCGTTCCGATTGCCATTGCACCCATCGCCTGGATTCCGCCAAGAAGGTAAATCTCGTCAGCGCCTGCAAGATGCATCGCGGCTACGGTTGCGGAAGGAATTTCTCCTTTAATCGGAGGTGTACATGCAATTACGCGCTTAACGCCTGCCACTTTCGCTGTCAAAACACTCATGTGGGAGGAAGCAACCATCGGGTAGCGTCCGCCGGGAATATAGCATCCTACACTGTTTACCGGAATGTTTTTATGGCCAAGGAACACGCCAGGCAATGTTTCTACTTCAATATCCTGTAATGCTGCTTTCTGGTGCTCGGCAAAATTGCGGATTTGCTCCTGAGCAAATTTGATGTCATTGATCGTTTGTTCAGGTACAGATGCCACAATCTCCTGAATTTGCTCATCACTTAATCTGAATTGTTCCGGTGACCATTTATCAAACTGCTCAGAAAGCTTGCGGACCTCTGAATCGCCGTTCTCTTCAATATTTTTAAGAACCGCGCTTACAGCTTCCCTTACTTTTACGTCAGCTTCCTGTACTTCTTGATCATTTTTCCCCTGTTTTAAGAAAGTTGCCATTTGATATCACTCCAAGTTATTTATTTTTGAATACGTATGCAAAAATCTGTAAATAATTAAATGGCTGTCCATCCGCCATCTACTTTTATCGTATCACCCGTAATAAACTTTGATAGATTGGAAGAAAGGAATAGTGTGGCTGCCGAAACATCACCTGCATCCGCAAGCTTTCCAAGCGGAATTCTGCTGTAGACTTCCTTTTCGAATTCCTTGTCTTCGAACATTTTTGAAGTCAGCTCCGTTTCAATAAAGGTCGGAGCCACTGCGTTCACATTAATCCCATGGGAGGCCCATTCCACCGCAAGTGCTTTCGTCAGCTGTACCATGCCGCCTTTGCTGGCACAATAAGCCGCCCGGTTGTAATAGCCGACAAAGGCCATCTGGGAAGCAATGTTGATAATTTTGCCGGATTGATTCGGGATCATATATTCGGCTGCTTTCTGGCTGCAGAAGAAAGCCGCTTTCAAATTGGTATCAAGCGTCAGATCCCAATCCTCTTCCGTCACTTCCATGGCAGGCTTGGCCCGGTTAATTCCCGCGTTATTGACCAGCACATCGAGAGAGCCCATATAATCTGCGGCCGCTTCTGTCATTCTTTGAATCTCTGAAACATTGTTTAAATCAGCGGAAACATAGAAGCTGCTGCGATTGAATTTTCTCAGTTCTTCGGTTGTCTGCTGCAGAGCCTCTTCATCTCTCCCCACGATCACAACCTTAGCTCCGTTTTTGGCAAAGGAAAGGGCGATATCCCTTCCGATTCCTTTGCTTCCGCCTGTGACAAGCACCGATTTATTCTCCAGATCGGGAAAGTTCTTCATACCATTCCTCCATCAGATTAATTGGATTCCCAGATCCTTTTTCAAAAAGCGGATCAGCTCTTCTTCCCTCTTCTGGTTGTATTGTTTGGAAAAATCCTCATCCCACTTGTAGTAGCCTTCACCCGATTTATCGCCGAGCTTCTGTTCTTCTACAAGCTTCTTTAAAATTGGCAGGGATCCCTCAGCACTGGATAAATGCTGGAACAGATAATCAGAGATGGCCGAGAAGACATCCAGTCCGCCCATATCGGCCGTCATCAGCGGGCCAGAAACCGGCAGCCTGCGTCCAATTCCGTAAGTAACTGCATCATCAATATCTTCTTTGCTCGCGATGCCTTCCTCCAGGAGATACTGGGCTTCGCGGAAGAGTGCATATTGAAGGCGATTGCCGACAAAACCGGGAATTTCTTTTTTCACTTCAATCGGCTTTTTCTTCATTTGCTTTAAAAGCTGAAAAGATCTTTCCACAGCTTCATCGCCAGTCTTCTCACCCCGTACGACCTCTACGAGAGGAATCAGATGAGCCGGGTTCCAGAAGTGCGTCACCACTGTCCGTTCCGGATATACTGTCTCGGAGGCAATCTCCGTTGGACTGAGGCCGGAAGTATTGCTGGCCAGAATGACATCTGGAGCACAAAGAGCGTCAAGACGCTTAAATAAGTCAACCTTTAATTGAATGTTTTCCGGTACAGCTTCAATTACAAAAGTAGCATCCGTGACCGCTTCTTCAACAGATACGGTCATTTTAATATTTTCCTGAATTTGGGCAGCTTCCGAATCGGATAAAATACCGTTATTGAGCATAACCTCAAGCTTCTTCAGCATATTGGTCCAGCCCTGTTCCAGGTCGGCGTCACTGATGCCCTGCATTTTCACACTCAGTCCGGCCCAGGCCGCATTAAGCGCAATGGAATGGCCCATCGTGCCGCACCCAAGTACAGCTATTCTCTCCATTCGCTCACCAACTTTCTGAAATTTCTACCTTTTGAATACGTATTCAATATACTATGTAAGCGCTATAATTTCAAGTTGAAATACTAAATTATGAAATTATTTTGTGTTTGTCTCATCCGGGAATGCAGTGTTTACAGGGGTTTCCCGGGTTCAATCAAACGTTTGATTGATTTTAACAAAATGACTTAGAGACCAATCCCTGCCAGGCCGCTGCTTGGGGGACAGGTTGACTGTCCCCTTTCCCGTGAATGTGAACATTACTAATAGAAACGGGAAACCCGCAAATAGAATAGCTCATTTTGCAAATAGATTGCTTGAATCTGCATATAGAATGACCAAACCTGCATATAGAGGGGAGAATTCCGCAATTAGGCCGTTTCGCACGACTGCTTTTATAAAAAAAAGACAGAGAGCTTGATCCCCCTGTCTTCTCTTATATGATTATGTATCTAAAAACGTCTTTCCCTTCAGCTGATCCAATGTCACAACAAAGTCGTGCAGCAGTTTGTAGGAGTTCTCCATATCATCCAGGTCGACTACTTCTATAGGAGTATGAGTATAACGGGATGGGATTGAGATAACACCCGCTGTGACGCCTTTATTGGTCATATGTATGGCTCCGGCATCAGTTCCAATTCCCATGAAGACTTCATGCTGATATGGAATATTCCCTTCTATCGCCACTTTTTCGAGGTGCTGCGTGACAAGCGGATGGGCAATCAGTGATTTATCAGCGATTTTGATGCAAGGGCCGCTGCCAAGGCTTCTCGTGCCTGTCATTAGGACATCAAATGTGTCGCTGGTTGGGGTTGTGTCAAGTGCCAGCGCAAAGTCAGGATCTACGGCAGCAGATACAACGGAAGCCCCTCTCAATCCTACTTCCTCCTGAACCGTAAATGCTCCGTAGATGTCGCCATGCTGTGTCCCATTTCCTCCGATGTTTTGAAGTAAGCGGATCAGTAGTGCGCAGCCTGCCCGGTCGTCCAAGGCTTTGCCAATAACACGGTTATTTCCTATTTTTTTGAACTCTGTGCCATAGCTGATGGGCTGTCCAACCTTTATTCCCATTTCCGCGGCTTCTTCTGCTGTGCGGGCTCCAATATCAATATAAAGATCACGGTGGCTGGAAATGCGTTTTGGATCATCCCATTTCACATAGTGGGCTGAAATGGTTCCGATCACTCCATCCACAGTGCCATTTTCAGAACGGATCTTAATTGGCAATGATAAAAGGATCCGGTCATCGAATCCGCCTAGTTTTTCAAATCGGATTAACCCATTGTCTTCAATCTTTTTTACAATAAATCCAATTTCATCGGTGTGAGCTGCAATGACTAAAGAAGGGAAATCCGCGCTGTTCCCTTTCTTTTTCACAATCAGGTTTCCTACCGGATCGACGTGGTATTCATCTACATAATCCTTCACTTCATTTAAGATAAATCTTTGAACATCCTGTTCAAAACCGCTGGGACCCACAATATCACACAGGCCTTTCAATAATTCATACACAGTGAAACCCTCCCATTAATTTGAAAAGAAATCCCCCGCGTTTGCAGGGGCTTCTTGCTGTTAATTCGTCAGGTAAACCTTCGTAAAATCATCATCCTCCATTGGGTGTGCAGTGAATCCCTGGACATAGCCTGCCATTGCGATTGGCGGTGTTGTATGTGCAAGAGTCACCCATGGGGCATCCTTGTGGAAAATTTCCTGAGCCTGCTCGTAAAGCTTTGCACGTTCGTCCTGATCAAATGTTACACGGGCATCCTGCAAAAGCTTCGTGAATTCTTCGTTTTCATAGAACGCACGGTTGCTGGCAGGTTTAGCAGTATTCGTTGCACTCAGGTTCGGGAAAAGGAAGTTATCCGGATCGGCCATAACGCCTGTCCAGCCGTATAATCCCATTGGGTGTTCCCCGTTTCCTGACTTTTGAAGGTACGTTGCCCATTCATAGGTAACGATTTCTGCTTCAATGCCGATTTTCTTCAGGTCTGCCTGAATAGCTTCTGCCACCTTCATTGGCTGCGGCATATATGGTCTTGGATTGCTCATTGCCCAAAGCTGGGTTTTGAATCCATCTGGATATCCTGCTTCTGCCAATAGTTTTTTCGCTTCTTCCACATTGAATTTGTAGTCTTCAATGCTGTCATTATAGCCCCACAGCACAGATGGGAATGGATTTTTTGCTACCTCTGCATAACCATTATAGAAAGCATCCACAATGGCTTGTTTATCAATTGCCATATTGACCGCCTGACGTACTTTTACATCATCGAAAGGTGCCATTTGCG
This sequence comes from Cytobacillus oceanisediminis 2691, assembly GCF_000294775.2. GTDB lineage: Bacteria > Bacillota > Bacilli > Bacillales > Cytobacillaceae > Cytobacillus > Cytobacillus pseudoceanisediminis. Next base: position 5,059,109 of record NZ_CP015506.1, read on the forward strand.
TATTGAGAACCATGTAGCCAATGTTAAAGCTTGGGCGCTTTACAAGACTAAGCTGTGAATCGGCTTCTATAGTTGTTGCATCATCGGGGTTTAAGCCATCGATGATATCTACTTCACCAGCTTGAAGTGCAGTCAGGCGTGAAGAATTCTCAGGGATAACCCTGAAGATCAGCTCATCAAGATATGGCCCTTCACCTGCATAATTTTCATTTTTCTTCAGTACTATTTTGTCATTGTGCTTCCAGCTATCAAATACGAAAGGACCTGTTCCTACTGGATTTTCTGAGAACTTGTCACCGTGCTTTTCAATCGCGGCCGGACTGGCAATTCCAAACATAGGAATAGCTAAGTAGCTGATAAACGGAGCTGTCTTTTCAGTTAATTTAAACTCAACTGTGGATTCATCCACTGCTTTTACATACTCGATTTTATGGTTTGGATCGCCTTTAAAGCCCCCATATAAGAACGGATAGTATGGAAAATCCCCTTTATGGTAGGGGTTTTCGGGATCCATCCATCGGTCGAAATTAAACACGACTGCATCTGCATTAAAATCTGTTCCATCCTGGAACTTAATGCCCTTTTTAAGGGTAATGGTCCAGGTCATTCCATCATCAGAGACTTTGTAAGACTCCGCTAATCCTGGCTGGACTTCAAGATTTTCGTCATATACAAACAAGGTTTCAAAGATATTGCTTGTTACACGGATGGACTCTCCATCTGTTACATTGATTGGGTCCAGCCCAATAGCGTCAGCACCCCGGGCATAAATTAATGAACCTCCCTCTTTTGGTTCACTGCTGTTGCCTGATGCTTCTTCACCGCCTCCGGAACATGCTGAAAGCAGCAATGAAAGAATCAGTAAAATGCTTAATGCTAGTGAAGATTTGCCTTTCATCGTTATTTTCCCCCTTGTGTTTTTTATGTAAGTGGAGCTGAAAAATCAGATGCCGCTATTTCCAATAGCAAAAGATGACTGACTAAATTTTATATATTTTGATTTTTCATATTTTTAATAAAAATTAGTATATCTTAGATTAACGAAATATTCTACTATATTTTCAGAGTCGAAATATATAGTATCGGGATTTATCCTTTGTTACTCTATTTGTAAACGTTTACATTCAATTCCTGTGTTTTATAATAATTTTTTTTACATTTAATAGTAAAAGAAAACTATTAATATAAAAATATATTCATTTCCCTCACAACATAAAAAGACTGACCCAGTCAGCCTGAGCCAGTCTTCTAGCTATCATTTATGAAAGTTTACTTTCTCTTTTATCTCCCCAAACATCACAGATGTCTCGCTTGGTTTCGTTTCAGCAATTACTTTTCCATTTCTTATGGAATACTTGACAGCCGCCTGACGCCTGATCGCTTCATACTCATTTTCCTCATCAAGAATGATCAGGTTGGCCGGTTTCCCCTCTTCAATTCCATATTTCTCTTCAATATTTAATGTTTTGGCACTATTATTTGTAATCAGGTCGAAGGAGTTAACAATTTGTTCGTAGCCCATCAGCTGTGACACATGGATGCCCATGTGGAGCACCTGCAGCATATTGCCGGTGCCAAGCGGATACCATGGATCAAAGATGTCGTCATGGCCGAAGCTTACGTTAAGCCCTGCTTCAAGCAGTTCTTTTACTCTTGTAATCCCTCTGCGCTTCGGATACGTATCAAAGCGCCCCTGAAGATGGATGTTTACGAGCGGGTTGGCGACAAAATTAATGTTTGATAGCTTTAACAGTCTGAACAGCTTGTAGGTATAAGCATCATTATACGAGCCCATTGCCGTTGTATGGCTGGCTGTTACCCGGCTGCCCAATCCGCGTTCATAGGCTTCCGCAGCCACTACTTCCACAAAACGCGACTGCTCATCATCGATTTCATCGCAATGGATGTCGACAAGGCGGTCATATTTTTCAGCAAGGTCAAAGGCAGTTTTCATAGAAGCAACGCCGTATTCTCTTGTGAATTCGAAATGAGGAATGCCTCCTACCACATCTGCGCCCATTTTCAGTGCTTCCTCCATGAGCTCCGCACCGCTTGGATAGGAATTGATCCCTTCCTGCGGAAAGGCTACAAGCTGGAGGTCCACATATTCAGACATTTCTTCTTTAACTTCTAAAAGGGCTTTTAAAGCAGTCAGAGTGGGATCTGTTACATCCACATGGGTGCGGACATGCTGAATCCCCTGGGCGATCTGCCATTTCAATGCTGTTTTTGCCCTTGTTTTTACATCTTCATGTGTGAGGGTTTCTTTTCTTTGTGCCCATCTTTGAATGCCTTCAAATAACGTTCCGCTCTGGTTCCATTCCGGCTCTCCGGCTGTCAGGGTTGTATCTAAATGAATATGGGGCTCGATGAAGGGTGCCGAAGCCAGGGATCCTGCAGCATCAAGGATTTCCTGGCCCGCTTCCGCTTCCCCTTGTGATAAGCTGTGAATCTTTCCCTCTTTAATCGTTATATTCCAAAAGCCTTCCCGGCCTCTTAGTTTCGCATTTTTAATAATCACTTCTTAATTCCCCTTCCCTGGCTGAATTTTTACCTTGTAAAGCAGCAGCCAATTTTGATACTAGGACAAATGTTACGGCTGATCCTAACAGCGAGTTGATTGGCGGGATTCCCGGCACAAAATTTGCAATGGCCACGCCGGCTGCCCAAGCTAGGATGGCGATCCAGTTAACAGCCTTAAACTTCTTATCTGCAAACTTCTTATACTCTCCGCGATTCACGATAAAGTAATCTGCTAGGATGATAGCCCCGATGGATGGCAGCGTCGATCCCAGAATTGTCAGGAACCCGACAAAGTTGTTGTACAGCCACATGGCCGCAATCGTTCCGATAATCCCGTTGAAGATGACAACCTTTCCTTTTCGGATCTTCAAAATGCTCGCAAACCCTAAGCCTGATGCATATAAAGCGTTATCGTTCGTTGTCCAGATATTTAAACCAAGGACCAGTATCGCCGGGAAAATCAGCTTTTGGATGAACATGACTTCTGAAATATCAGATTGCCCTGTTGCGATTGCACCAATTGCACCGAAGAGGAACATGATAGTGTTTCCGATGAAGAAGGCGATGACTGTTGATACTACTGCTGAACGTTTTGTATTTGAGAATCGCGCGAAGTCCGGAGTCAGCGTGCCTGCACTGATAAACGAACCTACGCAAATCGTTAAAGCTGCTGCCAGACTAATGGCCTCTGTTGGCTGGTATTGCATAAGCCCTTCCAGGCCGCCTGCTGTTTCTGTCGCTTTAAAAACCGAGAAGCTTCCTAGAATAGTGATTAAAGGGACAGCTACGAAGCTCAGGATTGCCAGTGCCTTCATGCCGAAGAAGGCTGTGCCTGTCATCAGCAGACCTGCTGCTGCAATCAGGAGATACGCATCAATTCCCGTTACTTTCTGAACCGGCAGCGCAAACATCGCTACCCCAACGCCAAACCACCCAACCTGAGTCGCAGCCAGCAAAAAGGATGATAGGTAAGATCCTTTTTCACCGAAGGCATAGCGGGTAAGCAGGTGCGTTGATAAGCCTGTCTTTGCGGCAATATAAGCAAGGGCTCCTGTATATGCACCTAAGATCAAGTTGCCTGCCAGAACGATTCCTATAAATTGAATGAACGTTAATCCTGTTCCAAGCGTTCCGCCTGACCACATGCTGGCTGAGAAGAAGGTCAGACCGAGCATCACCACAAGCATTTTCCAAAAACCGTTGCGATGCCCCTGAGGTACCGCCTCTAACGAAAAATCCAAATCTATTTTTTTCATACCAATTCCTCCATTCATTTTTTGGACTGGTACCGAAGGATTTTCGATAGTAGTGGATGGAAAAAGAAAAAGGCTTCTCGCCATTTTCCGACAAAAAGCCTTTTTCCTGCATGAAGAACCCATGGGCAGGCTGCACCTCACCCATTGGCATCATACTTCCGCTGTCCTTGTCAGCCTCACGGGACTGATTTAAAGGTACCAGTATTTAATTGTTTATTATTATTTCAGAAATATAGGAACCTGTCAACTCTGTGCTTAAGGAGTTTTCTTCTCCAGAGGGCTTTTTTGTACACACAATTTTGGTTTGCGCCTTCTATATCGGTCACTTTTTCCATATATCGGTCACTCCGCGAGGAATCAACTTCATACTGCAAGCATAGTAAAAAACTAAGGATTTTTTTTAAAAAAAGAAACTAACCTTTAAGATTTTATACCATCTATATTCGACAATTTCACCACTAATTTCCCAGGAAAAGATTTATTTCTACACTGGCAAAAAGCAGGTTTCGACTGCTGGAAATATACAGAGCTGCTTCCCATAAGGAAGCAGCTCCGACTCTTTATGTCGTCTGTTCAATTGCAATTTGCGGACGCCTTTTTCCGTATCCTGTAGCCTGTTCGAAGGCACGGCCGATTCTTAGGACCTCAAAGTCAGCTCTGTGTGGTCCGACGATTTGCAGGCCAATTGGAATGCCTTCTGCTGAAAATCCGCTTGGGATGGAGACAGATGGATTTCCAGCAGCGGAAATATAATAGCAGGATCGCATCCAGTCGATGTAATTTTCCATTTTCACTCCGTCAATTTCTGTTGGATATTCAATATTTACGTCAAATGCCGTAACCTGGCTAACTGGAAGGATAAGAGCATCATATTGATTAAAGAATTCACTCATACGGTTATATAAAAGCGCCCGGAGCCGCTCGGCGCGTCCCACATCCGGACCGCTCAGGCTTCTGCCCTTTTCAATGTTCCAGATGACACTCGGTTTAATCATTTCCCGGAATCGGTCAAAGATTTCGGAATAAGAAAGCTCGAACTCCCATGCTCGGAGCACTTGGAAAACTTCGTCTGCTTCCTTTAAATCCGGGCATCCTTCATCCACTATGCAACCTAGTCTCTCAAAGACTTTAACCTGTTCTTCAAGGTTGCTTCTTACCTCCGGATCGATTGGAAGAAGGCCTCCAAAATCAGCAGAATAAGCAATGCGCAGGCCCTTTATATCAGACTGAGCTTCCTCAAGAAACCTGGAACCTGGCTCCTCAATGGCAAGGGGGGACTGGCCATCAGGTCCGGCAATTACGGAGAGCATAAAAAAGGCGTCATCTACATTGCGTGTTATCGGGCCCTGCACAGCCAGAGGCGAGTAGAGCGCCGTTCTGGTAAATGGAATACGCCCTGGGGAAGGCCTCAGCCCAACCACATTGTTAAAGCAGGCAGGATTTCTTAAGGATCCTCCCATATCACTTCCATCCGCAAAAGGAATCATTCCGCTTGCCACTGCAGCCGCTGCTCCTCCACTGCTGCCGCCTGCTGTTTTGCTTAGATCATAAGGGTTTCTGGTAGAGCCAAACAGCTCATTGAAGGTGTGAGAGCCTGCTGCAAATTCAGGAACGTTTGTTTTTCCGACCACAATGGCTCCTGCCTTCCGCAGCCTTTCAACGATCAGATCATCCGCACTTGGATAATGGTCCCGGAAAATCAAGGATCCGCTTGTTGCCGGAAAACCAACAGCATTGTGAGTATCCTTTATAGCGATCGGAAGTCCATGGAAAGGTCCGGATAGCTTACCTGCATCAAGCATTTTATCCGCCTTGTCTGCTTCCTTTAACGCCAATTCCTCATTAAGTGACACAATTGCATTTACCTTTGGATTTACCCGCTGAATTTGTGCCAGGTGTGCTTCCATCACTTCCCGGACGGATAAATCCCGTTCTTGAATCATCCCGGCAAGATCACGCGCAGAATTAAAACAAAGTTCTCTCTCCATATCAATAACCGCTCCCCTATATTCATATTTGACTCAGGAAATCCCCCTCCAATCTTAATTCGAAGGGGGTTACAGCTGTGAAAGCTTACTCCGGCACACCGCTTTTTGATTTTTCAATAAAGAGAACGACAGCAATAGTAATGGCCACACAAAGAACGATTTTGATTAAGCTGAAAATCGGCGCAAACAGTACAGCCATACCGATTACGAAAGCAACCAATCCATACAGAGGCTTTTTAAGGGCAAATTGCCCTAAAACCCCTCCGTAAATTGCAGGCAAAATGAATTGAAGGGCATTTTGGACGGATTGCGGAATGATAGTCAGGATAAACGAACCGCTTAACACAACCGCGATGATAATGACAATGTTTGTTAAGGAAGCGACAGCAATCCCCAGCGTACCAGCAACCTCCGCTTTTTTTGTACCGGGCTCTGCTCCAATTGACTCCTGAGCGGCTGCTGAACACGGAAGACACATGTTGGCGATATTACCGGTCAAAAACGCAATATAGGTTCCGGATTTCCCAAGCACCGGATAATAAGTTATGGGCTCAAGAAACCACATGATCCCGATAAAGGCTGCATATCCGATCAATCCCCCTGCAATGGCTCCCCAGCCTGGATGGTAGCCCAGTATGAATGAAAAATAGATCGGCGGCACAAAAGACATTACAATCAGCATCCAAAGAGTGGTTTGCCCCCAAAAATCGGACTTGCCATGGAATCCCTGCATGCTCATGGTTATTTGTCTAACTTCAATCTTTGCTTCCGTCACTCCAGCTTTCGTCGGTACTGACATAATACATCCCCTTTCTTAAATAAGTGTTGTCAGATAGCTGATAGTCAATGCGATGACAAGTGAAATGCCCAGCGCCCATTCCTGCAGCCAGCGGATTTCCCGTTTTTTTGCAAATGTAAGAATAACCATCATCGATACGCCTGCAGCTATGGCAGCAACCGTCTCACTATAACCCTTCACCATTTGCTGACTGGCAAGGTAAGCAAATGCTCCAAGCATTGCAGCTGTCGACACGATGGTCATCATTTTGGCATTTTTGCTGACAATTTTCTTTTCCACTTTCCCCAGTGATTTTGTCGCGAGAGCAGTAAAAATCAGCCAGCCCGTTCCCCCAAGGCACATGGTCCAAACAACAGTCGTAAATGCCTTCAAACCAAAATCAGGGGAATTCAGCTCTACACCATATGCATTAGCCCCAATACCAGCTGCGGTCAATTCAGTTGCAGCTGAGCCTATGATTCCTATCCTCATCAATGTGAACGGACCGCCAAGGACGGCAATAAGGGAGATAATGACCACTGCAATTCCGAAAGAAGGTCCTAAACTGCTGATAAAGCCTGTTCTCAAGGCCCTTTTTGTTTCATCCTTTGTCATACCGATGCTTGGGGCTGTCTGGGAAGCGATCCGGATGAAAATCAGAGCCTGAAAAATGACGATAGCTACAACTATGCTGGCAAAAATCCATACCGGAGTGCTATTGGCAAACCTTAAAACCTCATCCATATCTATGACCTCCTATTTTTTTAATTAGACTGAACTTCAGCAGGCTTGCGTTCAGCAGCGCCTTCATCAGACAGATAATCGAACACTGCGGAAATAAACACTTTCCCAATATCAATCATGGAACGTTCATCCACATCAAAGCGCGGATGGTGATGGGGAAATTCCTCAATCTCTTCTGAATTTCCTCCAACAAAGAAGAAGGTTCCGGGAACCTTTTGCAGATAATACGCAAAATCCTCCATGCCCATTTGCGCCGGCATGTGAATGACATTTTCTTCGCCCACAATCTTTCCGGCCAGCCTTTCAACCCTTTTTGTTTCATCAGGATGATTTTTTACAGCCGGATAGCCTCTGACATATTCATACTTGGCGGTTGCCCCTAAAGCCTTACAGGTCGAGTGGGCAATTTCCCCTATCAAGCTTTCAATCATGCTGCGGACATCTTCATCAAACGTCCGGACTGTTCCGGTAATCCTGGCTTTGTCTGGAATGACATTAAATCCGGTACCGCTGTTAAAAGCTGCTACAGACACGACTGCTGTTTTCACAGGATCCACCTTCCTTGCCACAACCTGCTGAAGATTTGAAATGAGCTGGCATCCTGCTGCAATTGGATCAACGGTCAAATGCGGCGTCGCAGCATGTCCGCCCTTTCCAAATATATTAATCTCAAAGGTATCTCCCGCTGCCATGGCATCACCTTCCCTTACGCCGATCGTGCCTGTCCGATTGGTGGACCAGACATGGGCACCATAGATGACGTCTGCGCCATCAAGACATCCATCTTCAATCATTGACTTCGCCCCGCCTGGAATCACTTCTTCAGCAAATTGATGAATAAACAGGACATTTCCTTTCAGCTGATCTTTCACTTCGGATAATGTTTTGGCCACGCCCAGGAGAGCTGCGGTATGAATATCATGTCCGCAAGCATGCATAACTCCCGGGATTCGGGATTTGTATTCCACTTCATTTTCTTCCTGAATCGGAAGAGCATCAAAATCCGCACGCAATGCAACCGTCTTCCCAGGCTTACCGCCCTTCAATAATCCTGTTACCCCTCTTCCGCCAACGTTCCTTTTCACTTCCAATCCCAAATTTTCAAGAAAGCATGCCACTTTCTCAGGAGTATTCACCTCATGATGGGAAAGCTCCGGATACATGTGAAGATCCCTTCTAAAACTCACCATCTCCGGATAAATCTCTTGTAATCTTTCAAATAGCTTTTCTGTCATTTTCTTCATCTCCTATAAAATATTTAATATTAAAAATTATCTGTAAAATGAAAAATGTAAAAAAGAGAGAAAAGCAGGTATTTTAGATCTTCTGCTTTTCCGTTTTTTTGCATGCCAGCTTTCTCACGACATTCAGCAATAAATCACAGCCTGCCTTAAGGTCTTTTTCACTTGTATACTCCTCAGGGCAATGGCTTTTTCCTCCCTTGCTCGGAATAAAAATCATACCTATATCAGTCAATCCGCTTAACATTGCTGTATCATGTACAGCACCGCTATTCAGCTTTAAATAATCAAATCTCTTCTCGATTGCCGTTTCCTCAATCTTTTCAATAAGCCGGGATGAAAGCTTAACTGTTCTGGATTCGCCAACCAGCTCGATTGTGCATTTTAACGAGTGCTCATCAGATACCTCTTTAACCTTTTGAGCAAGCTTCCCGGAAACAATTTCTACTCCTTTAGCTTCAACATCTCTGATGTCCACATAGAATTCGACTTCCTGAGGAATCACGTTTGGAATATTTGGCCTGCACTCTATTTTCCCGACTGTCGCCACTGTTGACCGCAACGCATCATTTTTAGCAGTTTTTCGAATTTGGGAGATGATTTCAGCTGCACCAGCCATTGGATCTGATCTTAAATCCATTGGAGTGGTCCCTGCATGATTCGAATCTCCCTCAATTGTCACCTTATACGTCCTCATACCGGCAATAGCCTGAACAATTCCAATTGATTTTTGCTGGCTTTCAAGTATCTGCCCCTGTTCGATATGCAGCTCAATCATGGCGTCTATTTCTCCTCTTTGGAGAATATCTCTTTCTGCTTGATCAATTTCAAGTCCAAAATCTTTAGCTGTTTCGTAAACAGACTTTCCCTCTGAATTCTTGATTGTCTTTAATTCTTCCAAATTATATTTTCCGGCAAACACTTTACTGCCAAGCATGGTTATGCCAAAATTGGAGCCTTCTTCTTCTGCGAAGCTTACCAATTCAATTGGCTGCTGCAATTCTGCCTCCTCTTCCTTTAATACTCTTATAATTTCCAGTGCAGCTAATACACCTGTTAACCCGTCGTATTTCCCTCCATTTTTCACAGTATCGTGATGGGAACCAATCATAATGGAAGGCCTATTCATTTCTTTTCCGTATGTAGCCCTAATATTTCCGATGGCATCAACCTTTACGTCCATCCCCAGCTCCTCCATCCGGGCAAAAAGATATTCTCTGACTCTCTGATCCTCTTTACTGTACGAGAATCTCGTACAGCCATTGCCCGGCGTACTGGTAAAACCTACTATGTTTTCAAAATCGTTCATCAGCCGGCTGAGATTGATCTCCAACCAAACTCCCCCTTTCTATTAAAATGTTTTTTACCCCTGGCATTGCTCATGTTGTCAATGGTATAATTTTTAGAAAATTAAAAATGGTTATTGAAATCTACGTTGCAAGAAGCATGCCAACTTTAATCCATTGATTTTCACAGTATTTATTGGTCTGTCCTTTTGTTGGTGATGAAAAATATCATCAAAATCTGATGAATTTAATCATCAAGCGAATAAGTGGGGGTTTTTATGGAGAATAATCAGCCGGAAACATATAAGCAAGCCTTTGAGGATTTAAACTTCATTTTGGATACAACCCATAGCGCAATCACCATTACAAACGGTGAAGGGGTATTTACCAGAATCAGCAAATCCTGTGAGAAAATTTTCGGTGTACCAGAATCAGAACTGGTTGGAAAAAATGCCTTTATACTTGAAGAACAAGGTTTTTTCAGCACTTCAGTCACCTGCGAAGTGATCCGCAAGAAAAGAAGGGTCACCATTATACAGAAAACAGCTGCCAATAAAACGGTCCTGGTAACCGGCACTCCCATTTTTAATAGGGAAAAAAAGATTGAGAAAATTATTAACATCTCAAAGGATATTACCGAAACGGATAAGCTGGCCTCTGACCTTAAAAGACTTCAGGCAGAGCATGAGTGGATGAAACAGGAATTAATGAAAAGAACTCAGCTGGAAAGGGGCAAAGTGGCCTCTGAAAGTCCGGATATGAAAAAAATCATTGAATTGGTTCATCATATCGCCAATATGGAAGCAACCGTTTTATTATTGGGAGAAACCGGTGTCGGAAAAGGATATATGGCCGATATGATTCATTCTGTCAGCAATCGCAAGGACCGTCCCTTTATTTCCATCAATTGCGGGGCCATACCTGAAAACCTGCTCGAATCAGAGCTTTTCGGTTATGAAAAGGGGGCTTTCACAGGTGCACTAAAGGATGGAAAAAAAGGGCTGTTTGAAACTGCCGGCAGCGGCACCATTTTCCTGGATGAAATCGGAGACATGCCTGTGAGCCTGCAGGTGAAGCTTCTGCATGTTCTGGATGATCGTACTGTAAGAAGAATCGGGGGAACGGCATCTTTTAAGGTAGACTGCAGAATCATTGCAGCCACCAATAAGGATATTAAGGAGCTGGTGAGGGCCGGCCAATTCCGCGAGGACCTATTTTACAGGCTGAACGTTGTGCCCATTACGATCCCTTCACTAAGAGAGCGTAAGGAAGACCTGCTTTTCCTCGCCAAAATGTTTCTTGACAGCATGAATAATAAATATAAGATGAAAAAGACCTTCTCCGAAGAAGCCATCAGGGCGCTATATGATTACAACTACCCCGGAAATATAAGAGAACTGCAAAATATGATTGAAAGACTGGTCATTAACACAATCGGGGATACGATCGAAGCCGAAAAAATCCTCGAAATGACCGAAGCCTCAAGTCCCAGCACCCAAAGCGAAGAATTCACCCCCCTGAAAGAAGCGGTGGAGCAATTAGAAAGGAACATTCTATTAACCGCTTTCCAAAAGTATAAAACCACCAGAAGAGTGGCCGAAGCCTTAAAGATTGACCAATCGACGGTTGTAAAAAAGGCCAAGAAACTGAAGGTGCATGAACGATGAGTCTCGTGCACTAATTGTCTTTGGATGCACACAAAAGGCCGGCTCACTGGAAACCGGCCCTTTTAACATTTCCTTATTCCATTTCCGGATTGCAAAGGGAATCCATCAAATGTATGGATAACCTCTCACTCCTTAATCCAAGTCCAGGCTTCCTCAAGCTGATGGCCTTCAAAGTATTCAACTTTAATGCCAGGCAGATAGTTTGTAAGCTTGGAAACAGTTCCTATCCAGTCTTTGTCACTGACAACAGCGAATTTATTAAATTGTTTCCATCTTTTTATATCAAATTCTATTCCTTCCGCTGCTCCTTGGAAGGTTGTTCCGTCTACATCCGTCATGATGGCTAGAATATTGAATTTCTGGTCACCTTTAAAATTTTCTCTCACGTATTGATCCAGTTTTTCAGCATCTTCCTTGGTCGCATTCCCATTGAAAGCGAGGGCAATTGTAGAGGGAGAGCGGGATTCTATGAATTGCAGCATAATGATTACCTCCAGGTTGTTTTATTGAGGTAATTTCCCGATTCATAGGAATGCAAAACTATCGGTGAGGAGCTTTTTATTGGAAATAGGGTACTATTTGCAGGTTTTTGCTCTCTATTTGCAAAACTGTTATTCTATTTGCAGAATTGAATACTTTATTTGCAAGATTTTCCTTCTATTTGCAGATTGGAAAACTCAATTTGTAGCGTTCACAATTCGGTTCTTTTCAAACAAAAAAAGAACCAGCCCCGCCGGTTCTACAAATTATTTCTTTCTGTAAAACCGATCCCTCACCCTTTTTAAGCGAGCATGATAGTTTAGGATATCTAGTCTTGCTTTCTCTGCTTCAGGTGCAATCGGCCTCAGCTTCTCAATTTCCCAATACTCTATAATGACATCCAGGACCTGATCAAAATATTCAAGCGGGCCATAATTGGCCTCTTTTGCGATGATAGCCATCCGATCTTCAAAGTCCGGCATGACAGCACCTGGCATTTTAAAGTTCATGATGACGTTCCCCAGATAGTAGCAATAATTAGGTTCCAATTGCAGGTGATATTTAATAACGTCCCTGTAAAAAGCATAATGAAGGGTCTCATCTTTAGCCAATCGCCTCAGCAAGCTGGATAAATCCTTATCATGAGGCCCTGCCACCTTCGCCACATTATAGTAAAACACCATGGTGGCGAGCTCCTGCATGGAGGTATAAACCATCGTTTCAAATGGCGTATGAAAATCAGGATTCCAGCCATTTTCCACTGTTTGCTTATGAAGCTGGTGAAGCCTGCCCGGATGGACATTACGCGTGATTAACAAATAGGTTTCTAGCAGATTGGAGTGCTGATCCTCTTCCGCTGTCCATGTATGCACAAATTCCTTAATGACACTCAATGAACCTCTAAATGTCTGGTCCAAATAAGAGGTGAACCATGGAAGATTCACTTCTGTTAATAGGGCTGTTTCCACAGCCGTAATGACGGACTCCGGGAGTGTCACCTGACTCTCATCCCAGGGAACACGGCGGAAATCCTGCGCTTTATCCCATGGGAGAAACTCGTGATAGCCCCAGTCTATTTTTTCAGCACGTTTCTTATGCTCTTCATACAATTCCCTTACCTTAGGCTCCAGACGAAAATCGAGATGATTTGTTAACAAGTTTAGACCTCCATTACAAATGGTTTTCCATTCCAGCATTTATAACTAACTATTATGACCTAGTAATAAGTTAACTATATCACATAAGCCCTTTAACTTACTAATTAAAAGTCGAATTTTCAGGAAATTAGGACTTTAAACACTACTCCCTCCCGAGCAATCGACTGTATTCACTTTAATGAAGGAGAGCATCTGCAAAACACTGAACTTTTCAGAATGCATGAAAAGTACAATAAAAAATCATTTTTGGTGATTAAGGGATTACTATGCTCCTACAGATGCTTTTTCTGCAACATAAAAAAACCGCCAATAGAATCAGCGGTCCAATTATTTTTTTAATCTCCAACCAAGCTTATTAAGTCTTTCTTAAGAAAGTGCCTTAGAACTCCAGAACAAACACAGCTTCTCCACTTGAACTTGCTTCTTGCATTTATCCGAGAATATCTCCATAAAAGAGGAGAGTTTAGATGCATGAATTGCATTGCTTTGTATAGTGAAAGAGTCGACTTATTCGACAAGCCTTAAAAAGCGTTAAGGATAGAAAAAATAAAGAAAAGCAGAAACTAATCCATCCGATTCACCTATATTTCCCAAACCCAAGTGTAGATTGTCTTGTAACAAGACGAATATCTAGCGAAGTTTCACCTAGGATCGATTTATCGTTCTCTAATCCCTCAATTTTACGAATAAGTTTGTTAGTGGATACGACCCCGATGTCATAAATTGGCTGTTCAACCGTACTAATTTCCGGTTCTACCATTTCGGTTAGCTTGATTCCGTCAAAGCCAATTATAGCGACTTCCTTTGGGATTTGGTAGCCCATTAGCTTAAGAGCTTTGAGACACCCGATCGCCATTAAATCATTGCCTAAGAATATTCCATCGACATCCTTATGCTGGTTCATAAGGATTTGTGTTAGCAGCTTGCCGCTTTCTAGCGTAAAGTCTCCTTCATAAACGATGACCGATTCCTCCGGTGATGTTTTTCCATCCCTAACGGCCCTATCAGTGACTGTCTCCACATATCCTCGTTTCCGTTCAGACGATGGAGGGTACGACTTCGGCCCGCTGATATGAGCAATCTTCTTGCAGCCTACCTCAATCAAGTGTTCAACAGCCAGCTTGGCACCTTTATAGTTATCTAATCCAATCGAGTCAAAGGTGTTATTTTCAGCTGCCCGGTCAATTCTTACAAACGGTATTTTTAATTTTTCAATAGCCTTTATGACCTTTTCGCTCATTTCAAACGATGCCAGAATAAAACCATCGACATATCGATTTTGAAGCTGAGTCCAAAAATGATTATCATCCATATCCCCGACTTGTGTATTTACTAAGATGATGCTATACCCCTTTGATTTCGCCACTTCTTCAATTGCCACGACGAGTTCCGGGAAAAATGGGTTTGTAATATCAGGGATAATCAGAGCAATCGTCCGAGTTTTCTTTTTCGCTAATCCTCTTGCGATTTCATTTGGATGATAGTTTAGGCGCTCCATCACTTCCCGAATCTTCATCTCCGCTTTTTGACTGATATATCCATTATTATTCAAATACCTGGATACTGTTGCTACGGATACGCCTGCTTCCCTTGCCACATCTCGAATCGTTGTTTGTTTCTCTCTCAATAAAATTCTCCTTTAAAAGGATTTTTCTGTTTTTAACTATTCGTTCGTTTCTTTTACATGGAAACGATGGACTTTTGTTTCCCCTTTTTCAAGCAGGCCTAAGCCAATCATTCCATGCTCATTTTCCAAGCCATCGAAATCCAGGACTAGCTCGCCATTGATTTCGACCTGCACGGCAGTTCCATTGCTGACAGCTTTAAAATCATATATAGCTTCCGGATCCCATTCATATGGAACTGTCTTTAAGTGCTTAAAACCAAAGTTATTCTCTATTAATGAAATCTGATTGTTACCATCAAATCCTGCCCAATAATAACGTTCTGTTCCCATTGCTCTGAAGATAACCCCGTGGCTTGTGCCAGTAGCAGGCTGTAAGCTTATTTCCACCTCCAGGTCACGGCCATAATAGTTCCCTGTAAAGGAAGAAGCATCTTCCTCACCTGCAGCAGCCTTCATGAAACCATCCTCCAGTGTCCATTCACCACGGTGGTGAGCAAAAGGTGTTACACATTTAAATTCCACGGCTTGTTTGGCAAAATCGATGGTGTAATCTGCATTTCCAAAGATTCGGAACTCGCCAATGTAAAACTTTCCAAATGAACGGTTATCTGCAGGAGAAGGGCTCTCGACAATAAAGCCAACCTCGTCAATCAATGCACCATCAGTTTTTGGTATCACAAATTCAATATCAAGCCACTGCTGATGGCTTAATATAATGGGGTCAAGCTTTAAATCTTCCTTTGTAAAACTATTGCGGATGTAAGGAGTCAAATAAACATCCGCCCCGCCTTGCCATTTATCCATAAAAACCTTTGCAGAAACCTTTTGTCCGCTGTATGCAGTAGGTGCAAAAGTCGGCTTATATTTTTCATCGTTGAACTCTTCACGGCGATAAAATGGCTTGTAAAATACTTTACTTGAATCGCCTTCTATAAATCTATCAAAAAGAACGGACAATGAACCTCGGGTTTCCTCAATCCCTACATCACTACATGGACGCAATAGCGTCTTAAAGGCATTATTCGTCTTAAAACCATGAGTTGATCCCGGCAAGGTAAAGTCCAAGTAAACCTCACCATTTCGAACGCTTTCCATTAATCGCTGAGGAGCTTCCAGCCCATTCACTTGATAGCCAAGAACGGCAAGCTCCTTACAGAAGGTCGGGATATCCAGCACATTCAAGTAACCCGACACGCTGGATGTCGCGATCATATCGTTGATTGGCATACGATAATGACCTGGAATACCATCAAGACCAGCGAAAACCCCTGCGATGGTTCCAACATTTCCTGCATTGCAATCCGTATCCCAGCTGCACATGGTCGCGATTTCAACGGTTCGAGCCAAATCTCCCTTTCCATACAATAGGGCCAGGGCACATACTCCGGCATTCGGGATGATATGGCATACTCCAGTGTACTTATCATAACCCCACTCTTTTTCTAAATACTGACGGCACTTCCGGAAAGCCTCTTCCTCAGGGTGCTTCTGATAAAAATCGATTACAGCTTTCACGACAGCATAGTACGTGGAACCTTTTGGAATTACGGACAACCCTGCTTCGATAATATCATCAATATTTTTAGCTGAAAAGGCTTTCGAAATACACGCTGCCATAAAACGAGCCCCGTATAATCCATTCTTATCATGAGACACACTTGCCGCTATCTCTGCATAATCTGCTGCCCTTTGAATATTATCGGGGAACAGCAATCCCCATGTATCGATAAAAATCTGCCCGCCAATCTGCTCAGCCATAATGATGCCGTTGACTTCAGCTGAACCAGACTGTGGTGCAGGGATGCCTTTTTTAAGATTCAAATACGCCGTATGTTCTGTGCTGATCTGGTCTCCGCCCCACCAAAACATACCGATTCCCTCACGCGAATAGTTTAACCACGCTCTTGCAACATCCTGTGGTGCCAGTTCCCGTCCGCGTGCTTCATCAATAAGTGCCCGGATAAAATAAACTGGGCCATTTGCGTCATCGTCAGCAGAGAAGGTTCTATAATCCTTCACATACCCCCTGATATCACCATGAATTTCTTGTATTTTTTCATATGACCATTCATTTGGCTCCAGTGGTGCACCGAGCCGGATTCCAACATTCATTCCTAAGAAACCGGCATACACCTTTTCTAAATAATTTTCAGGTAACATATACTCAACTCCTGGTCCCCAAAAGTTCTTTTAAAGAATGTTCTTTCTTTTTTCATTAAGCTGCAGGTCTTGCTCTATGATCAGCTTAGCAGTCTCTGAAAATTGGTCTGCTGCCTGGATTAAATTCATTTTGTTCGTTTCTTGCAAAAGCTCAACATCTTCGAAACGAATAACACTGTCTCCGTACATTGCACCTAAAATAACACCGGCCATTACCCCGATGGAATCTGTATCACGGCCAGAGTTGATGCCATCTAAAATGGATCCGTAATAATCTCCGTCATTTAATACCATAAACGCTAAAGCCATCGGCAGCTCTTCAATGGAGAATAGCCTGCTCGGTGTATAGTGATTGGAAGGAACCCCAACCTTCTCAATTTTACGGTGAACATCGTCTTTCATTGGCGAATACTTTTCAATCAGACGCTGGAATTCGGCAATTACTGTATCCATGGCTGCCTTTTCAGAACGTAATTTCCTGGCAGCTTCGGTTAAATCACGAATTGCATTCTTTGTTCCATCCTTAGCAAAATAGAGGGCTGTCTCGACAATTTCATCAACGGTCACATTATCTTCAAACGCCTTTGCCACGCAAGCTGCCAGCACCCCTGCCGCTTCCAGGCCATAGCTGCTTTGATGCCCCATCGCAAACAATATTGCTTCATCATAGGCAGCCTTCGGATTCCCCGCATTGACAATTCCAACAGGTGCAATATACATCGCGGCCCCGCAGTTGATCATATTGCCAATTCCCCCTTCACGCGGCTCACAATTGGCTAATACATGGCGCATGAAAATATATTTTTCCGGGTAGAATAGACGGTCAATAATGAGCGCCTCTCTGCCAAACTCAGGGATATATGTTTTTCTGAAAGCAATTTCCTTCACATATTCGTTCCCCATGTCATACGCATCTAAATGCCTTTTTTCTTTGTTATAGACGTTAATGAGTGCAAAAGTCATAAGAGTATCGTCTGTAACTGTACCGTTGCCCCTTTTCCTGCCTAAATTCAAGTCAGCCGGATAATCTTCCTTGTACCATTTGGTACGGAGTGTCTCAACTCTCTTATACATTTTTTTTATCTCTTCATAACTTAATTTTTCAACAGGTGCTCCCAATGCATCCCCTAGTGCTGTAGATATAACAACACCTCTAACTCGTTCTTTAAAAGTAACCATTTGAAGAACTCCCTTTTTTCTACACATTTCGCTTTTGTGTATTTATTCATCTATTCCACATAGTGTGTAAAGATCAGTCTTTGACTCCACCCTCAAATGCACCCTTCGCATAGTACTTTAGAATCAACGGATAAATTAGCAGTAAAGGTACAACCGAGATGATAATTGTTCCTGCTTGCAGCGAAGCAAAATCAAGGGTTGCTATTTGATCATAGGATAGAAAGTTTTGCGCTCCTAACAGGGATGTGTTATCACGTTCTACTACAAATTGCCTAAGAACAAGCTGAAGTGGCCATTTGCCAGTGTCCGTTAAGTAGATCGTCGCTCGGAAGTATTCGTTCCAGTGATAAACTCCATAAAAAAGACCCATTGTTGCCAAAGCTGGCTTTGATAACGGCAGCATAATTTTTGTGAAAATACGGAAGTGCCCAGCTCCATCCATACGGGCTGCTTCCAAAATACTTTCAGGAACATCCTCAAAAAATCTCATCATGATAAACAAGTAAAAGATATTGATTGTCTTATATAGGATGAGGGACGCATACGTATCCAACAATCCCAGGTTTTTCACCAGTAAGTATTCAGGTATTAATCCCGGTTCAAATACCATGATGACAATTAAGAAAATCATTACAAAATTTCGGCCTGGAAATTTCGTTCTTGCCAGTACATAGGCTGTCATTGCTGTAAGCAATAGATTCACGGCTGTACCCACAATTGTTATAAATAGAGTATTAAAAATACTTTTTATAATTAGCGGGTTTGATAATAGAATTTTATAGTTAATGAGTGAAAATCCTTCAGGTATGATTCCCAGACCACTTAGTTTATGAACCTTGAGAGGATCTGATAACGACATTGCTAGTAAGTGAAGAAGCGGAACTAGCACTGTTAATGAAATTAAAAACAAAATGCTGTAAATAATAATCGTTGAAATACTCAATTTTTTAAGTTTAGTTATCATCGTTCCACCTCCTACCAAACACCTTTACCGGTAAAGCGTTTTGAAATAAAATGCGTACTTAAGATTAAGATAACCCCAATCACACCTTTGAAAAGGCTCGCTGCCGTTGCATAAGCATATTGACCGTTTAAGAGACCGATTCGATACACATACGTGTCTAAAATGTCGATTACGCTAATGACAGAATTGTTCATCATATTAAAGACCTGGTCAAAACCGGCATTCATGAAGAATCCCAGATTTAAAATAAAGACTGTCATGATTGTTGAAGTTAAAGACGGCAGCGTGATGTATCTCATTTGCTGTATTTTAGATGCTCCGTCAATTTTGGCCGCTTCATAGAGAGAAGGACTTATTTTTAGTATGGCTGCCAAGTAAATAATGGAATCCCATCCGGCACTGCGCCATATTTCCTGGAATACCAATACCCAGCGGATATGGTCCTTACTTGTCATAAAATCAAGGGAAGGCATGTTGAAAAAGCTGCGAATCACGTTGACTCCGCCATCTTCCGGATTCAGAAATGCGATCCAGATCCCCGCAATAACGACCCATGATAAAAAGTGGGGAAGATAAACGATTGACTGTACATATTTTCTAAACTTCCCGACTCTTACCTCATTGATCAATAATGATAAAATAATCGGAATTGGAAAGAAGAATACAATCTTCATCACGCTAATAATGATGGTATTTTTTAATACATCCAAAAAGGCTGGGGAGCTAAATAGGATCTTAAAATGCTTCCATCCGACCCAAACATTATCACCGATAATCCGGTAATCCTGAAATGCCAGCTTCATTCCGATTAATGGAACGACGTGGAAGATCGAAAAATAAAGGAGGGCTGGAAAAAGCATAAGATAGAGGACCCAGCTTGATTTAATTTGCTTCAGTATGCCCTTTTTCATCTTTATACTCCTTTTCCTTTACAAATTGAGTCACATCATACCGCTTGGGCATTCCCGTTTGAGCACCCTTTTTAGTGACCGATATCCCAGCTGCTATGTTGCCAAAACGTATGCTGTCTTCAAGACAGTTCCCTTCTGCAATGGCAACTGCGAAAGCTCCTGAAAAGGTATCTCCAGCTCCCGTAGTATCAACTGGAATCACCTTAATGGAAGGAACTAATTTGATCTCTGTTCCATCAAAGAAACGTACTCCCTCTGACCCGCATGTAATGATTAATTTATTCGGATACTTTTTAAGCAGCTCTTCCATTGAATCATTCGTGTTAAACACCAATTTGTACTCGTGTTCATTCGGTGTAACATAGGTCACCTTGTTAATCAGCTCTTGACTGAGTGTTTGTGCCGGCGCCGGGTTGATAATAATCGTTTTTCCTTGTTCATAAAGGAGCGGAACCAGATACTCAATCATGTCTAACGGTGTCTCGAGCTGAAATACAATCACATCGTAGTTCAGAAGCTCTGTTGCAGTTTTTTTTACATAGTCAACGTTGGTATGTGTATTTGCCCCTGGTACCACAATGATGCGATTTTCGCTTTGACAAAGCTCAATAAACGCTGCTCCTGTAGGCAATCCTTTTACAGATTGGAGATTTACAAGATTGATATTCTCCTTTTCCAGCTTTTTGATAATTAGATCACTATTCTCATCATCACCAACCGATCCGAATAAGGACACATCACCGCCAAGACGGGCAGCTGCCACAGCTTGATTGGCCCCCTTGCCGCCAATGGATAAAAAGAAATTCTCACCCAGTACGGTTTCTCCTAATTTAGGCAGTACCTCGCTTTCAATAAAATAATCCATATTGATACTTCCAACAACGGCTATTCTCTGCATGTTCATCATCCTAATCAATCAGTATATTCATTAACGGTGCATGCTGCTGTGCCCCATATACATCCCGGTCTCCTACTGTTCCAGAGGAGATATCTCTTAAAATCGTAATCTTAATTCCAAGTGCCTGATCATAGAAAACGAGATGGTCAATCTGTTCCGATGTGAGATTATACAGCTCGCAAATCGTTTGTTCATTAATTTTTCCTGAACTCTTGACTCGCTCATAGACTTCCTTGGAATCGAATAAAATATCGAATGTCAGCTCGAAAGGTCCTGCGTTTTTACTTCGTAATACTTTAGCTAGTTCAAATAAAGCGGCCATGTTTTCATCCCCTTACAAATACTCAATAACAAATGGGCTTTCAGTGATTTCCATTAGGTGATAGAGAGAAAACTCATACACAGGTCCAAACTCTACATCACTTGGTGCAAAAGGAAAGGCTAAATTACCAGCTGTAGATTTCCGATTTTCATATCCATAGTGGAGAAATGTCGATCTTACACTCGAGCAAATACTGTTTGCAAGTTCCTGTGTTTTGGCAACCACTTCAAACATGACACCAATCTCATGTCCATGGAATGGTGCACATTCTCTTGAACCTAGCACTCCATTTTTCCCATAATTATAGAAGTGAATAGAATAATCTTCTTCCGGGATGTCCTCGTAATAATCCCTTACCTGCTCCATCACAAGCTCCTCAATTTCTTCAATATTCTCAACTAAAATCGGGTCACGGACACCTGCGATAACAAAGGTTCTATAGGCAACCTTTCGTGCACCTTCCAGCTTGATGAAATATTGATCATTTTTTAGCAGTTTACTATTCTTAACCTCGACAACCCCGTCACTCACTTGTGTGAACTCACATTGACTAAGGTCAAGGATAATGCCTGGCCCATGTAAAATGTATGGATGTTCTTTTTCGTAGAAAGTATGTGCACTCACACTAATCGGCGAACATTTGCGAATTGGATTCAAGGATTGAACCGTGAAGGAATCTTCCTTTAATGTTCCAACGATGCAATCCTTGGTTGTGCCTGGTTCAGCACATAGCGCCCCGCATTCTAAAATTTTGCCAAGATGGTAAGCGAGACCAGAATCTTTGCCGTGGTAAATTCCAACTGCCGCAAATGGCGATGGATCATATGCTCTTCCACAGACAACAATGTCTGCTCCGTTTTCAAGAGCTTCCAAAATGGGCTCGTGTCCCATCTGAGCAACAATGTTGTTCGTTTCTTGGATGACTTCATCTGTAAGAGCTGGAATGTTTGGCGTTAGAGGGTTAATTCGGCCTTCCTGGTTTGCTTTTATTATTTCCTCCTGTGTAAAGTCGGACCAAATCACGGCAATTCTAGCTGTTAAGCTGCGTTCTGCCAGGATTTCTTTAATAATATCCAGCGTCCACTCAATATGCGGCTTGGCACCGGCTCCGCCAGCAGACCCTATAACAATGGGAATGTCACGGGGAACACCATTTTTAATAATGATATCCAAATCCTTTTTGGTTGCCCGACGGCTCACAATCGCGACACCTGCACCAAGCTTATGCGGACCTGCATCAGTCGATCCTGCATCCACAACAATTCCATGAACCTTTTGATTGTACTCAAAGGCCCTGTTAAAAGACTCTTCAGGAAACCCATATCCTAATATTCCGCACGGAGAAACGATTCGTACATCACTGCTAGTCATGTTATAACCTCTTTTAAACTTTTATTTGTATGTTTTCTGGTCAATAAAACGCTTGACATGTAACCGGTTACACATTTTCTTAAAAAAAATAAGTTTACAGGACAAACTTTGACCCCAAGATATGTAACCGGTTACATGTTATATATTCTTATGGTACCGTTTGATGCCAGTCCCTGTCAACCTATTATTATCTCAATGTTTAGATTTCTACCGCAAAGATCTCAATGGCTATTGTTAAAGATAGCTTGGCACGATTATTTTTTTCCCTTTCTTAGGATGAATCGTGCAGCTATATTTAAAATCATTTTTAGAAGTTAAGCATTTTCATAGCCGGCCAACTTGGAAGCAATATCCTTCAGTGATGTCCCCTGTAAACTGGGAATACAAATCCCTTTAATTTCATCTAATGCCACTTTCCAAGTTTCCGGGACTGCACTTGCTCCCTGAGAAGCTCCTGATAGAGCGCCTACCATAGCAGGCATACTATCGGACTGTTTCGGAAGTAATGATGCCAGCTGAATTCCTTTTTGCAGGTCTCCTTGTATACTTAGAAAAATGGCATAGGCTACTGCGAGTGTTTCAGGTGCAATATTTGCATAGTTATATACCGCATTGACTACTCGCTTTTGCCATAGCGGTATGGCTGCAAATCCGTCACCTTGGGTTTCTTCAAGTACATTTAGGGCAATATTCATTTTTCTGCGAATCCAGGTATTCTCCGGTACGTATTTTAGCCCTTCTTCCACTATTTCTTGCGGGGAAGCACCTGATAGAGCCACAGCTATACTGGCAGCCATCGCCTGGGCCGCATATACACCATCCTCAGCATTTGTGATAGAAGCCATTTTTTGTGCAATATTTGCAGCTTCTTCAGGCTGATTTTTATAGATAAGACCTATTGGAACCGCACGTGAAACAGAGCCATCATCATAGTGGTGTGGATTGTCATTGCCAGATGCCGGGGGAAGGATTCCTTTTCTGATGTTTTCAATAGAAGCTCTCTCACTTACTCCACTCCATATTTCCTGCTCAGCTTCTACTATATAATTCATCCAGCCATGAAGTAATTTTTCTTCCGTAATTTCATTTCCACAATCTAATATCATTTGGGCTGCAACGATTGCAAATTCCGTATCATCCGTTCCGCAATAATCTAAAATATCCTCGCTCATAGCATGTGTGAAGGGCAATGAAATTTTATTGATCCGATGCCGATCCGTAATTTGGCTAAAGCTCCATAAACGATTTCTCCTCTTAGGGGGAAGTACGAGAGATCTATGATACATCGCTGCAAAGCCTACCGAATCACCCATTGCCATACCAAGAAGGGAACCGTAAATTTTATCATGAGACATTACTCTTTTCCTCCTATGATTACGTTTGTTAAATCTCTGGCAATATCACGGACATCTATCCCTTTCATAGCCAAAACACAGCGGCCGCGAATAATATTAATCCGGTCCTGCCAATCAGTTGGTACAGCGTCAGCACCATGTAATGCTCCTGCCATTGCACCATTCATAGCCGCAATTGTATCAGAATCTCTTCCAATATTGACTCCGCCAAGGACAGCAGGAATATACTCCCCCTTCGCTGCGGCAAACACACCATAAGCGAGCGGAATAGCTTCCGGTCCCATATCGGCCCAAGGATAGTAGAAAATGGAGTTCTTATTGTAGAGCTCTTCCATAGCATCTTGAACATTCGTATACTTTGTGCCAATTTCTACAGCCTCGCTGATTTTCCGATATGTCCAGGAATCCTTAGGTATGTGGTTCATCCCTGTTTCAATTACTTTTTGCCAATCGTTTCCCGTCATGGCATAAGCAACGCTTGCCGCTACAGCTTGACCGCAATATACTCCATCCCGAGCGTGACTGACTCTTGCTTCAATCTCGGCTAACCTGGCCGCTTCTTCCGGATTGCCTGCACAATAAATACCAATCGGAGAAATTCTCATGGCAACCCCATCACTCCACATTTGATGATTATCGACACCTGTGGCAGGGGCAGCCAGCCCCTTTCGAAGATTAAAGATAGCCTCTACTTCACTAAATCCGCCGCCTTTAAAGCCGCCTTCCTGAGAAACAAGATATTTAGTCCATTCTCTTGTCATATCCTCATAGTTTAATTTGTTACCATATTTTAAGATGATTTTTGCTGTCAGCATTGTGTATTCGGTATCATCTGTTCCAACTGGATCATCATTGACAAAGTCATTGATCCAACCATATTTTTCCCGGATCTCTTCCAAAGCCAAGCCTTCGGTTGGAGCTCCCAATGCGTCACCCACTGATAATCCTATTAAACAGCCATATACACGCTTATACCATTGTTCGAAATCCAAATGAGTCCCCCCTATGCTAAAGTTTCCTAAAAAACAGTGGAGAACGGAGTCTCCACTATTTTTTTAGTATTATCTTAAATTTTTATTTGCAAGTTCTGTAATCTGTTCTCCGCCTGCTTCGTTCCACTCTTTAACGAATTTATCGAAATCAGAGATTGGACGCTTGCCAGTAATGATGTCCGTTGTAAATTCCATATACAGGTTTTGCATAGCATCCCAGTTAGCTACATATTCTTCCGGGATTATGAAGCTATTGTCTTCTGCATAAAACTCTTCTGCTGATTGAAGTGATTTTTCCGCAGACTCACTTAATAATGGTGTAGTTTCATCTACTGGAGTGGCCGGCGTATAATCAGCTGGCTCCCAGAATCTAGCAAACCATTCACTGTAATATTTATCAGTAAGCTGAAGTTTTCCATCCACTACGTTATAATGATCACCTTCGAATCCGAAACGGTCGATCATTTGTCCTTCAGGGCTAGCCATATAATCTAGAATCTTAAACACAAGATCCTTGTTCTCAGAATTAGCAGAGACTGCAATACCTCTTGATTCTTTTGTAACATCCGTAGCTCCATAGCCTTGAGATTGGCCTTTCGCAGGCGGAAGCATGACTAGTGAAGCTTCTTCTCCGCTCACTTGAACCATTTTGCCTTCATAAATATCGATTACCTTACCAGCTGTACCAGGGATGATCGCAGCGTCCCCATCAAAGAATGCTTTTTCTTTCGTATCCCATTGCTTTGTTAAGTATTGAGGATCCAAAAGTCCTTCTTTATATAGCTTATTATAGAATTCAAGCTTTTCTTTTTGCTGCTTTGAAACTCTTGCGTATTCAAAGGAGCCATCTTCTTTTTGCAGCCAGGTTTTATCGATCCCAAAAGCCATATCAAACATATAGTCGATTTCTGCAATGTCACCGGCAACTGTAATGGCATATTTAGGTTTATCGCCGCCTGGCTGTTTTTCAACTAATTCTTTGAAAAATGCATAGTAATTGTCCACAGTTGGATTTTCCATTAGTGCTTTAGAAGTTTCCATTTTGTTAAACCAGTCTCCTCTAATGACAGGAACTTTAGGAGCAAGTGGTTTAATCCATAGTAGATACGGATAATTTTCAAGTCTTTTTTCGTTAAATGGCTGAACGATATCCTTAAGATACTTTGATTCCTTGATATATGGTCTTAAATCCTCTAATAAACCCTGTTCTGCCATGGCTTGATCCCCGCCTTGGAAATAAATCATGTCAGGAATATCGCCGCTATTGAGCAGTAAGTTTAACTTCTCAGCATAGTTACCTTGCGGGAGGTCGACTAATTCAAAATTCACTTTAATATTTTCATCTTCAAGGAGTCCTTTTTCAATCGCATCGTAATATTTTTCTGAAACAGGGTTAGAGCTGTTATCGTCCTTCATTACCACACGGATTGTTGTCGCTCCCCCTTTTTCTTTTTTATCTTCCTGACCTGCTTCTTCTTTGTTCGTACAAGCCGCCAGTAAACCTAAAACCAAAATGAGGCTTAATATGGCTAAAAGAGATTTCTTCATCACTTTTCCCCCTAAAAAGTTATTTTTTCATATTCTAATTGAATCGATGAATGATTACTCCCCCCTTGCCATTCATCATATTAGGAGATTGATAGTATAAAAGATAACCAGAATCACAATGATGTGGAACCGGTTACATAAATGACTATAAAAGGTTGTTACTAACAATTCTGAATTAGATGATTATGTTGAAGCGTGACAACCAACCTTTGTGTATCCTTATGTAACCGGTTACATATTATATTCCCTTCTAGAATAATTGAAAGTAGATTTAAAGTCAACAACTAAAAATTCAAATTACTCTGGAAATCTTTTTGCTCTGTCGACGCGAAATTCTGGACAGCAACTTGGGGTTGACCATTTGCTTTTGATTTAGGCTGGAGCGGAAGTATAGGATTTAGGTGCAGGGGATATTGAAGGTTCTTGCTATTCCTCTTGTTTTAACAAAATTCAATAAAACGTATGATATTTCTCCACTTCCCTTTTCCCAAAAAAATCAAAGTCCCCCATTACCCAGAAGATACTCTGGAGATTAGGGGGAATCTTACTGAAAGTCAATCATTTTCGATTCGCACGATTTCTTGTTTAATCTTAAAACGGGGAGCCTATAGCTTCAACTCATAAACCTTCCGCGGCCGCCCGCGCTGCCCAGGCTGTTCTTCACCCGTCACTTTGGCAAGCCCCAGCCGTTCGAGCTCCGCCATAATCCTCCTCGAATTGCGTTCTGTGTTTTTCAGCCATCTTGAGACTTCCTGCGCAGTGACAATATTTTTTTGATAGTGCCTTGATAGGTATTCGATTTTGGATACGATTGCCGGATTGATTTTGGCGCCCTTAAAGCGTTCTTCCCATTCCTCTCCCCAAATGCGGTGCTGGTAAGAAACCGCCTCTTCGCCGCATTCAGAAAGGTGTTCCTTAATTTGTTTGGTTTCATCGACACTAACCACAGGCGAAGCTTTCTGATCCCGGGCATATTGGAGGGCGAGCCGGACATTTTGCTCTGCATCATATGCTGTCAGCCCGTAGCCGACACCGATTCTCACCTTCAGCTTGCTGTGGATTTTCGCTTCTTCTATTAGAGAGTACATGGAGGCTTCCTGAAAATGCATTTCCATTTCGCCCCGGGTTGTATAAATAAAGAATAGACCATCCCCGATCTGCACAAAGGAGCCTTGGACTTTTTCCGCATAATCAAGCATGACCTGCTTGATTTCCAGCTCATGCCGCTTCATTTCATAGGTGAAATGCTGCTCTTCCAGTGAGCTTGCAGAGTGAACGACTTCCATTCCCATAATCGCTATCTGGGAGCGCTTATACCAATTGGACTGGCCTCTTTCCCTTAGGTAGCGGAGTACAAGTTTAATGGCGACAGGGGAAGGGACCACCCGGTAGCATGGGATTCCCTGTTCCCTCAGCCGGTCATGGACCTCCTGGACACAAGTCAATGCGACCTCCGTCTTCCCTTCCTCAAAAAGCTTCTTATGAAAACGGATTATTTCCTCTGCCGGCTCGTATTCATTGTAGGAAAAAGTATGGATGTTTAAGTCCCCTAAAAAGTATGTATTCTTTAGTATATCAAGCTCCGATTCCTGAATGGTGTCCAGGCTTGCCTGCTGAAATCCGCCTTCCCTGATATGCGCTTCAAGGAGTGTTCCCAGAAGGCTGGAGCCATATAGTGGGGGATAATGCGCGTTTTCTTCTCCGATCAGCCCTTTTGAACGCGCGTAATAATAAGGAGCCTGTCCGGAGAAAAACCATAAATCGATTTCCGTTTTATGTTCCCTGATAATCTTTTCCGTTTCTTTTGTTTCCTTATAAATGTATGGAATCATCTCAAGCTCGCTGTATTCACGCGATAAGGCAAGAATGTGTCCAACGGAGTCTCCCGGCCCCACTACCCCAACGCGAATCTTCATTCTTTTCCACCTGCTTCTTCTTTATATGCTTGTTTCATTTTTTAAATATTGAGCGATAATCTCTGTTCCCATTCTCAGATCTTCAATAGAGGCAAACTCCTCAGGATGGTGGCTGAGCCCATTTTTGCAGGGAATGAATAAAAGCCCTGAAGGCCATTTGGCCGCCATATTCATGACATCATGGCCAGCACCGCTTTCAAGCACCAAGGCTTTGTATCCTAAAGTTTCACCTGATTGCTGTAATTTTCGCATCACTGCCTCATCCAGCTGAACGGATGGATTATGAACAAGCGTTTTTACTTCTATTTTAACACCAAAAGATTCAGAAAGCTGAAGACATTTTTCTCGGATGAGCTCCTCCATTTCTTTTTTCAGCGAATCTTCCACACTGCGGATATCGACTCCAAGCTCAACCGTTCCGGGAATCACATTCATGGCGTTCGGCTTTAGTTCAAAGGTGCTTGCTGTCGCTACAATCGGCACCGCATTGGAAGCCGATAAAGAAAGAGCTGTCTCTGATATGAATGAAACGAGAGGTGCAGCCGCTACAAAGGCATCCTTTCGTTTGCCCATCGGCGTCGTTCCTGTGTGCCCCATCTGTCCATTGATGATTACCTTTAAACGGATTGGGCAGGCAACTGCCGTCACTGCTCCAAAGTCTGCACCGGCATCTTCAATTCTGGTCCCCTGCTCTATGTGAAGCTCAATAAAACTTTTTAGAGCTGACTCCGGCCGTTCAGCCTTTTCAATAGCTTCCCACGACAAACCCATGCCCTCGACTGCCTGACGGATGGTGATGCCATCCTCATCCGTTACATCTTCCACTTCGCTCTTATTAAGCAGGCCGCTCATAGCCTTGCTGCCAATGGTTGATACGCCAAAACGGGATGATTCCTCCGATGCAAAACAAATGACTTCAATGGGTGAAGCAGGTTCGAATCCCTCTTCTTTCAATTTCTTTACGGCAGCCAGGCCGCATAGAACACCGGCCACTCCATCATAGCCACCTCCGCCTTTGACCGTATCCACATGAGAACCTACTGCAACAGCAGGTGAGGAATCTTTAGCTTCCCAGCGGGCAATCGCATTCCCCGCTTCATCTCTTCGAACCTTCAACCCCATATCCTCTGCAATGGAAACAAATACATCAATGGCCCGCCATTCTTCTTCCGTGTAGCCTAATCGGCAGAACCCTTCCGCCTGGACCATGCTGTCTGTTAAATTTAACGCTTTCAGTTGCTTATCCAACCATTCTTTCACCTTCAACACTCCTCCCTGATCTCATGAAGAAAATGAGGCAGATTGCTCTGCCTCATCCATTTCTTAATTTAATTTTTTTATAGATTCAAACAGCAGCCGGACGGCATTTAGCATTGTGCCCTCATTAA
Source organism: Cytobacillus oceanisediminis 2691 (assembly GCF_000294775.2). Classification (GTDB taxonomy): domain Bacteria; phylum Bacillota; class Bacilli; order Bacillales; family Cytobacillaceae; genus Cytobacillus; species Cytobacillus pseudoceanisediminis. The sequence continues at coordinate 5,088,860 of NZ_CP015506.1, forward strand.
TATCAAACTTTTCGTTATGATGGCCTGCCGCCAGTTCTGTACCGAAAATGCAGTATGTGGCCTGACCTCCATTTTGCTGAACACGCTCCATGAAGAAGGTTGCATCCTCTGAGCCCGCAGGTGAATTATCTTCAAGAATACTTTCTTTTATATAGGAAGCTTCTTGTGCACAGGCATGCAAGACGGATGCCAGCTCTTTTGAACCTTGAGCACTAATGGCCTCGCCCACAGTACGAATCTCGTATTCTACGCCATACATTTGGGCTGATCCTGCGATAACAGCTTCGGCCTGGGCTTTGACATATTCGTTAATTTTTGTCGTTTCCCCGCGTGTTTCTATCTTCAGCACAGCTTTATCTGCGATGATATTTCGGCCTGAGCCTGCATGCATTTCACCCACGTTGATGCGGGTTGCCCCTTCTGAATGACGCGGAATAGCGTAAATATTCAGGGCAGCAGAAGCGGCGGCGAGCAAAGCGTTTTTACCCTCTTCCGGATTTCCGCCTGCATGGGAAGATACTCCTTTAAACGTTACATCAAGTTTTGACGTAGCCAGGAATCCGTTTTTTGATGCCACAAAATGTCCATCTGGAACTCCTGTACCGACATGTGAGGCAATTAAATAATCCACATCATCGACAACTCCTGCTTCGGACATCGAACGAGCCCCGCGGGTGCCTTCCTCGGCAGGCTGAAAAATCAATTTGATTTTCCCCTTAAGGCTGTCTTTATTTTCAGCAATTAAGCTTGCCAGGCCAAGCCCGATGGTTGTATGTGCATCGTGTCCGCAGGCATGCATGGTGTTTGGAACTGCAGACCTGAATCCTTCTTTTTGCGGAAAATGGCTGTCTGCCTCTGATTCATGGATCGGCAATGCATCCATATCAACACGGAATGCAATCACCGGGCCATCCTTTTTAGTATCCATTGTTGCGACAATGCCTGTATAGCCGTCTGTAAAAGCTTCGATATATTCTTTTTTCGCACCGTTTTCGAGAGCCCATCGATAATGTGCGGCTGTTTCCTCTTGATTCGGCTTCCCCATAAAATAATCAGCTGCCATTACCTTCCTGCCCATTTCCAGCTGGAATCCAAGGTCATCCAGGATCGACGCGACAATGGAGGCTGTCCGCATTTCCAGGAATCCTCCCTCTGGATAGCGGTGAAAATCACGCCGCCACTCTTTTAATTGATTTTCAAGATTACTCACTTTTTAACCACATCCTATTCTTATAGATAAGGACCGATTCCCGGACCAAACGGGATTCCAAAGAAGACGAACACTAAAAGCATAATGATCCACGTGATCAGGAACGTAACCGAGTACGGAAGCATTAATGAAATGAATGTTCCAATTCCCGCTTTTTTATCATACTTCTGCATAAACGACAGGGCGATAACCATATATGGCATCATCGGTGTCACGATATTCGTAGATGAATCTGCTACACGGTATGCCACTTGCGTGAATGCAGGGTGATAGCCAAGCTGCATAAACATTGGCACAAACACAGGTGCTTCAAGCGCCCACTTTGCTGAACCCGAAGTGATCAGGAAGTTCAAGGAAGCTGTAAAAATGATGTAGCCAATAATCAATCCGATTCCGGTGAACTCCACGTCCTTCAGGAATTCTGCCCCATTTACCGCTACCCATGTAGCGATATTGGACCAGCTGAAGTATGCGATGAATTGGGCGATTGCGAAGATTAAGACAATATAGGACGCCATATCCTTCATCGATTCAGCCATAAAGTTGGCAACATCTTTACTGCTCTTAATGTTTCCAACCGTAATACCATATACAGTACCAATAATGATGAAGAAGAACAGAATAATTGGAATAATGCCATCCAGGAATGGAGATGGAACAAGTCCGCCATCTTCATTGGTTAACGGGCTGTTTGGTATAAGGATCGTTCCCACAATAAGGGCAATATAGGCAAACCCGGCAATGGCTGCATTCCGCAAAGCCTTGCCGGCATTAGGCGGATCTTCAGCAATAGCTTCCTTTACCTCATCGCCTTTATATTCTCCAAGACGCGGTTCAATGAATTTCGTCGTAACAAGTCCGCCGACAATGGTTAAAACAAATACAGAAACAATATTAAAATACCAGTTATCAATTGGCGTAACGACAATATTCTCGTCTATAATCTTGGCAGCTTCTGTTGAAATCCCTGCCAAAAGTGCGTCCGTTCCCGCAATCAGCAGGTTTGCGGTAAACCCGGCACCCGCTGATGCATATCCTGCAGCCAAACCGGCAATCGGGTTACGGCCGATTTTATAGAAAACCATTGCAGCAAGCGGCGGCACCAGAACCATCGCAGCATCTGAAGCGATATTCCCCATAATACCGACAAACACAACTGTATACGTGATTAATGCTGGCGGTGATTTTAAAATCGTTTTCTTAATGGCATAATCCAGCATGCCGACCTTCTCAGCAAGACCGATCCCGAGCATCATGGACAGAACCAGGCCAAGCGGAGCGAACCCGGTGAAGTTATCAAGCATGGATGTCAGGATGAAATTCAGGCCTTCTGCAGATGCCAGGTTCTTAACTTCCAGCTCCTCTCCAGATCCGGGATGGACAACAGTAGCACCAAAGGCGCTAAAGATTGCTGAAACAATAATGACTAGCACTGCGAGCCCGGCAAATAATATAAATGGATCCGGGAGCTTGTTGCCGACCTTCTCGACTCCGTTGAGGAATCTCTGGGCAATCCCTGTTTTTTTATTTTCTGTTACCACTTTCTTTCCTTGTTTTTCTGTTTTCATATACTCCCCTCGCTTTTCTGTTTTTTGTATTTTCTTAATTTTGAGTGTAGACGATGCTTTCCGCTGCGGCGGCCAGGTTGGGACTTGCTGTTCCCGATTTCTGCTTCTATTGTCCGAAGTGGCGCTAAGTTCGGACTCACTCTCCCTGTTTTCCGCTTCTTCTGTCCGAAGTAGCGCTATATTCGGACTCACTCTCCCTGTTTTCCGCTTCTTCTGTCCGAAGTGGCGCTAAGTTCGGACTCACTCTCCCTGTTTTCTGCTTCTTCTGTCCGAAGTAGCGCTAAGTTCGGACTCACTCTCCCTGTTTTCCGCTTCTTCTGTCCGACTGAGCGCCTGGTTCAGACTGCTTCTCCCGGTTTTCAGCTTTTCCTGTCCGAATGAGAAGTTACTTTAAAGTAGATGGCTTTACCTCTTCAGGAATTGGACATGTGTAAGGATTAGCTTGTTTGAATTCATTGAACTCCTGTTTGACAGCTTCTAATTCTTCCTGGTCTGTCAGCAGTTTGACAGCTGTTAAAGCCATGGCTTCTGCTGCCCGGAGCATGCCTTTGTGGGCATAGCTGCTGATGCCTTGTGTGGTCATCTGCCATGTATGCAGCGGTGTCCCCAGTGCTGATGTTGAGGCGGTCAGCTGTGCGGTTGGAACAACCCAGCTTACATCTGAGACATCTGTAGAGCCGGCAAGAACTTCTTTGGAAGGTTCATAGGCTGAGATTGTTTCTGCCAGGTATTTTCCTTCAAACTCACTGCCGTCCCCTACATATCCAAATCCTCTTAAAATATCTAAATAGCTTTCTTTTTCACCTTCTGATAGGGTTGTCCAAAGCTTTTCGGCAAAGGCCTTTTCTTCTTCGTCCGGTTTTTCGATGCCGGCTTCCTGAAGGCTTTGATGGAGAATTTTTTCAAGGCTGCGGTTTGGAATATAATTGGAGCATGCCTTGTCAAACTCAATGGTAAGCTCTGTTTCTGTCATCAGAGCCGCGCCCTCCGCGATTTTGCAAACCCGCTTGTAGATTTCATCCACCTGCTGAACCTTTGGTGCGCGGATCAGATACAGCACTTCAGCGTCTGCTTGTACGACATTTGGCGAGATGCCCCCTGTGTTGGTGATGGCGTAATGCATCCTGGCTTCCGGCACGACATGCTCGCGAAGGTAATTCACACCCACGTTCATCAGCTCAACCGCATCCAGTGCACTTCGCCCAAGATGAGGTGAGTTCGCCGCATGTGACGATAAGCCTTTAAATCGAAAATAAACCTGATAGTTTGCGAGACTCGATAAGCTCATGATGCTGTTGGCAGGAGATGGATGCCATGTTAAGGCTGCGTCCACCCCATCAAATACTCCTTCACGGACCATGAAGGTTTTTCCGGAACCGCCTTCTTCACCCGGACAGCCAAAAAACTTTACAGTCCCAGGCAGATTGTTTTCTTCTAAATACTTTTTTGCTGCACAGGCTGCCGCAAAAGCGCCGGTCCCAAGCAGATTATGCCCGCAGCCGTGACCGACTTTCAGCTCGGTTGGCTCGTACGAAGTCTTGTTGGGCACCTGCCCCAATCCGGACAGAGCATCAAACTCCCCGAGAAAGCCAATAACAGGGGCTCCACTTCCATAGGAAGCTACAAACGCGGTTTCAATGTTTCCGGATTTGCGTTCCACCTGAAAGCCTGCTTTTTCGCACTCAGAAGCTAAAAATTCTGCTGATGCATACTCTTCAAATCTAGTTTCCGGATGATGATAGATATACTCACTGATTTTTTCAAACGTCTCTTTGTTCTCTGTTAAAAATGTTTTTGCAAAGTTGTTCGACATGATTTCCTCCTTTAATTTAAATGGCTGATCCTCCATTTAAGATGTGAATGTAAGCATCAACCGCAACTAGTAAAGCCTCTTCCTCGAAATCGAATTGAGGATGGTGGTGAGGATAATCAAGCTTCGTTCCAAACAGCATAAACGTAGCTTTGCCGCCATGCTTCTGGACCCTATTCATCATAAAGCTGACATCTTCCGATCCGGAGACAGGGACTGAAGGAAGCACTTCTTTCACAAGCTCGCTTGATGCACACCATTCGGTGATTTTGGGTATCAGCTCTTTATCACAGACAACCACTTCCGTAACTCCGACTGCTTCGATTGTGCAGGACACATCATGCATATCTGCTGCCGCCTTAATAATCCGGGTCGCTTTTTCAGCCATATATTGAGCAATCTCCGGTGTCTCACCCCGCACTTCTATTTCCATATAACTGTCTCCCGGGATGATGTTCCGGCCGCTGCCTGCAGCAAGCTTCCCAACATTCACCCTGGTGACGCCATCATGATGGCGCGGAATGCCATATAGGTTGTTAGCAGCCGTTGTCGCGGCCAATAAAGCATTTTTCCCGAGCTCCGGATTAATGCCGGCATGTGAGGAAACACCTTTAAAATAAGCATTGTATTTAGTTGAAGCCAGGAATCCCGGCGTTGTGGCTGCAATTGTTCCAACGGGCAGGGACTTAATGCCGATGTGGCCTGAATAAAAATAATCGACATCATCAAGCCAGCCCTTGTCTGTCATTGCCCGAGCCCCTCTTCCACCTTCTTCAGCCGGCTGAAACAAAAGGGTAAAGCGGCCCTTTAGTTGATCCCCATGGGAAGAAATATACTGGGCTACCCCAAGTCCGATGGCAGTATGTCCGTCATGTCCGCACGAGTGCATCACATTCTCTTCTTTCGAGCCAAATTCGTATTTGGCTGGACGATGTGCAGGATCTGTCGATTCGTTTATTGGCAATGCGTCAATATCAAAGCGGAAACCAACATGGTCTCCGTTTCTGTTAGTATCCCAGACTGCCACAAGCCCGGTATTCCCGCCGCGCATTTGATCGAGCCAGGACTCTTCAACACCCCAATCCCTCGCCTTCTTCTCTTGAGCTTCAAGATCAGCTTGTGCAGGAAGCCCCATACGGGAATTCTCGTCAAGCGCGTCTTTCCCTAAATAAAGCTTGAAACCCATCTTCTCCAGTTCTTTTCCGATTCTGTATGTAGTGATGTACTCCATGAACCCCAATTCAGGCAGAGCATGCAAAGTGCGCCGCCATTTGATCAGCTGGGGAGTTATTTCCTTTAAAAAGCTGCTGTCCATCATGATCCCCCTTGTTGAATATTATTTCGGACATTTTCCGTTTCATTACCTTAAATGTATTATACACATGTTATTAGAAAATTCAAAGTAAACTTTTAACTATTAAAATGTGATTCGTTGAATTTTTATACAGCAAGAACCGAATTTAGCAAATCTTTAGTATAATACTCCCTATTCACCCCCTGACTTTATCCCTATTTTTACCTAAAAAGTGTAATTTTCCACGTTTAAACTGTAAAAATATAACTCTATCCGCTAAAATAAGGGATATACTTTGAATGGCACATTCCTTTAGGGAGGACATTTAACTAATGCACAAGAAAACGAAAATTTTACTCTGCAGTGTCGGCATATCATTAATGCTTGGAGGATGTTCTGGTATGAATAGCGCAAATAACAATCAGGAAAGTGAAAAATCAAAAGAAACACAGGCTGCCCCTTCTGAAGAATCACTGATCAGTGTTCAGGATTATACCGGTGAAGGCTATGCACTTCCATATGGAAAAGAAACCGATAAAATTGCTGATGAAAGTCTTGATGAAATAGAGGAAGCTGCAATTGAGTTTTTTAAGGAGAAATATAAGACCGATGTAACGGTGCATAACGTGGTGGGTGCTAAGGATGGGGCTACTGTGTTTGTAGAATCCAAAGGTGAGCCGCATTTCTACACTTATGCTGTAGTACCAATTGATGAACTAGAAAAGAAAGTGATGACAGAAAAGATATGGGCGGACGAATTCCAGGTGGAAAATGCCATTAAAGGCGGATTGTATCACATGATCTTTAATGAAGAGTTCCAACAGCTCGACGACTATCTTGAGACTCTTGCAGCAGAAGGTCAGGTAACCGGAAAAACAAAGGATGCCCTCCAAAATGTGGGCGGACACGGATATATGACTCCATATTATTTTATTGCATTAACAAGTAAAGAAGAGGCTATTAAACCAGTTTATGACCTTTATATAAGCAATCCTGATGAAAGTACGGAAAATTTGAGGAATGCCTATAAAGAGGGCTCGTTTAATCCTGAAAACTTCAAAATCAATATACAATTATTTATGGCTGATAAGCAGGCAGAACCAAGTGAAGAAATATTTAATCAAATCACGAAAGAGCTGGAAGAAATGGACTCAATACCTAAGGGCACATACAGCTTCTCTCTTAATGATAACTTCATTGATAAACAAAGTTCGGAAGGTGCTAAAGATAATTCTTTAAAACGCGGATTCCCGGATTACATTATTAAGGAATAAAGCAGGTGAATATATGGATACTCTTAAGGGTTCACCAAATATTAATACAGGTATAGCAGCAAACAATGATAAAGATTTAGTTGAACTGGCAGGCCTTCATGCATATACCTATCCGCTATTTGAATCGGTTCTGCAGGTAAATAATACAGACTATACAGTTATCGATACTCGTTATGAAGACCCTACTGGCCTTGATGCTATGACAGTCGTAAATATGGAGACAGAGGAAATATCCATCATTTATGTAGGCACAGATGCAAGCGGAAAATATGGCAACAAAGATATTCTGACTGATGCACAGCTTTTAAGTGACCTAACTCCCGCCCAGCTGGCTGCAGCAAGAAGCTATTATACTGAAATGAATCAAAAATTTAACCAGGTTGGCGGCGTTAAATCGATCGCGGGAAATTCACTTGGCGGGGGTCTGGTTGGTGCAGTAGCAGTTGAAAACCCAGAAGTAAATGCAGTTACTTTAAACCCTGCCCTGCTTCCTGAGGGGATGGTGGATCCTAATCAAACTTATGATAATATTACAAATTACTTCAGCAGCTACGATGTGCTGACTCAAACTTTGATTGCATTGGATCTGCATGGCCGGATTCCAGGCAAACAGTATGAAATCTTCAATGGGATTCCTGAATTCTCAAAGCTTGCTACAAACCATACAGGCTATTTGCGGAACGAAGATGGCTCCCAGTTCTATGTGATAGGAGAAGTCGGAAAGCCGGGATATGGCAGGATTTATATTGATGCAGACGCTCATATCGTGTCAAGCATCTGGACAGGAATCCCGCTCTATGGAGGACACTCAGAACGCATTGAAATCAATAAAGAGAATCTGGATATACTTGCTTCTTCTCTGCAAAGCCATGTTACGGAAAGACTGAACCTTGCTCATGAGTACCTGGGCAATTCGGTTGCCATTGTAGAGGATGAAGGAAATCGGTTTTACGAGCGACTTAACCGGCTGCAAAATACGTTCGAGGATTTGTTTGAAAACATAATCAGTGAGCCGCTGTTTCTTGGCATCACAGCTATAAGCAACCGATTGACGGCGGAAATCGACCATTTGATTTCATTATTAAATATTGCGGAAAGCCACAGCAAATCATTGAATTATATACTAAACTCTCCTCCGGCAGAGCTTCTTGAGCATATTTTCCGGACGAATGTCAGTGTAGAAAGCTTGTTTGCAGAACTTCGCAATCAGCTGTATGAATTGAGGTCTGATATTCAGAACATCTCAAGAGGCATTATTAACATTGTCTCAGACAAAATTCCTGAACTATTTAGAGGCGGAAAGGATGCCTGGTATGATGCAATAGTAGGTGAATTAAACGCCCATTACGGTATTGTCAACGGTAACAGAGATAAGCTTCTCTCTCATATCAGCGAATTCCAAAAGCAAGTACAGGATGTTGCAGCCAACTTTCAAATGCGGGATCAATCTCTTGGGCAATCCATTAAGAGCAAGTCTACTCATTCCGATTCGATCTCGGTACAGGGAACCAATACTTACAAACTAGAAGACTCCCCTTATATGGAATTGAGAATGAAAATAAAGGAATTTCAGATGGATACTGCCTACACTGCATTTACTGCATCGACTCAGGCACTGCTCTTCCCTCTTCTGGAGAAGGGACAGCTTCTAACTTTCGCCGTCGAAAGCACACTGGAGATCCTTTCTAGCAGCATCAAAGGGGCAGCTAATTTTGCTTTAAGCTATACCATCCCTGGAAAGCTTATCAGCTTATTTTCAGATTTTGATGATAAAATTAGAAACAGCATCGCAAACGCTCTGGAGCCATTGGATGAATTGGCAGCTACCATTGAAGGTGTACGTAAGGGGCTAGGGCGTTTAATTGTGGAATATCCAACTCTATTAAATAATTTCAGACCTTATGTGGAAACCGCCATTTTTGACAACAGCGGATACTTTAACGTCCACCTCTATAACCTGGCATCCATCGCCATTTTAAGAGAGATGGAAATGCTATTTGATGATGTGGTTTATCAATTAGGAAACCATAAAGCTGAAGCGATTGATGCTTTGTGCGAGGTATCCAAAAAGGTGAAGAGTAATATGGGAATTCTCTATGAACAAGTAGATCGCGGGACGATTAATTAACAGGGACATTGGGATAGGCACCTTGTCCCATTGTTAAAAAGAACAAAGCCGAGCTAAGCCGCCAGCTCGGTTTTGTTCTTTCTTCTTATTAAATCTTCTGTTACCTCTCCATATATCCCTTTAACAGCTCTTTAAAAAGCTGATTCAATTCCTTATTTTTCTGCCCCTTCAGCCATTCCACCTGGTTAATCGGCAGGTTTAATTTAAGTGTGATTTTTTCATTCGGCATTTCCACTCTTCGGATTTCTTCTAACGTCATGCCCTCCTCAATATCCGGAAAGTCCAGATGTTCCTCATTTATTCTTAAAACACCTTCGTATGACTCCTCCGGATCAAGTTCGCAAAATAAGCTTAACCTTGGCAGCTTGCCCGGTACAGATTTTAGAAACATAAATGAACTTAGTGATCGCCCATCTTCCAATTCAATTTCCGTGATCAGGCTTTCCCTGTCTTGATATTTTCTTAGAGTAACCTCGCTCACAATCAGATCCACTTCCAGCGTACTTCCTTCAGACGATTCAAAAATATAGATGGCACTGTTAAACACATAGATTTCTTCCCCATCGAGGTTTATTGATTTTATACCAGCCATACCTGCTCCTCCAAAATTATTACCATTTAATATATTAAATCCATCATATCAAAAAGAGCAGCAAAAGGGAGGAAGCATTTGAGCCATTAAAAGAAAACTGCACACTATCTACGGTGTGCAGTTTCATCTTCGATACTAATTTTCTATTACTTACGATAACTAATCTTTTTAACGTTTTCTGCCCCTCTAAGCTCTACTAAATCGCTTTTCTCAACAATGACTTCTTTCACTTCTGCACCGCTAAAGTCTACGATGATCGGCTCTTTCTTTGGTGTTACACGGACACTCACGTTCTTAAGTCCTTTGCCCTGCAATACAGCAGAGTTTTTGAGCCAGATGCCGTTTTTGATTTCTGCGGATTCTTCTACATTAATAAAAGAAACCTTGTTCACTACTAGCTTCTTCTTTTTATCATCAGTAAGATTATATTTCTTTTCAAAATCCAGCTCTGTTACTGGCGGCAGACTGTCAACATCTACAATTCTGCCCTCCACTGCTGGTGTGATAGTACCCAGGCTGGATAGGTGTTCGGCAAAGTTTTCCCAATCGGAAAGTCCAAGATCTGTTACCCGTCCCTCCTGGTATGCTTTTGCGAAAACTGTATAACCATCTCCGCCTTTGGCTGTGAAAGCATTGGTAGCGATTGTGTATGTTTGCTTATCCTGGATTTCTGTGTATGTGCCCTGATCATTTTTATAAGCGATCGAAACGATTCGCTCACCGGCAGGCTTTGTGGAGTCAAATTCTACTTTTGCACCGGACACATGCAGGAAGCCGCCGTTTTCTGCCGGATACTGACCCATACTGATTTCAAAAGCCTCCTTCAGTTCAGCTCCCGTCAGCTCCATAGTTGCTAATGTGTTGCCAAATGGGAGAACAGTTATCACTTCTCCAACAGTGATTGGTCCTGCGTCAATCCCTGCACGAATACCGCCTCCATTTTGAAGAGCCATGGTGACATTGCTGTTATACTGCTTGGCTTTTGCAAGCATGCCGTCTGTAATTAGGTTGCCTAGCGCTGTTTCATTTTTCCGTACACTTGGCCCTGTGCTGTCTCCGCTTGTCCGCGGATTCTCGAGTGCAGTCACGGTTTCTGCGCCAATTTCAGTGTTCTTTAATTCCTGTATTTGTGAGGAGTATTTTTCAAGAAGCACTGCAGCTTCAGGATTGTCTGCTTTATCCGATATTTTAACAAGCTCTCCAGCTTGCCCAACTACTGTTCCTGCCTCATCAAATTGTACATCCAGTGTTCCGAGATAATTATTGTACTGGCCGGCTTGAACAATGACAGTAGGGTCCTTTGCTGCTCCTGTTTCATCAGCTGCCACAACCACTGGCTCATTTAATTGCGTATGGCTGTGTCCTCCCACAATCACATCAATCCCATCTACCTGTGCAGCCAAAGTTAAATCATTATCCACATTCGGATTATCATCATAACCAATATGAGTTACAGCCACAATTTTATTGATTCCCATACCCTCAAATGCTTTTACTGCTTTTTCTGCTTCTTCGATATAGTCCTTGAATGTAACATCACCAGGACTGGAAATACTCGCCGTCTCAGCTGTAGTCAAACCAAAAAATCCTACTTTTTCTCCATTAACTTCTTTGATGATGCCATTATATATTTTTCCATTAGCAGGTTCGCTTGATATCACATCACTGAATAATCCCTGCAGGTTTGCATCCTTAGAAAAATCTACGTTCGAACTGACAAATGGGAATTGTGCACCTTTTACAAAGTCCGCCAGTGCTTTGTGCCCTTCTGCGCTTGAACCCAAGTCGAACTCATGATTTCCGAAAGTCATAATATCATAGCCCATCAGATTCATGAATTCCAGGTCAGCTTGTCCAAGGAATTTATTAAAATACAATGTTCCGGAAAAAACATCTCCTGCATCAACAAGCAAGGCGTCCGGATTTGCTTCTCTTACTTCCTTTACAGCCGTCACTTTTTTAGCGGCGCTGTCCATATTGGCGTGTGAATCATTGGTATGCATTAAGGAAAGTGTAAAATCTGCAGCTGATGATTCATTTGCTGAAACCAGGCCTGCCGGAACGGCTGTAGAGATGGTTAATGCTGATGATAAGGTTAAAGCTGATAATACTTTAATAGGCAATTTCATGAATACTGCTCCTTTCAGAAGTTGATTTGTTTTATAAAGTGAGAGATTGAAAGCCGGAGTATTAAACTCCGGCTTCAACTGCTATGCTGCTTCCTCTTCCTCATACGGAGAATCTATTTCTTCCCCCTCCGAATCTTTGAAAATAATATGAGACGGATCCGCTTTTTTCCCAAGTGTCCATTTTTGGACATTTTCGGCACCGCGGATTTCCACAACTTTGCTGCTTTCGACCATGACTTCCTTTATATCTGATCCTGTTAAATCGACAATTGCTCCTTTGTTGGCAGAGCTGATAACCACTTTTGTATTTCTCAGGCCTTCGCCTTTAACCGCGGCGGATTTCTTCAGCCACAATCCTTGCGAGAGGCTGGATGTTCCATCCATAATCACCAAGGCATTATGTGGTCCAACAACGAATTTCTTCGCGTGGTAGTTTACTAGATTAAAAACATGATCATATTTAGGCTCTTCCGGTTTAACTGCCGGCTTTAAGCTTGTCTGAATCATGACAGGGTCATGGTCACTTGCACGGCCGTGTTCTTCCATGAAGCCAGAGTTAATATGAAGAATATCAACCTCTGTTTTCTTGGCAAGGTTGTTGGATACTAAAATATGATCCAGCACCTGTGCATTTCCCTGGTAGTTGTACGTATAGCGTTCTTCTGCCCGAACCTTTTCAATCATGTTGGTTAATTCATCGCCCTTTAATGCCTTTAAAGGATTGGAGAATTCAAAATCATTAAAGTCGCCAAGCAGGACGATATTGGCATTAGGGTCTTCTGCTTTTACATCCCTTACGAAACCGTTAACCACGTTAGCGATTTTCATGCGCTGAATTTCACTGTTTAAGACGGGAGGCTGCACTTTGCCGAATAACGGAAGATCCCCGCCTTTCGAGTTAAAATGGTTAGCTACGACAATAACGCTTTCGCCCTGGAATTCGAACTGGGCCGCCAATGCTTTGCGGCTATCTTCAAATGCTTCATTGGCGGGATCAATGCGTCCTGGGTTTAGCGTTAATTTGCCGTCTTCAAAATCAACCGCATCCGTTGCTGACCCTTTTTCGCCTTCCGATAATGTTACCCTTTCAGCGTTATAAAGGAAGCCGACACGGATGTTTCCTCCCGGCTGGCCGCCATCCTGTTTATCTTCTGGAGCGATATCTGTGTATGTGTAAGCTGGACCGCCCAGTTCTTTTATTTTTTCAATTAATAATGCTGCACTTAGATCGGCTTCTGTTGTGCCGCTATCTGTTGGTCCGTCATTATCCTGAACCTCTGTCAGACCAATGATATCCGGGTGCTTCATATTTTTAACGATTGCTTCTGCTAATCTCGTAACCTTTTCCGCATCCGTTTTTGTTGAGAAGTTTTCAACATTATAAGACGCGATGGTTAATTGATCTTCTTCAGGGATAAGACTTGTTTCTTCTCTTGCCGCAGGGCCTTCCTCAAATTCCGGCAATGAATCTGCATCACTTAATACTTTATAGTTGCTGAATCCGTAGCTGACGACACCCTGGACGCTGCCTTTAAAGCTGTCGCCCATTTTGGCAACAAAATCTTCAACGTTAATATCCAATGTGATTCTCTCAGGATTATAATCATTTTCTGAAATGCGCAGTCCGCCTGCCGCTGTGTTTGTTTCAACATCTCCTGGAACAACCACAAGCTCACCGTATTTTTGAGGCGCAACTACTTTAGGGTTGTCCACCTGAACAAGCATGCCTTCCAGGCTTTCATAAAAATCGATTCCATCCTGCTCCGGATCAAACTCACCAAAGCTGTCATTATCGATCACTTCAGTTGGCAGGTTTTCTTTACTGAGAATGACTGGAGCCGGAAGCTCCTGGCCTGACGCTATTTTATTAATTGCTGAAGCATTAATTTCGGTTACAGGCAAATCTGTCTCCAGTTTTTCAGCATAGCCGTCAAGTACCCATTCTTTAATCTGTCCTGTTACTGTAACCACATCGCCCGCTTGTGCTCCGTGATTTTTCTTGTAAACGAGAATTCCTTCAGAAGTATTAGGATCCTGGTCAGGCTGCAGGTCCTGCATATAGAAATTGTTTGCATCTGCCACTTTTGTGACGATGCCTTCCACATCCGCAGCATATTGGTTGGCATATTTGGAATAATGCCCTGCACCTTGAATATCATGAATGCGAAGTCCGCCTAATGCAGGCGTATAAGTAAATTCAGCTACTCTGCTGTCTGTTAAGCCTTCTTTAACAGCAAAGGCTTTAATGGTTGTTCTTTCATTAATGACAATCGGATCAGTATATGTATCACTTTTAGAAGTTGGCTCTGATCCATCCACCGTGTAATGAATGACTGCTCCTTCCGTTTCTGTCGATAAAACAATACCTGTTCCCTGCTTAACTGGACCTGCTTCAGGGGAAGCTGTTACAGCTGAAACTTTTGTTGGGTCTGTTTCTTCCACCCAAGAATAAGCCGATGAGTTCTTTAATCCTGGAACACTAAAGTAGGCTTCCAGTGAACCGGTAATTTGAACTTTCTTTCCAAGATTATCAGGGTTGTCCACCAGGTTTAATCCTGATCTCACATACCCGCTCGGAAGCTGAACCGGCAGTATTTTACCGGGATCTCTTTCATCGGGTGAGTCTGCCATGGCAATATTGGTTGCCATTGTAAACGGACCGCTATGGCTATAGCTTGAAGTACTCTTTGTAACTCCAACAATATAACCTTCGACTGTGGCAACTCCGTTATTATCCGCAATAGCTTCTGCCACAGACTTCACTTCTTCTGCACTTGCCGTGGCAAAAGGACTAAAAAGACTAAGAATCAAAGCAAAGACACTAATAAAGCTAAGCAACTTTTTCCGCTGCTTTCCAATCATGTAATCCACTCCTATTTCCTTATTTTAAACGTTTACATGACACTACCATTCTAGTAAATCACTCTTCTTTTTGGTATACAATCTGATATTTGTAAAAATTGAGTAAATAAGTAAAAATGAGAAAATATTCCCGTTTCATAAATAGGTCTAAAAACCCAGATGCGCACCGGAGATATTTTTTCCCAAACAAAAAGAGAATCCCCGCCAGGAAGATTCTCTTCATTTCTATTATTTATAAACTTTAATAGTAACCGTTTTGCTGCCCCATTGCAGGGCTTTCTGTTTGTTTGGAATAAAGACGTCAATTTTATTGCCTCTTACTGCAGAGCCTTTGTCGCCTGCAATTGCCTCTCCATATCCAGGTACATAAACTTTTGATCCCAGTGGAATAACCTTCGGATCCACCGAAATCACCTTGGCGTTCGGGTTCTTTTTCAGGTTGATTCCTGTATAAGTAATGCCGCTGCACCCTTTGCAGCTGGCAGTGTAGGCAGTCGCTTTCACTTTAATTTCTTTATAGGCTTTCGTTGATGCAGCCTTTACAGCTGTCTTTTTAGGTGCCGCAGCTTTTGCCGATGAAGCAGTAACTTTTAGCACTTGTTTTGGTTTGATTGTATTTGATTTTAATTTATTCCAGGATTTAATTTGGTTAACGGTAACATTATGTTTTTTAGAGATCGCCCAAAGCGTGTCCCCTTTTTTTACTGTATACGTATTTCCTGCGGCTGAAGTGACATTGGAAAATCCAAACGATAGAAAAACAGCTGTGATTAGATAGATTACTAATTTCTTCATGATATCTCCTTTATGTCCCTTGATAGGAACATATTAACACCATAAGATAACAGAGAGATTTCAGTAAAACTCTTTTTATGTTACAGATTAAAGCGATTTTAATATTTTTGTAATATAAATTACCAGATTTTCTTTTATTATAAGAAGAACTAAATAAGGCACCTTCCCCGCTTGAACAGGAAAGGTGCCTCAATTTAGTAGGCAAAATTGTGACTGCCGATTTGTTTAATGACTGTTCTAGTAAATATCCATTGATCTGTAGCTGTATAAGGATTGTAATAATAGACTGCACCGCCAGTTGGATCCCATCCATCAAAAGCATCTCTTACTGCCTGATAAGCTTCTGCATCGGGCTGCAGCCAGTACTGACCGTCATTCACAGCTGTAATGGCATTCTTTTGAAAAATAACATTTGAGAGAGTATCCGGGAATTCATTGGACTCCATACGATTAAGAACGACAGCCGCAACTGCCACTTGGCCTTCATAGCTTTCCCCGCGCGCTTCCCCATAAACCACATGAGCCAGCATGTCCACATTTCTAAGCATTTCTGCTGTGTTAACTCCTACAATGCCATCAGCTGCTAAACCGAAATCATATTGAAAGTTTCTTACTGCATTCTCTGTTACCGTCCCATAATACCCAGTATTGTCTGTATTAAAGTAACCAAGCTTTTGCAATGCTGATTGAATATATGTAACTTCCGGGCCTGCTGAGCCATTCTTTAGAACAGCGGCATCTGCCTTGGGCTGGCTGAAGCTCAGCACAAATACCATTGCGGCTGCTGCCGCGATCCACTTTATGTAATTCATTTGAACACTCCTCTTTATGTAGATATGTCGAGCAGGGCTGCCCCCCTTTTGATAAGGTAATAAGTTCACCTTTGCTTGTTTCCCTAGATGGTCCCTGAGAAAACTCAGTCAAATGGTTTATTTTTTCAAACGGGACAAAGGGGACATTTTTGGTGTCACTTCTAGAACTTCTCTCTCGAATATCATTCACTTTTAATAACAAAATAAAAAACCGCTCTCTATAGAGAACGGCTTCCATCTTATAATCTAAACTTCTCCACCGACTGTTCCAGCTGGTTAGAAAGCATACTCAGCTGAACGGTCAGCTCTGAAATCTTTTCTACCGCATCCTCCTGCTGGTCTGTTGAGGCTGCGACTTCGCGGGAAATTTGTGCTGTGTCTTTAGACAGACCCGCAAATTCATCAATGGATGCAGAAATCTCTTCTGATCCGGCAGAGAGCTCTTCTGTTACAGCAGAAACCTCCTGAATTTCCCCAGTAACACCTTCAACAGCATGCAGAATCTGATTGAATTTCTCTCCGGCACTATTGACCAGAACTGTGCCTTCTTCCACTTTACCTGAGCTCGCATGCATATTTCCGACTGCCTGTTCAATGGACGATCTAAAGTGATTTAGCTTTTCGGCAATTTGTGCAGCAGATGCTTTTGAGCCTTCTGCCAGCTTTTTAACCTCCTGGGATACAACCGCGAAGCCTTTGCCATGTTCGCCTGCTCTGGCTGCTTCAATGGCTGCATTTAATGCAAGCAGATTGGTTTGCTCTGCTATGCCTGAAATCAGGTTCACAATATCCTCAATTTCAATAGCCTGCGTACCCAGCTCTTCTATAAATAGGGATGAATCATTTACAGTCTTTTTAATCTCATTGATCTGCCGGATGATGGATTGAATTTCATCAAATCCTTCTTTTACCTGCTGTGTAACTGTATTGGATTGTTCGCTCACATCTGTCGAAGCTTCCGCAATACGCTGTATGCCTATGGCCATTTCTTCTATTGCTTTCGCAGATTCCTCACTTCTGATCAGCTGTGTATCAGTAGCCCCTGCCACTTCCTGAATCCCTCTGACAATCAGGCTGCTTGCCTGGCTGATTTCTTCCATCTTGTTTTCTATTTTACCCGAGGAGACCAAGAGTGCTTCTGAAGATGCTTTTATATCTTCAACCATCACTTTTGTATGATGCGTCATTTTTTTGAATGACTCTGTAACAAAACCAATTTCGTCATTCCCTTTTACCTTAATGGAATTAGCCTTCTCTTCTGCACCCCGAAGATCTCCATCAGCCATCAATTGGGCTGCTGAACTGATATTCTGCAGAGGGTGCAGTCTTTTTTTGACGAACCAGGACAGTATGGCAACAACTGCAAGGATTAACAGTATATTTATCACCAGGTTCATAGGGAGCTCTTTTTGCAGTACTTGATCTGAAATACTATTAACATTCTCTGCATTGATGTCGACACCCAATATCCCGATTACTTTTCCATCGGCTTTAATTGGTACAAACGCTGAAAGATAATCCCCATATTCCGGATCATGAACGATCGGTGAGCTTGATGCTTTTCCATCTAATACAGGAGAAATATCTTCATACGCTGTAGCAGTTGTCGGTGTTTTAATTTCCGCAGCCATATCCGAGTTCTTCGGCAGGCCATCAACCATTATAAAGAGCTCTTTCTTCTCGGAATCGGCCATTAAAGTATAAACGTAAAACGCACCCGTTTTCTCCCGAAAATCATTCAGCTGTTCCCGAAGATCCCAATAGGCCTCAGACTGTTCGGGATTCTTCAAAAAATCCTCATACTTATCTGTTTGCATCTTTGAAGCTATATTGTCTGCAATACTTATACTAAAATTTTCAATAGAAGACTCTACTGAATTTTTCGTGCTTAAGTAGAGCATAGCAATATTGCCGAGTAAAACAATTGCCATTCCAAGCGCCATAACCATTGCAATTCTAGTGCTGAGCTTTTTCATATATTTCACTCCATTAGTAAATATTTCATAAATGGATTATAACTTTTAACCCAGTAAAATAGCACTAGTAAAATCAGGAAATACACAAAAAATACTGAAACCATTTCGGCTCCAGCATCTCTCTCAATCAATAATCATTTCCAAAAAACTCTCGCCTTCCTCAGTCGCAGGCAATCTAAAAAACTCGCTAAATGTCGCCCCAACGTCAGCCATCGAATTACGCTTCCCTATGTTCACCGGTTTTACCCGCTTCCCGGCAGTGAGTATTGGAACGTATTCTCTCGTATGGTTGGAATGGCCAATGGTCGGGTCGTTGCCATGGTCGGCCATAATAATTATTAGATCCTCCTCTGCCATCTTGGGCAGGAATTCTGCGAGCCACTGGTCGGTTGTATTCAGCAGTCTGGCATACCATTCGGCATCCTCAGCATGTCCGGCCAGGTCTGTCTCCTGTACATTAACCAGAAACGCCGCGTCCTCTTTTTCTCCCAAATAAGATTTCTCTAAAGCTCGCAAAACCTTCTCGGTATCCACAATCGGATCTGCAGGTCCTTCTCCATGCAAAACATCGGCCGTTTTGCCAATCCGATATACTTTAAGGCCATGTCTGGCAGCTATCATCGGAAATTGTCCGTCTATGTTTACACCGTAGCCCATGTGATAGACTTCATAGCCTTTGCCGTACACCTTGGCCTTCGGGGCATCCACTCCCCACTGGCCGGAATTTTTTTCATGAACAACTGACAGGATATGTTCGATGGTTGTATAGGGTCCTCCAAAAGCAATCACACGGCTGGTGTCTACGTTCTGGCGGACAATCTTTCCGACTTTCTTTAACTCCTGGAAAGGCATTTTATTAAAATCAGCGGTTAAATTGATGATATTTCCTAATGAAGATTCAAGATTATCCCCAATGACACAGGCACCGTTTACCAGCAGCACCGGCCTGTCTTCCCATGGGTATTCAACCTGGCAGCCTGCTTCTATTAATGCTTGTGCCAAATCCGGATGAATATCCTTCATCAGCCTTTTATTTGAGCGCTTCGGGCAGCTTCCGGCAATTTCCTGATGCCCGAGGTACGTATCTGCCCCGTGATGGGCCAGTGCCGAGCAACCGTAAGCATTGGCAGGGGCTGCCTTGCCATCGACAAGCGTTCCCAGCCCAAGCTGATATAGAGTTGGTATGTTTAAAAAATCAACCGATTCTCGGATATGCTTATAGGTATTGGCCCTGCAGTCAGCAGGGCTGTACTCTCCGCAATCCTCCATTGCCCCGATGCCAAAGCTGTCAATCACCAGCAGAATTGCTTTTGCCATCCTTACCACTTCCTCTCAAAGTGAACCAATTCCGGCTTTCCGCTCTGAATTCCTTTTACCAGGGCAATATGGGCCCTCGTGACAAACACCTGGGTACGGAAAGAGAAAACAGCTGTATCGCCTTCAGAAATCTTAAAGCCGTTCGGTTTCTCAATCGCGCCATAGTAATCAATCGCTTCAGGAGCCGGTTCGATTGCTTTTACATACTGCCTCAATATGTCTTTTTCATTGTTTCCGACCAGACACCCGGTTAAATGGGAGCGTCCGTAATAGCCGCCGCCAATGACGTAATAATGCTCCTGATCCTGGTGGGACACTTCCGTTACATATACAATGGCAGGTTTCTCAGGGAGATTCCGGTAAGCATGCAGCGGGGTCGTTCCGGTGAGGGCATGTCCCGGTTCTCCATGTGTTACACCCTGTTCTGCCAGGAACGGTATGGTTTCACAGCTGGTCGCACTTGGACCGTTTACCTGCTTTACAATAATGCCCTTTTTCTCCAGAACCTCTTTTGCTTTTAGGAGGGTTTTAAAGTTAGGAGTCGGCTCCATGCTTCTCCTGTCCTGAGATATTTGAAGGTTCGGGAAGGTGGTGACGCCTGCTATGTTAATCCCTGGAAGCCCGGCCAGTTCGAGAAGCTCTTCATCCAGCTTTTCCAATCGAAAGCCGCCCTGCTGTCCGGGATAAATCATATCGCCTTCTGCATACACCCTGAGAAGTACATCCTGCACCATGCCTGATTGAACAGCTGCATCAGAAAGCTGTCTGGCACGCGCAAGGGAAAATAGGGTAATGACTTCCGGATTCCACAACAGCACTTCCGGCCACTGATTTTTCCCCGGCTGAACCAGGTGGCCGACATTTCCTAGTTTAACGCCGCCTTCTGCCAATGTTTTGGCTTCGTCGAATTCAACAGCAACCGCTCTTTCAATTCCGTGCTCTGCAATAAATTGGCCTATAAACGGAAGCCTTCCAAGCTGCTTGCTCATGAAATAAAGCGTAAAGTCATGATTTTTTGCCTTTTCTGCCAGAGCTTCTACATTCTCTCCGAGTATATCGAGGTCAATCACGTACGTATTCGGGGGTATTTGCCCGCTTTGGTGCAAAGTGACACCTGATTGAATAAGCTTAGGATTTCTGCGCTTTGTTACATCTAAAAACATTGAAGCTTCCCCCTTTATTTACGGGTATCAACGATGCTGCACTTCTTTTGCAAGAGGTATCACTTTTTCCAGAATGCCGATGATCGTGCCCGCTCCTGATTTCATCGGATTAATGCGCAGTCCATATTCCTTCAGCTCGGGCTGTGCTTCCAAAAAGCTGCCGGAAACTCGGTAAATCATCGGGATAATTTCATATTTTGATTCCGCCCCAACCGGATGAGTGGCCGCCCCATGCTCATCACTGATGCTGATCACTCTTTGGGCAATCGGATCTTCGAGTTCTACAATGACATTTTTGGATTGGGCATTCGTCATGTAGGCGGCGCGAATCCCGTTCACAGCCCCTTCATTCAGACGGCGGCAGAGCTCTTCCACCTGCTCGTTTTGAATAGCCAGCGATACAGGTGCAAATGTCATCATTCTTAAAAGCTCCATGGCTTCGTAGCCCTGAACCTGGCCGCCGCCCGAGTAGTTATAGTGATGCACCCGTTCGATGGCCTCTTTTTTGCCGGCAATGACCGCAATTCCTTCCGGCCCGAGAAGCTTAAATCCGGAAAAGGTTGAGTAATCCGCTCCTAATTCCACGCCAATTCCCTTTGTCTTCAACGCGCAATAATTGTCATCCACGACGATTGGAAGATCCGGGCGTTCTTCCTTCACGGCTTTGATGACTTCGGCCAATTGATAATGATCTGTCGGCTGCTGGCGTGCATGCTGAATGTAAAAAACCTTAGGATTTTGATTACTTCTGATGGCCATTCTGACCTCCTCGAGGTGGTTGTAATCTGCCTGGACGGTTTTAATGCCCAATATCCTTAACGTTTCCTTTGTCGTCGTATAAACAGGTGCAGTGTGAATGAACATTTCATCTCCAGGAGACAAAAGCATGCTTAGAATATTGCGGATCGCGCCTGTTCCGGCTCCCCTGACAAGGGCGCAGTCTTCTGCTTCAAAGAAATCCGCCAGAACTCTTTCCACAAGATACGTCTGTTCCGGACGCTTATAAGCTGGAGAAACACCAAGGTCTCCCATTGAAAGAAATTGCCTGCCTTTGAAATAGCGGCTCATTCTGTCTACCAGTTTGAATTGTTTTTCCTGTGCTTCCTGTATCGATAGGCTTGGCAAAACTGATTTTGCGTACTTTAATTCAGCTCGGTTATATGTGGACACTATGATCGCTCCCTTATTGAAAAAGCTCTGGATGGATTAACGGTCAGGAATTGATGAAGAATGCTTTCCGGAACTCCTGATTCTTTCAATCTTGGAATAAAAGTCTCCAGCACAAGTCCATATCCCGGTCCTCCGTGCTTTTTCCAATGCGACCTGCGGGTTAAGTCTGCTGAAAGAAGAATTTGCTTTTCAAGCCCGAGGTTTATGAAATCCAGGAGGAAAGCGGCTCTTTCTTCATCGGGACGGTAATTATTTTTTCCGATCGTATCAAAAGCGATATAGGCTCCTGTTTCCAAAACAGCCAGAACCTCGTCTTTATTCGGGTTAAGGTCCTGATGGCCGATGATGATCTGATCAGCCGGAAGGCCATGCTTTGTCAGCAGCTGCACCTGCTCAAGCCCGAGTGTTCCGAGCGTTGTATGAGTGGTCACCGGAAGGCCGGTTTCGGCTCCAGCCATAGCGGCACCAATTAAGAGCTCACGTTCAATCGGCTTCATTTCATTTTTGCTAGTGCCCACTTCCCCGATGACACCCGGGAGAATGCCCGTTTCGGCAATCCCTTCCTTGGCTTCTTTTATAAAATGCTGTGCAAACTGCTCCGCATTCCAGCCGTCTGCAAAATGGGGGATATAAGGATCTTTATAGAAGCCTGTGCATGTAATAAGGTGAACCCCTGTTGCCTCACTCAGCCTTTTTAGCACATGAGCATCCCGGCCCATGCCGTCATTCGTCACTTCCACCATTGACCTTCCGCCGAGACGATAGAAATCCTCCAGTTCCTCACGCATGCCCTGTTCATCATCCAGTATGGTATCCGGATCTTTTTTCACTCGCGAAAGGTCAATGGAGAGATGCTCGTGAGCCGAGCAAATCCCCAATTCTTCCGGAGCAATTTTTCCAAGTACGGTTTGTATCATGGCTGTCCACTCCGTTCTCTTTATTTGGTTCCTTTACTGAGGTATGTTCATGATTCCAAGTGCAACCAGGATATTAGCAATGATTCCGACTGCAATGGCACCCACAGGGCCGACCGCAATACGGACAATTGGGCGTCCTGCCGCTTCATTCAGCAAATAGAATCCGGCGATGAAGAAGAATCCGAACCCCGGTGCAATCGCATTAGCAGCATTTGCTCCACCGATCAAAAGGGCTACTTCCAGAAGCTTGGTCATCGCACTGCGGATATTTTCTCCGGAATTACGCACACCGGGATATTTATCAAGGAATCTCGCAATTGAACTTAATAGCATAACTTCAATGAAAATAATAATGACCCCGCCGATTAAAGCCACCCAAACATTCGGGGAGAAAAATCCGACGACGAAAATGAGCGTAAATCCGACCGGGCTGTATACGCCTGTTGCAATTGCTGTACTGGCTACAAGCGGAATAAAACCTAGTGCACGGGCAGCCGCTGCAATTCCGGCATCTGTTGCTTTGCCTTCCGCTAATAGATTTAGAGAAATCGGATCTCCTGCCATGATCCATAGATTCGTAGCAGCAGCAATAAGACCGCCAATAATCATAAAGAACACGACATTTTTTCTGATTTTCGCCACTTTGTCACTGAATACTGCGGCAAGGTCGATGGAAGAGCCTTCTTCTGCCTTTTCCTTCATGGCAAATACAAGAAGGAAGATCATTCCTGTAATAAGGGCCATTCCTTCCTGGTTCAGTGTTACTGTAGTTCCTGAAATCGTAAGGACTCCGCTTTCATTCAGCCAGACAGCGAGCTGGCGGATCAATGCTGATACGATAAACGTAATAACCCCTTTTTTCACGCTGAACTGCATGGCAACCGCAAGCGCCGGGAATGCCATAAACGTTACGACAACCGGTGTTCCAACCGCTCCCATAGCTTCAAGGAAATTAAGCGGCAGATAATCAAACAGCTTCACAAAGCCTTCGAGTCCGATTAACAGCCCTGCTCCATAAGCACCGCCAATCACAGCCGCAAGCGGTGTTCCCCATTTATTTTTCGGTGTCAGCAAACCGATAATATCTGTTCCCAGCAGGATACTGTGAACGAGGATGATACTGGCCGAGAGTGTAAAAGGTATTCCAAATCCGATTACAAGGCCGAAGCTCATCGCAAAGGCAGTGAAGGCAAGATCCCTTCTCTTCATCCTGCCTTCCACATGTTCGGAGACAATTGGACGAAGCCC
The DNA here is from genome assembly GCF_000294775.2 of Cytobacillus oceanisediminis 2691. Classification (GTDB taxonomy): domain Bacteria; phylum Bacillota; class Bacilli; order Bacillales; family Cytobacillaceae; genus Cytobacillus; species Cytobacillus pseudoceanisediminis. The sequence continues at coordinate 5,113,125 of NZ_CP015506.1, forward strand.
ATCATTGAAAACCGCAATATTCATATTGGCCAAAACAGCAGCAACGGCACCAATCAGGATAATTAACGTCATTTCCATTTCTTTTTCCCCCTCAGATAAAATGGATTAGCTTTTATTCTTTAAAGCTTTGATAATCATAGGCACTGCGGTCTCTTTGTGGTCAGCTGTAAATCCAAACGCTTTCTTCCCCTCATTGACAGCGATTACAATTTTCTCCTCAACAGGCTTTTTTCCTGGCATGGAGACGGTCTCGCAATTTGGCTTGCCGAGTAGTGCAATCGCCATGGCCAAAGCTCCGCCGCCTCCTGTGTGGCAGGCTCCCACATAATAATCTGCCTGTCCCGTCTTAACAGCCATCGCAGCCTCCAGATCCGACTTGACCATCGTCGTTATGCTGCTATCAAGCTCTTTTATCAAGCTCTCAATCTCTTTTTTATCAACCTGTCCGCCAACTACAATTTTCATCTTAATTTCCTCCTTTGTTGATTTGCAGTACATTTGTGTAATGTATGACCAGAAAATCGATTTCTTCTTGGGGGAGCTGATTCTTCCATAGCTGCTGTACGTAATCGATTTCTTTTATTGCCACTGATGCTTCTAGTGACTGTTTAACTTCATCCAGCAAGGCAGGATGGGGAGCCTCAACCTGTTCACCCTTTTCAATTCTCGTCAGAGCTGTCGGCAAATGGGTGAAAAGCATTTCAGCTCCATCTATAGCATCTTTTTTCAAGTGTGACTGTAAATGCATAAACGCTAACGTGCTTATATCAGCTGCTTTGGTACTGACAACAGATGAAGCTAAAAGAATGTCCATTCTTTCTTTCAATTGATTTAAATCCATGTTTAATTCCCTCCAGAATACAGTATTTAGTATATTAGTGCTGATAAGAAACTAGAACTTCAGTTTCTTAATAGTGAGGATACTTGTTTCCTTCCTCCACCAGCCTTTGGGTCTCTTCCACTTTATTAAACTGGAGGAGCTGGATTTGTTCCCTGATATTTGTTCTTTCACTTTCTATGACAATGGCTGCTGTGGTTGCTTTTATGGCCAGTTCCTTTGCCTTTTTTGATTTAAAGTCAGAGGAGGCAAACGTTTTTAGCGCCCTCGCTTCATCTGCATTCCAGACCGCTGCATCAATACTGCCGTTTTTCAGCATATTGAAAAGCTGCATATAGTCCACCTTTATCAGTTCAACCTTGTGCTTTTCACATTCAAGGAGGGTAATATTTGCCTGGTCGGCAGATGAATAATCAATTCCTATCTTCATGCCATCAGTAATCTCGCTGTTTTTGCTATCTGAAAAAAAGACTCTATGGGACGTTACATAGGTCTCCAGTCCAAGTGTTTGGAGAATTTCCAGGCCCTCAAACTCCTGCACTGCCTCTTCTGCCGCCAGCTGAGACATGATCGCAAAATCGTAGCGCCGGGTTTTTAATGATTCGATCCGCCTTCTCGCTCCTCTCATATAAGCAAGGCCAGACTTTTTGTTGATTTCCTCAAACCCTTCGACAATGCCAGTCGCCAATCCCTCATACTTGCGGGAATAAGGCAGCGGCATTACGCCCATCACTGGTCCGATCCCGGCAATCTCATACAGCAGGTTGATGTCCCTCTTCTTCAGAAAGGTCCCAAGATGCCCTCTGGATTCAAGAGCTATGGCATGCAAATCTTCCAGCACTCTTAATGCCCCCTGAACAGTTCCCCGGCCCAAGGATAGCTTTTCCGTAAAATCACTTACGCGGGGGATTCTCTCTCCCTCAGAAAACTGAATAAGCTCCTTTGCAATAAACTTTGCAGCCAGCCCATTCTTTGAATATAAACTTTCCCAAATACGGCTCATAATGTAATACCTCTTTACCTTTAATCAATATACGAAAAACTGTATATTATAAGTGTAGCGGTTATTTTTTATTAATTCAAGAGTTTTCTAACTTTTCCGCAATTTAATATTGCTAATTTCCTTTATTCTTCTTAGATAGGGGTTTCGCTTGTAAATGAGTCTGTTGATTTCCACCGCGGACAATTAGTTCGCCATGTCCAGACTCCATCTCTCGGGTTTCTGCTTCTCCTGTCCGAAGGGGCTTCAGGTTCGGACTCAGCCACTCAGGTTTATCCTTTTTCTGTCCAAATGTGAACCCCTCCATTCAGTTATCTCCTCATAATTGGGGGTTGGTACGTTAGCAGCAATCCCAATTATAAAGAACATCTGTAAAATTCTTCTTCCGCAAATCCTCTTCCTTAATAAAGAAGTTGGCAACACCGCTGTCCCCAAACATCAGCTCAATATCATCGTCCGTATCCGCCTGGAATAGCAATATCTTATAATCACCTGTTGGGTCCCCTTTTTCTCTAGGATCCTGCTGGGTGAAGTAGGGATAGCCGCCAACTTTATGGCCCTCTGCACCTAATTCCTCGGAGTAAAGCTCATATAAATCCTCATAATCCGGATGATCGATGGATTCAAATAAGTCAATTTTGACCATGTCCTCAAATCGGAAATCCTCAGCAGGTACAGGAGCGAACTTAAGGTTAAAAATCATCTTTGCTTCCTGGACTATCGGATCATATTCATCACCTAAATCAGGCATATACGAAAAATCTGTCACAAGGTCTGACTCATCTTTCACGCCATTTGGATGATAAACAACCCGAAAATTTTTTTGATCAGCCGGGTTATCAAAATCAAGTCCGTACATATCATCAGCCGGCGAGAGATAGAATTGAAGAATTCCGCTCTCAGGCATAGGCTCAATGTGAGGAACTTCTTCGAAATTAATTTGCGCAAATAGATTCATATAATTTCCCTGCTCATCCTTTGGATGTTCGCTCGTTTTTGGAAGGTAGGGCTTTCCTCCGAACTTGCTTTCATAAAGTGTGGTCTCCCCTCTTTCTGCATATATGCAGACAAACGATTTAACTGTTTTTTCTAATTCGCTCCGATGTTTTTCAAATTCCTTAGGCAGCTTTAAAGATTGATTTCCCATACTTTTTCCTCCTGTTTCTCTTAATTGGTAAGTTCATCCCAAAATTCAGCTATCCATTGTTCTAACTCCGTTGTTATTTCTTGTGAAGATTCATCCAGAAGCTCCCCAAACAACTTGCTTCCAGGGATTTTTTTCGATACCGGCATTCCAAGAAAAAAGTATTCGCATTCCCAAATTTTAATAATTTTTAAATCTATGAGATCCCCTCTTTTATCAGAAATCCCCAGTGAAATGGAGGAACTGTATCCAGGCTGGAAAACATCTCTGCCCTCCTGATTTAATTCAGCCTCGAGTTTCAGGCCTTTCTTTGAAAAAGCCGCTTTATTCTCTCTTAGAAACTTTTCAATTTGTTCTTTTAGTTCCTTTTCAATACTATGAATCTTCCCCTTTAACTCTGAAGTGAATGTCCTGTGGAAATATTTCATAAAAACATCTTCTCTCATCAAAAATAAACAGAATATATGTAAATTCGCCAGCCTCATCCATTCTTCCTATCTGCAGAAAAAAAGAGCTGCTATAAAGCAGCCCACATTTTCCTATAAAATACTCTTAAAACCCTTCGCCTGTTCATCTAGCTTTCTTGCAGCTTCCCCGATATCTTTAAAAGCAGATACAGCATGTTCATTATGAACCTGGTTTTCACTTATGCCTGACTGTGATTGCAGAGTTGCGTCACTAATTTTGTTGATTTCATCTGATATTCCTTTGATGTGGGCACTGACTTCCTGGATGGAGTCCTGCACCCGGTTTGCGAGCTTTCGCACTTCTCCGGCAACGACGTTGAAGCCTCTGCCATGTTCGCCGGCACGTGCTGCTTCAATAGCTGCATTTAATGCCAGGAGGTTCGTTTGGGCCGCGATTTCACGGATTGTTTTTACGATGCTGCCGATGGATTGTGCCTGTGATTTGAAAGAATGGAGAATTTCCAGGTTCCCTTTGGACTCATAAACGAGCTTGGCTATTTCCTGAGCTGCCTCTTTGCTTCTTTCAATTCCAGCTTTTGCTTTTTCACTAAGGGCTTCTGACATTGCCTGAAGCTGGAATGCTACCTGCGCTGTATTTGTTTCCCTTTCTGTAATATCCGTAGCAACCTTTACAACACTTTCTACACTGCCATCATTCCCAAATACCGGTGTGTAAGTCGCTTCGAGCCAGATAAGATCTCCTTGCTTGTTCACACGCTGAATTTTTTCCTGAAAGCTTTTGCCATTGCGCAGATTTCTCCAAAGCTCCTGATATTCCCTGCTGGCGGCAAATTCAGGGGTGCAAAATTGCTTATGCATCATATTTGGCATTTCTTCTGCACGATATTTGACAGTGCGGGCAAAATTCTCATTTGCCCACAGCACTTTCCCGTTACTATCAAATTCAATCATAGCCAGAGAATTTTCAATTGCAGCCAAAACAGCTTCTTTTTCAAGAACCTGTGTGCTTTTAAAATGACTAGGCTTATAAGTTGTAAGCATGCTCTTCCTCTTTTCAAAAAAGGTTGTCAGAACATATCCCTACAAGGGGACTGGTCCCATGTAAGTGCTGGCCGGTTGCGCTACTAGCTCGAATTCATTAAAGCGCCCATATCTACTTGAATTCCCATTGCTTCCAACTTGTCCCGCATGTAAGGCTATAGTACTAGCATCGGTCAGTCATCACAATTCTCAATGCTCTGCTTTCATTTATACTGAAAATTCAAATAATTAATTACTAAGACCCATGATTCCCATAATTAGTAAAAGTAGAATAGAACTGTAAGAGATTATGCAGAAGGGATTGATTTATCTGAAAAATAAGCTAATTGCGTTATCACTGGCATCTGCTTTAAGCTTTTCACTTTTTCCGGAAAGAAGTTTTGCCGAGCAAACTGCTGCGGAAAACCAGGCCATAATACCTGGTGCGCATACAGTAACGGAACAATACTTTGATGGTGTGAACAACAACTGGCTGACCACCAAGAATCCCCTCCAATATCAGCAGGCGACCCTTTACGGAAACATCGGTCTTGCTCCTTATCTCTGGGGAAATGCCGAGGAAGGAACCGGATGGCATCAAATGTATAAGCCTTCTTCTGTAACGGGAACACAGGTAAATGGTATTTTTGAAGATGCCCAGTTTGTCATAAGGGTTCCGGAATGGCCGGCTGGTTGTTTCGGGAATCCCGGCTACAAGAAATGAAACATCAACCGACCTGCTTTTCAGCGACTATGTCCTGGAAAAAGGATATGCTTTTGCAGCGATTGATAAAGGCACCCAGGGTGACGCTGATTCAGCTGATCCATTTGCAAAAGTAAAGAATGCCTTAGCCGCTGAGGATGATAGCGTAGCAGAATGGCACCAGCGGTTCCGGCAGGTTACGAAAGCCGCACAGCGATACTTAGTCAGCCATTATTCCGATGGTCTGATCGATCCGGCAGATTCTACTGACCCGGCGAGCGATTTAGTATCGGCAGTGCATAAAATTCCTACATATGCGATGGGAGTTTCCAATGGCGGATACGTCGTGCGCTATGCCCTTGAAAATGACCATCCAGAGAAGACTGGCGAACCGCGTCTTTTTGATGGAGGAGTTGATTGGGAAGGCGTGTTATGGACGGAAGAAAAGCCAAATTTAATCAGTTCTCTGACCACCGTAGTGAATCATGCGGAGGAAGCTTTGTTTGGAAGCGGCAAAATAAAGCAGAAAGCGATTAAAGAGCTATACAAAGCTGGATTGCCCAAAGGATCGGAAAAACTATGGGCCTATCATGATCAGGTATACTGGTTTGTCTCGCTGAATATCTATCGGGACCATTTCGATCCGGAAGCCCCAGGCCGTACCCATTGGAGCAATTACCTGAACTTTGTTAATGGCGTGAGAGACCGATCCTTTGATTCTGTCTTTGAAGATTATAAATATGTGACCCGTCCAAAAGAAGTGAAAGAAAATATTAAGGAAGTGGCCAATACTGGAGATATAGATGTGCCGCTCATCTCTTTCACTGGTTCCCTTGATTCGCTGATATTCCCGGATATTCATGCAAAGGGATATCAAAAGCTGGTCAAGAAAGCCGGAAAGCAGGATCTGCACCGAATGTATACTATTGAGAATGGGAACCATGTTGACAGCCTTGTCTGGAACAGCTCCGCCGATCCGGATAAAGAACTTCAGCCTTTGTTGCCTTACGCTCACCAGTCATTCGACTTGCTTATCGACTGGGTGGAAAACGGGAAAGCTGCTCCTGAGAGCAAAACGGTCAATGCTCCAGAGAACCCGGTTAAGGTTATTGATTTAAAAACGGGGCAGGAACGGGATCCCCGTTAGGTTGAGGCAGGAGTGTTGGTCTGCAGTCTTAAAAATGGCTAACCGCACGAAAAAATTTCTATCCGCACGTAAATTGTGGTTATAAGCACAGAAAAAATTTTATCCGCAAGTAAGTTGAGTCTATCCGCACATAAACTGATTTTAATGATACATGAAGGCATCTCAGTGCGGTTTTTATGGAAGAAATATGCCCCAATCGTTTTGGATTGGGGCTTTTAAGCTTCGTATTAAATGTTTTTAGTAAATGAACGGTTCATTTTCGATAAATCCGCCTTGTGACGAACTTCAATAAGGAAATTTCTGCTCTGCTGGCCCGAAGCTGACAAAAGTACGGACTCCAACTGGATTATTCCTACTGTCAGACTCTGACACGGTTCGGACTCTAACTGACTAATTTCTGCTTAGCATGTCCGAAGGCGACACGGGTTCGGACTCCGATTAAATTGCCGCTCAGTCTGTCCGAAGCCCCTCTATCATATCAGCGATGAACCTTCCTGCTGCCTGCCATCAGCCACACCACAACCGGAAGCAGACCAAAGGAAACCACCGTAATCCCCGTCCAGCCCCCAGTCTGCCATACCAGGCCGGCAAGCGTCCCTCCGGTTGCCACTCCAAGGTAATAGCTTACGAGATAGATGCTCGAGGCACCGGCTTTGTGATGGGCAGCGCGCTCATTTACAATGGCCGCCATCAGTGAATGCGCCACAAAGAATCCAAGACAGGTCAGGCATAGACCTATTACAATTACTGATAAAGAGTGCACATTGGTAAGCAAGGTCCCTCCTATTAAAATGACAGTTCCGACCGAGACCAGTGTAGCTTGCCTAAAATGAGCAGATAGCCTTCCGCCCAGAATGGAGCCAACTATACCGAAGCTGTATGCCAGGTAAGTAAACGAAATATTTTTTACAGAAAGATTAAAAGGATCCTGTTCGAGGTAAAAAGGCAGGTACGTCCATACTCCTGTAAACGAGAATTGGAGGAGGATTCCCATCGCGAACGCAGGGAAAAGTTTCGTGTTTTTCAGATGTGAGCCCATGCCTGATAAGTCTTTTTGAACTGATATTTTACTGGGCTTAAAATAATGAGATTTTGGCAGAGTCATAAAATAAATGATGAATAACAGAATGGAGAATCCAAATAGGAAGTAAACAGAAGTCTGCTAGCTGGCCATATCAGCAATGTACCCGACGAAGATGCGGCCGGCCATTCCGCCAATGGCATTGGCTGCAATATACATGGTGATGCCGAGACTGACGCTTCTAGAATCAAGTTCCTCCCCTAGATACGCGATGGCAGCTGCAGGCAGGCCCGCTATACAAATGCCCTGCAGGAAACGCAGCACCAGAAACGTTTCGAAATTAGGCGAAACGGGCAAAAGCACTAACGGAATAATAGTGCAAACAAGCGTAATATTCATTATGGAAACCCGCCCAATTCGATCAGATAGAAACCCGAAAAATAACAATCCGAAAATCATAGAAACCACAGCAGCAGACAGTGATAAACCGGCTGCTGCAGATGTGATGTCAAATGATTTCACGAGCAGCGGCATAATTGGATGCACAAAGTATAAATTAGCGAATACTAAAATGGATGCACTCGTCATCGCAATCATAATTTTTTTGAAGCCGGCATCATGCAGCGAATATTTATCAGCTTCCTGTTGTCTAGCATTTACAGCAGTCATTTTCCCACCCAGTTCCTATAAAGCATTAAATCCATCATACCATTTTATTTGAAATGGATCGAAAATTCCGATAATTTTTTTCCACACAATTCCCATTAAGAACTTCCCTCAGCTATTTTTGAAACAGCGCGCACCTTCATTCCAACTGCCCTAAATGTTATAATATAGGAATGTACTTTGGAACATGGGGACTGGCTGATTGTCCCCTACGGGTAGATGGGACAAGGAACCTGTCCCTTTGTCCCACACCAACAAGGGGGTTGTGAAATGATTCCGGAGCGGTTTTTGGAGCCTTTAGAGTTTGCAGCGAATGAGCTGAAGGGGTTACTGCGGGCAGAGAATGAGGAAGATGCGCGCCTGGTGCAGAAGGGGCTGATGCTTTTTCGGCAGGGGCTTGTGTATCAGCTTCGCTTCGAAGATGATAAGGTTTTGGCGACGGTCCAGGATGTGACTCCCGCAAAGGTTGAACTTAATCTTGAGTTCATTCATTTGAGCGAGTGTTCCTGTCCGGCTGAAGGTTTTTGCCGCCATCAGACTGCGGTATTTCTGCAGCTTCTTTCCAAAGCCAAAAGTGTGTCCATGTGGATTGAAGAGTGGAGGAAGCCGATAAAGGAAAAGCAGACAGCCAAGAATTGGGGGCTTCAAAGAGCGAAGGATCTTTTGAAATCCTCCGGTCAGATGAAGACAGGTTACGACGGCTGGGTTGCCGGATTCGAGGAAAGCTTTACCGAGCTGCTGGAAAAACAGGGAGAGCCTCGTCCCTATGTACTCCCTGAGCTTTTCCATGTTTATCTGCGGCGCATGAAAGCGGGAGCACCGGTTGAACAGGAATGGAAGCTGCTGTATCTGCTTGTCGGCTATGTCTTTTCTTTTAAAAAGCTAATGGCGCTGAGCAGGAAGTACGGCCATGGCGAAGAATTGATTGACCGTTATTACCGCCATCTCTATCAGTCCCTGATGGAAGATTCGGTTGAGATAATGAACAAACTGTCGGTGCACTCCCTTCCCTTCGCTTTCGATCAATATATTGAAAAACTGAAAGATGATTCCGCCGGGCTGATCACCGGTTCTTTTGGGTTGGATTATGAGCGGGCCCATTTATATCGGCTGTTATGGACACATTTTTTTAAAAAGAAAGAATGGCGTGAAGCGGAGATCCAGAAGCTGGAATCCTCCATCAAAGAGGAATCGCCCAGCCTTCCGTCTGTGACAGGCTATGTGCATCTTCATATCCTTGAACGTAATGATGAACAGGCACTCAGTGTTTTAAATGTGCCAAATCATTTAATGACTCCTTACATGCTTTACTGGATCGATTATTTTTCAGCCAATAAGGACTGGAATCGGATGGGTCCTTATGCAGAAGCATTTATCCATAAATTACGGGATTACTTGAAACAATCTGATGACTATTATGCCTGCATGGATTTTACCAGGATGGCCATCAAGGCTATTTCTCCGTATTGCCTGGAAAGCAGCAAAATGGATTTATACGAGAAAGCCTTGATGGAAACGCTGCCGTACAGCTACAGCGACTATGAATACCTCCTTTTTGAAAAAGGCGAATTCATAAAGTGGGCCGATCTGCAGGCGTTTATTGGCTTTGATATTGATTCTTTAGGCAAGGACCGGATCAGGGAAATCAGCAAAAAGGAACCCTCCATACTCCTGCCGCTCTATCACCAGGCCATCACTGCCCATATCAATATGAAAAACAGGGATCATTACCGCGAGGCTGTCCGGAAAATGAAAAAGCTTCGCACGCTGTACAATAAGCTGAAACGCCAGGAAGACTGGCAGCTTTTTCTTGAATTGCTGCTTGAAAAAACGAAACGTCTCCGCGCCTTTCAGGAAGAATGCAAAAGGGGTAAGCTAATCGATGCTTAAAACGAGATTTCTCCATGTGAAAGTGAAACCAATAAACAATGACCGCTACCTGATTTTTGCCGTCAATGAAGAAGGCCGCCTCCTGTCCCCAAAAGAATGGAAGCCGCTTCTTTTTAACCATCACAGAGAAAGTTTCTTTGGAACAATGCTTGATGCTGTTGATGCGGACGGAATCAAAGGGATCTCTGTAAGCGGCTGGCAGCTCGTTACCCTGTTTGCGGCTGAGCAGTTCAACCGTTTGATTGATTGGAGCTGGGATGAAACTGCCGAAATCCTGCTGGCTTCCTCTCATGCTCTTTACGATTCGATCGTGGAAAAAGAATGGATGCCGGATTTCGCCGCCTGGGAACAGGATCAATTCCGCTGGGCACTGCCGGAAAGTGTGGTTACCGAATTCGGCACAAACTTTTGGGACCAGGCTGTAGAAGGCTCACCTGTCAGGGAGTTTATCGGAGATTTATTTCACTGCTCCCTTGATGGCTATATGAATCAGAATCAGGAAGCGAAAGCACAGTTCGGTGAAAAGCTTGAAGCATTGCGGAGTGAGCACCTCTCACCAAAGGATCTTGCTGCTTATTTTGATGAAGAAAGCTGGCAGGAATGGATCGGGGTTAAATCAAATGAAGCTCCTTTTTCGATTGGACTTAAGCTGGAAGAGCCCGGGGATATTGATTCCAGCTGGGATCTGGCGATATTCCTCCGCGGAAAAAATAATTCTGATGTCTTTGTCGACTTCAAGGACTATTCGAACTATCCCCACGACTGGCATGATTTTGAAGATTCTATTGACAAAGAGATCGAGCGCTGGCTTGAGCTATTCCCATGGCTTGAAGGCAAGCCTGGAATGATCTCCACTTCACTGACTGAAGATGACGCCTGGACCTTTCTCACTGAAGCGAGCGAAACCCTGCTGGCACTTGGCGTGGAAATCCTGCTTCCTTCGTGGTGGCAGGCTATGAAAAATGCAAGCCTAAAGGTCAAAGCAAAAGTGAAAGGAACCGGGAGCCACCGTCCTTCGTTTGTCGGGCTTCAGTCCATGCTTGATTATGATTGGCGCTTCAGCATGAATGGCGTTGATTTAACAGAGGATGAATTCCGGGGTATGGTTGAGGAAAAAAGAAGGCTTGTCTACATTCGCGGCCGCTGGATCAAGCTGGATCCCCATTTTGTCCGCCATATTCAGGATTTAATGAAGAAAGCGGAAAAAGAAGGATTGCATGTCCGTGACTTGATAGAACAGGAGCTTATGGCTGACGAGAGCACGCAGGAAGACGAGCTGGATAATCCTAAGGCTTTTGCCCGCATTCAGATCGAGCTTAACCGCCAATGGAAACAGATGGTGAAGCAGCTTCGCGATATCAAAAGTCTTCCGCTTGAAGAGGTCCCTGCAAGCTTCAAGGGTGATCTTCGCCCTTATCAGAAGCTCGGCATGAGCTGGCTGCTGTTTCTGCGCCGATATGGTTTTGGCGCCATTCTGGCAGATGATATGGGGCTTGGAAAAACGATTCAGCTGATCTCTTATCTGTTAAAGGTAAAGAAAGAGGAAGACAGCGGCCCATCGCTTATCGTCTGCCCTACATCTGTCCTCGGCAACTGGCAGAAGGAAATCGAGCGCTTTGCACCTGGCATGAATGTTTATCTCCATTACGGTTCAAATCGTCTGAAGGGTGAAAGCTTTTCTGAAAAAGTAATGGAGTCTGATATTGTGCTGACCTCCTATGGACTAACCCATATGGATCTGGAGGATTTTGAAACCATCGAGTGGAGCTCCATTTCAATTGATGAAGCTCAAAATATTAAAAATGCCCAGACAAAGCAATCGCGGGCTGTCCGAAAGTTAAAAGGCAAGCACCATATTGCCCTCACCGGCACGCCCATGGAAAACCGGCTGACCGAGCTCTGGTCCATTTTTGACTTTACGAACCATGGCTATCTCGGCAGCCTCGGGCAGTTTCAGAAGCGCTATGTACTGCCGATTGAAAAGGATGATGACAAGGATAAAGTCAGGCAGCTGCAGGCATATATCCGTCCCTTCCTCCTCCGCCGCACGAAGAAGGATGAGGATGTGGCCTTGAACCTGCCTGATAAGCTTGAGCAGAAGGAATATTGTCCTCTTACTGCTGAGCAGGCCTCGCTATACGAGCAGCTTGTCCAGGATACATTCGCACAGATCGAAAAGCTGTCCGGGTTTGAGCGTAAAGGTCTGATCCTGCAGTTATTAAGCCGCTTAAAGCAGCTGTGCAACCACCCGGCCCTTTATTTAAAAGAGGAGAAGCCTAAGCATGTCCTTGAACGTTCTGTAAAGCTTGAAAAGTTAAGCGAGCTTGTCAGTGCTGTACATGAGCAGGGAGAAAGCTGCCTGATTTTTACCCAGTATATTGAAATGGGGAACATGATCGCCCGCTTGCTGAAAAAACAATTCGGATTCGACGTTCCATTTTTAAACGGCAGCGTGCCAAAGCAGGAACGGGACAATATGATCAGCCGTTTTCAAGATCATGAATTCCCGGTTTTCCTGCTGTCGCTTAAAGCTGGCGGAACCGGTTTGAATCTGACGGCAGCAAACCATGTCATCCATTATGACCGCTGGTGGAATCCCGCCGTCGAAAACCAGGCAACCGACCGCGCATACCGAATTGGGCAAAAACGCTTTGTTCATGTCCATAAAATGATTGCCACCGGGACGCTCGAAGAGAAGATTGATGCCATGCTCGAAAAAAAACAGTCCCTTAATGATCAAATTATTACGAGCGAGAATTGGATTACCGAGCTTTCAACAGATGAGCTGAGAGATCTGGTTCACCTGACATAAATTTTGTTCAGTCTTCAAGTCCTTGATATGCATAAAGGCTTGAAGGCTGTTTTTTTATTATCGCATATTCAGGCTTGTTAGGCTTTTGAGTCAGAAAAGTTACTTTGCTGCCTTCTTTAATAATGAAACAGGATAGCAGCTGGTATGTAGGATTCTTGTTCCCGGCGTTTATTGCCACCTGGCCGAATAAGAAGTTGAATTTGTAGTGAAGAAAACTTTCCTTATCGTTAAATGTGAGTGAAGTATGGCTTCTAAGAGGAATTCTATGATAGGATTTATTACTCTGCAGCTGAATAAGCTGAAGTGCATCAAAGAAGCTTGGCTGATGATTGGTGTTTAATCTTTTATTTGCTGTTTGAAAATACAGGTATCCGGTTTTATCTCCTTTATCCACTAAATTGCACCTCCTCTTTATTATTTTCAAAAAGTATATTCGACACATTCTGTGAAAATCCTCCCTGGTTCTTAATGCCCATATGTAATATTTGTTTTCACATGTGGATTTTAATTAAAAATGGCATGAATGTTACTCATTTTTAGTTCCTTTTTTAATTAATATGTGACACTATTTTTAACGTGAACTGTCATCAATCAGCTTTTTTGTAATATTTTTTGTCACTTTTACTAAAAAAATTATTAGCGAGTTTCCCTAAGACTTCTCCTATCTTATAGTTATCAATGAATGTTATTGGTGGATGAACGAAATGATTGCGTTTTCTTGGAACTTAGGAATCGATATCAAGTTATAAGAAAATCGTATTGGTAAAACACCAATACGTATACCATTATTATTACTTCTCTGTTTCCAATATTCCGATTCAAATTCAGAAGCCGGTTGTAATTCAATATTTTTCATAATATCTCTTTCTAATGCTTATAAATTTTTATTATCCCTAAAATTATCAAGACACTTTGCCGTTACTTCTTCAAAGGGCAGTAATGAATTTTCTTTTTTTAAAATCCTAGGTTCCCTACCATAAATTAATGTTTTGATTTTGAAATTTTCACAAATCATATTTCTCCTCTATTTCATTCAAAAACCTCAATGTTTTCTATATGTATGTTAAGTGCTCCAAACATAGCTTTAAGTAACTTATGTAGCCGTCTTTATAAAATCCACAACTGAGATTAGTAGCAACCTCGTAATATTAGGATTAAAGCGCACTCTTCGTTATACAACTAATTTTGGTTCAAAAGAAAGTTGCATGATTGTTTTCTATTAACCCTGTACGAATGAGCTCCTAGTTCGGACTCGGGCTCTAAGTTTTTAATCAAGTCCATAATTATATGTAAAAGTTAAACAATAATTTTCATCTCAAAAATCTAAATAAAAAGGCCCAGCGGCCTGCTGCGCCTTTTTACTACTTTACTTAAGTACGAGTAGTTTATAGGAACTTACTTTTTACTGATATTTTCATTTACGAAAGCCTTTATTTCTTCAAGTGTCATTCCAAGATAAAGAGCTTCCAAAACCATTTTTTTCAATTCTCTTTTTATAAAGCATTTGCGATTATTACCAATTGCTTCAGGGACTAAAAGTACAAAGTTTCCTTTTCCCTTAATACTAATTAAATATCCCTGATCTTCTAAATCTTTGTATGCCTTTTGTATTGTATTTGGATTTATACCTATATGACTTGCTAATGACCTTATTGAAGGTAATTTCTCACCAGGCAAGAAAAAATTATTAATTATTTTGCCTTTTATATCTTCTGATATATTCTTATAAAGCGGGGCATTAGTATTAAGATTTATATTAAACAGCTTACCTTCAAGAATACTAATTGACGTCTTCTTCATAAGCAGTTAAAAGGGAATCAATTGTATCTTTGCCATTAAGGTACTCGGTAAAAAACTTTGCCCCTGCAGATTCAACCTTTAAATACTCATCGGCTTCAATACTTGGCTTTGTTAATAATGCTCCTCCCTGGTCATAAATTGGAGAGAAATCATGCCCATACTTTTTTATTAAAGTTTCTTTTACCCCTGTATCCCAGTATGTTGGTAACAAAGATCCCTCCATTAGGTAATTAGCAAACTCTTCGCCTTGGATATAATTAAGAAAGTCGGTTGCTGCCTCCTCACTCTTACTATTAGTGGATAGCGCGAACAAACTATCTGAATACGCTAACCCTCCATCAATTTCCTGGAATACGGGCATTTGAACAATACCAATATCGAGGTTGTTATCCCCAAATTGATTAAATAATTCCTTATCCATAATAGATGCTACAGGCATCACTGACATTGCAACATCACCTTTTAAGAACTCTTTCAAATTTGCCTTTTTATTATCCATATATATTTTTGTAAACAAAGACCAGTATTTTTTATTCATTTCATTGTTAACTTGAATACTGTTATTCACCTTTTCTATGCTATATATAGGCCTAGTTAATATCTGATATAAATAATAAAATTCTTCATCAGAGTCAGGAACTCCCAGAGCCAGCCCCTTGTATTTAGAATTTTGTTGTAATTTCACACTCAAATCATATAAATCCTCCCAACTCATACTGTTTTTTGGCTCTTCTATTTTTGATTTAGCAAAAATTTCTTTGTTGTATGCTAACACATAACTATTAAATGTAGGAGTAACCGCATAAATTTCTCCTTTGCCTGCTTCTTCTATTGGCATGCGTATAGCAGGCGCAAAATTATATAATGCTTTTTTATCTAGTTTTCCATTTAGACTTTGGATAGTGCCTGTTTCAACCAATCCAGCCAAATATTCAGGTGGAAATCCAAATACCAGATCAACATCATTATTTTCGTTTATATATTTTGCAATAATATTATCTAGCTCTTCCCAATGTTCTCCAACTTTTTCCACACTATCTAGTATGGGTTTAATTTCTATTTGAGTATTTTTTTTATACTGATTATTAAACACCTGTTCTAGTATTTCTCCCTGCTCTGGAGATACAACTGCAATTGTAATAGATTTAGATTCGCTGCAACCAGATATCAAAATTACAAGTAAAGCTAATAATAAGGATATTCTTCTCAATATACACAGTCCTTTCTTCCTATTTTTTATAAATATGTATATTTTTTACAATTAAACCCAAAAAAATGATAACCTATTCCTGTAACTGTTAAATACTGGAGGGATTAAACTTGGATTCACGGTACATAGTAACTTTCTCACAAAATAAAAGTTATTCAAATCTACTAGAATTAGCCTTCAAGCAACATCGCATTCAATTATTAGAAGTTAGTGATGTTACCGAACTATTGGAATTTATAGAAGATGATTATTGCTTAGCAGTTCTTTATGACGGTTACTTTAAAGATTCCATTCAAGAATTATTAAGCATGGAGATACATAAACCCATAATTTTATTTTCAAGTCTTCTAAAAAGTATAAATCAATATTTATCATTTCAAGATAGTATTATTAGTATCAGCGAACCCATGTTAGATGCCGTAAAAAACTTCTCTAAACAAGAAGCTGCCGATCAATATGTGCTCGATAAAGATGTGGTCTTTTCTATAGAAAATCACTGTATTAACAATAAAGAAGAATACTTTAACTTAACCAATTTAGAATTTAGACTTCTATATACTCTTTTAAAGAACCGAGGAAAATTTCTAAGTGTTGATAATTTACTAAGTAAACTTGATTTGATGACCCCCTCATCTTTATATGTATGTATAAAGAAGCTTAGAGAAAAGATTGAAAAGGATTCTACCAATCCTTCCCTACTAATCTATCATAAAAACAAAGGTTACACTTTAAATATTCTAAATATTAACTAAAATTAAGATTCGAATAGATTTTAATTAAGAACATCTAGGTTAAAACCGTTTTAAAGCAATTCTTAATCGTTTTGAAATTTAGAGTTACTAGTATTAACAAAAATTAATGGAATTCTTAATTTTATAATATTTATAATTTTTTTATTTTTTAATAATATTAACCTATAAAACGGAGGTGATTATATGAAGAAGAAGATGAAATCATTAATATTAACAGGAGCTTTAGCAGCTTGCTTAGCTGCCACCCCGAATTTTGCATCTGCTGATTCACCATACAACACGCAGTTGGGACCACTTCAATCCAAGTACATTGCTGAAGAGGTAATCTGGGCCGATGCATCAATACGAGGAAATCAACAACCAGTATACTCCGGAGGTCGCTGTGGTGTAGAATACCGAGTTGTTAACTCTGGTGGAGCTACAGTTGATTTTGGACAAAGATATGGTGTTGGGGAGTTTACGCTTAGTCTGGATTTAAACAGTACTGGAGCAAAGCTTCGATTAAAAGCTAAGAACTTATACGCTGATCTTGTAAATACTGTTAAGATTTGGGGTACTTGGCTAGATTAAAATAAAAGCCAGTGACTTTATTTTATAATAAGGTCACTGGCTTTTTTTATTATATAACTAGTAAAGCGTATAAGTTCCAAATTAGGTGGGCAACTATCGGAACCCATAAATTCTTAAACTTAATTGTAAGAATACTTAGACCTATTGAAAATGATATTGCAAATATAACGTCATTGTGGATTATAGTAAACCAAGATATTGATACTAGCAACCAAAGATATCGAAACTTATTATTAAACATAAATAAAAGGGGGCTCCTAAAAACAAGCTCCTCTTCCAAAGGAGTAATTATAGAAGTCATTAAAAAGAGAATAGCATACTCAGTAAAATGAAAAGGGTGGATATTAATCTGAAAGATATATTTAAATCCGGTTGAGGCATGTTCTAACATAAAAATCAACAGCAAAAAAACTGTTATCCATATATAAGTATTCACCTTTTTTAAGGGTTTAATAGAGAAATATACTAGTAACTTTTTTTTGAAGAAAATTAAACAGACTAGAAGGAATAAGAAAATAACTAACAGACTTCCTTCAGGGTAAAATTCTCTTCCAAAATCTATTCTGTCTAGATGTTTAGAAATGAACCGAAATTCATCTGGATATCTAAGGTTTTGTAAAATGAAAATTGCTGAAAACAATATTACATAGGCAATGGCCTTAACTATAATAAAACCCCATCTATTTTTTATGTCATTCTTGTTCTCCTCCACAATACCTTCTCCCTTAAACATTGTAATATATTCCTTTTTTTATTAAATCACTTATCAAATAACTTTATTTTCATAAAAAGGCCTTTATCTCTTCTAAAGCTTATATACTTTAATTTAACATATTATGTATAAATTGTTATTAATATTAAATATCTTGTTTATTAGATAAAGCGTTGACGAAGATTCATGTGAATTTTTTAGAGAAATTCTTATTAAATATTGTAAAAATAATTTAGGGGGAATTAAATGAAAATTATTACCAAGAAATTCTTTGAATGGATCAAGAAGGAATCCAAGAGCTAAAAAAAAGGTTAATAACTCTCATTTTGGATCTACAGAAATTTTCTCAGCTAGATTTGTCCTTACTTGAGAGCATCATCATACCGGATAACTTAGAAAAGGAATTGATCATACCAAAGGGAACATGACCTTTTAGAAGGTTTTACCCATAATGAACACGCGAAGGCTTACGCCAAGGTCTTGGATTACATGGTTAATGACAAAAAGCGATGCACTATATTTTTGGAAAAGCATATTGTAGCAGGCTTATATAGACAAGATACACAGCAATTTTCTATTAATACCATCCACCATGAACTTTGCCATGTACATGATGATTTCATTAAGATGAATATATTTAACTCTGATTCTAAGCTCTTGGGCGATACTGAACTATCCACCCGACTTTACGATAACGCCTGGGGAGCCTGGTTCTGAATATTTCGCCCTCCGGACACCTTCCCCGACATTGCCTAAGGATTCAGACATTTTGATTCTGTTTTTAGTAGATATAGTTGAGTATACAAAAGGAAAAGCCAGAGAGGAAATCATGTCTATCGGCGCCACGATGATATAGGGAACATCCACGACACAAAGCGGCTGCCTGATGATATGGTCGTTAGTCTTAAAGAAAAATTATTCAAGGAAAGTTATTTTGAGGACTTGTGGAAAAACCTTTGGGATGCATTGGCTGATTTATATGATACTTATCCAAATTGGACTGGATTTTATCTCATAATCTTTGGATAGTATTGGACCTTCTTTATTTCCTTTAAGGTGAGGTTCAATCCATATTAACTTTCGTTCTTTTCTCCCTTTTCCTACTGGCTGGTTCCTCCAATGTCCTCTGACCAACCAGCCATATTCTCTTTCTGTTTTGAGTGGGCTCCTTTTATGCTCACTGAGCCGTTTTTTTAGACTTGGTTCAATTACTATCTTACTGCCTATCCTGTAATGTCCCGCTCTTTTATCAGCGGGTACCGGCTTTTGTACGACCAGTAAGGGCTTAGTTGGTTCCACAAACTCAACATCCGCAGTATCGGTCTGAATATAAAAGAGGGTATTCACCACTAAAGCAAATACATCCGTTGCTAGCTCCTCGAACTGCAATCCAGCCCTTTTATAGTTGTCCTTTAATTGTTCCCGAACATTTCCGTTCTTGAATTTGAGATGTATCGTGCCATACCGGTATTCCCCTTCAGACTTCATGACCAGTCCTAGTTGGATGTATGAGATGATGCCCTTCCCTACCAGTTGATTCAATTCCTTCTGGCTGTAAGGTCTCAAATTATATTGATGAACATAGATTCCTTCTATTTCAACTGACTTGCCTTGAGCACTGCCATTAAACATTCCTTTTGGAACTGTTAAATAGATGGTCTGGAATGGGAGCTTTAAAAACTGAACGTGTACATCTTTCATATCGGTTTGCAGCAATAGATTTGTTACATCAGTGGATAAATCGAAGTGCTTCTTTTGATTTTTAAAATAGTGATACGTCATCAAGACCATGTTAATCCATACGAGATATCGTTCTCTATCCTTTTTCAAATACTCTAGGTATTCATTTCCGGAGGTCTGTTTAATAAAAAATTCCAAGGTGAGTTCACTCATATCCATATGGTCCGTCCCGAAATCACTGTCAACTTGGTAGAGCGATTCAAAAAAGTCGAAACCAAACCGCTTATCCAGGTCGTTTTTGAATTCTACGTAATGTCGATTCATACGTTCATCCCCTCCTTTTCAGAGTATTTATTTATTCTTATAATTCATTCTACTAATTTATAGGAGAGCCATCCATTAAAACCTTTTCCCCTTATTGGATCAACTCACCCGTTAGTTGAAGAAGCCATTATTTTCGAATCTCACTAAAGTGTTTTCTGGTATTTCAATTGAGTCAATATCAAAGTTATTGATTTGAAGAGTTATCTAACCTTCACGCTTATCCGTTTCTTCTCCAAAAGAAAAGCGCCTTAGATGGCAGCTGGAATCTTAAAGTAATGCACCCGTTTTGTTTAAGTACATTCCTTCACAAACTTTCTTTTGCTATTTCTTTAATTACAGGAATGCTCCCTCAATAAAAGAAGCGAAAACGGCTGTTTACTCTAGTTTTCTTAGATTTTCATAGTTAATTACCTGCCGTTAAGTCCTTTATTGTTGGACATTTTTCACTTGAAAGGATATATTTGGACCATTAAAGAAAAAAGAACTATAACCCACTAACCAACCAATTGCAGAAATTGGTGGATAAGTCAAAATATGACCGCACTGGTGGATGTCCACATTTCTCATGGAGGTCTACCCTCCCATGCCTCACAGAGTCTTCGCTCTCAAATTCCTTCGTCCAACCTTTCCATGAGGTGGATGTCGGCCATGCTGCCCCACAGGGTCCATGCCCGTAATTAAGTTGCTTTGCCGACTAATCCGTGCTTCAAATGTCTCCAAAACTATAAACCAAAAACTATTACTAATCTAAATGAATCCAGTTTTAAGCGGCCAGTTCTGCCTTCTTTAATCCTGACAAGTGAGGGATGTCTTTTAACATCTTTTCTTCACTAAATTCGAATTGCTTTTTATTTATACTAAAGAAAATACGGATCAATTTATTACACAAAGCGATAAGGGACTGCATCTTCTTTAAAGGATTTTCCGTCCGTTGCGTATAGTAAGTATGAAGGGCCTTAAAAGCTGAATTTTTGGCAACGAGAATCATGCAAACCCTAAACAACAGAGCCCTTAGCTTCTTCCGGCCTCTCTTAGAGATGGTGGTTTTCCCCTTATGCTTTCCAGACGTATTTTCCTTTAGGCTCAAGCCGGCCAGCTTAATGATTTGACGGGGGTGAGTGTAGTCACTTAGGTCACCCACTTCCGCAAAGAAACCAGCGACAGTATCTCTTCCAACACCCTTGACCGCTAACATTTGAGCTACACCTGGGATTTCATCAAGCAGGGAATCTATTTTTGCATCCGATTCTTCGAGTTCCATTTGAATCAAATCATATTTAGCCAGAAGAGTTTTCAGCTCCATTTTTGCCATCTCAGAGCCTTGGCGAAGTCCGATGGACTGACTCGCTGCTCGCTTTAACTCCCGAATCTTATTGGCACCTACACTTCTTTTTACGGTTTTTCTTAAATGGATAAGTAATTCATCTTCCGTGAAATTGGCTATTTCATGTGGTAATGCATAAAGACGTAAGAATTGTAATGCAGCCTTGCCTTCCCACTTCTTAAAGACCTTCAAGAATTCCGGAAAATACCGGTCAATCCAGTTGTGCACCTGTCCCTGGACCGTTTGTAGGTCCTCGGTTAAAAGATCGCGAATTTTCTTTGCCACACGGAGTTCGGCATAAACACCTTGCGGTATAGTAGGTTCGGCGTATCTTCCGTCCTTGACCAGTTGGGCAATGACCTTGGCATCTTTTACATCATTCTTAGTTGGAGAATTATCATCAAGCTCCTTGCTTTTCTTGACGTGCAAGGGATTTACAGCTACAAACTTAATCTCGTTTTCTTTTAAAATGTGAGCCAGGTTAAACCAATAATGACCTGTTGGCTCCATACCGACAATCACTTTCTCCATACTATGTGTTTTCTTCGTTTCCGAAATCCAATATAGAAAATGCTCAAAACCTTCTTTTGTATTTTCGAAATAACAAGGGGATCCAAATTCTATTCCCCTGAAATCCTGGGCACGTGCCACATGCTTGAATTTCGCAATATCCACCCCTATAATCAGGGTGCAAGGAGTAATTTGAGCAATCTTCTTATTTTGGTTATAATTCATTTTAAAGCCTCCTGGTATATGAGTTTTGTCCTTTCTGCTGCCCGGCTTCAGGACTCTCTCATTCTACCAAGAGGTTATTTTTTTGTTCAAACTCCATTTTCCTTTATTACAGGAATGCTGCCCCTTTTGTTTGAAAAGAAAAAAGCTGCCTGATTAGCAGCTGAACTAAGTATTCTCAACTAACTTTTTTATCGCAGAGACTACCACTTCCGGTTCATCATTTTGGATATAGTGAGCACTGTTTTCAGCAATTACCAATTCTCCATCAGAGGATATGTCAAGTATTTCTCTCTGCATTTCATTCCATAACTTTTGTGATCCCATAGAATAATGAGCTTTCTTACCCGCTGAAAGAACAATTAATGGTACATTTAATTTTTGTTTAGTGTCTTTTAACTGCTTTAGACTTTCCATAAATTCGTCATAATTTCCTTCGTAAACGAATTGCTTGTTATATGCTTGCTGAAAATCTTGTGACATAGTAGGGAGAAATCGTTCTTTGTAATCTTCGGGAGTAGAGTCAATTAAGACTAGTCCACAAACTTCATTTGGATATTCTGTAGCAAACATCCGCATATTTACTCCACCAAATGAATGACCTGCTAATATGTAGGGAGGTTTAATCTTGGCTTCACTAAGCAGTTCCTTTAATTCTTTTACCATTTCACGGCTAGTTCTGGGATTAGAACTTGGTTCACTTCTCCCAAGTCCAGCTCTATCATATATTAGTACACTAGAGAGCATTGAAATCTCTTTTAATACTGAATTCCAGGCCTTAGAAAAGTCTCCGTATCCAGCATCCATTATGACTGTTGGCTTTCCTTTATTTTCTCCCACCAATTTAGCATATAGTTTACATTTACTTATATGTATAAACATTTCCTTATCCATTGGTTCATTCCTCTCGTTTTGCCAACTATCCTTAGTTAAAATTTAACAGTATTAAAACTCTTCTTCAACAAACCTGCCCCGTTTGTACAATAATAAAAGCCACCTGAGATGGCAGCTTGATCTTAAAGTAATGCGCCCGATTGATAAACAATTTTTATCTAAGAAAATACTGCAATTATAAAACTGATAGCAAAGAGAATAAATGCAAACTGTATCGTGAAATACATAATTAACTCAAGTGAGACAAGTTTCCTTTGCCTTTTACTCTTTTCTAAATGTCTTAGATAGAAACCAGCACTTATAATAAGCAAAACACTAGCTATGGCTCGTAAAATTTCCACAAAAATAATCAAGCGTATAATTCCTTTCTCTCCAAGACATTCTCTCGTAAGCTGGCCCTATTCTGGCATTGTGTTGTACGGCAACGCTCTATATTATTGAGTATCTTTATTGAGCTAATGCCCTATTAGCTAAAAAACATCAAAAATAGCATATCTTTAAAAAATATCCATAAAAATAAAAACCAAAGTGCTGCTATTCCTTGAAAAATGTATTTTATATATCGAGGGCTTTCCTTATTAAAAGCACCGAACCACTCCGCTAATAAAGCGATAATTAAGGATAAAAATACATATACTATTAATGGAATCATTTCTGCATCTTGTTCAGATGAAAAAAATTGATTAGAAAAATAAAGTAGAGTTAATGTTAGAAACATCAAAAAATATATACACAACCAAATAAGGCGACCTTTTCTAGTTTTCAAAATATCCTCCCCATATAAAGAATATTCTTATCGAACTTAAACAATACTGCTCCTTTTGTTTAATAAGAAAAATAGCGATATTCTCGATTGAATGATCGCTGTCCGCACCAAGGATAAATAATTAAATAATTCCATACTTTTTTAATGCATATTCAATTCCATCTTCACTTGATTTCTTAGTGACAAAATCGGCGACCTTTTTCAATTTCTCGTTACCATTCCCCATTGCTATACCTAACCCTACTAATTCCAACATATCAATATCATTTTCACCGTCACCAAAAGCGATAGCTTCCGATTTATCGATTCCAAAGAAATCTAAAGTTTTCATAGTAGCTAAAGACTTTGAAACATCCTCCTGCAAAACATTTAACACATAAGGATGCCATCTTTTAAATGTTAGATGCGGGAACTTTAGCTTATACTTTTCAACTGTTTCATCATTTGCAAACAAACACAATAAGAATATATCTTCATTGTGAATTAGGGGATGAGTTTCAGGATACTCATTTAGAGACAGTGTTTCCTTTAAAGCTTTTAAAATTTCCTCCTCCGTTACGCCATTCATACTGAATTCTTCTGTATAGAACGACAAACCGTTATTCTCTATTTTGGCAAATTCTATGACTTCTTGAATAATACTTTTATTCATTGGTACTTTATGTATAACTTCCTTAATGTGCTTCACGTATCCACCATTTGCAGTTATAAATGTTTCTATACCAAATTCTTGCAGATCCCGACACATTGAAAGCGGCCTTCCTGTTGCAGCCACAACCTTTAGCCCTTTGCTTTTCAAAGTCTTTATTGCTTCAATTGCAGATATAGGAATGCTTCCATCTTTGTGATTTGTAATAGTTCCATCAACATCAAAAAAAACAATTTTATAACTCATAAATATCTCCGTTAAATAGTTTTTTTATAATAAACTAATATTTAATATTCGCCCATCATACAGGGAATCCTTCTTCAACAAACCTGCCCCGTTTATTTAATAAAGAATTCAACAAAAAAGGGGCTTAATCCTCCTGGATCAACGCACCCATATGTACTATTTCCTTACTCTCAATGATTGCTCCAATTCTCTTCACCATTCTATTTTGAGAATGATGATTTCCCCAGTACCGATATTCATTAATCTGCTCCTTTTATTTCTCCAAAGACATTGATCAACAAGTTGTTCCATTATTATCTCCTCCTTTGAAGATATTATATAACAAACAAACGTTCCGTTTTAAAGAGTAAGGGAAAATTGAGTTTTTGACATCGTAAGTCAAAAAATTGAGCAGCATACGTACTGTACGCCACCCGATTTTTTTAAATTACCACACTTGTCTTTGCCAGTCCCCGATTCATTTAAGAACGAAGATTCGGTTACCAACTTTGTTTTTGAGTTACTAAATTTGTTTTAATTAAACAACACCACCAAGCCTCTGAAAGGAAATTTACCACTATAACAGTTTTAGCATGGTTCCTCAGTTTATCTAAACTTAAAATAAATGACATTATTATTTAAAATTAATTTCGTTTACAAACAATAAAAACTACTGGTCTAACCACAGCAAGGTATGACAGGATCATTTTAGGAAAACCTTGATAAGATAACATTTTTAAGGTGTCACCTATAGTAAAATATTGTGACATTTTATTTTTAAATCTGTGACATTTTATATTAAAATACACATCACAAACAGAGTTAGAAATAACCCGGCACAGGAGTACCGGGTTTCAAATTTAGGGGAAGTGCTGGGGATAGGATTGATTCTCTATAGGGAAGGAAAATATGTGGACAGCTGGTTGGGGAAGCCGTCAGTTCATGAAGGTTAATCTTCCGGATTTCTCCCGGGGACCGTTTTGCATAGCGGTTTCACGAATGAAGGATTCAAGCTGGAGAACCCGTATATTCAAGTCATCGACTCTTTGGTTCGATTTACCGAGCATCTTTATGAGGCTTTCGAGCATATATTCCAATGCCTTTTCTCTTTCAGACACTTCTTTCAAAATGGCAGTTCCTCCTTGGTCACGGTCACCGGGAATTCTTCTGTCTTCTTCCGGTCAAGAAAGCGGACCGATTCCGCTACCACCTCTGTTACATAAATGCGTTTCTTTTCCTGATTATCATAATGCCTCGTCTGAATTCTCCCGGTTATCCCAATCAAGGTGCCCTTCCGGCAATACTGGGATGTATTTTCCGCCGTTTTCTTCCATAAGGTGCATTGTACAAAATCCGCATCGATTTCACCCTTCTGATTGCGGTATTGGCGGTTTACTGCCAGCGTCACATTTGTCACCGGAATGCCTTCCTGTGTCCGTTTCAGCTCGGGATCCCTTGTCAGTCTTCCAACCAGGGTCACTTGATTAATCATAGGTTTTCATCTCCTCTCTTTGATAGCTTTATCATATCCGGAACTCATTCACTGTGTAAAAAAGACAAAAAGAGTTTTTTGCAGTGCTTTTTCGGCAAAAACACCATAAAAATTCATTTTTCAGCCTCTTTTCCGGAAAAAACAGCACCTAAAATCTAATTTTCAACATACAAAATAAGAAAATTCGACAAACCCTCAAATTCGCTTTCAGTTTGGCCTGTGTTATAATTTTTTATAAAACAACTTATTTTAGAGATGGAGGTAAGCCATGAAAACATTTAAACTTGTTTCTCTGCAATTAGTGGAAGAAAATGGCCTGATTGATATTCAACTGGATGATGGGTTGATTATCAATAAAGAAGACGAGAAGAGCACCTGGCTCCTGGAGGCATTTATTGATAAATCCTATCTTGAGTACTTCAAAAAGCGCGCTGATGACAAGGACGAGCTGACCATCCAAGTTGTAATTACGAAAAAAGAAAACGATCCAGCCGCATTCCAAACTAAAATTACCTCTATCAGTGAACTGGAAAACCATATCAGCATCCTTTTTGAAGGATCACTCAAAAGAACAAAAAATGATTATGCCGAACTGCTGCTTCAGGACCTCCTGGAAAAGGGCTTTATTGGAGACAGCCTGCTTGATGAATTCAAGGGTAAGATGCAAAGCAAGCCGCGCCTGGCTGCTGCCAAAAAGGAAAATAAAGAAACTCCCGCTCAATCATGACGGGAGTTTTTCTTTAGAAAAGGACAGGTTCACCCCTGTCCTTGCCTTTTTACTTATCTTTATTATCTTTATCCTGCATATCTTTGTTATCTTCGATTGCATCTTCGCCCGGCTCGTTGTTATCTTCCATCATGTCGCCGTCATCATCTGTGTTGATATCGTTGTCATCCGTATTTTCATTCAGATCATTAGTCATATCGCCGTTGCCACCGTTGCCGCCGTTCATACCGCCTTCATCTACGTTTCCATTATCCTCTGTAATTGTATCATCTTCCGGCGGAGGATCCTGGTTATCTGTGGCACAGCCTGCTAGAAGCATGGCAGAAAGAACAGATCCTCCGATAAGTGTTAAAAGCTTTTTATTCATCGTAAAAGCTCCTTTCATAGGGTTTTATTGTTGACCTGCTGCATTGGTCTTCCTTTATATTTCCCAAAAACCGAAACAACTTGCATATTTTTTTACAGAAAAAATCCCGTACGCTTCGTACGGGATTTCTTTTATCATTACCTTTCAATTACAAACATAATTTCAGCTTCCATCGCCACTTCGCCCTCTACAGTCGCAACGGCTTTTCCTTTTCCGATTCCCCTGCGGACGGAGAGCAGTTCGACTTCCATGATGAGTGTATCGCCCGGCCGCACCTGGCGTTTCCAGCGGCATTTCTCCACACCGGCAAAAAAGGCAAGCTTTCCTTTATATTCATCCAGTGACAGCAGGGCAACAGCACCTGTCTGTGCACAGGCTTCAAGTGTCAGGCATCCTGGAAATACATTGTAATTCGGGAAATGCCCATTGAACACTTCCTCGTTGGCACTTACATTCTTTTTGCCGACAGCTCTTTTTCCAGGCTCAAGCTCTTCAATGGAATCCACAAACAGAAATGGGTATCGGTGAGGGATTATTTCTTTAATTTCTTCAACATTCAATTTCATATGTATCGCTCCCCTGCAGTATTTAGTACCAGATACTAATAATAGCTTATATTTATTTTACTAAAAAAATGGGCGAACGCAAAGTGGAAACAAAAAAGAAGGGCATCATCGCCCTCCTCTTCATTTTCTATTCTTTTTCAACTAACTCCACAATATGCATCCATGTGGACTTTGTAAAAATATCCTTTACTTCCCCGCCGCCGATGACTCCATACCCGACCGCGGCTCCGGCCGTAACGCTCAGGAAAATTAAAAGCACGACAATAATAATCCGAAGCCAGATCGGAATGAGGCGAATGCGAACCCGCCCTTTACGCGGTGATTCTTCTTTGCTGTGTTCTTTTTTCAGTTGTTCACGCGTCTTGACTGCTTCTTGATTACTGTTGTTTACTGACATTTTATTTCCCCTTTTACCTAACGTATTCCGTTGATCAGCCCCATCATTTGATCAGCCATGGAGACAGATCTTGACTGAAACTGATATGCCCGCTGCAGGTTGATCAAATCTGTCATTTCCTTAGACATATCCACATTGGATTGTTCAAGGGAACCCTGGGCCATTCCTATCTGGCCGCGGAGCGCACCATTCAGCTCTGTATAGATCCCCTCGCCGTCAACTCCATCAGGAAGGCCAAGAAGATTATCCCCTTTTTGCTCCAGGAATTGAGGCTTGTTAATCAGAACCACTCCAAGATTGAATTCCTGGATGGAACCATTGGCTGCTTCTGCCAAAAAGCTCCCTGTTTCGGTCACTTTAAAATTTTTAGCTTGTCCATTTATTATAATCGAATTATTATTTTCATCAAGAACAGGAAGTCCGTCACCTGTTACAAGCATGGTCTCATTATCTGAAACCGGTGTTAAATAAAAGGCGCCTGTTCTGGTAAAACGCACAGCTGCTCCCTCTTCGGTCTGCTCGAGCACACGGAAATACTGCCCTTCTTTTGTGAAGGCTAGATCAAGCGGCCGTTCGGTTGCCTTTAAGGCACCCTGCTTCATGACAATTTGGGATTGCGCGAGCTTTGCCCCTACACCTTGCCTGATGCCTGCAGGTGTTAGTCTTGCGGTCTCCGCATTCGGATTCCGCTGATTATTGAACTGCTGAAAAAGCAAATCGGTAAAATTGGCTTCTCTTCTTTTATAGCCCGCTGTATCAATGTTGGCCACATTATGACTGACAATATCCATCTGCTTCTGCAGCTGTGCCAGAGTATTCGTTGCTGTGATCATGGTTCTATTCATTGTTCTTCCCCCTTAGCGGGTCTGCCGCAGGACATTACCCGATCCGCCCGATTTCATTTGCGGCTTTCTCCATACTGCGGTCATAAGCCTGCAGGACCTTTTGGTTTGCTTCAAAAGAGCGATAGGCGGTCATCATATCTGTCATCGTCCGGGAAGCATCTACATTGGAACGCTCCAAATAGCCCTGCTGCAGCTTGAATTGGACATTCTGTGCATTATAGGCATTCTCAAGGACGCTTTCTTCTGTCACTGCAAACAGTCCGTCACCCTCTTTACGCAGGCTTTCAGGGTTTTGTGCATACATAATGCCCAGTCTCGCTGTTTCACCCGCTTCACCTGTTATCACACCATCTTCACTCACTTTAAAGCGGTCACTGGAGAGCTGAATCCGTTCACCCGCATCATCCAGAATATATAATCCGCTCGCTGTCGTTAAATAACCTTCTCCATCAAGGGTAAAATTTCCATTCCTTGTATAGCGCTGCTCGCCATCAATACCTGCTGCTGTATAAAAGACAGACCCACTTAAGCCAGTATCCGGATTAACTGGAAGATTAAGATCAAGCAAGGCCAGGTCCGTATTCAGGCCTGTTTCCTTCATATCTCCCTGCATGAAGGATGGCAGTGTCTCCTGCATATAGACCCCTGAATTCAGGCTGCCCACTTCCGGATTAAAAGGAAGATTAAGGCCTTTCTCGGTCGGAACTGTCTTCTGGCCAATTCGCTGCAAAAGCATCTCAGGAAAAGCCCTTAAGCTTGTCTGATCTGCTTTAAAACCTGGTGTATTGGCATTCGCCATATTATTCGTCAGCACTTCTGTCCTCCGCTGCTGCGCAAGCATCCCGGAAGCAGCCGTGTAGAAACCTCTAAACATCTTTAATCACCTCTAAATTGCAATTCCGAACATCTATTTACCTCTATTATAAGAAACTTTCCGACAATAAACATTAAAAATTTTGAAGAATTGAGTCAGATTTTGAAAAAAGCTGTACCTTTTTTTAATCGGCTGGAATAGGAGAAAGTTTACTAAAGATATATTCACTTATTGATATCGGTCAGATTTCATTTTTACCGGTCACATTTTTTATTTATCGGCCAATTTAGAATTTTATCGGTGAATTTCTAAATTTATTGGTCACTTTGCGCAAAAACAGCACTTGAGCTGTTCCCAAAAGAAAAACCCGCCAAAAAGACGGGTCCACAATTATACAAGCTTCTTCTTTGGAAGCTTATCAATATTATCAAGCATGATACCTGTTCCAACGGCTACGCAATCCATCGGGTTTTCTGCAATTAAAACAGGGACTTTCAGCTCTTCAGCCAGAAGCTGGTCAATTCCGTGAAGAAGGGCCCCGCCGCCTGTTAAAATAACCCCGCGGTCGATGATGTCTGCAGACAGTTCAGGCGGTGTGCGTTCAAGCACGCTTTTGGCAGCCTGTACGATGACATCAACAGATTCTGCCAGAGCACCCTGAACTTCTTCAGAGCGTACGGTAATCGTTCTCGGCAGACCTGAAACCATGTCACGGCCCCGGATTTCCATTTCCTCGCTTTTGCCGCCAGGAAATACGGTCCCGATTGTTACTTTAATATTTTCGGCAGTTCTTTCGCCGATTAGAAGCTTGTATTCTTTTTTGATATATTGAAGAATTTCGTTGTCAAATTTATCTCCGGCCATCTTAATAGAAGAAGACGTAACAATGTCTCCCATTGATAAAACCGCTACATCTGTTGTACCGCCGCCGATATCGACAACCATGTTTCCGCTCGGCTGGAAGATATCCATGCCTGCTCCGATTGCCGCAACTTTTGGTTCTTCTTCAAGATATATCTTTTTGCCGCCGCTTTTTTCAGCAGCTTCCCTAATCGCCTTCTGCTCAACACCTGTAACATTTGTCGGGCAGCAGATTAAAATGCGCGGCTTTGATAAGAAGCCTTTAACATTCAGTTTATTGATAAAGTGCTTCAGCATCGCTTCTGTCACATCAAAGTCGGCAATAACACCGTCTTTTAGCGGGCGGATTGCCACAATGTTCCCTGGTGTGCGTCCGACCATGCGGCGCGCCTCTTCCCCGACGGCCAGTACTTTGTTTGTATTTTTATCAATTGCCACTACAGATGGTTCATTCAGCACAATTCCGCGTCCTTTAACGTGGATTAGCACGTTGGCAGTTCCTAAATCAATCCCAATATCCCTAGCAAACATTTCTCTTTTTCCTCCTTGCAAAATGGCCAGCTTCTGTCCGCACCTTTGAAGGCTCTCTCTATTTAGGCATTCTTAAAGCGAACTTCGCTTATAAATTTTTAGTTAGATGTTCAAGTCATTATTCGCAACTGCAGTTTAAGCCACGCAAAAAAATCAGTTCTTTTTAAAAAGAAATGATTTTGCCCGGCGTTCTCATTAGGAGTCCTAGTCTTTACGAACCAAGTTCTATCCTAATTTTATATTTTAACACATTCCTTGTGA
Source organism: Cytobacillus oceanisediminis 2691 (assembly GCF_000294775.2). Classification (GTDB taxonomy): domain Bacteria; phylum Bacillota; class Bacilli; order Bacillales; family Cytobacillaceae; genus Cytobacillus; species Cytobacillus pseudoceanisediminis. The sequence goes on from NZ_CP015506.1 coordinate 5,144,293, forward strand.
AAGCAGTAACATTTTGACAGATTTTGTGAGACTTTTTGAGGGTTTTTGTCGAAATGGGGAAATAGATGCAGGCGACTTAGGAAGGGGCTTAAATCCATATAGCAAAGCCTTGTTCAGGCCATGGAAACAGCTTATGATCTTTTAGCCCCCGGAGCCGCATGAAGGTCCATCATGTACAGCAAAACAAAAATTGCCATGATACTGCTAAAAACGGCAGTCTTTAGCCTTTGACGCCTTTATCAGCGCCTTTTGAATCTTTTCATTTAACTGGCTCTTCTTCCATTTCCTCTTTTTTGTATTTCATTTTTGTGGCTTCGCCGCCGCGCAGATGGCGGATCGATTTATGATAATCCAGGATTTCCTTTACTTCGTTTGCCAGTTCAGGATTGATTTCAGGTAGTCTTTCCGTCAAGTCTTTATGGACTGTACTTTTGGATACGCCAAACTCCTTCGCGATTACGCGAACCGTTTTTTTCGTCTCCACGATATACTTTCCAATCTTGATAGTTCTCTCTTTGATGTAATCGTGCACACCACTCGCCCTCCCCGATTTGGATGTGAGAAGTGTGAAATGAGACTCGCTTTCTGTCTGGTTTTTAACTGTATTCCGCATGGATTCATGATTAAAATGAGTTTAATCGTGCATGCGCCTGAAAGGCTTGCTTTCAGCTTGCGATAATTAAACATGTCCTCAACATATTCATTAGTTTTAGTAAAACGATCCCTCACCTCATACATTCTCTTTGTAAGGTTTGTAACAGTTTATTAGCTTGGTTGAGGTAATATGCACGAAAAACTCAATAGGGACAAGGTTTTGTGTAAATTTTTTGAAAATAGGACATCTGGAGGCCAAAAATCAGAAATGTTTTCAAAAAATCCTTTGGGGTATTTGAAAAATAAGCGGCCTAAAGACCAGTGAAGACTTTCCTAATTTTAATTGATTCATTAATAAAATCCAGTACTTTTACCGCATATCCATCAAAACCCTTCATTGCCGGATCATTCATTTCTATAGACATAAACAATTTCTTTAGAATCAGATAAATGCATAAATCTAGGAATTGCAGAGTGGATTGAACTATGTACATCATCGGAAACAAGGGTAAAGAGCCAGGAACTCCTCCCTATTGTGAACCGGATATTTTTACCGTACTATTTTTCTCGGAAAACAATTCATTTAATTGGTTATAAAACCATTATATTCCAAAGGATAGGATGAACATAGTATGCAAACACGCAAGGAAAGAATTCTAAACGATAAAAGAAAGAAGATAAAAGCAAGAGGAATGGCGGCAGCCAGCACTGTGTTCGCTGCAGTAATCGCATCAGCCGGTTTCAGCGTTTCATCAAAAGAAGCTCAGGCATTGACAGGCACCTACAAAGTGAAGCATGGAGATACATTATATAAAATCTCCAGGGAACATGATATGACTGTTAAAGAATTGAAAGCGGTTAACCATCTGAAGTCTGACACAATTCATCCAGGGCAATCACTGGAGGTTCGGACTGAGCGTCATACAGAAGAACCGTTCAATAATGAGACAGCTGTTTATACCGTGGTGCCGGGCGATACACTATGGGGAATCGCAAAGCGCTTCCGCATGAATGTCAATGAACTGAAAAGATTAAACAAGTTAAAAAGTGATATGGTACTCATTAATCAGAAATTGACCATTAAAGGGGATATTTCCAAAATAAAAGCAGTCATCACTGGTGCGGCAGACAATTTTACGGTGGAATTTAAAAATGGGGATGATTATTTCACACTGAAGGTACCTTATGGAACAGCACAAACCTATCAAAAAATGTCAGGAAAAGAAGTCCTGGTGGTTTATAAGGACGGTTCACTGATCGATATACAGTAAAGGCATGGAAAGCCGCATTCTGCCGGCTTTCCACTGGTTTAACCGCATCAATCATCCACTCACCAACATTCCAACCACTGTCATTAAAATAGGGATCTCATTTGACTGTCGGTTGCTTTAATCAATTCCCCCCAGGTTTTATGGCCCCTCTGCTGAAACTGAAAGAGCAATTCAACATATAGGTATGCGGTAGTTAAAGCATCCCCTACTGCACTATGGCGGTCATATATGCGGGTGCCGAATGCCATGGCATATCTCTCAAGGTCGCGCATATCATAGGACGGGGCGATAAAGCCAATCAAATCCAGCGTGTCAATAGTAAGGAAATTTTTCAAAGCAAGCTTTTCGCGTTTAAATTCACTTTTGATAGCAAGTGCATCAAAGCCTACATAATGGCCAACCAGGCATACCGCTTCCCTTGATTCAACATAATCAAAAAAGCTTAGAATGGCTTCCAATGCCTGCGGGGCATCTTTAACCAGCTCATCGGAAATAGAGGTTAATTCTCTTATTTCCCGAGAAATTTGTCGTTTTGGGTTAACATATGTCTGAAAAAGGTCCTTTTCCTGCACTTGAAATCCTTTTACAGGGACGGCACCAATCTCAATGATCCGGTCTGTTGCAGATACTTGAAATCCTGTTGTTTCAGTATCAAATACAATAAAACTCAGATCTTCAAGCGGCGTGGATAACGGAATATTCTCATACGTTAAGGAACACGTCACATTCTTTCTGAGAAAAAACATACCAGCCTCCTTCAGATCTATAGAGAGAATCTTGCGATTGCCTGGCTCTGCAGCTCCCTTAATGTCTTTAAGCTTAGAATCAATTCTTCTTTTTCGCGGGTAGACATTCTTGTAAATGATATAACGGAAGAGAAAGAGGCACCTGCTTTCTCCTGCTGCCATCGCTGGGTGACATACAATGTCATAATAGTACTTACCGCTTCCTTTAAATCGGATGCAAACTCCTTTGAGAACACCTGCTTCTCCTGCAGGAAATCTATTTTTTCCATTGGTGTGCCTGATAGTTTTCCATGTATAAGTGACAGGATCTGCAGACTATGATGATAGGGAAATAGAATATCTTTTTTCATATCGATGTTCTTTCGATGCAGCTTGAATAGGGATCGGATCGGCTGATCCAGGGCGGGTATGCCATGTTCCTTTTCCAGCTGTGCCAGCCGGTATAAAAAAATTCTGGACCGCTTAACCTGTTCAGCGGCCAGCGCTTCAAATTCCGCATGCAGCCCTTCACTCCCCGCAATTAGCCGATAGGAGAAGAAGTTTTGCGCTAATAATAAATGGTCATTTGTTGAATGGAGCATCCATGTTCGCAGCCTCTCTTCCCATACTGTCAATGAGCCGCGCCATTTCTGTTCACTGCACATCATGAGCCCTTTGCAGCGTGCATAGCCAGCTGCTTCCATATTAGAGGTGATTCTTTTTCCCAGCTCTTCAAAAAATGCCGTGGCTTCTTCTGAATGACTCTCATAAACGAGGAAATGATCCTGGTCTGTGAGCATGAACTGTTCTCCACGGCCGCTTGAGCCCATTTGATAGAAAACAAATTCGCAGGGCTGCTGTAAACCTTTTTCTCTCAGTTCAGAAATAGATAGAGCTATAATCCTTGCTGCCAGACGATCGTATAGCTTTGTAATAATTTCAAGCATTTTTAATATGGGAACACGATCACTTATTAAAGAATCAATAATGTCATAGATGCCCGTTTTGATTTGCGGAAGATTGTCCCGGTCGGCTTTTTCAATTTGTCGAACAGTCTTCATCACATTCTCGTTTTTCTTTCTCAGCAAATCTGATAGCGTCACAATCCCTACCACCTTAGAATCTTCCTTGACAGGCAGGTGTTTGACACCCTTAAACAGAATCAGTGAAAGGGCCTCATAATAATACGCAAACCTTGATATCGTGACTGGATTTTCTGTCATAATGGTTCTTGCCTGAGCAGATAAATCAGCACCTGCAGCAGCTACCCGTTCCACTATGTCTCTTTCCGTAATAATCCCTAACAAGCAATCATTCTCTGCAACGAGGATCGAACTTATTTTCCTATTATGCATTAATTTAGCGGCCTCCTGAATGGATGCGTCCGGACTGACTGCAGCCGCCTCAGTACTCATGACATCCTGAACCCGGATTATGAATGGGTCATTTTCTCCATGATCTGTCGCGAGTTTTACCTGTTCTGCAAGAGAAGCGTAAACATCTTTCAATCTGATGACTACCTGTGTCAGCAAGTAATCATGAACAGCAGGGTCATCCCATCTTTTTCTCACCACTTCAAACGGAATGAACATCGCCCTTACCTCGCTGGAGGCTTTGACTTCGACCATTGACTCTGTATCGATCTTTTTGGAAACTCCCAGGAAATCGGCGAGGCTGGAAAAACCAATCATTTCCCCTGCCTGGACTACTTCAAGTACTTCTTCCCGTCCATTATGTTCATTTTTTACCAATACCTCTGAAAGACCTTCTAAAAGGAGCAGAAGGCCTTCACGCGGTTTATCTTTTTTCAGGATAATTTCACTTTTCCCATAGCGGCGGACTTCACACAAAGATAGAAGTGAAAGGGCTGTGTCAAATTCCACCCCTTGAAAAAAGGGGTGAAACCGCACAGCCTCCAAATGGTATAGGTTATACAGATTTTGATCCATCATCGTTCATCCATACTTCACCATCTTTGTAGACCATTTGCTCCGGATAGCGAAGATCCATAACCTCCTCCTGAATTTTTTGCGAAGGGGCAGCTGTCATGAGAGAAACAATGATATTAGCTGCAAATGCTGCAGCGGCACCAAACACACCAGCACCTGTATCAATGATACCCAGGATGGTGAAGCCGCCATATTTAGCTGCAAAGATGTAAGCCAAAGTTACACCTAATCCGACCAGCAAGCCGGCAATAACCCCCTGTGAGTTTGAACGCTTCCACCAGACCCCCAGAACAAGCGCAGGGAAGAATGTTCCGGTCGCGAGTGCGAATGCCCAGGCAACAATTTGCGTAATCGCTCCTGGAGGGTTAAGTGCGATTACACCTGCTAAAAGAGTGGCGATTACAATGGACCAGCGAGCAACAGAAAGACGTGTCTTTTCAGTTGAATTCGGTTTTAGCACCCGGTAAAAAATATCATGGGCAAAGGCAGAAGATATCGCAATCATCAAACCGCCGGCTGTTGATAATGCAGCAGCCATTGCCCCAGCCGCCACAAGACCGATGACAAACATGCCAAGATTGGCAATTTCAGGTGTCGCCATAACGACTATATCGTTCGAGATAATGAGTTCATTCCATTGCAGTACCCCATCGCCATTGCCATCAGCTACTTGCAGCTTGCCTGTATCAACCCATGTCTTCGTCCAGGCAGGCAGTTCTGTAATTTTGCTGCCGGCAACCTGTGTCATTAAAATGAAACGGGAGAATGCAGAGTATGCAGGTGCAGATAGATAAAGCAAGCCGATGAACAGCAATGCCCATGCCCCAGACCAGCGGGCGGCCTTCATCGTTGATACCGTATAGAAACGGACAATTACGTGCGGAAGACCGGCTGTACCAGCCATCAGTGTAAACATAAGAGCCAGGAACTGCCACTTTGTTCCATTTGTAAATGGTGCAAAATATTCAGAGATTCCAAGCTCCCGGTCGAGTTCACCCATTTTACCGACAAGCTCCCCATAAGAAAGCCATGGGGCCGGGTTTCCTGTAATTTGAAGGGACATGAAAACGACTGGAATGATATATGCGATAATCAAAATGACATACTGAGCAACCTGCGTCCAAGTAATCCCCTTCATGCCGCCGAATGCAGCATAAAAGGCAATAAGAACGACACCGATCATGGTTCCAAGCTTCGCATCAATTTCAAACAGGCGGCCAATAACCACTCCTGAACCGGAAAGCTGGCCAATCGAATAAGTGAAGCTGATAATGATCGTACAAAGGGCTGCAATCACACGGGCTGTGTGGCTGTCAAACCGGTCACCGATGAATTCAGGAACCGTGTAGCGGCCGTATTTCCTCAGCTGTGGTGCCAAAAGGAAGGTTAAGAGCAGATATCCGCCCGTCCAGCCCATAATATAGGCAAGACCGTCATAGCCCAGGAGCATGATCGTTCCCGCCATCCCGATAAAGGAAGCGGCACTCATCCAGTCGGCGCCTATCGCCATTCCATTAAAGACTGGCGGCACCCCGCGGCCGGCAACATAGAACTCCGATGTTTCTTTTGCCTTATTATAAATGGCTATTCCAATATATAAAGCAAATGTAGCTAAAATAATGGATAATGAGACCAAAAATTGTGTATCCAAAGACATCCCCCTTTATTCCGTAAAAAATTTATATGACGCCCCTTTTTTCTCTATTTATAGCGGCGGCTTGAACAGCCGCTCATTTTTCATTAATTAATGATCAAGAACTTTCCCTGAGCTGATCTGTTCATTTTTGTTTTCATCAATTCCATATTTCCGGTCAATGGCATCCCCCATTTTGGCATTAACGAACAGCAGAATGATAAAGGTCAGGACCGCGCCCTGTGCGCCCATGAAGTAATGGAATGGAAATCCGTTAATCGAAATATCGCTTAATGGTTCTGCAAAAAAGACCACGCCAAAAGAGGCAAGAAATCCAATAGCAAAATAAATGATCATGTTCCGAGTCTTTTCGCGGAAATAACTGTCTGCTACTTTTTTATCAATTTTTTTCAAAACTCCACCCCCGGTAAAAATGATAAATTCGCACTCTTGATTCTGATTAACAGACTTTATTGTCAGGAATCACTCCTTTATCGGTTATCTGCAGCTGAATCGCCGCTATTTCACCGGATCCGTTATCCGGACCCGGACAAAACCATTACCTTAAACTGAAAATAAATTTGACTGTATCCATGAAAGGTGCGGGAACAAGAATGATTTGAACGAGGAAGTAAGCAAAGATTGATAGAAATGGAACTGCCAGGAAGATTGGTCTTTTCTTTCTTAAAGCTAGAAAAAGGCAGATACCTGTAATAATCATCATAGACATTAACGTAAGCAATTTGGTTCCCTCCTTTTTAGAAAGCGCTGTCATTTTTTGCCGCTTTCTGCTTTAAGTTTTAAAATAGTTATTTTCTGACTTCATTTAATTTTAAGAAAATTCATACTTCATTATGTACAAAAATCATTTCCAGGTCAAGTACATGCTGGAAATATATTAAATTTTTTTAAAAGAACCAACTGCTCCCATTGATACTTAAGGGTTTTTGTCCGCAAGTATGGATGGCGGAGGCTTTAGGGCATTAGAGGAAAACACTATAGTGATAATAAAAACTTCGAAAAAAAAGAGCCTGTCCGGCTCTTTAATCCAATTCTTTGATGATAAGAGTAATTGCCTCCAGCAAATCTGAATCAGACCAGCTTGCCATGCCTTTTTTGCTGGCAGCTGCCAGCTCGTGGGAAGCAGGAATATGCACAAAACCCGCCGGTACTTCAGTGTTTGCGGATTTTAGCAGATGAAGCACAGAGTACATAACGTTATTGCATAAATAAGTCCCCGCTGAGTTCGAGATGGCAGAAGGATATCCCGCTTCTTTAAGCCTATTAACCATCCGGCGGATTGGAAGCGTTGAAAAATAGCCATCGGGACCATTTTCCTCTATCAGTTTGTCTTCAGGGGCGACTCCGCTATTATCCGGCTCCCCGTCCTGGCAATTGATCGCGATTCTTTCAGGTGTGATGGCTGTACGGCCAGCTGCCAGTCCAAGAGAAATCACTGCATCCGGTTTTTTCGCCATTACTTCCTCTGCTATTTCCTTAGGGGCGAGATTAAAATCCACCGGCAAAAGGTGCCCCATAATTTCATAGTCTCCAACAGCTTTGCCATCCAATGCATGTACAATCTTTTCCGTCGGATTGATTGGAAAATCAAGAAAAGGTTCAAATCCGGTTAATAGAAGCTTCTTCATATTTCTCCCCCTGTATAACTCTTCGTTTTCCGAAATATTATACAGGACAATGGCAGAATTGTCTAAAAAATGTTGATTCGACAAAAATCGGGTGGTACCTGTCAAAAGAAAAGCGGAAGCGCCTTGCCCACCCCCTACAAATCGAGGGGGCAGGCTCCTTGCACTAGACAGTTATCAAACTTCAGGATTCATACATTCTGTCAAAAAAAGAGCCCGCCATTTCGGCAGACTCCCTATCATTATGCGTCAGTTGATTCAGTTGCAGTGTCTTCCTCAACTTGGTCGTCAGTTTGACCTTCGTCTTCAGAAGTTCCAGCTGGATCTTCTTCTGTATCAGCAGACTCGTCTTCTTCCGTATTTCCGGCATTTTCATCCGCAGGTTCTTCAGCAGAACCTTCGTCTTCCGTTTTGCCAGACTCTTCAGCTGACTTGTCCTCAGAAGGAGCAGCTTCGTCGTTTCCTTCAGTTGCACCGCTGTTTTCTTCAGCATTAGCTTTGTCAGTTGTGTCTAACTCCTGTAAAGAGCTAAGCGGCTTATTGAAGTAATCAAGCGGATTGACCGGCATTCCGTCTTTACGGATTTCAAAGTGTACATGTACGCCTGCTTCTTCATTAAACAAGCTTTCGCCTGCCTTCGCAAGGGCATCACCTTGTTCTACCTGGTCGCCAACCTTAACATTCATCTCTGTAACAGATTGATATTGTGTTACAATTCCTTTGTCATGCTCCACTTCAATGACATTGCCCAAAAGTGAATCTTCTTCTACCTTAGTTACTTTTCCGCTTAATGCAGCAAGGACATCAAAAGTTTCTCCATCCTTTGTAGCGATATCAATACCTGTGTTCGGATGGTATGTGTTATTGTAAAATACTAGAGCAGCTTCCTGTTCTTCAGCCTTGCCGTCATAGTCATAGAATTGTTTTTGAATGACAGCTGAGTCTGGATCTTTGACAGGCATTACGAAGTTTTCCATTGCGCGGTTAACTTCCAATGCTGGCTCGTCGTACTTTTTGCCGGTAATATCAGTGGCTTCGTAATCGTAGCTGTCAGTGTCTGTAGCGTTGTCGCTTGTTTGATACCAAAGAACACCGGTTAGAATGATTGCTGCACTTGCAATGTAGATAGCTGGGAATGCCCACCGCTTCTTCATAAAGCGTTTAAAGCTGGAATCTTGAGAAGATCGTTTCTTTTCTTCCTCTCTCATTTATCATCACCTCAGCAATCAGTCTGAACAGATTGAGAGGATTATATACATTTCTCAAAAAAAATTTTTTGGGCTTATTTTTCGACAAAGGTTTTCGGATTATGCATGATTTGGGAAAAAAATTTATAAGGAGTTACTTATAGATGGTTAAGTGGATAATACGGGTGCTGCCTTTCCTTTATATGGCGCTTATTTGGGTCCTGTCCAGCATGCCGGCAGATGCAGTGGTGGAGCTGCCGGATCTGGCGGTGGACCGTTTTTTAAAAGAATCTATGCATCTGATTGAGTTTGGTATTTTGTATGTTCTTCTGGTTTTGGCTGCTTTAACAGTATTTAAGCTAACCCCGGGAGTAAATATTTTATTGGCCGTATTGGCTTGCTTTTACGGGATTCTCGATGAAATTCATCAATCGTTTGTACCTTATCGGTCTGCTACTGTGATTGACGCTGTCAAGGATATTACCGGTGTGCTGGTGTGCTGGTATTTGATCAGCCGGGCTCTTTTTTATGGGAAGTTTAAAAAGCTTGCTAATTTTCTTGGTTTTTTTAATAAAGCAAATTGAAAGAGCTGATTCAATGAATCAGCTCTTTTCCTTATTTCTTAGCCGTGACTTTCGTCAGCAGCTGGTCAGAAGCGGCAATTTCCACCCCTTTATAATAATGGGCAACGATTTCTTTGTAGCTCTTTCCTTCAACTGCCATGCCGTTTGCGCCGTATTGGCTCATGCCGACTCCATGGCCGTAGCCCTGGGTATTGATGATGATATTGTCTCCTTTGCGTTCCCAGGTAAAGTCTGTTGATTTCAGGCCAAGCTTCTCCCGGATGTCTTTACCGCTGACGACTTTTCCGTTAATATCCACTTTTGCGACCCGCTGGCCGGCTGTGCGTTCAGTTACGGTGCCAATCGTGCTATCATTAGGAAGCTGTACACCCAATTTCCTTTCAAAATCCTGGACTGTGAATACCTCTCTGCCGTTAAACTTTGGAGAATGCAGGTCCCATTTGCTTTCTACACTTTTTAAGTAAGGAACAGAATTTGGCCAGATAGCTTCGGAATTTTCCGTAAAGCCATTGCTTGTTGAAAAGAAGGAGGCTGTAATCGGTGAGCCGTCGAAAGTAAGAATCTGGCCTTGCGTTTCGGTAACGGCTTCTCTTACCTTTTCGATTTTCCACTTATAATCTTGTTTCCATTGCTGTCTCAATTCCTCATCACTTTTATAAACCTGATGGGTTACTGTATCGTAAACTAATGCCCCCTCAGGAAGTTCAACGCTATCTTTATTCATTAACTGCTTCACAATGAATGTCCTGGCTGCCAATGCCTGAGCCTTCAAAGCCTCCTCTTCAAACTCAGCCGGCATTTCCGATGCTACTACTCCGACGATATACTCTTCAAGCGGAACCGTCTCCAGCTTTTTCTGTGCAAGGCGGTAGACCCCTACCTCTATGGCTGGCCCTTGAGGAATTTCTGCCGCTGTCTCTTTTTTCGTCTCAGTCTTAAGCTCCTCGCCAAGTTTCCCGCTGACTTTTCCTTCTGTAAAGGGAATCACAAGCAGGGCGGGAACGATAAGCGTGACGGCAAACAACAGTGCGGCTAGTACGATGAAAGGTTTGAATTTTGTCATGTTTTAAGCCTCCATAGCAAATAAATAATTCGAACTCATTTCATGTTTATGGCTATGGACAAGCTATTATGACAACTTAATGAACCGGACTGCCATTTAACCAATTTATGCTTTACTGCCGCGGATAAATTCAATAAAAGCATTTGAGACGGAGAGATTCAGTGAACTTGCATTAAATACAAGCCATGTTTTCCGGTAAAGCGTTTCACCCTTTAAGTTCAATTCCCATGTGTTTAGATCTGTGCAGCCTTTAAGGCAAATTTCCGGCAGGATTCCATAACCCAGCCCATTCAGAACCATTTCACGGCATGTATCGATAATATCTACTTCCATTGTAATAGTAGGAGGATGGTTAAAGTTTTCCTTCCACCAAAGATCGATAATATTTTTTAAGGATGGATCGGTGTTATAATCTATTCTCGGCAGATATGGAAGCTGTTCTAAATCGATTTTATCGTTTGAAGCAAGGAAGATTCTCTCTTCATCTATTAAAATTTTTGGCCCCTTCCAATCATAAGGATCACGGACGATGCCAATATTCGCTTCTTCTTTATGAACCATTTGGATTACTTCATAGCTGAAGCCGGTTTTTAACTTCAGGTCTACCTGTGGATATTGAATTAGAAATGCAGCCAGTATTTCAGGCAATTTATATCTGGCATACGTTTGTGAGACTCCAAGCCTTAATGCTCCTCTTACCTCACCCTCCATGCTGCTGAGAAAATCCTTCGTTTCCCTTAGCTGATGAATCATCCTATTGGCATATTCCACTAAATATTCCCCTTCAGATGTAAAATCCACTCCTCTCTTTCTTCGTGATAGGATTTTTACAGCAAATTCTTTTTCCAGCTGCTGAATCCTGTACGTCAATGAAGGCTGCGAGATATACAACTGTTCCGCAGCTTTCGTAATATTCCGTTCTTTATGGATTGTCTGCAGGATGAGCCAATCTTTTTCGTCCATTTCCTCCTCCATTGAAATAGAAATTTTTAATCGTTAACAATAAAATATCAATATTTCATTTATTTTACCATTCCCCCTACAATAAAGTTATAAATAGTAAAAATTCGTCGGGAGGTACTTAAAATGGCTAAATATGATGTATTAGTGGTAGGAGCCGGCAATGCGGCACTATGTGCGGCGATTTCGGCAAAGGAGAATGGGGCAAGCGTCCTGATCCTTGAAAAAGGTCCTGAACATAAGCGCGGAGGCAATTCTTATTTTACAGATGGGGCCATCCGTTTTGCTTATAACGATTTAAGCGATATCAGAAGAATCATGCCCTCATTGACAGATGAAGAAGCCGGTAAAATTGTGATGCCGGAGTACAGTGATTCTGACTATTATAATGATTTAATGAGGGTGACTGAAGGCCAGAGCCATCCGGAGCTGGCAAATCAGCTTGTTTCTAAGTCTTACGAAACAATCGTTTGGATGAAAGAGCAGGGTGTCGAATTTGAACTGAATTATGATAATCAATCATTTAAAAAGGATGACAAAATTCACTTCTGGGGCGGCCTTCCTGTTAAAACTAAGGAAAAAGGAATTGGCTTAATGAAGGCACTTTTCCAGCGTGCTAAGGAAGCAGGGATTGACATATGGTATGAGGCCCAGGCAACAAAGTTATTAACCGAAGACAGCAGAATAACCGGCGCAGTCGTTCAGCAAAAAGAGAAAGAACTTATCGTAGAGGCAAACAGCGTCGTGCTTGCCTGCGGAAGCTTTGAAGCCAATAAAGAAATGCGCTCCAGGAATTTAGGACCTGAGTGGGAAGCAGCTGCTGTCCGGGGCACAGAATTCAATACAGGTGACGGAATCAATATGGCGATTGAGGCTGGAGCCGAAACATTTGGTGAATGGTCAGGATGCCACTCCATTGGTACAGACTATAATGTTCCAAAGGTCGGTGATTTCACAAAGCCAGGCGATATCTTCAAGAAGCATTCATACCCGCTTGGAATCATGCTAAATAAAGAGGGGTACCGCTTTGTGGATGAAGGCGCCGACTTCAGGAACTATACCTATGCAAAATATGGACGCGAAATTTTAAAACAGCCTGGACATGTTGCTTACCAGATCTTTGATAGCCAAGTGAGACCTCTTCTGCGCAAAGAATATAATCTGGAAGAAGCAACTGTTTATCAGGCAGACACGCTCCAGGAATTAGCGGAGCAGCTCCCTGTTGAAAAAGAACAGTTTTTAAAAACCATTCAAGAATATAATGATGCTGTTCAAGATGGTGATTATAATCCGTCTGTCAAAGATGGAAAATCAACATCAGGCATCACTCCTGAAAAAACGAACTGGGCACTGCGGGCTGAGAAAGGACCCTTCTATGCCTTCCCGGTTACATGCGGAATTACCTTTGCCTTTGGCGGACTACATGTTAACACCGATGGAGAAGTACTAAATAAAGAACAGACCCCAATTCCAGGGCTTTTTGCAGCAGGAGAGATGGTCGGCGGAATCTTTTATAAAAACTATCCAGGCGGATCAGGCTTAATGTCCGGTGCCGTTTATGGCAAAGTCGCCGGAACTCAGGCCGCCTCATTCGCAGTGAATCAATCCAAGGCTTCAATTAAATAACTATAATGGCGTGCTCAGTTAAGTGAGCACGCCATTTTTTCTTCAAAATTGAAGAAGAGACAGCCGTAAGTCGCCTCATCCCTGCCAATAAAATGCGAACGCTCCTAAAATAACCCCGATCCAAATCAAAAAGGAAACAGCACCCGCTTTAAGCAAATCTCTCTCACTAAAATGGCCATATGAATAACTGATTAAATGGACAGGCGATTGGGTGATAAAGAAGAAGCCTGGAATACCTGCCAAAAGCACGGCCTTCACCAGGTTCAGAGCTGGGAAGCCGCTTAATACATCCCCCAGTGAAATAACTAAAGGGAGCATAATGGCCAGGAAACCTAAGACATTCACAAACATGATTCTCATCAATGAAGTTAATAGAATTAAAATCAAAACAGTCATAAACGGAGTCTTCAGGGCAAGGATTGGGGTGAGATACTTAACCAGCAAATCGATGGTGCCTGTACTTAACAGCATCCCTGAGACCATGAGCGTGGAAGCAAAAAACAGAACGATATCCCAATTAATCGATTTTCTTGCCCGCTCCCATTCCCAGACTCCGATTCCCGGGAATATGGTCAGACAGGCGCCCAAAAGTCCAATGAGGGGAATTGAGTATCCATGTATGGTCTGCGTGATCCAAAGAGTAAGTGTAACGCCCATAATCGCAAGCATTTTCTTTTCTCTTGCACTGATGTTTCCCAATTCGCTGATTTTGGCTTCAAGCAGACACAGCAAATGCTCTTTGTTCATTTTCTCCGGCGGAAACATGATGATGAATGCCAGACCGAGCAGCACGGCAAAAATAGCGATTGGCACTCCAAAAGTAAGAGTCCATTGCAGATAATCAATATGATGGCCACTATCGGACAAAAGACTGTAAGCATAGATCGTTGAACTTGCTCCTGTAGCAACAAAAGCACCAGTAATCGGGATCAGATAGGTGATGCCGATGAACAAGGATTTCGCCAGATTGCTTGATTCGTCCATTGACTTTAAGCTTCTGATCAGACTATCAAATACGGAGGAAATAAGACTTGCTTTCCCGACATTGGACGGTACAAGGACCGATAAAATAAAGACAAGTAAAAATGAGATGAAGACAAGCACCTTGCCTGCACCGCGCGACCATTTCAAAATCACCAGGGAAAGCCTGTCGGCTAATCCAGTATCGATAAAGGCTCTTGAGATGATAAATGTAGAAACCAGCAGCCAGACAACATCAGAACTAATATATGCCAGCACCTCTTCATAAGTAAAAAAATGAAAGGAAAACATCAGCATGACTAGTAGTGAGCTGTAGGCCAGGGGAAATACGTTTCCCACCCATAATAGCTGGATGATCACAAGCGCGACGAGCGACTGTACTTTTATATTCCATTGCATCGGGAGGATAAAAAAGAAAAGATACAGCGCGATTGCTATAATCATTAGAAGTTTCTTTTTCATAATGTTTCTCCTTCGGCGTAAACAGGAAAATCCACCATTATTCTGGTGGACTTTCCTGGATCCATATTAAGCAGAGATAGCATCTTTATCATCATTTCTGCTTTTCTTCTTGAACTTATTGATCACAATTGGATAGAACAAAGAAAGTACAGTCAGCACAATCAGTGTAATCGATATTCCGGAAGAAAAGAATATACTTAAGCTGCCGTTAGATGAAGTCAGGGCCATCCGGAAATTCTGCTCCATATCCCCGCCCACAATAATTGCCAGCACCAGAGGGGCAATTGGGAAGTCCATTATTTTCATAAAAAGCCCAATTACGCCAAAAAGAAGCAGCAGGAAATAATCAACGGTGCTATAGCTGAGTGTGTATGTGCCTATAAACGCCAGCATGATGATAAGCGGATATAGAACCTTAGCTGGTGTATCCAGGATTTTCACCAATAAGCCGACAAGGAGAATATTGATGATGACTAATGCGATATTTCCAATAAACATGCTGTTGATCAGGGCCCATACCATTCCAGGATCATTTTCAAAAAGCAAGGGGCCAGGTCTCACTCCCAGCATAATAAGAGCTCCCAGCATGACCGCTGTCGTGCCTGAACCTGGGATTCCCATGGTCAAAAGCGGAATCATTGCCCCAACAGAAGCAGCATTATTGGATGATTCCGGAGCTGCAAGTCCCTCAACAGCACCTTCACCGAACTCCTCAGGCTTCTTTGATAGCTGCTTCTCAGAAGAATAACTCATCATGGAAGCAATCGATCCTCCCGCCCCAGGGAGGACACCAACGATAAATCCTAATGGAGCACTGCGAAGTATCGGCCACTTCGACCTTTTCCATTGTTCCTTGGTAAACCAGATTCTGCCAACCTTTTTCTTTTCTTTTTTTACTTTATCAATAGTTAAAAAGTTATAAAAAACTTCTCCTACTGCATAAACACCGATAATAACAATGAGGAATTCAATACCTTCACTTAAATGGGGAATATCCATTGTAAAACGGTGCACTCCCGTCTGGGGGTCAATTCCAATGGTACTGATCAGAAGACCCAGCGCCATCGCGATGAAGCCTTTCACCATTTTACCGATAGAAAGTGATACAATGGCCGATAATGTTAAAAGCATTAATAGGAAATATTCTGATGGGCCAAATTTTAAAGCGAAGTTTGCCAGCGGCTTTGCCAAAAAGATAAAACCAAAGACCGCCAATACACCGCCAATAAAGGAAGCCACTGCGGAAATGGCCATTGCCTCTCCTGCCTGTCCCTTTTGAGCCATCGGATATCCGTCAAAGGTGGCCGCGATGGCAGATCCATCCCCCGGTGTATTGAGTAGAATCGAACTTCTTGAGCCGCCATACATGGCACCATAATAAATGGCAGCCATTAAAATGATCGCACTTGTCGGGTCCATCCCAAAGGTAATGGGTATTAACACCGCAACAGCTGTAGCTGGCCCCAGGCCTGGGAGCATGCCGACAATCGTGCCTAAAAACCCGCCAATTACAACCCAAAAGATATTCATTGGCTGTAAAACGATCTGGAACCCTTGCAAGAAAGCATCCATGCTAACTTCTCACCTCCATATTTATGGTAAACTCACACCCAATAATTCACTAAAGCCGTACCAGGTTATGAACGAAAATGAAACCGTGACAATGATATTAGCCTTCCACTTCTTCCATCCATTCACATAGAAGAGCAGACATCCAAGGAAAATAATGGTAGAAGCCAGAAATCCAAAAGGTTCGAAAATAAAAGCGTAAATCACTCCCAGGGCGATGGTCACTGCTATTAATTTCAATGTTCTCCCCTCAAAAAGCCCCTGGATTTTCCCATTATGTTCATGCAGGGTTTTTAATTCGTTAAAGAGATAGATGACGCTAAGCACCAGCATGAAAATACTTAATCCTATCGGAAAGTATAAAGGCCCGTTTGGGTTTCCGAGATTTGCCTTTGGAATGGCGAATGAGCTGATTAAAAAGAAACCGGCAATGATGATCATTAACAAAGGCATTCCTATTTTTACGGCTTTCATCCCATCGCTCCCTTACTTAACCAATCCAGAATCATTGATCAGATCTTTGTATAACTTCTCCTGTTCATCAAAAAACGCTTTGGTTTCTTCACTATTTTGATAGAAGTCATCCCAGTCATTATTCTCAAGCAGCTTCTTCCATTCATCCGTTTTAACCATTTCCGTTAACTTCTCATCCCAATATTTGATTTCTTCTTCAGTCATGTCAGGCGGGCCCATAATACCTCTCCAGTGAGGAAAGACCATATCTATTCCTTCTTCCTGAAGTGTAGGCACATCTTCGAGCTCTTCCAATGTCTTATCAGAGGATACAGTCAAGATTCTAAGCTTTCCAGCCAAGTGCTGATCCTTAACCTCTGATAACGATGTGGTTACAGCATCCACATGGTTCCCCATCAAAGCGGTAACCACATCTCCCCCGCCACCATCATAAACAAGGAAATTCAAATCTGCTGGTGTGATCCCTTTCATGTCTGCAACCTGTACAAATGCCAGATGGTCATCATTTCCTAATCCAGGGCCAACTCCGATTTTAATGGACTTTGGATCCTTCTTGATCTGGTCCATTAAGTCATTGATGGATTTATATGGAGAATCAACCGATACGGCAATTGCCTGCCATTCAGTGGCCAGAGTTGCTAACGGAGTAAATTCTTTGTGCGTCAGCTTACTTTGTCCCAGTAAATTATTCGTCAGGAGCAAACTCGAATTTACTGCAAGGTTATGAGAGTCTTTGCTGTGCAGATAGTTCCAGCCCACCTCACCGCCGCCTCCCGGCTTATTAATGACATTTACATTACTCTTGACTAGTTTGTTATCTTTTAAGATTTTCTGTACGGATCGGGCAGTCAAATCCCATCCTCCACCCGGAGATGCAGGGGCTACAATTTCAATGTTCTTAGAAGGGTAATCTGCACTGTTAGATGCTTTACCTGATGAACATGCCGAAAGCAATACTACAGATAATATTAATATTCCAAGTTTTTTCATGGTATCCACTCCTTATAAGTTATTTATTCTGAATTTATAATAAATTCTAAATACCATAGTGTAAACGTTTTCAAAAAAATGTCCATATAAACCTTTATATGCATTTTGTTCATTATGTTCATATGTTCATTGGTTCACATATTTATAAAAAAAAGAAAAAGCCCTGATCACTCGGACCTTTCCTCATCCTTCTTTTATGTAATAATTTCGTTCCGGCCGTCCTACAATTCCATACTCCTGCTCCACATACGCTTTATTGGCACTTACCAAATATTCAAGATACCTTCTGGCCGTAGTCCTGGATGCGCCCATTTTTTCGCCAACCTTGTCAGCGGACATGCCTTTCGTCTCTTTCTTTAGTATTTGGCTTACTTTGTTTAAGGTAAGGTAGTCAATTCCTGCAGGCAAATCAAGTTTATCCTCTTTCACCTTGCGGCTTCCAAATAACCGGTCAATGGCATCCTGATTTACTTCCGCTATTGAGTCCAGGATCTGCTTATCTTGCCTATATTTCTCAAGTGTTCCGATCAAGGTCTCCATTGTTACCGGCTTAATCAAATAGTTATGGACGCCAAATTTCAAGGCTTTTTGCAAATATTCTTTTTCTCTGGCGGCTGATATCAAAATAACATCCAGTGTGGGGAACTTTTCACGGATTTCCAGCAGCAGGTCTGTTCCCAATCTATCCGGCATATATATGTCCAGCAGCAGCAAATCCACTTGATGGACGTTCAATAAATTCATAGTTTCCCTAGCATTTAAGGCCTTCCCGACTAACTTCATGCCCTTAACCCTTGATAAAAATTCTTCATGGATTTGCGCAATTCGGAAATCATCCTCAGCAATTACAACATTGATTACCCCACTCAAATTCCCCCTTTATAAGAGATAATCATTATGGCAAGTAGACAGTGAACACCGTACCATTTTCTTCATTACTGTCAAATTCAATCATTCCGCCTAATGATCGTGCTTCATCGTTTACATTCCCAAGTCCATATCCTCTATGTTTTCCCTTAGAAGAAAAACCGGTTTGAAAAATAAACGGCTTATCCTCATCCTTAATTCCCTTGCCGTTGTCATTGATTTCAAAAATTACGTCATTTCCGATATCTGTCACAAAGAAATGAACCATCTTTTCTTCTTTTTCTGCAACGGCATCAAATGCATTATTAATGAGATTTCCCAAAATAATGATCAGGGAAGATAGCTTGAATTTTACCGGTAGGGATTCCAGCGAGCTTTCTGGGTCAATAACAAAATTTATCTTCTTTTCCGATGCCTGCGCCATTTTCCCTAATAGGATGGCCTGGACTTTTTCATCCTGTATTTTCGATAGTAATAAATCTTCCTCTATTGAATGGATATGTGCCTCATTTTTAATAAACTCAATCGCTTCCCTCTTCTTATTCAGCTGAAGAAGGCCGAGAATGGCATACAGCTTATTGGTGAATTCATGAGCTTGAGCTCTCAGGTCATCGGAATACTGCCTAACCTCAGATAGGGCATCAATCATATGCTTAATCTCTGTCCGATCACGAAAGCTTCCGACCATCCCTTTCTTTTGTTCTTCTTCAATAATTGGCTCAGTGCTGACGATCATAATTTTTTCTTTGTATTGTATTTCAACATTCATTTGTTTTTCATTGTTTGAAAGGATCTTTAACATTTCTGAGGAGTCAATTACTTCAGTTAAGGGCCGACCTTCTGCCTGTGCCTCAATATCCAGCATATGCTGTGCAGACGAGTTCATCATGGTGATAACTCCTTGTGCATCCACAGCAATGATTCCCTCTCGCACCGATTGCAGGATTGCATTTCTTTCTCTGAACAAAGCGGCAATTTCATATGGTTCCAGATTGAGAGTATCTTTGCGAATGCTGTTGGCCAATAGGAAGCTTCCAAAAATCCCCATAATTAAGATCAATACGGAGGCCTTTAGAATCTTTGCGATGTCGTCCCAAATAGAAATATATATCGCATCCATTTCATATAAAACAACGACTGTACCCTCGACTTTTTTATATGGTCCATAATCCACCATAACTGGGGCAATCGCTTTAAGCACCTTTCTGCCGTTTTCCGTTGTTTGGAGTACGTAATAGCTCCCATAAGTAAGCGCTTTATCTGCATTGTCATTATTCAGCATTTTATATAAACCCTGTTCATCTGTTGAAGCAATCAGCCTCCCATCACGGCCCTGAAAAAATACAGTCATGGGCTTGGATTGATATTTAATCTGGTCCATCAATATATTGATATTTTCATATTCGCCGCCATGCCGAAAAAAATCTTGCAGGGCAGGCATATAAGACAGGGTCTTGGCCGTTTCCAAGGAAATTTCCCTCGCCTTTACCACATCATCAGCCTGCTTCATATAAATAAATAGACCTGATAAAGAAGTGATGATAAATATAATCAGCATAAGGACCAATCCCAGAATTTTCACCTTCAATGAAACCTTTAGGAATTTTTTCATGATATCTTCATTAGCTGTTCACTATATCCCATCTTTTTCTATTATATTAGTATAAATATTCAAAATTATCCATGAATACTTCTTACTAGTCGGCCAATAAGAAAAGCGCAAGCGCCTTCGGAACAAGCCAAAAGCGCTTGTTCCGTGCGAAGAACACCCAAGGAAGCTTCCCTTAGGTGCTCACCCCCGACAAGCACAAGTCGAGCCTCTCGGCGTTCAAATGTTATTAATATCAGAAATTAAAAACCGCAGAATCGATTTGTCAGTCCTCTGACAGCTCGATTCTGCGGTTTCAGTTTGAAATGCGCGCAAGGCGACTATTTTGACGACTTGCAGGTGGCCGCCTTGATTGGCATTACTTACGCGTTCATGTCAGAAACAATGCTGTTATTAACAGGTGTTTCTTCCACTTCTGTCACACGTTCGATATCTGCACCGAGTGCAGCAAGCTTTTCGTGGAAATTCACGTATCCGCGGTCAAGATGCTTCAGCTCTGTTACGCGTGTTACGCCATCTGCCACCAATCCAGTCAGGATCAACGCAGCGGCTGCACGAAGATCTGTAGCAGCTACTTCTGCACCCTGCAGATTGCTTGGTCCGTTCATAATGACAGAACGGCCTTCAATTTTAATATCAGCGTTCATGCGGCGGAATTCCTCCACATGCATGAATCGGTTTTCGAATACAGTTTCCGTGATCACACTTGTACCCTGAGCATGAAGCAATAGGGCCATCATCTGTGATTGCATGTCTGTCGGGAAGCCAGGGTGAGGCATTGTTTTAATATCAGCTGCCTTTAATTTATCTGGACCCAGTACACGAATTCCTTCAGCTTCTTCGATGAAGGTAACACCCATTTCTTCCATCTTGGCGATCAAAGAAGCGGAATGCTCAGGAACAGCACCCTTTACAAGAACGTCTCCGCCTGTAATGGCAGCTGCTACCATGAATGTACCTGCTTCAATGCGGTCAGGAATGATGTTGTGCTCTGCACCAAACAGTACGTCCACGCCTTCAATGCGGATCGTGCCAGTTCCTGCCCCTTTAACCTTGGCACCCATTTTATTCAGGAAGTTAGCTAAGTCAACAATTTCCGGTTCCTTTGCTACGTTTTCCAAAATCGTTGTGCCTTTGGCTAATGTTGCAGCCATCATAATGTTTTCCGTAGCACCAACACTAGGGAAATCGAGATATATTTTTGCTCCATGCAAGCGGCCTTCTGGTGCTTCCGCTTCAATAAAGCCATTACCAACCTTTACTTTCGCACCCATCGCTTCAAAGCCTTTTAAATGCTGATCGATCGGGCGGGAACCAATTGCGCAGCCCCCTGGCAATGCCACACGGGCACGGCCATTTCTTGCTAATAAAGATCCCATGACTAAAACTGAAGCACGCATTTTGCGTACATATTCAAAAGGTGCTTCTACCTTCAACTCTCGAGATGCATTTACTGTTACTGTATTATTTTCAAACTCCACTTCGGCGTTTAAATAGCGTAATACTTCATTAATAGTATATACATCGGAGAGTGTTGGGACATTACGAATTACGCTTTTGCCATCACTTGCTAACAGTGTTGCGGCGATAACCGGTAAGACAGCGTTTTTTGCTCCTTCTACTTTGACAGTACCGCTTAACCTATTTCCGCCGCGGACGATGATTTTATCCAAAGTGTATTCCCCTCCGCGTCCAATTTCTCTATATTAATATTCAATCGTAATGATGGGTGTGCCAATAACTATGTTTGTCTTGGCGCCCATTCCTTGTGTCCGTAATCCAAGCTGCATGTTCATTTTATTGCCATTTGTCTCAATGGATTCACCAAAAAGCGGTGAATTTGCTGATGCTGAAATAAATTGGTCTTCTTTTATTGCTTCTATTTCCGTTGCATTAAAAGCTGCCAGCAATTGAGCTGCAGTATCAGGCAAAGACTTATTCATCTTATCATTGAATTCACCCTGGATACAAGAGAAAATTGTGGCATTTCCTCGAAAAATGTCAGAAATCTTACTATTCAGTTCTGCAGCCAGTTCGCTTTGTTCTTTCTTCCACCCCTGACCTTTGGCCTCATAAATCACATACGTCTGAACTTGACCTTTTGTGGGGGTCGATAAAACTTTTACTGCTTCTGACTGAGTATCTGTTTTCATAATAATAGCTTCTGCTTCCCAAGCCTTTTCTGATCTTTGAAAGCTCCATTCCCAATCAGGATATTTCGACTGCAATTCATCGGTGAATGCTTTCACTTCCTGAAGGGTTTGAAGATTTTCCATTTTTTCTCTCGCATGCAAAGTCCAATTCTTGATAAAAATATTCTTGCCCTGTAAAACCGAGGCCATCGTTAACAGGTCAAGCTCCCCTTTGGCTACAGTCGTCTTATTCCCAATGTTTATCATCATGAAACCAATAATGGCAATAATGGATAATGTCATGAATAATTTTTTCATCTCTAAACTCCTCCCCTTAGTACCATTGTTACCAAGGATAGAGAGAGCATACTTGGGAATTGTCGTCACTTTTTGACAAACTGAAAAGGCAGCAAAATCACTGTTAACTCCGATGCTATTCCTGCCCTTTTTTGCATACTTTGAAAACCATTTCACAAACTAGTATGTATGCAGGAAAACAAGCAACAAAAAGATTTTACTCAATAATTATCAAAATGAAAACATGTATGAAGACCTATATTTATAAAAAATATGGCCATCAAATGCATCTCCTAAAGAAAGGTGATGTTCTGCAGAATAAGCGGCAGCTGCTGGGACCATAGAAGATAATCGAGAAAGAAATTGCTTACGGCTGATCCAATCACAATGGAAAGCAGAACATACAGTACTCTTGCCTGAAAAACATGATTCGCCCGCAATAGCGTTTCAAACCGCAGTGCCTGAAGCGCCCACCAGGCCAGCGCAATAAACACCAGATGAGACATAATGCTGATAAGTGCCTGTTGCCCAAATCCTGATACCATCTTCTTCCCTCCCTTAACAATTTGCCACGTCGCTTACCTGTTTTGTGCGCTACAATACCATTTGACGTTTATCTTACCAGGTAAGTTTCATGACTGTATATTTTTTGAAAATTAAGTTTCTTTCTTTTTCGCAGTTTGTATGTCTATTATATCGAATTGTCGAAAAAACACGAAGTGTAAACAGGGGCAAACAAAAAGAAGGGGTAAATTCCCCCTCTTATTAATACCCCTTTTGTCCCCTTTTTGTAAAAGCTTTTTTATAATCCCCATCCTATAAAGCGATTTTACCTTACTGAAAGAAATCAGTGAACTGATTGAAATTGCCCTGCAGGAAGTCAAATGCGATATTCGGTGCAACTCCAAATAGGATTGTTGCTGCCAGGCTAATGCCGATAACAGCTGTTAATGCAGCTGGGATCTTAACCTTCCCTGTATCACCTGCTGGCCTGAAGAACATTTGCACCATTACGCCGAAGTAATAGAAGTATGAAACAACTGTTGTCGCAATCATTATCGATACTAATACATAATGCCCTTCACTCGGCACTAATGCACCCATAAAGATATTCAGTTTGCCAATAAAACCGGCTGTTCCCGGAATTCCTGCAAGCGAGAGCAGGAAGATGGCCATGGCAATGGCCAGGAACGGAGCGCGGCGGTATAGGCCGGCAAATTGGCTGATATCTTCAGAGCCCGATTTATGTGTTACATGCTGGATGATCGCAAAAGCACCCAAGTTCATGAATAAGTAGGCTCCCAGATAAAACCAGAGTGTATCAAACATGAACAATGACATGCTCGCAATGACGACCAGCAGATAACCAGCCTGTGCGATACTGGAATAGGCAAACAAACGCTTGATATTCCGCTGTCTTAACGCAATCAGGTTCCCAATAATCATCGTGGCGCCGGCCAGGAAGGCTATGTAATCCTGGAAAGCAAGAATCATCGGCAGCCCCTGAGCCTCACCGGATGGTGCATTCGCAAAGATTGAGAACAGGATGCGGATTATAATGATGAACCCGGCTGTTTTGGAAACTACACTTAAAAAAGCTGTTACAGGTGTTGGTGCGCCCTGGTACACATCAGGCGCCCACATATGGAACGGTGCTGCTGCCAACTTGAAGGATAGCCCCACCACAATCATAAAGAACGCAAGGCCAAGCAGGTAAATATGCTGCTCGTTATAGATGGATGGCAAAAATCCTGCCATTTCCTTTAAGTTCGTAGTTCCAGTTAAACCGTATACATAACTCATTCCAAACAAAGTGATCGCTGTGGCGATACTGCCATTTATTACATATTTCATGGCAGATTCATTTGAATGCAGATTTCTTTTTCTCATGCCTGCCAGAATATAAGACGAGATGGAAAGAAGCTCAAGTCCCACAAACAGGGTGATTAAGTCTCCGCTTGAAGACATGATCATCGCTCCAAGCAATGCAGCCATGAATAGATAGAAAAATTCCCCCCTGAACTCTTCCAATCCTTCATTTGGCTCATAGCCAATGGCAATCAGCAGTACCATTGCCGATCCGATCAAAAGCAGCAGCTTAAAAGCTTTTGCAAATGAATCAAGCCTGAATGTATCAAGCAAAATGGATTCCGGGCCGTGTCCGATAAGGCCAAGTAAAGAAACAAGTGCTGCCAGAACTCCGGCAAAGCCGACCCAGCCGAGAATTTTACGGCTTTGTGATTTCGGCATAAACAAATCCATTAGTGAAAGAGCGGTCGCAACACCAAGGATGATGAACTCCGGCGTCATAATGCCCCATTCATATGATAATAATGTTTCGAGATCCATCCTTCATCACCCTCCTATCCCCAGCATGATCGTTTCAAGTGTTGATGTCAGCGGTTCGCTCAGTACACTCGGATAAACACCAATCAGGACAATTAAGCCGACTAATACCAGGACAGGCACAAACTCAAACTTCCTCATATCCGTTACGCCGGCAAAATCTCTAAGCGCTTTGCCGTATGTGATGCCCAGTACCGCGCGAAGCAGGTAAACAGCTGTCATAATGATTCCGATCGCACCGACTGCGGCAAGAATCGGCATTTCTTTAAACAGGCCAAGGAAGGCCATAAATTCACTTACAAACCCAGACATGCCAGGCAGGCCAAGTGAGGCCATAGCCCCTGTAAGCAGGAAGCCTGCTGTAAGCGGCATCCCTTTTGCCAAACCTCCGAGATTTTGAATATTGGATGTTTGAACGCGTTCATAGAAAACACCAACAAGGAAGAATAAAAGTGCTGCGATTAAACCGTGGGAAACAACCTGGAAAATCGCCCCCTGGATTCCTGCCTCATTTAATGCGCCTAACCCGATTAAAACGATTCCCATGTGGGAAATAGAGGAGTAGGCAAGCACCATTTTAAAATCGGTCTGAACAAATGCCAGAAATGCTCCATACAGTAAATTCACGACTCCGAGCACAGCCAGCCATACAGCAATACTTTGGAATTGCTCAGGAAATATTCCCATACCAAAGCGGATTAAACCGAAGGCACCAATTTTCAAAAGCACTCCGGCATGCAGCATGACGATTGATGGCGGAGCTTGTACGTGCACCCTTACCATCCAGCTGTGCAGCGGGAATATAGGAAGCTTCACTCCAAACGCAATTAAAAGCGCAATCAGCATGCCCATTTTCATATTTTCAGAGATTGGCGCAACTAGCTGCGGATTATCCGCGTTCATTGCGGCCATCAAAGCATCAATATTAGCTGTGCCAGTACGGGCAAACAGCACCATAATGACAATCAGCAGCACAGCAGATCCGAGACCGTTATAGATCAGGAAGCTGTAAGCGGCATTTTCCTTTTCAAAGTAACCCCATTTCCCGATCAGGAAGAAGGTCGGAATCAAGGTGATTTCAAAGAAAATAAAGAAAAGAATCAGGTTTTCAGCCGCAAATACACCAAGCATGCCGACTTCAAGCAGCAGGAACAGCATGAAGTAGCCCTTCCATTCTTTTTTAATATGAATAGAAGCAATAGCTGCCAGTGTAGAAAGCACAGCAGTGAGCACAACCATGATTAATGAAAATCCATCCAGCCCCAGTTCATAATCAATGGAAAAAAGGTTGCCCAGCTGGCCGGAATCTCCAAACTGAATCCAGCTGACTTTTTCATTCAGCTGTTCCAGACTTGCACCTGCCCGGTATTGAAAATAGGCTATCAGCGCCAATATCAGTGCCGGAATGGTAGCCAAAAATCCTACGGTCTTGATCAATGTTTCCTGTGTTTTCGGCAGGAATGATAATACTAAAATACCAAGGAGCGGGGAGAAAACTAAAATGGATAGAAAATACGCTAAGTTCATTTTAAGTACCCCCCCGTAAACGCATAGATGACAACTAAAATAGCAAGCCCGACAAACGCTGCTGTTCCGTATGTCTGAATCTGGCCATTTTGAAATTTAGAACCCAGTCTTCCGAGTGCAGACGTGATTCCAGTAACGCTCTTCACGAGTCCTTCAACCAGGAACACTTCCAGGAATCGCAGAAATGAGCTAATGAATTTCGCACCATTCACCACTGTCAGCGAATAGAATTCATCAATATAGTATTTATTGTACAGAACGTTGTATGAAAGCGGCATTCTGCTTGTAAGCCAGTCACGGGCAAGCGAACGTTTGCCGTACATTAGCCAGGCAAGGAAAATTCCAAGCAGGGATACAGCAGTGGCGACAATCATTATCCATGCAGGTCCCTCAATATGGCCATGGCCCAGAGCATGGTTATCTTCCACGAGCCAATCACCAAGAAACGTACCAAACCATGGCGTATTCACATATCCAGCCACTACAGCCAGCACTCCTAGGACCACCATTGGCAGCGTCATTACACTAGGCGACTCGTGAACATTTTTCATATCGGTTCTTGCTTCACCAGCGAAAACCATAAAAAACAGACGGAACATATAAAATGCCGTAAAGAACGCAGCAATCACCGCTAGCCAGAACAGTACTGTATTCCCATGCGCCCAGGCAGCAATTAAAATCTCATCTTTACTGAAGAACCCTGAAAATAATGGAACCCCGCTGATCGCCAGTGTCCCAATCAGGAATAGAGGGCCAGTCACGCGCAGCTTTTTCCATAATCCGCCCATATGTTCAATATTCTGTGTATGAACCGCGTGGATGACACTTCCGGCTGCAAGAAACAGCAAGGCCTTGAAAAAGGCATGTGTCATTAAATGGAATACACCGGCTACATATCCGGCAGAACCGAGCGCCAGCATCATATAGCCAAGCTGGCTGACGGTTGAATAAGCGAGCACCCGCTTTATATCCTTTTGGACCAGGCCGATGCTTGCCGCAAAAATGGCTGTGAATGCCCCAATTACAGCAACAGTCATCAGTGCTGTTTCACTTGCTGTAAACAGCGGGAACAGCGCTGCCACTAAATACACACCTGCCGCTACCATTGTCGCAGCATGGATTAATGCGGAGACCGGCGTCGGTCCTTCCATTGCGTCCGGAAGCCAGGTATGCAGCGGGAATTGGCCCGATTTACCGACAGCCCCTACAAAGATAAGAATGGCTGTTAACGTAATCATTGTGCCAGAAATGGCACCAGCTTCAACAGCTGCAAAAATTTCATCATACTCAAAGCTGCCAGCCTGCCAGAATAATAGAATCATTCCGATCAAAAGGCCGACGTCCCCAATACGGGTCATGATAAATGCTTTTTTAGCCGCAGCCTTTGCTTCCTCTTTGTAAAAATAGAATCCGATCAGCAGGAAGGAACCAAGTCCGACAAGTTCCCAGAAGAAGTACGTCTGAAGCAGATTAGGCGAGATGACAAGGCCCAGCATGGCAAATGTAAATAACCCTAAATAAGCATAGAAAACAGGGAAGCGGTCATCACCCTGCATATACCCTTTCGAATACGTATGTACCAGGAAACTGACAAGTGATACAATTACCAGCATCAATGCATTTAACTGATTAACTTCAAAACCCGCTGTTAACTGAACATCCCCTATAGTCAGCCAAACGCCTTCTGCTTTAAAAGTTGGTGCCGAAAACCGGTCAAATAGCACCAATATTGAATAGACAAGCGATGCCAGGGTAAACAGAATTCCTATATAAGCACTCGCTTCTTTTAGCCGTTTGCCGAATAAAATAAGGAACAAAAACGATAAAAGCGGGAAAAGCGGTATGATCCATGCATTCTCCATCATTATCACAATCCCCTTTTTGAACACACCCTAATGCTTGGCGTGTCAGATTGGGACCTTTTTTCAGGTCCATAAAGGCGGCGCCATATATGGCAGCCTTCACTACTCTCTATTCTCAGCCAGTCCGGCTGCATTTCCACAGTCTCTTTAGTGCTTCATAGCATCCATTTCATCAATATTAACACTCTTTTTATTACGGTACAGGGCAATTAATATCGCCAGGCCAACTGCTGCTTCTGCTGCTGCAACAGTGATTGTAAACAAAGCAAATATCTGGCCTGTTATGGATGGCATAATGCCGTATTTGCTGAATGCCACCAGATTGATATTGACCGCATTCAGCATCAGTTCGATTGAAATCAGGACAATCACGGTATTGCGCTTTGTCAAGGCACCATACAGCCCGATGCAGAAAAGAATTAAAGCCAAGGCCAGGTAGGCTTGAACGGGAACTGTACTCATTCCTTTTCCGCCTCCTTTTCATCATCTCTCTTAGCCAAAACAATTGAACCAATTAAAGCGACCAATAATAGGACAGATGTTACTTCAAATGGAATTATGAATTTTGAGTAAAGCTCAATTCCGATTTGCTCTGTATTATTGACATGAAGGTCATTCGGTGCTGACGGCAAATCGAGGTTATAAATCCCGATGTACACCGCGAAAGCAAAGCCAAGCACACCCAGGAATAATAACAGCTTTCGAAAGCGTCCTGTTTTCGGCTCGCTTGTATCGTTATGGCGTGTCAGCATGATTCCGAACAGCATGATGATGGTAATGGCACCGGAGTAAATTAAGATCTGGACGGCTGCCAGGAATTCAGCTGAAAGCAGCACATAAATTCCGGCAATGCTTACAAATGTAAATACCAGAGCGACAACCATATGCACGACTTTGGTAAGGTTTAATAAAAGCACGCCGCCGATGACCGCAACTAAAGCTAGAGACATAAACGCTAAAAACTCACCTGAAAACGTCATGCTTTATTCACCTTCCGTATATTTTCATCATTTTCATCAAGCCATTCAAGATTTTTAAACAGCTCATCCCGGCTATATTCCGCCAGTTCAAAATTATTGGTCATGATAATCGCTTCGGTTGGGCAGACTTCTGTGCACAAGTCGCAAAGGATGCAAATTTCGAAATTGATGTCATAGGTATCAATGATTTTTCCCTTTTTGGCAGGGTCCGGATGCTTTTTGCCTGTCAGCTGGATACAATCGGTTGGACAAATATTTGCACACTGATTGCACACGATGCACTTTTCAGGATAAAACTTTTGAATTCCCCTGAACCTGTCCGGAAGCGGAAGCGGTTCATTCGGATAGTCATAGGTTACCTTTTTGCGTGTCAGGTTTTTTAGGGTATACGATAATCCTTTCGCTAAACCAAGCATGTTTTTTCACCCCTTGTTAAGAAATGCATAAGGCGCCCGCTTATCGGCGACAAGCATAAGACGAGCCGGCTAAAAGGTTGTTTTTTTACCTTTTGGACGGATTGGCTTAGACCCGAGAGCCGATGGCGCCTGGAGCTGGACAATTTTAGAAATGCGGAAGCGCCTTGCCCACCCCCGACAAGCACAAGACGAGCCCTTTCAGAAGGTGTTCTTTCCTTCTGAAAGGGATTGGCTAGTCTTTCGTCCCTAGGAGCCGCAACTAGACAAGCTTGTGACCTCGAGGGGGGTAGGCGCTCCTAAAAGCTAACGCTTTTTAGTCCTGCGATGAAGATGCTGTCGAATCGTTCCTTGTGGAGCTAGACAGTTCACGAAACTTTATGAGGCCGGTCTTCAATTAAAATATATTCAGCCATTCTTTCAGCAAAGCTGTTAAGAAGATATTCGCAAGCGCTACGGGCAGCAGAACCTTCCAGCCAAATTCCATGAGCTGGTCTGCACGAAGGCGCGGGAATGTGACACGAAACCAAACCAAGATAAAGATTACAGCCGTGAATTTAAGTGCAAACCAAACGGCACCCGGAATGAATTCCAGGAATGGAAGCGGCAGCCACCCGCCAAGGAATAATACGGTTGTCAACGAAGCCATTGCAAAGAAATATACATATTCCGCAAGCATGAAGAACGCCCAGCGGAAGCCGGAATATTCAACATGGAAACCTGCGACCAGCTCTGATTCAGCTTCAGGCAAGTCAAATGGAACACGGTTCAGCTCAGCTGTCGAAGCAATCAGGAATACGATGAAAGCAATTGGCTGCCAAATGATGAACCAGCCATTCTTTTGCGCTTCCACGATCTCATTGAGGTTTAAGCTGCCTGTTAAAAGGATAATGCCTAATACAGACATAACGAGCGGGATCTCATAAGAAATCATCTGGGCCGCAGCACGCATCCCCCCAAGCAGGGCATATTTATTATTGGAAGCCCAAGCTCCGGTGACAATACCGACTGTTGTCAGTCCGGAAATGGCTATGTAATACAGCAGTCCAACTCCAATATCAGCAAACTGAAGTTTATCTGTAAAAGGAATCGTTGCCAGCACCATAAATGCCGGTGCAAACGCAATGACCGGTGCAAGAATGAACAGCGGCCTGTCTGCAAGTTTAGGAATGGTGTCTTCTTTTAATAAAAGCTTTAATACATCAGAAACGGTCTGAAGAAGCCCCCAGCGTCCTCCGACCTGATTCGGGCCATGGCGCAGCTGCATAAACCCCATGACTTTTCGTTCTGCCAGGATGGCATAAGTAACAAACCCCAAAACGACTAATAGCAAAACGGTGGCAAGCAAGAAGAAAATACCGAAATTCAGCAGACCTGCTTCGGAATAAAGAAGTTCTTCTACCATTAACCGTCCACCTCCCCAAGGACAATATCAATTGCCCCTAAAATAGCAATCAAGTTCGCAATGTTTTCGCCTTCAAGCAGTTTAGGGAGAATTTGAAGATTATAGAATGATGGCCTTCGGAATTTTAAGCGATATGGCTCCTTCTTTCCATCACTCGCGATATAGCAGCCGATTTCCCCCCGCGGAGATTCGATTCTTACAAACGCTTCCCCTTTTGGCGCTTTGATGATTTTCGGAACTTTTGCCAGTATTTCGCCTTCTGAAGGGAATTGTTCCACTGCCTGTTCAAGGATCTTTAATGATTCTTCAATTTCCTTCATGCGCACATGATACCTGGCCCACGCATCCCCGCCGTCCTGAACGGCAACATCGAAATCGAAGCGGTCATAGATGGAATACGGCTCATCTTTCCGGAGATCCCATTTCACGCCTGTGCAGCGAAGATTTGCACCGCTCAGGGAGTAGTTTAAAGCATCCTCTTTCGTATACTTTCCTACCCCTTTGACACGGTTCATGAAAATTTCATTTCCTGTTACAAGCTGATGATAGCCTTTCAGCTGTTCACGCATATAGGGAACAAACTCTCTTACTTTTTCAACCCAGCCTTCAGGAGCATCCCATTTTACACCGCCGACACGCATATAGTTAAACGTTAAGCGGCCCCCGGATATTTCATTCAGCATATTGATGATCATTTCACGTTCTCTGAATGCATACAGGAATGGGCTTGTCGCTCCAATATCCAGCAAATAGGTACCCCACCATACGAGATGGCTGGCAATCCGGCCAAGTTCCATGGTAATTATCCGAAGATATTCGGCCCGATCCGGAATTTTAAGATCCATCATCGTTTCAACGGCATGCACAAGGATATAGTTATTCGTCATGGCGGCAAGATAATCCATTCTGTCTGTATAAGGAATAATTTGCGTATACTGCAGGTTTTCAGCCAATTTCTCCGTTCCGCGGTGCAGATAGCCGATGACCGGTTTCGCCTCTTTGATGATCTCACCGTCAATTTTCAGAACAAGGCGGAAAACACCGTGCGTACTTGGATGCTGAGGTCCAACATTCAAAAGCATTTCTTCGGTTCGCAGCATTGGTTACACCTCCACATCGTACGGTTCATAGTCTTTGCGCAGCGGATGCCCAATCCAGTCTTCCCCAAGCATAATCCGATATAAATTAGGGTGGCCCTTGAACTGAATGCCCAGCAAATCATACGTTTCACATTCCGGCCAATCCGCTCCAGCCCATAACGGCTGCAGAGAATCAATTTCCGGCTTATCGCGGTCAATTTTAACCTTAAGGGCTACAGATTGGCGCTTTTTGTATGAGTATAAATGAGCATACACTTCCATATGCGTCTCAAAATCAGTGCCATGAAGCTCTGATAGGTAATCAAAACCAAGTTGTTCATTATATTTCAGGAATTCTGCCAATTTAAAATATGATTCAGCCTTGGCAACTAAAGTAGGCACATCCTTGGAAAGATCATTAATATAGTACTCTTCAAGAACGTCAGCACCAAGATTCTCTTCAATTACCTTTACATATTTATCAAGATAAGGCTGATTAACGGATGGCGCTTTTGCTGCAGCCGGTTCAGTGTCTGCCTTGCTTCCGGCAGCTTTTGCCTTTGCGGCAGCTGCGGCGGCGGCCTTTGCCTTTGCGGCTGCGATTGCCTTGGCCTTTTCATCATCAGCTGATCCGCCAGCTTTGCCTGCCGCAGCTAATTTTGCTTTTGCTGCAGCGGCGGCTTTCGCCTTTGCGGCTGCAATAGCCTTTGCTTTCTCGTCATCCCCGCCAGCTTGTTTTGCTTGAGCAGCGGCTTTCGCCTTAGCTGCTGCTGCGGCCTTTGCTTTTGCGGCGGCGGCGGCTTTTTGCTTGGCAATGTCCATATCTTCTGCTGGGGATTCTTCCTTCGCTTCCCCCTGCTCTTTCGCCTTCACTTTAGCCAGTGCTGCAGCCTTCGCCTTCGCAGCGGCAGCGGCTTTTTGCTTGGCCAGATCCATGTCTTCTGCTGGGGATTCTTCCTTCGCTTCACCCTGCTCTTTCGCCTTCATTTTAGCCAGTGCTGCAGCCTTTGCCTTCGCAGCTGCGGCGGCTTTTTGCTTGGCCAGATCCATGTCTTCTGCTGGGGTTTCTTCTTTCGCTTCACCCTGCTCTTTCGCCTTCATTTTAGCCAGTGCTGCGGCCTTTGCCTTCGCAGCGGCAGCAGCTTTTTGCTTAGCCAGATCCATGTCTTCTGCAGGTGTTTCTTCCTTCGCTTCACCCTGCTCTTTCGCTTTCATCTTTGCTAGGGCAGCAGCCTTTGCCTTCGCAGCTGCGGCGGCTTTTTGCTTAGCCAGATCCATGTCTTCTGCAGGTGTTTCTTCCTTCGCTCCGCCCTGCTCTTTCGCCTTCATTTTAGCCAGAGCTGCAGCCTTCGCTTTAGCTGCTGCTTCTTTTTTCAGCTGTTCAAGATCCTTTTCTCCGCTCATAGGTTAGATCACCTTCTTCCCAGTCTTAGCCTCATAACGGATTTTTTCCTTTAGCTTATTAATTCCATAAATCAATGCTGCCGGGTTCGGCGGGCATCCTGGTATGTATACATCAACAGGGACAATCTGGTCGACCCCTTTTACAACTGAATAAGATTTAACATATGGCCCTCCCGCTGTTGCACAGGAGCCCATTGCAATCACCCATTTTGGTTCAGGCATTTGATCGTAAAGACGGCGGACGATTGGCGCCATTTTCTTTGTTACTGTACCTGAAACAATCATGACATCAGACTGGCGGGGAGATGTACGGAAAAAAGATCCGAAACGGTCCAAATCGTAATGCGATGAACCAACACCCATCATTTCAATGGCACAACAAGCAAGCCCGAAGGTCATTGGCCACAATGAATTACTCCGCGCCCACGCTTTAATCTGTTCCAAAGTTGCCATAAACACATTTCGCTGCAGTTCTTCCATTTCTTCTGGTGAAATATTATCCAACTTTAAATCCATTTCAGCACCTTCTTTTTCCATGCATAAACAAGTCCAATTACTAGCATAAATACAAAAATCAGCATCTCAATCAATGCAAAAATACCAAGTTTCTCATAGGCCACAGCCCAAGGATACAAAAATACCGTCTCTACATCAAAAATGACAAACATCAGGGCAAAAATATAATAGCGGACATTGAACTGCACCCTCGAATCATGGAATGGCTCAATCCCGCTCTCATATGTGGTATACTTCGTATCATATGGCTTATAGGGCCGCAAAAGCTTTCCCAAAAACAAAGCCACCACAGGCAGTAAAACTCCCAGGCACAAAAACACAAAAACTATCAAATAGTTATTCTGATATAAATTCCAAAGCTCCATGCCTATCCCCTCCAATGCTGAAAATTTTCACAACATTTAAACATGTAACCGTAACCATTATACACCCTACTCCCCCATGTGTCGACACAACCTCAGACTATTATTGGAAATTCTATCTAGGCCTCAAATCGGATCGCCGGAAGAGAATTTCCATACGCACTTCCCAGCTGGTTTAACACCTTCTCCAGATTATATGAGCTTGCCCCCAGTCAATATCCATTAAAATCTTCATTTATATTTATCTACCATTAAAAATTAAACCACCTGCTTTGTCAGTGAGATATTTAACACCTTAAAAGAGTTTTTTATTTTAAGCCTGAGTTTTTTGCATTCATTGCTCCTTAAGTTTATCGGCCACTTTTCCAATTTATCGGTCAGTTCCTGTTCTATCAATATACAGCACCGACATATCGGAAAATAAATCACATACAAAAGTTTCTATTTAAACCATCTTAAGGATTAAATGTATCAAATATGACCATTTCTGATGCTTTTTGTTCATCTATTATGAACATTATTATGTTTTGCCGTTTCTTCGTTAATTTCTTGAAATGTGCGTAATTAAATTATAACTCCCCTGTTCTTTTTCTCTGAATTTTCTGTGCTAGCATAGAAATTGTCAACCAAGCTATTAGGAGGCTTTAATATGAAAAAATATTTTTATTATCTGCTCGCAGCTTTAACCATCTGGAGTACAGCAGGTGCGAGCGCATATGCAGAAGAAGTAACTGTAAACAAAGGGGATACCCTTTGGTCCATAGCACAAAAACATGAAGTGACCGTTCAGGATATTAAAAACTGGAATGGTCTAGCCGCGGATTTGATTCATCCAAATGATAAACTCGATGTTTCACCTGAAGAAATATACATAGTAAAATCCGGTGATACACTATGGAATATTGCCAAAACATACGGTATTACAGTACATAACCTCAAAAAATGGAATCAGCTAAACTCAGACGTTATTAAACCCGGTTTAGAGCTTATCATCTATAAAAATGGCTCTGAGAAGGAAATAAAATCTAAAACAGTTGTAAAAGCCGCTAACACAGGACAGCCTGCAGGTGAAGCAGGCAAAAACCTGACTGTCACGGCAACTGCCTATACAGCCAGCTGTGAAGGATGCATCGGCATTACTAAAACAGGAGTAAATCTTATTGATAACCCGGATGCAAAAGTTATTGCGGTGGATCCGGACGTAATTCCTTTGGGTTCTAAAGTATTTGTAGAAGGATACGGGTATGCTACTGCCGAGGATATTGGCGGAGGAATTAAGGGAAATGAAATTGATGTGTTTATTCCTGCCACACCAGATGCCATGCAATGGGGAAGAAAAGAGGTAAAAGTTACGATTCTGAATTAATTGCAATTCCGAAGAGGTCTCTCACACAGGGACCTCTTAATTGTGCTATTCATAATAATGGCTACTTTTTAACCAGGTATGTTTCAGACACCCGGCAAAAGGCTTTTAATAGATTTTGCATACATTTTATCCGAATCGCTTCGTCAAATAAAAATACATTGAAAATCTCCGCTTCAAGCATGATGAATATTTTCATGGTTGCATCACCCTTATTGCTTATATGATTATTTGTAAAATAGCTGATTAATTCTCTTTCATAGTATTCTATCGTTCCAAATAATACAGTCGACAAGGATATCACCCCCTGGTTTTCTTAAGCCTTGTCATTCTAAGCCATGTTGATAATATATGACTCTATTCCCCGGGTTTCAACAGAATCTGACACATTTAACAAAATAGTTAAATTAGTTAAAAAGGCCATTTGTTTTTAATATAAATGTCACACGGCTGTTTCCCATGAAATTATATTTTGTGATAAAGTTATCTTAAGAGCTTAAATTAGGAGAAATTCATATGACTAAAAACAACTGCCCAGTTATTCAAAAATTCGATGAGCTCGTTAAAAAAAGCAATGAG
The DNA here is from genome assembly GCF_000294775.2 of Cytobacillus oceanisediminis 2691. Taxonomy (GTDB): domain Bacteria; phylum Bacillota; class Bacilli; order Bacillales; family Cytobacillaceae; genus Cytobacillus; species Cytobacillus pseudoceanisediminis. The sequence goes on from NZ_CP015506.1 coordinate 5,180,748, forward strand.
CTAAAAAAAGAACTAGACGTCACTCCTTTTGAAGATAAACAAAAGTTCATGAGCCTTCTCAAAAAGCTTATGACCGTGCATAAAAACCTGGATCAGTTAACCCTATATGACCAGACAAAGTATTAAAATAATACAAGGACAGGCCTATGCCTGTCCTTTCTTATGTATAAAACCCGGATTACGGCTATTAGCCACTCACCCACCAACATATCAACCATCAATTCCATTCGATTAAGTTCACCTAAAAACAGGCTGCCCTCTAAAAGGCAGCCTGTTTTTTATTAATAGCGTCTTCTTCGGTTTCTAAGGAACGCCGGGGTATCAAGTGACTCTTCTTGCGGGTCAGCCTGCACCCGGTAATCTTCCTGAATCGGTTCCCTTTGTTCTCTAACCGGCCGGCGATTGCTTGGTTCTTCTGCATACTGATATGTATGAGCATAGTCTCTTTCTGCTGATGGTTTTAACTTAGGTTTGGCACGTAATTCCTCTTGCTCGTTAAAGCCAGTCGCAATAACCGTAACAAGTATTTCTTCCTTTAGGGAATCATTGATGACCGAGCCAAAAATCATATTCACTTCCTCGTCTGAAGCGGAGGCGACGATATCTGCAGCCTCTTGCACTTCATATAAGCTGATATTAGCACCGCCTGTAATATTCATGATGACGCCGCGGGCTCCATTAATGGACGTTTCTAATAAAGGACTTGATATTGCTTTACGGGCTGCTTCAGCCGCACGGTCTTCCCCTGTGGCAATTCCAATCCCCATCAAGGCTGTTCCTTTATGGGACATAACTGTTTTAACATCGGCAAAATCGAGATTGATTAAACCAGGAACGGCAATCAAATCAGAAATACCCTGAACTCCCTGGCGGAGGACATTATCCGCTTCCATAAACGCTTCAAGCATAGGTGTTTTCTTATCAATAATCTCTAATAAGCGATCATTTGGAATAATAATTAGCGTATCGACTGCTTTTTTCATTGCCTCAATGCCTGCATCTGCATTGGCTGCACGCTTGCGGCCCTCGAACTTGAAGGGGCGGGTTACCACACCAATTGTCAGAGCGCCTACTTCACGGGCAATGCGTGCAATGGCAGGAGCAGCACCAGTTCCAGTTCCGCCGCCCATTCCGGCAGTAACGAATACCATGTCAGCACCCTTCAATACTTCACGAAGCTGGCTTTCACTTTCTTCAGCCGCCTTCCTGCCTACATCAGGATTTGCCCCTGCTCCCAGGCCCCTCGTTAAGGTAGCGCCGATTTGCATGGTTACTTCTGCCTTTGATTGATTTAGAGCTTGTCCATCTGTATTAACAGCAATAAACTCTACTCCCTCAACTCCATGTTCAATCATCCTGTTTACAGCGTTGTTTCCCCCGCCTCCGACACCGATGACTTTGATTGTAGCATATTGGTCTATATTTGTATCAAACTCCAGCATTGCGGCTCCTCCTTTAATTCAAATAGACTTGCATGATTGCTTTAAAAAAGAGAGTAACCCTTTAAAGGTTTACTCTCTTCTATTGTAAAGGCCTATATGAAAGAATTCGAGTGATTTATCTATTTTTTGGGGCAATTTTCTTAAAATTCCGGTGGTAAATATTACTATAAAAAACACCCCCAGCTTAGCCAGGGGTGCTGATGTTTTTATTAGAACTTTCTTTCCGAAACTTCGATCCGATTAATTGCACGCTGAAGTGCAAGCTCTGCACGGCGAAAATCAATGTTTTCACGCTTCTGCTCATTCAGGCGCTGTTCAGCACGCTGTTTCGCACGAACGGCACGCTCTACATCAATTTCTTCTGCCTGCTCAGCAGATTGCGCTAATATCGTTACCTGCTCCGGACGAACTTCCAGGAATCCGCCGCTGACTGCGACGAAATCAGTTTTTCCGCCGTTTTTTAAACGAACGGCTCCAATTTGTAACGGTGCAACCATTGGAATGTGTCCAGGTAAAATTCCAAGCTCACCGCTTTGAGCTTTTGTGCTTACCATTTCCACATCTGATTCATACACCGGGCCATCGGGAGTAACAACACTGACTTTAATCGTCTTCATTTTTTACCCTCCTGGTCCAGAATTAGACCTCTACGCCCATTTTCTTAGCACTCTCGATAACTTCTTCGATTCGGCCGACAAGTCGGAATGCATCTTCTGGCAGGTGGTCATACTTTCCTTCAAGAATATCTTTGAAACCTTTAACAGTTTCTTTAACCGGTACGTATGAACCTGGCTGGCCAGTAAACTGCTCAGCAACGTGGAAGTTTTGTGATAAGAAGAACTGGATACGGCGTGCACGTGCTACGACTAGCTTATCTTCATCAGAAAGCTCGTCCATACCAAGAATCGCGATGATATCCTGAAGTTCTCTGTAACGCTGTAATGTCTGCTGCACCTGGCGTGCAACTGAGTAGTGCTCTTCACCAACGATTTCCGGTGACAATGCACGGGAAGTGGAAGCGAGCGGATCCACCGCTGGGTAGATACCCATCTCAGAAAGCTTACGCTCAAGGTTAGTTGTTGCATCTAAGTGGGCGAAAGTTGTAGCCGGAGCCGGATCCGTATAGTCATCGGCTGGTACGTAAATCGCCTGGATGGAAGTAACAGAACCTACGTTAGTAGATGTGATACGTTCCTGTAATTTACCCATTTCAGTTGCAAGTGTCGGCTGGTAACCAACGGCAGATGGCATACGGCCTAATAGGGCTGATACCTCTGAACCTGCCTGTGTGAAACGGAAGATGTTATCCATGAAGAAAAGAACGTCCTGTCCCTGGTCATCACGGAAGAATTCTGCCATTGTCAAACCTGTCAGGGCAACACGCATACGCGCACCTGGCGGCTCGTTCATCTGACCGAATACCATCGCTGTTTTCTTGATAACGCCTGAATCTGTCATTTCATGATAAAGGTCATTACCTTCACGAGTACGCTCACCTACACCGGCAAATACGGAAATACCGCCGTGCTCCTGAGCGATGTTATTGATCAATTCCTGGATTAATACGGTTTTACCTACACCGGCACCACCGAACAGACCGATCTTACCACCTTTAATGTATGGAGCAAGAAGGTCTACTACCTTAATACCAGTTTCAAGAATTTCTACTTCAGTAGAAAGCTGCTCAAACTTAGGAGCCTCTCTGTGGATAGAATCACGACGGGCATCTGCAGGGATTGCAGGATCTAAGTCGATTGATTCACCAAGTACGTTGAATACACGTCCAAGTGTTACATCACCTACTGGTACAGAAATTGAAGCACCCGTGTCAACAACTTCACTTCCGCGCTGTAAGCCGTCAGTAGAAGACATTGCAATGGTACGGACTGTATCATCACCTAAATGAAGGGCAACTTCAAGGGTTAAGTTGATGTCAACTTCAGATTCGTTACGCGCAGGATTTGTAACAGTCAATGCATTATAGATCTCAGGAAGCTGGCCGCTTTCGAACTTTACGTCAACAACCGGACCCATAACTTGAAGAACACGTCCTTTGTTCATCTTTTTCCCTCCGTTCGTTTTACATAATGGAGAGCAGGCAACAACTCACCTGCTAACTCCGCTTTTCGTTTGTCTAGCTCCGGCGCCTAGCCCCTCGAGTCATAAGCCATTTCCTTCCAGAAGGATAGAACACCTTCCTGCAGGGCTCGTCTTATGCTTTTAGGGGCTGATCGAGGCGCTTCTGCTTTTCTGTATTATTCTAACGCGGCTGCTCCGCCGACGATTTCGGTAATTTCCTGCGTGATGGCTGCCTGACGTGCACGGTTGTAGCTTAAGCTTAATGAGTTAATAAGATCTTTAGCATTATCCGTTGCATTCTGCATCGCTGTCATCCTTGCAGCATGCTCACTTGCCTTACTGTCTAATAGCGCACCGTAGATTAAGCTTTCAGCGTATTGAGGCAGCAATACTTTTAAAATTTCTTCAGCGGAAGGTTCAAACTCATATGATGTAAGCTTTTTCGAGCTGGAGATATCCGTAAGCGGAAGAAGCTTCTTCTCTGTTACATCCTGTTGAATCGCGCTGACATAATGGCTGTAGTACATATATAATTCATCAAATGTTTCATCAGCAAACATGCCAACTGTTTTGCTGGCAATATCTTTGATTTCAGCAAATGCTGGCTGGTCTGCAACGGCAACGATATCCAGAATGACGTTCATATTGCGCTTTTTAAAAAAGTCGCGGCCAACACGCCCGATCGCAATGATTGCATACTCATCAGGTGATTTATGGCGCTTTTGAATCGTCTGGTAGACATTTCGCAATACGTTACTGTTATAAGCTCCCGCAAGTCCGCGGTCAGACGTGATTACCAGGTAACCAGTTTTCTTGACAGGGCGGCTGGTCAGCATTGGATGTGATACATCTTTGCTTCCCAAAGCGATGGATGCCGTAACTTCCTGGATTTTCTCCATGTAAGGCACGAATGACTTTGCATTCATTTCTGCCTTATTCATTTTCGCAGCTGATACCATCTGCATTGCTTTTGTAATTTGACTCGTTTTCTTCGTAGAAGTAATACGATTTTTTATATCGCGTAATGATGCCACAGGTTCTCACCACCCTTATTCAGATTAGGCCAGCTGCAGCGCCTAACCCCTCGAGGTCATTAGCCAATCCCTTCCGGAAGTAAAGAACACCTTCCTGCAGGGCTAGTCTTATGCTTGTCGGGGCTGACCAAGGCGCTTCCGCTTTTTATTGTTTGTCAGAACCGAATTGAGGTGCTTAGATGGGGATCACTTCCCCATCCGGGCAATCTCGATTATTCGGATACTGCGAAAGTTTTCTTAAAGTCGTTAATCGCAGATGCCATATCGTCATCAGAAGGAAGTTCTTTAGTAGCCACGATATGGTCTAACAAATCTTTGCGGTTATGGTCTAACCATGAAAGGAATTCAGATTCGAAACGACGAATATCCTGTACAGGAATGTCATCTAAGAAGCCGCGAGTTAGAGCGTAAAGGATTGCAACCTGCTTCTCAACTTTTAACGGCTTGTTAAGATCCTGCTTTAGAACCTCTACTGTACGGGCACCACGGTTAAGTTTAGCCTGTGTTGCTTTATCAAGGTCAGAACCGAACTGGGCAAATGATTCAAGTTCACGGTATGAAGCAAGGTCAAGACGCAGTGTACCTGCAACCTTTTTCATTGCTTTGATCTGTGCAGATCCACCTACACGTGATACAGAAAGACCTGCGTTGATCGCCGGACGTACACCGGAGAAGAATAGGTCTGACTGAAGGAAAATTTGTCCGTCAGTGATTGAGATAACGTTTGTTGGAATATAAGCAGATACGTCCCCTGCTTGTGTTTCGATAAATGGAAGCGCAGTGATTGAACCTGCACCTTTCGCATCGCTTAGCTTCGCAGCGCGCTCAAGCAAGCGGCTGTGCAAGTAGAATACGTCCCCTGGATATGCTTCACGGCCTGGAGGACGGCGCAATAGCAATGAAAGCTCACGGTAAGCAGAAGCTTGCTTTGTTAAGTCATCATACACAACAAGAACGTGCTTCCCGTTGTACATGAACTCTTCACCCATTGTTACACCAGCGTAAGGAGCTAAGTATAGCAATGGAGCAGGCTGTGATGCAGATGCTGTTACAACAATTGTGTAATCTAAGGCACCCTGCTTACGAAGTGTTTCTACTGCATTACGAACAGTAGATTCTTTTTGTCCGATTGCTACATAGATACATACCATATCCTGATCTTTTTGGTTCAGGATTGTATCAATTGCAACAGATGTTTTACCTGTTTGACGGTCACCGATGATTAACTCACGCTGTCCGCGGCCGATTGGCACAAGAGCGTCAATCGCCTTGATGCCTGTCTGAAGCGGCTCGTGTACAGATTTACGATCCATAACACCTGGTGCCGGGCTTTCAATTGGACGTGATTTTGTTGTGTTGATTGGTCCCATGCCATCTACTGGCTGTCCAAGAGGGTTTACTACGCGGCCGATTAGTTCTTCACCAACCGGTACCTCCATGATGCGGCCCGTACGGCGTACTTCATCGCCTTCACGGATTTCTGTAAATGGTCCTAAAATGATAATACCGACGTTATTTTCTTCAAGGTTTTGTGCCATACCCATAACGCCGTTTGAAAATTCAACAAGTTCTCCAGCCATGACATTGTCGAGGCCATGAGCACGAGCGATACCGTCACCAACAGAGATAACCGTACCTACATCACTCACTTGAATTTCCGACTGATAGTTTTCGATTTGCTTTTTTATCAGCGCACTGATTTCTTCAGCATTGATGCTCATGAGTTTCACCCCTATCTACGAATCTTAGCCTAATAATTGACGTTCAAGACGCTCAAGCTTCCCGCGCAAGCTGCCGTCGAAAATCCGGTTTCCGATTCGAAGCTTGATGCCGCCGAGCAAGTTAGTATCAACTATATTGTCAATACGAAGTGATTTTTTTCCAACCTTAGCTGCAAATGACACAGATAATGCTTCCTTCTCTGCTTCAGTCAGCGGACGAACAGTGTATACTTTCGCATCCGCAATCCCTTTTTTGTCATTCGCAAGGCTTATAAAATGATCTGCCACATCAGAGATATGATCTTCGCGGTGGCGTTCAATTAGTATCATTAACGTATTTAATACAAACGTGTTCACAGATGCAAATGCGTCTTTTAAAATCTCTTTTTTCTTCTCAATTGAAAGCTTTGGAGATTTCAATACAGACTTTAAATCTGAGTTATTAGTTACTACTTCTTTCACTGCACGAAGCTCTTCTTCCATTTGGTCAAGAAGCTGGTGTTCATTCGCAAGCTGGAAAAGAGCCAACGCGTAGCGCTTTGCTACTGTGGAGCCCGTCATCGCTTTTCTCCTGCCTCTTGAATGTATTCATTGATCAGCTTTTCTTGATCAGCTGCGCTTAATTCCTTCTCAATAACCTTGGAAGCAATTAGGACAGACAATGAAGCGACCTGCTCGCGGATAGCGGCAACCGCCTGTTCTTTCTGCTGCTCGATTTCAAGCTTAGCAGATTCCTTAATGCGTTCAGACTCAGTGCGGGCAGCCGCAATGATTTCCTCACGCTGCACGTCGCCTTGTTTCTTCGCATTTTCGATAAGGCCCTGTGCTTCTGTACGTGCTTCTTTTAAAAGATTTCTTTGCTCTTCTAAAAGTTTTTTTGCTTCTGTACGGCTTTCTTCTGCCGCTTGGATTTCACTGGCAATATGCTCTTCACGCTGCTGCATAATGCCCATTAAAGGACCCCACGCGAATTTTTTCAGCAATGCCAACAAGATGATGAACATGATCAGCTGGTACAAAATGTCCCCGCCGTTAAAACCGCCGCCTGCAGCGCCTAATACTAGACTGTTTGTTAACACCCTCGATTCACTCCCTTCAAGAGTTGTTCCACTTATGAAACGGAGTCATATGCATGATTCCGAATTAGTTTTAAGGTAAAAAAACATAAAGGAATGGCGAAGGTTCATAGAATGATCTTCGCCATTTAGAACGATTGGTACAGTATTAATTAACCGCCGATAACCATGAACGCGATAACAACGCCGATGATCGGAACAGCCTCTACTAACGCAACCCCGATGAACATTGTAGTTTGAAGCATACCGCGAGCTTCTGGCTGGCGAGCCATACCTTCAACTGTTTTTGATACGATAAGACCGTTACCGATACCGGCACCTAGTGCTGCTAAACCGATTGCAATTGCTGCTGCTAAAAGACCCATTATTGAGTTCCTCCTTAAATTGTATGAAAATTTATTTGTTTAAAATGTTTTGTCCATGAAATGAACAGGTATATATTAATGGTCATGGCTCACTTTGTGTGCCATATAAACCATTGTTAACATACAGAAAATGAATGCCTGGATAGATCCGACAAAGATTGAGAATCCTTGCCATACAAGTGTCGGCAGGATTGCTGCAAGCATTCCGCCTACACCGGCGTGAGCCAGTCCTCCGACAAGCAATGTCAGCAGGATTTCACCTGCATAGATATTACCGTAAAGACGAAGTCCCAACGTCAGAGTGTTTGCAAACTCTTCAATGATTTTCAATGGGAACAAGAAAGGCATTGGCCTGATAAAATCACGGCCGTATTCTCCTACTCCTTTAAGCTTTACGCCATAGTAATGCGAAAGCCCAACAACCATTGCCGCTAATGTTAATGTGATAACAGGATCGGCTGTCGGCGATTTCCACCATAAAGTGTGATCATAAGTGATTGCGAACGGAAGTCCGAGCATGTTTGAAACAAAGATATACATGATCAGGGTTAATCCAAGGATGTGGAATCTTCCGCCTGTCTTCCAGTCCATCGTGCTGTTAATGATATTCTTAACAAAATCCATAATCCATTCGAAGAAATTTTGCATCCCCGTTGGTTTCATGGCCAATCGACGGGTTGAAAGCAAAGCAATAATGAAAACAATAGCACTTGCCACTGTAATCATCAGTACGTTTGATAAGTTAAAATTCAATCCTAAAAAGTCCACTATAGGAGCTTCATGATGCAATAGTGTTCACCTCTCTTCCCGCTATTTACGTAATTGAAAAGATTGAAGAAAATAATCTATCATAATGACAATATAGGATGTCATTAATCCAAATACCACACTGATCAGATGCAGCTTATCCGGATATTCCAGAGCGATCATCACAGCAAATACTGCTGTAGCCATTCTGGATACCGTTCCAAGTGAACGCACCTTCTCGCCTCTCTCGACTGCCTCTCCAAACTGCAGCGCCTTTCGTGAAATCAGCCACAAATTGAACAGGCTTAAGCTTGTACCAAATATCAAGCCCAGAAAAATAGATTGATAAGGTGTAAACCCCCAGCCGAGAACGTATACAGACAACAAAAGGAATATGTATTTTCGCTGTCTTTGAAAAGTTACTTTGATTTCCGGCATGATGTTCATTCTCCTGTGAAGAAATGTTGGATTAAGCGAAGCATGGCGTAAATCCCGGCGCCCAGTCCAATGAACAAACCGACCAATAGGAATAACGGCTCTGTTCCTGCCTTGCTGTCAAGCCACCTTCCGGCGAAAATGCCAATGAGCGTGGAACCTACTAACTGAGAAAGAATGGCGGACATTAAGGCCATCGCCTTAAATGGGTTGCGGTCTTTTTGACGCATAAAAACGCATCCTCCCTTAAGAGAATGGTAAGTGGGTTTTGAGGCCATAATTAATCATATTAACATCATGCAGAAGTGGGAAATATGTCTGCACAAATATTTTGAAAACCCTATCATCTTTTACCCTTTGTAAGCATACAATAGGGCTTTGTCAATGTCAATGCGTTTGGAGTGAAAAAGTTCACAAACAAAAAGGTAAAAATATGGTATGTTCACATATTTATCACATTTAATTTTTGGATATCTATTGAAAAAGGAGCGAGTTTCTGCATCGCTCCTGAAAACGCTTTAAATTAACATTATCACTTACTTTGAGTGGTCCGCTTGTTTACCGAAGGTTCCGGGTCCCCGAGCTGCCCATCCGGCCTCACAAATAGGTAGGTTTCAATCCAATCTTCCTTGCCGGCTTTTTTGGCAAACACCTTTGCAAGGTATAGCCCAGGCCCAGGAAGCTTATCTGCCGGAATTTCCTGCAGCAGCTGTCCTTTGCCTGCATTTCTTTTCCAGTCAAGATATCCCATGAAGCGGAGGCTTTCCGAATCAAACATGGCAATTCCGAACTCTTCTGCCCCGCCAGGAAGATACACTTCATAGCGATACGTGCCCGGCTTATCTCCTTTGCCCAGTCCGAATCCCATCACCCTTGGATAATCCGGCTCTTCAAGCACATAAAGATAGGGAATTCTGATGCTTTCGGCACCTGCCTTCATAAGCAGGTACCCATCATAGATCTTTTTCTTTAAAAGAGTCGGGTCTGCCGACATTTTGATTTCCACCTTTTTCTTATCACCTGGGTTTAATTGAAATGTCATAGGCATTTCCCAATTGATGCCCTGTGCCTTATAAGGTAGAGAAAAGGAGTAGGTCTGCGTTTTCTCACTAATATTTTCAACCGCTATAAAACTGCTGTGTTCATGCAGCCTGTCTGCGATCTGAAATTTCCCAAACTGCAGAGAGGCCGGGAGGACAAGCGTTTCTGCTCTCAGCGCTTGATCAAGCTGGATTCTGCCTGCTCCCTGCTCATAAGTTCTATATGTTTTTCCTTCTGTATTCATAAGAAGCTTAGCCGTATTCATAAGTACTGCCTTAATCCGTTCCGGCCCCCATTCGGGATGAGCCTGTTTCAGGATGGCACAGGCCCCTGCGACATGCGGAGCGGCCATGCTAGTCCCCTGCAGCGGCAGGTAACCGCCAGGAATGGTGCTATTTATGGCGACTCCAGGTGCCACAACATCCGGCTTGATTTCCCATGTTGATGTAACGGGTCCGCGGGAACTGAAGTCAGCCAGGATATCCCTTTCTTCTATTATATTAGTCCGGGCAAGGAGTCTTCCTTCATTAATGTTCTTCTTGAGCTCCTCTCCTTCTTCCTTTGATAACGCCGCTACCGGAATTGGAACACCACTGTCCAGATTGCCAAAGAACCTGCCTTTTGTATTATTAAAAATAATGATTCCCTCTGCTCCTGCTTCCATTGCATGGACTGCCTTATCAGTAAACGTTAGTTCCCCTCGTTCCACTAATACCATTTTCCCTTTGGCATTCTTCAATTCTTCAGGATGACCGAGTCCTCCATCGACCAATTCATAGGATCGGTCAAATTCCCAATCCTTTGACCCCTGCAGCAAATCAAGACGAATTTCCCGCCCGCCTATGCTCAAAAATGGCACCTTCATTGTCGGTGTTGAGGCTCCTACAGAAATGGCCTTCGCCGCTGTGCCCGGTGATCCGACCGTCCAAATATTCGGGCCCGAATTACCCGATGAAGTGACAGCCGTTATTCCCTTTTCAACTGCTTTATTAAGGGCCATGCTTATCGGAAGGTCAGGTCCGTTCACGTTATTTCCCAAGGAAAGGTTTAACACATCTACTTTATCCTTTATTGCCTGTTCGATGGCCGCTATCACCTGTTCTGTTGTTCCGCTGCCGCCTGGTCCGAGAGCCCGGTAGGCGATAATGGTTGCTTCAGGTGCAACCCCTTGAATTCTGCCATTTGCCGCAATGATTCCTGCGACGTGAGTGCCGTGCAGTGTGCCTTGTCCCCCTGCAGCTTTTGTTTCCATCGGATCCTTATCATTATCCACCAGATCATGTCCGCCGCCATAGCTCCTTCGCAAGTCTGGATGATTATAATCGATGCCGGTATCGATTACGCCCACTTTCACACCCTTGCCTGTGAGTCGCTGATTATCTCTGTCATAATAGCCTCTGGCACTAATTCCGCCAATCAGCTTGATATTGTCATCGGAATGTACATGATAGGTATTAACCGGTGAAACAGAAGATACTGACTCTATCTTTTGCAGGCTTTGCAATGCAGATTGCTTTCCTATAACTGAAAAGCCGTTCAACGCCTGATTGAATGTATGCCTAATTTGCAGATCAGGATTTTGATCGATCATTTTCTTAATCCCCTGTTCGTTCTTCGCATCTTTCAGAACGACGATAGCCACTTTTTCTATATCAGGTGACTCTTCCGGAATAGGAGGGTGTGAAAGTGTCCGGGCCAAAACAGTACTTTGACTCCAAAAGAAGGAGATGAATGTTAAGATTAGCAAGAGTTTTTTCATAAGAAAACCCACCCTCTTTTTGTTTTAGGGTGGGCTGAATAGGTGCCATGTATGCGTAAATTGATATAAAATAAACGGCTAGTTCAAGGATTCATAAACAATATTAGCTACTTCTTTTGAAAGAGCGCCTGTGCTTCGGTATGATCCGCTTGGCAAAGGACCATTGTTTTGTTTGTTCGTAAGCAGGATAATCTGGAGGTTTTCCTTTGGATCTATAATAACCTGGGTTCCAGTAAAACCAGTATGGCCAAAGGCTATGTCAGAATAGTGATCTCCCATATACCAGCTTTTATCCAGCTCCCAGCCATATCCCTGGCCAAAACGCTGAGGAGAGGTAAAGATATCAATCACTTCTTTATCATACATTTTGGTTTTTCCATATGTTCCGCCATTTAACATGGTCTGGCCCAATACGGCAAGGTCCCTTGCTGTCGAAAATAAACCGGCATGGCCAGCAATACCTTTATTGCCATAGAAGCTATTCCCATCATTAACTTCTCCAATTAATGTGTAATTTCTCCAGTATTTAAACATATCCGGACTTTCTTCAACATAGTACCCAAAATTAGGGTCATCAATCATTTTATATTCATAAGGATTCCCCCAGGAAGTAGCTGCAATTTTATGTTTGAAATGTTCAGGAGGAGTAAACATCGTATCATGCATTTTTAAGGGATTATATATATTTTCCTCTAAGTATTTATCCAATTTTTGTCCACTTATCTCTTCAATTAAAAAACCCAGCATCATAAAGCTAAAATCACTATATCTTCTGTCCGTTCCAGTCGGGTATTCAAGGGGCAGCTGGTTTATATAACTCAGAACCTCTTCCGAATTGTCAGCATATAGGTATGTCGGTTTCCAAGGAGTCAATCCTGAGGTGTGTGTCAGCAAGTCGGCTATTGTAATATCTTCTTTTCCACGCTGAGCAAACTCAGGTATATATTCAGATACCTTGTCATTGACTGAAAGTTCACCGTCACTTACCAGTTTCATAATGCCCTGAGTTGTTCCCATCACCTTCGTAACGGAAGCAAGATCGAAGATTGTTCTCTTTTTCATTTTTCGGGGATTACTGAGTAATTCCCCCATATCGTATTTTTGTGCATATCCATATGCTTCCTCTTTGACGATTTTTCCATCCTTTGCCACAAGAACTACTGCACCGGGTGTAATACCATCCTCAATAGCCTCCGTAATTGCTCTATCAATACCCTTTAATTTGACAGGATCAAAGCCAGCCTTTTTCGGATCAGCATGACTTAATTTCTGCCCGGACCGTTCTGTGGCATTCACCATATTTCCAGAAAATACTGCAGAACTTAAGGCTAATGCCAATACTATTAACAATATCTTTAACCTTTTCAAATTTTCATCTCCTTTATAAACAATATACAATATTTTGTATAATTAATATTATCTATCTTTCAATCGATTATCAATATAGTTTTTAGTATTTTCAGAAAATAGTACTTTTAGATTATCACGAAAAAAATAAGCCATCAAATAAATGATGGCTTACTCCCTTTATGTATTAGAATAGCTGATTCGGTTCAAGTTTCCCCTTTTGAATTAACCGGTCACGCTTCTTATCTCTCCACATATCCGTTAGCGTCGCGGCTATTAATAATAATGTAAGCAGAATTCCTTTTCCTTCTGCCAGTTTAAATACCAGGGCGATAAAACCTTCGGACATGAAGGTATTCATTAATGAACCCAGCAGCATGATGATCCAGACAATTAATGCTCCTTCTACTACGGCTAATGCTCTCATTTATTCGACCTCCCGAGTATTTAAAATCATTATGCCAATACCCTGAAGACAGCAGTCTAAACGTACATCTAGCAATTTGGGATTGCCTTTACTTTCCAAAAATCTTCTGCCAGATGCTTTTGCTTTTTTCAGCTTCTAATGCACCGGCTACTTCTTCTACAGACTTTTGTGTCGCCATCAGTTTTTCATAGAGGGAAGTGACTTTTTCGCTCTCTTTTTCATAGCCTTGTGCATGGGCATTTCTTAAATCTTCAATTGTGAGTTTGAGCTCATGCACCTCATGTATCAGCTGTTTGTTTTGTTCTCTGATTTTATTTTGGGTTAGACGGGATTGTTCATTTTGCTGAACGAGAAAGCTGACCAGCTTTTTCATATCTGTCAGTTCTGAATTCACATTCACCAATGAGGTGGTGCTGCTTTCTTCCTCATCTTCCACTGTAATGATCACTGGGATTCCTGCATCCTCAAGCTTTGCTGTGACTTCCTCTTTTTTTAACCCATCTGAATACAATTTCCGGATGAATTTAAGCTTTTCGATTTCGGAAGCTTGGATTTTATAGCGATTGTGTTCTTTCCGATAATTTATGTATTCTGCATGCTCCTGCAAATAGCGCTTTAAGCTATTCTCAGGTATGTCCGGAAGTGCTTCTTTGAGCTCCTTCATTGTCAAATACTGATTTGCCAACGTCCTCAGCACCTTTCTTGGTATCTTGCCGATTCACCCAGCCGCCTCTGGGCATTACCTATGACTAACCACCTAACCGCCAACAAAACCACCATCAATATTTTTGAGGTGAATGCCCCATCAACGAAGCTATTTCTGTTGTCTTTCTTCAACCGTGACCAGACCAACGAATCACTTTGAAACATCTAGAAACACTAATATATCAACAATTTGCAAATAACCATCCAACCATCAACATGTTAACCGCTTACTACTTCAGCGCGAATTATACTTTCATTTCTTCTATACTCTATCATAACTTTTCCAGCTTTGCGGGGAAAGAGACTTTTAACATAATTATTGATTAATACTATAAAAATCCATCTACTCATGATCACCCACCCAACCACCAACATATCAACCATGTAATTTCGCAGTAGTTTGACACTCTTCTCCCCTCCCCTTTATAGAAAAGAACAGAAAAATGCACCTCCTTTTAAGAGAGGTGCATTTTTCAATACTAATATTAATTGCAGAACTGTTAAAATCTCATTTTAAAAAATGTGATAGAAAAAAATTTTATTTTGTTCCGAATAAACGGTCGCCTGCATCGCCGAGACCAGGAACAATATAGCCTTTTTCGTTCAATTTTTCGTCTAATGCTGCAATATAGATATCAACGTCAGGGTGAGCTTCCTGTACAGCTTCTACCCCTTCAGGGGCAGCAATCAGGCACATGAATTTAATGTTTTTGCCTCCGCGCTTTTTAAGAGAGTGGATGGCTTCAATTGCGGAACCGCCAGTTGCAAGCATTGGGTCAACCACGATGAAATCTCTTTCTTCCACATCACTTGGAAGTTTTGCATAGTATTCAACCGGCTGCAGTGTTTCCGGGTCGCGGTATAAACCGATATGGCCCACTTTGGCAGCTGGAATCAGCTTCAAGATGCCGTCAACCATTCCAATTCCTGCACGCAGAATAGGGATAATTCCTAACTTCTTACCTGCTAGTACGCTGGACTTCATCGTGCTGACTGGAGTTTCTATTGTAATTTCTTCTAAAGGCATATCACGGGTGATTTCGAATGCCATAAGTGTTGCCACTTCATCGACAAGCTCACGAAATTCCTTTGTTCCCGTACTTTTTTCACGAATGTATGTAAGCTTATGCTGAATTAATGGATGGTCAAAAACGTAAACCTTTGCCATGATTATCTCTCCTTTTCAATATGCAGATTAGTCGAACCACACTTCGTCTAATTTTACAGAAAAACAGTTCCATCGGCAACTATGATTCGCTTTTGTTAAAGAAAAGTCATTTTTAAAAGAAAAGCGTAAGCGCCTCGTTCACCTAAGGAACGCAGGCTAAGAGCGTCACGTCCTGTGGCAGCGTCTGCATGACCCGCATCCTCCCAAAAGCTGCCGCTTTTGTTCGTGCGAGGATTATGCTGACGAAGCCTTCCTTGTCCTGCGGGCCTCAAGCATAAGACGGTTCCTGTAAGAAGCCATTTTTCCTTTTGAAAGGAAACGGGCTTAGACCTAGAGTCCCTGGAGCCCCAGCTAGACAAGCTTGCAACCTCGAGGGGGCAGGCTGTTTGCGCCAGACAGTTCTCGAAGTTCGAAATTTTCTTATATAACCATACAAAAGCCGGCCTCTTGCTGTGGCCGGCTGACTGATTAATATTCAGGATATAAAGTGAAGCTGCCTGTTAAGGCTTCGACGCGCTGAGCCGCTTCTTGAAGCTTCCCTTCATCTTCATGATTCTTTAGTGTGAAGGCAATAATGGATGCAATTTCCTGCATTTCTTTTTCGCCAAATCCGCGGGAAGTCACAGCCGCTGTTCCGATGCGGATGCCGCTTGTTACGAATGGGCTTTCCGGATCGAAAGGAATCGTGTTTTTGTTGACTGTAATGCCGACCTCATCAAGTACTTTCTCAGCTACTTTCCCTGTTAAACCAAGGGAGCGGAGATCAACTAAGAGCAGGTGGTTGTCTGTACCCTGTGATACAAGGTCAATTCCTTCAGCCTGCAATGCTTCCGCCAGCTTTTTGGCATTAGAAATAATATTGCCTGCATATGTTTTGAAGTCTTCCTGAAGCGCTTCGCCGAAGGCAACCGCTTTTGCCGCAATAACATGCATTAAAGGACCGCCCTGGATTCCAGGGAAAATGGATTTATCAATTTTCTTCGCATATTCTTCTTTGCAGAGAATCATGCCGCCGCGCGGTCCGCGTAATGTCTTGTGCGTGGTAGTTGTAACAAAGTCCGCGAACGGAACCGGATTCTGATGAAGCCCAGCAGCTACAAGACCTGCAATATGAGCCATATCAACCATCAGCATGGCACCGACTTCATCGGCAATTTCACGGAAACGCTTGAAGTCAATTTCACGCGGATAGGCACTTGCACCCGCTACAATTAGTTTCGGTTTATGCTGACGGGCCTTTTCAAGCACATCATCATAATTGATGCGATGTGTTTCTTTATCCACCCCATATTCGACGAAATTGTACTGCACGCCGCTGAAATTAACTGGACTGCCATGAGTTAAATGACCGCCATGGGATAGATTCATGCCAAGAACAGTGTCTCCCTGTTCAAGGACAGTGAAGTATACAGCCATATTTGCCTGTGCACCTGAGTGCGGCTGCACGTTCACATGCTCTGCTCCGAAAATTTCCTTCGCACGGTCACGTGCTAAATCTTCGACTACATCCACATGTTCACAACCGCCATAATAGCGTCGGCCTGGGTAGCCTTCAGCATACTTGTTTGTTAAAACAGAACCCTGTGCTTCCATTACCGCTTCACTGACAAAGTTTTCAGAAGCGATTAATTCAATCTTTGATCTCTGGCGTCCCAATTCTTCCTGAATCGACTTGAAAACCTGCTCATCCTGCTGTGCTAAATGCTTCATAAGAATCCTCCCTTTTCTCCAACACACTTTTAATAAAGGAAAGCTTTGTTAAGGCTCTCCATTTTTATGTATCGATCTTTTTGTGAAAATTCTTTTTCATTTTAGCATGTTTTCCGAAAAAGTGACAGGCACCTATACCAGTTTGATGAAGTGGTATAGGTGCCTGTCACCATCCTTTTATTCCCAGTTCCAATAATCCACTTCGCCAAGGTATGGCGCACGGATTTGCTTTTCTTCTTTTAGCTTTAATAGCTCTTTTACCGGGCCGGTAACGACTGCTCCATAGACAGTGAAGCCGTTTTTTTGCAGATATTGATGACGTTCTTTCAGATGATCCAGTCCTAAAAAGTTTTCATAATAGCTTTGAGATTCATTTTTTAACAGGTTTTCCATCTGTTTCAGCATCAACTTTTTATTTTCTTCCATAAATTCCTCATTAAGAGCCAATTTCGACTCTGACATATAATCTTCTCCTGCTTCCCTTCCTCCAGTCAGACCATAAATGGATGTTAATTCGATTGAGTTGCCTCCGCTTCCATACCCCGTCTGAAATTCCTTCAGTTCCCCTGTATAGAGCGGCATCCAAAGGACTTCCAGGTCATAGGGCTCTAACAAGGTCAGAAGATCTTCAGGTTCCATGAATGACTGTGTGGAAAATGCCATTTCCGCCACAGTCCCGTCGTGTATTTTGTCAAGAGATGCCCAAACACCTGGTTTCCCTTCAGCTGATAGCTTTTTTCCGCTTTTCGGATTTTCAGGCAGGGAGAAACGGTAAATGTTTTCGTTTTGCGGCTTATATTTCTGGATTTTTAAGGTTGAATACGAATTTAGCAGTCTTTTCTCAATTTGAACCTCCCCGATTGTTTGAGATTCACGGCCAATCTGGCGGGAAATCAGGTAGGATATTTTCTGTGTCAGAAATGGAGTTAGTTCTTTGTTAACAAAACCGCCAAAATCCTCATATAGATTCGGATGCTTCCAATCAAGAGCTACCTTGCTGTAAAATACATGCTTCTTTTCACTATTGGCGGCATCGGATAATATATTCACGGCCATCATATAAACCCAGAACAAAAGCAGACAGGCAGCGATGACCCTCATTACTCTGAATGTTAAGGTAAAACGGTATTTGGCCATGATTTTCTTTTCGCGGTCTTTGTTCCAGTCAGTCATGTTTTTCCCTCCAATGTTCATCGGCGAGCTGTGTCAGCTTTTTCCGGGCCCGATGCAGTGTCACCTTTACTTGATTTTCCGATAGATCCAGCGCCTCCTGGATTTCACTATAGCTAAAAGACTCAAATTCTCTTAAATATAAAATGGACCGATACTGTTCCGGCAGGCAGCTCATAAGGTCTGCTACTTTTTTCTTCGATTCTTTATTTAATGCTTCATCCTCCGGCAGCCCATAGGGACTTGTCATTTCATCTCTGGAAAATAAATAGCCGGCAAAAGGAACCTTCTTTCTCCTCTGCCGTTTCCTCCATTCATCCAAATAGGCGTTCCTTGCTACTTTGAATAGCCATGCCCTTACATCTTCCTGTTTATAGAAAGAGAGAGAAATCGTTGCCTTAATGAATGTTTCCTGAGTTAAATCCTCCGCTGTTTCCTTGGAGCCTGACATTTTATATAAATAGTAATAAAGCGGTCTGGCATAATGCCGATATAAATCATCCAGCCTATCCCGCCTGTTTTCTTTCAACGGTTTCTCCCCCTTTCTCAAGAAAAGCTGCACTTTATACACGTTCTTCCTTCCTGAATGTTACACGTTCCATAAAAAAAAGTGACAGGCACCTATACCAGTTTGATGAAGTGGTATAGGTGCCTGTCACCCATAGAGTTTAACTGCATGATTCATTTTCTGGTTTACGTTCATAGATCGCCCGTGCCCCGCCGATCAGTTTCGGCCTGGTTTTGGCCATGGTGACGTGGGCCTCGCCCACTGATTTTTGTGAGGTCCTGATCGGAACGGCTACATGCTTCAGATGCATGCCGATCAGGGTGTCGCCGATATCAATTCCCGCATCTGCCTTGACAAACTCTACCATGACGGGATCTTTGAAGTGTTCATAGGCATATGCTGCCATAGCGCCGCCGGCCGTGCGGTGAGGGATGACGGTTACTTCATCCAGGCTTTTTGCTTCAGCAACAGCCCTCTCAACTACGAGTGCCCTGTTCAAATGTTCACAGCATTGAAAGGCGAGAGCTGCCCCCGTATCCTTGTGGAGCTTGTCCAGACGTTCAAAAATCATTTCAGCCACTTGTTCCGTTCCGGCTGTGCCGATTCTTTTCCCGGCCACTTCACTTGTGCTGCAGCCAACTACTATAATATGCTTTTCTCTTAGAAGTACTTGTTCGCTAAATTCACGAATGATTATATCCAGTTCTTTTTTCCATTGTTCAATCAAAATGCTCACCCTTTCGGAAGATTCACTTCGTTTCGTAAGCTGTAATCTTTCCTACACGGTTTTCATGGCGGCCGCCTTCAAATTCCGTTGAAAGCCACACTTTTGCAATTTCACGAGCCAGGCCTGGGCCAATCACTCGTTCACCCATAGCGAGGATGTTGCTGTCATTATGTTCACGGGTTGCTTTGGCACTGAATACATCGTGCACAAGCGCACAGCGAATTCCCTTCACTTTGTTAGCGGAGATGCTCATGCCAATCCCCGTCCCGCAGATCAGAATGCCTTTATCGAATTCCCCTCCTGCTACCTTTTCAGCAACAGGCAATGCATAATCCGGATAATCTACTGAAGTTTCGCATTCACAGCCGAAATCCTCATACTCAATGTTCATTTCATCCATTAGGCTTTTGATTTCCTCGCGGAGATTAAGTCCGCCATGGTCTGATGCAATTGCAATTTTCATTATGAAACCCTCCTGTTTGAAGCCCGCTTTATTTTGACATTATGCTTTTATTTTGACACAAAACATGGAAAATATAAAGAAAGGGAGCTGCATTTTGGGCTCCCTTAAAGTTTAAACTTAGTAATTGTGCTATTTAATTTTTCCGCTTGTTCTTTAAGCTCGATGGCCAGTCTTTCTACATTTCCAATCACAGCAGTCTGATGCTGAGTGGCTGCTGAAACCTCCTGTGCGCCTGCTGATGTTTCTTCAGCAATCGCCGCAACTTCCTGGGATTGTGTGGATGTAAGCTGTATTCCCTCCATCTGGTTATCAACCAAGCCTGAAATAGCAGACACAGATGCAGCCATTTCATTGACCACTTTCGCCATTTCTTCAATCACTTCGTTTGTTTTCGTCCCCTTTTTCACTTCATTATTAGCAGTCTCCACTTGATAAGAGATTTGCGTGACAACATTGCGGACCTCTTCCTGAATGTTTTTTATCAATTCTGAGATGCCCTGCACTGCCTGTGCACTTTCATCTGCAAGTTTACGCACTTCCTCAGCGACTACGGCGAACCCTTTGCCATGGTCCCCCGCACGGGCTGCTTCAATGGAAGCATTTAAAGCAAGAAGGTTAGTCTGCGCTGCAATATCACCGACAAGCTGAATAATCTGCTCCACTTTCACGGCATTTTGTTCAAGGCGCTTCACTGTCTGCAATGATTCCACATTATCGCGGGCCAATTTTTCTATACCTGAAATAAGTGAATGGATCACTTTCTTTGATTCCATCAAGTCCTGAACCATTTCGCCGGAAACATTTTGTGATGCTTTTGCTGTATCCTGGACCTCCTGAGCAATTCTCAGGACATCTTCCATTGATTCAGCTGTTGATTGAATGGAAACCGCAGAACTATCTGCTCCCTGGGAAATTTCGCTAATGGTTCTAGCAATCGAATCTGCCTGCTCTGCAGCTGCTGAAGACTCGGAAGACATCGCAATGACCTTTTCATTCGTTTCTCTAAAATTCTCGTCAATTTTATGGACCATATCCCTTAAATTGAAAAGCATATGATTGAATGCAATGCCCAATGAACGGATTTCATCATCTGACTTGGAAAGCTCTGCGTCCTGGCCGATATCGCCATTGGCAGCCATGAGTGCCGTTTTTTCAAGTTTCTGTAAAGGTTTGATAATGAAACCTGCAGCAAAAAAAGCAAGAACACCTGACCAAAAAATTCCCATTCCTAAAGTTATAATAGTAAAAACAGCCTCTCCAAATGGAAGCATTTCTTCAATACCAGGAAATAGAAAGTAAAGAAATATGGCACTTGTGGTGTATGTAATGATGGCCAGCGATGTGATAAAGAATACGAGCTTTTTCCTAAGGCCAAACTTATAGCCCTTTTTCTCCCCCATTATGTTGTCCCCCTGATTAATCTGGTCTCTTTACGCGATCCAACATTTGTTCAATCGCTTCTGTCAGATCTTTAAATGTATTTCTATATATCTCAACCGGTCCCCCATATGGATCGATAATATCTCCCGCGGCTCCGGCAAACTCTTTTAGTGTGAAGGTTTTGTCTTCCGCATCAGGAAACATGGACAGAACGGTATTTTTGTGGCCGGCTGTCATTGTTAAAATATAGGTCGCCCAGTCAATTAACTCTTTACTCATACTGGAAGACTGATGCTGCAGCGGTATCCCATGCTCCTCCAGCACACTTTTTGTATGCGGGGACGCCTCGCTGCCGTCTGCTGCAAAGACTCCAGCCGATTTCACTTCTACACCCGGGAGCGATTTGCTTTTTAAAATGGCTTCTGCCATCGGGCTTCTGCAAGTATTTCCTGTACATACAAATAATATTTTTGTCACAGAGATACTCCCTCCTTATATATCGGTCTATAACCATAAAATTTTATTCAAATATTTCAGTTTGCACTTTTCTTACATTATAAGTCAAAATTCCCATAACACCTATAGCTCCCTTGCAAAAAAAGAAAAAGGGCGACCCGCACCCTTTCCATTTTTCACAAAATATTAACATTTAAACACAGGCTCACTTTTATAAAAATAAGAGTTTTATCCCGAAGGCAAGGAGGATGGCACCACCGAGCGCCTCGCTGTAGGAGCCGATCCAGCTTTGTACCTTCCTGCCAGTGAGGAGGCCAGCCCATGTGAGGATGGTCGCCCCGGCTCCGAAGAACATGAGCACAAGCAAGGTTTTGGCACCGTAGATTCCGAGGCTGAGGCCTACTGAAAAACTATCAAGGCTGACGCTCAAGGCAAAAATCATCAGCCCTATGCCCACAGGGGTGATTAAGCTGTCTTCATCATCCCTGAAGCTTGACCAAATCATCTGCACACCTAATAATAGGAGCAATCCCCCGCCTGCATAACCGGCAATGGCTCCGAATGTATTTGATAGAAATCGGCCTGCTATCATTCCCAATAAAGGCATCCATACATGGAAAAGTCCAATGGTGATGCCGATTTTTGCTATTTGTCTGAGGCGGAGTTTGTACATCCCCATGCCAAGACCTACCGAAAAGGCATCCATCCCCAATGCGAATGCCATTAGAGCCAGTGTTAAAATTTCCCCGATCATTACAGACATTTTTCCGCCTCCTTGGACTTGCTAATTCAGCATATGCACGTCCAGACGGTTTTAGAATGCCGACCGTTTTCCAAAACAAAAAACCGCCTCATGACGAAACGGTTTCATTATCTATCTCCTAATGACCCTGTGTCCTGCTGCTTTCATCAGGCGGTTCATGATTGCGTGCCCGACACCTTCACCCGGGAACATCTCACAGAAAATAATATCAGCATTTGTTGTGTTGAAGTATCTTAATGCTTCATAGAGCGAGCTGGCCACGGTTTCAAGCTTATCCCGCTGTCCGCAGGCATAGATAAAATCAGCGCGATAAAATTCCAGATTTTCCGATGTTGTCAGAACCCCCACAGAAAGGCCTTCCTTCTTTTTATCCTCAACAAAATACTGGATGTCTTCTTTTGTTCCTTCTACTAGATAAAGCGGAGCATCCGGCGCATAGTGACGGTATTTCATGCCGGGAGATTTTGGTGCCTGGCTTTCATCCGCTAATGCAGGATCTACGATGATCTCGCCTACAGCCTCTTCAAGCTGTTCTCTCGTAATGCCGCCTGGCCTTAAGATGACAGGCACATCACCTGTACAATCCACTACGGTGGATTCCACGCCAACGCCTGTCGAACCTCCATCCACTAATCCAGCTATTCTTCCATTCAAGTCTTCCCACACATGGTCAGCCGTTGTCGGACTGGGCCTTCCCGAGCGATTCGCACTTGGAGCGGCAATTGGCAATCCTGTTTTATTCAGCAGCGCCAGGGCTACTGGATGATCAGGCATTCTCACAGCAACTGTAGATAAATCTGCCGTTGCATAATGGGAAAGAACACCTTCCTTTAGATTAAAAATGAGCGTAAGCGGTCCCGGCCAAAATCGATCCATGAGCGCCTGCGCATTTTGCGGAATTTCGGTTACAAAAGCATCAAGCTTGCCTTTGTCAGCAATATGAATAATCAGGGGATTATCACTCGGACGTCCCTTCGCCTCAAATATTTTTCTGACCGCTTCATCATTTTCCGCATTCCCGCCTAATCCATATACGGTTTCTGTGGGGAAAGCGACCACTTCATTTTTTTTTAACAGATCGGCAGCTTGTGAACACTGTGAATAACTATCTTCTTTATCCACACTGTTATCCACCGACCATCTTTTTGTAATCATTGTTATCCACCTTCACAAAAAATGTTTTTTTGCTGTCAAAATTCCTATGTTTTCGACATTTTTTTGAACATTCCTTTGGAAAGTATAGTAGAAGAAGCTGGATAACTCAAGTCTTATCCACAAATTGTGTATAAATAAGAGGGATTTGTGTATAACTTTAGCAAGATACCCACAATTCACATGGATAATTTCAAAAAGAAAGAGTTATCCACAGTCATGATATGCTTAACATGCTCCGACTCGAATAAAACTTCCGGCAAGTGGGCTGTTTCTTCCTGTTTAAAGCCAAGCAGGCTGAAAAATGCCAGCGAGTTTCTTTTATTTGATGCGAGATATAAGGATTCCATGCCCCGATCCCTTGCCAGCAATAATATTTGCTCAAACAAAATAAATAGATCTTTTTCAGATGCTGTGGATGTCATCACAAGTGATCTCAAAAGACCGATCTTTCCATGGGGTTCAATTCCCAGGGTAGCCTTAATATCCCCGGAATCACTCTCCATAATCAAAAAATATTCGATTGCTTCCCTTATCCCATCCGTACTTAAGTTTGCCGATTCCAGAAAAGATGCCAGATTCTCCACATCTGAAGCATCAGCACATCTCACTACACCTGTTTCCATTTCTTCACCCCATTTTCTTATTGTCACTCTAGGAATATGAAAAAATAGAAAAAGTAGAACTAGATTTGAAAAATATTTCAGGATGTGAGAGAAAGATTACTGTAAAACAAAACACGGCAGCTGTCTGAATTCCGCTGCCGTGTTTATATTACTATCATATGCAATTTTTCTGCGGCGGGTTTAGTCGTTCGAGTTGCCGCCTTTTCTGCCGATTTCTTCGTAGAAATCGCGGTCATGGTTTTCACTTGTTGCTTCTCCGCCTTTGCGTCCAATTTCCTGATAGAATTCCTTGTCATGATTTTCCGCTGTCGCTTCTCCGCCTTTTTGGCCAATCTCCTGATAGAATTCACTATCATGATTTTCCGCTGTTGCTTCTCCGCCTTTTTGGCCTATTTCCTGATAGAAGTCCTTGTCATGGTTCTGGCTTGTTGCTTCTCCGCCCTTTTGGCCTATTTCCTGATAGAATTCCTTATCATGGTTGCGGCTTGTTGCTTCTCCACCCATGCGTCCTCTTTCCTCACGAGACATTTTATCGTTGTTATTATTGTTGTTTTTAGCCATTATCTTTCATCTCCTTTTTGTTTATGTTTTGTTGT
Source organism: Cytobacillus oceanisediminis 2691 (assembly GCF_000294775.2). Taxonomy (GTDB): domain Bacteria; phylum Bacillota; class Bacilli; order Bacillales; family Cytobacillaceae; genus Cytobacillus; species Cytobacillus pseudoceanisediminis. The sequence goes on from NZ_CP015506.1 coordinate 5,205,645, forward strand.
TACACTACTTTAAATATCCGTTTTTAGTAGAATCAAACGCATGAAAAGAAGATGTTAAATGCTTGTCTTAAATGTAATTTGATTTCCAGTTTTTATAATGATTCTAAAAAAGAAAGACCTTGCTCTGCAGCAAGGACTAACCGAAGATTTTCTCCCATATTTCAGCTAAAAAGAATTTTACTTCCACAGGTTCTTCATCTTCTTCTGTATAAACAGGTGCTGTTTCTTTTTCGGAATCTGTATCAGCAGCGATTTCTTCTGCTTTTACTTCTCCCTTCTTTTCTCCTTCTTCAAAGCCTTCGCTTACAGCCACACCGTTTGAGAAATCAAGGAAGCAAAGAGGCGGGAAAAGCACACACCACCAGTTGGCTCCTTTTCCTTCGCCAAGAGTGATCAAGATCGCTTCGTATTCGCCAGCCGGATATAAAAACTGTCCGTATAATTTCGTCGGGAAGCTGACTTTTCCAAAGTCGGCATTTACTTTCTGATCAGATCCTTCATCAGCTACAACTTCTTCAGCAATCTTTTGAATCTCAGGCAATCTGGACTGGATCAGTTCACGTGCATCTTCGATTGAAGTTAAATCTGCCACCCACTCAGTGATCTCTGCATTTATTGCGTCCCTTACTTTCCTCTTAATCGCCTGGTCTTCTTCATTATCGCTGTTGGCCAAAATGCGCAGCCTGATTGCCTCACTTGGTATGACCATCGGCTCATCTGCCGTCACTTCTGTTTGCGGTATATATAAACTTAAAATGGTTCCTAAGGATAAAATCAGTACATATAATTTCACAATCGTTTTTGTATTCATCATTTCCGGCACCATCCCTTCACTATCCACAGTGTGGACAGGTTGCCAGAATCTTAAACTATTAAAATTAAATTTTTTTATAGTATTCTGATGCAGTGCCTCTCACCTAATAAAAAACCGCCATGCCGGCGGCTGTGTTACTCTATTTCCGCAAAAACCATCCGGTCTTTGCCGTTAATGTCATAGACTGTTTCCACATTTGCCTGCGGGAATGCCTGCTTCAGGAGTAATGAAACTGCTTCACTTTGGCCGGCACCCACCTCGAAGCCGATGATGGCACGGTCTTTGATGACAGCTGGCAGCTCTTCCATGAAGCGCCTGTATAAGTCCAGTCCGTCTTCACCCGCAAAGAGGGCGCGGTGCGGTTCGTGCTCGGTAACTATATCTGACATCCACTCGATATCCTTTTCCGGTATATATGGAGGATTGGATAGAATGATATCAAATTTCTTCCCTTTTGAAATAAGAGGCTGGAGAAGGTCACCCTGATAAAAATCGATTTCCGCGCCATTCTGTTCTGCATTTTTCTCAGCCAGTTCAAGGGTTGGTCCGTAGATATCTGTGGCCTTGACATTTAATTCCGGTTTTTCAAGCTTCATCGTAACGGCAATCGCCCCGCTGCCTGTGCCGATGTCTGCCATTTCAAGTCCATTCACAGAGCCGAACAGCTTATTTATCTTCTGCAGAGCGTTATAAACCAGTTCTTCCGTTTCTGGCCTTGGAATAAGTACATCTTCATTCACCTGGAAGGCGCGCCCATAGAATTCTTCAGAGCCGATGATATACTGAACAGGCTGGCCCGCAGCGTGTGATTGCACTGCCTTCTGGAATTCATCCAGGACTTCCGGATTCAAATCTTCACGTAAATTAGCCAAAAAGCTTGCCCTGGTCATCTTCATAAAATGCTGCAATAACAGCTCACCGGCATTCTCATCGCGGTTTGACTCTTTTAAAAAAGAAGAAGCCCAGTTGAGGGCTTCATATACTTTCATAGTTGGATTACTCATTGGATGCACTGTCCAGCTTCGCAGATTGCTCTTCAACGATCAGCGCGTCAATAACCTCATCGAGCTTGCCTTGAAGGATCTGATCAAGCTTTTGGATTGTCAAGCCGATGCGGTGATCCGTTACACGGTTTTGCGGGAAGTTGTACGTCCGGATACGCTCAGAGCGGTCTCCGGTACCAACTGCTGATTTACGCTGCTGGTCATATTCGGCCTGTGCTTCCTGCTGGAATTTATCATAAACACGGGCACGAAGAACTTTCATCGCTTTTTCTTTATTTTTAATCTGTGATTTTTCATCCTGGCAGGATACAACCGTACCTGTCGGCAAGTGAGTCAGACGAACAGCTGACATCGTCGTGTTAACACTCTGTCCGCCCGGTCCGCTTGAAGCAAATGTATCCACACGGATATCTTTTTCATGAATGTCAATTTCCACTTCTTCTGCTTCAGGAAGAACCGCAACTGTTGCAGTTGAAGTGTGGATGCGCCCGCCGGATTCAGTTTCCGGCACACGTTGAACACGGTGTGCGCCATTTTCAAACTTAAGCTTGGAATAAGCGCCATTTCCGTTGATCATAAAGATGATTTCCTTATAGCCTCCAACGCCCGTAGAGCTTGCCTCAATGACATCGATCTTCCAGCCCTGCGTCTCGGCATAGCGGCTGTACATACGGTATAAGTCACCTGCAAATAATGCAGCTTCATCACCGCCGGCTGCACCTCGGATTTCCATAATAACGTTTTTATCATCATTAGGATCTTTAGGAATGAGGAGGATTTTCAGACGTGCTTCCAGATCCTCTTTTCTTTCCTCAAGCTCGGACAATTCTTCTTTTACCATTTCGCGCATTTCGGCATCAAGCTTCTCTTCAAGCATGGCACGCGCATCCTGATACTGCTCTTTCACTTCTTTATATTCGCGGTATGTGTCCACAGTTTCCTGAATACCAGACTGTTCTTTTGAATATTCGCGAAGCTTTTTCGGATCATTGACAATTTCCGGATCGCTCAAAAGCTCATTTAATCTTTCATAACGGTCCTCGACAGATTGAAGACGATCAAACACAGCCATTCACCTCAATTTTTTATCCAATAACCGCCGGATATTGTCCCAGCGGGGTATAGTTTCATTTTATTTAAAGCCGCAACTCCATAACATTCTAATTATAGTATAGGTGATTGTTGCAGTCAAAACCATTCGGGAATAAGGATGTCTTCTTCCCTGTTAATAAATTTTCTGAAAAATCATTGCGGGTTTTTGTGATATCCGATATATTGGTTTTATGAAAAACAAAAACATTACACCCATCAAACGTTTGTCCCTTAGAGATGAAGTATACGAAACAATTAAGAAAAATATTATCCAGCTTGATTTTGAACCGGGTTCGCGCCTTCATGACAAGGAACTGGCAGAAGACTTTGGGATCAGCCGCACGCCTGTCCGGGAAGCCTTAAAACGGCTTGAGGATGAAGGGCTTGTTGTATCGACGCCCGGTTCATCAACCCGAGTCACCCCTCTAAATGAAGAAGGTGCCAGCCACGCCTTTCCTGTGGCAGCTTCCCTGCATGCTTTAGGTGCCAGGCTTGGCGTTCCCCGCTTAGTGCCAAGTGATTTTGAAAGGCTTGCGGCAGCCAATAAAAATTTGGAGGCCGCTATGAAAAAACAGGATATTCTTAGTGCAGTAAAAGCAGATGAAGCCTTCCACGAGGTTTATCTTTCTGCTGCAGATAATCCCGAAATTATCTCAGCATTAAAGAGAATTATGCCCAAAATTCAGCGTCTGGAAATTGCTCAATTCGGATCTATGAATGGGCTGAAATCTGTTGAACAGCACAAAAAAATTATGGAAGCTAGCAGGCAAGGCCAGGAGCAGCTGGCATCCAGACTGGTGGAGGAAAACTGGCTGAGCCTTGGCGGGCTTTTAACAGGGAAATGAGGTGAACTCGCATGAAGGCTATTCTATTAGGCGTTTGCTCCGCCTTCTTTTTTGCTTTTACATTTGTTTTGAACAGGGCAATGGAAATGGATGGCGGGAGCTGGCTGTGGAGTGCATCGCTCCGCTATTTTTTCATGATTCCCCTCTTGGGTGCCATTGTGGCATTCAGAGGGAATTTACGGCCATTATTTACTGAGATGAAAAAAGCTCCCGGACAATGGCTGTTATGGAGCTTTGTTGGCTTCGGTTTATTTTATGCTCCGTTATGTTTTGCAGCAGCCTATGGTCCCGGCTGGCTGATTGCCGGGACCTGGCAGATTACGATAATATCCGGCTCCCTGCTTGCACCGCTGTTTTTCGTTGCATATCGAACTGGAAAAGGAACTGTTAAGGCTAGAGGAAAGGTACCATTTCGCGGTCTGATGATGAGCCTGATCATTCTTCTTGGAGTTGCTGTGATGCAAGTCGAGCATGCCTCCTCCATTTCATTTCGGGATACCATGCTTGTAATCATTCCTTTAGTTATCGCATCCTTTGCCTATCCATTAGGCAACCGCAAAATGATGGATGTGTGTGAAAATCGGCTGGATGCCTACCAGCGTGTGCTCGGAATGACAATTGCCAGTCTTCCGTTCTGGGTCATTCTTTCTGCAGCTGCCATGGCAACAAGCGGAGTGCCCAGCTTTGGCCAGGTCACTCAGTCCGGTTTAGTCGCCCTTTTTTCCGGGGTCTTTGCCACGGTGCTTTTCTTTGCAGCCACTGACCTTGTCCGCGGCAATATGCAAAAACTAGGGGCGGTGGAAGCAACCCAGTCTCTCGAGGTCCTTTTTGCTGTTCTCGGCGAAGTGCTGCTGCTGTCAAGCCCCCTGCCATCTGGAATTTCTTTGACAGGGATGGCACTTGTGATCATCGGCATGGTGCTGCACAGTTATGTAACTTCAAATAAAGTAAAATTAAAAAGAAAGGCTGCGTAAAAAAAAGGCCCTAGGTAAGCAGGGCCTTTTTTATGTGCGGTCTTCCTGAACCTTTACTTCAATGTGATAAGTCGGAAGAGCTTTAATGAGATCTTTGTGCAATTGTCCCTGTGAATCAATCTTTTCCTGGTGGGTCATATTGCCTTGTCGATATGCAGTCACCCACATATCCTCTCCATTTACCCAAACAGCTCCCGGGCGATACCCCTCGTGAGCAGCAACGACCTTGCGGGCCTGGTCGATATCATCCTGATTATCCAGACGTTTGCCGTCAAAATTGATAAAGTTTGGGTTCTGCTCTCCGCTCATCGTCCTGTCCAATGTATCATTGTCCTCTGTACGGTCCAGATCATTATTTATAAATGAAACTCCATCCTGGGTCTCATGGTCATACTCACTCTCAGTTGCCTGATTGTTGGCACAGCCAGCCATAAAGGCGAGCATTAAAAGGAAAACACTAAGTTTTTTCATTACTGCACCTCCTTTTTATAGCATGTCCGCTATTAGGAGGAATGTGCAGTCCAATATAAGGCAGAGCTGGGGTAGTGAAGGATTTGAGTTAGCGGCTTGAACGTTCATGGCGGCTTTTTCGGCTGCCCTTTCGTTTTTCGGCTTCATGAGGCGGTCATGCCGACCTTTTCGCAGCTTCCTTTTGGTTTTTGGGCTTCATGAAGCCTTCATGGCGACCTTTTTCCGGCTTCCCTTCTGTTTTTCGGCTTCATGGAGCGGTCATGCCGACCTTTTCCCGGCTTACCTTCTGTTTTTCGGCTTCATGAGGCGGTCATGCCGACCTTTTCTCGCTTCGTTTTCATTTTTATGAGCCGCTCATGACGAAATTTTTAATTTCGCCTTCCGTTTTCCTTTTCCTGCACCATAAAAAACCCCCGCAAACAAAAAAACTGCCCGGAACATGCCAGGGCAGAGAGATCGTTTAGTATAAAATTATGATAAAAACTCGGTTGTTTTATGTTTGTCTAGAACATTTGGCGACTTGGGAACTTCATGGTGATGGCGGCAGCGCGGTTCATATGCTTCTGATGCGCCGACCAAAATAACCGGGTCATCATATGAAGCTGGCTTTCCATTGATCAGGCGCTGTGTACGGCTTGCAGGTGAACCGCAAACGGCACAGACGGCTTGAAGCTTTGTAACCAATTCTGCTATCGACATGATGGCAGGCATTTGGCCAAACGGCTCCCCGCGGAAGTCCTGGTCAAGTCCAGCCGCGATGACACGATGTCCGCTGTCAGCCAGGTGCTGAATGACTTTTACAATTTCATCATCAAAAAATTGCACTTCATCAATCGCAATCAAATCAATGTCAGCTGTAATGTATTTAAAAATATCGGTAGACTGGGAAATGGGTCTAGCTATGACCGAAGTTCCATTATGTGAAACGACAGCTTCATCACTGTATCGGTTATCGATCTGCGGCTTAAATACAGCGATTTGCTGCTTGGCGAATTGAGCTCTGCGCACACGGCGAATCAGTTCTTCTGATTTGCCGGAAAACATGCTGCCGCAAATGACTTCCACCCATCCGTGATGATTCATAACGTACATGAACGGCCTCTCCTTCCTCGTTCTAACTAATAGAATGGCTTGTTATCATTATTTTATGAAGAAAGGGTCGAGCTGTAATTTGTATTATACTCCGCTTTTTTCAAGGCAAAAAAGTCCACTCAAAACAGTTCTTCATATCCAATAAGGCTTATTTTGCAATAAAAAACAGGCAAGATAGTTAACTTGCCTGTTTTTGTTGTTTATTATTTTTGTTCTGACTTAATGCCGTATTTCTTATTGAAACGGTCAACACGTCCGCCAGCTTCAGCGAATTTTTGACGTCCAGTATAGAATGGGTGGCACTCAGAGCAAGTTTCAACGCGGATCTCTTCTTGAACTGAACCGGTTTCGAACTCGTTACCGCAAGCACATTTCACCATTGCTTTTTTATAGTTAGGATGAATTCCTGATTTCATTCTTTTCATCTCCTTCCGCCCTGAATCATTCGAAACAGAGTTATATATTACGGGCAATCATGAATTGCCGTAAACTTCAAAAACACACTGTCATCATTATAACAAGTCCATGTATATTTTGCAATATGCGAATTCCGCATCCTGGAATTTCCAGAATGCTGTTTTTGCTTATTAAAGGCGTCCGCTGATTTCCGCTTTCCGCTCCAACCAACTCAGTAGAGTAATTTAGATTACTGCAGAAAACAAACTTAACATAAACAGCGTTTCTAAATAGCTACATGAGCATTCAAGGTTATTAAGAACGCTTAGCCTTCATTTCTTCTGCCAAGTTAGCAAAAAACTCTTCGTTCGATTTTGTCTGTCTTAGCTTGCGAAGCAGTTTTTCAGCAAAATCCGGTGAATCGGACATGGATTTGCGGATTGCCCACAGCTTGTCCAGATGATCTTTCTGTATAAGAAGTTCTTCTTTGCGCGTTCCGGAACGGCGGATGTCGATGGCCGGGAAGATTCTTCTTTCAGCCAAGGAGCGGTCAAGGTGCAGCTCCATATTGCCTGTCCCCTTAAATTCTTCGTAAATAACGTCATCCATGCGTGAACCCGTGTCAACGAGTGCAGTTGCCAAAATCGTCAAGCTTCCGCCCTCTTCAATGTTACGCGCTGCACCGAAGAAACGCTTCGGACGGTGGAATGCAGCCGGGTCAATACCGCCGGAAAGTGTTCTTCCGCTTGGAGGAATAACCAGGTTATACGCTCTTGCCAGTCTTGTAATGCTGTCCATCAAAATAACAACATCACGCTTGTGCTCAACCAGGCGCATAGCGCGTTCAAGAACGAGCTCGGCCACTTTAATATGGTTTTCAGGCACTTCATCAAATGTAGAGCTGACCACATCGCCTGCAACTGAACGCTCGATGTCTGTTACCTCTTCCGGGCGCTCGTCAATTAATAAAACAATCAGTTCCGCTTCCGGGTGGTTGGTTGTAATGCTATTGGCAATTTCTTTTAACAGCATGGTCTTACCTGCTTTTGGCGGCGCGACAATCAGACCGCGCTGCCCGAATCCAACCGGTGCAAGCAGGTCCATAATTCTTGTAGACAGCTGTCTTGTACCTGTTTCCAGTTTCATATGGCGGTTTGGATATAAAGGAGTCAGACCAGGGAAGTGAACACGCTCTTTTGCTGATTCCGGATCATCGCCATTTACGGCTTCAACTTGCAAAAGGCCGAAATAACGCTCATTTTCTTTTGGAGGACGGACTTTTCCTGAAACCTTATCTCCGTTTCTCAAGTCGAAACGGCGAATCTGGGAAGCAGAAATATAAATATCCTCAGAGCTTGGTGAATAATTGATTGGACGAAGGAAGCCGAATCCTTCTGACTGAATGATCTCCAGGACACCTTCCATGAAAAAGTAGCCTTCCTGCTCTGCTCTTGCTTTCAGGATGGCAAAAATCAATTCTTTTTTCGATAACTTGCTGTAATAAGAAACTTTATATTCACGGGCAAGTTCATAAAGCTCTTTCAGCTTCATATTTTCTAAACTTGAAATGTTTAAACCCATTTTTACACCACACTTTTGAAATTTTCAATCATTTCCTCCATATGCAGCTGTACAAATAATGGACTTTATATGAAAGGAAAGGGAAAGATACTTGAGGCACTGAAAATAGCTGAAGAATCTATCATTATGTTCTTAATTAAAGGTTTCGAGGAATGGAACGGTTTATTGTCCGTTTTTCAGTTGATATTGGAGGCATCCTCTTCTCCGAAATGCGTAAGCGCCTTGCCTGACCCTCGGGGGGAGGCGCTGGAGCCAGTTTAAAAAACAATCTCTATTTTACCCCTTAATATGAAAATTAATCAATAACTAAATTTGAGATGGAAAATATAGCAGGAAGGAAATGAAAATGAGCAGGCTGGCGCAGATGGCCAGCTCTCATTTTCTTATCTATCTTTTATGAAAATTATTTAATAACAAGATTTGGCTTTTTCTTTAGACTATGGCGTCCTTCGACAAAGCGGACCGTACCTGATTTGGCACGCATGACAAGCGAATGGGTCGAACCATACGAACCTTTAAATTGTACCCCTTTAAGAAGCTCTCCGTCTGTTACACCTGTTGCAGCAAAAATGGCATCATCACCTTTTACCAGGTCTTCCATAAGAAGGACTTTATTAATATCGAGGCCCATCTTCAAGCAGCGCTCAGCCTCTGCGTCATTTTGCGGAAGAAGTTTTCCTTGAATTTCTCCGCCAAGGCACTTAAGGGCAACAGCTGCCAATACGCCTTCAGGTGCTCCACCAGAACCGAACAGAATATCAACGCCAGTCTCATCAAATGCGGTATTAATGGCTCCAGCCACGTCCCCATCATTGATCAATTTAATTCTGGCACCAGCTTCGCGAAGCTGGCTGATGATGTGCTCATGGCGCTCACGGTTAAGCACTGTAGCCACAACATCCTGGATATCTTTATTTTTTGCTCTTGCGACCGCTTTCAAATTATCCAAAACAGAAGCGTTAATGTCAATTTGTCCAACCGCTTCAGGACCGACTGCAATTTTGTCCATGTACATATCCGGAGCATGCAGAAGGTTTCCGTGGTCAGCTACCGCAAGAACAGCTAATGCATTCCAGCCTCCAGATGCTACGATGTTGGTGCCTTCGAGCGGATCGACAGCAACATCTACACGCGGACCATAGCCTGTTCCAAGCTTTTCCCCGATATAAAGCATTGGCGCTTCATCCATTTCGCCCTCTCCGATAACAACTGTTCCCTTCATTGGCACAGTATCGAATACATCTCTCATTGCAGAAGTAGCAGCATCATCCGCTTCATCTTTTAATCCGCGGCCCATCCAGCGTGCTGATGCTAAAGCGGCACCTTCTGTTACGCGAACTAATTCCATTGACAAACTTCTTTCCATCGATTCTTCCTCCCCAGATTCTAAGGCTGGCAGCATGGCGAATGCAGACCGGCTATTACCGCCGGCACCGCAAAAGCCCGCCTTAATTTATATTTGTCTGCTGATGTCACTTAGGCTTTGGCCCAAGTAAATCAGTCAGCTGTCAATATCTCAAGATGTTTCTCTATTATGCGTTCTTCATTTGTTCCATTTCGTCTTTGCTCATTTCTTCGCGCCAGATTGTGGCACCGAGTCCATTCAGCTTTTCAACAAGGTGGCTATAGCCTCTGTCGATATGCTCTAAACCAGTGATTTCGGTAACTCCCTCAGCCATCAAGCCGGCAATTACCAGTGCTGCGCCTGCGCGCAAATCACTCGCCTTAACTTTAGCACCCTGAAGCTGAATTGGCCCATTGATGATTGCCGAGCGTCCTTCAACTTTAATGTTGGCATTCATCCTGCGCAGCTCATCAATATGCTTGAAACGGGCACTATAAATGGTATCCGTAACCATGCTTGTCCCTTCTGCACCAGTTAACAGAGAAGTCAGCGGCTGCTGAAGGTCTGTTGGGAATCCAGGATACACAAGCGTTTTAATATCCACTGCTTTCATTTTTTCAGCTGGCCCGACAAATACCTGATCGTCGTTCGTTTCAACCTGAACGCCCATTTCGCGCAGCTTTGCTATTAGGGACTCAAGGTGATGGGGGATGACATTGTCAATCAGCACACCTTCTCCAGCCGCTGCACCAACAATCATATAGGTCCCCGCTTCAATCCGGTCTGGGATAATCGTATGCTGGCAGCCATGCAGCTGGTCTACGCCATCGATGCGGATCACATCTGTGCCGGCACCCTTGATTTTCGCCCCCATATTGGTTAAAAGCGTAGCAACATCAATGATTTCAGGCTCTTTTGCAGCATTTTCAATTATTGTTCTGCCTTTTGCCCTGACAGCAGCAAGCATGATATTGATGGTTGCCCCAACGCTGACAACATCGAGATAAATACGGGCTCCGCGAAGCTCATCGGCACGAAGGTAAATGGCTCCCTGCTCATTGGTCACACGCGCGCCAAGAGCTTCAAAACCTTTGATATGCTGGTCAATCGGCCTTGGTCCGAGATGACATCCTCCAGGAAGTCCAATAACCGCTTTTTTAAATCGGCCGAGCATCGCTCCCATTAAATAATAGGAAGCGCGTAATTTTTTCACTTTTCCGTTCGGCAAAGGCATGGAAATCATGGAAGAGGGATCCACTGTCATATCATTTTCAGAGAATTCGACAGTGCCCCCTATTTCTTCAAGCAAATCTTTTAGAATTTGTACATCCGAAATATCCGGCAAACCTTCAATTGTCACAGGGGATTCCGCTAAAATGGTAGCTGGAATCAATGCTACAGCACTATTCTTCGCTCCGCTGATCCGGACTGTTCCTTTTAATGGATATCCGCCTGCAATCATTAGCTTTTCCATTTGTAACTCCCTTCTAAGCCGTTGTTAAAACACTCATGCTGACATTTGACTTCAATATTATAAAAATTGATAGCCCTTACAGCAAAAGCTACACACTACTTTTCTAACCAATTCCGCCAGAAAATAGCCCCAGATTCTATAAGAAACCAAATAGGCCTGTCTATTTTTAATATCGGAAAAATAGTCTTTGGGAAAATATGCACTTTCATATTATCATGTATCTGCATTTTGCAACATCGCAAGATGAACATGGAACAATTTTCCATTCGTTTTTTACAGATTCCGACATTATCTTTATCCTATAGTTTACACGAAAAATCAAATCTCATGTATTGTATTCAAAAAAAGTTAAAATTAAGAGAGAAGCACTAAAATCCGGGGTACAAATGATGGGGCTGGCTTTGCTCAAGAAAAGCGCAGGCGCCTTGCCCACCCCCGACACCTCGAGGGGTAGGCTGCTTGCGCTAGACAGCTCTCAAAGTATTAAATAAGCAAAGCCAGTATCCTAAAGTTATTTTTTCGCAGATTCCATTATCCTCTTGAGTTCCAGTCTGCCAGGAATGCTTCGATTCCCTTATCTGTCAGAGGATGGTTGAATAATTGCTGGATGACTTTATAAGGAACTGTCGCAATATGAGCTCCTCTTAATGCTGCATCCGTCACGTGCTGAGGATGTCTGATGGAAGCGGCAATGATTTCTGTATCAATGTCATGAATCGCAAAGATTTCTGCGATTGTGGAAATGAGATCCAGACCGTTATGGCCAATATCGTCCAAACGTCCAAGGAATGGAGAAACGTATGTAGCACCTGCTCTTGCAGCAAGCAGCGCCTGGTTTGCACTGAAAATTAACGTTACATTTGTTTTAATGCCTTCTTTCGAGAAAGCACTTACTGCTTTTAGGCCATCGGGTGTCATTGGCACCTTGATTGTGATGTTTGGTGCAATCGCTGCCAGCTCTCTTCCTTCTTTAATCATGCCTTCAGCATCAAGGGCGATGACCTCGGCGCTTACTGAGCCTGGCACCAAATCCGTGATTTCGCGAAGACGGTCAGGGAAGGATACATTCTTTTCCTTTGCCACCAATGATGGATTGGTTGTTACCCCTGCTACTACTCCAAGGGCATATGCTTCTTTAATTTCGTCCATGTTTGCTGTATCGATGAAAAACTTCATAATAATCCCACCTTGTTTAATATTTTGATGATTTTTGTTGCGGATATCTATGTATTATTAAATAAAGTTGTGATTCTGTAAAGCCTTACATTTGGAAGCAGAAATCCCCAGCTGGCACTCAGCGAACCGCCGGATAAAATACAGGGAAACCGCCTCTAAATCTAGAAGCGGTTTCTTATCCAATGATATTTATTATGCTTTGTTTGAAGAACCGAACTCGCGCATTTTGCCGATTACAGTTTCTTTAATCGCTTCGCGTGCTGGTCCTAAGTATTTGCGTGGATCGTATACTTCTGTGTCTGCTGCCAATACTTCGCGAACGCGTTTTGCAGAAGCAATTTGGTTTTCAGTGTTTACATTGATTTTTGCAGTTCCTAAAGAGATAGACTTTTGGATATCCTTTGTTGGGATTCCAGTTCCGCCATGAAGAACTAAAGGAACACCAGTAAGGCTTCCGATCTCTTCCATTTCAGCAAAGCCAAGATTTGGCTCACCTTTATATGGGCCATGAACAGAACCTAGTGCAGGAGCAAGGCAGTCGATGCCTGTGCGTTTTACCAGTTCTTCACATTCTTTAGCATCAGCATAAATAACGCCATCAGCAACAACATCGTCTTCCTGTCCGCCGACAGTTCCTAACTCCGCTTCTACTGAAACGCCTTTTGAATGTGCATATTCAACTACTTTTGAAGTAGTCTCAACGTTTTGTTCAAATGGATCATGTGAAGCATCGATCATAACGGATGTGAATCCTGCATCAATTGCTTCTTTACATTTATCAAAACTTGAACCGTGGTCTAAGTGGATAGCCACTGGAACGGTAATTTTGTAATCTTCCAGCAGTCCTTCAACCATCTTTACAACCGTTTTGAAACCGCCCATGTATCGTGCAGCACCTTCGGAAACACCAAGGATAACAGGTGATTTTTCTTCTTCTGCCGCCTGCAGGATAGCTTGAGTAAACTCAAGGTTGTTTAAGTTAAATTGACCTACTGCATAGCCTTCTGATTTTGCTTTATTAAGCATTTCAGTCATAGAAACTAAAGGCATTTTTCTTCCTCCTTATTGATAATCGTTTAAGTTCGTCAGACTAAATACTGTTAAAGTTTTCCCCTTAACACTATCGAATATGTACCCTTAAAATAGTCCGCTAAACGAAGACGATCCTTTGGAATTCATCTGTTATCATACCAAAAAGGACTTAGAAAAGCCATTATTCCAGAGCGTTTTTGTTAATTGTCATAAAGCAAACGCTATCATTTTTATAGCGATGGAATTTCAGGTTAAAAAAGGTTAATTTTGGATTATTTCGAGTTAGGTACAGGCAAATATTTCTTTACCGCTGCCCTGATGTCATCAATATCGAATGGCTTCGCAAAGTGAGTAAGAGCTCCCAAATCCTTGGCCTCCTGAATCATATCGAGTTCACCATATGCAGTCATGATAATGACGCGGATATCTTTATCCACCACTCTCATTCTTTTTAAAATTTCAATCCCGTCCATTCCCGGTATTTTCATGTCGAGAAGAACAAGATCAGGCGAATGCTTGGAAACAATGTCGAGAGCCTGGACTCCATTGGCAGCCTGGTATGTGTCGTACCCTTCTTTCTGTAGTACCTCATTAAGCAAAATACGGATTCCGAACTGATCATCTACAATTAATATTTTCCCTTTCATCAAGCCACCTCTTCCTGTCGTATTAAAAGCACTTAGGTTTAAAACCAATACTGAATTATGACTGCAGGTCACTTAACTATACATTCTCCTACAGCTAAATTCTCTGTGAAACATGATTATTCCTGCTGGTATTTGCAATTTCAAATGTGAATATTTTACCTTTCCCTTCCTTTTCACTATAATAGAACCGCTAAGTGCAGTGACCGAAGGAGTGAAATAATTTGCTAAAGATGTTTTCTACCCAGCTGACAGGCTTGTTTAAAAGACTTCAGGAAAAGGAAGAGTTTTCCATCGAGGACAGTGCACGCTTATTGGCTCAGGCTGCCGCCGGTGATGGGAAAATATATATTTATGGTACAAAAGAAATGGCTGCAATCGGCTATGAAGCCGTTCAAAGCCAGGAACCGCTTAGAGATGCAGCGATTTTGAAAAGTGATGAGGAAGTCTCAGAAACAGACAGAGTAATCATCTTCTCAAGACATTCAGATGATGAAGACGCAGCCGCTCTGGCAAAATCTTTGTCCGAAAAAGGAATTCCCTTTGTGGCAGTGAGCACCATCAAAACCGAAAGCAGTGAAAATCTCGCTGATTTGGCTGATGTCCATATTGATTTAAAGCTTGCTAAAGGGCTTCTGCCTGATGAAGAAGGAAACCGCTTCGGCTATCCGGCTTCCATGGCTGCTTTATTTGTTTATTATGGAATTAAGTTTACGATTGAAGAGATTTTGGCGGAGTATGAATAATAGATGAGCAGAATCAGCACCCACTTCGAGGGCTGATTCTGCTGTCATTTTTGTAGGTTGTTTTTTATTGCCGAGCTAGCTTCTTTTGGGGCTTGATTCCCTGTAATGGCACTTCCAACAATGACTACATCGGCAATACTGTCCTTCAATTCTCCGATTGTTTTTTCTGAAATCCCGCCTGCAATAGCAACCTCTATGTCATTTAACCCTTTTACCAGGCTAAATAAATCGGGATCTGCTATAGCCCCCTCTTTCTGCATATCCTTTCCTATATGGAGACAAAATAAGTCCGCCCCTAAATCATATAGGCTCTTTACTCTTTCTGCGTCCTGAACTCCCAGCAAATCAATCATAATTCTTCTATTGGCGGTATTTGCAATCTCTAATGCCTGTTTTATCGTGCTGTCATGTGAAAAGCCCATCACAGTCATAATGTCCGCCCCTGCTCTAAAGGCCTGTTCTGCTTCATATTTTCCTGCGTCACAAGTTTTCATATCCGCCACAATTGTTTTATCTGGATAAGCAGCCTTCATTTCCCGAATTATCTTCATACCATATTCTTTAATCACGCCCGTTCCGATCTCAATCCAATCTATATTTTCACAAGTTTCATCTGCAATACGGAAACATTCCTGCTCGGTTAAACGGTCAAGTGCAAGCTGAATTTTCACTTCTATTCTCCTTCGTTTAGAATTGTATTTTAAAAAGGAAGAAGCCTGAAACAAAAACCACAGGAATACTTCCTGTGGCCCTATTTTTCATATTAAACTCCTGAGTATGCCATAAATCCGCCGTCAACTGGTACTGTAACACCTGTTACAAAACCCGAGTATTCTTCGTCAGCCAGCCACAGCAGTACACCAAGCAAATCTTTCGGCTGGCCAAACCTTTTCATTGGTGTATGAGCAATAATTTTCTCTGACCTGGCCGTATGGGAACCATCTTGATTCAATAATAAATTGCGGTTCTGAGTTGTTAAGAAAAAGCCCGGTGCAATTGCATTTACCCGCAAACCTGTTTCTGCGAAATGTACAGCCATCCACATTGTAAAATTGTTAATGGCTGATTTGGCTGCACTATAGGCAGGCACTTTTGTCATTGGTGAGTAGGAACTCATTGATGAGATATTAATAATGATAGGCGATTCCTGCTTTAACAGTTCTTTGCCAAAAACCTGGCTGGCTAAAAAAGTTCCGGTAAAGTTGCTGGCAAATACTTGGGAGAAGCCTCTCTCATCCATATCAAAGAAGGACTTTTCAGAAGAAGGCTCCACATTATGGGTTTCTACAGAAGTAATGGCATCCGGGTGATTCCCGCCTGCACCATTAATTAATATATCCACCCTGCCAAAGTGGCTGATCACTTCTTCCCTTGCCTTTTCCAGGGATTCACGATCTAAGACGTCTGCTGCAACAGCAATCGCTGTCCCCCCTGCTTTCTCAATTTCGGCTGATACTGCAGCTCCCTTTTCTGCCGTACGATTAAGAATGGCCACTTTCACCCCATGTCTTGCGAGCTCCCTGGCCATTTCCGAGCATAGCACGCCGCTTCCGCCCGTAATTACAGCTGTTTTTCCATTTAAATTTCCGTGTATTGGAAACATTAGCATTCTCCTTATTTCTCAGATTGATAGGCATCCCATAATCCGTGAAGATACATTATTCCAAGAGCCCGGTCATATAATCCGTAACCTGGTCTGCATTCTTCACCCCAAAGATGCCTGCCGTGGTCAGGACGCACGTACCCCTCATATTGAATCTCAGATAACTCCTTGACGACCCCTTTAATATTGATGGAACCATCTGCTGTTAAATGAGAAGTTTCAATAAAATCACCGTTCTCGAAAATCTTTACATTTCGGATATGTGCAAATGGTGACCTTTCGGCAAATTTTCTTGCGAGTTCAACCATATCGTTTTGCGGGTTGGCCCCTAGCGATCCCGTGCAAAAAGTAATGCCGTTGGAAGGTGAATCAGAGATAGAAAGGAGCTTCTGCAGACTTTCATCTCCCGTCATGATTCGCGGCAGGCCAAAAATAGACCATGGCGGATCATCCGGGTGGATAGCCATCTTGATGCCTGCTTCTTCTGCCACTGGCAAAATTTCCTGTAAGAAATAGCGCAGGTTTTCCCATAAGTCCTCTGCACTTACATGCTGATACGCTGCAAATAACTCTTGAATCCGGGACATTTTCTCTGGCTCCCAGCCAGGCAGAGTCAGATCAGAAGCCTCGGAAACCGTTTTGATTAAATCTTGCGGATCCAGTTCTTCCACTTTGTTCTTTTCATAAAATAATGCCGTTGAGCCATCTGGAAGTGAGCGGTATAAGTCAGTTCGTGTCCAATCAAAGACAGGCATGAAGTTATAACAAATAACTTTAACCCCAAATTCACCCAGGTTCCGAATGGTTTTTTTATAATTTTCTATAAATAAATCCCTTTCATTGTTTCCCAACTTAATAGATTCATGTATATTAACACTTTCCACTACATCTGCATGAAACCCAAAGGACTTTATATACTCAACTTCAGATTTGATCTCGTCTGTCTCCCAGACTTCCCCGACAGGTTTTCTGTGAAGGGCCCAAACGATTCCTTTCACATTGGGAATCTGTTTTACTTGCTCAAGGGTTACAGTATCATTATCCCTGCCATACCAGCGAAAGGTCATATTCATTTTTCGGCGCCTCCATTTATAGCTTCGACATATTTTTCACAAAGTGCTTTTACTGATTCTTTACCGCCAGCTTTGTATGCCTTGTTTAAGTCACTTCCAATTCCGGCTGCGACAGCGCCAGCTTCAAGCCACGCACCGACATTATCTAAATTCACCCCGCCAGTGGGCATGATTCGCACCTGGGGCAAGGGACCATTGACTGCACCTATAAATGATGGATCAAAACGATTGGCCGGAAACAGCTTTACAATGTCGCAGCCATATTCGAGTGCTGTCATGATTTCAGTTATGGTCATGCATCCAGGAAGGTATGGAATGCTGTATCGATTGCAAATCAAGGCTATATTCTTATCAAAATGCGGACTCACAACAAATTCCGCCCCATTTAAAATGGCATGACGGGCTGTTTCCGAATCCAGAACTGTCCCAGCACCGATTACACCGTCTGAACCTCTTAAAGCCTCAAACACTTTTTCCGCTGCAGGTGTAGTATAAGTCACTTCAATAGCACGAAATCCGCCTTCAATAGCTCCTTCAGAAATATTAATCGCTTCTTCAGGTGTTTTTCCGCGCACAACTGCAACCACTTTTGATTCTACTAGCTGATTAAGTTTCTCTATTTTTAAGTTCATCTAATCTCCCCTTAATCGAAAACAATAACTGCTTTTCGAACCTGGTCAGGATTCTTCTCTACATATCGGAATGCTTCCTGCACTTCACTTATCGGAAAATGGTGGGTAATAAAACCGTTTGATTGAAGTTTTTCTACATTCAGCAGAGATACAACCTTTTCAAATTGGTTTGTCTGGAGCCGCGAACCGACAATAGTTACTTCTTTTTTCGTTATTGGCAATTGCGGAATAGAGGATGGCCGTTCATCAAACCCCAGAACAACTACCGTGCCGGCAGGTGATACAAGATTTACGCCAAGCTCAAAGGTAGAAGGCAGACATACTGCATCAATCACTACATTTGGTCCTTCACCATCTGTCAATTCCAATACCCGATCTTCTACAGACTCTTCCGATGCATTAATGATTTCATCTGCCCCATTTTCCTTGGCAAATGCTAGTCGTTCCTGCTTCAAATCACTGATAATAACCCTTGCACCCTGCAGCTTCGCCATTTTTAAAATGCATATGCCTATCGGGCCGCTTCCCTGGATGAATACAGTATCTCCTTCTCCAACGGCCCCGCGCCATACAGCCTGAGCTCCAATGGTGTAGGGTTCAGCCAATACAATTTCATCCCATTCTAATGATGAATTCACAACATGAAGCTGATTTTCAGGCAGTACAAAGAATTCCCGCAACCCTCCATCTTCATGAACACCAAAAACAGATAAAGACTGACATACATTCGGGCGTCCTTTTCGGCATGCGTAGCACTCTCCGCAATAGCGGATTGGCTCCACTACAACATGGTCACCTGGTTTCATTCCTGAAACATTTGACCCGACTTCAACGACTTCTCCTGCCACTTCATGGCCAACAATTCTTGGGTAGGTTGCAAGTGGATTTGTCCCATGGTAAATATGCATATCAGACCCGCATATTCCAACTCTTTTAACTTTTACTAGAACCTCATCAGGATTGCGGATAACTGGTTTTTCTATATCAATGACTTCCATTTCCATTGCACTTGGAATTTGTACTGCTTTCATTATTACTACCCCCTATTCAAATAAACTTGGAAGAAACAGTGAGATTTGCGGCACAAAAGCCACAAGCATTAAGACAGCCAGACTGACTCCTAAGAATGGCAGTAATTCTTTTGCTGTTTTTCCAATTGAGATCTTGCCGATTTGTGATGCTACAAATAGACAAACACCAACAGGAGGCGTTACTAGGCCAATAACAAGGTTTAATACCATCATGACCCCAAATTGAACCGGATCCATACCAATGGAAGCAGCTACAGGTAATAACACCGGGAACAGAATGACTAGAGCCGCAATCGTCTCCATGAACGTTCCAACAAACAATAACAGCAAGTTAATCAATAAAATAACGACAATTGGGTTTGACGAGATTCCGAGAATTGCATCTGCAACCATTTGTGGAATCTGCTCACTTACCATAATCCAGCCAAAAAGGTTTGCAAAACCTACGAGAAGCATGATAGAAGCCGTACCTGTCATGGAAGAAAGCATAATTTCCGGAATTTTTTTAATGGGAAGCTCTTTATAAACGAAGATTCCAATAACAAAGGCATACAATACTGCAATGACAGACGCTTCAGTCGGTGTGAAGTAGCCTCCGAGAATTCCATACATAATGATAACTGTCATAAATAGTGCCCAGAACGCCCCAGTGAAGCTTTTCCATATTTCCTTTAGTGACTTTCTTTCCCCTTTTGGATAATTTCTTTTAACAGAAATAATATAGGTTGGAATCATTAATCCCAGGCCAAGTAATAACCCTGGCAGGGCACCAGCCAAAAACAGATCGCCAATAGATACTGATGCAAGTGTCCCGACAATAATCATCGGAAGAGACGGAGGAATAATCGGGCCAACTGTTGATGAAGATGCCGTTACAGCTGCAGAAAAACCTGCTCCGTACCCTTCTTTTTTCATAGCAGGAATAAGAATAGCTCCTATACTGGCTGTGTCTGCCAAAGCTGTACCTGAAATACCTGCAAACCCCATCGATGATCCTACATTCGCTAAGCCAAGTCCCCCTCGGATATGGCCGAAGCAATTATTTGCAAACTGAATGATGCGATCTGTAATACCGCCAGCATTCATTAAGTTTCCTGCCAGAATAAACCCGGGGATACAGAGCAAAACAAAGGAGTTTAGCCCTCCAAACATTTTTTGCGGAATGATGCTTAACGGGATATCAGCCAGTATTAAATAAAAAAGTGAAGATAGGCCAAGGCTGAATGCTACTGGCACGCCTAGGAATATCAGGATTATGAACGAGAAAAACAAAATGGCTGCCATCATAGCTCCCCACCACCCATTTGTGAATTAAAATCTTCTTCATTTCGGATTAGCCTAATGATTTTGACAATTGAATACAATAATAAAAATGCACTCATGATAAATATTGCAGCGTGGATTACCGACATTTGAAAAGGCATTGTGGCTGAAGTCTGATTTTCCCCTAGCTGTGTAAAGAACCATCCTTCTTTAACGAGAACCCCGCTTAACAATATAATCAGCAAATAAATTCCAATTTCATAATACCGGCGAAAAGCATGTGACATTTTTGTAAGAATCAGATCTACATTAATAAACTCGCCTCGAAGCAAAGCTAGCGGTGCCCCAAAGCAAATGGAGTATATAAACAAATAGCGCGTAAGCTCTTCCGTCCAAATTGCTGTGTAGGGAAGATAGCGCGACATGATTTGAATGGTAACCACGATAATAACCCCGGAAAAACTTATAACAGTCAAGAAGGCTAATATTCGGTCAAGCCAAATTCGTATTTTCATTTTTTCATTCCTTCCTTTAATTAAAGGCACTGCTGGCAAAATAGTCAGCGGTGCCTTTAACTTGTTCCAATAAGACTATTATTCTACCTCTAGAATTTTTTCATAAAGCTCATACTGTTCTGGCTTAAGGCTATCTTTAATCGCAGGCTGCATTTTTTCACGGAAGGCATCCTGGTCAACATCAACAAACTCCATTCCTTCACTTTCAAGCTCAGACTCTATCTTGGAAATTTCTTCATCATAAAGTTTTTCTCCAAATGCCTGCGCTTCTGCAGCTGCTTCTGTCACAGCTTTTTTCTGTTCATCATTCAAGGCCTCAAACTGCTTGTTGCCAATTAGGATATAAATCCATGAATATACATGCTCTGTACGATTCACATACTTTTGAACTTCATACAACCCGCCGCTCTGTATTAAATCAACCGGATTTTCCTGTCCTTTAATAACTCCTTGCTGGAGGCCAGTAAATACTTCATTGAAGTCCATAACCTGCGGCTTAGCACCTGCGGCTTCCCAGACTTTCAGGAACAATGGAACATTTGGCACACGCATAGAAAAACCCTTTAAATCAGATGGTGACTCAATTGGCTCACTTGAAGTCAAGTTACGTGGAGCACGTGTATGATAATACAAAGGAGTCAAGCCAACTTTTTCAGTGATTTCCTTCTCAATTTCTTCACCGATTTCCCCTTCTACAACCGTTTTTACATGGTCAAGATCACGGAAGGCATACGGTACTGCCATTAAAGCAGCTTTAGGTGCCCAGTTTTGCATGGTTTCACCAGAAATAACCAAGTCAGCTGTACCCGCCTGAATGGCATTGATTGTATCTGTTTCTCCGCCAAGAGAGTTATTCGGGAATATCTGAATTTCAATTTGCCCTTCTGTTTTTTCATTAACCAGATCTGCAAATTCCTCAGCCGTTTTATGCCAAATGTGATTCTCATCTGCCAAGTGGCCAAACTTCCACTTGATTACTTCTCCCTCTTGCTTCTCGCCGCTTGCCCCATTAGAACCGCCCGAACCGCAAGCACTAAGCATCAATGTCGCTGCTAAAACACCAGATAACCACTTCAATTTCATTATGTTTCTCCCCTTTTTCTATAGGTTTAGTTTGTTAAAAACTGATGGACCGTTGAAGCAATTGTTATCCCTTTTTCAAGGTTTCTTTCTTCATTCATTTGTTCAATTTCACCTGGCACAAGAACACTTTTAAAACCCGGAGCTGGAGGGGCCTGACGGATTTCCTCCATCATTTGATCCATATTTTCCAGGAATGCATCTGCATCCGTGAAGAATGCCGGATTAATTGCACAGAAATAATGGCCAAGCTTCCGCTTCTTATCCAGGTCTCCATACATCTTGGCTACATGCGGCCCAAAAGCTGCACCTGCAAGCAAACCCGAGAAGATGTCGACAATCATTGATAGTCCATAGCCCTTAGGCCCGCCAAACGGAGAAAGTGAAACGACTTTGGAAGGATCTGTTACGGTTTCCCCATTCTCGTCTACACCCCATCCTTTTGGAATTTCTTTTCCTTCTTCTTTATATTGAAGGATTTTCCCCAGAGCTACATTCGATGTTGCCATATCCAGGATGAATGGCTTCTGTGTTTTTGCCGGTACACCATAGGCAATCGGATTGGTTCCAAGGAAAGCATCTTTGCCTCCAAATGGCACGACAATTTTATCGGTATGAGTCATCGCAATTCCAATCAGGTTTTCCTCTGTGGCATTTTGAACAAAATAGCTAAGTGCCCCGCAATGGCTGCTGTTAATGGCTGTGACCATTCCCACACCATTTTCCTTTGCCATCTGGATGGCATGATTCATGGCTTCATCTGCAATGACGTGTCCAAATCCGTCATCCCCATCGACTACCCCTGTCACAGGACCAGTTTTATTGAATGAAATCTCGGCAGCGGGATTGATTCCTCCCGCATTTAAACGGTTCACATAATGTTCAGTACGAAGTACACCATGTGAATTAACATTTCTTAAATCCGCATGAACCAGGATTTCCGCAACTTTTTCTGCATGTTCATGCAGCAAGCCAGCATCTGTTAATTTCTGAACTACTAGCTTCTTGGCTTCTTCATGATGAATTGTCACAGTAGACATAATGATCCCCCTACTCCAGGTTGGTATGTTTCTTGACCATTTCTTCGTTCGAATTTCTTTCTGATAAACTATCTATGATTGCTGCATCTAAAATAAGATGTGCAGCCTGATCAAACTGATTCCCCAGAGGCTGAATCGTATCTGGTTCTCCTGAAAGGCGGTATTTTGTTGCCGCAGGAATCTGCATTCCCCCCGTAAAGCATGGCTGGTGAATGGCCTCTTTGTCAGTTGTGATCAGAAATACTTTCGCCCCCGCCTTGAAGGCGTTTTCAGAAAAACTTATGGTCTGTCCTGTTTTGGCTGAGCCAGATAAAACGATTAGTATATCGTTCTCCTGTATGGCCGGTGTTGTCGTTTCTCCCAAAACATAGACTGTTTTTCCGCTATGCATAAGACGCATGGCAATCGCCTTTGCCACTAGGCCTGAACGGCCTTCCCCAGTAAAGAAGAAACGAGCGTCACTCTTTAAAAGTGCTACGAAAGAGTCGTATTCGTTCTTATCGACATGTGTGCATACTGCTCTCATTTCTTTGAGAATTGTAAGAATCGTATCCATTTGTCCACCCCTTATCTTTCAACAATAAGGTCATTATTAATAAATGCGTTTACTTCACTAAGATAAGGAAGACCTTCATTATCTCCTGAGACGGTTGTAACCAGGGCACCTACGCCATTAGCAAATTGAAGCAGTCTTTCCTTGCTGAAGCCGTTCAGCCACCCATAAATGTATCCCGCATCGAATCCATCCCCGGCTCCGACAGTATCAACAGGAGTCACACGGAAGCTTTCTGCCCGTGTCCAATCGCCATTCCGGAATAGCTTTGATCCATTAGCGCCATCCTTTAAGACCAAATCCCTAATGCCATATTCTCTGGCAAAAAGTGCAAGTTCATCTTCTTCTTCCATTCCGCTTATTAGCCTGATCTCTTCTAATCCAGTCAGCAGGATATCAACATGCGGAAGAATTTCTTTATACGCTTTTCTCGCTTCTTCAATCGACCAAAGCTTCAGTCTGATATTTGGATCAAAGGAGATTGGAATCTTTTTTTGTTTTGCGACTTCAATCACTTTTGCGGCAGTTTCGATGTTCTTTGAATCAATAGCAAGGAAAACACCTGTAAGATGGACAAGATCTACATTTTCAAACAGTTCTTCCTGAATCATTTCCGGTGTCAAGGTTAAGATAGGCGAGTTATATCGGTAATAGAATGTCTTGCCTGATCCATCCTCATTAATTTCCTTAAAGTTAAGTGATGTCGGGCAGCCGCTTACAAAATCTACACCCGATACATCTACGCCCTCTCCCCGAGCGAAGTTATATATGACTCTGCC
The DNA here is from genome assembly GCF_000294775.2 of Cytobacillus oceanisediminis 2691. Classification (GTDB taxonomy): domain Bacteria; phylum Bacillota; class Bacilli; order Bacillales; family Cytobacillaceae; genus Cytobacillus; species Cytobacillus pseudoceanisediminis. The sequence continues at coordinate 5,229,900 of NZ_CP015506.1, forward strand.
AAACTCATCTTCCCCCAGCCGGCTAATCCACTTGCTGTCTAACCCAAGCCTTGCACATCCAATGGCAAAGTTAAGTTCTGCACCGCCCACCTTGCGTTCAAACTGGGTGACATATCTAAGTGGTCCTTTTACAGCTGGGTTCAGTGTTATCATGGCATCTCCGATTGTTAAAACTTTGAATGGTGATGACATTATTTTTCTCTCCTAACACTCTATAAAGATTCCCGCTCAACTAAAGCAGGAGCATATCTTTTAATCTCATATACTTCCTCAAACTGAGGATTTCTAATTAAATCTAATAAAACTGAAGCGGCATCATTGCCAATTTCAAAAGTCGGCTGTTTGATGGCTGTTATTGGTGTTGCCGAGATTTCCAGGAAATCAGAGTCATCTACTGCAATAACGCTTACATCATCAGGAACCTTCAAATTCTTTTTTCTTAAAAATTTCAAAAGTTCAATGAGTGAAAGGTCGTTTGTAGCAAAAAATGCCTCTGGCGTTTCTTCTTTCAGCCACATTTTTTCTAGTTCAGGGATAATGTCTTTTCTTTCTGCCGCAATAATCCAATCATCCTTTACAGGCAAATCATTTTGTTTCAGCGTTTTCTTGTATCCATTTATCCGTTCGATCCGGGGTGTCACTTTTTGGCTTAAGGACATGGATACCAGCCCTATTTTCCTATGGCCTTTTTGGACAATTTCCTGAACGGCAATCTCAGCTGCTCTCTCGTTATCCAAAAGCAGCGTTGGATAAATTGTTTTTTCAAGCTTTCTATCTACAAAAACAATAGGGAAATTTGAAAGTTTCAGCCGTTTATATTGATCTTCATTTCCGATGGTCGGAAAGATAATCAGTCCATCAACTTGTTTAGCTAAGAGCATATCAATGTATGCACGTTCTTTTTCCGGATTATCGTCTGCGTTACAGACAAACAAATGAAATTCATTTTTTTCGCAAACATCTTCAATGGCCCTGATAATTTCTGTCGAAAACGTATGAAGTATATTGGCAACAATCACTCCAATGGTTGATGACTTCTTTTGCTTCAAACTTTTAGCTACGAAATTAGGGATATATCCCAGCTCGCGAATGGCATCTTCAATTCGTATTTTAGTAGATTCCGCCATATACTCGTAGCGATTATTGATATACTGTGAAACTGTGCTCTTTGATACATTTGCTTTTTGCGCAACATCTAACATCGTTATTTTTTTCATGTTGTACTATCCTCTCGCTAAACCGATTTAGTAAATCGGTTTAGTAAACCGGTTTAGGGAAAGTATAAATGAAAACCTTTTCAAAATCAATACTAAAATTTCTGAATTTTATTTTTAGCAGGAATCATTCAACAACGGTTTGAACAAAAAAAATCCCTCCGCATCCGGAGGGATTTTTCCACATTATAATTTCTCGCTAAATTTCAATGAAGCCCCGACAAATTCACGGAATAATGGCTGAGGGCGAGTTGGTCTTGAGATAAATTCAGGATGGAACTGGGAAGCAACGAACCAAGGGTGATCCTTCACTTCGATGATTTCCACTAAGCGGCCATCCGGGCTTGTACCAGAGAAGACAAAGCCCGCTTTCTCCATATCCTGGCGGTAGTGGTTATTGAACTCATAGCGATGGCGATGACGCTCATATACCACTTCGTCCTGGTATGCCTCAAAGGCTTTTGTCTCTTCATTCAATTTACAAGCTTGTAATCCAAGTCTTAGAGTTCCGCCTAAATCCTCAATATCCTTTTGCTCAGGCAGAAGGTCGATAATTGGATGCGGTGTTTCAGGAGCAATTTCTGCTGAGTGTGCCCCTTCAAGACCCAGTACATTTCTTGCAAATTCAATCGAAGCCAGCTGCATACCAAGACAGATGCCAAGGAATGGCCTTTTGTTCTCACGGGCATATTGAATCGCAAGGATTTTCCCTTCAATGCCACGGTCGCCAAATCCGCCTGGAACCAGAATTCCGTCCGCATCCTGAAGCAGTTCATTGACATTACTGCTGTCCACTTCTTCCGAGTTGATCCATTTGATTTCAATATCAGAATCAAAAGCATAACCCGCATGTTTTAGGGCTTCGACGACTGAAATGTAAGCATCCTGCAATTCAACATATTTACCGACAAGGGCAATCCTGGTTTTTCTGGAAAGGTTCAGAACCTTGTCGACCAGCTGCTTCCACTCGGTCATGTCCGCTTCTCCGCAATCCAGCTTCAAATGCTTGCAGACAATTTCATCAAGCTTCTGATCTTGAAGAGATAGTGGTATAGAATATAATGTATCCGCATCTGTTGCTTCAATAACTGCTTCTTTATCGATATCACAGAATAGCGCAATTTTATCCTTCATATCCTGGGAAATTGGCATTTCTGTACGAAGAACGATGACGTTTGGCTGAATGCCAAGGCTTCTCAGTTCTTTCACACTGTGCTGTGTAGGCTTTGTTTTCATTTCACCTGCTGCCTTGATATAAGGAACCAATGTACAGTGAATGTACATCACATTATCACGGCCGATATCGCTCTTAATCTGGCGGATCGCTTCAAGGAATGGAAGTGACTCAATATCCCCTACTGTTCCACCGATTTCTGTGATGACCACATCAGAATTCGTTTCATGGCCTGCACGGAAAACCTTATCCTTGATTTCATTTGTGATATGCGGAATAACCTGTACCGTTCCGCCGTTATAGTCGCCGCGGCGCTCTTTTCTTAGGACAGTTGAGTAAATTTTACCAGTTGTTACACTGCTGTACTTAGTCAGGTTAATATCAACAAAACGCTCATAGTGACCTAAGTCCAGGTCAGTCTCCGCGCCGTCACCTGTTACAAACACCTCACCATGCTGGTACGGGCTCATTGTTCCCGGATCCACATTTATGTAAGGGTCGAATTTCTGAATCGTAACCGTTAACCCTCTGTTTTTCAATAAGCGGCCAAGTGATGCTGCCGTGATTCCTTTTCCTAGTGACGAAACAACTCCGCCCGTAACAAAAATATACTTAGTCATGAAAAATTCCCCCTTGATATCAGTTTGTGCATAATGATGCCGGTTTAAAGACTTGATGATAAAAATTCTATTGTTCAGCCTCCGATTTTTTCAGCGGAAGCTTATCGCAAAGGGATGGTTTAGCTCTTTTAAAAAGGCACATGGCCTATAAAAAAATAAAAAGCGCCCCTCTTACTTAAGTAAGTAAGGGAGCGCTATTAGCGTCTAAACGAATCGTCCTTTTTTAAGGAGCCCAAAAAGTATTCTACAAGCCCTGAAACGAAATGTCAAGATTATAAATCTTCTTCCTCTTCGTCAGCGTCTAGGTCATCTTCCTCAAGCTCTTCGTCCTCATCGCCAAGGTCGTATTCTTCATCTTTTTCGATTATTTCATCATCGTCCTCGAACTCATCATCATCAAGATCATCGTCATCGTCAAGAAGATCGTCATCATCGTCTTCTGTCAGATCATCATCGTCAAATCCGTCGATATCGTCGTAATCGATATCTTCTTCATCAAGCTCATCATAATCTTCAAGATCGAGATCCTCGTCGTCCTTTTTCTTCGCCTTTTTCTTCTTAGGCTTGATTACGGTAACGATTTCTTCTTCATATTGGTCAACCGGATACCATGAACGAAGGCCCCAGCGGTTATCGCCCAATCCGATAAAATGGCCATCTATATTTAAATCTGTATAGAATTGTGCAATTTTTCCCCTGACTTGTTCCTCTGAAAGGTTCATAAGTTTAGCCACTTCATTCATAATGTCATTAAAGGCCATTGGTTCTTTTTTGCTTGTCAGAAGTTCATAAGCCACTTCGATTAATGACATTTCTTGTAATTCTTCTTTTGAGAACTGTTCCAAACTCAATATCAGCACTTCCTTTCCCTATGTAAACGCTCATTCTGCAGCGCAAATCACAAACTATTAAAGCTGAAGTTCCGCAGCTGTATGAAAATGCGTGCGGACAGCCTCCAAGAAGGCATATTCTTCATTATAAACAAATTTTTACGGTTTATGCCAGTTATATCTGCTGTTCTGCGTATTTTTATGCGATTTATTCTTGATTTTAAATTATCTGCGGGCACTTGCTTTCCGCGGGGAGGAGCAGGGGACTCCCGCAGGACATTGAATAAGCTTCCTCGAATGAATACCGCACGAAGGAAATGCGCCAGCATTTTCGAGGATCAAGTGTCCTCCACTCCAATTAACTCAGCAGAAAAACTCTAATTGTATTAACAAGACAATTAACTTTTTTACATTATCCGTTAAAAAGAAGCTAATTTACCCTCCTCTTTCTCCTCCCCTTTACCGGCCGGTCCCATTTTTTATAGGCGAGCCAGGTGAAGTAGAAGGAGAGCACAAAGAATGCAATGGCTCCCAGCTGTTTTCCATATAAAAAGTAAACTCCTGCAGCAGCTGCAAGTATGGCTGCGTAGAGCAAGATTTTTTTCATTTTTTCACATCCTCAGGGTCCCCGAAGTGCACTGCTATGTATTGATTCCATTATATAGGATATGGATGTATTTTATATTAATTCTATGTTAAATAAAAGTGCAGAAAACAAGGGCCTGCAGCTGCAGGCCCTGTTGATCCATTTGGTTTTACATATTCCGGCGGTACTGTCCACCCACTTCGTATAAAGCACGGGTGATTTGGCCAAGGCTTGCCACTTTGACGGTTTCCATCAGTTCGGCAAAAATGTTGCCGCCGCTGACTGCTGCTTCCTTCAATTGTTTCAGCGCCTCTTCCGATTTGCCTTTGTTGCGGTCCTGGAAGCTGCGCAGATTGCGGATCTGTGTTTCTTTTTCTTCCTTCGTTGCCCGTGCAAGCTCCATGTTATTCATTTCATCCTCTGAAGGAGGATTAGGATTTAAGTACGTGTTAACTCCAATAATTGGAAGCTCACCAGTGTGCTTCTTCATTTCATAATACATGGACTCATCCTGGATTTTGCCGCGCTGGTATTGAGTTTCCATGGCGCCAAGCACGCCGCCGCGGTCATTGATGCGTTCGAACTCTCTCAGCACCTGCTCTTCCACAAGGTCTGTCAATTCATCTACAATAAATGCACCCTGAAGCGGGTTTTCATTTTTCGATAATCCATGCTCTTTAGTAATGATCATCTGGATGGCCATCGCACGGCGGACAGATTCTTCTGTCGGTGTCGTAATGGCTTCATCATAAGCATTAGTATGAAGGGAGTTACAGTTATCCTGAAGCGCCATTAATGCCTGCAGCGTTGTGCGGATATCGTTAAAATCAATTTCCTGTGCATGCAGAGAGCGCCCTGAAGTCTGGATATGGTACTTCAGTTTCTGGCTTCTTTCATTGGCGCCGTACTTATCTCTCATAACCGTTGCCCAGATGCGGCGCGCCACACGGCCCAGCACCGTATACTCCGGATCAAGTCCATTGGAGAAGAAGAATGAAAGGTTTGGTGCAAAATCATTGATGTTCATGCCTCTGCTCAAATAGTACTCGACATAGGTGAAGCCATTTGCCAGTGTAAAGGCAAGCTGAGAAATCGGGTTTGCGCCCGCTTCTGCGATATGGTAACCGGAAATAGAAACAGAGTAATAATTTCGGACTTTATGGTCGATAAAGTACTGCTGGATATCCCCCATCATCCTCAAAGCAAACTCAGTCGAGAAGATACAAGTATTCTGTCCCTGATCTTCCTTTAAAATGTCAGCCTGAACCGTCCCGCGGACAGTCTGCAGTGTTTTCGCCCTAACTTCTGTGAATTCTTCAGGTGTCAGCACGCGGCCAAGCTCCTGCTCTTTTACTTCAATCTGCTGTTCGATGGCCGTATTCATGAACATCGCCAAAATAATCGGTGCCGGCCCATTAATCGTCATCGATACAGATGTAGATGGATGGCACAAATCGAATCCTGCATACAATTTCTTCATATCATCCAGCGTACAGATGCTGACTCCGCTTTCCCCGACTTTTCCGTAAATGTCCGGGCGATAGTCAGGATCTTCCCCGTATAGGGTTACAGAATCAAACGCTGTGCTCAGACGCTTCGCGGCATCATCCTTGGACAGATAATGGAAGCGGCGATTTGTCCGTTCAGGTGTACCTTCTCCGGCAAACTGTCTCTTCGGATCTTCACCCTCGCGTTTAAATGGAAAAACACCAGCTGTATAAGGGAATGAACCCGGCACGTTTTCTCTGTATACCCAGCGGATGATTTCTCCGTAATCCTTATACTTAGGCAGTGCCACTTTTGGAATGGACAGGCCGGATAAGCTTTTTGTTTTTAAAACCGTCACGATTTCTTTATCGCGGATTTTTGTCACAAATTGCTCGCCTGTGTATTTTTCCTTTAGATCATCCCAGCCAGCAAGGATTTTCTTTGTTTCAGCAGACAGCTTTTCTTCTGCTGCTGATTTAATGGCGTCAAGAGAAGCAATAACTTCTTCATTTCCTTCTTGTTCTTTCACAGCAAGCAGAGCCCCTTCGAGCTGGAACAGTTTGCGGGCAAGATCGGCCTGCTCCTCCGCTTTCTTGTGGTAGCCGCGGACTGTTTCAGAAACTTCGCGCAGATAATAGCGCTGTTCATTCGGGATAATCACATTCTGCTTTTCAACTTTTGCGTTTTTTGTAAAACTTGTCTTCCAGTCTGTACCTGCTTTTCCATTAATTGTTTCCACAAGTGCCGCAAACACCGCATTTGTGCCAGGATCATTAAACTGGCTGGCAATGGTTCCGTAGACAGGCATGTCTTCCAGCTCTTTTTCAAAAAGCATCCGGCTGCGCTGGTACTGCTTTTGCACCTGCCGCATGGCATCTTCAGAACCTTTGCGCTCAAATTTATTAATGACGATCAAGTCTGCATAATCGATCATATCAATTTTCTCAAGCTGGGAAGGCGCGCCGAATTCACTTGTCATGACATACATGGAAGCATCACAAATTTCCGTAATGCCGGCATCCCCCTGCCCGATTCCGCTTGTTTCTACAATAATCAGATCAAAGCCGGCTGCTTTGACAACTGATATGGCATCCTGAATCGCAAGCGACAGCTCGCTGCGGGAATTTCTTGTTGCCAGGCTTCGCATGTAGACTCGCGGATTAAAGATGGCGTTCATGCGGATACGGTCGCCAAGAAGCGCACCGCCTGTTTTTTGCTTTGTCGGATCAACAGAAAGGATCGCAACTTTTTTCTCCGGAATTTCATTAATGAAACGGCGGATCAGTTCGTCAGTCAGCGAGCTTTTTCCAGCACCGCCTGTACCCGTAATTCCCACTACAGGTACCTGCTTTTCCAGTGACTTCACTTTCTCCATGACCGGCTCAAGCGATGCTGCCACTTCTTTGCCTACGGTTACCTGATGCTCAGCCAGTGTAATCAGCTTGGCAATGGCATTGGTTTCCCCATCCTGAAGCTTTTCAATCTGCTCGGATGCTTCAGCTGTGAAAGTCGGGAAATCACACTCCTTGATCATTTGATCAATCATCCCCTGGAGGCCGTATTGGCGGCCATCCTCCGGAGAGAAAATCCTCGCGATTCCGTAGTCATGCAATTCTTTGATTTCCTTCGGGATAATGACACCGCCCCCTCCGCCATAAATGCGGATGTGGGATGCGCCCCGCTCCTTCAAAAGGTCATACATATATTTGAAGTACTCTACATGTCCTCCCTGATAAGAGGAAATAGCGATTCCCTGCACATCTTCCTGGATTGCAGCATTTACGACTTCCTCCACAGAACGGTTATGCCCGAGGTGGATGACCTCTGCACCGCTTGCCTGAATGATGCGGCGCATAATATTAATGGAAGCATCATGTCCGTCAAATAGGCTGGAAGCCGTAACGAAGCGAATATGATTTTTCGGCTTATAGACTTCTGGATTGCTCATCGTTCTCCCCCTTGTCCGTAAGCGCAGGCAACTGTGCACTGTTGCCTGCACGCTATTATTAAGCTTTTTCCGAAACTCTTCCCGGATCCTTTATTCCTTGAATAAGGAGATTGGTCTGCAGCTGGATATATTCATCGATGCTGTACATTTTCTGCAGTGACCAGCGGCGGAATGCCCACATTTGCCCCTGGACAAAAATGTTATGGGCAATCATTTTGATTTTTTTCTCCGGCAGGTCCAGTTCCCCGTTCTCGACACAAAGTGTAATGACATGCTCGAACATGCCGACCATTTCAATTTCTTTTTTCAGAACATATGGAAGCGCGTCCTTTGTCAGAGCCTTTACTTCCTGGTACATGACGAGCACTTCATCCTGCATTTCATCGACAACCTTGAAATAATCGGCGATGCCCTGTTTCAGGCTTTCAAGCGTGCCCTGTTTCGTATCAAGACCTTTTTGAAGCCGTTCAGCGACCTGGTCATAAATGCTGTCACAAACCAGATATAGTACGTCTTCCTTCGTACGGATGTATTCATAAAGCGTTCCAATACTAAAACCAGATGCCTTCGCGATCTCTCTAGTTGTTGTACGATGGAACCCTTTTTGGATAAAAAGGGTGACGGCACCTTTAATCATCTGATCACGTCTCTTTTTGACAAGACGCTCATCTTTAACAGAAGCCTGCACTTCCCGTTTTTTCATTGTTTACCTACCGCCTCCCGTGAATCATAATGCCTGTTTATAAATGTGTATTAACTTATGAATTCTGCCCGTTGATTTCCGCTCCAGGATGCTCGCTTTCCGCGGGGCGGGCGGTGAGCATCCTCGACGCTCTGCGTCTGCGGGGTCTCACCTGTCCCGCTACTCCCGCAGGACGTTGAATAAGCTTCCCAGAAAAAACACCGCACGAAGAAAATGCGATAGCATTTTCGAGGATCTCGCACCTTCCGCTGCAATCAACTCATTGCTTAAACTTAGTCAGCAGCTCTAAAGACACAAATTTTACCAAAACGACCCGTTTTAGAACATTTATTTCGTTACCATACGAGAGATTACGAGACGCTGGATTTCCTGTGTGCCTTCGTAGATTTGCGTAATTTTGGCGTCACGCATGAAGCGTTCTACCGGATAATCCTTTGTATATCCGTACCCGCCAAAGATTTGGACGGCATCTGTTGTTACTTTCATAGCCGTATCACCAGCAAGCAGTTTGGACATGGCAGATTCTTTTCCGTATGGAAGCCCTTCTGACTCCAGCCATGCTGCCTGGTACGTTAATAGTCTTGAAGCTTCAATGCTTGTGGCCATGTCTGCCAGCTTAAATCCGATTCCCTGCTGGGCAGCAATAGGCTTGCCAAACTGCTGGCGTTCTTTTGCATATTCAACTGAAGCATCCAGTGCGCCCTGCGCGATCCCGACTGCCTGGGCAGCTATGCCGTTGCGGCCGCCGTCAAGTGTCATCATGGCAATTTTAAAGCCTTCGCCTACGTTTCCTAGAACGTTCTCAACCGGAACCTTGCACTCTTCAAAAATGATTTCAGTTGTAGGTGAGGAACGAATACCCAGTTTCTTTTCCTTCTTGCCGACTGAGAAGCCTTCAAAGCCGGATTCCACGATAAACGCTGTTGTTCCTTTATGTTTGGAAGCTGGATCTGTCAGGGCAAATACAACATAGATATCTGCGATTCCGCCGTTTGTGATGAAAATTTTGCTGCCGTTTAAGACGTAATGATCACCCTCAAGACGTGCCGTTGTTCTCATTCCGCCGGCATCTGATCCGCTGCCTGGCTCAGTAAGGCCATAAGCGCCAATTTTTTCACCCTGGGCCATAGGCTTCAGGTATTTTTGCTTTTGCTCTTCGCTTCCGAATTTGAAAATCGGCCAGCCTGCCAGAGATGTATGTGCTGAAAGAGTTACACCTGTAGAGGCACATACTCTGGAAAGCTCTTCAACTGCGATGCAGTAAGCAAGGTAATCACTGCCGATTCCGCCATACTCTTCAGGCCACGGAATCCCTGTTAAGCCAAGCTCCGCCATTTTGTCGAAAATCTCTCTGTCAAAGCGCTCTTCTTCGTCGCGTTCAGCAGCAGTCGGCGCCACTTCATTCCTGGCAAAATCGCGCACCATTTTTCTGATCATTTCATGCTCTTCACTCAATTGGAAATTCATTGTCTCTCCCTCGCTTTATATGGATTCGTTGATATATGGTGAATTCATTATTGGTCTGTTTCTTTACAGCTGTTTGCTGATGACAATCCGCTGAATTTCGCTTGTGCCTTCATAGATTTCGGTAATTTTGGCATCACGGAAGTAGCGCTCAACCGGGTAGTCTTCCGTGTAGCCGTAGCCGCCGAATACCTGAATGGCTTCTGTTGACACGTCTACTGCTGTTTTGGATGCAAACAGCTTTGCCATTGAGGCTTCCAGACCGCATTTAATGCCGCGCTGGCGCATGTCTGCTGCGCGATAGATTAATAGTTTTGCAGCTTCGACGCTTGTCGCCATGTCTGCAAGCTTGAATCCGACACCTTGCTGAGCAGCGATCGGCTTGCCGAACTGTACACGTTCCTTCGCATAGCTTGCGGCTGCTTCAAAGGCTGCTTCTGCGATTCCAAGCGCCTGCGAAGCAATACCGATCCGTCCGGCGTCCAGATTGGCCATCGCAATCTTGAAGCCTTCTCCTTCATTGCCGAGAAGATTTTCAGAAGGAACACGCATATCCTCAAATGTCAGCTGAAGCGTTCTTGAGCCGTGCAAGCCCATTTTGTGCTCATCCTTCCCAAATACAAGGCCTGGCGTATCTTTCTCTACAATAAAAGCGGAGATGCCTTTGCTGCCAAGCTCCGGATTTGTGGATGCAAATACAATATATACGTCTGCTTCGCCAGCATTCGTGATGAACACTTTTGAACCATTAATGACATAATGGTCTCCATCTTTTACCGCACGGGATTTCAGGCTTCCCGCATCCGAGCCTGCGCTCGGTTCAGTGAGGCAAAAAGCTCCGAGGTACTCGCCTGAAGCAAGCTTCGGAATATATTTCTGCTTTTGCTCTTCCGTACCGAAGTAAAGGATTGGGTTTGTTCCAACCGATGTGTGGACCGATAAAATAACGCCCACTGTCGCACTCACACGGGACAGTTCATGGATGGCGATAATGTAGGAGGTAAAGTCCATTTCGGATCCGCCGTATTTTTCAGGAATCGGTATCCCCATCAGGCCAAGCTCGCCCATTTTGCGGAGAATCTCCCTTGGAAACTCGCCCTGCTCCATTTTTTCCACAAAAGGGGCGATTTCCGTTTGCGCAAAATCACGCACCATTTTCCTCATCATTTCCTGTTCTTCTGTAAATCTCAGGTTCATTTGTATACCCTCCGATGCCGCCTGGCTCTATTCAGCCGGGCTCCTGTGATTATTTTTCGTAAACGTAGAAGCCTCTGCCTGTCTTCTTGCCAAGCCAGCCAGCTTTTACATATTTTCTTAACAGCGGGCATGGACGGTATTTATCATCGCCAAAGCCTTCATGCAGGGTTTCCATAATATACAGGCATGTATCCAGGCCAATGAAATCAGCCAAAGTCAGCGGTCCCATTGGATGGTTCATGCCAAGCTTCATCACTTCATCAATGGCCTCTTTTGTCGCAACCCCTTCATAAAGCGTGAAGATTGCTTCATTAATCATCGGCATCAGGATGCGGTTGGATACGAATCCAGGAAAGTCATTCACTTCTACCGGCACTTTTTTAAGCGTCTTTGTGATGTCTTCAATGGTTTGATACACTTCGTCTGCAGTTGCAAGGCCACGGATGATTTCTACTAGCTTCATCACTGGTACCGGGTTCATAAAATGCATGCCGATGACTTTTTCCGGACGTTTTGTGGCAGCCGCGATTTCTGTGATAGGAAGGGATGATGTATTGCTTGCCAGAATCGCATGTTCTGGAGCGATTTCATCCAGCTGGCTGAAGATCTTTGTTTTAATCTCCATATTTTCAACGGCTGCTTCGATGATGAGCTCAACGTTCTTTGCGTCCTGCAGATCAGTTGAAGCGGTTACATTTTTCAGCACTGTTTCCATGTCTTCCGCTGTCATGCGCTCTTTTTCCACCTGGCGGGAAAGATTCTTTTTAATTACGCCAATGCCGCGTTCAACAAAATCCGGCTTTAGGTCGTTTAAGATGACGCTGTAGCCTGCCTGCGCACAAACCTGCGCGATTCCTGAACCCATTTGTCCAGCACCGATTACCATAATGTTTTTTACGTTCATATTTGTATCCTCCGATCTTGGGCTTTGGCCTGTATTTCTATCGATTCGGCTGGTAAATCCTGCTTTTCGGCCGGTATTTTTATGAAATTGGCCGGTAAATAGCGGATTTTGGCCGGTAAGATGTTCATATAGACCTTCATTGTTCCATGTGGCCGATAAATTGATTATTTTGGCCGTAAAATCCTAATTGCGGCCGATATGATCAGTTGCGTCTTTCGCTTGGCCGGGCTGCACCGCCGTCCTAAAACAGATTACTGCTTCGGAACCTCAATCATCACCGCATCCCCCTGGCCTCCGCCGCTGCAGATGGCCGCAATGCCGATTCCGCCTCCGCGGCGCTTCAGTTCATTCATCAGTGTTAGGATGATTCTCGCTCCGCTCGCGCCGATTGGGTGTCCAAGGGCAACGGCACCGCCGTTAACATTCACTTTCTCTTCATCAAGACCGGCAATTTTTCCGCTTGTTAAAGCAACAGCCGCAAATGCTTCGTTAATTTCAAATAGGTCAATCTCTTCCAGGGTTTTTCCTGTCTTTTTCAATAGAGCATTAATGACAAGTCCAGGGGTTTGCGGGAAATCCTTGGCTTCCACTGCAAGCGCTGTATGGCCAAGAATATAGGCTCCCGGCTTTTTGCCTTCGCGTTCTGCCCGCTCTTCGCTCATCAATACTAAGGCTGCTGCTCCGTCGTTAACGCCAGGCGCATTCCCCGCAGTGATCGTACCATCGGAGTTAAAAACCGACCCCAGCTTAGCCAGCTTTTCTAAGGAAGTATCTTTACGCGGCGATTCATCCTGGGAAACAACGATTGGCTCACCTTTTCGCTGCGGCACTTCCACCGGCACGATTTCCTCTGCCAATCTGCCGGATTCCATTGCTGCAATGGCACGTTCATGGCTTCTTAGTGCCCAGTTGTCCTGCGCTTCACGGCTGATTTCAAACTCTTTAGCTGTCGAGTTTCCGTATGTTCCCATATGGACGCCTGTGAAGCTGCAGCTTAATCCGTCATGAACCATTAAGTCCTTAACCGTTGAATCACCCATGCGCAGCCCCCAGCGCGCTTTCGGCAAAATATAAGGAGCATTGCTCATGGATTCCATGCCCCCGGCCACGATGACTTCCTCGTCACCCGCCCGGATAATCTGATCCCCTAATGTGACGCTACGCATGCCGGAAGCACATACTTTATTGATCGTTTCCGTTTTCACTTCCCATGGCAAGCCTGCTTTTCTTGCAGCCTGACGTGAAGGGATCTGGCCCTGGCCGCCCTGGAGAACGGTTCCGAGAATCACTTCATCTACGTCCTCTGGATTGACGCCGGCGCGGTTCAGCGCTTCTTTTACTGCAAATCCGCCAAGGTCAGAAGCTGAAAAGCTGCTAAGCGCTCCGGCAAATTTTCCAAAAGGTGTTCTTACTCCGCTAAGAATTACGGTTTTCCCCATTAAGAATCGCTCCCTTGTACTATTAATTTAAAATGTTCTAATAATTAATTTGAAAAAAAATCGGGTCTATGAAGCAGTTCTGGTTGAAGTTAAATATTAGTGAAGGCGCGTTGGCTGACTGAACGCTCGCTCGAAAAAACCGCGAAATCAAAGGATTTTCTCCCTCATCAGCAAACAAGCAAAATTGTAAGCGCTTTATCATATTCTATTTTACTAGAAAAATAGCAGAAATTGAAACACTTTACACAAAATTCTGGTAAAAACATTTTTCGTCAAAATGCTTTAGCTGAAATTTGCTTCAGTGCTTCAATTTCCACTTTCAATATGTTAGGATGCTAAGTTCTGGCTTTCACCTATAACAGACTTTTCGAGAATTTCGGCAACATCGTACGTATGAACCTGTTCTTCCACTTCTTTTGCTTTCGTGCCATCTGAAAGCATCGTTAAGCAGTATGGGCATCCGGAGCTGATCACGGATGGATTCACTGCGAGTGCCTGCTCTGTGCGTGAGACGTTGATGCGGTGCCCTGTTTCTTCTTCCATCCACATTAAGCCGCCGCCTGCTCCGCAGCACATGCCGGTTTCGCGGTTTCTTTCCATTTCCACAAGCTTAACGCCAGGAATGCTCTTAAGGATTTCACGCGGAGGATCGTACACCTCGTTGTAGCGTCCAAGATAGCAGGAATCATGGAATGTGATCGTTTCTTCCACAGCATATTGCGGCTTCAGCTTGCCTTCTTCTACAAGCTTAGCAAGAACTTCAGTATGGTGATAAACCTCTGCCTCTAATCCAAAATCCGGATACTCATTTTTGAAAATGTTGTAGGCATGAGGATCGATCGTTACGATCTTCTTCACTTCATTTTTCTCAAACTCTTCAATATTCTTTGTGGCAAGCTCCTGGAATAAGAACTCGTTTCCAAGACGTCTTGGTGTGTCACCAGAGTTCTTTTCTTTGTTTCCAAGGATCGCGAATTTAACGCCTGCCTCATTCATTAGTTTCGCAAAGGAAAGAGCGATCTTTTGGCTGCGATTATCGTAAGATCCCATGGAGCCAACCCAGAATAAGTATTCAAACTCTTCTCCTGCCTTTTTCATTTCCTTCACTGTCGGAACATGAACATCTTCGCGTGCTTCTCTCCAGTCTTCGCGCTCCTTGCGGTTCAGTCCCCAAGGATTTCCCTGGCGCTCGATATTGGTCATGGCGCGCTGTGCATCCGCATCCATTTTACCCTCTGTTAAAACAAGATAGCGGCGCAGATCAATAATCTTATCAACATGTTCATTCATAACCGGGCATTGGTCTTCACAGTTTCGGCAAGTCGTACAAGCCCAGATTTCTTCTTCTGTAATGACTTCGCCAATCAGGCTAGGGCTGTATGCAAGGCCTGCAGCAGCTTCTTCTGCACCCTGGCCTGCAGCAGCAAGGGCAAGCTGATTGCCTTTCGTATTTGAAAACGCAAATGTCGGCACCCAAGGCTGCTTCGAAGTGACAACAGCACCGTGATTGGTTAAATGGTCACGCAATTTCAGGATTAAATCCATCGGCGAAAGCATTTTTCCCGTGCCGGTTGCCGGACACATATTGGTACAGCGTCCGCATTCCACACATGCATAGAAATCGATCATCTGATGCTGTGTAAAATCTTCAATCTTTCCGACACCAAAGCTTTCCTGTGACTCATCTTCAAAGTCGATTGCTTTTAATTTTCCCGGATTATCCAGACTGTTGAAATATACGTTGGCCGGTCCGGCGATTAAGTGAGCGTGCTTGGATTGCGGCACGTACACAAGGAAAGCGAGAAGGAATACTAAGTGAATCCACCATGAGATGTAAAACACAACTATTGAAGCCGTTTCACCCATCCATGCGAATGCACCGGCAATCAGAGAAGCAACCGGTTCTGTCCAGGTTCCTTCATGGCCATGCCAAATCATGCCCATTCCATTGCCAAGCAGTACGGAAAGCATGAGCCCTCCGATAAAAATAAGAACGAGACCTGATTTGAATCCGCGTTTTAAACGGACAAGCTTTTCCACATAACGGCGGTGGAAAGCCCAGATTACCGCTACAAGGATCATCAGGGTCACAATTTCCTGGAAAAAGGTGAAGCCAGGATATAATGGTCCAAGCGGCAAATGCGCACCTGGCTTAATTCCCTTGATAATAAAATCGATTGCTCCAAATTGGACAAGAATGAAGCCGTAGAAAAACATCACGTGGATAATTCCGCTTTTCTTATCCTTTAAAAGCTTCTTCTGGCCAAATACGTTGACCCAGATCTTCTCAAGGCGTTCTTTCACCTTGCCGTCAAACTCCACCTTTTTGCCAAGCTTGATATATTCAATCCGCGTCTTCACAACATAGACAAACAGGCTGATGGCGTAAGCGGTTACAAGAAGAAATGCAATTAAGTTGATCCATAATAAACCGTTCATAGACATGGTGCTCCTTTCTTCATCTTAGAAAATTTTAAAAACAATATAATTTTCTGAATTTACTCTTACTCCCATTATATTATGAATGAGCATTCAGTCAACCATTTTTAGTTAAACTTGTTCGAAAAATTTCATTATTTTCATTTATTAAATTCTTTATAAAGGTGAAAAGTCCTCCCATTTTGGGAGATTCCATGATAGAAAAAGCTCTGCAGGAAATACTAACAGGAAAATCCTGTCGAGAGGAAGATTGCATTGACTGTCTGGAATATCATTATGGCCGTTTTACTCGTCATCTTCTTATGGCTCTATATCGACTTTACATGGGGCCGGAAAAGCCATATGAAAAAGCTTGAGCGGACCGCCTTACCCATCCGGCAGTCTGATATGGAACTATTTGCAGACGGACCTGCTTTGTTTGATGATTTATTCTCCGAGCTAAGAAGAGCGCAAAAGCACATCCATATTTTATTTTATATTGTGAAGGATGATAAAATCAGCAAGGAGTTTTTAACCATTTTAAAGGGTAAAGCAAAAGAAGGAGTGGAAGTCCGCCTTTTGCTGGATTGGGCCGGAAGCTTTCCGGTTAAACGAAAAACCGTTAAGGATCTTAAAAGCAGCGGCATTAAGTTTTCGTTTGCACATGTGCCAAAGCTTCCATTTCTCTTCTATTCTTTCCAGGCCAGGAACCATCGGAAAATCACCGTTATTGACGGAAAGATCGGTTACAGCGGAGGCTTCAATATTGGCAAAGAATACATCAATCTGGATAAAAAGCTGAGTCCCTGGCGTGACTATCATTTGAAATTCCGTGGTGAAGGGGTAGAGGATCTGCAAAGAGAGTTTCTAATCGATTGGTATAAAGCAACAAAGACTGACCTGCTCGCAAACAGAGTCTATTTTCCTGAGCAGCCTGCAGGAGATTACCGCCATCAGTTCGCATCTTATAAAGGAGCATTTTTAGAAGAAAGCTTCTCCTCCTTAATTCGGAATGCGAAAAAGAGCATTACGATTGGGACACCCTATTTTATTCCGGGCAAAAGGCTTTTTCAGGATTTAATCCATGCCCTGGAACGCGGGGTAACTGTCAAGATACTTGTCCCATGCATTACCGATCATATTCTTGTTAAGGAAGCCTCCTATCTTTACTTAAGAACCTTGATTAAACAAGGAGCTTATGTGTATGAATACAAAAATGGCTTTTACCATGCGAAGGCGATCATCATCGATGATGAAATCAGCGATATTGGAACAGCCAATTTTGATAAGCGGAGCCTGTTTTTAAATTATGAAATCAATTGCTTTATTTATGACAAAGAGTTCATAAAGCAGATCAGGTCTGTTCTGGACAAAGACATAGACATAGACATAGACAATGCAAAGAGATTGACGCTAAAAGAATTAAACCGGCTGGACCCTTTACGGACATTCAAGGAAATGCTTGCCCGGTCTGTGGCAAGCTTCCTCTAGGAAAAGCGGAAGCGCCTTGCCCACGAAGGAACGCAGACAAAGAACGCCACGTCCTGTGGCAACGTCTGCATGACCCCCATCCTCCCAAAAGCTGCCGCTTTTGGTCGTGCGATGATTATGCTGACGAAGCCTTCCTTGTCCTGGGGGCCCCAAGCACAAGACGAGCGTCCTGGAAAGGCGTTCTTTGCCTTTTTAGGAGGATTGCCCGAAATGTGGAGGTGACTGCCCAGGGACGACAGGCATAAGACAGTTCCTGTAAGAAGGCGTTCTTCCTTCTGAAAGGAAATGGCTTATGACCCCGAGTCCCTAGGAGCCGCAACTAGACAGGCTTGTGACCTCGAGGGGGTAGGCTGCTTGCGCTAGACAGCTCTCGAAATACAAAGATTTACATTCTGTTAGATTATAGACCAGCATAAAGAAGGTGCTGCAAATTGAAAATAAGACTGGGATATGTTTCTCATGCCATCAGCCTGTGGGAGGCATCTCCTGCGAGAACATTGACTTTTACGCGCTATCAGCAATTGCCTGAGGAAGAAAGGCTGGAAAAGCTGAAGGCCGTCACAGCAGTGAATTTGCAAAATACGTTAAGAATGCTTTATTTTAATATCGCCCATGAAATTCAGCTATATCGGCTTTCAAGCTCCATCGTACCTCTGGCCACACATCCGGAGGTTTTATGGGATTTTGTCACACCCTTTAAGGAAAAATGGCTTGAAATTGGTGAATTGATTAAAAAACACGGGCTACGCGTCAGCTTTCACCCCAATCAATTCACCCTGTTCACTTCTCCGCGCGACGATGTGACAAGAAATGCAGTCAAAGATATGGAATACCATTACCGGATGTTCGAGGCCATGGGGGTTGAAAACGAGAGCTTCATTAATATCCATATTGGCGGGGCTTATGGTGACAAGCTCACGACCATCCACCGTTTCCATGAAAATCTCAAGACACTGCCATCTCTTATTAAAAAGCAAATGACACTCGAGAATGATGACAAAACCTATAACGCGGATGAAACTCTCCTGGCCTGCCAGAAAGAAACCATCCCCCTTGTGTTCGATTATCACCACCATATGGCGAACCTCGGCACCCGCCCGCTGGATGAGCTTCTCCCTGAGATTTTTCAGACGTGGGAACAAACAGGACTCAAGCCGAAAATCCACATTTCCTCTCCCAAATCAGAAAAAGCCTTCCGGTCCCATGCCGATTATGTTGACATTGATTTCATCAGGCCGCTTCTCGATCTGCTGAAAACCTTTAACCGGGATATCGATTTCATGATTGAAGCTAAAGCAAAGGACAAGGCTGCGCTTAAGCTGACAGAAGATATCAGCAGCATCCGCGGGGTGAAGAGGATTGGCGGCGCGGAGGTAGAATGGAAATAAGAAAAGCGGAGGCGCCTTGCTCACCCCCGACAAGCACAAGATGAGCCTCACGGAAAGGCGTTCTTTGCCTTTTTGGGAGGATTGGCTTGTGACCTCGAGGGGGTAGACGCCGCAGCTAGACAGTTATCTAATTCCGAAGTTTGTCATTCGTAATGGAAGGCGTTCCGCATGCGGAACGCCCCTTTATTTTAACTGAATCTCCTTCACCTTCTGCCTCTGCTCCTCAGGCCACCAGGCCCCACAGTCTTCAGAGACTACACAGGCAGCGCACTTTTGAAGGTCGTACACCTTCATACCAGTAATCGGAGGTGAATAAAGATGCAGTGTGACAAGGTTCTCCCTGCCTGCACTCTTCATTTTGTGCACACCTTTTTTGAGAGCAAAAAAGAAGGAGTCTTTGGACTTTATCTCTGCAAAAAGCTCAATTGGGACGTCTTCCTTCACTTCAAAAACAGTATTTTCCGCATCTCCATTTAACACTTGAATCCATCCCTTTGAATTTCCATGATCATGCGGGGCGCATTCGATATCTGACCAGTTCATGACAAGCAGCTCCACTTCTTCACTTTGGTAAAGCAGCTTGCGGTAGTAGGGTTTTCCATCTGCCGGCTGCAAGTGAGGAAGCAACTCCTCAAGTTTGATATCAAGTGATGCCAAAGCCTTTCTAAGTTCTTCTGCAGAAGGTGATTTCAATGAATCCAAACTGTTTTTAAACCGTTCCTTCAAGGCCACTAAACGACTCCCCCTTTACTGTGGATTATCGTTTCCTCCATGAAAAATATTTCAGCTGACCATTCACCATGATCACTCCTATAATAATTATGATTCCGCCCATAAAGCTTATGAAGAAAATTTTTTCACGAAGCAATAAAACGGCCGCAATAAAGGTAAATAGCGGCTCCATATAGATAAACATTGATACTTTGGAAGCTTCCAAAACCTCGAGAGCCTTGGACCAGTACCAGTAGCCAATCCCCGACACAAATATGCCCAGAAACAATATATGAGCCCATTCAGAATCGGATAAAAGATGGAACTTCTCCCACCCTCTGTCTCTCATTAAAAAGGGAATGGTCAACACGCATCCAAGCAAACTCATATAAAAAGTGACCACAAGGGAAGGAAGCTTAATTTGCAGTTTTCTCACCAAAATCGAATATACGGCCCAATTCAGTGTACTTAGGATCATGAGGAAATACCCTATATTTAAAGCAAATCCCAGCGTCTGGCCGCTTCTCGCTCCTGTTACCATGAGGACCCCGGAAATCGCAGTTATAATGCCCAGCGTCTTAAGAAATGTCAATTTTTCATGGAGAAAAATCATGGAGAGAAGCACGGTAAAAACAGGTGAAAAAGAAATGATCCACCCCGCAGATGAGGCGTCTATTGTCTTTAGAGCTGATACCTGGATGACCTGATGGATGAAAACGCCGAGTACACCGAGAACAATTAAATGGGGAATATAGTTGAGCGGAATCTGGAGCGGATATCTTTTCAAGAGAAGCACAAGGAGCAGAAAAGCTGCCCCGATGGCAAACCGGAGCATGATCAATGTATAAGGGTCCAGCTTATCCAAAACAGCTTTTGTGGAAACAAAAGAGACTCCCCAAAAACTGATCGAAATGGTTGCAAAAAAAGAGGCTGCCAATTGTGGCTTCATGGGCGAGCATGTCCTTTCCGGAAGGTTTCTACCATGATATGCTCGTCCCGAAGTAAAATGCTGAGTTTAGTTTGATTTACTTGCGGATTGTATGCAAAATTTATTAATTTTTTGCTGATTTGCCGGGTTGGCAGACTAATTTTCTGAGGATTAGCCCGTAACTTTTTGGTTTGCTGCCTGTTTTCGGTTTGTTTGCAGGTTTACCAGGTTTGTTTGCTTTTTTCCTGATTTGTTTGCCAATTTTAGCTATTGTTTGCTGATTTCCCAGGTTTATTTGCAACATTCCGGATTTATTTGCAAAGTTCACATTTAGACATAAAGGGTGCCCATAACTTACGTGGACACCCTTTTCCATTATCTCAATATTCCCTGCAGCCAGGGCAGAACCACTTCATATGCTTTAAACCCGAGGTAAATGCCGACTATCCCCATAATGCCAGGCAGTGCGGGCGGTGCGGGTATCGGCAGCTTCATGAAAGCAAAGACAAATCCGACGAGAAATCCTGTAAGTATGGATAAAAGAACGATTTTCATGAGATCCTCCTAAAATAACATATGCCTTTAGCTTCCCCTTTTTCGTCAAAAACATGAAAAAGCCGGCACCTATAAGTGCCAGCTTTGAGTTTTACATTTTTTCCGGTGCAGATACGCCGATTAATTTCAGAGCATTCTTCAAGGTAGTCTGAACGGCTTTGATCAGTGCCAGTCGGGCTTTGGTTCTTTCCGGATTTTCCGCATCCAGTACTTTTTCAGCATTATAGAAGCTGTGGAAAGAAGAAGCCAGTTCATAAATATAGTTCGTGATTCTGTGCGGCATGCGCTTTTGCGCAGCTTCTCCGACAGCCTGCGGG
The DNA here is from genome assembly GCF_000294775.2 of Cytobacillus oceanisediminis 2691. Lineage (GTDB taxonomy): Bacteria > Bacillota > Bacilli > Bacillales > Cytobacillaceae > Cytobacillus > Cytobacillus pseudoceanisediminis. The sequence continues at coordinate 5,251,275 of NZ_CP015506.1, forward strand.
AATTCGCCGATTTTCTTCAGAACGTCGATTTCCTTTTCCGCCTGAATCAGGGAGTAATCTGCAGCTTCGGCAGACATGCCCTGCTCTTCACCCTGGCGCAGGATGCTGGAAATACGCGCGTGTGCGTACTGGGCATAGTAAACAGGGTTTTCATTTGATTGTGAGACAGCCAGATCAAGGTCAAAATCAAGATGCGTATCTGCGCTTCTCATCGCAAAGAAATAGCGAGTTGCGTCCAGTCCTACTTCTTCCACAAGGTCACGCATCGTTACCGCTTTGCCGGTACGTTTGCTCATCTTCATTTTTTCGCCGTTTTTGTACAAGTGTACAAGCTGGATGATTTCGACTTCGAGCGCCTCACGGTCATAGCCAAGCGCCTGGATGGCCGCTTTCATGCGCGGAATGTAGCCATGGTGGTCAGCACCCCAAATGTTGATCAGCTTTTCAAAGCCTCTTTCAAGCTTGTCTTTATGGTAAGCGATATCTGGAGTCAGATATGTGTAAGAGCCGTCATTTTTAATAAGAACACGGTCTTTGTCATCACCGAAAGCAGTTGAGCGGAACCAGGTTGCACCCTCTTCTTCGTAGATGTGGCCGTTATCCTTCAATGCCTGAAGGGCTGTGTCGATTTTGCCATTATTATAAAGAGATGTTTCAGAATACCAAACATCAAATGGCACACGGAAATCTTCCAGATCCTGCTTCAGCTTTGCCATTTCATATTTCAGGCCGTATTCACGGAAAAAGTCAAAACGCTCTTTTTCATCCGCATGTACATACTTATCGCCATACTCATCAGCCAGCTTTTTGCCGATGCCGATGATGTCTTCGCCATGGTAGCCGTCAGCCGGCATTTCTTTTTCAAGGCCAAGAGCCTGGAAATATCGCGCTTCAACCGATAGAGCCAGATTGTTAATCTGGTTGCCGGCATCATTGATATAGTACTCACGGGAAACCTCATAGCCAGCTTTGTCTAAAATGTTGCATAGGGAGTCGCCGACAGCTGCCCCGCGGGCATGTCCAAGATGCAAGTCCCCTGTTGGGTTAGCTGAAACAAACTCGACCTGGATCTTCTGGCTGTTTCCAACTGTTGTTTCTCCGTACCGATCTCCTGCTTCCAGAACGGCAGGAATCAGATCAGTCAAATAAGAATTATTCATGTAAAAATTAATGAAGCCAGGTCCTGCGATTTCAATTTTTTCAATTGAAGCCTTTGAGCTGTCAAAATGAGCAATAAGCTCCTCTGCAATCATTCTTGGCGCTTTTTTTGCCACACGTGCTAATTGCATTGCCATATTCGTGGAATAGTCTCCATGAGCCTTTTCCTTCGGGATTTCCAGAATTACATCAGGAATCTGCTCTTCCGCTGCTAAGCCAGCCTTTACAACCGCATCCTTAATTTCCTGCTTTAATTTGCCTTGCACCTGCTCAACTATGTTCATTGTTCTCCTCCTCAAACGTAATCGCCAAATGATATGTACCTGCCTGGGATCCCTGCATTTTCAGATCGTATAAAATATCAATCGAACCTTCACCAGATTCGTGATCATATTGATGGACCATACGCTTTGTCACCGTGCCCATTTCAAACACTCCGTAAGGCGTTTCATAGCTGCCGCGGAGCTTTTTATTCATTCTAAAAGGGAGCCTCATCTTTACGGCGCCGCTTCGTAAAATCAGTCCGTCTGCATCGGACATTTTTATGATCGTCTTTACTGTTCCCTCTTCCATTACTTCATCATACTGAAGGAATCGGGCAGAATCTTTTATATAGTATCGGCCAAAAGCAGTCAATTCAAAAGTCTCTTTGCTGCCAAGCTTGCGAATATCTGTCTTCACATTAATCTTCACAGGCATTTGTTCCGCTGAGCGACTGGACAACGGCAACACTTCCTTTTCATCATATATAACTATATAAGTATAAATACTCGCTGGGGAAAGTGCAAGAAGGTGACAGAAAGAAAAGCGGAAGCGCCTTGCCCACCCCCGACAAGCACAAGACGGGCCTCCCAGAAAGGCGTTCTTTGCCTTTTTAGGAGGATTGGCTTGTGACCTCGAGGGGGTAGGCGCTGGAGCTAGACAGTTATCGACGTTCAGTATTTCTTGAATAAAAAAACGGAGACCGAAGTCCCCGTTTATTTTTTATTAACCCATCCAAGAATCATTTCCCGGATCAGTTTGCTTGCTGTATTGGCTGTTTGTTCAGATGGATCATAGATGGGCGCAACCTCGACAAGGTCAGCTCCAACGACTTTAACATCTGAATGGGCAATTTCATGAATAGAAGCAAGAAGCTCTCTTGACGTAATGCCGCCTGCGTCGACTGTGCCTGTTCCCGGCGCGTGGGCAGGGTCCAGAACATCAATATCAATCGTTACATAGACCGGACGTCCTGCAAGCTTAGGAAGAATATCTTTCAATGGCTTATGCACTTCGAATTTTGAAATGTGCATGCCGACTTCCTTCGCCCACTGGAATTCTTCTTTCATGCCGGAACGGATGCCAAAAGAATAGATATTGCCAGGACCAATCAAATCAGCTGCTTTGCGGATTGGCGTTGAATGAGATAATGGCTCCCCTTCATAATCCACACGAAGGTCTGTATGGGCGTCCATGTGGATAATCGCCAAATCCGGATATTTTTTGTACATTGCTTTGATGACAGGCCAGGAAACCAAATGTTCTCCGCCCATGCCAAGCGGAAATTTATCCTCCGCCAGAAGCTGATCGATAAACTCCTCAATCATATCGATGCTTTTCTGCGGATTTCCGAATGGCAGCGGAATATCGCCGGCATCATAATATTTTACCTCTTCAAGCTCACGGTCCAGGTATGGGCTATACTCTTCAAGCCCGATTGACACTTCTCGGATACGGGCAGGGCCGAAACGGGAGCCCGGACGATAGCTGACTGTCCAGTCCATTGGCATTCCATAAATGACCGCTTCACTTTCCTCATAACTAGGATGGCTTTTAATAAACACATTGCCTGAATAGGCTTCATCAAAACGCACCAAGGTCATCCCTCACTTTTTATGTATTCAAGAAGGCTGCTCTGAAACGCAGCCTGTCCATTACTTAACTAAATCTGCAACAAATTTAGGCAATACAAATGCCGCTTTATGCAATTCTTTCGTATAGTATTTTGTTTCGATCTCATGGAAGCGATCTTCGCTTACTTCTAATGGATCGTATTTTTTAGATCCGATTGTGAACGCCCACATGCCGCTTGGGTAAGTAGGGATATTCGCAGTGTAAAGACGAGTGATTGGGAAAATTTCTTTCACATCGCGCTGTACGTTGCGGATAAGGTCCGCTTTGAACCAAGGGTTGTCAGACTGGGCCACAAAGATGCCGTCTTCTTTTAAGGCTTTAGAGATTCCAGCATAGAAGCCTTTCGTGAATAGATTTACCGCAGGTCCTACCGGCTCAGTTGAGTCAACCATGATCACGTCATATTCATTTTCGCTTTCGGCAATGTGCATGAAGCCATCGCCTACCTGCACATCAACGCGAGGGTCATCAAGCTTGCCTGCAATCTCAGGAAGGAATTTTTTTGAGTACTCAATAACCTTTCCATCGATATCCACAAGAGTCGCCTTTTTCACGCTTGGGTGCTTAAGGACTTCACGGATGACGCCGCCGTCACCGCCGCCAACAACAAGAACGTTTTCAGGGTTTGGATGTGTGAACAAAGGAATATGCGCAACCATCTCATGGTAAACAAACTCATCCTTGATTGAAGTCATAACCATGTCATCAAGAAGAAGCATATTGCCCCACTCTTCTGTTTCCACCATATCAAGCTTCTGGAATTCTGTCTGTTCTGTATGTAAAGTACGCTTCACCTTCATCGTAATGCCAAAGTTCTCTGTTTGTTTCTCTGTAAACCAAAGTCCCATTCTTTAATCATTCCTTCCATAAAAAAATGAATTATCACTAAAGAGCAGCAAAAAGCATTTTCATCTTTTATACTTCCCTAACATGCAAATAACAAACACAGAAAAAGTATAGATGAATCTAGCAAAATTGCAAGAAAAATTTCGCTAATTAGTAGAGAAAGATGTTTAAAATCGCTCTGTTTTTTCAATACTGAATACATAGAGCACTTATTAGGGAATTATTTGGATACCTCGCCGCACTTATCGTTCAACTTTTAATTTAATCGGCCACTTTGGAACCTTTATCGGTCAGTTTTTATCTTTTCGGTCACTTGGCGCTGTATCAACTTTTCACTATAAAAAACAGATAAATAGGGGGTGCTTGATATGGAATTAATGACGGATCAGCGTTTTCGAAAAACGATGAAATATTTGCGTGCGGTTCTCATTATTAGCTTAATAGGAATGGCTTTAGCCGCCGTGATGATCGGAGGCATTCTGGTATATGCCAAAATTTTGGGGCCGCCGCCGCTCGCCGTTCCGCAATCGACTTTATTTTTCTCGGATGATGGCACGGTTATCGGTGAAAGCAACAACGGCCAAAAACGCTATTGGGCACCACTCGATGACATCAGCCCGCATTTAATTGATGCGACGGTCTCGATAGAGGATAAGAATTTTTTCGAGCACAATGGATTTGATTATAAAAGAATCGCAGGTGCCGCCCTCGCTGATATAAAGGCAATGGCCAAAGTTCAGGGTGCCAGCACCATCAGCCAGCAATATGCCCGCAACCTGTTTCTTGAACATGAAAAAACCTGGAAGCGGAAATTGCTTGAGGCCTTTTATACCATCAGGCTTGAGATGAATTATACGAAAAAGGAAATCCTTGAAGGCTATTTAAATACGATTTATTACGGCAATGGAGCTTACGGCGCACAGGCAGCAAGCCAGTTCTATTTCGGGAAGGATGCAAGTGAGCTGTCATTAGCTGAGGCTTCCATTTTATCCGGCATCCCTAAGGGTCCTGGCATCTACTCGCCATTTGCATCAGCAGAAAAAGCAGATCAGCGTCAGAAAGTGATTCTGCAGACGATGGTGAAGAACGGGCTCATCAGCCAAAAAGACGCAGATCTTGCGGCAGCAGAAGAGCTTGAGCTGGTTGGCGAGCACATGCACCCAAGATCGAAAACAGCCCCATATTTTCAGGATGCTGTCCGCAATGCTCTTAAAACACAGCTGAATCTGGATGACCGTACGATTGAATTGGGCGGATTAAAGGTTTATACCACTTTGAATCTGAAGGAACAGGAAATCGCGGAAGAAACAATAGATAAGCTTATTTCAAAAGACTCGGAGATTCAGGTCGGAGTTGTTGCCATGAATCCGAAAAACGGGTATGTGAAAGCAATGGTTGGCGGACGTGATTATGAGGCAAGTCCCTTTAACCGTGCAGTCCAGGCAGTCAGGCAGCCAGGATCGACGATAAAGCCTCTTCTCTATTACGCGGCATTGGAGCAGGGCTTCACCCCTTCCACCCCAATCCGGAGCGAGCAGACGACTTTTCGGTTTGAAGACGGTACGCCGGACTACACACCGCATAACTTCAACAGCAAGTATGCGGATGACGATATCACAATGGCCCAGGCCCTTGCTCTATCTGACAATGTCTACGCGGTGAAAACTCATTTATTTTTAGGGGAAGAGACGCTTGTCAATACAGCCAAGAAATTTGGCATTACCTCTAAGATGGCGAAGGTGCCGTCCCTTGCACTCGGCACATCCGGCATGAGAGTCATTGAGCTTGCCAACGCTTACAGCATGTTCGCCAATGGAGGGAAAAAGATCTCCCCGGTACTGATTAAGCGTGTGGAGAACCATAAAGGCGAAGTCATCTACGAGCAGGAGCCATTCCAGATGAAGATTCTGAAGCCTGACCTTGCTTTCGTTATGACCCACATGATGACAGGTATTTTTGACCGGAAGCTGAACGGTTATGCCCAAGTAACGGGAAGCACAGTCATCAACGATATGACCCGCCCTTACGCCGGCAAGTCCGGTTCAACAGAAACAGACAGCTGGATGGCCGGCTTTACACCACAGCTTGTCACAGCGGTATGGACCGGCTATGACAAAGGCCAGGTCATTACAAAAACCGTTGATAAAACGTATGCCAAAAACATTTGGATCCGGTTCATGGAGGAAGCCCATAAAGGAAAGCCGGCCAAGGAATTCAAAGCGCCCAAAGATACAGTCGGCGTCTACATTGATCCATCCAACGGGAAAATTGCCGGGGAAAACTGCCCGGTCAAGCGCCTAACCTACTTCGCAGAAGGCACAGAACCTGCGGAATATTGTACAGACCACTTGAGCCATAAAGAAGAGAATAAAACTGAGCAGCCGGAAAAGAAGCCTGACACACCTTGGTATAAGAAACTGTTTCGGTGGGCTTCGTAACGGTGACCACTTGTAAAACTGGTATAGGTGCCTGTCATTTTAATAAAAGTGAAAAACCCCGGGGTCCGAATCCCGGGGTTTTTCGTGTCCTAGTGCTATATTGTGCCTTCACACTGTTAAATAGTTTACTTTTTTTATTGGAATTGTACAAGTAGTTAGAAAATCACGTCAAAAAAATGTCACAATTTCGTCACAAAATTAGACTTTTTTTCTAAATGGCTTGTAAATCTTTTTTTAGCTGTTCCGCTGATCTTTCCCACATGCCGGCGTCATGGTTTTTCAGGAAATCTGCCAGCACTTTTTTGGATTTCTCGTCCATATGATCCACTATGATGTGTCTTTTAATCGATTTATCCATGCGGTTCACATGCTCTGGCAGCGATTTGTAGCCCCGGCGGATTTCTCTGTCGACCGTCATCTCACATGCAGTAACACCTGCATAATAAGCGCCTCCCTCTTTGCGGTCAATGGTGACCCAAATCAGCCAGTACGGCTTCCCGTTAGGCACTTCCTCTTTGGTTTTCAAAAACTTGATGCCTTTTTCAACAGGGCTGCGCGCATGCATGGCGCCCACTTCAATAGACGCCTCACCGGCATCCACATCAATAATAACCGGTGTCACATTATCAAGGCTCAGAGTCCCGACCCCAAAACCGCCATGTCCTTCAGTCGGGTCGCTCTTGATTATATTAAAATCGAGTTTCTTTTTCTTTTTTTCTTCCATTTTCAAGTCCTCCTAAGCAAAAATTAGGCTCTTATTATTATGTCATAAATATTTCATAGAAAAAATCATTTAGGCCGCTCGCAAGTACCGGCAATACGGTGTTAAATATCGGCTGGATGGTGTATTGATCCAGCGGTGTAATGACAAGAATTAGGAAAATAACGGAGCCATACGCCTCAAACTGAGTCATTTTCGGGCGAATATGGGCTGGCGCCAAATCTTCAATAATTCTGTAGCCATCAAGCGGCGGAAACGGCAGCAGGTTGAATACAAACAGCACTAAATTCAGCTGAATAAAGATATTCAGGAAATCTGCCACAAACGCTGGAAATGAAGCTGCGAGTCCAGTTCCGGCAAGAGCATACCAGATGAAAAAACCCAGGACAGCCATCACCAGATTGGATATCGGTCCCGCAATTGAAACAGATATCCCGGCAAGCTTCGGATTTTTGAAAAAGAAGCGGTTGACCGGTACCGGCCTGGCCCATCCGAAACCGGCAATAAAAATCAGGATTGTTCCAATCGGATCCAGATGCTGCATGGGATTTAGGGTTAATCTGCCCTGATTTTTTGCAGTGGGATCTCCAAACTTATAAGCCACATAGGCATGGGCAAATTCATGGACCGTAAAGGCAATCATCAATGTTACCGCGACATAGGGAATCTCCCTGAGAGAAAACGCCAAAAATTGTTCCAAATGCCAAAACTCCCTCTCCTGCCGGCTGAAAAGCCAGGCTTTATTTATACATACTATGTAGGAAAAGCCGATGCTATTTACCTAAAAGTATACATGAACGCCTGAGCAAAGGGAATCAGGCTTGCACATTGCGAGAAAAAGTGGAAAAATACAAGCATAAATAGTGAGGAGGAAAAGAAAATGCCATACGTAACCGTTAAAATGCTTGAAGGCCGCACTGAAGAACAGAAAAAAGCGCTCGCTGAAAAAGTAACAGCTGCCGTAAGCGAAACGACTGGAGCCCCTGAAGATAAAATCGTCGTATTTATCGAAGAAATGTCCAAAAATCACTATGCTGTCGGCGGAAAACGCTTAAGCGATCAGTAGAATTGCGTAAAGAAGGCAGTTTTCCATTACGGAAGCTGCTTTTTTATGGTTTTTTGCATAATGAGAGGTTTTACTTGCGGATAAAGAAATTTATTTGTATATAGACCGATTTTACTTTCGCATAAAAAATCTTATTTGCACATAGTATGATTTTACTTTCGCATAAAAAAATTCCGTGCGGATAACCTGATTTATGTGCGGTAAGACTTTTTCAGCAAAAAAGAAGAGCCAGGCGCTTAATGCAGCCCGGCTTTTTCTCTTAAGCTTCCAATATATTGATACGCCTGTTCCACTTCTTCATCCGTGTAGCGCTGTTTGCTTTTTAGGGTAAAGACTTTTTCTTTCACTTCTTCTTTTGGGAGGTCATTAAAATAAAGGACCGTTGAGACGAGTTCAAGGAATCTTGCATTCTGGCCGTTCATATCAAGCAGGCAGTCCTGCAGGCTGGGCATTTCGACTGCATTAATGTCCAGAAATTCCTTGCCGGTTTCAGTAAGGGTGTATCGATACTGGTAATAGCCGCCCTTTTTTTCCTTTACTTCGTTTAAAAATCCCATGTTGCAGAGTTCTTCGACCCTTAGTGTCAATTCTTCCGAATATGGCCCGTAAAAGTGAAATTGAAATCTTTCCTGAAAGGGAAATGCGATGTTTTTGGCGATATATATCATTTTCTGCAGCTTTTTCCGTCCCACGATTTCTTCAGAGACTGCAATGGCATGCATTAGTTTAGCGTGATCCTTTAACAAAGCTCTTCATCTCCTACTCCGTTTTTTCCCGTATCTATAGAAAACCAATTATGTAGTTTTAATCGATTTCCAGCAGCGTTCTAATCTGTTTTTTAATGTTTGGCTTTTTGCTGTCGTCTGCAATAAAATCAGCCGGATAGTAAAGCTTATGATCAGTGCGTCGTTTCCCGGAAATGGCATCCACGATCTCCGATTCGCGGGAAAGCTCGCGAATATCCCCATTTTTCAGCAGCAAATGGATCGGCAATCTTTCTTCTTCCTCGCCAGGACGGTAAAAATCATAAGGCAAATCAGATGAAGAATCGACGACCAGATAATATTCCGGATCGATGCCTGCCTTTTTGAACAAAGCCGACAGCTCCGCCAGCTTCTTGTACTCTTTCGCCGGGTCGAATTCCACATATTTATATAAATTCCGGTCCATAAATCGGCAGCAGAGATCTTTCAGTATCGGATCTTCTTCCTCCTGCCACATCTGAAAATAATAAAGAATAATAGCTTCATCGAGCTTTATATAATCTTCAAGAGTGATTTCACCATTGAATAAAGAATAAAAATGGATTGGATCATATTTAAACCTGTATTTCTGTTCATGCAAATCTTTCGCGCGATGAAGGATTTTGGTCAGGATCACCTCGGCACTGCGTGTAACCGGGTGGAAATACACCTGCCAATACATCTGATACCGGCTCATAATGTAATCCTCAACGGCATGCATCCCGCTCTGTTTGATCACGACCTGGTCTTCCCGCGGCCTCATGACACGCAGGATCCGCTCCATGTCAAAGTGGCCATAACTGACACCCGTAAAGTAAGCATCCCTCTGCAGATAATCCATCCGGTCCGCATCAATCTGGCTGGAAATCAGGCTGACGACCAGCTTATTTTTAGAAGTTTTGGCAATCACATCTGCCACTTTCTGAGGAAAATCGGCACTTACCCTGGTGAGCACCTGATGGACCTCGGTATCGCCGAGAATGATTGCCCTCGTATAATGTTCATGATCGAGGTCGAATACTTTTTCGAAGGAGTGTGAGAACGGGCCGTGTCCCAAATCATGGAGAAGTGCCGCGCATAAGGTCAGGATGCGGTCTTCTTCATCCCATTCCGGCCTGCCCAAAAAGACGTCATCGGAAATGCGCCGCACAATCTCGTAAACTCCGAGCGAGTGGTTAAAGCGGCTATGCTCAGCACCATGGAAGGTTAAATAAGTTGTCCCGAGCTGCTTAATTCTTCTAAGACGCTGAAACTCTTTTGTCCCGATTAAATCCCAGATTACTCTGTCTCTTACGTGTATGTAACGATGAACGGGATCTTTAAATACTTTTTCCTCACTTAACTTTTCCGCTGAATATGCCATTCCGTACCCTCCGCTTTTCCTGTGTCCACGAGTTCCAAACCTGCTGTTCCCATTTTCTGGCGTATACCTATTATATCCCGATCACGGTGTCAATTCATCACAAAATTCTTTGTTTTTCATGGCTGTTCGACAGAAACCGCAATACAGCAATCATCTTCCCTGGAAATATTTTTCGACTTTTCTAAAAACGAATATTGCCTCCTAAGTCTATTTACCAATCGAAGCTCAATCATAAACTCAGGCAAAAAATAAAATCACCTCAGGACAGGAGTCAGGGTGATCTTTATTTTTTCAGCTTTTTATTAATTTTCTCCATCAATTCCTCTTCCGTCAGTGCGGCAAGGGGACGGTTATTGACGAAAGCAAATGTTTTTTTGCGGCCTGGCCCGCAATAGGACTGGCAGCCGACATCAATTTTTGCTTCAGGATCTATTTCTTTTAATCGCGGTATTAATGTCTTCAGATTTACAGCCTGACAATCGTCGCAAACACGAAATTCGTTTGCCATTTTATTACAACCCTTTCTGCGGTCAATCTTTTATATTATGCGCTCCCCGTTCCGGGAGCTTTAACAGCGCATGGCGCGCCTCGTCATCTTCTTCGTTAAAGCATATCCGCTGCAAAGCATTCCTATTCAGATAAAAAGGACTGCCCTGCCAACTGCTACAGGCTATTTTAAAACTTATCCAGCTCTATTGCAAGCTGTAATCATTAACTTGGGTGGTGAATCTTAGTAATCTTCACAAAACCGCCATACGTATCTAGCGAAAAATAAAATTTTAAAAAAATCTACTATCCTTTTAATCACCTTTGTATAAAATCTGCCAAGTTTGTCCATCCTTTAACTAAGGCAACAGCAAAAAGTAATAATTTAGGGAGTTGAGGTTACATGAAAATACGTCAGGACGCTTGGACAGATGAAAACGATTTATTGCTGGCAGAAACTGTTTTGCGGCATGTGAGGGAAGGCAGCACTCAGTTAAACGCTTTTGAGGAAGTTGGGGACAAGCTGAACCGCACATCTGCGGCATGCGGATTCCGCTGGAACGCTGTAGTGAGGCACCAGTATGAAAAAGCACTTCAATTAGCCAAGAAACAGCGCAAGCAGAGACAAAGAATGCTAGGAAAGGATCAGGGCGGCAAAAAGAAACTCTTATACTCTCCGCCGGTTCCAACTATGCAGGAGGTTGAAGCAGCGCCAATTAAGACAAATGCGGTCCTACCGCCATCACCGGCAGATTTTTACGAAGAGCGCACAGAGGATGAATCGCATATCCAAACAGAGACGGTCTCATCCTTCACCTATTCAGAGCCGGTTTATACTGCGCCTGCACAGCTGGATATGGATACCGTTATCACATACTTGCAAACATTGAATCATTCAGGCATTCAGCTTGATATACTAAAGAGTGAGAATGAAAGATTGAAGCGGGAAAATGCCGATCTCAGAAGCCGAAATGAAGAGCTTGAAGGCAAAATCGGCGAATTGGAGCAGAATACGGTAACCATTCAGGAAGATTACGAGACACTGATGAAAATCATGAACAGAGCCCGCAATTTTGTTCTGTTTGATGAAGAAGAAAGGCCGGCATCCAAGTTTAAAATGGACCGCAACGGCAATTTGGAAAGAGTAGCTGAATAAGAAAAACTAAAAGCGCCTTGCCCGCCCAAGGGTGCAGGCGCTGAAAATTCTAAAACAAAAAAGGTGTTCCCGGCAGCGGGAGCAGGAGAAAATGGCAGCAATTCCTTTCAAGGAGGGCCGCAGATCGTTTATGACTGCGGCTCTTCTTTTATTTATTCGCTGCCAAGTACTTTCTCATTCCGTTCTATCACACGGCGGTAATAGGCTTCAAACAGGCCTGCTTCCACATTTGTCAGCTGCCCTGCATAAAGGCGGCCTGCTTTCTTTTTCAATGACTGCAAAAAGCGGAGCATCACATCCTGTACCGTCAGCTCTGTACCCAGCAATTCCGATAGTGATGCCATCACAGCCGGCTGAATTTCAGGGTACTGGAACTTTGTCTGTTCTTCTTTTTTAGCAAGAGAATAGAATTTGCCAATCAAATCGGCCCGCTCACTTCCGCTGCCATCCACGCACAGATAGATCTGGACCGCCACGCCATTGCGGAGGCGCCTTTGCGAGATGCCGGCAAACTTTTGTCCCCCGATGCTTAAATCATAGCTTCCCGGGCAATAGGAGCCGACAATTTCACGCGCTTCTATTTGTATATGAAAATCGAAAAACATCTCTTGGATGAGCATCCACATCGCATCATATCCGCGGTTTATATCAATTCCCTTTTCACTTTCAGGAAAAATCAGCGAAATATTCAGGACCCCTTGATCCAGGACAACTGCCAGGCCGCCGGAATTTCGTACAATCACTTCGTACCCCTGGCTCTTTAAAAACTGGATGCCTTCAGTTAAAAAAGGCAGCTTCGTATCCTGGATTCCAAGCACAATGGTATTATGGTGAACCCATGTCCTCGCGGTCGCAGGCGCCTCACCCGATCCGACAGAAGCACATAGTGTATCGTCCATCCCGAAAGAGTGCAGGGCATTTAAGTGGATGCCTGCAGCAGACTGGTCAATAACCCTCCATTCTTCCTGAAACAGCAAGTCTTGTAGCGAATTCATCTTCATTTGATCCCCTTTTGCCGATATTCGAGTTAATCGGCAGAATTTATCTATTTAACGGCCAAATCAGCTGGTTTATCAGCCTAAGTTATAGTTTTATCGGCCAAATATGGCATTTTAGCGGCCAAACTTGAGCCTTTATCGGCCAAAGGCCCATAACAGATACATTATAGCAAAAAAGCCAGTCACAAGGGACCGGCTTCTAAGCTCCTGTATTATTGATGTAAAGCTTGAGCTGCAGTAATTAAAGCAAGCTTGTAAACGTCTTCCTCGTTGCAGCCGCGGGACAGGTCATTAACCGGACGGTTCAAGCCTTGAAGGATTGGTCCCACTGCCTCGAAGTTTCCTAGGCGCTGGGCAATTTTGTAGCCGATGTTTCCGGCTTCCAGGCTAGGGAAAACAAATACATTTGCATCTCCCTGGATTGGTGAATCCGGAGCTTTTTTCTCAGCTACCGATGGAACGAATGCCGAATCAAACTGGAATTCCCCATCGATGATTAAAAGCGGATCGCGAACTTTAGCTGCTTCAAGTGCCGCCGCAACTTTTTCCGTTTCAGGTGACTTGGCAGAGCCCTTTGTTGAGAAGCTCAGCATGGCCACACGCGGTTCGATATCGAACATTCTGGCTGTTTTCGAGCTTTCAATCGCGATTTCCGCCAGGTCCTGGCTGTCCGGTGAGATGTTGATGGCACAATCGGCAAAAACATATTTCTCATCGTCACGGACCATGATGAATACACCAGATGTTTTGCGCACGCCTTCTTTTGTTTTAATGATTTGAAGAGCCGGGCGCACTGTGTCAGCTGTTGAATGGGCAGCACCGCTCACAAGGCCGTCTGCTTTGTTCGCATAGACAAGCATGGTTCCAAAATAGTTTTCATCAAGAAGGATCCTGCGTGCATCTTCTTCTGTCGCTTTGCCTTTGCGTCTTTCAACAAATGCAGCCACAAGCTCATCCATCATTAAAAAGTTATTTGGGTCATAAATTTCAGCTGATTCCAGGCTGATATCCATGTCTTTTGCTTTTGCTTCAATTTCTGCGATGTTTCCAATAAGGATCGGAGTGATGATTTTTTCCGCAGCCAATCTTCCTGCAGCCGCTAAAATACGCTCATCCTGTCCTTCCGGAAAAACGATTCTTAAATTCTGCGCTGTTACTTTTTCTTTCAATACTGTGAATAAATCACTCATGCTAATTCCTCCTACGGCACTAAATTTCCGTTCAATTCAATAGAAATTCTCCTATATACTCCCTTAGAATACTCCTCATCCTAAGAATTTCAAGGAGTTCACATACTGTTAGCGTTTACAACAAAAAAGTTTTTGTTTTCGGTAAATTTCCAATAATAAATATCCTTCTTACAGTCCACCTTTATACCTTTTTTAAGATATCCATAATCCCCTCTTTGTAAACGGGAATTTGCGGTGACAGACACCTATGCCAGTTCGGCAAATTGGTATAGGTGCCTGTCACCCTGCTGAATTCCAACATTTCAAGTTTTGTACACATGTTAATTGGAGAAACTATGTTATAGTAATGATGAGAATTTTAGTACATATTAGGAGTGATTATAATGAGTGAAGCAGCAGTAACGCTTGATGGCTGGTATTGTTTACATGACTTCCGCACAGTTGATTGGACAACTTGGAAAATGGTTCCCAGCGAAGAGCGTCAGGCAGCGATCCACGAATTTATGGCCCTAGTGGACAAGTGGAATACAACACAAAGCGGGAAAAACGGCAGCCATGCCCTTTATACAATTGTCGGCCAAAAAGCTGATTTTATGATGATGATCTTAAGGCCTACAATGGAAGAGCTAAATGAAATTGAAAACGAATTCAACAAAACTAAGTTAGCTGAATTCACGATTCCTGCTCATTCATATGTTTCTGTTGTCGAGCTGAGCAACTACCTGCCGGCAGGAGAAGATCCTTACCAGAATCCTCAGATCCTGGCACGCCTTTACCCAGAACTTCCGAAAGCAAAGCATGTCTGCTTCTATCCGATGGACAAGCGCCGCCAGGGCAATGACAACTGGTACATGCTTCCGATGGAAGACCGCCGCAATATGATGCGCAGCCACGGCATGATCGGGCGCCAGTATGCAGGAAAGGTAAAGCAGATCATCACAGGTTCAGTCGGCTTCGACGATTACGAATGGGGCGTTACCCTCTTCTCTGATGATGTTCTTCAGTTTAAAAAGCTTGTTTATGAAATGCGCTTCGATGAAGTCAGTGCCCGCTACGGTGAATTCGGCTCCTTCTTCGTTGGCAACATCCTTGAAGAGGACAAGGTTGAAAAATTCCTTCACGTATAATGTTTAAAACTCCCGGCTTCTGCTGGGAGTTTTTCTTTTTCCGGAGGTCATAAAAAAACATGCCTCTACATAGTAATGAAATAGTGAGTTTCTCTTATACCTAGGCAATTCTCTTATCCGCAGCATCATGGCTTATTAAAGAGAGGTGAAGAGATTGGAGTTATCCCTTACACCGAGGAAGATGTTAAGCTCCTCGGCCGGCTCATGCGTGCGATGGGAAGCACGGCATGCTGATGGTTGGGAATGTGAGGGGTTAACCATGTCCGGGGTGAATGTCTGGGCCTTCAAGGATACCTGCTCCATCAGGAGAATGGTCTATCAGAACCCAAGCGGGATTGAAGCCAACCAAAAAGGCAATTTTTATCAAGGTGCGCGGCAGTGAGATTGACCTCGCCCGCAAAGTAATAAGCGGTCACCAACACTACTCTGCCAGCAGTGCATTATGGTTCTTTCGGCCACAAGGCAGCTGCCCGGCCCAATGGTACAGCCAAGGGAATGCCGGACGGTTTAAAGCCCATTGCTTTTATAAATCTACCCCGCAGGACTGTCCGACAGTCTACTAGCAATGCGGATAGAAATGGCTGATTTTAATTTTAGGAGGGAAAAAAATTGAGTCAATCAAATTATGGTCAATACCCTTTTTATGGTTACCAGCAGCAGCGTTACACGGATGGCACCCAAATGCCTCAGAACTTTCAGGGCCAGCCGCAGGGTCAGCCGCAGTTCCAGCCCGTTCAAACAGGCGGAACAGTTCCGGGTACGAGCTCGGGCGGGATGTTTCCAGGTGCAGGCGCCGGCGGCGGTATGGGTGCCCCTTCAGCTGCTCCTTCTATTCCAGGCATGCTCCCGCTTGAACAATCCTACATCGAAAATATTCTTCGCCTGAACAGAGGAAAACTCGCGACTGTTTATGCAACATTCGAAAACAATACGGAATGGAACGCCAAAATATTTAAAGGCATCATTGAAGCGGCCGGACGGGATCACTTGATACTGAGCGATCCGCAAACAGGCCAACGTATCCTCCTTCCAATGATCTACTTAGACTATGTAACATTTGATGAAGAAATAGAATATGAATATCCGTTTGGCGGAGGGCAAGGAATGTCGCAATATTCGCCGAGGTAATGAAAAAAGGAGCTTTGACCCCGTCAAAGCTCCTTTCCTATTATAAATATTTTACCGCCGCAATGATCAGCAGCACCCAAGCCGCAAGGAAAGAGACTCCGCCAAGCGGGGTGATGGCACCCAACACGCTGATTTTTGTTAATGTTAAAACATATAAGCTTCCTGAGAAAAGGATAATGCCGATCAGCATCAGCCAGCCTGACCAGGATAATAAAGATGTCGCCGGCAATTTGCCAAGCAGGACGCCAATAATCAAAAGGCCTGTTGCGTGGAACATCTGGTAGGTTACACCTGTTTTCCATATCTCCAAATACTTCGGCTCCACTTTCCCCTCAAGCCCATGCGCTCCGAACGCACCTAATGCAACTGCTAAAAAAGCATTAATGGCTCCAATTATAATAAATAGCTTCATAATCCCCTGCACCTCTTATCGTTTTATTAAAAATCGAATAATGAATCGCCGTTTGCCTCATCTTCCATCTGCATTTTCTTTGGCTGCAGACCCGCTGGCTGAGCCGCAGGCGGTGCATTGTATGTATGGCTAATAGAAGCAACAGCAGACACACTTCCTGTATCCGACTCTTCCAAAACCAGCTCGCATAATGACTTGATCGCCTGCACTCTTTCTCTTATTCTGGCGTCTGAAGAGCTGCTTTTTGCTTCCAGCAATTCCTTTTCCATCTTCCCTAAAAGCTTCTGAACAGAGATATTCATTCTCTACACCTCTTTCTGTAAAAAAAGCATAAGCGCCTTGCCACCCTCTACCCTCAAGTGTCAGGCTGCTTCTGCTAGACAATTCCTGAAGTCCAAAAAAAGTATACATTCTTTTTAAAAAATCGCCAATGTTACCGGCCATATAAAGTTTATCAGTTTTCCTTTTCAAAACGCAAACAAGGATGGCCAGATGCCCGGAAAACTCCGAGAGAGGGCATCCGCCTGGTTTTAAAGAAAAGCGGACGCGCCTTTTGCCCACCCCCAACCCTGGAGGGGGTAGGCGCTGAGCTAGACAGGGTAAACTGAAAACCCCTGCAGCCTTTTGGATAGTACCGGTCCCAGTAACACAGAATTATTTGCATTTTAAACAAGCCATTTTCTGTGAACTCATTTTCCTTTCCCTTCTCGAACATGCATATTTCGAGCACTTCTCTTATTCTCTTACACGAAACGGTATGTTTCACGTGAAACATGACGAAAAGAATCAGAGATCATGAATCTGCCAGTCAATGGGCTCCTCCCCAAGCTCTTGTAATATCTCATTCGTTCTTGAAAATGGCCTGCTGCCAAAGAACCCTTTTCTTGCCGAAAATGGACTTGGATGCGGCGATTTTACTATATAGTGTTTAGAAGCATCAATCAGCACTTCTTTTTCCTGAGCCGGTTTGCCCCATAAAATAAAAACCACGGGCTTTTCCCTCTCATTCAGTTTTTGTATAACGGTGTCGGTGAAAGTTTCCCATCCTTTCCCCTTATGCGAGTGCGCCTGCCCTTTGCGGACGGTCAGAACGGTATTTAAGAGCAGCACTCCTTCTCGGGCCCATTTTAATAGATAGCCATTGTTTGGCACCTCGAAGCCCAGGTCATCCTGCATTTCCTTGAATATATTTTTCAGCGAAGGAGGCAGCTTTACATCAGGCTGTACCGAAAAGCTCAATCCATGTGCCTGCCCCAGCCCATGATAAGGATCCTGCCCCAATATAACTGCCTTTGCGTCTTTATAAGCTGTATATTGGAGCGAATTGAAAATATCCTCCTGCCTCGGATAAATAGTTTGCTCCTCATATTCTTTTTTTAAAAATTCACGAAGATGGAGATAATAAGGTTTCTCGAATTCCTCTGCCAAAATCTCCTGCCAGTCATTTCTTAAGATACGCTTCATCTGCCAACTCTCCCTCCTCTTATTTGAAAGGTCCTATTCTTAATACCCATTGGTTATCATGGCATAATCTTTCATTCTTGCATACATGTTTAAAATTTTTTAGAACGGATATGTAATAAATATAACGGCAGGACATGCTGCCATTTAAATAAATCTGCAAATCTTTTAAGGAGGATGTTATATATGTATAAAATTGAAGTTGTTGAAAATGGCGTACAGGCTACAGATACGATTGGAATGCTGCAAAGCCAGGGATTTAATAAGGAAAACATCTATATTTTCGCACATGACAAGGATCGCTCAGAGCACCTTTCTGACGCGACGGATACAGGCGAAGTCGGCATGAAGGAGCAGGGCCTACTCGATTCTGTCGGCAACGTGTTCAAAAAACGCGGAGATGAGCTTCGTACAAAATTCGAATCTGTTGGTTTAACGACGGTAGAAGCAGAACAATATGAAAAAGTATTGGATGAAGGCAAGTTAGTTATTGTAGGTACAGACGAAGTAAAATAATTTGAAAAGCGGAGGCGCCTTGCCCTTCCCCGATAAGCACAAGCCAAGCCTCAAGGAAAGTCGTCCTTTGCCTTTTTGAGAGGCTTAGCTTGTGACCTCGAGGGGGTAGGCGCTGGAGCAGCTAGACAGTATGAAAAAGCGATGAAAATTTTTCATCGCTTTTTTTATGCCCTTAAAACATCCAAACCCATAGCCCAATCAGCAGAGCCGGGTATAGCACATACCACCAGACTCTGGTTATATTGACTTTTGACAGGATGAAAAAAACCAGTTCAGGCAGCACAATCAAACCAGCCTGAACCCAGATGAAAGTGCTAAAATGCTCCGGTGCTGTAATGCCTTCCCCTGTCGCCCAGTCCCCGCTATTGAATAAAAAATAGAAAAAGTTCAGGAATGGGAGAATGATAGCGAAAAGAATCCGGCTTATATGCACGATTAGATCTGCAGGCCGCTTGGTTTTATACATAGGGGTAACCGGAATGATAAAGCTGTAAAGGATCAGGACCATCCCTATAAAATTGACCAGCAGCTGGTCAAACAAATAGCCGAAAAAATACATGAATGTAATCATTATTAACCTCTTCTGTCTTTTTGTCTTTATTTTACAAAAAAGGAAGGGGCTTATATATAATGAAAAAGCACTAGTTTATCGGACTCTTACTGACCGTAAAGGCCCGACAGCAGGAAAATGACATAAAACGCCACGTCCTGCGGGCCCCAACTAACAGAACCCCACTGATTGAAGTTCACTTTAACCCATAATCCGCTGATAAATGGACTTCGCCTGCGCTAAATCCTTTGTGCCATGAATAAGGGCGCGTCCGTCTTTAAAGAGGACAAGGCGCTGCTCCTCCATTTCGATGGAAAGCAGATACGGATTGCCTTTCACCTGGTAGCCAAGTGCTTTCAGCTGCCGTGCGATTTCAGCGAATTCGATTTCCTGCTCCTTTGGCGGGCGGATCTGAACAGTGTCCCTTCCGCAGAGAACAGTGGATTTCATCATATTTTCCGGCCGCAGATAAGGATATGTTCTTTCTGTTCCGCAAGATAAGCAGCCTTCATCCTTCGCTTTTGACACCTTCATGCTGGTGTACTGGTTTCGCCATAAATCAAAACTGACCATAGCGGTACGCACGGCTTCCCAGTCCTCAGCCAGAATTTTCAGCGCTTCAGCTGCCTGATGGGCGACGACCATTTGCACAGCTGGGGCAATGATTCCTCCGGTGTCACAGGTCATCCCCTGGATCGGAATCTTTTTCAGCAGGCAATTCATGCATGGCGTTTTCCCGGGAATGATTGTCATGCTCATGCCAAAGCTGCCGACACAGGCTCCATAAATCCATGGAATATTAAATTTTTGAGAGATATCATTAATGGTCATCCTGGTTTCAAAGTTATCGGTCGAATCCAGGATCAGATCCACCCCTTCAGCAAGCTCTTCCAGCTTTTCCGGAGTAGCATCGCCAATAATCGAGCGGATTTCGACCTCGCTATTAATTTGCTTTAGCCGTTTTTCTGCTGCAGCCGCTTTTGGCATTTTATCTAAGGCGTCGCTTTCTGCAAAAAGCTGCTGGCGCTGCAGGTTGCTTTCCTCGACATAATCCCGGTCAATGATCGTCAGTTTGGCGGCACCTGAACGCGCCATCAATTCCGCATTTCCCGAGCCAAGAGCGCCGGCACCGACTATGAGCACATGCTTGGAGCGGATTTTTTCCTGCCCCACTTTTCCAATAGGCGGAAACAAAGCCTGGCGAGAATACCTTTCAGACAATGCGCCCCCTCCTCTCTTGAAGCTGCCATTACCCTCCGCTGACTGGAGGGATAAAGGCGATTGTATCTCCGTCCTGAATGACTTCATCATCAGAAGCAAACTCTTCATTCACGGCTGCCATGACTGAATCAAGCTTCAGCCCGTAATTTTCCTCAAGCATCTGTTTCAGTTCAGAGATTGTTTTGCCGCTGACATCCTTTGTCAAAGACTCTTCTCCAACACGGTCCCGCAAATGGGCAAAAAACATAATTTTATTCATGTAAATCCTTCTCCTCCGGTTTTCCTTTTGGGTATGCCACTGTTTCCAGCTGATTGCCGATCCATTCTTCGCCATCTTCCCAATGTTCCTTTTTCCAAATCGGCACAATTTCTTTAATTCTTTCAATCGCATAGCGGTTTGCTTCATAAGCATCCGCACGGTGTGGAGTGGAAACGGCAATGACGACCGCTACATCGGTGATATCCAGCTTGCCTGTCCGGTGGGTAATTGCCACTTCTGCCCCGTTCCAGCGCTCTTTTATCTCGGTTCCGATCTGCTCCAGTTTTTTCACAGCCATTGATTCATATGCTTCATATATTAAGTAAAGTGTTTTTTTTCCATGTGTCAGCTCGCGGACGGTTCCGATAAAGGTCGTAATCGCTCCCGCTTCCCGCTGCACCACTTTATCGATCACACTTTGGATATCGATCGGATCTTTAGAAATCTCAAAATTCATGGAATCACCTCTTTTTATTTGATTTTGACATAGACAGAGCCGGAATGGAAATGAATGCATTCTTATTTTGAGGCATCTTCGGCCAGTTTCAGTGCCTGCCGGTATTCATCAGGACGGTTCATGTTAAAAAAGTGCGCATCCCTATATAAAAACCCCATATTCTTAAGCTCTTCATCTTTTATGATTCTGCTATCTATTTCCTGCAGAAATTGGCGGATCCGCAGCTTATTTTCTCTCAATGCCAGCTCTGCTGCATCTTTTGCATCCTTTCGGTAAGCGGCAAAAAGCGGGTGAAGCTGCCCTCCGATTTCAAGTACGGATGCCTGATGCTGATCCAGCTGTTCAAGAAGAAGCCTGGCAAGCTCCCCGGATATGAATGGCATATCACAGGCCACAATCAGATTTTTTTGGGTCCTGGATTCAGACAGGCCGGCCTGGATTCCAGCCAGTGGCCCTTTTTCTTTCCAGCGGTCGCTCACAAGGGGAAGGCCGAGAAACTGATAATCTTCCTGTTTATTGGCTACGATGATGACATTGGGCAATATAGAAGACAGCTGATCGGCGATTCGTTCAATTACCGTTTTGCCGCCTATTTTCAGCAGGGCTTTATTCTCCCCCATCCGGCTTGAATGCCCTCCTGCCAAAATGATGCCTGTACTGCTCATTTTCCTCACCGTCTTTCAATGTATCTTATCGTTATCCTTTTATTTTACCATCTATTCCGGCCTGTTTCTTATACGAAGGCCGCTGGAGTTGGCAATATTGTGACGTTCAGCAGGATTTTTTTCTGAAGTTAATTTATGTGCGGATAGACGAAGTTTATGAGCGGATAAATTTTTTTACGTGCGGATAAGCGTGATTTATGTGTGCATAGCCTTTTTTATGTGCGTTCAAGTGATGTGCATCGTATTTTTGCCTAAAGGAGCGGTTAACTTAATGCTATCTGCAGTCCGTTATAGTTTTTACCTTTTTCAATTATTGTTATAATTAGAAAAAGATATCCAGCAGTACTTCAAGGAGGAACTATGCATATGACGATGAAAAAAGTAATGACCATTGCCGGTTCAGATACGAGCGGCGGCGCGGGAATTCAGGCAGACCTTAAGACATTCCAGGAGCTTGGCGTTTACGGGATGACTGCGCTGACTACCATTGTGACGATGGATCCTAAAAATAACTGGAGCCACAACGTGTTCCCGATCTCTACAGATATTCTGGAAACACAGATCGAAACGATCATATCTACAGGTATTGATGCGATGAAAACAGGCATGCTAGGTTCTGAAGAAGTGATTAAAATTGCGGCAAAGACCATTAAAGAAAACAGCCTGGATCATGTTGTCATCGACCCGGTCATGGTCTGCAAAGGTGAAGATGAGCCGATTCATCCTGAATTGAACGAAGCATTAAGAGATTTGCTTGTGCCGCTTGCAACAGTGGTAACACCAAATTTATTTGAAGCATGGCAGCTGGCTAAAACAGGTCCAATCAAAACTGTGGAGGACATGAAAGAAGCGGCTGTCAAAATTCATGAACTTGGTGCGAAGTATGTATTAATCAAGGGCGGCAGCAAGCTTCAGCACGAAAAAGCCGTTGACCTTCTATATGATGGACAAGAGTTCACTCTTTATGAAAGCGAACGCGTTGAAACGACTTACACTCATGGCGCAGGCTGCACCTACTCTTCTGCAATCACAGCAGAAATCGCGAAAGGCAAACCTGTCAAAGAAGCGGTTCAAACAGCGAAGGATTTCATCACTGCCGCCATCAACCATGGCTTTAAGCTAAATGAGTATGTTGGCCCTACGATGCCTGGTGCTTACCGCAAATATAGCGCAGGCAGTCTTGATTCAGAATAAGCATGGTGAAACAGAGTCCGAGGGGGCTCTGTTTTTTGCAATTGGCAATTCACCCGATAAAACGGGGATTTAGCGGATATATTGATTTTTTCGCGGATAAAATTAAATTTCCGCGGTTATATTTGTTTTTTCGCGGATAATATAACAATTTCGCGGTTATATCTTTTTAGCACCCTTTCTGAGATTACTTTTTCGCTTTTCATTTCTTTTTTTAGTAAGATAAACATATAAATACCGTCTCAAACGAATATATGAAGATAAAACGGAAGGGGGACTATAGAGTGGAACCAGCAGTGAAAGAACACGTGCAAAAAGAGATTGACCGCCTTGCCAATAAAGAGGTCTTTATTCATCTGGAAACAACAAATGGAGCGTATGCTTCCCATTTTGATGAAAGCTTCTTTTCTTCAGGCGCCTATATCCGCAATGCCAAATTGGTTTATGAGCATGGAAAAATCACCGGAAAAGGCCCTTACCGGGTTGGATTGAAAATGAATTTTGGCTGGGTGTATGCTGAAGGAATTACCCACTTTGAAGTCGATAAAGAAGACAGGCTCCTTTTAGCCGGCCACGATTTCAGCGGCAAGCTTGCAGTCGCCCTGCAAATTAGTGAAAATCCTTTTGAATAAATAGGGGCTCAGAGGACATCAAATGGAAAGGAGCACGACCATGATGGAAAAGGAAAGACATGTACTCGTCATCTTCCCTCATCCGGACGATGAAGCATTTGGCGTTTCAGGAACGATTTCCTTACATATCGATAACGGCACACCTGTCACCTACGCATGCCTGACGCTTGGAGAAATGGGGCGCAATATGGGTAATCCCCCTTTTGCCACCAGGGAAACTCTGCCGAAAATCCGCAAAGAAGAGCTGGAGGAAGCAGCCAGGGTTCTGGGCATCCAGGACTTAAGAATGCTGGGGTACCGGGATAAAACCGTGGAGTTTGAGGATGAAGAAAAGCTCGCGAACAGACTAGGAGTCATCATCGGTGAGACAAACCCTTCCCTCATCATCACGTTCTATCCGGGATACGCTGTGCACCCGGATCATGACGCAACAGGCGCCGCTGTGATCCGTGCGGTAAAAGAGCTGCCTGCTGACAAGCGTCCGAAGGTTCACTGTGTCGCATTCTCCAATAACTGTGAGGAAGAAATCGGCCAGGCGGATATTGTCAATGACGTCAGTGCGGTTGCAGACCGGAAAGTTGCAGCGATCAAGGCACATGCCTCACAGACACAGCTGATGGCAGCGAATATGGAAGAAAGCATTAAAAAGCAAGAGCCTGAAGTATTGGCCAGAATGTATAAAGAACGTTTTTGGACCTATAAATTCTAAAGATAGAGCACGCCGCCTCTGGTTTCAGAGCGGCTTTTTAGTGTTTGTTTTTTCTGAATATTAACTACTTTCTGCCCATGAGCTTTCCCTATTATGATGTTAGAATTTCCTTAAGTATCTGCAAGCGATTTCATTTGCTTCTTGGTGCAATCGCTTGCACTACACCCTTACACACTTTAGCTAACCAATTATAGGGAGGGAATTTTATGGACAAATATAGGAAAGCTGGCATCTTGATCATGCTCCTAAGCCTGATTCTCAGTTTATTCACAGGAATTCACCCGCATTCATCCTCTGCCAGCACAGGCGAAAGTCCAGTAATAGACGGGAGTCAAGTTACTTTCTCCTATCAGGGAGAAGCTCAGCAGGTCCGGGTCGCCGGCAGTTTTACCGGCTGGCAAGATGGAGCATTGGCAATGACGAAAGGCGAAAACAATATATGGTCAAAGACTATTCATTTATCACCTGGAGTCTATGAATATAAATTTATTCTGGATGACGGCAATTGGATTGCCGATCCGGCAAATAGCAAGACTGGTAACGGAAACAGCTTACTGGCTATTAGCGGATTAACGACTGAAATGCCTGCTGATGCTGTAAAAGATACCCTGATTCCTCTTTCAGCCAAATTAGTACATAGCAACGGCACTATCGAAGATGTGCAGCCAGCCTGGAGATTAAAAACTGAAGCAAATGGCGTTGAGGTGAAAAATAATCAGCTGGCAATCTCCAATTCTGCTGAAGCAGGAAGCGTAACTGTCATTGGCGAATTCAATGGCTATACACTGGAGCATAGCTTCAGCATTATCGGTCAGATGAATAGCTATACAATAAACTACTGGCGCGATGACGGTGAGCAATTCAATTGGGATTTATGGGCATGGGAGGACGGAAAAAATGGCAAGGCTTACCCATTTACAAACCGGACAGAAGGATTTGCCCAAGCTGAGATTTCTGTTCCTTCGAGTAAAATCCATGTCATTCCCCGTCCCGGAAACTGGGATACTCAGGATGTTTCCAGAACCATCACCATGCCTGATGGCCAAAATGAGGCAGAAGTATGGCTCGCTGAGGGCGACCAAACCGTTTATTACTCAAAAGAGGAATTTGACGATCGGAATGCTGGAGATAACCGTCGTTTTATTGAGTTTACGTATGTAAGAGACAATCACGATTATGAAGGCTGGAACATTTGGACCTGGCAGACTGGCTTAAAGGATGGGCAGGCAGATTTTACCGAAGTCAATGACAAGGGGGCTGTTGCATTGATTGAAATTGGCCAGCAGAGTGAGCAAATGGGATTTGTGCTTCGCAAAGGAACAGGCTGGGATCAAAAGGATCCTTATGGAGCCGACCGCTATATTAAAACAGGGAATGACAAGTACACCAAGGTTATTGTCAAAAGCGGCCAGAGTGAATTCTATCAGGTCCCTTCTATTACGGGTCCTCTTCTAAACAATGGCAGTCTTACTCTTTATTTTAGAGATCCGGCGCTGTTCAAACAGGGAAAAATGGATTCGATTGAAAAGGTTCAGGCAAAGTTGAATGGACAGATTTATGATATGCAGTATTCCCTTAAGGAAGAACGTTTCTTTGTGACGATTGATCACTTAAAAGAAGGCACATACGAGTACTCTTTCCTTGTTACTAGAGATGGAGAGACTTCTGAAATAAAAGATCCTTTTAATGAAAAGTCATCCATCACCTATAAAAACCCAGCAGCAGAGATCAGAACTGACGTGAGTCCAAATAAAGTTTCATACAATGAAAATGCCGTTTTGTCTATTGAAACAATACTTTCAGATCCTGAGGTATCTATTAAAGAAGCTTACGCAGACCTATCTGCTATCGGCGGAAGCAGCAAAGTCAGTATTGACCCGGCATTAAATGCACACACCATTTCCATTGATCAATCTGTAACGGCAGGCATTAAGAAGCTGCCGATCACAGTGATTGATGAATATGGGAATTTTCATGCGGGAGAAGCTTCCGTTGAAGTCAAAACCCGCACCTTCAGCGGCAAAAAGGATGATTTTGATTGGGATGAAGCACGCATTTACTTTATGCTGACAGACCGCTTCAACAATGGAGATTCTACCAACGATGATCCAAACCATTCAAATTATGATACGTCCCATCTGGAAACCTATCATGGCGGGGATTTCCAGGGTGTGATTGAAAGACTGGATTATCTCGAGGACCTTGGCATTAACACGATTTGGATTACACCGATCGTCGACAACATCAATTGGGACCTGCGCCATGATAAAGATGGAAACCAATATGGCTATCATGGCTACTGGGCAAAGGATTTTACAAAATTGGATGAGCATCTTGGGGACATTAAGACATTCCAGGAACTTTTGGAAAAAGCGCATGACCGCGGCATAAAAGTGATGGTGGATGTGGTACTGAACCATACCGGATATGGATTAAAGGAAAACGATCCCTCCATTGGGCTTGGAATTCCCAACTTCCCTTCTGATGCTGACCGCGAGCGCTTTGCCGGCATGCTGCGGGATGGAGGAAATGATACCATCCGCGGCGAGCTGGCCGGATTGCCTGATTTTAAAACTGAGGAAGAAGAGGTCCGCAGACAAATTATTGACTGGCAGACAGACTGGCTTGAAAAAGCAAGAACAGACCGCGGGGATACGATTGACTACTTCCGTGTGGATACCGTTAAGCACGTGGAGCATACAACCTGGAAAGCATTTAAAAATGCCCTGACTGAAATCAGGCCTGACTTTAAAATCATCGGAGAATATTACGGCGGCCACATCGATGAACATGGAGGCTTTCTGAACAGCGGCGAAATGGATTCCATCCTCGATTTTGATTTTAAACATACCGCTGCTGATTTCATTAACGGCAAAATCGACGCAGCTGAAGCAAAATTGCAGGCTCGAAATGATAAGCTCTCAAATACGGCAGCTCTTGGCCAATTCTTAAGCAGCCATGATGAAGACGGCTTCCTGATCACAAGTGCGGGCAATGATTGGGGCAAAATGAAAATCGCATCTGCCCTCCAAATAACAGCAAAGGGACAGCCAGTTATCTATTATGGGGAAGAAATCGGCCTTTCCGGCAAACATGCAGGAGATATGGATAAAGGAGAATTTAATGAAAACCGCTATGACTTTGACTGGTCCCTAATCGGAAATGACATGCACAAGCACTACCAGAAGCTCCTTAACATCCGGAAAGATTACTCGGCAGTGTTTTCAAAAGGTACACGCGAAAAGCTCGCAGGCAGAGACGCTAATGGGTATTTAGTCTTTAACCGCTCCTATAACGGCATAAATGCTGTTGTAGGCATAAACACTATGACGGATAAAAAGAAAGTAACAGTAAAGGTCCCATTTGCCGCCGGCAGCAAGGTCATTGACCAATATTCCGGAAAGAAATATTCAGTGGACAAAAATCAGCAGATTAAAGTCAAACTGCCCGGCAGAAATGAGGGCGGTACGGTCATTCTAGTTTTGGATGAAAAAAGGGATTAATAAAGTCAGGGAGCCTCTCTAATGGAGAGGCTCCCTGTTTTACTGTTTAGCTCAAGGTACGACGAAAACCGTTAAAGGTGTGGGGGATAGTCAAGGCGCCTTGCGCTTTGCTTATTTCTCCATCATTTCCTTCAAATACTGAAGCTGGCTTCCATCTTCCCGCTTCACAATATTCACGATGAAACGCTTCGTTAATTTGGCGACAAGGCCGCTGGTTTTAACGTTTGCTTCCATCTCCACCTGCGTTCCTTCTTCTATTTCATGAAAATCATATTTATATTCTGTTATCAGTCCATTTGCATTGCTGCGGGTGGTATAGGTTCTGTCTTGTTCAAAATCAATAATTTCAATATCTGCACTGATTTTTTTCCCTCTGACCATACGGGTTTCGATGAACCTTGTTCCTTTTCCGATCTCGCCCTCGGTCTGTTTTTCCACGTTCACAACAAACGGCATGAGTTCAGGGACATTTTCCATTTTAATCATATAATCGAATACTTCATGTACAGGTTTATTGATAATCTCACTGGAACGAAAATCAGCCATGCTTTGCACCTCAGAGTCATAGAGTCTATGACTCTATTATATAACAAAAAAGCCGGGCTGACTAAGAAAAGCGGAAGTGCGAACACAGACTGAGAACGCCATATCCTTCCAAAGGCTTGCACTTTTAGTCGTGCGATGATAAAGCTGCCGGAGCATCCTTGTGGAGCAAGACAGTTCTCGAATTTCATATATGTTCTCACCTTAAAAAGCAACTCGCCCTTACAGCCTCTGATGGTAAAGGGAGCAGAATTTGCACCAGTCCACAATGACGATTTTTCTGCCTGTAATTTCGATGATTCCTTCTTTTTTCAGTCTGGAAAAAACCCGGCTGACACTTTCCCGGGATGTTCCGACAAGGGTGGAGAATTCCTGGACGGTTATGGGAAGCTCAAGATGCATCCGATTACAGTGGTTAGCGCCGAATTTTTCCGCGAGCCTTTCCAATGTCCGGACAGTTTTCGAGTACACATCAAGCAGGGCGATGTCCCTCAGAATAGAGGTCATATCACGCAGCGATTCACTCATATAGCGGATAATCTGAACAGCCATTTCCGGTGAATACAGAAGCTCCTGTTCCAGATCATCCGTGTTCAGAAAGTAGATTTCACCATCCTGCACCATTGTACCCGTCGCAGGATAGGTTTGGCCCGTCTGGTTAAAAAGGTTGGCTTCTGCAAAAATCTCGCCTTTTTTCTTAATGCAGACAATCAGTTCGTTGCCATGTTCATCCTGTTTCGTCAGCTTCACAATGCCGGAATGAACAAAGTAAACTCCTTTGGCGACATCATATTCAGACATAATTCTTTCGCCCTTCAAATAAGCTTTCTTAATAATTCGTTTATCGATCAGCTGTATGGATTCACTGGGGAGCTCTTTAAAAATTTCAATCTTGCCTAAAAATTCATCGATCAACGGTCTATGATCCTGCTTTTCATTTTCCATTCCCATCCCCCGCTTTTACATTTCTATTAGAATATTTTAGCTAAGATGGGTTTAGGAAGAAGTGACTTAACTCACAAAAGCCTGCTCATTGCTTGAAATTCCATTTGTCGAAATTAATGAGTGATTACTCACTTTACAAATAGACTGTTTTCCCTTTATGATTGGTGTGAGTGATTACTCACTTTCTAGTTGAAAAGGAGTGAACCAATGAAAAATTCAATTGTTTCCATCCAAAATGTATCCAAGACTTATGGAAAGCACCAGGTTTTAAAAGGCATTAACCTTGAAATTTACGAGGGTGAAATTTTTGGCCTGCTCGGCCCATCTGGAGCCGGCAAGACGACGCTTGTTAAACAACTGGCAGGACTGGAGGTGCCAACACAGGGGGAAAACCATATTTTCAGCGAAAAAATGCCCCAGCTGGATTTGATCAAACGAATTGGCTATATGGCACAATCTGACGCTCTATATACTGACTTAACAGCAAAGGAAAATCTTGATTTTTTTGCAGCGCTGTATGGATTAAAAGGAAAAGAAAAAAAGCAGCGGATGAATGAGGTAATGGAAATTGTTTCGTTAACTGACCATCTCGGCAAGCTGGTTTCCGATTATTCAGGGGGTATGAAAAGAAGACTTTCCCTTGCCATTTCCCTTCTGCATAGCCCTGGTCTCCTCATACTGGATGAACCTACTGTAGGAATCGATCCTGTCCTCAGAAAAAGCATCTGGGAATCTTTTAAAAGTCTGAAGGAAAACGGAACGACTATCCTGGTGACGACTCATGTTATGGATGAAGCTGGAAAGTGTGACAGACTTGGCATGATTAGAGACGGACAGCTCATTGCAGCTGGAACACCGGAAGAATTGATGCAGCAGACCAGCTCTGCCAATATTGAAGATGCCTTCCTGGCATATGGAGGTGCGCAAGTATGAGGATTATGGCCCTGGTTATACGGATACTCCGCCAGATTGTAAGAGATAAACGGACGATGGCTCTATTGATCTTCGCTCCTATCCTGGTCCTGACTATGCTTCACCTTGTGTTTAACGGAGATGAATATACGCCTGAAATTGGCCTCATTGATATCTCTGAAAAACTGGAATCTCAGCTTAACCTGGAAGATGCTAAACTCAAACACTATGATACGGAGAAGCTGGCAGAAAATGACCTATCAGACAAGAAGCTGGATGCGTATCTGGTGTTTGATCAGATGCCGCCATCAGTGGTTCTGGAAGGAAGCGATCCAAGTGTAAACGGAGCTGTGATGAAATGGGTTCAGGATGCACTGAAGCCTATACAGCAAAATGGAGAGAATCAGGAGATAAAGATCGATTATTTATTCGGCTCGGACGACATGGGGCAGTTTGATTATTTCGGGCCGGTGCTGCTGGGATTCTTTGTCTTTTTCTTTGTATTCCTGATTGCCGGTGTTTCCTTTTTGAGAGAAAGAACAACCGGTACACTTGAGCGGCTCTTGACCAGTCCTCTCCGGAAATGGGAAATCGTTACGGGATATATCATGGGATTTGGGTTATTCACCATGATCCAGGCTGCCATCATCGCCTGGTATGCAATCTATGTGCTTGGCATGCTGATGGAAGGGTCTTTTGGCTATGTCCTGCTCATTACACTGCTTCTTTCGCTGACAGCATTGACTCTGGGAATCCTGCTGTCTTCCTTTGCCAATAATGAGCTGCAGATGATTCAATTTATACCGCTTATTGTGGTTCCCCAGATCTTTTTCTCGGGGTTATTCAATCTGGAGACCATATCAGAGTGGCTCAGCTGGATCGGTCCTTTTACGCCTTTATATTACGCGGCTGAAGCATTAAGAAATGTAATGGTGAGAGGATTTGGATGGGAAATGATTTATAAAGATCTGCTTATGCTGCTCGCTTTCTCATTGCTCTTTATGTTTCTGAATATCGCTGCTTTAAGACGGTACCGGAAAATTTAAAATTTCTTTTTGCATTTTCATTCCTTTATAATAAAGGCATAGATTTTGAACGTATAAAGGAGTTAACCATGCCAGAGCAGGATTCCATTTTAGAAGGATTATTTCAGGAAGAAGAAAGACTTACGGAGAAGCAGAAGAAAATTATCATGGCTGCGATTGAATCGTTTTCCGAAAAAGGCTATGCAGCCACTTCGACAAGTGAAATCGCCAAGAAGGCAGGAGTAGCCGAAGGAACCATCTTCAGACACTATAAAACAAAAAAGGATTTACTGATGGGGATTGTTTCCCCGATGATGGCGAAGCTGATTGCTCCCTTTGTCATCAAGGATCTATACAAAGTAATTAATCATAAATACGAACACTTTGAAGATTTTTTAAGAGCCATGATGGAAAACCGGATAGCGTTTCTGAAAAACAATATGCCTCTTATTAGGATCCTGATTCAGGAAATTCCGTTTCACCCTGAACTCAAGGAACAGTTTAAAGAGCATATCGCGATTAAAGTATTTGAACGCTTTGTTACTTTGGCTGAATATTATCAGAAAAAAGGCCAGATTATTGGTATTCCAGCCTATAGTGTAGTCAGAATGACCTTTACATCGATATTTGGCTTTTTAATCGCGAGGTATTTAATATTGCCTGAAGCCGATTGGGATGATGAAAAGGAAATCGAGCTGACCATTCAATTCATCATGCATGGACTTTCTGCTAAAGACTAAAGCCTGGCACAGCTGCCAGGCTTTTTATATATCCGAAAGCGGAATTTGATAGAGTTTGTCATCTTTATCAAGCGGATTGCCGCGTCCGTCCGTATTGTTGCTGATAAAATATAGCACATCCCCTTCAATAAAGACGTCCCGGATTCTTCCTAAGTTAGAAACAATTTTCCTGACGTTCTTTGTTTCCAGATCAAACTCAAGAACGGCACTGCCTCTTAAAGCGGCAGTGTAAAGCTTGCCTTTATAATAGGCCACCCCGGACGGAGCCCAGGTTTCGTCATCACCTGAGGTAAATAGCGGTGATTCCATTCCTTCCTTCTTTTCGGTCCCTTTTATGACGGGCCATCCGTAATTTTTACCGGGAAGGATCTTATTGATTTCATCATTGGCCGATGGGCCGTGCTCACTTTCATATAAAGTTCCATCCTCAGCCCATGCCAGCCCCTGCGGATTGCGGTGGCCGTAACTATAAACATAGGATCCGCTGAAAGGATTATCCCCCGGTACGCTCCCATCCAGATTCATTCTTAGGATTTTTCCTCCCAGAGAATTCACATCCTGAGCAATTTCAGGATCAGTGGCAGCATCGCCTGCAGTAGCATAAAGCTTTCCGTCAGGGCCAATTTCAAGCCTGCCGCCGTGGTGGAACTGCCCGCTCGGGATTTTATCGAGCAAAAGCCTCTCCTCTTTCCACGTTCCCTCTTGAAGCCCAAGGGTCACTATACGATTAAACTGACCTGAGGTGTTTTCATAGGTGTAATAGGCATATGCTTCATTTGATTGTGAAAAATCAGGTGCCAGCACAAATCCAAGCAATCCAGCTTCGGAAGCAGTAGAAAGTTTTTTCGCAAGTTCAACTTTTTGACGTTCTTTCTTGCCATCCTCTACTTTTACGATGCTGCCCTGCCTTTCCGTCATGTAAAAGGTTTCGCCTGTTTTGGCAATGGACCAGGGAATATCAAGCTCATCCGCCAGTATTTCCGGCTCTTCACCGGCAGGAAGGCTTGCCTCCTGATCCTCGACTTGTTTCCCGCTATTATTCCCGCCGGTACTTGAGCATCCAGCCAGCAGGCCAAAAACCAGTAACCCTGCACCTAACACCTTTTTCATCCAGCTTTCATCCCCCTTGAAATTTTACTTCAGGACTTCCCGGATTGCCTTGGCTACACCGCTGTCTTCATTTGCAGATGTCACCGCATCACATTGTGCTTTAATGATGTCATCGGCATTTCCCATGGCAACGGATCTTCCTGCACGTTTGAACATAGACAAATCATTATAATTATCGCCAATTGCCATTGTTTCCAGAAGTGAAATGCCTCTTTCTTTTACAAAAGCTTCAAGAGCAATCCCCTTTTGGGCGTTCACACTTGTCAGCTCCAGATTCTCATCCCCTGATGAACTTACAGCCATGCCTTCAAGCTTAAGCAAGTCTTCTTTGGCGGATACGAGAAAATCCGGTTCGAATGAGAAGGCCAGCAGCTTGTATATTTGGTGCTCGTCACTGTTGAAAAGCTCGTCATAGCTGTTCACTTTTCGCACCAGCCCTTTTATAAAGCGTTCTTCCGCAGCTTTTGTCACTTCGTCAATATCCGCTTCTGGATTTCCGCTTAAAAAGATGTCGACAATGATGGAGACGCCGCGGTCTTCATCAATGGTGTATGTACCCTGGTTTGTGTATACCTCGAAATAAACGTTGTTCTGTACAAGGATATAGGCAGCTTTTTTAGCCAGGTCCTTATCGAGCGGATTGGAGGATACAACTTTTCCATCTGCAGCTCTCACTTCTGCCCCGTTTGCGCAAATAATCGGGCAGGAGATGCCGGCTTCATCGAGGACGAAGCTTGCTTCGAAGTAGGAGCGCCCGGTTGCGATGACTACTTCGACTCCTTTTTCCTGTGCTGTTTTAATGGCTTCGATATTTTCAGGCGTGATTTTCTGTGTGGCGGTTAAAAGCGTGCCGTCCATATCACTTGCAATGCATTTGATCATTATAATTTCACCTTCTGGCTGTAGTATTTTTACTGAAAAACTTATTTGCCATTCTATCATGTTCTTAGGGTTATTTTAAATAATTGCACTTCCCTGAAAAACTCTCTTACTTATTTTAGTTTATGTATGCTGCCCGTTAATTTCCGCTGCGGGCCCCCAGCAAACCCTCGGGGAGGAACGAGAGCCTCCTCCGCAGGACATTGATTATGCTTCCTCGGCTAAGCATAGCACGAAGGAAATGCGTCAGCATTTGCGAGGATCAAGAGTCCTCCACTGCAATCAACTCAGTGCTCCTAATTTAAATGATAAAAACCTAAGAGTCTAACCAATATACTTACTCCCCTCCCTAATGCTCAGCCTGGCAAGTGTGTTTGATTCAATAAACCTTTTAACTGATTCAGGGTTTGTTTTGGAGTATTCCCTGAGCGCCCAGCCGATGGCTTTTTGGATGAAGAATTCTTTGCTGTCATTGTTTAGCATAATATAGCGGTATAGCAGGTCTTCGTTTGTGCTGGTTTTGTATTTCAGCTGAAATAGGATGGCGGCCCTGCGGAGCCACATATTTTCGCTGGTCGCCCATCCCTCTATTTTTTCGGGGATTACTTCTGGATTTTTGGCCGCGATGGCGCCTGCTGGGTGGGCGGCAAGCATATCGACGGTATCCCACCAGGATTTCGTTGTGATCAGCTTTTCAACTAATGAGAGATGACTTTTGTCCAGTTTCCTTGTGAATTTCCCGATGTAGTCAAGGGCGGCAGCCTGGTATTCACGCTCTTCCAGATCCCATAAGGCTTCCACAAAATCCGGATTAAATTCCTGCTTCAGAAGGCCTGTCTCATTAAAATATTCCTTTAAAAGAGCTCTTCGTTCAGGCGCCTTAATTCCAAGAAAAGGAAAGTGGTCTTTAAGATAGCTTTGCATGGGGATTGCTTTTTCTATGTCTCTATTTTCCTCAAAAAGCTTTATTAATAATCGAATATCCATCTGAACACTCCTTTTTGCATCAACTTGGGGTTATGCTTCCCTATCCGAGTCCGGGTTCGGACTCGCTCTTCCCGATTTCTCCTTTTCCTGTCCGAAGAAGCCCGGTTCGGACTCACAGGGAAGCACCGGGTTCAGTTAATTTATCATTCCACATTCACCAACTGCCCTACACATTCTTCTCCATCTTCCATTCTCGAGGTCTCGTCAACATTAAGCTGATAATAGCGGTACACCTTCTTCCAAAAGCGGATAGCAGGCTCATTTCGTTTTAACTGCTCTATATAGTAGGTTCCCTTATATTCGCTGAACAATAGATCAATCGCTGTTTGCCCCACGTTTTTCCCTCTGAACGAGTTATACAGGAAAAAGTCATTGATGCAGTAATCTGCTTTTCTTAAAAAGGGTGCACGCAAAAGCAGCAGGAATCCTGCCAGTTTGCCATCAGCTTTAATGAGGTAAGGTTCTATGCCTTCTTTGTCCCAGATTAATGAAAAGGCGTCAAATTCGAATGTGCCTTCTTCATTTATCTCCAATGCATCAGTGTATTTTGTTAAATCGTGCAGATAGAAAGCATACATGTTTCTTACGATATCCCGGTCTTTCCATTCAGCTTTCACTATTTTAACGTCCATATCTCCTGTCTCCTTTCGATGTTTACTCTCCTAATTTAAGTGGCAGAAGCCTTTTAGACAACAATTATGTCAGAAAAGAAGGAATAGATCGAATTTTACAGAAAATATAATAGGTTAATAATTAAAATTGGGGGTTGCATCATGAAAGTACTGGTATCTTTCTTTAACCGCATTATGCAGCGGTATTTGCCTGATCCATTTTTATTTGTCATTATCCTAACCTTCGTTGTTTTTGGATTAGGTTTGATTTTCACAGATAATGGACCTTACCAAATGGTTCAGCATTGGGGAAATGGTTTTTGGGGCCTGCTGACTTTTTCCATGCAGATGGTGCTGGTTTTAGTCACTGGACACGTGCTGGCCAGCAGCACGATCTTTAAAAAAGGATTAGGTGCACTGGCATCATTAGCCAAGTCACCAGGCCAGGCTATCCTTATTGTGTCATTCGTATCGATGATTGCAAGCTTAATTAACTGGGGATTTGGCCTCGTGATTGGCGCCTTATTTGCTAAAGAGCTTGCCAAAAAAGTAAAAAATGTGGATTATCGCCTGTTGATTGCAAGCGCTTACGCCGGCTTCGTTGTCTGGCACGGAGGAATTTCAGGTTCGATTCCATTGACCATTGCTACACCTGGACACTTCTCTGAAGAGATGATTGGCGTCATCTCTACTGACCAGACCATCTTTGCCGGATTCAATATTTTCATTGTTGTCGCACTATTGTTGGTTTTGCCTTTTGTAAACCGTTTTATGATGCCGTCGAAAGAAGAGACCATTGTGGTCGATCCTGCTCTTCTTCAAGAAGACATCCAGGCAGCTTCAATTGAAAAAGAGGCGATGACACCTGCTGAACGCCTGGAAAACAGCCGTCTGATTTCCCTGCTTGCCGGAATTTTTGGTCTTGTTTTCTTATTTTATTATTTCGCTGCAAAGGGGTTTAACCTGAACCTTGATATCGTAAATTTCCTATTCCTGTTCCTCGGCATCCTTTTCCATGGAACACCTAAAAGGTTCCTCGAAGCTGTCCTCAATGCAGTGAAAGGGGCTAGCGGAATCATTATTCAGTTCCCGTTTTATGCCGGAATCATGGGCATGATGACTGCCTCAGGACTTGCTGCAGTTATGTCTGAAGCGTTTGTCAGCATTTCGAATGATTACACATTCCATTTCTTCGCGTTTTTAAGCGCGGGGCTTGTGAACTTCTTTGTTCCTTCAGGAGGAGGCCAGTGGGCGGTTCAGGCTCCGATTATGCTTGAAGCGGCTCAGTCAATGGGTGCCTCCATCCCTAAAACAGCCATGGCTGTCGCATGGGGTGATGCCTGGACCAACTTAATTCAGCCTTTCTGGGCCCTTCCGGCGCTCGCCATTGCAGGACTCAAAGCAAAGGACATCATGGGATTCTGTGTTCTGACTCTGCTGGTCAGCGGGGTGATTATTTCAATAGGGTTTTTATTTTTCTAAAGTCAAGAGCATGGCATCCGCCATGCTCTTCTATTATGAGATAATGTGTATTATCTTAATTTAGATAACTGTCTAGCTCCAGCGCCTGCCCCCTTGGGGTCACAAGCCAATCCTCTCAGAAAGGCAAAGAACTCCTTTCCGTGAGGCCTGTCTTAGGCTTGAGGCCCGCAGGACAAGGAAGGCTTCTTCAGCATAATCATCGCACGACCAAAAGCGGCAGCTTTTGGGAGGATGCGGGTCATGCAGACGTTGCCACAGGACGTGGCGAGATCTTAGTCTGCGTTCCTTCGTGGGAATGGCGCTTCCGCTTTTCTCATGACATTCCATTATGATGATCATTTTTCATGTTATGCATATAAGACTCGATATAAGCTCTCTCTGACTCAGATACATGCTTTTCATTTTCTTCAGGGTCAAAATCGTCAATTCCATGCTTTTTATGCCACCAGTCCACAAACATTCCCGCTCCCAGCAATACTGCACAAAAGCCCAGCAAATATAGAATCAATTTGATCACCTCTCTATAGTATATCAATTTTTCAGAAAATATTGATATATTAGCCGAGCCTATTTTTAGGTAGGTGCAATTTATACTTTGACCGTTTCAGGCAGCTCCTGATAGCCCTCCTGATAAATGCGGCTGATGATGGATTCGATTGCAGGCTCTTCCACAGTTAAATCTTTGATATTATGTGTTTCAGTAATTTGGGCAATTAATTCCGAGGCGGACACTTCATCCCGGTTAAATCGGATCCAGAAGCGGCTTGCTTCTTCTTTAAACACCTCACGGCCCTTAAGCTGGAGGCTGTGAGATGATTCCTCCAGGTCAACGATGAGTGTCCTCGTTTTGCCAAAACGCTCTTTTACCACTGCGATTTCCCCGTCGTAAACCTTTTGCCCATGGTCAATGAGAATCATCCGCTCACAAAGTTTTTCGATATCCTCCATATCATGTGTGGTTAAAATGACGGTGATTTTGCGCTCATTATTAATCTCTTTAATAAATGTCCTCATTTTCTCCTTAGCGATGACATCCAGGCCAATCGTCGGTTCATCAAGAAATAGGATTGGCGGGTCATGCAGCAGGGATGCGGCAATATCAGCTCTCATCCTTTGCCCAAGAGACAGCTGGCGGACCGGAGTATTCAAGAATTCATCCAGCCCCAATATCTCTGTAAAGGTGTCCATGTTTTCCTTATACCGTTTAGCCGAAACCTGATAGATTTCCTTCAGCAGCTCAAACGATTCGATTGTAGGAAGATCCCACCAAAGCTGTGTTCTCTGGCCGAATACCACTCCGATATTCTTGGCATTTTCCTGCCTGTTTTCATAGGGAATGATGCCGTTTACCGTTACACTCCCTGAGCTTGGGACAAGAATGCCCGTAAGCATTTTGATGGTGGTGGATTTTCCGGCACCATTCGGTCCGATATAGCCGACCATTTCCCCTTCTCCGATCGAAAAGCTGATATCCTTCACTGCTTCCTTCTTAATATGTTCTCTTTTCACCAGGCTCTTCACAGCGCCGAGAAAGCCTGTCTCCCTCTTGGCAATCATAAAGTCCTTCATCAAATGTTCAACCTCTATAATCGGCAATTCCAGCCCTCCTAAACTATGTCATGAACCTGTACTCTTATACCTCTTTAAACCGAGCATCCAAATATAATAGGCTATGGCAAAAAAAACGATGCCGACAAGCGGCGAATAATACCCAATATTCTCAGGGAAAAATGGCGTTTCCTTTTCCAGAAGCACAGCCGCGGGAAAGTAATTCACAAAGCCGAATGGAACGACAAAAGCGGTAAACCATTGGACGGCTTTCGGATAGATGACCAGAGGATAATTGGTCAGATTTCGGGCCGGATACATGGCCACCCAGTAAAATTGCTCCGATTTTGTCGTCCAGAAAGCGAGGGCAGATATCATGACAAGCAGACCACCCTGGATGAGGATTCCCCCAACCACGGATAACAGCAGAAACAAACTTTTCCCGATGGTCCAATCCAGCTGCAGCTCAAAGCTGACCCAAATAAAAATGCCGATGCTGAAGATGAACTGTCCAAAAGATGCAACGTCAAACTTCATCGCCATGAAATGAAAAAATGGATTGATCGGCCTGACAAGGAAGCGGTCAAATGTGCCGTTTAAGATGTAGGTATCCAACCCCCTGAAATGAAAAAAGAGAATGATGCAGAATCCCCAGGATAAAACAGCGACAGCAAATAGAAACAGCATCTCGTAAAAGGTCCATGAGCCCAGTTCCTGAAACTGATAAAGCATGATCCACATCGTGACAGCAGTGCCTGTATAAGATGTGATCAGCCCGACAATCCTCATGACAAAGGCAAACCGGTACTGCAGCTGGGCCCTTACACCTGCGGAGATGAGCTTGAAATACAAATCCAAATATTTTAAAACACTCACACTCTATCCCCCCTGTACCACTACTTTTTGGGATGCGCGATTCCAGACAAACCTTAATAACAGATAACTGGCTGCAGCCCAAAATAATTGGACACCCAGGGAAAGCAGGATTTCAATTCCAGAGATTCTGCCTATAAAAATCGCATTTGGTATGTAATAGATCCCCTGAAACGGCAAGTAAAGCGCCATCTTTTCCAGCCAGCCCGGAAAAAACCACAGAGGAATGACTGACCCCGAAAGAAGGGACATGGCAAAGTAAAAGACATCGACAATCCCGCCTGTTTCAACGAGAAAAAAGGAAAGCAGCCCAAAAGACATTTCAATGCAATAGCGGATCAGGAATCCAATAAAAGCGGATACGATGAACAAAGCCCAAGTCTCCCAGCTAGAGGGCAATGTCAAATCCATAAAAATGAACATGACTGTATATAAAGGGAGCAGCGCTG
Organism: Cytobacillus oceanisediminis 2691; assembly: GCF_000294775.2. Classification (GTDB taxonomy): domain Bacteria; phylum Bacillota; class Bacilli; order Bacillales; family Cytobacillaceae; genus Cytobacillus; species Cytobacillus pseudoceanisediminis. The sequence continues at coordinate 5,291,271 of NZ_CP015506.1, forward strand.
TCAGTATGTAAAAGGCCACACTGCCAAAATCGGCAAAAAGATAGCGGAGCGGCACATCAAACGGCCTCATTAATTCCAGGGAAATATCTCCGGTCCGGACCTTCTCCTGGATTTCCCACAGCGGGGTGCCCGCCCCATTTACTCCAGATAAAAATTGGCTGACCACAATATATGTCAGCATGGACTCAAAGCTGACGCCGCCAGCTTCTTCCCTTCCGGCATATAAAGCAGTCCAAATTGAACCCCACATCAGCAGAAAAATAAGATTTGAGCCAAGCCGCGACCATACATCAAATCGATAAACGGCTGATCGAAGAAAGGCCTTCTTTGTGAAGGTCCAATATAACCGAAACCTGAACATCCGCACACCTGCTTTTTGATTTTTTTGATTATTTCATATTTTAACATAATATGGGATCTTAAAAATATGTTTGTTTTAGAAGTTTAAAAAGAAGGGAAACAGTGGAATTTAAGAGAAAGGGTTGGCTTTTTCAGGGGTTATGAATTAAAATAACATTTGGTTTATAAATATAAGAAAAAGGTGAATGATATTGTTTGATGCATCCAGAAAGAAGCATTCTTCTTCAGATCTAATAAAATTTCTCATACCTTCTTTAATTGGAATCAGCTTATTCATGGTTCCGATCAAATATCAAGGGGATATTACAATTCCTATAGCCATATTTTCAGGCTGGATCCAAAACCTGCTCGCAGACTATCTTCCTGAAATTATGACCTTTATTATTGTCATTACACTTTTGGGTACATTGCTGGCCAAATTCGCTAAGCCCGCTTTTATCGAAAAAAGCCCTTTTTTCAAGAACCTATTTGACGTTCCCTACATCTGGGCTGCAGCGAGATTTATAGGCGCTGTTTTTGCAGTTATTACCCTTTTTCAAATCGGTCCTGAACAGATCTGGTCTGAAAACACAGGCGGACTTCTCCTAAATGACCTTCTGCCGATCCTGTTCTCGGTCTTTTTATTTGCCGGGCTGTTCCTGCCTTTGCTGCTGAACTTCGGATTGCTTGAATTCTTTGGCGCACTTTTAACAAAAATCATGCGTCCTGTATTTAAGCTGCCTGGAAGGTCATCGATTGACTGTGTGGCATCCTGGCTTGGCGATGGGACCATTGGTGTTCTTCTAACCAGCAAACAGTATGAAGAAGGCTATTATACGAAAAGGGAAGCGGCCATTATTGGCACAACCTTTTCCGTCGTATCCATTACCTTCAGCCTTGTTGTTATTTCACAGGTGAATCTTGGCCATATGTTTGTGCCTTTTTACCTGACCATTACAGCAGCGGGATTCCTTTGCGCCATTATCAGCCCTAGAATCTGGCCCCTGTCCAGAAAGCCTGATACGTATTATAACGGCCAGGAATCCGAGCTTGATGAGAGCATCCCTGAAGGACACACATCAGCAAGCTGGGGACTCCAGCAGGCTGTTGCCAAAGCAAGCACAAATCAGAGCTTGAAAGCCTTCTTCCAGGATGGCGCCAAAAACATTCTGGATATGTGGATGGGTGTAGCCCCGATTGTCATGGCTTTGGGAACCTTGGCTCTGATTATCGCGGAGTATACTCCTGTTTTTGCTTATTTAGGAATGCCATTCATTCCATTGCTTGAATTGATGCAGGTACCGGAAGCAAAAGCCGCTTCGGAAACACTTGTGGTCGGATTTGCTGATATGTTCTTGCCTTCCGTTATCGGTGCAGGCATCGAAAGCGAAATGACACGATTTATCGTAGCTTCAGTATCCGTTACCCAGCTGATTTATATGTCAGAGGTGGGCGGACTTCTGCTTGGCTCTAAAATCCCTGTAACATTATGGGACCTGATTATTATCTTTATCCAAAGAACGCTTATTACTTTGCCGGTGATTGTGCTGGCTGCTCATATTCTTTTCTAAATGGTTTTCCATTGGGTTAATACTGAAAGCCTGATATGACGGGAAGTGACCGATATATCAACATTTTAACCGATAACATTAGAAACCCGGCCGATTAACAAGGTGCAGCGGCTGCTATCAGTGTAGCAAGCGCTGATTTCTACAGATAAAAGAGGTATCCTGAAGCGGATACCTCTTTTTTATTAGCTTCTTTAATTTAAAAACATTGGAAAGAACGAATTCTTCTCAAGTCTGTTCCATAATACGTCCAGCGCCAGTTTCTCCAGCGCCAGCCGGCTACAGATGTTCTGCCGACAAAGGTCGGGAAGAACCAGAAGCTGTTTCCATTTTGCAGCCATATAAACGTATTGCGGAATAAGCAGCCTCTTATGGCACCGGGATCAACAGCAAACGTGCTTACCTGCTGCATCTGTGGTGTGAAGCTTGGCGGCGGCCCTGATGGCGGTCCATCCTGACCTCCGGGGCCTCCTCCGCCACCTGGAGGCCCAAATCCACCACCAGGACCACCTGGAGGCGGTCCTGGCGGGAATCCTGGAATATTAAACCCGCCGCCCGGAAATCCCGGAATGGTGAATCCACCGCCTGATCCTCCGCCAGGAAAAATGCGTCCATGTTCATTCTGGTCATACATATATGGATAAAACGGATAATTTGTAAAATCCATTGTGTGTGGTCTCCCTTCTATTCCCTTATTGAAACTTTCTCTGAAATCAGCAGCAGCTCAGAGCGGACCTTCTCTTTGATCCGGTCAACTACTGCAAAGTCCATGGCGCTTACATAGATGTTTTCCAGCGTGTCCCGCTGGGTTTTGGCCCGTGCCAGATAGGATATGGCTTCGGTCATTTTATTTTTATAACGGGTGCTGATATCCTTTAGCTGTTCAGCGTAAATTTCATCTGTGCCTGAATTGATCGTAATTTCATACATGTCGACGATTTCATCTCCATCACGATCCGGAAAATACTCATGCGGCGCCGTGCTGTCAAAAATAGCGAGGCCCAGCTCGCGAACGATGATCATATCCAGGCTGTGCGGATCGAACCCGCAATGATAGATTTCAATATCAAATCCGCGGCTTTCAGCTTCTGCTGCCAGCTTCTTAAGCATCGTTGACTTGCCGGAACCCGGACGCCCTTTAATGAAGTACCTTTTTTGAATATCCTCCGTAAGATTCGGCACGAAATCCACCGCTCCAATCGGAGTGGCTGCCCCTAAATAACGATGTTTCACAGATGGAGTTTTGTTCAATTTTGCATTTCCATAGAAGACGGAGATCAGCTTCTTGGTCAATTCATCCGCCTTCTGGAAATTCATATTTTCTATATAGATTTTCTCCCATTCATCATGGATTCTCAGTGCTTCGGCAAATGTGTCATAGGCCGCTGCAAAGGAATTGCTGATCTGACCAGACAGTAAAGTTATTTCTTCTCTTTTCGCAGCCAGCGCCCTTGAATCCCAAGCTTCTCCGAGATTAATATATTCTTCGACGGCTCCGGGTGCTTTCGGTTCAATCACATGCGGCGCTGTTCCGTCGACAATGCCTGCTTTTAAAGAAGGAATGATCACGCCATCGATTGATTGACTGTCAGATGAGCAATAAATGTATTCAAGGTCATAGCCCTTTTCGGACAGTTCCGCTCCGATTGCTTTCATCAGTGATGATTTGCCTGTTCCTGGGCCGCCTTTTAAAATGAATAAGCGATCAAGCCCCTGCAGGTTCGATTCGAATAGATTGTGGAACCCCCGGGCTGTATTCCCGCCGGCGAAGTATTTCAGTATTTTCCCAGCCATTCTTACACTTCCTTTCGAAATGCATTTTCACCTTACAGTATGCAAAGGGAGCAGGATGGGTGAAAGCCTATTTAGAAAAGCGGAAGCGCCTTGCCCACGAAGGAACGCAGACTAAGAACGCCACGTCCTGTGGCAACGTCTGCATGACCCCCATCCGGGGCCCCAAGCACAAGACGAGCCTCCCGAAAAGGCGTTCTTTGCCTTTTTGGGAGGATTGCCCGAAATGAGGAGGCGACTGCCCAGGGACGACAGGCATAAGACAGTTCCTGCAAGAAGGCGTTCTTCCTTCTGAAAGGAAACGGCTTATGACCCCGAGTCCCTAGGAGCCGAAACAAGACAAACCGAAATGTGTAGGCGACTGCTCAGGGACGACAAGCATAAGACGAGCCCTGCAAGAAGGTGTTTTTTCCTTCTGAAAGGGAATGGCTTATGTCTCGAGTCCCTAGGAGCCTCAACAAGACAAGCTTGTGACCTCGAGGGGGTAGGCTGCTTGCGCTAGACAATTATCGACGTTCAAAATTTTATACTTTTTTCGTTAAAAAAAGAGTGCCGAATCATGATGATCCAGCACTCTTCACTTTAATTATTTAATTAAATCCGCAAGTTCAGCTCCGATGGCCTTCTGCAATTCTTCCGCTTTGAGCTCCATCTGCATGCCAATTTTGCCTCCGCTGACAATAATCAGATCAAGTCCCGCTGCCTTTGCATCAACGAAAGAGGGATACTGCTTCTTCATACCGACGGGGGAGCAGCCGCCGCGGATGTAGCCGGTCAGCTTCTGGATATCTTTGACCGGAATCATTTCCACTTTCTTTTCGCCGGCTGCTTTAGCGGCTTTTTTCAAATCAAGCTCTTCTGCCACCGGAATGATAAAAACATAGATCTGCTTGCTGTGGCCTTGAGCAACTAGAGTTTTATAGACAGCTTCAGGATCTTTGCCAATCTTCGCTGCAACCGAAACCCCATCGATTTTGCCGTCCTGGTTGTCATATGTAATCAGTTCGTAATCCACTTTCTGAGCATCCAGCATACGCATCGCGTTTGTTTTACCCTTTGCCATTGCCTGCGCCTCCATTGGTTATTTTTCTCATTTTAGCATTTTAGGATAAATTTCAAAAAGGATCAGACTTATAAAAAAGCAGGACCCCTAAAAGGAATCCTGCTAACAAAGTTTATCTCAATCGATAAACACGGACTTCATAAGGCTTAAGCATAATTGAATCCGAATCTTCATGCGTATCAACCGGATAGTTATTCAATAAAAGCTGATCATTAGAAAGCTTAAATTCAGCTTCAAAAGATGCTTCCTCTGTTGAAAGATTCGTGATGACGACTACCTTGTCATCATCTGATGTACGGGTATAGGCATAGATTTGCTTATCTTCTTCAAGAAGCAGATCGTATTGGCCATAGGTGAAGACTTCATTTTCTTTTTTCAATCGAATCATTTTTTTATAGAACGAAAGGATGGATTCCTGGTCCTGCGATTGGACTTCCACATTGATTTCCTTATAGTTCGGGTTGACCTTCATCCATGGCTGTCCTGTTGTGAATCCTGCGTTGTCCCTGGAAGACCACTGCATAGGCGTACGGCTGTTATCGCGGGAAGAGGCCCAGATGATATCCATGATTTCCTGATGGGACATGCCTTCCTCTTTTTTAAGGCGGTACAGGTTTTTCACGGCTACGTCATCATAATCGTCAATGGATGGGAATTGGACATTGGTCATGCCGATTTCCTGTCCCTGATAAATGAATGGCGTTCCCTGCATCAGGAAGTACATGGCACCCATGGATGTCGCGCTCTGGTGCCAGTATTCCTCATCATTTCCCCATGTTGAAACGACACGGGGCTTATCATGATTTTCGATAAATAAAGCGTTCCAGCCATCAGCTTCCAGACCTTTCTGCCAGCGGGTAAGAACTTTTTTCAGCTCGACAATATCAACCTCTGGATTGGTTTCTGCATCCCAAAGGCCAAGGTGTTCAAATTGAAAAATCATATCCATTTTACCCTGTTCCTCACCGACCCAAAGATCGGCTTCATCCACGGTAACACCGTTTGCTTCGCCCACTGTCATCACATCATAGTTCGCATATGTGCGATCTTTAAATTCCTTTAAAAATTCGTGAATGCCTTCCTGGTTCATATGCATATCGAAGGAAGAAACATACTTTTGCTTTTTTGGGTTCGGCATATCAGGCAGGCCGGCACGCTTTTTGATATGGCTGATGGCATCAATCCGGAAACCGTCGATTCCCTTATCCAGCCACCAGTTCACCGTATCATATAAAGCCTCACGGACTTCTTTGTTCTCCCAGTTTAAATCAGGCTGCTTCGTAGAAAAAACGTGCAGGAAATACTGTTCAGTCTTCTCATCATATTCCCATGCTGACCCGCCAAAAATGCTTTCCCAGTTATTCGGTTCCTTGCCATTCTTTCCGTCTCTCCAAATATACCAGTCCCTCTTCGGGTTCTCCTTGGATGAACGGGATTCGATGAACCATTGATGTTCGTCACTTGTATGGTTCAAGACAAGATCAAGAATCAGCTTCATATCGCGCTTATGGACTTCATCCATCAGCTGATTGAAATCCTCCATGGAACCGAAGTCTTCCATGATATCCTGGTAATCTGAAATATCATAGCCATTATCGTCATTAGGGGATTTGTACATTGGGCAAATCCAGATGACATCGATCCCCAATCCTTTAATATAATCAAGCCGCTGAATGATTCCCTGAAGATCACCAATTCCATCTCCGTTTGAATCCTGGAAACTGCGCGGATAAATTTGATATCCTACTGCTTCTTTCCACCAAACCTTCTTCATATTAACACCCTCAATTTATATAAATTTCTTTTTCAATCATCGCGGTGCGCAAACGTTTGCATTAAGCGGTATAAAAAAAAGCTGCCTGCTTTTAAGCATTTGCATACTACTACAGTAAGTGTAACGCTTACAATTGGATTTTTCAATACCCTTTTTCATGATAAAATCCTGCTAACAATTTAGAAGCCGCAGCTTTTTGGACTGCGGCTTCTCCTATATTATCAGGCTGGCTCCACTTGAAGCTGTTCCCGGTATGGTTTTAACGAATGATAGATAATTTTCTGCATGAAGGCTTTATCCATATCCGGCAGAAGCTTTTCAGCAAATGCCCATGCATTTTCCTCAATTTTCAATGCTGTGAGGCATCGTTCCTGCTCTGTTATGCAGGAATCAAGGTAATTGGCCAATTCCTCCAGCTCTGTATCTTCAGCATGACCAAGCTCATGAGCAAACACAACAGTGAAATAATCCAAAAAGCGATCAGCAGAAGAAAAGAGCTGCTGGCATTGTTTCATAATCTCTTCCATATAAAGCGTTATGGTATGTGTTCCCATGCTGTACTTTCCGCCAGCTATACGATTTCCCGGAAAATGATTCTCTAATTTAATCTTTGCCAGACTCCCCGATCTCTCCAATAACTCCCGAACGACTAGATCCAAGCTTTCTTTCTTCAATGCATACACCTTTCTCTATTTAATAGCTTATAGGCTATTATATGAGAAAAGAGCTCAGAAATAAACCAAATATTTACCCTTTAAATTCTATATTCAAACCAGTTCAGGTTAATTTTTGTCCTGCAGCAGCGATTTATGAATCCAAATGGCAGCCTGTGAACCCTCCCCCATTGCAATGGTTACTTGTTCTGAATGGGCTGCCACATCTCCAGCTGCCCAAACATTTTTGACACTTGTCATTTTCGAGCGGGGATCTGTCAGGATATGCTTATTTTCAAGGCGCTCTGCTCTGAGCTGCTTTGCCAGGTCAGACTTTACTTCGTTTCCTCCAAAGGCAATAAACCCTCTATCACCTGTGATTTTTTTACCATTTTCAAGCTGTACACCGTTGAATTTTTCGTCGTCTGCAAGTACCTTACATATAGATTCCTCAAGGTATTCAATCTTTTTTTCTTTCAATTTCTCCAATAATTTCTGATCTGCCGGCTTTTTTTCATGGTTGATGAAAACAAGATCATTTGTCCAATAAGACAATGTTAATGCCATATTTGCTCCGGCATTTCCAGAGCCGAGCACAATGGTGCGTTTATCCTTTACCTCATATCCGTCGCAGTCAGGACAGACATAGACAGAAATGCCGAGACAAGGCATTAATTCGGGGAAGGGCGGCATCCGGTCCATAATACCCGTTGCAAGTAAAATCCGTTTTCCCACATATTTATTGCCCTTTTGGGATGAAACCTCAAATCCTCCATCTGTCTTTTCTGCGTGCTCCACTTTTTCATTAACAAACTTCACTCCAAGGCTTTCTGCGTGCTTCTTCCCAATCTCCCGGAGTTCAGGGCCGCTCACGCCATCCGGATAGCCTAAGATATTATGATAGCTTTTGCATATCGTGGAGCGCCCATCATTGGAATCAAGCACCAGCACCTTATGTTTATATCTGCCCAGCTGAATGGCAGCCTGCAGTCCCGCAATACCTCCTCCAACAATCAGGCAATCATAATTCAATTGAAATTCCTCCTTTTCGTTCCAAGATAAGCTATAGTTGTAAACTACCCAGAAAATCCTTTTCTAAATACAAAAAAGGAGAGTTTCATCACTGAAACTCTCCCCAAGCTTATTTATTCATATGTGCAAGAAAGCCGCCAAGAAGAGTATCCAGGTCTTCTTCGCTTTCCTCTTCAGTTTGACCTTCTGCATTTTCTTCCTGTTCCTGTTTAGCTTTATCCCAATCAAAGTCAAGCAAATCATCTTCAATATCGGTCAGTTCAACTTCAGAAAGTTCGTCTTCTTCTAAAGCTGCAGCTGCCGAATCATACTGACTCACTGAATGCCTCGACTCCTCCTGCAGATAAAGAGCTTCATCAATATCAGAAGATCGGCTGTTCAAAGAAGCCAGCAGGGAAGTTGCACGTACGGGATCCGTAATCAGCTGATAAAGGATGCTGCCGAGCAATGCTTCTGAGTGCTCATGCTTTAGCCAGTCGCGCTGGATTTTGCTTAACCCCTTGGGAAGGGGAATGGTAATAGTTTCCCGGTCTTTTGATTGAGAGCTGCTGACTCCCTGCATCACAAACTCTGCAATCTTACTGGAAAAATTCCGTTTTTCGGTTTCCTTGAGCTTTTGCAGATGCTTCAAAATATGATCAGGTGTGTCAGATGGCACCCGAAAGGATACGGATTGTCCTCTCTTAATTTCAGAAGAGGAAGCTTTACTCATGAAAAATCACCCTAGTTGGCTTTAACAGGTTTTTTATCCTGGTCCGCCTTGTCTTTATTCGTTCTTCTTGAAAAATCAGAGATCAGCTTGTAATAAGCATTGGCCATCATCCAGATGCTTTCTTTTTCATCCTCAAAGAAGTCAATGTTATAGCCATCCAGATTGTTATTTAATGTTTTCAGATAATCTTTTAAAACAATAGAGCCGCCGCCGACAAAGTAGCAGATTTCCGTCTGGGAGTTTTTCTGCCAAACGTTGCGGAGTAGGCGATACTGCTTCTTAGCCAGATCAAGCAAAATTCGGTCTGTAATATCATGTACGCTTGTCCGGCTTCCTTTTACCATAATATGATTGCGGTCATTCTTTTTCGTGATGATTTCCACGACATCCCGGCGGCTGTCGAGTTCAACGCCATGTTTCGAACGAATCTCCTCACGGATGGATTCAAGAGCTTCAGATACCCCAAGGTTGAAGCCCTGCGCTTTGTCATCATCAACATTGCGGTTTTTAATGACAGCAATATCCGTTGATAGTCCGCCGATATCCTGAATTAAAATACGCTTATCAATTAAATCCTTATTGATGATATTTAAGTTGTTGTCCATTACAAGGTTGATATAAGCAGCAAAGCCTTCAGGATATACCTTAATTTCATCAAACTTGATATTTACTTTTTGCCCCTGGTACTTCGGTGTCACAAGGAACTCAACCTGATGGACAGAGCCCAGCAATTTGGAACGGTAGCCCGCATCCTTGCCTTCCTTTACTTCACGAAGAGGAAGTCCTGTTCCCAGTGTGTAGTTTGCATCAATCACATTCCCGGACTTTTTAAAGCCTGTGGAACCATCTTTCTGCACAGCATCCAATGCCAAAGCAGAGAATAGCATGACTAATGTCTGATCTTCTTCGGATTTGCTGCTGCCCGGATCTAATTCAGTAGCGTTATCGCTTTTCGTTGCCAGGTGCCCCACACGATAAATCGCATTGTTTTCTTTCAGGGCAGGGGAGTGGACTCTGATATGTATGCCTTCAAGCGGATTTTTGCTGTCAAGTTCTTCTATCCCGATAACCGGGCGGTCCTCAACATCTCTCGCAATCACATTCGGTATATTTAATTCTGAATCCAGTTTTCCAAAGATTGCTTTAATAGAATCGTTTCCTACGTCAACTGCTGCAATTCTTGAATTCGTCAAATCATTCAATCCTTTCATTCTCAAATATAGAGCTATTGTTTTAAGAGTAATTCAGATTGAGAGATTAATCAATGTAAGGAAATAAAAAGTAATCAAAGCGTAAAGACGTAAACAAATTGTAAACTTATACCTACATTGTATACACTTTCCGTATACAAGTAAACAATATTGAACACATCCTTACACACCAACATGTACACGCGTTTGTATACTTGTTTACATTTTTGAATACAACTGTAAACAATATCGCATACTTGTATTCATTTTTGTTTACAACCAAGTTTATTTGGTGTTTTTCCTGAAATTTGATAGTTTAAGAGATAAAATAATATCCTGCTTGTCTCTAACAAAAATGAAATAAAATAGATAATATTAAAAAATTTAGAAAATATATTAAATTTGTCTACTTTCTAGAAAAAAATTCCTATAAAATAGAGGTATAACAACAGGCAAAGGAGTACAGAAAGATGCAAGGCTCCAGAATATTTATGGTTTCGCTTTTTATTGTTTCACTTTTTACAGCTCTGATCTCGGACGGGATCATTGTCGAGAGCTCTTCATATATAAAAGCACTCTTCATATACTTGCTGTTTTCCTGCTTGTATCACCATTTGCGGATTATCAGCAGAAACGGAAATACGTCCATCGATTATGGAATTAATTACAGTCTCTCCATTGGGCTTTTTACAGGGCCATTAGGTTTATTTATATTTGAAGTCATCTATCGATTTAGTGTTTATTTATATAAGAAACAAACAAAAACAGACGATCCGGATGAATTTTTCCATACGTTTTATAACATTGGCTCCTTTGTGATGAGCAACTCTATTGCATTCTATTTATTCAATCTGCTGTATCCCCTCTTTCAGGATGCGGCATTCGGCTTTTGGATAATCATGCTTATTCTGATTACCGTAACATCCATGCTTTCAGACATCTTCCTGGTTACCGTGTTTAAATTGACAGGAGACATAAAAACGAAGCAGGAAGCGATTGATTTTATCAAAACAAGAAGTGTACTGGATATGGGGAAGATTGCCTTTACTAATGGTCTTTTGCTGTTATTTCTTAATGAGGGCAAATGGGAGATGCTCATAAGTCTGTTTATACTTAATTATCTTGTCAGCCGTTCCTTTCTGTCGAAATCACAGATGCTGCAGAATAAAATCGAACGCGATAAATTTGAGCAGATGGCCTATACCGACTTCCTTACTGGTGTTTTTAACCGTGCTTATATGGATAAAAAAATGACGGAACTTAATCAATCGGCGGAACACATCGCGATTGTAGTGGCAGATATCGACAAGTTCAAAAGGATTAATGATAGCTATAACCACGCCGTGGGCGATCAGGCAATCAGGCACTTTGCCGACTCATTGAAGAGCTATCTTTCCAAAGATGATTACTTGTTCAGAAGCGGCGGAGAGGAATTTACCATAATAATGAGATTCAGGTCATATGAAGAATGCTTGAATTTAGCTCAGAAGATACGCAAAGGCATTGAAAACAGCACATTTCATGCCGATTTTAAAGACCAGTCCATTTCTCTATCCTACACAGCATCCTTTGGCCTCTTTTACTATAAAGTGAACAAGCTCCTTTCTATTGAAAAAGCCTATGTTTACGCAGACCAGCTCCTTCTGCAGTCTAAGGACATGGGAAAAAACAGGCTATCCTCCAGGGAAGAATCAATTCATCAGCATAGCCCTAAAGAAGCAGTACTTACAAACGCATAAGGATATTTGCAGCAGCCGCCGGTTTGAGCGGCTTTTTTTTATGGGAATAATACCTCTGTTTTTAGATAAGTTTTAATACTGTTATTATTCTGAAAAAACGTTCTTTTGTTTAAATCTCTGGAAAAATCTATTTATTCCGCCTAAAAAGTCAATAATAACCATCGTTACATAAAATTTTTTTTGACAATTAGGAACTATGAAAGATATTATAGAATAGCTAAAAGGAGGATGAAACATGTCAGATTTTAATAGGCAGAAAATTGTTGAAAGTGTGCCTCAAAAAGGTTTCTTTGGACATCCTAAAGGCTTGTTCACACTTTTCTTCACTGAATTTTGGGAGCGCTTTTCTTATTATGGAATGAGAGCGATCCTTGTATTCTATATGTATTATGAGGTTTCAAAAGGCGGTTTAGGCCTGGATGAGCCGACAGCTTTAGCTATCATGTCCATTTATGGGTCATTGGTGTATATGTCAGGAATCATCGGCGGATGGATAGCCGACAGATTGCTCGGAACCTCCAGAGCTGTATTCTATGGCGGAATTTTAATCATGCTCGGCCATATTGCCCTTTCTATTCCTGGCAGCCTGGCTATGTTCTTTGTTTCCATGGTGCTGATCGTATTAGGTACTGGATTATTGAAGCCAAATGTATCAAGCGTGGTTGGGGATATTTACAGCCCGGAAGATAACCGCCGCGATGCAGGTTTCAGTATTTTCTATATGGGTATCAACCTTGGCGGATTCCTTGCGCCTTTAATTGTCGGAACAGTTGGAATGGATTATAATTTCCACCTAGGTTTCGCCATTGCTGCCGTTGGTATGTTCTTTGGCTTATTAGTGTTTGTTTTTACGAAAAAGAAAAATCTTGGATTAGCAGGAACTTATGTATCTAATCCATTATCAGCAGATGAAAAAGGTAAGGTTTATACAAGAATTGGCCTTGGTGCTGCTGTTGTTGCCATTTTAGTGGCAGTCGGCATCCCAACTGGTCTTTTAACATTTGATTCGTTTATTGCCCTTGTTGGTGTTCTTGGTATTGGGCTTCCGATTATTTACTTTACTGTAATGTACCGCAGCCCGAAAACAACAGAAGTGGAACGCTCACGCATCATTGCTTATATTCCATTATTCATTGCATCTGTTATGTTCTGGGCTATCCAGGAGCAGGGTTCAACGATTCTTGCGAATTATGCGGACAAGCGTACCCAGCTTGACTTTATGGGTCTTGATATTTCACCGGCATGGTTCCAGTCTCTTAACCCATTGTTCATCATTTTCTTTGCGCCAGTATTTGCCTGGCTATGGGTGAAGCTTGGCGACCGCCAGCCTTCAGTGCCGCAGAAGTTCTCCCTGGGTCTATTATTCGCCGGTTTATCTTTCCTTGTGATTCTGCTGCCAGCATACCTTGGGGGAACAGATTCTCTTGTAAGTCCATTATGGCTGGTTCTTAGCTACTTTATTGTTGTTCTTGGTGAGCTTTGCTTATCTCCAGTCGGACTTTCAGCCACAACAAAATTAGCGCCTGCTGCTTTCTCGGCGCAAACGATGAGCCTTTGGTTCCTATCAAATGCGGCCGCACAGGCAATCAATGCACAGATTGTTAAGTTCTATTCACCAGAAACAGAAATGACTTATTTCGGTGTAATTGGTGCAGCTGCGATCGTGCTATCCATTATCCTATTCATGTTGAGTCCTAAGATTCAAGGATATATGAAGGGTGTACGTTAATAGAAAAGCGGAAGCCAGAAGAGTGTATGCTCTTCTGGCTTTTTTTAGTATCTTCTCGGCCGGTAAATTCGTCAGTTTGGCCGGTATTTCTTTCAAATCGGCCGGTAAATGTTCTATTTGGGCCGGTAAACAGCAGTCTTCATTCTTTCCACTCTTCAAGCATCGGCCCCTCATCACCATAGACAGGATCAGTCTGAGGAACAGGGACATTTTTGATTTCTGCCAGTGCTTGTACACGATCTGATGGGTCTTTTTTCTTCATATTCGGGCTTGTTCCGCCAGGATAGGCACCTACGACTTCGAAGTCCGGACTGCTTTCCGCATTCTTATGCCCTGTCCCTGCCGGGAGGAGAATAACATCGCCCTGATGGAGGTCAAGGCGCTCGCCCTGGTCACCGCCGATGAGGACGGTTGCTTGTCCTGCTTTGACACCCAGTACTTCATGAGTATTGCTGTGATAATGATGGTAATCATATACCCCGCCCGTCCAGCTGCCGGTCCATTGATGTCTGTTAAAAGCCGCCTCTATTTCATCAGGCTGCTCCTTAAAAACGGCCTTGTAGATGATAACAGGAAGGTCCGGATTGTTGGGTATTTGTCCATCATCCGCCAGCTGAAATGTTTGGGTTTGGCTATTCAAGTGAACCTCTCCTTTCGTATTGCTTCAATTTCTTTGTTTAAACGTGTCTCCGCCTTTGATGGTTCCGTTTTGGAATCCTTTGTAGAACCATGACTTTCTTTGTTCTGACGTTCCATGGGTAAAGCTTTCCGGCACTACATAGCCCTGCGCCCGTTTTTGAAGGGTGTCGTCCCCTACTGCCGTTGCAGCATTCAGGGCTTCTTCCAGATCGCCTTCCTCTAAATATCCCATTCCCTGTGCATGGTTGGCCCAAACGCCTGAATAATAATCGGCCTGCAATTCAAAACGGACAAGATACTGATTAAACTTTTCTTCACTCATTCTCTGACGAAGCGGCATGATTTCCTCAGTCGTTCCAAGCAGGGTCTGCACATGGTGCCCTACCTCATGGGCTATGACATAGGCCATGGCAAAATCGCCAGGAGCCTGGAACTTTCTTTGCAGTTCTTCGTAAAAGCTTAAATCAATATACAATTTTTGGTCGCCCGGACAATAAAAAGGCCCAACGGAAGAGGACGCTGCCCCGCATGCAGACTGTACGCTGCCTGAATATAAAACAAGGGTCGGCTCCTCATATTGCAATCCCTGTTCTTCGAATATTTCCGTCCAGACTTCCTCTGTATCCGCAAGCACAACAGAGACAAAATCAGCAAGCTCTTTTTCCTGTTCTGATTCTTCATACGGTACAGCTGTGCCAGAGTCTGTTCCGGCCATATTGCCTAAAAGCTCTCCCGGATCACCGCCGAGGAAGGTAAATATCAATAAAATAATAATTCCGCCGAGGCCGCCGCCAATCAGGGTTTTTCCCCCTCCGCCCATGCCTCTTCGGTCTTCTACATTAGAACTCGCTCTTCTGCCTTTCCACTTCATGATTCAGCCTCCTACTGAAACGCCATTTATCATTCATTTCATTAGTGTATACCCGAATTGAAGGGATTTATTAACTTAGCAGAATTAAAAATAGGTGCCTGCTGCAAACAGGCACCTTTACCCTTATTATTTTTCTATCGCGCCAGCCGGATCATAGAGGTCCAGGTCAATATCCACCTCTTGCCCGAGAGCAAGCTTGGCAAGCTGGGCACCCAGAAACGGCCCTGCGGTCAGCCCTGAGGCTCCAAGTCCATTTGATATGTAAAGACCCTTTATGCCCGGAATTTGGCCGATAATGGGCAAGAAACCGGGTGTATAGGGACGGAAGCCCACACGTGCTTCTGTGAACGTTCCATCAGACAATCCAGGGGCTATTGCTAGCGCTTTTTCAAAAATTTCATTTAGGCCGCCAGCTGTCACCCTTAGATCATAGCCTATATTATCTTCATGGGTGGCACCAACGACGATGCGGCCGCCTTCAAAAGCCAGAATGTATTGGTTGTTTGGCGGCATCACAACAGGCCATTTGCCCGTTTCCTCCTCTTCAAGCTGAAGATGGACAATCTGCGCTTTTTGCGGCTTTACATCCAATTGAATACCAAGCGGCTTCAAAAGCTCACCAGCCCACGCGCCAGCTGCTGCGATGACACTATCTGCTTCATATTGCTTTCCGCCGGCTTTTACAGCTGTGACCCTGTCTCCTTGGCACAAAAGTTCAGCAGAGTCATGAACCAATACAGCACCATGTTTTTCTGCTGCCCGCAGCAGGGCGTCCCTTAATTCCCGGCCGTTGACGCGCGCCGCTCCGCTTACATGTACAGAGGCATATTCCTTTGATAAAGGCGGAAACAGCTCCAATGTCTGGTCTGGAGATAATGGTGTAATCTCTCCCACTTCAGGTGCATCACCGCGTCTTGTTGCTGCACGTTCTTCCATTTTTTCAAGCTTTACAGGGTCGGTATGAAGGCTGACGGCTCCTACCTTCTGATAGCCCGTCTTCGTCTCTCCGTCCTTTTCAAGCTCCCGGATTAATGTTTGATAATAGGCCGCTCCCCCTTTGGCCAGCGCGTACCACGCCTTATTCCGCCGCTGCGTCTGTTGCCTGCCCCGGGTCTTTGCGGTCGATAACGGTGACATTTGCACCTGCCTTAGCCAAATGGTAGGCTGCAGAGGCCCCCAGGATTCCTGCACCAATGATGATATGACTTTTCATAATGACTCCTTTTTGCGATCTAGTTTGCCACTTATTTTACAAGAGTTTGGGGCAGTGCACAAAATAATCATGGCAGACGCGTATTCATATTTGCACGGTGATATTGCTGGAAAGCTGCTGGGGCGCGGGGTGACCGATAAAGTGGTATTTTGACCGATATCGGCCGATATATATAAAATCTGACTGATATACCTGGCACAGCGGCCTGATAAGTTAATTTCCCCCTGTATCTGATCCAGCAATTGAAAAATTCCTTTCTGACAGCTATCCAGCAACTATTTCCATATAAAAAAACCGCATGACAGGCATAAAACCCATCATGCAGCTTCATTAAAATGGCTTATTCGGTTCATAGGTCGGCTGCTGGTTTTGTGCCTGATACTGCTGGCTTTTGGCTGCCGCGTCCTGGACATTTTCTTCAAGGGCAAATTCTGTGTCCATTCCTTTTTTGAATTGGTCCGCCTGGTTTTGGGCGGCTACGACCTGCTGCTCTTCTGTTACTTTATTCGGCTGCTTTGGCATTCCTATCTCTCCTTTATTTTAGAAGTATAGCTATAGATTTTCCAAAGCTGCAGGCACTATTCACCTTTTTACAGGTCTACCTTAGTTCCGATGCCTTCAAGAATTGCTTTTTCATAAACGGCTGCAGCCACAGCGAGGTCAAAGTAGGCAATGCCGACTGATTTAAAAAAGGTAATCTCTTCATCGTTTTCTCTGCCTGCGATCACTCCGGCTGATAATTGTCCGAGTTCGCCGTGAAGGTTCGAGAAGCTCCAGATGCCTTCTCTGGCAGGAATAATGAAATCACCTGCTTCCTCTTTGACCCCTTCCAAGGTATCTGCGACGATTTTAGAGCTTCGCAGCAGTGTTTCTGCGTCGACTTCCTGCATATGCGGAAGATAGGAGCCTACCCCGTTAATATGCGTACCCGGCCGGAGGGCCTTGCCTGTGAACACGGGCTTTTCCGAGCGGGTGCTGCAGATAACAATATCCGCCCGGGAAACAGCTTCATCGGCATTTTCCAAGATGATCACCGGACCATTGAATTCATGAAATTTCGCAGAAAATTCTTGTGCCTTTGCAGCCGTCCGGTTGTAGAGTAAGATTTCCTCTATTTCACGGACCTCCAAAACGGCCTGCAGCTGCTCTTCAGCCATTGCCCCGCACCCGATCACAGCCACAGATCTTGCCGATTTTTTTGCCAGATGCTTAGTGGCAATCCCGCTCACGGCCCCGGTCCGGAGCCTTGTCAGGTAAGAGGCATTCATGCATGCGAGATGCTCTCCATTATCTGTATCGCTTAGCAAAATGACTCCTTGTGTCGTTTTTTTGCCGATCGCAGGGTTCTCAGGAAAAATGGTGACCACCTTCACAGCCGTTTTGCCAATTGGCGGCATGGCACTCGGCATATAAAGGGCAGATGCCTGTTTCTCCGGAAAGTCCAGGACGGTTCTATGGGGATTCTGGATTTTCCCTTCCAGATGATGTACCAGGGCATTTTCCAGATCTTTAATGGCTGATTCCATCGTATAGATGGATTTGATTTCTTTTTCAGATAATAAAAGCATGAAATCTACCTTTCTAAGCTTTTTGGTCGGTTTGTCCGAAGCCTGTATGGAATGCATCATCTCCTGGAAGATCAGAATCAAGGTCCTGATTGCTTCGGTCACGGACGGATGAAATCGCAATCAAAGAGATGGCAGCTGCAAGCATGATGTATAACGCTACAGGAACATAGGAATTGTCATACGCATTCAGCAGGGCAGTTGCAACGAGAGGAGCGGTTCCTCCTGCCAGAGCGGCTCCTATTTGATAGCCCAGTGTGATGCCGGTATAGCGGACATTCGACTTAAATATTTCTGAAAACATAGTCCCAAGTACAGCGGTAATTGGAGCCCAGATGATCCCGAGACCCAATATGGTAGCCACAACCAGCAGAAACGCCGAACCCTGATGAAGCAGCCAGAAGTATGGAAAGGCGTAAAGCATCATCAGGACCGTTCCGCCCACATATAGCTTTTTCCGGCCAACTTTGTCAGACAGTTTTCCCATGATCGGGATTAGTATTGTAGTAATTATCGTTGCAATCGTAACGGCATTCAGAGTAACAGTGCGTGAGAATCCAAGCTGTGTTGTCGCATAGGAAACAATAAAGGTTCCGAAAATATAAAATGGCGCTGTCTCCACCACTTTTGCGCCGACTGCAATCAATACTTCCTTCCAATGGCTGCGCATGGTTTCCACAAACGGAATCTTGGCGATTTCGCCTTTCTCCTGGGCCTTTTTAAAGGATGGTGTTTCATCAATCCCTTTGCGGATCCATAAGCCAAAAAAGACAAGCAGGGCACTTAGGATGAACGGGACACGCCATCCCCATGATAAAAAGGCTTCCTCAGGCAATAAAGTCATGATGGATAAGGCAAGCGTTCCAAGGAGCATTCCGATGGTGACACCCATTTGCGGAATGCTTCCAAAAAAGCCGCGCCGATTTTTTGGGGCATACTCAACAGCAAGCAGCAATGCGCCGCCCCATTCTCCTCCAAGGCCAATACCTTGTATTAAGCGTAAAATGATCAGCAGGATCGGTGCTGCCGTGCCAATATTGTCGTAGGTAGGCAAAAAGCCCATGAGGACAGTTGCACCGCCCATAAGGGATAGTGTGAGGACAAGAGTCTTCTTTCTGCCGATTTTATCGCCGATGTGGCTGAAAATTACCCCGCCAAGCGGGCGGATAAAGAAAGCAAGTGCGAAAGAGGCATATGCCAGCATCAAACCGACAGCCGGGTCATCGCTATGAAAAAACATTTGATTAAATACAAGTGCAGCAACCGTCCCGTACAAAAAGTAATCAAACCATTCGATGGAACTTCCGATCAGGCTTGCGATCAGCACTTTCTTTTCTAATTTCTTTTCCATTCCATTTCCCCCTCTCTTGACTGTAAAAATGTACAAGTTCATCATAGTTTATATTATTTTGATATTTCAATATATTTTTAAAATTGGCTGATAAATAGAACTTATTTACCTGCCCAATGCCTAAGGTGAAAGTATGGGAATGTTTTTGTTATAATAAATAGTACTTAGATGGAATTTGACCTTAACTGGAGTGAACACGTTGAATACAAAAAAAGCACTGCCTCTTTTATTCGCAGTTATGTTTCTTGTTATGGTGGGGTTTGGAATCATCATACCTGTCATCCCCTTTTATGCGGAAGAATTAGGGGCCTCCCCCACTGAACTGGGCCTATTAATGGCCGTTTATTCGTTGATGCAGCTGCTGTTTGCGCCTATGTGGGGGCGCGTTTCCGATAAAATCGGACGCAAACCGGTCATATTGATCGGTATTTTTGGCCTTGGCCTGTCTTTTTTCATGATGGCCTTATCCACTGAACTTTGGATGCTGTTTGCTGCCAGAGTTATCGGCGGCTTCCTGTCATCTGCCAATATGCCGACTGTCATGGCCTATGTAGCGGATATTACATCTGAAGAAGACCGCGGAAAAGGGATGGGAATCATTGGAGCTGCGGTTGGCTTAGGGTTTATTTTTGGTCCGGCAATCGGGGGCATCTTTTCCCGGGAAAGTTTGAACATTCCTTTCTACGCGGCAGGAACATCTTCATTTATTACATTTTTCCTTGTCATGCTTGTGCTGAAGGAATCCCTTTCACCAGAGCAGCGCAGCCAGGGAGCTGCTAAGCGTCCAGGACTTTTAACAGCTTTAAGCGGAAACACTGGAATTCTGTTTATCCTTCAGCTGTTTGTTTCGTTGTCACTGGCAGGCCTGGAAGCAACTTTCGCGTATTTTGCGGCTGACAAAGCTGGCCTTGGGACCGTAGAGCTTGGCTATATCTTTATGATCATGGGGTTTGGAGGCGCCCTTGTACAGGGCGGTTTAGTAGGAAGAATGACGAAAAAGTACGGAGAAGGAGCTGTGATTCAACTGGGGATCATCATCTCCGCCATTGGCTTTGGACTTATTCTCCTGGTTGACAGTTTTACCACAGCAGCGATATTCTTAACAGTTTTCGGAATCGGAAACGGGTTTATCCGCCCGAGCGTATCTTCCCTGCTGACAAAGACATCTCAAACTGGACACGGCAGTACGACCGGCCTGCTTTCATCATTTGACTCCCTGGGACGTATTATCGGGCCCCCGCTTGGCGGCTGGCTTTTTACCATGAGCATCGGTGCCCCGTACATCTCGGGAATCCTGCTTTCCGGATTGGCATTCGTGTTGTACCGTGTTTATTCTGCCAAGGTAAACAGAACCCAATCCATTACATCTTAAAATAGGGAAAGGAGGCCGCTTATGCCTCCTTTTTCTATTTCTGCAATATAGCCTGAATCACATGCCCCGTACCTGTATGGCCTTTTCCTTCGACTCTCTCCTGTTCGCCATAAAAGAAATGAAGGACTTTATAGCTCTTAATCCATTGGAGAAGATCTGCGGGATCATACACCATATCAACACTTTTCGGCCCGCCTGTTCCATAGAGGAGCTGATCCTCCGAATAGACTTCAAGCATGACGATTCCACCCGGCTTTACAACAGAAACAAGCTTATTGAAAACAGTCTTTTGATCTTTTTTCAGAAAGTGGCCGAAAACCATAATCGAAGCATCATACTCCCCTGATGGTACAGAATCATGAATGAGATCCTT
The DNA here is from genome assembly GCF_000294775.2 of Cytobacillus oceanisediminis 2691. Taxonomy (GTDB): domain Bacteria; phylum Bacillota; class Bacilli; order Bacillales; family Cytobacillaceae; genus Cytobacillus; species Cytobacillus pseudoceanisediminis. The sequence continues at coordinate 5,312,245 of NZ_CP015506.1, forward strand.
CTGCCCTGTTTCTACTCTGACATGATGGCGTTCAGCCAGCTGCTGTGTTTTTATTAGCCCGCTTTGTGTATAGTCCCATGCGGTTACCTCATGCCCCTTTCTTGCAAGGAACACAGCATTTCGGCCCTCACCCTCGGCCAAAGCAGCAACTCGTTTGTGTCCCTCAAGCCGCCACGCATGCTCTCTGATAAATTCATTGGGCTCTTCACCATATAAATATCCTTCTGCGGAGAACTTTTCTTCCCATAGATTTGCCAATAGAACCACTCCTTCCTGATAAGGTATTCTAGAAGTGGTTATGGAAATCCTATTGTATAATGGAAAAAATGCCGGCTTAGGAGGATGATGACGATGAAAGAGCTGACAGCGATGGAAGAGGTGCATCAGTTTATTCAGAGCGCCGAGCTTGGTCTTATTTATGTGCTGACTGACAGCTGAAGCGTCTGTCATGGCCTGCTTCCTCAGGTTGAGGAAGTGTTGAAGGATTATCCCCGTATAGAATCCCGGTCTGTGAATGCAGGAAAGGTCCCTGAGATAGCCGGGTTCCTCATGGCTTTTACAGTGCCTGTGATTGCCTTATATCTGGATGGAAGAGAAGTTCTGAGAGAGGCGCGATTCATACCGGTCGAGAAGCTTCGAGATGATTTGAAGAGGATCTATGAGGGTGTTTTTGATGTATAAAACAAGGACTGACGGTGCTTTTCCGCCGGTCCTTGTTGACTATTCCAGCTGATGGTTATTAAAAATCAGCATTACATAAGCACAAGGATGCGATTATTAAAATTAATAGATTTGCAGTATTATTATCTTCCCCTATTAAATAACCCCAAATTTTATTGTCATAAATACCTACAGACACTCCCAATCAACCATCAATTTATCAAAATCTAATTCTTTTAGCCCAGAATTAACACTTAAATTGCCTTTTAATTTCCCCAATTAACAGAATGTTCTTTCTTCCTTATACTTTTCAATAGAACCTTATGAACTATGAATCAAGTTGTAAGAGGTTGTTGTTTGATTATTTAAAGCAGTTTAATAGGGGTGCTTTCCCAGCTGCTTTAAGGGTGAACCACTATACTTTTGAAGAGGAGAATGGGCACGAATGGGAGATTTCAGGTTTAAAAAGCATTTAACAGCTGCCATGGCTGCTGCTATGCTGGCTGTTCCGCCTCTGCAGGCTGCGGCTGATGATTCAGGGAAAGGCATTCTAAAAGGCGCAGATGGCAAAGCGGCAATAACTGATCTGCAAGGGATGAATGCAAAAGCCAGTAAAGGCAAGCATGACATCACCCTTATCACGGGTGATGTCGTAACCGTAACCGAATTTGAAGATGGAAAGAATATCATTCATGTTGAACCAGCGGATCCCTCCGCAAGTGGAGCACGTATTTTGACAGCCAACAAAGAAACGTATGTCATTCCTGATCAGGCTATGCCATATCTGGCTTCCGGATTTTTGGACCAGGATTTGTTCAATATTACGGCTTTAATTAAAGACGGCTATGATGATGAGAATCAAAAGGAATTGCCGGTCATCATTCAATATTCCGAATCCAAAGGCCGTTCAGCTGTTGCTCATCCAATCCCAAAAGGCTCAAAGAAAACCCATGTACTTGAAAGCATAGATAGTGTAGCAGTCACAGCTGATAAGAAAGAAACAAAGGGATTCTGGAAAGAAATTACTAAAGCAAACAAAACCCCCAAGAAATCTAAAGCCGCACTGGCTCCAGGGATTGAAAAAATCTGGCTGGATGGCCGTGTCGAAGCTTCTCTTGAACAAAGTGTCCCTCAGATTGGAGCCCCTTCAGCTTGGGAATCCGGCTATGATGGAACAGGCGTAAAGGTGGCTGTTCTTGATACCGGAATTGATCCAGAGCATCCGGACATTGCAGGCCAATTGGATGAGGCAGTGAGCTTCGTTCCAGGAGAAGAAGTAACCGATATGCATGCACATGGGACACACGTGGCTTCCACAGTGCTTGGGACCGGGGAAGCCTCCGAAGGACGGAATCAGGGTGTGGCTCCAGGCTCACGTCTTCTTGTAGGAAAAGTCCTGAGTAATGAAGGCTTTGGCCAGGATTCATGGATTATTGATGGAATGGAATGGGCTGCTGAAAATGCCAAAATCGTTAATATGAGCCTGGGCAGTTCTGAACCAAGCGATGGAACGGATCCAATGGCTCAATCTGTAAACAATCTTAGTAAAGAAACAGGTTCCCTGTTTGTTATTGCTGCCGGGAACACTGGCAGTGAAGGAATCGGATCACCAGGAGCTGCTGACGATGCTCTTACTGTTGGCGCCGTAGACAAGTCCGACAATCTTGCCTGGTTCTCGTCTAAAGGGCCTAGCTTTGGAAGCTTAGGATTAAAGCCTGATCTCACTGCTCCTGGAGTAGGAATCATGGCTGCACGTTCTCAATATACGAACCAGGGAAGCGGCTCTTACATGAGCATGGATGGCACCTCTATGGCAACACCTCATGTTGCTGGAGCTGCAGCCCTTCTCTCCCAGCGCCACCCTGAATGGACCGGAGAACAGCTTAAAGAAGCTCTGATGAGCACCACAAGGAAGCTGGAGGACATTAGCCCTTTTGAAGGCGGAACTGGCCGTCTTGATGCTGAAGCTGCAGTGCTTGGTAATATAAGGGCCACTGGTTCCCTCGACTTTGGCTTCTATGACTGGCCTCATGAGAATGATGTTCCTGCTGAGAAGACCATTACGTATACAAACGATAGCGGCCAGGATGTGACATTGGATCTGTCAATATCGATGAAAGATAGCCATGACACCGATGCTCCTGCCGGAATGGTAAAGCTTTCATCAGAAAAAGTGACTGTTCCAGCTAATGGAATTGCCGAGGTCACCGTTACACTGGACCCGAATAATGGTGATTTTGGCTCCCGTTATCAGGGTCATATCAGTGCTTCAGCAGAAGGCCAAAAGATTGTCCATACGTCTTTAGGCATGATTAAAGAAGATGAAAGGTATCCCCTTACCATAAAGGCAGTTGATCGGGATGGGGAAGCTGCCTCCGCATACTTCTACCTGTTGGGACCAACTGGCGATCCTCAGTTCATGTCTGTGGAAGGCACGAAGGAGCTGCGGCTGCCGAAAGGAACGTATTCCGTTATGTCCATGATGGACGTTGATGCTGATACAGATCATGCAGGTGTTGCACTTGTCGGCGACCCGGAAATTAACCTGGATGGACCTCAGACAGTTATGCTGGATGCGCGCAAGGCCAACGAGATTACTGTTGATGTTCCAAAAGAGACAGAAGCCAATTATCGGAAAATGGAATATTACCGCAGCATAAATGGAAACGACGTGAATGACATTTACATTTTGCCAGTATTGGTGGATAAAATGTACGCTGCACCTACAGAGAAAGTTAACGTTGGTGAATTCACACAGGCTACGCGCTGGCGCCTGGCGGAACCTATGCTGACAATCGGTTACAAAGGAAAGGAATTGGATGATATCCCGCAGGCAGGCAGCACTCTCCTGAATGGGAAGTATAATTTGAAGGCTGTCTATGCCGGAAATGGATCTCCAGAGGATTATGAAAATCTGGATGTAAAAGGAAAAGCCGCAATTGTGCAGCGCAGTGATGAATTAACAGGATCAGAACGTGCTGCAGCAGCGTTAGCAGCAGGAGCAAAACTATTGATTACCGTTAATGATGGACCTCAGGAGCTTAGTGAATGGGTAGGAATAGAAAATGAAGATTTTTCACTTTCCAACAGCCCTCTACCGGTTGCTGGCATCAGCAGCACTGAAGGCAAAGAGCTGATCGCAGCTGCCAAGTCTGGAAAATTGACTTTAAAAGTCGAGGGTACACCTGACTCGGATTACTTATATGACCTGGTGGACATGCATCATCAGGCAGTGCCTAAAGAGGTAAACTATTCTCCGAAATCGAAGGACCTTGTTAAAATCAACTCTGAATATAAATCAGACCGTCCTGCTCCGGGTGCTGAGTTCAGGTACGATATTCTGGCGCACAGCTTTGCCGGAGTAGGCTTCCTGCAGACCCTGTCACTTCCGTCTGTCAGAACAGAGTGGGTATCGGCACAAAGAGGCACATCATGGTACCACCAGGCTGGTGTTCTCGATGCCCAGTGGGAAGTAAGACAGCCAAAAGTGGATTACAAACCGGGTCAAACGTTGAATGAAGAATGGTTTTCACCAGTCGTCCGTCCTCGTTTTGGTGATGGTTTCTGGGCTCCATACCGTTCAGGCAATAATTTGATATTAAATGTTCCTGCCTGGGCTGACTCAGGACCTGGACATACGGGAGCTGACATGAATTACCCTGGCGATCAGACATTAAAGCTATATCAAGGGGATAACCTGGTTAAAGAAGGAAAGGGCCAGGCACTCTACTTATTTAATGAATTTCCGGAAGAAAAAACCCAGTACAAACTCGTAAGTGATGCTGCCCGTGATGCAGAGCGCTGGAACACATCAGTCCGTACACATACGGAGTGGACATTCTGGTCACAGAAGCAAGGAGAATTCCAGGCTGCTCTTCCGCTGATTTCTATTGATTATAAAGTGGACACTGACATGTCAGGCAACTCCACGGCCGGTAAAAAGATTAAGCTTGATTTATCAGCTGTTCAAATAACCGATGCTCCGGAAAACGGCCAAATAAAAGGAGCAGCCCTGGAGGTGTCTTTTGATGAAGGAAAGACATGGGAAGCTGCAAAGTTAGTTTCTAAGGGCAATGGCTGGTCCGCCGAAATCAAGCATCCAAATAAGAAGGGAACCTCTGTCTCCCTGCGTGCCAGTGCATGGGATGATGCAGGCAATCGTGTAAATCAGGAAATCATCAAGGCTTATGGATTAAAATAATGAAAAAATGATGAACCTCTTGTTAAGCAGCGGATTGCGTACAGAGCAGATGTGAACCAGGCAGCCAATGCCTGGTTCACTTTTTTAATAGATTAGTTAACCGCCTAACTCCGCAACCCTCCAGGGCAGCTTTTGGAGGATTCGGCGACCTTTATAGCTCGCCTTACGCTTTTCTAATTGCTATGCCCTATAATGGCTTGTCAGTTCAGACAATGACCTTGCCAGAGAGTTGAGTTTCATCCCAATTTTATCCGTTTTCTCCATTTGTCCTGTTTGAATGACGCTGGCAGCAAGCATCTCTTCTGCACTTGCCAATGTTTCCTGTGAAACAGAGGAGAACTGTTCAGCTCCCTGTTCAAGCTGCGGAAGCGTTTTTTCCAGGCCTTTCAGCTCCGTTTGCATGGTTTGGAGCTTTCCGCTTACATTCGAAATCTCTTTCATCAGCTCGTCCAATGATATTTTGGATTGGCCTGCCATTTCAAGATTGCCTTTTATCTCCGTATGGAGCTGGTCAAATTCCTCTGAAGCTCTGAGTGTTATATTCTCCATATTTCTTATTCCCCGAGTGATATCTTCTGCGGCACCTGCAGATTGCTCAGCCAGTTTCCGGACTTCTCCTGCGACCACGGCAAAGCCTTTCCCTGCCTCTCCTGCCCGGGCAGCCTCAATGGAAGCATTTAAGGATAACAGCCTTGTTTGTTCAGCAATTCCCTTTACCATTCCGACAAGATTTGTAATCGCTAAGGAATGGTCTTTGACCTCTTTTATTGTCAGGGTCAATTTTCCAAATTCTGAACCAAAGGAATGAATGGCAGCGATCAGATCACTGATGCTGTTCCCGCCGCGCCTGGCAGAGTCATTCATCACCTCCGAGCTGCGGTTTACACTTTGCATATGTAAAAACATGTCTTCGAACTTATCTTTCATTTCTTTAAAACTGGACGCACTATTTTCAGAACTGGCTGCGGTTTGCTCTGCCCCCATTTTCACGAGGTGAATGGCTGATACCAGCTGCTGTCCGCTTTCAAGAGCGCTGAAGGATGATCCTTTCAGCTCATTGCCCGTACTCTCAAGCTCCTTCGTTGTGCCGGTCAGCTCCCGCAGCAGGCTCCTCATTTGTTCAATCATGCTGTTATAACTTTTCTGCAGAGAAACCATTTCGGGAATTTCTGTATGAATCTCAAGCGTGTTTTGCAGGTTTCCTTCCCGAACCTCCCGCATGGTGTTTCTTAATAAGTTCAAAGGCTTCGTTATTTTTCTTACAAAAAGACTAATAATGGCTGAAGCAGCCGATAAACTGATCACAATCGCTGCAATCATAAAATACCCGATCGCATGCACATCAGACATATACGCTTTTACCGGGATGAGGACTACATAGACGCCGCTAATTTCCTTCATCTCCTGAAAGGCCGCTGTATAATCTGTCCCGTTCATCTCAATGTGTATGACTCCATTTTTCATTGTGCTGATCTCATTGATCGTACCCCTTGAAAAAGCGGCATCTGACTTGCTGCTGACCTTAAAAGGCGTAATCTTGTTATCTGAAAGATAGAAAAAATCAGAGTCAATCCCATCTGCCTGCAGCTTTTTCTGCTGAGAACGGACACTGGCCTCGAGCTGCTGCTTAAAGTACGAATCATCACTGACATACACAAACTTTAAGTTTTCCGCTATGTATCCCATTAATTCCGCTTCTCTTGCCAATCTATCCTCAATTGTTTTGATTGCCATGTCCTTTGTTTTAAGATAGGAACTAACTCCCACTGCCGCTATCGACAGCAGCAGCAGGGTAAAGAACAGTGCCAATAATCTTGTTCCCAGGTTCAGCTTATGGCTGAAGGCTGCCGCAAAGTTATTCAGCCGTTTCTTCATTTATCCAAAACCCCCAAATTATCATACTAATGACCTATAAAAGAAATTATACAGAGCGAATGTAAATTGGATGTAAAGATTGGATGAAAAGTAATGTTTTGTAAATTTACAAAGGAACGTAAAGTAGGCTGTTTTAATATATTGGTTAAATCCGAGGCTTTATTTTATAAGAACGGGGGAAGAACATGACCAATTTTCACTATTTCACCGGGACCATTACGCAGATCTCCGATTTTAACGGAGACGGCTGCCATAAAATCATTTCCGTTGATAATGGAATGGGGGGAACTGCCAATTTCATTGTATCCTCCTCCACTTACGTTTTAGATCAATCCATGCTTTCAGCAGGTGACATCATTACCGGGTATTATGACGGCAATGCTCCTATTCCGCTGATATATCCTCCTCAATACCGTGCGCTAGTGGTCGTAAAACATACTTCTCACCAAAATGTGAAAACTGACTATTTTAATAGCCAGCTAGTCAGCAGTGATGGCCAGCTGCAATTAAATGTTTCTCCGTACACCCAGATGGTGCTGACAAGTGGGCAGGCCTTTACCGGCAGTCCCGCAAACAGAGACCTAGTTGTAATCTATGGTCCGTCTACCAAAAGCATCCCTGCCCAGACTACACCTTATAAGATCATTGTTTTGTGTTTATCCTCTACATGAACAGGAGTGCCCGGGATGGGCACTCCTTTTTTCAGGCTAACACTTACTCATCATCCACTTCGCCGTCACCAATTTCATCCTCTTCTTCCACATCTTCAACCTGTTCGTCTTCCTCAGGCTTTTCATCGTTTCCGCAGCCCGTTAACGTTACGAATGATAGAGATAGAAAAAGCATCAATAAGAGTTTTTTCATTTTTATAACCTCCTTTCGCTTAGTTTTTCAAAAAGGCAAACCTTATATGTACAGTTAATAATTTACAAACCTTCCTCACCTTTGAATATTTGCAGCTGGATAGGAAAACACTTGTATAAAGCTGAACTATGCAAGCTTACTTTTTACATTAAAGGATGTGCCATAGATGGATTTTTTACAGAGTCAGCACTCACTTTCTGCTATGGAGTGGGGACTCAGGGCTGTCATCGCTTATTTCTTCTTAGTCATTGTCGTCAGAGTGCTGGGGCAGCGTGCTATTTCCCAATTAAGGCTCCTTGACTTAGTAATGGCTTTTGTCATAGGCAACATTATTGCCCATCCCTTATCAGATGAGGAGCTTGGACTAAAGGGTTCAATTGTTACAACCATTGTACTCGTGGTCCTTTACCTTATCAGTTTATTCAGTATCCTGAAATGGCCAGCAGTCAGAAGACTGGTAAACAGCAAGCCCATCATCATTGTGCAGAGTGGCGAAATCATATACAAAGGCTTAAACAAAGCAAGGATTTCTATTGATGTGCTGCTGGAGGAACTTCGGGAGAAAAAAGTAGAAGATGTAAAAAAGGTAGCGCTGGCTCTATGGGAAGCAAGCGGGAGAATTTCCTTCTTTTTAGATCCCAAATACGAACCCATTACACCTGCTTTCCTGCAAAGAAATGCAGAACCATTCGATATGCCTATAACCATTATTAAGGAAGGTAAAGTGGATAAAAAAGAGCTGCAAAACATGCAAAAGGATGAAAGATGGCTAATCGCCCATTTAGAACGTTTCTATCAGACAGAAATTAATAATGTTCTGTTAGCTACCTTAGACAGCAAAGGAACCTTGAAGGTATTTTTATATCATTAATTTGGCTAAAAGGAGTGATGACAGTGCTTTCTAAAGAGCTGACGGTTTCTGAAATCTCAAATATTTGGTCATCGTATTTAAAAAACAGCATGGAGCTGCAATTTTTTACTTATTTTTTTCAAACTGCAGAGGATCGGAAAATTAAAAAGATTGCTGGAAGACTGCTGCATCAATCCGAGAAAAACCTTAAGCAGCTCCAGGATTTTTTCAGTAAAGAGAATCTCTCCGTTCCCCGCGGCTTCACTGAAAAGGATGTAAGGATCAATGGGCAGAAGTTATTTTCAGATCATTTCATTTTATTTTTTTGCCATGATATCACCCAGCTTTCATTGAGCACATATCCAAGCGCCCTATCAGAAAGCACCCGTAAAGATATTCGGAATTATTTTGAGATTACTCTTAAATTCACGTTAAAAATACAGAATGAAATTGTTGATTTGATGTTATCTAAAGGCATTTACCAAGAGCATCCGCAATTAAAGATGGAGGATCGGATCGACTTTGCCCGCAGCCTTAAATACCTCAATGGGTTCAAGGGCGGTTCCAGACCGCTGAATGCTCCTGAAATAGCGAATATATCGAGAATTATTCACAGAGCCCAATTCTCGAAAATGATCTTTGTTGCCTTCAGTACTATTGCTGAAAGCAATGAAATGAAAGACCATTTCAGCAAAGGAAGGGATTTGATTGAGAAAGTGTTATCTTCCCTCCGAGACATTATGGAAAATGAACATATTCCGCTGTCCTCATCGGGAGATTATCAAATTTTTGACGTGGACACCCCTCCATTTTCCGAGAAGATCATGCTGTTTTTTGTAAATACTTGTCTCGGCATCTTCTGCTTCACCATGATCAGCCAGGCACTGACCTCCAGCCTAAGATCCGATATTGTCATAAAGCTGCTGAGCATTTCCAAAGACATGTCCCTCTTTTACGGAAAAGGCCTGCTGATTGCCATAAAGCAAAAATGGCTCGAACAGCCGCCACAGCCAGCAGGGAGACAGGTATAAGAGTTTTCACCATTCTGTCACATTTTTTACCAATCACCCTGCCTTTTCCACTCTTTCATTTCGATTATCAGAGATGAAAGGGCGGTGCAAAGATATGAATCTTAAATCAGGAAGTGTGGACCAATTTGGACAGTTTTCTCAATTTAAAGATCTGCAGGAATTTAATGCCCATCTGGAAATGTGGCTTGCTGTACATAAGAATGAGTTTTCGAAGGGAGAACTTCTTGGGCTGAAACGGCTTGTTCGTTTTGCCGCGAAGGTTCCCGGTGTTTCCAATGCCAAGATCGGGACCGTTTTAAAAGCCATTCATGCGGAATACTGCGGCAATGGCATTTCCCGCTCCACTTTTAAAAGAATGACAGCCAAGGCCGCAAGCCTCGGTCTCTTTACCGTTCATGAAACGGAAAGAAAAAACGGATCCCAGTCCAGCAATTTGTATGTATTTAATCGTTTTCCCAAGTGTGAACCACCAAAAAAGAAAAAAATGGACCACCCTAATAAAACTATCAATCTTTCTAAAACTAATAAAAATCAAAAGAATACTAATCGTTCCAAAACCGGACTTGATTACACCTTTACCAGTGATCGTGTTCCAAAAGCATTTGTAGAACTTGCACGTTACTTTATTCCGGAAGCAATGCAGATTGAAGAGTTCTGGAGAATGACAGCCATAGCCGCTTACAAGCACAATTGTGAACAAAATTTGAACGTGGTGCTGGACACAGCTATCCATGCTTTTAAACAGCTGATACGGAAAATGAAAACCTGTACAATCGCCCGTCCTATCGCGTATTTCTATGGAATTTTAACAAGAAAATTTGAAGAGCAGTACTACGAAGAATTATTCGAAATGGGCTTTTCAGCGCGTGAAGAGGATTTTTTCGCGGAATTTTTTTATAAAAAATAAAAAAACTTCGTTACTGCCCGTAACTTTCAAGTTAGACCCCCTAAGTCCGGACTTAGACCCCCTAACTCCCGAGTTAAGGGGTCTTAACTGGCAATTTACGGCTTTTACCCAATTCGCAAAAAAATGATGAAAAAGCTATGTTTGAGCTGCCCGGGAATACAAGAGAGCGCGCTTTCCTGAAGGGAATCCAGCATGGAGAGCTTTGAGCAAGTGGCAGCACAATATGAACCGATGATTCACCAGATTATTCGATCTTTGAGCATTTATAAAAACCAGGAAGAGTATTTTCAAATCGCCCTTATCCGGCTTTGGGAGGCGTGGTATCTATTTGATCATACACAGGGAAAGTTTCTGACATTCGCCTATACCATCGTTAAACAGAAACTGATTGATGAATTGAGAAAAACCAGGATGCAGAAAAACAGCACTGTCACCCGGAGTGAAGAATTCTGGTCTTCAGCGGAATCTTCCTATAAACATCAGCCACTTGAAGAAGAGCAGCTGCTTTCATACTGCAGCAGCCTCACCAAAAATCAGACCATCTGGGTTCTATCGACTTTCCTCTATGATTTGACAGTCAATCAGATCGCCGAACAGCATGGAGTAACGGCTTCAGCGGTAAAAGCCTGGAAAAAAGGCGCCCTCACAAAACTTAGGACCACACTTCAGCTAGATTAATAAGAAAAGCAGATGCGCCAACGCAGACTAAGAACGCCACGTCCTGTGGCAACGTCTGTATGACCCTCATTCTGGGGGCCAGGCCTCCTCAAGGGGTAGGCACTCCTCCTAAAAGCTGACGCTTTTAATCATGCGGTGATTAGACTGTCGTTGCTTTCCTTGTGGAGCTAGACAGTTATCGGCATCAAAATTTTAGGCTTTCTGATTTGTTAAAAAATTTTTTCCGCACCCTGTCTTTTTACATCCTTCATTTCGATTATAAAGGTGAAAGGGAGGTGAGCAGGAATGGCACAGGCAATCATCATTGATTCAAAGCTTCGCCTGGTTTTTGAAACAGGATTGAACGGACAGGGCAAGCCTGTCTACAAATCAAAAACCTACAACAGTGTGAAGCAATCCGCTACAGCGGACCAGCTTTTCACAGTGGGACAGGCAATCGCTGGATTATCAAGCTATCCGCTGACTGAGCTGAACAGAAATGACAGCTTCGATATTTTAGGCTAATTCTTATTGAAAATAACCAATTCGGGAGGTGTGAAAGGGAATGGCGAAGACACTTGAAATGACGTTTGAAACGGAGCTGGGCAAGGAAACCAAATTATCGGTTGACAGCCCAAAGGAGCCGATTGATCCGGCAGCTGTGAAGGCAGTGATGGAACAGATCATTGCAGTGAACGCATTTGACGGAAATGGCGGTGACCTTGTTTCTGCCAAAGGCGCTAGATTAATAGAACGCAATGTAACAGATTATGAATTAGTGTAAGGGAATGAGGCCGGATTCTTTGGAACCCGGCCTTTTTTATAGCTTGTAAAAAAGAAAGGAGCATGCATGATGGAACAGATGGTCACATTGATCAGCGAACTCGGCTTCCCGATTGTGGTCACGCTTTTTCTGCTGAACCGGATCGAAGCCAAGCTTGATGTAGTCGTGTCCTCAATCCAGGGATTGCCGGATAGGCTGAAAGAATAGAAAAGCGGAAGCGCCTGCCCCCCTGACACCTCATGGGGCTGGGCGCTCCTCCTAATAGCTGAATCGTGCGGTGTTTAGACTGCTGGATGCTTTCCCATTGAAGCTAGACAGGATTTTAATACTCATTTTAAAAGGGCGGGACTCCATAGTAAGGAGCCCTATTTTTTCATAACCGGAATCCAGATTTCACTGCGGAATGTAGGCGAAGCGGTATCTTTGCTTTCATTCCAGAGGATTTCCGGCCCATCTATTTGCTGATAAGATGATGAAGGGAACCATTCTGAGTAAATCCGTCCCCAGACATTCTGAAGCGTTTCCGGAAACGGACCCACTGCTTCAAATACCGCCCATGAACAGGCCGGAACCTCAAGAGATGCCATCCCCTCCGGGCATTCCTTTGCAGTGGCAGCTCCGATATAATGGTCCAGTTCACCCTTTTCTTCCATTCTGCCTTCAGAAAAATTGGCTGAAGCACTGATCAGGCCAAATGGCTCTGTATCCGATACACTCTTGAGCCTAAGAATCATTTTTTCATCTAAGCTCTCCCACATGGCTGCAATCTCCGGATTCACACCGTTAAAAATAATCGGCACCCGCTTTTTTAAGCCTACAATCCGAAAGGCATCTTTTTCTTCTATACGATAGTTCATTTCATTTCCTCCCTTAATAGATAAATGGAAGGTCATCGGCGGATAAGCCTTGAGAGCGTGGCCATTGCTCCTGGCTTCTGAAGGAGTGATGCCATGAAGCTGCTGGAATGCCCTCGTAAACGAATCAGGCGAGCTATACCCATATTTGAATGCTACATCAATGACCCTGGCATTCTTATCCTTCAAATCGAAGGCCGCCAATGTCAGCCGTCTCCTGCGGATATACTCCGAAAGCGTTACACCTGCAAGAAAGGAGAACATTCGCTTAAAATGGTATTCTGAGCAAAACGCAATCTTTGCTAGTTCTTTGAAGTCGATTTCATCCGTTAAATGTTCTTCAATATACCTCATCGCCCGATTCATATTTTGCAGCAAATCCATTTCGATGACCTCCTCTTATCTACAGAATAGCAGGAGCTGCAGGGTGCGGCCCGACAATCCATGCACAAGAATGCAGGGTTGCGTTACTCATTTTTGTATTTCTTTTTTAATGTGTCAGAGAAAATTGCACCGCCCAGCATTAAGAATAATGGACCGAAATTCCAGAAAAATGATCCGCGAATAGGGATCTCTAATTCAGTAAAATGATTAAGGCCTAGAATGCTTAGTTTAATGATTAGCATAGCGGATCCTATCAGAAATAAACAATCAAAAAATACTTTCAATCTTGGATACGCTAATTGCCTGCTGTCCTTTATCACTTTCTCCGTCAAATCCTCATCACTCCTTAATAATTCATCAATCGTAACCCCAAACAGATCACTCAGTTTAATAATAATTTCAATACTGGGATAGTTCTGCCCATTTTCCCATTTGGAAACAGACTGGCGGCTCACAAACAGCTTTTCAGCCAGTTCCTCCTGTGACCATCCTTTCTCTTTCCTCTCCTTTTTAAGCTTCTCGGCAAAAATCATATTCACAATCACCTTTCTGCAAATCGATACTCCCATTATGGTGAATTTTTTGGCCAAAAGTAAAGACAGGAATGGTTGCCGGGGCCGCACGCATAGGTTGCAGAGGCTTTAAAACTGGTTTTTCACCATATAAAAAAGAACCTTCAACCCGCATTTAGGGTCAAAGGTTCTATCTGGTTAAGATCAGTTATAGGCCAGCTCTTTTTGATTTTCTGCTTCGCTCAGTCCCAGCACTTGTGCCGTTGATTCATGAATCTCACGGAACAGCTCAGGGTTCTCGGATAGTGACATGCCGTAGGACGGAATCATTTTCTTGATTTTAAAATGCCACTCTTCCATATACTGCGGGAAGCATTTTTGCAATACTTCAAGCATGACGTTAACGGCAGTTGAAGCACCCGGGGAAGCTCCGAGCAAGGCAGCAACCGAGCCATCTGAGGCACTGACTACCTCGGTGCCGAATTGCAGGGTTCCTTTTCCGGCAGGCGTATCCTTGATAACCTGCACACGCTGGCCTGCGACCACGACACTCCAGTCTTCACTCTGTGCATTAGGGATAAACTCGCGCAATTCTTCGACGCGCTGTTCATGGGATAGCATGACCTGCTGAATCAGATATTTTGTCAGCCCCATTTCTTTTGCACCAGCTGCCAGCATGGTGATGACATTATTCGGTTTAACAGACTTGATCAGGTCCATATTGGAGCCTGTCTTTAAGAACTTTGGCGAGAAGCCGGCAAATGGCCCGAACAGCAGGGATTTCTTGTTATCAATAAACCTTGTATCCAGATGCGGCACGGACATTGGAGGTGCACCTACTTTGGCTTTTCCGTACACTTTTGCATGATGCTTCTCGACAATTTCCGGTTTGTTGCAGACGAGGAACAGTCCGCTTACCGGGAATCCGCCTATATGCTTGGATTCAGGGATGCCCGTCTTCTGAAGCAGATGCAGACTTCCGCCGCCTCCGCCGATAAATACGAACTTCGCCTGATGGTTTTCGGTTGTGCCGCTTTCCATATTTCGCACTTTTACATTCCATGATCCATCATCAGCACGCTTCAAATCCTCTACGCTATGCTGATAATGGACATTGACATTTTTACTCTTTAAATGGTCAAACAGCATGCGTGTTAACGCACCGAAGTTGACATCCGTTCCAGAGTCGATTTTGGTAGCTGCGATTGGTTCGTCCGAAGTGCGGCCATCCATCATCACCGGAATCCATTCCTTCAGCTTTTCAGGGTCATCGGAAAATTCCATGCCCTGAAACAGCGGATTAGCTGACAGCGCTTCCAATCGTTTTTTCAAAAACGATACATTTTTTTCCCCCTGAACAAAGCTCATATGAGGGATTGGCATAATAAAGTCCTGCGGATTGCGAATCAGGTTGTTTTCTACAAGATAAGCCCAAAACTGTCTGGATAGCTGAAATTGTTCATTTACATTAATCGCTTTAGTGATATCTATTGATCCATCAGATTTTTCAGATGTATAGTTAAGCTCGCACAATGCAGCATGTCCCGTCCCTGCATTATTCCATTCGTTAGAGCTTTCTTCTCCTGCGCTAGCGAGCTTCTCAAACACTTTGATCTCCCACTCAGGTGCTAACTCTTTCAGTAAAGACCCCAAAGTCGCGCTCATGATTCCGGCACCAATTAAGATAACGTCTGTTTTGTTCTGTACGCTGCTCATTTTAAACCTTCCTTATCCCAGATATTTGCCAAAAACTGCAGGCGCTCTGCTCAGGTGTCACCACTCGAAAGGCATCACCCAAGGACACACCTTTTCCGTCACACAAAATACACATTCTATTCTATTATAATGATTGATCGGGTAAGATAGCTAGTATTATCTGATAATTATATACTATTTTAGACAAATTAGAAAGCGGCGCGGGGGTTTTCGGAAGCAAAACAGCAGACAAAACGGTTCCAGTATTGGAAGGTTTGTCTGCTGTTTGGTAAATTTATGTCTTTTTTAAGATGTCCTGCACTTCATCCAGGCAGGGAAGACCGGTCATAGCACCTTTCCTTGTGACGGCCAGGCCTCCTGACACATTTGCGAAGCGAATCATGAAGGCCATCTCGTCATGCGAATGCTCCTCTAAAGCTTTAGGAGATTCATTTATGCAATAAAGGAGACCGGAAACGAATGCATCTCCGGCACCGGTGGTATCCACCACCTTGTATGGCAATGCAGGAACTTTTCCAATCTCATCTTTATAACGGAAGATGCAGCCGTCACTGCCCAGCGTAACGATTGTCAGCTGATTCTCAGGAAGCCGGGATATTCCTTCTTCCATATCATTGCATCCAGTTAAAAAGGTGAGTTCTTCTTCCGAAATTTTTAGAATATCGGCATAGGGGAGAGTCGCCATAATTTCTGCTTTTGCCCTTTCCTCGGAACCCCACAATCCTAAGCGGAGATTTGGGTCATAGGAAATAAGCATATTCTTTTCCCTGGCCCTCTTCACTGCTTGAAGGGCTGCAGTCCTCGATGGCTCATGAATCAGTGAGATTGAGCCAAAGTGAAAAATCTTATATTTTTCAAAAATGGACCAGTCAATCTCATCTTTATTCAGGAAACTGTCTGCACTTGGGTTAATATAGAAACTAAAATCCCGCTCACCAGAAGGCTCTAACGTCACAAACGTAATACCTGTCCGCGCTTCATCCGTCAGTTTCATATATTGTGTATGGACCCCGTACCCCTTCAAGGTATCCTTGAGAAAGCGACCGAGCACATCGTCTCCGACTTTTCCAATGAAGGCGGCCTTCCCTCCAAGCTTCGACACTCCTACCGAAACATTAGCCGGTGCCCCGCCCGGAGCCTTTTGATAGGTAGAATTATCAGAATCCAGGGGAATAAAATCAATCAGAGCTTCCCCCAAACATAGAACCCCTTTCATAGTACACCTCATTTAAAAAAGTTATTTATTCTCAAGATTCCACATGGATACCGAAAAGCCTGCATCCCCGCTAAAGAAAATCGTTTCATCCTCCGGATCAGGAAAATATCGTGCTGTGAAGACTTCCTCTCCGCCATTAATGAAAATTTCCAGTGAAGACTGGTCCATAAACACATGCAGTTCGGATAGACTTGAAATTTTGCAGGTTCTTGACTCCTGCATTCCTGTTTTTACATTTCTTCTTTGCAGCTGGATTTCCTTTTGATCCGGATTATAAGTAAGAGAAGCCTCATTCCGGAAATCAATTTTGAACATTCCCCTTACATTCTTCAAGGATTCCAGCATCAGTTCGGCCGTTTTCCCACTTAATCCGTCCAGTTGCAGGCTTTCTCCATTAATCTCTATATTTTGGAGCTCCATCTTATCTTTGCGAAGCTTTTTTAATTCCTTTACAGGCTTCTGGAAGAGCCTCCCGTTTATCATTTCAAGCACTCTTGGCATGGTCAATGCGTGGATCCAGCGATAAGGAACAGTTGGCTGGCTGGATTCGTCTTCATCTGTCATGCCCATCCATCCATAAAGAATCCGCCTCCCGGAATCGTCTTTAAACGTTTGCGGTGCATAAAAATCAAAGCCGCGATCCAGCTCAACAAAGGAACCATGTTTAAATATCGCTTTTTCGTAATCAAGCTTTCCGGCAAAATACCCTGATTGAAAAAGGTTATGGTATTCAAACCCGCTCGGCTCAAGCCCCTGCGGTGAAACAAGCAAAATCTCCTGTCCATCTAATTCAAATAGATCGGGACATTCCCACATATAGCCGAAGTCTTCTAGACCATTCATCGATGCGCCGGCAATCTTGCCTTGTTCCTCCCAATGGTATAAATCCTTCGAAGCAAACAGGACAGCCGCACCCTCCTGATTGGACGTCTGAGCTCCAACTACCATATAGAAATGCCCATCCTTTTCCCAGACCTTCGGATCGCGGAAATGAGCGGTATACCTTTCCGGCAGCTCCAGGACAGGACCTTTTTTGGCAAAATGGATGCCATCTTCTGATACGGCAAGACATTGATAAGTCTCACGCCTGCCATCCTCCGTCTTCACATTTCCTGTATAAAAGAGATAAAGCTTTCCCTCATACTCTATCGCACTTCCGGAATAGCAGCCATTCCGGTCATACCACTGATCCGGAGCCAGCGCGACTGGCTCTTCCTTCCAATGGACGAGATCCCTGGAAGTGTAATGCCCCCAATACTTGGCACCATGTGCAGTATCAAACGGATTCCATTGATAAAAGACATGATAAACACCATTGAATTGGATTAAGCCATTGGGATCATTCAGCAAGCCGACAGGCGGCATAAGATGATACTTCAACCGGTAAGGATCCTGCTGAACCAAATGCCTATTTCTCTCTGCTTCTTCGCTGGCCTTCTTGAAAAAATCGATTTCAGTCATATTAGAACATCCTTGCTGTTGAAATTTCTGTTACTGTCCCTGTTCCACTTCTTTCCTTGCCTTATCCGAGTAGCCAAACATCCAAGTCAGGGCAAAGGCCACTGCAATGGCAATCACATTGACTAGGATGTACTGCAGAACCTGGCCATTTAAGTAAAGAAGGGTGCCTGGAATAACGGTAACTGCCATTCCTGTCGCTTTCAGCTGAAGCAGAGAGGCAGCGAACCCGCCGGCAGCTCCGCCAATCAGTCCCATGACAAACGGCTTGCCGTACCGCAGATTGACACCGAACAACGCCGGCTCGGTTATTCCCAAAAATGCGGATAAAGCAGACGGGAAAGCCAAAGCCTTTAATTTGGCTGATTGTGTTTTTAAAGCGACTGCTAAAGTTGCACCCCCCTGGGCTGCAACGGCACATGTAACAATTGCGTTGTAAGGGTTGCTTTTATACTGAGCCAATAGCTGAATCTCCAGCATATTGAAAATATGATGAACACCAGTGATAACGATAAGCTGATTAAGACCACCGATAAGTATGCCGCTGATCCCGAACGGCCATGAGAGCACAGTCGTAGTAACATCCAGGATGCCTTGCTCCACCATATGAAACAACGGCCCAATGACCAGAAGCGATAATCCAATCATGATCAGAAGGGTTAAGAACGGGGTAATAATCAGATCCAATGCATCCGGCACCCGTTTTCGAATGAGCCTCTCCAATTTTGCCCCGATAATCCCGGCAATAAAGGCTGGAAGGACAGAAGCCTGGTAGCCAACAACCGGAATGAATCCAAAAAAGTAAATCGGCTCAACATTACCGCCTGCCACATCCCACGCATTTGGCAGGGAAGGACTCACAAGCATCAACCCTAGGATTAAACCAATGATTGGAGTCCCGCCAAACACTCTAAAGGTTGACCAGGCAACAAGAGCCGGCAGGAAGATAAATGCCGTATCCGTCAGTACCTGCGTAAATAAAATGAAATTTTCCGACACATTCGATGCCGTCATGCCGAATAAAGCGAGAATTTCCTCCTGCATCACCAGTCCGCGCAATCCCATAAAGAGTCCTGTCGCGACAAGGACTGGAATGATCGGCACAAATACGTCCCCGAATTTCCGGATCGCCCTCTGGAAAGCAGAACCGCTTTTAACCGCTTCTTTTTTCTGCTCTGATGCTGACATAGATTCAATGTCCAGGCCGGATACTTCTTCATAGACTTTATTAACTGTTCCCGTGCCAAAAATAATCTGATATTGACCTGAATTGAAGAAAGCCCCTTTTACTTTATTGATGCTTTCCACCTTTTCCTGATCAATTTTTTCCTTATCATTCACTATGATCCGCAGCCTGGTCGCACAGTGCGCTACTGAGTGAACATTCTCACTGCCCCCGACAGCGTCAATTAGTTCTTCCGAAATTTTACGATACTCAGACATCCTCTTCACCCCTATTTTCATATGTTTGTGGAATCGATTCCACATCGGATAAAAAAATAACCATTTAAGTTGGACGTTCTGTATGGAATCGATTCCATAAAAGCAAAAATAAAAGTGTAATCGATTATCTTCCTTATGAAACCGATTACACATCTATTATATACTTTCTCTTTCTACAAGTCTATATCTAATTTTTCTGGTTATTTCCTGCCCGTACTCCCCCTTAACCTTTTGAAGGATTAATAAGGCTGCCTCCCGGCCTGCATCTTCAAAGGAAAAATCGATGGTTGTTAAGCCTGGTGTGATATATTTAGAAAGCTCCGACCCACCCATTCCGGCAATCGCTACATCACCAGGAACGGAGAATCCATTTTGCCTGAGATACTGCAAAGCGCCAATTGCCAGACGATCTGTCACAGCAAGAACAGCTTGAGGTTTATTTTCGGCAGATTCCATGATACTCTTCATGCACTCAGCGCCTGAGTCTATATCGAAAATCCCCTTTTGCAGCCAGCTTTCTTCAACCGGAACCTCATGCTCCTTCATTGCATCCAGGTATCCTTTTTTCCGGAGGTAACCCACCGCACGGTCAGCTTCATCCACACCAATAAAAGCAATTTTTTTATATCCCTTCTTGATTAGGAGGCCAACCATGTCCCTCGCAGCCTGATATTCATCAAAAATCACATTCGTCAATTCTTCCGCATGCTGACCCACCATAATAAAAGGGATTTTCAGCTGACGGATCTCCTGAATCAATTCAGGCTGCACATTTGTAGCCGACAGAATCATGCCGTCCACATTCCTGCTTTTGAGGAGCCGTATATATTCTATCTCTTTTTCAGCATGAAGATTTGTATTAGCAAGGAGAATCTGATAGCCTTCCCTGGCCAATACGTCGTCAATGCCATTAACCAGACGGCTGGACGTTTCGGTGCTGATTTTCGGCAGAATAACCCCAATAACCTTTGTTTTTTTCGTGCGGAGTGACTTCGCATGGGCACTTGGGACATAACCGGTCTCCTCAATTACGTGCAGGACCCTTTTCCTTGCATCCTCACTCACATAACCGGAATCATTTAATACCCTCGAAACAGTCGTCCGAGAAACATTCGCCCTTTCTGCAATTTCCTTTATGGTAATCATCTAAATCCTCCCGGGCCAAAATAGTCTATTATCATTTTACACAAATGAAGGGAAAAGGAAATAGCTTGGTGAGGCAGGACGAGTATATCCCCTATTACTCCTGCCTCATCAGTGCTCGCCGCCGGTCGTGCACCAACCAGGAGAAGAATCATCCCCATCATAACGCCCAATACAATACCGGCCTCGGTGCTCAGCACCCGTGCCAGAGGGTACTCTGGGCTGGACTGAAAATCTGGGCGAATGATGGAAAAGAGGTTATAAGAAAACAGCATGCCCGACGAGATCCATGCCGCTGCCATTGGCGGCAGAAACCTCCTCGACCCGCGGCGGGTGATCAGCACTAATAGGCCCCACGCACCCACTAATGCCCAGCCGCCTGTACTCAGCGTCAAGAGGCGCCACCACAAATCACGGGAATCCAGCATGCTTGGATCTATGCCAAGGGTGCCTCCTGCAGCCCAGAACACCTTTATAGTGCCGAGGAGAATGCATCCCGCTGCAACGAGTCTGCCAAACGTGACTTGCAGCTGCCTGGTGTGCCCCGGCACCTCCCCGCAGTCGATTGGACCACCCAGCGCCTCTGGCCACCGCGCCTTGGCATATCCTGCTAAAGCCAAAGGCAGGCAAATACCGGCCCCGACCAGCGAGACCATAACGAAGATCTGCTCGTAAACCCAGAAGTCAGCGGCACCTGCTTCCTGATCCAGGACCATGGCGGCTGGGCCAAGGACAGGTGCCAGCAGCAGCATGGGAACGAGAAGACCGGTACCCAGCCAAATGGGCAGAGCCACCAGCCACGCAGGCAGCCGTTCACCCCACGGCCTGCAGAACGCCATCGCCAGCAGGATACCAACCGCAGCGACAACCGCAGTAACTGCGTTAATCCCCCGCCAGCTGACATCGCCCATTTGCTCTGTGGGAAGAAAGAGGCCCAACGTCCAGGCAATTTTAATCAGCAGATAAGGGGTCACCGCTATGGCAGCCCCATAACCAAATATTCTGCGCATTTTTATCAACGGTGAGGATGCCTGGTCTGTATTTTCCAAATTAGTTCCTCCTGTTTATTAAGATTATTCAAGTTCTTCACAAAATTCCCTTTTACGCACATGGATTCATATTCACAACAATAGCAACATAGGAATTGTATTCCATTCAATAATCTTTAATGTATTAAATACTTCTTAAAAATTGGTAAATATAAATAAGCAGAGGATTTAAACCCAGATTGTTTTTTAGAAGGTTCGAGTATTTATTTGATATTTTAGAAATTTCTAATAAAATAAATCTAGAGGCCAAAGAAAGGAAGTGAATGATGTTAGTTAAAAGAAGATCCGAGCCGGTTGAATTAATGTCTATAAGATATTTAAACACCCGAATGGAGTTAACTGAAAAGGAAAAGCTGCAGTATTCAAACCTTGAAAAAGGCTATGAAGGAGAGGTGAAATTTGACCATCTCGCAGAAATTCTCCAGGAAGAGAGATTGATTATCAATGATTTGCTATTGGAGGTAAACAACTCCTATTTTCAAATTGATACCCTGATTATTTCAGAGAGTATGATCCATCTATTAGAAATAAAGAATTACCAGGGAGACTGGTACTTGGAATCTGACAAGCTTTATACCGTGACTGCCGGCAGGGAATATAAAAATCCCGTTTACCAATTAAAAAGAAGTGCGGCCCTGCTCCGCCAGCTGCTCCAAACTCTCAAGCAAAATTACCCCGTTAAAGCCTCCGTCGTTTTCATTAACCCTGAATTCACCTTATATCAAGCCCCGATGGACCAACCTATTGTTCTTCCAACCCAAGTCAACCGCTTTATAAAAGATCTGAATAAAACTCCGTCCAATTTAAATGATGGACATACGAAGCTAGCCCAACATTTAATGTCATTACATCAGCCTAAAAACCCATTTACTGTATGGCCAAAATATCACTTTGAACAGCTAAAAAAAGGGATACATTGCAAAACCTGTAAATCTTTACCGCTAACAATTAAAAGCAAGGACCTCGTATGCAAAAAGTGCGGAGGGAATGAAAAGATTGAACAAGCGATTCTGCGGAATATAAAGGAGTTCCAGCTCCTCTTTCCTGAACGAAAGCTTACCACACAAAACATTTATGAATGGTGCAATTTAGATCTAAGCAAACGAACAATCTGCAGGGTACTAAAGAAAAACTATACGGCACTCGGCAGTACAAGTAATACTTATTATGTATAAACTTTATTGATTAAAGCATTTGAAGACCATCTGGGGAGACGGGGTCGGACAGGTGCTCAACGGGTCTCCTGTCCAGGGGGGACTGGGGTCCGCCGGTTTTCCCCTTATTCTGTCTAAAGTCAGCACCTACTTCGGACTCAACCTCTCCGATTCCTACCCCCACTGTCCGAATAAGTGCCAACTTCGGACTCGCTTCCTCCAATTTCCTCTCTTTCTGTCTGAAGCTGCATAAACTTCGGACTCAACCTCTCTGATTTCTACTCCAACTGTCCGAATAAGTGCCAACTTCGGACTCACTTCCTTCAATTTCCTCTCTTTCGGTCTGAAGGTGCACCTACTTCGGACTCAACCTCTCCGATTCCTGCTTCTACTGTCCGAATAACCGTCAACTTCGGACTCAACCTCTCCTATTTCTACTCCTACTGTCCGAATAACCGCCTACTTCGGACTCTCTTCCTCCAATTTCCTCTCTTTCTGTCTGAAGATGCATCTACTTCCGGACTCAACCTCTCCGATTCCTGCTCCTACTGTCCGTAGGTGCGCCTACTACGGACTCAATTTGACCGCTTTCCAGCAGAGATGCGTATCTGCAATGACAAAATTCGACACGAGCCAAATAAAGCGTTTGCATTTTCACCAATTTCATTTATAATACTTGTATACAAGTATACACGTATACTCAAATGTCATTTCATAAAGGTGATGTTATGAACGATTCTAATGAATTCTTATATCCTCAAAAATGGCTATCTAAAGCTTCCGCTGGTGACCGCGTAGCCTATGAGCTTAGAATGCGCATTATTGCAGGCTTATTTGAAAGCGGTACCACGCTTTCAGAAAATAAACTGGCTGGAGATTTTGCGGTAAGCCGTTCACCAGTTCGTGAAGCATTAAGAACACTGGCATCTGAAAATATCATCCGATTAGAAAGAACGGGTGCTGTTGTTGCCGGCTTAACAGAAAAAGAAATAGAAGAAATTTATGATGTTCGTCTAATGATCGAAACGTTCGTATTTGAACGTCTCATAAGTATGGATACAAATGAATTAGCAATGGAACTAAGCAAAGTATTGGAAATGATGAAGGTAGCTGTTAAGTATCAGGATGCTGATGAATTTTCTTATCAGGACATCCTGTTCCACGAAATCATCATTCGATCTATTGGCCATTCATACGTCTCATTGATCTGGAATAATTTAAAGCCCGTAATGGAAAGCTTCATTCTTTTGTCCATGCGCGTGCGATTCAAGGAAAATTACGAAGACCTTACTCGGATATTGAAAAACCATGAACTATATATTGATGCAATCAAAACAAAAGACAGAGACCTCATGATTAAGTCTTTACACGAAAATTTTGATGATGTTCAAGGGAAAGTGGACGACTTATGGAGATCACAACAAATGCTATCTAAAGGGGTTAAACAACAAGATGACTAGCTATATGTTAGGGATTGATATTGGAACCACCAGTACAAAAGCCGTGTTATTCAGTGAACAAGGTAAAGTTATTCAGCATGAGAATATCGGATATCCGCTGTACACACCGGATATTTCGACAGCTGAACAAAACCCGGAAGAGATTTTTTCAGCTGTACTGCAGTCCATAGCGAATATTATGGAAAACCATTCGGATAAAAACCTGTCCTTTATCTCTTTTAGCAGTGCGATGCATAGTGTTATCGCAATGGATGAAGATCACCTGCCGCTTACGCCAGTCATCACCTGGGCAGATAATCGCAGCGAAGCATGGGCACGCAAAATTAAGGATGAATTGAATGGGCATGAGGTATATAAACGGACTGGAACGCCTATTCATCCTATGTCACCGTTAAGCAAAATCGCCTGGATTGTGAATGAACGCCCTGAGATCGCCAGCAAAACAAAAAAGTATATTGGCATTAAAGAATATATCTTTAAGAAGCTCTTTGATGAATATGTTGTCGATTATTCACTGGCTTCATGCATGGGAATGATGAATCTTAAAACATTGGATTGGGATGAGGAGGCACTAGCGATTGCAGGAGTCACTCCCGCACAATTATCCAAACTTGTACCCACTACGAAGATGTTCAAGAACTGCAATCCTAAATTAGCCAAACAAATGGGCATCGATCCTCAAACACCTTTTGTGATTGGCGCAAGTGATGGAGTGCTTTCGAATCTGGGTGTTAATGCGATTAGAAAAGGTGAGATTGCCATCACCATTGGGACAAGCGGTGCCATACGGACCATTATTGACAAGCCGCAGACAGATGAAAAAGGTAGAATCTTCTGTTATGCCTTAACGGAAAATCATTGGGTGATTGGCGGACCGGTAAACAATGGAGGGATGGTTCTTCGCTGGATCAGGGATGAATTTGCCTCTTCAGAGATAGAAACTGCCAAAAGATTAGGCATTGATCCGTACGAAGTATTAACAAAAATTGCAGAACGTGTAAGACCAGGTGCAGACGGCTTGCTATTCCATCCTTACCTGGCAGGTGAACGTGCTCCTTTATGGAACCCGGACGTACGCGGATCCTTCTTCGGATTAACCATGTCACATAAGAAGGAACATATGATTCGGGCAGCGCTGGAAGGCGTCATTTATAATCTATACACCGTGTACTTGGCATTAGTTGAATGCATGGACGGCCCGGTAACCCGTATTCAAGCAACAGGAGGATTCGCAAGATCTGAGATCTGGCGACAGATGATGTCCGATATTTTTGAATCGGAAGTTGTCATACCTGAAAGCTATGAAAGTTCATGTCTTGGTGCCTGTATTTTAGGATTATATGCCACAGGAAAAATCGACTCCTTTGAAGCCGTTTCTGAAATGGTGGGCGATACCTATAAACATACACCGCAAGAAACGGCAGTAAAAGAATATCGACAATTGCTGCCGATTTTCATTCATTTATCAAGAACGTTAGAGGATGATTACTCAGCGATTGCAAATTATCAGCGAAGATTAGTACAGCATAACTAACAGGAGGAGTTTACAATGCCATTAGTAATAGTTGGAATTGGAATCATTGCCTTATTAATACTAATAATGGGCTTAAAATTAAATACCTTTATTTCATTAATCATTGTTTCATTTGGTGTTGCTTTAGCACTCGGAATGCCGCTGGATCAAATTGTAAAGACCATTGAAGCAGGATTAGGGGGAACGCTGGGTCACTTGGCGCTTATATTTGGACTTGGCGCCATGTTAGGCAAACTAATCGCCGACTCTGGAGGCGCACAGCGAATAGCTATGACCCTTGTGAACAAATTCGGTGAAAAGAATATTCAATGGGCCGTAGTGGCAGCATCATTTATTATTGGTGTAGCATTATTCTTTGAAGTAGGACTTGTATTATTAATTCCAATCGTATTTGCCATTTCAAGAGAATTGAAGATATCCATTTTGTATCTTGGTATTCCAATGACAGCAGCTCTATCTGTCACACACGGATTCCTGCCTCCTCACCCGGGGCCAACTGTCATTGCGGGTGAATTTGGCGCAAACATTGGTGAAGTACTGCTTTATGGATTTATCATCGCTCTTCCTACCGTGATTTTAGCTGGACCGGTATTTACAAAAATTGCAAAAAGGCTAGTCCCTGAATCATTTACAAAAAGCGGGAGCATCGCCTCTTTAGGCGAGCAGAAAACATTTAAGCTTGAAGACACTCCTGGTTTTGGAATCAGTGTATTTACGGCTTTACTTCCTGTTATTTTAATGTCGATCGCAACGATTATTACATTGCTTCAAAAAACATTGGGATTTGAAGATAATAGTATTCTGGCCGCAATCCGTTTTATTGGTGACGCCGGCACTTCGATGCTGATCTCCTTATTGGTTGCCATCTATACAATGGGACTGGCAAGGAAGATTCCAATCAAAAATGTGATGGAATCCTGTACAACAGCTATCACCCATATCGGAATGATGCTCTTGATTATTGGCGGAGGCGGTGCCTTCAAACAAGTATTAATCGATGGCGGTGTTGGTGACTATGTAGCAGAGCTATTCAAAGGAACGAACTTATCACCGATTTTGCTTGCATGGATTATCGCTGCCATCCTGCGGATTTCCTTAGGGTCTGCCACAGTGGCTGCCTTAACAACAGCTGGCTTAGTCATTCCGATGCTGGGCCAATCAGATGTTAATCTTGCATTAGTGGTACTTGCAACAGGTGCAGGAAGCTTAGTTGCTTCACATGTTAACGATGCCGGCTTCTGGATGTTCAAAGAATACTTTGGATTAAGCATGAAGGAAACGTTTGCAACATGGACCTTGCTTGAAACCATTATATCTGTAGCTGGATTAGGATTTATTTTATTGCTAAGCTTATTTGTATAAACTATATAAGGCAATGGAACCCTACTTCCTGAGAGGGTTCCATTGCCTATTAATCTGAAAAAGGGAGCAAGAACTATGTTAAATACAATTGGTGTTATTGGTTTAGGAGTAATGGGCAGCAATATCGCTTTAAACATGGCCAATAACGGAGAGCAAGTGGCAGTATATAATTACACAAGGGACTTAACCGATAAACTTGTACAAAAACTGGATGGGCAAACCATTAACCCTTATTACGAAATCGGGGATTTTGTAAATTCCCTGGAAACACCAAGAAAAATCTTTTTAATGGTTACCGCAGGGAAAGCTATTGATTCTGTTATCTCCAGCTTGATCCCCTTCCTTGAAGAAGGTGATGTCATCATGGATGGCGGAAACTCACATTATGAAGATACAGGAAGAAGATATGATGAACTGAAATCAAAAGGAATTGGTTATTTAGGAATTGGAATCTCAGGCGGTGAAGTCGGTGCCTTAACAGGACCTTCCATCATGCCTGGCGGAGACAAAGAGGTCTATGATAAAGCCGCTCCTATTCTTACGAAGATAGCTGCACAGGTTGATGGTGTTCCTTGCTGTGTCTATATTGGACCAAAAGGGGCAGGCCATTTCGTTAAAATGGTACATAATGGAATTGAGTATGCGGATATGCAGCTAATTGCCGAAGCCTATACCTTTTTAAGAGATAAATTAGGATTATCAGTTGAGGAAATCGCTGATATTTTTGAAACATGGAATCAAGGCGAGCTGAAGAGCTATTTAATCGAAATCACGGCAGATATTCTAAGGAAAAAGGATGAGCGTACAGGGCTGCCGCAAATCGATGTCATTCTCGATAAAGCAGGGCAAAAAGGAACCGGAAAATGGACCAGCCTGCAAGCCATCGATAATGGAATTCCAACCTCGATCATCACAGAATCCTTATTTGCCCGTTATATCTCTGCTTTAAAAGAAGAGCGTATGACAGCAGAAACACTCTTAACAGGTCCAGAGAAGAATCAGACAGCCCTCGAAAAAGAAGAGTGGATTGAATACATCAGACAAGCTTTATATATGGGAAAAGTATGCGCCTATGCGCAAGGATTTACGCAATATAAAATGTCATCCGAACTGTATGGCTGGAATCTGCCTCTGAAGGATATTGCCCTGATTTTCCGCGACGGCTGCATCATTCGTGCGGAATTCTTAAATGTCATAAGCGAGGCCTACCAAGAGCAGCCGAGCCTGGCCAATTTGTTAGTCTCCCCTTACTTTGCAGAAAGAATCAGGGACTATCAGAACGGACTGCGTAAAATTGTCTGCGAAGGCATTCAATCCGGCATCGCTTTACCGTGCTTGAGCTCATCTCTTTCCTATTACGATAGCTATCGGACAGGAAACTCCAATGCGAGCATGCTGCAGGCACAGCGTGATTACTTCGGTGCCCATACGTATGAACGGACTGATTTAGAAGGAACCTTCCACACAAATTGGAATGAATAAAGCGGCGCCTGAGCTAAATTAATAGAGAAGAAAAAACGCTTGCCCCCGCCAGCTGCTTAGCATAGGGGGCAAGCGTTTTTAGTTTAGTCTCTTTCCAGCAGCGCAGCGCCTGCGATGCCAGGATCTGTCATCTCATATGGATCGAGAATTAAATCCAGTTCTTCTTCTGTCAGCACATCATATTTCAGGCATAGTTCCCTGATTGGAGAGCCTGTTAAAATGGCTTCCCTCGCGATTCTTGATACGACTTCATAGCCAAGGTGAGGGTTTACCGCTGTGATGATGCCCACACTTTTCTCAACGTATTCCCTTAATCTCTCTTCATTGGCTTCGATTCCTTTTACACAATGCTCAGTAAACGTACTGAAAGCATTGTTCATAATGCTGATCGATTGCAGAAGGTTAAAGATCAGGACTGGCTCCATGACATTCAGTTCAAGCTGTCCTGCTTCTGAAGCAAGAGAGATAGTATGGTCGTTTCCGATGACCTGGAATGCCACCTGGTTAATCAGCTCAGGAAGAACAGGGTTTACTTTCCCCGGCATAATGGAAGAACCCGGCTGTCTTGCTGGAAGCGATATTTCCCCAAGGCCGGCTCTTGGGCCAGACGCCATTAGACGCAAATCATTCGCGATTTTGGACATATTGATCATGCAGATTTTCAAGGCTCCGGAAACTTCCGTGTAAGAATCCGTATTCTGCGTGGCATCTACAAGATGATCAGCCCCTGTAAATGGCAGACCGCTGATGTCGGCAATGTGCTTCACTACCAAGTCAATGTATTTAGGGATGGCATTTAGCCCTGTTCCAACAGCTGTTGCTCCCATGTTCAACTCATATAAGTGCTGTTTGGATTGCTGAATGCGCTTAATGTCACGCGCAATGACACGGCTGTAAGCTTCAAATTCCTGGCCAAGCCTGATTGGAACCGCATCCTGCAGATGAGTCCGTCCCATTTTAATTACATGGTTGAATTCCTTTGATTTTTCAAGGAAAACGGAATGCATATGTTCCATGGTCGGGATTAACTGATCCAGCAGATTTAATACAGAGATATGCATTGCAGTCGGGAAGGCATCATTCGTCGATTGGGACATATTGACATGGGTATTTGGGCTGCAATGAGAATAATCTCCCTTTTCATAGCCCATAATTTCAATCGCACGGTTTGCAAGGATTTCATTAATATTCATATTAATGGACGTCCCGGCACCACCCTGGATCGGGTCAACAATAACCTGATCATGCCATAGTCCTTCAATCATTTCATCAGCTGCCTGTACGATCGGGTCTCCAATGCCTGAATAAAGGCGCTTAACCTCCATATTCGCCAAGGCCGCAGCCTTTTTCACCATTGCCATTGCCTTGATTAACTCCGGGTGGATCCGGTAGCCTGTAATCGGAAAGTTCTCAACCGCGCGAAGCGTCTGAACACCGTAATAGGCATCAACCGGAACTTCCTTAGAACCCAGGAAGTCTTTTTCAATTCTGAAGCTGTTCGTTGCTGCTAACATATACTCTTCTCCTTTATATAAACCTTTCAGATATATATAGGTTTTGTAATGACTTATCCTTCGTATACACTATAATCCGGAAAAGGGGAATAAGCAATGGTTATGGGACAATAATATATTGGCTATATGGAGTGCCAGCTTCTCCCTTATTATTTAACTGCACTTTGCCAACTATCTTATGCAATTGACATAAATTTAAATACGACCTACTATTTAATTGCCTTAATTGAAATTGCCTTTAATGCTCGAAATGAACAGGTTCCTTATTACCGGATGGCAGACAAAGGGACAGAGGAAGCTCTTATTATGGATTAAATGGAAGGCCAGCAAATGGCTGAATTTACTCAGCCCTTTAAACCGGAATAGCTTGCTTCACTGATTTTAGCCATAGAAGAAAGAATGCTTAAAGTAAACTCACCTATCCCTATAGGGCTTATTAATATGATTGGGAAGCTTATTGTTTAATCGACCTGCAAAATAAAGAATCAAGCAAGGCGTATATATATAAGACAAAGGAGAAAATCAGCATGTCCAATCAATCGAGCATGAGAACAGCTGGTCCAAAAAAACGTGCTGTTTCACTGGATTTAGCACGAGGTACGATGCTTCTGCTAATTGCACTTGCCCATGCCCCCCTCTATTTGTATACCTCTGAACCCGGGATTATGCAAAGAGTAGAGGCTGTTACCTTCCTTGACCAAATCGTTAATTTTTTGGGCCAATTTTTTATTGATAATAGAGCAAGGGCGATGTTTGCCGTTTTATTCGGATATGGGCTTGTTCTTGCATTTGACAGTCGAATATCTAAAGGAATAAGAGAAAAAGAAGCCATTAAGACGATAAGAAGGCGTTCCTGGTATTTGATTCTATTTGGGATTGTTTTGGCTGTCATCATTGGAGGCCAGGATATTCTTATGGCCTACGGGACAGCAGGGCTGCTCGTCAGCTGGCTTTTAGCACGTGAAATCAAGACACTGATTCGAACCTTTATTTTTATCACCTTATTCTATATAATTTTTGGCCCAATCATGTGGGGCTTCAACATGCTGGAAATCGGAGGCTATGGTTTCCCTCCAGAGGTTTCAGCCGCAGACACCTACCTTGGCACAGCTTTGATAGGCCTATATACTTTTCCTTCTATTCCTATTCTCATTCATTTAATGTTCCCGGTTCTCCCTTCCGTCCTGCTCGGCATGTGGATCGCCAGGTATCAGTTATTAATCAAGCCAGAGCAGCATTTAAAAATCATTTATTTGATTACCGTTTTAGGATTAACCGTTTCTTTATTAGGGGCACTGCCTTTATCGCTGCTGGGGACCTTATGGCATCCAAGCCCATTTACAGCTGGTTTGATGAACGGCTTACACATTTTAACAGGAATTGCAGGAGGCTTGGCATATGCCGCGATTTTCGGGATCATTGGGACCAAGGTAAAAAAGCCTGGGAGTCTTACCCTTTCTTTAATGGCTTTAGGGAAGCGCTCATTAACCTTCTATGTGTGGAACGAGACGATGCTTGTCCTCTTTTTATCGTCGGTGGCTCTTGATTTAGGTGGCCGTGTAAGCAATGGTACTGCAGCGGTTATTGCTGCGGGAATATGGTGTCTTTCTCTTCTATTGGCTTGGGGATTGGAAAAAAAGGATTTGAATGGACCATTGGAAGTTTTATTGAGGAGATTAGCCTATAGAAATAAGTAAACGAAGACAACCGAGTATTTTAGGGAACTCGGTTGTTTTTGAAATATGTTTAAATTGTTGTAACACAGCCTTTTTCTGCTGCTTCCATAATGCCTAATATAACTTTTAGCGAGGAAAGCGCATCGCTTCCTGTCACAAGCGGGTCTTGGTCGAGACGAATACAATCAATGAAGGCATCAATCACACCGCTATTTGTTTGATTCTCGTTTGTCTGGATTTTCTCTAGTTCAAAAAAAATATTTTCACCATTTTTATTCATGATTTCTATTTGGTATTTATCACTATGATAAATCTTCAAAATACCTTGTTCGCAATAAATGACGGTACTGTTGTCTTCTTCTCCGTAATAAGTCCAAGAAAAGGCAGCTGTCCCAAGACGGCCTTTTTTTGTTTTTAAACTGCATACGATGTTATCACATACTTCAATGGGTTCTCCCTTTTCATTGACTTTGTCGAGCGCACCTTGAAATGCGCTGACTTGTTCGATCTCATCATCTAATAAATAATGGATTAAATCGATCTTATGAATCCCTAAATCTCCTGCCACACCCAGACCTGACCGTTCCTTTTTAAAGAACCATGTAGAGTTTGATTTATTGACACCCCATTGTTCCGGTCCAGAGTGTCCAAAGGTTGTTCTAAAAGTAAGTACTTTTCCAAGTTCTTCATTTTTAATGATTTCTTTTGCCTTCTGATGTGCCCGAGTAAAACGCTGGTTATGATCAACCATTAACTTTTTCCCGGATTCCTTTTGAGCTTCGATAATCTTGTTTGCTTGCTCAACTGATAAAGAAATCGGTTTTTCACATAAAACATGCTTTCCGCTTAGTAATGCATTTGCAGAAAAGATATGATGAAACTCGTTTGAAGAACAATCACTAATGGCCTCAACTGCTGGATCAGCCAATAACTCTTCTGCTGTTTGAGCTACACTGCCGCCAAACTGGTTCGCGAGTTCGGTCGCCCTCTGTAAATTCCGGTCAAAAAAAACGATTTCATCCACGTATGGATTATCCCTGTATTCGGGTGCATGGCGTAATTTAGTGATCGACCCACACCCAATAATTCCTACTTTAATACCCAAAGGTTTCCCTCCTACTCTCTCTTTTGGAATACAACTGCAATGATGATGATTAACCCCTTAACAAATCCTTGGAGGTGTGGGGAAACATTCATTAAGTTCATCATGTTATTCAGAATACCTAAGATTAGGACACCAAAAAATGTACCCATAATCTTGCCGCGTCCACCCGTCATTCTAGTGCCGCCAATGATAACTGCAGCAATCGCATCCAATTCATATTGAACTCCTGAGCTTGAAGAAGAAATCGAATTCAACCGGGACGTTTCTATGATGGCTGCTACACTTACAAGTAAACCTACCAGGCTATAGACACCAATTTTTACCCGGTCGACTCGGATTGCTGATAGAAGGGCAGCTTTTTCATTACTGCCAAGGGCATATACATAACGGCCAAATCTGGTTTTATGCATTAATATATATACAATTGCTGTCATAACAAAGAAAATAATAACAGGATAATCAAATATCCATAAGTCGCTATTGGAAATGGCAGTAAAACTAGGGACCTCTCCGGAAATACTGCCGCCTTCAGCAATATATAAAGCAATGGATCTTGCGGCAGCCATCATCCCAAGGGTTGCAATAAACGAGGCAATTCTGCCTTTCGCAACCATTAATCCATTTAAAAACCCCGCGAATGTACCTGCTATGAATGCTGTTAATACCGCAATCAAAATACTTCCAGTTGCATTTAAGGCCAATACGGTAATGACACCAACTAAAACGAGCACTGATCCAACCGATAAGTCAATTCCGCCCGATAGCATAACAATCGTCATACCTAAAGCCACAATTCCAATAATCGAAACTTGCATCAATATATTCAGCTGATTATTGATATCTAGAAATCTGGGACTCATTATCGAGGCTGCAAGAAAAATAATTAAGAAGGCAATAATGACGCTATACTCAGACCATAGCCAAGAGAGGCGACTTTTTGCTGTTGACGTTTGCTGATTGGGTTGTTTCATTGTATTAATATTAGCCAATTTTTTCGGCCTCCCTTTTTGAGCCAGTTGCATAACTCATAATGTCATCTTCTGATGCTTCTTCTCCCTTAAATCGGGCTGTGATTTCTCCTTGGTACATTACATAAATATGATGACAAATCTTTTGTACTTCCGGTGCTTCTGAGGATAAGATAATCACTGCTTTTCCTTGTTCTGCCAATGAAACGATTTGCTGATAAATTTCTTGCTTAGCTCCCACATCAATCCCCTGTGTTGGATTGTCAAAAATGATGATATCTGTATCCACCTCCAGCCATTTAGCAATGATGACCTTTTGCTGGTTGCCGCCGCTTAACTTATCGATTGTAATACGCGGATTGTGAACTTTGATGTTCAGTTTGTCCTTATAATATTGAAATTTCTCCTTTTCTTGCCTTTCCTGAATAAAACCCGACTTCTCAAAATGTCCAATGGACGTTAAGCTCATATTATGAATGACACTTAAATCTTTAATGATTGCATTTTCTTTCCGATCCTTTGGAACAAGCCCTAATCCTGCTTCTACTGCTTTGCGCGGATTATCTATTTTTACTGGCTGTTTATTGATTTTAATTTCACCCGTGTACTTTTTCCGATATCCAAATAGGCTTTCAAAGAGCTCTGTCCTGCCATCACCAGCCAAGCCGGTAAAGCCTAATATTTCACCTTTTCGAAGGGTGAAGCTAATGTCTTTATATAATCCTGGACTTGTTAAGTCAGTCACTTCTAAAATCACTGGTCCATACGAATGCTTTTGAACCAATCTATCTTGAGAAATAGATTTACCAACCATTAACTTGGTAATCGTATCTAAATTTTCATTTTCAATACTGCCGGTACCAACAAGTTCTCCATCACGCAGCACCGTGTAACGGTCACAGACTTCCTTGATTTCCTTTAACTTATGAGAAATATAAATAATGGACACGCCTGAGTTCTTCAAGTTCCTCATTAAATCAAACAAACGGCTGACTTCATGTTCCGCTAACGATGTTGTAGGTTCGTCCATAATGATTAACTTTGATTTATGCAGCAGCGCCTTTGATATTTCTATTAATTGTTTGTAGGAGGTTTCCAGATTTCTGACATATTCCCTGGGATCGATATCCACACCTAGCTTTGCTAATATTTCATTCGTAAACCGGCACATCTCCTGTACTTTTAAGAATCCAAATTTATTTCGCAGTTCTGAACCTAAAAACATATTTTCATAGACTCTAAGATCGGATACTACATTTAGTTCCTGATGGATAAAGCTGACTCCCTGCTCCTGTGATACTCTGGGATTAGACATTTTCACATCCTGGCCATTGATGTGAATGGTGCCGCTATCAGGCTGATGAACGCCGCCTAATATGTTCATCAAAGTAGATTTTCCGGCACCATTTTCTCCTAACAATGCATGGATCTCGCCTTTCTGTACATTTAACGTTACATCTTTCAGAACAGGTACCCTGTTAAACGATTTTTCAATGCTGCTCATTTTCAAAAAAGGACTTGTAGTCATGGTCTTTCGTCCCTCCTTTATAGGAAAAGAGGAAACACAATAACTGTATTCACAATCATTGTATCTCCACACCATTATTTAAAATTTTGATTCTGGATCGTAGAACTCATCAACGTTATCCTTGGTAACCTGAGTAGCTTCTTTCACGACCATTGCTTCTGCCGGGTCTTTCCCTTTTGCAATGTCTGCTGCAATTTGTATCGCATCTTCAACCATTGTTGGAGAGTACAAAAATGTTGCTGAAATCAGCCCATCTGCTTGAATGTCTTCAAATACAGCCTTTCCGCCTCCAGCACCAGTAATAAATTGAATATCTTTACGCCCGGCTTCTTTAATGGCTTGCAATACACCAAGAGCCATTCCATCGTCCTGTGTAAAAACAGCATCGATTTGAGGATGCGCCTGTAAGATATTTTGCATAACTTCCAATGATTTTTCAGTTGAGAAATCCCCGCTTTGTGAAGCGATAACCTCAATGTCGGAACTTTCCATTGCTTCTTTAAAGCCTGCTCCGCGCTGTTCTGTCACGGAACTTGGCGGTCCAGTTATTTCAACTACTTTTCCTTTTCCATTCAGCTTTTCTACAAAGTATTTACCGGCATTTACACCAATACCTTCGTTATCGCCTTTTACAACCACAGTAGCTGCATCGTTTTCCAGTTCACGGTCCACAATCACTAAAGGAATGCCTGCCTCTTTAATTTTTTGTCCAACTGGAGAAAGTGCAGCAGACTCAATTGGGAGCATTACGATAACATCCACATCTTGAGCAATTAGATCATTCACGTCATTTGCCTGCTTATTGGGATCAGCAGCATTAGTCATAACGTATTCAATGCCATCACTTTCTTTCAATGCCTTTGCTTCCTTTTCAGCACTGTCAATTAAAGCTCCCATCCAGCCATGTGTAGAGGATGGTAATGAAATACCAATTTTTAATGTATCATCCTCTTCTTCACCTTTGGAACTTCCTGCATCACTGCTGCACGCAGCCAAACTAAACATTGTGACTAAAGACAAAATCAAGACTAGAAATCTCTTCAAACCATCCACCCCTTTGTTATATTAGAAAAGCGCTCCCTGAATGCATTGTAATCGATTACATTTACATCTAAGGTCAGCGGTCTACTATTAAACTAGTGGATTCTGTTAATAGCAGAGCGCTGATCTTAGCTGTATTATCTTGATGTGGACTCCCGTATCACTAAATCATGGTCTAATATGATACTTTCAACTTCTATCCCTTTAATCTTATCAATCAGCATTTTCGCTGCTACGGTACCCATCTTATGCATCGGTTGTGCGATGGTGGTGAGAGTGGGATTTGTCATATTTGAAAAATCTATTTTGTCAAAACCGACTACCGCCATATCGCTGGGAACGTGCAATCCAGAGGCATTTATTTCTTTTAGGGCCCCGATGGCTAAAAGGTCAGATACTGCAAATACCGCAGTTGGCCGTTCTTCTAAGTTTAAGATCTTTTTCATTGCCTGCTGCCCATTTTCAAATCCTAAATGCTGGGTAGAGATGATGTATTCAGGTTTTAACGCAATTCCATTCTCTTCTAACGCCCGTTTGTAGCCCATTTTACGCTGCCGGGCATATAGATATTTTTCATCCGAATTAATTAGAGCAATTTTTTTATGGCCTATTTGAACCAGATGCTTGACTGCCCGGTAAGAAGCTTCTTCATTATCGATGGTTACATAGGGAATGCCGCTGCCTTCTTCATACTCACTGCATTGAATAATCGCGTAATTTTCTGCAAGTTTTTTCAGTGTTTTTCCATTGACAGCAGGGTCCATCGAAATAATTCCATCTGCCATCTTTTTACGAACTAAATCAAAGTAAATATTCTCTCTCTCCGGATCCGAATCAGTCTCGCACAAGAGAATATTATAATTTTGGCTAATCGCAACCTGTTCAATTCCTTTAATAATTTCTAAATAAAACGGGTTCGAAATGGTTGGAATTAAAATTAACAGGAGCCGGCTTTCAGAATTTCTGAGATTTCTCCCTAACATACTAGGTTCATAATTTAACTTTTTAATTGCCTCTTCGACTTTCATTCTTGTTTTTCCGGATACGGTTTTTTGTCCGTTTAGCACTCTTGATACTGTTGCAACTGAAACACCCGCTTGTTTAGCGACCTGTTGAATGTTTGCCATATTAAAGTCCTACCTTCTACATAGTACATAGTTCCTTGAAATCGATTACATTTTTATAGTAATTTGTTCCGAATTATCTGTCAATAAGTATTTTTCGTCAAAATAAAACAGTTGATTTACTTGAAAAACTTTTATATGTTAAAAATGTAATGGATTACATTTTTAAATATTCCGAAAACAAAGAGGAGTGTCCTTTAAAATGAAATTAGGGGTTTTTACCGTATTATTTTCCGATAAAAGTCTTGAAGACATGTTAAGCTATGTATCTTCCAAAGGCATTGAAGCCATTGAAATAGGTACAGGCGGATATCCTGGCGATGCTCACTGTAAAGTGGATGAATTATTAATAGATGACATTGGATTGCAAAACTTCAAACAAAAGATTGTCGATTATGGATTAATTATTAGCGCTTTCAGCTGCCATGCCAATCCACTTCATCCACAGAAGAAAAATGCTGACCCTGCTGACGAACTGCTTACAAAAACGATTCGTCTGGCATCCAAACTAGGAGTTCCTGTCGTAAATACTTTTTCCGGCTGCCCCGGCGATCATGAAAATGCCCTTTATCCAAATTGGCCCGTAACTCCTTGGCCCCATGACTTCCAAGAGGTTTTAAAATGGCAGTGGGAAGAAAAATTAATTCCTTATTGGAAAGAAAAAAATGATTTTGCACAGGCGCATAATGTGAAAATTGGCTTAGAACTGCATGGGGGATTCTCCGTTCATACACCAGCTACCATGCTCCGGTTAAGAGAAGCTTGCGGGCCTGCCCTTGGTGCTAACCTTGACCCCAGCCATCTATGGTGGCAAGGTATTGACCCGATTGAAGCCATTAAGATCCTAGGAAGGGAAAATGCCATCCATCATTTTCATGCGAAAGATATCACTTTTGACCAGCCCAACATGAACAAAAATGGTCTTACAGACATGACAGACTATTCCCAAATGCGTGACCGCTCATGGTATTTTAGATCAGTCGGATTTGGACACGATCAAAAAGAATGGGCAGATATAATTAGTACACTCCGGCTTTATGGATATGATTATGTAGTAAGCATCGAACATGAAGACGGATTAATGTCGATTGATGAAGGATTTACAAAAGCAGTGGAAAACCTAAAGCCAATCATAGTAAAGGAATCTGCTGGTCAAATGTGGTGGGCGTAGTTATAAGAAAACATTTTTATTAAGTATACGCTGGATGCCAATAGTAATTGGCTTCCACAAGTGCTTTGTATATATTTTCCCGCTAAAAAGGACAGAGAAATTCGATTCATGCTGTCCTTCTTAAGGACTTTACGGTCTTCTCCACTTGGAAAATATGTCCTGTCTGTGTCTCTTCACTGGTAATCATACGAAACCCATGTCCATTGAAGGAGTAAAATCTGCAGTTATGTTCAGTAAAAATAGGAATCTTGCGGCTTATTTACTGAAAATCTCAGGGGCTGATTAATATAAAAATATATGTTAATCAGCTGCTTTTTATAAGGAGACTTATTTATAATAGTTAACCAACCGTTTATGACAGGATAAATATCCATATAAGCTTCATAAACGGTCCGATTCATTCAGGGATTCCTTCCGATATTCACTCGGGGAACAGTTTTTCTGGCTTCGAAACACTTTGTAAAAATTGGAAGGACTTTGAAACCCCACCTCATAGCAAATCTCCAGATTTGTCAGCGAAGTGCTTTTAAGGAGGTGGGCTGCTTTATCGATACGAATCTTTTCTAAATAAGCACGCGGAGTTTCAGAGGTTTCCTGTTTAAATAAGCGCTCAAGATAAAAGGGACTTAAACCGATTTGATCCGCTATGTCTTTTAATGCCAGATTTTGTTTGTAGTGATTGACCAGGAATGTAATAATTTCTCTGACTAGGGCAATATGCGGCGATTGCTCCACTTCTGGCTGGCATCTTTTGCAGGGGCGGTAACCCGATTCTTCCGCTACATTCTTTTCTGCGTAAAATGCTACATTTATTTTTTTGGGTTTTCTCGATCTGCAGGAAGGGCGGCAATATATCTTCGTTGTTTTGACTGCTGTATAAAATAAGCCATCATATTTGCAATCACAAGCAATGATTTTCTCCCACATCTCTTCAAATGACAGATTGATATTCGCCGCCATTAACTCCACTTCCTTCCTGCGCTTCTGCTAGTTATTATACAAGATGGCAGTATCCCTAGACTCTGCCAGTTCACGTGCATTCTTTTCTATATATGCAATCACTTTATCAGACAGGGCATTTCCAAAGCTAAAACGCCTCACACCTAATTCTTCTAGCTTATTACAATTGGTCAGTCCCGGTAAAGATAAGACATTGAGCGGGGCACTGACATTCTTCGTGATGGCTTTAATCTCCTCTTCTTCTATTAAACCCGGTACAAAAACTCCGCTGGCACCGCTCTCCACATATGCTTTTGCCCGTTCTATCGTTTCTGGAAGCGGATTTTGTTTCTGTAAATACGTATCGGTTCTGGCGTTAATATAAAAATCCTTATAGCCATTGTTTTCTAACGCGGCTCTTATCCTTTCTAAAAGGCTGCAATGCCAGGAAATCTCCTTTAATCCTTTCTGCTTTTTGAAGGAATCCTCAATATTGATGCCGGCCACCCCTGCATCTGCTGTCATTATGACATGCTCAATTATTGTTGGGATATCTTCCCCGTAGCCCGCTTCAATATCAGCAGAAACAGGAATTTTCACATTTTCCGCTATGGTTTTGATAATCGCTAAGTGTCTATCAAAATCAATTAATTCTCCGTCTGCATATCCCAGTGAATCAGCAATCCCCCAGCTGGTCGTACCAATTGCTTTAAATCCTGCTTTTTCAAGTGTTAAGGCGGAAAGCAAATCCCAGGCGTTTCCCAGGAATAAAAGTTCATTTGAAAAATGCAGCTCATTAAATTTCTGTATTTTGTTCATTATTATCTCCTCCTAAAGTTGTTGGACTCATTTTAACAAGAGAACGATAGCCATTTCGTCCTCATTCTTGCTCTTATGGTCTGGATTTAAGAGGACAAAAAAGTGAATGTTGATTGTGTTTCACATTCGGCGCGGGGATCCTTCTGGTTTTTCGAGTAGCAAAAAAAAGACCCCCTTAAATGGCTTTGGCCAATCAAGATGGTCATAATTTTAATTTACAATACAGAAAAAACTATATAATCAGTCATTAATCTAAGCAATAAACTCTTTAATATTTCATTACTTTACTGCAATTAATAATTCAAATAATGGATTTTAAAACATATTTAAGGATATAAAAGGGAAGAACCAACCATGTTTGGCGATTCTTAAAATGAAGTATTTAGGGATATATCAGTTCAAGGAATTTAATATCGTTTTTTCACGTATAACGCCAGGTGAACTTTAACCTCCTATTTACAGTAGTATATATTACTTAAATTCTACACTATTAATCAACCATAGCCATAAAGTATTCATCGTCCTCATCAATCTTTCTTATAAATTCCTCTAATGAATCAGCTATTTTTATCCCAAAGAAATAAACAGGAGTATAATTAGAAGTGTTTATGTCAAGAGTTAAATATACCCCCTCGTTTTTTTCAAAAAACACTAATTTATCTTCCTCTTCATATATATTCTCTAAATCTGGATCAAACTCGTAAATATCTTCTCTAAGCGTTATATCAGCTATAGTGTCTGGATCCATAATTCTATTTAGCGCATTACCATTGATTCCTTTTATAAAGCCATAGCCAACTTCTAAGTAAAAATTTCTAAGTTCAT
The DNA here is from genome assembly GCF_000294775.2 of Cytobacillus oceanisediminis 2691. Taxonomy (GTDB): domain Bacteria; phylum Bacillota; class Bacilli; order Bacillales; family Cytobacillaceae; genus Cytobacillus; species Cytobacillus pseudoceanisediminis. The sequence continues at coordinate 5,353,551 of NZ_CP015506.1, forward strand.
TGGGTAACGTAAACCCAAGTCTCTCTTCTGCATTTAACAGTTCACTTTCTTGTAGTTTAATAAATTTATGCTTACCATTTTTCACAAAATCAAATTTAGCCATTAAAACTACCTCCTTGGAAATAATTTATTTGATGGAGACCCTTTACCATGAATCCCTGCCTGATGTTCATCAGGAAATTTAGCAGGATGTATATTCCACCATTCGTGAGGACCACCAAAATTATTTTCTATTATATGGTGAGCATCATAGGGTTGACCTATATCCCTTGCTAACCTCCCTTTTTTATCATAAATTTCCTCAGTATACCTTGGCCATGTTTGCCCCGTGTTCACTTCCCATTCATCAATCAATTTATTTTTTACACCATTGAATTTACTTCTGTGTTTTATAGTTTCCAATGGGGTCATCTTTTCATATTTATTATCCCTTAAAGCATCCTTTAATTTTTCAATTTGTCTTTTATGAAGTTTCAATCCTGTTTTCGACTCAACATCTCTAATATAATTTTTAGCTAAATCATAATCAATTTTTACGGTATCCTTCGTACCCTTGCCCCCATACACTTTCTCCGTCACAGTCTTTATCTGCGTCAAAGGGTCATGAAGAACATTATAAGGCACCGGGCGCTGAACCAGTCCTCCCGCCAAGGCAGGTCTCTGAATCGGCGTGTAAATCGGAAGTGCCTTCTCTCCTTTACCAGCCTGGCGAACCGTCTTGGCAACGGTTCCAGCTTTCCCAATCCCCTTATCCCCCAGAATGCCAATTCCAAGGGAAGTCAGACCATAGGTAAAGAAGGCTGTCCGGCTTTTGACATCTCCACTTATGACATCCCGCTCCCAGGCGCTGGTGACAGCGGACCATATATATTTCGGCATATCCAGAGCCTGGCTCACTTTTCCTATAGGGTCATTTAAAATGCCTAAGTAAAATTCCTGGTGCTTCCTTTGGTTTTCTAATAGCTGGTCACGGTTAAACAGCAATTCACTGCCCAAAAACAGCGGACTGAACGGTCCCATAATGGTTCTGCCTAGTTCATAGGTCGACTTCAGCCCATCCCATGTATCACCTACAGCTTTGGATGCCCCCTCAATGGCTCCTTCAGCTATATCTTGAAGAATACTTTGCCCGCTTTCTGGATTGGGATTCGATATTTCCTCGTGGAAATCCTTCCAGTTTAGAGATTTAGGCTGATATTGGGCCAGAGATAAGCTGCTGCTTTGGAACATGCCCGCTATTTTTTGAATGTACTGGTTCATGAGGTTTAGATCATGCAGGATAGGGTCCAGTGCAGCCGTTTCCCGATGGTCAAAATCCTCCAATTTTTGAACTGTTTCGCGGCTTGAGTCCTCAGCGCTCTTTGTTGCCTGGATAAAGCGGCCAACCTCCAGCCGCGGAAGCGCAACAATATCGCTTACGGACTTCATGATCTCATTCGCTTCCTCTCTCAGCTCAGCAGTGATCTGAAGAGTGTTTCTAAGCCCTTGTTGGAGTTCATGCTCCAGAAATTCCTGGCGGATAAAGCCTGAAGGGGAGGGTTCAAGATTACCCAATGAACCTATGAAACTTTTTAAATAGGATCGATACTCGTCAATCCAGGATTCAAGGAATTGCAAAAATGGCTGGTGGCATTCCTGATAAAAAGCCCGTATTGCCTGGCCGCCCTGTCCTTTGAACGCATCTTCAAGAGACACCAGTTCCTGGATGGATACCTGAACTTGACTTACCTGATCTTTAAGGATGGATAATTGATTGCTGGTTTCGTGGATTCATGCAAGCAAGGAATCTACTTCAAGAACTTTCAACAGAATCAGCTCCGTATTATAAATTCCATTTTCTTCTATTTTTATCTTAAAGGACTCGGGCAATTAGGTGAATAGGAATTTTGGCATGAAATAGTGTAAAAGTATCCTAGAGTTTGATCCATGTTTTTTGGATTCCCCAAGCACCTGAAATGAAAAGAGACAGGCTTTTGCTAAGCATGTCTCTTTTTTATGAGGAAACTAGAAAAATAATGACAATATCAATGTCCAAATACAAACAAATACCAGCAATCCAAAGCTATATTTCAATGTCATTTTCGTCAAATCGGCTTCTTTTCCTGTCTCGCCAACAGCTGCTGTGGCAATGGCGATGGACTGAGGAGAGATGAGCTTTGCCATCACGCCTCCAGCCGTATTGGCAGAGAGCAATAAGGATGAGTTGGTTCCGATCACATGACCGGCAGTCGCCTGGATGGGCGCAAATAGAGTATTATTGTTCACGACAGATCCTGTCATGAACACCCCAATCCAGCCTAAAACGGGTGATAGCAGTGGAAATATAGTTCCAGTGGTTGCAACGGCTTCACCCAAAGTGACGGTCATTCCTCCGTACGTCATGAGCTTTGAAATCCCGATAATGGCACAAATCATGATAATCGGAATCCAAAACTCTGAAACGGTCTTTTTGAGAAGCTTGAATCCTTCACCCATACTGATGCCTTGAGTCGTTGCGATTGTCGTTAAGCCTGCCAATAAGATTGCTGTGCCTGTTGCTCCTATTAGGCTGATGCTGACACTAAGAGAAGATCCGGGTATATTGAAGTTAATGACTGTGAATTCCAGCAGGCCCCCTTCAGCAAAAAGACCTTTAAATGCCGGGAAACTCCATATTAAAATAAATAGGGTCAATAGATAAAATGGTGACCATGCTTTAACAATTTTACCTAAGGAATTCTGTTCAAATCGACACTCTTTCCCATTGAGCAAAAAGATATTTTTTGGTTTCCACTTTTTCAGAAATAACGCTAATACACCCATTGCTAATAAGGAAGGAATAATATCAGCAAGCTCCGGGCCTATAAATATCGTGATGATTGCTTGTGCCACAGTGTAAACCCCAGCTGTGATCAGGATAGCCGGGAATACTTCCTTAATTCCTTTAATCCCGTCAATGAGCCATATTAATAAAAAGGGAATGGTAAAGTTAATAATCGGCAGTGTCAGAGCTGTCATGATCGACACATCCATGGAAGTAACCCCTGGAATCCCAAACGTATCGACAATGCCGACCGGTATTCCAATCGCACCAAAGGCGCCTGAAGCACCGTTTGCAATGAGACAGAGCATGGCTGCCTGTAAAGGCTTGAAGCCCAGTGACACTAACAGCACGGCACAAATGGCAATCGGTACGCCGAAGCCGGCAGCTCCTTCGAGAAAGGCATTAAAGCAAAATCCGATCAGAAGAAATTGAATGCGCTGGTCCTGGGAAATTCCTGCGATGCTTCCGCGCAAAATATCAAACTTGCCTGATGCCACCGAAATTTTATATAGCCATACAGCCATGACAATAATCCAGCCAATTGGCCAAATTCCTGATGCAGCACCTTGAATAACACTTCCTGCCGCTTCTCCGAATGGCAATTTAAAGATGATAAGAGCGATGAAAAAAGTGACAGCTAAGTTTACTAGTGCTGCATGAATACCCTTCATTTTCAATACCGTCAAGCAAATCAGAAATAACAGAATCGGTATGGCTGCCACCAGGGAGGAAATAGCCAGGTTATGAAAAGGATTGAACGTTTCCACTAACATATGATCTGCTCCTTTGGATCTAAGATGTCAACTCGTCATAATGCTGAATTTTGGATGTCTTTTAAGGTTTGAACAGATCTAGCAAACTTCCTTTTTTCATCCTCTGTCAATGACAGCTCAACAATATTTTTCACACCGTTTCTTGTGATAAGTGACGGAATCCCGACAAACACATCACTGTGGCCATATTCTCCTTCTAACAATGCTCCAACTGGCAATACCACATTCTCATTTCGTAAGATGGCTTTTGTTATTCTGACCAGCCCCATCGCAATTCCATAGTAGGTTGCACCTTTTGCGTTAATAATTTCATATGCAGCATCCCGGACTTGGACAGCAATTTCTTCTTTTCTTTCTTCTGTTAATCTCTCAGCTACCGGGGTTCCGGCAATATTGGCAAAGCTCCATACCGGGAATTGGGAGTCGCCATGTTCACCGATAATATACCCATGGACACTTACGGCTGCCGTATCAAATTCTTTCCCTAATAAATAGCGGAATCTGGCAGAGTCCAGGATGGTTCCAGACCCGATGACTCTTTCTTTAGGCAAGCCAGAGAATTTCCAGGTTGCATAAGATAAGATATCGACTGGATTTGCTGCAACTAAGAAAATCCCATTAAATCCAGAATCCATAATGCTCTCTACAATGGATTTGAAGATCTTAACGTTTTTATTCACGAGATCCAGCCGTGTTTCTCCCGGTTTTTGCGCTGCCCCTGCACAGATCACCACAAGAGCGGCATCCTTACAGTCCTTATAAGAACCATATCTAATCGTCATAGCCGTTGGAGCATAGGCAATGCCGTGGTTTAAATCCATGACATCTCCTTTTGCTTTCTCCTCATTTACATCAATAATGATTAACTCATCACATAAGCCCTGATTTAATAAGGCATAAGCATAACTTGATCCAACAGCGCCATTTCCTACTAATACAATTTTGTTTCCTAATGTTAAATTCATAATAAGTTCCTCCAATAATTAATTGTGAAATATTTCACATGAGATCATAAAAAAATATTCTATTGATTTCATCTTATTTAGGTGATTAAATCTATGTGAATTAATTCACATATTAAACTAAAAAAATATCGATATAGTTATTTGTGAAATGCTTCACATTTAAAATATATCAGTGCTTTTGTTTTTGCGCAAGTCTTTCCTCAAACTTTTTTCAAGCAATTAAGGAGTGGATAAGAAGTGCCAGCCCCCCTGTAAGCTGCAGCATAGCGGGGAGCTGGCACTGATCATTATTGCACTAATACTTTTTTCCGTGCTTCATCCTGAATGGGATTTGTGCCATTCTCCACACCCAGCTCATTTAGCCATTTGCGATAGGCAATAGTAAGGGCGTCTGACTTAAGATGCAGCTCTGCCTGTAAGTCAAGCGGCAGAAGCTCTGGTTTTTGACTTTGGACGATATCTAAATCCTGATAAAAAATCGTATCCTGAAATTCAATAAAAGGCTCATCCGGCATGTCCAGATCATAGTTTCTGGTCAACAGCATAAATGCCTTGGCCTGCTCATGATCCTCTTGATTGACAGCTAGCAGAATCGTCAGCTCATCATCCGATCCTTCCGTTGTTTTTGTAAAACGGGCGGTAGTTGGATTAAGGATTTCATACACATAGTCAGCATACCCGCCTTTGGAGCGTCCGTCAGGGTTCGGCTGATAGACCGGGATTTTACTAGTAATTAAGCGATTATCAACAAATTCAACTTTATAATCGACAACCTCCGCATGATCCTCATCTCCAAGCAGGCCTTCATGTACAAACATAAGATGCGAAACATCCAGGAAATTTTCAATAATTCTTGGGGCATTTGCTTTTACCTCATAGGGGCCGCAAATTGCAGTCCGGTACCCCTCCATGCTATATTCAGGAAAGGAAACAAGCGGCGCCGGATCTTCCCCTAAGTTAACCCAGATCAGCCCCAGATACTCCTCACAATGGTAAACGGTTGCTCTTGCTTTACTTGGAATGGCTCTGCCGCTCGGCAGGGCAGGAATCTTCTCACAGGCACCTGTACAATCGTATTCCCAGGCATGATAAGCGCAGACCAGATTTCCGTTCTTCACCTTTCCAAGGGAAAGGGCTGCCCCCCGGTGGATACAAAGATCCTTAAATGCGTGAACCCCTTTTTCATTGCGGAAAATGACGACACGCTCCCCAAGGACAAATACCTGTTTGGGATCCTCCAGCAATTCCTCTGCTTTGCATACTGGATGCCATTCATTCCATAATCGATCTTGCTGCATAGCGACACTTCCCTTCGCGACTTTAATTGACATGTACTGTTACTTCATTTGTTTTTACACTATCTTCAAGCTTTTGCGGCAGAACCAGATTTAGAACCAGCGCTGTAATCGCTCCGATGGCTGTACCTGATGAGACAAAATAGGTTGCAATGTCAGGCAGCCCTTTTAACACATCAGCAGGCATTAGCACGGCAAACAGGGCAAGCATAATCGGCACACCGATCACAAGCATATTCCGTTCTGTAAAGGCCACTTCCTTAATCACTTTGAATCCATTCATCATGATGACTACGCATAAAATGGCAAACACACTGTTGATGACAACCCCGGGAATGCATGCTATTAAATTCATCAGCTTTGGCATCATGCCCAGGATAATCATAATCACACCGCCTGCGATAATCGGCCTGCGGCTTTTCACTCCTGTGATGGCAATGATGCCGGCATTGGATGAGTAGCCTGTTACCGGTGTTCCCCCAAAGAAGGAACCAATAAAACAGCCCAGCCCTTCTCCAAATGCCCCGCCATTTAAACGTTTATCATCCAGTTTTTCCCCTGTCACCTTACTAACCGTAAACCACGTCCCAGTTGTTTCGATTGTGACAATAAAATAGATGGCTGCCATAATCAGAATCGCATGCAGATCAAATTCAGGAGCTCCAAAGGCAAACAGGCTTGGCATCTGGAACCACGCCAACTTACCCAGCGATGAGAAGTCGACTAACCCAAAGAATGAAGCAACAATTGATCCAATACCCAGTGATAAAATAACGGATACGATTTTAATGTATTTCAGTTTCGATTGGGACTTCTCGCCAATATACATGCAGAAAATCAGCACAGCCGCTGTCACAGCTGCAACGAATATATTTTCTCCAAAGTTTCCTGGTGCCGAGTAGATAGAATTGATCGCACTCGGCATTAATGAAAGCCCAACAACGACAATGACTGTCCCCGCTACAATCGGAGGGATGAATTTCCTGACGACCTTGCTGAATACTTTAAGCGGGTAGCCCAATAAGGCAACAAGCAAAGCTCCGGGGATCAAACTGCCAATCATCGCACCGATTCCAGAAGTTGTTCCGATGGCTGCCAGTGCACTAAGCGGTACAAAGGATGGCCCTTGCATGACTGGAAGCTTCATAGCAAATCCTGCTTGAATGATTGTGGCAATTCCGCAGGCAATAAAGGTCATTTGTATTAACAGAGCACTATCCGGAACGGAAAAGGACAATAATCCTGCTAGAATCATCGGCGGAATGAAAAGATCCATCGCCAATACTTGCTGCAGCCCCAGAAAAATGGATTGTCCAACTGAAACCTCTTTTCCCGTTTTACTGCTGTTTGTTTTTCGTTTTTCAGTCCTTGCATCCATCATTAGAACCCCCTGTTGGTGTTATGATATCCATATACTCACTGTTTCTTTAAACAGACCAATAGAAAAAGCCCAACGTATATGCTCTCTCCCAAACGTAAAAAAGCATATACCTCGAGCTTAAAAAAATCGAAGTACGAAAAGAACAGACGAATTCCAAGTGAGTCTTTGTCCATCCTGTTCCTGCTTTTCATAGTCGGTTTATTTACGGTAAACGGGTAGAAACTTGTAGGCCATATCCCTACGATTATATGAAAAACACTATTTAATTTTTTGATTGAAATTTTCTTACAATAACTTTTCTGTAAATGACAACAAGATTTTTTACAATACTTTTCTGCTAGACTGAGTTTACTCTTTCCTTTACAATGACTATAGTAGCACAAAACACGAACGTTAGGAAGGTATATATGAGTAAATATACGTATATTTTTCATGGAACCGCTTTTTCTAGTCATTCTCCTAAGAAAATAAATATTTTAAAAGATTACTTATTTTTCGTGAATTCAAATGGGATAATTGAAAAAATCGCGGATCCTGAGCATGAGGACTACCCATCCCTGCTCGCTGCCTATGAAGGACAGGAGAACTTTCACCGCTTAGCAGACGGGCAATATTTCCTTCCTGGTTTTGTGGACTTGCATGTCCATGCTCCGCAATGGGCTCAATCAGGGACAGCTTTGGATATTCCCCTCTATGACTGGCTCCACACATACACATTTCCATTAGAGTCCAAATATGCAGATTTGGCTTTTGCCAAGAAGGTTTATGAAGATCTCGTGAATACACTGCTTGCAAATGGAACCACGACGGTCCTTTACTTTGCTACCGTTCATAAACAGGCAAGTTTATTATTAGCGAAAATATGTGCGGAAAAAGGGCAAAGGGGCTTAGTGGGTAAAGTCGTCATGGATGATCCTGAACAAAATCCAGACTATTATCGGGATGCAGATGCGAAAACAGCGTTAGCCGATACGGAGGAGTTTATTTTAGCGGTAAAGGAGCTGGCCAAAACGGTCAAACAAGGCGTGTATCCTGTCGTTACACCGCGATTCATACCAAGCTGTTCAGATGAAGCACTAAAGGGCCTGGGTGAACTGGCTGCCAAATATGATACACATATTCAATCCCACTGCAGCGAAAGTGACTGGGCTCACAGCTATGTACAGGAACGTTTCAGCAAGCATGATGCAGCAGCCCTGCATGATTTCGGATTATTAGGCGAAAAATCGGTAATGGCACATTGCAATTTCCTGGATGACCATGATGCAGAGCTATTTGCCAGTACAGGCACCGCAATCAGCCATTGTCCGCTGTCCAATGCCTACTTTGCCAATAGCGTGATTCCAATCAAGCGCTTTATGGCCAAGGGAATTGATATTGGATTAGGGACTGATATTTCAGCTGGCGCAACTCCAAGTCTTTATGATAATGCCAAACAGGCTGTTGTCTCCTCCAGAATGCTGGAGGACGGAGTAAATTCTGCTCTTCCTGCAGAGGAACGGGGAGTGCCGGACTCCCGGGTTTCCATCCATGAAGCCTTTTACCTGGCTACAGCCGGCGGCGGAGAAAGCTTAAGTCTGCCTATTGGGCGAATTCAGGAGAACTATGCATGGGACGTTCAAATAGTCGATACGAAAGTGCCGGGAGCAAGCCTCCCCATCTTTACCGAAAATGAAGCGTTAGATGATATTTTTCAAAAAGTCATGTATCTCGTCCGTCCGGAGCATATTCGGGAAGTCTGGGTACAAGGGGAAAAGGTTCACTCGCGTTCTTGAGGGATTGCGTAAAAGGTTCAGAATGACTTCTGCCTCTTTTGTCCGAACGAGCATTGGGTTCGGACTACTCCCCTTGGATTCCCATTTCTTCTGTCCGAAGTTGCGCCCGGTTCGGACTCTATCTCCCGGTTTTTCGCCTCTCCTGTCCGAAGTTACACCAGGTTCAGACTCTCTCTCTCGGTTTTCCCACTCTCCTGTCCGAAGTTACACCAAGTTCGGACTCTATCTCCCGGTTTTCCGGCTCTCCTGTCCGAAGTTACACCAAGTTCAGACTCTCTCTCTCGGTTTTCACACTCTCCTGTCCGAAGTTACACCAAGTTCGGACTCTATCTCCCGGTTTTCCGGCTCTCCTGTCCGAAGTTACACCAAGTTCGGACTCTATCTCTCGGTTTTCACACTCTCCTGTCCGAAGTTACACCAAGTTCGGACTCTATCTTTCGGTTTTCACACTCTCCTGTCCGAAGTTACACCAAGTTCGGACTCTATCTCCCGGTTTTCCGGCTCTCCTGTCCGAAGTTGCGCCCGGTTCGGACTCTATCTCCCGGTTTTTCGCCTCTCCTGTCCGAAGTTACACCAAGTTCGGACTCTATCTCTCGGTTTTCCGGCTCTCCTGTCCGAAGTTACACCAAGTTCGGACTCTATCTCCCGGTTTTCCGGCTCTCCTGTCCGAAGTTACACCAAGTTCAGACTCTCTCTCTCGGTTTTCACACTCTCCTGTCCGAAGTTACACCAAGTTCGGACTCTATCTCTCGGTTTTCCGGCTCTCCTGTCCGAAGTTACACCAAGTTCGGACTCTATCTCCCGGTTTTCACACTCTCCTGTCCGAAGTTTCTCCAGGTTCAGACTCTCTGTTTCGGTTTTCCCACTCTCCTGTCCGAAGTTGCGTCTGGTTCAGACTTATTCCTTTTAATGTAAGTCATTTTTCAGCACATCAGCAAGCCGGTGCAGTTCATCTGACCGCCGAATGAGGTATTGCCGCCCTTCCTTCTGCAGGTATCCTTTATCGCAAAACTGTACAAGAACATGCAATAGGTGGCGATAAGATACCCCTAAAAAATCACAGACGGTTACATGTTTTTCCTTATAGACCTCCCCATCAGCGATTTGCAGAATGAAATCCGCCAGTCGGTTTTCTAGCGGAAAGGAAAGGCTCTGGGAGTACTTTTCAGCCATTTTCGTTGCTTTCATACTTAAAAACTTGGTGAGTTCACGAAGAAAGGTCGTATCTTCAAGGAGCCTGTTGCGGTATTTATGCAAAGGCATCGCAAAACAGATTGTCTTCGTGGAGGCTTGAATCCCCTTTGTATAGTACACTTCATGTAATAGCTCCATTTCGCCGATATAATCGTGGGCATTAATAAAATTGATCAAAGAAACCTTGCCATTTTGATATGTTACATAGATTTTGGCTTTACCCTCGATAACATAATACAAATAATCTGGCCTCATGCCTTCGCGAATAATCCATTCATCCCGCTTATATTCGCGTACTTCCATAAACTCCTCAACCTGAAAAGAAAATAAATGCGAAATGGAGTACTGCTCCAGGTAATGCTGCCTTTTTTCCTGATTATAAATTTCCATTCTCCACCCCGAAATATGAGATATCTCATATTATTGTACGAATCTTCCTGATATCATGCAAATATCGGAGGGATATTTAATGAATACACAGAGCTGGATGGGCAGACAGTTTTTCAGTTTCTTTATGACCTGGGGTGTTTTTCTGCCCTATTGGACAGGGTGGCTGATCCATATAAAAGGAATGACCGTTTCACAAGCGAGTTTGATCATGAGTCTAGGTTTGGCTGTACGGGGCCTTTCCACACTCTTTGCCTTTCCCTATTTATCAGGAAAATTCAGCAGTAGAACCCTGCTTAACGGGATGGGAATCGGCACACTGATTGCCATTCTCTGCTATATCCCGGCCAATTCTTTTACAAGCCTGCTGGTGGTTACGCTGTTTTTACACTTCTTTTACCCTGCTCTGATGCCAGCATTGGATAGTGCTGCAGGCATTCTTGTACAGAGTAAGCAATTAAGAGATTACGGAAAGAGCCGCTCATGGGGGTCAATTGGATTCGTTGTATCCGGCATGATCCTGACTTTCTTCACAGGGGCATTTGGGGATGATGCCATATTCTGGGCTCTGCTGCTCGGCATGATCGTATTTCTGTGCCTCGGTTTAATGAATACGCCGGACGTTTTATCGGAAAAACCCAAAAGCGTCCAGACAAAAGGCGCCATAAAGAAATTATTCAGCATCCAGCACTTCGGCCTGGTGCTCGTCATAGTCATTTTACTGCAGGCAGCACATGCTTCTTATTACAACTATGGCTATATTTATTTGCAGGAAATTCAGGCTCCCCAATATTTAATCGGCCTGATCATTAACATTGCCGTGATTGCAGAAATCCTATTCTTTTTCATTGCCGACCGGACTTTCCGCAAATTTTCAATCGGCTCTTTACTGGCATTGGCAGCATTGGGCTCAACCGCACGCTGGATACTCGTATTTGCTTTTCCGCATGTGATTATGTTTACGGTTGCCCAAACACTTCATGCCTTTTCATTTGCCATGGCACACTATGCCTTTATGAAATACTTAATCAAATACGTTCCCCATGAACAGGTGCCGATTACACAAGGAATATACTCTGCACTCGCTCTTAGCTGGAGCACAGCCATCTTCACGATTTTTGGCGGGTATTTATATGAAATGGAACCAAGATACGCGTTTATCGGCATGGTGGTTTGCACGATACCAGCATTGATCCTGGCGGTTATTTATAGGAAACTTGTTCATGCGAAGGAAATTACTGAAGGGAGTTTGGCAGGTTAGCGGAGCATGCCCTTTTCGGGAATGCTCTTTTTCTGTGTTATCCAAGTAAAAAAACAGCAAGCTCAAAAGAAGCTTGCCGTCTATTTTGCTTCGAACATATATTTCCGGTACGGCTTTCGTATCGATAATAGGATACCCATGAATATCATATTGGACAGCAATGAGCTTCCCCCATATGACAATAAGGGCAGTGAAATCCCTTTGACTGGCATGACCCCGATTGTCATCCCGATGTTTTGGAAGATTTGCAGGGTATACATCGCTATCGCCCCCGAGCAAATATACAAACCAAAGGGCGATTCCGCATGATCGCCGATTACAGCCATCCGGTACAATAGGACGAAGAATAAACTGAGAACAACAGCAGCAGCTATAAACCCGCCTTCTTCCGCAATGGTGGCAAAGATGAAATCTGTATGCTTTTCAGGAATATAGACTGTTCCGCCGCCAAATCCATTTCCCTTTAATTCGCCGCTTCCCACCGCCAGTATGGCTTTATTCGTCTGATATGCATGATCTGCATATTCACTTGGCGAAAGCCATCCCAGGATTCTCTCCTGCTGGTGGGGCTTTAATAACGGAATCAGCTGATCATAGAAGACGGATGGATACTGAAAGTAGACATACATGAGGATGGCTGTGCCTGCCGCCGGAAAAAAGCACGCGGCTGCTAGAATCTTCTTTTGAATGCCGGACAGAAAGAGGACGGTGGCGCTGCCGGCCAAGTAAAGAACAACCATGCCGGTATCAGGCTGCTGATAGACAAAGATGGATGGAATGATTGTCGCCAGAAGGATTTTGCCAATCAGCAGGAGGTCAGTCCAAACCGTCCTCACCTGGTAAAGCAAATTGTGTTTGTAAGCTAATCTGGATGTTAACAGAAGCAAAGCGATTTTAAAAAACTCAGATGGCTGTATAGAGCCAAGCAGGGGGAGGCTATACCATCTTTTCGCCCCTAAAATAGACGGCGCCACTGCAGGAGGCATAAGCGGCAAAAGAACGATGGACGCAAAACAAACAAGATAGAGGGGCCATGCAATTCTCTCCAGCTGGTCTGCATCCAGATAAGCAACAGCCATCAGCAGGACGAACCCAATCATATAGCTGACTCCCTGCTTAAGCGCAAAGTTCTGGTCTCCGTACTGACCGGTCCCCTGGCTGCTGTAAATAAAAAGGATACTCATGATGCTAAATGTACAAATAATGAACAAGACCGATTTATCCAGCCGTTTCAAATATGTATTTCCCATGTTGAAGTTCTCCTCAATCTCTTTGCCCGCTGGATGCGTCTATCCCTGATTTCCTGGAGTCCCCCTCCAAAAAGGATCGGATTGCCTCTTTATTTGTCTCAAAATCAATATCCAGTGCCAGCCCTACCCCCTCATACCTTACATCTGTATAAGAATTCTGGATGGGAATGGTCAGTGTTTCCACCTTATCAGGCCTGTGCATAGCGACGTCCTTCATGATAGCGAGAAGTTCTGCGCCTTGAAGATTCGTCTGAATATAGGGCTGAGCAGTTCCTATCAGCTTCGGCAGCTTTACCACACCACTAACACTTAAAAACTCGTCCTTTAGTGCATTGATGACCTGCTGCTGGCGCCTTACCCGTCCGAAATCGGCCTCTGCATCCTTGCGAAAACGGGCATATCCCAATAATTCCTTCCCGTTCAGCCTTTGCAATCCGGGCTCAAGGGACACGCCGATATTAGCTGACATCTTTTTTTCAACATCCATTTCAATGCCATCAGGGGCAAGAGCATCCACCATTTTCTCGAAGCCTGTAAAATCGATCAGGGCGTAATACTCAATATCCAAGTCAAAGTCATCTTTCAAGGTTTCCCGCAGCAATTCCGGTCCGCCCAGATAAAAGGCAGTGTTAATTTTGTAGTTCTTATATCCGGGAATTTCTGTGTAAATATCCCGCATGATCGAGATGACCTTGGCTGTCCCTTCCTTCGGATCGTATTGGGCGACCATGATGGAGTCAGTGCGGGATTTTCCCTCATCCGGCCGTGCATCGACTCCCAATAGAAGTACATTGATTTTATCGTCGAGGCTTTTCTCCCCATGGAACTCATATTCCTGCTGTTCAACCGGTTCTGCCATGCTTATTCCCGCCTGGTATTGATAGACAAAGTATCCGATCACAGCCGCACTCACTGCCAGCAATGCTGCAGTCAGTTTAAGCACTCTGCTTTTTCTTTTATAGCGATTTTGTCTGCTCATTTTTTCTCCCATCCTACTTATTTTCCGCAATTTATTTTTTCAGCGACAGTCCATTCATCACCCAATTGATGACCAGTGCATCGTCTATATAACCGACCGGAAAGACATAATCCGGGATACAGTCAACGGCCGTGATAAAATAGAGGAGTGCCCCGCCCATCATAGCAAGCTCCATCTTATTCCCGCTCTGCATAGAGAATTTCCCGTACATGTCCTTTAAATAATGAATAAAGGGACCGATGCTCCCCACTTTCTCCACCTTCTCCTCAAACTTGGACTGAATGGTTTTGGCCCCTTCCTTGGTTTGAGAGAACTGCTGGTATTTTTCAAGTTCCTGCTTCACAGCTTCCAGCCGAAACTCTTTATCTACTAAGCTTGTGGATTCAAGAACAGCCTGAATATAGCCAATCGACTCATTCAGTTCCGTCTGCTTTGGATCTATAGGGTACCCTGCGCTCTCATAAAACCGGGAGATTGATACTCCAAAATAATCCGCAAACCGCTCCAAATGCTCGGGGGTCGCTTTTCGTTTTCCATTAATAATTTTTGATATGACCGCCGTATCGACTCCAGTCATCTGACTGAATTTCCTCATGGATAAAGACCGCTCCTTCAGTAAGCTCTTAAGCAGCTGGCCTATTTCATTGCTTTTATCTGCCATACTCATTTTCCTTTCCAACATGTTCAGCTTCTATCAATATACAAATAGTGTTGACATTTTGTCAACACTACTTTCTTTAACCTATTAAAGGCCGACTTTTCTATTTGCTTAATAAATATCAGCTATCTTTGATTGAATAGATTCTGGCAATAGCTGAAAGAATAGTCCTTGATACTTAATATCGAGCAGTCCAGCAATTAACAAACCAACCGAAATGATCAATACCATCCATTTTTTCTTTTTTTTAAACATCTCTGTCAATTGATTCACCTCCATGAAAATAACGGCAAGCCACGAATTAATAAAAGCCCCTCAGAAGGAGCTCTTTTGATTAATACGTTAACTTATAAACGATTTCCCCATCAATTATCCGGCCATCGGCTTCAAAGCCCAATTTTTCATACAACCCCTTCGCCAGATTGTTTTCTGGCTCAAAGCTTAAATATATCACCTTATGCTCTTGATCCTGTTTAATCCGCTCGATCAGCTTCTCCATGGCCTCTTTTCCATACCCTTTTGACTGGTGCTTCGCGTCAATCATCAGGCGGTATATCCAATATTCCTTATCGTCAGAATCCATGCAATACATCGTAAAGCCCACTAACACATCATCCTGATAGATCGCTAAACAAATACACTCCGGAAATGCCTTTGCCTGTGCAAGCGAAAACACATTCGGCGCTACAAACGATTTCTGCTCTTCTGCTACACGCAAATCAATTACATCCAAAAAATTATGCCGGTCTATTTCTTTGAATTCGATCATGTGATCCCCCTGAAATAAATTTTCTCCGTTACCTGTGTGCCTCCCCGGATGTTTGTGGGGGAGAAACCTGAAATTTGGCTTTCTGAATTCAGAATTCCACAGATCCAAATGAAAATCCTTCAATGTGAACACCTTTAGGATATTGCGGGATAAGAGTTCTTATTTTAGAGGGAGGCACTGCCTTCCATTAGACACATAGATTATCCGCGAGCGCCAATAGGAGCAGATAAAAAAGACCACCTTAAGAGACATTTAGTCTATCAAGGTGGTAATAATTATAATGCTTTTATCAATTTATCTGCAGAATTGCAGGTTGAATCATCTTTGGTTTAATGTTCTTTCAATGAGCATATCAGCTCAATATGCTGAAGGAATTCTTCTCTATTAAGCTGCTTCTTTATCTTCTCCAGAATCTCGTGGTACACGCTTTCCTATTCCAAAAGCGAAATAACTTAAAGTTACAATTCCCAGAAAAACAATACCTGCGATCAGCGAGATCCGGGTATCATCATTCAGCCACATTCCCACTAATACCATCAATAAAAATGCGATGGTTAAATAATTGGTCACAGGAGCAAAAGGCATTTTGAATGGATGCTTGTCCATTTCAGCTCCTTTTGCTTTTCTAAACTTAATTTGGCTGATTAAGATGACAAACCATGGAACCATACCTGGAAGAACACTTGCACTGTATACATAGACAAATAAATTTTCTGGTGCAATATAGCTTAAAACAACACCAACCGCTAAACCAATCAGTACACCCATAGTACCGACAATCGGTACACCTTGAGAAGATATTTTCGTAAAGAATTTAGGTGCCTGCCCATTTACTCCTAACGTATAAAGCATACGACCTGCACTATAAATACCGCTGTTGCAGCCGGACATCGCCGCTGTAATAACAACAAAGTTAATAATTCCTGCAGCCGCAGTAATTCCTACTTTTGCAAAAGTAGCCACAAATGGGCTTCCGACCGATTGAAGCTGATCCCAAGGATATACAGTTACAATCACCAAAATAGCCCCTATATAGAAAATCAAAATCCGCCAAATGATACTTTGAATTGCACTCGTAAGCGTTTTCCTGGGGTCTTTTGCTTCCCCTGCTGTAATTCCAATTAGTTCAACGCCTTGATACGCTCCAATTACAAGGGATAGGGCAAAGAAAAAGCCTGTCCATCCGCCTGTAAAGAATCCGCCATGCTCCCAAAGATTAGAAAAACCAATTGCCTCACCTCCATTGCCAATTCCGAAAAAAATAAGCCCAAAACCGGCAATGATCATTAAGATGATCGTTACAACTTTAATCAAGGAAAACCAAAATTCAAATTCACCAAATGATTTAACGGATATTAAATTCGCGGCTCCCAGCATCACCATGGCAATGATACCCGGTATCCACGCAGGCAAGTCAGGAAACCAGTATTGCATGTAGGCACCGACGGCAATAATTTCAGCCATCCCGACTATTACCCATTGAAACCAGTTGCTCCAGGCAGTCAAATACCCAGCCAATGGATGAATATACTTATAGCCAAATGTGGCAAAGGACCCCGTGTTAGGCTCTAAATACAACATTTCCCCCATGGCACGCATGATGAAGTAGATAAAAATCCCTGCAGTTATATAAGCAAGAAGCACAGACGGTCCTGTCCATTGAATGGTGCTTGCTGATCCCATAAATAAGCCGACACCAATCGTACCACCCAGAGCAATCATCTGAATGTGACGTGATTCTAAGCCTCTCTTCAATTCTTTGTTTGCCACTCCATATCCTCCTTTGTTGAAAATATTGAAATATCAAGAAATATTGGTTAAAAAGATTCTTAATCTTGTACTAAAATACTCATTTATAATAATAAATACCACTAATAATTACAATGGAATATTTTAATAAATGGCTGTATATCAATGTTAACAACAGGAAAGAGTCACAAATAAATACTATAGTAAAATACAAAAATACTTCTGACCTAATCAAAGGAGAGAAGTAATTGCTCCTTTCTATTTATACTTAAAACACCTTGCTTAATAACGCTGCATTTAGGATGAAATAGTGTAAGAAGCCACTTAAACTTATCAAAGACTATTTAACAATTAAATCAGGAGAATCTCACACCGTTTATCGGAAGGATAATGATAAACGATTAGCAAATTAATAATATGGCGGCTGAACAGCTAATGGGCAAGAGGGATTAGTGATATGGTTTTAATCAAATTTAACTTGGAGGGATCGACATGAACCAAAACAACTCAACAAACAAAATGACAACACAAATAGGGGACCGTGAAATTACAGTGACCCGCGTATTTGATGTGCCTGTTGATCTTGTGTTTGATTCTTGGACGAAAGAAGAGCATCTGTCAAAGTGGTGGGGACCTCAAGGTTTTACGTTGACTTCTCAAACATTCGATATGAAACCGGGCGGTACATGGCAGTTTATCATGCACGGTCCTGATGGCGTTGATTTTCCGAATACCAACGTCTTTGTAGAGGTCGTTAAACCCGAGCGAATCGTCTTCAAACATGATGTATTTCCCCATTTTCTCGCCACAGCGGCCTTTGAGGATCTGGATGGCAAAACGAAGCTCACTTATACCACAATTTTTGAAGAAACTGCCGCTGTATTTGAAAAGGTGAAAACATATGCCGCCCCAGGTGCCGAACAGACAATGGAGCGCCTTGAGGAGCATCTGGCTTGTATGTAAAATTAAAGAGCTATTAGGGGCTCTGCAAACCTGGCAAAATGCCGGTTTTAACTAGCTCTGCTTATGGGCAGAATAAGCCTAATCTCTCTTGTAAACCTTCTAAGATTTCTTCCGGCATCTCCCTGACCTTGATATCCCCTCCGAGGAAAAGCAGCCAATTGGTCATTTCGGTCAGCTCTTCTGAATTATTGACATTGATAAAAGTCTTTAGAACGGCTGTCGTTTGGTAAGGATTTGTATAAGAAATGGATACTTTTAAAGGATGGTATTTTTTGAACTGGGCAATCGCCTGTGGACCGAGTTCAAGGACAAGATTGATTACTTCCTCCTGCTTGCTTATTTTTTCTATAATATTTTTTCTGCTTACTCTTTTGTTCACAGGATATGGTTCGACGCTGGTGAGATTGTCCACGGGGAAAATTTGTTTCTTTCCTTCCTTTAAGTCAAAGCCTTCAATCAGCCAGATGCTTTTTTCACGATAAAGGTGCAAGAGATAAATGGGATAAGACCTGATTTCCTTCTCTTCGTTAATGGTAATCAATAAATATCTATCCAAAAGATGGGTTTGGATGAGTTTCTCCAGCATCGGATGAGGGAGGTCCGACAGTTCAAGCAGGTCGGGATTATTGGGGTTGGTCCCTTCAAACAGCAGGATTTTATTTAATAGAACAATGTCTTCCTGCTGGGCTTCTGAGATGAGGCCGATTAATTTTTCAGCTAAAGACTGACGGCTCTTTAGATAAGGGAGCTGAAGGTTTCTTGTAGCCATAAAGGCAATAAACAGTGCTTTGATTTCATTATCAGTAAAGCGGACAGTGGGCAGGACAGAATTGTTCATGACAAAATAACCCCCATCCCTGCCAACTTCAGCGACAAGCGGCATCCCCATGGCTTCAATTTCCCGAATATCTCTAATAGCCGTTGAACGGGAGATGTTAAATTCCCGCATGATTTCAGAAATAGTAAAGTGGGCGCGGTTATTGATATACCGCATCATCACATTAATCCGTTCAACTTTTTTCATGGGGACCTCCTAAACAGTATCATTTTTTGACATGATTTAAAGTTATTATAAACTCATCAAGTGAAAAGATAAATCATTTGATCAATTTTTAGAGAAGGAAGGTTTTGATTATGGCAGATTATACTCTGGAAGAAAAAGAAGGCTTTACGGTTTTAGGCATCGGAACTGAACTGAAGAGCGATTACACAGACTATGCCGGCATCAATAAGGAAAAGGCGGATTTTTGGCAGGCAGTTAAACAGGATGGCAGGCTTGATAAATTAAAAGCTATTGCCGCAAATGATTACATTTTTACCGTGAACGAAGCGGTGAATAACAAGATGATGCATTATGCCGGCGTCATGACAGAGGAGTCGCTCCCAGAAGCATCCAGACTGATCCAATTCCCTAAAGGAGAATACATCGTTGTTAAAGGGGAAGCCGAGACAGCTGAAATGTTGAGCAATATGCTTACCGGCATGGCCTTTGGTCAAGTCTTGCCGGAAGCAACAAATGTTGCCTATGTTGGCGGGCCCAATGCAGCGGTTGAAATGGGCCAGCGAAATGGCTTAGTATTTGGTGAAATGTGGATTCCTGTTGTTAGGAAATAGGAAATAAAAGGCGGGATGAAAATGTCCTATATTGTTGATTTCAAAAATGTGTCTGCAGCTGGTCTAGAGTCTTCACCGGCAGCGGAAGCCCTTGCTGGTTTGCGTGCAAATGAGGCCCGTTACTTCATGACTAAATATAAGCATGAATTTACCGTTGTACCTGCCAGCGAAAGCCAGGAAACCCTTGATTATGTAAACCATATCTTGAAAAAAGAACGGGATATAGAGTTTGCAGCCAAACCTTTAGAAACTTCCCAATTTCAAGTCGAAAATATTAAATGGACCTACGTCTTTTATGAGGATGGCCTTAGTGTCAACGTCATGTATACGGTTGATGACCCCAAGAAACGTGCTGTTGGTTTTAAACTTTCTGAGGGAATGGAAATACCAAAGGAATTAGAAGGGAAGTTTAAGTTTGCCAGGCGGAAGTCTAAATTGGCGGGGGTTATTCGGGGGTCGTTTTTTGTAATTAGAGGGGAGTATTAGGGTTAGAAATAATTCAACTCTAAGGACAATGATACAGACAATACATGTAGGCAATTACAAAACAGCACCTCTCCATTATATTAGGGGGTGCTGTTACTTTTTCGTAAAGTTTCGTTAAATTAGAATTACTACACAGGTGCCTGAACTCTGGAAATGTATATAGGCAGTAAGGTGGGCTCAGGCATATCTCTATTCCGGATGCCCCTTGGAAAGCGAGTGCCACTGAGTAAAGAGAGAATATGGCTGCACTTTAATTCTTAATATCTTTATTAGCACCCTTAGCATCAAACAAGGCTTTCGGGCTCTAAAATGTCATCTCGTCTTTTTATCGTACTTCTTTCACAAAGGAAGTATTAAATATATTACTGTGATAGTACAACCATCATGAGTTATGAATTTCATAAGCATTTTTTATGTTGTCCAAAAGCATAAATTTCTCACCAAAAAGCACTTGTTGCCTATTAAACAATCAAGTGCTTTAAAATAACTGTATAATGTTCTTCATGTTAATACTTCTTTTTATTCTTCTGTGTCCTCATATAAATTATCTAAAAATTCATCAATATCATTTGCTAAAAAATACATATTACTCATATCATCTGGGTCTTCAGGTTCCTGTTCATGATCCCAAAAATAAATCTTGTCGTAAAAAGGTTCCTCCGTACCTAAGCATATAACATTGCCTGCTGGATCATCTGCTATTGGTATAAAGCCTTTAGCAAGCCTATATTCGTATATATCTATAACTTTTTCTAGATTATCGTACATTTCACCTATACCATTAAATACATTCAAAACACTTTTTCCCATTTTATCTGAAATAGTAAATATACTTTCTTTCGGGTATCCACCATTCCATTTAAGTAAAAATTCAGTGTATTTTTCTGTTAATTTCACACCATTATCTATTTCAAACTGTTTAATTTCTTCTATAGTAAGTTTCTTATGAGAACCTTCAATTTTGACCATTTTTATATCCTCCCTTATTTTTTTCCATTAACTGTCGATACTCCTCCCGTATGAGTAAATTGTCTATGAATATCTTTATCTACTAGAATCATCGTTTTCCCATTTTGATGATGATGCCAGATATATCCCACAGGTGGCTTATCTAATGCGGGCACAGGAGGATCAGAATCTTTACTTAATCCTGCCTCTACATTAGCATTTTTATAATCCAATGGACGATTGGTTGGATTTGCAATTTCAATTTCTACCGGCTTAACAGTTGGATGTGCATATTCAGTGAAGTCTGGATAACCATCAGGATACCTTACAGTCTGTCCCTTTTTATTTGTATACACCCAAGTGCCATCTTCATCAATTGTCACTTTACCGCCTTTCTTTGTCCATTTATCCGGGGCAGGCGAATATGACGGTTTAGTGGCAAGTTGTTCTTTGGTAAATTGGACTTCTAAATTACTTTTACCCGTACCCTTAACCCCAAACACATCATCAGTCACCGCCTTAATCTTCGTAAACGGATCATTAAGAACATTATACGGCACAGGCCCCTGAGCCAGTCTCCCTCCAGCCATGGCCGGTGTCTGAACCGGCGTGTAAATAGAAAGTGCCTTCTCTCCTTTACCAGCCTGGCCAACTGTCTTAGCAATGGTTCCAGCTTTCCCAATCCCCTTATCCCCAAGAATGCCAATTCCCAGGGAAGTCAGGCCATAGGTAAAGAAGGCTGTCCGGCTCTTGGCACTACCATTTATGACATCTCGCTCCCAGGCACTTGAGACAGCGGACCATATATATTTCGGCATATCCAGAGCCTGGCGTGCTTTTCCTATGGGGTCATTTAAAATGCCTAAATAAAATTCCCGATGCTTCCTTTGGTTTTCAAGAAGCTGGTCACGGTTAAACAGAAATTCATTGCCCAAAAACAACGGACTGAACGGCCCCATGATGGTCCGTCCCAGCTCATAGGTTGACTTCAGTCCTTCCCATGTATCTTCTATAGCTTTGGATGCACCCTCGATGACTCCTTCAGCCATATCATGAAGGATACTTTGCTCGCTTTCTGGATTGGGATTCGATATTTCCTCATGGAAATCCTTCCAGGAAAGAGTTTTTGGCTGATAATGGGTTAGAGATAAGTTGCCGCTTTGGAATATGACCGCCATTTTTTGGAGGTACTGGTTCATGAGGGATAAATCATGCAGGAGAGGGTCCAGTGCAGCCGTTTTCCGATGGTCGAAGTCATACAGTTTCTCAACGTTTCGCGGCTTGAATCCTTGGCTCGCTTTGATGCCTAGCGTTACCTAGTCTTTATGATTATTAATCACAGTATATTCGTCATTGGTAGCCCATTCCTAAGTGCTTCAATTCCATGTTGACCCTTGACTCTATTTGGTGCCCATACCAGGTTTTCAAGCCCCAAAATTGGATCAATGTCATATTCTTTTAATATTTCCTGTCCTTCTTTATACTAATTCCTGTTGAGCTTTCCCATTTCCTTTCTTAATACAATATGATGGGCATGAGGATCATACATATCACTTGGTGGTTCACCTTTGTTCTTTTTCAAATAAGCTCCATAATCAATTTGGTCAATATAAATAGAGTGATTTTTACCCTTAACTCCAAATACTTTCTCTGTCACCCTCTTGATCTTCGTTAAAGGATCATAAAGAACATTATATGGGAACGACCCCTGAGCCAGTCCTCCAGCCACTGCTGGTGTCTGAACCGGCTTGTAAATCGGAAGTGTCTTCTCTCCTTTACCAGCCTGGCCAACCGTCTTGGCTATCGTGCCTGGCTTTCCTATCCCCTTATCCCCAAGAATACCAATCCCAATTGAAGTCAGGCCATAGGTAAAGAAGGCTGTCCGGCTTTTGGCGTCTCCATTTACGACATCCCGCTACGAAGCAAAGAGAATTCGGCATGTCATCATAGACCCTTTTAAGTTCCCTAACAGAACAAAAGGTGAGCCAACATCTCCTGTAGCCCACCTGTGAATTCCTTTATAAAATTAGATAGATTCAATTCCTTAAATCCTATACCTATTATTTTATTAATTTTTGGTAGCTGGTTAAAGGTGCTTTCATTACTGTACCGAAAACGGGTTCAGTCCCAGTTGACATCAAGTGCAATTGATTAATAAGTATCCCTTGGATTCACCTCATTGTTTTTTTACCAGTTATCAATTCCTTCTTGAAATATGTCTATTACATAGTCGTCAAATGTATTATACCTTGGGTGTAAATCTGTCCCCGCCCTTTCCCAACTAAATACTCTGTCATCTTTAATATCTGCACTATACATACATCTAACAAATTCTCCCGAGTCCTCTAAAACAATTAAGTTCAAACCCAACCCTAATTTTCTCCATCTCTCTGTTGCATTAACTACAGATGCTCCTAAATTCCCCTGAACACCTTCAAGCTCCACTCCACATATTCCTCCCGAACCATATTTTTTTATAAAATTGCGGTAACTTCGAGGAAATTTAACTTTAAGTCTTTCTTCAGCCTTATTAATATATTCTTCTGATACTTCTCCAAAAAAATCATCTTCTTCACCATATTTTTCGATCATCTTTATAATTCTTTCATTCATCAATTAAACTCACTCCTATTACTCACTAGCACGCATTTTCCAATAGTTACTTCTAAAGTTATTATACATTTTTTCGAGTTCTGGATTATTCCTAAAACTTTTTCCATTTTCAACTAAACCATGTAGCGTCGAATCGTATTTATCATGAGTTAACTCCGCAATTTCAACCATTCCACCAGGTTCTTTTTGAACTAAATGGTGTAATTCAACTTTACTTTCCACTCCGTCTTTTACAATATATGGGGATTTCCCCTTTTCCATTAATTCTCCATTCGACTTTCCTAGTGCCTTCGGATTATTAGGTACATAATTTTTATCAATCTCAATTTGGTACACTCTTCTTGATACATCTACTTTCTTTCCTCCAACATTAACTGTTCCTTTTACTTCTACAGCAGTATACTTGTCATCTAGCCAATCTAATTCAATTTGTTCAGAAGATAATTTTCTTGATTTTAGCCCCGCAGCTTTGCCCGTACCCTTAATCCCAAACACATCATCAGTCACCGTCTTAATCTTCGTCAACGGATCATTAATAACATTATAAGGCACAGGCCCCTGAGCCAGTCTCCCTCCAGCCATGGCCGGTGTCTGAACCGGCGTGTAAATAGAAAGTGCCTTCTCTCCTTTACCAGCCTGGCCAACCGTCTTAGCAATGGTTCCAGCTTTCCCAATCCCCTTATCCCCAAGAATGCCAATTCCCAGGGAAGTCAGGCCATAGGTAAAGAAGGCTGTCCGGCTTTTGGCACTACCATTTATGACATCTCGCTCCCAGGCACTTGAGACAGCGGACCATATATATTTCGGCATATCCAGAGCCTGGCGTGCTTTTCCTATGGGGTCATTTAAAATGCCTAAATAAAATTCCCGATGCTTCCTTTGGTTTTCAAGAAGCTGGTCACGGTTAAACAGAAATTCATTGCCCAAAAACAACGGACTGAACGGCCCCATGATGGTCCGTCCCAGCTCATAGGTTGACTTCAGTCCTTCCCATGTATCTTCTATAGCTTTGGATGCACCCTCGATGACTCCTTCAGCCATATCATGAAGGATACTTTGCTCGCTTTCTGGGTTAGGATTCGATACTTCCTCATGGAAATCCTTCCAGGTTAGAGTTTTTGTCTGGTAATGGGTTAGAGATAAGCTGCCGCTTTGGAACATGCCCGCCATTTTTTGAATGTACTGGTTCATAAGAGTTAGCTCATGCAGGAGTGGGTCCAGTGCAGCCGTTTCCCGATGGTCAAAATCCTCCAGTTTTTCAACGGTTTCTTGGCTTGAATCCTCGGCTCGCTTTGTTGCCTGGATAAAGCGGCCATCTTCCAGCCGAGGAAGCGCAGCAATATCGCTTACGGACTTCATGATCTCATTCGCTTCCTCTGTCAGCTCAGCAGTGATCTGAAGAGTATTTTTCAGCCCCTGCTTGAGTTCATGGTCCAGGAATTCCTGGCGGATAAAGCCTGATGGGGAGGCTTCAAGTGCTTTCAATGAATCTATAAAACTCTTTAAATAGGATTGGTACTCGTCTATCCAGGATTCAAGGAATTGCAGGAAAGGCAGGTGGCATTCCTGGTAATACGCACTACTTACAGGACTCTTATGACCAGATGACAAAAATTTGTACTGACCCTTAGTTGAATGCTTACTTTAAATGACGATTGCAGCGAACAAGAACTTATAATGATGTTCTCCTGGAAGAGTATTGAAAGTGGCTGAGGATCGGGAGGTTTATTAGATAGAGAAATAAACAAATAGGAAAAGTGCCTTTTCCCTTTATAACATCTGGGTTGGGCACTTTTTTTATTGTTATTACTTCTGTAAGGTTCACCGGATTTTTTTAAAATTCTTCTGCCTTTTATTATTTATTCCCACGTTATGGTGTCGCCGCAGAAGAAGCAGCTGCCTGGTCGGCCTTCACACAATCAATTGCAACAACGAGTGCAACCATGATGGCTTCCATCTCTTCATCTAAAATTTGAACCTTGTAGCTGTCGCCCCAAGTAAACCACTCCTTGCTCACTTTCCCTGCAACTTCGCCATGCTGTAATACCTGAAAATCCATATCCCACCAATTACCTTGTACTTCAATGCCTGCCGAATCAATCGTATAGCGTGCTTTAAAGAAGGATAACTCCTTCTTAATCGTCAGCACCTCTCGACCATTTACCTCAACAAAAAATTTCGGTAAAAAGCTGAACACCTTTTTCGTAATGAGGGCTATTTCATCTCTTTCTGTATTCATAATGGAGAATGTTTTTGGAATTTGCATAAAACTTCCCTCTACATAATATACATCGTTCTCCTGCTGGTCCTTTACTGTAAATTTGCCACTAAGACTAAACACCTTCTGCTTTATATAAAGTTGCCTCACTTTATGACCCCCTTTTTATATAGCATATTACAAATTAGTATAATCTTGTTCTAACTGTTATGAAACATCAAGGAAGACCACCATGTAACTAATCGGATTTAAAAGCTGCTTATAATACGGTTCACTTTGCATTTATGGTAAAGCTTCCTAAAGTTCATGCTAACTTAATAATGAGTACAGTTGATATCCCATATAAATAGCCATAGCCCATATAATAAGAACGGAAACTTGATTCATATATTTTAAGAACTTACCATTTTTATCAAATTGACCAATTTTCCTTCCAGAAATCGCTAAGAAAAAGAACCAGATCCAGGAAATCATTATACAAGCCACGGTAAACACCCATTTCTCATATCCTGTATAAGCCAATGAACTAGTTCCTATAACTCCAATAGTATCCATAATAGCATGAGGATTAAGTAATGAGACAGAAGCGGCAAAAGTAACCTGACGACGTGCAGAAAAACGGTTTTGTTCTTGATTAGCGTTTATTTCGGGTGTGTTTTTCCACATAATCCAACCCATATAAACTAAGAAAAGGAATCCAACAAAAAATAACAAAACCTTTAACCATTCAAAACTAAAAACAATAATGGATACCCCGGCAACAGCCAAATAAATCAGTATTGTATCACAAACCCCTGCTGTAATAATTGCAGGTAAAGCATTGGTGAATTTGTTGTGTGTCGCTCCTTGATTAAATACAAATACATTTTGAACTCCTAAAGGTAAGATTAATCCAAATGCCAATATCATCCCATGAAATAATGGTTCCATTTTGATTCCCCCTATTCTTATCTAGAATAGCTAAGGACGAGTCATATGTCTCCAACCATTTGGATGGGAGTCTAACCAACCATTTGGTATAATTTTAAAAAATGATTGGAGATAGCCTATGTCTGAATTAGATTGGAAGCCAGAAAAAAATTCTGTTGTTCCTTTACATCAGCAAATATATGATTTTATGAAAAACAAAATAATGAACGGTGAATGGACATTAGGCACTAAAATACCACCATAAAGAAATTTAGCAAAACGATTTCAAGTAAATCGCAGTACCATTGTAACTGCACTTGAAGAACTGGCTGCCGATGGACTAATTGAATCTAAGGTTGGGAGCGGTACTAGGGTGATTAACAATACATGGAGCCTGCTTGCTTCCACTCCTCCTCCAGATTGGATTAGTTATGTAAAATCCGGTATTCATAAACCAAATATAAATATCATCCAAGAAATTAATAAAGCAGAAGCAGACCCTGCTATGATTAGGCTTGGGACAGGAGAACTTTCACCAGACTTGTTACCCAGCAAAAAAATGGGGCAAATACTGCAAATAGATACTGAGCAGTCTTTATCGCTTGGATACATGGAGTCTAAAGGGAGCCTATCTTTACGTAAAACCGTTAGTGCATATTTAAGAACAAAGGGAATTGAAGCTTCCCCCGAATCGATTTTAATTGTTTCTGGAGGACTACAAGCGCTTCAATTGATTTCTATTGGAGTTTTAAAAAGAGGCTCAACAATACTTCATGAATCACCATCCTATTTAAACTCCGTACACGTTTTCCAATCGGCTGGAATGAATTTATTGGGTATTCCACTTGACAAAGAAGGAATTAAAAGTGACTCAATTGGGCGTATGAAGCGGCAGCATCATGCGGCTATACTCTATACGATACCCACTTTTCACAATCCAACCGGCACATTAATGTCTGAAAAAAGGCGGCTTGAATTAATAAAGGTTTGTCAAAGGGAGTCTTTACCTATCATCGAGGATGATGTTTATGGCGATTTATGGTTTGAAAACCCTCCGCCAAATCCTTTGAAAGCTAATGATACACAAGGAAATGTCCTGTATATAGGAAGCATGTCCAAAACATTGAGCCCCGGTTTACGAATCGGTTGGATTGTAGGACCCGAACCTGTTATTGAACGTTTGGCAGATATAAAGATGCAAACAGATTATGGCTCAAGTTCCTTATCACAATATGCTGTAGACAAATGGCTTCGTATTGGTATGTATGAGGGCTTCTTAAAGGAAACGAAAGAGGAATTAAGATTCAGAAGGGATTTCACCATTCAAATTTTAGAGAAATATTTTTCCGATATAGCAACATGGAAGACCCCAAAAGGTGGATTTTATATCTGGCTTAAATTACTAACAGGTGTTTCCACCCGAAAGCTATTTAACGCAGCCCTTCGAGAAGGAATTTTATTAAATCCAGGTAGTGTGTATGATAATAATGATGATCAGCACC
The DNA here is from genome assembly GCF_000294775.2 of Cytobacillus oceanisediminis 2691. Taxonomy (GTDB): domain Bacteria; phylum Bacillota; class Bacilli; order Bacillales; family Cytobacillaceae; genus Cytobacillus; species Cytobacillus pseudoceanisediminis. The sequence continues at coordinate 5,382,043 of NZ_CP015506.1, forward strand.
TTCGCATTTCCTATTCATATGCTTCAATGGATCAACTAGAAGAAGGGCTGGTTTATTTAGCACAACTTATTAAAAATTCTTCTATGAATTGAATTTATGAGGATACCGTAATAACGGTATCCTTATTTTTATAAACTTCTATATAATAAGGGTTTATCCAGGACAAGTTTAACTTTTTGTTTTAACACTATTGGTGATAAGGTTCTCCGTAATATATCTAAAGAGGTTTTTGGACTTACCTAAAAGAACAGAGTTATTTTTTATTACTATTGTAAAAAGAAGCATTGTATTGTTCATTATCTTTTTCCCTCAAGTTATCTGAGATCAATAACGCATCCTTATACTTTTTAAAATTTAAAATAAAAGCCGTTTTGTCCGTACTTTTCAAGTATAATGAACCATATTCAGAAAATGCATATAATAATTCTTGGAGAGAATTCTATACATATGATGAAAAAACAAAGAACGAGGTTTAAAAATGAATAAAAGAAGTTTTGCTGATTTTCATGTAAGCGAAGAAATAAAAAGAGCACTAGCTGTGTTAAAATACGAAACCCCAACAGAAGTTCAAAGTGAAGTCATTCCATTAGCAATGAAAAATCAAGATCTTGTCGTAAAAGCTCAAACAGGAAGTGGAAAGACTGCCTCCTTTGGTATTCCTGTTTCCGATATGGTTGAATGGGAAGAAAAAAAACCACAGGCCATAATTCTTACGCCAACTAGGGAACTTGCGGTTCAAGTCCGCGAAGATATTACGAATATCGGAAGGTTTAAACGCATTAAAGCTGTGGCCGTTTATGGAAAAGAACCTTTTTCGAAACAAAAGGATGAATTGAAACAAAAAACTCATGTAGTTGTTGGCACCCCTGGACGAGTCATGGACCATATTGAACGAGAAACCTTGATTTTGGATCAAATAAAGTATCTTATCATAGATGAAGCTGATGAGATGCTTAATAGAGGTTTCATCGATGAAGTGGAAGCGATCATCAAAGAGCTGCCTTCAAACCGAGTAACAATGGTTTTTTCTGCAACTCTGCCTAAAGATGTTGAAAATCTTTGCCATAAATATATGAAAGATCCTATTCAGATTAAGATTGAATCGACCAAGGTGACGGCCGATACCATTGAACATTCTTTAATTGAAGTGAGAGAAGAAGAAAAGATCTCACTCCTTAAAGACGTCACGGTTGTAGAAAATCCAGACAGCTGCCTGATTTTCTGCCGAACCAAAGAACACGTTGATACTGTGTATAGCGAACTAGATAAAGCTGGATATCCTTGTGAGAGACTCCATGGGGGGCTGGAGCAAGAAGACCGATTCTCTGTTATGGAAGGTTTCAAACTGGGGAACTTCCGCTATCTCGTGGCCACTGATGTAGCTGCCAGAGGTATTGATATTGATAATGTGACACTTGTCATCAACTATGACGTTCCTATGGAAAAAGAGAGCTATGTACACCGAACCGGAAGAACAGGCCGTGCTGGAAATAAAGGAAAGGCCATTACGTTTTCAACACCTTTTGAAGGAAAATTCATTAAAGCCATTGAAAGATACATCGGCTTTGATCTACCTGCTAGAGAAGCACCCAGCCATCTTGAAGTGGCTGGTGGAAAAGCTGCTTTCGAAGAAAAACTTAACAACAGGCGTATTGTAAGAAATAATAAAACAGCCCGAATCAATCAAGATATTATGAAACTCCATTTTACCGGCGGGAAAAAGAAGAAAATCCGCGCTGTTGACTTTGTCGGAACGATCGCAAAAATCCCTGGAGTCACAGCAGATGATATCGGCATTATCACCATCCATGATCAAATGTCTTATGTTGATATTCTGAATGGAAAAGGCTCATTAGTTTTACAAGCCATGGAAAATGCGACCATCAAAGGGAAGAAGTTAAAAGTAAGCAAAGCGATTAAATAAGTAGAAAAAACTTAAATCCCCCTCACTTTATTAGATGAGGGGGATTTTCATTGGCCGGCTTAAACTTCTAATAAACCTTGCTTACTTATGGTACGGTTCACCGTAGTTATTTAAGAGGCAAAAAACAGACAGGGTGAAATTTTTCCTGTCTGTTTTAGTTTATTCAGTCAATTGTTAATTTGAATAATAATTAAGTCTTGGTTATTACTACATCACTAACTAAAGGAGTTTCTAATAATGTAAACAAACCAGTTAGAGGTTCCCTGCTATTTAAGTTTAGAATTTATAAATTCTTTGGCAGTAAATAACATTCCCTTAGTAAAACCTTCACTTTTTGCAGAAAAAAATGTCTAGGACATTTCTTCCTAGACATAAACTCTCAAGATCTTTTTATACATTGGATTCTTACTTTTCTTTAATAAGTGGCATTTATTTTAAGGAAAGATTAGTTCCTGCGGCAATTTCATCAACGGGTTGTCCTACTAGTAACCATTTAACAATGGAAATATTATTGGCTTAAAATTGCTTCCCACTCTTCATTTCCCAAATAGAATTAATCTCTTTAGCCCATATTCATAAGAGGAAAAAGGATCTAATGATAAAATAATTACTTACTTTTCATTTCTGTATGGATAGAATTAAGTTTTTTACTCGTTTCCTTTTTTATTTTTTCTCGTTTCTCCAAATCACTATTCTCTTTAAGAATTATGAGTATTGCTTCTTTTAGAGGTTCATAATTTGCTAGACAATCTTTTTCAGTCAGTTGGTGTAGACCCTTACTAAGTATCCCATAAATAAAAGTTTTATTTTCATTTAGATAATCAGGAATCTTACCTAGCTCATGTAATTGTTTTACTTTTTCTTGCATTTTTTTCTTTTCAAAGTCCTCTTCTCTAAGCAATCCTTCTGATATAGCTGTTTGAGCTTTCAAGATGATTAGCCTTTCAAAAATTCTCCTTAAATAAAGAAACGCTGCCACTCCGTAATTGTGAGTCTTTAGTATTGTTGCAGTCCTAAAATCTTTCTTGGATACATTATCCTTACCAAAAATCTCATCAAGATTTTTGAATTTTTCAAAGTCCATGATTGAAGGATATTGTCCCGTTTTGATTAGGTAACCATCTTCCGTTAAATGAAAAATAACATACATTTTATGTTTATGTTTAGATGTGCAATGGAATTTAAGTTGAATTGTGTTAGTTTCGCCGAACACCTTTTCAAAAAATTCTTTCGCACGACTTTGTAACTTTTCCAGTGCATATTGCTCGTGTGCCTCATTTTCCTCTGCTGAACTAATATTTGTCCCTATTGTCAATATATCATCTGTATCATTATCAAGAATTGCTTCAAGTCCATTGCTTACAATATAATTATCTCTCTTACACTCTGGACAATAAGAATAGATATTATGCTCCTTTAAGAAAATCGTTTTTAAAAATCTAAAATCCATCCCTTCAATATATTCCGTATGATTAAGAATAGTGGGACCAAATTCCTCGTTATAATCTAAAACCTCTATTTCATCTCTTGATTCAACTTCTAAATCAAATTTTATTTTTGTATATAAAGGAAAACTGAAAAGTAATGAGGACCCCTTACCAACAAAATCAGTAATTTTGATTTCCAAGTAAAAACCTCCTTTTGAACAAATCCTAATATTGTAACCTTAATAGTCAATACCTATTGCTTGCTTGAAACCTCTTGCGGAGGGTGGATAATTGTCCATGTCTTCAAAAAGTCAAAGACACTAGATTTTTCCGTAAGGATAGCAACGTTATTCTTACTTCGTGTAATCGCTACGTAAAACTGTGCTATTACTGTATCGGACATTTTGTGATTCCCTTTGGTAACATGGTTTTCCATCTCTTTAGTAGGAAGTATTAAAACATTTTCATAACTTAACCCTTTCGATTTGCCAAAAGTTATTGATTCAAAATTTATATCTCCGTCTAATTTGGATATAAATTTATTTAGCGAACTTACATTGTAATAAAGTAATGTTGGTTTATACTGTTCTATAAACTTAGATACATTATCCATGCTGACCAAGTATGTACCTATATCTTCATGGACAACACTCTTTGCTGTTCGCATGTTAAGGTCACTATACAATGTGTTTGCCAGATCGCAAACTATCTGAGGACAACGATGGCAGACATCTAAGCTTTCAAGGGTGTCATGTCTTAATACTTCGGTAAAGAAATTAAAGATATTAACCCCTCTATACCTGCTGAGGAAACGGTCTGAGTTTGTTGAATATGTTGCCTGCCGATGGTCTCCTACAACTACGAGATTTAGGTTAGATTGGTAGATAGCCTCAATTATTTTTAAATCGTATCCCCCCATATCTTGTACCTCATCGATAAGAATTGTAGAATAGATTTTTTCAAGCCTATCAATGATTACACCAGCAGAAGCTTCTAAAATTGCATGACAAAATTGCGCCAACCTTTCATAATAAAGCCTTCCTTGAGAATCGTAGTAATATCTCCAATGAACAGCTTTTACACCTTTTAAGCGAGGGATTTCACCTAACGAACAAAAATTAAACACTCCTATTTCGGGTCCACCCAACACCTTTCTATATGGCTTAGCGCATTCATTAAGTAAGAAGTCCGTCCATGTCTTACATTTTATGTTCTTCGGAATTATTCCTACTGACTCCATAAGGTCAGATTTCATAGAGTTTAAATTTGCATTCGTATATGTGAGGTATAATACCTTGCCTTCTTGATAGTTCTTTACTGCTTCACCAATTAACAACGTAGTCTTTCCAGTACCAGCAGCAGCTTTAACAATTCTTTTATTGGATGGCATCATTAATATACTCCGGAAAATTTAATTGTATTTCGCTGTTTGAAAATACTTTTAAGGCCCAATCTGTTTTGTTACTAAGCATATACTCAAGCAATTCTTCCTCAGTTTTATCAGGTTTTCCAAGTATTGTTTTTAACTTCTCATAATTACTGGCATCACATTTTAACACTTGTGGTTCTAAGGTATTTAGCTCATTGTTTTGGCTAAAACACAACTTAATTGTGCCACCTTTGTATTCCTTATATTTGTTGTCAATATTCTTTTCATAATCATGATCGTTATCGGTAACCACAATAGTTTCTATACTTAGCAATTTTGCTATATCTAAAAATCTTTTAAATGAAAGGCCATTTACTGATATAACATCTATCCCGTCATCTATTGGTAGTTTATTATATTTTTGATGATAGGCTTTTTGAATAATCAAATCATCTGCTGGGCCTTCGACTAATATAACCTTCTTAGACAATATAAATCTCAGAGTGTCATAGCTCGGTAACTTTTGAAAATAGCTTCTTGTATCCTTTGGCAATTGATTTAACTTTCCACTTCTGTTTTCACCAAGCAATATAACATTTTCCATTGCCATTTTATTTAACACATATGAACTGTGGGTAGTAATAATCAATTGCTGATCAGAACATTCCGATATGATCTTATCTAATAAAATCCTCATGTTTGAAAAGGAAAGATGACTCTCCGGTTCTTCTATAAGGATTAAGTTTCTTGCAGGCTTCCTATTTCCAATTGACAGGGTAGTCTTGATAACGTTCTGTTCCCCTTTACCTATATAATCGAAAGGAATATTGTCCATGAAAGCAGCAATGGCGGATTCCCATGTCGCCCTTTGAGTCACATCTAACGATATCGATAAATTTCTAGTATCGTCTAACATAAGATTTTTCTTCTGGTTTAATACTTCATTTATGGAAGCAATATTAGGATCTTCACCAAATCTCTCCTTATAACTTCTGTATAGAACAGCCAGATTAGCCTTTTGCTTTTCATCTAAGACATCTGAAATAATCTTCATAATATACTTTTGAGAACTAGCAGCGAGATTTGTCGTGGTTGAATCAATCAGGTGAGATTTTATTGGAATTGATCTTGTAGTAATCGTTGTACCTGTAAAGCTTTTCCATTCGACTGTATAGTACTCAGTTGGGATATGTATTAAATTTTCGTTCTTAATATACTCTTGATATTCCTCGCGATAATGCTCATTGAATTTAATAGAGAATACAAACCCCGGCAAATTGGTATTATCGCTATTCTCTAAACCTATCAATTCATTAAGATCCGAATCTTCTGACACCGAAAAGTATAATTCTATTTTTGTTTCAGGAGGGTTGATTTTATTATCCACTTTTACTGCCTCAATAAATTGGTTTACTACTTTTCTATTAAATATGTATGGAGATAACTCATAATAGATTGGCTTCCCATTTATGGTCCCTGTTAAGGCTAAGTGGATTGCTTCTAGTAATGTCGATTTTCCAGCACCGTTGTTTCCAATCATAATTGAGTAATTATTATCAAATTCCAAAGAGAATTCCTCGAACTTCTTGTAATTAAAAATTTTAATTTTTTTTAATAACATCTTTCTTCTTCCCCCAATCCGTATTATTATGGTTAACTTTTCTTACACAATATCCATTGAAAGAAATATTCGTCACTATTCGATTCTAACAGTATATTCTTTAGTATCTCATTCCCTAGAGGCAAATACTTTTCAAGCGGGTATAGGCCCTGACTTTTTATAATAGAAAAACCAGCAACCTCAATCATTCTCTTTAAGTCAGGTAAATGATAAAATTCAAAAGCATCGCCAAAACTCCCATACATTCTCATTTCCTTATATCGTATAAGTGCTAAATCTACAGATTTCGAACGCTCATAAACCTCAGCAAACCTGCCATATGGGGTTCTCACCACAAGAGAAAACAACCCCTCTGGTTGAAGCCAAGAGTATATTTTATGCAGTTGCTCTGAAGGGTCTGAGATATACCCTAAAACATTGTGGCAGGTAATAAAAGAGTAAGAGTTTAGGAAGTCATTAGAAGTAAGATTATCCATATCCATAACTTTATATTCAATAGGGAGATTATCAGCATTATTTCGACAATCATCTATGTTAGCTCTATCTCTATCTATTCCAATAACATTTCCATTCACATTATTATATAGGAATCTTGTAAGCCACCCTTTACCGCAGCCAATATCAAGAACATTTCCTCCCTCCGACATGAGGGACAAAGACTCCTTCATAGCTACTTCCAACTCATCATAAAAGGGATCTAAGTTCACATCCATCACTCCACTTTAAATTTCATTCAATGTATTCCCACTACAAAGGTTGACTCCATTAACTCTCTTGCTTCTTTTACCTTTGAGCTTAGAATATTATCTTGAATACGTAACGTAGCCATAATCTTTTCCATATTTCTAATTGAAACAAGAATACTTGCATATTCATTAATTGACTTGCCCCTAGAGAACTCGTAAAAAGAAGAAAGGCTCTTATTTTCAACACCTATCCTACAAGCTAATTGCCAAGCATCTTTTTTACTTCTAAGTGATTGGAAAATAGTAATCCATTCATCCATATAATTTTTTTCAAAAGATGCCCTAATATCAGCCGCAAGCTCCCTAAGACGCATCTCATTTTCAATTTGCTTTTCCCTCTTTTTTTCTGCCTCAATTCTTTCTTGTCTTGCGCATTCGGAGCAATTCATTATCTTATATTCTCGGTGTCTATTCCAGTCGTCCATCTCTCCTATTTCAGTATAAGTGCTTTTTCCACACTTACATGGATATTCTCTTCGGTACATTTCTTCCCAACTCACTAAATAACCCCCAATTCAATTAGTCTCCCTTTTATATTACACAAAATATTCCTACATTGATTTATATAAATGATCATATACCTGCCGGTAAACTGTCTATATGATTTTCATATATTTTTCTTACTGCTTTAAGGATAGTTGCTTTTATCTACATCAATATAATCAAAAAAATACCGCCTTTAGGGAGACGGTATTGAGCGTGATTGATACATTTTCATTTGATCCCCGTTATTGGTTCTATGATAGAACGATACATGGGGACGGTTCTCATATTTCTCAGTTAAAATAGGGTTACTAAATAAGTTCTAATAAATGTTTTTTATAAAATGATCTTGGTGCCACCATCCTTAATTTGTTTAATCTAATGTGAAAATTGCAGGACCCTAACCTTTTGCCACATTCACAAGGACAAGTTTTCTTGTTAGCCATTCTTTTTTTCATACAAAGCAATGTTAGGAGGTAAGAGGTCAATCAGCCAAGGTGTTCCATATTATTAGTAATGGAGTAAAATAATAATTACTTACAAAAATCTGGGTAAAATATTGAGCTTCCAGCTTTTATCTTAAACAATGGGGGGTTACGTAATGATACGAAATACTCGCGATAGATTAGCTAAAGAAATATCCATTGAAAAAGGGATAGATCTGATTCAAGCGCAAGAAATTATCGATTTATTTTTGCAACTAATTTATGAAGAAGGTTACGTCGTTATAAAACAAAATACACAATAAGTAAAAAAACAGATGGATAGTTCATTAAGTAGTTCAGATAACGTAGAGAAAACATAAATTTGCAAATAAAATAACAAAGGATTTCGAAAGAAAAAAAAGGCCTATTCCCTCTATATTTTTTGCGAAGGATTAGGCTTTTGATTTTCCACAAACGCGTCGATTGTTGAAGATCACATTAGTCTATTGAATAGTATATTTGTACTGTGCAGCAAAGTCATGTTATAAAAGATAGTTCTTTATTTATCAAGTCTATAGTACAGTAATTCCATTGAATAACCTTGAAGAGAAATGCCTAGTTCGTTTTCTGTTTTAACCATTTGATGGAAGTTTTCTGGTACTGCATCCTTTCCTCCAAGGAAAAGCATTTTGTCAAGTTTTTCTTCTTTTAAATAAGTGACCCTTCCAACTTTAAGCAAATTATTTATTAAACCACTATATATATTAATTGCAACTGCTCTAAAATCTAGTGGAGTAAACACATATTTTTTTTCCCAAACCCATCTTTCTGTTTTCTGTTTTTTAGCAATAAATTTTAATGCATCCCCACGTTCTTCTAATTTAAAGGTTTCATCTACACGACCAATGGTTAATCCTTGAGTATCTGTAGATACGGTTAATCCATGCTTAAAAGCATTATAATCATATACAGATATAAAATCTTTGGCTGCCCATTTGATCCATTTCATCAATATGTCTTTTGCTTCTTCCATACTAATACCCTGTTGGCTAAAAGTTTCTTCTTGGTAATTACCATAAAACACATATAAAAGGTTTTCCACAACAGTGAACTGTGTATCATCATATTTAAAATTATCTTCAAGTAATTCTGATACTGTTTTTTTGAACTTTCTAAAATCAGTATCCCTTGATATTTCTAACCATGGACATGCAGGGATAGATACATGGGCTAAAAATAATCTTAGAAACGTTTCGAGACAATGGTAATACGTTGTAGCTAGTTCCAGTCGTGCAAACTTCTCAAGCTCATTTTTTGTCAAATCATCTTCATCAAGTTTATAGCTCAAAACACCAACCTTAACATCTTCACCATCATGAAGCACATCAATAAATTTATCAGGGTTGGACAAAATTGAAGATAAAAGAACTAGTTTAGTCCCGAAGTAATCTCTTGCATAATCATTATAAAATTCTTTATTTAAATTATATATCTCCTGCTCAGCTAGCCCTTTATCTGGACCTATTTTAGTAGGTGGCTTTTTCCTTTTACCCAATTGCCTTCCTCCTTAGATACTATTATCAATCTTGTTCAACCCGATTGAGCTTTTTTTAATAACACGATATATTCAAATATCACAATTCATTTAGTAAATTAACTATAGTTATAATTGTTCCATAAGGTGGTGGCTTACTCACTCTTGCTTTAAGCTAAGAAGCAAGTTCAAAAATGTGCTTTTGTATTTCAAGATAACGCTGCAGATCTATAATTGGACTATCAGATTGCAAAGGTGTTTCTTTCTCTAGACTGGTTAGTTCAATCGCATTATCTACTGCAAGTTTTTTTGTATACTCATACATTCGATTCAAAAGCACATCCAACTCCTCAATTGAAAGTATAACTTCAAATTTAGGATACATTTTCAGTTCACCCAAACATTCCATCATATCTGAAATTATCTCCATTGTAAGAGCACCCTTGCGCACAGCGTTTAAGTAGACCATTAGAGCTTCTCTAAATTTCACGACAACATCAGGCTCTTGTTTTTTCTTTGATTTAATATAACTTTTTACACCCGCCATACCTAACTTACCCACCATAAAAAGGGGTTTCCTATATTTCCAGCCATAGTATAAAGTAGCCTCCAACTTGCTGACAGGTCTAAGAAGTTTTACAATTTGCCCTTTGTTATTACGAACCTCGCCACCAAATATCTTATAATCTCCCGTAGTAACCTTCTTCATTATTTCATCAGGTATGAAAAAGGATTCTTGAAAAATCGCCATTCTAACAACTCCTTTTATCTATCTCATCGGCTTAACAACCGACTTTTAATCCACAACTCGAAAATGGAGGCAAAAATATCCAATGAAACTAGTCATTATAGATTTTAAACTCCCTACTTGCCCCAAAATCAAATATCCTTTTTTTTGATTCTACATAGAACAATCTTGTTCCTTCTTATGGAACTAAAATGCCTGTTTAAGTGAAAACCTTCACAATACCATGTATCTTTATATAAACAATACCAGAAAATAACAAATTAGTTCATAAAAAGAGTAAAAATACTTGTATCTATTCTCCGTTGGTTAATCTATACTAGTTTGAAATTCCTTGCTGCGTAGTTTTCGTCTACTACGTAATACATGAGTTACTTCACAATCTAGCTCGTTTATGGAAGACGGGTCTTATTGAAAACTATTTCACTACATTAAATAGTTATTTAATGCAGTGAGTCTATTTCTCTAGATATTTCTGGATTAATTAGTTTATGAAAACATACAATTAATTCTTTATGTAAGAGGTAAAGAAAGGCGACAGATTCATTTCATATCTCTCGACTGTAGCTTCACTACGATTTTTTTTGGAAGCTATCTTCCCATAGTTAAACTCTATTACATTTTCGTATATTTCCCTCTCTCCATGAGCCAGTTATTACTCCTTTTAACAGCCCACCAGATAGATTTTTGTATTGCCGTCTTATAATAAGACTGCACCACCTCGTTGTAGAAAGAGGACGATTCAAACAGCTTTACCAATTCCTTATTTGTAAAAACTCTACCCTTTTCAACTTTCTTTTCAAAATCAAGTATAAAATTTAACGTTTCTTCATTAAGGTTAAACTTTTCAACCATCACCAATGGAATTTCTCCTTTTCAAATTAATAACAGTACCCGAAGAGATAACTTTTTGCTGCTCAACACGGTATTTTATATTTACTAAGCAATTGAAAGAATACTTGGATGCTCAAACGTGCCAATGGTACAGTCAAAGGCAACATAATAAAAGCATAAATGGTTCACCAAACTAAGACACCCTCTACATTAACGCCAGTAAAACCACCCGCTGTATAAGTTCTAAGGCTTCCTCCCCTGACAAGATACTCACCAAATAAAGCCCCAATAGTTCCACTATAGAGGGTTATAAACAATGCCGATATTAGACTCAATAACCAAAGTTTTTTGTTTGATACATTTTCTCGTTTTGCAAAATAAGATCCTAATATTGAAAAGGTTAATACAAAGGGAATAAACGTTGCGTAGTATAACCATCTCTCTCCAAATAAAGATGTAAAGCCACCTGCTAATCCTTGTGCAACTACCATAAATATAAATGAAATACAGAACGATAAAATTAAACCGAAAATAATTCCAATTATAATCCCCTTTGTAATTTTCATTACGATGGTTCCCCCTTAATATATGAAATTGATTTTCAACCTAACTTATTATAAATATTCCTTTTATTTTAACAGAAATATCCAAATAATTTTACAATTTTTCTTGTGGAATCATTCACACAAGTAAAATAAGTTATCCACCAATATATTGGTAAAAATAGGGGTATTCCTAATGAACCTAAAAAACCGTCTAAATTGAAGACGGTTTTTAATTCATTATTGGTATCCATTCTGAAGAATTTCCGTAGCTATTCTAATTCGCCTGTATTCTTCTAAGAAGCAGTTCAACTCGTTTAACAATTTTTCTTCAAATTGTTGTAGCATCCTTTTATCATTTACTCTTACATAGCCTAATCCTTTTTTCGATACAATGTCATTCGTGTGTTTTCTCAAGCTTATAACACCTCTCAAATATTTTTATTAATTGCAGATGACTACTTCAACACCGTTTGTACGAAGAAAGTCTAATACTTTAGCTAAATCCTCATTATTTCTGCTAATACGGTTATAATCCTTTATTACCATCTTTCCAATCATTCCAGCTTCAATGTCTTTTTTCATTTTCTGAAACGAACCTCTTTTAAAAGGATCAGATATACCTGAGCATGAATCGTCAATATAAAATTTATCAATATTACCAAGTTTACTCTTTAGTATTTGACCAATTGGTTGATAATCTTCTTTACTTCCAACATTTGTTCTATGGTAAAATACAATTTTCTTATTGCTAGTCATATTATTTTCCTCCAGTTTAATCTTTTTATCTGTCTTCATTGATAAAATCCTTTGAACTCTGCTGAAAAGTTCTGGTGTCACAATTGATGGTACACTTATTTTTTTCCATTCACTTTGAGGATTTTTAATGATTTGAGATTTGCCGTCATCTAAATACCGAGTTGTTGTCTTGTTAAAATATAGTTCTCCAATATAAATAGGAGATTTTGCTATTAATCTGATATTACTTGGAGTCCAAGGCCTATTCTTATAAGAATATCCATGACTATTAAGCATGTTAGAAACACTCTTATAAGATTTCTCCTCAGCTAAATATTGAAATACTTTTTCTACAACTTTAGCTTCTTGTACATCGATTTGTAGTTTTCCATATGAGGAACGGTAACCAAAAGGTACTCTGCTAATAATAACCCGCCCTTGTTCTCTTGCTCTTTTTAATCCTAATGCTATCCTCGCAGCTTTATACTTTCTTTCTTCTTCTAAAAAGTACTGATATAATTTTTCATTGTTTCCTTGCTCTAAACTGTCCCTATTTGACATATAAATCACTCTCTTTTCTATATTTTTGCTTAAATACGACAAAAAACCCCAACGAATAAACTTACGAATTAATAAATATCGTAAATTTATTTGTTGGGGTTTTCCCTTGTTCGTTTATTAAGTTGTAGAAATAGTAACACCTAAATTAGCATTTTGCAATAGCTAATTTATAGTTTTATTGAATTATAAAAATTAGGGTTTTAATCGCTCTTCCTCTATTTCTAAGAGGAACAATTTTCTTAAATCGTATTCCTTTCTCCCTTAAAACATCTTCAAGATAAAATTGAGCATCACAATCTGTTAATGGTACTTTTACTTCGCCTTTCTTGATTATCTCTTCTATCAGGCTATCATATAAAGAAACTGACATTGAAATTCACCTACAACCTACTCCGTAATAACATATCATTTATTTTTAGGGTCTGTTTAACGATGCGGTTGATAATTCTTTGCTTATTTGCAAATAGAATTCATTAATAATGAATTCTATCAAATCTATATCATCATCTGATAAAATAAACTTCTATTGATTACTTTCATTGAAATCCTTCTTAGCCAACCCAATTGCTATGATGAAAATTTTATCATAGCTAGATCTATGCTCAATTTATCTTTATTCATCTATTTAACACTTCTAAAGTAAAAAAATAGCGCTTAGAACCTCTTAAAAAAAGTCTCACAGTTCTTAGGGATGACAAAAGCGGTGAATTCCTTACCCATTCCTTCATTCGGTTGATGCTTAATTGCCTGTATCAAAGATGAATTAGTAAAGCCAAGGGGCAATGCAAATTCACCAGTATATTCAGCAAGCTGCTGATTTATATATTTACCCTTACTTCTCCCGCAGCTGCAGCCCTTTTCATACATGTCCAGACTAAATACATCATTACAATTAAGGCACATAAGAAGCTTCATTCAGACACCTCAATCTCTATTAGTGTTCTTTTCCTTATCAATCATTTCTTGAATGTGGGTTATTACTTTGGGATCTTTTCTATACTCTGTTATTTTTTCAGTGATTAGCTTGTTTTCAAACATGCCTCTTAACAGCCTATAGTTATTAGCTTTCATTTTAAAATTATAAGAGTCATCGAGTATTAGCTTTGCAAGTAACGTCATAATAAACTCTTCTTCCCGAATTCCTTCAATCCATAGCCAAGCATCTTCTGTAAGAAACATCCGAAACTTTTCAGTAAGCATCTTTCCCAGTATTAGCTTCATCGATCCAATTTCATACCCATACAACCGTTCTTTAATTTCAGGATTTTTGGTTAAAAATTTTTCAATGCTATATGCTATTGTTTTTAAATGAAAGTCCTGCTCTTCGGAAAGCAAAACTGCATGATTATTAAAATAAAGAAAAGCATCTTCATTATCCAAAAAACTACCTTCGCTTTCCTTCTCATTATTTAGGGCCAACATAGGAGCAATACTTCTATAAAATTCCTGAAGTTCTTCTTCTATCCTACTATTACCTTGTTGCAATAAAAGATTCGCTTTATTATCCCATTCTGGATAACAATTGGTGAAGTTCTCCACAACCTCATTTAAAGGTATATAGGTTTTAATTTCCCGGCCCGGAAATTTGATATCCATTACCATCATTCCAAATGTTCTTTCAACAATAGCTGGATGACCTTCAATTTTGCGAAATGCTTCCAAAAAATCATAGTTTTGTGGAGGGATACTTACCCAAGTAAGAGTAATTGCCCTTAGCATTTCTTCGGGTTTATACTTGGGTCCACCTTCCTCCTTGCAAGCCATAGAAACCAAACTATTAATGTCCCTAACTAGATTCAAATAATAGACCAAGAGCTTAACAGCTCCAATTTGTGTTGGAGAAGAGTGCTTAACTAATTTTTCCTTAATCCACTTGTGGAAGGTTTCTTTATCAGAGTACGTATAAACTAGCTCTAAGATTTTTTCCTGATCTGCAATAGTCCATTTTTCAATCAATTCTATTTTTTCGCTTTCATTTTTAGGAGAAAATCGGTTAAGCAACTGCCGTGGATCAACGCGTAACGGTAACTTTATTGGGGTTGAGAGATGAGTGTCTGCCCATTGTTTTGCTTTTACACACTGCAGATGATCTATATCTCCACTTACACTAGCAAACTTGGGGAAACGGCTCTCAATTAGCATAGCTATGGCTAATATGTAAAGATGGTATGGATATCCTTGAGTCTTAGCATTAAAAACAACAACTGAGCTTTCGTATCCCTTTAAAATATCAGTTTCATTATTAGAAACTGGCACAGCCTCCCTATACATTTTAATATCAGAGTAAAGCCTGAAAGTTTCTGCAAATTTCTTACTGCCTAAGTTCCCACATGTTCTCCAAAATCTAGAAGGCTCTTCATGTTCTTCGGATTTAACATATACAGGGATCTGAATATCAAATAACTTTTTTTCTCCTAAATCTGCAAAATCATAAGCTTTCAGTAATTTCACGGTTTCTTTATAAACACTTATCCAATCTTGTTGTGAAATCTGATGAGGAAGAATAGACAGACGAACATAAGTACCCAGACAAAACCACACCCTTTTTTCAGTTACAATTAAAAGAGAACTCGCTTCTCCTTTATTGCGATGTTTTAATATCGACAAAAAAAAGGCTATCCCAACATTAATAAGATAACCTTTTAGTTGTTTTTTAGAATTGCCTGCACAGCCCAGAATTATAAAAAGCTGCAAGCCCTATATTATTGCACCATGTTACTCAATTCTAAAAGTAGATCTGTTAGCTTTATTATAAACTTGGTAAACATCTTTCTTAGATTGTTCTACAAATGACTTAATTATTGAGTGGTCGCTCAAACTAACGTTGTCTACCTTCTCTAAAGTTGCTCCTACACTTCCAGCCAAATACCCAGCAGCTCCCAGTATTACTCTCAATTCCTGCATCAATTCTGAAGATAATGCTTCATGTGCATTATTTTTCATGACTTTTTCTTCATCGCTTTCAACAATTGTTGCCAGATCAATTACTAATTTCCCTGAATATATTTGCATATAGCTTGTCCCCTTCATGTTGTATTTCATTTTCATTATTAAAGAATATTTACTTTATACTCGCTTTTTCTGGTTGATTTAAAAGACACTTAATTTTCTATTACACATCTTCTTGTAACAGTTGATTTCCTTTTCGATTCGCATTCCTGCTTTTATCAAAGCTAAGTGCAAAATATCTCGCTGCTCACATTTCTCACTGCTGGAAAAATCAAAAATAAAATGGTCAGTCACAATTTCATACTTTGCCAGAAGAGTTATTAAATCTGTTAGAAGCTTTTCAGATATATCTGTACGGGGATCTTCATTTATTTTGGTAATTCTATGTAGCTCGACTTGAATAAATCCTAATTGCTTCGAATATTCCACACGTTCCCCTCCCACTAAAACATTTTCTGTGGATTGATCAAGGTATTTATCGCAAATACAAGGGCATCATTAAAAGCTGTCCTATATGCTAATTTTGTTTGGATGTGTACTTGATCAAAGATGTTTCCTTTAATGTCGTCTATGAATTCAATTCTTTTTGCCTCGTCGTCAAACTTTCCAAATTGGGCAAGTTTCTCATCCAGATCCTTATGCAGCAATTCTGAATACATAACATACTCTTCACTTGTAATAATCTGTTCAAGTCTTTCTTCAATTAGCCTATTAACTACCTTTTGAAAGCCGTCAATCAACGTGGAACAACTCCTTAAACATGTATATTTGCGTTAAACGAATATTTATTTCATCAAACGCAATTATACTATGGTACTTCTTGAATGTAAAACCAAAAAAATATACGATTAAGGAAAATAAATTTATTCGAGGAAGAACTTATGATTAATATAGCGGTTGGAAAATTAATAAAAAAATTGAGACTGGAAAAAGAGATAACTATGAGTGATTTCGCTAAACAAATCAAGCTATCCCAGTCATCATTATCTAGAATAGAAAATGGCACTCAAGAACTTTCTTTATCAATGATTGCTACCATCTGTGAACAACTAGGTATTTCTTTAAGTAATTTTTTTTGGAAATTAGAATTTCTTTCACAAGACAAAGCAAAGGATTTTTGGATTCATTACAATGCTGGTGAGCCTATGCAAGACTTAGAAAGTGACTTAATAAATTGGATTGCCTCATTAACTGATGATCAAAAAAAGGCTTTATACACCTTAGTTCACTCTTACAATAGAGATTAATATTTATTGCTCTAATCTTAAAAAAGACCTAAATCATGGGTTTGTTCCATCCATGATTCAGGTCTTTTTCTTTTGCAGCATTGTTCTATTCTATCCGCATCACTCCCATTGTTACCCAGCATTTAAGGTATTTAGGGTACTTTCGTAAATGTTACTCCCCCTAACTTCTCTCCTTGATAGACTTACTTTCAAGTGCAATTAGGGTACTTAGGACCCTTTTAGTGAAAAAAACTATATTTTTTTTATAAAAGGGGTTCGAACGAAAAAAGACTGGTGGTATCGTATTACAGCTTCGGCAAACAATATATTACTATCAGAAAGGTACGGTTTAACTAATGACAAAAGAAAACGTAGTAAAAAGCCAAAAAGAATATTTAACAGTCGATGAGAAGTTGGCTATGCAAGAAAACAGAAAGAAATCAGAAGGAAATACTGAACTCTTTAATGATGTCGTAAAGGCATTGGAGACAGACCGTGTAAGTAAACCATCTTTATCCGAAGAAGAAGAGTGGTCAATGCCTGTAACTTTTGATGAGTATGATACAATTCCATTTCCAATCGAAATTTTTCCAGCCACCATTCAAAATATGGTGAAAGCAGTGGCTATCGATACTCAAACTCCAATCGATTTAGCGGCGATGGTTTGCATTGGAGTGTTATCGACTGCATTAAGTAAGAAATTCGCAATTGAACCAAAAACAGGTTGGAAGGAACCATTAAATACGTATACAGCAACACTTTTACCTTCGGGATTAAGGAAATCAGCTGTTTATAATGCTATGACGAAAGTTTTATATAAATATGCCCAAGAACTTTATGAAGAGATGGAACCAAAAATCGAAAAAAGGAAATTAAAGAGGCAGGCTCTCGAAAAAAGGATTGATAAACTTCAAACCGATTATGCAAAAACGAATAATCCTGAATTACTACAAGAAATTGAAGCCATCAGCGACGAACTGCAAAAACATCCAGAGCTTTCAGCGCCTAAACTAACGGTCGATAATGAAACTTCCGAAAATTTGGTTATAGAATTAAAGAAGAATAACGAAAAAATTTCTATTATGTCCCCCGAAGGTGACTTATTTATTAAATTTAATGATCCAGCTGAAAAAGGAAAGCATGATGTTTATCTTAAAGGATATAGTGGAGATCACCTCCAAGTAGGCCGAGTTTCACGACCGGGGGAAATTTTAACTGAGCCGTTATTGACCATCTGCATCGTAGCGCAGCCAACAGTAGTTCAAAATTTCCCATCCTACGTCCATGAAAGAGGAATACCTGCAAGGTTTCTATTTTCTATGCCAAACGATAATCAGGGCTTCCGTGAGCCTTTTCCTCCTTCAACAGCAGTCGAAATTTCTAGGGCATATCAAGAATTGATTAGAAAGCTGCTGATGTTTACGCCGAACGAAACAATTTGCTTACGGTTAAGTGAAGACTCTATAAACATTTTAAAAGATCTCATTATGGATATTGAAAAAGAGTTCAGAGACAATGGCATTTTCGAAGGTCATCTAAGGTTTTGGGGAAGTAAATTGGTTGGCCAGATTTTACGGGTAGCTGGGTTATTGCATGTTGCTCATTCAGCTGATTCTTCTAATCTGGAGGAAATAACATCCGAAGTCAGTCTGGACATTTGCAAAAAGGCCTTTTTGCTAAAAGATTACTTCATTACTCATGCACAAAAGGTATTTGGGGTGATGAAACGCAATGATACATTCAATGATGCAATTTATTTACGTGATAAAATCTTAAATGAGAAAAAACTAGTAGTCGATAAACAGACAATTCATCAGAAAACGAAAAAGAGGATTCAAGGCAAAGATCGGTTTTCACGTGCTTATGACCTGCTTGAATATCACTCTTATATTAAACAAGTAAAGGGCGGTAAATACGGAAACAAGGGAATGATCCTAGTAAATCCTGCTCTATTGAAAAATGATAGCAATTAAGGTCCTAACCTCCCTAAAATACTGTAAACTATTGATATCCCTACTCAAAAACAAGGGAATGAGAGAATCCTAAAGTTCCCTCATTCCCCTAATTTACATAACAGAAAATTTATTCCTTAACCGTAACTAGGAGGATCAACAATGAAATTCAAATTCTTTAACGATACTGCAGAAAAGTAACGATACATCCAGCTACTTATCAACATGGCTGCTATGTTGATAATAATCATGCAATTATGTGATTACAAGAACGCTTATTTATTCTGCCAAATGCGGTACCTATCCCTTCGTCAAACCATGGGATTACGGGGTAAGAAATGGACTTCAGCTACTCGTTTCACCAATAGAGTAATAGAGCGTTGTCATTTGAGGCTCCTAAGTATAACTTTTCTAAATATCTAAAAAGGAGCGCTTTTCAGCTGCCCCCTTCAAAAAGTATTTAAAATCCTAATCGCTTTGCAACCCACTCTTGACCAGCTTTCCCTTTCATATCTTCCCATCCAGAAAATCTACTATGGTTTCGTACGTACTCATCAAGCTCACTTTCATTAATTTTATCAAAGTCTTCTTCAGTCTGAATCTCAAAAGGACTCTTATCAAAGAATTCATCAATATTATTAAATTTAGTGTGTATCTGCATGAACCGGTCGTTAAATAAGTCTGTAAAGCTTACTGTTGTTCCTTTTTCCAATTCTTTTGCTTTATTACCCATTTGCTTTAACCGTTTGTTGAAATCGTCGAAACCCTTTGTTTTTACACCCATTAAAAATCCTCCCAATTTTGTTTTAGAAGAAAATATCCTCAGATGAAATCACTATTTCTAGTATATCGCATAGAATTGGTGACATTGCAACTTTTAGAAAGGGGATTTTTGAATATCAATCCAATCGATGTCTTAACTGCTTTAGACTTTCCAAAGTCTAAAGAAAGTTTGAATGTATAACTGATTTTCTGTGGCAGTGCGAAACTAAAATACTCTCTCCCTTATTGATGAATAGGAAGGGAATTCAACAAATAATTCCATATTGATAGATCCGTAAGTCCTTTGAAAATTTTACTTTTAAGTAAATTATCATTCCGATAGAATTTATTAACTACCTGAAACACTTGTTAAACATCAACTCTAATTAAAGTTAGCTATAACTTAAATGAAATTAAACTGAGTCTTAATAAAGTGAATTAGAAACGATTATTTTCTATTTGATTTAAATAAAACTCAATAATAGTTCAACCTACATTTGAATTTAAGCCAATATTTTTTATTCCTGCTCTTCGAATAGGCTTAATTCCAAGCTAAAATGTTTTTACCTTTAAGTGAAAGGAGGGGAAAACAAAGTGGAAATAGACATTGATAATGCATCCTTGAGAGACATCATTTCACTCATAAAAGCTGGAAAAACGGATCTTGAGATCGGAGCAATGAAAAATTACACTTCAGGCTCTACTGTTTATAGACGTTTAAGGATTGCTGGAGCCGATAAATCATCGAAAAAGTGGGACTTCACCAACATTGATGAGAGCATGTTAGATCAAAATTTTTGGGACATCAGTGAAAAAGACCAGATAAATGAAACTAACCAGAACATCACTTCATTCTCTGAAGAGCAAATTAATGCACTTAAAATTATTGCAGATGATTATATAAATCGAAATTCTCATAGCGAGGATCCAGATGATGAAGATACTAAATATAAAATGTTTGGCAAACTACATTTGGAGAACGCTCGTTTCAAAAATAAGGACAACACTACCAAGCAATTGAATGTTCCAGTCTTAGATGCTGTTATGTCGCAATTAGACAGCTTTATTAATTCCAGTGGACTAGAAAAGAAATTCGTGGTTAACAAAGCACTCGAAGTGTTTTTAGAAATGCACCATAAGGATTGGCAAGAGCAAGAGGATTATGCAAATCAGTCGTAACTATGCACGTTAGAGTATACGCGTTGAGGGTGTCCGTTCAACGTGTATACTTAGATTTACTTCAAAGCTAGTCTTTTCAACGGTTCTCGCTCTGTACAGACAATACCTTTTAATGCCGACTATATAAGAAAATAACTACCCGTATTCAGATAATTAAAGGTCTTTTACCGACACTCTTTCTCTGAGCAATGAAGATAAGCAAAATGGTTGGCTATGGATGTATTTAGAAATCGTTCATAACAAATTCTATCAGTTCTAAATCATCTTCTGACAAATTGAATTTTTTCTGAACTTCCTTTTCTGTTAACCCTTTTTCAATTTCTTTGATTGCTTTGATGATCGTTTCATCGTCACTAAAATTAAAACTGTTCATATCGATATTCACCTATGTAAAGATATATTGGGCTGGTGTAGCAGATAAGCAAGATATAAGTATGTTAAAGAATAAAACTTCTAAGAAAGACGTTATAAGTAAAGAAGAATATAAGCTTAACACTACTTTAACCTAAACATATGCGTATTTTATATACGATAATGGCCATAATTCATTTAGTTTCCAAGTAGCTTTAAAGCCATCTACCTTTAAGGGAAAACCCCATCATAATACTTAAACGATTATATCTCCTGTTACGTTTAAGTATGAGGTTGGGGTTTTTATTTTAGAACTATCAGGGGAGCAGTATAAGCGGCTTCTGCTAACTTAATAGAAAAAAATCAATAGATAATCTGATGGCGCATTTTCTTCATGGAGAATGTGCCTTTGTATTGCAAAAATAAATAGGAGTCTAGAGAAATGAAAATCTATTACTATTTAACAAAATCACAAAGACACCGTATTCAATTAGAAAGGAGAGATGTATACACGCTGCTTTTCTTAAATGAACAGAGTATCCTATCACAGCCACAACTTTACGAGTTTTATTCGTTCTTCACAAATATTAGTGATGCAGCTTTCCGAAGAAAAATGAGTCGCTGGAACGATGCTAATATTATTAACAAAAGAAAAGTTAAAATGGAGAACGGCTATGAGTTAGCAATCATTGAATTAACTGTTGCTGGCCAAAGCATCCTTAAAAAACTCGGTTACTTGAACGAGGACGAAAAGTTGAAATACCAAGCAAAAAGCAATTTAGATCACACCCTTGCTATTAAACAATCCGTCATTGAAGTTTTAAGGAATGTTAGCGATATTGACCCTTTCTATATTGCTGATGGAGGAAAATACATCATCCCATTCCGAGAAGGAGACAACGAGGATGAATTAGAGCAGACTGCCATTATATTCAAAAACCAAAACTTCGGCAGTGACTTTATCCCCCCTTTTAAATCAAAATACAGCTCGGATGATATTGAAAAATTCAAAAACACCGGCGTAGTCCAATCGTTCGTCCCACAAGACTTTGAACATATAAAAGAACATTTCGGAAAAGGACACCTTATTGATAAATCGGGATTAAAGCCGGACTGGATTTTTAAAGTGAAGGACACTTTTATCTATATAGAAGTGGATAGTGGAAATGAAAAAATAAAAACTAAACGTGATCATACCAATACTATAATCGAAAAGCATGATGTTAAATCTATCGAAGGAAAATTGTATCGATATGAAGAGTTGGCTAAGAACGATAGAGAGCATAACCACAAAGTCATCTTCGCTTTAATAGATGATAGTGACGTGGTAATAACCAAGAACATCCATAGCAACAAAGACATTCGTATTGCCAACTTAAAACATGAAATTGCTCATATGAACGACTACAATGACTGGAAAATTGGGGTTTATGTTAGCGGTATGAAAAGATTTTACACAGTTTTTGAAGCAGTATATCTAGAACTGATCAATAACATAAAATCATATAACTATGAAGTTTACAAAAATACATTTATCACTTTAATTAAGGCAGGGTTGAAACCAAATTGGAAAAATTTAAAGTTTATGGTTGTCCCTAAACACTTTTATCCAACTCTTGGCATATCGACAAACAGTCTAAACTTCATTCCGGATTTTTTGTTTAGATACTATCAGGATACAGAAGATAAATACGAACAATACTTTATTCCTGTATTTATTAGAGAAGGAAACGTAAAAGACATGGAGAGGTTGGCTTATTATACAATTCCTACAGCAAATGGCTGGTTTAAGTATAATGCAAAGATCTTGGCATTGTATGAAAGAAAAGATGAACTATTTAATGATGTCATTAGGAAAACAAAGAAAGTAAACACCAATAAGATAACGAGAGAAATAGTTGATAATAACGGAATGGATATAGACAATATAGTATTCGCTGCTATAGATGAAATATCCAACGGTAAACTCCTTCTTTACAATGCTAATAAGAAGCAAATCGATAAAAGCCAGTTATTCTAGTCTTATGAATAACTGGCTTTTGTATATACTTCCTCCTAAAAAGTTCTCCATTTTGGTGTACTCTCGTACTCTCTTGCCTTATAAAACTCGCTGGCTGCTAGAAGTTGAATCGGTTTTTATCCATAAAGTACTCTTTTTCGTGCATTTCTTCGTAAAAAGTTCTCCATTTTGGTGTACTCTCTTTACCTTATGTACATCCCGCTGTTAGCAATTATTCTGGATTTTCCCCTAACATATGTCCTATGCGCATTTCATTTTAATAAGTTCTCCATTCTAGTGTACTCTCTTTACCTTGTGCATTTCGTTAAAAGGTTTTATTGCATAACAGACAATTTATGTAACGGAATAAAATAAGAGTGCGATAATATCTATTTTCGCACTCTACCATAGAAATATTTGTTTTATTTTTACTCCATTAACAATGGTCTTATTTAATGACTTAACTAAAAGATCAAGAAGACGGAAAAATGAATTTTTCTACTGTGTCTTTGTGCTACGCCTTAAAAACTATTAGTCAAATTTATTTCCTCAAAATTATCTCCGTGTATTACATAAACATATGTCTTGTCGATAATATTATTTAAGTCCTCTATATGGGATTCGCTAATCAAAAAGTCCGGCTTATCCGTTAAGATAATAAACCTTTCTTCACCATTGAAGCGTTCACTATAAAAATCAACTAACCCTAAGTTATCGTACATAGTTATTAGCTTACGACCATTTGCTTTCTCATGAGCTGCGACTAAATTGTAGTAGTCAGATGCTATAACACGATAGGATGAGCCATTAGGAATTAATTCAAACTGAGCTATTTTTTTAGGCGGCTGCAGAATAATTGTTCGCTGCCTATTTAAAGTATCTATCCGCTTTTTCTTCTGTTCTTCAATATCTATTAGCTGCGCGTTCATTTGATTGATAAGTGCTGAATTTTTATTGTCTAGATTATCAGATTGATATTGTAAAAGACGATCATATACCTCATTATATTGCTGTTGAAATGTCTCCACCAAGTAATCATACATTCGATTCAACTGACTAGTTCGTTTTTTCTCTAGTAGGTTCTTTTCCTCGATTGCCATTTGTAAAATTTGTTTCTGCAAAATGTGTTGTTCTAAGAATGGTAATTCCGTTACAGTATCCGAGAAATTCTCAAGTGCTAACCAATATAAGTTTAATTTTATAACTGACCCATCCTTACGTTTTGCGATAAACAGCAGTTCATTCTTCAATTCCTTTCCAATACCATCTTTATACACTAGACGATACAAATCAACTTCTAAATGCTCTGGGACGTTATACATAAATAAATAACGTTTGAATGCAAATTGATCATTTGTTTTATGAATTATTTTTTTTGCTAGAGAATATAAAGGATACGATTTTGTTACATATTGAATGTCTTCACTACTTTCTTCAATAAATCCTGTATAACGATACGAATCAGTTAAACTAGTTTCTTTGGTAAATTGATCTCGAAGAAGTTTTGGAAATCGCTCAATTCGTTTAACTCGATTTTCTTGACTACTGAACACTTTTACATTCGATTCTGCAAATGCATAATCCATAAGCTCTACATACATTCGATTTGGCACTCGGTTAATTTTAATATCGATTTGTGAGCTTTTCATTGCATTAATATCTACAGCATCCGTATCAAATTGCATTTTGTTCATTGTTTGTAATAACTCTTTATGTTCTTCACTTAGTCCTTTATCCATTTTTGAGATTACTTCATCTAATTTTTCACGGGTTAAAATAGCTTCTTTCATTAACTCCGCTAGATTGATATCACCATCAAGTAATTCTCCCATAAAGTTATAGACTAAATCATTCCCTAAATCCTCTTTCATTGTTTCTAACTTAGCAAGTAAACGAGTCATAACGTAACCTTCACGCGTATTGGCTGCTACAAGATTAAATACAAATACTTCATTTTTTTGTCCAATACGATGAATCCGTCCCATTCGTTGCTCTAAACGATTAGGATTCCACGGGATATCATAGTTAATCATCTGATTACAGAACTGTAGGTTAATAGATTCTCCACCCGCATCTGTTGCTAGCATGATTTGAGCTTTTTGACGGAATAAATCGACTTGTTTTCTTCGTTCGTCCATCGAATAACTTCCGATAATTTTTGCTATTTGCTCAACCCTTGTCGAAAGCTTTTCCTCCAAGTATTTAAGTGTATCAACAGATTCAGTAAAGATTAAGATCTTCTCTCCTGTATAAATAAGCCCTTCTACCCCAAATAGCATTTCCTCTAGTTCCAAATATTTCTTTTCAATTCCATATTTTTTAAGAGAAGTTGTTTTCGATAGTAATTTTTTCAACTCTGAAATTTCTTCTTGTAACGCGTCTAAATCAATCGTATCAAAAGCAAGTTCTAATTTTCTCTCCAAAGTGTCCTGCGATTCTGTTACTTCTTCCTCAAGATTGTTTTCATACAGTTTTTCGAGTTTTTGTGCAAACTTTTTCCGTTCATTTTCGTTTGTCTCCAGTATCGCTAATAATTTCTTATAACGACGAGCAAGTGACTTATGGATAGCTTCAATGGAAGAACTAAGTCGGCGTTGGAGTAGCATCATGGCAAAAGCAGTACTGTTATTGCCAGCATTAATTGCACGATTAAAATGAGTCTGTACATAAGCTGTTACAGATTCATATAAATCTAGATCAGGTTCTGTTAATTCATATTGAATCGTCTTCGTTGTTCTTTTAGGAAAAATCGGAGTTCCATCAAAATTCACCATGGATTCTTTTAAGCGACGAATGATAAATGGATTACTTTTATCCCGTAAAGATTCACTAGCAGAAACATGATGAAATAGATCCGGCTCAATTAGTTTCATTAATAAACGGAAATTCTCAGCATCTCCTTTGTGTGGTGTTGCAGTTAGGAGTAAGCAATGATTTGTTCTTGCCAATAGTTTTTCACCAAGATTATAGAGCTTTGTTTTCATTGTTTTCCTTTTGATTTTCCCATAAGAATAAGCCGCCATCTTATGAGCCTCATCAACAATGACCAAATCAAACTGTGCTTCTAATATCAACGCTCTAATATCCTCACGAGTAGACCAATGGATTGAAGCAAGAAAGCAATCATTTTCGATAAACGGATTTAAACTACCATATTCATTCAATACAGCACGATTAATAATTTTAAATGTTTCTTGAAATTTTTCCGACATCTCTTCCTGCCATTGGCGTAATACTAACGGCGGAACTAGAATTAATATACGTTGGATACTTTCACGTGCTTTTAATTCTTTAATTAGCATCCCAGACATAATGGTTTTACCAGCACCGGGATCATCTGCTAATAAGTAACGAATGTTGGACGTTTGTAGCATCCTGCTATATACAGCTTCAATTTGGTGAGGTAGAGGTATGACTTGTTGATTTCCTAATGCACGTGTTTTTGAATACTTATCTTCTATTTCAAGTGCTAGGTGTAGAAGGCGTTGTTGTACATCTTGGCCTGTGAATGTTAAGTTTGACGCTGTAGAGGTACTTAATATTGTCACTTGATTTAAATCAGTTGTTGTAAGTAACTGTTCGTAATAGCTATTAGATTGACGCCCGATTCCTTCAAGTAAATAATACTCATCTCCAAATGCTTCAAGTTTTTTTACTTCAATTGCCTCTGGGAAGAATGGTCCACTAATAATGTCTCCAATGTTCATGTAAATTTCCTCCAAAAAAAAACCCTCACTCAAAGAGAGTAAGGGATTTTAAGGTTTCTTTCTATAATTGTATCTCGAATATTTTTTATAATTGAATAGCGTTCCTTGTCTAAATCCCCTATACGTATATGGTAATCGAATGGATAGAAGATTGCACTATTATTTACAATATCTGTAGATACAGTATTTGCTTCATAGTGCATCATTAATACTTCAATCATTAAAGCTTTAAGTAAAGGATTCTGTATTTCAATTTCTATTTTTTTCGATTGATATAATCCGGGCTTTGGCATGGTTAGAAGTAGCCAATCTTTAACAGAAGAGAAAACTGCACCAACAGCAACTTCTACACGACGTCGATCTCCATATCGATTTTTCATCTCGTTTACAATAGATCTGCTCTGTATTTCATCCGACATTTTCAGCAGTTTTCCAATGTAATACATTTGTTCTCTAAAAAATGGATAGGCAATGCATGTTAGACAATAATTGGTTATTAATTTTTCTTTTGACGATAAATATGGATATTCTTTAAGTAATGTATCACGAATGTCCATAATAATAGGGTCTACTAGATACCATGTCTTCATTAACATGGTAATAGCATTCTTACGTGATTTATCACCTTTAATAGAATTCATCAATTCTATATTTAGTAAATTGTACATTTCTTTTGAAGAATATTGCCGTAATAAATTTGCTGTTAAATCAAGATGAGCCAGCTGAATTTTTTGATCAAAACCTACTGCTTTCATACTCGCCCCTACTTTCTAGCGCTTCACTTTTACAAATGGTACAATCACTTCCTCAAAATGAATACCACCGTGAGTAACAATTTTATCACTTTTTGGTACAAAAGCATAATTGCCTCTAGCTAATAATACATTATAGTCTTTTGGCAATCCTGAATGATTCCATGAAATTGTTGATTCTGCATACGTAAGATGTGTTTGGTTTCGAATATTCTTAGATTGATAAATTCGAGTACGTTCGCCTTTTGAGTTAACTAGGACTCCTTCATGAATTCTTCCTATTCCAAGGCATTCTACATTGCCATGATCAGAGGTAATGTATACATCATAATCTTGGTCTACTAAATCCGCTAGAAACTGATTTATATAGTTTGTAGATAGCCATGTTGATAGTTCAGAAAACATCGTTTGATTACCTTGTACAGCACCATGCATAAATTGATCAATAATATCTATAACAGCACCATATACACGAATTGAAGGAAATTGCATGTAAGAAAGTGAAGAATGGTTATACACTTCTAACCCAAGAGAATTTTCATAAGCAACATTTTGTTTTGTAAAACCTTCTTGCTCCCAGAATTGCAGCCAATACGTTTTTTCTTTCCTAGTTGAATGGATGGTATCAGCAAATTGTCTAGGTTCTAAACCTGAAAAAATAGCTTGCCTCGATACGGCAGTTACACTAGGCACCCATGAAAACACAGCATCTTCCTCAAATGACCATCCATCACTAGCTAAATGCTGTTTAATCATATACCATTGAGTAAAGTTCATTCCATCCATTACAATTAAAGCAATTTTGCTATTTATTTTCCTTGCTAGAAAATGAGGAATTTGATGGACCATTTTTGGCTTTGGAACAACAGGTAATGTGCGAAGACTTGCGTATTCTTCCATCATCCATTTTTCAAAGTGTTCATTTAATGTTTGTATTTGCATGTTCCATGTATCTGGTAATGTGCCATTGCTTAGATAGTTGTACTGAGTTTCTCCGATTTGACTAGCTAAATTACCCCATTCTAGACGTGAAAATCTTGTATAGTCTTGACCGAATAAACCTTTCACATCAATAGAAGGTTTACTCTCCATTACTAAACCTGCCATCATCCAATTTTCAAATTTCGCCTTATTAGATATTGGAATAGGCGTAATATAATTTGTGAGTGTTTGACGGACTATTGGGTCATCGAAATAAGAAAAATCATAATTGGTTTTCGACTCAAAAATGTGGTCATGAGAACGTTTCAAAAAGTCATGAATATATTTTTGCCACTCTTTATTTAATAAATGGGTTAAATGATCCCTTGATTGGAAAACAGTAAGTATTTCTGTTGAAAACCATGAATGTGATTTTTTTATGTTTTGTTGTAGTCGTTGAAAAAATAGCGAAGGAATGGCTTCGCTATTTTTAGAATAATAATGAATAGCTGCTTTTATAAGATCATTTTCATTACTAAAAACGCTGGTGTCTAGCTGGTACACCTTTGTTAATATAAAATCAATTGATTCGTTGTAGTTTAATTGTTTCAATTGATTACTGGACGCATCAAATAATAATGAAAGTACTTCATTTGGGCAGTATTGAACAACAGTAGGATCAAGAGAAGGGAAGATGGATTCCCACGATAGTATAAGTCGAATTGCGTTATTCAATATGTCATAAGGCAACTGATTGAATTGGTTTTCTGCAATCGTTAAAATCCAAGTAGAACGGCTCTTACGGTCTTCGTGTCGGAAAGATGTCTCGTATAGATAACGAAAAACGATTGAGTCTTGATAAGTATGGACAGTTATTCCCTTCTCAGCAAATTCCTGTAGCACTGTCTCCCGCTTGAATAAGCCATACTCATCTGAAACAATATACAAACTGCCTTTACTTTGGAAAAAAGTTGCTAATTTTTCAACCCAATTCAATCAAATCACCTTCTTTTATTACATATCTAAACGTACCTGTGCATTATCATAGTACATTAATAGTTTGTCATCTTCTTGAATAACTTGCTCTGGCAATCGGTCACCTACTGTGACAATCTTCTCGTAATTTTTCTCACTCCACGCCTTTTTAAATCCTGCCCGGATTGCCTCTGTACGGAATTGTTTTAATTTCTTCTTGCTGTTTCCAAGCTCTTCTACATAATGATCAAATTCACGTAACAAAGTTTTTTCACGCAATTTCTCAAGGTCCGCCTGTTTATTTGGGTCTGGCACATACCATCGATTCATTGCTTTTGCTCTTAGCTTACCATCTGTATTTTCTAACCCACGCATATCATGGAAATTCCGGCGCAAATAACTAGCAATTTGATCTGGTACTGTTTCTTCTCCCTCATATCGCAAGAAGTTTTGAGCAAGTAAATCATCTAACTCAGGCAACTGCTCATGCTTAGCAATATGCTGAATTTCCTTCATAAACTGAGGATGTAAATCCTGACGTGTTTGTGGTTTCTTCATCAGCTGTTGACGAATCCATTCAATAGAGCTATTCTCATCAGAAACAAATAAGCTCATTTGAGTAAATTCCTTAACTAATGTACGCTTTTTATCATATTCAGCTACCTGTGATTCTAAAAATGCCATCCCATCACGCATAGGGAAACGCTGAGTAACACCAACTTGGAACTCAGCAGAGGAAATTGGAACAGGGAAACCACTTTGTACGTGATAAGCTACCATGCGATCAAAAAGAATACGTGGTGTACGCTCTGCAATAATGGAAGCTTCACCTTTAGCGCCTAAAAATACAGGTAACTTTTCTAAATGTTGTGATATGAAAGTCCAAGCAGATTCAGGCGTATTTGTTTGTTCACGCATTTTAATAATATTTTCTTCACCGGGTTTGTAAGCTGAAATAACTAAATCTTGTTTAACAGCAGTAGTTGAAGTAACTGCCTTAAAACTTCCTTGCTTTTTATCCAGAGCTGCAACATTTGCAATTACAAAACCAGCTTTTTGCATAGCTTCTTGAATAGCATTCCATACACTTGCTTTTGAGTTACTAAATTCTACTGTTATCCAACGATTCGGTTTTAAAACTCTATAATAATTAGAAAAACATTCTTCAATTAATGTCTTATATTCTTCAATACTCTTCTCTTGTGCTGCATTAACAATTGCCTCTTTTTGAATAGATGTTTTGACCTTCAACCAAGATTCCCAAATGTAATTCAATTCAGAGTAATTAATATTTGCTCCGAAAGGTGGATCAGTAAAGATATAATCTATGGAGTTGTCTTTAAGTTGGATACTATTTGCAGATTGTATACTATTAATATTTGTTTTTCCTTTAACAATCAGAGCTTTTTGTAAATCTCTCACCTTTCCATTTAGAACTTTGTAGATATTAGCCTCAGCAGTTAAACTTGAAACATATAATGTCCCGTTTAAAATTCCATTACCTCGATTTCCTAAATTATATCTTACAAGTTTAGAAACCAAGTTATA
The DNA here is from genome assembly GCF_000294775.2 of Cytobacillus oceanisediminis 2691. GTDB lineage: Bacteria > Bacillota > Bacilli > Bacillales > Cytobacillaceae > Cytobacillus > Cytobacillus pseudoceanisediminis. Next base: position 5,413,313 of record NZ_CP015506.1, read on the forward strand.
TAAAATAGATTGAATTGCCAATTTCATATATAAAGAACCTTTAAAATCATGATTAATTCTGGAGAAAAGATCCCCTAAGATCGCAAGATTTCTTTTAGTATAGAAATGATGGACATTCTTAAATCCGTGACTATTCAATGGCTGTTGTGTGTTAACTCCTATAGGCATTTCATCGGTTGGTACCCATGTGTTAATGACAGAATCATTAATTCTTTTTATTAATTCTTTATCTAAATCATCTAAAACCTTTTTGTACTGTTTTTTATTGTAAATATAATTTATTTGAACAGGTTCTTGTTTTCCAATATTAATATTTTCATTTAAAACATTGTCGTAAACTGTTTCAAACACTCTGTTCATCTTTTCCTTTGATAATTCAATGGAACATTTTGGACAAGGGAAGTTTTTTAATAATACATTCTCCTTAGAGTCATAAGCTTCATTATAAAATATAATCTCTTCATTACATTCTGGACATTCAAATACGTCGCTCCAAATGACATAATTAATTTGTCCATTTTCTCCATTGCTATGTTTAGTAGTATAATAGTTACCAAATTCACTTTCCGATTGAACTATTAATTTCTCCATTTCCCGTACAAAATTATTACTGTTAATTTCAGTATTATAATTTGCTGTAATGAAACTTGCAGCAGGAGATAAGTCACTTAAAATACTTTTTCTAGAACCTACCTCAGCCGTTTTCATATTTAAACTCATTACTTGTTCTTTATCTCCACACATATTTGCGGCTACACCAGTCATACCAGTCCCTGAAAATGCATCTAAAATAATGTCTCCGGGTTTTGTATAGTGTAGAATATAGCGCATTATTGCTTTATAAGGAACCTTTGTATGATACGTATGAGCTGTATATATTGATTCATTTTTCCCTTCACTAACATCGGTAGTAAACGGTTCACGGTGATACTCATCGTTTACATCACGACCGTACTTAGTAAACTTTTCTTTTTCCCATTCCTCAATAAAATTATTAACCCAAGGGTTCGGACATGCGGTATAATATGGCGGGTCTGATAAAGTAATAATGTCTTCATCCTCACCTATAGGGAAGCCTTCAATTTGTTTAAGTTCAGGTAGTTTTTTTCGTAGCTCTTCACGAAAATACTCTCTACGTGCTTCTTCACTTTCAAAGGTCATACCAAGGCAGACAACAGGAGTGTTGTCTGCCTTAGTTACCTCAAAAGAGAGCTGTTCATTATTTGTCATGTCAATCTCTCCTTGTTATTTTTTTAGCATTACACGTACACGATTTGACGGAGCAGTACCAACTGCTTTTGCCAGCATCTCCTCAAAACGTTTTCGTAATTCTTCTACCGTTAATGGATGTCCATTTGCCATCATTTGTTCTATATCTGATAAATTCAACTCCACTTTATCGATACCCTTTAATAAATCGTTAATTGCTTGGATCAAACGGACATCAATTGGCAAATTAAATTCTTGCTTATCAATAAATTCTTGAATCAATCGTTGTTGTTCTGTACTTAACAATAAAATGTTTTCTTTTACAGAAGCATCATTTAAGTTAGTCATTAATGTTTCCGTCCAATTTTGATAAATAACTGGTAGTTCTTCTTCAAGTTTCTGTAAAACAACTTTTTCATTTGCCGTAATATCTGTCGGTCTGAATTTACACTCACCACAAATTTGTGTGTGTTGTAATTTGTCTTCAGAAACGTGATAGCATGTCTTGAGTTCAGTCAAGGCCTTTTCCCATTTAACAATTTGCTCTTTCGGTAAAATGGAAATACGACTCGCTAGTTCTTTTAATCCTTTTAAGCGATCATCATTTAGGAGTGCCGTTTTTCGTAGGTTTTCTTTTGCATTCAGACGTGATTGATCGTGTGCCTCTATATATAGTCGGATATACTCTTGTTTTAAGTTATTTAATTTTACAAGTTCTTTTGAAATATCCTTTTGTTCCTTTAAACCATATTGGATTTCATCGAGTGTATCTTCTACATTTCTAGACCAATCTGAATGAGTCCCCATATTTGGTTGCGCAACACGCAGGTAATTTACAAGCTGAGAAATATTTTTCAGTTGATTATCTAGTTTGAGCAAATTTTCTATTGTTTTAAGCGCTTCTCTTTGAACTTCTATGGTTGCTAGGTCATATTTTAAATTACGCATTTTAGCAGGTGTATTATAACGTTTTAATCCTTCACAAAACTCTTTGAAATCCTCAAGCAATCTTGTTTGCTCTTGTATTTCTGCATTATTTAATAATTGACCATCCCATGTAGGAATTCCTTTTTTAACAAGTTGTAAAAGTGATAATGTCTCTGCTATTTTATTGTTTGCTTTTTCTGTAATACTGCCAATGGCGCGACTTAACATATCTTCTTCATAATTTGGAATTACCACTTCAAATAAATCTGCCAGCGCATTGATTTCCGTTATTGGCAAACCAGTAGGCTTCTTAATATGACTAAATTGAGTTAATTCCTTTATTGGTCGTTGAACGTATTCGTGTAAGTTTAATGCATTATAAGTCTTACCTCCGATAGTCACTTCTATTGCCCCAGCACTTATCATAGCGCCCAATAACACAACGAATAACTCCGGCTCTAAAGAATATTGCTTCGTAAATTGTAAATCTGGTGTACCTTTAATACGTTTTGTTTCAATTAAATCGCTATGATTTATTACTTGTCCATGACCCTTTGCTTCTAATAAATCGATTATCCATTTAGCATAACCTGAATTATTTATAGTCAATCTATTTGATTTATCTAACAATACAAATCCATCTAAAATGTCTGCACCCATTTTTGATTCCGCACCGTTGATATATTGGAGTGCTTTTTGGACATAGGTTTCCATATTATCTTTTGTTAAAATCCCTTGAATTTTTCCAAAAGAAGGATAATCCTCATATTTTTGCTCGAACCAATCCGTTAAATAAAATTCAGCAGCAGTATCAACAATTTGCTTTACCGTAGGATTATTTAAAATATACATGCGCAAATCAGCAACAGTAGATTTCTTTCCTTTGTAGGTGATTTCAAATGTACTATCAAAGTTTTCGATTAACCATTTAAATAATTTCCTCTGATATTCTTCTACCTTCGATGTGTAAAGTTTCTTCGTTGCTGGAGAAGCATCAGTTGCTAAGTCTTGAGCCGCTGCATAAAGTTTTAGATACTTATCAAAATCTTCATTGCTACGATTATATTCAAAGAATATTTCATCAGGTTTATGCTCATTTTTAAATGTTACTTTATCATAAGGTCGTAACATATAAATGTAGAAGTCACGTTCTGGCTGCGCAGTTCCACGTTCATTTGGTGCGCCAAAGAATAAATAACCCGGACGCATAACGTGATGTGCTTCCCAAGCTAGATCATATCTCCAGACTTTAACATAAGAAACATGGGTATTATCATCTAGTTCCATTGCTTTTTGTAATAAACTGAAGTAGTAATGATCCAGTTTATCGTCTTCAATCGTTTCAGCCTGTGCTTGAATCAAACTATCCACATCAATATCTTTCTTTAAATCTAAATAGTATTGACCATTCGACTCATTTGTAGAAATATATTGATAACTTACAGTTTCTTGGATGGTTTTCATTGCTGCTTCAATATTTCCTTTTAAGAAATCTGACGGATCATCTTCTTCTAGTAAAAATTCTATACTTGTAGTCGGATGCAAAAATAAGTCATCACGTAATTCTATTGTTGTTAAACCCACCTTGTCATGAATATCTTCTGTTGAAAGGCGATACACAGCTAATGCATTAATCATTCGTAACGCCATTGGTTGGTATAATTTCTTTTTAGCCGGAAATGCATTCTCGATACGATCTTTTAATATTTTATGTTTATCAATTACTGCCCGGATATTTGAATCTGATCGGTTCGTCGCGTTTTCTTGGATGTACGTCCAATAGCTGTCGTAAGAAATTAATCCGGGTGAACCCTCTGGTAATGGCGACTGAATGATTTTTTTAATTTCGCTGCTTATAGTTTGAAGTGCTACACGTTTTTCAGCTATATTCACTCTTTCAAATGCAGTCAAATACGCTGGGTGGATAGGGAATAGATTGATATAGGTTTCTAAATCTTCGTTTAAACGTGTATAAAGTCTAGTAAACCCTTTTAAATGCTCACGAATTAAAGATTTTTGTTCATCAGTTTTCTTCAACAATCGTTGCGAAACTACATATGCAATGTCATCGCGAACAATGCTTACTTGAACAAAACGCTCACTAATACGTTTTAAGGAATCCGAAACATAATTAAAACGTGCGTTACCAAAAAGCATCTCTTGAATCCCTGCAATAAATCTAAAACGAGTTTTCCCACAGATTTCTCCTACTTCACGTAAGAATCCTAAATCTAAAGCAAGCTCCTGCTCACGGCGGCCACGTAAATAGTCTAGTAACTCATCAATAACTAATAGTAATCCTTGATTGGGATACTTTTCATTGAATAGACCCATCATTTCTTCAAGTGCTTCTTTATTATTTGTGATTTGATCCACTGGAGGGAAACTGAAATCAACACCCCATTTGGCCAAATTATCTTCTAAAGCATGTACTAAAATATCCCGCAATGGTGTTTTAACGGCACCAAATTCAATTCGGATGACCTTAAATTTACCTTCTATCTCCTTTGCCTTTTCAGCGACAAAAGGATTAGTAATAAATTGACTCACATTTTCACGCTCAGCAATAGTTGAAATTACACTCATTAAATGAGATTTACCTGTCCCATAGTTACCAACAATAAATAACCCTTTATTCTCTATAGGATGGCTAAATTGTAAATGTTCAAATATCAAATCATTCAATTGCTCTGCCATACGTTCGGAAATCACATAAGTTTTTAATAGATTATTTGCATATTCTTCTACATTAGCTTCCGTTAATTTAATAATGGATTCAATTGGCTCAAATTGTAGCAAATCTTGATATAACATAAACTTTTCCCCTTTACTTTATAATGATGGCATCTTGCACAATGAACTTTTTATACTCAGGATGACCCGGTTCACCATGTGTGAGTGTATCCCCAATAATTTTTCCTCGCCAAGATATAATAAGTGTTTTATATCGACTATTATTTTTTATTAGTATCATAGGGTCAATTTCCAACGAATTGTCGAAAAGTAATTCGTAATAATCTAAACAAATTACATCATCATGATACTTATCAATTAATTGCTGGAATACTTCAGTAATACGAAAAGACCTTCGACTGACTGGAATATCTTGGAGTATTCGAGATATTTCAATGTTAACATTTATATAGGGTAACGAGTGAGTTTCGGCAAATGTTTTCACTGAATTACCATTAATATAATCGTACACAAAAATTTGTTTGAAATATCGTTCTGATACAACTGATATTGAGTTCTCAATCTGTTCAAGAAAATGAGTATTCATAAAAACTCCTTCTTAAAAAAATGAAATGTAAACTATATTTTTTATGTTATTCTTTCATTCAATAGAACTAAGAAATTTACATAAATACCGTACTCTTATACAATAATCTTTACCTAATCGGCGAACCAATGTTTAGGACAATGCTTCCTAGACATCTCACAATAATTAAATGTTTGGTCCTCTTCGAATCAAAAAATTTATATATACATACGTTTTAACTCTTCATTCATTGATTTATCCTCCATCTATGTAATCTATTATTCTTCTATCATTAATAAATTTGTTGTGATTTTCTCAGCAATAGTTTTCTTCTTAGCCCTTACAAGCGTAGATACTGAAATCCCAGTCATATCTTCAACTTGTTTATACGAATGATTTTCTAGTAATAATAAGGCATGATTAATTTGCTGCCTTGAAAATTTTTTTGGTCTTCCCTCTCGGAAGTCAGGATTTTGCTTAGCCAAAACTTTTCCTTCCTGAGTTCGTTCTACAATCATATCTCTCTCAAATTCTGCAAACGCTGAGAAAATCGTGAAAATTAATCTTCCCGAAGGAGTATTTTCAATTACCCCCATATTCAAAACATGAACTTTTATATTTCGATCAAATAAATCTTTAATGATTTCAAGAGCATCTTGTGTACTCCGAGCAAAACGGTCTAGTTTTGTAACGACTAATGTATCTCCTTCTTGCAAGAGATTGATTAATTTTTGAAATTCCGCTCGCTTTTTATTTGTACCAGTAAATTTCTCAGAGAAAATTTGATCACAGTTTTCCTTCTTTAATTGCTGCAACTGTACTTCTAAATCCTGATGGATTGTACTTACCCTAGCGTAACCATATTTCAATAAAATCACCTCTTTACACCAGTTTAAAGCACATATTTTTGAACATAAGTATTGATTATGCTTATCACCCTTATTTTACAGTATTAGGAATTCATGTTCAATACTTTGGAGTTTTGAGCAATTCTATTGATCCAGTAGAATTCTTTTCACTATAATTCTTAAAAGTTATAAGCAAAAAAAGGACTGAAAAGGTTTCAGTCCATAAGGATGTTAAGCTTCTTTTTTCTTCACTTTGTAAAATAAACTACCAATAAAGCCAATTAAACCTCCCAATGAGAGAATAAGAAATGGAAATGTAAGACCATGAGTAATTATATTGTACATCCCGCTAATAAATAGAAGAAGGCAGCTAATTATACTAATAAGATATCTTATCAAATGTTTTCCCCCTTAACTATTTGTTCTAGCTTAAATTATTTAGTAAGTGATTTGTTATGATTTTTCTCCACGGTAAATGAACCACTTATTGATACAATCACTTTTCAAGGAAGATGATATTAATTCAATACTTCTATAGAGAAAACATTATTTTTCTCAAAATCAGTTATTATTTCCGGAGACAATAGTAATCTCAATTGTTCTTTAGTGGCCCACTTGAAACTAGAATGTTCCTTAGAAAGAATAGCATTACTACTATCGCTACTACATAGATAAGTCAAAATAACAACTTGTCTTGTTGGATCAGTTTTGAAGGTAGTAGCATATAAAAGTTTCTCTACTGTAACAGATAATCCTACTTCTTCTTTAATTTCTCGTAAGAGTGCAGATTCTAACTCTTCTCCAAACTCTATTTTTCCACCAACACATTCCCAAGTCCCGCCGCCGATTTTATCTTCTTTTGCACGTTGAACTATTAATACCCTGCCTTCATTTACAATAACACCTTTAAGAGCAACAACTATTTTATTTGAGCTTTTCATTCTTCATACTCCTGTTTATATTCTTATCTCGGTTAGTAACTATGGGGCAAAATTTTGCACAACATCTCTGATAAACATAATTCCACCAATAGTAAGCAGAAACAGTATAACAGCTAAAGCTATGGCTATCTTTTTATTGTTTCTCTTTATAACAATTAGGATGATTAATACCATAAGAACTAAGAAAAATAGTAAAAAATACATATTCGCCCCCCTCATACTAAAAAGAATTCATAGAATTAAACATCTTGTTATTTTGCTTATATTAAAACATTGATGTAAATAAATAATCCACCCCGCTACACTGTGAACCGTTAGGGTGGATTATTTTGCTCTAAATCCACAATGGCCTTGCCATATGGAAGCAAAGGATTTAATCCCTCACTTTCCTTATTTTAACATTCTTAACCGATCTTTTCACCCATAAATACCATTATCTTTTTCTGAATATTTAAACTTAAAATTTTTATTCTTAATATCTTAAAATATTAAAATTTCGAAGGTACTATGTCTTTCAACCAGATATAGCCGGCAATTATTTGGATTTTTATATTCGAGGAAGATTAATTATGAAGAAGGAAATATCATCTGACTATAATTCATACTATGATTCATTTCTCATAGATAAGGACCAAGCTGAAATAAATGCTTCTGACTTTTTATATTATATTTCTGAACTAATTATTAAACATTCAATGACCCTAGAAAAAAAACTCATGAATGGAGAGAGTGTAGTTAATGAGTAAAAATAAAAAAAACATGAGAAATAAGGAAGTTCGTAGAAAAAAAAGAGCTTATGCTTATTTGAGAAAAAGCCCCAATAAATTTACTGATAACACATCAATTGAAAAACAACTTGAAGAAATTAAGAAATACTGTGAAGAAAATGATATTGAGTTAGTTGATACGTTTACTGATGATCTTAAATCAGGAAAATCGTTTGAAGGCAGAGATGGGTTTAAAGAAATGTACAATAATGTAATTAGATCGAAGGATAATGTAGACTATATCATTGTCTTCAAACAAGATCGAATTTCACGTGATACATTAGATACTTTGTATATTATGAAACGACTTAACTCAGTAGGAAAACACCTTATATCAATTAAAGACAATGTTAATACTGAAGATCCGGCTTCAAAAATTCTTGTTCATATATTAGCATTAGTAGCTGAACTTGAACGAGAATTTATTAACATGAGAACTTTCTCTGGTATGGAAAAGAGAGCAGAAGAAGGCAAATTTTTAGGTGGTAAAGTCTATGGTTATAAAACATCTAATAAAAAGTTAGTTATTGAACCTAAAGAAGCTAAAGTAGTGCAATTTATTTTTAAAAAATACGCAATTGAAAAGTGGGGCTATAAAAAAATTGCTTCATATCTAAACCTTCAAGGAATTAAAACAAAAAATAAGCAGTATTGGACCATTAATGCTGTCAAAACGATTCTAGAAAACCAAATATATATAGGAAATACCAAGTGGAGGGGAGAATACCGAAAAGGTGTCCATAAGAAAATTATTGAATTACCTCTTTGGGATCTAGCCCAAGAGACAATGAAAACAAGAAGTTATAAACAAGAAAAGGTTCATCCGGGTTCCTATCCACTATCAGGACTTTTAAAATGCCCTGAATGTGGGTCTTCTATGGTTCAAGGTAATAGCAGCTCTAAATATAAGTATTATCAATGCAGTAAAAATAAAAATAGTGGCAAGGCAGCTTGTTCATCAAACCTTGTAAAAAAGGAATATGCAGAAGAAACCATTTTACATGAGCTAAACAATTTTTTCCAAAATCTCAATCTAGCACCCTATATTAAATCTGCAACAGATTCATTACTGTGTTTTGAACTCGAACCTTTATATAAAGAGGCAGAGAAAATTGAAAAAGAAATAAAACATATTAATAAAAAGATGGAAACTGTCATGGACTTACTCGACGATGAAACTGTCCCATTCGACGAGAAAGTATTTAAAAATAGACTTTTGGGTTATCAAGAACAGTTAAATAAACAAAAATTAATACTAGAAGAAATTAATGTTCAAATAAGATTTAAAAAAAGTCAAATCTCCAACGAAATCATTGCTTACTCTGTAAAAAATTTTTCAGATTTATATGAAGTACTTTCTGATGAGGAAAGAAAATCACTGTGTCATTATATAATTAAGGAAATTCATATCTTTAAAGAAGAGAACACAAAACAGCGTAAAATAAAGAGCATAATTTATAATTTTAGTCCCGATAACTTGTCATTAGTATAGGAGAAAAGGAGAACTGTCCTTTCTCCTTTTTTTATTTTCGCTGTATCATTAATACAAGGAGGTAATGCAATGGAAATTCAAAAGGTAGCTATTTACGCACGTGTTAGCACCGAGGAACAAGCATCTGAGGGCTATAGCATTAGCGCTCAATTACAAACTCTTCGACAATACGCAAATCTTTATAATTGGGAAATCGTCGACGAGTATGTGGATGAAGGGATTTCTGGAAAGAATATCACCGGCCGCCCTGCTATGCAAAGACTTGTAGCAGACGTTGAACAGGAAAAATTTCAGGCGGTACTTGTATGGAAAATCTCACGTTTATCGCGGAATATGTTAGATACTCTTACTTTGTTAGACAAATTTGAAGATTACGGAGTAAAGTTTATCTCTTATTCCGAGAACTTTGATACCAGTAGTCCAATAGGCCGTCTAGTCGTTCAGCTGATGGCTTCTATTGCCGAAATGGAACGAAATACATTGTCTGAGAACGTTAAGCTTGGTATGAAACAACGAGCCTTAGAAGGTTCATGGAATGGCGGTGTTATATTCGGTTATGATTCTATTGAAAAGGAACTCGTAATAAACAAAGAGGAAGCTGAAGTAGTTAAACAGATATTCACTCTTTATTCCCAAGGAAAGGGCTTAAAAGCCATTGCAAATCAGCTTAATAAAAATGGGTATCGAACCAAACGTGATCGTCATTTTTCTATAAATGGAGTGGCAACTATTTTAGACAACCCAGTCTATAACGGAAAAATTAGTTGGTTAAAGGTTGAAAACTGGGATAAGAAGAGAAGAAGAGGCAGAAATGATAATCCTATTTTAGTAGAAGGTCAGCATGAAGCGATTATCAATGATGAACTTTGGAGTCTTGTTCAATCTCGTAGGAAAAGTAAATCGTTCAAGCAAAGACAATCCAACGAACCATTTCTATTGAGCAGTATCTTACGCTGTCCTGATTGCGGACAAGGGATGGTACCTTCAATTACTACTTACACTTTAAGTGACGGTACCAAAAGAAAGCACAGATATTATGTTTGCAGTGATTTTCACAACAAGGGATCAGCAGCCTGTAAAGCCAATTCAGTTAAAGCCTATGATGCTGAAAATGCTCTGTTCCAACGTATAGAGAGCTTTTTATCCAATAAACAAAGGTTTGATGAAACTATTAACTCACTAACTAAAACCTCAATTGATACCATTAAAATACTAAAAAAAGAACTGGAAGAAACTGATTCGAAGTTAGAAGAAACACTAGCACTTCAGAATAGATATTTAGAAGCTTTTGAACAAAATCTTTTTCCTGTTACGATTTTGCAAGAACGATTACAGCAAGTGGCTATTGAAAAGAGTGCAATTGAACAAAAGAGGAATAACTTAATAACGGAAATAAGTAAATCTGATACAAAAGTTATTCCTCCAGAATTGGTACATCTTCTATTAGGAAAATTTGTAGAAGTCTATAAGTCCTCTACAAGAGATAAACAAAAGCAATTGCTACAGCTGTTGGTTAAACAGATCACTGTTGGACGAACAAATGATCAGCTACGTCAAATTGATAAGGTTGAGCTTGAATTTGATTTTACGGAAGTTAACCTTTCAAACACATTTACACTTATCCACATGCTATATTTAGAAACAGAAAAAGAAGGCTTATCAACACCTTCTATTTCTGAATCAAATGGAAAATATCCACCTTATCTTCAACTTTTTTTGCCTCTATTTGTGGTACGGTTCCCCCCGATTAATCCGAAACGCCCGATAAACCTGCTCCAGCAAGATAAGCTTCATCAACTGATGCGGAAACGTCATCTTCGAAAAAGAAAGCTTATCATCCGCCCGCTGCAAAACCTCCTGGCTCAATCCAAGAGACCCGCCAATGACAAATGCAATTTTGCTTTTCCCATACGTAGCTAATTTATCAAGATTGTCAGCCAACTCTTCCGATGATTTCATTTTCCCTTCGATAGCTAGTGCTATAACATGAGCATCCGGATGGATCTTCGCCAGGATCCTCTCACCCTCTTTTTGCTTTACCTGAATCATTTCCGTTTCACTTAGTTCTTCAGGGGCTTTTTCGTCAGGAACCTCGATGATATCCATTTTGGCATAGGCTGACAGTCTTTTTAGATATTCGTCAATTCCTTGCTTCAGGTATTTTTCTTTTAGTTTTCCGACCGTAATAATTGAGATATTCACAGCATGTCCTCACTTTACAAACAAGATATCCACAGAAGTTATCCACATGTCCACATTTTTCATCCACATCTTGTATGGGATCATTCGTTCGCTACAACATATATTGCGTTATTTTGACAATATTCACAGGTTGTTGATAACTTTTTATCCTCTTCAAGTTTTGTTAATTGCGGGAATGTTTCGTACTCATCAACCACTATATCTATTGCCAGATCAACGTGTTCGTCACAGCAGTAAATCATTTTCAGCATGCTCCTTTTTAGGCTGGAAGCCTGTTTTTTTATCCGATCTGTGGATAATTTTTATTTTCTCGTATACATATAAGTTATCCACATCTCATCTTAACAAAACAATAAAAAACAGGAAAGCGATTTCCGCTTTCCCATTTAGTCGTTCCATTATAATGTCTCGCCGCTCAGCTTCATGGTTACTTCCTGAGTTTTCCCGTCGCGGTAAAACTTAATTTTCATCTGGTCGCCTACCGATTTCTTCGTATACAAATGCTGGCGCAATTCGATGATGTCATTGATTTCTTGTCCATCCATCTCGACGATGACATCCATTTCCTTCAGTCCTGCCTGTGCAGCTGGAGAGTTCGGTTCAACTGAAGTGATGGCCACACCAGATTTAACATCCTTAGGCAGTTTTAGCGCTTCCTGCTGGTAGTAGCCAGGAATCTCATTGACCGATGCCAGTTGTACGCCCATATACGGACGTTTTACCTCTCCGAACTTTTCGAGGTCATCAATGACTGGGCGTGCGTAGTTAATCGGAATCGCCAATCCAATTCCTTCTACCGCACTCTCAGCGATTTTCATGGAGTTGATGCCAATCAGCTGTCCGCTGATATTAACTAAAGCCCCGCCGCTGTTACCCGGGTTGATGGCGGCGTCTGTCTGCAGTACCTCAGCCTGCCAGTCAACTGTTCCATTCTGATCGATATCAACCGGGATGGCACGCTCCAGGCCAGAAATAATTCCCTGTGTGACAGAGCCTGAGAACTGTCCAAGAGGATTCCCGATCGCAATGACTGGTTCGCCTGGCTTCAGTTTTTCAGAATCGCCGAATTCGGCAACCGTCTTAATTTCCTTTGCTTCTACCTCAAGCACAGCAAGATCCGTCCAAATGTCGCTGCCAACCAGTCTTGCCGGGAGCTTGGTGCCATCCTGCAGACTTACCTCCAGCTCCTGAGCTCCTTCTACCACATGGTGGTTTGTAACGATGAAGGCTGTATTTCCTTCCTTCTTATAAATAACTCCGGAACCTGTTCCGGCTGGCTGGCCGGCACTGCCATTTCCCTCATTCGACCAAAAGCCGGCTGTCTGGATGTTCGTAATGCTTACGACCGCATCCCCGGCTTTGTCGACCGCCTTGGTTACATCTGTGGTCACATCAAGTGAGACATTCTGAACATTGGCGTTATTGTTATTCCCGGCTGCCTCATCCTGCAGCTCTTCATCCGGTTCAACCGTATAAGGGAGCACGTTGTAATCAGATAGCTTTGGCACCGCAACCACGACCAGGATGGCTCCTAATATGACTCCAACAAGGCTGGCCAGAAAATATCCGCCCTTGTTGCCTTTTTGCCCTTTATAACGGTTCTGATGATCTTGATCATAATAGCCCAAACTGCACCCATCCTTTCTTTCATCTGCAAAAACACTGGCTTTTAAAATATAAATGCTAAAATTTAGTCTTCCTTTATACCCAATATTATACTCTCCTGTTTTCAAAAATCTAATAAAAACGCACCTGCTTCAGCAATCTTACGACTTTGTTCATACTTTTTTAAGATTTTTTCAAAAAAGAAAAAGAGGAATACATGGAAACGGCTGTCTCTCTGTGTATTCCTCTTTATATTTTTATTAAACTGCCGTTAGGATTGTCGGAACCTTTGGATCTGTATCATAAAGGTCGAATTGTTCGCCGACAAGGATTCCGCGGCTTTCAAGTGTCTGGGATACGGACATTCTCGCCAGATCCTTGATATTGTTATCCTGGCTTAAATGAGCCAGATAAAAGCTCTTCGTCCGGTCGCCCGCCACTTCACTCATCGCAAGGGCGGCATCCTCATTGGATACATGGCCGACATCGCTTAAGATCCTTCTCTTAATATTCCACGGGTAGCGGCCCATACGAAGCATCTGGACATCATGATTGCTTTCAAATACATAAGCCTCCGCATTGGAAATCAGACCTTTCATGCGGTCGCTGACATAGCCTGTATCGGTGATCAGCACAAGCTTTTTCCCATTATGATGGAACACATAAAACATCGGGTCGGCTGCATCATGGGAAACCCCGAAGGATTCAATATCAAGGGATCCAAATGTTTTCACCGTTTCCATATCAAAATGGAACTTCTGGTCAACCGGGACTTGTCCAATCAGTCCGTCCATGGCCAGCCATGTTTTTTCATTCGCATAGATCGGCAGGTTATACTTCCGGGCAAGAATCCCGACACCCTTAATATGGTCACTATGCTCATGGGTCACCAGTATCCCTGATAGCTTGCCGATGTCCCGGCCAATATGCTGAAATAAACCTTCCATTTGCTTTCCGCTTAATCCGGCATCAACCAGAAAGGAATGTTCCTCCGTCTCGACAAAGATTGCATTCCCAGTACTGCCGCTCGCGAGAACGCTGAATTGTAAAGACATGTTCTCCTCACTCCACTATTTTTTTCTCTTCGTTGTTCAGCTTAATGATTTTCCCCTCAAAGGCATCAACAAATAAATTCTCCTCGTCATTAATGACAAATCGCCAGGCAGGCGTTAACAATTGCGAAGAGCTCAAATGCACAAAGGTAAAATAACCAAGCTCTACATTTGTAACTTTTGACTTCGGCTGCAGTGAGCCGTTCTTGTAAAGTGTTTCAACGGCCTTTATCGGCTGAATAACTTTTTCACTTTCTTCCTTCGACTCAATCTTTGTCAGGAGCGTCTGCTTATAAGAGACAATTTCATTTTCATCATTCAAATAAAATGTAAGCTCGCCATTTAAATTCATATAAAACATCTTGCCTTCAAATTCCTGATAATACGTGATTCTATTACTGTTTTCTGGTTTTTCCCAGAAGCGGTATTGGTCACCGAATAACACCCTGTTTTTGATAAAGGCAGATAATTCGGAAGGACTGAATTTATCACTGATCTTGATCGATTCGTCCAGGACTGAATTCAGAGTAGTCCCCTCTGTAATCGTAATTTCCTGGCCCTCCAGCCTTGTATCTCCTTCAAGATCTTCAATATCAAATTCAACCGGCTTAGCCCTCAAATACCGGTCTTTCGGGTTGCTTTTCGGCAGGGGCTCATCAAAGGTGATATCAGCATCCTTAAGCTGTTTTTCCAGGGTGGCCTGTGCAATCGGTTCAAATTCACTGGCCTCCTTCAATTTGAAAAACTCATACATCAAATAAATATCCAGGACCAGGAAGGTTAAAATAAAGATTGTTTTGATCTTACTCCAATCCATTATTCATGCCCCCTGTCTCATCAAGCGAAATGCTTTTCCAAGTTCCTTCATACCGGTAATACCAGGAAGGCTCCAGACGGATGAAGGTGGTCTGAGCTTCCTTGACCAGCATCATTTTATATCCCAGCTTTACATTCTCCAGTAATTCCGGCTCAAACCCTTCCAGACCTAACAAGTATTCCAAAACGCGGGTTCCGGAACTTAGAGATACTTCTGAGGGGGGTTCAGCACTTAGACCAAGCTGAAAATTGCTCCGATAATATTCATAAATCTCATTTTGCCCCCAAGTCTGGCGGATTTCGGATATTTTCGGATCATCACTGAAAATTGGATAACCTGAAGAATCATACATCCTGAATACCACTCTATGATTCAGCTCATCAATCTCCGCAAATTGGTAATTGTCTGTCCATCCCGAATGTCCGTTAATATAATCAATGCTCCTTTTCAGCAGGTCGCCTGAAGCAAAAGTCGGGTTATCCCCGGCAGCCGGTTTTATATATTGAAGGGTATTTTTGTCTGAGTTTACCCTCAATAAGCTTAAGGTATCATTATACTCATCCTCTGATTGCTGAAAGCTTTTCTGCACTACACTTGGGTCGCTGAATAAAGCATTTTTATATTGTTCAGAGTCCAATTTTTTCTCCAAATACTGATATCTCGCCATTTTTGTATCCTGTGAAGGCAGATAGATCGTTCTTTCATCAGATGGCTTATAAGCAAAATAGGCTTTATATTCAGGGTTGTACTCGGATAAATTGAAGAATTGGCTTTTGAAATTCTGAATAAAGGAAACAGGCACACGGCTCCTATACACCTGCCGGTTATCCAAAGAAACAAAATCGACTATTCCATCCTTTTTCTCCAATTGCCTAGTATCAATGACAATATGGTCAAACTGAAAATCAGGCAGATTCTTGTCAGCAATTTTAATTACTGATTTGTATAATTCAATCGGAACAGAATCCGGAAACGCAAGAACAGCTTTTCCTTCATCATGGAGAATGCCCGCTTCCTCTGTAATATTTTCAAAGTCAGCAAAATTCCAACCGCTGATTTCTTTCATGACTTTATCAATTTCGCCGGGGCTGACAGTTCCAAAAGTCTTTTTTTCCCCGAGATGGAATAAGAGAGTGTCCGGTCTCACAATCTGATTCACTTCTTTTTTTTCCGCTATTGTTACTTCCTGAACGGTATTTGATTCTTTTTCAATCCGTTCAAAGTTCGGCTGGTAGGTCCAAAGATTCCAGGTCAGGAGAGCGCTTGTCACTACTAGAATGGTCAGTATGATGGTTTTTATATTTTCATAACTCATTCCCAATCATCCTCTTCCGAGCGAACATATGGAAGGCTAAATGAAATCGTTGTCCCTTTCCCTTCTGTACTCGCTGCCCAAATTTTCCCGCCATGCGCTTCCACCATTTCTTTCGCAATGGCCAATCCGAGGCCTGTTCCGCCAAGCTTTCTTGTCCTGGCTTTATCCACCCGGTAAAAACGCTCAAAGATCTGATCAATATTTTCTTTCGGTATCCCCACACCCTGGTCTGAAACGCTGACAACAATAAATTCATCTTTTTCCTCAATGCTGAACGTAACCTTTCCGCCTTCCGGAGAGTATTTAAGCGCGTTTGAAATGATATTGTCCAGCACCTGGGTGAGCTTGTCTTCATCTATTTCCACAAAAGCCGAATGGTCCGGAAGCTTTCTTTCAAACGTAACATTCTGCTGCTTCGTCATTTCAAAACGGTCTATAATTCTATTATAGAAGAAAATGAAATCAGTCCAGTCCTTGGTCAAGCGGTAATCCTTGCTGTCCATTTTAGACAGCTGCAGCAGATCATTGACCAGGCGGATCATCCGCTCTGTTTCATTTTGGGTGACATCCAGGAAGTTTGGGGCAATCTCCTCATCTCTCCAGGCGCCTTCCGCAAGAGCCTCCAGATAGCTTCTCATCGTGGTCAGCGGCGTCCTGAGTTCATGAGATACATTCGCCACAAATTCGCGGCGTTCCATGTCAATTTTCTCCTGCTCGGTGATATCATGCAAAACGGTAATTAAGCCGTTAACAAAGCCAGTTTCTTTTTGGATAACCGAAAAGTTAGCGCGGAGAATCAGTGTTTTCGACTTGCTGCTGTAATCCAGGATGACCGAATCCCGCTCGTTTAATAGCTCTTCAAAGTTATAATCCTCTTCAAGACCAAGCAGGGAAACAATTGGGGAAGACAGGACCGTTTCACGTGAAACATTCAGCATTTTTGCTGCAGGCTCGTTAATCAAAATAACACGCCCTTTGCGGTCGGTTGCAATAACTCCATCCGTCATATAGGAAAGAACGGAGGATAATTTTCGCCGTTCGCCTTCTGTTGTAGCATGAGCTTCCTGAAGTTTCTTTGTTAAACTGTTAAAGGTAATGGCCAGCTGGCCAATTTCGTCATACCCATAAACCTTAACCTTTCGGGAGAAGTTCCCTTTTGCCATGGCAAGCGCCTGTTTCCGCATATCTGAAATCGGGCGTGTCACCGTCTGGGCAAGAAGTATGCCCAGGATCGCTGTGATAGCTAACGCAATGGCTATACCGGTAGTGAAAATATTATTAATCTCCCTCATCTGTTCATAGATGTTCTCGATTTTTGCAACCAGATAGATGGCTCCATTGACTTCTCCGTTATTTTTAATAGGTGTGACGAGAACCCATATCCGTTGTCCCTGCTCAACCAGATCCTCCGTTACCGGCTCCCTGGTGGCTATGGCCATCTTGATCAGATTGTCAGTAGACCTCCCCCCGACAACACCCTGATTATCAGGATCGGAGGTGCCAAGTATTTTCAGTGATTCATCAACCACACGGACTTCGGATATATCCGCCGAGTTGTAATCACTTAATAGCCTTCTGATATCTTCCTCCTGGGATGGGGTTTCCTCATCAGGAAGCCTTACCTTGGTCATTTGTTCCTCCACATAATAGCTAAGAAGATTGACCCTCTCCTGAATGGCATCTTTGAAATTTTCCTGTAAGGTCGATTCCAGCTGCCTGACAAAGTAGACCCCGATAATCTGCATGGCTACCAGGATGAGAAGAACATATATGATCACAAACTTCAAATGAATGGACCGAAAAAAACCAACCTTTTCCATGTACCCTTTTACTCCTGTTCAGGATTCCGCAAGTAATAACCGACCCCTCTTCTTGTCACGATCCATGTCGGGTGGCTTGGATTATCCTCGATTTTCTCCCGCAGTCTCCTTACGGTTACGTCCACTGTGCGGACATCACCATAATAATCATAGCCCCATACGGTCTGGAGTAGATGCTCCCTCGTCATGACTTGTCCAATATGCTTGGCCAAATAGTGAAGAAGCTCAAATTCACGGTGTGTTAATTCAATCGTCTCACCGCGCTTGGAAACCACGTAGGCATCCGGATGAATAATCAGGGAGCCAACTTCAATTTCATTGGATTCGTCCTCTTCTTCCGTCTTGGAAGCTATTTGCTGATGGCGCCTCATATTAGCCTTCACACGCGCAATCAATTCTCTCGTGCTGAACGGCTTTGTAACGTAGTCATCTGCACCGAGCTCAAGGCCTAAAACTTTATCAATTTCAGAATCCTTTGCTGTCAGCATTATGATCGGCATATCGTATTTCTTGCGCACTTCGCGGCAAACCTCAATGCCGTCCCGCTGCGGAAGCATGATATCAAGCAGAATCAGGTCCGGCTTTATTTCTTCTACTTTATCGAGTGCGTCATTGCCGTCATAGGCACACACCACTTCATAGCCTTCTTTTTTCAAATTGAACTGCAGTATATCTGCAATTGGTTTCTCATCGTCTACAACCAGAATTTTTTTATCCATACCTATCTCCTTTTTCTTGCTCATTTATTTATTTATTTATGGAGCAGTAGAAGTCAGTTTCATACATATGTTATCTACTTTACTTTACCATTTTAGCAGTGGGAATTCATCTATTAGTAAAGGCCTGTAAATCTTTGGTGTTGTATTTTTATCTTATTCTTAACTACAAAAGCCTCTAGCATGAAAGCTAGAGACTTTTTAGCAGGAATTATTTATTTATATATTTAAGCGGATTTTGCATTTTTCCGTTTTTGTATACTTCAAAATGCAGGTGGACACCGGTTGAATCCCCAGTGGACCCCATTATACCGATCTTTGAGCCTTTTGAGACAGTTTGGCCAACACTGACACTGATTGAGTCGAGATGGGCATAAACCGTGCGGAAGCCATTATTATGGTCGATGACGATTTTGTTGCCATAGCCGCCGCCATCGTTGCCCGCAGAAACAACCGTTCCATTATCAGCAGCTTTTATCGTCGGGTCGCTAGGTCTTGCAATGTCAATTCCCTTATGCATTTTCCCCCAGCGGTATCCCATTTTACTTGAGATATAGCCCCCGACTGCAGGATAAGCAAGGCTGCCTTCACCGCGGGATGGAATGACCTTGGTTCCCTTGATGACAATTTGTTTCACAGGGTCTTCAAGAACTTTTTCTTCTTTTACTTCTTTTTTGACCGTTTGGCCGTTTTCTTCAGAAATCAGATAGGTTGCAGCGCGTACGCCTTCCTTGCCTTCTTGCTTTACTTTCGTTTCGCCTTTTGGCATGCTGCTGTCTTCGATGACTTCTTGTTCATAATCGATTTTTTCTTTCTTGAAAACTTCCTTATCTGCTATAACTTTTACATATGGTTTGTAGACAGTCACATTTAATTCCTGCCCTGCTTTAATAAGGGAATCTTCCTTTAGTCCGCTGTTAAGCTCAACCAGCTGGTTCATATCAAGATTATGGGCACTGGCAATATTGGTTAGTGCGTCACCTTCTTTAACCTCATATTTCTTTTCCTCAAGGGTTCCCTTTTGAAGAAGCTTCACAGCTTCATCTGCACTGATGATCTGATCCGGTTTCACAGTTGTTTCAGAGATGGATACATCTTCCGTAAAACGGACATCTAAAAGACGTGTTTCATTTTCCTTCAGCTGAGGTAAAGGAGTTTTAGCAGATTCCTTTCTTTCCTCAAGAGCCTTTAAATCTTTCTCTGATACATAGGAAGTTTTGATTTTCTGAAGGGCCGCTTTGGCCTGCTCGTCATTCTCAACGTAAGCCACTTCCTTACCGCCAATGACTAATGCTGCTGCTTCGGCATGTACTTCCATCTTATCTTTTAAGCCATTAACCGCTTCTAATTCATTCACTTCTGAACTTGACTCAAAAACCTGTTCAGGAATGAAAGATAGTTCAGTTGCCAGCCCCAGCTTTAATCCCTTATGGGAACCTTCTGCCTCACTGATCTTTTTATCGGCCATATCTTCGATAACTTTCTTATCCGACACCGTTCCGATATATTCGTCACCCATATAGACATAATAAACCGTCACAAGCTTATCATCATTAGCAGAAGCGGAAACACCGCCTGCAAAAGTTAAAGCCGCCGCTGCAAAACCAGCTGCGATCGTCCTATTTATGGTTTTATTAAAGCTTTTCGCTGTAGATTCTGATGCTGAGGTTACTTTCTTCACCCATTTGAACATGGTTACATCCCCCTAGACTACGGTAACAAAAGACACTTTCATTTAGTGCTATGTAACTACGAATTTGTCAACCTTATTTTTCACAATATTTACTTTACCATACAGCAAAGCAAATAGATTACTAGACTCGGGAATGTAACAAAAATGTATAATAGCTGACATTTTATGACTATTAATGGCAAAGCTTAGAGAGTTTTTTGTCGAAAAGAAGATAGGAAATAATCCCTATTTATAGGGGTTTGTTAGGGGTGCGAAAGAAGATGAGTTTGGGGAGTGCTAAATTACACCGGCCATGCAGCTCCAACATGCTTGTATTACATGAATGTAACAAAAAGGAGCATGCTTGGTTACATACTCCTTTTTGGGATGGCTCAGGACGGAATCGAACCGCCGACACAAGGATTTTCAGTCCTTTGCTCTACCGACTGAGCTACTGAGCCTTATTAAGTTATTTTGCCTAAGCAAAATTTGGCTTCTTCCCGATTTTCCAATCGATTTTAGATGAAGCAGATTATGTAAATGGCGGTCCGGACGGGACTCGAACCCGCGACCTCCTGCGTGACAGGCAGGCATTCTAACCAACTGAACTACCGGACCAAATAATAACCGTCAGCAAGTAAGCTGGGCTTGCCAGCCGTTTGCTGACGGTTATTCGCCATGACCCCTACGGGATTCGAACCCGTGTTACCGCCGTGAAAGGGCGGTGTCTTAACCGCTTGACCAAGGGGCCAAATAAAATATAAATGGTGAGCCATGAAGGACTCGAACCTTCGACCCTCTGATTAAAAGTCAGATGCTCTACCGACTGAGCTAATGGCTCGTACTATAATTGTTGCCTAAAGCCTGATACTGAAAAGTCAGATGTTCCAAAGCCCTGCGTGCTTTGTCACAGATTGCTATTCGGGTGAAGAAATTCACTGATGCTGCAATCTGCTCTACCGACTGAGCTAATGGCTCGTACTAGTGTGTTTCCACGTTGTCACCTTGACGACGCTTTTTATAATATCATAGAGTTTTATAAAAGCGCAATAACTTTTTTTATAAAACTTTCTTTTTAGGAGAAGACTGCGGCAGGATAGGATTAAACCCACGCTACAGCAGCCCGTTGGAGAGGTCCTTTCCCTAAATTAAGAGTTCTTTTCCTTGATATGGATTCTTTTCCCCATTTTTTATCGTTTACTCCTCAAATTTTCAATTCTTTTCCCCAATTTAAACCAGCTGGGGCGGGTTTGGACTCCAGCTCTGATTTCCTCTTCCTCTGTCCGAATGTGCTCCAAGTTGGGACTCATTCCCTCAATTTTCTCCTCTTCCTGTCCGAATCAGCGCCAACTTCGGACTCATTCGCTCGGTTTTCCCTTTCTCCTGTCCGAATCCGTGCCAACTTCGGACTCTTCCCCTCAGATTTCTCCTCTTCCTGTCCGAATCCGTGCCAACTTCGGACTCATTCCCTCAGATTTCTCCTCTTCCTGTCCGAATCCGTGCCAACTTCGGACTCGCCATCTCGGATTTCTCCTTCTCCTGTCCGAATCAGCGTCAACTTCGGACTCACTCGCTCGGATTTCTCCTTCTCCTGTCCGAATCAGCACCAACTTCGGACTCACTCGCTCGGATTTCCCCTCCCCCTGTCCGAATGAACCCAAAATAAAAGCAGCATCCAGAAAAAACAAAAAGCCCTAATTCGCATTAGGGCTTTCCAATCAAGTATTAGTTCTGTCTCCATGGGCTGAGGACTACGTTTGTTTGTGTGCGGTCCGGACCGACTGAGAAGATCGATAATGGAATTCCTGTCAGCTGTGAAACGCGCTCCAGATAGTGGCGGGCATTCGCAGGAAGCTCATCAAGTGATTTGCAGCCTGTGATGTCCTCTGTCCAGCCTGGAAGCTCTTCGTATACAGGCTCACAGTCAGCCAGTACTTTCAAGCTTGCAGGGAATTCTTCGATTACTTCTCCATTATAACGGTATGCTACACAGATTTTTAATGTCTCAATTCCAGTCAATACATCGATGGAGTTAAGAGAAAGGTCTGTAATACCGCTGACACGGCGGGCATGACGGACAACCACGCTGTCGAACCAGCCGACACGGCGGGCACGGCCAGTTGTTGTACCGTATTCACGGCCTACTTCACGGATCTGGCTGCCGATTTCATTATCAAGCTCAGTTGGGAATGGGCCATCTCCTACACGAGTCGTATAGGCCTTAGATACACCAACAACATGCTTGATTTTTGTAGGGCCGACACCAGAACCGATTGTTACGCCGCCAGCCACAGGGTTAGAGGATGTAACGAATGGGTAAGTCCCCTGGTCGATATCAAGCATAACTCCTTGTGCACCTTCGAAAAGCACGCGGCGGCCTTCATCCAATGCGTCATTAAGCACAACAGAAGTGTCGCAGACATAATGCTTAATCTGCTGGCCGTACTCATAGTATTCCTCTAGGATTTCTTCGATTGTGAATCCTTCTGTTTCATAGAAGCGCTCAAGCAGGCGGTTCTTTTCTTCAAGGTTGCGCGCAAGCTTTTCTTCAAACACTTCACGGTCAAGAAGGTCCGCAATGCGGATTCCGTTGCGGGCTGCTTTATCCATGTAAGCAGGGCCGATACCCTTTTTCGTTGTACCAATCTTGTTAGCGCCTTTGCGCTCTTCTTCCACTTCATCAAGCTTCAGGTGATATGGAAGGATGACATGTGCGCGGTTTGAGATGCGCAGGTTGTCTGTTGTAACTCCCTTGTCATGAAGATACGCCAATTCCTTTACAAGCGCTTTTGGATCGACAACCATTCCGTTTCCGATCGTGCAAATTTTATCGCTATAGAATATTCCAGATGGAATTAAATGAAGCTTGTATGTTTCACCATTAAATTTAATTGTGTGTCCTGCATTGTTTCCGCCTTGGTAGCGTGCGATAACTTCTGCATTTTCAGAAAGGAAGTCTGTAATTTTTCCTTTCCCTTCATCTCCCCACTGTGTTCCAACTACTACTACTGATGACATTAAAAAGCACCTCCGGGAATCCCATGGTTTTAAAATTCTATAAATACATTTTTAATTAAGTAACTTTTTTCAACCACTTTAGTTTATCAAGGTGATGTGTGATAGTCAATAAAACACGAACATTTTTAATAAAAATATAAAAATATGTTCGTAAAACCATGAAAATATGAAAATCAGAAATTCCTGGAGCAAGACAATAAAAAAGAGGACATGCAAATGCAGGCCCTCTTTATGCACCAGGCGGCGCAAAGGAATCATCAAAGCGTTTCTCTAAGTTTACGAATTTATTATACTCTTTTACGAAAGCCAGCTGAACGGTTCCAACCGGGCCGTTACGCTGCTTGGCGATAATGATTTCGATGATGTTTTTATCTTCGGATTCTTTGTCATAATAGTCATCTCGGTATAGGAATGCCACGATATCGGCATCCTGCTCAATACTTCCCGATTCACGGATATCTGACATCATCGGGCGCTTATCCTGGCGCTGTTCCACTCCACGGGAAAGCTGGGACAGTGCGATAACAGGGACCTGAAGTTCACGGGCCAATTGCTTAAGGGAACGTGAGATTTCAGATACTTCCTGCTGACGGTTTTCTCCCGAACGACCGCTTCCCAGGATTAATTGCAGGTAGTCGATCAAAATCATGCCAAGCCCATGCTCCTGCTTTAAACGGCGGCACTTAGATCGAATATCTGTGATTCTGACACCTGGGGTATCATCAATAAAAATTCCTGCATTTGATAGGCTTCCCATTGCCATGGTCAGCTTTCCCCAGTCCTCATCCGTCAGGGAGCCGGTACGAAGCCTTTGCGCATCAATATTGCCTTCTGCACAGAGAATACGCATAACAAGCTGTTCGGCACCCATCTCAAGACTGAAGATCGCGACGTTTTCACCGGTTTTCGTTGCCACATTTTGCGCGATATTCAGGGCGAAGGCAGTTTTACCCACGGAAGGGCGGGCACCGACAATGATGAGGTCATTTCGCTGGAAGCCGGCTGTCATCCGATCCAGTTCGGTAAATCCAGTCGCAATCCCTGTAATATCCCCTTTACGGTTATGCATTTCCTCGATATTATCGTAGGTCCGGACGAGAACATCCTTAATATTATGAAAGGCACCGGCGTTTTTGCGCTGTGCTACCTCCATGATATTTTTCTCTGCTTCACCCAGCAGAACTTCTACTTCATCCTCACGTGTATAGCCGTCCTGGGCAATGCCTGTCGCCGTCCGGATCAGCCTTCGAAGCAGTGACTTTTCTTCAACGATCTTTGCATAGTACTCGATATTCGCTGCTGTTGGAACAGAGCCGGCCAATTCACTTAAATAGCTGACGCCTCCGGTATCCTCTAGCAGTTTCGCTGCACTGAGCTCTTCTGTCACGGTCACTAAGTCGACGGCTTTTCCTTGATCGCTCAGCTTCAGCATTACATTGAAAATTTTCTGGTGTGCCGCACGGTAGAAGTCTTCGGGTATCAAGATCTCTGATGCTTGTGTAAGAGAGGAGGGTTCAAGAAAGATTGCCCCAAGCACTGCCTGTTCCGCTTCAATATTTTGAGGCGGGAGCCGATCCGCAAATAAATCACTCATCTGTTCAAACCTCCTAATAAGAAATGCACAAGCGCCTTAGTCACCCCCGCCAAGCACAAGATGCGCCTCACGGAAAGGCGTTCATTGCCTTGGCTTGTGAACACGAGGGCAGGCGCCCCTCCTAAAAGCTAACGCTCTTAGTCGTTTGATGATAATGCTGTCGAAGCGTCCCCTGTGGAGCTGGACAGTTATCTATAAAGCAATACTATATCTATATAAAAATCTCTAAATTTCCCTTTAAAAAATGTGACCAGCCGAAACTGATCACATTTTTAATCAACCCTTTTATTTTAACATGTTTATCGGCAAAAGCCACTTCCAATATTAGTTTATCGCATTCTAACTAATTGCAGTTTCACTTTAAGCTTCTTTTACATGTACGTTTAATGTTGCCGTTACTTCAGTATGAAGCTTGACTGGAACCTTTGTGTATCCGAGCGTGCGGATCGCGTCTTCCATTTCGATTTTGCGCTTATCGATTTTGATGCTGTGCTTCTTTTGAAGTTCTTCTGCAATTTGCTTGCTTGTGATGGAGCCGAAAAGGCGGCCGCCTTCACCTGATTTTGCTGTAAATTCAACCGTCAGCTTTTCAAGTGTTTCTTTTAGTTTTTTTGCTTCAGCCAATTCTTCTTCTGCAAGCTTAGCCTCTTTTTTCTTTTGAGCATTCAGGCTGCTGACATTGGCCTGGTTTGCTTCAACAGCAAGCCCTTGCTTAATTAAAAAGTTATGTGCATAGCCATCTGCTACATTTTTTACTTCGCCTTTTTTGCCCTTGCCTTTAACGTCTTTTAAAAAGATTACTTTCATTCTTTTTTTCTCCCTTCAAAGTATTCATCTATAGCCTCTTTTAATCGGGCCTCAACTTCATCAAGTGTTGCATCGTGAAGCTGTGTGGCAGCGTTAGTTAAGTGCCCGCCGCCTTCAAGGTTTTCCATGATCACCTGGACATTGATATCCCCGAGGGAACGCGCGCTGACCCCTATCATGTTTTCAGAGCGGTTGGAAATGACAAATGAAGCAACCACACCATCCATCGTCAGCAGGGTATCTGCTGTCTGGGCAATCAGAACCTGATCAAATATCTGATCCGGCTGTCCCTTTGCAATCGCAATTCCTTCTCTGTAAAATTGAACGGTTTCAATCAGTTTAGCCCGCTTGATGTAGGTATCTACATCCTCTTTTAAGAACTTTTGAACTAGCACGGTATCTGCACCCTGTCCGCGCAGATAGGAAGCCGCATCAAACGTCCTGGATCCTGTCCGCAGCGAAAAACTCTTCGTATCGACAATAATCCCGGCAAGCAGGGCCGTTGCTTCCAGCATTTCGATTCTGCCGTTTTTCGGCTGATACTCCAGAAGCTCTGTTACCAGTTCTGCTGTGGAAGAGGCATATGGCTCCATATAAACCAGCAGAGGATTATGGATAAACTCCTCCGCGCGGCGGTGATGGTCGATGACGACAACATGTTCAATTTTATGAAGCAGCTTTTCTTCAATCACCATGGATGGCTTGTGGGTATCAACGACCACGAGCAGGGTATCGTCTGTTGCAATCTCCATCGCCTGTTCCGGGGTAATGAATTTAGAAAAGAGCTCTTCATTCTTTTCAATTTCCTTCATCATTCTTCTGACACCAGTATCGAGTTCATTGAAATTTACAACCACATAGCCTTCACGCTGATTCAGGCGAGCCACTTTCTGAATACCGATGGCCGCTCCAATCGCATCCATATCCGGGCTTTTGTGGCCCATGATAATCACTTTATCGCTTTCGGAAATCAATTCCTTCAGCGCATGGGAAATCACGCGTGCACGGACCCGGGTTCTTTTTTCAACAGGATTGGTTTTTCCCCCGAAGAATTTAACCTTCCCGTTCGTCTGTTTGATGGCTACCTGGTCTCCGCCGCGGCCTAATGCCAGGTCTAAGCTGGACTGGGCCAGCGAACCGAGTTCAGGAAGGGAAGAAACCCCTGTTCCGACGCCCACGCTTAATGTTAATGGAACGTTTTGCTTGGAAGTGGTCTCCCGGACATCATCGAGAATCGTGAACTTTCCTTTTTCCAGAAGCTGCAGAATATGTTCATTAAATACAGCGATAAACCGCTCAGACGAGACTCTCTTCAAGAAGACCCCATTGTCCTGTGCCCACTTATTCAATATTTGGGTCACCAGGCTATTGAGGCTGCTTTTTGTCTGGTCATCCATCCCCTGAGTCAGTTCATCATAATTATCAAGGAAAATAATGGCGATAACCGTCCGTTCTTCCTGATACATTTTTTCAATTTCGGTCTGTTCCGTGACATCAAAAAAGTATAATAAGCGCTCTTCCGGTTTATGGATCACCCGGAATTTGCGGTCATGAAGGGTAATGATTTCGGTTTCCACTTCTTGTTTGATCAGCGGAACAAGCGAATCCGCGACATCATAAAGCGATCTTCCGACTAGCGTATCTTCATCGAAGCAGGATGCTAAAAAGGGATTGGTCCATTCAATGTAATAATCATCATTAATGAGCATGATCCCGATCGGCATTTCCATCAGAGCTTCTTCGCCGACTTTTTTCACCCTGTAGGAAAGTGTCGAGATGTATTCTTCCGTCTCCTTCCGATGCTTCTGAATCAGCTGAAAAAGATAGTAGAAAGGAAGGATGACAAGAAACAGCCCAATTAGTGCAAAAAGCCAATTGTAGTACGCCAATATACCGAGAAGCACCACTGTTATGCCCATCAATCCAAAAATCGGATAGCGTATGGACCGCTTTTCTAAATACGAAGGCATGTTTTCAGCTCCTAAACAGTAGTGTTGTTCATCACTTTTTTCCTAATCTTTGCCTTAAATCGAATCCTAAGTCAATTATACCTAATATCCTCACAATATAAAGGAGAAATGGCATAAGAAATGTAAATACAGCGGCCAGAACCGGCACAGCTTTCGGCCACCCCTTTAAATGGCTGAAAAAGAAAATCAGGGACAGGCCTTGAATGACCATGAAAATCTGCAGAATGAATGCAATATTTACAAGCGCCATAAACCAGTAGCTTCCTTCTGACGGATTAAAAAGGAAAGAAGCTATAATTGTAATGAGATAGTACCATAATATGCTTTTCGGCAGGCTCATTTCCCTGAACGGCTTCCAGCTTTCAACCTTAATGCCGAATCTTTTGGCAATCGGAAAGGAGACAAGCTGGATGACAAAAACGGAAATAACCGATGTCATGACGAATAAGCTTGGCGTCAGCGTCTCAATCATTTTCAGGCCTTCTGTAAATTGCTCGACTGCTTTATCCGCATTCTGGCCAAAGCCTTCAAGCACTCCTTCTGAAATTTGGATGGACTCCTCCATCATATCGATGCCTTCTTGAATAATATTTATATTAAAAAGAGCAACTGCCGCCGCATACAGGATCAGCAGGGCTGCAAGGAATACAAGGGTGCCCGCAATAAAGGAAGGCATCCGTCCTTTCTTTTCACTTATAAAAATGCCAATTACCGTCCCGGTCAGTCCAAATGTCAGCACAAGCGGCAGAGCCATAAACGAACCGATAATCAGAGAAAGCAGGATGCCTCCCGTTAGAAA
Organism: Cytobacillus oceanisediminis 2691; assembly: GCF_000294775.2. Lineage (GTDB taxonomy): Bacteria > Bacillota > Bacilli > Bacillales > Cytobacillaceae > Cytobacillus > Cytobacillus pseudoceanisediminis. The sequence continues at coordinate 5,442,143 of NZ_CP015506.1, forward strand.
TACGATTGCATACATCCGGTTATTTTTTGCTGCAAACATAATAAACGGAAGAGCCAGGAAGAAAACCGAAATGGTACCGAGAAACGGCACATAGAGCGAAATCAGAAGAAGCACTGCAAAAACAGCCAGAAGCACTGCACCCTCTGTTAATTTATGTACATTATTCATTGATACACCCCTCAAACTGTGTATCCAAAAAGGGGGAAATCATTTTCCCTGCTTTTTGAACCATTCCAAATAAAACAACTCATAAAGTCTATTGTAGCTAGTATTAAATGCAGGTTCAACCTTCGTGATTTCAGAAGAGGGAATGCCGGCTTTTTCATCAGGTTTGCACTTTAATACAATCCTGCATTAAAGAAGAAAGCATAATAAAAAAAGACGCCGGATACCAGCGTCTTTTCATATTTATTATTCACCTGAAACGTATGGCAGTAATGCCATTTGGCGCGCACGCTTAATAGCAATCGTTAATTTACGTTGGTATTTAGCGTTAGTGCCAGTTACACGACGTGGTAAAATCTTACCGCGCTCAGAGATGAATTTTTTTAGAAGATCCACATCTTTGTAGTCGATGTGAGTGATTCCGTTTGCAGTGAAAAAGCAAACCTTACGACGTTTAGCACGTCCTCCTCTGCGTCCTCCAGCCATGGTCAGTTACCTCCTTTAGCTTTTTGATTATATATTTCCGTTCATAATCAGGCACTATTAGAATGGCAGGTCGTCATCGGAAATGTCGATTTGGCCGTCATTTGCGAATGGGTCCTGATCCACGCGAGTATAGCCGCCCTGATTACGATTATCCTGGCGTTGATTCTGATTGCTGTTATTTCCAAATGGGAAATCCTGATCTCTTGGACCGCCGTAGTTCGGATTGCCTCCCTGGCCGCCAGAACTATTCTTAGGCTCAAGGAATTGCACACTCTCAGCCTGGACTTCTGTCACGTAAACACGCTTTCCATCCTGGCCTTCATAGCTGCGGGACTGAATCCGGCCATCTACACCTGCAAGACTTCCTTTTTTAAGGAAATTCGCTACGTTTTCAGCTGGCTTTCTCCATACCACACAGTTGATAAAGTCTGCCTCCCGTTCACCTTGCTGATTCGTAAAAGTACGATTCACGGCAAGAGTGAATGAAGCGACAGGAACTCCGTTCGGGGTATACCGCAAATCAGGATCCTTTGTCAAACGTCCGACAAGAACAACACGGTTCATCATCAGAATCAACTCCTCTCGGTAAAAATGGCTTTATCTATTATTTTTCGTCTTTAACAACGATGTAACGGATGATGTCTTCGCTGATTTTAGCTAGACGAGTGAACTCGTCAACTGCTTTTGCTTCAGCATTAACGTTCATTAGCTGGTAGTAGCCATCGCGGAAATCATTGATTTCGTATGCAAGGCGACGCTTACCCCAATCCTTTGATTCAGAAACCTCCGCACCATTGTCAGTTAAGATTGTGTTGAAACGCTCAACTAGGGCTTTTTTAGCCTCATCTTCAATGTTTGGGCGGATGATGTACATAACTTCGTACTTTCTCATCACTTTCACCTCCTTTTGGTCTAACGGCCCTTCAAAAGGGCAAGGAGCAATATATTCATTACTCACAAGTTGAAATTATAGCACATTAATTATGCAAAAGCAATATCACTGGAGTTAATTGCTAGATGGAAGTTTATTTGAGAGAGGATTTCTTTTCGAGCTTTAATTCTGAAGGTCGATTTCGCTGCAGCAGAGATGACCGGCTGCTTTATCGGTCACCGCGCTTGAAACCAACATCATACTGTTGCATAGAAAAAAAAGAACCCCTAAATAGAGGTTCTCAGTAAATTAAACGTTAAAGCGGAAGTGCATGACATCTCCGTCTTTAACAATATATTCTTTTCCTTCAAGGCGGACTTTTCCTGCTTCTTTGGCAGCTGTCATGTTGCCTGCAGCCACAAGGTCTTCATAGGAAACCGTTTCTGCACGGATGAAGCCTTTTTCAAAGTCTGAGTGAATAACTCCCGCACACTGGGGAGCCTTCATGCCTTTACGGAATGTCCAGGCGCGGACTTCCTGTACGCCGGCTGTGAAGTAAGTTGCAAGTCCAAGAAGATTGTAGGCTGCTCTAATCAGCTGATCAAGGCCTGATTCTTCGATGCCAAGCTCCTGAAGGAACATTTCTTTTTCTTCCCCATCAAGCTCCGCAATTTCAGATTCAATTTTTGCACAGATGACAATTACTTCCGCATTATCCTTTGCAGCAAATTCTTTAACCTGCTGCACATATTCGTTTGAAGAAGGATCAGCTACATCATCTTCGCTAACATTCGCCACGTAAAGCACAGGTTTAATTGTCAGCAGATGAAGACCTTTTACAAGCTTCATTTGTTCCTCTGTAAACTCAACTGTACGCGCCGGTTTGTCTGCTTCAAACGCTTCTTTTAATTTTTCCAGAATTTCAAGCTCAAACACAGAATCTTTATCTTTCTGCTTTGCCAGCTTGCTCACGCGGCCAATTCGCTTTTCAACCGATTCCAGGTCAGCCAGAATCAATTCCAGGTTGATGACTTCAATATCGTCGATTGGATCAACTTTCCCTGCAACGTGTGTAATATTGTCATCCGCAAAACAGCGGACAACCTGGCAGATGGCATCTACTTCACGAATATGAGACAGGAACTTATTCCCAAGACCTTCCCCTTTGCTCGCACCCTTTACGATGCCGGCAATATCCGTAAATTCGAAAGCCGTTGGCACAGTCTTTTTCGGCTGAACCAATTCAGTTAATTTATTCAAACGGTGATCAGGCACTTCAACAATTCCCACATTCGGATCAATTGTACAGAACGGATAGTTCGCAGACTCCGCTCCTGCCTGGGTAATTGCATTAAACAACGTAGACTTTCCGACGTTCGGCAAACCTACAATACCAGCTGTTAAAGCCATCCAAGTCACTCCTCAACTTTATTCATCATAAGAAAAGCGCAAGCGCCTTGGTTCCAAAGGAACGCAGACTAAGAACGCCACGTCCTGTGGCAACGTCTGCATGACCCACATCCTGTGGGCCCCAAGCACAAGACGAACCTAACGGAAAGGTGTTCTTTACCTTTCTGGGAGGTTTGGCTTGTGACCTCGAGGGGGTAGGCGCTGGAGCTAGACAGTTATCGAAATTCAAAGTTATGATTCTTATGTTTAAAAAAATACGATTGTTTCTCATTTAAACAAGCCTCTAACAATTATAGATAGTTGCCGTTGAAATGTAAAGAAAAGGTGACAGGCACCTATACCACTTTGCTGAACTGGTATAGGTGCCTGTCACCCAATTTTATATCTTCTCAATATTAACAAGGCAGTCGTACAAAGTGCTTCCAAGGCCATTGTCCGATTCGCGGCTGGAAGTAAGATTATTGACGGGACCGCCAAATTTTGACCAAATGCCCTCATCAATATTGATGGTATCCGGATGGGCTTTTTTCATTATATGGACAAAGCCCTTCATTTCCCCTCGGTCATTCCACACTTTGACATAATCGTTCTCCTGCAGGCCAAGCTTCTCAGCAATATTGTCGGCAATTTCCACCTTTGCCTTTGGCTCAGGCTTCAAAAGGTGATAATGCTGCGAATGATTGGAGCGAAGAGGATGAATCGTCAGCAGTGTATAAGGAAACTGATTGGCACGCTCCTTGTCCGTCCACTTGGTTTCCCGGGGAAGAGCGAGTGTCAGCCTGCTTTCGGAACCCTTTCGGAACGCCGCAGCAGAGGTGAATTCATACTTGCCGCTTGGCGTTTTGAACTGCCGGTCTGCCCAGGGCACCGTATCAACCGGGAGTTCCTTATGGTGGGAATTCCTTAAGCTATCCAATGTGATCCCATGCTCACTTAGTGAACCGAGGCCCATGCTGATAAACTCTTCTCTTGTAAAATCGAAATCGGCTCCGAATCCAAGACGCTTAGAAAGCTCAGTCCAAACCCATAAATCAGTCTTCGCTTCCCCTGGCGGTTCAACCAGCTTCGGACCATGATTGACAAAGTGATGGTACATGGAAGAGTAATAAACATCTTCCTGTTCAAAAACTGTGGTAACCGGAAGCACATAATCAGCCATTTTGGCCGTATCTGTCATAAACTGATCCATCACGACGACTGTCTCAACAGATGCAAAAGCCTCGCGTACCCTTGATGAGTCAGGGACCTGAGTTAAAGGGTTTCCACACGTAACGAAAATCATGTTAATCTCAGGGTCTTTTGCTGTTAATATTCCCTCTGCCTGCCGCATCATCGTAAATTGCCTGAAAGCCGTTTTCCGTTCAGGGAGGGTGAGGGCTGCCCCATCAAAGCTTTGCCCAACCTGCCTGTTGGCATAGTTTGCGCCTCCGCCCGGGATGCCAATATTTCCGCTCACAGCAATTAAAGCATCCATCAGCCGGATCGTGTTTCCGCCGTTTTCGTAGCGCTGCATGCCCAGGCCAAAGAAAGTGGAAACGGGGCGGTCCCCATAGACCATCGCAAGCTCGGTCATCACCTCTGCAGGCACTTCCGTTTTTTCTGCCACTTCCTCAAGTGTCACACTGCTCAGCAGTTCATTCAGGTCTTCAAAGCCAATAGAATACTTATCTATGAAACTTCTATCTTCTGCGCCCAGACGGAGCATTTCCTTCATGATGCCGGCCGCAAGCCATCCATCCATTCCCGGCTTGATGGAAAAATAGCGGTCCGCTATTTTAGCCGTCGCATTAAAAATCGGATCAATTACATACAGCTTGGCACCTTGCTTCTTTGCTTCCTGCAACTTTTGATACAGGTGCATATTGGTGCGCGCGACATTTCTGCCCCAGACAACAATATGTTTGCTGTTTAAAATATCTTCAGGCCCGTGGCTATACGCATCTCCGAAATCCCAGCTCTGAGCCTCGATGCCGGCTCCCCAGCAGATGGATCCCGTCAGCTCAGTCACTCCGCCATAGCAGTTAAAAAAGCGCTGACCTAGGTTCGTCAGCAAGCCTCCATTGGCATAATCATGGCTGTGCAGGACCGAAGTGGTCCCAGCTGTTTCTTTTAGCTCTTTCATTTTCAGGGAAATATCGTGCAAAGCCTGCTCCCATGAAACTCGCACAAATTCTCCATCCACCTTCTTTATCGGATGAAGCAGGCGCTCCGGAGAATTGGTCCTGCTTTCAAGCATTCTGCCGCGGCCGCAAATTTTCCCCTTTGTTATTGGATGGTCCTGATCACCATCTACCTTTGTCACCTTACCGTCTTCAACTGTTACATGTAAGCCGCAGCTGTCCCAGCAGTTAAGGGGACAGGCTGACTTGAATGTATCCGCCAAAACCCTCATCTCCCCGTATTTATCTATTTACCCCTCATGCTTAACAAGAATCTTCTTCATTTTGCGGGCGAATTCCCTTCTTGGAATCATCACGCTGTGGCCGCAGCCTTCGCACTTAATGCGGATATCTGCTCCCATTCGGATGATTTTCCATTTGTTAACCCCGCATGGATGAGGCTTTTTCATTTCCACCACATCGTGTAGATCAAATTCCTTTTGCTCCATATTTATCCCTCCGCATTCAGTTTAGGATTTTCCTTTGCCTGATCATTCCGTGTATACATAACAAGTCGCGGGAACGGAATTTCAATGCCATGCTCATCTAAACAAAGCTTAATTTCTTTCCGCAGCTGCCGTGCAATATAAAAGTGCCTCATTGGCAGCGTTTCTGAAACCACGCGCAGCACCACATCAGAAGCAGCCAGATTTTGGATGCCGAGAATTTCCGGCGGCTTGATCATATCCTCATATTTGCCCGGCAGCTTTTCGAATAATTCCTGAAGAACTCTTTCAGCTTTCACAATATCGCCTTCATAAGCAATGCTGACATCCACAAAGGCAACGCTGTTATTTATGGAAAAATTAGTGACCTGCATAATGCTTCCGTTCGGAAGGATATGAACTTCACCTGTCCAGTTTTTAATCTTTGTTGTCCGCAATCCGATTTCTTCTACCGTTCCTTCAAATTGATCAATCCGGATATAATCCCCCACCGAGAACTGGTCTTCAAAAATGATGAAAAACCCGGTGATGATATCCTTTACAAGACTTTGTGCCCCAAACCCAACAGCCAGCCCGACGATTCCGGCACCGGCCAAAAGGGCTTTTACATCAATCGTCAGCACCGATAATATCATGATCGCCGCAACGAAAAACACCACATACGTAAGCATATTCTCAAGCAGCTTCAGAAGGGTAGCTTCCCTGCGCTCTGAGATTCGGAGCCTTGACGGTGCCCTCACTTTAAAAATATTGCGGATCGCCAGCTTGCCAATCCTGATCAGGATGCTCGTAACGATCAGAATCGCAAAAATTTTAAAGATGCCTTCTCCGATATTTATCCATGTCTGTTCATTAGAAACCTTATCTATCATACTGTTAATCATTTTTTCAATAGGACTCATGATTTCACCTGCTTTACTTTAGTGAAAATATAGAAAAGCGGAAGGGCCCGCTTATCGGCTTATGACCTCGAGTCCCTAGGAGCCAAAACTAGACAAGCTTAGACCCGAGAGCCGATGGCGCCTGGAGCTAGACAGTTATCGCCTTCAAAATTACAATCCTTTACTTTGTATGAAATTATACTGCATCTTGCCTCTCAGTGCGAACCCCTCTGTAAAACAAAACAATTTTATCAATTTTTCTCATGATTTTACAGTTTAAAACTCGATTGTTTAACGATTAAATAATACAGGTATGTATAGATTACACAAAATTTCCGTATACTGTTAAAAACGTATAAATACTTGTATTTCGGGCATGGCAAGGAATAAAGAGGGAGTGGACCTATATGAACTTCAAACCAAACTTGTTTGACAAAAAAGGCGGGGCTTCTGCCAGAATCTCGCATGAAGAAACAAACTCTGCTGAAAAATTGGCTGCTGAACTAAAGAATATTCTTCCTGCGGGCATCAGCTGCCGTCCCATCGTTTTTGTCTGCATTGGCACAGACCGCTCTACAGGCGATTCATTAGGTCCGCTGGTCGGCACACTCCTCGAGGAAAAATCCATTTCATCATTCCATGTATACGGAACACTGGAGGACCCAATCCATGCCGTAAACCTGGAAGAAAAACTGAGCGAAATCAAAAAGAAACATTTTAATCCCTTTATCATCGGGATCGACGCCTGCCTGGGCCGCTTAAAAAGCGTCGGTGTCATCCAAATCGGAGAAGGGCCCGTCAAGCCTGGCGCCGGAGTCAATAAAGACCTGCCGGAAGTAGGGGACATGCACATAACCGGCATCGTCAACGTCAGCGGATTTATGGAATTCTTCGTCCTCCAGAACACAAGACTCAACCTCGTCCTGAAAATGGCCAAAACCATCGCAGGCGGCATCTATGAAGCAAGCCTGACCCACCAGACTGCACCAGCTTGGCCTGCATTCAAGTGGGAACTAAACCGTGAACAAACACCTTAATGAATAGGAAAACCGCAGGGGAATTGGGCCTGCGGCTTTTTTGGTTAGCTGGGGATGGGAGGGGTGGCATTGCGCTGTTCTGACAGGGTTTCGTTCGATGAGTTTATGCGCTGTATGTAGATATTTAGTGCTCCCAATCTGGTTTATGCGCCGCTTTCTCTTCTTTTCGCGCTCTTATTACAGATTTTCGCGCTGATTCGGTAAGTTTATGCGCTAGCTGGAGATACTTTTGCGCTCTCACCCTGTTTATGTGCCGTTCTACCGCCTTTTCGCGCTCTTATTACAGATTTTCGCGCTGTTTCGGTTTTTTTATGCGCTATCTGAAGATACTTTTGCGCTCTCACCCTGTTTATGTGCCGTTCTACCGCCTTTTCGCGCTCTTATTACAGATTTTCGCGCTGTTTCGGTTTTTTTATGCGCTATCTGAAGATACTTTTGCGCTCTCACCCGGTTAGGCGCCGTTCTACCATCTTTTCGCGCACTTTTTACAGGTTTTCGCACTGATTCGGTTTTTTATGCGCTATCTGAAGATGCTTTTGCGCTCTCACCCGGTTTATGCGTCGTTCTACCATCTTTTCGCACTCTTTTTACAGGTTTTCGCACTGATTCGGCTAGTTTATGCGCTATCTGAAGATACTTTTGCGCTCTCACCCGGTTTAAGCGCCGTTCTACTATCTTTTCGCGCTCTTATTATAGTTTTTTGCGCCGATTCGGTAAGTTTAAAGCGCTATCTAGAAATTACTTTTGCGCTCTCACCCTGTTTAGGCGCCGTTCTACCATCTTTTCGCGCTCTTATTATAGTTTTTCGCGCTGATTCGGTAAGTTTTTGCGCATCTTAAATTACTTTTGCGCTCTCACCCGGTTTAGGCGCCGTTCTACCATCTTTTCGCGCTCTTTTTACAGGTTTTCGCGCTGATTCAGTTTTTTTATGCGCTATCTGAAGATGCTTTTGCGCTCTCACCCTGTTTATGCGCCGTTCTCTCTTCTTTTCGTGCGCTCATAGCAGATTTTCGCGCTCGTATCAGGTACATGCTCAATTTCATTAGTTTATGTACTGCAACCAAATTGTTAAGCCACCGCAAGCACAATAAATTCCAGTGCACATGCTTCACATCACCGCACCAACAACTAAATCACCTAAAAATAAATTCCATAAAAATAAACAACCGACACAATAATCCCCGTAACCACAATTCCAGGAAGCAGGTTCGCAACCCTGATCTTTGTTATCCCTGTCAGATTCAGACCAATCGCAAAGATCATGATTCCGCCTGTCGCGGTCATTTCCTTGATAAAGCTGTCCATAAGAAGCTGGGGGACAAACCGGTCGATTTGGGTGGCAAAAAGGGCAATGAGTCCTTCATAAAGCATGACCGGAAAAGCTGAAAAGAGCACACCAATTCCTAATGTAGTCGTTAAGATAAGGGAGGTGAAGCCGTCAATAATCGATTTGGTATAAAGAACCGAGTGGTCGCCCCGGATACCGCTGTCGAGCGCGCCGATAATGGCCATGGCACCAATGACAAAGATAAGCGTAGCCGTTACGAAGCCCTGCGAAATGCTGCCTTGGCCTTTTGAGCCGATTTTGCTTTCGAGCCAATCGCCAAGTTTGTTCAGCTTATCTTCGAGAGCAAAGTATTCTCCAATTACTGCTCCGAAAACAAGACTTAAAATCACAACCAGGAAGTTCTCGCTTTTAAGACCCATTTGCAGGCCGAGCACCATGACAGCAAGGCCGATCGCATGCATCACCGTCCCCTTCATACTCTCAGGAATGCGATGAAGCAATTTCCCCAGCAGTGTTCCTATAATTATCAATAATCCATTCACAAGCGTTCCTAGCAAAAACATATTCTTCACCTAATTATTTCGCAATGCGAATTATTTTCTATTAAAATTACCACGAAAGGTACTGACCTACAATCTTTTTTTGAATACCTGTAAAAAAATAAACCATCATTAAGATGGCTTACGAATTGGTTTCTAAAAGTTCCATAATGCGTTCCAAATCTTCTTTTGAGAAAAATTCAATCTCTATTTTCCCTTTGTTTTTGGACTGTTTAATATGGACCGTGGTTCCGAATCTTTCTCGGAGGGAGGATTCGCGTTCCTTAATAAAAATGTCTTTTGGAGCATTTGGCTTTTTCGTTTCACGTGAAACATCATTCAGTTGCTGAATCAGCTGTTCAAGCTGACGGACATTTAAGCCGTCTTTAACTGTTTTTTCAACGAGCGCCTGCAGTTTCTCTTTTTTCCGCAGGCCCAATAGGGCTCTGCCATGACCCATGGAGATTTTCCCGTCAGAAATCAAACCTTGAATTTTCGGAGGAAGGGAAAGCAGGCGAATATGGTTGGCAATATGCGGCCTGCTTTTTCCCAGGCGCTTTGCCAGCTCCTCTTGTGTCACCTTGAGCTTCTCCATTAACAGCTGGTATGCAGCCGCTTCTTCAATTGGAGTTAAGTCTTCACGCTGCAGATTCTCAAGAACAGCGAGCTCCATCATCTGCTGTTCATTCAATTCCCGTATGACAACAGGAACTCTTTCAAGATTTGCTTCTTTTGCTGCCCGGTAGCGGCGCTCCCCAACTACAATTTCATAGCCTTTGATGCTTTTTCGGACGATGATCGGCTGCAGAATTCCGTGTTCAAGGATGGACTGCTTCAATTCCTCGATGGCTTCCTTTTCAAACACTTTGCGCGGCTGATAAGGGTTTGGACGGATGTCCTTTATTTTGACTTCTTGTACGGTTTCTTCTTTTTCGGTTTCAATATTATTGAAAAAAGCATTCAGACCTTTTCCTAAACCTTTAGCCATTTGAAACCACTTCCTTTGCCAGTTCTAAATATACTTCAGCTCCACGTGACTTCGGATCATAAGTAATGATAGGTTCTCCATGGCTTGGAGCCTCTCCCAGCCGCACATTGCGGGGAATGATTGTTTTATATACTTTATCCTGAAAATACTTTTTCACTTCTTCAATGACCTGAATGCCAAGATTTGTACGGGCATCAAGCATCGTCAGCAGTACGCCTTCGATTTTCAAATCATGATTCAGATGCTTCTGCACAAGACGGACCGTATTCAGAAGCTGACTCAGACCCTCAAGCGCATAGTACTCGCATTGCACTGGTATGATGACGGCATCCGAAGCGGTCAGCGAGTTAATTGTCAGTAATCCGAGAGAAGGGGGACAGTCGATAATAACATAGTCAAAGTTTGCTCTTACTTCTTCAAGAGCCCTCTTTAATCTTACTTCCCGCGAGATGGTCGGCACCAATTCAATTTCTGCACCTGCCAGCTGAATGGTTGCCGGGATTGCATATAAATTCTCTACCGAAGTTGATTTTATAACCTTTGATGCTTCCACATCATCAACGAGAACGTCATAGATGCAATGATCGACATCAGCCTTTTCAATGCCAATTCCGCTTGTGGCGTTCCCCTGCGGATCAATGTCGACCAGCAGCACTTTCTTGCCTATGTATGCCAGGCATGCGCCAAGATTGACGGAAGTGGTCGTTTTGCCGACTCCGCCTTTCTGGTTCGCAACGGCTATAATCTTGCCCACGGTGTCACCTGCTTTCATCTATCAGTATTACGATCTATCTATCTGCGAATTTATTAGAATGGTTAAATCACGTAGTCTATTTTATCACGAAAAACAGGACAGAATAATTTTTTTGTAAAAAATAAGAAGATTCTAATAGTCTTTTTATCGTCCTTCAAAAAAAACGCGAAAAACAAAACAGGGAGGCCCTGCTTCATCTCTCGCGTTAAAAAATTATTTCTTTTTAGGAATCTTAATCGTAATTTGATAAAATTCATCAAATTCTTCTTCTTCCGAATCAAGATTAATGCCGCTGTCAGAAACCATGGATAATGATTGGCGGATCGTATTGACCGCAATTCTCATATCCTTGCTGAACGCCTTTCGCTTCGGCTTCGGCTTTGGATTTTTCTGTTCGAGAATTTTGACAACCCTGTCTTCTGTCTGCTTCACATTCAGATTCTTCTCCACTATCTCCTGAAGCAGGGCGACCTGCTTCTCTGGGTCCTTCAGCGGAATGAGCGAACGGGCATGCCGCTCTGTGATTGATTTGTTTAATAACGCATCCTGGACAGGCTGCGGCAATTTCAGCAGCCGAAGCTTGTTTGCAACGGTTGACTGGCCTTTTCCAAGGCGCTGTGCCAACGCTTCCTGTGTCAGATTATGCAGTTCTAAAAGCTTTCCGTAGGCAACAGCTTCTTCAATTGGAGACAGTTCTTCCCTTTGAAGGTTTTCAATTAAAGCCACTGAAGCTGTTTCTGTATCACTTAAATTTTTTACGATAGCCGGAGCTTCTTCCCAGCCCAGCTTTTTCATGGCCCGGTATCTGCGTTCACCTGCTATGATTTCAAACTGGCCATCCTCAAATTCCCGTACGACAATCGGCTGGATGATACCATGTGTATGGATGGTCCGAGAAAGCTCTTCTATCTTCTCATCATCAAACACCGTTCTTGGCTGAAAACGGTTGGGGACGATTTGATCAATAGGTATCTTCTTAACTTCTTCTCTGTCGCTTAAGTCTTCAATATCCAATTGTTCTTCTGCTGGTTTTTCCGCTGTAACTTGTTCTCCCTTTTCGCCTAGGCCAAAAAAGCGTGAGAAAGAATGCTTCATCACCCTGCACCACCTTTACGAAACTCCCTATTACATATTCTCTATCATCATGACAAATCCTGCTGGACAGGAGCAATATAAATATCTGGAAAAATCGATTAGTTTAAACCATTATGTCATACAATGGCAGATTGCGCACCCTATTCAATTGGTGTTTTATTGGGTGTCCCCGGCTTCCGCGGGTACTTTTTAGGAGTGCTCTTTTCTTTTTTAATGATTAAAATATTCCGCTCACTCTCTTCTTCAGGCAAGGTGAACGTGTGGGAATCAACGAGTGTTCCGCCAAGAACCGAGATAGCCTTTTTGCCGGCATCCAGTTCCTCTTTTGCACTGGCACCCTTCATGGCCACAAATGTGCCGCCTGTTTTTGCCAGAGGCAGACACAGCTCGCTTAGAACGGACAATCTGGCAACAGCCCGTGCTGTCACAACATCAAAAGACTCACGGTATTCTTTGTTCTGGCCAAAGGTTTCCGCACGGTCATGGATAAAGCGCACATTATCAAGCTCCAGCTTCTTTGCCAAATGTTCCAGAAATCCAATGCGCTTATTAAGAGAGTCAACGATCGTAATATGTAAACCCGGAAAAGCAATTTTAATCGGTATGCTTGGAAAACCGGCACCGGCACCGACATCACAAACCTTTAACGGCTGGTTGAAATCAAAGTAAAAAGCAGCGCTTATCGAGTCATAAAAATGCTTAAGATAAACATCTTCCTTTTCCGTGATGGCTGTTAAATTCATTTTTTCATTCCATTCCACCAGTGTGGAATAGTAGGTGTCATATTGCTGCAATTGCTGTGGCGAAAGGGCAATCCCCTTCGCCGCCAGCATTTCTGTAAATTGTTCGGTATTCATTTATAAATCCTTTCGGTTCTCAGACATGATCGGATTTTCCCTTTTACTCCGCTGAAACTCGTGCAATTCTGCCCTGCTCTAAATAAACAAGCAAAATAGAAATATCGGCAGGGTTTACACCGGAAATCCGTGAAGCCTGCGCGAGAGATAGCGGCCTTACTTCCTTAAGCTTTTGCCTTGCTTCGGAAGCCAGTCCGTTAATATCATCATAATCGATGTTTTCAGGGATCTTTTTGTTTTCCATCTTCTTCAGGCGCTCTACCTGCTGAAGTGACTTTTCAATATAGCCTTCATACTTGATCTGGATTTCTACCTGTTCGGTTACATCCGGATCAAGCGTGCTCTCAGCCGGAACTACCTGCTGGATATGCTCATATGTCATTTCCGGACGCTTCAGCAAATCAGATGCGCGGATGCCATCCTTCAGCTCGCTTCCGCCCTGGCTTTTGATCAGCTCCTGCACATCAGAAGTCGGTTTGATGATGATGCCTTGCAGACGTGCTTTCTCTTCTTCAATCGCCTGCTTTTTCATCAGGAATTTTTCATAGCGTTCTTCACTGATCAGCCCTACTTTGCGGCCAAGCTCTGTTAAGCGCAGGTCGGCATTATCATGGCGAAGCAGCAGACGGTATTCCGCTCTAGAAGTCAATAGACGGTAAGGCTCGTTCGTGCCTTTGGTCACAAGGTCATCAATCAGGACGCCAATATAAGCATCTGAACGGCTTAAAATGACTTCTTCCTTATCCAGTGATTTTAATCCGGCATTCATGCCTGCCATTAGCCCCTGGCCGGCAGCTTCTTCATAGCCGGATGTCCCGTTAATCTGGCCGGCAGTATAGAGGTTTTTAACCTTTTTGGTTTCAAGTGTCGGCCATAATTGCGTTGGTACGATGGAATCATACTCAATCGCATAGCCGGCACGCATCATCTGTACATTTTCAAGTCCAGGAATGGTTCTGAGAATCTTCTGCTGTACATCCTCCGGCAAGCTTGTTGAAAGCCCCTGCACATACACTTCCTGTGTATTGCGGCCTTCAGGCTCCAGGAAGATCTGATGGCGCGGCTTATCATTAAAACGGACAACTTTATCCTCAATCGACGGGCAATAGCGAGGTCCTGTCCCTTTGATCATACCGGAATACATTGGCGAGCGATGAAGATTATTGTCGATCAATGTATGCGTTTCTTCATTGGTATACGTAAGCCAGCAAGGAAGCTGATCTGTAATATACTTTGTGGTTTCATAGGAAAAAGCTCTTGGCACGTCATCGCCTGGCTGAATTTCCGTTTTGCTGTAATCAATGGAGTGGCTATTAACGCGCGGCGGTGTTCCTGTTTTAAAACGGACCAGATCAAAGCCAAGCTCCTGCAAATGCTCTGAGAGCTTAATGGATGGCTGCTGGTTATTAGGACCGCTTGAGTACTTCAGCTCACCGAGGATGATTTCCCCTCTTAAGAAGGTTCCTGTCGTAATGACTACTGCTTTTGAATGATAAACGGCACCTGTCTGGGTGACGACGCCCCTGCATTCTCCATCTTCGACAATCAGCCGTTCAACCATTCCCTGAATTAATGTCAGATTTGGTTCATTTTCCAGCGTTTTTTTCATTTCATGCTGATACGTGAACTTATCGGCCTGAGCTCTTAAGGCACGGACTGCAGGGCCTTTTCCTGTATTGAGCATGCGCATCTGAATATGGGTTTTATCAATGTTCTTGCCCATTTCTCCGCCAAGTGCATCGATTTCCCTTACCACAATCCCTTTTGCAGGGCCTCCTACTGAGGGGTTGCAGGGCATAAAGGCTACCATATCCAGGTTGATTGTAATCATTAATGTCTTTGCGCCGAGACGGGCCGAAGCAAGGCCTGCTTCCACACCCGCGTGTCCGGCTCCGACTACTATGACATCATAACTTCCAGCTTCATATGTCATGATGCGGCCTCCTTTGCAGCAATCAGGCAGGCACAAGCTAAACAGAGGCTGAGCCGGCCGATTGCAAAAGTTAAAAAATCTATTTCCGCTGCGTCAGCTGACACAGCCTGCTTAAATCATCTATTTTCCTAAACAGAACTGCGAGAATAACTGGTCGATCAAGCTTTCATGGACGCTATCGCCAATAATTTCACCAAGCAGCTCCCATGTTCTCGTCAAATCAATTTGCACAATGTCAATTGGGGTTCCCATCTCAACACCCTGCATCGCTTCGTCAATGGCATTTTGCGCCTGGTTCAATAGGGCAATATGGCGGGTATTGGATACATATGTCATATCCCCGGCTTCGATGGAGCCTGCAAAAAATAGAGAAGCAATAGCTTCCTCAAGATCGTCGACTCCCTGATCCTCCAATAAAGAAGTTGTAACCAGTTTATGATGTTTGGAAAGCTCACGGACGCGATTCATGTCGATTTTTTGGTCAAGATCGGTTTTATTGACAATTACAATGACATCCATGCCTTCAACGGCTTTAAATATATTTTCATCCTCAGAGGTCAATTCATCCGAGTAATTGAGCACAAGCAAAATCAAATCTGCTTCCTTTAATACCTGCCTTGATTTTTCTACACCGATCCGTTCCACAATATCTTCCGTTTCACGAATGCCGGCTGTATCAACCAGGCGGAGAGGCACTCCTCTTACATTCACGTATTCTTCGATGACATCACGGGTGGTGCCCGGAATATCTGTCACAATCGCCTTATTCTCATGGACAAGGCTATTCAATAAGGAAGATTTTCCAACGTTTGGCCGCCCGACGATGACCGTTGAAAGTCCTTCACGCAGTATTTTCCCCTGCTGTGAAGTCTGAAGAAGCTTTTCGATTTCCTGCTTTACATAAGAAGCCTTCTCCATCAGCATTTGATGGGTCATTTCTTCGACATCATCGTATTCCGGATAGTCGATATTGACTTCTACGTGAGCAAGGATCTCCAGAACTTCCTGCCGAAGCTTCTGAATAAGCTTTGACAGCCTTCCTTCCATCTGGCCAAGTGCCATGTTCATAGCCCGGTCCGTCTTGGCGCGGATTAAATCCATAACCGCTTCTGCCTGGGATAAATCAATCCGCCCGTTCAAAAAGGCGCGCTTTGTAAATTCACCCGGCTCTGCCAGGCGTGCGCCATTATTCAGCAAAAGCTGCAGCACGCGGTTTACGGAAACCAGTCCGCCATGGCAGTTGATTTCAATGACATCTTCTTTAGTAAATGTCTTCGGCCCCTTCATGGCCGATACCATTACTTCCTCAGCAATCTGTCCGGTTTTGGGGTCCATAATATGCCCATAATGAATGGTATGGGAAGCAACATCCTTTAGACGCTTGCCTCCCACTCCTCTGAACAGCCGGTCCGCAATTTCAAAAGCCTGGTCACCGCTCAGGCGGACAATGGCAATGGCTCCTTCCCCCATCGGAGTAGATATCGCGGCTATTGTATCGAATTCCAATTTGTTCACCTCTCTTTTCATACTTCATTGATCTATATACAAAATGAATAATAATATCGATTCCCCAAATTAATAGAATATCACATGGCTTTTTTTTAGAAAAGCATATCAGCCCGCAGTTCCGGCTTGTCCATCAGTCAGCATGATACTTATCAACAGCCCGCTTGAATACAGCCAGTGAAAAAAATTATCCACACGTCTCATAATTAATATGCTCTATTTTAACTTATCCACATGTGAATAACAATAAAACCAATTGAGATTTAATAATTTGCAGGGAGATGATAAAGTGCGACAAAAAAATCCCAATCCGTAAATGGATTGGGATTTTGCAAAATAAGAAATTTTTTATATTTTGAACGTCGATAACTGCGTTTCCGCTTTTCCTGCTATCTTGTTCTGGCTGGTGCAATGACGATATGCCGATGCGGGTCATTGCCATCAGAATATGTCTTGATTCGCTTATTATTTACGAGGGCGGTATGGATCACTTTGCGTTCATATGAAGGCATAGGTTCCAGCGCAATTTCTTTTCCCGTCTTCAAAGCTTTTTGAGCAAGCCTTTCAGCCAGTTGAATCAGGGTATCCTGGCGTCTTTTTCGGTAATCCTCTGCATCGAGCACCACATTTAAGTATTGCTCGGCATATCGGTTAATGACCAGCTGTGTCAAATACTGGAGGGAATTAAGCGTTTGTCCTCTTTTTCCGATTAAAAGGGCAATCTTCTCACCGGATAGGATAAATTGAACATTTTTTCCGTCCCTTAATGTTTCAATTTCAATGGACACGCCCATTTTCCCGCTGACGTCTTTGAGGAATTTTTCGGCTTCCTCAATCGGATCAGGCTTTTTCACAGCTTTCACCACTGCCGGCCGGGATCCGAAAATCCCGAAAATGCCTTTTTTACCTTCATCAACAATAGTAATCTCTATGCGGTCTTCTGTTGTGTTTAATTGAGCTAAAGCTGACTCTACTGCTTCCTTGACGGTATGTCCTGTAGCAGTTACTTGTTTCACTTTTTGGCTCCTCCTGCATTTCCGGCCGCTGCGGCTTTCAGGTCCGGACCTTTAATGAAATACGTTTGAACGATCATGAAGATATTACCCACTACCCAGTATAAAGAAAGAGCTGCCGGGAAGTTAATGGCAAAAATAACGATCATAATCGGCATAAGGTAAAGCATCATTTTCATTTGTGCAGCCATTTGCCCAGTTTGCTGAGTGCCGGCCATCATCATTTTCTGCTGAATGAACGTTGTCACACCTGCAATTAAAGGCAGTAAGTAAATTGGATCTGGAGATCCAAGGTCAAACCAAAGGAAATTATGGTTTGCAATTTCGCGCGTACGTGTAATGGCATGGTAGAAACCGATCAGGATCGGCATTTGAATCACTAACGGGAAACATCCGGCAAGCGGATTAACGCCGTGTTTTTGGAATAAAGCCATTGTTTCCTGCTGCAGCTTCTGCTGGGTTTTCTGGTCTTTAGAGCTGTATTTTTCACGAAGCTTCTGCATTTCTGGCTGAATCGCCTGCATCGCTTTTGAACTTCTCGTTTGTTTAATCATTAATGGCAGGATGACCAGACGGATAATGATCGTCACAATAATGATCGATAGTCCATAGCTGCCGCCTGCAAATTCTGCTACCTTAATAATAAACAGCGAAAGCGGGTAGACAATATACTCGTTCCAAAAGCCTTCGCTTTCAGACGTAATCGGCTGGTTGATTTCTGTACAGCCCGATAAAAGGGCCATCACAAACACTAAACCGATTAATAGGAATATTCGTTTCTTCAACCGTTTTTTCCTCCTTAATTGCTCCTGATAATAGTATGGATTTCATTTGCTTGTCCCCGGTCATAGGGCACAAGCTCATATGTATCTTATTTTAACATCTTTTAAAATGAAGTGCTTCAAAATAAAGATAGATAAAGATTATTGATTTTTAGTATTTCCAAGTCTCGGTTTATTCAAAACCCGCGAAACCTTCAATACATGGATCAGACTCTTTTTCACTTCATGGAAATCCATTTCTGCCACCGGTTTCCTCGCAATGACAATCAGATCATATTGCGGCTTTATTTCCTCCTCCAGTTCTAAGAATGCCTGGCGGATATACCTTTTGATCTGGTTCCTCATAACGGCATTGCCGATTTTTTTACTGACAGAAAGGCCGATGCGGAAATGATTCTGCTCCTCTTTTCTCAAGATGTAAACGACAAATTGACGGTTGGCGAATGACTTTCCCTTTTTAAAGGCCTCTTGAAATTCTTTATTTTTTTTTACACGGAACTCTTTTTTCATGTCATCACCTTTTCAAAAAAGCGCAGAGCGCCTTGAACATTTATCTTTACATGGAAAAAAAGACCACTGACGTTTCAGTGGCCTAAGCAGATAATACTTTTCTTCCTTTGCGGCGGCGGCGAGCTAGAACGTTACGTCCGTTCGGAGAGCTCATGCGGCTGCGGAAACCATGAACCTTGCTTCTTTTACGCTTGTTTGGTTGATAAGTTCTTTTCATATATGACACCTCCCTGAGGAATTGCTGTTAAAGACAGTCTTTCTAATTATATAGATGTAACTAGAAAATTGTCAACTATGCATATAAGTCAATCTGCCTTCAATGGCAAAAAAATTGGAGTATGAACCTGGCTTCTCTCTTAGCTGCTCTTTTTCTTTTTTACAAATCTGAAAGAACCCACTCAGAAAGTTTACCTTCTTTTCGCATGAATGTCATCCTTAAATTTCATTTTTCCACGTTTTTCTCATTAGTTCATAGTAAAAGTTACTTTTTGAGACTGCAAGTTCCTCCGGTCGCCAGACGATCTGGCCATGAAAAAATGGCATCTCTCCATCTGATATTCCGAAGTCCCTTTGAATTGGATCTTCTCTAAAAACAGGTCTGTGGATAAAATTTCGACAGCATTTTCATTATCCACATCACATATTGACAAGTTTTTCACACAACCAAAGGCTGTGGACAATTTTTATGAACAGGGATGGCATGTTGTGGATAAAGGTTTAAAAAGCATTGCAGACAAAAGCATTATCTGTTATCATAATTGTGTTTTAACACTTAATAAATCATTGTGCATATCTTCATTATCCACAGATTGTGGATAACATGTGGACAGGTTATCCAAGGGGTTTGTAAAAGTTTGTCCACAGACAGTGGATACTGTC